>JAXLQM010000001.1:0-1017108 GCA_046331645.1 Bryobacteraceae bacterium
CGGACTGGCTGAACTGCCGCGCCACGATCTTGATGTTGGGGAACTCCGCGGCCATGGTGTCTTCGAAGCCCTTTTCCCGATCCATGGTGGACTGGCTCCCCGGGGCATGCATCAGCAGCGCGACGCTGCCTTCATTGCCGATGAGCCGCGCCAGTTCGCGCGCCGCGATCTTGCCGCCCTCCACGTTGTTCGTGGCCACGAACGTCATGTACTTCTCCGAATCGAGGCCGGAGTCGAACACGGTTACGGGAATGCCGGCATCCACGGCTCGCTCCACGGCCTGCACCAGCGCTTTGCGCTCGGCGGCGGCGATCGCGATGCCGTCCACGCGGCGGGCGACCATCGAGTCGACGATCTGAATCTGGCGGCTGTACTCGGTTTCGGACGAAGGGCCGTTCCACAGCACCTCGACGTCAAGCTCCTTGCCTGCCGCCATGGCGCCGCTTTGCACCGCGATCCAGAAGACATGCGACGTTGCCTTGGGGATGACGGCGATCTGCTTCTTGCGCGGCCCGCCGGCGCACCCGGCCAGCAGCAAGGCGGGCAGCACCCACCTACGCTGCACACCAACCTCCGTCAATGAGGATGTCGGTGCCCGTGATAAAGCCGGCATCGGGCGAGCACAGATAGAGCGCGAGCTTGCCGATCTCTTCCACCTTGCCCCAGCGCCCGACGGGAATCTTCGACAGGAACTGCGCGTTCAACTCGGGGTTGTTCATCAGCGCCGTATTCATTTCCGTGCCAAAGGGGCCGGGGCTGATTCCGTTCACGGTAATGTCTTCGCCCGCCAGTTCCAGTGCCAGGGCTCGCGTCAGGCCGAGCAACGCTGTCTTGCTGGAGGAGTAAGCAGTGCGTCCGGGCAGCGACACATGGCTCATGATCGACGTCATGTTGATGATGCGCCCGTAGCCGTGGCCTTTCATATGCGGCACGAAGGCGCGGCACATCAGGAACACGCTGGTGAGGTTGCTGTTCATCACCAGATTCCATTCCTCGAGTGTGAACTCGGTGATGTTCTTGCGCAGATTGATGCCCGCGTTGTTCACCAGGATATGGCACGCGCCGAAGCGGCTGATGATCTTCGCTTCCACCGCCTGCACGGAGTCCTCTTTGCCCACGTCGGCGACAAACACTTCGCATTCGGCCCCAAGGGCGCGCGCGGCGGTTTGGGTCTCTTCGAGTTTGGCCAGATCGCGCGCCACCAGCGCGAGCCTCGCACCAGCCTCACCCAACGCGAGTGCCATGGCGCGGCCCAGTCCGCGGCTGGCCCCGGTAATTACCGCGACTCTATTGTGGAGAATTGGTTCGCTCATTTCTTGCTTTCGTTCAATCTGGCTACGATATCGAGAATCTGTTCGGCGACGACCCGCGGAGAAGCGATCTGCTCAATAGTGAGACGGCTGGTTTCGCCCGCTGTTTCAATAGAAAGATCGCCGAGGCCGAGAATGCGCTGGCCCATGGTCTGCTTCACGGTCACGTCCTGCACCTTGTGCAGCGGGATGGAGCGCGACGTCTTCGACGCCATGCCGGCCTCGTACTTCAGCCGGTCACCGGAGATCTGCATGGTGGTGAAACGGTTCTTCACCATTTGGGAAGTGGCTGTAATCACCAGGTATAGAGGAATGATCAAGAGCCCGAGAAAGTAGATCTGATCGCGGGCCTGCCAGAGGTACACCACCACGCCGGTGAGCAACGCGGCAAGGGCATACTTCGCTTTCATCAGCATGGAGCTGGGACGGATATTGATTTCGGCCATGTGGAACCCAGAAAGGGTTATTGTAACCCCGCGAGGCGGCGCTCCAGAAATCGGCGTTCGGCGGCGTTGGACGGGCAGCCCAGCGCATCCATATAAGATGCGGCGGCGAGCGCCGGTTCTCCCGCCTCCTGATGCAACGCGGCCTTCACCGCGGGCAGCAGGTAGTAGCGCGCCAGGGCCGGGTCGCGGGCGATCTCTTCCACTGCCTGAAGCCCGGCGCGCGGCCCATCGCGGCGGGCCACTGCCACGGCCCGGTTGAGCAGCACTACCGGTGACGGCTGCAGTTGGTAGAGCTGATCGTAGAGCGTGACGATGGAACTCCAATCGGGGTGTCCGCCTGCATGTTCGGCGGCGATGGCCGCCTGCACATGATAGGGGCTCATCTCGTCGCCCCGGGCGCTCGCGTCCAGGTGTTGAAAGCCGAGGGCTATTGCTCTCTGATCCCAGCGGCTGCGATCCTGTTCTTCCAGCAGCAGCAGATCGCCGGCGGCGTCGGTGCGTGCATCGAGCCGCGCCCCGTGCAGGTATTCCAGAGCCAGCAGTGCGTGCGTCCGCGGCGCCGCCGTATGCGGATTGGCCGCCAGCAGCGAGGTGAGGTAGATCGCCTCTTCGCACAGATCGCGGCGCAGCAACGTTTCGCCGGAACTGGCGCTGTAGCCTTCATTGAAGATGAGGTAGAGCGCTTCCAGTACCGAATCGAGGCGTTGCGGCAGTTCCTCCGGCGGTGGCAGCTCGAGCGGGATGTTGTCCTCGCGGATCTGCCGTTTGGCGCGCACGATGCGCTGGGCCACTGCATCCTCTTTGGTGAGCAGGGCGCGGGCGATTTCCGCCACGCTGAATCCGGCCACCAGCTTCAAGGTGAGCGACAGCCGCGCCGCATGCGGCAGGTTCGGATGGCAGCAGAGGAACATCATGGCCAGGTGCTCGTCATCGAACCCCGGCGCCGTCGAGACCGACATGCGCCGCTCCAATTCGGGGATCTTCGATGCCAAGGTGGTTTCCCTGCGCAGCCGGTCGAGCGCCAGGTTGCGGGCCACGCGCATCAGCCAGGCCTGTGGTTGATCGGGCACGCCCTGAAACGGCCATAGCTCCAGGGCGCGCAGCAGTGCATCCTGCACCACCTCCTCGGCCAGTTCCATGTGCCGCGAGCCGAAGATCGCGGTGAGCATGGACACCATGCGTCCCGACTGGCGCCGGAACAGGTGGTCGAGAAGGTCAGTAACGGAATCGCTCACTCGGTGGGTTCCACCTCGCGGATCTCGATGGTGCCGAAGTCGAGGTGAGGGCAATCGGAGGAGAGGCGCACCGCTTCGTCGTAGTTGGCGGCTTCGATGAGGAAGTAGCCGGCGACGATCTCCTTGCTTTCGGCATAAGGTCCGTCGGTGACGGAGAGTTTGCCGGCCGAGGCCGTTACGCTGCGGCCGGTGCCGTCCTGCAGCTTGTTGCCGCCGCGCATGAGGCCCTTGGCCGCCACGCTGGCGCCCCAGGCTTTGTAGCGTTTGATGATGGCTTCCATTTCGCCGGGGCTGATGTTGGGGCTGACCGTGGCGCTTTCGCGCAGCAGGAGCACGTATTGAGGCATGTCTGTCTAGGTTCCTTTCTACTAGGCTACCCGTAGACGAACGCGTCAGGCGAAAATCGACACCGGCCATGATGGATTCGCTTACTTTCTTGCACGTTCCCCGTTGTACGCTCTTAGAAGGAGGGATTTGCGAACCATGAAGCCCATTCGATTGTTGTGTGGCATGCTCGCCCCGGCATTGCTGCTGGCCGATTTTACCTATACCGAGACCTCGCGCATTACCGGAGGTGTGATGGCGGCGATGAGCCGGTCGCTCGGCGGACTGTCCAAAAGCATGCGCAACATGACGGAGCCGCAGACCAAAACCCACATCCTGAAGGGGAACAAGATGGCCGAGATCGGGCCCAAGGACGGCACCATCTACGACCTGGATGCCGGTTCCATCACCACCATCGACTTCGAGAAACGCACCTATTCCACCATCACCTTTGAGCAGATGCGCCAGGCCATGGATCGCATGATGGAGAAGAACAAAGGCAAGATGGAGGAGTCCAAGGCCAAGGGCAAAGACCCGCAGATGGAAGCCGATTTCAAGATGGATATCAAGGAGACCGGCAAGACCGCCATGGTTTCGGGCTTCAACTCGAAGGAAGTTCTGATGACCTTCATCCTGGAGGGCAAGGACAAGAAGTCGGGACAGACCGGCGCCTTGGAGACGATGAGCTCCATCTGGGTGGCGCAGGAAAAGATCCCCGGCTATGAAGAGCTGCAGGAGTTCCGCAAGAAGCTGGCGATGAAGTATGCCGGTGCGTTCTTGAACTCGTCGATGGCGGGCTTTGGCGCCGCCATGGCCAGCGATCCGCGCATGCGCGAGGCAGCCGAGAAGATGGCCAAGGAAGCCGAGAAACTCAACGGCGTGCATCTGCGGCAGATCACGAAGATGGGGTCGCAACTCGATCCGGCCAAGGCCAGCGAGATCTCCGATCCGAACGCGACTCCGCAAGGACCGACGGCGGGTGACGTAGCCGGCAAGGCTGCCGAAAAGGGCGCCACGGATACAGCCGAGAAGCAGGTGTTGGGACGCTTGGGCAAGATTGGCGGCATCGGTGGATTGGGCGGCTTCGGCCGCAAGAAACCGAAGCAGGAACAGGCTCCGGAACCGCCTCCGCAGCAGCCGGCGCAGAACCAGCAGGCGCAAGGACAACAGAGCGGCATCCTGATGGAGATGGTGATCGAATCGGCCAACTTCTCCAACGCTCCGGCGGATGGATCGAAGATGGCGGTGCCGGCGGGCTTTCAGCAGGTGGAGCATCCAATGATGAAGAACGCCCGCTAAAGGCGAGCATAGAAATAAGAAGGGCAGCCGAGGCCGGGTGGCCAGGCTGCCCTTCTTGTTTCTGACGAGGGACTACTCGATGTCGCGGCTCTTGCGCTTGCGGTTACGCTTGCGCGCCAGCGCTTCCTTCACGCGCTTCTTTTCGCCGGGCTTCAGGTAGAAGGAGTGACGCTTGATCTCCTTAATGATGTCTTCCTGCTGCACCTTGCGTTTAAAGCGGCGTAGTGCGCTTTCGAGCGTTTCGCCATCTTGTACGATGACTTCGGCCAAACCGAATCACCCCTCTCTTCGTTCATGAATTTCGGATATTTATCCCGCGGAACTGGCACTATCTAGTGTCGCAGGTTTGCGGTTTTGAGACAACTTGCATAAGATCGGAGATAGGTTCACCATGCGCAGTACGCTAGCGATCCTCTTGGCTGGAGGCGCTGGAGAGCGCCTGTTCCCACTGACGCGGAATACGGCCAAGCCCGCTGTGCCATTCGGCGGGATTTACCGGATCATCGACTTCACTCTTTCCAACTGCATCAACTCCAACCTGCGGCGGGTGTTTGTGCTGGCGCAGTACAAGGCACTCGACCTGATACGGCACATACGCGCCGGGTGGAGCATTCTTTCGCCGGAACTGAACGAGTTCATCGAGGTGATCACCCCGATGAAGCGGGTGCACTCCGACTGGTATCTGGGGACCGCCGATGCGGTGTATCAGAACATCGAGTCAGTGGTGGCCGAGGCGCCGGAGGACACGCTGATCCTGTCGGGCGACCAGATCTACAAGATGGATTACCGGGAGATGATGGAATGGCATCACCGGCATGAAGCGGATGCGACCATTGCCACCATCCAGGTAGATCCTTCCGAGGCGTCGCGCTTTGGGGTGACGCTGATTGACGGCGATTATCGCATTACGGGGTTTGAAGAGAAGCCGAAGCACGGCAATCCGGCGCGCAGCATCTTCAATCCCGATATGGTGAGCGTGTCGATGGGGATCTATGTCTTCCGTACGGAGGTGCTGTTGCAGGCACTGCGGGAGGACGCGGAGCGGCCCGATTCGTCGCACGATTTCGGCAAGGACATTCTGCCTCGCCTGGTGGAGAAGGGCAACACGATCGCTTACGACTTTCGCGATCTGAACGATAAGTCCGTGCGGTATTGGCGGGATGTGGGGACGCTCGATGCCTACTATGATGCGAACCTGGATCTGGTGTCGGTGACGCCGGAGTTCAACCTGTATGACAGCCGCTGGCCGATCCGGACGCACATGCCGCAGCAGCCTCCGGCGAAGTTCGTGTTTGCCCAGGAAGGGCGGCGGATGGGGGCGGCGATCGATTCCATCGTGTCGCCGGGCTGCATTGTGTCGGGCGGCCGGGTGATTCGCAGTGTGCTTTCGCCGGGCGTTCGGGTGAACAGCTATTCGGATGTGGAGAACTCGATTCTGCTCGATGGGGTGCGTGTGGGGCGCTATTCGCGGATTCGTAACGCGATCGTGGAGGCGGGGGTGACGTTGCCGGAAGGGACCGAGATCGGGATCGATGAAGCGGCGGATCGGGAGCGGGGGATCGCGATCAGTGAGGGTGGGATCCGGGTGGTGTCGAACACGGTGGACGCTGGGGTGCCGGCCTTGGTTTAGGCCACGAATCCACATCAATGCACGCGAATCGAACGAGTGTTAGGCCGCCGATGAACAGGATGAACGCCGATTCACTTCATGGCCACCTTTGCTCCGCGGAACTTGACTCCTTCCTGTTCCAGGCGCAGGCGCTGATCGAAGGCTGCCGGGCCGCGTAAACAGATCTTGCCGCCGCTGCCGATCACGCGCCACCAGGGGACGCTGCCGCCGGAGGCTCGGAGGGCTGTGGCTACCGCTCGCGCGGCGCCCGGAAAACCGGCCTTTTCCGCTACTTCGCCGTAGGTGGCCACCTTGCCTTTGGGGATGCGGCGCACCGCGGCCAGCACCTGTTTCGTGTAGTCCCGCATCAGGTTGCATGGTATCATCCGGGGTTGGTAACCAGGAGAAACGCATTGGCGGCGATGGGGGCAGGCATGACTATGACTGCCGCCGGAACGGGCGGCGTGAAGGCGCTCGCTTTCGATGTGTTCGGCACGGTGGTGGATTGGCGCTCGTCGATCATTCGCGATGGGAAAACTCTGGGGAAGACCAAGGGGCTGAACCTCGATTGGGCGAAGTTCGCCGACCGCTGGCGCGCCGGCTATGGGCCGGCCATGAACCGCGTGCGCAAGGGCGAACTTGGCTGGACCAAGATCGATGACCTGCACCGGATGATCCTGGACGATCTGCTGGTGGAGTTCGGCATCAAGGGCTTGAGCGAGGAAGAGAAGGTGCATCTGAACGAGGTGTGGCACCGGCTGGATCCGTGGCCCGATTCGGTGGCGGGATTGACGCGGTTGAAGAAGAAGTTCCTTATCGCCACGTTGAGCAACGGCAATACTTCGCTGCTGGCGAACATGGCCAAGTGGGGCAAGCTTCCATGGGACGTGGTGTTGAGCGGGGAGATGGCGAAGCATTACAAGCCCGATCGCGAAGTGTACCTGATGGCGGCCGATTATCTGAGCTGCAAGCCTGGAGAGTTGATGATGGTGGCGGCGCATAAGGGCGACTTGCAGGCCGCGCGGAAGGCGGGGCTGAAGACCGCTTATGTGCCGCGCCCGTTGGAGAACGGGCCCGGGGGGAAGGCCGAAGCGCCCGACGCCGAATTCGATGTGGTGGCCAAGGACTTCGTGGCCCTGGCCGTGGGATTGGGCGTCTGATGGACGAGGAAATATCGGGCAAAAGTTACGACGGCAAGCTGCTGCGGCGGCTGCTTGGGTATTTGTGGCCGTATCGCGGGACGGTGCTGATCGCGCTGGTGTGCATGCTGATTCATGCGGCGGCCGATGTGGTGGGGCCGCTGCTGACGCGCTACGCCATTGACCGCTACCTGGCGCCGAACGCGGAGATGGGGCCGTCGTTCCTGGATGCCTATCTGCCGAAGGAACCCTGGCAGGGGATGACCGCGGTGTCGCTGCTGTTTCTGGCGGCGCTGGTGATCTCCCTGGTCTCGGACTTCATCCAAACCTATTTAATGAGCCGTACGGGGCAGTATGCGCTGTTCGATCTGCGGCATCAGACGATGGAACACCTGCAAAGACTGGATGTGGCCTACTATGACCGCACGCCATTGGGACGGCTATTGACGCGGGTGACCACGGATGCCGATACGCTATCGGAGCTATTCTCGGCGGGGCTGGTGACGGCGATTGGGGACATGGTGCTGTTGCTGCTGGTGGTGGGCGTGATGCTGAATCTGAGCGTGCCGCTGACGCTGGTGATTCTGCTCTCGCTGCCTCCGCTGCTGCTGGTGACGATGAAGTTCCGGAAAGCGGTGTCGGTGAGCAACCGGCGCATCCGGACGGCGGTGGCGCGGATCAACAGCTACCTGCAGGAGCATGTGAGTGGGATGGCCGTGCTGCAACTGTTCAATCGCGAGCAGCGCAGCGAGGAGGAGTTTACCGAGGTCAATCGCGAGCACATGCTGGCGTATAAGGACGCGATTGTTGCTTACGGCTGGTTCTATCCGGCGGTGGAGTTTTGCGGGTTGGGGGCGGTGGCGACGTTGCTGGCCTATGGCGGGTACCGTGTGGGTTCGGGGGAGTTGAGCCTGGGCGTGCTGGTGGCGTTCTTTCAATACGCGATCCGGTTTTTCCGGCCGATTCAGGATTTGAGCGAGAAGTACAACATCCTGCAATCGGCGATTTCGGCGGCGGAGCGCATCTTTCAGTTGCTGGATACTCCGGCGGTGGTGGTGGGAGCCAAGGAAGCGGCGTTGCCGGTGGGGCCCGCGGCGATCGAGTTCGACCGGGTGTGGTTCGCTTATAAGGATGAGGATTGGGTGCTGCGCGATTTGAGCTTCCGCATTGAGCCGGGCGAGACGATCGCGGTGGTGGGGCACACCGGGGCGGGGAAGACGACGCTGACCAATCTGTTGCTGCGCTTCTACGATGTGCAGAAGGGCGCGATTCGCATTGGGGGCGTGGATATCCGCAAGGTGCCGCTTGATGAGTTGCGGCGGCGGTTTGCGATCGTGCTGCAGGATTCGTTCCTGTTCACGGGGACGTTGGAAGAGAACGTGCGGCTGGGGACGGATGGGATCTCGGCGGAGCGGCTGCGCGATGCGGTGGACCAGGTGAATCTGACGGACTTCGTGAACGGGTTGCCGAATGGGTTGCAGCACGCGGTGAAGGAGCGTGGTGCGGGATTGTCGACGGGGCAGAAGCAATTGCTGAGCTTCGCGCGGGCGCTGGCGCACGACCCGTCGTTTCTGATTCTGGATGAGGCGACGTCGAGTGTGGATACGGAGACGGAGGTGCGGATCCGGCTGGCGCTGGAGCGGCTGGTGGAAGGGCGGACGAGCCTGATTGTGGCGCACCGGCTATCGACGATCCAGCGGGCGAGCCGCATCTTCGTCATGCACAAAGGGCAGTTGCGCGAGGTGGGGACGCACCAGGTGTTGCTGGCACAGCGGGGGATTTATTGGAAGCTGTACCAGTTGCAGTATCAGGAACGGTGACGGTTAGCTGGGCTGGATGCCTCTGACTTTGGGCGTGTCCTGCTGGCTGCTGAGCAGCATAGTGAAGACTACTTTCTCGAATAGGGTGGTATCGACATCGGCACGGCTGACGGCTGCGAAAGTACGCGCGAAGCGGCAGGCTCCGGCGGCAGCGGATTTGGCTTGAAGTGCGAAGACGCCGAGAAGCGCCGCAACGGTTGCGACTTGTATTGTTTTTTTGATTGCCTTGCTTCTCATGTCTATACAGACGGGAGAGGGCGGGGTACGGTTAGCGGGATTGTGTAAACCTTTGTTAAGAGCCGAGGGCGGCGCGCAGGTCACGGTCGAAGGCGCGCAGGGTGAGAACCTGCTCTTCGCTGGCTTCGAGCTCTAAGCCTTTGGCGACGAAGACCATGCGGGCGGAGCGCTCCATCAGGACGGCCATGCCGCGGTCTGTAAGAAGGCCGGCGGAGCCGATGCGGCCGAAGGTGCCGGCGCGAGTGCGCTCGACGAGCGAGATGAAGCCATCGCGCTCAAAGACGAAGTGGTTCTCGATTTCGACGACTGGCAGCAGTTGAATGTTGGCGGCGGCGAGGCGGGCGAGGATCTCTTCCATTACATCTTGTAGCGGCCGAGGTCCTCGTCGTTGAGGTTTTCGAGCCAGCGGCGGAGTTCGTCGTTGTTGACGCGGTCAGAAACCGTGTTGGCCATCTTGGAGGACTTGAGGACGGTATCGTCAACGAAGATGGGGCAATCGAGGCGGAGGGCGAGGGCGAGCGCGTCAGAGGGGCGGGAATCGACGGTGATCAATTCGCCATCCTTTTCGAGCCAGATGAGGGCGTAGAAGGTATCATCCTTGAGTTCACTGACGACGACCTTGCGGACGCAGGTATCGAGCCCGATGAGCAGCGTCTTGATGAGATCGTGCGTCATAGGGCGGGGAGTGGATACCTTTTCGATCTCGAGGGCGATGGCGTTGGCTTCGTAGATGCCGACCCAGATGGGGAGGATGGAGTTCCCGTTGGTGTCCTTGAGAATGACGATGGGCATATTGGTGACGGGATCCATCATCAAGCCCCGGATTTTCATTTCCACTTCCATGGTGATTCCTTTCAGACGGCTTCGCCGACGAGGGAGTTGGGGCCCGCTCGCAGGACGCGGACGGAGAGATATCGGCCGGTGAGAGAGTCTTCCGTGGGTTGCGGCGTTGTGAAGTTGAGCGTCTTATGCTGGCTGGTGCGGCCGATCCATTGGCCGGTTGCGTTGTTGAAACCTTCGACCATCACTTCCTCGACGTTGCCGATGTATTCGGCGTTGCGGCGGAGTTGGATGCCGCGCTGTTTTTCCTGGAGGATGGTGAGGCGGCGTCCCTTTTCGCCGTCGGGCATGTGGTCTTCGAGTTTGAGGGCTGGGGTGTTGGGGCGCTGCGAGTATTTGAAGCTGAAGATGGAATCGTATTCCACTTCGTCGAGCAAGGCGAGGGTTTGTTCGAAGTCGCGTTCGGATTCGCCGGGGAAGCCGACGATGATGTCGGTGGAGATGGCGATGTTGCGGTGAGAGTTCTTCATCCACTCGATGCGGCGCATGTAGTCTTCGCGGGTGTAGAGGCGCTGCATGGCGGCGAGGACGTTGTTGCTGCCGGACTGGACGGGAAGGTGAACCTGGTTGCAGAGGTTGGGGTTCGCGTCCATGGCGTCAATGATATCTTTTCCGAAGTCGCGGGGGTGGGACGTGGTGAAGCGGACGCGGCGGATGCCGTCGACGCGGCCGACGGCGTCGAGGAGTTGGGCGAAGGTGAGCGAGGCGGGGGAAGGGTCGCGGTAGGAGTTGACGTTCTGGCCGAGGAGCTGGATTTCGGAGTAGCCGAGTTCGGCGAGCTCGCGGGCTTCGCGCAGGACGCTTTCGGAGGTGCGGCTGCGTTCGGGTCCGCGGGTATAGGGAACGACGCAGTAAGCGCAGGACTTGTCGCAGCCTTCGATGATGGTGATGTAGGCGCGATGCGGATTGTCGCGGCGCGTCATGGGGGTTTCGAAGGTGTCTTCGGTGTCGAGGCTGAGTCCGGTGACGCGGCGATTGCCGGATTCGAGCTGGACGAGCATCTGCGGGAGGTGGTTATAGCTGGCGGAGCCGCAGACGAGCGAGACGTGGGGCGCCTTTTCGAAGATGCGCTCGCCTTCCTGCTGGGCGACGCAACCGAGCACGCCGAAGGTCTTGCCTTTGTTCTTGCGTTTGAACTCCTGGAGGCGATTGAAGACCTTTTGTTCGGCCTTGTCGCGGATGCTGCAGGTGTTGTAGAGGACGAGATCGGCTTCCTCGGGGGTTTCGACCTGGCCGTATCCTTTGTCGATGAGGGTGCCGATGACTTTTTCCGAGTCATGGGCATTCATCTGGCAACCGAACGTTTCGATGTAGAACTTCTTCATGAGCCCTTTACTTTATTATAAGGTCATGAAGGGTCAGGAAAGGGTTAGCCGCCGGCCTGGAGGCTCGCGTCACTGCGCGTGGTGAGGAACGGCATGGGTAGGGAGCAGAGTTTCGCCAGATCTTCTTTGCTGAGTGGCGGCGGTTGGGTTCGTTTTGTAACGGGGAGTGGTTTGGCGAGGGAGGGCGGTTCTCCAGGGGCGCGGCGGGCGGCGGCGGTCTGGTTTTCCTGGAGGAGGCGGTAGGCGCGGAGGAAGGCGCGGTGCTGATCGGCTTTGTGGCGGAGGAGTTTGCGGACGCGGTCTGGGATTTCGTCGGCGAGGAGCATGGCGGTGGTGGCTCCAGCGGCGATGAGGAGGCGGTCAATGACGCTGAGTTTCCAGGCGGCGGCGGTGAGGTCGCGGAAGAAGATTTCCTGCAGGACTCCTTGCGGGTTGAGTTGCGCGCGCAGGGAGGATTCGAGTTCTTCGAAGAGCGGGCGCTCTTCGGGGGAGAGGGGGACGTATTTGGCGGAGAGTCCGTATTTGCAGGCGTTCTGGGCACTGGCGGCTTTGCCTGCGTCGGTGCGAGGACCGGTAGAGAGCTGGGCATTGGCCTGATTGGCGGCCATTTGCTGCGGAGTGGGCATATGTTGCGAGAGCCTTTCTGTTGGGGAGCGTGGCATTTTCGTGGTGATTATTTCAAGTAGGGGGTGGGGTAAAGGGTTGAAATGGATGGAAAAATAATTTATTTAATGGGGCGAATTGGGCTAGAATAGGGGCGTGATCGGGCGAGGTCTGGTTGCCTATTCGATCTTGTTTCTGGCCGGGCTTGGATGGCGCGCTGGAGGGCATCGCCGTGGGTTGTGGTTTACCATCCCGCGGAGCAATGGCGCGCTGGAGGGCCGCAGGTCGAAGGCTTGCCGCTGGCTTCGGGATCGCTGGCGGATGTACGGACTTCGCTCTTCTATTATTCGTCCGGCTGTGTGGACGTGAACCGGGCGGTGGTGCGGGCGCGGGCTGAGGCGGGCGGAGAGTGGCGCGATGCAGAGGTGTTGAGCCGGCTTGACTGTTCCGGCTTACGGGTGCGGTTGCCGGAGTTGCCTCCTGGCCGGGCGCAGGTCGCTTTTACTTATGATGGCGTGGCGATTGGGAGCTGCGGTTGTGGAGATTGTGGACTCTTATTTCGGGATACTGGGTCCGGTGGGGGACGAGACAGGGCGGCGAGTGGGGCTGGCGCGGGCGGCGGTTGGGGGCAGCGTGATTTCGATTTCAGGGACGGGATTGGGGGAGGCGCGGCGGGAAGAGATTCATGCGGAGTTGGACGGCACCGCATTGACCCTGGTGGATATGCAGCGGGCCGTGAGCGGCGCGGCGATGGATGTGTTGCGATTCCGCTTGCCGGATGCTTTGCCGGTAGATGGGTGCTATGTTCCGGTGGCGGTGCGCGTGGCGGGGCGATGGAGTGACGTTGTTGCGGTGGCGCTGAGCCGTGGCGGGGCGTGCCGGCATCCGTTGGGGCTGACGGTGGATCAGATGGCGGTGCTCGATGGCGGGCGGTCGATCGGGTTGGGGCAGGTGCGGTTCACCTCGCAAGGGGAGAATAGTTGGGGAACGTTTTCGGCCAGCGTGGGGATTGCGGGAGTAGACGAAGTGATGGAGGCAGCATTCGAACGGTATGGCGAAGGCTGCCGTGCGTTTCCACCCTACAGATGGTCTGCGACACCGGTGGTTTTGTTGCATGCTGGAGCGATGACGGCTCGTGGGCCGGATGGGAAGGTGACGAGTGCGGAGACGCAGGTTCAGAATGGATTCGCCGCGGGCGATTACGTGGTGAGGGCAACGGGCGGGCAGGATGTGATGCCGTTTGAACTTGCGGTTCGTGTTCCGGAAGCTGTTCCTTCGGCGGCGCGGCGGATGCGGTTGTTGGAAAGCGGCGATCTGCTGATGGAGTGGGATGGGGCGCGGTATGCGGAAGGGACATGGTGTCGGTGTCGGCAAGTGGTTGGCCGGAGTATCCGGGGTTTCTGTGCCGGGCTGCGGCGCGGGCGGGGCGAGTGGTAATTCCGGGACGGGCGGAGCGCATTGGCAGGGTGGATGTGGCGGTGGAGAGGAGCAAAGGGAGTCCGTTGATTTTTCCGGTGGTGATGGGCAACGGGGCGCGTTTTCCTGGTGTAGTGGATTACCGGATTTCCGGAGGCTTTCCGGTGATTGTCGAGAGGGGGCAGCAGTGAGAACGGCGCTACTGGTTGCGTTGTGGGCGGCGCGGTTGGCGCTAGGGGATCAGGTGCAATTGGCGCATCCGGCGAACCCGAGTTTCGCCAATGCCGGTAACAGCCCGACGCCGCTCGCGGTGGGCATGCGTGTGTTGGTGACGACGGCTACGCGGCAGTGCATTGCGGCGGAGGGTTGGAGTTTGCGTCTGTATCCGCTGGGCGCGTTGGAGGGCTTTGAGGCGCGGATTCTGGGGGCGCGTGAGTTGGATGGATGCGTGCGGGAATTGGACGCGGTGCTGCCTGAGGAGTTGCCGTTGGGCGTGATGGAAGCTGTGTTGACGGATGGCGAAGGGCGGGCGATGGCGCCGTATGCGGTGCGGATTATGCCTGTGCAGTTTGCATTGCTGCATGATGCTACGCGAGCTGTGGCGGGGCGTGTGGTTGGAGGCAGAACGGTGCCTTTGACGCTGACTGCGCCGGCGCGCGTGGGGACGAGAGTGATGGTACGGGGTGCGGGATTGGGAAGGGCTCGGGCGGAGGAAGTGATGATTCGAGTGGGCGAGGCTCGGGTGCGCCCGCTGGTGGTGCGGCCGGTGAATGGGGAACCGGGGTTGGAGGAGATTGAGTTTGAAATACCGCGGAATGTGGGGATGTATGGTTGCTATGTTCCGCTGGGGGCGGAGGTGCGCGGTGTGCAGAGGAATGTCACGTCGATCCCGGTGGCGGAGGACGCGGGCGCGTGCCGGCACAGCTTGGGGTTGACGGAGGCGCAGTTGCGATTGCTGGATGGGGGTGGACGGATACCGGTTGTGGAATTGTGGCTGTCGCGGAACTACGCTTTGCCGGGGAGGGACTATTTCGAAGTCTCTCTTGTGCAGTCAGGAATGGCTGGGGCGGCTTTGATGGCGTCGAATACAGGAATGGACAGGGCGCCTCTTCAGGCTGGGTGCCAAGTGAACAATTTCGGCGATTCGGGTGGGGGTGCGATGTACGGGGGACGCGTGGATAGCGTGGAACCACTGCGGCTGGGGGAATTGGAACTGACATCGCCGGATGGGCAAAAAGAAAGTGTGCCGCATACTGCGGTTGGGTCAGGTGGAGTGGGGATATTTGGGAGGGTAGGCGACGCGCGGTATGCGGTGGGGGAATGGCAGTTTCGAGCCAGTGGGGGAGATGTGGAGGTGAACTGGCGAGTGCGGATGGCTCCCGATGTCCGGCCGGTGGATCTGGATCTCGGGGCGATATTGCGGGCGAATGAGGCGCGGGAGGTGCGATGGAATGGGGCAGATTATGAGGATGGGGATTGGATGATGTTCCGGCTGAACAGGGCGGGATCGAGAGGCGAGTTGGTGTGCGCGGCACCGGCGCGGGACGGGCGAATGATGGTGGCGCTGGATGAGTTTCAGAAGATCCCAATAGAGGATGCGGCGATGCGGGGATTTGGAGTGAGTATGTGGGTGCGACGGGAAGCGGCGGCGGTTTTCCGGATCCGGATGCGGGATGGTTTGGAAGGAGTGGGGATATATGGTGGAGTTGGAGTCGGGAGTTTGTGGGGTGAGGAGCCGTAAGGCTGGGGCATTTCTTTTTTGTTGTAGATGTGTTACACATTACTTCCAAAGGAAGGTGTGTTACTTATGAGGCTTCGTCTGCTTCTTCTCGTTGTTTTGTCTTTTGTCCTGGCTGGGGTGTTGCCTGGACAATCCATTACGGGCTCTATCACTGGTGTTGTCACGGATGCGACGGGGGCTGTTGTGCCCTCGGCGGATGTGGCGGTGATCAATACGGATACGGGAGTACGGTCGGCGGCGAAGACGGATGCGAGCGGGAATTTCACGGCTCCGCTGTTGCCTCGCGGGAACTATCGGGTGGAGGTTTCGGCGGCTGGTTTTAAGCGGTTCGTGCGCGAGGGAATCGTGTTGCAAGTGCAACAGACGGCGCGCATCGACGTGCAACTGGCGCTGGGCGAAGTGGTGGATTCGGTGGTGGTGAGCGAAGCGGTGTTGCGGTTGGAGACGGAGAACGCGACGCTGGCGAAGGTGGTGGATAACCGGTCGATTGTGAATCTGCCGTTGAATACGCGGAATGTGTATAACCTGGTGTTTCTGACTCCGGGGGTGACGGGGACGGTGGGAAATAGTTATGGGGAAATGCGGTACTCGGTGAACGGGGCGCGGGCGCGGACGATGGATACGATGATCGACGGAGTGTCGGCGGCGCATCCGACGGTGAACGGGTTTAATGGAATTTCGGTGTTTCCTTCGGTGGATGCGATTGAGGAATTTAAGCTATTAGGGGCCGATTATCCGGCGGAATTCGGGCGCAGTCTGGGGAGCGTATTGAACGTGGTGTTCAAGTCGGGGACGAACGCGTTTCATGGCAGCGCGTATGAGTTTCTGCGCAACTCGAAGCTCGATTCGAACAACTGGTTCGATAACCGGAGAGGGCAGCCGCTGCTGAACTTCAAGCGGTCGCAGTTTGGGGGCGTGTTTAATGGGCCGATCCGGAAGGACAAGACGTTCTTCATGGTGTCGTTTGAAGCGCTGCGGGAGCGGCGTGCGGATTCGACGTTTGCCTCGGTGCCGACGGCGGCTGAGCGTGGCGGGGATTTTTCGGCGACTCGGACGACGACGGGCGGGGCGATCAACATCTTCGATCCGTTCACGACGCGGGCGAATCCGGCGGGGGGATTCATTCGGGATGCGTTTGCGGGGAACCGGATTCCGGTGTCGCGATTCGACCCGGTGGCGGTGAATGTAGCGAAGTATTATCCGTTGGCCAATGCGACGCCGACGGGGCTGAGCAACAATCAGAACAATTACGCGGCGAGCGGATCGAAGCCGCTGGACATGACGCAGCACGATTACCGGGTGGACCAGGTGATCTCGCCGACGCAGCGGTTTTTCGCGCGGTATTCGACGCGGCTGAACGATGACAAGGCGACGATTTTCTTTCCGGCGGATTTGAAGATTGCCGAGGGGCGGATCAATCAGGAAGACCATGTGCATGGAGCGGTGGCGGATTACACGAATACGCTGTCGCCGACGATGGTGTTCAACGCGCGGCTGGGCTTCGCGCGGACGCTGTATGTGTACGCGAACCAGGGGCTGGGGTTTGTGCCGTCGAGTTTGGGATTGCCCTCTTATATTGATACGGCGGTGGACAACCTGCAGTTTCCGGGGTTTACGGTAAGCGACTATCGCGGATTGGGCGGCGGGGATCACCGGCGCAATGCATTCATGACGTACACGGGCGTGGCGAACGTGACGAAGGTGCAGGGGCGGCACACATGGAAGCTGGGCATGGATATGCGCATGATGCGCGTGAACGTGTTTGAAGGGCGCAATGCGAGCGAGTACAGCTTTGGGCGCGGGATGACGCAGGGTCCGAATCCGAACCAATCGAGTGCGACGGCGGGCAACGGGTTCGCGTCGTTGTTGCTGGGGACGGGCAGCAGCGGGTTGCTGCAGGCGAATTATAAGAACGTCGCGACACATAGCATCTACACGGCGGGCTATGTGCAGGATGATTGGCGGGTGACGAGCAAGCTCACGTTGAACCTGGGGTTGCGGTATGACATCGATTTTCCGCGCACGGAGCGATACAACCGGACGAATTATTTTGACCCGGCCATTGCGAATCCGGCGTCGGAAGTGATTCCGGGATTGCGGGGCGGGCTGGTGTTCGTGGGCGTGGATGGAAAGCCTCGGACGCAGTTCACGGCGGATAAGAACAATTTCGCGCCGCGGTTTGGCTTGAGCTGGCAGATGGCGCCGAAGACGGTGTTGCGCGTTGGTTTCGCGCATGTGTTTGGGCCATCGCAACAGGCGGCGGCGGGAACGATCGGGACGATGGGATTCCGCGTGGACAACACGTGGGTGGCGTCGCTTGATGGGATTACGCCGAACGATCTGCTGCGGAATCCGTATCCGCGGGGCGTGGCTCCGGTGGTGGGATCGAAGCAGGGGTTGTTGACGCAGTTCGGGAACCGGATTGAGGCGACGACGACGGATATCGTGTCGCCGAAGACGCGGCAGTGGAATGTGAATATTCAGCGGGAACTACCGTTCGATACGTTGCTGGAAGTGGCGTATGTGGGCACGCGCGGGTTCTATCTGCACCGCAATGATGAAGGCGGGTTGAGTTTGAATCAACTGGATCCGAGCGCGATGGCGCAGGGTTCGCGATTGAATGAGCAGGTGAACAACCCGTTCTTTGGGACGAAGTATGCGGCGGGCGTGCTGGCGAGTGCCCGAACGAGCCGGGCGCAGTTGATGCGGCCGTATCCGCAGTTCACGGATATCATTCCGATTTATTCAGTGGGGGCTTCGTCGTTCTATCACTCGATGCAGGTGTCGGCGAACAAGCGGTTTTCGAAGGGCCTGCAGATGCAGTTGGCGTACACGTGGGCGAAGAGTTTGGACGATGGGTTGAGCCATCAGGACAGCTACAACATTCGCGCGGACCGGGCGCTGTCGGACATTGATATTTCGCACCGGGCGGTGATTATGGGGATTTATGAACTGCCTTGGGGGCGTGGACGGAAGTGGGGGACGAACTGGTCAAAGGCGCTGGATCTGGCGGTGGGGAGCTGGCAGTTGAACGGGATTTCGACGCTGAATACGGGGACGCCGCTGGGGATTTCGGCATCGAATAATGCGGGGATTTTCAATCAGGCGATCCGGGCGAACAGCAATGGGAAGAGCGGGAGGCTGACGGGTCCGGTGCAGGACCGGCTGGCGTCGTACTTTGACCGGAGCGTGTATAGCCAGCCGGCGGCGTTTACGTTTGGGAACATGGGTCCGCGGCTGCCGGATATCCGGACTGATGGGACGTATAACTTTGATTTGTCGGTGTTCAAGCATTTCCGGTTGACGGAGGTGTGGAAGGTGGAGTTCCGGGCGGAGGCTTTGAATGCGTTCAATACGCCGAGGTTTGGGGGGCCGAACACGAGTGTGACGTCGAGCAGCTTTGGGGCGGTGACGTCGCAGGGGAATGCTCCACGGCAGGTGCAGTTTGGGTTGAAGGTGTTGTTCTAGGTTTCTCGCCAAGACGCTAAGGCGCTAAGGACGCAAAGTTCACTGGAAAGGAATGAGGCTGCGGCTTGGCGGCGGGTTTGGGTTTTGGGGGTGATGGACGCTCGTGGATTGAGGTTTGATAGGGGCTGACAAGACCGCGAATCGAACTTTGTGATGTGTGATTGATGGGGTTTGCTTGGCGGCTTGGTGGCTTGGCGAGTGACGGTCGCTTTCTCGCAAAGGCGCTAAGGTGCTAAGGGCGCTAAGAAGAAGGGATGAGGCCATGGCTTGGCGGCGGGTTTGGGTTTGGGCGTGATGGACGCTCGTGGATTGAGGTTTGATGGGGGCTGACAAGACCGCGAATCGAACATTGTGATTGTGTGATTGATGGAATGCACTCGAATGCGTGAGGAGATCATCCGGGGTTCCGTCGTTGGCGTTGGGGCGGCCCCAGCGAGCGGAAAGGGTGAAGTTGCGGAAGAGAACTGTGCCGACTCCGGGGATGCCCACGCGGTGGTATCAGTGGTGCCGCTGCCTGCGGCAGGCATCGCGGGCCTCCTACGCGGCACGTAGCGCAGCGGAACCGGAGGCGGCGTCGAAATTGCCGACTGGCTGGTGCCTCGTCGATGGACTGGGCGCGCGAGTTGGGGTTGGACTTGGGCGCCGGCAATTGATGTGGCGGCGAGCAGGACGAGTTGTGGCAGAGCGTGGAGACAGTGTGAATTTTCATTGACTCGCCCCATCAGTACAATAGAGACTTGCTTCAAGCTAGTCATATCACCAAAACGTATCCGACGGCGGGCGGGGCGGTTGCCGTGCTGGAGGATGTTTCTCTAACGCTCGAGCGCGGGGATGCCGTGTCCATCATGGGTCCGTCGGGGAGTGGGAAGAGTACGCTCCTTTATATATTGGGGGCGCTGGAGGCTCCGACTTCGGGGACGGTGACGCTGGAAGGCGAAAATCCGTTTGCTTTGGATGAGGCGCGGCAGGCGGCGTTTCGGAACCGGCGGATCGGGTTTCTGTTTCAGGATCATTGTCTGTTGCCGCAGTGTTCGGTGCTGGAGAATGTGTTGACTCCGGTGCTGGTGGATGGAGGGCCGGATGAGGCGACGCGGAAGCGGGCGGTTGCGTTGATTGAACAGGTGGGGTTGAAGGAACGGATCAATCACCGGCCGGGAGAGTTGTCGGGCGGGGAGAAGCAGAGGGCGGCGCTGGCGCGGGCATTGATTCGGGAGCCGCTGCTGTTGTTGTGCGATGAGCCGACGGGGAATCTGGATCATAAGTCGGCGTTGAATGTGGCGGATTTGCTGGTAGATTTGCAGGCGAAACAGAAGACCATGCTGGTGGTGGTGACGCATAGTACGGAGCTGGCGGATCGCTTTCCGCGGCGGCTGGAGATGTACGAACAGAAATGCAGACTTCGACCTTAATTCAACGGAACCTGCGCTATTACTGGCGTACGAATGCGGCGGTGGTGGCTGGCGTGGCGACGGCGGTGGCGGTGCTGTCGGGGGCGCTGCTGGTGGGCGATTCCGTGCGCGGGAGTTTGCGGGAACTGGTGCTGGGGCGGATTGGGAAGACGGGGACGGTGGTGGCGGCGGTGAATCCGTTTCGGGCGGCGCTGGCGGGGGAGATGGGCGGCGGCGCGTATGCGATGTTCGCGATGGAAGGGATTGTGGCGCATGGATCGAACAAACGGTCGGCGTCAAAGGTGGCGATTTATGGGGTGGATGAAGGGTTTTGGAAGTTCCATGGCGTGACGTTGGGGAAGGATGCGCCTTCGGGACGGAATACGCTGGTGAGCGGACCGCTGGCCGAGGAGTTGGGGATACAGCCGGGGGATCCGATTGTGGTGCGGTTGGATAAACCGTCGGAGATACCGGCGGAATCGCTGCATGGGCGGAAGGAAGATTCGGTGAAGGCGGTGCGGCTGGCGGCGGCGGGTGTGTTGACGGCCGATGAATTGGGCGAGTTTTCGTTGAAGCCGACACAGGCGGGCGTGCGTGCGGTGTTTATCGGATTGTCGCGATTGCAGCGGGAGTTGGGGCAGGCGGGGAAGGCGAATGTGCTGTTGTCTTCGCGTGTGGAGGGTGTGGCGGCTTTGTTTCGGGAGAAGGCTTCGCTGGCGGATTATGGGATTCGGTTGAAGGATGTGGCGGGTGGATTTGCGGTGCAGACTTCGTCGATGGTGGTGAACGATGCGCTGGCGGCGGCGGTGGAGGCCGTGGCGAAGGATGTTGGGGGAAAGACATCGCCGGTGCTGACGTATCTGGTGAACTCGATGCGGGTGATGGATCGGGAAGTGCCGTATTCATTGGTCGCGGCGATGGATCTGGGTGTTTTTGGAGTTAAAGATGGAATTATATTAAATGACTGGACGGCGCGGGAGTTGGGGGCGAAGGCGGGTGCGACGGTGGGGATGGATTACTTTGTGTGGAAGACGGAAGGGGTGCTGGCGACGGAGAAAACGGATGTCGCGGTGACGGGGGTGACGCCGATTGCGGGAGCGGCGGCGGATAAGGATTACGCTCCGGAGTATCCGGGGATCACGGAGGCGAAGACGATTCACGATTGGGATCCGCCGTTTCCGATGGAGTTGAGCAAGATTCGCAAGCAGGATGAGGATTATTGGGATCGGTACCGCACGACGCCGAAGGCGTTTGTGAGTTTGGAGATGGGGAAGAAGTTGTGGGGCACGCGGTATGGGAGCTTGACGTCGGTGCGGGTTTCGCCGGCGGATGTGCGGGAGCGGTTTGAAGCGGCGTTGCGGCAGCGGTTGCAACCGGCGGATATGGATGTGGCGGTGGTGGGGCTGCGGGCGGATAGTTTGTCGGCGTCGGAAGGGTCGACGGATTTCGGGCAGTATTTCGTGTATTTCAGTTTCTTTCTGGTGGTGTCGGCATTGCTGCTGGTGAGCTTGTTCTTCAAGCTGGGCGTGGAACAGCGGTATCGAGAGGCGGGGTTGTTGCGGGCGGTGGGGTTCAATGTGGCTTCCATTGGGAAGATGTTTGTTGCGGAGGGGGCGCTGCTGGCTTTGGTGGGTGCCGTGGTGGGCGCTGTGGCAGCGGCGGCGTATGCGGGACTGATTTTGTATGGACTGCGGACGTGGTGGGTGGATGCGGTGGGGACTCGACTGCTGCGGCTGCATGTGGGTGGGCTGTCGCTGGCGGGCGGGGTTATCGGCGGATTGTTGACGGCGGTGGTGGTGGTGTATTTCGCGGCGCGGAGCTTACGGCGACCGTCGCCACGGGCGTTGTTGCAGGGCAATGTTGCGGCGGATTCGGGTTTGCGGAGGACGCGCGCGCGGTGGGTGGCGGTGGTGTTCGCGGTGTTGGGCGTAGCGATGTTGGGCGCGTCGGTGGCTGGAGTGATGCCGGCGGCGGGAGGATTTTTCGGAGCGGGCGCGATGTTGTTGATTGCGGCGCTGGCGGGGCAACGGGTGTGGCTGGCCTCGGGGATTGCGGAGACGACGAGCGTGGCGCGGCTGGGATTGCGGAATGCGACGTACCGACCGGGGCGCAGTGTGTTGTCGGCGTCGTTGATTGCTTCGGCGACGTTTTTGATTGTGTCGTTGACGGCGTTCCGGCAGGAAGGGGCGTCGATGGATCCGGCGAAGCGGCCGGGGACAGGCGGGTATGCGCTGATTGGGGAGGCGGCGCTGCCGGTGATTCATAATCCGGGGTTGCCGGCGGGGCGGCAGGAATTGGGTTTCGCGTCGGATGCGGAGACATTGTTCCGCGGGGTGGGAGTGACTCCGCTACGGCTGCGGCCGGGGGATGATTCGAGCTGCTTGAATTTGTATCAGCCGCGCAATCCGCGGGTGCTGGGTGTGCCGGATGAAGTGCTGTTCCGGATGCCGTTGAGTAAGGAGAAGCTGGCTCCGAAGCAGGGCGAGATTGCGGCTTATGTGGATGCGAACTCGCTGCAGTATGTATTGCACAAGAAGGTTGGGGACGAGATTGTGTTGCAGCCGGAGAGTGGTGCTCCGGTGCGGCTGCGCGTGTCGGCGACGATTACGGACAGTGTGTTTCAGAGCGAAATACTGATTCGCGAGGCGGATTTTCTGCGGGTGTTTCCGGAACAACAGGGCTTTCGAATGTTTTTGGTGCAGGCTCCGGCGGAGAAGGTGGCGGCGGTGACGGAGATGATGGAGGACCGGCTGCAGGATTACGGGCTGGATCTGGTGTCGACGGTGGAGCGGCTGAATGGGTATCACCGGGTGGAGAACGCTTATTTGTCGACGTTCCAGGCGCTGGGTGGATTGGGATTGCTGTTGGGGACGGTGGGATTGGCTGCGGTGCTGTTGCGGAATGTGCTGGAACGGCGGAAGGAACTGGCGTTGTTGCGGGCCGTGGGGTATGGGCCTGGGCAGATTGGGCGACTGGTGCTGGCGGAGAATTTGTTGCTGCTGGGGGCGGGGCTGGGGATCGGGGCTCTGTGCGCGGGGTTGGCGATTGCTCCTGCGCTGGCGGAGCGAGGGGGGAAGTTGCCGCTGGGTTCGATTGGGTTGATGCTGCTGGCGGTGAGTGTGGCTGGGGTGATGGCGTCGGTGTTGGCGGTGCGGGCGGCGGTGCGGAGCCCGTTGCTGGTAGGGTTGCGGTCGGAGTGAGGTTGTTCAGTCTTCCCAGACTGAACTGCGACCGGCCTGGAGGCCCGTCGCCACTGTTTAGAAGGAGCGGGGTTTGTTCCAGAGGCCTATTTTGGCGGCGAGGGCGGGGAAGCGCGGGTCTTCGCGGAAGGACTGCATCCACTTTTCGGTCATGAGCCAGTTGAGGCACATGCAGCGTTCGACGAGGGCGCGTTCCATCCATTTGTAGGCTTCGTCCATTTCGCCGAGGACGGAATGGACGGAAGCGACTTCGTAGGCGCAGATGTATCGTTTTTTGCCGATCTGGTGGGCCTTTGCGAGTTGGGCCTTGGCGGCGGGCTTGTCGCGATTGACGGCGTGCATGAGGCCGACGAAGATGGGGGCCATCGGCAGTTGATGGAGATTGGACGCGCTTTCGAAGTAGGGGCTCGCCTTCTGCCAGTTTCCCTGTAAGGCGAGGGATGAGCCGACCCAGAGTTGAATGATGGGGTGATTGGGAAAGAGCAGAAGGGCTGCTTGTCCGGAGCGCTCGACTTCCTGGTAGCGGCCAGCCAGGAGGTGCATCCACAGAAACATCACGTGCGCCTTTGGAGAAAAAGGGTCATGCTCGACACCGCGGCGCAAAGAGGCGATCGCTTCATCGAATCGGCCCATTGCACCGCAGAGGAGGGCGAGCACAAAGTGGGCTTCGACAGAACCGGGATTGAGTTTAATGGCCTGTCGAAGATCGGCTGCGGCGGCCTGCACGTCGTGGTCGAACATCAACTCGACGGCTCCGCGCGCGGTGTAGCCATCGGAGAAGTTGGGGTCCAGTTGCACGGCTGAGGCAGCCATGGGTTTCGCGAGTGAGAGACCCTCGGCGGGGGACATCCAGAAATCGCTGAGGAAGACGTAAGAGAGGGCATGGTTGGCCTTGGCCGCGGCCATATTAGGATCGAGTTCGCTGGCTTTTGCGAACCACTGGATGGACTCGCGGAGTCCGTCCTCGGTATGTTGTCCATACATTTGGCGGCCTTTGAGATAGGCGGCGTAGGCCTCGGGGTTGGATGGGCGGGGAGTGGTGGGTGCGACCTTCGGAGCCTGGAATTGCGCGGCCACTTGGCGGTTGATCTCGTCCTGGAGGACGGGGAACGAGCGAGCGTTGTGTTCGAAGGTGCGGCTCCAGAGATTGCGCTCGTGTTCTCCCACTTCGATGAGGTTGACGTTGACACGAATGTTGTCGCCGGCGCGGGTCATGGAGCCTTCGACCAGCTTGTCCACTTTCCATTCATCGGCTACGGTGGCGAGGGACTTCTTGCTTCCGGAAAAGGTCATGGCGGTGGTTCGTGAGATGACGCGGAGGCCGGGGATCTTGCCGAGGTCGGTGATGAGCATGTCTGTGAGCCCATCGGCGAGGTAGCTTTGAGATGCGTCGCCGGTGAGATTACGGAAAGGGAGAACGCCGACGGACTTGGTTTTCGGGGACCGGCTGATGCGGGCGTTAGCGCCCAGCCAAAGCATAGCGATGACCAGGACGGAAGCAGCACCCACCCAGGTGAGGTGTTTGGGCCAGACACGGGGCGGCTTTGTTGGCTGTGTGTTGGTGTTGGATTGGAATTCGGCGATGTATCCGCCGGTGGGTACGGAGATGACGGTTTCATCGTGGCGGCCTTCAGCGGCGTAGTAGTCGCGGAGCTTGGTGCGGAGGCGGGAGGCCTGGACGCGGACGATGCCATCGGTTTTGGGATCGAAGGAGTCGCCACGGCCGAACACCACAGAGCCGAGGGTGAACTCTTTCAGTTCGGGTCCACGGCCGGCGAGGGTCTCTTCGACGAGGTAGGTGAGGAGATTGGAGAGGCTCTCTGCCTGGGCGAAGTATTTCGATGTCCGCAGGCGTTGTAGCGCTGAGCGTACCTGTTCCGCACTCACCGCAGCATTCACGATTCGTTGCCCCCTGAGGAAGTATCCTCCAGAAACTCCGTGTTTGCAACGATACATGACGTTACCGTAACCGCTTCCAAGCCCCTTTTGACTTCCAAACGCGGCTTCGGCGGGCGAAGCTGATGCGAGGTTTTTCAAACATGTCACATCAAACGGTTTCACGGCGGGATTTGCTGAAGGGCGGCGCGGCGGCTTGGACGGGGCTATCGATGCTGGAGGTAGCTGGACCGGAGCAAGCGTTTGGGCAGACGGGAGGGACGGTGATCCCGTGGCTGGATCAACCGGGGCCGAATCCGGCTCCGCCGCAGATTCTGGACAAGCTGCTGGACTGGCAGGGGCTGAATTCGTGGACTACTCCCGCGAACGATTTTTTTAAGGTTACGCATTATGGTGTGCCGGGCGGGCTGAACGAGTCGGCGTGGCGGTTGGAGATTGATGGGATGGTGGCGCGTCCGCGGACGCTGACGATGGCGGACATCAAGGCTCGCCCGCTGCAGGAGGTGGACTTTACGTTGGAGTGCTCGGGGAATCACGGGTTTCCGTTTTTTATCGGTGGGATTGGGAATGCGCGGTGGGGAGGGGCGAGACTGGCTCCGCTGCTGGAGCAGGCGAATGTTCTGGATGGGGCCACGGAGGTAATTTTCTGGGGATTAGATCGGGGTGAGGTGGCGGTGAGGGACAACGGCGGGGTGGTGAGTGCGGGGCAATCGGGGACGGGACAGCCGGATGCGGGCGGCGGATTGGATTTGACGTTTACGGAACAATTCGCGCGCAGCATGTCGCTGGAGGAAGCGCTGAGCCGGGAGAATTTGCTGTGCTACCAGATGAACGGATCGCGGCTGCCGGATGACAACGGGTTTCCGTTGCGGCTGATCGCGCCGGGCTGGTATGGCGTGGCGAACGTGAAGTGGTTGACGCGGATTGAAGTGACGAACCGGCGTTTCACGGGGCGGTTCATGGCTCGCGATTACGTGACGATTCGGGAGGGGCGGCGGAACGGGCAGACGGTTTGGACGTTTTCGACGGTGGGACGGGCGAGGTTGAAGTCGGCGCCGGCGAAGGTGACGCGGACGGGGAACCGGTACACGGTGATGGGGGCGGCATGGGGTGCTCCGGTGGCTGGGGTTGAGGTGCAGATTGATAACGGGCCGTGGCAGGCGGCGACGCTGGACACATCGAGTTCGGCTGCGGCGCGGCGGTTTGCGTGGCGGTTCTGGACGTTTGATTGGTCGCCGGGCGCGGGGGAGCATACCGTGCGTTCGCGGGCGATTGATCTGGAAGGGAATTTGCAGCCGGCGCCGGACGATGCGTTTCTGGCGAGTAAGCGGACGTATTGGGAGGGCAATGGACAGATCACGCGGCGGGTGATGATCGCATGAAACAGATTGGGGCCGTTTTGTTTTTGCTGGTTTGGTGCGGGCGAGTGTGGGGAGTGGACTGGGCGCTTTGGACTGAGCTTTCCGCTGAGTCGGTGCGGCTGTATGCGCGAGGGGCGTTTCGGGCGGCCCTATCGCTTTCGTCTCGCGCCTTGGCGGAGGCTCGCCTGGCGGGGCCGGGCGATGGACGGCTTGCCGATAGTCTGGATTCGATTGGGCTCGTGTATTTTCAGTGCGGCGAGTATCAGGCGGCGGAGCGGGCTTACCGGGAAGCAGTGGATGTGGCCAAACGGTTACCGGATCGTCAAGCACGCCTGGCCCGAGCGATGGATCATTTGGCGTCTCTTTATTACGAAACGGGTGGACGTGCGGCTGAAGTGGAGACCCTGCGAAGAGAGGCGGTGCGGATTACGACCGCCACGTATGGAGTGGATTCGCCAGAGGTGGGGGTGCTGCAATCGCGGCTTGCGAACTCGCTGATGGATAGAGGCAAGTATAAGGAGGCGGAGGTGCTGTTGCGGAGGTCGCTGGAGCTTTCGGAGGAAGAGAGGAATCCGGGCATGGCTGGGGATTTGTATTTGAGCCTCGCCGCACTGCAGTATTTCAAGGGGAAATACGCCGATGCGCTTTCGCTGCTGGATCGCGCGGGCCGGCTGTTCGAGAGGATTGGGGGTGCCGATACTCCCGGGCATGTGTTGCAACTTCTTGCCATGGGGACTGTGTATCTGAAGATGAAGAGGGTGGCCGATGCCGATGAGGTGCTGGCTCGGGCGGAAGGGATTGCGATGAGGGTGTTTGGTCCGGAGCACATGAGGTTGGCTCAGGTGTTGGACGTGCGGGCTCTGTCGCTGGAGAGGTTGGGGAAACGGGGTGAGGCTGCTATGGCCAGGGAGAGGCGTCGGCGGATTGCGGATGCGGGCGCGACGGGGATCAAGGCTGTGAATGCGGGGGTGCATGCTTCGGCGATTGCTCGAAGGGATTAGATGGTTCAGCCTTCCCAGGCTGAACGTGACCGGCCTGGAGGCCTGTCACCACTGCAGTACGGCGACTTCGTGGTCGGTGATGGTGGGGATGGTGAGCGTGTTGCTGTGGATGGGGATGGTTTTGGATTGGACTAAGAGCTGCGCAGTGCGGGCGGGTGTTTTGAGTTTGATTTGGATGGGGCCTACGGGGATGAATTCTTCGAGCGGGGCGCGCCAGGTGGCGTTGGTGAGATTGACGATGTGGAGGATTTGTTTGTTGCCTTGGGCGTAGAGGTGTGTGTCGAGGAAGCCGGGGCCTTCGATGCTTACGGGAATTGTATCGGCTGCGATCCAATGGATGATGTTTTTGAGCAGGTCGCCGTGGTCGGTGAGGTGCAGGCGGGCGTAGCGGCGATCGATGTCGGCGGTGAGGAAGGCAAGGCGGGAGTTGCCTTGTTGGCGGAGGATGAGCGCGGGGATGTCGGTGCGCGGGGTGCGCATCCAGGAGGTTTCGGGGGGATAGGTGGGGAATTCGGGGATGAAGGTGAGTGGGATGGTTGCGCCTGGGTCGGTGCGGATGGGTGTGAGATCGCCGCCGAAGGGGAGGATGTTGGTTTCTTCGAAGCCTTTGAGCACCTGATGAGGTTGCAGGCGGAGGTAGGTGTGGATGTCGGTGCGACGGATGGCGGGCGGGTTGGTGATGCGATGGATGCCGAAGATGTCGGCGAGTCCGTAGTCGGGGCGCGGGTCGCCCCATTCGTCGTATAAAGATGTTGCGCCGGTAGCGAGTAGAGAGCCGCCTTTGGCTACGAAGGCTTTGAGTGCGGCGCATTGCGGATTGGAGAGCGCTCCGATGTTGGGCAGGATGAGCGCGGAGCAGGTGGTGGTGGCGACGTCGTCGATGTGGATGGGGAGATAGGGAATGCGGGCGCGGACGAGGGCGTGCATGAAGCCGGTGTAGGGCGCGTCGGTGAGGTCAGAGGCGTTGTCGCGGCCGTAGAAATCGGTGTTGCGTTGCGACCAGACGAGGCCGATGGAGGCAACGGGCTGGCGATTGATGAGGTATTGCTGATTGGCTTTGACCCAGCGCATGATGGGCTCGGCGGTGCGATGCATGCGGCGGTCTTCGTGCGTGGCGGCGATGTGGTGCCACCAGGGTTGGATGCCTCCGGCGATGCCGGCGATCATCCACATGCGCGCTTCGGCGGGTGTTTTGCTGGCGAGACGGAAGTAGCCGGGGCCGGATTGATACATGGCCATGCTTTCGGGGGCGAGCTTATGTCCATTTCCGTCCGAGGCCATCAGCATGTGGACCCGCTTGCCGGTGTCGCCGTTTTGCTGGAAGCCGGTGTCGTCGTCGCGGCGCTGGTGATCGAGCATCATGATGTCGGCGCGGCGGGCGATTTCGCGGAGATCGCGGAAGGAGCGGGATTGGGTGGAGACGGAGCCGCTGTTCATGCCGGACCAGATGCAGTGCGGGCCGCCTGCTTTGCGGGTGACGGTGTTGTTGAGGTCCCAGATTTCGAGGCGGCGCTGGTAGTTCCACTCGATCCAGCGGCGATAGGCGGGATCGTTCCAATCGGCTTTTTGAGGGAGTGCTCCGTTGAACTTGCGGCGGCAGTTGTCGCAGTAGCAGATGTTTTCGCGGCCCATGCCGGCCCAGCTGTTATCGGTGATGCCTTCGGGGTGGGAGCGCTCAATGATTTCGGTGAGGACGGCGGGGAGATATTCGTCGTAGTAAGGGCTGTTGACGCAGGTGATGTATTTGTCGGCGACGCGGTAGGGGTTGCCGTTGCGATCGCGGGTGAACCACTCGGGGTGAGCCTTGAAGAAATTTTCGGCAGTGCGATTGGAGTCCATGCGGGCCATGACGTAGATGCCATCGTCGTGGGCGGCTTGGGTGAGTTCGCCGTAGAGATCGCGGTTGTTGAGGAATTGGGCGCGGTAGTGGAGCGGGAATTTGCTGGGGTAATAGGCGACGATGCCTCCGGCGTTGATGATGACGGCCTGGGTTTCGGTGCGTTTCCAGTGGGCGCGCCACCAGGGGATGTCGTAGGTGAGGGGATCGTTTTCGGTGATGTTGGTCTGGCCCCAGCGGTAGGCTTTGCGGTACCAGGGGGTTGTGGTTTGTGCGAGGGCTGGGGCGGCGATGGCGGTGAGGAAGGTGCGGCGCTGCATGGTCACGCCTCTTTGGCGTCTTTGAGCACAGCGGCGATGTCTTTGATGCCGACGCCGGGGCCGGAGGGGACGCTCATTTTTCCGTCTTTGACGGTGATGACGGGATCGAACCAGTTGCCGTATTTTTCCGTGCCGAGTTTGTATTCCTGATAGCGGCCGGGATCGGGGATGGCGGAGGCGAAGTGGAGCATGTAGACGAAGCCGAAGCCGCCGGAGATATGGACGGTGGTGGACATTTTGGCGAGTTGGGCCATGCGGGCGACGCGCATGGAGCGGATGAGTCCACCGTAGTAGTGGAGGTCGGGCTGAACGATATCGACGCCGCGGTTGGCGATCATCCAGCGGAAGCGCCAATCGCTGTATTCCTGCTCGCCGCCGGCGACGGGGATGGTGAGTGTGTCGGCGACGACCTTGGTGTCTTCGAGATGATCGAAGGGGCAGGGCTCTTCGAAGTAGACGGCTTTGATCTCTTCGAGCATGCGGCCGACTTTGGTGGCTTGGGGCGGGTCGTAGGAACTGTTGGAATCGGCGTGGATGTCGATGGCGTCGCCGAAGGTTTTGCGGACGAGGGGGATGAGGGTTTCGGTGCGGCCGGGGCTTGCGTCGGCGTTACGGGACATGCGGCCGCCGACTCGGAATTTAAGGGCTTTTGCTCCGGATTGGCTGACGAGCTTTTGGAGGTGTTCGATTTCCTGTTCCGGGGTGGTGTCGCGGCGTCCGCTGGCGACGTAGATGGCGACTTCGTTGCGCTGCACTTCACCGATCAGCGCGCCGATGGGTTTGTTGGCGATGCGGCCGAGCAGGTCGAGGATGGCGAATTCGACCCAGGCTTGCGGGCTCCAGAGGGCGATGCCGTAGAGTTTGTAGTTGTCGCGCCAGCGGTAGAGTTCCCAGAGGTGATCTTCGAGGTCGCGGGCATCCTTGCCGATGAAGAAGGGGATGACGAGGTCTTTGAGGATGGGGGCGAGGTATTCGGGGCGCGGGGGATTGGGGAGGGATATGCCCTCGGCGCCGTCTTTGGAGCGGACGTGGATGAAGAACTCCTTGTCCTTTTTGAGGAGGCGGATGGATTCGATGATGACGGGGTCTTTGAAGAGGTCTCTTTTGAGGACGGGTTGAGCGGCGGCTTTGTCGAGGTCTTGGGGGGAGGGGCCTTGTGAGGTGGCGGGGGTGCGGCTGACGCAGCCGGTGAGCGCGGCGGCGCTTGCGAGGGTGAAGTTACGTCTTGTGGTCATGGGTTGGTCCTCTCCAGGGGAATGATGATGTAGGGGGCTTGTTTGTCGAGGTCGGGGTAGTTGCGGTTGCCGGTGGGGCTGTAGAGCTCGATGAAGAAGATGAGGTCGTATTTCGGATTGAGGAAGGCGGCGGGGATTTGGGCGGTGTAGACGCCGTTGGCGGCGGGTTGCATGTCGAGGGTTTCGTAGTCTTCAAATTGCGTGAGGTGGCGGTAGCGGAGGCGGAGCTTGGTGACGGGGGCGGAGGGTTTCGCGGTGATGGTGACGGGTTGGTTGAGGCGGGCGTTGGCGGGGGATTGGATGGTGAGCGTGGGTGGGGAGTTGATGGGTTGGATCTTCATGGAAGTTTGGTGAGAGGGTGTGGCTTCGAGTTTGGTGAGCTCTTCTTTCCAGTGGCGAGGGAAGCCGACGCGGTGGACGCCGAAGGCGAGGTCGGGGGAGTAGACATCGCCGGCGGCTTTGACGATGTTGCGCCAGGCTTCGACGGCTTCGGCTTCGGCTACGAGAAGACGCGCGGAGTGGAATTGGGCGAGTGCGGCGAGGATGCGGAGATCGGTGAGGATGGTTTTCGCTTCCTTCGATTTCGCGCCTGCTTTTTCGGCTTGGGCGGCGTGGTGGAGGACGGCAATGGCGGTGTCGCGGAACCACGCGCTGGTTTCGGCTGGGGTGCGTTTGGATGTGGGTTGGCCGGTGGCGGCTTCGCGCGGGTTTTGGAATTGCTCGGTGTCGGTGGCTTCGGCTGCGGCGAGTTCGGCGAGGCTGCCTTGGGTCATCATTTCGGCCCAGCCCCGGGTGGTGGGGAAAAGTTTGTAGCGATAGCTGGCGGCGACGATGCGGGGGAGGATGGCGCTGGCGGTGTGGAGTCCACGCATGAGGTGCGGGCCGGCGTTGCCGAATCTATGTTGGAATTCCTGGCGCCATGTTTCCTCGGGCGTGTCGGGGTTGTAGGAGAGGCGGCCCCAGAGTTGGTAGAAGTGCCAGTAGCGTTCAAATTCGTAGTCGTAGAAGCGGTAGGCGGGTGTGTGGATGAAGAAGGGCGCTTTGTCGTGGGGTTCGCCGAGCATTTTGGTGGCGAGCATTTCGTTCACGTCGAAGCTGTTGCCGTTGTAGAGGCGGGCGGAGGCGGCGAAGCGGCGGACGTATTCGGGATCGGCCCAGAGCAGGAGACGCGTGGTGCCTCCGTTCCAGAGGCGCCAATGGACCCGGTAGCGCTGGGGATAGGTGAGGAGGTCGGCGTAACCGTGGCGGCGCTCGTGCTGGTTTTCGCGGTTGATGTGGGTGGGGTGGAAGGGGAGGCCCATCTGCTCCATCCAATATTTCGTTTCGACGCGGGCTTGGAGGCCTTGTTGGAGGGCGTCGTTGATGATGGAGTCAGGGAGTTCCTTGGCGCGGAGCGTGATGCGGAGGCCGGGTTTGGCGCGGGCCATGATGCCGAAGACGTCGTGCCAGAAGGATTGCATTTCTTCTGGCTTGAGGCCGGATTCGGCGTGCATGCGGAACTCGATGCCATCGATGGAGGGGAAGGTTTTGACGAACTGCTGGAGGGCCGCTTTGGTGTAGGCGGTGAGGTTTTCGGAGGTGACTCCGGAGACGAGGCCGGGGGTATCTTTGCCGAGGGTGGAGTTGGCTCCTGCGATGCCGCCGCCCTGGACGCCGCCGCGGTAGATGTGGTCCCAGACGGCGGGGATGACGTCGATGCCGCGTTCGTGCGCGAGTTGGATGAGGGTGTTGAGGGCCGCGGTGTTCTTTTGTTGTTGTTGCGGTGTGATGCCGATCAGGCGGACTTGGGGGAAGGCTTCGAGGTTGAAGAAGTAGGGGTAGAGCGGGGCCATGAAGCCGCCGTTCTCGTAGCCGAAGATGATGGTGAAGGTGTTGATGCGGCTGGCGGCGAGGAGGTCGAAGTAGCGCTTCCAGTAGTTGGGGTCGTGGAGGCGCGATTCGAAGTAGGCGCGGTGCATGGTGTAGATGGAGATGCCGCGCTCGGCGAGGTAGGGGGATTCGGAGATTGGTTTGATGTTGCGGAAGGGATCGGAGGCGGAGATGTTGTTGGCGATGTCGAGGAGGGCGTACATGTAGCCGCGGGAGTCGGCGGCGCAGATGGTGAGGTGCGGGGTGAGTTGGATGGTGAACGATTCGGGGGATTGCGGCGGGTGATCGCAGGTGAGCTGGATGCGGTGGGTGGGGTTGGCGGCTGTGACGAGTTTGTGGCCTTTGGATTGGAGGGAAGCGGTGAGTTTGTGGAGACCGTGAAGGGCGGGGCCGGAGAGCTTTTCGGCTCCGATGATGCCGATGTCCGCGGCTGGCAGCGCGGCGGCGGCTAGAAGCGCCAGGGCGAAGGGTGACATGGCCGTCGGTTGTTACGGTACCACATGTCACTTCAGTGCGCGTTGCCAGGTTTGCCGAAGCCACAAGCACGAAGAGACGATTTCGTTCAAGCGATCGATGACCTCATTGCGGGTGAGAATCAGGACGGGAGGTATTTGCCCGGCGGTGAGTGGGAAGCCATCGCTTGTATTCTACGTGGGCGGCAACGCGCGGCGGTGTTGGAGAATGCGCGGTGCGTGGCATGGTATTGCGGGGCACCGATTCACACCGATGGCGGCAAGTGTCGGGCTAAGATAGAATGATGCCCGAAGATCAGAAATCACCCAGCTTCGAAGCGGGGCTGAGCGAGCTTGAGGCCGTGGTCAAGGAACTGGAAGGCGGCGATCTGCCGTTGGAGCGCGCACTCGAGTTGTTTGAGAAAGGCACGGCGCTGAGCGCGGCTTGCCGCAAACAGTTGGACGATGCCGAGACGCGTGTGGAGCAATTGATCCGGCGCGGAGACCGCGTGGTTGCTGAGCCTTTTCGCACCGATTCCTAATGTCCTTTTCCCAATATTTAGCTGAACAGCAGGCGATTGCCGATGGTGCGCTGGAGCGCATTGTGCCGGCGGAATCTGCGTCGCCGGAGACGATTCACCGGGCCATGCGATATAGCCTGTTTGCGGGCGGAAAGCGCGTGCGGCCGGTGTTGTGCATGGAGGCTTGCCGCACGGTGGGCCGGCGCGTGGAGGGCGTGGAATTTGCCGCGGCGACGCTGGAACTGATCCATACCTATTCGCTGATCCATGACGATTTGCCGGCGCTGGATAACGACGATCTGCGGCGCGGGCGGCCGACGAATCATGTGGTGTTTGGCGAGGCGATGGCGATTCTGGCCGGCGATTCGCTGCTGACGCTGGCGTTTCAGGTGCTGGCGCAATTGAAGGGCGTGGATGCGGCGGTGCGCTGCGCGTTGATTGAAGAATTGTCGGTGGCGGCGGGGACGGTGGAAGGAATGATCGCCGGGCAGGTGCGCGATATCGAAGGAGAGAAAGCTGAGCCGACGGCGGAACGGCTGGATGCGATTCACCGGGCGAAGACCGGGGCGCTGCTGCGGGGCAGTGTGCGGATGGGGGCTTTGTATGGCGGGGCGACGGATGCGGAACTGGCGGCGTTGACGGCGTATGGCGAGGCGATCGGGCTCGCGTTTCAGATTGTGGATGACATTCTGGATATTGAGCAGTCGTCGGAGCAGTTGGGGAAGACCGCGGGCAAGGATGTGGCGCAGCACAAGATCACGTTTCCTGTAGTGTACGGGCTGGAACGGTCGAAGGAGATGGCAGCGGAGCAATTGCGGAAGGCACATTCCTCGCTGGAAATGTTTGGGGAGCGCGCGGTGCGGCTGCGGCAATTAGCGGATAAAATTGTGCATCGGGACGCATGAAAACAGCGAAGGCCAGAGTGGACCAACTGCTGGTCGATCGGGGCCTGGTGGAATCGCGCGAGAAGGCGCAGGCGTTGATTCTGGCGGGCGAGGTGATGGTGAACGGGCAGAAGGCGGATAAGCCGGGACGCACGGTGGCGGCGGATGCGCGGGTGGAGGTGATGGGCCGGCTGCCGTATGTGAGCCGGGGCGGGATCAAACTGGCGGCGGCGCTGGATGCGTTTGGGATTGATGTGCAGGGGATGGTGGCGATTGATATTGGGGCGTCGACGGGCGGGTTCACGGATTGCCTGCTGCAACGGGGCGCGGTGAGGGTGCATGCGGTGGATACGGGGGCGGGGCAAATCAATTGGAAGCTGCGGACGGATGAGCGCGTGGTGCTGCATGAGAACGTGAATGCGCGGTATCTGGAGTTCGCGGAGATTGGGGAACTGGCGGACATCATTGTGTGCGACGTGAGTTTTATTTCGGTGACGCTGCTGCTGCCGCGGTTTCCGGCGTTGTTGAAGGACAACGGGCAGTTTGTGGTGTTGATCAAGCCGCAGTTTGAAGCGGGGCGGGAGCATGTGGGGAAGGGCGGCATTGTGCGGGATGCGGCGATTCACGAGGCGTGCTGTGCTAAAGTACGCGAAGCCGCTGAATCGCTCTTTTTTCGGACGCGCATTATCCCCAGTCCTATTCTCGGTACGGAAGGAAATCAGGAGTTCCTGTTGCATGCCTGTCATTGACACGGTAGGAATTGTTAGCAAGCCTGGCACGAAGCAAGCCCAGACGGTGGTGCCGTCGCTGCTTGAGTGGCTGAAGGAGCGGAACATCACGGCGCGGTGCGACCCGCAGACGGCGGCGTACACGACGGGCGTGGATCCGGTGCCGCGGGAACTGGTGCCGCAAGGCTCGCAACTGGTGATTGTGTTGGGTGGGGATGGAACGCTGCTGTCGGCGGCGCGAGCAATTGCCGGGCGCGATATTCCGCTGTTCGCGGTGAATCTGGGCGGGCTGGGGTTTCTGACGGCGATCACGATTGACGAGTTGTTTCCGGAGTTGGAGCGGGCGCTGCGCGGGGAGCACCGGATCGGGCGGCGGCGGATGCTGCTGTGCGAATTGATCCGCAAGGGAAAGAAAGTCTGCGATTACGAAGCACTGAACGATGCCGTGATCACGAAAGCGGCGCTGGCTCGTATGGCGAACCTGGATACGTTCGTGGACGGGCACTTTGTGAGTACGTTCAAGGCGGATGGATTGATTATTTCCACGCCGACGGGGTCGACGGCGTATTCGTTGTCGGCGGGTGGCCCGATTATTTACCCGTCGGTGGCGGCGTTTACGATCACTCCGATTTGCCCGCACATGCTGACGAACCGTCCGGTGATTGTGCCGGACACGAGTGTGATCCAGATCAACTCGCGCGATTTGGACAATACGACTTACCTGACGATTGACGGGCAGGTGGGAGAGCCGTTGCAGCAGGACGATACGATCATCTGCAAGCGCTCAGAGCATTCGATTTCGCTGGTGCGGCCGCCGACGCAACTGTTCTTTGATGTGCTGCGGGCCAAGCTCAAATGGGGAGAACGATGAAGAAACTGACCATCACCCACTGGATTTTCATTGCGATGTTCGCCGGGATCGCCTTTGGCGTGGCGTACCCGGAGCAGGCGAAGCAACTGACGCCGCTGAGCAACATCTTTCTGCGGTTGATCAAGTCGATCATTGCGCCGCTGTTGTTCGGCACGCTGGTGTATGGGATTGCCGGCGGCGGGCATGGCAAGGAGATGGGGCGCATCGGGTTGAAGTCGATTATCTACTTTGAGGTGGTGACGACGATTGCGCTGGTGGTGGGCTTGCTGGCGGTGAACATTGTGCAGCCGGGCGTGGGGATGAAGATTGACGCGACGGAAAAGCCGGCGGTGACGGCGACGAAGATGACGTTTTCCGGGGTGCTGGAGCACACGTTCCCGACGAGTATTTTCGATGCGATGGCGAAGGGCGAAGTGCTGCAGATTGTGGTGTTCGTGTTCCTGTTTGGGGCGGCGTGCGCGGCGATCGGGCCGAAGGCGAAGCCGGTGGTGGAATTCGCCGAATCCCTGGCTGAAGTGATGTTCAAGTACACGGCGTATGTGATGTATCTGGCTCCGGTGGGCGTGTTCGCGGCGATTGCGGTGACGGTGGGTAGCAAGGGCTTCGATGTGCTGTACAACCTGGGCAAACTGGTGCTGACGTTGTATGGAGCGCTGCTGGTGTTTGTGCTGTGTGTGCTGGGGCCGGTGATGTGGCTGTGCAAGATTCCGTTGAAGCGATTCTTCGATCATGTGAAGGAGCCGTGGCTGATTGCGTTTTCGACGGCGACGAGCGAGGCGGCGCTGCCTCGGGCGCTGGAGAACATGGAGAAGTTCGGGGTTCCGAAACATATTGTGGCGTTTGTGTTGCCGACGGGATATAGCTTCAATCTGGATGGCACGACGTTGTATTTGTCGCTGGCGAGCGTGTTTGTGGCGCAGGCGGCGGGTGTGCAGATGAGCATTTCGGAACAGATTCTGATGATGTTGACGCTGATGCTGACGAGCAAGGGCGTGGCGGGGGTGCCTCGGGCATCGCTGGTGATTCTGGCTGGGACGCTGGCGTCGTTTAACCTGCCGGTGGAAGGCGTGTCGGTGCTGTTGGGCGTGGATGCGTTGATGGACATGGTGCGCACGTCGGTGAATGTGTTGGGGAATTGCCTTGCTACGGCCGTGGTGGCGAGGTGGGAAGGCGTGGAGTTCAAGAAGTCATGATGCTGGGGTGGTTGTTGAGCGCGGCGCTCATGGCGGCTCCGGAGCGGGTCATTATTGACACTGACTGCGGGTATCTGGGCGATGACGGGACGACGATCGCGATGCTGGTGCGCTCGCCTTCGGTGGCGAAGGTGGAAGCGATCACGATTGTGACAGGGAATGTGTGGTCGGCATCGAGCTACCGGTACGTGCGCGAAATTTTGCGAATTCTGGCCGTGCGCGATGTGCCGGTGTATGTGGGTGCGGATATGCCGCTGCGGTTTACTCCGGCGATGGCGGAGGAGATGAGCCGGAAATGGGGGCCGCTGGAATTTCGCGGAGCGTTTGGGGAGAAGAAGCCGCCAACACCGAAGGAGGCTGCCCTTCCGCACGCGGTGGATGAGCTGATCCGGCGGATTGAAGCAGCGCCGGGGGAGATGACGATTGTGGCGCTGGGGCCGATGACGAATATCGCGCTGGCGCTGCAGAAGCAGCCGTCGATTGCGGGCAAGATCAAGCGGCTGGTGTTCATGGGCGGGCAGTTGCGGGTGCCGGGGAACGCGTCGAAGGCGGCGGAGTTCAACTTCTGGTTTGACCCGGAGGCGGCCAGCGCGGTGCTGCAATCGGCGATTGCGAATAAAACAATGTTCGGGCTGGATGTTTGTAACCGGGCGATGTTGGACAAGGCGGGGTTTGACGGGATTGTGAAGGCGAAGACGCCGTTGACACGGCGGTTCGGAGAGGATTTCGGAAAACGCTATCCGGGGTTTTATAAGAATCCGAAGGCGACGGTGTCGTTGTGGGATGCGCTGGTGGCGGCATGGATGATTCGGCCGGTGCTGTTTGGCGTGCCGGAATCGCTGCAGTTGGATGTGGAGACCACTTTCGGAGAGAATTACGGTAGGGTTTTGGAACGGAAGAAGGCAGAGGGCGCGACGCGGGTTTCCATGATGAACACCGTGGAGTACGCCGGAGTCTATGCGATGTTCCGCGATCTGCTGACGCAACATGTACACCATCATTGAAGTGCCGTTCCATCTCGGATTGGAGAACGTGGCCGTAGGGAAAGGGCCGCGGGAACTGCTTGCGGGCGGGCTGGATCAACTGTTGGGATCGCATGGCATGCCGGCGGTGGTGAGCCATGTGCGGCTGCGCGATCTGCGGAGCCAGGGGCCGGACTCGATTGTGGATGTGAATCGCGTGGTGAAGCATGCGGTGCAGCAGGCGGTGGAGGAAGAGACGATTCCGGTGGTGCTGGCCGGGAACTGCAATTCGGCGGTGGGGACGATTGCGGGGTTGGAAACGCCGCGGCTGGGGATTGTGTGGCTGGACCGGCATCCGGATTTTCACACACCTGAGACGAGCATCAGCGGGAATATTGAGGGGATGACGCTGGCGATTCTCACGGGGCATTGCCACGAGGAGTTGCGGGAGCGGATCGGGATGGAGCGGATTGTGTCGGAGCACGATGTGGTGCTGGCTTGTTTCTGGGATGTGGAGGCGGGGGAGAAGGAGAGGCTGGAGGATTCGTGGATTAACGCGCATCCGGTGGATTCGCTTGGGCTGCTGCCAGTGGCGCTGGATCAACTGCGGGAGCGGGTGGATGGAGTATATTTGCATATCGACACGGATTTCCTGGAGGGCGTGGAGAATCCGGAGCGTTTCGTTGCACTGGTGCGGGAGAGCGTGCCGCTGGTGGCGGTGGGCGTGACGAACTACAATCCGGATCTGGATGCGGGTGGAAGTTTGAAGCGGGAGATTCTGAAAGTGCTGGAGGGGTTGCGACCGCGTGTGAATTGAGGAGGGAGCCGATGTTTGTTGCTTACCGCAGCCTGTGGCTGGCCGCCTGCTACACTGCCGGGTTCCTTGTGCTCTCGCTAGCGGCGCTGCCGTTCGACACGCGGCTGGTGGCGGGTATCAATCCGTGGATCAAGCCCATCAAGTTCGAGGTGTCGATCCTTGTTTACCTGTTCACTGTGGCTTGGCTGCTGGTTCATCTGCCTGGGAGGGAAACGGCGCGGCGGCGTGTTGCGCTTGGAATCGCTGTTGCCATGGGGGTGGAGATTACGGCGATTGTTTTGCAGGCTGCGCGTGGGGTGAAATCGCATTTTAATGAAGACACGGCGTTGGATGCTGCGATCTTCGGCGTGATGGGGCTGATGATCCTGCTGAACACCATTCTGGTGGGATACGTCACGGGGGCGTATTGGATGTCGAAGCCGGATCTACCGCCGGCTGTTGTGTGGGGGATACGGCTAGGGCTGGTTCTGTTCCTGATGGCCAGTTGCGAAGGGGGGCTGCTGGTGCATAACCGGGCGCATACGGTCGGCGCGCTGGATGGCGGACCGGGGTTGTTCTTTCTGAATTGGAGCGTGGTGCATGGCGATTTGCGGGTGGCGCATTTTGCGGGGATGCATGGGATTCAGATTCTGCCGCTGGTGGGATGGGTGTTGTCGCGGAAGAATCGTGAGGCGGGGACGGTGGTGGTTGTAATCCTGTTTGTGGTACAGCTCGTCTTGTTTGTGTGGACCTTGCAGCAGGCGCTTTCCGCTCGTCCATTGCTAACTGTGTGAGTACAATAGCCGCTAAGGGAACATGGCAAATACGCTGAAGCAACTGACTATCGAAGGGTACAAGTCTATCCAGTCGTTGAAGGACTTCGAGCTCCGCCCGCTAAACGTCCTCATTGGATCAAACGGCGCGGGCAAGAGTAACTTCGTCAGCTTCTTTCGGTTCCTGCACGAGCTCATTCACCAACGTCTGCAAACCACCGTCCGGCAAGAAGGTGGCGCCGATTCCTTTCTTCATCTAGGGCCCAAGGAGACTCCCCAATTGGGAGGCAAACTGTACTTCGGCAATAACGGGTACGAGTTCACGTTGGTTCCATCCATTGATGGACGGTTCATCTTCGCAAAGGAACAAACGTATTTCAGAGGGGATCAGGGCCCAATTCACACTTCGCTTGGATACAGCCATTTTGAAGCCAACCTCAAAGACCAGAAAGACGACCCCGGTCGGCGCGGTGGACAAAAGGGAGTGCCGCATTACGTATTTGAAGCCATCAGCAATTGGGTGGTTTACCACTTCCATGACACGAGTTTCAATGCTGGAGTACGGCGCCTGCATGCCATAAACGATGACTTGAGTCTTCGCTTCAATGCCGAAAACCTTGCTCCGTTTCTCTACCGCATTTTCAGGACCTCTCCAGAGAGTTATGCCCGAATCCGGGAGGTGGTCCGACTGGCCGCTCCATTCTTCGACGATTTTGCCCTTCGTCCCGACCCAACCAACGAGGGCATGATCCAGCTTGAGTGGCATCAACGTGGCTCAGATTATCCGTTTCGCGGCCATCAACTCTCCGACGGAACACTGCGCTTCATCTGTTTGGCTACTGCCCTGTTGCAGCCGGAGCCTCCACCCACAATGCTCTTCGATGAGCCGGAACTTGGTCTGCATCCCTACGCCTTGACCTTGCTCGGCAATCTGTTTCGCCAAATCACAAGTGGCCCATTTCCGGATCACCAAGCCATCATCTCCACGCAGTCCGCTCAGCTTCTGAACGAGTTCAGGCCAGAAGACATCATTGTCGTCGAACGAAGCGACGGGCACTCGCAATTTCGCAGGCTCCGCTCCGAGGATTTGTCGGAATGGCTCCAGGACTATTCCATGGGTGAACTGTGGCAGAAGAATGTTCTCGGAGCCCGCCCAGGAGACGAGCATGCACCTCGCTTCGCCCTCAACGGAGGCGACGGCAAGCTGTGATCCGTGTTGTTGTCATCGTCGAAGGACAAACTGAGGAATCCTTCATCAGTCGCGTTCTTGCCCCAGAGTTTTGGGCGAAACAGATCTATCTGCAGCCCATCCTTCTTGGTCTTCCGGGCCATAAAGGCGGCAGAGTCAACTTCGACCGTGTGCGGCAGGATGCCACCCGGCTCCTGAAACAGGACAAGACCGCATACTGCACGACGATGTTCGACTACTACGGACTCGGTCCCGGTTTTCCCGGCACACCGCCTCCGCCGAACACCGCACCCATCGGGCAGGTGTGCCAACTGGAAGCCGCGCGCCAGCAATACTTTGAGGAAGAGATACCACAATTCCGTCCCGACGCTCGATTCATTCCCTACATTCAACTTCACGAGTATGAAGGGTTGCTATTCAGCAACTCGGACGCATTCGCCAAAGCGATCAACCAGCCTCAACTGATAACGCGCCTGCAGGAAATCCGGAAAGCCTTTCCAACGCCAGAAGACATCAACGATAGTCCAATCACGGCGCCTTCGAAACGCATCCTTGATCTTCACCCTCGGTACAGCAAGGTGATCGATGGCACTCTTGCCGCGCAAGCCGTCGGCATCGCTGCCATGCGGGCGGAATGCCCACATTTCCGGGAATGGCTGGAAAAACTCGAAGGACTCACGCCGCTATGAAATCCGTCGTTCTCACCCTCCTCTCGACCCTCGCCTTCGCGCAGGATGGCCCTTGGAACCACCGCGTTATGTTGGCCACTTCGCCTGACGGGCTGGCCTGGACGGTGCAGAATCAGGTGCTGGCGGAACGGGCCTCGGTGCCGGAGCTGTTTCTGGATCCGGCGGGCCGCCCCACGGTTGTGTTCGTGGATGCGTCGGGAGCGCGTGAATCTATCGGCGCGCTGCAGCGGGATGGCGAAGGCATCTGGCGGCGGGTGGCTACGAATCTGCGCGAGGTGGATCCGAACGTCGTGCGGCTGGCCGATGGCAGCTATCGCGTCTACGTCAAAGCAGGGTTGGACGGAGCGATGGCGGCTTACTCCTCAGTGGATGGGCTGAATTGGAATCCGCTGGGCGAGGTGTTTCGCGACGCGCGGTTCGCCAATGCCACCGATCCCGATGTGTTCGCGACGCCGGATGGGTGGGTGATGCTGGTCTCCATCGGCCCGCGGCTGCTGCGATGCACGTCGGCTGACGGACTGCGCTTCAGCACGGATGGGACCACCCTCGATCTGGGCGGCTCGGTGTCAGACACGGTGAAAGTGGCGGGCGGGTGGCGCACGTTTTTTCATGTCAATCCGGATCCGCGGAGCGGGGCTTTGATGCGGATTCGCTCCGCGTTCACTGTAGATGGACGGTCATGGCGAGTGGAAGAGGGGGACCGTGTGGTTGCGCCGCCCACTGGCCCGGCGTCGCTTGGGGTTGCGGATCCGGCGCCTGTTCAACTGCCGGATGGCACGTGGCTGATGGCCATTAAGTCGTTCCTGACTCCACCGGTCTTCGGAGGCCCGGTCACTCCCGGCATGCCGACGGGTATCGACACGCATATGGTGATGAGCGCATCGAGTCCCGATGGCATCACCTGGACGCGCGACCCCGGCATCCGCCTGGCGCGTGCTTCGGTGCCTGCTGTGATCAATGACAATGACGAGCGCATCCTGATGTACTTCGTGCAGCCTCCGAATGAGCCCGGCAAGCCGGAGACTGTGGCGCTTGCGGTTTCCACTGACGGTACGCGCTTTGAGCTTGAGCCGAAGTTCCGGATTGAAGGTTTGAGCACGCTGAAAGCGGTGGATCCATCGATTGTCAAAGACAGCGACGGGCGGTTCCGGCTGTATTACCTGGCGTCGAATCACCCGGGTGATCCGGCCGCGGGGCCTAATCCGCACGCGATTCATCTCGCGCTTTCGGACGACGGCATCACGTTTCGCGAAATTGGGCCTGTATTCGAATACAACGACCTTGTTGATCCGGACGTCTTTCGGGTTGGCGAGGAGTGGTTGATGTATGTGTACGCGGGGAAAGACACGATCATCGCCCGCTCCGCCGATGGGATGAAGTTCACGTATGAGGCGCCGCTTTCGCCGGCGGGGTGGGGAACGACTGCGCCGATCGCGCTTCCCGATGGCGGGCTGCGCCTGTATGCGTTTGACCAGCGCACTCCGGTGGGCAACGTTGTGCGCAGTTTTCTTTCCACGGATGGCGTGAATTGGACCGCGGAGGAAGGCGAGCGGCTGCGGGCCAATGCCGGCGAGCAGATCACCGATCCGTTCGTCATCCCGTGGCGCGGCGACTACAAGATGTTTTTCAAGAGCAGCTCCGCCCCTATTAATAATCCGCCGCCGAACAGCGGGCCCTTCAGCACCGGGCAAGCGGCCAATCTGGTGGTGGGCGCACTGGGCTTCAACAACAGTGGCGGGCCGCTGCTGTTCAACCACCCCACGGGTCTGGCTACGGATGGCCGCGCACTGCTGGTTGCCGACAGGTGGAACAACCGCGTGCTGCTCTGGCGAACCGCGCCTGCGGGCAACACGTCGCCGGACGTTGTGCTGGGGCAGCCGGATTTTCAGACCAACAATTCCGGGGCGGCACTGAATCAACTCAACTGGCCGGGAAACGTGGCCATCACGCCTAACGGACGCACCATCGCTGTTGCCGATACGAACAATGACCGGGTGTTGCTCTGGAATGAATTTCCCAGCCGGAATGGGACGCCGGCGAACGTTGTGCTGGACATCACGTCGTTCTCGGTGGCGGGCGCGAATCCCACGCGGTTCAGTTGGCCGTGGGGCGTGTGGACCGATGGCCGCAAATTCGCGGTGGTGGCGACGCAAGGTGCGGGCATCCTGATCTGGAATTCTATTCCCACGCGCAACAATCAGCCGCCCGACTTTGTGCTGCGGCCTCGCGGCGCAGGCACACCGCGCAACATCACCAGCGACGGAGACACTTTCTTTGCCGTGAGCGATCACAACAACGGCACGGAGAACCGGCCGGGCACCATGGTCTGGCAGGGCTTCCCCACCAGCGCGGAACAGGTGGCACCGGCATTCACGCTGAACGAATGGGTGAAGGGCACGCTCACGGGTAACAAACTGATTGCGGCGGGCATTCAATCCATTTCCATTTGGAACCGCGCACCGGGCGACGCTGCGAGCAGGCCTGATCTGACGCTGCGTCCCACCAGTTATCGCAATGGGGACGGGCCGGATGCGGTGATTGCCGAAGGGCGCTTGTACGTGTGCAATTACAATGGCAACAACGTGCTGGTGTGGCGGTCAGTACCGGAGCGCGACAACCAGCCACCGGACTTCGCTATTGGCAGCAGCACACCCGAACAGGATACGTGGGCCGAGAATTTTTTCATTCAGAATCCGGCCCTTGCCACGGATGGCCGCAGCCTCTTCGCCTCCTCCGATTTTGACCGCAAGCTGTTCGTGTGGCGCACGCTGCCGACGGAGAATGCGGCCAAACCGGATGCCGTGGTGCAACTGCAGGAAGGGCCTTGGGACAACGCGGTGCACGGGACGCGTCTGGCATTGGCTGGACGCAACACGGTGTATCTATGGAACACGCTGCCTTTGAACGGTGAGCGGCCGGAAGTGACGTTTACGGGCCGCATCGGCACGACGGAACTACGTGAACTTACCGGCGTGGCCATGGATGGGCGCTATTTCTATCTTGCCGACCGCCAGGCGAATCGCATCTATGTGTGGGATGGCAACCCGAGCAACGCCGTGCCGCCGAAGGTGATTCTGGAAGTGCAGAACCCGGGGCGAATTTCGAGCGACGGCAATTTTCTCGCCGTGGCTCCGTTTGAAGGGCAGGACATTCTTCTCTTCCGTGTGGAAACGCTGGCGAGCGGCGTCCAGCCTATCGTGCTTTCCGGCCGTGGCCGATTCAATCTTCCCGGTGATGCACTCACGGCCAACGGGATGTTGTTCGTGGCCGACCGGAGCAATAACCGGGTGCAGGTGTGGAATCGTGTGGAGGACGCGATTGGCGGGCAGCCTGCCAACGCCTATCTTGGCGCAACGAGCGCAACGGATATTCGGGCAGGACTAGCGCCTGACAAGCTGTTCATGCCGGGTTCGCTTGCCTATGACGGACGGAATCTGTGGGTAGGCGAGTTTAAGTTCTCCACTCGCATTCTGCGGTTCACTCCGCGTTAACGCAGAGTTGTCAGATACTGCCAAAGCGCTGTCAGGTTGTGCGCGAAGTCGGCGGAACTGATGATCTTTTCGGGAGGCTTCTGTGGGCCTTGAAAGATCTCCACGGTATCGTTCTCTTTGAGCTGGATGATTTGGGACTTTGCATCCACGTTGTCGCCCGCTGAACCATCCGAGCGTCCGTGGCCGATTCGCAGCACCATGTCTTTCGCGGCGTAGGTGAAGATGAGGCGATCGGCGCGGCCGATGGTTCCGAGCTTGGTCCACGCGCCGCGCTCATCCATGGTGCTGATGAGCTGCCGCGCGGTGGCAGCATTCGATGCCGGCGGACGTTCTCTTTCGGTCCATGGGGAGAGGCCATGGAGCTTTTCCGGCCGGCGAATGTTCGACGGCGGCAGGGCGGCCAGCTTGCGGTAGTCGGATTCGAATTCGTTGAGCCACGCGCCGCTGACGAGCACACCATAGTGAGTGATCACGGATTCGGGCGTATAGCTGAGTTCGTAGCCATCCACGGAGCGGCTGCCCAATCCGGCGGCGATGAGGCGCGAGCCTTTCGTGATGTAGATGGGCCGGTTGGTTTGGAGCTCATAGAAGCGGGCGAGCACGGGGCCTGGAGGAAGACGGCGGAAGACCTCGTCGGGTCCGCGAGGCACTACGGATTTCTTGAGGTATTCAAGCGCCTTGCCGATGGGATCGAGGTACTTGCGATCACCGGTTTCGCGGTAGAGCGCCATCAGGCCGCGCATGATGCCGTGCGTCTCGCCGCCTGTTACGGAAGGCGGTTCGAATACGCGGGCCCAAGCCGGATGCATGTCGGCGTCATACTGCTGGGCCCAGGCGGGCTGCGGATCGGGCATCTGGGCGAGGAGAATGAACTGACCGCCTTTCTGAGCGGACTGCAGGTAGCGCGGATCTTTGTAGATGCGCGCCGCTTCGAGCATCATGTCGATGGCGTCGACGTTGGTGTTGTCGTTGAAGGTGTAGTGGTGCTGGTATTCGGGGCCGGGCCACTTGCGCTGCCAGGTTTGGGGATAGGACGCGCGCTTGACGGGGAACTTCGCGGCATCGGGCGGTTGGCGGAATCGCTGCGGCCAGGCGCCGATGGGATACTGCGCGGCAAGCAGTTTGTCGAGGGCAAACAACGCTGCATCGTGAATCGCTTTGTCCTCGAACTTGAGGGCACGATCGACGCGCATCAGCACTCTGATCGCGGCCTGGGTCACGTTGTCATCGAGGTTGGTTACGCCACGCCGGTCGTTGCCGCAGTTGTTATCGGCGCGGTATTGATACTGCTTGCGCTTCTCGGGGTTGAATTCGATGAGGTAATCCCAGCCGCCACTGCACAACTGGCCGCGGACGAGGGCATGGCCGGCGGCGCGGGCGTGTTCGAGGTACTCGCGGTCCCCGGTGGCGTCCCAGGCATCGAGATAGGCCAAGGCCACAATCGGAGTGGCCTCGCGCTGCACTTCCACCTGGGTGGGACCTTCGGCGGACTCCGAGCGGCCGTAGCTCAGATCCGCCGTGTAGTAGTAGTGATAACCGCCTTCGGTGGAAACCTTGTGGCGGTAGAAATCCGCGGCGCGGCGCATGGCGCGGAGGACTTCGTCGCGCGTGGGCTGCTGGCCAAGCAGCGGTGCGGCCAATGTCAGAAGCAGGCCCGTGGCGAGATGCATATTACCAATCCAGTCGGATGCCGGTGCGGAAGGACCGGGCGCCGGTGGAATCGAGTCCCGCGCCACCTCCGCTGGTTGACGTGATGACACCTACGCCGCCGGCGGAGGTGATGTTGGTGAATGAGCCGCTGGGATCGTCGGGCACGCCGTAGTTGGGGTGGTTGAAGAAGTTCGTTCCTGTGATTTCGAGGCGCAGCCGTGCGCGCTCCTGGAAGCGGAACTCCTTGGCGAGGCCGACGTTCACGGCCGAGGAATTGGGGCCGACGATGACGCCTTTGGCCGCGCTTCCGAAGGTGCCGGGCGCGGGTGCTGCGAATGCCGTCGGATCGAACCAGCGGGCGGTTGTGCGCTGATCGGCAGCGAGATTCGCGTCGCGGAGGTGATTGGGGCGGCGGGTGACGTTAGCCGGAGTGCGGTTGTTGCTGAAGGCCGTTCCGGTGGGATCCGGGCCTGTCCAGAAGGGAGTGAGGAATTGTCCGGAGTAGGTGCTGACGACGGTGGACCACTCCCAGCCCTGGAGGATGGCTTTTTTCAGGCCTCGCGCTGTCTGCCCGAGGGGAAGTTGATAGATGAGGTTTCCGGTCCAGCGATGGGTGGGGATGTCGAGCCATACGGACCGCTCGCGCTGCCGGTCATAGGCGTTCTCGGGCGTTTCTCCGCGCTCCAGATCGCCGATGTCGCGAGCCCATGTCCAGGAAATCTGGTAGGCGAATCCTTTCGTCCAGCGCCGCTCGGCTTCGAGCATGAGGCCGTTGTACTGGTGTCCCGCGCCATTCGAGATATAGGTGATGGCCGGGTATTGCTGGAACATGCGTGGCTTGTCCACGAACAGGCGGTTATCAGCCACGGGCTGGTTGATGTTGTATCCCCACTCGCCCTGCCGCGTGTTGGTTCCGATGTAGGAAGCGCGGAAGCCGGTATCCCAGCGCTGGTGTTCCACGGTGAAGTTGTACTGCATGGAATAGGGCGTTCGGAGGTCGGCACGATAGGCGGTAGGAAGGCCGATGGTGGTTGGTCCGCCGACGCTGGCCGGGAAGATGCGGGGCAGAATCAGATCGGGCACGGGAGTGGAGTTGTTGTAGGCGGGCTCGCTGACGGCGAACGGCGCACCGCCTGAGGAGATGTTGCGCGGCACCACGTCGTAGAAGAAACCGAAGCCGGTGCGGATGACGGTGTTGGGCCCCAGTGGACGCCATGCAATGCCGAGACGCGGCGCCCAGTTGTTCCATTCATTGCGAAGAATTCGCGAGGAGTGATAGCCGGCTTTGGAGGCTTCGACCACCTGCACGTAGCCGGCGGGGAGCAGGGAACTGACCTGATTGAGCGCGCCATCGGGAACGACAATGCGTCCGGTGGCGATGTCGAAGTTGGCCTGCAGCCCATTCTTTTCTGTGTAGGCGGGGTGGAACTCCCAGCGCAAGCCGAGGTTGAGGGTCAGGTTGGAACGGACTTTGAATTCGTCGGTGATGAACATGTCCCAGTTCCAGCGGATGCGGTCCTGGAAGAGCGCGGGCGCGGCGCGTTGCGAACTGGTGACGATGCCGAGGAGGAAGTCGGCGTAGGGATGTCCCGTGTAGCGATTGGAGAAGGTGCCTGCGCCAAACAACTGGTTGGGCATGTTCTGGTCCTGATATACGGTTCGGCCCGCCACGACGCCCATTTTGATGTTGTGACGTCCGCGGAACCAGGAAAGCTGATCCTGGAACTGCTGGGCGAAGTTGAGGAAGCCGGGATGACGCCAGGCGGTTTGCGAAAGGCCGGTGATGCCGACGTTCTGGAACGTCACGTTGTAGACGCCGTTGATATCGGGGACTCCGGGGGAGAGTCCAGTGAGTCCGAGATCTTTGACTACTTCCATACCCATCAGCGGCCCGTGGCGCGGATTGTCGTTCCAGGCGTAGCCCCAACGCGCTTCATTGATGAGAGTGGTGCGGAAGGTAGCGGTGTAGGAGCCTTGAATGGCGCGGGTGTCGCGTGTTTGCCAGCGCTGGCCGACGCTGGGAAGCTGGCTGTCGTAGTCTCGCGAATGGGAACGGTTCCAGGTATAGCGGCCGAAGACGAAGTGCTTGTCGGTGATGCGGTGGTCCATGCGCGTGGTCCAGTAGGTGTTGGGATCGAAGGCCCTGGACAACTGGGCGCGGTAGTTCCGTGCGGCGAAGACGTTGGGATCGCCGAAATTCGGAGCGGGATAGAAACGGTCCTGAATCTTCTTTGTGACCGGGTTGATGCGCGAGGCGGGCAGCACGTTCCCGGCGAACGGCGCGTTACTGGCGAAGGGATCGCGGATGGCGGCATCGCGTGTGAAGTTGCCATCGCGCCAGAGCGCTGTTGGAACGGAGGGCGTGAGGTTGGAGAGGATTTGCGAGCCGCGTGTCGTTTCCATGGAGTAGAAGAAGAAACTGCGGTTGCGGCCATCGTAGACCTTGGGGATGTAGATGGGTCCACCGATGGAGAAGCCGGGGTTGTGGCGGACGCCGGTGCCGCGCTGGGCGGCGAACGTGTCGCGTGCTCGGAACCAGGGAGTGGAATAGTAATCGAAGAGTGAACCGCGCAATTGGTTCGAGCCGCCTTTGGAGACGATAGTGACTTGTCCGATAGCGCCAAACTCGGCGGTGTTGTTCGCCATGTCGACGCGGACCTCTTCGAAGCTCTCAATCTGCGAGACGAGCGGAGAGATTTGCGTGCCGTCGTATTGATTGGAGAGCGTGATGCCGTCGATGGAGGCATCGGACTGATTGGCGCGGGAGCCGGCGAAGCGGCGGGTGGAGGAGCCTGCGCCTGCTTGCACGACACCTGGGGAGAGGCCGATGAAGTTCCACAATGACCGGGTGTTGAGCGGCAGCACTTTGAGCTGCATGGCGTCTTTCTGATCGGAGATGCGCGCTGTTTCGGTTTCGATGAGGGTGGCGCCTCCGATGACTTCGACCTTCGTTTCGACTGCGCCGACCTCGAGTTTGATGTCGAAGCGGCGGACGTCGAGGGACACCAGATGGATCTGCTGGATGATGTGTTCCTTGAATCCGGCGGCGGTTACGCGCAAGGTGTAGCTGCCTTGGAGAAGCTGGGAGAAGGTGAAGTTGCCGGAGTCGTTGGACTCGGCGTTGTAGACGTAGTTGGATTCGGTGTTGGTGACTACGATTTTTGCACCGGGGATGACGGCACCGGTGGAGTCGGTGACTGTTCCCGTGATGTTGGCGAAGGTAGTTTGCGCGCTCAATGGCGCGGCGAGAGTGAGTAGGGCGAGCAGAACGCCTGTCTTCCAATACATGGGCAAGACTCCCCGGGCGGAATTGCCGTTTCGTACTTCCGGCTCGCAAATTAGTATATGTCAAACGGGATCTTGCTTTACCCTCGTACCAAATAAGCCTTCACGACCCAGCCCAACCCACCTACAGCGGCGACGAAGCCCACTCCGATCAGCGGCATGACCCAGGAACCTGAAAGCGCTGTCAATCCCACGGCTGTTCCGCAGAGCATTACGAGCGCGGCGATTTCCATGGCGCGCATGGGGCGCATGGCGCGTTCGGCCTGCTCGCGCCGGGCACGCAATTCGGCCTTCCAGTAGACGAGGCCTGGGGGAGGCACGTCTGCTCCGCGGGTATCGCCGGTGAGGAATGATGCGACTAGCAGGGTCTCGGCGCACGCCGCGCAGGAGGCTGCATGAGCTGCCAGATCCACTGGGAGCTCACCCTGCTGCGCCGCCTCCAACACCTTGGCTTCGAACGCGCACGTTTCCATTTACATCACCATCCTCTCGCAATATCCGATGGACTTCAAAAGCTCGGCCAGTTTCTGGCGCACGCGGAAGAGCATGGGCCGGATGCTGACTTCGCGCAATCCCATGATTTCGGCGATCTCGCGGTGACTGGAGCCCTCGACGTAGGCGAGCCAGACTAATTCGCGCTCGCGCGGCTTCAGGGTATCGAGCACCTTGCCGACATCAGACTTCATCGGCACCTGCTCCAGACGCGATTCCTCCTGCGCCGAGTGCACGGTTTCCTTCAATGGCAGCGCACCTTCCACTTTGCCGCGGTACATGTCGCGGACCAGGTTTGTGGCAATGCGGAAGAGATAGTTTTTCCGCTCCCGCTCGCTGAGGGCCGGCAATTCCGCACGCAGGAGTTTATAGTAAGCCTCCTGCAGGACTTCGTCGGCAATCGCCGCGTTTCCCGTGAGCCGCACGAGGTACGACTTGAGGGGACGCGCCGTCTGCGCATAGAAGTCCTGGAACGTTTCCGGACTCAGCGATAGGCGGGGCTGGTTCACTTCGAGTTTCCGCTACCGTTCAAGAAGCCCCACTTTTTGAGCAACAGGTAGCTCCAGCCGGCGGACAGGACCATGCCGACGCCAACGGCAACGACAATGGCTCCGGTGGCGCGGACGAAGACCTGAAATTCGGGGTCACCGCCGAAGTTGCCGGCTGCGAACAAGCCCATGCCACCGCAAAGCAGAACGAGGCCGGCCTGGATGGAATTGAGGACGCGCGAGACGAAGGGGCCGCGTCCGGTGGACTGCTCGCCGAGGAGCGTTTTGTAGGCTTCACTTTCGACGAAGGACATAACGTCGGGCGCGGTGCCTAGTTTGTCTACCAGTTTCGCCGAGACTTCCGACATGTAGCGGTCACGTTTTGACCGCTGGATGGCCAGCACGACGTTCTTGATGATATAGGACACGGCGGTGAAGAGGGACACCAGTACCACCGCGATCATTGCTTTTTCACCCATCTCCAAACTCCTTTGCAGTCAATTCCGACACTCCTCCTAACGCGGCGCCACCCAGGGATGTTAGCAGTGTTTTCCGTTTTGCCAACCTTTCCCCATGCCGCATGCGGTAGAATGCCCTCTTTGGCTATGAGCGAAGCGATCTACAACCCCAGTCAGGAATTTTCCTCTCGAGCGCATGTTCCCTCCATGGAGGCTTATCAGGCGCTTTACGACAAGGCCAAGGACAACCCGGAGCAGTTTTGGGGCGAACTCGCCGAACAGGAACTGCACTGGTTCGAGAAGTGGAACCACGTTTTCGAATGGAATCCGCCGTTCTGCAAGTGGTTTGCGGGGGCGAAGACAAACGTTTCCTACAACTGCGTTGACCGGCACTTGAACGGGCCGCGGAAGAACAAGATCGCGATCCTGTGGGAAGGCGAGCCGGGCGATCAGCGGATGATCTCCTATCAGGAGTTGCACCGGCTGGTGTCGCGCTTCGCCTCGGTGCTGCAGTCGCGCGGTTACAAGGCCGGCGACCGGGCCATCATTTATATGCCGATGATCCCCGAGTTGCCGGTGGCGATGCTGGCGTGCGCGCGGCTCGGCGTCACGCACTCGGTGGTGTTCGGTGGCTTTTCGGCGGAAGCGCTGAAGGCGCGCATCCTGGATCTGGACGCACACCTGGTGATCACGGCGGATGGCGGATGGCGCCGCGCCCGCGAAGTGCGTCTGAAGGACGCCGCGGATGAAGCGATGGAAGGTTGTCCGAACGTGAAGGACTGCGTGGTGGTGAAGCGCACGGGCTCTGAGATCAACATGCAGATCGGGCGAGACCACTGGTGGCACGAACTGGATGCCAACGCCAGCGAAGATTGCCCCGCCGTGCCGCTCGATTCCGAACATCCGCTGTATGTGCTGTACACTTCGGGCACCACGGGCAAGCCGAAGGGCATTATGCACACCACCGGCGGCTACCTGCTGCAGGCGCACATGACCATGAAGTGGGTGTTCGATCTGAAGGAAGAGGACACGTATTGGTGCTCGGCGGACATCGGCTGGGTCACGGGGCACTCGTACATTGTTTACGGCCCGCTGTCGGCGGGTGCGACGACGGTGATGTATGAAGGGGCTCCGGATACACCGGATTTTGGCCGTTTCTGGCGCATTATTGAGAAGTACCGGGTGAACGTGTTCTATACGTCGCCGACCGCGATCCGAGCGCTGCTGCGTCAAGGGGAGCACTGGCCCAACCGGCACGATCTATCGAGCCTGCGGTTGCTGGGCAGCGTCGGCGAGCCCATCAATCCGGCGGCGTGGGAATGGTATTACCGCGTGATCGGAAAGAGCCGCTGCCCGATTGTGGATACGTGGTGGCAGACGGAGACGGGCGCGATCCTGATTGCTCCGATGCCGGGTGCGACGCCATTGAAGCCGGGGTCGGGGACGAAGCCGATGCCGGGGATTCTGCCGGAGATCATCGATCTTGCGGGCAATCCGGTGGAAGACGGCAAGGAAGGTTTTCTGGTAATGAAGCGCCCGTGGCCGAGTATGTTGCGGACGATCTGGGGCGATCCGGAGCGGTACAAGGAACAGTACTGGGGACGCGTGCCGGGCGTGTATTTCACCGGGGACGCGGCACGCCGCGATGCTGACGGGTATTACTGGGTTTTGGGGCGCGTCGACGATGTGATGAACGTGAGCGGCCACCGGCTGTCGACGATGGAATTGGAATCGGCGCTGGTGCGTCACCCGGCGGTGGCGGAAGCCGCTGTTGTGGGCAAGCCTCACGAGGTGACGGGGCAGGCGGTTTGCTGCTTCGTGACGCTGAAGAAGGGCGACTTCGATCACGGCGTGCTGGGCAAGGAACTGCGGCAGTGGGTGGCGCATGAGATCGGCGCATTCGCACGGCCGGAGGAAATCCGGTTTACTGAGTCGCTGCCAAAGACCCGCAGTGGGAAGATCATGCGGCGGCTGTTGCGCGAGATTGTGACGAGCCACACGGTGTCGGGCGATGTGACCACGCTGGAGGATATGGGCGTGATCAACCGGCTGGCCACGCAGCACGACGACGATTAAGTAGTATCATCATGCGATGATCGGTGCGACACTCGGGCACTACAAAGTCCTCGAACAACTCGGCGAGGGCGGCATGGGTGTCGTGTACAAAGCGCGCGACCTCAAGCTGGAGCGCACTGTCGCCATCAAGGTGCTGCCCGCGCAGCACACCGCCGATGCGGCGCGGAAGGCACGCTTCGCGCAGGAAGCACGGGCCGCCAGTGCGCTGAATCATCCGAACATCGTCATCATCCATGACATTGCCGAAGAGAACGGCGTCGACTTCCTCGTCATGGAATACATCGCGGGGAAGACGCTCGATGCGGTGATCCCGCGCGACGGGCTGCGTGTCGATGAGGCGCTGCGCTATGCCACACAGATGGCATCCGCCCTGACCGCGGCGCACGAAGCGGGCATCACCCATCGCGACATCAAGCCTGGCAACATCATGGTCACGGACAAGGGCGCGGTGAAGGTGCTCGACTTCGGGTTGGCGAAGTTGCGCGAAGACGGGGCGCCAGCGCCTGACGACGCCACGCGCGTCAACCGGCCGAAGACGGAGCAAGGGGCGATCCTCGGCACGGTGGCCTATATGAGTCCCGAGCAGGCCGAAGGCAAGGCGGTGGATGCCCGCAGCGATATCTTTTCGTTTGGATCGGTGCTGTACGAGATGTGTACGGGACGGCGTCCTTTCACCGGGGATACGCCGATGTCGACGCTTTCCTCTATTCTGCGAGATGAACCGAAGGGCGTGCGTCAACTGAGCGACGGCATCCCGCCGGAGTTGGAGCGGGTGGTCGCCCGATGCTTGAAGAAACAGCCTTCGCGGCGGTTTCAAAGCACGGCGGATCTGGAGATCGCACTGGACGAACTGCGGGAGGAGAGCAACTCCGGCAAACTGCTCATCGCCCCAACAGTGCAGGCATCGAGCCCAAGCTCGAAAACGTGGATCGGCGCCGCCGTGTTGCTCATCGTTGCCGGCATCGGTGGCGTGTTGTGGACTCGCCGTGCGCCGCCGCCCCAGCCAAATGCACAGGGCCCGATTCTCACCCAACTGACATTCGACACTGGCTTGACTACGGAGCCAAGCTATTGGCCGCAAGGGAACCTTGTGGCCTATGCTTCCGACCGGGCCACCGATGGGGCGAACCTCGATATCTGGATCCAGCAACTGAATGGAGGCGAAGCCCGCCGACTCACCACGCATGAAGCCGACGATCGAACGCCTGACATCGCACCCGATGGCAGCCGTATCGTATTTCGCTCCGAACGCGATGGCGGAGGCCTTTATGTCGTGCCCACTATCGGCGGCGCGGAGCGGCGCATCGCCAACGAAGGCAATGACCCCAAATTCTCCCCCGACGGCAAGTGGATCGTCTACTGGGCTGGCGACCCTTCGGTGGCCGGCTTCACCATCGGGGCCATGTCCGCTCGCGTGATGCTGATTCCGGTGCAAGGCGGTCCGCCACGCCCAGCCTTTCCGGAACTGGGCGCATACCGCGCCGTATGGTCACCCGACAGCAAGCACATCCTATTTCAGTGGATGGGCAAAAAGGGCTCGCCCAGCGATTGGTACGTTTGGCCGCTGGCTGGCGGAGAGCCCGTTCGCACAGGACTCCGCGAGTACTTCACAGCGGCCGGCCTCGAGGTTCAATTCTCGCCGATGGATTGGACCACCGAAGGGCTTTTCGCCAGCCTTCGCAAAGGCGATGGCGTCAACATCCATTCGGTGCCGCTAACTCCGGGATTCACTCCGTCCGCGCCTCCCGTTCGCATCACTTCGTCCGGAGGGTTGGAGACGCATGTCAACGCAACGCCTTCCGGGCTCATGTACGCGAGCGTCGTCAACAACGACGATATCTACATGCTTCGCATGGATCCGGATACAGCGAAGGTTCTCGGCGAGCCGGAACGGGTCACCAGGAACGTTGCTCCGGAGTATGCCGCCACCATCTCTCACGATGGAAAGTCGGTAGGCTACATAGCCTGGATGGGCCAGGAATTCGTCATACTCCGCCGCGATCTCGATAACCGCACCGATACGCGCATCGGTGCAATTCCGTTTGGCCAATTCACCGGCATCGGTTCCGCGCTCAACTCTGCGATGAGCCCGGACGGTAAGCGTTTCGCCTGGACCGTGAGGACATCCCAACAGCAGACAGATTCCTACATCGCTGAAATAGATGGGACCTCGGTGAAAATCGCCGCGGAAGGGCAGGTGCGTTCCTGGGGTGGAGAACTGGACCGGATTCTCATGACGAAACAAGACGGCTCGTACCTCTTTGACCCGAAAACCGGAAAGATGGCGCGTGTGTTTGAAACCTCCGGCAGCGGCATCCAGATGTCCATGGACGGCCGGTGGTTAGCGCTCTACCGTACCGCGGAAGGATTGGTCAATGTGATGATGTGTCCCGTCCGCGAAGATCATGTGACGAAGGTCGCCGAATGCCTGCCGGTAACGGATGGGACGCACTCCGACGTGTTGCCCACGATTTCTCCGAACAACCGGATCGTCTACTTCTACTCGACGAGGGACGGTTTCCAATGCCTGTGGGCGCAGCGTGTGGTGCCCGAGAAAAGAGGCTTGGAAGGCGTTCCGTTCGTGGTGAAGCACTTCCATTCCGCCCGCATCTCCCCGGCAAGCGTGGCCACCGGCCGCCGCCGCATCGCCGTGGCGCGGGACAAGATCGTGATCACGATGGCCGAGCGCACGGGCAACATCTGGAAAGCGGATCTCCAGAATTCAAAACAATAGGCGGCACGATTAGAGCGTAAGTACCGGAACTATTTGAGTGAGGGTGTTTGCGGCCATTCCTCGCCATGAGCGGGTGTTATGACCAAACTACTCCTTCTTGCCGGAGCTTTTGCTCTGCATCTACCCGGCGCCTTGCTCACCGTCGCCAATCACAGCTTCGAATCCGCCGCTATCGGGACCGTTGGCGGAGGCACGGGGATCGTCACCAGTTGGACTGCGGCTGGAAGCAGCGCCTCCTCAAATCTTCGCACCAGCGCTTCCCAACTCTCAGGGGGGCCAGCGGACGGTCTTCAGGTGCTGCAGGTCACTGATGGATCACGGTTCCAAACCCTCACGGATGTGCTTGCCGCGAACACGATCTACACGTTGACGGTGGCGGTGGGCAAGCGCAACGATCTCACGATGGCATCGTACCGGTTCACGCTGGAAGCAGGCGCCAGCGTCATCGCCACGGCGTCCGGGCCGCCGAACGCAATACCCGCCGCCGGCGACATGGACGATGTTACGATCACCTACACGGCGCTGAGCGGTGATCCGCTGCTGGGGCAGGCTCTGACCATCCGGCTATCGCACGTGAATGCCAGCGGCGACGCCCTTGCGCTGTATGACAATGTGCGGCTGGATGCATCGCCGGTGACCACCACGGGAGATGTGCCTGAACCAGGAGCGGCGTTCCTTGTGGCTTTGGGACTGGCATGTTTGAAAGTGCGCTATCGATAGCATGCCCGCGGGGCTGGACCGGCCTGACAGGCGCGGATAAGATAGGAGGAATGGCCCCCGCGCCTGTTGATATTACGGACCTTTTGCTCCGCTGGAATGCCGGTGACGCCGGCGCTCTGGAGCGGCTGACTCCGGTGGTGTATGACGAATTGCGGAGGCTGGCGCGAGCACTCCTGCAACGCGAGCGGCCAGGGCATACACTGTCGGCCACCGAACTGGTCCATGAAGTGTATTGCAAGCTGGTGGACCAGAACAAGGTGGACTGGGAGAACCGGGCGCACTTTTTTGGAGCGGCGGCGAACATCATGCGCCGCGTTTTGGTGGATCACGCCAAGAAGAAGTTTTCCCGGAAGCGCGGTGGTTCGGCGAGGAAAATCGCCATGAACGGGGACGACATTCTACAGGCTGCGCAATTCGCTCCGGAGGAACTTCTGGTTCTCGATACTGCGCTCGATGCCCTGGACCGCATTGACCCGCGCAAGGCGAGGGTGGTGGAAATGAAGTTTTTCGCAGGAATGACGAACAAAGAGGCCGCCAGCGCACTGGGGACTTCCGATGCGACGGTGGAGCGCGATTGGAAGATGGCGCGGGCGTGGCTGATCCAGGCGATGAACGCAGGCAACGGCCCCGTGGAGTGAGGCGCCGTGACGCAAGAACGCTGGGCGAAGCTGGAGGCCATCTTTGAGCAGGCGATCGCACTGCCGGCCGAGGAGCGCGAGGCCTTCGTGCGGACTGCGGCGGAGGAAGAGGCCCTGGCCAGGGAGTCGTTGGAACTGATCGCCGCGCATGAAAGCGCGCACCCGCTGTTGGACGCTCCGCAGGCGCGCGAGTTGCCGGAAGGGATGCGCATCGGGCCGTACGCGATTGAGCGCGTGCTCGGTTCGGGAGGTATGGGGGTGGTGTACCTTGCTTCGCGCGCCGACGGGCAGTTTCGCAAGAAAGTAGCCATCAAACTGCTGGCCGCGGGTTTGCAGGCCACCTTCGACCACCGGCATCTACGAGTGGAGCGCGAGGCGCTGGCGCGCCTGGATCACCCGCACATTGCGCGATTGCTTGATTCGGGTTTCAACGCCTACGGGCAGCCGTACCTGGTGATGGAGTATGTGGAGGGGACGCCTTTGCAGGTATGGCGCGCGGAAACGCGTCCCTCCCAGCGCCAGGCGATCGAGCTTTGGTTGAAGCTGGCCGCGGCTGTCGCCGAAGCGCATCGCAACCTGATCGTGCACCGCGATCTGAAGCCGTCCAACGTATTGGTGGACCGGCAGGGTGAGCCTCGTTTGCTTGATTTCGGCGTGGCGAAACTGCTGGGCGATTCGCATGCGGAGGTTACGCGAACGCAGTATTACTCGGCTAACTACGCCAGTCCGGAGCAACGCGCAGGCGCGCCGATTTCCACGAGCAGCGACATTTACAGCCTCGGTGTTGTGCTGCATGAACTGCTGACGGGTGAACTGCCTCGGGGCGGTATGCTGCCCGGCGATCTTGGGGCAGTGGTGGGGATGGCGCTGAGAGAAGAGCCGCTGCGGCGTTACGTCACGGCGGATCAGTTTGCCGAAGATGTGCGCCGCTGCTTGAAGGGGATGCCGGTGATGGCCCGGCCGGACTCGCTGGCCTACCGTGCGAGGAGGTTTCTCGGCCGGCATGGGGTGGCGGTCGCGCTTGCCGTAACGGCCTTGGCTGCGATTCTGGCGGCAGCCTCGGTTGCGGTGGTGCAGGCGCGCCGTGCCGAACAGGTGACTCAGTATTTGAAAGGCATGCTGGGGGGATCGGCCACTGACCCCGACAGCCTGGTGCGGGAGCGCGGCGCGGCGGTGAAGCTTTCGGAGTTGGTGGAGCAACTGGACCGAAAAATCACAGCCGACCGGCCGGCGCCGGAGGTGGAATTCGAACTGCGGCACGTGATCGGGCTCGACTACTATCAGATGGGCCTGTACGAGCAGGCGCGGAAGAGCCTTGCGCGCAGTCAGGAACTGGCGGACCGGTTGTATGGTGCGAATGATGCCAGGCGGCACGATCTGAATCTGGTGCGCGGCGCACTGGAACTGGCGGTCGGACGCTTTGCGGAGGCGGCGCGGATTCTTGGTGAACTGCGAGGGCGCTGGCCGAATCCGCCTGCCCAATCGCTGGCGGCCTTGTGCACGAACCTGGGAATTGCCGAGTTGCGGCTGGGCCATCTCGAGCGGGCGGAGGGGATCTTCCAGGAGGGGTTGCAGGCGGACCCGGCACACCCGCTGCTGCTCAGCAATTCGTCGCTGGTTTACATTGAGCAGGGCCGTTTCGACAAAGCGATCGAACGGTTGGAGAAGGCGGCGGCGCTCACCAGGGGCGCGCATCGTGAGCCGCGTGTGCCGCTGGCGTGGACGCTGGCGAACCTGGGTTTGATTTACTTGTGGACGGGAAAGCATGATGCCGCGCAGCGCAATGCGGCGGAGAGCCTCAAGGTATTCGAGGCCACGCTGGGGAAGGAGCATCCAGCCACGATCCATCCGATCGCGACGCTGGCGCATTCGATGGCGCTGCAGAGCGGTCGTGACGCGGAGGCCCTGATGCGGCGCGGCGTGGCTGTGCAGGCGGCCGCTCTCGGGGAAGGGCATTACGAACGTGCGGTGGGCTTGACGCATCTGGGTTTCGTGCTGATGCAGATTGGCAAGCCGGGCGAAGCGGTACAGGTGTTGCGGGATGCGCTGGCATTGCGGAAAAAGACCTTCCAGGCGCCGAACTGGCGGCTGGCGGAGACAGAGGGGTTTCTTGGGGAGGCTCTGGCTCGGACGGGTCAAGCCGGGGAGGCGAGGCCGCTGTTGGAGAGGAGTGCGGCGGGATTCGAACAGGTGTACGGCGCAGCGAATCCGCGGACGCAGGATGCACGCCAACGTCTGGAACGATGGAGATGATTACGGCAACTGTGTGTAGATTTCGGAGAGAGGGATTTCGATTTCGAGGGATTCCACTTTTGCTACCGCGGTCTCTCCTTCGTAAGTGGTGAGCAGCCATCGCCCGTCGTTCATGCGACGGAATATTTCGATTCGCGGCTGATCCTGGGCCACTACTACGTATTCTTCGAATGAGGGGAGTTGGCGGTAGAGCTGAAACTTGCCACTGTAGTCGTAGCCTGCCGTGGAGGGGGAGAGGATGTCGATGATGACAGAAGGGTTGGTGAGGCTGGGATCGCTTTCTTCTGTGAACGCGGGCTGGCCACAAATGACGATCAAGTCGGGTTGGACGTATTGGGTGGCGCTGATGCGGACTCGCATGGTGCCGATCACCTGGCACGTCGCTTTCAACTGCGATCCGAAAACCCGATGTAGACGTGAATCAATCGCCGCGTGCCGGTAACTGGACTCGGCGAGGGGGAAGATTTCTCCGTCGTGATACTCCAACGGCCGGTCGGAGACCTGATCGGCCTCGAGATATTCCTTCACGGTCATGCGGGGAACTGGCATTGCGCCCATGAAGGTATGATAGCCGATGGATGCCCGCACTTCAGCAGCGATTCGGACAGATCGACATTTATCTGTTCGATCAACTTCTCAAAGGCCGTATTACTCCCGGTATGCGCATATTGGATGCGGGCTGCGGGTCCGGCCGCAACATTGTCTACTTCCTGCGGGAAGGCTACGAGGTGTACGCCGCCGACGCGGATGCGGAGTGCGTGGATGAAGTCCGCGCATTCGCCGGCACGGTGGCTCCTGCGCTGCCGGCCTCGAACTTCCGTGTCGAGCCGATCGAACAGATGACGTTCGAGGATGCTTGCGCCGATGTGGTGTTGTGCAACACGGTTCTCCATTTCGCCACCGATGACGCGCACTTTGAGCGCATGCTGCGCGGAGCTTGGCGTGTGCTTCGGACTGGCGGATTGTTCTTCTGCCGGCTGGCTTCGACCGCAGGGATGGAGGACGAACTGGAACATGTTCGTGGACGCCGCTACCGGTCGCCGGACGGGGCTGAGCGCTACCTTGTGGACGAAGCTATGCTGCTGGACTGGACCATGCGGCTCGGCGCCAAACTGGCCGATCCGCTGAAGACCACGCTGGTCCATGGCATGCGCTCGATGACGACCTGGGTGCTGCGAAAGAATGCTTAGCATCACTTCCGCATGGCGGCGAACTTTTCGCGGAATTTTTTCACCTTCGGACTGACGACGAACATGCAGTACGGCTGAAAGGTGTGGTTCACGAAGTATTCCTGGTGATAATCCTCCGCCGGATAGAACTCGCCAGCCGGGACAAGCTGTGTTACCGCGCCGGCCTCATTCGCGATTGCCTGCGAAGCCGTTACGCGCTGCTCCTCGGAATGGTAGAAAATCACGCTGCGGTACTGAGTGCCGACATCGTTGCCCTGGCGATTCAGCGTGGTCGGATCATGAATGGCGAAGAACACTTCCAGCAGATCGGCGTAACCGAGCACCGTTGGATCGAAGGTTACGCGGACCACTTCGGCGTGCCCGGTCATGCCGCTGCACACGGCTTCATAAGTTGGGTGGGCATCCTCGCCGCCGGCATAGCCCGATTCGACGGAAAGCACGCCCTTCATCTCATCGAAGACGGCTTCTAAACACCAGAAGCAGCCGCCGCCCAGAGTTGCTGTCTCACGTTGTTGCATATCCCTACTATCGCAAGTGATATCCTGTCATCCGAAATGCCCACCCGTCGTGATCTGCTGAAACTCCTGCCCGTGGCCGCGCTGCCGCTGGCCAGTGCCGAAGAAACGCGCACGTTCAACATCGTCAAAAAGCGCCAAGCCATTGATGAAAACGACCCATCAAACATCAAGTTGTCGCACCGGATGGTGATCCGCAGCCTTACGGACGACGATCTGCTGTTTCTGCAGCAATTGGGGATTCGCTGGTGCCGCATCGAGTTCGGGGACGAGGCCTCTTACGATTTCATGAAAGCCACGCAGGAGCGGCTGGCGAAGTTCAACATGAAGATCTATTCGGCGGTGCACTACGCGTACCGCAAGACGGATCTGCAATTGGGCAAGCCGAACCGGGATCCGATCATCGAAACCTATTGCCAGTTTCTGCGCGATTGCGGACGGCTGGGGATCCCCGTGTCCAATTACGATTGGCACCCGGCGAACACGTATACGACCAGCGAAGTGTACGGTCCACGGCGGTACAAGGCGCGCGAGTTCAAGCTCGATGATTTCCGCAACAAGGTGGAGAAGAAGGCGTTCGATCGCGAGTATTCCGCCGAAGACATCTGGTCGAGCTACACGTATTTCATGAAAGCCGTGCTGCCGGTGGCGGAGAAGGCGAACGTGAAGCTGGCGTTGCATCCGGACGATCCGCCGGTGGCGAAGATGAACGGGGTGGCGAAGGTGTTGGTGCACTACGATGGCTACAAGCGGGCGGAACAGATTGCGGGCAACAGCAAGCACTGGGGGTTGACGTTCTGCATCGGGACGTGGAGCGAAGGCGGCGGGCAGATGGGCAAGGATGTGTTCGGGATGATCCAGGACTTCGGCGGGCGGGGCAAGATCTTCGACGTGCACTTCCGCAACGTATCGTCGGTGATGCCTCACTTTGTGGAGACGTTTCCCGATGATGGGTATATGGACATGTTCGAAGTGATGAAGGCGCTGCGGCGGGTGAAGTTTAACGGGTCGGCGGTGCCGGATCATGTGCCGCTTTTGGCGGGTGACGACCGGATGCGGCGGGCGGGCATTGCGTATTGCATCGCATCGATGCGGGCGATGTTGCGGCGGGCGAACGAAGAGGTGGGCTAGAAAAGGAGAGGCCGCTCACCTCTCCGGCGAGCGGCCCTCTGTTTGTGTCGAGCGTTTTCTTTAGAAGCGGAACTTCAAGCCGAATTGCTGAATGCGCATTGAGGTGCGCAGAGAGCGGATTTCTCCGTCACGCGTTCCGTTGGGCGTAATCTGCGAGGGGCTGCTGAAGCTGATGCCGCCCGGCGCGTTCATCCACGGCGTGTTGAAGAAGTTGAACGATTCGTAGCGGAACTGCAGCAGGAACCGTTCGGTCAACTTGAAGTTTTTGTACATGGAGAAGTCCATGTTGCGCTGACCGGGCGAACGCAGTTGGAAATTCCCCGCGCTGCCGTAGTGGCAAAGGTCGTTGCGGCCCGAAATCTGACAGGTCACACGCTGATACGCTTGTGTGTTGAACCACAGCTTTCGCGTCGGGCTGTCCAATTCCGCGGTGCCGATCAGGTCGGGACGAATCGGAGACAACGACATGCCGATGTCGCCCGCGCCCTGCGTGATGGTGTAGGGGAAGCCGCTGGCGATCGTCGCAATTCCGTTCGCCTGCCAGCCGCCGAGCACCACACCCGCAATGCCCTTCATGCTCGCACCGGGCAGTTCCCAAACAAAGTTGGCAACCGTCTTGTGCGTTTGATCGTAGCTGACCAGACCACGCGATCCCTTTCGATCCAGAGGATTCTGGAAGCTTGCGCCTTCCTGGCCGCCGTTGTCGCCGTCACCGTGCGTCTTGGAATACGTGTAGGCGACGCCCACTGTCAAACCAGCGCGCGAACGCTTGTCGTACTTCACCTGCATGCCGTGATAGAAGGATTCGCCGAATGAATCGATGTAGCGGATACGGCCGGTGCCCTGCACACCCAGATTCGGCAGCGCCGGATCGTAGAACACAGGATAAGGACGGTTGTTCTGCACGAACGATGGGCTTAACGTCCGAGGATCGTTGTAGTTGATCACCGAGTTGCCGACGTTCGTGCCCTTCGAGCCGGCATAGCCGATGCTGATCGCCGATTGCCACGGCAACTCGCGCTGCAGGTCGAAGCTCCACTTCCAAACGTAGCCGTCTTTGTAGTCCGGTGGCAGGTACACAACGTCGATGGGACGAACCACCGTCGTCCCAGCCGAACGCGTCAGGAACGGGTCGTCGAATGTCATGATGTTCGAGCCTGGCGCATACCGCTGCGGCGTGAAGTTGAACGTCCCTCCCGGCCCGTTGCTCGGCACGGTCTGCGTAGGCAGAATCTGCATTGTCGTGTTGTATACCTGGCTGCCCGCCTTCGGCGGCATCAGGTTGAAGATGGTAAACGTGTTCAAGTGCTGCAGGGTGTCAAACCAGCCGACGCCGGTGCGGATCACCCACTTGTCCGTTGGGCGATACGCAATACCAATGCGAGGCATGAAGAACTTCACCTGCTGCCGGGTCAACTTCACCGCGCCCGATTCGTTCACCTGGCTCGGGAAGATCGTCGGAATCACCTGGTTGGTTCCAGGCACCGTGTACCCAGCGCCGCGGTTGGCATCCTTGCCGATGCCAGGAATGTCGAACGTACGCCACAGACCCTTCGCGTCGCGAGGGAACCCGTTGTAGTCGAAACGCAAGCCCAGGTTCAACGTCAGCTTGGGGCTCACCTTCCAGTCGTCGTGAAAATAGGCGCCAAAACGGTTCGCCCGAGGGAACGTCAGCGGAATCCCTTCCGGTGTCTGCGTCGTGCTCGGCCGCCCCATCAGGAAGCAGGCAAAAGCATAACCGCAAGTCGCGCCGCTGAAGCCCAGCAGCCCTTCTTCCAGGTTTGCCGCGCCGCGCTCCATGGAGATTCGGTACACTTCAGCGCCCATCTTGAAGTTGTGCTTGCCCTTGAACCACGTTACGTGATTCGAAGGCTGGATCGTGTCCATGTTGTCGTAACCGTTGCCGTTGGTCAGTTCCTGCAGCGTGAACGGCAGCCCGGTGAACTGGGGAATGCCGTGTTCGCGGGGCGTCAGCTTGCGGTTCCCGTCAGAAGGGATCCGGAACTGGCCCACACCGAGGGCATCCTGGTCAAACGACGTGTTGTCCGTGCGCGGGTTGCGCGTGATGTCGTCGGAGATATTGAAGCCCACGCGCAATTCGTTCACCAGGTTGGGGCTGAACGTGTGAATCCACTGGGTCGCCAAATTCGTCACCTTCGAATCCACCGTCACCGGCAGGTTCGGATTGATGTTCGTCCGGTTCAGGTTGCTGCGGTCCATCGCCAACCGCGCGAACACGCGATCGCGTTCGCTGAAGTTGTGATCCACGCGGGCAAAATACGTATTCACGTCCGTGGGCTGCGGAACCGCCGCCCTCGCCGTGAAATCCTGCGGATCTTCCTGCACGAACTGCGCCTGCGGAACAAATTGGCCGAGCACGTTCTTCGCACCCGGGTGAATCTGCGAGGCGGGAATCACGTTGTTTGGCAGCGGCACTCCGGTGTTCGGATCGTAAATGATGATCGGGCTCACAAACCGCCCGTTCGCGGTGTAGCCGCGTTGCAGCCGCGAAAAATCGCCGTTGCGGAATTCGTTGATCGGCCATGCCGCCGTCTGCACAATGCCCTGCCGCGTCCGGCGTGCTTCCCAGTTTGCCGCCCAGAACGTCTTGTTCTTTCCGTTGTAGAGGCCCGGAATCAGCACGGGACCGCTCAGCACAAACCCAAACTGGTTCTGCCGGAGCGGATTCTTTTTCGCCCGCGTCGCGGTCGGCGCCAGTTCGAAATTCAGGAAGTAGTTCTCCGCGTCGAAAATGTCGTTGCGCAAGAAGTTGAAGGCGGTGCCGTGAAGATTATTGGTGCCGCTCTTCATGGTGATGGTGACCTGCGCGCCGCCACCGAATCCGTACTCAGCCGAATAGGCGTTGGTTTGGATCTTGAATTCTTCAATGGCTTCGATGGAGGGAACGAAGTTGGCGATGTGAATGCGAGGATCCTTGGCGTCCACGCCGTCGAGGGAGACGACCTGGCTGGTTTCGCGCTGCCCGTTGGCGATAACCGCGAAACCCTGTCCGGGAATCGGAAACCCACCGGATCCGTCAGCGGTACCTGTACGGATGCCATACTGCACGCCCGGCACGAGGACGGCCAGGTTCTGCATGTTGCGTCCGTTTAGGGGAAGCTCGACAATACGGCGGTTTTCGATGACGCCGCCGGTGGTGGCATTTTCGGTATTGAGCAGCACGGCCGAGGCGGCTACTTCGATGGATTCGGAAACGCTACCGACGGTCAGGTTGATGTCCTGCCGAACCTGGGCCGCGGTTTCCACGCGCAGGGCCCGGACCAACTCCGACTTGAACCCTTGCATTTCCACACGGATTTCGTAATCGCCGACTGGGACGAGGGTGAAGTTGTAGAGACCCGCTTCGTTGGTGGTGAGTTCCTGCTTCACTGCCGTCGCGGTGTTTGTGAGTGTGACTTTCGCTCCGGCGATCACTGCGCCAGAGCTGTCAGCTACCAGTCCCTGCACGGACTGGGTTGTCGATTGTGCGTGCATCAAGCTCGCCGCGGCGAGCAACAGGGCACTCAAAGAGATATTTCGAATGGTTCGCATAGATGGACCACCCCCTTGGTTTTGTAGGAGACTGCCTATAGGGCCTGACTTTATCACAGTCAGTAAAGGAATGGGAAGTCTGAAGTCAGAATCTTCCGGCTCTTGGGTCATGGAACGAGTGTGCTATTCGGGTACCGTAAGTAGTCCTACGATGTACATGCAAACCCTGCATATGCAGTGGTTTGCTGGTCATGATTGTGGGCTCTTTGGGGGCTTTGCGGGGCTAGGAAGTGCCGCGAACGGCGATCCTTCGATAAGGGACAATGTCTGATCGATTCCGCATTCTGAGCGAGCCCGCCAGATCCATTCTGGCCAGCACTTCGGGATTCATTCGCGAAGCTGGTTTTACGCACTCCTTGACTCCGGCGCGGAACTGCACTTTCGGCTGCACGTATTGCTATGTGCCAACGATGCGGATTTACGGTGGGTTGAAGCGGGAGGATTGGGAGCGATGGGGCCAGTTCACCACATATAAGGAGAATGCAGCGGCGCTGCTGGGGCGGGCGCTGAAGCCCGGAATGCTGATCTATTGCTCGCCGTTGGTGGATCCTTATCAACCGGCGGAAGAGCAGGCAGCGCTGATGCCGTCCATTCTGGAGGCGCTCATCCGACGGCCGCCGGCGGTGTTCACGATCCAAACGCGGGGGCCGCTGATTCTGCGGGATCTGCCGCTCCTGTTGGAACTGGACCGGCGCACGAGTCTTCGGATCAGTTTTTCGGTGACCACCGATGATGAGGGGGTACGCCGGCTGTATGAGCCGCACTGTGCCCCGATTACGGAGCGGCTGGCCACGATTGGGGCGCTGAGCAGCACCGGACTCGCGGTCCATGCGACACTAGCACCGTTGCTCCCCTGCGATCCCACACGGCTTCTGGATGCGGTTCTCGACGTCACCGCCGAGCCCGTTGTGGGCGATCCGCTGCATCTGCGCGAAACCAAGCGCCATGGCGCCACGACCCGGGAACAGGCATTTCGCATTGCGGAAAAGCATCATCAGGAAGCGTGGTTTCAGAGCGCCTTTCAAGCGCGGATGGTGGAGCAAATGAAACAACACGCCGCCCAGCGAGGCCGAGCCTTCGCCGTGGGCCCGGAGGCATTCAGATGGCTGACCTACTCGACTCACTTGGAATAAAGAAGATCAACTCGGGTTGCTGCGGCACGGAATGGATCGACTCGCCGGCCGGGGAGGATCTGGTTTCCTATAATCCGGCCACTGCCACGGCGATTGCCACGGTGCGTCTGGCGCTGGAAGAGGATTATGACGATTTGGTGTGGCAGGCGGCGCAGGTCGCCCCGAAGTGGAAGATGCTGCCGGCGCCGCAGCGCGGCCTGATCGTGCGCGAGATTGGCGATGAGTTGCGGAAGGAGAAGGCGGCACTCGGCGCGCTGGTGACTTTGGAGACGGGAAAGATTCTGGCGGAAGGGCTGGGCGAAGTGCAGGAGATGATCGACATCGCCGATTTCGCGGTCGGGCTTTCGCGCCAGTTGTACGGTCTCACGATGCATAGTGAGCGGCCGGGCCACCGGATGTATGAGCAGTGGCATCCGCTGGGGATGATCGGGGTGATCAGCGCGTTCAATTTTCCGGTTGCCGTGTGGAGCTGGAATGCACTGATCGCCGCGGTGTGCGGCAATGTCACTATCTGGAAGCCTTCGCTGAAGACGCCGCTGACCGCTATCGCCGTGCAGCACATTGTGAATCGCGTCTTGCAGCGGCATGGCTGGCAAGGGGTGTTCAGCCTGGTGATTGGCGACAACGATGCCGTTGGAGAGCGGATGCTTGCCGATAAGCGGCTGGGGCTGATCAGCGCCACCGGATCGTGCGCGATGGGGAAGCGGGTGGCCGAAGCGGTGGGCGCACGGTTGGGTCGGACACTGCTGGAACTGGGCGGGAACAACGGGGTGATCGTCATGCCGGATGCCAACCTGGAACTGGCGCGGCGGGCGGTGTTGTTCGGCGCTGTCGGAACGGCGGGCCAGCGCTGCACCTCGATCCGGCGGCTGTTTGTGCATCAGTCTATAGCCGGGGAATTTCTGGCGGATTTGAAGCAGGCGTACGGTCAGGTGCGCGTCGGCGATCCGATGCATGCGGACACGCACATGGGGCCGTTGATTGATGAAACGGCGGTGAAGTGGATGCTGCACATGTTGGATGTGATGCAGGAGCAGGGCGGGGAAGTGGTATTCGGGGGGAGCCGGCTGAACACGCCGGGGCATTTCGTGGAACCGACGATTGTCCGCTCGTCGCCGCACATGCCGGTATTGAAGGAGGAAGTTTTCGCCCCTATCCTGCACGTCATCGAGTTTGAGACACTGGACGAAGTGATTGGCTGGCACAACAACGTGCCGCAGGGGCTGAGTTCGGCGATGTTTACCCGGAATGTGCAAGCGGCTGAGACCTTCCTCAGCGCGCGCGGATCCGATTGTGGGATTGCCAATATCAACATCGGCACCAGTGGTGCGGAGATTGGCGGCGCTTTCGGGGGCGAGAAGGAAACCGGAGGCGGGCGCGAATCGGGCAGCGATGCCTGGAAGGCCTACATGCGGAGGCAGACGGTGACTATCAACTGGTCAGACGATCTGCCACTGGCGCAAGGCATTTCCTTCGACATTTCGTAAGAGAGGTTTTTACTTTTGGCCATCTACACCTGTTTCGACATGGTTCGCGATTGCCGTGGCAATCGCCCTGAAGGTTGGGCGTACCTGGTCACCAACTACTCACCCGTCATCCGCCGTTTTCTGGCGCAATATTATGATGGGCGCCCCGGGTTGCTGGAACGGGTGCTGCAGCAACTGATCAATCCGCAATCCACGCTGTGGGCAGCTCCGGGGCATGCCGAGGAGCGAATTTTTGTCGCTGCTCTGCGGCAGGAATTGCTACGGCTGGTGGAACTGGATGGGGCGAGCCAGGCGCCGTCGATTCCGCTGGATCTGGAGACGCTGACGCAGGCGCTGGAACCGCTGACTGTCATCGAGCGCCAGTACGTGTGGCTGGAATCGATGGGTTATACCAACGAACTGACGGCGGAGATGATGAATCTGGATGTGAGCTCATCGGAGGCGGCGCGGGCTCGTGCCGATGAGCTGCTGCGCAATGTGCTGGATCAGTGGAGGCGTGGGCTGGTGGCGGAAAACGGGCTTACGCTGGGTCGCCTGGCCACTGCCGCGGTGGGCGATCGTTGCCTTCCTTCTAAGGCCTACCTCGATACCCTGGACGGCCGCATCACGTGGCATGACAAGAAGGATTACGAGTTCCACATGATGCAGTGCTGGTATTGCCTGGATCACTTCTGCCGCATCCGGGAAGCGGACTTTGCGATCAACCGATCGAAGCCGCTGGGTGAGGAGGAGGCCGCGCCACTGATTGCGAAGCTGGGGGTGACGTTGCCGAAGAAGGAAAAGAAGGGCCTGCTGGCCCGCATGTTCGCGCGCTGAGTATACAATCAACCCATGACTTTGCGGGGCTTGCTCCTCGCTTGCAGTTTCGTGCTGGTGCTTACGGCCGCCACTGGGGCGCGGCGGTGGGCGAAGTATGAGCACGAGATGCAGAACCCGGCTGACGATCCTCCGGATGCGTGGGAAAAGACGGAGTTCGCCTTCACGCGGCTGCGCTTTCGGTCCTACCGCGATGGCTACTGGCGCGGGCATGCCCGGTGGGGCACCGACGCCAACAAGTCGGAGCGGCAATTCATTCAGGGCGTGCGCCGGCTGTCGCGTGTTCATGCGCGATCGGTGGAGGAGATTGTCGATATTGACTCCGACGATATTTACAATTGGCCGTGGATGTACGCGGTGGGGATTGGCGATTGGACGCTTAGCCCGTCGCATGCGGCGCGGCTGCGGCAGTATTTCGAACGGGGCGGATTCCTGGTGGTGGATGATTTCCATGGCGAGCGGGAATGGGCGCAGTTCATGGACGGGATCAACCGGATATTTCCCAATTCCACGGTGATTGAATTGGAGGATGATGCACCTATTTTTCATACGGTGTTCGATCTTTCCGAGCGGTATCAGGTGTCGGGATTGCAGGTGGTGCGTGGGATGCCGTATGAACGGGGTGGGATCGTTCCGCATTGGCGCGCGGTGGTGGATGCCAAGGGCCGGGTGCAGGTGGGCATCTTCTTTAATATGGACCTGGGGGATGCGTGGGAATGGGCGGATTACCCGCCGTATCCGGAGAAGTACCCGGCGCTGGCGTACCGGCTGGGATTGAACTATTTGGTTTACGCGATGACGCACTGAAAAGCGCGCTAGAATCGAGGCGTGGTTTTGCGGATTGCGCTTTTTATGGGGAGTTTGTCAACACTCCTCTTGGCGCAGACTCCTGGCTGGCAGGTGGCGCTCCGCCCCGTTCCGGCGGAACTTCGGGATGCCGGTGAAGAGCCCGAATTCGCGCCGGGTTCGCTGCTTCGCGTTAGCGTCTCTTCGCGTAATATTTGTCTCTTGCCGGAGCTCACGCAGGTGAGGATCCGTGCGGCTACGGGCACGGAGTGGCGCGATGTTGCGAACACCGGCGAACGGGATTTTTATTCGTGTCCGTCGAACCTCAATGTCGTGCTGCCGCGAGGGTTGCCGTTGGGGCCGGCGCTGCTGGAACTGCGTGTGGATGGGAATGAGTTGCTGGCGCCTTTGACGATTGTGGCCAGCCGCTTCGGGATTCTCTCTTCGGAGATGGGGCTGCTGACTCGACCGTTTACTGGTGGTTCGATTGTGCGTGTGACGGGCACGGGGCTCGGTGTGGCGGCGCGGGAGGAGATTCATGCGGAGTTGGATGGGCAGCCGCTGGAGTTTGTGGAGGCACGGTATGATGCCGGGCGTGATGAACTGGCGTTTCGCCTGCCCGCGAGTATCACTGCTGAGGGTTGTTATGCGCCTGTCGCTTTGCGTATTGCGGGGCGTTGGACTGTGTCTGTGCCGATGGCGGTCAGCCGTAGCGGTGGCGCTTGTGTGCATCCGCTGAAGTTGACGGAACCGCAGATGGCGGCGATCGATGCGGGGCGTTCGGCTGCTTTGGCCAGGATGACGTTCAGCGCCAGTCCGCGGGGCGGGCTGTTTCTATCGGAGTTTTACTTTGCGGGGGAAGAAGCGTTGCGGCAGACGGCGTTTTCGCCGCATGAGGAAGGCTGCCGCGCGGAGCCGCCTTCGCCGGATCGTCTCTTTCCGGTATCGCTGGATGCGGGCGTGGTTACTCTTCGCATGCCCAATGGAGAGGCGATTCCCTCGCCCGTGAACGGCATGCTTGCGAGCGGCGACTACGTGATGGAAGCCGGTGGAGGGCGCGATGTTCTTCCCTTCCGGGTCGAGATGAAGCTGCCTTCGCTTCCTGTCTTCGCGGGTGGTGGGCGACTTCTGCCTAGCGGCGAGGTGCTGATCGAATGGGATCCGGCGGGGTATCTGGAAGGGGATATGGTGGTTGTCTCGTTGACTTCGCAGAGCGGTCCCTACTCCTGCAGGGCACGCGCCCGCAATGGATTGCTGCGCATGCCGGGGGCGCTGCTCTCGTTCCCTTCTACTTTTGTCAACATCGCCATCGAGCGGCGTAAAGATACGCCGCTGCTGTTTCCGTTCGTGCTGCGTAATGGGGCTTCGTTCTGGGGCGTGCTGGATTACTCCGTGTCCAGCTACCTAACACTCCGCATCGTTCCGGGGGGTGGGCAATGAAAAGGATTTTTCTGCTCGCGGTGCTCGCCTTGCCTGGCTACTGCCAGGAGTTCGGAATCGCACACCCGGCCAACTCGAGTTTTCACAATAGCCCTGATGTGCCTGTGGAACTGACGGCCGGGATGCGCGTGCTGCTGGCTCCATACTTGCCGGGATGCGTGGAGGCTGGCCGCGTTGCGCTCTCTGTTTATCCGCTTGGATTCGATCGTCCTTATCCGGCGCGGATCCTCACTGCGCCGGGTGAATGCGTGTACCGCCTCTCTGCCTTGCTTCCCGCTGACCTGCCTCTTGGGCCGGCGGAAGCGGTCCTCACAATGGACGGAAAGGCGATGTCGCCTGCCGCGGTGAGCATCGTGCCGACGCGCTTCGCCTTGCTGCAGGAGGCGGCATTCCCGCTGATGCGGCCGGCGATGCCGGGCACTCGGGTGCGGGTGCGTGGAGCGGGGCTCGGAATGGCTTCGCTCGCGCAGGCGAGTGTGACGATTGGGGGTGTGACGGTGGCTCCGCTTGGCGCCCGGCCGATTGCCGCGGAACCGGGTCTCGATGAGATCGAATTCGAGGTGCCTGGCAACATTTTGCTTACTGGATGCTATGTGCCGCTTTCGGTCAGTGCGGGCGGCCAGGCTACGAACACTATCCCGATTGCTGTGTCGCGAACGCCGGGACCGTGCGCGCACCGGCTGGGGCTGACGGTGGAGCAGATGCGGCGGCTGGATGAGGGGGGCACGATCCCGATTGTGCACTTGCGGCTATCGAACCGAACGGCGATCCTGGTGGGCTTGTCTGGCTACGCATCGAGTACTTCAATCAGTTCGGGGATGGTGGGACGAAACACTGTCACCGAGGTGACCGGCCTGGAACGCCTGCCGTTCACCACCGGGTGCGAGGTGAAGCCCTCGACATTGGGCGCCGTAAGGTTCGACGCCGCCAGCGAGCCGTCCACCGACCCGGCCCCTCTCTACCTCGGCGACCCCATCACTATCACGGGTCAACAAGGCCGACAGATCAGCGTTTACAACGTTTCGTTCTTCAACGTGATTCCATTCGGCATCGTACCGCTAGTCCGTATCGCCCTCTTTCCCGCCGGCAACTGGCGGCTCACCAGCCCGGGCAGCGAAACCGTGCCGCCTCTCGACTGGTCAGTTCGAGTCTCGGAGGCCATCAACATTCGTGACTTCAACGCTTATGAACTGCTTCGCGATGGCGTCAATTCTGCAATCACCTGGGATGGCTCGCGGTATGCCGAGAAGGAGTGGATGGAGGTGACGATCGAAGCGATCGGTTCGACTCACCAACTGGAATGCCGGAGCGAAGCCCGCTCCGGGCGGATGGAAGTGCGCGTTGCCGATCTGCTGAAGGTTACCGGGCCAAACAACCGTCCAACTGTATTTGCGAACTTTCGTCTCTCTCGCGAACCCCGCCACGACCTGTTTCCGTTTCGTCTCAACGATGGGACTCCGGCGGTTGGGGTGTATACGAACGAGCCGTAAAGCGACCGGTCGCTCACGCTCGCGGCTCGGTAAGATTCAACGTGTTACGGAGCCGCGACGGTGACGGAGCGGTTTGCGCTAGGCGAATTCGACGCGGTCCATGGCTAGGAATTCGCGGATGTGCGGATGGGGGCAGGCGTCGATTTCTTTCACCGGGCCGAAGTAGATGACTTCGCCTTGATAGAGAACTACTACGCGATCAGCGACTTCGCGCATTAATTGCAAGTCGTGCGTGACTACCACGCTGGTGAGCTTCAACTGATGCTTTAACCGCAGCATGAGAGCCGAAAGGTGGCTGCCCATGATGGGGTCAACCATCGTCGTGGGCTCGTCGTAGAGGATGCAATGGGGCTGGGCGGCGAGGGCTCGGGCAATGGCAACCGCGCGTTTGTGGCCCACCGAAAGGTCGGTGGGATAGGCGTCGCGGTAGTCGTCGAGCTCCACCATGCGGAGCAGCCCATCGACGACATCCTCTTTATTTTGCTCGTCGTAATCCTCTCTTAGTTCAAGTGAAAAGAGAATATTTTCGCCTACCGTCAAGGAATCAAAGAGGGCGCCGTTCTGGAAGACCATCGTGACCTTGCGCCGGATCTTGCGCAACTCGGCTTCGGTGAAGTCGGTGATGTCGGTGTGGGAGACAATGACGCGGCCTTTGTCGGGCTTGAGGAAACCCATGATGTGACCGAGGCTGACGCTCTTGCCGACGCCGGAGCGGCCGATGATGGCCACGGTCTCTCCCGGGTCGACATGAAAATTGGCATCGACTAAAACGGGGTAGTCGAACGTCTTATAGACGTGCCGGAACTCGATGTAGTGCGGGAACTGATCAGTCACCGAAGCTGGCCCATTCCTCAGGAGTGTTGGCGTTGGCGAGCGGAGAGGTGTCCGTGGGAGTGAGGCACCTCACGTTGAGGGTAGCAAAGGCGAGCGAGACTTTGTACCGGCCCTGTTCGAGGGCGGCGGTGGCGGAGGCTCGCGCGGCCGGGCGGTATACGGCGCACAACGGTTCGTCTTTGACCCAGGTGACGCCGGCTGTGGAATTCTCTGCCTCGGTGAGAATCCATTGGAGGAAATCAGGGTTTAACGAAGGCATGTCACAGGCGGTGATCAGCGTGAGGGCAGCGGAGGAATCGGCGAGGGCCGCTTCGATGCCGCTCAGTGGTCCACAGCCGGGGAGCCGGTCTTCGATGATGGGGAGACCGAGGAAGGCATATTTCGATTTGTCGCCGACTAGTTTTACAGAGCCGGCGGCTCGTGCTACGTTTTGCGCCACGCACTCCACGAGGGTGCGTCCCCCAAAGGGGAGCAGGGCCTTATCGCGGCCCATGCGGGAGCTGCGTCCGCCAACCAGGACGTACCCTGCGCGGTGCATGTTGTGAATGATACCATTGCCTAAGGGGTAGTCCCTGCAACGGATACCCCTTTGCCGTTATACTGGATAAAACATAATGCGCTGTTTCTGTTCTTTAGCGTTCAGTCTCGGATTGCTGGCGAGTAGCGCCGGTGCGGAGACGACGCGGCAAGTAACGATGGTGAAAGCTGACGCCAGCGGCAAGCTCGTGCGTCGGACAATTGTCGTACAACCGAAGGTAATACAGGCCGCGGTTGTGAACGTGGCGAAAGAAGAGAAGCCCGGGCCGGCTGTGTTGGGTCCGGACGCTTCGGTGAACGAGATTATCGAGAACGCGGCGGAGCGTCACAAGCTGGATCCGCTGCTGGTGCATTCCGTGATTCAGGTGGAAAGCGCGTACAACAAATACGCGGTGTCGCCGAAGGGAGCGATGGGCATGATGCAATTGATGCCCGCCACGGCGCGCAGCCTGGGAGTGCGGAATCCGTTCGACCCGCGGGAGAACATCGAAGCGGGGGTTCGTTATCTGAAGCAGTTGCAGGATACGTTTGGCGATTTGCGTTACGCGCTGGCGGCCTATAATGCGGGCCCCGGGGCGGTGTCGAAGTTTGGCAACATCCCGCCCTACGCGGAAACGCAGAACTATGTGTACCAGGTCGGCAAGAGGCTGGGCAATGCCCGGCGCGTGCAGCGCGAGCAGGTTAGCGTGAAAACCGTCGAGTTACCCAAGAGGATCGAGCAGACCGTAGACGAGGAAGGCAGATTGCATCTACGGATGCGATAGGAAACCACGCGCGCGAAGGGGGCGCGGTTTTGACTATGGCTCGAAGAGCAGGTAGTTCCGAACTCCCGGCGATGCCGCTGCTGGCGGCGTTGCTTCTCTCCCTACCGTTGTATGGTGGCTCGAGTGAACTGGCGGTGACGGCAGTCCGGTTCTGGTCGTTGTCGGATGTGACGCGGATCGCGATTGAGACGAACGGGCCGTTCACGTACCGGACGGACCGGCTGCACAAACCGAATCGTGTGTTTTTCGATCTGCGCGGGGCGAAGGCGGCGATTGCGGACAAAGGGTTGCACACGATCGCGGTGAACGATGGACGGGTGCGGCAGGTGCGGGTGGCGGAAACGCAACCGATGGTCACGCGCGTTGTCGTGGATTTGCATGACGGCCAATTGGACGTGGTGACTTCACAGCTTTCGGTTCCGGACCGGCTGATGGTGGAAGTGCGGGTGAAGGGCGAGCCGGTGGCGGCTCCATTGCTTAGTTCGATGCTTAGTTCGAGCGGGGCAAAGAAGATTTCCGAGCCGAAGGGGTATACGCGGTTGATGGAGGCTCCGGTGCTGGCGGCGAAACCTTCCTCGGTTGCGCCTCCGGGGTTGCCGGGGATTGATTTGCGGCAGATGGCGCCGGCGCCGGTGAAAACCGCGCTGGTGAAAGAAGTTGCCAAGGAACCGAAGGAAGTAGCGTTGCCGCTGGCTCCGCCTGAGGGGCCGAAGCAGGCGCGGAAGAACAGCAGCGGGGACCGGTCGCTGACGCGGGTACTGGGTCTGAAGATCCGGCGAATCGTGATTGATCCGGGTCACGGCGGGATGGATCATGGCACCACCGGACCGGGCGGGCTAGTGGAAAAGGAATTGACGCTCGATGTGGCGCGGCGGCTGGCGGCACTGGTGGAAGAGCAGATGGGCAGTGAGGCGATTCTGACGCGCGATCACGACAAGTTCGTGGAGTTGGAAGACCGCGCGGCGATGGCGAATCACAAGAAGGCGGATTTGTTTGTTTCGATTCATGCCAATTCCTCGCCCATCAAGACGGCGGCTGGCGCCGAGACCTACGTGCTGAGCTTCACGACATCGAAGACCGCGATGGAAGTGGCGGCGCGGGAGAATGCGGCCAGTGAGCGGTCGATTGGGGAGCTGAAGGATCTGTTGCAGAAGATTGCGTTGAAGGACAAGCTGGACGAATCGCGCGAACTGGCGGCGAAGCTGCAGGGATCGATGGTGCAGATGACGACGGCGGTGACTCCGCCGGCCAAAGGCGCCAGGCGCGACCGCGGGATCAAGCGGGCGCCATTCGTGGTGCTGATTGGAGCGCAGATGCCGGCGGTTCTGACCGAGATCGGCTTTGTGACCAATTCGAAGGAAGAAGCGCTGCTGAAGAAGCCCGAGTACCGGCAGAAGATCGCGGAGTCGCTGGTGAAGGGGTTGCAGCAGTATGCTGAGACGTTGGGGCAGATGGAAGTGGCGCAGACACGGCGCCGCGCTGGGACGGAATAAGAACTACCAGCTTGCGGTGAGGGCAGGGACGTCGTCTTCCTCTTGGGCGCGTTCGGCGATTCGTTCCTGACAGCGGACACAATACTTAGCCCAGGGGAGGACTTCGAGCCGCCGGGGAGATATGGGCTCCTCGCAGCGGTGGCAGACGCCATAGTCGCCGGCCTCGATACGGTCGAGGGCTTCATTGACCAGGCGCAGAGCCTGATAATCCTGCTTATTGCGGCTAAGGCTGATGAACTCGTCGTGAGACATCTGGGCCTGATCCTCTTCGTTGACGCGGCCGGCGCTGGCGATGCTATCGAACTTGAGGAGACCGAGGGTGGTGTGGAGCTCCTGCCGTTTCTCTTCGAGCATGCGCTGGAAGAGGTTAGGGTTAAAGGCTCCGTTGCTGGAGGGGGGCGCTGTTGCTCGACTGTGTTTCATTGCCGGGGAGTCCTTTTCATGCTTCACTGATTTTCCTGGCAGCCGCCAACGGGTTACCAGGTTTGGCGCGGTGAGCCTCCACGCCAGACACAAACACATATCGGTTCTCTAGGGTAAAACCTTTATTCATTCCCGCAAGAACAGTATCAGATGAAATTCGGAGATGCAAGTCCCATGAATGGATCTCGCGGCACGGCATCTTGAGCGCAGAGTGTGTATACTATCTCAATATCGTTCGTTGTTCGAGGTTACTGTGAAACTGGGTCTTTTTGCCACTCTCTTCATCGTGTCGGCGACTCCATGCCAAGCGATCACTTTCTCCGTTACCGCGGATGCCACTTTGAGCGGGAATGCCGCCGCCATGGCGGCCTTTCAACGGGCCACCAATGCCTGGGGCAGCGTTTTCTCCGATGCCATCACGGTCAAGTTGAACGCCGGCTTTGGCGCCTCCGCGGTGACCGACCCGGTTGTCCTCCAGGGTGCCTACAGCACGATTCGCAACGCGGTCGCTTCCGATGCCGCCGATGAGGCCAGCAACTCTATTGCGGGCTCCCTTCCCACACAGGTGCAATTTAGCGCGCAAGTGCCCAACGGCGTAAGCCTGCAGATAGGCGTATTGCTGACACAAGCCAACGCCAAAGCCCTGGGACTCGTCGATCCCGTCAACGGTCTGGGCTCTGGCTCCGATGGGACGATCACCTTCAGCAATCTGGTCACTTTCGATTTCGACAATTCGGACGGGGTCACCGCCGGCCAAACGGATTTCGAAACTCTCGCCATCCGCGAAATCGGGCGTATTCTCGGTTTCAAGAGCGCGTTGGACACTCTTGACGGCACTTCCGAAACATCGATCAATTTGTTCGTTCTTGACCTGTTCCGGTTCTCCTCCGGCAACCTGCCCACCAACGCTTCGCAGTTCACCTTTAATCCGCGCTCCATGGTCCCTGGTGCGGGGGCCAGGTTCTCCGACACGGTGAACACCTGGTCTTTCTCCACCGGCGTGGCTGTCGGCGACGGGAATTCCGGCAGCTATTGGAAGGACGACGCTATTAGCGGGACCCGCATCGGCGTTATGGATCCGACGCTGCCCCCCGGCGTCAGCTACGGTATCTCTGCTGCCGACATCCGCGCACTCGATTTGATTGGCTATGAAGCGGTCGACGCGACTACGCCGGAGCCTTCCACGGTACTGCTGACTGGGTTCGCGTTCGCCGCATTGGCTCTGCGCCGCCGGTCGCGGGTGTAGGAGGGCGGGCTTAGGCGATCAGATCCTTGACCACGTTGCCGTGCACGTCTGTGAGGCGGAAATCGCGGCCGGCGTGGCGATAGGTGAGCTTGAGATGATCGAAGCCTAATTGCTGGAGAATTGTCGCGTGCAGGTCGTGGACGTGCACCTTGTTCTCCACGGCTTTGAACCCGAAATCGTCGGTGGCGCCGTAGGTGAAGCCTTGTTTGAAGCCGCCGCCGGCGAGCAGGTAAGTGAAGCCGGGAACGTTGTGGTCGCGGCCGCAGCCGAGCTTTTCGAGGCCGCTGTTCTGGATCATCGGGGTACGTCCGAATTCGCTGCCGATGATGACGATGGTTTCGTCGAACAGGCCGCGGGCCTTCAGATCTTCGATCAGCGCGGCGATGGGGCTGTCGACTTTGGCCGCCAGCTTGGAATGGACGCGGATGTCATCGTGGTTGTCCCAGGGCTGGCCGTTGCCGTAGTAGACCTGGACCATGCGCACGCCTTTTTCGACGAGGCGCAGGGCGAGCAGGCAACCACGGCCGAAGTCGGAGATGTCGTAACGGGAGCGGATCTTCTCCGGCTCCTTACGGATGTCGAAAACGTCAGTGGCTTCGGCCTGCAGCCGGTAGGCGGATTCCATCGATTGCACCGCGCCTTCGAGTTGCGCGTCGGCGCCGGTGCGGGCGAGATACTTGCGATTCAACTGCTCCAGCAGCGAGAGCTGGCGGCGCTGCTCCTCGGCATTGAGTTCCATGTTGCGCAGGTGGTGGATGAGCTTTTCCGGCTCAATCGCCGAATTCTGTATGTGCACGCCCTGATAGAGGGACGGCATGTAGCCGTTTGACCAGAGCGAGCTGCCGAGCACGGGGAAGCCGGGGCACAACACAACGAAGCCGGGCAGATTCTGATTCTCGGTGCCGAGGCCGTAGGTGATCCACGCGCCCATGGACGGGCGGCCGGGCAACTGGTGGCCGCAGTTCATCAATTGCAGCGACGGGCCGTGATTGCCGGTGTCGGCGTACATGGAGCGGACGACGGTGAAGCACGATGTTGCGCGCCACGTTGGGGAAGATTTCGCTCACTTCGATGCCGCTCTGGCCGTGCTTGCGGAATTCCCAGAACGCATGAGGCTGCCCGAGGCGCGGTCGGTCTTGATCTTCGGCCCCGGCATGGGTGTGCCATCGAACTTGGCCAGCGCCGGTTTGGGATCAGGTGTCTACCTGAGAGATGCCGCCGTTGAGGAACAGAAAGATGACGTGCTTCGCCTTGGCGGGGAAGTGCGGCGCTTTGGGCGCCATGGGATTGGTGGAGCCTTGCAGTGTGCCGTGCAGGCCGGCCATGCCGAAACCCGCTCCCAGTGTGTGCAGCCATTCGCGCCGAGTCATGTGGATCTCCAGATTCCAGGGACGGAAGTGAACTCGCCCGAGCCCAGTAGGACCTGCAAATACTGAGGCCAGCCGGTTGTACCCTTTGCCGTATATTCTATGCCAAGCCGTAGCTCGTCGGCATCCGGCTCGCGGTTGAAGAGCAGCGAGTAGGCTTTGCGGATGCGGGACGGGGCCTCGGCGCCGCCTTCCTGTTCGACGCGCGCGGCAAGGGCTTTGGCTGCGCGGCAATGAACTGGCTGTTGAGGAAGAACAGCCCTGTAGCGGGCCGATGGTGGTGGGCCGTTCTTCGGTGGTGGCGTTGGGATCAGGAAATCGAACAGCGACATCGTGGTGTCGAGGCGTGTGCGGCTGACGGTGAGATAGAGTGAGCGCCGCTGGTTGCTGTCCGTCAATGGCTGCGCTGCGCCGCCGCGCGTTTTGTCGAGCTTGCCGCTGACGGCGAGAACGGAATCGCGCAGGGATTCCATGTCGAGGCGCGGCTGGGCGTTGGCGCGCCACAGGAGGCGATTGGCTGGATCGACCTGCGCGGCCGTGGTCTGATTCGCCGCCGACAGCGCGTAGGTGCTGGAAAGCAGGATTTCGCGGTGCACCGCTTTGAGCGAGTAATTGGACTCGATGAGCTTCCGGGCGAGGTAGTCGAGCAGTTCCGGATGCGTGGGCCGTTCGCCCATCTGGCCGAAGTTGGAAGGCGTGCGTACTAGCCCCGAACCGAAATGATGCTGCCACAGGCGATTGACAATGACGCGCGCGGTGAGCGGATGAGCGGCGATGGCTTCGGCCAGTTGCAGGCGGCCGCTGCCCTGAGTGAAATGCTTCGCTTCGCCATCGCAGAGCACGGAGAGGAACTGGCGCGGCGCCACTTCACCGGGTGTTTTGGGGTCGCCACGAAGAGCGACCTTCACGTCGGCGGGCTTGGCGCCTTCCTTCATCGTGTGGAGGAAGGGATACTGCGGCGGCAACTGCGCTTCGAGCGCTTTCAATTCGGCGCGCAGTGTTTCGAGATGCGTTTTTGCGAAGCCTCCCATCCAGCGGTCCAGTTCCTTCGCCGAGTAGTAGTAGATGCCGGCCGGAGCGCGGAAACCGTCGATGTTGTAAGGGCCGGAAGCAAGCTCGCGCCACTGGTAGAACTTGAGCACGGGTAGCGAGACGATGTTCGTGTACTGGCGGGTGCGCTCGTCTTTCATCCCCTTCTTGCCGCCGAAGGCGACGTAGTTCTTGTCGTCGACTTCCTTTGAGTCATCGAACAGTTCGATGACGAAGGCCTGGTATTTGCGAGCTGCTTCCCGCACCTGTTCTTCGGTGGGCTTGGCATCGAGCACGGCGTAGAGATCCTTCATGTAGGGATGCTCTTTGTCGCGGCTCTTGAGGTAGTCGATCCAGCGCTTCAGGGTCTCTTCGTCAAGTCCGGTTTTGTCCGGCGTCCGGCCCTGCATCTGGGTCCAGGCGGCGATGATGTAGTTGGCCGTGTGGCGAGCCAGCATGTCGGCCAGCAGTTTTTGCTGGTCGGAGATGAAGTCGTTGATCAGCTCTTTCTGCGCGTCCACCTTTTTCTTCTGCGCGGCGAAGGCTTTGGCTTCGGCTTCGGAGACGAGCGGATATTCATTGGACGCGCTGCTGCGGAAGATGCCGAGCAGCGAGTAGTAATCGCGGGTAGGGATGGGATCGTATTTATGATCGTGGCACTGGGCGCAGCCGACGGTCATGCCGAGGAAGACTTTCGCGGTGACATCCACCTGATCGTTGGCGCTGGTGGAGATGGCCTGGAAGCCGAGGCCGGGGAGCAGCGCCGTGCGGCCCTCTTCGGGCAGCAGGTCAGCGGCAATCTGCGCCTTTACGAAGGTGTTGTAAGGCATGTCGTTGTTGAACGCGTCGACCACCCAGTCGCGGTAACGGAATGCATTGGGGAGTGGCGTATCGAACGCCGGCGGCGAGCAGGCCATCGGAATAACGGGCGAGATCGAGCCAGTGGCGTGCCCAGCGTTCGCCGTAATGCGGCGAGGCTAGCAGGCGGTCTACCACTTTGGCGAAAGCATCGGGGGATTTGTCGTTACGGAAGGCTTCGGCCTCTTCGGGTGTCGGGGGAAGGCCGGTGAGATCGAGCGTGACGCGGCGCAGGAGCGCGGTGCGATTCGCCGCTGGATTGGGCTCCAGCCTGTTCTCGCGGAGCTTGGCCAGAATGAATGCGTCGACTCCGGTCTTTACCCAGGCTGCGTCTTTCCCTTGCGGCGGCTGGGGCGAGGAGAGCGGCTGAAAGCTCCAGAATTTGCGATGTTCGGCGGTGATGGTGAACGCCTTGGCGGCGTTGTTCACCGGAGTTTTCGATTCAGGGAACGCCGCGCCGCCTTTCACCCACTCTTCGAGCAAGGCTACCTCGGATGCTTTGAGCGGAGCGGTGGGTGGCATCTTCAACGAAGCGTGCGTGCGCCGCACGGCCTGGATCAGCACGCTGCCCGCGGGATTGCCGGGAACGATGACCGGGCCGGATTTGCCGCCCGCCATGGCGGCTTCTTTCGAATCGAGGCGCAATCCGCCCATCGCGGTTTGCGTGTGGCAGGAGTAGCAATTGGCGGCGAGCAGCGGACGGATCTTCGTTTCGAAGAACTCGGCATCCTGCTGGGCGGCAGCCGTGGAAATGCAGGCCACAAGCAAAAGAGGCAGACGCATGGGGAACATTCTATCAACGGGAGGAGGGACCGGGCGGGAACCCATCCCAACCTCGCGCGGGAGGCTGGGATGGCGTGTACGGCGAGAGACTACTCGGGTTGGGCAACCACTCGCAAATAGGGCTTCAACGTCTTCCATCCGCCGGGGAACTTCGCTTTCGCGGCCTCGTCGGAGACAGCGGGAGGAATGATGACATCCTGACCGTTCTGCCAGTTTACGGGGGTGGCGACGCTGTGCTTGGCGGTGAGCTGAATGGAATCGAGAGCGCGCAGGATTTCGCTGAAGTTGCGTCCGGTGCTCATGGGGTAAGAGAGCATCAGCTTCACCTTCTTATCGGGGCCGATGATGAAGACGGTGCGCACGGTGGCGTTGTCGGCGGCAGTGCGGCCTTCGCAGGTGTCGCCTGCCTCATCGGGGAGCATGTCGTAGAGTTTGGCCACCTTCAGTTCGGTGTCGCCGATCATGGGATAGGTGACCTTGTGACCCTGCGTTTCCTCGATATCGGCGGCCCACTTGCCGTGGTTGGTGACGGGGTCGACGCTGAGGCCGATGATCTTGCAGTTGCGTTTGTCGAACTCCGGTTTCAGCCCGGCCATATAGCCGAGCTCGGTGGTGCAGACGGGAGTGAAGTCTTTGGGGTGCGAGAACAAAATCGCGTAGCCATCCCCGATCCATTCGTGGAACTGGATGGTGCCCTGTGTGGTTTCGGCAGTAAAGTCGGGTGCAATCGAGTTGATTCGTAGTGACATGGAATTTTCCCAGTTCCGTGATTATACCGTGCTGCAAGACCGCTATACTGATTCCCTAGTGTCAAGACTTGTTCGCGGCCTCGGATTGACCGGTGCTGCTTCCGTAAATATCGCCAATATGATTGGCACGGGCGTGTTCCTCAAGGCGCGTGTGATGACGTGCAATGTGGATACTCCGGGTGCGGTGCTGTTTGTGTGGGTGCTGGCGGGATTCCTGGTGGTTGCGGGCGCGTTGAGCTATGCCGAACTGGCGGCGATGATGCCGAAGGCAGGCGGGGAGTATGTGTTTCTGCGCACCTGCTACGGGCGTTTGGCGGGCTTCCTGTATGGCTGGACATCGATTCTGGTTTCGCGCACGGCGGCACATGCGGCGCAGGCGGTGAGCACGGCCATCTTCCTCAATATCGTCACGGGCGGAAAGCTGTTGGAAGGCAAATTGGGGTTGGTTTCGGTGACGATGGTGTGCCTGATGACGGCGCTCAATTTTCTGAAGGTGAGTTCGACGGGCGTCATCATGTCAGTATTCACCGTGGTGAAGGTGACGCTGGTGGCGGGTGTGGGCGTGGCCGCGTTTCTGCTGGCCGATGGCAACTGGATGCACTATGCGATGTCGAACGACGGTGGGGCATGCGCCGGGGTGGCGGAACAGGCACGCGGGGGCTTGGCAGGGTTTGGGGCCGCGATGTTGGGGGCGCTTTGGGGCTATCAGGGTTGGGCGAATCTGACGCCGATGGTGGAAGAGATCCGCGAGCCGGGGCGCAATATTCCGCGGGCGTTTCTGCTGGCCACGCTGGTGGTGGGTGGTGTGTATGTGTTCGCCAATGCCTCCTATTTCTTTGCGCTGACGCCAACCGAGATTGCCAGTGTGCCGCTGTCGTCTTCGGTGGCGACGGAAGCGCTACGGCGGTTCCTGGGCGATACGGCGGTGCGCGCGGTGGCGGCGTGCCTCACGGTGTCTTCGTTCGGAGCGCTGTATGCGGGCATCGCCACGACCATGCGCATTCCGTATGCGATGGCGTCCGATGGATTGTTCTTTCGCTGGTTTGCCGAGTTATCGCCGAAGACCAACGTGCCCGTGCGCGCGGCGTTGCTGGTGGGGGGCTGGGTTGCATTGCTGGCGCTATCGGGCAATTACGACCGGCTCACCGACTATGCGGTGTTCGCTCTTTGTATCTTCTATACGCTGAACGCAACTGCCGTGTTGCTGCTGCGCCGCCGATTGCCTGAGGCCGAGCGGCCCTATCGCGTGTGGGGCTATCCCGTGCTGACTGGCCTGTTCATTCTGTTGATGTCGGCGATTCTGCTCAATACGCTGATTACGGCGACCGTGCAGTCGCTGATAGGGCTCGGGTTCATCGCGCTGGGCATCCCTTTTTACCGCTATTGGGCGGGACGCAATCCGGAGAAACAACCGTGAGGATTCTTTTGTGTGCAGTGATGGCCGTGGCTGCTCTACGCGGGCAGGGCCTGGAATACATCCGCGCCAATTACACGAAGTACGAATACGAAGTTCCGATGCGCGACGGCAAGAAGCTGTTCACCTCCGTCTATGCGCCGAAGGATCTTTCGAAGAAGTATCCCATGCTGCTGACGCGAACGCCCTACAGCGTGCGGCCTTATGGGGTGGATCAGTATCGCGATGCACTGGGTCCATCGGAGGCCTTCGGCCGCGAGGGGTTCATCTTTGCCTCTCAGGATGTGCGAGGCCGCTATTTGTCGGAAGGCGAATTTGTGGAAATGCGCCCGCGGAACCCGGCTGGGGACGAATCGACGGACACCTATGACACCATCGAGTGGCTGGTGAAGAATGTCCGGAATCACAACGGCAAGGTGGGATTGACGGGTATTTCTTACCCCGGCTTCTACGCACTGGCAGGGTTGATTGACGCGCATCCGGCGCTGGTGGCTGTATCGCCGCAGGCCCCGGTGACGGATTATTATCTGGGCGATGATTCTTATCACAACGGGGCTTTCATGCTGGCGGCGAACTTCGGTTTCTACACAGGTTTCGTGGAGCGCAAGGGCGACCCGGAAGCGCCGGCGGAGCGGGTGCCATTCGATTATAAGACTCCGGATGGTTACGAGTTCTATCTGAAACTCGGCTCACTGATCAATGCCGATGAGAAGTACTTCAAGCGGCAGAATCCTTACTGGACGCACCAGATTGAGCGCCCGAACTACGATGCGTTCTGGCAGTCGCGCAGCATCTGGAAGCATTTGAAAGCCGTGAAGCCGGCGGTGCTTACGGTGGGCGGCTGGTACGATGCCGAGGATTTGCAGGGACCGCTGCGGATGTTTCGCGCCATTGAAGAGCAGAGCCGGAATACGCGGAACTCGATTGTAATGGGGCCGTGGACGCACGGAGGCTGGGCGCGCGGCGATGGGCAGAAGGTGGGCAACATTGATTTTGGGGCGAAGACGGGAGAGTATTTCCGGAATTCGATTGAATTGCCGTTCTTCCTGCATCATCTGAAGGACAAGCAGGATGTGAAGGTGGCGAAGGCGCAGATGTTCCAGACGGGGTTGAATCAGTGGCGGCAGCACGACACATGGCCTCCTGCCACGGCTGCGCCGCGCCGGATCTATCTGCGCGGGAAGCAGCGGTTGTCGTTTGATGCTCCGGGTGAGGCGGGCCAGGTGTTCGATGAATACCTGAGCGATCCGAACAAGCCTGTACCCTACGTCGGGTTCATTGCCATGGGCATGACCCGCGATTACATGACCGATGATCAGCGCTTCGCCAGCCGGCGTCCTGACGTATTGACGTATGAAATGGAGCCGCAAAGCGCCGATCTGACGCTGGCCGGGCCGGTGAAGGTTCACCTGGCTGTATCCACGTCGGGTACGGATTCCGATTTCGTGGTGAAGCTGATCGACGCCTTTCCGGGGGAATTTCCGGGCTACGGGCCGCCGCCGGCAGCACCGCCGCCCGGGCAGCGCCGGCCGCCCGAACCTTCGCAGCAGATCCGCATGGGAGGATTTCAGCAACTGGTGCGCGGCGAGCCGTTCCGGGCGCGCTTCCGGCGCAGCTTCGAAAAGCCGGAGCCGATGGTTCCAAACAAGCCGGAGACCATCGAATTTGAGATGCCGGATGTGTATCACACGTTCCGGCGCGGGCACAGGATTGTTGTGCAGGTGCAGAGTTCGTGGTTCCCACTGACCGATCGCAATCCGCAGAAGTTTGTGGAAGTGTGGAAGGCGCGCGAGGAGGATTATCAGAAGGCGACGCAGCGGGTGTTTCGATCAAGAGACCTGGCGAGCTTCATTGAGGCGCCGGTGGAGCCTTGACTATCTGGATCGACGGACTGCTGCGGTATAATTGCCCACAGGATCAGAAAAAGTTGGATCGTCCCGGTGGGTTCGCTTATCACTCAATAGTAGAGGCAACATGAGTCCAGTGAAGGCTATGACAGAAGTGGCGGATGCTACCGCCGACCAGAACGTTCCCTCCCCGCAGTACAAGGTCTACAACCGGATCATTGACTGGATCTCGAAAGAGCGGATGGAACTCGCCAACGTGACCGACCGCATCAATGAAGTGGTGCGCAAGAGCGGCGTGAAGGACGGCATCGTCCACTTGCAGACGCTCCACACCACAACCGCCGTCTTCATCAACGAGTGGCAGGATGCCCTGCTGCATGACGTGAAGGTGTTCTTCGAAAAGGTGGTGGAACGCGAGGAATACTACCGCCACAACGACCCGGAGTTCTCCGATTGCGAGCGCCAGAATGCCGATGCCCACATGCGCGGCATGCTGATGGGGCAGACCCTGTGCTTGCAGGTGCGGAATGCAACCGTACTGTTGGGTACGTGGCAAAGTATTATCCTTGCCGAGTTCGACGGTCCGCGCAATCGTACGCTGGCCGTGCAGGTATCTGGCGTATAAATGACGGAACCGCGTTACTTCACCGTGCGGGAGGCCGAAGCCGTGCTTCCCGCCGTGGAGGCGGCAATCCGCGCCGCGCTCGAATTGAAGAAATTTTACGTCGAGGCCGAACAGGTATTGCACGAGGAAGCCAGCCGCATCCAGATGAGCGGCGGAGCGATGGTTAATTCGGCACGCCTGGCCGCGGAAAAATCGCGCCGCGACACGTGCGCGAAGCAACTGCGCGCCGCTATTGAGAAGATTCAATCCTACGGGTGCGAGGTGAAGGATCTCGACATCGGGCTGATCGACTTTCGCACGTTCTATCGGGGACGGGAAGTTTATCTGTGCTGGAAACTGGGGGAGCAGGGCATCACCTGGTGGCACGGGCTGGAGGACGGTTTTCGGGGACGTCAGTCGATAGACGATGATTTCTTGGCGAATCATTCCGCGTAGTGCGAATTGTCTTTCCATTTTGTACTAGTGCGGTGCGAAATTCCTGCATTTGAGTGTATTTCAATCAGCGGAACAATGTAGGAATGGCAACAGTCGTTTCAGGGGCGGTTTCGGAATGGCTCTATCCCATCAAAGAGCATTGCCGCGCCATGCGCACATCCGCTTTCTCAGGACTTGTTCTGCTCGCTTCCCTTGCCCTGCCGGTTGCCCAGGCCGGCACACTGTACCACATCACCTTCGACGGACCGCTGCTATTTCCCGCGACTGGCAGTTTCGAATACGACGCGGGCACCTCTACCTTCTCCGCCTTTTCCGTCGTTCACCGGGGGCGCGGCCACGTTCGCGATGCTTTCCGGGGCATGCGATGGGGCTCCGAATCAAAACACCGCCTGGAGCGCCGGCGGCATCGGGGGCACTGCCTTGGTGCAGTTTCTGACCTGCACCAATGTGTTGGCCCCTGGCGGCTATCCTCAGATCTTCATTTCCGCAATCGCGGATGCTCCCCTGGACATGCTCGATGGCGACGTGAGCAGTTGGTCGATTGCTCCGGCAGTGCCTGAGCCCTCAACGGCTATGTTATGGCTCACGGGCCTGACTCCTGCCGTGATCGCCTATTCGCGCAGAAGGTGGGGAATCCGAAGGCGGTGACAAGTGCGCCAGCTTTCCTCAGCGCAGACGCGTTGCGATGCGTCCCCATGGCGATGCAGAAGATGGCTGCGGCGGCCAGCACCGCGTACGCGGCGATTGCTACGGTGGTCCTGGTGCAGGGCATGCTGCGACGGTACTGCGGCGGCGAGAACGTTCATGGCCCACATATCTATTCCTGCGGATTTGCGAGCCACGATCGCGCAATCGAATCCGCTATGCTGATGCGGAGTCCCATGCATTCCGTTCTTTTCCTGCTTGCACTGCCGGCCATGCTTGGCGCGCAGACGCTCCGTATCGAAGATACGTTTGCCGATGGCAATAGCCAGAATCAGGACCTGGCGCAGCATTCGTTCCGGGTGTTTAACGGACGGGCGAACACCGTGCGGACAGACGCTGCGGGTTCCGTGCGGTTCAGCGAAATCGGCACGAGTTCGGAAGGGTTTTGGATTCACTTCACCGAAGGGGCTCCGGTAGTGCTGCGTCCCGGCGACCGGTTGAGCGCCGAAGCGACGTTCACCGTGGAAGGATTCCAGCGCACCAGCGGGCAGGACATCCGCTTCGGGTTATTCGATTCGAAGAACACGCGGACAACGGCGAATCTGACCGGCGGGATGAATTCCGGAGTGTTCTCCGATGACACGGGATATGGGGCGGCGCTGTTTGCCAGCGGTGTGGGAACGCCGTATCGCGTGTACCGGCGTACTACCATTCCGGGGCAGGCGAACATCTTCCTCAGCTTCGACGATTTCACGGAGATCGCCGGCAGCGGACCCAGTGCGCGGGTGACGTTGGAAGAGAGTACGCCTTACACGCTGCGTTACACGGTAGAACGGCTGAGCGAGGATCGAACGCGGCTGACGGTGGCGCTGGAAGGCGCGGGGTTGGAGAACTACTCCTATAGCGCGGTGGAGACGAGCGCCAATCCGGCTGCGTCATTCGATTGGTTCGGGCTGCGGATCACCAGTAATGCCTTTTCGAACGGGTTCACGTTCACCCGGTTCTTCGTCGAGTATCTGCCGGCGCCACCGGTGATCACGACGCAGCCTTCGCCGCGTAGTTTGACGGTGCAGGTGGGCTCGGCGGTGCAGTTCTTTGTGGGCGCGCAAGGGACGAATCTTCGCTATCAATGGCGGCGGAACGGGGTTGCGCTGGAAGGGAATGAATCGGCGCGCACGGCGTCGCTGCGTTTGGCGAATGCGGTGGTGGGGGATTCGGGCGGCTATGACGTGGTGGTGTCGAACGAAGGGGGCAGTGTCGCGAGTGACCGGGTGACGCTGAACGTGGTGAATGGACCGGTGGGTGCGCCGCCGGCGATCACAGTGCAGCCTCGCGATACCACCGCTACTGTCGGGTTGCCGGTGAGCCTCTCGGTCACAGCCAGCGGTGCGGGGTTGACGTATCAGTGGTTCCGCGATGGTGTGTTGGTGGATGGTGCGACCTCGGCCGGATTGCAGTTTTCGAACGTGCAGATTGCGGATGCCGGCCTCTACACGGTGCTGGTGAGCAATGCCAATGGCAGCGTGAGCAGCAATGCGGCGCGGTTGACGGTGGTGTCGGCGATGCGGCTGAGTGAGTCATTACCTCGCAACGGTGCCGTTGGTGTGTGTACGGACACGCCGTTGACGCTGCGCTTCTCTCAGCCGGTGCGGCTTGGGGGGAGCGGGCGCATCCGCGTGTTGCGCGCGGATGGTACGGCTGCCGCGGTGATGGACATGAGTGAGCGCATCCAGACCCGCAACATCGGCGGAGCGTCGTATCGTTACATGCCCGTGCTGGCGGAGAATGACACGGTATACGTGTACTCGATTGCCGGATTGGAGCCGGGGCAATCCTATTCGGTGGTGATGGATGCGGGTGTGCTGGTGGATGCCGATGGCGCCCCGTTTGCGGGATTTTCCGATGTGCGATTCTCGACGAAGCCGCGGGTGCCGTCCGCCGATGCCCCCTTGCTGCGCGTGTCGGCCGAAGGCGACGGCGATTACTGCACGGTGCAAGGGGCGATGGATCATGTGCCGGCGGGAACGACGCAGCCGGTGGTGATCTCTGTGGATCGCGGTGTGTATCGCGAAATTGTGTACGTGCGTGGGAACAAGCCGCCGATCACCGTGCGCGGTGTGGAGCGCGATCGCACGGTGATTGCCTATCCGAACAACAACAACGTCAATCCGACTACGGCCAGCCGTCCGATGTTCACCGTGGATGCGAATGATTTCAACCTGGAGTCGATCACTTTGCACAACACGACTCCACGTGGAGGCTCACAAGCCGAGGCGCTGCGCACGAACGCACTGCGTGTGCGCGTGTTCGATGTGACGCTGCGCAGCTTTCAGGACACGCTGCTGGTGAACACGGGTACGGCGTACTTCGGCGATAGTCTGATTGAGGGCGATGTCGATTTTCTGTGGGGCGGAGGCGCGGCCTTTTTCCGGCGCGTGGAGTTGCGCTCTGTCACTTCGGGCGGCGTGCTGACGCAGGTGCGCAATGGCCAAGGGCAGCCGGGGTTCGTGTTCCTGGAATGCAGGCTGACGGCCACGGAGGGAGTGAACAATACGTTCTTGAGCCGCATCGCTCCTGACACGTTTCCCTTTAGCCAGACAGTGTTTCTGTTTTCGGCGATCGGGCCTCATATCGTGCCGGCGGGCTGGCAATTTAACAACGCCGTGCTGCCTTTGACAGCGGCCAGCTATCCAGGGATCCGCTTCTGGGAGTTTCGTAATACAGACCTCGACGGAAACCCCGCGGACCGTGCGGGGCGGCATCCGCTGTCTCGTGAATTGAGTGTGGAAGAAGCGGCGCAGTGGGTGAATCCGGCGTTCACACTGGGCGGATGGACGCCGCGGGAGGGCGTGACCGCGACGATCCGTTTCGGGGATTTGACGCGCGTCTACAATGGCCAACCGCAGCAGCCCACGGTGTCGACGGAGCCCGCTGGTTTGCGTGTCCGGCTGACGTTTGATGGCTCGGCGGAGGCGCCAGTGAATGCCGGTGTGTACGCAGTGCGGGCGGTGGTGGAAGACGCGGCGTATCAGGGTGCGGCGGCCGGTGTGTTCACCATCGAGCCCGCAGCGGCACGCATTACGCTGCGCAGCATGAATCAGCGCTTCAATGGAACTCCGCGGGCGGCTTCGGCGATTACGGTTCCGGCAGGTGTGCCGGTGAGTTTCACCTATGCTGGAGCGGCGGAGGCTCCTGTGGCCGAGGGGAGCTACGTGGTGCGCGCAATGGCGGCTTCGGCCAACTATCGCGGCGAGACAAGCGGACTGCTGAACATCACTCCCGACCGCGTCGTAGCGTTTCCCGGTGCGGAGGGCTACGGAGCGTATGCGCTGGGCGGACGCGGTGGCGATGTGTATCACGTCACGACGCTGGAGGATTCCGGACCGGGCAGCTTGCGGCAGGGGATTGTGTCGGCGACAGGGCCGCGCACCATTGTGTTCGATGTTTCCGGGACCATCCGGCTGCGCTCGCGGTTGAATATCAACCGTTCGAATCTGACGCTGGCCGGGCAGACAGCACCGGGGGATGGGATCACGATTGCGGGCTATGGCGTGTTGGTGACTCGTGCGAGCCACGTGGTGATTCGCTATCTGCGCTTCCGCGCCGGCGATGAGAATTGCCCGCTCATTCAGGACGATGCGCTGGGTGTGGATCTTTCTTCGGATGTGATTCTAGATCATGTGTCGGCATCGTGGAGCATTGATGAAACGCTGTCGGTGACGAACTCGAATCGCGTCACGGTGCAGTGGGCGTTGATTGCCGAGAGCCTCAACCGGTCGTGCCACGAAGAGGGCGCCCACGGCTACGGGACGCTGCTGCGGGATTTCAATGGGAACTACGATGCCTATTCGTTCCACAATAACCTCTACGCGCATCACAACAATCGCAATCCGCGGGTGGGGGACAATGTGCAACTGGAGTTTGCGAATAATGTGATTTATAACTGGGGTGGCGATGCGGCTTATAGTGGGGCATTGGAGGAGGGCATCCCGCGCGTGAACTACACGGGGAACACGCTGGTAGCGGGCGTGTCCACGGGGAATACGGCGCGCGTGCGCGCGTTTCGCGGGGGGAGCGTGAATACCTGGATTTACGCATCGGGGAATCGCATCGACAGCAATCGCAACGGCGTGTTTGATCCGGTGGACACGGGGGTGGCGATGATTCAAGGCGAGTATACGCTTTCGCCGGAGCGATTCGATTTTCCGGTGGCTTCGAGTGTGTCGTATGACCGCGTGCTGGAAAGTGTGGGTGCTTCTCGCGTGCGCGATGCGGTGGATCTACGTATTGTGAGTGGGGTGCGGGCGCAGACGGGGACGATCATCGACTCGCAGGCGCAGGTGGGTGGGTATCCTGTGCTGGCGAGCGCGGCCGCGCCGTTGGATACGGATCGCGATGGGATTCCGGATGCGGTGGAGAGGACGCTGGGGCTTTCTGTGACGGACGCTACCGACGCATCGAGTGTGTCCGCGAATGGATACACGTATCTGGAAAATTATCTGAATTCTCTGGTGCCATGATCGGACTACCTAATTTTTTGAATCGCACGCCGCAGGAGTGGATGGACGGAGTGATCCCGATGTTTGCTCCGGATGCGGATAGTTTGTATGACCGCCGCTCGGCGACGGTGGATATTTATACGGGGATTGCGTACGGGCATCTGCTGTTTGGGCAGCAGGAGGCGGAGCCTTTGTATACGCGGATGGCATCGCTGGTGCGGGCCGGCGGGCCTGTGCGGCGCGTATTGGATGTCGGCTGCGGGCCGGGTCGGATTGTGTATGACTGCGCCGGGGGGATGCCGGAAGCGGAATTCGCCTGTGTGGATATTTCGCGGGAAATGGCTCGCCGGGCGTGGGAGATTCTGGCCGCTGGGAGGGAGTTTGCGTTGCCGGCGTGGGAATACCGCGGCCGGCCGGGTTTGGCGTTTTCCGGGGCGTTGCGGCAGCGCAATGTATGGGTGGCGCAGGCCGATGCATTGGATCTACCGTTCCACACAGCGTCGTTTGATGTGGTGGTGGCGGCGTTGGTGTTGTGCCGGGTGCGCGATCCGTTGCGGGCGTTGGTGGAGATGCTGCGCGTGCTCGCGCCGGGTGGGCGGCTGTTGCTCGCTACGCCGTTTGCGTTCAATGATCCGGGGTTGTGGGAGCGCTTCTGGCCGGGAGGGAAATTGCGGGATTACCTGGTTGGGTTTGGGGTTGAGGTGGAACATTGGGAAGAGGGCGTGGAGTATGAGGAGGTGATCGATGCCAATGGGAACTCGCACCGGTATCGGGTGACGGTGTGTGGAGGGCGGTCACAGGCGTCAAGGTGATGAAAAGAAAGGATGTGTCGCGGTTCCGGAACACAGTGACTGATATAGTAGCAAGGGCGGCAATTCAAGTTGTGTCCTTGGTTGGTCGATAATGAGGTAGGGACGACCATTATGGTGCCGCAACCGGCTAGAGAAATGATACCCGCAGATCTCACTGAGTTCTGCCGCACCGCCGCCGCGCGGGTCCGGCTCCCAAAGGGCAAGTTCTTGCCTGAACAAATGCAATCCGTCATTGGCGGGATCTGCAACCTCTATCTGGGCCGCATGATCGATGACGGGCATTTGCCCGTATGGACGATCGAGACGCATGATGCTCTCGCCTCGGAGGCTGTTCCACTTCCTGCGGTGCTTGCCCAGATCCATTACTGCAGTGGCGTCAGCCGCAAACATGCGCCCTTGGTTCTCCAAGCCTTTGTAGAAACCCTCAAGGAGACTTGTGGTGGTGAAGCGGCGCATGTCTCGGTTTCCTTGCCCGGAATGGGGAGCTTCTCCCCGATTGATCCAAAGCATGCCCATTACTGGCTCACAATCGCGGACACAACCAGTGTTTCCCCACGTCCGGCCAGCTTCTAACCTGCTACGATACGGAATTGACGGAATCGCCTTTCCTTACCATCCTGCATATTTCCGACCTGCATTTTGGCGCGACCTTGCGCAACACGGTATCGAGGTTCCGGAAGATGACCAAGCGTGCACCTTATGCGCAGGGGTTATTCGTCCATGATTTCGAGATTGCGCAAGCCCTCTCGATCCGCATGCGTCAGATACTCGTTGACCGCAAGAAACGAAAATCGCCGGTCCTCGTCATCCACACAGGTGACTTGACCTCGAGAGGCCGTGGAACTGAGTTCGCGGTTGGGGCAAAGTTTCTCACCTCGAAGCAAGATTTTCCCGATACCGGTTCTTCCGTTGGCCTCCAGTTGGTGCCGCAGGAACTCGTTGATATCCCTGGAAACCATGATCTTGGATTCCTCGCAAATCCGCGTTACCTGAAATTCCCTTCCAGATTGAATTTTTGGAGGGGGCTGTGTTCGTGGTGGGCCTTGACTCGAATCGCGCTCCTTTTCGGCACAGAATAACGGCGAAGGGGTTGGTGGATAAGGATCAACTTGACCTCGCCTGCGACTACCTCAGTGCGAGCCAGAGCACAGCACTGCGGATCGCGGCGATCCATCATCCTTTGTCCGATCCACCCAAGCCAGAGCTGATCGGAAACAACCTACTTCACCGCGCAGCAATCGCAAAACGTCTCCAGAGAGCTGGCGCCGACCTTGTTCTTTCAGGCCACGTGCATCAGCACTTCACTGTCCCCGCAGGGCCTGATGCTCCCCTTCACAATGTCACCGGAACCGGCTGTCAGATGCTATCGCCCCACCCTTGTTGTTTCGACGTAATCGATGTATTCCGGAATAACCGCTTCACGTTTGGGTTTTCACACTATACGCACACGCGATCAGTCAACTCCAGCTTCGAACTCATGATCCAACCCTCCAACTGACGGACCTCGGCATCCACTGGCGCATCGGGGAAGGGAACTTGCTGCGAGCTCTCCACCATTCCCAGCAATCCCACGAAAGCATCGAAGGGATCTTCGCCCTCCGGACGCGGGCCGAAGCCTTCGCGCACTGATGTTTTTAGATCCTCGGTCAACCGCAAGCGCAGGCGCTCGGCCCGCAGTATCAATTCCGAAGCATAGGCACGACGCCGCGCTGGATCACGCTTGCCGAAATTCGACGGATACCCTAATGCCGGATAGATTTCGGCGACCCATTTGTCCCGCTGCGCGTCCACGGCTTCGAACGGCCAGATCTTCCATCCCTCCGGCCTCACACGCAGAACCTCCTTCCATCCGCTGATCGCGGCTCTGCCCACCTGCTTTGCGCCAACGAGCCAGAACAATGGTCCTGCTTTCGCACGGCGATCACACTCGCGAAGCCAGGCGTCCCTCTTCATTCCCAAAGCCGCTTCCAATTCCGGCATCTTGCGGTTCGGTGGGTGGGGGAAGAATGGTTGAGCGAGCGAAGGGCGATTGGACGGCGTCCAATCGATGTTGAGGCACTCGAAGAAATGTGAGAAACCAGCGGCGCGGCAATACGCCGCCGGCATCCCGATCGGAAAATCAAATCCCACCACCGCAGGTCCATCTCCACTGAGCAACCCTGCCGCATCGTGCACTCTCCGTGGCGCCGACACCAAGCCATCCACACACTCGCACACCCAGCGCTTGTGCGGATCGATGCTCCAATCGGCGGCCGCAATCCGCATGGGTGATGCTATTTGAAATTGCTATAGGGGCCGGCGCGGGAGATGTCGGTGGTGCTCAGTCCGTCCTCATCCCACACGATTTTTCCGTTGCGTACGGTCATGGCGCAGCGCAGTCGTTTGTCGCCGGTGAGTTTGCCATGTCCCGAATCGAGGAAAGCGAACGAGCCGCGCTCCAGCAAGAAGAGCGCGACGTCGGCCACCGCGCCTTCACTCAGCGTTCCGAGTTCCTTGCGCCCAATGGCCTTGGCTGGTGCCTGTGTGCTGCGCTCCACCACTTGCTCCAGCGTCATCCCCAGATTCATCAGCTTCGACATTACGTTGGGCATGGTGGCGCCGGGCAGCATCACGCTGTTCTTGTGCAGATCCGTGGAAATGGTATCGGGCAGAAAACCCTGTGCGATCATCGGCGCGGCGATGCGGAACCAAAACGCTCCCGCACCGTGACCCACATCAAACAGGACACCGCGTTTGCGCGCTTCCAGCATGTAGGGCTGTACCTTCTTGTTCTCATCCAACTGCGGAATCAGCCGGCCGTAGAAATGCGTGTGGATGTCGCCAGGGCGCATGTGCTTGGCGATCAATTCGGGGTACCCTCGGCCAGGCTGCGGGAAGAAATCCACCATGGTCACGGTGCCCGATTCGGCGGCCGCTTTCACCGCGTTGTCGACGGCAATCCAATCGGCCGGGCGGTAGTGCGCGGTCTTGATACCAACGATGACGTCGCGGTGTTTCTTCACCATGGCAACGGCCTTGGCGACATTCATCTGCTTCGGGTCGTTCTCCACCTCGGCGCCGTACATACCGCCAGCCACGATATTGAGGAAAGCGAGCACACGCGTGTCGGCGTCGTCGATGACGCGTTCGCGGAAGGCTTCGAAGTTATCGGCGCCGGAACTGCCGGCGTCCACGGCTGTCGTTACACCGAAACGGAGCGCGTTGTGATCGGGATTGAGATTGAGCCATGCGCCCTGGGCATCGAAATGGACGTGCATGTCGATGAGGCCGGGGGTGACGACATACTCGCCGGCTTCCACTACCGTGCGCGCTTTCGACGCGGGCAGGTCTTTCGCGACCTTGACGATCTTCGAGCCGACGATGGCCACGTCCATGCGTCCGTTGCGCCCGTTGGCCGGATCGATGACCTGTCCGTTCTTGATCAGAATGTCGTAGATCTGGGCCTGGGCGGCGGCGCAGCAGCCCAGTGCCATCAGCAGAAGGGTCTTCTTCACGGGATCACCTCATAGGCGCCGGCCTTGGTCCATTCGGGGAACCCGCGTCCTTCGGCGTCGTAGACCAGTTTGCCATCGCGGATGGTCAAAACATTCTCCACTTTCTTTGTTCCAAACATTTTCTTACCCCAGGCGTCCTTGAAAGCGAACGTGCCGTCGCGAATGGTGAGCACGGCGATGTCCGCCACCTTGCCTTCGCCGAGGGTGCCGATTTCCGGCAACCGGCCGATCACCTTGGCCGGCATCATGGTCGATTTCGCTACTGCATCTTCGAACTTCATTCCCAGCAGCATCATCTTCGACATGCAATTGGGCATGTCGCTTTGCTGCATCATGATGCTGGAAGAGTGCAGGTCGGTGCTGATGGTATCGGGGTAGAAGCCCTGTTTGGCGGCTGGCATGGCCACGGTCCAGAGAAAACTTCCGCCGCCGTGGCCGAGGTCGAAGAGAACGCCGCGGCGTCGGGCTTCGATGGCGTATTCCTGCACCTTGCCGTTGAAGCGGCTCACCACTTCCACCTGGCGGTCGTTGTACATATGGGTGTGCATGTCGCCGGGGCGCATGACATCGAGAAGTTTCTCGCGGGAAGTGCGCTCGCTGTTGGTGAAGATTTTGTCGTCCACCATCACCGGGACTCCGGCCAGGCGCCCGGCTTCAATGGCACGCTTCAGCGCGTCCCAGCCTGGTTTGCCGAAGTGCGCCACCTTGATGCCGACGATGACATCACGGTTCGCCTTGATGACTTCCGCCGTCTTATCCGGCAGCATGTCGGCGACATTATCTTCCGATGCGGAACCGACCATACCGCCGCCGGCGATGTTGATCAAGGCCAGCACGCGGGTGCGAGTGCGTTGGACGATTTTCTTTTTGAAATCGAGGTAGGTGCGATAGCCGGGCCCGCCGGCGTCCACCACGGTGGTGGTTCCGGCCAGCAGGGCCGTGTCGTCGGGGAAAATCGCTCCGCTGTAGCCATACGAATGGAAGTGGAGATCAATCAGGCCGGGTGTCACATAGCGCCCATCGATGCGGATGGTCTTGCGCGCCTCCGACTCGGGGATGTTCGCTGCTACACGGGCAATGGTGTTTCCGCGGATGGCGACATCACGGATTGCATCGATCTGATTCGCGGGATCGAGGACATGGCCGCCCTTAAGTAGGATGTCGTATGTCTGGCCCATCACGGGCAAGGCCAGCAAAAGCAATCCAAGGAGAGATAGCATAGGAAACACTAACAATATCACCACCACCCGCCGATAGAGAAGAGGGAAACCATGTATCAGGAGCCATACATTGGCAATGAATCTGCGCCCACTCCACGGTTCATAGGACCGTACCGTCTGGAACGTATCCTTGGCCGCGGAGGCATGGGGGTGGTGTACCTCGGCAAGCGCTCCGACAACGAGTTCCACAAGCACGTGGCGATCAAGATTCTGCAGAACAGCGTGCAGAGCGAGGACATGCTACGGCGCTTCCGGCAGGAACGCCAGATTCTGGCGTCGCTGGAGCATCCCAACATCGCGCGGCTCATCGATGGCGGCACCACCGAGGCCGGCGAGCCGTACTTTGTGATGGAGTATGTCAGCGGCGGGTTGCCGCTGGATCGCTACTGCGAGGAGCAGCAGCTCTCGCTTCCACAAAAGCTACGGCTGTTCATGAGCGTTTGTTCCGCAGTGCAGTATGCGCATCAGCGGCTGGTGGTGCATCGCGACCTGAAGCCCGGCAATATTCTGGTTTCTCCGGAAGGCGTGGTCAAGCTGCTCGATTTCGGCATCGCGAAAGCTCTCTTTCCGCAGTTTCTACAGGGCGACGCCGCGTTGACGCAAACCGGGCTGCACGCCATGACACCGGAGTATGCCAGTCCGGAGCAGATGCGCGGCGATGCGATTGGCGTGGGATCCGATATCTACACGTTGGGCGTGGTGCTATACCAGTTGCTCACCGGCCGGCTGCCCTTTCATCAGACCGAAGGCGGGTTGCCGGAATTCATGCGTGTGGTGTGCGAGCAGGAACCGCGGAAGCCAAGCACGGTGATTGCGCCAATCAAGAAGGAGTTGGCGGGCGACCTGGACAACATTGTGCTGATGGCGATGCGCAAGGAAGCGGAGCGCCGTTATGGTTCGGCGGAGCAATTGGGCGACGATATCCGCCGCTATCTGGAAGGCATGCCTGTTTCGGCGCGTGCTGCCACGGCGGGGTATCGGGCTTCGAAGTTTCTCAAGCGTCACACCTATGCCGCGATTGCGGCGGCGCTGTTCCTGGCGAGCCTCACCGGCGGCATCATCACCACGGTTCGCCAGGCGCGCATTGCCGAGGCCAATGCCATCCGCGCCAAGGAGCGCTTCCAGGATCTGCGCCAGATTGCCGGCAAGTTTCTGTTTGAGATTGAAGAGGAGATCTCGCAGTTGCCTGGCTCCACCAATGCGCGAAAGAAACTCGTGGAGATGGCGCAACGGTATCTGGAGGTTCTTGCCCAGGAGAGAAGCGACGATCCTGCGCTGGCTTCTGAGCTTGCCAGCTCTTATTGCGCGTTGGGCGCCATTCAGCGATCCCGCCATAAACACAGTCTGGGCGACTCACCCGGAGCCCGCGCGAGCTATCTGCGGGCGTTGGAGATCTGTAACTCGGTGCTCGGCAAGACTGGGCCTGATGGCAATCTATTGAATGCCAAGGCGAAGGCGCTGGCCGGACTCGGCGATCTTTCCCATCTCGATGGCAACTTCGGCGCTGCACGCCAGTACTATCTCGATGCGCTGGTTGCCGGCGAGACAGCCCAGCCATTCAGCCAGAAACCGCGGTCTGCACGCATGCTGCTTCCCTTCTACGGCAGGCTGGCGGAGATGGACAAGCAATTGGGGAATGACGAGTCCGCGCTCAACAACTACCGCAAGGCAAGTGAGCTTACGGCGAGGGAATTGGCGAAAGCGCCCGGCGATTTCGTGGCGTTGCGCGACCGTTATGTCAGCCTCACTCAACTTGGGGGCTTTTACCTGAAGACCAGGCAGCATGATCTGGCGATCACCACACTGGAGCAGGCTCGGGCGCCACTGGTAAAGATGCGGGCCAAGAATCCAGCCACCGGTGATCGCGACGAATTGGTGATCGAGTCCATGGTTGCCCGCGCCTATCTGGCCCGTAAGCAGTATGATCAGGCACTGGCGCACCACCGCCATCAGGTTTCCATAGCCCTTGCCAATCTGGAAAAAGACAAAAATAGCGTCTTGTGCTACTACGATCTGAGCGCCGCCCAGGAGCAACTGGCCAAGGCCCTGATTGATGCCGGACTTGCCGACCAAGCCAAGCCGCACGTGGAAGGATCTTTGCAAGCCATTGCCCAAGCGGAGAAGATCGACCCCACATCCACGATGACCGTGGCGCACCGCAATTCCGCCATGCGGACCGAGGCTTTACTCCATACGGCGCTGAAGAACGATGCCGCGGCCGAGGAAGCCTATCACCGCATCGTGGCCAAGAACGAAGCCGCCGTACGGCGTATGCCGACTCCGGGAATGAAGGATGAACTGGTAAAGCGCTATAAGGAGGCCATCGACTTCCATCGTGCCCAGGCGATGAAAGGACGTGACCGCCAGCACCATCTCCTGGAAATCCATCGCTTCCTGACCCTGGAGATCGAAGTGCAGAAGCAACTGAAAAATGACGACGCGGTTGCTGAGCTGCAAAGTGAAATGCGGCAGCTTCGCGCGTCTACTTCACATTGATGGTGCCGCGGCATTCCTTGGTGCCGCACTTACATTCCACTCGTTCCACGTCTTTGGGGAAATGGTAGTCGATGGTCAACTCCTCTCCCTTTTCGATCCAGCGCTTACTGAAATAGAGAATGTGCCCCTTCAGGATCACAGCCCTGACATTGGGGTTGCAGGAATGGTTGATAAACTCGGCGCCGCTGCCACCGACTGCCCCGTCGATTGTCCAGTAATTATCCAGCGTGAACAGGTAATGCAACTTGCGCGCATCGCGCCGCTTGGTTTCCCGCCGGCTGATTTTCTCGCCGGTATACTCGATCACCTTGCGGCGCGGTGGAATCCGCTCCAGGGCGTAGATCCCCCAGCGATGAATTGCCGAGGGAGCTAGTTTCAGCTGGAAGCAGGTATAGTTTTCGTTCAGCTGTGGATCGCCGTTGCCGGCGGGGTCATCGTGCGCGGCGGCGAGGGTTTTCTTGCCCTGTTTCGCCATACGCTCAATTGGCTCTAAAAATCATCCGCGGCGTCGGTCTTTTTCTTCGACTTCCGCCGCATGAAGATGATCGCCACCAGTACGAGTGCGAGCACTCCACTGATGATTTTTACCGTTTCCTCGTTCATTGCCGTCTTGTCTCCTAGAGAGATTTGCGATTGGTGCTGCCCTTCCCAACTACGCTCCCGTCTTTGACTTGATGGTATCCACCAGATCCTTCACCGCCGCGGCGCTCTTGTCGAGCATCGCCTTCTCCGGTTCGGTGAGCTGGACCTCGTAGATCTTCTCAATTCCGTTGGCGCCCAACTTCACCGGCACGCCCACGAAGAGGCCATTATACCCGTACTCGCCTTCGAGCAGAGCGGCGCACGGCAGAACTTTCTTCTTATCCTTCAGAATCGATTCCACCATCTCCACGGCGGCGGCCGCTGGGGCATAGTAGGCGCTGCCTGTTTTGAGGTACTTCACGATTTCGGCGCCGCCGTCGCGGGTGCGCTGCACGATGGCGTCGATGCGATCCTGCGGCAGCAGTTCGGTGAGCGGGATCCCGGAGACGCTGGTCAAACGCACCAGGGGGACCATCGTGTCGCCGTGGCCGCCGAGCACGAGGGCCTGGATATTTTCCACCGAAACGCCAAGCTCCATCGCGAGGAACGTGCGGTAGCGCGCGGTGTCGAGCACGCCGGCCATGCCGATGACGCGGTTCTTGCTGAACTTGGAAACCTGGTAAGCGGTCCAGCACATGGCATCGAGGGGGTTCGTGACGATGATGAGAATCGCGTTGGGCGAATACTTCGCCACGTTTTCCGTCGCTGCTTTGACGATATCGTAGTTGGCCATCAGAAGATCGTCGCGGCTCATGCCGGGCTTGCGGGGGAATCCGGCTGTGATCACCACGACATCGGAGTTGGCCGTAGCTTCGTAATCATTCGCGCCAACGATGGCTGTGTCGTAACCCTCAACGGGGCCCGCCTGCCGCAGATCGAGGCCTTTGCCTTGCGGAACGCCTTCGGCGATATCCACCAGGACGACATCGGCAATCTCCTTGCCGGCCAGCCACACCGCACAACTTGCGCCGACGTTACCGGCGCCGACAACCGTTACTTTCTTTCTCATGGATGAGTCCTTCCCTAACGAATAGAAGCCTGAAGCTGAATTATAGCCGAGATGCGGCCCGTTGGGCGCTACAATACAAGCGAATCCTTATGTCTCTGCCGCAGACCGCTATCGCATACATGGAACGCCAGAAAGAGCGGGTCCGTGCCATGCGTCCGAAAAAACGTATTGTGTTCCCGGAAGGGACGGACGCCCGTGTCATCGGCGCCGCCCGCCGCCTTGCCGCCGATTCCCTTATTGAGCCGATTCTCATTGGTGCGCCCCCGGCGAATCCACCCGCGGGAGTGACCTTTATCGAGCCTGCCAAGAGCCCGAAACTTCAGGACTACATTCGTCTCTATCACGAACGCCGCCGTGCTAAGGGCATGACGCAGATGGAAGCCGCCACCATCGCACCACGGCCACTCTATTTCTCCGCATTGATGGTGTCGGCCGGTGATGCCGACGGGTTCGTGGGCGGCGCGGCCAACACGACTGCGGAAACCGTTCGCGCGGCACTGCATTGCATTGGATCGATGCAAGGCGTGAAGACCGTGTCGAGCGTCTTTCTGATGGCCGTGCCGGATGCTTCCTATGGCGTGAACGGCATGCTTTCCTTCGCTGACTGCGCGGTGGTGATTGAACCGTCGCCGGTGGAACTGGCTGAGATTGCCATCGCCACGGCGAAGAGCACGCGGGCGCTGCTGGATGCCGAGCCCACCGTGGCACTGCTCTGCTATTCGACCAAGGGCAGCGGCAAAGGGGAAAGTATAGATGCTGTGGTGGAAGCAGGTCGCATTCTCCGGGAGCGCGCTCCGGATCTGCACGCCGACGCCGAACTGCAGGCCGACGCCGCGATCGTCGAAGCCATCGGCCGCGGCAAAGCGCCCGGTTCCACGGTGGCCGGGCATGCCAACACGCTCATCTTCCCCAATCTGATGAGCGCCAACATCGCTTACAAACTGGTGGAGCGACTGGGTGGTGCGGCGGCGATCGGCCCGTTCCTCCAGGGGCTGGCCAAGCCGGCCAACGATTTGTCGCGAGGCTGCTCGGAAGAGGACATTTACTCCGTCGCCATCATCACCGCGCTGCAAGCAACCTAATTCCTATGTCGCAGACAGCGTTTGTCTACCACGACCTCTACGATCTCCAGTTCGGGGATCATGTGTTCCCGACGGTGAAGTACAAATTAGTGCGTCAGGCTTTGATGGACAAGGGGATACTGAACCCGGATGAGATCCATCTGCCTGAGCTGGCAACCGATGAGGATGTTGCGCTGGTTCATACCGCGGAATGGATCCGGAAGTTGAAGTACGGCACCATCACCTACGCCGACATCATGCGTTTGGAGATCCCCTACAGCCAGCAGGTAGTGCGCGCCTTCTGGCTCGCCGCGGGGGGGACGATTCTGGCTGCGAGGCTGGCGCTGCGGCACGGCATCGGCTTCAACATCGGCGGTGGCTTTCATCATGCCTTTCCCAATCACGGGGAAGGCTTCTGCGCGATTCACGATGTGGCCATCGCCGTACGCAAGTTGCAGCAGGAGAAACTGGCGCCGCGGGCGATGGTGATCGATACCGACGTGCATCACGGCAACGGAACGGCGGCGATCTTCGCCAATGATTCGACTGTGTTCACGTTATCCATCCACCAGCGCGATAACTATCCCGAGGAGAAGCCGCCCTCCAGTATCGATATTCATATGGAGGACAACGCCGGGGATTCGGAGTACATCCGGCGCCTGTCGGAGGCTATCAACATTGCGATCCCCGGCTTTCATCCGGACATCATCTTCTACGTAGCCGGAGCTGATCCCTATTGCCAGGATCAACTTGGGGGGCTCAATCTGACCTTCGACGGATTGCGGGAGCGCGATCGTATCGTGTTCGAACTGGCGGCGCGAGAGCGCATTCCGGTTGCGGTGACGCTGGCTGGCGGGTATGCCATCGAGTTGCACGACACAGTGCGGATCCACGCGACGACGGCGGAGGTCGGGGAAGCTACCTATAAAGAAATCGGGAATTGGGAGAAAACTCCACTTACTTAGAACCTTTTTCCTATACCAATCCCCCCCAGTTTGGAACATACTAGCCATGACTGTGGCTGTACTGTCTAGACCACATCCTCCGGCTTGGTCTCCTGCCGTTACTCTAGTTACGGCTTTCCTTCTCCTATTCGGTGTCGCTTGCACGCGCGAGGCTCCCATACACATGAAGCCGGTGCGTGTTGGATTCAATGACGCTTTTCCTTACTATGCAAAGGATTCGGCGGGGAAACCGGAGGGATTTGCCTTCGAAGCGATCGATGAGGCCGCCAGCCGCCTGCAGATTCCGCTCGAGTGGGTGTACTGGGATGGGCGGCCGGATGATTCGATTCTGAGCGGCAAAGTGGACATTTGGCCGCGCATGGCGGCAACGAACGAGCGGACGCAGCGGTTCCACATCACTGATCCTTGGATGCGGATGAGCTTCTGTCTGCTCACGCCGCGAGCCCGCGGCAGCCGCTGGGCGCAGAAGCGGTTCCCGGACCGGATTGCCGTGGATGGCACCTATGGCGCCACCGAAACGGCGAAACGGCAGTTCAAATCGCAGTCGATTCATATCTTCCCGGGTGTCAATGCAACGGTGGAAGGTGTGTGCCGGGGCGAAGCCGATGCTGCTTTCTTTGAGTACCGGGTGGCCATGGTGACGCTGATGGAGAAACCTCCCGGATGCCGGGAAGTGGATCTATTGCCGATTCCGCTGGAAGAGCCGTCGGTATCTGTGGGGCTGGCGTCGAGCTTCGCATTCACGCCCACAGCGGAGGCGCTGCGGCAGGAATTGGAGCGGCTTTCGAAAGACGGTAGCATCGCGCGATTGCAGGCGAAGTGGTTTCATGATGCGCCGAGTGAAATGCAGGCGATCCTGGAGGGGCTGGAAGCGCGCCGCACCGCGCAGGTGCTGTGGACGGCTGTCTTTCTGATGGCATTGGCCGTAGCTCTCGCCGTGGTGCAAGCCCTCCGCGCGCGGCACGCCCGGCAGCTTGCCGAGAAGGCGAATGCCGCCAAGTCGGAGTTCGTGGCCAATATCTCGCATGAGATCCGGACCCCGATGAACGGGATTATCGGCATGGCTTCGATGCTGGGCGAATCGCGCCTCGACCACCAGCAACGAGAGATGGTAGATACCATTCAGCATTCCGCGGCCTCGTTGTTGACCGTGCTCAACGACATCCTCGATTTTTCAAAGATCGAAGCGGGCAAGCTCAGCGTCAACCGGGTGGACATGGACCTTCGCTCGACGATGGAAGGTGTGGTTGCCTTGCTGCGATTCCGCGCCCAGGAGAAAGGCATCGAATTCGGGCTGCAGTGGGATCCCTCCTTGCCGCCCATTGTGCGTGCCGATCCGGATCGCATTCGCCAGATCATCACGAACCTTGCCGTGAATGCCGTGAAGTTCACGGAGCGGGGAAGCGTTCGGATTGTGGCGGATCCGGAGAGCAGTGATACGGGCAGCCGCGTGCGCATCTCGGTGGTGGACACCGGGATCGGCATCGCACCGGAGGTGGCCACCAAGCTGTTTCGTCCCTTCACACAGGCTGATGGCGCTACAACGCGGAAATACGGTGGCACAGGATTGGGACTGGCGATCTCGCGGCAGTTGGTGCATCTGATGGGCGGCGAAATCGGACTGGTGTCTGAGCCTGGCAAGGGCTCCACATTCTGGCTCTCTTTGCCGCTGGATGTGTCGCCGGTGAAGCATTTGCCGGAGGAGAAGCGTCAGGCGGTGGTGGCATCCTCCGAACCCGGCAGATCGGCGCGGATTCTGCTGGTGGAAGACAACCCCATCAACTGCCGCGTGGCGGAGCGATTGCTGAGCCGTTTGGGACATCAGATTCGGACCGTGAACAACGGGCTGGAGGCGTGCCGCATCGCCCGTAATGAGGAGTTCGACGTGATTCTGATGGATGTGCAGATGCCGGAGATGGATGGCTTTCAGGCGACAGCGGAAATCCGCCGTTCGGAGTGCGACCGGCGGACTCCGATCATTGCGTTGACGGCCTCGGCGATGGAGGGGGACCGCGAGCGCTGTCTCGCTATTGGGATGGATGACTATCTTTCTAAGCCACTCAATCCTGGCCAGTTGGCGGAAGTGATTTCACGCTGGAGCGGGCGCCCTGTGGGGTAGGATTATTAAAGTTTCGGGGTGGCTTCCCGATAAGATTGGTGAGAGCTATACTGAAGGAGCAAGATATGCCCGCGACCTCCGCCAAACAAGCTAAGGAGAAGAAACAGCCGTTGGATCCGGCCGATGACTTCAGTCTCATCCGCTTGTCTCCGAAGGTGCCTTTCCGCAGCAAGTACACGGTGAAGGAGATTGACCGGGCGGTGAAAAAAGTGATTACGGCACGCAAAGCCCGTGAAGCTCAACAGTCCGGCAATCCCCAATAACAACGTATTCATCAATTGTCCTTTTGATCGCGAATACACAGACCTCTTCCAGGCCATTTGCTTCACCATTGCGGGATGTGGCTTCGTTCCCCGATGCGCAATCGAAGACATCGACTCAGGCGAGGTGCGCCTCGATAAGATCCGCCGCATCATCTCCGAATGCGCCCTTGGCGTCCACGATATCTCTCGCACGGAGCTGAGCCCCACCACGCATCTGCCCCGCTTCAACATGCCCTTCGAATTGGGCCTATACCTGGGCTGCAAGTTTTACGGCTCGGCGGAGCAACGCTCCAAACGCACCCTTATCCTCGATCGGGATCGCTACCGCTACCGTCAGTTTCTGTCTGACATCGGCGGGCAGGATCCGGAGGCACACTTCGGCGACATTGCCAATGCCATAGAGATCATCCGCAACTGGCTGCAATGTGCCACGCCCGAACTGCTCGATGGCCCGCTACATCTGACCCTGAAGTTCCAGCGCTTCCACTTTGACCTTCCTCAGCTTGCTTTCGAACTCGGGGCCAACCATGACCAACTGACCTTCAAGGATCTCTACTGGACCATTCGCCGCTGGCTCGCCTGGCAGGTTGGCTAATCCTTGTCAAACAGTCCGGCCCGGTCCACACGCTCGCCTTTGAAGAACACGCCGCCTCCGGAGATGCGTTCCGTGGCCGCAATCTCTTCCAGCGGATTCCCATCCACCAGCAGCATCGTGGCCTCGTAACCAACCCGAATTAGTCCTGCGCGCTTCCCAATTCCCAACAATTCGGCGGTATTTCGCGTTGCCGCTGTGAGTGCCACTTCCGCCGGGATACCGGCCTTCACCCAGAGTTGCATTTCGCGATGTACGGTGGGTCCGTGGATCACCAGCATGTTGCCCGCATCGGAGCCGGTCACCAGTTTGACGCCCGCTTTGTAAGCCCGGCGCAGATTATCCTCGGCGATTCCCATTGCTGCGGGAACTTCGGTTGTGGCTGCCGCTTTCGAAAGCGCGGCCTTGGTTGCCTTGATCAAGCCTTCCGGCGCCACCTGTTGCACCAGCGTGCGATCGAGCAACCCCAGCCTGCCCAGTTTCAATTCGCTGATCGCTTCAATCACCGTGAGCGTGGGATCGTAGGCGATTCCTTGCTTCGCCATTGCGGCGAACAGCTCATCGGGGATTGCCTCGCGCACGGAGCCATGCTCGATGCTGGTGGCGCCGAATGCGATGGCATCGGCGACATCGCGCGCGTCTCCGGTATGCACCGCGACGGCGAGTCCGCTCTTGCGCGCCTGCTCGGCAATCGCCTTGGCGAGGCTGGTATCCATGCGGTTGAAAAGCATGCCCGCATTGCCGCTTTCGAGTATGATCTTCACCGACGTGGCGCCAGCAGCGCGAGCCTGCTCCACCTGCTGCCGCGCTTCTTCCGGCGTCTTCGGCAGGAACAAGGTCTCCTGCTCCGCCAGTTTGCGCACATTCTCCGGCATGCGCTTGAAGTATTCCGTTCCATGGCCGCCGGGCGTGGTGAACATCTTGCCCGAATGGAACACTTCGGCGCCCTGCTTGTCGCCACTGTCGATCAACCGTTTGGCGTCGTTCACCATCGATCCGGCGTCGCCCATGCTGCGCACCGCTGTGACTCCCGAATAGAGATACGCGGCCAAGGCGCGCGCGATGACTTGATCGGGCTTGAAGTCTTTGTACGATTCCATTACGCCACCCGGCGCCAGCAGATGAACATGCGCGTCATTCAACCCCGGCAGCAGCGTCTTGCCAGTGGCCTCCACCGATTCCGCCTTCTCTGAATCTTCGGCCGGAACTGTTTCGAACACCTTGGCGATTTTGCCATTGCGAATCAGCACTCCGCCGGAGGCAATCACCTTGCCATCGCCGACCAGGATGCGAGGGCCGCGAATGAGCAACGCGCGATCGCGCCGCATCTCGCGATAGAGAATCTTCGCCTTCGCCACGTTGTCCTTGCTGTACGCCTGGTAGGTGCCGAGCCCGATAAAGGGAAGAAACACCACCAGCAGCCAGAGCTTCGCTTTGGGCGGCATGACTTCGTCCTTCTCCCAGCGGAAGAGCTTCACGCCGAGGAATGTGGCCACCACCAGCGTCGCCATCATCGCCCCGATCGCGCTTCGATTGGCCCAGGCGCTTTCGCGTTGTACCAGAATCCCCTGCAGTCCGGTGTAGAGATAAGACGCGGGAAGAAACTGCGCGATCGTTTGCAGCCACGTGGGCAGCACGCTCACCGGAAATGTCGCCCCGCTCAGGAACAGCATGGGCAGGTACAGCAGTTGAATAATGATCTGGCTCTCCTGCATCGTGTTCACCACGGCGGCGATGATCAGACCCATCGAGCGGAAAGAGAGCAGCCCGACGGAGAGCAGCAGCGTCAGAGATAGCCAGCGCTCCGGCCACGGCATTCCGTAATAAAAACGGGCAATGGTCAGAATAATGAACAACGACGGCAGATAGCTGATCAATCCTGTAATGAGGCTCGCCACCAGGATCGGCAGCGGAGTGATCGGAGCCACCTTGAACCGTCGCAGGATGTTCAATTCGCGTTCCTGCACGGCGCGCAATCCGGCGCCGAAGAAGCCCGAGCCCAGCACGCCCAGAATCAGCACCATGGTGATGACCTGGCTGATCGCACCGCCCTTGTCGGCGCGGTAGGTTTGCGCGAAGACGACGAAGAACATCAGCGGAAGGAAGTAATTGAAGAACAGCACCACGCGATCTCGCATCACGAGCTTGAGCGTAGTAAGGGTATAGGCAATATAAGTTCGCATGGGCTACTCGCGCAGGCTCTTTCCGGTCAGTTCAATGAATACGTCTTCGAGTGTCGGCCGCTTCAAATGGATATCGAGCAACTCCACACCCGCCTGATCAATCCACTTCACGATATCCACCAGCGTGCGCGCAGGCTTGGCCGAATGCGCAGTGAGCGACTTGCGGTCTTCCGAGACATGCACTTTCTCGCTGTCGGCAAACGGCGGCAAAGTGGCAGGCAGAGGCTCGGCGGTTTGCAATTCAATGAGTGAATTGCCCAGCGTCCGCTGCTGGATCTCGCGCGGGCTGCCCATCTCGATGATCTTGCCGGCGTCGATAATGGCGACGCGGTCGCAGAGCCGCTCGGCTTCTTCGATGTAATGTGTGGTGAGCAGAATGGTGCAGTTGGCTTTGCGCAACTCCGTGATGAGATGGTGAATCTCCAGGCGCACCTGCGGATCGAGCCCGGTGGTGGGCTCATCGAGAAACACCAGAGACGGATCGTTGACCATCGCCAGCGCCAGTGCCAGCCGCTGCTTCTGGCCGCCCGAGAGCGTGGTGTAGAACGCATTGCGCTTTTCCCAAAGCTGCAAGCGCTTCAGCAATTGGTGTGGGTCGGTGTTGCGCGTGTAGAAGGCCGCGAATAATTCGATTGCCTCCAGCACAGTGATTTTTTCCGGCAGATTGGTGGCCTGCAGCGACACGCCAATGCGATCCTTGATCTGCATCGACTGGCTGGCCGGATCGAAGCCAAGCACGCGCACATCGCCGGAAGTGCGTGTTCGCAGGCCTTCCAGAATCTCCACCGTCGTGGTCTTGCCCGCGCCGTTGGGACCGAGCAATCCGAACACTTCGCCCGGCTGCACCTCAAAGTCGATGCCGCGCACGGCCTCCACTTCGCCGTAGGATTTCGTCAACCCGCGAACGGAGATGGCGGGCCCGTTCTTCATGCGGCGACCGGCGCATGCGCCAGCACTTCCAGACACGCCTTATTGAAGGCAGGGATATCGCCGGGCATGCGCGAGGTAACCAGATTCCGGTCCACCACCACTTCCGCGTCTTCCCAAATGGCGCCGGCGTTCACTACGTCATCCTTGATGGCGAAAAAACTGGTTGCCTTGCGTCCCTTCAGCATCCCGTGCGCCGAGCACAGCACCCACGGCCCGTGGCAGATCGCCGCCACCAGTTTGCCCTGGTCATCCATCTGCTTCACGAACAGGTTGGCTTTGGGATAACGCCGCATGTGATCGGGTGCGAAGCCGCCGGGAATGATTACGCCATCGAAGTCATTCGCGTTCAGGTCGTCGTAGGACATGGTCGTCGTGGCCGGGTAGCCCAGTTTGCTGGTATAGGTCTGGTTGGCCTTTGAGCCCGCCAGCACCACTTGTGCCCCTGCTTCCTGAAGACGATAGAGCGGTACCCAGAGTTCCATCTCCTGGTACATATTCTCGCAGTAGATGACGATTCGTTTTCCGGTAATGTCCATAACCTCACATTGTAGATGGTGTTCCTAGGGCAAAGTATTGAGGTAGGCTTCGATTGCGGAAAGCTCGGCGGCGGAGTAGCGCGAGAGCGGCGCAATGTGTGTCCAATTACTGCCTTTCGTCAATTGTACGGCTGAGGCCGGGAGGGTCCGCAGCACCGGCAATGGCGAACTGAGATCGTACACCTGCACCTGCTTGTTGTCCTGCTTCGCCAGTATGGCGGCGAAGGCTGGCTCGCCATGGACACGCTCTTCGAGAGGGGAAAGCGGTACTCCCACGGCACTCTGCCTGTGGCTCCCTCGATCGCCAGCACCCAATGCTTGAGGTGCTCAGATACATCACGCCATCCACGACGATCGGTGGCCTGCAATCCGTTTTGCGCATCGCCGGTTTGCAGAATCCATGCCGGCGCCAGGCGCGCCACGTTGCCTGAATGGATCTGGCGCAGAGTGCTGAAGCGCCATGCAGCGTGCGTGCCGCCGTAACTTGGCCAATCGTCGCCGGAAGGTTCGGCTGCGCGCAACACAGATGCGGCTATCAGCATCGCTAACGAAAGGGTCATGGGGTGGAGGGCATTACAACATCCCAATTTCCGGATGTCAATCGTGCGATCCACCCCCACGGTTAGTGGCGGCAACGCCGTCCTAGAACCCCCACAGCCAACAACCCAAGACCAGTCAGCGCGAGCGAAACCGGCTCTGGAGTTTCCGAATACCAGAACCCCGCGTTGGAGTTTGTGACCGCAATGCCGCCCAGGCTGCTGGTGCCGTTGTAGTAATCCAATAGCGGTGTTCCCCCCGCCGTCTCATAGCGGATCTGGGCCTGGAAGTCGCCGGTCACCAGTAGCACGCTTTCCAAGGGATTGCCGGTGATTCCCGCCGCGCCCTTCGTTGTCGGTGTGAGAAAGCCGCTGCCGAGGAAGCCACTGGCCACGCCGGTGTAGGGTTGAAACTGCACCACCATGCGCGTGGCGATGCTCTGGGTGCCGAACGCCGTGCTCCATGTCATATTGGCCGTGGAATTCCAGGTGGCCAAGCCTGTGACCGGGTTGTACGAACTGAACACCATCTGGCCGGTCGAGGCTTGCGAACTATGGCGCGGGTTGTCGATGGAGGCATATCCCCACCACAGGTCCTCGGTCGCGCTGAGGTCCATGCCGGTGTAGAACTGAGTGCGGCCGATGCCGCTGCCCGTGCTACCGGAACCGACGAACGTCACGCCGCCGGGCGGTGGATACACGGGGCCAAGAATGGTGGCTGCCGAAGCGGCCATGCTCATGGATGCAATCGTCAAAATCATGTTACGGATCATTTGTTTGTGGTCTCTCCTTGGGCGCACATTGAGGCACGCCGCTTGCCACAGCGGTCCGCACGGAAAATCAACCACTTGGGAAACGAAGCCGCGTGTATCTCACGCCTCGCGGTTTGCTTCTCCCTAACCCGAAGGTTAGGCCCGTAGAATAGACGCATGTCCCTTTGGAATCGAAGAGAGTTTCTCGGCGCCGCATCGCTTGGCGCCGTGTCCGCCGCGGCCCAAACGCAGAAGCCGATTGACCGCCCCTTGCGCATCGGCTTCATCGGCACCGGTTCACGAGGCACCAGCCTGTTGCGGAGCACGTTGAAGTTCCCCAATGTCGTAGTGCCCGCGGTCTGCGATATCAACGAAACAGCGTTGGCGCGCGCCGCTTCCACTGTGGAATCGGCCGGACAGAAGCGCCCGGAAACCTACAGCCGGGGCGTCGAGGATTGGAAGCGTCTCGTTGCCCGCGATGATCTCGATGCCATCATCAACGCCGGCCCCTGGGAGCTGCATACTCCCATGTCCGTGGCCACCATGCGCGCCGGCAAGTACGCGGCTACGGAAGTCCCGGCCGCTGTTACCGTCGAGCAGTGCTGGGATCTGGTGAACGCCTCTGAGGAGACAGGCATGCCCTGCATGATCCTGGAAAACGTCTGCTACTTCCGCAATGTGCTGCTGGTCCTGAACATGATTCGCAAAGGCATGTTCGGCGAGTTGACGCATTGCGAAGGAGGCTATCAGCACGATGTACGCAGCGCGTTCCTGTCGAAGGGCGGCGAGCGCGGACCGGCAGGTGAAGTTACCTGGCGCGGCATGCATGTGGCGGCGAAAAACGGCAACCTCTATCCGACGCACCCCATCGGACCGATCGGCTGGTGGCTCGACATCAATCGCGGCGACCGCTTCTCCTACCTCACGTCGATGTCGAGCAAATCGCTCGGCATGAATCACTATGCCCGCAAGAACTTCGGTCCCGATCACCCCAATGCGAAACGCGCCTGGGCCCTCGGCGATGTCAACACCACGTTGATCCGCACGGAGAACGGCGCCACCGTGACGCTCTATCACGATACGGTTTCACCGCGCCCGTACGACCTCATTCTGCGCGTGCAGGGGACGCAAGGCATCTACAGCGGCACGCTGGACAAGTTCTATTTCGAGGGGCGCTCAGCGAAGGTGGATCAGTGGGACGATCCGGAGCCTTACTACAAGGAGTTCGAGCATCCGTTGTGGCGCGACTTGGCCGAGACCGCGCGCAGCCACGGCCACGGCGGCGCGGACTACATCGAGATCCACGAATTTCTCAAAGCCGTGCGCAATCGAACCCAGACACCGATTGATGTCTACGATACGGCAGTGTGGAGTTCGCTGGTGCCGCTAAGTGTGCAATCCGTGGCTGCGCGCAGTCAGCCCGTGGATGTGCCGGACTTCACGCGCGGCAAGTGGAAGTCGCGCAAGCCGGTCCAGATCTACGGCGCCTGACGCATACCTTGCACTTCGACATATGTTGCTGTATATGTAGAAGGACAAGGTATCTATGCTGAACTGGCTACGGCGTTTCCGCGATCGTGACAGAGTTCTTGATAAAGAACTGCGTTTTCACTTCGAATCATTGGTAGAGGACTACGTGCGCCAGGGCATGAGCGAGGCTGATGCAAGGCGCAGAGCGACGTTGGAGTTCGGCGGCATTGCCCAGAATGCCGAAGAATGCCGCGATGTGCGCCGCGGCATCGGGCTGGAGACGCTGATGCAGGATACTGCGTTCGCGCTCCGCGGTCTGCGGCGGAATCCGCGCTTTGCGCTCTCTGCGATTGCGGCCGTGGCGGTTGCTGTGGGCGCGGCCACCGCTGTGTTCAGTGTGGCGGACCGCAGCCTTTTCCGGCCGTTGCCCTATGCGCATCACAGCCGGCTTGTTTCCGTGGGTATCGTTGCGCCGGTGATTCATACACAGGATTGGATATTCGCCGGAGTGTATCAGGAATGGAAGGGCGTCCAGTCGATCTTCGAATCCATCTCCGCGTGGCGCGGTGTCTCGGATTGCGATCGCAACGATGGCGCTTCGGAGCGTCTTTCGTGCGCTGCCGCGGAAGCGTCGTTCCTGCCCACCTTAGGCGTTACTCCTTTGCTGGGGCGCAATTTCAACGAACAGGAGGACCGGCCCGGCGCGGAGCCTGTTGCTTTGCTCAGTTTCTCTTACTGGCAAAGCCGCCTCGGCGCCGATCCCAACATCCTCAACCAGAGGCTGACTGTGGACGGAGCCTCTACGCGCATCATAGGAGTGCTGCCCGCCGATTTCGAAACGCCGACTCTCGCCGCGGCCGATCTGCTGGTGCCTCTCAAGATGCGCTACGGTTCGGAGCGGCAGAAGATCGTTCACGTGATCGGGCGCATGCCGGAAGGAATGTCTGCCCGTCAGGCCGCGCTGAAGATCGAGCCCGCGTTTGCGCAGTTTGTGCAAACGAGTCCCGGTGATTTTCGCAAGGCCGTCAAGATGCAACTGCGGGTGGCGACGCTGCGCGACCAGCAGGTCCGTGAGTACCGGCTGGCGTTGTGGATGCTGCTCGGTGCAGTGCTCTGCTTCGTAGCCATCGCCTGTGCCAATGTGGCGCACCTGCTGCTGGCTCGCGCGGCACAACGCCGCCAGGAGTTTGCGGTGCGGGCCTCGTTGGGTGCTTCGCGCGCACGCCTGGTACTGCAATCCATGACGGAGAGCGGTGTTTTGGGCATCGCGGGCGGTGCGTGCGGTATCTTCATCGCCTTCGCCTTGCTGCGCGCGTTCCAGTCGCTTGCTCCACAGGGCGCGCTGCGGATGCAGCAAGCCTCGTTGGATCCGCGGGTGCTTGTGTTCGCTTTCGCTGTGTCGTTGCTTTCGGCGCTGCTGTTCGGGGTTGCACCGGCGGTTGAGAATCTGCGAGCGGAGGCGTTCTCGGCTGCCCGCGTTATTGGGCGGTCCCGATCGCGGCTGCGGCCCGCGTTGATTTCGGTGCAACTGTCCGTTTCCATGGTGCTGCTGACGGCCACGGGGCTGTTCCTGCTCAGCCTCGATCGACTGCAACAAGCCAAGCTCGGGTTCACCACGCAATCGGTGGTGACCGCGTCGTTCCTGCTTCCGGAAGCCCGCTACCGCGGCAACGAGCAACAGATTGCTTTCTTCCAGGATCTGGAACGGAGGTTGAGCGAGGTGCCGGGGTTCGTATCTGCCGCCATCACCGATTCGCTTCCTCCGGGCGGCGATCCGCGCTCGCGGCCGTTCGTGGCGCTGGTGGGTGGCGGCGATACGCATGCCAAGGGGATGGAGGGAACCGTGAAGTGGCGCTATGTCACGGCAGGCTACTTCCGCACGCTAGGCATTCCCATCCGGCGCGGCCGCGGATTCCTGCCGGAGGATCGCAATGGCGCCATTGTGTTGAGTGAGTCGCTCGCACGCCGGCTGTACGGAGACGCGGATCCCTCCGGCCGTCTATTGAAGCTGGAAGAAACATTTGAGGTGGTGGGAGTGGCCGCGGATGTGCGCAATGCGGGATTGGCTGCCACTGATCCGGAGTTCTATGTGTTGCGTGCGGCGCAACCCACGCCTGTCTATCGCAACCAGCGTCCGCCCTATGGATGGCGCAGAGCGATTGCCATTGTGCGATCGGACCTGGAGAGCACTGCCGCGTTGCATGCATTGCAGGAAGCTATTCATCAGGCGGACGCCGATCTCGCTGTCACGGCGGGCACGCTGGATGAACAGCTACGGCAGTACTTCGCCAAGCCACGATTCCAGACGGCGCTGCTGGCTTTCTTTGCTTCGATCGCGCTGGTGCTGGCTGCTGTGGGCCTGTACGGGCTCACTTCGTTTCTGGCGGCGGAGCGCGACCGCGAAGTGGGAGTGCGGATCGCGCTGGGCGCGACGCGGAGCAACATCACCGTGATGATGATGCGCGAAGGGATGGTTTGGACCGCCAGCGGCCTTATCGCCGGCACGCTGGTGGCAGCGGCGTTGATGCATCTGCTGCGGTCGCTGTTGTTTGAGGTGCAGCCGCTGGATGTGCGTGTTTACCTGGCCACCATTGCACTGCTCGGTATTGTGGCGCTGGCGGGCACGTGGCTGCCCAGCGCGAGGGCCGCGCGGATGGATCCGATGGAGGCGCTGCGCAGGGATTAGACCGGCAGCATCAGCCGCGCTTCGCACCCTCGCTGCCCTTCGCGATTCTGGAGCGTGAGCGAACCGCCGTGGGCTTCGGCGATCTGCCGGCAAAGCACCAGGCCGATGCCGCTGCCTCCGGGCTTGGTGGTGAAGAAGGGAACGAAGAGGTTGGCTGTATTCGACAGCCCGGGGCCTTCATCCAACACGAGAACGACGAGTTGCGAGGAAGTCATTTCCCAGCGCACGCAGACGCCACCATTGGTTTCCTTGGCCGCATCGACGGCGTTGCGGATGAGGTTGATGAGCAGCTGCTCCAACTGATCGCTGTCGCCTTGAATGATTCCGGGCGGGCCGTCTTCGACGCGCACGGGCATGCGGGTTTCGAGCCCCGCCACACGATGCACCAACCGCCCGATTTCGAGCGACGCCAGTTGCGGGCGCGGCAGCTTGGCGAGACGCGCATAGGCGCCCATGAAACGGCTGAGGGCTTCCGAACGCGAGCCGATAATAGCCAAGCCGCGCTTCATGTCGTCCTGCCAGTCTTCCGGCAATTCATCGCGCGCAACCATGCTTTCCAGGCTGCCAGCGATGGATTTGATGGGCGTGAGCGAATTGTTCAGCTCATGCCCCAGCACGCGCACGATGCGCTGCCAGGCTTGCAACTCCTCTTCGCGCAGCGGACGGGTGAGATCGGTCACCACCAGCAACTGATGAGGCAAGCCACCTTCGCGGAAGCTGGCGCGATTGATGCCCCAGCGGCCGGTGCCCGCGGGAAAGGAGCGCTGCCGCGTTTGGGCATGTTCGCCCTCCAGGCAATCGGCGAGGCCCAAGGCTTCGGCCTTCAATCCCAGGAGCCGTTCGGAGGGCTGTGCCAGCAATCGCTCCCCTGCGCGATTCACCAGCCGCAGGCGATGCTCTTCATCAAAGGCGAACACGGCCACGTTGATCTCTTCCATCACCTTGCGCAGCAGCGTGGTGGCTTCGAGCGCGCCGAGGCGTTGCGCGCGCAGCGTGGCGGCCATGGCGTTGACCTGCTGCATCACTTCCGATAGCGAGTCCCCGCCGCGGGCGCCGCGGGCGCGGATGGAGTAATCGCCCTCGCGCATGGCCTCCAGCAGATTGGCCAGTGTGCGCAGCGGGGAAGCGACACGCTCGCGCACGGACACGGCGAAGCCCCACCAGCAACCGACGATGAGAACGGTCAACGTCCACTGCACCTTGGGGGTGTGTTCTTCGAACCAAAGGATGCAGAGCGCGACGATGACCGCCGGCAAGCCAGAGGCTAAGGCGGCGAGCAGGACGCGTGTTTCATGCAGCGCAAACCATCTGCGCAGAGGTTCGAAAGGGTTCACAATCCGTAGCGTTGCAGCCGGCGATAGAGCGCACTGCGGCTGAGGCCAAGTGCTTTGGCCGCGTGGCTCACGTTGCCAGAATACCGCGAGAGCGCCTTGCGGATGAGGAAGCTCTCCACATCTTCGAGGCTCATGTCTTCGAGACGCGGCGCCCCTTCATGTGAAGTGCGCAGGGCGAGATCGCCGGCCGTGATCTGAGTGCCTGAGGCCATCAGCACGGCGCGCTCTACGACGTGATTCAGCTCGCGCACGTTGCCTTGCCAGGAGCCGGCAAGCAGCGCCTGCATGGCCGAGGGGTCGAAGCCGATGAGTTGCTTGCGATAGCGCTGGGCATGCTGGCGGAGGAAATGCATGGCGAGCAATGGAATGTCTTCGCGCCGCTCGCGCAGCGGGGGCAAATGAACCTCGATGGTGTTGAGGCGGAAGAGCAGATCCTGGCGGAAGCGGCCCTGGGCCACCTCTTCATGGACTCGGGCATTGGTGGCGGAGATGACGCGCACATCGACGCGCTTGGTGCGTGAGGAGCCGACGCGTTCCATCTCTCCGATTTCGAGCACGCGCAGCAGCTTCGATTGCAGGTTCATCGGCACGTTAGCGATTTCATCGAGGAACAGCGTGCCGCTGTCGGCCAGTTCGAAGCGGCCGACGCGGTCCATCTTGGCGTCGGTGAAGGCGCCTTTGACGTGGCCGAACAATTCGCTTTCAAAGACTCCTTCGGCAAGGCCGCCGGCATTGACGGTGACCATCGGCTTAGTGGCGCGCAGGGAGACCGCATGCAGCGTGCGGGCCACTACTTCCTTGCCGGTGCCGGGCTCACCGGTGATGAGCACGTTGGCGTCGGATGGGCCGACGCGGGCGATGATCTGGAGCACAGGTTGCATGGCCGCCGATTCGGCGATGAGCGAGGGAACGCCGTCGGTGCGCAGGAGGCGATTCTCGGCCTCCAGTTGGAAGCTTTTCTTGAGCGCCTGGCTGAGCTCAATCTGGGTGCGGACGATGGTCATCAGACGGGCGTTTTCCCAGGGCTTCTGGATGAAGTCGCGGGCGCCGCGGCGCATCGCTTCGACGGCCACTTCGACGCTTCCCCAGGCGGTCATCACCACGACGGGCAAGGCCGGGTCAATGGATTGAATGCGCGTGAGCAGATCGAGCCCTTCCTGGCCGGAGGTGGTATCGCGGGTGTAGTTCAAATCCATCAGGATGAGGTCGAACTCGCGCGATTCGATGGCGGTGACGATGGCTCCGGGCGAGGTTGCCGAATCGATTTGATAGCCCTCGCCCTTGAGCAGCAGGCGCAGCGCTTCGAGCACATCCAACTGGTCGTCGGCGATGAGGATGCGGGGCCGGTTGGTGGACACCGTCTTCACCTTGTCCATGGGCGCGGTTACGGTCATTATGAAGACCGCCGGATGCGGATGCTGCCATTCACTGTCTGCAGTTTCAATTCTTTTCCTCCATGGCCAATTGTGGCGTTGACGACTCGGCGGCTGACTTTGTGCTTCACGGTGAGGGGGAGCTCGGATTCGATCCTTCCGTTCACGACGCTGGCGCTGAGGGCGGCGTTCGATCCCTCGGCGAGGTTCAGCGTGATGCCGCCGTTGACGGTGCGGGCTTCGACGTTGCCTTTGGCTTCGACGACGACGCGGCCGTTGACGGTTTGCGCCTTCACGTCGCCGCTGATGCGGCGCGCTTCGACGGCGCCGTTTACTGTTTTGGCCACCAGGTGCAGGCCCGCGGGCAGCTCGACCTCAAAGGCGACCTCTACATCATTTTCCTTCACCGCGGTGCGGCCCGCTTCGCCGGGCTTGCACTCGTTGGGCTTGGAACGATCGGGGCTGGGATAGACGGCGCAGATGGTGATGCCGCCGGCGTGGGGCACCACTTCGATGCGCACGGCGTTGGGGTCATCGCGGCGGGCGGTGCGGGTGGCCTTCACTGCGATGCCCGGCGATGCGGCTTCCACCACGCGCACGGCGCCGTTGATGCCCTTCACTTCCAGGGTCTGCCCCGGCGGGAGTGAGCCGTTCCATTGAAAATCGGAGGTGGCGGCGAATGAGGCCGCGGAGTATAACGCGAGTCCCAGCCATCGAATCATACAGCAAGCTCCTTTATCGTTCTTCCAGCGCCAAACGGAACCCGAGGGCGAGAAAGATCGCCCCGGTGGCGGCCTCCAGGCGGCGGCGAATGGTGTCGCGCCGCAGATAGCCGCTCAAGCGGTCCAGGAATAGTGCAAAGCCTCCCAGCCAGACGAAGCCCATCAAGACATGGACCGAGGCGAGCAGCATGCTCTGCAACAGCACGTTCCCCTTGGGGTCAACGAACTGCGGCAGGAAGGTGACATAGAACAGCGGCATTTTCGGATTGAGCAGGTTGGTGAGCAAGCCTTCGGAAAAGCTGCGCCACGGTTTTTGGGGCTTCGCCGGGAGGCCAGCCAGGGGCACCATGCCAGTGTCGTGGCCCTTCCAGGCGGCGAGCAGCGATTGAACTCCGAGCCAGGCGAGATAGAGGGCTCCGGCGAACTTGACGGCATCGAACGCGGCCGCCGAGCGGTTCAGCACCATCGACAGGCCGAAGGCGGAAAGCACCGAGTGAGTGAGACAGCCGGCGCAGATGCCGGCCACGGTGAGCAGGGCAGCGGCCCTTCCGCGGGCGAGCGTGCTGCGGACGACGAGGGCCGTGTCCGCTCCCGGCGTGATGGTGAGGAGGGCGACCAAACCGACGAACACCCAGAATCGAGGCTCCATTCGACAAGCGAGGGTAGCACGTGGAATGCCATGCGGAGTGGCCGATTGGCGGATGGGTCCGGGGAATGGAGTGTCCGGTTTTGGGACAAGGGCGTCCGGGAGGTGGCCGGAAAAGAAAAAGACCCAGGGCGTTAACCCCGGGCCTTTTTGGAGACAATCAATCGAACGGATGCTTAGTTGCGGCGTTTCAAGGTAGGACGCTCGTCCGGATCGTCGGTGGACTTGCCGTCCTTGGTCTTGTCTTCGTCGACGGTGGAGGTGCCACCGCCGGGAGCGCGGCGCAGCTTGGGCCGGTTGGCATCTTTGTCATCCGGCTTGCGGCGGTTGTGGAGCATGGCGAGGCGGCTCTTGACCGAGTCAAACTCGCTGGTGGTGACCACGTATTCCGGCTTCGACTTCAAGATTTCCTCAATGTTCTTCTGGGAGTTCTTGATGCGGTCCTCGGTGAGCGGGTGCGTGGAGAAGACCTTGGCCATGGTGCCGGGCTTCTTTTTCTCCATTGACTGGAGCTTTTCGAAGAAGTCGACGAAGGCGGTGGGATCATAGCCGGTCTTGTAGAGGTATTGCAGGCCGAGCAGGTCAGCCTCTTCCTCAAAGCCTCTGGAGAAGCTGAGGAAGCCGAGGGGAACGAGGACACTGGCTGCCTGGCGGACGCCGTATCCGGCCCAGCCGCCCCAGAAAATCAGGGGGATGCTGGCCATGTTAACGAACTGGCCGCGGGTTGCCTGACGCGTGCCATGTCGAGCGGCGACGTGGGCAATTTCGTGGGCCATGACTCCGGCGAGCTCGGCTTCGCTTTCGGCGCGAAGGATGAGGCCGGAGTTGACGAAGAAGAAGCCGCCGGGTAGGGCGAAGGCGTTGACTTCCTCGCTATCGATCACTTTGATGGTGAACGGAACTTTGGCGTCGGAATTCCGGACGAGGTTTTGTCCGACGCGGTTGACGTATTCGGCAATGACGGGATCGTCGACGATCTTAGCCTGGCGTTCGATGTCCTGGGCGTAGGCTTTGCCCATGGCGATCTCTTTTTCGATGGAGTAGAAGTTAACCCCTTTGCCGACATCGCGATTGCCGATCTCATCGGGATCTTTCTTTTTGTCTTTGGCAACTGCCAGGTTCGCCAAACCGGCGACCAAGCCAATCACCAGAATGTGTTGCAATCTACCGAGGCGCATCATTCGTCTCCTCGAGCTCTAGTTCCCAGACCTGCCTTTATTATAGTGCCGACACTCTTCGTGGTCGAGCACTATCATCAGTATTAACGTATCCTCATAACAATGGGTTGCGAAATTCTGACATGGCGGGAGCAGTTTCCTGTAACAGAACGGATGGTGTACCTGAACCATGCGGCGGTGGCTCCCCTTTCGCGGCGGGCGGCGGCGGCGATGCAGGGGTTGGCGGAGGATTGCCTGTTGTACGGGTCTTACCACTATGACCAGTGGCTGAAGGTGTACCAAGGTATCCGTGTGTTGACCGCGCGGCTGATCGGAGCGGATGCGGGGGAGATTGCGATCACGAAGAACACGTCCGAGGGGATCGCCACGATTGCCAACGGGTTTGCTTTTCGGCCGGGGGACCGGATTGTCTGCTTCCATGAAGAGTTTCCCGCTAACTTCTTTCCGTGGAGGGTGTTAGAGCGGGATGGCGTGGTTCTGGACTGGCTCTCGATTTACGATCCGGTGGAGCGGATTGCGGAGGCGGCACGGGGAGCGAAGCTGCTGGCGATCAGTTGGGTGAACTACCTTTCCGGGCACCGGGTGGACCTGGAATCGATTGGCGCGGCGTGCCGGGATGCGGGGTGCTTCTTCTTTGTGGACGCGATCCAGGGGTTGGGGGCATTTCCGATTGATGTCAAAAAGTGTAAAGTGGACGCGCTTGCGGCGGATGCTCATAAGTGGATGCTGGGGCCGGAGGGGTGTGCCGTCCTTTACGTTCGCCGGGAGGTGCAGGATGCGGTGTTCCCCCGCGAGTTTGGCTGGACGAACGTGGCCCACTTTGCCGATTATGCATCGCGCGATATGACGTTGCGCCCGGATGCGGGCCGATATGAGTGCGGGACGCTGAACACGATTGGCTGCTTTGGGTTGCACGCAGCATTGGAGCTTTTGTTGGATATCGGGGTGGAGCGGATTGGGGAGGCCGTGCAGCGGCTGGGCGATCAGGTGGCGGAAGGCGCGAAGGCCAAGGGGTACCGGCTGGCGGTGGAGCGGACCCCGGCGACAGGCGCGGGAATTGTCAGTTTTTGCAAAGACGGCGTCGATAGCCGGATGGTGGTTGCGCGGCTGAAGGAGCAGGGGATCATGGCCGCTCCGCGCCAGGGTTGGGTCCGGGTGTCGCCTCATTTTTACATCACCGCCGAGGAAATCGAGAAAATGTGTCAAGTTCTGTAAAGCGCTGTTTGTCAGAGCTGGGTTTTGCGGAGCAGGGCCGCGGAGAGGGTGATAATGTCCTGATTGCGGTCGCGCAGCATGGTTTCGGTGAGCAATTTCAGACGGCGGAGATTGCGGGGAGAGGTGTCGTCCATTTCCGTTAGTCCCGGGTCGAGGACCGGCTGAAAACGGTAGTAGCGCTGAGGCTGTCCGGCTTCGGTGCGGAGCATGCGCTGGAGCTGGTAATCGACGGTGCTGCTGACGCCATCGAAGGCGATGTCGAGGACGGGTTTCGCCCAGCGGGCCAGACCCCAGTGGCGGGCGTCTTCATAGACGATGGGCTGGGTCAGCGCTCCCGTGCCGAGGGAGACGACCAGCAGCGGTTCGTCGCCGAATAAAGTGCGTGCTTCCACCAGGGCGCAAAGTGCGGGGTTGTTGGCATAGAGGCCACCATCGACGAGGGCATAGTAACCAGTTGGGCCATCGGCGTTGATCTTCACTGGTTCAAAGAAAGTAGGGGCCGCGGATGTGGCCCGCGCGACGAGCTTCATCGGGAAATCGTAGGTTGGCGTCTGCCGGGCCACGTTGCTGCGGAACAGGAACGGGAAACGGCGTTCGATTTCGTAGCTGGTGACAAGGACGTTGGTAAGCGCCGATTTGAGGCGGCAATTGCCGAAGTAGCGATCGAGCACCGATTCGAGGCCACGGGATTCGTAGCGTTCCTCAAACAGAGTGCGGAGCGGGCGGGACTTACGCCAGGCCGGTCGGCGGAAGATGAGGCTGCCGTGCTGCTCATAGAGGGCGACGAGACTGGCCGCGGAGTATTCGGGCTGATTATTGTAAGTGGGTTTTGCCAGCCCGAGTGCGAGGATACCTCCGGTGGAAGTACCGGCGATGAGATCGAAGATGCTGGAGATGGGGAGCCCGACGTATTCTTCGAGCTGGGAAAGGATGATGGCGGGGATGATTCCACGGATGCCGCCGCCGTCGATGGAGAGGATGGCTTTCATGGCGATTCCAGGATAGCGGGCGAGGTGGGCGAATCCGGGCAGTTTCCAATGGATAGGCCTAATAGCTGGGCTTTGTTTTCAGTGAAATGAGGGTGATAAAGATTTCTCCAAGGATTGTGAATGATAAAGTTCACTGGGTGTGGAGGTCGGGCCGTTGCAGGGCAGTAGCGATGTTTTGCAAGTTTAGGCAACAACCGGATTGACTTATGGCTCTCCCTGGCTTAGTATTCGAGCTGACCTGGCAACTTGTCTGAATGTTTTAGCGATAAGCGCAGGAATTGGGGTAGTGGGTCCGTTTGAAACTGACCCACTACAAACGTTTCGAGTTCATTTGGGAGGCAGAAGTGTTGAGGCAGATGCGGCAGATCTGTTGGGTCAAGTGAGGAGCCCGACTGCTGCCTCGCACAACGGATCCTATCCGCTCATTCGCTCATTCACGACGCCGTCTCTAGCGTGCAGCAACCGGGTGCGATACGCATTCCTGGCCGCCGATGCGAACTTGAACAGCGACATCGGGCCGGATGGACTAGCCATCATTCAACCATCGGAAGCCATTTACCTGGGTGCCCTTCTTCAATCAACGGATTTACACGTGTTTTTTGTGGCGGGGCCGTGGCAATATAACGACTTTGTTGTCTCACCGAAGACAGTTCCCGGTGCTGGGGAGTGGCACGATGTGCAGAAGAAACGGGATCGAGGCATTTCGTATTGCTGCCTACGGCGCCGGCACACTTCAAGGCTACCTGTGGCAGTGTGGTTAGGAGGGGCGCTGGAAGCGAGTTTGGAGAACTAGCATGAGGCATCTATTGCGATTGGCATTTTTCGTTGGGGTGGCAAGCCAAGAGTTGCGGTCACAACTTCCGCCAGGGAAGGTGACGCTTTCCATCGATCCACCGGATTGCGGTTGTATGATTGCGGCGCTTCGTGAGCCATGGCGTTTTCAGCCGGTCAGGCCAAACGCGGGTTCGCTGATTTTTCGAAGGACGCCAGGGAGAATCTATGTAAGCTCCCAATATGAGGCCGGAGTGGAGTCAGAGAATCGCTTCGGACTTGTATTTCGGAGCCGCGAGGATCCAATCACGTCGTTATCTGTTCCGGTCTCCGTGTGGAATGCCGCAACACCGATGAAACCGTACAAGAAATCGTTGCTCAACGACTATCGTGATGAAACGCGGCGGGAAAAGCTCGAGTTTCGGGGACGGGCTTACACCAAGCCGGGACGGTATTGGGCGATCACCCATGTAGCCGCCCTGTTGAATCCCGATGAACGCCTGCTTGCTCTGCAGAGCTTCACGGGATCGCGAGCTGGGGAACCACCTGCCCAATTGAAGAAGGACGGCACGATCTTCATCGAAGTCTATGCGACAGACACCGGTATGCCGTTGTGCCGCATCCGTGGCGACCACGATCAAACATTCGGCGCGGATCTGCTGCAGGAAACGTTCTGGCTCGACAACGATTATCTGATTGCATCGATCTCTCCGGACGACATGCAACGGTTTCTATTCTGCGATTTCAAGCCAAGGACGATCCAATGAAATGACGACACCACGTGGGAACTCGGTTCAGATACTGGTTGGGACAGCCACTGTGTTTGCCGGCATGACACTGGATGCGGTGAGAGGGGAACTAGCATGAGGCACCTATTGCGGATGGCATTTTTCGTTGGGGTGGCAAGCCAAGAGTTGCGGTCACAACTGCCGGCAGGAAATGTATCGCTCTCCATCGACCCACCGGATTGCGGCTGTATGGTCGCGACGATTCGCCAGCCTTGGCGTTTTCAGCCGGCCCATTCAGCTCCCGGGACGCTGGTCTTTCGTAGTATGCCAGGGCGGATCTTCGTGGGCTCAGAATATTTCGCTGGCGAGTCGGTAGATCACTTCTGGTTGGCGTTTCGAGGGCCCACGGATCCAATCACCGCGGACTCGATTCCCCTCTCCGTTTGGAATGCCGCAACACCGATGAAACCGTATAAAAAATCGCTGCTTCACGACTATCGTGATGTAACGAGGCGGGAAAAGATCGAGTTTCGCGGACGAAAGTATACCAAGCCGGGACGGTATTGGGCTGTCACCCATGCAGCGGCGCTGTTGAACCCAAGCGAACGACTGCTTGCGCTGCAGAGTTTCACGGGATCGCGATCCGTGGAACCGTATTCCCAGTGGAAGGAGGACGGCACGATCTTCATCGAAGTCTATGCGACAGACACCGGTAAGCCGTTGTGCCGCATCCGTGGTGACCACAAGTCCACATTCGGCGCGGATTTGTTGCACGGGACATTCTGGCTGGACGAACACTATTTGATTGCGTCGTCGATCTCTCCGGACGACATGCAGCGGTTTCTATTCTGCGATTTCAAGCCAAGGACGATCCAATGAAATGGCGACACCACGTGGGAACTCGGTTCAGATACTGGTTGGGACAGCCACTGTGTTTGCCGGCATGACACTGGATGCGGTGAGAGGGGAACTAGCATGAGGCACCTATTGCGGATGGCATTTTTCGTTGGGGTGGCAAGCCAAGAGTTGCGGTCACAACTGCCAGCAGGAAATGTTTCGCTCTCCATCGCCCCCCCGGATTGCGGTTGTATGATCGCGACGATTCGGGAGCCTTGGCGTTTCCTGCCGCCAAGTCCCACTGCCGGGTCGCTTGTTTTTCGTAGTATGCCCGGACGGATCTTCGTAGGCTCACAGTATGACGTTGGTGTGGAGTCGGTGAATCACTTCTGGCTCGCGTTTCAACGGCCTACGGATCCAATCACTGCGGACTCGATTCCCCTCTCCATTTGGAATGCCGCAACACCGATGAAACCGTACAAGAAGTCGTTGCTATCCGACTATCGTGATGAAACGCGGCGCGAAAAGATCGAGTTTCGCGGGCGGGAGTACACCAAGCCGGGGCGGTATTGGGCGGTCACCCATGCAGCGGCGCTGTTGAACCCAAGCGAACGACTGCTTGCGCTGCAGAGTTTCACGGGGTCGCGAACTGGGGAACCGCCTGCTCAATTGAAGGAGGACGGCACGATCTACATCGAAGTCTATGCAACAGACACCGGTAAGCCGTTGTGCCGTATCCGTGGCGACCACAAGTCCACATTCGGCGCGGATTTGTTGCACGGGACATTCTGGCTGGACGAAAACTATTTGATTGCGTCGTCGATCTCTCCGGACGACATGCAGCGGTTTCTGTTTTGTGATTTCAAGCCAAGGATGCTCCGATGAAACGGCGACGCCATGTAGGAACTCGATTGCTGATCGCAGCCGTCCTGATGGCTGGAGTTGTCATCGCGCAGAGCGTGGAAGTCAGGACTCCGCTGACAGCGCTCGATACGAACTCGGTTCAGATACCGGCTGGGACGGGCACGGTGTTTGCGGACATGACGCTGGATCCGGTAAGCGGCGGCGGCGAGAATACTCTGGACGTGGTGGTTTCGCACGCGGCGCTGGTTGTGACATTGATTCAACCGAACAATGTTGAGGTGAGTTCTTCGAATGCCATCTCCCTGGGGTACGGCTGGAGCACGTATACCCCGGCATCGGCGGGCACGGTTGTTTCCCCCTACCTTGTGCCGCTGCCGCATACTCTGATCAAACTGCCATCTTCGGCGCCAGCGGGGTTGTACAGGGTTAAGATCACCAACCCGAATCCGGCTGTTGCGGGTGAAGTGTCCGTGATGTACGACTCCAGTTCGACGTTACGCGCGGCGCTGACGACGCGGGAGTCTACGTATCGGACGGGGCAGAGCGTAATGCTGACCGCGGTTTGCCTTCGCGACGCGACGCCGGTAACCGGCGCCACGGCAAACGCGAACCTGCGGGTCTTTGTGGATATCAGCGTTCAGGCTTCGATCCAGAATCTGACACTGGTGAGCAGCACGGCTGTGGATGCAACCACAGTCATTGAAACGTACACCGGGAATGTTGTGAACTCCGGGAGTGCGCAAACGCGAGTTCTGGCCACGGTTCGAAATCCGGTGAACGGCCCGGTGATTGTGGAAGGGACGTTGTCCTTTGGGGATGTGGCGGCCAACAGCAGCAAGCCAGCCATGAACTCCATTACGATACGGCGAAAGAGTTCGGTTCCGTTCCAAGCAGCCAGTCTGGCGTGGCGAGTGGAATCAGACCGCGACATGGGACAAGTGACCTTCACGGGCGGGCAGAATGGCATCTATACTGCATCCTATGCCCCCACCACGCCGGGGACTTACACCGCCCGGTTGAAGGTTACCGGCAGTTCCAACGGGACTGCCTTCTCCCGCTCCGCACAAACGAATTTTCTGGTAACAGGGCCAACCGCCTCCTTTGTTTCCTTCCAGGACCAGGCGATCGACGATAACGGAAACGGGCTTACGGACCGTGTTGTCACGACTGCCAATCTGAACGTGACTACGCCAGGCTTGTATCGCTTTTTTGTTGACCTCAAGGCGAGCAATGGGAAAACCGTGCAGGGGAGATCCACGGCGACGTTGGCGGCTGGAGGCGGGCAGATTAGCGCCACGTTCAACGCGAGGGATTTTCTGACGTTATTGGGCGTGGGTGGGCCTTATGAACGAACGGGCGCATTTTTGCTGTATGAAGCGCCGGGCGGAGAGGAGGCCACCGCCGATTCGAGGGCCAGCGCGGGGAATACGGCCGCCTGGGCTTTGACTTCGTTTGACCGGGGCGCGCTGGTTCTGACAGGCCAGAACACGGCCGTAGGCGTGGTGACCGGTGGCGGCTCCCTGTTTGATGTGCTGCGCGTGACCATCGGGGTGAGCACCGCGCAAGGGGGGTTCTGTCATTGGAGCGCGTCATTGGCGGATGCCAACGGGACGATCGACAGGGCCGACGGCCGGGGAATGTTAACCGCTGGGAACACTTCCGTGGTGCTGGATTTTCGTGGTCCAAGGATTGCGAAAAGCGGCAGGAACGGGCCCTATCAAGTGGCGAATGTGTGGTTGATGTGCGGAGGAACGAGCATCGGGGCGTCGAAGTTGATGGACACACCGGCGTACACAGCGGCCCAGTTCCGTGCCGCCGCTACAGATTTTACGCTGACCGCGAATCCCTCCGCTGTGTCTCTGCCGGCGGGAACAACCTCCTATTTTGACGTTCATGCCTCGGCGGCAGTGCCCTATGTGGACCCAATCGCCGGCACGGTCAACAATGTTCTACCGGCGGGATTGACTGCATCGATTCAGCCTACTGTTCTTGCATCGGCTCCAGGCTATTGGCGGATCGCACTGCATGCGTTGCCATCGGCTACGCCCGGATCTTATTCTCTGAATTTCCTTGCCATGGGTGGTGTAACGAGAGTACTTGTGGTTCCCATCACCATCACCGCTCAATCGGGCAAGAGTGTTGCTGCCTCGCCGAGTGGGCCAGTATTCACGGTGAATGGCGAGAACTACGCATCCCCGCAGACGTTTTCATGGGTAACAGGATCGAGTGTCACATTGTCTGCAGCCGTATCACAGGATCTCGGAGACAGCCGCTACACGTTTCTGAACTGGTCCGATGGCGGCGCAGCAGTGCATACTTTTGCAGCGCCGGCCGGGAATGCGTCCTACGTGGCCAACTTTGCCGCACAGCACCGGTTGCGGACGCAGGCCAGCCCTGCGGTGGGCGGGAGTGTGACTCCGTCCGCAGCGGCGTTCTACTCCGCCAACACCCCGATTGCGGTAACGGCGACTCCCAATGCAGGCTACGCCTTTAGCGGATGGAGCGGCGCGGCTGTCAGTGGCGGCGCGCAAGGCACTCTTGGTTTGACTGGTCCCGTAGTTTTGACAGCTAAGTTCACCCCCACACACTCGCCATCGCCGAATTGGACGCTGAGTAGCAAGACAGGTCCGTCCCCTGCCCGGATGTGGAACTTCACGGTGACCAACAACGGATTAGGCGGCATCTATGATCTGGAGTTGTATCAATTCACACTTACGCAGACCGCGGGAGCAGCTTGCATGCCGGTGGTGCAGAGCAAACTGCCTCAGTATGTGGCCAGTCTTGCGCCTGGGGCTTCTGCGCAGATGATGGTACTGCTCGACATGTCGGCATGCTCGGCTTCGTCGGCGTTCCAGGTGTTGGGGCTCTTCTACGCGAACGGGCGGACTGCCTTGACGGGGCTCGGATTGGCTGCGCCGCAGAGTCCGTAGGGGCTTATCGCGACGTGAATTGAAACGCGTAGAGCTTGGCCGAGCGCATGAGGAAGCGGAGGCGGACGGGCTTGCCGGCGAGGCTGGAAACGTCCGCGCCGTTCTTCCATCGGACGATGGTCTTGACGTCGTTGGTGGTGATTTCTCCGGCTTCGTGCATGGTGAAGCCGCGAATTGGTTTTCCGGATTCTTCCATGATTTCGACGCGGACGACGCCGCCCCCGGAGGTGTCGACATTCAATTCGAGTTGCGAACCGGTGAAGCGGATGGGTGGTGTGAGAATGCTGCCGCCTTCGTAATCCGCGTCGGCGGAGACGAAGCCGTCGAGGCGCAGGATGGCGCGGGAGATGACCGCCTCGTTCTTCGGTGATTGGGGATCGACGCGGCTGGAGTGATCGTGATTGGTGCCGGTGTAGTAGATCCAAAGTTCGTTGCCCATGCGCACGGGGCGCAGGGTGGGGTAGATCATTTTCGAATCGAAGCTGCCGGTGGGGCCGTTGCGGATGAAGGGCTGGCGCGGGCCGGGACGGGTGAAGTGGCGGCCATCACGGCTGAAGGCGAATTGGACGTCAAACGTGGAGGGGACGGTGGTGACGCCTTCGCCGGACCAGTGATAGAAGACCGGAATGAGGGCGAGGTACACGCCTTCGTAGGGGAAAACTCCGGGGCCGTAGAAATCGATCGGGGTGATGGGGGTGAGCACTGCGTCTTGCGTGGCGTTGCCGATTTGGCCGCCGGCTCGCTGGGCGCGGCCAGGTGGGAGTACGTCTTCGCCTTTCACCACGATCTTCTGTTCGTCGATGAGCATGGGCGCCGCGGCGGCTGCGTCGCGCTCGTCGGGGCCGAGGACGAATTGCACGGAATCCCAGCGGAACATGTCGTCGCTTTCGTTGTAGGACGCCATGCGTGCGCCGAAGCCGATGGAGCGGTCGCGGACCCACTCGCGGGAGTAGCCGACGTAGCGGTTGACGCGCGGGTCCCAGAACCAGGATGGCTGCGTGTCGGCGGCACGGAGTCCGGTGACGAGGCGCTCGTCGAGCTTCCAGTGGATGCCGTCGGGCGAGGTCCAGACGCGGTGCGGGCCGCGCAGGCCGGAGCCCGGCTTGGGGTAGAACTTCGACCACGATTTGTAGCGCTCGGATGGGGCGGCGTTGGGGTTTTCGTCGCGCCACACGGTGCCACCGCCGATGGCGACCTTGTCCGGCTCAGTGGGGAAGACGAGGTTGTTGCGCTTGGTGCCGTTGCGCTCGACGAGATTGAGGACGGGCTTTTCGAAGTGGATGCCATCCTTCGATTCGGCGTAGGCGAGTCCCATGAAGGGTGGATTTTTGCCAAGTTCGTGCTGGCCGGCGCGGACGTCGTACCACATGCGGATTTTGCCGTTCTCCTGAACGACGGTGGAGTAGACGCCGAGGTGGGCGTCGGATTCCCAGGGCGCGTCGGCGCTGACAAGACGTTCGCGAGTCTGGAAAGGCTGGTTGACGGTGAGGCGGATGCCTTCGGCGGATTCGATGAATTTGTGGTCGAGGAAGAGTTGCTTGCGTGAGCCGACGTCGATGGATTGGGCGGCGGCGGTGTTCAGCAGGAGACAGAGGATGAAAACATTCATGGCTTGGATTGTTTGGAGAAGAAATCGAGCATGGGGCCGAGGTTGGGGACGACGATGTTGCCGTGGTTGCCGCCTTTGACCTCGATGTATTCCATGGTTGCTCCGGCTTTGCGGCCGGCATCCACCATCATGCGCGATTGGGAGACGTTGACGGTAGGGTCCTTGTCGCCATGCACGATGAATTGGGGGATGTGTTTGATTTTGTCCATGCCTGAGGGGTTGCCGCCGCCGGCGATGGGGCCGAGCGCGGCGAAGATTTCGGGGTGATTCATGGCGACGCTCCAGGTGCCGTAGCCGCCCATGGAGTGGCCCATGAGGTAGATGCGGCGGGCGTCGACGTTGTAATCGCGGCGCACTTCGGCGAGGACATCGAGGACGTCCTTTTCGGCCGCGCCGCGGTACATGGAGGTGGTGGCGCGTCCTTTGGGCGCGGCCAGGAGAAAGCCTTTGCGCTCGGCTTCCTTGAGGAGTGTGCCGTCGTAGCCATTGAAGAAGGAGCTTTCGTTGCCTCCCATGCCGTGGAGGGCGATGACCAGCGGAGTAGGCTTCTTTGCGTCGTAAGCGGTGGGAACGTATAGACGGTAGGGCTGCAGCGTTTGATCGACATCGGAGCGGTAGGCTTTGCTGATGTCACCGCGTTTGGCGGCGAAGGGATCTTTTCCCGCTTCAATGGCGTCGAGCATCTCGTGCGCGGCGGCGAACTGTTCGGGGAAACGGTAGCGATGGGGATTGGTGTCGCCGCGGTCGGCGAGTGAGTAGAGTTCGAGGGCGTACTCAACGGTGGCGAGGCTGGGCGATTTCGATTGGATTTTGGCGAGACGGGCCTGGAGGCGGTCGCGTTCGGCAGAGAGCGCGGCGATGAGAACGGGGGATTGCTTGCGGAAGGTTTGGGGCGCTTTGGGGTCGGATTCGCCATCGGGTCCGGTGAGGCGTGTTTCGAGGAAGTAGTTGCCGGGCTGGGCGGGGAGTTTCGCTTCGATGGTGGCTCCAGAGGCGGCGATGGGGTGCTTTTCGGTGAGGGTGATTTCTCCCGAGGAGCCGTTGGCGGCGGGGGTGAGGGTGACGGTGGCGAGCAGCTTCTGGCCTGCGAGGCGGTCATTCGAATAGAGCGGCTTCAAGTGGATGCGCAGGACACCCTCGGGCGTGCCGATGGCGTGATCGGGCTTCACTTCAAGGGCTGAGGCTGCTTCGACGAGCGGGCTCCAAGCGGCGCCGCGCATGACAGCCATGCCTTGATGGAGGCTGCGGAGGGCATTGGCGAAATCGCCATTGGCGGCGATGCGGCGCGCTTCCACGAGCAGGCGGTCGGCTTCCTTGCGCTGCTCCTCATTGAGCGGGAGCGTGGATTTCTGCGTGCCGTAGATGACCGATTGCAGCAGCAGCATGCCCGCGTCCTGGGCGGAGAGGACCGCAGCGAAAGCAAGCAACAGTGGGAGTCGCATAGCGGGTATCGTAGCACCAGAAAGTAGCGCATGGATGCAGGCCGTGGCATCCAAACAAAATGGGCATCCGGCGTTTGTTGGTGGTGTTGGGCGATCAGTTGGACTCGGGCTCGGCGTTGTTTGATGGCGCCGATCCGCGGCTGGATTGCGTGTGGATGGCGGAGGTGGGGGAAGAGTCGACGCATGTGTGGAGCCACAAGGCTCGCATTGCGCTGTTTCTTTCGGCGATGCGGCATTTCCGGGACTGGCTTCGGGACAAGGGATGGCGGGTGGAATATAGCGAGTTTGAATTCGGATCGCTGGCGGCGGCCTTGCGAAGCGCGGTGGAATGGCTACGGCCGGAGAGCGTTTGGGTGGTGGAACCGGGGGATTGGCGGGTGCGGGAATCTTTGTTGGCGGCGTGCCCGGAATTGCGGATTGTGGAAGACCGGCACTTCCTGTGTTCGCGGGCGGAGTTTGAACGGCACGCGCAAGGGCGGAAGCAATTGCGGATGGAGTATTTCTATCGGGAAATGCGTGTGCGGCATGGCGTGTTGCTGGATGGCGGTGAGCCATGCGGCGGGAGTTGGAATTACGATGCGGAGAATCGCGAGTCGTTTGATGTGCGGGGACCGGGATTGCTGGCTGCTCCGGTGGCGTTCGCTCCCGATGCCGTGACGCGGAAAGTGCTGGAACTGGTGGAGCAGCGGTTCGCCGGGCATCCGGGGCGGCTGGATCGTTTTGACTGGCCGGTGACGGCGGAGCAGGCGCGGGAGGCGCTGCGGGATTTTCTCGATCAGCGGCTGGAGCGGTTTGGCGCGTATCAGGATGCGATGTGGACTTCGGAACCGTACCTGTATCATTCGCGGCTGGCGGCGGCGTTGAATTTGAAATTGCTTTCGCCGCTTGTGGTGATTCGCGAGGCGGAGCAGCGGTATCGGGATGGGCGTGCGGGATTGGCTGCCGTGGAAGGGTTCATCCGTCAGATTCTGGGTTGGCGGGAGTACGTGCGCGGGCTGTACTGGATGCACATGCCGGGTTACCTGGCGGCGAATGCGTTGGATGCGCGGCAGCCTTTGCCGGCTTTCTATTGGACTGGCGATACGGAGATGCGGTGCCTGCGGGAAGCGATTGGGCAGACGCTGGAGTACGGCTATGCGCATCATATCCAGCGGCTGATGGTAACGGGGTTGTTCGCGCTGCTGTTGGGTGTGGCGCCACGGCAGGTGCATGAGTGGTATCTGGCGGTGTATGTGGACGCGGTGGAATGGGTGGAATTGCCGAATACGATCGGGATGTCGCAGTTCGCGGATGGGGGCGTGATGGCTTCGAAGCCGTATGTGGCATCGGGGAAGTACATTCAGCGCATGAGCAATTACTGTGATGGGTGCCGGTATAAGCCGGACGAAGCTGTGGGCGAGAGGGCGTGCCCGTTCACCACGTTGTACTGGGATTTTCTGATGCGGCATGAAGCGATGCTGCGGAAGAATCCGCGGATGGGGATGCAGGTGCGGAATCTCGATCGGATGCCTGCGGCGAAGCGTGCTGCGATTGCTGAGCGGGCCGTGGTGTTGCGGGCGCAGTTCGCCGGTGGATGATTATTTCGAGGTGTTTTTCAGACGGCCGGCGACGGTTTCGCTATACAAACCGGGCTGGTTCGCCTGCAGATCGGCCTCGACGATTTGCGGTGGCATATTCATCAGCCAGAACTTGTAACCGTTGGTGAGCCGGAACTCGGCCGTTCCGCCCCGTTCGGTTTGCTGGAAGAAGGGAAGGTTGCCGGCGATGTCGGGCAGCGGTGGGAGGCCTTTGTAGTCGAGGAAGTAGCGGTAGACGAAAATAGCGTTTTCAAAATCGAGGGGAGAGAGCGGGTCTGTGGTGAATTCGAAGGGCGTGCCGAATGCCCGGTCCTGCTCCGAGCTGACCTGAAATTTCGACAGCCAGAATCGCCAACTGCGGCCGTCGTCGAGATCGGTGAAAAGAAGGAACCACGGTTCGAGCTTGCTGAGGAAATTGCGATTGCCGGTGTTGAATTCGAGACGCCAGCGGACACCGGTTTGTTTGGGGGGAATGGCAGGGCCCGGCGTATCGGGCAGGAGTTCGTTGAGACGGGTGATGGTTTGGCCGCCGGGGAAAATCTTGCCGTCAGCGCCGGACCATCCGAACTGCTTCAACTGAAATTTCTGAATCGCATCGGTCGTTTTCTTGTCGCAGAACCCGTTGGGTACGAGCGGAGGCACGGCCTGACCTTGCGTGGGAGGCACGCGATTTAACGCGTCCTGAATCTTGGCAACGTCCTCAGGGCGATTGATGCAGAGGATGCCGACTTTGTCTGTGATGGTGATGGGCACGTGATCGATCCCCGAAATTGGGGTAGTATCTCACAGATTGGCCCGGAAATACTCGGTGATGATCATGATGGGTTGGTCGTGCCGGAAGACGCGGTAGGAGCGGGCGAGGAGGGTTTCGCGTTCGGCGACACCGAGCGATGCGCCGATGGCTCCGGCGGGTTGACGCCAGAAGCGGAGAATTTCCTTGCGGGTTTCGAGTTTGTATTCGGTCCAGAGACGGCCGATCGGGTTGCCTGAGCCGACCAGCTTTTCGCGCATGCCTGCGGGGAGGCGATCGAGGACGATCCACGATTCGGCGTAGACGAACGGGCGGCGGGTTTGTTCGCCGCGAAGAACGATGCGGCGCTCCATGATGCTGCTGCCGGGCTCGGCTTCGAGCGCTTCCGGCCAGTCACCGGAGTCAGTGAGCTCGATGGCGATCTTTTCGAGCGCAATGGGCTCGAGGAAGGCCATTTCCAGGGCATCGGTGAGGGTTCCGTCATTGACCAGCAGCAGGCGTTCGAGCAGGTTTAGGCGGCGCCCGTCGATGGCGTCCAATTGGGCGAGGAATGCCATTCGCTATGCTTCCTGTTCGTACTTCTGAAGCAGGCGCGCGGCCACCTCTTCGGCGGTGCCTTCGTGCTCTTCGGCTTCGGACCATTCCCACTGGTCGAGATATTCATCGCTGCCATGCAAGCCGAGTCGCATGGCGAGGGCATCGATGCGCTGCTGGTAGCTTTCGGGCAACTGGTGCGATACGGCGCGCTTGCCGGGCTCGGACACTTTGATCTGCGCGGGGATGTCTTTCCAGTAGAGAATTTGTACACGTGCCATGATCAGGCCTCCATGGGTTGAAACATACAGCCCTCGACGAAGAGGTCGAAGAAATCGGGGGTGGTTTCGAGTTCCACGTGTTCGATGGTGGTGACGAGTTGTTCCATGCGTGCGCGTTGTGTCTTTGAGAGCAGCATGCGGCGTGCGCCTTCGGCGGCGGCGTTGCCGATCTTCACGATGCGTTCGTGGGGGACGGGAGCGAGGAAGCCGATGTCGATGGCGTTGGCGGCGGAGACGTAGTTGGCGAAGGCTCCGGCAAGGTAGAGGCGCTGGACATCGGCGGGGCGCAGGCCGAGATGGCGCAGGACAATGAACTGCCCGCAGTAGTTGGCGGATTTGGCTTGCGCGAGGTGGCTTGCATCTTCGCGCGATAGAGTGAGCCCAGACACTAGTTCCACTTTCGCACGGCGGGCGGGGAAGACGCCCATCGGCGTCATTAACTCGTGTCGGCGGAGTTCGGCGAGGAGATCGATGAGGCCGGAGCCGCAGATGCCTTGGGGCGGGACGTTGCCGATGGTTTGGCAGTGCCACTGGACGCCGTCGTAGCGCACGGCTTCGATTGCGCCTTCGCAGCCGGGCATACCGTACTCGACGAGGCCTCCTTCAAAGGCGGGGCCGGCTGGGCAGGACGCTGCTACATAACGGCCGTTGCAGCCGGCGACCACTTCGGTGTTGGTGCCGATGTCGACGAGGAGGAAGGGCTCGCGGATGGTGTCGAAGTCGATGGCGAGGAGGGCGGCGGCCGTATCCGCGCCGACGTGGCTGGCGATGAGCGGACCACCGTAGATGCGGCCTTTGGGATGCATCATGATGCCCAACTTGTGGGCGAGCGACGTAAGCGCCGTGGTGGTGCGTTTGCCTGCGCGCCACTCCTCTTCGATCACGGATTTGTAGGGGCGCTGGCCGATGGGTTGGACATCGAGGCCGAAGAACAGATCGCGCATGGTGGAGTTGCCTACGATGACCGTTTCGTAGATCATGTGGCGGGTGATGCCGAGTTCGCGGCAGGCTGCGGTGAGTTCGTGATTGAGGGCGTGGATGGCGGCTTTGTGCAATTCGCCCGCGTAGGGGCCTGCATCGTAAGAGATGCGATTCATGACGTCACTGCCGCCGAAGCGCTGGGGATTTTCGAGCGATGTCACGTGACGGACGGCACCGGTTTCGAGGTCGATGATTTCGAGGACCATGGTGGTGGTGCCGAGGTCCATGGCGACGCCGTAGATGCCGCCGCGGTACTCGTCGAGGTCTTCGCCGTTGTAGAGGACACGGCCGCCGGCGCGGGTGACGAGCGGATCGAGGGCGATGCTGTTGCGTTCGGTGGAAACCAGGATCTTCGGGCGGCGTTGCAGGACGCCGAAGGCGATTTCGGCGGCGGGATCGAGGATCTGTGCCTGGCAGGCGAGGCGGTATTTGCCGCGGAGGAACGCTTCGGCGGCGGTGGGCGGAGAGAGGGCTTCCGCGCCGCGCTTCACATCGACGATGCACTCATGGCAGGTGCCCGCACGGCCGCAGGAGGTGGGGACGGGAATGGCCCGTTGATCGGCGAGATCGAAGAGCGTCATTCCCAGGCTTTGCGGTAGTCGAGTTTGTCGTCGCCGGCACAGCGGTGGAGTTCGCCTTCGGCGGCGGGCTTGCGTTTGTTGCGGCACCCGAAGTTGGCGGTGCACTGGCTGAAACGGTTTTTGTAAGGGCAGCGCTGCATCGACACCTCGTCGGCACGCTGGGCGATTCCGGTGAGGATTTCGCTGAGGCGTTCGATCCGCTTCTGATACTCCTTGGGATCGATTTTTTCCATAGGCTAGGCCGCCGCACCGACGAGCTTTTTGGCGAGCGCGACGCAGGCGACGGCATCTTTGCCGTAACCGTCGGCGCCCATTTCGTCGGCGAAATCCTGGGTGACGGGTGCGCCGCCGACCATGATTTTGACTTTGTCGCGGAGGTCGGCGTCGATGAAGGCTTCGATGGTACGGCCCATGTTGGGCATGGTGGTGGTGAGCAACGCGGACATGCCGAGGAGCGGCGCGTCGTGTGTTTCCACGGCTTCGAGGAAGCGGTCGGGAGAGGTGTCGACGCCGAGGTCGATGACTTCGAAGCCCGCGCCGCGGAGCATCATGATACAGAGGTTTTTGCCGATGTCGTGAAGGTCACCCTTGACCGTGCCCATGATCACTTTGGCGATGGGCTCAATGCCGGAGGCGGAGAGAATGGGCTCGATGTGGGCCATGCCCGCTTTCATGGCACGGGCGCAACTGAGCACTTCCGGAACGAAGATAAAATTCTCGCGGAACTTGATGCCGACGATCGCCATGGCGGAGATGAGTCCATCGTCCATCACTTCGAGGGCGCTGGTGCCTGCTTCGAGTGCTTCGCGGGTGAGCTGATCGACTACTTTGTTTTTGCCTTCGATGAGGGCCGCGGCGATCGTCTGCATCTCCGGGCTCGCTTTGACGAAGGAAGCAAGGATGCGCGCGCGCTCGTCGGGGCGCTCGATGTAATCGGCGATCTCCTGGCGGAGAAAATCGTTTTGGATGTCGGAGAGTTCGGGCATGTTACTGGACGTGCTCCTTGTGCCAATCGCGCACGGCTTTGGGGATTTCCTTGAGGTTCTCGATGGTGGTTTGCAACGGGATGGCGCATTCCGGGCCCACCAGATTCACGCCTGCGTCGAGATTGCGGTAGACTTCGCGGCGCACTTCCTCGGGACCTTTGGAGAACAGCGTTTCGGGGTTATTGATGTTGCCTACGAGAGCGATTTTGTCTTTGACGATGGCCATCGATTCGGCGGGGTCGTTCTTCGAATCGTAGTGGAAGGCGGCCATGCCGGTTTGGGCAATGTAGCCCATGCGATCGACCGTGCGGCCGCAGATGTGGAGGATGAGCGGAATGGGGAGGCGCTCGGCGAATTCGATGTGCATGTCGCGGAGATAGCGCGCGTAGTATTCGCCGCTGACGAGATCGCCGGTGGCATGGTCGGGGAGCGTAAGGGCATCGGCGCCGGCTTCGAGTTGCGCCAGACCGAACTGAATGGTGACCTCTTTGAGGCGATCGAGGCAGAGCTTGGTTTTGCCTTCGTCATCGAGCGACATGAGGAGGAAGGGTTCAACGCCGAAGCAGTGATAGCCGAGCGACCAGGGGCCCATCGTTTTGCCGATGATGGCGACTTCGTTGCCGTATTCTTTGCGCAGGAGACGGATGGCGTTGAGGACGCATTGCAGGTCGGGGTGCTGCAGGAAATCGGGCGGGATGCGGATGTCGTCGGGCTCCGTGTAAATGGGCTCGCGCATGCGCACGGTGGGCCAGTTGTCCTTTTGTTCCCACTGGATCTTGCAGCCGAGCGCGGAGGATTCCTGGATGATGCTGAACACCGGCATGATGGAATCGAAGCCGAGTTCGGTGTAGCTGGTGGCGGCGAGGCGGGCCATGCGCTCCGGATCGCGATTGGCGTCGGGGAAGTAGGAGTCGCTCAAATCCATCAATTCGACGGTGGCGACGGAGGTCGGGTTGCAGACCGGAGTGCGGTCAACGGGTTCACGGCGGAGTGCGGCAAGGACGCGTTCACGGCTGTTCATGGGTTACTCCTTTTGTGCACTGGGCGCCACCAGTACTCCTCGCGTGGCGGCGGCTTCTTCTTCGCGGAGTGTAGCGCGGACGTTGAGGGCGCGGGGCAGCAGGAGGCCGATCAAGGCGTCGTGCGATGTGCCGCAGGGGAAGGCGAGTGTATCGCCGCGGTCTTCCATTTCGGCGAGCTTGCGCAAACCGTTCTTGACGGGGCCTTCGGTGGGGACCTGGTATACGCCGTTGCCGAGGCTTTGCGCGTGGATTTGCTTGCCCGCCTTCTTGTCGAGGGTTTCGAGCGGCATGGGGACGGGCAGTTCGGTGCCGGTGGAGATCTTGGCCACGGTGAGGAACAGGCGGCGGACGGCGGCGAGGTGAACGTGGCCGCAGGGGAAGGCGAGTTGGCCTTCGTCGATTTGCATGGCGCCCATGGAGGCCATGGCGGATTGCAGGAAGGCGACGCGGTGGGCGGCGGCTTCGTGGTGGCTGTAAGTATGGATGCGGTAGCGATGGCCTTGGAGGTACAGGGCGAGGGTAATGTCGTGGCAATGGGGATCCATTGAAACGAGTTCCACGCGGCGTCCCAGATCGAGAGTGAGCATATGGCTTGACACCTGCCAGCTTGTCTGACAAGCTGATTTTCAGCATACCTCGCTGATCATGCTGCCGCAACTGAAGCCCGTCCCCCGCGCGTCGCTGAGCGACGGCATTGTCGAGCAGATTACCGCGTTGATTGCCGGCGGCGCGTTGAAGCCCGGGGACCGGATGCCATCGGAGAAAGAGTTATGCCGGCAGTTCAGCGTGGGCAGAACCTCGGTGCGGGAGGCATTGCGATCGCTGGCGGCACTGGGCGTACTGGAATCGCATGCCGGGGATGGAACGTTTGTCTCCTTGAGCGCGGGTTTGCCGCTGGAGCGCAGTTTGCGGTTTGCGGTGTTGTTGGATGCGACGCAGATTGAGGCGCTGGTGGAAGCGCGGGTGACGTTGGAGACGCAGTTGGCCGGGTTTGCGGCACGGCGGCGGAGTGTTGTGGATTTAGCCGCGATTGCCGAGGCGATTGAGGGAATGCGGCTGGCGGGTTCCGATGCGGAAGAGTATCTGGCTTGCGATTTGCAGTTTCATCTGGCGATTGCCCGGGCGGCGGGGAATGCGATTTTGCTGACGATGCTGGAGACGACGCGGGGGTATTTGCAGACTTGGATCCGGGAGACGCTGGCGTCGTCGAAGCGGCGGGCGGCAGTGTCGATCACGGAACACCGGCGTGTGTTAGCGGCGATTGAAGCGCAGGATGAGGGTGCGGCTTCGGCGGCGATGCAGGCGCATTTGGTGAGTTCGTCGTCGGCCCTGCGACAGCGGATGAGGAAGACATTTCTGGCCGCTGATGAACGCTGATGAACGCCGATGTCTTAGAGCCGGCCGGCTTTCATTTCGGCCGCCAAGTAATCGGTGGATCGCCAGGTGTTGGCGAGGATGGTGAGCGTGGGGTTCTTTTCGGTGGCGGTGGGGAATGCTGCTCCATCGACGCAGAATAGATTTTTCACTTCGTGGAACTGGCAGTAGCCGTTGAGTGCGGCGCGCTTGGGATCGGTTCCCATGCGCACGGTGCCGTGTTCGTGGATGGCGGAGCCCAGTTTGTCGAGCCAGCCGCGTTCGAATGGGAGGATTTCCGCTTTGGCCGCTTTGAGGATGCTCTCGGCGGCATCGTACATTTCGGGGATCATCTTGCGTTCGTTCTCGCCGATTTTGTATTCGATGCGGGCTACGGGCACGCCGTACTTGTCCTTGGCTGTGCCTTCGACGGTGACGCGGTTGTATTTCTGCGGCAGCACTTCGCCGTAGGGATGCACCGCGACTAAAGCCGGATAGCGCTGCTTCACACCCTTCTTGAAATCGGCGCCGAAGCCGGGGAGGCTCTTGGCGAAGGATGCGCCCATGCCCGCGCCGCAACCCCAGAACTGCATGCCGAAACCGCGGAGGTAATCGCGCTTGCGGCCATCGCGGTGATTGTAGCGGGGAAGATAAATGTGCTCGCCGCCGATTCCGTCGTCGTTGAGCGCTTTCGTGCCCTTGAGTTCGGGGAGGAAGCCGTACATGTGGAAGCGCACCTGCTCGACGAGGTAGCGGCCGACCACGTCATTGGAATTACCGATGCCGTTGGGGTATTGCGTGGATTTGGAATTGAGCAGGATGCGGGTGGAATCGATGCAGGAAGCGGCTACGATGACGACGCGGGCGCGGACGGTATGCTCCTGGCCGGAGGCGCGATCGAAGTACTGCACGCCGCTTGCTTTGCCGCTGGCATCATTGAGCACGCGTGCGACTACGGCGTTGTCGATGATCTGGAGCTTGCCGGTTTGGAAGGCAGGTTCCAGCAGATAATCACTGGAATTGAAGAATGCGCCGACGTCGCAGCCGCGTCCGCAGACGCCGCAGAAGTGGCATTGGGCGCGGCCGTTGTGGGGTTTGGTGAGGACGGCGCGGCGTCCACTCACAATGTTGAGGCCGATGCCGCGGGCTGCTTTCTGCAGCAGGCGCTCACCGCAACGAGGCGATGGGGCAGGGAGGTGATACCTGCTTCCGGGGAGCGTGTCCTGATCATCGGTGCCGCCGCAGACGCCGATCAACTGATCGACCTTGTCGTAATAGGGCGCGATGTCCTTGTAGCGATAGGGCCAAGGAATTTCGTGGCCGTCGCGGGCCGGGCCTTCGAAATCGACATCGCCGTAGCGAAGTGAGACGCGGCCCCAGATGTTGGTCTTGCCGCCGCGCCCCCACACGCGGACGAGGTCGAAGGGCTGGTTGGCGGGGGTTTCGTAGGGCTGCTCTTTCAGATCGAGGTGGAAGGCGGGAGGGCGATCGCCCTTGTCGAGCTTGCGCCACCAATCCCACGGTTTCACATGCGACCAGAAACTGGAGCGCGCGAACTTGGTTCCCGCATCGAGCACGAGCACGTTCACACCCTGGCGGGTGAGGTTCCATGCGGCCATGCCGCCTGCCGCGCCGCTGCCGATGATCACAACGTCGTGAACCGGTTGAGAACGTGCAATCTGCATGGAGGTGGTTATCCTTGGTGCTCGGGGTGGGTGCAGCCTTTGAACTCGGGGAGGAATGTATTGCCGCTCCAACCGAGTTCGGTGACGAGTCCTTCGCGGCTCGAGTAATAGCCGTCGATGGTGAGGTCTTTGAAGAGGCGGAAGAAGCGGCCTTCCTTCGAGCGCGGGCTGGCGTCAGCTTTTTTCAGGGCATCGATCTGGCCGGCGGCAGGGATGGCGGCGAACCATTTGAGGCCATCGCGCAGCTCGGCGATGCGTTTGGTGTCGGTGGAGAGTGTGTAGTCGATGAACTCGTGCACTTTCGCGTCGGAGGCGCCGGGGGTATCGGTGCGAGGAATGATGAGGTCGGCGAGAGCGGCGATCTGCTTCATCTCCGCGGGTGTGGCCCACTTCGGCTTGTAGGCTGCGGTGGGTGTTGAAGCGGCATGCTGGTGGGGCTCAGCGAGAATCGGGAACGCGCTGACTGCGCCCGCAGCGGTCTGCAGGAGTTTTCTTCGCGATGGCATGGGGTTATCGTGCTCCGTCGGTGACTTGCGGTTCGCGCTTGGTGCGGACTTCGCGCACGGCGTAGATGCGCCGGCCCTGGCTTTCGAAGTAGGTGCGGATGAGCACTTCGCCGAGCAGGCCGGTGGAGAACATCATAATGCCGGTGAGCAGCAGCAGCGCGCCGGCGATCATGAGCGGGCCGTGTTCGACAGCGATTTCGTGACCGGTGATCTTGTAGACAAACAGGTAGCTCATGATGGCGCCGCCGAGAAGGGTGCCGATCAATCCCAATCTTCCGAAGAAGTGCATGGGCCGGGTGAAGTAGCTCAAGAGGAACTTGATGGTGATGATGTCGAAGAGGACGCGGAAGGTGCGGCCGAGGCCGTAGTGCGAGGCGCCGCTGACGCGGGGCGTATTGCGGATGGGTACTTCGGCGACACGCGCGCCATACTGGCTGGCGAGGGCAGGGATGAAGCGGTGCAATTCGCCGTAGAGATTTACTTCCTTGATGATTTCGGAGCGATAGGCTTTGAAGGTGGTGCCGAAGTCGTGGAGGTGCACGCCGCTCGCTTTGGCCATCAGCCAGTTGGCGATGCGCGACGGGATCTTGCGGGTGACAGCGTTATCGATGCGATTTTTGCGCCAGCCGGAGGCGATGTCATAGCCTTCTTCGATCTTGGCGAGCAGCAGCGGGATATCTTCGGGGGCATGTTGCAGATCGCCATCGAGGGAGACGATCACTTCGCCCTGGGCCTCGTCGAAGCCGGCGGCGAGGGCCGGAGTCTGGCCGAAATTGCGGCGTAGGCGGATGACTTTGAGACGCCCGTCGGTTTCCACCAGGTTGGCTAGTAGCTCGAAGCTGCGGTCGGTGGAGGCATCATCGACGAAGAGGATTTCGTAGGGTTTGCGAATGCCTTCCATGACGTTGGTCAACCGGTCGTAGAGCGGCAGGATGGCCGGCTCTTCGTTGTGGATAGGGATGACGATGGAAATCATTAGGTGGAACCATTTTCAGTTTATCAGGGCTTGCCGCAAGGGCCGAGGTTGATTCGCTGTAACCTTTGTTCGGCGATGGCGGAGCCGAAGTCATCGTCGCGGGCTTTCTGCCAGAATCGGGCGGCGGCTTGCAGGGCAGGACAGCGATCTTGCGTGGTGGCGACCGCGGCGAGAACTTCGTTCGCTTCGGCGGCGTGCACCAGTTCCTGTAACTTGCCGTTGGAGACGGTAAGGCTTACGGCTTTGCGGGCTCGATCGAGGTTGCCACTCAATCTGGCGTACTGACGGTTCGCGAGCATGAGGTCGGTACGATCCTCGACGGAGAGTTTTTCTTTCTCGAGGGTGTCGTAGAGACGAAGGGATTGGGTGAACGAGTCGAGGGCAGCGGTGCGCATTCCGGCCGCGGCCTGCGTGTCCGCGAGGACGAACCAGATGAAGGCGGCATTGACGCGGGCGGTTTGACGGGGACGGCGCTCCAATTCGGCGAGGGCAGTAGTGAGCGCCTCCTGGATGTAGGGAAGCGCTTCTTTTGGATTTCGCATGGCGAGGGAAACGCCGGTACACACCTTTCCAAAGCCGACGCTTTCGCGGGCGAGGGCATCGGCGGGATCGGCCTGCAGCATGCGTTGCGCCCAGCCCAGATATTCGCGGCAATGCTTCTCCGCCTTGGCGCTGTCAGCGAGATTCATGCGGTGAAACTCGGAATGGAGTTTGCCCAGCTTGAAGTGCCCGTAGTAGAGGGAATGGGTGAAGTACTGCTCTTCGGGTCTCTGTGCGGCGAGGGCGGCGAACAGGGTGACGTATTTTTCGTAGAGCTCGCGTGAGCGGAGAAGGTCGCCCTGCTTCCAGACTGCCTCGGCGAGGACCTGATAGCTGGCTGCTTTTGCGCCGAGCAATTGCGGAGTGGCATCGGGGCTGACGATGCGCTCAGCGAGCGCGACGGCACGCTCGGCCTCGCGAACGGCTGCGGGGATGTCGCCGCGGCGAAGGGCCAACGTGGAGAGCGCGCGTTGGGCGGTGAGGTATTGGAACGCGGAGTTCCCTTCATTGGGCTGGAGTTCGTACAGGCGCTGAGCGAGCGATGTCTGCCGGGCGGCGAGTTGCGTGGCTTCGTCGTACTTGCCTTCGTTCTGGAGAATGCGGGAGAGGCGCCAGAGTGCGCTGATGGCGGGGTCGAGGACCTTGGGCTGGTTCCATTGCGCGGCGGGCAGCCGGTCAAACAGTTCGATCGCTTTGCGGAAGTTGGCGATGGCCTGCGGGGTCTGGCCGAGATTGGGCGCGCCGGGTGCGCCCTGCACTTCGGCGAGGCGGCGGTAGGCGTTGGCGAGTTCGAGGATGAGCAGCGGATCATCGGCTTCGCCGGCGAGGCTGTTGAGATATTCCTGCGAGACCTTGGCCATCGATTCCTTGGCTTTGGTGGTTCCGGGCAACTCGCGGATGAGGTCGTAGTGTTCGAACAGGATGGCGTTAGCGAGTTTGCGGACTTCACCGAAGCGGCGCTCGGCGCGGGCGGCATGGGCGCGGGCCACTTGCGCCTGATAGAGGGCGACGCCGAGCCCGCCAAGCAGGCCGACGATGGCGATGCCTGCGGCAATGGCGGCTGTACGATTGCGTTTGATCCAGCGTGTGGCGCGGTAGCCGAAGGAATCGGGGAAGGCGAGCACCGGGCGGCCGTCGAGATAACGGCGGATGTCGCCGGCGAACTGTTCCACTGAGGCGTAGCGCCGCTCCGGCTCCTTGCGTAGGGCCATGGCGGCGATGCTTTCGAGTTCGCGCGCGCCGATCCCCATGGGTGGGACGGAGCCTTCGCAAATGACGCGCTCGATTTCGGCGGCCGAGAGGGATTCGAAACGATGCGGGGTGCGGCCGGACAGCAGTTCATAGAGCACGGCGCCGAGCGAGTAGACATCGGTGGAGACCGCGGCGGCGAGTCCGCGGACCTGCTCCGGGCTGGCGTATTCGGGGGTGAGCATCGGGGTGCCGACGATGGTGCGCGGCGCGGTGTCGGCGGCGGCGCTGGGATCGAGCAGCTTGGCGATGCCGAAGTCGAGCAGTTTCACGACGCCTTCGGAATTGACGAGGATGTTGCCGGGCTTCAGATCGCGATGGATGGCGAGGTTGCGGTGGGCGCAGAGGACGCCGTCGCAGACTTGGAGGAACAGCGCGAGTTTCTGTTGTGTGGAGAGTTGGGCATCGGCGCAGTAGCGGGTGATGGGGTGCCCTTCGACGTATTCCATTACCAGGTAGGGGCGGCCATCATCGGTTGCGCCGCCATCGAGGAGGCGGGCGATGTTGGGGTGCTCCAGGTTGGCGAGGATCTGGCGCTCCTGGCGAAAGCGCTGGATGATCTGGTCGGTATCCATGCCGCGCTTGACGATTTTGATGGCGACGCGCTTGGAGAAGTCGCCCTGGCGGTGAGCGAGGTAGACGGCGCCCATGCCGCCGCGGCCTACTTCGCGGTCGATGGTGTAGGTGCCGACGGCTTTCCCTTCCATGGAGCCGTCGTCGGGGATGGTTTCGGTGACGCGGTTGATGGCTTCGCCGAAGATGGCCTGGCCGTGGCCGTCGGCTTCGAGCAAGGATTCCACCTCGGCGCGCAACAGGAAGTCGCCGTGGCAGGCGCGGTCGAGAAAGGCAGGGCGCTCCGGCCCAGGTAGTTCCGAGGCTTCGTGGAAGATGCGTTCCGTCTGCTCCCAGCGCCCGCGCATACTTCATTCGATGGTACGCCAATGCCGGCCGCGTGCGCGAGTATTTGCCGCTACTGCACCGTGAGCTTGACCTGGGCCGTATTGTTGACGATGTTTGGATCGTAGACTCCGGAGGTTGCCGTTGCCGTGTAGGTCACCGAGGTTCCCGGCGGGACAATGCTTCCCACCGAGAAGGTCACCACGGCCACAGCTTGCCCACCGCTGAGCAGTTCCCCGGCCTTGCAGGTAACGGTGTTCAGTATCATCTGGCAATTGGCGCCGTTGATGGTTGCCGAGAGCAAGGTAAAGCCGCCGGGCGTCGCCGCGGAGAGGACCACATCGTCGGCCACATCCGGGCCATCGTTGTTGACCGTGATGGTGTATTCCACCTTCCGGCCTTGGGGTTGGAAAGTCCCTGTCCCGCTGGCCCTTAGGTCCGCCGATTCGCTGATCCGCAGGAGATAGGCATCGTAGGAGCCGCCGCCGGAATTCGGTTGCAACACTCCGGGGGTGCTGTGGATGCCTCCCGCCGTTCCCGGCATTTTGTAGAAGCTCCCGCCGATCCAGGCGCCTTCTCTGGTCACGGCAAGTCTGCCGTCGACGAGTCCTCCGGTCTGGGTGGAGCCAATCACCGTTCCGTATTGGGCTGCGGTGAGTGTGGGGTTCGTCTTCGCCAGAAACACATTGCTGTTTCCGGGGACAGCGGCCGGATCCAACGAAAGGTGCGGTGTTGCGAAGGTAGACGACGACGTCATTCCGGAGAGAAATAAGTTCGAGCCGCGCCGAGCGATGCCATAGCACGTTCCAAAGGCGGAAGAGAGGGGCGTCGAGAGACTGAGGACACCGCTGGAGGAGAATTTCACGAGGACGGCCTGTCCCGAAATGAGGAATGGCGTCCACTGGTTCGCCGCGGGATAGTTTGCCGACCCGGAGTTGCCACAAGCGTACGTGTTGCCGCTTGCGTCGGTGGCCACTCCCCAAAAGCGCTCGACGTCGCCTGTTCCGCCCATGATGATCTTCCTGAGGAAGGAAGTGCCGCCGGCGGAGAGCACAATCAGCATGCCATCCAGACCGCCGCGCGGGCCAAGGGTGGTGGTATAAAACGTCGTGGGCGGCGGCTGCGAAAAGCTTCCCGCCTCGCCGGCAATGACGACAGAGTTATCGGCATGCACGTCGATGGCGCGGCCCTCCTCGCCGCGTTCACTGCCTGCGTAGGTGGAGAAAACGAGTGACGTCCAGGTGGAATTGAGTTTGGCGATGAAGGCGTCCGGGCAACTGCAGAGCGTGTTGTTGTACGTGGACTGTGGAGCTCCGGCGGTGACCGGAAAATTGGAGGAATGGGTTGCCCCGGTCACGTAGGTGTAACCATCCTTGAGTTTCATGGCATGGACAGCGTCGGTGCCGCTGCCGCCCAGATACGTCCACATCAGCGCGGATGTGCCGGTGGAGTTGAATTTGGCAAGGAAGCCATCGCCGGCAAGGGCGTAGCTTTGTAGCGTGGGGCCATTTGGCAGGACAATGCGCTCAGAGGTATTGCCGGCCAGGTAGATGTTGCCGCTGCTGTCCAATTGCACCGATTCGACCTCCGTGTTGTAGCCGAAGTAGCTGCAGAAGTAGAGCGAGGTGCCGGTGCTGTTGAGCTTGCAGAAAAACGCCTTTTGGATGCCGGCGGTGGGGTCGCCCGTTCCGCCGACGTTCCACATGTTGCCGGAGTCCGTGGCCCCGGCGACGATCGGTTCCCCGGCGGAAGTGACGGCGACGCTGTTGATCCGGTCCGATGCGTTGCCGCCGAGATTGGTGGCGAATCCCAGCACGGGGTCAATGGTGAGTGGGAGAGCGGAATCGTGATGGTCCACGGAGAAGCCGAAGCTGGCGGCTCCCCGCAGTTCGAAGCGGGCGGTGACGGGGATGCGCTGGTTGCCTTTCTGCTGCCAGGCAAGAGGCTTGCGATGCCGCAACTGGCCCCAAGGCGTAGTGGCCACCAGATCGCCGCTTGCGTCGACGGTGAGCTGCGTTGCTCCGTCCAGGCGCATTTCGATAGTGCGTGGAGATGCGCCGGGTTGCAGGACCCAGTCGAACTCGAGCTGATTCTGGTTGCCATAGAACTGGAGATCGATGCCGGGGTGGACGGAACGGTACTGAAGCCGGGAGTAGTGTGGGACTCCGATGCGCCAGTCTTTCTGTTCTCCGATGAAGTAGTTGGAGACGCCCGGCAGTTTGCCGAGCGGGCCAGGGGTGACGTGGCTTCCATTCCAGGCGAGGCGCACCTTGGCCTCGCCGTGGCGCAGGTGAACGCCATCCTGAGTGAAGAAGGCGGCATAGCCAGCCGCGCGGGCCAGGAAGCGTCCGCCGGACCCTTCGATCTCCAGCGGGATGGTGGTGGCCCACGCGGGCAGGCTCAGTATCGTCAGCAGCAGTGTGCGCATTGTGTTGATCCCTCAGACAGACCAGCGCTGAATTTGGCCCGGATTTTGCGCGAACGCGAAAAAATTCTCTTGTACCAGTCCCGTCACCAGGGGCCGCACCTACCGAATTCGGGAGCGGCAGGTGTAGTTGGGGCTACGGGTCCGGCGGGGGCGACTGGAGCAACGGGGGCCGCGGCTAGGGAGGCGGGACCGTATTCATCATCACGAAAGTCCGGGCTCCACAAAGTTCACGGTATGGGTGGATCAATCGGCGCGCGGGATCCACACTGTCATGTGGGACATGCCGCGATTGGCCCAGGCGTAGTAGGGCACCATGCGAATCGGTGCGCTGCGCGCGGCGGCCGGCGAAAGCGTGCGGTACAACATTCCGGACCATTCTCTTTCGGGCCTGATGCGAGCCTCTGTTTCGAGTACGATCACCCCACCGAGCAGCGCTGCGTCCCACTTGGATTCGAAGCGGGCCGTGGTGGGCAGGGCGATCTCGGAAAGGCGCAGGCCGGCTGGAGTGTCCGGAGATTCGAGGGCATACACCAAGGGGCCGCGCATCACGGCAACCTGATTCCGTGTCGATTCGACGTAAGGGTTTGCTTCCACGATACGGGCGTCCATGGGGAGCTCAAGGGTGACCTGATCGCCGGCATGCCAGAGGCGGCGCAGCGATGCATAGGCGCCGGGCTGCAGTTTGCGTGGCGCTTCATTGCCGACGCGCGCGGTGGCGCCGGAGGCCCAGGCCGGTATGCGCAGCATCAATGCGGCTTCCCCGGCAGGCGCCTTATCCACGGTGAAGCGAATTGTGCCCGACCAAGGGTAGTCCGTTTTCTCGGTAAGGGCGAAACGTCCGCCGGCGAGCGCGGTGTCGACCTGCGCGGTGGTGTAGAGATTCACCCACAGCGCGCCATCCGACTTGGCGAATGCCCAGCCTTTCAATCCGGCGATTGTGCGTGCGATGGATGTGGGGCAGCAGTAGCAAGGCAGAACCGTGGAGCGCAGTGCGGGATCCTGGCGGCGCACGACGCGCGGCAGTTCGTCGCCGTGACGGCGCAGCGGATTGGCGTAATAGAAGGACGTGCCGTCGATGCTCATGCCCGAGAGCAGGCTGTTGTAGAGCACCGTCTCCATGGTGTCGCCATATCTGGCGTCACCGGAGAGCCCCAACAGACGCCAGTTCCACATCGCATTGCCGATATTGGCGCAGGTTTCGTTGTAGGCAAAGCGATTGGGCAACTCGTAGTCGAGGCCGAAGGCTTCGTGGACGTCATCGTTCTTCCGCGAGACGCCGTTATAGAGGTTGCCCACCGCGCCGGTGAGGTACATTTTGCGGCCGGTGACATCATCCCAGATCCGATTGAGCGCGGTGAGCAGCGGCTGGTCGCCTGTCTCACCGTAGACATCGGTGGCGCCCGCGTAGAGATACATTGCGGTTACGGCATGGCCCACTGCTTCGGTTTCTTTCACCAGGGGTGTGCGCGTCTGATTCAAATCGCTGCCGCCGGGGGCCGAGCCGCGCATTTCCGTAAAAATACGCGCCAGTTCGAGATACTTCGAATTGCCGGTGGTGCGGTAGAGTTCGACGGAGCCCATGATGTTGGATGGGTTGAAGCCGAAATGGGCCAAGGCGCGCGGACGCGGTTGAAAGGTGAGGTAGAGGTAGTCGGCCACCTTGATGGCGATCTCGAGGAAGTTGCGCTTGCCGGTGGCACGATGGTGGATGCAAGCCGCTGTCATCAGATGGCCCATGTTGTACAGTTCGTGATTACGCAGATTGGTCCAGCGCGTCAATCCCTTCAGGCGCATGGGAGTGGAGATGTAGCCATCCTGTTCCTGGGCCGCGGCGAAGACCGTGATGATCTCGTCCATGCGGCGGTCGATGGCGGGATCGCGGGTGGTGGCGTAGACGAGGGCCATGGTTTCGACGGCTTTGTACACATCGCCGTCGCTCCACACATTGAGGGTGCTGACATTGAGGTGCTCGCCGCCGCGGCCGGTGGTCTTTAAGAAGCTGGCGTATTGCGCGCCGTTGCGCGGGTCATCCATTGCCTTCCAAAGGGTGGGAAGCGTGTGGCGGTGGACGACATCGAAGCGCTGGGCCCAGAAGCCCTCGGTAAAACGGACATCGTCGAGGTCGAGAGCCTTCAGTTTGATGTGCGGGCTGGCGGTATTGGCGACAATGCCGCGGGACTGGGCGGCGAGCGGCAGGGCGATGAGCGCCAGCGCCGGCAGGGCAAGACAGGACTTCATAGTGTCACTCCATCAGAACAGCAGCTTCAGCGCGAACTGAAGGATGCGCGCGTCTCCGGCAGAGCTGATCACGCCCGCCGCGGGGGCCCCGATGGCCGTGCCCGGCATGCCGAAGCGCGTGTTGTTGAGAGCATCGAACGCTTCGGCGCGGAACTGCAGGCGCAAACGTTCGCGGATGGGAATGTTTTTGATCATCGACAGATCAAAATTCATGAACCCGGGGCCACGCGTGTTGGGCAGTGTGCGTGACACATCGCCGAAGCGGAACGCGTCGGGCAGGGTGAAGGCGCTGGTATTGAAGAAGCGATTCAGCCGCGATTCCACCGATCCATCCAATTTGGCGCTCGCCCCGGTGCTATTGGGGCGCGAGCCGCCGCCGAACGAATTCGTATTGTTCACTGAAGAAGTGATAGCGAGTGGAATGCCATTCTGGGCCGAGAAAATGATGTTCACCTGCCAGCCGCCGGCGAGACGATTGACGATGCCGCTCGACTTGCCGAGGAGCGCTTTGCCCTGGCCGATGGGCAACTCGTAGTTTGCGGCGACGCTTGCGTGATGAGGGACCTGCTGCCCGGAGACGGAACGTTCGAGCGAGCGGTTGTTGTGATTCTGGAAAGCGGGCGATTGGCCGAAGAAGGAGAGAACGCCGTTGCTGCCGTCATCAATGAGTTTTGCTCCGGTGTAGGCCATGAGGAAGCTAAGCCCGCTGGAGAAGCGTTTTTCGACGCGCAATTGCAGCGAGTGATAGATAGACGAGCCCGAGGTGGAGCCAATGGTGGAGAAACCGTTGAGGTGTGGATAGGGGCGCAGGAGTTGGCCGGCCTGAATCTGGGCCGCGCCGAGCGGCTGGTTGGCGGGAATGATTCCGAGGAACGGATTGGCGATGCGAGCCGTGAGCGCGTTTCCGAGGGCCAGCCGGTCCACCGGCAGCTGGTTGTACTGCAGGTTCTGGAGCAGGTTCGTGCCTTTGCTGCCGGCGTATGCGGCGTCGATCACAATGCTTCCCGGCAGCGACTGCTGGATGTTGAAATTCCATTGCTGCATGTAGATCGCCTTCTGGTCGCGATCGACGGAGCTGATGGCAGCGCCGATATTGGTGAGCAGGCCGAGGGAGTTGCCGGTGGGCTGGACGAAGCCGTTCGGATACGGATTGGAGATGTAGTTCACCGGGGTGACGCCATCGTTGGAGGAGACGAGGCTCGTGGTGGCGGAGTAGCCGGTCTGGCCGAAACTGCCGAAGTCCCAGCCGGTGCGTGGGGCGACGAACATGCCATAGCCTCCGCGGATCACGGTATTCGGCCTTAGTTGGAAGGCCATGCCGAAGCGGGGAGCGAAGAAGCGTGCGACGCGCGCCTGCTCGCGCGGGTTGCCGTTGACGCCGACAAACTGCAAGCCGCCGCGCAACGGTCCGACGCCCGGGGCTGTCACACCTACGGTGCTATCGAAGTCGAGGAAGTTGAGGCGGTCATAACGGTCTGTGCGCAGATTCTCGCTCTCAAAGCGCACACCGAGATTCAGGGTGAGCCGCGAGGTGACCTTGAAATCGTCCTGGAGGAAGGCGGCGTGATAGAGCGTCTGCGAATCCTGGGTGGGACGCTTGGTGACGTTGCCGCTAGCTGCCAGTCCGAGCATGAAGCTGGCAATGGCCTGGCCCGCTGTGGGGCTGCCGCGCGTGGGGTCGGGACCTTGTGTGAAGCCGGCGTTGAAGCTGAAGTCCGAGATCGTGGGGCGGAAGCCGGCGAGGCGAAAGACGCGCGACTCGTAGCCTGCTTTCAGGACGTGTTTGCCGCGGGTGTGCGTGATGTCGGTCTGGGCGGTGTAGGCGTTGGAGATGTTGTTGAGCAGGGCGCCGGTGACCGGTCCCACACTCCCCGTGCCGAAACCCACGTTGGACGCCGTGTAGCCGGCCACGGTGATGGACGGAAAGGCCAGCGCTTCCTGGTTGGCGACATAGTTGGCGGGCAGCCCCAGTTCCGAGGGGTTAAAGCCGAGGCCGAACGGCTCGCCATGATCGCGGAGCCGGGTGAAGCCGAGGCGGAAGGTGGCGAACGTTGTCGGGCTGAACCCGTGCGTGTCGTTCAACGCGAAGTTGCGCTGGGTGAACAACTGCGGTCCGGAGGAAGGATTGCCGACATTGCCGTAGATGTAGGGAGGCACCACCAGCGAGCTATTCCACGAGAAGCGGCCGAACAGACGGTTGGCGTTGCTGAAGGTGTGATCGATGCGGGTGTTGGTTTGGTCGACGCCGTAGGATTCGCTGGCATTGGAGATAAAGTTGTTGATGCCAGTGACGGCATTGCCGGTCAGATTGGGTTTGGCCCAATAGTCGAGTATCTTATTCGAGACGGGATTGACGCGATTGGCGGGAATGATGTTGCCTGGAAACGGATCTCTTTGATAGGCGCCGCCGGCGACGGCGCGTGTAGTGACGGGGTCGAAGATCTGGATCAGCTGGCCGGAGGCGGCGCGTGTCGTGGCGAAGTTGCCGCTGCGGTGATCGGCGGTGGGCACGGAGAAGAGCAACGTGCGGCCGGTGCGGCGCCGCATGCCTTCGTAGTTAAAGAAGAAGAATGTCTTGTCTTTGCGAATGGGGGCGCCCACGGTGCCACCGAACTGATTGAAGCGGAATGGCGGCCTTTTCTGGCCGGAGGCGTTGTTGAACCAATTGTTCGAGTCGAAGGCGCTGTTGCGGAGAAACTCGTAGAGCGAGCCATGGAGCACGTTGGTGCCTCCGCGCATGGAGACGTTCACCACGCCTCCGCTGGTGCGGCCGAACTCCGCCGACATGTTGTTTGTCTGGACCTTAAACTCCTGAACGGCATCGATAGAGGGGATGATGGCGAACTGATTGAACTGCGGGGAAGTGTCGGGGATGCCGTCGAGCAGCACCTCGTTCGACATGGTGGGGCTTCCATTGATGGAGAAATTCGTCAATGGGATGTTGTTGCCCGGCAGTGGCAAGCGGTTATAGGCTACGGTGCCCGGGGTGAGAAAAGCAAGATCGAAGGGGTTTCGCCCGTTGAGCGGCAATTCCGTCACTTTGCGGTTGTCGACCACGGTACCAAGCGAAGACTGATCGGCATCGAGGAGAGGCGCATCGGCATTGACGGAGATCGAATCGTTGACCGCGCCCAACGTCATCGTCATGTCGAGGCGGATGGTGGCGTTCACACTGAGGTTGATGCCCGTGCGCTCGGCGGTGCGGAAGCCTTCCTTCTGGACGGTGACCGAATAGGGGCCGGGCTCCAGCAGTGGAATGGTGTAGTTGCCGGACTCATTGGAAGTGGTCAGCCGTGTCGCGCCGGTAGCGGCGTTGCGAGCAGTGACGGATGCTCCGGCGACCATCGCGCCGGTTGGATCGCTGATGATGCCGGTGATCTGGCCGGCGGTGGTCTGGGCAGCGAGAGGAAGCGCGGCAAGCGCGAGGGACAGCAGCAGGGCCAGGGTGGCGAACATGGCGGTGTGGCGCTCCTTGAGCAGGTGATGCAACATTGGTACGTCCAATATTGGTACATCCAATATATTCGCGGCTGCGGTCTCCGTCAAGTTGGAAGCCTGCAAAACGGCTGATTTTCTTTGACAGCGGTTCCGTGTCGCGGATACAATTGGGCTTGCCAATGCTTCCCATTCCGATGGCAGTACGTGGTTCGAAGAGCGCCGGAAGCGCTGTTATGGTTGACATCCGCGGTGAATTGGATACTCCAATTGGAGACGCCGCCGCCGCTCGCTATAGTAGCCGCAGGCCCATGCTTACTTCCATTCCGTTGCCGGGCGACAAAGACGGCGTAACCAATCAACTGATCGCGCGCATGAAACTGATGATTTCGAGAGGCGTGTTGACGCCCGGCTCGAAGCTGCCTCCGGAAAGAGAACTGGCTCCGGCCTTTGGTGTCAGCCGCTCCTCTCTGCGCCATGCCCTGAAAGCCATGGAAATCATGGGGGTACTGACGCAACGGGTTGGAGACGGAACGTATCTGGCAGCCGACGCAGGGGCGATTCTGCAGGAACCCTTCGAGCTGATGATGCTAATGGACGGCATCACGCCGAGCGACCTGTTGGAAACGCGGTTGATTGTGGAGCCGGAGTTGGCGGCGCGGGCCGCCGAGCGCGCCACGAGTGAAGATCTGCGGGCGATGAGCCGCACGCTGGCCGTGCACCGGCGCGCGGGGCAGGCGGGGTTTATCGAAGCCGACATTGCCTTTCACCGGGCGATTTTCGAAGCGGCGCGCAATCCCGTGTGCATGCGTATGTTTTCGCTCATTCACCGGGCAATGGCGAACAGCATCGGTTTGACGGCGCAGGAAGTGGACTGGGAGCATACGCTGGAGTTTCACCGGCCGATCTTTGCGGCCATCGAAAAGCGGCGGCCCGTCGACGCACGGCTGGCGATGATTGCGCACTTGTCGGATGCGCGCTCCATTCTGGAACGGCTGTCGGAGAAATCGCGGCGTGTGGATCTGGCGAGTTTCGCGACGCCGGTGGAGGGGCAGGCGCGGAAGCGCAGGGGAGGCAAACAGAGCAGGTAATGGGTTGCGCGCGGTTGGTCACCGGGGCGATGCTGGCGCTGATAGTGCCTGTGGTGGCCGCGCCGCATGCGCAACTGAGTCCCGCCGCTGCCGGCGCTGTGCACTGGACCAAAGGATTCTGGGCGGAGCGTTTCACGCTGGCCCATGAGGTAATCGCGCCGGAGATGCGCAAGACGTTGGACACGGCCGGCAATGGGGCGAATCTGGTGAATCTGCGCATCGCCGCTGGTGTGGAGGCCGGAGAGTTCAAAGGCAATCCGTGGTCGGACGGCGACGTATTCAAATGGTTGGAGGGCATGGCGCACCTGTATGCCCGCACGCGCGACGCGAAGATCGATGCGGAAATGGATGCGGTGATTGCGCTGATCGGCAAAGCGCAACAGGGGGACGGTTATCTATCGACGAACATCACGTTGCGCGGGGAGCGCCGTTGGAGCGAGCCGCGCCGTCACGAGATGTACAACATGGGGCATCTGCTGGGAGCGGCGGCGGCGCATTTCAAAGCCACGGGCAAGCGATCGTTGCTGGCGGTGGCCGAACGCGTCACCAGCTATCTCTACGCGCTGTTGAGCTCTCGCCCGGCAGCGATGGCGCATTTCGGAGCGCCTTCCAACGCCATGGGGTTTCTGGATCTTTATCGCGCCACCGGCGACAAGCGGTTGCTGGAATTGGCGTCCATTCTGGTGGACTCGAGGGGTTCGGCGCCGGGCGGGACGGATCATTTCCAGACGCGTGTTCCGCTGCGGAAAGAGACGCAGGCAGTGGGGCACGCCGTGCATGCCACCTATCTTTATGCGACCGCGGCCGACCTGGTTGCGGAAACCGGGGACCTGAGTTTGCGAAGCGCGGTGGAGCGGATTTGGGACGATGTGGCCCGCAAGCGAGTCTACATCACGGGCGCGGTTGGTCCGATGGATCCGGGGCTTACGCCGCGCCGGGACATCGCGGCTGAGGCGTTCGGCGCCGACTATGAGCTGCCGAACCGGCGAGGCTATAACGAGACATGCGCCAACATCGGCAACGCGCTGTGGAACTGGCGCATGCTGGCGATGACGGGCGAAGCGCGCTACGCGGATGCGTTCGAGAATGTTCTTTACAACAGCATGCTCGCGGGCGCCGGCTTGGATGGGCGCAGTTTTTTCTACGCGAATGTACACCGGCGCTATGCCGGCGAGGCGCCACTGCTGCGTAATGAAACGCTGGTCCGCTGGCACGACACGGTGCACAAGCCGAGTGCCGACAGCTACTGCTGCCCGCCGAATCTGCTGCGTGTGATTGCATCTCTCGATTCGTACGCTTACGGAGTTTCGAGCGACGCCATTTGGGTGAACCTCTATGGCGGCAGCAGGCTGGATGCGCTCGGGATGCAGTTGGAGCAGGAGAGCGAATATCCATGGGATGGGCGGGTCACCTTACGGGTGCGGGCCGCGCCGCGCCGGGAGATCGCACTCAAGCTGCGCATTCCGGGCTGGTCTGAAAGGAACACGCTGGACATCAATGGCAAGACGGCTCCCGCGCCGCATTCGGGCGGTTATGTCGAGTTGCGAAGACAGTGGAAGGCCGGCGACACGGTTGTGCTGCAACTCGATATAAGGCCGCGGCTGATGGTTGCGAATCCTCTGCTCGAGACCTCGCGCAACCAGGTAGCGGTGATGCGGGGGCCGCTGGTGTACTGTTTGGAATCGCCGGATGTTCCAGCCGGAGTGCGTGTCTCCGAGGTGACGCTATCGCGGCGCACCAGGTGGAAGATTCGCCATGAAAGCAATGTACTGGGTGGCATCGACATGCTGGAGGCGGAGGCCAGCCGATATCCGGAAGCCGGTGAGAGCAGCCTGTATCAGGCGCTGCGGCCTGCGCGGCCACAACCGGTGACCATCCGCTTGATTCCGTACTACGCGTGGGCGAATCGCGGCATCAGCCACATGACTGTCTGGATTCCACTGTCCGATTGACCGCAAAGGAGGCAACGTGAACTCGCGCCTGATGGAAGTGGAGAGTCCGCTCAAGAGAGGTGGGGCTGGGGCAGGGAAGATTGTTCGAGTGGCGATCCACCAGTTGGAAGCGCGGCTCACGAGACGCTTCGGATGGTCGCTCAATTGGACCGACCGGCGGCGCGCCACGCTGGTGGAAGTATCGACCGATACCGGAGTGACGGGATGGGGGGATGGCAACTGGGGTGGGCAGCGGTTGATCGATCATCCCGAACTCGTGATTGGCCGGTCGCCGTTTGAAGTGGAATCGATCTACGATGACCTGCGTCCGGCGCCCGGGCATCAGACGCGCGCCGGCGAGGCCACTGCGGGCGGGTTGGATCAAGCGCTGTGGGACTTGTGCGGAAAGATCCTTGGATGTTCCGTATCGGATCTGCTCGGCACTCGCCGCCGGAGCCGTGTTGAGCCCTATCTGACGGCGCTGTACCGGCAGGAGTGGCCTGAGCTTGCCACCGGACTGGCGGAGGAAGCGCTGGCGTGGAAGCGATTGGGCTGGCGGGCGATGAAGATGAAAATCGGATATGGGCCGGAGGCGGATGTGCGCATTGTGCGTGCCGTGCGCGAGGCCATTGGCGACGAAGTGGCCTTGGGCGTGGATTCCAACTGCGCCTACGATGCGGGTACGGCGATGTCGCTTGGATGCCGATTGGAGCCCTTCGATCTGATGTGGTGGGAGGAGCCGTTGGCGGCTACGGACCTGGCGGGCTACGAGAAATTGAGCCGGGCTTTGCGCATACCGCTGGCCTCCGGCGAGACGCTCTCCGCCGATCGCCTCATCCTTGACTACATACAGCCGCGCCTCGTGCCCATCGTGCAGCCGGACCTGGACACGGTGGGGCTGACTGGCGGCCGGCGTCTATCCTATCTTTGCTGGCTCAATCATCTGCGCCTCATTCCGCACAACTGGGGAACGGCCATACGGACGGCGGCGACGCTGCAGTGGATGGCGTGCGAGCCGGCGCCTACCGAGGCTTTGCATGGTCCCGCGGTCAGCTTCGAATTCGATCAGACCGAGAGCCCGTTCCGCGATTCCGTGGTGGAGCAGCGCATTGTCCGTGACCCATCGGACGGGATGATTGCCGTGCCGCAAGGGCCGGGCCTTGGCGTGGAAGTGATTCCCGAGGCCGTGCCGCAATATCGAACGCAACTGATCGAAGTGCGTTGAACAGGGCCCCTTGCAGTTGTGGAATAGGGGGAGCGCTCGATAGAATAAAGTTTCGCCTGCATAGTTCCGCACATCAAAGAAGATATGAGCGCCGCTGCTACCGCCCTCACGGGCAAGTCCGCTGACCGGTCCAGCTTCTGGGCCTCTCCCATTGGAAAGAAAGCTGTGATGGCCGTGACAGGGTTCGTCCTGTTCGGTTTTGTGATTGGCCACATGGTGGGCAATCTCCAGGTGTATCTGGGCCCCGAGAAACTCGACGCCTATGCAGAGTTTCTGCAAAAGACGAAGGGCTTGCTGTGGGGCGCACGATCGGTGCTGCTGGCTTGCGTGGTGTTGCACGTGACAGCGGCATTCCAGTTGGCGGGGCTGCAGAACAAAGCCCGGCCGCAGAAGTATGTGAAGAAAACGAGCGCGGGCTCGTCGTATGCCTCGCGCACGATGTACTGGAGCGGGCCGATTCTGCTCGCCTTCATTATTTATCACTTGATGCACTTCACCACGGGGCAGGCGCATCCCGACTTTCAGCCAGGGATGGTGTACCGCAACGTGGTGACGGGATTCCAGAGCGTGCCTGCCTCACTCGTCTACATCGTGGCGATGCTGATGCTGGGGACGCATCTCTACCACGGAATTTGGAGCATGTTCCAAAGCGTGGGCATCAACCCTCCCAAGTACACACCGGTGTTCAAGAAACTGGCCGCGGTGATGGCTGCCGTCCTGGTGGGCGGCAACGTGTCGATTCCAGTGGCCGTGATGACAGGTTTGATCCGTTAAACAAAATGAAGCTAGACGCACGAATTCCTTCCGGCCCCATTGAGAAGAAATGGGAGAAGTGCCGCTTTGAAATGAAGCTGGTGAACCCGGCGAACAAGCGGAAGTTCAGTGTGATTGTAGTGGGCACCGGGCTGGCCGGCGGTTCGGCCGCGGCCACGATGGGCGAGTTGGGATACAACGTGAAAGCGTTCTGCTTTCAGGATTCGCCGCGGCGCGCGCATAGCATTGCGGCGCAGGGCGGAATCAACGCTGCGAAGAATTATCAGAACGACGGCGACAGCATTTACCGGCTGTTCTATGACACGGTGAAGGGCGGCGATTTCCGGGCTCGCGAGGCTAACGTGTACCGGCTGGCGGAGATCAGTGTGAACATCATTGATCAATGCGTGGCGCAAGGTGTACCGTTCGCGCGCGAGTACGGCGGGTTGCTGGCGAACCGTTCGTTTGGCGGCGCGCAGGTGTCGCGAACGTTCTATGCGCGCGGGCAGACGGGGCAGCAATTGCTGCTGGGCTGCTACCAGGCGCTGGAGCGGCAGGTGCAGGCGGGGCGCGTGACAATGTACCCGCGGCACGAGATGCTGGAGTTGATTCTGATCGACGGCAAGGCGCGCGGGATCGTGACGCGGAACCTGGTGACGGGCAAGATCGAGATGCGCACATCGCGGATGCGGTGGTGCTGGCCACCGGCGGTTACGGCAATGTGTTCTACCTGTCGACGGAACGCGAAGGGTTCGAATGCGACGGCCATCTGGCGGGCGCACCGTAAAGAACGCGCTGTTCGCCAATCCGTGTTTCACGCAGATCCATCCGACGTGCATTCCGGTGTCGGGGGATTACCAATCGAAGCTGACGCTGATGAGCGAATCGCTGCGCAACGACGGACGCATCTGGGTGCCGCAGCAGAAGGGCGATAAGCGCAAGCCGTCACAGATTCCAGAAGGCGAGCGCGATTACTATTTGGAGCGGCGGTATCCGTCGTTCGGCAATTTGGTGCCTCGCGACGTGGCATCGCGCGCGGCGAAGGGCGCTTGCGATGAGGGCCGCGGAGTTGGTGAGACAGGCCTCGGCGTGTATCTCGATTTTCGGCGACGCCATCCGGCGATTGGGTAAGGGCGTGGTGGCCGAACGCTACGGGAACCTGTTCGAGATGTATGAGCGCATCACGGGCGAGGATCCGTATAGCGTGCCGATGCGGATTTTCCCGGCCATCCATTACACGATGGGCGGACTGTGGGTGGATTACCGGCTGCAGAGCACTATTCCTGGGCTGTTCGTGATTGGGGAGGCGAATTTCTCGGATCACGGGGCGAACCGGCTGGGCGCGAGCGCGCTGATGCAGGGTTTGGCCGATGGGTATTTCGTGCTGCCCTACACGATTGGCGACTACCTGGCGAGCACGAAGCTGGATAAGGCCGATGCGTCGCACGCCAGAGCGCGCGCGGCGGATAAAGCCAACGCGCAGGTGAAGAAACTGCTGGGCGTGCCAGGGCAAGCGGACGTGGATTCGTTCCATCGCGAGATGGGGAAGATGATGTGGGACGCATGCGGGATGTCCCGTAATGCAGCGGGGCTAGGGAAGGCGATCGGGCATATCGCTGGGCTGGAGCAGGAGTTCTGGAAGGACGTGAAGGTGAGTGGCGAGGGCGAGGAACTGAATCAGTCGCTGGAGAAAGCCGGACGCCTGGCGGACTTCTTCGAACTGGCGCAGTTGATGTGCCGCGATGCGCTGGAGCGGAACGAATCGTGCGGCGGACACTTCCGTGAGGAGTATCAAACGCCGGAAGGCGAAGCGATGCGCGACGACGACGACTTCTGCTATGCCGCGGCGTGGGAATACAAAGGGCCAGGAAAGAAACACGAGTTGCATAAAGAATCGCTTTCCTTTGAGTACGTGCATCTTGCCCAAAGGAGCTACAAGTAACCATGAAGCTGACTTTGCATATCTGGCGCCAGAAGAATGCGTCTTCGGCGGGCAAGATGGTCCGGTATGAAACGGACGCGAGCGAGCACATGTCGTTCCTGGAGATGCTGGACGTATTGAACGAACGGCTGATTGCGCAGGGCGAAGAGCCGGTGGCGTTCGATCACGATTGCCGCGAAGGCATCTGCGGATCGTGCGGTTTTGTGATCAATGGCGTGGCGCATGGGCCGCTGCCATCGACGACGGTGTGCCAACTGCACATGCGGCATTTCAAGGATGGCGATGAGCTGTACCTGGAGCCGTGGCGCGCGGCGGCGTTTCCGGTGATCAAGGATCTGGTGGTGGACCGGTCGGCGTTTGACCGGATCATCGCGTCTGGCGGGTACATTTCGGTGTCGACCGGATCGGCTGTGGATGCGAATGCGCTGCCGGTGCGGAAGAAAGACTCCGACATGGCGATGGACGCGGCGCAGTGCATCGGATGCGGGGCGTGCGTGGCGGCGTGTCCGAATGCTTCGGCGTCGTTGTTTATGTCGGCGAAGATCAGCCATCTGGGGTTGCTGCCGCAGGGGCAGCCGGAACGGATGGAGCGGGCGCTGAATATGGTGGCGGCCGCGAATGAGGAATTGTTCGGGAGTTGTACGAATATCGGGGAGTGCGAGGCGGTGTGCCCGAAGGGGATCCGGTTGGAGTTTATTGCGCGGATGAACCGGGATTTCTTGAAGGCTTCGTGGACTTTCCGGGCGGAGAGAGTGGAGGGGGATTAACCACGAATTCACACGAATGCACACGAATTGGATTAAGAGTTAAAGGACAATACGCTTCCATTCGATTTTTGTGCGCCGGAAGTTGATGAGGAGTGCGACCTTGAGGCCGGAGACTTTGAGTTGGTTGATGCATTGCCCCATGTGCTCCGGGGCTAGGCTTTCCGCACACTTCAGTTCTACGATTACTCGGTCTTCTACCACCAGGTCCGCGAAGTATTTGCCTATTTGCTGTCCTTTGTATGTTACGGGGTAGAGGACTTGTTGGGCTGCTTTGACGCCCCTCAGACGGAGTTCTGCTAATAGAGCGCCTTCGTAGACTTTCTCCAGGAACCCGGCGCCTAGAGTGTTGGCCACTTCGAATGCGGCTCCGATGATTTCGTCTGTTCCATCTTGGAATCGTAGTTCGTTCATGAAATGGAAGTTGCGGAACGCGGGGGATTGTCTCAATTGGGTTTGGGGAGCGGGATGTCTCCTTCTTCGGTGACGATTGTGGCGGGGTGAGGGTTGGCGGGGTCACAGCCGGTGTCTTTGTCGGTGGGGTGCTCGGCGTGCCAGAGGCGGCAGAATTGGGCTCGATAGGCAGGGTCTCGGACAGAGGTGTAGAGGCGCTGAAGGTCGGGGTCGCGGGCTGGCCAATACCAGGAAGGGGGGCGGCTTTGGAAGCGACTGCGGTTCTCAGCTACTTTGGCGGCAGAACAGCAGAGATAGCCGCCGGATTGGAGGCGGTTTCGTTCCACTGGGCTGAGGTCTTCGTAACATTCGTCAAGTCCGTCATAGGTGAGCAGTTCGCGGCAGGCGCCGGTACGGAGATGCGGATTTGGATGTCGGAGTAGACCTCGCATCAGCTTCACGGTGCGCCAGAGCGAGATCGCGCGCTGGCGTCTGGCGATAACGAGTTCGCCTTCTGCCTGCGGCGGGTACCAGAGGTTCATCAGGTCGAAACGCTCCCAGAACGGGTGGGATTTGTCCATTGGCAGACGGGTGTGCGGGCCGCTAGTGATGGGGAAGATCGAGCGCCACCAGTCGCGGACGACGTGATAGCGGCCATGGTCCTTGAAGACCATGAAGAGGGCCCGCTCGCCGTCTGAGGTGGCGTTCCAGTCGCCCGAGGTTCCGCCCGTCCAAATGATTTCGTAGACGCTGATGCGCTGGCTGGGTTCCTGCCCCAGGAAAACCGCTTCGACGTCCACGTCGCGGCGGACGACTTTCCAATATGTGGTGAGCGGGTTCTCGCCGGGAATGCGGAAGCGGAGGAATGGGGAGTGGTCAATTGTATGGTGGCGGATGACGCCGGCGAATACCAATGTCGCCCGGCGGAGCATGTCGTCCTGGGTCATGCTTTGCGAATTGTTGAATTCAAGCGTGGGGCCGCAGGCCATGAGCGGGAGGATACACAGCGCGGCGAGTGGTCGCATGGGGTATGGGACTCCGCGGGGGGCGCTAAAGTTCCGGGATGCTCCGCCGATGGAGGGGAATGCGCATTGTTGTGCGAATCGGCATCTTGGCGGCGGTGGTAGCGGGGGTGTTTGGCGCGGCAATGGCGTTGTTTACGCCGGAACAGCGGACCTTGTCTACGGCCCGGTTCATGGCGAGCTACAAGAATTCGGCCCCGCAGATCGTCATCGGAGTGCTGTCAGAGTACAGCTTGCCCTTTTTGCATGCGTCGGGGTTCATCCGGCCCATGGATATGGACTTGGGGCGGGGAATTAAGATGCATCTGGATGCGCGGGATCTGGTGCCTCGGACGATCCTGGCGAACGGCGTGTATGAGCCGGTGACCACCAAACTACTGGAAGACCACTTGCCGGTGGGCGGGACTTTCGTTGATATCGGGGCGCATATCGGCTTGCATTCGCTGCTGGCTGCGGCCAAGGTGGGTGCGCAGGGCCAGGTGCTTTCGGTGGAACCGAATCCCGATACGCTAGTGGAGTTGCGGCGGAACCTGGAGTTGAGCCAGGCGAAACAGGTGGCCGTGCAGCCGGTGGCCTGCTCGGACAAGGAAGGAAAGCTGGATCTGTTCGCTGGGAGCATGGCCAATACGGGGATGTCTTCGTTATCGAAGAAGACCGCGGAAGCGGAAGGCGAAAGCGGGCGGCGGTTTGCCGTGCGGGCGCGGCCACTCGATGACATCGTGACGGAGATGGGGCTGACTCGCATCGATGCCATGAAAATCGATGTGGAGGGCGCCGAGTTGTTCGTGCTGAAAGGTGCGTTGCGGACGCTGGAGCGGTTTCATCCGTTCCTGGTGATGGAAGTGAAAGAGGACCAATTGGCGGCGATGGGGACGACCAAGGCTGCGGTGTTGTCGCTGCTCCAGGACTTGGGTTACACGCCGGGGCGGAGCTTTGAGGGCAACGTCGAGTTCGTGTACGGGTCGAAACTGAGTTCCCAGCAGACGCGCTGAAGATTGCGTGCCGCTTCGCTCCGATTCATAATAGAAAGCCTGATACGGGCCATGAAGAGGAGCGACTATGTGCGATCAAAAGCATTTCGACGATGATTTACAGGATTTTGAAGCGCGTGGACTGGTGACGCGCAAACAGTTTGGCGTGCTGCTGGGGGCGGGCGTATCGATGATCCTGCCGCAGGTGGCGAATGCAGTCGCGGTGGCGGATGCGGAGGTGACCATCACCACTCCGGACGGAACGGCGGATGCCTATTTCGTGCATCCGGCGAGCGGGACGGCGCCGGGCGTTTTGCTCTGGCCGGACATTTTCGGGCTGCGGCCGGCGATGCGGCAGATGGGGAAGCGGTTGGCTGAATCGGGGTATTCGGTGCTGGTGGTGAACCCGTTTTACCGGACGAAGAAGGCGCCGACCGCGGATAACGGGGCCGCAACACCGATTCCGCAGGTGATGCCGTTGGCGCAGACGCTGAGCGAACAGACACACATGACGGATGCCAAGGCGTTTATCGGCTGGCTGGACAAGCAGGCTTCGGTGGCGAAGAATCGCAAGATGGGGACGCAGGGTTACTGCATGGGCGGGCCGATGGCGTTTCGCACGGCGGCGGCAATGCCGGACCGCGTGGGCGCGGTGGCTTCGTTTCACGGCGGCGGGTTAGTGCGCGATGCCGAGAACAGCCCCCATCTGCAGGCGTCGAAGACGAAGGCGAGTTTTCTGGTTGCCATTGCATCGAATGACGATCAGCGGGCGCCAAAGGACAAGGATGTTCTGAAAGAAACGTTCGCCAAGGCGCATGTGCAGGCGGAGATCGAGGTCTATTCGGGGGCGCATGGGTGGTGCCCGCCGGATTCGAAGGTTTACAACGAGCCGGATGCGGAGAAGGCTTGGAGCCGGCTGTTGGCGTTGTACGGCAAGCTGTAAATCTGCCAGGTTGTTTGGCACTCCGATTGCCCTGTAGATGGCAGGAGTGCCGATTTGGAACATCCGTCAAATTCGCGGCCGCGGGCGCACGGGTCCGGTGTTGTGCTTGCGGCCGTTGTTTATTTTCTGATGGTATTCGGCGCCGGATTCGTTTTGGGCCCAGTGCGTATTCTGTTGCTTGTGCCACGCATTGGTGAACGCTGGGCGGAACTGGCGGAAATGCCGGTGATGCTGACGGCCTGTTACGTGGCGGCACGATGGGTATGCCAGCGATTCGCCATGCCGGCGCGGGCGAGCCCTCGGGTCATTATGGGCCTGCTCGCCATGGTGCTGCTGCTGGCAGCCGAGTTCGGACTGGTGCTGTCGTTGCGCGGGATGACGGCGGCCGAGTATCTGGCGACGCGCGATCCGGTTTCCGGGACGGCTTACTACCTTGCTGTCGCGGTGTTTGGCGCCCTGCCGTGGTGGCTGGGACGGCGATCATACTAGCGATAGAACGGCTTCCAGGTCAGCCAGCGGGGACCGTAATGGGGTTCGGGCTTGCCCACTTCGAGTGCGCCGAGGTCCGGGGCGCGGCCGGCAAAGCCGTCATTGACGGTAGGAATGACCACGCCCGCGTCAATGGCCTTGCTGGCGGGTTTCAGCCGGAAGTTGAGATCCATCACATGGTAGACGGCGTGACGTTTGGTCGGGTCGGGTGGGCGTAGCGATTCGAAGATATCGAAATCCACTTCGATGCCGTGCGATTCCTGGCCCGTGGCTTTGCTCATTTCGCTGAGCGTGGCGAAGCTTTTCCACTCGTCCTTCTGCGGCTCATAGGCTTTCTGGCCGGGCTTTGGAGCGAGCCACTGGTAGTTCTCCTTAACGCCTTTGTTCGGGCGATAGCCGTTGTAGTCGGTGCTATAGGCTTCGGTGGCATTGGCCCACGCCATGATGCCGCGGTCCGGGGTATCGCGGCCGAGGAACAGGTTATTGCGCCAGTGCACGTTGGAATAGGGATCACGGACGATGTTTTCCCCGATCAGCGTGTTGTGATACACGAACAAACCGGCAGGCTTGGCCGAGAATTTGAAGGCGACGCCGGTGGGCTGGTGATACAGGATGTTGCGGATGAAATAGACGGGTCCACCGAAGATCGGTTGGGAACTGTAGCCGCCGTGGGCTGCGTTGACGCCACGGTTGTTGAAGACGCGTATGTTGTGTACGCCGCCATCGGTTTCGACGAAGTCGTCGTTGAGCATGTGGAATTCGTTGTTGTAGATGTCGATGGAGGAGGCGCGGCGATCGGGGTCGGATTCGGGCGGCCCGTAGGTGGAGATGCCGATGGCGTCGTGGAAGTAGGCGATGGCGTTATGGGCGATGACGTGGCCGGGGCCATAGACTTTCACGGCGTAATAGCTGGTGAGCTGGTGCGAGCCGTAGGGGCCGGCACTGGCCCACATGAAGCCGGTCCAGCCGACGAGGCGGAAGCGGTCGTCGCGGCCGAGAAAGAGGTTGTCGGAGATGTAGAAATCACTCGAACCGGCATATTCGGTCCAGACCCCAAAGCCGACGTTTTCGAAGCGGCAGTTCTTTACGGTGAGGGCGACGGCTCCTCCTACTTCTTTCGCTCCGGCGAAAATGCCGACATCGGTGTTGCGGAAGGTGATGCCCTCGAAGATGTGATGGCGGGTAGCCATGACGTCGAAGAGTCGGTGGTTACCGGCGCCATCGAACACGGGTTCGCCGTCCCCGGCAGCTTTGATCGTGATGGGCTTGTCGGGAGTGCCTTTGAGGGTGAGCACGTTTGAACCGTCAAAGGGAGTCATCATCGGGTCGACGTAGTTGAGCTTCTCCGGCCGGTAGAGGCCGGCATGGATCAGGATGGTGTCGCCGGGCTGGGCTTTGCGCTCCCACACCACGCTCCAGTCGCCCAGACCCGCGCCATAGTAGGCCTGCATGAGGCTGGTGAAATGAGGTTCCACTTTGGGGCCCGTGTAATCGGGGGCGTAGACGTGAAGAGTACGGCCGCCGGAATAGGGTTGCGGTTCCTTGCGAGTGCGGACGCGGACCGTGTGCGAGGTTTCGCCGGAGGTCCCATCGGGATCGGTGAGTTGGAACCTGCACTCGTATTCGGTATCGGGCTGGAGGTTGAGAATGCTGCCGGCGAAGGCATCGGGAACGGTGTAATCGAGATTCTCACGGCGGCGGTAGATGTTCTCGCCGCCGATGCGGACCAGCGGGAGGGCCTGGCGCCAGGCGGATTCGCCGCTCGGCCGGAACTGGACGGCGACCTTGGCATTGCGATTGGCGTCGCCCTGGATGGCCCATTCAAAGCCGAGGTTGAGGAGAGTAGGGTGTTCCACTGTGAAACGCCCTGCTTGTGTGGCGTTCTGGGCGAAGGCGGCCGATGCGGCCAGGAAGGAAAGTAGAATTCGAGTGGACATGAATCGGTGGTGATTATATCGCGGGTTGGCGGCGGGAGGCGATGGGGAAAAGAAAAAGCGCCACATCTGCAAATGCGGCGCTTCTTGTAGTACAGGAAGAAAATTACTGGGAGAACCTCCCCCGACCTCGGAGGCTGTGCGGGGGAGGAAGAGACATTGAAAGGAGCATTGCGCTCAATCTCGATGCTCGTTTTTGGATCTGCGTTGAATTTATTGTGCCGCAGGGGGCGGCTTGCGGTAAGAGAAAATAGGACTAGTTCGTTGTGAAATTGTAATGGTACGCGGAGTTTAGGCGGTGAGCGCGGAGAGTCCCATACGGCCGTGGTGGCGCTCCAGACGCTGGCGCAGTTCGGCGCGGGCGCGCAGCAGACGGGACTTGGCGGCGGATACGCTGATGCCTAGCCGGCGGGCGACCTCCTCCATAGGGAGTTCGTGCACGTCTCGCAGCACCACTACGTCGCGCATCAGGGGTGGAATGTGGCGAACCTCGTAAGCCAGGATTTGGGCCATTTCGCGGCGTGCGAACTCGGCTTCGGGGTTCGGGCCAGGAGTGGGAAGCTCGCGGATCGCGCCATCGTCGCCTGGCTCCTCATCGAGGTGGAAGAATCGCGATCGCCGCAGGTTGCGGAGCCGCATCAGGCATTGGTTGGCGACAATACGGTTCAACCATGTGGAGAATTTCGATTCCCGCTGAAACTTTCCGATGTGCTGGAGGGCCTTGGTGTAGGCCGTCTGCACTTCATCTTCGGCGGCATGAGAATCGCGGAGGATGGATTGTGCCAACCTGCGGCAGGAGGACTGGTTCTGCTGGACGAGCAGAGCAAAAGCGGAGCGGTCGCCCTGCTGGGCGCGGGTGACAAGATCCATTTCCAGGTTATTCGCAACTTCAGGAAGGACTTTTTGCATCGACTAGCTCCTCTGGGGAGTCTCAAGGGAGAGTACTCTATGAGCGAAGTTAGCATTCCGGGCCAGGGCCGTCCAGAAGCGGCAGAACTTGGTTTTACCATGGCAAAACTTACTGGTGACATGTTCAGTGGCGATAAAATGGATTCTATGAAGGAAGAAAGCAGCGAGGAAACCCTGCAGCGGGTGCTGGGGGAGTACAACCTTGGGGCAAAGCTGCGGGCGCTACGGCTGCGGAAGAAAATCTCACTGGTGGACTTGGGGAAGCACACCGGGCTCTCGGCGTCGATGCTGTCGCAACTGGAGAACGGGAAGCTGATCCCGACGTTGCCGACGCTGGCGCGGATCGCGATGGTGTTTGATGTCGGGCTGGAGTTTTTCTTTGCCGACAAGCAGAAGAAAAAACTCTTTTCAGTGGTGCGTGGAGCGGAACGGATGCGCTTTCCGGACCGGGCGGGGAATCCGCGGCCGAACTACTTTTTCGAGGTGCTGGCGTTTTCGGCTCAGGAGAAGGGGATGCAGGGGTTTCTGGCGGAGTTCACGGCGAGTGAGGGGAAGCCGGAGGAACATTTCCACGAAGGGGCGGAATTTTTGTACGTGCTGACCGGGGAAGTGGCGATTTTGTTTGAAGGCGAGGAGCACGTGCTGGCTGCGGGCGATTGCGTGTACTTCGATTCGTCGGAGCCGCACGGCTACCGGGGGATCACAGAGAGCCGGGCGCTGGTGGTGACGACGCCGCCGCGGCTGTAGCGGAACGTTCGCTTAGCGCCGGCCTTCGCCGGTTTCATCCAGCCAATCAGGGCGCTTCAGCACTTCGCGGGGGCGGCTGCCGTCGGGTGGTCCGATAATCCCATCCTTGAACATCATGTCGAGGATTCGTGCCGCGCGGCCGTAGCCGAGGCGGAGCCGGCGTTGCAGAATCGACGTCGAGGCTTTGCCCATTTCGAGCACGACGCGCACGGCGTCTTCATACATCGGATCCTGCGTGCCACCTTCCGCGCTGCCTCCCTCGCCACCCACTTCGACGTCGTCCTCGTCCGACGGCGGCGGCATGAGGAAGGTCTGATCATAGTCGGGGATCGCCTGGTCGCGCCAGAAATCCACCACGCGGTTGATTTCGTTTTCCGTGACCAAGGCCCCATGGACGCGGGTGAGTCGCGAAGACCCAGGGGGCAGGAAAAGCATGTCGCCTTTGCCCAGCAAGTGCTCGGCGCCCATCACATCGAGCACGGTGCGGGAGTCGACGCGAGTGGCGACGCGGAAGCTGATGCGCGAGGGGAAATTCGCTTTGATCAAGCCGGTGATGACGTCGACGCTGGGACGCTGCGTGGCCAGCACCAGGTGCATGCCGACGGCGCGGGCCATCTGGGCGAGGCGCGTCACGGCCGCTTCGACGTTAGCGCGCTCCAGCATCATGAGATCGGCGAGCTCGTCGATCACCACCAGGATGTACGGCAGCGGATCTAGCTGCTCTTTCACCGCATCCTCGTCCTCTTCGAACAGGCTGCGCGGCTCGTTCGCCATCTGGCGCACTTTCTTGTTGAACTGATCGATGTTGCGAACGCCCTGCGAGGCAAGCAGCTTGAGGCGGCGCTCCATTTCGAGCACGGCGTTGCGCAGCGCGTTGGTGGCCTGCTTGGCGTCGGTGATGACCGGAGTGAGCAGGTGCGGGATGCCTTCGTAAATGCCCATTTCCACGCGCTTGGGATCGATGAGCACCATGCGCACGTCGTCGGGCGTCGCCTTGAAGATCACCGACATGATGAGCGAGTTGAGCATGACGCTCTTCCCCGATCCGGTGGAGCCGGCGATGAGCAGGTGCGGCATGGTCTCGAGCGGCGTGACCTTGATGCGGCCGTTGATGTCCTTGCCGAGGCAGATGGTCATCTTCGACGGTGACTCGTTGAATTCTTCCGATTCGAGGATCTGACGGAGGCTGATCACCTCGCGGCGCGAGTTGGGGACTTCAATGCCGACGGTGGGTTTGCCGGCGAGGCGCTCAATGAAGATGGACTCGGCTTGCAGGCCAAGGCAGAGGTCGTCGTTGAGGGTGACGATCTTCGAGTATTTGACGCCCGCGTCGGGCTTGTATTCGAACGTGGTGACCACCGGGCCGGGGTTGATCTGAACCACGGAGCCGAGGACATTGAACTCTTCCAGCTTGGCCTTGATGCGGCCGGCGATTTCCTTCAGTTCGAAGCCGTCATAGCCGGTGCGCGTGGGGACTTCGTTGAGCAGCGCCGTGGACGGCATGCGGTAGTCGATCTTGCGCGGGCGGGCCGGGGCGGCGGAACGCGAGGTGTCCATGGAACTGCGGAATGGCTCGGGCTCGCGGATAGGCGGGGGCGGAGGAGGCATCACCTCAGTGGGCGGCACTTCTTCCAGCACGCAGATGGGGATTTCGGGTTCGGCTTCGGGCTCGTTATTCCGCTCGTCTTCTTCCGGCTCCGGCGAGTAGCCGCGCTGCGGCTCGCGGTCCTCAAAGCGCGGGTCGCGAGGCTCTTCCCATGGGGGCAAATCGATGTCGTGATTGGCGGGGATGGAGCGCATGGTCTGCTCCGGCTCCGGGGCGCGGGCCGCTTCACGCTTGCGGCGGGAAACCTTTTCGGCCAACTGATCTTCCTTGCGCTTGAGCCGAGCCATTTTCAGCGCGGCGCGTTCCTTGCGCCAGTGGATCCAGCGTTCGCGCTGGCGGCGGCTCCAACCGATGGGGTGTGCGAACCAGAGGGGGACTTTGGCCAGCGAGAAGCTGGAAACCAGATAAAGCGATACGAACATGCTGGTTGCGGTGAGTAGTGCCGCACCGGTGGTGTTGAGCGCCGAAACCAGGAGATCGGCCATGAGGACGCCGGCCAGTCCGCCCGCCGGGAGCATGCCGTCGAACGGACGCAGTCCCGGGACGAGAGCGAACGAAGTACAGGAGCCGAGGATCAGGATGGAGAAGCCGATGGCTTTGACGAAAGGTACCTGGATCGGCTTGGAGCGAACCCACTTCAGGCCGAGGGCGAGGATGCCTGCCGGAACCAGCCAGGCGCCGAAGCCAAAGATCTGATACAGAACGTCGGAAGTGTAAGAGCCAGCTTTGCCGATGAGGTTGTGGGCGTGTTCGGTGGCGGTGGCGGTATTGAAGGAGGGGTCGTTGGGGTGGAACGAGTAAAGACTCAGCGCCAAGACCAAGGCGCCGATCAGATACACCACTCCCGCGGCTTCGTTGAGCCTTTCGTTCCTCGTTGGTCCTAATAGTTTCATCCGGTCCCTAGGGTTAAGCAGGGCGACGGAGGAAAGCCAGAGCGATCACCATTATGCCAAAAAACACCCTGTAAAGTACAAACCCTCGGAGAGAATTATTGCGGAGGAACTTGAGGAAGACGGCGATAACCAATAGACCTGTAAGGGCGCTAACCAGAATTCCGATGACGAAGGGGGCCACCATGTCGGGGGCGACGCCTCCGTGTTTCCTCAAGTCCAGAAAGGCTTTAGCCGCCGCGGCGCCGACCGCGGGGGTGGATAACAGGAAGGAGAAGCGGGCGGCGGTGTGGCGGCTCATGTTTCGGAACAGGCCGGCGGTGATGGTGATGCCGCTGCGGCTGGTTCCGGGGACAACGGCGAGGGCCTGGGCGAGTCCCACGGTCATCGCGTCGGCGAAGGTGAGCTCCTCGATCGGTTTGCGGGCGGCCGGGAGGCGGTCGGCGTAGCCCATGAGCAGGCCGACGGCAATCAGCATGAAGCCGATGCTCCAGGGGCCGCGGAGGGCGGTTTCGGCATAGTTCTCCAGGGTCAGGCCGGCGATGCCGACCGGGATGGTGGCGGCGGCCATCCACCAGAGAAGATTCTTGTTGGTGGCCAGGGACGGGTCGGGGCGGTAGGGGATGTTGAAGGCCTGTGCCGTGATCTGGAGCCAGTCTCTAAAGAAATAGATGAGGACGGCGAGCAGCGTGCCGAAGTGGAGGGCGATGTCGAAGGTCAGCCCCTGATCTTTCCAACCGAACAGCCAGGGGGCCAGGGCCAGATGCGCCGAACTGGAGATGGGCAGGAACTCGGTGAGTCCTTGGATGATGGCGAGGACGGCTGCCTCGATGATAGACATGCAGCACTTATCCTAGCGCAGTATGCCTGCTCAATCTTCGGGAAGCTCATCCGTGAACGTGAAAAGCAAGAAGGGGATTTTGTCGATCAGCCGCTCTGAATGCGACCTATTTGCCTTGTTTTGGGAGGCGCTTGGCGCCGGCCCAGTAGAGGCTCACTTCGTGGCCGTCGGGACCGTCGAGGTAGGCGTGCTTCGATGCAGCGAAATGGTTGCCGGGCCTGCGGGGCGAGTGAACGCGCCACGTCGCGGGTGTCGACCATGGCGTGGTTCAACTCCAGCGATGACCTGTTACGCCTGCCGGTATTCCTTCAGCGCTTCCTCGATCACGTCCAGGCCGATGCCGGGAATATCCGAAGCGATAATCTGGCCGTTTTCTATTTTGTACATTTCCTTATTACGGATTACCTTCGCGCCTGGCGACCATTGCTGCTGCGGCAGCAGCGGCGGAGTGATGAGGGCCACTTCCTGCCATTCGGCTCCGATGGCGAAGGTGGCCTGCAGCCAACCGGCGAGCATCAGCGCCATGGTGCCGTGGAGGATGGTGGGGACGTGGTAGCCGTCGGCCATGAACGCGACCTTGCGGCAGGTGAAGATGCCGCCAGAGCCGCGGCCTTCGGGCTGGAGGATGTCGTAGGTACGGTGAATGAGGCACTGCTGGAAATCGCGCACGCCAACATAGCCTTCGCCGCCGGTGATCAGAATGTCTACCATCGAAGCCAGCTTCGCCGGTGACTTGTAGTCGTTGCGGGCGAAGGGTTCTTCCAGCCAATAGGCTCCGGCGCGCTGCAGGGCGCGGGCGACTTTGAGTCCGGTGTCGAAGCTCCACACGGGCTGGCCGATGGATTCGGGCAGATGCGCGGTGCGGTCGAACATGATGGCGAAATCGGGTCCGGTGGCGGCGCGGATCTCGGCGCAGGCGTCGGCGTCGTCGATGGGGTTGGGGCGCCAGGCGCGGATCTTCATCCCTTTGAACCCGGCGTTTTTGAGGCGCACCGCTTGTTCGGCCTGCTCGCGGTAGGAGATATGCTGCTGGTCGGCTTTGCCTTTCCAAACGCAGGTGACGTAGGCGGTGACTTTGTTATTGCCGCCGCCGAGCAGGCGGTACACCGGTTGTTTGGCGATGCGGCCAATGGCGTCCCACATCGCGTGCTCGACGCCGCCCCAGCGTTCCAGGCCGTTGTCGAGGTGTTGCTCGATGGCGAAGAGATCCTTGCCCACCAGCAGTTGGCGCACGGCGGCGAGTTGGCCGTTGCCGGGGCCGGCGAATGAGAAGCCTTTGACGCCGGCGTCGGTGGAGACTTCCACCACGTTGTAGGCGTGGTTGTATCCGGCTTCGGCTTCGTCTTTCGTGACCGGGATGCGGATGTTGTAGATGTCGATTCCGGTGATCTTGACTTGCGCCGCTTTCACGAGGAAAGGCGCGAGCGGGGTGGAGAGAAAGAGGCGGCGGCTAAGCACGACGGAACTCCTTGAGGGCGGCTTCATCGACATCCAGGCCGAGGCCCGGTTTATCGGGGAGATAGACGTAGCCGTTTTCCACGCGCCACGCTTTGCGGTCTTTGAGCAGAACAAGGCCGGGCTCCCATTCTTCGGTAGGCAGATTGGGGCCTGCGCCGATCATCTCCTGCCACTCGCAATTGGTCATGGAGCAACCGGCCTGTATGTATCCGGCGAGCGAGAAGCCGCCGGTGCCGTGCTGGATGCAGGGGACACCGAAGGACGCGGCAAGGGTGGAGATTTTCTTCGCCGCCCAGATGCCGCCGCAGATGCGCGTATCGGGCTGCACCACGTCGTAGGTTTTGTTGTGGAGGAAGGCGGCGAACTCGAATAGCGTGCGGCCAAGCTCACCGCCCGTGATGAGAATGTCCACTTCGGCGGCGAGCCGCGCGGGCCCTTGCAGATCCATGCCGTCGAAGGGTTCTTCGAGCCAATAGGCGTTGTGTTTTTCCAAACCGCGGGCCACTTGGAGCGCGGTGGGGTAATCCCAAACCCAGCCGGGGCGCACGGCTGTGCGATCGAGCATGATCTTGAACGAAGGGCCGACCGCGGCACGAATGACGCCGACGGCATCGACATCATCCATGGGGCGCGGGCGCCAGGCACGGATCTTGATCGCGGTGTAGCCGTTGTTCTTGAGACGCAGGGCGAACTCGGCCTGGCGCTCATACGGCACATCGGACTGATCCTGTTTGCCAGGGAAGACGGTGGTGCGATAGATGCGCAACCGGTCGCGCGCCTTGCCCAGCAATTCGGCCACGGGGCGGCCGGAGATGCGGCCGATGGCGTCCCACATGGCGTGCTCCACGCCGGACCAGCCTTGCGTGCGCGACTCGCCGGAGTTCATTTGCAGGCGGCGCATGTGGCGATCCATGGCGAAGAGGTCATCGCCGACCAGCGTGGGCTTGACCCAACCGTTGAGCAGATCGGGGGCGATGCCGATGAACGATGTTCCGGTGACGCCCGCATCGGTATGGACGCGGGTCACGGCGTAGCGATAGGCGCGGAGCGGATCGGGCTTGCCTCCGTCCGGCACGCGCACGGTGAACGATTCGACATTGGTGATCTTCACGCGTGGGGCCGGGGCGGGGAAGGCCCACGGTGCTCCCAGGAGCGCGGAGAGCGCGGTGCGGCGAGTTACCATTGCAGTCTCCCGGCGATTTGCATGATGCGTGGATCGGCGGCGGCGGTGACGCGTCCGAAGGTGGCAGTGTTCTGCGTGCCGATGGGATTGAAGAATTGAGTGTGGTTGAAGAAATTGAACCACTCGAAGCGCAACTGGAACTTGCCGGCTTCGCCGAGCACCGGCATGCCGAAATTCTTCGCCATGGAGATGTCCCACTGGTTCACGCCGAAGCCCGGTTGCGTATTGCGGGCGGCGTTGCCGAAGGAGCCGATGGCAGGAGTGGAGTAGGCGGCGCGGTCGAGTCCGATCAGGCCGTTGGTGCGCGGATCAAGTTTCGCGGCGGGAGTGCCCGTGGCGTTGGGCCGTTGCGCGCCGCTGCCGACACGGGCCAGGTCGCCGGCGGTGGCCACCGAGAACGGTGCGCCACTGCGGAAATTGACGATGCCGTTGAATTGCCAGCCGCCGATGATGGCGTCGAGCGCTTTGTTCTCGATGGCGATGGCGCGGCCTTTGCCGACGGGGATGTCGTCGACGAAGCCGGCAATGAAATTGTGGCGGATGTCGTTGTCGGCGAGACCACGCTCGGGACGGCGGTCATACATGTTCTGGCCCGCCGCGCCGCTGTCGATGATCTTGCCGTAGGTGTAGGCGCTGGTGACGGAGAGCCCCTTCCACACGCGCTGTTCCAGGCGCACGAAAGCGGCGTTGTAATTCGACCACTGGTAGTTCGCGGTCTGGCTGAAACTGGGCAGCGCTTTGGGGAACGGAGACCGTTCGGCGAAGGGCGAAGGGTTGGCCGGATTCGCGGGCAGACGCGGCTGATTCACCAGAATCGAGCCGACCTGTTTGTGGCCGGTGTTGCCCATGTAGCCCGTTTCGATCAGCAGGTTGGTCTTGAGCTGATGCTGGATGTTGAGGTTATAGGAGTACATGTAGCCGTCGCGCCGCGTGAGGTCGTTGTTGGATCCGACGCTGCTGGCGAGTTCGGCGGCAGTGGGGAAGAGGTCAGTGAGCAGCCGCGGTGTCTGGTTGGGCAGATTGATCACCGTGCCCTGGACGAAGAATGGCAGCGTGCTGGTCATCGCGCCGAGTGTCGCGCCGCCGGTGTTGAGCAGCGAGAACAAGCCAATGCCGGTGCGGATCACGGTCTTGTTCGACAGGCGGTAGGCGATGCCGAGGCGCGGCATGAAGTTGTTCTTGTCGGTGACGATGGGGCGTTCCGGAAGCACAATGGAGTTGGTGTTCACCAAGCCCACGCCGGGTTCGTAGTATTGCGTCTGCCCGGCGAGCAACTGGCGGTTGGTGCCGAGATCGAAGTTGGCCAGGCGGCCGCGCCAGTTCTGGAAAATCTCGTAGCGCACGCCGAGGTTCAGGGTGAGCTTGTCGGTGATTTTCCAATCGTCCTGGAAGAAGGCCTGGTAGCGGGTTCCGATGGAATATTTGGCCACGCCGCCGAAGGCGGGCGAGATGCTGCCCAGGCCGCCGGTGGCCGAGGAGGGCATGCCGAGGAGGTAATCGGCGAACGATTCATCCGTGTAGAAATTGTTCTGGAAGTTGAAATTGCCGTTCTGATTGGAGCCCTGGTCATAGCCGACCATGAGGCGATTCCAATCGCCGCCGAACTTCATGGAGTGGCTGCCGCGGATATAAGTGAGCGTTTCGGCGGCGCGGTAATAGATATTGTTCTGGACGATGCGGGTGCCATAGCCGGCGAATCCGGAAGAGGCTCGGCCCGCGCCGGGGTTCCATTCGGGGAAGGCGATGTTCGGCTCGGTATAATCGCCGGGGATTGCGGCGAGGTTCTTCAGACCGAGTTCGGCGGCGTAGTTCTTGCTGTAGCGATCGCCATCGCTGACGCGGGCGAGGTAGGCTTTGGTGAAGCCGAGCCGCGATTCGCTGATGAGATTGCCGCCGAAGGTGTGGGTGTAGCCGAGGGCAGCGTTCTGCGAACGATCGGGACGGATGACGCCCTTCCCCGGGCGGTAGGAGGCATCCACCAGCCCGTTGTCGGCAAAGCTCCAGCGTCCGAACAGATGGCCGCGTTCGGAGAGGCGGTGATCGACGCGGATGGTGAATTGATCGCGGCGCTCGCGGTCGGGCGGGGTGGTGATGTAGTTCAGGTTGTTCGCCAGCGGGACGTTGGGGTCGGGGAAGAACTGCAACAATTCATTGGAAATGCGATTGAAACGCGTGCGGGGGATAATGTTTCCGGGGAAGGGGGTGCGGCCGTTGTTGGGGTCGCGCACCACCACGGTGGGTTTGTTGGGCACGGCGCTGAAATCGCCTTGCTTCATTGCGGGTGTGGGCACCAGGCCGAGCAGGATGTTGCCGGTGCGGCGGCGGCGTCCTTCGTAATTGCCGAAGAAGAATGTTTTGTCTTTGCGGATCTTGCCGCCGAAGTTGCCGCCGAATTGGTTGTAGCTGAAGCGCGGCGTGCCGCGGGCCGGGCGGAAGAACGGGCCGGCCTGGAAGGCGCGGTTGCGGACGTAATCGTAGAGCACGCCGTGATAGGAGTTGGTGCCGCGTTTGGAAACCATGTCGATGCCCGCCGCGCCGTAGCCGTAACTGGCGTCCATGAAGTTGGTCTGCACCTTGAATTCTTCCAACATGTCGAGCGAGAGGGCGATGGCCGGGTTGTTGATGTTGGCCACGGAGAAATCGACGCCATCGAGCATGGCGTTGGTGGAGGTGTTGCGCACACCGCCGATTTCGATGGAGCGCTCATCCATCACGGAAGAGGTTCCGCGCACCTTCACCGCGCCCGGCGTAAGGGCGACGAGGTCATAGAAATTTCGTGCGTTGAGCGGGAGTTCAATGATGGTGCGGTTGTCGATGACCGTGCCCATCACCGCGGTGTTGGTTTGCAATTGCGGAATGGCGGACTGAACGGAGACTGTTTCGGAAACCACGCCAAGCTGCATCACGATATCGACGCGGGCCTGTGAGTTGACGCGCAGTTCCACGTCGTTGACGGTGGCCGTCTTGAACTGGCCGCCGGCCGCGGTGATCGCATAGCGCCCCGTGAGCAGCGCGTTGAATTGGTAGTTGCCCGATTCGTCGGTGGTGAACTCGCGGGTTTCGTTTGTGCCGAGGTTCTTGGCTGTAACTTTAATGGATGGCACGACGGCTCCGGTGGAGTCAGTGACGGTGCCGAGAATGGTGCCGCGGCCGTACTGACCGTGCATCTCAGACATTGAAATCGCAATTAGAATGGTGAGGAATTTCAACATGGAGGGTCTCCCGTTCCGGGCAGTATATACCAGTTGCCGCGCGCGTGGTGAAAGAATGATAGAAAATATCGGGATGGATGAAAACAAGCGCCCACTCACCGACCCTACGACCGGGGCCGAAATCATAGAGGATGCAGAGCAACTGGATACCGCACTGTGCATGTCCGGTGGTGGATACCGGGCGATGATCTTTCATCTCGGCACGCTGCTGCGGTTGAACGAAGCGGGATTGTTGCCGAAGATCGATCTGTTCTCGAGTGTCTCGGGCGGGTCGATCACGAACGGCGTGTTGGGATTGGCATGGCCGAAGCTGAACTTTGACGCCAATGGCGTTGCCTCGAATCTGGGCACGCTGGTGGTGGACAAGGTGCGCACGCTCGCCGATGAGACGGTGGATGAGGAGTCGATTGTGCTGGGCGTGCTGTGGTTCGGCACGGTGTCGGACCGCGTGGCGGGCGCCTATGATAAGTACCTGTTTCACGGGGCCACGCTGCAGGAACTGCCCGACAAGCCGCGCTTCGTTTTCAATGCGACGAATGTGCAGACACGCTCGCTGTTCCGTTTTTCGAAACCTTACGCCGCCGATTACCGGATCGGGCTGTGGATGAAGCCGGATCTGGAGATTGCCAAAGCAGTCACGGCTTCGTCGGCGTTTCCGCCCGTCTTATCGCCCTGCACGGTGAAGGTGGATGAGGATGCGTGGGAAAAAGAAGGGCGCGGGCCGCTGTGCATGAAGCCCTACACCACGAACCTGGTGCTGACCGATGGCGGAGTGTACGATAACCTGGGCCTGGAATCGCCGTGGAAGCGTTCGAAGACGATCTACGTGAGCGATGCCGGCGGGGCGACTCCAGCCGAGGCGGATCCGGACGAAAACTGGGTGGGCCATAGCAAACGCGTGCTGGATCTGGTGGACACACAAGTGCGGAGCCTGCGCAAACGAATGCTGATTCAAGCGTACAAGGCGAAAGAAAAGAATGGCGGATACTGGGGAATCCGGCAGGATATTTCCGAATACAAAGCGCCCGGCCGGTTCGAGGTGCCGCTCGATCGGAGCCTGGCCCTGGCCAACACTCCAACCCGGTTGAAGAAGATGAATGATACGCTGCAGGAGCAGTTGATCAATTGGGGCTACGCCATCACGGACGCGGCGCTACGGAGCTATCCGCATCCGGAGTTGCCGGGGCCCAAGGGGTTGCCGTATCCAGGGAGCGGCATCTAAACATGAAACGCAGAGATTTTCTTGGGGCCTCGCTGGCGGCGGCTGCCCCCGCTGCCGAAGGCGATGCCTTGCGGCTGTGGGTGTTCAGCGATGCTCACGTCGGTACGGACAAGAAGCGTGGGGAGCGCGAGAGCCTCGCCGATGCGATCCGGCAAGCGGAATCGGGCGCCTTTGAGTGGGATCTGGCGCTCGACCTGGGCGATCAATCGGGCGGCCAAGGTGTCCCCGAGGATGACGAAGGCCAGGAGGTTGTGCGGCAATTCGGCGTCCTGCGCAAACACCGTCGCGAGGATATTTACAGCGTGTGCGGGAATCATGACCGCAGCGGGCTCGATCAGCCGAAGAACGAATGGTGGCGCAAGTGGGTGGATCCAACTGGCGAGAATGCGCGTTATTCAGGCGTGCATGCCAACCGCCGGCGCTACGCTATTGAGGGCACCTGGGAGCGCTATTCCTTCCGCGTGGGCAATGTGTTGTTCCTCATGATGAGCGATATCAATGAGCCGTCGCAGAAGGTGGGGCGGGGAACCTTAGGGGGCAATCCGGGCGGCGTAGTGACCGGAGAGACGTTCGAATGGTGGAAGAAGATGGTGGAGTCCAACCAGGACAAGATCATCATCTCGGCGCATCATTACATGCTGAAGAACACCACCGTTGCCAGCGGGGAGTGGGAAGGGTTTCGCAAGGACGAGCAAGGGAATTGGAAATCGCACTATCACGGCTACTATCCGCAGGGATCGCCGAAGGGTGCGTCCTATTTGTACTGGGTGGACAGTAAGCCGGATGCGCAGGCGTTCGAACATTATCTGGAAGCGCATCCCGGCGCGATTGCGCTATGGCTGGGCGGGCACACGCACACCAATCCCGAGGACAAGGCGGGCAACAAATCGCATTTCGAAACCAAGTGGGGCGTGCACTTCCTGAACGTGGCGGCATTGACGTCGCATCATGTGGGCAGCAGTGTGCCGATGAGCCGGGTGTTGACCTTGCGCGGAAATGAACTGCGGGCACAGTGCTACTTGCACACCGATAAATTCGCGCCACAGGGCTGGTATGACCGGGCGGAGCGGCGGGTTAAGCTGAGCAAGCGCCTGCAGTGATATCCTGAAGAAGTTGATGGGCGCCGCATGCGGTGCTCTTGCATCAAGAGTTGGGACAATGCCCAACGCCAACCTGCTTTCCGGGCAAGGTGGCGCTCCCGTCAGGGAGGATGTGGTCCAGCCGGCAATGAAACGGAATTCGCCACTCGCATCAGTCCCGCACGATTTGGAAGGAACACAAGGCACATGCCGATCAAGATTCATGACAGTCTCCCTGCCCGCGGGGTTCTCGAAGAAGAAGGCGTTCTGGTGATGGGAGAGACCGATGCGGTGCGCCAGGACATCCGGCCGCTGCGCATCGGGGTTTTGAACCTCATGCCCAACAAGATTGTCACGGAGGCGCAGTTCGCCAGGCTGATTGGCGCGACTCCGCTGCAGGTGGAACTGGAACTGGTGCGCATTACCAACCATGTGGCACGCCACACATCGATGGACCACCTGATCTCGTTTTACCGCCCGTGGGAGGACGTCCGGCAGGAGCGATTCGATGGCTTCATCATCACGGGTGCTCCGGTGGAGCATCTGCCGTTTGAACAGGTCAGCTACTGGGATGAACTGCGGCGGATCTTCGATTGGTCGCAGACGAATGTTCACCGCTGTCTGAACGTGTGCTGGGGGGCGCAAGCGGCGTTGCATCATTTCCATGGCGTACCGAAGCACGCTCTTCCGGAGAAGGCGTTCGGCATCTTCCATCATGAGAACCTGGTGCCTGCTTCGCCGTTCATGCGCGGATTCTCGGATGATTTCTATGTGCCGGTGTCCCGCTGGACGGAGGTGCGGCGGGAGGATCTTCCGGGGGATCGCGGCCTGACGGTGCTGGCCGAGAGCAAGGACACGGGCTTGTGCCTGGTGGACGATGCCTCGCACCGGTCTTTGCACATGTTCAACCATCTCGAATACGACACCTGCTCACTGGCCGAGGAATACCGCCGCGACCTCGAGTCGGGCTCTCCGATCTCCATTCCCAAGAATTACTTTCCGCAGGACGATACGGCACGGATGCCGGAGAACCGCTGGCGCAGCCATGCCCACCTGCTGATTGGGAACTGGCTGAACGAGATGTACCAGACAGTGCCGTTTGACTGGGTTTCGAACGGAAATAAGTAAGTTCCGATTTCGGGAACATTCCTTCCGGGTGCACGTATAGCAACAGTGGCGGCCTTTTAAGGAAGGCTCCTATGTTAACCACACTGTTATTGGTGGGATTGGGCGCGATTCTTATCGCCAGCGTTCTGATCCTGCCGTCCATCGTTCGCATTGCCCCCACGGAAGTGGGGCTTGTGACCAAACGTTTCTCCGGGCGAAAGCTAAGCGAAGACAACCCAATCGCACTTGAAGGCGAAGCGGGCTACCAGGCCGATCTGTTAATGCCGGGGCTCGGATTCCGCTTTTGGCTGCTGTACGCCGTGGAGAAACATCCCTGGGTTCAGATTCCCGCCGGTCAGATCGGTGTAGTCATTGCGCAGGCCGGCCAACCATTGCCTATGGGCGCGAAATCAGCTGTGTACCGGAAAGAATTCGGGCAGTTTGAAGATCTCCGCTCGTTCGTCAAACAGGGAGGGCAGAAGGGCGTGCAACGCCCGGTGCTGTCACCCGGCACGACACTGCCGATTCACCCTGTGGGCTTTCTGGTGATTACGCGGGACCGCGTTTTTGGCGTGCCCATTTCGCCGGAATTACAGAAATTGAAGGCGCTTTCGCCGGAGCATTTCGGCTTACCGCATGGCGACCTGGAAGTGGTCCGCATCGACCGCGGGCAAGGCGAACAGCGGGACATGATCGGGATCGTGACCTCGCTCGAAGGCGACCCGCTGCCGAGCGGCGACATCGCCAGCCGGTTGAATGCGTTCACTGACATCGAAGCCATGGAGGCGCGCAACGCCTCCGATTCGGACGTCATCGAAACGCTGCTTGGCAACAAGAATGCCGACCACAACAACTACCAGGACTTTCAGGCGTTCCTGGACCATGGCGGGCGCATCGGCTTGCAGCATGACCCGCTGCTTTATGGCGCCTACACGCTGAATCCGTTCCTGATCAAAGTGGAAAAGGTCCCGATGCTGGTGGTGGAGCAGGGCCAGGTGGCAGTGATCAAGTCGTATGTCGGTTTGACGCCGAAGGACACCTCGGGCCCCGAATTCAAATTCGGCAGCCTGGTGCGGCCGGGCCACCGCGGCATCTGGCATGAGCCGCTGCGAACGGGCAAATACCCGATCAACCCCTATTGCTACAAGGCGGAGATCGTGCCGACGGCGATCCTCACCCTGAACTGGGCCGATCGTGTTTCGTCGGCGCACAATCTGGACGCGAAGCTGGAACAGATTGTCGCCAAGAGCAGCGAGGGTTTCGTGTTCAAGATTGATTTGCAGGTGCAGATCCATGTGCCGGACACGAAGGCGCCGCGCGTGATCTCAACGGTAGCCTCCATGCGCAACCTGGTGGACGAAGTGCTGCAGGCGGCGGTGGGCAACCACTTCCGCGATACGCTGCAGAGCATGCCCGCGGTGCGCTTCATTGAGACGCGTCAGGAAGTGCAGCGCCAGGCACTGGCGCACATCCGCGAACAGCTTGCCGCTTATCACGTGGAGACTCCGGGCGTGTATATCCAGGATGTGGTGTTCCCGGCGGACATGGTGGAAGTACTGACGCGGCGCGAAATCGCCAAGCAGGAAGTGGCCACGTTTGAACAGCAGCGCATGGCCCAGGAACAGCGCATCAAGACCGAGCAGGCTCGTGGTACGGCCGATATGCAGGCCGATCTGGCGAAGTCGAAGGTCGGCGTCGATATCCGGCAGAACAACGCCAATGCGCGCAAGGCCGAAGCGGATGGTGAGTCGTTCTACATCGAACGCACAGGTGCGGCCAAAGGCGCCGAAGTGCGTGCGGTGGGTCTGGCTCGCGCCGAAGGTTACGAGGCGCAGGTGAAGGCGTTTGGCGGAACGACGGCGACGATGGTGGTGAACGCCATTGAAGCGCTGTCGAAGAGCCAGGTGCCGATCATGCCCAATATCCTGGTGACCAGCGGCGGCTCGACGTTTGAGGCCTTAGCCGCCGCCATGCTGCAGCAAGTGCAGCAGCGCAAAAGCTGACGCTACTTCATTGCGGAGAAATCGGTGGGGTCGATATAAATCGACTCCACTTTCTCCACGATTTTGCCATTGGCTTCCGAGGCCGTCTGGACTTTCTTCCACTCCGGATCGGCGCGGAAGCCATCCCAGCTTTTCTTGGCGGCGTCGCGGCTTTCGTGAGCCAGCAGGTAGACGAGGGTGTTGTCTTTCTTGGGGGCATCCTGGGGGACGCCATACCAGACGTTCTTCATGCCGTGGCGTTCGAAGATCTTGGTGGTGTGATTGCGGAAGCGGGCCAGAAGATCGTTCAGCTTGCCGGGATGCGTGTAGTAGGTGCGGAGTTCGTAGACCATAGGTTTCTTGGCGGCCTTGCCGCGTTCTTCCCCGGCGAAGAAGCCGAGAGCGAAGATGCCTGTGACAATGGCAATGCGGGTGGCGATGCGGAGCACGTTGCGTGGGAACATAAACGCCTATTGTATGTCTGTGCGGGCGGGTTTGTGTAGATCGGCTCAGATCTGCCCGCTCGATTGGGAGCGGGCGCGGGCCGGTTGCGTCAACCAGCGATCCAGCGTTTGACGCAACACTTCCAGGTGGACGGGCTTGGTGATGTAGTCGTCCATGCCCGATTTGAGGCAGCGTTCTTTTTCGGCGTGCAGGGCGTGGGCCGTGAGGGCGATGATGGGGATATGGTGGTGGCCGCGTTCTCTTTCGCGAATTTCCCGCGTGGCCTCAAAGCCATCCATTTCCGGCATCATGCAATCCATGATCACCGCGGCGTAGCGCTCGCCGCCGTTCATCATTTCGAGGGCGAAGCGGCCGTTGGCAGCGACTTCGACGCGATAGCCGAGTTTCTCCAACATGCGCAGGGCGACCTTCTGGTTGATGGGGTTGTCTTCCACCAGAAGGATACACTGCATGTCGCCGCCGGGCGTGGGATCGGAGGCGGCATCTCCGTGGGGAACCTGGATATCAGGGCCAAAGCGGGCCGTGCACAGCGCCTTCCACAATTGCGACGGCCGCATCGGCTTGGAGACGAATGCATCAAAGCCATCGGTGGCGAGGTCCCCGTTGCCGTTCCACTTTCCGAAAGCCAGAACTCCGACGGAGGGAATGCGCCCGATGGAGCGGACCCGCTCCAGCATGGCATTGCTGCTGTGGGGGCCGTGCGAATCGCCATCGAGAAGCACCATGTCGTAGGGCTTCCCTGCCTGCCGGGCGCGAATCAGTTCGGCCAGCGCAGCGTCGATCTGAGATGCGGCGAAGGCATCGATGCTCCACAGCCGCATTTGGCTGGCGGCCACCCCGGCGGCGGCGGAATAGCGGGCCAGGGTCAGCACGCGCTGGCCGGCAAGCGCCGAGGAATCAAAGAATTGTTCGTTGGGGAGGCGACGGCAGCGGACGGTGAACCAGAATCGGGAACCTTTGCCGTGTCCGCATTTGAATCCGATATCTCCCTGCATCATTTCCACCAGGCGTTTGGAGATGGTGAGTCCGAGACCAGCCCCGCCGTATTGGGCCGCATGCTCGGTTTTTCCCTGCAGAAACGGCTGGAAAATACGGCCATGGTCTTCCTGCGAGATGCCTGGCCCCGTGTCGAGGACTTCGGTGCGGATGACAATTTCGTGAGCGAGCGATTCTTCCAGGGTGGTGCGGATCAGGATGTGGCCGTTTTCGGTGAATTTGAGCGCATTCCCGGCGATGTTCAGTAAAACCTGGCGAATACGGCGGGCGTCACCGATCAGTTGCAGGGGGATAGCCGGATCGAATTCGGTCAGCAACTCGATGCCCTTGCCTTGCGCGAGCGGGCCCAGAAGTTCGACGACATCTTCATAAGGACGGTGGAATTCGAAGTGTTGGGGATCGAGTTGCACGCGGCCGGATTCGAGGGCTGAGAAATCAATCACCTCATTCATGATGTCGAGCAAGGCGGTGGTGGACCGCTCCAGCGTCTGCGTCAGGTCTCGCTGTTCAGGGCTGAGGCGCGTGTCCATGAGGAGACGTGTCATCCCCAGAACTCCGTTGAGCGGCGTGCGGATTTCGTGGCTGAGGTTGGCCAGCAGGTCATGCTTGATGCGCAATGCCTGGCCGGCATCTGCACGGGCATTGTCCAACTCGGCCTGCAACTCGGGGATGCGGCGCTCCGCTTCGGCGATGGACAGCGCCTGGCGATGCACCAGTGCCGCGAACATGGCGCTCAGCACCGCGGTGATGGCGACGATGCAGGTGGACAGCAGCAGGGTCTTCGGTTCCTGTGGCTGGTAGAGGAACAGTGCGCCTTGCAGCAGGATGGCGCCAACGCCGCCGCCGAGCGGAAGCAGTGTTTCGCCATGAAGCGCCAGGGCGGGCAGGATAAAGGCGGCGAACAGGGGGAAATAGAGCGGGTGAATGGTGTAGGCCGCCGCAGTGATCGAAAGCAGCGAGACGATGCCTACTCCCCGTGCGCCACGGCTCTCCGGCAGGAATGCCACGGCCAAGTAGGAGGCCAAGTTGGCGACGACCGCGAGCGCGGTGAAGCGAAGCGTGTCCGTGCCCAGGGGCGGCAGTAGAACCAGCAGCGCGGAAGAAAGCAACAGCACCCAACGAAAGATACGGTCAGCGGATTCACTCGTGATGATCTGCTGGAGTGCGCGCGAGGCGTGTCCCCACTTGGTGACGGGGCTGAGCGGTGGCAATGACAAAATCTGGACTCCGCTTCCGGTACAGGCGAAACTGTCTGCACTGTATTTGTATCTTAATTCTGTCCGAAAACAGAGAAAAAGTCCATTGTCAAGTTGGTGCGGGTTAAGTTTTTGGGCTGGACAGGAGGGTTTCCAGGGCTGTGGCCAGGCGTTGTTCCAGGCCGGATTTGCTATCTTGTTCTATCACAATGACATGAGTACTGGCAGTACTTTCCGGGCGCCAGCGGGCGAGGAAGCGTCCGGAAGCGTGTCCGGCGAAGATCACCACCATCGGGACCCCGCTGGCCGCGGCCACATGCTGGCCGGCCGAGTCGTAGCCGAGATAGAAATCGGACCGGGAAATGCTTGCGGCAAAAGGGGCAAATGCGCCGGTCCAGGTGGAAACATTGGAGAATCCGAGGACTGCGCGGTCGACACGGGCCGATTCTTCTTCTGATCCGCCGCGATCGACCAAAACGGAGCTGGATTTCCCCGCCAGCATGCCAATAACCGCGCGTTCAAACTCGTCTCCGGCGCGTTTGGCGGGGTTTTCGCCCACACCCAGGCTGACCGTGGCTTGGGCCCGTCCGGCATCGGTGAGCGGAGCGAGAAAGGCTTTGGGCGGTTGTGCCAGGCCGAAGGTATGGGCGCACCACTGCGCGGTGAGTGCGGTGATAGTCGAGTCGGAGTACTCGCCGTAGCTGCGGCTTTCAAAGAAGTAGTACTGTTCTTCGGGGCAAACCGGGAGCAGACCGAGTTGCGTCAAGCGGGAATCGGGATCGATGACAATCGAGCCGGGCGCACTGAGCGACGCGGCCAGAGCAGGGAAGACGGAGAGCCGTTCCCTTAGGAGTCCTTCGCGCCGGTAGGGACTCGCCATGTGGCGGATGCGCGGGTCGGCGGCGAACATCTCGTAGTTCTTGGCCGGGCCGACGAAGACGATTTCGGCTTCGGGAAAACGCTGCTTGGCGGCATTGAGGGCAACGCTGGTGACGGCGATGTCCGCGCCCAGGGTCACACGGCTGAGCACGAACACCTTCCGCGGGTCAGGGCCGCTGAAGCGCCGTGGCAGACGGATCCGCCGGTAGCGCGCCAGCAAATCCTCGGCACGCAGATCGGGCAGCGCATAGGCAATCGTTTCGCTGAACAGCGATGCGTAGCAATCGACGAGACACGGCTCGAAGAGATCTCCGAGCCGTTCCACGACGATTCCAAACAAGGCATGAGAGGCATGCCGGGCCTGCGCCGCGTCGGCGCTTAGCGCATAGCGCAGCAGCATCTCCAGCAACTCCGAGGAATAGGAGTTGCCGCGCAGGCACTGATTGAGAAGCTCGATCGCGAGATCGTCAGGCGAGATACTTTCCAATGAGTAGCTCCAGCTTCTTGCGAGTGGTCTCGGGGATCGCCTTCTTGTCGGTGATCAGGGCGTGGGAGAGCGCGGACTGGCATTTGCAGGGAGCGCTTTCGGGAATCATGCCGACGGCGGCGGCCACCACCTTGGCGGCGTTCTCGGCGTTCTTGATCAAATGGGCGATGATTTCGTTCACGGTGACGGCGTCATGATCGGGATGCCAGCAATCGTAGTCGGTGACCATGGCCACGGTGACGTAGCACATCTCGGCTTCGCGGGCGAGCTTGGCTTCCTGCAGGTTGGTCATGCCGATGATGTCCATGCCCCACGAACGGTAAACGTTGGATTCGGCTTTGGTGGAAAAGGCCGGCCCTTCCATGCAGAGATAGGTGCCGCCCTGCTTGGAAGTAACCCCCACCTGCTGGCAGGCGCCGTGAACGATGTCGGAGAGCTGGCCGCAAACGGGATCGGCGAAGCTGATGTGGGCCACGCAGCCCTCGCCAAAGAAGGTGGAGACGCGGCCGCGGGTGCGGTCAAAAAACTGGTCCGGCAGGACGAACTCGAGCGGCTTGTGCTCTTCCTTCAGCGATCCGACGGCGCTGAGGGAAACAATGCGGCGCACACCGAGCTTTTTGAAGCCGTAAATATTGGCGCGGAAGTTCAGCTCCGAGGGGCTGATGCGATGCCCGCGCCCGTGGCGGGCGAGGAAGGCGACATTCTTGCCGCTGAGCGTGCCCACGACATAGGGGTCGGAAGGCGAGCCCCAGGGCGTGTCCATGACAACTTCTTCGTGGGCTTCAAATCCGGGCATGGAATAGAGCCCGCTGCCGCCAATGATTCCGATATCCGCGTTCAAGGTGAATGTGCTCCTAGATGAATTTGAGACGTAGGGATGGCCGCGCAACGCCGCGGCGCTCAACAGGGAAGTTATTCAATCCATCCTCCGCCCACTACCAGTTCGCCATCGTACAACACGGCGGCCTGACCTGGGGTGACGGCGCGCTGCGGCGTGTCGAAGACCACGCGGAAGCTCAGCGGGCCGGGGCAGGGATGAACAGTGGCCGGTGCGGCCTCATGCTTATTGCGGATCTTCACCTCGACGCGGCGCGGCGCGGTGAGGCGCTCGCAGTCGATCCAGTTGGCGCGGTTGGCGGTGAGCTCGGCGCGCAGCAGATCCTCATTGCGCCCGACAATCACCTGCTGTGTGGCCGGCTGTGTGGCGATGACATACAGCGGTTCCCCGGCGGCAATACCGAGCCCGCGGCGCTGGCCAACGGTGAAGTGATGGGTGCCTTCGTGACGGCCGAGTGTGCGGCCGTTCGTATCCACGATGTCGCCCTGTGTGCGCTCGCGGGTGAGGCCCTGCTCGGCGAAGTAGGCGTCGATAAAAGAGGCGTAATCGCCGTTGGGGACGAAGCAGATTTCCTGCGAATCGTGCTTTTCGGCCACCGGCACTTCGAGTTCGCGAGCCAGCTCGCGCACCTGCGGCTTGGTCATTTCGCCGAGCGGGAACATCGTATGCGCCAGTTGCTCCTGCGTCAGGCCCCAGAGGAAGTAGGTCTGATCCTTGGACCGGTCGACGGCGCGCAGCAACAGATGGCGGCCGGTGGTTTCGTCGCGGCGGATGCGGGCGTAGTGGCCGGTGGCGATCTGATCGGAACCCAAGCCTTCGGCCAGTTCCAGAAAATGATCGAACTTCACGAAGTTATTGCACAGCGTACAGGGGATGGGGGTGCGTCCGGAAAGATAATCGTCGACAAAGGGGCGTACCACCTGGTCTTCGAACCGCTTCTCGAAGTTCACTACGTAGTAGGGAATGCCGAGCTGTTCGGCGACATAGCGGGCGTCGTAGACATCGTCGAGCGAACAGCAGCGGCCGGTGGCGCCTTCCACGGAAAGCGCGGGCAGCCGGCGCTGGTTCCACAACTGCATCGTCATGCCGACGATGGTGAGCCCCTGACGGCGCAGCAATGCGGCTACGGTAGAGCTATCCACTCCACCGGACATGGCAACGGCAATGGGCTTCGTATCAGGCATGGGAGTATGCGGGCGAAATCCGGCGCAGATGCTTCACCGATTCGGCGAGCGCGGCGGCAAGGGCATCCACTTGCGCTTCGGTGTTGCCGTGGCCGAGCGAGATGCGGATGCTTGATCGGGCCTGCTCCGGGGAAAGACCCATGGCCAGCAGCACGTGCGAAGGCTCCACGGCGCCGCTTGAACAGGCCGAGCCGCTGGAGATGGCGAAGCCTCGCAGGTCCATGGCGATGACCACCGCTTCGCCTTCGATGCCGTCGAGCCGGATGTTCGTCGTGTTGGCCAGCCGGTGGGTGCGATCGCCGTTGATGCGGGCATCGGGGATGGCGTGGAGAATGGCGGATTCCAGACGATCGCGCAAGGCGGCGAGGCGAACCGCTTCCTCCCGGCCCTGGTGCAGCCACCAGTGCGCGGCGACACCGAACGCCACGGCAGCCGGAACGTTCTCCGTCCCCGCGCGGCGATCGCGCTCATGATGACCGCCGAGGAGCTGCGATTTCAGCTTCAGTCCCTTGCGCACATACAGCGCGCCAATGCCCTTCGGCGCATTCAGCTTGTGGGCGCTGATGGAATAAAGGTCGAAGCGCGACTCGTGGATGTTGAGCGGAAACTTGCCGGCGGCCTGCACGCCGTCGGAGTGGAAGAGGGCGCCGGCCTTGTGGGCCACTTCGGCGATTGCCACTAACGGCTGCAGTGTGCCGGTTTCGTTGTTGGCGTGCATCACGGACACGAGCTTCGTGTTGGGGCGCACGGCGCGGGCGATGTCGTCGGGGGATACGATGCCCCCGGCGCCTGGCGCGACGAAGGTCACATCCACCCCGTTCTCGCGCAGGCGGGCGCAGGGGTTAAGGATGGCCGGATGCTCGATGGTAGAGGTGATGACATGATCGCCGGGCGCGGTGACGCCAAACAGCGCCAGATTGTTGGACTCGGTGCCGCCGCTGGTGAAGACAATGTCCTTGGCGTTGGAGCCGAGCAACGCGGCCACCTGGCGGCGTGCGCCTTCCAGCTTCTGTTTCGCTTCCTGTCCGTAATGATGGATACTGGAAGCGTTACCGTGGATCTCGCGCAGCGCAGCCGACAACGCCGCCAGCACTTCGTCGCGAAGCGGAGTGGTGGCGTTATGGTCGAAATAATAGCGCTGCATGGGAAAGTACCGCGGCGGAATCTATAACTTCATCATATCAAGCATGCGCAGGCCGATCGTTACACTGACCACCGATTTTGGACTGGAAGATCACTTCACGGGAGTGATGAAGGGAGTGATTCTCTCCATCGCCCCCAATGCGGAGATTGTCGATATCACTCATCGCATCAAACCATACGAAGTGACGGAAGGGGCCTTCGTGATGGCCCAGCATTACAAGTGGTTTCCTAAGAAGACGGTGCATGTGGCCGTAGTGGATCCGGGCGTGGGCAGCCTGCGCCGGCCGATTGTTGTCGAAGGCGGCGGATACACCTTCGTCGGGCCCGATAACGGCATCTTCAGCATGGTGATGGCGAAGGAAAAGTGTACGGTGCGGGAATTGACCGCGAAGCGCTACTTCCTGAAGACGGTGAGCGAAACATTCCACGGGCGGGACGTATTTGCGCCCGTAGCGGCGCACCTGGCCAAGGGCGTGGCGGCTTCGAAGCTGGGCAAGAAGGTGGATGATGCCTTGCGGCTTACGCTGGGCGAGGTGCAACGGACGGGAAAGCGCACCTGGAGCGGAACGATTCTCAAAATCGACCATTTCGGCAATATCATTACCAACTTTCACCGCGACGATTTTCCGACCCTGGGCCTGGAGCAGCCATTCGAACTGGCAGTGGGTCTGGAGAAGGTGTCGCAGTATGTGAGCAGCTACTCGCAGGCGGCCGAGACTGTGCCGTTCGTCATTTTCGGTAGTTCGGGGTACCTGGAAGTGGGCATCAATCAGGACAACGCGGCGAAGCGATTGGGCGTGGGCGTTGGCGCTCCCGTGGATTTGACGCTGTGGTAAGCAATGCCGGAACTGCCTGAAGTGGAAGCGGTATGCCGCAAGCTGCGGCGCGATGTGCTGGGCGCATCCATTGTGCAGTTGCGCGTGGAGCGGGAATCGGTGGCTCGTCCGCAGGCCCCGTCGTTACTCGAAACCGAAGCCGCCGGCCGCGCCATTGAAGCCGTGGAACGCCGCGGGAAGAACATCCTGCTGCATCTTTCCGGCGAGCGCGTGCTGCATGTGCATCTGCGGATGACAGGCAATCTGTATGTCATTCCCGATGTGCGCTTCCGCCCGGCCCTGGCGCGGCTGTGGATGGAGTTGGAGGGTGGGCGCGGGCTGATCTTCGAAGATTCGCGCGTATTGGGCAAGGTGCATGTGCATCGTGTGGCCGATCTGGACGGCGTCCTGCGGGATGTTGGTGTGGAGCCACTCTCGCCGGCCTTCACTTTGGAGTATTTCCGCGGTATGGCGAAGGCGAGCGGGCAACCGTCGAAGATCTTCCTTATGGATCAGCGGCGGGTGGCGGGATTGGGCAATATCTATGCCGCCGAAGCACTGTTCCGGGCCGGGGTGAATCCGCGTAAGGCGATGCGCCGGGTGACGGCGGCCAAGCTCGCGCGGTTGTATGAAGTGATTGGCGAGGTGTTGCGGGAGGCGATGGATTCGGCGTCGGCGGCCTACGAAGAGCCGGGCCGCTTTGTGGAAGGCGAATCGTTTCCCTGCGCCGTGTATGACCGTGAGGGCGAGCCTTGCCTCACTTGCGGCCGCGCCATCAAACGCATCGCGCAAGGGGGCCGCTCCACTTACTACTGCCCGGGATGCCAGCGCTGATGTACGGGCTGCTGGTCTACGGCGGGAACCACTTTATTGTCAATGGGCCGGAGCCTCCGGCGGAGATTGCGCGGGCGCTGGTGCGGGAGTGGGCGCATCCGATGCCAGGGCGTGCCGCCGATGAGCGATTGGCCCCGTGGTCCATCCGGATACGCGCTTATCGCGAACAGTTGGCCTGGGCCGTGGTGGTACAGTGTGAGGAGTCTCACAGTGCTGCCGTGGTGGAACTGCTGACGGAGTTGCGTGAACGCAGGTTGCCAATTCGCATGGTGTAGTTGTTTTTCTTCCATGGAAAGCGTTGGCGCGATTGCTTACATGGAGGAGCACAAGACATGCCTGAAACAACAATTAACTTCACAAACATCGAACAGGGCAAAGCCAACTGCTATTACAAGGTGGAATGGAAAGACACACTGCCGGATAACTACCGGGTGTTTCTGTGCGTGGGACGGCGGAACAACTTCGTGGATATCACCAAGGGCTTCACGCGGACGGAGCTGTATCCATTAGCGCGCTGTTTCCGCGCGTGGGGGCAGTGGAATCAGCCGGTGGATTGCTGGCTGGAAGGCGGTTTCGCGCCGGCGGGTGTGGGAAACGTCACCTCGAATGTGCGCCAGATCGTGACCCCGGTCCGCCCGTTCTGCGGCCCGCTGACAACCCGCATGATTGCCAATGAGCCAATCCCGTTCACTTACACGGGCACCGGCGTGGGCCGATTCTTCGACCTGGATAAGCTGGACGGTTGCGCCTACTATATGAAGTACGGCAGCGCGCTTGAAACCGATCCGAAGATGCGCGGCATGGATTGCACCACGTTTCCGCGATCGCTGTTTGAGCTCAGCTCCGATGTCGGCGGATCGATGCCCGGCAACAATTACGCGGCGCTGCACATTGCCAACGATCTGGGGGCCACGGCGGTCGGGATCGAAGGCGTTTCGAAGACGCAGATGATGAAAGATCTGTTCGGGCTGGATGCGGAAAAGAACTTCCTCGCCTGGCCGAAGGAAGGTCTCTACATCCTGTGGACCACCGGCCACATCATGCTGTACCGCGGCGAGAAGGACCGCCAGCGCTACGGCATTCACGAGTTCACGGGCTCCGGTTCGGGCGGCCGGGAATGGAAAGCGATCGGCTACAAAGAGACAGGTATTCTCAACCGCACGTTCTATTCCGGGCCATACTGGGCGCGAAAAATCCCATCGACACACGAATGGCGGGTGATCAGCACCACTCTCTCCGACTACTTCACCAGCGATTTCCCGGAGGAGATGAATCCGGCCGGTGGCATGACCATCGGGACGCCGAAGGGAAGCACTCCGGTGCGATTGGGCACAGGCAATGGTGGCGGCGCTCCGAAGGGCAAGAGCTACACCGTGGTCTCCGGCGACAGCCTGTCGGCGATTGCCGGCAAGTTCTACGGCGATGTGCTGCTCTGGCCCATCATTTATGACGCCAACAAGCAGACCGTGGGCTCCGATCCGAACAAGATCTATCCGGGGCAGAAACTGACCATTCCCGACATCGGAGGCTATTCGTCGCAGCAGTTGACGGATGCGCGCAACCGGGGCCGGAACTGGCGCTAATGCTCGCCGGGCGATACTGGATAAGTGTCGACGTTTGAAGCAATCTTTTTCGATTTCGATGGTGTACTGGTGGACAGTGAGCCGGTACACCATCAGTGCTGGTGCGTAGTGATGGGGCGGCTGGGAGTGGAACTCGACTGGCCGACGTATCAAAGCACGTTGCGCGGCCATTCCGGCAAGCCGCTGTTGGAGGCGCTGTGCCGGTTAAAAGACCCGCCGCTCGCCTTTGAGCAGGTGCAGTCTTACTACGACTTCAAGAACGATCTGTTCCGCGATACCGTGTTGCGCAATCCAGGCCAGTTGATGAGCGCCGACGTTCGTCTGCTGCTCGATGATTTGAGCCAGTACCGCCTGGCGGTGGTGAGTTCGGCGCGGCGGACACACGTGGTGCCCATCCTCGAATCGCTGGGCCTGCTCGACCGTTTTGAGACGTTGGTGTGCCGCGAGGATGTGCAAACCCTGAAGCCATCACCGGAGCCTTACCGCACGGCGGCCATGCGCCTGGGTGTGGAACGGGCACTGGTGGTGGAAGATTCCGAAGCGGGCGCGGCCAGCGGGCGCGGGGCAGGCTTCGAGGTGATCATGCACCCGGACTACACTCACTTGCCTTGGCTGGTGCGCGAGCGGCTGGCGAATTCCCTCGTCCAGCGGGAAAAAATCTCCTCCACCGGGGGAGCTTCTTCCGTACCGAGATAGCGCTGGTAAGCCTTGATCACGTACGCCGCGGCGTTGTGATGCGGCGGGATGTATTCATCAAACAGCGGGTTGCCGCGAAAGCGCTCGTGCTGGCGGTCCCAGAAGCTTTCCCACTCCAGCGTCCCGGTGAGCGCCGCTTCGTTCAATGCCTTCAGCAGCGGATCGTTCACCGTGTGTGAGCCGGTGGCGCGCGTCACCAGCACGTCGGCCTGGGGGGCCAGTTGCAGCACTTCGCCCACACTCCCCATGCCCCGGCAACTGCCCAGGAAGACGAAGGCAGTGGTGGGGGGAAGCACGGCCAGTGTCTTGGGGACGTGGAACTCATGGCCGCGGTGGACGATGACGCCTGGTGTGCCACGCAGCGGCACTTCGTGCCCGGGCAGGTTGGCCTCAATGCGCATCGCGCCCTTGGTGAGGGTGACCGCGCCGCCGTGCTCGCTCCACGTCCAGCCATTTTCGCGATAGGTGCGGCGGAAAGAGGCGAAGGACTCCCGGCCATCGTCGTCATCATAGAAGAAGTGGCGTTGCACGAGCCATGCCTTCGCCAAAGCCGCGTGATGCGTGGAGCCATCGAGAGTCAATTTGAGGACACCTGCGACTTCGGCGGCCAGCAGCATGTCTTCATAGGTGGTGGGATTCTCCAGCGTACGGGCGATCCACTCCCTGGGCAACGCGCTGATGCGGCCGTAAACCGCGGCATCGCGCACGAAGCGCCGCAGATGGGGCCAGGATGGCGTAGCCGGCAGTTTCCCCCGCAACAGGTTGTCGAAAATTGTTTGAAACAGCGGCTTGTCGATCTGTTCGCGGCCTTGCACCAGCAGGAGGTACACTTCGCGCGGCTGCCAGGCGCGCAGCGCGGTCAAGCGGGGTGTGACGCCATGCTGCTTCGCCTCCAGCGACCAGCGCTCCGCGAAGGGAATGGCCTCGCGATCAGCGGCGGCGATGCGCGCGAAGTAGAGTTTGTCATCGCGGGCAATCCCGAGCGCCTGTTCATATGGAACCTCGGTGAGCCACGCCAGCCGCTGCTTCAGCGGTAGATCGAGGGTGTCACGGGCGAGAATAGCCTGGAGATTGGCCGGCAGCAGTTCCTTTAAACGAGCGGCCCGGCCCGAGGAACCGGCAGCGATTCCCAGCGCTTCGCCGGGCGTGAGGGAGATGGCCAGGGGAACGAGTCCATAGGGTTCCAACGCGGCTGCTTCGCGGATGGCGATACTCGGATGGGCGCGGACGCAGGCTTCGAGGATTCGTTTGTCACCCAGTTCCAGCGCCAGCGGAAGCGGCAGGTCGCCGATCCATGGCTGGCCTGCCACCAGGGTCACAAAGCGTTTCGCCAGGGCAGGGGAGTGGCGGGCGGCGGCGGTGAAGGCCCGTTGCAGCAGGGGATCGCGGCGGCGCGGTTCGGCGATGCGGGAAGCACAAGCCAGCACCAACAGCGGGTTCGACTGCGTCTGCGCCCGTAACTCAGTGAGTATGCCGGAGGCCGGGCAACGCGCGGCTTCTACGGTGGGATCCTCGGGCGGGAGATACATCTTCTCCCATTATGCAGTGGGGCCTGCAGACTACGGGCAGCGGGCCCCGGATGCCGCCTGGCCTTCATAGGGCGCCGAGGCCTTGATCGTCGCGGCGGTCATATTGTTGTTGGCGATGTAGGGCGAGATGATGGAGTAGCGGTAGCCGCTGATTTGAACCTGAACCATGGCCCCATCGCACCCGATCCAACTGGATTGCGGTGTGCCGGCGCCTTGCGGCGTGGGCGCCGTCACGGTAACCATCGATGGAGTGAGATTGTGCACCATGGGCGTGTTCGGGCTGGCCGCTGCGTTCCCGTACACAATGTAGTTCTTTACCTGATCCGTGTTGAGCGGCGATTGCACGGCGGCCCAGCGGGCGCCTTCGCGGGCGCGGTTCGTCAGGGCGTGATGCGTGTAGAGAAACTGAGAAACATCGACGATGCCGATCATCACGGCGAGAAAGCACATCACCACCAGGGACGATTCGACGAGCGTGGATCCACGTTGATTCTTACGACGCATGTTCGCTACTCCGTTCCAGAAGGCAGATATTGCCCGAAATAGGGGAATTCGACGTAGGGACGCCCGCTGAGAGTGACCGTGCCAAAAATTCCGTTGACGTTGAGGCCGCTCACCGATACGGACACTTTCCGTGGGGACACTGCCGAGGAGGCGGAGTTGCCGCTGTTATCGGTGACCGTCACATTGACCATGCTGGTGGTGAGATTCGGCACTAGCGGAGTTCCGGAACTGGCCTGCGGGTCGCCATACACCGCCATCTGTTTCACAGCGGTTCGGAAGGCTGTAATGGAATTGGAGTTGCCGGCGTTGAAGGTGCGCGATCCCCCGTAGCGGGCGGCATTGCGAACTGCTTCCTCCAGCCGCAGGTATTGGTAGAAGGTGAAGCCAAACTGGAACGTGTTGGCAAACACAGGGATCAGGATCAGGCTGGCCAGAGCGAACTCCACCATCGCGTTCCCACGCTGGCGGCGGCGTACAAGAGAAACGGGCTTCATTGCACCAACCTCACGACATAAAGACCCAGTCCACCGGAGGACCCGCCGACGCCGGGTTTGGTGGAACCGACGACGGGCATGTTGCCGACATATTCGGCGCACCATGCGGCATGGTCGCTCGGATCGAAGCTGTTCTCATTGAGGAAGAACACGCCGTAGCCGACTGCGATCTGGGCGTTCGCGCCGAGGCTGTTGCCGGCGCTATCCATGAGCCCGGTGTTGATAGCCGCGATCACCAGCCGTCGTCCATTGCCGTTGCCTGCCGCTTTGTAATCGGCATAAGAACGGGCGCTGGTGTTGCTGTCTTCATTGAAGCGATCCTGCATGCCGAAGCGCGCCCCGCCGTGGTCGCCACCGGTTTCGTGGATTTGCTGGCCGAGGATTACCGGGAAATCGAAGTCGAGGTCGGTCCCGAGGATGTACTCGCGCATGTCCTGGGTGCTGTTGGTGAGCGTAAACCCGCGCCAGCGGTTGGAATTGCCGTCGCCGCCCCGGTTGCCATTGCCGTTGCCGTTGGAGTTGCCCTGCGAATTGCCGTCCTGTTTGCGGATCCAGGTGGAACTCTGGTCGCCCGCGCAGGGCGCGTCCCGGTACGGGTCGCCAGGCCATTTCAAGGTGTAGGACGCCCCTACCGTGAGGCCGAAGTCGGGGTTGTTGTTGTGCATCGTGAGTGGGGTTACGTCGTCGGTGTGCGAGACCGGTGACAGAGGAATCACAGGCACGGTGCTGCCCGAGAGCACTTGTCCGGCGATCGCGGTGGCGCCCACCACTGTGGTTTCGGCCACTTCGCTGCCGTTACGCACGTTGAGTGCCGGAGCGAAGTAGAGCCGCAGGCTCGGGATCCGGGCGTTGACCCGGACATAGGCGCGGCCCGCCATGCTGGATGGGTTGGCGTCCCAGGGTCCCGTGGACGTTGCGCCAAACTCTACCGTCGTGCTGGAGAAGTTCTCCGTGTCCCAGTTCCAGCGGTTGCGTGAAGCGGCGACCGCCGCCAAGGCAGCGGTCCGTCCATCGGCGGTGCCATCCAGTTGAAGCGCGGCGGAGATAGCTGCGGCATCGGCAAAGGCCTGCGCCTCCGAGCGCGCGATGTAAAGACGGCCGACATCAATCGCCAGTCCTGAGATTCCGATTAGAACGGCAATCGATAGAGCCGTCGTCACAAGCACAAATCCTCGTCGTGAGCGTTTCATAGCACAGTCTCCTGAACGCTGTGATGCAATCTGTTCGAATGTTTTTCCGATGTTAATCTATCGGAATTTGTGCCCTAAATATTACACTTGCAATGGGGCGGGCTGAACACGTTCTTGCACCGTTGCGTAAGCATAACTGTCTCATTGGAGACGGTTTAGCTCAAGAGAAGAAAGTACTAGGGGGATGGAGAATTTCGCAAGAATTATTGCTTAGTGAAGAGTCTAATTCTGTGACAGTAATTTGAATTACGATTGTATGGTTGCCTGAAAACGGTAAGGGAGGCGGACCTCCCTATTTCTTGCGGATAAAGATGGTGCCGTTGAGCGTTGTGAACTGCATTTCCGGGCCGCCACCGTTAATCGCTCCGTACATCGCCTTGTCGAATCGCACGCGGTAGCGTTTGCCGTCCGCAGTGCGGGTCTCCTGCGGCGCCGGCTGCGAGGTGGGCTTGAGCGTGATTTCGAAATCGGAAAAGATGTCCCCATTTTCCGATTTCATCTTCAAATTGGCCTTGGTGTCCGCGGGCAGGGTGACGTCGACATTGCCGTTCAAGGTGGAGAAGCTCATCGCTTTGTTGGGCGTGATCTGATTGAGGCTGACGATCAGCTTGCCGTTGAGCGTATGGGCCACCACGGCGCCGGAGACGTTGGTGACGCTGATGTTGCCGTTGAGGTTGTTGACGTCGATTTCGCCGCTGATGCCTTCCACGGTGATGTTGCCGCTATTGACGGTGTTGAGCTTGACTGAGGTGTCGGTGGGGACGTAGATCGTGATGTCAGTGGCGCTGCTTGGGGGCCCCGCGGATATCTTGATCTGATTGCCGGATTCTTCCACCGTGAACCCACTGGTGGAACCGCCGATGCGCCGCATCCCGGGGGGAGGTTGACTACGGCTGGTGCGTCCGTTGCGCGATTTTCCTTCGATAATTGCTTCCTTTGCATTGTGCGCCTTGACGGTGATGCTCCCATGAACCAACGCGCACGTGACGCGCTTGGCACCTGAAGGGTCGCTGAACGGGACGGTGACGCGGTCGCTACTGTCCTGGGCCCAAACAGCGGTGGCGGCGATGAGGAGAAAGGCGGTCTTCGTGAGAAACATGTTAGCGCTCCGAGATCTGGATGGTTCCGTTGAGAGTTTCAAATCGATGTTCCGGGCCGCCCGCGCCCACCTGGACGGCGAAGCTGCGGTCGCTGCGATAAACGCGGCGCCCGTTCTTCTCTTCGCTCTCCACGGGCTGGCTGGGCATGGCCGTGGCCGGGAAATTGGTGAACACGTCGCCGTGCATTGTTTTGAAGCGAAGGCGGCCATTGAGATTGCGCGGGAAGGCCACATCAATGCCCCCGTTGACGGTCTTGGCATCGAAGGCTTCGGTGGGCGATTGCGTCACCGAGACCTTGATGCCGCCGTTGACCGTATGTGCCGTTCCTGCCGCGCCCACTTCTTCGAGCGTGATCCCGCCGTTGACGGTACGGGCCGACACCGCGCCATTCAGGCTGCGTGCCGTGACCCCGCCATTCACCGTGCGCAATTCGGCGGCGATTGCGGCCGGGGCTTCGATCTCGAAATCGAAACGCACGCTGTAGTCGCGGCTGCAATTGCCTTTGCAACCGCCGCCTTTGTGATCGTCGGCACAGTCGCTGTATGGCCCTGCGACACAAAGCTTGAGGCGCGAGCCGCCGGTATCGACGTCGAGGCGCACTTCGCGCTTCGCCAGATCGACGTCAGAGCTCGTCTTGCCTTCGATCCGTTTGTGGATGGTGACCTGGAAGTCGCTACGGGCCGAGCCCACTACCCGGACCGATCCGTTGACATTGCGGATCTCCAGGCGCGAGGCGGACGGGTAGGACTGACGGATCGTCTCTTTTTCCTCAACGGCGGCAAGCGCCAGCGGCAGGCAGAGTAAGAGCAGGGTGTGTTTCATGATTCCTTCCTGTTGTGGTTGAATTCTTTACTGCAGGCGCGCAAGGGCGCTCTTGAGCCGCATGGACACGGCCGGATTGAGTTCGGGCTGGTGCTCCAACTGCCGCAATGACGCGGCAGCGGCACGGTCGTTCGCCTCGACGGCCCATTCGATGAGCGCAATCTGAAGCAGAGGCGAATCCTGGCGGATCAGCGCTTCCCGCAGGCCCTGGCGCACATTGCGGCGCGAGGACGATTGGCGAAGCGCATCGAAGGCCGCCAGCCTGACGTTGACATTGGGGTCGTGGTTGAGCGTGCTGAGCAGTGCCGAAAGGACTTCCTCGTCGGCGGGCTCCATGCGCACGCTGTAGCTGACGCCGCGCAGCCGGTCGCTGGCGGATTGCTGTTGCAAGAGAGACAAGGCGACAAGTTGGCGCATCTGTTGCATCTCCGAATTGAGGCCGGCGATCTGTTCCCGGTCATGGCCGCGCGCTGTATAGAGGTGCCCGGCGATGAGGCCGAAGACCAGCGCTGCCCCAGCCAGCGCGAATTGCACTAAAGGTTGTTGCGGCCACAAGCTCTTCAGCCAATCCCAGGCGGAAACCCTTGGTTTCGGGGCCGCGGCTGCGCCCAGGCGGTAGGCTTCCAGCATGCGGTGGAAATCGGCGCGCATGGTGCGGCCCGGCTCTTCGATGGGAAGATCGCCGAGGCCGCTCCACAGGGCTTGCAACGATTCCGATTCCTCACGGCAGGAGGGGCAGGCGGCGATATGGCTGTCGAGTTCCATGCGTTGCGCTTCGTCGACGCCGGTCACCCAGCGATCCACCATTCGTTCTCTTGCCTGGTCGCAATTCATGATGCTTTCCTCCCACTCATCCGGAAGAAGATGTCGCTCAACTGGCGCATGGCGCGGAAGACGCGCGTCTTGACGGCGCCCGGTTCGCACTGCACGATGGCCGCGATTTCTTCGTAGCGAAGATTCTGCCAGCGGCTGAGCACCAGCAGTTCTCGGCGTTCGGCGGGCAGGCGCTGCAGGGCCTTGCGCAGAATGGCGAGATCGCTTGCCCGCAGCAGGTTCAGCTCCGCGGAGAGACTTGGCTCGTGCGGCTCATATTCCATTTCGCTGCGGTCGTCGTAAAGCGGCATCTCGGTCTGCCTGCGGCGGGTATGATCGACGTGGACGTTGCGGGCAATCTGATACATCCAGGGAGTAAAGCGGGCGTCTTTCTGAAATGTTGTGCGGAATTTCAACATACGGAAAAACACCTCCTGGGTTAGATCTTCGGCAAGGCCGGCCGAGCCGCTCAAATGGAAGAAGAAGCGGAACAAGGGACGATGATGGCGCTCAAACAGATGGGCGAGGGAATCGGTATCCCCTTCGCGCACGCGGTTCATCAATTCGTCGTCGTGTACGGCTGCCACTCTTCGAAGTGCCTTCCCTCAAGAGTACTGCGCTGTTGGGGAAAGGTTACGGGAAAGTTTTCCCGCCACCCCTGCCGCTATCCTATGGGGGTGGAATTCGACGGAATCATCTTAGGCGCCGGCCACAACGGGCTGATCCTGCAGGCGTATGCCGGAATGGCGGGGCTGAAAGTGCTGTGCCTGGAGCGGAACGCGCGGGCCGGCGGCGGATTGGTGACTGAGGAGAACCCGCGCCTGCCGGGATTCCTCCACAACACCCACTCCTTTTATCACCGCGCGTTGCGCCAGATGCCCTGGTATCGCGATTTGAACCTGGAATCGCGCGGCGCCGTCTACATCGAGCCGGAATTGAATACGGCCATGATCCTCGAAGACGGGGAAACGCTGGAATGGTGGACCGATTTCGATAAGACCGTGGACTCCTTCGCCGCCTGGAGCGTAACCGACGCCCGGCAACTGCGCTCCTGGCGCGAGCGCTTCCTGCCGGTGGTGGAGCGGATCCTCATTCCGGAAAGCCAATCACCACCCTTGCCGCGCGAAGAGCGGCGTAGGAAGTTGGAGCAATCGGCGGAAGGGCGGTTGCTGTTAGAGGTGAGCGCGCTCTCCCCGCTCGAATTCGTGGAGCGGGAGTTCACGCATCCACTGATCCAGGCGGGGTTACTGTTCTTCAACGGCCTGCGTGAAGTGGACCTGCGCTGCCGCGGCTTCGGCCACCACATCGCCGCGCTGCTGGCGAGTCCCGGCAAGGCGCAGATGTGTCTGGGCGGATCCGAGCGGCTGGCTGAAGCGCTGCTGGCGGCGGTGAGCGCATCGGGTGGAGTGGTGCGCGTGGGCTGCGAGCCACGCCGCATCCTGGTAGAGGGCGGCCGTGCGGTGGGCGTCGAGTGCGCTTCGGGCGAAATGTTCCGGGCCAAGCATTTCGTGGCCTCCAGCCTCAATCCGCAACAGACCTTCCTCGAATTGATGGACCCGCGCGATGTGCCCCTCGATTGGAGGGCGAAGGCCGAGGGCTTCCAATACAATCTGCTGGCGCCGCTGTTTGCCCTCAACGTCGCATTAAAGGAAGCGCCGCGCTACAAGGCCGCTGAGCGGCGTCCTTACCTGGACCGGGCTTTCATGGTGATTCTCGGACTGTCCCATTTCCGCCAGTTTGATGAGATCGTGCGGCATCATGAGCAGGGCACCATTCCACCCACCGTGATGTGGGGAAGCTGCCCGACGGTATTCGATCCCTCACAGGCGCCCGAAGCGAGGCACGCCGCCTTCTGGTGGGAAAAGCTGCCCTACGCCTTGGGCGGAGACGCCCGCCGTTGGGATACCGAAAAGGAAGTGCACGGCGAGCGGATGATGAACCTATGGAAGCAATATGCTCCGAATGTCGCAGACGCCGTGCTCGATGGGTGGACGCGCAGCGCACTCGATACCGAGCGCAGCTTCCCCAATATGAAGACCGGTGATCTGCTGGTGGGCGCCTTCACCAACGATCAATATGGATACCACCGGCCTTTTGCCGGCGCCGGGGAATACCGCGGGCATGTGCCCGGATTGTATCTCTGCGGGTCGGCCTCGCATCCGGGCGGGAACATCACCGGGCTGCCGGCTTACAACTGCGCTCAGGTGCTGCTGGCCGATCTGGGCGTAGGCTTCCGGTGGAAAAATATTTCGCGCGGATGATCCTTTTCGCGCGGCATGTGCGCCTGATTGTATGAGTAGAGGAAAACAACAATATGAAAACAAAGACTCGACTCACAATTCTGCTGTGTGCCGCGGGAGGACTACTGGCGGCGCTGGATGCGGCGCGATTTGTGAAACAGGCGGTTAGTCCTGCGGCGGTCTGCGCGGGGGCTCCGGAAGGCCCAGCCTGTGGCGTATCTCGATCTGAATCTCATCGATCGACCGGGTTGCCTCAAGGCTGAGCAGTACCCCCTTGCTCCGATACAGTTCGAGCAGCGGTTTGGTTTTTTCGTGATACTCCTTGAGGCGCACTTTTAGCGCCTCAGGATTATCGTCGGCGCGCTTGGTGAAGCCGCTGCCTTCCCCCACCCGGGCCCGCTCCATGACGCGGTCAAAGACGACGTCATCGGGAATATCAAGGTAGAGCACCTTGTCCATGTTCCAGTTCTCAAAGAGGAACTCGGCTTGGGGCAGCGTGCGCGGGAACCCGTCGAGGACGAACCCGTAGTTCCAATCATGCTCTTCCAGGCGGCGGCGGACCACCTCTTCCACAATCTCATCGGGCACTAACAGCCCGGCGGCGGTGATGCGGCGAATGCGCGCCGCAAGCTTGGTGTGGTGAGCCACATGCCAGCGGAAAATATCGCCCACGGAGATGTGAACGAGATCATACGCTTCGCAAAGCAGTTTGCTTTGCGTGCCTTTGCCCGAACCTTGCGGGCCAAAGACGATGTAATGATGCATAGCCTTATATGGTATGACTTTCGCGGGGTTGCTTTCACGTGGGCTATCGACGCAGGCGGGTTTAAAGCTTTTCCCCTAGCTTGTCGATCAAAGAGGGGATGCAACCGGCCGCCACCACACTCCATCCGCCCTTCAGCGTCGTACCGCGCGCGCGCTTCTGGACGCCGTCGCTAACGGATTTCTTTTTCTTCGCAACCATCTTCTGGCTGTTTCTGGCTGAGCCCGGCGGCTGGGAGCGCCTGTTGTGGGATGGCGACACGGCGCTGCACACGCGAACCGGAGATTGGATTCTCGATCATGGTGCGGTGCCGGTGGTGGATCCGTTTTCCTACACGCAGCCGGGAGAGCGCTGGTTCGCCTTTCAATGGCTCACGGGCGTGCTGTTTGCCTGGCTCAACCGGATGGCTGGATTGAAGGGAATTGTACTGGTTTGTGGCGCGGCGATCGCGCTCACTATGACGATTCTGGTGCGCGACATGGTGCGCCGCGGGGCCAGCGGCCTCATCGCGATCGTGCTGGCGCTGGTGGCCACCAATGCCATGTCCATCCATTTCCATGCCCGGCCTCATCTCTTCACGCTGCTGTTTCTGGCCATCGGCCATTATCTGATTGCGCGGGATCTGGAGCGGCCTTCCTGGCAGGTCTGGCTGATTGTGCCGCTGGTGCTGTGCTGGGTGAACATGCACTCCGGGTTTCCGGTGATGATCGCTACGCTCGGATTGTTGACCGCCGGGCGGGGGCTGAGCGCGTTATGCGGCGAGGCGCGATGGAAAGATGTGATCCGCTATGGGATTCTGACCGCCTTAACAGCGCTGGCCACCCTGGGGAACCCCAACGGAATCGCCCTCCACCAGCACATCTCTAAATTCCTCAGCAATTCCTGGATCCTGCAGTACGTCGATGAGTACAAATCGCCGGTCTTCCGCAGCGAGCCCATGTATTACTTCATGGCGATCCTCTTCCTCGGATTGATGGCGGCGCGAACGCAAATTGAGAAGCGCAACTGGCACACCGTGCTGTGGCTGCTATTCTTCGGGGCCGGATCGCTGGTTTCGGCCCGTCACGTTCCCATCTTCATGGTAGTGGCGCTTCCCGCGGTGGCTCTGGAACTGACCGGGTTGCTACGCCAATGGGCGGAACAGGCGGGACGGAAGTCGACTGCCGAAGTGCTGGTTGAGATTGGAGAAAAGACCACTCAGAAGCTGCAGCCGGTCAGCGCCTGGTCACCGGCGTTGCTCTGCCTCGCCGCTGTGTTCTCCACTACCTGGCCGTCTGACCTTTCGGCGAAATACTTCCCCACGACCCTGGTGCGCAAGAACGCTGGGTTGCTGGCCGACTCCCGCGTGTTCACCACGGACCAGTGGGGGGACTATCTGCTTTGGGTCAACTATCCGCGGCAAAAGGTGTTCATGGACGGACGCAGTGACTTCTTCCAGCAGAAAACGGGCGGGGAGTACCTGAAGATCAGCAACGGGCAGGATGGGTGGCGGGAATCTCTCGAGCGTTTTGGTGTGAACGCGGTGCTGGCTCCTCCCGACTTACCGGTGGCGCGCAATCTGGCCAAGGATCCGGCTTGGCGTGAAGTAGACCACAGCAAAATGGCTGTGTTACTGGTTCGGCGCTAAGAATCTGACGTAGGTGACGAAATATTGCCAGCCGGAAACTCCACCACAGGGTGGAAGTTTGGGCTCAAGGAACTGGTTGGGCGGGGTTGCGTGGAGGGTGTAAAGGCTGGTCTCGCTGGGGTTGGACTTACAGCAGTGGGATACTGGGAGAGGGGCAACCTTTGTTCCTTGAGCCTTTCCCTTTTTTCATACGCTTTCTTATTAGCAAGCGGCATGCCAAACTCTAAGTAGTTGATTCGTAGTGCTTTTGTGTAGGACGGTACCACTATGAAATGTGGTAATTTCTTCCTGGCATTTCCTTCTGACCCGATTTGAAACAGAGCCACTCCGCCACCGGGCGAGAGGCGAACAACTCGGCCAACTCGGGATCAAACTGCGTGCCGGCGCCGAGGTGGATCTGCTGCGCCGCCTCTTCCAGGGAAAAAGGTCTGCGGTAGGGGCGGGCGGATGTCATCGCATCGAACGAATCGGCAATGGCGAAAAGCCGGGCCAGGTAGGGGATTTGCTTCCCTTGCAGCCCGCCGGGATAGCCCCGCCCGTCAAACCGTTCATGATGATGCTCCACTACGTCCATGGCCAAGCGGGGGAGGTGGTAGCTGGCCAGCAGCCGGCAACCGGACATGGGATGCCTCTGCATGATCTGCCAGTCGGCCGGACCCAGTTCGCTGTCCTTGAGCAGCAGCCAATTCGGCAGCACCAACTTGCCAATATCGTGCAGCAATCCGCCGAGCCGCAGGGCCACCCAATGCTCGTCGGTCAGCCCCACCGCGAGAGCCATTTGTTCGGCAAGCAGGAATGCTCGAATCGAATGCGGGATGGTGAGGGACTCTTTGTGATTCACGGCCGCGGCCAGCGCCAATAGTCCCCCTGCGCCTTCGCCCGGATGATTGTTCAGTAATTCAAGAAACTGGCTTAATGGCACTGCGGCTTCGCGCCTTCACCGGCAAGGCCACGGATGCGCGCCAACGCCCGGCATTTGCGCAGGCGAAACTGTGTGGGGGAAAGATTGAGGTCCGCCGCAATCGTCTGCCAGGGCTTCTCGCCATAGTAGAACTGTTGAATGATAATCTGATCGATCTTCGGAAGCGTGGCCAACAGCACTTCCAGCCGCCGCCGCATCTCCAACATGAACAGTAGTTTCTCCGGATCTGGTGTGTGTTCGCGCAATGGATCGGTATCTTCCAGGGATTGTGCAGGGTGCCGCAAATGGCGCCGCAGCGACTCACTGATCTGCTTTTGAGCAGTGGCCACAATGTAACCGCGCAAGCGGTCCGGATGCCGCACCGACCCACCGTGGATGGCGCGATGCACCGCCACATAGATGTCGTGGACAATATCGTCCGGATCGGCGCCCCAACTTAACGCCTTGCGGGTGAAGTTGCGAACCAGATGCACCACCAAAGCATACAACTGCTCCGTTGCTCCGACGCCACCGCGAAGAAGGTCCGCATGGAGAGCGACTGCGGCCTGGGAGTCGGTGTCCATGAAAGAGTGTATGGAAGTGCTCGGCATTTGCGCTAAACTCAGTTCTAGTACCTCTAACAGTATTGAACTTACCCCTCCTTTGGGGATATCAGCGGCTATGCGCATGTAGAGCCAGACGAATCGGAGATTGGAGAGTAGGATTTGTAGGTTCGGCGTTGTCAGACAAAACCTGATGAAAGCGTGTTCTTATTCCAGGTTTCGGTGTATAACTGTCTAGATCCCGTCGTGGCCTGCTCGAGATTGGAAAGGTGACCTGTTGGGCGAAGTCGAAAAGACGAAGACTTCGGTATCTGTGTGGGAGTGGATGCCGCTCGTGCTAGCGGTGTTGCTGTTTCTGCTCCACACCAGCCTGCAGCGAGGGAACCTGCAACTGGCCCAGACCGCCGAGACCGAAATGGCGCGCCATGAAGAGATGGATCATCTCGCCGGGCAACTCGTGCAGTTGCTTACGGATGCGGAGAGCGGGCAACGCGGTTATTTGTTGACCGGGCGGACAGTCTATCTGGAACCCTACCACAAGGCGCGCGAGCGAATTCCCGAAAATCTGCGCACGTTTTTGCAATTGATGAGAGAGAAACCGTCTGGCACGATCACGCCGGAGCAGGTCAATGAGGTAATCGGTGCGAAGTTAGAGATTCTGGATCGTGTGCGAACCGTCTATCGGCGCGAGGGACTGAGTGCGGGCATCGCGCTTGTGAACTCCGACTTGGGCAAGCAGCGGATGGACGAGGTGAGGCGCATCCTCGCGACGGTGCAAGAGGAGGCGCGAGCGGGTTGGACCAGCCGCATGGCGATGCTGGAGGGTTCTTTGAGCCAGGCCCTCTGGATGATCTACCTGTTGGGGAGCTGCGTTTGTCTGCTGCTCGGAATTGGAACCTGGCGTCTGGTGCGCAGTTTTGGCCACGCCGACCACCTGCTACGGAGCTTGGACGAACAGCGGGATCAATACCACCGCCTGGCACTGACGCTGCAGCGCGGGCATGAGGAAGAGCGGGCGGCGATGTCGCGCAAGGTGCACGACGAAGTGGGGCAGAATCTCACTGCCGCGAAAATGGATATTTCCATTGGTCTCCGCAAGATCGCCGAACCGGAGAAAGCTCGTGTCACGCTAGAGCGTGCGATCGGGACTTTGGAAGAGACCCTGCAGACGGCGCGAGCGATTGCCACTGAACTTCGTCCACCGATTCTCGATCAATTGGGCCTCATTGCCGCAGTAGAGTGGCAATTCCAGGAATTTCAGTCCCGATTCGGTGGGAAAGCCAGTTGGTCCGCCGAGATTGAGGAAGGTGATGTCTCCGAAATCGCGAAGCTCGCCTTGTTTCGCGTCCTGCAAGAGGCATTAACCAATGTCGCCCGTCATGCGGAGGCAAAACACGTCGTGATCCGGCTTTCCCGTACTGGCACGAAAGTGGCAATGAGCGTTTCCGACGATGGCGTCGGGATGGAATGGCCAGGGGGCGCCGTGAAAAGCCTCGGCTTGCTCGGAATGCGCGAGCGCATGAGGGCCGTGGGTGGCGATTTAGAGATTCAAAGTGAAATTGGTAAGGGCGCAAGGGTAACGGCGAGTGTGCCTGCCGCCGTCGAGACATAGAATGGCAAAACGTTTCCTTATCGCCGACGATCATGTCGCCATCCGCCGCGGGGTGGAGACGCTGTTGCGCGATGAGTTTCCCAATTGTGAGGTGGCTCACGCCGGCACACAGCCCGAACTGAACAGCCGGATCGCCTCCCAACGCTGGGATTTGGTGGTGCTGGACTTGAGCATGCCCGGGCGCGGCGGCTTGGAGTGCATTGGCGAGATCAAAGATGCAAGCCCCACTACAGCCGTACTGGTGTATACCGCACACCCGGAAGAGCAATTCGGGGTGCGGGCTCTGCGCTCCGGCGCCGACGCCTACGTCACGAAGGGTGCTCCCGAAACAGTATTCCTCCAGGCCGTGCATCGCGTCCTGGATGGCAAACGCTACATCACGGAAGTCATTGCCGAACGCATGGCGGAATACCTCACGCAGCCGTCATCTGCCTCTCCCCATGAGCTGCTCTCCGACCGTGAGTACCAGATTTTGCGCCTGATCGGGTCGGGGCTGTCGGTGTCGGAGATTTCCACCGAGTTGAACCTCAGTGTGAAGACCGTGTCCACTTATCGCAAGCGCGTGCTGGAGAAGCTGAACCTGCACTCCACGGCGGAAATGATCCGCTATGCGCTGGAGAACAATATCCACTAACGGGCGACTATTGATTCACGGCCGCCATCCAGTAGCCTGGACGCGTGCGCACTTCGTGGCCTGCCTTGCGCACCTCAATGCGGATGGAATGCCAGCCGCCTTCCAGCTTCGTGCTGCCGGGGTTGTAGCTGATCAGATAGTGGCTGTGCAGTTCTTCGCCGATCTTGCTGATCGCCTCTTCCAGCGCGCGTTGCGTCACGAAGCCGAATTCGCGGCCTCCTGTGTATTTGGTGAACACTTCGGCCGGGTTGGAGACGAACACCGCCTTCGCCTGGCGGAAAATCTCCACGAATGCCGGCAACACGTTGCCCGTACCCCCATATTGCGCCACCGTTGTCGGAGTGGCCGTGCCACCTGCCGGCATGTGGCGGGCTGATGCCGGAATCGGATCCGGACGCGGTACCGGTGTCTTCGCCGTCAGCGTATTGAGGAAGCGGCTCATGTTCACGGTGTAGATCAGGACGTTTCGCACCTCGGCTTCAAGCAGCGTATCCTTCAGCCGGCCCTCGCTGCCTTTGTCGCGAGTTTCACTGATCAGCAACAGCACGCGGCGGCGATCCTTGGGGCGGCGTCCCAGCATGCGCGTGGCGTCCATTACGGCGTCAATCTGGCGCGCGCTGGAACTGCCAGGGTTGATCGCTTCCAGCGCCTTCGTTACCTTCGTCACGTCGGAAGTGAAATCCTGCATCACGCGAATACGGTGGTCAAACGCCATCACGGCGATCTGCCCCTGCTCGCCCACCACTAGATTCTCGATCAGCGGTGCGATTTTCTTGATTTTCGGCAGCACTTGATCGGTGACGCCATCGGCCTGCACCACCAGCACGACATCAATCGGCTGGAAGGCCACGTCCACCTTGAACTCTTGCGGCTTATCGTTGTCGTAAACCACGAAATCCTGTGCCGTCAATCCGTTGACGAAATTACCCTGTTTATCCAGCACCACCGTGGGCGCCACCACCACTTGCGTCCCGACACGAATCACCGTTTGCGGATCCTGCGGAAACGCCAATGCGGCAAGCATTACGAAGACAGCCGGTTTCTGGAGCACTGACATGCAAGACGTCATGTTCGATCCTTCCGTTTCAGTGGCCGGTGCGGCCTTCGAGCAGGTCCACGATGTGCGGTACCAGTTTCACGATAGCATTGAGCGATTCGAGAGCGCCTTTGGGCGAACCCGGCACACCCAGCAGCAGCGTCCGCGCGCGTGTTGCCGCCAGGCTCCGCGATAACGATGCCAGCGGCGTCGCTTTCAGCCCCTCGGCCCGCATCTGCTCGCCCAGGCCGGGAATTTCCTTTTCCAGCACATCGCGTATGGCTTCCGGGGTGACATCGCGCGCGGCAACGCCAGTGCCTCCGGTGGCGACAACGAAATTCGCCAGTCCCTGATCGGCGATTGCGGCCAGGCGCGTGGCGATGCTCCGCCGGTCATCGGGCAGAATCTCCTGCAGTGCGACTTCCCATCCCAATTCGCGCAGGCGTGCACTGAGCGCGGGGCCGGATTTGTCTTCACGCGTACCCTGAAACGAGGAATCGCTGATCGTGAGCACGGCTGCGCGGATCATTTCTTTCTCCGGAAATCGCCGCTCTTGCCGCCGGTTTTCTCCAACAGATAGAGGTCCTGGATCTCGATCCCTTTGTCCAGCGCCTTCGTCATGTCGTACACCGTGAGCGCCGCTACCGAGGCCGCCGTGAGCGCTTCCATCTCCACGCCGGTGGGCCCGGTGTTGGAAACCGTGGAAACAATTCGCACCCCTTTTGTTTCCACGCGTGCGTCGACATCGATGTGCGAAAGCAGCAGCGGGTGGCACATCGGAATCAGTTCCGATGTCTTCTTGGCCGCGGCGATGCCGGCAAACCGCGCCACCTCGAGCGGATTCCCTTTCGGATTGGACGGCAATTGGCGCAATACGGAAGGGCGGATGCGGACAAAAGCGTGCGCCCGCGCCGTGCGCTTGGTGAGCGCCTTTTCCGAAACATCCACCATGCGGGCGTCGCCCGCTTCGTCGTAGTGTGAGAGCTTCTTCATTGAAGGAGAACCCCGATCTGCTCCCCCGCGTCCCAGGATTCACGATCCTCGTCGGCCACCAGGAAGGCATTGGCGCGCGCCAGCGATGGCACGTCGCTCGAGCCCTGCCAGCGGATCGGCGTGATCGCAAAGCCATCGGGCGAGAGCATCGCCGGAAGGAAGCGTGTCAGCCCGGTTTTGTGGCGGAAGGGTTGGGTCAGTGTGGCCCAGGCCAAGGGCAGGGAAGGCGTGGTCAGTCCGGCCAGCCGTTCCACTGCCGCGCGGGCGAAAACCTCGAAGGTCACCATGGTCGATGCGGGGTTGCCGGGCAGTCCGAAAAAGTACTTTCCCATCGCTTTCCCGAACACCAGCGGCTGCCCCGGTTGAATTTTGACACGGTCGAAGAAAAATTCCGCGCCTAGCTCGGATAGTACCTTCTCTACCAGATCGTACTTGCCGGCGGATACTCCCCCCGACAGAAGTAATAGGTCACTTTGGAACCCCTGCTCTATGAGTTCCCGGGTTTGCGAGTACTCATCCGGCGCCACCGGCAGGATCACCGGTATTCCCCCTGCGCGCGCCACTTGCGCGGCAATCGACCAGGCATTGGAATTGCGGACCTGGAACGGGAGTGGAGTCTGTTCCACCGGGACCACTTCATCGCCGGTTGTCAGAATGGAAACTGTGGGTTTCGCATAAACTTCGATTTCGCTTCTGCCGATAGTAGCCAGCAGAGCGATGCGAGGGTAGGTAAGCAACTCACCCGGCGTGAGCAGGACCGCTCCCGCACGGGTTTCGGCACCGGCCGGATTGATGAATTCGCCGGGCTTGTTGCGGCGCTCCGTTTGGATCGTAAGCCCTTGCCGTTCAACGTGTTCGACCATGACAACGGTATCCGCCCCGGAGGGGATTGGGGCGCCAGTCATGATCTCGATGGCCTGCTGAGGCCCCAGCGAGAGGCGGGAGGTTTCTCCGGCCCGAACTTCACCTATTACTTGAAATGATCCCGGTAAGTCTTGGGATCGTACAGCAAATCCATCGCGAACGGAGCGCGCTACCGGCGGGTAATCCCGATCGGCCGTAACCACCTCGGCCAGCACCCGTTGGGCGGCCGCCGCAAGCGAAACCCGCTCCCGCACCGGGGGGCTGAGCTGCGCGGTCTGGTCCAAGACGATCCGGCGTCCTTCGCGAAAGGAGACTGTGGCCACAGACGTATTGTACCTGCACAGGCCTGACACTTTTGAAGCCAAAAACTCGCTTAGAGGTGTAGGGGCCTAGTCCAGTACCAAAACCATTGGCTGATTGTCCAACATGAATCCACATCCTAAGATCGAAGGGCTAGCGGAGGCGGGCAAGTCTCTCTTTGTCCAGCCGTCAGCGGGCACCATCGGAGAAGATGCAATGAACCCTACGAAGGCTAGAACCGGATCGGCGAAATTCGACACTACCTCGGATGCCCTGTTGTGGGCGGTGGTGGGGCTGCCCATGGCAGTGGAAAGCTCGCGCGCCATTCTGGAAGAAATTCATGGTGCGGTGCAGGAAGGGATGCGGCAGTTGAGCCGGGGTGGCATGGAGGTGGGCGGGGTGCTCTTCGGCCGCCGCACGGAAGGCGCCATTCGCATCATGGCCTGGCGGCCCATCGCCTGTGAGCACGCCAAGGGGCCGGGGTTCTCGCTATCCAATAACGACACGCAGAATCTCATGCACCTGCTTGAATCGGCAGCGCGCGATCCGCAGTTGCAGGTTCTTGAGCCTGTCGGCTGGTTCGTCAGCCACACCCGTACCGGCGTCTCCATGACCGCCGAAGACCTGGAAATCTATCAGAAATTCTTCCCTGAGCCCTGGCAAGTAACACTTGTTTACCATCCCGTCAATCAGGGCAGCTCGCGAGCCGGGTACTTCATGCGCGAACGCGATGGCAAGGTCCGCACCGAATCCACGTACCGCGAGTTCTCCGTCGATGGCGTGCGCTATGCCGCGGCAGCGGTGACCGAACCGGCCGTGGCTCCGGTGATTAAAGTGCGGCCCGTGGCCAAGCCTGCTGCGGTGGCGCCTCCCCGCCTGGTGATGGAATCCTCCGGTGGCGGGCATCGCCGTGTCGCTTTTGCCTCCGCGGCGCTGCTGCTCGGAGCGCTGGCCCTATTCGCCGTGCCCAAGATCCGCCACATGCAGCCCGGCGACGCGCCTCTGCAGTTGCGCATGGACGATGCCAAAGGCCAGTTGCGCATTGAATGGGACCGCAACAATCTCGCTGTCCGCGATGGCGATGGCGCCACGCTCTACATCACCGATGGCGGCAAGCTCTCCCCTGTGAAACTGGATCACGATGCCGCCCTCAGCGGTTCGCTCACCTACGCCCGGGCCAGCGAAGATGTCATCGTACGCTTCGTCGTCAACCGCTCCGGAGAGGAAGTCTACCAGGAAATGGCGCGCTACGTCGGGCCTCCTGTTACTAAGGAAGAAGCACGGGAACTGCGTGCCGCGCTCGATGGCACGGACGCCTTCCTGCACGAAGCACAGCGCCTGCGCTCGGAACTGGAACAGGAATCCAAGCGCAACCAGGAACTGGCGAAAGCCGTGCGCAAGCTGGAAGAGCAGTTGGAGCGCGAAACTCGCCGAGCCAATTAAACTGGTTCTCATGACATTTCTGGTGCTGATGGCTCCGCTGCTGTTGGCAGCGGCCGAACCCCCTACCGTTGTGCTCTGGCCGCAAGGCGCGCCAGGATCGGAGGGCAAGTCGAGCGACGAAGCCGTCCGCATCGCACCGGCGGGCGATCGTGTCGTCAGCAATGTCCACAAGCCTTCGCTCACGGTCTACCTGCCTCCCGGCGGCACCGCAACCGGCGCCGCGGTAATTCTCGCTCCCGGCGGCGGCCACCGTGAATTATGGTCCGATCATGAGGGCCACAACATCGCCAAGTGGCTCAGTGAGCGCGGCGTGGCCGGGTTCGTGCTGAAGTATCGCCTCGCGCGGGAAAAGGATTCCACCTATACAGTGGAAGGCCATGCCTTCCCCGACATCCAGCGTGCGGTTCGCCTGGTGCGTACACGGGCGGCTGAGTTTGGCGTCGATCCCGCACGGATCGGTGTGATGGGCTTCTCCGCTGGTGGCGAGTTGGCTGCTCTGGCCGGTACTCGGTTCGATGCGGGCAACGCATCCGCGGCAGACCCCGTGGACAGAGTCAGTTCCAAACCAGCCTTCCAGGTTCTGGTCTATCCCGCCATCCCGAAGGATATGCCGCTGTCTAAAGAAACGCCTCCCGCTTTCCTGGTTTGCGGCGAGAATGACCGCCAGAATATCTCGCAGGGCCTGCCCGAACTATACCTCGCAATGAAGCGCGCCGGAGTGTCAGCGGAATTGCATGTCTACGCCGGAGTGGGTCATGGGTTTGGAATGCGGCCTACACTCAAGGGGCCGGTCAGCGGCTGGGTAACGCGATTCCACGAGTGGCTGGGCGCGCGCGGGTTTTTACAATCGCTGAAATAAACATTGAACTACGTTCCGATTCGGGGCTATCATGAAATTTGATGCGGCGGATGAACCATATCCTCGCGGCTCTGCTGGTCACGATCCTGATAGTTGCCGGCCCCTGCCCCGCCTGTCCTGCTCCCCAACCGGAAAAATCAGCGCATGATTGCTGCCCTGGGGGGAAAACCCACAAGAAGGCGCCCTCCACTGAGGATTGTCCGCTCATTGCCTACTATCTCGACGTCACCAAAGACGCCAAGAGCACGCAGCATCTGCTGGCCATGTGGGCCACCGCTCCCGTGGCCGGAGCCACCGCACCTGTTGAGACAGAGCGCACGTTTGCCGCTGAGCAAGTGGCGGCGTCCGCATCCCCAAGCGGGCGTTATTCCTATCTATTCCTCTCCCAATTCCTGATTTGATCTCCCTTTCGTAACCCATTCCTCATCACATTTTGGAACCCACAAAGGGGGAATCATGTCTACGCGACTCCTCGCTTGTGCCTTGGCGTGTGTCTGCTCGCTGTGCGCGGAAACGCTCAGCCTGGCGGAACTCATTGCCGAGGCTCTGGATCGCAACCCGGAGGTGCTGGCCGCACAGAAGAATCTGGAAGCTTCGCGGCAGCGTCCGGATCAGGAAAGCGCTTTGCCCGACACCATGGTCTCGGTTGGCTATGCCAGCAGCGGGCGGCCCTGGCCCGGCGCCGGGTTGGGACGCGAGCCCATCGCCAATGCCGGCTTCATGGTGACACAGGAATTTCCGTTTTTCGGCAAACGGCGCTTGCGCGGCGACATCGCGCGCAAGGAAGCGCAAGCCGAATCGGACCAGTACCAGGCCGTCCAGTGGCGCGTCGTCTCGCAACTGAAGCAGGCCTACTACCAATTGGCGCACGCCCACCAGTTGCGCGGAGTACTGGAACAAAACAAAGTCCTGCTCGACAAGATGCGCAAGGTGGCTGAGATCCGCTACAGCGTGGGCAAGGCTTCGCAGCAGGATGTGTTCAAGCTCCAGACGCAGTTGTCGCTGATGGAAGTGCGCACCATCCAGGTAGAGCGGGAACAGCACACCAAGGAAGCGGAGATATTGTCGCTGATCAACCGTGCGCCCACCGACAGACTCGGCGAACCGGTCATGCCCGTGCCTCAGCCGCTGCCTGTTTCGCTGGAACAATTACTGGCCGCGGCCAACGGCAAGGCGCCCGCCCTCGATCGCGACCGCCGTCTCATCGAGCGCAATCAGATCGCGCTCAACCTGGCCCGCAAGGATTACTACCCCGATTACGCGGTCTCCGCCGGCTACTTCAACATGGGGCGCATGGCCGACATGTACCAGGTGCGGCTCGATATCAAGCTCCCCACTTCGTTCTTCCGTAAACAGCGTCCGGCCGAGGCCGAGCAGGTTTCCCGCCTCGCCGCTGCCCGCCGCGTGCTGGAAGCTACCGCGCAAAGCCTCGCCTTCCGCATCAAGGACGAGTATCTGCTGGCACAAACTTCCATCCGCCTCATGCGGGCTTACGAGTTCGCGGTGGTGCCCCAGGCGAGCCTGGCGCTCGAATCCTCGCTCTCCAGCTACGAAACCGGAGCCGTCGACCTGCTCACCGTGCTCAGTAATTTCCAGACTATTCTCGAATATCAGGAAAATTACCACGATGAAATGATGAATGCCCACATGGCCATCGCACGGCTGGAGGAATTAACCGGGCTCTCGCTGGTGGAAGGAGCACGGCCGTGAAGAACGCACTGGTGCTGGTTCTCATTGCCGCGGCGTTTGGCGCTGGCTATTTGATGCGCGGGCGCTCCGCTGCTTCGGCGCCGGCCGCTGCCAAGCCAGGGGAAAAGAGAATCCTCTACTGGTATGACCCCATGCATCCGGCCTACAAATCGGACAAAGCGGGCATCGCCCCGGATTGCGGCATGCAACTGGTGCCCAAGTACGCCGAAGAGCAATCTGCAACGCCCGTCACTACAGACCGCAAAGTGGCCTACTATCGTGATCCGCAGGCCCACGAATATCGCTCCGACAAGCCCGGCCTGAACCCGGAAACCGGCAACGAACTGGAGCCCGTTTATGAAGGCGGCGAGGCGTCCATGCCTCCGGGCGCCATCCAGGTTTCCACCGAAAAGCAGCAACTCATCGGCATTCGCACCGCGATCGTAGAGATGGGGCAGGCAACGCAGACCGTTCGTGCCGCTGGACGCGTGATGGCCGACGAGACACGGATGGCCCGAGTCCATACGCGCACCGAAGGCTGGATCGACAAGGTGTTCGTCGACTTCATCGGCAAGGAAGTGAAGCAAGGACAGCCGCTGCTTACCATCTACAGCCCCGATCTGCTCGCCACACAACAGGAGTTTCTGCTTGCTCTCAAAGCGCAGGACACACTGCGCCACAGCCCGCTTGAAAGCACGCATGGCCAGATGAGCAGCCTCATCGAAGCCTCGCGCCGGCGCCTGGAATTGTGGAATCTCACTCCACAGCAGATTGACGAAATCGCCCGCACCCAGAAGCCCGTGCGCAATCTCACCGTTCACTCGCCGGCCTCCGGCTACGTGATGACGCGCAATGCGTTCCCCAATCAGCAGGTGAAACCGGACACCGAACTGTACACGGTGGTGGACCTGTCCAAGGTCTGGATCATCGCCAGCGTCTTTGAGAACGATCTGCCGCTGGTGCGCATCGGCTCGCATGCGCAGTTGACCCTGGCCTCTATGCCGGGCCGCACCCTGCACGCCCGCGTTACTTACATCCAGCCGCAGGTGCAGGCCGAGACGCGTACCATCCAGGTGCGCCTGGAAGCCGATAATCCGCAGATACATTTGAAGCCGGAAATGTTTGTAGACGTGGACTTCAGCGTGGGCGGCGGGCCCCGCCTGATGGTTCCCGTCGATGCCGTGCTCGATACAGGCACCAAGCAGACCGTGTTCCTCGACAAGGGTAACGGCTTCTTTGAGCCGCGCCGCGTCACCATCGGCCAGCGCTACGAAGGACGCGTGGAAATTCTCTCCGGTCTGCAAGCAGGCGAGCGCATTGTCATCAGCGGCAACTTCCTGCTCGATTCGGAAAGCCAGTTGCAATCCGCCGCCGGCGGGGGCCACCAGCATGATTAACCGCATCATCGAGTTCTCGGCCCGCAATCCGCTGCTGGTGATCCTGCTCATCGCCGCCGGCGTTTTTGGCGGCGTATGGGCGATGCGCCACGTCCCGCTCGATGCCATCCCCGATCTCAGCGATACGCAAGTCATCATCTATTCGCGCTGGGACCGCAGCCCCGACATCGTGGAAGACCAGGTCACCTACCCCATCGTCAGCGCCATGCTCGGTGCGCCGAAGGTCAAAGACGTGCGCGGCTTCTCCGACTTCGGCTTCTCCTTCGTCTACGTGATCTTCGAGGAAGGCGCGGATATTTATTGGGCCCGGTCGCGCACGCTCGAATATCTCTCCGCCGTGTTGCCGCGCCTGCCGCAAGGCGTGAAGACGGAACTCGGTCCCGATGCCACTGGCCTCGGTTGGGTTTTTCAATATGCGCTGGTCGATCCCACCCACTCGCATTCGCTCGCCGATCTTCGCTCCTACCAGGATTGGTACCTGCGCTACTACCTCAAGGCGGTGCCTGGCGTGGCCGAAGTCGCGCCCATCGGTGGATTCGTGCGCCAGTACCAGGTGCAGGTGGATCCGCGCCGCATGCAGACCTACAACATCGCCATCAACAAAGTGGTGGAAGCCGTGCGCGCGGGCAACAACGACGCGGGCGGCCGGCTGATTGAATTCTCCGGCGCCGAATACATGGTGCGCGGGCGCGGCTATGCCAAATCGCCCGACGATCTCGCCAACATCGTGCTTGCCACCGGACCCGGCGGAGTGCCCGTGCGTGTGCGCGATGTCGGCACCGTGACCCTCGGCCCCGACCTGCGCCGCGGCATCAGCGATCTCAACGGCGAAGGCGAAGCGGTGTCCGGCATCGTCGTCATGCGCCAGGGAGAGAACGCCCTTCAGGTGATCGACCGCGTCAAAGCAAAGCTCAAAGAAATCGAGCCGGGCTTGCCCAAAGGTGTGAAGATCGTCACTGCCTACGATCGCTCTGACCTCATCCTCCGCTCCATCGACAATCTGAAAGACACGCTGCTCGAAGAATTAGTGGTTGTCTCGGCCGTCATCTTCATCTTCCTCTGGCATATTCCCAGCGCCGCCATTCCCGTCGTCACCATTCCCATCGCCGTTATTCTCGCCTTCATTCCGATGCAGATGATGGGGCTCACTTCGAACATCATGTCGCTCGGCGGCATCGCCATCGCCATCGGCGCCATGGTGGATGCAGCCATCGTGGTCGTCGAGCAGACGCACAAGAAACTGGAGGAATGGGAGCGTGGCGGCTGCGTCGGCGACTACCACCGCGTGGTGGTCGATGCGGTGAAGGAGGTCGGCGGCCCCAGTTTCTTCACGCTGCTGGTGATCGCCGTAGCGTTCCTTCCCGTGCTCGCGCTGGAGGCGCAGGAAGGCCGCTTGTTCAAGCCCCTGGCCTACACCAAGAATCTTTCGATGATCGTGGCCGCGGTGCTCGCCATCACGCTCGATCCGGCTCTGCGAATTCTCTTCACCCGCCGTGACCGGTTCACCTTCCGCCCGCGCTGGATCGCGTCGATTGCCAACGCGGTGCTCATCGGCACCATCCACTCCGAAGAAACCCACCCCATCAGCCGCATTCTCATTCGCCTCTACGATCCCGTCTGCCGCTTCTCGCTGCGCTGGAAATGGAGCGTGATCGCCGCGGCCATCGCCGCCGTTGCGTTCACCGTCCCTGTGTACAAGAAGCTCGGCTCGGAGTTCATGCCGCCGCTCGATGAGGGCTCGCTGCTATTCATGCCATCGACGCTCCCGGGCATTTCGCTCACCGAAGCCAAACGCCTCATGCAGGTGCAGGATCGCATTCTACGGCGCTTTCCGGAAGTGGAGTTGGTGATGGGCAAGGCCGGCCGCGCCGAAACTCCCACCGATCCCGCGCCGCTCTCGATGATGGAAACCGTCGTGCTGCTCAAGCCGCACGACCAGTGGCGCAAAGTCGATACCTGGTGGAGCGCTCGCGCACCGGATTGGCTTCATCCCGCCTTGCGCCGCATCACACCCGATCACATCAGCACCGAAGCGCTGGTCAATGAGATGAACACCGCGCTCACCATGCCCGGCGTCAGCAACGCCTGGACCATGCCCATCAAGAACCGCATCGACATGCTCACCACCGGCATCCGCACGCCGGTCGGCATCAAAGTCTATGGCGCCGATCTGAAGAAAATCGAGCAACTGGGCACACAGATCGAAGTGGCCTTGAAGCCCGTGCGCGGCACGCGCAGCATCTTCGCCGAACGCACCGGCGGTGGCTATTTCCTCGATCTCAACTGGAATCGCGACAAACTCGCGCGCTACGGGCTATCCATCGACGATGCGCAGATGGTGGTGATGAGCGCCATCGGCGGCGATACGGTCACCACCACCGTGGAAGGCCGCGAACGCTATCCGGTGAATGTTCGCTACTACAAGGACTACCGCTCCCAAATCGACACCATCGGGCGCGTCCTGGTTCCGGTGATGGACGGCAAGCAGCAGATTCCCGTCTCGCAACTGGCCGAGATCCGCATGGCCAGCGGCCCCGCCATGCTCCGCAATGAGAACGGGATGTTGAACGGTTACGTCTACGTGGATGTGGATGGCCGCGATGTGGGCAGCTACGTGCAAGAAGCAAAGCAGGTATTGCGCGAAAAAATCGCCTTGCCTCCTGGGTATTCGCTGGTTTGGAGCGGGCAGTACGAGGCAATGGAACGCGTGAAAGAAAAATTGGCCATCGTTCTTCCCGTAACGCTCTTTCTCATCATTGTTTTGCTCTATTTGAACACGCGCAGCCTGACGAAGACATCGATTATTTTGCTCGCTGTGCCATTCTCCGCTGTGGGCGCTATCTGGCTGCTCTATGCGCTCGGCTACAACATGAGCATCGGAGTTTGGGTGGGCCTGATCGCGCTATTGGGTGTGGACGCCGGCACCGGCGTGTTCATGCTGCTGTACCTGGAACTCGCCTACGACGAGGCGAAACGGGAAGGCCGGATGCGGTCCTTGAAGGAATTGCAGGAGGCGATCCTTCATGGCGCGGTGAAGCGCATCCGGCCGAAATTCATGACCGTGGCGACGATGTTCATCGGCCTGGCGCCCATCATGTGGTCCACCGGAGCGGGCGCTGACGTGATGAAGCGCATCGCCGCTCCCATGGTCGGCGGCATCCTCACATCGTTTCTGTTGGAACTGGTGGTCTACCCCGCAATCTATGAGGTCTGGAAATGGCATTCGGAAGTAAAAAAACAATTCGCCTGATTCTTGTTTTCGCCGCCGCGGGCCTGCTGCCCGCCGAGACGCTGCGCTTTGACGTGCGGCACGTCTCCACCACGCGTCGCATGATCGGCAAGACGCGCCTTGGCACACTGGAATTCGGCGCGGAGGGCCTGACCTTCTCTGAGACGGGGAAAAGCAAGCAGCCACTGCGGTTGAACGTCCCCTATCGCGAAGTGCAGCAGCTTACGTTGTCGCCGCAGTCCGTGCAACTACGCCTATACGAAGACAGCTCGCTGTGGAAAGCGGGCGCGGATAAGGTCTACACGTTCGATCGCCCCAAGACCGGCGATTTCTCCGCGCTCGATGCCTTCCTCCGCCCGCGCCTCGAAGAGCGCATGGCCAGCGCTGTGCCCCAGAAGCGCGACGATGCCCCGCTGTGGGAACTAGCGGTGAAGCATCATCGCGGCGTACAGGGCTCGCAAGGCGTGCTCCGCGCCGGCAAGGATTGGATCAGCTACTCCACCGAGGCTGAGGCCGACTCGCGCTTCTGGCCGTTTCGCGACATTGAGAACATCAGCAGCGCCTCGCCCTTTGAGTTGGTGCTCACTACCTATGAGCGTTCCCGCTACCACCACGGCGGGTTCAAAAGCTTTCGATTTCAACTGAAAGAGCGGCTGGACGAAGGCCGCTATCAGCAACTGTGGAAGGCCCTCGAAGCGGGCCGCCACGACAACATTCTCGATCGATACAGCCGAAAGGATAATTAGTCATGCGGAAAGTCTTCCTGATGCTGGCGCTCGCCGGCGCCTTGTGCGCGGAAACGTTCACCGGAGTCATCACCGACAGCATGTGCGTCGCTAGTCACGAAGGCATGGGCTTGGGCTCGGACGCCGATTGTGTCAAAGCCTGTGTCAAGAGTCACAACAGCAAGTATTCCTTGCTGGTCGGCAAGCAGGTCTACAAACTGAGCGATCAGCAAAGCCCTGCCGCCTTCGCCGGGAAAAAGGTGAAGGTGACCGGAACTCTCTACGAAAAGACCGGCATTATCAAGGTAGATTCGATCGAAGCTGCGAAATAAAAGGAACCAGCCGCAGCCCACCGGTGTCTATGTCTTGCAATAGGACACCGGGGCGATGTTCCAACAAATCGATGGCGACCGCGGCTCTTGGCATGCAGCCATGCTGGCACTGCTGGCTACCTCGATTCTGTCCGCCGCACTTGCTTCGGCTTGGACTACGCCGGTCGAAATGCCGGCCGCATTGCTCGCGGCATCCGTAACTGTGCTGTTTGCGTTCGGTGGAGCCACACTCGCGGCGCGTCTCGCCGCCGGTTCCTGGAAAGCGCCGCTCTACTTCGCCTTGGCTGCCGTCTGGTTCACGCCCGTCTTCGCCGCCGCGCGAGAAGGCTACTTCTGGTCCATCTTTGCTGCCGGAGCGTTCGCAGCAAGTCTCGCTCGCAGCCTGGCGCGCTGCGCGGCCAATCCCAACGATGAGAGCAACGACCCGTGGCGTGTAAGGCCCACCAATCACCTGGCGGCCATTTTTCTCCTGTTTACCGGCATGGCAACGCTGCTCCAGAACGCCTTACTCGCCTGTGCCAGCGCCGCTATCGCCTGCTTTCTGGTGGCATGGACCTCGCGGCCTGATCCGCGCCCGATCCGTTTGCTTACCCTCGATGCCGCGTTTCGAATCGCCATTGCCATCGCCGCCTGCACCCTGCTGTGGACTCCCCAAGAGATGCGTAGCGCTGCCAAGAAGAAGGAAGGCACGGGGCAACTTCCGCCGGATGAGGACACGCACTCCGGCGTCATCCTGCTCAGCGAGCCGCGTGCACGCCCTCCCCTGAAGGCGCCGCCGCCGCGCCATGCGCGTGCCCACCCACGATCGCTCCAGCGTTCTCCCGATCTCATCCCCTTCACCGGAGAGTACTGGTTCTATCACAGCCCCCTTTCGCGGCCGCCCCGCAATTCCCTCATCCGCAAGGGATCTCCACTTACCTACGTGTTCACCAACGTCGAGCGTCGCGCGCTCTCCATGGTGGCGACGCAGCAGCTCCAACAGGAACTCGACACCTCCTGCTGTGCGCGGATCGATCTGGTCGTTCAAAACGCCGATACCGAGCCGGACAAAATCTGGATCGAGCTCATCCTCATCCACGCTGTTCCCGGAAGCCGTGCGCTCCGCTGGAGCCTGGGCTCACAAGCGCTCACGGGCTCCGCATTGCGCTTCGATTTGCCCGCCACCGCCCCATTCCCAATGTTCGATGAAATCCGCGTCGTGTTTCACTTGTCCGGAACGCGCCGCTACCGCAGCGCCAGTGTTGCCATCGAAGGCTTCGCCCTCATTCCCCGATGAGCCAGCCGTACTTCGCATACACTAAGGAATATCCATGCCTCTCCGGCTCGCCACTGCGCTCGTACTGTATGCCTCGGCGGCTCTTGCTGCGCCACCGGAGGAATTTTCCTTTGACAAGGCCCAGGCATTTCTCAAAACCTATTGCCACAATTGCCACAAAACCACGGTCGGCGGCTTCGATCTCAACGTCGTGGCCACGCCCGCCACACTGCGCACTTCGCCGGTGAAATGGAATCGCGCCGCACTGCGCACACGCAATGGCGAGATGCCGCCCAAGGGCTCGCCCGCGCCGTCTGTCGATGCCCGCGTCGAATTTGCCGGATGGGTCGAACATTCGCTTCGCCAGGAGGCTTGCGCCGACGGCATCGTCCCCGGCCCCGCTCCCATTCGCCGCCTCAATCGCGATGAGTATTCGGCTACCATTCGCGACATGCTCGACATCCACATGGATTTCGGCGCCACGCTGCCCGTGGATGGAGCAGGCGGTGAAGGCTTCGATAACGCCGCCGAGACCCTGTTCCTTTCCCCGCTCCATTCGGAAAAATACCTCGAGGCCGCGAAGTTCGTCATGGACTTCGCCGCCAAGGAATACAAATCGCGGCAGAAGATTTTCGTTGCCTATCCGGGCAAAGGCGTCACCGCCGATCAGGCCGCCCGGCGCATTCTGGAATCCTTCCTGCCTCGCGCCTTCCGCCGTCCGGTGACCGAAGCCGAAATCGCTCCCTACATTGCGCTCTACCAACTGGCGCGCAAGCAAGGCAACGATTTCGAACCGGCCATCCTCTTCGCGCTGCGTGGCGCGCTGGTCTCTCCGAATTTCCTTTTTCTCACCGTGCCGCCGCAACCCGGCACTGGCCCGAAGCCGATCGAATCCTACGCGCTCGCTTCGCGCATCTCCTATTTCCTCTGGGGCAGCCTCCCCGACGAATTCCTTACGGACCTCGCCGCGGCGGGCAAACTGCACGAACCCGCGGTGTTGCGTTATCTGGTGGAGCGCATGCTCCGCAACGATCGTTCCCTCGTCTTCGCCCAGCGCTTCACTGAGCAGTGGCTCGGCACACGCGATCTGCGCGGCGACAAAGCACCCGACGCAAAGCTGTTTCCCGCCTACGCCGCCGATGAGGAACTGCGAGGCGACATCCGTTTCCAGCCCATCCTCTTCTTCCGCGAATTGCTGACGCAGAATCTTTCGTTGCTGAACTTCATCGAATCGAAGGGCACCATCGCCACCAGCAACCTCGCGAAACACTTTGGAGAAAAGCTCCCGGTGCGCGCCAACGCCTCCAAACAGCCGCAGTGGGTGGAGTTGCCGGAAGGCTCGACGCGCGGCGGTTTGCTCGGCATGCCTGCAGTGCTCGCCGTCAGTTCGCATCCTTACCGCACCAGCCCGGTGCTGCGTGGCGCGTGGGTGCTCGACACGATTCTTGGCACGCCTCCGCCTCCACCTCCGCCGAATGTTCCCGCGCTGGAAGAACCACATGCCGGCGCCGCGCCGAAGACGTTGCGCGACCGGCTGGTGCAGCATCGCGCCAATCCCGTCTGTGCCAGTTGCCACGAAAAAATCGATCCACCCGGCTTCGCCCTGGAGAACTACGACGTCATCGGCCGCTGGCGCACGGAAGATGCCGGTAAGGCCATCGACAGTTCCGGCGAGTTCCCCGATGGCACGAAGTTCAACGGACCCACGGAACTCAAAGCGGCGCTCCTCCAACGCAAAGATCTCTTCATTCGCCACCTGACGGCGAAGATGCTCGGCTATGCCCTTGGCCGCGGGCTCACCCTAAAGGATTCCTGCACCGTCGATGCCATCGCCCAAAAAGTGAAAGATAATGACTACAAGGCCCGAACGCTGATTGAGGAAATTGTTCTGAGCGTGCCGTTCCGTTATCAGATGGCCCGGCCGCCGCAAACGCAGAGGGAGCAGACGAACCGTGACTAAGCCAATCACTCGCCGCACGATTCTGAGAGGCGCTGGCGTCGCGCTGGGATTGCCCTGGCTCGAAGCCGCTGCCGCCACTACGCCGCGCCATCCCGTGCGCATGGCCGCGCTCTACATGCCCAACGGCGTCAACGTATCGGCCTGGACTCCGCAGGGCAAAGGCCGCGATTGGCAGCTTTCTCCCACGCTCTCACCGCTTGCATCGCTCAAAGACAAGATTACGGTGATGAGCAATCTATGGAATGCGAATTCCAAGGGCGGCGACGGCCACTACGTGAAGGAAGCGGCCATCCTCACCTGCGCCACCATCAAGAAAACGCCTGGCGCTGATATCGCCAACGCCACCTCCGTCGATCAGATGGCCGCGCAGCGCGTCGCTAACCTCACCCCGCTGCCTTCGCTTGAGTTGGGTGTCACGCCCGTGGCCATCGGCGTCGATGCCGTCGTCGGTTACACGCGCATCTACGGCTCGCACATCGCCTGGAGCAATCCCACCACTCCGCTGGCGCGCGAGATCAACCCGCGCTCGGTGTATGAGCGTCTCTTCCGCGCCTCCTCCGGACCGCAAGGCAACGCAGCGAAGATGGACGCGTTGCTGCTCGATCGCGTGCTCGGCGACGCCAAGCGGCTCCGCACGCAAGTCGGCAGTGAGGACCGCATTCGCCTCGATGAATATCTCTCGGTAATGCGCTCGCTCGAAGAGCGCGTGCAGCGTGCTTCGGCAACCAACAAGACCCCGTGGAAGCCGCGTGTGCCCATCGATCCCAAGACCGCGCCCACTGACCAGCCCGTCGATCACGCCGAACACGTGCGGCTCATGCTCGACATGATCGCGCTCGCTTTCCAGAGCGACACCACGCGCGTCAGCACCTTCATGTTCGGCAACGCGGTGAGCAATGTCAGTTTCCGTTTCCTGCCCGGAGTCAGCGCCGGCCACCACGATGTTTCCCATCATCAGAACGACGCCGACAAATTGCGCCAATACCAGATCATCAACCAGTGGCACATTGAGCAGTACGCCTACCTGCTGAAGAAGCTCGACAGCATGAAGGAAGGCGATGCCACAGTGCTCGACAATTCGATGGTGCTGTTCGCCTCCGCGCTCAGCGATGGCAACAAGCACGATCCGCACAAGCTGCCGCTCGTTCTTGGCGGCTGCGGCGGTGGCCGCATCGATTCCGGCCAGCACCTGGTCTACTCCGACGACGCTCCGATGGCGAACCTTTACGTCTCCATGCTGGAAGCATTCGGCGCGCCCGTGGAGCGCTTCGCCGATAGCACCGGCCCCCTGCAGGGCCTGTTGAAGGGAGCCTGATCATGCGCCGCCTGTTGCTGCTCGCTTCCCTCGCCGCCACCGTTGCCGCGGCCGATCTCACCGGCATCTGGGTCGGCCAGTATCCCGGCCGCAACAATGAGCCCATCGACATCGCCTTCCAGTTCCAGCACAAAGACGAAGCGCTTTCCGGCAAGCTCTATGGCGACTTCAAGAGCATGCGCATCGTGGAAGGCAAAGTCACCGGCGACCAGGTGGTCTTCGTCGTCCTCGCCGAAGAACAGGCCGGTAATCAGATCAACGAAACGCGCCTGCGCTTCACCGGCACACTGAAAGACGGCGAAATCGAGCTCACCCGCGAGCGTGAATCCTCGCGCAACGCAGGTAACGGCGGCGAAGTGCAATCGCGCAACAACACCAAGCAGGCGTTCCGTTTGAAACGTTTGTAATTCGGAATGTTCTACGAACCTAAGGCTGGGCACCCACTGCCCCACAACCCGTTCAAAGCCTGTGTCGCCCCCCGCCCCATCGGCTGGATTTCCACCCTCAGCCGTGACGGCATCGTGAACCTGGCGCCCTTCAGCTTCTTCAACGCCTTGCACGACGATCCGCCCATCGTCCTCTTCTCGGCCACGGGCAAGCACATCGAAGGTTCGCTCAAAGACACGGCAATCAATGCCAGGGAGACAGGCGAATTCGTCTACAACATGGCCACCTGGGACCTGCGCGAGCAGATGAACCTGACGTCCGCCTCCGTGGCCCGCAACGTCGATGAATTCGAACTCGCCGGACTCGAGAAAGCTCCGTCGCGAATCGTCAAGCCGCCGCGCGTCGCGGCCTCTCCAGTGCACCTGGAATGCCGCACCATCCGTACTCTGGAACTATCGCCGCTCAACTCCGTCGTGTTCGGCGAAGTGGTCGGCGTTCACATTGACGAACGCATCCTCACCGATGGGCGCGTCGATCTCACCAAAGCCATGCCCATCGCTCGCCTCGGCTACATGGAATACGCCGTGGTGCGCGAGATCTTCGAAATGAATCGCCCATGAAACTCTACACGCTGCTGCTTGCTGCCTCGTTTTGCCTGGCGCAGAACAACCCCGATACGCTGGTTTCCCCCGAAGTGCATGCGGATCGCAAAGTGACCTTCCGTATCCTCGCCCCGCGCGCCAACGAAGTCACGTTCTTCGGCGACTGGATGCCCACCAACACGCGCGAAAGGATGACCAAGGATGGGAGCGGCGTCTGGTCGATCACCCTTGGCCCGCTGCCCCCAAGCATCTATCTGTATTCCTTCACCGTCGATGGAGTGACCATCGCGGACCCGGTGAATCCACGCGTGAAACTGCGCGCGCGCACCTCAGCGAGCATGGTGGAAGTGCCCGCCGAACCTGCTGCCCTCTGGCAGGCCCGCGACGTGCCGCATGGCGCCGTGGAAATCAACTGGCAGAAATCGAAAGTGATCAACGGAGAAACGCGCTGGATCTGGATCTACACGCCGCCCGGCTATGAGAAAGGCAATCGACGCTACCCCGTGCTCTATCTCTTCCACGGCTCCAACGACACCGCCGGCGGATGGGTGCTCGCCGGCCAGGCGAACTTCATCCTCGACAACCTCATCGCTGAAAAGAAGGCTGTGCCGATGATCGTAGTGATGCCATACGGGCATGCGGTGCCGTTCGGTTCGCCGCGCGAGGTGCAGGCGAAGAACACGTCGCTCTATGAGGAGTACATCCTTAAGGATGTGATGCCGCTGGTGGAATCGAAGTATCGCGTGGCCGCGGGCCGCGCCAACCGCGCCATCGCCGGCCTCTCCATGGGCGGCGGCCAATCCATTCACATCGGCTTCAGCCACCTCGATCTATTCAGCGCCATCGGCGTATTTAGCTCCGCGCCCGTCGATTTCGAAACACGTTTTGCAGCCATCCTCAATGACCCCGCGAAGGCCAACGCGCAGTTGAAGACCCTTTGGATTGGCTGCGGTAAAGATGACTCCGTCATAAAACGCAGCCAGGAATTCTCCGCATTGTTGAAGTCGAAACAAATCCGCCACGTCTTCGCTCTCACCGAAGGCGCGCACACCTACACGGTGTGGCGCAAGTATCTCGGCGAGTTCGCCCCGCTCTTGTTTCACTAAAGCAAAGCGTGTCAGCGCTGACATGATGTGTCTCTTTGCACACGCCGAACGCACGCAAGAACCATCATGGAATCAATAAGATAAAGATTGGCTGCACGTGTGCATTCCTGTATGGCGTGACACACGAAACCATCACCAGCCGCTTCACCCAACTCATCGCGGCCCTCGCCTTCGCCACGGCACAGGCACACGCCACGGACCGCCGCATCGTCATCGACATTGCTGCACGCAAGCTGTTTCTGCTCGAAGACAACACCATTCGCAAGACGTATGACACGGCGGTCGGCAAGGCCACTACGCCGTCACCCGAAGGCACCTTCACCATCGTCAACCGCATCCCGCATCCCACCTGGTATGGATCGGGAAGGCCGGTGGCGCCGGGGAAGAGCAATCCTCTGGGCACGCGTTGGTTGGGATTGAGCGCGCCGGGTTATGGGATCCACGGGACAAACAACCCAGCCTCCATCGGCACGGCAGCCTCGAAGGGCTGCATCCGCATGCGCAATCGCGACGTGGAAGAGCTGTTTGAACTCGTTGGTCCGGGTGTCACCGTGGAACTCGTCGGAACCAGGCCCGTGACGGCCGTCGCCGCCGAGTGACACATTTCACGCCCAAAACAAGGAGACACAAAAATGTTTTTTCTCAAATACTTGCTCACCTTCGCCGGAATCGGCCTGCTGCTGGCCGCCGCCGCCATCCTCATACACGATCTGTACCGCATCCTCGTGGTGCGGCCGAAGGAGGACGAAGAACCTACAACCCCGCCGGACCTGAACTGGCGTCCCGCGGCTTACCTGGCCCTCGCCGGCTTCATCCCGCTTCTCACTGGCATCAGCATCGCTCTCGTGCCCGATGGCTACGCCGGCATCCGCGTCAGCCAGCTCGCCGGAGCCCTCCCCGGCACCATGTACCCTGGCGTGCATTGCATCATCCCGCTCATGGAACGCGTGCAACTCTACAACACGAGGGAACGCCTCTACACCACCAACGGCACCGATGATCCGAAGAAGAAACCCGAGACCCTGCGCGTGCAGACCAAGGAAGGCTTGACCGTCGGCATGATGGTCACCGTTCGCTACCGCATCGATCCGTCGCGGTTGCCCCACATCCACAACAACCTGCCGCAACCGCTGGAAGAAGAGATCGTGCCGCCGGTCGTCGCCAGCGCCTTCCGCGAAATCGCACCGGCCCACATGGTGCGCGAAGTGTTTGCCTCGAAGCGTGAAGACATCCGCAGCCGCGCCGCCGGCGTCATCACCAAGCGGCTCGCCGCCGATGGCATCGTGGTGAAGGAAGTCATCCTGCGCGACATCGTGCTTCCCGCCGAATACGCCAAAGGCTTGGAAGGCCTCCTGCTGAAGGAGCAGGAAAGTGAGCGCATGGGCGTCGAACTCGATCTGAAGCAGAAGCTGGTGCGTGCCGCCGAACTCGAAGCCGAAGCGGAGAAGGCGCGCGAAGTGAAGCAAGCCGAAGCGCAGGCGCAGGTCACCGTACTGCAGGCCAAGGCTCAGGCCGATGCCATGCAGCACACGCTGCCGCTCAAAGAAAAACAGATTCAACAGACGCGGCTTGAAGCCGAAGCTCGCAAGGAAGCCACCGTGAAGAATGCCGAAGCCATGGCCCAGGCCAAGGTCATTGACAGCAAGGCCGAACTGGAGCGCCGCAAGCTGATGAGTGAAGCCGATGATTTCAACATCCGCCGCGTCGCCTCCGCCAACGCCGAGCGCCTCCGCACCGAAGCCATCGTCTTAAAAGAAAACCCGCTGCTGATTCAAAAAATCATTGCCGAAAAGCTGTCCGACAAAGTGCAGATCATGATGGTGCCCAACGACGGGAAATTCTTCTTCGCCAACGACGTCCTGAAAGGCATGCCCACCGTTCACCAATAGCCGCACGCAGCGTTTGCTATCATGCCCACGCATGGGACGGGGCCTGATTCTGTTGTTCACAATGTTTACAGCCGCCCGCGCCGGGAGCCTGGAAGACGCCGTCCGCAGCGTTTCCAAAGGCATCGCGGCGCGGCTTGCCATTGGGGAATCCGTGCAAATCACCGCAAAGAATCTCAGCTCGCTGCCGGCTCCGGAGATGGAGAAAGCGCGCGGCCTCGTCCAGCGCGCGTTGCGCCGCACCCCTGCCCGCAACAAGCCTCCGCTCGACGTTTTCTTATCGCTCTCGGAAAATCCACAAGGATTTCTCCTCATTGCCGAATTGCGCCGCCCTCCAGCCGAGAGATTCGTGGAAATGGCCACATTCGAAGCTACGCAGCAGGCCACCACCATCCGTCCTGTCCTGAGCCGCCGTCTCCTCTGGGAGCAGAATACGCCGCTCCTTGATGTCTACATCCACGACAACCGCATGCTGGTGCTCGATACCCGCCAACTCGCCATCTACGAAACACGCGACGGCAAATGGGAGCCAGTCACCGTGAAACCAATCCCCAGCGCCCCAACGCGCGATCCCCAAGGCGCAATCGAAATCGCCAACACGCAACTCACGCTCACCCTCAACGACACGCGCTGCGAAGGCACCCTGCAACCCACCCTCGAGATTACCTGCACGCCCAACCTGCAGCCGCAGCCCACCGAAGTCGCAGTCAAAACTCCCGAACTCTGCGGTGCGAAAAACGCCGTCTTCGAAACCACGGCCGTTGACTGGCAATCCCCTGACACACTCACTATTCCCGATCTGTCGAATCGACTGGAGTTCCCATCGCCCATCACGGCCCTGCACGCGCGAGCCGGCGCAGTGCTCGCCATCACCGCCAATCATGCCGAAGAGACCCACAGTGCGTATCTGGTTAGCGTCGATTGCAGCCGTTAGCCTGCTCTGCGCCCCGGCGGAGGCAGCGCGCCGGCCGCGCTATGGCGGAAACCTGCGTGTCGCCATGCGTGCCGTTGTCGACAACGCCGATCCAGCGGCATGGCCCAGCGATTCCCTCGCTTCCGCGGCCAAGCAGCAGATCACCGCGCAGGTCTTCGAAACGCTCGTCCGCATTGATGCCAAAGGCCGTCCACAACCCTGGCTGGCGAAAGAGTGGAGCTACGACGCCCCTCGCCGCCGCTGGCTATTCACCGCGCGCGAAGGCGTGCGTTTCCACGATGGCTCCCTGTGGCAGCCGGATAACGGAGTCATCACCGTGCCTGCAGACCGGCCCATCGCCGAGATCCTCGCCCTGCTGGCTCATCCGCGCAGCGCGATCGCACAGCGAGGCTCCGATGGCGCGTTGCTCGGCACCGGCCCATTTCGTATCGGCAAATGGGATGCGAAGGCGGTGACACTCGCCGCGCACGAAGCCCATTGGCAAGGCCGCCCGTTTCTCGACACCATCGAGATCACCATGGGCGCATCCCTGCGAGAGCAGACGCTGGCCCTGGAACTCGGACGCGCCGATATCGTGGAACTCGCCGCCAACGAAGTACGTGCCAGCCGTCAGCGCAACGCCAGGCTCTCCACCACCCAGCCCATCGAAACCATCGCACTAATCCTCAGCAAAGACAAAGCCCACCTCCGAGAACGGCTGTCCCTGGCCATTGACCGGCAGTCCATCCATCAGGTGATCCTGCAGCGGCAGGGTGAGATCACCGCCGCGCTGCTGCCGCAGTGGCTGAGCGGGTACGCATTTCTCTTTTCCACATTGTTCCAACCCCTGCCACCTTCGCCTCCCATCGCCCTCACCATCGCCCACGATCCGCAGGACGCACTGCTTCGCGCCATCGCTGATCGCGTGGCCCTCAACACCACACAAGCCGGACTCCCGATGCGCCCCGCAACCAATCAACAGAAGCCCGATGTAAGGCTGCTGCGGCTGTGCACACAGGGCAGGGAATCACTACAGGCCCTGCGTGGACTATCCGCCGAACTCGGCATCGCCATGCCTGAAGCATCCCCCTACGAAACCGAGAAGAGCCTCATTGAAACCGCCGGCGTCATCCCCTTGCTGCACCTGCCGGTGACGTGGCGCCTGAGCGAGAGAGTGCGAAACTGGGCTGGAACATGGCGCCTCGAAAATGTTTGGGTGGAGGATAAGCCATGACCTTCCGCACCAAGCTGCTGGTAGTGACCTCGCTCACCGTAGCTGGCGCTGTGGCCCTGGTCACCGGCGTGGTTTCCGTGGCCACGCGCCGTGCCTTTGAAACCATGGATCAACAGCGCCGCAACGCCCTGCTGGAGCAGTTCCAGAAACAACTGGATGCGCAAGGCGATGAGATCACCCGCCGCGTCCGCCGTATCGCTGCCTCCGACGAGATGCTGCGCATCGCCATCGAAGCCAGCCGCCGCGAGCCCGACCTCGCTCCCTTTCTGCAAATCGCCGCGCAGCAGGCCGAAGGGCAATCGCTCGATTTTCTCGACGTCCTCAAAGGGGATGCCAACATCGTCTCCTCGGCCCATTGGCCGGCGCGCTTCGGCTTTCGCAATGACTGGCTCATTGCCGCCGAAGACTGGCAGGCGCCGAAAGCCTTCCTCACCCGCATCCCAATGCCAGAAGGCGCCGCGGTGGCTTTGATCGCCGTGCAGCGCGTCAATGCCGGTGAGGAAAAGATCACCATCGCCGGCGGCAAGCGACTCAATCGCCAGTTTCTCGAATCGCTCGGCGTTGCTCCAGGCGTGCGTGCCCTGCTTTGGCTCTCGAACAGCGAAGTCCTGGACGCGCGTGGCCCAATCGCCGATGCCGCTAAACTCGCGCCGCTTGTAGAGCAGGCGCGCACCACCGGCAAGCCCTCGACAGGAGTCATCCGCTGGCGCGAAGCGCGCTCCAGTTCGGAAGCGCTACTCGCCATGCCCCTGCTCCGTGGCGAAACCACTCTCGGCGTATTGCTGGCAGGCACCTCGCTCGCCGATCAGATGTGGCTGGAACAATGGATCCTCTACACAGGGCTGTTGGTCGGCGGCTCCGGCATACTGCTCGGCGTGTTACTCGGCTGGTGGACCACGGAGCGCATCAGCCGCCCCGTGGCGCAACTCGCCTCGGCTGCCAAGTCCGTCGCCGAAGGCGATCTCAGCGCACGCGTGCCCGTTGCCGGCAACGACGAAATCGGCAGCCTCGGCCAAGCCTTCAACCACATGACGCAGCAATTGATCGAACAGCGCGAGCGAGCCATCCAGGCCGAGCGTGTGGCCGCATGGCGCGAACTTGCCCGCCGCCTGGCGCACGAGCTCAAGAACCCATTGTTCCCGCTGCAGATCACCGTCGAAAACCTCCAACGCAGCCGCACACAAACTCCGGAAGAGTTCGACGAAGTGTTTCGCGAAAGCACCGATACACTGCTCAAAGAAATCGCCAATCTCAAATCCATCATCGGGCGCTTCAGCGATTTCAGCCGTATGCCCGCGCCGCGCCTGGAACTCATCGATCTCAACGCGCTGGTGCGCGAAACCCTGCAATTATTCGACGCGCAGTGGAACCAGCCCGGCCGCGCGCCGATCGAAGCCGCACTGGAGCTGAGCAGTGGGGAACTGCAAGTGGAAGCCGATCCGGAGCAACTCGGCCGCGCCCTGCGCAACCTCGTCCTCAACGCCATGGACGCAATGCCGGAAGGCGGCATACTGACCATCCGCACCGAATGGATCAACGGATCCGCGCATCTCGAAGTACGCGACACAGGGAAGGGAATGACCGAAGAAGAAGCTTCGCGCCTGTTCACGCCTTACTACACCACCAAGCAGCATGGCACCGGCCTCGGCCTCGCCATCGTGCAGTCCGTCATCAGCGATCATAAAGGACGCATCGCCGTGCACAGCGAACCAGGAAAGGGCGCCACGTTTACCATCGATCTTCCGGCAAGGACCAGCGCATGAGTCACATTCTCCTCATTGACGACGATCCCAGCACACTCGGCTCACTCTCGCGCGCGTTCCGCCTGGCCGGGCATGAAACCACGGTCGCCGACAGCGCCGCGCGCGCCGCGGACCTCATTCGCAACCAGAAGTTCGATTGCATTCTCTCTGATGTGGTCATGCCCGGCAAAGACGGCATCACGCTGCTCGAAGAGATCCGCGGCATGCAGGTCTCCACGCCCGTCATCATGATCTCCGGCCAAGCCACTGTCGATATGGCCGTGCGCGCCACGCGCCTGGGTGCGCTCGATTTTCTCGAAAAGCCGCTGTCCACGGAAAAGCTTCTGCTGGCCATCGACAACGCCGTGCGGCTCACGCGTCTCGAAGCGGAGAATCGCGAGTTGCGCCGCCAGGTGGGTAGCCACGAAATCATCTGGCACTCTGAGCCGATGCGCCGTGTGATGGCGCAAGTGGAACGTGTGGCCGCCGGTGAATCGCGCGTCTGCATCCTCGGTGAAACGGGCACCGGCAAAGAACTCATTGCCCGCGCCCTGCACCGTCTCAGTGCGCGAGCCAAAGGTCCGTTCATCACGCTGAATTGCGCTGCCGTGCCGCAGGAATTGATCGAATCGGAACTCTTCGGCCATGAGAAGGGTTCGTTTACCGGTGCCGCCACACGCCACGCCGGCAAGTTCGAACAGGCCCATGCGGGAACGCTCTTCCTCGATGAGATTGGGGATATGCCCTCCGTGATGCAGGCAAAGCTGCTGCGCGTGTTGGAGGAAGGCGAGTTCGAACGCGTCGGCGGCGACCGCGCCATCAAGGTCAATGTGCGCGTCGTTGTTGCCACGCACCGCAATCTGGACGAGCAGGTTCGCAACGGAGCCTTTCGCCAGGATCTCTATCATCGCGTCTTCGTCTTTCCCATCACACTCCCTCCGTTACGTGAGCGTCCCGGCGATATCCCCGTACTGGTGGAACACTTCGCCGCACGCGTCTGCGAGATGAACGGTTGGAAGGCCAAAACATTTTCACCGGCTGCTGTTGAAATTCTTTGCCGATACAATTGGCCGGGAAATGTTCGCGAGTTGCGCAACTCAGTCGAACGCATGCTGCTGCTCGCCGACGCAGATATAGACGAGGATACAGTACGGCTCGCTCTGCCAAACCTGCGTACCGAAGCCTCGCCCAGCGGCACGCTGGCAGCGCGCGTCGAATCCTTCGAACGGCAGACCGTTCTTGAAGAACTGAAGCGCTGCGGCTTCAACATGAGTGAGACGGCACGTGCACTCGGCTTGGAGCGCAGCCACCTCTACAAGAAATGCGCCCAACTCGGTCTGGAACCACAGAGCGCGCGAAAAACAGACTCCTGAGTCCCTTCCCCCAATCTTGGGTACATTCACCCAACTGCGCGTAGTGACACATGGTGTACTTCGTCGCATTCCCCCTCTGTCTACTGCACGGTTTGGCACGGTGAGTGCACGCGCTATGATTGAGGTGGATCCGGTTTATTGACCTGCCTTCTCTTCGCCGGGAAATGAGTTCGTATGCGTGAGCACGCGAAACAGGCGAAAGAGGAGAAGACGTAATTCCGCAGGAGGTAAACGTGAAAGTTAAGGAAATCATGCATCAGGCCCCCGTAGCGGCCTGCTCTCCCGAATCGAACCTGGCCGCCGCAGTGGATCTCCTGTGGACCAACGACTGCGGCGCTCTACCCGTAATGAAAGATGGATTGCTGGTGGGCATGCTCACTGACCGCGACGTCGCCATCGCGCTGGGTACGCGGAATCTCCGCGCCAGCGAGATCACGGTAGGCGACGTGATCAGCCACATGGGATTCACCTGCGCCCCTGACGACGATGTGCATTCGGCACTCAAGACCATGCGAACGCACAAGGTTCGCCGCCTTCCCGTGCTCGGAAAACACGGCAAACTGGAGGGCTTACTCTGTCTCAATGACGTGATTCTGCGCGCCCACCGCGTCGCGCATAAGCCCACGGACGTTACCTACGACGATGTCGTCAATACGCTCAAGGCGATTGGCGAACATCGCCGGCCTGAAACTGAACCGCGCCCGGCTGCCATGGCCGCGACGGTCTGAACCTTTCTCGAACAGCACAGGTTCCCGGAAAGGAGAGCTATTCGTATGCCTGAACTAACAGTAAATAAGCCGAAGGAAAAAGAACTGATTCCCAGATCGATGTTTGACATGCCGTTTTTCCGCGGCAGCATGTTTCACATGAATCCATTCGCGCTGATGCGGCAGTTTACCGACGAGATGGACCGGATGTTCACCGCCATGCCGGAAGCAAAGACCGAGTTCTGGGCCCCGGCCATTGAGGTGAAGCGCGCCAACGGCACGATCCACGTGGTGGCGGAACTGCCAGGTCTTACTAAGGACAATGTCAAGGTATCTCTCACGGAGGACGGGCTGGTGATCGAAGGAGAGCGCAAGGAAGAAAAGGAGGAAAAGGGCGAAGAATCCTATCGCTCGGAACGGAGCTACGGCAAGTTCTATCGCTCTGTACCGCTCCCCGAGGGCGCCCTGCTCGATCAGGCTACGGCCGAAATCGACAACGGCGTCCTGAAGATCCATGTGCCCTGCGCCGAAGCAAAAGCAACCAGGAAGGAAGTCCCTGTCCAGGCTGCGCCATCCAGCAAGGATGCGCCATCCAGCAAAGCTGCGGCATGACGGCGAAGCTCCGCGGAGTGTGGGCGGAGGGCGCCTCCGCGGAGCACGGTTTTCTTTGTCACACAGGAGAGACCTATGTTTCCCTTTCAACGGATTCTCTATCCGGTGGATTTCTCTGAGCCCTGCATGTCTGTTGTTCCCCATGTGCAGCGGTTGGCGATGCATTTTTCCGCCACCCTCACACTGCTTCATGTCTATGAACCCAACTTGCAAATCTACGACGAAATCGGCACAGTCGTTGACACCTCCCCCGACTTGTTGAAGCTGGAAGTGCAGCGGCTCAAGGAGTTTTCCGCCGCGCACTTTCCCGGTTTACACACCACGCAATTGGTGGAGCAAGGCGAGCCGGGCGCGGTCATTCGCGAAACCGTGCAGCGCAATGGCATGGACCTGGTGATGATGTCCACGCGTGGGCGCGGCGCTTTCCGCCGCCTGCTGCTGGGCTCAGTCACCGCCAAAGTGTTGCACGACGTCAGTTGTGCCGTATGGACCGGTGTGCATTCCTCGCTTTCCGATCACAGCAGCCCTGTGCCCTACCGCTGTGTGTTGTGCGCCGTTGGCCTTGATCCGGAGACGCCGGACGTGCTGCGTGCGGCCTCGGCATTGGCCTCCTCATTCGATGCCAAGCTGCATGTCGTGCATTGCGTGGAAACGCCCCCCATGTCTCTGGAGATCGATTTTGCGCCTTATCGCCAGCGCTTGCTGGATTCGGCCGACTTGGAATTGCGCCTGATTCTTCGCAACACCGGCATCGAAGCTACGCTGTCCGTTCTGGAAGGAGCCATCGATGCCCGTGTGCGGAAGGAGGCGCTCGATCGCTCCGCCGACCTCATCGTCACCGGTCGCGGCCACCACCAGGGCAAGCTCAGCCGCATGTTCAGCCAGCTCTATAGCATCGTGCGCGAAAGCCCATGTCCTGTGTTGAGTGTGTAGCCGCCTCGCGGGCCGCACAGCCCACGTGCGGCCCGCGATGGTACGTTGTTCTTGTCAGCACACCGGATCGACAACTTCCACGGGCGTTGCGCCGCGGATCTTGAACTTCCGGTCCAGCGTGTACAGGTTCTCTACAATCCCCGTATATTCCAGCTCCGTCATGGGGAGCATGGCTGCCCCAAAGAAACCTTGCCGGCGCATCTCCATCGCCTTGTGCGACACGTTCTCCCGGACCGTGTCCCAGAACGGATGGGCGAAGGCATCTACGGCTTCGGTGAACTTACCCTTGTGCACGCAGTAGGCGGAGCAACTGACCACGGGTGGGCCATCGAAGTAGCTGATGCCTGTGTTGCGCTTCACCGGCATCAATGGCATGTTGTGCGAGCCGCGCATGCCGCCGGCCACGAAGTGTCCCGTTGCAAACGGCGCCAGGATTTCCCCTGTCGCGGGAAAATTCATCTGCACGCGCACCAGCATCACAGGGTCATCTTTACCGGTGTACTTACCGGCAATGTTGTGCAGACGGGAAGTGGCCACGGCCACAGCCTGCTCACCCGTAGCGCGCGACCACACCGATTCCACCACGTAGCGCTCCGGATCGCGGAGCAGCGTGGCAATCGCGTATAGATCTTCCGGAGCGTTGAGTTCCACCACTCGATCGCCGGTGGTATGACTCACGTCCATAATCACGAAGCGGAAGCCCTTGGCGATCTTTGGAGACAGCAGCAACCCTGGTGTGTTCATCGGATCGATGAATGCCAGGTAGAGCGGCAGGTTGAAAGCGCCGGGGTCCGTCTTGTCGGCGGCGAAAAACAGGAACGGCTCATTGGGCCGCTCCTCGAATTCCATCTCGGCTACGGCCGGACCAAGCCCGTGCACGTTGCCGGTGAAGGAGTCCACCAGGATGTCCTGGCCCGCGCCATACAGCCCTTCTTCGCGGGCGGCACGGGTCCCTTCCTGAAATGCGTTCCAGGCAAGCCGGTGGACAGGCTCGCTGCATTTCCCCTGATAATGCGCCATCAGGATGGCGATATCGTCGCCGGTATGGCTGATGGCATAGTCCTCCAGCAGGCCATTGGCGTTCTTTCCGATGAAAGAAGCAACTGCGTCTTCCAGTCGCCGGGAGGGCACGATGTGGCCCCCGACGGAGCCGATATCGGCCTTGATGACACTGAGCGTCGTCTTCATCGTCTACTCCCTTCGGATGATTGAGCAGCATGCTGTTCACCAAACAATGGCCACCGCCGTGCATGGACTTCAGCAGAGGTATTTGACGAAGTGAAGAACATTCTCTTCCCAGTCGACTTTTCGCTGCAATCGGACGGGGCGGCCCAATTTGTGAAGGCCTACGCGCAGCGCTTCGACGCGCGTGTCACGCTGCTGCACGTCCTGGAGTCGCGCGATTCCATCTTCACCGGGCCGGAGTTTGACGGCATTGATGTGGCCGACCTCCGGCTGCGGCACCGTGCGCACGCCCAGCACCAACTTGACGGGTACTTGCTCGAAACATTTCTTCCCGGATTGAATTGCCGGGTACTGATGGAGGGTGATCCGGCGACAAAAATCGTGGAACGGGCTGCCGCCGGCAACACCGATCTGATCATGATGCCCACTCATGGCTTGGGGCCATTCCGCCGCTTTGTGCTCGGTTCGGTGACGGCCAAGGTGCTTCACGATGCCACCTGCCCTGTGTGGACGGGTGTTCATCTGGAAGGTGCTCCTCCGGCGCAGGCCATCGGCTTCGGCCAACTCCTTTGTGCTCTCGATTTCGGCGAGCAGGCCGAGACTCTGCTCGAATGGGTGAAGCAGAATGCCGGCGACGCCAAGGTGACCCTCGTGCACGCTGTGCCGGCGACGGATGCTCTGCCGGAGAAGTATTTCAATATCGAATTCTTTGCCGAACTCTGCCGCATGGCCAAAGAGGATATGGAGCGGCTTCAGGCCAAGGTGGGCACCGACTACCATTCCCTTCTCCGTGGCGGATCGCCGGCCAAAGTGATTGGCGAAGCGGCCACCGAGTTGGGCGCCGATGTTGTTGTGATCGGACGTGGTGCAGCGAAGGAGGGGTTCGCAAGACTGCGGGCACAGGCCTACGGAGTGATCCACACGGCCCCGTGTCCGGTGATTAGCGTCTGAGCCGCCTTCACTGCGAAGGCGCGGTTCCGGCGCGTAACGGAGGCCAAGCATGAAGAAGATATGGTTCGGATTTTTCGCCTTGGCCCTGGCCTTACCCGCCATCGATCCAAGACTTCCCAAAACACAGGCGCCGCCTTCCTCGGCGGTCCAACACACATCCGGTGGGCTCGTCATCGGTCTTGACGGTGGGACCTATGAGCCCTACAAGTCCACCCTGATCGCCAAGGTGCAGGGCGCGCTCGCCAAACAGGGTTTCTATAAAGGCGAGGTCAACGGCGTATTCGACAAGGAAACCATGACCGCTATCGGAGCTTTCCAAAAGAAGCATGGGCTTACGGTAAACGGCATGCCCTCGCCAGGCACGCGCCGCCTGCTGCTTCGCGACTGAGCCGCTCCGAAAGAGGCGCATATGCCGGCCCCTGCACGATCGCTGTTTCTCTTCGGCGCTCTGGCGTTCGTCGTCCCACAAACGCTGAATGATCTCACACGCAAGCCCTACCTGGAACTGCTGGAGATTGCTCCCACGGTGCAGTTTGCCCCGGCCGCATACGAGGCGTGGCGGAAGGATCTGGAAGCCGAAAAGCAGCGCGAACAGAAGCGTCTGGAACAGGAGGAGAAGAAGCTCAAGCAGGAGATCCAGCAGCAGCGTGCCAGGCTCAATGCGCTCAACCGGCAACCGCATCAGGACACTGAACCGATGACCGAAGAGCGGCGCGAGGTGCACTGTGCCATTGTCAAAGCCGAGCGCCAATTGCAGGACAAACGCACCGAACGAAGCCACGGCCTCCCGGTGAAATTCGACAATCGCCTGGCCAAGGCGGAACTGCTGGAACACTGGCCCGGGAAGCTGGCGGAAATCCGCCGCGCCAGGCTAGAGGACCGCGCCCACTTACGCGCGCACGGCGACGTCATGGACATCGGCGTGCGCGCGGTGGGCGACGGACAGGCAAAAGACGTGAAGCTCGGCCAGGACACCGTGCGCGAATTGAAAGCTTATGGGCTGATGCCGCCGGAACTGGACGACGCACCCATTCGCGGTTTCGTGCAGAGAGCAGCGGATGGTATCGCCGCCCACTCCGATTTAAAGATTCCCATCCAGGTCACCGTGCTCCAAAGCAAGGAGATCAACGCCTTCGCCCTTCCGGGTGGATTTTTGTACGTCACCACAGGGTTGCTGGAGAAGGCCGGATCGGAGTCTGAGTTGGCCGGCGTGATGGCGCATGAGATGGCTCATGTCGCCGCGCGCCACGGGCACCGGTTGATGATGCGGGCCACCGCGGCCAGCATCGTCTACCAGGCGGCGCAGGTGGCAGCTCTGATCTTCACCGGCGGCGCCGTTGGTATCGGCAGCTACTACGCACTGCAGTACGGCTTCTTCGGTTTGGGCATGGTGCTGAATCTCACACTGCTAGGGGTGAACCGCGAGTTCGAGGCCGAGGCCGATCAGCTTGGCGTGCAGTATTGCTGGCACTCCGGCTATGATCCGCGCGGCTTTATCTCCTTCTTCGATCAGATGGCCAATGAGGAAGGCTACGTCAAATCGGCGAGCTGGTTCCGCACGCATCCGCCCTTCTATGAGCGCATCGTCTCCACCTTCAGCGAAATCGAATACCTGCCGGGGAAAGACAATCTGCGCGTCGATTCAGCCGAGTTCCAGCAGATGCGCAAGCGCTTGTCTACCGAGATCCGCAAACGTCAGGACCGCAAGGCGCCGGCACTGCGGCGTTTCCCGGAATGCGACGACTCACTGCCGCTCAAAGACTCAGAACGGGACAAGGCGCCAACCGGATCAGATCATGACAGTTGGTGCGCAGCCGTCCCAGCACGCCCTTCACCGAACCTCGTCCAATGATCAGCAGATCGGCGTCCTGGCAGCGGGCTGCGATGGAAGCTGCCAGCCCTTGGCCCTCCAGCACTTCTAACGGCACGAGCACGCCCGCGGTCCGGGCGATTTCCGGATAGGTGCGCTGTGCGGAGTCCACCAGGAAGCGGTGCGCGTGCGAGGCCACTTCGCTTTCAAAGCGCGGATCGACGGCGGGCACGCTATGGACCACGGATAGCTTGGCGCCATAAGCGGCCGATACCTCGCGGGCCTTGGCCAGGATATCGGCACTGGCAGGACCCATGTCGATGGCGCACACCACAGAACGGATTGCTTCAGGCATGGTCGCTTCCTCGCTGTGCGCCGTGGTCCACACCGGGCAGGCTGCGTCATGCAGCACGGAGGCTGTTACGGAGCCCAGCAGGAATTGCCGGAACCGCGTGTAGCCATGCGTCGGCATGATCACGAGGTCAATGTTCTCTTCCTCGATGAAGCGGAGAATCTCCTTCGCCGGCCGGCCCGTGCGCAATACATGGTGCACGAACCGGCCGGCAAACACGCCTGCTCCGAAATGCTGGAGCCGGGCGGAAAACTCATCGGCAAGACTGGCGAACGGCGGCTCCTCTCCCGGCTTGGGCAGATCGAGAACGTGCAGCAAAGTCAGCCGCGCCTCGAATTGCGCGGAGGCTGCTGCCGCGAAGGGCGCGATCGCTTCGCTGCGATGGGAAAAGTCCACCGGAAAGAGGATGTTCTCGAACAGGCTCATGTAGTCCGCTCCAATAGGTTCTCGACGGATTTTACCCCGGGCGTGAGGCGGGCCGCTGTTTCGGCGCGCTTGGCATCGCGAGGGGAGACCTCACCAGTGAGGATGACGTTCCCTTCCAGGGCCGTCACATGCACCGAATGGGGATGGTCCACTGAGCGGCCGAGGCGGGTGCGAACGCGCGCCTCCAACTTCGGGTCCGGCACATCCTCGTTCAAGTGCAGCATGGCTTTGGCCTCAGCCAGCACGCCTTTCGTGCGATGCTCCAGATCGGCCAGTTTGTGGTCCACTTCCTTCAGGCCCAGCCGGGCCAGGCTGAAGGCTTTGTCCCGGACCATACCGCGGCGCGCTCTTCCCCGATGGGGATCGAAGAAGTACATGAGCCCCGCCCCCAAACCTGCGGCGGCGCACATTCCGGCGCCGAGGCATGCCGCTTTCTTCCATTGCAAATTTCTTTCTTCCATGACCAGTCTCCTTTCTCACGCGCTCAATACCGGAACATCGCCGCAACACTGGCTTTCTCCGGCATGCGCTCCGGCGGCAGCACCCACACATTGCCGTCATGCATCACCGTCTCAATCATCGCGGCATTGACGAAGTCGTCATTGGAGCTGCGGAACTCACCCGACAGCAGGATGCGCCCGCTCACACGGTCGAGATTGCCGTACTGATCGTCGGCGCCGAGGGCAACGAACAGATGCAGCACTCGCCCAGCTTCGGCGGAAACCACGATGCGGTTCATCTCCAGCGACTTCTCGCGTGGGATGGCCCGATCTATGTCCGCGAGCGCTTTGCGCTCCTGCTCCGGTGACCAGCGCTGCACGATACGCCGGGCGAACCGGGTGATCTCTTCATCGGTCCAGCCGCCATCGGTGCTTCCCGACACAGCCTCCACCAGGATGAGCGGATAGGTGTTGATGCGCAGGTAGGAAGCGACATCGACTTCCGTGCCGGCCAGCACCAGCGGTATGTGAACGTTGTTCAAGTGGGGGTGCAGGCCGCGGTCAATTGCTTTGTGGAAGTCGTGCAGTTGGTGATACTCCTTATCGTGGCCTGCGCCTGTGCCGAAGACCACGCCGGTCATCTTGCCCACGCTTGGCCCAGCCGAGGACTTGCCCATCAGATCGTGGTCCGGCCGTTTGAAGGCGCCGAACCCTTCGAGGTCAGTGGGCACATCAACGGGGAGCGGAACTTCGCGGGTCATGCCGTGGTTCCATTCGAGCAGCCGGATGCGTTTGCGCGCCAGGGCCAGCACCAGGAAGCTGCGGTTCATGGTGAGCATTTCCCATAGCGGACGCAGATAGAAGCGGCCTTCCAGCCGCCAGGTTTCCTGCGCCTCCCAGGGGATCTTGTAGATGTGGAAGAGGTGAGGGGAACGGAAGATGGCCAGTCCCTCCTCATGCCCCTTTTCGAGAGTGGCATCGCGGGTGAGCATGCGGATGGGGGCCAGCAGATCTTCGCGGTCGGGCGCGAGCACGCCGCGGTCCACCAGTGCCTCTTCCAATGCCGGCAGCAGGGCGCGCAGCCGGTCCGCGGTGGTCGCCGTACCGCCCCCTCCCATATGGCAACCCATGTAGATGGACAGACAGGCGCCTTGCTGTTCGCACAGCTCGCGCAAGTCGGCCCATGCCGGCACGTGCCAATTGGAATTCTGTTTCATAGCTTGGACTGCGGTCTTCATACGAGGGCCTCCTTTCAACTGGCCTCTTCCTTGCCCTTGGCCTCGGGGATCTCCGTCAATGTGGCCTCGGTCAGCAGTAGCGTGCTGGCGACGGAGACAGCGTTCTCCAGGCTGGTGCGCACCACTTTGGTTGGATCGATGATGCCCGCTTCCACCAAATCGACGAACTGGTTTGTTGCGGCATCGAGGCCGAGGGTGCCGTTGGCGCTGCGCATTCGATCGACGGCCACTCCGTCATCAAAGCCGGAGTTTTCGGCGATCTGGCGGGCTGGGGTTTCAAGGGCCCGGCGCAGGATGCGGACCCCGGTGCGCTCATCGCCATCACAGGTCTGCTCCACCTTTTCGACAGCATCGATGGTACGCAGCAGGGCGAGCCCGCCGCCGGGGACGATGCCTTCTTCGATGGCCGCGCGGGTGGCGCTGATGGCGTCTTCAAATGCCTCTTTGCGATTCTTCATCTCCGCCTCGGAAGGCGCGCCGACGCGCAGGACCGCGACGCCGCCGGAGAGCTTCGCAAGGCGTTCTCTGAGTTTCTCTTTGTCGTAATCGGAGGTGGTTTCCTCGATCTGTTTGCGCAGTTCGGCGCAGCGCCCGGCGATGGCGGACTTGGCGCCGGCGCCGCCGACGATGGTGGTGGTGTCTTTGTTCACCACGACCCGTTTGGCTTTGCCCAAGTCGTTGACCGAAACATGTTCCAGCTTCACGCCCAGCTCTTCGGCGATCATGTGGCCGCCGGTGAGGATGGCGATGTCGTCGAGCATGGCTTTGCGCCGGTCGCCGAAGCCGGGTGCCTTCACCGCGACGCAGGGCAGGGTGCCGCGGATGCGGTTCAAAACCAGTGTCGCGAGGGCCTCCCCCTCTACGTCTTCGGCCACGATCAACAGCGGGCGCCCCTGCCGGACCACTTCCTCGAGCAGTGGCAGCAGGTCTTTCATGTTGGAGATTTTCTTTTCGTGCAGGAGCACGAGCGGGTCGTCGAGCACCGCTTCCATCGCCTCCGGATTGGTGACGAAGTAAGGGGAGAGGAAGCCGCGGTCGAACTGCATTCCTTCCACCACGTCGACTACGGTTTCGGTGGTCTTGGCCTCTTCCACGGTGATGACGCCTTCTGAGCCGACCTTGGCCACGGCGTTGGCTACCAACTGGCCAATCGACGGGTCATTGTGGGCGGAAACCGTAGCCACCTGCTCCTGTTCGTGCGGATCGCGCACGGGACGCGACATGGCTTTGAGGCTGTCGACGGCGGCCTTCAGCCCGCGGTCGAGGCCATGCTTCAACTCAATGGCGCTGGCGCCGGCCGCGACGTTGCGGATCCCGTCGGCATAGAGGGCATAGGCCAGCACGGTGGCAGTGCTGGTGCCGTCGCCGACGGCCGAGCCGGTGCGTTCGGCGGCTTCGCGGATCATCCGCGCCCCGAGGTTTTCCACCGGATCCTTGAGGTCTATCTCTTTGGCAATGGTCACCCCGTCGTTACAGACAAGGGGGTGGCCGAAGCGTTTTTCGATGAGCACGCATTTTGATTTCGGCCCGAGCGTTACTCGCACGGCATCGGCAACCGTAGCCGCTCCGTGCAGCAATGCTTCGCGGGCATTGGAACGGAAGAGTAGTTGTTTGGCCGGCATAGCACTACTTTTCCGTGCATGCGGAGCGCCAAAGTAAGGCTTACGTCCATGCCACAATAAGCAGAACTATGGCCGCGACGCAGGAAGTGCATCTTCGCCGTTCCCTGACATTAGGGCAATTAATCGTGATGGGGATCATCATGATTCAGCCCACTGCACCGATGCCTCCTTACGGTGCGATCCACGTGGTGGGCAAGGGCCACGTAGTCACCACGGTGCTGGTGGCGATGGTGGCGATGCTGTGCACGGCGATCAGCTATGGACGCATGGCGCGTGCCTATCCTGCGGCCGGTTCGGCATACACGTACGTCGGCCAGGAGGTGCATCCGGTGCTGGGGTATCTCACCGGATGGAGCATGCTGCTCGACTACGTGGTGAACCCGCTGATCTGCACCATCTGGTGCGCCAGCGCCTTTCACGATTTCTTCCCTGCCATGCCGCAGTGGATCGCGGTGTTCTTCTTTGCCGGCTTGTTTACGGCAATGAACTTGCGAGGGATTCAGGCGACAGCACGCACCAACCAGGTTCTATCGGTGGCGATGGGCCTGGTGATCCTATGGATGATTGCTGCTTCGATGCGCTACGTGTTGGCGCAGCCGGAGGTAGGATGGTCGCGGCCCTTCTACGATCCGGCGACGTTCTCGTGGAGCTCCATCTCGACAGCGACCTCAGTGGCTGTGTTGACGTACATCGGATTCGACGCCATCTCGACGTTGTCGGAGGAGGTGCAGAATCCACGGCGGAACATTCTGCTGGCCACGGTGTATGTGTGCCTGATTATCGGGGCGCTATCGGCGATTGAGGTGTATGTGGCGCAGTTGGTGTGGCCTGGCGTGGAGGCGTTCCCGAACAACGATACGGCCTACATGCATGTGGCGCGGCGGGCCGGCGGCGAGGCGCTGTTCTACGTGATCACCTGGACGCTGGTGGTGGCCACCATCGGGTCGGGCAGCGGAGCGCAACTGGCCGGGGCGCGGCTGCTCTACGGGATGGGCCGGGACAACACGATCCCGAAATCCGTTTTCGGTCAATTGCATCCGAAAACGCGGGTGCCCGCGCGGAACGTGATGCTGATCGGGTTGACATGCGCGGTGGGCGGGCTGCTGATGAGCTACCAGCTTGGGGCGGAGCTGTTGAACTTCGGCGCGCTGATCGGATTCATGGGAGTGAACCTGAGCTCGGTGCTGCGCTATTGGGTGCGCTCCACGGAGAAGCACTGGATGCAGCTTGTGCCCGGTGTGGCCGGGGTGCTGATCTGCTTCTACCTGTGGGTGAGCCTGAGCCGCACGGCGCAGATGGCCGGATGGATCTGGATGATTGTGGGCATTCTCTATGGGGCTTATAAGACCGGCGGATTCCGGCGGCAGATGCCAAGCTTTGCCAGCGGCGACGAGTAGTCGCTAGTCGCGCAGGACCAGGGGCGCACGGGAGTACGCGAAGCGCCGGCCCTGTTCGTCGATGACATTGATCTGCGCGGTGTAGCTGCCGGGCTTCAACTGGGCCAGCGCGGCCTGGAACTGGAAGGCGAGTGTCTCGACGCGGTTGGGTGTGAGCTGGGCGATGCGTACAGGGCTCGATTCGAATGCCTTCTGGCGGCCGCGATAGAGAGCGAGGCTGGCCGCGACGCTGGGTGCACCTTCGGCCTTGGCCGGGTCATAGACTTCGAAGTAGACATAGAGGCGCTGGTTGCGGCGATAGACGCGGGTGATGCTTGGGGCGAGCTTGTGATTGCCTGTGATCAACGGGTGGCGGGCGAGGGCTTTCTTGGACTTTTCGGCTGCGCCGATCTCGGCGGTGAGCGGCTCGCGCTGGTTGCTCCAAACGACGGTGCTCATGTGCACGGCGTCATTGGCTGCGCCGAAGTCAGGGACGGTGAACTGCGTTTCGAATGCGCCCATCTTGCCGGTGGAGTTTTCGCGGGCCAGGAACTTCAGTTTGTAGGCGCCCGGCGCAAGAGAGAAGCCGGTGTCGTACTGCAACTGGCGCTCGGCGAGTTGGGCTGCGTTCTCGGCGCTGAGCTTGACGCGGATGGTGTCGCGGACGCTGCCCTGCACGCGGTTTTTGGCATCGCGCACCTGGCCGAGGAAATCGAGCTCGGCCTGCTCACTGCCGCCCTTCTTCGCCAGCACGATCTCCGAGCCGGGGATCTTCACCGCGATGGGGACGAAGAACTGGCCCTTCTCCATGCGGAAGTAATTCACTTCGAGGGCGATGGGAAGTTCGGTGGCGGGATTGCCCAATTGGAGGGCCTCTTCGAGCTGGCGTTCCTTATCTTCGCGGTTGAAGGTATTCCAGATTTTAGGAGCGAAATATCCTGGACGGTACTCAAGCTTGGCCTTGATCGAAGGATTGACGCGGACGCGGATCTTGCGAAAACGCCCGTCTGGCGCGGGGTTGGTGCTGTAGTAGCCGAGCAGGTAGTAGGTGTTGATGTCGCGCTGCGCCTGGCGGATGCCGGTGGTGAGATCGTTGCTGTCGAGCAACGCCTTGCCTCCGGTATCGGCGGCCAGGGAGTAGAGCGTTTCCTGCTGATCGTGGAACTTGTCGCGCTCCTTCTTCATGGAGAGGCCGCTGAAGAGGTCTTTGCCTGAAGGCGCGGCTTTGGATGCATCGCCGGCCGGAGCGCTGGGCACAAGGCCGCGGGCATCGAGTGCGTAGATGGCGACGTTCGACTTCACGGCCGCGTTGATGGTGGCGCGCAATTGCGAGTGGTTCTCGGTGCCGGTCTTGCTGACGCCGCTGGAGAAATAGACGAGGGCTTTCTTTTCGGGATACACGGCCAGTTGCCGTGCCGCTGCTTCGAGTGCGCCGAGCTTGCGATCGGTATTGAAGAGATTGAATTCGGAATCGTCGGCGGAGAAGAGAATGTTGCCGTCATCCTCTTCCTCTTCGGCGGGCGCATCGCCGGTGGCTACGAGGTCAGTACCTTCTCCGGTGCGGAAGGCGCGGATGGCGGTGACCAGCGCTTCGCGGTCGGCAGTGAAGTCCTGGACGAGGCGCAGATCGTTGGAGAAGGTCATCAGCGAGACGAGATCGGAAGAGGTCATCTGCGATTCGAGGAACTTGATGGCCGCGTCTTGTGAGCGGACCTGTTCGGCGACGGGCATGCCGGAGAAATCGAAGAACAGCACCAGGAGGCGCTTGTCTTTGGTTTGAGGCTTCTCCGCGGATTCCAGTTTCGGTGGGGCTACATTTTGCGGCACGCTGATGGCCGGCAGTGGATCGGTGCCGAGCTTCTGCAGTTCGAAGACCGAGAGTTGCTGTGGCTTGTCGTCTTCGAAGAGTTGGAAGTCTTCCTTCTTCAGCCCTTCGATGGGACGGCCCGAGGAATCGCGCACGGTAACATTCACCACGATGAGATTGCTTTCGGCGCGGAACACAACTTCCTGCTGCGCGGGCAGCAGCGATGCGGCGATGAGGCAGGCGATGGTGCGGCGGCGCATCAGAAGCGGAACCTCACTTGTCCGGAAACGGAGCGCATCGGGGCCGCCGCGGTGGCCAGGCCGTAGTTGAGCGAGTTGACGACGCCATTGATGCCGCTGATGTTGGTGTGGTTGGTGACGTTCTGGCTCTCCAGGCGGAAGTCCATGCGCTTGCGGTCGGTGAAGCGGAAGCTGCGGCCGAAGGCGATGCCGAAGACCAGCGATTGCGGACCCGGGATGGTGTTGCGCCCTGCATTGCCGTATCGCCCCGGGGGCGGCACGGTAAAGGCCGCAAGGTTGAAGTATCCATCGCCTGCGTTGACAGGGAGATTGGTCGAGTCAGCGCGCCCGCTGCCGATGACGCCCGTGCCGTTGGAATCGGACCGGTTGCCAAGCACGCGGGCGGTGAACGGGTTGCCCGATTGATAGGCCATGGTGCCGCTGAGCGTCCAATCCTTAGTAAAGCGTCCCTGGGCGAAGGGGGACATGAGGAAGTAGTTGAGGGCCAGGGAGTGCCGGCGGTCAAAGGTGGAGAGGCCGCGCTCATTGCTGAGATTGCGATCGTCCTGGGCCACGACGGTGCCGCCACCGCCGAACGTAGAGACGTTGTCGATGGATTTGCCGCAAGTGTAAAGCGCGCTCATGGAAGTGCCGCGGCGGAAGCGGCGGGTGAGCCGCGCCTGCCCGGCGTGATAGATGGAGTTCCCCTCGGCGCTATCGAAGGTGAAGCCGACGGCGTTGCCGATGAGGCGGCGCGTTTCGGCATCGAGTTGCGAGCCAGGTGCGGCGCGATTCGGCTGCCGCTGCACGTCGAGCCGGGTGCCCTTGACGCCGAGATACGCGCCTTCGATCACGAAGGAACGGGGCAGGTCGCGCTGCAGGGAGAAATTCCAGTTCTGGGCGTAGCCGATGCGGTAGTGGCGATCGACGGCGAAGGTATTGCGGATGGTCTGCGTGGGCGCCGTGGTGAAGCCGTCTTCGAGCGTGAGCGGGCGGGCGTTGCTGGTGTTCACGGTGCTGGTGCGGGCAAAGGGCGGCTGCGAGGCAAGGCGCGTGGCGAAGTTCGTATAGACGCGGCTGTTGTAATAGACACCGTATCCGCCTCGGACGGTGAGCGGCTTGCGCGCTGAAGGCTTCCAGGCAAAGCCGGCCCGCGGGCTGTAGTTATTGCGATCCGGATCGATCAAAGTATTGGAGACCGTGCCACTATAAGGACCCTGCTGGCCGGGTGTGACCACGGCGACTCCGGTAAAGCCGGGGGCGATATCGAGATTCGCCATCTGATTGCGCAATTCGCGGAATGGGTTCAGATATTCGTAACGAAATCCGAGCGTGACGCTGAAATTCGGCAGCATGCGCCAGTCGTCCTGGGCGTACGCGGAATAGGAATGAGCGCGGAATTGATTGTCGGAGGAGCCGTAACGGACCGAGCCCGATTGGGGCAGGCCGAGGAGGAAATCGGCGAAATCGAAGCCGGTGCCGGACAGGGGATTGCCCTCGGAGTCGAAGCCGCTGGTGCGCAGGCCGCTGAACGTGAAGGTGCCGCGGGCATTCTGGTCGGTGCGGACATCGTGATGAAGGAAGCGGAAATCGCCGCCCATGGAGAGGTTGTGCTTGCCGCGGACGTGCGTCAAGCCTTCGGTGAGTCCGGTGGTGAGGTCGCGCGTTACACTGGGGCTGCCATCGGAAAGAGTGCCAAAATTTGTAAAGTTCAGGTTGGGCGGGCCGTAGTTGATGGGGTCCTGGGAAGTGCCCCGGATGCCGAGTTCGGCGGCGACATTGCGAGTGTAAGCGAAGAACGGCAGGAGGTCGTTCCGGCCGCGGTTGTAAAGGAAGCGTAACGTATTGACTGTACGGCGGTTGAGCGTGTTGGTGAGGTTCGTGTCGAGGTTGATTCCGCTGTTTGAAGTGGTGTCAAAAAATGTAAAGGGGAGGGCTTGCGTGCCGCTGCGGTTCTGCCATTGCAGGTTGGCTCCCACGCGCACTTTGGGGGCGAGGGTCTGGTTTACACGTACGTTCAGATCGTTGCGGTTCTGATCGGCGGCGGTGGCGTATTGATAATTCTGGATTTTGCCTGGCTGGTTGGGGAGAGGGATGAAGGGAAGCAGCCCTTGGGCAGCCGGCGCGATGCGTGAGGCTGGAATATGATTGGACGGAAAAGGCTGGCGGGTGGTGGGATCGTAGACCGTGACGGGGAGGCGGGTTGAGGATGCGGAGAAGTCGCCGCCACGCTCATTGGCATCGGCCAGGGTGGCTACGGCGTGGAACGGTGCGGAACTGCGGGCTCCGTTATAGCTGACGAAAAAAGTGGAAGCCGTTGTGATCGGGCCACCGAAGGAGGCGCCAAAACGGTGCTGGGCGTAGTCGGGCTTGGCGATGGTCTGGCCGGTAATCGAGAAGGGGCGGGCATCGAGGGCGGAGTCGCGGAAGCTCCAGGTGGCCGATCCGCGGTAGGCGTCGATCGCTTTTTTCTTGCGTCGATTGCCGGCGCGAGTGGCTTTGGGTGCGCGATCGGTTTTGGCCACCTTGGTGCGGATTCGGCCCTTCTTGGTGACCCCGCTGAGGTCTCCTCTCGGTTGGGCGGCAGCCACGGGCATAGAATCGATTTGTGATTCCAGCGGGGCTGCGGATGCGGGTGTCAAGGCGTGCGTGAGGCTGCCACTGAGGAGGAAGCTTTCCGATGCGCTATCGGTAGCAGGTGGCGGCGGGTCTGCCGGCAAGTCGCCGGAAACGTCCTGAATGACAACTTCTGTAAAGCCGTTGGCGCGGGCCGCAGGCTGGGTTTCGGGCTTCGGTAGAAGCTCCAGCGCGGTTTCGATGAGGCTGGTCGATGTAGCTGATAATGTTATGGTTTTCTGCTGGAATCCGAACATGGAAATGCGCACAGTGCGTTCGCCAGGCGGCAGGTCGAGGGTCCACTGGCCGGATTCATCGGTGGTGGTTTTGTGTAAACCGGCTTCCACGGTTGCGCCGGGAATGGGCTGGTTGTGGAAGCGCACCACTCCCTTGGTCGTCTCTGCTGTCAGGAGTGAGGCGACGCCCAGAAGGGCAGCGATAAAAAGTGTCAAGTTTTGTCAACCCGAGTCGGCTGCGGTTGTTTCTTGGTATAGCCTTCTAATTTGGCTTTTCCCCAATCGATAATGCGCTTGGCCCAGGGGAAGTGATCGGAGAGGATGACCAGCCCCAGAATCATGATGGGAATCCCCGGGCCGGGTACCAGCGGTAATGCAAGAATCGCTCCGATGAGGAGCAATGCGAAGCCCGACATGATTCTTCCGGTTTTGCGCAGCATGCAGTAACTGAAGGAGAAGACGCATCCGGGGGGAGAGCAGTTCCTGGGGAGCGTTCCCAGGTCAATTGTAGCAGGGGGGAAGGGGATTGACAGAAAACTGGAACGGATGCACTATTGGTACTAGTACTAAACTTTAGCCGATCTGTACTGAGACTATTGACTGACTTAGGTACTACAACTTAGAGTGAGATAGTAGCCATGCCAGACCAACGGAAGAACCAACGATTTGATCTCCGGTTGCCGGTGGAGTTGATTCGATCGGGTCCAAATACCGTGGAGCGTTCCGGAGAAACCGTCAACCTCAGTTCGGGTGGAGTACTGTTCCACTCCGATTTACCGGTGGAGATCGGGCAACCGATTGAGTTCATGATCACCTTACCCACCGGGAACAAAGGGACTGCCGTGCGGCTGAAGTGCGTCGGCAAGGTCGTGCGGACGGAGGCTGCGGAGTCTTCGTCGGTGGCGGCGACGCTGGAGCGCTTCGAGTTTGTGCGGGTGGCCAAAGCGCGGGCGTCGTAGCCTGCCGGATCTCCCCGGGGCGATGTGCAGAGCGCTGTTGACCGCATTCTGGAGTGGCACCATGGCGTGCATTCGCCACAATTAACGGAAAAGCTGCGCCGTTTGTGTGATTCGCCATTTCGATTTTATCGCGGGACATTTTTTCTTTTTGCCTCTGACGTGAGGCGATTTCCTTCAGTCGACGCCTCAGGGCTGGTGGTGGGGGACGTGCATGCCGAAAATTACGGGGCTTATCGCAGTGTTGCCGGGGGCATCGTTTACGACATCAACGATTTTGACGAAGCCACGATCGGTGTCTATGATTGGGACGTGTTGCGGCTGACGGTGAGCCTGATGCTGGCGACGATGGGGCAGCAGCGGTATGGGGAATCGCTGCATGCGGCGGAATCGGCGGTGCGGGCCTGGCTGGACGGGTTGCGGCAGTGGCGGAAGTTTTCGCGCAAGCAGTTTGAGACGCTGCCGGAAGCGGAGGAAGTCCGCAATCTGAGGGAGGATTCGAAAGAGAAGTCGCGGACGGAGTTGATGCGGAAGGTGGCTAAGGCGGGGCGGGACGGGTTGTTTGAGTTTCGTGGGGACGATCAATATGAGCGGATTCCGGAGGCGTTGCCGGCGGTACGGCGGGCCCTGGCGCGGTACCTTGACAATTGCCTGGCGCCGCGGAATGCGGAGCCGGGGCGGTTCGTGCTGCAGGATGTGGCCACGCGGGTAGCAGGCACGGGAAGCATGGGGCGGCACCGCTATGCTTTGCTTTTCGACAAGGGGGAGAGCGAAGCGGAGTATTCCTCATTGCGGCTGGTGGAATGGAAGCAGGCGCTTGATTCGGCGCTGGATGCGCCGCGGCCGCGGGCGACGCGCAAGCGGGCGGAACAGGTATTTGCCTATACGCGGCGCTGCCAGTTATTTCCCAAACGGTATTTGGGCCACACCCTGATGAGCGGGTTGCCGATGCAGGGCAGGGAAATCGGGGCCAATGATGAACGGTTCTCTCCAAAGCGGTTTGCGACGCCGGCGCGGCTGGAGAAGGTGGCCACGATCTTCGGCTCGATTCTGGCGCGGGTGCATTTGTTGGGGGCAAATGGCGATGACGGGCCGCGATTGATTCCGCGACTGATTGCGGGGAGAGAGGACCGCTACATCAATCGTTTGCTAGGGTTCACGGCGGACTATGCGGCGCAGGTGTGCGACGAACACGCCGAATTGTTGCGAAGGCGTGAAGAGGTGGAACGCGCATGGAGCGTGTGAAACCTTCTGTATCGGCGTTGGCGTGGATTTACACGAAGCTGGGCAACACAACATTTGGCGGGGGAGATCCGACGATAGCGGCGCTGCAGCGGGAGTTTGGAGAGCGGCGCGGGTGGCTGACTCAGGAGCAGTTTGCCCTGGCGTTTTCGTTGTCGCGGGTGACACCGGGGACGAATGTGCTGGCCTTTTGTGCGGCGACGGGGTATCAGCTTTCGGGATGGATGGCGGCGCTGCTGGGTGTGTTGGGCGCTTCCGCGCCATCGGCGGTGCTGGCGGTGTGGTTGACGCTGGGGTTTGAATCGGCGGTGGGGAATGTGTACACGAACGGCGCGATTCTGGCCGTGCTGGCGGCGGTGACAGGGATGATGGTGGCGTCGTCGTTTGCGCTGGCGCGGCCGAGTTTGAACCGGCGAGGTTGGCTTCGGGTGCTGCTGTTGACGGGTGGGACGCTGTTGTTGCGCGAGGTGTGGAATCTTTCGCCGTTGCAGATTATGGCGGCGGCCTCGACAGTGGGCGCGTTGTGGCTGGAGGATGAGACGCGGTGAATCCACTGCTGGTGTATCTACTGCTGTTGAAGGCGAATCTGATCAGCTTTAGCGGGCTGGCTTCGTTGCCCATTGTGCATGCGGACTTTGTCCAGACGCACCATGTCCTGACGGAACGGCAGTTGAATACGGCGGTGGCGGCTGGACGCTCAGGGCCGGGTCCGGCGGGGATTTACATTGTGTCAGTGGGGTACCTGGCGGCTGGAGTGCCGGGGGCGATTGCGGGGTATCTGGCGGTGATCACTCCAGCGTTTCTGGTGATTCCGCTGCTGCGATTGCTGCATGAGAAGGCGTCGAATCCCCGGTTGCGGAGCGCGATCCGGGCGATTCTGCTGTCGGCGGCGGGGTTGCTGCTTTCGGCGAGCATTCCGTTGGGCCGTGATGCGCTCACGGGGTGGTTTGAGGTGGTGATCGCAGGGGGCTCCTTTGCGCTATTGTCATTTACAAAGGTGGAAACACTGTGGGTGATTCTGGCTGCGGCGGCGATTGGCGCCGGCACAGTGTGGATGCCCTTGCACTGATTGACATGATTTCCGAGACTCACGATTCCGTTGAAGCATTACATGAGATGATCCGCCGGCGGCTGGTGCCGGCCTTTGCCGATTTCCGGCAATGCCGCACGAGCGAGGAGTTGCACCGGCATCCTTTATATCTGGAGTTAGCGGAAGAGATCCGCGCTGCGCTGGAGACTCCGCAGATGGGGGATTTCCGCAGGGCGGAGGCTACGGCGAAGGAGCGCTACCGGTTTGTGGCGTGGAACATCGAGCGCGGGACGCAACTGGCGGGGCAATTGGAGGCACTGCGGCGCGACCCGTTTTTGAAAGACGCCGATGTGCTGTTGCTGGTGGAGACCGATGCGGGAATGGCGCGATCGGGCAATGTGGATGTGGCTCGGAAGATGGCCCAGGAATTGGGCATGTTCTATGCGTTTGCGCCGTGTTATTTGAGTTTGGTGAAGGGATCGGGAGTAGAGCGCGATACGCCTGGGGAGAACGATCTGGGGTTGCATGGGAACGCGATTCTGAGCCGGTACCCTTTGCGTGATGTGCGGGCGATAGCGTTGGAGAACGGGATTGACAAGATCGCTTCGCGGGAGAAGCGGTTGGGGCGGCAGACGACACTGGCCGGCGTGGTGGATTTTCCGGGGCAGCCGATGGCTACGGCTTCGGTGCATTTGTGCGCGCAATCGAGCCAGCAGCACCGGATGGAGCAGATGCGGGCGATCCTGGACACGATGCCGGAGGATATGCCGGTGGTGCTGGGGGGAGATTGGAACACGAGCACGTATAATTCGTCGCGGGCGTTTCATGCGATTTGCGGGTTCTGGCTGCGGGTGATCATGGGCGTGGATTATGTGATCCGAAATCATTATCTGTATCCGGACCGGCTGTTTGAGAAGCCGCTGTTCCGGATGCTGGAGGAGCGCGGGTATAACTATCGGGACGCGAATCTGGCAGGGAAGCATACGGTGCTGTACGATATGCGGGATCCACGGGCGGCGGGGAGTTTGGCGGAGTGGGTGCCGGGGTGGTGTTTTCCGTTTATACATTGGTCGCTAAGGAATCATGATGGGCGGTGCCCGTTGAAACTGGATTGGTTTGCGGTGCGGGGCGTGAAGCCGGAGAATGCGGTGGTGCTGCACGAGAAGCGGGATGGGTCACGGGTGGTGATGTCGGATCATGATGCGGTGGGGATTGATGTGCGGTGGGGTTTCTCGCAAAGGCGCGAAGTTGCTAAGGACGCTAAGAAGACAGGGATGGAGTGAGGCACGAGTTGGCTATGGGGGTTGGGTTTGGGGGGATGGAACTCGCGGATGTTTGGTTTGATGGGGGCGTCAAGACCGCCAATCGAACTTTGCGATTGTACGCTTGATGGAGTTTGCTTAGCGGCTTGGTTTCTTGCAAGTGAGAAGGCCGAGGGGGCGGGGGCTTGGCCGGTGAGGTTTCTCGCAAAGGCGCGAAGTTGCTAAGGACGCTAAGAAGACTGGAATGGAATGAGGCATGGGTTGGCTATGGGGGTTGGGTTTGGGGGGATGGCGCTCGCGGATGTGAGGTTTGATAGGGGCGCCAAGACCGCCAATCGAACTTGCGATTGTACCCGGGGTTGGTCAGCGAGGCCTTTTCCTGATTTTAGGATAGCAGGTCGTTGTGGAAAGATCTAAGTTGTTGATAATGAAATAGATATAGATTTTTTTTGCTTGGCGAAACTGTCGATTTCTTGATTGTGTTCGGTTAGTCTGATTAAGAATGGCGAATGCAGGGGCACCCCTATCTTTCAGCGACGTGCTTCGGCTGCGGCCGGTGCGGCGTTTGTGGATTGCGCAGATCGTCAGCGTGTTTGGGGACTTTTTGGCGTTGTTCGCCATCATCTCCGTGGTGACTTTTCAGCTTCATGGCACGGCGACACAGGTGGCGTTGGTGCTGGTGTCGTTTATGGCTCCGATGGCGGTGGTGAGCCCACTGGCTGGGGTTTTCGTGGATCGGTGGCACTTGAAGCGGACGATGGTCGCCAGCGATTTGATTCGCGGGGTGCTTGTGCTGATGCTGGTATTCGTGAAGGACCTGCACCTGATCTACGGCATTCTGTTCGCGATGAGCGTGGTGTCTGCCTTCTTCGTCCCGGCGCAATCGGTGGCTGTGCGCACCCTGGTTCCTACCGGGGGACTGATGGCAGTGAACGGATTGATGTCGCAGGCGCAACAGGGGGCGCTGATTCTGGCGCCCAGCTTTGCCGGACAACTTGTGGAATTTGCCGGGGCGAACTCGTGCTTCCTTTACGATGGCCTCAGTTTCTTTTTTTCGGCGGCGCTGGTGATGACGCTGCGCATTGAGCGGCAAGCACCGCAAACGGAGTCGCGCGCGGTGCTCGATTCGATGCGCCAGGGATTCGGCTTCATCTTCCGGCATTCGACCATTTCGTTCGTCATTCTTTCGATGACGGCGGGGATATTCGCGATGCGCTGCTTCGGTGCGTTGCTTTCGATTTACGTGAGGGACGTACTGCACTCGACGTCGGGGGCGTTCGGTGTGCTGAATACGCTAATTGGTTTCGGAATGATCACCGGGACCCAATTGCTGACACGGTTTGCGCGGCACATCCGGCAGCAGGACCTGGTGGTGTACGGACTGTGGGGTATGGGAGTGGCGGTGTTGATTGCGGCGATGTTCGGCACAATGGGGGCGACCGCGGCGGGGATGTTCGGGCTGGGCCTGTGCGCATCGGCGATCTTCCTCACGGCGTCGACGCTGATTCAACACGAGACACCACATGAACTGCTGGGACGGGTGATGAGTTCCATGATGTCGCTAGTGGCAGGCTCGCAGGTGTTGTCGATGTTTGTGGCCGGCCCCGTGGCGTCGGAGATTGGGATCAGGAACCTCTACTTTGGAAGCGCGGCAATGCTTTTGGGAATCGGGATGGTTGGGTACTGGAAACTGCGGAAGGCTCCTGAACAGAGGGAAGCAGTGTAGAAGACCGCTGAGGATGGATGCAGGAAGAAAGACTTTGGAAAGCGCGAGAAGCTGATACCCGTAGAAGTCGCTGTGCAGCAGAAATAGCGGCGCGCGCCACACGTTACGGATGCTGCCAAGATCGGAGGCGATCGAGAGGAGCACGAGTAGCGCGAAGGTTGTGGCCGCGGCACGCGAGAATGCGCTGACCTTCGATGGGGGATGTGCGGGGAGAACGAGTGGTGTGACGCCGTATCCGATGAGTGTGCAGAGCAGGCCCACAAGGTAGTAAGGGATTGAGTAGATCAGGTCGAAGGTTTCTTTGCGCCGCATGTACTCGTTGTAGGTGGGCAGGGGCATGTCTCCCCAATGAAAGCTTGGCACCGGGCCGCTGCCATCGATGGATATCGGACTTGCACTCCTGAGGAAGTGAACGACCGTGGCCCAATACAGGAAGAGTAGAACGGACCAACCGAGGATTCGTAACATGCGCCTTCTGCATTCGACACCATCCGGCTTCCGATGGTTCCCGTTCATTCCGGGGACTTCGTCAGGTCAAGGCGAGGTAATCGAGGGGGAGGCGGACGAAGTCTTTGTTGTCGCGGAGCACGGTGTCTGGGGGCGCGGCGGCGACTGCGGAATGTGCGTCGATCGTGAATCAAACACCGAACACACTCACCGCGCCGCCCGCGACGGCCGCTAACCGGTCCATGTCCTTTACGTCACCTGTGACAATTATTGCCCGATAGCGAATGGCGACTGCCACCACAGAAGCGTCCACCACATCTGTCGTCCGGCTCTGGCCGAGCAAACGCCCGGCTTCGTGTGCCTCCCATTCTCCCATCGCCGCGATGTGGCACCCGGCTAGAAACCGCCGGAGCAGCGCCTGCCGAGGAGAGCGGCTGACCTGGGCCACCACGGGTGCGGGTACGAGGGGAACTGTTTTCTGCATCAGCCGCGCCCGATGCTTTAGCCAGACGTGACGATCCCCACGATCGGCTGCCACGAGCACGCCCGCGTCGTAGACCACCCGGCTCATGCCGGGCGCCGCGAGGTGCGCCGTGGCCGGAGTTCGGCGCGCACTTCGCGGCGTGCCTGATTCAACTCCTCCTCGGTGAACGCTCCGAACTCCTTCTCGTACTCCGCAACGCCTTCCAGCCCAGCCCGGACTTTCAACGCGTCCCGCGCCGCCTCCGTCATCCAAGCCGACACGCTTACGCCGTCTTTCGCGGCCGCGGCCAAGATACTCGTGTGAACGTCCGGATCAACAGTGATCGCTAGTTTGGGCGATGGGTTTCCACGCGGCATACAAGTATCCTACCAGAATAGGATAGTTTTCCGGAGTTGGGGCCGGCGCTAGGTCAAGGCGAGGTAATCGAGGGCGAGGCGGACGACCATGGAACCTTCGCCTACTGCCGAGGCCACGCGGTTCATGGCTCCGGAGCGGATGTCGCCGGCGGCGAAAATGCCGGGGACGCTGGTTTCGAGCGGCAAAGGTTCGCGGCGCTCCTTCCAGATGCGGGCGTAGGCTTCCGTGGCGATGAGGTCGCGGCCGGTGAGGACGAAGCCTTTGGTGTCGCGGAGCACGGTGTCGGGCAGCCAGTCGCTGCGGGGGCGGGTGCCGATGAAGACCAGGAGCGCATCGGCTGGTTCGATGTAGCAGGCGCCGTCGTCGAGCGAGGTGAGGGCCACTTGTTCGAGACGGCCTTCGCCTTCGGTGCGGGCGATCTCGGTGCGCGTGCGGAGATGGATGTTGGGTGTTTGCGCGATTTGATCGATGAGGTATTGCGACATGCTGTCGCGCAGGCCGGCGCGGCGGACGACGATGTGCACCTCAGTGGCGTAGCGTGAGAGATACATGGCGGCCTGGCCGGCGGAGTTGCCGCCTCCGACGATGAAGACGCGGCGGCCGCGGAAAACGGGGGCTTCGGTGGTGGCGGCTCCGTAGTAGACACCGGCTCCGGTGTGCTGGGCGATGCCGGGCGCGGGATGCTCGCGGTAGGTCATACCGGTGGCTACCAGCATCGTGCGAGTGATGATCTCGCGGCCATCGGCGAGCGTGAGGCGTTTATATCCGCCATCAATGGAGACGCCGCATACTTCGAGCGGCACGAGGAACTCGGCTCCGAGGCGCTGTGCCTGGGCGACGGCGCGGCGTGTGAGTTCGCTGCCACTGACGCCGGCGGGAAAGCCGAGATAGTTTTCGATGCGCGAACTGGTGCCGGCTTGTCCTCCGGGTGCGTGCCGATCGAGCAACAACGTGCGCAGACCTTCGGATGCGCCGTAAACGGCGGCGGCGAGTCCGGCGGGACCTGCGCCGGCGATGACGAGATCGTAGACATCGAAGGCCGCGGCGGTGGGCCGGCCGAGACGTTCGGCAACTTGGTGTGGGGCGGGGTTGCGGAGAATTGCGCCATCTTCAAAGAACAGCGCGGGCAGGTCGGCGGCGGTGAGCGCGGCTGCGTCGTGCAAGGTGCGTGCGTCGGCGTCGCGGGTGAGATCGAGCCAGCGGTAAGGGATGAGGTTGCCGGCGAGGAAGTCCTTGATGGCATGCGAACGCGGCGACCATTGATCGCCGACGAGACGCAGTCCTTTCGCCTCGGGGAGATATTCGGCCTGCCAGGCGTCGAGAAGATCGTCGATGACGGGGAAGAGTTTCTCCTCCGGCGGCTGCCACGGCTTGGTGAGGTAGTGATCGACGTGCGCTTCGTTGATGGCGCGGATGGCGGCTTCGATGTCGGAGTAGGCGGTGAGGAGAACGCGGCGGGCAATGGGGTACAGTTCGCGGGAACGGGCGAGGACTTCGCTACCGGCCATGCCGGGCATGCGCTGATCACTGATGACCATGGCCAGCGCGTCGCCGCGGGTTTTCAATTCGCGCGCGGTGGAGAGCGCCTCTTCACCGGAGGCGGCGGAGACGATGGAGTAGTGCTCGCGGTAGCGGGCGCGAACGTCGCGGCGCACAGCGGCGAGCACTTGCGGATCATCATCGACGAGCAGGAGAACGGGCTTGTTCATGGCTGGGTTGTGGCACCTTCGGCGGGTGTTAAGAGGACACGAAATTCGGTGTGGCCGGGTTGTGATTCGACGGTGATTTCGCCGTCGTTGTGACGGATGAGGCGGCGGACGATGTCGAGGCCGAGGCCGGTGCCGAGTCCCATGGGTTTGGTGGTGAAGAACGGCTCGAAGATGCGCGCGCGGATTGCTTCGGGGATACCGGGGCCGTTGTCGATGATGCGGACGGCGATGCGCGGGCCTTGGCGGGTGACGTGTACGTCGATGCGGCCTGCGGCGGGGACGGCGTCGATGGCGTTATCGAGGAGATTGGCCCAGATTTGATTGAGCTCGCCGGCGAAGCCGCTGGCTTGGGGGAGGCTGGGATCGGCTTCGATGGTGATGGTGACGGATTTGGCGCGCGCCTTGGCTTTGAGCACGGTGATGGTGTTGGTGAGGCCGTGGAGCAGATCTACTGGCGCGGAGACCGCGGCCTGATCCATGTGGGTGAAGCCTTTGATGGCGGTGACGAGTCCGGAAATGCGCATGGCGGATTCCTGGATTTCCGAGGCGATGGCGCGGACGGAGCAGGCCGCGGAAGCCCACTGGAGCAGGGATGGGAGGGCTGTGGGATCGATGGTGGCGGCGAGGCGGTCGAGCGCGGTTACGGTAACGCCGGTATCGCAGAGTGCTTCGGCGATGGCGGGATCGAGGTGGTGGTCGTCGAGCCAATCGGTGAGCGCTTCTTCGTGTTGGGCGGCTTCGAGCGGGGAGCGCTTGGGCGAAGGAGTGGCACAGGCTTCACGCACGGCATCGAGGGCCGCGAGTTGAGCCGCGTTGAGATGCGTGGTGAGAACGGCTCGGGCGGCATGGGCGGCGTCTTCGAGACGGTCTTCGATGAGGGCGGCGGCGCGTTCCATGGCGGCCACGGGGTTGTTGAGTTCGTGGGCGAGACCGGCGGAGAGTTTTCCGAGAGAGATCATCTTTTCGTTTTGCAGATCGCTGGAGGTGAAGGCACGGGCGCGGTCGAGCATGATGTGCACGAGCTTGGCGGTGACCTCGTGGCATTCGCGGATCATGGCGCGGAGTTGATCGCGGGGGATGGCGAGGATGAGGGTAGGCTCTTGGGCGGTGGTGTCGCCGGGCGGGCTCACCAAGCGGGAATAGGGGAGCAGGCCGAGGACATCGCCGCCGCGCCATTCCATCATTTTTTGTGGACCGGCGCCACGGTCGACGTGGATGGCGATGCGTCCGGAGAGGAGGATGAAGAGGCCTTCGACGGTTGTGCCGCGGGCGGTGAGGACGTCTCCTTTGTCCAGTTGGCGGAGTGCACCGTGCGCGGCGAGCCAGGATAGTTCTTCGTGCGGAGCTGTGCCTAGTGTTTTGTGTTGGGTGAGGTTTGCGATGAGGTCGGGTGCGGTCATTTCGCGGCTTCATCAAGGTAGCACAGGGGGGGAACGCGAGCCGTGATGAACGCTGATACCTACTTGTTCAGTCTTCCCAGACTGAACTGCGACCGGCCTGGAGGCCCGTCGCCACCTTGACGGCAACTATTTCAGACGCCGTGTTTAGCGCACGGGTTGTAGCGCGGCTACATCGAAGCCGTTGGTGTCAGGGGTGAGCGGGACGGCCATGGTGACGTCGATGTTCTTGCAGACTTCCTTGGCGCAGGCTTGGGCTTTGAGGTGAACCTGGGCGGGGCCGGGGCCGGATTTCTTCGCTTTGGCGGCGAAGTAGGCCTTGCCTTCAAAGCCGTAAGTGAACCAACGCAGTTCGGGTTTGGAGAAATCCTGGGGGCTGGTTTGCAGCCACTTGCCTTCGGTTTCGAGGCCGGCGGAGACGGCGATGGTGGTGTCTTTTTCCACGCCGAGCGAGGGCTTGCCTTTGAGCTTCTCTTCGTGACGGATCTTGTTGTCCATGGCGAAGGTGTGCCAGCCGGGATCGACAGCGACTTCGACGATCACGTACTCGCCATTCCAGCGGGCGCGGTAGGTGATCAGGCGCTTGTCGTCATGGAAGACTTCCGAGGGAGCGGACCAATCGCCGGCGGCGAGGGCCGAGGCAAAAACAGCAAAGGCAAGAAATGTTTTCATTTGCGGAAACTCATGCGGTAGGTTTGCAGCGGCATCTTGATGCGCTGATCGCCTCGCAGTACTTCCAGAGTAACGCTGTCGCCGGCTTTTTTGCGGAGCTTGATGTAGAACTCCGCGGTATCGGCGATGGGATCGGCGTCTACTCCATCGACGGCGACGATGATGTCTCCGGTTTTGAGTTCGTGGCTCTTCATCATTTGAGCGAAGGCATCGACGTGGGAGACTTCGCTGGCGAAACTGGATGGCTTTAGGCCGAGCTCTTTCTTGCGATCGGCGGAGAGGGGCAGGGAATCGAAGTAGGTGCGCGGGTCAATGCTCGCCTGGCGGAAGCGGATATCGGTCTTCCACCAGAGGTGCGGAAGGCGGACGTCGATGTCGAGGGGTTTGCCGGCGCGCTCGACGGTGAGCTTCATGTTTTCGGTGGTGCGAGGGAGCTTGTCGTAGGCAAATTGCAGATCGCCGAAGGTGTAGACGGTTTCGCCGTTGATGGCGGTGATCTGGTCGCCGGGTTGGAGGCCGGCGGTTTTCACGGCTCCTTGCGCGTCTTTGACCACCAGGCCTTTCGGCGTGTCGAAGTGCAGGCCGATGATGCGGAAGTCGGGGGATTGGTAGAGGTGTTGGGCTTTGTCGAGTGTGCCGTCTTCTTCGCGGTGGACGTTGACGAAATCGCCGATGAGGTGGCATTCGACGCAGGCCCCGGCGGCGAAGGTGCGCTTCACGAGGTGGGGGAATTCTTTGGGGAATACAGGCTTGGGGCGCGGCTTGCGGGCGAGTTTACCGTCCTGATAGAGCTTGTGCAGTTCGAGGCCTTTGGCGAGGGCGAGTTCGATGGCGGGGAGGCTGAGGAAGGTGTCCTGAGAGTTGGCGTCGCGGCCGCCGTAGCGGAGGTAAATTTGCTCGTCGGCGTTGAGGATGAAGAAGTAGAGGGTGTTGTAGCGATCGTATTCAAAGAGACCGATGTCGACGTTGTCCATGCGCGGGACGCGCACGCACACGTATTGCTGCATCAATTTGCCGCGGGGTGAATCTTTCGGTGACAGCACAACCTGTGCGTCAAACATTCTTCCGGCCTGTCAAGCCTCGCAACGGAACTCGAGGAAGATGGGCTTTCCGGTCTTCTTGGCGAGGGTACGGGCTTCTTCGTAATTGGAGAGCCAGTCGATGCCTTCATCCTGGGCGGAGAGCGCGGTGGTGAGCAGGGTACACGCCAAGAGGGGAAAGAGACGGATTCGCATGGATCTTTCCATTTTCCCAAATTTCAGGGAATGCGGAGGAGGTTGCTGCGGGCAGCGCCGTACCAGAAGATGCGGAGGCCGAAGCAATCGACGAAGCGGAAGTCGATGTCCTGGGCGTGCTGGATTTCGGCGTGGAGGGTGGATTGGCGTAGGTCGGGCTTGGTGTGATTGGGGAGATACCAGCGGTTGAGCGGGGTGCGGATGGTGTAGATCGATCCGGAAAGGAGGGGGACGATCATGGGGATGAGGCGGCCGGGGGCGACTCCGTTGCCACCGGTGTAGAGGAGTTTGGTGCGCTTGCCATCGGGGGCGGTGAGGTAGAGGTGGACCTGATCGGCTTCGTGGACGCCGACGGTGCCGAGATGGAGGAACATCTCGCGGCGCTCTTCGGTGTTTTCGAAGGTGAGGGTGAGGTTCTGGGCGGGGGAATCGGCGGAGAGGGAGAGGCGGAGTCCGTTGATGGTGGGGCCCCAATCGGCCGCGTGGACGGATGAGAGGAGGAGGGCGAGGATGAGGGCGAACATGAGGGATTGGACGGTGGATGAGGTTGTGGAGTTCCCCGGGGTTCCGCCGGTTCTGGTATGATCGCTGGCTAGCGTGTTCTAGAGATCTCGCTACTCGATAGAAGGAGGTTATCGTATCGCATGCTGAAACGTTTGTTGTTACTCGCGTTCTTGGTAATCGCTGCTGCGAGCGTCCAAGCTGATCCAACGGACGGTGACGTGGTCAGTGGCGGCACCGAGGGTGGCGGCAGCCAATACCCATAGGCCGCTTTGCTGTAATTTCGGGAAAGGTGTCATCGGACGCCTTTCCCAATCCTTGATGAGACTGACTCAAGACCTTCGGTTCGCGGCGCGAGTTCTGGCTCGCAGCCCGGTGTTTGCTTCGGTTGCTATCCTCTCCCTCGCTATTGGAATTGGCGCTAATACCGCTATTTTCACCTTCGTCGATCAACTGCTGCTGCGTCCGCTGGCGGTGAAACATCCTCAGGAACTGGTGATGCTCTATCAGGTGGGGGAGCATTACAGCACCGATCAAGGCTTTCGGGCCCATTCCTATCCGATGTATCGGGAGCTTCAGAGGAAGTCCGAACCTTTCTCGGAAGTGATCTGCCGCCGTGAAACATCGGCTTCGGTTACGGTGGACAATCAAACGGAGCGCGTGGATGCGGAGATGGTATCGGGGAATTACTTTTCGATGCTTGGTGTGAGCGCGGTGCATGGGCGCGTGTTCGACTCGGGGTCGGACGATCAATTGTATGGAGGCCATCCGGTGGCCGTGCTCGGCTACGACTACTGGAGGAACCGGTTTGGGGCGGACCCGGCGGTGATCGGAAGGAAGATCCTGGTGAATGGCCATCCGATGACGATTGTGGGTGTGTCGGAGGCCGGGTTTGGGGGGCTGGATCCGGCGCGCGCGGTGCAGATCCGGGTTCCTATTCTCATGAAGCCGGCGATGGTTCCCGATTGGCGATTCCTTTCGATGGACGATCCGCGGCAGCGCTGGATCCAGGTGTTTGCCCGGTTGAAGCCTGGCTACACGGCGCAGTCCGCTGCTGCACCGATGCAAGTGCTGTTCCGGCAGATCCGGGAATCTGAAACGACGCTGGCGGGGGCGCGCCGCTGGACCGCGGAGATGCGGGGACGTTTTCTCAGCGGGACGTTGATGGTTGAACCGGCCGCGACGGGCTATTCGTTGCTGCGGGAACGCTTCTCGACGGCGTTGACGGTGCTGACGTTCATGGTTGGGCTGGTGCTGCTGGTTGCCTGCGCGAACGTGGCGAATGTACTCATCGCACGCGCATTCGCACGGCAGAAGGAGATTGCAGTCCGGCTGGCGGTGGGTGCGTCGCGGCAGCAATTGCTGCGGCAGTTGCTGGTGGAGGGAATGATGCTGTCTGGCGCCGGTGGGCTGATTGGCATCGGGTTGGCCGTGCTCATGACGCGGGGCCTGTTGGCGATGGTTCCCACGGAGGGCAATCCTCTGCTGATCCGGTCACAGCCGGATATGAGGATCCTGCTCTTTACGTTTGTTTTGACATGCCTCACGGGTGTGCTGTTTGGGTTGCTTCCGGCACTCAAGGCTGGTCATCCGGATCTTTGCCGGGCGCTGAAAGATGTTGGAACCGGCGCTGGTCCGGGTGGAGTAGCGTTGCGGTTGCGGAAGGGATTGGTTGCTTCGCAAGTGGCGCTGAGTTTTCTGCTGCTTTTCGGGGCAGGGCTTTTTATCCGAAGCCTGGAGAACTTGCGTGGCATGCAAACGGGGATTCGCGAGCAGAGCCGGCTGGTTACTTTTCAGGTTGCTCCGGGGATGAGCGGCTACGCGAGTTCCGAGGTCATCGCATTCTGCGAGCGATTGGTGGAAGCGCTGCGGCGCATACCGGGCGTGAGGGCAGCCGCGTCGGCTCGCGTGGCGCTGCTGCATGGCTGGTGGTGGGAAAACAGGATCACGGTGGAAGGCCACCAGGCGAAGTATGGGGATGACACGCGGGTGTATTTGAACGCGGTGACGCCCGGGTATTTCGAGACGTTGGGGGCGCGCATTCTGGAGGGCCGCGACTTTGATTGGCGCGATGCGCGAGAGCGCGCCAAGGTGGCGATTGTGAACCGGAGTTTTGCCGAGTATTACTTTGGCGGGCGGGCCGTGGTGGGCCGCTCCTTTGGCTGGGGGAACAGCACCGGCACGCCGCTCGACATCAGGGTGGTGGGGGTGGTGGAAGACATGCTTTACGAAGGGCCTCGGGAGGGTGTGAGGCGGCAGGCTTTTGTTCCGGCCGATGGCGTGGCGGGTCCGGGGAAAGGCGGCATTGCGTTTTATGTGCGCACGGGAGAGCCTTTGTCTTCTGTCTTTGGTTCGATTCGCGAAGAGGTGCGGAAGCTCAACGCTGCGGTACCGGTTTATGAGATGAAGACGCTTGATGCGCAACTCGACGAGACGCTGCTGTCCGATCGGGCTACTGTGTTGCTCTCGTCCTGTTTCGGGTTGTTGTCGGCGCTGCTTGCGTCGGTTGGGTTGTATGGCATCATCGTTTCTGTTGTGGTGCGGCGATCGAAGGAACTGGGGATCCGGATCGCACTCGGTGCGCGAGCGGGGCAGGTGTTTTGGTTGATCTCGCAGGAGGCGCTTTCGATGGTTGGTATGGGATTGGTGATTGGCATACCGGTGGCGGTTGTGTTGTGGAAGTTTGCTTCGTCACAGTTTTATGGCGTGAAGACGGCGGACCCTGTGGTGCTGCTTGGCGCCGCTGGTTTGTTGCTGGGGATTTCCGGATTGGCGGTGTGGATTCCGGCTCGGCGCGCGCTTGGTTCGGATCCGATCCGGGCGCTGCGGTACGAGTAGCGCTGGAGTGAGGAGATCAGAGGATTTTGCCGTCGAGGCCGACGATGAAGTCGATGCCGGGGACTTTTTTGCCGTGGAGACGATGGTCGTTGGTGACGAAGAGGTTGACGCCGGAGTCTGAGGCGCAGGCGAGTTGGATGGCGTCGGCGGGGGCGATTTTCATGAGCGAACGGATCTCCGCGTAGCGTTCGGCGGTGCGTTCGGAGAAGGGGATGAGTTGGACGGCGGGTGGGCGGAGTGCTTCGCGGAAGGCGGCGGCGAGTTCGGGGTTGCCGGTTTTGCGGGGAGCCACCAGGAGTTCGGCCAGAGTGAAGACGCTGGTGTGGATGGAATGGCCGTGCTCTTCGCAGAGGGAGAGCAGGTTTTGTACTTTGGGGCCGAACTCCGGGTGATCCTCGATGAGGTAGATGAAGAGCATGGTGTCCCAGAAGATGGAAGCCATGCGTTAGCGGTGCTCCCGTTTGCGGAATGCGGAGCGCTCCTTCTTGAGGAAGGCTTCGCCGCCGCCCCAGTCCGCCCACAGCTTCTTGCCGGCTCCGGCGAGGGCGCGGAGCGGATGTTGTCTGGATGATTCGGGAGCCGTGCTTGCGAATGAGTAGGTGAATACCATCGTAGTGCTGAGTCCGGAGGGCGGGCCGGTTTCGCTCTTGAGAATGAGATTGTTCTCGCGCAGGAGGCGCTTGGAGCGGAGAGCCTGGCAGACAGTCGGGACACGGTTGGTTAGCCCCAGAGCTTTGTGGACATCGCCGGATACGACGGAGAATTCCTTCAGTCCCCGGGCGCGGGCTTGTTGGAGCGGATGCTGTCTGACGTAGTCGCGAACGAGATCGGAATACATCCTATGCTTAGTTTAGCATGCATAGCATAGCAGGAAGAGCATTACAGGCCTTCCCGCACTGCGCCGTGGCAGCGGAGGCAGTAGCGGCGGTTTTTCAGATCCATGCGTTCGATGGAGGTGCTGGAGGCCATGGGGCAACTCCAGTCGTGGCAGTGGCGGAGTCCGTAGGTGTGCCCTAATTCATGTAGCGCTTCTTTGAGCAGGCGCTCGGCGGTGAGGCGTCGGTCGGAGGGGCGTCCGTAGTACTCCTGGCGGAGGCGGGCGAGTGACACCAGCGCGCAGTGGCCGGAGACCTGGGCTTCGCCGAAGACGAAGGTGAAGATGGGCACATAAAGATCAACAGACGCGATGCCGAGGAGGCGCTCAGTCGGGGTCATCGAGGTCATGGCGCGGAGGATGGAAGTGGCGTGATACTGATTGCGAACGGGGTCAAAGGCGAAGGCGGGATCGACGGGTTCGGGGCGCACGTGGCAGGTTCGCCGAGTTCGCGCGCTCCACTTCTTCGAGGGTCTGGCCGTTGGTGACGGGGACCGTGGCGTTCGCGCACGTTGCCCGGCCAGTCGTATTGCTCCAGGGCGCGGGGCGGAGTTCGGGAATGATCATCGGATCGACAGCGGCTTTGTCGTTCCGATGAGAATCGATGAAAGTCCGCCAGGGTATCGATGCGCGTCGAAGCTACTACCGCACCTCCGCCTCCGCCAAGTTGGGCGGAAGGTTTGGCAATAATCGAACGAGATTTAGTAACAAATTAGTAATATGATGTAGGTGGATTAGAAAATTGATTGACTATGCAAAACAAGCGTCATAGTATGAGGCATGAAAGCATCACACCGTTCTCTTCGAATGCTATGGTTAGTATTGTGGGTGGTCGTGTTCTCGAGCCTTCTCCAAGCTCAGGATTGCGTCTATGCACAAGACACCTCCACTTTCAGCCAGCCCGGCGGCGCGTGCGCTGCAAAATATTGGACACTTAAGGGCTACGTGGTTAGTAATGGCAATGGCAATTTTGATATTTGGGGAGGTTCCGCAGCTGTGGAGAATGCCTGCTATGGGGAATACACGCGGTGCGATGGCGTCTATGAGAACGTTACGACCATTGTGAACGGTAGCAAGCAGCTAATCTACTACCACGCTGGCGCCAGCACAACCATGCAAGCTTATTGGCTTATCACAAGCCGTTCTGTGTACTACAACAATTGCGTTACGCCAAGTGGGGGGCAGGGATACGCGCCTGTCGCGCTAACCACCACGTATTCAACGGGGTTCAATTACGTCCACTGCAACTACTAGGAAGGAAGGCCGATTTTGAAAAGAACTGTTTTGCTGATAGCTTGCGCTTCCTTTGCATTGGCTCAGACGGCCAATACACTACCCTCACAACTGCAGACTAACCCTGACGGGGGAACTGATGTAGTGGTGAGCAACACCACGGCAATTCCGATGGTTGCGGCGGTGGTGCGCATCACTCACAGCCGAAATGGGAAAGTGGCGGTTGAGTCCTATCGGTTGTTGGACTCCGTCCTCTTTCCGCGGTTTGATGCGCCGGTTGCTCCAGGACAAAGCATCCGGTTTCCCCTGACTGGCAAGGCGATTCCAATGCAGGACAGACTGGAAGGGAGCTTTGAGGCAGCCCTGTTTGCGGATGGTTCGTCAATGGGAAACACCGAATCACTGCGGCTGATTCAGGAACGTCGAGCCGCACTGCGCAATGGCTTCGAGCGCTTGCGGGGAATGATCGGAGTGGGGCAGAACGCTGCGGGTTCGGCGGCCACTCTGGCGGATCAACTGCGACAGGCCATCGAGAGCGTGCCTCGAACTGCGTTCCGAAACCCCTTGGATCACATTGTGAGCGAGACGGCAACGCTGCCACTGCGCGGCGCATTGGAGGATCTGGAGCGGCTCCGGCCTGGAGACGGCGATGGGGAGAAACGGCTGCTGGAAGCGCTTGACCGGCATGCTATGGAACAGGTGCAGCGGATTTCGTTGTCGATCGTGCAACCTTGACCTATGTGGATGATGCGCATTCTGATTTCTCTGGCGGCAGCCATGCAGGAACCGACTACAGCCGTTGACCCGGCCAAAGCGGTTCTGGTGGAACTGCGGAGAGCGATCCAGCAGAGGCTGCCGCTTCGAGTGGATTCAGAACTGAAGCGATACAGTGATTATGGAGATATCAGTATCCAAGCAGGGCCCGTATCTTCGACTTCCATACGGCTGGAACTCCTAGAGGATTCCTTTCTGCTGGAATTGGATTTGGGGCGGGGTCACAAAGGAGTCCACCGTTTCCAGGGGTGCGAACTCACACGGTACTCAGGGGGATCGGAGAGCCGCCACTATTCGAAATGGAAGTTCCAGGAGGCGGAATGTTTTTCGTGGCCTCGTTATTGTCCCATGGACTGCCAGGTTTTGTGGGATAATGCCGCATTTGGTGGCTTATTTTCCCCGGTCGTTCAGAGCTCAGTAGCTTTGCAGACAGGGAAAGGCGAGTGGGTGTTGGGACTCACAACCTTGACGCCACGGAATATCCCCGTTTACTGGCGCTACCATTTTGATCCGGAAACTCATATCATTCATCGGGCCAGCCGGCGTACCCAGGACAACGGAAACAATCCAGTGGTGTCGGAACAGACGGGACTCTGGACTTTGAAATACTACCCCTTGCAAGGAGAGGATTTGGAGCGCGTGCGAAACTGGCAACCGCCAAAGGGGGCCAAGCTTCGCCGGGGGAAGGCTAGTTCGATTGAAGCTGAGCGATTGGCTGGGCGTTGAGTGGGATAAGCATTGGGTAGGATGCGCCGCGGACGGAAGCCGTGGCAGCACAGGCAGTTGCTGGGGCTGAGCCACTTCTACCGATGGCTGTTCACGGGAATCGTGGTGAAGGGGGAGCCAGGAGGGGAGCAGCCCCACGCACGGCGCCGTGGCAGCGTAGACAATACCGGCGGTTCTTCAGATCCATGCGTTCGATGGAGGTGCTGGAGGCCATGGGGCAACTCCAGTCGTGGCAGTGGCGGAGTCCGTAGGTGTGCCCCAATTCGTGGAGTGCTTCCTTGAGCAGGCGCTCGGCGGTGAGTCGGCGGTCGGAGGGGAGTCCGTAATACTCCTGGCGGAGGCGGGCGAGTGACACGAGTGCGCAGTGGCCGGAGACTTGGGCTTCGCCGAAGACGAAGGTGAAGATGGGCACATAAAGATCGACGGAGGCGATGCCGAGGAGGCGCTCGCCCTGGGTCATCGAGGTCATGGCGCGGAGGATGGAGGTGGCGTGATACTGATTGCGGACGGGGTCGAAGGCGAAGGCGGGATCGACGGGGTCGGGGCGCACGTGGCAGGATTCGCCGAGTTCGCGCGCCAAGGCGGCGGCGAGTTCGTCTACCGTTTCCACGGCGACGTCGGCTCCGATGCGCACCAGGTGAATCACTTGACCCCGTAGCGTTTCAGTTTGGCATAGAGTGTGGTGCGGTCGATGTCGAGGATGCGCGCGGTTTTGGAGTGGTTGCCTTCGCACTGGTCGAAGACGTGGAGGATGTGGGCGCGCTCCACTTCTTCGAGCGTCTGGCCGTTGGTGACGGGGACCGTGGCGCGGCGGGTGAGGAAGCCGAAGGCCTCTTCTTCGAGTACCGGGCCGCGGCTGACGACCAGGGCGCGCTCGACGGCGTTTTCGAGTTCGCGCACGTTGCCCGGCCAGTCGTATTGGGTGAGGCGCTCCAGGGCTGCGGGGCGGAGTTCGGGAACGGTGCTGCGATTGGTGCTGGCGCTGAGGCGGCGAAGGAAGAATTCGACCAGCAGCGGGATGTCTTCGCGGCGCTCGCGGAGCGGGGGGAGATCGATGCAGAGCACGTGGAGGCGGTAGTAGAGGTCAGGGCGGAAGGTGCCGGCTTCGACCAGATCTTCGAGGCGTTTGTTGGTGGCGGCGATGCAGCGGAAATCGACCTTGATGTTCTGGTTGCCGCCGACGCGCACGATTTCCTTCTGCTGCAGGACGCGCAGCAGGTCGGTTTGCATGCGGAGGCTGATGTCGGCGATTTCATCGAGGAAGACGGTGCCGCCGTCGGCCGATTCGAATTTGCCTTTGCGGCGGTATTGGGCTCCAGTGAAGGCCCCGCGTTCGTGGCCGAATAATTCGCTTTCGAGCAGGGTGTCGGTGAGGGCTCCGCAGTGGATGACGACCATCGGCATGTTGCGGCGCATGCTGCGTTGATGGATGGCGCGGGCCACCACTTCCTTGCCGGTGCCGCTTTCGCCGGTGATGAGGATGGTGGAATCGGTGGGGGCGGCCATTTCGACGAATTCCTGCACCTTGCGCATGGCGGTGCTGGAGCCGATTAAATCTGTCGCGGGCAGCAGGTCTTCCATGCTGTCGCGCAGTTGGGCCAGTTCGCGGCGGGCGCGGGTGTGCTCGATGGCCTTGCCGACGGCGTGGGAGAGAACGTCGGGATCGACGGGCTTGGTGATGTAGTCGTACGCGCCTTGTTTGAGGGCCTGGACGGCGGTTTCCACTGAGGCGTAACCGGTCATGATGATGACGGGGAGTTCGGGGTCGGCTTCGTGGAGACGGCCTTGGAGTTCCATGCCGTCCATGCCGGGCATTTTGATGTCGAGCAGGGCGAGGTCGAAGCGCTGGCGGGCGAGGGCGGCCAAGGCATCCTTGCCGGAGGCGGCGACGGTGACGTCGTAATCTTCGTCGGCGAACCACTGTTCGAGGGATTCGCGCACCACCCGTTCGTCATCGACGATGAGGATGGATTTTCGCTGAGCACTCATGAAGGGGCTCCTTGGGGACCGGTCGCTGACGCGCGCGGCTCGGAAACGGGGGCACCGCTTGCTGACGCGCGCGGCTCGGTAGTGGTGCGCGGATCGGAGGTGGCGCGCGGATCGGAGGTGGCGCGCGGATCGGAAGTGGAGGAGGCGAGGGGGAGGCGGATGAGGAACTCGCTGCCCTTGCCGGGGGTGGAGACGACGGAGATGGTTCCTTCATGCTGTTCGACGATGCCGGAAGCGATGGCAAGGCCGAGGCCGGTACCCTGGCCGTCTTCCTTGGTGGAGAAGAAGGGTTCGAAGATGCGCTGCTGCAGGTCTTCGGGGATGCCGGGGCCGTTGTCGCGCACAGTGAGCGTGACCTGGTTGCGGTCGACGCGGGCGGTGATGTTGACCTGGCCCCCTTGAGGCATGGCGTCGCCGGCGTTGACCAGGAGAGCGAGCAGCACCTGTTGCAATTGGCCGGGGTCGCCGCGGACCCAGGCTGTTTGGGGCTCGGCATCGACTTTGAGCTGAATGCCCTGGAGTTGGTAGGTGTGCTGAATGAGATTGACGCAGCGCTGGATGATGCCGTCGAGGTCGACGGTTTCGAGATGAGGCGGGCTTTGACGGGAGAAGGCGAGGAGGTTCTTCACGATTTCGCCGCAACGCTGGCTTTCGTGTTCGATGGTGCCGAGCTTGGTGGAGATTTTTTCTTTTTGCGCGGGCTCAATGGCGGCCTTTTCCAACTGGCGTTTGGCGAGGCGGGCATTGGTGAGAATGCCGAAGAGGGGGTTGTTGATTTCGTGGGCTACGGTCGCAGCGAGCTTGCCGACGGAGGCGAGTTTTTCGGTGTGGAGCAGGGAGTGGTGCGCCTGCTCGAGCTCGCGGCTTTTGCGATCGACGCGTTCTTCGAGCGTGCGGGCCCAGCCGGTGATTTCCTGGCGCGCGGTGTGGAGTTCGCCCGTCATGTGGTTGAACTCGGCGGCAACCTGGCCGATTTCGTCGCTGGAGCGGACGGGGATTTTTCCTTCGAGATCGCCCGCGGCGACGCGGCGGATGCCACGCACCAGATCGCGCAGCGGCTCATAGACCACCACCCAGAGGAAGCCCATGCTGAGGAGGCAGACGAGGACGACGGAGCCGCCGGCAAAGCGGGCGATGAGCGAATCCTGTTCGGCGATGTGTTCGTCGACCGTGGCAAGGGAGAGGTGAGCGTCAATGACGCCGAGCACTTTCTGTGTGGGCGGGTGGACGTGGCAGGAGGCGGAGGAACAATCGGGCTGATTCTCGATGGGGAGGATGACGCCAAGGACACGTTCGCCCTGTTCGTTGGTGAAGATGCGGGCGCGGTCGGCGCGATGGAGTTTTTCGAGCGGGGCGGCCTGGGCGTGGCAGGCGTAGCAGGCTTCGGCGGTTTTATCGACGATGTGGTGGAGTTCGGCGTCGGAGGTGGAGAAGCTAATCTGGCCGGTTTTACTGAAGATGCGGATGAGGCGGATGCCGGGCTCACTGCCCATGTCGCGGATCATGCGGTAGAGGGCTTCGCGGTCATTGCGGAGCATCTGGAAGCGAGTGCTGCGTCCGATGATGTCGCATAAGCGCTCCGCGCTGGTGGTGATGAGTTGCTCGGCATTGCGTCTTTGAGCTCGACGCAGTTGCCAGGCTAACCCGCTCACTACCAGCGCGGTGGCTAGCATGAGTCCCAACGCCAACTTGACTGCGAGTTTCATTCCGGCTGCCTTCAGGCAGCGATTGTCCGTCTTAGCTCACGTGCACGCGGACTGCCAATTTCCTCAACTCCGGGTTCCTGGAACACCGGGAGGTGCCGGACGGCGAGGCGGAAGAGGCTGAAGCCGAGTGCAATGATGAACAGCGTGACGGCGATTTCAGTCCACTTGGGGAAGTAAGAAACGCCGGAAGCGCGTTCAATTCCGGTGACGCTGATGTTCATGCGGTTGGTGATGAAGCCGAACAGCACGAGCAGGCTGGACCAGTAGAGAGCGCGCGGATTATTGCGCACCTTTTCCTGGTAGAGGAAGATCAGCGGCAAACCGATCAAGGTCAATTCGAGCAAAAAGAGCCATGTTTCGGGCCGCGATTGCGTCAAAAGCCCCCATGCCTTGCGATTGGTCATGTCCATGAGACGCATGGCGAAGTAGGTGCTCTGGACCACCACCAGGACTCGGGCCAGACCGGCGAGGATGGGTTTTTCCAGCGCGCGGCCGAAGGCCTTGGCCGAATGCCACGATTCGAAGATGGTCATGGCCATCCCTACGGCAATGGCTGAGGTGAAGAAGAACAGCGGCATGTAGGGGGTGTACCAGAGCCTGTCGAGCTTATGAGGCACGAGCAGGTAGAGGCTTCCCAGGGAGGATTGATGCAAGGTGGAGAGAATGACGCCGGCGATCATCAACGGAACGGAGATGGCGTGGAACCACCGCAGGGGCGTGTGCAGCCGGAACTTTTCGAGCACGGCCGGACAGAATTCGAGGAACAGGACGGTGGTGTAGAGCGTCACGCACCAGCCTACTTCGAACATCACCGAATGGGGGTTCCACATAATGAGCGGATGCCAGATGCGGTGCGGCTGGCCAAGGTCAAACATGAGGGCCAGGACGACCAGCAGGTAGCCGAGGAAGGCCGTGAGGACGGCCGGGCGAAGGACGGGCTTGTATTTCTCCAGGTTGAAGATGTGAACCGCGGCGACGAGGGTAAAGCCACCCGCGGCGAGCCCGACTCCGCACAGCACGTCGAAGCCGATCCAGAGTCCCCAGGGGAACTGGTCAGAGAGGTTGGTTACTGCGCCCAAACCGCCGGTGAAGCGCAAGTAGGTGGAATAGATGCCGGCGGCGCAGAGCGCATAGAACACCAGCTTCCAGAACGAGAATGCATTCCGGGCGGTCATGACTTTCTCCCTTCTTCCTTGGCCACTTCAGCGCGGCGATGGGTGATCCAGTAGACGCCGCCGAGCAGGACGCTGCCCACGGAAACGAGGCTGGGGATGGTTTCGAGCGCGCGCCAGGTGAGCGCGGGCAGGGTGACTCCAGCGAGGTTACCGGGCATGCCGAGCGATTCGAGCGGGACATCGGAGATCATCAGCACGCTGGTGCCGCCGGCTTCTTCGAGGCCGTAGATCCTGGCGTTGTAGCCAGTGGGACTTTCCGCCATGCGCTTGCGCGCCAGGGCGATCATGGCCTCGCGTTCGCCGAACACGGTGGCTTCGTTGGGGCAGGCCTCACTGCAGGCGGTGGGCTTGCCGGCCTTTTGGCGCTCACTGCACATGTCGCATTTGCGGAGCAGGGGCAGGCGCGCGTTCCACTCATAAGCGGGGGCGCCGAAGCCACAAGCGGTCATGCAGTAGCGGCAGCCGATGCATTTGTTGGGGTCGTAGGTGACCGGGCCGGCGGCGGTTTTGGTGAGAGCGCCGACCGGGCAAGCCGACGCACAAGCCGGCTCCAGACAATGCATACACATGCGGCGGATGTACTTCTCTCCTTTTGTCTGAATGGTGGTTAGCTTGTGGGCCGAGATTTTCTCCTGGGCGGCGATGGTGTCGTTATAAGGATTACCGTTCTTCTCCGCACAGGCGCCTTCGCAGGCGCGGCATCCGATGCATTTTGTCGTATCGAAGAGAATTGCGTTGGCCATGGTAGTTTCTCCCACTTACAAGAAGAATTCGTTGGTGAGTTCCTGCCAGTTGGATTCGCCGAGGGCTTCGGCGATGTCCTCGACCGGCTGGCCGGCGTCGGCGGCGACTACACCAGCGAGTTCGGGCTGCCGGACATAGAGCTTTTCGGCAACGGATTCCATCCAGCCGCGGATGAGGTCTTTGGGGATGAAGTTGCGCGAGGTGCCCTCTTCGTCGGGGACGTGCAGGGTCATGAGCCAGCCCTCGCCGTAGGGATCGCGGCGCAGCAGCGACGGATCTTTGAGGACTTCGGGGTTGACTTCGAGCACTTCGCCTTCGATAGGGGATGCCATCTCAGCGGTCTTGCCGTTGCGCAGGAGCTTCCAGGAGCGCTGGCCCTGGCGCAGCCACTGGCCGGGTTTGGGGAGTTCGAGGCCTTCGATTTTGCCGGCTAAACGGGCGGCGAAATCGTCGATGCCAATGCGGACGACATTTTTACGTTCCCGCATGGCCCAGCCGTGGCCGGGATGGTAACGCCGGTTCTGGGGAACATGGAAGCCATAGACGTAATCTTCGCCTGTGGCGGGAGCAAATTCGGGGGCCGTTTCGGCGACTTCAACTTTGCCGCGGGACAGCACCCAATCGATGAGTGCGAACACGAGAAACATCGCAAGTACAAATAGGACAGTCATGGGATTCCTCCTGGCGGCGAATCCGTTTGGTAGGCGGAGTTCGCTGCCGGTATTGGTAGGGCACGCCGGATGCCAGATTGTTATGTCCTTTATAATCAATCGGTTGTGTGCGGTTGATGGGTTTTGCTCCGTGGCGGAATCCAACAGTGAAATGTGGGGGATTTCTACACACTGATTGTTTTCATGCACTTAGCAATGTTGGAATTTTCAGCACGCCGATGTTGGGATTTTCAACAGAGTATTCGTGGCGAAATGGGTCCTGAATTGCAGTTCTGTTTGTTTGGAGTGATGGGACAGAGTATGAAACTACAATCCTTGCAGCAACTTCCGTTACTGGGATGGGGTTTCCCTACACTCTGGCTAGCCTTATTTGGGTTATTTGCCCCTATTTCAATAGCCCAGGAAAAAGCCGAGTGCAACTCCTGCCACGAGACGGCGGAGAAGGTTTCGAAATCGATTCATGCCAAGGTTGCCTGTATATCCTGCCATGACAAGCGGGACACGTATCCACATCCGCAGAACCTGCCGAAGCCGGATTGTGCCAATTGTCATCCGACGCAGGCTGCGGGCCAAGCCAACAGCGCGCACGGGCGTGAAGTGGCAAAGGGCAACGATGCAGCGCCGGGTTGTGCGACCTGCCACGGGACGGCGCACGAAGCGGTGCGGGCCACCACGCCGGATTTCCGCAAAGCGGTTCCGGACACTTGCGGCATGTGCCATACGGAGATTGCGGAGAAGTATAAGACGAGCGTCCACGGCAAAGCGATTGCCGCTGGGGAATTGGGATCGGCTGTTTGTACCGATTGCCACGGCGAGCATGCCATTCTGCCGAAGAATGACGCCGGCAGCCGCGTGAACCAGGCGCATGTGCGTGACACCTGCGGGCGCTGCCACGGCGACGTGCGGCTGGCGCAGCGCTACGGGTTGCCCACGGACCGGCTGAGTTCGTTTGACTCGTCGTTCCACGGAATGGCATCGAAGTCCGGGTCACAGACGGTGGCCAATTGCGCCTCCTGCCACGGCTTCCATGACATTCTGCCGTCGACGGACGAAAAATCGATGACCAACCCGAAGAATCTGCCGCAGATGTGCGGGCAGTGCCATCCGGGCGCAGGGACGCGATTCGCGCTGGGCACGATTCACATGAGCGAAGGCGGCGAGGAGCCGAAGCCGGTGCGCTACACGCGGCTCATTTATCTGTCGCTGATTCCGGCCACGCTGGGGCTGATGTTCCTGCATCACTTTGGCGACTGGTTGCGCAAGTTTTTTGCGTTGCGCGTGCATCCGGCGCTGGTGCCGAAGCGGGACAACCGCGTGGCGGGCGAAGTGCGGATGTACCCGTTTGAGCGGCTGCAGCACGGGTTGTTGGCGGTGTCGTTCATTGTGCTGGGTTGGACAGGGTTTGCGTTGAAGTACCCCGATGCCTGGTGGTGTGCGCCGTTGGTGGCGTGGGAATCGTCGTGGCCGGTGCGCGGCACGGTGCATCGCACGGCGGCAGTGATCTTTACGATTTGCTCGGTGATGCACCTGGTGTCGCTGATTGTGAATCGGAAGCTGCGCGAACACTGGATGACAATGATTCCGAAGGCTCGTGACGTGCGCGAAGGGCTCGCCATGATGGCCTACAACATGGGGCTGACGAAGACGAAGCCGCACGTATCGGCTCACGGCTACATCGAGAAGGTGGAGTATTGGGCGGTGGTATGGGGCGCGTTGGTAATGGGGTTGACCGGGTTCCTGCTGTGGTTTAACAACTGGTCCCTGCGGATTCTGCCTAAGGTATGGCTGGACGTGGCGACGGCGGTGCACTTCTACGAAGCAGTGCTGGCCTGCGCGGCGATTGTCATCTGGCACTTCTATACGGTGATCTTCGACCCGGATGTGTATCCGATGGATACGGCGTGGTGGACGGGGAAGACGGTGCGCAAGCGCGTTCCCGAACATCACCACCAGGACGAGCCGGAGCATAAGCCGGCAGTGGGAGATTGACGCGATGCCGGGGCTGAGGATACTGGGAATGCTGCTGGTGGCGATGCTGGCCGCCGGCGCGCAGAAGCAGAAGGAACTGCCGGGGTCGACGGAATGCGCCGGATGCCATGATGATGGGCGGCGCACCGGCAAACGCGTGCCAGGCGAGATGCCTCCGTTCGACGCGGCGGCGTTGCGCGCTTCTCCGCACGCGTCGCTTGAGTGCAGTGGTTGCCACAGCGATCTGGCGAAGAAGGAATTGCCGCACGCCGAGAAATTGGAGAAGGTGGACTGCGGCAGTTGCCATCCCGATCAGCAGGCGCAGTATGACGAGAGCCTGCACGGGAAGGCGACGGCGCGCGGCGACAAGCTATCACCGAACTGCAAATCGTGCCATGGGACGCATAACGTGCTGGCGAAGTCCGCGCCGGGGTCGCCGGTTTCCACAATGGCGGTGCCGAAACTCTGCGGCAGCTGCCATCGTGAAGGCACGACGGTGAGCCAGACGCGGAACATTCCGCAGACGAACATTCTGGGCAACTACACGGATTCGATTCATGGCGAGGGGTTGTTCAAGCGCGGCTTAACGGTGACTGCCGTTTGCACGAGTTGCCACACGTCGCATGACGTGAGGCCGCATACGGACCCGAAGTCTTCGATTGCGAAGAAGAACATCGCTTCCACATGTACCAAGTGCCACACGCTGATTGAGACGGTACATCGCAAGGTGATTCGTGGCGAGTTGTGGGAGAAACAATCGCACCTGATTCCGGCCTGCGTCGATTGCCATGAGCCTCACAAGGTACGCAAGGTATTTTATTCGCAGGGCATGTCGGATCAGGATTGCCAGCGCTGCCACGGCGACACCAAGCTGAAGGCGGCGGGCAAGGTGAACGGCAAAGAGATGTTCGTGAATCAAGCCGACCTGGCCGGTTCACGCCATGCGAAGGTGGCTTGCGTGCAGTGCCACACGGGCGGCACGCCATCGATGACGCGGCCTTGCGAGACGATGAAGCAGAAGGTGGATTGCTCCATCTGCCATGCGGAGCCGGTAACGCAGTACCGGGAGAGCACGCATGGGAAGCTGGCGGCGGAAGGCAGCCCCGATGCGCCGGCTTGCCGCGATTGCCACGGGACACACGGCATCAAGGGCAAGGCTGATTCTTCCTCGCCGATTTTTTCACGCAATATTCCTACGCTTTGCGGCAGTTGCCACCGCACCGGCAACAAGGCTGCGCTGCGCTACAAGGGCAAACAGGATCATGTGTTGGAGCATTACGCGGAAAGCATCCATGGCAAGGGGCTCATTTCGAGCGGCCTGACGGTGACGGCGGACTGCGTCGATTGCCACACGGCGCATCATGAGCTACCGAGCGCCGACAAACGGTCGAGCGTGAATCGGGATAACGTGAGTGCGACCTGTTCGAAATGCCATCGCGGGATATTCGAGCAGTTTTCCTCGAGCGTGCATAGCGTGAAGATGACGAAGACGGACAAGAAGCTGCCCGTCTGCGCCGATTGCCATTCGGCGCACAGTATCCAGCGCACGGATTTATCGAACTTCCGGCTGCACATCATGGACCAGTGCGGCAATTGCCACAAGCAGATCAGTGAAAGCTACTTTGAGACGTTCCATGGCAAGGTGTCGACGCTGGGGTATGTGAAGACGGCGAAGTGTTACGACTGCCATGGGGCGCACAATATTCTCAATGTGAACGATCCGAAATCGCAGTTGAGCCGGAACAATATTGTCGGCACGTGCGGCAAGTGCCACACGGATTCCCACCGGCAGTTCGCGGGATATTTGACGCACGCCACGCACCACGATCCGGTGAAGTACCCGTTCCTGTTCTGGACGTTCTGGGGGATGACATCGCTGCTGGTGGGTACGATGCTGGTGTCGGGCACGCATACGGTGCTGTGGCTGCGCCATTCGTTGCGATACAAACCGGTGCTCGGGCTGCATAAGGAAGACGAAGGCAAGTATGTGCGGCGGTTCCGGAAGTTTGACCGCAACCTGCATCTGCTGGTGGTGTCGAGCTTCCTGGGGTTGGCGCTGACGGGGATGACTCTGAAGTTCTCGTATGCTCCGTGGGCGAAGGTGTTGGCGCATCTGCTGGGCGGATTTGAAGGCGCGGGGCTGATTCACCGTTTCTGCGCGGTGCTGACATTCACGTACTTCACGCTGCATATTCGTGACTTGATCCGGAGCCGGCGCGCGTCGGGCAAATCGTGGCGCGAATACATTTTCGGGCCTGAGAGCATGATGTTTAACGGGCGCGACTGGCGGGAGTTTGTCGGGTCCATCAAGTGGTTCTCAGGGAAAGGCCCGCGTCCGGAGTATGGGCGTTGGACGTATTGGGAGAAGTTCGATTACTTTGCGGTGTTCTGGGGCGTTGCGGTGATTGGCGGGACTGGATTCCTGCTGTGGTTCCCGGCCTTCTTCACACGCGTGCTGCCGGGCTGGGCGATCAATGTGGCGACGACAATCCATAGCGATGAAGCGCTGCTGGCAGTGAGCTTCATCTTCGTGGTGCACTTCTTCAATACGCACTTCCGTCCAGAGAAATTCCCGATGGATACGGTGATCTTCACGACGGGCAGTCCGCTGGAGGAGTTCAAGCAGGACCGGCCGCGGGAGTATCAGCAACTGGTGGAGAGCGGGGAGTTGGAGAGCATGATGATTCCAGAGCCGACACCGCTGGAAGTGAAGCTGTGGAAGCGGCTGGGGTTTGTGGCGCTGACTACGGGGTTAGTTTTGATTGTGTTGATTATTTACGCGATGATTTTCTCGTACCGGTAGGCTTCACGGCTGTCCGGCGGCGCTCTTCAATCATCTCCCGTAACTCGGCGAAGACGTCTTCATCAATGAGTAGTTCTCCACGAGTGGCTTGGGAAACACCTCGGTCGAGTTTGGCGCGCAAGCGTTCGTGATCCTTTTCGCGCTCACGTTCCTGGCGTTCGAGGAGCCGGAGTGCTTCGCGCACGACTTCGCTGGCTGTTTGATAACGGCCGGATTTCACCCGTTTCTGCAGGAACTTGTCGAGTTCTGGGGTAAGGGAGATATTGACCGTGGTTCGCTGAGTGGCCATGTCTACACAGTGTGGCACATTGTGTGGAGTGTCAATCGGCGCGCAGGGCGGTGACGGGGTCGAGTCCGCTGGCGCGGCGAGCGGGGAAGTAGCTGGCTAGCAGTGCTACGACGACGAGCAGTACGGGCACCGCGAGGAACGTGGCCGGGTCGGACGGGGTGACGCCGTAGAGCATTTTGCCCATGGTTTGCGTTGCGGCGAAGGCCAGTGGCAGGCCGATGGCGACTCCGAGCGCGACGACCATCGCGCTTTGACGGAGCACCATCCAAATGACTCGGGCGCGATCGGCGCCAAGTGCGATGCGAATGCCGATCTCCTGGCGGCGGCGGGTAACGGACCAGGCCATTACTCCGTAAATGCCGACCGCGGCGAGCAGCAGCGCGAAGGCGGCGAAAACGAGTAGGGCTAGCATGTAGAAACGGGATTGCCACGTGGAGGAGGAAAGAATCTGGTCCATGGTGCGGACTTCGGAAAGGATGGCTTCCTTGTTCGCTTGCTTGACCAGGGCGCGGATGGCGTTGGCGGACTGCTGGGCAGGGAGCGAGGTGCGGACCACGAGTGTGAGATAGGCGAAGCCGGGATCGGTGCGGTTGAGCAGGGCCGGAGTCTGATCGTAGGCGAAGAAGTATTCCGGCAACGGCCGCTCGGCGAGCGATTCCTGCCGCGTGGCCGCACTCACTCCAACAATGCTGTACCAGACGGGCGTGCCTTCGATGCTGGTGGCGAGGCGTTTGCCGATGGGGCTTTCGGTGGGCCAGAGGCGGCGGGCGAGTTCTTCATTGATGATGACAACAGGCGTGGTGGTGTCGCGGTCCGCGGCGGTGAGGTCGCGGCCCTCGCGCAGAGGGATGCGCATGGTGCGGAAGTAGCCGGGGGTGACGATGCGGTAGAGGGCTGTGGTGGGATCGCTTTCCGCCGGCACCGGCAGGCCCTCGCCGTAGGCACGCATGCGCCAGCTGTCGCCTCCAATGGGGATGTGGTTGATGAAGGCCGCGGATTCGATGCCGGGCAGCGTGCGCACCTGATCTTCGAGGGTGTGGAAGAATTGAGCGCGGCGCGGGCCTCGCATATCGTTCTGGCCGGCAACGGAGATTTGCATGGTGACGGTGTGGTGCGGGTCGAAGCCGGGATCGATGGCGCGGAGCGCGGCGAAGGTGCGGAGCATGAGGCCTGCTCCAGCGAGCAGCACGATGCTGAGGGCGACTTCGGCCATCACCAGGATGGCTCGTGCGCGGAGGCTGCGGGGGCCTTCGGAGGAGCCGCGTCCGCCGTCGCGGAGGGTGCCGGTGAGCGCTGGACGCGTCGCATCGAGGGCAGGGAAGAGACCGAAAAGCAATCCGGTGAGGATGGAGATGACGGCGACAAAGAGCAGCACTTGCCCATCGATCGCGATTTCTTGGACGCGAGGGATTCCTGTTGCTCGCAATGAGGATTGCAGGGCGTCGACACCGAACCAGGCGAGCAATGTTCCCAGGGCTCCGCCGCAGAGGGATACAGCCAGGCTTTCGGTGACCAATTGACGAATGATGCGCGAACGGGGTGCGCCGAGCGCGGTGCGGATGGCGATTTCGCGGCGGCGCTCCACACTGCGGGCGAGAGCAAGGTTCGCGAGGTTGGCGCAAGCGATGAGGAGCACGAAGCCGACCGCGGCGAGCAGCACGAGTAGCGCGGGGCGGATGTTGCCCACCACCATTTCATTCAACGTGCGCAGACGAATGCCGAGCTTGCCGTTTTCGAGCGGATACTCCTGTTCGAGAGCGTGCCAGCGCGTGGTGAGCTCGGTGGCGGATTGTTCCAGGGTGACGCCCGGCTTGAGGCGCGCGAACATCCGCATGTACTGGGCGCGGCGATTTGAGGCTTGATCGGAAAGCGTCATGGGCAGCCACAGTTCGGCCTCGGTGAACCAGAAGGGAGTGAATTGGAATGAGGACGGCATGACGCCGGCGATGGTGTAGATTTCGCCGCTGAGCGTTGTGGTAGCGCCGATGACGGCGGGGTCGGCTCCAAAGGCGCGCTGCCAGAGTCGGTGACTGAGGACGACGGCGTGGTTCTTTCCCGGCTGATGCTCTTCGGGGAGAAAGGTGCGGCCCAGTGCAGGGGCAATGCCCAGCATGCGGAAGGTGTCCGCGCTCACCATCAGGCCGAGTACTTTCTCACGGCCGGCCTTCGTTTCCAGGCCGCCAGACCAGGCGCTGACGGCGGCGGCGCTTTCCCAGCTCTGCATGCTGCGTTGCAGGTCGACGAAGTTAGCCGGGGCCATCGGACTGAAGCGGGCATGGCTGATGTGGACCAGACGATCGGGCTGATAGTAGCCGAGTGGGCGCAGCAGCACGGCGCTGACCACGCTGAACATGGCTGTGTTCGCGCCGATGCCGAGGGCGAGCGTGGCGATGCCGACGGCGGTGAGCATGGGGCTGCGGCGCATGGTGCGGAGGGCGTAGGTGAAGTCCTGGAGCAGGCGTTCGAGTTCGGCGAAACCCCATGCCTGGCGCGTGTCTTCCTGGGTTTGGGTGCGATTGCCGAAGGCTCTGTGCGCGGTGGCGCGGGCATGTTGCGGGTCCAGGCCTTCACGCTCCAACTCGTCGGCTTCTTCGGCGAGATGGGCGTCGAGTTCCTTGCGCAGATCGTCTTCGCGGCGCTTGCTCCACATGGCGGTCTATGCTCCTTCAGCGGGTTTCAGGACGTGGGCGATGGCTTCGGCGAGGCGCTGCCATTTGGACTCTTCGCGGGTCAATTGGCGCTTGCCCGCGGCTGTGAGACGGTAGTACTTCATCTCACGGCCTTTCTCATTCTTCTGCCATTTGGCAGCGATGGCTCCGTTGCGTTCCAGGCGGTGGAGGGCTGGGTAGAGGGAGCCGTGCTCGACTTGCAGGACGTCGCGGCTGGAACGCTCAATGTGTTTGGCGATGCCATGGCCGTGGACGGGGCCGAACAGGAGCGTGCGGAGGATGAGCAGATCGAGCGTGCCTTGCAGCAGTTCGACGCGATCCTCTTCGGGCGGTTTGGGCGGCATAGTAGAGATTCTACCATCGCTGGTCACGATATGGTAGACGCTCTACTATCGGATGCGGTTAGCAAGAAAATTCGCGATCACGGCAACGGCGACGCCCGCGGCGGCGTCGGCAGCGTAGTGATAGCGGCCGTAGACGGTGGCCGTGGCGATACTGGCGGCGAGGACGAGGAGGCAGCGCCAGACCCACGGTTCTTCGCGCAGCACGCGGCGCATGGCGAAGGCCGCGGCGAATGCTCCGGAGCAGTGGGCGCTGGGAAACACGCTCATGTGGATGCCGTAGTTGCCGAGCAAGCCGAGGTTGAAGCGGCGGAAGATGGTGAGGATGCCGGGCAGATCTTCGCCCGGAAACACCGTGCGCGGCGGTTCGGACGGAAAGAAAGGGAACAGCAGATAGGACAGGAAGATTCCGAGGAGGAAGGTGGTGAGGAAGCTGTTCATGCGTTCGACGCGGTGGCGGTGGTACAGCCACGCCATGCAGAATGGGGCGATGGCGTAGACGAGTGAATAGCTGATTTCAAGGATGGATGGCAGCAACGGACCGGTGGCTTCGATGAGCGCGCGCAGGCCCCAATCGTTGAGCAGCAGGCGGTCATAGACGATCCAGCCGCGCTCCAGTTCGTTGGTGTGATGCGTTGGCGCGAACCAGCCCATTTCGCGATAGGCGAGCAGCATGAGGGGCAGGGGATACCAATCGCGCATGATGCTGAGGGTTCGCTTGTGGCGCAGGTTTTCGGTGTAGGCGAGCAGCAGCAGGCCACCGATGACGAGGGTGTTTAACGCCAGTGTCACAGGCATCACACCCGCGCGCACGGGCATGACAATGCTGCACACCATGCAGTAGACGTAGTAGCCGAGCAGAACCCATTCCGACGAACGGAGCACTCAGTTCACCCACACGGGACTGGACCAGGCTTTGTTGGTATCGAGCTGTTCGACGCGGAGGTAATAGAAGTCGCCGGGCTTCGGGGCGGTGCGGTCGACGAACTGGAAGCGGGCGTCCATGGGCGCTTTGGGGTCGACCATGTCGAGTTCGAGGAAGAAGGCGGGTTCCACGCCCATCGCCTTCATGTAGGGGTGCTGGATCTTGGCGGCGACGCGATGACGGAAGCGGCCCTCGGAGCGGAGCTTCTCGACGGGGATTTCGACATCGATCAGTCCAAACGTATCGGGGTCGAATTGTTTAAAACGTAACGTGCCGCCGGGGATTTGCGAGAGATCGAGGATGAAGCCGTCGCGATCATTGGAGACGGCGGCGGTGCGCCAGCTGATGCGCCGGGCCGAGGGTTCCACCTCTTCGAAGCCCTGGTCAATGTTGACCTTGGAATGGAGGCGCAGCGAGCCCTGGGCGGCGGTGAGTTCGCCGGCGCGGAAGCCGGTGGCGGCACGGCGCTGGTAGATGTTGTCGCCCCATACGACGCGCACCAGGTTGCCGTTGCTGCGGGCCGGCCATTGCGATTCGATGGTGCGATTGTTCTTGAGCAGATCGATGCGGAGCAGGGGAGCTGTGCCGGAAACGCGGGCTTCGATGCGTGCGTCTTTGCTCAAGCCGGAGGGGATCTCGCCGCCCATCTGCTCTCCGTTGACGGAGAAATCGACGAGCATGCGCTGATTGCCGGTGGTGGCGAAGGTGCGTTTTTCGAACAGCCCCTCCCAGATCTGGGCGCGTGTTTTGCCGGAGGCGAAAACGCCAGCGAGGCCATTCTGGTTGACGTAGATGAGGCCTGGGTAGGCGATGCCCATGGAAGTAGTGTGCGTGTCTCCGGCGGCGATGGCGCCGAGGCGGACGCCGTTTTCGAGGTGCTTCTGCCAGGACTCTTCGAACACGCCGTGCACGCTGGCGACTTCGAACAGGCGCTCGATGCGCGGGTCAGTGGCATGGGACCAATCAGGTGGGGAGCCGCCGATGTGGGGAATGACGAGTGTCGGCACGCGGGCCAGCTTCACGGTCTGCAGCATCTTGGCGATGGGCGCATTGGGCTCGGCGGGATCGAGATCCATCGTGGTCTTGGCCTTGTCCGAGTTGTAGAAGATGTTGTGGTGGCCGCCGATGGGCGTGTTCACGCTGTACTCATAGCCGAGGAGGGAGACGAAGTCCTGCCAGCCGTTGACGGCCTTGGTGGTGGACTGCAGCTTCGGCCATTCATCGACGGGGAACTTCTTGTTGCCGAGGTAGAACGATGGGCCGTTGGCACCGGTGAGGAAGGTGTGGTGGGGCGTGACGGAGCCGAAATCGAGCAGGCCGACGCGGCGGCCGTACAGGTACAGCTCTTCGAACACGCCTCGGCCATCGTGCAGATAGGTATGCTGGTGGAGTTCGCCGTAATAGATGCGGCGGAGCGGGTCGGTTTCCACCCACACCGGATTGGAAAGGGCTTGCAGGCGGCCGTCGGCGGTGGTTGCTTCCAGGCGCAGCACTCCGGGTTGCGAGGCGCTGACATCGCGGGCGATGTAGTGTTCCAGCGCGTCGTCATATCGGAACGTGCCGCCGGTGACTCCCGAGCCCTTGATGCGCAGTTGCAGGCCTTTGCCGTTTTTGGCTTGCGAAACCCATTCGTCCATGGGAACAATTTCCACGGAAAATGTTTCGCCTGCCTTGACCATGCTGGGGGCCTGCACACGCAGCTTGCGCAATGGCCCGCCGGTAACCTTCAGCGCGGCGTCGCCGATGTAGCCCATGACTTCGTCGCCTTTGAGGATGACAAAGCGGAAGTTGAACAGGTTCTCTTCGTAGAACTGCATGCGCACGCCCTGAACACCGCCGAGATCGAAACGGACGGTATCGCCCTGCTTCAGGCGGCCTTCGGTGAGGGTGATGCCCGCGGCTTTGCGGTAAGGAAACACAACGGGCGTGTTGCGCTGGACCCAGTTGGTGACTTCGTAGATTTTTCCCTGCGCTCCGGCGGGCAACTCGGCGCGGAAGTAGGCGGGGGAGTTGGGGTCCTTGGTCTGAAATTCTTCCATGTCGGAGGTGAAGTGCTTCCACACTTCGATGCTCATGCCGGGTTCGATGGGCATGTCGCCGATGCGCACTTCAACCTTGTGCTGATTGCGCGAGCCCATTTCGACGACCGGCGGAGAGAGCAGGCGCACGGAACCGTGCAGCGGGAAGCCGGGCGGAAAGTAGCCGCCGGGACGGAATTCGATCTTGCCGCCGAGCGGAGAGGCCACCGAACCGTACTGCGAACGGAGTTTGCCGGTCATCAGCCAGGCCGCGCAGACGATGGCTGCGGCGGCGATGGAAACACGCACGCGGATCATGGGAATATTCTAACGAGAAGACAGGAGTCAGAATGCTAGTCTGCTGTTGGTTGGTGTTGCTTGTGGCGGTTGGTGCATGGGGCGCGGAGGAGAGCATCTGGTTTGATGCGCCGGCTTCCGGGTTCGTGCAGACGCTGCCGGTGGGGAACGGGCGGTTGGGGGCATCGGTGTATGGCGGTGTGGAGGAAGAGCGCATTGTGCTGAATGAAGGCACGCTGTGGTCCGGTGGTCCCGAGGATGCGGACAGGCCGGATGCGGCACGGCATTTGCCGGAGATTCGGCGGTTGTTATTGGAAGGCAAGAACGCCGAGGCGGAGAAGTTGGTGTACGAACACTTCACGTGTAAGGGTGTGGGATCGAACAGGGCGCGGGGGCGCAATGTGCCGTTCGGTTCGTACCAGATGCTGGCGAACCTTGTATTGCGCATGCAGCATGCGCCGGGCGAGGCGATGGGGTATCGCCGCGAACTGGATCTGCGGACCGCGCTTGCCACGGTGCGTTACGAGCGCGGCGGAGTGAGGTATACGCGCGAGGTGTTCGGCAGCGCTCCCGATGAGGTGATCGCGATCCGGATGCGTGCCTCGCGAAAAGGCGCGGTGGCGTTTGATGCGATGCTGCAGCGGGAAGAGCGGGGCACGGTGAGTGCCGATGGCGGCTCGGGATTGCGCATGGATGGGCAACTGGACAACGGCACGGATGGAAAGGGAATGCGCTACGCGGCCCGGCTGCGCGCCATTGCCAACGGCGGCAGTGTGAGTGTAGAAAATGGGCAACTGCGCGTGCGCGATGCGGACGAAGTGCTGCTGCTGATCAGTGCAGCCACGGACTACATGGGGTTTGCGGGGCGCCGGACGGCCGATCCATTGCGGGCGTCGCTGGCCGACATGGAGCGGGCGGCGGCGAAGACATACGCACGATTGCGCGAGGCGCAGAGTGCCGATCATCAACGCTACTACGGGCGTGCATCGTTGACGCTGGGGCCAGCGAACGCGGCGGCGGCTGCATTGCCCACGCCACAACGATTGCGCCGCCAGCAGCCGGATCCGGGACTGGCGGCCTTGTACTTTCAATTTGGCCGCTACTTGCTGATCTCTTCATCACGCCCGGGCGGGCTGCCGGCGAATTTACAGGGCATCTGGGCGGATACGCTGGATACGCCGTGGAATGGCGATTGGCATCTGAACATCAACGTGCAGATGAATTACTGGCCGGCAGAGGTGGGGAACCTGAGCGAGTTGCATGAGCCGCTGTTCGCGTTGATTGCGTCCTTGCAGAAACCGGGCTCGAAGACGGCCAAGCTCTACTACAATGCAGGCGGCTGGGTGGCGCACGTGATCACCAACGCCTGGGGTTTCACGGCGCCGGGTGAGGGTGCATCGTGGGGATCGACGACCACCGGTTCTGCGTGGCTGTGCCAGCATCTATGGGATCACTACCTGTTCACCGGTGACCGCAAGTTCTTGGAGTGGGCCTATCCGATACTGAAAGGCTCAGCGCGATTCTACGCGGACATGTTGGTGGAGGAGCGCAGCCACGGGTGGCTGGTGACGGCTCCGGCCAACTCGCCGGAAAATGGATTTCGGATGAAGGACGGCAAGGTGGTGCATGTGGCGATGGGGCCCGCCATCGACATGCAACTACTGCGATACCTGTTTGACGCCACTGGCGAAGCGGCGCGATTGCTCAACGTGGATGCCGCACTGCGCGAGGAACTGGCGGCAAAGCGTGCACGGCTGGCGCCGAATCGTGTGGGAAGCGACGGGCGGCTGATGGAATGGCTGGAGGAATACGATGAGCCGGAACCGAAGCATCGCCACGTTTCGCATCTGTGGGCTTTGTATCCGGGTTCGGAGATCACGGTGGAGGAGACTCCGGAACTGGCGCGTGCGGCCCGGGCTTCCTTGGAGCGGCGCGGCGATTTAAGCACCGGGTGGTCACTGGCGCACAAGATCAACTTCTGGGCGCGGCTGGGCGATGGCAATCGCGCGCTACGTTTGGTGAATCTGCTGCTGGCGCCGCAAGGTTCCACCCGTGCTGAGGGCGTGAATTTCAATGGAGGCAGCTACGACAATCTGTTTTGCGCGCATCCGCCGTTTCAGATTGACGGGAATTTCGGCGGTGCTGCGGGCATCTCGGAAATGCTGCTGCAGAGTCACAACGGCGTGATCCGGTTACTGCCAGCGCTGCCCGATGCCTGGAGTGAAGGGCGGGTGACGGGGTTGCGCGCACGGGGCGGATTCACTGTGGACATGGCCTGGAAAGAAGGCAAGTTGACCGAAGCATGGCTGGTGGCAGCGCGCGGAGGTAAAGCTCGGGTGCGATACGGTGGGCGGACGGAAGAGATGGATACAGTGGCGGGACGGCGCTACCGCCTGCCGCATGCCCGCTGAATTAATCCACTTTGGCGGCGAATAGTTTGCCCCGTGCAGCCTCTGAGAGGGTGACTACCGCGGGATGTTTCAGTCGGCGCTCCACGGAGATGGCGTAGAACCGTTCGGTGACGCCAGTGGCGACGCCGATGCGGCTGACCTTATACAACTCCCGCACTTCGGCTTCGATGGCTGTAGGTGAAAAGAAGAGACCAGCGCCAGCCTGGCCAAACGTTTTCATGAGGGCCCGGTCCTGGAATTCCCCCACGATGCGGGGGCGAATGCCTTCCGATTCGAACCACTGGTCGACGGCGCGGCGGAGGTTGGAGCCTTCCAGCGGAAGCAGGAACGGAGCCCCATCGAGACTTGCGGGGAAGCCGTGACGGTATCGAGCGCTGAGGGCGGCTGCACCCAATACCGCCACGCCGCAGGAGCCGAGCAGGTGGTTATAGGCTTTCACTTTGATGTTGGCGGTGATGGGGCTGTCGAGCAGAACGACGTCGAGGCGGTGCTCGGCGAGGTCTGCCAGCAGCCGCTCGGGAGTGTCTTCATCGCACGTGATCTGCACCTGTTCGCTCATGGTGAGCACTGGCGCCAGGACACGGTAGGCGATGAGCTTGGGGACAAGATCGGAGATGCCCACCAACAGCCGCAGCGGACGTCCACGCGGCCGGCCTTTGAGTACGTCCTGAAGTTCACGGCCGAGGCCGAAGATCTCGTCGGCGTAGCGGAAGACAACCTGTCCAACTTCGGTCATGACGAGGCCGCGGCCTGATTTGGTGAACAGCTTCTCGCCGAGGGATTCTTCCAGCATGCGCAACTGGCCGCTGATGGTGGGCTGGGCGAGGCTGAGCTTCTCGCAGGCGCGGGCGATGCTACCCTCTCTCGCCACAGTCCAGAAGTAGAGCAGGTGGTGGTAGTTGATCCACTCCATGCTTGCATTATACATCGTTTAAGGCGATGTATGGATGCGAAACTATCTATTTGTCGATGTGAGGGGAGGAAGGGCATACTTGTCTTGTAGAGGAGAAAGCAGTAGAAATGAAGCTCCAGATCAGCGGCACAGGCATCGTGGTGACGCCGGAACTGCGAAGACGCATCCGGCGGCGGGTCGATTTCGCACTGGGCAGGTTCGGCAACAGAATCCGGACCCTTTCGGTGCGGCTGAAGGGTGAAGCGGGCTCGCGCGGCGGCCTGGATCACCATTGCGAGATTCGCGTGGAAACGGGCGTCAGTTCGCCGTTCGTCGTACGCGACCTGCAAGAAGATGTGGAATCGGCCACCGCGCTGGCGGTAGACAAAGTGCAACGCGCTCTGGAACGTCAACTTCCCCTGAGAGAGAGGTCGCATCATGGTTGATCAGAAATTACAGACTTATGAAGAGGCACTGAGGAGCAAGGCGCGGGAACTGGCGCAGTCCCTGCAAGACCGGAGTCAAATCGTGATTGAGCCCACGGCCGAGGCTGTGGAAGGCATGGTAATGGCTGCGAATCGCGAGATTGGGGTTTTGGGACTGCATCGGGATTCGAGGTTGGCCCGCGAAGTGGAGGGGGCATTGGCACGCATCCGGAACGGCAGTTACGGCGCCTGTTTGCGCTGTGACGAGCCGATCAAACCGCGGCGGTTGGAAGCCATACCCTGGGCGCGGTATTGTGTGCGTTGCCAGGAAATGCTAGAACAGGAGCAAAACGAAGATGCTGCGCAGGAGGAACTCCACGATCTGATCGCCGCCTGATGCAACTCTGAAGAAGCGAGGGGTACTTTTCCATTGTCATTCGAAGCATCTGGTGCGACCGTTGCCGCGGTCGACCATCTTGGTCCGTGTCTCATTCCCTCCCCATTGAGCCGGCGGGTCGTGGAACACATCACACTTCCTGGAGTGGATGGCGGCCCGCCGGTTTTGTTTGAAAAGGCCGGACCGCGCGAGCGGATTTTCTTCGATCCGGCAGGTACCCGGGCGGCTATGGTGACCTGTGGCGGCCTGAGCCCCGGTTTGAACAATGTGCTGCGGTCGATTTTTCTGGAACTGCACTACCACTACGGTGTGCCGGAAGTGCTTGGCATCCGCTATGGATATGCGGGGCTTGATCCGGCCAACGGGCACGAGCCGGTGATCTTCACCAAGGATTTTGTGCACGGGATTCATAACAAGGGTGGAACGGTGCTGGGGACTTCGCGAGGGCCGGTGGATCCGGGCGTCGCGTTGGATTTTCTCGCTTCGCGCGGCATCAACATCCTGTTCTGCATTGGCGGTGATGGTACGCAGCGGGGGGCTCACCGGTTGCATGAAGAGGCGCAGCGGCGCGGCTATCCACTGGCGGTAGTGGGGGTGCCGAAGACGATCGACAACGACATCGATTTCGTGTGGCGCACCTTCGGATATTCGACGGCGGTGGAGGAATCGGCGCACATCATCGACAGCGCGCACGCGGAGGCGAAGAGTGTGCTCAACGGCGTGGGATTGGTGAAGCTGATGGGGCGCGAAGCGGGGTTTCTTGCTTGCGGAGCGACGCTGGCGAGTTCGGAAGTAAACTTCACGCTGATCCCGGAGGTGCCGTTCGCCTTGCAGGGCGAGAACGGGTTTCTGGAACATTTGAAGCGAAGATTGTTGTTGCGGCGGCACGCCGTCGTGGTGCTGGCGGAAGGGGCTGGACAGGATCTGGTAGCAGGCTCGCACGAGATTGACAAGTCCGGGAACCTGAAGTTGAAGGACAGCGGGAGAGAACTGCGGCGCATCATTCAGGAATACTTTGCCGCGGAGAACATTCCGGTGGATGTGAAATACTTCGATCCCAGCTACATTGTGCGCAGCCGGCCTGCGAACAAAGACGACGCGCTGCTGTGCGATCAGTTTGCGCGCTGCGCGGTGCACGCGGCAATGGCGGGCCGCACCGATGTGTTGATTGGGCTCTGGTACAACATGTTTGTGCACGTGTCCATTCCGATGGCGACGGCGCAGAAGAGGCGGGTGAATCCGGCAAGCGAAGTGTGGTCGGCCGTGTTGTCATCCACCGGGCAGCCAGCGCAGATGGGGCAGTGATGGAACTGGAAACCGAACGGCTGCGGTTGAGCCCCGTCTCCATGGATGATGTGGATGCGCTACATGCGTTGTGGACGGACGCAGGCGTGCGGCGATTCCTGTGGGACGACTTGATCATCGACCGTGAGACGGCGCACGAGGTGGTGCAGGCAACGCTGGAGGATTGGGGAGACTACGGTGTGGGGTTGTTTGCGATCCAGCTATTGGGCGAGGAAGAGATCATCGGGTTTTGTGGTGTGCGCCGCTTTCCGCCGGATGAGGAATGGGAGTTGCTGTATGGCTTGCTTCCCGCTTATTGGGGGAATGGACTGGCGGTGGAAGCGTCGGCGGCGTCTCTGCGCTTCGCGTTTTCGCGTTTGCCTGTTGACCGGATCGCTGGGCGAACGGATGGTCCCAACAAGGCATCCATTCGGGTGCTACAGAAACTGGGTATGCGCGCGGTGAGTGAAGACGGGCAGGTGTGTTACGCCATGGACAGGGCCAGCGTGAGTTCCGCGGATTGATCCGGTATGCTATCAGGCGATGAACAGACAGATTCTGCTCGCCGCACGGCCGATTGGCTTTCCGAAAGAAACTGATTTCCGATTGCAGGAGGCGCCCATTCCCGAACCGGGAGAAGGCCAGTTCCTGGTTGGAGTGCGATGGCTCTCGGTGGACCCGTACATGCGCGGGCGGATGAATGAAGAACGCTCCTATGCGGATTCGGTGAAGTTGGGGGACGTGATGGTGGGAGGCGCCGCGGGGCGTGTTCTGAAGTCGCGGCATGCGGGTTTTGCAGAAGGCGATTACGTGATGGGGATGTTTGGCTGGCAGGAGTACGCGCTGTCGGATGGCAAGGGAGTGCGCAAGTTGGATCCGGCGGTGGCGCCGGTGTCGGCCTCGCTTGGCGTGCTGGGCATGCCTGGTTTAACGGCCTATTTCGGTTTGCTGACGGTGGGCGAAGCGAAGGCTGGAGAGACGGTGGTGGTTTCTGGCGCGGCCGGCGCGGTGGGGTCTTATGTGGGGCAGATTGCGAAAATTCACGGCTGCCGCGTGGTGGGCATCGCCGGATCGGAGGACAAGGTTCGCTGGTTGAAGGACGACCTCGGCTTCGATGCGGTGCTCAATTACAAGACGACCAGTGACTATCGCGGCGCGTTGAAGGAGCTTTGTCCCAATGGCATCGATGTCTATTTCGAGAACGTGGGCGGACCGATTTCCGATGCGGCGTTTATGCTGCTGAATCCGCGGGCGCGAGTGCCGGTGTGCGGGCAGGTTTCGCTGTACAGTGCCGAGAAGCCGGAGATGGGGCCACGCCTGTTGATGCAGATCCTGGTGAAGCAGGTGAAGGTGGAAGGTTTTCTCGTTTTTCAATTCGCCAGCCGTTATGAAGAGGGGTTGACGAAGCTCACGGAGTGGGTCCGCAGCGGGCAACTGAAGTACAAAGAGACCGTGACTGACGGTATTGAGAATGCGCCGCAGGCATTTCTTTCCATGCTGCGGGGCGGCAATACGGGCAAGCAGTTGGTGAGGATATCGAACGCATGAGGCGCCGCAGTTTTGTACGCTCCGCGTTGGGCGCTTCGCTGGTGGTTCCGGAATGGCTGCGGGCGCAATCGGGGGGACTGAAAATTCGCCGCGTGGAGCCGCACGTGGTGCGCATCGGTACGCGGCAGGACATTGTTTGCTGCCGCGTGGAAACTGAAGAAGGGCTCCACGGTTGGGGGGAGGGAACCACTCCACCGAATGTCGCGCCGGTGGTGGCGCAGATCCGCTCCTTAGCGAAGCTGGTGATGGGCGAGCCTGCATGGGATATCGAACGGCTGTGGCGCAAGATGTATATCACCGAGGAGAACACTCTCGGTGGGACGTTGTTTGCGGCCATCAGTGCGATTGATATTGCCCTGTGGGACATCGTGGGCAAGAGGCTGGGCGTGCCGGTGTACAAACTGCTGGGCGGAAAAGTGCATCCGAATATCCGAATCTATGCGAGCTACCGTTGGGGCAATATTCCGCGCACGCGCGACGCCTACTTCCGGCGCACGAAGGAATTGATGGCGGAAGGGGCCACGGCGGGCAAGTGGGATCCGTTCGGCGCTTATCCCGGGCCGGACCGGCAACTGAGCACGGCGGTGTTGAACGAGGTAAGGGAGATGGTGCGCGGGGTGCGCGAAGCAGGGCCGGCGTTCGACATCTGCGTGGAGGCACACGGGAAGTTCAACATGGCGACGGCGGGGCGCATCATCAAGATGCTGGAACCGTTCGATCCGTTCTTTCTGGAGGAGCCCATTCCTCCGGAGAGCGTGGAAGCGATGGCGGCGCTGCAGCGCTCGACGAATATTCCGATTGCGACGGGCGAGGGATTGCAATCGCACTTTAACTACCGCGAACTGCTGGCGCGGCAGGCGGCTCGCATTTTGCAGCCGGACGCGGCTCGTACGGGTGGAATCACGGCGCTGAAGAAGATTGCAGCGATGGCTGATGCCAACTACGTCACCATTGCTCCGCACAATCCAAACGGGCCGGTGTGCACCGCGGCTTCGATTCACCTGGCGGCGTCGATTCCGAACTTCCTGATCATGGAAGAAGGGAATACGCGCGTGGAGGAATACAAGTCGATCTTCACGGGCGGATGGAAGCCGACGCTGTCGCATTGGGATATTCCGGACGGGCCGGGATTGGGCGTGGATCTCTCGCCGGAGTTTCTGCGCAGCAACGAAGTGAAAGTCTAACCGGGGCCGAGCGCCTGAACGAGGAAGGCGTAATCGAACGCGGTTTCCTTCATGCGTTCGTAGCGGCCGGATGCGCCGCCGTGGCCCGCGTCCATGTTGGTTTTGAGCAGCAGCATGCTGCCGCTGGTGTTCTGCGTGCGCAGCCTGGCGATCCACTTGGCGGGTTCCCAATAGGAGACGCGCGGGTCGTTGAGGCCGGCTGTGGCGAGGATGTGCGGATAGGCCTGTTCTTTGACGTTGTCGTAGGGCGAATAGGAGCGAATGTAATCCCAGTATTCGCGCTCATTGCTGTTGCCCCATTCGTCATACTCGATGACGGTGAGTGGCAGCGTGGGGTCGGTTGCGGTGTTCAACACGTCGACAAAGGGCACCTTCGCCACCACGGCGCGAAACAGTTCGGGGCGCTGGTTGATGACGGCGCCCATAAGAAGGCCGCCGGCGCTGCCGCCGAGAATGGCGAGCTTCCCGGGTGATGTGTATCGCTCATGAATGAGGAACTCCGCGGCGGCGATGAAATCGTCGAATGTGTTGCGCTTTTGCTTGAGCTTTCCGGCGTCGTGCCAGGTTTTACCCAAGTCGCCGCCACCGCGGATGTGAGCGATGGCGTAGACGAAGCCGCGCTCCAGCAGGCTGACGCGATCGGTGCTGAATGCAGCATCGATGCTGATGCCATAAGAGCCGTAGCCATAGAGCAATGTCGGATTGTGCCCATTGAGGGCCATGCCCTTGCGATGTACGAGCGAGATAGGGACTTGGACACCGTCGTGAGAGGTGGCGAACAAGCGCTTCGTCTCGTACTGCGAAGGATCGTAGCCGCCGAGCACCGGTGTTTGTTTGATGAGGCGGCGTTCGCGCGTATCCATGTTGTAAGAGAAGACGCTGGTGGGGGTGACCAGCGAGGAGTAGCTGAAACGAAACTCGCGCGTCGCGTAGACCGGGTTTTCCGCGGGGTAGAGCGCGTAGGCAGGCTCCGGCATGGAGACCGTGTGCCAGTCGCCGCCGTTGCGGTGAATGCGCAGTTGCAGCAAACCGCGATCACGTTCGGTGACCACTACGTGGCCTTCGAAGGGATCGACTGCTTCGATCATGACGTCGGGGCGATGCGCGATCCATTCGGTGGCGTGATCGAGAGTGGGCGTGGCCACGGGCACGGTGAGCACTCGGTAGTTGCGTCCTCCGTCGGTGGTGCGCAGATAGAAGAGGTCGCCCTGGTGTTCCAGGTCGTATTCGATATCGTGGCGCCGGGCGGAGAAGCACGACGGCTTCGAAGCGGGATCATTTGCATCGAGGATGTGCACTTCGCTGGTGGCTGCGCTATCGAGTTCGAGGAAGATGTAGCGGCGGCTGCGGCTCTTGCCGAGTGTGAGGTGGAAGCGCTCATCGGGTTCTTCCAGCAGCAACTCATCGGCTACCGCATGCAGCGTATGACGCCAAGCCTGGTAGGGGCGCTTGGCCTCATCGAGTGTGATGTAGACGAGCGAGCGGCCATCGTTGGTCCAGGCGAGGCCGTAGTAGGTGTTCTCGATGCGGTCAGCCAGCAATTGGCCCGTGGTGAGATCCTTGACGACCGTGGTGTAGACTTCATCACCCGACAGGTCGACGGAATAGGCGAGTAGCTTGTGATCGGGGCTGATGGCGTAGTTGCCGAGACGGAAGTATTTCTCTCCGGCGGCCAACTCATTGGCGTCGAGCAGCACTTGCTCAACGCCATCCTTGCGGCGGCAATAGACATGGTATTGCTTGCCTTCGTAGGTGCGGGTGAAGTACTCGAAGCCATCGTAGGGCACGGGCGCGGACATATCAGTCTGCTGCAGGCGGCCGAGCATCTCGCCGTAGATGCGCTGTTGCAGGCCTTCGGCATCGCGCAGGACCCACTTGGTGTAGTCATTCTCGGCGTGCAGATGCGCTTCGATCTTGCTTCGCTCGCCATCGCGCAACCAGAAGTACTCGTCGGTGCGGGTCTCTCCGTGCTGGGTAATTGTTTTGGGGTTTTGCTCCGCTACAGGCGGGGTCATCCGTTACTCCATCTCATCTTTGCCCGCATACAACTCGGCAACAACGTTGTGAAAATTCTCCAGGACTTTGCCGCGGCGCACCTTCATGGTTGCGGTGAGCTCACCGTGTTCGATGGAGAATTCGCGTTCGAGGATGCGGAACTTTCGGATCTGTTCAAAGGGGGCTAACTGCTGATTGGCTTTGCGCACGGCTCGCTTCACTTCGCTGAGCACCGGATCAGCAGCGACCAGTTCATGAATGGGCGCGCTGGCGTTGTTTTCCATGCCTTTGAGCGAACGCGCGGCGGCTTCGTTCAACGTGAAGAGCGCGGAAACATAAGGGCGGCGGTCACCGACGAGGATCATCTGGCTAAAGATCGGTTCCATTTTGAGCAAGCCTTCGAGGCGGGAGGGGTAGATCTTTTTTCCATTTGAGGAAACGATCATCTCCTTCTTACGGCCGGTGATGGAGAAGAAGCCGTGTTCATCGACGGCGGCGATGTCGCCGGTGTGGAGCCAGCCGTCGCGAAGCACCTGCGCTGTGGTGTCCGGGTCGCGGAAGTAGCCGCTGAAGATAGTGGGACCGCCGAGGCACAGTTCTCCTTCCTCGGTGATCTTCCACTTCACCCCGGGCAGCATCTGGCCGATGCTTCCGGCCTTGGGGTTCACCATGGGATTGAGCGTGGTGATGCCGCCTTCGGTGAGGCCGTAGCCTTCGATGAGCGGCATGCCGATGGCTTCGTAGAAGTGGGCCAGATCCTTGCCGAGGGGGGCCGCGCCGGAAACGGGCATGCGCATCTGGCCGCCGAAGCGGGCGCGCAGTTTGGAGAAGACGACCTTATCGGCGGCTTTCAACACGGACTGCATCCATACGGGAATGCGCTTGCCTTGGGAGCGTAACTGGTTGGCTTTGAGGCCGAGGCCAAGCGCGCCCCAGAAGATGCGCTGCATGGCTGGGCCGCGCTTCTTAATCTCGGTGCAGACGCTCGAGTAGATGCGTTCCCAGACGCGGGGTGGAGCCAGGAAGAATGTCGGCGCGACACTCTGCATCTCATGCGGCAAGCGGCTGAGACCATCGCTGAAGTAAGTGGGCGCGCCGCAGCGTGCGCTCATCAATTCGATGCCGATACGTTGCGCGATGTGCGCTGACGGCAGGAAGGCGAGGGTGCGGTCCTTTGGGGAAAGATCCACCACCTTTGTGCCCATATCGACATTGGTGACAAGGGCCTGATGCGTGGTGAGTGCCATCTTCGGCTCACCGGTTGCGCCGGATGTGAGATAGAGAATCGCGTAGTCTTCGGGCCGAACCTGAGCATGAAGATTGGCGAAGAACTGCGGATCGCGAGCCATGGCCGCACGACCCTGTTCGCGAAGCTGAGCGAGGGTGAGCACTCCGGCGGCTTCTCCGGTGAGCAACACCCACTGCACTCCCAAACGGGCACTGCCCGCCGCTTCGAGTGCGCGCAGTGCCTTGGGTGTATCGACGAAGACGAGTTTCGCGGTGGAAGCTTCCAGTGTCTTTAGAATCTCGGCCGGCGGATAGCTGGTGTAGACCGCGGCGGAGATGGCTCCGCAAGCCATGATGCCGAAATCGGCGAAGTAGAGCTCGGCGCGAGTTTCCGAATGCAGGGCCACGATATCGCCCCGGCGGATGCCGAGCGTGGTCAGGCCGGCGGCGATTTCACGTGCCGTATCGCGAAATGCGCCCCAGGTGTGGATGTTGTATTGCCCTTTTCCGGATGCGGGCTGATGCAGCGCGGGCGTGTGTTCACCATACGCGGCAGCGGCCTCTTCCAGCAGAGTGAATACGGTTCGGACACTCATAGCTTTGTGAATCGTAGCACGGTGACGGGTGGCAGCTACAATAGAAGGGAATGTCTTTTGCAAGAGAATTGGAGGTAGCGCGCGAAGCGGCCCGCAAGGCCGGCGAGCTTGCCCTCTGCTATCAACGTGACGGCGTTTGCGCCGAAGAAAAATACGACGAATCCCCGGTGACGATTGCCGACCGGGAGGCCGAGAAACTGATTGCAACCATGCTTTCCGAAGCGTTTCCGGAGGATGGGTTGATGGGCGAAGAGGGCGCTGGGCGTCCTGCCGTCAGCGGGCGGCGCTGGATTATCGACCCGATTGACGGCACGCGCGATTTCTCGCGTGGGAGCCCGCTGTGGTCGGTATTGATCGGCCTGGAAGCGAACGACGAAGTGCAGGTGGGCGTGGTGAACATACCGGCCTGGCACCAGGAATACTACGCTACGCGCGGCGGCGGCGCTTTCTGTAACGGCAAGCCGATTCATGTGTCGGATATTGATAACGCCACCAAATCGGTGCTGTTCTTCAACGGCCTGCGCGAAGCCTACCGACGCGAGTTCGCTCCGCGAATGATCGACTTCATGGGTAAATTCTGGGCCGTGCGCAGCATGAGCGGCGCTCCCGATGCGATGCTAGTGGCCGCGGGTCACGGCGAAGTTTGGGTGGAGCCGGCGGCGCAGCCGTGGGATCTGGCACCGATTCAAGTGATCATGGAAGAGGCCGGCGGCCGGTTCTTCAACTTCGATGGCGGGCGCAGCATTCACGCGGGCAACTGCGTAGTGTGCACGCCTGGCCTGGAAGCGGAAGTGAAGGCGTTCCTCCGCGGCGGAAACTAGATTCCGAATTGCCGGAAGTGATGATCGGCGTGGCGGTAGGCCCAGCGCATCCATTCCTGCTCAGTCAATTCGCCAAAGACGGGGTGGCGCCCAAAATGGAAATCACGCGGCTGGTGCGCGAAACGCTCCAGGGCCGCTGAGAGGGCAGCCGTGTCTTTGGCGAAATCTCCTGGCTTGGTACCTGCGACGAACTGATCGAATTCGGGACGAGTGGGGACTCCTTTCGGCCATGGCATGGACGTGTGCAGTGCAATCCAGCGGATGAAGGTACGGTTCCAGAAGGTGACCACTTCGCTGGCGGTTTTTTTGCCCATGGCGAGGCCCATTGCGTCACTCAAATGGCAGACCATCTGACGGGCGTTCATGCGTCCCCACTGCGCTGCAGTGCCGGGCTGCAATTGCCGCAAACGCTGCTGCAATTCCTGGACTGTGGTGTTGTCGAGCTTTTTCATCGTGCCCCTTATCTAAAGTAAGCGGAAAACGGCACGGATGCAGATCACTCATTTTGCGATTTGAAGTTCAGGATAGCCGCTGGCCGGGTCGTGTTGGCGGAGGAATCGCAGGCCCGGCAATTCGCCGATGGCGATTTCCGCGGTGGTGTAGACTTTGCAGCCTTCCATCAAGTGGCCGCCCGTGGTGACTCCGTTGCCGTCGGACACGGAGAGATGCAGGTGCCCGCCTCCTGCTTCCACGGTACCGACGAGCGAAACAATCTCCACCTTTCCTGTTTTGGCCGTGGCGTTGGGTTGGTTGGCGAAGCGAAGGCGTGTCTCGGTGAGACTGCCGACGGTGGTGAGAATGATGCCAGCGGAGATCTTGTTGCGCTGTACGTAATCTGTGATGCTCTTGAGCAGGTCCGCGCCGGGGCGCAAGCGGAGCACGTGGACTTTCATGGTTGTGGTGGATGCGGAATCACTGGGCTCGGCGGCGCTGAGCGCGGCGGCGAACAGGAGAGGCAAGAGAAGAGGCATCGTCAATAATCCGGTCTCCATGGGCGATGGTTCACTACATCGTCAAGCAGCAAACGCACGCCCTGGTTGTCGCTGGGGTTCAGCCAGAGCATTCTCTCGAATTCGCGGCGGGCTTCCTCAAAGCGCTTCAGCCGCCGAAGGCAAAGTGCGTAACCTATCAGGCAGCGAAGAAAGGGCCGGTTGTGGATCGAGCCCCAGGGCAATAGCCCGATGAAGTTCTCCTCCAGCGAGAGTTCGCCGATGCGCAGGCCAACTTCGTAATGGCGGATGGCGCGCTCCGGATAACGGGTGAAGAGGAAGTGCCCGAGATGCGCATGGGCATCGAGGCAACGAAGATCGGTGACGCAAAGCTCATGCAAAAGTGCATTGGCGAGTTGGAATTTTCCTGCGTTTGCGTAATCGACTGCACGAAGGATCGGATCGCCGTCCACGACATCCTGATCAGTGACCGGCAGGATCCGCTCCATCTCGTACTGAGGGCGGGGACCCCATGCCTGTTGCGCTTTGATCCACTTCTCGCGAGGAGGTTCGTCACCCCAGAATTGCTCCGCTGGATCCCAGGTGCCGCAAGGACGCAGGGCCAATGGTTCGAGGCCCAGTGCACGGGCATCGATGACGGTGGAGAGCAGCTTCGCCTGCTTGCCAAGTTTCTTCGGTAGTGAAACGGTGATGATTTCGCCGGGGGCAGGACTGGCTCTTTGGGAGAGGCGAACCGGGACGAAGCGGCTATCCCCTTTGGCCCGGCAGCACCAGGTGTCATTCGTTGCGCGGGCAAGGACGATGAGCTCCTTGGTTTCCACGTCGGCATTTGGTCCGGTGTCCGGCAACTCCACATCGGCGGCGCAGAGCTCATTGATCTGGCCATTTCGCGTACGGCATTCCGAGGTGACTCTACGCATGATGTTGCCATCGAAATCGAAGCCGATCAACGAGAGCGGCGAGCCGGCGAAGAACACGCGCTTGCTCATCGCGCGCCGCAACGTTCCTGACGGATCTTCCGCGCTTCGGGCATCCACTCGGCGAACTGGCGGATGCGCGTCGAATGGCTGGGGTGCGTGGATGTGAACTCGGCGGGTCCTTTGCCGGACACTTGGCCCATGCGCACCCAGAGCTTCGGAGCTTCCTCAGGGTCGAAGCAGGCGCGGGCGGCGAAGATGAGGCCCATGTAATCGGCTTCGGATTCGTGATCGCGGGAGAAGGGAAGCAGCACGCCGTATTGCGCGCCGAGGCCGAACGCGGCGAGCACGCCGCGCTGCGTGTTGTAATCCATGTCTCCGATGGCGACACGTGTGGCCATTTCGCCGATGCGCATCAGCTTCTGCTGCGCCATGCGTTCGGCGCCATGGCGGGCGATGGCGTGAGCGATTTCATGGCCCATGACGATGGCGAGTCCATCGCGATTCTGCGTCACGGGGAGGATGCCGGTGTAGACGGCCACCTTGCCGCCGGGCAGGCAGAAGGCATTGGCTTGGCGCGAGGCGATGACGTTGAACTCCCAGCGAAAAGCTGGGGCTTCGGACACGTCGGCGATTCGGCGGCCAATGTCGCGCACGGCATCCACCGCTTCACCTGACGGCACGACGCGCTCGCGGGCGAGAATCTGGCGGTAGGACGACAGGCCGAGCGCGGCTTCCTGATCCGGACTCAGATCGACCATATGCTTGCGCCCGGTGAGCGGAACAGCTTCGCGATGGCTGAAGTAGTAGTAAATGCCGTAAATGCCGAAAAAGAAAATCGGCAAGAGGACCCGTGCTCTGGAGAACATAGTCTATTTTTGGAAGAAGCGCGCGGCGATGCCGAGGACGTCATCGGCAACATTGCCGTCGCGATTGGAATCGAGCAGGGAACTGATGGTACCCATGAGCCCGCCTTCCTGCTGCGCGGACGCTTGCTGTTTGCTGAGCGCGCCCATCACCATGGTGGCCACTACGGGCAGCATCTGCTTCATCATCTGCGCGGGAAGCCCGGTCTGCTCGCTAGCGGCGTTGGCCGCGGCGCGGCTGGCATCTTTGCTGCCGAGCAGATGACCGAGAATGCCGTTGCCTTCGTGCACCGTTTCGGGCGAATGAAGGGCCTCAGTGTCATCGAGGAAGCGCGCGTGGTTGCCGGTTTGCAACGCACCGAGCAGGCCCTCAATGCCGCCGGGTTGTGAGGTATTGTTCTGCAATCCGCCTTGCAGGGCGGGGAGCAGGGAGGAGATGGCCGATGCGGCCTGGCTTTCGTCAATGCCGAACTGGCCGGCGAGTTGGCGCACGGCGCCGCCGCCCTGCGCTGCGAGTAATGATTCGAGTAGATTCACTTGGCCTCCGCTTTCCTGGGCGACACCGCTTCGAGCAGTTGCTTCGCGACGCGCTTGCCGGTGTCAAACGCGCCTTCGTAGGCGTCCTTGCGTTCCTGCCGGCTCATCGAATAGCCTTCGCGATACATCCGCTCCAGCACGCGTCCCGCCACATATGTTCCAGCATACGCGATGGCAGCTTTGGGGATAAGGCCTCCGCCGAAGGGAATTTTGCCCACCAGTTCGCGGGCCACAGCGCGCCAGCCGAAAGCGCCGGCGAGGATGGAGCCGATTTCGCCGCGCTGTTCGCCATAGCCGATGGTGCGGTCACTAGCTGCGGCCAGCAGAAACGCCATGCGCACCTGGTTGACGGTGAGCACCGCGGTGTCGGAAGCGAATTCACCCACGGCCCAGGGCAGCGACACGACGCTGGGGATGACATCGGGCAGGGCGGTGGCCAGCGAGAAAAGTGCATTTTCCTTCGCTACGGTGTGGATGATGCGGTCCATGGCCGGCTGGTAGAAGGGCGGAAAGAGCCGCGCCAGTGGGAGAACGAAGGACTCGCGGGCAGCGAGGATTTCTTCGATCATGCGCTGTGGATGATGGCGCCGGTAGAGGAAGGCGCTTTGCGGCCGCGGCAGGCCCTCTTCGAAGATTTCGATATCGAAGCGCGGGGGCGCGTTCTTTTCCGTGGAGCGGAAGAGATGGTTGAAGGCTTCCAGACGGCGCTCGCGGCTGAGGTGCGAGGGGATGAAATACTCCTCCATCTCCTCATAGGATTCCTCCGAACGCGCATACAGGCCGATCAGCACGCCCTGATCGGCGAGGGCGCGCACGTCGTTGGGGTTCAGATGCGAGATTGCCGTCCAAACCTGCTTAAAGATGTGTTGTGCCAATCGGGGTCCTCGTCTTCTATATTAGACGCACGTACTGCCCTGCTTGATACAAGGGATTCGAACCATGGATAATGCCCGGTAACGATGCACCGGCGAAACTTTCTACTCACCGCGGCGGCTGCGGCCGTCGCCCCGGCCCAGGACAACATTCCCATCATCGACATCCATCAGCACACGAACTATTCGCGGCGCACGGATGAGGCCACGGTGGCGCACCAGCGGAAGATGGGAATCACGAAGACTATTCTGCTGCCTGCGGGCTCGAAGTACGGATTGGCGGCGCAAGCAGGCGGCAACGACACCGTGGTGGCGCTGGCCAAAAGGTATCCCAAAGAGTTTCTGTTCTTCGCCAACGAACTGCCCGATATCCCAGAGACGAAACCGGTGATTGAGAAGTTCCTCAAGATGGGCGCCATTGGGATCGGCGAGCAGAAATTCCCAGTCGATAGCGACTCGCCGCACATGGAACTGATTGCCTCCATCGCCCGCGACTACAATGTTCCGGTGCTGATGCACTTCCAGCATGAGACGTACAACTACCACATTGAACGCTTCCACAAGATGCTGGCGAAGTACAACAAAGTGAATTTCATCGGGCATGCGCAGACGTTCTGGAGCAACATTAGTAAAGGTGGCGACCAGAAGGTGCTCTACCCCACGGATAAGGTGACGCCGGGCGGCATCACGGACCGGTTGCTGGCGGATTACCCGAACATGTTCGCCGATCTTTCCGCCGGCAGCGGGCTGAACGCGTTCAAACGCGATCCGGAGCATGGTGCTGCGTTCATCAAACGGCATCAGGATAAGCTGCTGTACGGCAGTGATTGCAACGATTGGGTGGGCGAAGGCGAGAAATGCAGCGGTTCGCAACAGATCGCGATGATGCGGAAGCTGGCGCCTGACGCCAAAGTGCTGCGAAAGCTATTTTGGGAAAACTCGGCCAAGTTGTTCCGGATCAAAGCATGAACCGGCGTCAATTTCTCTCCACGATATCGCTGGCTCCGTTTGCGGCGGCGCAAACAGCGAAGACCAATATTGTTTTGATGCTGGCCGATGATTTGGGGTATGAGTGCCTGAACTGCTACGGAGGCACTTCATACAAAACCCCGAATCTAGACCGGATGGCGGCGCAGGGAGTACGTTTCACGCACGCCTACGCGCAGCCGCTGTGCACGCCCACGCGGGTGCAGTTGATGACCGGGCTCTACAACAATCGCAACTGGAAGGCGTTCGGCATCATGGATCCGAAGGAGCACACCTTCGGGCATCGATTTCAGAAGCTGGGCTACAAGACGGCGATGGCCGGGAAGTGGCAATTCTGGAGCTACAACCCTCCGGACTTCGAACCGGAGTGGCGAGGGAAGGGAATGCTCGCCGAGCAGGCGGGCTTCGATGAATACTGCGTCTGGCACGCCCTGCACACGGAAGACAAAGGCTCGCGGTACGGCGACCCGACGTACATGGTGAATGGGAAGCTGGTGAAGGAAGACAAGGACAAATTCGGCGACGATGTTTTCTCTTCGTTCCTGATGAACTTCATGGAGAAGCACCGCAACGAACCATTCTTCGTGTACTATCCGGTGGCGCTGACGCACGGCCCGTTCAACCCGACGCCGCGGAGTGCGAATTGGACCACGGCGCGGCTGAAGAACGATCGCAAGAACTTTGCCGATATGGTGGCGTACATGGACGAAGTGGTGGGCCGCGTGTGGAAGAAGGTGGAAGATCTGGGCATTGCGGAGCGAACGCTGATTCTGTTCTTCAGCGATAACGGCACGGACAAATCCATCACTTCAAAGATGGGGGACAAGGTGGTGCAGGGCGGCAAGGGCTTGACCACTGATGCCGGAACTCGTGTTCCTTGCATTGGTTACTGGAAGGGCCGCACTCCTGTGGGCAAGGTTTGCGACGACCTGGTGGATTCTTCCGATTTCTATCCGACCATTCTGGAAGCCGTGGGCGCCAAGCCGGACCGGAAAATGGACGGGCGGAGCTTTCTGCCGCAGTTGCTGGGAAAGCGCGGCTCGCCCCGCGAGTGGACGTATTGCTGGTTTGATCCACGCCCCGGGCATGGGAAAGAGGCGTACACGAAGCTGGTGCAGTATGCGCGCACGCAGCGTTACAAGCTTTATGACGACGGGCGGCTCTATGATGTACCGAACGATGTGCTGGAGCAGCATCCGCTCGGGACGGATGCCGGCGGAGAGGCGGGTGCGGCGCGGAAGAAGCTGCAGGCTGTTCTGCAGGCAATGCGCTGACGCGATATGCTGCGAAGTGCAATGATGACTCGCAGACAAGCTCTGGGCGCGCTGAGCGCCGCTGCATTGTATGGCAAAGAGATTCCGGCTGACCACTTCGCCACTGGCGTGAAGGTGGGCGAGATCACGCCCACGGGTGCCGTCATCTGGACGCGGCGCACGAAGACATCGAAGCGCAATGATGCGGGCATCGTGCGCAAGGGCGGAGGCAAGGATGCGAAGTTCCTTGCTCCGGGTACCGATCTGGCGACGCTGGAAGGCGCGGCGATGGGCGGCAACGGCTACGCCCGGCTGATGGTGGAATCTGTTTCCGGGCGTGAGAAGAAGCGCACGGTGAGTTGGGTGGATCTGGATGCAGGCGCCGATTTCGCTCATCAGTTCCGGGTGAGCGATCTCTCGCCAGCGACGCACTACAAGTTCGCTCTGGAAACGGCTGCGGGGAAGGGCAAGGCGGCGGATGGCGTGTTGACGGGGTCGTTCCGCACTGCCCCGCGCGAGTCAGACAAGGTGGCCGTGCAGTTCGCGCTCTCTTCCTGCCAGAAGTACAGCCAGCAGGATCGCGAGGACGGGTTTTGGATTTACGATGCGCTGGAAAAGCTGAAGCCTGCGTTCCTGGTGTCGTGCGGCGACAACGTGTACTACGATTCCGACGATCCGGTGGCGACATCGGTGGAACTGGCGCGCTATCACTGGGATCGCATGTTCAGCCTGCCTACGCTGCATAGCTGCCTGCGCACCGTGCCGGCGTATTTTCAGAAGGACGATCACGATCTGATGAGCGACGATTGCTTCCCTGGCATGAAGGCTCCGAAGCAACCGGACTTCAGCTTCGTCGCCGGACAGAAGCTGTTCCGGCAGCAGATTCCCGCGCCCCTGGATGCGCAGCCGCTGTATCGACGCTTCCGCTGGGGCACGGATCTGGAAGTCTGGCTGCCTGACAGCCGTGACTTCCGCAGTGCCAATGATGCGCCTGACGGGCCGGCGAAGAGCATTTGGGGCGAAGCGCAGAAGCAGTGGTTGAAGCAATCGCTGGCGCAGAGCACCGCGAGGTGGAAGCTGATTGTGAATCCGAACCCGATGGTGGGGCCGGATCATGGCCGCAAGAAAGACAACCACGCCAATCCGACGTTCGCGACGGAGAGCAAAGAAATGCGCACGTGGCTGCGCGATCATGTCGGCGGGCAAGTGATCCTGATGAATGGCGATCGCCACTGGCAGTATCATTCGGTGGATCCGGAGACCGGGTTGCACGAATGGGGCTGCGGTCCGGCCAGCGATTCGCACGCGGTTTCGCCCAGCGGCGGCGAGGACAAGCGCTACCACAAGTTCCTGCGCATCAAGGGTGGATTCGTCACCGCGCGTGTCGATCCCAATGACAAAGACGCTCCGCTGGTGCTGGAGCATCGCGATGTGCAGGGACGTGTGGTGTACCGCTCCGTCTATGGGAAGCCGGCTTAACTAAGGAAGGGATTGAAATCCTTCTCGTGGCCGATGGTGGTGTTCGCGCCATGACCCGGAATGACGATGGCGTCTTCGGGCAACACCAGCAGCTTGGTGTGAATCGAGGAGAGAATCTGATGGTGGTTGCCACCGGGCAGATCGGTACGCCCAATGGATTCCTGAAACAGCGTATCGCCGGCCACCAGCTTGTTTTCGCCGGGAATCCACAGGCAGAGGCTGCCTTGCGTATGCCCCGGCGTGTGCAGGACGTGGAACGTGCGGTCACTGAGCGTGAGCGAATCGCCTTCCTTTGGGTGATGGTCGATTTCGGTTTTTCCCGGTGTGGGCATGCGTAACCACGCGGCCTGCGTTTCCAGGTGATTGTAGAGTCCTTCGTCGCTTTCGTGCATCCAAACAGGTGCTCCGGTGAGCGCTTTCATCTTCTCGGCGCCGCCGATGTGGTCGATGTGCGCATGCGTGATGACGATCGCTTTTACCTTCAATTGATGCTTGTCGAGGATGGCGACAATGGCGTCGATGTTGTCGCCGGGATCGACCACAATGGCTTCGCGCGTGGTTTCGTCGCCGAAGATGGAGCAGTTGCACTGGAGCATGCCGACGGGCAGAATTTCATGAATCATATTGGGAGGCGATTACACTAAGATTATGGACTTTCTAGCGGTAGCGATGCGCTGGGCGCATATTCTTTCTATGGCATTCGTAGTGGGCGGAGCATTTTACGCCCGTTTTGTTTTGGCTCCGGCAACGGAGGGATGGACGGAAGCGGACCGGGTGAAACTGGGAGACCGGATTGCCAACGCGCTGCGTCCGGTGATGATGATGGCGGTAGTGGTGCTGCTGCTTTCGGGCACGTTCAACCTGCTGCGCAAAACGAATCTGCCTGCCGGGTATCACATGTGGTTCGGCATCAAGGCGCTGTTCGCGCTGCATGTATTGGGTGCGTCGATGTTGCTGGGCCGGCCGGGCGTCGATTTGGCGAAGCGTGTGCGCTGGCTGACGGGCATCGCGGCCAGTGGCGCCGTGGTGATGCTGATTTCCGCCGTACTGAGGGCGATGCAGCAATGAGCGGCTATCAGGCGTTGCGGGAAGGCGTGGCCTGGCTCGATCTGGACGGGCGCGGGCGGTTCCGGGCGACAGGGGAAGACCGGGCCCGGCTGTTGCACGCCATGACAACGAATCACATCCAGCAGTTGCGGCCGGGAGCAAGCTGCTATGCGTTCTTCCTCAATGATAAGGGGCGGATTCTGGGCGATGCGAACATCCTGAATCTGGGCGAATCGCTGCTGATTGACACCGAAGCTGCTTCGCATGACGTGTTGTTCCAGCATCTGGATAAGTTCATCATTGCCGATGATGTGACCTTGGAGGATGCGCGCGAGGATACCGCGGCCATCGGCGTGGAAGGGCCGCAGGCTGAGGCCTTACGCGGCGAACTGGAAGGCTACACGATTGGGGCCTACAGTTGCACCGGGCTGGGGCTGCGCGTGTACGTGCCGCGCGCTGGCAAGCAGGCGCTGATCGACCGATTGGAGCAATTGGGCGCTGTGGCCGCTTCGGCGGAAGACCAAAACATTGTGCGTCTGGAACGTTTCCGGCCGGTGTACGGGCTCGATTTCAGTGAGAAGCATCTGGTGCATGAAACGCAGTTGCTCCATGCGGTGCATTTCACCAAGGGCTGCTATCTGGGGCAGGAGATTGTGGAGCGCGTGCGGTCGCGCGGGCAGGTGCACCGGTTACTGGTGCCGCTCTATGTGGATGTGCAGGAGGCTCCTACTGCGGGCTCGCCGGTGGTGGGCGGGGATGTCGCCGCCGGGGAAACCATGTCCGCGGCATACTCACCATCGTTGGGACGCAGTATCGCGTTCGCCGTGCTGCGCTCCGACTACGCCAAACCGGGAACACAATTGACAGTGAACCATGTGAAGGCCGAAGTGGCGGCGGCGAAAGGCGCGTGACACTGCTTCTGCTGCAGGTGTTTTCGTTGTTCTCGATCACGGACCTGCAGGTGGAGGCTCCTTCGGTGCGTTTGGCGGGGCAGATGGCGCCGGAAGTTTCGAAGGTGACGGCTAAAGGCGGCCAGGTATGCGCAGGTGCGGTGTGTGGTGCGACATTGCGCACGCACGGAGGCGTGGTGCGGCTGGCGATTCGTGGGAAGATCGAGCGCAGTTATCCGGGCGATGTGGAAATCACAGCGCGTGACGGGAAGTTGATTGCGGTAGTTCGCCTGGAAGTGGAGAATGCGGTGGCGGCTGTTGTCGCTGCTGAGATGCCGGAAGGGGCGGCGCAGGCACAGTATGCGCAAGCGGTGGCGGCGCGCTCTTACTATTTGGCGCAGAAGGGCCGGCACGCTGGAGCGGACTTCTGTGACAGCACGCATTGCCAGTTCCTCACGGTGGCCAACGCGGCCTCTCGGGAGGCGGCGCTGCGCACGCGCGGCCAGGTTCTGCGCCATCGTGGCGAGCCGGTGGTGGCGATGTATTTTCGCAGTTGCGGCGGGCGCACGAAGCGTGCTGAAGACGTGCAATTGCCTGGCGTTGCTTATCCCTATGCCGCAGTGGAATGCCGTGTCTGCGCGAGGGAACCCTACACGTGGGAATCGGAGGTGCCGGCCGCGCTGTTTCGTTCCGGAGGGGCTGAGGCACTGCGGCTGGAACTGACACGGCGCTTCGGTTGGAATCGCATGCCGTCGAACGACTACACGGCAGAAGCGCGTGGGGAAACGGTTGTGCTGCATGGCAAAGGCCAGGGGCACGGGGTTGGGATGTGCCAGCGGGGCGCGATGGGCATGGCGGCGGCGGGAGAAGACTACAAGCGCATCCTCGCGCACTACTTTCCGGGCGCAAGAATTGGGGACTGACGTGTCAGAATAGAAGCATCATGCTTCATTCCGTCTTCCTATTCCTGCTGCTTGTGTGTTCAGCCATGGCTCAGTCGCCGCTGGGCACAGTGACCGGATTGACCATCGATCCGGCGCAGGCCGCGGTGCCGAATGCCACGATTACATTGACCTCCGCCGATACGGGGCTCAAACGCGAAGCCACCACTAACGACACGGGCGTGTTCACGTTCCCGAACCTGCCGCCGGGCCGCTACAAACTGGCCGCACAGGCGAGCGGATTCCGCCAGTTGGAGACCCCGGTATTTGAGCTGGCGGCGTATCGCACGGTGCGCCAGGACCTGCGCTTCGAACTGCAGGCCTCGGCCACGGAAGTGACGGTGACGGCGTTGGCCTCCACTGTGGTGCAGACGGAATCGCCGTCGATCGCCACGGGGCTCAACAGCAAGCAACTGATCGAACTGCCGACCAATCTGCGCAGCGTGTTCAACAATGCCGGTGATTCGGGATTGATCTTCAGCATGATGCCGCTGACGATTCCGGGCGTGGTGCAGGTGGGCGCGGGTGCGGCGTGGATTGTTCCGGGCGGCGGCCAGAACGGCACGCGGCTCAAAGTGGACGGCATTGAAACCAACTTCGGCAACTTCGGCGGACCCGATCCTGTGTCGCAGCCGTCGTTTGAGTCGGTGGAGGAGTTCACGGCGAACCTCAACGCCAACCGCGCCGAGTTCAGCGGCATCGGCAACGTGACCACGGTGACGAAGTCGGGGACAAACCAGTTCCACGGCGGCATCTTCTGGTATGCGAAGAACAGCGCGTTCGATGCGCGGAACGCGTTTCAGGCGGCCAAGCCGTTCCAGAACATCCACAACTTTGGCGGCACGTTCGGTGGGCCGATCAAGAAGGAAAAAACGTTCTTCCAACTGACCTACGACCAGACGCATGGATCGCGCGCCTACCTGTTCAACGCCAATGTGCCGACGCTCGCTCAGCGGGCGGGGGATTTCACCGGGGCCGCGGCGATTCGCAATCCGTTGAACAACCAGCCGTACGCCAACAATCGTATCCCCGCGGCGCAGATCACCTCGCAAGCACAAAAAGCGATGGAATTGTTTTTTCCGCTGCCGAACTTCGGGCCCCCGGCATTGACCGCCGGCAACTACCGCGATGTGTTCAACGGGCCGGAAGATCACCGCATCATGGAACTGCGTGTGGATCAGCACATCAACTCGAAGCAGACCGCGTTTTTCCGCTACCAGAACAAGAACCACGACTACAAGATCCCTGGAGCGCGCAGTCCGCTGCCGCCGAGTTCGGTGGGCACTTCCACGAATCTGCGCAACGTGCACTTCTTTACCGTGGGGCATGTGGCCACCATCAGCCCGTCGCTGTTTAACGAATTCCGCGCGGGCAATGTGGTGCTGTCGTCGAAATCGGATTCGAACGTAAAGGGACAGCCGTTGCTCGATCAGATTGGCATTCGCGGACTTTCGCCGCGCCCGGGCATCAACGGCGTGCCGAACATTTCTATCGCCGGCCTGAGCAACGTGACGCAGACGCTGCTCAACCCGGTGAATGATGGCCACACGCAGTTCTCCGATAACCTGACGTGGGTTCGCGGGAAGCACACGGCGAAGTTCGGATTCGAATTCGTGCGCTGGTATGTGAATCGTTACATGCCGGTGTCCACGGCCGTGTTCGGCAACTTCAGCTTTACGAATCGCTTCAGCAACAACCCGGTCGCCGATTTTCTGCTTGGCTTGCCGACGACAGTGACGCGCATGGATCCCTACCTGGCGCAGTACAGCAGGTGGAACAATATCGCCTTTTACGCGCAGGATGATTTCAAGATGACGCCGCGGCTCACCCTGAGCTACGGGGTGCGGTACGAATACAATCAGCCGATCACGGTGCGGGACGACAACTTCTATTCCTTTGATCCTTCGAACGGCAACATCATTATTCCCACGAGCAAGGCGCTGGAGACGTTCAGCCCGGAGTGGCCGCGCACGCTGGCGGTGGTGACTGCCGACAAGGTCGGGGTTGGCCGCACGCTGCGCAAGAGCGATCGAAACAATTTCGCGCCGCGCTTCGGCTTCTCCTATCAGATGGGGAACGACGCCAAGACCGTGCTGCGCGGCGGCTGGGGGATTTACTACGCACCGTTCTCGGGTGCGGTGACTGGATCGCTGGCCGCCGGTCCGTTTTCGCTCACGGGCAGCTCGAATAACGTCATCAACAATGGAGTGCCGGTGTTTACCTTCGCTGCTCCGTTCGCCGCGCCCACCACTCCGGGAACGCTGAACTTGAACGGCATCGTGCCGGACCTGCGCAACAGCTATGCGATGGAGTACAACTTCTCCATTGAACGGGAACTGAGCAAGGCGCTCGGAGTGCGGCTGAGCTACATCGGGGCGAAAGCGACGCAATTGCCCTATCAGCGCAACATCAACCAGCCGAAGGCTTCGCGCAACGCCGCGCGCCGTCCGCTGCCGCAATACAACAATCTGATCTACGCCGAAAACGGCGCCAACAGCCTTTACAGCGGGTTACAGGCGCAGGTGACGCGGCGCTTCGCACTCGGTTTGCAATTTACCTCCGCCTGGACGTGGGCGAAGCAGTTGAGCGAGGTGGATGACACGGGCAGCGCCGATTTGAACACTACCATCGAAGACGCTTACGACCGTGCTCGGGATCGCGCCGATGTATATGCCGTACCGCGTCATCAGTGGATGAACCAGGCATTGTACGAATTGCCGCTGGGCAAGGGGCTGATTCGCGGGGGCTGGCAGCTGAACGCGTTGATCAACGTGCAGACCGGCAATTTTCTCAACCCGCAGTTCGCCGGCCCCGATCCTTCGAATACGTTTAACTTCGGTGGACGCCCGGATCTGATCAAGACGATCGACTATCCGCGCACCATGGCGACGTGGTTTGACCGCAATGCCTTCGCGACGCCGCAGACTGGATTTTTCGGCAACGCTGCGCGCAACAGCATTGTTGGGCCGGGCTACTCGCTGTTCAATTTCGGTTTGTCGAAGAACCTGACGTTTGAGAAGGCGGGGACGGTTCAAGTGGCGGTGTCGTTCCAGAACGCGATCAATCATGTGAATCTGGGGCAACCGAACACGACGGTGTCCACCGTGCAAGGCGGCACCATTACCGGCGCGCACATTTTTCCGGCGGCAGGCAGCCCGCGCACCGGCCAGCTGAGTCTGCGATGGAGTTTCTGATGTCGTACACCGAAGAGAACCGCGCCCGTTACTTGGAAGAGCTGAAAGCGTACCTGAGGATCCCCAGCATCAGCACGCTGAGCGAGAACAAGCCGGACATTCGTGCCGCGGCTGAATTCACGGCGGCGCAGTTGCGGCAGGCGGGCATGCGCAACGTGGAATTGATCGAAGGGGAAGGGAACCCGCTGGTGTACGGCGAGTGGCTGGATGCGCCGGGCAAGCCGACGCTGTTGTTCTACGGCCACTACGATGTGCAGCCTCCCGATCCGCTGAATGAGTGGGTGTCGCCACCGTTTGAGCCGGAGATTCGCGGCGAGAACATCTACGCACGCGGCGCAGCCGACGATAAGGGGCTGACGCTGATTCTGGTGAAGGCCGTGGAAGCGCTGATGGCTACGCGTGGCAAGCTTCCGGTGAACGTGAAGTTCCTCATCGAAGGGGAAGAGGAATCGGGCGGCGAGCACATCAGCAGCTACGTTGCTTCGAAGCCGCCGCGCATCCAGGCCGATGCCGCGGTGATCTGCGATACGGAAATGTTCGCGCCGGAATTGCCCACACTCTGCATCGGGCTGCGCGGCATCGTGTACGGGGAGTTGACCGTCAAGGGCGCGAAACAGGATCTGCACTCGGGTGTCTATGGTGGCGCTGCGCCGAATCCGATGATGGCCGTGGCGGAGATTCTCACCGCGTTGAAGGATCGCGACGGACGTATTCTCATTCCCGGATTCTGTGACCGTGTGCAGCCTCCCGCACCGGCGGAGAAGGAAGCCTGGGCGCGGCTGCCATTCGATGAGCAGAAGTACCGGGAAGAGGAGATGGGCGCATCGGCGTTGACGGGCGAGCCGGAATACACGCTGTTTGAGCGGCTGTGGGCCCGGCCGACGCTGGAGGTTCATGGCATCCGCGGCGGCTTTACTGGAGAAGGCGCGAAGACTGTGATTCCCGCCCAGGCAGTTGTGAAGTTGAGCGCGCGGCTGGTGGGCGATCAGCAGCCGGACGAGGCCGTGGCGCAGATTCAGAAAGCGGTGGCCGCGGCCTGCCCGCGTGGTGTCACCGCGGAGTTCAAGTTGCTGCACGGCGCCGCGCCGTCGCTCATCAACCCTGACAATCGTTTCATCAAAGCCGCGGCGGACGCGATGACCGAGGTGTTCGGCAAAGAGACGGTTTATGTACGTAGCGGCGGATCGATTCCTATCACCGGATTGTTCGATCAGCACCTGGGCATGCCCAGCGTGATGATGGGCTTCGGACTGCCCGACGACAATCTGCATGCGCCGAACGAGAAGCTGTATCTGCCGAATTTCTATCGCGGCATTGATGCCGTGGCCCGCTACCTGGATATCGTCGGAGAAGGATGACGCTGCTCGCACTGATTGCCCCGTATGCGCCGGTAGTTGTAGCGCCGCTGGGGTTGTCACTGGCTGCTACATCGCGCCTGACGCGACGGCTGGTGTACCCCGCGGGAGCGCTGGCGGCCGCATCGTTCTTCTTTGAACAAGGCTGGTTGGCGGCGCTGCTGGTGTTGCCGTGGTTTGCGTTCACCATCGAAATCGCACGGCAAGGCGCGTTGCGCATGCTGGCGCGGGGCACAAAGCCGGTGGAAGAATTCGCGCTGCACGCCGGGCTGCTTTACCTGGCGATGGGTGGCTTCTGGCTGGTGCTATCGCGGCTGGGAGAACGCCCGCTCGGGTTTCGCGACGAAATCATCCTGCTCACGGCGATTCATTTTCACTATGCCGGTTTCGCGGCGTGCCTCTTCACTGCGATGACCGGCCGCATGCTGGGCGAGCAGGCGGATTCGCGGTTGTATCGCTGGGCAGCGTGGGCTGTGATCGGTGGAACGCCGCTGCTGGCGGTGGGCATCAGCGTGTCGCGATGGATCGAGATTGTGTCGGCGTTTTGGCTGGCGCTGGGTGTGGTGCTGGTGACCGGCCTTGCGCTGCTCAATTCGCTGTTGGGCCGGACCAGCATGGCGACCTCGCTGTGCCTGAGCATCGCGGCGGCATCCACGGTGATCTCGATGGGCCTTGCCGCGGCTTACGCGGTGAGCGAGTTTCAGGGCGCGCTATGGCTTCCGATTCCACGCATGGCGGTGTTGCACGGCTTGGCGAATGCGCTGGGGTTGTCCACCGCTGGGCTGGTTGGCTACCTGCTGACCCGGCCCGCTGAGCGTTACCCGCGATCGCACATTCCGTTCAGCACATTGCGAGGCGGTGCGCGTATCGGGCCCGAATTTTTCCGCGAGATCGGCCCGGCACGCGGGCTATGCGACAAGTTCGACGCATACAGCCACGTCAACCCCCACCCCGCCGTGACGCACTTCTACGAGAACACGCTCGACTACGAAGTGGAGGTGATCCCGCATTGGGAGCCACTGTTTCGATTGCCGGGCATGCTGTTCTTGTGGGCCGCGGCGAAGGTGGGGCAACTCGGGCTGCCGTCGCGCACGGAAGCCGTAGAGAGCCGCATCTTTTGGATCGCCCCGGAGGGTCGTGACAACCCGCGCGCCTGGGTTCGCACCAACCGCCGCGATGGCGCGGTGATCTACGCAGCCGCCTATTCTTCGCATGTCACCGCCGGAGAGCGCTACATGAACATTGCGTTCCCACTGCCCGGGGGCAACATGACGAGCATTCTTAAACTCGCGCCTTACAACGATGGCGTGCTGCTCAGCACCACGTGGGAATCGAAACCGGGCGGCGATCAGGGTGTGTACGCGATTCTGCCTGGGTTGCGCCTCCGCCTGGCGCTTGATGAAACCATCTGGGTGTGGCCGGAAGCCGGCGCACTCGCCGCGCGTCACGACATGTGGTTGTGGGGCATGCGTTACTTACGGCTCGAATACCGCCTATTTCGCCGGCTTTAAGTCTCGCGCGGCCAACTGGCCCTTGCGGGAGAAGTTGATCGACTCGGCCAGTACGCGCATCGATTCCTGCGGTGCGTGAAAGCCGGTGGAATTCTCCGCTTCCACGAAATCGAGATAGAACTGCGCCTTGCGCTGGAAGTCCCATGCGGGGCCCAGCGCGGCCGGCGTGGCGCCCGCTTCGCGAGCCTTCTTGATGTCGGTAATCAGGTCCATGAGCGCGTCCATGGCGTGATTGCGTGCAACCCAGAAGCGATCCTGAATCTGTTCGACGCGAGCCTTCATCTCCTCTTCGGGGAAATGGTGGCAGCCTTGGCAGGCGCGGTTGATATTGAGTAGCGGGCTACGCACATGATGATCGCTGATCTTCATGCCGCCTTCGCGCTTGTAGGGCATGTGGCAATCGGCGCAGGAGACGCCAGCGCGCGCATGCACGCCCTGGTTGTAGGTTTCAAACTCCGGGTGCTGCGCCTTCAGAACGGGCGCACCGGTCTCCTTGTGCTCGAAGTCCTTGTGCTTCACCTCGTCGTAATAGGCGGTAATCTGCTCCACCTTGAGGCCGTTCTGCCAGGGGAAGGTGAGACGCTTTTCCGGACCTTTGAAGTAATACTCCACGTGGCACTGGCCGCACACATAGGTGCGCATCTCGGCCGCGGTGGCCTGTTTGTTGACGTCGAAGTTGGCGATGCCCTGCGATGCTTTGTACGCCTTAATCCCTTCCATGAAGGCAGGCCGGCTGACACGTAACTCCATCGTGGCGGGGTTATGGCAGTCAATGCACGATACCGGATGTTTCGCCTGCGCGGTGGCTTCGGCGTAAGTCATGTGATTCAGCTTGTCAAAGCCGGCCGTGATGTCGCCGTTGCCCAGCTTGCGGTAGAGCGTGTAGACCGAAGCGTGGCAATTGAGGCAAGTGCCAGGCTGCTTGAACTCAGTGACGCGGCGCGTGGTTCGCTGATCGAGCAGCATATAGGCATGGCCGCGCTCTTCACGGAAATCAACCGAGAAGGCGTAGCCGAGCCACATGCGCGCCAGACGCGGATCTTCCTGAATCTTGCTTTGCGAATAGACCAGCCGCTGGTCCGCCTGCGTGGGCGTGTGCGGCAAGGCCTCGCTGCCGCCATAGCGGGTGCGCGTCATGTCCACTGTCGATTTGTAGCTGGCGTACTGCAATGGGAAATTGCGGCCCCAGACCTCCGGGTCGTCGATATCGTCGTTTAACTCCACGACGCGGAAGAACGGCGTGCGCGCTTCCTGTTTGCGTTCCATTACGTTGACCAGCAGTCCGCTGATGCCGAATGTGAGCAACGCTGTCACAACAATTGCAATGGTGATTGTTTTGGAGGAACTCATAGGGATTTACTTTCCATGGCCGACGCCGGCGTGGCATTGAATACAGGAAACTGAGGCTCGTGAGTGGCGGGCCGAATTGATACCGCTGGTCAAATCGGCGTGGCATTTGAGGCATGCGCCGTCCGCTACCCGATAATTGCGAGCCGTGATTTGAATCTCATCGGGGAACCGCTGCGTGGTGAATGCCCAGGAATGGAGAAAACCGTTCAGCGCCTTCGTGGAGTACTTGGCAATGAACCCGGCCGGTGCATGGCAATCGTTGCAAACCGCCCATTTCCCGTGGCTGGAACGCAGCCAGCCGGAATGCTGATTGCGCATGACGTGGCAATTGGCGCAGGCCGCCGGGTTGTCTGTGAGATAGGAACTGCCCTTGGCATAGCCGAAGGTAAACACCCCCACACCGAGGAAAACCCCACCGAGTACGGCCAAAAGCATCCATGCCGTGGTTCGGCCACTGCTCGACTTGAGACTCACCACTCCATTATTATGCACACGGCTTGCATCTTCTGTGACACAAGTCACAACGAAATGATCCGAATCTGCTGAGAATTGCGCGTACCCGGACAGCATGACTACGGCAATGGATCAACTGCGGGACACGATGGAGCGCAATGCGCGAGCCCTTTCTCTGCGTCCTTCCATCGGGCAGAACACGGCGATCACCAGGGTGCGCCTCACCGAGGGGCTTGCCTGTGAGATTGAAGAGGGCCCTTGGAAACTGCGTGCCGATATGTCGCCGAAGTCCGGCGGTGCGGGCAGTGCGCCCAATCCAGGCGTGCTGGGGCGCGCCTCCTTGGGTAGTTGTCTCGCCATCGGCTATGCGATGTGGGCGGCGAGGCGCGGCGTCGTGCTGGAGGAGATCGCGGTGGAAGTGCAGGCCGATTTCGACACGGCCGCCGAATACGGATTGACCGATGATCAGCCTGGTTATCGCGAGGTGCGCTGCAAGGTCCAGGTGCGCAGCAAAGCTCCTGCCGAAGAGGTGCGCGCGGTCATTGCGGAAGCGAATCGCTGCAGCTCTTATCTGGCCGTGTGGAGAAGGCCACAGGATGTGCGGCTGAACATCGAGGTTACGGAGTAAGCGATGCGCGCAAACCTGCAGCGGCGTGTACAGCGCTACGGATGGGACAAGGCTTGCCCCGACTATGAATCGCACTGGGCGGCGCAATTGGCGCCGGCCCACGAGATGCTGCTTGCCATGGCGGATGTGGCTCGAGGTGAAGCGGTGCTCGATGTCGCTTGCGGCACCGGGTTGGTGACGTTCCCCGCCGCCACGGCCTCGGGACCTCGCGGCGTGGTGACGGCCACCGATATCTCCGAGGCTATGATCCTTCGTGCCCAGCACCAGGCGGAACGGCGAGGGTTGCAGAACATCACGTTTCACCGGGCGGATGCAGAATCTCTCCCTGTTCCGGGCGAAAGCTACGATGCGGCGATTTGCGCTTTGGGATTGATGTACGTGCCCGATCCCGTGCAGGCGCTGCGGGAAATGCATCGCGCGCTACGTCCCGGTGGGCGCGCGGTGGCGGCTGTTTGGGGCCGGCGCGATCGATGCGGATGGGCCGGCATCTTCCCCGTTGTGGACGCGCGTGTCGAATCCGACGTCTGCCCGATGTTCTTCCAACTCGGCACTGGTGATGCATTGCAGCAGGCTTTGGAGACGGCCGGCTTTCTGCACGTGCTGGTGGAACGCATTGAAACCACGCTGCGCTATCGCAACGAGCAGGAAGCGCTGGGCGCCGCTTTTATCGGAGGCCCAGTGGCGCTGGCACATTCGCGCTTCGATGATGCCACGCGTGCCGAAGCCTACATGGAATATCTCGACACGATCGCCGCTTACCGCACTGGTGACGGTTACACTATCCCCGGGGAATTCGTGGTGGCGCGGGGCTGGAAGCAGGCATGAACCACGGTTGCGGCACTGCCAGCCAGTCGATACGCTGATCCTTGTGACGGAACTTGCAGTAGCTGTACTACCCACTGACGATCTGGCAGCGGCGAAGGCCTTTTATGTCGACGGGCTTGGGTTTCATGTCCTTTGGGAGGTCTCCGAGGACGGGCATTCGGGACTGCTTGGTGTGGAACGCGGCACCATGCAGATCACTCTCGACAGCCCCATGGAGGGCCACGGCCGCAATGCTTGCGTTTCGTTGCACGTGAATAATGCGGATGTCTATTACAACGAGTGGAGTGTCAAGGTGCAGGGCGTCAATGCGCCGATCGATCAGGAGTGGGGATCGCGCACTTTCGATCTGCAGGATCCGAGTGGCAACACCATCTTCGTCATTGGCCCGCGACGTGGCACTTCGTAGAGCATAGTTTGAGATATACTTCCCGACACCAATTCGTCCCGAAGGGAAAGGGAAGTCCATGTTTCGAATTTCCGCAACCGCGTTGTTTCTCTCTTTTTGCGCTTTCGCGCAGAGTACCGGAATCCAGGGTGTCGTTCAAGATGAATCAGGAGCTATGATTCCTGGCGTCGAGATCCGCGCTCTCAACACGGCCACTGGCGTGTCCAGCACCGTGACATCGAACACGCAAGGATTCTACGCCTTTCCGTTTCTTGGTCCTGGCACTTACAATCTGAGAGCGTCTAAGGCCGGCTTTTCGCCGCTCACGCAGGAGAACCTGAAGCTGGATGTAGGCCAAACGGCCCGCCTCGACTTCACCTTACGCGTGGGAGAGGTGACGCAGACCGTTGAGGTTGGCGCATCGGTAGCGCTGCTCGATACGGAAACCACCACGGTGGGGCAGGTCATTGAGAACCGCCGCATTGTGGAGATGCCGCTCAACAAGCGCAACTACCTGGAACTAGCCAGGCTGGCCCCGGGCGTATTGCCTGCCTCGCAAATGAACACGGGCGCGCGCACCGGCAACTACGAAGCGGGAGTGGTTTCGATGGGCATGCGCGCCTACCAAACTAACATTCTCCTTGATGGCGTGGACAACAGTTCCCGATCGGGTGGTGGTCCTCTCGGATGGCAAGCGCAGGCGACCAAGCCTTCTGTCGATGCCGTCAGCGAATTCAAAGTGGTGACCAACAACTTCTCCGCCGAGCACGGCTACCGCATGGGCACGAAGGTGATGGTGTCGATCAAGTCCGGCACGAACCGAATGCACGGATCGGCGTATGAATTCCTGCGCAACGACAAGTTCGACGGGGCGAATTTTTTCGCCAATCGCGCCGGGTCGCCGAAACCGATGTACCGGCAGAACCAGTTTGGCGGGACCGTGGGCGGGCGCATCGTGCGCGATCGCACGTTCTACTTTTTCAGCTATGAAGGCACCCGCATCCGGATCGGGCGCAGTCTGCTTTCCACGGTGCCTAGCGCGGCCGCCCTGCGAGGCGATTTCAATAACGAACGGTTGAATCTGAACCGGATTTTTGATCCCGCCACGACTACCGGCACTGGCGCCAACGCGCGCCGGTTGCCGTTTGCGAACAATGCGGTGCCGGCCAGCCGCGTCGATCCGGTGGTGCGCGGGATTCTTCCGCTCTATCCAGGGTCAAATATCGCGGGACGCGAATTTCTCGACAATAACTACTTCCGCTCGCCGTCGGATCGCGACGACACGAATCAGGTGGACTTCCGTATCGACCACAGCTTCACCATGAACCACCGCGCGTTCTTCCGTTACAGCAGGCGGCGCCAGGATACGGTGACCAACAGCGCTCTGCCCACCGAAGCGGGCGGCTCCGGTGGCGAGATCATAGACCTCAATGGCGACAACTTCGTTGCCACCTGGACACAGACCCTGCGGCCCACGTTGTTCAATGAAATGCGCTTCGGCTGGACCAACTTTCCTACCCGCTTCGACACGCTGCTGAAAGAGCCGCTGAACGCCAAATACGGCATCAAGAACGCCCCTGGCGATTCTTTTAACGATGGGCTCAATCAAGGGTTTACTCAGTTCAACGTTGCCAATTACGCGGCTCTCGGTTTGGGCTGCTGCTGGCCGAATATCAACAATCTGGTGAACATGCATATCAACGACAACATGGTGTGGCAGCGCGGCAATCACGGCATTCGCGTCGGATTTGAGGTGCGCCGGCCGAATCTGTTCCGCGAAGCCAGCCGCAACCGGCGCGGGCAGTTCAGCTTCACCAAGGTGTTCACCGCTGAGCAGCCCAATGTGGCCGCCAGCCGCACGGCGACGGGCAACGGCTTTGCCGACATGCTGCTTGGGTTGGCGGCGTCCACTACGCAAGGCAACCCGGCGGGAGAAAACTTCATCGCGCCGGCGTGGGGAGCCTACATCCAAGACGATTGGAAAATCAATTCGCGGCTGACGCTGAACGCCGGGCTGCGCTGGGATCTGTTCCAGGGCGCCTATTATCCCAACGGCGTTCCAATAGGACGCGGCGGGGTCAGTACGTTTCTCACCGAATGGAGCGGTACCTCGCCCAGCGATCCGCTGTATCGCACTTTCCTGAGGCCGAAGGACGGCAAGGACTGCGGCTGCAAGCAGGATTACAACAACTTCGCGCCGCGCCTTGGCATGGCCTATTCCCTCACGAAAAAGACCGTTGTTCGTTCGGGTTTTGGGTTCTTCTTCGCCGAGGCCGATGCATCGGCGTACAACCGCTGGGTGAATCAGACGCCGGATTTCACGGAAGTGACAACGCCCAGCGACAACATCACTCCGGCCGCTGTGGTGCGCGACGGATTGCCCATCGTGCAACTTCCCGCGCGGGCGCCGGTGGCCAATACGGGCGTCAACACGCGTTCGCCGAATTTCGTTACGCAATACTCCACCCAATGGTTCTTCGACCTGCAGCAGGAATTGCCGGGCTCGATCGTGATGACACTCGGCTACCAGGGCACGAAATCTACAAAGCTGTTCGTCTCGCGCGATGTGAACAACGGCGGCCCGCATCCCTCTATCCCTGCCGTGCAGCGCCGCGTCATCCCTAACTGGACTGCGGTCAACTACGCGGAAATGGGCGCCAACGCCAACTACAACGCCTTTACCGCGCGCGGCGAGAAGCGCTTCTCGAAAGGACTCACGTTCCTTGCCTCCTATACCTGGTCGCACAACATAGACCAGAGCACGGAGTCTCTCGATTCCGGCTTCGACGTCATTGCCAACCCTTACAACCTTAAGGCCGAGCGAGGCAACGCCAACCTGGATCATCGCCACGTGTTCACCACCAGCGCGACGTATGAGATGCCCTTCGGCCGTGGAAAGCGGTTTGGCGCCGATTGGAACCGCGCCGTCGATGCTGCGCTGGGCGGTTGGCAAGTAGGCGGCATTCTGACGCTGCGCACCGGTTTCCCGTTTGAAGTGAGCTACCCCGGCGACCCGCAGAACTCCGGCACGCAGAATCGCGGTGACCGCATCGGCAGCGGCAAACTCGACAATCCTACGATTGACCGCTGGTTCGATCAATCGGCGTTCGTTGCCAGCGCTCCAGGTATTTTTGGTAATACGGGACGCAACGTGCTCTACGGCCCAGGCACTCGCAGCATGGATTTGAGCCTCGCCAAACGCTTCCATATGCCGTGGGAAGGGCACTCGATGCAGTTCCGTTTCGAGGCGTTCAACTTCTCCAACACGCCGAAATTCGCCCAGCCCGCCGGTGGACTGCGTGCGGCCAACACCGGCACCATCAATCGCGCCGACGAACCGCGCCGCATTCAGTTTGGATTGAAGTATCTCTTTTAGCGCGACAAACTACTTCGGCTTCACGCCCAGCGCCAGCAGGGTTTCAAAATGCGGCGGCTCCGGCTCACGGTACACCAATGATGTTTCTACCTGGGTGAACCTGGCTTTGTGCAGCATCGTCTCCAACTCCACCTCAGGGAACCCGAGCCAGAGATCGGCATACAACTCGCGCGCATCTTCGAAGTTGTGGCGCAGCAGATCCAGCACCACGATTCTTCCGCCCGGCTTCAGAATGCGCCACGCCTCCTCCACTGCTTTAGGAGGATGCGAGGCATGATGCAGGCTCTGGCTGAAGATGGCCAGATCGACGGTGGCGTCATCCACCGGTAGAGACTCCAGGTCCCCCACGCGGTATTCCAAATTCTGCAAAGCGTGGCGAGAGGCCAGATCGCGGCCGAAAGCCACCATCTGTTCGGAATTATCCACGGCAATGACCTTTTCGGCGCGCTGGGCGAGCAACTGCGAGAGCGTGGCTTCCCCCGCTCCCAGATCGGCCACAACCATCGGCGGCATCAGCTTCAACAGCGCCTCGGCAATGCCCTTCCACGATCGTCCGGGCACATAATGACGGCCGAACTTGCCGGCCAGTTCATCGAAGTAGGCGCGCATGCGGTCGCTCCGTTTGCGCAGAGCGAGGTCGAGTGAGGCTGCATCCTGGGCGGATTCGGAAATTTCGCTCGCGGCCTGCCGCAACAGGCCGATAAGCTCAGTATTGCCCTGCAGATCTTCGTGTATCCGGTACAGGCTATGCTTGCCGTTACGCCGGTCCTCCACCAGTCCCGCCTGCCGCAACTGGCTCAAACTCATCGATATGCGGCTTTGCCCCATGCTCAGAATCTCTTGCAGCTCCGCTACGCTAAGTTCTTCTTTCTCCAGCAGTAACAGGATTCTGACACGAGCCGGATCGGCCAACAGGCGAAACCATTTTAGGATTGACGAATTCATGTGTCTGGGCTATTATCAACATATCAAGATTTCTTGATGAATGAAAGAGAACTATGAGTACCACAGCCATTCCCACCCTCGCAGCCGAGTACAAGGTTGCCGACCTTTCCCTGGCAGATTGGGGCCGCAAAGAGATCTCCATCGCCGAACATGAAATGCCTGGCTTGATGGCCATTCGCAAAAAATACGCCAAGGACAAGCCGCTGGCCGGGGTCCGAGTGACCGGGTCGCTGCACATGACCATCCAGACGGCGGTGCTGATTGAGACGCTGGTCGACCTGGGCGCCATCGTGCGCTGGGCAAGCTGCAACATTTTCTCTACGCAGGATCACGCGGCTGCGGCCATTGCCGCCGCGGGCGTGCCGGTGTTCGCCTGGAAGGGCGAGACGCTGGAAGAATATTGGGACTGCACGCTGAAGGCGATCTCTCACGCGGATGGCAAGGGGCCGGAACTGGTGGTGGACGATGGCGGCGACGTAACGCTGCTCATCCACAAAGGCTACGAACTGGAGAACGGATCGGACTGGGTCAACTCGCCTTCGGAAAGCCACGAAGAGAAGGTCATCAAAGACCTGCTGAAGAAGGTCTTTGCGGAGAACAAGACCTACTGGCACGAACTGGTGAAAGCATGGCGCGGCGTTTCCGAAGAAACCACCACCGGTGTGCACCGCCTGTACAAGATGAAGGAAGCCGGCACGCTGCTGGTTCCCGCCATCAATGTGAATGATTCGGTGACCAAGTCGAAGTTCGACAATCTGTATGGTTGCCGCGAATCGCTGGCCGACGGCATCAAGCGCGCCACCGACGTGATGATGGCCGGCAAAGTGGCCGTCGTTTGCGGATATGGCGATGTGGGCAAGGGCTCGGCGCACTCGCTGCGCGGCATGGGCGCTCGCGTGATCGTCACTGAAATCGACCCCATCAACGCACTGCAGGCCGCCATGGAAGGCTTTGAAGTGACCACCGTCGAAGAGACGCTGGGACGCGGCGACATCTATGTCACCTGCACCGGCAACGTGGACATCATCACGCTGGAGCACATGCAGCACATGAAAGATCAGGCCATCGTGTGCAACATCGGCCACTTCGATAACGAAATCCAGGTGGATCGTCTCAACGCGATGCCCGGCACGAAGCGCACCAACATCAAGCCGCAGGTGGACATGTACACCTTCCCGGCCGGCAACAGCATCTACATGCTGGCTGAAGGCCGTCTGGTGAACCTCGGCTGCGCCACGGGCCACCCGAGCTTCGTGATGTCGAACAGCTTCGCCAACCAGACGCTGGCTCAGCTCGACTTGTGGAAGAACAAAGACACCTACAAGGTGGATGTCTACACGCTGCCGAAGCAGTTGGACGAAGAAGTCGCCCGGCTGCACCTGGAAAAGATCGGTGTGAAGCTGACGCGTCTTTCGGACCGGCAGGCAAGCTACATCGGCGTGTCTCCGGACGGGCCGTACAAGCCGGATCACTATCGCTACTAATCGCTAATTCTGAGTCCGTTTAAACAAGGGCCGGCGCGTGCGTTGCTGCACGCTCCGGCCCTTTTTGCTATGAAGGTTCCTGCTTATGAAGGTGCATCTGATTGACGGGACCTACGAACTCTTCCGCCACTACTTCGCGGTCCCTTCCGCGCGCGATGCCGGCGGTGTGGAAATCGCCGCCGTGCGCGGCGTGGTTACATCCGTCGTGATGATGCTGGAGAAAGAGGCCACGCACGTGGGAGTGGCCACCGATCATGTGATTGAGTCTTTTCGCAACCGGCTCTACAGCGGCTACAAAACTTCTGAAGGCATGGATCCGGTGTTGTATGCGCAGTTCCCCATATTGGAAGAATCGCTGGCTGCGCTCGGTGTAGCCGTCTGGCCGCTGGTGGAGTTTGAAGCGGACGATGGGCTTGCCGCCGCAGCCGCCATGGCCGCTGCTGACCACCGGGTGGAGCAAGTGCTCATCTGCACCCCGGATAAGGATCTGGCGCAGTGCGTCAGCGGGACTCGCGTGGTGCAAGTGGATCGCCGCCGCAAGCTGGTGTTCGATGAAGACGGTGTGGTGCAGAAGTTCGGCGTGAAGCCGCGCTCCATCCCCGACTACCTGGCACTGGTGGGCGATAGTGCCGATGGGTATCCGGGGCTGAGCGGCTGGGGGCCGAAGTCCGCCGCCACGATGCTGTCGATGCATGGCCATTTCGAATCCATCCCTCGCGATTGGCGCTCCTGGCCTCAATCCGTGCGCGGAGCACAGCGGCTGTGCTCAGTTTTGTTCGAACAATGGGAACACGCCCTGCTCTATCGCAAGCTGGCGACGCTCGCCTTGGATGCGCCGGTCAGCGAGAGCGTGGATGAGCTGTGTTGGGCGGGACCGCGGCCGGAGTTCGCGGCTATTTGTGAGCGCCTGGGCTCGCCGGGGTTACTCGGGCGAGCCCAGCAGGCGGCTGCGAGAACGCGATCCGCAACGTAACATGCTGATGCCGGATTGGCTGCAGCTTCGACGGGAATCAACTCATCCTTGACACAAGTGCATCTGAACGAGCTTTGGGCGTTGCTGCGTTCCTTCGAAATGCACGGTTACGGCCTCCAGGACGTTGGCGCGCAACTCCTCCCAGGTCTCGGCCTGCGTAAAGATGGAGTGGCCCAGCGCTCGGGCATAGTAACCGCCCTCCTCCGCATCCCTGATTTCAAAGATGAGCTCCATTCAATCAGGATAGCGGGTTAATTCAACGTAAAGTTCACGTCGATCGGCGCCACCACTTCCACCGGTTCGCTATTCAACAGTGTCGGCGCATAAACCCACTGTCTTACCGCCTCCACTGCCGAGGGCACCAGCAGTGGGTGTCCCGATAGCACCTGGAGATTGATGATCCTTCCATCACGGGCGATGATGCCCATCAACTTCACCGTTCCCGAAATTCGCGCTTGCTTCGCCAGCGGAGGGTATACCGGAATCACCCGTTTCACCAGTTTGGCCGCTTGCACATCGCCGCCCGTACGTACTCGCTGCACCTCCTTCGGTGCGGGAGGCTGTTCCTTCACCACAGGCTTCTCGACAACCGGAGGCGGAGCCTGGCGCGCGGCCTGATTCACAATGGCGCCGATAATCCCATCGGGCTGGCCGCCGGGCACGCTGCCCGCCACGCCCACCACAGGCGCTCCGTCCAGCGGCGGTAGATCCGTCTCCACAATCTTCGCGATCTGCTGCGGAATCCGTGTCGGAGCAAACAGCCGGATTCCGTCAAACATTCTCCGCACCACATTCGGCACGGCCACCAGTTTCATCACGGGTGGCGGCGGCGCGGGCGGGGGCGGTGGAGCCACCAGCAACGCATTCAACCGGGTCACCGACGGCCCTTCAATAAAGAACAGCGGAAGTATGAGCGCTGTCCCGATGAACAGCATCTGCGATCCCAGGGAAACAGCGAACGTAGCGCTACGCGCAGCCCCGCGCGGCGGAGCAAGAATGGATTGCTCGAACATAAATCCTCCAAAATGTCCCGAATTTTACGTCGAACAGCGCCGCTCTTGTTCTCTTGGACACCGCACCTCGCCATGCGGTTCCCAGCCCCGATACAATACGAATCTATGCCAGCCATCACTCGCCGAGATCTGCTGCGTTCCGCCGCGGCCCTTCCGCTCTTCTCCATCATTGGATGCGGGAAGTCCGGCAAGGACACCGATGTCGCCATCACCAGCGTCGATTCCAGCTATGAGGACTACACCTACCGTGTCCCCATCAAGTTCGGCGGCAACGTGGTGGACAAGGTGACCATCCTCAACGTCAATGTCACGGTGAAGAATCGTGCCGGCAAGGAAGCGAAGGGCTTCGGCTCCATGCCGCTGGGCAACGTCTGGGCGTTCCCTTCGAAAACCATGGGGTACGACGTCACGCTCTCCGCCATGAAGGAGCATGCCGCGCGCATGCAGAAGATCATCCAGGGCTACAAAGAATTCGGCCACCCGGTGGATCATGGGATGGCATGGGAACCGGAGTTTGTGAAAGTGGCGCTCGACGTGGACAAGCAACTCCAACTGAAGGAGCCGATCCCCAAGCTCTGCACACTGGTCACTGCCAGCCCCTTCGACGCCGCCGTCCACGACGCTTTCGGAAAACTGTATGGTGTGAGCAGCTATCACACCTACGGCCCGGACTTCATGAGCAAGGATCTTTCGCACTACCTCGGCCCCAAGTTCAAGGGCGAGTACCTGGAACAGTACGTGCAGAAGGAGCCCAAGCCGCGCATGCCCATGTACCATCTGGTGGGCGCGGTGGATGCCATCGTGGAAGCCGACATCAAGCAGCGCGTCAACGACGGCCTTCCGGAAACGCTGCCCGAATGGATCCGCTTCAACGGTCTCACCAATATCAAAATCAAACTCAACGGGGATGACATCAAGTGGGATACGGATCGCATCCTGCGCGTGGAGGCGACCACGGCCGAAGTCCAGAAAGAGCGCAACGTCGCTAAGTGGGTCTACTCGCTCGATTTCAACGAGAAGTGTCCGAACGTGGATTACCTCATCGGCCTGCTGCGCACGGTGAAAGAGAAAGCGCCGGAAGGCTACGAGCGCATCCAATATGTGGAGCAGCCCACCGGCCGCGACCTGGACAAGAACAAGCACAACGTGATGCATGAAGCCGCCAAGTTGAAGCCGGTGGTGATCGACGAATCGCTCTCCGACGTGGAAGCGCTATATAAAGCGCAGGCCATGGGCTACTCCGGCGCGGCGTTGAAAGCCTGCAAGGGGCAGAGCCAGGCTCTGCTGATGGGCGCTGCCGTGCAGAAGGAAAAGCTCTTTCTTTGCGTGCAGGATCTCACTTGCCCTGGCGCATCGCTCATCCACTCCGCAGGTCTTTCCGCGCATGTTCCGGGTGTGGCCGGCATCGAAGCCAATTCCCGCCAGTACGTGCCCATCGCGAATAAGGCCTGGGTCGACCGGTTCCCCGGATTGTTCGTGGTCAAGGACGGCACGATGGATACTTCGGTGCTGAATAAACCGGGGCTCGGCGCGGTGTAGCAAAAACAGTTACAATAGGAAGGTACGTTGGATTTCCGCTTACCTTCCTACCTATGAGTTGGCTTCGCTGATCTCCTTCTCAGTCTACTGAATGAACACTTTCACAGAACTTTCTTTGTCTCCCGCTTTGGCGAGCAATTTGGCTCATTATGGATTCGTCACACCGACGGCGGTCCAGTCCAAGGCGATCCCTCCTGCGCTGGAAGGTCACGATGTTGTGGCAACCGCCCAGACCGGCACGGGAAAAACACTCGCCTTTGTCCTGCCTCTTGTGGAGGCACTGGCCAAACAGCCGAAGCAGAAGACTCCGGTCGCTATCATCCTGAGCCCCACGCGCGAGCTCGCGCTGCAGATTCAGGATACGTTCATCAAGCTCTCCAAGGGCACGGGCATTCAGTCCGCGGCCGTTGTCGGCGGGCTCAATGAGCAGCGCCAATTACAGGCCATCCGCAAGGGTGCGCAGGTTCTCATTGCCACGCCCGGCCGCCTCATCGACTTCCTGGATCGGAAGCTGGTGAAGCTCCAAGGCGTACGCCACGTTGTGCTGGATGAAGCCGACCGCATGCTGGACATGGGCTTCCTGCCGGCGATGAAGACCATTCTCGCGGCAACGCCTGCCACGCGGCAGACGCTGTTTTTCTCCGCCACCATCGAAACGTCGGTGGCGCATCTCATCCGCACCTATCTCAAGAACCCGGTGGAAGTCGCCATCGGCTCCACCACCAAGCCGTGCGAAAACGTCAGCCTCCATGTATACGAAGTGGAGCAGGACCGCAAGCTTGGGTTGCTGGAAAAAATGCTGCGCCAGCAGGACGGGACGTTCCTTGTGTTCGCCCGCACCAAGCATGGCGCCGACCGGCTCGCCCACAAGTTGAGCCGTGGCGGATTCCAATCCACGGCGATCCACGGTGACCGTTCGCAGCGCCAGCGCAATGAAGCTCTGCAGGGCTTCCAGCAGGGCCGCTTCCGCATTCTGGTTGCCACTGACGTCGCCGCCCGCGGCATTCACGTCGATGGCATCGCCCACGTGGTGAACTTCGATCTTCCGCAAGTGCCGGAAGATTTCATTCATCGCGTTGGCCGCACGGGCCGCGCCGGAGCACAAGGCGTAGCCAGCACCTTCGGCACGCGTTCAGAGCGCTCCGATATCCGCAGAATCGAACGCGCGCTGAACATCCGGCTCACACGGCAGGAAACCGGCGATGACGTTCCGCGTGAAGAGGCGAAGGTATTTCCCATCAGCGTGGCGAAGCCGGCGAATGGGCATGCCAAAGCCAGCTTCGGCGGTAAGGTTCCCTTCTGGAAAAAGCGTAAACGCGCTTAGCACCTACACCAATACGCGGCTTGCGGCCATGGTCGCCGCCAGCCGCATCGCAGCCTTCATATTCTCCGCACCGGCGATTCCTTTGCCCGCGATATCAAACGCGGTGCCATGGTCCACGCTGGTGCGGATAATCGGAATCCCAATCGACACATTCACCGTGCGCTCGAAATCGAGCAGCTTGATGGGGATGTGTCCCTGGTCGTGGTACATCGCAATCACCAGATCGTAAGCCCCGCGCACCGCTTGTAAAAACAGGGTGTCGGCGGCATGCGGTCCGCTGCAGCGAATGCCCATGGCCGCCGCGCGGGCGATCGCCGGCGCGATGAATTCCTCGTCTTCACTGCCGAACAGCCCGTGTTCACCGGCATGCGGATTCAATCCGCACACGGCCACGCGCGGATCGGCGAAACCCATCAGCCGCACTGATTCCGTGGCGATCTCAATCGTCCGCACAATGCGGTCCGGGTTCAGTTCACAGGCCCGGCGCAGGGAGACGTGCGTGGTGACATGCGCCACGCGTAGCCGTTCGCTCACCAGCAGCATGCGCGATTCCGACGATCCGCAGAGTTCGGCGATGTATTCCGTATGCCCGGAAAATTTCACTCCCGCCATGGTTACTGCTTCTTTGTTGAGCGGCGCCGTCACCATGGCCTGGGCTTCGCCGGCGACACACATCAACGTGGCCAGCCGCACGTACTCCAGTCCTGCGCGCCCGCACATGCCGCTTAATTTTCCGAAAGCGAAATCGGCGCTGAGCATTTCCGGATCGCGCCACTGCAAACCGGTCTGCTGCAACCGCGCGAAGGCAGCGCCATCGGCCATCTCCAAGGCGCGCCGGTCACCAACCACAATCCAATCCGCGGATTCGCGCAACGCGTCGTCGCTGAGCGCCTTCAGCGCAATCTCCGGACCAATGCCCGCCGGGTCTCCCACCGTAATCGCAATCTTCGGTTTCAAACTCGCAATTCTCCTTCGCAGGCGATGAGCCGCACCGCTTCCACAATTGTCTCAATTCCGCCGAAGCCACCGGATTTGGTGGCCACGCGTTCGCCGTCCAGCCGTCCGCCCAACCACCAGCCCCAGGGCAGTCCGGGGATGTTTTCTCCGCGTAATCGAATACCACGCGCGCCCAGATGATCGGCCACCGCAATCGCCGTATCGCCGCCGCAGATCACCAGCGCTCCTTGCAACTGCGCGCAGGCCTCGGCGAAGAGCGGCCCATCCAGCGCCTCATGACGCACATCGAGGATGCGCCCCTGCCATCCTGATTCGAGAAGCCGCTCCCGCTGGCGTTGCGTGGCCGTTTGGTCCGACCCGATGATTACCGTTACCGCGCGTGGCTCATCCGGTGTAAGCTGCGCGGTCCGCTGCGGCAGCCAAGCGGCAATGCGCTGTGCCAATCCGCCTGAGCCCGCGTAGGCCTCTCCATCCTGCGGCACATCATCCAGCGATTCGACTACTTGCAGCCACGGCGCATCGATGAGGTCAGGAAGCATGGTGCCCAGATGCAACCCGGTCGGCTCGCCGTGCAAATACAACTCGCCATTGAGCAGTGTGCGCCCCATCCGTGGATGCGCCGGCGACAGCAACACCTCGGCGCCCGTGGCATCGTGCAGCGCGCGCAGTTCCGCGCCGAGATTCCCTTTCCATGTGGAATCGAGTTTCTTGAATACGCGATCCCCCGGTCGCCGGAATCGCTCGATCGCTTCGCGCACGCGGCGGTATGCTTCCTCCGGCGCGCAGTGCCGCGACGTGGTCTCAAACACCGGAACATCGCACTCGCTGAGCGGTTCACAAGCGTGCAGCCAGATATAGGAAGAGTAGCCGCGTTCGGCGAACGGGCTTCCGGTGTCTGCCGACCCTGTCAAATCATCGGCGACGGCCATCCAACCAGCGGGGCTAGCGGTCATTGAAATTCAAGATCGCATTGAACAACAGATTGAATTCCCCGTGATTCTGCCAGCGGTAGCAGGGGTTGGTGGCGAATACGATCACCCGGCCCGAGGTGGATGCCACATCCACAATCGCCGCTCGGTTCCGTGTCTCCGTCACCCCGCGCATTAGCCCGCTCAGCACGCTCTTTTCCGCGCCTGTGAATTTCATCAACACTTGGCTCTTATCTTGCTCCGGCACTACCAGCAGCGGTCCGTTCGCATAACGAACAGGCAGTGTTTTCCCGGTGTAGCCATAAAACAAGGGATGCTCGGGGCGTTCGATCTGCGCTTCCATGATCGGGCCAGGAGCGTAGAACTGAGTGGACGGCCGCAATGCTTCCACGCGCTTCGTCAACCCGAACTCCGGCGGAAAATAGCTGGCGCCGCCGAGGGTGATCAGCGTGCCGCCGCTGGTGGCGAACTTCTCCAACTCCACCACGCCGGCCAATCCCATGCCGCCCGAAATATCGTCCGACTCGCCATACATGCCGAGCGAGGGATACTTTTCCGATTTCTTATACGGCAACGCCCGGTCGCGTGAGTCGATGTCGAACACCAGCCCTTTCGCCGAGCGCCCCTGGCTGGGAATCAGGATCACATCGTAAGCCGCGCGCAGATTGCCCTGCTTGATGCGCTCTTTGTAGATCAATTCGTAGGGCACTTCGAACATGTCGAGTGCGTGCCGCACCCAACCCACTTCCTGCGTATTCCCCCACGTGCTGAACACCGCCATCCGCGGCACTTCCAACTCATGGCGGGCCACTTCCGGCATGTTCTCCAGCGCTACGGCCTGCAACCCCAACTCTTCCACCGCCAGTTTGATCCGCTGATGCAGATTCTCATTCGGGCCCTGCACGGCAATCAGGAATGACCCCGCGGGGTAATTCGTCCCGTTAACAGCGAACGCCTTCTCTGCCGCTTCGAATTTCAGATCGCGCAGACGGCAGCGCAGCGTGATCATCGCATTCGCACCGTTGTGCGGAATCACATAGGCCGAACGCGCGGGAAAGCCGCTCAGTGTGCCCTTCCATTCGAATTTGTCTACTGGCTGCACGGCCACGCCGAGCACTGATTTGTCGGCGATCTCCGTCACCGTCACGCCTGCCAGCAGGCCCATTGTCCAGCCCGTGTCATCGTAGGTGCGCAGCGCGGGATCGGGAAAATTCTGCTTCTCCAGCAGGATCTTCGCTAGCCGCCCATACGGCTGATCGCGCTTGATCACAAACGATCCATCGCCGAACTTGCCTTCCTTCACTTCAAAGCCTGCCGTGGACCGGCCCACTTCAATGCCTTGCAGCCGCAGCGTATTCACCACCCACGCCACGCGATTCATGTCTCGCTGCCCGGCGGGAATCACATAACCGTAGGGCGCTTCATTGCGGCCCGATTCAATCGAGTTCCGGCTTTTGCGATAAAAGTTGTCGAGCACTACCTGCGGAAAGGACGACGTCAGATCGAGCGCGGCCAGCACCATCGTCTGCATGTAGTTGGTGTTGTTCCGCATCGACCATTCCACCTCCGCGTAGGGCGGAACCGGCCGGTACCACTGCCGGCTGGTCACACTGTTCGGACCCGCCGGCGCATCGGGCGGCACCACTTTGCGTTTCATCGTGTTCGCCCCGCCGTTGCCGAACGTTTCATACATGCGCAGAATGCCGTTGTGGTTCGAAGACATGAATCCGAGATAACCCGGAGACCACATATCCACAAACGCGTGCGTCCACACGCCGGGCAATCCGTAGCGCATCGCCGTCGTCATCTCGTAATTGGAAAACCACGGTAACTCCGCGTAGAGAATCGGATCGAGCGTGGGATTCTGTGGCGCCTGCCCGCTGAAGGTGTAGAGGAACGGCACCGATTCATGCAGGTCATGCATCACCGGCGGATGCCACTGCAGGTACCACTGCAGAATGTTTCGCATGCTCACTTGCGAATAGTGCATGTCGCGATTGTTGTCGTGAAAGATGTACTTGCCCCAGTAAGGCGGTCCGGCAATGCGATCGTCTTCCGTCTTTTCGTTGATCTTGTGCAGGTAATACCAATCGACGTAACGGTCGCGCCCATCGGGTTCCGAGACCGGCGTGATGGACACGATGATGTTGTCGCGGATCTTGCGGGTTAGCGGATTATCCTCTGCTACCAGCCGGTAGGCCAATTCCATCAGCATCTCCGGCGGCCCAGTTTCGCCGCTGTGCAGCCCAGCCATCAGGTGGTAGATAGGCTTCGTCTGCGCGATCACCTCCTGCGCTTGCGCTGCGTTGATCGTGCGCGGATCGGCCAGCTTCGCCAGGTTGGCGCGATGTTTCTCCAGGTCGCGAATCGACTCTTCCGACCCAATGAACACCACCAGGCAATCGCGGCCTTCATCGGTCTTGCCGATTTCGATCACCTTCACGCGCTGCGATGCCGCCGCCAGCGCCCGGTAGTATTTGTAGATTTCCGCCGTGTGGGTCAGCTTTTGCGGAGTGCCGATGTGATAGCCCAGCACGTCTTTGGGCGTGGGGATTCCCTCCACACGTGGCAGATGATCCACCAGCGGAGTGAGAAACTCCGGCTTTGTGGTCCACTGCTTCACCTGCGTGGCGAAGTCTTCATCCTGCTTCTGTGTGGACTGCGCCGCTAACGTGCCGGCGCTGCCCAGCAGGGCTATCCATATTAAAAGTTGCCGCATTGGGATCAAACCTCAAGTATCCGGTAGCGGCTCAAAGATCGGCAACTCAGCCGAGGATCGGGAACCGCTGGCGCAAGGACGCAAGGCTCGACGCAAGGCGGGTCTTGTTGGCGTCATCCAGGCTCCCGTAGGGCTCCGCCAGTGCTCCTTCACAGAGCCCGAGCAGCGACAGCGTATGCTTCAGCCCTTTGAGGTAACTCGACGAATAGGTGCCCGCGTAGATGGACGCACTTACTTCCAGCACGATGGCACGCAGTCGCAGGGCTTCGTCCAGATTGCGGTCGCGGGCGGCGCGATACAACGCCGTATAGAGGGAAGGGAAGAGGTTCGAGCCGCCATTCACGCCTCCATCGGCTCCGGCCAGCATGGCGTAGATGAGCAACTCTTCCGGCCCCATCAGCAGCGTGAAATTTTCGCGATGCGCGGTCACGCGGCGGATGGTTTGAAAGTACTGCACGTCGCCTGAGCTGTCTTTCAATCCCACGATGTTCGGTAGCGTGCAAGCCTGCCGCACGGTGTCAGGCGCGAAGCTGACGCGCGTGTGGCTGGGCATGTTGTAGAGGAACAGCGGTAGTGGCAGGCGTTCCGACAGCCGGCCCACATGGTCCAGCAACTCCGCTTGCCCGATGGTGAAGTATGAGGGACCGGCGTACACTACGCCGGCTGCGCCCAATTTCGCCGATGTCTCGGCGGCGGCGATGGCTTCTTCGAATGAAGTGTCGGTGATCCCCACCAGCACCGGAGCGCGGTCCTTGGCATCGGCGCAAGCGCGCGCGATCACCTGCTGTTGAACGGTGGGAGAAAGGCTCGGCCCTTCACCGGTGGTGCCAAGGAGAAACAGGCAGTTGACCCCGCCGTCCAGAACGTGACGCACCAGCCGTGACAGGCCTGCTTCATCGAGTGTGTTGCTGTTCTTCAGAGGAGTAGCCAGCGGCGTGGTGATGCCGCGTAAGGGGAGTGACAGTTGCATGGATGGGAAGGGATGATTATAGCAACCGGCCTGGAGGCGGCGTCAGTCGATGCTATCGAAGCGATGGATTCGCTGCAATTCATCTACAACAGCTCGTTCCAGGTCCGCCAGTCCCCGTGTTGCCGTGTGCCAGAGGAGGGTGTGGTCTACTGCGTCGTACTCGTGACGATATACGTTTCCTGCCGCGGCAATTGCGACCCAGTCCAAATGAGGATTACCCGTTTTGAAGTCGTCTGGTAATCGCCGGGAAGCTTCGGAAATGATCTCCAGGGCGCGAGTGACCGCATAAATCGTCTGGCGGCTCCCCCGAAACGTCTCGAAATCCATGCTCGATATGAATTCCGATACAGCCTCGACGTTCTCCAGGATATCTCTCAGCCGCTGTTCGGGGTTCTTAGAAGGCATTTATGGCATCACGAAGAATCGAATCCTTCAACAGAGGCTTCAGCGTCCTTCGATTCACAACATCAGCCCCATGAATCAACTCCCCGATATAAAGTCTGATGCGGGAGTATTCAAAAATCCCTAGCGAAGACTCCGGATCCAACTCCACCAATACATCCACATCGCTTTCCGCTCCGGCCTCGCCACGTGCCACAGAACCAAACACCGACGCATGAAGGACACCCAGACGACGCAATTCGTTTCTGTGCGCCGTGAGTGTATCCAATGCTTTTGTCAAGCCTACTGGCATCCTATCTCCGAGTCTATCAAACCCCCACCCCTTCACCGCAGCGGCGGCGTGCTCGAAGGAGGCCTCCGATGCCGCGTCACTTGTTCGTAGCCATACGCGTATTTCAACAGCAAATCCTCGCTCCACGGGCGCCCGTAAATCGTCATCCCTGCCGGCAAATTTCCCCGCGTATACCCCATCGGTACGGTCACTGCCGGAAACCCCGTCGTCGGTGAAAAGAACTGGCTATTATCACCGTGCGGCGTGTTCAAATCTCCAATCAATCGCGGCGCATTGCTCCACGTGGGATACACAAACGCGTCCAACTTCAACCGCTCCATCGTTCGCAACACTGAGTCCCGCACGGCGGCCCGATAAGCCCGGTTCGCTTCACACGGCGCAGACTCCGGCCCATTCTCCCCGTCCTTCTCCGCCGATTCCAAGGCGCGCCGAACGGAAGGATGAAATTTTCCTGACTTCACGATCTCAGCAACACTCTTCACAGGCACACGATCCGCACGCGCCCCCAGGAACCGGTTCAAATCATACTTGAATCCCATACACGGGGCCGCGTTGGGATCGCGCGTAGGGAGCGCGTCCACAGTCGCCGGATCCACAATCACCGCGCCCGCGCGCCGTAAATCTTCCAGGGCCACACCAAACACGCGCACGATCTCCGCATCCAGTCCTTCACGCTCATAGGCTTGCCGTAGCACACCAATCCGCGCGCCGCGCAATCCATCACGATCGAGCCCCGCCACATAATCCGGCACGCGCCGCCCGCGCGCAGCCGCCGTCACCGCATCGTCCGCATCTTCTCCCACCACCACCTGAAAGACACGCGCCGCATCCGTCACACTCCGCGCCATTGGGCCCGCAATGTCAGCCTGCAAGTTCAACGGGAACACGCCGGCCCTGCTTGTCAGCCCCATGGTCGACCGGATTCCCACCAGCGCCTGGTGCGACGACGGGCCCCGAATCGAATTGCCGGTGTCTGTTCCCAATCCCACGAGACCCATGTTCGCTGCCACTGCCGCGGCCGTCCCTCCACTCGATCCCGCCGACACGCGATCCAGTCCATAGGGATTCTTCGTGTACCCCGGCAATATCGAGCCAACCGTTTCATACGGGCTGAACGCCCACTCCGCCATGTTCGACTTCGCCAGCACCAGCGCGCCTGCTTCCTTCACTCGTTTCACCTGAAACGCATCCTTCGCTGCCACGTATCCGGCAAGCGACAACGATCCATTGGCCGATTGCAGCCCCACCGTCTCGAAGTTGTCCTTCACGATCATCGGCACGCAATGCAGCGGCCCGGTCAATCCCGACGCTCCGAATCGCCGGTCTAGTTCCTCGGCCTCGCGCATCACTTCCGGGTTCAGCACCACCAACGCGTTCAGCGCCGGGCCGTTCTTGTCGAACGCCGCGATGCGCCTCAAATAGGCATCCACCAATGCACGGCAGGTCAGCCTGCCCGCTCGCATCGATGCATGCACTTCGGCGATTGTCGTCTCTTCCACGGCGAACGGCGTCTGCCCAAATGCAAACCCGAGCAACAAACCAACCAGCAGAAGCATTCCCTCATGCTACACGAGCCCCAGATCAATCCCCTTCAACACCGCTCTTGTCCGGTCGCGCACCCCCAATTTCGACAGGATCACGGAGATGTGATTCTTGATCGTCCCCTCGCTCGCCGTCAATGACTCGGCGATCTCGCGGTTGCTGAATCCGCCCGCCATCAGTCGCAGCACTTCCAATTCACGGCGTGTCAAAGGATCAGGCAGTGACGAACTCTCAAAACCGGGCGGAGCCTGGTCCACCATGCGTTCCACACGTTCCGTCACCGCGGGACGAATCATCGTCTGCCCCGCAGCCACGGCGCGAATCGCCTCAGCCAGCCGCTCCACCGACACATCTTTCAACAAATAGCCGCGAGCGCCAAAGCGCATGCCTTTGAGCAGCGCCTCGTCATCGTCGAAAGTGGTCAGCAGGACCGCCGGCGGGCAACGCCGTCCCTCCGTCTGCATTCGCTCCAGCAGATCGACGCCGGAAAGCCGGGGCATGCGGATATCCAGCAGCAACACATCCACCTCCAGCGATTCCAGCATCGCCATTGCCTCCACACCATCCGCGGCTTCGCCCACCAGCCGCAAATCGGGCATCAGATTGAGCAACTCGCGCAGACCTTGCCGCACCAGGGTTTGATCGTCCACCAGCAATACGCGGATCATTCTTCTTCTCCCCGCCGCGGAAGGAACGCCACCAGGCGCATGCCTTTGCCCGGCGCAGTCTCCATGGCGAGCGTTCCGCCCAACGTCTCCAATCGCTCCCGCATGCCTCGCAAGCCGTTTCCAATCCGCACGCGCGCCGCTCCCTTGCCGTCGTCTTTCATCTCTAACTCCACTCCCCTCTCGTCTGAGCGGAAGCGCAATTCCAGCGTCGATGCCGCTGCGTGGCGCATCGCGTTCGTGATCGCTTCCTGAGCGCAACGCAACAATGCCTGAGCCTGCCCGGCATCGCGAACGCTGATTGGCGAATCACAGTGCAGGCGCACGGCGGGCCGTTCTACGCCGGCACACAAAGCCTCCAGCGCCCGCGGCAGATCCACCGTGCTCTCCTCGCGCATCGTGCTTACGGTGGCCCTTACGTCGCTCAGAAGCAACCGCGCAATCATCCGTGCGTCCTCCACCGGCTTCACTGCTTCTCCGGAAACATGATGCGCCGCCAGTTGCAGCTTCAAGCTCAGTGCCGCCAGATGATGCCCAAGCGTATCGTGCAACTCGCGGGCGATGTGGAGCCGCTCATTGAGCCGCGTGGAATCCGTCAACACCTGCTGCGTTGCCAGCAACTCGGCGTGGGCGAAGGCAAGACTCCGCCGCGCCTGCAACTCGCGCCCCGCCAGGTGCCCCGCCGCGTAGGCGAACATCTGCCATCCGAAAATTTGCACCAGTTCCAGCACCGCCTGTGCTGACGTGGCCGCCCGCGTCAACATGACGAACACAAGAAAGAACGCGGCTTGGCCGTACATCCACACCGGTCCGCGCCCGGCCAACAGATAGCCGGCTTCGCAAGCCACCACAAACAACAGATCCGTGTAGAAGGCGCCGAGCAGCAATTGAAACACCAGCGCCGCCGGCAGCCATCGCGATGGCGTCACCGATTGCCGCACCGCTGTGCAGGCCCAAAACAGCGCTCCGCTCAACACCAGCAGCGCCGCCAGAAATGACAGTAACGCCCAGAAGGCCACGTTCTGTTTGTCCGCCGTCAGCGCCGGCACTTGCTTCGCGAGCCCTGCTGGTCCGCCTGCAAGGAATCCGGCCAGGCCCACACTTCCTGAGATGAGGATCACCAGCAATCCGGCGGCGCGAAACAGATAGGGCATTGTGCTTGCCGGAAATCATCGCATCTTTCCTTTCGCCCCGCCAGTGCCGAAAGTCATGCTTCGCATCCATGCCTTCCCGCACATGTGCAGACGGCCCGCTTTGCCTCATTCTGACTGTGCAAGGAGATTGCACAACCAATGAAACAAACAATCACAAACATCGCAATAGCCGTCCTGCTCGCCGCACCGGCGCTGACTGCCCAGCCATCCGCGCGGATCGGGGCCCTTCTCAAGAAGTGGAGCATTCCGGCTGCGTCCATCACCATCCTGCAACACGGCAAGCCGGTCTTTTCGGAGGGCTTCGGCACCAAGCCCGAGTCGCTGTTCCGCATTGCCAGCGTCAGTAAGCCCATTACTGCCGCCGCCGTACTTCTGCTCTTCGAACAAGGCAAATTGAAGCTCGACGATCCCATCCTCGATTACCTTCCCCAATACCGCAATGGCATCACCGACATCCGCCTTCGCAACGTTACCGTCCGCCATCTGTTGCAGCACTCTGGCGGCTGGGATGAGCGCGCCAGCGGCGATCCCGTCTTCGCCACTTACGAAGCACTCATAGAGAACGGACTCTCACTCCCACCGGACCGCGACGAGATCATCGCCGGCTGGCTCACCTTGCCGCTGGACTTCGAACCAGGTACGAAGTTCGCCTACTCCAACTTCGGCTATGTCTTGCTCGGCCGCATCATTGAGCATGTCAGCGGGCAGGCTTATGCCAAGTTCGTTGCCACGCATGTGCTCGGCAATTGCGCCCGCCAGGCCGGCACAGTTCGCGAAGACCGGGCCGAAGACGAAGTGGAGTATTTCGATACACCCGGTGCGCCCCTTAGCCTCTCGGTGTTCTCGTTGCAACCGCAATCCGTGGCCCGTCCCTACGGCGCCTTTTCCATCGCCGTGCAGGACTCCGCCGCTGGGTGGCTGGCCAGTTCACCGGACCTCGCTCGCTTCCTGTGGCGCTTGACGCAAGGCAAAATCTTGAAAAAACAAACATTGGAGGAAATGTTGCGGCGACCCTCGTTCTATCCGGCGGATAGCCAGGCCTGGTACGGGCTCGGCATCAACGTGGTGCAAACGCCCGATGGCCCGGCCCTGGAACACACCGGCGCATTCCCCGGCACCGTGGCGGAAATTGTTCACCTCGCCAATGGGTTTACCTACGCCGCGCTCTTCAATAGCATGCCCGCCAACTACTTGGCTTTCATCACCGAACTGCAGACGATCCTGCTGGAACTGGACGAATAGTCCCTTCCCGCCGTCATCGGGCGGTGATACCGTGGTGGCATGCAACCGCGTGATGTCATTCATCTGGTCGTTGTCACCACGGCCGCCATCGCTTTCTGGCATTACCGCAACGAGATCATCGACGCCATCCGCCGCGGGCCCTGGAACGGCGGCGGCCCCACCGGCATCGGCCCTGCCCCGGCCGCGGATCCCTTCACTCACTGCAAGAACAGGAAATCCCCGCATCAGGCATAAAATAGGAATAACCATGTCCACCACACGGAGACACTTCCTCCAAGCCTCCACGGCGATTCCTCTGGCCACTCCGCTCGCCTTCGCAGCCAACGACAAAATCCAGATCGCCACTATAGGCATCGGAGGCATGGGCAGCGAAGACACGCGCTCGGCCACCGCGCAGCCCGGAGTGAAACTCGTCGCCGCCTGCGACATCTATCAGGGCCGCCTCACTCGCGCCAAGGAACTCTGGGGCAACGATCTCTTCACCACCCGCGACTACCGCGAAATCCTCAACCGCAAGGACATCGACGCGGTCATCATCGCCACACCCGATCACTGGCACGCCAAGATCGCCATCGACGCCATGGAAGCGGGCAAGGACGTGTACGTCGAAAAGCCGATGGTGCAGCAGATCCCCGACGGTGTGAAAGTCGCCGAAGCGCAGAAGCGCACCGGGCGTATCCTCCAGGTCGGTAGCCAGCGTGTCAGCTCCATCGTCTACCGCAAAGCGAAAGACCTCATCGAAGCCGGTGTCATCGGCGATCTCAATCTGGTGGAAGCATGGTGGGATCGCAATTCCGCAATCGGCGCGTGGCAATATTCCATCCCGCCCGATGCAACGCCCGAAAATATTGACTGGGATCGCTTCCTTGGCTCCGCGCCGAAGCGGCCCTTTGAGCCCATGCGCCTTTTCCGCTGGCGCAATTATAAGGATTACGGCACTGGCGTGGCCGGCGATCTGTTCGTTCATCTCTTCAGCGGCCTGCACTACATCACCGGCTCCACCGGCCCCACGCGCGTCTATTCCACCGGCGGCCTGCGCTTCTGGAACGATGGCCGCGACGTGCCCGACGTGATGCTCGGCATTTATGATTACCCGGCCCACGGCAAACTGCCCGCGTTCAATCTCGCCCTCCGCGTCAACTTCGTCAACGGCGCCAGCGAAAACAGCGGCTTCCGCTTCGTCGGTTCCGAAGGCACGCTCTCGCTTTCCGGCAGTGTCACCGTCACTCGTGTGCCGCGCGAAACCGAGCCCGGCTACACCATCGAAACCTTCTCCAGCGCGACGCAGACCGAGTTTCTCAAGCAGTACAAGCAGAAATATCCGCCCATCACGCCCACGGCCGACGGACTTGTCCCGAACAAGGAGGAGCGCTACAACGCCCCGCGCGGCTATAACGATCACCTGGATCATCACCGTGTTTTCTACGAAGCCGTACGCACGCGCAAACCCGTTATCGAAGATGCCGTCTTCGGGCTGCGGGCCGCCGGCCCCGCTTTGCTCAGCAACATGAGCCAGAACGACCAGCGATTCTATGAATGGGATCCCGCCACCATGCGGGTGAAGAACTCCTAAGAGGCCACCACCATGCAACAGAAGAAATTTTCTCCCAACGACAAAGTCCGCATCGCCTTGATTGGTTGCGGTGGAATGGGCTCCGGCGATCTTCGCAACGAGCTCTCCATCCCTGGCGTGGAACTCGCCGCCTGCTGCGACATCTACACCGGCCGGCTCGCGCGCGCCAAGGAAAATTGGGGCAACAACATCCTCACCACTCGCGATCACCGCGAAGTGCTGGCCCGCCCCGACATCGACGCGGTGTTGATCGCCACGCCCGATCACTGGCATTCCACCATCACCATCGAGGCGCTGAAGGCAGGCAAACACGTGTACTGCCAGAAGCCGATGGTGCACTCGCTCGACGAAGGCAAGCCCGTCATTGAGGCGCACAAGAAGTCGGGAAAGATTCTCCAGATCGGCAGCCAGTACGCCAGTTCGCTCGCTTTCCTCAAGGCGCGCGATCTCTTCCGCGGCGGCGCCATCGGCCAACTGAACATGGTGGAAGCATGGCTCGATCGCAACACGGCCATCGGTGCGTGGCAGTATTCCATTCCGCCCGATGCGTCGCCGCAAACCGTCGATTGGGACCGCTTCCTGGGCAAGGCGCCGAAGCGCCCCTTTGAGCCCATGCGCCTCTTCCGCTGGCGCAATTACAACGACTACGGCACGGGCGTCGCCGGGGATCTCTTCGTCCATCTGTTTACCGGCATCCATACCGTCACCGGCGCCGTGGGGCCCACGCGGGTCTTCGCCACCGGTGGTCTGCGCTATTGGAAAGACGGCCGCGACGCGCCAGACGTGATGCTCGCGCTGGTGGATTATCCGCGCACCGAATCGCATCCGGCCTTCACCCTTTCGCTCAAAGTGAACTTCGTCTCCGGCGGTGTGCGCGAATCTTTCGGCATCCGCTTCGTTGGCAGCGAAGGCGTCATGACGCCCACGATGAACAGCCTCACGCTCTCCCGTACGCCGCGCGAATCCGAGCCCGGCTACACCATTGGCACCTTCCCCAAGGATGTGCAGGAGCAGTTTCTCAAGGAGTATCGCGCCAAGTATCCGCAATCCACGCCGAACGCAGACGCCATCCGTCCCGAAACCACCGAGGTGTTCAATCCGCCGCCCAGCCACAATCCGCATCGCGAGCATCACGTTCATTTCCAGAACGCGATCCGCACCGGCAAGGCGCATTTTGAAGACGGTGTATTCGGCTTCCGCACCGCCGGGCCCGCGCTGCTTTGCAACTTGAGCTACTTTGAGCGCAAGCCCGTCCAGTGGGATCCGCTCAACATGAACGTTGTCTAAACGCGATGCCCGTGTTCGACAGTATCCGTGCCTGGATGCGCTCCCGGCAAATGCCCAAAAAGGGGCAACCCATTCTCTACGGCCTCGCCGGCGAATACAAAGGCAAGGTTGTTCCCTTCGACGGCAAACCAATCGTCATTGGGCGTGATCGGGCGGCCGTGCACCTCGTTTATCCCCAACACTACACTTCGGTTTCCAGCCGCCATTGCCAAATCATTTTCAATGAAGGACGTTTTTTGCTGGAGGATTTGGAATCGACGAATGGCACCATCTGCAACGGCAAACGACTGCAGCCCGGGAAACCTGTGGAACTCAAGGCCGGTGACCGCTTCCACCTCGGCGATCCCGCCAACGCGTTTGAAGTACGATTCTACTAACCATGTCCTTCCGCCGCCGCGATCTTTTCCTCGGCTCGCTTGCCGCTGCCGTACCTATCTCCGCGGCTACTGTCACCAATGAAAATCGCAAGCCCGGCACTACAGACTGGCAACTGACAAAGGTCCGCCCCAACGCTCCGAAGAATTACCGCACCTCGCTGATTGAAGGCTACTGCTCGCATCAGAGTGTGGAAGCCGGTGACACGTTGCGCTTCATGATCAGCGCCAACCCGGCGCGGCGTTTTCATCTGCACCTCTATCGCATGGGGTATTACGGAGGCACCGGCGCGCGGCACCTCACAACGCTGGGCCCGCTCGCCGCCAAACCGCAACCGGAAGCACCCATCGGCGACCGCCGTCTTCGCGAATGCAAATGGGAGCCTGCCACCGAAATCAAGATCCCCGCCGATTGGCCCAGCGGCGTCTACCTCGGCCGTCTCGCCACTATTCCCGAATCGAAGCACGAGCACTCCTGGGAGAGTTACGTGGTGTTCGTCGTGCGCGATCGCCGCAAAGCAGCCATCGTTTTCCAGGTCAGTGACAACACCTGGGCGGCCTACAATCGCTGGCCCGACGATTATTCGCTCTACACGGATCCGCGCCATCCCTGGGCGCCCAGCGTTGCTGTCTCCTTCGATCGTCCCTACGGCAAGTACGCGCAGATTTACGATCATCCGCTCTCCATCGGCTCCGGTGAATTCCTTCTCTGGGAGTTCCCGCTCGCCTACTGGCTGGAGATGCTCGGCTACGATGTCACCTACACATCGAACCTCGACATGACGCGCCCGGAAGAATTCCTCCGTGCCCAAGTCTTCCTCAGTGTGGGACACGATGAATACTGGGATCCGCGTCAATACGACAACGCGCTCGCTTCGGTGAAGGCCGGTGTGACGCATCTCTACTTGAGCGGCAACGCGGTCTTCGGGCTCACTCCGTTTCAAGCCAACTCTTCCGGCCAACCGAACCGCATGATTTCCCGCGAAGGCGTGTACGGTGGCATGTACGGAACCTTCAGCGATTACTTCAAATATCCTTTTCCTATGGAAGGCCCAAAGGCCAACCGGCTGATCGGAGCCCATTCCATTTATCCCTTCAACGGCGGCGCGGACTGGACCTGCACTCATCCCAAGCACGGGATGTTCGACTCGACCAACATGAAGCACGGCGACGCCATCCCTGGCCTTGTTGGGTGGGAGTTTCATGGCGATCCCGCCGACATCCCCGGCCTGGAAATTGTGGCCGAAGGCGATGCCCTCAGCGGAGGCGTACGGCCGGCGCATTACACCGCCACCATCTATCCCGGTCCCAAGCGAAATTTTGTCTTCAACGCCTCCACCATCTGGTGGGCGCAAGGCCTATCTGCGCCGCCCGGCCATATGTTGCCCTGGTCGCATTGGGTACGCCCCCACGGGCCTGACGCGCGTGTCCAACGTATCACTTCCAATCTGCTCCGCCGTGCCTTGAAACCCTGACAGGTGCACTCTTCCTGAGCGAGTGCTACAGTACCCGGCATGCCCTTCTGTAACAACTGTGGCAACCAGATGCCGGACCTGGCTCGTTTCTGTGTACGCTGCGGCGCGGGAGTCTCCTCCGCCGTAATCCCACCTCCCCGCGAACCCAACGCCCCCACCCATCACCTTACGTTTCATGGCGCTGGCGGCGAACTTCTGCTGCTCTACATCAAAACATTTCTGCTCTCCATTGTTACGCTCGGAATCTACTCCTTCTGGGGCCGCACCCGCATCCGCGCCTTCTTCGCCGAACACACGCGCTTTGACAACGTGGCATTTGCCTATCACGGCACCGGTCTCGAACTCCTGATCGGATTCGGAAAAGCGATTGGCGTTCTGGTTCTCCTCGGTGCGCAGGTCGGAGTATTCATCCTCGCCGCGGGCCAGACCATCGGGTCCATTCTCGGCGGCTTCGTTGCCGCCATCGGCATGCTGGCGCTGGTGCCTGCGGCCATGGTCGGCGCATGGCGTTACCGGCTGAGCCGCACTTCGCTCCGCGGCATTCGTTTCTCTTTCCGTGGGAATTTCATTGATTTCTGTAAAGTCTATTTTCCCGGCCTGCTGCTCACCATCATCACTTTCTCCATCTACGCTCCATTTTTCTGGAACAACATTCGCCGCTATTACACGAACAATGCCTACTACGGCAACGCCCGCTTTGCGTACAACGGGGAAGGTCGCGAACTTCTGGTTCCCTGGATCCTGGGCCTCATCCTGACCCCCTTCACGCTCGGCATCAGCATGCTTTGGTTCCAACTGCAGCGCTTCAACTATCAGTGCAGCCGCACCCGCTTCCAGAATGCAGCCCTCGTTCCGGCCATTCCCTTCGGCGATTATTTCCTGCTGCATCTCACCAATTTCCTGCTGGCTGTATTTACCCTCGGCATTGCGACGCCATGGGTCATGATCCGCACCGTGCGCTTTGTTTTCGAGCGTCTCACGCTCAGAGGCGATCTCAACCTGCAGGCCATTGCCCAGGAATTCATTGATTCCGGCGCCACTGGAGAGGGGCTGGAATCCCTGATGGATAACGGCGCGACGGATCTCGGCTTCGGCGTGTGAAGCGCGGATGAATCAATTTCCAGGACAGTATTATGACGGCCGCTCGGCGCAAAGCCATGCCGTCAACGTGATTCCCGCACCGCACGGTGTGGCCATCAATCTTGCGGATGGCACGCAACTCTGGTGGCCCTTCGAACAACTACAGGTGCGCCGCACCCAGCAATCCATCGCGTTTCAAAAAGGCGAGCCGCTGGGGGAGTCACTGGTGATGGACCATCCTGCGTTCCTCGCGGCGCTGACCCAACTGAACCCGGCTATCGCGAGCGGCCGGCAAGAATCGCACGCCGACGCATGGCTCAAACTTGGCGCATTGACGTTCGCTGTGCTGGCATTGATCGCCGTCACCGTCTTCTACGGCTTTCCACTCCTAATCAGTGCGATGGCTTCGTTCGTGCCCATCTCTGTTGAGAAGCGGCTGGGCGAAGCGTCGCTGCCCGTCCTTGCTCCTGCCGCCAAGCGTTGCACCGATCCCAGCATCGACCGTATTGTCGGCCGGTTAGCCCGTGCCTCGGGCGACGATCGCTACGAGTTCCACACCTACATCGTCGAAGATCCGATGGTGAACGCCTTTGCCGCGCCCGGCGGCTACATCGTCATCTTTCGTGGTCTGCTCAACAAAACACGTCAACCGGAAGAGGCCGCCGCCGTGCTTGCCCATGAGATGCAGCACGTGCTGCACCGCCACAGCGTCCGCGGCATGATGCGTGGCGCATCCATCTGGATCGGCCTCGCGTTGCTCACGGGAGGTTCGCCCGACATCATCACCGGACTGGCCGGCTCACTCGGCGGACTCGCCTATCAACGCGGCGATGAGTCCGAAGCCGACATGGACGGCCTGCGGCTTCTGGAAGAGGCAGGCGTTGACCCGGAAGCCATGGTCCGCATGTTGGAACTGCTGGACAACGTGCAGGGCGACGCTCCCGAGCCGCTCAAATATTTCTCTTCGCATCCACTCACCAAGGAGCGCATAGAAGCCGTGCGCAAGCGCGCCGCGCGTTTTCAGGGCAGAACCGGACGAATGCTTACCGGCAGTGAGCCATGGCCTCCGCGTCAATGTCAGAATGCGAACTTCAAGCCGAACTGATTCGTTCGCATATCCCGAGCTCCCGTCACTTGCCCGTATTGCGGCGAGGTCAGGTTCGTGTTGGGAAAACCGAAGTTGGGATGGTTCGGGAAGTTGAACGACTCGAAACGAAACTCCAGATTCATCCGCTCCCCGAATTGGAAGCGCTTCAATGCGGAGAAATCCCATCCCAGCAGCCCTGGTGAAATATATACGTTGCGATTGAGGTTGCCTTCCCGGTAGGTCAGTTGATTGATCCCGCGCGAGTCCAGCACGGTGCACGAGATTGCCGCCGAACCGCGTCCACTCGAGGAGCGGCGATAATACTCATTCGCCGTCGGATTGTCCAGAAACGGGCTGATTCCCGTAGCGTCTCCACGGCTTCCTTGCGTGATGCTGGCCAAGTCCCCGCAGTCTCCACCACCGAAGGGACTTCCCGTCGCCACAGTTAGGATGGACCCAAGCGACCATCCGCCCACCACCTGATTTCCCACACGGCCCAAATCCTTCTTGCCAGGCCCGAAGGGAAGTTCATACAGTACCGACGCCGTGAATCGATGCAGCTGATGGAACTGCGATAACCCGCGTTCCCGTGTGAAATCGTAGTTGTTCAACGGGAACAGATTATCGCCGTCATTGGTGCGGATCGCGGAGCCACTGTCGAGCGCTCGTGACCACGTGTATCCGGCGAGATAGGTGAGCCCCTTGCTGAATCGCTGCTGGAACTTGATGATTCCCGAGTTGTAGTTGGAGTTCACGATATTGCCAATGGTCTGAATGCGGCTGTAGATATTGCCGCCCCATGGGCGTCGATCGTTCGCCGACCGCGGATCGTCCGGCCCATTGCGGTAGATGGGATCGTTGTAGCCGTACATGCGCTGTATCTTGTGTCCGCCGTTGCCTTGATAACCTACTTCCAGCAGCAGGGAATCCGTAAGCTGATGCTGCACGTTAAGCAGATACTGATGCACATACGCCGTTCGCCGGTTCACTTCATTGGCGAAGGTGTACAAGCCCGCCAGGCAAAGTCCGTCCCAGCCCTTGCAGGCGCCGCTTGCCGTGGATCGAAGCGACCAGGGATTGACGATGTTCGAAGTGGGAATCACGTCCAGGGACCGGGCCGACTCACGGAACCCGAGATTTCGTGCCATGTCCCAGATCGGATTCCCCGTGTCCTGCGCATAGAAAATGCCGTACCCGGCACGCACGGTCCAGTGTTGTCCTGGCTGCCAGGCAATGCCAATGCGCGGCGCCCAATCGTTCTTATCCGGACGGATCGTGGCGCGGTTGATCAGCGCGTCATCGCCCGTCGCTTTCGGAATGATGTCTGCCAGCCGCGCGTTCAGCCCTTCATGAAAATCGCCTGGGCCGGGCCGCACCAGCACCGGTACGGGGCATGTCGGATCGAGCGCCTTGCCCGCATTGACGACCCCAGTGCAGGAGAACTTCACGTTGAACGTTCCGCGATACCGGTCGGCAAACGGTGCCGTGTACTCATACCGGACACCGAGATTCAACGTCAGGTTCGAACGCAGTTTGATTGTGTCCTCCACGTACAACGCCTGCGCCCATTGGCGGAACTGCGTGTTCGCGATGCCCAGCGCGCGTGTCGATTCCTGGCTCCAGCCCAGCAGCCCCGTGGCAAACGCCGAGCCAGTCCTGGAGATGTTGTTGGGGTCCCCGGTGTATTGGCTGGGGAACTGGAAATAGCCGCGTGGAAACTGATTGCCCGTCTGGTTGAACCGGCGGTTCGCTACCTCTCCGCCAAACTTGAGTGTGTGCTTTCCCTTCACCCAGCTCAGATTGTCCAGCAGTTGATAAGTGCGGTTCCTCACAACAAAAGGAGCCTCGGTTGTCTCACCCCACCCCGAGATGAAATTGTTGCCGGTGAAGCCCACGGCCGGTGCTCCCCAAGCCGCCGGTATCGGCGTGAACAAACCGGGAATTTTCAACTCCGATGTCACATCCCGCACATTGTTGAGCACCGTGCCCCTGTCGTTATCGAAGATGTTGGCGCCGAGCCGCAACTCGTTCACCACCGTTGGCGCGAACGTTCGCACATTGGAGAACATTGCCTGCCACACTCCCGTAATCGCTGTCTGATCCTGACTTGGGAACGTGTTCCCTTCAAACACGCCCTCATCTCCCCAACTCAACCGCCCAAACCATTGCGACTTGATGCTCTCATTGAAGTCCACGCGTGTGGTGAACTGATCCCAATCCGTGGGGCTTGGCGCATTGCGCACGTAGTTGAATGGCGACGTCCCAGTGATTGCTCCGGGCACATTCGGCAGAGCATAAAATTCCAGCAACTGGGTGAACGGCTTCACAAATCGGGTAGAGGGAATCCTCTGGTTGGCGAAAGGCGTCGCCACCGGGCGTCCGTCCGGCCCCGTTCGTATCGTGTTCGGATCGAAAATGGGCAGATGCCCGGGCCCGGAGAAATCTCCCGCAACCATCGCCGCATCGGCCACCGTTGTGCGTTGCACGGAGGAAACGCGTTGCCGCAGCCCTTCATAGTTTGCCATGAAGAACAGCCGGTCCTTGCCGTTCAGCACTTTTGGTATCACCAACGGCCCGTCCAACGTGAACCCGTACTGGTTCCGGCGGAACGGGTTCTTCGACGAGGCCAGCCATGGCGTCGCCTGAATTTTGTCGTGGCGCAGAAACTCAAACAGAACTCCGTGAAGATCGTTGGTGCCCGGCTTTGTGTTGACGTTGATCTGCGACGGTGACCGTCCGAACTCAGCCGAATACACCCCGCTCTGCACTTTGAACTCCTGCAGTGCATCCACGGAAGGCCGCACGACGAACGTGTTGAAGTTGACGTCCGTGTTTTCCACGCCATCCAGGGTGAAGCGGTTGTACTGCTGCCTCATGCCTGCGATCGACAGGGCCTGATTCGCTCTCTCTCCCCCTTGCCTGCCACTTGCCTGTCCGCCCGCGGGCATCTCCGCCGCTACATTCGGACTCAGCCTCACCAGTTGGAGGTAATTCCGTCCGTTCAATGGCAGCTCGACAATGCCCCGTTGCTCAATTACCGTGCCCGTCGCCGTGGACGATGTCTGCAACATCTCCACTGATCCTTCCACCTGCACCGATTCCGTTACGTTACCAACTTCCAGTGTGAAATCGACGCGTAGCACGTCGCCCACTTGAAGCGTACGCTCAGGCGCCACGCTCGCTTTGAAGCCCGCGGAGCGTGCCTCCAGTTTGTAACGGCCCGGGACGAGGAAGGGGACCGTGTAGTCGCCGCTGCCGCTTGTCTGTGCCTGACGAGTCTGATTGGTCGAGAGGTTGGTGATTGTCACGCCGGCGTTGACAATAGCGGCTCCACTGGCATCGCTTACTGTCCCGGTGATCTCACCGAAGGTTTGAGAAAACAATTGCGAAGCGTACATTGCCGCGCAAAGCACGATCCATTTCATGGCTCACCCCAGTTACACATGTCTCTCGTGAGCTTGGCACCCAATACCAAGCTGATCGAGCAAGGTTGGTCGATACTATCACGTGAATCGACAAAGCAGAACAAAAGATCGAAAGATATTTTAACGCGATCATTCCGTCACCACTACCCGCGCCAGTGTTCTATCATTCCCTGTATGCCAACCCTACTCGCCATGGGCGCTCATTACGACGATTGCGTCTTCGGAGTCCCCGGCATCATGCTCCAGGCCATCCAGAAGAAGTACCGTGTCGTCATCGCCAGCCTTATCGGCGACTACAGCAATTGGGCGCCCATGAAGGGCCGCCACGAAACCCTCGCCCCGGCCGCGCAGAAACTCGCCCACCACTACGGCGCCGAAATGCAGTTCCTCAACTTCTCCTCACACCTCTTTGATGTCACCACGGAGAACAAGAAACGTGTCGCCGAGCTTGTCGCCGGAATTCAACCTGACATCGCGCTCCTGCTCTATCCCAACGACACCCACGACGACCACCGCGTTGCTTCCCAACTGTGCGAAATCGCCCTGAAGAACGCCGGCCAGATTCTCGGCAAAGACAACATCCGCGCCCCGCGCCGCATGTATTACTACGACAACGGCCCGCGTCACACCATTGGCTTCGAACCGGACACATTCGTCGACATCACGCCGCAATGGGCCACTGCGCGCGAGTGGCTGGGGAAGCTGATGGCCCATGTCCGCAACGCGCCCTACGATCCGGTACAACCCGATGGCTCCATAGACACCAAGGAGTCCATCGCGCTTTATCGTGGCAAGACCTGTGGCGTGAAATACTCGGAAGCGCTTCGCTCCTATGTGCCCTCCCCACGCGATATATTGACCTAGAAATGTTAAATCGCCGAGCCTTTACTCAATCCGTGGCAGCCTCGATGCTGCCGTTCTCCGCCAACGCCGCCACACGGCCCAATGTCATCCTCATCATGTCCGATGATCAGGGTTACGGCGATTTCTCCTGCCACGGCAACCCGGACATCAAGACCCCCAAACTGGATGCGCTGCGAAAGGAATCGGTGGCTTTCACGGACTTCCATGTCGCGCCAATGTGCACGCCCACTCGCGCGCAACTGATGACCGGCCGCAACTGTCTCTTCACGCGTGCCATGAACGTTTCGAGCGGCCGCACGCCGCTGCGCCGCGACCTGCCCACCATGGCGGAAGCTTTCGCCCAATCCGGCTATGCCACCGGCATCTTCGGCAAGTGGCATCTCGGCGATACTTATCCGTACCGGCCGCAGGACCGCGGCTTCCAGGAGTCCGTCTGGTTTCCCTCGTCCCACATTGGCGCAGTTCCCGACTACTTCACCAACGACTACTTCAACGATCATTACCGGCACAACGGCAAGATCGAGCCTTACAAAGGCTATTGCACCGACGTCTTCTTCAACGAAGCGATGACGTGGATGCGCCGCCAGCACAGTGCAGGCAAACCGTTCTTCACCTATTTGCCATTGAACGCGCCGCACGGCCCGCTGTATGTGCCCGCCGAATTTCGCGAGCCCTATAAGCACCTGCCTGAGGTTGTCCAGCGACTGTACGGCATGATCGCTAACATCGATCTGAATATGGGCCGGCTCGACGCCATGCTGAAGGAAACTGGTCTTCGCGAAAACACCATCGTCATATATCTCACCGACAACGGCAGCACCCCTACCGGAGATCGCTACAACGCTCATATGCGCGGCCATAAGACGATGCTGTATGAAGGCGGCCATCGCGTCCCGATCTTCATCCGCTGGCCCGGGGGAAAGATCGGGGGAGGCCGCGAAATCGACGAACTCACGCAAGTGCAGGATCTCTTCCCGACTCTCATCGATCTGTGTGAACTTAAGCCCGCAAAGAAGCCCGTCTTCGATGGCAATAGTCTCGCGCCGTTGCTCAAGGAGTCCGCGAAAGCGCTGCCGGACCGTACGCTCATCATTCAGTTCAGCCGCATGAATGCCAGCCGCCCGCGCAAGGACGATGCCTGCATCCTGTGGAAGAAGTGGCGCATGGTGCACGGCGGCGAACTGTACAATATCGACGCCGACCCCGACCAGAAGAAGAACGTCAAGGACGACAACCCGCAAGTGGCCGCTCGTCTGCAGCAACACTACGACAAATGGTGGACTACCGTGGAGCCGTTTGTCGACAGCTTCCTTCCCTCCTACATTGGTTCCGACAAAGAGAATCCGACACTCATCACGGCCTGTGAATGGGCCGATGTCTTTCTCGATCAGGGGGCGCAGGTTCGCAACGGCGTCCGCAAAAACGGGCTGTGGCACATCCACGCCGAGCAGGCTGGCGATTACGAAATCGCCCTCTGCCGCTGGCCCCGCGAAGTGTCCACTGCACTTAGCGCTCCTTACGCTGCGCGTCAGTTCGAAGATGGCAACATCACTGCCGGAGTCGCGCTTCCTATCGCCAAAGCCCGGCTCAAGATCGGCGCGTTTGATCAGACCATCGATACCAAGGCTGCCGACAAGGAAGCCGTCTTCCGCATGAAACTTCCCAAAGGCCCCACCACCATGCAAAGCTGGTTTCTCGACGCACAAGGCCAGGAAATCACCGGAGCCTACTATGTTTACGTCGAGCGAAAGTCTCAATCATGATTTTGTTTCTCCTCATTCCCGCGGCGATCGCCCAAACATTCACCACCGTGGATGTTCAGAGCGTCCCAGCTATGGGTGACCCGCAGTCCGCGATTGTTACCGTCACCGCACCAGCCAATCCGCGTGAAGTCCGCTGCGACATCCTAATTGCCGGAGCAACTAATGGCGGTGTTCCCGCCGCGCTCGAAGCAGCCCGCCGCGGCCACTCCGTCTGCCTTACCGAAGAGACCGACGGCGTGGGCGGCCAGTTCCACTCCGTTCCCGCACTGGATGAACACAAGTGGATCGAGATCTCCGGCGCCACTCGCTCGTACCATGCGTTCCGCAACCGTATTCGCGATCATTACCGCAAGAATTTTCGTCTTTCCCCTGCCGCAGCGAATTGGGAGAACTTCAATCCCGGCTCCTGCTACGTCTCGTCGCTGTGCTTTGAGCCGAAGGTCGCCGAGAATCTGCTGGAGGAAATGCTCAAACAGCAATCGGCGAAGATTCAGTTGTTGAAGCGCACCCGCATCGTTCATATCACGCGCACGGCAGACCGCATTCAGTCGGCGCTTGCTTACAACTTCGCAACGAAGGAAACAATCCGCATCGTTCCGCGTTTTGTTCTCGATGCCACGGAGATGGGCGACCTGCTTCCGCTTGCCAAGACGCCGTATGCCGTGGGCTCGGAAGCCAAATCGGATACGAACGAACCGCATGCAGCCCCCGAACCCAACACTGCCTGTGTGCAAAGCTTCACCTACACCTTCGGCGTCGAGCATCGCGACGGAGAGGATCACCGTGTCGCCAAGCCTCAGGGCTATGAACGTATCCGCGATTCGCAGCCCTTCGGCCTGCGCGTCAATTATCCCGAGGAGTTCGGCTGGCGCGGCACGTACACTTACTCGGTCTTCGGCGACGATGCTCCGATTCCCAACAACATGTCGCCGCGCCCGTTCTTCCCCTGGCGCCGCCTGTTGGCGATACGCAATTTCGCCCCCGGCCAGGTGGAGCGCGATCTCGTCCTCATGAACTGGCCGCGCCAGGATTACCACGATGAGTCCGTGCTGGATCGCACGCCCACAGACACCGCACGTATTCTGCAAGCGGCCAAGCGCGTCGCGATGTCGTTCCTGTACTGGATGCAAAACGATATGCCGCGCGATGACGGGAAGGGAGCGGGCTACCCCGGCATGTTCCTGCGCAAAGACGTGATGGGCAGTGGTGATGGCCTCTCCAAGTACCCCTATATCCGCGAGTCGCGCCGCATCAAGGCACAAGGCCGGGTTGCAGAGCAGGACATGAACATCGATGTGGACGGTGAATCCCGCGCCCGGTGGTACCCGGATTCGGTGGGCACAGGTTTCTACATGGTCGACATCCACCCCTGCGGCGCCAATGAGCGTGGCCGCATGATGATGCCAAAACCGTTTCAGATCCCAATGTCCGCAATGCTTCCGCGGGATCTGAAGAACTTCCTTCCCGCGGCGAAGAGCCTCGGCGTCACCCACCTCACCAACGGCGCATTCCGCCTCCATCCCATCGAGTGGAACATTGGGGAATCGGCCGCGGTCATTGCCTCGCTCGCCCTCACTTCCGGGTCAATCCCCGCCGCCGCACAGGTGCAACCCGAACTGGCCGCCATCGGTGTTCCGCTCGTGTGGTTTGACGATGTACCCACCAGTCACCCATCGTTCAGCGCCATTCACCTCGCCGCAATCAAGGGCCTTTTCCCACTAGATAATCGCAACCTGCACGCATCGGCCGATAGCCCCATCACGCGTTATGAAGCGGCGGAGGCCCTCTGCGCCCGCTCTGGCCAGAAGCTCAAAGGCAAAGCCGCCGCCGATCATGCCGTCAAACAAGGATGGATGGCGGTCGATCACCGCAACTGGTTTCACGGCGATCTGCCCTTCTATTGGACCGACTGGCGAACTCAACATCCACCCCTCACCAAGACCGGCCCCGTCACGCGTGCCGAGTTCGCTCGCCGCATCCTTGCATCGAACTAGCGTTGCCATCTGTTACCCTCATAGAAAGGCCATGGCAAACGCCGACATGAAAGATTCGTTGCGCGAGAAGGGTGTACGCCTTACTCGCCAACGGCAGATCCTGCTTGACCTCATCGATGGTTCCGGAAAGCACCTCGACGCGGAGGAACTGTTCCGCCTTGCGCAGGCCCAGGACCCGAAGCTCAATCGCGTCACTGTTTACCGTACGCTGAAGATGCTCAAGCATAGCGGCCTCGTCGATGAACTCGACCTGATGCATTATGGCGGCGATCAGCACTATTACGAAACCCGTCTCAAGCAGGAGCATGCTCACATCATCTGCCTCCGCTGCGGCAAAGTGGAGGAGTTCTTCGGTGAGCCTTTGCAGCGGCTGCGCAAGCAGGTGGAGTCGCACTTCGGGTTCGAAATTCTCATCACGCGCACCGAAATCGGGGGATATTGTTCGCATTGCCAGGTTTTGCGCGCCCGGGAGATGGAGCAGGCCGCCGAAATCGCCGAGACCGTTCCCCATACTCCGGCGCCTCTGAAACCCGCTCCGTCGCGGAAACGCGGATGAATCATGCCACCCTTTTGGTGATGAACCCGAGCGGCAATCGCACCCGGGTCGCCATCACTCGTTTTCCGTTCGAAATCGGACGCCAGGCCGGCAACGATCTTGTGCTGCGCGACAACCGCGCCTCCCGCCATCACGCTCGCATTGTTGAATCGAATGGCGATTTCATTGTCGAGGATCTGCAAAGCCGCCATGGTGTCTTCGTCAATGGCAAACGCATCGAGAACACGCAGAGGCTGAACAACAGTGACTGCATTGAATTCGGCGTGCAGGACTCCTACAAGCTCATCTTCACCGTGGAAGAGGCTGAGATCCAGAAGCTCATGGAGCAGATGTCCACCACCTCCGTGCGCTCGGGAGCCCCGTCCAACCTCGCTAAACTCCGCGCACTTGTCGAGGTCGCGCGCACCGTACAGAATTCACTTTCCACCGAAACCGTTCTCTCCGCGGTGGTCGATGCTGCCCTGACGGTTACCGGCTCTCAGCGTGGCTTTCTCTTCCTATTGAACGGCGAAGATCTGGAAATCACGGTCGCCCGCGATGACCGTGGGATGGCAGTGCCTTTCCATGAGTTGCTGGTTCCGCCCCGCCTCATCCTTCGCGCTTTGCGCGATCGCCGCGATCCGCTCTCGGTCCGCCTCGATTCGCTGGACCCCTCGGACGACCCCGACGTTTCCACCGCGCAACTCGCTTTGAATAGCGCCGTCTGCGTGCCACTGGTCCGCGTACGTACCGGCAGCAGCGAAGAAACGCTGGTCATGAGCGCCAAGGCCGATACGCTTGGCGTCATCTTCCTCGAATCTCGCCTCGGTAAGACGGATCTCACCATCGGTGATCGGGAGCTTTTGCAGACGCTCGCCATCGAAGCCTCCACCATCCTCGAAAATGCCCGCCTGCTGGAACAGGAGCGCCTGCGCCAGAAGATGGAAGAGGAACTGAAAATAGCCCGCGAGATCCAGCAGAATCTCATGCCGCGCCGGCTTCCCACCACCGGCTGGTTCCGCGCCGCCGCCTCCAGCATCCCCTCACACCAAGTGGGCGGCGATTACTGCGATGTGAGCGAACTCGAACGCGATGTGTGGGGCTTCGTCGTCGCGGATGTTTCGGGCAAAGGTGTCAGCTCCGCGCTGCTTGCCAGTCTGCTGCAAGGGGCATTCCTCGCCGGCGGCTACGCCGACATGCGCATTGACCACCTGATGGCCCACGTGAACCAGTTCCTAACAGAGCGCACGGAAGGTGAGAAATACGCCACGCTGTTTTGCGGCGTGCTCGGCCGTGACGGTCTGCTGCGCTGGAGCAACGCCGGCCACTGCCCTCCCATGATCATCCGCCGCGGCGGCGAGATCCTCAAACTGGAAGCCACGGGTGTTCCCATCGGCATGCTGCCCAATGTCACCTTTGCCGTGGAACACACCCAACTCGAACCCGGAGACAAAATCCTCGCCTACACCGACGGCGTTTCCGAAGCGCAGGATCGCGCCGGCCAGTTCTTTGACACGCAACGCATGGAACTCCTGCTGCGCGCCAACGCCTCCAAACCCTGTGATCAACTCATCCAACTACTCATCCGCGCCGTGGAAAACTTCACCGAAGATTTTCCCCAAAGCGACGACATCACCGCGGTCGTGATGGAGTACGCTCCGGGCCAGTAGCGGCTATCGCGCGTCTTCCTGCACCTTCTTTCCTACGTCCGGCAACATGTCCGGATCATCCCAAATGTGCGAATGCAGGCCCGGATTGCGCGCGGCATACGCATTGTTCAGCAGCGCGATGGTGTAGGTGGCATGTGTGATGGTGGTCTGCTGCGAACTGTACCCGCGCGCCGGGTCCACAATGCCGTCCACCACCATGTTCTTCTGAAACCCGCCGCGCACCGCGGTCTGGAACGCCACAATCCACTCGTGAGTGGCATCATCGAACACACCGGTCACGCGAAGGGGCTTCTTCGGAGGTTGCAATGAGCCCAACATAACATCGGGGTTCTTCTGAATGAAGTTGAGGAAAAACTGCACCAGCCCGACATCGTCGCGGGCATTCGTCTTGTTTCGGCCCACCGGCTTGTCGAGGTTGTAGAAAGGACGTACACGGAATGCCATGCACAAATTATGATCGATTTTGCATCCACTCGATTGTGCCGTCCCAATCGAGCAGCCCAGTGGTTGCACCGAGGGCTTGCACATTCAACGCGCCCACGGCATTGGCGATGCGCGCGGCATCTTCCATGCTGCATCCCCGCTGCAGCGCCGAGAGAAATGCTCCCACAAAACAATCACCTGCGCCCGTTGTATCCACCGCCTCCACTGCGAACGCCGGTGTGTGCTGCACTCCATCCTCGCGGAAGATGACGCATCCGCGCCCGCCGCATTTCAGCACCAACGTCCGTGTACCGTGCTTGCGAAAGAAATTCCACACCTTCTCGTGCTCATGCGTTCCCGTCAGCATCAGCGCTTCGTCTTCATTGGCGAACAGGATATCGGTGTGGGGCAGGGAAGGCCCCAGCACGCGCATCCATTCCCCTAGCGCATCCCAAGCCGTGTCCAACGATGTCTGCAAGCCCAGTGCTTTGGCCTGTTGCAGCAACGCCGGCGCGAAGCCGCGCAGATGCAGAATCGCGAATGGATTGCCCACATGCAGCCGCGTGAAGCCACGCACAATGTCCGGGGTCAACGAAACGGGATCGGAAAACAACAGCCTTCCCACACCCGGTTGATGCAGGAATGCCCGTGTTCCATCGGATTTCACCAGCGCCACCGTTGTCGCTGTGCCCGCCGCCAGCCGGCGAATGGCCGATACATCCACGCCGCATTCCGACAAGCGTGCCAGCGCCACATCCGCGAATGCATCGTGTCCCACCGCGCCGATCAAGCGCACCGGCACGCCCAGCTTTCCGATGGCCGCCGAAGTATTCGCTCCATTGCCGCCCAGCGAAGTCGAAATCGATTCCACCCAGCGTGTGCCGCCCCATTGAATCTCATCTACTGGCCGCGTGAGAATGTCCACGACAATGTTGCCCACGGTGAGCACACCAGGGATCATTTGGCCGCTCCCGACAGCGCGTCAAAGAACCCCGCCGCAATCGGCCACAGGCCGGTGATCTTTGTGTTCTCGCTGCTGTATTTGCCTCCGCTCAAGATTCCTGAGAGCGTCTGCTGCCCTTGCTGCGCGGGCATGGTTCGCTGCAGCACGGTGGTTGCTGCTTGTAACTCTCTCACCATCTGCGCCGCCTGCTCCGGGCTCTGACAATCCACCTCCAACCGCGCTTCATAGCCGCTGCCATTGGCCGCCCCAATCGCCACCAGCACCTGGCTGCTGCCCGATAACGCCGTGGCCAGCATCTGCGCCGCGCCTGGCAGCGAAGACGTGTCTTTCAGCAACTCCGGGGGAATCAGAAACCAGATCGGTTGGTTAGGAGGCATCGACGGCGATGCGCCGCTTGGGCGTGTCAACTTTGTGACTGCATCGGAGTCCGCGCTGCTGGCAAACGCGAGTTGGCCCTCCGCCAACTTGGCATAGGACAGATGCCGCCCCGGCGTGGATGCGGCCATCCGGCACACAGCGTCTTTGCAGCCGCCGCCGTGCTTGGCTGCGTATTGTTGCATGCCGTGCCAATCAAAGCGCCCGGTGAGAATCGCCAGGGTTTCTGCCGCGCTGTAGGAAGCGACCACCAGATCGAGGTCGCGTTGATAGTCGAAGCCCGTCTCTTTGACGAACTGCACATACTCGGGCTCTTCCGCCGTCTTGCCCGTCAGCTTCTCTACGATCCCAGCGGCACGCAGCGACTTCACGTCAATCGCCAGCCGTAGTTTTGCTTGCGGCAGCCGCGCCACCTGCTCGCCGCGCGGGATGCCCACAAACTTCGCGCGATAGAGCCAGGTGCCCACAGCGAATCCGCTGCAGGCGAGAGCGGCCATGATGACAATGCGCGTGGGCGACGCCACGGCCTAGACCGTTGCCGTTTCCGTGGCCCGCGATTCGCGCCACAGCTTCATGTAGCCGCGCAGGTCCTTCATCATGCGATCGAACGTCGGCAAGTGCAGCGATTGTGCCCCATCGCTCACTGCTTTCTCCGGACACGGATGCACTTCCAGAATCAGCCCATCGGCACCGATGGCCACCGCGGCGCGGGACAATGCCGGCACCAGGCTGCGCTTGCCTGTCGCATGGCTCGGGTCGATCACAACCGGGAGATGCGTCATCTCGTTCAGCACCGGCACGGCCACGATGTCGCATGTGTTGCGGGTCACCGTTTCAAAGGTGCGAATACCGCGCTCGCACAGAATCACGTTCGGATTCCCGTGCGCCACAATGTACTCGGCCGACATCAGGAGTTCTTTGATGGTGGAACTCAGCCCACGCTTCAGCAGCACAGGCCGCCCGCATGTGCCCAGCACTTTCAGCAGTGCGAAGTTCTGCATGTTGCGCGCGCCCACCTGCATGACGTCGGCGTATTCGGCCACCAGTTCCACATCGCGATCGCTCATCACTTCGGTGACAATCGCCAGCCCGGTTGCCTGCCGCGCCTTGGCGAGCAGTTTCAATCCTTCCTCGGCCATGCCCTGGAAATCGTAAGGCGACGTGCGAGGCTTGAACGCACCACCGCGAAGCACCTTGGCCCCGGCCGCGGCCACAGCGTGCGCGCTCTCCATGATCTGTGCTTCGCTCTCCACCGAGCACGGCCCGGCCATCACCACGAACTCATCGCCGCCGATTTCGACCCCCGGCCCCAGCCGGATCACCGTGCGCCCGGGGCGGAATTCCTTGCTGACGAACTTGTAAGGTGCGGAGATGCGTACGGCCTTTTCGACGCAAGGCATGGCTTCCAGCGATTCTAGGCAATGCGTGACATCGCCCATTCCCACGGCCCCGATGACGACGCGTTCTTCGCCCTCAATGGCATGGATCTTGTATCCAAAATCGCGAATCCGCTCGCAGACGGACTCAATTTCGGCCTTCGTGGCGTAGCGCTTCATGGAGACGATCATGGTTGTGTTACCTCTCTAAAAATCAAAAACCCACTCTTTCGAGTGGGTTGGTTTCTTGAACCGAAACTTGCTTAAGCCAACGCCACTCCCGCCGAATCAGCTTCGGTACCAAAATCGAAAGCTAAAGGTGGAGCGACGGAGCATGAAATTAAGAGTATACAAGAGGACCCATCGTCAGGCAACATGACGTATCCTGTGGATATGCCCACCCAGACCCTGGTGAGTGTCGCCGAATACCTCTCCACCAGCTTCCGCCCGGACCGCGAGTATCTGGATGGAGTAGTTGTGGAGCGTGCCTTGGGAGAACGTGATCATAGCCGGTTGCAGATGCAACTCAGCGCTTACCTCTATCAACGCGAAGAGTCTCTGGGTATTGATGTTGTCCCGGAACAGCGAGTCCAAGTGAAACCGGACCGCTTCCGCGTTCCCGATATCTGCGTCCTCGCCCACGGCACCAAGCCATCCCCGATCTACACAGAGCCGCCATTCCTGTGCATCGAGATCCTGTCCAAAGACGATGCCATGTCGAGTATGCTGGAGCGCATTCACGACTATCTGGAGTTCGGTGTTGCTTACGTTTGGGTGATCGACCCTCGCACCCGCCGCGCCTGGACCTACACGCCCAACGAAATCCGCGAAGTCACCGACGCGACTCTGCGAACGCAGAACCCCGACATCGCCGTCCCCTTCACCGCCATCTTCTCCTGAAGTGCAGTGGCGCGGGCCTCCGGCCGGCGCGTAACTTCAATCCAACGATTCCTCCGGCTCCACACCGGCCGCTTCGCAAGCCTGCCGGTACAGATCGATCACCGCATCCATCACCCCAGCATATCCATTCCGATTCCGTAGAAAGCGTGGGCGCAGCGTAGACACAGCCTCCCGACCGTGTTCCACGGCCTCCGCAAATCGCCCCAACTGCGTCAAACACATGGACACAACCGCCAACGACCTGGCCAAGTCCGCCCCAAAGGCATCGGGGCGAACGCCGGCGAGCTTGCGATAAATTCCGACGGCTTCCTCTGCGGCCCGGAGTGCGTCCTCGGCGCGCCCAACAGCGCTCAGCCAGTTCCCCAAATTGTTGAGGGACGTAGCTAAAGCGGGGAGATAGGAATCGGGGCGAGCGGCGGCGAGCTTGCGATAAATGCCGACGGCTTCCTCGGCAGCCCGGAGTGCGTCCTCGCCGTGCCCGACAGCGATCAGCCTTATCCCCCAATTGTTGAGGGACATCGCCAAATCGGGGAGATAGGCATCGGGGCGAGCGGCTGCTAGTTTGCGCCGAATCTCGACGCCATCCTCTGCTGCCTGGAGGGCGTCCTCGACGCGTCCGAGATCGCCCAGTATGTTCCCCAAATTGTTGAGGGCCGAAGCCAAATCGGGGAGGTAGGCATCGGGTTTCTCCTTCGTCAAATCCCGGAATATCGCCACCGCTTCCTGCGCCGACAAAAGCGCTTCATCCAGCTCCTGAATGAACCCCCTGGAGCCAAGCAGCGAGCCGAGCTCCAAATCAACTGCTGCCCGCCTCGCCTTATCCGTTGCAGGGTCTTCATCCATGCGCTTCTTGATCCCCCTCAACAGTTCGATCCGTCGATCCAGTGCTTCGCCAGTCAGCTGTCCCTCCGCCGATGTTGGCTCCGAAACCGCCGATTCCATAACCTCAAGCGGAGACTCCATGCGAAACACCACCGAGTGCCAATCCGCAAAATCCGGGGCCAGATCAAACAGCCGGTCCATCGCCGCATCCCCGGCCCAAATCGTCACCGGCAACGGCACAGCGGCCCGGATCGCCTCCCGTTCCACGTTCAGTTGCCCAATCCACCCATCGTCCCGTAACAGCAGTTCATCCACGCCGACTACCGCAATCCCCTCATGATCTGAAGCCCTTCCGCGCAAAGCATCCAACAACCGATCATCACGCCCCGCGAAGTCCACCAACGCAACGCGCGTGCCCTGCGCCCCTAAGTCCTGCAGGTTTCGACGCGTCTCCAGGGGAGAGTTGCACCGCACCAGCCCCAAAGCGAAATGATTCCGATGCGCCGTATAGAAGCGCCGGACAGTCTCCAACTCACTTGCACTCATGAATCACTCTACGAGGGCAGATTCCGCGACCTTCTCTCCGCAGCCAAAGCATCCTGGAACAGCGTCGACAACTGCAGCAGCGGATGCACATCCACCCAACGCTCCCCGTTGTACTCCAGCACTTGCCTCCGAAATAGCATCCACCGCCCCGTCTCATCCGGGTCTACGGACTTTTCCAGAAAAACCCGGGCCAGTATCTCGTACTGCGCTTTGGTCACCGGACGCGAAAACTCCGCCCCCACGATCGCCTCTGCCCGCGCCACATTCTCCTCGATAATCCGATCGTCTGCTTCCAACAGCGCCCTTTGCAGCAACCGCAACATGTCCCGTGTCGAGCCCCCCGAACTAAGCACGAATCGCTTCACCAGGTCGGGTGTGGCAAAGAGTGAATCCGGCACCCGCTTGCACACCGCCTCCGCCATTGCCGCAATCACCTCCGGAGCTTCCTGACCCGAGCGTGTTTTCACCGGAGCCATCGGCAACGTCTCCGTAGTGAACCGGTCCTGAATCTGCTCCTCCACCGGGTTGTACAGCAATGAAATAGGGGCCGTGAAAATGACGTGTGCCGCCAAGCCTTGAAACAAACCCGCGTTGCGTACCAAAGCTTCGTTCACCATCGCCGGGGGATAGCGGTCGATGTTGTCCAGAACAAACAGAATTCCCTTCGGACAGCGATCCTTCACTTCCTGCTGCGCCACATCCAGCATGAGATTCACGTTGTCACGCAGTTGCCTCGGATACCGTTCCAGCTTGGCGCGATACTGCGTCTTCTCGATTTCTGTTGTCTTCCTGCCAAACGCTATTGCGGCCAATAGCTTCCCGAGCCCAGTCTTGCCGCTAAGCTTGGCCACTCCGGCAACTCCCACCTCCCCGCCTGCACTAGCCGAACCGCCGATTGCAGCCTCTCCGCTCAGCCGAAATGTCTTCTCAATCGTTTCTTCATCGATCTCAATCGCTTCCCGAAACCAATCCTTGACCGTCTCTCCGATCTTTGCCATCGCGGGGCTACCACCAAACTCCTCATCCAACATCTCCGCCATCAACCGGAAAAGGTCACTGTAAACAACCTCGTTGGGATCCACGCGCTCCGTCACTTCCGCATAAAGAGGATGAAATCCATCCTGCTGTGCCTTCTCGATCAACCGGTTCAATTCAGTGGACTTCCCCGAACCTCGATGCCCCGCCAGCGCGACATGGCAGTAACATTGATGATCCGCGGTCGCCAGCTTCCGCAGGATATTCCGATGCACGGAAATCCCCCGGATCCGATCCATATCCACATAGCGAGGGTCGTCGGCCGGCAACGCCTCATCGGGGTTGCATTGCGCCATCGCTCTGATCAGATCCGGGTTCATAGAATCACCATCGTCTCAAATTCCCACCATCCCTATCACGCTGTCTCCAAAGCCACCACCGTATCCATCGCATCCCGCCCACTACCCGGTAAATTCAGCAACCACCCGCTATCCACCTGTTTCACCGGCACCGCCGCCCCGCCCACCAGCATCTTCGCGCTCTTCACGCTCTTCCCAAACCCCGGAATCACCAGCAGCGGATCCACCCAATCGAGTACATGCACATACACTGTCTTCCCCTTCGTCGTCGTCACTCCCCAAGGCCGAGGCCCAATCGGTCCACCGCGTGTCCCAAACACAGACTCTCCATTCTTCGACACCCAGCCCCCAATCTCCTTCAGCCGCGTCACAAACTCCTCTTGAATCGTCCCATCCGGCCGCGGCCCGATATTCAGCAGAAAATTCGCATTCATCCCCGCCGCCTTCACCAGATAATGCACCAATTGCTTCGGCGACTTGAATTTCTTATCCGTCGAGTTATACCCCCAGGCCACATTAATCGTCTCGCACGTCTCTAGCGGCAGAGCCCCAATCTTCGATTCCTCATTGAACCCGGCCGTGTTCTGCCCCGGCAGGTCCTTCTCAAACATCTGGAAATCCTCGCCCTCAAAAGGAGCCAGGTGATGATTGTTCCCAATCAGCGCATGGGGCTGCAGGCGGTGAATCAAATCGTACGTTCGCCGCAAGCGCCAATCCGCATCCCGCCGGTCCCAAATCCCGTCAAACCAGATCCCGCCCAGTTCCCCATAGCCAGTCAGCAATTCCTCCAATTGCCCGTCCATAAAATCCAGATACTTATTGAAATCTCCAGAAGCAGGCCGTCCGCTCGCCTGCCCCGTGCGGCCCCGCGGGAAATAATCCGTATGATGCCAATCGAGGTGCGAATGATAGAAGAACAGCTTCACTCCCTGCCGCTTGCACTCCTCCGACAACGGCTTCAGCACATCCTTCTTATAAGGAGTCGCGTCCACAATATTCCACTTGTTCTTCTTCGTTCCCCACATCGCGAACCCGTCGTGATGCTTGCTGGTGATCGTGATGTACTTCTGTCCCGCCGCCTTTGCGAGCGCCACCCAGGCCGCCGGATCATACTTCACCGGATTGAACCGGGGCGGCAATTTTTCATACTCCGCGCTTGGCATCTTGTCATTGTTCATCACCCATTCGCCCTTCCCTAACACGGAGTAAACACCCCAGTGAATGAACAATCCAAAACGTGCATCCTGAAACCACTGCCGGGCTTTCAGGTTCGCCTGGGAAGGCTGATACGGTGCAGCGCGAAGCGCCTGCGACGCCGCTGCGGAAGCGGCAATTTGCATTGCGGTACGGCGGGTCATGGTTAATTCTCCGCTCCCAGCATACGAAAAGCGTGCCCCACCGTGTTTGCTATATTGGTCCATCCTGGCCACAATTCCACAAGGCCACTTACAGGGAGAAACGAATGAAGTATGGTTTGAATATCCGCCCCGATGGCGATCTGGATTTCCTGTCCCTCGGCGCGCTGATCCACCGTTTGGATCCCGGCATCATCCCGTTCCGCAAAGCCACCGAATGCCAGATCCACGTGAGCGGCGGCGAGTTCAACGTTGCGGCGAATCTCGCCGATTGCTTCCGCATGAAGACCGGCATCGCCAGCGCCATGGTCGATTACCCCATCGGCGATCTCATTGCTGAGCGCGTTCGCGCCATGGGCGTGAAACCTTTCTATAAGCGCTTCAAGCATGACGGTGTGCAGGGCCCCAACATGGCCACCGTCTACAGCGATCGCGGCCTCGGCGTGCGCGCTCCTGTCGTCTTCTACAACCGCTCCAACGAAGCCGCGGGCCGGCTCAAAGCGGGCGACTTCGATTGGAAAGGCATCTTCTCCAAAGGCGTGCGCTGGTTCCACAGCGGCGGCATCTTCGCCGCACTCTCTCCCACCACCTCCGAAGTCATCATCGAAGGCATGCGCGCCGCCAAGGAAGCCGGAGCCATCGTCTCCTTCGATCTCAACTATCGCCAGAAACTCTGGGATTTCTCCGGTGGCGCCGCCCGCGCCGTCGAAGTCATTGATGAAATCGTGCATCACGTCGACGTCCTTGTCGGCAACGAAGAAGATTTGCAGAAAGGCCTCGGAATCCCCGGGCCCGAAGTTGCCGCCAAATCCAAGCTCGATCCGACTGCCTTCTTCGGCATGATCGACAACGTGGTGAAGAAGCATCCGCAGATCAAGGTCGTGGCCACCACCTTGCGCGAAGTCCACACCACGAACCGCCACTCTTGGAGCGCTGTCACTTGGATCGACGGGCAGACCTACGTTGCCCCCCAGTGCGAGCTCGATGTCTACGATCGTGTCGGAGGTGGTGACGGATTTGCCGCCGGTTTCATTTACGGCATGCTCAGCGGCGAAGAGCCGATGGAAGCGCTGAAACTTGGCTGGGCCCACGGCGCGCTGCTCACCACGTTCCCCGGCGACACCACCATGGCCTCGGTGGAAGACGTGCGAGCCTTCGCCAAAGGCGGCTCCGCGCGCATCCAGCGCTAATGCTTCTGCTTCTGCTGCTCGCCTCGACGCTCAGCGCCGCCGATGTGATTTATCGCAACGGCACGGTGCTCACCATGGACCCGGCGGGGCGAGTGGCCGAAGCCGTCGCAATTGAAAACGGCCGCATCACGCGCGCCGGCACGAACGCCGAAATTGGCACGAATGCCGCGCGCATTGTCGATCTCAAAGGCCGCACCGTCCTCCCTGGCTTCTACGCCGCCCACGATCACTTTCCTTCCTCAGGCCTCGCTGCGCTCTATCAGGTGGATCTCAACTCTCCGCCAATGGGCGCGATCCGCAACATGGCCTCACTCATCGCCGCACTCCGCAAGAAGGCGGAAACCACAACGCCAGGCGAATGGATCATCGGCCGCGGCTACGACGACACACTCCTCGCCGAGCGCCGCCATCCCACGCGTGCCGATCTCGACCGCGTCTCCATCAATCACCCCGTCTACATCGTCCACACCTCCGGCCATCTTGGCGTCGCCAACTCCAAAGCACTCGCCATCGCCGCCATCACGAAAGACACGCCGCAGCCCAAAGGCGGCCGCATCCGCATCGACCCAAAGACCAGTGAGCCCAACGGCGTCATCGAAGAATCGCTCGGCCTCATCGCTAAACACCTTCCTCAGGTCACGCTGGAGCAAACACTCCAGGCCATGCGCTACGACTCGAAAATCTACGCCGCGAAAGGTGTCACCACCACCGTCATCGCCGGAGCCTCGCGCCAGCGCATGATCGAATTCAAAACCGCCATCGCGCGCGGCTTCGTCCCCATCCGCATCAATGCCTTGCTCGCCGGCGCTGCTGCGCCACCAACGCGCCAGGAGGCCGACGGCTTCCAATCCCCCAACGGCCAACTGCGAGTCACCGGTGTGAAGCTCTTCCAGGACGGGTCAATCCAAGGCTACACCGGTTATCTCGCCGCGCCTTATCACCAGCAGCCTGAAGGCAAGCAGGACTACAACGGCTACTCGCTCCGCCCCCGCGCCGAACTCGTCAATCAAGTGAAACGCCTTCACCAGGGCGGTTATCAAATCGCCATCCACGGCAACGGCGACGCCGCCATTGACGATATCCTCGCTGCCTACGAGGAAGCCCAACGCGAAACCCCGCGCGCAGACGTTCGTCATCGCATCGAACATTGCCAGACGCCGCGCGAAGATCAACTCGACCGCATGCGTACCCTCGGCATCTCCCCGTCATTCTTCGAAGCGCACGTCTACTACTGGGGCGATCGCCATCGCGACATCTTCCTCGGTCCCACGCGGGCCGCGCGTATCAGCCCACTCGCTTCGGCACGCCGCCGCGGCATTCGCTTCACTCTGCACAACGACACGCCGGTCACACCCGTTGACCCCATTCTCCTCGTCTGGGCCGCAGTCAATCGCATCACCACCTCCGGCCAGCAACTAGGCCCCGATCAGCGCATCGACGTCACAGCAGCCCTGCGAGCCGTCACCAGCGACGCCGCATGGCAGAACCACCAGGAGCAGGAACGCGGCTCCATCGAGGCTGGCCATCTCGCCGACTTCGTCATCCTCGATCGCAACCCGCTCACCACGCCACCTGCTGAACTGCGCAACATCCAGGTTCTTGAAACCATCATCGGTGGAAAAACAATCTATCAGCGCGAAGCATCGAAATAACCAATGGACCCTCTCTTCGTACAAGTAGACCCCCGCGACAACGTCGCCATCGTCGTCAATCCGGAAGGCCTTCCCACAGGCGCCCAATTCTCCAACGGCCTCACGCTTGCCGAAGCCATCCCGCAATCGCACAAAGTCACACTTCGCGCCCTCAGCGAAGGCGAGCCCGTCATTCGCTACGGAGAAGTCATCGGCCGTCTCACCCGTGCCCTCCCCGCGGGCTCGTGGATCCGTGAAGATCTGATGGACCTGCCCCAGGCCCCTGCGCTCGACGAACTCCCGCTGGCCACCGCGGTTCCTGCTCCGCTTGCCCCGCTCGAAGGCTACACCTTTGAGGGCTATCGCAACCCCGATGGTTCCGTCGGCACGAAGAACATCCTCGGCATCACCACCACGGTGCAATGTGTCGCCCCCACCGTCGATTTCGCCGTGCGCCGTATCCGCCAGGAGATCCTTCCGCGCTTCCCTAACGTCGATGACGTCGTTGCCATCACGCACACCTACGGCTGCGGAGTTGCCATCGACGCGCCAGGCGCAGCCGTGCCGATCCGCACCCTCGGCCACTTGAGCCGGCACGCGAACTTCGGCAGCGCCCCACTCGTTGTCAGCCTCGGCTGCGAAAAGCTCCAGCCTTCACGCATGCTCCCAGGCGCATCGCTGCACGCCTCAAAGGGCGGCCAGTTCCCCATCCTCGAAGCTGATCCCTACGTCATTCGACTGCAGGACGAGCGCGGCTTCGGAGCAACGGTCAGCGCCATTCTTCACTACGCCGAAAAGCGTCTGGAAGAATTGAACCGTCGCACTCGCGTCACCTGCCCGGCCTCCGAACTCAACGTCGGCATGCAATGCGGCGGCAGTGACGCGTTCTCCGGTGTCACTTGCAATCCCGCGGTCGGCTTCGCCGCCGATCTCATCGTGCGCGCCGGCGGCACTGTCATGTTCAGCGAAGTCACCGAAGTACGCGACGCCGTGCATCTACTGACACCGCGTTGCGCCAATGAAGACGTTGCCCGAGCCCTCATCCGCGAGATGCGCTGGTACGACGAATACCTCGCTCGCAGCGGTGCCGACCGAAGTGCCAACCCCACGCCAGGCAACAAGCGCGGCGGCCTCGCGAACGTTGTCGAAAAGGCCCTCGGCAGTGTTGCCAAAGCGGGCACATCCGCGCTGCAGGCAGTGGCCACTCACGGCGACAAAGTCACAGCGAAAGGCCTTGTCTTCGCCGCCACCCCGGCCAGCGACTTCATCTGCGGCACGCAGCAACTCGCCTCCATGAACATGCATGTGTTTACGACAGGCGAAGGTTCCCCCTACGGCCTCGCGCTGTGTCCCGTAGTGAAAGTATCCTCGCGCACCGCACTCGCCGAAAAATGGCACGACCTCATCGACATCGACGCCGGCACCATTGCCACCGGCCACGCCACCATCGCCGACGTCGGCTGGCAGCTCTTCCGCTTCATCCTCGATGTCGCCAGCGGCCGCAAGAAAACCTGGGCCGATACCTGGGGCCTCCACAACTCTCTCGCCCCCTTCAACCCCGGGCCTGTGACCTAAGCAGCCGTGACGATACAAATCCCCCAATAGCCCCCAACATCGGCCAGAAAACCGCGGTAGTAGCAAGGGAGGCGATCGTGAAGTTCCGCAACAACTCCACCGGAACTGCCGCCTCTCCAGCCACCGTTGGCGCACCAATCAGATGCGGCAGCAGCAGGCACACCACCCCAGCTATGCCCCGCATCCATGTCCTACAAGCAATCAACCACAACCCCACCGCCGTAGCCAACACCGCGAAACTCCACCAAATCTGACGATCCTGCACATCCGGCACAGGTACTCCCGGAGGTAGCGGAGGCAATCCCATTGCAGGCGCCAAATGAAAACAGGCAAACGCCGCAACGCCCCACATCAGCCCTTGCCGCACACCCACCTCTCGTCCGGTTGTGGCAAGAAAACCGAACAGCACAGCCGCGAATCCGATCCCCGTTAACACACTCGTCAAGGCCGTCCATGACGTGCGTTCCCATCCCTCGGCTGGCTTCCATTCCGCGGCATGGTGATCCTCATGCTCAAACCGCTCGGCTGCCTCAATCAGCGGCACGACGGTGAAGTGCTGCATCGCAAAAAGCGCCAATCCGGCCAGCGCTCCGGAACACAGCACAACAATCACCAACTTCCGAAATGAGGTCACGGCTAGTGGCAGGGAAATCCGTTGGCGTGACGCGTATCATGTGCGGCGTTGTGCGCCCGCGTGAACGGCGAAAACCCCACACCATACAAGATGATCAATCCGAACACCAACACAGCCAGTGCCGGAAGGCGATCCGCAAGCACCGAACTCTGCGCTGCACTCGATACGGTTGTGCCAGTCATAGGATTCCTTGCAGTCTATCAGGATTGCTCCACGCATTCAGCCGTGTCGATCAAATAGCGCTGGAAGTGCCGGCCTGCTAGCGATTCCGGCGGATCCAGATACTCCTGTTCCAGCAGCATATTCTCGACATAGTTATAGATGGTCGAAACATCCTCCACACCATTGATGGAGTGAAACCAGATCGATCGGCCTTTGAACAAAATCATCACCACATTCGCCAGCGGGCATGGCCCCAGGCACCCCGAAATCGTCAGATGAAACCGCCGCCGGATACCGCGCGCCTTCCACTGCCGCTTGAACTCCTCCACAGGCGAAGCCGGAAACCCCTTCTGCGTTTGGCCGCAGCAACACCCATGGCAAACGAACAATTGCCCGTCCTGAATGCGAATCTCTTTCGATACCCCATCGGCGCGTGTTACGCGGTGCAGAGGACTCTGCCGGTACTGATAGCTGACACGAAAGCCCGGCCGCAATTGCACCGGCTTGCCGTGCGGCGTGTGGCGATACGCATCCGCCCAAGCCTCTTTGCGCTCGTAGAGCGAAGCCGTATCCGCCAGCCCCTTCGCCGTCACCAGTTTTTCCAGCGCCGCCAGCCAATGGATGTAATATTCCGTGCCGTCGTCTGCTTCGCCTAGCTCCGCGGCCTCGGCCAACTCTATGGCAAGCGCTTCCGCCCACTCCTTCCACGTGAAGTGCCCTTGTTGCGACAGCCGTACCGCCAAAGCAAATGCCTGCGCCTGCCACGGCTCCGCGAACACGGGACCCGCTTCATCGCGCGGCAGGCTCTGTAATTCAGGAAAACACCCGCTTAGTTCAAGCTCGTTCAAGGTAGTCGTCCCACAAGTCAATGTAGACAGAATCGCGCGGGGATGCTGCCTCACCCCACAGTTCACGAGCGCTGAACTTCACCGAATAACAATGCTGCCGCTTCTCGCCCAACCCGTGCGCGCTCGTGTCGGGAAAAATATGGACCCCATGATCGCGATCAATCTTTCCCACTTTGCCCCGTGCGTAACGCGGCAAACGCGTATGCCCGGTCGGATTGATATTCCGCGCCCGCACCTGCTGGCCCACTTTGAACTTCGGCTTAACCGAAGGGTCCACGGAATTCGGCAGGTTCCGGTTCAGCGCCACAGAGGGCACGGCTTCCGGAGTGAGCTTCGGAGTCAGCTTCGTCCAGCCTGCATCCGGCTTGCCCGAATCCACTTCGGCCTGTGTCACAACACCGGTCTTCACCAGCAAGCTCACGAACCGCGCGAACCACTTCTCGTAATAACTCATGCGCAAGTAGTCAGCCGGCGGAAGCTTTTCGATCTCGTGACGCCCGGTGTCGATGTTCCATTTGCGCCAAGGCCCCATGGCACGATGCAGTACATACACACGCGCTTCCCACCTGCTGTGAAAAACAGGTTCGTTCTGTTCTGTTTCAATAGGCCCCATGCCGTGCATGCCGCCCATGTCGTGTACGCCGTTCATGCCTTACCTGCCTGCGGCGATTTCGCCTTCGCCACTCCAATCATCGAATCGCGTGTCACCAGTTCGGCGAGTTCCTTCTCCGACAGTCCTTCGGTGCCCGCGGGCCGCTCCGGCATCACCAGATAGCGCAATTCCGCGGTGCTGTCCCAAACACGCACTTCCACATCCTGCCCTAATTCCAGTCCAAACTCACGCAACACTCCGCGCGGATCGATGACGGCCCTGGAGCGATACGGCGACGATTTGTACCACACCGGTGGCAGCCCCAGCACGGGCCATGGGTAGCAGGAACACAGCGTGCAAACCACCAGGTTGTGCACCTTCGCTGTATTCTCCAGCACCACCATGTGCTCGCCCTGCAGACCCAGATATCCGAATTCGGCGATAGCCTTGGGTGCGTTCTCCAACAGCCGCTTCTTATAGGCAGCGTCCACCCATGCGCGCGCCACTACTTGCGCACCGTTGCGCGGCCCTACCTTGTTCTCATACGTATCCACCAACGCATCCAGTGCCGCCGGATCGACAAAGCCCTTCTCCACCAGCAGCGACTCAATCGCCTTTACCCGCAATGTCATGTCCGATGGAACGGTCTGATGTTCATGGCGATCTTGCGGATCACCTGCTCCTGCATCTGCGTTGGTGTTTGCTGCGCTCATAGCGACCAGAAAACCGCGCCTTGTAGCACTCACTGAATTGAGCCCCCCTAGCCGGTCTGAGAACAGGATCAGAATATCATACGTACTTCCCGAATCACCCTGTCCAAGAGTTACAATCCCCACATGCCGAATATCACCCGCCGTGCCGCCCTCACTACTCTCGCCGGGGCGCCTTTCCTCCAAGCTGCTCCACGTAAGCCCAACTTCCTGTTCCTTCTCACCGACGATCAAAGCTATCAAACGCTCAGCCTCACCGGCAGTCCCTTCATGCGCACGCCGAACATCGACCGTCTCGGCCGCGAAGGCGTGCTCTTCACCAACAACTTCGTCGCCATGAGCCTCTGCGCGCCCAGTCGCGCCTGCTGCCTCACCGGACTCTACCCCCACAAAAACGGCATCATTGGAAATCAGATTCGCTGGAACCATCAACTCCAAACACTCCCGCGCCTGCTCCAATCCAGCGGCTACCGCACCGCTCACATCGGCAAATTCCACATGGACAGCGATGACCGTGTCCACCCTGGCTACGATTACTACGCCGCTCAACTTGGCCAGGGCCAGTACGTGAACCCGCGCAAAAACATCAACGGCAAGTGGGTCGACCTGCAGGGCTACGACACCGACATCGTCACGAACCAGGCCATCGAGTTCATGCGTGGTTCCAAGGACAAACCCTTCTGCACCTGGATCGGCTACAAAGCCTGCCACGGCCCGTTCACTCCCGCCCCCGGCCACGAGAACGATTTCGCCAACCTCGAGTTCCGTCCCCCGGAGTCTTTCTTCATCGACGACACCGGCAAGCCTGACCGCGTTCGCCGCAAAAGCCAGAATCCCCAGTCTGCGTTCCGAACCCGCCAGGACGGCGGAAAGAAGAAGCGCAAGAAAGCCGCCGGCGACGCACCCGGTTCTGTCGATGCCTGGGCTGCTCGCGAGCGCGATCAGCACCGTTGCCTGATGGGCGTTGAAGACAGCGTCGGCCGTCTCCTCCAATTCCTCGACGAACAGAAACTTGCGGAAAATACCATCATTCTCTACATGGGCGACAACGGCTTCTTTCACGGCGAGCACGGCCTTCACGGCAAAATGGAAGCTTACGAAGAAGCCCTGCGCGTTCCCATGCTGCTGCGCTATCCCGCTGCAGTGAAGGGCAATCAACGCATCGACGCGTTCACCTCCAACATCGACATTGCCCCCTCGGTACTCGATTTCTGCGGCATGCGTCCGCCCCAACCCATGCAGGGGCTGTCTTTCAAAGGCCTGGTCGACGGTAGCAAACGCAAGCCCGGCCGTGACAGCTTCGTCTACACGATGCATGGCGCCGATGCCGCCCAGCCTACGGTGAAAGCCCTCCGCACCAGCCGCTACAAACTGATCCTCAATATCACGCCCAAGGACAAAACCGAACTCTACGATCTCCAGAGCGATCCGAAAGAGATGAAGAACCTCGCTCTCGAGTCGGGCAACACCCAACTCATCGCCGATCTCAAACGCAAGCTCATCGCCGAGATGAGGAAGATCGAAGATCCGGCCATCGCCGCGGTGGAAGCCTCATAGCAATCCGCCGATCCCTTCACCGAATCAAGATGTCTACTGCGTTCGACGCCTTTCCGCCGGCCGAAACTGTAACGCTGGTCTCGCCTCGCGCGGCCAGCGACCGCGGCAGCCGGATCCAGACCAAATCCACTCCCGGCGTCGTGGGGCTTGCCGCGATTTGCAGCACCTCCAGTTGCTCCTCGCCAATCGACGCCGTGTCGCTCGCCGCATCCGTTCCTCGTAACCCCGTCGCCTCCAGTTCCAGCGTCAACGGCGGCCCCTCCGCTGCCAGCTCAATCGGCAGCGCCGTGCACGACTCCTCGCATTGAAACAGCGGCTGGCTCATCTCCGCTCCGTCCTCGCCCGCGAAGAAGACACGTCCCCGTGCCACGCCTTTCCCCATGCCGTCCGCCGCAAACAACCCCGGTGATACCGGCTCGATGGTCAGTTTCCCGCGCCCAACCACAATGCCCGCACTCAAAAGGGAAACTTCGGTTTCTCCCATCGCCAACTCTCCCGGTAACACCACATCCACCATCCCCTTGCCCGAAGCGGCCACCGTTGCCGGACGTTGCCCAGCCAACACTGTCACTTCACTCAAGCCCTCTAGCCCTTCCCGCTCCAACACCAGCCGCGATTCCGGAGCAGCCACCGCGGTCACCTCCCGGCTGGCAGCGTTACGCACCGTGATCACTGGAGCGCTCGTGACCCGCAGGATCACCCGGATCACTCGCGGCGAATTCGCCGATCCCGGAGCTGTCACCGTCAGCAGTGTGCTGTAGTCCCCTAACGCCAGCCCGGCCGGTTCCACGGAGAGAGCGATCGCCCCAGGCGTTGTCCCCGCTGTCCGGTCCAGTTTGAGCCAGGGCGCCGTCGCGGGCGCAGCCACTGTGTACGGCAGGTTGCCCGTTGACCCGATCCGTAGAGTCTGTGCCGCCGGAGCCCCGCTCCCCAGCACATGGTTGAACTCCACCGACTCCGTGCTCAATGAAATCGCAGGACCCGCAAAATCGGCGAACAGATCGTGAGTGGGCCAGGTGCGCACCTGCGTCTCCGCCGTCGACATTGCGGTGAAGATCTCCGTCACAATCGTCTCCTCATCCTGCGGGCGCATATTCATCAGCACAACCCAATCGCGATTGTTCTGCCTTCGCGCCAGTACATTCCGCGTTCCCGTCGCCCCGCCCGTGTGCCACCAGTGCGCTCCGGATGTAAGAGGCGTGATGCGCCACGTCAGTCCCACGAAGTTCCCCGTTTGCCCCACGGGAGCCGCCGGCCGGGCCGCAATCGCCGCCAGCGACGCGGCGTTCAAGATCGACGGACCCCGTCGCCCCTCCAGCGCGTTGATGTATTTCATCAGGTCCACCGCATTCCCGATCCAGCCCCCATAGGCTTCCGATTGCTCCACCCAGAAATTTCCATACGGCCCCGTCGCGGGCACTGCTGCTCCAGGCACCACCGGAGTATTCGTCAGCGGCGCGCCCGGATAATCGTAGTAACGCACCTCTCCCGCTTCCCGCAGCGCCGGCAGGGCGTGCCCAAGTTTCATTGATGCCGCACCGGATCCCGCAAACAGCGTCTCCCGCACCGCATCCTCATACTTCTTCCCTGTCACCTTCTCAATGATTCGTCCCAGAATCAAGTATCCCGTTTGGCTATAGGAATACTGCGTGCCCGGATCGAAATCCAGCCGCTGCCCCAGCGCGTAGCGCACCATGTCCAGAGGCGTCACCGCCGAGCGGTTCACACCCAGCGCCCGCGACGCCGCGGTGAACTGCACAACGTGGTCAACCGGAATATCCTTGTCCCATCCTCCTGTGTGCTGCAACAGTTGCCTTACCGTTACGTTTGCCAGCCGTGCATCCGGCGTCGCACCCGCTGGCGGTGCGATGTCGGGAATCAGATTCCGGAACTTCGCATCCAGGCTCAGCTTTCCCTCCTGCGCCAGTCTCAGAATCGTCATCCCCGTGAATGTTTTTGAGATGCTCGCCAGCCGGAACAGGGAGTTCGGTTGCACCACAATGCCCGCCTCCCGGTCCGCGAAGCCGAATCCCCGCGCGTACACCAGACGCCCTTGGTCGGTGATCGCCACCGCTGCTCCGGGAATCGCCCATTTGCGCAATACGGGGAGCAGGTTGGTTTCGTATGCGGCCAACTCAGGCACCGCTTTTCCCGACGCCGGGAACTCGGATTGCCCCCAACCGGCTACGGCCACATATAGGAATATGAGAATCGATATCCAAGACATGGCAGCGAATTGTAGCCGCTGCCTACCGGCAAAAGCAAACGCATCGCCTGGATCACCGCCCGAAGTACCCGTTGATTTCCACGATCGCGTGCGTCTGCCGGTACGCGTAGAACTCGATCTGGCCGTTCGTCCCCGAAGGCACAATGGCGAAGTTCGTTACCGTCTGCCCCTGGAACGCATTCAACACCGAAGCATTCGGCTGCGGCGACCCCGTCGGATAAACCGTGATAAACGGCATCGGACTTCCGTTCGGCACCGCCGTTACGTTGATCGCGTAGCCTCGGGCCGTCTGCCCGATCCCCACGCACGCGCTCGTCAATGGGCTGATCGTTCGCTTCGAGTCATTCCCTATCATCGGCCCGTTCGCCGTCATCGTGTCGTACAACCGGCACTGGGTCACCGGAAAGTAGAATTGCCCCTTCACGCCGTCATCCGGAGCGAAGTACCCGTTGATGTCCATGATGAAATCCGTGGCCTCGTAGGCATACACATCAATCGAGCCCAGTGCGTTCGCCGGCACAATCACGTTATTCGCCAGCGTTCGCCCCACAAACGAATTGATGCTTGAAACATTCGGCTGTGGAATCCCCGTTTGCCACGTCGTCAGAAACGGCAACACCGCGGGAGGCACCACCGTGAGCGTCACGGAGTACGCGGCCGCTGGCGGGATGCCCGGACAATCCGTGCTCAACGGAAAACGGACACTTCGCGTTTGTCGGCTGGCCATCGACGGTGGCCCGAACTGCCCCGGCGCCGGGCGGTAGTCGCTTCGCGTTTCCACGACACGGCACGGCGTCACTGGATAGAACACCAGGTTCGACACCGCCGCATCATCCGTAAAGTAACCGGAGATATCCAGCAGCGCGTCGGCGTTGTGGCTAACATACACCGACACCGCGCCGTTCGCGCCCGCGGCGACAATCTGCGAGTTCGCAACAATCTGTCCATCTGGGGTACGCACGGTGTACACGTTGGGCCGAGGATCGCCCGCAGGCCACACCGTGGCGTAATCGACAATCCCGCCCGGCCGCGGGATCAGTGTCACATTCAACACATAGGCCTTCGCCGATGCCGGAATCGTGCAGAACGGATACTGCTTCGGGTTCAACGTGCGCGTCGTTCCCGCATTCAAAAACGGCGGTCCGAACTCACCCGTCCGCAATGGAAAATTGTAGTCGGAGCGAGTCTCCAGAATCCGGCATGGTTCCAGTGCCACGAACCGCAAGCCCGATGTTTGAGAAGCGGGCGATCCCAACTGAGCGACGGTGGCGCTCTGATCCCCGATAGCCAAGCTGAAATTCCGCAGCTGTCCCGCGTTCGCTGCCACATTCAAGTCGAACGACCCGCTGCCAGTCTGCGTCGACGGACTCAGCAGCGTGACATACGGAGGCAATCCGGGAACCGACCATTCGCAACTTGGCCCCGTTGCAACTGTGAAGTGCTGCACGCCGCCGTTTGCTTGCACCGTCACCGTGCCGGAAGGGGTCAATGTGTAAGTGCAACTGGTATCCGTCGCGGCCTGCGTGACGGTGACGGTCTGTCCAGCCACCGCGAAACTAACGGACCGTTGTCCGCCGCTGTTGGCCCCCACCGCGTAGCTCACGGTGGCAGGCCCTGTGTAACTTCCTGCGCCGCTGCGAACGGTCCATGAATTCCCGGGGTCTGCGGTCCAGGCGCAAGTGGCCCCCGTGGTTACCGTGAAACTCGCCGTGCCGCCCGCGGCGGGCACATTTGCCGTATTCGTGTTCAGGGTATAGTTGCAAGGCTCCGTTCCCGCCTGCGTCACGGAGAACGAGAGGCGGCCGAGATTCGTGGTGCCTGTGCGCGACGCAGTTCCCGTATTCGCGGCCACCGCGTATGTCAGCGTGGCAGAGCCCGTGTAGCTGTTGCTTCCTCCCACTTGCGTGATCCACACATCGCCGTTGGTCGCGTTCCACGAGCAACTCGCTCCGGTGGTCAGCGTAACGCTCACCTGTCCACCCGCCGCGGGCATGCTCGCTGAAGCGGGATTCAACGCAAAATTGCAGACACCCGATTGCGTCACGGGAAAGGGAATTCCGGCAATCGTGAGGGTGCCCGTACGCGGCGCCGTGTCCGTATGGGGAGCCACCGTGTAATTCACCAGAATGCCGTTCACGCTGGAAGTCAACCAACTCGCATTGGAAGTGACGTCCCACGGGCATCCCGCTGTCCTCGTCACGATAACCTGTCCGGTCCCCCCGCCCGCCGGCGCCGTCGCTGACGTGGGGCTGAGTGAGTAGGTGCATCCAACGAAGTTCGCCGTGGCTGTCGTCGCGCTGTTCATCGTCAGAGACGCAGGATTCGCAGTGGAATTGATGCCAGCGAAAAAGAAGAACGCATAGCCGGCGTTCGGCGAAGCGGTTACCTGCACGCTCGTCCCCGCGTTGTAGAAGCCACCGGTTCCGGCCGGACTCGCCGTCACCGTACCTCCAGCCACCGGATTCGATGCCAGCGTCAGGCGAAACTGGGATGTCAGATTCGCCGTGTATAACCCCGATACCGCCGGAGCCGTGATCGTCACGGTTGCGTTGTTATTGCTGAATCCAGGTCCCGTCCATTGCGAAAACTGGAGCCGCGAATTCGCATTCAAATTGATCACGCTGGCGATGCTGAGCGAATGCTGTGTTCCCGGGCTCCAATAGAAGTTCTGCGGCGCCGTGTAGGGCACACCGTCCACCGTGACCGGCTGCCCTGCCGGCGATGTGGTCACCGTCACCAGTGGAGGCGGCGGCGCGGACGGATTGTACGTCACCCGCACATCGTCCAACAGATCCGCCGAGCCCAGGCTCTCAAATTGCAGATCCATCGTGCTGCCCGATGCATAAACGTCATAGGTGTATCTTTGAAACGCCGTCGACGTGCGCACTATCGTGCCTGCAATCTGCCCGCCCCACTTCACCCGTACCGAACTGCTCGGCAGTCCAGGCGCGTTGGCGAAGGCAAAGGAAATCTTGTACCCGGCACCCGGTACGGTGCCCACCGTCTGCTTGATCACCGCATTTCCGCCGTTGTTCAGCCGCACCCACTGCTTGCCATCCACCGGCGTGACCTCGATGGACGACACTAGCGGCGTTCCGTCCACCAGGGTCCATCCCACATTGGAAGGCAACAAAGTGCTGAAGCCCGTGACAGGAGCCTCAAATCCCCCGTTCCGCACCAGTTCCACTGGCAGCGCGAGCAAAGAAAAATCCACCGCCCCTGAAAGGGCTGCCCCGTTGTAGCACCGCACCGGAATGCTGACGTCCGGGCCATTGCCGAATGCAGCCTCTCCCGCCCTGCAATAGCGCGTCGTTGGGGTGAGTGTGGTCGTGTAGGCCGTAACGATCGCCGCATGGTTGCCGGAGTATTGGCTCAGGTTCAGTCCGCTGAACACCACCGTGTGATTGCCCTGCCCATCCGTTGTATACGTAATGGGTCCATACGGCGTCGACGTCGAAGGAAACTTGGAATGAAAGCTCCCCAGGGCACGCGCCGAGGCACTGTTCAGCGTCAACGCCACGGTGAAGGCCGAATCGGTGAATAGTGCCGAGGTCGTGCCGCAATTCACGTAGACCACCAGAGTGCTGTCTGACATCAGTTCCACGTGACAGCGAACGTTGTTGGACCCCACCGCCACCGCGTCCACGCTTCTCACGTTGTCGATTGCGATTCCGAAGAACTTCACCCGGTGCCGTCCGGTGCTCAATTTTGTGATCTCCACGTTGCCGTACGGGTTGAACCTCACGGTGGGAAAGTAAGTGGCCGTTGCCGGCGAATCCGCGTAGGCGTACACAATGCCCCGATCGTTGTTCGAGGGAAGCAGCAGCAGGGTGAAAGGGATGGCTACGGGCTGTCCCGTTACATCGAAGCACCGGACCTTCACGGTGGTCTGCGAGAACGAGTCGAGTTTGCACCAGTTCGCCCCGGCGTCTCTTGCCGCCACCAGGGGAACTCCGATCGTTGCTACCGGCGGCTGGTAGGTCACGTTGTACACCCCCGTGCTTTCCACCTGGACGGAAGGTTCAGGCAGCCCGTTCGGCAGGCTCACCACGCTGCCGTTGGCATTGAAAAGCGTATAGCTCACCTCATTGGCAATGGCTTGTTCCGCCGGAAGTAGACCCATCAGCACAACCACTGGTGCAAGGCGAAAAGTCTTCATCGCAGCAATCAGCGGATTTTCTTCCCGTGCGGGATCACAGGAAGGAAAAATAGTCCCGCGCATGATCATGTAGAATGCATGAATCACGATGATCTCAGGCACACTGGGCCACTACCGCATTCTGCAAAAACTCGGCGAAGGCGGAATGGGCATCGTGTACAAAGCCCTCGATACCCATCTCGATCGGGTCGTTGCGCTGAAGGTGCTCCCTCCCCAGATGGTGGACGATCCCGAACGAAAGCGCCGGTTCGTTCAGGAAGCCAAGGCCGCTTCCGCGCTTAATCACCCCAACATCGTCGTCATCTACGACATTGCCTCCGATCAGAACACCGACTTCATCTCCATGGAGTTCATCGAAGGCAAGACGCTCGACGAACACATCCCTCGCGAGGGGTTCAAAACGGCCCAAGCCGTTCCCTTAGCGATCGCCATCTCCGATGCGCTCGCCAAGGCGCATGCGGCCGGTATCGTCCATCGCGACCTGAAGCCTTCCAACATCATGATCAGCGAGGAAGGCCGGCCCAAGATCCTCGATTTCGGCTTGGCCAAACTCACGGACCGCGGCGAGCCCGGCAGCGGAGACCGCACTCTGGTGCAGAAGCCCGCCACCCAGCAGGGAACCATTCTCGGCACCGTGAACTACATGTCTCCGGAACAGGCCGAAGGCCGCAAAATCGACGCCCGTAGCGATGTCTTCAGCTTCGGCGCGGTCCTCTACGAGATGCTCACAGGGCAGCGCGCCTTCGATGAAGAGACGCCCGTCGGAACCATCGCCGCCGTCATCGGCAAAGAGCCCGCGCGAGCCATCCCTGGCGAACTCGGCCGCATCGTGGCGCGCTGCATGCGCAAGGATCGTGAGCGGCGTTATCAGTCCATCGCCGACGTCCGCATTGCTCTCGAAGACGCGGATTTCTCCCTTGCCCCCGCAGCTATCGAGCAGCCTGCCCGCCGCAAATGGCTGTGGCCCGCCGTCGCCTTCGTCTGCGCCCTGGTTGCCGCTGCCGCGCTGCTCTATCGCCCCAAAGCCCCCGCGATCGTACCGCCATCCTTCACCCGCCTCACCACGGCGGCAGGCGTTAACATTCATCCTTCTGTCTGGGCGCCAGGCAAACTGGTGGCCTATGCCTCCGATCGCGCCGAAGGCAATCTCGACATCTGGATTCAGCAGTTGTCCGGCGGTGAGCCTCGCCGGCTCACCACCGATGCCGCCGATGAGCAGGAACCCTCATTCTCGCCCGATGGCTCGAAAATCGCCTTTCGCAGTTCCCGCGACGGAGGCGGCATCTACGTCATTCCCGCACTCGGCGGCTCTGAACGCAAGGTGGCCGGCGATGGACACAATCCACGCTTCTCTCCTGACGGCAAGTGGATCGCCTATTGGACCGGGTATGTCAGCGCCACGCTTGTACCTACTGATGCTGTTCACATCGTACCGGCTGGCGGTGGTCCTTCGCGCTCCATTCCGGCCGCGCGCCGGCCCGTCTGGTCATCCGATGGCACGCATCTGCTCTTTGCCTCCATCGATCCCAAGGACAAAGCTTGGGACTGGTTTGTCGCGCCGCTCGACACCCTCACAGCCAAGCGCATGGGCATGACAGCATTCTCCGCCACAACGGTGTTGCAGCCCTCTGCCTGGAACGGCGATTGGATCTACTACGCCACTCGCACCATCGAAGGGGCCAACATCCAACGGATTCGCATGCACCCGGAAAACGGAGTTAGCGGCCGGCCCGAGGTCCTGACACAAGGCGCTGGAGAATCCACCGATCCCTCCCTCTCCGGCCCGTTCCTCGCCTTCACCCAGATGGAGCAGAATGCCGACATCTGGGCTCTTCCGCTCGATGCCGATTCCGCCCGCGTCACCGGCCCCTTGAAACGCATCACAACTGACGGCGGCCCCGACACACAACCTTCCATTGATCGTACCGGCCGCTGGCTTGCCTATTCCACTCGCCGTGTTCCTCGAACCTTCGACCTTATGCTCATGGACCTCCAGTCCGGAACCGAGCGCAATCTCTTATCCATGCCTCAATTGGAGGTTACCCTCTCCCGTGGAGGCTCCCCGAAAATCAGCGCCGACGGCTCGCGCATCTTCTACATCAATCGGGCCGATAACAAATCGTACTGGGTTCCCTCGGCGGGCGGCCTGCCTCAGAGCATCTGTGAGTGCAGCGTCCGCAACAACTCGGGCAGCAACGATCGCGTCATGGTCACCACTCGCGAAGGATCGTTCCTCCTTGATGTGCGGACTGGCGCCAGACAGCAGCTCTTGACGAAAAACGGTAACGCGCTCAAACTGTCCTGGGACGACCGCTGGCTCACGTTCTACCTCGTTCAGCCGGGGGACAAGAGCCGCGTGTGGGTTGTCCCCGTACGCGAGTCTCTCACGCCGGAAAAGGACTGGGTTGCCATCAACGATGGCTCCACACTCGACATGATTCCCGAGTTCTCGCCCGACGGTAACCGCCTCTACTTTCTCTCCCAGCGCGACGGCAATCGCTGCATCTGGACGCAGCGTCTCGATCCTGGAACCAAGCGTCCGCTCGGTCCGGCCATGCCCGTCCATCATTTCCACGATGCGCGGTTCTCCCCCATCCACAATGCCGCCGGCTCCAATGAGGCAGCCGTGGCCCGGGACAAAATCGTCTTGCCGGTCACTGAACAAACGGCCAGCATTTGGCTCGCCGAGTGGCCCGAAAAACCGGCACCGTAGTCTCCACGCCGCGATGCTCTAAAATTGATAGCAATGGCCCGCCCCTGGCCCTTGCTTCTCACCACTGCGCTCGCTTTCGCCGATTCGGGAGTAATCCTCCCTGGCGATAAGCCCGAGCCCGACCCGAAAATTCTGTCTCTCGCCGAAATGGATATCGATGTCTTAATTGACAACCAGGTCGCGCGGGTTCGCGTCAAGCAGATCTTTCAATCGCATGTCCTCGGCAACCTGGAAGGCCGCTATCTCATCGCCCTGCCTTCGCGCTCCGCGGTCTCTGACTTCGCCGTATGGGACGACGTCACTCGCATTCCTGGTGTCATCCTCGAGCGCCGCCGCGCCGAAGAGATCTACGAGAACCTCCGCTGGCAATCCATCGATCCCGGATTGCTTCAGCAAGGTGAACGGGGCGAAGACGAAGCCCGCCGCAACGCTATCTTCTCGGCACGCATCGTGCCCATCCCCGGCTATGGAACCAAACGCCTGGAGATGCAGTATCACGAAACGCTGCCTGTGGAAGAGTTGCAGTCGTTCTTCGCCGTGCCTCTCCGCCCCGATGCCTATCGCGTCCAGTCCGCCGGCCGTCTCTCCATCCGTTTCGAACTCCGATCGCGCCACGCCCTCAAAGATTTTCAGCCCGCCGGAGCCATCTATCCGCTACGCATCGAAGAGCGCACCGCCAATCGCATCCGCGGCTCGTTCACCGGTACGAACGTCAACCTCAGCGAAGACTTCGCCGTGAAGTGGACCCTCGACGGAGCGAAGGAGAAACTCGAACTGCTCACCCATCGCGATCCGCAGGACACCGGCTTCTTCCAAGCCTCGCTGCTCACCGCGCCTACCAACGCGGCCATCGAGCCCCGCACGGTGCTGGCTCTGTTTGACACCTCGCTCTCCATGCAAGCGGAGAAGCTGGAGCGCAGCTTCCGGGCTCTCGAGTCGCTCCTGCGCGCGCTCAAGCCACAGGATAAGTTCAGCCTCATCCTCTTTAATAGCGAGGTGAATGCGCTGCACACTGCGCCCGTCGCCGCCACGCCGCAAGCCGTCGATGCCGCGCTCGCCGCGGTCCGCACCATGCGTCTGCGCGGAGGCACCAATCTGCAAAGCGCGCTCGAAGCCGCGCTCACGCAGTCCACGGCAAAGAACACCTACCTGGTCATGATCGGTGATGGCGGTTCCACCAAGGGCATCGTGCACAACGGCAAGTTCGCCTCCTGGTATACCGCGCGCTGGCAGCAGGTGGCCGCCGCCGCACGGCCCCACACTTACATCTTCGGCATCGGCGATGACGCCAACCTCCCCCTGCTCAAGATGCTTGCTTCTAACAACGGCATCATGGAGTGGGTTCGCTCCACCGAGCCCATCGACTTCAAGCTGCAGTCGTTCCTCTCCAAAGTCGGCCGCCGTCCCGTGGATGGGCTCTCACTCCGTGCCGAGCCCGCGGCCAACTTCGACATGATTTATCCGCTGGAGCAGACCACGTTCCCCGGCTCACTCGCCGCATGGATCGGGCAGTATCAGCGTCCTGGCCCGGCCACGTTCCGCGTCGCTTCACAACAGATGGCCGTCAATCTGCCGGCGCAGTCGGCCGAGCATGAGCATCTGCCTCGCACCTGGGCTCGCGCCCGCGTCGATGCGCTGCTCGAAAAGATTGAGCGGGATGGCGAAGACCAGGCTTCCATTGATGAGATCATCGCCCTTGCCCGTAAGTACAAATTCGTTACGCCTTACACCTCGTTCCTCGCGGCTCCGCGCGCGCTGCTGCGGCCGCGTCTCATCCGGCCCGGCGACCCGGTGCTGCGCGTCAAGACCGATGCCTCCATCGTTTCGGTCACCGCCATGTTCCCCTTCGGCCTGGTGAAGCAACTGCGCTACCTCAAGGACGAGGACACCTGGCAAACGCGTTTTCTCGCTCCAACCGACATGCCCGACGGCACACACCGTGTCCGGTTGATGCTCCGCGACAAGCAAGGCCACGTCTATCCCGAGTCGAAGACTTTCGTCATCGCCAGCAAGCCTCCCGTGGTCCGCGTGAACCTGGATCGCACGCAATACCATCGAGGCGACAAAGTGAGTCTCCGCGTCAGCGCATCGGAGACCACGCGCACCATCACCGCGCGCATGCAAGGCGCACAGGCTGTCCACCTCAGATGGGATCGCGAAATGAAATCGAACACCGGAGCGCTGTTCATTCCCACGCACCTGCCCGCCGGCCGCTACAAACTCACCGTGAACGCCGAAGACCTCGCCCACAACATCGGAACTCAGGAGGTGGCTCTTGACGTTCTCCCGTAAGCACCTCATCCCCGCGGCGGTCCTCAGCTTCGCCGCCATCACCCAGGGCAACCATCCGGAATGGATCCGCTTCATCGAAGCCGGCAGCCGCATGGAACAAATCTTCTTCCGCCCGTTCAATCTGCCTGCCGGTCCGGTCAATCTTCGCAAGCCTCCGGCCGAAACGCGCACCGCGCTGGCGCAGGCAATCACCGCCACTCCGAACGACGCGCAACTCTATTCCCTCCGCGCCTCGGAATCGGAACTCCTGCTCGACTTCGCCGCCGCGGAAGCAGATTGGCGCAAGCACACCGAACTCGCCGCCGATAAAGCAGCCGCCTACACTGCACTCGCCAACTACTATCACCGCCAGCGCAAGGTCGCCGAGGAGCGTGCCGCCCTGGCGCAAGCCGCAGCGCAGCCCACACCCGCCTCCGAACGTTTCTATCCAGCCAATGCGCAGCAAGCCTACAAGACCTTCCAGCGCATGCTCGATCTGGCCCGTAAGCAACTGCTCGATCATGCCGACGTGCGCGACACCTATCAGAAGTTCACCGCGCGCTATCCCAACGAAGTGGTGCCGCACCAGCAATGGATTCAAGCGGAGACCGAAGCCAAACAGTACGACCGCGCCGAAGCACTGATCACCGACTATCAGAAGAAGTTTCCCTACGATACGGCCTATCCGGTGAGTGCCCGCGCTTCCATTGAGCGAGCCAAGGGCAATGCCGCCGCGGCGCTCGCCGTTTACGATCGTGCCTTCCAGCCTCTCTATCCTGACAAGTCCTACTTCCAGTTGCTGCGGGACACGCGCAATCTGCGCCGCTTCCTGCTCAATGCGCGCACCGCCGCGCAGCAGAATCCCATGGCGCTCGATCCCATGGCGCGGCAGTTCCACTTCTACATGGAGGAGAACAATCCCACGGCAGCGCAGCGCGTGCTCGCCGAGTACCGCCGGCGCAAGGAGGCTCGCCCCAATTCGTGGACCGGCGAAGAATTGCAAACGGTCGCGAGACTCTGGGAGACGTACGGCAACGATCGCAATGAAGCCGCGCGTCATTATTACGCGCTCTACAGCCTGCCCACAGCAACGCCCGTGCAGCAGGAAGAGGCGCTGTTTTCCCTCACTCTCCTGCTGCTGTCAGCGGCCGAGCCGCGCCTGGCTCTCGGTTCCGGCGACCTCAGCTTCTATCGCGACATTGCCACCGCGGACCCCTATCCCGGCTTCCTCAACGGCATCCTCTCTCTGCTGCTCAACTCCTCCGACGCCGCCTTCCGTTTCCAGAATCAGGAGCGCAGCGCCCAGCCCTACTTCCAGCGTGTGCGCGCCGCCGAGTTGATCGCCCTCTTCGAATCGCGCTTCCCGAACTCGAAGTCGCGGCCCTATCTGCAATTCAAGTTGATGGAAGCCTACGCCCTGCATGGGGAAAACGATGCCGTACTCACATCCGGCCGCCGTTTTCTCACCGCATTCCCCACCGATGGCACACGGCTGCAAGTGTCGTTGTTGATGGCCGACGCGCATGCCCGCAAGAACCAGGTGAAAGAGGAACTCGCGGTCTACGACGAAGTGCTCGCCGAGCTGGCGAAGAAGGCCGAAGGCGTACCGCTGGGGGAAGGCATCGTCAATAACCCGGGCAAGCGCTCTCCGCTCACCGGGCCGCGATCTCCGGACTACGCACGCATCCTGGATCGTTACGTCTCCCGGCTCGCCGCGCTCAAACGGATACCAGAAGCCCTCGCCCTGCTGCGCCGCGAGCTGGATCGCAACCCCGATGACCCGGGCATCTACGAACGTCTCGCCGCCTTCCTCGAACAGAACAAGCTTGCCGCCGATATCGAAGCTGTTTACCGGCGAGCCATGGGCCGCTTCCAGGACAAGGGCTGGCATCACAAGCTCGCGCGCCTCTACTTGCGCCAGAAGCAGAACGCAGCCTTTGGCACGCTCACTGCCGAGATTGCGAAGACGTTTTCCGGCACCGATCTCGAAGAGTACTTCCGTCAGGTGGTAGGCGGCCAATCGCTCGATGCCGTGCTCTACCGCCAGGTGAATCTCTACGCGCACCAGCGCTTCCCGCACAATCTCACCTTCGTCAACAACCTTCTCTCCGCTTACCAGCAGCGTGGCACCGTGGACCCCGCGGCTTACGAAGCACTACTCCGCCGCTACTGGCTCTATGACGACACCATGCGGGCCCGCTTCTTCGAAGTGCTCTCGCGCACAGGCAAGTTCGCCACCGAACTTCGGGCGCTGAATGCTCCCGACAATCCCGCCGCGCAACGCATGCTCGGCGAAGCACAGGCTTGGCGCTCGCACTTTGAAGAAGCCGCCGCGCCCATGCTCACGCTGGCCAAGGCCACGCCGGGCGATGCCAGTATCGGACATCGCACCGCATCGTTGCACCGGTCACTTGCGGCTTTCGATGCGAACAAGGCCGATGACTCGGCAGCCATCGAAGCGAACCTGATCCTCGCCGCGCCGCGCTCCACCGAAGCCCGCACCAGGCTGGGTGAACTGAGCCGCGAGTACCCGCGTGTCACAGCGGGCCGCGATGTCTGGAACGCCATCCCGCAGATCGCGCCCGGCGATCCGGAAGGTTACCTCGAAGCCGCTACCCTCCATTGGGACTACTTCGAATATGACGACGCGCTGCGCCACATCCAGGATGGGCGTAAGCGTCTCAACAACCGGGCGCTTCATGCCTATGAAGCCGGCGCCATCTACGAGAACAAACGCACCTACCCGAAGGCAATCGAGGAGTACGTTGCGGGTGCGATGGCTCAGCCCGGTGGCTCCGCGGCCGAATCGCGGTTGATCACCCTGGCCCGGCGTCCACAATACCGGCAGCCGATCGAAGATGCCACTGTTCGCCTCGCAGGCGGCGCCAACCCATCCACCGGCGCCCTCTCGCTGCGGATCAACCTGCTCGAAGCGCAGAGCCGCCGCGCCGATCTTGAGGCCTTCCTTATGAACCTCGCCGGCCAGGCGCAGACCTTCGATCTGCTCACCCGTCTCGAAGATGAAAGCCGCCGCTTTGCCTTCCCCAATGTCGAAGAGCGCTGTGTCAACCGCGAGATCGAACTGACGCCGGACCCGGTGGACAAACTGCGCCTCCGACTCCGGCTGGCCCGCTTCTACGAAGAGAAGAAGAATCTCACCGCCGCGGCGCGCACGGTGGATGCTGTATACCGCGAGAACCCCATGCTCCTCGGTGTGATGCGAGCCGCGGTCGATTATCACTGGCGCAATCGCAATACCGCACGGGCGGTCGAACTGCTCACTACCGCCTCCAACGCGGCGCATCCTTCTTTGAAGACGCACCTGCAGTTCGAAGCCGCGCGCAAAGCAACGGAAAGCGGCCAGGCCCAGCAGGCGCGCCAACTCCTGGCACCGCTGCTCGCCGCCGAGCCCTATGCACCGAACTACCTGGGAGCCATGGCCGACACCTACGCCCGAGCCAATGACGACGCCGGGCTCCGCGCCTTCTACCAGCAGGCCATCGATTCATTGGGGAAGGCTCCACTGCCGGCACAGGCGAAGATGGAGCGAATCGCCGCCATGCGCCGAGCCATCATCCCCGTGCTGGCCCGGGCCGGCGATGCCACAGCGGCCGCCGATCAATACATCGAGATCCTCAACCGCTACGCCGAAGACGACAACGTCATCAACGAAGCTGCTGGGTTCGGTTTGAAGAATAACCTCTCCGCGAGGTTTACAGATTATTACACCAAGGCGGCGGCAGCGTCCCCTAAGGACTACCGCTTCCCGCTGCTGTTGGCAAAACTGAACACAAATTTCGAAAACTTCCCGGCCGCAATCGAACAATATACGAAAACCACGGAGATCCGCCCCGATCGCACCGATCTCTGGGCCGCCCGCGGCGAGTTGGAAGAACGCCTCCTCCGCTTCGACGACGCCTCTGCCACGTTTACAAAGCTTTACAGCCTTTCGTATAAGAACTCAGTCTGGATGGAGCGTGTGGCCGAGATCAAAGCACGCCAGCAGAAGCCCGAGGAAGCCGTGGCCGCCTTGCGTACGGCGTTCCTGGAAGGACGCGCCGAATCTCCGCAGTCGCAGTTCGACGTGGCCGCGCGCCTCGAACGCTGGGGCCTCTACACCCAGGCTCTGCCCTTCGCCGAACGAGGCGCGGCACTCGCCGGTCAAACCTTGCTCAGCAACTACTTTGAGGGTGCGCACTGCTATGCCCGCCTCATGACGAGGGCCCGGCGTTACGCCGCGGCACACGCCAAAGCCCCTGGCGGCGATCTGCTCCAGGCCATCGCGGGCGTCGTGAAATCCAGTTACACCGCACAGGAGAAAACACAGTTCGCGGCGTTCCTTGACAAGGTGCCCGATATCAATCCCAACATCGGACAGGCCGCGGGAATTCCGGCATGGGAAGCGCGCCGGCTGCAATCTCTGATCCTGGCTCACGCCAACGATGGCGAAGCGCAGCAGTACGTGGAGCGCCTGCGCCGGTTGCAACGCGACCGGCTCCAATTCACCGAACTCGGGGGACAACTCGAGGCCTACGCGAAGGCAATCACCGATCGCGACGCGAAGCTCCCGGTTCTCCAGATGGCGGCTCAAAGCTATCGCACCATCGGAGATGATGCCGGCGAGTTAAGGGCTCTTGCGGCCAACGGTACGCAGACTGATCGCTACCTGGAACTGCTGGCGCGCCGCGATCCGCAGGCTCTGGTGGCGCTGAACAGCAACGCGGCGGTGAATGCGGCGATCGACAGCGGCAAGCCGGACCTCACGCTGCAAGCTATCGCCGCCCGTGGAGCGCGAATCACTCCTGTCTGGACTCGCGCCCATACAGCGCTCGCCGGGTTGTACTTCAATCTGGCCGCGCCGGAAATCGAGAGTGCATTCCGCCAGGCCCTCGGCCCGGCTACGGTCGGTGAGCGACTGGCGCAGCCCGTCAATCGCGCCGAACAAATCTCCGGCAACGTCTGGTATTACTATGGCGGCCGTTACGGCGAATACCTCGATCTGCAGAAGAAGCCCGAATTCGACGACTACCTGCCCTCGACAGTGGAAGGCACGCCGGGACGCGCCGAGGCCTACTTCCAACTCGGCGAATACTACCGCACCACCAACCGCTTGCCGCAGGCCTTGGAGCAATACGAACTCGCGCTGCAACTCGAGGCCAGCCATGCCCCGTCGCTCGACGGCATCGCGCGCGTATTCTGGGCTCAGCAGCGCCCGCAGGACGCGACGCTGCGCTGGCGTCAGGCCCTTGCGGCTATCACCGGCAATCTGGCGTTGCGGCGGCCTCCCTCCGGCATCCCCCAACATCTGGGTGAAGTGCTGGATCAACTCGCCGCGAACAAGTTGCTCACCGACATGCGAGCCGATGCCGAGAGTGCCGCCCGCGCCTATGTCCAGCGCTACGGCAGCTACCAGAGCCAGCAGGTGATGCGGCACTTCGATGTCCCCTGGATGGCGGCATTGAGCCGCAATACGTCCAATGCGGTGGATTTGCTGAACGTCTGGATTGAAGCCGAATGGATTCCCATTGCGCAGAAGGAACCGCTCTACGAACGCATGTTGGAAGAGACAGCGACACGGCTGGCCAAAGCCGCCGGCAACCGTGAAGGCATGGAAATCAACGAGTACACCAATTGGCGGCTGCGCTGGATGGAGTACCTTCTGGAGCGCAAACTGACCGCTCGTGCGCGCGCTGCCCTCAATGGCCTGGACCCGGAGGTGCGAGACCGGCTGGCCTACATGCTTCCCACGCTCGAACTCCGCATCGCGGCGCAGGAAGGGCAACTGGACCGCGCACTAGCCGGTTTCCATGGCGACCCGTATCAACTGCGGAACACCGCCGAGCAGATGCAATCCTCTGATCCCGCATCAGCCGGCAAGCTGCTGCGCGTCTTCTATCAAAGGCAACTGGAGGCCGGCGATCGCAACGCCGCGAACTTCCTGGGGTTGGCGGAAGTGGCTCTGCAAGCTAACGACACCGCCGAAGCCGTGCGCGTGCTGCGGCGCATGTCACTGACCGCGCAACCGGCCTTCGTCAATCTGAAGGACGCGGGCAACCTGCTCCGCCGCTTCGGCAAGACCGCTGAGGCCGAGCCTTTCTACAACGACTTCGCCAAGGCCATGCCTTGGGAAGCCGATCCGCGCAAAGCTGCCGCACCCGCGGCCAATCGCACCGTGGCGCAGTTCGAAGTGGAAGTTCGCAACAACCCCGAGGACGAAGCCCTGAAACTGCAGTTATTCCGCGCGGCACGCCAGTTGGGCCGTCATCGCCAGGCGGTGGCCGCGTTCGAAGCCGTGGCCGGCAATGGGCTCGCCATGCTCTTCCAATATGAAGAGGGCTCCGAAGGAGACATGCAGCCCAATCAATACTGGCTGGAATCGTTCCTCGGTGGGCGAGGCATGACGCGTGCTGAGCGTGCTTCCGACGCGCGCGAACTCGCCGATTCGCTCTCCCGGACCGATCGTCTGCAAGGCGCATTGCTCGCTCGCCGCTTAGCGGAAAGTTTGGAACCCGCGCAACAAGGCCCGGCACGCATCGCCGCCTATCAGGCCGAACTCAAGCGAAGGCGCGACAACAACCGTCGCAAACCCAATGCCACTGACGCGTTGGAACAGGAGAACATCGTCAGGCCCATGATCGCCGCGGCAGGAGGTGCGCGATGAAGAAGCAAATACTACTGGCAGCCGTGGCCCTCGCCCTGGGCGCATGGCTGATTGCACAGAACGCCGCGACTCCGAAACCGCTCGCCGATCTGACACCGGCCGGCGCTGTGCTGTATCTCGAAGCCCGCAACTTCGGCGCGCTGCTGGGGGATTGGAACACATCGGGTGAAAAGAAGACCTGGCTCGCCAGCCCCAATCATCAGGTGTTCTCGCGATCGCGCCTCTATCTGCGGCTGGAACAAGTGTTCCAGGAATACACCAACGCCATCGGCTTGCCGCCCGACATGACGTTGCTCAATTCGGTGGCAGGCGGAGAAACCGCGCTGGCCATCTACGACATCAACAATCTCGAATTTCTCTACATCACGCGGCTGCCCTCGGCGCGCGCCATGCAGAGCGTCCTCTGGAATGCGCGCACTAAATTCACCGCCCGCACCGCGGCAGGCACGGCGTACTACCTCAAGAGCGACGGAAAGCGCACCGCGCTATTCGCCATCGCCGGCGATCTGCTCTTAGTGGCGACGCGCGAGGATGCGCTCACCGGCGCACTCGCTTTGATCAGCGGCGGCACACCACCCACCGTCCGATCCGAGGAATGGTTCCAACAGGCGACAGCAGCCGGAGCCGCGGGCGGCGAACTGCGCATGCTGCTGAATATGGACAAGCTCCTGCGCGCTTCCGCGTTCCGCACCTATTGGATCCAGGCCAACCGAAGCGACCTCGCGCCATTCCGCGCCGGCATCAACGTATTGAATCGCACTGCTACCGAAGTGAACGAACAACGTGTGCTGCTGCGCGCCGAGCCCACCACTGCCCCCGATGCCTCCTCCACCGGCGCGCTGCTCGCCCTCGCGCAGAACGCAGGCCTCTATCGCGTATGGGCGCAACCGGAGGCCACATTCGCGCGCGACCTCATCACGCAGAAGATCCTGCTTCCCGGCCCGTCGCTCGCCGTTCCCTCACGCACTGCACCCACCGCCTCGATTGAAGCGCTGCAACTGGGCACTTCATCCGACCTCGAAACGCGGCTCGATGGCGCTCCGTTCGATCCGCCGGGCCCTGTCTACAAGGCCGAAGCGATACAGGCATTGCTCGACGCCAATAAGCCGCAGGCCCTGCTCCTGCTGCAATCAAGCCGTGAAACACCCGATCGCGTCTTTGTCAGCAATGACTCCGTGGTGGCGATGCAAAGCGCCGTCAACTGGGATGCCGCACAGGTGCGCAATGCGCTCAGGGGTGCCGTGGAAGGCCTCTACACAACGTCTGGTCTGGGAGTAGGCTGGCGCGAACGCAGGGCAGGGAACGACGCCATCCAGGAAATGGATGGGCTCGCCCGCATCGCCTTTGCCATTCGCGGGCGGACGCTGCTCATCGCCGACAACGCAGCTTACCTCCAGCCAGTGCTCGCCGCCAACGGAGCCGCGGGCGCCAACGTCGCCTACGCAGCCGGCTATCGCACCGCCGCGGAGCTTCCCAACTACACCCGCATTATGCGGCTGATCGAAGCTCCACAGGTCAACAACGGCGATCCGAATGAACCGCCCTTCTTCTCGAGCAATCTATCCAGCCTCGCCCGCACGCTGCAGCGCGCGCAGTCCGTGGCGATCACCGCTCAGGACGATGGCCGCCAATTGAAGCAGTCCACCATATACCGGCTCACTCGATGAATCCGCTGTTGATCGCGGTAGCGTTTCTGCAGTTCGATGTCGAGTCCGGGGCGGTGACAAAACGCAATTGGCCGCAGGAGGATCAGCCCGTGGCCATCGGCTCGCTGGCGAAGCCATTCATCGCTCTCGCCTATGCCGAGGGTCACCACTATACCTATCCGCGCCTCACCTGTAATCCCAAACAGTGCTGGCTGCCCCGCGGGCACGGCGCGCTCGGTGTGGAAGACGCCATCGCCCAATCCTGCAACGTCTACTTCGACACACTCCGCAAGCAAGTCCGCCACGAACTGATTGAAAGCACCGTGCGCCGCTTCGGATTGCAGAACAGCGATCGCGCCAAGCCCGAAGAGATTCTGCGAGCCTACGTGGAACTGCAGCGCCGTGCAGTCGAGCCAGGCGTGGCGCCCATCCTCAGCGGTATGCGCCGCGCAGCGCAGAAGGGCACGGCAAAGTTGCTCGACCGCGATGCACTGGCGAAAACTGGTACTGCCGCGTGCGCACACACACCGAAAGCCCCAGGTGACGGATTCGCCATCGTGCTCTCTCCTGCCGCCGCGCCAAAGACCGCGATCATCGTGCGCATCCACGGACGTCCCGGCTCACACGCCGCGCGCGAAGCCGCCGCCCTCCTGCGCTGAGTGCGCATTGGTGCATAATGACAGCTACATGATTGGCCAACGAGTGGGTCAGTACGAGATCATCGACAAACTCGGCGAAGGCGGCATGGGCGTGGTCTGGCGCGGCCATGACAGCCGCCTCAATCGCGACGCCGCCATCAAAGTCCTTGCCGCCGGCGAACTCGCCGATTCCGCCAGCCGCCAGCGCCTGATACGCGAAGCCCGAGCCGCCAGCGCTCTCAACCACCCCAACATTGTCACCATCTACGATATCGGCGACGACTGGGTGGCCATGGAGTACGTCCCTGGCCAGAACCTCGCCCACCTCATCAACGGCAAGCCGCTCCGCTCCAAAGATGCGCACAATTACGCCCGGCAGATTGCCGGCGCGCTCGCCGCGGCCCATGACGCCGGTATTCTCCATCGCGACCTGAAGCCTGGCAATATCATGGTGACTCCAGAGGGTCGCGTGAAAGTGCTCGATTTCGGCCTCGCCAAGCAGTTGCACGAAGCGAGTCCGCAAGACGCCACCGTCAAGGCAGGTCTTACCGAAAAGGGCATGCTGCTCGGTACCTTCGCCTACATGTCTCCCGAACAGGCGCAAGGCAAGAAACTCGATGCCCGCAGCGACATCTTCAGTTTCGGCGTGCTGCTCTATGAAATGGTGACGGGCCGCCGCGCCTTCGAATCGGATTCCGCCGCGTCCACCATGTCGATGATCCTCCGCGACGACCCGCCGCCGCCCACGGAGACCTCCGACATCCTCCGCCGCGTCATCGATCGCTGTCTCGAAAAGAATCCGGCCAGGCGCTTTCAACATGCCGCCGACATCGAATGGATGCTGGAACAGAGCAATTCCCCCAGCACGCAGGCCGCTACCCCCGCCGAAGTTCCGCAACGCCGCCTGCCTTCCTGGGCCGCGCTGGCGCTCGCCGCGGCGGGCGGTATCGCCATCGGCGCCGGCGTAATGGCGCTTCGAGCGCCGCAGCCGATGGAGTTCTGGGACACCGAAGTGCTCACCTACTCCGGCCGCGTCGCTGCCGCCGCCATCAGCCCCGATGGTAACGAGGTTGCTTTCGTCATGGCCGGCGATGGGGCCACAACTCCGGACCTCTATGTGAAGAGCGCCATCGGAGGCACGCCCCGGCGCATCACCAACGATCAGGCGATCGAGAATTCGCCTGCCTGGTCCGCGGACGGCAAACGGATTGCCTTTACCCGGCGCGCCTCGCGCGAGGATACCGCGACGTTGTACGTGCTCTCCCTGGCCGGCGGTCCGGCGCGGAAGATCGGAAACGCGGTCATCCACTCCGCTTCCGGCCTGTCCTGGTCCTCGGATGATCGCTTCCTGGTGGCCACCTGCGGCAAGCAAATTTGTCTCACCGAAATCGCCACCGGCGAGATGCGCACCATCACCAAACCGGAAGCCGTCGCCAACGACCAACTGCCTGTGTTCGCCGCGGATGGGAAGCGGCTCGCCTTTATCCGCCGCCGCAGTTTCTACAATTCCGGCATCTTCCTTCTCGATCTGTCCGGCAAAACTCCCGGCGCACCGCGGTCCATCACCACCGGGTCCGTGCGCGACATCGCGGTCACCCCCGATGGATCGCGCATCGCGTTCATCTCCGACGGCAGCGGCAATCGGGATTTATGGACCGCAAAGTCCGATGGCACCGAAGCGCAACCGCTCGCCCGCGCCGGCGAAATGCGCGTCGGCAGCCCGCGCTGGTCCCCCGACGGCAGCCAGATCGCCTTCGATGCCTACACGCACGCCCTCGGCGACATCTACATCATCGGCCAGGAAGGCGGCGCGGCCCGAAGGCTCACCCCCGAACCCAGCGCCGAAAGCCGCCCCAGTTGGTCCCGCGACGGCAAATGGATTTACTTCACCTCAGACCGCACGGGCAGAGCTGAAGTCTGGAAGGCGCCCATCGGCGGCGGCCCCGCCATCCAGATCACCCGCGACGGCGGCGATCACGCCATGGAATCCGTCGACGGCAAATCGATCTTCTTCTACAACCGCAAAGGCGAGAACGCCATTTGGAAACAGGACCTTAACTCGAACGTGGCCGCACCGGTGGGGAGCTTCACCCAAATGTCCAACTGGACCTTCGGCAGCCGCCACCTCTATTGGGCGGATGCCACTCGCCTCAAGCTGCTTCGAGCGCCCCTCGCGGGCGGTGAGCCCGAACTCGTGCGGGAATTGGAGCAGGAATTGAGGCTCGGCACCAGCGGCACCAACCTCGCCACCTCCGACGATGAGTCCGCGCTCTGGCTCCGCCCCGTTAGGGAATCCCGCGCGCACGTCGTGGTTGTCCACAATTTTCGTTGACTCCGCTGTGGTAGCATCAACAACTAACCGATGGAATCTCAGGACGTCACGTACCTGCTAGCCAAATGGCGTGAGGGTGACCGGGGGGCACTCGACAGCCTGACTCCACTTGTCTACGAGGAACTCCGCAGAATAGCAGACGCGCAATTGAAGCGCGAACGTAGCGATCATACCCTTGCCCCCACCGCCCTGGTACACGAAGCCTGGATGAAACTCGCCAAAGGCAACGAAAGCGAATTTGCCAGCCGCGGCCATTTCTACGCTCTCGCCTCGCGCATCATGCGCAACGTCCTCATCGATCACGCCCGCCGCCTCCAGTCCGAAAAACACGGTGGCAAAGCCATCACCGTGACGCTCGCCGGTGTCAGCGAATCCGCGGCCCAGCCCATGGACTTTCTCGTCCTCAACGACGCCATCGACCGCCTCGCCAAAATGAACCCGCGCCAGGCGAAAGTCCTCGAGATGCGCTACTTCGGCGGCCTGGGGCTCGAAGAGATCGCCGGGATCACGGGCTCTTCCGCCTCCACCATCATGCGGGAACAACGCGCCGCCGAAGCCTGGCTCGCCCACACCCTCCTCGGCTAGGACCCGCTAACATGGATCAAACTTCCGATCGCTGGCGGCGCTTGCAGGTTTGGTTCGACCATGCCATCGACTTGCCTGAAGCGGAGCGTGCCGCTTTCCTAGCTTCCATTCCCGCCGATGACGGTCTTCGTGCCGAACTCGAAGGCATGCTCCGCCATGCCGGCGGCAATCCATTCCAGAACATCCTCCAGACCTCCGTCCGTGCGCTTCCGCTCGGTGCGGCCCCGGACCGCTTTGGCCCCTACAAGATTGTCCGCGAGGTGGGCCGCGGCGGCATGGGTGTGGTGTATGAAGCGTTGCGCCAGGGCGAGTTCGAACAGCGAGTCGCCCTCAAGATTGCGCCGCAGTGGCGCGATGCCGCCGAACTGCACACCCGGATCCGTCATGAACGGCAGATCCTCGCCAGCCTGCAGCATCCCAACATTGCCCGCCTGCTTGATGGCGGCTCCGAAAGCGGCGTCCCTTACTTCGCCATGGAGTTCGTCGATGGCATCCCGCTCACCGCCTACGCGCGCGAGCGCGTCCTCTCCTTGCGCGACCGCATCGTCCTCTTTCAGCAGGTGCTCGACGGCGTGCAGTACGCCCACTCGAGCATGGTCGTGCATCGCGACCTCAAACCTTCCAACATCCTCGTCACCGGCGCAGGCTCGGTGAAACTCCTCGACTTCGGTATCGCCAAGATGCTCGACATCGCCGTCGATGCTACCGGCACCGGCACGGCGCTCCAACTCACGCCCGACTACGCCAGCCCGGAACAAATCCGCGCGCGCCCCGTCACCGCCCGCTCCGATGTCTACTCGCTCGGCCTGGTGCTGTTTGAACTGCTCACCGGTTCCAAGGCACAAACCGCCTCCGCGCTCGCCCCGCTGGAACTCGACCGGCTGGTCTGCGAAACCGAAGCCCCTCCGGCAAGCGCCCGCGCTCTCGAACAGAACAACGCAAAGCTCGCCCGTCAACTCACAGGCGACCTGGACAACATCATCGCTAAAGCCATTCGCAAGGAGCCCGAGCGCCGCTACGCGTCCGCCGCCGATTTCCGCGCCGACCTCTCGCGCTACCTCGACGGCCACCCGGTTGAGGCGCGTCCCAACACGCTCGGCTACTGTGTGGGCAAATACATCGGCCGCAATCGCAGCGCCGTAGCCGCATCCATTCTCCTCGCGCTCGCCATCATCGTTGGTGTGGCCTCCACCCTGCATCAGGCGCGCCGCGCCGAACGCCGCTTCCAGCAGGTGCGCGCCCTCGCCAACTCCTTCGTCTTCGATGTGCACGACCGCATTCAATCGCTGCCTGGCTCCATCCCCGCCCGCCAGGCCATCGTCTCCACCGCTCTGCGCTACCTCGAAAATCTTCGCGAGGAATCGGGCCAGGACATTGCTCTGCAAATCGAACTCGCCGAGGCATACCGCCGCATCGCTGAAGTGCAGGGCAATCCCACCGTAAGCAACCTGGGGGATCGTCCCGGCGCTCAGAAGAGTTACCGCGATGCCCTCGCTCTTCTGGAGCCTCTCGTGCGCCGAGATCTGCCGGAAGCCCGGCTCCCGTACGTCAAGGTTCTTTCCGGATTGATGCAGATCAGCCAGGAAGCAGGCGACGCCAAGTCCGCCGCCGGCCAGCTCAAGCAAGCCTCGGCGCAGGTTGTCCGCGCCCTTTCGGAACGCCCCGGCGATCCATCGGTGCTGCACGCCGCAGCCGGCTTTTATACGGACTACGCCCTCTTTCTCCACCGCATGCGCGACCCCTCGCTCCGCGACGTCGCCCGCCGTGCCATTGAGGCCGCGAGCCAACTCTATTCCCTCGATCCCAACAACATCGAAAACGGCCAGCAACTGGCCATCGCCCAGCGCGCGTCGGCCAACGCGGCCCTCGCCGCCGGCGACCTGGAAGAGGCGGCTGTCATCCTGCGGGAGTCCGTCGAACTCCGAGAACGCCTCGTCAAAGCGAAACCCACCGACACGGAACTGCGCCGCACGCTCATTGTCGGCTACGGCCACTGGAGCGACGTCCTCGGCGGGCGAACCGGCGAAAATCTCGGTGACCTCGCCACCGCCGCTCGCGCGATGGAAGCTGCGTTGATCCACACCTCATGGTTGCGGGAAAACAACGCCGCTGATCGCCGTGCCATCTTCGATGACCTCAGCGTCCGCCTCCGCCTAGGCGGCCTTCGCCTCGACGCCGGCCAACCCCAAACCGCCATCGGCGAATTAGAACGTGCCTCTAAGGATCTCAAGATCCTCCAACTGCAAGAACCCGGCAACCACCGCTACCGGATCACGCAAGCCTTCATCCTTCGCAGAATCGGGGAAGCCGTCGCCGCTTTCCAGCGCTTTCCGGAAGCCATTCGCTCCCTCGATGAGGCCTTCCGTTTGTACTCTTCCATTCCCGCCGGTCTTGAGGCAGGCACCGCCGAGCTCGGCCGCCTCCTCGTCGCCAGCCACCTCTCCCGAATCCTGGCAGACTCGGATTCCCCGCGAGCTCCCTCCGCCGCCGATGCCCTCGCCGCCGAGCTCGATAAGAATCCCAAGCACCTCGCGCCGGCCTGGAACAAAGCCAAAATCCTCGGAACACTCGGCCTTGTTTACGTGCGCCTCGGCCAACCCGCGCAAGCCGCGAAGTGGCTCCAGCGGAGCGCCTCGCTTTGGTCGGAAATGAAAGTGCCCAAGGCCCTCGACCCCGTCCGTCAAAAAGAACTGGCCGCCGTTCGTGCGGGGCTCGCCGGAAAATTGACAATCCACTGAAAAAATCGTTTCCCGATCCCGCTGGCTACGGTATGAAGACGCTCCCGCTGCTTCCCATCCTGGCCCTGTCGGCCTATGCCATCCCACAGCCCGTGTTCTTCGAACAGAACATGGGGCAGGCCCCTTCTTCCACCCAATTCCTCTCCCGCGCCGCCAACCGCCAACTGCATCTGACCACCGCGGGGGCGCGATGGGCAGGCACGAACTTCCAGGTGGATATGCGTTTCGGCGATACCCAGCGCATCTCCGCCGCCGATCCGCTTCCTGGTGTGAGCAACTACCTCAGCGGCTCCGACCCGGACAAGTGGCTGCGCAACGTCCCTCACTTCGGCCGCGTCCGCTACCAGGGTGTCTTCCCCGGCATCGATGCCGAATTCTACCCGCAGCAGGCCTCCTGGGAATACGATTTCATCGTCGCACCAGGCGCTGATCCCTCTGTCATCCGCCTCGACTTTGAGGGCGTGGACAACCTCGTCATCGACACCTTCGGCGACCTCCTCGCCGGCGCGGTGCGTCATAAGCGCCCCATCGCCTATCAGGTGAAACAGGGCAAACGCGTCCTCGTGGACTCGCGCTTCACCCTCTGGTCGAAAACGCAAGCCCGCTTTGTCATCGGGGACTACGATCACGCCCTGCCGCTCGTCATCGATCCCACCACCGTCATGAGCCGTGTCGTTGCCGGCACTGGCGGCGATCTGTTCAAGAGCGTGGCGTACGCTTCCGGCTACATTCTTGCCGCTGGTGATACCACTTCCGCCGCCGGGCTCGCCACATCCAACGCATTTCAAACCAACCTCGCCAGCACAACATGGTACAACGCGTTTGTCGCCAAAATGACCCAGTCCGGAACCCTTATGTACGTCACCTACTTCTCCGGTTCCGGCGGTTCCCAGGCCTATAAGATCGCCGCCGACGCCGTCTCCGGCGTGGCTTGCCTTGCCGGACAAGCGGGCACTGGACTTCCCACCACGCCTGGCGCTGCCAAAACCACTCTCGCCGGCTCTTCCCAGGACGCCTTCGTCGCCAAACTCGATGCCAATGGCTTCCCCCTCTTTTCCACCTACTGGGGCGGCTCCAGTTGGGACCGCGCCGAGGCGGTCGCCTATGAAGCGGGCAACTGCTGGATTGGGGGCGTCACGGGCTCCACCGACTTCGTCAAAGTCCCCAATTCCGGGCCGGGCCTGCAAGGCAATGCCGACGCCTTCATCGCCAAATTCAACGCACCCTCCGGCACCGTGGCTTTCTCCAAGCTGATTGGAGGTACGCAAGGAGAAGTGGTTCGGTCCATGAAGGTCTTCTCCAACCCCACCCGCATCTTTCTCACCGGCGATACCTTTTCCACCGATTTCCCCCTGTTGACCCCCTTCCGTTCCCAAAAGGAATCCGTCGCCACTGCCGACGCTTACGTCATGCGCATCGATGTTTCCGCCCTCACCGGCCAACTGGTGACCAGATTCTCCAGCTACCTCGGCGGTTCCGGTAACGAATACGGAAACGCGATTGAAGCCGACAGTAGCGGCAACATATACGCCGGCGGCGCCACAAAGTCCGACGATTTGGTGGGCAAACTCAATTCCCGCAGCGGAGCCTATGATGGATTCGTCGCCAAGATCAATTCCAACTACACTCTCGCCTGGAGCCGCTATGTGGGCGGCACAGCCGACGACTACGTCATGGACATGGTGGCTACTTCATCCTCCCAACTTGCCGTGGTGGCTAGTACTTATTCCCCCAACATCGATCCGCAATCGCCGCTGGTCTTGTTGGGTGGCGGGGAAGATGCGGCCCTGTTCCTCATCAGTTCCGCCGGAACGCCGTCTTCCTATGAGCATCTCGGCAAACTCGACGGCTACGGCCCCGCCTCCTTCGACAGAGCCTACGGCGTCTGCCTACTGGGTATTGTCCCCCTGAAGATCGCGGTGGTGGGCTTCACGAATTCGGCGGATTTTTACACCACAACCGGACCGGTGCCCGGCCCCAATTACTCCGACGCATTCGTGATCGTCAAGCAGTTCTGACGCGCCTGGGGCGCGCCGCCGATCTTCGTCGTAGCGCCCCAGGATTTCCTAGCTGAAGATCAAGATGGCAGTGACAAGGATCGTGCCAACAACAGCCCCAATGGCGCCACCGGTAACACTTCCCGCCGGACCGAGTGAACTCCCGAGAAGCACACCGACGACAACGGAAGTCCCAAACACCACGAGAACCATTAATTTTTTGCCGGTTGCCGTGGAGTCTTTCACTTCCACCAAGCCGGCGAAGTGAACCGTGTTCGTCATCGTCGGTCCGCACTCGGGGTTTTCGCATTGCACCGTGAAGCTGATATCGCCTTTGGGGTTGTTGTCCTTTGCTTTGAATGATGCCGAGCTACGCTGCCGCGCGGTCTCCTGAAAGTCTCCCGATACTTGGATCGAGAAGGTGCACGTTGGGGCAAGCTCCGGCTTCAGGCGGAGAGTAAAGGGATCGTCTTCCTTCAAAGGTGGTTTGCTGTTCGGATCGAACTCAAGCTCGTAGTTGCAGGCCATGAGGCTGTGTCAAGGATTTTGTGTAAGCAATTTCCGAGTCTCTTGCCTGTGTCTCCCCGTGCCGGCAGAGGGATAGCCGCATACATGTCTGCGGGCTAGCCCAGTCCCGTCAATGGAATACTCAAGCAATACTTGAACCTTGCGATTGCGTTTGTCCGCCGCCTGGCTGACTTCTGCAACCGATTCGTCCTTCACTTTGGCCCTTCGCCCTCTTCCCTGCGCCTTTGAGGCAGGAGTTGACCGCGGTCAAGGCCGCCCCCATCGGGGGCGCCGAAAGGGCAGCCTTGACGGTGGTTCAACTCCTGCCTTATTTACCGTCGATGAGGGCGAAGGGCGACCCCGTTCCTCATCCCGGTTGCGCTGCCACCATCCGGTCTTTCCACAACACCGCAAACTGGTGCATCGCCTCCTTCCAGTTCTGCACCACGTGCCACCTCTTGGTGGCGTTCTGCAACGCCAGATACAACAGTTTCATCCCTGCTTCTTCACTCGGAAACCCTCCCCGCATCTTGATGATCTTGCGCAAACTCCGGTGCAGCGACTCCACCGCGTTCGTCGTGTAGATCACCTTGCGGATCTCCGCCGGAAACTGAAAAAACACACTCACTCCATCCCAGTTCTCCTTCCACTGCCGCGCGATCATCGGATACTTCCGTTCCCACTTCTCGCCGAACGCCTCCAACTCCTGCTCGGCTTGCTCGCGCGTCGCCGACCGGTAGATCAGCTTCAAGTCACCGGCCACCTGTTTGCGCTCCTTCCAGTTCACGTACTTCAAGCTGTTCCGCACCATATGCACGATGCACAACTGCACCTCTGTCTTCGGATACACCGTGCGAATCGCTTCCGGAAACCCCTTCAGTCCGTCCACGCAACTGATCAGGATATCCTTCACTCCGCGATTCTTCAGATCCGTCAGAACCCCCATCCAGAAACGCGATCCTTCCTGCGCCGAACTCCACAACCCCAGCACTTCCTTTTGCCCTTCTACGCTGATCCCCATCACCACGTATACGGCCCGGTTTTCCACTCGCCCTTCGTGTCTCATGCGCACGTACAACGCATCCAGATACACCACCGGATACAGTGCCTCCAGTGGCCGGCTCTGCCAGCTCTTCACTTCCTCCAGAACCGCATCGGTTACGTTCGAGATCAGACCCGGGCTCACTTCCACTCCGTAGATCTCTTCCAGATGGCCTTGAATCTCCCGCGTCGTCATCCCGCGCGCGTACATCGACAGGATCTTGTCATCGAAGCCAGCCCAGCGCCGCTGATGCTTCTCAACGATCTTCGGCTCGAAGCTCGCATTCCGGTCGCGCGGTACGGCAATCTCTAACTCTCCGAAATCGCCCTGCAGTGTCTTCTTGCTCGTCCCGTTCCTTGTGTTGCCTTTTCCTCGACCGCTTGGCTCATGCTTCTCGTATCCCAGGTGCTCTGTAAGCTCGGTGTGTAGCGCCCGTTCCACAATTGCCTTCGTGAGTTGCTTCAGCAGACCCTTCTCGCCCAGAATGTCCTCTGGCCGCTTATATTCTGCGATTAGCTTGTCGATCAGCTCGTTCGTTACTGCCATATGTTCTCCTTTCGACCGCTCGGAGAACATTGCTTACACAATCCTTTTTACACCCTCTCTGCTTGATGAGTGCGTCGACCAAAAGCTGCGTCTTCTGTTTGCGGATCACGATATCCAGACTGCTGCTTACGCGAAGTTGGCTGGCCTGAAGAATGGTGTTTTGCTTGATGCAGCTGAAGCTGCTGATTTCGATCCTCATTCTCTGCGCTCGCACCAACCGCCTCGCAGACCTGAAGCTTCTGGTGCCAAGGGCACTCCTCTTGCTCCAGTCCATCCAACCGGGTCAGGTGATCAGGCTTGACTGACATTGCAAGTTGACCGTTTTGAGGCAATCGATCTTGGGAACAGCGGTTGTGGGATACGGTGTCGGCGCAGGTAGTGCAAGGAGGAGCGGGGGCGGGTGGATGTGGAGGGGTAGGGGGTCGCGGTTGAGAGCCCTCACTTGGGATGAGAAGTTATGTCAATGATGTGGTAGGCATCGCCAACAATACGGAAATAGAAACGCCAGTCGTTGGTCACGCGTGCTTGCCAGCGGTCATCCGCTTCGTCGTACTTCTTGGCGTGAAGGCCGGGATGACGCAGATCCCGCGCAAGGAAGTTCATCTGTTTAATGAAGGCTTTTTGAACGGATTGCGGGGCTGTGGCCAGTGCTTCAATGGCGCGCTGGCGGAGCATAATATTCATCGAGTTTTGGTCTTGGACTTGCCGCGGCGTTGCGCTTGGAACGTTTTCATGTACGCGGCAATCTGCTTACCGTCGCTAAAAGGGCCATGCAAAGGACCTTTTTCTGCTTCATCAAGCTGGGCATCAATGATTTTTCGTTGTGTGGGCGTGTACTCGTCGGCAGGCGTCGATTTGGGTACGATCATCACAATGCCTCCGCTGGCCTTGATCTCTACCTGATCGCCAGTGCGAAAACCAGCCTTCCGCCGGACACTCGGGGGAAGAATACTGCGGATCTCGTTGGTGAGGGTGATGGTCATAGGCTTGTGGCAAATGCTCTTGCACTGGCAGTGTAGCATTGGGAACGGAATCGGAGAATGCCCACTCTATCCGGCTGTCCAATTCGGAGCGGAGGTGGGTGCATGGCTGCAGCCGCATGAACAGAGTTAGCAGTAGTGCTCAATCGACCCAATCGAACAACTTCTCGAACAGCTCCGCACCGGAGATGGTACGGCTGTTGAGAGTCTGCTTAGGGCCAGACAGGGCTTTACGGCGATCCATTTTTCGTTTCAAAACTTCGCCAAGAGGGGCATCGGGCATTTTTTCCCAAACCACTGGCGGCTGAGCCTTTATTCTCGATGTGATTTCGTCTCCCATCTCTTCATCAATGGCCAGCGGTAGGGATGGCAGGCATTGCTCTTGTGCGCGCCGGTTCTCGCGGTTGGCTTGGGCCTTTCGCAGGGGAATCGATTTCCGGGCACCGTGAGGGCTTTCGCCGTAGACATTGCGCCGGTCCTTCCGGTAGCTGAGTTCCTTCTTCTCCTGTGGGCTTCGTGGTCGCACTTCTTGCAATCAGTATAACGACATCCATTCCAGGTGGTGCTGCAAGGACTGCGCGTGCCAGAGTCTCGGTCACCTCGTCCATGATCGACCGGGAGATGTAGATATGCCAGGGTTCCCGTTGGCAATGTTGAATAACTTTTGCGGAACGCCACCAAAGACCAGGGCGGAAATGTAGACGTTGGCGTCGATGACAATTGCGGTCACTTGGATTTGGGCGGAATGCTCTGTTTGGTTTTCTTCTCCCGGCGGTGTTCGTGAATGAGGCGCATCACATCATCCTCCGTAAGACCGCGAGCCTTGGCCTTAGGCCCGGCAAAGGAGTGGACCTGCTGCCAGTACTGTTCGTCCTGAAGCCGCTTGAGACCTTCGCGCAGCAATCCGCTCAGAGTCCGGTTTGTCTGCTTCGCCAGGCTCTCGGCGGCTTTCAACTCTGCCGGAGTCATTGAGATGGACACAGTTCTGGTGGTTCGCATGGGTGTTACTGGATAACACTGAGTGTTGTCTCTAGTATTAGCGGACTGCGGCGAGAAAAGTGCTGGATTGTAAGCGAAGTGGCGGCCAGCGCTCCATGGCGGGCGCGAAAACCAACCTTCGCCGGACACGCGCGGGAAGGATGCAGCGGATCTCGTTGGTGAGGGTGGAGAAGTGTGCCAGTTTTGGTGCTACACGCTGATGGCAGTATTTGGCAGGTTCAGTTCAAGGCACCAGCCACGCTTACTACCCATCCCTGAGGGACGCAGATCGCTCAAAGTCGATAATCTTGGTCACCTGTCCGTACGCAATCACTTCCTGTCCTTGTGGGCGGTAACCTGCAGGCATTGCAGAGTTGTGTTGTGTTGCTTCAAACAAACTCTACTTCCGTGGGCATTGCGACCAGTCTAGAGCGGCCATGACTAGAAGATCTTTCCTTCCAACCGGTCTTTCACTCGCCGCTGGAGTTGCTCGACTTCGACGTCGGGGAACATGGCGCAGATGGTGCAGGGATAGACGAGCTTGCCGGTGAGCAGGCCGTTGCGCATGGCGACTAGATTCGGGGTATTCAGCGCTTCGGCAAACTTGCCGGCGGGGACCGGCTTTTCGTCGCGGTACATGCAGCAGGGGCCGATTTGATGGGAGGCGTACATGAACGCTTCCGTCCAGGGCATCACGCAGTTCTTGGTCTTCCCCGTGGGGGCGGAATCGGTGGGGGAGTGGCCTTGCGCCGGTTCGAGCACGGTGAGCGCTTTGCTCAGTACGGGCTTGCTGCCTTCGTGCTCCTCGATCACCGTGCGGATGCGCATCACGACGCCACTGCCTTCGAGGGCTTGCTCCACCGTGGGGAGCAGAGCGAACCATTTGCCGGCAGCTTTGGCCATGGCTCGGCCACGGTCGACGGAGGCGCGGGCGGCGGCGAGTTTCTCCGCAGGCAGAGTGGCGATGGAATCGACGGGGAAGGCGTCGGGCAGGTCGTCGAGCTTGGAGAGTTCGGAGATCTGGAAATGATCGATGCCGACGGCGATGCCCATGGCAACCCATTGGTCGGTGAGTCCGATGGTTTTGTCGTTGGCCACCGAGTTCCAGATGAAGTAGGGGATGCGGCGGTTCTCGCTAAGGCAGAGGGCTCGGATACGGGCGATGTTGTGGAGAAAGACGGTGAAGTCGCCACCCTTGCGGATGGCGGCGTAGAGAGTGGGATCGACGGTGTCGCAACTGGTGTTGATTTCGGCGCAGAGGGAGAGGGCGCGGACGGCGCGGTCGGTGAGGGGTTTGGCGAGGTTGGTGATGATCGATACCTCGATGCCGTTGTCGATGAACTGGAACAGGTAGTCGTCCCAGTTCTTGACGATTGTAGTTTCACCGCCTCCCGAGATCTGTACCTTTTTGACACCGAGGGATTGGAACTCGGCAAGGAGGGAGGGGAAGACATCGAGGTCGAGGTCCTCTTTCTCGTGCCAGGGGCGGCTGACGGCGCAGTAGGTGCACTTGAGATTGCAGCGGGTGGTGAACTCAAGGGTCACCTTTTCGAGCCTTTTGATGAACAACAGTGGATCGAGGGCCAGCGATGGAACCACGGATCGCCTCCAATTCTGCCTCCAATGAGGGGGTCAAGGATAGAGGGCGCAAAGATCGACGAAGTTACAGGCAAAGCTGTTACTATTGCTCTTTGTTCAAAAGGATGCTGGAGGAGCCGGAATGAGTCTTTTCGCCACAAAATCTGTGGAGCAGATCCGTGCCGAGAGTGAAGGCGAGCACGGGCTGAAGCGGACGCTGGATGCAACCCAACTGGTTGCATTGGGGATCGGGGCCATTATTGGAGCCGGATTGTTTTCCCTGACGGGAATCGCCGCGTCGCACCACGCCGGACCCGCTGTCACCTTATCTTTTCTATTGGCCGCCTTCGGGTGCGCATTCGCGGGGCTTTGCTATAGCGAATTCGCCACGATGATTCCGATTGCGGGCAGCGCCTACACGTATTCTTATGCCACGATGGGCGAACTGCTGGCCTGGATCATTGGATGGGACCTGGTGCTGGAGTACGCGGTTGGGGCGGCTACGGTGGCGGTGAGCTGGTCGGGGTATGTGGCTTCGTTGTTGAAGGATTTCGGCATCGATCTTCCGTGGCAGTACATCAATTCGCCGTTCACGCATACAACGCTGGCGAATGGCGAGGTGCTGCATGGGGTGATCAACATTCCAGCGGTTCTGGTGGTGATTGCCGTGTCGACGGTGCTGATTGTCGGCATACAGGAATCGGCGCGGGTGAACTCGATCATCGTGATGATGAAGGTGACGGTGGTCATCCTGTTCATTCTTGTCGGATGGGGCTATATCAACCAAGCCAACTATACGCCTTACATTCCGGAGAACACGGGCCAGAGCGGGCACTTCGGGTTGAGTGGCGTGCTACGGGCGGCCGGTGTGGTGTTCTTCGCCTTTATCGGCTTCGATGCGGTTTCGACGGCGGCGCAGGAAGCGAAGCGGCCGCAGCGGGATATGCCGATCGGGATTATCGGCTCGCTGGTGGTTTGCACGCTGCTGTACGTGCTATTTGCTCACGTGCTCACCGGGATGGTGAATTATAAAGACCTGGATTCGGCGGCGCCGGTGGCCGTGGCGATTGACCGCACCCCGTATCAATGGTTGAAGACGGCGATCAAGCTGGCGATCATTGCCGGATACACTTCCGTGATTCTGGTGATGCTGCTGGGCCAGAGCCGCGTGTTCTATTCGATGTCGCGCGATGGGCTGCTGCCGAAGCTGTTCAGCGATGTGCATCCGAAGTACCGCACGCCGTGGCGCAGCAATCTGCTGTTCATGGTGTTTGTGGGCCTGTTCGGGGCGTTTGCACCGATTCAGCTAGTGGGTGAGATGACGTCGATCGGGACGCTGTTTGCTTTCGTGCTGGTGTCGATTGGGATTCTGGTGATGCGCAAGACGCATCCGGATCTGCCGCGTCCGTTCCGCACGCCGCTGGTGCCGCTGGTGCCGATCATGGGCATTCTGGCGAACCTTGGTCTGATGGCCGGGCTCGGTCTGGAAAACTGGATGCGGCTGTTTATCTGGATGGCGCTCGGGTTCGCCATTTACTTTGGCTATAGCCGGCACCGGAGCAATTTGCAACGCTCGCTGGCAGCTAAGAAATAGCGAGCAAGTGCAGGTAATCGGACTTTGGCACGGCTGCCAGGAAGGTGGCCAGCCGGGGTCCGCTTTTGCGCGCGAACAACAACTGATAGATGTCGGTGAAGAAGGCCTTTTGCATCTCTTTGGGATTGCCTTCGGGTGACAATTCGCCAGGGATGGCGTAGAGGCGTTCGTTGGCCGATTCGAGGGTGATGTCGGCTGTGGCGATCCAGGCGGCGAGCGCGGCGATCCAGCTCTTGCGATCGGGCGGGAGTGTGGCGGCGTAATCAGTGCGCGGGGCGTCGGCGAGGCGCACGTCTTCTTCGGGTGCGTAGACCTTGAGCCAGTGAGCTGCCTTATCGAGGCGTTCGGAGAATTCCTCCTGGGGGTATGGTGTGCCGAGGCGGACGAAGATATCGGAGAGCGCCTGCTGATTGCCGCGGACGATGCCGGAGAAGCTGGCGAGCTGGCGGAAGGGGACAGGATGCACGGTGCGCCCGTCGACTTTGGCGAGTTCGACGGCTTTGTGGTCGGTGTCCTCGTTATCGGTGGATTGCATGGCGCGGTCGAATTCGTCGTAGACCTGGAAGATCTGGCGGTCGACGACGAGATCGAAGGCGCGATTCGGGGCGATGCGGGAGAAGACCCAAAGCAGGACTTCGGGCTGATAGATTTCGAGCGCGTCATCGAGCGAGATGACGGTGCCGGCGGAACTGCTCATTTTGCCGGCGAGCCCTTTGATGCCGACGAATTCGTAGACCTGGAAGGTAGGCGGCTCGCTCGAGAAGATTTCGCGCGAGATGCGGCTGGAGACTTCGTAGCTGCCTCCGGCGGTGCCGTGGTCTTTGCCGCCGGGCTCGAAGGCGATCTTTTCGTGGCGCCAGCGCATGGGCCAGTCGATTTTCCAGGGGAGTTTCAGGTTCTCCGCGGTTTCAGCCGAGCCGGCGCCTTCGTGGCCGCACTTGCAGCGGTAGGCGAAGACCATGGTCGATTCATTGAAATCGAGCAACTGGGTGGTGTCGCGCTTGCAATCCGGGCAGTAGACTTCGACGGGGAAGTAGCGTTCACGCTCCTCTTCGGTGCCCTTCTGGGTGCGGAAGCTGGAGATGATGTCGTAAATCTCGTGGCGCTTCTGAATGGCTTCGACGATGCCGTAGTTGTACTGGCGGGAGCGGTACATTTCGGCCTGATAGCGGTAGGTGATGTCGATGCCGAGTTTGGCGAGCGAAGCTTCGAAGATCTTTTCGTAGCGGGCGGCGTAAGAGGGATATTCGCCGAAGGGATCGGGGATATCGACCAGAGGCTTGCCGAGGTGCTGGCTGTAGCTTTCGGGGATGTTTTTCGGGACCTTGCGGAAGCGGTCGTAGTTATCCCAGCTTTGCAGCAGCTTGACGCGCTTACCGCGTTCGAGGAGGCAGCGGGCGACAAACCAGTTGGTGAGGATGTCGCGGAGATTGCCGCAATGAACGGGTCCCGATGGCGTCGTACCCGAGGCACAGTGAAACTCTTCGGTGTCGGGGAATTGTTGGATAAGGGAGTCGGCGACTCGTTCGGCCCAATGCATGTTGTTTGTGGAGTGCTTCTCCCTAGTATACCGGGGTGCGCTTCAATCCCACACCAGCGGCGAGCCGTAGATGGTGCCCATTGTTCGGGAGTACTCGCTGCGATCGAGGAAGTCGAGGTTCCATTTCCCGTCTTTGAGTTTCACTCGGTAGCGATGGCTCTGCGGTCCGCCGAACGTTGGGTCGCGTGATTCGCTGATCATACATTCGATGGAGTTGCTGCTGCGGTTCCAGATGCGCCCGATGATCAGGATGTGGCCGCCGTCGGCTGGGAACACAAGGTCCAGTTCCTGGATGTCCTGAACGGTCCGGCGCAGGATCCCTTCCCTGTATTGGCCGCACTTCTTGTCTGATTTGGCCTGGTAATTACGAGCGGTGCGCAGGTAGCTGAACACGAAACCGTTGCAGTCGTGTCCGACATAGTCATCCACAAACTGGCGCAAGCTGCCGCAGCCGCGGAGCGCCTTGTTCGGTTTCTGTTCCTGCAGCATCAGGCTGACGATTTTGAGCACGTCCTTGATCTCTTCCACGGTTCCTTTTCCGGTCAGCACGCGAAGAATGGAGCCGTCGCTGATGGAATAGATGGGGTCGCCGCAGTACATCACCCATTCCTTTTCGCCCATTTCAAAGATGCTGGACTTTGGATCGGCGGCTTTTCTTGCGAGAAACTTGTTCAGCGCCGAACGGATGACGATGCGCGGATCGGTCAAGCCCGTTCTGTACTTCTTTACCGGAGCATTCTCAAGGACGCCCAGGTTCAAATATCCGGTGTCCGTTTCGTGCAGGTAGCGTCCCTGCAGTTTGCGTAGCTGATCGACTACCTCTTCGGGGTACATATTGCCTCCATTTCGGATAGGGCGAATGGACCGGTGAGTCGATCATCGCTGGAAGAAAAATGCCGGCGGTGTATACTGCCAGGGGTGAAGTGCAATGTGTGTGGGACGGTTTCGGTTTCGGGGGGAGGGGACCGGGAAAGCGCCAGTTGCGAGGTGTGCCACTCATCGGCGCGGATACGCGCGGTGATGCTGGTGCTGTCGCGGGCGCTGTTTGGGATGGATCTGGCGCTATCGGAGTTTCCAGTGCTGAAGAGTGTGCGGGGGATGGGGATCAGCGATTCGGACATTTATTCGAACCGGCTGGCTTCGTTGTTCAGCTACACGAATACGTTCTATCACCGGGAGCCGTTCTTTGATCTGACGAAGCCGGATTCAGCCGAGTTCGGGCGCTACGATTTCGTGATCTGCAGCGATGTGCTGGAGCATATTCCACCACCGGCGGATGTGGCCTTCGAGACGCTGGCGAAGCTGTTGAAGCCGAGCGGTGTGCTGATTCTGACGTTGCCCTATTCGCTGGAGCCGGCGACGATCGAACACTTTCCGCAACTGCAGGAGTTTGGGATTTTGGATCTGGGCGGCCGGAGCGTGCTGGTGAACCGTGTGGGAGAGGGTTATGAAGTGCATGACCGGCTGGTGTTTCATCACGGTCCGGGGCATACGTTGGAGATGCGGGTGTTCACGGAAGCGGAGATACGGGCGAAGCTGGTGACGGCGGGATTGACTGAGGTGTTGATTCAATCGCCGGTGAGCGAGGAGTTTGGTGTTCGTGAGACGGGGCCGTGTTCGCTGCCGATTGTGGCGCGGCGGCAGCCGTTTGCGTTGTCCGCGAGCGGCGTGAGCGAACTGGTGAGCCAGTGGGTGGAGCAGAAGAGGCTGGTAGCGGCGGTGGGGGAATCGCGTTGGGTGCAATTGGGGCGGCGGCTGTCGGTGGGGCCGGATGTGAGGGGCAAATGAAGATGGGCGCGGGATTATGTGAGCAGTGCGTGTATCGGAAGATCATCCGGTCGGACAAAGGCAGCGAATTCACGCAGTGCCTGCGGTCCTTTGAAGATGCGAAGTACCCGAAGTATCCGCGCCTTCCTGTTGTCGCGTGTGTGGGGTTCACTCAGCAGAACAGCCGCACGCCAAAGACAACCACGGTGTAATGGAGGAAGCGCCCGCAAGCTCCGATGGCGAGGAAACGGGCAAAGGGGATGCGCAAACTTCCAGCCAGCACGCTGACCGGATAGAACGGCGGGACACCGGAGAGCGCGCTGAGAAACAAGACTGCCGATCCGCTTTTGCGGCGGCCATTCCACTTTTGATTCCAGATCTGGAGCTTGCGTTGGGCGGAGGGCCAGCGCAGTACGCCGCGGCCGGTCCAATAGAGCGCGCATTTTCCGGTCATCTGGCCTACTGTGGCTACCAGCACCAAAGCCCACTGCCCCCCGGGTGTGGATGCCAGAGCGGCCATCCCGCCCATGATCACTTCGCTATTGAGCCAGGGGATTAGGGCGCTGGCGATGAGCAGCAGATAGCACCACACATAGGGGTTCATGGGGGTCACCGTTCTTTCTCGAGATTCAGCTCGGCTTCAAACCACCAGTTCGGGCGGAAGACAACCTGGAGCGGAACACCGGCGAACGGGGGTTCGGTGCCATAGGTCATGTGAAAGCGGGTGGTCTTTCCCGTGGCGCGATTGAGGACGGCGAATTCGCTTTGCAGGGTGTGTGGCGCGGCAGGTTTGGACGATTCCAGCCGCAGCTCGTAGAACATATTGGCGTAGAGGCAGAAGCGTTTCAGGCGGCCGGGCGGCGTGCCCGCGCGGTGCATGGTCACACTGGTGTCGACCAGTTGAGAAACGGAAGTGAGGAAGCCGTGGTCCACTCCATCAGGCACGGGCACTTTGCGCGTTGTACCTTCTTTGTCCACCATCTGCCGCCGCACATCGTCCACCGCGTGGTAAGTGACGGTGCGGGGAAACATCAAGCCGAACAGTGTTGTGAGGGAAGAACCATCGCGTATCTGTGTCCGCATGGCGCGATAGACGTGCTGTGCCCCGGCGCTGCCCAGATTACGCTGTGCTTCTTCGACGGTGGTTTCCTCGGTTTCGGTCATCACGCCGATTACGTCGGCTTCTCCCGGGCGAGTAAATTCACCGATGTATCCCCAACGGTTGATGCGCATGGGGACGCGGTCGGGATCTGAGCCGATGAGCAGTTCGAGGCTTCTGCCGTGTGGGGCTGTGGCCCAGCGAATGCTGCCGGCACCGACATTGTCGCGCCGGATCCAGAAGAGCAACGGACGGACTCGCGCGGAGAGGATGTAGTGATGTTCCACGGGTGGCGGCAGCGCGTCCGCGGCAGCCGCGAAGTGCAGATTTACTGCAAGAGCAATCCAACCCAGAGTAGCCATGTGACACCGTACGGCAGCAGGAAGTACTTTCTCTGCGTTGTCCACTCGGTGAAGCTGCCGGTCATGGAGCGGAACTTTCCTGGCGCGTAACCAGGCTGCAGAATTTTGAAGAACAGCTCCAGGAACATGCGATTGGAGCCGTAGGCAGCGAGCATGAGGAAGATCAGGGTAGAGGTGTGCCAGGAAGCGAGCAATCCGCCGAGGGCGCAGAATACGGGGCTTTTGAAGAACTTCAGTGTGGAGAAGCCTTCGATGGTTCCGTCTTTGTAGGCGCCGGCTATGGCTTCCGCTGTGCCGAATCCCGCTCCGACGATCAGGCCTCTCCAGAGCAAAGGCCAGTCTTTGGGGAGAAGGGTGAACAGGCAGTAGAGGCCGTAGATGGAGGCGAGGAAGCCGGCGCCTACGAGGAGCCGGATCCAGGGAGCGTCAACGACGCTGCTGATCCAATGGAATTGCGTGGGAATGCGGTAATCCTGTTGCGGTTCGATACGGACGAACAGTTTCCAGAATTCGGTTGCCACGCGAGTGAGGGTGAAGGTGACGAGGAAGAGGATGAAGCGGCTTTGATGGCTGGTGGCGGGAATTGCCGCCAGTGTGAAAGCAATGATGAGGGCGATGATGATCTCGCGCAGGTAGCGGCGGGCGAGGAAGGATTCATGCGGAGAATCTTTATAGGCGCCGTAGGAGGCTCCGTGCAATCCGGCGAGCAATCCGAGACTGAGTAACGTGATGGTTTGCGATTGCAGCGCGAGAAGCGGCGGCCAGAAGATGAACAGGGAGAGTGTGAAGCCGAGCAGGGCCATACCCGTCCATAGGAAGGGTGGCTCCGCTATTGCGATTGCGCTTCGTCGGATGGACATTTTGATTTTGCCTTTCGCAGCAGGACTGCGCAATTGTGCAGCCGTGGCGATGGGGCGACTGTGTTGGATGCAACTTGCTGAGGAATCGATGGATGAAGCGAGGAGCGGCAGGCCGCGCGCAACTCATGCAGCCAGATGGCGCCGACTCTGTCAGGAAAATCTGACTGCGCCCCAGGTGATTTACGTGGCTGAGGCGATGTGCCAGCGGTAAGCGGTTTCGACGATGGTGCGGAGATCGGAGTGGGTGGGTGTCCAGCCGAGCAGGTTGCGGGCGCGGGAGGCTTCGGCTACGAGTTCGGGGGCGTCGCCGGGGCGTCGCGGGCTGAGGCGCACGGGCACTTTGCGGCCGCTGACCTGTTCCACCATATCGATGACTTGGCGCACCGTGAGTCCGGTGCCGGTGCCGAGGTTGCAGATAGCGCTTTCGCCTCCCTGTTCGAGATAGCGGACGGCTAGGACATGAGCCGCGGCGAGATCGGAGACATGGACGTAGTCGCGGACGGCGGTGCCATCGAGGCTCGGATAGTCGGTGCCGAACAGGTGGAGTTCGGGGCCTTTGCCGAGGGCGGCGCGAATGGCGAGAGGGATGAGGTGCGTTTCGGGCTCGTGGTTCTCGCCCAGTTGACCATCGGGGTCGGCACCGGCGGCGTTGAAGTAACGGAGCAGCACGGAGCGCAATCCATGAGCCTGGCCATACCAGCCGATGGCGCGCTCCACCATGAGTTTGGAATCGCCGTAAGGGCTGACGGGTTGAAGGCGATGATCTTCGGGGATGGGAACTTGCAGGGGGTCGCCGTAGACGGCGGCGGTGGAGGAAAAGACGATGCGAGGGATGCCGGCCTCGCGTAGGCCATCGAGGAGATTGAGAGTATTACCGAAGTTATTGCGGAAGTATTTGCCGGGTTCGCGAACGGATTCGCCGACGGAGATATAAGCGGCGAAATGAATGGCGGCGGAGAAGGAGTATTTGGAGAGGACGCGGCGGAGCGCGGACGAGTCGGCGAGGTCGCCTTGTTCGAGCGGGCCCCATTGGACGGCGGAGGGGTGGCCGTATTCCAAACTATCGAAGACAACCGGCTCGTAACCCGCCTGTGACAAGGCTTTGGCCGTATGGCTGCCGATGTAGCCGGCGCCACCGGTGACGAGAATCTGCATGCCTCCTCATTGTGGCATACCACCTATTAAATACCGTGGTATGCTGAAGTTGTCTTTTGTCCACATCCGTCCTGTCCTTGCGTTTGCCTCCATTCGGATTGGTTAACCTTGCAGCCCGGGGTCTTCAAAGACAAATTCGAATAGGAGACGCACTCCCAATGACCAACATTTTCGTAGGAAATCTCAATTTCCGGACGACGCAGGAGGACTTGCATCAAGCCTTCTCGCAATATGGAGCCGTCGAACGTGTCAGTATTGTAACCGACCGGGCGACGGGCCAGCCGCGTGGCTTTGCCTTCGTGGAAATGACCAATGCCGATGAAGCGGAAACCGCCATCGCGCGCCTGAACGGCGCCGAACTGGACGGCCGCGCGTTGAACGTGAATGAAGCACGTCCGCGTCCCGCCGGTGGCGGCGGTGGTGGCTACGGCGGTGGCGGTGGCGGTGGGCGCGGCGGAAATCGCCGTCAGCCTCGCTGGTAATCGCTGCACATCACTCTAACTTTTCAAACGGCCTGCACTCCTTCAAAGGGTGCAGGCCGTTTGTGTTGCAATGGCAGATAATGCTTACGGCCATTGTTCTCTTCCTTAGCGCCACGCTTCCGGCACAAGCGCAAAATGTGGAAAGCGGGAGGCAGCTATTTGCTTCGCGTTGCGGAGCGTGTCACGGCGGTGACGGGCGCGGTGGGGAACGGGGGCCTGACATCACGCAGCGCAATCTAAGGACGCGTGATGCAGGATCGCTGCGGGATCTGGTGCGGAATGGATTGCCTGCGCGTGGAATGCCAGGAGTGAAACTCGCGGATGGAGAGATGGATTCGATGGTGGCGTTCCTGCGAACGCTGGATGCTCCGGCAGCGAGACCCGGAGCGCGTAAGATTACGGTCAACGGGCCGGCGTTCGCGGCGATTGCGGAGGGGAAGGCCGGGGAGTGGCTGAGCTTTCACGGGCAGTTGGGCGGGAACCGGTATAGCACGCTCGATCAGATTCACACAGGGAATGTGAGTGGACTTGCGCCACGGTGGATGTTCGGCATTGCGGGCGCGGGGCGATTGCAGGTGACTCCGGTGGTGGTGGATGGCGTGATGTACATCACGGCAGTGAATGAAGCCTATGCGCTGGATGCAGCCACGGGGCGGCCGATCTGGAATTTCCGGCGGCCTCGCACGCAGGGACTGGTGGGCGATGCGGCGGGCGGGATCAATCGTGGTGTGGCGCTGCTGAACGATCGTGTGTTTCTGGTGACGGACCATGCGCATCTGCTGGCGCTCGACCGGGCGACGGGCGCGGTGTTGTGGGACACGGAGATGGCCGATTACCGGCAGAATTACGGCGCGACGGCGGCGCCGCTGGTGGTGAATGATCTGGTGCTGAGCGGGACTTCAGGCGGAGACGAAGGAGTGCGCGGTTTTGTGGCGGCGTATAGCGCATCGACGGGGAAAGAAGTGTGGCGCTTTTGGACGGTGCCGGCGCCCGGGGATCCGGAGGCATCGACATGGCAGGGCAAGGACATTCAGCATGGCTGCGGCGCGGCGTGGTTGACGGGGGTTTATGATCCGCAGTTGCAGACGGTGTATTGGCCGACGGGGAATCCCTGCGCGGATTACAACGGCGATGAACGCAAGGGCGACAACCTGTACACGAGTGCCGTGGTGGCGCTGGATGCGGCAACCGGCAAGCGGCGCTGGCATTACCAATTCACGCCTCACGATTTGCATGATTGGGATGCGACACAGGTGCCGGTGTTGATTGACGTGGAGTGGGAAGGACGGCCGCGGAAGCTGCTGGCGCAGGCCAATCGCAACGGGTTCTTCTATGTGCTGGACCGGACCGATGGGAAGCTGCTGCTGGCGAAGCCGTTTGTGGAGAAGATGACGTGGGCAAAAGGGATTGGGGCGGATGGACGGCCGATTGTGATTCCGGAGGCGAATCCGACGGCAGAGGGAGTACGGGCGTGTCCGGCGGTGGAGGGGGCGACGAATTGGATGGCGCCGTCGTTTCATCCGGGCACGGGGTTGTACTACATCATGGCGTTGGAGAAATGCACGGTGTACCGGAAGGCTCCGGCGCAGTGGGAGGCGGGGAAGTCGCACTATGGCGGGACGACGCGGCGGGTTCCGAATGAGCCGGGGAAGAAGTATCTTCGGGCGCTGGATTTGAAGACGGGGCGCGTAGTTTGGGAGATGCCGCAGGATGGGCTGGCGGAGACTTGGGGTGGAACGCTGGCGACGAATGGCGGGCTGGTGTTTTTTGGGCATGACAATGGGGATTTCGCGGCGGCGGATGCGAAGACGGGGAAGCTGCTGTGGCGCTTTGCGGCGAATGCGTTGTGGAAGGCATCGCCCATGACGTATACGGTGGGTGGGAAGCAGTATGTGGCGGTGGCGGCTGGGGGCGCGGTGGTGGCGTTTGGGTTGCCGTAGATTGTGAGTGCTATGCTTTGGGACAAGCAATGACGATCACACTTACGGAAGAGATCCGACGCCTTTTGCCACCTCGAGTGCGTAGAACGGCGGGTTTTAAAGCTGGCGACGAAGTAGAGGTGAAAGCCATTGGAGGCGTTGTCACATTCGTCGGCAAACCTTCCAAGAAGGTTCGAGGAGACGACTACACTGCCTCGCAACGTGAAGCCGTGAAAGCAGATATCAAGGCAGCCCGCAAAGGACCCTATCACGGGCCGTTTCAGACTGCCGAAGAGTTCAGCGAGTATTTCAAAGCATACAAGCGCAGCCGCAAGAAGTAAGGTTCGATGAACGTCCAACTCTCACAGAGAGCTATTGAAGCTCTCGCGGTGGCTTCCCCGGAAGTGCAGAAGGCGTTTCTGAAACAGTTAAAGTTCCTGATTCGAGACCTTCGCCACCCCCGTATTCACGCGAAGAAGTTCGACGAAGCGGAGGATGTGTGGCAGGGGCGGATCAATCAGGATTGGCGATTCTATTTTACGATTGAAGGCGAGACTTTCTTTATCGAAAGTATTCGCCCTCATCCCAAGTAACTAACGGCCCCCACCTTCCCTGGTGATCAGTCCCCGTAGCTGCTGTCCATGAGCAAATCCTTCGCTGCGGGCTTAGTGCCCACCCGGACGGGGAGGATCATCGGTACAGACTCCCTGTACTGGCGATAGCGCTCGCCGTGGGCACGGACGAGGTCGCGCTCCTCAAATTGAATGGCAACAAGGATGTAGCCGGTGGTGAGCATGGCGAACAACAGATGCGCTGCGGTCATGACCGGCGTCATCCAGAAAGCCAGCAGCCAGCCCAGGTAGAGCGGATGGCGCACCACTTTATACATCGCTGGCGTGCGGAAGCGAAGCGGCGTGTAAGGCTCGTTGCGCAGATAAAGCCACACCTGGCGCAGGCCGAATAAATCGAAGTGGTTGATGAGAAATGTGCTGATCAGCACTAAGACCCAGCCCGCGGCGCAGAGGGCATGGAGCAGGCCCTGCATCGCAATGCTATCCACGTTCCACATGATTCCGCCCATGGGCTGCCACTGCCAGAACAGCAGGATGAGCATCACGCTGGACAGCAGAACATAGGTGCTGCGCTCAGCGGGCTCGGGAATCAGTTTTGTGAGGCCGCGTTTGAACCAGCTTCGGGCCATGACACTATGCTGAATGGCGAAGCCACCCAACAACAACGAATTGATCAGGAAGGCTTCGCCGAGCGGGACGGCGGGGCCGGAATCCATCGATTTCGGCACGAGCACGTTGCCAACAAAGCCAAAAGCATACAGGAACGTCGCAAAGAAGATCCCGTAACACACTACTCCGTAGACGAATACTGCGATTCGTTTCATTTGTTTCACTCCTATCCCCTGATGTGCCCCTCGGATGTGGGGGTCACCGGGATACGCGAGAGGTCTGACGGAATTGGTTCACGGGAACGCGTGATACGATACCCATCGCATGCCGATGGACAGTGTGAAACTCACGAGGCGGGGATTTCTATCCAGCACCGCAGCCACCGCCGGCGCCGCCATGGCGCAAGCGCAAGGGAAAACGAATATCCTTCTGATCATGGCCGATGACTTCGGCTATGAATGTGTGCGAGCCAATGGGGGCACGTCGTATAAGACGCCGAACCTGGACCGGCTGGCAGCCACGGGGGTGCGGTTTACGCATGCCTATGCGCAGCCGTTGTGCACGCCGACGCGGGTGCAGTTGATGACGGGGCAGCACAATTTCCGCAACTGGCGCGCGTTCGGGCTGATGGATCCGAACGAGAAGACGTTCGGGCATATGATGCAGCGGGCGGGCTATCGCACTTGCATTGCGGGGAAGTGGCAGTTCTATAGTTACGAAGGCAAGCCGTCGCCGCGGCGGGCTACGGGGATGAAGCCGGAGCAGAGCGGGTTTGATGAATACCTGTTGTGGCACGATCTGTTCACCGAGGACAAGGGTTCGCGCTATGCCGATCCGGTGATCAACGAGAACGGGAAGAAGCGCACCGACACAAAGGGCAAGTATGGCGAGGACCTGTTTGCCGATTTCGTAATCCGCTTCATGGAGCGGAACAAGAGTAATCCGTTCTTTGTGTATTACCCGATGGTGTTGACGCATGGGCCGTTCAATCCGACGCCGCGCAGCGCCGATTGGGCCAAGGGGGACCGGCTGAAGGACGATCCGAAATACTACGGCGATATGGTGGAGTATCTGGATGCGTGCGTGGGCCGCGTGTTGGATGCGGTGGACCGGTTGGGGATCGCCGAGCGGACGCTGATCCTGTTTTTTGGCGATAACGGGACGCCGAAGGAAGTCACGTCGCGGATGGGGGACAAGGTGATTCCGGGCGGGAAGGGGACGCCTACGGAAGCCGGGATGCATGTGCCGATGATGGCTCGCTGGAAGGGCGTGACCACGGCGGGGCGGGTTTGTTCGGATTTGATCGACTCGACCGACTTTCTGCCGGCGATGATGGAGGCGACAGGGGCGAAGTGGTTTGACGGACTGCCGGTGGATGGACGGAGCTTTGTGCCGCAGTTACGGGGACAGAAGGGGAATCCGCGGCAGTGGGCGTTTTCGCACTATGATCCGCATCCAGGCTGCAAGGTGAATTTTCCGGCGACGCGGCTGGCTTGGGATCACCGCTGGAAGCTATACCTGGATGGCCGGCTGTATGACATTCAGAAGGACCCGTTTGAGAAATCGCCGCTGCCGGTGACTGGGGGTTCGGCGGAGGCACAGGCGGCGCGGAAGAAGTTGCAGGCGGCACTGGATGAGATGGCCCGGATCAAGGCTCCGAAGTTCAACAAATATGAGAGCGACGGGCGGGCTGCGTACTGAGGCATCGATCGTAAAAAAGTTGCATCAGCCTGACAGATTTTAGGCTACCTCCACGCCTTTCCCAGTGAGAGGAAAAAACAAAACAAAATGCCTGAAATCATGGATATATCAGAGAGCCCCGTAGCCACCGGAGGGCAGAAGCGCATGAACCAGATCTGGAACACCACTTATGCCGTGGGCGAAGGGTGCGCCAATTACGCGGACGACGTTCTGATGGTGCAATGGATGCTGCAGAAGCACTTCCAGCGCCCCGATAAGAAGGTTCTGCTAGGGAACGGTTTTCGCGTGCCGATGCATGGCGATTGCGACCGCGCCACGCTCGATGTGATCCGTATCTTTCAGATGGATCTGATCCGGCACAAGGGTGACACGACGAAGGTCAGCATGAACGGTCAGGTATTTCCCGTGCGTCAAGTGAAGGAAATCGAAAAGTACACGCTCGCCTACCTGAACTACAACCTGCTGATGCACTACCCGAACTACTTCCGCAATCCTGGTCTGGACCCGAAGATTCCTGGCTACCTGAAGATTCTCTTTGGCCGCAACCAGAAGATCCAGCCGTAGGCCGGTTGGGGTCAACTCTGGCGTTCGATGTCGATGTACATTGGACCCGCTCCCATCAGCGCCACGAGAAACCAGGTGAACTTGCCGGAGCGGTTGATGAGTTGAAAGGTGATGTGCTCACCGGGGGCGATCTCGAACTTGTGGTTTTTCCAGACGAAGGTGTTGTTGACGTTGAGTGTGTGCGGGCCGGGTGTGAGGACCTTGGTCGCCGACTTGCCGTAGTAGAGAGTAGCGAACGGCTGATCGTCGATCTTCGCAATCATGACTCTCTTTTCGTTGTCTCGGGGCGAGGTGCGGACAATAGTGACGCGCGATTCGGTAGTCATGCTGTGCACTTCGAGGGTAGCAAATAGTGCTACTGTGGCACCCAACATTGAGCGCGGCGGATAATGTAGCAAGTTCGTCCGGCCTTCAATTCATTCATGATCATCACGCAGACTCCGTTCCGTATCAGCTTCTTCGGCGGCGGTACGGATTACCCCGGTTACTTTGAGAAAAATGGCGGTGGCGCCGTACTGGGCACGGCCATCGACCATTCCGCGTATCTCTCGGTTTCGCGCTTCTATTCGCGGCTGTTTGACTACTCGATCCGCATCGCCTACCGCAAGGTGGAGTGTGTGCGGAGCCTGGAGGAGATTGAGCATGCGCCGTTCCGGGAGTGCCTGCGGCACTGCGGCATTTCGACCGATGTCGAGATCAACTATACCGGCGAACTGCCGTCGTTTTCCGGGCTGGGCTCGTCATCGAGTTTCGTGGTCGGACTGCTGAATGCGCTGCATGCGTTTCAAGGGCGGGCGCGGCGGCCGATTGATCTGGCGGTGGAAGCGATTCTTCTGGAGCAGGACACGCTGCAGGAGGCGGTGGGTTGCCAGGACCAGGTGTTCGCCGCGGTGGGTGGCTTCAAGCTGATTGAGTTTCGCACGCGTGAGGATATTGTGGTGCATGCGGTGCCACTTTCTCCGGACCGGATGCGGAATCTGGAAGATCATCTGCTCTTGCTGCATACGGGCATCAAGCGGCGCGCGGCCGATGTGGCGACGAACATCATCCGGCGGATTGATGAACAGACGCGGGTACTGGGTCGGATGCGGGAGATGGTGGACGAAGGCTATTCGCTGCTCACGGGGAACGCGAGCCTGAGTGCGTTTGGGGAGTTACTGGATGAGGCATGGCAATTGAAGCGCTCGCTGGACAGTTCGGTGTGCAGCAGTGAGATTGAAGAGATGTATCAGCGCGGGCGCGCAGCGGGGGCGTTTGGCGGGAAGTTGCTGGGAGCGGGCGGAGGCGGGTGTTTGTTGTTTGTCGTTCCGCCGGACCGGCGCGAGCAAGTGCGCGGGGCGCTGGCCCATCTGGAAGAGATTCCGATTGCGATCAACTCACCCGGGAGTCACATCATCCACGCATAATGGACATGATGCGCGGTTATATTGTCGGTTCCTACGGATTCGATAACACGGGCGATGAAGCGATTCTGGCGAGCTTGGTCGCGTTGCTGCGCGAGCGTGTGCCGGATCTGCAACTCACCGTGATGTCGGGGAATCCGGAACTGACGGCGTCGCAGCATGCGGTGCAGGCCGTGCACTGGCAATCCATCGCCGAGCAATTCGACGCCATCGCGGCGGCCGATTTTGTGCTGGTCGGCGGCGGCGGGCTGTTCTTCGATTACTGGGGCTTTTATCCGGAGACACTGTGGACGCCGGGGCACGGCAGTTTGAGTTATGTCGGTGGGGCGCCGTTGCTGGCGGCGTTGTTGGGCAAGCCGGTGGTGTATTACGCCGTGGGCGCGGGCCCGTTGCGGACGGAGGAAGGGCGGCGCATGACGCGGGCGTTGCTCGAAGGCGCGTCGAGCATTTCGGTACGGGAGCAGCCGTCGGCCGATCTGATGGCGGAACTGGGGATCGCGCGCGAGCGGGTGCATGTGGCTGCCGATCCTGCTTTTGCGCTGATGGGGAATTGGACGCTGCTTGAGCCGCGGCCGGAGCATGAGAAGCCGGTGATTGGCATTGCGTTGCGGCCGTGGGAGATCGATGTCGAGGCGGCGAAGTGGGAAGCGGCGGTGGCCGATGGGCTGGACCGTTATCTGGACCGGCACGAAGCGCACCTGAAGTTTATTCCGTTTCAGTGGATTGAGCATCAGCCACTGGAGAACGATTACGCCGTGGCGCAGCGCGTGGTGCAGGCGATGCGGCATCGGGAGGCGGTGGAGATTGCCGCGCCGCAATTGGCTCCGGTGTATCGGGCGCGAATGCTGGCCGAGTGCGACATGGTGATCGGCATGCGGCTGCATGCGGCGATTTTCGCCACGATGGCGGCGGCTCCGTTTGTGGCGTTGACCTACGATCCAAAGGTGCTGCATCTGGCTTCTTCGGTGGGTTGCGAGGAGTTCGTTCTGGACCTGAAGCAACTCGATCCGGATGGGCTGGTGCGGGCTTTGGAGCAGGCTTGGGAAGACCGGGAGAGCATCGCACGGCGTTTGGATGAGCACGCCAGGCGGATGGCGGAGGCGGCCCGGGCGGATGCATCGCGGCTGGCGGCGGAATTGCTGGCCGGAGCACGGCCGGTGGCTCCGAACGGAGAAGCGCTGCGTACGATTTTTACGGCTTTGCAGGGGCGGCTGCGGCTGGAGGGCTCGGGCAAAGCGGTGCGCGAAGCCGAGGAGCGCATGGCGGAGGCACGGGCGGAGACGGCGACCGTGCAGAAGGCGCTGGAAGAAGCACGGCGGCAGTTGGAACAACGGGACCGGCGGCTGGCGGCGCTCGAAGAGCAGCTTTCCACGTATACGCAGGCAGAGCAGGTGGCCAGGCAGACGCAGGAAGCAGCGGCGAAGGCGCGGCAATACCGTTCGGCGGCCGGATTGGCCGAAGCCTGGTGGAGCCTGAAGCAGGGAAACGTACAGGAAAGCTGGACGCGCTGGCGCACAGCAGCGCAGTCTGCGGAGACGCCAGGCGCGGTTTCGCCGCCGCCCGCTTCAAAGAAAGCTGTGACGGAGCCCGGGGCGGGGAATCGCGGCGTGGTGCACGTGCTCACTCCGTTGTTTTTCGATCGCGAGGGGCAGACGATGATGAGCGGCGGGGCGGAGCGGTATCTGATCGAACTGGCGCCGATTTTCCGCTCACTAGGTTTTCATGTGCGGGCGTATCAATCGGCGCGCGGCGAATGGACGCGGGAATATAACGGGATTGAAGTGTGCGGATTGGACACGCAGGGGCTGGACTCGCGGTTGAACGAAGTGTTCCATGCGCAGGCACCGCCGGCTGCGTTGACTCTGTATCACGCCTATTATCTGGCCGCGCCGCTGGCTCATCCGCACTCGATCGGAATCAGCCACGGCATCAATTGGGATTCGGCCGGAGTGCAGGCCGATGGATTCGCGAATCTGATGGAACACTACCGGGTGTCGATCGCCAATCTGGAACGGATTGTGTCGGTGGATACGAACACGATCAACTGGGCGCGGGCGACGCACCATCATCTCTCTCATCGCTTCCGCTACATACCGAATTTCGTGGACACGGCCGAGTTTCAGCCGCGTCCGGCTACGAATGAGAAGACGGTGCGGGTGCTGTATCCACGGCGTCTGACGACGAATCGGGGGTTCTGGCTGGCGATGGATGTGGTGCCGGATCTGATGGCTGAGTTTCCGGACATGAGCATGCATTTTGTGGGGCTGGCGGAATCGGCGCGGGAGCAGACGGCGGTGGAGACGCTGCGCGACACGTTCCCGTCGCGAGTGACATGGCGGGTGCTGGCTCCGGAGAAGATGCCGGAAGCTTACGCCGGCGCTGACATCACGATTGTTCCCACGACGGCGAGCGAGGGAACATCACTCTCGTGTTTGGAGGCGATGGCGAGCGGGAATGCGGTGATTGCCACGAACGTGGGTGGGCTGCCGGATCTGGTGCAGGATGGGTATAACGGATTGCTGATTGAGCCGGAGAGCAAGGCGTTGGGAGCGGCGTTGGAGAAGCTGATCCGGCAGAGCCGGCTGCGGCGGGAGCTGGCGGGGCGTGGGGTGGAAGTGGCGCGGACGTTTCAGTTGCCAGTGTGGCGGGAACGGTGGCGGGCCTTACTGGTGGAGCATTTGGCAGACAAGAGTGTGACCTAGCGCTATACTACAAACAATCTCCCCGTCTCGATCTATTTCGGAGGTTTGAGACATGCGCTTCATTTGGATTGCACTTGGTTTAGGAACCCTTTCCCTATTGCACGGTGGTGTGATTGCCAGCAGCACGTTTGATGCTGGAGTGGAAGGGTGGTCCGCTGTGGCGGCGAATCCCGGTTCGGCGGGCTATGACGTGGTGAGCAGCTCACCGGCTGTGTTCCAGCCCGCGGGCGGCAACCCCGGCGGCTACGCGGAAACGGATGATCTGGACAGCAACGATACGCTGTTTGCCGCACCAGGAGCCTATTGGGGAAATCTGTTGGCGGCCATTGGCGGCACGCTGACCTATGATCTGCTGTACAACAACGCCCTGGATTACAACGGCAACGATCTGGTGATCAAAGGGGGCGGGATCGTGCTGCAGTACGATCGCCCGATTCCGGCACTGACGCCCAATGGGTGGACATCGTTGTCGGTGACGCTGGCTCCGGGAGCGGGATGGACGAATCACGCGACGGGTTTGGCGGCGACGATTGCTGATTTCCAGCAGGCGTTCGCGAATGTGACGGATTTTTGGGTGATGGCGGAATTCACCAATGGGGTAGTGGAGACGACGGGGATTGACAACGTCGTATTGAGCGATGGAGGGGATGTGCCGGAGCCGTCGACGGGGTTATTGGTGGGGGCAGGGGCGTTGCTGGTAGCGGCCGGGATACGCCGCAGGATCTAGCCAGATATATCCCCCAATTCTTTTCAGATTTACAATTCTTTCCGTTTCACACTCTTCGGCCGGTATTCCGATGAGGGCAGAGAACGACCAAATGTTGCCTCCCGTCGTGGCGCAAAATTGGCGCGGCGGGCGGGGGGCCCGGGTAGGACTGCCCGGAGTGCGTTTCTAGGAGAGAAACATGGCATTCACGATCAATACCAATATTCCCTCGTTGTCGGCGCAGGAGAACCTGCGGTTGGCATCGAATTTCCAACAGAAGACAATTGAACGCGTAACCAGCGGGTTGCGCATCACCTCCAGCGGCGACGATGCGGCTGGGTTAGCCATTGCCAACGGGTTCCGCTCCGACATCTCGGTGTTGACGCAGGGCGTGCGCAACGCCAATGACGGGATCAGCACGCTGCAGATCATCGACGGCGGCATTAATAACATATCGAAGCTCCTCGACCGGGCCAGGACGCTGGCGACGCAGTCGGCGTCGGGGACGTACACGGGATCGCGCCAGGTGCTGAATGGAGAATTCCAGAACGTGCTGGCGGAAATCAATCGCCAGGCGCAGACCATTGGGCTGGACCGTGGCGGGCAGTTCGCGAAATCGTTGAGTGTATTTATTGGCGGCGGCCGGGCCAATGCCGGCGTGTCGCAGATCAGCAACGGCAGCGTGTCGGTGGATCTGACTTCGTCGACGGTGGATGCGCAGAGCCTTGGATTGAGCGGCGTGCAGGCGGCGAGTGTGTCGGGCACGGATCTATCCACGAGTTCGGCGACCACCTCGGTGCAGTCGATTGTGGAGAATACGACGAACATCAACTCGCTGGCTGTGGCCGGGCAGACGGATTTCTTTGTCCGCGGCGCGGGATTCTCCGATGATGACCGGATCAAGGTATCGGTGAATCTGGCGGGCATTACGGACACTTCCACGCTGGTGGAGAACGTGAATGCGGCGATCGAGTCGGCGGGCAACGGCGCTTCGGCGGCGGCGACGGCGTTCAAGAACGCCAACATCAAAGCCGTGGTGGTGACCGATACGCAGGCTGATGGGACGGTGAAGGAGCGGCTCGGGTTCACATCGAGCACGGGCGCGTTCCAGGTGGCCGCGGGCGACCGGATGAGCAATGCGCTGTTAGGGAACTTTGTTTCCGGCTCGACGGGCAATTCGCTGGCGACGGCGTTTCTCGGTGCGGGCACGGTGACGGGCACGTCTACCGGTTCGGGTTCGGCGAATATCATCGTTCGCGTGCAGGGCAGCGGCTTGGCGAGCCCGGTGGATCTCACTTTGGGCATCACGCAAGGCACGACCACGGCGGCGCAGGTTGCTTCGGCTCTGAAACTCGCGGTGGACAGCAACTCCACGTTGCAGGCTGCCGGTATCTCGCTGGATACGCCTGTGTCGAGTGAAACGCTGGTGTTCCGCAGTTCGCATGGAGAACGGTTTGAAGTGCTGGCGGCGGGGGACAACGACAACCTGCTGGGCCTAGGCACCTTCCGCCTGGCGAGCGACACGGCGACTGCGTTTGACTACACATCGGTGACTGGTGGAGCGGCATCGGTTACCACCACAGCGGCGCAGACGTTCGAGTTTTCCATTGGCGGCGGCGCTGTGCAGCAGGTGGTGCTGAATGGCCTGTCGGCGGCGACGGCAACGGCGGCAGTGACGGCACTCAATGCCGGCATCAACGCCAATTCCACGTTGCAGGCGGCGGGTCTGGTCGCTTCCCAGAGTGGCGGCGCGATTACCATTGCGTCCAACAACGGGACGGCGTTCCGGCTGAACGCGCTGGTTCCGGGCCAGGACAACTTTGGTTTTGGCACGAACATCACGACCGGCGCGGGCACGACGTATTCGGCGAACTATGCCGATGCCATTTACAACACGATTGACGGCGCCTATGCCATTACGGCCAGCACGAATGACGTAGTTTCCTTCTCGGTGAATGGTGGCTCGGCCACGAACATTACCTTGACCGCGGGCGCGGCCCGCACGGCCACATCGATTGCTGCGGACCTGAACGGCAACGCCACGTTTGCGGCAGCGGCGACGGCGGCTGTGATCAACGGCGGGTTGGTGGTTACGGCGGACAGCGCCAACACCAAGATTGAGTTTCTGAGTGCGACCAACAGTGCCTTGACCACCCTTGGCATTGAGACGGGGCAGAGCAACTACTCAGATAAGTTCACGGTGAACTCGGGCGGTGCTTATGCTACCGAGCTCGGCACCAACGACGATGTATTCAGCTTCAGCCAGTTGCGCAACGGGGCTCAGGATCAGACGATCACGTTGACTGCCGTTGACGCACAGGGTGCGGAGCATTCACTCGCTGTGACTCTGCGTAACGACGCCACAGCGCGCAACGCACGGTCGCTTGATGAAGCGATCAAGTCCATCAACGATCAGTTGCAGCAATCGGCCGATTCGACCTTGAAGCAACTTGTCGCGGTGAAGGAACAGAACTACACGGGCAACGAAGAGGGAGTGCGTTTCCTCAGCACGCTGAATAATTTCCGCGTGTCGGTGGGCGTCAGCTCGGGTTCCACGGCTGCGGCCGAAGTGGGCGTGTATGACGGAACCAGCGGCTCGTCCGTTCTCGGACAGGGTGCGATTACTTCCGCTTCGCAAACCACTGGCGGCAGCCAGGTGGATATCACTTCGATCGATGGCGCCACGGCGGCGGTGACGGCACTGGCCGACGCGGTGTCAAAACTCGGCGATGCGCAAGCAGTCGTCGGCCGCGGCCAGAACCAGTTCAACTATGCGGTGAACCTGGCGCAGTCGCAGTTGACCAACATCGCATCGGCGGAATCCCGCATCCGCGACGCCGATCTGGCGCAGGAAGCGGCGAACCTGACCAAAGCACAGATTGTTCTCCAGGCGGGCATTGCCGCCCTGGCACAAGCCAATTCCGCGCCGCAGGCCGTACTCGCTCTGCTGAGAGGCTAAGCGGGCGCATAACAGAAACACCCCCTGACCGCAGGCCAACCACGGCCCGCCACGGTTCTCTTGGAGCCATGGCGGGCCGTGTTCGTTTTATATAAGTGATATTCCCCTGAAGGCGGCGATTTTATGCCACTGGGGTGTATCCTTTCTTGCCACCTGGTAATGCTGGCAATACTCCTCCGATATGCCATAGCAGAGCGGCGCCCCAGCGGGGGCCGCACTTGAGAAGTGATACCGGGAAGAAGGACTTTCCCGCATCCGTTGTAGCGTTTGCCAGGAGCGAAACATGGGTTTTCAAATTAACACCAACATTCCGGCTCTGATCGCGCAGGACAACCTGCGGCAGAGTTCGAACTTTCAACAGAAGACGATCGAGCGAGTGACGTCGGGCTTGCGCATCACCGCAAGCGGCGACGATGCCGCGGGTTTGGCGATCGCGAACGGATTCCGGTCTGACATTTCGGTGTTGACCCAGGGCATCCGCAACGCCAACGACGGTATCAGCACACTGCAGATCATTGACGGCGGCATCAACAACATTTCGAAACTGCTCGACCGGGCGCGGACCCTGGCGACGCAATCGGCGTCGGGAACGTTCACCGGGTCGCGCAATGTGTTGAACGGCGAATTTCAGAGCGTGCTGGCGGAAATCAATCGGCAGGCACAGGCGATTGGGCTTGATCGCGGCGGCCAATTCGCGAAGTCGCTGAGTGTCTTTATCGGCGGCGGCAAGGCCAACGCCGGCATTACGGAGATTGCCAATGGGTCGGTGGGCGTGGATCTGAGTTCTTCCACTGTGGATTCGCAAAGCCTCGGCTTGAGCGGTGTGCAGGCGGCGAGCGCCACGGGTACGGATCTGTCCACCAGTTCCGCAACGACCAGCGTGCAGTCTATTGTGAACGACACGACGAACACGAATTCACTGGCGGTGAGCGGGTTTACGGATTTCTATTTCCGCGGCGCGGGTTTTTCCGATGACGAACGCATCAAGGTTTCGGCGAATCTTTCAGGGGTTACCAACACCTCCACGTTGGTGGAGGCGATCAATGCCGGAATTGAAGCTGCTGGAAATGGGACTTCGGCCGCTGCCACGGCGTTCAAGAATGCCAATGTGCGGGCTGTGGTGGTGACCGACACGCAGGCGGACGGGACGGTGAAGGAGCGGCTCGGGTTTGCCTCGAGCACGGGGGCGTTCCAAGTACAGGCGGGAGACCGGCTGTCGAATGCTTTGCTGGGGAACTTCCAGAGCGGAGCGTCGGGGAAATCGCTGTCGACGGCGTTTGTCGGTGCGGGCAACGTAACGGGCACATCTACAGGGTCAGGCTCGGCGAATGTCATCGTCCGGGTCCAGGGCGCGAGTCTCGCCACACCGGTGGACATTACCCTTGGCATCACCCAGGGGACAACGACGGCGGCACAATTGGCCGCTGCGTTGAAACTTTCGGTGGACGGCAATTCGGCATTGAACGCCGCGGGGATCACATTGGACACGCCGGTGTCGGGAGAATCCCTGGTGTTCCGCGGCAAGCATGGGGAACGCTTTGAAGTGCTGGCAGCGGGTGATAACGACAACCTGCTTGGTCTCGGCACGTTCCGGCTGGCGAGCGATACAGCCACGGCGTTCGACTATACGTCCGTCACGGGTGGCGCGGTGACGCTGTCCACAACATCAGCGCAGACGTTCGAATTTTCCATCGGCGGCGGAGCCGTGCAACAGGTCGTGGTGAACGGTCTGACGGCAGGCACGGCGACGGCGGCCGTGGCGGCGATCAATGCCGGCATTAACGCCAACTCCACGTTGCAGGCAGCCGGCATCGTGGCCGCGGTGAGCGGTGGTGTGATCAACATTGCTTCGAGCAGTGGCACCGCATTCCGTCTGAACGCGCTGGCTCCGGGTCAGGATAACTTCGGCTTCGGTACCAACGCGACCACTGGCACCGGCACGACGTACTCGGCCAACTACGCCGATGCGATTTACGGCAGCCTGGATGGCACCTATGCCATTACGGCCAGCACGAATGACGTAGTTTCCTTCTCGGTGAATGGTGGCGCGGCCACGAGCATCACCTTGACGGCGGGCGCGGCTCGCACGGCCACATCGATTGCTGCGGACCTGAACGGCAACGCCACCTTCGCGGCCGCGGCGACGGCTGCCGTGGTGAACGGCCAGTTGGTGATCACGGCTGATACTGCCAACACCAAAATCGAACTGCTGGATGCCACCAACAGCGCATTAACCACGCTGGGCTTCAGTGCCGGCGATAGCAATTACGCCGACAAAGCGACGGTGAACACCGGAGGCGCTTACGCCACGGAGCTAGGCACGAACAAAGATGTGTTCAGCTTCAACACGATCCGCAATGGCGCGCAGGACCAGACGGTCACAATCACGGCGGTGGATACGCAAGGGCTTGAGCATACACTGGCTGTCACTCTGCGCAATGATTCGACGTCGCGCAATGCCCGTACGATCGACGAGGCACTGAAGACGATCAACGAGCAGTTGCAGCAATCGGCCGACTCGACGCTGAAGAAGCTGGTGGCCGTGAAGGAACAGGATACGGATGGCAACGAAGAAGGCATCCGCTTCTTGAGCACGCTGAAAGATTTCCGGGTCTCGGTGGGTGTGAGCTCGGGCTCGACGGCGGCGAGCGAGATCGGCATGTACGATGGCACCAGCGGGTCCTCGGTGTTGGGGCAGGGCGCCATTACGAAAGCAACTCAGCTCGACGGTGGATCGCAGTTGGATATCTCCACCATCGACGGAGCGACCAATGCGGTGACGGCGCTAGCCGAAGCGGTATCCATCCTGGGTGACTGCCAGGCCGTTGTCGGCCGCGGACAGAACCAGTTCAACTATGCCGTCAACCTGGCGCAATCGCAATTGACGAATATCGCGGCGGCCGAGTCGCGTATCCGTGACGCCGACCTGGCGCAGGAAGCGGCGAACCTGACCAAGGCACAGATCGTGCTGCAGGCTGGTATCGCGGCCCTCGGACAGGCGAATTCGGCGCCGCAAGCCGTGCTCTCCCTGTTGCGCGGATAGATCCTGGTGAGCGCTGGCAAGCGGGAAGAACCCGCCTTGGGTTAAACCAGGGCGGGTTCTTTCTTTAAGGAAGGCTTTCCGTAGGGGTGGACGGCGGTGAAGTAATCGACGAGGTGGCCGTTGTGGGGGATGAGGATGGATTGATAGGTGATGCCGGCGCGGGCGGCTTCTTCGACGATGTCGCGGGCGCGCCACTGGGTGGGGACGATGATCACTTCGACGGGCTGCTGGAGCAGGGCATCGCGGAACTGGATCTGCTGGCCGGTGCCGGGAACGTAGGTGCCTGCTTTATCGGGATCGGAATCGACGACGAGCGGGAATCGCTGGGCATCGGCCTGGTGGGCTTGGAGGAAGGCGGCGCATTTGCCGGTTCCGCCCCAGAACGCCACACGCTTGCCCGAGAGATGCAGATTGGCCAGTTCCAGGCGGATGACGCGGCGCGAGGTATCGGCCATCACAGCGAAGCTTTTCGCTTTGCGCGCGTGGGCGACATGCTCCATGCGTCCTTTGAGGCGCAGGAACGCATAGACGACTTCGCCTCCGTAGCCATGATCGAGGGCGTCAATCGAAGTGAAGCTGCGCGCCAGCATACGGGAAAAACTTTCGGTGGTGAAGTGCGAATTGTGCTCGTAGTAAAAATCTTCGGTGCGCAGGTGATCAAGGGCGCGGTCGATGCAGGGGACTTCGAGATAGAGCAGCGGCTGGATGCCGGTGAGAGACGCGGCGAAGCTTAGGCCCTGAACGAAGCCGAGCGGATCGGTGAGGTGTTCGAGCACATGGCGGCTGATGAGCAGATCGGGTTGGATGCGGGCGAGGTCGGATTGCGGAGTGAATAGCGAGCGGTGGAAGGTGACGCTGGGGTGCCTGGATTCGGTGGCTCCGTGCGGGTCAAAACCGAGGTAGCGGCCCTCCGGACGCTCCGCGGCCAGGGCTTCGAGAAAGGTGCCTTCGCCATGGCCGATCTCGACTACCACGGGCTGATCAGGCAACCTGTCCAGCATGTCTGTACGCAGGTTTTCGAGAAACCGGCTCCAGCGCAGGCCGCGATTGAACATGCGGTTGGGCTGATCGGTGTAGGGGACTCGGGTGTAGTCGAAGGCGGCATTGAAGACGTGGCCGCAATCGACACAGCGGACGAAGCGCAACGGGAGTTTGGGCATGGCGCTTGCCGCGGCGGCATCGCGGGGCCAGCCGAGCGTGGCGAGCGGCTGTTGGCCTCCGTCGTAGAAGAGCACGGCGATGTGATAGCCGCAGGCCGGGCAGGTGGTGACACTGATGTCGGACGAGGCGGGCCCGTCAGTGCCCCTCGCGCACCCATTGGCGCCAAACCATTCTGAGAGCATGTTCCCACCTCCTGGTGAATTGCGTGGTGTTGCCGAGCGTGGAGTGTTGTACGGCGCCGCGCAGCGTGGTCCGGATCCGGGCGAGGGCTTCGCTATCCGAGGCGAGCGCGGCGGCCTGTTCGATGTACTGTTCGGGGGAATGTGTCACCCAGGCGGGGAATCCGGCGTTGGTTAAGATTGTTGCGCCCACGCGGCTGACGAACCGGTCGCCCGCCTGAGTGATCACCGGAACGCCCATCCACAGTGCTTCGCATGTAGTGGTGCCTCCGTTGTAAGGAAAAGGATCGAGTGCGATGTCGATGAGGGAGTAGGCCGCGAGCATCTCGGGATGCGGCGAGGAGCCGAGCAGATCGACGCGGTGGCGGTGAATGCCCTCTTTGGCGAAAGCCTCCCAATAGAGTTGGCGGGAGTGGCCATCATCGAGGATGGAGTTTTTCAGGATGAGGCGTGATAGCGGCACGCGGTGCAGCAGACGCGCCCAAAGCTTTACGACGTCATCGGTGACCTTCGACAGCGTGTTGTAGCAGCCGAAGGTAACGTGGCCGTTCGCGGCGGCCGGCAGTGGGGAAACTTCCGGGGCGTAATCCGGACCTTTGTAGGCGAGGTAGCAGCCATCCAGGCGAAGCGGCTTTTCGGCAAAGGGCGCCTGTTCGCTGGGCGGGGCCACGATGGCATCGACCAGCAGGTAATCCATCGTCTCCATTCCGGTGGTGTTGAAGTAGCCGAGCCAGCTTACGGCCACGGGCGCGGGCTTGCGGGCAAAGGCCAGCAGGCGGCTGCCGGCAGTGTGCCCGGTAAGATCGACAGCGATATCGATCTCGTCGCGCTCCATACGCTCGGCGAGTTCGAGGTCGGTCATTCCGGAAATGTCGCACCAGCCTTCGGCGGCGGCGCGGATGCGCCCAGTCCAGGCATCGGGTTTGCTGACGGCCGAGTAGCAGAGGATTTCGTAGCGCTCTTCGTCGTGCGTCTCGATCAAGGGAAGGGTGAAGAAGGCCACGGGGTGCTGGCGGAAGTCGGGGGAGACAAGGCCAATGCGCAGCTTGCGCTCAGCGTCGCGCGAGTTGGCGTGCGGCTTGCGCGGCGTGGGGGGAGCGTAGCGGCGGGCCCATTCCCGGTGTGCCTCGCAGAGATCCATCGGCGAGAGGTTGTGATCGTAGTGAAGGGAGAAGAGGCCTGCCCCGTAGGCGGCGGAATTTTCGGGGGCAAGCGTCATGGCTTGGCGGAAGGCGGCGAGTGCGTCGGCCAGGCGGCCCTGCATCTGCAAACCGATGCCGAGGTTGACGTGGAACTCGGCGCGCTCCGGCTCGAGTTGAATGGCCTGGCGGTAGGAGGCGAGCGATTCCTCGATTCTCGTCATCTGCCGCAGGGCGTTGCCTTTGTTGTTGTAGAGCACGCTCAACTGCGGCGTGAGATGAATGGCGGCATCGAAGCAATCGATGGCCTGTTGATGGCGACTCATCGACATGTACACATTGCCGAGATTGAGGATCACCGGCACGGACTGCGGCTCCTGCCGGTGCGCTACTTCGAGGTGCTGCGCCGCCTCTTCCAGCCGTCCGGCGTTGCGGTACTGGTTGGCGAGGTTGTTGCGGGCCTGGATATGGTTGGGCAGCAGGCGCAATGCTGTTTCGAAGCAGTCGGTAGCCTCGCGGTTGCGCTGTTGCTTTTCGAACGTGTTGCCCCAGTTATAGTAGGCATCGACGCAGACCGGATCGAGGCTGAGCGCGGCACGGTAGCATTCGGCCGAGGCATCCCACTGGCCTTTGTACTGGAGAATATTGCCGTAGAGCACCCAATAGGGAGTCTTGCGCTGTTCGATGGCGATGGCCTGCCGCAGGAGTTGTTCGGCCAGATCGAGATCTTTTGACTGGGCGGCGATGGAGCCCAACAGGTAGAGCGAGTCGCTATGACGCGGCTCGCGTTCGAGGATGGCGATGAGCAACTGCTGGGCATCCTGAAAGAACCCTGCCTGGTAGTGCTTGGCGCTGGTGGTGAATGCCCGGGCTAGCCAGTCGGGCACGGGGCTGGAGGTTTTGGCTTCCTCCGCCGGGGCGAAAGTGGTGGGCGGCATAAGCCTCAGGGGGAAGATCGGCGTGCGGGGTAAGCGGCTGTAGTTAAAACATTTGTCGGACAAATGCGCCTTTGGAGCTATGATGGAGCCATGGCCTCGAAGGCTGCGCTCAGCGAGGAAGACTATCTTCGCACCAGTTACTCCGGCGTTGACCGCGAGTTTCGCGATGGAGAATTACTGGAGAGAAGTGTGCCTGAATACTCTCATGGAAATCTACAGGGTGAGTTCTATTCGTTTTTTCGCCCTTTCCGCAAAGACAGGAAGATCTTCCCGTCTGTAGAGACTCGTATCCGGCTCCGTCCGGGCCGCTATGTGATCCCCGATGTGTGTGTGTTCTGGCCGGAGGAACCCACTGAGGGAATTTCCGAATCGCTCCCGTTGCTGGTGATTGAGGTGCTATCGCCGGATGACCGCATGTCGGACGTGATGGCGAAACTGCGGGAGTACCACGATGCCGGGATTGCTCACGTTTGGCTGGCAGACCCCAAGCTGCGCTGCCTGTATCTCTACCGCGACGGATTGCAGGAAGTGACCTCGGCGCAGATCCCTGAAGCCGGCCTCGAGCTGCGGCTGGCCGATCTGTTTTCCTGATTGCGCGATTCGCGGCGCCTGACTTCATCGATAATACGAGCCCTTTGCTGGCGGTCGAAGACGAGTGTCCCTTTCTCCAGCTCGCGCAGTTCGGCGGTATCCCAGGGGCAACGCATGATGCCGACGGCGGAATGGGATCCGCGGCCGAGCAGGAGGTGGCCGAGTTCGTGGGCGAGCACGGCACCGAGGACTTTGGCGGCGGGACTGGGGGTAGCTTTCTCCAGTTCCAGCACGCGGTGGTAGAAGACATTGGCGACCCGTGGCGGATCCTTCGGGGCGACCGGTTGGACATAGCCAAAGACGACGGACTTAGGGACCATCCGCCCGGCCATATCTTTGGAGCAGAGCCGGAGGATGACGTCGCCGGGTATATCGCGCATGTTCTGTGTCTGGCCGGGCCACCAGGGACTTTGCTCGGTTCGGATCTGGAGGCGTGTTCCGGCCTGGGCGAAGATCTGGGTGAGGAACTCTTCGGCAGCTAGGCGCGTGGCCTCGGGGACGCCGGCGTGGTCGAGGAGGGTGACATGAAGAACTTCGGGCTGTGCCGGAAGGGTGAGGGAGAGAAGAATCAGGAAGCGCATGCCGGGCCAGTTTGGGACTGGAGGCCGAGGTAGCTCCATGGATGGCGGCTGGAATGTTGCTAGGAGTGTAAGTAATAGAAAAATGGAATGTTATGAGAGAATCTAGATGTCTGGAACGGGCGATGATATAGTGAATTCCCATGCCGCGCATTGTCCGGTTCGCCACATTCCAGGCCGATCTGGACGCAGCGGAACTGTATCGCGACGGAATCAAGCTGAAGCTGGGGGGCCAGCCGTTTCAGGTGTTGGCTTACCTGCTGGAGCGTCCGGGCGAGATTGTGACCCGGGAGGAGCTACGGACGGCGCTGTGGCAGGCGGACACGTTTGTCGATTTCGACCAGGGGCTGAACACGGCGATCAACAAGATTCGGGAGGCGCTGGGAGACTCAGCGTCGAATCCGCGCTTTGTGGAGACGGTGCCGCGGAAGGGCTACCGCTTCATTGGGCAGGTGGAGCGGACTGCGGAGGCTGAGCCGGAGAAGGTGGCTGAGGTTCCGGTGCGGCCCAAGCGGCGGTGGATCATTCCGGTGGCGGCTGTTTGCGGGGTGGCGGTGGTGGGGATGGCTCTCTTGCGCCCCCGGCAGGATTTCCAGCCGGCGCAATATAAGCTCACGCAAGTGACCCGGGACACCGGTCTGACTCACCAGCCGAGCCTATCCGCCGATGGCAACTTTGTTGTCTATGCATCGGATCGCGCTACGGGGAAGGACCTGGATATCTGGATCCAGCATGTATCGGGAGGGCAGCCGGTACGGCTCACGTCGACGCCGGCTGACGAATCGCACCCGACGCTGTCCGCGGATGGACGCAAAGTCGTATTTCAGACCGGCAGCAACAATTCGGCCAACAGCATCTATGTTGTACCCGCGCTGGGCGGAACGCCGAAGCTGCTGGCGGCGGTGGGCCAGCATCCGCAAATCGCGCCGGGCGGGGAATCGGTGCTGTATGCAACGGGAGCTCATCTGCTGCCGAGTGAACTGCAACTGGTTTCCACCGAGGGAGGTACAGCGCAAACCATACGGACGGGTCTCGACTGGGCGATGGCGCCGTTATGGTTGCGCGATGGGAAACATCTGCTGGCTTGGGCGGGCTGCCGCGGGCGGCTGAGCGCCTGCGACTACTATTTCGTAGCCGCTGCTGGGGGTGTAGCGAAACAGACAGGTATCAGCGGAGAGTTGCAAAAGGCCGGGGTCTCCAGCCGGGCCATGCTGATGGTTGCCAACACGGATTTCCCGGTGGCAGCGGCTGGGGATGGGGGAATCGTGGCCGCGGCCAAAGCCGGTGACGGAAGTGACCTGTGGTGGGTCCCGCTTCGTGATGGTGTAGCCGCTGGCCCGGCAAGGAGGATCACGGTGGGGGCCGAAGCGTCGCATCCCTCCATTGCCGCCACCGGCCGGATTGCTTTTGCGCGCTTATCGGTGAATACGGGACTGTGGATGCTGCCGCTTGATCCAGCCACGGGGCGAGCCACCGGCGAACCACAACGAGTGGGCCGGGAAAGCGCCAGCCGGAACTACCCGAATCTATCGGCTGACGGGAAGAAGCTGGCCTATGTTTCCAATCGCGGGGGCAATCAGGATGTTTGGATCCGCGACCTCGAGAGCGGGGAAGACCGGCAATTGACGGCCAGCGCGTCCGACGAATTCCGTGCCTCGATTTCACCGGATGGGAAGATGGTGGCCTACACGGTGAACCGCGATGTGGTGACGATACCCGCTGCCGGAGGCGTGGAGAAAGTGGTTTGCCGGGGCTGCTCGCCGACCGTGGTGATGTGGAGTCCAGAGGGCAGCAAATTGCTGGGCTATTGGGGGACTCCGATCCGCCACGGGACGATTGACGTGGCCACTGGCCGGAAGGAGGATCTCATTGTGCACCCGACGGGGGATGTACACAACGGCCGGTTCTCCCCCGATGGGCGGTGGCTGACGTTGACACTGGTGACGGAAGGCAACCGAAGCGTGTACATCACCTCCATTGGGAATGGCGCCAAACCGGAGAACTGGATTCGGATTCAGGGTGAGGGAATGCCTTTGAGCTCGTTCTGGTCGGCGGACGGCAATCTGCTTTACATCCATATGCCTGGGGGCCTTTGGGCGGTGAAGTTGGATGCGGTGACGAAGATGCCGGTGGGCGAACGCTTTCTGGTCCGCCAGTTGGGCGGGCCGAGCTTTGTGCCGCTCTTTTCGCCCAATGGCAATTCGGCTCAGGAGCTGTATTTTATGGCGTTGGAGACCAGCGCCAATATATGGATCGCCGATCCGGCAAATCGTTAGTTGGCTGTCACTTTGAGATTGGCGTAGTGGGCGATGGTGGAGCCTTCGATCCACAGTGCAACTGCACCTTTGGCGGAGGCTCCAGACTTGACGTCGTTGACGATCAGCGCGGGCTGAGGGTGGTTGTTGACGAACAGTTTCGCCTTTTCCCCGTTGACCTCGATTTTGACGTGGATCCATTCCGCCGGGCCGATGTCGACATAGGATTCGTATTTCGAGGGAGTTTCCTGGCGTAGTTTGAACCAGGGGAAGTTGGGGTGTTGGATGTACTGCGCGGAGTGGTTGCGGCGCTCCTGGTCATCGGCGCGACCGTTGGTGGGGCGGAGATAGAAGCAATCGTATGTTTTGCGGTCGGGTTGGACACGGAAAGCGACGCCGACAAAGCCGCGGGCGCCACCGGCGGCAGCGCCCGCGCCCGGTTCACCGGCGAGATCGACTTCGATGGTGCCGTTGGTGAACTCGACGCCATCGAGAAGCGCGAGGTGATCCTGGCGATTGCCGTCGGGGCCTCCGGGGCCGCCTCCTCCCTTCTTAAGCCCACCCTTGGTGGCGGGGGCAGGGCGCTCGGCACTAGGCGGAGCGGTAAGCTTGATGGCTTTCTTGCCCTGCATGGTGACCGGAGTGGCGATGATGTTGTGCAGCGTGAGCCCATCGGCGGAGCTGAGCGCGAGGGATTTCGATTGCGGGGAGGCAACAGGAGCAAGGGCCAGAAGCAGAAGAGGAAGAATGAGGCGCATGGTGAGTAGTATATGCGAGAGTGAACGTTATGAGCTTCGCAATCGAGTTAGCAGCTTTGTTCCGGCGCGACATCGCGCGACTGGTACAGGAGGTGCAAGCTTTTCCCGATGAGGCATCGTTATGGGAAACGCGGCCCGGTGTGAGTAATTCCGCGGGGAATCTGGCGCTGCATCTGGAAGGGAACCTGCGCGACTTCATTGGGCGGCAGTTGGGTGGAGTGGAGTACACGCGGCAACGGGAGCTGGAGTTTTCTTCGAAAGGCGTGCAGCGCGAAGAACTGGCGGGGCGCTTGGAAGCAGTCCAGGAATTGGTATTCGGTACGGTGGCGGGATTGGCGCCGGGGCAGATGGAAGAAGTGTATCCGATCAACGTGTTGGGCGTGGAGCTGACGACGCGCCAGTTCCTCCTTCATTTGTATGGGCACCTGTCGTTTCACCTGGGGCAGGTGGATTACTTGCGGCGCGTGGTGACGGGAGATGGAGCGCTGAAATTCGTGCGGTTGTGAGAACTCCCGTTATAATGTAACGTTTGAGACGATCCGCGACCCCCGCACAAGGCCTGACGCGTGGCCAATAAATTCATTCTCATCGATCAATCGATTTCGAGCATCGCCGGCCATCATTACGAGTACGCCGTGCACGTGCTGGAGGCAGCGCAGCGAGCCGGGTTTGAGCCTTATCTCGCTACTAACCGGCGGTTTCCCAAGGAACAGCATCCGCCGCAGTGGCGCACATTGCCGGTGTATGCGGCCGGGTTTTGGGATTCGGAAGGTGTAGCCGAATCGAGCCTGGTGAAGTGGCTGCAAGGGCGGTATCGCGCGCTGCGGTTCCGCTACCGGCTGACGTATCATTATTCGCTGTTTGGCTTATTGTGGGCGGTGCGGCATCGCTTCAGCGAGTTTCTGCTGAAGCAGCCGCTCGACCGGACGCACCTGGCTTCGCTGGCGACCTTATTGCCGGCGGCAGTGTTGTTGAAACTGGGGCGGCTCCTGTTGTTGCTGCTGTTGTTGCCCGTGATGCTGGTGGTGTTTCTGTGGCGCTCCATCGGGCGGCTGATGCTGGCGGGCGGCTTTCCGCAGGCGTACCTGCGCGAAGTATATTCCGAAATTTCGGATACGCTGCGGTTCCCGCGCGAATTGATGGCGCGGCGCATCGGCTACATGAAGTGGTGGAAACAATACCAATCGCTGCGCAGCTTTCAGAAAGATACCGAGCGGTTGCTGGAGGAGCTGCGGCCAGGAGCGGGAGACATTGTGTTCATCCCGACGTTGTCGGCCATCGACATGATGGGCTTGTCCGAAGCGCTGAAGACGCGCCCGCCGGGGCCAAGCTGGCATCTGCTGTTCCGCCGCGACATCTATCCGGGGCGCGAATCGGAGTACGATCAGCACGAGTGGCGGGTGCAGGGACTGCGGCAATCGATGGCGGTATCGCGCGAGAAGATGAAAGCACATGAGGTGCGCTTCTACACCGATACCGAGGAGTTAACTGCACAGTACAACCGGCTGGGTGTAGGCGAGTTTCGCACCGTGCCCATTCCCCATACGCACGCCGCGGTGCCGAAGCCGGTAACGCTGCCGTTGCGCGTCATTTATGTCGGCGATGCACGGCGGGAGAAGGGATACCACTTCATCCCACGGCTAATGGAAGATCTGTGGGCAGACTATATTGCCAACGGCAAGCTGAGCTTTCATCTGCAGTCGAATTTCAATATCCCGAACGGTGAACCCGAAGCGGTAATCGCGCGGCAGCAATTGGAGCAATTCGCCGCGCGGCAGCCGGGCGCGGTGGAACTGTTTCTGAAGCCGTTGACTAGCGCGCAGTACAAGGATTTCGTGCTTTCCGGCGATTTGAACCTGTTGTTTTATGACGCCGGCAATTATTATGCGCGCTCGAGCGGGATTCTGGTGGAGTCGCTCAGCGCCGGCATGCCGGTGATTGTGCCGGCCGGGAGTTGGTTGGCGAGGCAGTTTCAACCGGCTGTGAACGCCTATCACGATGAAGTGCTGGAGCGGGCGCCGCGGCGCATGACGATGGAGATGGAGGAATTGGAGTGGGAGCTGGATGACGTGCCGGTGAAGATGGTGGATGGGGAGTTGACCGGCGTCGATCGAGCCAAGCCCACGACGGTGATCCCGGTTCCCCCGCGGACAACGCATCTCTTGTTGGAGATGGAGTTACCGGAACAGGAAGCGGTGCTGTACGTGGAGCAATCCGATGCGGCGGGCTACCGGATCGGGCGGCGAATGCGGCGTTTGCTGGAGCCGGGGAAAAAGGACCGGGCCACGGACTTGATTGCGGTCAGCAGCCGGGCGAAGAAAATTACGCTGGCGCTTGGCGGAGGTACGGTACGAAAGCTGGCGCTGCACTGCATGGCAATGGAAGAAGCACTGCCACTCAGTGCGGTGGGCGTGGTGTATCACGATACGGGAGAGATTGCCGGGCTGGTGCGGGACCTGGTGGATCACCACGGGCATTATCTGGCAACAGCGCGGGCATTCGCGCGCGCCTGGCAGACCTATCACAACTCGGACCGGCTGATTGGGGAGATTGCCGGATGAAGATCGTTGTCGTGTCGGATGTGACCATCGGCTACGGCAGCCCGCAAGTGCCATTGCTGGCGGGATCGCTGCGAGAACATTACGGTGCGGCATCGAGCGTGGACATCATTGAGCCCGCGCAGCCGGAGCTGGCGCCGCGGCATGGACAATTTCCCACGTTCACGATTCATCGCCTGGCCACGGCGGATCATCCGCATTCACCGGTGGGCCGCACCGAATACGTATGGCGGGCGGCGAAGCTGGTGAACCGGTTGAAGCCCGATGTGCTGGTGATCAGTTGCACCTATTGCCTTCCGGTGCTGTTCCGCCTGAACCGGCGACCGCGCAAGGTGATTTATTACTCCATTGAATCGATCCCGTTCTATGGGGAGTTCGACGTGGAGATGAACCGCAAGGTAGCGCCGCTGCTCGATGTGGTGATTTTTCCGGAAGAGAACCGGGCGGTACTGGAGACAGGCCGCTGCGGATTTGTGAAGGTGCCGAAGCTGGTGCTGTATAACGTCAGCAACCGGAAGGCGGAAGCGCGTGCACCGCGCGAGGCTGCGCAGCGCAATGGGCGCATTCTCTATTCGGGCACGATGAGCATGGCGCAGACGTTCCTCAATTACTATCTGGCCGATGATGTGCGGGCGTTGCCGATTGACATGTACGGGCCGATCAAAGGGCCGGCATCGGACAAGCAGCGTTTTCTCAACGCGAATCCGGGAGCGCTGCGCTATCACGGCTATATCGATGCCGTGAGTCTGGCTGCAGTGCGGCCGGCCTACGCCTACAGTATCGTTGCCTGGAATCCGGATGTGGAGAACCAGCTCTACGCCGCGCCGAACAAGTTTTTCGAATCGATCGCCGACGGCGTGCCGCCGATCGCCGCACCGCATCCGCAGTGCCGGCTGATTCTGGAGCGCTATGGTTGCGGCATGCTGCTGGAGAATTGGGATTACGATGTGTTCCTCGACGCGCTGGAAAGCGCGATGCATCTCTACGGCGGGCCCGAATGGGAGCGTATGGTGCAAGGCTGCCGCGAGGCGGTGGAGCAGGAATTGACCTGGGACACACAGATGGAGAAAGTGAAACCGTATCTATGAAGAAGATTGTAGTAACCGGAGCGCGGGGATTTTTGGGCCGGCATGTGGTGCCGGTGCTCGAGGCTCGCTATGGGGCGGAGCATGTGGTGGCGTTGTCGCGCAGCGATTACGATCTGATGGACCCGGCCGCGGTGCGCCGCATGTTCGACGAAGTGAAACCGGACGCGGTAGTGCATCTGGCAGCCTATGTCGGCGGGATTGGAGCGAACCGCGAGTTTCCGGCGTCGTTCTACTACCGCAACACAATTCTCACGGCGCTGATGTTTGAAGCCGCGGCTGAGCGTGGTGTGGAGAAGCTGCTCTATCCGATGGGCGGCTGCAGTTATCCGGCCAAGGCGGTGTCGCCGATCGGAGAGAATCAGCTGTGGCAGGGCTTCCCGCAGAAGGAAAGCGCGGCGTATTCGACGGCGAAGATGATGGGGTTGGTGGCATCGGATGCCTACCGGCAGGAACGCGGACTGCATAGCGTGGTGGTCATTCCGGGAAACATGTACGGTGAGTTCGACAACTTCCGGGAGAAGGAATCGCATGTGGTGCCGGCGCTGGTGAGACGCTACTACGAGGCGAAACTGGCAGGGAAGGAATCGGTGATGGCTTGGGGCACGGGCCGGGCGACACGCGATTTTGTGTACGCGGGAGATGTCGCGGCGCTGTTTCCGTATTTCCTCGAAGAGTATGACTCGACGGAGCCGGTCAATCTCAGTTCGGGATCGACGACCTCCATCCGGGAATTGACGGAAACGATTCGAGAGCTGACCGGTTTTGCGGGTGAGATTGCCTGGGACGCTTCGAAACCAGATGGGCAGTTGGAGAAGATCTTCGATGTGACACGCATGAAGGGGCTGGGGTTGTCGTGCCCGACTTCGCTGCGGGATGGATTGAAGAAGACGATCGACTGGTTTGCGGGCAATTATGCGGGTGCGGGCGACGGGCTGCGGTTGTAATCAGCTACGCCAGGGAATGTTGCCGCGCAACTCCGAAACGATGTTGTAGACGCTGTGCACATCTTCGAGATCGAGAAACTCGGGGTTCGTGCCGATAGACATGTTGTCCCAGATCTTCCAGCCAAACAGGCTCAACCAGGAAGACTCGGAGGTGGCAAACCGCAGGGAGCCGGTTTTTCCGGCCGCCGTTTCCTTCACCAGAGCGGGCAAGGTATCGAGATAGGCGCTGGCTGTAATGCGGCTCCAACCGTTTTGCACGACCAGCACACGGCGGTTGGTGATGGCATAGAAGGTACGCTTCTTCTTCCAGGAGGCATAAAGAAAGCGGCCCCAGATGAGATATTGGCTGATGATCACGAAGGGAATGCCCCACAGAACGAATGCTAGCGGCATTCCTTCGGAGCCATGCTGCCCCCAGAATCCCGCTACCTCGGCTTCCCATAGAATGGCAAAGCCTCCCCATATCAGGCTGAAGGGAATGAGAAAGACATCCTGTTTGTGAAAAATGCGGTGAAGCGACGGGCGGCCCGCCCAAACGACTACCTCGCCGGAACCAAGCTCCGGTTGAATGGCCGAAGCCGCCTCCGAGTCGATCTGCTTCAATTCGAAGATGATCGTTCAGTATAGCGGATCTCGGTCCGTAGGGGTCAGTTTGCCAACGCCGTAAGCAGCGTCGTTACGGCAAGAATTCGCTGTCCGTAGGGAGTCGGGTGCACATCGCAGGTGGTGGGGCTGAGGCGGGTGAGCAACCCAGCCTTGCAAGGATCACCCTGGAAGGGCAGTGAGGCTAGTTGGAACGCCGTGAACCCATCGGCGAATTTCGCTCCAAATTGGCGGCCCACCTGCTCCATGACCTGATTCAATGCGGCGACAACCATGGTTAGACGCGGATCGGCAGTGGGGGAGAAAAATTTCACCAGTACCAAGTTGCCGCTATAGCGGCCTTGAATGCGGATGCCAGTGAGAATCCGCCCCAGATTGATGGCATAGGCAGGCAGTACTTCCGTCGCCAGGCGGGATTGGATGCAGGTGAGAAAATCGGCTTCCGCCAGGCAGCGTTGCTGCAGCAGGAGCAAATCATTGCCACCGATGCTGAGCGTCACCAGTTTCGTGCCGCGGTTCGCCAGCAGGTGCGACACGGCAAACTGCATCTGCGAACCGGCGTAAGGCACTTTGAGACCAATCGTGGGCTTGAATGGAGGCAGTTCCGGCGGGATCTGGCCGGGCTGCAAATGCGGATGATTACACCCGTTGTCCGGCGCGGCGATGTCGAGAAAGCTGCCGCTGGATTCGCCGGGGCAAGAGGCGTTGGTCATCGTCCGAATGCGGAGGGAGACATCCTTCATAATCTCCGGATATCCCACAAACTGGCTGGGCCTGGGCAGAGGCTGACCTGGGGCAAGCAGAGTAATATTGAGGCCGAAGGGGATGGAATCGCCCAGGGCCAGATAGGGATCGAGCCCGTTCTGGGCAAACGTGGGTACGGCGATGATGCTGAGCGCGAAAGCGCAAGCTTTCCAATTGAAGTGCACGGTTTGACTCCTCCGCAGTTGAATTTTTCGACGAATGCATTGGAGTCTAACAGATTTCTCAGCGCCAGTTGCGGCCCTCGGCGCGAGCCTGGTCCAACTGCTGGCTGGAGTAACCCTGAATGCTCGGCACGGAGAGTTTCATTCCTACGGAGATGAGATTCGGATTCGATCCGACGGTTTGGCGATTGGCCTTGTAGAGAATAGGCCAGAGCAGCACATCCCCCCAGAAGCGGCCGCTGATGAGAGAGAGACTGTCGCCGGAAGAGACGGTGTAAGGCCTGCCTCCCGTGGAGCTGCCCCCATTGCGCGGAACACCTTGGTGGGGAGAAACCTGCTGGCCGGCCTGTTTGGGATCGGCGGGAATGATGTCCACGGGCTGGCCGTTTTGTTCCAGATAGTCGCGCGCGGCCCACAGTGTCGGGAGCATCCAGCGCATCACTTCCTGCGAACCGCAGACATCCTGTTTCATGGGGACATGGGTGGAGTTTGGCTCGCCATCTTCCCAGATAAATTCGTCGTCGGGCTTTTCGATGCCTTTCACTTCCCGGAAGTAAATCTGCCACGGGACTCCGCCGACGCCGCTGTGGGTGGCGTAGAAATCGCGTTCCCGATAAATTGTCTGGCTTCCCCGCAGAAAGCGGCCGCAGTTACCCCAGTAGGGCCGCGAGCGAGTGTAGCTGCCGCGCAAGGCATGATAGACGTACTTCACGTTGGACGGAATGAAGTGCGTGTCAAGCAGGGTCTGCATGTTGACGGCATCGAAGAGGAAGAGATAGTCGACCGTGATGCCTTGCTCCTGCAGCAGGGAGCAGGTGCGAATGACGGCCGATCCGCCACGGCTGTGGCCGGCCAGAATGATGCCTTTGGTTCCAGAGCGATGGGAAGTCACACAATCGGCTAGATCCTGGGCCCGCTGCGCGGTAGACCAACCGGCGGTCCAGGGTCCGCGGATGTACTGCTTCGGGCCGGTCCAGGCCTTCCAGATCCGGTGGCAGAAGCTGTTGTCGTAAATCCGTTCGTAGGCGTTGTTGTTGTCGACTCCTGTACCATCGACACATCCATATAATACGGGCATCGTTTCCTCCGTGAGTGCGGCGCTCTATTGGCGCCTACATCAGCAGGAACGTTTCCAGGAACGGATTGGAAGAAAGATTCAGGGCTGGATGCAGATGCCGGCGCCGTCGAAGGACTGCGAACGGGCGATGCTGACGGTAAAGTTCGAAGCGATGGTGGAGGCCGTACAGGCCTGTGAACCCGCAGCGAGCGCGGGAACGGTGAAGGCGATTTGATAGAGCCCCACCTGGCTCGGGGTAAGTCCGGCGAAGACGGGCAGCGGGGCATTTCCGCCCGGCGGGGGCAAGGCGGTAGGCCGAACCGGCGCCAGATTCACGCCCGGATTGAACTGCATGGCGACATCGGTGAGTCCGACCGGTGCGCGAACAGCATCGCCGCTACGGATGGATGCGCCGGTTTGTCCGAGTCCGAAGGCATACATTACCAGAGTCTCACCGGCGGAAGCGGGATTGGCCGCCGTGACCAACTTCCCGTCGAGGTGGGTGACCAGGGATCGGCAGCCGCCGGCCAGATCGGCGGGACGGACGAATCCGGGCGGCATTGTAGAATCGCAACTATTAATAATATGGATACTGTCGCTTTCCGGCTGGATGGGGAAGGCGTCGCCGGGCGTACCCTGATAGGAGACACGCAGGGTTGCGAAATTTTCCGGCCGGCCGCCGCCGCTGCGGTTGTTGAGCAACTCCCAGGGGATCTGAAGGGTGATGGCGGTGAGATCGGTACAGACGGAAGGATTGAGTCCGACGCAATCATCGACGGGATAGACAGCAAAGAGCGGGACCTCGACATTTGTAGGTCCGAGCGTCTGCTCCAGTTTCACCGCGAATCCATTAATAGATGTCGGTAATGGGACAGCATCGGCGGTGAAGCCGCGTTCGGGCTGGATTCCATTGGGCGAATGGACAAAGAGAGTGATGACTTGGCCTGGAGCCACTTTGAGCGGAGGCGGAACACTGTAGCCGGCGCCGAGAATTCGGCCAGGAGCGCGGGGAGATTGCGCGGCTGCCAGTCCTGCCAGAGAAAGCATGGCGAGCAAAGAAACAACTCGACTCATAAGGGATGGCACTCCTTAGCACTATCATGACGCAAAGCGGGCCAGTCTTACAACGCGGCGATAGGAGAGCAGGTAAGAGCACCGGCGAGGCGAAATCGAGGGATTGCCGTAGAAAGCAATTTCGTCACACCGCCGATAGAGGAAGAACAGTACAGTTTTGGGCGCACTTTCGCTCGGACAAACGCCGAGTTTTTCCGATGAGGAGTAGAGCAGTCAGCCGTCTCGTTTCGCTTGCGCCAAGTGTGCGAAAACAGCGGCAATTGCTTCTATCCGCTTGGTAAAACATAAGTATTGACATTTGATTTTGAAATGAGCTATAACAAGGCGTTACGATCCGGGAGTGTTGTGTGCCCAGGTCGGAGTGTAGTTTTTGTGTGTTCGTAGATTGGAAAGTCCAGTCCAGCAGTTTTTGGAGGAGGAAAATGAAAGGACGTCTTTGGTGGTCAAGTGTTTTGCCCGCAACGGCGGCGTTGTGCCTGTTTGCTAACCTGGCACAAGCGCAGACCGGACCTCGACTCGTGGGTTCCGGGCCGGATGGGGCATTTAATGTATCAGCACGCGATGGTAACGCGAATCGGCCTGGCCTGATCGATCCGACTTGCGGATTGGTGGGTGGGCCGGCGGTGGCATCGGCATCCTGCGACTCGCAGGGCGGCCGTGAGTGGGAAGGTGTCGCTTCCACGGATTACTTCACCGTTGAGCCCCAAGGTGTGCTGCCAAACCCCGACATTGCAGTCGGACCGGACGATATCGTGACGGTTGTCAACCGCATCATCGCCCGGTATCCCAACCCGAACGCGCCGTCCGGTACAAACAACAACGGCACGGCTTCGGTCGATTACAATCCCACTGGGACCAACTACTTCCCGCCGACCTCACGGCAGTTTCTTGACGTGTGGCTGGGAGAAGTAGCACTCAACGAATTGTGCCCGACGCAGCCGCGTACCAACGCGACTTGCGTAGTGGACAATGCCAGCGTCCGCTATGACCAGATGCAGGGCCGCTTCGTGGTTCTGTTCACGGTGGTGGACAATGCGTTGATCAACTGCTTTGGATGCGCCGATCTGCCGACCGGGGCCAATGCGAACCTGACGCGTAAAGCGAGCTGGGTTCTGATTGTGTCCAAGTGGGCGACTGGCTGCCAGGGCTCGATCGCGCTGGGCAGCGGCGGGTCGAACGTGGGTGGCACCTGCACCCCGAACAACAACCCGGCTGTTCCTGGTCTCCCCGGCAACACGGAGTTCTTCACGACTCCGCAGCCTCCGGGCCCGAACCAGAACAATCCCAACAGCGGCGGCACGAACTCCAACTGGATTGCTTACTACGGCAAGACGGATGGCACCTGCGATGCAACCTGCCGCGACGGCAACATCAACTCGATTTCGGACCGGAATCGTGGGGTGGCTGCTCCGACGGGTGCAGTTACCATCGATTGCCGCAACACGGCTGTCACCACAGCGGCTGCTGCGACAACCACCGTCTGCTACTTCCCGACCAGCGCACGGTTGGGTATCGACAACGACAACCTCTATATCGTATCCAGCGTCATCAACGACAACATCCCGACGCAGTCCTACACTCCGCCCCGCAGCTGGATCGCAATCGCTCCTGCTGACACGGAATCGGCTGCCTGGGAAGGGACCCGTCTCCGCGTGCTGAAAAAGGCTGGTTTCTACACCGGCGCCACCAGCTCCGTGGAAGCGGCCTGCACTGCCGCGGCGAGCAAGATGTGCCCTGGCGCAGCTTCTCCGGCCGTGACTCAGTTGCAGGGTGACTACTACGATCTGTGGGGCGATTCACCGAAGCCCTACGCCTTTGACCGTGTGATTCCGAACCAGGTAATCTTGAACGGCGCAACCCGTAGCGTGGTGGGTCTCCACTACGAACCGGAGCATGTTCGCGGCCGTTCGCTGGCGAGCTACAACGGCAACGCCAACGTTGCACCGCTCACGGGCGGCGCAGGTGTTCCGTTCTACTCGATCTGGGGCGCGGTAGACCAGGGCGCCACCCTGGCGACGCCTGCCCAGCACCAGTTGTATCACCGGACAATCACCTATAGCCACCTGATCACCGGTTCTTTGGGCGCCAATGTGGCCTCCATCCCGGCGACGGTAAACGATTCGAAGATCCAGGGCGGCATTCCCCGGCTGCAGGGCCGTGCGGCACACCAGGTTCCTGCGTTCACCAACCCGAACTCGGTTACGCAGCGCGACCGGCTGACCCAGCCCGGCAACTCCGTCACTCCGTATCTTTATGTCGGCGACGATCGTCCGCACCGCGTGATCTCGCGTGAAGGCCACCGCTACATCGCTCGCGTGGGCCAGCAGGCGCAGTTTGCGCAGTTCAGCGGCACGACGTCTTCGAGCACGGTTATCTACGATATCGTGCAGAAGCTGACTTCGACTGGTGCGGCTTTGGAAGTGTACAACACGGCATGGGGCAACGGCGACTTCTACGCGCCGATGCATGACACGCCGGCCAACGTGGTGCAGTATGGCGCGATTTCGCCGATCAACGTGCAGCCGTTCCTCGAGAAGCTGTTTGTTGGTACGACGTTCCCGCCGCTGGCTCCGACCGATCCCCGGACGTTCTCCTACGGATTGATCTCGGGCCAGGCACTGCAGGCTTGCAAAGGCCAGGAACCCAGCGTTACGACAGCTAACCGCGCCTACGCCGGCCTGTTCGACATCCGCTGCGGTGAGGACGCCTATGACACGCCGAAGGCTCTCCAGCACCCGACCACCGGTTCGTATCTGCCTGCGGACTTCCAGGTTCGTGCACAGCCCCAGGGCTTCACGAACAGCATTGTTCCGTTCGGCATCCGCGGCGGCGCCGCCACCGACCCCAACAACATGGGTATGTGGACCTACGGTGCTTACGCCAAGGGCCGTCTCGCTTCGGTTCCGGGCTTCGGCCAGTGGGGCACCTACGTGGCTCACTATCCGCTGACCTTCCCGCTGCGCGATCCCTACAACAACCTGATCCTCAGCTACAGCGACGTGCCTCCGGGCCACCCCTTCTTCAGCTACATCCAGATCGCCAAGCAGACGGAAATCGCTCCGGGCAGCCGGACGGCGACCGTGTTTGACGTGAATGGTGTGGTGAAGCGCCGCGACATGGCGCAGTGGGTTGTCCGTGCACAGATGGACGAGCAAGCGGTTACCAACTACCTGAACGCGACCGGCGGCATCTTCTGCAGCTTTGCTGACGTGAACTGCCCTGGCACGACGGGTGCGGTAACGAACGGTACCGGCACCTCCGAGTGGCGCTACATCGAATTGATGTATCGCCGCGGCTACACCAAGGGTTGCAACGCCACCACCGACGCCCAGCGCCGGTTCTGCCCTGGCGACAACCTGTCCCGTGGCCAGATGTCGGCCTTCATCATCCGCGCGAAGATGAACAGCGTGTTCCCCACGGTGACTTCGGGCGCCGCCACTGCATCCTGCCTGCCGACCGGCACGGCTGTGACGCAGGTTGGCGATCAGTTCGGATTGTATGCGGGTTGCAACCCCTACTTCTCCGACGTACCGAACAACCACACGTTCTTCGCCTTCATCCAGAAGATGCGCGAACTGCGTATTTCGAACGGGACTTCGTACTCCACGGCCACGGCCCTCGGTACGTATGGACCGGACGATCCGCTCACCCGCGGTCAGTTGATGACCTTCCTGGTGCGCGCGTTCTTCCCGTAAGAAGAAGCTCAACCTGAACAGAGGAACGGCCCGGGTGAAGAACCCGGGCCATTCTCTATTTGGGGGAACCGGTAAATGTGTAGTACGCTTGGTGTGTCCCAGATTATAAATTGGTCAGTTTGTTTGGAGGAAGTTAATGATTCGTCCTTGGGCAACAGCAGTTCTTCCAGTAGCTGCTATATGCTGCCTGACGTTCGCTGTCTCACCGGCAGCGAAGGCACAGACGGGTCCGCGCCTTGTGGGCAGCGGACCAGATGGAGCATTTAATGTATCGGCGCGTGAAGGCACTGCGAACCGGCCAGGATTGATTGATCCGACTTGCGGATTGACCAGTGGGCCGGCTGTGGCTTCGGCTGCGTGCGACTCTCAAGGTGGCCGTGAGTGGGAAGGCATTGCCTCCACTGACTACTTTACGATTGAGCCGCTGCCAGTAGCGCCGAACCCGGATATCGCCGTTGGGCCGGATGACATTGTGACGATCGTGAATCGCACGATCGCGCGTTATCCGAATCCGAACGCCCCGTCCGGGACGAACAACAACGGAACATCCTCGGTTGGTTACAATCCTGCGGGTACGTATTACTTCCCGCCGTCCTCGCGCCAGTTTCTTGATGTATGGCTGGGCGAAGTGGCGTTGAATGAACTGTGCCCGACGCAGCCGCGCACGAACGCGACCTGCGTGGTGGACAATGCCAGCATCCGCTACGACCAGATGCAGGGCCGTTACGTGGTGTTGTTCACGGTAGTGGACAATGCTTCGGTGAACTGCTTTGGTTGCGGAACGGCCGTGGGCACGACTCGCAAAGCGAGCTGGGTGCTGGTTGTTTCGAAGTGGGCCACCGGTTGCCAGGGCTCAATCGCGCTGGGCAGCGGCGGATCCAACGTGGGCGGCACTTGCACGCCGAACAACAATCCGGCGGTTCCTGGTCTTGTTGGCAACACGGAGTTTTTCACGACTCCGCAGCCTCCGGGGCCAAACCAGAGCAATCCGAACAGTGGCGGCGCGAATTCCAACTGGATTGTCTACTATGGCAAGCCGGATGGGACCTGCGACGATCTCTGCCTGTTTGGGAATATCAACGCGATCTCGGACCGTACGCGCGGCCAAGGCGCACCGAACGGCGCGCTGACGATCGATTGCACGGTGACCGCGGTGGGTAACGCGGCGGCAGTTTGCTACATGCCGACGAGCGCCCGCCTGGGTATCGACAACGACAACCTGTACATCGTATCGAGCGTGTTGAACGACAACGTGCCTTTGGCCACCCGCATTTGGGTACCGGCGATCAGCCCGGATACGGCGACACCAGCCTGGGAAGGCACTCGTCTTCGCGTTTTGAAGAAGGCTGGTTTCTACACGGGAGCGACGAGCTCTCCGATTGCTCCGTGCACGGGCAGCAAGATGTGCCCTGGCGCAGCGCAGGCGGCGCCGCAGTTGCAGGGTGACTACTACGATATGTGGGGCGCCTCGACGACGCCTTACACGTTTGACAAGACGATTACGGCGCAGCCGATTCTGAACGGGGCAACGCGGATAGTGGTTGGCTTGAACTACGAACCGGAACATGTCCGTGGACGCTCGCTGGCGAGCTACAACGGGAATGGGAACGTTGGTGTGGCAGGCGCGCCGTTCTATTCGATCTGGGGAACAGTGGATCAGGGGTCGACGCTGGCAACACCGGCACAGCACCTGGTTTATCACCGCACGATCACGTTCAGCCACCTGGTTTCGGGTAGCCTGGGCGCGAACGTAGCGGCCATTCCGGCGACGGTGAATGACTCGAAAATCCAGGGTGGCATCCCCACGCTGCAGGATCGGGCACAGCACCAGGTTCCGGCGTTCACCAATCCGAACACCGTAACGCAGCGTGACCGGCTGACCCAGCCCGGCAACTCTGTGACTCCGTACATCTATGTTGGCGACAACCGTCCGCACCGCGTGATCTCGCGTGAAGGCCACCGCTACATTGCTCGCGTGGGCCAGCAGGCGCAGTTTGCGCAGTTCAGCGGCACGACGTCTTCGAGCACGGTGATCTACGATATCGTGCAGAAGCTGACGGCTGGCGGTACGGCTTTGGAAGTGTACAACACGGCATGGGGCAACGGCGATTTCTATGCGCCGATGCATGACACGCCGGCCAACGTGGTGCAGTATGGCGCGATTTCGCCGATCAACGTGCAGCCGTTCCTCGAGAAGCTGTTTGTTGGTACGACGTTCCCGCCGCTGGCTCCGACCGATCCGCGAGTCTTCTCCTACGGATTGATTTCGGGCCAGGCACTACAGGCTTGCAAAGGCCAGGAACCCAGCGTTTCGACAGCGAACCGGGCCTACCCCGGCCTGTTCGACATCCGCTGCGGTGAGGACGCCTACGACACGCCAATCGCACTTCGTCATGGGACAACGGGCAGCTTCCTGGTGGGCGACTTCCAGGTTCGTCCGCAGCCGACCGGCTACACGAACAGCATTGTTCCGTTCGGCATCCGCGGCGGCGCCGCCACTGACCCCAACAACATGGGTATGTGGACCTACGGTGCTTACGCCAAGGGCCGTCTCGCTTCGGTTCCGGGCTACGGGCAGTGGGGCACCTACGTGGCTCACTATCCGCTGACCTTCCCGCTGCGCGATCCCTATAACAATTCGATCAGCAGCTACAGCGATGTGCCTCCGGGCCACCCCTTCTTCAGCTACGTGCAGATCGGCAAGCAGACGGAGATTAATCCCGGCAGCCGGACAGCGACCACGTTCTTCGTGGACCAAACCGTAACCCGCGCCGAGATGGCTCGATGGGTGATCCGTGCGCAGATGGATGAAGGAGCGGTCACCAATTCCCTGAACGCAACGGGCGGCATTTTCTGCAGTTTTGCAGATGTCGCATGCCCGGGCAATTCCGGCGGCACGGTAACGGATACCACCGGCGTTTCCGGAGATTGGCGTTATATCGAACTGATGTATCGCCGCGGCTACACCAAGGGTTGCAACGACACGACCGACGCGCAGCGCCGGTTCTGCCCTAGCCAGAACCTGTCGCGCGGCCAGATGTCGGCGTTCATCATTCGCGCGAAGATGAACAGCGTGTTCCCGACGGTGACTTCGGGCGCCGCCACTGCAAGCTGCCTGCCAACCGGCACGGCGGTGACGCAGGTCGGCGATCAGTTCGGGCTGTATGCGGGTTGCAACCCGTACTTCTCCGACGTTCCGAATAACCACATCTTCTTCGCCTTCATCCAGAAGATGCGCGAACTGCGTATCTCGAACGGGACCACGCACTCCACGGCCACGGCCCTGGGGCTGTATAAACCGGACGAGCCGCTGACCCGGGGTCAGTTGATGACCTTCCTGGTGCGCGCGTTCTTCCCGTAAGAAGAAAGCTCAACCTGAACAGACGAACGGCCCGGGTGAAGAGCCCGGGCCGTTCTGCGTTCAGGCCAGGAGGCGGGAGAGTCGCTCCACCTGGTGCGGGGCTTCGCGGGCGATGTTGGAGGTTTCCGAGGAGTCGAGTTTGAGGTCGAAGAGGATGGGGCGTGGTTCGGTGCGGGGGCGGCCCTTGACGGGGGGCTCGGGTTCAAAGCCGCGGATGAGCTTATAGCGGCCATCGAAGACCATCTGCCAGCGGTCGAGCGATGACATGAGATACTCGCGGTGGGAAGTGGCTTTCTTTTCGAGCAGGGGGCGGATGGTGAGGCTGTTGGCGTCGGCCAGGTGGGGAGCACCCGCCAGATCGAGGAATGTGGCGGCCAGATCGAAGTGGCTGATCAGCGCGTCGGAGACAGCGCCTTGCGCTACGCCAGGGCCGGCGACGAAGAGCGGCACATTCACCGAAGGCTGATAGGGGACGCTCTTTCCCCAGCGGTCATGATCGCCGAGCATTTCCCCATGATCGCTGGAGAAAACGAGGATCGTATTCTCCCACTCTCCGCGCTTGCGCACTTCCTCAATGTAGGCTCCCAGCCAGCGATCGATGTTTTCCACCATGGCCGCGTAGTTCTGGCGGATGGCGATGTGCTTTTCGGCGGAGTGTTCCTCGTAGTCGACAGGTTCCGGGAACTGGCGGCGGCGGACGGTGCGCTCCATGCGGCGGGTGATGTCGACGGGGTTATGAGGGCCGGCGAAGTTGACCTGCAGGAACCAGGGTTTGCCGGAAGGGGCGCGGCGGAGCAGTTCCAGGCCTTTTACGGCGATCCAGTTGTCGCAGTAGGCGTCATCGGGGAGCGGGGTGGATTCGGTGTTGAGATAGCTGTTGAGCCCGGTGCGGCGGCGGAAGTCATCGAGGTGGGTATTGGCCAGGCCGCGGCGGTGGAGGTAGGCCATGTAGGGGTCGCGGGGCTCGATGGCGCCGCTCGCTATGGCGTCCATTTTTCCGGCGTTATCGATGCCATCGGAGAAGCCCCATTCGGGGAGGAACCGGCGGCCGTCGATGCCCCAATCGGGGGTGGCTTTGTGCAGATCGAGCTTGCCGCAGCCCATGACGTGATAGCCGCCTTCGCGCAAGGCCTGATAGAAGGTGGGCTGATCGAGGGGCAGATCCTGGTTATTGTTGCGGACCCCGCAGCGGGCGTACTCACGGCCGGTGGCGAGGCAGGCGCGAGAGGGGGCGCAGAGGGGGGAGGCGACGAGTGCCCGGGTGAATTGCATGCCGCTTTTGGCAAGGGCGGAGAGATAGGGGGTATCGAGGGGGAAATCTTTGCGGGGGAGGACCCAATCGGCGCGGAGCTGATCGGGGAGGAAGAAGAGGATATTCGGGCGCCGGCGGCCCGCGGGACGTGTGGCCTGCGGGGCCGCCGGCAAAAGAGACGCCATGGATAGGAAGCCGCGGCGGGGGAGCATCTTAGCTATCGAAACGCTATTTTACCACCCCAGGGGGAATATCCTTCCGTCAGGCGATTTTCTTCAGGGCGTACTGCTTGACCTCGGCCAAGGCCTGCTCTTCGGACTTGCCGGCTTTGCGCGCCTTGAAGTAGAGGCGGCGCATCTTGAAGTTGGTCCAATCGAGGTTGGGGTCGCCACCGTATTTGAAGACGTACTTCTTCCACTGCATTTTCACCATCATCCAGTTGGCGCCGGAGAGTTTTTCGTCGACGATGCGGACGCCGTCATCCACGCCGGCAATGAACCAGGTTTTGGCGTTCGCCCATTCCATGGGGCGGGGAGGAACAGGAGGAGCAACGCGGTTTCCGAGGTTCTTCTCGGTTTCGGCTTTCAGGCCCTTTTCGAGGTGGGGGCGGAACTCGCGATCCCACCAGCCGGCGGGGTCGAACACCTCGCGCATGGCGAACCCAGGCTGTGAGGGGACGTGCTTGTCACTGAAGCCGCCGTTGGATTTGGCGTCTTGCACATATTCGTCCTGTTGTTTGTGAGATGGGATGGACATGCCGCCGCGCTTGACGACTTCGGTGGCGAAATTATCGGGCTTACCGGGTTCATGGCCCAAGACCCAGGTGATCTTGGTCTGGTCGTTGACCATTTCGTTGAAGTTGGTGAGCACGGTGGTGGTGTCGATGGCGTAAATGTCGCCGAAGTTGCCGTAGAGGATGTTGCCGGTGTTGGGGTAGCAGAGGCGGTCGCCGTTGCCGATGATGGCGTCGACGGCGAAGAGTTTGCCGAGGCTGTGCATGAGGTTCTGGTCGCGGAGGATTTCGCGCAAGCCGCGGCGCGGGCCGTTGCTGCGGTATTCCTTGCCGAAGTCGTGGAAATGCTTGACGGTGTCCTGGACGAGAAAGGCGGTGCAGTTCATGAGGTGGGGGAGCATGGCCTCCCACTTCGTGCGGAGAGGAGTGCCGACCCGTTCGGTGTTGACGAAGTGGCGGATGGCTTCGATGATCGCGTTGCCGGCAGAGGAGTTGCGTTTGATGGGTTCGCTATTGACGGTGACGGCGGCGCCGGTGACTTTGAGAATGAACTCGGCGAACTTGGGGTTTGCGCCGGAAGTGAAGATGGGTTTGAGGACGAAGTCGGCGGTAGAAAACTTGTTGTAGTCCGTACCACCCTGGTAGATGGATTGCATGCTGGACCAGCAGAAGATGACTCCGACGGCCCCGTCGCCGGACGGTTTGGCGTGCAGCAGACGCCATTTCCAGTCCCAGGCGGACCACTTTGCGACATCGGTTGTTTTCATAACGGCTATCCTTTCGTTCCCTCGTTCTCACACGGGTAAGCGACGGGGGAAAGAGGATTCCTTCAGGAAGGCTGGAGATTATTTTTGCGAGAGGAGGAAGCGCTCGGCGGAGCGGGTTTCGGCGGTAGCCGGGCCACGGTTGGAGCGGAGGATGGCGAGGCTCTGGTCGAGCAGCGGCTGGCCCTCGGCGTTGCGTCCCTGGCGGATGAGCGCGCCAGCGAGTTCCGCGTCGACGGTGGCTACCATCCAGGAGCTTTCGGGGAAATGCTTGCGGCGGATTTGAGCGGCTTCGCGGAGGAGCGGTTCGGCTTCGCGGGCGCGGCCGGTGTCGATGAGGAGGGAGCCGAGGCTGAGCAAGGCGTTGGCGAGCAGCGGATGGCCGGGAGGCATTTTGCGGGTGATGCGAAGGCTATCGCGGAGGAGGCGTTCGGCCTCGGCATCTTTGTGCGTTGTGCGGAGAATGCCCGCGAGGTTGCGATCTTCGATGGCGACACTGCGATGATCGGGGCCGTACATGCGAAGGCTCATGTCGAGGGCCTGCCGATAGAGCTTTTCGGCTTCTTCCAACCGGCCCTGACCGGTCAGGGCGTGTGCCAGGCTGCTGAACGAGCCTACGATGTCGGGATGGGCGCCGCCGTAGACGCGCTGGCGCATGGCGAGGCCTTCGCGGAGCAGGGGTTCGGCTTCCTGGTAGCGGCCGGCATCCGACAGCACCGCGCCGAGCTTGGCGAGGACGAGGGCGAGGCGGGGGTGATCGCCTTTGAGCGTGCGGCGGCGTATGTCAATGCACTCGCGGAGGTACTTTTCGGCTTCGTCATAACGCTGCTGGGTGCGTAGGACGCCGCCGAGATTGCTGAGCACCGCGGTTTCCAGATGCTGGTTGGGGTCATTGACGCGAAGGATATCGCGCATTTCGAGCAGCTGACGGAAGTACTTTTCGGCGTCCTTGGGATGGCCGGACTCGTCCAGAGTCAGGGCGAGAGTGTTGAGGGATTCGGCGACGTCGAAATGGCGTTGGCCGTGGAGACGCGTGCGGATGGCGAGAGATTCGCGGGCAAGCGCCTCGGCGGCGGCGTAATCCGTTTTCCGGCGGCGCAGTTCGGCGAGCGCTTTGAGCGACGAGGCGAGGGCCACTTCATCGGGGGTGGGGAGTTTGCGGCGAACCGCGACGGCCCGTTCCAGCAGCGAGGCGGACTGGTCATAGAGCCCCAGGTTTTCGTAGATCTTGCCCATCTGATCGAGCAGGCGGGCCTGGATGACGGGCTGCTTATCGAGTTCCTTAAGCTTGGCGGCGCTGCGGTCGAGGACTTCGCGCGCGGTGACTTCACGGCCGCGGGCGCGCTCCGGATCGGCGACCGAGAAGAGGTCCATCATGAACTGCGAGACCTGCTGAGCGGTGTCGCGTTCGCGCTGGGCGCGGGTGGCGAGGATGCCCATTCCGATGGCAAATCCAACAATGAGAAGGGCCACCAGGGCGGCCATGGCGACGCCGGCTTTGTGGCGGCGCACGAACTTGCCGGAGCGATAGCCCCAGGAATCGGGGGCGGCAACGACGGGGAAGCCGTCGAGGTAGCGGCGGATATCTTCGGCCAGGGCGCCGGCGGACGGGTAGCGGCGGGACGCTTCCTTGCGCATGGCCATGCGCACAATATTGTCGAGGTCGCCGGAAAGCTGGCGGCTGAGGGTGTGTCCGTCGGTAGTCAGCTTGCCGGCCGCGGTGCTCGGCTTGTCGGGGTCGGATTCGCAGATGATGCGCTCAGCCTCCGCGGCGCTGGTATTGTCGAGGCGGAAAGGACGTTGGCCTGCGAGTAATTCGTAGAGCAGGACACCGAGGGCGTAGACGTCGGTTGCGGTAGTGACGGGCTCGCCGCGGATCTGTTCCGGGCTGGCGTATTCCGGGGTCATCACGCGGTCCGTGGCGCGGGTGAGCGCGGGCTCTTCAGGTTGCGTGCCCTGATGGAGGATCTTGGCGATGCCGAAATCGAGTAGTTTGACAACGCCGTCGGCGGTGACGAGGATATTGGCGGGCTTGATGTCGCGGTGGACGACAAGGCTCGAGTGCGCGCTTTGGACTGCTTCGCAGACGGTGAGGAAGAGGCGGAGACGCGATTTGATGGGGAGGTTCTTATCGCGGCAGTAGGCGTCGATGGTGAGGCCATCGACGAATTCCATGACGAGGTAGGGCAGGCCTTCGGCGGTGACGCCACCATCGAGGAGGCGGGCGATGTTGGCGTGGGCGAGATTGGCGAGGATCTGGCGCTCGGCGCGGAAACGGCGGAGGATATCCTCGCGATTGAGGCCGTAGCGGATGAGCTTGATGGCCACCTGCTGGTGATACTGATCGTCGTCACGAGCGGCGAGGAAGACGGAGCCCATGCCACCTGAGGCCAGCTTGCGCAGAATACGGAACGGGCCGAGGCGTTCCTGAGTGGCATCGTCGCGTTCCTCCAGGACCTGGCTGGCCGCCTGGCGCACAGACTTTTCGACAAGGTCTTCGTCTTCGTCGGAGGTGAGCAGAGCCTCGACTTCCTGACGCAGAACCGGATCGTCGGGACACCACTGATCGAGGTAAGCGGCGCGGGCGGGGCCTGTCAATTCGCTGGCGGCGTGGAAAAGCTCCTGCATGCGGAGCCAGCGGTCCGCACTCATGCGCCTCCGGCCATCTGCTGTTGCAGCCAGGCGCGGGCGAACTTCAATTCGCGGTGCACGGTGACGGCGGAGACTCCGACGGCGGAAGCGGTTTCGTCATAGGTGAGACCGCCGAAGTAGATCAATTCGACGATACGGGCTTTGCGTTCATCGACTTTGGCGAGGATGGTGAGGGCTTCGTCGATATCGGCGATAGCGGAATCGGGATCGCTGCCGACGTGGACCGCCTCATTGAGGGTGACTTTGGCTGCGCCTGCGCCGCGTTTCTGGCGTCCACGGCTCTTGGCATGATCGACGAGGATGCGCCGCATGACGCCAGCGGCTACGGCGAAGAAATGGACGCGGTTTTCGTAATCGACGTCAGCGCCGGCCAGGCGCATGTAGGCTTCATGGACGAGGGCGGTGGCTTGGAGCGTGTGTCCCTGGCGTTCGGACCGCATGTATTTGTCCGCGAGAGAGCGCAGTTGATCATAGACCAGTGGCAGCAACTCGCTGATGGCCTTGGGATCGCCCTCTCTGCCTCGTTTGAGCAGACCCGTCACTGCATGCGGTGACTCATGCATTTGTTATGTGATTATCGTATCGCGCATAGGTGGGAGCGTCAATGTTCGCCATGTAAGCCGTGGGGGTATGTCTCGGGAAGGCGCTTTATGGCAAGGCTGCTTTCTCGCAAAGCCGCGAAGGCGCGAAGTACGCAAAGGGCCCCGGAGGCACGCTGGCGGCGTGGCGTCTTGGCGAGAAAGACCGCGTGGTCCAGTAGAATGATTGGCATGGGGCTTGATGTTGTCGTTTTGTTTGAACATCCGGAGTGGCAGAAGCCGCTTTGGGCGGCGCTGGAGCAGCGCGGGGTGGCGTTTGCGGCTATCGATTTGAAGCGGGCCGCGTTTGATCCGGATGCGATGCCGGTGGCTCCGCTGTATTTCAATCAGGCCAGTCCGAGCGCTTACGTGCGCGGGAATACGCGGGCCGTGCCGCTGGCTCTTTCGTTGATGCGTTCCCTGGAGGCGGGCGGGGCCCGGGTGTTAAATGGGTCGCGGGCGTTCCTGCTGGAATTGAGCAAATCGGCACAGGCGGCGCTGCTGGGACGGTTGGGGATTGCGCATCCGCGATCACTGGCGTTCAATGAGCCGGAAGTGGCGCTGGAACAATGGCGCGGCGGATGGCCGGCGCTGGTGAAGCCGGAACAAGGCGGCAGCGGGGCTCGGATGTTCCTGCTGCAATCGCCGGAGGAGTTGCCGCGGCTGCTGCGGGAGCAACCTGCATTGTGGCTGCCGGATAATCTGCTGCTGTTGCAGGAATATTTTCCGGTGGATGCAGGGAAGGGAATTGTGCGGATGGAGTTTGTGGGCGGGAAGCTGCTGTATGCGATGCGAGTGATTTCGCATGGCGCGTTCAATTTGTGCCCGTCAGAGGCGTGCAATCCGGAAGGCGGCGGCGATTCGCATTGCGCGGTGCCTGTGCCGGCAGCGGCGCCCGTGAAGCCGGTGGAGTTCTATCCTTATCCGGACGTGCCCGCTGAGGCGGTGGCCGATGGGGAGCGGATTATGGCCGCCGGTGGCCTGGATGTGGGTGGAATCGAGTATCTGGAAGCGGCCGATGGGCGGCGCATTTTTTACGACATCAACGCGAATTCGAATTTGCGCGCGCCGATCGGGCAGGCTTTCGGGTTCGACCCTTTCTCACGGGTGGTGGACTACCTTGTGGAGGAACGGCGGAGGCTGTGACTTCGCGCCACTGGCCCGGTTGAAGCCCTTCGAGTGTGTGTTGGCCAGAGCGGATGCGGACGAGGCGCAGCGTGGGGTGGCCGACCGCCGCGGTCATGCGCCGCACCTGGCGATTGCGGCCTTCGGTGAGTGTGATTTCGAGCCACGCGGTGGGAATGGATTGGCGCACGCGGATGGGCGGATCGCGGGGCGGAAGATCGGGCTCATGCTCGAGGAGGCGCACCTGGGCGGGGCGTGTTTTGTAGTCGCGGATGTCGACGCCGTTGCGAAGTTGGGTGAGCGCCTGGGGCGTGGGGATTCCTTCTACTTGCGCCCAGTAGGTGCGGGTATGGGCGAAGCGAGGATCGGTGAGCGCGTGTTGCAGTGCGCCGTCGTCCGTGAGCAGGAGCAAGCCTTCGCTGTCGTGGTCGAGTCGGCCGGCGGGATAGACGTTGGGGATGGCGATGAACTCCTTCAGGGTGCAATGCGCGGAGCCCGGTTCGGGGGTGAACTGGCTCAGCACACCATAGGGCTTGTAGAAGAGAATGAGCCGCGCCATGTCAGGGGCGCGCAAAGCGACGGAAGAAACTGGATTCCTTCCAGGCCGGCCGGTGGGCGGAGTTGGCGACGTCGACAGTAATGGCGGCCATCAGTTTGTTGAAGCCTACGGCGCCTTCCTTGTCCACGGGCTGCAGCAAATCGTCGCTCACGGAATGATAGCGATCCTTCAGCCACGCCTTGAAAATGCGCTCCTCCGGGCTGCCTGGTTTGTAGCCGAGTTTGAAGGATGCGGCGGGAATGCCGCGGCGGATGAAGCTGTATTGATCGCTGCGGATGAAGCTGTTGCGCTGCGGTTCGGGATCGCGGATGACTTCGATGCTCATCTTGGCTGCGACGCGTTTCACGCTGTCTCCGAGCGAGGATTCGTCGAGGCCATACATGATGATGCGCTCCAGAGGGAACAGCGGCAGGAACATGTCGAAGTTGAGATCGGCGACGATGCTTTCGCGAGCCACGGTGGGCGACTGTACGAAGTACTGCGATCCGAGGAGGCCTTTCTCTTCTCCGGTGTTGGCGAGGAAAAGAACCGTGCGTTTGAGCTTTTTGCCTTTGAGCGACTTGGCGATTTCGATCAACGTGGCGATGCCGGAGGCGTTGTCCATCGCTCCGTTGTAAATGCGATCGCCCGAGAGGCTGCGGCTGGTTCCAATGTGATCGACATGGGCGCTGAGGACGAGCACCTGGTTTTTGAGTTGCGGGTGGCTGCCTTCCTTCAGGCCGATGATGTTATCGGCTTCGAGTTCGGTGGCGTTGAGTGCCACGCGCGCGAGGAGGCGCGGTTTGAGCGGAAACTTCGGAAGCGGCTTGTGCTCGGCGGCGAGGGCTGCAATCTCTTCGAAGGTATGACCAGTGTCATCGAGCCACAGATGGGCACGGGCGGGATTGATGGTGATGGTGCAGCCGGGGCCGTCGGGCTCAAAGCCTTTGAGCTTCATGGCAGGAATGAAGCGAGCGGTGCGCGAGCGCTCAAACGGGATATCAGTGGCTTTGGGATTGGAGAGGATGGCTACACCGACCGCGCCTGCTTCTTTGAGACGCCGCCAGCGCTGCTCGGCGGATTGGTAGTGGCTGATGAGGCTGGCGGGAATGTTTTTGGGCCCGCCGGTGAGATAGACCACCACCTTGCCTTTGAGATCGAGCCCGGCGAGTTCGTCGTAGTGGTGTTCGGGCACGGCGAAGGCGTAGCCGGCGAAGACCAATTCGGCATCGATTTCGGGAACGATGTTGCCGCGTAGGCCGAAGTAGGCGTCCTGACCGAGGGTGAGATTCTCAGTGCGATCGGAGAAGCGCAGTTGGAGGCTGGAGGCCGGCTCATCGAGAGTGTGGGAGCGAAAGCCCACGGGTTGGAAATACCCGTTGACGCCGCCGGGGCGGAGTCCCGCGCGTTCGAATTCCTGTGCGACGTAGCGGGCGGCCTGCTTGTGTCCTTCGCTGCCCGTATCGCGCCCTTCCAGTTTGTCATCGGCGAGGTATTCGACGTGCGACCACCAGCGGGCGGCTGCCGTCGATTCGGCGCGAAGGGCGCCGCAAGGGAGGGTCAGAAGCAAGGCTCGCCGCGAAAACATTTATGCCTTCGATTGTTTGTATGCCTGGCGAATGGACTGGATCTGCCGTGCGTGCGACTCGTCGTGCTGGGCGTAGGTTTGGAGCAATGTGAGCAGGGTGATCTTGCCTTCCTCACTGTGAATGGCCGTACGCTGGAAGGCTTCTTCGGGCTGGTCCTTCAGTAACTCGTAATTTTCCGCGCGCAACCGCCGGTAGGTTTCCACGGCCTGCGAGATCTTGCGCTTGCGGTAGTCGAGTTTCGCTGCCCATGCTTCCTGGTTGAAGGCGATGATGGTGGGCTCGTCCTCGGCGATGACGCGTCGGAAGCGGTCGGAGATGACGATTTCCGTATCGGCCAGATGGCAGACTACCTGACGGATGCTCCATTTGCCGGGAGCGGGTACGAAGTCCAATTCGGCACCGGCGACTCCGGTGGTGACCACGGCGATCAATTCGCCGCCACGGCGGAAGCGTTCGAGTAGTGTTGCGAGTTCGCTCATCTTAGTAATAATCGGCGCAACTCATATAGTAGCCGCATCGGGCGCAGAGAAGCTTGCACTTTCGTTCGGTGAGCCGGTTGTCACAGACGGGGCAGTACAACATGGCCTCGGCGGGGACGTAATCGGAAGGCTGTGGATCTTGTGAAACTTCGGGATCGGGTTTCATAGCCGGTGTGCCCATTATAATGGGCGTATCACCATGAAGAGCAATACTGCTCGGTTTGCATTTGTTGTGGCGGCGATGCTGCTGGCGATTTCGATGTACGCACAGCGGCGGGAATCGGAACGGCCGCTGCGACGGCCTTCACGGGGATCAAGAGGGGCACTGGGAGCGGGCAGCGAGTATGCGCTGGAAGCTGGATTGCGGCTGATGCACCAGGGCGGCAATGCGGTGGATGCGGGTACAGCGGCGATGTTTGCGGCGGCCGTGTCTGAGTTTTCGCATGTGGGGATGGGCGGCGAAGCGCCGATTCTCATCCGCACGAAAGACGGCAAGGTGTTCGCCATTGCCGGTGTGGGCCCGATGCCGAAGGAAGCAACGGCGGATTTCTTCCGCAAGCGCAAACTGCAGGCTGGTGAAATCTGGATGATGGAACCGGGCGGATTGAAAGGGATGGTGCCGGTGGCGGGATTGATGCCGGCGCTGGTTCCGGGGCTGCCCGATGCGGGCATGCTGGCGGTGCGCGATTTTGGAACGAAGACGCTGGGCGAAGTGCTGGCTCCGGCGATTGACCTGGCCGATGGCATGGTGATCGACGACATGCGGGCGCGGATGATCGGGAGCACGCGGCGCTATTACGACCTGTGGCCCTCATCGCAGAACGTGTTTCTGCCCAACGGGCGCACTCCGCAGCAAGGCGAAATTTTCCGCCAGCCGGATTTGGCTCGCACGTTGCGGCTATTAGTGGATGCGGAGAGGAAGGCGCTGGCGGCGGGCAAATCGCGAGTAGCGGCGATTGATGCGGCTCGCGATGTGTTCTATCGCGGCGATATCGCGAAACGCATTGATGCGTTTATGCGGGCCAACGGCGGCATCCTGAGCTACGAGGACATGGCGGCGTTCAAGCTGCAGCCGGAGCCGGCGGTGTCGACCACTTACCGCGGCTATACGGTGTATAAACCGGGCTTCTGGAGCCAGGGGCCGTCGATGCTGGAGGCACTGAATATTCTGGAAGGGTTTGATTTGAAGTCGCTGTCGCCATCGAGTGGCGAGTATATTCATCGCCTGGTGGAAGCTTTGAAGCTCTCCTATGCCGATCGCGATACGTATTACGGCGATCCGAAATTTACCAAGGTTCCAGGCGATGTACTACTGTCGAAATCGTATGCGGAAGAACGGCGGAAGTTGGTGGGTGCGAAGGCGTCTCTCGAGTTTCTCCCCGGGCACGGGCCGGGGCTGACGGGCAAGCATCCGGCGGAAATCGACATGGTGCGGTTCAAGGTGGACGACATGTTGCAGGCGCGCGATACCACCTGTGTGAGCGCGATCGACAAGGACGGGGTGATGTTCTCATCGACGCCCTCAGGCGCCTGGTTGCCGAGCGTGATTGCCGGCGATACGGGGATTCCGTTGACGCAGCGGGCGCAGAGCTTCCTGCTGATTGAAGGGCATCCGAATGAGCTGGCCGGGGGGAAGCGTCCGCGGATTACGTTGAGCCCGACGCTGGTGACGCAGAATGGGAAGCCGTACACCGTGATGTCGACGCCGGGTGGGGATAACCAGGATCAGTCGCTATTGCAGGTGCTGCTGAACATGATTGAGTTCGGGATGAACGCGCAGAATGCGGTGGAAGCGCCGCGATTTGAGACGCGGCACCTGGTGTATAGCTTTGACAATCACGCCATGGTGCCGGGCGATTTGAAGATTGATGAACGGCTTTCGGGTCAGGCGTTTCAGGATCTGATGGTGCGCGGGCACCGCATCGGGACACGGAGCCGCTGGGGCGTCGGCGCGATGCCCGTGGTGGTGAAGATGCTGCCCAATGGGGCATTGGAGGCGGGCGCGGATCCTTATGGATATCGCGTGGCGGGTGCGTGGTAATTGTTGCTCTGTTCCTGATGGCGTTGGCGGCGCCGGCACAGGTGGTGCAGGATTTCCGGCTCTATTCGGAGTTGCAGCGCATTGGGCCGTTCGGGGAATTGGTGGCGCTGGATCGCGGGGAGAAACAGACTGCTCCTCCGCGAGAGATTCTCTCGCCGGCCGTGGCTCGTAATGGGCATTTGTCTTTGCAAGTGGCGGTGACAGCGCCTCCGAACACTACCTACTTTCTTGCTGTGCAATCGAATCCGCCGCAGGTGTTCGAATGGAAGCTGTATAAGGCGACGTTTGAGAAGGCGGGCGCGCATTGGGTACCGGGGAAACTGACTGAGGATCGGGATCCGTTTTTTAACATTGCTCCTGACACGGATGTCACCATTCCGAAACAAACGACACAAGTGTTTGTAGTGGACGCCTTCGTGCCGGAGTCGGCGCCGGCGGGGCGCGTGCGGCTGGAAGTGCTGGTGAAATCGGATACGTGGCGCGTGGCGCCGATGGAGGTGCGGATTTCTCCGGTGAAATTACCACCGGTGGAAGCAGCGGCGCCGAAGACGCTGGCGGATATTGTGGCGCGGAATCGCAAGGAAATGGAAGCGCTGGGGGCAACGTTGGACGCGGCGGTGCGGGAGCGGTGCGAGGCGTTTCGTGCGCAGCAGGTGACGTTGGGCGCGGAGTGGTTTTTGCGGACGAGGGATTGCCTGCTGACGGCCGCTTCGCGGTAACCGAATTGACAAACAGCAGACATTGGGCTGTAGCGATGTGAATCTACACTCGGTAGGCGTAGTCACTCGCACATGTACATTCTTTCCTTCCTTCTGCTGCTCGTTTCCAGCACACTCGCGGCTCAAACCACAGGTACTGTTATCGGATCGGTATTCGATGCAAACACCGGCCGGCCCATTGTCGGGGCCACCATTGCCGTGGACGGCCACACGGATTCCACGATGAAGACGAATCCCAGTGGCGGCTTTCAATTGACACTTACTCCCGGGAAATACAAGCTACGCTACACGGCTGACAACTACGTGGAGACCACGGTGGACGATGTCGAAGTGAAGGCGGGTGAAGTTACCGATGCATCGGCGGTGATGCCGCTGAAGGGCACCACGACGACGGTGGAGGTGGTGGAGAAGGTGGGCGCCGTGGCGGCCAATGCGGAGGCAGCGCTGTCGGAGCGCAAGCTGGCGGGGGTGGTGAGCGATTCGATGAGCGCGGAAGAGATTCGCAACACGGTGGCATCGGATGCGGCGGGGGCGCTGGAGAAGGTGACGGGCGTGTCGATTGTGGACAACGGATACGTCTATGTTCGCGGGCTTGGCGAGCGCTACAGCGCCACCATGCTGAATAACGCCATGGTGCCGACGACGGAGCCGGAGCGGCGTGTGGTGCCGCTGGATCTGTTTCCTTCCAGCCTCATTGACAGCATCAAGGTGCTGAAGACCTACTCGCCGGATTTGCCCGGTGAATTTTCCGGTGGCCTGGTGCAACTGGGCACCATCGAGTTTCCCACGCAGAAAGTATTCCGCGTGAGCATCAACTACGGTTTCAACACGGTTACAAGTTTCCAACGATTCAATGGCTACGCGGGCGGCGGGTTGGATTTCTTCGGCTTTGATGATGGGACGCGCGGATTGCCTTCGTCCATTCCCACCGACAACCGGTTGTTTGTGGGGCGCTATAGCGATCAGCAGTTCCAACAGTTTGGCCGCTCGTTTTCGAACAATTGGGAAGCGGCGCCGATCAACTCCATGCGACCCGCGCAGACGTACTCGGTAGTGGGCGGGAACTCCTTCTGGAAAGGGAAGCTGGGTGTGGTGGGCGCGATCACGTTCACCAATCATCCGCAGCGGACGGATGAAATGCAGCGGTTCCTGGTGAACTCCGGCGGTGGGCGGGCGCGGATCTTTACGGATTATCCGGATTTTCAATCAAACGTGGAGGCGGCGAAGCTGGGGGGCGTGTTGAACCTCGCCTATCGCTTTAACTCTTCGCACAAAGTGGTGGTGCGCAATACGTTGACGCGCGATACGGACAAGGAGGCTCGGATCTTCCGCGGGCTGAATGGCGGCAACGACAACATCGTGGAATCGACACGGCTGCGGTTCATTGAGCGGGCGATGCTCTCTACCGGCGTGGAGGGCGAACATGCGCTGCAGAGGCTAGGCAACGTGGTGGCGCACTGGCAGTTTACTTACTCCAAATCGAGGCGCGATGAGCCCGACATGCGGGAGAGTATTCGGGGCTTGCAGGCCAACGGGAACTATTCGTTTCTGAACTTGCCGGAGTCGGGGTTGCGATTCTTCAACAATCTGCAGGACCGGATTTACGAACCGCAGGCGGATATTTCGAAGCCGTTCTTCAAAGGGCCGGTGAGCGGGTTGTTCAAGGTGGGTTTCCGGGGGACCATCCGGCGGCGCGACTTCGAAGCGCGGCGTTTCCGGTATTTTCCGGTGCGTGCACAGACCATCGATTTTTCGAAGCCCACGAACCAGGTGCTGGGCGAGGGCAATATACGGCCGGACGGTTTTGTGCTGCGGGAGATCACGCGCGCCACGGATTCCTATGATGCGACCACCGATATCTACGGCGGCTTCGCGATGGTGGACCTGGCACTGGGACGGCGCTGGCGCGTGATCAGCGGCGTGCGCGTGGAAGACGCGCAGATCAACGTGATCACGCTGGATCCGCTGGTGCCGAACGGGCGGCCGACTTCGGCCACGCTGAACAATCGCGATCCACTGCCGGCGGCTAATCTGATCTACCAGGTTTCCGGGCGGCAGAACATTCGTTTCGGATATTCGCGCACGGTGAACCGGCCGGACTTCCGCGAGCTTTCGCCGTTCGAGTTCACGAACGTGGTGGGTGGATACTCCACGGTGGGAAATCCGGATCTGCAGCGGGCCGTGATCGACAACTTCGATATCCGCTGGGAGTATTTTCCTAAGGGCAACCAGATTATCGCGGTGAGCTACTTCTACAAGAAGTTCAAGGATCCCATTGAGCAGATTTACCGGCCGACGGCCTCGGAGTTGCGGCAGAGCTTCCTGAACGTGGACGGGGCGATCAATCAGGGCGTGGAGTTGGAACTGCGCAAGAGCCTGTCGTTTGTGGGCGCGCCGCTGCGGCAGTTCATGGTGGGGACAAACCTCACCTTCGTCGATTCGAACGTGGACATTCCAGTGGCGCGCTTTCCGCAGTTGACGTCGCGCAACCGGCCGCTGGTGGGGCAATCGCGATTCATCTATAACGTCATTGGGGAGTGGGCGCGCCCGTCGTGGCGGAGCAACGCCCGCTTCTATCTCAATTCCGTTTCGCGCCGGTTGACGGACGTGGGCACGTTCCAACTGCCGGACGTCTATCAGGAGCGCAATACGTTCCTTGATTTCGTGTATCAGTACGATATTAAGGAAAACGGCAAATGGAGCTTGCGCTTCTCGGCCGAGAATCTCACCGACAACAACTATCGATGGCGCCAGGCTGATTTCCTGGTGCGCAATTTCCGGATTGGGCGCACGTTCAGCGTGGGCACATCCGTGTCGATTTTCTAAGCAAGAGGAAGGAAAGGACCACATCGCATGAGGAAAACGATTGCCACGCTCGTGGTGTGTCTGGGGGCAACCTGGACACCGGGTTTCGGGCAGACTGGCTTCTCCGAAGTGAATGCGGAAGAGGCCCAAGCGCTGGTGGGCAGCAACGTGAACTATGACGCGCGGGCGGCCATGTACATCTGGGCAGACCGCATTTCGTATCAGCCGGGGCAGGCATTGACCTTGCGGATGACGATGAAATCGAACGACGATCCGTATCCGTACACGGTGGTGGCTTACCGGCAGAACAATCAGGATGGCGTGAAGACGTATCTGCCAAAGGGCACCAGTGAGCCCACCGATATTTTCGGCAATGGAGTGGAACAAGGATTCCGCATTGTGAAACTGGGTTCGTTCGCCAAGGCCGTGATGGTGGGCGCGAATGGGCTGCTGCTGAATCAGACGTTGAGTGTGCCGAACGAACCGGGCATGCACACGGTGGTGGTGCAGTTGCGCGATTACACGGGGACGCGGATTATCAAGAGTTCTTACTTCAAGTTTGGCGTCGTGACTGGGACGGAGGATCTGCCTTCGGTGATTTCTTCGAGCCGGTCGTTGACGAATGACAAGCTGTACCGGATCAACGGCATTGTGCAGGTGCGGGGCGGAGCGACGCTGAGCATCCAGCCGGGAACGATTCTGGTGGGTACGCCGGGCTCGCAGCCGCCGAGCGTGCTGCTGATCACGAACACGGGCCGGTTGGAAGCCATCGGCACGCAGGCGCGGCCGATCATCATGACTTCGTCGCAGCCGATCGGCAGCCGGCAGCGCGGCGATTGGGGCGGCCTGATCATGCTGGGCAAGGCGATAGTGAACGATCCCGGCGGAGCGTTGAACATTGAAGGATTGCCGGATTCGCCGGATACGATGTACGGCGGCACGAACGACGATCACGATTGCGGCGCGTTGCGTTATCTGCGGGTGGAGTTTGCCGGAGCGCTGTTGCGTCCGAATGAAGAGACGAACAGCTTCACCTGGGGCGCGTGCGGGAAGCAGACGCAGAGCGCGTTCCTGCAGGCACACTACGGGTTGGACGATGCGTTCGAATGGTTCGGCGGCAGCAACGATGCGAAGTATCTGGTTGGAACTTACACGGCGGACGATTATCTGGACTTCCAGATTGGCTATCGGGGCCGTGTGCAACACGCCATCATGGTGGCCAATGCGGACCGCTCCAATCGCGGCATTGAAGGGGACAACTACGAGCGCGATTTCGCGGCCACTCCGGCGAGCAAGCCGCAGATGTACAACCTGACGTTCGCCGGCTCGGATAGCGATGGTTTCGATGAAACAGATGCGGCGGCGATCTATTTGCGGCGTGGCGCGCAGGGCACGTTCAACAACATCCTGGCCTACAACTGGGGTACGGGGACGGTGAGCGGCGCCAATACGGATCTGCTGGCGGCGGCGATCGGGAACAAGACGTTGTCGATGGATGGGCTGCTGTTCTTTGACAACGGGAAGCATAGCGGGAAGGCGAACACGGTGGCGGCGCAGTTGATTGCGGCTGTGGCTCCGCTGGTGGGCAACGGGCTGCGCAATTTTCATGCACAGGATGTGAAGCTGCGGCGGCCGCTGGAATACAGTGATCCGGATTTTCGTCCACAGCCGGGATCGCCGGTGTTCAGCGCGCGCTGGATTCAGCCTCCGGACGACGGGTTTTTTGATCAGTGGGCGACGTGGATCGGAGGGATGGGATTGGTGAGCTGGACGGAGGAATGGACCACGTTTTTGCAGGAAGAGGATATTAAGCCGTAGGTTGATAGATACCCATCGAGTGTTTTGGGCCCGCAGCTCATTTGGAGGCTGCGGGCTTTAGTGCGTCGTAACGGCCTGCGTCTGACCAAGTTGGTCTAGTCAAGGTAAGATAGTGTTCATGGAAGTGAATATCTACGAAGCCAAGACCAAGCTCTCGCAGTTGATCGAGCGGGCGATGATGGGCGAGGAAGTGGTGATCGCCAAGGCCGGTAAGCCGATGGTGAGACTGGTGCGCGTGGATAGCCCTAAGAAACGCAAGTTGGGGACGGCTGCAGGCATGATTCGGTACACCCCGGGGTGGGATGATCCCTTGACGGATGCAGAGCTGGAAAAGATGCTGGATGGCTAGGGGCGTACCCACATGCGGCTGTTATTGGATTCTCATGTTCTGTTGTGGGCCATTGATCAGCCTGCGCTGTTGAGTCCCGCTGTGAGGAAAGCAATTCAGAATGAAGCGAATGAACTCTATGCCAGTGTGGCTTCCATCTGGGAGATTACAATCAAGGCGCAGAGCGGCAGACTCGATATTCCGGATGTAGAGGACTTCCTCTCCCTGCACCTCGCTGCCATGGGGATTCAGCACTTCCTGCCTGTGTCGTTGGCGCACGTCTTGCGAGTTTCGAGGTTGCCCGCGCACCACAAGGATCCGTTCGATCGTGTGTTGATCGCGCAGGCATTGACGGAGGGGCTCACTCTGATCAGTAAAGACGAAATATTCCAGAGGTATCCCGTTGATGTGCGCTGGCGCCGGGTCTGATCAACGTTCGGCGAGGCGCGTTCGGAAGGCTTTGGCGGACGCGCCGTCGGGGGTGATGACAAGCACCGTATCGTCGCCGGCGATGGTGCCCACGACTTCGCTCCAATTGGCCTGATCGAGCGCGACAGCGATGGGGCTGGCGCTGCCGGGCGTTGTTTTCAGCACGACGAGATTCTGGGCGATGCGGACATCGAGGAGAAACTCGTTGGCCATTTCGTGGACATCGGGTGCGGGCTTGGCCGAGGAAAGCTCCTGGTAGCCCTGCGCCGTTTTCACCAGGCCCAGTTCACGGATGTCGCGCGAGAGCGTGACCTGCGTGGCTTCGATGCCCGCACGGCCGAGGGCTTCTGCCAGTTGCTCCTGCGTGTGAATGGAACGGCTCCGCACCAGCTTCAAAATCTCCTGCTGCCTGAGCCGTTTGAGCATCATGGTTTATCCGCGCATTGCCGCCAGACGTTGTTTGGCTTCGGCGAAGGCCGTGGCTACGGCATCGGGGCCGGTGCCGCCTTTGAGGCCGCGCGTCTTGATTCCTTCGGCCGGATCGAGCAGGGCCGCCATTTCCGGGGTGAAATGTTCGGAGAATGCGGTGAGCTCAGCAGCGGTCCAGTCCTTGGCATTCTTGCCGGCGCGCACGCTTTCGAGCACCAGCCGGCCGACCACTTTGTGCGCCTGATGAAACGGCATGCCGGCGCGGGCGAGGGCATCGGCCAGATCGGTGGCGACGGCCCAGGAATCTTCCACGGCTTTGCGTGTCACTTGCGGCTTGAGCACCGCGGTCTGCACGACGACGGCCGCCATTTCAAGCGACTGCAGCAACTGGTTCACTACTTCGAACAGCGGTTCCTTGTCTTCCTGCATGTCGCGGTTGTAGGTCATGGGCAGGCCCTTCATGGTGACCAGCAGGCCCATGTATCCGCCGAAGACGCGGCCCGCTTTGCCGCGGATTAATTCAAGAGAATCGGGGTTGCGCTTTTGCGGCATCATGCTGGAGCCGCTGGTGACGCCGTCGCCGAGATCCATGAAGCCGAATTCTTCGCCGGTGTAGAGAATCCAATCTTCGGCAAGGCGGCTCAAGTGGAGCATGATGAGGTTGGCGGCGTGTTCGAAGTCGAGAAGGAAGTCGCGGTCGCCGGAGACATCCATCGAGTTGCGGGTGACGGAGTCGAAGCCGAGTTCGGCGGCCACTGCTTCGCGGTCGATGGGGAAGCCGCTGCCGGCAAGCGCGCCGGAGCCCAGAGGCATTACGTTGACGCGGCGGCGCGCATCGCCGAGGCGCTCCCAATCGCGGGCGAACATCTCGAAGTAGGCAAGCAGGTAGTGCGTCCAAAGAACCGGCTGGGCGCGCCGCGTGTGCGTGTAGCCGGGGATGAGCGCATCGGGATAACGCGAGGCGAGAGCGAGCAGTTCGTCCATCAAGCCGGTGAGCAACTGGCGGGCTTCATCGATCTGTTCGCGAAGCCAGAGCCGGACATCGAGCGAGACCTGATCGTTGCGGCTGCGGCCGGTGTGGATCTTGTCGGCGAGGTCGGCGCCGAGGCGTTCTTTCAATTTGCGAATGACGACGGTGTGCACGTCCTCTTCGGCGGAATTGTCGAAGTAAGTGGGATCCTTGGCTTCCGCGCGCATGGCTTCGAGTGCCTGCACCAGGGCCGTGCATTCGGCTTCGCTGAGAATGCCGATGCGGGCCAGACCGCGGGCGTGGGCCGCGGAGCCGCGCAGATCCACGTCAATCAGCGTCTTGTCGAAATGCAGCGATCTGCCAAAGCGGTCGAAGACCTCTGACGGGCCGCCTTCAAACCGCCCTCCCCAAAGTTTCATTCCTTGTATCCTTCGTTGTTATTCAGACAGCAGCATCAGCAGCAGAGCTTTCTGCGCGTGCAGCCGGTTTTCGGCCTGATCGAAGACCACCGATTGCGGCGATTCGATGACGCTTTCGGTCACTTCCAACCCGCGCTTGGCGGGCAGGCAATGCATGAAGATCGCTTTCGGGCCGGCGGCTTCCATGAGTGCGTCGTTCACCTGGTAGGGCATGAAGATCTCACGGCGTTTGTCGGCTTCGTGTTCCTGGCCCATGCTGGCCCAGACGTCGGTGTAGACGGCATCGGCTCCGCGCACACCTTCGATGGGGTCGTTGGTGACCGTTACGGTGACGCCGGTTTCGGCGGCGAAGTCGCGCGACTGCTGGAGAATTTTCGGGTCGGGCTCATAGCCCTTGGGGCAGGCGATGGTGAAATGCGCGCCAAGGCGGGCCGCATCGAGCATGAGCGAGTGGGCCACATTGTTGCCGTCGCCGGCGAAGGCGATGCGCAGGCCGCGGAAATCACCGAAGTGTTCGGCGATGGTTTGAAAATCGGCGAGGGCCTGGCAGGGGTGGTAGAGATCGCTGAGAGCGTTGATCACAGGGACCGAGGCCCAGCGTGCCAAGTCCTCAATGGTCTGCTGCGAGTAGACTCGGGCGACGATGCCGTTGGTCCAACGCTCGACGTTGCGGGCGATATCCTTCAGAGGCTCGCGGTCGCCGATGGGGCCGATGTTGAGGATGGAGCCGCCGCCGAGTTGCTGGATGGCCACTTCAAACGTCATGCGCGTGCGCAGCGACGGTTTCTCAAAAAGTAAGGTGAGGTAGCGATTCTGCAAGGCGGTGGTATAGCGCAAGGGATTGCGTTTCACGTCCTCGGCCAGGTCCAACAGACGGAGTAACTCCTCCGTTGTCAGATCGAGGTCGGACTTGAGATCGGGAGAAAGCATCGTCCAGTTTTCGACGTTGGCCGCGGCAGCCATTGCTCCATCCTCCTTTACAGAATGACAACGGGACGGCGCACCGTCCCGGGCTGAATTTTTATTCACCTGAATGAATAATTACACATTGCGGAGGTGCAGCGCAAATGACTTCAGGCGGAGAGGAGGGTGTCCCATTCGCCCTGCCACAGTTGCTCGAAGAAACGGGCTGCGGGGAGGATCTCGATGCCGTCATCGGTGCGGCGGGGATGGGGTTCGAGCGAGACGACGATACGCGCGGCGAGTGGAATGTCCTCGCCTAAAGCGCGCAGGCCGGCGAGATGCTTTTCATTGACGCGGGTGAAAGCTTTCACTTCGATGGCGACTGCATCTCCCAGGAGAAAATCGACTTCCATTTGGGAGTAGGTTCGCCAAAAGGTGAGTGGCGCGCGGAGGCCACGATAGCTCAAGTACGCGACCAGTTCGAGGCAAACCTGATGCTCCAGGGCTTGCCCCCATTGCGCCGAGCCACGTTTGAAGAGGCCTTCGCGGCGGAGGTAACGGGCCACGCCGGTATCGAAGAAGTAGAACTTGGCATTGGAGACGGGCTTCCGCTTGAGGGCTTTGCGATAGGCGGGCACGAGATGGCCGACGAGGGTGTCTTCGAGCAATTGGAAGTGCTCGCGGACGGTGCGCGGCGGGACGCCGGCGTCGGAGCCGATCTCAGTGAAATTGAGTAACTGGCCATTGGAGAGCGCTGCTACCTCCAAGAAGCGGGAGAAGGTTTCGATGGAACGGACGAGCCCTTCGGCGCGGATCTCCTGTTCCAGGTATGCGCCCACGTAGGCGCCGAGATCTTCTTCTGGTTCGGTGGACGTGAAGATGGGTGGCAGGGAGCCGTAGTGGAGACGCCGGTCGAGGGTGTCCGTACCCAATTCCGCGCTGACCAGCGGATGGAGATGGCGGATGCGTGCCCGGCCGCCGAGGAGATTGACTCCGCCGCGCCGCAACGTGCGGGCGCTCGATCCGGTAAGAATGAACCTCAGTTTGGAGTTGCGGTCTATCATGGCCTGCACTTCGTTGAGCAGCGCGGGCAACTTCTGGATCTCGTCGATGATCACCAGTGTTTCTTTTGGTAACAGACGCTGGCGAATGGTTTCCGGATGAGCGGCCAACTCGCGGAACGTGTCGAGTTCATTGAGGTTGTAGAAGGTTGTCTGGGGGAAGAGTGTGCGCAGGAGTGTAGTTTTTCCGGTCTGGCGAGGCCCAAAGAGGAAGAGCGAGGAGTGTTTGAGGAGCGGGCGGAGGTCGAGCTGCCTTTGGAACATCCGCATTCATGATGCCAAAATTCGCGAAAATCGGCAATATGAATGCGGATTTGGCAGACGGCAGAGTGTGTGGCGCAGGATAGCCTCTGTTCAGGACCGCGCGGATCGCCTGGTTGTTAGGCTGATGGCGAGGCTCGCCGGAGAGTGAGGAGGGTCTGATAGTCTCTATCGGGATTTCAGCAGCCCGCTCCAATTCAGGATCAGATTGATCCCCTGCACTGCGGAACGGCTTGGGCGTGCCAGGACAAACCGGTTCCCATCGCCGCTGACGCCGATGAGCCGTATGGCGTCCTCCTGGATAATCGGCAAGGTTGTTGAGGGAAAGGTGCGCGCGGCGTCAATCGTTACGGCCTTCACTTGATTTTTGGAGGACAGGTAGTAGAACTCCGTGCTGTCGCTCTTCCACTGCGTGTGCGCGAATCGCCTCATCTCCTCTACGCCGATGCTATAGAGTTTGCCCAGTGTCTTCGTTGCGGAATCGAATTCCTGCAACACGATGTTACGGGTTTGGCTGGAGAGCTGCTCGCGGTAGGAGTAGGCGATCCATTTCCCGTTAGGAGAGAATATCGCGCCCGATTCGATCCCCGGGGTCTCCGTGAGGCGTTTGTACTTGCCCCCCGGCACAGGCTCCATCAGCCAAAGATCGCCGCTGTTGGACACCAGCATCTCATTCGCCGCCTGCAACCAATCATTGAGCAGCACGGTTTCCTTCCACTCCGGTGGCAACTCCCATTCGACCGGTTTCTGCGATGGATTGGAAAGAGACCGGAGGACCAGGTTGCGGCCGCGAAGATAAGCGAGTTGGGATCCTTGGGAAGCTATCAACGGGCGGGTGACGTTGATGTTTTCCTCCAAGGAGGTGGAAACGCCGTGTACCAGGTCGACGATCCGAAGCTGAAAGTTACCACCGATTTGCCGCACGATGATGGCGGCCCAATCTCCCTTGGGCGACACCGACCCGATGTCATACATGGCAAGGGGATTATGTTCGGTCACGATCTTTCCATCGCGCCCGTAGGTGACCAATTGGCCCGATACCTGCCCACCATTGGAATAGAGCAGCGCGGATTGCGAGATGGACATGTTGGCGCGCGCACCAGGAGCGGTCACTCCGTCCGTGATGGGTGCCGGTTCGCCGGACAAGCGGACGGATTTCCAGTCGAAAGGTTGAGCCATCAGCATGGACTCTCTCACGAACAGCAGGTGGCCTCCGCCAACGGGGGAATACTCCGCCGTAGAAGGCTCGTTGGTGACTAGCTTCGCTGGCCCGCCATCCACCGATCCGACATAGAGCCCTTGCACTTTGGGGTTCAGCGATCGTGCAAAAAAGAGGAAGTGTGTTCCACCCGGTAGCGGCCTGGGATTCACATGGCTGGTTGTGCCGGCGGGATTCTGAAGGGAGGTGACGGGGCGGTAGGAGCCGCCGGAGGACGAAACCACGCCGAGTGGGCTCAGGTTAGAATGATCGACCACGATTTGATCGCCCTCCAGCCATGCCGCTCCAGCGCCTTCCGGAGCATCCGCGAGCGTTACCGGAGACACGCCGCCCAACTCCACTTTCTTCAGCTTGGCATCGGCGAAAAATCCGATCCAGTGGCTATCGGGAGACCAAAACGGGGCAACTGCGCCGGCCGTTCCGGCGATGGGTTGCGGTTCGGCGCTTTCCAGGGCGCGGACCCATAGTTGTACCTGCTGGTTCTCTCGCTTCGCGGTGAAGACAATCTTCCGTCCGTCGGGGGAGATGACGGCGTTAGGCGGGAATTGGTCGACAAAAGAAGCCCCGGCGGGCGGGTGCAGTTGAAACCGGCTGACGGGCTTGGGATCCTGCGGGCGCAAGAGTTGCCATGCGGCGAAGATAAGCGCGATGGCGAGCGCGGCGGAGACAGCGGGCCAGAGCCAGGTGCTTTTCGAAGGGGCCAGCGTTGGTGCGGCGGCAGCGGACACCGTCTCCGGATTGCGCGTTGCCTCTTCCAGCAGGATGCGGGCTTCGCCGATGTCGCGGAGGCGCTGTTTGGGATCTTTGGTGAGGCAGCGCTCCAGCAAACGCCGCAGTTGTCCCGGCAGGTTGGCGGGCAGCGATTCCAGGCGCGGTTCGGTGAGAATGACGGCGGCCATGGTTTCCGGCGCTGTTTCCCCGCCGTAGAGCGGGCGGCCGGAGAGCATCTCATAAACAACGACGCCGAAGGCCCAGATGTCGGCGCGCCTGTCGACGGCCTTGCCACGCGCCTGCTCGGGGGACATGTAGCCGGCGGTGCCCATGATGATGCCGGTCTTGGTAGGCGAATGCTTGATGGTGGGAGCGTTGACGTCGGGCGTGGAGGCTTCCACTTCATCCATGGCTTTGGCCAAACCGAAGTCGAGGATTTTCACGATGCCGTCGGGTGTCACTTTGACATTGGCTGGCTTCAGGTCGCGGTGAATGACGCCTTTTTCGTGCGCGGCTTCCAGGCCTTCCGCGATCTGGCGGGCGATGGGGACCGCTTCGTCCAACGGCATTGGGCCACGCTCGATACGCTCGGCGAGAGTCGGCCCTTCCACCAATTCCATGACGAGGGCCCGGATGTCTCCACTTTCCTCAAGGCCGTAGAGCGATGCGATGTTGGGATGGTTGAGCGAGGCGAGCAGTTGGGCTTCGCGCGAGAAGCGATCCATGCGGTCGCGGTCGCGGGCGAGGGCTGGCGGCAGGACTTTCAGTGCAACGTCACGATTCAGGCGGGCATCGCGTCCGCGGTACACTTCGCCCATTCCGCCGGCGCCCAGGGTGCCGGTGATTTCATAAGGGCCGATGCGCGTGCGCGGACCGATAGACACGTTCCGGTTAGTCTATCACTCCCGCTCCGGCTGGTTACTTAGGAAACCCGGGCATCGATTTCACTTCCAGCAACTGCAGGGTGTGCCGCTCGGAGTGGGCGGAGAGCAGCAGGACCCACTGATAGGCATCAAGTTGCTTGAACACCGGATGTGGGACAGCGTGATTGCGCAGGTCCATGCTGGTGGTCTGGACGAAGGCGATCGTGTTGTCGCGGCTCTTCTTAAACGCCGCGATCAGTTCTTCCTTCGTCTTCCACTTGTGCGTAGGCTTCAGCGGCTCCGGGGCCTGGGCTTTTTTGCTGCGATCGACCATCGCTTTGAGGATCAGTTCGTCTTTGCCTTTGGTTTCGGCCTTCTGTTCCGCGGTGGCGGCGGGACCCGTGGCGACCTTGTTCACCAGCCCGAAAATGAGATCTTCGCTGAGGGCGATGTGTTCGGCCACTTCGCCCACCGACCAGACTTCCGGCGACGGCTTCCAGGCCCATTGAGCCGGAGTCACACCTTCCAGCGAATCGAGAAACATTTTGCGGGTGACATGGAGGTGGCTCATGGCGCGGTCGCGCTCACCTTGTTCGAGGACCTGCGCCGGCAGTAGCCCGGACAACGCGATCCCCAGAAGCAGAACGGATTTCATAAGCGCCATGATAGCGCGCCGGAGTTAGGGGAGATTGCGCTCGATCCATTCCAGCATTTCGCGTTGGCGATCGCGATTGCCAAGGGCGCATTCGAGATTCACGTAACGCACCTTGCGGCGGGCCATGAGGCGGGACAGGGAGCCATCATCTTCGGTCGGGCCTTTGATCTGCAGCACGGCATTGTACGGGCTGGTGGCGAGAATGCGGAAGTCGGATTCGTCGGTGGCGAGATAGAACTCGTGCGGGGACTCCTGCGCCTTGATCGAGGCGGCGTCGGAGATGGGCACTTCCTCGTTGACGGAATAGCCGCGGGCGTTGTTGTGCACCGCCACCAGCAATCCGCCTTCAGGCGGCACGATGGCGTCGAGGAGCTTGCGGCGTTCCTTTTCGAGGCGGGCCAGTTCGGCGGCTACCTGATCTTCGCTCCAGTCCGGGTTGACGCGCTTGAGATTCTTTTCCGCGCCTTCGCGTGAGAAGAGGCGGTTGGGATCGATCTTGCCGCCAGTGACCGGGACATAGCGATCTTCGCCTGTCACCAGATGGGCGATGCCTTCGTGCGTCTTCATGTGCTCACGAAGCACTTCGCGCGCGGTTTGCTCATCGCCGTGGATGAGCAGATAGCGGCGTTTGCTCTTGCCGTTGCGGATGACTTCGAAGGCAATGCCGGCAATTGTTTTGGGCGCGCTCCAGAGGGAAGCGCCACTGGCCAGGCCGATAAGAAGTGTGCGGCGGGATAGCATCAGACGCGCTCCGGAACCACGTAAGGGGCGCGGTAATGGCGGCTGATCAGCCGGTTGGCATCGTTGTCGTTGACGAAGCGCTCCTTGGCGGGATCGAATTGCAGCTTGCGCCCGGTGCGGTAGGAAATATTCGCCATGTGGCAAAGGGACGCGGAGATGTGTCCCTGTTCGATGTCGGCGTTGAGATCGGTGTGCTTGCGGCTGCGCACGGCGGTGAGGAAGTTGCGCATGTGCGGCGTGGTGTCCCAACGTTTGGGTTCCTGGAACTTCATTTCCTGTACTTTTTCGCGTTTGTCGCCGCGATAGATGGTGAATCCATTCAAATCGACGGTCAAATAGCCGTCACTGCCGAAGAAGGTGTTGCCGATGGTGTGTTCGCCATCAGGATCGAGACCACCCTCGCCGTGGGTGAGAAGGCCGCGCACTTCAAAGACGAGTTCGCAGTCGCCGTAATCGAAGACGGCGCGCTGCGTGTTGGGCGTCTCCTGATCGTCGTCGTAGGCCCATTTGCCGCCGGTGCTCACAACAGAAGTGGGGTGCGTGGTTTTGCCGAGGCCCCAGCGGGCGATGTCGAGTTCATGCACACCCTGATTGCCGATGTCGCCGTTGCCGGTGTCCCAGAACCAGTGCCAGTTGTAATGGAAGCGCACGGGATTGAAGGGGCGCATCGGCGCGGGTCCAAGCCAGAGGTCGTAATCGACGCCGGCGGGCACGGGGCCGTTCTGGCCACTGCCGATGGACTTGCGGCGCTTGTAGCAGAGACCCTTCGCCATGTAGATCTTGCCGATGGCGCCATTGCGCAGCAGTTCGATGGCCTGTTGTTTGTGGGCGGTGGTGCGGCTCTGCATGCCCACCTGGACAATGCGGTTGTACTTGCGGGCGGCTTCCACCATTTTGCGCCCTTCCCAGATGTTGTGGCTGGCGGGCTTTTCGATGTAGACGTCCTTGCCTGCCTGGCAGGCCCAGATGGTGGAAAGCGCGTGCCAGTGATTGCAATTGGCGATGGAGACGGCGTCGATGGATTTGTCCTCGAACATTTTGCGCATGTCGGAGAACACTTTGGGTTTGTGGCCCTGCAGCTTTTCGACGAGGGCGACGGCACGCTCAGTCTGCGATTGATCGATGTCGCAGACGGCGCCGATGTGGGCGCCGGGGATGTTGGAATAGAAATCGATGTGATCGCGGCCGCGCCCGCGGACGCCAATCACGCCGAGGGTAATGCGATCATTGCTTCGAGTCTGCATCCCTTACAATCTACCGCGAGCCGCAGCCGCGACGGGAACGGGCTCCGGAACGGCGGGCGGCGGGACCTTCTTCGGCCTGGCATCCAGGCGAGCTTTGACCTTCTCGGCTTTACGCTGTTTGAACTTGGGTGTGCCCGGTTTGAGGCCTTCGGCTTCGATGTCCTTGTCGGTGACTTCCATCGCCGCGAGCAGGTATTTCTGCAGGTAATTGCGAATACGATCGACCACAATGCGCTGCTGCGAGCGCATGAGCAGGAGCAGCAGCGACTCGCCGGATTCCGGAGCAAGGACGTTGTAGACCTGTGACGGTTTGACCAGCTTCGCGGATTTGAGCGTGGACTCGAGTTTCTTCGCCCTGGCCTCGAGCTTGGCCACGCAATCGGCTTCAGCGCGCGTGGCTTCGATGGCTTTCATCATCGCCGAGCGTTCCTTGGGCGTCAGCTTCTCCGTGATCAACTGGAGGAAGAGAGAAAAATTGTCGACCGCGAATTCGATGCCGAAGGGGACATTGATGCGCGCTTTCTGGAGCTTGGCGAAGCCTTGCAGATTGAGCTTGGGTCCGGTGAGGGCAGGGGAGACGGCGGGAAGCAGTTTCTCGTCCTCGAAGGCTTTCAGCACGTCGCCGGGATTGAGCTCATTGGCCGTGGCGCGCAATTGCTGGAAGAGGGCGCGGGGCGGGACGAAGCGCTCCATTTGGGCTTCGCGGGCATTGCGGTACTGATTGAGGGTGCGCTCTTCGATCTCGAAGCCGAGGCGGACTTTGAGGCGGATGAGGCGCCACAGGCGCACGGGGTCGTCGTAGAGGGAGTAATTGGAGACGGCGCGGAGTTCCCGCCGCTCAAGATCGCCGAGCCCGTTGGTGGGATCGAGCAGCAGCCCTTTGGAAGCCTTGCCAAGCGAGAGCGCGATGGAGTTGATGGTGAAGTCGCGGCAGCGCAGGTCCTCGTGAATGGAGGCGGGAGTAATGTGCGGTTTGCCGCCAGCCTTGAGGAAATTTTCACTCCTGGCCATGGCAATCTGGAACGTCTGCCCGCCGAGGAGCGGAACAGCTCCGCCAGATTTGCGGGCGTCGTCACGGTGGAAAGTGATGCTGGCCCCCAATTCGGCGGCGATCTGGTTGGCGAGTTTGATGCCGTTGGTTTCCACCACGAAGTCAGGTCCATGGTCAGAAACCGCGCCGACGCCATGGCGCCGCCGAGAAAAACTGATGGCGGCGCCGCCATCACCGGCTCGCCCAGGGCGGCAGGCATTTCGCCTGTCCGGCAGGCCGAGGTGATTTCCAGCATGAACATGTAGTCGCTCATGTCGTCCAGGGCCACTCTAAGCGCGCGTGGATGATCGGCAAATACTACCGCGCTGTCGAATTTGCGACAAAATGCGTGTAGATCTGCGTCTGGTGCCTTACAATGTCCATAAGCGGTATCGTTTGCGGGCTGCGCAAATCGGCGCCGCCTTCGAGCAAATGGGTGGCAAACGTGCCGCAGAACGTGCAGGCTCAATACGAAAAATACCTGCCTGTTGCCGTACTGGCCCGAGCTTTCCAGAAACCCTGACGGTCAACTTTCCGCCCCGGCTGGTGACAAACACAAACTTGCTGGGACGGCGCGGTAAGCCAGCCCGCTTGTTCAGCCGCGCGGATTTCGGTGACGGCTTCTTTTTTACCGTGGGACGAGCCGTTCTTTGTTTCCTTTTCCGGTGACGCGAACCAGCCCCATTTCCGGGTTCAGGTCTGGCATTTGGAGCGAGCAGAGCTCGCTGACCCTGGCCCGCTGGCGTACAGCAGGCCAGCATCGCCCGCATTGCCTGTCCGTTCGGCTTATCTCAGGCCTCCAGCGCTACCTGGGTGACGTATTCAGGCGCGGGATCTTGCCGGTTGCCGCATGACCGGCAGGGGCAATGGTAGGATCTGATGCACCCTCGGCAGGGGAGCGCCGATTTGCGGATGGTGCTGACGTGCCTGGCAATCGACCGGCTCCACAATCTGCTTGGCAGGCGCCGTCCGGAGACCATCGGATTCCGCGTCGGGCAGGTTTCCACCGGGGGCGCGGGCGGCGGCGAACCCGTCAAAGCGGGCCAAATCCTGCGTAGGCGCTCACGGGAGTTGCGGCCAAACCCTTCTCCGTATCCGGCGAAAATCAAATTGCACCTCGCGGGCCGCCAGACACGGAGGCGTGGAATGGCATTGAGCCAATGACCTGACCTCGCTAATGTTGTTTGAACAATTGCAGGCTTTACTGAAGACCGACCAAGGGAAAGGATAGTGGTGGCCGCCGCCGTCAAAAGCTTTGATTCAACGATTTGAAAACCTCTATAGGTCTTGAATCTTGCCGCCTTCTGTGCATCGACGCGCTCCGAGTTCTCAACCCCCTCGCGTACCGGTGGTGCCCTAAGATCGATCGGTGTCTCGGCGTTGCGCGAATTCCGGCTCCGACCCGAACGAGAAGCGCATCTTCACCACACCAATACCGAAAATGCGGATTGTGGTGCTGGACGGCGTTTTCGAGACAATGATCAGATGGAGGGGCTGATGGCCGTAACCTGCTGACGATTGAGGCTTATGGCTTCTCGTTGCCGCCCGATCCGTCTTCAACATTCAGCGCTGTTGAGCGAGCAATGGCTGGATTCCGATCTTGTTGGCCGTGGTGGGTGGCCAGTACGGGAAGCCGAAGAGGAAGACCAAGCCGGTTCCCAAAGGGCAGATGGGGTTGTTCGATCGACAGGCCATTGTTCATGCTGTTCCTTTACTGATTGGCCTTTTGGCTTTCCTCTATCTGGGCGTGCTCGACAGCGCTCGGCATCCGCAGGTGGGTACGGGCCTTGCTGAAGGTGATCGGCGAAGCGCTGCCGTGCGCCTGGTGGCGATCAACAGAACTGGTCATCCGGAAAAGCGCACGTCACGGGCGGGCGGTATTCTTTCCAGTGTAGAAGGGCACCACAGTACGCTGGAGCCTGCTTCGCGGCGGGCGCGTTTTGCGGTGCTGATGGATTTTCAGGCCGGCACCAAGACGGCGGTGGGGCTCAAGGACAGGAAGGCCTCGCTGTTCTTCCGGCTGGAGGCCATCTCGAACAGCCCCAGCCGGACCGGCGCCGCCGTTCGCCCTCGATGGCGGAAGTCAATTCCCGGCCTCGGGACTGGCGGTGGACGTGGTAGGGTGATCACGCTTTTCGGGCGGGCTGGCGCCATCGGGTTACCATCTCGGGGCTACCACATCACCCAGGTCGGCGTGCGGGTGGGCAAGTATGTCTTCGGAGCTGGCCAATGCCAGGTCGCAGGATCCCCAACACCGGGATCACGGTGCCCCTTTGCCGCACGACATCGGGGAGGTGCCGATTGTGGCCACCGGAACCCTCCGGGCAGGAGGCCATCGGCCTGCGCATACGGCACAACAGCCGCATAAGGCCTTCTGCGGCACCGCGACATCAAGCTGGACGATGCGTTTCTGGTGAAGTGCTGCAGGAACTGGATGGTGGAAGAACGCAAGCGTGATGCGCTTTTATCCGGTCAACAGGAACGGCCGCCAGCTCGTGATGCGGCTGAAGACCGCGCGGAAAAGAAAGATGGCATGGACAGGGCCGTTCACCGATTGGCGAACTCAACGTGGAGCTCGGGTTGCGATTACCGCACCTATTTCTACAAAGGACAGAGTATCGGTAAACCGAGTCCACCTCGGCTTCAACCTGGCGACGACGCCCGCGCGCCGCCTGCGCTCTGGCTCTGATAGCCAGTGTTCGCCGGGCGGCGGGAATCTACGACAATGCCGTGGTGGTGGATCAGCGGCGGGCTACAGAGCCTCTATGCTCGCCGGTGAGATTGGGGTGAAGCCAGGCGATAGCGTCAAGAAAAACCAGCAACTGGGACGCAGCGGAACGGCGGGAATACGCCGGGCAGCCGCGCGCCGATGCTGCTGCTGGAAGGTGCCGGTGAATCCGGTGGAATGGTGGGACGCTGGCTGCGGGACAGGGAGTTTTCCTGCGCATGAAAAAACAGTAAACGGCTGGCCATTGCCGCCGTCAGGTCAACTACTCTCGAATCGGAAGAGTTTCCGTATGCGGTTCGCCTGGCATTGCCTGGCGTTAGGAATCTCATTCCTGCGTTTGCGCAACGTGTACGGCGGGGGTATCCGCAGGGACAGATGGTGGGGTCCATCAACTCAGGCGGGATTCGCACGACCGGGCAGGGCGCCACGGTCAGTTCGCTACCGCAGACCGGGACGAGTGATGCCGATGGGCCCGGAGTGTGTACTCAAATCCGGTGAGGAGCACCGAACTGCGCTCGTCACCGCGCGCGGGCATGCGGTGGCGATTCCTGAGGGAATGCCAATCGGAACGGGCTATTACGCCGGTGCCGGAGTATATTGCCGGTTCCCGTGCAACAGCAGGTGATGCAGCCTGCGCCTTCGGTGATCATCAATCAGCCCTGCAGTCCAGGAACGAGTCCGGCCGGAATTGAAGGAATACGCCGATTTGCCGGAAGCACGCACCACGCTGTGGCCTCGGCCCGCGCCGAAGCCAGCAGCCGCGCTGGCTCCGCCAATCCGGAACAGGCCGTGGATTCGAGCAAACCCACCATTACGCTGCTGGCATTCAAAGACAGCACGGTGGTGGCGGCGATCGCTTGACAGAACGGGCGACGAAATCCACTACGACCAATAACTTTTCGAAGCGGATTATTGCCGGTGGCCTCGCTCGATAAAGCCCTCGGCGAACAATTGAACAAGAACGGAAGAGAGTGGAGTTCAAGCTGGGTCGATGCGGTGAGTTATTGTGAGTAGTGATGCTGCCGCTCTACTCCTGCTGCACTCCTACTTTTTCACAATCCATTACGTGCGCCCTACCTGCAAGCGGTACGGTCTGGGGGACACCTCCTTGAGCTGGAACAGAACAACTGACCACAGCCACACGGACGCGGGGCAGTGTGGACGGGCGGAAGAAAGAAGAAGGGGTTTGGCGCGAAGACGCAAAGGCCGCGCCCGCTGATCAAACGCCTTTTCGCTTCCAAACGATGGTTGCCGGATGACCATGTGGTGGCGTTGCTGTCGGATTCGGCGGCGCTGGCATGTGGGTGAAGAGACCGGGGTTTCGCACATCGAGTTTCGCCGCGCGCCCGCTGGAAGAAGGCGCCTACTTCGAGCGTGCAGGCGTCATCTGCGGCACGGTTTTGTGGCCAGCTCCGCGGCACAGCCGAACCGGCAATCTGGCGTCAAACCGTGCAGAACCACCGACAACGATGGACTGTGGACTGCGTTATGCGCTGCGGCGGAATGCTTCCGCTACGCGCGAAGCCTGCAAATCCTGCCCGAAGCGCTGGTACGCCAAGGAGGTGAAGCCATCCTCAAGCTGGAGGAGAATACCCAGGAGGCCAGGACTGCTGGCGCGCACGCAACTGCATACGCCCTGACGAACCGCGCCCGCGCGATGGGCTATGGTTTGTATCGCCGGACGGAAGAGGTCTGGAAGGGTGACACCAGCTCCGATGAAGTGGTGGGCCACTACTACATCTTCGCCATCGCCTACGATGTGCTGCCGGACAAAGCATTGAAGGCCCGGATCAAGGCGGTGGTGCAGCGGATGACCGATCTGATCCTGCGGTACAACCTGACGCTGACCGACATTCACGGACTCCCTACCTGGTGGGGGCGATGGGACCGGGAGTATTTCGAATCGGAACGGGGCAAGCCGGACAGTCCGCTGAACGCGGTGGAGATTCTGAGCTTCCTGAAAGTGGCGGCGCACATTACCGGGGAAACCCGTTACTCCGACGCCTACGGGCGGTTGGCCGCGGGAGAAGGCTATGCTCCCCTCACGGCTCGCTATAAGGAGCTGCGCGAAGCGATCAACTATTCGGATGAAGAATTGGCGTTCCTCAGCTTCTATCCCCTGCTCAGCCTGGAAGAAGATCCCGGTTTGAGGGGAGTGTATCTGGCGGCGATGGACCAGTGGTGGGAGAACGCCGCAAGAGAGAAAAACCCCCTTTGGACCTATATCTACGCGGTGGCCAATCGCGGCAAGGCGGTGCCGCTCGAAGAGGCCGCGTGGACCATGCAACGGATTCCAATGGACCTGGTGAGCTGGACCGTGAAGAACTCTAACCGCAAGGATATTGAGTGGGTTGGCGATCCGGACCGGTTTCGGAGGAGACAGGCGAAGACGCTGCTGCCGGCCGATGAGCGGCCGGTGATGAAGTGGAACGGGAACCCGTTCATCGTGGATGGGGGCAACGGGGGACGGTCAGAGGATGATGGCGCATTCTTTCTACTTTCGTACTGGATGGGGCGTGCCCATCGCCTAAATAAGGGACATTGACATCCCCTATCGATGCGATGGTTTTCTCGCCGCTTGGCCTTTAGGCTGGTGAGTAGGGGTTTCCCATCAAAGCATGATTCTATCCAGGTCTTCCGAGTACGCCATCCGCGCGTTTCTCTATCTTGCCAAACAGGAGCCGGGCCGTTTGGTCATGGCTCGCCAGATCGCCGAAGATGCAGGCTTGCCCGGGCATTTTCTGGCCAAGCTGCTTCAACAACTGGCCCGTAAAGGACTCGTCCGTTCCAACAAGGGACCGTCGGGTGGTTTCACACTGGCCAACGATCCACGAGAAATCAACATTCTCTCCATCGTCGAAGCCGTCGAGGGGATCGACGGGTCCGCGCTGGAAATTCCGAACCCGCGTACGGCCACCGATGGATGGAACACCCTCCATTCGCGTATAGTAGATTATTTGGAGCACACTTCGCTGGCGGACATTTCCAAGACCGGAAACGGCTCTGCACGAAAGAGAAAAGCGGCGAAGAACAATTAGAATCGGCTCCAAAAACAAAGGAGCGCCAAGCGAATGCAGAATTCCGTCCTGGTCCCCATGGTGGTCGAACAGACGTCCCGGGGAGAGCGGGCTTACGACATCTACTCGCGCCTTCTCAAAGAGAACATCATCTTCCTCGGGACTCCGATCGACGATCAGGTTGCCAACCTCATCATTGCCCAGATGCTGTTTCTGGCGGCTGAGGATCCGGAGAAAGATATTTCGATTTACATCAATTCTCCCGGTGGATCGATCACCGCGGGGCTGGCGATCCTGGACACGATGAACCTCATCGAGCCCGACATCGTCACTTACTGCATCGGCCAGGCGGCGTCGATGGCAGCCGTTCTGCTGGCCTGTGGGACCAAGGGCAAGCGCTACACGCTACCGCATGCGCGCATCCTGATCCACCAGCCTTCGATGAGCGGGTTGGCCGGACAGGCAACGGACATCGACATCTATGCGCGGGAGATTCTACGCATGCGCGAGACGTTGAATGGGATTCTGGCCGACGCTACCGGCCAGACCACCGAACGTGTGGCTCGCGACGTGGACCGTGATTACATCATGGAACCGGCGCAGGCTTTGGAGTACGGGATGGTGGACCGCATCATTTCCTCGCGCGACCAGGCGCGCCCGTAAGTTTCGTTTCCATGGGGGACAGGCCGCACGTGGCTTGTCCCCCGTTTTCTTTTTATCCCTTGGGAATTTCATGAAAGCTCTTGTGCTTGGCAGCGGGGAGGCATTTGACGAGATTCACGCCAATACATCGGTGTTAATCGAGTCAGAGACGAACCTGTTGCTCGATTGCGGGTTTTCCGTGCCGCCGATGTTGTGGCGGAGCCAGGCGCGTGTGGATGCGCTGTACCTGACGCATGCCCATGCGGATCATTTCTTCGGAGTTCCGGCGATGGTGGCGCGTATGTGCGATGAGCCGCGCCGTGATCCGCTGAAGATCATCACGCAATATGATGTGTGGCTGCGATTAGGGCAGGTGCTGGAACTGGCGTATCCGGCCTCTGAGGCGAAGCGCACGTTTCCACTGGAGTTTGTGGAAGCGACTGCCGGCGCTTCGATTGCGTTGGGGGAGTTGACCCTGACCTTCGCTCCGACGCGGCATACCATCAGCAACCTGGCGATCCGCGTGGCCTGTGGTGACAGGGCCATCTGCTTCAGTGGGGATGGGGCGTTCACCCCGCAGAGCCAGGCGCTGTATCAGGGCGCCGATCTGCTCTTCCATGAGGCCTATTCCTTTGAACGGAAGAACAGCCATTCGCAGTTGGAAGACGTGGTGGCTATGGCCGTCGAGGCGCAGGTGAAGCGGCTGGCCTTGACGCATATCGAACGTAATGTCCGGAAGAATGAGCGCGCCCGGTTGGAGGCGTTGCGCCATGACACCGGGATTGCGGTGTTGCTGCCGAAAGGCGGCGAACGGATCGCGGTGTGAAGGGCTCAGCTCTGCTGGGTGAGTAACGAGCGGCCGTATTCGTCGACGCGCGTCTCAATATGTTGCCGTAGCCGCTGGCGATGCCCGGCGAGCACGTTTGCCGCAGCCGCGTCCTTGGCCAGGTTCTTCATTTCCCCCGCATCCTTGGTCATGTCGAAGAGCGTCTCGGTGACGCCGGGGCCTTCCCACAGCGAGTACTTGTAGCGTGCGCTGCGCAGCGTGCGTGAATCGCCGCATTCGATGACCAGATCCTCACGCCATCCGGGTGCGGAGCCTTTTTCCGCGATGGGGCGCAGACTGCGGCCAGGCAGCCCTTCTGGAGCTTTCGCTCCGGCGAAATCGCAGATGGTGGGATAGAGGTCGATGGTGGAGCCCACCAGATGCTTGCGGTCAATGCGGTTGGCGGGGACATGCCCGGGCCAGGAGATGACGAACGGAACGCGGGCCGATTCTTCGTAAGGGAGACTCTTGTGTTCGAAGCCGTGGGCCGAATCCATATCGCCATGATCGCTGCTGAAGATAATGACCGTATTGCGATCGAGGCCTGTCTCGCGCAAGGCGGCCAGTACGCGGCCGATCTGGGCATCCACTTCTTCCGTGAGCCTCGCGTAGACCCAGCGATGGAGACGCCATTCCTCGGCGCCCCATTTCTCACGGACGTACTTACGGAAGCCGGTGAGCCTGCTGAAGGCGCCGGGATCCAGATCGGTGTGGCCGTGATTGGCCGGGAGCGGCGGACATTTGTCCAGGCCCGCGAACAGCTTTGTGGCCGCGGCGACACGCTCGCGCTCGACGATGGATTTCGGATACATCGCCGGCAGGTTGCTGCCCTTGGTGAAGGCATCGATGGCCATGTAGCAGATGTCGTGCGGGTTGATGAACGAGGCGACGAGAAAAAACGGTTTGTCGTGTTTTTGTTTGAGGAACGTGGCGCACTCACCGGCCAGCGCGTCGCGCTCATCGGCGGTGAGGTACTCAAAGCCGATGCTTTCGGCGGTCATCGGCTTCGGCCAATGCGTCTTGCCGCCGAATGCGGTGCGATAGCCCGCGGCTCGCATCGTATGGCCGAGTGCAGCGGGCAGCACGTCGCGTGGCAACTCGCGGACATTGTTGCTGCGAATGCCGAAGTGGCTGGGGAAGCGGCCGGTCATCATCGAGGTGCGCGCCGGGACGCACACGGGGTTGCCCGAATACGCCAGTTCGAAGCGCGTGCCGGAAGCGACGATGCTATCCATGGCTGGCGTGTTCACCCAGGGATTGCCGGTGCAACTCATCATGCCTGAGTGCTGCTGGTCAGTCATGATGTAGAGGATATTGGGGCGCTCGGAAGCTTGCGCCGCACCGGCAGCGAGTGCCGATGCAGCGCCGAGGAATCCGCGCCTGGTGGTAGTGGTGTGCCGATCAGCCATCGAGCTTCCAGTTGGGGCGGTATTGACGCTTGAGGTAATCATTGGCCTCATTCATGTTGGTGACGCGTCCGGCGACGGGATCGTATTCGAGCTTCTTGCCGGCGCGATGGGCCACCAGACCGAGTAGCATCTGCTCAATCATGGTGCCTGCGTAGTCGAAATCGCAGTGCGTCTTGCTGCTGACGCCATGAGTGACGTTGTTGCTGAGTCCTTTGCAGGCATCGAGCCAATCCTTCTGAAAAGCATCGGGGCGGGGAGCCGGGCCGCCTGACTTTTCCGCAGCCAGATAGGAATCCACGGTGGTGTTGGGCATGCCCAAAGCCGCGGGAACCTTGCCGTCGAGGAATTGGATGGCAGGGAAGCCATCGGCCTGCACTTCGGCGCTGGGCAGCGCGGACATGCCGGAAGGAAGCGTGCGCGCGGCCTGGCGTGCACCGGCGGGACGGCCGCCTCCACGCTGCGGAGCGGCTTGCGTGACTTGGCCTGTGCCGCCTACCAGCGGAAGGCGCTCGCTCGCGCCGCGGCGTTTGTAATAAGTGAAGTCGCCGTCGTCGTTGTTGGGCAGCAGCACGCGGCTGGTGAAGTCGGCGAAGATGCTTCCCTTGGTGCCTTCGAAGATGGCTCCGTTACCAACGCGGGAGATATCGACATAAGAGCGCGGATTCTCCGGCTTCAATCCGCCCTGATACCAGACGAGTTCAATCGGGCCGCGCCAGGAGTTGCCGGGATGCGTGAACATCGCCTTCAGTTTCACGGGGCAGATGTCGGGATTATATTTGTCGCTCAGTTCGCGGTCAATGTCGATGGCGACGGGTGCGCCGGCGTCCACGACGTTCCACACCAGGTCCATGGTGTGCGCTCCCATGTCGCCCATCTGGCCCACGCCGAAGTCGCGGTACATGTTCCAAAACAGGCAATTCAAGCCCGCCGATCCGCCGAAATATTGCGGGCTGTATGGATGATAGGGAGACGGGCCGATCCACTGTTCGTAATGCAGCGAAGCGGGCGGCTGGCCTTCGCCTTTCGGATATCCGGGACGCGGCAGGCGGCGCGCATCCCAGCTATGCACGGTCTTCAATTCCCCGATGGCGCCATCGAGGATCAACTCGCGCAGCCGTTCGAAGTTCGGATAGGCATGGCGCTGCGTGCCGTGCTGCGTGGCCACTTTGACTTTTTTCTTGAGGTAATTGGCGCGCACCGTGCGCACTTCCTCCACCGTGATGCCGAGCGGCTTTTCGCAATAGACATGCATGCCGCGGTTGATCGCCCAGTTGGCGATGAAGGCATGGTGATGATCGGCCGTGCAGATGATGACCGCTTCCACATCCTTTTGATCGAGGCACTGCCGCCAATCCCAATAGGTCTTCGCTTTGGGGAAAAGCTGCGTGGCTTCCTTGGTGCGCAGATCATTGATATCGCACAAAGCCACAACATTCTCGTTCTTCATCAGGTTGTAGTGGGCGGTGCCACGCCCCCAAACGCCGATCAGCGCGATGTTCAACCTGTTGCTCGGGGCATTCTGCCCGCGCAGCGTGCCGCTCTTCAGGATCGTGAAAGCAGCCGCGGATTTCAGCACATCCCGTCTTTGCATGTGGTGAGACTCCTCGATGACTATCTTAGTCTTTCGGCTACCGCTTCTCCACCCAGATGGGGCTGGACCAGGCCAACTGGCCATTCGATTGGACGGCGCGGACGTAGTAATAATCGGCCTGCGAGCCATCGCCGGTGTCGTTCACGGTGAAGGATGTGTCCCAGTGTTCGGCGAAGACAAGGCGATTCCAAAGCGCGGATTCGCGCGGAAATTCGCCGGTGTAGAAGACCTCGCTCGATTCGGCCAGTTCACGCAGGGTCATGGTGACGGTCTTCTTGATGGGAACGTCGCAATGCAGCGTGATCTTCGAATCGGGGCCTCCGCGCAGTTTCAATACGACGGCTTTCTGCGAACGGTCATCCACTTGTTGCCGCAGCGCGGTGAAGGATTGCACGCGCACTCCGCGTTCGCTGCGATCGAGGATGCGGTCGCGCCGTCCTTCTTCGAGCGGGCCCGGCGTGAAGCAGGGATGCACGGCTTCGAGTGTGGCGTTCTCCAGTTGGAAGCGGAAATCCCAATCGCAGACGCGGGTGATGCCGAGGGCGGGCCATGGTCCCCAGCCGTATTCGAAGCGCAGCAGCACGGGGCGCGACCAGCTTTGTGCAGTAGGCACACGGTCCACGGGAAAATCGCGATGGATGACGCGGTTGTTCTTCAGCAGTTCGACGCGCTCGAGTTGATCCCAACCGGCCACAGACACGGCCATGGATCGCTCCCGCGTGTAGGGCATCTCGCGCCCCATGATTTTGCCGTTGAGCTGGAATCGCAGCGCGATGCGGTCTCCGGTGACGGCGTAGGTGCGGCGGTCGAGCAGGGCTTCGTGAATCGACTTGCGCGATAGATCGGGCGCGAGCACCGCGGCCAGGCCTTCGCCGTAGCCGCCGGGATAACCGAGGTGATCGTCAGTGGAGGCGATCACGCCGAAGCGATCGCCGGCGGCCAACCGGTATTGCAGGGTGTTCTTCGTCCAGCGGCCGGGCTCGGTGTGGCGGATGTAGGGGAACGGTGCGCGGTCGTGCTCGGCGTTGCCCCATTCGGAATAGATTTCGAGCAGCGGTGCGAGCTTCGGATCGCGCTTGGCGAAGTTCGCGCCTCTGCGGCCCATACGAACCGCCGGGTGATGAGGACTCATGATGCAGCCACGCTTTCTCACGAATGCCTGCAGTTCTTCGAGCGTATTGGGCGTATACAGTTCGGCATCGAGATCGGGGAAGATGACGTGGTAATCGCCCATGTGGGTGGAGTGCCACTCATAGCCCGCGAGGACGGCGAACTTGCCGGGCGCATCGAATTCCTTCGCGGTCTTGATGACCTCCGGCCAGCGCGCCTTGGTGACGGCGAACCCGTTCACCCACTTGTCTTCGATGCTGCCTTCATAATGCTCAATGTCATGCCACCAGGCGTGCGGCGTGAAGGCGAAGAAGTCGAGGTGATTACGGGCGATCTCATAGGTGCGGCGGAGTGAACCCTGAGCGTAGCCCACGTTGCCGTGATTGTGGAGGTCGCCGAAGTAGATGTTGAGATCGCCGTCCGCGGCTTGCGTGGGATGCGCGGCCGCGGTTCCAAGGGCAGCCATGGAGAGGTGGCGCAGCAGGCGCCGGCGCGAGAGTGCCATTGCACAGAATGTATCATTGTGGGTTGACGGAGAATCTGCAGCTTCTGATCCGGCTCTACACGAGCCCCGCATCGGCGATGAGCGACATTCTGGATCGCGGGAGCCTGCTGTTTGCCAGCGTGCTGGTGTTGGTGGTGTCGTTGCATCCGGCGATGCCGGTCTCGTTTTATCTGCCGCTGCTGGTGCTGGCGGCAATCTACGTGCCGGGGTTGTTGTTGCTGGGCATGATCACGGGCAATGTGCACGGGAGCATGAGCATGGTATTCTCGCGCGACTATTCTCCGTTGCTCACGTGCACGGCGATGGCCTACGCGGCAGTGAATCTGCCGATGATGCTGGTCATGCGTGCTCTGCCTGTTTCCTTTCTGCTGTATCTGGTTGTCTTCGGGCTGCTGCTGTTTGCCTTGCTGATGTTCTTCGCGTTGCGCACAGTATTCGGAACCACGGACACAGCGGCCATCGTGATGGTGGCTTTATCGTGGATTCCGATTGTTGCTGCGGCCTCTCTGTGGGGACCGCTGCGCATGTTGCTCGGCTGGATCGCCTCGCCGTTCTTTCTGCTGTGGGCCTACTACTATCTGGGTCGCGACTTCAGCAGTATCGGTGATGGCCTGCGCGCGCGGCAGAATTTCCGGAAGATGCTGGACGCGGCGGCGATGAATCCGCATGATGCCGATGCGCAGGTGCAGTTGGGAAATATTTATCTGCAACGGCGGCAGGTGAGTGAAGCCGTGAAGCGCTTTCAGAGTGCATTGGCGATTCGCGCCGATGAGATTGACGCGCATTTTCAATTGGGGCGGCTCGATCGCAAGGCAGGCCGGCTGAAGGAAGCGCTAGCTCATTTCCAGGTGGTGATGCAGCAGGATCAGAAGCACAGCCAAAGCGAGATCCTGCGCGAACTGGGTGCGCTCTACAACGAAGCAAAGCAATTCAGCGATGCACGCACGATGCTGGAGGCGTATAAAGAGCGTCGGCCGTATGATCCCGAAGGCCTGTATCACCTGGGTGTGGCGCTCGAATCATTGGGCGAAAAGGATGCCGCGCGGCAGGCGTTTGAGCAGTGTCTGGAAGCGGCGCAAGCCACCCCTCGCTATCGCCGGCATGAGACGGCGGAGTGGAGCCGGTTGGCGCAGAAACGCATGGGTGGATAGGTATGATAGGTACAGCATGAACTCCATCGACGAGATCATCGAGTTGTATAAGAAGGACATCGACACGACCCTCCTCGATGAGAACCTGCGACGCACTCCGGAGGAGCGCATCCGCGCCCTGGAGGAATTCGAGCGGTTCCGTGAGGAGCTACAGACAGCAAACAGGAAGTCCAGTGACCCGATTCGCTGATCTGTTGCGATCTCTCTCCACGGCTGGAACTCGGCTCGTATGACGCAGGGCATCCGACAGGCCCTATCTTCAGGGGGGCACCTCCTGGTCTGCCGTTTCGCTGGGATTTCTTAACCTTGTGCGAATGCCTGTGCGGGACCTGCCGGCTTTCATTCAAACCAAACGAGCGGCGGGGAGGCCGAAGGATCTCGAAGCGATTGCTGAGTTGGAAATGCTGTTGCAGCGAAGAGAAATCCAGTAAATCACAACGAGAACGTCACAAACTGATCGCCTGCCTTGGCAAAGCCCTTGCCTCCACCGGCTGCGATCGTGACATACTGCTTCCCATTCACTTCATAGGTGCAAGGCGTGGCGAAGCCCGGCGCTTCCAACTGATGTTCCCAAAGGATCTCGCCGCTACGCGAATCGAAGGCGCGCATCATGCCGTCCATGGTGCCTGCCATGAACACGAGTTCGCCTGCCGTGGCGATGGCGCCGCCGTCGGCATGTGTGCCGGTTTTGGGGATGCCCCGCTTCTTCAATTCCGGATACTCACCGTTCACCGTGCGCCAGGCGAAGTCGCCCTTGTCGAGATCGATGGCGGTCATGTAGCCCCATGGCGGTTTGATCGCCGGATAGCCTTCGGGATCAAACAGCCGGATGCGCTGCGTCAGCTTGAAGGGATACCCAGCATCCTTCGCTGCTTCTTCCAGCACAATACGATTGGTCGTCTCGGAACTGCTGGCGAAAATGCGATTCAACTTCGGATCGTGGCAGCAGCCGCCCCACAGCACGCCGCCGCGGAAGCCCGGATGAACGATGGTGCCCTGTTTGCTGGGAGGCGTGTAAATTCGGCCTCCACGCGATTCGGCGAAGGTTTTGGCGATGGCAGCCTGCGATTCCTTACTGATGTTCGTGATCTGGCTTTCATCGAAGTTGAGCCGGTTGAGCGGCGGAGGCTTCAATGGGAAGGGCTGCGTCTTCCATAGTTCTTCGCCCGGTACGTCGGACGCCCCGATGGGGCGCTCTTCCACCCCATACACCGGTTTGCCCGTCTGGCGGTCGAAGACAAACACGAGGCCCATCTTTGTCATCTGTGCCACCGCATCGAAGGTGCGGCCGCCCTGCTTCATGGTGATGAGCGAAGGCTGGCAGGGCAGATCGTAATCCCACACATCGTGATGGACCACCTGGTAATGCCAGATGCGTTTGCCCGTCATGGCGTCGAGCACGATGACGCAATTGCCGAAAAGGTTCATCCCCTTACGATCGCCGCCGTAGTAATCGAAGGCCGGCGACCCGGTGGAGATGATGACCCAGCCACGCTTCTCATCCACGCTGATGCCGCCCCAGTTGTTGGTGCCGCCTGCGGTCTTCCAGGAGTTGCCACCCCAGGTGTCGTGACCAAACTCTCCGGGTTTGGGGATGGTGTGAAAAATCCACTTGCGCTTGCCGGTGCGTGCATCGTAACCGCGGATGTGGCCGGGCGCTTGCGGATCCGGAGCATCGCCGCCACCGCCGCCGGTGATGAGCATGTCCTTGTAGAAAACCACAGGGCTGGTGTGGCGGAAGCTCAGCTCGGGCCGGTCCGCGTCGAGATCTTTCTTCAAATCGAGCGCGCCTTCGTTGGCGAAGCCGGGAATGAGTTTCCCCGTTGTGGCATTGATGCAGAAAACCTGGTCGCGCACGGGCACGAAGATGCGTTTGTCTTTGGGATCGCCGGGGTCCTGCCAGTAGGCTGCGGCACGATTGACGCCGGCGGCACTGCGGCGGCGCGATCCACCCGCGGGATCGAACTCCCACAGCACTTTGCCGGAGGCCGCATCGAGCGCGCGCACACGCAGCATGGCCGTGGTGAGATACATCACTCCGTCGATGACGATAGGCGTGCATTCGATTGTCGTGGCGGGCCGCTGCATCGCGTCTTCGGTGCTGTGCACCCATGCCACTTTCAGGTTCTTCACGTTGCGCCGGTTGATCTGGTCGAGCGGCGAATAACGGCCCGCGCCCGCGTCGCCCCCATAGTGCCGCCACTCGCGTGATGGGTCTGTCACGGCTGCGCGCGCGCCCGGAAGGAAGCTTGCCGCCGCCGCGGCTTGGATGAAGTTTCGGCGATTGGTTTGGTGCGAAGCCATCATCGGCAGTATATTGCAGGAGATGCTATCCCGCTACTTGTTTGTGCTGCTGGTTCCGTTCGCCCCGCTGTTGGGGGGCGAAAAATCGATGACGTTTCTCGATGTGTTGCAGGTCCGCTCGGTGAACGATGGGACGTTGTCGCGCGATGGCAAGTGGTTCGCCTACACGATCAGTTCGCTCGATTGGAAGGCAGGGAAGCGCTTCACCGATCTGCACCTCACCGAGACCGCAACGGGCACGCGGCGGCAACTGACGTTCACCGCCGATAAGAACGAAACGGACCCGGCATTCTCTCCCGATGGGCAGTGGCTGGCGTTTCTCTCCGATCGCGAAGGTGGCGCGAAGCAGGTGTATCTGATGGCGCTGGGCGGCGGAGAAGCGCGCAAGATCAGCGACGTTGCCGGCGGCGTGACTTCGTTCAGTTGGCGGCCGGATGGCCGGCACCTGGCGTTGCTCGGAGGGCGTGACGATCAGCGGCAGATCTATCTGTGGGAGACGGGCGCCGCGGGTTACGCCAAACAGGCACGCAAGCATGTGACGCCGGTGGCCGCGTTCCGCTGGGCTCCCGATAGTTCCGCGATCTACTTCACCGCGCCCGATGCGGCGGATGCCGTGGAACGCCGCCGCATGGAGCTGAAGTTCGATGTACGCATCGTCGATACGCCGAAAGCGGCGCTGCATCTGTGGGAATTGACTCTCCCCGCGAGCGAGGCGCGGCGGCTGACTTCGGGCGCAGAGTTTTCCGTCGTCGCGTTTCAGGTGGCGGAGAAGGGAGGCTGGATTGCATTCACCGGCTCTGACCCGGATCGCCACAACACCGACATCGCGTCGCAACAGGCCGATGCGTTCCTGGTGCATGCACCCACAGGGAAGCTGGAGCGGTTGACGAAGAACGGGGTGCGCGAAGGCGTGCCGGTGGTTTCCCCAGACGGCAAGTGGGTGGCCATGACTGCGCCGGACGAATTTCAATACTTCCGCCGCCAGCGCCTGTATCTGCGACCCACAGCGGGCGGGGAATGGCGGAAAGCTCCTGGAAACAACTGGGACCACGAAGTGGCACAAACCGAGTGGTCGCGCGACGGAGCAAAGCTCTATTTCGACACTGGCGTTTCCACCAGCCGGAATGTGTTTGCCATCGATGCCGCCAGCGGAGCGATTCAACAATTGACGGACCGGCCCGGTTCGTTGAATGCAACCTACCATCGCGACACGGACCAGTTCATTCTGTCGGCCACCGACGCGACCCATCCAAACGATTACTACATCGCGCCGGCAGCGGCGGCCGGCCAATTGAACCGCTGGAAGAAGATGAGTGAGGCGAATCCGCAGATCGGCGAGTTCGCGCTCGGCGCGACCGAGACCGTGCGTTGGAAGTCGACGGATGGGGCGATGGTGGAAGGTGTGCTGGTGAAGCCCATCGGCTATGAACGGGGCAAGCGCTATCCGCTGATCGTGCAAGTGCACGGCGGGCCTGCCAGCGCCACTTTGGCGGGTTTTGCCGGTAATATGGGCAGCTATCATCACGTGTTCGCGGCGGGCGGCTATGTGGTGCTGGCGCCGAACTATCGCGGCTCGACGAACTACGGCGAGAAGTTTCGCGCACAGATCGCCGGCGACTATTTTCGCCAAGGCTACGAGGACATCATGGCGGGCGTGGATTTTCTGATCGCGCAGGGGCTGGTGGATCCGGATCGGATGGGCTACATGGGCTGGAGCGCCGGCGGGCACTGGTCGAATTGGACGCTCACGCATACGGACCGCTTCAAGGCGATATCGAGCGGCGCTGGCGCTATGAACTGGATCTCGATGTACGCGCAGAACGACAGCCAGTTCAACCGCGAGCATTATTTCTCGGGCAAGCCTTACGACAATTGGGAGAACTGGTGGTCGCAATCGCCGCTCAAGTACATCAAGAACGCGAAGACGCCGACACTGATTCATGTCGGCCACGACGATCCGCGCGTGCCGCGTCCGCAGAGTGAAGAGCTGCACATGGCGCTGAAGAAGCTGGGCGTGCCGACGGAGTTCATCGTCTATCCGCGCATGGGGCACGGGTTGACCGAACCGCGTTTTCAAATGGTGAAGATGGTGGCCGAGTACAACTGGTTTGAGAAATGGATCAAGGGTAAAGAAAAGTGGTTCGAGTGGAAGGAATTGGTGGAGTCAGTGAAATGAAAAACGCCGCCGTCTGGGATCACCAGAGCGGCGGCTTAGGGAAGAGTGTGATGGGCAAGTCAGGCGGACGAATTCCGGTTAGCGTGCTTCGCGAACTTTAGGAGCGGCGAGGTAGCCGACGATGCTGTCCTTGCGAACTTCGTTCACTACGAGTTCATAAGGAACGCGCGCCTTGGCCATGTAGAACTGCACCGGTTCATTCACCGTGCGGTCTTTCTTTTCCACGCGCTTGTCGTTGGCGATCAACTCAATGGTGTAGCGGTTGCGGCGATTGTCCATCTTCTTCAGTTGCACGGCCACGTCGCCGATGCGCTGCGGGCCTTTGGTCTTGGCCAGGTTGAACTCGAAGTAATCGCGTTCGCCGATAGCGCGCAGGGCAGCCAGTTCCTTGGCGTTGGTGGCGATGAGACCGCTCTGCAGGCCGAGATCGCCGCGCACGCTGCGCAGGTCAGCGATGGTCTTGTCGAGCTCATTCTTCGTTGAGGCTACTTCCGATTTCACGTTGGTGACGTCGCTGGTCAGCCCATCCACCTTGGCGTAGGTTTGGGTGGAGGCATCCTTCATCTCGCCCAGTTGGGTGGCCAGGGTCAAATGCTGATCGTGAACCATTTTCTGCTGTTCGACGAACTTCTTCGACAAATCGTCGGAGTATTTCTTGGCGGCATTGTTGGCGCGGGTGGCGGCGTTGGCAGCCATGGCCGAGCGCTCGCCGGTCTCTTCGATCTGTTTGCGGAGATCCTCAGTGACCTTGCTGTAGCTCGAGTTGCGGGAGGCCACATCCTGTTGAACACTCACCAGTTCGGTCTTGAAGGCCGCTTTCAACTCCTTCATCTGGGTTTCCAGCCGGTCCGTCTTGACGAGCAGATAAGCGTTGCCTCCTGCCAGAGCCACGCTCAAAGCGAGAGCGGCGGCAGTGGGCATGTTCCAGCGATTGCTCTTCTCGGGTTGTGAAGACACACTGGTGACGTTCGACAGGGTATGGTTCTCCTCTATTTGTTTCGTGTTCATCCGGCAGTGGGATCGTGCCGGGTTTCGATTGCGGATCTACGGAGACAGGCAAGCTCCCTTGCGGACTGCATTCGCCGGGCGGCCTGCCTGCCTTTCTCCCCGTGCCCTTTCTGCAGCAAGCCTGGTGCCAAACGAGTAAGTGATTTCTTATCAACATTTGTGTTTGTTGGAGCGATTAGAAATCAGAATTCCTTACCAGAAATGGCGGTGGTGTATGGAAGGATTTACCAAGGGTCGGGGTCTTGAGGGATATGCCCCGCGCGCGAAGCTAGTCGACCACCGTTCGATATGTGCCTTGCGAAAGCAAGCCATCGGGCGTTAGAGTTCGCAACTCCACCTCACCGGAGGGTGCGGTCTCCGGGATTTGGAACCGCACCATATAAAGCGAAGAGCTACCCGGCATCAGCCCGGTGAACAACACAGTCGCAGGAATGCGGCCCACATCCAATCGATGAGTTCTGACGTTGTGACTCGGTGGGCTGTCTGGTGCGGCTTCGCCCGTGAGCACCGGTGGTTCCACCAGATCGTTCCCCGATCCATAGCCCTCGACAACCTCCCCGCGCTTGGCCGGATTGCTCCGGTCCACTAACGTGCCGTCCAGATGCCGGATATAGGCGAGCCCGTCGGGCTGCCTCAGAAACGATGGCGCGCCACCTGAACTGGCGGACAGCCAGAACGTTATGCTGCGGGCTCCGTTGTTGTGGACAGTGACCGGAATGAAGAAATTGCCAGCGGGGAACGTCTTTGGAAAAACCTCCCGCGGTACCACGAAATTGATCTGATCTAACCCTTCTTGGCTGGATACGGCGAGCAGTGGCGCATTTCGGTCCCCCACCTCGACCCAAACCCCGTCGATCTCCTGCGGCAACGGATCGGTATCGGCGATCCGTGTGCCTGGGCTTTCTGCCAAGCCCACACCAAAGAGGGAGCGCAGCGACCCAGGAGTCAAGGAAGGTCTGGTAACTGGGGCATCGAGCCTGTCGGGGCTTCGCAGCCATTCGGGCCGGGTGTTGACCGCCGTGCCTTCCCGCCGGATGCGTGTGACGAAGGTGCTCGCCTCCTGGAACCCGAAAATCAGCGTAGCCGGTGGATAGATCAGTGCACCGCCACCCACCATGACGTCTCCATTGGGTGCGAATCCAATTCCAATGAGCTGATCATGCTCGTTATCTCCCAGAAAGCTGGCAAACCGCAATTTATCCCCGAGCGCAGAGAGAATCACAAGATAGCCATCTAGGCAAGGACTAAGATCGCTGGTTGAGGACCACGGCGTGTTGCGGCAGAATCGGCCGAGCCGCGGTTCTCCAGGGCCTGTTTGGGGTGGCTCTACCTCGGGCAACGGGACCCCAATGGCGTAGTAGGCGACATGCGCCTCTCCTTCTCCATTGATGGCGATCCCCTTCGGGTAAGTGTTCGAGCCCACGTAAGTGGAATACACAAGGCTCGTTCCGTCGGTGGAGAGCTTGAGGATAAATGAGGACGTCAGGGCAGTCCCCATGGAGGGTTGAAACGAATCCGGTGTCGTGGGGAAATCTCGGGACCATGTTGTTGCGGCAAGGAAAGCATGCCCGGCTTCGTCCACAGCGAGGACTGGATCAAAATCCCTGTAGTTTCCACCTATATAGGTCGAGTACAAAAGTCTAGAACCGTCCGGACTGAACTTAGCTACGAATAGATCATCACAGATTACTTCGATACATGGCGGACGCCTGCTCTGGAACGCCCCGCTCGTGGTGGGCAGGTCCGACGACAAAGTCACACCCGCCAGGTAGATGTTGCCGGCTGCGTCCAGCCCCAGCGCGGAAACAGACTCCTCGTCAGAGCCGCTAAAGTACGTCATCAATTGCAACGATTTCCCTTCGGCGTCCAACTTCGCCACGAACCCCGAAAGGCTGCTCTGGAAAGTGGCTTGATACGCCCCGGGCACAGCCGGTATGTCTTTAGCGCGGATTGCCCCCGCCAACAGAATGGACCCATCCGGCCGGGGCACGATGGCGTTGACACGGCCTGGCCAACCGTAGGTGTAAACAAGTCTACCGCTGCCGCCACTGATCTTCGAAACGGCAAAGCCGGCGCCACCAGCGCCTGGGAAGTCTCCAGAACGCGTAACGCTGGCGACATATATGTCGCCGTTATTGTCTACTGCAAGCGCAGTTGGCTCCTCAGTGCTTGAGCCGCCGAGCAGCGTGGAGAATTCCAGGCGATTCCCATCCTTGCTTACCCTCGAAACGAAGATATCATTCTGGCCTCGCCGTTCGTGCTGGAATGCGTCCGCCGTTACGGGAAAGTCGGCAGTGGAGGCGACGCCCGCGAAGTAAGAGGCGCCCTCTCTATCAACGGCGAACAACTTGGGTATGTCATAAGCTGGATCGCGCTTGGTTCCACCGAACCCAACGGAGTAGGCAATCACTGGGTCGATGACGAGTATGCGGCTACGGTCATAGGGTCCAATGCGAAATGTCGCGCAGTCACGCCCAAGTAGTTCCCATCGTGCCTCGACCGGTGTGCGGATGCCCGCAGTTTCCTGGAAAGCAACAGGTTTGTTGTGACGGAAAGAAACATCGGGGTACTGGATTTCCAGATTGCCCGCCACATCTACTGCCAGTCTGGTAGATGCGGGAAAGCCGAGGCTGATGACGGTGGGATCGGCGTGCGGGGCTACAATCCAGTCATACTCCGCACCTTGCCTTCCTCGATAGAACCGGAAATCGACACCCTTGTAGACGTCAGGTATCTCCAATTCCTGTTGGGGCCAGATTGCCGCGATGGCTCTCCTCGCGCTGCCGCGAAATTCAACCGAATAGGTAACCAGACCTCGCTCTGCTGGAACCATAAAGTCCACTCCCGCGGACCTTGCGGATGCCCGAATCTCTGCTCGCCCAGTGGGCGCGAGTAACAGCGCGAGGAAAAGGGCCGTGACGCGCATGAATCTGCACCTATTTCAACATAATTCACCATCATTGTCCGATGCCGAAACCAGACCACCTGGGAAACCATCCACAAGGCTGCGCCAATGGAAGGATTTGCCGCCCATCGGGTACCATGAGGGACGTGCCCCGCGTACGGATTCCCTCTCTTGCCAAGCTGAACCTCACCCTCGATGTGCTGGGCAAGCGCGACGACGGCTTCCACGAGTTGCGGAGCATCTTCCAGACCATCTCCCTCGGCGACACCATCGACATCGAGTGCCAGCCCGCCAGACGGACGCGGTTGACCATCGACTGTGTGCCGGAGATTCCGGACAACATCATCCTCCGCGCCGGCGATGCAGTGTTGCAACAACTGAAGCGCAAAGCCGAAGTACACTTCCGCCTCACCAAGCGCATTCCGATGGGCGGCGGTCTGGGCGGCGGGTCTTCGAACGCAGCGGCGGTTCTGCTGGCGCTGCCCGCCTTGCTGGGTAAGCCGCTCAGCCTGGACAAACTGTTACCGATCGCCGCCAAGCTCGGAAGCGACGTTCCGTTCTTCCTATTGGGCGGCACGGCGCTGGTGATGGGGCGTGGGGACGAACTCTATCCATTTCCCGAGCCGAAAACATCGTGGGGCTTGCTTGCCACGCCGGGAATCCATGTTTCCACCCCCGAAGCCTACAAGGCGCTCGGGCGGGGTCCGTTGACCGACGCTTCTCAATCGCGTATCATAGATAGTTTCCAGTTACTTAGCTGGGAAATCGGGGAGGGACTTCCAGTATCATCCTGGCGGGCGTTGTGCCGTAACGACTTCGAATCAGTCGTTTTCCGGCAACATCCGCAAATCCGAAAGTGGAAGAAGAAGCTTGAGGCCACGGGCGCGCCCGTAGCTTTAATGACAGGCAGCGGCTCCGCTGTCTTTGCTTTCTTCGGAAGCCGCGCGGAAGCAAAGGATGCCGCGGAGTCGTTTCCCGCAACCGCCACTCATCTTTTTCGAACGGTGAATCGTGCGCAGTATCGGACCCTGTGGTGGAAAAGTCTGGGTTTGAACGCGCAGCCAAAAACATGGCCGCCCCAAAGCTGGTACGCAGAATGACACTCGACCGCCTGAGAATCTTCACAGGAAACGCCAACCCGAAGTTGGCCGAGGAGATTTGCCAGCATCTTGGCTGCCCGCTGGGCGCAGCCAGCGTGAAGCAGTTCATGGATGGGGAAAACTACATCCAGATCCTCGAAAACGTGCGTGGCATGGACGTTTTTGTCGTCCAGGCTACCTGTACTCCTGTGGACCGGAACATCATGGAGTTGCTGCTGATGATTGACGCGCTGAAGCGCGCCTCTGCAGACCGCATCACAGCAGTGCTACCCTATTATGGATACGCTCGTCAGGACCGCAAGGACAAACCCCGCGTTCCGATCTCCGCAAAGTTGGTCGCCAGCTTGATGGAAACAGCCGGGGCTGACCGCGTCCTCGCATTGGACCTGCACGCCGCGCCGATTCAGGGTTTTTTCAGCGTTCCGGTGGACCATCTGTTCGCCACTCCCGTCATGATCGAGTACTGGATGAACGCGGAACTGCCGGGATTGGTGGTGGTGAGTCCGGACGCCGGTGGCGTGGAACGCGCCCGGGCGTTTGCCAAGAGATTGAATGCCCCGCTGGCTATCATTGATAAGCGGCGGGAAGAAGCGAATGTCGCCGAGGTGATGCACATCATCGGCGATGTTCAAGGACGGCATTGCTTGATGATTGACGACATCATCGACACGGCGGGCACCCTGGTGAAGGGTGCCGAAGCGCTATTGGAGCATGGCGCCGCGTCGGTGTCTGCCTGCGCCACGCATGCCGTTCTCTCCGGTCCAGCGGTGGACCGGATTGCCAATTCCAATTTGCGGGAGGTGGTGTTTGCCAACTCCATACCGCTGCGGCCTGACGCCGAGCGGTGCCCCCGCATCAAGGTGTTGAGCGTCGCGCCGCTGCTGGCGCGAGCCATCGAATCGATCCACGAGGAGACGAGCGTCAGCACTTTGTTCGTATAGGTTTTTGTAAGCCGCCCGCAAGGCGTTTGAAGCGCCGGGGCGACATGCTAAGGAGTGAACAATGCGTAAAGATATCACGGTCGCGGCTACCCCCCGCTCCACGCGGGGAAAGAACGAGTCACGCCGCCTGAGAGTCCAGGCCCTCAGTCCCGCCGTTGTCTATGGCGCCGGAAAAGATCCGGTCGCCGTCGCCGTCAGCCCGAAGGAACTGAACAAGATCCTGCACAGCTCGAGCGGCCACAATACGATTTTCAACCTCGACATCCAGGGCGTGGAAAACACCCCGGTGATGATCGTGGACTGGCAGCGCGACCCCATTAAGTCAAACCTGCTGCACGCCGACCTGCTGCGCATCGATCTTTCCAAGCGCATTCGTGTCAAGGTGCCGGTGCATCTGGCTGGCGATCCCGTCGGTGTCAAGACGTTCGGCGGCCACCTGGAAGTGGTGAACCGCGAAATCGCCATCGAGTGCTTGCCCGACGACATTCCGGAAGCCTTCACCGAAGAGATCGCTCACATGATGATCGGCCAGGCGCTGCGCGCCGGCGATGTCAAGTTGAGCGGGTCGATGGTGCTCACCGAGCATCCCGAACTGGTGATTGCGCACGTCGTCGGCGCCAAGGCCGAAGAGGCTGCAACCACTGAGGAAGGCGCCACCGCCGAGCCCGAAGTGATCAAGAAGGGTAAGAAAGAAGCCGAAGGCGAAGCGGAAGCCAAGCCGAAGAAGAAGTAGGTTCGTGACTGATGGAGAGTGCGGCCGATTGGTTAATTCTTGGTTTGGGCAATCCCGGACCGGAATACGAATCGACGCCGCACAATCTGGGTTTTCTTGCGGCGGACCGGTTGGCGGAGCGGAATTCGATTCGGATTTCGCGCCCCGATTCGCAGGCGCTGGTGGGAATCGGCGCCATTTCCGGAAGCCGTGTAGTGATAGCCAAGCCGCAGACTTATATGAATCTGAGTGGCGGCGCGGCGCGGTTGCTGGCAGCGAAATATTCGGTGCCGGTGGATCGCCTGGTCGTGCTGTACGACGACCTGGACTTGCCTTTCGAGTCGGTGCGAATCCGGCCGAAAGGATCGGCGGCGGGCCACAATGGCATGAAGTCGCTGGTGTCCAGTCTTGGTTCGCAGGATTTTCCGCGCGTGCGGATCGGGGCTCACCCCGGTCATCCGTTACCGAGCGGGAAGGACTTTCTGCTGTCGCCCATGAAAAAGGCGTGGCGGGAGGAACTGGATTCGCTGCTTGACTATGTTGCGCAGGCAGTGGAATTCCTAATTGCCGAAGGCGTCGAGAAGGCCATGACGAGGTATAATCGTCGCGCCCAAGGCTCAAACGAAGAGGAAGAATGAGAATTTACGAAGAGTTGTACATCCTCCGGCCGGATGCCACCGAGGAAGATGTCGACGCCAGCGTGGAGATGGTGAAATCCATCGTCACCACCGCCGGCGGCACCATCGACAAAGTGGACAAATGGGGCGTGCGGAAGCTCGCCTACCGGCTCAAAAAGCTGAACGAGGGTTTCTATGTTCTGATCCAGTTCTCGGCCAAGCCGGAAGTGGTGAAGGAACTGGAGCGCCGCTTGCGCGTGTCGGATGCCGTGGTGAAGTTCATCACCGTGCGCATCGACGAGAAGCTGAAGTGGCTGGAGAAGCGCAAAAAGATTCGCGAGAAGCGCGCTGCCCGCAAGCCGCCACCCGTGGTTGGACCTCCCGCCATTCAACCTGTTCCGGCCGCACCGCCTGCCGTTGCCGCTCCGGCCCCAGGCCTGCCCGCCGAGCCACCCGTTCCGGCGCCGGATGCGCCGCCTGCTGAATAAGGAGGATATCGAATCATGGCTGAACAAAAAGGTGGAAGACCCGTTAGCGCTTCCCAAAGACCCACCGGCGGGGACAAGGCATTTGCCGCGGGCGGTAAGAAACAATATTTCCGCCGCAAGAAGGTTTGCCGTTTCTGCGTGGAAAAAGTCGACGATATTAACTACAAAGACGTGCGCACGCTCACCGCGTTCGTCAGTGAGCGCGGCAAGATCACGCCCCGCCGTATCTCCGGCGTGTGTGCTCCGCACCAGCGTCATTTGAGCGAAGCGATCAAGCAGGCCCGCAACATCGCGCTGCTGCCGTTCGCCGGATCGAACGGTTAAGAGGAGGAAACAATGGAAGTAATACTTCGCGAAGATATCGACAAACTGGGCGCGCGCGGCCAGGTGGTGAAGGTTTCCCCCGGCTACGCCCGCAATTTCCTTCTTCCCCGCAAACTTGCTGTCGCCGCTACCGAATCGAACAAGAAAATCATCGAGCAGGAGCGCCAGGCGCACCTGCGTAAGGAAGCCAAGGTGGCCGGCGAGGCCTCCGAACTGGCCAAGATGATGTCGGGTGTTGTCGTCACCATCCGCCAGAAGGCGGGCGAACACGATCAGCTCTTCGGCTCGGTCACGGCGCAGGACATCGCCGATTCGCTGGCCAAGCAGGGCTACTCCATCGAGCGCAAGAAGATTCAGCTCGATGAACCCATCAAGCAGATCGGTGAATACAAAGTACCGCTTCGCCTGCACCGCGAAGTGAGTGTCGAAATCACCGTTCAGGTGGAGAAAGAAGAGTAGCCAACAATGGCTTATTTCGATCTTTCCGGGCAGGTGGCCGTCGTCACGGGCGCGGCCACCGGCATCGGCGAAGCCATCGCACGGCGTTTAGCGAAATCGGGCGCCACCGTGGCGATTGCTGACGTTGACGAAGCTGGAGCCAAGGCTGTAGCCGATTCGATGGGTGCTCCGCATTTCGCGCTGCCGGTCGACATCACTTCCGCCGCTTCGGTGGATGCTGCTGTGGCGGCGGTGATCGCCAAAACTTCACGGCTGGATATCTGGGTGAACAACGCAGGCATCGGCGGGAAGGCCGCTCCCATTTGGGAGCAGACCGACGAGGATTGGTCGCGCATCATCGCCATCAATCTGACCGGGGTCTTCAACTGCTGCCGCGCGGTGATCCCACACATGCGCCAGCGCAAGTATGGACGCATCGTGAACATCGCTTCCATTGCCGGCAAGGAAGGCAATCCGAACATGACTGGCTATTCGGCGACGAAGGCCGGCGTCATTGGGTTGACCAAATCCGTGGCGAAGGAAGTGGCCAAAGAGGGAATCTGCGTGAATGCGGTGGCGCCCGCCGTCATCCGCACGAAGATTCTCGATCAGTTGACGGAAGAGCAGGTCTCCTACATGACCGCGCGCATTCCGATGGGGCGCACCGGCACGACGGAAGAAATCGCCGCCGTGGTGCTTTTCCTTTCCAGCCCCGATAGTTCCTTCGTCACCGGCCAGTGCTACGATGCCAGTGGCGGAAGGGCCACCTACTAACGTGATTATCACCGCCGACAAGTACAAAGACACTCCGGTCTACGACCTCCTATCCGCGGCCGCCAAGGGCCACATTGGCATGGATCAACGCCTGTTGCGGGCCATTGTCGATCGCGGAGAGGCGGCGGTGGACGATATCGTCCGCTTCGGTTTGGAGAATCGCTTCGAGGATCGCATCAATCTGGATGAGGACCTGGTGGCGATGATCCAATACATCGGGTCCCCCAAAGCGCTGCCGTTCCTGGTGGAGTATTTGCGGCATGAGCCCGAAGATCCGCCAGAGGATCTGGTGCATGCGTTTCTTCGCATCGGAGAGCCGGCGGTTGGCGCGTTGCTCGATTTGTACAAGGAATTGGGTCCTGAGGCTGGCGGCGACATTGCCTTCATCCTCGCTTCGTTCCGGCAGCACGATCCGCGCATCCTCAAAATGCTGGCCGCCCGCGCGGCAGTGGATCCCGGCGATGCGGCATTCCTCATGGGTATCCATGGCGACCCGGCGGCGCGTCCTTTGCTCGAGAAGCTATCGAACCGGGCCTTGGTGGATGAGACTCTTGCCCAGCAACTTGGATCGGAAGCCGAAGAGGCGATGGCGGCGATGGAATTGGGTTCCGCGACGCCCGATATTCCAGAGGCTGTCTCGCTGTGGGATCTCTACCCCGAATACATTGAGCCGGTGTTCGAAGTGATGACGGTGGAGGAACGCATCGAGTTCCTGCGCAGCGACTCGGCGGAGATGCGCGCCGACGCGGCCACCAGCTTCATCGACCGCGAAATTCCCGACGAAGTGGGCGAAATTCTCGTTGAATTGGCGGAAAAGGATTCGAACCTCGGTGTGCGGGCCGTTGCCTCCACCGCTTTGGGGGCGTTTGCCGAGGACGAGAAGGTTTTTCGCCTGTTGACATCGAAGCTGGCTGACAAATCGAAGCCCGCGCCCGAGCGTTGTGGCGCATTGCTTGGCGTGGCGAGCGTGGCCAAGCAGCATCCGGAACTGCGGGTGTATTTTGATGAGTTCTACGCCAACCCCGGCACCTGTGCACGAGCCATCGAAGCCATGTGGCGCAGCATGGACACTTCGTTCTTCGAGGTGTACAAACGGCACATCAGCGATGCCGATATCGACATCCGCCGCCAGGCCATCAAAGGCGTCGGCTTCGCGGAAGTATCAAGCGAAGCGCCGAAACTGGTGGAAATGTTCCGCGATGAGGAATTCCGGTTGGACGCCTTGTTCAGCTATGCGCTCTGTGTGCCGCTGAAGCGGTTGCATCGGGGCGACATGCCGCAGTTGCTGAAGAAGATCGAAGAGATTGCCGGCGGCTTGAGCGAAGTGGAAGGCGAGGCCGTCACCACGGCGCTCGACACACGGCTCATCCTGCACGGGCAGGAACCCGTCTTCCTCAACTACGGCGATGAGGACGAGGAAGAAGAGAACTAGGGCAGTGCGAAGGTGAAAATGGCGCTTCCCGCGGCCATAGTCACCATCTGTTTCCCGTTGGCCGAATAAGTGATGGCGCTGGTGGACATATCCCCACCGAGATTGATTCGCCATAGCTCCTTACCCGACTCTGCGTCCAGAGCATAGAACCACGCTTCCATCTCCTGGCGGTCGCGCGTGATCCATCCGCCGCTGGCCGCGAACACGAGTTTGCCCGCCGTGGAGAGCACCCCCGACCAGGGTTTGGTGTGCAGTTTGTGTTCCCATACGCGTTCCCCGGTTTTGGGATTCAATGCGCGAATGGCGCCATAGCCGGGCTCGTCTTCGAGATCGATTTTCGGCACGCTCCCGATGTAGCGATTGCCGGCGACGTATTCAGCGTCCCCTTTGCGATAGAGCCCCTTGTTTTCCCACGCCGTCAGGTAGAACAGGCCGGTGAGTGGATTGTAGGAAGGGGAATACCAATTGGTGGCGCCTTGCACTCCGGGCCAGACTTCGACGCCATCGGGTGTGGGATCGATGCCGGGCTTGCGCATCGGTCTACCATTGGCATCGAGCCCATTCGCCCAGGTTTGCGTGGCGAAGGGCTTCCCTAACAGAAACTTCCCTGTAGTGCGGTCCAGCACGTAATAAAAGCCGCCACGGTGCGCCCAATAAACGAGCTTGCGCTGGCGGCCTTGGAATTCCGTATCGACGAGCACCGGCACTTGCACCGCGTCCCAGTCATGCACATCGTGCGGCACGAATTGGAAATGCCATTTCAGCTTGCCGGTGTCGGCGTCCAGCGCGATGGCGCAATCGCTGTAGAGGTTGTCGCCGGGGCGCACATCGCCGTTCCAATCGGGGGAAGGATTGCCGGTCCCCCAGATGATCAGATTCTGCTCGGCGTCGTAGGACCCGGTGACCCAGGTGGGGCCGCCGCCCTGTTTCCAGGCGTCGCCGGACCATGTCTCATGCCCCTTCTCTCCGGGGCCTGGGATGGTCCAGAAACGCCAGCGGCGCTGGCCGGTCTTGATGTCGTAGGCATCGAGGAAGCCGCGAATGCCGTACTCGCCGCCGGCGATGCCGGTGATCACCATATCCTTCACGATGAGCGGCGCCACGGTGACGCTGTATCCCGATTTGTAGTCGGCCACTTCGATATCCCACAGCACCGCGCCGGTCTTTGCGTTGAGCGCAACCAGGTGCGCATCCACCGTGCCCATGAACACACGATCGCCGGACACCGCGACGCCGCGATTCACCTGGCCGCAGCAGACGTTGATCTTTGAGGGCAGGCTGCGGCGATAGCGCCAGTATTGACGGCCGGTGGCGGCATCGAGTGCGACAACGTTGGATGGAGGCTCACTCAGATACATGACGCCGTCGATGACCAGCGGAGTCGTTTCCACGCGATGCGTGACCGGCATCTGATACACCCAGGCGAGTTTCAGATCTTTCACGTTGGCTTTGTTGATCTGATTCAGGCCGCTGTAGCGCCATCCTTTGTAGGACCCGGAATAGGTGAGCCAGTTGTGGGGCTCGCTGTCCGCCTTGAGAAGGCGATCGAAAGTCAGCTGCCCGTAGGCCGTACAAGCCAGAAACAGGAATGGGAAAATTTTCATCGCGAGCCTCCCTTGCGCTGGAGCGAATACAAATAGGCGACCAGATCGTTCAATTCGTCTTCTTTCAATTGCCGCGCAAAGGACGGCATGGTGGATGTCTTCTCCACGCTGTAGCGGTTGAAATCGCGCTTGGTGAGCGATTGCAGGCCCTGCTTCTGTTCCAGGATTTGCAGCGTGTGAGTGTCTTCGTTGAGGATGAACCCGGAGTAGGATTTGCCGTTTTCCAGCGTGACCTTAGCGATCCAATGTTCGCGAAGCACTTTGTCGCCGGGGGCAACGATGGCGCGGCGGAGATGTTCCGGCGAACGTTGTGATCCGATCAGCGTGAGGTCGGGGCCATTCACGCCGCCCTCGCCGCGCACCAGGTGGCAGCCCTGGCAACCTTTCTCTCGGAAGATGCGTTCGCCGCGCGCAATGTCGCCCTTAGGAGCCGCGGCTTTCGCGGTGCTCAAGGAGCGCACGAAGGAAACCAGTTGCCACACCTGATCGGCAGAAAAGAACACGCCCGGCATGGAAGTGCCGGGGATACCGTCAGTGATGTTGTTGAACAGGTCTTCGTCCGTGGAGCCGTGATAGTAGACGCCGGTGATCAGGCTCGGGCCCCGTCCTCCTTCGCCTTTCAGCCCGTGGCACTCGCCGCAGTGGCCGCGGAAGATCTTGGCGCCCGCGGCAACATCGGCGGGTGTAGTGTGCGGGTTGCGGATTTCCCGTTGTTGGGCGAACGCTGTTGCGGCCAGTAGCCACAACGCGGACGACAAGGTCAAACGCGTCATCGTAGCATTGTATGTCAACCGAGTGAGGGACGTGAGGTGGCGACGGTTCGTGCCACCGCGTGGAAGGCTTCCTGCGCTTGTGGGATCACACCGGACATGGAGAAGAACGGGTGGATCATGCCCGCGTAGCGATGAAGTAGAACTTCGACGCCCGCTGCTTCAAGGCGCGCTGCGTAAGCTTCCGCTTCATCGCGAAGTGGGTCGCATTCGGCGGTGAGGATAAGCGCCGGGGGAAGGCCTTGCAGATTGGGCTCACGCAGCGGAGAAGCATGCGGATCGAGACCGTCGGCGTCCGATGCCAGGTAGTGATTGCGGAACCACACCATCATGGCCTTGGTCAGGTTGCAACCTTCGGCGAACTCTTCGTAGGACGGGGTGTTGAGCGAGCCGAGATCGGTGACAGGATAGACCAGCGCCTGACACGCGATCGAGGGCCCCTGTTGATTGCGGGCGAGCATCGAAACCACCGTGGCGAGATTGCCCCCAGCGCTATCTCCGCCTACGGTGATGCGCAATGGGTCAATGCCCAGGTCTGCCGCGTTGGCGGCTACCCAGCAGGTCGCGGCGTAGGCATCCTCCACAGCGGCTGGGAATTTATGCTCTGGTGCCAGGCGGTAATCCACTGAGACTACAGTCGCGCCCGCGCGGTTCGCGATGGCGCGGCAGATCACGTCGTGTGTGTCGAGCCCGCACACCACCCAGCCTCCGCCGTGAAAGAACACCATGCCGGCTGTGTGCGTCTGCGAGGAGCCGCGGTAGATGCGGATGGGAATCTCTCCCGCCGGCCCCGGTATTCGCCGGTCTTCCACGCTGTACACTTCTTCACGTGTTCCCATTACGGCGGGGTCGCGATTGGCTGCGATTTCGCGCGCCTGTACTGGTGACAACGATTCCCAGGGTGGGCCGCCGAGTGCGTCTGCCTGCTCCAGCAGCGCGCGCACATTGGCGTCGAGTTTGGGGCTTCGCATGGAGGACGGTGCGTTCAGTTCTTGCGGAACACTTGGTCGAGGCTGGAGGCCGTGAAGGCACGGTCAGCAAGCCGGTTCAGTTGTGCTTCCGAAGCCTTTGCTAACTGCCGTTCCAATTGGGCTGGGATGGGGCCGAAACGAGTTTCCAGGTAGCGGCGCAGCATGGCGAGTTCACCCTCGTGCCGGCCTTGCGCCATGCCCTTTTCGATGCCCTTCTCCATCCCTTTCTCTATACCCTTTTCCAGCCCTTCCTTAAGGCCTGATTCCTTCCACTTCTGGCGTTGCTCCGCGAGCTTGCGACGGAATATAGGTCCCAGAACCTTATTCTTCAAAACGACATCATCAAAGTATAGTGGCATAAGCGTTCGGGCTCTTTCGATAACCCAGTCCTCCTGGCTCCTTAATTCAGAGATTAACAAGAGTTCGGTGATAGCGTCTTCATGCGCCCCGGCGGCCAACGCGCTCCGTATCCACACCTGCCAGCAGCGCGAGCATCGCATCACCCAGATCCTTGCTTGCCAGCTGACATGGCCGTTGTCCGAAGGTGATCCGGCATCGACAGTGGCTCCGCGCCCACGTACAACACCACCTGCCGCACATGCTTCTTCAGCAGCCTCAGCAAGTCCAGGTAGTAGCCTGCTTGCCGCTGCGCCATGGTGCGATCGTTACGGCTTTGCAATTCCAGGCTGGCGAAACTGCCGTCTTCAATCCTGGCCAGAATGTCGACACGCCGGTTCCGCACGCGCCGCAACTCCACGTTGAGCCATTCGGCCACTTTGCCCCCAGGCAAACGCTGGATGGCGACTCCCTTCGAGCGGCGGAAGAGGAGTTTCAGGGATACATCATATTCCTGACCCATCTCCTGCAACCAGAGTACATGACTCTGCGAACCGGGGCTTACGCCAGTTCGCCCGAAGGCGTGATGCGCTCCCCATTCAAATACGGCCGTAGCGCCTCGGGGATGATCACGCTGCCATCCTTCTGCTGATAGTTCTCTACCACGGCAACCCACGTACGGCCCACCGCGAGTCCGCTCCCGTTCAGCGTGTGCAGCGGCTCCGACTTCTTCCCGCTGCGGCAGCGAATGCTCGCGCGGCGCGCCTGAAATGCTTCGAAGTTGGAACAGCTCGAGATCTCGCGGAAATCGTTCTGGCCCGGCAGCCACACTTCGATGTCGTACGTCTTCGCCGACGAAAAACCCATATCGCCTGTGCACAGCACTACCGTCCGGTAGGGCAGTCCCAGGCGCTGCAGGATGTCTTCGGCGTCGCGCGTCAGCTTCTCCAATTCGTCGTAGCTCTGCTCCGGCCGGGTGAACTTCACCAGTTCCACTTTCTGGAACTGGTGCTGGCGGATAATGCCGCGCACGTCCTTGCCATACGACCCGGCTTCGCTGCGAAAACAGGGCGTGTAGGCGCACAGGCTGATGGGCAGCTTCTCCGCATCCAAAGTCTCATCGCGAAACAGATTCGTCACCGGCACTTCCGCCGTCGGCGCAAGCCAGAAGTCGAAGTTCTCGCACTTGAACAAATCCGCCGCGAACTTGGGCAACTGGCCGGTCCCGTAGAGGCTGGCCGAATTGACCATGAAGGGAGGCAGCACCTCCTTGTAGCCATGCTCGCGGGTGTGCGTGTCGAGCATGAAGTTGATCAGTGCGCGCTCCAGCTTCGCGCCCAACCCCCAATAAACGGCGAAACGTGCGCCGGTGATTTTTGCCGCACGCTCGAAATCGAGAATGCCCAACTCCGGTCCCAGATCCCAGTGTGCCTTGGGCTCAAAGTCCATCACCGGTGGCGTGCCGAACCGGCGCACCTCGACGTTGTCCTCCGCGCCTTTCCCCGCCGGCACGCTTTCGTGCGGCGTGTTGGGGATGGTCTTCATCAGACTCTGGAACTCCTCATCTACGCCCTTGACGGACTCTTCCAACGAAGCAATGCGATCGCCGATGGCGCGCACCTTAGCCTGTTGTTCCGCTGTGTCTTGCCCGGCTTTCTTCAGCTTGGCGATTTCCTGGCTTTCCGAATTCCGCTGCGCCCGCAGGGTCTCCGTTTCGGTGAGCGCGGCGCGGCGGCGCGCATCGAGTTCACGGAACTGCGCCACGTCGAGCGTCATTCCGCGCGTGGCCAGCCGGGCCGCCACCGCATCCAGGTTGTTGCGAAAAGAGGAAAGATCGTGCATGTGAGTGGGAAACTTCTATTGTAAGCAAGCCGCCACCTGTGTTTCTCTATACGATGTGACATCCGCCTCAGCCACCAGTCACCCGCCAGGGCTTCTCACGCTCGTTTTCACTGAAATGTGGGAGCGATTCAGTTATTACGGAATGCGGGCCATCCTCGTGCTGTTCATGGTGGCGCCCGCGGTGAGCGGCGGACTGGGGTTCGACACCAGGCAGGCTGCCTCCCTCTACGGCACCTACACGATGATGGTGTATCTGCTGGCCGTACCCGGAGGCTTGCTTGCCGATCGTTACCTGGGCGCATCGCGGGCGGTGGTGCTGGGCGGCGTCGTGATCGCGGCAGGTCAATTCGCTCTCGCCGTGCACTCGCTCCCATTCTTCTACGCCGGGCTCACCATGATCGCGGTTGGCACGGGGCTGTTGAAGCCGAATATCAGCACGATGGTCGGCAGCCTCTATGGAAAGGACGATCCGCGGCGCGACAGCGGCTTCTCCATTTTCTATATGGGGATCAACGTCGGCGCGGTGCTTGCCCCGCTGGTCTGCGGCTGGTTGGCGGAAAGCAAAGCATTCCAGCAGTTCCTCATCGATCGCGGATTTGACCCGGTGGCAAGCTGGCATTGGGGCTTCGCCTCGGCCGGCGTCGGCATGCTGCTCGGCCTTACAGTGCTGATGTTCCGCTGGCGCACGTTGCCTGAATCCGGGCACCGCACAACCAGCGCCGGAAAAGCGGACCGCACGCATGCACCCTGGACCAGCGCCGACTCACGGCGCGTGCTCGCCATCGGCATTCTCTTCACCTTCACGATTCTCTTCTGGGCGGCCTACGAACAGAAGGGCGCCAGCCTCAATCTATTCGCCAAGACGTTGGTTCGCACCGAACTGGGCGGATTCAATTTCCCGGCCAGTTGGCTGCAATCGTTGACCCCCTTCTATGTGATTCTGCTGGCGCCGGTCTTCGCGCGGATGTGGATCCGGATGGGCGACAAACAACCTGGCGGCCCGCGCAAGTTCGCTCTCGGCCTTCTTTCCATCGGCTGCGCAATGTGCCTCTTGGTAGCCGCATCCGCCATGACCGCTGAGGGTAAAATCAGCCCGCTGTGGCTGGCCGCCGTGTATCTGCTCGACGTGATTGGTGAGCTGTGTCTCAGCCCGGTGGGGCTCAGCATGGTCACAAAGCTGTCGCCGCCGCAGATCGTCGGTGTGATGATGGGCGCGTGGTTCTTCGCCACATCGTTAGGGAACAAACTGGCGGGGTTCATTTCCGGATTCTTTGTGGCCGGCGAGCCCGAGACCTTGATGAAACTCTATGGCAGCCTGGGTCTGGTATTGTTAGCGGCGGCCACATTGCTTGCATGGCTGGGGCCGCGGATTGATCGTATGACCGCGAGCAAATAGATGAAACCAACGCTCCCCGTACTGCTGAGTCTTGCCGCACTGCTGGCCGCGCAGCAGCACGACGATCACGATCACGGCCCGGCGACACCGGAAGTGCTGGTGGCGCAATTGATCTCCGCCAGCCGCGAACGCTTCCGTCCCGTAATGACCTATCGCGTCGACATGCGGCCACGCGGCAATTCGTGGTACGAGGCCAAGTACGTGCTTCCCGAAGCGCAATCATGCCGCGTCTTCGAGCAGCCGCAAATGCGCTATGTGTGCGAATGGGGGCTCAAGCCGAAGCGCGATTTCGCGGCCTTTGTGAAACAGTATGAAGGTCTGCTCGGCCAAGGCTGGAAGCGCACAGACGGCGTGGGGAAGTTCAAGTCCGTGCGATTCTCCGCTGTCGAGCGGCAGCGCAACGGGGATTGGGAAATCGCCGAGACCGAGGCCGGCATTCGCCTCACCATCTTTGCCATGCCGAGTCCCGAATAACCCGGCTTACTTCATCTTCGCCATCGCTTCTTCGGTCATCTTCACCTGCAAGGCGAACATCTGCGTGGCCGGGTCCTGCTTCTGCAATGACGTAAAGATGTCCATCGCCCGCTGGTATTCGCGCTGCGCTAATTCGCGATCGCCATTCACCAGGGCAATATCCCCAAAGCGCCGGACAATCAGCGCGATGTTGAAATGGTGGAAGCGATTCTTTGATCCACGCGCAATCGAGGCTTCCCAGATGGCCACGCTGCGGCGTCCAACATCCAGCGACTTTTGATAGTTCTTCAAATAGAACTCGGCGGTGGCGATCTCCGCTCCAAAATAGGCGATGTCCAGTTGCGAGGAAGCATCGTTAGCGTGTGGGGAAGCTTCCGTCATGGCAAGCGCCTGCCCGAAGATGCGTGAGGATGGCTCCCATTCGTCACGCGAGGCATGTGCCCGCGCCAGAGCCGCAACGGCGCGAATGTAGTCGCGCTGCGCCGTGTGATTGCCGGTGTCCTGCTCGGCCACCCGTTTGCTCACTTCCACCTGCTCCCCAGCCAGGCGGAGCGCTTCGTCCGTGTTGCGATGCTCACCCGCGGCGCGGTCCAGATACGCACTCGATAGGGACCGCAACGCCAGCCCCAGCGAACGCACATGGGCCATATTGTTGGGCTCGCGCCGCGCCAGTTCGCGCAATTGCTCCACGCTTTGCCGCAAGTAACGTAGCCCGTCGGGATAGTTACTGGCGCGGCATAGATGTTCGCCGAGGTGCATGCGCACCAGCCCTAGCGAACGCGCCACCTGAATATTGTCCGGTTGTTGCCCGCGAACCTGCGACAACAATTGTTCCGAGCGCCGGTAATCGTCAATGCACTCCTGGCTCAGCGACTGTGTGTAACGCAGCTCCGCCCGCTGGTTGTAAAGATTCGCCGCGGCCACCTTCACATCGGTATGTGCCATGTCCGCGCCTGCGAACAAACGAAGCCCTTCATCGTATGCGGCCGAGGATTCCGGGCGCCGGTCCATGTTTCTGAGCAGCACCCCGAGATTGCCCAGCAGCATCATGCGTTCGGCGCGAGCCACGGGTGAATCGACGCCCAGCTCTCTCCGAATGCGCAGCGCTTTCTGATAGGAACTGAGCGCGGCCGGAAAATCATTCAGACTTGGCCGCACGGGACTGCCCTGCAATTCGGCTACCCGCTCATAGGCTACGGCAAGATCGCGCAGGATACTGCGGTCCGGCAAACCATCTTTGGTCATGCTGTCCAGATACTCCAGCGCGGTCTTGGCCACCACGCGGCGCGCCGCGCTTGTTCCCGGCACGTCTTCCACTGCCCGGTCAATATCGAACAGGAAGCGCTGGATCAATGTGCGCACTTGATGGAACCGCTCATCGGCGCGGCCCTTCTGCGCGATGGCCTCCGAGGCATTGCGCTGTGCCACGGCGCGCTGTTCGGTGGCCTCCTGCATGGCGCGCAGGGCGCGAGCGCGCTCCGCCTCGGCCTGCTGCCGCATCCGTTCGGCGATCTCGGCCTGGCGCAACGCAAGAATCACTCCCACGGCGAGCGAAGCAATCGTCAACGTCACCGCCGTGACAGGGATCCAGTTGCGCACCAGAAATTTCCGCGCCCGATAAGCGGCCGAGTTTCCACGAGCCAATACCGGCAACCGGTCCAGATGCCGGCGGATGTCGTCGGCAAGCTGCTCGGCCGATTGATAGCGTTCGCGCGGCTCCTTCGCCATCGCCTTGTGTACGATCTTTTCCAGATCGCCGGGAATGCGTTCCACGGCGACGCTGGCAATAGTCGGCACCTCTTCCTCGCAGATGATCCGCACCAGTTCCGTCGCCGAATAGTTGCTGAACTTATGGGCCGGCTTGCCAGCCAGCAACTCAAACAGGATCGCCCCCAGTGCGTACACATCCACCGATGTGCTGACGGGCTGGCCGCGAACCTGCTCCGGGCTGGCGTACTCCGGAGTCATCATCCCAATGGCCGTGCGCGTCATGACTTCCGTGGCCCCATCGCCCAGCAATTTGGCGATGCCGAAATCGAGCAGCTTGGGAACCGCTTCGGCGGTCACCAGGATGTTGGCGGGTTTCAGGTCACGATGGACAATCAGATTCTGGTGGGCATAAGCAACGGCATCGCACACTTTGAGGAATAGCCGGCAGCGTTCCTGAATGCTCATCTTCCGCTCGCGGCAGTAGACGTCAATGGTGACGCCCTCCACGTAATCGAGGATGAGATAAGGCCGCCCATCCGGGGCCGTGCCACCATCCAGCAGCCGGGCGATATAAGGATGATCAAGGTTGGCCAATATCTGCCGCTCTTGAAGAAACCGCTCGATGGAGCCCGCAAACGTCATCCCGCGGTGAATCAATTTCACCGCAACTTGTTTTTGATACTGATCGTCGGCACGCGTCGCCAGATAGACTGTGCCCATGCCCCCAGAGCCGATTTCACGTTCGATCTGATAAGGACCAAGGCGCTTCGGCACATCGCTTCGCGATCCGTGGATGGCGATCTTAGCGGCATGCTGCACGGCCACGTCGATACGGCCGAGATTGGTTGATGATTCCTCATCGGCATCGATCATCTCGCGGACCATGGACTCCATGTCCTTATCCCCGGCGCACGATTGGGTGATGAAAGACTCCCGGTCGGATGCGGGCAAGTCCAGCGCAGCGTGGAAGATATCCTCCACTTTGCGCCAGCGGGTGGGAGTCATGCTATCTATTCTGCTCGAAATCGAAACGCGATTGGGCGGGCCGGATTCAAACTCGCCCGCCGGCTGCCGATGAGAATGACGAGGAGCAATCCGTGTTAGGCGCTGTGACAGCAATGAGTTTCCCCACGCTGCGGGTCACCCCCGTCGCGCGCCTCAAAGCCGTCAGCACCACTTCCACCTCCAACGCCGACGTCGAAGCCGCCCTCCTCAAACTCGCCCAGACCGACCGCGAAGTCCGCGCGCATGAGCAGGCCCACATGGCCGCTGCCGGACCGCATTCCCGCGGTGGTCCCACCTACACCTTCGAACGCGGCCCGGATGGCCGCTTGTATGCCGTCGGCGGCGAGGTCGCCATTGACGCCTCTCCCGTCCCCAACGATCCTGAGGCAACTCTGCGCAAAGCCGACATCGTGCGCGCTGCGGCACTTGCCCCCGCTGAGCCTTCCTCGCAGGATCGGGCCGTCGCCGCGCAAGCCTCGCAAATGGCCGCCGAGGCCCAGGCCGAGATCCAGCAGCAGCGGCTGCAAGCGGCGTACTCGTCCGAGGATCCCAGCAGCCAACTCATCTCCCTGGTGGCGTGAACCGCATGTTCTCCACAAACGCTTCCTGAAACTCCGCATCGCCTCCCAAATCCACATGCCGCGTGCGGCTCAAGGCCGCTTCGATCATGGCTTCGCGCCGCGATGGATTGAGCAGCAGCAGCCGTGCGCCGCGCACCGCGCTATTGCCCACCGGCACCACCTGCGCCTTCCAGCCCGGCAGCAAACCAATGCGCCGTGCGCTCTCCACGCGCACGTAGTTACCAAACGCCCCCGCCAAATGGATGGTCTTCACATCCGCCGGCTCCACGTTCCGCCTCTGCCGCAGAATCTCCAATCCCGCGGCGATCGCGCCCTTCGCCAATTGCAGCTCCCGGATGTCGGCCTGCGATAACAGCACCGCGCCATCCAGCCGCAGCGGCGCATTGCTCAGCCGTCCCGATGCCGCGATCATCCCCAACTCCAGCCCCACTGCCGCTGCGTCCACCAATCCGCTGCCGCAGATGCCGCGTGCTTCGCCGCCCCCCAACACGTGACAGCGCAGGCCGCCTTCCGCGGTTGCTTCCACACGGTCGATGGCGCCGTCGCCCGCGCGCATGCCCATGCGAATGCGGCCTCCTTCAAACGCCGGCCCCGCTGCGGTGGATGCGCAGAGAATCCCATCGCGATTGCCCAGTGCAATCTCGCCGTTGGTGCCCAGGTCCATCAGGGCCATCACTTCCGCCGATTCCGCCATTCCGCAAGCTACCAGGCCTGCCAGCAAATCACTGCCGACAAATCCGCCGGGGCAAGGCAGAAAGGTGACTGCATCCGCCTTCCATCCCAATTCGCGGCCTGCAAAGGTTCGCGCGCCTAACGACGGGGAAGAGAAGGGAACATGCGACAGCGGCTCCACGCTCTCCCCGCAGAACAGATGATGCATCGCGGTGTTGCCGCACAGCAGCACTTCCTTCACCTTGCGCCCCTGCGCCACTTCGGCCAGCATGGCGCCCAGTGTGCCCCGGATGTGCCCGCTGAGCACACCTGGCTCGCGCAAATCGAACTCGATGCGGCTCATCACATCGCTGCCATGCCGGCCCTGCGGATTCAGCCCGGCCAGCACTCCGCGTATATCACCGGTAGCCAGATCCACCAGTTCCACCACCAGCGTGGTTGTACCCACATCCATCACCGCGCCGAAGCCCTCGGCTGGTTCGAAGGCAACGCGCGTGTCATCGGTGAGGATTCGTGCCGACCACTGCTCGATATCGAGCGTCACCGGCACGCCCGCATCGGCCTGGCAGGCGAGCCGCCAACCCGCGCTCAGTTCGTCCTCGCGCAGCGCTTCGCGCATTCCTTCGGTAATCGCAATCTCGCCATCCACCAGCCGCACGCGGCACCCGCCGCACGAAGAACACCCGCCGCAGGGAAACTCGAGCCCCAGTTGATACAGTTGGTCGGATAACGTGCGCCCCGGTTCCGGTTTCAGCCTAACGTATTCGGCCACGGCGTCAACGCCTCAATTCCTGCTGCAGGCGAATTGCGCCATTGCCTTCACGTTCTCCACCGGCGTTCCACGCGTCACTTCGCACCCCGCACCTACGATGTAGCGGTGCCCGGCCTGGCGGTGGCATTCGGCAAACGCCGCAGTCACTGACTCCGGAGTCCCATCGCGCAGCGCTCGCACCGGATCGATGTTGCCGAGCAGCACTTGCCGCTCCCCCATCGCCGCGCGCCCTTCAGCCAAAGATGCCAGAAAATCCAGGTCGATGATCTCCGCGCCCGTCTGCCCCATTCCAGCCAGAATTTTCTTTGTGTTTCCGCAGATATGCAGCCGCACCATCACGCCCATGTCGCGAATTGCGGTGACCAGCTTCTTCTCATACGGCAGCACAAAGTTCGTGTACAAACGCGGCCCGATGAGCGACGCCGCTGCATCGCCAATGCCGATCAGCGATGCCCCAGCCTTCACCTGCTCGCGCGCGAATTCGATTTCCATGGCGACGACGAATTCAAACAGATCGAAGACGAACGCCTCATCGTCATAGAAATCGAGCATCAGCGTATTCAAGCCGCGCAGGTCCGCAGCCATGGCGCAGGGGCCCTCCACCCAACCCTCCACCATGTGTGACGTACCGGCCTTCCCCGCCAGCAATGCCACGCCTTCCACACGGTCGCGCATGCGCGGGCTTGCTTCCATCGCTGGAAGCCGCAAGCTGCGCAGGCGATCCTTCTCTCGCAGCAATGCCGTACTTTCCACGATCGCCGGAGGCTGATTCTCAAACCATTCGATGGTTGCCCCCAGATCGGAAGCCTCGCGCGCCGGGTCCGAAATCACCGAAACATAATCGAAGCCAAATGTTTCGGCCACAGCCATCTGCGCCTCGGCCAGCACGCGGTGATCGGTCGCGTAGCGCCGGTAGGGCACGCCGATCGTATCCGCGGCGAACATCATCGTAATGGGCATCAGCGGCAGATGATCCACCGGTTTGCCCGCCACCATCGCCAGGATCCGCTCTTTGCCCGTCATGATGTGCTCCCTTCGATGTGGATGATCTGTTCGTCGAAGCTCGCAACCATCCGCCCACCCGGAGGCACCACCAGAAAATCGTGCTCGGGCCAATCGCCATTCACCAGCCGCCGCAGCCAGGCGAGATCCCCTTGAACCTTGGAAAAATTCCAACTCCGCTCCTCGGCCTCGGCACGGGCCTGCGCCTCAAAGTGGCCATCCGGCTCCAGTCCCGATTCGATATACGTCAATTGGCGGTAATGCTGTTGATAGCGGGTGAATTCCTCAAACAAATAGCGCCCGTTCTCTTCGCCGTAGCGCTCCACCAGTTCGCTGAGCGTGGTCCCAATTGGGTTCTTGCCCATCGAGAGTTGCTGCAAGCCCCTGCCGCGCTCCAGCCAGCCGGTGGAGCGAAAATACGTGCCAGGGTTCGCATCGAAATACTCGGCGTAGAGTTCGCGGCTGCCCATCAGCAGCGCGATGCAATCGTGCGCGCGCGGCGCCACCAGCGGCACGGTGCGCGCTTCCAATCCATGCAATCCGTTCCCGCACAGCGCATAGCCGAGCAGCACCGCATCGCACGCACCGGCCCCATCGATGCGCTTCTGCAACTCCACGCGCATCGCCTTGCCCCCTAAATCATGCAGCCCTTTGCTCAGAAACTGCACATCCACCTGGTGCGGGGAATGCGCCACGGCATCGCACATCTCGCGAAACAGCACTTCGCAACTGATCAACTGGAACCGCATGGGCAACGGCTTTCAACCCGCGGCCACCAGCCGCCTTGCCGCGCTCACCGCCGCCGTCGCGTTCTCGCTGTAGGCATCGGCCCCCACCTGATCGGCGAACTGCTGCGTCACCGGGGCGCCACCCACCATCACCTTCACTTTGTCCCGCACACCGGCCGTTTTCAGCGCCTCAATCGTCATCTTGATCGACGGCATCGTCACCGTGAGCAGCGCCGAAAGCGCCACGATATTCGCCCCGCTGGACTGCACCGCCTCAATGAATTTCTGCGGCGACACATCCGCGCCGAGGTCGATCACCTCAAAGCCGCCGCCTTCGAGCAGCGAGGCCACCAGGTTCTTCCCGATGTCGTGCAGATCGCCCTTCACCGTGCCGATCACCACCTTGCCCGCCGGTTTCGCGCCGGAGGCCACCAGCAGCGGCCGGATCGGATCAAGCGCCGCCTTCATGGCCCGCGCCGAAAGCAGCAACTCGGGCACGAAGAATTCCTCGCACTCGTAGCGCCGGCCCACCTCATCCATCGCCGGCACCATGTATTGCTGAATGAGCGTGAGGGCGTCGATGCCCGTGGCGATGGCTTCCCTTGCCGCCGCGCCCGCGGTTTTCGCGTCTCCGTCAATGATCGCCTGCCGAAGAGTTTCCAGATCCGCCATGGTTCGAACCTCGCAATCGGTGAGTTTGGTCGATGGGTTGCAGAGCAATTGGCGTGCCATGACATCCCGTGAACGTGTTCTCGCCAGCCTGAACCATCAGTGCCCCGATTTCGTCCCCATCGACTTCGGCTCATCCTCGGTCACCGGCATGCACGTCAGTTGCGTTGCCGCCCTGCGCGATTTCCACGGCCTGGAACGGCGCCTGGTGAAGGTGTGGGAGCCGACCCAGATGCTCGGCTGGATCGACGAAGATCTGAAGCAGGTGCTCGGCATCGACACCGAAGCCGTGTTTCCGCGCAAAGCGAATTTCGGAACCATCCTCGGCGACTGGAAACCCTGGCGCATGCCCGATGGGCTGGAAGTGCTGGTGCCGGGGAACTTCCAAGTCACCGTCGACGCCAACGGCGACACCCTGATCCACCCCCATGGTGACCCCGCGGCCCCGCCATCCGGCAAGATGCCCGCCGGCGGCTATTTCTTCGATGCCATCATCCGCCAGCCGCCGATTGAGGAAGACGCCCTCAACCCGGAAGACAACGTCGAAGAGTTCACCCGTCTCAGTGACTCCGACCTCGATTTCCTGGAGCAATCCGCCGCCTCAGCCCGCTCCACCGGGCGAGCCGTGGTGGGCAAGTTCGGCTCAGGATTCGGCGATATCGCCGTGGTGCCAGGCACTGGGTTGAAGCATCCCAAGGGCATCCGCGATGTGGCCGAGTGGTACATGTCCATCCGCAGCCGTCCGGATTACATCCACGGAGTGTTCAGCCGCCAGTGCGATATTCTGCTCGACAATCTTGCCCGTGCTCACCAGCGGCTCGGCCGGCACATCGACGTGCTCTACCTTTGCGGCACCGATTTCGGCACCCAAACATCTACCTTCTGTTCTGCCAACACCTTCCGCGAACTGTGGCTGCCCTACTACCAGCGCATCAACGATTGGGTGCACCGGAACACAGACTGGAAGACGTTCAAGCACTCCTGCGGATCGGTGATCAAGTTCCTGCCGCTGTTCGTGGAGGCGGGCTTCGACATCCTCAATCCCGTACAGATCTCCGCCACTGGGATGGATCCGGCACGGCTCAAAGCGGAATTCGGCGACCGCCTGGTGTTCTGGGGTGGCGGCGTAGATACACAGAAGACGCTGGCCTTCGGAACCCCCGAAGAGGTGCGCGAGCAGGTGACGCGCCACTGCACCATTTTCTCCTCCGGCGGCGGGTATGTGTTCAATGCCGTGCACAACGTGCAGGCCCGCACGCCAGTGGAGAATATCGACGCCATGTTTCAGGCTGTAAAGCTCTTCCAGGGCAGGGGCTAAGACCGGTCAGGATGCGCCAGTTCGCGCAAAGTGAGCCTTTTGCCTCAACGGCGGGTGGGTTCGATCCATTGCAGCCGGATGTGCACGGTCGCCGGGTCACGCCCCGCTCTCAGCCGCACCCGTTCGGAGTCTATCCAGAATACCGGGCGGGAAGTGTTGTCGAACCAATCGGCGCTGATGTCGTATTCCAGCCCTTCCAGCAGCGAAAGAAGCGCCGCGTTGCCGTGGGCTTGCCTGCTGCCCCCCGCCCAGACATCGCGATGCCACGCCTGTGCCCGCGCGCCATGCAGCACAGGCTTTCCGTCCGCCCAGTAGACTCTCACCTGTACCGGCCGCGCGGCGATCGGCGCCGGCAGTCTCACCGTCTGGCCGGTGATCCGCTGGTGAGGTTCCAGCCGCAGCGTCTGCACCGCTAGAGGCAGATAGGGATCCTCCTCAGTCGGCGCGGAACTCAGGTTCACGCCAAGTACAAAATCACCCGCCGGCACCGGTTCCAGTACAAACCGCCCGTTGGTCTTCGACTTGGTGTACGCTAACGCGGCCGGCGCCAGTTCCCCGTTATCCAATCGCCGCACGATCTCGACGCTCACATCGCCCCGTGGGACACCGTTGTGATCAATAACACGGCCTTCCACCTTCCCATCCGACAACACACTCAGATGCCGGCGTGCGCATCCGCCTTCGCGCAAATCCACTTCTTCGGCTTGCGACGGATGCCATGGATCCTTCCACGCCCAGATCCGATACCGGCCAGGCGCGATGTCTTCCATCGAGTAGCTGCCGTCCGGCCCGCTCAAGATCGTATGGGTGCGGCCATCCCCCTCCAAGGTGACTGACGCTCGGGGCATCGGCGCTTCCCAATCCTTCGCTGGAGCCCAGGAACTCAATACCCGGTTCTGTACCACCGTTCCGTACACGCGCGTGCTCTGCGGCCGGCTTCGCTGTTCCCGAAGCCAGCGAAGATCTTCGCCGGCTCGTGCCAGATGCTTGGTTTCCGTGCATCCGCTCACATCGTACATGGGATTACCCAGCGTCCCCGGCAAGCGAGTGTAGAAAAGAAATGTCTCCCCCAATTGGAAGTTCCGCGAACAAACAAACCCTGGATCGACAAAAACATGCCTTGTACCCTTCGGTACTCCACGGAAAATCTCCCGCACCTCCACGGAATACGACGGCATGCGCTCCGGCCCGTTCCGCGAGATCACCGTTCCGAGAAACACCGCCCCCGTGCCCGGGAATGCCTCACACGCCGGGCGATTGATGATATCAGAACAACTGCACGCCCACGCGCATCCCGCCAACCCCAGCATCAGGCAACATCGCGCCAGCATGCAGCATTAGAACCCGCCCCCGCCCGCCAGGTTCCCCGTTCACCGCCGCGAAGCAAGAATAATCAACCCCAGCAGCGCAATAAACGGCCCGATCGCCGAAACGTAGGTCGCGTAGGTATTCCGTGCCCGCGACAAATACGCCTTCTCCGGCTCCCCCGGCGAAACATAACAGGTATGTTTTGTTCCCACGGCAAAGCGCTGCTGCATCTCCTCCATATCCGAAGCGCGGCTCTTCTGCAGCAGCCACTCGGTTCCTCCCAGCCGCCACGGCGCGTAGGTGTCCGACGTGTACTCCCGTCCTCCGGCCGTATACCGGAAGGCGATCGACAACACATAGCCACCCGTCGCATCGCGGCCCGAGCCGCCGCTCCAGGCCCGCACCTCGCTTTTCGTCATCTCACATTGCGCCGCCGGCCATTGCTGCACCTGCCACCAATGCCACCATGGGCGCACGCTCATGAACCACACCATCGGCAACCCGATCAGCAGCGCCGTGAAACCCACCAGGCTCAGCATCCACGCGCCGTCCTGATAGAACGTCGCCACCCACTGCCCCCAAGTCAGCGGCGGATCGGGCCGGTACGTGACCCACTTCCACAGCCCGACCACCAGCGGCGGGCCGCTGCTCAACACCATGAATGCCGCCAGCAGCCACGCCCCCGGCAGCCACCACCAACCCGAATACGTGCGCGACAGCAGCGCATCGCCCGGCGATGCCGGATTGTAGAAGCACCCCAGCCGCGCGCCCACCTGCGGATCGCCGAGTTGATAATCACTCTGCCAGTCGCCGATGCCAATGCGCGTTGCCTCGTAACCCCGGCCTCCGGCTTCCACCCGGTACACCAGGCTCGGATCGGAACGCACCACCGTGCATTGCCCCGCCGTCCATTGGCGCGCCTTCCACCACAACAGAAAATCGTCCCGTAAATAATACGTCAACAACACGGCCGCGCCGGCCACCGCGGCCGACAATCCGAAATAGGCCACCAAATCGCCCGGGAACGCTCCCGGGTACTTGTTGGCGAGGGCTCCGATAGGTCTCACGATTCTAGAACGGTACCATAAGAGAACCCTATGCTCTTTGCCATTCTGCTGCTGCCTGCCCTCCTCGCCCAACAGCCGCCCTACGACCCCAACGATCCCGAAGGCATCCAGATCTGGCCCAACAAACAGGGCCGCTATCCCTGGAAACGCCCCGGCATCTTCCAGGTGCAACGCTTGTACGCGCCCACCGGCAACTTCGCCCGCGTGCCCGCCGTTAGCGCCGCCGAAACGCAGCACATGACCGCCGTGCTCGACAAACTCAGCGCGATCGTCAAAGCCACGCCCACGGCGAGCACCGGCCTGATCGGCTATTGGATCAAGGAGAGCCGCACGTTTTACTACCCCGAAGCCAAAGCCCAGCCCTTTTTCTTTGGCTCCGGCTTCTTCCCCTTCGTGCTCGAAGACGTCCTCACCAACGGCAAATTCGTCCCCCAGTGGGGCGGCGAAACCACGCCCGCCTACTGGGAGTTCAACCGCCTTCCCGGCCATCTCCAGCAACCCGTGCCGCTCAAGGAGCCCGGCCCGCAAGGCGCACCCGACATCGAAATCTACACCCGTCCCCAAGTCACCGCGCAGTGGGCGGGCTTCCCTATTTACGACAACGACGATCTCGTCATCGCCCGAGCCGGCCGCGACCCCTGGGCTCCCGTCTCCTACGCCCGCGCCCTCAAAGCCGCCGTCCCCTTGATGGCGAAAGACGCCGCCACAGCCGAATCGCGCCTCGCCTCCCTCAAGAAGCAGAACGAAGATACCCAATCCCCCGCCTACGAACAAAAAATGCGCGAGCATTTAGAGAAATATTCCGGCGCATTCCGCACTTCCGACCCCAAAAAATGGGAAGGGCGCCTCGCCGGCATGGAGCGCGAACTCAAATACAACCGCGAGCAGGCCGCCCTCAAAGCGAATCCCAAGCGCGACAAGGACGGCGATTGGTATTGGAACCCCATCGACGCCCACGCCGACGCAGCGAAGCGTCTCGCCGCCCTCAAGCCCGAAGACGCCCCCCGCCCCTCCTGCTACCTCCCGGCCACCGCAAAAAACGGCCGCTATGCGTTACCAGGCGACGTGCTCCCTGCAGGCTCCAACCCCCAATGCCGCGAACTCGTCACCGGCAACCTCGAATACTTCGATCCCAAACTCCCCCGTTCGGCGCCCCAGATGCTGCGCCTGACGCGATTCAGCCTCTGTGCCGCCGTCGTCAACGGAAAACTGATCAACAGGGACCGCCCCCGCCCCGACCGTCCCCCGCACGGCTGCCTCAAGAACGTGCCGATTTGGGAAGAAATGGATTGGAAAGCCGTCGGCAACCTCATCGCCCCGTAATTTCTGGCCACGGCCGGCGCTAGCTCTTCGACCGGAACAGCCAGTGGATATCCACCACCTCCGGCCGCTTGAGCAGCAATTCCACATCCTCAATCGCCTTCGCCCCAATGCGGCCCCGATACAACCTGTCGTTGGCGCGATAGTAAATCGTCTCCTCCTCCACCAGAAGGAATTCACTGTCCCCTTGCCCCGTTTCGATCGTGTAGCGCTGCCGCGTGTCCACGTTGTAGAGAAGCAGGGTGCCCGGGAAATAGGATCGGTCCCAATGCCAGTCAAAGGGGTACCCTGTGGCGGTTGGCTCTTTCCGGCGCTCCTTCTTTCCGGGGCTTGGCTGGGTCCGCCTCACTTGATATCCTTCCGCGCACACAATCACACCCAGCCATCGGCCCCACCATCGCGGTTTGGACATGTCCCCCGGAATCGTCCATTTGTGCCAATCCCACTGCTGTCGATGAGCCTCCCAATCAGCAGAGTCTTCCGGCCGATTGGTCCTTCGTGCTCCGGGGAGTTGAGCCGCGACTTCAGCACAACCAATCGTGGAGTGAGCACACATGCGAAGACATAATCGTCCTCCGCGTAGCGCAAGTGAGCCGGCAATGTGATTCCCGACTCGATCGAAGCGCCTCCCTTGCGAAAGACCAATTGGCCGTCGGGGTATGAAAACAACTCGACTTGGCCATCCGAGAAGGGCTGGATCCCACCCACGAGTCCCGTGAATCGGATGTTACGATAATCCCGCCATTCGCCGGTGCGTTGCTGGCCTGTTTCGATGTCGATCTCACGTAGGTTCTGGTTCTTAATTCCGTCGGTCGCGAGATACATGGAAACCGTCATCCCTGCGCCGCCCGCGAACAACGCCGATTCCAGAGGACGCAAGTTTTCCTCGTATTTGACTTCGAAGGTGCGTTCCTTCTCTGGTTGATCGAGCCGAACAACTGTAACCTTGTTTGGCGGAAGGCTGGGGTGCGTTCCCGCCCAAGTTCCAAACTCGGAATCAAACAGGATGTCGCGTGTTCCCTGGTCTGCCGGAACCAGCGTTCGAAGTGGAAGTAGTTCACCCCGGCTCTCATCGAACCGGTATAGGATTGCTGGAAACGTGGCTGGCCCGTAGCTGTTGGTACATGCTGAGAATTGCATAAAGCCTGCCTTTGCGTCGCGGTTGCTGCCCCAGAGCCAATGGCGGGCAAAGCCAAACTCCTCCCAGTAGGCTACGGCGTGTTGGGTATAGTTGTGGAGCAGACTCCATTTACGTATGCCTTCCCATCGGCTCGATACCGGTTCAATTTTCCCCGCCCTTGAAATCGCAGTAGAGGAATCTGCGCCTGTCCGCCGGGGAAATCAACGCCAACAAGATCGTGTTATTCAACCAGTAAGTATCTTCCAATAAATCCTCTGGGTAGATACGGATTTGAGTTCCCCGAATCCGGCAAATGGGCGTTCCCGCGTTAGTCGCATAGACCTCGATGAAGATGGTGCTTTCGGCAGCCTCTGGCGGCTGTGACATGCGGTTACCATTGAAACTCTGAACGGCCAGCAACTTCCCGTCTTGCGGCGGAAGGGCTGCGGAAAAATGGAATCCCCAGTATTTTCCGGATTTTACATAATCCCGCCCCAGGAAGCTGATGCTCGCGCGCTCTTCTTTATACATACTGTCCGACAACAGCGACTCTGCGCGGAGCTGAATCTGTCTGGCGGCCTTCCACTCGGATGGCGACACAGGAAAGGTGCGCACGATATTCATCTGGCGGTTGAAGAGTATGCCGAAGTGGTTCAGGGAGTCCACGCCCTCGCCCGGTGATGCGCCTAATACGATGTGGCCCGACGGCGACATTTTGGCCTCGATTTTCGTTGGAATCCAATAAGGCGGCGGAAACTTCCACAGTTCGGGGATACGCACTTCACTGCAACCACACGCCGCCGGCTCAAATGTCACCGTGATGGATGTCGAGGGGAAATCCTGCGCCCATAGTCCTGTCGCCGCGAAAACTGCCATTCCGAAAGAGAGCGCCCTGAGTATTCTTTGAACGCTGGGCTCTCCGTGTCCCTGTTGAATCATCCGAAATAGCCTCCCACGCTAAGCCTGATGCCACAAGCGGCACCGACGCCCCGCTCCTCCTGCCTATAGTACTAGGATAATTCCGACACCTCAAAAACCGTAACCCATGCTACGATGCAACGACCGTTTTCGCACAGTCGATAATCAGGAGATTCCGCTGATGAACCCTCTTCCCACCTCCACACTCCGGGCCTTGGCCCTATCCATCCTTCTCTTGCCTGTAATAAAGGCCGCCACTTTGGATCGGTCCGCCGAAGGCAATGTGGTCAGCCTCGGCGAAAGCGGACCGGGCTTCGCCACCATGGGCGTCTATCAAACCCAGGGCCAATTCTCAGGCTTTACCAGCCGCATCTATTACGTCTTTGACCTCACCAGCGTCTCCGGCCCAATCTCCTCAGCCACGCTGCGCCTGGAACTCGATCGCTACTTCGTCGGCGCCGCGACCACGAACTTCACCATCTACGATTTCACCGGCAATCCGGACGACCTTTCGCTCACCTACTCCCAAGGCAGCGCCGCCGGCCTCGCCATTTACAACGACCTCGGTTCCGGTGCTGTTTTCGGCTCCGGCGTCGCCGATGCGTCCCAATTCTCCTATGCTTGCTCACCCACCTGTTCCGGCACGCTCGGCGCCCCCGGCGCCATTGCCTCTTTCACCTTAAATCAGGCCGCTTTGAACGCCATCAACGCCAATCTCGGCGGCAAGTTCGCCATCGGCCTTCGCCTTGATGACGAATCGGAAACCAACCTCTATACCGACTTCAAAGCCGTCACTTTCCACTATCTCTACAGCACTACACCGCGCGTTGCCGAGTTAGTCCTCGACCCCGTCCCTGAACCTTCCACCTGTACCCTCATTACGTTCGGCTTCGCTGCTGCTCTCCTGTTCCGCCGCCCACGTTAACCTCTTGGGGGAGTGCTCGTCCACCACCGGCATTCCCCCATTGCGCAATTTTCCCCACCCTCTCGCAACCCTGCGTCCCCCCACCCAGCATTTGTCCTACACCCACCCCTCAAACTCCACAAAAATAAAACCTTAGCATTTGGCATCACAACTGCTAATTACAGCCCTCAAGATGGGCACCGAGATCACCTACCTCGCCCTGGCAGCGAGTATCCTCATGGGGCTAGGCGGAGCTTGTCTGTTCATCTTTGCCGTGAAGAAAGATTACTTCCACAACCTGGAAGAAGCCAAATATCACGTCTTCTGGCAAGACATTGAGGAACTCGTAGACCAGTCCACGGAGCAAAAACCGGATGAGCACAAAGGCCAGTGAGCCGAACACCAATCGCAGATCTTTCTTAACATGGTTCAGCAGCGCCGCCCTTTTCGGATCGGCCGTCATCAGCGCGCTGGCCAATTTCGTGTTCCTCAAACCGCGCGCCACCTACGGCCAGCCGAGCCGGTTCTCCATCGGTAAGCCCGATGCCTTCCCCTCTGGCGCCAGAATCGCCATCGAGACGCGGCGCATCTGCGTGGCGCGCGAAGGAAATCAGATCGCAGTCATCTCTACTACCTGCACCCACCTCGGCTGCATCGTTGGTGTCGCCGACACGGGCTTTGCCTGCCCCTGCCATGGCTCCCGCTATGACCAGGACGGCAACGTCACCGGCGGTCCCGCGCCCAAGGCTCTGCCCTGGTATCAGGTCAAACTCGCCCCCAACGGCGAGCTCGAAGTCGATACCAGCATCGAAATTAAGCCTGGCAGTTACTACAACGTCTAAGCCCGGGGAGATTTTTATATGAGTGTCAAAACGGCGCTGGCAGAAATACCGCGCACCATCTGGACCTCGATCTTCCGTCACTCGCTTCCTTCGAGTGAGCTAGGTCAGGCCCAGACTTCCTTCACCAATTTCTTCCTTCATATCCACCCGGTGAAGGTCAATCGCCATACCCTGAAGGCAACCTATACGCTCGGTCTGGGGCTTATTTCATTCTTTTTATTTCTCATACTTACCGTGACCGGCGTGCTGCTCATGTTCTATTACGTGCCTTCCACAACGCAAGCCTACGATCGCATGCTCGACCTGCGCGGATCGGTCGCCTTCGGCACCTTCCTCCGCAACATGCATCGCTGGGGCGCGCATGGCATGGTGATCGCGGTATTTCTGCACATGTGCCGCGTGTTCCTTACGGGTTCCTACAAACGCCCGCGCGAGTTCAACTGGGTAATCGGAGTATTTCTTCTTCTTCTTACTTTATTTGGCAGCTTTACCGGATATCTCCTGCCCTGGGATCAGCTCGCATTTTGGGCCATCACAGTGGGAACCGCGATTGCCGGCTACGCACCTGTAGTCGGTGAAAAAATGAGGTTCCTCCTGCTCGGCGACAACACCGTCGGGCAGGAGGCCCTCCTCCGCTTCTACGTCCTGCACGTCGTGGTCATCCCCCTCGCCATCACCCTCCTCGTCGCCATTCACTTCTGGCGCATCCGCAAGGACGGCGGCCTCTCGCGGCCCGCCGAAGCGGACATGGCCCCCGGCGCCGAAGCTCTCAGCGTCCAGGTGATGGCTGCACCCGTCGAACTGAAGCCCGCCGAAGGCAAACAGTCCTTCGGACTCATGGGCCTCGTCCGCGGTCCGTTCACCAAGGTCGGCAACACCCCTGAAAATACCGTCTTCAGTTGGCCCAACCTGTTAATGGCGGAATTATTCGTCTTTATCCTCACAGTGGCCGCCATTCTCGTCATATCCCTTTTATTCCACGCTCCGCTCGAAGAACCCGTCAACGCCATGCATCCGCCCAACCCGGCGAAAGCGCCCTGGTACTTCCTCGGCCTGCAGGAACTGGTCAGCTACTCCGCATTCTGGGGCGGCGTCGGCATTCCCGGCATTGAGGTGGCCATCCTCATGCTCGTCCCCTATCTCGATCGCAAGCCCGGCGGTGTCGGCCGCTGGTTCGCCAAAGAACGCCTGCTGGCCAATACGCTGTTCGTCACGTTCACTTTGATCAACGTGATCCTCATCATCATCGGGACGCTGTTCCGCGGGCCGAACTGGGAATTCGTTTCCCCCTGGTAAAGGAGACCATCGCACATGAGACTCGCACTCGCCATCGCAAGCCTGGTCGTGCTGCTGGTGCATGGAATCGTCTTCAACGACCAGTTCTTCCATAAGTGGGAACGCTATCAGAACGCCTATTTCGATCAGGCCCGCACCCAGGCCCGCAACGACGAAGAACGCGCCGACCTCGCCTCCCGCAGCCCGCGCATCGAACAGATCATGGTCACGCAGTTTGGCGAAACCCGCGTCGACCGCTGCACCACCTGCCACATCGCCAGCGACGACCCCCGCTTTGCCGGCCTCGGCCATCCTCTCAAAACTCATCCTTACTCCGCCGCCCTCGGCGATACGCAAGTCAACGGCAAGTGGGAGCGCCGCCATAAGTTCAACGACTTCGGTTGCACCGTCTGCCACCAGGGCCAAGGCCGCGGCCTCACTGACCACTACGCCCATGGCGAAGATCACTACTGGCCCGACCCGCTGCTGGGCTACATCACGCAAGAGCCCTGGCGAAAAGATTACGTGAAGCACCTCAAGGGCAAGGACTACATGCAGGCCGCCTGCGCCCAATGCCACACCGAAGAGAAGTTCGCCGGCACGCCCGAAGTCGCCCGCGGCCGCCAATTGTTCTTCGAAAACAATTGCTACGGCTGCCACCGCATCGAAGGCATCTCCGACGGTACCCTCGGGCCCGAACTCACCGAAGCCGGCAAGAAATTCAAAGTCGATTATCTCTGGGAATCCATCGCCGATCCGCGCGCCAACCTCGCTTCCTCCTTCATGCCGAAGTTCAAATTGAACGACAACGACATCAAGGCGCTGGTGATCTTCCTCAAGAGCCGCCACGGCATCAATCTCACGGAAACGCAACTGGCCCAATTCCGCTCCCGTCTTCACCCGGCCGCGGTCATCGAATCGACCCCCTCGCCGACATCCACTGACTTGGTCAGCCGCGGCAAGCAACTCGTGCAGGATCGCGCCTGCGGCGCCTGCCACAAAATCGGTGAGAAAGACGGAGCCATCGCCCCCGACCTCTCCTTCGAAGGCCTCATGAAAGACGAGCAATGGGTGCTAGATCATTTCAAGAACCCGCGCAACCGCATGCCCGACTCCATCATGCCCGGCTTCCGCTTCGTCGAAGCCGACTTCCAGGCCATGACCGCTTACCTGGTGACGCTCAAGACGCCGCCCTCCACAGCCACCCCCGCCGAAACCTACAAAGCCCTCTGCCAGCGCTGTCACGGCGAAAAGGGCGATGGCCTCGGACCCGTCGCCACCTACATCGATCCGGCCCCGCGCGATCTCACCAAGGCCGCCTTCATCAACAGCAAGCCCCGCGAGCGTTTCATTGAGTCCATCAAGCAGGGCGTGCACGGCACGTCGATGCCTTCCTGGACCAAAGTGCTGAACGAAGCGCAAGTCGACGGTCTGCTCACCTACGTCGAAACGTCCTTCACTAAGGACAAGCGCCGCACACTCAAACCGCGCAATATTCCGGCCCAGAATCCGGTTCCTGCCTCCAAGGAATCCATCGCCCGCGGCGAAGAGATTTTCCTCGCCCGCTGCACCGGATGCCATGGCCGCAAAGCCGATGGCAAGGGGCCGAACTCGCTCGACATCGTTCCCCGGCCTCGCAATCTCCGCAATTCTCCCTTCGTCTCCAGCATTGCCGATCAGCGGCTCATCGAATCCATCCTCTACGGCGTCCAGGGTACGGCCATGCCGCCTTGGGTAGACTACGGCCTCTCGCAAAAAGAGGCCGGCGACCTTGTTCACTTCATCCGCAGCCTCACCCAGGCTTCGGCCAGACCTCAACTTCGGGCGGGCAGGTAATTCATGGCGCAACAAGACAAAACTGTGCAATCAGCCGCTACCAAAGCCGGTGCGGCGGTCCACGAAGACACCACAGCGAAATGGTTCATCATCAGCGCTGTCGTCTACTTCTTGATCGTTGGCATCATTGCCATCGTCATCGCGGCCAAATTCGTGTGGCCGGAAATGCTTGGCACCGTCGCCATGCTTTCCTACGGGCGCCTCCGCCCGCTGCACGTCAACGGCATGCTGTTCGGCTGGCTGCTCGCCGCCGACATGGGGCTCACCTTTTACATCGTGCCGCGCCTCTGCGGTGTGAAGCTGTGGAGTGAAAAACTCGGTGTCGCCACCGCGGCTCTGTGGAACGTGATCATCCTCGGTGCGGTGGTTTCCCTGCTCATGGGCTGGAATCAGGGCTGGGAATACGCCGAACTGCCGATGCCTCTCGACGTGCTTGTGGTAGTGGCCTGGATCATGTTCGGCTTCAATATCTTCGCCACCATCGCCACGCGCAAATACCAGCAGATGTACGTCTCGCTCTGGTACACCATGGGCACCATCCTCTGGACGGCCTTCGTTTACCTCACCGGCAACTTCGCCACGCTGTTCACCACCGGCGTCAATCAGGCCAACCTCAACTGGATGTACGTGCACAACGCCGTGGGCCTCATCTTCACCCCCGTCGGCCTCGCCCTTGCCTACTACTTCATACCCAAGGCAGGCAACATCCCCCTCTACAGCCACAAGCTCTCCATGATCGGCTTCTGGTCCCTGGCCTTCTTCTACGTCTGGACCGGCGCCCACCACATGCTCCACGGGCCCATTTCCCAATGGCTGCAAACCATCTCCATCGCCTTCTCATTGATGCTCATCATGCCCGTGTGGAGCGTGGTCTACAACCTCTTCGCCACCATGAAAGGAAACTGGCCGCGCACGCGCGACAACGTGCCGCTCAAGTTCCTCATGTCCGGCGTCGTGTTCTACCTGCTCACCTGCTTTCAGGGCCCGATGCACTCGCTCCGCAGCGTCAACGCCATCGTCTCCAAGACCGACTGGATTCCCGGCCACGCCCACATGGCGGTGCTCGGAGCCTTCAGCTTCTTCGCCATCGCCGGCACGCTCTACGTGATCCCGCGCATGTTCAACGTCGCGCTGCACTCCGACGCGCTCGCCAACTGGAGTTACTGGCTGTTCATGGTCGGCGGCATCGGCTTCTTCGTCACGCTGTGGCTGGGCGGCTTCTGGCAAGGCTGGCAGTGGAACAACCCGAGCATCCCCTTCATCGACACCGTGAAGGCGCTCAAGCCGATCTGGATCGTACGTTTCTTCTCCGGCATCTTCATGTTCGCCGGAATCGTGGCGTTCCTCTATAACGTCATCGCCACCGTAGTGGATAGCGCCGGCGCCAAGCCGGAAGTGCAGGGTGCATAAGGAAAGGGGCAAGCCATGTTCAAAAAATCAGGTGACAACGCTTCGCTCTTCGCCGGTCTCGCCGTCGTCTTCTTCATGATCGGTGGATTGCTGACCACGGTGGTTCCGCCCATGGTGGACAAATCCTGGGGCAAGCCGTTTGAGAATTCCGACCCGACCAAAGGACCGGTGGGCAAACTGGAACCCTACACTGAGCTGGAGCTCAAAGGACGCGCCATCTACGTGCGCGAAGGTTGCTGGTATTGCCACACGCAGCAGACCCGCACGCTGCTCGCCGATACGAAACGCTCCGGCTGGCGCGGCGTCGATTCCCCCGTCTCCACGCCCGACGAGTTCGTCTACGACAGCCCGCACCTGTTCGGCACCAAGCGCACGGGCCCGGACCTGAGCCGTGTCGGAGGCAAATACGACACACAGTGGCACCGCACGCACTTCAAAAACCCGCGCGATCTGGTGCCCGGCTCCATCATGCCGCCCTACCCTTGGATCGCCAATAACGAGCAGGAATTCACGGCCATGGTTGCGTATTTACAGCGGCTCGGCCGAGCCAAACACTGGCGCCCCGACAACGATTTCGAGAAGTAAGGAGCACCCATGGACTACACCTATCCCAGCGTCTACTTCTCCTATTTCCTGTTCTTCTTCTTCCTTGCCGGTGGCGTGTTCTTTTTCATCCGCTCCATCCGCGATGGGTACTTAGGCAAGAATAGCGAGGAAGCCAAGTACCGGATGCTGGAGGATGAGTAAGCGTAGTCCCCAACTGCAGGCTCAACGATCGCCCGGCGTATCCCGCGCTTCGGTTCCCGCATGGTTCGGACTACCGGATTATCTCGACTGCCTCTCTAGCCACTCAGCGATCTCTACGGATTTGGGCATTCTGTTGTAGAGCGTTTCTGCGGCAGATTCCAGATCCGGCTGTGGTGTCGGTACCCGCAGCATCCGGCAGAACTCATCGGGTCGCTGAACGTTGGCAATGGTGAAAAAGCCTGAGTTGTCCTCAATCTCGGAACCTGAATTTCTCGCCATTCCTAACGCAACCGCTCCAACAAGCGCCCAACAGAGCGGTGACTTCCTGACTTGCCAGCCAATACTCACATGGGCTTCGTCTGCAAAAGAGCACGAGCCGTCATCATTGACGACCTGAACCGGAACTGTCATCGGCGTGACCGCGACTCTTTCGTGGTACCGAGGAAGTGAGCACAATACGCGATTTGAGGTCTCCGTTAGTTGGCCGTTTGATGGGCTACCTCCCTGGTCGGATTCGTCGAACCTTGCCATGATGCCTGGATTGCCATCGAGGTGCAGAAGTTCTCCCAGGGCAGAAGAGGCAGCCTCCTCGATCTCACCGAGCGAAATCGGACGATTTAGCTTGACGAGCAGGGTCACTGGCATGTTTCATTATCACCAATCCTATGGCACTTCACGGTCACCTGTTTGTTTTGGATTGCTACCGTTCCGTTCGATGTTGTGACCGTAACTTTTTGAACAGATCTTCTACCAACGACCGAAGACAGCGGACCGTTGTTGGCGAAGTTGCCGACCGCATTCGTATTCATATTGGGGGCGGAGATGAAAATCTGGACTCCCGTAAACTTGTTGCCGCTCGGCAACGTTATTCCGTTGGCCGCTCTTTCCGTCGCGACGGTCTCCGTCACGACAGCTTGCGGGTTGTCACTCGTTAGTCCCTTCAACTCTGTGTGGATTGCGCCTCGCGGGTTGGCAATACCACCGACAATCTGGAGAGCGTCGAATCCCTGATTGTTCGGGTTGTCAACTAGGAGCACATCATTCCCGGTCATCCTCGCTACAGCATTTGCCTGCCGCACCTCAGCCGCAGACGACTGTGGGCCAGGAATAGCCGTGGCAGGCAGCAAGCCAAGATCGTGCATGCTGCCCAGCACGGTTTGAGTGCTGCTCACTGGTACGAAACGCTCCGGCTGGCGCGGCGTCGATTCCCCCGTCTCCACTCCCGACGAGTTCGTCTGCGACAGCCCGCACCTGTTCGGCACCAAGCGCACGGGCCCGGACCTGAGCCGTGTCGGCGGCAAGTACGACACCCAGTGGCACCGCACCCACTTCAAGAACCCGCGCGACCTGGTGCCCGGCTCCATCATGCCGCCTTATCCCTGGATCGCGAATAACGAGCAGGAATTCACGGCCATGGTGGCGTATTTACAGCGGCTCGGCCGAGCCAAACACTGGCGCCCCGATAACGACTTCGAGAAGTAAGGAGCACCCATGGACTACACCTATCCCAGCGTCTACTTCTCGTCTTTCCTGTTCTTCTTCTTCCTCGCCGGCGGCGTGTTCTTCTTCATCCGCTCCATCCGCGATGGGTACTTGGGCAAGAACAGCGAGGAACCTAAGTTCCGCATGTTGGAAGACGAGGAATCCTGATCATCGAGTGGAATTGCCGCTGGGCGGCACTACGTTATCCTGGTAACGTAAAACTTGGGGACAACACCGATGACCAACGCGCGCAAGCAGTGTCGATCCTGTCACAGTGGCGCTCCCATCGATGACGAGGGCGCAATCCGTCTTGCATAAGCATCAGGAAACATGCGCCATGAGCAGCTTGGTGAAGCGTTCCCGCGTGAGCAAGGTCATGAGCGAACTTTAGCCGCTAAAGGAAGAGCAAATGGAACCCAATCTCGATCAACAACGCCGGCAGGCCCACGCGTTACTGGACATGCTGCCGGCAGAGAAACTGAATGCCGTGCATAGTCTGCTGGAAGTGATGGTGGAGCCGCTTGCGCGCTCGCTGGCCATGGTTCCGGTAGAAGAGGAAGAGATCACTGCGGAAACAGCGGCAGCGCTGGACTGCGCCCGTGCCTCCCTGGCTCGCGGGGAAGGCGTTCCCCATGAAGAGATTCTGCGCGAGTTCGGGTTGCAGCAGTGAGCGAAGAACCCGCGCCGGCAAGGATCGCGGTCACCTGGTCTCTGGAAGCTCGCGCCGATGTCAGGATGGTCGATAGGCAGGCCGCAATGCAGATTCTCTATTGTATTGATCGCTACCTGGTCAGCCGTACCGGCGACGTGAAAAAACTCAAACCACCGCGAACCGGCTTCCGTCTCCGCTGTGGTGACTACCGGGTGTTCTTCGATCTCAAAGGCGAAGACGCAATCGAAATTACCGGTGTCCGCAACCGCCGCGAGGCTTACCGCTGAGCTTTCAGCTTGTTCCGCACCTAAGTTCCGCATGCTCGAAGACGAAGAAGTCTGCCCCCCCCATTGGCGACGGACCGTTTCCGAGCGGCGCGGGCAAGCGAGCGGCCTTCTTCGACCCCAGATTATACTAAAGTATAACCAGGGTATCTGCTAGTATGTATAAAACGAATCTACGGAAAGTCGGTGGCTCGGTCATGTTGGCCGTTCCCCCTGCGCTGCTCGACATCCTTCAACTGCGGCCCGGGACTCAGGTGGGCATCGCGATGGAAAGCGGCCGCATGATCATCGAGCCGCAACCGAAGCCTCGCTACAGCCTGGACGAACTTCTTGCCCAGTGCGATCCCAGGAAGGCTCGCGCCAGAGAAGATCGTCAATGGCTCAATGGAAAAGCCGCCGGAACTGAACTCATCTGATGAAACGCGGCGAAATCTGGCTGGTTGCCCTGGACCCTAGCCAGGGACATGAACAAGCAGGACGCCGTCCTGTGTTGATCGTCTCCCCGGAAGCGTTCAACCGTCTCACCAAAGTGCCCGTCGTTGTCCCCATCACCAGCGGCGGTAATTTCGCCCGCACGGCCGGTTTCGCCGTGCCGTTGACAGCCACTGGAACAAAGACAAGCGGGGTAATCCGCTGTGATCAACCCCGCGCCCTTGACCTCGCCGCGCGTGCCGGCAGGAGACTCGAAGCGGTCCCCGACACAATCATGGACGAGGTACTGGCCCGAATCGCCGCCATCTTCGCCTGACCCCCCAGGAGCCCGAATCGAAGATCAGAAAACCCGCCGGCAACGCAACGGCGCAAAACGCTTCAATCCCCTTCATTCGGGGAGGCTAGAACTGGATTGTGGAAAGCCAAGCTTGAGTCGGGCCGGGCATGAACGGGCACCGATCATGAAGACCGCAGTCACTGAGGGAAGTCACACCAACTCCTGCAATGAGCCAAACTTCATTTTGAATCTTCTGTTTTCGAGTGCAACCTTCGCATTGTCTGCTTCCGCAACCGTTAGCATACCGGAACGAATCCAAAGAAGGTAGAGGCCAGGCGTGTTGATCAGCCGATCTTCACCGATTGGGGCCCGAGCCTCTCTCAGAAACACCCGGCGCTCATCGCACTCCAAGTACCAGCCTCTGCTTTCCGCCACCGCGAGGCACGCGGATTCACCCGAGCCAAGGATCGACGTGAGAAGGGCGTAGGTCGCGAGTTCCTCAGCCGTTTGGACCGCGGTCTGGGCGATGAGTCCATCCCTGATTGCGCTGTCCACGAGTGCATTCTGCGCCGGATCTTGGATCTCAGCCAAGACCTCATCGGAGATAAGAAACCGGTAGCCGGGCGTATTGCCGAGGAGCCCCAGATGCCCGGCATGCATGAGACTAATGAACACGCTCGTATCGGCGATGACGATACGGATTGTCTCTGGTTGGTCCACGGCTATCTGGGTAGCAATACCGAAGCTGGTTCTTGGTCCAAGCCAAGCTTGGTCAGGATGAGCTCAATTTCATCGGCTCCGACTCCCAACTTGTCTCCGATCTCAACCAGTTTCCTATGACTGATCTTCTCGCGCCGATAGGCTTCGAGTGCCAACACCAAATAGCGTCGGTAGAACGCCGTCACATTTTCATCAGCAGACAGCTCAACCAGACCCAACAGCTCTGCCACCGCCCGACCCACTCCGTCGGCGTCCATCTGTTTCATTTCTTGGAACTGTTTGTCAGTGACGAGTTTCAGGTTCAGAATTCGATAGAGGGCTGACAGCAGGTCCGGGCCGCTCATCTTTCCCGATTGAATGTCGGCGGCTGCACTTCGATTGAGTTGAAGAAGGTCCTGGCCCACCGCTCCAAGAAACTCCTGGGTTGACCCGGATATCTGCGGTGCCATGCAGCTCATGAAACCGCCATAGCCAACATCTGCGTTTGCCAGAGCTTGCGACACAGCCGATGCCGCTGCAAAAAAAGCGTGTCTGGCCGCTGACTCTTGCATCGATCTGTCCGTACTCAGTTGCTCGTCCGCAAAATGCACTGCCCTTGTTCAATGCAAAACAAGCATGGCCGTCGGCATCAATGTGGGCGAGTGGGTTGTTCCGAACGTAGCTGTAGAGATTCCAGCTTTGTGGGTCTTTCGGGTGCTGATCGGCGAACGGCTTGTCGGGAGACGTGAATCTGCCCTGCGCCCCACTGAAGTACCTCGCACCAAAGTAATCCAGCCCGGTCTCAGCATCCCGTTCCTTGCCGGTGAACTGTTCCAGCATTTCGATGGTCACCGTGTTCGCGAGATCCGCAGTCCCAGAAGAAGGCATGGCGCAAGGATAAGTGGCGCCGCGAGTGCGATCATTCCCAGTCCGCCGTAGCCGAAATATTCGCCAGCATAGCTACCAGACCAGAGAGCTTGGTAGATTGCACACCCAAAGCCCACGGTCACTGGGTTCGCGACGATCAGTGCCACTGCCCACGACTTTCGTACTCGAAACTTGGAAAGCACCATCCCGACGAAAAGAAAAGCCGCTGCCAGGGATACAACGCGGACAGCGGTCGCTTGAGTCAAGGCTGATCGCGTAGCGTAGTCTTGGTCATAGCCGAACGGCTCGCCAAACAACGTTCGCGCTGCGGGGCCAACGAGTTGGACCGCGATAAAGAGTGCGACGACGGAGACTATCACGCCTAGCAGAAGTCCGCCGCCGGCCGCAGCAACACTCTTACTGCTGCTCACGCTTCTTCTCCTCTTCGAGCTTCGGAGGACGTGGCGGCGGTGGAAGGGGCGGCGGTGTGATGTCGACCTCTCCGGGCCGGTTGTACTGATTTTGCAGTATTTGGGCCTGCGCGGGCGTGAACATCAGATTCGGGTTGAAGAGCCAATTAGGATCTGCGGCACCCGTGGAATTCATAATGTTCGTCGGACTGTCGACGTGCCCGAGACGATCATGGCCTACTTCGTGAGCCGCAACGTTGGCGATACCAACCTCCAGTTGGGCTGGGCTCCTGGCCTTGTTCGTAACGACCGAGGCATCAACCGCCGAATGACCTCCGAGATCCCAGTTGTGACCTCCCTCCCCCGATCGAATCGCCGGGCTTCCGGCACGGCTTGGACGAATCTCAAGCAGATGGGAATGAGGCGTTGGCCCCAAGCCATACATCATGGCGGTGGCGGCACCTGGGCGCCCCTCGTGCAAGGTATAGGTAACGTTCTTGACGCCTGCACCGCGATATGTGCCAGCAATTCGGTCCGCGACGCGGGTTGCGACGTTTCGCGACAGTCCAGAGCTGTTGTAGATGGCGAGTTTCAGTTCCTTCCCGTCCGGGTCTACGTACATCAGCGGGTTGTTTCGGACGTAAGCGTAAAGATTCCACTGCTGCGGATCACTGATCCGCTGGCGTGTCATAAACGTAGGATCCGGACTGGTAAACCTCCCCTGCGCCCCCGAGAAGTATCTAGCCCCAAAATAATCGAGGCCGGTTTCCGCAACCCGTTCCTTGCCGGTAAACTTCTGCGGCGGCGGATCGTACACGAACGGGTCGGTTAGAGGGGCAATCATAAGCCTAGCTTGCGACCCATAGGAAAAGCGCTCCGGCGGCCCACACAGCGTAAACACCGAGAATCGAGAGCGCCGCTGCCCGACCTTTACGAACATCGACCCACTGTACAAGTCTCCCTAGAAGGAACCACTGGAGCGTTCCCGCCAGAAGGATGAGCAGCGCAAACATGATTGTGTACCAGGCTCCGAGGTCGGCTGAAAACCAACTCGATGCTGTGGTTGCAATCTGCATCGCCCATTGATGCACGGTATGGTGGGCGAACACATCTAGGCGGCTGATGAATTCTTTTGCCGAATTGTACAGCGGACCAGATGGCGCAGGTCCCTGTCGCCACCAATTCACGACCCAGGTTGCCGCCACAATGAGCCACGCCACAAAATGAACTGTGACGCAAGTCCTGTCAGCCCGTCCCACTCTATCGGCCATAGCTGCGTATCCTCGGGACCAGTTTGTCTTGCAGCCTTTTCACATCCGTCGGATGAAGGGCCGGGATTCCCGACTTACCTCGCCCGTAGGCTCCGCCCACAAGAGTGCCGAGTTGATAGTTCGCTAAGCCCCCACCCTGATCCATGTCAGACCCGATCTGGAGGTCGTGGGCGATCTTCTCGTGCAGGGACCGCCAAGCGATAATGTTGGACCATTGGGTCGGGTCACCCTTCCGCAAGTCGGAGAAGTCCCCTTTGCCCGTCATGTCCCCGGCATTGATTAGAAACGTCTGGTCTTTGAAATACGTACTTGTGAAGTCGATCTTGAGGGTCTGGTAGTCTTTGTTGAAGAAGTCCTTAAACGTCTGCCCCCAGGTCCGCTTGTCGTCGCTCTTCACGGCAGCGTCACGCACGACGACATTTCCGATCTTCAGATTTGTCAAGTATTGACGAATCGCACCTAAAATACGGGCTTTCTCTTCGTCAGTAGCTTCGCCGTTGAATGTCACCGCAAGCTCGAAGTCCTCGCCAGTGGGGTCAACGTACTTTAGCGGGTTGTTTCGGGCGTAGGCATACTTGTTTAGGCCCTGTGGATCGCTTATGAACGCCTGGAAGCGCTCCTTGTCGTCGTCATTGCCGTTCTGCCAAGACAACCAATCAAGCGGATCAGGCCCAGTAAACCGTCCCTGAGCGCTCGACATGTACCTCGCCCCGAAGTAGTCGAGGCCCGTCTCGGCATCCCGTTCTTTGCCGGTGAACTTGATCGACTGCCCGTCCTTCCCCGAAGGATATGCTCCCACGGAGTACTTAACACTCCGCCCATCAATGTCTGAACGTAGACCCTCCCCGAACGGGAAGTAGTCGTATCGCCTCAGTACTCCCCCGGTGCTGTCCGTCACCAGCCGAGTCGATCCCAAGTGATCCACGCTGTAATACTCGCGGGGGTCTATGATCGGCCCGGAACTGGGACTGATCTCCAACGCAAGGCCTCCAAATGCATCGTAAACGTAGAACGTCGTGCTTGCCTGAAATATGGTGTTTTGGCTATTCCCCTCCCCAGAGGACTTCCAAATCCGCCTACCGCTTCCGTCGTATGCGTAAGTGGCCCACACGCTCTGATTTGCACAATTAGTCCAGGTTGTGCACAACGCCGCGGCTCTTACGCGTCCCTCCGCATCATATTCCAGACGGAACGGAGTCACCCAGAGTTGATTTCCAGCACCGTCATAGTTGCCATCCTGTATCCGGTTGTTCCCTGCGCTAAACCAAGACGATGCAATCGGCGTAGCCGCTGTTGGCGCCGGAAATCCTCCTGTGCCTGCGACGTATGCCCACCACCAATTCCCCCACTGATCGTACCCATAGTTTTGGGTATAGGCTGCGGGTTGGCTCGCCAGCGCCGTCGACGCGGTCTCCACGAAACTAGTTAAGCGGTTCAGCTTGTCATATGTTCCATAGATCTGCGTAACATCCAACCCATTGATCTCCCCGATCTGAGCTGGATAGTAGATCCGCTGTTTTCTCAGATTCCCGTTATTCCCGGTGTTGTTGCATGTGATTCCACTGTAAAGCAGAGTTGGGCACACGTAACTCAAATCCAACTGGAGCCTTGTTAGTTTGGTTGGCGGCGTCGCTGGCTGAAACACTTCCAAAGACGTCAACTGCAAGCGGTCGTTGAAAAGGCGCGTTTCCTTCAGTCCGTTGCCCAGCGTCTTTTCCTCCACTGCGCCATGCGGCGAGAACTTCGTAGATTGGGTGACCCAACCTACAGGTAAATTTCCTGGACATGTCGAGGTTCCTGATCCCTTACTCGCCCAAATCTCTCGGCGATTTCCGTCATAACAGTAGCTCACAGCGCTTCCAGTGGGATAAACAATGCTCGCCACTTGATCGTCGTTATAATAGGTATAGGTGAATCCGAAGGTGCCCCCTCCGTTGATGGTCTGAGTGCTCGTCTTCACTCTACCGGCCAAGTCATAGGAGTAGTTAGTCCAGCCAAGACCGTTTCCAACTCCAGTCTGGCGCAACCTCTGCAATGGGAGAGGTCCATGGCAAGTACCTCCCAGGTTGAAATACCCATCCCAACAATAGGTGACTGGCGGCGTCGTGTCTGCTGCACCGTTCGAGGTGTAACTCACTCGTACGGGCCGCTTGTCAACTCCGGCTGAAAAATCCTCAAAGTTCCGGTCGAAATTTCCCCACCCCAAACACATGCGCTAGAACCTCTTCTCTCCGGCCCCTACTGAAGCGGAGCCCAGCGGCGCCCCTGGGCGCCGCGTTTTGGGCGTAGTGGAAGTGGGGGCCGGAGTAGGCGACCGCGGTTGCCCCTCCTGCTGCTCCCTGCCGGCCAACAAGCCGCTCTCCTTCGATCCTTCAGCCGGTAGCTTTCCCCGCGAATGTTGATCGTCGTGGAGTGGTGCAGCAACCGGTCAATATCGCCGTTGCTATGATCGGGTCTCGAAACTCCGCCCCAATCGCCGTGGCTTCTTGTTCGAGGTCAGAATAATGCTGCCTCGTTCATAGCGTGCACTAACCAACTGGAAGAAGATCGTCGCTCCCAACTCATCCAACGGCAGATATCCCATCTCGTCCACTACCAGAACTTTCGGCGCCAGATACACTTTCATCCGCCGGTCCAGCCGCCACTTCCCGATACGCTCTTCCCAGATCATCCACCAGATCGTGCGCCGTCGTGAACTACGCCGGCTGCCTGCCCGAATCGCAGACTCGGCCAGCGCTACCGCCAGGTGCGTCTTTCCCACTCGGCGGCCCCTGCAGGATCCATTGCTTGCCTCGTGGACAAACCGCAGCGTTCTTAACTCCTTCACCTGACGTTCGTCAATCGACGGCTGAAAGCTGAAGTCAAACTGCTCGAACGTTTTCACGTAGGGCAAATGCGCCAACTGCAGTCGCGTCTTCGAGAACACCGTTGCCTCCTCGCTTCCGTTTCCTCCGTGGTCAGCACGTCCAGCAGAAAAGTCTCCATAGCTCGGCTCTCCTTTGGATGCCTGTTCCAAAATGCTTTCTACTCTCTGTTCCACCGCCGTCAGCGACAAGGCCACCAGCGTCTGCTGCAATCGTTCCAGCGTTGTCATTGTCCACCTCCAGCGGCAGCAAATTCGTATGCCGCCAATGGCCTGACCTCTACTTGTGCTGTTTGCCGGATCGCAACCAACGTCTTGTGCGGCTGCGTGCTCCCAACGGGATCCCAGCATGATGGTCCTGCTGCAGCTGGATGCGGTGCTTTCCCAGTGCTTGTGCGTGTTCGGCAATGCGCCGCTCTCCGTAGTGCACCTCAACCATCCCTCCGCCCTTTTCCACACTTGCCTTGCCCGCAGCACTGCCAGGAACCGAATACCGGCTCCTCGCCAGTTCACGAACACATCCCGTGCCACCTTGCGCAACTCCTGGTCAGATAGGGATAGGCAGAGTGGCCCTCTGCGAGTGGCTGCGAGTGGCTTGATCGGCTTCTCCACGCGGCGCCACCGATTCATGGGTTGTGCCATGGATACGTTGATTGGCCACCTTCCACCCACTCCCGCAACTGCGCATTCAGATCCTCCAACCCATTCGGCTCGCGTCCCTGCAGTCCGCACAGAAAGTTCCGCCGGACGTACTTCACTCCCGATTCCACTTTGCCCTTGGTTTGCGCCCGATACGGCCGGCACAGCCCGGCAGAAACCCAGTATCTGGCGAAGTCCAGAAACACAGGGTTCCACACAATCTCTCCGCGTTCGTCCGTTTCCAGCCACACCGTTTTCATGCGGTCGTAGAGTATCTCCTCCGGCACGCCGCCCAACTGCCGGAATGCCTCTTCATGCATGCGCAGCAATGTACCCAGTTTCTGGTCGAGCGCTGCCTCGGCCACCATCATTCGGCTGTAGCCGAGCGTGGTGAATGCCCAGCTTGTGTTCCTTGCCCTCGATGTCGATCTTGCCCAGGTGGCCCCAATCCCTTGCGCCTGATGTCCTGGCGGCGTCTGCAAACCGCCGGACCGCAACCACACTGGCGGCTTGCCGTTGCGGCCGCAACCAGTCGGTGAGGATCGTATAGCCGCCACTTAGCGGCCGCGCTCTCTAGCTCCCTCATCCGCGCACGCATTCCTCTCCTGCCTTCAGTCGCTCCTCCAGATACGGCTTAAGCGAATCCGAGTTTGCTTGCCGGCTTCGCTCGTGGTCCGTAAACGGGTGAGTCTCCGGCTTCAAGAGATACTTGCGAACGGTCTTTCGATCGAAGCCCATCAGTTCGCTGATGGCTTGAATGCTGAGGCCTTGCCTCTTCAGTTCCGTTATGTCGCTCACTTCTTTGCCCCTTAACAGATCGCGCCACCTCCTCTTCCGAGGATCGGTGTCGGTTTCTTCCTCTGTCACGGGGTGGGGATTTTTCAACCGGCACTATGGGGATTTTTGCACCGGCGCTGACACGCTGGAGGCCGTCGTATTCCGTTACCGCTATGACCCCACGACCGTCTCCCCGCAGGGTAGTCTTACCTCCCGGGTTGTATTCGTATCTCGTCAGTCCACTCTCCGGATTCTGAGCCCACCGCAGCCGTCCAACTGAATCGTAGCCAAATGCCCGTTCTCGATATGGAGGAGCGTTTCCCTGCTTCACACTCTCTAAGTTGTCTAAAACGTTGTAGTCGTAGACCGTCGAGTACATCAATGTGTCCGGTGTGTTGGTTCAGCGTGAAAATGAGGGAGCGTTCCGAACGAAGGGAAGTAGTTCCGCCCTTCGGGCGGGGATTTTCAAGGCATAAGGGTCTATCGTCCGATTCGGTTTTTCAGGGCGGCGCAGACTTCGCACCGCCCGTAACCGTCACTCGTTTCGATGAGCCCGTCAGGGTATCCCTCAGCATGGTTGCGTCCCGCGAGCCCGCTTCTGTTTCGCCTGACAAGAATGGTATCGGCACCTGGCCGGCCGGTTGTGAACCGATTGCGGCGAGATTCTCGTTGCGCCCTTTGCGCCGCTCCTGCTCCCGCTTCTGACGCGCCACTTCCAGCTTCTGATCCCGACCCGGCATGAAGAAGGCCTGCCGGCCAGCGAGGAAATCCGCCGGCGTCACGTATCCAATCACTGTGCAGCCGTTTGTGATTGTAATAGTCCACATACTGCCCCACCAACTCCAGTGCCTGATCGAGTGAGAGTGGGGTTCCGGGTCGAATGCACTCACTTTTGATCGACTGATTCCATCGCTCCAATTTGCCGTTCGACTGCGGGTAGTAGGGCGATGTGCGCACATGAGTCATCCCCGAGATGCGGATGAACTCCTTGAAATCCTTGGCAATGAACTGCGGTCCATTGTCGGAGATGATCCGGGGCCGCGCCTCGCGGAACTTCTCCTTGGCCTGCTCCGGAGAATCTCCACTTCCGGTTCTCGCATGGATTCCCGCAAAGGTCAGTTGACCGTAGCGGCTCCATCCAAGACGGCGCACGAATGGTAGAACGTGCGTGGATGTTGATGTGCGCGATGTCGATGTGCCAGTGCTCATGCGGCTTCAGTGGTTGATCGAAACCATTTCCCCTTGCGTGAACTGCGGCTGGGGTGTCGTGCCAGGCGCCCGGCCTGGTGCAAGACCCGGTAGACGCTGGACGGGCTCGGCGACGATGTCGGCGTCGATCATCATGTAGGTGAGCCGCCGGTATCCCTCCTGCGGGTACAACAGTTGGAAATCCAGGATGCGTTGCTTTTCCCAACCGTGCAGCCAGAAATCCCGGGGAACTTTGCCGTTGTGGTGGTTGACTTGGCCGTAGCGCTGGCACCAGTCGTAGAATTTGCCAACGGAGAGTTCCAGCCACTTCAAGATCCGCTCGACCGGCACCTTTGATCTTCTCCGCCCGGCGACGAACGAAATCCACAACTTGGTCACCGCTTGTCCGGCTCGACCAAGTCCGATTCAGCTCCCCAAATGATTTTTTTAGTGCGACGGCCGCTCCCGCCAACAACTCGGCCAAGACTTCATCCTTCTGCCCGAATCTTGCCCTCCAGTTTCTCAATGCGTGCAAGCTCGGCACCGTGATCCGGACGGCGCTTGGATTCAGAGCCGTGGCAGCGTTCTGAAACAACAGTTCCTGCCAGCGAGCCGGCTGCGTAGGCGCAATGCCCGCCTCTTCACAGACCTTGGAAACAGGCAGCTTCTCAATCAAATGGCGTCGCAGAATGCTGACTTTCTGCTCGGCGCTAAGGTATCGGCGTTCTTTCTTCAACGTCTCGCTCCAATAACCTCATCGGCGAAACGCCCTCAACTTTGAATTGAAGCAACACACCGGATCTTCGATCACCCTTTTCACACGCCCTGCCGCATCCATTTGCAAGCTCTTCTTTACTCCTGCTTCATCAATGGACGTGACCACAAGTGAGAATCCTGTTGGAGCCGCCGCATAGCTGTAGCTCACCATCGCACCGTCCGGTTTCGTCTCGCTCGTCAAGCGACCAATTGCATCATAGCCAATAGTGGTGCATTGCGCCGGTGGGTTTGCGCGCGCCGGATTGCATCGCTTCACAATTCTCCCAAGCCCGTCATACTTCACGCTTTCCAGAATCGTCTCCGCCCCATGATGCTCCGTTAGGATGGCTCGCCCGAGGCCATCATAATGTGTGGTTTTTGAAGGAGAGGGCGATCCGCCAAAATACTGATCGCTGTCGATTCGGACGCTTGTAGGTTTGTCACCGGCCGTGACTGTGTCGGAATAAACCGCTCTGCTCTGCGATGGAATTTGTTCACTCAAACCCAAGCCTCGAAATGTCGATGTCCATCGCCGCAGTACATCTCCGTGTGAAAAAGTTGTCACTAGTCCGTTGGCGTCAACCTCGTTTGTGGGCTTTCCTGTGTGAAAGTTGTATTGCCGTTGGCTCGCAGTGAACTTCGCCTGTCCGTCCAATAACTCAACTTTGGTCAGGTAGGCCAGCGACTGCCCTGTCAGCCCACTCGACGAAGAGAATGAGTCCGAATAAGTTAAGGTAGTCTTCGTCCCTCCGAAGTCGACGCGCGTAATTGCGTTGCCGATGCAATCATAGGTATATTCTTCGTTCTCAACTCGCGTCCCCACAGTCGGGACAACGCCGGTGAACAGATCCTTGACCGTCCGGCTTACTTTAGTGAGATTTCCACGCTGTGACTTCAATGCCGCACAGTACTCTGCTTGCACCACACCAGACTTCGTGTCTGGTGTTTGCTGATCATAAAAATATTTTGTCTCGGCGACCAGCTCGGACTGGTCGGGATCATAAATCTGAACAGCTTCTGGTAGCGATGTTATCCAGGTTCCGCCGGCTGCGCCGCCCACCAAGTAGTCCGCCTTCGCCTGCTTGTATTTCGTAACCGTCTTCCTTAGATAGTTCGCTGGGGCGGAGGTGGGGCATATCGGCGAAGGTGTCGCTTCCCCTAGGATAGCGGGGGCGTACCCGTAATCGTATTCGAACACATGGGTGAGATTGCCATAGAGATAATCAGAACCGTACTTCAACCTGTCTCCATTTGCCAATTCTTGCATATCCCAAAAGTAAATCCTCCCGCTTTGGACAACATTTGCACCTGTAGTAAATGTTGTCCTCTCTTGGCATAACTTCGCCGTTCTTCCAGATTCTTCAAACCCGTACACACGGTGTTGTAAAGATAGTAGTTCCCCATTTACCCCTGTCGCTGTCTGGAGTTCTTTTCCTTCCATCGGGCGCGGATGTGTTCGCAATACACTCCGCGCATTTGCATCCTCAGATCCGATCTTTAGGTCCTTCCCTGGGCTTGCTTTACCTTCGCTATGGTATTCTCCGCCTTGAAAGAGTCGATAGATATGAGCCTTTAGCGTCCCGGTGGCGGTACCGTCACCGTCATACATTTTCTCCTGCACATCAGTTGTGCTGATCGTGAAGTCTGAGAGCAGAGCGTCAGTGTAGCGCGGAACTAGAGCAGTCTCGAATTTGGGGTATTCTGTTCGAAGCGCAAATGTCCCCAAGGGCCGTTTTGTGCTGCCCTCATTCGTAGAGTAGGCCGTATCGTAGGATCGCCTCTCCAACAACCTCCGGTACACGAATGGTCTCCACGGCGCGGTAGGCGTGAGCGTCTCAGTGGATAGGCTCTCGTAAGTTCGGTGCAACTGGTTCAAGACCATTCCACTCGCAAATATCCCCTCATTAAAGAGGGAGGCGAACCCCTGCCCGTGATCGTATTCAATCGCACCACCTGAAGGGAGAACCACCTTAGCGAATTCACCATATTCGTTGTAGAAGAGCTTCCAACTGGAACCATTCGGCAGATCTACTTGCGCTAACATGAGCGGATACGTTACGGTGAATCCCCCACCCACTTCCTGAAAAACCGTAGGCACACTCGGCACATCTGATCGAAAAACCTGCCCCAATGGTTTGAACTGTAGACGTATCGTCCGGTAAGTCCCTCCTTCGTCCTTGAAGTTTACTGTATGGCATTCCGTTGCAGGGCATGGTGTGACATTGTAGTCAAAAGTGGTGACACGCCCGGAGCTATCGGTGACAGTTTGAAGCACAAATGTTTCTGGTATATAGTTCAGGGTGGTCTTATTTCCATTTCTGTCGACAATAGAGCGAACAGTGCCGTCAACGATCATATAACGGGTCCCATCTGGATAGTAAAGCACTCCGTTTGCGTCCCGTGGGTTGAAGTGTGCACCGGTAAGGTACAGATTGGGATCCCAGTCGTCTTGAAAATCTTCTACTCGACTGGATTCGAAGCGAATCCCAGAGTCGTCATGGGCGACAAATAGCTTGCCTCTGATCGGGCGCGCGCTCGGTAGTGATTCGCATGTGTAGTCTCCTCCGGCACTCGTCCCGTTCGCCGGAAACAAGCTCCGTTCCGTTCCATCCGGCTCTCGAAACACGAAATGGGTGAATGTGCTCGTCATCCTTTTCTCTTGCATCGAACAAGGGCGGTAGCCGACACCGGACTGTTTCATTAACAATAGTCCGGGGCTAAATCCTGGGCTATATGCGGCAGATACGAAGCCACTGCCTTGCGACCATGTGTTGCTTCAATTCAAAGTTGAGGGCGTTTCGCCGATGAGGTTATTGGAGCGAGACGTTGAAGAAAGAACGCCGATACCTTAGCGCCGAGCAGAAAGTCAGCATTCTGCGACGCCATTTGATTGAGAAGCTGCCTGTTTCCAAGGTCTGTGAAGAGGCGGGCATTGCGCCTACGCAGCTGTACCGCTGGCAGGAACTGTTGTTTCAGAACGCTGCCACGGCTCTGGAATCCAAGCGCCGTCCGGATCACGGTGCCGAGCTTGCACGCATTGAGAAACTGGAGGGCAAGATTCGGCAGAAGGATGAAGTCCTGGCCGAGTTGTTGGCGGAGCATGTCGCACTAAAAAAATCATTTGGGGAGCTTTGAATCGGACTTGGGTCGAGCCGGACAAGCGTGACCAAGTTGTGGATTTCGTTCGTCGCTGGGCGGAGAAGACTTCCGTGCCGGTCGAGCGGATCTTGAAGTGGCTGGAACTCTCCGTTGGCAAATTCTACGACTGGTGCCAGCGCTACGGCCAAGTCAACCACCACAACGGCAAAGTTCCCCGGGATTTCTGGCTGCACGGTTGGGAAAAGCAACGCATCCTGGATTTCCAACTGTTGTACCCGCAGGAGGGATACCGGCGGCTCACCTACATGATGATCGACGCCGACATCGTCGCCGTGAGCCCGTCCAGCGTCTACCGGGTCTTGCACCAGGCCGGGCGCCTGGCACGATACCCCAGCCGCAGTTCACGCAAGGGAAATGGTTTCGATCAACCACTGAAGCCGCATGAGCACTGGCACATCGACATCGCGCACATCAACATCCACGGCACGTTCTACTATCTGTGCGCCGTCTTGGATGGAGCCAGCCGCTACATGGTCAACTGGACTTTGCGGGAATCCATGCGAGAACCGGAAGTGGAGATTCTCCTGGAGCAGGCCAAGGAGAAGTTCCCCGAGGCGCGGCCCCGGATCATCTCCGACAATGGACCGCAGTTCATTGCCAAGGATTTCAAGGAGTTCATCCGCATCTCGGGGATGACTCATGTGCGCACATCGCCCTACTACCCGCAGTCGAACGGCAAATTGGAGCGATGGAATCAGTCGATCAAAAGTGAGTGCATTCGACCCGGAACCCCACTCTCACTCGATCAGGCACTGGAGTTGGTGGGGCAGTATGTGGACTATTACAATCACAAACGGCTGCACAGTGCGATTGGATACGTGACGCCGGCGGATTTCCTCGCTGGCCGGCAGGCCTTCATTCATGCCGGTCGGGATCAGAAGCTGGAAGTGGCGCGTCAGAAGCGGGAGCAGGAGCGGCGCAAAGGGCGCAACGAGAATCTCGCCGCAATCGGTTCACAACCGGCCGGCCAGGTGCCGATACCATTCTTGTCAGGCGAAACAGAAGCGGGCTCTGCGGGGACGCAACCATGCTGAGGGATACCCTGACGGGCTCATCGAAACGATGACGGTTACGGGCGGTGCGAAGTCTGCGCCGCCCTGAAAAACCGAATCGGACGATAGACCCTTATGCCTTGAAAATCCCCGCCCGAAGGGCGGAACTACTTCCCTTCGTTCGGAACGCTCCCTCATTTTCACGCTGAACCAACACACCATATCGGGGTGTACTGGAGGAACCCGCATCAAACCCGCCCACCGAAAACTCATGCTTGCGGACCCGCGAAACCGTTCGATTCGCCTCATCACAATTCGTCGTGGGCAAGCATCGAAAAGTGGTGACCGTGACGGACCCACTTCCGTAGGCGATGAACCCGTTAACTCGTGTCGGAATCGGAGAATAATATGTCGCGCCCGTAGCAGTCTCCGCCGTTTGATAGATCGTGACACCAGTCGCAAGTCCATCCAAGGCACTGCTCAAAGTGCCCGACGGTGGAACTGACAAGTGTTCCCGTCGCTTCACGAGTCTGCGGTAGATAAAAGGAGACCAGGGTGGAATTGCAGTTGCGTTTGTGGCATCGTCCAATCTGCTGAGCACCTGTCCGCTGGTGTAAATGCCGCTCTCGGTGTTATTGAAACCCTTGTCGTACTCATAGTCGTAGGCGCCCCCAGTAGGCAATACGATACGCGCAACCTCTCCATAACGGTTGTAGTAGATATCGTAATTGCTAGTGCCGTCCGCTAGCAGCACTTTCAATGGACTAAGCCCCGCTTGACTTAGTGGCGTTGTGTTCAAGTCCGGAAACAAAGTGCCGCTAGCCAAATCAGGCCGAAGCTTGCTAGTGGCCTCCCCCCAGGTTACCTTGATGACTCGGCTGGTTCCGTTGTAACCGCTGTAGGTGATGGTGTGGCATTCCTGCCCCGCCGGAGCGGCGCAGTTGTACGCGAAGGTAGTCGTTCGTCCAACAGGGTCGGTTGCCTTCTCCAGGAGCATTTCCCCTGAACACGCGCTCTGCGCTTCTCCACAATACGCAAGCTGTGTGAAGTTGCCGTTCCGGTCAACGATGCGCCGCACGCGTCCCTTGTCAATTTGAAATTTGCTGCCGTTTCGAAAGTACAGCGTTCCGTAAATGTTCACCGAGTACAGGTCAGGTTCGGTCAGCCCATCCGCATTTCGATCAAACAGCTCGCTGTTCGATTTGAACCACATCGCGCTCCCGTCTCGACTCCGGAAGTCCGTTCCCCTCGACAGACTTACCCCCCCGCAGGTCTCCCCCAACGGACCCGCGTTAGTTGCTGAGTACAGTGGAGTCTCCCCTCCATCTGGAGAAAGAAAGACCAGGTGAGTCCAGCTTTCCCGATAGACAGACGGGCTGGATGTTCCAGGACACGGCTCGAGCTTGGATACGGAATGCTTCATCACAAGCAGTCCAGGAGTGTAGTACGTCGGGAAGGGATGCCACCACTTGGCTGTCGGTGTCGAAGTAAATGTCCAAGTCGAGCCATTGTTGCTTGGAGTGTTCTCGATGGTCCAAGGCCTGCCGCTAGCTCTCACTGTTACCGTGTATCCCGCCTCGCCTCGCCCGCCGATTGACAGGATCGGCATCGCCAAGCCCAGCGTACCATTGTAAAGATTCAACTGCTCGAGATTCGTCAATGCATATACACGATTCGGCGCGCCCGGCTCGAGCGCAGGTGGCGTCAATCCCCGAATCGTGTGGTATCGAACATCCACCGCCCCCCATGCCACCGGCAAAAAGACTGCGACGGCGAAGCATCCACCGACCTTGGTCCATTGTGATCTCTTACTCATGTGCCACCTACTTGCCCTTGTCTTCAGTCACAATAATTGTGGCGGTCCACCCAATCCTGCCACCGGCTCGCAGCGTGTGTTTCCCTGGTTTCAATTGCACGATCTCCTGAACTCCGGAGAGGTTTGCGCGGATTGACGCTTCTACTAGTTCTTCAATCCCTTCAACCGCACTGTAATGTTGCTGGAAGCGTTGCCCTTTGCAGCCTGCACCGGGATTTCACGGCTCTCATCGAGAGCTCTTCCTGCATCATCTTCCACACTGAAAAAGCGGCTGTGAACTTGGAATCGCACCTGTCTGTCGAACGGAACGGCGACGACATACTGCCTTCCAACCTTGTCCCGGTTCCGCGGCAAAATCGGCCTGGTAGGCCGGTTGAGCGCTTTGTAGCTCACCAAAAAACCGGCTCCTCGCGTCTTTCCGAGGTGCGTACTTAGGTATCCTCCTGGATCTTGAACGTTGACCATCACCAGGTGCCCCTTCACCATGCGTATTTCCAGGCCTGACTTGGTCTCGGACACCTTAACAGAGACTTCTGTCCGGGATGTTTCCCACTCACAAGGATTCAGCAATTCGGAAAAAGGCACTTGCGCACAGAGCCTATACGTTCCAGCCGCCATGCCATGCAACAGAAATACGCCACTTCCATCCGTGACCGCGCTGAGAACAGGTGGAGGCAGGCTACCGACATCCTCGGCAGGCCGGCGAATGACCGTCACTGTAGCTCCTTCGATCCCCTTTCCCTCCTCGCTCATGACACGGCCTTGTACCATTGCGCCAAGAGGGACACTCCCGTTCGACTGGCACCACATCGGCACGGCGAGACCCGCCGAAAGACAGATCGACAAAAAATAATGCATTTTAGTAAACATTCCAGTAACCCAACCCCTGCAAAACGTCGGCCCCTGGGCCGTCCCAAGCGGAAGCTCTGATCGCCAGGGTTCGGCCAGCCGCGGATGCCTTGAAGCTTACGGTGAATGTCAGCTCGAGCTGAAGGCCCGTGTCCACCGCCATGGACCCTCCACCGACACTTACCGTACAGTAGCTATTCTCGACCGTTCTTGGACTTCCAGGTGGGTCAGGAATAGAACCCCCACCCCCGTACAGCGTTAGCAAGGACTGCTCCCGGTCATAAGTTAAATTGCACACGTCTTGTCCTTGTGAGTCGTCAAAGAAGACCACGGACAACATGCTGAGGTCTGTTATCCCATCCGGGTCATAGAACTTGAACGTGAGCTGCTGCGGCCCATATCCAGTCAACTGTTCACTGGGCGGAACTCTACCGACAACTTGAGGTGCTTGATTCCGGTAGGTAACGGTAACTTGACCATACTTTGTCGGATCCGCCTGACTCCTCGCCCGGAGGATCGCTGTACTGTTCCGCGCAAAGTTTCCGGGAACAAGATACTGTGTGTTTGAAGCAGTGGCGTTGAGAAATGAACCGCCAACTCCATTCTCTACGCTCCAAGTTACGGCAGGATTGGCTGTTCCGGTTACCGAAGCCGAAACCGAGAGCCACTCGTTTTCTCGCTTCTGTGCGGAAACCGGAGACGCTGTAACTTGGATATTCGACCCGGCTGGCACATTCCAACTCCCCTTCACCACATAGAATGTGCTCACGCCGGTTAAGTTTTGCACATGGGCCCAAGCGGTGCGGGAGCCGCTGAATGCCGGTTGGAAAGTCAAGTTAATTGTGAGCCGAACCTCTGACCCTACAACCGAATATGAGGTCCCCGAACTCCGCAGAATGCAATTCTCATTCTGGATATCGCTTGCCTGAAGCCACTGGTCAGCAAGCGCTTCACTTGTAGCCACACTTGTTGCCAGGCGTATCTGGTTTGACCCTTTCCAAAACGTCACCACACACGCAGGCGTGGCGAGAGGATCTCCGGTGCCCATGACCATACGGATGGATCGCAACTGCGCAGCTCCGCCGGAATCTGAAGCCCATAACGAGAATGTCTGGCTGGCTGTCTCTCCAGTGTCGGGCGAGTAATAGGTAATCTGGGGCATTGATCCTCCCTGGACCACCGTGTGAGTCGCCTGTTGTGCGCCCGTAGTCACCGTAATTGTGCTGCTTCGTTGGATACCCGATCCGTTCGAAGCTACGGAATAGCCAACGGTTCCGTTTCCGAGACCTGAACTCCCCGAAGTAATCGTGATCCAGGACGCCTGACTCGTTGCCGTCCAGCTAACTCCGCTCAGTGCTGTAACCTGTGCGGAAAACGGTCCTCCCCCAGCATCACTCACAGTAAACTGTTGTGGTGATACGGAGACGCTCCCACTGGTCGCGGGCGGAATCACAGTCACAATTCCAAACGACTTCTGGCTCGGGTCTCCCTGCTTCGTACCTCGTACTGCTAGAGAATAAACACAAGTGGCTCCAGACCCGAGGAAACAGCTACCTCCAGCAATAGGAGAAGGAGGTGAGTAGAACATGCTTCCGTTTGCGCCTGCCGACAAACTACCCTGATTGCCTCCTATGCCATCTCTTGGGTTTGGAACCAAATCCCAGGTGACCGGCACCGAGTTCTTCGTGCTGAAGTTCGTGGCTGCGCCGCCGCTAGGTGCGTAAAGGATCGAGCTTGGCTGAACGACAAAGGAGCTTAGACCTTCAGTACTTCCTCCGCCGCTACCGCTCGAAGCAGAGGACTCGATTGCAAGCAACCGTCCCCCCGCTCGAATATACTCCTTCAGCCCAGTACCCAATGTGCCTCCACTTCCGGAACCGGCGGCGATTGGGGGATTCGCCAAGCCCAGTGCACCTCGAACGACGAACCGCGCCATATCGCTGCGCAAGATCGACCCCTCTACATCGAAATAAACGCCCGCGTAGGATGTACAATTTCCTACTACGACTCCTTGAACATGCATTCTGTATACATGTTTATAAAAACCATATGCGGTGGTAGCGTCTGCGAAACAGACCGGGACGTCCGCGCTAGGTGTGCTAATTGCCTGCGCCGCCTGATACCAGTCAAAGGTCCTTGTAGCAAAGGCTGCTGTGTGACCGCGTCTAACTTCAATACCAGGCTCATAGGTCGTTGCCGTTGCTCCGCTAGTGATGCCCAGTTCTTTCAGCTTCTGAATCCATCGGTAATGTGGATGAGGTGGGCTGCTGCATTGCGCTGGGGTCACTTGGTCGAGGCAGGTCGATAGATCACCAATGTCATTGAAGTATGGTTCGACTCGATATCCGAAGGAATTATTCAATTGTGTCTGCCCATCGACATTTCCCGTCAACGCCCAGAACAACGACCTTACCAGGAACACGGCCATCTGGCTTCGGGACAACTTGAACCCTCCACGAAAAGTCCAATTGCGCCCATTATTGATATTCGCGAATCCGCTGGTGATGCCCTTTTCCTTCATGAACTGAGCATAAACATAGTTTGGATCATCAGGTGGGACATCCGAAAAATACGGCAGCGTTCCACTACTAGGTACAATCTCGATTGCGCTCAGCGTCGCAGTAGAGGCGGTGGCAGCCAACACTACATTCACTTGCCCGTCATTCACCTGCGTTGTCAGTGCCATGCTCGTGGCCCGATTGTTTCCACCTGCTCGTAAATAGGGATCGAACTTATCGGCCTCCACCTCAACACCGTCAAGAGTAATGCTAAATTGCCGCTGCCCTGCAGTTTCAGCGGAAATCTCAGCGAACCTTAGAGTTACCGTGTATTGGCCATTAGGGACTGCATAGTTGCAGGATAGCGTGTTCGCATATCTCTCGGACTGGTAAACCGTCGGGATAGACGTATTGCCAATACTTGCACCAGTTGTAAATACTGATCCGTCACATCCGACATCACCGGACCATTGATTGCCACTAGAGTCAACGTAGGCAGGCCCTCCAACATTCACACGAATAGGAAGGCTTTGGGCGGACATTGTATAGACTTGAAGACCAAGCAAAGACAGACCCAAGGCAAAAGCCTGCGGGCGCAAAAGTTCTCGCATACCCACTCCTCATAGCGGCCAGAGGCCCAATCATCACGTCTCCCACTATGGGCTCAATGGCAAGGATGCGTTCGGAAGAATGTGCAGGATCGGCCCGGCATTGTGCAAGAGATGCACTCGCCGGGGGCCACTTTCAGAATCAGAACCATCACAACGCCGTGCATGGGCATCACTTCCTGCCAAAGTCATTCTACAGCTATCAGAATCAGCGTATTCAGGCAGCCATCGGTCTTTTATAACTGACCTAAACAGAAAAAGCAATCCCCAACTCAAGAAATTTTCATTCGTGTGCATTCGTGTCCATTCGTGGCCCCCCAGTCACACTCCAATAAAATTTCACAAACCCCACCTAACCCCAAGCATTCCCAACAAAATCCCACCCCACTCCCAGAAATCGAACCCCGTTCCCCACACACCCATCCTCTACACTCAAACCAGAGCAAACCCTTATGTCCCTCACCCGATCCGAACAATCTCGCCAAAACGGTAGCAAAAGTCACGGCCCGACCACACCCACTGGCAAAGCCCGCTCTGCCCTCAACCGCACCACTCATGGGGCCTACTCGACCAGAGTTGTCCTCGAAACCGAATCCAAGGAAACCTTCCAGATCCTCGCCGGTCTCTACCACGATCTCTTCCTGCCTCAGGACCAGTTTGAGTCCGACCTCGTGGACAGCCTCGTCCACGCCCGCTGGAGAATTCGACGGCTCGAAGCCGCGCATTCCGCCGAAATCAACCTCACAATCACCGAACACCATCATGAATTAAGCGACAAATACGGCGACAAAATCGGCCCCGATCAGCTCCATGCCCTCGCTTACCGCTACTGCGCGAAATACCTCGAAACCCTCGACAAACACCTCGACCGCCAGGAACGCCTCTTCTCCCGCAATTACCGCAATCTCGCCAAGCACCGCCGCAACCAGCCCATTCCCTCCATCGAAGATCTCCAGGACGCCGAACAACCCATCCCCTCCAATACGCAAAACGAACGGTTCGAACCCGAGACTCCGGCCCAGCCAACCACCACGCCAGCCGCGGAACCGGCCCAACCCACCCAACCAACCCAAAAACAACCATTCGAACCCAGCCATCCCAACCCGTTCCAGAAAATCGCCATCATTATCGTGCTGCTCCTCAGTTCCATCGCGTTCTCGCTCTCCTCGAATTACACCCCAATGCCGGAAAGGCCAGGACTCCCTTATGCCTCCCTATAACTACCCCATCGAAGACCTCGTGCCAACGTCTCTGTTGAAAATCGCACAGCCCATGCCGCGGGAAACCCCTGCCCCATCCACCAAACCGGCCAAACGGAAATATGATCCGCTCAATCCCTTCGCCGATTGGCCCCAGGAACTAATCCTCATCATCAATCGCTACCCCGAGATCCGCTTCGCCATGATCGAAGCCCTCGACAAGGAGGTGAAACGCGGCACCTTCGTCTGACACCTCCACGCGCCGCCGGATGTGTGAAATCTCCCAACCCATTCCTGTCCGGTGGGTGAGCAAACCCACGCACCACCCCTTGTGGACCCCCTAACTCTCTATAAACAAACACCTTGCAGAAATGGAACGTCGCATGCTCCCCCTATGCACTCGAAGAGGCTCGCTAGTCAGAAGAGGAGGCACACAACACCGTGGCTAACAAACAGGAAACCCAACCCAACATTCATGACTACGCCGGCGGCTGGATCACCGAACGCACCGGCACCGAAGTCCCCGGCTTTCTCAAGTTCGCCTATGTCGGCGTCGCCATCGGCACCGTTTCTTACCTGATCCTTTATATGACCGGCGAAACCACCCACAGCGAGCGCGGCTCCATCGTCGAGCAGTTCAATCGCGCCACGGAAAATTCGCCCAGTCTCATTTATATGGTGGCGGCCATGGCCGCCGTATTCTTCCTCGCCGTCATTCTGTTCGCATTTCGGAACACGGAAGGCGAATAATGGCCGAAACCCTTTACCAGGTGCAGCCACCTGATGCCACCCAGTACTGGCAGAAGATGGTGAAGTGTCAGGACGCCTGCCCCGTCCGCACCGACGCCTGTGGCTATGTCACCGCCATCGCCGAAGGGCGCTACTCCGACGCTTACCGCATTGCCCGAGCCACCAATCCCTTTGCCTCCATCTGTGGCCGGGTCTGCGGCGCCCCTTGCGAAGCCAATTGCCGCCGTGGTTCCGTCGACGCCCCTGTCAGCATCCGCGGCCTGAAACGTTTTGCCACGGAAATGTTTGGACCCGAAACGGGCAGTTACGATATCTACCGCGATGCGTGTGACCGCCGTATGCTTCCCCCCGGCAACGGAAACGGCCATCGCATCGCGGTGGTGGGAGCCGGTGTTTCCGGCCTCACCGTCGCTCACGACCTCGCGCAGATCGGCTACAAGGTCACGGTGTTCGAATCTTACTCCGAACCCGGTGGCATGCTGATGGTCGGCGTGCCCGTCTTCCGCCTCCCCCGCGCTGTCGTGCGCAAGGAGATCGCCGCCATTCTCGCCCTCGGCGTCGATCTCAAATGCAACATGCGCCTCGGCAAGGACTTCACCATTGCCAGCCTCCGCGCACAAGGCTACAAGGCCATCTTCCTCGGTATCGGCCTGCCCAAGGGCCGCAAACTTCCCATCCCCGGCGCCGACCTGTCCAACGTCTACGATGGGCTCGATTTCCTCCGCACCTTCAACGAAGGTGTACCGCTGCCGCTCGGCCGCCGCATTGCGGTCATCGGTGGCGGCAATGTCGCTTACGACGTCGCCCGCTCGGCCATTCGCCCCTTTGAAGCCCTCGAAACCATGGAAGAGGCCCAGGCCGAGATGGGCCGCGGCGAGCAGACTGCCTACGACATCGCCCGTTCCGCCTTGCGCATGTCCGGCGACAAGGAAGTCGCCGTCGTCTGCCTCGAATCGCGCCAGGAAATGCCCGCCGACCTCCGCGAAGTGGAGGAAGGTGAGGAGGAGGGCATCCACCTCTACAACGGCCGTGGCCCCAAAGAGGTGCTCCACAAGAACGGCAAAGTCACCGGACTTCGCACCACCAAATGCACCAGCGTCTTCGATGCCACTGGCCGCTTCAACCCCGTCTTCGATGAGAACGACATCGTGGACATCGAGGCTGACACCATTCTGTTCGCCATCGGCCAGACCTCCGACCTGTCCTTCCTTTCCCCCGAGGATGGCGTCGAGTCGGCCCGCGGCCTGATCAAGGTCAATCCCGATACCTATCAGACCACCGCCCCCGATGTCTTCGCCTGCGGCGACATCGCCCACGGCCCGCGGCTCTTCATCAATGCCGTCGCCTCGGCGCAGATTGCCGCCCGCTCCATGCACGACTTTCTTACCGGTACGCGCACCGATATCGCCGTGCGCAAGAAGTGGCAGCCCGCGGCTTACACCATGGTCCAGGATTGGACCGAGCTGCGGCGCAAGGAACCGCCTGCCCTCGATGTCGAGGTCCGCGCCACCTCCATTGAGATCACGGAAATCAATTTCACGGAAGAGGAGGCGCGCCGCCAAGGTTCGCGCTGCCTGCGATGCAACGTGAATACGGTGTTCAACACATCGATCTGCATCGCCTGCAACGGCTGCGTCGACATATGCCCGCGTAACCTCATCCGGCTGGTGGGGCTCGGTACCCTGGTGGAAGATCCAGCGGGGTTGGACTTGGTCAGTTCCAACTTCGGCGTCTCTCCGGAGACCGTCCGCCAGTTCAGCAAAGAGGAGCTGAACGGGATGGGCGGACTCATGATGAAAGACGAGTCCACCTGTATCCGCTGTGCGATGTGCGCGTCGCGCTGCCCCACCAACGCCATCACCATGCAAAGGTTTGAGCACTACCGCGAATGCGTCAGCATTCCGGCAGTGAACCCGAAGTTGCTGCAACCGGCCGCGGCGATCCCATGACGTGGGCCGATTGTTCCGTGGCGTTCTTACTTGGAGTGGCTGGCAGCCTGCACTGCGTCCAGATGTGCGGACCGATCCTCCTTTCGTGTACGATGCCCCTCGCACGAAGGCGCAGCGCGTATCGGGCTGCCGGCCACCTTTTTTATCACTGCGGCAGAATCGCTACCTATGCTTTCCTAGGCGCGCTCGCCGGCGGTCTTGGGCTCTCCCTTGAGACCGTCATGCCCTGGCAGAGCGCTGCCTCCATCGCCGCCGGCGCGGTGATGCTGCTGGCTGGACTGTGGATGCTCGGCGCATTGCGTCGCCCTGAGCTCGTCCAGATCACTCCAGTGGCTGCCATGACTCGCCGCGCCGGGCGGCTGATTGGGCGCGATACCGTAGGCTCGAAACTGCACCTCGGGTTGTGGCTCGGGCTACTCCCGTGCGGGTTAGTCTACGCCGCTCTGCTCAAAGCCCTCGCTTCCGGCAATGCGCTCGATGGTGCGTTGACCATGCTCTTCTTCGGCTTCGGCACCGCTGGAGCCCTGCTCGCCGTCGGCCTGTTCTCCGTGCCCTTCGGCCGCTACTTCGCCCGCTGGAGTACGCATCTGCCCGCCATCGCCGTGGCTCTCACCGGCGTCCTGCTGCTGGTCCGCGGTCTCATGCCTGTCACCATGGGTGGCCATGTGCATCATCACTAAGAGATCGCCATGGCCACCGTCACTTCTCCTGTCAACGCACCCGGAAACGCTGCTCCGCCGGTGCGCCGCTATCACCAGTTCCGCAAGACCATCCACCTCGTCTGCGTCCTGATCTTCGTCGCCCTGCCGTTCTCCAATCTGATGCGCTTTGATATTCCCCGCCAGCGCTTCTACGTCTTCGGACAGGAACTGTGGATCAACGAGTTCGCCATCCTCTTCTTCACGCTGATGTTTCTGCTGTTCGGCATCGCCGCCGCGTCGATGCTCTACGGCCGCGTCTATTGCAGTTACGCCTGCCCGCAGATGATCTTCAGCGAGGCATCGCTCGCCGTGGAGGACCGTATTCGCCGTTGGGTGAACAAGCACTTCATCCAACTGAGTGCCGGCGTCCGCACCTTTGCCTCCCGGGTTCTGTTTTATACCAGCGGCCTCGTGGCCAGCGTGTTCCTCGCCTTCGTCTTTATCTCTTACTTCGTCGAGCCGCGCGACCTGCTGCAGCGGCTGATGACCTTCGACCTCATCACCGCCGGTGGCATTGCCGGCGCCGCGACGACGCTCATCACTTACCTCGACTTCGCCTTCGTCCGCACCCGCTTCTGCAAGATGATCTGTCCCTACGGCTACCTGCAGGGGATGTTGAGCGACAAGCAGACCCTGCTGGTGGTCTACCGCGATGGGGAAGAGAAGCAGAAGGCCTGTATCGAATGTAAGAAGTGCGTCCGCGTGTGTCACATGGGAATCGACATCCGCAAGTCGCCCTTTCAGATCGAATGCATTCACTGCGGCGAATGCGTCGAGGCCTGCGACGATGTCCTGGCCAAGCTCAAGAAGCCTGGCTTGATCCACTACACCTGGGGCGAGCAGGGCAAGATGCTCGGCTCGAAGGATGAGTCCTGGTGGATGCGTGTCGGCCTGCGCGACCCTAAGCGCGCCGTGGTTTCGTTCATCCTGTTGTTCTACTTCACCGGCCTGATGGTGGCTCTGTCGATGCGCCATCCCGTGCAGGTGCGCGTCCAGCCCGATCGTACTTCGCTCTACACCAGCAATGCGCAGGGCGAGGTCACCAACATATTCCGCTTCAACATCGACAATCGCGGCAGTGTGGATGCCACTGTCGCCGTTCAACTGGAGAGTACGGAGAAGGCTCTGCACTTGACCACTTCACGGGTGGCCGTGACGGCTGGCGGTTCGGTGCAGGAAATGATCGAGGTTGCCACCGCGCCGGAGGCTTTGCAGCCCGGCGTGTATCCCATCACGCTGCATACGGTAAGTGAGCCCGGTGGAATCAAAAGCTCCTTCCCGATGACCTTCGTGATGGTCAGGAAGAAATAAGGGGCTTCATGCGTTTTCTATTGGCGTTTGTTTTCCTTCTATTCACCGGAATTATGGTCTATGTCTACATAGGGGCGGAGCAGGCCAAGCCCGTCATCCTGGACGCTACCGGCAAGCCCTACGCGGCCGGACAGAAATAGGCCTTCCATGCAGACCTGCGCCCTGTGCGGGCTCGATTGCGGCACTCAGCCCTATCGCGCCGAAGAACGGGATTTCTGCTGCCTCGGTTGCATGCACGTCCATGCCATTCTGCTCGAGAGCGGAGTGCTCGCTTCCGGCGTGGATGTCCGCCAAACGGAGATCTTCCAACGCAGCCTGGAGCTTGGCCTCATCGCCACTGGCGGACGTGACCCTAAGCCGGGTCGCGCCGTGTCCGATCTGCCAAGCGAAGAGCGTCTCTTCCGCCTCTCGGGCTTGTGGTGCAGCGCCTGCGCCTGGGTCATCGAGCACACGCTCCGCACCGAACGCGGCGTGGTTTCGGCCGAGGTCCACTTCGTCTCCGATCTGTTGAAGGTCCGCTTCCAGCCGCAGTTGCTGCCGCCTGCGCGGATTGTCGAGTTGGTAGAAAGCCTCGGTTACAAAGCCGCCGAGTACACTGGCGAAGCGTCTTCCGCTAACAGCGAGCGCAAAGACCTGCTCATGCGGCTCGGGGTGGCCGCTTTCCTGTGGGTCAACGTGATGGGGATGAACCTCTCCGTCTATTTCGGAGCATTCGATCCTGTATTGCCATTTCTCGCAATGGCCCTCACGCTGCCCGTCCTGCTGTACTCGGCGAAGCCCATCCTGCGCATTGCCTGGCACGGGTTGAAGCGTGGGGCGTTGCGCATGGAAAGCCTCTTGTCGCTCGGCATACTCGCGGCCTTCGGCTACAGTAGCGTGCAGGCCTTCCGCGGCGGCACGCACGTCTACTTCGATATCTCCTGCGCCATCGTGACCCTGGTGCTGGTGGGCAAGAGCGTGGAACAGGGCGCCAAGCAGCGCGCCGCGCAGACCATCGCCTCGCTGCACCGCATGCTGCCGCAGAAGGCGCGCATGGCCACCGGGGAGCGCTTCCGAGCAGTCACCGACCTGCGTGCCGGCGATGCCGTGCTGGTCAAGGCCGGCGAGCGGATTCCCGTCGATGGCACCGTGCTCAGCGGCGATTCCGAAGCCGATGAGTCGCTGCTCACCGGCGAGTCCAGGCCGGTGCGCAAAGCGCCTGGGGATCGCGTGGTGGCCGGCAGCGTCAACACCGGCTCGCCCTTGACCATTGCCGCAACCACGATCGGCGAAGCCAGCACGATTGCCCAGATTGTCGCCGCGGTAGAGCGCGCCCTCGTCAGCCGCTCCGAGGTGGAACGCCGGGTCGATCGCATCTCCCGCATCTTCGTTCCCGCCGTGATGATCGTCTCGCTGCTCGGCGCGGCGTACTGGCTGCAGTCCGGGCTTCCTACTGAAGAAGCCTTGCTGCGGGCCGTCACCATTCTTGTCATCGCCTGTCCCTGTGCCTTGGGCATCGCAACACCACTGGCATTGACTGCAGCGGTCGGCGCCGCTTCGCGGCTCGGCATCCTCGTGCGCGACGCCGACGTGCTGGAACGCCTTGGCCGGGTGGATGAAGTGGTGCTCGACAAGACCGGTACGGTCACCGAGGATCGCTTCGAACTGCTGGAATACAACGAGGCCGACCTGCCGCTGCTGGCCGCCGTCGAGGCTTACTCGGAGCATCCCGCGGGCAAGGCCGTCGTCGCTCGCGCCCGGCAGTTGGGCATCGCCATCCCCGAAGCTACGAACATCGAAGTGATCAAAGGCGCCGGCATCCGAGGCATGGTCAATGGCGTCGAGATCGTCATCGGGTCTCGGGTTTGGACCGAGGCGGAGGGGGATGAGGAGAGCGGCTACACGCCGGCGTGGTATCGCATCGGCGAGAGGCGGAACGGCAAGCTCGTCTTCGGCACCCGTATCCGCCAGGATGCCCGGGCTCTGGTGCGCGGGCTGCAGGACCGCGGGGTTCCCGTGCGCATTCTGTCCGGCGATTCCCAAGCGGCTACGGCGGCCTGCGCCCGCGAGTTGGGCATCACCGACTACCGCGCGGGAGTACGCCCCGAAGAGAAGGCTGCCGCCGTCACCGGCCGCAATGCGGCCATGATTGGCGATGGAGTGAATGATGCTCCGGCGCTGGCCGCGTCGAGCCTGGGGATTGCCATGGGCAGCGGTGCTGACCTCGCCATGCGGGCCTCGGCCATGGTGCTGCTCGGCGGAGACTTGACCCGTGTGCTCGACGGGTTTGAGCTGGCCAATCGCACCCGCCGCGTGGTGCGGCAGAACCTGTTCTGGGCCTTCTTCTACAACGCCGCCGGCATCGGCCTGGCCGCGGCCGGGCTGCTCAATCCGCTGGTGGCCGCTGGAGCGATGGTCTTCTCCAGCCTGTCCGTCGTCGGCAATTCCTACCGGCTCAGCCGTTTTGGAGCGGGGAAAAGAAAGCTTCCGGGGAAAGGGTCTGCACCTGCCACCCCTTCTTTACAGGCTGCAGCGTAAGGCTGACACGCTCGCGGCGCTCCGTGGTGGGGGCGTTCGGGCTGCGCGGCTTCAACGACAGGTACCAATCGAGCTGCACGTCGCGCCCGCCGCTTGCAGGTGCTACCGATAATACGTTGATCGACGAGGCGATTTCATAGTTCCGCACCAACGCCGTCACGGCTGTTTCCAGGCGATCGCGTAAAGTTTTGTCAAATGCCTTGAGGAATTCCGAGGCATTTTCCTCGGTCAGGCGCTGCACCCATCGCCCAAGCCAATCCACCACTTCCTGCTGGTCATCGGCGGCCAGCAGGGCGGGGAACAGCGAGAGCCAGAAGCGGCGTGTCATGTGCGGTAGCTGGCGTTGATCTTGATGTAATCTTCTGTAAAGTCGCAGGTCCAGAAGCGGGTCTGGCCGGGACCGCCGTTACGGATGTGGAACTCGATGGAGACATCCTTCTCGTCGAGCTTGGCCTTCAGGTCCGGCTCAGAGAACGGGGCGGCGAGGCCGTTGCGGCAGACCCGAACACCCTGTAAGAAAATGTCAACCTGCGCCGGGTCGAAGGCGATGCCGGAGTTGCCGGCGGCGCAGATGATACGGCCCCAGTTGGGGTCGGAGCCGGCGATGGCCGTCTTCACCAGCGGGGAGTTGGCGATGGCGCGGGCCAGCCGGGCTGCTTCGTCGCGGGTCTTGGCCCCCTCGATCGAAATGGTGATGAGTTTCGTCGCTCCTTCGCCGTCGCGGGCGATCTGCTGCGCCAGGTCTTGCAGCAGCTTGGTCAGCATGCCGAGGAAGACTTCGGTGTCGCGCGAGGCCAGCTTGATTCCAGATGCGCCGTTGGCGAGCAGCAGCAGCGTATCGTTGGTCGAGGTGTCGCCGTCCACGGAGAGCCGGCTGAAGCTCTCTTCATTGGCTTCGCGCAGCATCGCCTTCAAACGGTTCGGAGCGATGGCGGCGTCGGTCATGATGAAGCCAAGGGTGGTGGCCATCATGGGCATGATCATGCCCGCGCCCTTGGTCATGCCGGCGATACGGATGACACCGCCCGATGCGGAGAGCTCGGCCGTGGCCGTCTTGGGCCGGGTGTCCGTGGTCATGATGGCCTTGCTCACCGTCTCAAAGTGGTCCGGCGAAAGGCCTGCGATGACCGCCGGCAGCGCAGCAGTGATGAGCTTAGGATCGAGTTCCACACCGATGACGCCGGTGGAGGCAACCAGGACTTGAGTGACCGGGAGCTTTTGCAGTTTGGCCGCGGCCTTTGCACTGGCGAGCGCCACTTTGGCTCCGGTGCGTGTGGCGCAGTTGGCGTTGCCGGCATTAATGAGGATGGCGCGAGCGACGCCGGCCGACTCCTTCAGATGAGCCTGGCAAAGCCGCACGGGCGCAGCGGCGACTCGGTTTTGGGTGAACACGCCAGCAGCGGAAGCGGGGGCATCGGAAACGATGAGTGCGAGATCGTCTTTCTGGACCTTACGGATGCCTGCGTACGAGGACGCATAGCGAAAGCCTAGCGGCAGTTTCAACGGTTTGTCTCTCCTCCCAATCTTTCATACTCTACCAGCCTGTGCCCGTTGAGGAAAGCTCGGCTGTCGATTCGCTTGCGTCCTTCGAGCTGAAGTTCGAGCAATTCGAGAGCGGAGTTAAGTCCGCATGCCACGAATAAGCGGGAATTTGCGGCATAAATTGTGCCGGGCGTGTGACCGGCAGGAGGCGGCTCAGACGCCAGCAGCGCTTTCCACACATGCAGGCGCTGGTTGCGGAATATGGTGTAACCGCCGGGCCAGGGAAAGAAACCACGCACGCGGCAGTGGATCTGGGTGGCTGATAATTGCCAGTCGATGAGGCCGTCTTCCTTCTTCAGGATGGGGGCGTAGGTGGCAAGCTGGTTGTCCTGTTTGCGCGGAGTGATGCTGCCCGCGGCGAGACCGTCGAGCGTTTCGATCAGAAGTCCGGCTCCAATGACGGAGAGTCTTTCCGATAATTCGGTCGAATTTTCCTCCGGGCCGATTGGGGTTTCGCGCATTAACAGGATGTCGCCGGTGTCGAGGCCTGCATCGATCTTCATAGTGGTGACGCCAGTAACCGTTTCCCCGTTGGCGATGGCCCATTGGATGGGGCCGGCGCCGCGGTATTTGGGAAGCAGTGAGGCGTGGACGTTGATGATGCCGTGGGCGGGGATGTCGATGATGGACTGCGGGATGATCTGGCCGTAGCCGACGACTACAATGCAGTCCGGGCGGAGCGCCGTGAGGAACTCGAGCACTTCCGGGCGGCGGACGCGTTCGGGCTGCTCGACGCGGAGGTTATGGCTTTGGGCGCAGAGCTTGACGGGCGACGCGGCGAGTTGCTGCCCGCGGCCTTTCGGGCGGTCGGGCTGTGTATAGACGGCGGGGACGCTGTGGCCCGCGGCGACGATGGCTTCGAGAGTGGGCACGGCGAACTGCGGGGTGCCCATGTAGACGATGTTCATGTGCTTCTCTTTAGGCTCTCAAAACACGCGGCGGGTGAGACGGTGGACGGAGAACTTGGCGGTGTCGGCGATGGCCATGACGGTCATGACGCCGGCCTGCACGGGGTCAGTCACCACGAGGTCAGCGGCATCGGGAACGCTGCCCGCCATGTTGAGGCTAACGACCAGCAAGCCCTGTTCCCGGACTTCGCGGACGGCCTTTTCGATCTCGCCCCCCATCAGTGAGCCAGCCAGTACGAGGGCTTTGGCGCGGGGGAGACGGCCCACGGCGCGCACCGCTTCGGCCAGCGGCTTCTCGCCGACCAGCGGGATGGTGTCGACGGAGATGTGTTCTCCGCGGATATTATGGCGATCGGCTTCCATGATGGCGCCGATGGCGACCTGGCCTACTTGCGCGCCTCCACCCATGATGATGATGCGCTTGCCGAACACGCGCTGCATGGTGCTGGTGGCGACGGCGTCAATGACGATGGGGAGGGCGCGAATATCGGCGATGAGGTTCTCCGGCTCGGCTGGGAGAAGTACTTCAAAGTAGAGGTGAGCGATGGCAGGTTCACCTTGCAGAATGGCGACGGAGGTGATGTCCGCCTGATGCTCGGCGATGACGCCGGTGAGCTGATGGAGGACTCCAGGGCCGTCCTGGGCGCGGATCTCGAGTCCGAGTGTGACTTGCGACATGGGCAGATGAATCAGTGTAGCGAACGCGGCGGGTTACTTTCTGCGGACAAAACCAGCTGCGTTCTCCCACCATTCGACGGCGGGCGCTTCGGTGGGGCCGGGGGTGTCCCAGCGTTGGAGCATGCGCTCGATGGCGGCTGGCGGAACCGGACGGGGACGTTGCCGGTTGCGTTCGAACAAAGCAGCGGCGCGAGCCTCGACGTAGATGATGCGCACCGAGGCTTGGTACGAAGTGCAGAGTTCGATGGCTTGCGAGCGCAGGTCACGGCTGAGATTGGTGGCGTTCCAGATGAAGCCCTTCCTGGCTCTGAGGTATGTGCGCGCGTGTTCGCGGGCGGCCTGCACGACTTCGCCTTGCGCTTCCGTAGGTGCGATGCCGAGTTGCTCACGGAGACCGTCGAGGGAGATGACAGGAATGTGCGGGGCATGGGACATGAGCAGGACTTCCAGGCCCGTCGCACCATGGGGTTCGTAGTGCGGATCGCGGTCCTCACGGCGGAAGTATTCAAAGCGGCCGAGTGGAGCAGGGAACGGCCATGGTTGCTCAAGACAGTTCTGCTCGCGGGCGAATTCTTCGAACAGATCGATTTTGTGGAGCAAGCCTTGCTGGTCGTGGCAGCAGCGGCCGAGTGCATCAGCTCGGGCGAGTATAGAGAGCAGATCGGCATTGTGGGTCCAGAGGATGTGGCGGGCGAGGATGGCTCCACGTTGCGAGTGGCCGCGCGAGGTGAGCCGGCCGTCTTCGATGCGAGTGCAGATGGGCTTGGCGACATCGTGCCGCAGCGCGGCGAGCGCCTCGGCAACCATGCGCACGTGAATCCAGACGTCGCCTTCGGCGTGATGAACGGCATCCTGCGGGCAATCCTGCATATGGCGGATCCAATCGAATGATCATGCAGCGCCTGCCAGGGCACGGCCCAATCGGGCGGAGACGGGATGGGGCAGGGGAGCAGCGTCATGGGAAGAGATCCACTCCGGCGCGGAGCCGGTTGGGTTCGAGGGGTCGATCCATCCAGTGCTCGCCGGAGTCGGCGACGGATTGCAGGAACGATGGGCGAACGAACTTGTAGCGGCCGATGACCTGATGCCGGTCTTCGTGCTTGATGTAGAGGCCCTCCATGCGCTGGCTGGTGGAGCAGGTGGATTGCGTGAGTAGTGCTTCGAGGTTGAGGTTCGCGCCGGAGGTCACGGGGCCGTTGCGAAGCATGGCTCGGCGGTGGCGAGTTGAGAGGAACTGGCCGGTCTCGCGGTCGAGGAGATCGAACTCGATGAAGTAGTGCGGCAGGTGATCGTAGGGGATAGTGTGGCGCGCATAGAGCCACTCGCCGTACATGACATAGCGTGTGCCGAGGGTTTCGCGAAGCCAGTCGAGGTGCGGCTTTGGAGAAGCAGGTTATAGTTCGGATCGAAGCTAATGCCACAGTTCGAGGCAACGAGCTTTTCTTCCACGACGTGAGACAAGCCGCGGAGGATGGCGATGCGATGGTTGAGGTTATCGTCAGCTACGGAGGGCACGCTGAGCAGTACGAAGCGGCGGGCCGCGCGTACGGCGTTGGTGAGAGCCTGCGCCGGGGCCGTCATGTGTTCCAGCACTTCGAGCAAGGTGACGACATCGAAGCTGGCAGGGGCGAAGGCGAGATGCTGCGCGTCCATGCGGCAAACCGTGAGGCGAGTGACGCCTCCGGTGTGGACTGCGTGGAGATCGGAGACGCGGCGCAAGGCCGCGCAGAATGCCGAGAATTCGTTGGACGCGGGGGAGTTCCGAATTGGCTTTGAACTTGTGGAGACGAAAGGCCTGCCTGTTGGCCGTAGCGCTCTTCGGACACGGTGGACTTAGTTCTTGGGCGCGGGAAGAAACTCTTCCGGACGCAAGGCGCGTTTGGTGAAGCGGCTGAGATGTACCGCGCCCTGGAAGTAGTGCACCTTGTTGATGCGCACGCCGATGGACGAGCGGCCGTTGCCTTGCGGGGCGAACTGCACATCGGCCGAGCCCTCGAGTTTGCCGTTGACGTAGTTGCGGAAGGTCTTGCCATCGTAAACCGAGGCGACGTGATACCACTGGCCGATGGGGTGGAGGTGATCTTTGCTGAGAAGAGCCTTGGATCCGGAGGAAGATGCGGTGAAGCTATCGAGGTACCACTGGCCGTTGGTGACGCGGATCTCGAATAGCATGCGATTGCCGGTGTCGGCGCCATTCGCTTGCTCGGCGAGATGGAACCAGCGCTGTTCGAAGGGGCCACCATCAGGGCGGAAGATGGCTTCCCAGGTGAAGGTTGCCGCGCCCGCGAGCGGGTGGTTGGGAACGAAGATGGCGTCGTCTTTGCCGTCGAAGAGAATCGCTTTGCCGATCTTGGTGTCGATGACTTTGGGGTCGCCGAGGACTTCGGTGGAATGGCCGCCGATACGGCGGATGTTGTCGAAGGTCCAGGTGGTGGATTGTGCGAACGCCGCAGAGGCAGCGAGGAGGCAGAGGGCAAGACGCATGAGGAGCATTATCGTACAGCTTTACTGCTGGAGGCGGCGGAAGACTTCGAGCAGCACTTCGCCGACCACTTGCAGGCTCTTGGCGCTGAGTTTGTCCATGGTGTCCAGTTCGGTGTGCCACCAGGTGTGGCCAGGGCCGTAGTCGAAGTCAATGAGGTCGATGGCGTTGACGCCGAATTTGACGAAGGGGATGTGGTCGTCTTCGATGGCTCCAGCCTGTTCGGGGAAGTAAGCGCCGTAGCCTGTTTCACGCGCGGTGGTTTTGAGCAGGCGGCGCAGAGTGGCCGAGGAGTTGAGCTCATCCATCACGCGAAGGTCTTTGTCGCCGATCATGTCGACGTTGAAGAGAGCCTTGATCTTGAGGAGTGTTCCATTGCGGTTCCAGGTTTCGGCGAGGTGGCGGCTGCCGTAGATGCCGTTGGTGTTGGACCATTCGCCGAAAGCCTCTTCGCCATCGAAGAAGACGAGCATGACATCGTCGTTGCGGGGAACCTTGGGGAGCGCGCGGGCCATTTCGAGAAGCCAGCCGGTGGATGCACCGCCATCATTGGCGCCGACGAACTTCATGCCGGGGATCGCCTTGGTGTCGTAGTGGCCGGTGAAGACCACGGCGCGTCCGGATTTGCCGGGCAGCTTGCCGATGATGTTGCGCATGGTGACCTTGCCGATGGGCGTTGGGGCAACGAACATGTCTTCGCTCACCTGCCAGCCGTTGGCGGCGAGCTCGGCGCGGATCATGGCTTGTAGTTTGGCGATGGCGGGAGAGCCGGCGGGGCGCGGGCCGAGGGCGACAGCTTTGCGCGCGGATTCGAGGGCACGGGCGCCGTTGAAGTCGGCGGCAAGTGTGCAGGCGGCCAGAGCCAGTGTGACGGTTATCGCTTTCGTGCCCAGCATAGATACCCCAATGTGAAATTCTTCTCCTTGTCGATGGGATCGAGGAGAGGGAAGAGCAGGCCCGCGGGGGCCAGCAGCAGCGCCGCGGGAAGAATCCAGAAACCTTTGAAGAAGCCGATGCCGTTGAGCATGCGGCGGCCCATAAGGCGGAAGTAGCCGCCACCGGATTCGAGGCGTATATCTTCGAAGCCGGCGTTTTCGAGCAGATGACGGACGCCGTAGCGGGTGTAGCGGAAGTAGTCGTGCGGGGCCTGATGTACTTCCCAATCCTGAGGCACGACGAGGAAGAGACGGCCTCCGCGTTTCAGCGTGCGCGCGAGCTCGCAGAGGACAGCATGCGGCTGGCGAACGTGTTCGAGGGTGACGATGTTGATGGATGCATCGAAGGAGCCTTCGGGGAAGGGAAGGCGGGTGAGGTCGCAGAGGACGTCGAGCCCGGCGTAGTTCCACTGCTGGTCGCCGATGGCGAGATCGGCGCCGATGTAGCGGCAGTGGCGGAAATGCTCGCGGTATTGGCCTTCACCGGCGCCTGCGTCGAGGACGAGCGATCCGGGTGCGAGCGAGGCGGCGAAGCGATCGACGTTGTCGCGGATGGCGGTTTCAAAGAACCAGAGATAGCGCTCGAGGAACTGCGGGACGCGGCTGCGCCATGCGGCGGGAGTCATGGTTTTTTGCGCGCCTCAACCATGACGGATGCGCCCTGGCGGCAAGCCGCTTCGAGGATGGCGAATGGCCAGGAGGCGACGACGAGGGCAAAGTAGACGCAGTCTTTGAAGAGGCGCATCTTCGGGCCTTCGGCGACACCGCGGATGCGGCGGGCCATGGGATCGAGGCCTGGAGCGAGCGATGTGGCGAGGCCGGCGGGATTGTCACGCCAGGAGAAGTGCTTGGTGCGAACGACTTCGAAGCCGCAGTTTTCGATCAGTGTTTGCAGGTCCGCGGCGCGGAAGTGGAGCAGGTGGCGCGGAATGTCGACGCCGTTCCAATACTCGCCGAGGAGGAGGAATTGCCAGCTGTCGGCATTGGGAACCTGGACGACGAGGCGGCCGCCGGGTTTGAGAATGCGGCGCGCTTCATCGAGATAAGCGGCGGGGTCGTAGAGATGTTCGAGGACATGGAACATGGTGACGACGGAGCAGCTTTCGGGCGCGATGGGGGAACTGCCGAGACTGCCGCAAACGGCCGGGACGTGATTGGTACGCCAGGCAACGCGAGCGGCGGCGGGCGCGAAATCGAGGCCCGCGACCTTTGCTCCGCGTTCGGCGAGCATGCGAAGGAAGAGGCCTCCGCCGCAGCCTACATCGAGAATGGGGCCGGCGGTGCCGCTAGCAGTAAACGCGCGCCAGACGAAGCGGACATGATCGGCGAGAACGAAGCGGCGGTACGTTTCGGCGGCGCGTCCGGCGGCGTCGGTGGCGGGATCAAACCAGTAGTTTTCGGGGTAGTAGGATTGCAGCTCTTCCATGCTGGGCCAAGGGAAGAGGCGCATGAGGCCGCAGCGTGTACATTGCACGACGAGGAAGGATTTGGTGGTGGTGCGATACAAGCGGTCCGTGCCGCGCAGCAGCGTGCGCATCTCGACACAGCCGCAGGCAGGGCAGGCTTTGTCGCCGGTTTCGAGTGCGTCTAGATCGATTGCTGGCTCAGCACCTTGAGCGAGATGCGATGCTTCCATAGCAGACGGAGTGTCTGCATCGTGGAGAGCTTGCGGATACGGCGGATGGCTTTCCTCTTTGGGAGAATCTTCGGGAGCAGGGAGACCGCTTCGAGATCCGCCCGCAGCATCGACTTCGCCACGAGGAGTTTGTTCTTCCATCCCGGGAAGCGTGAGATTTCGCCACGGCCCATCATCCCGGCCCAGAGGCCGGCTGCCAGTCTTGCCAGATAAAACACGCCGTTTAGCCACAGGAGGCTCCAGGGGAATAGCTTCGCGGCGAGTAAGACACGGTTCCTCTCAATCAGTTCGACACGGCGGAGAGAGCGGACGCCGAGTGTGGCGCCACGATGATGGCGGACGACGGCGTTGGGCGCATAGGCACAAGACCAGCCGGCGAGGCGGGCGCGCAATCCAAGTTCGGCGTCGTCTGCATAGGCAAAGAAATCCTCGTCGAATCCTCCAATCTCATCGAGCATTCGGTGGCGGTATAAGGCCGCGCATCCATCTGGCCAGAGAACATCCTCCATCGTATCGTATTGGCCGTTGTCGATTTCGCCGGAGCCGCGGCCGCGATTCTGGCCATCGAAGAAGATGAGGTGGCCGACTTTGTCGAGGCGGCGGGGATCTTCCCAGACGAGTACTTTGGAGGCGGCCATGCCGGTCCGCGGAGATTGGGAGATGGCGCGTACTAGAGCGTCCAGCCATCCTGGTTCCGCTTCGGCGTCGTTGTTGAGCAGAGCGATGAACTCGCCCGTGGCGATAGCGATGCCCTGGTTGTTGGCTTCGCAGAACCCCTTGTTTGTGGTGTTGCGGATGATGCGGGCTTCCGGGAACTCACGCGCGACCATGTCGGCGGAGCCATCGGTGGAGGCATTGTCCACGACTATGACTTCGGTGTTGGGGTGTGGCTGAAGGAGAAGCGAAGCGAGGGCTTTCCGAAGCAACTCGAGGCGGTTGAGGTTTACGATGATAACCGTTACGGAAGAGGGGGGATATTCTGGCACGGAAACTGTTGTATTATATCCTGGAAGGACTACAGCCAAAACTATGGCTTCCGTCGGCGAGATTCTAAAGAAAGAGCGGCAGCGCCAGGGGCTTGATCTGGCGATGATCGCTGAGCGAACTCGTATCAAGCTCCAGTACTTGCAGGCGCTGGAGCAAAATGATTTCGACAGCCTCCCAGGGCGGTTCTTTGCGCGCAGTTTTGCCACCCAGTATGCGACCTATCTGGGGGTGAATAACGAGCAACTACAGGCGGAATTGCAGAAAGAAATCACGCCGCCTGAAGTGTTTTCGAGCGCGGGAACTGGTCAGGAGCCGGTGCAAATCGGGCGGGATTTCTATGTCGATCCGCTGCCGGAAGGCTCGGCATCGGCGGTTTCCGCGCGGAAGCTGACGGCGTCGGTGGTGATGCTGGCGGCGGTAATCGTTGCCTGCGGAACGATCTTCTGGTTGTGGCAGCGGTCGCAGATCAGTTCGACCTTGGCGGAGTCCGCAACGCCTTCGGCTCCGGTTTCGGCAAAGCAGAGTCCGGCGGCATTGCCGGAGACGGTATCGCCTCCCGCGGCACAGCCGGTGATTCCGCAGACAGCACCCCCTAGTGCGCCTATGTCCACGGAGCAGGCGGCAGTTCCCGCGCCGACTCCGGTGATGAACGATGCCTCGCTGTCTGGACGGATCAAGCTGGCTGTGGTGGCGAAGGAAAACACCTGGCTGAGGATTACGGTGGATGGCAAGGTGAAGGTGGAGAAGGTGCTGACGGCAGGGGAATCGAGTATTACGGCCGGGAATGAAACGGCGCGGATTTTGTTGGGGAACGCGGGTGGGGTGGAAGTGCAGTTCAATGGATCGAGCATTGGGGCAGTGGGACCGCGCGGCCAAGTGCGGACCGTGGAGTTCACGCCGGAGAAGTTCACGATTGTGGAGCCGGTGAAGAAGGCTCCGGTGGAGGGAACGGCGTCGACTCCGGTGGCCGAATAGTTGGGTTAGCGCAGAATTACGGCGGCGCTGATTTCAAGTTTGTCGATTTCTACTGCGGTGCCGTCGGGGGCTGCGTAGGTGTTCAGTTTGCGGGGTGGGGCGTTTGGGGTGAGTAATTCCGCGGTGGCGTAGGTGCCTTGCACAAAGGCGGTGATGTTTTCCACGGGGTAATCGGTGTAGTTGACGAGTTGCAGGACCGTGTGTGTGTTGTCGCGGAGGAGGTAGGTGAGGACTCCGGTGATGTTGAACATGCGGACGCCGAAGTTTTTGCGTTGGACGGCGAGGTGGAGTTCGGGCCAGATGGCTTCGAGTTCTTTGTATTGCGCTTTGTCGAAGGTGATCTTTCCCGGCGTGGGTTCGGGCATTTTCCATTGATTGGGGCCGGTGACGAGTTTGCCTCCGTGGCTGGCGATGAGGGCTTGTTGCTCGGCGGTGTAGGCTTGGGGGTTGATGGCGACGGTGACTTTCGCGCCTTGGATGGTGGCTGCCGTGAGATCGCGCGAGGGCACGGCGCGGACGGGCGTGTTCATGACGGAGAGCATGTCGAGCAGATTGCCGGTGATGAGCGCTCCTGATGTTTCATCCTGCACGATGGCGACTTCGGCGTAGGGCTTGATGGTGCGCCACTGCTTGTGTGTTTCGTAGAAGCGGACCGTGTCGAAGATGGGTTTCCATTCGGTGGGCGGGAGTTTGTCGTCGAAGGCAAGCACCCAGCGCGCGCCGGTGGAGGCTGCATCGGCGACGGCTTGTTGGTAACGCGTGGCTGTCCAGGCGGTGCCTTGCGGCGGGGCGTTGGCGAGCCAGAAGGGTGTCTGTGTCCGGGAGCGGACGAAGCGGAGAAAGCCGGTGTTGGTGTGGATCCAGGCTGTGCCGGTTGGCGCGGCGGAGGTGGTCTTCGGGCCTCCATGTTCGATCTCGATGCCGGGCCAGACGGCTTGTGTCGTGCCGATGATGGGGGCCGTGGAATCGAAGCGAATGTCCTTGCGTTGGCCAAGGGTGATGACTGGTTTCGTGGTGATGGATGCTGTGGTGTTTTCGAGGACGACGGCATCGATGTTGAGTTGGGCGGCGCGTTGGGCTTGTTGTTCGGTGCGGGCTACGGCGAGGAGGCGGAGACCTTTGCTGTGCGCTCGATCGATGAGAGGCGTGGTCCACTGCGGCTCTTCGATGAAGAGGCAGGTGATGGGGGAACCATCGAGCGCGGTGAGCGGGTGCGCGCCGGTCCAGCGCATGGGGACGCAATCGGCGAGGGTTGCGGCCAGCGCGAGGGCGGCGAACATCTACTTCTCCATCACGACGACGGCGTAGGCCGGGACGTTGGCGAGATCGAGTCCGGTGGCTTCGCCTTCATCGACGTCGTAGGGATCCATGACGATGGGCTTCGCCTCGGGGAGATAAAGCGTGGCTTTCTTGTAGCGGCCGAGAACGTGCGCGGTGACGTTTTCAACGTTGTAGCCGGAGTAGTTGACGAGGTGCAGGACGGCGCGATCACCGCCGGGGATGCCCTGGTAGAAGCTGAGCATGCTGGAGACGTTGAAGAGACGGACGCCCATGTTGCGGCCGCGGGCGATCATGGAGTTCATTTCTTTCCAGATCTCATCGAGTTTCTTCACGTCGTCTTCGTCGACGGTGATGTGGTTCTTGCTGTCAGAAGGCATTGTCCATTCGGGGGGGCCGTTGAGGACAGTGCCGCCGGAGCGGGAGAACTGTTTGAGGACTTCGGCTTTGTCGGGGGTGAGGCCGCGCGGATCAATGTTGACGGCCATGAGGGCCTTGGTGAGCGCTTCCATGCTGAGCTTGGAGCCGGGGACTGGACGCACGGGCGTGTGCTTGACGGCGATCATGTCAAGGATGCTGCCGGAGAGGAGTGCGCCGCTTGATGCATCCTGGACGACGGCCATGAGGCCGTAGATGGGCAGATCGCGATACTTGCGCTGGTCTTCGTAGAAGCGGATGTGCTGGGCGATGCGCTTCCAATCGCGGACGGCGGTGTCCTGGCGTGCGAGGAGACGTTTCCAGAAATCGGAGTCGAGGGAGAGGACCCAGCGCGCGCCGACCATGGAGGCATCGCCGATGGCCATGAAGTAGCGGTCGAGGGGAGTGATGACGTTTTCCGGTGGGGTAACGGCGATCCAGAACTCGCCTTTGCGCATGGCGCGGGCGTAGCGGAGGAAGCCGGTGTTGGTGTCGATCCAGGGGCCGCCGCTGGGCATGGCGTGGGCTTTGTCTTTTTCATCGACGGGACGGACTCCGGGCCAGACACCTTGCGCGGTGCCGGTGATGACGTCGCTGGTGTCGAAGCGGAGACCGCGGCGCGGCGGGAGTTCGAGGAAGGCCAGATCGCCGGCTTCCTTGCGGGCTGCGTCGGCGTCGGTGCGGGGGAAATCGCCTTCGAGGACGATGCCGTTGAGGCGCTGCTCTTTGGCGGTGCGAATGTCTTGCTGAGTGTTGGGGCCGGGGCGAACGACGCCGAGCACGGCCACGTTTTGCGACGCGGCTTTGGTGAGGAAGACGCTGGACCAGTGTTGCTTTTCGAGGAGCAAGCAGTTGATGGAGGTGCCGTTGATGAGATCGAGGGAAGCGGGGTCGTTGGTGGGCCAACGCGCGGGAACCCAATCGGCCAGCGTGGCGACCAACATCGCGGCAGCGAGCATACTGTTATCGTCTCACAGGGTTCGGAAAGCGTAACGGAAGCCGTTGGCGGCGAGTTGGGCGAGTTCGGCTTCGGTAAATTGGAAGTGGCTGGCGGCGAGTTCGTACTCCTGATGGAGAGTGGTGTGGAACATGGGGGGATCGTCGGTGTTGAGGATGAGGGGGACTCCGGCATCAAACAATTTGCGTAGTGGATGTTCCGGGAGGGAAGGGATGGCTCCGGTGCAGATGTTGGAGGTGACGCAGACTTCGAGGGGGATGTCGTTGGTTTTGAGGTGTTGGACGAGAGCCGGGTCTTCGATGGCGCGGATGCCGTGGCCGATGCGTTCGGCGCCGATTTCGAGGGCCTGCCAGATGCTGTCGGCGTTGGTGACTTCGCCGGCGTGGCAGAGTAGGCGGAGACCCTGGGCGCGGGCCTGTTGGAAAAGGTTGGCGTAGTCGCGGGCAGGGCCGTTGGTTTCATCGCCACCGAGTCCGAAAGCGATGACGCCGTCGTTGACACGGGCGGCGGCGAGTTCCATTGCCTGCCAGGCGCGATCGACTCCCCATTGACGGACGGCGTCCCAGATCCAGTAGACGGGGATGGGGCTTTGGGCGGCGGCTTCGCGCACGGCTTGATGAACGGCGGCGGGGTCCTGGTTTTTCCAGAGGATGACTCCGGCGGAGAGGGTGATTTCGGCGTATTGGACGTTTTGCTCCTCGAGGCGCTGGAGGAGGCGGCGGGTGGCGATGGCGTAGTGTTCGGGCTCGGTGAGGTGTTTGGCGACCCAGCCGAAGTTCTTGAGGAACTCGCCGAAGTTTTCGTAGTGATAGCGGGCCTGGACTTCGGTGTGGGAAAGATGGGGGGCGATTTCGAGAAGGGTTGCGGGCTCGATGGAGCCTTCGAGGTGGACGTGCAACTCGGCTTTGGGCAACCGCTGAATGAACTCGCGCATTGTTGCCATAATAACTTGGTGACCCCCGTTGACATCGACGCCATTGTGTATGGCCATCACCACGACGCTTTTCGTGTGCTCGGACCCCATGAAGTGGCCGGCGAAGACGGCATCTCGCATTGGGAAGTGCGGGTCTGGATGCCGTTTGCGGAGAAGGTGGCTGTGGTGCTTGGAGATGGGGCGGTGGCGATGGAACGGCGCCACGTGGAAGGTTTCTATGTTGCGACGTTGTCCCATTGGCCTGGCAGTTACCGGCTGCGCGTGACCTGGCCTCACGATGTGGTGGAGGAGTTGGATGATCCGTACCGCTTTCCGCCGCTGATTACGGATTTCGATATTCACTTACATAGCGAAGGCACGCTGCAGGAAGCGTGGCGGATGCTGGGGGCGCATGCGGTTCGTTGCGATGGCGTGGATGGGGTGCGGTTCGCGGTATGGGCTCCGGCGGCGCAGTGTGTGAGCGTGGCTGGTGATTTTAACGGATGGAACGCCAAGCGGCATCCGATGCGGCTGCGCAATGGCGGCGTGTGGGAGCTGTTTTTGCCTGGTGTGAAGCATGGCGCTGCGTACAAATACGCGGTTACGTGGCGGGGCGGGCATGTGCAATTGAAGACTGACCCGTATGCCTTTCACACGGAGGTGCCGCCGAAGCAGGCGTCGCTGGTGTGGGGTGTGCCCAGGTATGAATGGACGGATGGGGATTGGATGGAGCGGCGGGCGAAGGGCGATATTCTGCGGCGCCCGGTGTCGGTGTATGAAGTGCATCTGGAGAGCTGGCTGCGCGGGGAGATGGGGCGCGCGCTGACTTATAGGGAACTCGCGGATAAGCTGGTTCCGTATGTAAAGTCGATGGGCTTCACGCATATTGAAATGCTGCCGATCATGGAGCATCCGTTTTCTGGTTCGTGGGGCTACCAGGTGACGGGCTACTATGCGCCGACGGCGCGGTTCGGCACGCCCGAGGACTTCATGTTCTTTGTGGATGCCTGCCATCGCGAGGGAATCGGGGTGATTCTGGATTGGGTGCCGGCGCATTTTCCGCGGGATGCGCACGGGCTGGCGCGGTTCGATGGGACAGCGTTGTACGAGCACGAAGATCCGCGGCAGGGCGAGCACAAGGACTGGGGCACGCTGATCTACAACTTCGGGCGGCACGAAGTGCGCACGTTTCTGTTGTCGAATGCGCTGTGGTGGCTGAAGCAGTATCACATTGACGGATTGCGGGTGGATGCGGTGGCGAGCATGATCTACCTGGACTACTCGCGCAATGTGGGTGAGTGGATTCCGAACCGGTATGGGGGACGCGAGAATCTGGAGGCGATCGACTTTCTGAAGCGCTTCAACGAACTGGTGCACGAAGTGCCGGGCGCGTTCACTGTTGCTGAGGAATCGACGTCGTTTCCGGGTGTGTGCCGGCCGGTGTATCTGGGCGGGCTGGGATTCACGATGAAGTGGAACATGGGGTGGATGCACGATATGCTGCATTACTTCAAGCAGGACCCGATCCACCGGAAGTTCCATCACAACGACATCACGTTCAGCATGTTGTATGCGTTCACGGAGAACTTCGTGTTGCCGATTTCGCATGACGAGGTGGTGCACTTGAAGAAGTCGCTGCTGGGCAAGATGCCGGGGGATGAGTGGCAGCGTTTCGCCAGCGCGCGGGCGTTTCTCGGGTACATGTGGGGGCATCCGGGAAAGAAGCTGCTGTTCATGGGGCAGGAGATCGGGCAGTACGAGGAATGGGATGAAAAGGCGAGTGTGCGTTGGGAATTGCTGGCGTTCGATTACCACCGGAACCTGCAGGCGACGATGCAGGAGTTGAACCGGCTGTATGCGTCGGAGCGGGCGTTGCATGAAGTGGACTTTCACTACTCGGGGTTTGAGTGGATTGATATCAACGATGTGGAGAACTCGGTGATCAGCTTCGTGCGGTATGCGAATGACCGCGGCGATTTTCTGGTGTTTGTGTGCAATTTCACGCCGGTGCCGCGGCATGGGTACCGGATTGGGGTGCCGAAGGGCGGGCGGTACGAAGAAATTTTCAATAGCGACAGCGCGCGGTTCGGTGGGAGCAACCTGGTGCATGCGGGCGGGGTGGATGCGGAGGACCGGGCATGGCACGCACGGCCGGCATGTATCGCGGTGACGTTGCCGCCGCTGGCGGTGATGATCTTCAAGCCGGCGGGGAGCAGTCGAGGAGTAACAGGGCATGGCTGAGCAGCACTTGGCGGTAACTCCGGAAGAGATTATCGACACGATACTGGATGAGTTGGAGGCGGAGACGGCGCCCTCGCGATATTCGGTGTTTGTACGCTCGGTGTTCCATGTGTTTCTGCATCCTTCGGATTTCGCGGCGCTGCGGCCGGCGTTTGGATTGGTGGAGCAGGAAGCGCGGCGGGCGTTGAATGAGCGGCTGGCGCAATTGAATAAGCGATCGGTGTTGGATGTGTTCGCGGCGGCGGCGAACAACGCGAAGAAGAACTACCGGCGGATCGGGAGTGGGGACTGGAAGATTTACTTTTACGAGAATCATGATGCGGAGGCGGAGGAGAATCCGCTGATTGTGAAATCGCTGTTCGATGAACCGCGGGCGATGGAGGAGCGTGTTGGGACGGCGACGGAGCGCACGGTGCGGCGGAGCGCGGTGGGGGAGAAGCACACGACGTCGAATTCGACATCGCCGGCCGAAACGCAGCGCAGTGAGCCGCAGGTGTACGCCACGCTGGAGTATGAGGACGATTTGGGGCCGCAGCAATTCGAGATGGCGAAGCCATTTATCCGCGTCGGACGGAAGCAGAAAGACGATGCGATGAAGAACTCGATCTGGGTGGATTGCATTGTGACGGTGAACGCGAATGTATCGAAGGAGCATTGCGAGATCCGGTTCGATGCGGGGAACAAGGCGTTTTTTCTGAAGGACACATCGAAATACGGAACTTCGGTGAACGGGGAACTCGTACCTAAGGATGGGGAGGTGCGTTTACCGGGGAAAGCGAAGATCCGGCTGGCCGATGCCGTGACTTTGCAATTCCGCAGCCAACTCGCATGAGCACACTGTATTCGGGAAGGATCATCCTGCTGGTTGTTCTGGTTGTGGTGACGGCGCTGTTTGCCTTCGCCTTCCGGACGGAGGAGTGATGGCGACTTTTCGGTCTCACGCGGCGACGGATCCGGGGCATGTGCGGCGGCGCAATGAAGACGCGGTGTTCGCTGACGATGCACTGGGTGTGTACTTCGTTGTCGATGGGATGGGTGGGCAGAACGCGGGCCATGTGGCGTCGCAGATTGCATCGGAGACGCTGAAGGCGCGGCTGGAACGCAAGACAGGGACTCCGGAGCGACGGATTCGGGAAGCGATCGCGCTGGCGAACAACGCGATTTTTGAGGATGCCCAGCGCAATGCGGAGCACGCGGGGATGGGGTGCGTGTTGACGGTGGCGGTGCTGGAAAACGGGATGCTGCACTTCGGGCATGTGGGGGACACGCGGCTCTACCGGATTCAGAACGGGGAGATCCGGAAGCTGACGCAGGACCATTCGCCGGTGGGGGAGTTAGAAGACAGCGGACAGATTGGCGAAGGCGAAGCGATGGAGCATCCGCGGCGGAACGAGGTGTTTCGCGACGCTGGTTCGTCGCTGCGCGATCCCGATGATGAATTTTTCATTCAAGTAGGTGTGGATCCTGCGGAGGCGGACGCGGCGTTTTTGCTGTGCTCGGATGGACTGACGGATGTGGTGCGGCAGGAGCGGATCCGGGAGATTGTGCAGCAGAGCGCAGGGAATCCGGGGATGGTGACGGGTAGGCTGATCGAAGCGGCGAACGAAAATAGCAAGGACAACGTGTCGGCGGTGTATGTGGAAGGGCAGCGGTTTGCCGGGGACAGCACTGTGCAATGGAAGCCACCGAAGACGAATGGTGGTCTGGTGCGGCTGGGTGTAGTGGCGCTGGTGGCGCTGCTGGCGGGGTTCTTTGCGGCACGCATGCTGCGGCCGGGACCGCGCACGATTGAAGTGGGGCCAGGCGGAGTTGCGTCGATTGCACAGGCGTTGGATCAGGCGCATAGTGGCGATACGGTGCATGTGGGTCCGGGTGATTACGCGGAAAAGATCGAGTTGAAGAGCGGGGTGACGCTGGTTGGCGAGCAGGCGGTGCTGGTGGCTGCGCCGGGCGCGCCGGAGCCGGTGATTGTGGCCGATGGGGTGGAGCAGGCGCGTGTGGAGGGTTTGCAGATCCGGTCTGATGGCACGTATGCGATCGGGATCCGGGTGCATGATTCGAATGTCGATCTGGCGCGGCTGCGTATTTCGCACGCTGATAAAGGGGTTGTATTTTCGGGCAAATCGAAGGGGCGGCTGTATGCTTCGGCATTCACGGCGAATGACATTCCCGTATCGGTGGTAGATGCGGCGAATCCGGTGATTGAGTATCTGGCGCTTGATTTCAATAAGACGGGCATACAGTGGTTGAGTTCGACACCACAGCCGCAGCCGGAGGGGACAAAGCAATGAATCCCGGCGACCAGTTTCTGCATTTTCGTGTGACATCGTTCCTGGGGCGGGGGAACTTTGGGGATGTGTACCGGGCGGAGAATCTGCGCGATCAGCGGCAATGCGCGCTGAAGATTGTGCGCACCGGCGATGGGGAAGAAGAGCAAGTGAAGTTTGAGGCCGAGGTGTATGGGGCGAAGCTGCAGAAGGAGCTCGCCGATCCGGAAGATCGAGTGGTGAAGGTGTTCGACTACGGGCACGATGATACGGCGCAGTGCTTCTACATCGAGATGGAGTATGTGGATGGGGAAGACCTGGCGATGGTGATTCGCCGGCCCACGGGATTGCCGCCGGTGGAAGTGGCACGCATCGCACGCGATCTGTGCGGGCTGCTGGAATGGCTGGCGTCGACGGAAGTGGTGCATGGGGATCTGAAGCCGCGCAACGTGCGGCTGGAGAATGCGACGGGGCGGGTGAAGGTGCTGGACTTCGGCATTGCGCGGGCGTTGAAGGAAACGATGGTGACGATGGCGTTCAACAGCCCGGCCTACACGTCGCCGGAGCGGCTCTCGACGGGCAAGGCGGATTGCCAATCGGATTTGTGGGCGGTGGGGGTGATCCTTTATGAATTGATGGCGGGGCAGCCTCCGTTTCAAGCGGAGAACCGGGAGATGCTGGAGCGGCGGATCCGTGCGCATCAGCCACCGGCGGCGCTGCCGGCAACGTATCCGGAGCAATTGCGGCGATTGGTGATGCGTATGTTGCGGCGTAACGCGTCGGAGCGCTTTGGTTCGCCGGCGGAAGCGCGGAAGGCGTTCGAGGATTACCTCAACGGGATTCCGGCGGCGGAGAGCAATGATGAGACGGTGCGGACGACGGAAGGGCGGTATGACGGCGATCCGACGATGCGTGCTTCGCAGCCGAGCCGGGGGAAGGCGGCCGCGCGTGAGCCGGAGAATCCGCGGATGGTGCTGGCTCGGCTGGGACTGATGGGATTGGCGGTGCTGATCGCGCTCTGGATGCTGTCGTCGGCGTATGGAGCTTACAGCAAAGCATCGGACCTTTCGGCGGAGATTGAACGGGAGCAACTGAAGAATCCGGAAGAGGCGTGGAAGCGCTATGAGGCGATCCGGGACAATACGTGGTTTCACTTTTTCCTGTATCCGGCGCGGCGAGCGTTGAAGAAGCAACTGGCGCGCGGTGCCGAGGAGACGATCAACGAATACCGGATGTCGGATGCGCCGACGATTTTCGAGCGGCATTGGCGCGCGGCGAATGCGAACCTGGCGCGGGCGCTGGAGATCGATCCATCGGACAGCACGGTGAAGGCGGAGTTGCGATTGACGGAAGGGCACCTATCGCGGATTCAGTGCACGTCATCGGCGGCGCGCAAGGACGCGCAGATCCGGCAGCGGTATGCGAATGCGGCGGTGCAGAAGTTCACGGAAGCGGCTCAGTTGCGAGGGAAGTGGCCGGATCCTTATCTGGGGCTGGCGCGGTTATACGCCGAGGAATTCGCCGATATGGATCGTGCCGTGGAGGCGCTCGAAAAGGCACAGAAGAACGGGTATGAGACGGGGAACCGGGAGAAACTGCAATTGGCCGCGGCACACCGGCGGATTGTGGACCGGTATTGGGATGAATCGCGGAAGATGCGCGATTTGATGGATCAGGAAGAGCAACTGCTGAACCGGGCCTTGGGGCACTGCACGCAGGCGGGGAAGCTGTATCAGGAACTGGGTGTGTTTCAGACCGCGGTGGACCAATACAAAATGCTGTTGAAACGTTGTGGCGAGATCCAAGTGCGGATGGAAGAGATGAAGCAGCCGGCGGGAGCAGCGCGATGACGACGACACGGGCGAGCCGTCAGATATTGGCGGGGCAGCGCAAGGAACGGCGGCGGATTGAGGGCGCGGGGCGGCGCACGCGGGAACTGGTGCTGCTGATTCCGGCGAGCATTGTTGTGGTGCTGGCGCTGGCGCTGGTGTACCAGGCGCAGGTGGGCCGCTTGGGTACTGAGAAACTGCTGCTGTTGAACGGGACGACGACGGTGGAGGCGTTGCGGGAGAATCTGCGGGTATTGGATCTGCCGCCGGACCGCGAGTTCGCGGCGGCGCGGATTCAACGCATGCTGCACGAACAAGGGGCGATGGTGAACGTGGGGTCTCTGGCTCGGGAGATGGTGACGGAGCGTGACCTGAGCGGGCAACGCGGACTGGCCGATTTGCCGCACCGTTTGGAGGCGGCGAAGGAGCGGGTGGAGGAACAGGAAGCGCGGAGGCTGCAGAGGCAAGGACGGATTCGGAAGTGGGTGGATGAGCATGTGCGCGGCTACACGAAGCCGGAGCCGCGGGTGCCGGTTTTGTCGGCGCAGCAATTGGCGGCATTCAAGCCGCTGGTGGCAGTGCGCACACGGGAGGAGTTTCGCAACTCGTTTCTGTTGTGGTGCGGGCTGATGATCGGGGTGTTTTATGCGGCGCACTTTTTCTGGAGATTGCGCGGGTTTGGCGGCGATAATTCGCTGTTGCCGCTGGTGCATCTGCTGAGCGGGTTGGGATTGGCCCTGATGGTGAGCCTGCGTGATCCGCTGCGAGATTCATTGATCTTCCGCGACTTTGCTGTGGGAGTGATCGCGGGCTGCGGATTGATGCTGGCTGCTTCGCTGCTCGATTACGAGCGGCTGGCGCGGCGGTACACGTTCGTTCCGTTGGCGGCGGCGATTTTGCTGGCGGTGGCGCTGTTCGTAATGGGGTCGGGACCGGCGGGTAGCGATGCGAAGGTGAACCTGTTCGGATTCCAGCCAGTGGAAGCGATTCGCATTTTGCTGGTGTTGTTCCTGGCGGGGTACTTTGGGGCGAATTGGGATGCGCTGCGCGAATTGAAGGTGGAGAGCGGGCCGATGCCGTGGTTGGCGCGGCTGTTGCATGTGGCGCGCTATGACTACACTCTGCCGGTGTTCGCGGGCGTGGCGACGAGCCTGGTGTTGTTCTTCGCGCTGCGGGACATGGGACCGGCGCTGGTGATCGGATGCCTGTTCCTGTCGCTGTATTCGATTGCGCGAAACAGCTTCCGGCTGGCGGCATTTGGATTGATGCTGATCTTCGGCGGGTTTCTGGCGGGGTATGTGTTGGAGGAGCCGGAGACGGTGCGGCAGCGCACGGATATGTGGCTGAACATCTGGGACAACCACGTGCGCGGAGGCGATCAGATTGCGCATTCGCTGTGGTCGTTTTCCTCGGGGGCGCTCACCGGGACGGGATTGGGGCTGGGGTATCCGCAATCGGTGCCGGCGGGGCACACGGATTTGATTCTGTCGGTGTTCAGTGAGCAGTTCGGGTTTTTGGGATTCGCGGCGCTGATGGTGTTGTATGTGCTGCTGTTCTATAGGGCGTTGAAGATCGGGCTGCGCGCGCCGGGGAGTTATTCGTTTTTCCTGGCGACGGGGCTGGTGCTAATTACAGCCGTGCAGTTTGTGGTGATTGCGGCGGGCATTCTGGGGCTTGCGCCGTTGAGCGGCGTGGTGACTCCGTTCTTGAGTTACGGGCGCAGCTCGATGCTGGCGAATTTCGTGATGCTGGGGATGCTGCTGGCGATCTCGGCACAGCCGGGGCGGGACCAGGGGGAGCATTTTTCGAAGCCCTTGCGGCATGTGGTGAAATTGCTGGCGGCGGCGGGCGTGATCTTCATTCTGCGGGCCGGCTGGTATCAGGTGGTGAAGGCCGACGATACACTGCTGCGGGGAACGCTGGTGGTGAATGCGGATGGAGTGCGGCGCTATGAATACAATCCGCGGATCATGGCGGCGGCGCGGATGATTCCGAAGGGCGATATCTACGACCGGAACGGCCTGCCGCTAGCGACGAGCGATGTGGCGAAGGTGGAAGCGCATCGCAAGGAATATGAAGTGCTGGGCGCGAACCTGGCGGACACGACGCACTTCCTGGACCGGCGTCACTATCCGCTGGGTGCGCCGATGTTCTATGTTCTGGGGGACACGCGGAGCCCGTTGAAGCGCGGGGCGAAGAACACGGCATTTGAGGAATCGCGGTCGCGGCTGCGGCTGCAGGGATTCGATGACGGCATCGAAGTGGAAGAAGAGAAGGATGAGGAAACGGGCGCAGTGATGCGGCGGCTGAAGTTCGATTACAAGGAACTGCTGCCGCTGATCCGGCATCGTTGGGAGCCCGATCATCCGCAGGTGTTGGAATTGATGGCGCGGCCACGCGATGTGAAGATGACGATTGATGCGCGGCTGCAGATGACGGTGTCGCGGATTCTGGAGCGGGCGCTGGTGAAGCAGAAGAAGCAGCGTGGCGCGGTGGTGGTGATGGATGCGGAATCGGGTGATTTGCTGGCGTCGGTGAGTTATCCCTGGCCCTCGCAATCGCAGATGAATCCGCAGCAGTTGAATTATGGTGCGAGCGTGCCCGCGGTGGCGGAAGAATTGGTGTTGGACCGGGCGCGGTATGGGTTGTACCCGCCGGGGTCGTCGTTCAAAGTGGTGACGAGCATCGCGGCGTTGCGGAAGAATCCAGCGCTGTGGGAACAGAAGCATGCGTGCACACGGCTGCCCGATGGGCGCGTGGGGGCGATGATTGAAGGGCAACGGCGGCCGATTCGCGATGACGTGATGGATCGCAGCCCGCATGGAAATATCGCCCTGCATCAGGCTCTTGTCGTATCGTGCAATGCCTACTTCGCGCAGTTGGGAACGTACGATGTGGGGGCGCAGGATTTGTTCGATACGGCTTCGATTTTCGGTATCACCGTGGCGCGGCCGAATACGCCGAAGGAGTTGGGATTGTATATTCACCAGGCTGCTTACGGACAGGCGGAGGTGGTGGTGACACCATTCCAGATGGCGCGCGTGGCGGCGACGATTGCAAACAAGGGAGAGATGCCCTACGGGCGGTGGGTGCTGGATGAATCGAATGCGCGTACGGAGGAGCCGCGCCGCGTGTTGAGCGAAGACCTGGCGGAGCGCATTGGAAAAGCGATGCGCGGGGTGGTGACGCAGGGAACGGGGCGCAGCGCGAACGTGGCGGGACTGGAAGTGCATGGGAAGACCGGCACGGCGGAGATTGTGAAGAAGCCGAGCCACGCGTGGTTCATCGGCTATGAAGGGAAGACAGCGTTCGCGGTGATTGTGGAAAATGGCCAGTATGGCGGACGTGCTGCCGCGCCGGTGGCGGCGGAGGTCGTGTCCGCGTATCGCAGTTTGCAACGCCCGCAGGAGTCACAGAATGCCCAACCTGCTCGATAACCTGGAGTCGTGGTTTCAATCGAAGATCTCGTCGGCGACGAAGCAGTTGACGTCGGTGCCGAAGGAGAAGACTCTGCTGGAGGTGTGCAAGGCCATCCAGGAAGGGGTGCGGGGGCGCGTGCTGGCGCAGGACAAGGGGATCAAGGTGTTTCCGTTCACCTCGATCGAGATCGGCATTTTCGCCAAAGATGAAGAGCAGCGCGATTCTTATGAGGCCGTGCTGACCACCGATCCGCCGTTCACGCAACGGATTGAGGAATTGATTCTGGAGGAAGGCTGCCGCGTGCGCGGGTTGCGGGTGAACTTGCAGGTATCGGTGAATGCGGCGCTGGCGGTGACGGAGCAGCCGTTTCAATTGCGGTTTGCGAAGGCTGCGGCGGTGGCTCCAGTTGGGGCACGGCCGGCTGCGCGGCTGGTGGTGGTGAAGGGCGAGGCCGAAACAAACGAGGTGGAAATTGTTTCGGACCGGGTGAACCTGGGGCGGCTGCGGGAAGTGGTTTCGGCAAGCGGTTCCATTCTGCGGATCAACCAGGTTGCGTTTGGAGAAGGGGAGACGAGCGTGGCCCGGGAGCACGCCTTTGTGCGGTGGGATGCGGGCGGCGGGCGCTTCGTGCTTTTCGACGACATCAGCGGATCGCGGGGAACGCGCATTTTCCGGGGTGGGGAGACGATTGCGTTGCCGCGCGGCGCCAGCAAGGGGACGGCGCTGGAGGACGGCGATGAGATTCACCTTGGCTCGGCGCGAGTACGGTTTTTGTGTGGGGGGAATTGAACGATGCTGATGGAGGAGTTGTTCCGGCGCGGCATCATGCGCATGGGGTACGCGGCGGATGATCCATCGCGTTTGACCGGGCTTTTCAACCTGGAATATATCGGGACACTGCCTGTGCTGCGGCGGGAGCAAATGCAGCGGATGTTGTGGCTGGAAGGGGAATGGACGGCGGTGAACAAGGTGCCGGCGACAGCGATGAATCCGGCTTATGAAGACCGGCAGGTGTATCGCTACCGGGTGTGCGAGAACGGCGTGTGGATTTGCCTGGTGACGCGGGGCGGGGAACTGCGTCCGCATATCACATACGACGCGTTCAGCCGGCAGTTTATGTATGTGCTGTCGGAAGGCGCGTTTGGCGTATTGCGCTCGCCGGGGTGGGATGGAAATCGCATTGTATTTCGCGGTGAGATGACGATGATCGGGGTGAATTGCGTGCTGCGCCAGACATGGACGAAGGAGAGCGACGATGCGTTCTCTTTTGTCAACGAAGAGCAGTTGGCGGATGGGAGTTGGGGACTGGTGGATGAGTGGGAGTTTCGCCGGCGGAGTTGAGCGGGTGTCCCTACCACGATCGGGTAATGGGCTTGTCACCGCAAAAGGCAATGCCGTGTTCCTGTACCATTCGGTATAGTTAACTATGCTGAAGTGTAGCTGGGCGCTACTGCCGATCTTGCTTTCCTCGTGTTCTTCTCCACCAAGCATCGAATTCACAGTGATTCCGGAAGCCGCGGCGGGAGGGAGTGCGCGGTTACAGGAGGTTGCGGGGAAGGTGCGGGGCGCGGCGAAGGGGCATCGCGTGGTGCTGTGGGCGCGGAGCGGGATCTGGTGGATACAGCCCACGTTTCGGGATCCGTACACGGAGATTCAGGCGGATGGAACGTGGAAAAGCCGGATCCACCTGGGAACCGAATATGCGGCGCTACTGGTAGATCAGCAGTATGTGGCGTCACGAACCACGGATGTTCTGCCGGAACAGGGGGGAAGCGTTGTCGCAATGGTGAAAACGGCGGGGCGAAATACGGGACAATCGCCTGTGGCGCCGGAGCCCAAGACCATTTCCTTCAGCGGGTATGAATGGGATGTGGTTCAGGACCAGACGGACAGTGCGGGGGTGATGCATCAGAATTCGGCGACGAATGTTTGGACCGATGAGAAGGGGCGGCTTCACATGCGAATCCGCCGCGAGGGGAACGAATGGTTGTGCGCGGAGGTGAGTCTGCGGCGCAGTTTGGGGTATGGGCGGTACAGCTTCGAACTGGGAGAGGCGCCGGTGCTGGAGCCGGGCACGGTGTTGGGCATGTTCACGTGGGACCCATTGGAAGCGGGGCAAAATCACCGTGAGATCGATGTGGAGCTGAGCCAGTGGGGCGATCCCCAAAGCAAGAACGCACAGTTCGTGATTCAACCCTACTACGTGCCGGCCAATGTGTTTCGATTTCAAGTGCAAGGAGGGCCAGCGACGCATTCCTTTCAGTGGGAAGCAGAGCGGGTTTCCTTCCAGTCTGTGAGCCGGCGGGCGGGAACGGCGCCGCGGACGATTGCGGAGCATGTATTCAGTTCAGGGATTCCCTCACCGGGAGGGGAGCGGGTTCACATTAATCTCTATGTGTTCGGCAAGACGCGCACGCCGCAGCAAAAGGGCGTTGAGGTAGTCATTGACAAATTCGAATACCTGCCGTGACATTCCGGGTGCAGGCGCAATGCGGCTGGCGTGCGTGTTGCTGGCGGCGCAATACGGGGCGTGGGGTGTGGATCCGAATCGCAGCATGTCGCAGTATGTGCGGGAGCGATGGGAGACGGATGCGGGATTTCCGAAGGGATCTGTGTATGCGGTCAGCCAGACGAGCGATGGATATTTGTGGATCGGCACGGACCGGAACCTGGTGCGATTCGATGGTTCGACATTCCAACTGATCCCTGTGGCAGGGGGCGGATTGCCTCCGCTTTCGCCGGTGTTGGGGCTGCTGTCAGACAAGGCCGGCGCATTGTGGATACAACTGCGCAGGCCGACGTTGTTGCGATGGCAGAATGGCAAGTTCGAGGATGCGCTGGAGGCATTGGATCAGCAACTGCACAGCGTGGCGGCGATGGCACGAGCGAACGATGGCGCATTGTTGGTGTGGGCGCTGCACGGCGAGCCGAGGGCTTACCGCGTGATGGGAAACCGGGTGCAGGTGATTGCCGAACCACGAGCATTCTCCCGCTCGCCTGTGCTTTCGCTGGCGCAAGGCGCGAGCGGCGAACTTTGGGTGGGGACGCGCGATTCCGGATTGTTCCGCATCGAGCAGAACAAAGTGGAGGCGATTGCCAGCGGGCTTCCCGACCGGAAGGTGAACTCGCTGGCGCTGGGCACAAAGGGCGAGTTGTGGGTGGGGACGGATGCGGGTGTGGTGCGCTGGGACGGACGGCAATTGACGAAGTTGGGTGTGCCCAGGGAGTTGGATGGAGTGCAGGCGCTGGCAATGCTGGTGGATCGGGATGAGAACCTGTGGGTGGGGACAAACTCGCATGGGCTGTTCCGCGTGAACGGAGGAGTAGCCGATTTGTTTCCTCCATCGACGGACAAGGCGAAGCGTGGGGCGGACGCGGTGACGGCGCTGTATGAAGACCGGGAGGGGAGCATCTGGGCAGCGGATGGGCGGGGACTGGAATGCATTCGCGACAGCGTGTTCGTCAGCTACTCGGCACCGGAAGGGATGCAAACGGATGGCAGCAATCCGCTGTATGTCGACGGGACGCGGCGTGTTTGGTACGCTCCGCTGACGGGCGGGTTGTGTTGGTTTCAGCGCGGGAAGAAGGGGTGTGTTTCTCATGATGGGCTGGATGGGGACATGGTGTACTCGATTGCGGGGGAGGGGAACGAACTGTGGCTGGGGCGGCAGAAAGGGGGACTGACGCATCTCCGGGTGGTGGGTGATTCAGTGGTTGCGAAGACGTACACGGAGGCGGAGGGGCTGCCCCAGGACACTGTTTATTCGGTGCATCGCGGCCGCGACGGAAGCGTGTGGGCGGGCACTGTGAGCGGAGGAGTCAGCAGGCTGGTGGGTGGGCGCTTCACAACATTTACGAGCCGGGATGGTTTGGTTTCGAACACCGTGGTTTCGATCGTAGAGGGCGCGGACGGGGCGATGTGGTTCGCAACGCCGGACGGGCTCAGTTCGTTTGGCGGCGGGCAGTGGCGTTCGTACAAGGTGAAGGATGGACTCGCGGCGAACGATGTGAATTGCCTGTTTGCAGATCGCGAGGGGATGCTTTGGGCGGGAACATCGGTGGGACTATCAGTGCGGCAGGGCGCCGCTTTTCGAGTTCTTTCCGCAGGGGCTGGGTTCCTGCGCGAGCCGATTCTTGGAATTGAGCAGGACCGCTTTGGATCACTGTGGATTTCCGGCGCCAATCATGTATTTCGCGTGGACCGCAAGAAACTGCTGGAGGGACAGCTGAGCGATGGGGACGTGCGCGAATACGGGCAAGCGGACGGGCTGCGGGGTGTGGAAGGCGTGAAGCGGCACCGATCGCTGGTGAGTGATTCGCTGGGCAGGGTGTGGTTCTCACTGAACCGGGGCATTTCGGTGGTGGATCCGGCGCGGCTGCGGAATCATGCGGCGCCGGCGCTGGTACAGGTGGAGAGCATTCTGATCGACGGGCAGCCGGTTGCGATACAGGATTCGATGCGCCTGCCTGGGGGAGTCAAGCGGATCACGCTGGGATATCGCGGGGTGAGTCTTTCCATGCGGGACCGCGTCCGGTTTCGCTATCAACTGACCGGTCTGGACGCGGCATGGAACGATGCCGTCACCGCGCGGGAAGCGGTGTATACGAACCTGGGTCCGGGGACATACCGGTTTCGTGTGATTGCCGTGAATCCGGATGGTGTTTGGAGCCCGGTGGAAGCGTCGCTCTCATTTGCCGTGGACCCGCTGTTCTGGCAGACGTGGTGGTTCCGGTCCACGATTCTGCTGGCGCTGGTGATGGGGCCGGTGGCGCTGTACAGGCTGCGGTTGCGCCAAGTGACGGCGCGGATGAATCTACGTTTTGAAGAACGCCTTGCCGAGCGCAACCGGATCGCGCAGGAACTTCACGATACGCTGCTGCAGGGGTTCATCAGTGCCTCCATGCAAGTGCATCTGGCCAAGGACAGATTGCCGGAGGAATCGAAGGAAAGGGGCATGCTGGGCCGGGCCACGGAACTGATGGGGCAAGTGATTGCGGAGGGCAGGAATACGGTGCGGGGACTGCGATCGACACTCAGCGCATCGCAGGATCTGGAGCACGCTTTCACGCGTATTCCGCATGAGTTCGCGCCGTCGACAAGCGATGCGAGTGCGTTCCGGGTGATTGTCGATGGGGAACGGCGGGGCATGCATCCGATGATCCGCGATGAGGTTTACCGGATCGGAAGAGAGGCTCTGCTCAATGCGTTTCGCCACTCCCGCGCGGACAAGATTGAGTTGGAAATGAAGTACACGGAACGGAGTTTGAGCGTGTGCATTCGCGACAATGGCTGCGGGATTGATGAGCAGGTTGTGCGAACGGGGCGAGAGGGGCATTGGGGGCTTTCGGGGATGCGCGAGCGGGCGGAGCGCATCGGGGCGGAGTTTCACGTGTACAGCAGCGTAGGGGGAGGCACCGAGATCCTGCTGACCATACCCGGGCGTGTTGCCTATCGTGACTACCGGCAGCGGAAGTTTCCGTTCGTTCCGTGATGCAAGGGGCACCACCCGAAAGGGGTAGGTGAAGATAACTGGAATTGGAGTTTCGCGAGCGGCCCGGATTGTCGTAATTTAACGTAGCGTGGACTTTTCGAACCGCGCGAGACAAGCGAGGCATTGCGTCCTGTTGCGCCGATTGTTTACTTCGTTTCCTGGTGGAGTGGCCGGGTCGGCACTCCTTTTGTTGCGGGCTGTTTCCGGGCTGGTGATCGTCCGGGAGGGGCTCTCGTACTTTCGTGGAGCGGACGTTGCTTCGACGGTCTGGTCTCTTGTGGCGGGGATGGTGGTGGCCGGCGCGCTGCTGGCGATCGGACTGATGACACCGGTTGCGGGAGTGACTGGCGCAGTGATTGTTGGCGCAGTGGCGAGCGGTGTGATCCATGCGCCGGTTTCCACTGTGCTGCATGCGGGCATTCCGGTGCTGCTGCTGGAGACGATTCTGATTGCCGTGCTGCTGCAAGGGCCGGGGGCGTTCTCCATTGACGCGCGCCTATTCGGGCGAAGGGAGATTATCATTCCACTGCGATGGGAGTAGGAAAGTGTGCTCAACTGCTGAATAGGCTATGAGAGCATTCGTGATTTTGCTGCTGGGTATTCCGGTCTTCTGCGCCAGCCCGGTACGTGTGTACGTTGGAGCGCTGGATGAGCATAGTGTGACGCTGGCTTGGGGGCGCGCCGATGGTAAGGCGGACAATACGATTGGATATGGTGCGGCGGGCATGCCGGCCACGGTGCGCATCGCGGGCAAGGAGCATGAGGCGAAGCGCAATTGGATTCGCGTGGAAGGGCTGCGTCCTGATACGGAGTATCCGTATGCGGTGGCGGCAGGAGGCGCTACGATCGGCAGCGGGGTGGTGCGGACGTGGCCGGAGAAATCGGAGGAATTGACGTTCTTCGTGATTGGCGATTTCGGCACGGGCAAGGCGCGGCAACGGGCCCTGGCGAAGCGGATGGAAGCCGAGCGCGAGGCGAGGGCAGGGAAGGGGCAGCCGGTGCGATTTGTGCTGACGACTGGCGACAATATCTATTCCGGTGGCGCGCGCGACGCGGATTGGGAGCGGAAATTTTTCGAGCCTTATCGTGCCACGCTGGCGGCGATCCCGTTCTACGCCGTGTTGGGGAATCACGACGGCAATGAAAGCGAGAAGGGTGGGGATCTGCCGGTGTATCTGGATAATTTCTTCTTTCCGGGTGGCGCGCCCGCGCGTTGGTATTCGTTCCGGTATGGCGGATTGGCGGAGTTTTTCGCGCTGGATTCGACGAAGAACCAGTGGCCAGGGGCGAAGGCTGCCGCGTATTTGGAGGGCGGGGAGCAATCGCAATGGTTGCGAGGTGCGTTGCGCCGGGAGCCGCTGCCGTGGCGGATTGCGGTGTTGCATCATCCGCTGTTTACGGCGGGGCCATCGCATGGGGCGGCTTTGGAGGAATTGCGGCACTGGTTTGGAGAATGGAGGCAGGGCGGGGTTTCGGCTGTGTTTGCGGGACATGAGCACAACCTGCAATTTTCGGAACGGTCTGAAGCTACCGGGGGGATGCAGTTTGTTGTTTCGGGCGCGGGTGGAAGGTTGCGAGGGGGAAAGGTGCTCAAGCGGATGAAGGCGGAGCACATCGCCGGTTGGAGCGCAGAGCCACACTTTCTGGTGGTGGAGATTGGTGGGGGGAGGATGCGGATTACGCCGATTGGGGAGTCGCCGGTTACGCTGCGGGGACCGGGAGGAGAAGTGCTACCACTTCCCTGGGTGGTTGGGAATGGACAGGGTGGGAAACGTCAGGCCGGGAATTAGCGTTTCGTGCTAAATTCGATACGACGTGGGCCCTTAGCACAGCGGTTAGTGCAGCGGACTCATAATCCGTTGGTCGTAGGTTCAAATCCTACAGGGCCCACCATATCTCCCGCCGCTTCATTGTGACCTTGGTTGTTCCCTTGCCGGTCGAACTACGCGAAAGCCTACGTGGTAATACGGGTGATTGGGATCCTGCGGACCTCGGAAATACGCTGGGTCGCGGTTGGAGACACGGCCGTGCCCAGGATCGCTGTTGTCGCCGTTGTACCAATTGCCGCCGCGCAGCACATGGTAGGGTTGCCCGTCGGGCATGGGACTGGCTGTCTCCGGTCCGGGCGGATTTCGGTACGGGCTCACGCCGTAATAGTCGCGGTTGTACCAGTCGTGGCACCACTGCCAAACGTTACCGGACATGTCATGGAGACCGAAGCCGTTGCCGCCGTCGGCGCTCTGATAGGTCTCTGTTGCGCCCGGCCAGCGGAACACTGACTTGCGTTTCAACTGGCCGTCAAAGAACCCGACCGGGGTAGTCCATGGAAGAGGTCCTGTTTCATATGGGTCTTTGGAATCCGGCCAATTGGCTTTGTTGTGGTCGGCGTCGTCGCCCCAAGGGAAATTGCGGTACGGGGCGTATTGTCCACCGCGCGCCGCGTACTCCCATTCGGCCTCTGTAGGGAGACGATATCCGGTTTTGGTGAAGTCACACTTCCACGTTGTGGTGTCGTAACAGGCTTCACCGCCTTGCTGGTTGCTGAGCCAGTTGGTGTAGGCTGCCGCCCCGTGCCAGCGAATGCCCACCGCGGGATGATGGGCGCGAAAATCGGCTACGGTGAAACTCGTGCCATCCCAGGAAATGCTGTTGTAATCGGAGAACTGGCGCGTTTCGCAGAAGGCTTCCTTGCCGCCCTTTGCATACACCAAGCCGCCGCGGACTTCAATCAGATCCTGCGCGAAGGCCGAATTCAGGAATTCGGCGTATTGCCGGTTGGTGACGTCGTACGTCCCCACCCACAGCGCGTCGATCCACACGTCATGGACCGGCAGTTCGTCACTGGGGTGGCCGGGGTCGACGAAGTTGTGATGGTCGCCCATGGCAAACTCGCCGGCCGGGAGCAGAGTCATCTCCGGGTACAGGGTTGCGCCCGGAACGGCGCGAAGACGATAGACGCTGCTGCCGGATGTGACATACAGAGATTGTCTGTCTGCATCGCCCCAAGCGAGATTGCGTGTCTTCTCGGGCACCGCGATCGTTCCTAGCGGTTGGCCCTCTGAAGAATAGATCGCAATCGCACCCTCCGCGCCGGCGATGTACAGATTGCCCGCGCTGTCTACTTTGATCCCGTCCGGAGAAATCCCCGGCTGCTGCACAAAGACGCGCGGATTTTCAAGCCCGCCATTGCCGTTCACATCGAACACCATCACCCGCGAGTCATTCGTGTCGGCAATGTAGAGCCGGGTTTCATCGGGAGAAAATGCCAGCCCATTGGGCCGCGCGAGGTCCCGGACCAGCAGTTCCGGAGCCTGCGCATCAGTGGTGACTCGATAGACACCGTAAAAGCCAAGCTGCTGTTGCGAGCTGTCGATGCCGTACGGCGGGTCTGTGAAATAGATGGCGCCGTCCGATTTCACAACGACGTCATTGGGACTGTTCAGTTGTTTGCCCTGATAGTGGGTGGCGAGCGCGGTTTCCGTGCCGTCGGCCTCCAGGCGTGCAAGGCGCCGCTTGCCATGTTGCGCGAGCAAAAGCCGCCCCTCCGCGTCCAAAGCCAAACCATTTGCGTTGCCCGACGGCCCGTAGTGGACATGGGCGCCGCCGCTTGGCGTCCAACGATAAATCGCATCGCCGGCAACATCGCTGAATAGCAGAGAGCCGTCTGCGCGCCAGCAGGGGCCCTCTGTGAACTGGAAGCCGCCGGCAACTTTGGTTACTGCGACCTCCATGCCCAGCGGCGACTGCGCGCGCGCCGTGATGGCCAACACGAACAGCAGTAGGGGAGTCATTGCTTGTCCGCCGCCTGGTTGTTAGCAACCGCCGGCAGTTCAATGGCGCCGCGAGGAGTGAGATCACGGCCCATCAGTCCGACGTAATCGGCCGGATACCGCCGCACGCGAAACACGGCGTTGAGATTGTGCCCGCGATCGTCTAAAGACGGCGTGCTGCCTTGCCTCATAGGTCCGGTGCGCTCCACGGGATTTACATACTGCCAGACAATCTCGCCAGCGGGAGTCACCTCCACCAACACTCCATGTGTGCCATAGCAGAGCAGTGTGTTGCCGTTCGGCAAGCGGTAAGCACCGGAGATATCGGATTCGTAGAAGTCTTTGCCGGTGAGCCCTGCAAAGGTCCAGGTGAGTAGCTTCGGTGCATATGCGGCGCCGTTGGTGAGCTCGTAGTTTCCGTTGACGTCAACAGGAACGGTGATTTCATCCGCCGAGGAGAGATTGCCGCCCGGCCGGTTCACGCCGTTGTTGAAGATCAACAGGTCGCCGGCACCGGGACGGTCCGCTTCAATCCATTGCGCGTCGTGCTGCTCATAGAGCATCTGATCCGGCTGCTTTCCGGCGTAGTACATCTGCGGATTGCCCCAACGATAGAGAAGGTCGCCGCCTTTGCCATACTTGCCTCCGCCGTGACTGGCCGCTTCGGCTTTGGTTGTGGAATGGTCAATGATCCAGACTTCGCTGTTGCCACGAACACTGAGCAGAATCTGGTCGAGCACGGGATGGTAGTCGATGGAGTTCATGTGGTTCCAGAACGCTGGAATCCTTCGCGGTGACGCATTCGGATCCACCAGTTCGGGATGCTCTGACGGCTTGCCGTAGTTGTTCCTGCTGGAATCGAAGCTCTGGATCAGGTGATCCCAAACGTGCCATTCCCAGACAATGCGGCCGCCTTTCGGGCGAACCGGTTCGATCTCCACTACCGCGTCGGGAAGCAGGAAGTTATCGAGCAGCAGATCGGGCTTAAACCCCGCCGCCAGCACCTCGGATTGATTCTTGCGCTCCACCAGGAGGGCGAGGATGTTGCCGTTGGGTAGCAACCGGATGTCGTGGTGAATCGAGTAGGTGGAGGTGGCATACTCGAACTCCCACACCAGGTTGCCCTCCCAGTCATATTCCTCAATGCGGCCGCCTTCCCCGCCGCCGGTGCCGAGAGATCCGCTGGAAGGAAGCATCGCGGCGCGAAGAAGGTGGCCGTTTTCCAGCAGATAGGCCGATTGGCCCGGTTCGTATTTACTGTCCCAGGTGTTGATCACCTGCCCGTGGTTGTCGATGAGGTAGGTACGCCCATTGTGTTTCGGTGGTAACAACGTATAACCGGAAGAGGCGCGTGTTTCATCGTGAATGAGTAAGCCGATGGTTCGGTCTTGAGCCATGGCAGGCCGGGCAGAAGCTCCGGCCAACAAGAAGGCGAGTAAGAATGGCCGCATGAAGGGACCTCAACTTCAGTCTTAGCGCTGAACTGCGGCGATGCCCCGTTCTTTTACAGTTCCTTTACGAAGGCGGCCTATATGCCGGGCAGTTGAATCTCCACTTCCAGACCTGATGGAACGGCGTTGCGCGCGCGGACAGTTCCACCGCAAGCTTCCACGCACCCTTTGACAATGGCGAGCCCCAGCCCGACTCCTCCGGTCTCCGCCCCCCGCGACGGATCCAACCGGTAGAACGGTGCGAAGATCTCGTCCAGCGCGTGCTCCGGTACTCCTGGGCCTGAATCGGCAACTATCACCCGCACCATCCCATCCGCCGCGCGCGCGCTAATCCGGATCGGTCCCGCTTGCCCCGCGTAGCGAATCGCGTTGCGAACGAGATTCGACAGGGCCCGGAACAGGTACTCGGCATCCGCCAGCACATGCAACTGGTCATCCAAGGCGACCTCGATCGCCGTTTCGCCACAGCTCTCGCGTTCCAGCACGCGAGCCACTGTGGCCGCCACGTTTACCGCCGCCGGCTTGACGTCCGCCGCCTGCATCCCGGCGCGCGAAAACCAAAGCAGCTCATTCACCAGCGCCGACATGTGTTGCACTTCTTCCTGGATATCGGCCACGGCAGCACGCTGCTGCACGTCCACCCGCCGCTCCAGATTGCCGAGTCCAAATTGAATGGTCGCGAGAGGGGTGCACAGCTCGTGGGCGATGCCGCTGAGGAATCGTTTCTGGCCATTCACAAAGCCCAACAGGCGCGAGGCCATGCGGTTGATCGTCTCTCCCAATTGCCCGATCTCGTCGCGCCGCTGATCGGCAACGTGGATCTCAAACCGGCCCTCGGCAATCTTACCGGCCGTTACGGTCATCTGCGAGATGGAGCGCGTCACCCCACGGATAAACGGAAGCCACACCGCAACCGACACCACGATCACCGCCAGTGCCACCGTCAACCAAGGTTTTAGATCGAAGAACAGCTTGCTGCTGATGGCCGATGGAGACACCACGATCAGCGTGCCCGGCTTAGGATTCTCGTCCAGATTCTGCCGCAGCGGAATCCGAACTCCCGCCCAGTAGCCGGAAGGCTGGCTAGTGGCCAGTAAAAACAGCGGCGGCGCACCTGTACGGCGGTCCCGGCCCTTAGCTTTCTCCTGCTCCGGCGCCGGCGGGCGTTCTCGGGGCGGTCCATCGCGGCGCCGTCCGCCGCGGCTCGGGATGCGCTCAACCACCTCTTGCGGAAGCCGCAATTCCGGCCCGGCCAGTTTCTCTCCGAATTCGTCAAAGAGATGAAATCCGGCACCGTAGGTCTGTGAATAGCGCGCCAGTACAGTTTCCCAAGAAGCCGGCGCGGTTTCCTCCAATTCCAGTGACAATCCGTGCGCCACCGCGAGAATGCGGTCCTGTGCCGGAGCCAGCAGAAATGATCGCGCGTCCATCCGGAATTGCTCGCGAGCAATGAAGGCGACCACTACGAGCAGAAGACACAGGTTCAGAAAGGCGAGAAAGAGGATCTTCGTGAATAGGGGGATCCGGGTCTTCACCCTAGCGACTCCTTCGGATTCTGCAGTAAATACCCGGCGGACCGCACCGTGATGATGAACTGCGGTTTCCTCGGGTCATCACCTAGCTTCCGCCGCAGCGACGAGATGTGGACGTCAATCGAGCGATCGAACGATTCGAAATCGCGGTCCGCCACCTCCAGAAGCAATTGCTCCCGCGTCTTCACGCGTCCACAGTCGCGTGCTAACGAAACCAGCAGATCAAATTCTGTCGGTGTCAAAGAAAGCGGCTGATCCTGAAATGACGCGACTCGGCGTTCCGCATCGACGACGAGGCTCCCTACCACCAATGGCGGTTGTGGAACGCGCCGTGCCAGAGCAGCAGTTACCATCGATCGCCGGATCACCGCGCGCAATCGAGCCACCAGTTCTCGCGGCGAAAACGTCTTCGGAACATAGTCGTCTGCGCCGAGTTCCAGTCCCGCGATGCGGTCACTTGCCTCGCCACGGCCGGTGAGCATCAAGACCGGTACGGCAGAATGCTGCCGGAGGCGCTTCAACACCTCGAATCCGTCCAAACCCGGCAGCATGACGTCGAGAATGATCGCGTGAAAATCACCGCGCAACGCCTTCTCCAAACCGTCCGGCCCGGTATGCGCCAGCGAAACCTGATAACCCAACGGTTCGAGATACTCCTGCACCATCCGGCACAGCTTCGGATTGTCGTCCACCAATAGCAACCTGGTGGCTGCGAGGCCTTGAGCCTCTTCCATGAAACTCGGCAAGACAGGGTCCATATTCAGTAATAGCTCAGATACGGATGTGGCAGGTGGACCTTTACATTTTCTTTACCTTGGAACGGTTGCGCCGACGGCGGATGACCGGGAATTTTTGAGCGCCTCACCGCGATGCACAGCCAAGCAGAACCACAACACGGCCCGCTGCTTTGCCGGCAAGCGTTCTCTGGTCCGTTGTTGCCCGTTCCTGCTGAATTCCAAGGGGGCATGAACATGAAACAATTGCAAGGGCAACGTGTGCCTGCGCTGGTGCTGGCGTTCCTCTCGTGCGGGATTGCCGCCGCACAGGGCGATAGCCCGTCACAACTGCGGCGCTTTATTGACGAGCAGGCCGGCGGCATTTCGAAGTTGAAGGTGCCGGACAGTGATCAGGACTTGCCGCAACCCCGGCTACCGGGCGGCGGCGTCGACCCGCGATTCAAGAATACAGAGGCCAAACGGTATCTCGGCAAGATGCTGTTTTTCGACCCGGTGCGGACTGCGAGGATTCTGCCGGAGTTTGGGGGGCTGCCTAGCGTGCGGCAGACCGCGTCGTGCGGCAGTTGCCATATGGGCGAAGCGGCAGGAAAGGCCGGTACGTTGCTGAACTTTGCTGTGGGCGGCGAAGGGCGCGGGTATACGGATGAGTCGGGGAATTTCGTTGCCCGGCGGCGGCCACGCGCGGAGTTGCCAAGATTGCGCGCCGCGCCTCTGTTTCCCGGCGATGCGCTGGTGGATGAACTTCCCACGCTCACCGATGTCTATGAACAGGCCGTGGGGAGCCCGGCGCGTGGACGGAAACTGCCGTCGCCGGGGGAACTGCTGCGCACAGGACGCCTGGATGCGCTCGATAGCGTGGGACGGAACTCACCATCGGTGCTCGGTGCGGCGTTCAATAACCGGCTGTTGCTGGGAGGATTCGCGGGTGAGCCGGACTCGGCGCCGGGCGGGCTGAATCCGTTCGATTTTACGGCCGTGGAAAGCGTTGCCCTGCTGCTGCTGGATGCACACCGTATGCTGGACCTTCAGTCCGCGGAACTGCAGAAGTTAGCGACCTATCGGAAGCTGTTTCGGGATGCGTTTCCGGAAGAAGCCGCACAAGCCGATGCGTCGGGGGATCTGAACATGCTGATCAACGACATCACCGTGCTGCGGGCGACGGCGACATTCCTGCGCTCCGCTGTGACGCGGAATACGCCGTGGGATCGCTTTCTGACTGGGGAGAATGGCGCGATGACGGACCGGCAGCGCCGGGGTGCAAAACTCTTCTTCACCGCCGCGAAGGATGGCGGCGCGGGTTGCTATAGCTGTCACAGCGGCCCGATGCTGAACAAGCAGGTGAACGATCCTGATGTGGCGGGCGCGGGCAAGTTCATCGAAGAGAATTTCCACAATCTCGGGTTGGGCGATCATCCGCTGCAGGCTTTGAATATTGCCGCGCGGAAAGATGCGAACTTCCGCGATGACGGGCGGCGGGAGATCACGGGGCTGGACAGCGACGCATTCAAATTCCGTACTCTGACACTGCGGCAATTGAAGGACGGAAAGTTCTTCTTCCATAACGGCTCATTCACGAAGGTGCGCGATGTGGTCGAGTATTTCAATCGCGGGATTCCGCAGGATGCGGGCGCGGCCGCTGCTGGCACCTTGTCGGCTCGATTCACGAATCCGCGGGGAAGCGGGATGCCCGCTGGACTGGGGTTGAGCGATGCGCAGGTGGATGAACTGACGGATTTTCTGGAGAATGCTCTCTACGATCCGGCGCTGGTGCAGTTTGATCCGGACTCGTCCACGCGCACGCTGGAGCCGAATGAACAGGATCTGGTGTATTCGAAGTATCGACCTGACCTGGCAGCGCTGGGCGCTCGCGATGGCCGGATGCCCAGTGGGTTGCCGCGATCGAACGACGATGCCTTATCGCGGCGCGATATGGGGCTTGAGTTTCTGGATGTCACCAACGTTATGAGCGTGACTCAGGTGGAATCGAATCGCGTGGGAGGTGGGAGGCAGGAGGATGTATACCGGATCACGAACAACACTTCCGGTCCGGTGGATACGCACCTGCTGCTGATCGTGCGTGGAGTTGGCGACCAGGTTCAGTTGGAGAATGGTAACGGGCGCACGTCCAATCGCGAGCCCTACCAGCGGTTGTTCCTGCCGGACGGTGCGCTGATGCCGGGGCAGAGCATCACGACTCGGTTGCTGTTCCGGCAACAACCGCAACTTCCTTCGCTGAGCTATGGGCTGACTGTGCTATCCGGTCAGGGCACACCGTAGGGGGCTACTTTTTTACAGGCTTCGGTCGCAACACACTCCGGTCCTGCCACGGCAGGACCGGCATGGACGGATGATCGGGGCCGAAGGTGCGGAGCAGCACCATTTCGCAATCGCCGGTGTTGCGGATGACGACATCCTTTGCCGTTTCCGCGGGAATGATGAAGCACCAGTTGCCAAGGTCTCCTGGCTTCAAGGCGCGTGGGGCCGCGGCAATGTGTGTTCCGATGGTTCCGACACCGGCGGTGCAGATCATGTCACTGCCCACGGGGTCGTTCATGCGGTATTCGACGCCGGGCTGAATGACGAGGCGCTTCGAAGCCAGTACCTGGTGGTTGTTCTCGCGGCCGAAAGCGCCGTAGATCACCCAGTGATCGGTGACATCGGTTCCGTCGCAGGTGGCGGTGTCGAGAATGGGTGAACAGGAGTGCTTTTCGGCGTACATGGGGTCGTGGATGTTCTTCCAGTCCAGGGCTTCGTCGGAAACCAGGTAGTCGAGCAACTCCTCGCGGTCGGCTTTGGCGTCGGCGGCAACATCGGCGACGCGGAGGCGGGCGGGGATTTCGCGCCCAACCAGCAGGCTCCGAGGGATTTTGGGCATCGGCTCATACATGCGGTAGCCATCGTCGAGGAACTGCGGTTCGTAATGAGGCAGGAAGGCGGCCGGACCGTGCAGATTCTGGGTCTTCATGATCATCGCGTTGCCGGGGCGCATGTAGACCCAGCGGGCGTGGCGTTTGAGCACCATCATCGGATCGTCCCAACCGGCGGCGGTGAGGTGTTGGCGCAACTGCTCCGGCCCGAAGTTCTCATGCAGGCCGAGGGTCATGAAGCACTGCTCGTCGAAGAGGTCGTAATCGACGATCATGGTCGGCTCAATCCAGTACGCCTCTTCCTTTACGTCGTGCGTGTGGTGCGGGAGGCGGTTCTTGTTGATGAAGAACTTCGAATAGCGGAACATGCCGTGCCCGAGCGCTTTGAGTGTGGGCCCAAGCATGGTGTCCGGACACTGGGCGATGAAATCCTTGAGGGCGACGAGCTTTTTACGGCCTTCGGTTTTCACGACGATGTAGCAGCGGCCGGAACCGAAGTAGCCATGATCGCGGAGGAAGTCTTCCTCGGAGGTGAAATCCTCGAAGCCGAACCAGACTTCGTCCCATTCAAAACCTGGGATTGGCGAACGGTGCGCGGAGATGATGGGATTGCCCGCACCGGAGGCGCAGAAAGGCCGGCACATCATAGCCGTGTTGGTGGCAAGCGCGCCGCCGCCTTCCCGGATCGTCGATTCGCACAGGGAACGGAGATCATCGCCCTCGAGGATTTCGAACGGGCGGCCATACATGTTTTGGACGGTAGATTTGGGCATGAGGAGTGAATCCTGCTCAATTGTAGACGAGTATGTGCGAGCCGCGCTAAGACAGAAGTTAGAAGTGGTTCAGCCTTCCCAGGCTGAACTGCGACCGGCCTGGAGGCCCGTCGCCACCTCAGAACATGAGGCGCAGCATTAGGGCTATGGTGCGCGGGCGGTTGGCCTGCGATGTGATGTAGCCGAAGAGCGAGTTGTTGACCTGGGTGTTCGGGCTGCCAAACACGGGGTGATTGGCGATGTTGTAGGCTTCGCCGCGGACCTGGAAGCGGAGTTGTTCGCCGAAGCGCATGTCCTTCATGAGGGACAGATTCAGGTCGTTGGTGCCATCGCTGCGAAGGTTCATGAATGTGGTGGCGAAGGTGCGTACGTGGAACTGGAACTGCTCTGTGGAGAGTGTGCGGAACGCGCTGGTGTCAAAGGCGGGCCCGTCGACCTCGCGTTTGCGCATGTTGAGCGGGGCTCCGAAGTAGACGTAGTCACCAGGGTTGTTCGTGCTTCCATTGAGCCAGGCGAACGGGCCGCCCAATTGCCAGGTGTAGGTGCCGCTCACTTTCCATCCACCGGCGAGTGCGTCGATGGCGCGGTTCTGCGTGCGGACCAATTTGTTGCGGCCGATGGGGAGTTCGTAGACACCGCCCATGACGAAACGGTGGGGACGGTCGAAGGGGGAGATACGGCGCTCCAGGTCGGAGTCTGAGGGATTGAGCCAGGAGACCTGCTCGACGAGCGTGGAGCGCATGTAGTTGGCAGTGAACTGCAAGCCCCCGGAGAAGCGGCGGCTGATGCGCACATTGAGGCTATGGAAATTCGATCGGCCGATGGTTTGATTGTGGGCGACGATGCCGCCACTGCCTGGGCTTCCATTGCCGTTGGGAAATTGGGGATAGGGGCTGAGGAGTTGATTGAGGGCGAGGGTGCGGTTGGTTGCCTGGCTGGTTTGCAGGCCGAAGAACGGGTTGGGATGGGTGGCGGTCAACGCGGTGATTCTGTCCTGATCGCGGACGGGCAGCGTACTCAGCATAGAAATGGGGAGCGCGTTGAGTTGGGTGTAGGTGATGGGGATATTCTGGGCACGGTTGCCCGTGTAGACGACGTCGAGCACGGTGTCCTTTTCCAGTGTGTGCTGGATGCCGAAGGTCCAGCGCACGGCGTAGGGGCTTTGCATTTCCGGATTGATGAAGCGGATGGCCTGTCCGGCAAAGGTGAGCAATCCGGCGGCGGCGCCTGCCGGTTGCAGGATGCCGGTGGGGAACGGATTGCCGAGCGTGGCTGCTGGAGTGAGGTTGTTGTCATTGGTGCTGACCAGCGCCGTCGATTGGCTGTAGCCTGCCTGCGTTTGCAAGGGGCTTGTGGAATAGGCTCCTGTCGGCTGTAGGGTGGCGATGGTGAGGGGAGAGACAAACATACCGATGCCACCGCGCACGGCGGTTTTCCCCTGCATTTTGTCGGGAGCCCAGGCGAATCCGAAACGCGGGCTCACTCGGGATACGGTGGAGTAGATGCGGCGGTCATCGAGCGTAGCGAATGTCAGGCCGCCTGATACGCGGAACTGATCGGCAGGCAGCAGCGCATGAGGGGCATTGCGATAGGCAGCCTTGGCCGCTGGTTCGAGCGGGCTTGCGGTGTCGAAGGCGAAGCCGTTGTTGGTGCGGGCCCAACGCTCGTTGTAGGGAAAGTCGCGCTCCCAGCGCAGGCCGAGGTTTAAGGTGAGATTGCGCCGCACGCGCCAATCGTCCTGCACGAAGAGGGCGGCGTAATATTCGTAGTACATGGCCGAGGAGTTTTGTTCGTAGCTTCCGCCGGTAGGCAAGCCGAGCAGAAATGATGCCAGATCCTGGCCCTTGGCTACCGCATTGGAAGCATTGCTGGCGGCGCGCGTCCAGGCGTTGGACCCGAATGCGATCTCGCCGGTGGAGCGGCCGTAGTTGATGATGTTGAGGCGATACTGGCGCGCGTCGCCACCGGCCTTCCACTGGTGCGCGCCGCGCACGGTGCTCCAGGTGCCGAAGGTTTGCAGCGATTGCGACGGCAGAGTGTTGGCGCCCGATTGGCCTAGTGTGCGATAGCCGGTGGTGCCCGTGGCGAAGGTGATGGAGGGCAGTTGCAGATACTGCGAGTTCGCGCCGAGGTAATCGGGGAAGCCCAATGCAGTGGGGTTGAAGCCGTAGCTGGGAGAGGAGTGATCCTCAAACATGCGGGTGAAATTCAAGCGGAAGTTCACCACGTTGGTGGCGTTGAGCATCCAGACCTGATCGAGGCTGCCGCCCCAATTGGCGCGGCTCAGGTTGGAACCGGTGGAGATGTTCTGGTACCAATCATCCTTGGCCTGCGAATACTCGGTGTGGCGGAGATTGAAGTAGGTGCGGACCTTGGCGCTGCCACTGAAGTCGAGGCGGCCGAGTTGATTGGTGAACCCATCGCGAGTGATGTTGTTGGTGCCAAAGTTTTCGAAATCGTCGGCACGGCGCGCGGTGACGTTGGGTTGTGGGAAGTAGTCGAGCAATTTGCGCGCAATGGGATGGATGAGTGATGCGGGAATCTGGTTGTTGGGGAACGGGGAACGCGAGACCACGGTTCCGTTGAGCACGGCGGTGTAGGGGTTGTAGATGACGGTGCGCACTCCGAGCAGTTTCGAGAAATCGCCTACGCGCTCGGCATCGGTGGGGACGGACATGAAGGCTGTTCCCGGCTGGCGCAATTGCATGCCTTCGAAGGCGAAAAAGAAGAACACTTTGTTGCGGCCATCGAACAGTTTGGGGATGTAGATGGGTCCGCCGAGAGTGCCGCCGAACTGGTGGTAGCGGGTGGATGGCTTGTCGAGGCCGTTCTTGTTGTTGAAGAAATTGTTCGCAACCAGCGCATTGGGTTTGGTGGTTTCGTAGGCCGAGCCGCGGAGCTGGTTGCCGCCGTTTTTGAGGATCTGATTCACTGTGCCCGCGCCGGAATGGCCGAAGGAGGCATCGGTTTCAAAGACACGCGGGCGCACTTCCTGTACGGCGTCGCGAGGCGGGCTGTAGGCGAGGCGGCCATCCCAGGTGGCATTGGGCACACCATCGAGCAGCAATTCGTTCTGTTGCGAAGGAGCGCCGCCGATGCTCCAACTGGCGCCGCCGCCGGAGGAGAAGGGTTGCACTTCGGAAGGCTGGCTCATGGAAAGCACACCCATGGCGAGCGAAGCCATCATGATGGGGGTGCCGCCGTTCATTGGCAAATCTTCCACTTCCCGGGCGGTGATGGTGGTGCCGACGGAGCCATTCTCGAGGTTGATGGCGGGAGGCTCGGCGGTGACGACGACGGTTTGCTGGGCATCGCCGACGGTGAGAGGCGCGTCGATGACGGGATTTTCGCCAGCGCTCAAGCGCCAGCCGTTGCGTTGAAATTCCTTGAAGCCGGTGGCGGTGACTTTGAGGTTGTAATTGCCCGGGAGGAGGAAGGGGATAGTGTAATGCCCGTTGGCTTCGCTAACCGTGGAGGTACGGACATTGGTGCCGGTTTCGACCACCGTGACCTGCGCGCCGCTGATGGCGGCTCCGGTAGCGTCGGTGACTACGCCACTTACCGTGGCGCGGAATTCCTGAGCCCAAACTGCCGCAGACAGGCCAAAAACAACGAGGTAGACGCCTTTGCGAGAATTACCCACGGAAAGACTCCTTTGCTGTTGTTATTTTCGCGCAATTCGAAAAGGAGGGGGAGGCGGTGGAGGACCCGGAGTGTCAGACGCCGCGGCGATCGCCCCATAAATCGACGTGGAGGCGGGGGGAATAGCGGAAGCCGGTTCGCTTGCACTCTCCGGCCAGCCAGAGGCCACGCTCGCGCACGGTGGAGGCAGAGGTACCTTCCGGCATGAGGAGGACTCGGCTGCGATCGGCGCCCAATTGGTCCACTACACGCGTGAGTTCGGCCATGTCGTCGGGCGCGGCAACAACGAATTTGAGCTGATAGGAATAATGGCTCATGAGGCGGCGCAAGACGTCCGGCTGATAGCGGAGACGCTCATGCTGGGCGGCGAATTCCCCTTGCGGGCGGGAGTTTTCGAGTTTCGGTGAAATGCTCATCAAGTCGCAGGGGAGTTGGCGAAAGACCGTGCCGGCGGTTTCGATGGTGATGTGGAGGCCCATGGCGCGCAGCCCTTCGGTGAGTACGCCGATCTCCGGCTGAAGCATCGGCTCGCCGCCGGTGACCACGACGTGGCCGGCGGAACAGCCCTCGACATATTGCAGCAATTCAGCGATGCTCCAATCCCGGCCTTCAGGTTTCCAGGAGGTATAGGGCGTATCGCACCACACGCAGCGGAGGTTGCAGCCGCTGGTGCGCAAGAACACGGAAGGCACGCCGAGCAGCGTGCCTTCGCCTTGAATGGAATAGAAAACCTCGGCGATTTTCATGGGCAAATGCGTGGCGCCAGGCGGTAGCCTTGTACGCGGCTTAATTCCTCCAGCCATTCCATCTGTGCAGCGAGGTCTTTAGCTTTGGTGGCGGTGGGGACGAGGAAGACCTTGGAGCGCTTCACGTCACATTCGGCGGCGATGCGCTTGATCTCTTCCCATTCCGAGGGATCGGTGCAGTGGAACTTCAACTGATGCGGATAGTGCTGGACGATGCTGGTGAGCACATCCATATCAAACGCCGGCTTGGGCGGCTTTTTGGATTTTTTAGTGGCAGGGGCAGGGGTGAGATCGATATTGACGCTGACCAGGTCGCAGGGGAAGCCCTCGACAAAAGCTGAGCCCGACGATTCGACGGTGACATGATGTTCGAACTCGCGCAGTTTCGCTGCCAGCGTTTCGAGGCCAGGCACGCGAAACGGCTCTCCGCCGGTAATGACGGCGAAGTCATACCAGCTTCTGCGTATGGCGGCGACCAATCCGCCGAGGGCCAGGTTGCGATCCGGATGCCAACTGGCGCGCGGTTTGGCAGACCATACGTGGAGCGGCGGGCCATCGTGAGTGACGAGGAACACGGCTGGGACTCCGGCGAGGGAGCCTTCGCCCTGAAGGGCGCAGAAGACCTCCGTGAGCATTGGCGGAACAGGAAAGGGCATCATGGCGTTACGTACTCCAATGGGTCGGTCAAGCCGGCTTCGTCGAAGCCTTTGCGGCGCAGCAGGCAGGAATCGCAGCCGCCGCAAGGCCGGCCTCCGGCTTGCGGATCATAGCAGCTTGAGGTGAGTGCGAAATCGACGCCCAATTCAGCGGCGAGCTTCACGATTTGAGGCTTGGTGAGGCGCAGCAGCGGGGTCTCAATGCGTACGCGCGCGGTGCCTTCCACGCCTGCTTTGGTGGCCAGATTCGCCATCCGTTCGAAGGCTTCGATGAATTCGGGGCGGCAATCGGGGTAGCCGGAATAGTCGATGGCGTTCACGCCGATGAAGATATGTTCCGCTGCCAGGACCTCGGCGTAGCCAAGCGCCAGGCTAAGGAAGACGGTGTTGCGGGCGGGCACGTAGGTGATGGGAATGCCGGGCCCGAGTTCGCTTACATCCTTGTGTTTGGGGACATCGATTTCGGCGGTGAGGGCGGAACCGCCGAGGGCGCGCAGATCGACGCGCACCACGCGGTGCTCCACTGCGCCCAGGGCTTGGGCCACACGCGCCGCGGCTTCCAATTCGAAGCGATGCCGCTGGCCGTAATCGAAGCTGAGGGCATAGCAGGCGTAGCCCTCTTTGCGGGCTAACGCAAGGCAGGTGGTGGAATCCAAACCGCCACTCAATAAACAGACAGCTTTCATTTTGGTAACCGGAAGGCGAGCAGGAAGCCCAACACAGGGAACAAAGTGAGCACCTGCAAGACCACTCCTAGAGTGTAGCGGTCAGCCATCCATCCCGCGAGCGGAATAAAGATGATGCCGGCCATTCCCCAGGCGAAGCCCATCATGAGAGCGGAGATGGTGCCGGATTGTCCGGGCGCCAGATTCTGGGCCATGACGATGTTCACCGGGTTGGTGGAGAGCAGAATGAGGCCGGCGGCGGCGAGGGCGGCGATGGCCAAGGGACCGGAGCTATGAAAGAAGAGCAGCAAGAACGGGACGGCGCCGATCATGCTGTAGAGGATGACGCGGCGTCCGCCGAAGCGATCGGCGATGTGGCCGCCGGCGAAGCCGCCGAAAGCGCCCATGGCGGAATACATGGTGAGGGCGAGACTGGCTGATCCGTAGCTGAAGGCGCGTTCCTTGGTGAGATACAAGGGGAGGAATTGAGTGAAGGTGATCTGCAGCACGCTGCGCAGGAACACGAGGAAATAGAGGATCAGCAGGGGCTGCCAAACAGCGCGCAACTCGACCCAGTTGATTTTCGTTTTGCCTCGCGATTCCATGGGCAATTCGGGAACCTTGGCGAGCATCCAGAGAGTGACCAGGATGCCGGGAATCGCGGCGATCCAGCTTTGCCGGAAGCCAAAATTGGTGAGGATGAAGGCGAAGTAGACAGGGCCGAGCGCGTAACCCAACTGGCCGGCGCTGATGAAGAAGGCCATTGCCTTGCCACGCCCTTCGCGCACTCCGGAGGCGGCACGCACGGACGATTGGGGATGGAAGCTGGCGACGGCCGATGCGCCCAGCAGCACCAGCGCCAGCACCCAGCCGAAGTTCGGGGCCAGGCCAAGCGAGGAGATGAAGACACCGGCCAGCAGCGGGGCCAAGACGGAAAACAGGCGGCTGTGATAACGATCGGAGAGGATGCCGTACACCGGCTGCATCACGCTGCCGGCCAGCACCATGGCGCCGCCGAGTATGCCTGCCTGGGTGAGGTTGAAGCCGAGGTTCTGGGCGAACATCGGCTGAAAGACACCGAGCGCTGCGGAATAGACATCGACGGCGAAGTGGCCCGCGGCATAGATGGCAAGCAAGCCATAGCCCGCCGGCCACTGCGATTTCGCCGCGGTGGCGGCGACAGGGACAGCGATGGTGGTGCGTTCGGATGCCATGGCCGGGGGGAAGTTCTATTATATCGGATAGCAACATTTCCCCCGGCTTAGGGTTTAACCGGGCGGTAATCGGGTTCGGTAACGAGGGAACATATGTCCGCATCCATGTTTCGTGTCAGCGCGCTCTCTTTTGTGATGTTGGCCACTGTCAGCGGCCAGAATCTCGCACCGGTGATCAATCCCCGTGGTGTAGTCAACGCGTATTCGCAGCAGCCTGCTCCTTCGCAAGTGGGGGCGGGAAGCATCGTGTGGATCAACGGGCTGAACCTTGGGCCGCCGGCGGGCGCCGTGGCCGAAGGGCCAAGCTGGCCGACGGAGCTGGGTGGCGTTCAAGTGTTCATCAACAACCGTCCGGCGCCGCTTGGATCGGTTTCGCCCTCGCGTATTGTGGCGCAGGTGCCGCTGGAAACACCCAACGGGTTGATCAACATTGAGGTGCGGCGGGGAGAGGCGCGATCACGCCCGGCGCGCATCAACGTGTTTGCGATCTTTCCGGTGGTGCGTACCACTGATGACAAGGGATTTGGGGAGGTCGCAGGCTCGAACAGCGGTTCCAGCTACGCGTTCACGGCATCAGGACTTGGAGTGACGGACCCTCGTGTGAATACTGGGGAAGCGGCTGCTGGTGATGCGGCTGCGCGTCCACGGCAGCCGGTGAGCGTATACCTGGGCGGGGCGAAGGTGGATGCGGACATTCAGGCTTCATCCAAGCGGCCGGGCGATTTTGATGTTTCGCTTCCTGTTCCGGCGGGCACACTGCCGGGTGACCTGCTGCTGGTGCAGGCGGCCAACCGGCTCTCCAACTACGGGGCGTGGAGGCGGATGAGCCGCCCCGAGGTCACGTTTGTTCCCATGCCCGATGGTGCACCGGCAGTGCGCGGCTTGGCGGGCGCCGACATCGCGGGTGGATTCCTGATCGCCAGCGGGGCACGCAATGCAGAAGGCTGCTGGCCGAGTGTGCTGTTCGATCTGCGGGCGAAACGCGCGGCGAACATTCCGCAGTGCCTGACGGCAGCGAATCAGAATGTGGCTACTCCGGCAGTGGCGGCGGTGAATTCCACGGCGCTGGCTGCGCTGGTGGGGCCTCCGCAGGGCGCGGATGCGGCTCAGGGCGTGAGCAGCAAGGTGGTTCTGTTCCAGCCTTCGCGGGTGGAGGCCATGAGCGTGGACTTGCCTGCCAATGCGGCGGCGGTGAACGGGAATGCCCAAGGCGGGTTCAACGCGGTGATGCCCGGTACGCCGCCGCAGGTGGCTAACATTGACGCATCGACGGGGGACATTCAGCTGGCGCAAGGTGGCGGTGGAGGCGCAGTGCCGGCTGGAGGCGGAGCACAAGGCGCCGCATTGAACGCACTCACTCTGCAAGTGAACCTTGGCGGCGGGTTGGACAAGCTTCTGACGGCGATCACGAACACGGGGCAAGGCCAGTTCACGGTGGTCATCGGGAATGATCTGGACAATCCGACAAGCGCCAAACTGGTGACCCTCAACGCGCAAGGCGAGGTGACGGCGAGCCGCGACTTTCCGAACAACTTCCTGCCGATGGTGATGCCGAATCCGCCCGCACAGCCGGCCCCTGGCGGAGGCGGAGGACAGGTGGGACCGGGGGGTGGCGGGCCCGGAGGTGGGGGACCAGGCGGCGGTGGTCAGGGTGGCGGCGGTCAAGGCGGTGGTGGAGTAGTGATTGTGGCTCCGGGGGGCGCGGTGCAAGTGCAGGTGCGCTTCCGCGTAGCGACCTTCTTCGATGCGCAGACGCGCAACTACTATGTCGCGGCCCGCAAGGCGGATGATTCGGCTCACGCGCTGGTGGTGTTTGCTCCGAACGAAGCGAAGGCGATTGCATTGCCGGCGGGCCGGTTCATTGCGGCGTGCACGCCGAACGCGCAGATTGCCAACATCGAAACGTCACGGCGCATTGTGTTGATGGGGAGCAATAGCGCGGACCGGCAGTTCCGGCAAGTGTGCGGGGCGCTGAGTTTTCTGGTGCTGGATCTGGGCACCCAGGAGTTCACGGACGTCGCGCTCCCGGGACAGGGACAGATTAACGTTACGAATAATGTTCCGGATTTGAACGACTTTCTACTCGCCGCCAGCACAGAAGGGGACACCGTATTTGCGATGGATGGCGTCACGATGTCGGCCTACCGGCTGGACCTGCCGCAGGGCGTGATCGGCTTTCAGAATCTGCAACCGGTGGCGGACATGGAATTGGCCGTGGCCGCGGGCCGGGTGCGGCAGCAGAACGGCGATGGAGGCTTCCTGATCTTCGATCTGGAGAACCTGGAGGTGCGGCAGTTACTGCTTCCCGATGGTTTCGCCACGGCGCAAATGGTGGGCATCCTGCCGGCCACGCGGAAACTGGTGGCGCGGGGGAATCGCCAAGGGGGCTCGCAATTCCTGGTCTACGATCTCATCACGGGAGACCTGGAGATCATCGCCAATCCGCCGGGCGTGGCGTATGTGGGCAATGCGCCCGTGCCCGCGGGGCAACCGGCGCAGCAACAGACTCCGGCCATGATGCGGGTGAATCCGAAGGCGAATTCGATCGAAGCGATCACCATCAACGAGGCTCGTGCGACCACCGGGGCGATGCTGGTGCGTATTCCCTGAAGCATGAGCTGACTTGCAATATAGAACCCCATCTGGTACTTATTTGAGTTTCCGCCGGATGAAACGCAACTGCCTGTGAAGAACGAGAAACAGACACAACTTGAAACTTTCGAATCTGCCATGAGCCTGTTCCACAAGCGCGATTTTCGCGCGGCCATGCCATTGTTTACCGAGGCGGCGGGTGGATCTAATGTGACCATTGCGCACGCAGCGCGACAGCATCTGCGGATTTGTGAGCAACGGCTGGGCACGATGGCTCCGGAACTGCACACCGCGGAAGAGCACTATCACTATGGGATTGGGTTGGTGGCCATCCGCAAGCTGGATGAGGCCGTGAAGGTGCTGCGGAAGGCCGCGGAGCTGGATCCGCGTGCCGGGCACATCCAGTATTCGTTGGGAATCAGCCTTGGGCTGGCCGGGGATCTGAACAGCGCCGCAAAGCACCTGGGGCTGGCGATCCAGTTGGATCCGAAGAACCGCTCCATCGCCCGGTCCGACCCGGACTTCCTGGAGTTTGGAAGGTATTCTCCGGTACGGGAACTCGTATTTCTGGAGAAAAAGGAGCGAGACACGCAACTACCATCGTAGGTGCACCTGCTCGAATCCATGCCGCTACGCAATCCGCTCACGCGGAGAATTTCGTCCGACGAACCGATCCGGATTCTGTCCATCGGCGGGGGAACTGGTCTCTCGACGTTGCTGCAAGGGCTGAAGTATTACGCCAATCCGGAGCTTTCGGCGGCGTTACCGAGCCCAATGCGCGAGCCGTTGAACCGGCCCCTGGAGTTGACCGCTGTGGTTACGGTGACCGATGACGGAGGCAGCAGCGGGCGTCTTCGCCGGGACTTCGATGTTCTGCCACCGGGCGACATCCGCAACTGCATGGTGGCGCTTTCCGAGGATGCGGCATTGCTGTCGAAGCTGTTTCAGTATCGCTTTTCGGCGGGTCGCGGGCTGAAAGGGCACAGCTTCGGCAATTTGTTTCTGACGGCGCTTACACAGATTACCGGGGACTTTGCGCATGCGGTGAAGTTGTCGAGTGAAGTGCTGGCCAGCACTGGGCGCATCTTTCCATCGACCGGGGCGAACGTGGTGCTGCAGGCGAAACTGGAAGATGGAACGCTGGTGACGGGGGAAACGCAGATCAGCAAGGCAAAGTCGCGTATCCAGACCGTTTTGCTGAAGCCACGCCGCATTCATCCGCTTTCGGAGACATTGGAGGCGATCGAGCAGGCGGATCTCATCACGTTCGGGCCGGGCTCGTTGTTTACCAGCGTGATTCCGAATCTGCTGGTGAGCGGGATACCGGAGGCGATTGCCAAATCGAGCGCGATCAAAGCGTATTTCTGCAACCTCATGTGGCAGCCCACGGAGACGATGAATTTTACGGCTGTGGATCACGTGACGGCCATCCACAAACATGCACGCTGCAATCTGATTGATTGCATCATCGTCAATTCAAAGCCCGTCAGCGCGCCGCACCGGCGCAGGTATGCCGCGGAGCAGGTGCAACCGGTGGCAGTGGACATGGAGCAGTTGCTCAAAATGGGACTGCGGGTGGTGGAAGAGGATCTGCTGGCGCGTTCAGAGAAGGTGCGTCACGACCCGCACCGGGCGGCAGGCGTGGCGATCCGTCTGGCGCTTTCCGGCCGCCGCCGCCGGCAACGGGCGCAGTCATTCCAATCGGCCGCGGGCCTATAGCAGCGGGCCACACCAGCCGAATGGTGTAATGGTTCTAACTTCCGCATGCAAACCCCTTTGAATATTCTGATTCTTGCCGCGGGTCTGGGGACTCGCATGAAATCGAACAAGGCCAAAGTGCTTCATCAGGCAGCGGGGAAGGCGCTGGTGGAGCATGTGACGGATACGGCGTTGCGATTGACGACGCCGGACCGCATCACGGTGGTGATCGGGCATCAGGCCGAGCGAGTGCGGGATTTACTCTCGGCACGTGGCGTACGGTTCGCCCTGCAATCGGAGCAGAAGGGCACCGGGCATGCCGTGTTGTGCTGTGAGCAGGCGGTGCCGGAACACACGGGGCGCGTGGTGATCCTTTATGGCGACGTTCCCCTGTTGACGCTGGCGACGCTGGAAAAGCTGATTCGCCTGCAAGCGGAGGCCGCGGTTTCGGCGACTGCGTTGACCACGCATCTGGACAATCCCACGGGCTATGGGCGGATCATCCGCAATGCGGCGGGGGACATCGCGGCGGTGGTGGAGGAGAAGGCCGCCAATGCCGAGCAGCGCGCCGTGCGCGAAATCAATGCAGGCATCTATTGTTTTGATGCCGCGCTGCTGTGGAAGCACCTGCACGATATCCGCACGAACAATCCGGCCGGTGAATACTATCTCACCGATATGGTGGAGATTCTGTCGGGCAACGGGCATCGCGTGTTGCCGCTGCATGTGGAGGATCCTTCGGAATTGCTGGGGATCAACACGAAGCTGGAACTGGCGGATGTCGATCGCATTCTGCGGGCGCGCAAGGCGCGGCAACTGATGCTGGATGGGGTGACCATTGAACGGCCGGAAACGGTGACGATCGATGAGGAAGTGCGCATCGCCGCCGATAGTGTGATTGAGCCGTTCACGCGGATTCTGGGCAAGACGGTGATTGGCGCGGATTGCCGCGTGGGCGCGTATTCCATCATTGAATCCTCTACGCTCGAAGACGATGTGCAAGTGAATCCGTTTTCGATCGTTGCCACATCGTATGTGAGCAGCGGGGCGCGGATTGGTCCGTATGCCAGGCTGCGGCTGGAGAATCACGTGGAGGCCGGAGTGCATATCGGCAACTTCGTGGAGTTGAAGAAGACGAGGATCGGCAAAGGGGCGAAGGCGCAGCATCTGGCTTATCTGGGCGATTCCACGATTGGCGAAAACGTGAATATCGGCGCGGGCACGATCACCTGCAACTACGATGGGAAGAAGAAGCATCAGACGAAGATCGGCAGCAATAGCTTCGTGGGGAGCAATTCGACTTTGGTGGCGCCGGTGACGGTGGGGGAAGGGAGCTACGTGGCGGCTGGATCGGTGGTGACCGACGCGGTTCCCTCCGATGCCTTGGCACTGGGCCGCTCCCGTCAGATAATCAAGGAAGGTTGGGCGAAAAAACGACGCGAGGAGTGAAGTTGTGCAGTTTCCCGTTGTCGATCAGGCCTTGGCTTCGCGGTTAGAACGCGCCGAGGGACTATTGTGCGCACGGTTCATTGAAGCCCGCTGGCGAGTGCATCCCTCTTCGAACGCCAGTTGGATGGAAGCGGCCGGAGCCATCGCCACCTTCGATGGCGCAGAGTCACCCATGACGCAGACGTTCGGGCTTGGCCTGACTTCGCTGCCTTCGCCCGAGGAACTCGGACGAATCGAGGATTTCTTCCAGCAGCGCGGCGCCCCGGTGCAGCACGAAATCTGTCCTCTGGCGGGCATGGCGCTGGTGTCGCAATTGCATCAGCGCGGGTACGCGCCCGTTGAGATGAGCACGGTGCTGTATCGCACGTTGCCCGCTGCGCCGCATGCCGTAGCGGATTCCATTTCGGTGCGGATTGCCGGGCCGGAGGATCGGGAAACGTGGGCGCGCACGGCGGCGGCGGGTTGGCGTGAGTATCCGGAACTGGCGCATATGCTGGTGGATTTGATGCAGGTGGTTACCGCGCGACACGGCGAGGTTTCGTTCCTGGCGGAACGTCACGGTGTTCCGATTGCGGCGGCGGCGCTCAGTATCCAGAACAGGGTGGCGATTCTCGCCGGGTCATGCACGCTGCCGGAGCACCGGAGGCAGGGAGCACAGCGGGCGTTGCTGGAAGCTCGGCTTTGCTATGCGGCTCAGGCGGAGTGCGATTTGGCGATGATGACCGCCGCCGAGCCTGGTAGCGCTTCGCAACGCAATGCGGAACGGCAGGGGTTTCGGATCGCATATACACGCACCAAGTGGCGGCTATGAGGGATTCGAGGGCCGCTCCGCGCCTGACTTTGCAGGAGCGTTTATGAAGCTGGTGCTGATTCTGCTGGCCGTGGTTCTATTGGTGGCCTATGCGTGTGCCAGGCAGCGGCGGAGCGTGCCTGTGGTGGCGGATCTGGATGGGATTGCGGAGATGCAACTGCGCGCGGATTTGCGGTTGGATTCGCGCGATACGGAGCAGACGGGCGACCGCACGACGTTTCATTTCCGGCGGGTGAATGATACGCACATCAACGGGCAGACCTCGTATGCCGAGTTGCTGACGGTTGCGCTGCTGGCGGAGGATCTGCCGGTTGCGGAATCGTTCACGATGGAAGAGACGGTTTACGAGCAGCATCCGGTGAAGGAGCCCGCCTGGCGGGTGAAGCTGGTGGATCCGAAAGCCGGTGTGTCGCTCGATTGGACGGGGTACCGGAAGCAGTACAATGCGGATCGCGCCAAGGCGTATGTGCGCGAGATGGCGGCTGGATTGCGATGGAAGAAGGACCGGGCGGCACATTTCGCGGCGCATCGGGATTGGTCGACTTCCGGGTGGCCGGCGGTGTATCAGGCGAATTTGCGGCTGTTGAATGGCGCGCTTGCCGAGAAGGGTTTTCCGGCGGTTGCGCCGGGCCAGTGGACGAGGCACGGGGAGTGGCGGTACACGGTGGACAATGAGCGTCCCCAGCGGTTTCATTTTGCGCGGGCGGTGGCTCATATTGCGTTGCCGGATGGGCCGTTCCGGCTGCTGGCTCCGCTGACCTACTTCCGGTTCTTTTCGACGCGTGGATACTGGCATCAGGACAATCAGGGGCATGGCGGTGGAGTGCTGCCCGCTTCGGTGCTGCCGGGGTTTCGGGAGGAATGGACGAATCGGGAGCATGTGTATTTTTACTCGATCCAGTCGCTGCAGTTGTGGAAGGAGCATCCGTCTTTTGCGAAGGGGCTGAGTGAATTGATGGAGGAGGCGGAGCGGCGGGCGGAGGAGTTTCGGACGAAGGGGTCGATCGATGCGGACGCGGAGGGTTGAGAGAATAGAAACCGATGAGCAACTGGACTCCCGCTGCGATTCTGCCAAATTTACGAGCAAAGAAGGCACTTGATGGAGAGGCCATCGCACTTGTGCAACCGAGTGACCAGCGAGTTCATGACTTTTGTTTGGCTCACCCGAGGTTCAAAGAACTACTCTCACGGTTCACCGATGCGTTTGGTGTGCCACTCGCTCCCGTTTCGATCATCGTGCGCGATGATGTGATTCCCAGAGTTTCTACGATAGAGCCAATCGCAAGCTTTCGTGATCTCGTGGCGGCAAGTGTTGTGCCTTATTGTCGCGCGTTGGGAACAGTCTATGAGCAACAGATACCGCGGATCTATTATTCGAACTCCTTCTGGCTCTATCCTTGGATGCTCGCGAAGGACGATGAGTATCTTATCTCCTCCACCCCGGCGCTCGAGGGGTTGCATGTCGTTGATTGCTTCCAAGGGCAATGTGACCCGGAAATCCCGGTGAGAGAACTCAACGCCTTTGAGATTGACAAGCCGCTCGAAGCATTGGAGACCCGGTGGCGTCAACACCACCTGTGTGCTGGCGTGCAACGTTGCCTTTTGTGATCCGAGCGACGGATCTCAACTAAGGGGCTATCGCCCAGAAATTAGGACAACGTAGCCGTCAGGATCTTTTACGCCAATTTCAACCGTCCCGTATTCTGTTTCGCGCACGGGAAGGACGACTTCAAGTCCACCGGAAGCACTCGCTGCAAATCGGCGCGCGTCGTCAACGGAGACTTGTAATACAATCACAGCCGCCCCACCCAGCGTAGTTCCAGCCAGTGAGGGAATCTCCAAAAACATCTCAGCTCGTCGCTGAAACATGATCCGCGCGTCTTGATTCTTAACCTCGGCCCAAACTGGAACCCCATCTTCAGGTGCACGTGCGGCTTCGGTGAAACCGAGACGCGAACAGTAAAAGTCGATTGATCGGCTTACATCTTCAACCGTCAACTCTGGAATCACATCTATGCACGTCATTAAAGGCTCCTTGTCGTTTTCTTCAAACCAGCGAAAAGCGCCATTCCATGTTGGTGGGGTGTGCCGTGGTCATGGTCCCACTCCATGCGCTCCTCGTAGTAAATTACCCGGAACCACGGCTTGAGCAATTCGAGCAGCTCATTATGCCCGAAATAATGCCTTATCTCGCCCGCAAATTCGCTGCGACTGCCACTATTTGTCACTGCCGGATCGTCAATAGTGAGGACCTGAAAGAAACCAAGGCCACCAGAGGCAAGAGACATGACGAGCTTCTGGGCTATTCGATGGCTTAGGTCTTCCTCCAGGTGATCGAGAAGAGTAACTGCCGTTACTATGCCAAACTCGCCTGTTGGCTCCCACTGAACCACATCCGCCACTACCGGAACAATAGTGCCGCGTGACGCCGAAGATTTTAGCCTACTTGAGAGCGAAGCAATCGCGGCCGAGGAAACATCTACCGCCGTCACCTCAAATCCGCGGCTAACCAACTCTATGGTGTCGCGGCCATCGCCACACCCAACGTCCAACGCACGACACGGCTGAAGGTTAGTTTGGTCGATCGCCCGAAACAGCTCCACTGTTGGAACCGTCCCAAACAGCGGCTGGCCCTCGCGATAAGCAGCGTGAAAGGCGCTCGTTTTGTCCACTGTCACTCTCCTCGTCTCAGTTGCGGCCCTTAAATCTGTCCCACAGATAGGCTGCTAGCAGGTTCACGAACAAAGCTAGGACGAGGCCCCCGACAACTAGGCTGCGGAGCCATTCTGGCGTCGCAGACCACACCTGCTGCAGAAGCTGTGGAGTGAAGATCAGGATAACACCTTCTGCAATACAGAAGATGCTAATGAGCGCAAGGGTGATGGTCGACCGTCTGAGAGAATGTTGCAGGCCTGGAAGGCCGGCCGACTTGAAGACACGGGACGCCAAGGCGAGACTAAACATGGCCTCGTTCGTAGGCCAACTCACAACGTCTGGGACTGTCTTGTCTGAAGAAGCCAAACACCAACTTCCATCATCGTTCTGCGAACCCACAAGCCACAGCAAGCTCGTCGACACCAATTTGTCGTAACGGCCAACGCTCAACAGAGCCTCAATTGCATCGGCAGGTGTGTTTGAGTTGAAGACCGTCTGTCCTGGGGCGCTTTGGGTAACATAGCTCTCGGTGTCTATTTGCCACACACCGGAGCGCGGTTTTTGGCTGCACAGATACGACACAGCTCGTTGAATCACTCGATCTGATGAGCGCAAGGCCTTACAACTGAGCAAGGCAACAATAGCACGAGATGTATTGCACGCATCGCTGGGCAACCCTTTCTTCCCACAAAAGCCGCCATCGCGGTTCTGGAGGCTTAGGATCGCCTGACATGCCTGATTCACATCGCCGGAGTTTTGGGCAGTCCGATCAACGGCCACGTAACCACGCAACGCGTACACGGTACTAATCATTCTTAACTGTGCCCCATCGCCGCCGGAAGTCGGTTCTACCCCCCAGCCGCGCTCTGACCCCTTGTGGGCTTCGAGCCAAGCCATACCGGCCGTCAGGGCCGGAGAAAGGACTCCTAACAAACTTGCGTCGGCTGCGAAGAACCTCCGCGCTGCTGACAAGGCCGCGACAGCGTGCCCGGTAGCCATAGCCGAGGCCTGCCTCCCGCCGGCCACCAATGGCCAGCCACCTGAGTCTGCACCGGAGCCGATTTGGTTCGCAACCAAGAAAGCAATCAACGCGGAGGCTACTGGTCGTGGATCCAGGTGGTGCACGCCGGCCGTGAGCATGATCTCTAAAGATTCAGCAGACGTCCAACAACCGCTGGGATCACCTGGCTTTGTTGCAGGCACGCCACCATCAGGATTGAGGATTGACCGGATGTAGTTCAGGCCTTTTGCAATTTCTTGGCTATACGGCATCTAAGTGGCCCCAGTATTCCGTTTGATGGTGGCGACTAACTCCTCCATCGCAAACGCAAGTTGATCTTCCTCAATCACAAACGGCGGAGCCATCGTAATGACATTAAGGTCTGGTAGTCCCGAGATCAGAACGATGACCCCTCTTTTGAAAAGACTATTCGCCACGTTGGCTGCCAAGTGGGAATCAGGTTCTTTTGTGAGACTGTCCTTGACAAACTCAATCGCGAGAGCAAGCCCGCTTCCACGCACATCCCCAACTCCAGGCACGCCCTCAAGCCGCTCACGCAGGAACTTCAACCACCTTGCACCCACTTCGTAACTTGTCTTGACGAAACCACCCGCCTCGATCATCTCAAGACTTGCGTTACTTGCGGCGCACGCTAGCGGATTTCCCATGAATGTTGACCCGTGCAGGGGGACGAGTCCATCGGTCACCAAGCAGGCCATCAAGCTCCTGTCGGCAACCACCGCGGCCAAGGGCAAACCGCCCGTCATAGCTTTTCCAACGCACACGATATCAGGGGCAACTGACTCTCGGTCTGACAAAAGCCACTCACCGGAGCGTCCGGCTCCAGTGAAGATTTCGTCGACAATCAGGATTTTTCCGTATCGTTTGCAGAGGGCAGATAAGCCAGCCAAAAAGCCTCTCGGCGGTACGACGTATCCGGCTGGATTCTGCATTGGTTCAACTACAATGGCACCAACAGGAGCTTGACCGCTCCTTGTGCCGGCAAGGGCCGCTTCAACTAGGGTAAGAGCAAGGTCCAAGGGATCGGCACTCCGTGAGATGGGACGAAAAGGGTTCGGATACGGAAGATGGGTCACGGAAGAGCCCAGTATCTCGACAAAAGGGTTTCGAAGAGGATTGTGGCCACAGATCTTAAGGGTTCCCAGTGTCTGCCCATGGAAGCCGCCAGCAAACGTAAGAATCCCCGCCGCACCGGTGACTCGATACGCTAGTTTTAATGCAATTTCGATCGCCTCGGCGCCACTCGTCGCAAGGGCAACTTCCGGCTGCGCGCTTCTGCCGAAATGGCGAGCGATGCGTGCTAGTAAAGTGGCGTACTTTTCGTGCGGGAAAATCCCAGCCATTGTGTGTTGAAGCCGCCCCGCTTGCGACTGCACAGCTCGGGTCACGCAGTCCGGCGCGTAGCCCAAGGCTGCAACCCCAAAGCTGGAAGTGAGATCGAGGAAGTCGTTGCCATCAACATCGACGAGGATCGCACCGCTGCCGTGTTCAAAGATGACCGGCGCGTGCCCTTTAGCGAAGCCTGACAGTCCACTAGCCTCGAAGCTGAGACTACTCCCTAAACTTAGAGATTGTGGCCCAGGCAGGGGGGTCTTCAGTTGGGGCAACCGCGATTGAGAAGGCGGCTGAAAGTCGCCGAAATCACTCGTCATAGCGAACCATCCCGACGGACCTTCTCTTGAAACAATGCGACCGCTTGTGACGCATACGCCTGGCCTGCGGATTTCACTTGCATCCCCAATGCGCCGAGTTCAATTATCGTCGCGGTAGCCAAATGAGGATCGCCAGATCCATATCGAATTGCGTCATCGATACTGGCGAGATAGACAACATCGCGCACTCCGCAATAGTACATCGCCATCAGACACATAATGCATGGTTCGCACGAACAGTAGACAGTACCTCTCGAAAGGGCGTCCCCGTGGCCATGTTCACAAGCATCGGCAATTGCGGCCATCTCTGCGTGCACAGTCGGATTGCCTGATGACCTGGTCCTATTGAGACCCCGACCGACAACCTGCCCATTGACGACTACAAGCGCCGAGAAGGGGCTTTCGCCGGCTTCATAGGCCTCCCTGGCGAGACGAAGCACTTCGCGAAGCAGTTGTGTCGGGGCATCGGCTACCGTAGCATAAGGATGATCTTCTTCCACGATGTCGTGATTATATTACGTCGATAGAAGGTGTTGCTTCCACCTATACAACACCTCTTCTGCAAGGTTGAGGACGTCAATCGATCTTGGACGCTTGAGCACTCCGTAGACCTTGAGTCACGTTTGCGGTTTTGCAGACCAACTTCGAGAGGAGAATCGGTCTCCGGCGTCCAACCCGTCTCAGGTGCCTCAACTTGGAACGCGCCTCTTGACAAAAAGCTTCGATCATTGAATACTGTCATCGTTTCCCGTGTTTACCGTATCCGGTATACACTTGAAGTGTGTTGCTTCAATTCAAAGTTGAGGGCGTTTCGCCGATGAGGTAATTGGAGCGAGACGTTGAAGAAAGAACGCCGATACCTTAGCGCCGAGTAGAAAGTCAGCATTCTGCGACGCCATTTGATTGAGAAGCTGCCGGTTTCCAAGGTCTGTGAAGAGGCGGGCATTGCGCCTAGGCAGCTGTACCGCTGGCAGGAACTGTTGTTTCAGAACGCTGCCACGGCTCTGGAATCCAAGCGCCGTCCGGATCACGGTGCCGAGTTTGCCCGCATTCAGAAACTGGAGCAAACCGGAGAATGGTCAAATAGGGCTCTCTTCCGTTCCTTGAATATGGCAGAAAACGCCGCTCGATTGCCTGAGGAAAGGATACGACACTATTTGACATTGGGCGGATCGTAGCACTTTGGGTTTCTGCGCTGGAGATCTTGGCCCACCCAGGTCCCAATGCCAGGTCAAATCGATCCCGAGTCATGAAGTTGTTACGCTCGGCACCACCCACGCCCTTTGCAGAGCAGAGTATCGAGGACCAGCAGCACGTTCACCTCCTGGAAGGGCTTTGCGAGCAGATCTACAGCTTGCGAAATGCTTTCTTGCACGGAAATCCTATTGGGGACGATCCATTTCATCCGAATGGAAGCAACCATAGCCTTTTCTGGATTGCCCCGTGCCTCTATCGCCTAGCCCTTGCGGGATCCCTTCCCGCCGACCTCACCCCGCCAGTTACCGACCTATTTCGCGAAGAGGAAGAAGACGGTCGTGGGTGCCAAATGATCTATTGCCAGGAAATGTTTGAACGGGCCATTCACAGGATGCGTCAACCCACGCGTACCGAGAGATCTCCGACCTCCTGACGTGCAGGCCGCACGCGGATTTCGATGTTCTGACCTAGTGCGGTCAGGAACTCCAGTAGTCTGCCCACGGAGAAACTGCCCGCACGGTTGTTCATCAGTAAGGAAACCTGAGGCTGGCGGATTCCCAGCTTGTTTGCTGCCTCGACTTGGGTTAGCCGCTGCTTCTTGATGAGTTTGTAGATTTGCAATGTGAGGTGTGCTTTTGCGAGTTCCCTTTCCGGATGAGGGAGCCCCAGATCCGCGAAGACGTTCCCGGAACTCTCCTGAATTGAGGAACGGCCGGTTGTTCGCTTAGCTGTATTAGTCGATGTCTTCTTCATTCCTGGTCGAGCCTCCGCTTGTAATCTCTGGCCGCATCACTGAGACGGCTCCGAATCAACTCCAAGTCACGTCGCGGTGTGGAAATGCCCTGCTTCGACTTCTTTTGGAAGGCATGGAGGACATATACAATTTCCCGAAACTGCACAGTGTAGACGGAACGGTACGTACCACTGTCGTGATCTGCGACAATCTCCATAACCTTAGCGCTCCCGAATCCTCTCAAAGGCTTTGCTGCAGAATCCACTTCGCTGTTCTGTGCCGCGTACAGGGCATGTCCTACTACCCGCCGGACACGTTCGGGAAACGACTGCACATCTTTGCGGGACGTCCCGACCCACTGAACAGACTTCATTCTCAGATTATAACAATATACATATATGGAGATACTGGTGCACGACCTGCTACACTGAACGGGCATGTCCGTTACCCGCATGGATCTTCTTGCGTTTTTGCGCCGCGAGCGCTACGCTGTGCTCGCGTCGGCCTCAACCGAAGGCCATCCGCAGGCCGCTCTGGTCGGCATCGCCGTCAACGAGCGGTTCGAGCTGATTTTTGACACTCTTCAGACAACGCGCAAGGCGAGCAACGTCAGGCAGAACCCGCGTGTGGCTTTTGTCATTGGGCCGACCGATCCACGGGCCGTATGCACTGTCCAGTACGAGGGCGTTGCCGATGAGCCGAGGGGACTCGAGTTGGATGAATTGCTGGCGCATTACTACCAATCGTTTCCGGATGGGCCGGCGCGGCGCAATTGGCCGGGGTTGATGTATGTGCGAGTGAAGCCGTTGTGGATCCGCTATAGCAATTACGCGCTGGATCCGCCGGAGATTGTCGAATTTCGTGGGGAGGATTTGGGCTAGGCAGTAACGGGCACGTTGCCCGAATAGACTTCCACGGCTCGCTGGGCCATCGTCTGGACGGTGTAGTGCTCGCGCACGCCCGCATGCCCGCGTTGCCCGAGTTCGGTCCGCAACGAAGGGTCACGGTAGAGCCTCATAATCTCGCGCCCGAAGCTTTCCGGATGATCGGGATCGGCGAGTAGTCCGCCACCGGTACGCTCAATCATCTCCGGGAACGACCCATGCCGCGGTGACACGATGGGCACACCGCACGCCATTGCTTCGAGCGCGTAGAGGCCTTTCACTTCGGCGTAAAGGCTGGGCACGGAGATGACATCGGCGCGGTGAAGAAAACGAATCTTTTCGGCCCGGTCGAGGGAGCCGTGATAGTGGAATTCAGCGCCGAGGCCCCATTCCTGCATCTGACGCGCGATGATTTGCAGGTATTCCTTGTACTCGGGGGCAAGATAGCCGGCGGCTTCCAGGCGGCTGGGAGGGAGGCCGCCTTCATGGCGCATCCAGCGGTAGGCTTCGCAGAGTTGATGGAGGCTTTTTTCGGGAGCGATGCGGGCGAAGTATCCGACGCGGAATGGTCCGGGCTCACGCTCCAGGGGTTTTTGGGTGAGATCGTGGGGATTCACGCCGAGCGGGATGACGTGCATCTTCTCTTTGGGAATGCCGAGGTAAGAGGACATGAGGCGCGCGCCGAATTCGCTTACGGCGATGAACCCATCGGCTTGCGGCACCATCTGGCGGATGAGCTTGAGGGATTCGGAGCGGTAGGGCTCATGCAGATTTTCGAGGAACAGATCTTCGCCTTGCAGCGTGACGTAGACGGGGCAGCCCAGCGCGCGTTTGAGCGGCCCAACCATTGAGATGACCAACGAATTGGGAATGGTGACCACGTCCGGCTTGCCGAGCGGCCGCAGGTGGTGCACCATCTTTTCGAACTCTTTCTGCTGTGGGCCATGCTCGCCATTGAGCATCGCCACGGTCATTTCGCCGAGGAATTTCGGATTGACCGGGATGGAACGTTTGGCCGCGGCTTTCAGCGCCAGCTTCGAATCCCACAGTTTATCGACGAGCCATGGCGTCTTACGGAACAGCCGCGATTGCTGCTGCAGATAGACGCTGATTCCACCGAAAAAAACATGCTCTTCACTGACGTTGGCTTCGTCGACCAATGTTGGGGTGTAGACCGGCAGCAGGAGGATATCGTGGCCGCGCGCCTTCAACTCCGCCGCCAGCGCGTTGTCGCGCAGACAGGAGCCGCAATACATGCTTGCGGCTCCTGCGGTGAAGGCGAAAATGCGCATACGTTTAGTGATGCACGAGCTCGGCGCTTTGTTGCTGGAAAGCGCGCCGGGCGTAGAGGTGTTCGAAGAGGTTTCCTTCGTGCGGCTGATCCCATCCGATCTTCATGGTTGGGATTGGCCCCAGGTTCAAGCGGCCCACATGCGGGGAAGCGAGCAATTGCTGCTTCAGGTGTTCGTTGCTGGTGATGGCGGTGACGACCAGCGTTGGCCCGATGGCGTCCACCATCTGTGCCTGCGGGTGTTCCACGACACTGGCAAAGGGGAACAGGAACTCCTTATTGGCAAAGCCGTGCTCTACGGAGTCGCAGTGCAGGATGGTCGGCAGGAGATAGGTGCATCCCTCGAATTGCGCGACACGGCCGCCGCTGCGATACTGCGCGGTGACATCCACGGCGCCCGGTTCGTTCAAACCTGCGTCGATCATCTTCGAGATGCGTTCGGCGACGCGGGGATCGGCAAACGGGGCGATCTTCGCTTCCGGATCATCGGCCGGCCGCGGCTGGATCTGGGCCAGACGCTGTGCCAGTGCTTCGGCGATTTCACGCCCGCGCCGCGGCACCCATACGCCAGAGGCGTTGATGCAGGAACGGCCGGAGTTTTCGGCGATGGAGTGAATGATCACGTCGAGGTATTTTTCATAGTCGTCGACACAATCCTCACCGAGGATCACTTTGCTGTAGCCCGGTCCGTGCAATTCGATACGCGGGTCGTTCTTCCAGGACTTCACAGCGCCGACATCGCCGAACAGCATCGACCGGCCGCAGCTTTGGAGAATGGTGCCCGCCCCGCCGTGATCGGTGGGGTAGTAGCCGAACACTTCGGGAGGGCAGCCTGCCTTGATGAAGGCCTGGATGACGCGATAGGGGGACCAGGGCTCGGCGCTACCCGGCTTGAGCACGAGCGGGGACTTCATGACGATGGCGGGAATCCACAGGGAGTGGACACCCGGCGAGTTGTTGGGCAATACCGCGCCGAGGTTGTAGCCACGCGGAAAGAAGCTGACGTTGTGGCCGCCGGCGACGCCGTAGCCTTCGTCGAGCACGCTGAGATCCATGCCGCGGGTGAGCCCGCTCAACACGCTTTCGATCTCGGCCATGACGCCATAGATCTTCATCATGTTCTTGCGCACCATGACGTGAGGCAGGCCGGTGGTGGCGGAGATCGACTCCACGTATTCATCCGGCGACTGCATGGAATCGCCCAGAGGGAGCGAGTCGTCTTTGAAATGCTCGGCCGCGCGCTGCGACATCTTCACCAGCTCTTCGCAGCGGAAGCCTTGCAGGATGCGCCAGGTGGCTTCGGCATCGAGCAGATCGCGCCGCACGAGGCCGGAGTTGGCCTGGCTGATTTCGACGAAGGGTTCGCGCGTACGGTGATGCGGGGTCCGGTTGACGTTGAGGCTGACGTAGGGCCGGCCTTTGCGCAGGATGGGAATGTGCAGCATCAATACACTCCTTCCACCACCGACGAAGAGAAGCGCGAGAACGGGCGGACGTTGCGGACACCATCCCACGGGTACAAGGCATGGGGGCGTTCGCGTTCGCATTCATCGCGCTCGAGGAAGCGTGGGATGAAGGTGTCTTTGGTGAGAGTGGTGAGGCGCACGCGGCCGGTTTCGCCGTAACCCACGATACGCGTCGGGTTGTCGGGGTCCACCACTTCGATCATGGCGCGCGGTGTGGGCGGATAGTACACGATGGCGTAGCCATCATCGGCGGTGAGAGGCTTGTGCACCGCGAGGCCCATCAGCGTGTTGCCGTAGGTGGGGGCGAAGTAAACACCATCGAGCAATTCCTCAACGGCGAAGCGGCAGAACTGCGGAGTCATTTCCGTACCGCCGCAGAAGATGCCTTTGATGCCGAGTTTCTTCAGGGAGACCTTTTCGCAAATCGCTTCGAGCAGCTTCGGCGTAGTGAAGATGCACTGGATGTTGGGGTGGGCCTTGAGCAGCGTGAGGGCCTGGTCAATGACGTGGGTCTTGTAGCGTTCCATCATCGCCATTTCGCCCCACTTGATCAGTTTGATGACCCAGCGGGGATCGAGGTCGACCATGAAGCAGATGCCGCCGCGGTGTTGCGCGAGGTGTTCGACGGCGAGGCGGAGACGCCGGGGACCTGAGGGTCCGATGGAGATCCAGTCGGCGCCTTTGGGGAAATGCTCATCGGAGAGAGTCTCGCTGAACATCTCATAGTCGATGCGGAAGTCTTCCATTTGGACGCGCGACTTGGGCACGCCTGTGCTGCCGCCGGTTTCGAAGACGTAGACGGGTTTTCCGGCCTGTCCTTTGGGGATCCACTTGCGGACGGGGCCGCCGCGCAGCCATTCATCCTGGAAGTTGCCGAACTTATCGAGGTCGGCGTAGCAGTTGACTTCCTTGCGCGGATCCCAGCCTGCCTTGGCGGCCCAATCGAGCCAGAACGGCGTGCCGGTTTCGGGGCTGAAATGCCACTGGACGATTTCGCGTGTCCAGGCGTCGAGTTTTTCTTTGACCTGCTGTTGGCGCAGTTCGATATCGGTTGCTGTTGCAGTGCTCACTTGGGATTAAGGCCTCTCTGTCAGATCTTATTCTACTTCGATGCGGACACGGCTTCGGCGGACGCAGAGTTTGCTTGGGGTCTGGCGCCTCAATTCGGAATGCACCCCCACAATGTACTACGCTGGCAGCCATGGACCGATTTACGAAACTCCGTGAGGCGACGGCTGCGAGCGTTGTGGAAGTGGAAAGGGGAGAAAAGCCGCGATTATTGGGCACTCTGGCCAACCTCTATTTCGGCTTCAACCCCGGCGAGTACGCGCACGAACGCCGCGAGCAATTGGGCTTTGCTGTGGGTGACGAACTGGCAGCCGCTGCGGAGCGTGGGTTCGTGGCGTTGCTGCTGGGGCAGCCGTTGCCTCTGCTTTCGGACTTAGCGCGGATGAATGCCGCAAGCGAGTATCACCCGCACTGGTATGCGATTCTCGCGGGGATGGATTTGTATTGGGAGCAGGAGCGGACAGTGCCTTCGCATGCTATGGAAGCCGTGTTTGCTTTGTCCCTGCTGTTGAGTACTTGGGATGAGGCGGGCAGCCTGGCGCCTGCTTCGCGGCGGGAGTGGTCCTGTTTCATTTATTCGCAACACCCGGCCATTGCCGAACGCGTCTACGAAGCGCTGCTCTTGGAACTGATTGGGGCCGGCGCCGATGCGTTGGGGCTTTTGCGCCGGCTGAAGGAATCGCCTGCTGCCGCGTGGCGGGGTGTGCTTGCCGGGCGGCTGCAATCGCCGGACCCGGACACGGCAGCCATGTTGGAAGAGCTAGCGCGCGGGTGAGAAGACGCGCCCTTGGGCGATGCTCTGATAGGCGGCGTCCACCGCGGCGAAGCTGCCGAAGTAATCGCGCACGCCGGTTTCGAACTTTGCTCCTGTTTGCAGGCAGTCAATGAAGTGCTGTTGAGTGGCGCGCACGCTATCGCCCTTGTAGCCGATGTCCGTGGCATGGCGGGTGAGCAACGATGCTCCCGCGTAGACTTCGCCGTTGGCGAGCACGCGGAGCACACCTTCCGTGCCTTCGAAGATGGCGTCGCCCATCGCTGGTCCGGGCGGGTCGGGGTTGGTGTAGCGGCTTCCGTCGATCACTCCGTCCACTGAGCCTATGTGGTTCATGAGTACAACCGCACGATCCTCGCCCTCGATGAGGGGGTTGTGACGCTTGGCGAAGGCTTGCAGGGAGTCGATTTCTCCGAACAGGAATCGCGCCGTGTCCATGGGATGAATCAGCGTCTCATAGATGAGCAGGCGCGGCATGAGACGGAAGTAGGGCTGGTTGGGAAACGGATTGTCTCCCAATCCATCGCGCTGGCGGATGCGGAAGGTGTAGGTGAGCGGCTGGCCGATGTCGCCTGCGTCGATGCGGCGCTTCACTTCGCGGTACCACGGCTGCCAGCGCCAATTCTCGTGCACCATGACGGGCACACCGGACGCCTCGACCAGCGCGATCATCTCGCGGGCCTGATCGAGGGTTTCGGCGAGCGGCTTCTGCACAATGGCCGGGATGCCTCGCTCCACGGCCAGACGCACCAGGGGCAAGTGTGTATCCGGACGGGTGGCGATGTCGAGGAAATCGGGGCGCTGCTCATCGAGCATGGCCGCAACGTCGGTGTAGGCATGCGGCGCGGCAGCTTGGGCGCGGGTCAGCATGGGATCGCATGCGGCCACCAACTCGACATCCGGCATGCGCCGCCAAGCCTCGATCTGTATGTTGCCAAAAAAGCCGCAACCGGCGATTGCTCCACGTAGAATCCCCATGTTTGTGTCTACCAGAATAAGATAGGGTCTATGGTTGTGAGAACTGTGATCTGCTCACTGCTGTTGGCCATGACGACCGCGGCGCAAAAATCCGACCCGATACGGCCCGATCCGAACATGGCCCGACCGATCGCCGCGCGCGACACGATCTGGATTGAAGAGATGACGTGGCTGGAGGTGCGCGATGCGATGAAGGCCGGTAAGCGCATCGTGATTGTGCCCACGGGAGGCGTGGAGCAGAACGGGCCGTATCTGGCCGCGGGCAAGCACAATTACATTCTGCGGGCTACGGCCGAAGCCATCGCACGCAAGCTGGGGGATGCATTGGTGGCGCCCGTGGTGCCGTTTGTGCCGGAAGGGGACATTGCGCCGCCGACCGGCCATATGCGTTATCCCTCCACGATCAGTGTCCGCGAGGAGACGTATCAGCGCCTGCTCACCGATATTGCCGAGAGCCTGAAGCAGCATGGTTTCGAGCATGTGATTCTCATTGGCGACAGCGGCGGGAATACGAAGGGAATGGCCGCGGTGGCGGCGGCGCTTTCCAAACGTTGGGGCGCCAAGCACACGATCCACCACATCCCGGAGTATTACGATTACGCGAGCGTGAAGAAGTGGCTGGAAACTCAGGGCGTGCACCAGACGGATGACGGGATACATGACGATTTCGCGATCACGGCGCAGATGATGCTCATCGATCCGAGCACGGTGCGCATGAAAGAGCGGATGGCCGCAGGGAAGTTCACGATCAATGGTGTGCCCCTGGCCCCGCTTCAGAAGACCGTGGCCTGGGGCAAACGCATTGTTGATTACCGGGCGGAGGTGACCGTGGCCGCGATTCGCAAGGCTATTGGGCGCTGACCTGCCAGCATTCTTCGAACGCCTCGAGATGATTGTAGGAAGCCGCCATCAGATTTTGGAACACCCGTTTCATGTCGGCTTTCACCGTTGCTCTGAGAGATGTCTCCAGATCCGCGATGTCTGTCTTTTCGACGATTACACCCACGTCCAACGCGTCGCGGAGCGAGAGATCGCCCTTGGCCGCCAGTTGCTGATACAGCGCTTGCAAGTCTGAATTGGCGTAGTTTCCTTCGGGGAGGTTGGCTGCGGGATCGGCCACCTGGTAGCGCGCCAGCAACTGGCCGATGGCATCGAAATGCGCCTGCTCACTGCGGGCGATGCGATCGAAAACAGCGAGGTTGTACTTCTGGTAGAAGTGGCGGTAGAGATCGCGCGCCAACTTCTCTTCCTCACGCATGAAAGCGAGTTGCTTTGCTTCTTCCGCGGTGACGGCTGCCACTTGTGCGAAGGCCGTGGCTGCCAACAAGAATCCAAGAAAATGACTCCGAAACATAATCGTTCTCCTTTGTTCGTGATCGGTTTTCCGATACGCAGTGGGGAGTGCATCGGAAGGGCCAGAGGGAACTCGATTGTTTTCAACGCGGGTTGTTGGGATGTGGCGCAAGGCGTGCATGGGAGTGTGCAAATACGGCCGTCTGGCGCTGCTTGGGGATATATCTGGACATCCCTATCCACATATCAGTATAATGGCCGAAGTATGATTTCCCAGACCGTGGAGTACGCCTTGCGCGCGATGGTTGTCCTGGCCCAAAATCCGGACTCGCCGCAAACGGCGCAATCCATTGCCGCGACCGCCAAACTGCCGACCGATTACCTGTTGAAGGTGATGCAGTCACTGGGGCGCGCAGGCCTGGTGAATGCGCAACGCGGCAAACACGGGGGCTTCACGCTGGCTCGTGCCGCGGATGCGATCACGATCCTCGATGTTCTGAATTCCGTGGATCCGATTCAACGTATCCATCGTTGTCCGCTTGGGCTGAAGAGCCACGGCACGCGCCTGTGCGCGCTGCACCGCCGGCTCGATTCCGCGCTGGCGATGGTGGAAGACGCTTTTTCCAGTACTACTTTATCCGATATTCTGGACTCACCGGGTCCGGTTCAACCACTTTGCGAATCGATGGTACACCTCCATGCCAAAGCGAATTAATCTCCTCGTCGTAGCACTGATTCTTACGGCCGGCTGGGCGCTGGCGGAATTGAGCGGATCGTATCTGGTCCCGATTGATCATGACGCCATCCGCTATTCAAAGACACAGGCCGATGATCCCATTCATCGCCTGGGGCAACGCATCGCCAGGGGCGAGGTGAAACTGGATTTCGAAGACAACGGGATGGGCCATCTGCGCTCCTTGCTGAAGAATCTCAACGTCAACCTGGACTCGCAGGTGTTTGTGTTTTCTAAGACGAGCTTTCAGGCGCCGCGCATTTCTCCGCGTTTGCCGCGCGCGCTGTACTTCAATGACGAAGTCTCGGTTGGCTGGGTCCGCGGCGGCGACGTGCTGGAACTGGCCGCGCTCGATCCGAAGCAGGGCGTCATCTTCTACACGCTGGATATCGAGGACGTGACGAAGCCGCGCTTTGACCGACGCGATGCCTGTCTGCAGTGCCATCAATCGGGCGGCACGTTGGGTGTGCCCGGTATTGTTGTACGCTCTGTCTATCCGGAACCTTCGGGTATGCCGGTGTTTCAGGCCGGCACGTTCATCACCGATCATCGCAGCCCGCTGAAAGAACGTTGGGGCGGCTGGTATGTTTCCGGCAAGCATGGCTCGCAGTATCATCTGGGCAATGCGCTCATCCGCGATCGCGATCATCCGGACCAGTTGGAGAAGGAAGGCACGCAAAATCTGAGCAGCCTGGCCGGCAAGTTTGATACGGGCGCGTACCTGGCGCCGCACAGCGACATCGTGGCGCTGCTGGTTCTGGAGCATCAGACGCACATGACGAACCTCATCACGCGGGTTGGATGGGAAGCGCGCATGGCGCTGCATTATCAAACCGGCATCAACAAGGCCTTCAATCAACCGGATTCCACGATGAGCGAATCCACGAATCGCCGCATCGATTCGGCGGTGGAAGAGATGGTGCAGTACATGCTGTTCGTGGATGAGGATCCAATCGTGGAGCCGATCAGCGGCATCAGCACCTATCAGAAGACTTTTCCGCAGCGAGGCCCGCGCGACAGGAAGGGACGGTCATTGCGCGACTTCGATCTGAAGAAGCGCGTGTTCAAGTATCCGCTCACTTACATGGTTTACACCGAAGCGTTCGACTCTATGCCTGATGTGGCGCGGGAGCGCATCTACAAGCGGCTGCACGAAGTGCTGACGGGCAAAGAGAAGGGCGCGAAGTACGCCTCGCTATCGGACGCGGACCGGCGCGCCATCCTGGAGATCCTGGTGGATACGAAGCCGAACCTGCCGGCGTATTGGAAAACTGGCGCGGTGGCGGACTAAGCTTTCAGTAGTTCGCCGAGCTTCTTGCCGACTACACGGTGCTCCGTGCCTTGCATCATCCAAACGCTGATCATGAGCGAGTTTTCCCCGCGGAGCAGCGTGTAGATGGCTGGGTCGCCGGCGAGCAGTTGATCGTGCACTTGCTTGGCCGAGTGGGCGCTACCGGCTGTGAATTCCAGTGCGAGGTGCGGCACCACGTTGGCGATCTCCGGCACGTAGCGCGACATGGTGACGCCCTTCACGTTGCCGATGAGCTTCATCATCTCGGCGACACGGCGGTCGAGTTCGCGGGCCTCGGCTTCGTGATCGACGCGCAGGAAGCGTTCCACGGCGGCGACCATTCCGACGATCTCTTCCTTGCCGACCTTCATTCCGCGCCCGATGCCGCCATAGGGGCTCTGACCTTCGGTGGCGGCTTCAATCAGATCTTTGCGGCCTAACAACAGACCGGCGGATTGCGGCCCCATCATGCCCTTACCGCCGGAGAATGCGACCAGATCGAACCCATCGCGATTGACGTAGTTCCAGAGATTCTCTTTAGGCGGCACATCAGCCGCGGCGTCGTTGAAGGTGGGCACGCCCTTTTCCTTGGCGATGCGGATGAACTCGGCGCGCTGGATCTTGCCTTCGTTCTCGGCTTTGTTCATGTAGAAGAGCATGGCCGTGCGCGGGGTGATGGCTCGCCGCAACTCATCGGCGGTTTCCACCATCACGATCTTCGCTCCAGCCATCATCATCTGGTGCTCATAGCCGGAACGGTGGGTCTTCTGCATAATGACGTCGCGCCATCCCTCGCCGACATCGGGCAGCGACTGCAACCGCTTCTTGTCGCCGCGGGTGAGGCAGGCGATGGTGCCCACGGAGATGGAGGCAGCCGCGCCGCCGGTGACCATTGCGCCGGGAACCTTCAGCATCTCGGCCAGCTTTGCGCCGGCTTTCTTCTGCAGATCGGGCAGGTGGACGAAATGACGCGCGGCGTCGTCCATGGCTTGCACGACTTCCAGTGGCATCAGGGATCCGCCCAACACCGTTACCGTCCCCATGCCGTTGATCAGCGGTTTCACGCCCAAACGCTCATAGACAGCAGCGGAGTTTGATTTGGTGGTGGTCTTGGCGGCAAATGCCGGTGTCGCAGCAGCGGCGGATTGAAGCAACAGTCGTCGCGTCGGTTTCATGGATCGATTATACGCCCACGTTGCTTCAGGCCAGGAGTTTCTTTACTACTTTGCCGTGGATGTCGGTGAGGCGGAAATCGCGGCCGAGGTGGCGGTAGGTCAACTTCTCATGATCGAAGCCGAGGCAATGCAAAATGGTTGCCTGCAGATCGTGGACATGGATGGGGTCCTCTTCGGCGCGCATGCAGAACTCGTCGGTTTTGCCGATCACCTGTCCGCCTTTCATGCCGCCTCCAGCCACCCAGAGGGAATAGGCGAAGGGGTGATGATCGCGCCCGCCCTTTTCCGGATCGCGGCCGAGGCGATGTTCCACCATCGGTGTGCGGCCGAATTCGCCGCACCAAACGACGAGCGTGGAATCGAGCAGGCCACGTTCTTTGAGGTCTTTCAACAGCGCTCCCACCGGCTTGTCGGTGCGGTCGCAGTTTTCCTTGAGCTTCTTGTTCAGCTCGGTGTGATCGTCCCAGGAGGCATCGGCGAGCAGCACGAATCGCACGCCGCGCTCCACCATGCGGCGGGCCAGCAGGCAATTGGTGCCGAACGAACGCGTGGTCTTATCGTCGATGCCGTAGGCGTCGCGGGTTGCGGCCGTTTCCTTGGAGAAATCGAGCAACCCGGGGGCGGCCATTTGCATGCGGAAGGCCAGTTCGTAGGAAGAGATGCGGGAAGCGATGTCGAGTTCGCCGGTGTCTTCCATGTGCTGCTCATTGAGATCGAGAGCATCGAGCGTGATGCACTGGGTCTGCCGCGAGAGTTTTTCCAGGGTTCGAGAGATAGAGGATCGGATCGCCGGAACTGCGGAAAACGGTGCCCTGATAGAGGGACGGGAGGGAGCCGTTGGTCCAGTTGGTGACGCCGCCGGAAGTGCCGCGTCCGGAGGCGAGCACGACGAATCCTGGCAGATCCTGCGATTCGCTGCCCAACCCATAGGTGACCCACGCACCTACCGAGGGGCGTCCGAACTGCATGCTGCCGCTGAACAGCAGCAACTGGCCCGGATGGTGATTGAAGGCATCGGTGTGCATGGAGCGGATGAGGCAGATATCGTCGGCGCGCGCGGCGGTGTGCGGAATCCAATCGGCCAGCGTTCCGTGCCGCACTGGCCCCAGGGGCGGAACGTGCGCGGGCTGGGCAGCACGCCTGCATCGGGTTGTGCGAAGGCTAGCTTCGATTCGTAGAATTTGATGAATTCCGGAGGCAGCGGCTTGCCTGCATACTTCGACAATCCGGGCTTCGGATCGAAGAGATCGAGCTGGCTTGGGCCACCTTCCATGAACATGAAGATGACGTTCTTCGCCTTCGCCGGGAAACTACGGCTGGCGCGGCATCATGCCGCTGGCTTCCGCAAAGCCGGTCAGCCAGCGCGGCGGCCCACGTTTCCACCGCGCATCGTTTGAGGAAACTTCGCCTTGTTGCATTCATGCCGAACCTACTCTCTATGCAAAACTCATCGAGATTCATGAGCACACGGGCCATGATGGTCCATGTACTGAGGTTGCGCCGTTGATGGTTTGCGGATGGAGGAACGCCGCTTCTTCTCCATCGCTGCGCAGCAGCGTACTTGCTGTCGAAAGCGCCGCGCAGCGCCGTTTACCTCTTTCGGCTTGGGATCGCGATTGAGGCAGAGCCGGAAGGCGAGCTTCATACAGTCTTCGAAAGAGCCGCGCTCCTCGTTCAGCAGCCGTACTCCCAACGCCTGCGCCGCTTCGAGAAAGACCGGGTCATTCAACAGATTGAGCGCCTGCAATGGCGTGGTGGAGCGCTGGCAGCGGCTGCACGCCAACACCGAATCGAAGTCGAAGGTCATCAACTGGGGATAGGGTACGGTGCGCTGGAAGAAGATGTAGAGGCCGCGCCGGTACTTGTCGGGGCCCTTCGATTCCGGCCATTTCACGCTGTTGGCGTAGCTGAGTTCGGTCACGCCTTTGGGCTGCGGGGGGCGTACGCCGGGTCCTCCGATGGTTGGAGTGAGCAGACCCGAGGCTGCGAGCGCTTCATCGCGAATCAACTCGGCGGGAAGGCGCAAGCGCGTCTGCCGGGCTAGCAGGCGGTTGTCCGGGTCTTTGTCTTTCAGGTCATGCCTGGCCTTTGAGGATTGCCGGTACACGGATGAAGTGACGATGAGGCGGTGGAGCCGTTTGAAGCGCCAGCCGTTTTCCATGAAGTCGGCAGCCAGCCAGTCGAGCAGTTCCGGATAGGGCTTTTCGCCGCGCAGCCGAAGTCTTCTGAGGTGAGCGACAGGCCCTTTCCGAAATATTCCTGCCAGATGCGGTTCACCGTGACGCGTGCCGTGAGCAGGTTCTCTTTCGAGACCAGCCAGCGGGCGAGGTTCAACCGGTTCGGTTCACCCTGCAACGGCGGCAGTGCGGCCAGTGTGCCGCGCTGCACTTCCACTCCAGGACTGCGGAAATCGCCGCGCATGAGGATATGGCTTTGCGCGGGTGAACGATTCCCGCACGGACTGCAGGCCGTAGTGATCTTCGGCATACTGTTGCGAAGGGCCGCCCATTCCTTCTGCAGCGACTTCCAGTTGTACAGTTCCAGTTCTTCCTTTGCGATGACGTCGCTGGCGCGGTCAATGAAGTAGTCGACGAGTTGCTCCTGCTGCTCGCGGGGCCGTTGCGATTCTTCCAGGCGCAGCACCGGTTGCAGGCCGTTGGTGAGGTTGCCGACGTACTTCCAGGCGAACTGGATGGGATCGTTGTTGCCCGGCTGATCGGCGGCTTGCAGTAGCTTCTGCCGCCACGTCCGCATCAGCGCCGGGCCGCCGTAGCTTTCGAAGATTGCCTTGCGCGACGCTTCATAACCGGGACGTGCCGCGAGCCAAGGCCCGAGCTCGCCCGGCAGCGGCGCTTCCACATCGTGATCCATCAGCGGATTGAAGAAGGCGAACAGCGAGTAGTATTCGCGCTGGGAAATGGGATCGTATTTGTGATCGTGGCACTCGGCGCAACCAACGCTGAGACCCAGCCATGTGGTGCCCACCGTATTGGCACGATCCTTCACTTGCGCGATGCGGAACTCTTCCGGATCGACGCCGCCTTCGCGGTTGGTGAGCGAGTTGCGATAGAAGCCCACGGCGGCGCGCTGTTCGGGGCCGGGGTTGGGAAGTAAGTCGCCGGCGAGTTGCTCAATGGTGAAGCGATCGAAGCCCATGTCGCTGTTGAGCGAGTTGATAACCCAATGGCGATAGCGCCAGGCCCAGGGGCGCGGGCTGTCTTTTTCATAGCCATCGGAATCGGCGTAGCGAGCGAGGTCGAGCCAGTGCCGGGCCCACTTCTCGCCGTAGTGAGCGGAGTTCAACAGGCGATCCACGACGCGCTCATAGGCGCCGGGCGTGTTGTCGGCGAGGAATTCTTCCAGTTCGGCGGGTGTTGGCGGAAGCCCGGTCAGATCGAGGGAAACGCGCCGCAGAAGGATGGCCTTCTCCGCTTCGGGAGAGGGAGCAATCGAGTCTTTCTCCAGCCGCGCGAGGACAAACCGGTCGATCGGATTGCGCGCCCATGCGGTGTTCTTGATTGCCGGCTCGGCGGGCTTGCGAATGGGCTGCAGCGACCAGTGATTGCTCTTGGGTTGGGCCTTCGCGCCTGTCACGGGTGAAGCAGGAAATTTCGCCCCATCGGCGATCCATGCCTTCAGAACATCGATCTCGGCGCGCGTCAGCTTCGCGCCGGCGGGCGGCATCTTGCCTGACTCGACGAGTTGAATCACTTTGCTGCCCGCTGCGTCGCCGGGGCGGATAGCGGCGCCCGAATAGCCTCCGCGCAGTGCATCGGCACTGTTATCGAGCCGCAGTCCGCTGGTTTGCACAGCAGGGCCATGACAGCCGGTGCATTTTTTAAGCAGGGGCGCTACATCGCGAGTGTAGTCGGGCGCGGCGTCGAGCGCGGCGACACCGAACAGGAAGTAAACCCAGATTGCGGAGAACACGCTCCCTATTGTATTTCAGGCTTTGAGCGTCTTGAGGAAGGCGCAGCTTGCCTTCATGGCGTCCATGTCCATCTCGACGAAGTAATTCTTCACTCCGGCCTTCTTCGCGGCGGCAAAGAGCTTCTTCCAATCGATGGAGCCCTGGCCCACTGGGGCCATCTTTTTCGTCTCCGACGACCAATCGGAAAGGTGCATCGAGAGGATGCGGCCTGAGTATTTGGCGATCATTTCCGCGGGGTCGTAGCCGAGGCTGATGGTGGTCACCTGGAACTGGCCCTGCACCAGCTTCGGATCGAACACGCGCTGGATCTCGTCGTAAATGAGCTTGCCTTCGAGCATGGCGAACTCGGTGTTGTGATTGTGGAAGCCCATCCGCAGGCCGGCCTTCTTCGCCTTCTCCCCCAATTTGTTGGCTTCTTCGGCGGCGTGGGCCCAATCGGCGAGCTTCGCATCGCGGGGCAAGCCGAATGACGAGATGACCATCTGTTCCAAGCCGAGGGCAACGGCGTATTCCACACGTTGATCCATCGCTGCCCGCAGCTCGCGCAACGGATAGTGGGAACTGATGCAGTGCACGCCGGCGGAGTGCATCGCCTTCTTGATATCAGCGGGGGACTTCGATTCCAATGCCGTGAAGCCGGATTTCTGATAGCCCGGCGGCGAGCATGTCTCAATGGTGCGGAAGCCGATCTGCGCCAGTTCCTTCAGCAATCCGTCGAAATCCTGGGGAATGCGGTCGCGCACCGGATACAACTGGCAGCCAATGGGCATGCCGAGCGGTGCTGCTTGCAGTGCGCCGGCGGCAAGCGCAGTGCCCACGAACTCTCTGCGATTCATCATATGGTTTTCGGATCCCATCCTTTTCTATATTCCCGGCTCAAATAGCGATTTGCTTCGGCGGAGTTGGTGCATTGATTGGTGGCCGCATCCCAGCGTAGCTTCTGTTGGGTGCGTAGTGCGACCGCGTAGAGATTCACGGCCTCGGAAATGCCGCTGGCGGTGAGGAAGCTGCCGGGGGATTGCTTGCCGCCTTTGCATGCGGCCACCCACTGCTCCATGCCAGGCGAGAGGGTGGTGCGTTCGCGGCGGGGGCGTTCGCTTGGCGGCTCCGTCGCCTTCTCGGAAAGCAGGCGCGGATTCTCGACTCGGAACCCGGCGAGGATTCTGCCCTTGTCGCCGACGAACATCATGCCTTCCGCCGGGAGGTCTTTCTCTTCGCGCTCGAGTTCTTCCGGCACCGGTGGGCGGATGCCGCCTTCATACCAGATCAAGTCGAGCTTCGGATACTTGAACCGCACCACGCTCGCGTTCGGAAACGAGTGCGTGTTCTTTCCACGGGCGATGGTGTCGCCATCGAAAGCAACGGTGCGGCTGAGCATTGGTTCGATGACCGTGGGCCCGCTCAGTTCCAGCGCGCGAAACACGGTCCAGAGGCTGTAGTGGCCCATGTCCGCCATGGACCCGCCGCCGAAATCGAACCAGCCGCGAAACACCATGTGGGTGTAGTTTTGATGGTAGGGGCGTTCGGCTTCCGGGCCCAGCCAGAGATCCCAGTTGAAGCCTTCGGGCACGGGTGGCGTGTCCTTCGGCAGATCAGGGAATTGCGGCCAGACCGGGCGATTGGTCCAGTTATGCACTTCGCGCAGCTTGCCGATTGCGCCGCCGTGAATCCAGGCGAGTACCTTCTCCATGGAGCCGTTCGAATCCCACGGCAGGAAGTGCGTGGCCACGCCGCTTCGCTTCGCTTCGGCGATCACCTGCTGAGTTTCGGTGAGCCGGTTGGCGATTGGTTTGTGCAGGATGACGTGCTTGCGGCGCTTCATGGCGGCGATGCTGGCGACGCCATGCAGATGATCGGGCGTCATCACCTTGACCGCGTCGAGGTCCTTTTCCTTCTCCAGCATTTCGCGGAAGTCGGCGTAACCGGTGCAGCCCTTCTGGCCGTAGAAGGTTTCGACGAGATCCTTGCCGACGAGCATTCCGCCAGGGATCACGTCGTCGGTGCCCGCTCGCCAAGCGGGTTTCTTCAGGCCTGCGCGGAGGGATTGGAGTAAGCCGTTCTTTGACCAGTCGCGATATCCGGTTGCGTTGCGGCATGGATCGCAGACGGCGACGATGCGGATCTTGTCGGATGCCAGCAGCGGGAGCATCTCCCGCAGTGCCTGGGTGCCCGTGCCGATGCACGCCAGGGTGATTTTGTCGCTGGGCGCCAGATAGCCTGCGCCGAGTACATGGCGCGGCACGATGGTAAAGGCCGTGGCCGCGAGAAAGCCACGCCGGGTTGGGGTGCTATTCATGGCCGCACTATACCACCGTGTTGTGCCGTGCGATAGCGGCTCAGTTGGCCAGCGGCGGGCCTCCGGGGATGACGATGGAACTCCACTGCGCGGGATAGGCGTGGCGTTTCGCCGTGAACTTCGCGTTGAGATATTCGCCCATGTAGACCGGGCCGCTGATGGTGTCTCCGCTCAGTGTGCCGGAGAAGGTGAATACGATCTGGTCTCCCGGCGGCCGGTCAATACTGCGCAATTTCACTTTGTCGCCATCAATGATGCCGAACACATCGCGAGTGGAGAAATCGCCCTGGTGCGTGCCTTGCAGCTTGTTGCCATTCTGCTCCAGCATGAGCGTGTGCTTGCTTTCGCTGCTGAAGAATTCCAGATGGATGTCCCAGCGGCCGGTGAGATTAGCGGCGGGCGGTGCAGGGGCGGGCTTCGGAGAACGCTTCATGGACAGCACTCCATGCAGGCGCTCGGCCACGACGCGGTCGTCGCCTGGCTGCATCATCCAGGCGGTGATGTCGATGGAGTTTTCGCTACCGCCGAGTGCGATGCGCGGCTTGTTGCGCGCCACTTCTTCGGCCACTTCCTCACCAGTGATGTGCAGTTTGGCTGGATCCCAGGAGACCACCAGCGCAGGACTGCGATTGGAGAGACCTCTGGGCTCGCGCACCGTAGCGGTGATGCCGGGAATCTGCGTCAGGCGTTTGGAAATCGTATCGAGGTAACCGAGCCACTTGGTCCACTCCGCCTTGTGATCGCGCTTCACCCAGGCTTCCACGGCGGCCAGCATGCCGAGGGTTTCTTCGCGGCCCACCTTGTTGTCACGGCCGGGGCCATGATGCGGCGAACTGGCCTGCCACGCGGATTGGAGGATATCCTTGCGGCCCAAGAGGAGCCCGGCGCACTGCGGCCCGCAGATGGCTTTGCCGCCACTGTAGGCCACCACCGTCGCGCCGCGCTGCAAGTGCACGTTGGGAATGGTGAGCACTTCGGCGGCGGCATCCACCAGAATCGGGATATTCTTCGGCTTGGCGATGCGCGCGACGTTCTCCAAAGAGAGCGGCCCACCTTGGGAAGCGCCGCCGGCCATCATGTAGATCATGGCGGTTCGTGGACTGATGGCGCGTTCCATTTCCTCGGCCGTTTCCACGTGGATGATCTTCACGCCGATGTTGCGGATGGCGTGATCGTAGGCCGTGCGAGACCAGCGGGGCGTGATCACTTCGGTCTTGTCCATGCCCGTGAGATCGGGAATGCGGAGCAGTTTTTCCGGATTGCCTCCGGCGACGCAGGCAGCAGTGACGTGTTTCAATGCGGCGGCACAGCCTGAGGACACCATGCCCCATTCGGCGCCGGTCAACTCGGCCAGGCGTTGCCCCACGGCAGCGGCCAGTTCGTCCAACTGCACGTAGTAGCGGGCCGCGGCGTCCATGGCTGCGCGCACTTCCGGCAATTCGACGGAAGCGCCGATGATGGTGAAGGTGCCGCGGCAGTTGATGACTGGCTCAACACCGATGGACTGGTAGATTTCAGGCCCCGGACGCAGCGGGCCAGCAGCGGCCGCCGTCTGGGCCGAGCCAAGCAGCGCGGGCAATGCCAGTACGTTGCCGATCGTGAATACATCGCGACGGCTTACCTCATCCTGTTCCTGCGATTCGGGCTTTTCCTCATTCATGGGGAGAATGATACCGCTTCGCGACCCTGGTTTGTTATTGTCAAAGCCAATGCAGCGGCGCACGCTTTTTCAGATGGCTGCCGGAGCCGCGGCGGCTTCGGCGAAGACAGCTCAGCTCTCCCGACACCGCAACCTCTTCACCGGCGATAGTTGCGTCTATTTCTACAACCCGGAATTGTGGCAGCCCGAAGGCGGGCCGTTCACGGCGAAGGCGATTCATCGCTATGTGGATCTGCTGGCCGACTCCGGTGTGGATACGTTTCTCTCCAATCCCAATGCGCAGGTGGCGTGGTATCCGAGCAAGAAACTGGACACGATTCTCGATGGCTATCGCCGTGGCGACCGCGATTTCTTTCGTGCGCATGCACGTGCTGCGCTAGTTCCGGCGGCGCAACTCGATGGGTACCTGGATGACATGGTGCGGTTCCACAATCTCTATCTCGATCTGGTGGAGGCGAACGTTGACTGGCTGGCGGAAACCGTGAAGGCATGCCGGCGGCGGAAGATCGCCCCCTGGGTGAGCGTGCGCATGAACGATACGCACGGTGTGGAGGACCCGGCCAGCCACTTCAACTGCAAAGTCTTCCGCGACCCCGCCAACCGGCTTTCCGGCCGGGCTGTGGATCCCAACGATCCGCCCAATCCACACTGGGTGGCGCTCAACTACGCCCGCCAGCCGGTGCGCGACTTCATGTTCGCGCACATCCGCGAATACATCGAGACCTATGGCTTCGAAGGGATGGAACTGGACTTTCTGCGCGATCCGCACATTCTGGAGCCAGGTGCGAGTGACGCCGATTGCCGCATGGTGACGGCGTTTATCCGGCAGATCCGGCAGTACACGGAAGCGCATGGCCGTATCCCGCTGGGACTGCGGATCCCGGCGAATCTGGGCTATCTGCGCAGCCGGGGCTTGGACGTGAAGGCCATCGTGCGGGAAGGGCTGGTGGATTTCATCGGCTTCTCGAATTTTTGGCAGACCTCGTGGGATCTGCCCTATGAGCAACTGCGTGCCGAACTCGGAAACGACGTGGTGTTTTATGGCGTGGTGGAGAACGCACCGAATTGGGTGCCTGCGCAGACTCCCGCGGATCTGCCGGCGCCTGCGGCGGGCCGTGCCCCGTATCCCAACCTCGGTGTGCGCTACATGGCGGCCAGTGCCCAGATGCTGCGGGCCAATGCGGCGGGTAAGCTGGCGATGGGCGTGCACGGTATTGAGCAATTCAATTTCTTCTGCACGGATCAGCCGAAGGTGCCCGGCCTGCACGCCGATTATGCGGCCCTGCGCGGCATTCACGATCTGGCCACGCTGCGCGGCAAAGAGAAACATTACTGCCTCTCGTCGCCTTCGGGCCGGCTCTCGATGTTATGGGAGATACCGGAACAGATTCCGGCGGTGCTCGATCCGAAGCAACGCCGCGAGTTCCGGCTGACGATGTGCAAGGAGCCTGCGGGGGCGAAGTTCACGGCTCAGGTGGTTGTGGAGAAATCGGGAAAGCCCGCGCGGCTGAGTTTGTCTCATAACGGCGCATGGCCCGTGTTTCCGCTGCGTGAAACACAGGCCATGTTATTTCCGGTTGGTCTCTACAAGCAATTTCCCGATACATACACTGCGTGGGAATTCACGCTGGATGCCGCTGCCATCGGCGAAGGGTGGAACTCGTTCACGGTGACGAATCAGAACAAGGACGGCGTGGTGAAGATCGTCAGTTTCGAACTCGGCGTGAAACCTGCGTGATTATTCCAGGATCTTGAGCTCGATCACGAAGAAGACCGAGGAATCCGCATCCGCGCCCGCGGTCTTGCCGATCACGGATTTCTGTCCCTCCTTGAATTCGCCGGCCGTGGTGAAGCCGAACTCCTGGAACTGGAACTGTGTGGTCGAGTCCGGGGATGAGTAATAGGGGAGCCGGAGGTTGACGCGCAACTGATCGAACTTCACATAGCGGCCGTCGGCCTTGGGCTTGACACCTTCGGGATAGAGGCGGGCTTGGATGCTGCCAAACGCCGTGGGCAGATTCCCCAGGTTCCCCGGCAGACGGGAGTTATACTCCGTGCTCTTGCCTTCGGTCAGGTGAAGCGGGACGGTGTCCCACAACTGAACGTCTTTGCAAAGTGCGACAGCGCGCAATTGCTTTGCCACCGGTTCCAGATCGGCGGGGACGGGACGGGCACTATCGAGGGGCTTCGACCCGCAGCGCAACAGGGTCATGGTCATTTGAATATTGCGCCCGATAGCGGCTTCGCTGCCGGGCCTGTCCAGCGCCTCAATCACCTTGCGCATGTGGGCGATCGTTTCCTTCGGCGCATAGACGACAATGGTGCGGAGCTTCTCGTCGGCATTGTATTTGGCGTCGAAGATGCGCAGCATGTTGGCGAGGCGCTGGAACGAATCGCCGCTCAGAGTCTTCACGGGGATGATTGCGGTTTCCAATTCCACCGGCTTCGGAAGCATGGATTTTTCCTGAGCGGTGAGCAGGGTGGCCATCACGGCCATGGCAACAAAGAGTTTCATAAAAGGTCTCCTATTCTCCCGCTCCATCGGCGACCAGGAAGATCACCACGTTGGGGTCCGGGGTTTCCAATCGAATGAGGGAATCTGTTTTCGGCGGCTTGGGCCGCACGGTGGCTTGTGGCAAGCGCGCTGGTTTCTGGACGACAACGGGCTGCGGCGGCGAGGGAGGCACAGGGCGCGGCTCCTGCTTCGCCACCACCACTGGAGGCGCCGGCGCCGTGGCGGGTTGCCGAAGCACCATCACCAGGATCATAGCGGACACGAGGCCGGCGGCCAGCACCTGCCAGCGCACCCAGAACGGACGGCGCACGGGTCGCTCCAGGCGTTCAGCCACAGCCATTCGCACGCGGGCCAGGGAATCGGCCGGCAGCGGCTCGTCGCGCATTTCACGGAATAAATCGCGCATTTGGTCGTCGTTCATCTTGCCTCCATCCAACCGCGCAGCCGGTCGAGTGCCCGGGAAATCTGGCTGCGCACCGTCACTTCACTGGAGCCGAGTATCTCCGCCACTTCGGCGGTCTCAAGCCCTTCCATCTCGCGTAATACCACTGCCGCCCGTTCCTTTTCGGGCAGCCGCGCGAGCGCCATCATCAGGCGCTGCTTTTGCTCCTCGCGGAGCACCGATGCTTCCGCGTTCACCGCTCCGTCGCGATGTTCGGTCAGCGGTTCGACGGGCTTTGCCCGACGGGTCCGGTCGAAGCAGAGATTCACGGTCACGCGGTAGAGCCAGGAACCGAGCGCCGCTTCGGCAGCGAAATCCAACCCGTGCCGGTGCAGCCTCACGAACACTTCCTGGGCCACGTCTTCGGCATCGGCCCAATTGCCCAGGATGCGGTACGCCGTACGGAGCACCTGTGCTTCACGCCGGCGAACCACTTCATCGAAAGCCGATTCCACCGTGCGCGGGATACCGGTCATTAAGGCGGCGTCGATCATCCTTTCCTACTGTTGAAACGTAGCACCCCGGCGAAGCGTTGAGAGAAAGTTGTATCTTTTTTACGGATGGCACGCACCCTCACACGCCGCAATCTGATGCTCGGCCTGGCGGCACAAGCTCCAAAGGCAAAACCTAACATCCTGATCTTCCTCACGGACGACGAAAGCTGGCTGGAGCGCAGCGCTTACGGCTGGTCGAAGCTGCCCACACCGCACTTTGATCGCGTTGCAAGACAGGGTGTGCTGTTTACAAGGGGTTACACGTCGGCTCCGTCCTGCGCGCCATCACGCGCTTCTCTGCTGACCGGTCGGCACTTTTGGGAACTGGAGGAAGGGGCATTTATTCAAGCCTGGCTCCCTACGAAGTTCCCGGTGTTGCCGGATCTGATGGAAGAGGGCGGGTACCATGCCGGATACACGGGAAAGGGTTGGGGGCCAGGAGTGCTGGAGCCTGCCGGGCGCAAACGCAATCCGGCAGGCGATGCCTATCAGAAGATCCGCCGCAGCGCGCCGGAAGAGGCAATCAGCCCAATTGACTACGCAGCTAACTTCGAAGACTTTCTCAAACGAAAGCCCAAGGGGAAACCGTTCTGGTTCTGGGTGGGCTCGACCGAGCCGCATGGCCCCTATGGCCGCGACAATCATCGCAAGCTGGCGAAATACAAGGTAACGATGGATGACGTGAGGACGCCGGAGTTTCTGCCGGACACTCCGGCCATTCGCCGCGATCGTGCCAACTTCGCTTACGAGATCTGCTACACGGACGAAGATCTTGGCCGCGTGCTGCGCATTCTGGAAGAACATGGCGAACTCGAAAACACGCTGGTGATCGTCAGCGCCGACAACGGCACGGCGATTCCGCGTTCGAAGACCAACCTGCAGGATTGGGGACTGCATGTTCCGATGGCGGCGATGTGGCCCGCACGCGTGCCGGCCGGCCGGCGGGTGGATGATTTCGTGAACTTCGCCGATCTTGCGCCCACGATGCTGGAGGCCGCCGGGCTGCCTGTGCCTCGTTCCATGAGCGGGCGCAGCATATTGCCGATTCTGACTTCGAAGCGTTCGGGCCGCGTTGATCCGGCGCGCAGTTGGGTCGCCGGGGGACTCGAATGGCATGGCGAATTCGATCCGGTGAGTCTCGCCGCCCGCACCATCCGCGATGAGCGCTATCACTACATCGTGAACTACGGCAAGGAACCGCGGATTCCACTTGATCCGGTCAAGCGCCTGCCCGATAGCGAGTACAGCAAAACGGCGGCCACGGCTTCGCTCACGGCGCTGCTCGAAAAGCATCCCGAACACCCGGCTGTGAAGCGATTCATTCCGCTGCTTGCCGAGGCCCGGCCGTACGAAGAGTTGTACGACACCAAGGAAGACCCCTGGGAGATGAATAATCTGGCTGGGTTGCCTCGATATGCGCCTATCCTGGCCAGGCTGAAGAAGCAGTTGGAAGATTTGCAGCGCCGCACCAAGGACCCGCGCATCACTGGCGATATGCAGACCTTCGAGAAGACGCGCCAGTATGTGCAGAAGCGCAAACGCGATGGCTACGGCGGCGAGTAGCGGCTACTTCTGCATCCCCAATTGTTCAGAGGCACGCAGGCGGTCATCCAGCCGGTTCAGGCTCCGCTCCATTTCGCGGGTGATGACGGGGGTATGGGGGATCGTGCAGAGGTGCTCCGGGATCTGCCAGACGGGGTCTTCCGAAGTCATCCAGGCGTTGCCAAAGCGTGACAGTCGCACGGGGCGCGAATAGGCCCGCAGCGATTTCTCGCCGGCCAGGTTGTGATAGTGCTCGAAATAAGACATCACCAGTTCGCGCACGGTGCGGTAGACGGGCTCGCGGTAGCGGAGGCTGGCGTAATTCGATTTGGCGATGGCGCCCCAATGACCGCGTTCGCGAAAGACGGCCAGCACATGATCGTCATCGCGCACCGCTTCCAGATCCACCAGCATCGGAGTGTGGCCGTGTGCCGCCAGCGCAGCGCAGGCCAGCAGCGCTCCTTCCATGCAGTGCCCGATGCGATCGCGCAGGACCATCCGCGCCGACCGGCAGGTAGGGCCGTCGGGCTCCTTGTTGTAGCGGATTTCCGTGTCGAGAAAGCGCTGAATCCTGCCGGGCGTTCGCAGGGCGCGCAACTGGCGCTGCTCCGCCGGAGTGAAGAGGTGCATGCTCATAGCGATGGTGCCGGAAACTCGTAGTGTATGATTTCTGGACGGAGACAAGGAAGTGAAGCTAACGCGAAGACTATTTTCCGCCAGTGCGGCAGCGGCTGTTACGGGCGTGGGACGGGCGCAAATCGCACCCTCCTGGACAGCGATTCAAGGCGTCTGTGCCTGGCCGAACCTGCAGCGGCTGTCCGATGGAACACTGGTGGCCACGATCTTCAATCAGCCGTGCCACGGTGAGTGGGAGGGCGATCTCGATTGCTACGCCAGCAAGGATGATGGCAAGACGTGGAAGTTTCACGGGCGTCCCGGCCCGCATGATCCGCGGACGAACCGGATGAATTGTGGCGCTGGGGTTGCTGGAAACGGCGATATGGTGGTGCTGGTCAGCGGATGGTCGAATCGCGAACCCATTGGTAATCCCACGTCGGCGTTGAAGGGCCAGGTGCTGAAGCCTTGGGTCTGCCGGTCCTCCGATGGCGGGAAAACATGGTCGCACACGACGGCGTTTCCAGATCCGCCACCGGTTGGCCCGGGCATCGACAACCAGTTCATCCCGTTTGGCGATATTCATATTGCCGCGGATGGATCGCTGGTGGCTTCCGTGTACACGCGCAAGGACAATATCCGCAACAACGGCCTGCTGCGCTCGAAGGACGATGGCCGCAGTTGGGGCAACTGGGTGGAACTCAATCCGAAGGGGAACGAGACGGCCATCCTGCATGTGGGGGGAGGGAAGTGGCTTGCCGCCAGCCGCATGTTTGAGAAGCCGGGTGACCAGCATCACATTGAACTGTTCGCATCGAGCGATGATGCGAAGACGTGGCAACGGAAAGGTCCGCTCACTCTTCCGGGGCAGATCACCGGACACCTGGCCAAGCTCAAGGACGGCCGCGTGCTGCTGAGCTACGGCAATCGCAATCGGGGTAATTTCGGCGTGGACGGGCGCATTTCGAAAGACGGCGGACTCACCTGGGACGCGCCGTTCCGCATCGCGGCAACACCGGAATCCGATTGCGGGTATCCGGCCAGTGCGGAACTTGCCAGCGGCAAGGTGGTGACGGCGTATTACACCAAAGTATCCCCGGGTCATTTTTATGAAATGCGCGTGACAATCTGGTAGGCATCATCTCGCTGGTGTTTTGCTGCTGTAGAAGGCTCTCAACGTGGGGCCAACTTGTCGTGATGGAAGATGCCGGGCCGGAACGGGATGTAGTCTCGATTGACAGCAATGTAGCGAATCCCGTGGCGGGGGGGGTTGACGCCCTGGGTTCCTGCGTCCGGTTCTTACGGCGATGATGTAGAGGCGCTACTCTGCTTTATCGCCTTCGCCCGGCGCCAGAAACAGATTCATCTCCAAGCCATGCTGCTTCGTGTAGAGATCGAAGTAGCGTCCTTCGGCGGCGTAGAGCTGCTCATGCGTGCCACGCTCCAGAATGCGCCCGCCCTCCATCACCAGAATCTGATCGGCACGGCGGATGGTGGACAGCCGGTGGGCGATGACGAACGTGGTGCGGCCTTTCATCAGGTGCGAAAGGCCCTGCTGGATCATGGCCTCTGATTCGCTGTCGAGGCTGGATGTGGCTTCATCCAATATGAGAATGCGCGGGTCGGCCAGGATCGCCCGGGCGATGGAAAGCCGCTGCCGCTGTCCGCCGGAAAGCTTCACGCCACGCTCGCCGACCACGGTGTCATAGCCTTCGGCAAATCCTTCGGCGAACTCGTCGACGCGGGCGATGTGGCAGGCGGCGAGGATCTGCTCATCCGTGGCTCCGGGGCGGGAGAAGGCGATGTTTTCGCGGATAGTGCCGTCGAACAGGAACGTGTCCTGCAACACGACGCCCAGTTGGGTGCGATAGGAATCGAGCCGCACGGTGCTCAGATCGATGCCATCCACCAGCACTTTGCCGGAAGACGGTTTGTGGAAGGCCGCTACCAGACCGATGGTGGTGGATTTTCCCGAGCCTGAACTTCCCACCAACGCGGTCACCGTACCTGGCCGGGAGACGAACGTCACGTCATGCAGCACCGGCTTGCCCTCTTCATAATGGAAGCCGACATCCTGAAACTCGATGGTTCCTTCGATCGGCCCAAGGGTTACGGTGCGGTTCGGGTCCATATCCTCGCGCGATTCCTGAAAGACCTCGCGCGTGCGTTCCAGACCAGCCAGGGCTTCGGTCAACTGGGTCCCGATCCCGACAATCTGGAATACCGGCGCAACGAGGAAAGCGAGGAACGCGGTGAACGTCATGAATCCGCCCAGCGTCAACGTGCCGGCGAGAATCTGGCGCGCGCCGAGGTACATGACGATGGCGCCGACAATTCCCAGCAGCAGTGTGGCCGACAGGCTCATGACGGAAACCCCGGTGAGGGATTTCAGTACGTTATCGAGCAGGCGCTGCACGCCTTGTGAGAACACGTCCTCTTCGCGATACTCGGCGTGGTAGCCTTTCACCACGCGCACCCCGGCCAGCGATTCGGTGAGACGGCCTGTCACTTCGCCGGTGATCTTCCCGCGTTCGCGGAAGATGGGCCGGAGCGTGCCGAACGCGCGTTGCAGCATGAGCGAGAAGCAGAGAATCACGCCGAGCGCGATGCCCGTCAGCATGGCGTTGATCTTGAGCAGCATGAACAGGGCGAGGAACGCGGTCAGCAGGCCGCCGAGAAATTCCACCAGCCCCGTGCCCACCAGGTTGCGCACGCCTTCCACGTCGTTCATGATGCGCGACACCAGCACTCCGGTCTTGTTGGCATCGAAGTAATTGAGCGAGAGCCGCCCGATGTGTACCTGCACCTTCCGCCGCATTTCGGCAATCAGCTTCTGGGCGGATTTGGAAAGCAGTTGGGTGAGCGCGAACGATGCGGCGGCCTGAATCGCCGTGGCTGTCAGCACAGCGGCAAAAATGGGAAGCAGCATGTCTTCCTGGCGCTTGCCGATGACATCGTCCACCAGGTACTTGGTGGATGCGGGCAGCACCAAGCCGGCCACACGGCTGATCACAATGAGGAGCAAGCCGAGAAGGAGAATGCCGCGGCGCGGACGCACCAGCGCCCACACTTCCGGCCAGATCAGCTTCAGATTTGTTTTCTTTTTGTCAGGAGGCGTTTGGCCCCTGCGTGAGCCCTTGCTGGTACGCTCATGGGATGCGAAAGATGTAGATCGAATAGCCCGCATAGTCGATTGGAGTTAGTCCGCGGAAGGCCTTGTAGAAATCCCTGTGTGCCGCGTCGAAGAACTGCCCTGTTACTAGATTCGCACTAATGGCATAGAGTCCGGGGGTAGGTTGATAAACCAGTGTGGCCCGACCTTTTTCATTGAACGGTGGCTCAATCCACTTCATCTGGTCTGGACGGAGGTAGGCGAGCGGGTTATCGCCTCCCATATAGGAAACACCCATGCGGATGATCTGATGCTGATGCATCCAGCGGCGCAACTGGCGGATGTCCTGCCCCCAATCGACATTGCTGTCGGAAAGGTAGCGCAAGGCCTGCTTGGGCCCGCCGCTGGCGACGTTGAAATAGGAAATGTAGAACGGGTAGTAGAGCACCACGGGCAGCGCCATTGCGGCCAGCACCGCGGGCGCCAGCCACTTCCTGGATCGCCAATGTTCCAGCGCCGCGCCGCAGACCAGCAGCGCCATCGGCAGGCAAGGCAGAATCAGCCGGAAGCCGAATTGCAGCGCACTGAGCGATGCGGCAGCAAAGTAGAGGGCCGGAGGCAAGGCCAGCCACGGGGCGAAGCGCACGCCCGCGGCCAACAACAGCAAGAGCACTTCCGGCGCCTTCACCAGCGTGGCCACCACGAAGTAGGCGCGATGGCCGGAGCTATAGCGCTGCCCCAGGAAGTAGACGGAGTTGTCGGAACGCACATTGCCGATCAGGCTGCCCACGCCGTGCGCGATTTGTTCCGGAAGGGGGAGAAAACCGCCCCACCAACGCACTTCCAGTTGGCAGGCCGCGATGGCCACCACGTAGGCCAAGCCCGCCGCTATCAGAAGGTGCTGGCCCGCCCGCCGCAGATCACTCCGCCCGCGCGCCACGATACAAACCGCGAGAACCGGCAGCAGAATGAGCATCGAGAGCTTGGCGAGCAGCCCTAATACTGCAGCCAATCCCAGGCCAGCGGCGAGAAAGAGGCTGGGTTGCCGCCAGTAGTGCCAGGCTACGAACCAGAACAGAAGGAAAGCGAAGGCGCTGGCATGATCATTCTTGAATAGAACGGCATGGCCCAACGCGGTCGGCTCCAGCATGAAGAGCAACGCGACCACCACACCGGTGAGTGGGGAGTACAGTTGACGCCCCCACCACCACAGCAGCAGTGCCGTGCCGAGGGGAAACACCAGCAGCGGCAACCGGGCCTGGAACATCGCATCACGGATGCGGTCTTCATTCATGCGCCGCATCATGTCGAGCGACACCATCCACTCGTGCCTGGTCTGCCATACCGGGTGGGCCTCTTCCACGATGGGGAAGCCGGCGCCCGCCGCGGCGCGTCCGGCAACGATTTTGATCAGGGGAGGCAGGTCGCGCGGCAGCAAGCGGTCGTTCCCCTCCCAGTAGAGGATGGAGGAGAGGATATGGCTCGGCTCATCCACCGTGACCCCGGTCCGCTGGATCAGCGCCACCAGCAGCATCAGATACACCACCAGCGCGATGGAGATAGTGGCGAATTCCCCGCGGGAAACACCGGGGCGCTGTAATCCGGAAGGCGGCATCCGTCGTCTTATTCGAGAGAAAGAATTCAGTATGACGCGTTTCCTTGTTTGCTTGTTGGCTCCGGCGGCGCTGTTCGGCCAGACCGCGCCCTCGCACGTGCTGTGGGATACAGACCAGATCCACACCGTCCGGCTCACGTTCACCGATCCCGACTGGTACAACAAGCTGCGGGCGAATTTCGAGGGCAAAGACGATCCCGATTATATGGAAGTAGACGTGGAGATCGGCGACCGCCAGTTCGCGCGTTCCGGCATCCGCTTCAAAGGGAACAGCAGTTACAATTCCTACCCGGGGCGGAAGAAGAGCTTCAAGATCAAGTTCGACAAGTACGTGAAGAACAGCGTTTACGACGGCATCAGCACCATCAATCTGAACAACGCGTTCAAGGACCCCAGCTTTGTGCGGGAGAAGGTCTACTACGAACTGGCAAACTCGCTGAGCCTGGCCGCTCCCCGCGTGAGCTATGCCGCGCTCTCAATCAACGGGGAATATTGGGGGCTGTACTTCCTTACCGAACAGGTGGACAAGACGCTGTTCACCGGCCGCTTCGGCGCCGAGGAGGATGGCAATCTGTTCAAGGGCGACCCGCGGGGAACGCTGGAATACCGCGGCCCGGACAAGGCTCCCTACAAAGAGAACTACGAACTGGAGACCAATGAAAAGGCTGATGATTGGAGCGATCTGATCGAATTCATCCGCGTGCTGAACACGACTCCGCCGGCGGATTTGCCGGGGGCCATCGAACCTTTACTGGACGTGGAAGCCGTGCTCAGCTGGCTCGCCCTGGATAACTACACGGTGAATCTCGATAGCTACATTGGTTCCGGCCACAACTACTATCTGTATCATCGCCTCTCCGACAACCGGTTCACTCCGATTCCCTGGGATCCGAATGAAGCCTGGGGGGTGTTCAACATGGGGCGCAGTATCGATCAACTGACGCGGCTCAACCGGATCTTTCCGGAGCCACCTATGCCGGGCCGGCCTCTGGTGACGCGGCTGCTTTCCATCCCCGCCTATCGCGAGCGCTACATGGAGAAGCTGAAACTGCTGGCCGAAGGCGCCGGGCATCCTGACCTGCTGATCGCACGAATGAATCAACTGCGTGACCTGATTCGCGATGCGGTAAGAGAAGACACGAAGAAGATGTTCACGAATCAGCAATTTGAGGATGCGATGACGGTGACCGTGGGGCAGACACCCGGTCCGGGGCAACCGCCGCAGCCTCCTGGGGGCGGAATCCCCGGGGGCGCTATTCCAGGGTTGGAGACTTTTCTTCGCGCCCGATTCACGTTCCTCGCCCAGTAGTTTTCCGGAGAGGATCTGCGGCCTGGGAGCACTATATGTCTCTAGGCAATGATTGCGCCATTCACGAAATCTATCTCAGTGGTTGTCGCCGATGAACTGCCCCTCATCTGCGAAGGTTTGACCGCCCTGTGTGTGGGCTTTGCCGGCTGCGAGGTACTTGGCCACGGAACCAACGGCGACTGCGCCTGGCGTCTGATTGAGCGGCTGCAACCGGATGTGGCCTTATTGGGAACGCGCCTCCCGGGAATTGCAACGGCCGATATCATCCGCCGCTGCCGCATGCTCCACTACCGTACGCGGTTCGTGCTGGTGGCCGATCACGCCGATCGCAAGGATGTACTGGAAGCATTGCGCGGGGGGGCCAGCGGCTTCGTTCTCAAATCCTCGAGTGCCCGGGAACTGGAGGAGTCCTTTCATCAGGTGTCTCTGGGGGCAGTGTTTGTCACCTCGCTGATTGACTGGCAGGCGGAGGAGACTTCCCGCGGGACGGAACCGGGCAATCCTCTGCGGACTCTCAGTGTGCGGGAGATGCAGGTTTTCTCACTGCTGGTGGATGGGGTTCGGGCCCGCGACATCGCGCTGCGCCTCAGCCTCAGCCCGAAAACCGTGGATACTTACCGCGCCAGCCTCATGCGCAAACTCGCGATCCATGATGTGCCGAGCCTGGTGAAACTCGCCATACAGCACAAAGTAACTGCCGCCACCGCGTAACCGGCGGCGCATCCTTCCCAACTCGTTTCAATCCGATGGCGCTATCCGATTTATCTTGTAAGTAGATGCTCGTTTCGCCCATCGGCGCAACCTATACGCCGGACTCCACTACATTTCGTGTTTGGGCGCCCAACTGCCGCCTGGTGGAAGTTGTCCTGGAAGGAACAGGCAGCTTTGCCATGAAAGGCAGCCGCGGTGGCTATCACGCCGCTCGAATCGCTGGACTATCACCCGGTGCGCTGTACTGGTTCCGGTTGGATGGGGAAGGCCCATTTCCCGATCCCGCTTCGCGTTTCCAGCCGGAAGGGGTCCACGGGCCTTCCATGGTCGTCGATCCCGGGCAATATGAGTGGAAAGCGGAGGCGTTTCGCGGCGTTTCTCTAGACGATCTGGTGCTCTATGAATTGCATGTGGGCGCGTTCACTGCAGAGGGAACCTTTCGGGCCGCGGCTGACAAGCTCGAGTATCTGCGCGATTTGGGGATCACTGCTGTTGAACTGATGCCGGTAGCCGACTTTCCCGGCCGTTGGAATTGGGGCTATGACGGAGTGGCGCCCTTCGCTCCTGCCCGCTGCTACGGCACTCCGGACGAACTTCGTGCTTTCGTTGACCGGGCGCATGAACTGGGGATCGGTGTCCTGCTGGATGTTGTGTATAACCACTTCGGGCCCGATGGGGCTTACCAGGGGCTTTTCTCCCGGTCTTATTTTTCCCGGCGTCACCGCAACGCGTGGGGGGATGGCATTCATTTCGATGGGCGGAGCAGCGCTCCGGTGCGCGAGTATTTCGTGCAGAACGCGCTGTGCTGGATACGGGAGTACCGGCTCGACGGCCTTCGTCTGGATGCCGTGCACGCCATTCACGACGATAGCCGCCGGCACATTCTGGCAGAGATCGCCGGGGCATTGCATCGTACGGAGCGGGAGGTGCTGGTGATCGCCGAAGACGCGCGCAATCTGGCCTTTCTGATGCAACCGGAGACGGAAGGCGGCTGGGGACTGGATGCGGTGTGGGCCGACGATTTTCATCATCAGATGCGCCGGGCACTGGCGGGAGATTCGGAGGGCTACTTCCGCCACTTCGATGGGTCGATGGCAGGTATCGCCAAAACCGCGAAGCTAGGCTGGTTTCGGATGGGGAGCGATCCCCGCGGGTTGGCCTATTCCCGTTTCCTGTTCTGTATTCAGAATCATGATCAGATTGGCAATCGGGCCCGCGGGGACCGGTTGCACCACTCCATTTCCGCCGCCGCGTACCGTGCCGCCACCACCCTGCTGCTGCTGTTGCCGCAGACGCCGCTTCTGTTCATGGGGCAGGAGTGGGCAGCGTCCACACCGTTTCTCTTCTTCACCGATCATCACGAAGAACTGGGCAAACTGGTGACGGAAGGGCGGCGAAGAGAATTTCAGCAGTTTGGTTCGTTTGCCGGGGAAGTGCCTGACCCGCAGTCCCCGGCCACCTTCCAGGCGAGCCAACTGCGATGGCAGGAATTGGAGCAGTCGCCGCATGCGGGGACCCACCGGCTGTATCGCGATTTGCTCACGCTCCGCCGCAGTCACCCCGCGCTTCGTAATCCGGGCTATTCGCCGCACCTGAATATCGAGGCGTGTGGCAGCGAGGCCATTCTCGTCCGGCGGGGAGCGCTGCTCATCGCGGTGGCCCTGGGCGGCGCAACGGAAATCGCACTTCCGGCCGGGTGTGGCGAACTGGTGTTTTCCACGGAGCAATCGGCTTACGCCGTGGATCCTCTGCCCCCTGTTTATCAGGCGGAGACGAATCGACTGTACTTCCAGCGCGCAGGGGCGGCAATTCTTGAATACGGCCATGCGGAGGAACGCCCGTGACAGAATTTCCCGATCGTTTGCCGGTCACCACGTACCGTATCCAACTCGGGCCGCACCTGACGTTTGACGACGCAGCGGGCCATGCCGCTTATGTTTCGCGGCTGGGGGCGACGGAGCTGTATTGTTCCCCCATTCTGGCGGCGACACCCGGCAGCAGCCATGGCTACGACACATGTGACCATTCGCGAATCAACCCGGAATGGGGTGGTGAGGAAGGCTTCGCGCGCCTGTCTTCCGCGCTGCGGGCGCTGGATTTGGGGCTGGTGCTCGATTTCGTTCCCAATCACATGGGGATTCATGCCGCTGCCAATCGCTGGTGGCGTGATGTTCTGGAGAACGGGCCTTCGTCCCCGTATGCCCAGTACTTTGACATCGATTGGAGTCCGGTCAAAGATGAACTGCAGAGCAAACTGCTGTTGCCGATTCTCGGAAACCAGTATGGCGTCGATCTGGATGCCGGCCGTCTGCGCGTCGAACTGGCCGATGGCGATTTTCACCTCCGCTATTACGATCACATCCTGCCGCTAAACCCGCGCCAGTTGTGCCTCTTGTTGCGGCATGACCTGGACCGGTTGCCGCTCCGGTTTGCGCCGGCCGAGGCGGATCTGACGGAGTTCCTGAGCATTTTATTCCACCTGGACCATATTCCGGCGTATACGGCTTCGGAAGCGGATTCCATCGCCGAACGACAGCGGGAAAAGGAAGTGGCGAAGAAACGGCTCGCCGGTCTCATCCACGGTTCCGCCGAGATCCGCCGGCATGTGGAAAGCAACGTCGAACTCTTCAACGGAGCCCCTGGCGATCCGGCTTCGTTCGATCTGCTGCATCAACTGCTGGAGGTGCAGCCCTACCGGCTCTCCTTCTGGAGAACCGCCATGCATGAGATCAACTATCGCCGTTTTTTCGACGTCAATGAGTTGGCCGGGATCCGGATCGAGGAACCGGCCGTATTCCACGAAGCGCACCGGCTGATTCTGCAACTGATCCGCGAGGGGGCCGTCAGCGGCCTGCGCCTGGACCATGTGGATGGCCTTTTCCACCCGGCCGCGTATTTTGGCTCGCTGAACCGGCGGATGCGGCCTTCCCGGATCTACCTGGTTGTGGAGAAGATCCTATCGGAGAACGAGCATCTCCGCGAAGATTGGGAGGTACACGGAACCACAGGCTACGAGTTTTTGAATCTGCTCAACGGCATCTTCGTCGATCGCAGCAACGCCAATGAGTTTCGAAAACTCTATGCCCGTTTCACGGGGGCAAAACGGTCCTGGACGGAAGTCGTCTACGCTGCCAAAAAACTTATCGTCTCCACTTCCATGGCGAGCGAGCTGAATGTTCTGGCCCACGAACTGAACCGGATTTCGGAGAGCGATCGTCACTATCGCGACTTTACGCTGCCCTCCTTACGCGAAGCGCTCACGGAAGTCACGGCCTGTTTCCCGGCCTATCGTACGTATTTCCAGCCCGGTTCGGCCGATGCCTTTGACCGGCACAACATCGACGAGGCCATCGAACGCGCATTGCGCCGCAACCCCGCGATGGAGCCGTCTATCTTCGCCTTCATCCGTGAGATGCTGCTGCCGAAAGAAACTGCTGTGCAGTCGCGGGCCGAATACGAACGGCGGGTGCACTTCGCGATGAAATTTCAGCAGTACACGGGCCCTGTGCAGGCCAAGGGCGTAGAGGACACCGCATTCTACCGCTACGGTCCGCTGCTATCGCTGAACGAAGTGGGCGGCCATCCGGGTTCGTTTGGTGTGACCACCAGTGAATTCCATCGCGCCAACCAGGAGCGGCTCCGTACTCATCCGCTATCGATGATCTGCACTTCGACCCACGACACAAAACGTGGTGAGGATGTGCGGGCCCGGCTCAATGTCCTCTCCGAAATCCCACAGCCATGGCGCGATGCCGTTACGCAATGGGCTCGCATTAACGCTTCCGCACGTACCCGTGTCGACGGCGCCCCTGCGCCGGACCGCAGCGATGAGTATCTCTATTACCAGACGCTGGTGGGCGCCTGGCCTGCGGCTATGGAGCTTCCATCCCAGGAGTTCGCAGCGCGCATCACGCAATACATGAACAAAGCGGTCAAGGAGAAGAAGGTTCACTCCAGTTGGGTCAATCCGAACGCGGCGTACGATGAGGCGGTGTCCCGGTTTGTGCATCAGACTTTGCTGGGAACACGCGCCGCGCCCTTCCTGGCCGCGTTCCTTCCGTTTCAACAGAGGGTGGCTCAGCGAGGAATGATCCACTCGCTGGCTCAGGTTCTGCTGAAGGCCACTTCCCCTGGGGTTCCGGATTTTTACCAGGGCACCGAAGTCTGGGATCTGAGCCTGGTGGACCCGGACAACCGGCGCCCGGTCGATTTTGGCGCGCTTGCCCGGCAATTGGACGCCATGCACCCATTGCTGGCAAGCCATGATGCAGGAATGATGGAAGGGGCTCTTGGCGAGATGCTCGAAAACTGGCAGGATGGCCGCATCAAACACTTTCTCACGGCGGCTGTGTTGCGGTTTCGGCGGCAATGCAGCGCCCAGTTTCTCCGCGGAGCGTACCTGCCCTTGCCGGCCACCGGTCCTCAAGCGGAGGCCGTTGTTGCCTTTGCCCGTGTGTTCGACGAATGGTCAGCGGTGGTGGTTTGCCCACGGCGGCAATTGGCGCCGGAGGAACTGGGCTCTACGAGAGTGCCGCTGCCGCCCGGCGCGTACATCAACGTGTTCACCCGGCAATTGACGGTATCGGGCTCGGAGGGCGCCAGTCTCTCCGAATTGTTCCGCATCTGCCCGGTTGCCCTGCTCCACAGGACGAGCGTTGAATAGTAGGCTTGAAACATGTCGTTTTCGCGCCGGCAGTTTCTGGCTGCCCCAGCCCTGTTCGCTCAGCCCGCCCAGCGGCCGAATGTGCTCTGGATCATGGTGGATCAGCTCCGCTTCGATTGCCTCGGGGCCAACGGGAACCGCCTCATCCGCACTCCGAATCTGGACCGGCTGGCGGCACGGTCCGCCAATTACCAATTGGGCTTCGTGCAATCGCCGGTATGTGTTCCCTCGCGCGCCAGTTACTTTACTGGACGTTATCCGCACAGTCATAAGAATCGGGTGAACTATACCCCGCTTGACGGGCGGGAGAAGCTCGCCCAGCAGTATTTCCACGAGGCCGGCTATCAGACGGGTGTCGTCGGCAAGCTGCACTACTATCCGCCGAGCGCGGATCATGCCCGCAGCCTAGGGTGGGACAAAGTGCAGATCGATGATGGTGTGGGGGCCACTGATCCTTATTCGGATTACGTTGCCTGGCGCAAGCGGAATGACCCCAAGGCGAACGTGGGCTATCAATCCGCCGCGCCGAAGCCGGGCAAAAATCCCTTTCGTGCCGCCATTGCTTACGACTACACGCCGACCGCCTGGACGGGCGCGCAGACGCGCCAGATGCTGCGCGAACTTGCGGCGGGGAGCCAGCCGTTCTTTCTCTATTCGTCGTTCTTCAAGCCGCACTCGCCACACACCGTGCCGGAGCCCTACGACGAGATGTATGACGGTGTGGATATCCCGCTCCCGAAGGCGATGACGCTCGCCGATATCGAGAAACTTCCGTTGCCGGTGCAGAAGCAGATTCTACGCGGCAAGCCCCAATATGCGATGGACCGGGGGCGGCTCCAATGGACGTATCGGAGCTATTACGCCGGTGTTTCGATGATTGACCGGGAAGTGGGACTCATTCTCGATGAATTGGAGCGCACCGGTAAGGCGGCCAACACGATCCTCGTGTTCACCACCGATCATGGCGATCAACTGCTGGAACATGGGCTGGAGGGGAAGAACGTGTTCTTCGAAGCCTCCGTGCGGGTTCCGTTTTTCCTCTGCTGTCCTGCGCGGATGCCCGCCGGCCCGCGCCAGGAGCTGGTGGCAATGGTGGATATTCTGCCCACGCTGCTGGAGTTGTGCGCGATCCCGGCGGCGTCTTCCATTCAGGGACGTGCGCTGCTAGGGGAAGCGAAGCGCGAGTTTGTCTTCGCGGAGAATGTCATTCCCGAGGTGATCAACAGCGGTTCGCTCGACATGCCGTATGCGCCGGGGAAGGGCGTCGGCGGTATCCGGCACCCCGATGCGAAGATGCTCCGCACGGTGCGTTGGAAGTACAACCACTACCCCGGGCATGGCGGCGAGCTGTATGATCTGCGCGACGATCCCGGTGAGGAACGGAACCTGTATTCGTCTGCTTCGCACCAGTCCGTGGTGCGCGAGATGAAGGACCGGTTGCTGGACTTTCTGATCACCGCGGATGAGACGGATCAGATTGCGCCGCGGTGGCTCTTGACACGTTGAGTTGTGTGCCAGAGTGATTCATGAGAGATGCTTCCATGCTGCCGTTTCCGTTACTGCCACTGAGCATCTTGCTTACCGTGTGCGACGTGATGCCGGAGTTGATTCGATTCGACCAGAACCCCCCGGATGGAAGGCCGATCTAGGGCGTTTGGCTTTGTCAGCAACAAGGAGTCGATGAAACCCCTGGATAAGGCTTGTGAGCGAGTGAATATTGACACAAGCCGGAGGTCTATTCGTTTCGTGATCGAGGGTATGATCGTTACTGTCGGTCCAGATTACCTCGTGGACAACATTATGGGACAAACGTCTTCCGTAAATGGTTTTGGTCACGTGGTCACGCGCCCGCGGCGCTCGTCATTAAAGGAAATCAAGAAAGTTGACGTAATCAATGCGAAAGGCGAAGTGCTGCCGGAGATTGGCGTCGGCGGGGCGCCTCCACGCAGGCTCCTGCCACGCTGATTTGTAGTAGAGTGGTGGTTCTCTTATGAACCGCCGGAAGCTCTTTCAGTTAGCCGCCGCCGCAGGCGGCGCCAGTCTCATCAGCAAACGCGAGGCCGCCGCCCAGGAACGTGTGCAGCGCGCCGTCCGTGGGTTGCCATCCCCCAAAATCAAAGACGTACAGGTCATCGCCACGGCCCCTGCCGGACTGCGTCTGATCGTGGTCAAAGTCATCACCGATCAGGACGGCCTTTATGGCTACGGCTGTGGCACCTATACGCAACGCGCGGACCTGGTGATTCCCGCCGTGGAACGCTACCTGCGCCCGTTCCTTATCGGCAAGTCCGCCGACCGTATCGACGATCTGTGGCAGGCGATGTACAACTCCTCTTACTGGCGCAATGGCCCAGTGTTGAACAACGCCATCAGCGGCGTCGATCAGGCGTTGTGGGACATCAAGGGCCGCCAGGCCAGCCTGCCGGTTTACCAGTTGGTGGGCGGCAAGGTGCGCGAGGCCGCCGATTGTTACGGCCACGCCAGCGGCGCCGATTTTCCGGAATTGATTGAAAGTGCCAAGCATTATATGGCCCAGGGGTTCCGTCACGTCCGCGTGCAGGTGGGCGTGCCTGGTATGGCGGGGTATGGCTCCCGCGGTGCCGCGGCGCGCGTCGCCTCGCTCCACAAAGCCCCCGTCTTCGAACCGGCCGCCTACATCCGCCGCGCACTGAAGATGTTCGAAGAGTGCCGCAAGCATCTGGGTGAAGAAGTCGAACTGCTGCACGACGTCCATGAGCGCATTCATCCCACTCAGGCGCTGCAGTTCTGTAAAGACGTGGAGAAGTTCAGGCTCTTCTTTCTCGAAGATCCGGTTTCACCGGAAGACAACGAGTGGTTCAAGCTCTACCGGCAGCAGTGCGCCACGCCCATCGCCATGGGCGAACTGTTCAACAGCCCGCATGAATGGAACCCGCTCATCGCGCAGCGCCTCATCGACTACATCCGCGTCCACGTCAGCCAGGCTGGCGGATTCACGCCCTGCCGGAAGATGGCGATGCTCGCTGAGCACTTCAATGTGCGCACGGCATGGCATGGGCCGGGCGATGTGTCCCCTGTCGGTCACGCCGCCAACGTTGCGCTGGACCTGGTTTCGTATAACTTCGGTGTCCAGGAATACTCGCCCTTCAATGAACGCACGCAGGAAGTGTTCAAAGGTTGCCCGGTGATGAAGGACGGCTATCTCTACGCCAACGAAGCTCCCGGCTGGGGCATCGAAGTGGATGAGAAAGCCGCGGCGAAGTATCCCTTCGGCAGCTTCGAACAGGGCGAAAAGAAAACGCTCAATGGTGGTTGGGGCGAAGTGCGGAAACCCGACGGGCAGATCATCAAGCAGTAGCTATTCGTATCGCAACGCTTCCACGGGGTCGAGCCGCGCCGCTTTAAAAGCAGGCCAGACCCCGAAGAATACTCCCACACTCACGCTCATCAAGAATCCTGTCACGACAGCCCACACCGGCACCTCAGAGGGCAGGGAAGGCACCAGTGCACCCACCAGCATCGTTACCAGAATCGACAGCACGATGCCGATTAAGCCACCGGCTCCGGTGAGCGTTACGGCTTCGGTCAGGAACTGGAGAATGATATCGCGGGAGCGGGCGCCCACAGCTTTCCGGACACCGATTTCGCGGGTTCGCTCGGTCACGCTCACCAGCATGATGTTCATGACGCCGATTCCGCCTACCAGTAGTCCTAACCCCGATAGGGAAATGGAAACCAGCAGCACGGCGCGATTGATGGAATCGAACTGCTTGATGATCTGATCCGCGGTGGAGATGTTGAAATCGTTCTCCTTGCCTGGCGGCATACGCCGCACCTTGCGCAGGATGGATTGCACTTCATCGAAGGCCTGGTCGCGCAGACCCTCCTTCGCTTTCACGGTAAGGAAAAAGTTGTCGAGCTGGGGATAGCGTTGGCGGGCCGTTTGGAACGGGATGAGGAACTGGTAATCCAGGCCGTTTTCTCCGAAAAAGCCGCCCTTGGCTTTGTCGAAGACGCCGATGACGGTGTATTCGGCGCCGCCGACGTTGACCTGCTTGCCGACGGCCTTGCCATCGGGAAACAGCACCTCCGCCAGGCTGGGGCCCATGATGCCCACCTTGGCAGCCCGTGTATCCTCTTCCTCGCTGAAGGTGCGCCCGGTAATGAGATCGCGTGGCGAAATCTCGAGATGATTGGCTGTGCAGGCGGCCAGGTTCACGTTATCGGATTCGAAGCCTGGCACCCGCGCCACCAATGCCTGCCGCCCGATGAACGACGGCACGAATAGCTGCACGCTGGCATCTTCCGCGCTGGGCGCCAGCCGCTTGATCAGCTCTGTGTAGGAAGGATCCACCGGTTTGCGCCGCGCCTCGGTCTGCTTCGGCCGTGCGCTGGGATCGCCGCTGTAGCGGCTGATGAAGATGTTGTTTGGCCCGAACTCCTGGAAAAAGGTGACAATGCCTTTGCGCAGCCCGGTGAGCAGGCTCGATACGGTGACCACGGTGGTGATTCCAATCACGATCCCGAGGATCGTCAGCAGCGAGCGGAAGCGGTGCGAGTACACCGCTGTCCAGGCCATTTGCATGTTTTCCGCCGTGCTGATTCTCATTCGTTACTCCGCTCGCAGCGCCTCCACGGGATCGAGTTTCGCCGCGCGTGAACTCGGGTACCACCCGGAGGCGATCCCCACGATGCTGGAGACAAAGATCGCCAGTGTGGCGTACCGCACGCCGATGGCCAGCGGAACCTCCAGAACATTCGATGCAATGGCCACGATGCCCCAGCCGATGCCGAGCCCAATGGAGCCTCCCAACGCCGACATCAGCACCGATTCGATGAGAAACTGCAGCCGGATGTCGGCCTGCCGTGCCCCCAGCGCTTTGCGAATGCCGATTTCACGCGTCCGTTCGGTGACGCTCACCAGCATGATGTTCATGATGACGATGCCACCCACTACCAGCGAGATTGCCGTCACGGGAATCACGACGGCTGAAACCAGGGCCAGGATGTTGTCCACGAAGGACCGGATGGCGTCGGGTGTCAGGGCTTCGAAATTGTCCGGTTGCCCCGGCTTGGCGTGAAAGCGCGTCCGCAGCGCGACGCGAGTGAGGTCGAGGGCCTCATCCATCGACAATCCGGTCTCTGGCCGCGCCTTGCCGAATACCGCGAAGCCGTTCCGCGCCTCGCCGTACAGCTTCCAGTACACGGTGGCCGGGATGTAGACCGGATTATCCTGCTGCGTACGGGCGCCGCTGGACCCCAGTTTCTCCTGCACGCCGACTACGATGAAGTCGTACCCGCGGAGGCGCACGGTTTTGCCGATGGGCGATGTTTCGGGGAACAGCGTGGCGCGCAGCTCATCACCGATCACCGCCACGGGCTGCCGGTTGCGCTCTTCCTGGTCGGTGAAGAAGCGACCCTCGGTCAGGGAAACCTCGCGGATTTCGGGCAGCGTGTAGGAGACGCCGAGAATGGTGGCTGCCTCAAACAGCGTGTTCTCGTGCTTCACATCGTCGATGCGCTGGGTGTAGGGGCTGTAGTAGACCTTGTCCCCGGTTGTCTGGCGCAGGTATTCGAGTTCGTCGTGACGGATCGGCTTGTTGCGGCGCATCCGCTCCGCCCGCTCCTTGCGGCTGACACGGCCCAACTGAGCCATCTGGGCCACCAGGTAGCTATCGCTGCCGAACACCTTGGAGGTGGTCATTTCCGCGTAGCTGCCCATGCCGTCGATGGCGGCGCCCACCATTACCACGCTGGATACGCCGATAATCACACCCAGCAACGTCAGGAACGTGCGCAGCTTGTGCGCACGAAGGCTGTCGAGTGCTAGGAAGAATGCGGTTTTCACCCTGAGATGTTCGATGCACCGCCACGCGGCGCGGATGCATTCTCTATTATGGTAGCGTTACCCACTATGCATGTTCATCTCGCGTTTGGAAAGACAGGACTGCCGGCCGAGTTGCCCGATGGCTATGATTACCGCCTGCTGGAGGCGCGATCGGCCACTCCGCTGGAAGATCCGCTGCTTTCTTTGGAGCGGGCCATCGACGCCCCGATTGGCACGCCCAGCCTGCGCGATCTCGCCGCGGGAAAGAAGACCGCGGCCATTTCGGTCTGCGATATCACCCGGCCTGCGCCCAACCGCACCGTGCTTCCGATCGTGCTGCGCCGCCTGGAAGAAGCCGGTATCCCGCCCTCGCAGGTGACGATTTTGATTGCGACAGGTTTGCACCGGCCCGCCACGGACGCCGAGATTAAGGAGATTGTCGGGGAAGCCACGGCGCTCCGCGTGCGTGTCGTGAATCACAACGCGCGGGTGCTCTCCGAGCACCGTCATCTTGGCGCTACCGCCAGCGGCACTCCGGTGTATGTGGATGAACGCTTTGTGTCGGCCGATCTGCGCATCACGCTCGGATTCATTGAGCCGCACTTGATGCTCGGCTTTTCCGGCGGGCGCAAGCTGGTGGCTCCGGGACTGGCCGCGCAGGAAACCATCAAGGTGCTGCACAGCCCCAAATTCATGCGCGAGCCGAAGGCGGTGGAAGGCTCCATCGATGACAACCCGTTGCACAGGGAACTGCTCGAGATTGCCCGCATGGCGGGCCACGATTTCATCGTTGACGTGGCGCTCGCGCGGGATCGGCGAATTGCCGGAGTCTTCGCCGGGCACCCCGAGCAGGCGCACAAGGCCGGTGTCGATTTCGTGCGCCGGGTGATGCTGGAGCAGATGGCGGAGCCCGTGGATGCCGTCATCACCACCTCCGCCGGATATCCGCTCGACCTCACCTACTATCAGGCGATCAAGGGGGTCACCGCGGCGCAGCATATCGTGAAACCGGGAGGGAAGATTCTACTCATCGCGGAGTGCCAGGAAGGCCCCGGTGCTCCGGAGTTCCGCCGCATGCTGAAGGAAAACCCTGACGCCGCGGAGTACCTGGAAAAGATCCGCCAGACGCCGGTGGAAGTGGATCAATGGCAGATTGAGAAGCTGGCGCTGGTGATGGAAAAGGCGCGCGTGTCCTTCTACGTTCCTGGCCTCGATGCCGAGTATTACCCGACTCTTTGGGGACCGGCCTATGGGTCCATGGAGCAGGCGATAGGTGAGTTTTTCGCTGATCTGCCCCCCGGCGCGAAGGTGGCCGTCATCCCGGAGGGCCCCTACGTGCTGGCCAAGGCCGGAGCCAGCGGGGTACTCTGAAAGCTTCACCAAACATGCTGAGCGAAACGCTGAAAGAGATGGGTGTGGTGGGCGCAGGCGGCGCCGGCTTCCCTACACACGTCAAGGCCGATTCGAAAGTCGAGTTCCTGCTCGCCAATGGCGCGGAATGCGAACCCCTGCTGCACAAGGACTTCGAAATCATGTGCCAGTACCCGGCCGAGATCTGCGCCGGAATGGAGTTGATGCGCCAGGCAACCGGAGCGGCGACGGGTAAGTTCGGAATCAAAGAGAAGAACCAGGAAGCGATTCATGCCATCCAGCCGGAAGCGGCGAAGTACGGCTATGAGTTAGTGCTGCTCGGCGATTTCTACCCTTCGGGCGATGAGTACGAACTGGTGTACTCGGCCACCGGGCGGCTGATCCCCGCGGGTGGAATCCCGCTGCACGTCGGCTGTGTCGTGAACAATGTGGAGACCTTCTACAACGTGCATCAGGCGCAGCAGGGCAAGCCCGTGACGCACAAGTTTCTCACCGTCACCGGATGCGTCGGCAAGCCGCAGTCTCTATGGGTTCCGGTGGGGATCACCTTCCGTGAGTTGATTGCCCATTGCGGCGGCGCCACGGTCCCGGAGTACGCGATCTTCGTCAGCGGGTTGATGATGGGCTCGTTCACCTACGATGCCGAGGATGTCGTCACCAAGACGACCGGCGGATTGATTCTGCTTCCGCGAGACCACTACCTGATCACCCGCAAGGACCGGCCCATTGAGGCCATGAACCGCATCGGGAAATCGGCCTGCGATCAATGCAGCTACTGTACCGAGTTCTGCCCGCGGTTCCTGTTGGGCTACGATGTGCAGCCGCACAAAGTGATGCGCAGTCTGGGCTTCACGCTCACCGGAGCGAGCAATTGGAACCAATCGGGCGAGCTATGCTGCGCCTGCGGCATCTGCACGCTGTATGCCTGCCCCGAGGAACTCTATCCCAAGGAAGCCTGCGATCAGGCCAAGGTGAGTCTGCGCGCCGAGGGGATCAAGTTCGTGCAGCAGAAGCCGGTGAAGGTGCACCCGATGAAGGAGTACCGGCGTATCCCCCTTTCGATGTTGCGGCAGCGGCTGAAGGTGGATGACTACGAGCAGGAGACTCCGTTCGCGGCGGCGATTCCCGAGCCGGCCCAGGTGCGCGTGAAACTGAAGCAGCATACCGGAGCGCCGGCCACGCCTGTGGTGCAGAAGGGCGAACGGGTGAGAGCCGGCCAGGCGCTGGCGCGGATGGGCGAGAAGCAGCTCGGCGCCACCATCCACACGAGCATTGAGGGCACGGTGAAAGACATTACGAAGGACGCAATCGAAATATGGCGGTAAGAAATTCCCTGGGATTGGTGGAGCTGAGCAGCATTGGCGCCGGCTTTCTGGTGACCGATACGATGTTGAAGGCAGCGGACGTGGAACTACTGCTGGCCCGCACCATCTGTTCGGGCAAATACATGGTGCTGGTGCGCGGCGATGTGGCTGCCGTCTCCTCGGCGGTGAGCGCGGGCAAGCAATGCGGCGATTTTTCCGTCATCGACACGTTTCTTATTCCTAATGTCCACGAAGACGTGTTTCCCGCGATCAGCGGCTTGACGAAGGTGCAGCATCTGGAAGCGCTGGGGATCATCGAATCGTTTTCCGTGGCGTCGCTGATTGAAGGCGCCGATGCGATGGCGAAGACCGCGAACATCAAGTTGATCGAAGTGCGCCTGGCCATGGCGTTAGGGGGGAAGGCGTTCGCCACCTGTACGGGATCGGTGGCCGCGGTGAACAGCGCCGTCGAAGCGGGAGCGCGCACCATCGGCAAGAAGGGCATGCTGGTGAACAAAATCGTCATTCCGCAGCCGCGCCAGGAACTGCTCAGCGAAATGCTGTGAGCGGCGGGCGGAGCCGGGGTATACTCGTCTCCTATGTGGAGGATGTTGCTGTTCGCCGGCGGGCTCGCCTGGGGCCAATCGCCGCATGACGCGGTGCCGGATGTGGCGCTGGGCAAACGGATCTTCGATTCGCAATGTGCTGTATGCCACGGGCAGGGCGGCACGGGCGGCCGTGGTCCGGGTCTGACGAAGCCCAAGCTTTCGAAGGCTCCGGATGAAGAATCGCTGCGCAGGGCGATTGCGCAGGGCATTCCGCCCGAGATGCCCGGATCGTGGCAGTTGTCGGTGCGCGAAGTGGCTAGCGTGGCCCGGTACGTGGTCGGGTTGGGACAGGTGGCGCCGGAAAAACTCCCCGGGGATGCCCAGCGTGGGAAGAGTGTGTTCCAGGCGAAGGGGTGCAGCGGCTGTCATCTGGTTGCCGGAGAGGGAACCGCTCGCGGGCCGGAGTTGACCGCCATCGGGGCCAAGCGCAATGGAGCGCATCTGCGGGCTTCCATCACTCAGCCGGCGGCGCATCTCGCTGAGGACTATCTGCTGGTGGAGGTCGTGGCGGCGGGAAAGACTGTGCGCGGCGTGCGTCTAGCCGAGGATCCTTTCACGCTGCAGTTGCGCGATGGCGCGGGCATGCTGCACAGCTTCCGCAAGAGCCAGTTGCAGCAATGGCGGCATCTGCCGGCGGAAAGCTCGATGCCGGCGTTTGCGAAGAATCTATCCGCTACCGAGTTGGACGATCTGGTGGCCTGGCTGGCCAGCTTACGGGGAGAGCAGCAATGAAACATTTTGTGGCCGTATTGTTTTGGGCTGCCGTGGCGCAGGCGCAGGTGCCCTATGACCGCATTGCGAACGCCCACAAGGAGCCGGGCAACTGGCTGACCTATTCCGGCAATTACGCCGGACATCGTCATTCGCCGCTCACCGAATTGACGCCTGCCAATGTTGCCGGGCTGCGGGTGAAATGGGCCTACCAGTTCGAGCTGAACCGCGCGGAAACCTCGCCCATCGTGGAAGGCGGCGTCATGTATATCAGCGCGCCGAACAAGGCTGCCGCGCTCGATTTGAAAACGGGGCGTGTCATCTGGAATTGGGAACGGCCCATTCCGTCCGACTACCAGTCCATCGGATTCGGACGGGTGAACCGGGGGCCGGCGATCCTGGGCGACAAACTGTATGTGGCCACGCTCGATTGCTATCTGGTGGCGCTCGACCTGAAAACCGGCCAGCAGCGCTGGGCCGCCCAGGTGGACGACTACAAGCCGGGTTACAGCCTGACGCTGGCTCCACTGGCGATCAAGGACAAGGTGCTGGTTGGCGTGAGTGGCGGCGAGGCCGGGATACGCGGCTACGTCGATGCCTACGACGCGCAATCGGGGAAGCGGGTGTGGCGCTTCCATACCATTCCGGGCTCGGGCGAGCCTGGCAACGAAAGCTGGGCCGGTGAGAGTTGGAAGACGGGCGGAGGCTCCACCTGGGTCACCGGCGCCTACGATCCGGAACTGAACCTTGTTTACTGGGGGATCGGGAATCCCGGCCCTGATTGGAATGGCGATTCACGCAGAGGCGACAATCTCTATACGTGCTCCTTCGTGGCGCTGGATGGGAACACGGGAAAGCTCAAGTGGCACTTTCAATTTACGCCGCATGATACTCATGATTGGGACTCGACGCATGTGCCGATGTTGGTCGATGTGGAACTGCGCGGGCGCCAGCGGAAGCTCGTCGTCAATCCCAACCGCAACGGGTTTTACTATGCGCTGGACCGCACTTCCGGGGAGTTTCTCGCCGGGAGGGCCTACGCCAAGCAGACCTGGGCGAAGGGATTGGATGACAAAGGGCGGCCGATCCTGATTCCGGGCATGGACCCGAGCGAGGAAGGCACGCTCGTGTGGCCGAGTTTGAATGGGGCCACGGTGTGGTTCAGCCCGTCTTACAGTCCGCAGACGAAGCTGGTGTACGTGGCGACGCGTGAAGTGGGCTCGACGTATTACAAGCGCGAGGCGCAGTACAAGCCGGGGACTTTCTTTGCCGGGGGCGGGGAGACGCGGATTCCGGAGAAGGAACAGTGGGGAGCAATCCGGGCGTTGGAAGTGGCTACCGGGAAGATGGCATGGGAGTTTCGCCTGGTGACCCCACCCTGGAGTGGCGTGCTGTCTACCGGGGGTGGGCTGGTGTTTTCGGGCAGTAATGAAGGGAACATCTTCGCTTTGGACGCCAAGACGGGTAAGCCGTTGTGGGATTTTCAGGGCGGTGGTCCGGTGATGGCCAATCCGATCTCGTTTCAGATCGACGGCAAACAGCATGTTGCCGTGGCGGCGGGACGGACCTTGTATGTGTTCGGCCTCTAACGGCGGCCGGTCCACAGCCGGTCGAGCAATGCGGCTACTCCGACTACGGTGAAAGGCGTGAATAGCCAGGCGAAGATCTCGAGGCGGATCCAATCCGCCGGATCGAGCAGAAACATGTGCGTAGTCTCCCTGCCGAGGCTTATCGGCGGCAAGGCGGGGAATGAGAGGGAAACCTAAGGGGCTTGTCAACAACTGACAATTGCGACAGTGACGCTATTCTTCGCGCATGAACGTGAATCTCGGAACCGTGTTTGATCAGTTCGTTGCCGACCTCCTCAAGACCAGATCAAGCCGAGTTTGTTGACGGTGCGGAGGTCTTCTCTGAAATCCGCGAGCGTAGCGCCCAACGGAAACGCGCCAGGAAGTGAAACGCTACGTACTTACGCCGAGAGCGAAGCGGGATGTAAGCGACATCTGGACCTCCAGCCTTGTTGCGCTGATGGTGGTCAATGTCCCACGCTGGTACAAACTTGCTTTCAACAAGCAAAAGGGCCGATGTCAGAACTCCCGACGTCGGCCCAACTACTAATGAACTTGGTGCGGAGAGGGGGACTTGAACCCCCACGCCCTTTCGAGCGCTAGCACCTCAAGCTAGTGCGTCTGCCAATTCCGCCACCTCCGCGTTGAGGAAACTGAAAAACTTTACTTCTTGGCAGGAGCCGCGGGTGGCTGTTGAGCCGGCGGCGTGGTCTGAACTGGGGTCGGGACGTTCACCGTGGTGGGTGCACCGCCGCCAGACGGGTTAATCTGGATCGGCGTCGAACCGCCTGCGGGAGGGGTTGTTGTCGTGCCGCTCTTTTTCATCGGAGCGGCCCGTTCCAACACTGTGGAACCCGTTCTGCCGGCGCGAGTTGCCGCTACCGACAGGGTGAGCGATGTGATCATGAACAAGCCGGCCGCAATCGTCGTTGCCTTGGATAGAACCGTGGCCGCGCCCCGAGGTCCGAAAGCCGTCTGCGAACCCATGCCACCGAAAGCCCCGGCGAGGTCGGCAGCTTTGCCGCTCTGCAGGAGAACCACAATGACTAGGAAGAAACAGACCAATACATGAATGATGGTTAACAGGATGATCATAGGAGCGCGCCAGACGAAGCGTCCGCCGAATTTGAGTGTAACACGAAAGGCTTGGCGAGGGGAAAACGGGTTCAAGGAAAAAAAGTATTAAACAATGGCTCAAGCCGGGCGATAAGGCGTTAGAGGGCAAAAACGCTTCGGCGTTGAATAGCCCGGAGTGACTCGCGAGGGATAGCGAGTGATAGCGGCCATAGGGATAGGCCAGAGGTAAGACTCCAGTTCGAAGGAGGTGGACACCAGTGAAGATCCACGAGAATCAGTTAACCAGCCTTGGCGGCGCAGGCCTTCAGGGCACAGGCGCAGCCGGTACGGATCGAACCCGCGGCGTCGATGGGGCCAAGCAGGACGGTGCTCAGCGCACTGAACAGCGGAGCCCCGACGGGGATCGCGTCCAGTTGTCGCGGCTGAGCGATACGCTGCGCGCCGATAACGAAGACACGCCGGAACGCCTGGAAAAGGTTCGGCAATTAAAAGAAGCCTACCAGGCTGGCCAGTACAAGGGCGATAGCGCCGTTGTCAGCCAGCGCCTGGTGGACGAAGCGTTGGGAGGATTCTAGCGTGTCGGAAGACTGGCTGCTGCTTGCCGCCCGCTCGGTGCGCAACGCGCGGCGGGATCACTTTCTAAAAGAAGGCGGGCAAAGCACGGTGCGGCTTGCTGAGGCCGTCGAGCAATTGCGTCTTGCCATCGGCGAGCTGGAAGCATTGCCGAAACCCCAGCGCGGCTCGGCCGTGCGTGGCGAAACGCTCGATGGCTGGCGGCGCGAATTGCGGATCGCCGATGCGAGCCAGCGCCATGCCGAGGGCTGGCGCCAGCAATGGGCGCAAACATTGCAATCGGCTGCTGGGCTGGACGCCGGCTACACCCGCGACGGGGCCGCTGGGCTGCCCTCCGAACCGTTGCGCATCTCGTTGGAAGGATAGGGGGTTCTCCATGGGCGGGCTGTTTTCGGCTCTGATTACCACCACGGGTGCGATGCGGGCGAACGACCACGTCATGATGACGATTCAGAACAACGTCACCAACGCCAATACGCCAGGCTATGCCAAGCGCCAATTGAACCTCCAGTCGCGGCACTTCGATGTCCGGCTCGGCTTGCCCGGCGGGGTGGATATCGGCAACATGGTCAACTTCCGCCACGAATTCAGTGAGCGGAACGTGTGGCGGCAGAGCAACAGCTACGGACGTTTTGCCGAGCAGCGCCCGCTGCTTGAAGAAGTGGAATCCTCCTTCATCATCAGCAGCAATGCTGGCATTCCCGGCGCGCTGAACGAGTTCTTTAACGGTGTTTCCGGCTGGGCCGTCAATCCGAACGATCCAGTGGCCCGGCAGGTGGTGCTGGACCGTGCCGGCAGTGTGGCCCGGTCGTTCAATGAAACGGCGAAGAACATCTCCGCGGCGGCCAACACCGCTGACCGGCAGATCTCGTCCACCGTGGACAAGATCAATTCGATTGCCGGGCGGATCCGTGCCGTGAATGAGGAGATGCGCACCGACCGCAGCAAGATGGAAGACCCTGCGCTCGACGCCCAACTGTACGCCTCTTTGGAGGAGTTGTCGGAAGTCGCGGACTTCAATGTGCTGCGCTCCGAGGATGGCAGCATGCAGCTGATGCTGGGGGGCCAGACTCCTCTTGTCATTGGCGACCGCCAGTATGAAATCAAAGCCGATTTTTCCTTCGGCACCCCCCGCATCGTGAACGAAGAAGACGTCGATATCACGGCACAGATCGGCAATGGCGGCCTGCGCGGGCTGCTCGATACGCGCAATGAGCAGATCCCCTCGTACTTAGCCGACCTGAACCGGATGGCATCGACATTTGCCGACCGTGTGAACCAGGTGCTGGCCGGGGGCCTGGATGCCAACGGATCGTCGCCTTTGGTGGACCTTTTCACCTACGATCCCACGCTCGGCTCGGCGGCCACCATGGCCATCAATCCGCTGGAGCCCTACCAACTTGCGGGCGCGGAGACCTCGGCGCCGGGCGGCAACGGCAACGCTCTTCTGCTGGCGAATCTGGCCGAATCGGCGGAGATCGATGGCGGCTCGTTCCATACCTTTTACGGGGAACTGGGCGCACGGCTGGGGCGCGACCTGCAGAGTGCCAACGACGGCATGACGATGCAGGAGGAACTGCTGTCGCAGAGCAAGGATCTGAGAGCCGAGCGCTCCGGGGTGTCGCTCGATGAAGAGGCGGCGCGACTGATCGAAGCCCAGCGTGCCTATCAGGCCAACGCCCAGCTCTTTCAGGTGCTGAACGAATTGACCGACACCCTGATCAACCTGCTGCGTTAGGAGACATCACCATGATCAATGGAATCCCCCCATCGGCCGAACGCTTTTTGCTCGACGTGCAGCGCCATCAGCGGCGGCTCGACAAAGCGCAGAGAGAGCTTACTTCAGGCCTCAAACTGACCCGCGTCTCCGACGCTCCGGAGCAGGTCAGCCGGCTGCTCACGGCGCGCAACGGCCTGGAACGGGTGGAGCAGGTGCAGCTGAATCTGGGCCGCGTGAAAACGGAAGTCGATACTGCCGAGAGTTCGCTCGAAAGCGCCGTCAGCCTGGTCGAGCGGGCGCGCGTGCTGGGGGCGCAAGGCTCCAGCGGCCACCAGGATGCCGGCACCAGGGCGCAGGTGGCGGCGGAATTGGAAGGTATTCTGGAGCGGCTGGTGGCCACCGCCAACGTGGCCGTGGAAGGCCGGTATCTATTCAGCGGCGACACCGACCAGACAGCGCCCTACGCCCTGGACGCCTCGCAGCCTTCGGGCGTGAGTGCCTATCAGGGGGCGGCATCCACTCGCAAAGTGGCCGATTCGAGCGGGCTGACGTTCTCCGTCGGGTTTACGGCCGAACTCATCTTCGACAGCACCAATCCGGATGAGAAGGTGTTTGCCGCGGTGAACGGGATGCGGCGGGCTATTCTGGCCGTCGACAATCCGCCCGATCCACCCGACCCGACCATTCCCAGCCTCGACGAGGCGCTTCATAACCTGGGCTCATCTTCCACTTATTTGAACCAGAGGCTGGCCACGTACGGCATCATTCAGAACCGGGTCACGGAATCGATTAATGCCGCCTCGAAACTGGAGCTAAGCCTCAAGACCCAAGTCGCCAATATTGAGGAAGCGGACCTGGCGGAGGCGGCCACGGAGATGACTCAGGCCCGGCTGCAACTCGATGCCGCGTTTCAGACCCGCGCCAGTACGCCGCGGAAAAGCCTCTTCGATTACCTCGGCTAGGCCGTAGGCTCGAACTTCCAGGTCGGGGGCACGATCCCCTTCACCCGCAAATAGACCACCGTCTGACCCCGATGGTGCGCCGTGTGCATGTAGGCGCGGAACAGCACGTCCGTACCCGAGTGGGGATTGCGGCCAAAGTTGACATCCTTGCGCGTGAGGTCCTTCTCGGTCATTTTGTCCAGCACGGTGGCAACGTAATCAAACGACTCGGCGACATAGCGCCGCACAGCCGTCTTATCCGCCTGGTTGATCTGTTTGGCGATCACGTTGCGGTCCATGGGCAGCGAATCCGGAACGGGGAGAATCCCCAGGGCCCGGAAATAGGCGAGATTGGCTATGGCCAGGTGGACCATCTGCTCTCCGAACGTGCGCTGCGCCGGGTCGGGCTTCGACGTGAAGCCATCGGCCGGCATGGCATCGAGCATGGCCAGGGTGTACTCCTTGGTGTCCTTCCAGTGCTCGATGAAGGAGTCGCGCAGGGTGCGGGCAAACGGGTTGGACCAGCCCGGTGCGGATTGGGCGGCATGTGCCGGGGCGGAGGCGGCGAGCCCAGCGAGTAGATGACGTCGGTTCATGAGGGAGAGCGTATCACGCCAACGGTTAGGGGTGGAGCAGGCGGTAAGCGTCGCGTTTGGACATGCCCCGTTCCCGTGCGGCCTGCTTGATGGCGTCCATGCGCGGAACGCCTTGTGCTTCGAGGGCGGCCACCGCCTCGTGCAGTGGGATCTGCGCGGTTGCCGCCGTGCTGCCGGGCGCAGCTTTGCCGATGAGCACCGTAAACTCGCCCTTGATGGCGGCTCGCGCAGTGAGTGTTTCCCGCAATTGAGTGGTCGTGCCGCGGAGAAATTCTTCGTGCAGCTTGGTCAACTCGCGGGCCAGCACAACCTGGCGTGAGCCGAGCACGGCCTCGATATCCTCAAGCGCCTCCAGGATGCGGTGCGGCGCCTCGTAGAAAATCAGCGTCGCCGCCAATTCGCGCACGGCTTCCAACTGCTTCCGCCGCTGGGCCGTTTTGCTGTGGAAGAAGCCGCCGAAGTAGAAGGCATCGGTAGGGAGCCCGGAGGCCGATAACGCGGTGATGGCCGCGCACGGCCCGGGGATCGGCACCACCGGTATGCCCGCCTCGAGAGCGGCTTCGATCAGCCGGTAGCCAGGGTCGGAGATCAGCGGCGTGCCGGCATCGGAGACCAGCGCCAGCGAATCTCCGGCTTGCATTCGCGCGATCAGTTCCGGCGTTCGTTCGCGCTCATTGTGCTCATGAAAGGCGAGCAGGGGGCAATGAAAAGATAGATGATCGAGCAATTTGCGCGTCTGACGGGTGTCTTCGCAGGCGATGGCGGAAACTGTTCGCAAAGTGCCGGCAGCCCGCTCGGAGAGGTCCGAAAGGTTCCCAATGGGGGTGGCGACGATGTAAAGCGTGGGCGGCAAGTAGTTAGATTACCGGATGGCGGCGGCTGATGGTACTAACGTTTCCCTCATATCCTCCGATAGATAGGGTTGAGATGGCAGGTCGAGCCAGACTACGATGACTAATGTAGCTCATAGCGAAGATTCACGAAAGGCTGGCATGGATACGGCACAGCTCCAACCGGAACCTGGCACGGTTCCGCCAAAGCATTATGTCTGGGAAGTACCAGGAAAGCGGCTGACGATCCATGTCGACTTTACGGTGATTGACCGGCTGGTGCAGGAGGTGATGCGCGGTTTCGGGGCTATCCCGCGACGTGGCGCCGAGGTGGGTGGTGTGCTGCTGGGCAGTGCCGAAGTGGGGGACCGTATCATCGTGCGCATCGAGGACTTTGAGGTTGTGCACTGTGAACATCGCCGGGGGCCATCGTATCTTCTCTCTGATTCCGACGTAGCGCGCTTTGCGGAAACCATCGCCCGCCATCGGTTTACCCCCCAGAAATCTGTTTACGCCGTGGGTTGTTATCGCAGCCACACCCGGGATGGTCTCTGTCTGACGCCCGAGGATCTTTCGCAGTTCGACGCCTACTTCCCCGACGTCTCCGATATCTTCCTGTTGATCAAGCCTTATGCCACCAAGGTGAGCCAGGCCGGCTTCTTCTTCCGCGAAGAGGATGGAATCCGGGTAGATTCTTCCTATCTCGAGTTTCCATTCCGCAGGAAGGAACTGGGTGGTGGCGCAACGCCCGGAGTGCGGGCGAGGGAGCTGGGACCGGTGGCGCATGCCGTGAACACTCCGGCCGCGGCAACTCCGGCCTATCCTGTCATTCCGCGCCTGTTTGACACTGAAGCGCCCTCCGCGGAGGTTGCCGAAGAGACCGTTGACCCTGTGGCAGCGCCCAGCTTCGGCCAGCCGATGGAGGATCTGCCGCGGCGGCGCAATGTCTGGATTCCACTTTCGTTCATCTTCCTTCTCGTTGGGGTACTGGTTGGCTTTCAAGCCTCCCTCACTTATCGTCCGGCGAAGGCTGCTGGGCTGGTGGGAGACGCCTACCAACTCTCGCTGACAGCAGGCAAATCGGGAGACTATGTGCTGGTCCGGTGGGACCGGGCGGCGCCGGCCATTAAAGGCGCGCTGCGCGGCGTGCTACGGATCAACGATGGCGGCCGCGAAAAAGAAGTGGACCTCGACGCTCTGCAACTCCAGAATCCCCAGGTCTTCTACCGCAATGTGTCCGGCAAGGTGATCTTCAAGCTTGAAGTGTTCACTAAGGAGCGCATTTCCCTGGCGGAAACCGTGGAGTGGGGCCAGTAGAAGCATTCCGCTTGCTATCCTGTACAGATGGGTCTCCAGTTGTTTGTGTGCCTCGCCCTTAGTGTCTCTGCCGCCATGGCGCAGACGGCGGGGTTTGATGGTCACTGGCTCGGAGCCCTGGAAGTGGGTCCTACCAAACTGCGCCTCGCCTTGCACATTGAGAAGGCGGCCGACGGATCGCTGTCTGGAAAGATGGATTCCATTGATCAGGGGGCATCCGGTATTCCATTGTCCGCGGTTACGCTGGCGGAGAAAGCGGTCAGCTTCACTGTTCCCGCCATTCGCGGCGGCTACAAAGGCACATTGAACGCATCCGCAGACGCCATTGAAGGCGAATGGAGCCAGGGGCCCAACAGCCTGCCACTTTCCTTCAAAAGAACCACAGGTGTGGTGGACACCTCAAAGCCGCAGGATCCAAAGAAACCCTATCCCTACGAAGAGCGCGAGGTGACTTACGAAAACCCGGTCCAAGGGAACAAACTCGCCGGCACGCTGACCCTGCCCAAGGGCCGTACCGGAGTGCCCGCGGTGATCCTGATCAGCGGCTCCGGACCGCAAAACCGCGATTGTGCCATCTTCGGGCACAAGCTCTTTCTGGTACTGGCCGATCACCTGACGCGTAAAGGGATTGCTGTCCTGCGCGTGGATGACCGCGGTGTCGGCGGATCCACGGCCGTTTCCGGATCGACCACCCTCGATTTCGCCAAGGACGTGCTGGCCGGGGTGGAGTTCCTGAAGAAAGTCCCGGAAGTGAACAAAGCGCAAATCGGGCTCATCGGCCAAAGCGAGGGAGGAATCATTGCGCCTGTGGTTGCTTCTCAATCGAAAGACATCGCCTTCATTGTGATGCTGGCCGGACCCGGTGTTCCCGGCGATCAGGTATTGTACGAACAGGCCGCGGCGATCATTCGCGTCAACGGCGGCGGCGACGAACAGATCGCTGCCAACCGCCAGGTCCAGGAGAAAATCTTCGCCCTCGTCAAATCGGACCTGGACGATGCCGCCGTGCGGGAAAAAGTCAAAGACGTTGCGGGAGCTGCACAGGCGGCTTCGGCCGGCAACCCCTGGTTCCGCACCTTCGTCAAGCTGGATCCGCGCGACTACTTAAAGAAAGTGTCCTGCCCCGTGCTCGCGCTGAATGGCGAACTCGATTTGCAGGTGCTCCCGAAGCAAAATCTTCCGGAAATCGAAAAGGCTCTCAAAGAGGGCGGCAACAAGGATTTCCGTACTGCCACTCTGCCCAAGCTGAATCACCTGATGCAGACTGCCAAGACGGGTTCCATCGCGGAATACGCACAAAGCTCCGAGACGATGGCCCCGCTGGCGATGAATACAATCTCCGATTGGATTCTCGAAAAAACAACCCAAAAAGGGAAATAAAGACCAAGTTCATGTCACAAACCTACGCCCCACTCAATCCGCCGCGACGGCTTTTGTTCGGTCCCGGCCCCACTATGGTGGATCCGAGGGTTTATCAGGCGATGACGAAAACCGTCGTCAGCCACCTCGATCCGTACTTCTTCCAGACAGTGGAAGACGCACGCGTGCTGCTGCGGCAGGCATTCGGCACCGCTAACGATTTCACTCTCGCCATGTCCGGAACGGGCAGCGCAGGCATGCAAACCGCAGTGGCCAATTTTGTTGAGCCGGGTTCGAAGTTTGTTGTTCTGGCAAACGGGTTCTTCTGCGACCGCGTCAGCGAGATGGGACGCCGCCAGGGCGCAACGGTGGTCCGCCTGGAGAAGCCATGGGGCGAGACCTTCGACGAAGCCGAAGCCGCCGAGTTCATCCGCAACGAGAAGCCGAACGTAGTCGGCTTTGTTCAGGCCGAGACATCCACCGGCGTCTTCCAGACTTCGAAGCAGATCTGCGCGGCCGCCCATGAAGTGGGCGCGCTGGTGATTGCCGATTGCGTCACCTCGCTCGGCACCATGCCCGTGGAACTGGATGCCAATGGCATCGACATCGCCTATTCCTGCACCCAGAAGGGGCTCTCCTGTCCTCCGGGACTGGCGCCGGTCACCATTTCGCCCAAAGCGATGGAATGGCTGCGGGCGCGGAAGACCACCCCGGCGGACTGGTATCTCGATCTGAAGCTGCTCGCCGACTATTACGAAGGCGCGCACCGCTATCATCACACCGCTCCCATTTCGTTGTTCTATGCCCTGCGCGAGGGCTTGCTCTGCATTCACGAAGAAGGCATCGAAAACCGCTGGGCGCGGCACAAGCGCAGCCACGAAGCTTTTGTTGCCGGCATCGAGGCGATGGGCTTGTCGATGAGCGTGCAGGCGGGCCACCGCTTGCTCAGTTTGAACACGCCGCGCGTGCCCGAAGGCATTGACGACCTGAAGGTCCGCAAGCGCCTGCTGGCATCGGCCGATATCGAGATCCTGGGCGGCTTCGGACCGCTGGCGGGCAAGGTGTTCCGCGTGGGAATCATGGGTCCGCTGGCGACCGAAGAGAACGTGCTGCTGTTGCTCGGCGAGTTCCAGAAGGCTCTTGAAGCCGAAGGGTTCGCGGCGAAGGGCAGCGCCGTCGACGCCGCCCGCTCTTATTACGCCTCGCAGGCCGTGGCCGTCTAGCGGAAACGGGAAACGACGCGTTCCAGATCTTCGGCCAGCGTTTTCATCATCTCGCTCGCCTGCTTGGTTTGGGACGCGTCCCGAGTGGTGCCGAGCGCGGCTTCCGCCACTCCCCCGATGTTGTGCGAAATCTCGCTTACGCTGGCCACTGCACTCCCCATATTGCGGTTGATCTCCGTCGTTGTCGCCGACTGCTCCTCCACGGCGGCGGCAATCACGGCCGAGATTTCGTTGATCTGGCCAATGATTTTGGTGATGTCTCCAATCGCATGGGCGGCCTCCTTGGTGTCGGATTGAATCGCCTGGATCTTGTTGGAGATATCTTCCGTAGCCTGCGAGGTCTGCTCGGCCAGGCTTTTGACCTCATTGGCGACAACCGCGAAGCCCTTGCCAGCCTCTCCGGCCCGGGCTGCTTCAATGGTGGCATTGAGGGCCAGCAGGTTCGTCTGCTCGGCAATCGAGGTGATGACCTGGATGACCTTTCCAATCTGCAGGCTCGATTCGTTCAGCTTTTCGATCGTGCTGTTGGTCGAGTTGGCGGCCAGCACCGCCTGCGCGGCCACGCGCGCCGCTTCCGTCGTATTCCGCGAAATCTCCTGAATCGAGCTATGCATCTCTTCCGACGAGGCCGCGACGGTGTGCAGATTGTCGCCCACTGTTTGAGCGGCCTGGGATACCACGCGAGCCTGCGCGCACGTCTCCTCGGCGTTGCTTGCCAGCACCTGACTCGTCGTATTCATGGCATTGCTGGATTGCAGCAGAGCGGAACTGGACTGGCGGATGGACTGAACGGTCTTTGCCAGTTCTTCCAGCATGGTGTTTATTCCTTGCCCCAGTGTTCCAATCTCATCCTGGCGATCGACACGGATCCGCTCGGAGAGATCCCCCGAGCCGGCTTTCTCCACGATGTTGACGGCGGCGATCACGGGCGCAGCGGCCCGCTTGGCGAGACTGGTGGCGGCAATGGCGCTTACCAACACGAGTACCAAGCCAATGACCAGAATAAACTGCCCCAGTTGTGCCGCCGTTTTGCTCGCTTCCGCGCTGTCTTCCGCCACCATGACTCCCCATCCGTGGCCTTTGAACGGGCCAAAGCCCTGCTGCACGGCAAACCCAACCACGTCATCGCCGCCCGTCCGCGGGTGTTTCTCGAGGGCGTGCCCGGAACGTCCTGCCTGCAGTTCCCTGGCGCTGAAATTGCCAGCCTCCAACAGGTTGAGGGTGAGAACCGCCGCGGCATCAATTCCATCGAGAACCACGCCTTTCTTCGAGACGAGGATCACGTCCGCCGACTTTGTTCCCGACTGCCGTAGCGACTCGCGCGCGTTGGCGGTAATCTCCCCTGCCACGCGCTGCCAGGAGGAGCGGTTGGACCAGATCCTCTGCAATTGGCCCTTGCCGTCGTAGACTCCGGCCGCAAATGCCACCGACAAGCCGCGCTGGCGCGTGACCTTGGCCACCCATTTATCCTCGTAGAGGTCGCTGTACCAGCTCTCTCCCTCTTTCACCCGGCCGGAAACGATTTGTTCAAACCAGTCCTCGCCGCGCACGCTCTTCCCGATCAGGTCTTCGGTTGACACCCGGTTGCCATCCTGATCGGCGGTGTTGGCAGCCAGTACTTTTCCGCTCTTATCCACCAGCAGCATCAGATCGTAGAGATCATAGGTGCGCATGAAGAAGTTCGCCGCCGCGGCGAACTCTTTTTCACTGCCTCTCGCCGCCGGGTGGTAGGCGAAGGCCTGGACGTCACCATATCGCTCAAAGTAGTTCCGGTCGATTTTGTCGGCAATCGCGGAGGCCGAGGCCCGCAGCGCCTCCCCCGTGCTGCCAATCAAGGTGGTTCGGGCGCGCCAATAGCTGAGCATCGCCACAGAGGCCAGCGAGCCGCCGGCAATTGCCACGATCAAGACGGTCATGGAGGACCGGATACTGCGAAATCGAATCTGCGGAATCTTCATTTCTGTACTCCCCCGGAGTGTTCGTTCTGCGGTTGCGCCGGCATCGCGCTGGTGCGCTTGGGCCCGAGCAGCGTGTCGATCGCGCGCAGGATGTTCTTGTAGTCGAAGCTGCCGACGTAAACAGCAGCGCCTAGATTGTTTTCCCGAGCTGTTGCGAGAGCGTCCGGCTCGGGCGAAAGCCCGATCAGTGGCAGGCCGCCGGCGATTTGCGCCGGCAGCTGCAGAACCAGACCGCCTAATCCGCCCTCAGGCAGATCGAGCGAGCAGAGAACCGCATGGGGTTCCTTCTGCCGGATTGCCTGGATGGCCTCATCCGTTGTGGCAGCTTCAATTGCTTCGTGACCTGCTAGTTCGAGCGTGTGGCGCACCACGTTGCGATGGAAACGCACCGGCATGGCCACCACAATCCGTTTCCCCGTCTGGCGTTCCTGCGAGCGGCGGCGGAACCAGGTCGGATCGGCTGCCTGCAGCACCTCCGGCAGATTCAGTACATCGACGACTCTGCCGCCGAAGACCGCCGAACACAGCAACTTGGGATTGGTCACCGTTCCCCGCGCCAACAACTCCCCGGTCTGAATGTCGATGATCTGATCGACAGCCAGTCCGATGCGGCGCATCTCCTGATTAATGACAATTACCGGCAAATTGGAGAGTTGGAAGCAACTCCCCTCGTGGGAAGGGTCCAGCACCTTCTCCAGGCTTGCGAGCGGGAGGATGCGACCGCGATACTGGATCACCGGCGCGCCCGAAGACCATTCGATCCGGCTGCTGTCAAACCGTTCCAGCCGCTCGATGAGAGACAGCGGCACGCCAACGCGCTTCTCACCGCCACAGGAAAACAGAAGCATGGTTTGCTGCGCGGTCTGGCCTCCACGCGTGCTGCCGGCTTCTTCCGCGTGTTGCTCTCCCATGCATCCGGCCAGCCGCGTGAGCCCGGCCACGTCAAGGATCAGCGCAACCTTGCCGTCTCCCAGAATCGTCGCCCCGGCGTATGCCTGTAACTGGCCCAGTTCCCGTCCAAACGGCTTGACGACGATCTCCCGCATGGCCACCACTTTGTCCACCGCCAGCCCGAAGGTCCCCTGGTCGGAATGCAGCACCACGACATTGACGGGTTCCGAGATCTGGCGCGAACTCCTCAGCCGGAGCAGTTCATCGAGGCAGACCAGAGGCAGCAGTCTGCCGCGATAGCGGAAAACGGGAGTTTCGTTGAGCCACTCCACTTTCGTGCCGTCGGCTTGCGGAAGGCGCACCAGGCGCGCCACGTTGAGCTGCGGGATGAGAAACTGCTGGCCTGCCGAATAGACCGCCAGAGCGGGGATAATCGCCAGTGTGAGCGGAATGTGGATCTTGAAACAGGTCCCCTCCCCTACCGTGCTTTGAATGTCTACGGTGCCGCCAATCCGCTCAATGTTCCGCTGGACAACGTCCATCCCGACGCCGCGGCCGGAAATGTTGGTCACCGCCGCCGCCGTGGAAAATCCGGCGAGAAAGATCAGCCGGAAGCACTCGCGAGCATTCATGCCCGCGGCTTGCTCGGCCGAAAGCAACCCTTTCTCGAGGGCTTTCCGTTTCAGCCGTTCCGGATCGATGCCGGCGCCGTCATCGGCGATTTCCACCACCACCCGGCCGCCTTCGTGCTAGGCCTTCAGGGAAAGCGTCCCCGCGGCCGGCTTTCCCGCCGCAAGCCGCGCTTCTGGCGTTTCTATTCCGTGGTCGCAGGAATTACGAACCATGTGCGTGAGCGGATCCTTGATGGCTTCCAGGATGCTTCGATCCATCTCCGTGTCGGCCCCTTCGGTGATGACACGAATCTGTTTCCGCAGCCCGTTCGCCATGTCGCGCACTACGCGCGGCATCTTGCTGAATACCGTGCTTGCGGGCTGCATCCGGGTCTTCATGACCCCTTCCTGTAACTCGTGGGTCAGCGCGTTCAGCCGCTGAATTGCCACCGAGTTCGCCTTCTCCGCTTCTGTCTTCCCCCTGCTCTGCAGAATCTGGTTGCGCACCAGGACCAGTTCGCCGGCGAGATTCATCAGGTTCTCGAGAACGGCAATATCCACGCGTATGGATGAATCCGCCAGTCCATGCTTGCCGCCATGCTCGCTGCCATCCTGCACCGGCTTTGCCTGCCCCACGCCGGTCGCCATCTCCGCCGATTGGCGTGTCGCGTCGCCGTGCGTATCGGGAACCTCCGGCGGGGCCACAGGCTCCGCTGCCGCTTCTGCCGCCAGGATCTCCGTGCCTTCCGGTGGTATCTCACAGGCCGCCTTGAGCAGATTCAGCAGGTCCACGCGCGATTCCGCTGTCTCGGCGCCGGTTCCTTCAATCGCCGCCAACTCCTGTTTCACCGCGTCGATGGTTTCAAGCAACAACGTCGCCAACTTCGGCGTCAACGGCCGTTCTCCCTCCCGCAACTGGCTGAGAATGTTCTCCGCCGAATGGGTGATCTTTTCCAACTTGCCGAAATCGAAAAATCCGCAAGTCCCCTTGATCGTATGGATGGACCGGAAGATGCTCCCGATCAGTTGCCGGTCGGTGGGATTGGCTTCCAATTCCACCATCTCTCGCTCTACCCGAGCGAGGTTTTCGTTGCTTTCAATGAGAAAGTCGCGAATCAGGTCTAACTCGTCCTGCAACATAGCGTGGGAAGCTACTCCCTCAAGGGTTCTTATCGGTGAGTGATTGTCGATGCTGAGAATTATGCGTGCATGATTCCGTCTGCTTGCGATATGCTTCTCCCCTATGCGCTTCCTGCTCATTTCCCTCTGTGTATTTGCCTTGGCCGCGCAACAGCGGCCAGCCGTGACTGAAGCCACCATCGACCGCTGGATGACCGAACTCTCCAATTGGGGCCGCTGGGGCAAGGACGACCAACTCGGCGCCATCAACCTCATCACCGCCGCCAAACGCAAGCAGGCCGCTTCGCTGGTGCAGGACGGTGTTTCGGTTTCCCTTGCCCACGAGACACTGAAAGCGAAGGCTCCTGACAACGATTCCCCGTTCTCGCAAACCATGACCATGACCGGCGTGGACAATCCTGGCCAGTTCAGCGTCGATCAGTACACGGTGCTCTACCACGGCTGGGCGCACACGCACATGGACTCGCTGTGCCACATCTTCTACAAAGGCAAAATGTACAACGGCTTTCCCCAGCAGAGCGTCACCAAGGACGGAGCAGGGAAGCTGGCCATTGCGAACTTCAAAAACGGCATCTTTACGCGGGGAATTCTGATGGACATTCCTCGCCTCAAAGGCGTGCCCTATCTGGAGCCCGGCACAGCCATCTACCCGGAGGATCTCGATGCATGGGAGAAGAAGGCTGGTTTGAAGATCGGACCCGGCGATGTGGTGTTCATTCGCACTGGACGCTGGGCACGCCGCGCGCAGAAGGGCGCCTGGGACCTGCCGAATAAAGCCGCCGGTTTGCACGCTTCCTGTGCACGCTGGCTGAAGCAGCGGGACATCGCCATGCTGGGCTCCGATGCCGGCAGCGATGTGCAGCCATCCGGGATTCCCAATGTGACGCACCCCATTCATCGCATGGTGCTGATCGCGATGGGTATGCCCATCTTCGACAACTGCGATCTGGAAGCACTAAGCGCGGAAGCGGGGAAACGCAACCGCTTCGAATTCCTGATTACGGCCGCTCCCATTCCCGTGCCGGGCGGAACCGGTTCGCCGCTCAACCCTATCGCTACGTTCTGATTCAGAGCAGGATGAGGCCTTGGCGCAAGCCTTCGGTCACGGCTTCCGTGCGCGAGCCTGCACCGAGCTTGCTCATCACGCTGGCCACATGAAACTTCGCCGTGTGATCGCTGATGGCGAGCCGCGCGGCAATTTCCTTGTTGCTCAGCCCGCGGCCGAGCAAACACAGCACTTCCAACTCACGCGGAGTCAACGGCTCGGTTTCGTGGCTTGCCTGCCGTGCGGGTGCGGACGAGAGCAAACCCGGAACGAACTCCGGTGCTACCACGGTGAGTCCCGCGGCGATGGCGCGGATGGTGGCGGCGAGTTCCTCCGCGGTTGTGTTTTGCGGCAGCACACCGCGAGCGCCCTCGCGCAGTGCTCCTGCCGCCGATTCACTATCCTCCGCCAGCACCAGATAAGGCGTTGCGTCTGCTTCGCTCTCGTCCGCGTCGCGGTGAAAGACCACCGCGACGTCGGGTCCGGCTGTGACGACCTCCAGGTCTTCGGCCCGCCCCAGCAATGCCTCCATGCCGGTGCGAGCCAGCCCCAGCGGGCCAATCAGTGCGACACGAATCAAGCTGCCTTCCTTTGCGAGAGGCGCAGGAAATCGGCGGCCACGTTGCTTGGGATGGCGAGGGCAAGGCTGTTGGCGATCATCGTGTTCACGCCAATGACTTCGCCGTTGGCGTCGGCCAGTGGGCCGCCCGAGTTGCCGGGCGCAAGCCGCACCTGCGCCTGCACCCAGTTGTTCCCGCCGAGCCCGCGCATCGGACCAACGCCATAGACGACACCCGAACTCATCGCCCCGGTGAACCCCAGAGGGTTCCCTACGGCGAGTACGATCTCCCCGGTCCGCACCGTGCTCGAATCGCGCAGCGTCGCGGCGGGCAGCCCGAGCGTATCGATCTTGATCAACGCCAGATCATGGCGCCGCGCCAGGGCGATCAGCCTTCCCGGGAAGCGGCGACCATCCCAGGTCTCCACTTCCGGATGACGCCCGCGCACGACGTGGGCATTCGTGACAATGTAGCCGAGGCTGGTGAGCACGATGCCCGAACCCGAACTCCGCACACCCGGCACAGCAATGGAGACCGTACTTTTGCGCAACCGCTCGGCAATATCTCCCCAATTGCCCATTGGCTTCACTCTCCTCTCTGTGTGCCCACCGTAACCGTGATGCTGGCCGCCGCGCCTCCTCGCAGAATCGAGGCTTCCAGCGTTTTGCCTACGGACTGCGGACCGAGCGCATCCAGCACATCTTCCGGCTGCGTCACCATTTCGCCGTTGAGCGCGAGCAGCACATCACCTACCAGCCAGCCTGCGCGGTCAGCGGCGCTGCCCGGTTCCACAGAAAGGGTGATCAGCGCGGGCTCGGGACGTAAGGGCACCTGCACCGGCCGAAGGCCCACGCCCAGATAACCACGGCCGACATGCCCGGTGGACTGCAATTGCTCCACCGCGCGGGCGATGGTCACCGTGGGGATGACGATGGCTCCCAGCCTGGAAAATGCCGAGGTGGCCATGCCAATGACCCGCCCGTCCATGCCGAGCACTGCTCCGCCATTGCTTGTCGGGTAGAGCGACATATCGAGTTGCAGCCGCTGGTCGAGATGCCCACCGGCCCAAGTGCGCCATGGGCCGCCGGCCGAACTGATCACACCCATCGACGCAGTGACGCCGCTATGGACGGAGCGTCCCGCCACCAGCGTTAACTCGCCGGCTCGCACAGCTTCCTGCGATCCCGGAGCCGTAGCGAGGCCCGCTGCCGCATCCAATCGCAGCAATGCAATGTCGGTGGCCGTATCGCGGCCGATTCGCTTTGCTTCCACCACGGAGCCATCGGGCAGTGTCAGCGCCAGTGGATCGGGCCGCTTCAAGGCATGGTCGGTGGTGACGATCAGTCCATCGCCCCAATGAATCCCGCTCGAAGGAAAACGCGGATGGCCGCCGACGGAGACCAGAAACTTTCCGGCTTCGGCCACTCGATCCGCCAAACCCGTGGAAAACGCCAACAAAGGATTTGCCATATGACTCCAGCATGTGCTCTTCCGGGCGTTGGGCACATCGGAAGAATGGGCAGGTGGCAAGCTGGCAATTCGGCCAGGCTAGCGCAGCCCCTTCTTTTTTAGATGCGCGAGCAGCGCTGCCGGATCATCGCTGATGATGGCATCCACTTTGGCGGCAATCAGCCGGTCCCAATCCGCCGGTGTGTTGGCGGTCCAGGGAACCACCTGCATCCCTGCCAGGTGCGCGGCGGCGACGTTCTCCGGCGTGATCAAGGTGTAGTGCGGCGAGACAATACCGGCGCCTGTTGCGCGGCCGGAGCGGACGTAGTCCTTCTCCTTTTCGCCGAACAACGCCGAGAGGCGCACCGCGGGCAACAGCTTCTTCATCGCCTCCAGGGTGCGGAAATCGAAGGACTGTACGATCACCCGCGAGGTGAGTTGGTGCTTCTCAATCGAGGCGGCCAGCAGGCGCGCGAACTCTTCCGGAGTCGGCGTCAAATGCGGCCGGTCGCGAAAGATCTTCGTCTCGATGTTGAACTCGAACTTCCCGCGCTTAGCAAGCGCCAGCACTTCCTCCAGCGCGGGCACACGAGTGCCGGGCACCGCCTGCTGCTTCGGATAGGCCGGATTCGCTTTCGCGCCGCAGTCCCAACGCTGCAACTCCTGGAATGTCATTTCGCGGATGACGCGCGTCCCTTCCGGTCCGCTGCAATAAGCCGGATTCATCATCGGATCGTGCGATACCACCAGGACATTGTCCCGGGTCACCGCGAGATCGAGTTCCAACACATCCACTCCGGCTTCAATGGCGTAGAGAAACGCCGGCATGGTGTTCTCCGGGCGCATGGCGCGCGCCCCGCGATGTCCGTGAACCTGTATGGAGATCGCCTGTGCCGACAATGTCATCAGAATTAGCCCTCCCAGCCGGATTCCACCCGCTTTCAAGCCAAGTATCATGAAGAAAGAATAGCGAACTGTTGGGAGGTCTTATATTTTCATGAGTTCATCATCCCGCCGTACATTCATGGGCGCGGCCACTTGGGCCACTGCTCTCAGCTACTCCCGCATCCTCGGCGCCAATGACCGCCTCCAAATCGGCTACATCGGCGTCGGCAACCGTGGCACTCAGGTTCATGAAGCGTTCCTCGAACATGGCGACCAGGTTACGGTCGCCCTCTGCGATTTGCGCGATGAATACATGGACCATAACGCGAAAATTTCCCGCGCCACTCCGAAGAAATACAAAGAGTATAAGAAACTGCTGGAAGACAAAGACGTGCAGGCAGTGGTGATCGCTACGCCGGATCACTGGCATGCGCTGCAGTTCATCGATGCCTGCAACGCGGGCAAGGACGTCTACGTCGAGAAGCCGCTATCGCTCACTGTGCGCGAAGGCCGCCGCATGGTGGAGATCGCCGAGAAAACCAAACGTGTGACTCAGGTGGGCATTCACCGCCGCTCCGGAAAATTCCTCAAGGAGGCCGTGGACTTCATACGCTCCGGCGCACTGGGCCACATCACGGTGGCCAAGGGCTGGCATCTGCAGAACGAGTGGCCCGTCGGCGTCGGCAATCCGCCCGATTCGAAGCCGATGAATGAGTGGGAATGGGAGCAATGGCTCGGGCCGGCACCGAAGGTGCCCTACAACCAGAACCGCATGTATTACCGCTTCCGCTGGTTTTACAACTACTCCGGCGGACAGGTAACCAATTTCGGCGTCCACTACATGGATATGCTGCGCTGGGCGCTGGGCAAGGAAGCCCCGAAGGCCGTCACTGTCATGGGTGGCAAGTACGCTATCCAGGACAACCGCGAGATCCCAGACACGCTCGAGGCCCTCTGGGATTTCGACGGCACCATGGTTGTCTTCTCGCAGTACAACGCCAACAGTGCCCCGGGGAACATGCAGAATTCGGAAATGGAGATTCGCGGCACCAAAGGGACCATGTACCTCCATGGGAATCGCTGGGAGGTGGTGTCGGAGAAAAATACGCAACTGCCGCTTCCTGCCCGCAGCCCTGTCCAGCGCGACATGGAGAAGAACTACCGGCCTTCGTTCCAGACCGCCATGCAGCCGGCTTCCGCCAAGGGCAGCGCCGATACGGCGTTCCACACCCGTAACTTCCTCGATTGCGTGAAGTCCCGCGCGAAATGCAACTGCGACATCCTGGAGGGGCACCGGTCCACGGCGGCAACCTTGATCGCCAACATCTCCCTGAAGACGAAGTCGTATCTGGAGTGGGATGCCAAGACGGAGACCTTCACGAACAATGCCGCTGCGAACAAGCTGCTGCAGTATAACTACAGGGCACCTTATAAACTTATTTGATTAATCAAATGGTTGTTGACTAGATATTGATTCAGTGGTAGGATCAAAGGTGGAGGCCTGTTATGGCGACACCTGCCCTGGCACTGCTGCGGAACGAAACCAGTTGCGGCGATGAAATCTGGATAGCGACGGCTCTGCTGACACGGGAGCGTGCCGCTGAGCCGGATCATTCCGTGGAAGACATCCTGGCGCGCGCGGCGCAGGAAAACATCCACGGCTCGGCGCGCAAGGGGCTGGAAGGCTACGCGCGGGTGCATTGTTGTGCCAACAAGCCTCCCAGTCCGTCGGCGTTGAAGATGCTTTACGCCACGGGGCGCAATCGCCGGCGTCTCTATCGCCCGGGCGATGATCACCATCCGGGGCGCACGGGGCGCAGCATGCCTGCGTTAACCGATATCCCTGATCAATACCACGAACTAGTGGAATGGTGGCTCAATCAACTGGCTTCTTTGCCGCCAGTTGAGAAGCAACCTGTGAAGTCTTTCCTGAAGGCGATGGAAGAGCTTCGTGAGGCTAGCCAGGATACCTGGAAGGGTATCGATGCCGATGCCTACGTCCGTGAGTTGCGTGAGGGCTGGGAGTGAGCCGCATCTTTCTGGATACGAACATCTTCATCTACTATTACGAAGATGCCGGTCCAATGGCCGCACTCGCCCGCGGCCTTTTGGAGCGGCTCGACCGGCGGGGGGACCAGATTGTTACCTCGGCACTGACGATTGGGGAACTCCTGGTGCATCCCCTCCGCATGCGCAACGAAAAGCTGGCCGCTCTCTACGAACAGGTGCTGCAGCCGCCGGTCATTGAGATCGTGCCGTTTGACCGCGCCTGTGCCACCGCCTTTGCCCGAGTCCGGCTGGACAAGTCCATCAAACCGCCGGATGCGATTCAGCTTGCCTGTGCGGCCACGGCGCGGTGCGATCTGTTTCTCACCAATGACTCGCGGCTGACGGGGAAGATCGTGCCGGGGGTGCAGTTTATTTCGGCACTGGAACAAGCGCCGGTGTAGGGGTATAAAAGTGAGAAGGGCCCCGGAGCTGGGAACTCAGGGGCCCTTAGAGGGGCTATGAACGGCGAGCTGGGCCTCGCCGCCGAGGATGCTGATAAGTCGATGACGACTTATATAAGTGCCCTTATAAAGTGCACGGGACGTGCCAAAGTTCTTCGCTCGTAAGTGATTGAAAAATCATAGAGCCATGGCCTGTAATCGTGCGCCAAATGCCCCCTTTGAGCAATTTCACTCACCTACCCCTCGTAGGGAAACTTCCGCACCATCTCCATGCACCCCGATAACGCCTGCAACAACGTTGTCCCCCAGCCGCACGGCGTCACCGGCGCCGCGTTCTGATTCACCTCCTTGTCCGCCCTCGCAAAATACTTCATCGCCGGATCGCGTGGCGTCAGATACTCCAGCACCGTGATCAGGAACTCCACTTCCGCCCCGTTCACCTGCTTCACCATCGAAAAGTGATGGACCTGAGCCAATTGCTCACTGCGATCCCGTTGTGCAAATTCCCACTCAGCCAAGTTTCCCTCCTCTTTGCGAATGCAATCCCGGATTATAACTCGTCCGCCCTCCAATGGTAGAATCCAATCGTCGATGCATCGCATGTTGGAATCCGCCGGACTGCGCAACCGGGAGCGCGCTTTGGCCAATTTGTCCGGGTTCATGCCACAGCTTTCCGAAGAGTTGCAGGCCCGCGTGATCTCCCTGATGGCTAACTGCCCCGACCCCGATTCGGCCCTCCACTACATGGCCCGCTTCGCCTCCGGTAACCCGCCTGAGTTCCGCCGCCTGATGGCGACCCCCGGCCTCATTTCCTCCTTCGTCACCGTTTTTGCCCAAAGCAAATTCCTCTCCGAGGAGATTCTGCTCAACTCCTCCTGGATCGAGCATGTGGTGAGCGACCGCGATTTCCATCGCATGCTGTTTCCCGAGGAGATGGAACTGCGGCTGGAGGAATTCCTCCTGCAGCACGGCACCGGTGTTCCCAGCGCGCTCCATGTGGCGCAGTTCCGCCGTCAACAGATTCTGCGCATCCTGCTGCGGGACGCCACTGGGGTCTGCAATCTCGCTGAGACCACCGAAGAGCTCTCCAATCTCGCCGATGCCATTCTCCACGTCACTTTCCGCCACATCCGCGACGAACTCACCAAGCGTCACGGGCCGCCCTGTTTTCTGGACCGTGCTGGCGTGGTCAGACAAAGCGAATTCAGCGTCCTCGCCCTCGGCAAGCTGGGCGGCCAGGAACTGAACTACAGCTCCGACATCGATCTGATGTTCCTCTATTCGGCCAACGGCGACACTGCCGGTGAGCGCTCCATCTCGAACAAGGAGTTCTATAAGAAAGCCGCGGTCCAGTACACGGAACTGCTGTCCACCTACACCGCGGCGGGCATGTGCTACCGCGTCGATCTGCGCCTGCGGCCGGAAGGCAAACTCGGGGAACTTTGCATCTCCACCGAAGGCGCCAAGAACTACTACCGCAAGCGCGCCCGCGACTGGGAACTGCAGATGCTCATCAAGGCCCGCGTGGCCGCCGGCGACCGTGCCCCGGGCAGGGAACTGCTGGAATTTGTCGAGCCCCTCATTTACTCCTCCACCCTCGACTTCTCCGCCGTTGAAGCCGTATCGCAAACGCGCGAACGGATCCAGGAAAAGCTGCAGCAGCGCAAGCCTGGGATACGCGAAATCGACATCAAACTGGCGCGCGGAGGAATTCGCGATATCGAGTTTCTCGTCCAGTGCCTGCAGCGCCTTCACGGCGGGCGCGAGCCCTGGGTGCGCCACGGCGGCACGCTCCACGCCCTGTTCCGCCTGCGTGACAAGAACCTGTTGTCCGATGTGGAATACTCCCGCCTCTGTTCGGCATACGAGTTCTTGCGTCACCTGGAACACCGCCTGCAATTCGAAGAAGACCGGCAAACCCATACGCTGCCGCAGGGCCGTGACGCTCTGGAAGTGCTGGCCCGCCGCATGCCCGTGCAGGAACTCGGCAGCCAGCCTACAGCCGCCCGGCTGATGAGCCGATTGAACGAATACTTCGATGACGTGCGCGAGATTTATGAGCGCGTGATCCACGCCCAACAGCCGATGTATTATTCGACGCCTAATCCTGCTCCGGAGCCCGCGCCTGCCTCCGAGCCCGACCATACCCACACCCGCGGCGAGGGGCTGGACGGCAATCTCATCCGCTTCCTTGATCAGCGCGCTCCCAGCCTTGCGGCGACCCTTGCCCACACGAACATCAAACGCGGCGGCAAAGCCTTTGCCCGTTACCTGGAATGGGTAGTGCCTCATCCGGAGTGGCTGCAGTGGCTTGACTCCGATAACGTGCTCACCGGCTACCTCACCGATCTGTTCGCCCACAGTCTCTATCTCTCCGAACAGTTGATGAGCCACCCGGATCTGATCGAGGAATTGCGCAAGATCCGCAAGAATCCGGGGCGTGATGCAGCGATCGACGAAGCTCTCGCCATCGACGATCCGAACGATCTGCGCCGCTTCTTCCGCCGCGAGATGTTCCGCATCCAGGCGGAGAGCGTGTGCCTCGGCTCGAACGTGTTCCAGACGCTGCTGCGCACCTCTACGCTCGCCGACACGGCCATCCAGTGCGCCTACCGGATCTCGCTGGAAGATGTGCTGCAAGGCTATGCGCCGCTTACGCCCGGCTACCAGCCGGAAAATCAGATGATGGTCATCGCGCTGGGGCGGCTGGGCATGCGCGAGTTCGATCTCGGCTCCGATGCCGACCTGGTGTTTGTGCTGCCCGATGCCGATGCCGGCGAACATCAGTTCTGGACCCGTGTTGCCGCCAGGATCATTGACCGGCTCTCCGCCTATACGCGCGAAGGCTTCATGTTCGCCGTGGATACGCGCCTCCGGCCCAACGGCCGTGAGGGCGAACTGGTGCAACTGGCCAGCGCCTATGACACCTACTTTGCCTCCCGGGCCGAAGCCTGGGAAGGCATCACCTACATGAAATCACGCGCCGTGGCCGGAAATCTGGAGAAAGGCACGGAGTTTCTGAACGCCATCCAGGAACTCGATTGGCGGCGCTACGGGCAAAGCGGACGCTCGCAGATGCAACTGCGGCAGATGCGGCTGCGGCTGGAAAAAGAACAGGGCGAAGAGAATCCGCTCAAGGCCGGAGAAGGCGGCTATTACGATATCGACTTCGCCCTGATGTTTCTGCGGCTCAAAGGCGCCGGCATTTTCTTCAAAGTGCTGAACACTCCGGAACGCATCGACATCATCGAAAAGATGGGCCACCTGGAGCGGTCGGACGCAGCGTTTCTCCGCGATGCGGCCACCTTCTACCGCGCCCTGGATCATGGCCTGCGCCTGCTTACCGGCCAAGCCGAAGGCACACTTCCGAAATCGCAGGCACAACTGGAAATGCTGGCCGATCTGGTGGGCCGTTGGACCCCCGATCACCTCCACGATCAGCCGCTCGAAGAGGAATTGATCCAGATCCGCCATCGCACCCGCGAATTCTTCGATCGCCTGTTTACGGTATGAGGCCTCTGCTGCTGGCCGCCTTCGCCGCGCTGCAGGCGTCCGCCGCGCCCTCACTCGATCAGGCCTTTGACCGCATGTACCGGCACCAGTTTCCTGCTGCCCTCGAAATCATCGCCGCCTATACCGAACAACATCCGACCGACCCCCTGGGCTTCACCATGCGCGCCGCAGCGAACCTCTTTGCGGAACTCGACCGGCTGCAGATTCTTGAAAGCGAGTTCTTTAACGACGATAAGCGCATTGCCGAGAAACGGCAGTTGAAGGCTGACCCAGCCGTGCGCACGGCCGTCTACGACAGCCTGGCCAAAGCCCGCCAACTGGGGCAAGCCTCGCTGGCCGCGCATCCCGACGACAAGAACGCGCTGTTTGCCCTCTGCATCTCCTACGGCATTCAAACCGATTACATGGCCCTGATCGAAAAGAAGCAACTGCGGAGCCTCTCCGCGGCACGCGAGTCGCACGATTGGGCGCTCAAACTGCTCAAGCTGGATCCCAATTACTACGACGCCTATCTCACCACAGGCGTCAGCGAATACCTTCTCGGCAGCGTGCCCTTCTTCATCCGCTGGGTGCTGCGCTTTGATGAGACCAAGGGTTCCAAGACCCAGGCTGTGGCCAATCTGGAGAAAGTGGCGCAAAACGGCCGCTACTTCCGTCCCTTCGCCAAGATCCTGCTGGCCATCATCTACCTGCGTGAAAAGCGTCCCCTCGACGCCGAGATGCGCCTTGCCGAGTTGCACCGCGAGTTTCCCGAGAATCCGTTGTTCAAGAAGGAGATGGACAAACTGGCGCAGCGCCGCGGATTGCGCCGGTAGCACAATTTGCCGGTTGCGACTTTTCGGCCCGTTCGCGCATCCTGATACTTTGGTAGTAGGAGTCCGATATCCCCACCCAGGCTGAATTCCGCATTCAAGGCATGGATTGTGCCGAAGAAGTGGCCTTGCTGCGCCGCGAGCTGCACGACATGCCCGGCATCGTCGACCTCAAGTTCGACGTGATGAAAGCCAAAATGGTGGTCGATTTCGACCCCAAGAAAACCAGCCCCGGCAGCATCACCGCCGCGGTCGCGCGCACCGGAATGAAATGCCAGCCATTCCGCGATCAGGTGCAGGTGGAGCCTTGGTATCGCCACCATGGGCGCACCATCCTCACCGCGCTTAGCGGATTGGCCGTGGTGGCCGGGGCCGTGGCTCAATCCGGTTCCACCGCGGACTTCCTCCGCTCTCTGCTGGTGCACGAGCATCATCACGAAACCTTCGCTCCGCTCTCTATTGGCTTCTTCCTCATCGCCATGTTGTGCGGCATGTACTACGCCGCGCCGAAGGCCCTGCAATCGTTGCGAAGACTCACTCCGGAGATGAACGCGCTGGTAGCCGTTTCCATTTTGGGCGCGGTGATTCTCAATGAGTGGATGGAAGGCGCCACGCTGGCCTTCCTCTTCTCGCTCGCCGGACTGCTGGAAAGCTGGAGCATCTCCCGCGCCCGCAACGCCGTTTCCTCGCTCCTTGAAGTAGCGCCCAGCGAAGCCACTGTTCTACATCACGACCACGAGCATCGTATGCCTGCCGATCAGGTCAAGGTGGGGGAGACCGTGCGCATCAAGCCTGGCGAGCGGATCCCTTGCGACGGCGTGGTGAAAGAAGGCGAGTCCCACGTCAATCAGGCGCTCATCACGGGTGAATCGGTTCCTGTCATTAAAACGCGGGACGCGGCTGTATACGCCGGCACGATCAACGGCGATGGAAACCTCGAAGTGCGCGTGACCAAAGCCGCTTCCGATACGCTGCTTGCCCGCATGTTGCGTATGCTCGAAGGCGCGCAGCACCGCCGCGCTCATAGCGAGCAGTTTGTGGAACGCTTCTCGCGCATCTACACTCCGGTGATGTTCGTCCTGGCGATTCTTGTGGCCACGTTTCCGCCGTTGTTCCGCGGTGCGTCCTGGAGTGAATCCGCTTATCACGGCATGGTCATCCTGCTCATCTCGTGCCCCTGCGCGCTGGTCATCTCCACGCCCGTGACGGTGGTTGCCGCGCTCGCCAGTGCGGCACGCCGAGGTGTGCTGATCAAAGGCGGCGTTTTCCTGGAAGCAGCGGCAAGCCTCAAAGCCATCGCCTTCGACAAGACCGGGGTCCTCACCACGGGCTCCCCCGAAGTGCAGACCATCCGCACCATGGATGGACTCACCGAGCGGGATGCTTTGCGCCGCCTGGTGGCCCTGGAACAACGCAGTGAACACCCCGTGGGTCACGCCATTGTGCGCCATGCGCGTAAGCAAGGCATTCAACCCGCCGCCGTCACCGAATTCCGTGCCGTGCAGGGCCGCGGCGCCGAAGCCTTGGTGGCGAACGAAAAATTCTGGGCCGGCAGCCATCGCTTCCTGCACGAGAAGGGCCTGGAACATGATTGGGTCTGCCGACAGGTGGACGACCTGGAAGATGCCGGACATACCGCCTTCCTCTGCGGCACGGAGAAGGTTGTCTGGGCTGTCGTTGGGCTCGCCGATCCGTTGCGCGCCGAGGCCCGCGAGGCCATCGCCGCCGTGCAGCGCGAAGGCGTGGAACATGTCGCCATGCTCACCGGGGATAACACCCCTACGGCGAAGGCTGTGGGGGAGCAACTCGGCATCCCCAATGTGCAGGCGGAGCTTCTTCCCGAGGAGAAAGCCAAGGCCGTTCAGCAGCTGCGCGAGCGCTTCGGCTCAGTCGGGATGGTGGGGGACGGCATCAACGACGCCCAGGCGCTCGCCAGCGCCACCGTGGGCATCGCCATGGGCCGCCGGTCAACGGATGTTGCCCTGGAAACGGCCGATATCGTCCTCATGAATGACGATCTGCGCAGCCTGCGCTTCCTGTTGCGCCACGCGCGGCGCGCCTCCGCTGTCATTCGCCAGAACGTGCTGGTGGCTCTTGGATTGAAAGCGATTTTCCTCGCCCTGGCATTTGGAGGCGCAGCAACCCTCTGGATGGCGATCGCCGCGGACATGGGGGGAACACTGTTGGTGACGTTCAACGGGTTGCGCCTGTTGCGCGCAACCCGCTAGAACCTACTTCTTCTTCACTGGGGCTGCCTTTTTGGCTGCAGGCGCCGGACCCGGTTCGACAAGCAGGCGCTCTACTTCGCGCGCAAGCCCTGCCTGACCCTGGTTGAAGATGGCGTCGACTCCGGTAAATTGCGACCGGATGATACCCTTCTTGTCAATAAACACAAGCCACGGCACGTAGGCCGGCCGCACCAGCGTGTGCTGCATGTACTCTCTGGCTTTGGCATCCTGGGCCGTACCCACCGGGAACGGAACCTGATACTGCTGCACAAACATCGGAACATTGGCGTTGTCGTTCACTGCGGCGAACAGCGCCTCAAATCCTTTCGCCTTATACTGCCGGTAGAATGCGCCCATGACCTGGGCGTGCTGTTGGCAGTGCGGTCAAGTGGTGAGGATGCAGGCGAAGCCCAGCACTTTGCCCCGATAGGAACTCAGGTTGATCTTTTTCCCGTCGGGCAGCGTTACCTCAAAATCAGGCGATGGCCGCGGTACGTCCGCGCCCAATAGAGGCAATGCGCCAAGCCCCGCGAGCAAATGGCGTCGTTTCATTCTCCCATTATATGCGGATTGCCCCGCTTGACACCGCCCTTTGCCGGGAGCACTATTTGGGCGGGAACCCCCCAATCACCCTTGAAAGGAGGCGCTTATGTATCTCTTACGATTTATCCTCACAGCGTTGATCGTAGTAGCTATGGCATTCCCTGGGGCGCTTTCGGCTCAAAACGGCACCCCGCCGCAAAATGTGACGGTTTCCTGGGACATCTACCCCGGGGCTGAGTTTGGTTCCTGTACGTTCCCCATCAACCTCTCCGCGGAGGGAAAAAGCAAGACCATCGTCATCCCTGGCGGCAAACTCATCCTCACGTCGCCTGGTTTGGTGGCTGTGGTCACCAACCTCAACGACCCTTCGAAGAAGACCACCATCACGATCACCGGCTCATTTCACGTGAGCCCCACAGCGGATGGAGGACAATACTTCACGGGGACCGGACGTAACTTCCTCACCGATCCACTCGCTGGAGTGGTAGTTGCAATCGGTAATGTCAGTTGGGCCGTCGACGCCACTGGCAAATTGACCCAGCCGCTCAAACTACAGGGCGGTCACCTGATCAATATTTGCGAGTTGCTCAAATAAGCAGTTCGCCACCCGGCGCAAGGGGCGGGAGCATTCCGGTATCTAGCGCTGCACTCGCCCCGAGCCGCCGCCCTTGATCAGAGCCAGCACTTCCGACGTGCTGAAGCGATTGAAGTCGCCAGGGATCGAGTGCTTCAGGCAGGAGGCCGCTACGGCGAATTCGAGCGCCGCCTGGTCGCTGCCTTGGGTCAGCATCCCGTAGATCAGTCCCCCCGCGAAGCAATCGCCGCCGCCGACGCGATCCACAATATGCGTGATCTCGTAATGCCGGCTGAGCAGGAATTCCTTGCCGTTGTTCATACACGCCGACCAGCCGTTGTGCGATGCGCTCTTCGATTCGCGCAATGTGATCGCCAGCGCCTTCAGATTGGGATAGGCACCCATCACCTTCTCCGTGAGAGCCTTGTAGGCATCCCGCTCCAGTTTGCCCGAGTGAACATCCACGCCTGCCTCAATCCCGAGCGACATCTGGCAGTCTTCTTCATTGGCGATACCGACATCGGTTAACCGGAACAGGTCCGGCATCACTTCGCTCGCCTTCTTTCCCCACTTCCACAAATTCTTGCGGAAGTTCAGATCGCAGGACACAGTGAGCCCCATCTCCTTTGCGGTCTGGGCTGCTTCCAGCGCGAGCGCGGCGGAGCTGCTGCTGATGGCCGGGGTGATGCCGGTGACATGAAACCAACCAGCTCCTTCGAATGCCTTCTTCCAATCCACCGCACCGGGGCCGGCCAGCGAGATGGAACTGTGTGCCCGGTCGTAGAGCACTTTCGATCCGCGCTGATTCGCGCCCGGCTCGACGAAGTAGATCCCGAAGCGGCCCGGTCCCCGCACGATGTGGTCCGTATCCACGCCGAACCGGCGCATCTCTCCAATGAACGCATCGGAGACGGCGTTGTCGGGCGGCAACACCGTGACATAACGGGCCGGGTATCCGAAGCCGGATACCGCTACCGCGACGTTGGCTTCGCCACCGCCGAAGGTCGCCAAAAACTGCGGGGATTGCAGAAGACGCTCGAAGCCCGGAGGCGCGAGCCGCAGCATGATTTCACCAAACGACACAACAGGTTTCATAAAACCTGGATTGTAACAAACGTCCTACTTCGCCGCCTTCTTCGCCGCCATCTTCACCGGATTCCCCTTGTCGTCGGTGGAGAAGGTCTGCGATTGGAAGGTCAGGAACAACGCGAACCACTTGTTCCCGCTGTATTCGATCATCAGGCCGCCGTCCTGCCACGTGCCGTTGTCTTTCTTCCACTTGCCGCTGTTGCCCTGGTTCATGTGAATGTCATGAATCCCATTGCCCGGCTTGAAATGAAAGTACTCGTCTTTCTTCTTTTTCTCCGGTCCCCATTTTTCGCCGAAAGCGTAGATCACCGCTTTGTCGTCGTCCATGGCGGCCTTCATGCGATCTTCCAGCGTATCCTTCAGATCGTTCTTCGCCCCAGGCTTGTCGGGTGGAACCGGAACCATCTTCGTGGGATCGGCAATGCCTCCGCGGACAAAGTCCTGGGCAATCCCGCCTGGCTTGCTCTTCAGCGGCGAATAGCCGTTCTTTGCAGCCTTAAGCGCCTTTGTGAGGGACGACGGCAGTTGATCCACGGCCTGGAACAGCAGGTCGGATGGTGCGTTGGGCGCCGACGATTTCACGTTCACCGCAATGCGGTGCTGCGTCTTTCCATCCGTCACCAGAATCTGGTAATGATCATCGTCCGCATCGCGCAGCCTTCCAATGGGACGGCCTTTTAACACTCCGTATTGCTTCAGTGGCATATCCATGTAGTGTTGGCCAGGGCCGCATCGTTTCACCGGCGGTGAGATAATGTCCAGTCATGCATCGCTTCTTCTGGCTCCTGCTCGTGCTGCCCGCTGGTGCGCAGAGCGATACCGGCTGGACGCCGGAACACTCCATGCGCGTACAGAAGGTGGCCGATGTGGCCCCTTCCCCCGACGGTTCGATGGCCGTCTGGACGCAGACGCGTGCCATCATCGAGCCTGAGAAGAGTGAGCAACTGACCCACGTCTTCCTTTGGCGCAACGGAAAGGCCATCCAACTGACGCGCGGGGATAAGAGCGCGCAGGATCCGTCGTTTTCTGCTGACGGCAAAGCGGTCTTCTTCCTTTCAGACCGCTCCGGAAAGAAGAATCTCTACCGGCTCCCGCTCGATGGCGGCGAAGGTGAGATGTTGACCGATTGGAAGGGCTCGCTGGGGCCCTACCGCATTTCCCCTGACGGCAAGACCATCGCCTTCACAGCCGCTGAGCCCGACACGGAAGAGGAGAAGGCCCGCAAGGAGAAGCGCGACGTGAAGGTGATTGACGATCGCCCGCGCCTTCACTCCCTTTGGCTGATCACGGTGGAGCCCGATGCCGGCGGCAAGCGCGTGCCACGCAAGATCGCATCCGGCAGCTTTCACGTTGGTGTCTTTCGCTGGTCGCCCGACTCGCGCCGCATCGTCTTCGAACAGCGCCCCACGCCCGAGTTCAACGATGGCCGCCGTGCCGATCTTTCCGAAATCGACATCGAAGGCGGCGTGATCAAGAGCATCGCGAACGGCGCGGCCACCGAATCGCAGCCGCGATACTCCCCCGATGGCCGGTTCCTGGCATTCGTGAAGAGCACCGATAGCGCTTCCACGCTCGATGGTTCGCGCATCGCTCTCCTCGATCGCTCCACCGCCACCGTGCGCTTGCTTCCTGCCACCTCCGAAGAGCGTCCTCAACTCCTCGATTGGTCACCGGATTCGCGCCGCATCTACTTCACTGAGCCGAAGCGCACACGCACCGCTGTTTACTCCATGCCGCTCGATGGCCCGCCGGCTCTGGTGCACACGCCGGAGAAAGGGATGCTGCGCCTGGAGGATGCCTTCAGCCGCGACGGACTCTGGGCCGGCGCCGTGGCCGAGTCCGCCACGGAGCCCATCGAGGCGTTCCTTTTCCAGATGCAGACCAGGCAGCGCACGCAGATCAGCCAGGCCAATACAGCATTGCCCAAACTGCCGTTGGGCGAAACCAGCGTGATCCGCTGGAAATCGCGCGATGGCGCGGAGGTGGAGGGCATCCTCACACTGCCCACCGGCTATGAAAAAGGCCGCCGGTATCCCCTCGCGCTGATCATTCACGGCGGCCCCGCGGGCATCTTCGCCGAAACGTTCATCGGCGCGCAGGGGGTGCAATCGGTTGCTGCCTTCGCGGCTAAGGGCTACGTGGTGCTGAGGGCCAATCCCCGCGGTTCCATCGGCTACGGACTCAAATTCACCCGCGCCAATCTCAAAGACTGGGGCGGCGGCGACTACCAGGACATCATGACCGGTGTCGATCATCTCATCGCCCAGGGCATCGCCGATCCCGATCGCATGGCCGTTATGGGCTGGAGCTACGGGGGCTACATGACCTCCTGGGTCATTTCCCAAACGCAGCGTTTCAAGGCCGCCATCGTCGGCGCGGGGATCACCAATCTCTGGAGCATGTGGGGCACCAACGACATCCCCAGCACGCTGGATGATTACTTCGCCGGCTCACCCTGGGACCAGCCGGATCTCTACCGCCAGCGCTCCGGCCTGTTTCACGCCCGGCAGGTCAAGACACCAACGCTCTTCCTGCATGGCGAAGCCGATCTGCGCGTACCCATCGGTCAGGCCTTCGAGTACTACCATGCGCTGAAGCAGCTCGGCGTGACTACCAAAATGGTGGCCTATCCGCGCACGCCGCACGGTCCGCAGGAACCGAAGTTCCAACTCGACATCATGCAACGCCACATCGATTGGGTGGAGAAATATACGAAATGAAACCGCTGCTGCTCGTTCTGTTCGCCGCGACATGTTGGGCCGAAAATGTTTCCATCGCCGGACTGCGCCAGCCGGTGGAGATTCTCCGTGACAAGTGGGGAGTTCCCCACATCTACGCCAAAACCACGGACGATCTGTTCTTTGCCCAGGGCTACATCGCCGCCCGTGACCGCCTGTTCCAGATCGATCTGTGGCGCAGAGTGAACACCGGGAAACTGGCTGAGATCATCGGGCCTCAGGCTGTCGCCCGTGACCGCATCGCGCGGCTGGTGCGCTTCCGCGGCGATTGGAACAAGGAATGGAACACCTACGCTCCTGATGCGAAGCAAATCGTCACGGCCTTCGTGCGCGGCATCAATGCCTACATCGATAGCCTGCAGGGCAAGTACCCGCTGGAGTTTCGCCTCGCCGGCTACGCGCCCGGCAAGTGGGTCGCCGAAGACTGTGTGGCTCGCGTCGCCGGATTGCTGATGACTCGCAATCTGCCGCGTGAAGTGGAACGCGCCATCGACATCCGCGAGTATGGACTCGAAACCATCCAAACCATCCGTCCGCCCGATCCATTCGTGCGCCTGGAAATTCCCAAAGGCCTCGACCTGAAGTTGATCGACAACGTCATTCTGAAGGATTTTCAGGCCGCCATCGGCATCGCCCGCGTCGATAGTGAACAGGGCAGTAACAACTGGGTGGTGGATGGAACCCGCACCACTACCGGCAAGCCGCTTCTAGCCAACGATCCGCACCGCCCCATGAACATCCCCTCTCTGCGCAAGACGGTGCATCTGGTAGGGCCGGGGTGGAATGCTTTTGGCGCCGGCGAGCCAGCGCTTCCCGGCATCGCTCTCGGCCACAACGAAGACATCGCCTTCGGCTTCACCATTGTCGGCATCGATCAGGGTGACCTTTATGTGGAGAAGCTGAATCCCGCCAATGCCAGTGAATACTGGCACAAGGGCTCGTGGCGGAAAATGACCGTGGAACGGGAAAAGGTTGCTGTGAAAGGCGGCACCGAACAAACGGTGGAAATGAAGTTCACCATCCACGGTCCGGTGATCTACGAGGACAGCACCAATCACCGAGGCTACGCCCTCCGCTGGGTGGGCGCGGAACCCGGTGGCGCGGGCTACATCGCCGCGCTGGCAACGGCCCGGGCGAAGAATTGGAATGAGTTCACCAAGACCGTCGAGAATTATCTGGTGCCCTCTGAGAACATCATCTACGCCGATCGCACCGGCAACATCGGCTGGATCGCTTCTGGCCTCGCTCCCGTGCGCAAAAACTGGAATGGATTGCTGCCCGTTCCCGGTGACGGCGACTACGAGTGGAGCGGCTACCTTCCGCTGAAGGATCATCCCATGGAGTACAATCCGCCACGCCACTACATCGCTACTGCCAATCACAACATCCTTCCTAAGGGTTATACGCACCCACTGGGCTATGAATGGGCCGCGCCCTTTCGCTATCAGCGTGTCGACGAGATGCTGAAGGGCAGTGCGAAGGTCACCATCGACGACTTCATCCGCATGCAGCAGGATGTCACCAATCTGCTGGCCCGCCGCTTCCTTGGGGTGATTCGCAAGCATGCGCCCAAGGCTTCGCCCGAAATGAAGCCCGTCTACGAACGCATGCTGAAGTGGGATGCGCGCATGACTGTGGAATCCACCGAAGCAGCGCTCTACGCCGTGTGGATCACGCGCATCAATGAGTTTCTCCTCAACTCCCCCGCGGCCTCGCGTATAGATCCCGTCGCCGCCATCGCTATGCTGGAAGCCCAAAAGGACGACCGTGCTCTGCGCCTCAGCTACGCTCGCACAATCCAGGAGATGGAACGCGGTCTCGGCCGCGACCAGGCCCAGTGGACCTGGGGCCGCCTCCACACCATCCGCTTCGAGCATCCATTGAAGGTGAGTGAGCGAGACGCCCCGAAATTTCATCGCGGCCCCATACCTCGTCCCGGCGATGGCAACACGGTCAACGCCGCCAGCGGCACGAACTTCAAGCAAACCGCCGGAGCCTCTTACCGCCAGATCATCGACCTCGCCGATTGGGACCGGTCCATGATGACCAACGTGCCGGGAGAATCGGGAGACCCCGACAGCAAGCACTACAGCGATCTGCTCGCCGATTGGGCCGCGGGCCGCTACCATCCGATGCCTTACTCGCGCAAAGCCGTGGAAGCGGCCACCGGAGAGCGCATCAACTTGTCACCGCGCTGAAAATGACGAGCGTTTTCGCCGTACCGCGGCAAGAAGGCCCGCGGCCGTCAACATCGCGAGGGTCGAGGGCTCGGGTGTGTTCGCATCCGCGTCCACCCACGTGCGAAACGCGGAGTCCCATTGCGTTATGCCCGAGATGCTACTCGTCCACGTAGTGTAGTTGGGCGTATTCCCCGCATTGGCCCCGCGCAGGTACCCCGCTCCGGAGGTGTAGGGATTCGCGTTCAGCAGCGCTCCCCACCCACCTTCGAGATACCCGGCTGTCCGGACAGCGCGAACTACGATCGCGTACTGCGACCCGGCGTTAACGTGAAGATTTGCGCTCGACACATCCACTGCCGTCCAACTGGCCGGCGACACACCCGGAAACACAGTCGGTAAAGACGCCGCATTGACGCCAAAGCTCAACAGCGGCGTGGTCGGCGGTTCCACCGGCGTACCACTCGACGTGTTCCACACCTCCACAAAGAACGTGCCCGCCTGTGCCGAGTAGTTCCACAAGGGCAGGTCAATGCGAGTGAGCGTGCCGGTCAACCCCGCGGCAAATACCTGCGCGCCGGTAAGCCCAGTCGCCCCGTTCGCTCCGGGGCTGAAATTGGAAATCGCAAAGCCGGTCGACATTCCATCCGGTGCATTCACCCGATCAATGACTGGCGTCGCCATCGCGCTCGCCGCCAGCGCCAGCCCGCTCATCATCCGCCGCCGCTTCCACAGCAGTGCGATCAATCCGGCGCAGCCGATCAGGGCCAGCGTCGGAGGCTCCGGCACATCGCTCGCGTTGGCGATGGTGAACACTTCCGTCCGTCCCACCAGGAAGTAAGAAATGGAGTCACTCGGGGTTGGATTCTCCCCCGCAATACTCACCCCGCTGAGATAGCCCGGACCGTAGCTGAAGTTCTGTGCATAGCCGAGACCGGTTGTGCCGCCGCTGAGATAGATGTCGTGCCCACCGCCGAACGTTGGCCCATAACCAATCGTGTTGTAGGTCTGATACTGTCCGGCCCCACTGCCCAGGATTTGGGTGTGGACCCGAGTCTCCGACAGATTGAAAACGAACCCGGTTCGGGCAGAATCGGGCAGCGTCATGGTGTAGCCGTTCAGCGATGCGTTCCAACTGTTCGGGTTATATCCGCCGATGATTGCATTCGTGGTAATGCACTGTGCGCTGCTTTGTGAGGTGCAACTCAGCGCTTCAATAACACTAAATGTACGGCCCTGGTTATCGGCCGCAGCATGAAACGCCGACCAGGTGCCGGGCACCGCATTGGACGCATAGATTCGCGTGAGTGTGAGATTGCCTTCGCCCAGCCAATCGCCGAGCTGATTCGCGTATGCCGCCGTCAGCAATGCCGAAGTGTCGAAGGTGACTGTGGACGCCGCCAGTGGCAGCGCCGTGAGGAGGAGTGGTAGTAAACGCATGCGGCGAGCGAAGCATTCTTCATGCCGCGCTCGCCGCACACAGTTTCAACCATTTACACCGTGTACCCTAACCCGGAGGTTAGAGGGCACACAAACCGCAAGGCGTCAGAACAGGATCTTCAGCACCAGCACCACGATGCGAGGCTGGTTGTCCTGCGCCGGATCCAGTTGCCCGAAGCGCGTATCCTGTACGTTGTTCGGACGCGCAATCAGCCGCCCGAAATACGCATAGTCAAACGCGTTCTGGAAGTCGGCGCGAAGCTGAGCCTTCAGCCGTTCCTTGATCCGGAAGTCCTTGTAACCGGAAATCTCCCAGCTCTGCAGATAAGGGCTGCGCACGTCGGGGAACCGCGTGGGGAAGTCACGCAACGTGAACGGCGCCTGTGCGCGGTTCGGGAAGATGGAGGTGTCGAACCACTTGTCGAAGAACGGATTGAATTTGTCACGCCCTGCCTGGCGCGCCAGTTCATCCCGTTGTGCCGACGTCAGCTTCGCGCTGCGGGCCGATGTCGGCGCCGCGTTTGGAAAGTCAATCGGCTGGCCGGAGCGGTACATGTATTGCACGTTCACGTTCCATCCCCCCAGGATCATATCCGCCGCGCGATTCAGACCGGAGAGATACTTCTTGCCCTTGCCGAACGGGAGTTCATAGGCCACCACGCCAGAGAAGGTGTGCGGAATATCGAACTCCGTGAGACGCTGTTCCAAACCCGTATTGTTCAGGTTGCCGAGCGTGGTGTCCTGCGCGTTCAACTGCGCCGCCCGTTCCAGCATCTTCGACCAAGTGTAGGAAACCTGCGCCGCAACGCCGTTGCTATAGCGACGCGTCGCCTTAGTCTGCAGCGAGTGGTAGCTCTGCGAACCGATGGGCAGGTTGCTGATGCTGACATTGCTGAAGTGCGGGTACGCGAACAGCAACTGCTGCCGCGGCACCGTGGCTCCATTGAACGCCGAACCCGGCAGCAATCCACGCATCGGGTTGTTGACCTGGGCGTTGAAATACGCCTGGCGTTGATCCACTGGGATGCTGTTCAGCACATCGGTGGCAATGAAGTTGAGGTTCGTTCCCACCGGCAACTTCTTTGTCAGGTTACCCACGTAGGATGCATCCACGACCCACTGCCCAGGCACCGCCCGCTGGATGCCGAAGGAAACCTGGTGCGAATACGGCAGCGGCCGCTCCAGAATCTGTGCGCCGACGCCTTGCCCCAGGTTCGTCGCCAAACCCTGCGTATTGCCAATCGGCTGCAGCAGGCCCGTCGGGAACAGCGAGCGCGGGAACGGGTCGGATAGGTTCGCCGACGGCGTCAGATTGTTGTCCGTCGATGTGATCATGTCCGTGCGCCGGCTGAATCCAGTGGCCGCGCCAGAAGCGTTCTGGCCGAGCATGAACAGGCCGTAGCCGCCACGCACCACCCACTTGGGAGTGACCGACCAGGCCACACCAATGCGCGGCTGGAAGTTGTTGCGGTCCGGCAGGAACGCCAAGCGATCCTGCCCGCTCGATCCTGCAAACAGCAGCCCGCCCTTCAGCGTCAAGCCCTGCACCTGGCTCGCGATCGGCGAAGCCTGATCGAAGGCGAAGCCGCGGATCTGGCGGTTGTAGCGCTCATAGATCGGCCCTTCGTAATCCCAGCGCAATCCCGCGTTGATGGTCACATTGCGCCGGATCTTCCAGTCATCCTGCACGAACAGCGAATAGTAGCGGTTCTGATAAGCCGGGAACATGTTGCGATCCACAAAGCCCGACGACGGATAGCCCAGCAGCATGGTGGCGAACACATTGCCCGAAAGCGCGTCCGCGCGCTGCGCATCCGCTTGGGTCCAGTTGCGGTTAAACGTGTAGTTGCCCGCCGCCGACGCCGGGCTGATGCTGTTGCTGTTGTACAACCGCAGTTCCGATCCGAACTTAATCGAGTGAGTCCCGCGGATCATCTGCATGTTCGGCTGCACGCTGTAGGTGTCCTGCGTTTCGTAGCCGCTGGTCTGCGTCGCGCCCAGCGGGCTGTAGTTGTTTCCGTTCGGTGTGAACCGGGGGAACTGCAGGCCGGTGAATTGCGATACCAGCGAGGAAGGGAAGCCGAGTTCCGTCGGATTGTATCCGGCGCCGAATTCGTTCCCGCTGAAGCCTTCATAGCGTGCCAGGCCGCCGCGAACGTTCAGCACCATCGTCGGGCTCAACGTATAGGTCCAGTCCGCGCCCCAGTTGCGCGAAATACGCGTCGAGGGATATTCGCCGCTCGGCTCCGCGGCGTTCGTCCCCCACTGCACGCGGGCGTAGTTGTACCACGGCGTTTCGCCGTAGCGCCCGCTGATGCGGCTTTTGTTCGTGAGGTTCGCGTCGAACTTGCCGATCCACTGGTTGTAGCTGTTCTTTGAGCTGTTCACGAACAGGTAATTGTTCTGCCCGTCGGGACTTTCGCTGATGCGGTTGGCGGCCGGATAGAAGCTGGACGCCTTCGCTGCAACCGGATTGATGCGCGAACCCGGAATTACATTGCCCGCAAACGGGGTGCGCACGAAGTTGGCGCCTTCCTGCCGCGTGCTGAGCGGATCGTAGATTCCAACCTGCCGCCGCGAGTTGTCCACCAGTTGCGAGAAATCGCCGCGCAGTTCGTTCGCCGTGGGCACCGTCCAAAGCTGCGTCTGCGGATTGCGTTCCCGCAGTGCTTCCAGCGAAAGCATGAAGAATAACTTGTTGCGGCCATCCAGCAGTTTCGGAATGTAGATGGGGCCATCCACCGTGAAGCCAAACGTATTGTTCTTGAATTCCGGCTGCTTCAGCCCTACTGAGTTGCGCGAATAGCCGTTGGCCTGGATGTTGTCGTTCTTGAAGAATTCGAACAATTGCCCGTGCAGAGTGTTCGTCCCCGTGCGCAACGTGACGCTGGTCACGCCGCCGCCGAAGCGCCCGTACTGCGCGTCATAGGAATTGGTGAGAATGCTCACCTCCTGAATCGCATTCAGCGCTGGAGCAAACGTCGCGCTGCGGCTTCCGCGTACCGACGACACACCGTCGATGAGCGTCTCGTTTTCGCCCGACCGGCCGCCGTTGATGGAGATGCTGTTGATGTTGCCGAATGCATAGAGCTCAAACGAGCCCCAGTAGCGGCTGGTCTTGGTAACGCCAGGCAGCGTGAAGAGCAACTGATACAGGTTGCGCCCGCTGGCCGGAATGTCTTGTACGAACTTCTGCTCAATGGTTGCCGAGCGCGATGCGGTTTCCGTCGACAGCAGCGGGACTTCACCCGTGACCGTAACGCTATCGGCAACCGCGCCGAGTTCCAACCGGATATCCAGGTTCAAGCGGTCCACCGCGGACAGCGTGACGCCGTCCCGCACCGCCTTCTTGAACCCCTCTTTTTCCACGCTGACCGTATAGGCTCCTGGAAGCAGGAAGCGCGTGACATAACGGCCGGCTTCATTTGTATCGCTATCGACTGTGACTTTGCGTTCCACGCTCGTTACGGTGATCTTCGCCCCGGAAATAGGCGCGCCGCTCGGATCCGTCACGATACCGGAAATCTGGGCCCGGAATTCCTGTGCAAAGGAAGCGGGAACCAATAGAAATGGGAGTACCGCAGCAAATAACCTCATGCTATCCAGTATCTCAGATCAAAATAGCGGGAGTGTGTCAATGAGTCATCGAATAGATGACGGTGTTGATCCCAATCCGGAACCCCAGGGCCGAGTATTTCTCCGGATACCGCGGATCATCGGCCCACTCCCAGGAATCCCCCACATCGTGGTTGAACGTGATCACCACCATGGCGCGGCCCTTGTCATCGTAAATCGCCCGGAAGTGCGGCACTGAGCCATCGTTGCGATACGTTGTTCCACGTCTCAAACCCCATTGTCCAGGGATCTGATACTGTTCCTTGATCTCGTAGACGGTGCGCAGCACGGCATCCGATGCGTCAATCTCCACCGCAGTCTTATCCGGGAATACCAGCCGCATCGATTCCATGAAGCGATCCCACTCCTCCGTGCCCCAGAAATCGTCGATCATCAGAAATCCGCCGCGATCGAGAAAATCGCGCAGTTTGGCCGCTTGCTGCGGCGTCAGCAGCCAATCGCCCATTTCCCCGGCGAACACGAACGGGTAGTTGTAGATGTCATCGTCCCATTCGAGATTCACGGGTTGCTCCACGGAGCGCACGTGAAGGCGCGTCAGCCGCCGCAGAATCTGGGCGAAGTGCCGGTCGCCCCGCGGATAATCCTGCGTCCAACTGGTTCCGCCCTCCCGCCAATCCAGCACCCGCCCGTATCCGCGCGCATATCGCCCGAACCGCGCCTGCGGATGCTGTGGATACATCAAGCGCCCGAAGATCCACTCCGTCTTCTCCTGATAATCGGAAGGCAGCGGGACGTTGTCCTGCGGCTCCAGCGATGGATACACACGGAATGGCCGCGTCTGAAACGCATACATCGCGCCGAGCACAGCAATCCCCAGCACCATCGGACGGGCCAGCTCACCGGCGTTCATACAGTCTCCGGCACAGTTCGCCTCTCGATGGTAGCGAAGCGAGTTCCGCGGCGGTGGCGTCGCGTCCCGTGGCAATGCGAATCCAGCGCCGTGCCGTTTCCTCATCCACTGGATCCTTGGCCCGGGCGTAGTAGTCCGGGAAGAAGCCGCGTGCTCCGAAGTATTGCATCGCGGCAAATGCCGGGTCCTGCTGGTCAATATCCTTAAAAAACGTAATCACCTGTTTTTGTTTCAGAAGCTCCCGCTGTAAAACCCCCGCGTCCAACGCGCGCGGCTGCACATTGCCGGCGATCGCCAGATGGGCCGCTATTCCCGCGGCCTGTCCCAGCGCCATCCAGGTGGGTTCCACCCGTACGGTGGAGAACGCCACATGGGTCGTCGATGCCGCCACCGGAACCAGCAGTCCATCGACCGCTTCAGGCACCAGAATGCGATAAGGAAGCTGGTACGGCCGCGTCAGATTGTCGAGCATGAAGATATAACCTTCCAGCGCCGTATCGTGACCCTTCTCCCGTTTCCGTACCGGAAAGCTGTCCACCGGAAACTCACCCGCGGCAATGCTGTCTTCATGCACCTTCGTCCGCCCTAACGCCGGCCCTACGATCGTGTCGTTCTCGCTTAGCGTGTATAGCCCAACCACACGCCGCGCCTCGCGCACGTAGAGTTGCCATGGGAAATGCGCATTGTCGGCGAATTCATCCTTCGCCAGGTTGTACTGCCGGGCCAGCTTGCGCTGCTCCACCGGGATCGCTTCGTCGTTCTGCAGAAAGTACAGGAGCCCCAGCGTCAGATTGCGAATCCGCGCCGTGATCCTCTCCCGATGCTCCCACGACGCTTCCGGATATCCGTAGTTTTCCTCAGCAAAAGGAAAGCCCAGCGGCCGCGGATTCATATTCACGTCCGTTTTGCGATTGGGCAACTCCGCAATCGAGATGGCCCGCACCACCGTGTTGAACGTGGGGCCAAAATACCCGACGCCTTCCTTCATCACCTTCGGCGGACCCATGCGCCCCGATTTCCAATCGTCGATATAGCCCTCGTACGCAGCGCGATCGTAGCCCGCCGGTGGTGCGGACACCGCCACGCTATTGGCTGGATCCGTCGTCAGGCACAGGCGGAAGGTATAGGCCGTTATCCGCTTGTCGCCTTCGCCCGTGGTCCCGCTGAGGAACGTGCGCGTCTCGTAATCCTGATACACAACCCCCGCGTGCAACTCGTTGAACTCCGCCCGCGATTCCCGGCCCAAGCGGTACCGGGCCCCCGCCCCGGCAAACAGATCGCCTTCATAGGTGCCGTCGATGAAGATCTTTCCACGGAACACTTCCGCCGCGTTCGTGTCGCGATTCGTGGCCTGAATCGCCACTACCTGGTTGCCCCTACGTGTCACTTCATCCAACCGGTGCCGCAAGAACACACGCACCAGCTTCGCGTCGCGCACCATGCGGTTCAGAGTCAACTCCGCCACGTGCGGTTCGTAGTAGTACCCGTCTTTGCTCTTGCGTGCATTCTCGGAACTCGCGCCATACTGCTCGATGTAATGCGCCTTCACCCGGCCGACGAATTCCCGGAACAGCCCGCCAATGGCTTCTTTTGTTTCGATATCGGATTTCCCTAGCCCGCTTGCCGTCATGCCGCCGATGTGGTTGTGATACTCCAGCAGCGCCACGCTGCGTCCCATGCGCGCCGCGGAAATCGCCGCCGCCACTCCACCCGGCGTTGCGCCGTACACCACAACGTCGAAGTTCTGCGTAGCAGCCAGCGGGAGCGCGAAGGCCAGCGCCAGCAGCACCCTCATCGCGGCAACTCCACTTCGGCCACATCGATGTTGCGCTTGTTGGTGGAATAGATCACCCACAGCTTTCCGCCGTGCTCTATGGCGTGTGGATATTGAAAGCTTCCCTGTCCCTTGCGGATCACCAGTGGATCGCGAAACATCCATCCATCACGTGAAAAACTGATCGCAAGTGGATCGCGGCCCTTCGGATTCGGATTGTTGATCAGGAAGTAGCGCCCGTCGCCCAGCCGCCCCGGAAAGTTTTTGCTGGTGGCGTCTGTGTAGTTCGTGCGAACCGGCTGCGTGAACGTGCGGCCGTGATCGTAACTGATCGCCCGCAGCAAATGCCCCGACTTCGAATTGTCGCGGATGATCAGATGCACTTCCCCATTGCCCGTGCTGTAGTAGGTCGGTTCATCCATCCGGTCGAACGGCGGGTCCGCTGCAATCGGAGTATGCGACCAACTTTTTCCCTCCGCCAGTGCCATGTACACATCCATATTGCCGTCGCGGCAGATCAGCGCCTCCCGGCCTCCCAAACGTTCCGGAGGGAAATTGTTCATGCAGTTCTCCGCATAAACTCCTAATGGTTTCCACGCGTTTCCTGACCACGTAAACCGCATCAGCTTCAATCCGCGCCACACTTCCTGCTTTCCCCGTAGCCGGTAATCCGCCGATTCGATGTACGCCCCGAGTGCCATCAACTTTCCGTTATCCACGTAAATGCCTCGCGCGATCCACCGTGCCGGTCCAGTGGGCCCATCGGGATCCGCCACCAGCACCTTCGATTCACTCCAAGTGTGCCCGTCGCGGCTTGTGGCGTAGCGGATGTGCTGATCCGGATCCTCCTCATGCACCTTACTCGATGACCAGATCGCCCAGAACTGGCCCTGGTAGTGCGCGAGATACGAATGCAGATTGAACGCCGATTGGCCTGTCTGCCCCTGGAACACGGAGTGCGTCTGGACTCGCGCATCGGGCAGCGCCCGCGGATCCCGCAGTTGTGCTTCATCCTCCAATAAACGCGCAAACCGGTGTACCGGTAATTTCAGATCCGCCAAGCGGAACTCCGAAATCTCAATGTCTTCCTTGTTCGTTGAATAGATCACCCACAGAGAACCGCCCTGTTCCACCAAATGCGGATACTGAAAACTTCCCTTGTTCTTGTGCCGCCCGGCAAAGCGCTGTTCCGGGGCTCGTGCTCGCAGCGCAGCCGGGCGCGAATACGTGATGCCATCCTCACTAAACGAAATCGCCAGCGGATCGCGCCCGTCCGGATCCGGATTGTTGACCAGAAAATACCAGCCGTTCGACAGGCGCCCGGCAATGTTCTTGCTCGTCGCATCGGGATAGTTCGTCTGCTCTGGCGCCGACCACGTCACTCCGTTGTCGCGACTCAACGAATGATACAGCCGCTTCGACCGGCCGCCGTCGCGGAAAATCATGTGCAGCATTCCTCGCGGATCCGCATACCAGCTCGGCTCACTCATCTTCCCAGGCAGCGCCGCGGAGATCACCCACTTGCCGGCAGCGTCCGTGTAGGCCGTATGCATGCGCGCGAACGAATCCCGGCACGTCATGATCAGATGACCGCTCGCCCGCCGCGGTGGATAGTTGTTCATGCAGTTGTCTACATACACACCCTTGTTCTGCCACGCCGCGCCATCCCATTCAAAGCGAACCAACTGCAATCCATGCCAGGACTCGTGCCCTTGCGCGCCATCGCGCGGGCCCTCGTTCAACGCATTCAACGCCTGCAGCTTTCCATCCATCACAAACACGCCGCGCGCAATCCAGCGCTTCGGCCCTTGCGGCCCATCGGGGTCCGCCGCCAGAATCCGAGCTTCGCTCCAGCTATGCCCGTCGCTACTCGTCGCATACCGGATCACCTGTGACGACGAGTCTTCATCCACATGCCCCGAAGACCAGATCGCCCAGAAGCGATTGTCAAAATGCGCCACATAGGAATGCAGGTTGAACTGCCACTCCCCTTTTTGCGCGGCAAACACTGTGCTTGTGCGAGAAGGCAGCACAGCAAGTCCGCCTGGCTTGGCCAGCAGGCTTGCATCCTCCAGAAGTTTCATTTGCGCGGCAAGCGGCACAGGCAATAATGCCAGCCACAATAAGTGTGTTCGATTCATTCGGCGAGTCCGGATGGCTCTAGCCTACCGCAGCAGGCGTTTGAGGGTACACTCTGTATTTACCGTGCTCCAAACCTTACGCTGCCTCTTGCCCCTGTTGTGCCTCGCTGCTCTGCACGGCGAGGTAACCGGCGTCACCATCCACAAACGAGAGCCCTACTCCAAGGGCCGTGTCTACGGAGCTGCCGGCGCCTACGAACTGATCGAAGGAGTGATGCGCTTTGCCGTCAACCCCACCGTCGCGGCCAATCAAAGCATCGTCGATATCGCCAACGCGCCGCGCAACGCGCAAGGGCTTGTCGAGTTTGAAGCCGACTTCCAACTGGTGAAGCCCGCCGATGCATCGAAGGGCAACGGCGCGCTTCTCTTCGACGTCGTCAACCGCGGCAATTTTCGCTGGCATTCCACCGTCTTTCGCACCCCCGAAAGCGCCCAAACCAGCGCCGATTTCCTCCTCACGCGTGGCTTCACGGTGCTTGCCATCGGCTGGCAGCACGATGTTCCCGCCAGCGATGGAGAGGAACGTTTGCTGCGTGCCCGTGTGCCCGTTGCCACGCTGCAGGGCAAGCCAATCCGCGGCCTGGTGGGCGTGACATTTACCCTCGCCAAACCCGCCGATACTCAACTGCTCTCCGATCGCGGGCACATTCCCTATCCCGTCGCCGATCCCAACGCCCCTGGCACTCGGCTCACCATCAAACACCTCGACGGCCGTACCGAAATTGTGCCGCGCGAAAAATGGGGCTTTCGGGGCAAAGATCGCATTTACATGGACGGAGGCTTCGCCGGCGCGCGCAGCTACGAAGTCATCTATCAATCGGAGAACCCGCCAGTGGCGGGGTTGGGATTCGCCGCCGTGCGCGATGGTGTCGCTGCCGTGAAGCGGGCAAAAGTCAACGAATTCGGTATTCGCTCCGGCGCCATCACGCGCGCTCTCGCCGTCGGTCAATCGCAAAGCGGCCGCTTCCTGCGCGGCTTCGTCCACGAAGGGTTCAATGCCGATCTCGATGGCAACCGTGTCTTCGATGGCGTGCTCGCCGTCATAGCCGGCGGTAGCCGCGTCACCATCAACTACCGCTTCGCTCAACCTTCCGCCAACCCCGGCCTGTTCTTTCCTTACACCGATGCCGCGCAGACGGACCCCGAAACAAAGGAGTCCGGTGGGCTGCTGGCCAACGTCCCTGCGGCTATCAGGCCGAAGATGATGTATCTCAACACCTCCAATGAATACTGGCGTTCCAGCAACGCCGCGCTCATTCACTTGAGCGGCGATGGCTCCCGCGATTTTCCGCTTCCCGAAGATTCCCGGCTCTACGTGGTGGCCGGAGCGCAGCACGGCCCTGGCCCCTGGCCGGCTAAGAAAGCCGATCGCGAATTGGCCGGCAATCCTCTCAACTACCGCTGGGTCACACGCGCGGCTTTCCTCGCTCTCGATCGCTGGGTAACCGGAACCGCGAAGCCTCCTGCCAGCCGCTACCCGCGCCTCGATCAGAATCAGTTGACGCCCTCCGATCAACTCGGCTTTCCGTCCATCCCGGGTGTCACGCCGCCGCCTTCCGCGCAAACGATGGCACGAGCGATGCTGCCCGCCAATTTTTGGACCGCAGGCCCAGTCACCACTTTGCCCCCACGTGCCGGCAAGCTCTACCCGCATCTGGTCTCACGCGTGAACGCCGATGGCAACGAAATCGGAGGCATCCTGCTCCCCGAACTAACCGTGCCCCTGGGCACCTACCTGGGATGGAACCAGCAGTTCCCCGGCGCCAGGGACATGAACGCCAGCCTCGGCCTCCCCGGCGGATTTGTCCCCTTCAGCCGCGATGAAGAGCAGCGCAAAGCCCATCGCGATCCGCGGCCATCGCTCGCCGCCCGCTACGCAAATCGTGAAGATTTCCTAGGAAAAATGGCCCTTGCTGCCTTACAGGCGGCCAAAGACGGCTATCTTCTGGAAGAAGACATTGCCTCTCTGCTGCGCACCGCGCGGCGTCAATACGACGACATGGCAGCAGGCAAATGAGCGCAGCGCGGGAAGCCATTCGCTTCGACAACGTAGCCAAGTCCTTCGCCGAATACCGCGCTGTGGAAGCCATCAGCCTCTCCGTCAGCGCCGGAGCCTTTCTCTCCGTCGTCGGCCCAAGCGGGTGTGGCAAGTCCACACTTCTGAACATGGCCGCGGGATTGATGAATCCCACTCGCGGCGCGGTCTCCATCTTCGGCGAGCCGCTCTCCGGCATCAATCGCAAAGCGGGTTACATGTTCCAGCAGGACGCCCTGCTGCCGTGGAAAACCGTAGAGGAAAACATCTGTCTTGGGCCGCAGTTGCGCGGCATCCCGCAATCCGAAGCCATTGCTCAAGCGCACCAATGGATCGAACGCGTCGGACTCAGAGGCTTCGCCCAGCGCTATCCGCATCAATTGAGCGGAGGCATGCGCAAGCGTGTCGCCATGGCCCAGACCTGGATCAACAACCCCGAGATCATCTTCATGGATGAGCCCTTCGGCGCACTCGACGTCCACACGCGCCTGCGCATGGAGGGCGAAATCCTCAAACTCTGGGCCGAAACAAAAAAGACCGTAATGTTTGTGACCCACGACCTGGAGGAAGCCATTGCGCTTTCCGACGAAGTGGTGGTGCTATCCGCCGGCCCCGCCAGCCGCATCGTTGGCACCTACTCCGTCAACCTCAAACGCCCCCGCAATCTGATCGACATCAAAACCGAGGCCTCCTTCAACGACATCTACGGCCTTGTCTGGCGCGACCTGCGCGAAGAGGTGCTGCGAAGCTATGAGCGCACCTAAGCGAACGCCGATCGTGGTCTACCAACTCCTGCTTGGCGCCACAATGCTGGCCCTGTGGGAAGCCGGATCCCGCGCGGGCCTCCTCGATAAATTCTTCTTCAGCCGCCCTTCGGATATCGTCACGCGCGTCATCGCCATGTTTGCTTCGGGCACCGTTTGGGGCCACCTCGGAACCACCCTGCTGGAAGCTGCGCTCTCCTTCGCCATCGGCGTAGCAGGCGGCGTGCTGTTCGGTTTTCTCCTCGCCCGCAACCGCTTCCTCTCCCAGCTGCTCGATCCCTACATCCGCGTTGCCAACTCACTCCCGCGTGTTGTGCTCGCCCCCATCTTCCTGCTCTGGTTCGGCCTCGGCATCTGGTCGAAGGTCGCACTCGGGGTGACCGTCGTTTTCTTCATCGTCTTCTTCAATACGTTTCAGGGCGTGCGCGAAGTGGATCCGGTGGTCATCAATAACGCGCGCATGCTGGGCGCCTCGGAGCGGCAACTCATCCGCCACGTGCTCATCCCCAGCGCGCTGGCCTGGATTTTTTCGAGCCTTCACATCTCTATCGGCTTCGCCATCATCGCCGTTGTCGTAGGCGAGTATCTGGGTGCCGCCAAAGGCATCGGCTACATGATTTCGCAGGCCGAAGGTGTTTTCGATACTACCGGTGTCTTCGCCGGCATGACGATCCTCGCCGCCGTAGTTCTCTGCGTAGGCGCCCTGGTCGACCGTCTGGAACGCTATCTTCTCCGCTGGAAGACCCGCGACGACGGCGCTACGGAATCACATCTTTGATCCGCACTCGGGGCAGAATTTGACATCGCCTTTCGGCTGATGCCCGCACTGCGTGCAGAATTTCGCGGCCGGAGGCTTGTTCGGTTTCCCGCACTGCCCGCAAAACTTCGCCGCCGCATCAATGTCCGCGCCACAATGCCCGCACACCGGTGTGGAAGCAGGCCGCTCCCCCACATCCGGAGCCTTCATCTGTGCCTCGGCCCCCATATCCACCCCACCCGCGTAGTTCTGCTGCAGAGCCTTCTCGTATACCTGCTGCCGCGCCGCCAGTACCCGGGCGTCCGCCTGCGCCGCCGGCAAATGCTCCTCCAACTTCGGGGCACAATCCTCGCACAGCGTCGCCTTCTCGTTCCAGCACACTTCCGGACAAACCCACCGCCCGCACTTCGTGCATTGATGAAAGTACTTCTTCCCCTCTTCCATCGCTTCACGCAGCGCCGCGTCATGCTCCGGTCCACCCACCAACCGCTGCAATTCATAGCTGCCGTATCCGGCGTTGTGCATCCATCCGCCGAACACATTCCCCGCTGTTCGCAGGACGCTGGTGGCAAGCCCCGACTTCGAGACCACGAACCGCGACATGTACCCGTTGCGGCACTTATCGCAGTAAAACTTGAATTGGTAGCCCTTGTCTGTTGACAGGTCGTCGTAGTTGCCGACGAACTGGATCATTCCCATATGAATGCCATCGTAACACTCAGCCGTTTCTTACTCCCGCCCGCTATAATGTTCTGTTCCCATGGCGATCGACTGGTTTCCCCTGTGGCTGAGCCTCAAAGTGGCGGCACTCTCCACTCTCATCGCCGTTGCGCTTGGTCTTTGGATCGCTTATGCGCTGGCCTACCGTGCCTTCCGTGGCAAGGAACTGGCCGACGCGATGGTCTCGCTCCCGCTTGTACTTCCTCCCACGGTGCTCGGCTATTACCTTCTGGTTCTCCTCGGTAGAAGCAGCCCCATCGGCAAGCTCCACGAAGCCATCACCGGAAGCCCGCTGGTGTTCACCTGGCAAGCGGCCGTCATCGCCGCACTCTTCCATTCGCTGCCGCTTCTCATCAAGTCCACTCGCGCCGCGCTCGAAAGTGTGGAGCCGGGATACGCCCGCGCCGCGCGCAGCCTCGGCGCATCCGAATGGCGCATCTTCTCCCGCATCACGCTTCCCCTCGTCCGGCGCCCCATCCTTGCCGCCGCGGCCATCGCGTTCGCCCGCTCCCTCGGCGATTTCGGAGTCACCATCATGATCGCCGGCAACATCCCTGGCCGCACGCAAACTATCGCCGTCGCCATCTACGATGCGGTGGAAGCGGGCAACGGCGATGTCGCGCGCACCATGGTGCTGGTCATCTCCGCCGTCGCACTGCTCATCCTTTGGGCCGCCAATCGCCTCTCCCCGCACCAGGTGCAGCCATGATTCTGGCCCGCCTCAAGAAGCGATTTCCCGCCGGCCTCAACTCCGCGGAGTTTCTGCTGGATGTGGAAATCAAAACCACGGACATGGTCACCGTTTTGTTCGGACCCAGTGGGGCAGGGAAGACGCTCACGCTCGACGCCATCGCCGGCTTCGTCCGTCCCGATGAGGGCCGCATCATGCTGGACGACGACCTCCTCTTCGACGGCGCCACTGGCGTGCATCTCGTCCCGCAAGCACGCCGCTGCGGCTACGTGTTTCAGAACTACGCGCTGTTCCCGCACATGACGCTCCGCGAGAACCTGGAGTTCGCCGCCGAATTCCGCCCCAAGCTCGAACGCCATCGCAAGGTGAACGAAGTCCTCGAGATGTTTCGTCTCACCGATCTCAGCGGGCGTAAACCCAAGGAGCTTTCCGGAGGGCAGAAACAGCGCTGCTCCATCGCTCGCGCGTTGCTTGCCGAACCCCGTGTCCTGCTGCTCGATGAGCCCGCCCAGGGACTCGACCCCATGCTGCGCGCCGAACTCTACGACGTCCTCCGCAACGTGCGCGCCTCGTTCGATACGCCCATTCTCATGGTCACGCACGACCTGGAAGAATGCTTCGCTCTTGGGGATCGCATGTTCATCCTCACCGATGGCCGTGTCGTGCAACAAGGCACTCCATCCGAAATCTTCGACCGTCCCGCGAGCCTTGATGTCGCTTGCCGTCTCGGCATCTACAATACGCTGCAGGCCGAGGTGCTGACCCTCGACCCCGGCCGCAACACCAGCACACTGCGTCTGGAAAGCTGCGAACTGCAAGGCCCCTATCTCCCCGGCAAGTTCAAAGGCGATCGCGTCTGGCTCTGCGTCCGCCCCGAAGAGATCCGCGCCTTCCCTCGTAACGGCAAACCCGGTTTCAATCAACTCCCTGTTGTCATCGAACGCGCCACGCCGCGTCCCGGAGCCATGCGCCTCCACTTTCAAGGCCAACTGCTCGCCGACGTCGCCCGCTTTGAGTACGATGGGAACAAGCATGTGAAGGAGTGGATGCTGGAATTTCCTTCCACCACTTTGCGTGTGCTGTAAATCATGAAGTCCTTCGATGAATACGTAGAACTCGCCAACCAGGCCCACGGCCACATCTGTGCCGGTCAAATTCTTGGCCTACGCCTCGCCATTCACGGCTGCACGCTCCTGGGCATCGAAGACCCGGCGGGCAAAGACAGAAAACGCCTCGTCACCTTCGTCGAAATCGATCGCTGTGCCACCGACGCCATCACCGTCGTCACCGGCTGCCGCATGGGGAAGCGCGCCCTCAAATTCCGTGACTACGGCAAAGTCGCCGCCACCTTCTGCGATCTTTCCACCGGCCGCTCCGTCCGTGTCGTCGCCAAGGAATCGTCGAAACAAAAAGCCCGCGAAATGTATCCGCAGATCGAAAACAAAAACCAGCAGCAGATGAAGGCTTACCGCGAGCTCCCTGAAGCTGACCTCTTCGACCATCAATGGGTCAAGGTCACCGTCGAGCCTCACGACCTGCCCGGATTCAAAGGCCCCCGCGTCAGCTGCGCTCAGTGCGGCGAAGGCATCAACTTCCAGCGCGAAGTGCTTCGAGATGGCCAGACGCTCTGCCGCGCCTGCGCCGGCGACAGCTACTACCAGCCCCTGTGATCCGCTACTACATCACGGACCGCAAACAACTCGGCGGCGTTGATCCCTTGCTCGAATCCATCGCCCGCAACATCGCGCAAGGCGTCGAATACATCCAGATCCGCGAGAAGGATCTCCCGACTCTCGAACTCGCAGCACTCGTCCGCAAAGCCATCGCCATCCGCGCCAATCAGCCCACGAAGATCCTCGTCAACTCCAGGGCGGACATCGCCATCGCCTGCTGCGCCGACGGTGTGCATCTGCCATCCGATTCCCCCATCCTGCAACACGGCATCCCCGGCTTTCTCACAGGCGTCTCCTGCCACACCATCGAAGATCTCATCGAAGCCCAGCAGGCGCACGCCTCATTCGCCGTCTTCGGACCCGTCTTCCCGCCGCTTTCCAAAACGCACACCGGCCCCACTACCGGCCTTACGCAACTCCGTCAGGCGGCGAAGGCCGTTCGAATCCCCGTCTTCGCCCTAGGCGGCATCACCAGCGAGAACGCCCCATCCTGCATCGAAGCCGGTGCGGCCGGCATCGCTGCCATCACTCTCTTTCAATCACACCAGTAGCGGATGCTCTCGCTTCGACAGCGGCAGCTTCACCCGCCCGCCCGTCCGTTGCGACGCATAGATCCCATGCGCCATCTCAATCGCCCAGCGCGCGGCCCGCGCAGATGCCTGCGGCTCCCGCTTCTGCTCCACCGCGTCCAACAAATCGTCGATCATCAAATGATTCGCTTCCGGCTCGCTCTTCGGACGCAGTTCCAACACTTCCTGCATCCGTGCCCACTGCGCGTTCTGATCCGGCCGTTGCGACGAGATCCAGATCTCCGGCACGTGCCCGGCCCGAATCCGCAGCATGCCCGATGTCCCAATCAAATCCACGCCCCACCGCTGTCCCGCCGTATCACTCGTCTTCTTCGAAGCGAAATACCCCAGCACGTTCTTCGTAAATCCGAACGTCCCGCTGATGTCATCGCCCGCAATCGAGCCCAAGCCCTCTGGCGCATTCTGATTCACATCCGCGCGTGTGATCTCTCGCCCGCCCACCGCAACGCGTCCAAACGCCCACAGCGGATCCCCGCCAAACCGCCGCAGAATATCGAACAGGTGGGTCCCCAGCACCATCATGTCTTCCCCACCGGCGCGTTTGTCTTCCTTCCCCCGCGCCCGCATTTCCAGCAAATCCCCAATCAATCCCTGGGCCACACGCTTCTCCACGTGATCCAGAATCGGGCACATCCGCATGTTGTGCGCCACCACCATGCGCACATGAGACCGGTCGCAGGCATCGATCATCCGGTCGCACTCGGCCAGCGTTTGCCCCATCGGCTTCTCCATGAACATCGAAGCGCCAGTTTCCGCCACGGCCTTCACCATCTCCTCGTGGCAATCCACCCAGCGCATGGCGATTGTCACAATCTCCGGCTTTTCTTTGCGCAGCATCTCGCGCCAATCGGCATACAGCGCTTTCACTCCAAGCCGTTCTCCGGCCTTCTTCAAGCCCTCTGCGTTGTCATCCGCCACCGCCACCAGTTCCACACGCGGATGCGTCTTCGTCGCCATGTCCAGGTTATGTCCGTAATTGCCCCGTCCCGTTCGTCCAATCACCGCGGCCCGAAATCGTTTTGCCATAAACCGCCATTGTTTCATAGCATGAAAAGACATGCCCAATCCTGGATTGCTCTCTCGCATGCTCTCCGCCGAAGCCGAACTTGGAGAACTGCTCGACCGAATCAAGACCGAGGAACCTCGCCTCCATGCCTGGACCGAAATCCGCCTGGAAGAGGATCACAATACGCCCGGCCCGCTGAAAGGCATTCCCTACGGCGCGAAAGACATCGTCGAGACCAAGGGCTATACCACCTCCTACGGCTCCGCCATCTACGCAGGCAACGTCAGCATGGAAGACGCGGCTTTGATCCATCTGCTGCGCGGCAAAGGTGCACGGCTCATGGGCAAAACCCAAACCACCTCCTTCGCCTACTTCGATCCCGCCCCTACTCGCAATCCACAGGATCCCGCCTACACGCCCGGAGGCAGTTCCAGCGGTTCCGCCGCCGCCGTCGCCAAAGGCATGGTCCCCTTTGCCATTGGCACGCAAACGCAGGGCTCAATTATTCGTCCCGCTTCGTACTGCGGAGTCACCGGCTTCAAGCCCACCTTCGGCATGCTTCCCGTGGAAGGCATCATGCCCTTCGCCCCCACGCTCGACACGCCCGGCTTCTTCACCCAAAACGCCATGGACATGCGTGTCCTCTGGGGGGCTCTCGGCTTCCCCGTCGATGCCCAACTGCCGGAAACCTACGGCATGGTGGAATTCGAAGTCGAACCGGAAATGCAGGAAATGTTTCGCCACGCTGTCCAGATCCTCGGCCAGCTCGGATGCGTCATCAAACGGTTCCCGCTTCCCGCGGCGTGGAACGCGGCGATGCAAGCCGTGCCTCTCATCCAGACCTATGAAGGCGCGCGCAGCATGCAAGCCCGCTACGAAAAGCACGGCAATGCCATCGGCGCCAAACTCGCCCAACTCGTCCGCGACGGCCTCGCTATGGCCGAATCCGATTACCAGGCCGCGCTCGCTTCCCTCAACGAAGCAAAACAGCAGATGGCCGAATTGTTTCAAACATTCCCCGTTATGCTCTCCGCCGCCGCTCCCGGGCCTCCCCCCAAAGGTCTCGCCTCCACCGGCAGTCCCCGCTGCAACGCCGTCTGGACCGGGCTCCACACTCCTGCTCTCTCCATCCCCATTCCCGTCGGTGAGCAACTCCCCATGGGCCTGCAAATGACCGCCGCCCCCGGCAACGATGCTCAGCTCATTGCCGCCGCCGTGCACTGCTACGCGCTGCTCCACTCGCAAGGAGAAACCAAATGATCATCCACGACCCCGCCTCGCGCGCGCAATTCGCCGCCGAAAAGATGGGCAAAGTGACGCTCGGCGCAGGTACGCACCTCTACGCCGGGCTGAACTGCTTCGAGCCCGGCCAGGAACACCACGCCCACGTGCACGCCGATCAGGACAAACTCTACGTCGTGCTCGCGGGCACCGGCGAGGCCACCGTCGGCGATGAGACCGCCAGCGTCCAAACCGGCGATGTCATCCTTGCCCCGGCAGGTGTCCTCCACTCCATGCGCAACCCCGGCCCAGCCCGTCTCACGGTGATGATCGTCTTCGCCCCGCCGCCAAAAAAATGAGCCGGTTCTCCGTGAGGAGTCCCGGCTCGAGAGTGTTTGGTTTGGTTGGGTGAGAAACTTGTTCTAGCGAATCTTTTCTGCCAGGTGCGGCTCAATCTCCACGGCCTGCCGCCACACTTTGCGTGCTTCCTGTTCTTCGCCGATCGCTCGCAATGCATGGCCCAGATTGACCAGCGCTTCCGGAAACTTTTGCTTCTGGTTCAGCGCTTGCCGGTAAATCTTCGAAGCCTGCTCGTGTTCGCCGGATTTCTGCCTCAGCAGCGCGATCTGGTACAGCAACTCCGGAATCGATTCCCCGAGTTGGCCCAGCTTCAGCGCCGCGTCTTCGGCTCTCTTCAAATCGTTGGTCTCCAGGCCCAGGTAGGCCAAGGCACGCAGTGCTTCGCGGTTCTTCGCGTCCGCGATCGTGGCCATTTCAAAAGCCTGCGTCGCCGTGTCCCGGTCGCCTTGCTGCCAGTAGGCCACGCCGAGGTTCACTAGCGCATCGGTCCAATCGCTGCGGACGCGCGTGCACTGTTCAAACGCCTCGGCGCTTGCTTTCCAGTTCCCGCGCATCGCTCGCAGATGGCCCAGCCGGAACCACGCTTCCGCCGAATCCGGCGCAACGCGAACCAGCTTCATGTACACCTTCTCGGCTTCCACCAGATCCTTGCGTTGCTCCAGCCCTGCCGCCAGCGCCCACAACGGGGCAGGCTGATCCGGCGATGCCTGAATGGCCTTCTCATAGGCTTTGCGCGCCGGCTCCCAATCGCCCTTTTGTTCCAGGCACGAGGCCAGCGCCAGATGCACCGCCTTGTTGTCCGGACGGATTTCCGCGGCCTTCTGGAACGCTTTCGCCGCCGCATCGTGCCGCCCCAGCCGTTGCTGAGCCACGCCTAGATTGAACCAGGCTTCCATCATCTCCGGCTCAATTTCCGCCAGTTCGCTGCAATGTCGGGAGGCAGCTTCCCAATCCTGATTGGCCAGCGCCACCGTCGCGAATCCTTCCACCACCGGCCGCGATTTCGGACGGATCCGCTGCAGCCGCTCGCAGTATTCCTTCAGGTTCGCCGGATCTTTCCGAGACACACCCAGCGCGATCGCGTTCACCAGAACTTCTTCGGCGTTCGGATTCCGCTGCAGAATGCGCCGGTAAATGTCCGCCGCCTGGTCATACTGCCACAATTGCTGCAGGGACACGGCCTTGCCGAACAGCGCCTGCGGGCTGTTTGCATCCCGGTTCAGGCATTGATCGAAGGTTTCCTGCGCCTGCTTCGGCTTCTTCAGATAGAGCAGGCAAACACCGAGCGCAAACCGCGGCTCGGGCCGGTTCGGATCAGCCAGTGCCGCCTTCTCGAACGCCATCGCTGCTTCTTTGTAGCGCTTCAACTTCTCCCAGCACAGACCCTGATTGAAGGCTGCGGTCTTGTGCTGCGGATCGGCCGCCGCCGCTTTTCCGTAGCTCGCCGCCGCTTCCTCGTAACGCTCCAGTTCGTACTGGATGTGGCCCATCGCCGCGTAGCATTCCGCCGCATGTTTCGGGTTCGACGCGCCGCGTGAGAGTTCAGCCAGCGCCTGCTCCGTGTTCCCTTGCAAGTGCTGGTTGACGGCGTTGACAAATGCCTCGCAGGAGGACGCGCGCTTCTTGAACTGTGCGTCGTTCGGCTCCAGCTTCAACAAGGCTGGAATCAGTTCATCGTCCACCAGCCAGATCCATTGATCTTTGATCTCAGGCATATCTCGGTTCTCTCCCTGTACCGGTCCTTCGCTTTACTTGGTTACCTGCCGCTCGCGCAAATGCCACAACTGAATCGACCGGATCTGGCCGCGCTCAGCGCCTTCATTCGCCACGCTGAATCCGCCGGTGGCAAACTGTGTATCCGTCCATTCATCCACTTTCTGATCGTTCACCGTAACCACGAATTTCTTGCCCACCACGTCCGTGCGCACCTTGAAGATCATCCCGGCGTTGGTCGGGAAGGGAAGCGCCATGTCTGTGGCGGCGCCATCCTTGCCGTCCGTCACGCTGAACCGGCGCAGTTTTACTCTTACGCCATCCTGGAACAGCTTCAATGCCCAATAGGTCTTCGGATTGGCGGCGCGCACGGCCCAACCTACGGCCTTATATTCAATCTCTGCCTGGAATTCCACGCGGTAGTCGGTGATCTGCATCGACGGCCGGTAGAAGGCCATCTGCCGCACACGCTTGCCCGATGCGTCCGTCGTGTAGTCCGTACTCCATCCGGCTTCGCCCATCACCATGCCCGCGGTTTCCATCACCGATACAACAGCGGCAGGTTTGGCCGACTCTTTCGGGCTCGATCCGCCCATCGTAAACATCGCAACCGCGCCACCAACGGCCAGCACCGCGACAGCGATCCCGGCTTTCACTCCCGTGCTCATCCCGGCCGGAGGCGGAGGCTCGGACGTGTCCGAACTCAGCCCAAGTCCGATACTCGCCGGCTTGGATGGCTCTGCCGGAGTGTCCGCCATCCCTCCAAAACTGAAATGGACATCGGGAGTCTTCTCTTCGTTTACCGGAGCGGGCGCGGGTGGTTCTGCCTTGCGCACCGGCGCGGGCGGTGGCTCTTCCACCACTCTCCGGCTGGCTGCAATCTCCGCCTCAATGTCATCTCCCAGATCGTCCGGCTCTTCAATGACCTCTTCCACCGGGCCGCGATTGCCGCCCTTCTGATGTCTCTTCTTCTTCTTTCCCGGGGTCGGCGCTTCCGCCTTCACGGGCGCTGGCGCGGCCTTCACTTCCACCTTCGGCTCCGGCTTCACCTCTGGCTTCGGTTCGAGCTTGGGTTCCGGTTTGACTTCCGGAATCACCTCCACCTTTGCCTCCACCGGCGAAGCCTCCACGGCTTCCACCACAGGTTTCGGCGGTGCGGGCGGTTCCGGCGAAGGCCCAGCCACCATCGCCTGCCGCATCGGCAATACGGTCACCGATGGCATGTGCAGCCGTGAGCCCGCCGCTGCAATCGGATCGGCATAGGGCACGTTCGGCGCGGCCGGCGGTTTCCGCAACTCGGGCTTCGCATACGGCAGCGCTGCTGCCATGGGCGGAGGTGTGTAAGGCGGTTCCTCGGGCACTGCCTCCAAAATGACGTCCGCAGCCTTAGGCGGCGGCGGTGGAGCAGGGGGCGGTTCTACTTTCTTCTCTTTGGCTTCCCGTGCTGCCGGCTTTGGCTTCTCGGGCGGCTCATACAACTCCAGCACGGTGTGCAGCGTGGCCACATCATCCTGCGCAGGAGGCGCCGTCACGACTTCCACTTCATCCCACCGGATCGGCTCCAGCGCAACCGTGCGAGCTGCCGCTGGGACTTCCACTTCGGCCAACAGAGCTGCTACGTCTACGACTTTACCGTCGGAAACGTCTTTTCCCGGCTTCCCCTTTGCCGGCTCTCCCGTGAAGTCGAATCCGGATACCTCAAAGTGCAACCGGCAGATATTCGCCCACTCCACCGCCGGAGCAAACTCCGTGGTCACCGTCTCTTCCCGCGGTTGCTCCAGTCCCTTCCATCGTTTCTCGGCAAGCTGCAATGCGCTTTGCCGCACGGTCGACAAGTACATGTTCGGCCGTCCTGTCTCCGTCGTTACCGGACGTGGCTTCTTCGTGCTGAGAGTGCCAGCCATTGAGTGGTCTCCAGTCTGCGATCTTAAACTAGGCTGTACATTTGTCATCGGCACTTCCGAGGGAAAACCTTTAGGGGTTGTAGGGGGAAATGCTTTAGATTCTTCCCGCACCTCCTTTCTCCGCTCTTTCCCGTCGAGCGTGTAGCCGAACTCCGGCAACTTCGGCTCCGGCGCCCGCTTGAGCTGATATTCCCCATAGCCCCGCCCGGCCCGGCCCCGCCCCGCCTGCCGCGCCGCCGCCCCTATATATAGGAAGCCCTCTAACTTGTTCCCTCCACAGCACTCCATCCCCGCGGGGATACCGCCCAAATGACTGGTCCCACAATAACTACAGCGCATGGTTCTCCGAGTTTTCTGGCATCCATATTAATCGTGATACCAGCAACTTGCTAGTACTCAAATGCACCTAGTCCCAGTCACCCTCCGCTTCCCTATTCTCCACGCCTTCGGCCACTTAGGACCGAATCCGGCAAATCCCTCGCCGTACAGTAAAGTTTTTCGTCCCACGCGTCGATCAAATGCTACGCATACGTAAAATTCCCGCGAGGCCTTATGTCGCTAGAGCAAATTCAGAAAGATATCGATAACCTCAAGGCTGCCGTCCCCGAACTCAAGGGGGTCCTCCTGGCCTCTTACGACGGCAAGCCCATTGCTCATTCACTGGAGCAGGACAGCGACCCTACCCGGATTGCCGCTCTCGCCGCTGCCGCCTCCAGCCTGGGACGGCGTGTCAGCGACAGCCTGGCCACGGGTGTTCTTAATGAGATCAGTCTCAGTGCCAGTGAAGGGCAGGTATTCCTTTACAATGCCGGCAACAAGGCAGTACTGGCGGTGATCGGCCCCACGGGCGCCAACACGGGTCTCATCCACTTGGAAGCACGCTGGGCCGCACGCGAAATCGGCGATCGCGTTTAGTCTCATTCGCGCCGGTTCCGGTACTCTTAGATCGATCGTTCGATACTCCTCTTCCATGGGTTCAGGTAACATCGGACCTCCGTGAATGGATGTTTTGAAAGAGGATTATCGTGAATCGAAATAACTCCTTCGCTCTGTTGCTCTGCCTGGCCTTCGCCGCATCGGCCCCTGCCTCGGTCACCTATTCCTACCAGGGCAACAACTACACCACCTTCTTCGGCGCTACCTGCACTTCCAGTTGTTCCGTTTCCGGGTTTTTCTCGGTCGCCACCGCGCTCGCCCCAAATCTCGTCGACACCAATGTATCCCCTACATCCTTCTCCTTCACGGATTCCGCGGTGACCATAACCAACTCCAGCTCCGGGCTTGTCATCAACTCCTTCCGCGTCTCCACCGACTCGCAAGGTGACATCATCAGCGCGTGGGGCATCGATCTCCGAACAGCGACATACCAGATCTTCACGCACGCCGGCGCGCAGTCTCCGCCCGCCTTGTTCGCCGCGGTCGATGGCAGTTATCCGGTGCCCTATACGGGAAACCAGGCATATGTCAGCGATTCTCCAGGAACCTGGACCACTTCCACGCCGGAGCCAGGCACCGCGGCCTTCTCTGTACTTGCCATGGCCGCGCTCGGAATTCTGCGAAAGTGGCGTTGAGCGCCGCTCACCTTCCAAGCAGGCTGGCAAGCCTCTGCCCTTCGCACACCTGAGGAAGAAACCTACTTCGACGTCCGCGCCTTCGCAATCCGGTCCGTCAACGTCCGCACGTGCGAGTCTTCCATTGCTGTCCCCAGTAATTCCAACTCCAGCTTCGACCCGCTAAACGGCTCGATCTCCACTTTGTACGGATTCGGCCGCTTGAATTTTTTAATATCCTTGTATTCCCACCGCCGCGAAGCCGCGGCATCATCCACCGCCTCATAAATCAACTGCGTTTGCGTCGCCATCAACTTCCCTCGCGATCCCCCGATCAGCTTGTTCTGCTTCGCATCGAAGTTCATATCCGCGCCTGACACATCCACCGATCCCTTCGGCTTCTCCCGAAACCACCGGGCTACAGCCGCGGCATCGGTTTCCGGCGTCATCCGGAACGCCACACGCGTCACTTCTCCAGACCTGTCCCGCACCGCCTTGGCAAGTTGAAACACCAGCGTCCCTTTGTCCTCGCTCAGGTCTTTTACCGTTTCCCGCCCGAAGGTAAATGAGGAGGCTGGCCGTTCATCGTCGACAAACGTCAACATCTGCGGATGCAGAACCAGCTTCCCGGCCACGGCGCCGAACGGCGCCGAAAGCTCCGCCCGATACACCTCCACGCCCGTCTGCCCCACTGCCGAAAGCGCCAGCACCAACGGCAACACGAATCCCTTGGCATTCCACATCGTCATACTCCTCCTAGTGATGCGCCTCTCATTGCGCGAGATGTCTTATTCCTGCATCATAGCGAAACTCAACGCCCCAACTCCGCTAATCGCTGGCGTGCTTCGGCGAAATCCGGCTGCAACCGGATCGCCTCCCGAAACGCACGCTCCGCTTCTTCCCTTTGCCCCATCGCCACATGTGTCACTCCCAGATTCAGCCACGTCAACGCATGGTCCGGATTCGCCCGCTGCGCCCGCTGCAACAGCTCCAGCGCCCGGGCATGCTCACCAGCCATGGCCCGCGCGACTCCCAGTGTCAGCAACGCCCCCACATGATCCCGCTCCTGCCGCAGCACTCGCTCTGCTTCCGATATCGCTGCTTCCCGCCGGCCCAGCCGCAGCAGAGTATTCGCTAGCGCCGCCCGGGCTCCGATATCCTTCCCATCTCTTGCCAGGCGCCTCTCGTAGAGCGCCACCGCCGCCGCGTCCGGCAGGCGGATATTCGCCATCGCCAGGGTATCCGCATCCGCCTTCGTATAAAACGGAACGACAGGCCCCTGATACGCCGCGTGATCCGCCTTCGTCTCCGCCGGCTTCACCCGGATCCAATGATCCGTCATCACCACATGGGGAGCATCGTTCGTGGCCCGTTTCCCCATGTGGCATGCCGCGCAATCGGTTCCCACCTGCCGTGAATGCTTCACCTGCTGGTGACACTCGATACATCCGTTCCGTGCCCGCGCGGTGTGCGGATCATGGCACGTCGTGCACGTCATCCTACCGCCGGACTTCCGGTAGCACGCCGATTTGAGCAGCCGGTAGCCCGCGTGATTCACCTCAAATCGTGGCTCCGCGGCATCGGCCCGGTCAAAGTACACCTTGTACGATTCCAGCGCCTCTCCCGGCCGGAAGGAAAACACATCCCGCCCCGGCTGCCGGAACGAATCGGCGATTCCCTGCGACACCGTTTCCAAGTGGCATTGCAGGCACACCTCCAGCCGCCGCGCAGCCGGCAACCGCGCTGGATTCACTATCGTCCCCTTCACGGGCTTCTTCAAATGCGCCTCAGCCGGTCCATGGCAGCGCGTGCAGTTGATGCTCCGCGGCCGCGCCCGCGCCTCGCGCGATTCCGGATACCCCGCATGGCAGAACAAACAGGCATCCGAGATCTCCCGCCGCATATCCTGATGCACTGGCGAATCATAGCCCGGCGACATGCCCCACCCGTTCAAACTTCGATACCACGACAAAGGCAACTCGAGCAGCCGCCCCTGGTCCGTGCGGTGCACATACGTCACCGCATGATTGCCCGATCCAATGGCAAAATCCACCCGCTTCTCAATCTTGTTGATTTCCTGCTTCGCCCCATCCAGTTGGAACCGCCGCATCACGCCGTTCGCCACCTGGTAATGCCGGTTCGACAGCTTGTGATAAAACTCCCCATCAAAAGAAACGGGCCGCTCTTGAATCGAGCGGCCCATCCCTGTCTTACCAAACGCTTCGACGATCGTCGTGTGACACGGCCTGCATTCCTCGTTGGCGCCCCAAACCGGAGCAGCCAGCAGCAGAACCAGCGCCGCGCCAGTCACTAGAACTGAATACGGCCGCCGATCATGAATGACCGCGGGTTGCGCGCCGAAGTCACCTGCCCGAACGTCGTCGGAGTTGTGAACGTGGTTCCTACGCCATCCCATTGGGTGTGATTGAACAGATTGTACGCTTCCGCGCGCAGTTCAAACCGGACACCTTCCTTGATGGCGAAGTACTTCATGAACGTCGTATCCCACTGGTTCCAGCCCGGCCCGGAGAGCACGTTGCGCGCCACTGAGGAGAACGTCCCCAGTGCTGGTGCGCTCCAAACCGAAGGGTTGAACCAGCGTGTGATCGTGCGCTCACCCTTGGCGATAAACGGACTTCCCGATGCTTCCGGCCGCTGCCGGCTGCTTGAACCGACGCCAGCGTTGTCGCGGCCCAACTGCGGATTGATCGGCAGTCCGGTGCGCAACGTGTAGATGCCCGATACCTGCCAGCCGCCGAACGCTTTGCCGAGAATGTCCTTCCGGTCCCTCAGGAACGGAATGTCATACACCAGCGATCCGATGAAGTTGTGCGTCGCATCGAAGTTCGCCCGGCCGCGCTCCCCGCGCGCATCCAGCGTGTTCGGATAGAACCCGTAGATGCCACCGGTGAAATCCGCGTTATCAATCGCCTTCGACCATGTGTACGAAGTCTGGAACAGCAGCCCCTTGGAGAAGCTCCGGTTCAAACTCGTCTGCAGGCCGTGGTAGTTGGAAGCGTAGCTCTGTTCGCGATGGTTGATCACGGCCCAGCCTTTGTACGGACGCACCTGGTTGGCATTCTGCAAACCTTGTGCGATACGCGGGTCGGGACGCGGCTGGTTCAGATCCTGCGTACGCATGAAGTGCAAGCCGTGAGTTCCCGAGTAGCCGATTTCCAGCACCATGTTGTTCGTCAGCCCGTGCTGGATGTTGATGTTCCACTGCTGAGTATACGGATTGAGTTGGTTCATGTCGATCGAGCCTAACTCGATCGGAAGATCGAAGTTGCGCGTCGTTCCACCGCCGGGGTTCGACAGGCTGGTGTTGTCCACCGTGAGCAATTCCGAGAAGGGAGGATTTCCCGACATCAGAATGAACGCGCCCAGAATTTCGCGGCTATAGAACAGCCCGAACCCGCCGCGCACGGCCGTCCGGCCATTGCCGAACACGTCGTAGGCGAAGCTGAAACGCGGTGCGAAGTTCTTCTTGTGTTTGATCCAGAAATTCGTCGGATCCACCAGCCCGTTGAACCGGTTGCCCGATCCGCGAACCACCTGGCCCGAAGCGTTCACGTTCACTGCTTGCGAGGCATTGTACTGCTCCGGAATAAACACGCGGAAGCGGTTGTCCGGTTCCGTTGCGGGCGGGAAGTAAGAGTAGCGGACTCCAAGGTTCAGTGTCAGCCGCCGGTTCACCTTCCAACTGTCGTCCACAAACATCTCCACCGAGTTGCGGCGGTTGTCGTTGAACGCCACGGTGTTGGTTTCGTTGTAGGAAGCGGCGCTGCCCAACAGCATATCGGCGAAGGCATCGCCACCCGAAGCCGCGCCCGGTTGCCGTGTGGAGCGGCCGTCGAAGCTGAACGCGCCAAACACGTTCGTGTTCGTCGGCTCAAACTTGATCTCGTTGGAGTAGTTGAAGCCGCTCTTGATCGTGTGCGCGCCCTTGATCCAGGTGAACGTATCGCGTAATTCGTAAATCGTCTGGTAATTGCTCCAGGGAGTGCTGGGGTTCAGCGACGCGTAGTTCGTCAGTGATACCGTCGGCACACGCTCTGGAACCTTCGACAAGTTGAGGCTGGTCAGTGGATAGGTATTCTCGTTATCCGCGAACAACTGCGGGATGTTAATCCCCCAGGTGCTCCCGCTCAGATTCGGCGGAAATTGCTTGATGCGATTGTGGCTCCGCACGAACGTAGCATCCATGATCAGGTTCGGCCGGAACGTCGCGTTATAGTTCGCCGTCATGTTCCGCGCCGGCGTCTCGTCCTGGCGCCGGAAGAAATCGAAGCCCGACGATGTCAGGAAGTTGCTCAACCGGAACTCCGGCGTATAGCGCCACATCACGCGGTGTTTGTCGTTGAAGATGTGGTCCACGCGGAAGTTCTTCTCGTTCGTATCGTCGATGCGGCCTCCCTGCGAAAACCAGTTTCGGCCCGCCGCGTCGCGGAAATTCGGGTCCGGGAACATTTTCGTATACCCCAACGCATTGCGGTCCAGCCGCGCCGTCGGAATGATGTTCCCCGCGAACGGAGCCCCTGTCGTCGGATCGTAGATGGGCCGCCCCAGGTTCGAGAAGTTGCCCGTCCGGTACGCCAATTCCGGCACGATGTTCAAAAAGCTCTCCTGGCGGCGTTCCTTAATGTAGCCGATCAGCACGAAAAAGAACGTCTTATTACGCCCGTTGTAAATCTTCGGGATATAAACAGGGCCGCCAACCGTGAACCCATAGTCGTTGCCCCGGAAGGTCGCCCGCGTGGGCGTGAAGGTGTTCCGGGCATTGAATTTGTCGTTGCGGTGAAAATAGTAGGCCGACCCGTGCAGTTGGTTCGTGCCTCCCTTGGTGATCACATTGAACTGCGATCCGCCACCTACGCCAAACTCGGCCGAGTAGTTCCCGCGAATGGCACGGAACTCCGCCACCGATTCGATATTCGGCGCCAGCGGCGTTCCCCAGTTTCCGCCCGTGTCGATGTTGTAGCCGCCATCCAGCAGCCAGGCGTTATGCGTTGGACGCACACCATTCACCGAAGAGTTGTTGTTGCGCCGGTCGTAAGGCGTTGTCGAAACTACGCCCGGCATCAGCAGTGCAAACGGCAGAACGTTGCGCCCGCGCGATGGCAGTTGCACCATGTCTTTGCCGTCCAGCAACTGTGATGTCGTACCCGTCGCCGTATTCACCGTCACCGCGCTTGCTTCCACCGTAACCTGTTCGGCCAACTGGCCCACTTCCATCGTGAACACGATGCGGCGGTTGTCGTTCACACGCAAAATCACATCTTCCACCACCGACTTCTTAAAGCCCGCGGCTTCCACACTCACTTCATAGGTGCCAATAGGAATCAGCACAAACGAGTAGTTGCCTGATTCATCTGTAGTGGTTTGGCGAGAGAGACCCGTGCCTACGTTGCGTGCCCGCACCGTGGCCCCCGGAACGACTGCGGTGGACGCATCTTGCACCACCCCATATATCCCCGCCGTTACTTCTTGCGAATACGCTGACGTTACCAACGCCAGTGCGAGACAAACGTAACGGAACATTCGTTAACTCCAGTTTGCAATGTTTACCCAGCTGACGAAGCTATTCCGTTGATGATAGAGCAACCGGACGCTGGTGACAAGTTACACCTTGCGAATGTCACACCTGGGGTCTTGAGAATATCGTTTCCAACAGCGCACGCCTGGGTGAAGCCCGAAGGATCAAAAAAGCCGCGCCAATCAACAGCCCAGCCAATGTTCCTGGCTCCGGGACGTCGTTGGAATAATACACGGAGTCCACTTCCCACCATCCGTCCCCGCCCGATGTAATGTCACCGAAGGCAATCCCGAGTGGCACCGCGCCGATTCTCCGGGTGCCTTGAAATACCGTCACCCCGTCTACTCGTACCTCCATCAATTCAGACGATTTCGGAAGAAGGAGCGTGAAGGTATGAAATGTCCCGGTGGTTACCGCCCCAACGATTGCATCCCCCGGCGGCATGGGTTCTGATACAATCTGCAAGGCTCCATGTCGGACACCGACTTCCGTGTACGACGATGGGCCGTACACTCCAAATGCAGATCCCAACCCGCCGCTCCCGTCGATATAGCGTGCCCTCAACTCGTAAACGGTGTCTTTCGCGGCGTCATAGACTCCAGGCAATGCGTAGTAACCACCACCTGGAATGGTGAACGTGTCGCCGGTCAGAATGCCACCCGCGACACTGTAAGAGGATTCGTCCAAACCATGGAAGATCCATCCGTGCGCCGAGGGCAGTAACCCGTCGTTGAAGTCGAGAAACACTGTGACTGCGGAGCTTTGCCCCATACACAAGAGGCAGCCCAAGACTAGATTCAAGGCCTTCCGAAACATAGATCCAGCATCCTTTCAAAGGAATTCGCAATAGAAAGCACAAGCTTGCCACTGTTCCCAGCTATGCGACAGCGGCACAATACGGCAAAGCGCGGCATAAGAAGAAAACACACGGCTTATGAAGTCCGAACCTGATAATCTGTTATCAAATGTCGGAGAGATCGTCTCAACCGGAGCCTCGGGGTAGCGGCCGCAAGAGGCTCGATTCCTGGAAAGAAATAGCGCTCTATCTGGGCAAGGATATTCGGACCGCACAGCGATGGGAGATCAGGGAAGGGCTTCCGATCCGAAGACACATGCATGAGACAAAGGGGTCCGTATTCGCCTTCGCGGATGAGTTGGACACCTGGAAGCAAACCCGATCCGTGTTGGATGCGCCTGCCGGGAACACCGTTGCCGAACCTCCAGATCTCTCGATTCCTACCTCAGCAACTATCCCCAACCTACGCTTGTCCATCCGTTCCCTGGTTCTCTTCTCGTTCATCGCCAGTTTGGCTATTATTACTGGCCTCTCCCTTCGCCGCACCCAGACTCCTCACTCCATGGAGATGCTTCCGGCCCGCCTCCTCAGCGGATGGAACGAGCATGGACTTCGCCGCTTGTCCATTCCCTACTCCCCTGGTCCGTTCGTCGCCTCCCCGGACGATCGATACCTTTACACCGCTCTGGCTGATGAGGGAGAAATCGCAGAGATTGACTTGGACCGTGGCCTCCTCAAGAGACGAATCCGAACCGGTGGGCACCCCCGCCACTTGGCCCTAAAGCGAAACGGCCAAGTCCTGTTTGCGGCTGATGAAGTCTCTGGGCTCATCATTGTGGATCTGCCCAACACCTCAGCGCGCTCCATTCGCACGGATGGAGCAGTGCACTCCTTGGTGCTGAGTCCCAACGAGGACCGCCTCTTTCTCGCGATGGCGTACAAAGGCCTCAAGGTGTTGGATCTCCCGGATGAACGCCTTCGCGCCGTCTCCGGCCTTGTGTGCCCCATGAACCTCGCTCTCGATGCCGGGCACAATCTGCTCTGGATCAGTTGCCGTTGCGGTGGGCCGGGCGGACGCCCCGGCCATGACAATATTGACGTGCTCGACCTTTTGAGCGAGCGCAGTGTGCGGACTGTTGGGGGGCCGCCAATCGTCGGCGGCCACATCGCGGTTTCTCCCGATGGCGCGCTGGTCGCCATCGATGGTGGAGACGCTTGTATTTCTCCCCGTTACGACCGAGACGGTTGCCCGCCCGGAGCTTCCGGTGTCGTCCAAGTCTTCCGCACCGCTGACGGGAAGCACCTCACCACACTGCTAACCTCCGCACCGGGCTACCTCCACTTCGCCCCCGACACCTCCCGGCTCCTCCATGCCAACGGACAGCATCTCACTGTTTTTGAGACCAGTTCTTTTCGCCGGACCGAGTCCCTGCAACTGAACGTTCTGACCTTTGCCCTTTCCCCACGAAGGCGGGAAATTCTTGCCCTGCTGCGTGAACCCCATGAATGGGTTGGGGCTCCCCTTCCCAATGCAGGATGTGATTTCCACCCCACCGGATTGAACTTTATGCAATGGTCCGCGGACGGCGTATTCACTGATCTGGGCGGCGCTGGGCATGGCCTTCCGCGCGATATTACATTCCGTCCCGGAATACTCGGGCAGGCATTCCAGTTCAACGGATCAACCTCTTTCATCGATACCCCGGAAGGGGACTTCGGCTTTTTTCTCGATGCCAACATAACTTATATGTTGTGGCTAAGTCCGTCGCGTTCCGGGGTTGAGGAGACAATCTTTCAGCGCATCTTCCCCGGTCAACCTTCCGGATGGCGGGCCCTCCGCCGGGAGGACGATAGAATCGAACTCGAGTTTCCGGAGGCGAATGGGAGATTCCTTCGCCTCACATCGCGGGATCCCGTGGCAAACGGCGACTGGAGCCACATCGCCCTCGTAGCCCGCCAGGACAACATCGAATTATTTGTCAACGGCAACCTGCAAGGCTCCCTCCCAGGCAGGATTCGCGACCGCAAGGGCGGGCGATTCCGATTCGGTTCTGGTGTCGATAAGAACCACTTCGCTGGACTCATGGATGAAGTCACGGCTCAAAAGGGAACACTGACAATCCAGCAGATCGCCAACATCGGCGCGACGTTGCGTCATTGCGAGGCCACAAACAGTCCGTGAGCGCCCTTTAGTCAGATCAAAAAAAAGGGGCGGCCCTTCCCGGAGCCGCCCCGTCAGTGTGTTGGGTGGAGAATACCTACCTACAAGAAGCCAAGATTCTGTGTCGTGAAGTTCGCCAGGTTCGGAAACACGCCCGGCAAATCGCTCTGCGGGACACCAAACCACTGGGCCAGCGTTGCCCCGTACACATCCAGCGGCGTCGTCGGAATCCAGTTTCCGCGATTCCCCGAATCGTCCGGACCCTGCAGCGCCAACGTCGGAAATGTCCCATACATCTCGCCGCCCTTCAGTGCCGCTCCCATCAATAGATGATGCCCGCCCCAGGCATGATCCGTGCCCGCCCCTTGCGACGGTTGGAACGTCCGGCTGAACTCCGACTCCGTGAACGTCGTCACCTGATTGGCCACGCCCATCTCCACGGTCGCGTTGTGGAACGCCGCTAGCGCGTCGCTCAATTGCGTCAATAATCCGGCGTGGTCCGGCAACTGATTGCTGTGCGTGTCAAACCCGCCCATCGACGCAAAAAAGATCTGCCGCCGCATCCCCAGCTGCCCACGCACCTGGATCAGGCGCGCAATCTGAGCCATCTGGTTCCCTAGCCCCGTCGTCGGAAACGCCGTCGCCAGCGGATTCGATGTCGTCGCCTGGTTGATCAACTGCGCGATGCGGATCCCTTCCTTCGTATTCGCGCTGGCCGCCTGCACCAGCGCCATTCCGGAATCCATCTCCAGCAGTTCCTGCACCGATACATCGCGCGCCACCATGGCCGCATTCGCGGCGTTCGTTCCCTCCAACCCCGTGCTGGTCTGCCCAGGATTCACCGTGGCCGGCTTCGTCGTCACGCCATTCAACAACAGTGCGCCGCCACTCACCGACACTCCCAGTGGAAACGACGATGGCTGGTTCATTCCATACTGCGTCAGCTTGTCCGCGATCCTTCCACCCCAGCCGGTGGTTCCACCCAGCGGCATCCCCGTCTGCCATTGCGACGTTTGATCGGAGTGCGAGAACAGATTGCTCGGCACCTGTCCCCCACTCAGATACTGCTGCCGCGTCGTCGGCCGCACCAGCATCCCGACATTCGCCACTGCCGCCAGCCTCTTCTGCGCCCACAACGGATGCAGGGAGGCGAACGACGGATGCAGCCCGTACACGACTCCCGAAGTGGTGGGGCATTGCAGAATCTGCCCCTGCGGGATCGCCAGCGTTCCTCTCACTCCGGCGTATTGCGTGTACTGCGTGCTATACGGCAGCACCATATTGTTCGCGTCGTTCCCGCCAAACAGGAACACGCACACCAGGGCCTTGTAATCCCCTGTCGATTGCGCCAGGGCATTGATCATCCCCATCCTGCTGAACTGGCTGGCTACGGTCAGCGTACTCACGGAACAGCAGCCGAAACGCAGAAAATTTCTTCTCGATGTCATGGTTCATTTCTCCTTTGTTACCGGCTATCTCTAGGGCTCCACCTGGTACTGGCTCGATGAGCCCACCAGATAGGCTGCGTTCCGCGCCCGTGTCCGCACATCCGTCGTTGCGTTGAGCGCTGTCAGGATGCTGGTCTTCATCGCCGCGGACATCGCGCCATGCATCAGAGCCTGGTTCAGCGCTTCCAACAGCGCTGGTGGATCCGCCGCCAATCGCTCCAGTTCCGCCAGGTCGATGGCCACCGTCGAGCCGAGCCCGTTCCGGCTTGCCCGGTAGATGAAATTCACGCGGTTCAGCGCCACCGATGGCGTGTTGATCTGGTATTCCGGAGCCACTACGCCGTTGGCCCGGTAAAAAGGAGAGAAGTAGTTGAACACGCTCGGCGCATTCCACAGGTTCTGCCCCATGTTGTTCGCATAGCTGTTCAACCCATGTTCCGCCAATACATCCGCATCCAGCCCGCGGAGGTAACTCAGGATGAACAATACCGGCTCCCTCAGTTTCCCTGTGCTCGCCGTGATCGCATCCGCCTCCGGATCGGTCACAATCGCTTTCGCGGTCTCCCACAGATCCCCGCCCGTCTGCTGGAATCGCGTCGCCACTCGCTGTACATAGGCTGGCGATGGCTGCCCCATTACCAGGCGCTGAATCAGCCGAAGCGCAACGAACGGAGGCACGTTCGGATGCTGCCGGATATTCTCAATCACATTCTCCAGTTCTTCCGGAGCAGTTCGTCCGGCTGGAATCACATAGCCGTTGAGCAGCGTCTTCTGTGTCTTGTCGTGATTCTCATCCGTTGCGATCATCTGCCCTACGTAATAAGAGGGATTGATCGCCTTCGGCGTGGCGCCGGGCTTTGTCGGATAGGTCCAGCCCGTCAGCGCCCGTGCGAAGTGCTTCACGTTGTCTTCTGTATACGTGGGAATCGGCTTGCCGAACGAATCCAGCTTGTTCGTCCCATCCATGTTCAATAGGTTTAATCCCAACGTGAACAACTGCAGCAACTCGCGGCCGTAGTTCTCATTCGGCTCCAGCCCCCGCGCCGGATTCGCCTTCACGTTGTTCACCATGTCCAGAAAACGGCCCATCGTCGGGCTCAGCGTCACTTCCTTCAATAAGGTGAAGTAGTTTCCGAACGCATGCTGATTCATCAGCCGCATATACGGCACCAATTGCTGCGAAGAGCCTGTTTTCACGCCCGAAACCACCAGGATCTGGCTCAATGCGAAGCCCATGCGCTGCCGCAACTGATCGCGCCCGGTCATTGCGTTCAGATAGAACGCCCGCTGCGCCGGCGTGATCGACGAAGAATCCACCAACGGCTCCGGCAGATCGGAAATCGGCGCGTTGCGCTGCTCGTTGAGCCACGTCGTGATCCCCTTCGTCTGCAAGTCGGCGATGCTCTCCGGCGATGGGCCCCAACTCGCCCGTTGCAGGAATCGCGCCGCTGCCGACGGTGTCATCTGCGCATTCGGCACCTGGACGGGCACAATCAACGCATTCGACGAAACAGCGCCCGGGTCGGGATTGCGCACGCTCACCGTTACGATGCCCCCCAATCCATAAGGGATCTTCACTGTGGCCGTCACAAAGGTAGGCATGATCTGCAGAATCGTAGCCTGCGTCGAGCCCACCCATAGCGTCGCACCGCTTGCCAACCCGCTCAGTTCAACGCGAAACGCGGGTTGCGTCCCTGGCACCAGCACTCCTGGCAGCACGCGCGTAACTACCGGCACCGGATTCTGTAGCGAAATCGTTGACGTATCACTGATCGCTGTGTTCGTCTTGCTGGTCGCCTTTACACTGACTTGTGGCGTGGCGGGTAGCGCCGCCGGCGGCGTGTACAACCCCGTATCGGAAATCGTCCCGAAGGTGGCATTGCCGCCCACTACGCCGTTCACCGTCCACGTCACCGATTTATCCACCGCATTGCCCACGCTCACGCTCATCTGCTTCGTCGTTCCGATGCGCATCGTGTACGTGTCCGGATAGACATTCACCGTCACCGTGGGCATGATCTTGAAATACTTCCCACTGGTCTGCACCGCGCCGGGTTCGGGATTGCTCACCGCCATCGTGGTGTCGCGCGGCGTGTTGTCCGTTGCCGTCACGCGCAGCTCTGTTGCGGAAACGTAGGTTGTCGGCACCGGCACATCGCCGATCTTCGCCACCGATCCGCGCACGAATCCGCGCCCAGCCAGCACCACCGTGAACGTGCCGATATTCACCATGTTCGGTGTCACGCTGGTGATTCCAGGCTCCGGATTCTGCAGGGTCAGCGTGGATTCGGCGAATACCGTCCCATCGGCGACGCTCGTCGCCCGCACTTTCACGACATTCGCCGCCGGTACTACAGCGGGCGTCGTGTACAGGCCGCCAGTCGATATCGTACCCACCGTTGCATTCCCGCCCACCACGCCGTTCACCGCCCAAGTGACGGTTCGGTTGGTGGCGCCCGATACCGACGCAGAAAAGGTTTTGGTGGCCCCCACCCGCAGCGTATAACTGGATGGGCTGATGCTCACCGTGACTGCCGCGCGCAACGGCGCGATGTTCATCATCAGGAAGGCTGCCGCATACACGTAGCCGCATCGCTGAACTCTAGATGACATTCGAAGTGTTTTCCTCCGGGATTCCTGTTACTATCGGGCGCGTAGTCCTAGAAGTGTGCAGCGCAAGCGGGAGAATCTTGCCCTACTGCCAGGCTCAAACTAACGCCTTACGAGTACTATTGGGGAGTGCGGAGAGAGACTTCACTTACCCCGTGGTAGGGGTAATATTGGTGAAACAATACCACAAGTCAAATGCGCAGTGTTTGCATTCTTACTATCTGGTCCATCTGCGCCCATCTGTGGCCCCCGAAAACACTGCCAGCCTACAATAAGAAGTACGGATGCTGATTCTCCTGGCCCTGCTCCCGTTGCAGGCCCTCGCGCAATTCTCCGGCAACGCCATCTGCGGCGAATGCCATCGCAACATCGTCAAACGCTACGCGGCCACCACCATGTCCCGCGAAGGCGTTCTCTGTGAGAATTGCCACGGTCCGGCCAAACTACACGCCCAAGGCTCCGCCCGTCTCGAAATCCCCACCGCTCTCGATCCCGCTCCGCGAGACGCGGTTTGCGCCCAGTGCCACTTCACCGGAGCCGCCCGCATTCCCAAACCCAATCGTGACCTCGCCCGCTTCCGCCCCGGAGACCTCATCACCCGCTACGCCGCTTCCTTTATATACACCGCCGCCCCTGCCGCCGGCGGGGGCAAAGTCGAGCAGTTCGCCCTCAGCCGCTGCCGCCAGAAATCCCCCGATCTGTGGTGCGGCTCCTGCCACGACACCCATGCCGGCAAAACAGACCGCTCGCTCTGCCAGTCCTGCCACACCCCTCAACAATGCAACCGCGGCAAAGACTGCGTAGCCTGCCACATGCCCCAAAACGATCATCGAATCGTCCGCGCCAAATCCCCTCCTGGCAACCCAACCTGGCAAATCCGCCCTTTCAACCCGGCCGACAACACTCCCCGTGAACTGGGGCTGGCCTACTACGAACTTTGGACGAAATCCCGCAATGCCCAACAACAGGGCGAGGCATTGCGGCTCCTGGCGAATCTCCCGAAAAAAGACGCCAAGGTCATCTCCGCCCTCAACTCTTTACGGAAAGCTGGATCGAACCAACCATGAAAGCTAAGGCCTTAGTCCTAGATATGGACGGCGTTTTAATTGATTCCAACCCATTACATGCCCAAGCGTGGCTCCAGTATCTATCGCAGTACGAGAAGGCCGCCGATTCTATGTTGGAAAGAATGCATGGCAAGAGGAACGACCAGATCGTCCGCGAACTCTTCGGCGAGGATCTCTCCGAAGATGAGGTCTTCGCCCATGGCGCGGCCAAGGAGGCACTCTACCGTACCCTGATGCGTCCCCATCTGATGGCCAGTCTCATTCCGGGCGTCGCCGCGTTTCTGGAGCGTCATCGCTCCACCCCGCTTGGTGTGGCCAGCAACGCTGAGCCGGCCAACGTTGCCTTCGTCCTGGACGAAGGCGGGCTCCGTCATTATTTCTCCGCCGTCATCGATGGCCACCAGGTGGACCGGCCCAAGCCCGATCCGCAAATCTATCTGCGCGTTGCCGCCCAATTGGGCGTTGCTCCGCACGACTGTGTCATTTTTGAAGATTCCGCCACCGGCATTCACGCCGCACAGGCTGCAGGAGCGCGCGTTGTCGCTGTCCGCTCCACGGAGGTTGCTCTCCCTCCCACTGATTTTTCCATTCGCGATTTTACGGACCCTGAACTGGAGACATGGTTGGCTCAATCCTAACCCGAGGCTGCCTCATCGGCGCTTGGCTGCTGGCAACAGCGGCCTACGCCCAGGTTCCGCTTCCTCTTGAGCAGATCACCCAACGCCGCGCTCCGGACCTTACTCCTGCCCTCGAAGGTAAGCAGGTGCTCGTTCAAGGCACCGTCGCCTCACGCCCCATCCTCTTCGGGGAATACGCCCATCTGCCGATCCGTGATGCTTCCGCGCATGGGCTCATCCTGGAAGCTCCCGACTTCATGTTTGAGCGCGTCACCCCTGGTGATGTTCTTGAAGTCCGCGGCGTCGTGGCCCAGCGCGGCGGCATGCCCGTCCTCCGCCCCGTCCAGTTAACCACCACCAGTCAAACTGCCCCTCCGCCGCCGCTCTCCCGCCGTATTCAGCAATTGCAGAGTGTCGATGCCATTGGCCTCACGGCGCTCATTCAAGGCCGTGTCGTTACTCTCGCCGAGGATTCCGGCGGTGAATACGTCCTGCTCAGCGACGGCCAGCCCGTTCCCTATCCCATCTACCTGCCCAAAACCGCGAATCAGATTGGCACCGGCTTAAATCGCTATCGCGTGGGAGACCGTGTCCGTGTTCTCGGCACAGCGTCGCAGGCTGCGGTCGATCCTCCTTACGACAACAAGTTCCGCATGGTGATTGCCGACGCCTCGGCTGTCTCCCTCATGGAGCGCGACTGGCTCGTGTCGCCCCAGGTATTGCTCGTCCTGATGACGGTGCTCCTCGGCGCAGGAGGCCTGGTGCTCGCCTGGCACCAGAAGCGCATGCGCATCCGGCGCTCCATCCGCCGCATCCACAGCTTTTGCGAAGAACTGCTCACCGCCGCCACCCTCGAGGATGTCTATCGCAAACTGCGCACTCTCGCCCCGCGCACCATGGAGATCAGCAGTGTCGAAATCTTCCGCTTCGACCGCACCAACCAGGTTCTCCGCCGTACGGTAGCCCCCGGCATGGAAACCATGCCCGCCCGCGCAGATCGAAACGATGAACGCACGGACCATGCCGTCTCTCTCTGCTTCCGCAACCGTACTCCGCTCCACATCCCCGATACCCGGCGCAGTTCCCTCTACTGGGGCGCCAATCGCGAGGCCATCCCCAGAGGCGTCGTCCTGCTTCCCATGTTCGCCCGCGAGGAATTGATCGGTGTCCTCGAAGTCGCCCAGTATGAGCGCCCCCGCCGCTTCTATCTGGAAGAGCTCACCGCGCTCCAGCACATGGCTAACCAGATTGCCATGGTCCTCAAGCTCATTGAACAGCTGCAGCGCAAGGAACAACTCATGCGGAGTGAGCGGCTCGCCGCCACTGGCCAGATCATTTCCGGTGTCGCCGGCGAACTCCGCGGCCCGCTCGAATCCATCCTGTCGCTTGCCCATAAACTTCTCGAACAGGGTGATCCGGAAGCGAAAGCGATCCTCAACGAATCGCTCCGCGCGAACGCTATTCTCTCCCGCTACAGCCAGGTCGCCGCCAAAGACGACGAGGTGAGCAATATCGAGATGAACGCCCTTGTTCAGGCCGCTGTGGAAGGTTGCAGGAAGGAGATGCTGGCCAGCGAACTCCAACTGCATCTCTCCCTTTCTTCCGATCCGCTCTGGGTCGCGGGTTCCAACAAACAACTGGAAACCGTCGTCCGTAATCTCATTCTCCTGGCGGCCCGCTCCGCCAAGTCCTCGCTCGACCGGACGGTGCGCATCGAAAGCCTTTCCAGCATGCGCCGCGTCATTGTCGCGGTCCAGTATGGCGTCCTGTATTTCGACGAAACCCTCGCCGCTTCCACTGCCGGCACGCGCGACGCCGATGGCCTCGGCCTTAGCGTCTGCAAAGGCATTCTCCACGGGCAGGGGGGCGATATCCGCATCGTCCGAGCCGGAGAGCAATCCTGCCGCCTCGAAATCGATCTCCCCGCGGCCTTCCCCGCCGAACAGGTCCCCGCCAATGGACACAACGGCCGCCGCGGCTCGCGGGCTCTCACCGCCCTCATCATCGAACCCGACGTCCTCAATCAGCGGCGTCTCATCTCCTATTGGGCCGGCCGCAAGCATCGCGCCGTCCCTGTCGCCAACGAGGAAGAGGCCCTCGAACTCCTGCGCCGCGTCAAGATCGACGTCGTATTCTGCGCCGTCCGCATCGGTGGCGGCAATTGGGTCGAGTTTTTCGACCAGGTCCGCAATCAGGTCGCTGTCTTCGTCCTTCTGGCTGACGGCATGGATTCCGACGATCGTACGCTCTTCCCCGAAGACGAAGGTCTTCTCCTCCGCAAGCCCATGGAAGCCGGTGAAATGGACCGCCTCCTCGACCGTATCGAAAAGCGCGTCGATGCCGTATCGCAACCCAGCGCCTAACTGCCCGCTCCTAAACACAAAATTCCAGACTAAAATAGAAGAGAGGTGGCATTCCCGATGCGTTCCCTAGCCCTGTTTCTCTGCCTGGCGCCGCTCGCCCTGGCCCAGAAAAAATACGATGGCCCCAAACCCTCCAAGCAGGATGTTGTGTTCCTCCTCCACGCAGGCAACCTCGTCTCCACTGAGGTCGCCGTGGCCAAAGAAGAGAAACGCAAGGACGACCGCGCCTACATCGTCGATGGTGCATCCTCCTCCGCCAAAACCCCTCTCGCCGAGCCCATCTTCCTAATCGAAGCGAAAACCGTTCAGGTCGACCGCCTTCAACTCTACAAACTCGATGTCAAAAACGGTAAACGCGAAGTCGTTTTCCCCCCCGCCAGTAAGCGCAAAAAGGATTCTCCACGTCCCCTGCACCTCAGCATGAAGCGCCTTGGCGACGGCATCTACCGCCTCGAAGCCAACGAATTCCTCCAAAACGGCGAGTATGCCCTCACCCCGGAAGGCTCCGATCAGGTCTTCCTATTTCAGGTATACTAGCTTGCTTTTAAGGGATATCCCCCACCTTAAGAATGGATCATAAGGTCCATATAGTGCCGCCCTCATCCTGCCGATTTCTTATCCCAGAACATGAAACTCTGGGGCTCCATCGCCGCGTTGTTGCTTGGAGTGTGCTCTCTCCACGCTGCCGATATCAGCGGTCAGATCATCATCAAGCGTAAGCTCACCAAACGCGCCGTCACAGTTTCATCCTCCACTTATCATCGCGGTGTTACTGTCCCCTCTGCCTCAGACACTGCCACCGATCCCCTCGACTACGAGCGCTCCCGCGTCGTCATCTATCTCGAAGGGGACCTCGGAACCCAACCCGCCACCGCTGCCATCGAGCAAAAAGGGCGCCGCTTCCTCCCCGATACCGTCGTCATTCCCGTCGGATCCACGGTCACATTCCCCAACCTCGATCCCATTTTTCACAACGTCTTTTCTCTCTCCAAACCAAAATCTTTCGATCTCGGCAATTATCCCCAGAACTCCACCCGAAGCGTCACCTTCTCCAAACCGGGCATCGTCCAGGTGCACTGTCATCTCCATCCCAACATGGCCGCTTCCATCGTCGTCACTCCGAACCAGTGGAGCACCAAGGCCAGTCCCAGCGGAGAATTCAGCATCAAGGGCATTCCCCCCGGCACCCACACCATCGTCGCCTGGCACAAATCCGCCGGCTTCTTCCGCAAAACCATCCGCATTTCCGCCGGTGACATGCCCCAGGTGGACTTCCATATTCCCCTCGAAGCGGAAGCCGTGGCCCAAGCGAGATAACCATGCGATTCGCCACGCGCACCTTCCTCTGGTCGTTTGTCCCCTTTGCCTTTCTCCTCCTCGGCAGCTTCGCCGCCATCCAGTGGATGGTGCAGGCCACCGTTCATGAGCGTCTCCGCACCTCCCTCCGCGAAACCCACACCTCCATCGCCCGCGTCCGTTCCCGCAGCGAACTCCAGAACAGCCGCTTCCTGCGTATCATCGGCGAGAACGCCTCCTTAAAAGCAGGCATCGAACTGCTTGCCGCCAACGACGACAAAGGCGCCCGCCTCACTCTCGAAGATCAGCTCTTCGAAATCTGTGAGTCGCTCCAGTTCGATTTCCTCATGGCCTCCGACGCCAATGGCAAACCCCTTGCCGGCATCCGCCGCACGGGCACCACCTTCGCCCCCCTCGATGTGGCCAAACTCCAAGGCCAGCGCCAAGGCATTCTGTCTATCGACAACCTCGCCTTCCAGGTCTCCTCCATCCCCGTCAATCAGGGCGAGGAAACCATTGGCCTTCTCACCCTCGGTGAGCAATTCGATTTCAGCGATTTCACCACCCCAGCCATCCTCACGAACCACGGCCGTGTCGTCAAATCGAGCATTGCAGGCATTCCTTCCAGCGAAGTCGAGACGGCGCTCCACTCCTGTACCGGTCAAGGAGAATGCGAAATCCACCTCCGCGGCCAAACCTATCTCTCGCTCCCCCTCGAAAGCATTTACTTTGGTGACGGCTGGACCCTGCGCAGCCTGCAGAATGTCGACTCAGCGGTGAGCCCCGTGGCCGCCATCCTGCGCAAGGTCTTCCTTGTGGCAGCCATCTTTGCCCTCGCCGCCGCGCTCGCTGTGGGCATCCTGTCCTCGCGTTCCATCGTCCAACCCATCGCCCGCGTTGTCTCCCACCTCCAACTGAGTGAGAACACCGGCGTGCTCCCCGAATTCGACGGCCGTATGGCCAACATCCGCGAAATCGACGAACTCACCGCCAGTTTCAACCGTGCCGCTTCCGCCATTGTCGAAGCCCGCGCCAGCCTCCAGCGTGCCTATGTCGAGTTTGTTGGCGCCCTCGCCGGCGCCCTCGATGCCCGCGACCGCTACACTGCCGGCCACAGCCGCCGCGTGAGCGAATACTCCGTGGAACTGGGCAAAGCGCTCCAACTCGCCGCCCCCATGCTCGATCAGATCCGCATTGGCGCTCTGCTTCACGACATCGGCAAAATCGGGATCCCCGACTCCGTCCTCCAGAAGCCCGGCAAGCTTACCCCGGAGGAGTACGCCCTCATTCAACAACACCCCGGCATCGGACGCCGCATCCTCGAAGTGGTCCAAGGCTTTGAGCCCTTTCTTCACGCCGTCGAGCTCCATCACGAAAACTGGGATGGCTCCGGCTACCCCTTGGGCTTGAGCAAGGAGGCCGTCCCGCTCGATGCCCGCATCGTCCACATCGCCGACGCCTACGACGCCATGACCTCTGACCGGCCCTACCGCCCTGGTATGGCCCACGAAGAAGCCATTCGCATCATCACGTGCTCCGCAGGCACACAATTCGACCCCAACCTGGTCGCCGTGTTCGCGGAACTCGAAGCCATCCGCCGTCCCGCACCCGGCTGCACGACCGCCGAATCGCTGCAAAACCTGGCGCAATCCGTGAAGCAGGAAGTGCCCTCCGAGGCCGTCTTTGAGGAACCGAGTTCATGATCCGCCAAGCCGCACTCATGCTCGCCTTGACCGCATCCCTCAATGCCCAGGAAGCGGCCCGCGGCTTTGAACTCGCCACCACTCTCTCCGGTGGCCTCTACCACTCCCATCAGCTTACCGACGGGCCGGTCAATGGCGGCTTCCGCGCCATGCTCTATCCCACCCTCAAACTCAGTGACCGCTGGTCTGCGTCAGCCGCGGTTCAATTCGTCTCCTCCCCCTACTTCCGTGAGCAGTTCGACGCCCCGCGCGACTTCCACGCCAATGTCCTTCAGGCCCAAGTCACTTACTCTCGCGTCTCCCAGAACAAATCGTTCGCGCTCCGCATGGGGCAGCTTTCCTCCGTCTTTGGCGCTTTCCTTCTGCGCTATGACGATTCGACCAACCCGCTGCCCGACATGCCCTTGGGCTACGGCTATTACTACAAGAGCGTCACTACACTGGGTCTCCCCGGGGTCCAACTCGATGCCAGCATCGGCAAACTCGATCTCCGCGGCCAGTTCACCAACTCCTCGCCCGCCAACCGCCGCACTCTGCTCGACTCCGATCAATACGGCAGCTACACCGCCGGCGCGGGATACACCCTCCGCCAGGGCTTCCGCATCGGCGCATCCTTCAACCGCGGACCGTATCTGCACCGCCAGCATGCCTTCTTCTTCCCCGGTGAAGCCCGTCCGAAGGATCTCCCCGCCACCAGTTTCGGTCTCGACGTTCAATATGGCCGCGGGCCCTGGAACGCTTATGGCGAGTGGCAAACCCACCAGCGTGATTACAAAGCCATCCCCAACTTCATCTATAAAACCGGCTATGCCGAATTACGCCGCGTCCTCACGCCGCGCTGGTACCTCGCCACGCGCCTCGATTACGAGCGCGCCAGCGCCTATCCGGGCAGGGAACTGCTCGATCTCGCCGTCGGCTTCCGCCCCAATCGCCACCAGTTGATCAAAGCAGGCTACGCCTTCGCCTTCGGCCCAGCCATCCGCGGCTCACTCGGCAACGTCTTCTCCCTCCAACTCATCACCAACCTCCGCCCCATCTCGATCGCCGGCAACTGACCCCTCCACCGTGTAGAAGGACAGCGAATTGTCCCCCTGCTTCACCACGCGCGTCCGCACCAGCCTTCCGTAGCGTTCCTCCAGTTTCTGCCGCGTCGCATGCTGCGCAATCACCAACCCGGCCTCCCACTGCTCGCCTAAAATCCCCAGCGCCAACTGATATTCCTTCTCCTTCGGATAGGGAGGATCCAGAAACACAATGTCCGCCGTCTGCCGCGGCAACAGCAGTTGCACCGAGCCGCGCAACACCGCAGCCCTCCGCGTCAATCCCAATGACGCCAGGTTTTCCTGCAGGATTTCTGCTGCCTCCCGGTGCTTCTCCAGAAAAATAGCTTTCGCCGCACCCCGGCTCAGCGCTTCAATCCCCACCGCGCCAGTCCCCGCATAGGCATCGAGAAACACCTTTCCCTCAATTACGGGAGACAGGATGTTGAACAACGACTCCCGCAACCGGTCCGGCGTTGGACGCACCAGGTCCCCCGGCACTGCTTTCAGTCTTCTGCTGCGAAACTCCCCACCGATGATACGCATGATCTACAATCTTTGATGATAGATGCATCCCGGCGGTTACGAGGAGCCATCATGAACAGAATTCATCGGAGATTCGGATTTTTCGCGGCTGTTGTCATTGCCGCGTCCTTGACGCCAAATGCCTCGGCCCAATTGACGTGCCCGGTGCTCACCAACACCACGCGTATTGCTGCCCAGTCGAGCGGCGATGTCCAGACCGTACGGGCCAACGCCTTCCCCTGCGAGTGGGGCATCTCTTCGAGTGAAACCTGGATCTTCACGGAGCGGATCGAAAACCAGGCCCGCATCACCGTTCTCGCCAACCCAGGCGCAGCCCCGCGCACCGGCACCATCTCCATCTTCCCGGTCAACATCGCCGCCACCCTGCCTGGGGTCACTATTCCCGTCGTGCAGGCCGGCGCCGGCTGCGGCTTCACCGTCAATCCTCAGAACGTCAACGTTGCATCCACCGGCGCGGTCACCGGAACCGCAGTCAACACCAACGGGGGCTGCACCTGGACCACGGCGGTTTCCGCCTCCTGGCTTGCCCTCCCACCGGGAGTGGATGGCTTTAACGGACCCGGCTTTCTCAGCCTCACCGCCGCAGCCAACGGCAACACCTTCCCCCGCGTCGCCACCTCGAGCGTCGCCGGCGAATTCACGCAATTCCTCCAAAAGGGCGTCAATACACCCGAATTATTCGCCGACGTGTCCGTCAACCACCCCTTCTTCGACTACATCACTCTGATGCGAACCACCGGCCTCACCTCAGGCTGTACGCCCACCACGTATTGCCCCGATCGCACCATCACCCGCGCCGAAATCTCCGTCTTCCTCGTGCGCGCTCTCTACGGCCTAGCCGACTTCGCCTATCCCGCCGCACCCTACTTCACCGATGTTCCCAACACCCACCCCTTCTTCCGCTATATCCAGAAGATCCGCCAGCTTGGCATTACCCTCGGTTGCTCCGATACGGCATTCTGCCCCGACGATCTGGTGACCCGTGCCACAGGCGCTACGCTAGTCGTCCGTGCCCGCCTCGCCACTTCCAGTCAATTCGCCCACCCCGTCAACCCGCTGTTCACCGACGTGCCCTTCGGCGATACGTTCTTCGGCGCCATTCAGAAAGCAAAGCAGCTCGGCATCACCAGCGGCTGCACCGCCACTACCTATTGCCCCACGTCCTACCTGACCCGAGGTCAGGCCGCGGTCTTCATCATCCGCGGCCTCATGACGCAGTAATGCGCGGCACAATCGTCATCCTGCTTGCCGCGCTGCTCCACACGCCTGGGGCACTGCCCGCCGCGCTTCCCCAGGATTACTTCCAATTGATGGCGCAGGAGCTGAAATCCGTGACTCCCGCGCCGGAGATGCGCAATCCCGCCAGCTACATGTTTGCCGCCGCGGTGCTCCACTCGAAGCGTCATCCATCGAACCCGGCCTTCGGCGATCGGAAGTTCCTCGACCTCGCGCTCCAACTCGGGGATGTGATTGCCGGACAGAGCGAGCGCGACAATTCGGCTGACCGTCAGGATTACGAATGGGAGATCCACTTCTGGCTCGATTCCTACCGCCTGCTGGAGCCTAAGCTTTCGCCCGAGCGCCGCACCCGCTGGCGCCAGCAACTGGAACGTAATGTCCGCTGGTTTGCCGGAGAAACCGAAGCCCGCATCGATTTCCCGCGCTTTCAGAGCCCCTTCATTCGCACATCGACAAACCACTACGCACTATTCGCCTCCACCACCTTCTTCGCCGGCCGGGTTCTCAAGATCAAGGAATGGGAACAATTGGGCGCCCGCGCCATGCACCGACTGGCCGCCGAAGAGCAAGCCCCTGGCGGCTACTGGGCCGAGTACACCGACAACGGACCCACCACCGGCTACGACTACATCACCATGAACTGCGTGGCCCTCTACTACGAGCACAGCCTCGACCCCGCGGCTCTCACCGCCCTTCGCCGGTCCACCGACTTCCACAAGTACTTCACCTGGCCCAATGGCGAGCCCGTGGAGACCATTAACGGCCGTAACCGCCACTGGGCCGTCAGTCCCTGGGGAACGTTCGCGTTTACCCACTGGCCCGATGGCCGCCGCTACGCCGCATTCCTGGCCGGCTTCTTTACGCCCGGCAAGGTCAGCGGCCGTGATCTCGGCCGCATTTCCCAAAGCGCGCTTTACTACCACCCGGGCCCCATCGCGCCAATCCCACAGGATCAGCCGCAATCGGCGCACCAGTTGCCTGTGCCCGCCGGAATCCGTCGCACCGCGCCCTGGACCGTCTGCCTCTCCGGGTTGCATGAGCCACCCACCAGCAGCCAGTTCACCATCGACCGGCAGGGCAACCTCAGCATCTATCACGACCGGCTCGGCATGATCATCACCGGCGCCGGCTCCAAGCGCCAGCCGGAACTGGCCACCATCATGGAAAAGGCCGAGGGCCAGGTGATCACCGTCCCCCGCAGCAGCCGCCTTCGCATGGCCGGCGAGTTAGACCGCTTGGGCCTCGCCTACTTGACCTTCTTCGCGGAACTGAATGTGCCTCGTCCCGAACCGGAACGCCTCAGCTTTCAATTCAAAGTCACCGAAGTCGGGGGAGGCCGGATGGGAAACGCCCTCATCAACCTGCAACTGGTTCTCAAGCCAGGGGAAATTCTGGAGACGGCGCATACCAAGGTGACGCTGGGTGAATCGCCCATCGAACTCACCCCGGAGCAAATCGGCGGCTGGATCCGCCACCGCGGCTGGACCCTCCATGTTCCTCCCAACGTGAGACTCAGTTGGCCCGTGCTGCCCTTCAATCCCTACAGCAACAAGCCGGAAACCGACCTGCGCTTCGCCGTCGGCCGTCTCTATGTGCCATTGAAGGTCGAGAAGCAGCCCGGCTGGGCTTTGAACTGGGGACGCCAGGACGTCAGCTTCACGCTCGAGACCGCTGCCGCAAATCCGTGAGCTTATTTCGCCGGTGCGATCACTTCCACGCCCGCGCACGCGTTCTTCGCTTCGTAGCCTAAGAACGGCACCAGCGTGCTTGCCGGAGCTTGCGCCTTGTTGTAAAACTCGAAGCGCACCTTTCGCGTTAAATCCGTCCCGTCTTGCGAACTCGGATACAGATAGCTGAACACGACATCCTTGATCGACGCACCAGCCTTGGTCATCGCGCTATCCAGCGATTGAAACATCTCCCGCACACCCTGTTCCGTGCATCCGTTCGATGCATGCAGCGAGCTGAAGTAGATGCGCGGCGAAGAGATCCCCGCCACCTGGGTGAAATTCGGTGATTTCGTCAATCCCTCCGGATTCACAAATCCAACCGGCTGCTTCGCCCTTGCAATCGCCTCGCACTCCACCAGTGCCTTCCCGTACGCCATCGGAATCTGCAGATGATTGCGCAGCGCCTTCGGATACCGTGCCGAGGCCAGCTTCTGTACGTCCTTGATGTCGTCCATCGAACTCAAGTAGCAGGTGAGCATCAAAACATCGGCGGGCGCATGCCCGGCGCCCTTCAACGCCGTGTCCACGTTGTTGAACGTCGTCTGCACCATCGGCAATACCTTTGGCACATGCTCGTTCTTCGATACCCCTTGCCCGGACACAAACAGGAAACCCGCGGGGCCATTCTTGCCGCCCTTGGTCACCGCCTCCAGCGCGATCTTCTGGTTCTTATCCGGAAACCCCGCCACTCGCACAATCGACAGCACGTCGCCCTTCAGGTAGCCGCTAAACTGCCCGACATCCGCATCCTGACGCACGAATGCCCGGTACCGGAAAATGTGTTTGGCTTCAATCCGCGCCCGCGCCTGATGCATCTGCTCCATCAGCGAGCCCTTCGGATCCGGAATCCCCAGTTGGAACCGGATCTCCTCCGAATCCACTACGACACCCTGTCCGAACAACGGCGCCGCCGCCAGTAATAACGAAGCAAGCCTCATCCGACGAACCCCTCGAACAGCAAAACGAACCTCCTGGTATTTTTGGCTATATCATTCAATCCTATCGCGACTCGCCAGGTTGTGGGGCCTCCCCCAACTTTCCCGCTAAAATAAAATCGTGAACTTCGCCGCCATCCGCGAAGAGTATCAGGGCGAGCCCCTCGATACCTCCACCGTCCATCCCGACCCCATCGAACAGTTCCGCCTCTGGTTCGATGAAACCCTTGAGGCCGGTATCTACCAGCCCAACGCCATGACTCTCGCCACGGCCACCCCCGATGGCGACCCCTCCGCCCGCATGGTCCTGCTCAAAGGCTTTGATGCGCACGGCTTCGTGTTCTTCACCAATTACCTCAGCCGCAAGGGCAGGGAACTGGCCTCCAACCCCCGCGCCGCCCTCGTCTTCTATTGGGAGGAACTCCACCGCCAGGTCGTATTCACGGCACCGTCCAAACCGTATCCCCTGCGGAAAGCGAGGAATACTTCCAGACCCGGCCCTACGAAGCCCGCCTCGGCGCCGCCGCCTCCCACCAGTCCAGCCCCCTGTCTTCCCGAGCCGATTTCGAGGCGAGAATCGCCCAAATCCGCGACACTTACCCCGTCGAAGTGCCCCGTCCCAACCACTGGGGCGGCTACCGTCTCACCCCCGATCGCATCGAGTTCTGGCAGGGCCGGGAAAGCCGTCTGCATGACCGTGTGCAATACCTCCTTACTCCTTCGGGCGGGTGGGGCGTGATAAGGTTATTCCCTTAGAATCATCGTCATCGCTCCTTAAATCGCAAGTTCAACTTCATCTATCACTTGCGCTGTGTCATCCGGACTCAGTCCTGTGTCAATTTGCCTTGACAGCGAAGTTGTAATCCTGTTAAGGTTGGATGGTTGTAGTTGCTCTTTCGTAGCTTTCGGTTGTGGGTTGGGCGTAGTTCCCGCCCCTCTACGGGACGCGTCTAGCTTTCTCTAAGTCATCCAATGAAGCAGCAATACTTCATACTAGTAGTTGCCCATTCTCTACATGGGCGCCTCCGCCGCATCCACATTCCCCACTCCGCCGTGTACGTCGTTTTGGGCCTTGCCCTGCTTGGGAGCTTCTCCCTGTTCGGCATGGTTTCCAGCTACCTCCGCATGGTCTGGAAAGTCGCGAATTACAATACCCTTCGCGCCGAAGTGGACTCGCTGCGGCAACGCTATTCGCAACTGGAAAAATCCGCCAATCAAACCAACCAGCAATTGGCCAACCTGCAATTATTCGCCAGTGAAGTCTCCATGGCCTACGGGTTGAAGCGCAAGCTGGAAGGACCGCCGGATATCGTCAACGAGGGCCGGCTCGTACCCACCCTCCACGAATCTCTGGCCGAGTACGACTTCCTCAAGTCCGCTCGCATTGCGCGTCACACCCCGAATACCGCACTCTTTCTGAACACGAAGCCGATGCTCTGGCCCGTTCATGGCCGCCTGATGAGCTACTTCGGCGCCCGCATCGATCCGTTCTCCGGAGATGGCGCCTTCCACGCCGGTGTCGACATTTCCGCTCCCACCGGGACGCCCATCCGCGTCACCGCCGATGGCAACGTGCGCTTTGTCGGCAACATGTCAGGCTACGGCCGTATCGTCATCGTCGAACACCCCGGCGGTACCCAAACCTATTACGCCCACCTGTCCCGCTTCAATGTGTTACCGGGCCAGTCGGTTCGTATGGGTGAAGTCGTCGCATTCTCCGGCGCCACCGGGCGCGCCACCACGCCGCATCTCCACTACGAGGTACGCGTCAACGGCAGCCCCATCAATCCGTACAAATATCTCCAGAGCGCAAACTTCGCAGCTTCCGGCGGTTCGCCCCGGAAAGACATGCCCTTTTAGGCCTCCGCGCCGTAAGGAAGCGGATTCCGCCACGGGTTTGATATACTCCTGAAGTTACAGAAAGGAGTCTTCCACCCGTGCTCTGTTGTCCACGTGCCTCTCTCTTCCTCCGCGGAGGAATCATCCTCGTATTCGCGTTCCTCTTGACCTCGGCTTACCTCCGGGTTTCTTCCCCAGCGGTTATGTCCGACGCCGCCAAGGCCTACCTCGCCAGCCTCACCCCTGAGCAGCGCAGCAAAGGTACCTTCGATCTCAAGGACGACGAACTCCATTTCTGGCACTTCGTTCCGGACAACAACCTCGTCCAGACCAAAGGCCGCTCGCGCAAAGGGCTCACCCTCCGCGAAATGACTCCCGCCCAGAAGCACCTTGCGCACGCCCTCCTCAGCGCCGGCCTCAGCCAGCGCGGCTACATCAAAGCCAGCTCCATCATGAGCCTCGAGGACATCCTCCGCATCATGGAAAAGGATGACGGCGAACGCCGCAACCCCGAAAAATATTACTTCTCCATCTTTGGCGAGCCCTCCGAAAACGGCGCCTGGGCCTATCGCGTGGAAGGCCACCACCTCAGCCTCCACTTCACCGTGGTCAACGGCAAAGTCGCTTCCACCCCGATGTTCATGGGCACCAATCCCGCCCACGTCAAAGAGGGTCCCCGCAAAGGCCTCCGCGTCCTGGGCCGCGAAGAAGACCTCGGCCGTGAACTCGTGAAAGCGCTCACCGACGACCAGAAGAAGACCGCCATCGTGGCCAAGGAAGCCTACAAAGATATCCTCACCGAAGCCTCCCGCAAAGCTGCCCTCGATGGCCAGCCCACCGGCCTGTCCGCCGCCAAGATGAACGCCAAACAGCGCCAGATGCTGCAGGGTGTCATGGAAGAATACGCCAGCAACCTGCCCGAGCAGGTCGCCCAGCATCGCCTCGAACAGATCCGCAAAGCGGGCAATAACGTCAACTTCGCCTGGGCCGGCGGCGAAGAACTCGGCAACCCCCACTACTACCGCGTGCAGGCCCCGACGTTCCTCATCGAATACGACAACACCCAGAACGGCGCCAATCACGTGCACTCCGTCTGGCGCGATCTCACCGGCAACGAGTGGGGTGAGGATCTCCTCAAAGCCCACTACGCCGCCAGCCACAAGTAACGCGCGTCTCACCACCGGGGCGGGGTTTCAGCCCGCCCCAATTCTCCTACGCCCCGCCATTGACTCTGCTTGCCCCCGCCCGTATATTAAAGAGTATTCATTCCTGAAATTGTGAGTTCTACCACTACTCTTAGCCCCACCTCCGGGAACCTCTTCAAGTACGACGGCCCAGCTGGCACGGTCGTTTTCCTTGTCGCCCTTCCCCTTTGTCTTGGCATCGCCCTCGCCTCCGGTGCGCCGCTTTTTGCCGGCATCATCACCGGAGTTGTCGGTGGTCTCCTGGTCTCCCTCCTCTCCGGCTCAAACCTCAGCGTCAGTGGACCCGCCGCCGGACTCACCACCATCGTTGCCGCCGCCATCACCGACCTCGGGAGTTTCCAGGCCTTCCAACTCGCGGTTGTGGTTGCGGGGCTGTGCCAACTGATTCTGTCCGCGGTTCGCGCCGGTGTCGTCGGCGACTATGTGCCGCACTGCGTCATCAAAGGCATGCTCGCCGGCATTGGCTGCGTCATTATTCTTAAACAAATTCCCCACGCCCTCGGCCGGGACAAAGACTACGAAGGCGACTTCGACTTCTTCGAAAAGGGTTCCAACAACACTATCACTGACATTCTGGAATCCATCGTCACCATGAGTCCGGGCGCCACAACTATTGCCGTCCTCAGCCTGGCGATCCTCATCGCTTGGGAATGGCGGGCTGCCTCCGGTTCCAAGTTCTTCAAGATTGTCCCGGCCCCGCTCCTCGCCGTCGTGACCGGCGTGGCTCTCAACGAGTTTTTCCGCGCTGCCGTCCCCAGCTTCCACGTCAACGCCTCAGAGCACCTGGTCAGCCTGCCCGTCGCCTCTTCGGTAAAAGAATTCGCCGCCCAGTTCACCTTCCCCGATTTCAGCGCCCTGATGAATCCCAAAATCTGGCGCACGGGAGTTGTCATCGCCATCGTCGGCAGCATCGAAACTTTGCTTTCGCTCGAAGCCGCCGACAAGCTCGATCCCTTCCGCCGCATTTCCCCACCCAACCGCGAACTGTTCGCCCAAGGCGTGGGCAATGCCGTCAGCGGCATGATCGGCGGCCTGCCGCTCACCTCCGTGGTCGTGCGCACCTCAGCCAACGTCTACGCCGGAGCGCGCACCCGCATGGCCTGCTTCACCCACGGCGCTTTGCTCCTTATCTCCGTCATCGCCATACCTCAGTTCCTCAACCACATTCCACTGGCTTGCCTCGCCGCCATCCTCATCCTCGTCGGCTTCAAATTGACCAGGCCTGCGCTCTACAAAGATCAATATCGAGCAGGCTGGGCCCAATTCCTGCCCTTCATCCTCACAGTTGCCGCAATCCTCTTCACCGACCTCCTCACCGGCGTCATGCTCGGCCTGACCTTCGGCCTGTTCTTCGTCATCCGCTCCAATCACCACGCCGCCATCACCATCGTCAGCCAGGAGCGCTTCTACCTCCTTCGCTTCAACAAGGACGCTACCTTCGTCAACAAGTCCGAACTGAAGAGCAAACTACGGGCGATCCCCGCCGGCTCCCATCTCTTCATTGACGGCACCCGAGCCTTCTACATGGACCACGACATCTACGAAGTGCTCCACGACTTCGAGAAACTGGCTCCCTACGAAGACATCACTCTCGAATACCGCAACATCGACGACCCGCACAGGAAGTAACGCATGGATTCCTACAAAAAACTCCTTCTGGCCAACAAAGCCTGGGTTCAGGACAAGCTGAACATTCGCCCCGACTTCTTCTCCCTCTCCGCCCAGGACCAGAAGCCCGAGTTCCTCTGGATCGGCTGCTCCGATTCGCGTGTCCCTGCCGAAGACATCACCGGCACCGAGCCCGGCGAACTCTTCGTGCACCGCAACATCGCCAATCTCGTGGTTCACACCGACTTCAACATGCTGAGCGTGCTGCAATACGCCGTCGAAGCGCTGAAGGTGCAGCACATCATTGTCTGTGGCCACTACAACTGCGGTGGTATTCGCAACGCCATCACGCATCAGGACCTCGGTCTCCTGAACAAGTGGTTGCGTCACATCAAAGACATTTACCGCATGAACGCCCGCGAATTGGAGACCATTTCCGATCCGCAAACCCGCTACGACCGGCTCATCGAACTCAACGTCAGCGAGCAGATCCAGAACCTCGCCGAAACCTCCATCGTCCAGCGCGCCTGGAAAAACGAGCAGCGCCCCTACCTCCACGGTTGGGTCTACGATCTTCGTTCCGGCTACCTCAAAGAAATCGCCCGCCTCGACCCTGGCGCCAAGATCGACGACATCTACCGCTTCGATCTGTAGGCACGCACGTAGCCCTCAAAGACTACCGCTCCATCGGCTCCTGTGATGTGGAACTGCAGCCAATGAATCACCGTTCGGAATGATCTTGGCGACATCAGGAACGAGCGGGCTCTTCAGGGAAATATGCCTCAAGCCACAGTTCGAGGGTTTGATCGTGCCATGACTCGCGGCCGGTCGCGTAGGGCCGAAGCTCCTTGTAGTATCGCTCGCGGAGAATCGCAGCCTTGAGATATCCAGCACCTGCCAGATGCGCGATGTCTGCGCGATCGCGTTCAAAGTTGCGTTCAAGTTTTGTGAGGGCAAGGTCGTGGGCTTCCAGTACAAAAAGATGGAGCCTCTGCCAAACGCCGGGATAAAGGGGAATTACACGGGAGGCGTAGTTCGCGGGGGCTGTAGCTACCGTGACAATGTCGACGTATGTGCGATGCTTCTTGCGGAGAGACGATTCCTTGCCTGCAATATTGAGGAGCCGGGCGCCGCTCGAATACGGCACCACGGTCAAAACGTCGATGTCCGCTGTCGCCCGGCCAAGGCCGTAGGCATGGACGATTGCGAATCCTCCCATGCAATGGAGCTCCGTCGGTTCATCGAACTCCGCGTCTAGATCGTTCAGGAAAGACAACCAAGGCTCGGACGGAGCGTCATGCGGCATAAGGAAGTTGTTCCCGCGTGAGGGTTGTCAGCAAGCGCCAATGCTCGGCTGCAGCAGGTCGGTTCTTTCGAACCCACTCGCGTTCCGCCCTCGGCATGGAATCGCGGCACAATGTGCCCTCGCCGGCAAGTCTGGATGATTCCAGGTCGGAAAGCAACTGAGTCAATCTCGGAGTTCCGGTACCTTCATCCGCCAGAGCGACGACGTAGCCCAGCCGGTTCTGGACATTCAGAAGACGGCTCTGCGCCGCCAGCCAACTGGCGTCAAGATCCGAAAACTGCGACAGCACCCACGGAAGTGCCTCTACGAGGCGGACGTCCAAATTGGAATGCGCCAGCACGCCCACGACCACCATGGCCGGATTCACCAGCTTTGAGGACCTCCGCAAGTGTTCGAATGGAGGATATCCAAGAGCCGCCAGAGCTGACGTGAGCCGGTCCGCCGAAAGGCTCCGCCAGGTCGCCGAGAGCTCCGGCAGCGGAAGCACGCTCGGTGAAGCATCCAATCTGGCCACGGCTCGCGCGGCGAGTTTTTCCACCAACGCCCGCGCCCCACTCTCCAACTGCGAATAGTACGCCTGAGACACCCCCAGGCGAGCCGCCGCGCTGTGCTGGGAAAGGCCAGCTTTTCGTCGAGCAGCCCGCAGCGGTGAGAGAACCATGCCGTGCCACTCAAATTATTGCACAATTTGCAATAAGGCAACCGTCCAGATAGTGTTGCTTGGAGAGCTGCCTGAACTGTAGTAGATTCGGCGTGTGCGACGCAGCCATTGGAGGTCGATTGACACCCTCCTCGGTGCCGCGATGCTCATTGCCACCTTCCAATCCCCGGCCGCTAACCCTGTCCCCCTTAGGCCTTGAAGAACCCGGAAGCAGCCTCCTCACTCGGCAGATCTCCTCGACCGCAAGGATCTCCCCGCAATTTCCATGAGCCTTACACGCGGTCCGAGGGCTCCCCAACCCCCTCATGCCAATCCGGCAACCACGTGAACTCCAGCGCCCGCGGCGGCTCAATCACGCGATACTCCCCAATCACGTTGATCGCTCGGCCCCCGGCGCCAACACCGCTCATCCGCCACTTGCCGCCCACCCGCAAGTCCGGATTCGTCAACGGCGCAAAGATTCGTTCCGCCTTCGCCCGTATCTCAATTGTCCCCAATATCTCGTTCATGATCCCTTCACATACGCCTTCAAATCCTGCAATGTCGCGCTCCAGAACCTCTCGTATTCGCGAATCCAGTCATTCACCGTGCGCAATGGCTCCGCACTCAGCCGGCACACACTGGCCGTCCCATGCCGCTTCGTCAACACCAGCCCTGCCGTCCGCAGCAAGCGCAGTTGCTTCGAAATCGCCGGCCGGCTCATCCGGAAATTGCCCCCAATCTCCCCCACCGTCTTTTCCCGCACTTTCAGCAGCCCCAGTATCTCCCGCCGCGTCGGATCGGCAATGGCCCGGAACACCGCGTCCCTCCGCTTGTGAGTCATCCTGCTACGTTCCCTTTCCCACAAACTTCTTCTCCAACTCCGCAAAGAGCGCCGCCATCAGCCTACGAAACCCCGTCAGCCGGATCTTCTCACCCACTCCAATCCCCAACACCGATTTCTCCGCCTTGTACTTGATGCTCTTATCCGCCGTCATCCCACCATCCTGCTCCATCAGCGATGCGCTCAAAATTCGCACTTCATTCAGGCGGTGCATGAAGCTGGCCTCCAGCACCACCACCAGGTTCGATACAAACGCCGGTTCCAATCGCGGCAGTGCCTCCGCCACGTCTACACAGAGCATTTCTGTTCCTCCATCGGCACTGTGCGCAGTGCCCACGATGCCATCGTCAGCACGGCAAACACCAGCGGCGCGATTGCCTTCCCCATTGGATCCCCCACCGCAAGGTGCGACACCACGGCCCCGCTGAAATCGAAGAGTGCCCCCGCATACGCCCACTCCTTCAGCCGCGGCCAGCCCGGCGTCGCCAGCGCCAGTGCCCCCAGCACTTTCCAAACCCCCAGAATCCGCAGCACATCCCCGACACCCCCAGCGCCCAAAGCAAATAACACCGGGGCCGTCGCCGCCCAGTTACCAATGAGTCGAGGCAAATCTGATCGAAGCCGGTGATTTTGAAGCAAAGGGAATCGGCGCGAACCGCGCCAAGGAAGGGAAGCGACAGATCAATCCCGCGAGCGTTCTGAAGACGGCCACCTCCCCCGAGATCAACCCATCTCCTGAACGCCCGCAGAGGATCTGTAGACTGTTCTAACAACACTCCCCCCATCCGCGCCAGAACAATCTTCTCCTTTCCACAACTTCTTTTTGCTGTACCATCAATTAGTTAGCGGCACCCCAATGTGGGTATGCTGTGAATAAAACATTCTTGAGAGGATTTGTTCTTACCTACCATGCAACGTTTGGGAATCGACCCCTTCTCCGGCCAGGCCATTGAACTCCGCTTCGACACGGTCCTTTCCGGCGTAGACCCGCTCATCGCCAAACCCGAGGGCTCACTCCCCTTCATCGCCCCAGGATTCATCGATCTCCAGGTGAACGGTTTCGCCGGCGCCGACTACTGCACCCCATCCTGCCCGCTCGAAGAAATTGACCGTTCGCTGAACGTCCAGTTCGCCACCGGAGTCACCCGCATTCTCCCCACGGTCATCACCGGCGGAGAGCCCGAAATCATCGGCTCCATGCGCAATCTCGCCAACGCCAAGGAACAGCTTCCGCACGGCCACGCCATGGAAGGCTTCCACGTCGAAGGTCCGCACATCTCTCCCGAAGACGGTCCTCGCGGCGCGCATCCGGTTCAGCACGTGCGCCCGCCCGACATCAGCGAATTCCATCGCTGGCAGGAAGCCGCTCGAGGCTACATCCGCCTCGTCACCGTCTCCCCCGAATGGCCCGGTACTCCCCAATACATCGAAGCCCTGGTGAAAGCAGGAGTCATCGTCGCTATCGGCCACACCAAGGCCGACAGCCGGCAGATCGCCGATGCGGTTGCCGCCGGCGCCACTAAATCCACCCACCTCGGCAATGGCGCGCACTTCAACCTGCCCCGTCATCCCAACTACATCTGGGATCAACTCGCCAACGACAAGCTCTCGGCCGGCTTCATCTGCGATGGCTTCCATCTCTCCCCGACATTCGTCAAGTGCGCCATCCGCGCCAAAGGCCTGGAGCGATCCATCCTCGTCACCGACGCCGTTGCGCCCGCCGAATGCACTCCCGGCTTCTACCGGCTTGGCGAAGTCGACGTCGAACTCCTCCCCGAGGGCCGCGTCGTTATGAAGGGCGGTACGCGTCTGGCAGGCTCCGCACTTCGCATGGACACAGCCATTGGCAACACCATCCGCTTCGCCGGCATCTCGCTCGCCGACGCCCTCACCATGGCTTCGCGCAACCCCGCCCGTGTCGGCCGCATCGCCAATCGCCAGCGCGGTCTGCAAACCGGAGAAAAAGCCGACCTCGTCGAGTTCACCTACGACGAAGCCGCCTCTAAAATCCGAGTTCTCAAGACCTGGCTCTCCGGCGAAGTGGTCTATTCCGCCAACTAACATTGGATAGGGCGCGATCATGGTATGCTCCCAATCGTGACGCGCCTCGTCCTACTCCTCGCACTCCCACTCTCCGCGCAAACCTGGCAACCTCTCTTCGACGGTAAATCCCTCGGCCCCTGGCGTCAAACTCCCTTCGCCCGCGAAGGCAAGGCCCGCGTCGAAAACGGAATCCTGATCCTCGCCCCAGGGGCTCCGCTCACCGGCGTCACCCACCCCAATCCCCCGTTCCACCAGAACTACGAAATCCGCTTCGAAGCCCAGCGCAAACAAGGTGGCGATTTCTTCGCCTCGCTCACTTTCCCCATTGGCGATGCGTTCTGCACCTGGGTCACCGGAGGCTGGGGCGGCGACATCATCGGCATCTCCAGCATCGACGGCTGGGACGCCTCGGACAATGAAACCCGGTCTTACTACAACTTCGATTCCGGCCGCTGGTATTCCTTCCGACTCCAGGTCACTTCCACTCACATCCGTGCCTGGATCAACGAAGAGCAGGTCATCAACGTACCCATCGCCGGCCGCACCCTATCGCTCCGCCCCGGCGAAATCAAACTCTCCACCCCCCTCGGCTTCGCCGCCTACAACACCGAAGGCTGGATCCGCAAAATCGAGTGGCGCCCTCTCCAATGAGCCCTCGCCGTGGTGCGAGCTATGATGATCCTCTATGACCGCAACCGTCTCCACATCCTTTGAAATCGATGACCGCGGCGTCGCTTGGATCGCAGGTACGCGCATCAAAGTTGTGGAAGTCGTCCTCGACAAGCTGTCTCACGGATGGAGCCCCGAAGAAATTCACTTCCAGCACCCAGACCTCTCTCTAGCGCAGATCCACGCCAGCCTCACCTATTACTACACGCATCAAGCCGAATTTGATAGCCAGATCGCCCACACCCGAAGCGAAATCCGCCTTCTAGCTCAATCCGTCGAGGATCCCATTCTCAAGAACCGTTTGACACGCCATAAACAAACCGACTTCGCATGCTTGGCATTGAAGTCTTGACCGCTCAACAAGACGGTAGCCACACTCTCCCAGATGACCTGTTGCTACTGCGAGCCACATCGCTTGGAAGAGTACTTGTTTCTCAGTGAGCATAGGTGGCTTCATCGAAGACTTGACCATCATTGCCACTACCACTGACCCATCCGATTGGGCGTCTCAGGTCATCTTTCTCCCACTCTGAAACCTACCAGCCCCCTCCTCCAATAGCACGCTTGAAAAGACATCGAGACTGGTACTAATCCACCCCCTTTTCATATTCCCAGCGCCTCGCCGTTCTGCTACCATACCCCTCTAGTCTCGCTCTGATTCGGAGGAATCTTTCATGAGATTGCAATCATGGGTCGCGCTTTCCGCGTCCCTGCTCCTGTCCTCATCCCATCTTCTGGCCCAAGCCAATTGCGCCAGCACTCTGTCACTCAACACCACCTCTTATACCCAGGACTTCAACGCCCTGGTCAACACGGGCTCCGCTGCCCTCACCACTCTTCCCACCGGCTGGAACGTCGGCTACAACGTCAACGTCACCACCTTTGCCATCGGCGCATCCACCAAGGTCAACTACGTCTCCGGCACCGGTTCCAATAACGCCGGCGACTTCTACAGCTTCGGAGCCAGCGCCAGCACCGATCGCGCCTTCGGCTCGCTCGCCAGTGGCAATGCCCAAATGGGCAGTGTCGCGCAGTACTTCTGCTTCACCAACAATTCGGGCAGCACCGTGAACTCTCTCCGCATCGCCTATCGCGGCGAACAGTGGCGCAACGGCGGCAACGTCAACGCCCAGAAACTCGAGTTCGCTTACTCCACCAACGGTGGCTCAACCTTCACCGCGTACTCCGCCCTAGATTTCACCAGCCTCGTGAACACGGCCACCGCCGCACCCATCGACGGCAACACCAACTCCACCAGCCTCGACCAAATCATCACCGGCCTCAACGTCCCCAATGGCACCACCATCGTTCTTCGCTGGTTCGATCGCGACGACGCCAGCAACGACCACGGCCTCGCTGTCGATGACCTCAGCGTCACTCTCAACCCCAGCACTACCCCGGTCCTTACCATTAGCGATGTCACCCTCTCCGAAGGCAACTCCGGCTTTACCAACTTCGTCTTCAACGTCAACCTCAGCATTCCTGCTCCCACCGCCGTCACCTTCGACATCGCCGCCGCTGCCAACACTGCTGCCGCTGTCAGCGACTTTGTGCCCAATAGCCTCACCAGCCAAACCATCGCTCAGGGCGCCTCCACCTATCAGTTCACCGTGCAGGTCGTAGGCGATACGGACTTCGAGCCCAACGAAACCTTCTTCGTCAACATCACCAACGTAACCGGCGCGTCCGTCGGCGATGCACAAGGGCAGGGAAGCATCACCAACGACGATGCCGCTCCCTATTCCTGCACCCGCACCCATTTCATCAGTCAGGTGCAGGGCCCTGCAGCAACCAGCCCGGTCGTTGGTCAGAATGTCACCGTCGAAGGGATTGTCACCGCCAACAAGTTTAACGGCTTCTTCGTCCAGGAGCGCGACGCGAACGCGGACGCGAACCCGCTCACCTCCGAGGGCATCTTCGTCTTCACCAACAACGCCAACGGACCAGCCGCCGGCACGCAAGTCTGCGTCACCGGCAACATCATCGAGTTCGCCACTTCCTTCGGTACCCTCACCGAGTTCGCTTCAGGAGCCACCGTGGCCATCGGCAGCAGCGGCAATCCGCTCCCTGCGGCAGCCGTGCTCACCTCATCGCTCCCCGCTCCCGGTGGATCCCTCGATCAACTCGAGCGCTATGAAGGCATGCGCGTCACGGCCCCCAGTTTCACCGCGGCCTCTGGTACCCTCGAATCCTCCGGCTTCGACAACGCCACGTTCTATGCAGTCGTCACTGGAACCGCTCGCCCCTTCCGCGAGCCCGGCATCGAAGCCCCGCTTCCCGTTCCTGCCGGCTCCTCGAAAACCATTCCTCCCATCCCACGCTACGACGCCAATAGCGAAGTGCTCCGCATCGATCTCCGCGGCCAGAATCAGCTCAATGGTGTAGCCGTCACCGCAGGCCAGACACTCACCAACATCTCCGGTGTTCTCGATTTCTCCAGCGTCGGCTACGAGATCCTCCAAGACGCCACCCTCGCACCGGTTATCAACGGCGCTTCCACCTTCACTGCCGTACAACCCTCGCTTGCCAATCAAATCACCATCGGCCAGATGTCGCTCGAGTTCTACACCGGCAGCGCCACCCAACAAGCCAAAGCGGTCCGAGTCGTGCGCGACGTCCTTCGCTATCCCGATGTGATCGGCGTGAGCGAAGTGAACACCCTCACTTCACTCCAGAACCTCGCCACTGCTATCAACACCCAGCAGTCCGGGCTGAACTACGCGGCTTACCTCGGCGAAACCACCGGTACGCAGGATACGGGTTTCCTTGTGAAAACGTCCCGCATCACCGTAATCGGTACCCCCACGCAAGTTCTCGCGTCGGACACTTTCATTGATCCCACCAATAACGCACCCGATCTCATTCACGATCGCCCACCCTTTGTGCTCAAGGGACGTGCGCTCACGCCCAATGGCGGCAATTTCGATTTCACTGCCATCGTCGTCCACCTGCGCTCCCTCATCGGCGTCGACGATGACACGGTGAACGGCCTCAGCACGGAAGGCAACCGCGTCCGCACGAAGCGCCGCCTCGCCGCGGAAAGCATCGCCAACTACCTGCAGACGCAACAACTCGCCAATCCCAACGAACGCTTCATCGTCGTCGGCGATTACAATGCCTACGAATTCAACGACGGCTACGTAGACATCCTCGGCACGCTCACCGGCAACCCCACGCCTGACGCGCAGGTCGTGCAAGCCTCCGGCGATCTGGTCACCCCGAACTTCATCGACCTCGTCACCACCAACAAAATCTCCGCCTCGGAACGCTTCTCTTACATCTTCGGCGGCAGCAAACAGGTGCTCGATCACATCGTGGTCTCCCAGACCTTCGGAGCCTTCGTCACGGCCCTTCAGTATGGGCGTACCAACACGGAATTCCCCGAGTCATTCCGTTCCGACACGACGAGGCCCGAACGTGTAGCCGATCACGACCCAGTGCTCGCTTTCATCACGCTGCCAGACAACCCCCTCAACGATGTCACCGGCGTGACCCGCGTCGCGAGCACCGGCCTTGTTCTTTCCGGCGGCTTCTACACCGGGTTCGTCCGCCTCACCAACGCAAGCGGCACGACGCTCACCGGTCCGCTCCACGTTCTCTTCGACACGCTGCCCGCGGGAGTCACCGTCGCCAACGCCAGCGGCTCCTTCACCGGCAAGCCGTATCTGTCCACACCCGGACCCATTGCCAATGGCGCCACCGTTAACATCCAGGTCCGCTACCTCAACCCGGGCAACGTTCTCATCCAGCCCACTTACCGCGTTCTGCAAGGGAGTTTCTAACCACATGATCCGCACTATCCTCGCTCTATTCACCTTGGCTGCTGCTCTCAGCGCCGCCCCAGTCGGATACCGCGTCTTCGTCGACACCTCCGTCTTCGCCGGCCTCGATGGCCAAGCCGAATTCCAGTTCAACCCCGGCGGTGTCCCCGACGCCGCCACTGCCACGCTCTCCGGGCTGGCGGGCATCGCCTCCTACAGCGAGAACTCGCGCACCGGCGACGTCGCCGGCACGGACCCCTGGGTGTTCAGCAACACGCAAGCCCTCAACATGCTCGTCCTCAACTTGCAGGGCCTCACCAGCGTCTTCTCATTCCAAATCGTTTTCTCCGGCGACGCCATCGACAACCCCGTCTCCTTTGATGGCACTGCATTCGCGCTCACCATGCGCGATTCCAGCGGTGTCGTCCTCAGTGGATTCAGTGAGCCCACTCTCTGGCTCGACCTCACTGGCGGCGTCTTCACCACTTTTATCCAGGACCCGCAGATCGAACTCGCCGATATCCCGGAGCCATCCACCATCGGCCTTCTGCTCTCCGGCGTGCTGTTCGGTCTTCTCCGCAAACGGTAGGGACGGGCCTCCAGGCCGGTCCCAGGGCAGCCTGGGAAGGCTGCCCAACATATTCACCATGCTCTCCTGGCTCATCTCCGATCCCCTTCCCGTCGGCAGCGAGGCCCCTGACTTCTCGCTGCCTGACGATCAGGGCAACACCGTCTCTCTGCGCTCCCTGCGCGGTCGCAACGTGGTTCTCGTCTGGTATCCCGGCGACGACACCAGCGTCTGCCGCAAGCAACTCTGCGAATTCCGTGATCTCTGGCCGAAACTCAACAACACGGTGGTCTACGGAGTGAATCCCCAAAGCGCCGAAAGCCACGCCAAATTCCGCGCCAAATTCGCCTTCCCCTTCCCACTCCTCATCGACAAAGGCCAGAAAGTGGGCCAACTCTACAACACACACGGCATCGTCGCCAAGCGCACCGTCTACTTAATCGGGTCCGATGGTATCATCCGCTACGCCAAACGCGGCAAGCCCGAACCCGCCGAAGTCCTCGCCACCGCATCCTAACCAGAGCTACTCACACCGTAGCGTCTGAGCCGGATCCGCCTTCGCCGCCCGCAACGCAGGGCTCAGCCCAGCGCCCAGTGCGACTGCCAGCAGAGCGCAAGGAGCCACAGCCCACGACACCGCATCCATTCCGCCAATTCCATATAGAAAACTGTTCAATCCGCGGCTCACCGGCCAGCACAGCAGCATCCCGACTCCAATCCCAATCCCCGCCAGACGTCCGGCCTGACCCATCACCAGCCCACCCACCGACGCCGCGCGCGCCCCCAGTGCCAGCCGGATTCCAAACTCCCGCAGCCGCAATCCCACCGCATACGAAATCACACCATACAGCCCCAAACAGGCCAGTGACACCGACGCCAATCCGAACAGCGATACCAGCCCCGTCGTCAGTGTCCGCGTTTGTAGACTCCGCCCCATCCACTCGCCCATCGTCAGGATGTCGTACACCGGCTGATCCGGATTCTCCGCATGAATCTCTCCCACAATCGCCTTCACGAAACTGGCCGCCGGACCTGAAGTCCGCACCACCAGCGCCGCCCTGTCCTGCGTGCGCTGAGTCTCTGGCCAATACGCTTGCGGACGCGCATCCAATTCCAGATTGTCGTTCCGCACATGGCCCACCACACCGATAATCTCGCTCCACGGCAAATCGTTCTTCTGCCCCGGCGCGGCACTACGCCGGAATCGCTTTCCAATGGGATCTTCGTCACCGAACACTCGCCGAGCCAGTGCCGCGTCAATCAACCCCACTGGAGCGCTCTCCCCCCGATCCCCATCCGTGAAATTACGCCCCCGTAGAAACGGAATCCCCATCGCCCCGAAGTATCCCGGAGTGGCCGACCGCCAATCCACCATGACGAACAAATCGCGCCCTTCAAACTCCACGCCACCCGTCTGCGCCAGCCCGCTCATCGGCAGCCGGTTCACGAACCCCGCCTCCTGCACTCCTGGAATATTCTTGATCCGCTCCGCCAGCCGCCGGTAGTATTCCGCCACTTCCGGGTCCTGCTTGTACTTCGCCCGCGACACCGCCAGGTGCATCGTCAACGTATCCGCCGCAAACCCCGGCTTCACTTCCCACAGCGCTCCCAGACTGCGCGCGAACAGCAGTCCTCCAAAGACCAGCAGCACGGCCATCGCCACCTGCCCGATCACCAGCACGTCGCGTACGCGGCTTCCCGCCGCCACACTACGCGAATGCTGTTGCAGTCCCACCAGCAGCCCTTCGCTCGCAACCTGCGCCGGCAACACGCTCGCCGCAATCACCACACCCAGACTGCACAACACCGCAAACGCCAGCGCTTGTCCGTGTAACCCGATCGCCCCAATCCGTGGAAACGAGGCAGGCACCAGTGCCACCAGAATCTGCAGAAACACATAGCCTACTGCGATTCCCCCCACTCCTCCCAGCAATCCAATCGGGATCGCTTCGGCCAGCATCTGACGCCGCAGCCGTGCTCGCGATGCGCCCAGCGCTGCCCGCACTGTGATCTCCTTCGCCCGTCCATTTGCCCGCGCAATCAGCAGCACTGCCAGATTCATGCATCCAATCGCCAGCAAGCAACCCACAGCGCCGCTCAACACAATCAGGATGTCCCGCACACCCGCTGCCTGGCTGCGGCCCAACGGCTCCACCAATCCCCCGATCCATTCATTCCCCGCGCGATATCCCTCCGGAAAATCCTGCGCCAATCCACGCATCACCGCGTCCAACTCGCCCTGTGCCTGCTCCAACGTTGCCCCGCGCTTCAGCCGACCGATGCACAGATTCCCGTAGTTAAACCCATGCCCGAATTCGTAGGCCGGCAAATACAGCGGAGCCCAAATCTCGAACGTTGCATCGGGATATTGAAACGGCTCCGGCATCACTCCCACAATCTCGTGCATCTCGCCGTTCAGCGGAACCTTGCGTCCCACCACGCCAGGATCTGCGCCGAATCGCCGCACCCACAACCGGTGGCTCAACAGCACCACCTTTCCACCGCTCAACTCCTCCGCCTCGGTGAACTCCCGCCCCAGCATCGGAGCAACCCCCAGCACGCGCGTCACATTGTGCGTGAACCGCGCCCCTTGCAGCCGCTCCGGCACACCATCCCCGGTCAGATTGAAGTTCGCCACCGGACGCGTCAGCGCGGCATCTTCCAGGCTCGACAGCGTCTTTTTCCAGTGCTTCCACAACATCGGGTTCGCCCGGAACGTCTCCCGCTTCGTCTGCGATCCCGTCGGCGAAATGGCCACCACCCGCTCCGCCTGCGCATACGGCAAAGGCGCCAGCAGTACCGCGTACACCACGCTGAAGATCGCCGCACCCATCCCGGTGCCCAGCGCCAGCGTCAGGCACACCGTCAACGTCCACAGCGGAGTCTTCTTCAACAGACGCAATCCAAACCGCACATCGTCCACCATCCGATCCACGCCCGCCCAGCCCCACGCTTCGTGTACGTCTTCCTCCGTCTGCATCAGATTGCCGAAGCTCGCCCGCGCCATCCGCTCCGCCTGCTCCGCGTGAACTCCCTCCTCCATCAGCCGCGCTTTCTCCAGCGCGACATGCGACTCCAACTCCGCCCGCAGATCCGCTTCATCCCCGCGCCAGCGCCGAAACCATCTCGTGCTCAGCCGCATTCCTCACTCCTGTGGCCGCATCACGCGCGCCATCGCCTTCACAAACCATTTCCACTTCGACTCTTCCAGTGCCAGTTGCCTCTTGCCCGCCGCCGTCAACCGGTAGAACTTCGCCCGCTGATTATTCGTCGTGATCCCCCACTCCGACACAATCCACCCCTCCCGCTGTAGCCGGTGCAGCGCCGGATACAAACTCCCGTGCTCCACCTGCAGCAGATCATCGGACTTCGCTCGGATCTCCTGCCCGATCCCATGCCCGTGCTGCGGCCCCCACTGCAGCGTCCGCAAAATCAACAGGTCCAGCGTCCCTTGCAGCACATCCAGTTTTTCCGGCTTCTCCATGTAGTAGACAGACTACCACCCAAAGTAGCAGAGTGTCTACCCCCTGTTTCCACCCATGCCACACTAGTCCCAATGCCCAAACCAAGCGCCGGCATCCTTCTGTTTCGCCGCACCCCACAACTCGAGGTCTTCCTCATTCACCCCGGCGGCCCCTACTTCGCCCGCAAAGACCTCGGCGCATGGTCCATCCCGAAAGGCGAGTACGATCCCCCTGAGTCCCCACTCGAAGCCGCTATCCGCGAGTTCACCGAAGAAACCGGATTCCCCATGGACGGTCCTTACATCCCGCTCCCGGAAATCCGCCAGGCCGGAGGCAAGTTCGTCAAAGCCTGGGCCGTCGAAGGCGATTGCGACCCCTCAAAAATCCACAGCAACACCTTCACACTCGAATGGCCGCCCCGCTCGGGCAAGATCCGCGAGTACCCCGAAGTAGATCGCGGCGGCTGGTTCTCTCTGGAACTGGCCGCCGCGAAAATGAACCCAGCGCAAGCAATCTGGCTTGCTCAGCTACCGGCCCTGCTTACTTGATTTCCACAGGGCCGGTAACGGTCCCACCAAGGGAACTCTTCAAAATGATCTGCGTCACGTTCAAGGGCGCAAACACCGTGCCATTGTACTTCCCTCCGCCCGCGTTCGCCAGCGTCCCTAGCAGTGCCCCGGTATTCGGGTTGTAGACGCCGATCGATGCTGCTGCACTCGTGCTTGTTGCCTCTACTTTGATCTGCGCAATCTTCAGCGTGAAGATCGCCTTCGAAATGGCCACCGCATCCTGCGCCCGCAGCACCGTCAAGGCGCCGTTCCGCGACACTCCGCCCATCGACGCTCCAATCGTCACCGCGGTATCCGCCACGACTGGCCGCAACGTGATCACGAAGTTCGCCGACGTCGCTCCCGCCGGCACCGTGACCGTCGCAGGCACCGATGCCAGTGTCCCATTCGAACTGCTCAATCCCACCACCGCTACTCCATCCGCGGGACCGCTCAGCGTCACCGTCCCAGTCGCCGTGAAGATCCCAAACTGGCTCCCCGGATTCACCGTCATTCCGCTCAGCGCATACGGCGCCACGACATCCAATCGTCCCGCTGCGGTCACACCATTCCACACCGCGGTGACATCCGCTCCCGTCGCCGCCGCCACTGGCGTAGCGATCACCGCGAACGTCGCCGACGCAGCACCTGCCGGAATGACCACCGTCGTCCCCGCTGGGAACGAGACCAGCGAGGGGTCCGTGGTCCCCAAGGTCACCGTTGCTCCGCTTGCCGGAGCCACTCCCCCTAACGTCACCGTCCCCGTCACACTCGCCGCTCCGCCAATCACTGATCCTGGGTTCAACTTCACCTCCGCCAGCAGTGGCGGATTCCCATGCGTGTTGCGGAACAACCGGAATTCCTGCGCCCAGCTGAACACCAGATCCTTCGATCCATTCCCATCCATATCGGCGGCCAGCACCACGCCATTCGGCATCGGCGGCGAATCCAGCAGATCTCCGCCAATCGTCAATCCGCCACTGCCTGCAAACACCCGCACCTTCCCTGTTGAACTCACCCAAGTCGCAATGTCCATCTTTCCATCGGCATTAAAATCCCCCGCTGCCAGATTCGACATCGGAACCCCCAGCACATAGCCGGAATAGGGTTGGAACTGGCCATTGCCCACTCCCCGTGCAATGTTGATCGCGTGATTGGTTCCGTCCTGCCGCGGCTGTGCCGTCAAATACGCCAGGTCGGGATAGCCGTCATTGTTGAAGTCCGCCACCACGCTGATCGCCGGGATGGCCACGGTGGATACCGGCGCCCCGAACGTCCCGTCGCCGTTGCCCAGATAGCTCACTCCGCCTGTGCCCACCGGCCCGGCGAAATCGAGTTTCCCGTCGTTGTTCAGATCCGCCGCGATCACATAGAACGTCGACAACTGCGGCAGCAGCGTGGCCGGCTGAAAATTCCCCGTGCCCAATCCCAAAGCCACTGCGAATCCGCTTCCCGTGGCCGCTACAATGTCCAACTTTCCGTCGCCGTTGAAGTCACCGGTGGCCGCATAGTTCGCCGTCCCCGGAAGCGTCACGTAACGCGCCGCGGCAAATCCGCCCGCCCCATCCGCCAGCAGCACCATTGTCCCCGTAGTCGTCGTCAACAACAGGTCCGAGCGTCCGTCCTGATTGAAATCCCCCGCCTGTATCGTCTGCACAAACGATCCCACCACGCGCAGTTGCGCGCCCGCGTAACCCCCTTCCGCCCGCGCCAGCGTGTAGTAGAAACCCGAACTGGCCCCCGTCATATCCGGAGCCGCCAGGTCCATCCTCCCGTCCCCGTTGAAGTCCCCGGCGACGCTCCAGTACAACGACACGCCAAAACCCCCCGTATGGGCCGACGGCGGCAGAAAATGCGGTACAGTCTGTGCGCACAGCCCCATTGTGGCGGCCAGCGCAGCGAGTGTGAGACAAATCCCCTTCATGCCGTTTAGGACACGCACCCCATCAGCCTGGAACAACTTTTTCAGCACCCCGCGAAATCACCGCATCCAAGGCCCAGCCCAATCCTACACCCATGCTATTCGCCACAAAATCCCACCTATCGTAAGTGTTCGTCATCACTCCAAACCCATCCGTCGCCTCAAACAGACACACCACTCCCAACGCCAGCCCTGCCGCTTTCCATCGCTGATTCACCACGCGCAGCATCAGAAAATACACCGCAAACGACATGCTCGTATTCCCCGCGTAGCTCCGCACCAACTCCTCGTAGGGCCCCCGGTACCCGCCCTTCCACAACAGCACGACAACCCCCACCAGCACCATCGCCACATTGCGGACTCTGGCCTTCATCCAATTCATCCTCTAGCACAACCGGCTGCCGGGCGAAATAGTTCTTGACTGTTCTAGTAAACTAGTACACTATAAAACCATGCAGGTCCCGAAGCCATCCACCTTCCGCTTCGCCCTCGACCTGCATTCCGGTGTCCCCGTCTACCGCCAGATCATTGACCAGGTCATGGGTGGCATCGCCGCTTCCTCCCTCTCCCCCGGCGATCAGCTCCCCACCGTCCGTCAACTCGCTGTCGATCTCGCCATCAATCCCAACACTGTCATCCGCGCCTATCGCGAGCTGGAACTCCTCGGCGTCCTCGACACCCAACAAGGCACCGGCACCTTCATCGCCCGTCAAAAAACTCCGCGCTCCTCCGCTGAGCGCGCCCGCCGCCTCGCACAGATCACCCAGGAATTCGCCGCCCGCTGTGGCGCCGAAGGCTTTTCCCTTGAAGACGTCATCGAAGCCCTCGAAGATCTCCGCCCCGAATCAACCAAGAAAAGGAGAACCTAATCCCCATGTGGCAGGATCGTAATCCCTTCCAGATTTCCGGCATCGCCGTCGCTTGCGGCCTCGTCTGCGCCGGCATCGGCGTCCTTCTTTCCGCCCTCCTCGATCACCGTGCCCCAGCTGCCATCGGCATCCTCGCCGGCCTCTACTGCCTCTTCTCCATCAAGGTCGCCGATCAGTGGGAGAAGGTCGCCGTTCTCCGCCTCGGCCGCTATTCCGGCCTGCGCGGCCCCGGCATGTTCTTCATCATCCCCGTCGTCGATACCCTCAGCCGCTACGTCGATCAGCGCGTCCGCGTCTCCTCCGTCTCCGCCGAATCCACCCTCACCCGCGACACCGTCCCCGTCAACGTCGACGCCATCGTCTTCTGGGTCGTCTGGAATGCCGAAAAATCCATCCTCGAAGTGGAAGACTTCGTCCAGGCCATCACCATGAGCGCCCAAACCGGACTCCGCGAAACCATCGGCCGCCACGAACTCGCCCAGATGATCACCGAGCGCGAATCCCTCGGCCGCGAACTCCAGCGCATCCTCGACGAGAAAACCAACCCATGGGGCATCACCATCCAGTCCGTCGAAATCCGCGATGTCCGCATTCCCCAAGGCCTGGAAGATGCCATGTCCCGCCAGGCCCAGGCCGAGCGCGAACGTCAGGCCCGCATCATCCTCGGCCAGGCCGAAACGGAAATCTCCTCCAAGTTCTCCGAAGCCGCCAAGATCTACCAGAACAACCCCGTCGCTCTTCATCTCCGCGCCATGAACATGCTCTACGAAGCCATCAAAGAGCGCGGCTCCATGGTCATCGTCCCATCCTCCGTCGTCGAAACCATGGGGCTCGGCGGCGCCATCGCCACTGCCTCCCTCAACGGAGCGAAAGCGGAGTGACCCAGCATGCTCCCCATCTGGCTCGTTCTCTACGCGGCCCTCGACGAGACCTACACTACCGGCCAATCGCAGAAGATCGCCGCATACCTCACGCCTGAAACTGTCTGGCGCTCCGACAATACCGACATCCCGTTCACCAAAATCATAGACGCCATTCGCCAGCGTGCAGGCACTGCTCCTATCCGCTGGAACACTCGCATCCTCAAGGTCGAAACCAGCGGCGCCACCACCACCATCCACACCGAAGCCAACTTTCAAATCGGCAAAGACAGCTTCCGCGGCACTTCCCGCGACACCTGGCTTCAGACCCCCGACGGTTGGAAGCTTCGCCGCATCGATTGGCTCACCGAAGAGCGTATCGGAGCATTCACGCCCGATGACATTGCCATCAAGGTCGCAGGCGATCTCAAGCGTTACGCGGCGCCACTCACCACTACTGACCCAACCAAACCCGTCGACGACCTCGAACCCCTTGGCCGCGCCATCGGCGATGCCCGCATTGTCGCCCTCGGCGAAGCCACCCACGGCACCCGCGAATTCTTCCTCCTCAAACACCGCATCCTCCGTTACCTCGTCGAAAAGAAAGGCTTCACCGTCTTTGCCCTCGAGGCCAACTGGCCCGAGTCCCTCGCCGCCGACCGCTACATCAAATCCGGCGAAGGCGACGCGGAACAAGCCATTGCCGCCATGTACTTCTGGATCTACAACAATCGCGAAATGCGCGACCTCATCGAGTGGATGCGGGCATACAACGCCTCGCCTAACCGCCGCGCCACCCTTTCGTTCACCTCCTTCGACATGCAAACGCCCGATAAAGCCGCCGCACTCGCGCGAAGCTACGTCGCGCGTCTCGTCCCCACGCAAACGCCCGAACCTGCCATTGACCTGTTCGACACCCACCGGGACGAATGGATAAGCAAAACATCGGCGCCGGAATTCCGCGACGCCCGCCAAGCCGCTAACATCGTCCGTCAGGCAGCCCTCAACGAAACCCGCCGTGGCACGTCCTACCGCGACACCGCCATGGCCGAAAACATCGAGTGGCTCGCCACCCAAGCCTTCCCCAACGAGAAAATCATCCTCTGGGGCCACAGCGGCCACCTCACCCGCGAGCCCGGCTCTCAATCCACCGGCGAAGCACTTCGCAAAATCTACGGCAAAGACTACTTCATCCTCGGCTTCACCTTCCACAAAGGCGCGGTGCGAGCCAGCCCCGGCCAAGCCGAGCGCATCGTGCCCCCAGCCCCCAAAGGCACCGGCAGTGACGTCCTCGCCAAAGCCGCCATCCCACTTTTCCTCCTTTGCTCTACCACCCCGCCACCGGACTCAGCACTGGGCAAATGGATCGCCGGCCGACACCTGTTCTATCAATTCGGAGCTTCCTGGAATTCACGTTCCATCGATGCCAACCTTGCTCCTGTGCCACTCAAGGACAGTTACGACTGTTTCATCCACACGGCCGAGTCCTCCGCCACCCATCCGCTACAATGACGCCATGCGCCGCCTCATTCTGGGACTCGCCATCGCCTCATCGATCCAAGCCGCCGACTGGAGCCCACAACAAGCCGCGCAGTACCTCGACTCGCGACAGCAAGCCTGGTTCACGTGGCAGCCCGCCATCGCCTCCGGTCGTGGTCCCTGTCTTTCCTGCCACACCGGCATGACGTATCTCCTCGCTCGTCCCGCACTACGTCAAGCCCTCCACGAAACCGGACCCTCCCCCTCCGAAACCACGCATCTCGACGCCATCAAAAAACGGGTCCCCCTCGACACCACCTCCAAATACGCACCCAAAGCCAAGAACCCCGAAGACGCCGCTCCAGCCCTCGGCACGGAAGCCATCCTCTCCGTGCTCTTCCTCGCCCAACAGCCCGACGCCGCGCAAGCCTTTGAGCGGCTCTGGTCCCTGCAAATCCGCGAAGGCGAGCACAAGGGCGCTTGGCACTGGAACGTCCTTGACCTTGAACCCTGGGAAGAGCCCCACTCCGTATTCTTCGGAGCAACCATTGCCGCCATCGCCGCCGGCCTATCGCCCGCTCAGCACAAGCGCCCCGAGCTCCAATCCCTCATCCAATACCTGACCTCCCACCAATCGAATCAACCGCTCCAGAACCGCCTCATGCTCGCCTGGGCTTCCACCCGCCTCCCCGGTCTGCTCACCAAATCGCAACGCAAAGCCATCATCGACGAGGCCATCCAACACCAGCAACCCGGCGGCGCCTGGACCCTCTCCGCCCTCGGCCCCTGGCACCATCACGACAAAGCGCCACCGCAACCCGGCCCCAACGCCTACGCCACCGGACTCGCTGCCTACCTCTTGCAAAAATCCGGTGCTTCCTCCAAGCACCCGGCCCTCGCCAAAGCCCGCGCCTGGCTCGCCGCCCATCAGAACCCCGCCGGCTACTGGGACGCCGCTTCTCTCAACAAGCCCTATCCCGAAGGCAGCATGCAGTCCCAATTCATGCGCGATGCCGCCACCGCCTACGCCGTCCTCGCCCTTACCGCATCGTCTCGGCCATAGCCACGTCCATAACGGGTCATATCATACCTCCTATGATCGCATTTCGGGTATGATATGACTCAGTATGGCTCGCAGCACGCCACCGATCCTGCCTCGGTTAGCTCGCCTGCTATCCGGCCTTGGCGATAACATCCGCAAGGCCCGGCTTCGGCGTGCCTATTCGTTGGAAACGGTTGCGGAGCGGGCGGGTATCACGCGCAAGACGCTGTATCGCGTTGAGCGGGGCGATCCCGCTGTTGCTTTGGGAATCTATGCGCGTGTATTGCAGGCACTCCGGCTGGAGAAAGACATCGCTATGCTTGCCGCCGATGACGTGTTGGGTCGCAAGCTTCAGGATCTCAATCTGGAATCGAGGTCCAGAGCGCCCAAGCGCAAAGGGTCGGCCACCGACGGGGCAGCGCCGGTGGAACCCAAGCCGCCGGCCAAACGCCGGAGTTCGCGATGAGGCGTCCCCCCGAAACTATCGCTGTCGTTGCCGACCTTGACCGGTTCCCGGAACCTCATCGGATGGGATCGCTACGCCGTCAGGTCGGCCGTAGCAGTGAGGTGTTTTCATTTGAGTACGACAACCAGACGGTGGATGGATACCGAGAACGTCCTGGCTGCCCCGCCGATCACTTCATTACGCCAACTCCAGGCGGCAAGCTCACACTTCGGGCAAAGTGACGAAGCCAACCATGAGAATGGTCGCGAAGTTCCCCAGCCGGCAAGACCGCCGCGATGTTGGTGCGTGGGAACTGGTGGCACATTGCTTGGCTCGAAAGGCGGGAATCAACGTGCTGCAATCCCAAGGTGCTCACGCGAATGAGGATTCTCGCGAGTTGTTCCGGCGCGTGGTCTTCAGCATACTGATACACAACGCGGACGGCCATTTACGGAATCACGGTTTCCTTCTCCATCCCGAGGGGATCACCCTCTCGCCCGCATTCGACATCAACCCCGCCATTGACCGAAATGAACTTACCTTGGCTATCAACGATGTGGAATCCTCTTGTGATGTGGAGATCGCCCTGGAGACTCATCGATCCTATGGGCTGGCCGCCTCCGAGGCAAAAGCCATTGTGTCGAAAGCGCGCAAAGCGGTTAGCTCTTGGCGCTCGGAAGCGGCACGATTTCGAATCCCAATACAAAAACAGGAGCTAATGGCCAAGGCGTTTGCCTAGCCCCTCTCTGCCCGCGGATCCCGGATTCACTTCCCGCTAAAGCAATACAGCGTCCCGCGCGTTCGCACAAACAGCCGCCCATCCCCAATCGCCGGACTGGCGAACACCTGCTCCCCCAAATCGTTCACCGCCAGTACCTCCCATTCCGCCCCCGCCTTCAACACGCTCAGCTTGCCTTCCTCGCTCACCATGTACACCTTCCCATCCCCCGCCACCGGCGACGCATAATACTCGCCCAACGCATCCTGGCTACGCCCCTGCTTCAACACCTTCCCCGTCGCCGGATCGAGTGCCGTCACAATTCCACCCGATTTCACCAGATAATACACTCCGCCATATAACAAAGGAGTCGGAATATACGGAATATTCTTCTGCACCCGCCAGTCCACGGATTCCGGCTCCAACTTCCCTTTGCCATCCATCCGTACCGAAATCGCACCATACGGACCCATCCCCAACGTCCGCGCCTCGTCCCACTCTGCCGCTTCAATCTGCCCATCCCAATTCCGGTCCACCCATCCGAAATGCTCCTCCCAATCCTTCTCCGTCTTGCTCTCCACCACCGAAATCTTCCCGTCTTTGTTCTTGTCCGTCTTTTCCAGCACCGCCGCGAACGTCGGCAGCCACGGCTCATTCGACCCTAGTGTCGATACGACCACCCGGTCCCCGTTCACCAGCGGGGTCCCCATCCCTCCGCTCGACGAAATCGGCAGCCACCACTTGAGTTCGCCCGTCGCCAGATAATAGGAATCCAGCCGCGTCGACCCGATCGTAATCACCTGGTCCCCATGCACCAGCGGGACGCCCCAGCCTTCTTTATGTTCCTTCCGGGCCGTCCGCCACCGCTGCTTCCCCGTATTCTTATCCACCGCCATTAAAAATCCGCCGCGCGTCTCATCGCACAACAACACCACCAGATTCCCCGCCACCACCGGCGATGTCGAAATCCCATAGAAGTTCTGGAACGGCCCCAGCGGCAACCGCCAGCGTTCCTTCCCATCCAGGCCATACGACGCCATCCCGAAATCCGGAAAGAACACATACACCGCACTCGCATCCGATGCCGCCGTTGACGATGCCGGATCATTCGCCTTGTAGATCTCGTGCACGTTCCGCCGCGGCAATTCCCTGCGCCATAACTCCCGCCCCGTCCCCGCATCGAAAGCGATCGTCAATAACGCCTTCCCCTCGCTTGCCGTGACAACCACCTTGCCCCCAGCCACAATCGGCGACGATTGCCCAAACGGCACCTTCGCCTTCCAGGCGCTCTCAGCGGGTCCGAACTTCACCGGCAGTGGCTTGCCATCTGCCACCCCTGCACCACCCGGCCCGCGAAACTGAGGCCAATCCGCGGCCGTAGCGGTCAAACACACCAACAGGGAGAACAAGAACATGATTTCCCATAGTACCCCGCTGCTGCGATCTCGCCAACCACGAGACTGTCCACCAATCTTGACGAATTGTATAGTTTATTATACATTCAATACAGAACATGCAGCGGAAAGACGACCCCAGTCCACCCTCAATCTTTAACCGCATCCCCGTCCTTCGTGCCGAGCGCGCCATGAGCCGCCACGACCTCGCCCAAGCCCTCGACGTCAGCTACCAGACCATCGGCTACCTCGAGCGTGGCGACTTCCTCCCCAGCCTCGACCTCGCCTTCCGCATCAGCGAGTTCTTCGGCCTCCCCATTGAGGCCATCTTCTCCCGCAAACCCTTTGCACCCATGAGCAAACAGCTCTACACCACGGTAGGTGAAGTATGACCCAAGCCAAGCGCCGCCTCTTCGTGACTCTGATGTACACGAGTTACATCGCCATCGCGATTCTCCCCGGCATTGCCCGCGCTCAATCCGGTGCCCTCGCTCTGCTCGGATTGCTTGCCGTAGGCATAGCCGGCCTTGTTATGTTCGGGTGCTGGCTCGCCCTCACCGGGCTCCTCAAAGAATACGGCTTCCCTGGGGATACACGCCTCTTTACCAGCCGTGATGAGCGTCAAACCGCTGTTCGCCACCGCGCCTTTGTCCGCGCCTACGCCATCCTCGCCGCACTGCTCTGTGGTGCTTGCGTCTACGCGACCATCGCCTTCGACTCTGGCCTCTGGCTTCCCGATGCCAATGCCCGCCGCCCCATCCTGTTCGGGCTCATTTTCCTCTGCGCCTCACTGCCCTCCGCCGTCATCGCCTGGACCGAGCCCGACCCCGCCTGAACCGCTACTACAATTTCGTGAACCAGTGGTGGGAAGTCGACACAATCTCCCACCCCTCGCTCGCATACAATGCATTCCCCCGCCCATTGTCCGTGAGGCACTCCAGATGCGCCTGTTCCATCCCCAACTCCCGGAAATAATCGAGCATCCCCCGCAGCATCGCCCGTCCGTATCCTTTATGCTGGTGCCCCTGATCCACCCCCAGCAAGTCGACGTACCCCAGCTTGGCCGCCCCATCCACCGTCCCCGTGGCCACAGCTACAATCTCGCCATTCACCTCCCCCACCAGGATCAATTGCGAGGCAAAAATCTTGTCCAGGCGCGCATTCCAACGCGTCCGCCAATCACAACCGTTGAGCGGCCCAAACCGTTCATCCAGCTTCTTAAACCACGTAATCGGTTCAAAACTGTCGATGATCATCGGCCGCAGCTTTGGATAATCGGCCTCCGTGGCCAGCCGGAAATGTAGCGATTCCATACTAGGGAAGCCTACCGCACTCCGATCTGCTCTACCAAACCGAATCGAACTGTGGTGTAATGCCTAATCTGGGACGCCCAATGAAACGACTCACCCTTAGTGCAATCTTCACCACCCTCCTCGCCGCCGGCTGGTTCTTCGGTATCAATTCCCGGCCTATCACCGCTCAAGGCGCCGCCACCAGCGGCCAGGGCAAAATGCGCTTCCGCGTAATGTACACCTCCAGCCATCTGCCCTCCGAGGCGCAGGCTGTCCTCAAGGGCGCCCACGGCGGTTTCGCCATCGATCGCCGCCCCGGCAAAGGCGAGACCTACTTCTCGCTCAAAGGCGCTGGCATCATCCAGATCAGCGCTGACATGAAGTCCACCCGCATGCTCCCCACCGATCCCTCCATGGCCAAGGTCAACCTCCACAACTCCGCCATCTGGCAGGCCAAGGACGGGAACTCCTTCCTCGTCTTCCCCACCAACGAAGCCGCGAAAATCTTCACCACCACCACCGACGGTAAGCTCGTCCACACCCTCAACGCCCCGGACGGCAAATCCGACCTCGGCAACCCCATCGCTAACGACTACTTCCGCGGCCGCGGCAACTTCGTCCCCACCGATACTGACCAGCTCGACGGGCTCTACTACATCACCACCGGCTACTCCAACCTCGACTTCGTTCTTACCGCCAAGATCGAAAGCACCAGCCCGTTCAAAGCCTCCTGGCACGATCTCGCCTTTGGCGGACGCGGCACGGGCCCCGGCCAATTCGGCACCGGCCACGGCGTCACGATCTTCCCCGGCACTACTCGCGTCGATATCGCCGACCGTCCCAACTCTGAAATCGACCGCTTCACCCGCTACGGCCACTATCTCTCCACTCTCCGCATGCCTCTCGGCTCCTTCCCCTGCGACATCTACTACCACGGCAAGTATGCCGTCGTCGGCTCCCTCCACGGCCCCGACCGCAGCAAAGGCGCCCCCATCTACATCATGGAGAACGACCAGCTCATCTCCACGGTCATGATCAAGGAGGATCTCGGGCTCCCCAACTTCCAGCACATCCACAATGCCGTGATGCGCGAATACAATGGCAAGTTCTACCTCATCGCCCAGGCCTGGAACCCCGGCGATTTCGCCATCCTGGAACAAGTCGCGGACTAGCCGACGTCCGCAATCGGTGTTCATCGGTGTCCATCTGTGGCCCAAAACACACATCTGATACCCTCACGTCGCCACGAGCCTGAACAGAAGACACTCTCGCCTACAGCCATCTCTTACCCCGGGCTAAGGCTTTCGGTGTAGCCCACTCCGCCCCCAAATTTAGTTACAGTATTGTTACAGACTTAATAACCCAACAGGAGGGAATCCCTTGCGGATCTGCGTGTCTACTTCTGTCCTCGCCCTGGCCATGGCCTTCTCCATGCCGGCGCAGGACCCGGCCAAATTCTTCTTCGCGGTCATCGGCGACATGCCCTACAACCCGGCCACCGGGGACCGCCAAACTTACCCGTCTCCACCCTACGAACGCCTCATCAAGGCCGTCAACGACGACCGGGCTCGCTTCACCGTCCACATTGGAGACATCAAAGGTGGCGCCACCCGCTGCGAAGACGAGGTCTATCTCAAGAACCTGGAATATTTCAACACTTTTCAACGCCCCCTGATCTTCACCCCCGGCGATAACGAATGGACCGACTGCCACCGCGACACCAACGGCATCTTCGACCCCATCAAACGGCTCGAATTCCTCCGCGCCACCTTCTACCCCGATGACAAGAGCCTCGGCCGGCGCAAAATGGACCTCACCCGCCAAAGCTCTTCCCCTGGCTTCTCTAAATTCCGCGAAAACGCAATTTGGAAAATGGGCGCCGTTTTATTCGTCACTTTGCATCAACCCGGCAGCAACAATAATTTCGGCCGCCTCACCGGAGAATATCCGGATCTCTCGAACGCCGAATATAGCGAACGCAACCGCGCAAATATGGCATGGCTCGACTACGCCTTCGAACAGGCTAACGCCGATCCAAAGATCAAAGGAGTCGCCATCTTCTCCCAGGCCAATCCCTTCGAACGGTTCCTGGAAACCGCTACTCCTCCGTACCCTTCCTCCGGCTATGCCGATTTCATCAGCAATCTCCGCAACAAGGTCGTCGCCTCCAACAAGCAGGTGGTCTACTTTGGCGGAGATACGCATTATTTTCGTATCGACAAACCTCTCACCAACACCTTTCCTTCGCCTACCCAGCTCACCACCGCCGGCACTCGCATCATGAACTTCACCCGTGTTGAAGTCTTCGCCCAAAACGAGGTTCACTACATCCTCGTTCAGGTCGACGCCACTGACCCGGATCTGTTCATCTTCAAGCCTGTATTGGTGCCTGGAAATTAGTCCGACTGTGGGCCGTCCGGCGCTTCTCCCCGATCCCGGACGGCCTAAACATTTTTACTTCATTTTGTTTTGCATTCTCCTTCCCCCCTCAGCTAAGCTGGTCTCAAAGTACCACTGCACTTGTTTCCGCCGTGAAGCAAAGCAATTTCTCCCCTTCAAGAGTCTCTCCGTTACTTAGCTTTCACTCGATCAGTGAACCTGGTTATTACTTGCAATTCGGTTGCAGGTGAAACGACCTACGGGTGATAGCGGGTAATCCCTGTAAGTAGGTAGGCAACCTTCGCCGCGTGGATAGGACTACACGCCGACGCTTGCTAGCCCTATCGGTGCCGATAGTACTGATTGCAGGACGCAGTAGGTCAACTGAGACGCAATCTTGATTTCTTGAGGGTATACATGAAGTTATTCTTGATCGTATTGAGTGTGTTGGGTTTACAGGCGCAGGAGGTCCGTGGACCGGTCACTGGCCATCTGCTGGATTCGGCAATCTGGACCCTGGATCACAGCACCGCCAGACCAGCCCCCGAGGGCCGTGTGTTCCGCGTGGACAGTGCCGCACAACCTGAGTACCTCCGCGATTCGGATGGCCGGCGCACCCTGCTCATCCGCCTTCGCTCAGAAGGGGCCGCCGCCATGCGTGCCCACTTCGAAGACGTCCACCTTTCCCCCGACGCCAGGCTGTTTGTCTACGGCCTTGATGGCAACGGGATGGTAACTAAGACCTACGGCCCTATCGAGGGTTCCGGTCCCACCCAGTCCGGCGAGTTCTGGACCCCCGGCCTCCCCGGCTCCCAACTGGTGATCGAGCTCCAGTCGGAAACCGAACCCGGCACTCTGCCCTTTGCCATCGCCGAAGCCGCCGTGCTCGATGGCATCGACGAAACCGCCTGGACCATCGAGCGCCGGCAGCCCGCCGAAACTCGTGTCTCCTGGTTCCGCGGGATGCCCGTCGAACACCACGTCATCGACGGCTACGGTGTGTGGGAAGGCGACATCCTCATCGGCCGCGCGGAAGAACTCCAGCCCTACGAAGGCGGCAAAGGCGCCGACCGTCAAGCTTTCGCCATCTCCTCATCCTCCGCCCGTTGGACCGGTGGCATTGTTCCCTACACCATTGACCCTACACTGCCCAACCAGTACCGCATCACGGACGCCATCGCCCATTGGAACAATAACCTCGCCGGCACCATCAAACTCGTGCCCCGCACCACCGAGTCGTACTACATCACTTACGTCCGCGCCAGTTCCAGCGGCACCTGCTCCAGCTACATCGGCAAGATCGGCATGGCAGGCCAACCGGTGAACATCGGCGATGACTGCTCTACCGGCAACGCCATCCATGAAACCGGGCACGCCATCGGCCTCTATCACGAGCACACCCGCACCGACCGCGATACCTACATCAAGGTGAACACCGCCAATATCACTTCCAGCGCCCTGTCCAACTTCACCATCCCTACGAGTGGGATGAACGTCGGCGCATACGACTACGGCTCCATCATGCACTACAGCGCCTATGCCTTCTCCGCCAACGGCCTGCCCACGATTGAGACGATTCCCGCGGGCATCGCCATCGGACAGCGCAACGGCCTCTCGGCCGGCGATATCGCTGGTGTCAAATCCATGTATGCCACCACAGGAGGCGGCGGAGGAACAACTCCAACTACGGTCAACGTCACCATCAATTCCAACCCCACCGGGTTGACGCTCGTCGTGGACGGCGTCAACGTCGTGGCCCCTGTGACCAGAGCCTGGACCAGCGGGACCACCCATACCGTTTCCGCTCCGAATACGACGCTCAGCACAGTCCAGTACTCCTTCCAAAGCTGGTCGGATGGTGGCGCGCAGACGCATACCTACACGACGCCAGGCTCCAACGCCTCGCTCTCCGCCAACTACCGGACCCGTTATCAGTTGAAGAAAACTGCCAACGATACCACCAAGGGCAGTGTCGGCAGCAGCCCGGCTTCGGCTGATGGCTTCTATGACTTGAACTCCACCGTCCTCGTCAACGCCGCCGCCTTCTCCGGCAGCTGTTTCAACGCGTGGTCCGGCATCCTCAACGTGGCCGACTTCAAGGCGTCCATCACCATGAACAAGGCCTATGATGTTACCGGCCTCTTCCAGGCAGGCTCAGTTACATTCCCCACGGCGGTGGCCGCGCCGCAGGCTGGCGGCACGGTGTCCCTCAGCATCAGCGCCACCAGCGGCTGCCTCTGGAAGGCGAGCACTACCGCCAGTTGGATTACCCTGCAGAGCGCCACAGGCACCTCCAATGGCGTCCTTCAGATCAAGGTTGCAAGGAACAACACAAAGAACTCCAGAACCGGAACCGTGATGGTGAACGGCGTTGCCGTCACCGTGACGCAAGCAGGGCGTTAGGCTCTTTTCATCCCGTTCTCCTTGGCCCGCATCTTCTCCTGGAAGGTGCGGGCCTTTTGTCTCTATCAATGCACTCGCCCGGGGTAGGGTTGCAACCATACCGTACTTCATGGTGTGATAGCCCGAGCACATGGCTTCCTCAACGTCCTCGGCAAAAGGCCGCACTCCGGCCCAGACGCAGCAGCCCACCAACGCACGTCAGTGGGTGATCGTCTTTGCGGTCACGCTTTCCATCCTGGCTTATATCGACCGGGTCTGCATCTCGCAGGCGGCCCCGCTCATCTCGAAGGATCTCGGCTTCGACAAACAGCAGATGGGCTGGGTCTTTTCTGCCTTCGCCCTCGCCTATGCCGCTTTCGAAATCCCCGGCGGTTGGATGGGGGATTGGATGGGCCCGCGCAAGGTGCTGATGCGCATTGTCATCTGGTGGTCTGCCTTCACGGCCATCACCGGAGCCATGTGGAACCTTACCTCAATGCTCGTCTGCCGCTTCCTGTTCGGCGCGGGCGAAGCTGGCTGCTTCCCCAACCTCACCAAGGCCTTCAGCGTCTGGCTGCCGCTTGAGGAGCGCGTCCGCGCCCAAGGCATCATGTGGACCTTCGCCCGCTGGGGCGGCGCCTTCACTCCTCCGCTGGTCATCTGGGTACTCGGCTACATGAACTGGCGGCAGGCCTTCGTCATGTTCGGCGCCATGGGCGTCATTTGGGCCGTGTGGTTCTACAAGTGGTTCCGCGATAACCCCAAGGATCACCCCAGCGTGAATGAAGCCGAATGGCAATTGCTCAAGCACAGCGCCAGCAATGCCGAAGGCCACGGCAATGTACCTTGGGGGCTGCTGCTGCGCAACCGCAGCGTATGGCTGCTCTGGGTGCAGTATTTCTGCCTCTCGTTCCCCTGGTATTTCTACATCACCTGGCTTCCCACATACCTCCAGGAGTATCGCCAGTTGAGCGCAATCGAAAGCGCCAAGCTCGCCATCTTTCCGCTCTTTTTCGGAGGTATGGGCTCGCTGTTCTGCGGCTTCGTATCACCGGCTTTGACCCGCATGACCGGCAGCGTCAAGACCGCACGCCGCCTGGTTGCTTCCCTCGGCTTCCTGGGCGCAGGTATCCTGCTTATCGTTTCCATCACGATGAAAGACCCGCTGCTTGCCATGATCGTGATGGGCCTCGCCAGCTTCTGTAACGATCTGGTCATGCCCGGCGCCTGGGCCGCCTGCATGGACATCGGCGGCAAGTATGCAGGCACGCTTTCCGGCTCCATGAACATGATGGGGAATCTGGCGGGCTTTGTCGCTCCGCAGGTGGGCGGCTACATCCTCAAACACACCGAGAACGCAAAGGGTGTCGGGGATTGGAACCTGTTCCTCTATGTGATGGCTGGCGTCTATCTCGCCGGCACCTTGGTCTGGCCCTTTATCGACCCGTCCAAGCCGTTGGAGGAAGGAAACTAGCGCAGGACCGGGATTGGTTCCCGGTCCAACTGCACCGTGGCCAGATCGAGCCAGCAGTTGTTCTTGGTATTCTGCACGAAGGTCACCTCCTGCACCGGGAATATCTTGGTCTGGCGGTAGTCCTTCCACTGCCGGCGCGCTTCGGCCAGCACCTCTTCTACCTTCGCCGCGCCAATCTCTTGCGCTAACGTGATGTGCGGATGATAGGGGAACGGCTCATTGTAGTGAACGGCGCCGTCGTTGAGACCCGAGTGCAGATCCACCAGCCGGCTGCGCCCCATTCCCAGCTCGATGTAGATCACATTGGTGACGGGAAACACACCGATCTCGGTGGCGTGCAGATCAAAGGCGGGCAGACCGGAAATGTGCTCCTGGATGTGCCGTACGGCCGCTTCCGCCGAGCCTGGGAGAGGCCGCGGAGGGAGCAGGGTGACGTGTGCGTGGGGATTGCACCCCGGCACCAGGTCACGGCGCAAATCGTCAAGGAAGCGACCGAGCGGGTCAGGTATATACGCTACCAACGCGTAACAATTGATCCCCTCGGCCCCAGATGAGCCACATTCAGTTGGAGGTAACAATCTGAGCATGGATTATAGCATTTCGCGCTTCAGCCGGGCGGCCAGCCAGTCGAGCAGCTCCTCTTCCCGATAGATCGACAGACGCGTCTTCAACCAATAGACCGGCAGACCCTCTAAGGCGAGCGCGAAGTCCTCGGGCAGGTTGATCACGTCCTTCTCGGTGGTCAGCAGCGCCTTCGCCCCCTCGGCCTTGGCATGATGCGCCAGCCGCCGCAGTTGCCCTACCCGGTAGAGGGAGTGATCGCCGAACGCCCAGCGGAAGCGCGGCTGGATGGCGAGCCCTTCCAATGTGCTCCAGAACGAAGCCGGGTTGCCGAGCCCGCAGAATGCAGCCACAGGCGTCTCGTGGAAGCCCTCTGGCGGCTTTGTCTTCCCCGTTGCATGATTTACCCAGGCCACGCCCTCCATCCGCGCATAGAAGACCGGAGCCTCCGGATTATACTCATGCAGCTTGCGCTCCAGCCCGCGCCAGGGCGCCGGGAAGTCGGCATGCGCAACCAGGAACGCGGTGGCGCGGCGTAACTCGGTTAAGGGCTCCCGCAGCCGTCCGAGCGGAAACACCCGCCCATTCGATAGGGGGCGCAACCCGTCGATCACTACCAGATCGATATTGCGGTGCAAGCGGTAGTGCTGGTAGCCGTCATCGAGCAGGAATACGCTCGGGTGCAGTTTCGCCTCAAGCAACCGGCCCGTCTCCAAACGGTCCGCCCCAATGCCGAGTGCCGCATGGCTGCGGCGCACATGAATCTGCGCTTCATCGCCTGTGCGCGGCACCGGACAGGGTTCGCCCGCGGCCAGGATCGTATGAGGCTCCGGCGAGCGGCGGCGGTAACCGCGCATCAGGATCGCCGGCGAGTGGCCCTGCTGACGCAACTTCTCGGCGAGGTAAGCCACCACCGGCGTCTTGCCGGTGCCGCCCATGGTGATGCCGCCAGCGCTGATGACAGGGGCCTGTAATCGCCCCCGCTGGGCCAGCTTGCGCTTGCGGTCGATCGCCGCGCCAGCGCGCCACACAAGCGATAGGGGATACAACAGGAGCCGCCACGGCAGCGGCTCCACGGGGATGGGCAGGGAATCGGAATAGCAGGCTTCGATGGCCGCCACGGCCCGCACCGTAGCGCCACGCTTGGCTTGGGCCAACTGCGCTGCCCGTTTGCCCATAGCGGCCCGCTCGCCGGCGTTGTCCAACAGCGTTGTCACTGCCGGGGCCAATTCAGCCGGGCCCGCGATTTCGCACACCGCGCCCGCGGCCCGGAACTCGGCGCCGATATCGGGGAAGTTCTCCATGTGCGGCCCGATGATCACCGGCTTCGAATAGAACGCCGGTTCGAGGATGTTGTGCCCGCCGCGCTGGGCGAGCGTCCCGCCCATGAAGACGACATCGCCCAAAGAGAACAGCGAAGCCAGTTCGCCCATGCTGTCGAGCAGCAGCACCCCAGGCAGATTCAACTGTGAGCCGGCGGCCAGTTGAGACCGTCGCTGGAAGCCTATCCCTGCCCGTTCCAACTTAGAAGCCGTGAGGTCAAAGCGTTCCGGGCGGCGCGGAGCAACCATCCACAGCAGCCCAGGGCGGCTGGTCTGCCGGATTGCTTCGATGACGACGTACTCTTCGTCCGGATCGCCGTCGACGGCAGGCGGCATCGTGCTGGCGGCAATCACGATCTGTTCCGGCCGCACCTTGCTCAGGAAGGCGGTAATGGCTTCGGGAGGCTTCAACTGGTCCACGCGAAAGTCGTATTTGAGGTTGCCGGTGACTTCGATCTTCGCGGCCGGCGTGCCGAGAGCTTCATACCGTTCCCGCCCGATCTCGTTCTGTACCAGCACCGCGTCCGGCCATTGCAGCGTGTATTCGAAGATCCGGCGGTAGCGCAGGTACTTCGGATAAGCGCGGTCGGAGATGCGGCCATTTACGATCAGCAGCCCGCAGCCAAAGCGCTTGGTCTCGTGATAGAGATTGGGCCAGATCTCGGTCTCCATCACGATCACCATGCGCGGGCGCAGCCGCCGTAGCACGCGCCGCACCACCCAGCACAGATCGAGCGGAGCGTAGAAGATGAAGTCGGCCAGGCCGCGCAGCTTTTCTTCGGCGATCTGGCGCCCGGCCACCGTGGTGACGGAGACATAAAGCCGCTGCCCTGGAAACCGCTGCCGCAGTTGGCGCAGCAACTCAATGGAGGAAACCACTTCGCCCACCGAGACGGCATGCAACCAAATGCCGCCGGGAACCGTCGCACCCCAGTTGGAGGGCTTGGCGCCGAACCGTTCGCGAATCCCGTTCCAATACCGGCGATCCCGCAACCCGCGGCGCAGCAGGTAGAGTAGGATCAGAGGGAATGCGAGTGCCCCAAGGAGGCGATAGAGAAGATAAATGAACACGCGCGGATGGTTGTTCTTGCTCTTAATGAGTATAACGGCTCACGCTGTGGATAAGGACAAGTTCAAGGTTGAGGACGCCTCTACTTATTCCTCCAAGCAGACCAACAGCGGACTGACGATCGCCGTCATTCCCTACACCACACAGGAACAGATGAAGGCCGCCTTCGGCAAAGTGAACCTGATCGAGTTCGGTGTGCTGCCGGTAATGGTGGTGATGAAGAACGAGTCGGGAAAGACGCTGAACCTGAATGCGATGGAAGTCTCATACATGACGCCCACGCGCCGTGAGGTGGCGTCCACGCCATCGGACGAGGTGCGCTTCCTCGATTCGCCGCAACGGCCGAACATGGGCCCGGGACGTTATCCGAATCCGCTGCCGCAACGCAAGAAGAAGAGCAAGCTGGCGATTGATGAGATCGACGGCTATGCGTTTCACGCCAAGATGATTCCCGCGGGCGAGTCGGCGCATGGCTTCTTCTACTTCCAGATCGGGCACCGGCCGGGCTCGCAAATCTATGTCCGGGGCATCGTGGAAGCACCCACAGGCAAGGAACTGCTGTTCTTCGAGATCCCGATGAATTGAGCAATGCGGGAGGAGTTTGGCATGATAGCCGAATGAAATCCTCCAGACGCAACCTGCTGGCCGCTGCCGCTTTGGCTCCGGCCGCTGCTTCCGCACAGAAGAAATCCTCGCGCCAGTCGCACTGGCCCAAAGGCCGCCCCACGGACGGCAAGAAGCCGCTCTATTCTCCGGTGGTCACCTGTAATGGCTTCGCCTTCGTCTCCGGGACCGGTAAGATCGACGGCGGCTCCATTGAGGAGCAAACCAAGTATTGCCTGGACAGCCTTGAGGAGAGCTTGAAAGCGGTGGGATCCTCGATGGCCAAAGCCGTAAAGTGCAATGTGTACCTTTCGGACATCAACCTCTATGGGCCGATGAACGAAGTGTTCCGCGGGCGCTTCGGCGATAACCCTCCGGCGCGCACCACGGTGGCCGTTGCGGCGATCCCGTTCAACTGCATGGTGGAGATTGAAGTGATCGCAGAAGTCTGAAACGCTTTTCCCGCTTCGCGTGTCCAACGATCAGAGGAGTTTGCCACACGGCAAAAAGCAAACAAATGAAACTAAACAAGATGACGTGGCTGGCAGCAGGATTTTTGGGGCTGGTGTCGATAGCCTCGGCCGATTCGACGATGCGTGCCTCTATCACCGGGCGCGGAGGCGGCGATTCGGGCAAATGCACCATTGAGGTGGAAGTGGATGACGGTGCGGACGTGGAAGTCCGGCAGGACATGGCCCGCATTCACACCTTGTCGGGCAGCCGCGCGACGATCCGGCGATTCCAGTGCAATCAGCCGATGCCGCCCAACATGGCGGAGTTCCGCTTCCGCGGCATTGACGGCCGCGGGCGCGTGGAACTGGTGCGCGATCCGCGGTCGAATCGCGGCGTAGCGGTGGTACGCATCTACGATCCCAAGGGTGGCCGCGAAGGCTACACCTTTGACCTCGAATGGCGCGGCGCCTTTGCTCCCAGCAATAACTCCGGCTGGCGGCGGCGCTAAGCGGGTTGATGCTGCGCGGATCGCGGCTTGAGTAGTACCGCGGACACAGCGATCAACGCGAATAGCGTCTCCATGGCCACCAGATGGTAGAGGTCCTTCGAGGAAGGAATGAAGGACTTCGCCATCGAGTTCACGACTGAAGTCACTAACAACAACAGAAACAGCGGAGCAGGCTCGCGGAAGCGCTCCACCAGATAGGCCACGATCACCGTGCTGACGACGACAAACGTCCACAGTGCGGTTTGATCGAGGCTCGGCTTGTTGCGCTGAAAGTCGATTGAGAAGGCGCAATAGGTCATGGTGATGGCGATGTGCCGCGCCGACGGCGTATAGAGCAATGCCAGGGCGAGCAGCACCGCACCCACGTAGGTGTAGCTGGCGCGGGCAGGCATGTCATCGGCGAGCAAGGCCAGGGGGATGAGTAGCGCCGCGGCAATGTTCGATTGCTTCGGAATCGGCGGCGCTGTGAGCGCATGCCGATTGCGCCACGCCGCTAGCCCCAAACCCACCCCGAGCATGAACCCGAAGAACAACTCCATCTGCTTCCAGTAGCCGATCAAGGGATTCGGGTAAGGCTTGCCGAGCACCTGGATGTAGCCTCCGAATCCGAACCCGATAGCCCCGCAGATGGCGCCGATCCAGGCGAAATCCCAGAGGATCTTGTTGCGCAGCCAGACGAGCACGGCGGCGGCGCCGGCGATGAGTCCGAACCAGACTTCGGCCCTCGGCCTGTCGGTAGGGTGCGAGAAGTAGATCAGCTTCGGTTCGTTGAGCAGCTTCCAGCCGGCGAACGTGGCGATGGCCATGAGGGCAATGGCGATGAGGATATCGCGGCGTTTGAGCTGGTCTCGGATGAGCGCGATGGCGATGATTGGCCCGCCGAGGAATCCCCACATCGCGCCCTTGAGCGCAAGGCCGGTGAGGCCCCAGGCGCGAGTGGGCTCGGCGAGCGAAAGGCCGATGGTTTGACCGTACGTCTCCTGGCCTCCAAAGCCGATCCCGACTGCGCCAAAGGCGGCGACAATCGCTGCGTCGTCACCACGGCGATCGAGCAGAAGGCAGAGACACAGCGCGACCAGCGCGCCGGGAATCATGGCGCCCAACGGGCCTCCGCCGATGTAGCCGCGCAAGCCCCAACCGAGGGACATGGTGAGGGCGGGGAAGAGAATCCAACGTGCGAGAGGAGGCATAGGCAACTTCACAAGGTATCACGGCGGGTGCGTGCTACGATTACGAGTTTGTATGCTACTTCGACTCGCTGGTTGGATGGCGCTCAGTGTTACCTGCTGGGCGCATGACTTGTATTTAATGCCCGAGAAGTTTACGCTGCCGGGCCCGGGACTGCTCCGGATTACGTATCAGAACGGCGATGCGTTTCCTGTGGGTTCGTCGAACGTGAAGCCGGAGCGGCTGCGGAACACGCGCGCGTGGATGAAAACCGGGAAGGCCGCGTTTGAAGGAATCACGGCTGAGGCAAAGCAGACCGTAGCGTCCGTGCGACTGCCGGGCGAGGGGACGGCGATCCTGACTTCGCAGACGGCGCCGAACTTCATCGAGCTGGCGCCGGCGAAGTTTGCTTCGTATTTGAAGCATGAAAATTTGGGGCACGTGGCTGTATGGCGTGAGAAGAATGGGGAAGCGGCGAAGCCGGGACGGGAGCGCTACAGCAAGTATGTGAAATCGCTGGTGGCGGTAGGTAAGCCGGATGAGTACTTCCGCGAGAAGACGGGGTTGACGATTGAAATTGTGCCCGAGGCCGATCCGTTTGCCCTGCGCGTGGGCGGGAAATTGCCGGTGCAGGTTCTGTTCCGTGGTAAGCCGGCGGCGGACGTGGCGATGGAAGTGGCATGGTTGGTGAGCGGGAAGGCCGTGATGAAGGTGGTGGGCCGTACTGATAGCGAGGGACGTGTGAAAGTGCCGGTCAAAGGCACGGGGCCGCACAGGCTTCATGCGATTGTGATGGAGCGCTGCGCCGATGCGAAGGCGGCGGATTGGGAAAGCTTCTGGGCTAGTTTGACGTTTGCGGTACCGGGGCGCTAAGACCCGCACCGAAAAAGGTGCTGTAATGAGGGAATGATCGACATCACCAAGGACATTCAATCGCTGACCACGTTCCGGCGCCGGAGTGGGGAATTCCTGAAGCAACTGAAGAAGACCAAGCGGGCGGTGGTGTTGACGGTGAATGGAAAGGCCGCTGCGGTGGTGCAGGACGCGGCGGAGTATCAGCGGCTGTTGGATATCGCAGCGCGGGCGAATGCGGAGGAGGGAATCCGGCAGGGGTTACAGCAGGCCAAGGCAGGCCAAGGCAGAGATGTGGAAGACTTCTTTGCCGAATTCGAGACGCGCCATGGCATATCGGATTGAAATACTCCCACGCGCGGAGAGGGACCTGGAGGAAATCTACGAACGGATCGGCGCGAAATCCTCCCTGGCTGCGAAGGCTTGGTACCGCGGGTTGAAAGATGGGATTCGAACCCTTCGCATGAACCCGAAGGCATGGCCTGTGACACATGAGGACAAAAGCCTCCGGCACTTACTCTACGGGAACAAACCGCACGTGTACAGAGTGATTTTTCGGGTTTCCGAGGTGAAGAGAACGGTGGAGGTACTTCATATTCGGCACGGTGCTCGAGAGCGTTTCGCTGAACTGATTACGGGCGGAGGCCCGCGGCGCCCAGTTTGGGGCTAAGAAACCGGTAGGATTTTTCGGAAGCGTGCACGGGGTCGTAGCCTTCCTTGGTCTGCAACTGGCGGCTGATTTCGACGAGCATCCAGCCTGAGTATTGGCGTTCGCGAAGGATGCGGAAGTAAAGATCGTAGTCGATGGTTCCTTCGCCGGGCAACAGGAATTGCGGCTTGCCCTCGACCAGGCGGCCGTCCTTCACGGTGATGAAGAGCGAGTGCGGCAGCAGTTGCAGCAGGCTCTCGCGCAGGTCGATGTCCATCAGTTGAAAGTGGCTGTAATCGTAGATGCCGCCGAGGGCGGGGCTCGATACTTGTCCGATCAGATGCAGCAGCCGGCCAACGTCATTGGCGGCGCTGCCGAAGTGCGACTTCACGGCGATGCGGATGCGGTTGTCCTCCGCCACGCGGGCCCATTCGGCAAGACGTGCGGCCATTTGTTTGTTCACCGCGCGCCACTCCTCGGGCTTCCCACCGAGTACGGTTTGTAGGATCGGCGGCGATTGCGGTGCAATATCGTGCGCGAGCGCCGCGGCGGCACGGATGCGGTCAAGCGTGGTACGGTGCGCTTCCTCGCTGACCAGCAGGTTGAAATTTTCTATCAGCGTCGGGACGGGGAAGTGTGATTCCCGGATGCGGCGGCGTGCAGCAGCATCGAGCTTCGCGGGCTCGCTGGGCCAGCCTGGCATCAGGCAAAGCTCAGCGCCGTCGTAGCCAGTCTTACGGATGAGTTCCAGCGCGCGGTCCACTTCGAGCATCTGCATGCCGTAGGTGCCGATGGAGAGGCGGATGGTTGCGGGCGGCGCTGCGCTCAACGCCGCCGGAAGAAGGGAGAGGAAGGTGCGGCGAATCATCGCGCGGCGCGGGCTTCGGCGAGCATCTTCATGAACTCGCGCATGAAGTAGGGGTTGTCGTGCCATGTGCGGCCGGAGACGAGATTGCCGTCGCGGACGCAACCTTCGTTGACGAACGTGCCGCCGCTGAATTCCACGTCATAGGCGCACTTGGCCACCGTAGCGACGCGCTTGCCGCGAATGACATCGGCGGCGGCAATGATCTCGACGCCGTGGCAGACGCTGGCCACGGGCTTTCCGGTTTCAAAGAAGTGGCGCGTGATGTTCATCAACTCCTTGTTGTAGCGGATGTATTCCGGGGCGCGGCCGCCGGTGATGAAGAGGCCGAGGTACTCTTCCGGGTTCACGTCGCGGAAAGCGATGTCGGAGGCCATGTGATAGCTGGGGCCTTCGCGCGTGATGTCCCAACCGGGCGGGATCTCGTGCATCACCAGGTGATAGACACGCTTTTCGGGGCCGGCGACCACCACCTGGTAGTCGTCTTCCTTCAGGCGGAAGAACGGGTAGAACGTATCCAGTGCTTCGGCTGCGTCGCCGATGACGATGAGGACTTTATCTTGGGCCATGAGTGCTCTTTTCGATTATGCAGGTTCGGTATAGTTTTCGCCCGTGCCTTCGTAGCCGGGACGCGGCGGCGCTTCGGCGAGTTGGCGCTGGGTGTGGGGATCAAAGGCCATCATCCTGCGCTGCCGGTAGGAATCGGCGGCGAGTTTGATCGCGGTCATCACCTGGTAGCCGAGTTGGGCATGCAGGATGGGTTGCTTGCGGGTACGCATCGAGTCGTAGAAATTGCGCGCATGATTGATGCGGATCACGTTGAGGTCTTTGGGCAGCGCTTCGATCTGCAGGGCGGGTTTGCCGGCAGCCTGTTCGAACTTCTTACGGAACTGGCGGTCAGGTGTCACCTGGATGTAGCCATCGTGGAAACCGATGGTGGCTTCGTGGCCGTAAATGGCGGGGCCGTGATGCCGCTCCGGTCCGGCGGAGGCGGCGCTGGAGGCGATGTTGATGAAGAAGGAATCGTACTCGGCGGTCATGGTGAACGTTTCGGGTACTTCGCGATCTTTCACCTGATAGATGCCGCCGTTGGCACTGACGACACGCGGGAAACGCCCGCCGAGCGTGACCAGCAGCGGCGCCAAACGGTGGTAGAAGAAATCCGAAACAACGCCATTCGAATAATCCCAGTACTTGCGCCAGCGGAAGAAGCGCTCGCCGGAGTAGGGACGTTTCGGCGCCGTGCCGAGGAAGCGCGGCCAATCGACAGTTTGCGCCGAAGCTTCTTTCTCTACTTCGTACTGCCAGAGGCCGTAGACGGAGTTCATGGAGTAAGTGGATTGCGCCCACAGGATGTTGCCGGTGAGTCCACGTTCGATCACTTCGCGGGCGAGATGATAGCGCGGGTCGGAACACCATTGCGCGCCGATTTGCAGAACACGGCCCGACTTCGCGGTCTCATCAGCGATCTCCTTGGCTTCGGCGATGGTGAAGGCCATCGGCTTTTCCAGGTACACGTCTTTGCCCGCACGCAGCGCGTCGAGGGTCATGCGGTGATGCCAGTGTTCGGGAGTAACGACGAAGATGGCGTCCAGGTCCTGGCACGCGATCAGGTCGTGGTAGTCGTGATGGACGTGCTTGTCTTCGAGGCCGGTATGTTGCTGGGCGCGGCGCTTGGCTCCCGTGTAGATGTCGCTGATGGCGGCGAAGCGGACCTTGTTTTCATCCACCATCGGCTTCTGATAAATGCGCAGGTGGCGCATGCCGAGATTGCCGCAACCGATGAGGCCGACCTGGATGCGGTCATTGGCTCCCAACACGCGTGTGTAGGATGCAGCACTGAGAATCGCCGTGCGGCGGCTGATGGACATGCGCACTACGATATCAGGTTAGGGAATCCGTTCCCAAACGAGGCTGCGGAGGCGCATTTCCCCATTCACCATGTCGGGCAGCAGGCCCAGCGTGAGGCGATCGCCATCCATGGTGACGAAGCACGTAACCGTGGTTCCCCGGAGCTTTTCCATGGTGCTGCCTTTGACAACGTGATAGACGGTTCCATTGGTTGCATCCATCTTGTAGGTGCCAAACCAGGCGAAGTACGTGTCGCCTTGCACCTGCAGCGACACCTGCCCTTTGGCATCGTAGAGAAGCTGGCCGGTGGGGTTCTTGCCGTAGGGATGCAGCATCTCGCCGTTGGGCCGCCATTCGCCGGCGGAGACCAGCTTCCAGGCGCCGGTGAGGTTCTGCGCCACGGCTGACGCGGTGATGATGAGGAGCAAGGCAAACAATCGCATGGGCTCTGCTGAACATACCACGTGGAGCGAACTGCGCTAACATGGCATCCCATGATCCCCAGTTGGGACGAATACTATCTGGAAATCTGCAAAGTCGTGGGGGCGCGCAGCAAAGACCCGCACACGAAGTTGGGATGCATCATCGTGGGGCCGGCGCACGAGATCCGCACGACGGGCTACAACTCGTTTCCACGAGGCATTCGCGACGATGTGCCGGAGCGGCTGGTGCGGCCGGAAAAATACCTGTGGATTGAGCATGCCGAGCGGAACGCGATCTGCAATGCGGCCCGCTGTGGGACGCCGCTCGATGGCTGCACGCTGTACGTGGAGATCATGCCCTGCATGGATTGTGCGCGGGCGATTGTGCAGGCGGGCATTCGTGAGGTGGTGGTGTCGTCGGCGCGGATGCAGCAGTACAACAGCGACTACTACGACCAGCATTTCGGCAATTCTGAGGTGTTGTTGAAAGAGGCTGGAGTGATCATCCGCCGGCATCCGGAAGCGTGAATGCTGCTATTCTAGTAGTACACCCTCGTTGTAAATCCCCAGTTGTATTTTCCACACATAATGTAGCTCCCCTGTCATCGAGCTGTGATGTCCATCTGGCAAAACGGAAGGAGCTTATGAAACACGGTTATTTGATCGATATGGATGGCGTGATTTATCGCGGATCGGAGGTGATCCCCGGGGCGGCGGAGTTTATCCGCTACCTGCAGGAAAGCGGTTTACCGTATCTGTTTCTCACCAACAATTCGGCATTCACGCCGCTGGATGTGGTGGTGAAACTGCGCAAGTTCGGAATCGACACCACGCCGGAGCACGTGTGCACGGCGGCGGAAGCGACCGCTGCCTTCGTCCACAAGCAACGGCCCAACGGCACGGCGTTTGTGATTGGCGAAGGCGGCATGCTGGCGGCGTTGCATGATATCGGCTATGCCATCAGCCGCGACAAGCCGGATTACGTGATTGTCGGCGAAGGCCGCGTGTTGAATTTTGAGATGGCCGAGCAGGCCCACCGCTGCATCGCCGCCGGTGCGCATCTGATCTCGACAAACAGCGACACCTGGTGCCCCACCGACAACGGGCCGCGGCCCGGTTGCGGCGCGATCGTTGCCCTGCTGGAATCGGCAACCGGGAAAAAGGCCTATCACGTGGGCAAGCCGAATCCGTTCATGATGCGCATGGCTCGCAAGCGCATCGGACTGGCCACGGATGAAGTGATCATGATCGGCGACACCATGGAGACGGATATTCGCGGGGCCACGGATCTTGGTTACCGCAGCATTCTCGTGCTGACGGGATCCACGACGCGGGAATCGCTGCGCGAGCATCCCTTCGCACCGACGGAGGTTGTGGAGTCCATCGCGGAATTAGTGCCGGCCGCGCTTGCGGCGTGACGCGAGTCACAGACTTGTTGCGCGATTGCCTGGAGAATCGAAGTCGAGGTTCTCTTACACAATGGCAATCGCGCAACAACAAACCGTAGCGGAAATCGCCGCCAACTCATTGGCCGCGGTCCGCGTTTTCGAGAAATGGGGCATTGATTATTGCTGCGGCGGGAAGCGCCCGCTCGCCGATGTATGCCGGGACAAAGGGTTCGATCCGCGGGCCGTGGAAGCGGAACTGGACGTGGCACAGGCGGGCGAGCCGGCGGCTTCGGTGGATTGGAACGAGGCGACTCTATCTGACCTGGCGGCGCACATCGTAGAGACGCATCATGCCTATTTGAATCGCGAATTGCCGGCGATCGCCGTACGGCTGGAGAAGGTGTACCGCGTCTACAACCAGCGTTACGGTCCCACCCTGACCGGACTGCCGGAAGTGTTCGCGGCCCTACGGGCGGAACTTGAGCAACATATGCGGAAAGAAGAAATGGTGCTGTTTCCGGCCGTGACCGCGTATGAGATTGCGGCGCGTGACGGAGCGCCGCTGCCTGGGTCCTGCTTCGGAACGGTGGCCAACCCGATCCGGATGATGGAAGCCGAGCATGAGAGCGCGGGGCAGGCCCTGCAGCGGATTCGCGAGATCACGAAAGATTTCGAATTGCCGGGGTATGCTTGTGTCACGTACCGGGCGCTGATGAGCGGGCTGGCGGAACTGGAAACAGATCTTCACCTGCACATCCATCTGGAGAACAATATTCTGTTTCCGCGGGCCATCCGGCTGGAGGCATCGCGGCGCTAGGCAAGGAGGCCGCAATGCTTCGTGATCGAAATCTGATTCCGTTGTCTCATGAGCACCAGCACGCACTGGGAATGTGTGTGCTGGTCCAACGTGCGTTGGCGCAGGATGCGAGTGCGGAGAATCTGGCTCGTCAACGGGCATTGATTCTGGAGAAGTGGAATGGGGAGATCCGGGCGCATTTCCTGCTGGAAGAGACGGTCTTGTTTCCCGCGCTGGCGGCCTTTCCCGGTGCTGCACCGTTGGTGGATGAATTAGTTGCGGAGCACGCGGCGATGCGGGGACTGATGGAGGAGTTGGAAGCAGGCGCGGATCGGGGAGTGATGGAGCGATTGTGCGAGGCTCTGAGCGCGCATGTGCGGAAAGAGGAACGAGGACTGTTCGAGAGGGCGCAGCAGTGGATGAGCAGAGAAGAGCTGGATGCGCTTGGCGAGCGCTTACGGATGACCTAGATCTTCCGATTGAGGGACCAGGCGCTCATACATCGCATCGGGGATGGGGCTTGCCCAATGGCCGCTCCAGCGTGCCGCGCCGGTTACACCAAGGAACACGAGGACGATGGCGGCGGCGATCCAACGCGGGTCAATCCAGCGTTTCGATGCCGGCGCGCTCATTCCCAGGCAATCCTCGGCGGGACAGACAGCGACGCATTCCATACAGCCCAGGCATTCGGCGGAACGGATCTGGATCAGTTTGTCGACAGGCAGGCCGGCAGGGCAGGCCTTGGCGCACTTGGCGCAATCGATGCAACGCGACTCGTTGCGGCGGATGCGCAGCGGGCTGAGTAACGACACCAGGCCCATCAGCGCGCCGTAAGGGCAGAGATAGCGGCACCAGAAATTCCGGACAAACACGCTGGCGACCACCAGCACACCGATGGTGATGGCCGCGCCGGTACTCATGAAGCGGAAAAAGTTGAGCATCTTGACATCGGCGACGATGCCGTAGGGCGAGTAGAGAAATGCCCCAATCGCTTCGGCGCTCATGCTGGCTACGGCATAGAGAAACAAACCCATGAGGATGTACTTCAAGCCGCGCAGCGGAATGTCGAGCCAGCGAGGCAGGTTCCAATTGCGCCGGAAGGTGTCGCGGCCGAGCTTCCATAGCAGCTCCGATACCGTGCCCACCGGACACAGCCATCCGCAGAAGGCTTTGCGCAGCAGGAGTGAGAGGCTGGCGAAGGTGAGGAACAGAAACATGGCGGCGGGATGAATGACAGGGATTTTTCCGGTGAGCAGGAAGTACTTCGTGTTCATCATTCCGGCGATGGGGAGCCAGCCCTCAACGCCGGCGGGGCGCGTCCAGCCTTGTGCGCCCGCCCCTTCGTACTGGCGCACCCAGAGGAAAAACTCGATGCCGATCCAAACGTTGAGAAGGAGGAAGGAAAGCTGAATGGCGCGGCGGAGGAACTGGGAGCGATCCTTGCCCGCGCGGCGAACCAAAAACTTCTTCTGTTTCGTTGGGACTTCCAGCAGTTCGGCCGCCATGGTTCGAGCTTAACGGTGATCCGGGGGCGGGGCAGTGACTGAAGTCACCAAGGGCCGGTATGATCGTAACCAGTCTATGCGCACGGACTTCCGCCTGTTCAGCCTGATACACCTGGCCATTCTCACGGCCGTGCCTTTGATTGCGAGCATTCTCGCGGCGGTGGCGAGGCGCGATCGCAGGTACGCGCGACGAATCTCCCTCTCCCTGGCGGCGATGCTGACGGTGAATGAGATCATCTGGTACTCCTATCGCTACTCAACGGAAGGATTCCGATTTCCGGAAGGATTGCCCCTGCAGCTCTGCGATGCCATGGTCTGGCTGGCTGTGGCGGCTCTGCTGACGCCCGTGCAGTGGGTGTTTGAAACGGCGTTCCTGATTGGGATTGCCGGAGCTGGAATGGCTCTACTCACCCCCGATTTGTGGGCCCCGTTGCGATCGTATCCCTCCGTTTATTTTTTTCTCGCGCACGGCGCCATCGTGATTGCAGTGCTGTACCTGGTTTGGTCGAATATGAGGAGCCTGCAACCGGGTTGTGTGTGGCGCGTGTTCGTATCGGTCAACCTCTTCGCTGGAATTGTTGGCACGTTTAATGCCATATTTCAAACGAATTACATGTATCTGTGCCGGAAGCCCGGTGGGGCGAGTCTATTGGACTATTTTGGTCCGTGGCCTGTGTATCTATTGTGTGGCGAATTGCTGGCGCTGATGCTGTTATGGCTGCTCTGGCTGCCCTTCGTCATTGCCCGGCGCAGAGCTGTTGCGCAGTAGTGCGATGACCTCTTCGTCGCTGGTTTGAGGGAAGGAATCATACCAGCAACTGATGGCTCCGAGAGCTTCCGGAGCAAGCGCAACTACAACTTCGTCGGCCAGTTGCCGGAAACGGGCGATGGCATCTCGTTGCGCGACGCCGACGGCGACGATGATGCGAGCAGCGCCGCGAAGGCGAAGCGATTGGATGGAGGCTTCTAGCGTTGCGCCGGTGGCAATGCCGTCATCGGCAAGGATGATTTTCCAGCTCCGATAATCGGGTGAAGGGCGCGATCCGCAATAGCGGAGTTGGCGGCGCTGGAGCTCAGATTCTTCGGCGGAGGCGACCGTGTTGATTTCCTCCACAGTGAGGCCGCACTCGCGAATGAGGTCGTGATGAAGAATGCGCACCCCGCCTGAGGCAATTGCACCAAAGGCCAATTCGGGTTGCCAGGGGACGCCAAGTTTGCGCACGATGCAAACGTCGAGTGGGAGGTGCAGAATACGCGCAATCTCTGCTGCGATGACCACTCCGCCGCGCGCAAGACCGATGACCACGGTGCCCGGTTCACTGGTGTGCGAGCGCAGCATTTGCGCCAGACGGGCTCCGGCTTCTACACGGTCGCGCAGCATGTCATCGGGGCTGCTGCAATCGGCGTGCCAGCGTCCACGCTCTACGTAATCGCAGCCTCAATTCGCACCGCGACAACGATCTGGGTGCGATCTGGGCGGCTACACCCAAATGAGTGTTTTCACCCTGATTATGCGTATATATCCCGGCGTGTGAGAGGCGCGCTTTGATGGCCTTGTTTGGCCAGCAGCAACTGGTGGATATCGAGGCCACCGTCCTCAAAGGCGACGGCGCATCCGGCGAGATAGACTTCCCACACCCGCAGTGTTTTTACGTCGACCAATGCGGCGCATGTTTTCTCACTGGCGCGAAGGCGCTCCAGCCAGGCGCGGCAAGTCATGGCGTAATGCAAACGCATTCCTTCCACATCCAGTACGGCGAAGCCTTCCTTTTCGGCGGCGTTGATCATGTCAGCGAGCCGCACGATCTCGCCGCCGGGGAACACATAGCGGGCGATGAAGATGCCTTGTGCATCGTGATGCGCGGAGGCAGGCAACGTGATGCCGTGATTGAGGAAGAGCCCGTCGGGTGCCAGGAGTTGATGCACCTTGCGAAAGTATTGACGGAGCCGTGCGTGGCCGATGTGCTCCACCATGCCGACGCTGGCGATCTTGTCGAAGGGGCCCGCGATGTCCCGGTAATCCTTTTCGACGATATTCACGAACGGATCCAGCAGGGCATTGTGCACGGCGCCACGTGCGTAATGCGCTTGTTGCGCGCTGAGTGTGCAGCCGGTGGAGAATGCACCGAAGCGCGCGGCGGCATCGATGGCGAGCGCTCCCCAGCCGCAGCCGATGTCGAGAAAGCGCTCTCCAGGGTGGAGTCGCAGTTTGCGGCAGACTTGCTCCAGCTTGGCGGATTGGGCCTCGTCGAGAGAGGTGTCGACGGTGGGGAAGTAGGCGCAGGAATACACCATGCGCCGGTCGAGGAACCGGGCGTAGAAATCGTTGGAGCGATCGTAGTGAAACTGGATGTCGTGGCGGGTGTGTAGGCGGCGTTCCCAGCGCTGGATGAGGCGCCATGGCGCGACGCGCCCGGCGAAGTTCATGAGACGGGTGCGCCAGGCGTGGGAACTCGCGTGGAGTTGCTGGCGCACGGCCTCGATAAGGTCTCCGGCGATGGAAAATTCACCGCGCGTGTAGGCGCAGGCGGCCGAGTACGGGTCTGTGTGAAGTAGCCATTCGCGCTGGGCCGGAGTTTGGCAGAGGATTTCAAAATCGCCCGGCCGCGAGGCGCAGGCGGCAGTGGATGTTGACGTCATGAAACACCCCCACTCAGAGACCATGGCAACTGGCTTGCCAATGCGTGGGGCGGCTACAATAGGGGGTAGAGGGTGCATGCGCCTTTTTTTGGCATTCGTTGTATTGATATCTCAGGCAATGGCAGGGTCCGGGGACGAACTGCGCGCGGCGCGAGACCGGCAGGATCGTGCTGCACTCGAGAAGTCCATCGCGGCTCTGGCCGCGCAGGCGGAAAAGAAGCCGGCGGATGCGCAGGCGCAGTACGCTTTGGCTCTGGCCGAATCGTACCTGGCGGAAATCTGCCTGGAGATGCGTTTGCGCAATGAAGCAAAAGCGGCGGCGGAGAAGGGAATTCAGGCAGCGGAGAAAGCAGCGCAACTGAAGCCCGACCAAGCCGAATACCACCGCATTCTGGGCACGTTGTGCGGGCAGGTGATCCCAGCCAATGTGCTGGCCGGCCTGAAGTACGGCAAATGCGCGATGGAGAGTGTGAACAAAGCACTGCAATTGGACGCGAAATCGTCACTTGCGTGGCTGAGCAAAGGCGTGGGCAATTACTACCTGCCGCCTTCATTTGGCGGCGGCGTGGATATGGCGATTAAGGACATGGAAAAGGCCATCAGCCTCGATCCGAAATCCTCCGATGCCTATGTCTGGTTGGGCACGGCGCTACGAAAGAAAAATGCCAACGCCGAGGCCCGCAAGGCGCTGGAGAAGGCGCTGCAGTTGAATCCGAACCGGGTGTGGGCGAAGCAACTCCTGGAGAAGACACCCCAGTAATGCAGACAAACCGGTGGGTGTGGCTGGCGCTGGCGGCGCTGACCGCTACCGGTTTCCTCTATTTTCCGGGGCACACCTATCTGCAGTCGGACACGCAGATCTACGTCCCAATCCTCGAGCGGTTGAACGATCCGTCGCTGTTTCAGGACGAGATCATCGCGCAGAAACCGCACGTCTCATTCACGATGTACGATGAAGCGGCTCTGTGGCTGCGGAAGCTCACCGGCTGGGGTTTTCGCGATGTGCTGGCGTTGCAGCAGATCGTATTCCGCTTCGCGGCGTTGTGTGGTGTCTATCTGATGGCCGGATCGTTGGGGCTTGGCGCAGCCGCTTCGGTGCTGGTGGCCGCGGTGTACGGGCTGGGGGCGACCATCATGGGGCCGTCGGTACTGTCGTTTGAATACGAGCCAGTGCCGCGCGGCAATGCGATTGGTTTGACGATGCTAGCCATAGGCCTGGTGGCGCAGGGCAAGCACGTCTGGGCCGGCTGCGCGGCGGCATTAGCGTTCCTCTATCATGTGCCGGCGGTGTATCCATATTGGGCCGCGTACTTCGTGCTGGCCCTTATTCCACGCAAGCCCGACGAGATGCGCGGGCATATTCGCGGGCTCCTCCCCATGGCTGCGGGTGTGTTGCTGCTGCTGGTTCTGTCGCAATTGCAGGTGGGCGAAGGGGAACAGCAGAAGTTTTTTTCAACCATCGATGCTGAGCACGAGGCGATGATGCGGGAGCGGGCTTCCTACAACTGGGTTTCCCTATGGCCTTCGCGTTTCTATGTGCAGTACGTTGTCTTGTTCTCGTTGTGCCTGGCGGCGATGTACCGTCTGCGCTCGCGCATGAGTGCCGATTTCCGGGTGATGGCCGTTGTGACGGCGACAGTTGGTATGTTGAGCATGCCTCTTTCCTATCTGTTGCTGGAGCGGATGAAGTGGAGCCTGATGCCCCAAATCCAACCCATGCGGGCGTTGTTGTATGTGACGGCGATGACAGTGATCCTGACGGCGTGCGCGGCCGTGGTGGCGGCTTCTGAGCGGCGCTGGTGGGAAACTCCGCTGTGGTTTTTCGTGGCCTTCCTGCCTCCCGCGGCGACAACGACATTCCACTATTTATGGGAGCGGAAGTTCGTGGAGGCGCCACTGGCCGTGTTGCTGGCGGCCGCATTGGCGACGGCCGCATTATGGGTGGCCGGGCGGTGGAAGCAGGGAAGTGTGGCTGTGGTTGGGGCGGCGCTGGCGCTTGCGTTTGTCGTGATGCCGGTATCGAAGGTGAAGAATTATCCCCCGCTGCATCATGCGGAGCTGGATGACTTAGCCAAGTGGGCTCGCGAGAATACGCGGAAGAGCGCGATCTTCCTCTTTCCCGATGCGCTCAAGGATTTAAGGCCGGGAGTGTTCCGGGCTGAGGCTTTGCGCACGGTCTATGTGGACTGGAAGGGCGGCGGACAGATCAATTTCTTACGAGAGTTTCTCACCATCTGGCTGCCGCGCTGGCAGACTTTGATGGCCTCGGGCTTTGATAAGGATCTGGAACGTTTCCGCCCGTTTGGCGTGCAGTACGTGGTGGTGCTGCGCAGCAACGCCGTCGCGGGCGGAAAGATCGTCTACCAGAACGCGAAGTACATCGTTTACTCGCTGTAAGGGCGGAGGCGACGGATGCGGTGGTTGCCGCGGTCGGCGACGAAAATATCGCCGTTGGGCGCTGCGTAGATCGCCGAGGGCTGATTCCAACGCGAGTCGATCGCCGGTTCGTCCTCACCGCTAAAGCCCGGCTCAGCGCCTCCCGCAATGCGTTCCAGCGCGCCGCCTTGGAACCTGTAGATGGCGTGGCCGGCGGCGATGAGCAGCGTTCCTGTGGGCTCTATGGCGACCGCTTGCGGAGCGGTGATGGTGGCAATGGTGTCGATGGTTCCATCGGGTGTCACCCGGCGGATACGGCCGTTGCCTGTGTCGGCGATGTAGACATTGCCTTCGTTGTCGGCGGCGATGCCCTGCGGCGACGCCAGTTGTGCTTCGCTGGCCGGACCCTTGTCACCGGAGAAGCCCCGCGTGCCGTTGCCCGCCAGCGTGCGCACGCTTCCGTCGGCGGTGATGATGCGGATGCGATGCTGCAGCGGTTCGCCGGCGTACACGTTGCCTCGATTGTCCACCGCCACTTGCTGGGGCTGCGTGAGGCCGGCGGCAAGAGTAGTGATGATGCCCTGGGTGTCGACTTTGCGGATGCGCATGTTGCTCGAGTCGGCCAGGAATACGTTGCCCGCCGAGTCCGCAGCGACGGCGAAGGTGTTGCTCAGGCTGGCGCGTTCCACGGGACCGCCGTCGCCGCCGAAGCCAGGGGAATTGCCCGCGTAGAGCCGAATGATGCCGGCGTCATCCACACGGCGGATCACGTCTTGCAGCGGTTGTGTGATGAGCACTGTGCCATCGGGCTTCTGCGCCACGCCCGTGGGGCTCATGACCAGAGACTCCACGGCTGCGACGCCTTCCCGGCCGCGGTTGTTGCCGCCCACGATGGGGGAACCGAGACTGGTTTGTCCCACCGGCAGCATGTTGATGGCGCCGCCAAACGTGCCGGTTGTGGAGAAGAACAGCGTGCCTTCGAACGTCGCCGCAAGCCCCATGGGGTTGGGCAGGATGATCGACAGCACCGGCCGCATCGAGCCCGCCGGATCGATGCGTTGGATATTGCCGGTGCCGACGTCGCTGAAATAGACATTGCCTTCCGCGTCAACCGCGAGGGAGCGGGGGATGCTACGCGCGCCTGTTTCGGCGAACACCTGGATGTTGCCGTCGGAGGAAAGGCGCTGGATCCGCTGGCTGCCACTTTCAGCGATAAGCAGGGCCCCATCGAGAGCGATGGCAAGGCCCATGGGACGGACGAGTTGCGAAGCGAGCGTGGTGAGTGCGCCATCGTTTTCGATGCGCCGCACGCGGCCCGATTGCAACTCGGAAAAATAAACGGTGCCCGCGGCATCGACGGCGATACCGAAGGGGATCGCGAGCCCGGAGGCAACGGTGTGGATGATGCCATCGGTGCCGATGGCTCGAATGCGGTTGTTGTTCGTATCGGCGATGTAGATGGTGCCGTCCGGGGCGGCGGCCACGCCGTTGGGACTGGCGAGATGGGCTTCGATGGCAGGCCCTTCATCGCCATCGAAAAACATGCCGCCTGCGCCGGCCACCAGCGTGATGGCGCCAAAGGCGTATTTCCGCTCTGGGCCCTGTTGACCCAGGTCCGGAGTGATTTTCCAGATGCGGTTGCTGGCCGAATCGGCGACGTAGAGGTTGGCCTTGTCGTCGACGGCCAGGGCGGCAGGTGTTTCGATGGACGCTTCCAGCGGGGGGCGAGCCGCGTCGACCGCGGCGCGTCCGGCCACGGTGGAGACCCGATAGGTTTGCGCGGGAAGCGTTGCGGCGGTAAGAGCCAGGGCAATCCAGGCTTTCATGATGTTTGATCTCCTCAAACTGTATACGCGTACTGGGGGGTGGGTAGAGCTCAAAATCTAGGACAATAGCTGTGGATGAGACGTCGAGAGTTCCTTCCTGCCGTGGCCGCCCCTGCCATTCTGCGGAGTCAGCAGAAACAGCGCCCCAATATTCTATTCTTCTTCGCCGATGATTGGGGGCGCTACGCCAGCGTCTATGGCGATGGCTGGAACAGCGTGGTGCGGACGCCGAACATTGATCGCGTGGCGAGGGAAGGGATTCGGTTCACTAACGCGTTTATGGCGACGCCTTCCTGCACGCCAAGCCGGGCCGCGGTATCGACGGGGTGCTACTCGTTCCGCTGCGGGGCCGCGGCGAATCTGCGCGGCGGGAGTTGGAAAGGCCGGGAGAATCCGGGAGCGAAACTGCCGGGCTTTGGGCGGCTGCTGGAGGCGAGCGGATATCATGTGCGGAACCATTTCAAGACTCTGACCATGAACTGGCTGGGCGGGGAGTCCTACGGGCGGCTGGATTCGTTTCACCGCTATTCGCAATATGTGAGCGCAGCGGCGTCGGCGGACGAAGCGAAGACGCGGAAGGCGGCGGTGGTGGAGCAGGCGCGGGGAAGCATCCGGCGCGTGTTGCAGGAACGCGGCAAGGGGCAGCCGTTCTTTCATGTGTATGGGCCGATCAATACGCACCGGCCTTGGGTGCGCGGATCGGGACGAAGGCTGTGGGATATCGACCCCGATGCGCTGCAGGGAAAGATGCCGCCCTTTCTGCCGGATGTTCCCGAGGTGCGTGAGGATGTGGCGGATTATCTGGGCGAAGTTCAGGCTTTGGATCTGATGGTGGGGGCGTTTCTGGAGGAACTGGACCGCAGCGGGGAACGGGAGAATACACTGGTGGTGCTGAGTGGTGACAACGGCATGCCGGGCGTGCCTCGGGGCAAGTGCAATCTGTACGATTTGGGGGTGCGGGCTCCGCTGATGGCGCGCTGGCCGGCGCGCATCCGCGCAGGGCTATCGAACGCGGACTTTGTCAATCTGATGGACCTGGCCCCGTCGTTTCTGGAAGCAGCGGGGCTGGCTGCGCCTGCGACCATGAACGGGCGCTCACTGCTTCCGCAATTTGACGGGAAGAGCGATGCATCGCGGGATTACGTGGTGACTACGCGGGAGCGGCATGTGCCCGATGCCCGTGCCGGCAATCTGCCATATCCCTCCCGGGCGATTCGTACGCGGGAACATCTGTACATCCGGAATTTCAAACCGGAGCGGATGCCGATGGGCGATGCGGTGGCCGGAGTGGAAGAAAAGCCGTATGAATTTCTGGCAACAAATCATGAACTGTTGACCTACAAGGATATGGATGAGAGTCCGACCAAGGCTTGGATCCTGAAGCACCGGCGGGAGGCGCCGCAGTTTTATGAGGCGGCGTTTGGACGGAGGCCGGCGGAGGAGTTGTACGATTTGCGCACTGATCCGCAGCAGATGCGGAATGTGGCTGGTGAAGGGCGCTATGCCGCCCAGCGTGCGGCCTTGTCGCGGCGGCTGATGGGGGTGTTGGAAAGCGCGGGGGACCCACGGTTGCAGAATGCGTTCGACCGTCCGCCTTACGTTGAGGAGGGAGAATGAACCGCCGTCAATTTGTGCAGACACTGGCCGCTGCGCCTTTGCTGGGGCAGCGAGCGGCGAAACCGAACATCGTGCTGATCCTGGCCGATGATTTGGGTTACGGAGACGTGGGCTTTACCGGATGTCCGGATATCGCCACGCCGCATATCGACGCGTTGCAGAAAGAAGGCGTGTGGTTCACGCATGCCTATTCGAATGGCGCCGTGTGCAGTCCAACACGGGCGGCGTTACTGACGGGGCAGTACCAGCAGCGCAATGGAATGGATGAAGTCATCCTTGTTGCGGAGCGGGAGAAAGGCCTGGCGACGCAGGCCGTGCTGTTACCGCAGGTCTTGAAGACCGCGGGCTATGTGTCCGGCGTAATCGGGAAATGGCATCTGGGGTTTGAACAGAAGTATCTGCCAACGCGGCGGGGCTTCGATGAGTTCCTTGGCTTCCTCGCCGGGAATATCGACTACTTCACCCACAAGGACCGGCTGGGGAATGCAGACTTGTGGAATGGGGAGCGGGCCGTGGAGGATGGGCGGTACATGACCGATTGGATTGGGGATGAGGCGCTGCGGTTCATGGACCGGCACAAGGGTGGGCCGTTCTTCCTCTACCTGCCGTTCAACGCGGTGCATGATCCGTTCCAGGGGCCCGAGGATCGCGCCACGGCCGGGAATGCCGAGGCGTCGCGAAAGGGGAACCGGACGCGGGCGGTCTACAAGGCGATGTTGGAATCGCTGGACAAGAACATTGGGCGCGTGCTGGCGCACCTGGATACTTCGGGCCTGGCGGAAAATACGGTGGTGTTTTTCCTCAGTGATAACGGCGGTGTGCCGCAGATTGGGCGTAACCTGCCGTTTCGCGGCAACAAGGGTTCGTTGTGGGAAGGCGGCATTCGCACTCCGCTGGTGGCGCGGTGGAAAGGCCGATTCCCGGCCGGGCGCAAGGCGCCGGACATGGTGGCGGGGATGGATCTGTTCCCCACGTGCGTCTCGCTGGCGGGTGCCTCCTTGCCGGCGGGCTTGCGGCTGGATGGCGTCAATCTAACCGATGCGTGCATGGGTACCGGACGCGTGCAGCGCGATACGCTCTACTTCCATCACGGCAAGCAGGAGGCGATGGTCAGCCAGGGGTGGAAGTACCTTCTCGATGCGGAAGGAGAGGAGCATCTGTTCCGCATCAGCGAGGATATCGGAGAAACGAATGACCGCAAACAGGCCGAGCCGCAGCGGCTGGCTTCGATGAAGGCTGCCTATGCACAGTGGAAGGCCGATGTGTTTCGCGCGCCCGGCGATGATTGGGACAAAGTGAGGAAGTTGACGACCGGTACCGAGCTACGCATCTTCAAGCGCGGGTCGGCACAAGCGATGGCCGCCGAGATGGATGAAGCCGATGACGAGCGGATTGTGGTGGTGTATCGCAACACGCAGATGGGCATCCCGCGGAGTGAGATTGAGCGAATTGACGCCCGGCCGAAGGGCGGCCAGCGGATGGCGCGGGAGACCCGGACCCAACCGAACTCCGGGTTTGATCCGAATCAGGCGCGGCCGGCCACGCCCGGACAACGGCCCGGGGCGCCTAGCGGATCGTCCTCGAGCAGCGTTACGTTTGGGCGGCCGGGTTTTGAGACGGTCTACCGCCGCCGCGCAGGCCAGCCATAAGCGAAGCCATCAGCGAACCGTCTGCGCCGGACGGCAACAGGATGATGCGTGAGGGCTGCTCGGTGAGCTTCTGCATCTCCAGTTGCTCAAACAGCGCCGCGGCCACTTGCGGGTTGCGCGAGATTTCGCGGAAAACGGCGCCCAGCACGGCAGGGCGCACAGCGGCGGCGCGGGCGAATTCGACAGCCGCTTCGCGCTCCGCGGAACTGGTGATCACGCTCACCTGATTGGCGCCGGTCTGCTTGATGGCCGAGGTCACCTGGCGCAAGCGATTGACCACCTTCTCCTCAATCTGGCGGATCATGCCAAGATCGCGGAAATGGACCTTGCGGATGTACACGGAGCCGAGTTGATAGCCCCACGCTTGCGACTGCGCGGAGACTTCAGCGCGCACGGTCTGGCTCATGGTGTGGCGTGTTTCCAGCATTTCGCCGAGCGGCATGTTGCTCAGGCAGCGCACGGTGGCGTTGCTCACGTTGGCCCGCAGCGAGCCGCGGGGATCGGTGTTCTTGAAGAGGAACGATACCGGATCGGTGATCATCATCTCGTACCAGATGCCGATGCCCATGGGCGCTCCCTCTTCGGAGTTGACCGGCTGGCTGCGCAGATATTCCTGATCGAGACGCAAGTCGAGGACGTGGCACTGGCCGAGGAAATGCACCAGGAACGCGGAGGGGCCGAGGGTAAAGGGGAGAATGTGAAGCCCGGGTTCGTTGATGATCCCGATGACCTTCCCGAACAGAACATACACGCGGCAGGTGCGCTCATTGACCACAGCATAGAGCCCGAAGAGGCGGGCGAAGGCGGGGATAATCCATTCGGCCAGCAGCAGTGCGAAAAAGAAGAAGGCGGCGGTGGTGAGAATCATGGCTATTTGGCCTCCAGGTAGATCTGCTGCGCTTTTTCGTACAGCGTGAGGCGCATGTTGCGCATGTACAAGTCGAGCACTTCGGGGCCGGCGCGATGCAGTTGTTCCAGCTCGGATGCCACGGCGCGAAGCGGTTCCACTTCGGCCTGGGCTTTGAGAGTTTCGATTTCGACGGCTCGTTTGGATTGAACGATTTTCTGATCGGCGTGGGCCTGGGCGAGGCTGATGTCGCTCGAAACCTGATTGTGCGCCGTGTTGATGGCGGCCAGGGCCGACTCCACTTCCTCCGGCGGATCGATGCCGGTGATCAGCGATGCATCGAGGATCACGCCGTAGCGGGCGGCGGCCGAGCGGCACTCGAGATCCATGTACTCGTTGAGGTCGCGCAGGTTCTTGCGCAGGTCGTTGATGGAGATGCCGGCGGTGTCGCTGACGGGGATGCCGCTCATCTCCGCCTTCTTGGCCTCGAAGTTGGCGATGCGCTGGCGCAGCACGGAGACGAAATAACCCATCACGTGTACCAGCGGACGCTTGATGCCGAACAGGAAGGCGTACAGATTCTGCTCGCTGACGTGATAGCGGATCTGGCCGGTGAGGCCGGTGTTGAGTTGATCCTTCGTGACCGCTTCCAGCTTGGTGCCGGCTTCGTTGGCGGTGCGGTCTTCGAGATCGACAGCCATGTTGAGGATCTCGGTGGCGATGGAGACTTTGTGGATCTTCTCCCAGGGCATCTTGAAGTAGAGGCCGCCAGGTTGAATCACGCGCACTTGCGGGTATTGATAGCGCTCGCGCTCGTCGGGGTGGAGCAATTGGCCGAGCGGTGTGTCGTTGGTGGTGGTGGAGCCGACGCGTTCCGCGCGGCCAAATCGGGTTTTGACGGCACGCTCGTTCTGGCCGATCGTGTAGACGCCGAAGATGAGGACGCGTACAACAAACCAGAGCGTGAGGCCAAGAAGGAATCCGGTAAGCAGTTCCATTTGGCTTTGCAGTATAGCGTGTTCGTACCGGCGGGATTATCGGAAGCCGCGCAGGAGCGCTGTGGCAAAGAGCCCGAGAAGCAGGCCGGTGAGGGGCAATGGCCATAGGATCGCGCGGGCTGGGGGCAGGGAAGCGGGGTCGAGGATTTCCATGCGTGGCCCCATTTGGCGCTTGAGCAGCATGGCCTCGACCTTCGCCCCGGCCAGTTTCTCCTTCATGGCGGCATAGTGTTGTTTCGCGAGTTCCACGTCATAGGCGGCGCGCGGCGAGGATTGGGTGCGGGAGAACTCCACGGATTGGCTCCAGGCATTGGCGGCTATGTCACTGGCATCGGCCCAGGTTTGAATCCAGATGGCGTTTTGGTTGCGTTGCTCGCGGTTGAATTCCTCCAACAGCCGGGCGGTGAGGTCGTGCGTGATGCGCTGCGCCACAGCGGGGTCATGATGCGTGAACTTAAGAGTGACGCGATCGGCGGATTGCGACAGGCGGATGTGTTCGCGCATGTGTTCCACAGTGTCGTCCATGGGTTCGATCTGACGCCGTTCGCCGTAGAGGTTGTGGGTGAGTATGAGGTTGGTCAGGCCGGCACGGGAATGGATGTTCTGCCACATCGGCGCGAGTGACGGATTCTCGACTTGGTGGAGTTTTAGGACCGCTTCGGCGGTGTGTTGCGAAGGGATCAGGGCAAGCATCGCCAGTGAGGCGATGGCAAGGCCGGCTGTGCCGCCGGCGAGGTAAGTGACTCCAGGCCGCATGAACGTATTTTACATTCCTGACATTTACCGCATGTTTTACGGGGCTATAATGCGGGCATGAAATGGACCCAGCAGTCTTTCCCCAGGAAACGTGCCTCTGTTTCGCGCCGTTCTTTTCTCGGCGCGGCCGCGGGCGCAATCGCCTCCACGTTTTGGGCGGATCAGGATCTGGAAGCCGCCATGCAAAATGTGAGTCAGAACTCCAAGCCCTCCGACTTGAAGATCACTGACCTCCGCGTGGCCACGGTGGCTCGCGCCCCGATGACTTGTCCACTGATCCGGATTGACACCAACCAGGGCATCTACGGACTGGGCGAAGTCCGCGACGGCGCAAGCAAGAATTATGCGCTGATTTTGAAGAGCCGGCTGCTGGGCGAAAACCCCTGCAATGTGGACAAGATTTTCCGCAAGATCAAACAGTTTGGGAGTCACGCGCGGCAGGGCGGCGGTGTCTGTGGAGTAGAGATGGCGCTGTGGGATCTGGCGGGGAAGGCGTATAACGTTCCGGCGTACCAGTTCCTGGGTGGGAAGTTCCGGGATAAGGTGCGCTGCTACGCGGATACCACCGAAAGCGACGATCCGAAGGAATTTGCGCGGCGCCTGAAGCAGCGCGTGGAAGGAAATGGATTCACCTTCCTGAAGATGGATCTGGGCGTGCGCCTGGTGGAAGAAAAGCCCGGCATGGTGACACGCCCGCTCGGCTCTTCCAGCCGGAATTACTTCAACACCCAGCACATGTTCACGGGCATGGAGGTGACCGACAAAGGGATTGCGGCAATGGCCGATTATGTGGCGCAGGTGCGCGAAGTGATCGGGATGGAAGTGCCGCTCGCCGCCGATCACTTCGGCCACATCGGACTGAATTCCTGCATCCGGCTGGGAAAGGCCCTGGAGAAGTACAATCTGGCGTGGCTGGAGGACATGATTCCCTGGCAGTACGCCGATTTGTTGAAGAAGATCACGGATGCCGTGGATATTCCGATTCTCACCGGCGAAGACATTTACCTCAAGGAAGATTTCATCAAGCTGGCCCAGATGCATGCCGTGGATATTGTGCATCCAGACCTGGCGACTTCCGGCGGACTGCTGGAGACGAAGAAAATCGGCGATGCCTGCCAGGAGCATGGCGTGCCGATGGCGATGCACTTTGCCGGCAGCCCGGTGAGCTTCATGGCCAATGTGCACTGCGCGGCGGCGACGGAGAACTTCATCGCCCTGGAACACCACTCGGTGGACGTGCCCTGGTGGGAGGATCTGGTGCACGGGGAAAAGCCGCTCTTCAGCAAGGGCTTCGCCAATGTGCCCACCAAACCGGGTTGGGCGTCACGCTCAATGATGAAGTCGTGAAACAGCACCTGGCCGAGCCGGGGTATTTCGAGCCGACTCCGTATTGGGATAAAGACCGGTCGAACGACCGGCATTGGAGTTGATTCCAAAGCCGCGTGAGCCGGTCGTGAGAACATGAAGATATGTCCGACCGGCTTACGCTTTCCTGCTGGCTTCGCAATTTCGGCCCGCTTTCCATGATCCCGCAGTGGGAGAAACTGCTGGGGTTGTTTCCGTTTTCGAAGTTATCGCAACGCTCCACCGTGCTCCGTGTTTATGCGGTGAACCTCAGTGAGCCTGTTATTTTTGAGCGGGCTTATGCGCCTCCGTTTGATCCGGCGGAAGCGGTGGCCATCTCGCGCGAGTTTCAGCACGAGGATTGTGCCTATCAGTTGGAGTGCGCCTGGGATCTGATGGAATTGGGCGAGGAGGACTGGCAACTGGCTCCGGTGAATGTCTCCTTGTGGTGCTTTGGGCCTGAGTTCGATAACGACACCACCGATCACGTGCGGGTGGAGTTTGGGTTGGAAGATACGTTTCTCCCGTCGCCGGACGACGATGCGAGCATACGAGCCTCGCATACCAATCTGCGAAGTCTGATGCGGCTGGTGGACCAGATCAGCGCGAAGCTGCCGCTGGAGCGCAAGCACCTGTGGTCCGAATCGGGGATCAACTTCGCCCAGAAACTGCAGGCCGCGCTGGCCGGGGAAGGGCCCTCAGGCCTCGTTCTTCAGTAGGCCTTCCACTGCGCTTCCGAGCATTTTCGGAAGATACGGTTTTTGCAGAAAGGCGACTTTGTGGCCCGGTGGAATGGGCATCTGATCGATGTCCATAAAACTGCCGCTGGAGACCAGGACTGGCAATTGTGGCTTCCGTTCCAGGACTCCGTTCAGTAGATCCATGCCGCTCATGTCCGGCAGCCAGTGATCCAACACCGCGAGATCGAAGCCTCCCGTGTCGGTATCGAGGATATCCAGGCCTTTTTGAGCCCGATCGCAACACGTCACCTCATGGCCTCGGCGGGCCAGGTAGGTTTCGAGCAACTTCAACAAGGCGCTCTCATCGTCAACGACAAGAATGCGTGCCATGGGAGTAAGCGTCTAGCTTACCGCAATTGGCGGCGCTGAGTTTACAACCATCGCGATGGATGCGCGGCGTTGGCTTCGCGCCGAGTGCTAGGCTAGAGAATTCTATGGCGAATCAAGCAACCTACGACGACGCTAACCTCATTCTCCGGCTCTACGAATTGCGGCGCGACGACAAAATGCGCGAAGCCCGGCAATGGTTTGCTTCCATGTTCCGGCCGATCTCGACATTGGAAGAGTTCAATAAGGTCTGCCCGCCCGGGTCGGGGCAGAACGCAAGCTTCCGCATGGTGACCAGCTACTGGGAGATGGTTGCGAGTTTCATTGTGAGCGGAGTGCTGAACGAGGAACTGTTCTTTCAGAGCGGTGGCGAGTTGCTGCTGACATGGCTCAAGATCAAGGATCTGGTGCCGGCCTTGCGCGGCGCGCGGCGCAATAAGCGGCTCTATCTCAATCTGGAGACGGCCGCGGGACGGATGAAAGACTACATGAATCGCGAATCGCCGGAAGCCTACGATACGTTTGTGGAAACTGTCCGCAACATGGCCCGCTGATGCGCCGCGAACCGGAGTTTTTTGAAGAGCAGGAACTGTCGCTGGTCTACATCGCCAAGAAGCTGAAGGAAGCATTGGCGCTGGAGGAATTGTTAACCCGCGCCGAGTTCGAATACCTGGTGGAGCCGGACCGCTATCGTGGCGGGATCATCTTTCAGACGGAGCGCGTGGGAGCATTTTTCTATGTGACTCCGGCCGAGGAGCCGCGCGTCAGGGAGTTTTTGAGCGCCAACGGCTATGCGCCCTGGCAGCCGGCTTAGCGATTGCGTTGTACGGCGGGTTTTCGGTACCTTGAAGGTTCCGCCCTCACGTATCGCAATCACTTACATGTCTCATCGCGCAATTACTGTCGCCCGGGGCGACGGCATCGGCCCGGAAATCATGGATGCGGTTTTACACATCCTGGCGGAGGCAGGTGCGCGGATAGAGATAGAAGAGATCCCGATTGGGGAGAAGGTGTTTCTCAGCGGGCATCCAACGGGGGTGACGCCTGAGGCCTGGGAATCCATCCGCCGCACGCATGTCTTCTTGAAGGCGCCGATTACCACACCGCAGGGCGGAGGCTTCAAGAGCCTCAATGTGACCACGCGCAAGATGTTCGGGTTGTACGCGAACGTGCGACCCTGCGTCGCTTATCACCCGTTCGTGGCCACGAAGCATCCGGGAATGGATGTCGTCATCGTGCGCGAAAACGAGGAGGATCTGTACGCAGGCATTGAACACCGCCAAACGGATCAGGTGGTGCAGTGCCTGAAACTGATCAGCCGTGCGGGGTGCGAGCGCATTGTGCGCTATGCCTTCGAATACGCGCGTCGGAACAACCGCAAGAAAGTCACCTGTTTCACCAAAGACAACATCATGAAGCTCACCGACGGCCTCTTTCACAAGGTCTTCGATGAGATTGCCCGGGAGTATCCCGATCTCGTCAACGAACACTGGATCGTGGATATCGGGGCGGCGAAGCTGGCCGATACTCCCTGCGTGTTCGATGTGGTGGTGATGCCGAATCTGTATGGCGACATTCTTTCCGACGTGGCGGCGCAGATTGCAGGGTCTGTAGGATTGGCGGGTTCCGCGAATATCGGCGAGAAATTCGCGATGTTTGAGGCGATTCATGGCTCGGCGCCGCGGCGCGCCGGGCAGAATGTGGCGAATCCATCAGGCCTGCTGCAGGGCGCGATCATGATGCTGGTGCATATCGGGCAGCCGGAGGTGGCTTCTCTCGTGCAAAATGCCTGGCTGAAAACGGTGGAGGATGGCATTCACACCTACGATGTCTTTGCGGCTGGGGTGAGCAAAGAGAAAGTGGGAACGCGCGAGTTTGCACGGGCCGTGGTGCAGCGGTTGGGCCAATCGCCGAAGCAGTTGCGCGCTGTCGAGTATACGGCGGTTGTTCCGCAGCGATTGGCGCCGAACTGTGCTCCATCGAAGGCAAAAAAGGAACTCATCGGGGTGGATGTGTTTCTGGATCATAGTGGTGATGGGCCGCGTGAACTGGCCCGGCGGTTAGAGGAATGCGCCACCGGACAACTCGCGTTGCACAACATTGCCGCACGCGGCGTGAAGGTGTATCCTGACGGGTTCCCGGAGGCCGTTACCGGAGATCATTGGCGCTGCCGTTTTATGGGTCGCGGAGCCGTCTCGCATCGCGATGTGATTGAACTGCTGGCGCGGCTGGAAGCGGCTGGTTTCGACTTTATCAAGACCGAGCATCTGTACATTTTTGACGGTCAGGCTGGATTCACTGCATAACGATATGAATGAAGCAAAGCCCCTGGTGGGCGTGATTATGGGTAGCAAGTCGGATTGGGAGACCATGCGGCATGCTGCGGAAACGCTGGAGCGGTTTGGCGTGGCGCATGAATGCCGCGTGGTCTCGGCGCATCGCACCCCGGACTGGCTGGCGGAGTATGCCAAGACGGCCGAAGGGCGGGGCTTGGAAGTGATCATTGCTGGCGCGGGGGGCGCGGCGCATTTGCCCGGGATGGTGGCGGCGCATAGCGTGTTGCCTGTTCTCGGCGTGCCCGTGGAAAGCCACGCGCTGAAAGGCATGGACTCGCTGCTTTCCATCGTCCAGATGCCGGGCGGGATTCCCGTTGGGACACTGGCCATTGGAAAGGCAGGGGCTACGAATGCCGCGCTGCTGGCCGTGGCGATTCTCGCCAACCAGCGGCCGGAACTGCGCGAGAAGCTGCATGCTTTCCGCCGCGAGCAGACAGACAAAGTACGGGCGGACGTTCTTCCATGAAGCCGATTCTGCCGGGTGCGGCGATTGGTGTATTGGGGAGCGGGCAACTCGGCCGCATGTTTGCGATCGCCGCGCGCCGCATGGGCTACCGCGTCCACACGCTGTCTCCCGATTCCGATACTCCCACCGGTCAGGTGAGCGATGTCGAGATCACCGCGTCGTATGACGATCTGGATGCGGTGCGGCGTTTTGCGCGCGGAGTTTCGGCGGTGACATTTGAGTTCGAAAATGTTCCAGCGGCGACGGCTGCGGCGGCCGCGGAATTTGCTCCGGTGCGCCCCGCGGGTTCGGTCTTGCACACCACACAACAGCGCATTCGCGAGAAAACGTTTCTCGAATCGCATGGATTGCCCGTTGCCCCGTTTCGTATTGTGCGGGATGCGGCGGGGTTAGAGGCCGCGGTGGCGGAGTTGGGGTGCCCGTGTATTTTGAAGACTGCCGATTTCGGCTATGACGGCAAAGGGCAGGTTCGCATTGAGGCTCCGGAACAAGCCGCGGCGGCTTGGGAGAAGATCGGGAGGCGCGATGCGGTGCTGGAGGGCTTCATCTCGTTTTCCAAGGAAGTGTCCGTGGTGGCGGCGCGTTCGGTGACGGGCGAGTATGCGGATTTCGGAGTGGTGGAGAACACGCATCGGAATCATATTCTCGATCTGACCGTCGCTCCCGCGGCGGTGTCGCCAACGGTACAGGAGCGGGCGCGAGAGATTTCGCGAGCCGTGTTGGAAGCATTGGATGTAGTGGGTGTGCTCTGCGTGGAATTGTTTCTCACCCATAATGGCGAGTTGATCATCAATGAGCTGGCGCCGCGCCCGCATAACTCCGGACATTTCACGTTCGATGCCTGCGTCACCAGCCAGTTCGAGCAGCAACTGAGGGCCGTGTGCGGCTTGCCGCTGGGATCGACGGCTCAGTTGTGTCCTTCCGCAATGGCCAATTTGTTGGGCGATGAGTGGGAGGGTGGAGAACCGGACTGGGCTGCGGTGGCTGCGTTTCCGGCCGTGAAGATTCATATGTACGGGAAGATGGAGGCACGGCGCGGGCGGAAAATGGGCCACTTGACGGCGCTCGCCGGGACGCCGGAGGAAGCCGCGCGGATGGTAATGGACGCTCGGCGCGTGTTGCGGCGGGGGTGAGGAATTCAGAGATAGGGATTCTTCACCAGTACACTGCCGTAGCGCTGGCCAGGATTGAGGTCCTCAGTGTAGAGAGTTTTCGCCCCGGCCGTCTCCGCGGCAGCGATCACCGCCGCGTCCCAATAGGAAATCTTGTATCGCAGGGACAGCAGGGCTGCTATTTTCACCAAGCCGGTATCCTGGGAGACGCACGGGAAGGCCTCGAATGCTTCGATCCACTCGCGAAGTTCTCCGATTCGATAAGTTCAGAGACCGCCGGCGCTTTGACTCATCAAGCCCATGGCCTGCAGCGGCATAGACCAGGATATTCGTATCCAGGACCGCATCAACGCTCATGAAGCTCCAGGCGCGTCCAGCGCGCATCACCGATGCGTGCTGGAGACTTGTTGCTCAATTGCAGAATCCTGCGTCTGGCGGTACGAGCATTCTCGGACTGCGCAGCCAACCGCGTGAGGTAATCGCGGACGAGGGCGTTCACAGTGGAGTCGTGTTCCACGGCATAGCGCCGGGCAGCGGCGAGAACCGCCTCATCGACACTCAATGTGATTCTCTTCATGCCAACAGTTTAGGTGGAACCGTATTGCATTGTCCACGACTTTCAACTCTTCCAGGCGCTGTCCCAGAAGTCATATTCAAACTGTGCGGATTGGGTGAAGAGCTTGCGGCAGCGGGCGCGTTCGGGGGGCTTGGCGTTGGCCACGGCTTCGTCCAGAATAGCGATGACTCTGCGGACTGTGACGCCGTATTCTTCGCCCGCGTATTGATCGATCCAACGCTGGTAGTCCTTGTTGGTGGAACCACTCTGCTTGAGCTGCCTGCCCACTTCCCAGTAAATCCAGTAACAAGGGAGCATCGCGGCCAGTCCGGCGGCGAACGTCTCTTTGCTACATGCGTTCAACAAATGGACCGTGTAAGCGCGGTTCACTGGGGACATGCGGGCCGGCGCCTCCGGGTTGACGCCGTAGCTTGCCAGGATCTGGGAGTGCATCTGCTTTTCCGTGAACACAGCTTCGGTGGCGTCGCGAGTGAACTGCTCCTTCCATTCGGCGTGCGGAGCACGAGCGGCGAGATCGAGCAGCGCTTTTGAAAAAGCTCCCAGGTAAAGAGCGTCCTGAATCAGATAATGCTGGAATTTGCCGCGTGCGAGGGATCCATCCTGGAGCTCTTTGAGGAACGGATGGCGGAGTGTTTTGGCGTAAATGCCCGAGATAGCCTGCCACAGTTCCTCGGAGAATTTCGCAGGGGCGGCGAGTGCCAGTAAAGGGGAAGCGAGAAAGGAGCGTCGATACATCCTCAAGCCTAGAGTCTTTCGTTTAGTACGTCTCAGCGCAACACCTGCCCTACCTATTTCCAGTTTGTGGGTGCGCCGATACAACCATCATGCGCTGGATTGCCGCCGCTTTGCTCGTGCTGTCTCTGCATGCCCAGAATGGGCAGCAACAGCAGCGGCCGGGCTGGCCGTGTGTGGCCGGGCGGGCGGTGGATCCGACCTATCTCAACCTGAGTGAGAGCACCGGGGGACAACTGTTTCTGTTCCAGAAGGGCGAGATGGAGCACTCCTCCGTGGTGATGATGGCGCCCCACTCGCATCCAGTGACTCTGTTTCGCGCGGTCGGACAGTTGAGCGGGGAGAAGACCTTTGAGTTTCCCGTGGATTCGAGCGTGGAATCGATGCTGATTATGGCTTCGGTGCAGTGCCGGCAGGCGGTGGCGGTGTTCGATCCGGCGGGTCCGGAAGTGACGGCCGCGAAGGCCACTCGCAATGTGGACCTGCAGTCGGGGCGCATCGTGCAAATCGACAAGCCGAGCTTCGGGCCTTGGCGGTTACGGCTATCCGGGAGCGGACTGTTCGTGTTTAGCGTGCTGGTGAAATCGAAGATCACGCTGCACGTGTCCGATGAGGAGGATCAGTTCCGGGTTCGCACTTCGGGTTTCAAGGGGAGTGTCACCGCTTACGAGATGGATGCGGCGGGAGAGCGGACCGATGGGGCTGTGCGTTACCGGATCGCGGTGGAAGGGGTGGATGAATTGGGGCTCAAGGTTCTGCGCATGAACCCGGTGCTGTTTAAAGCGAAAAAGCGTCTCCAACTACAAGCGACCAGCCGGGCAATTGTGGCGTGGTGAGCGTGTCGTTCTGCTCCAGCCGCTGGATCGATTCGGTGGTGTGCACGTAGATGTGCGGCTCTTCCGTGTAGACGAGCCAGACTTCCTTCACTCCATGCTTGAGGTAGGAACGGAGTTTGTGATCGAGGTGGTAAGCGGATTCCACTGGGCGAAATGATTTCCACGGCGATTTCGGGGGCCTGGGGCACTGGTAGTTGCCTTGGTCCCATTCGCGCCAGAGGTCACTGGAAAAGACTGCGATATCCGGCTGACAGCGATCAATTCCGTACGCCGGCTATCCGCAACGGGAAGGGCGTCGAACTGAGCGGCGGTCATTGATTGTCTTTCCACTCTTCGTACCACGCCATTTGAATCGCTTCGAGCTTGGCCTCGTTCGATTTCGCCGGATCGTCGGCGAAGTTTTCCAGCTCGGTCACCCACTTGTGGAGATCGGTGAAGCGCACCTGCAACGGGTCCTGGTCCGGGAATTTCTCATACAATTCGATGCCGATATCCTCGGCTTGCGTCCAGGTGAGCTTTCCCATTAGACGTGCGTTCCTTTCAACGCCGAGCGGACGGCGGTATTCATCATGTTCTCGGCCAGCTTCATGGTCACCTCATTGAGCTCGTCGATTTTCGCGCGAATGAGGTGATGATCGTCGGAATGATACACCAGCAAAAGCTGGTTCACGCCATCGTGGATCCGTTTGCGCTCGTCGTCGGTGAGGTCGAGCCAAGCGTCGTTGGCGCGGGCCTTCTCGGTCGCGGTGAGAATGGTGTCGGCTTCCAGGCGCGCTTCGCGAACCTGCCGTTCCTGAAAATCCTCTTCGGCCTTGGCGATGGATTCTGAGATCATCGCCTCCACCTGACCCTCACTCAATCCGTAGGACGGCTTCACTTCGACCGTGTGTTCCTTGCCGGTGCGCAGGTCGCGGGCGGAGACGCTGAGAATACCATTGGCATCGATGAGAAACTTCACTTCGACGCGCGCGGCTCCGGCGGGCATGGGGTCGATGCCGGTCAGGTCGAAACGGGCGAGGCTGCGGCAATCCTTCACCAGTTCGCGTTCGCCCTGCACGACGTGGATCAGCACGTTGGTCTGGCCGTCGACGCCGGTGGTGAAAACTTCCTTGGCGCTGGCGGGGATCGTGGAATTGCGATGGACCAGCTTGCTGACCACTCCGCCCATGGTTTCGATGCCTAGCGACAGTGGGGTGACATCGAGCAGCAGTTTGTCATCGACCGCGCCGGATAGAATCCCGGCCTGCACCGCGGCGCCCAAGGCGACTACTTCATCGGGATTGAGTTCGGTGTGCGGCTTGGCCTTGAACAAGGTCTCGACGGCGCAACGCACCATCGGGATGCGGGTGGAACCGCCCACCATCACGACTTCGTTGATTTCCTCCACGGTGACCCCGGCATCGGCGATGCAGCGGCGGCATGGCTCCATGGTCCGTTCGATGATGTCGTTGATGAGGTTGCGGAACAATTCCCGAGTGATCTCACGCTGGTAAGTTTTGCCTCGGTACTGGAAGTCGATGTGTGTGTAGGGAACGAAGGAAAGCTGCTCTTTGGCCTGGATAACCGCGCGGCGAAGCGTCTGCACCGCCTCGCCGTTATGAGAGATATCTTCGCCCCATTCCGTCGAGATGTCTTCCAGGGCGATTTTCAGGAGCCGGTTGTCGATGTCGTCGCCGCCCAAGTGTGTATCGCCATTGGTGGCGAGCACTTCGAAGATCCCACCGTGCAGGCGCAGGATGGAGATATCGAAGGTGCCGCCTCCGAAATCATAAACGGCTACGATGCCATCCTCACGCTTGTCCAGGCCATACGCCAACGCGGCCGCGGTAGGTTCGTTCACCAGTCGCAGCACTTCCAGCCCGGCGATGCGGCCGGCGTCTTTCGTCGCCTGGCGTTGCGCATCATTGAAGTAAGCGGGAACAGTGATCACCGCTTGGGTGATCTCTTCGCCCAGGTACGCTTCCGCGCCGCGCTTCAACTCGGCCAGCACCTGCGCCGATATCTCGGGAGGCGTCAGTGTCTTTTCGCCAAGCTGCAGACGAATGACGGATTCTGAGCCCTCGGCGATGCGGAAGGGGAACAGCGAGATTTCGTCCTTCACGTCGGCGACACCACGGCCCATCAGCCGCTTCACACTATAAACAGTGGTTTCGGGCGAATCAATCAGCAGGCGCTGCGCCGGCGTCCCCACTACGAACGCGCCATCGGTGTAGCTGACTACGCTGGGGACGAGATTGCCGCCATCGGCGGCTGGGATCACCTTCGGACCGGTGAGGTCCATGAAGGCGACCAGGCTGTTGGTGGTTCCGAGGTCAATGCCGACGATGGGCGCCTTGCGATGCGATTGGAAATCGATGTCAAATACCTGGCTCATGCCAATTCCTTTTCCACTTCCGAGACGAGGTTGCGGATGTAGCGGCGGCGGTTGAGAACTCCGCGGATCTGCTGCAGCACGGCCCGGTCTTGTGACTGGTCATAGCGTTGGCCGAGGGTGGTCAATTCCACATCCGCCGCGGCGCGCATGCCTGTGAATTTCTGGTGTGCTTCGGCAAGGGAAGCGCGGGCATCTTCGTCGCCATGCCGCAATTCTTCCAGTGCCATGTTGAGCTCAAAAACCTCTTCCAGCAATTCCGGGGGAACGTCCTTGGAGCGCTGCTCACCCACATCGAAGCCTTCCTGCTTCAAGACGTATTCGGCACGCTGCACGGGATCGCGCAACGTGCGGTAGCCGTCGTTGAGAATTGCCGAAGCCTCCTCGGCCTTGATCCGCTCCTCCGCCGGTTTTTGCGCGAACCGGTCCGGATGATATTCCCGGCTCAACTCATAGAACCGCTTCTGCAACTGGCTTGCATCCAGCGTGAGCTTCCGCTCCATGCCGAAGAAGGAGAAATAGTCCATTTAGGCCGAAAACGACGTTCCGCAGCCGCAACTGCGTTTGGCGTGCGGGTTTTCGAACACGAACCCGGACTGGATGAGGGAATCCTTCCAATCGAGGGTCATGCCGTCGAGGAACACCAGGCTTTTGGGATCGACGTAGATTTGCACCCCGTCGTAATCGTACACATTGTCCGTCGGGCGGGGCTTGCGGTCGAAGCGGAACTGATAGCTTAAACCGGAGCATCCGCCACCGAGAACACCCAGGCGCAGCCCACCTTCGCTGACACCTTCCCGTTGGAACGCGGCGCGAATTTTCTCAACGGCTTTTGACGTCACCTGGATCATATTCATTGCGCGACGGCTGCCTGTTCCTTCGCCGTCTTGTCCTTGTAGTTGGTGATGGCGGCCTTGATGGCGTCCTCGGCCAGCACGGAGCAGTGAATCTTCACCGGCGGCAGTGCCAGTTCATTCACGATTTCCGTGTTCTTGATGGCGAGGGCTTCATCCACCGTCTTCCCCTTCAGCATCTCTGTGGCCAGTGAGGAGGAGGCGATGGCGCTGCCGCAGCCGAAGGTTTTGAACTTCGCGTCTTCAATGATCCCGGTGGTGGGGTTCACTTTGACCTGCAGTTTCATGACGTCGCCGCATTCCGGCGCGCCCACCATACCGGTGCCCACGTTCGGATCATTCTTGTCCATTGATCCGACGTTCCTTGGGTTGTTGTAGTGATCCAGAACTTTATCCGAATAAGCCATGACAGGTTCCTTCCTGAAAATCAGAATCCTTTAGTGAGCCGTCCACTGTACCTTGGAGAGATCAACGCCGTCCTTGAACATTTCGTAGAGCGGCGAGAGTTCCCGCAGGTGCTGCACCACACTGATCACTTTCTCCGCCACGTAATCCACTTCCTCTTCCGTAGTGAAGCGGCCAAGGCCGAAGCGGATGGAGGAGTGCGCAATGTCGTCGCCGGCGCCAAGGGCCTTCAACACGTAGCTGGGTTCGAGCGTCGCCGAGGTGCAGGCCGAACCGCTCGACACAGCCACATCGTTGATCCCCATCAGCAATGATTCACCTTCCACAAAAGCGAAGCTGATATTGAGATTGTGGGGCAGGCGCGATTCCATGGTGCCGTTGATGTACACTTCGTCGAGCGCTGTTTCCAGCTTCGTGCGAAGCTTGTCGCGCAACGTGCGGAGACGAACCGATTCCGTAGCCATTTCCTTGCGGCACAGCTCGCATGCTTCGCCCAGGCCGACGATGCCCGGAACGTTGAGCGTGCCGGAGCGCATCCCACGCTCATGCCCGCCGCCATCGATCTGCGCGGTGAGTTGCACGCGGGGGCTCTTGCGCCGCACATAGAGGGCGCCGACTCCCTTCGGGCCATACAGTTTGTGGCCCGAAATCGACATCAGGTCAATGTTGTCGTCGATCACGTTCACCGGAACTTTGCCCACCGACTGCACGGCGTCGGTGTGGAACAGCACTCCCTTCTCCTTGGCCAGCTTCCCGATTTCGCGGATCGGCTGGATGACGCCGATTTCGTTGTTGGCGTACATGATGGAGATGAGGATGGTCTTGTCGGTGATCGACTCACGCAGCATGTCCATGTCGATCAGGCCGGAAGCCAGCACCGGAAGATAAGTGATGCGGTAGCCGTGCTTTTCCAGCCGCTTGCAGGTGTCGAGCGTGGCCTTGTGTTCCGTGGCCGCCGTGATGATGTGGTTGCCGCGCTCGGCATACATTTCGGCGACGCCCTTGATGGCCAGATTATTCGACTCGGTGGCCCCGCTGGTGATGACGATTTCCTTGGCGTTGGCGCCGATCAGAGTTGCAATCTGTTTGCGGGCTTTCTCCACCGCTTCCTCGGCTTCCCAGCCGAAAGCGTGGTTGCGGCTGGCGGCATTGCCGAAGCGCGTGGTGAGATAAGGCATCATCGCTTCCAGCACCCGCGGGTCCAGCGGGGTGGTGGCGTGATAATCCATGTAAATCGGTAAGTTCATATGGGCAACTCCTGCATCTTCGAAGCGGGGGCGGGCTCCAGCGAGTACAGCCTGGAAGCCGGACTATCGTCGTTCATGTCTGCAATAGTGATGTTCGCCAGCAGCCCAAGGATTCCTTCATGAATCTTGCGCAGCGGCTCGCGCACATTGCAGGATTGGGACTGGCCACAGGCGCCGTGATCCGTGAAGCACGACGTAAGAATGATGGGACCATCGATGGAACGAATCACTTCCAGTGCATTAATGGTAGTGGCCTCGCGAGCCAATCGATAGCCGCCGTTGGTGCCGTGCTCAGATCGCAGAAAACCACTCTTCACCAGCTTTTGCAACACCTTGGCGAGCAACGGCAGGGGGATATGGTAGGTTTCGGCGATTTCCTTGGCGCTGGAAGAGCCTGTGGGGCCTTGCGTGGAAAGATGTTTCAACGCGATCAACCCGTAATCGGCTTTCTTGGTCAGCTTTAACACGACTAGTTTGGTCCTAGATCCAGTTTAGCCAATGCGACCAAAACGGTCAAGTATCGAGCGACCATTTTGGTCGGGATTGCAGCGAACGGTTGTTTTCGCGGGTCTAACGGTGGGAATGCGGACGTATGCGACTAAAGGGTTGGGGCGGTTGGGCGGGAGGTTGCACGAGCGTCTGGCGTGGTTCAGGCTGTCTCCACGGCTGAGCCTGGAGCCGGCGAACCGCTTCCCGGTTTTCCGGCCGGTTGGGGCAGATGCTGCAGCGAGTGCCGCACTTGAAGCTTTCGCAGCACTTGGTGCGGATCATGACCAAGGTCTGCGGGGAATCTGTCGTCATGCAATTCATTTGCAGTAACTATTCGCAGTGTATCATCGCGCAACCTGGGCGTCAAAGAAAAAATCTATGGAGTGTGCCTGGATTGACGGAGCCCGAGAGAAAATGCCCGCAGCTGTTGATGAAGCGGCAGCGCGTCCTTATGCCGAAAGTCATCGCGATCGAGATTGGAGAGTTCCTCGGAAGGAACGTGCAGACTGTCGAGGAAATGTCGAACGATCGCTGCTTCGTCGTTCGAGGCGAAAACGCGAATGTCCATGCCCAGGAGAAAGGCGCTGGCGTCGCCAATGTCTTCAAGATTGGCGGCGAACACTTCATCGCTGAAAATACGGTCCGAGCTTGCCTCGTAAGTGGAAAAGAGAATACGTAAGTCATCAAGGTCTTTCCGCCGTCGCTGCTGATCTTCCATGAACGCGATAATTTTCAACAAAGCTATTACCGGAGGAGGCGCGACCCTGAATCGAATACTGGTGCCCAACTCAACTTCAACAGCGCGCGTGAAGACGTGCTCGAATCCAACCAGACTCATTGCAAACTCGCTCTCGGGCCAAACCACTGCTCGCGCAACTCGCAGAGCAGGACCTGCTGGCAGGATATCGACCATGGAGCCGCTGGGCCCACACCAGCGATGCTCACGTCTTTCTTCTTGGAGCCAGCCATCCTTTCGCAACACCTCCTGGAACCTTGAAAAAGGTTCCAGGTCAAGAGCGACAACTAGATCAATGTCATTCGTAAACCGGGGAAGATCTATGAAGCATTGCAGCGCGGCTGCACCAATGATGGCGATGTCGGCGGCGAACTGCTCCGCGATAAGCTGGAGCCGGGTGAGATCCGAAAGTTGCGCAGGCGTGGGCACAAGGATTCCCTATGACAACAATTCTTCTCGAAACTCTCGCGCTGCTTCGTGCGCACGAGGATCGTCACTGGCCAACAGCTCTGCGTACACAAGCCACGCGGGGGCAACGACATGCCCATCCCGCTTTTCCCCAAAGACCACCGCGCCAAATGCATCGAGTAATGTGACTGGTCCTTCTCGATCCGGCAGCAAACGAAGCTCCTGCGCCGTCTGGCGGTGTGCGGGCTCGATGAACATCGAAACCTCTGGCGCACGATAGACGTGCTGCAGCACATGAGCCGCGGATCCTCCCGTCAGTGCATAGCGGACGCCCGCAGGTGTGTTTCCCTTGAGGCGCGCCAGGAACGATTCCGTTGTCTTTTCAGCGAAACGAAATCGGCCGATAACAAGCTTCGGGCGGAGTACTTGCAGGTAGCCGGAAGTCAGCCGTTCGGCGAGAAAACTCCGCGCCCCAAGTTGATAGTCCTTTCCCTTGAACGTCAGGAGTCCCTCCGCAAGCATTTGCTGCTTGAGCTGCGCGGCTTTGCTTTTGCTAATGCCAGCGGCGGCTTCCAGGCGGCGCACCGTCCAGTTCACGGATTCGGGGTGTATGACGAGTTGGAATAAGAGCTGAACTTGTGCTGCGCTGATGGGACGCCGCTCCGATGCTGGCTTCGGCGCAGGAGTGCCGATGGCGGTCCAGTGAAAACGATCTCCCAGCGCGAGATGGACGTTCCCCACATCGTCTGCGAAATTTACTTGTTCTTCGATCAGACGTTCGGCGACCGGCCGGGGGACGTGGCGCGCGAAGAGAATGACCTGCTGTGGATGAGTCTTTCGTACTGCGTGAGACCAAGCAAGGAGTTGACCGACGTCGGAGTGGGTAAGAAAAGATCGTCTCGTCTCCACCAGAAGATGGAAACGCCCCCCCGGAGTTCGGATGTCGATCTTCCCGTCGTGCTCCAGATCCTCGCCTGCGGAGGCAGGTAGATAGCGAATGTCGCGCACGAACGGAATTCGACGAAGCGTGGCGACAGACTCAAGCCAATGATCGGTCGTATGCTTCATTGTCCTCTACGATACCATGTCCACTAGAAGTGGACATGGGGAATTAGTGGACAGAAAGGTTTGCCGCCCGTCAAAGGAAATTTACGCTACGCTTCGCAAGCTCTCTCTACTGCTCTTCCAGCAGAACGATATCAGCCTCGGGCCGTTGGGTGCCTCCCGATGTCAACACCCATCGTTGATCGGGGGAAACGGAAAGACCTTGTCCCCGCCTTTGCGCCGAGCCCCTCTCCTGTACATGCCCGCCCGCGAGTGAGTAAGTCATCAAGCGACCCTCTTTGGTGAAATACCAGACAAAATCCTTGCTCACTGTCCAGGCGCCCTCCGAAACACCCTGTGCAATGGGCTCTTCCTTGCCATCCGGCAGGAGGCGCACCAATTCGGCAGCCAAATTCGACTTCAAGCAGAACCATCCGCGCTTGTCCGGCGATTCCAGCAATTCGAATCCGCCGTTTTGGGTTATCTGCACCTTCTCTCCGCCCACCGCGGGGATCTTGAACACCTCGGATCTTCCGCCGACATGCTGCATAAAATAGATCCACTGGCCGTCCCCTGACCAACTGGGACGCGCCCCTTCCACCAATTTCCGCGAACTCCCATCCAATTCGACCACGTAGATCCAACGCCCCGCATTTTCCAGCACCGAGCAGACCAGCCGCTTGCCGTCGGGTGACCATCGAGGGGCGGCGGCCCGGCGTCCGAGGTTTGTCACACGCCGTGCTCCTGCAGCTTCGGTTACCCATACTTGAGCCGACCCGTTGCGATCCGAGACAAATGCGATTTGCGTCCCATCGGGCGAGTAGGCCGGGTAGGTTTCCGAGGCGGTGGAAGCGGCTTCTCTAACTTCCTCGGCATGCCCCACCTTTCCGTCCGCTTGCAACGCGGCCCGAAGGATCTCCTGCCGGAACTGCTGCTCGCTCGCCAGGATGCGCAGGGGCGAAGGGCGTGCAATCGAGAGCGAAGAGAGCGACCCGTTTGCTACTAGTTGAGGAACCGACTTCGCATCCGCCTGCACGGAGACCCGCCACACACCTCTATTCCCCTCCTGCCTGCCGGCAAGGTAAACCCATTCCTCATCCGGGGACCATGCTAAAGAGGAAATGGATAGGAATGCACCGCCGATTTGACGTGGGTCCTCTCCACGCAGGCCCGTGACAAACACGCTGAAGCGCACATTGTCGAACATTCGAACGAATGCAACCTGCTTGCCACTGGGGGAAAAAACGGGATCGCTGTCATTCCACGACCCGATGGATGTCAACATACGCCTTTCGCGGGTGGCGATAGAAAGAAGGAAGATGCTTTGTCCGCTCGATCCAGTTTTGTCTGTGTAGGCCAGCAGCGAACCATCCCGGCTCCAATCGAGACTTGGGGCTCGCGCCTCCGCGATCTCCATGATCCGCTCTTCACTGCCAAGCTTCTCCAGCGTGCGCCGCAGAATCCACTTATTTCGCAAATAGGCGACCTGCTTTCCATCGCTTGACCAGCGCAGAGAACGCGGAAAACCAAGCCCCAGGTTGTATTTCGTGATCTCCCTACCAGTCGCTCTATCCTGCACGTGCAGGACAGCCTCCCCTGTATCCTCGTACGTGAGGAAGGAGAACTGCGCTCCGTCCGGCGAGAACTGCGGGAGCATCTCCGCACCAGCCAGCGTTGTCAAGCGGATCATCTTCACTCGGGGCGGGCCATCGGCGGGGCGCTTTGCCAGTGAGAACCAGACACCGACCATGACCAAGATCATAGTAGCGGCAACAGCGGCATATACTTGCCACCGTGCGCGGCCCGTCCCGGCTGGCCTGATCCCTTCCAGTGCTTGCGCCAGGGCCATGGCCGACGGGAAACGCTCCGCCGGCTGCTTACGCAAACAGCGTGCAATGACCTCTTCCAACGCCCGCGGCAACTGCGGGGCAATTTTATGCAACGGCGTCGGCTCATCACGCAGGATTGCGCTGAGCGTGGATAGCGTGCTGCTTCCCGAAAATGCGCGCCGCCCAGTGGCCATCTCATACAACACCGCGCCCAAACTGAAGAGATCGCTCAGCCCGTCGATTCTCTTTCCCTCCGCCTGCTCGGGCGACATGTAGGCAACCGTTCCCAGAATCGTTCCCTGCTGGGTCGCCGGGCCGGCAACCACCGTTGCTTCGTCGTGCGAAATGGCCTCAGGGATCACCCCTTTTGCGAGCCCGAAGTCGAGCAGCTTCGGGATGCGGACGCCGACAGCATGATGTTTCCAGGCTTCAAATCGCGATGCACGATTCCCTGCTCGTGTGCGTGAGCCAAGGCCAACGCCAGTGTTTTGCCCAGCGAAATGATCTCATGCACCGCCAGTGGGCCGTTGCGCAGCCGCGCCTCCAACGTCTCACCGGCCACGAACTCCATCACCAGGTAGTCCGTGCCGTTGTCGGAACCCACGTCGTGCAGCGTCACGATGTTCGGGTGCTGCAACACGGACGCGGCTCGCGCCTCCTGCATCAATCGCTGCCGCGCGCTATCGGAGATGCTATCCGACGAGAGCACCTTCAACGCTACTACTCGCCCCAATCGCGTGTCCCGGGCTTTCCACACCGCTCCCATCCCTCCTTCGCCAAGCAGCGAAAGGATTTCATAAGGGCCCAGTTTGTCCCCGGTGGTAAGCGCCATGGAGGTCAGCCTAGTTTATCAACATGCCGTGGAAGCAGGCACCGCGATAAACTTCTACCCATGACTCCTCGTTGTCTGTTACTGTTGTCGCTGGCGGCATCGCTGGCGTGCGCAGGTTCGGGTTTGGAACTGGTATCGGTGAAAAAGATCTGGGACCAGGCACCGCACTGCGCGTTTGGCGACATCATCTCGTACAGGGGCAATTGGTACGCCGTGTTCCGCGAAGGGCTGGGGCACGCCCCGCGCGTGGGGCAGGAGGACGACGGCAAACTGCGTGTCCTGGTTTCAAAGGACGGAGAGAGCTGGGAGTCAGCAGCTTTAGTCACCGAACCCGGCATCGATCTGCGTGACCCGCACCTCTCCATCACCGCTGACGGAAGGCTGATGATCGTGGCCGGCGGATCGCAGTATCCACAAGGCCGTTACACAGGGCGGCAGCCGCGTGTGGCCTTCTCATCCGATGGACGCACCTGGAGCGCCCCGCAAAAAGTGCTAGAGCAGGGCCACTGGCTGTGGCGTGTCACCTGGTACAAGGGCCGCGCGTACGGGATTTCGAAGTACGGCTCACCCAGTCGGGAGATGCCGGGCGATCCACGGCGTCAAGATCTGGTGACAAGCAAGGACGGCGTCAATTGGGAAGTGGTGCAGGAGTTGAAGGTGCCCGGCGGCGATGAGACCGCGGTCCGCTTTCTCCCCGACGGCCGCATGGTGGCCCTGATGCGCATCAGCGCGGGCGACGGGTTGGCCATGATCGGTGTGAGCTCACCTCCTTATAAAGAATGGCAGTGGACGAGGACGCGCAACTTCATCGGCGGGCCGAATTTCATTGTGTTGCCCAATGGCCGGATGATCGGCGGCGGGCGCTATCTCCCGGGCGGCTACGGGAAGGCACAAACCGGCTTAGCGAACATGACTCTGAAATCGTACGAACCGGCGTTGATCCTGCCGAGCGGCGGCGATTCCAGTTATCCCGGCTTTGCCTGGCACCAGAATATGCTCTGGACTCTCTACTATTCGAGCCACGAAGGGCGAACCAGCATTTACCTGGCGAAGATCAAAGTCCACTAGCCTACCAACTCAGCTTGCCGCCAACCGTGATGCGCCGCGGCAGGTTCGATTGAATCGACGAACTCGGCATGGCGCCGAATAGCGTGCTGGTGGGCGTGGTGGTCGGCGCGCTGAGAAACATCGAGTGGTTGAAGGCATTGGTGCCCTCGGCGCGAAGCTGGAAGCGCACCCGTTCAGTGAACTGGAAATTCTTGAACAACGAGAGATTCGCGCAGTTCATGCCATCGGTGCGAAGCCCGCTAAGGCGCAGCGGGAACGTGCGGAGATTGGAACCAAGCTGGCGTGCATTGTTGCGCTCAAAGCCGGCCTCGGTATTGAACCAGCGATCAACGGTGCGCTGCGAATTGGGCAGCACGATATCTTCGATGTTGCCATTGAAGATGATGTTGCCGAAGCCGATGGGTGCGCCGCTCTGGCCGATGTAGAGCGCTTGCAACGACCAGCCGCCAACGGCATGATCCAGCAGCCGCGAGCCCGATAGCCAGCGGCTCTTGTAGCCGAATGGCAAGTCGTACATGGCGCTGATGGTGATGTTCTGCGGCCGGTCAAACGCGGAGATGGAACGATACGGAACATCGTCGCTCTCATTGAGTGCGGAGGAGGCATCCATGCTCTTTGACCAGGTGTAGGATGCCGTCATCGTGAAGCCCGAGGACAGCCGCTTTTCGAAGCGCGCTTGCAGCGCGTGATACCAGGAGTAGCCGTTCCCTGCATTCTGGCTGATGCCGGGAAAGTGCGGGAACGGCCGCAGCAACTGCGAACGCGACACATTGGCCGTGGCCAGGCTCGTTCCGGTGAATTGCGGTAATGCTGCGAAGGGATTCGGCACCTGCTGGCTGAGATAGTCGATGGTGCGCTGGTCGCGGACAGGCGACGTGCTCAGATACTGCGCCGGGATGGGGTCCATCGCCTGCGACCACAGCAAACCGACGGCGCGGCTGCCGATGTAGGCGATGTCGAACATCATGCGATGGGGCAGGGAATGCTGGACGCTGGTGCTCCACCGCTGCATGTACGGATGACGCATGTCGCGACGCAACGAAGAGATACCCTGACCGAGGAAAGTGGCCATGCCCTGCGAATTGCCGGCGATGGGGAGCAGGCCATTGGGAAAAGGATTCTGTGTGGTGGCTTCGAACGTCTGGCCGTTGTTGCGGCTGGGCACAATGCTGGTGGTGGCGGTGTAGCCGGGCTGGTATACCGAGTTGGTGTCCACGCCAAGCGCGGAGAAGAAGATGGCATAGCCTCCCCGCAGCACGGTGTCAGGCCGCAGCAGATAGGCCAGCCCAACTCGCGGAGCGAGGTTGTTCCAATCCGTATCCCACAATCCGCGCGGATTGCCGTTGACGCCGGCGAACATCAGTCCCCCGATCGTGTTGAAGCTGGCGGCTGGTATCTCCGGTATCGGCGAACGAGCGTACGCCGCGCGAGCCGCATCCTGAATGGGGTTCGGCGTCTTGAAGTCGTACCCGATCACGGTGCGGTTGAAACGCTCGGCCGTGGGCCGCTCAAAATCGAGCCGCAGACCCAGATTGAAGGTGAGTTTGCGGTTCACCTTCCAATCATCCTGGGCGTAGAAGGCGTGATACTTCGATGTCGCGACGCTGGTGTCTTTCTTATCAATGCTGCCGCCCGTAGGCAGCCCCAGCAGGAACGAGGCGAGGCTTTGGCCGACAGGAGCAATGGGGGAATTGTCGAGCGGCCCGCGCGTCCACGTTTCGGCGAAGGAATACGACGGCGTCAGATTGCCAAGGTTCGTGTTGGCCTGCTGATTGACACGGAACTCCGTGCCGAGGCGGAAGGTGTGATTGCCGCGCAGATGCATCGCCGAGGCCACAATGTCGTGGTACGTGTAAGGCGCGTACGTGGAGGCTGCGCCCGCCTGTGCGCCACCACCCAACGTGAAGTAATTGTTGATGGCGAGGCGAGGCACGGTGGTGAAGTTGCGGTCGAGTTGATTCACCAGAGATGCGGGCATCCCCAATGTCGAAAGGTCGAAGCCCTTTGTCTTCGAGAATCGCTGGTCGCCATAACGCGTCGCCCCGTAGCGCAGGTCAACGATGAGATTGGGGCTTACCGTGACGGAGTCGGCGAGCACGATCGTATGCTGGCGCCGATCCATCACGGAGCTGTAGGCTTTGGTGCCGATGGGATCGTAGTTGTGATCGTGATACTTGCGGGTGATGGTGAGGTAGAGGCGCTGCCGCGGCGAAAGATTGTGATCGATGCGCGCCATCTGGGCATCGTAGGTTTGCGGCGAAACATTGGGATAGGCGAAGTTATTGAGGCCATCCACGGTGCCGGTCACGTTGGGCAGCGGATAGTATTCGAAAAGCTGCCGCGCGATGGGTGCGATACGGCTCGCGGGGATGATGTTGCCGGGGATTGGCTGGCGGCTGAAGCGTCCGTTGGGCGCGGGAGTGATTGTGGCCGGATCGTAAATCTGATATTGACCGCCGATGGCCAACAGCCGCGAGAAATCGCCATTGCGCCCTTCGGCCGAGGGTACGGTGGTGGTGGACGGCGTCAGCAACGCCGATGTCATGTATTCGAACCCGAAGGTCCAGAAGGTGCGGTTGCGGCCATCGTACAGCTTGGGAATGTAGAGTGGGCCGCTGGCTGCGGCGCGATAACGTTTGGTGACGCCGCCGGGCCAGGCTGCCTTCTTCTTCTCTTCGGTAACCGGAGCAGCCGCGGGATTGTAGAGATTGCGCTTGGTGAAGAAATCCATGGCGGTGAGCGTGCGCCCAATATAGGAGTAGACAAGATCACCATGGAAGGTGTTGGTGCCGCTCTTCATCACCATGTTGATGAAGGCGCCGATGGCGCGGCCGGAAGAAGCATCAATCGGCGTCGTTTGCACCTGCACCTCTTCCACCACTTCGGGGATCGCGTGCAGCGTGATGCTGCCTTTGATGTCGGTGGGGTTGCCGTCAATCATCACCTGGTTGGTACCGGAAGGCGCGCCGGAAACAGCGAATTGGTTGCTGTCGCCTTCGCGATCCGGAGCAAAATTGCCGCCCGGAGCCACCAGTGGCGTGACCCCCGGCGTCAGTGCAACCTGGTAGATGACGCTGGCCGATGGCGAGGGCAGGTCCGTGAGCCGGCGGTTGTCGATGATCTGGCCGACCGTGGCCGTGGTGGATTCCAGCAGCGGCGCCTCAGAGGTGACGGTGATGCTGTCAGAGACCGCGCCAACCTCCAGGGTCACGTCCAGCGTCAGGCGTTCTCCACCGCGCACTTCAATGCCTTCGCGCACAAACCGCTTGAATCCGGTGCGCTCAATAGTTGCTGTGTACGGGCCTGGCAGCAGGTTTGGAACAATGAAATTCCCGGCATCGTTGGTCCTTCCTGTGTGGATCACTCCGGTGGCGGTGTTCGTGAGTCGAACCTCAGCGCCGGCCATGACGGAGTTGGTGGGATCGGTGATCCGGCCGAGGATGGTACCGCGAGAATCCTGGCTCTGGAGAATAACTGCGAATAAAAACGAAAGGGTAAAGAATCGGAACGACATCACATCACTCCTTTTGATTCAAGGTATGACATTCTGAATATTCTGCAAGCCCGAGTATATTCCTACTCAGGATCCGGAACAATGAGCCGGACTTCGATCGACTGCCGGTCTTTCCACTCCTGCGGGTACTCTTTCCCCTGATACGTCCGCATTCCGTAGTACCGAACCACCTTGTCGGCGCCCCCTGTGAACACGAACCAGGTGACGTCGCCATCATCGTCGAACGAGCCCACCACCTGCGTGCGTGGCACGTTCTTCAACTCCACCTCATATTCATAAACATCGCCCGCCCGTGCGTTGCGATAAGAGTATTCCACCTTTTCGAGCAGTGCTCCCTTGATCACGAACCGGGCCCGCATGGAGTAGGTGACTGCGCCGCCAAGCGAGGTGGTGTAGTTCGTCATGGTCACCACATTGCCGTTGACAGTCACCTTGGGGTTGCTCCATGCTCCGTCCTTCACCGTCTGCGTGCGAAAGCTTCCGCCGCCGTTGAGGGCGATAATGGCGTTCTTGAATTTTGGCTGGCCGGCGCGCACAGTTAGTTTCTGCCTGGCCACATCCGGCCAGGGATTCACGCCCATGATGAGGAGACTCTCGTTCTCTGCACCAAAGGTCTCGGCATTGAGAAACTCGAAGGCGGTAGCGGGCTCCGCGGCCTTTACCCAGGTTGTGGTTCCATCCGCCATGCGTTTCATGCGGTAGATGTGCGCCTTGGAAGTAAAGTGATTGACATCGTGAATCTGGATGCGCAGCGGCGTGTCGGCTGCAAAGCCGGCGTTCACGAAGTTGAGCAGGACAACATTCGCCGACAACGGGGGCGCAGCCCAACTCATGTCTTTGCCGCGATCAGTCGGGCCGGTGAACACGTGACGCTCGCCGTTCATCCCCGCAAACAGATCCGCCGTAGGAAACATCACCTTCTTGCCGTAGATGGCGCCGGCGAAGTAGCGCTCGCAGAAAGCGGTCCAGTGGGCCACACTGGAAAGTCCGCCCATGGTGTCGGAAAGCGCCCGCAGAGGATCGACGAAGTTCGAAGAGGGTGTGCCCCGCGAGATCTGCTTGAGTGTTGTCCCGATGGTCTCCGGCCCGAGTTCATCGGAAAGGTATTGGAGGAACATGGAGGCCCCGTAGCCGTGCTCCTGCGAGTGGTTTTGCCCCAGCCCCTCCTTGAGAAACGCGAAGTTGTCGGAAGAACTGGACGAAGCCGTGTCGGGCGATAGAGTAGTGGGGACATACGTCTCTGGTTCGCTTACCACCAGGCGCTCAAACCAGGTGGATGCGGCTTCTTCAAACCACACCCATGGAGCAGTCGAACCTTGGCTTGCGATGGAGATTCCAAAGCGCGAGTCATAGAGGTTCTGCAAAACGTGAAAGAGCTCATGCGCGGCTGTGCCCACCATGAGACGCATCTCCTTGTCGGTGGTCATGAAGTTTGTGTTGAGGCAGATAGTCTGTCCCTCTTTGCCGAAGCGGATGGGGCCCTCCGATCCCCACTTGTTTTTGTCGGAGCCAGTGAAGGGATAGATGGTTACTTCGAGAGGCCACTCCTTGCGCGCTTCCCAACTCAGCCGGACCTTTTCCCCCAACTGCCCGTGTGCCCTGTCCAGGCCTTCCAGGATCATGTCCACTTTGCCCGACAGTTCGCTGCGTTTGGCCCGGTCGAAGAAGACGGTGAACAGGCCCTTGGGGCTGTTGCGGTAATCCCAGCCTGTGGCGACCCAGGTCATCCAGGTGATACGGTGTGTTCCCTTTGCGGCGCGAGCGGCCGCTTTGGCGTCGGCAGGTGGCTGCGGCGATGCAGGCACCTTCACCTTCGCCCTGCCATTCTCTACCGTGGCACGAAGGAAGGTCTGTCCTGGATAGCCGTCTTCCTTGATCGCCACCAGCGTTTCTCCATCGGCGGCCGATGGCAGATCGAAGGTTAGCGTTACATCGCCAGCGCGCTCTTCCGGGATGCCTTCAATCAACACTTCACTTGCGTCCGGAGCACGTTTGATGCGCACCACGGTGCCTTCGGGCATCGCACCGGCGGCGGCTACCACGGATACGCCGGCGGCCTGCACTTCCCCACCCGACGCGCCGATGGCGCCCGAACCTGCCTCGCTCCACAATCCCGTCACAGGGAGGGGCAGGGGAGGCGAGTCTGCTGCACCGCTGGAGATCATCAGTGGCGCCTCTCCGGATTCCACGCCCATGGGGATACGCAGGCGCACCACGTATTCGCCGGCCGAAGCGGCTCCCAGGCCCGCATAGAGAATTTCGGCTGCACGCTCGCCAATCACTGCACTCACGTCGGCCACGACACGTTGCGCGGGGCCAAGGGCGCCTCCATCACCCGAAAGGGCATTCGCGGCGAGAGCCGGAGTTACGGCGCCCAATCCCGTCATCAGCACGTCGACCACCGCGCCGCCAGCGGCGGGTTTCTCCGCGCTCACTGCCGATCCATCTTCATGCCGCACTCGATAGATGCGCGGCGCGGTGGCGGCGAGTTGGATGCGGAATGCCGCGCTGGTTCCGCCCGCATGGCGTACCTTGATGTCTGCCTCCGCGGCGTTCAGGGTGTAGGGCAGTTGCACGCCGAGTTGCGTTGGTCCGATAGAGAATAGCGCCGCGGGAATGGTCTGGTTTCCGGCAATCACGTCCACGGAAACGCCGGCCATCGTTGCCAGACAGGGAGGCTTGTCGATGGCGAAGTCACCGGCCGCGAGCGACGTGCCGCGCACCAGCACGCGCATCCCTGGAGCCAGCGCCGCCGTTCGATCCGCGTCGTTCACCACGGCACTGATCGATGGCGCCGCGGTTGGCGTAGCCGCGCTCTGCGTCACCTCAAAGCCGGCGTCGCCCGCGGTAATCGCCGCTGTGCGCGGCTCCAGCGTTGTGTTCGCCGTCACAGACCACTGCAACTTCGCCGTTCCCGTCCCCGATGCCGGTGTCACTCGCAGCCAGGTCTCCGCGGACTTCGCCGTCCAGCTACAACCCGCGTCCGTGCGCAGGTCCACCGATCCCGAAACGGCTGTTGCCGCCGCGGTGACGGAGCCGGGATCGAACATCGCGACACAGAGTGAGGATGGTGGAGTGACCGTTCCCGTGGCGGCCTGTGTCACGGTGTGTACCTGTCCGCCCGCGCTGATCTGCCCCATGCGTGACGAAGCTGTGGTGTTGGCCTGCACCTGGTAGTTGATCAGCGTGGTTCCTGTCCCCGAAGCCGCGGCGAGCGCGATCCACGTTGCGCTGGTCGTTGCGTTCCACTGGCACCCTGATGCCGTGGTCAACGTGAATGAGCCTGCTCCACCGCTCGCCGCGATCTGCGAGGAAGCCGAAGATAAGGTATAAGTGCAGGCGCCGGATGCGCCCGCCGCTTGCGTCACGGTGTGCGTCTGCCCACCAATGGTAATCTGCCCCGTGCGCGAGGAAGCCGTGCTGTTGGCTTGCACCTGATAGCCAATCACTGCGGCCCCGCTTCCGCTCGATGCACCCATCAGGGTGATCCACGCCACGCCGGGTACGGCAGTCCATGTACAACCCGAGCCCGTGCTCAAACTCACCGCGGCCACTCCTCCGGAGGCGGGCATCGCCGCGCTGGCGGGGGCCAGCGTGTACGTGCAATTGCTGCCTCCGCCGCTTGCCGTAATGGTGAACGTCAACGTTGTCAGCAGCACGCGGTTGTAAAGGATACGAATGGTCCATTGTCCCGGCGTGCTGGCCGGTGCGGCCCCGGCCACGCGGAACATGTCGTCATAGAAGCAGAAGCGCGCCGCGGTCTCTTCCGTGGCGGTGACCGGCGACCACGCCCCCGAGGCAGGAGCATAGACGCTGCCGCCCGGCGTGATGTACTCCACCGAACCCACATCGCCAGCCTTGTGTCCGGAGACAACGAACACCAGGTACACGGCCGTTGCGCTTGGCGCGAACGTGGTCACTGCCGGCGGAAGGTTGTTGCAGTCAGCCGGCTGTACGGCCATCGTCGCGGCACTTTGCAGCGTGACGGCCGCGGGAAGAGGCAGGCTGAGGAGCAGGATGAAGGCGAGCGACAGGCGAGGCACTATTCCTCCTGGTTGGCCGCCGAGTAGCCTCCCAGTCGCTCTTTGCGTGGCCTCCCGGCCAACGTACGGTTTCAGTATGAGAGCCCTCACGACCCCTGTCAAGGCGCCATCCCAGTATGATGAGGACTTGGAGGTGATTGGCTCATGCGGTGGTTCGTGCTGGCGCTTTGCGCCGTGGCGAGTGCGGAGACCTATGAGGTAGGACCGGGCCGCGCCCTGGAGTCAATCGGTGCGGTGCCGTGGGCCCGATTGCAACCAGGCGATACGGTTCTGATCCACTACCGCGAAGAGCCGTATCGCGAGAAGTGGGTCATTTGCGTGCGGGGATCGGAAGAAGCGCCCATTACAGTGCGCGGCGTGTTAAGCGAAGACGGAAAACGCCCTGTGGTGGATGGCGCCGATGCTGTTACCGCCCCGGGCTTGAATTACTGGAGTGAACAGCGGGGCGTGATCAAAATCGGCGGAGCCAATGTCCCGGCGGATACCATGCCGGCTCATGTGGTGGTGGAGAATCTGGAGATTCGCGGAGCCAATGCAGCAAATCGTTTCCGCGATGACGTTGGTGTGATGCAGAGCTATTCCGCGAACGCGTCGGCAATCTACCTGGAAAAAGGGGAGCGGATCACGGTGCGCAATTGCGTGATGCACGATTCTGGAAACGGCCTGTTTGTGGCCTCCGGCGCGAACGCCATCTCACGGCAGATTCTGATTGAGCGGAACTACCTCTTTGGGAACGGCAACGTGGGCAGCGCGTTTGAACACAACAGCTACACCGCGGCGGCCGGCATTGTTTTTCAATTCAATCGCTATGGGCCGCTGCGCGATGGAGCCCTGGGGAATGGACTGAAAGACCGCTCGGCGGGGTTGGTGGTGCGCTGGAACTGGCTGGAAGGCGGCAACCGCCAGTTGGATTTGGTGGACGCCGAGGATAGTGCCGCGATTGTCGAGGATCCCTCCTACCGTGAAACATTCGTCTATGGAAATGTTTTGAAGGAGCGCGCCGGAGACGGGAACCGCCAGATTGTCCATTACGGCGGAGACAGCGGCACACTGCGCGACTACCGCAAAGGCGTGCTGCATTTCTTCTTCAACACAGTGGTGAGTTTGCGCACGGACCGGACGACGCTATTCCGCCTCTCCACGGATGAGGAAAAAGTAGATGCGCGCAACAACATCTTCTACGTGACGGCCCCGGGGAATACGGTGTCGATTGTGGATCAGGCCGGACAGGTGGAACTCCGGCGCAACTGGATCAAGCCGGGATGGGTGAATGCGTTCGGCGGCATCACAGGCCGGCTGGACGGAGACGATTGGGTGACGGGCGATGCCGGGTTCCGCAACTCCGAGGAGGACGACTTCGCGCTGCGGGAGGATTCGCCGAATCGCGGAGCCGCTCTCGAGTGGGCTCCCGGTGACCACGTCGTGGAGTGGCAATACAGCAAACACCAAAGCGGCGAGAAGCGGCGGAATGCGGCTGACGTTGGGGCACTGGGTGATCCCGAGCGCCCCACAGACGCTAATACATCAGCTTCAGTCCGAACTGGACAATGCGCGGCAGATTGCTCTGCGCATTGATGACGCCGAATTGGGCATTGCCGAACTGGGCATTCGGCGGATTGAAGCGCGGGCTGTTGGCAACATTGAACACCTCAGCGCGGAACTGGAGATTGAAGCGTTCACGGATCTTGGTGTTCTTGGTGAGCGTGAAGTCCACCTGGGCCGTGCCGTCGCTGCGGCAATTGTTGAACGTGCGCGGCGCGGTGCCGAAGGCATAGGTGGGCGGATTGGATAGATTGCCCGCGTCCAGCCAGCGGTTCACGGTGGGGTCGGCAATGCAGACATTCTGGCCGTTCCAATTGGGACGCTGATTCCCACCTTGTGAGAACGTGTTGTTGACCGTGGAATTGACGCCGATGGGGCCGCCGGTGAAAGCGCTCCAGATGCCGCCGATCTGCCAGCCGCCCAGCACCTTCGCCGCCGGACTGGAACTACCCTTGAGCAGCGGGATTTCGTACACCGCGTTCATGATGAAGCGGTGCGTCTGGTCGAGGATGGACGAACTCTTGTCGGAGTTGATGTCGAACCAATTCTGGAACGTGCTGCCGCCCAGGGTTTCCCCAGCGAACGGTCCGATGCCAAAGTCGATGAGCTTCGACCATGTGTAGGAAACCAGAATGCTGAGGCCGCTGGCGTAGCGCTTCTCCGCTTTGGTTTCGAGGGCGTGATAAGTGGACGAGGCCCACGATGGGGCTTGGCTGGTGACCCCGTCGAAGTGCGGGAAGGGCCGCAGCAGTTGAGCCCGGGCCACGGTGCGCTGTGCCAATGTGCCCACCGCGATCTGCCCGAAGAATGGATTGTTCACCTGCTGGCGGAGCGCATCGCCCTGGCTCAGGAATTGTGGATCCAGTTGATTGAACTGGCGATTCTCAGGGAAGTGCAGACCGCGGCTGCCCGCATATCCGATTTCAAATAGTATGCCGCCGGGCGTTTCGCGCTGGATGTTGAAGTTCCATTGGGCGCTGTAGGGCGTGACGTTGCCCCGGTCATAGAAACCCACTGCCTGGCCAAGCAGCGTGCGCATGCCCAGCGACGAGCCCGTGGGTTTGTTGAAGCCGTTGGGGTATGGATCGGTCCACTTCACAATGGGTGTGATGCCATCGAGGCTGGTGACGATGGAGGTGGAAGCGAGGAAGCCGGAAGTGCCGAATGGGCCGGCGCCGCCGCCAAGTCCGCCCGTGTGGCCGTAAAAGAGGCCGCCGCCCGTGCGAATGACCGTCTTCGAATTGAGCTGGTAAGCAATACCGGCGCGCGGTGCAAAGTTGTTCTTGTCGGGATTGGCGTTGATGCGCGGCAGACCGCCGACATTGACGAACGTGAGTCCGCCGCGAAGGTTGAGACCAGGTATCTGCAGCGGCGATGTTGCGTTGTAATCGAAGTTGGTGAGTTGGTTGAAGCGGTCCGTGCGCGGCGATTCGTAATCCCAGCGGACCCCCAGATTCAGTGTCAGCTTCGGTGTGACCTTCCAGGAATCCTGTATGAACAAGCCGTGGAAACGGGTGGTGAGCGCAAGCGCCGGAACCGGATTGACGCCGCCGGTGGGCACGCCGAGAAGAAAGCTGGCCAAGCCCAGTCCCGCCACGGCGCTGGATGTGTTGGGATTGGGCCCCTGCGTCCATTGCGGGCTGAAACTGAAGCTGTGCGCCTGGTCGCCCACCTGCAGATTGTTGAACTGCACAGCGCGGAATTCGCCGCCGAACTTGAGCGTGTGCGTGGCGAGGTTCTTAGTGATGGTGCCCTGCGCAGTTTGCAGCGTGTGGCCGAAATTGATGTAATCCGTCGCGCCGATCAGGCCGCCGACGATGATGTTCGGCACCGAGCCTGTGTTGGAATAGCCGGTGATGACGATTGGTGGCAACGAGATGGGATCAACCATGCCTTCCTTCAGATAAGCGGGCAAGCCGAGCGAAGTGATGTCGAAGTTGTCCGAGTAGGGGCGGCGGAAGTTGATCAGGCGGCTCGCCGAATAACGGAACGATCCGATCATCGTTGGCGAGAAGGTGTGCGTATCCTCCACCACGGCGTTCCACCGCGTGAAGATCTGCGGGCCTGCCGTCGGTGCAATGTTCTTCAACTCCGGGCCAAACACAGGCGCGCGGTTGTATGGCGTGTCGTCATAGGAGTAGCGCGCGAAGACGCGGTTCTTGTCGTTGATGTGGTGGTCACCACGGAAGCTGTAGGAGTCCTTCGGGACACGATTGCCATCGGCGCGCGTATAGTTGATGGCGCCCAGCGGAGCGTTGGCCACTTGTGGTGCGGGGATCAGGCGCGAATAGCCCCGTGCAACGGGATCGATGCGAGTGGCGGGAATCACATTGCCAGCGAACGGAGTGCGCAGAAAGCCGCCCGCGGGGTTGGCGGTGACCGTGGCGGGATCGTAGACAGTAACCAACCGGCCGTCGGCGAGCCGCGCGGTGCTCAGGTCGCCCGTGAGGTGCCGCTGATCGGGCAACACAGAAGTGAAAATGATGCCCTGCACGAAGCGCACGATTTCCGTGTTCACGAAGAAGAACGTGCGGTTCTTCCCGTTGTAAACCTTCGGGATGTAGACTGGGCCGCCCAGCGTGCCGCCGAATTGGTTGAAGCGGAACGGAGCGCGGTTGGTGCCGCTGCGATTGGCGAAGAAATCGTTGGCGTTGAGCTTGTCGTTGCGGAGGAATTCGTATGCCGAAAAGTGCAGATCGTTGGTGCCGCTCTTGGTGACCACGTTGAACACGCCGCCGGCCGCGCGCCCATACTCGGCGGAGAAGCTGTTGGTTTCCACCTTAAACTCCTGCACCATGTCGGGATTGGCATTGACCACCGGCTGGTTCTGGCTGGCCGCGGTGTTCGGTGCGCCGTCCAGAAGAAACTCGTTGGAATTGGCGCGCTGGCCGTTGATGGAGTAGGCGACCGTGGAGATCTGATCGATCACCAGATTGTTCACGCCTTGCGAGTTGCGCACACCCGGGACGAGCATGGCCAGCGCGTATGTGTTGCGCCCGAGGAGCGGAAGCTCCGTTACCTGCTTGTTCGAGATGACCTGGCCGACCGTGGCGTTCTCACTTTCCAGCAGGGTCGCTTGTCCGCGCACCTCAACCGTCTCGGCCAGCGCGCCCACCTGCAGCACCACATCGACGCGGGCCGTCTGCTGTACCGCGAGTTCAATGCCCGATTGCTTGACCGTGCTGAAACCCTGCTTCGCAATCGTGACCTCGTACGGTCCGGGAGTGAGCGCGGGGAGCGTATAGTAGCCTTCGGAGGTGGTCTCGGTGCTGGTGGAGATGCCCGTGTTGGTGGCCAGCGCCGTGACTTTGACCTGCGGGATGACGGCGCCGCTCGAGTCAGTGACACGCCCCGTCAGTGAAGCCACCTGCGCGCTCAGCGTGGAGGCAAAGAGGACAACGGACAGCAGAAGTTGTTTCATGGGAGGTTCCAGACCCTTCTCAAAGTGGACTCATTATATAAAAGTTGGGGCCTGCTAAAATGAAGGGATAAGATGACATTCAAGATCGTGAAGTACGGCGATCCCATCCTGGAAAAGCCGTGCGAGCCAGTGAAGGATTTTGGAGCCGAGTTCCAGGACCTGGTGGACGGCATGTTTGAGACGATGTGGGCCGCCAAGGGTGTTGGTTTGGCTGCGCCGCAGGTGGGCGTTTCCCAGCGCCTGACCGTGATCGACTGCTCCGCCGGAGAGAATGAAGCCGAGCGCATCGTGCTGGTCAACCCGGAAATCGTGAACAAGGAAGGCACGCAAGTAGGCGAAGAAGGCTGCCTCAGCATCCCCGGTTTTCGCGAAGACGTTTCGCGGGCGATGAAGACTACCGTGAAGGCGCTGGACCGCCACGGCAACCCCATCGAGATCACCGGAGAAGAATTGCTTTCCCGCGCGATGCAGCATGAGATTGACCACCTCAACGGCGTCCTGTTCCTCAGTCACCTCAGCCCTTTGAAGCGCGACCTGATCCGGCGCAAGATCAAGAAGTTGATCAAAGCAGGCGAGTGGTAAAAATCAGCGGCTTTCCAGCCCGATCCACTTTGGTGCAGGGGCGGGGCGGTGGCTGGCCATTCGTTCCAGCAGCCGTTTCGGGTTGACATCCACTAAAAACAACTCCCGGTTCGATTGTTTCAGCAGCCCGTTGGCGACACAACTGTCGAGGAACGCGAGCAGGTGATCGTAGTAGCCTTCGATGTTGAGGATGCCGATGGGTTTCGTGTGAATGCCCAACTGCGCCCAGGTGATGATTTCAAATAACTCATCGAGCGTGCCGTAGGCGCCCGGAAGCGCCACAAAGGCGTCGGCAAGGTCGGCCATCATGGCCTTGCGCTCATGCATGGTTTCCACCACATGCAGGCGGCTCAGTCCGCGGTGTGCGATCTCCTTTTGCTGCAACTGGCGCGGGATAACTCCAATCACTTCGGCGCCGGCAGAAAGCATCTGATCGGCGATGAGGCCCATCAATCCAACGTGCGCACCTCCGTAGACCAGGGCATAGCCCATTTCGGTGAGGGCAGCGGCGAGTTCATTGGCGGCGTCGCGGTAAGAGGTGCGGTTGCCTAAGCTGGAACTGCAGAAGACGCAGACGCGGAGGATGGGGGTGGTCATTGGCTCTCCTTCACTTCCACTGAGAGTTCCCCTGAAGCAAGGCGCACGCGAAGACGATCGTTGGGTGCGACTTGGGCGGATGTTTTCAGAACGGCGCCTTGGGAATCCTGAACAATGGCGTAGCCTCGCTCCAGCACACGCAGCGGGCTTAGTTGCGTGAGATGAGCGTCGAGAGGCTCAAACTGGCGCTGCGCCTGGCTCAGCCTCCAGCGAATGCGATCCACTAGTTTCGTGGATGCGGCCTCCAGCCTTCGCTTGGCGTGCGCGAGGCGCAGGCGCAGATCCATTTTCTTGAGCCGCGTATCCAGGTCAGTGAGACGCCGGTTGTGCGCGGCGATCGTGGAACGAAGCAGGAACTCCATGCGGCCGGAAAGCTCGTCCACGCGTTGCTGATGTTTGCCGATGATGCGATGCAGCGTGCCTCCCGCGCGATCGACGCTCAGTTGGTGCAGACGGCGTTGCGAGAGCGCAATGCGGTAGCGAAGCAGTTGCACCAGCCGCCCTTCGGTGGTTGCGATGCGTTCCATCACCTGTTCCCGTGTACCCACCACAAGCTCCGCGGCCGCCGAAGGCGTGGGCGCGCGGAGATCGGCGACGAAATCGGCGATCGTGAAATCGGTTTCGTGCCCGATGGCTGAGATCACCGGAACCGGCGAAGCGACAATCCCACGCGCGACGGCTTCTTCATTGAAGGCCCACAGATCCTCCACTGAGCCGCCCCCCCGAGCGAGGATCACCACTTCCGGCCAGCCGCTGTTGCGGAAGTGTTCCAGCCCGCGGCAGATCTGCTCAATGGCGCCGTCGCCTTGCACCTGGGCGGGGTAGAGGCGGATATGCAACCCCGGGAAGCGGCGCGTGAGGATGTTCAGCATGTCCTTAATCACCGCGCCTGCTGGAGACGTGATGATGCCAATGCGTTTGGGATAAGGCGGCAGCGGGCGTTTGCGCGCGGCGTCAAAGAGCCCCTCCTGGGCCAGTTTCTGCTTCAGTTGCTCAAAGGCGATCTGCAGAGCCCCGATGCCGCGCGGTTCGATGGCATCCACCAGCAGTTGATATTCGCCGCGGGGAGCGTAAATGTCGATGCGCCCGCGCAGCAGCACTTCCACTCCATCGCGTGGCTTGAAGCGAATGAAGCGCGCCGTGCGCGCGAAGAGGGCGCAGCGAATCTGCGCGTTGGTGTCTTTCAACGTGAAGTAGACATGTCCGCTGGTGGCAGCCTTCACGCCGGAGATTTCACCTGCCACCCAGATGTCCGCGAAATCGGCGCTGAGCGCATCGCGCATGGCATTGGTGAGCGTGGTCACCGTGAAGTGTCGCTGTGGGGTTTCCCACTGGATGGGGAGCTGCACTTATTTATGTTACGCGGAGTGACTAGCAGATTGGTTAGCAAATTAACCGAAGTGCTCACGCCTGGAACAGCATTGCAACGAGTTGCGGGGATTCGGACGCTTGGCCCACGGATTGCATACCGCTGTGTCACCCAAACGGGAAAATCCAGTACAAAGAGGTGGCAAGCGATGCGAAAGATGCCATTTGGCACAGTCGTGATGCGGTGGGGCATGGCCCTCACTATGGCCGTAGCCCTAGCGCCGGCGCAGAAAACGGACGTTCAAAACGTCATCCGGTTCCAAGTGAAGCCGGACCGCGTTGGGGAGTTCGAATCCGCGATGAAGGAACTGCACGCCGTGTTTCAGAAAGCAAAGTATGAACGCGCGTCGACGGTGTGGCAGTCGGGCGCTGGTCCGATGGAGTATCTGCTGGTTTACTACAACAACAGCTACGCCGATACCTTCGGTAACGCTCAGCCGGCTTCGCTCAAAGAAGTACAGGCCAGCGTCACGGCGCTGCGCTCGCGCATTCTTGCTTGTACCAGCGGGCTGGAGCGGCGCGTGTCGGAAGTGGTGAGCGATGTGAGCTTGCCGCGCAGTACGCCTCCGCCTTATGTGCGGACCATCCGTTCCGAAGTCAAGTCGGGAAAGATGGAGCCATACATGGCGCTGCTGAAGGAAATTGTGCTGCCTGCCATGAAGAAAGCAGGAGTGCCGACCTTCATTGTGTTCCGGCAACGCTATGGTGGATCGTCGAACGAAGTGGTGTCGGCGGCCGGTGTGACCAACCTCGCGGATTTGGATCAATCGCCATCTCCGGTGGTGAAGGCTATGGGTGATGCTGGCTACAAACAGTACCTCGCCAAACGCGCGGAATTGGTGGAGCATTCCGAGACGAACATCTTCCGGTACCGCAAAGATCTCAGCTACCAGCCTGCAACCGGCGGGCAGGTCACTGGCGGGCAGTAGAACATTTCATAACCAAAGTGGTTTGAGGAAAGAAAGGAGAACTCCGATGAAATCAATGACGCATGCTTTCGTTTGGATCGCGGCTGCCGCAATGGCGCAGGTTGCCAGCGCGCAGGTTAACGCAACGTTCACTACACCGTTTGCCTTTGCCACGCCTTCCGGGCAGATGCCGGCGGGAAAGTACGAAGTGCAGATCCGCAGCCAGGGGACGAATTCGCCCATTGTCTTGCCGCAGCATGAGGCGAGCCGGCAGCGCAATGTTTTCGTCGCAGGAACATCGGGACAAGGCGTGCGCGATGCTCGTGTCGAGTTCTCCTGTGTGAATGGCGACAATTGCCGGATGCGTCGCTTGGCGTTCCCTGGCGCGGCCTACAGCATGCCGGTGCGGAAGGCGAGTCCCGATGAGCGGCTTTACACAGTGCTTCTCACTGCGCCTGGCAAGGCTAGCTCGGAGTAACGGCGGCTTCCGCGATCCGGTAACGCGCCAGCTTTGCCGGATCGATGTGGTATCCAAGTCCAGGGGTTCGCGGCATGGTGATCCAGCCGTCGCTTACTTCAATCCATGGCTCAATGATGTCGTCACGGAACCAGCGGCTGCTGGCCTCGACATCGGTCGGGTAATCGCAAGCGGAAAGCGATGCCAGAGCCGCACCCTGGGCTTGTCCAATGCCCAATTCGGGCATGGTGCCGATCCAAATGGAAAGGCCGAGTTTGCGGCACAGTTCATACATCGCCAGCGCGTTGCGGAATCCCCCGACGCGCTGAATTTTTATGTTGGCGATGCGAAATGCGCCCAGGTTCACACCTTCCTGCGCATCATCAATGGATTCCAGGCTTTCGTCAAAGCAAATGGGCGTGGCGAGCTGGCTCTGCAGTTCCGCCGATTCCTGAAGCATCCGCCCACCCAACGGCTGTTCGTACATGAGGAGGCCGAAATCTTCCAGCCGCTGGAAGATGGGTGTGTGCTCCAGGGTGTATGCCGCGTTGGCGTCGGTCATCAGGGGGATCGCACCAAATTCATCGCGCACGGCTTCCACCAGCTCCACGTCATGGCCAGGCGCGATCTTGATCTTGACGCGTTGATAGCCATCTTTCTGGTAGCGCGCAATGGTGCGGAGCAGGGCAGGGAGTTCGTCATACAATCCGACGGCAAGACCGGAAGCGACGCGGTCCCGTTCGCCGCCGAGAAGCTTGTGCAACGGCAGATTGCGGCGTTGCGCTTCCAGATCCCAAAGCGCGGTTTCGATTCCCACCTTGGCGAAGTTGCTGCCCGGTTGTTGGTCGAGCCATTCGCTCGCCGCATCCAACGAATCGAAATTACGGCCCGCAATAGAAGGCCCCAGCGATTCTGTGAGCTGTTTCCAACAAGACTCCGGCGTATCGGAGGAATAGAAACTGCCCGACATCGGCGACGATTCGCCATAGCCGGTGAGGCCGTCGCTACTGACTGCAACGACGATGCCGTCTTTCTCGGCGACTTCGCCATTGCTGATGCGGAAGGGTTCCACTAAAGGGATGCGGACGTGGGTGAGTTGTAGCCGGTCGATGCGCACCTTTCTACTTTAGAAGAGTCCGTCCCAGCCTACAATGTGAAGGTGAAGAGAACCATCCGTACGGCTGCGATTAGCGCCGAGACGAAGCCCGGACAAACGGCTGCCAACCTGGATTTGATCGCCATGCACATAGACAATGCAGCGCGCGATGGCGCGGAACTTGTGCTCTTCCCCGAACTGTCGGTCACTGGCTTCATCCCGAATCATCCTACTGGCGATCATGCCGCGTGGCTGAAACAGGCCCTGCTGGCGGCGCGGCAATCGGCGCAGCGGCTGGATGGGGAAGCAGTTGTCCGGCTCACTGCCATCGCCAAAGCCACCGGCGTTTTTGTTTGCGCGGGATTCCTGGAAGATGCCGGCAATCGTCTCCACAATACGCAGGTGCTGATTGGTCCGGAAGGTCTGTTGGCCGCCTGGCGCAAGATGCATGTGCCGATGTACGAAATGCCTTTCTACAACGGCGGCCCCGCGCCCATCGTGGTGGACACACCGCTCGGACGCATCGGCGGCAACATCTGCTTCGATGCGCTAATGCCCGAATCGACGCGTCTGCTGGCGGCGCAGAACGTGGAACTGGTGCTGTTTCCATTTGCCGCCGATCCCGCACCTGGCGATGCTCCTGCCTGGGCCGCCTGGGCGCGGCCTCCCTTACAAGCGCGCTGTGCGGAGAATGGAATCTTCGGACTCGCTTGTAATTACAAAGGGCACGTAAGCTGCTCCGGCGTCGATCAGACGTTTCCCGGCGGCGCCCTGGCCGTGGGCCCCAGCGGCGAGATACTCTCCGAACGGCTGGATGGCGGCGACACGCTGGTGATCGAGTTCCATGCGGAAACCCTTCTGCAGGCCCGCGCCAGCCCCGATTATCTGTACCGCTTCCGTCGTCCGGAATTGTATGGGCCGCTAGCGGAATAGGGGTTCGCGGAGGTGTATACTGTGGCCGGAATGAATTCGACCACGGATGTACCTCGCCGCGCTGCTACCGCCGCGGGGCTAGCCGCCATGTTCGTCCCCCGCCACGTTCTTGGTGGAGGCGGATATCAGGCCCCGAGTGATAAGCTCCGCATCGCTGCCGTCGGTGTCGGCGGCATGGGCCGCCGCTATATGGAAGGATGTGCCGGCGAGAACTTCGTCGCCTTGTGCGACGTCGATCACACCTTCGCCGCACCCACGTTTCGCAAGTATCCCGGCGCGCGGCTCTATCGCGATTTCCGCCAGATGTTCGACAAAGAAGAGAAGAATATCGACGCGGTGATTGTGGCTACGCCCGATCATACGCACGCCATGATTACCTTGCGGGCGTTGCGGGCGGGCAAGCACGTCTATTCGGCCAAGCCCCTGACGCACACCATTCATGAAGCGCGGCTCATCGCGGCCGAAGCGCGCCGCGCGAAAACCGCGACGCAGATGAGCGTGCAGAGTTGCGCATCGGAAGGCGCCTGCGCGGTGACCGAGATTCTGCTCGCCGGTACGATCGGTCCTGTGCGCGAGGTTCATATGTGGGTGAATCATCCGCTCTATCCGGCGAACCTGACGCGTCCCACCGATCGGCCGGCGATTCCCAAAGGCCTCGATTGGGATCTCTGGCTCGGGCCGGCTCCACACCGGCCGTTTCATCACGCCTACCATCCCTGGATCTGGCGCTCCTGGTGGGATTTTGGCAGTGGCACCGTCGGCGACATGATGTGTCACGGCCTGCATGTCTTCTACAAAGCGCTGCACCTGGAAGTGCCGGCCATGGTCCACGCGAGCCGCTCTACTGTTTACACCGGACCGCTGCTCATGTCGCCGGAACAGAAAGAAACTCTCCCCACTCGCATGGAAACTCCGGAAACGGAAAGCCATGCTTCAGCGATTGTGTGGGATTTTCCGGAAAGGGCGGGAATGCCGGCCCTGCGGCTGCACTGGTACGACGGTGGAATCATGCCCCCGCGCCCTGTGGAGCTCTCTCCGCGCGAACGCATGCCCAGTTCCGGACTGCTCTTCGTGGGCGACAAGGGCAAGCTGATGGCGGGCTTCTCGGGCGGCAATGTCCGCCTGTTGCCCGAGTCGCGTTTCAAAGACTTCGCGCCTCCTCCGCGCACGCTGCCACGCACGGCTGCTCATTACAAGGAATGGGTGGAGGCGTGCAAAACCGGAAAGCCCACATCCTGCGGCTTCGAATTCGGTGCGCCGATGACGGAGGTTGCCCTGCTCGGGACCATCGCCGCGCGCTCGGCATCGCTCATTGAGTGGGATGCCGCGAACATGCGCATTCCGAACGATGCGCGCTGCCAGGCTTGGCTGAATCCACCGTATCGCGCGGGCTGGTCTTTATGATGCGTTGGCTCGTGCTGTTGGTGCTGCCGTTCTTCGCCGCAGCCCAGTCCATCGACGACATCCACGTGTTGCGCTGGTATCGTGCCGGTAAGAACAGCTTTGTCGAAAGCAGTGACCGGCATGCGGGCATGTGGACGGGCAAAGGCTTTCGCTACACGCTGCTCGATCTGAAGGGCAGCGGCTCACTGCGCCACATCTGGAGCACCTGGTACGCCGAGAGCCACTATTTCGAATGGCAATTCTTCGTGGATGGGGAGAAGGAGCCGAGCATTCGCGGCACTCTGCCCGAGATTATCGCCGCGGCTGCGAAGCTCACTGCGTGTCCTGCTGCAGCTTGCTCAGTGGCCATGGATCCGGCCAAGCGCGACTTCAATCTCTATGCTCCGGTTCCTTTTGCAAAGAGCCTCCGCGTCGACGTGGTGCAACAGACCGATCGCGTCGGCCTGTTCTTCTGCCAGTTGGATTACCGCACGGAGGACGATTCGCTGCGCGGTGTGCGGCTCACGCAACGGGATGGAGCGCTGACGTACACAGGCTGGAGCCCTGCCGCACGCCCGCCGATAAAGACGGAACCGGTTGCAGGGAAGGCGCGCGACATACAGCCTGGGGAACGTGTGCTGCTGGCCGCTGCGGAAGGACCCGGCATCGTGCGCAAACTGGAAATCGAAGCGCCGATCGACCACAACACCTGGCTGCACATCCGCTTTGACAACGAAGCCACCGATGCCTTTTCCGGGCCGCTCTCGCGCATCATTGGCGATTTTGACGGCGCTTCCTTCGCGCGTCTGGGCGCGAACCGCGGCCGGATCACACTGCCCATGCCATTCCGCCGGCGGGTTGAGGTGTTTGTGGAGAACCAAGGCACGCAATCCGCACAGGCTTCTGCCACGATGAACATCGAGCGTGTGGCGCGCTTTTCCGAGGATTGGGGCTATCTTCACGGCTACTACCGCAGGGATCCGGGCACGAACGGTCATCGGCTGCATCAGGTGCTTTATACGCGTGGACGCGGCCACTGGTTGGGCATGTCGCTGTTTCACACAGGCCACGATCACGGCGGCGGCGACTTTGCGGTCATGGACGGCGAAACATCCACGCCATCCTTCCTGCACGGCGTGAATGGCGAGGATTACTTCACCTTCGCCTGGTTCGGACGCGGCCAGCATCAGCCCTTCGCACAAGCGTTCTCCAATGAGCAGGGGCGTTACCGCCATCACTTCGAGAATCCCTATCCGTTCCGCGAATCGTTTCACATGGAGTGGGGTGCGTATCCGCAACTGCAGCCGGAAAGCTTCACGGTCTGGTACCAGGACACCCCAGCCAGCACCGTTGTGAAGCCGGACCAGGTATTGGAAAAATGGGATGTCATTGGCCCTGTGCCCATACCGCTGGAATTGACCGCGGCGAAGACCGGCATCTTCTCCGTGCTGCCTTCGGTTGCGGATCTGGACGCGGGGAAGCGTTTCCCGCTGTCGAATGCGGGCGAGAGCTTCGAATCCGGTTGGCTGCACGACTTCGCCAACGGACCATCTCTCAATCTCACCTACATCAGCCGGCACGGTGTGAAGGTGGCGGGCGAGAAGAACCTCGGCGGCAACGGGCATGCCTTCCTTGCTCGCAAGCGCTTCTTCAGTGCCCGTGCAGAAGAACGCACAGTGGACTTCAGTCACGATGACCCCATCGAAATCGAACTAAACGGCAAGATCGTCTACCGCCAGTGGGAGCAGTTCCCACACTTTGAAACACGAGTGGTCACGCTTCCCGTGCATGCTGGAAGCAACGAAATTGTCGTGCGGCTGAGCAATTACTTCAACCGCACGTTCAATTGGACAGGATTCGCGCTGTATCCTTAACTACTGCTTCTTCCGCTGCGGCCCGGAGCGTTGCTGCTGGCTCTGATAGCGCTGCCAGATGCGCGGTTCCACGTGCTTTTGCAGGTACTCCTCGTACTCTTTGATCAGCGCCGGATCCGAAGGCCGCCCATAAATCTCGCTCGATTTATACTTGCCTTCATCGAACTTCCGCTTCGTCCACTCATCGTGCACGTGGGTGATATCGGCTTCGTCAATGATGTCCTGCACCAGATGCGGAGGAATGAAGAACACGCCTTCGCGGTCCCCCAAAACGACATCACCCGGTAGCACGGTCACCTTGCCGATGCGCACCGGAACATTGATCCCCGCCACCATCACTTCCCGAATCGCCTCTGGCACCGCGGCGCGATAATAGCCGCCCATGCCCGTCGGCACGATGCCGTTCAGGTCGCGAATGGCGCCGTCAATCACAAACCCCGCGCCCGTCGTCTTCCAGATGTAGTAAGCCAGGTTGTCGCCCACCACGCCGCCGGCGTTGAGGTTGCCGAAAGCATCGGCCACAAACACATCGCCCTTCTGGAGCATATCGAGTGCCGTCTGGTGCGAAAGGCGTGCCCCGTTGTGCTTCTCGCGCCATACCTTCTGATCCACATCGCCGATATCCGGGCGCAGCGGCATCAATTGCAGCGTCATCGCGCGGCCCACCAGATTCTTCGATGGATTCACCAGGCGAAATCCATCAGCGTATTGATTGGCGTAACCCTTGCGAACGATCGACAGCACTTCCTCCGCCGACATCGCCTTCAGCTTGTCGAGCAGAGCATCGGGCACCTTCGGACGTCCATCGGGGAAGCGTTCAAAGGGATTCTGTTGGGTGTATTGGATTAACTGCTCGCGAGACAGCGAATGCATCTGCGCTGCCGCTGGTAGAAGAAAAAGAGCGAATAATAGGGTCAGCTTCATGGGGCACCTAAGCCACCATAATACTGGAAGTATTTACGCGATGGCTTTTCAGCTCTTACGCAAATCGGCCACCGGCGCGGAGAAGCCTTCGATCTTGTTTTCAGCCAGGGTGATAGCCTTGGCGTCTTTGCCGATACGCACGCCGACACGCGAAGCGGCTCCGCGGGTCTCCAGCAGCACATTGCCCTTCAGCATCACTTGCTCGGTGACGCCTTCAATCTCCACTGCTGCGCCGCTCTCGTTGCCGCTGTCCACCACACGATTGGTTTCAATCCGATTCCGGCTCGGCGCGAATGTCGGTCCGTGCTCCTGCCGCAGATAGATGCCGAACTTGCCGCTGCGGAGCACTTCGTTATTGCGCACCACATTGTCGGTATCGTTGTGCCCAATGGAAACTCCGAACCGGCGATTGTCGGCCATCACGTTCTTTTCCACCAGGCCCCACTTCACGCCCCAGCAGAAGAAGAACCCGATGTCGTTCCGCTCCAGGCGGCAGCCGGTGACCACAGTCCGTTGCGATCCCGAACCCGGATGAAGTCCATAATTAGCGTGATCGATGCTCACGCAATCCTCCACGCGCACGTCGTGACACACCTGATAACTGATACCATCGCCATTGAAATTGCGAGCCGTCACGCCCTTCATGTGGATGCGGTTGCTCTCCCGCAGAAACACGCAGCCGACGTAGTTGCCATTGAGAAACTCACTCTGCGCGCGATTGCCATCGAGGCAGATATTCTCGATCCCGATATCGGCGATGCGATAGCCTTCGAACAACGAATGCGTGCGGGAGGCGAGCGAGCCTTCCTTGGTCCAGAAATTTTCTTGCAGCATCTGGTTCAGCTTGAAACGGTTTCCACTGCGCGCTACCAGTGTGCGGCGAAAGATATCCTCGCCGCCATTGTGCGGATTCTTCGTGCGCAGTACGATCCCATCGCCGACGTGGAACCCGGATGGGTCCTTTAATGTGATTTCCTGGTCATACCAATCGGAATTCTCCACCAGCGCGGTCTTAATGGTGGGTTCCTTCATGCACACCGAATCGAGCCCGCTGCCCAATACACGAACGCCGGAGCGCATCTGCACCGCGTTGCGGAACCGGTAGGTGCCGGGCAGAAGGTGCACGGTGCCTCCGCCGAGTCCGGCCACGTAATCCACACCTGCCTGCACCACCCGGTGGTCCGCGCCCACCAGGTCCGCTTTCTCCGGACCCACGGTGATGGTGAGCCCTTGCTCCCACTTCGGCTCCACACGGTCTCCAAAGGTAGCGCGCGGCCGTGTCACCTCCGGTGCCCGAGGTCCCTCTTCCGCCGCGGCCATCAGCGCAGGCATGCCCAGAAAAAGACGCCGTTTCATAGGCCCATCCTACCACTGCGCGCAAACGAATCCGTTCACGCTTTGCTAAGGCGCTCCATCTTGCGCACCATCCGCAGCACCGATTCCTCTTCCGTGAGGCGATGCACTTCGTCTACCGGTACCCAGCGCAGATCGTGCGACTCGTCGCTCAAACGAATCGGTTCAGCACGGTCCGCCTCCAGCGCATAGCGCACGTCGTAATGAAAATGCTCCGGTTCGCTTTTCCGCGCGGGAATGAGGTGAATGTCCACGTCGAAGATGTCGGGCCGCACCGGCTGAAGCGACGCCAGTCCACTCTCCTCTTCGGCTTCCCGCATGGCAACGCGCAGCACATCGGAATCGCCATCGGCGTGTCCGCCTAGTTGCAGCCACTTGTCCAACTTCCGATGATGCGTCAGCAGGACGTGGGCGCGCTCGCGGTCTACGATCCAGGCTGAGCCCGTCACGTGCCCAATAAGCAGCGTGCGCTCGAAGCAGTTTTCGTGGGCTGAGACAAACTCGGCCAGACGGGCCCGCATCGAGGCTTCTTCAGTGGTCGACGGCGTGTGCGCCGCCAGTTGCTCCAATAATCGCGCCCGGCTCACTCCGTCGGCCAATCCTTGCAAGGGGGGGCGGGCATCTTCACCGCCGGCATCGTGCCGGATTGCTTCGGCTTGATGATTCTCATCGTTCCTTGGCGCGAAGGCGGTGTGACGGCGACCAACGGGATGGAGCAGGTCTTCTCTTCCACTTCCGGCGCAATCCAGACCTTTTGTGGACCTGGCATTCGCACGCTGGGCCGCAGGTGGAATTTCTGCTTCGTCAAATCCTTGTGAAAATCCTGGTTGCCGCTGTTCTCAGGCGATTGAGCAGCCAGCGAGCAGGCGACGGTGAGTAGCATCGAAATCCTGCGCATGCGATTATGATACTCCGAATGAAACTCGTTGTCCTTCTTCTTCTCTGTCACACGGCGGCGATGGCCGGAAAGGCGGGCCTTGCCCGTGTCGATATTACGCCGCAAGGCTCCATCATGATGGCTGGCTACGGTTTCCGCGATCATCCCAGTGAAGGCGTGCGGCAGCGGCTGTACGCGAAAGCCCTGGCGATCGAGGATGATCGCGGCCGTCGCAGCGTGATGGTCACCTTTGACTTGGTGGGAATGACTCGTGACGTCGCGGACCCGATTGCGGAAAGGGTGGAGAAGCAGTACGGCCTGAAGCGTGATCAACTGCTTCTGAATTGTTCGCACACCCATAGCGGCCCAATCGTCGGCTACCGCGCGCGCACTACCTACACGTTGAATCCCGCTCAGGAAGCCGATGTCCGCCGTTACACCGACAAGCTCATTGCGCAGACGGTGGAACTGGTGGGTGCCGCGCTCAAGGATCTTGCGCCCGCGACGCTGTCGGTGGACATCGCCAACGCCGGCTTCGCCGTCAACCGGCGCCGCGTTACAGCCGCCACCCGTCAATATCCGCAGCCCGTCGATCACGACACGCTGGTCATCGCCGTGCGCGGCACTGACGGCAAACTCCGCGGAATCGTGTTCGGCTACGCCTGCCACGCCACGGTACTCGGCGACTACCAGATCAACGCCGACTGGCCGGGCTACGCGCAGGAGGAAATCGAGAAAGCGCATCCCGGTGCGATGGCGCTGTTCCTGGCCGGATGCGGCGCCGATCAGAACCCGCTGCCACGGCGAAAGGTGGAACTGGCACAAACGTACGGCAAGGTGATCCAGGAAGCCGTCTCTATCGCGCTGGCCGGCAACATGAAGCCGCTCGACGGCAATCTGCAAACGGCCTTCGAACGTGTTGCGCTCCCCTTCGATGCACACCCGCCGCGCGAGGAATGGGTGCGCCGCACGCAGGATCGCGACCCGAGCGTCGCCCGCCAGGCCCGGCACATGTTGGAGATTCTGGATAAGGAAGGTAAGCTTCCGGAGAGCTATCCCTACTCGGTGCAGGTGTGGCGATTTGGTAATTCCTTCACTCTCGTGGCGCTCGCCGGGGAAGTGGTGGTCGATTATTCGCTCCGATTGCGCGCCCAGCATGGGTGGAATAATTCCTGGATTGCTTCCTATTCCAACGATGTTTTTGCTTATATCCCATCGTTACGGGTCCTGAAAGAAGGCGGCTATGAAGGGGCCACCGCGATGATTGCCTATGGCCAGCCGGGACCGTTTGCTCCCGCGGTGGAAGAGATCATCGTGCACAAGGTGGGGCAACTGGTGGAACGGACGGGCAAGTGACGGCCGTGGTGGCTTAGCGCGGATCTGTCCGCAGGATGCGGCGAACGTCGCGTTTGCAGTGTAGGACTCGGACAATCCTCATTTGCCAGCGCTACGTCCGGGGCGTTCTTGTCCGATTGGTGGTAGCGGAACCATACACTCATTCCTCTAATGTCACGTCTCTCGTGGAGTTGAGCGCAATTCACTACGTGGGTCAAGCTGAGGATCGCTTTTCGCCAAGTCTACAGCTTTTGCCGCTGAGGCACAATTCAACGTTGGTCAGATGCTGCAAGACGGCGTGGGAGTGCAAGCCGACATTGCGAGGGCTGTTCATCTCTACAAGCTATCGGTCGAGTTGGGTAACTCGTCAGCCCAATTCAATCTTGGGGTTGTCCTCGCGCAAGGCAAGGGCGTCAGCAGGGATCTCGTTCAGTCGCAATCTCTTAGACTTCTCCGTGAGCGGGGATCGTCGACCGCAAATCAGCGATAAGACCTTGCTGAGCCTTCGCCGGCATTTCTGGACTGGGTTTTCCCTTTGCCCTTCTTGTTGGCTTTGGTGGCCGTTCGCGGTCTGGCCAGGTATGCTGCTTCATTCAAGACCGTCTTGGCTGCGCGCCGAGATGCGAACACGTCGTCGAGGGAAATAGTGAATGGCTGCCCTTTTACTGGTTTGACCGTTGCATTAGGAAATTGCTCCGCGAACTGCTTCATGCCCTCCTCCGACCACGTTCCGGCGCAGTGGGCGATACAGTTTCGCAATATCCTGGCTTCGTATAAAGCTTGAACTGCCCAACCGTTCTTGGGATGCCGACCGTTCTCGATCAGTCTCTTGTTGAGCGTGTCGAGCGCGGCTCTCAGGCTCGTTGGCCGCTCAAGTTCTTGTCGGCGGCGACGAGCAGGTCGCACAGTATCCCCTCAGTTAGCGTCACGGTCGTCAACAGAATTGTCTGCAGCACGGCTGGACGAAGCGTCCCAAGTAGGTGGTCAGCCGCTTCTTGCCTCACAGTTATTGACTCGGGCGCCATCTGTCGCTTTGCTAACACGGCCTCGAATCCAAGATTGGATTCACACCACGCCGCCGCCGCTTCCAGGTTGCTCTGCAGCTTTAGTAGATTTCCACAACTTACGTGTTCGGCAATTCGGACGGAGTGCAGAAGTCCATAGGTGACGTGTGTCCATCGACGCCAATCATCTTGCCATGCCGTCGCACAGTAGATCATAGCGTGCTCCGACTCACGTTTGTGTTGACTGTCGACGTGGGGTACCATCATCTGTAGTTGATCAGTTGTACTGTTCGACGCCTAAACTGAAAACATCCCCTATGTCTCTCGTTACCGTAAAGAACAAGTTTCAGGTGGTCATTCCACAGCAGGTTCGCGAGGAACTCGGCATCAACATGGGCGACGTACTGGAGGCTCGCGCAGACAACGGCCGCCTCGTTTTCGTTCCGAAGACTGTTCTTGTCCTGGACCGTGACGCACTTCCTTCGGCAGATGAGTATACACCTCAGCAACGAGAGCAAATCAATGCCAGATTGAAGGAAGCGCGAAAGGGTCCATTCTACGGCCCGTTCCGGAACGGTCAGGAAGTCGCGAAATTTCTCAAGGGAGCCACGGCTACCCGCAAGCCGGCCAAGAAGACCAAGCCTTCACGATGAACATTCAACTCTCGCGGCATGTGCTGTCCGTCTTGGCCGCAGCTCCCTTGCCGATTCAAAAAGCGTTCATCAAACAACTGAATTTCCTTACCCGCGATTTAAAGCATCCCGGTCTGCATGCAAAGAAGTATGATGAGTCCCGCGGCGTATGGCAGGCCAGAGTGAATGACGACTGGCGCTTCTGGTTTGAGATCGACAACAACACCTACTACATCCTTGACCTCGCCCCACACCCGAAATAGAAAAAGGCCACCGGTTTCCCGATGGCCTTATTTCCCTGGACTTTTGCTGATGACTAGTCGCCGAAGCTGCCGACTTCTTTTTCTTCCGACTTGGTGGCCGGCTTGGCTGGGGCGATCGTGTTGAGAGGCACGAATTCAACGTTCTCGGGTTCCTTCAGAACGTGCTTGCGATACAGGCGCATCATCTTTGCGTTCTCGGCGTCGTTTTCCGCCAACTTCGCGTCACGCGCCCGGATCTTCTCTTCGCGTGCTGTCTTGGCGATACCAAGGTTGTCCAGATCCTTCTGACGCTCCTTGGTGACGATCTCCTCGCGCAGCAACATCGAGTGCGTCGCGCTGGCCATCTTCACCGCTTTGCCACCCGCGAAGATTTCATGACGCCCGTGCTCGTTGTACCACTTGGTGAGCGTGGCCGTCATGTGCATCTTCTCGATGATGTTCCGCCAGCCGATGCCGGTGTTATAAGCGCAGAAGCTGATTTCACCTTCCTGCGTGGCATACGGAATGATGCACTGCTCGGTACGGCGGAAATCGTAGTTGAACAGATCCTGGAACCACATGCCCGCGATGAACAGGAAGTTCCAACGGTCATTACGGCGCTTGTCGATGTCGGCGCGCGTGCGCGTGCCGTCCACCTTACCATAGCTCTTCCCGGTGGCGCCGAAGGTCTTGTCGAACTTCTTCAGCAGGTCCATCATCTTGAAGTGCTTCGGCGACATGAACGGATCGTAGTTGCGCGTTACGGCCAAAGCCATGCCGATGATCGAGAGCCACTTGCCGCGGGCCGCGTCATTGACTCGGGCCACGTCCTTCGCCAGCTGGTCGGCGTTGAGGAACGCAGTGACGGCGACGGCTTCCTTCGTTTCCTTATCCACCATCACGCCCATGCCGATGCCGCAATTGGGGTGGCAACCGCAGCTCAACTGGCCCCAGGTGGCTTCCGGACCGTGCGTCAGGTCAGACCAGTCAGAGAAGGTGCTCATGAAGGAGATGGGGAACCAGTCGCGAGTCGGCTCGCCGATGCCCATCTGGTTCTTCACGTCATGCGCCAGGTGCGACAGCGTGTAGCGCTGCGCCTTGCGCCGCTCGTCGGTGACTTCTTCGTCGCGGCCGGTGAAACTCACGGGCTGGAAGCTGAGGAACGGAATTTTCTTCGGATTGTCGAGAGCAAACTGGATGATACGGCCGACCTGCTCGTTATTCACACCATTGACGATTGTGGTCACGGGCACGATGTCGATACCGGCGCTCCAGGCGTTCTCGATCGCGCGCAATTTCACGTCGAACAGGTTGCCGACGGCGCGGTGCGAGTTGGCGGCGTTACCAATCCCGTCAAACTGCAGATAGAGGTAGCGCAAGCCGGCTTCAGCGGCCTGCCGGGCAAATTCGGGGCTCTTCGCGAATTCGATACCGTTGGTCGCGGCCTGCACGCTGGTGTAGCCTACCTTACGGGCGTAGCGGACGGCATCCAGGAAGTAGGGGCTCAGCGTCGGCTCGCCGCCGGAGAACTGCACCGACATCTGGCGCCGCGGCTTGATCGAGATCGCGTTGTCCAGCAACTGTTTGATATCGTCCCAGGTCAGTTCGTGCACGAAGCCGACCTGGTTGGCATCCATGAAGCACGGATCGCACATCATGTTGCAACGATTGGTGAGGTCGACGGTGAGAACCGAACCGCGGCCGTGCGTAATGGTCGACGAGCCGTGGTTGTGAAGCTTCGAATCGTTGTGGGCGCGGATGTCGCGGCCGGGGAAAACGTCTTCCAGGTGTTTGAAGAATGCCGCGTCGATGGACATCACGTCCTCGAACTTCCCGTGCACCGGGCATTCCTTCACCATCAGGATCTTGCCATCGCGCTCAATGATCTGGGCTTTGATTTCGCCCACCTTTTCATGCAGCAGATCCTTCCAATCCCTCTTGCCGTCCAGGATTTCGCGGCGCGCTTCGGGAACGCACTTCGGGCAAAGCGAGTCGGTTTCACGGGGCCAGCCGAGGGTGGGCTTCGTCTTTTCCCACGACTTCAGGAGCGGCTTATCAGACCACTTCGGGGTGAACGAAGGGTTGGGGTTGATCGAGTTCAACTTGTCGAAAACGACCCAAGCTGCGTTAGCGGCGTACGTAAAGGCCTTCTCTGCGTACTTGATCGGTTTATGCATTCCTTAATCTCCTCATCCTTCCTTGGCTTAGGAACCGGTTACCATCTAACCGGCAGGGACCGGGCGGATGTCAAATTGACTACACGGATACCAAGATGGCAGTATACCCACAGGTGCGTGGGTGAGACGAGGGGGATCAATCGAACTGTCGTTTTGTACATTGTAAGGTGGGAATAGGGCATTGAACGGATACGGAGTTCCACCAGACGGCTATCTAAGCGATTTAGCAGGACTTAACCCGGACAAACCGGGCCAGCACCGCTGCCAGTAGCAATCCTCGCAGCACCAGTCCCCGCGTGCTCCCTTCCGGCACTTCCGAAATCTCCCCAACTGCCCTTATTTCCAATGTGTTAGCCGGAATCGTCAGCTCCAGTTCCAGGGGCGGCCCCGGCGTTCCCGCGCTTCCCACGCTCAGATAGAGAATCCATGCCTCCAACGTACTCCCCGCGGGGATAACCGCGGTTTGGGCGCTGTCCAGGTATAACAGAAAGTTCCCGGATACCTCCTCACCGGAAGATGCTGCTCCGTTGGCTTCGCCATAGTAGCCGCCCTGGTTCGTCCCCACCAGGCCTTCGATGTGCCACGGAACGGATGCCGCATCCGTATGCAGCGTGAAATGATAGTTCACCTGCAGGATGACGTCCATGTCCAAAGTGCCTGTCACGCCACCAATTGCCAATACATATAAGAAGCCCCCGGCCTCGGCCGTTCCCGTTGTCGCAGCCGAGCCGTAAATCTTGTGTCCGGCGACGCCAAACTCCTCGGGCAATTGGGCAGAGTTGACTGGCGCGGCGAAAGTTCCGCCCGCTCCTTGAAAGAAACCCGCATCCTGACCAGGTGCGGTAAGCGTTACAGCTGCGGATCCGGGAAGTGTGAAGGCAAGGGTAAAGAGGATCGATTTCCACATTGAGTGCTCCGTTTGATTGTTTTTGGTGTGGCGGCGCTGTGTCGCAGGCACCGCCACCCTCCGATTCGATTTCGTCCTTGGGTTGCCCCATGTGAACTCCCGCTATTGCACACCAGAAATACGCTATTCCGGGAGTTACCAGGGGGCTTGTAGCCCGTTTCGTAGCTCCTGTAACACCTATGTGATAGAATCAGTTGCCGGGAATGAGCGAAGCGTTGCATCAAGCCGTGCGGGAGGCCTTGGAGCGTGCGCTCCAAAGCCCTTCGTTCTCCCAATCCGAGCGCCAGAGTAACCTGCTTCGCTATTTGGTGGAGTCCACCCTGAACGGTAAGGTTCCGAAAGAAACGGTGGTCGGCGTGGAGGTCTACGGACGCGGCGCCGAGTTTGACCCCAAACAGGACAGCATCGTGCGCGTTGAGGCGAGCCGCCTCCGCCAGCGCCTCGCCTCCTACTACGTGGCCGAGGGGCGCGACGAGAAGGTGCGCATTGACCTGCCTCGTGGCAGTTACCGCTGCCAGTTCGTAGTCCAAGAGCCACCCGCCGCGCCCCCGACACCGCAGCCACCCCGCCGGCGCAATCTCTTGCTTCCGGCTGCCGGTTTGGCACTGCTTGTCGCCCTATTGGGCTATGGCCTGTCCCGGCGAAAGCCCGCCGAACGCCCGGAAGAGGTGGCCGCCTATTTGGAAGCGCATCGCCTGTTGCACGTGCCCGTTGACGAAGGGGCTCCCGCCCGTGTGCGGCAGGCCGTGGCATTGCTCGAACAGGCTTCGAGCCAGGATTACGCTTCCCCGAGGATTCACTCCGCATTAGCGGAAGCGTATCTGAGCCTGGCCGACTATGAGTCCGCGCGCACCGTAGAACGCAATGCCCAGGCGGAGGGGGAAGCCAGGAAGGCGATCGCCGGAGACGATTCTCTCGATGACGCGCACCACACCCTGGGAGCGGCACTCTTCTTCGGCAAGTGGGACTTGTCAGGCGCGCTCGCCGAATTCAACCGCGCCGTGACCCTCAATCCTCGGAGGGCGCCAACGCAACGATTGCGCGCCGATCTCCTCTGCATTCTTGGCCGGTTCTCCGAAGCCGTCGACGCCCTGGAAAAAGCTCAGATGCTGCAGCCGGATCAAGCCGAGATCGGAGCCGAGCGCGCCTTAGTCTTCTATCATTGGCGCCGCTACGATCAGGCGCTCGCTGAAGCGAACCGCGTGCTATCGATGCAGCCGGGCTTCGTTCCCGCTCGCTGGGTGCGTGCCTTGGCCTATCAGCAGCAGGGACGCAGGGCGGAAGCCGAGCAGGAACTGCGCTCCTTGCCCGAACGCCCCCGCCGGTATCGCATTGCCATGGTGCATCTGCTGGCGTCCTCGGGCCGCGACGCCGAGGCTCGATCCGTAGCCTCCCAGGTGGAAGCTTCCGAATCCTACCCCTATCTCCACGTGATTCTGGAGGCAGGCCGGGGAAATCGCGCCGAGACTCTGCGCCTGTTGCAGGAAGCGGCCGCGCGCCGCGACATCAACGTCCTCTACGCCAGGCTCGATCCAAGGCTCGATTTGGTGCGCGAAACGCGCGAGTTTCAGGCGCTGCTCAAAGGGCTCGGCTTGTGAATGCGGCCCGTGTCAAACAAGCCGCTCTGTCGGCCGGTTTCGACCTCGCCGGTGTGACCCCCGCCCTCCCTTGTCCGGATGCGGACGCCTACCTCGATTGGGCCCAGCGCGGATGGGGTGGCCGCATGTCCTACCTTGCGGATCACCGCGCCGGGATGCGCACGGACCCGCGCCGGCTGCTTCCTTCGGCTCGCTCCATCCTTTGTGTAGGGATGGTCTACAACAGCCCACACCCCTATTCCGTTACTCGCACAGAGGCCGAATTGGGCTGGATTTCGCGCTACGCCTGGGGGGAAGACTACCATTCGGTGCTTCAGCAAAAACTGGAAGATGTTGCTGCTATCCTCAAGCAGGAAAAGGAATTCGAGTACAAGATCTGCGTCGATACAGCGCCTCTGTTGGAGCGCAGTTATGCCCGGCTGGCCGGCCTCGGCTGGATCGGCCGCAACACCTGCCTCATCCACCAGAAACTAGGTTCCTGGGTGTTCCTGGGGGAAATGCTGCTCTCCCTCGAACTGGAGCAAGACGCCCCGCAGCCCGACCGCTGCGGAACCTGCCGCCGCTGCATCGATGCCTGCCCCACGCAAGCCCTGGTCCAGCGGGACGGCCGTTGGGATCTGGATGCCCGGCTCTGCATCAGCTACTTCACCATCGAGCTCAAAGGCACGATCCCCGCAGAGCATCGCGGTGCCATGGGCCGCCACGTCTTCGGCTGCGACATCTGCCAGGATGTCTGTCCCTGGAACCGGCGGGCCGCCTTGACCCGTGAGCCGGCGTTCCTCCCTCTGCACGAAGACCCGCCGCTGGAGAGCCTCGCCACACTCACCCCCAGCGAGTTTCGCAGCATGTTCCGCCACTCCCCCGTCTCCCGCGCGCGCTATGCCGGCTTCCTTCGCAATGTGGCGGTGGCAATGGGAAACAGCGGCCTCGCCCGCTTCCGGGAGCCGCTGCTGCGTCTGGCCGCCAGCGAAGATGCCCTGGTCGCCGAACATGCCCAGTGGGCACTCGGCCAATTACAATCGAAGTAACGTGCTGCTCCTCTTCCTGCTGGGTTCGCTCTGCCTCCCGGCGCAAACGCCGGCCACAAAGGGCTATGAGCATTTCTACAACCTGGAGTTCGACCAGGCCATCGACGTCTTTCAATCCGCCGTGCGCGCCAATCCCAACGACGCCGAGCCGCACAATCACCTTGCGCACGCCATCCTCTACCGTGAGATGCTCCGCAGCGGTGCCCTGGAAAGCGAGATGGTCAGCGGCTCTAATCCCTTCCTGCGGCGCGAGAAGATGAAACCCTCCCTGGAAGATCAACAGCGCTTCGAAGCGGCCATTCAGAAGTCCATGGAACTCACCACGCTGGCGCTTTCGCGCAACCCGCAGGACACCAACGCCATGTACCTGCAGGGTGTCGCCTACGGCCTGCGCGGCAATTACAACTTCCTGGTGAAGAAGGCCTGGACCGACGCCCTCCACGACATCACCACTTCGCGCAAACTGCACAACAAGGTCACTGAGCTCGATCCGAAACGCATCGACGCACGCTTGGTGCAGGGCCTTCACGATTATGTCGTCGGCAGCCTCCCCTGGAGCTACAAAATCCTCGGATTTGTCATCGGATTTCGTGGAAATAAAGAGGAAGGCATCAAAACCCTGCAACTGGTAGCGCGCGAAGGCACGGAGAATCGTACCGACGCCAAGGTGCTGCTGGGGGTCGTCTACCGCCGTGAACGCCGCCCCGGCGATGCCATCCCGCTGATCAAGGACCTGCTCTCCCGTTACCCGCGCAATTACCTGCTGCGCCTCGAAATGGTCCAGATGTACGGCGACCTGGGCGACAAGGACAGCGCGATGGCGGCATTGCGCGAACTGGACGAGTTGAAGAAAGCGAATACGATTGGCGTGCGCGCCATGCCCACCGAAAAAATCAACTACGCTCGCGGCACGCTGCTCTTCTGGTATCGCGACTACGATACCGCCATAGCCGAACTGCGCAAAGCCGCGGCGAAGTCGAAGGAACTCGATTTGAACACCGGCTCCATGACCTATTTGCGGCTGGGGCAATGTTACGACATGAAGCAGAAGCGGGAAGATGCGCTGGCTGCCTATCGCCAGGCGATCGCTATTGCTCCCGATTCCGACGCGGCCCGGCAATCGAAGCAGTTCCTGTCGTCGCCATTCAAACGCGGGAAAGGCTGAGTCCGCAGTGGCAAAGCGGCTGTCCATCCTGGTAGGCGTGCTGCTGCTCTTCTCCGCGGTCGCAGGCATCGTGCTGTGCGAAGGGGGCATCGCCGTTCCTCCGCAGTTCCGAGTCGCCGCGTCCACGGAGCTTGCCTCTGCCTTTGCTTCCCAAACCGGCGCCACTTGGCGGCCCGTCGAAATCACCGCCGCCGATGGAATCACACTGAAAGCCTGGCTGTTCCAACCGCACCAACCGAACGGCAAAGGCGCCATCCTGCTGCATGGCGTCGTGGATACTCGCAGGGGCACGCTCGGTGATGCGCGCATTCTCTTGCGCCAGGGCTACACCGTGCTCACGCCCGATAGCCGGGCCCACGGAGAAAGCGGCGGCGCCATCATGAGCTACGGTCTGCGCGAAGTCGACGATGTGCGGCGCTGGGCTGATTGGCTGGCTCAACAACAGGGTGTGCGCGAACTCTACGCCCTCGGCCATTCCATGGGCGCGTCGATTCTACTGCAGGCCATCGGCGCGGGTGTTCCCATCCGCGCGCTGGTCGCCGATTGCCCCTTCGTCACCTTCCACGATGTCGCTTATGACCGCATCGGGGGCATCCTCGGGATTCGCCCCTTCTCTCGTCTGCTGCTGTGGCCCGCCGTCGAGCCCGCCTTCCTCTACGCGCGGCTCCGGCACGGCCTCAATCTCTATCGCGCTTCGCCCCTCGACGGCATCCGCAGCGCCAAAGTGCCCGTGCTTCTCATCCACGGCCTAGAGGACGTGAACATCCCCGTCGATCACTCCCGCCAACTGCAGGCCGCCAATACCCGCCTGGCCCAGTTGTGGGAGGTGCCTCGCGCCGCGCATGTCTCCGCGATTGCCACCGAGCCCGCCGAATACGAACGCCGTGTGCTCGCCTGGTTCAACGGTAAGTGACCCAGATCGGGCTCGACCACGCCAACTCCCCGTTCGCCTGCTCCACGCGCACGTAATACCAGTGCTCGCCCGGCCCTGGCTTCGGATCGAGGTATTCCACGCTCACCTCGCGAGTGTCCGGAGCGGCTTTGTGCACATACACCCCATCGCGGATGAAATGCACCGCGGCCACCGGCGCTGTGCCCCGCGCCTTCACCCGCAGCGGCAGCGGCTTCGTGGCCCGAAACACATCGCCCATGAAATGTTCTCCAATCCGGAAATCGAGCACGATGTTGTCCGTGGCCCCATAGGCGTGGCGCTTGCTCATCGCCTCAAAAATCGACTTGCGGTCCTGCCGTGGCGTGTACACCATCGCGTAGGAAATATGCGTGGAAAAGTGATCGGAACTGGCGATCACGCCCAGTTTGTAGCCCTTCTTCCATGCATTCCACACCATCCCCGCCTGCTGGAATCCGCCGATCGCCTTCTTCTCCTCGCCCTGGTTCACACCCCGTGGCGCGCCCTGATGTTCGTAGCTGTGCCGGTCGCCCTGATAAATCTCCACCAGCGGCTCCAGCGATGGGTCGTTATCCCGCCAGTCCGTGCCCATGCCCGAACTGCCTGATGTGTGTGGAATCGACATCCCTCCGCTCTTGCGCAACTCCTCATAGAGCAGCTTCGTATCGTTCTCAATGCCGCCCCCGTAGGAATTGCTGTTGAACGTGAGCAACTCGCCGTCAGGCAAATCCGGCAGCAGGTATTTGTCATCCGGCCGCTGGAAAAACGGCACAATGGCGTAGTTGCGCACCGTGTGGATGATATTGCGATGCCCGTGCGGAAAGCCGAGGTTGCGCTCATAACCATACAGCGGTACGAAGCGCTCCGGAAAATGGTACATATCGGCCATCTTCAACGTCATGAAGTTCCAGTAGTCGATGCCGCCCGCTTGGTGATCGGTGGATGCCCCGAAGTCCATGTTGGCCGCATCGATCATGTAGCGGTAAAACTCCGGCAGCGAACCATCCTGGTAGCCGCCCTGGTCTTGCGAAAGTTCCGTATGCCGGTGCAGATCGCCGCGCACGATGCGCAGCGTCTCCTTCCCCAACTGCACCCTATGCTCGCGGATCGTCTTTAAGTCGCCGGACTCATCGGTATGCACGGGCGCACTGCTGTTAGGCGCGGGACGGTATTCGTTAAGCCGTGCCTGCGGGGAAGGCCCCGGCATCGGCAGCGACCCAGCGATCACACGATGCGCCCGAGGCCGGCTCATGAAGCCATACTGCCGTCCTTCGGAGTTCCAGAACAGCCACAGCCTGCCGTCTGCTTCTGCCATCGACATGCGCGTGCTGTTGCGGCCCGCGCTGCGCGGCAACAACACCGGCTCCATCCATCTGCCGCCTTCCATCCGCGTCAGGAATCGCTCCCAATGCGTGGAAGGATTGCGCGCCACCCGGCTGTAGCGCCGCTGGAACGTCATCCACACCGAGCCATCACCGGAAGCAAACAGCAACGGCCTGCTCACACTATTCGAACCCTCTCCCAATGCATCATGGAATTGCACCGCGCCCGGTGACTTCCACACGCCGCCATCCAGGCACACCACCTCCACCTGCCGTGTATCACCTAACACGGAGCCATTCTGCCGGGGACTGAGCGGGCCCGTGTCCTTGCCCCAATTCGCCCCGCCCGTTTCCCACGCGATCCACGGCCGTCCCGCTGCATCCACTGCCACCGAGGCATACGCCTCCATCCGATCGCTGCCGGCCACCACACGCACCGCGGTGAATCCCGTAGAAGGCGCGAAACTGCGCGCTTCGACGTCATAGCTCGCGCCGTAGCGATCCCACACGATCCACGCCCTGCCATCCTTGCCCGCGGCCACAGCAGGCTCCCAATGGTTGGCCTCGCCGGAAGTCACGGCCAGCGGTTCACTCCATTTACGGTCTCGAAGATAGGCCATCTGCACCTGCGACCAGCGCCCCTGCATCGATTGCCACACCACGTACACCGTGCCATCGCCACCGCGGGCCACGTGCGGCTCAATATCCGGCAACGCGCCGCGGCTCAGCCGGATCACATCACCCCAGGCATTCACTTCCCACGGCATCGCATAGATGTCCCAATTCGAATCCTTCTGCTGCGACCAGATGAGCCACGGCTGCCCGCCGGCATCGGTCACGGCGTGCGGACGCCACAGGTCAGCCGACGCACGTCCCACCGGAATCAACCGGGTCCAGCGCCCTTTGTGGTAACGGCGGAAGTTCAGCTCCTCCTGCCGGTCGTGATAGCTCAGCCACGTGGCCCACAGTGCCCCATCGTTGCCGCTGCCGATGGAAGGAAAATCATGCTGCCGCAGTTCGGTGCCGCTCAGGTCCGTCGCCGCGGGCACCCGGTGCACGGCCATCCGTCCACCCGCGCACGACTGTGGAACACCGAGCGCAATCGAGCCCGGCTCGAAGGCACACTCGCCTCCAGAGGTGCTGGCGACCACGCGCCGCGCCGTGCCACGCAACAGCACGCCCTTCGGGAGCAGCTTCTGTTCCCGCCGCTCCGGCCGCGTGATGCGTTCGATTTTCGTCGTCATGCGCCAGCCGCCCTGCGGCAACATGCGATCCGGCAGTTCGAAGCGATAGCCTTCCATCTCCAGCAACTCGCCGCCCTCCACGCGCACCGATCCGTTCCACTCCGCCGGCTGCTTATCGCCCACGCCCATCAGCAGCAGCACTTCCCACATCTGCTCTTCCGGTGTGCCGCCCGGTTCGGCCTCAAAGCCCGCGGGCCGTTCCTGCCCGATCAACACCAGCGCCACCACCGCCACCGCGGCTATCACCAGCCATCCTAGCTTCGCCATGAGCACCCCGTGTTCTTCGCATGCATCCGCGCAGGCTGCGCCAACGCCTGTAGATCCGGGGCAGGGAAGCGATTGCCCTGCCATCGGACCTGCGCCTTCTCATCCGCCACGCGAGCCTCATTCGTGGCCGCGTTCCCTGCAATCAGACAATCCACCGGCGGCAGCACGACATCCGCCCCCGACGAATACCCAACCACCAGCGGCTCCGTGCAATCCACCATCGTGTTGTATCCGATCAGCGCCCGCTTCACCTGGAAATACCCCGCCGGCGGCGAATCGGGAATACCGTTCATCAGGCACAGCGCCGCCCGTGTCCCGGTCCCGCGCAACCCCTCGAAGTAATTCCCCAGCACCCGGTGATCTTCGCCGATCACCCGCACCCCGCCCGTATTGCGCTTGCCATGCCCAAAGAAATGGTTGTCCATCACCAGGCACCGGTCCCCATGCCGCAGCGTCAATGTGCCGGCGCAGTTCTCAAACGTGTTGCCCCGATACACGTTCTCGCACGACTTGTTGGAAATGATCTCCACTTCGCCATCGCACTGATCGAAGTAGTTCGATTCCACCAGCGTATAGCTGCGCGTGGTCTGCGTCGCGCTATCGCCCACTCGAATCGTCTCCGCCCCATTCACCCCCAAAAACGGCCGCGGCCCGAAATGGTTGTGATGGATCCAATGGTAGTTCGACTCGCCACTCGCCGGAAGCCACACCACCAGCGTTGTCCCCAGATTCTTCTTCCCCGCGAAATAGCAGTGATCCACCTGGTTGCGCGCGCCGTACAGCGACACCCACTTCGTATTCGTAGCCGTATCCGCCGGATTCGAATCCACAATGGCGCAATCGGTAATGCGGCACTCCACCGCCAGCCGCGACGTGGACGTACGAAAGCGAATCAGATCGCTCTCCGTCGACGCGCCGGAAAACAGCACACCGCTCACCTCCACCCGCAACCCGGAAATACTCAGCGTGGAGCGCCCGCTCAGCACCACTTTGCCTGCCGTCTCCGCCCGCACGGTAATGTCCTCGCCATGCACCGCCAGCGCAGCATCGCGCCACTCCCCGTCGCGCAAAACAATCGCATCGCCGGGCCGCGAATCCGCCGCTGCGCGTGTCAGTTCGCCCGCATTCGACACCATGCGAGTCTCCGAAGCACGGCAAAGCACAGGCACGCTAGCGCACAGAAACCGGCGGCGATTGAGCTTCATCAAGGCTCATTCTATGCCCGCTACAATGCCCGCTACAATGATGGATGTTCCACCATGCAACTCCGCCTGCAGGCACCGACTCCGCTGGTTGCCATCACCTTGGACCCGGCTCTCCCTCCCATCTGGACGAAGCTCGAATTCCTGAACCCCTCCGGTTCCACCAAGGATCGCATCGCTCGCTTCATCCTGGAAAAGGCCTGGCGGCAAGGACGCATCAACGCCCGCACCACGGTGGTGGAAGCATCCAGCGGCTCCACCAGCATCGCCATGGCGCTCGCCTGCGCCCAACTCGGCATTCGCTTCATCGCCGTCATGCCCGAAGGCGTCTCCAATGAGCGAGTGCTGATCATCAAAGCCTACGGCGGCGAGATTCGATTCGCGCCCAAAGACGGCGGCATCGAAGGCGCCATCCGCATCACAGATCAAATCGCTGCCGAAGACCCAACCGTCTTCCTCCCGCGCCAGTTCAGCAACACCGATAACGCCCAGGCTCATCGCTTTCTCACCGCCCGCGAGATCATCGACGAGATCCCGTCCGGCCGCGCCGATGCCGTCGTCAGTGGCGTCGGAACTGGCGGCACGCTAGTCGGACTGTATGAAGGACTGTGCGATGCCGGGTGCCAGCCCACCCCCGTCTTCGCCCGTCCCGTAAACTTCACCCGCGAATCCGATGTGGAGTGCTGCAGCTTCTCCTGCCGCATTCCCGGAGTGGTGGAATGTGTCTCCACCATCTTCAATCCGGCCAACCTGCCCGCGCTTGAAACCTTCGAAGTGCCCGACAGCGAAGCGCTCTCGACTACACGGGAACTCATGCGCCGTGGCTTTCCCGTTGGTCCCAGTTCCGGCCTCAACTACCGCGCTGCGCAGTTGTATCTCGCAGCCCATCCTGGCCGCGATCTCATCGTGGTTACCGTATTCCCCGATCGCATGGAGCGCTACTTCACCACAGACCTGTTTCAGCCCTTCCGCTAGGGCAGCGCTTCGCCCCGAGGCCGGCTCAACAGTTGTACGCGCACGAACTCCCCATCGGGCGCCGCCGCATTCGCTTCCACCCACCGCGCCGTTTTCTCTGCAATCGAAACCACCACCGACGGAGCCGCTACCGCCGCGCATGTTCCGCACCGTTCGATGCGCAGCATCTTATTCTCAAACGCCGTGCGATCTTCCGGCGCGATCCGCACGTCCTTCGGCGGCCGGTCCAGTTCCGTCTTCATCTCGATCCGCAGGTACTCTGAAGGCTGATCCCCGAAGTACTCCGTGGTGTGTGTCTCCCGGTTCCCACTATTGAACCGGATCTGTCCGGCTTTCACCGCCCTTCGCCGCAAGGCATAGAACTCCTGATGCCCGAATTGAATCTCGCCGCCATCGGTGAGGTAGATGTACACGGTCGGCAGCGCCGGATGATCGTGCAACGCCGTCTTATCGCCCGGTTGATAGGAGACGCGCGACACCCGCACCCACTCGTTTTCGAACTCCCGGTGGTAGTTCTTCGGAGCCACTTTGTACGGATCCTGCGCCCAGGCGGACCACACCAGCATGAGGAAGAAAAGCATCCTCACCATGGTAGCTTTGCTAAGCTAAAAGATTGAAACTCACAGATCTTCGCCGCCTTACCATTCGTAAACAACTGCGCATTCGCTGCCAGCTCCCCAACGGCATGGAGTGTGTCATCGACGAGCATGGCCTCGCCCAGGTCCCCGGCCTGAAATCCATTCCTGACTTCAGTATTCAGGAAAGCATCGAAGGCGTGGAGCGCTTCCGCATTGAGTCCCTCACCGGTGAAAAGCCGCGCGACGCGCGCCGTGAGGATCTGGTGAAACTGGTGGCCTCCATCGCGCCAGGTCAAGCCGCCGCCGCTCACGATCACGACGACTGATCACGTCAACGCGCAGCCAGCACCCCTCTCACCTTCTCCTCGATATTCTGACCGTCCACTAACCCGGTGTACTGCGCCGCGACGTTGCCTTGCTTGTCGATGAGAAACGTTGCCGGCAACGATTGCACCGCGTAGTCCCTCGCCAGCGCTTCATCAGCCAACACGATACGGTAGCTCACCTTGCCTAACGAGGCCACGAACGGCTTCACCACGTCCCACCCCTTCTCATCTACCGACACAGCAAGCACTGCCAGTTTCCGCTTGCCCATTCGCCGCTGCAACGCGTCGAATTGCGGCAACTCTTTCTTGCATCCGCCGCACCAAGTGGCCCAGAAGTTCAGCAGCACCACCTTGCCGCGAAACTGCTGCAGAGAAACTCGTTTCCCGGCCGCATCCTGCAACGTAAACGATGGCACCGGCCCCTGCGCGAATGCCCCCAGACACACGACTAGTGCGATGACCAACTTCATAGCTTGCCTCCTCAATTGAGAACAGGTTTTCGAAGCGTGTAGGCCGAACCCGCCACATAGCAGGCTGGCCAACTCAGGATCAAAGCCATGGCGAGTTGCCGTGGAGCACTGTATCCGGCGTGCCACAATCCAGCAGAATAAATCGCCACAGCGGAAAGCCCCAGCGCACACACCGCCAGCACCACGGCACTACTTCGCGGCATGACGCTCCGTTGCATTCCTCGTCTTGCCCCATGTAGGAAAGAGATCCACAGCAGCAGCATGCCCACGTTCGGCTCCAACATCCCTGCGTGCAGACACCAAACAGCGCATAAAACCGCCGCATTTCCCCAGAAGGCGCGCCCGGATATCACGGCCAGGGCAAAACCTCCGGTCCAAGACCAGATCGCCAGCAGCAGCACATAGGTGCCGCAGATGAACGAACCACGCCGTAGTGTGAAACCGGTCTCCTCCAACACATCGAGATCCATCACAGCGTAGTTGCCGGCAATCCATCCGTACAGTTCCGATGTCCGTGCCAGAATCCGAGCAAAATCCGCCAGTAGGAAGGCCATCGGCAGCGCGATCCCGAACAGCGCAAGGTAAGGGCGCCAGCTCTTCCATGCCTGCGCTTGGCGCCGAAGCACCAGGCCCATCACGCCCAGCAGGGCAGGGAATCCCGCACTCTGTGACTCCAGCAAATCGCCGAGCACCGCTTCCCGTTCTTCCTCTGCGAGGTTTCGCGTGAACCATTCCACGACTCGCCACAACGCCGCGTTCATGACAGATTCTCCCAGGCCAACCCGATCGTCGCCCGACGCACCACGCGATAGAACTCCGCCGCTGCTTCCATCCCCTTCGGCGTGATCTTCACCATCCGCTTCGCCCTGCCGCCGCGTTGCGCCGTCGCTCCGCCCATCCATGTCTTCACCATGCCCTTTTGCTCCAGCCGGTCCAGCGTGGTGTACAGTGCACCAATCGAGCACGGGGCGCCCGTGGCCTCTTCAATCGAAGCGCGAATCGTGGCCCCGTAGGCCTCATCCCGCAGCGCGGCGGTCGCACTCAGCAGCAGATATTCAAACTCGCCAAGCATTAGTTATACATTGTGATAGTTATGGCTTCCTGTCAAGTAAAATAATCACCCGCTGGCGACCCCGCTATACTGGCTAACATTCATGATTCGGATTCTTCTACTGACGGCTGGCACGCTCTGGGCGCAATCGAGTGATGCGCAGATTGCCCAACGCGTCGATGCCATGCGCGCCACACTCGTGGAAACCCGCCGCGACTTCCACATGTACCCCGAACTGTCGAATCGCGAGCAGCGCACGGGGCGCGTCATCGCCGAAAAGCTGCGCAAACTGGGCTTCGATGAAGTCCGCACCGGTGTCGCGCGCAACGGCGTAGTCGGTGTGCTGAAGGGCGCCAAGCCGGGACCTGTCGTCGCCTGGCGCTCCGACATGGATGGGCTGCCGGTGAACGAAACACTCGACGTCCCTTACCGCTCCCGCAACCAAGGTGTGAAGCACGCCTGCGGTCACGACGTACACATGGCCGTTGCGCTCGGCATCGCGGAGTTGTTGGCCGGCATGCGCCAGGAACTCGCGGGCACAGTAAAAATCATCTTCCAGCCCGCCGAAGAAGGTCCGCCCGAAGGAGAAGAAGGCGGGGCGCCGCTCATGGTGAAGGAAGGCGCGCTCGACAATCCGCGCCCCCAAGCCATCTTCGGCCTGCACGCCGGAGCGATGGGCGCTGTCGGCAGCGTCGGCTACGCCAGCGGTCCCGCAATGGCCTCCGGCGATGAGTTCACCCTCACCATCCGCGGAAAAAAGAGCCACGCCGCCTGGCCGCATCAAGGCGTCGATTCCGTCACGATTGCCTCGGAATGCGTCCTCGCGCTGCAGACCATCCGCAGCCGCCGCATCGATCCGCTGCAGCCCATGGTGCTCACCATTGGCACCATCCATGGCGGCGAACGGCACAACATCCTCGCCGAGTCCGTGCAAATGCGCGGCACCATGCGCACTTTCAACGAAGGCGTCCGCGAGAACGTCCGCACCATGATGCGCCAGACGCTGGATGGTTGCACCGCCGCCCATGGCGCCAACTACGATCTCCGATGGGGCGCGTTTTCCTACCCGCCTTTGATCAACGAACCAACCATGGCCTCCTGGAGCGCTGCGGTTCTCGAACGTGTGCTCGGCAAAGACAAAGTTCATGCCACTGCGCCTGTGATGGGCTCAGAGGATTTCAGCTACTACCTCAAAGAAGTGCCCGGCTTCTTCTACTGGCTGCACGGCGGCAACGAAGCGCGCGGCATCACACATGGCAACCACACCGCCGAGTTCGACATGGATGAGGACTCGCTGGCCGTCGGCGTCAAAACGGGAGCGGCCTTGCTGCTCGATGCCCTCGCCCGCAAACCGTAATCGATGCAGAATCAGACCACCAGCTTCGACCTGCTGGAGCGCGCCCGCCGTGGCGACGAGAGCGCTTTTGAAGCCATCTTCCAGCGCTACCGGTCGCGCCTGTCGGTCCTGATTCATTACCGCATGAGCGACGCCTTGCGCCGCGATTGGGATGTGGAAGACGTGTTGCAGGAAGTGTTTCTGCGCGCCGCACGCGATCTCGCCGGCTTCCACTATCGCGGGCCTTCCAGCCTCTTCCGCTGGCTGGCGCAGATTGCCCATCACGTACTGGCCGATGCGGCGCGTAGTGGAGCCCGCGCCAAACGCGATGGCGGCGCTGCCGTCCGCTTCCGCAGTGAATCGAATCCAGCAGGCTATGAGCCTGTAGACACCAACACCCCCAGCCGTGTCCTGCGCCGCCAGGAAGCCCTCGGCGATTGGAATGCGAAACTCGCCGCGCTTCCCGAAGACTATCGCGACGTCATCGTCATGGCGCGCCTCGAAGGCCTGACTACAGCCGAGATCGCGGAGCGCATGGGCAAAACCCGCGAACAGGTATCTCTGCTGCTGCACCGCGCCCTGAAGAAATACCGCGGGATGCTATGAACGGCGAAGAGCGCGAACAGCTACTGGCGGAGGCCCTGGCCGAGTTCCACGATCGCGGCGCGCGCGGCGAAGCCGTGTCCATTTCCGAATTCTGCCGCCAGTTCCCCGCAATCGCGGAAGAACTCGCCGAAGAGTTGGAAGTCTTCGCCTCGCTTGCCGAAACGCAACCACAAGCAGACGAGCCCGCACGGCTCTCCGGTCACAAAATCGTCCGCGAACTGGGCCACGGCGGGATGGGACGCGTTTACCTCGCGCACGATGAACGCCTCGATCGCCAGGTCGCCATCAAGGTCCTCAGCGAGCGCTACCAATCGAATGACCGTGTTCGCAAGCGCTTCCTCGAAGAAGCGCGAACCCTCGCCAAGCTCCGTCATCCCGGCATTGTCACCATCTTCGATCTTGGCCCTGACACCGAAACCCCACACTTCGTGATGGAGTACATCGAAGGCATTCCGCTCACCGCAGCGGCCCGGGCCCTCGACATGCGCGCCAAAGCCGCGCTCTTCCGCCGTGTACTGCTGGCCGTCGAGTTCCTCCACGGCCACCGCTTCCTCCATCGCGATCTGAAGCCCGGCAACATCCTCGTCGATGCCCAGGGCGATACGCGCCTGCTCGATTTCGGCCTCGCCCTACCGCTTGAGGAACTCGATGGCCGCATGACGCTGCCCGGCGAAATCCCCGGCACTCCTTACTACCTGTCTCCCGAGCAAGCGCGCGGTGAACAGCAATTGGACGCGCGCAGCGACGTGTTCGCGCTCGGCATTCTGCTGTACGAACTGATCGCCGGCGATCTGCCCTTTCGCCAACCCTCGTTGCCCGAGCAACTCCGCAGCATCGCTCACGACGAGCCCGAACTACCAGCCCGCCGCAACCCATCCGTGCCAGCCCCGCTGCAGGACATCTGCATGCAGGCGCTCGAAAAAGATCCCGCCGCGCGTTACCCATCGGTCGAAGAAATGCGCCGCGACATCGACCGGTTCCTCGCCGGCGAACCGGTGCTCGCCGCCCCCGCATCCTACGGCCGTCGCATGGAGAGCACGCTCCGCCGTCACCTCACTGACATCGATGCATGGCGCCGCGAACACCTGCTGCTGCCCGCCGAACACGACCGGCTGCAAGCCGCCTATCAGGGCCTGGCCGAGCGCGAAGACGCCTGGATCCTCGAAGCGCGCCGTCTTTCCCTCTCGCAAGTGGCGCTCTATTTCGGCGCGTGGATGCTGGTGGCAGGAGCGATGGTCGCGGTGCTCCTGCGCCAGAAAGGATTCGAAGGTTGGCCCTCGGTATTGCTCGTTGCGCTCGCCTGCATCCCTTCCGCCACGCTCGGCCTGCGCTATTGGAAGCAGCGTCAATTGCGCGTTGCCATCGGCTTCCTGCTGACGTTCTGCATTCTGCTGCCCGCGGCGTTGCTGCTTGCCATGGTGGAACTGGGCCTCTTTGCTGGCCGCGGCCCCAAAGAGTGGGAGTTGTTTGATCGCTACTCCACCTCGCCTCTGCTGCGCCGTCCCGCCAACGCCCAGTTGTGGTGGGCTCTGCTCTTCGCTTTCCCTGCCTACGCCTGGCTTCGCCGCTATACGCAATCGTCCGTGTTCTCCTTCGTCGCCGCCGCAGCGCTATCGGCCTCGAGCATCGTCACACTGATGCGCTTCGGCCTCCTCGACTGGCTCGCCGAAGATCCCGGCCGTGCCTTCCTCTGGCTCACGCCTGTCGCCGCCGGATTCTTCGCGCTCGCGCTGCTGCTGGAAAAACGCGGCCAACCGCTGGATTCGCGCTACTTCTATCCATTGGGCGTTGCCTTCACGTTGATCGGCCTGAGCGGCGTCGCGTCTTTCCACGATGGCTACGCCAATTGGTGGAAGGCCACATTCCCCTTCACTCGCGGGCAACCGGAATACATGTTCCTCACCAACGCCGCGCTCTACTACCTGCTGCAACTCGTCTGTGACGCATCCGGCTCCGATCAGCTCCGCCGCGTCGGCAAAGCATTCCGCTTCGTTCTGCCCGGCCACGTAATGGGCAGCATCTTCTTCCTCGGATTGGAAGCTTCGAAACAACCGGCGCATGCCGGCGAAGCCCGCTTCTACCAGATCCTGCTGCCTGCCGTGGCGGCCGTCTTCGTATTCGGCAGCATCTCCAAACAAATGAAAAATTTCTTCGCCACAGGGCTCATCTTCTTCGGTCTGGGTGTGGCCCGGCTCGCCTGGAACCTCTTGCGCGAAGAGGCATGGTGGCCGCTTGCACTGGTCTTCGCCGGGCTCGCCGTCATGCTGGCCGCGGCCAATTTCACCGCCCTCCGCCTGCGCCTCAAAAAAATCTGCTGAGCACCTGAAAGAATCGCTCCTCCACGGCGCTGTTCTCCTACGAAGGAGAACAAAACACATGAAACGAATGATGCTGATCGCAATGGCAACCCTCACCCTTACCGGTTGCGCCGATATCACTTTCCTCTACCCGATCTTCGACAAACAGGACCTCGCCACCGAAATCGACCTCTCAGGCGAATGGAAAGCGAAGGACAACGACAAGTGGCGCTTCACCCGCGCGGACGACGGATCCTATACGTTGGAATGGTCGAACAAGGAAGAGAAGGAACTGCTGGATGCCAACCTCGTCCGCATCTCCAACTATCTCTTCCTCGACGTCGCATCGAAGCCCGAAGGTACCGCCATTCGTGGCCACGCCGTCGCCCGCGTCGAACTCTCCGGGGACATGCTCCAACTCGCCTGGATCGACTCCGGTTGGCTCGCCGATCGCTTGGAAAAGGACCGTGCCCTTGCCTTTGAGCGCCCTTGCATGGACAAGAACCGCAAATGCATGGTGATCACCGCGTCCACCGCTGACATCCAGAACTTCCTCCTGCGCAACGCCCAGGATGGCAAGGCGTTCAACAAGCCCGACATGCTCCGCCGCGCGGAGTAGCGTTCTCAGTCCTTGACCTCGGCGAATTTCTGCGCGGCGTACTCCAGATCGTCCGGGCTGTGCGCCGCCGAAACCTGCGTCCGGATGCGAGCCTTCCCCTGCGGCACCACCGGATAGGAAAACCCAACCACGTACACGCCGCGTTCCAGCATCCGCTCCGCCATCCGAGCCGCCGCCGCTGCATCGCCAATCATGATCGGCACAATCGGATGCTCGCCCGGCAGGATCGTGAATCCCAAGCCCGACATGCGCTCCCTGAAAAACTTCGTATTTCGCTCCAGCCTGTCGCGCAACTCCGTGGAGCGCGACAGCAGTTCCAGCGCCTTCACCGAAGCAGCCGCAATCGGCGGCGCCAGCGTGTTCGAAAACAGGTACGGGCGCGAACGCTGCCGCAGCAGAGCAATGATCTCCTTGTGTCCGGAAATATACCCGCCGCTCGCTCCGCCCAGCGCCTTCCCCAAAGTTCCCGTCAGGATGTCCACTCTCCCCATCACCGCGCAATGCTCGTGGGTCCCCCGCCCATGCATGCCCATGAAACCGACCGCGTGGCTGTCATCCACCATCACCATCGCGTCATACTTCTCCGCCAGATCGCATATCTCCGCCAGCTTCGCGATGTATCCGTCCATCGAAAACACCCCATCGGTGGCGATCAACCGGAACCGCGCCCCCGCTGCTTCCTTCAGCTTCGCCTCGAGATCCTCCATATCGCCGTTGCGATAGCGGAAGCGCTGCGCTTTCGACAAACGAATGCCATCAATGATGCTGGCGTGATTCAACTCATCGCTGATCACCGCGTCTTCGGCGCCCAGCAGCGTTTCAAACACGCCGCCATTGGCATCGAAGCACGAAGAGTACAGAATCGTGTCCTCGGTGCCTAGAAAGCGGCTCAGCGCCGCCTCCAACTCCTTGTGCAATTCCTGTGTTCCGCAAATGAAGCGCACGCTCGACAGCCCGTAGCCCCATCTGTCCAGTGCCTCATGCGCGGCCTGAATCAACTCCGGATGATCGGCGAGGCCCAGGTAATTGTTGGCGCACAGATTGATCACCTTCTGGCCCGAAGCCAGTGCGATGTGCGAACTCTGCGGCGAAGCGATCACCCGTTCATTCTTGAACAAACCCTGCTGCCGGATGGCGTCCAGCGTTTCCGTCACATGCTGGCGATAAGCTCCGTACATATTCAGTTCTCCCAGCTCAAGATCACCTTGCCGGAACCGCCGGCGCGCATCGCCTCGAAGCCCTTCTCAAACTCCGTGTAGTGGAATCGATGCGTAATCACCGGGTCAATCTTCAACCCGGATTCCAGCATCACCGACATCTTGTACCACGTCTCATACATTTCGCGGCCATACACGCCTTTGATGGAGAGGCCGTTGAAGATCACCGTGTTCCAGTCGATGGCAATCGGCTCGGCCGGAATGCCAAGCATCGCGATATGCCCGCCATGCGCCATGTTCGCCAGCATGTCGCGAAACGCCGCTGGACTGCCTGACATCTCCAGGCCCACATCGAAGCCTTCCGTCATGCCGATCTGCTTCTGCACATCAGCCAGCGTGGTCTCCTTCGGATTCACCGCCAGTGTGACACCCACCTTCCGCGCCAGAGCGAGCCGCTGTTCATTCAAATCCGTGATCACAACATGCCGCGCGCCCGCATGACGCACCACCGCCGCGGCCATCACGCCAATCGGCCCCGCGCCCGTAATCAGCACATCTTCGCCGAGCACAGGAAACGACAGCGCCGTATGCACCGCATTGCCAAACGGATCGAAGATCGCTGCTACATCCAGGTCAATGCCTTCATGGTGGCGCCAGATATTCGAAGTCGGCAGCGTCACATACTGCGCAAACGCGCCCGGCCGGTTCACCCCGAGCCCCTTCGTGTGCGCGCACAGATGACGCCGGCCCGCCATGCAATTGCGGCAACGCCCGCACACCACATGCCCTTCGCCCGACACAATCTCTCCCGGTTCGAAGCCGCCCGCATTGGCGCCGCATTTCACCACCCGGCCCACAAACTCGTGGCCGATGGCCATCGGAACAGGGATCGTCTTTTGGGACCATGCATCCCAGTTGTAAATATGAAGATCGGTGCCGCAAATTCCCGTTCGCAGCACCTCAATCAGAACATCGTTCATTCCGAGTTCGGGCTCAGGAATATCCTGCAGCCAGAGCCCCGGCTCCGCCTTTGCCTTCACAAGCGCTTTCATGGATTCCTCACTATCAGTGTGCCTGATTGGAATCCTCAGTGCGACGGATCGAGGGCGGGAATCTCAGAAAAGATACTTCAATCCAAACTGGATAATGCGCCCATCCGAGGCCGATTGAATCCTGCCGAAACTGCCCGGCGTGTCCGAATTCGTGCCCGGCCCGGCGAAGTTCGGCCGGTTGAAGGCATTGAACAATTCCGTGCGGAATTGTACGCTGTGCGATTCCCTCACCCCGCGGAAGCTCTTCAGAATTCCCGCTGTCACATCAATACGGCCCGGCGCCTGCAACTGACCTTCGGCGCGCGGCGCGTTGCCAAACTGCCCGGTCTGATTGGGAACGAACGCCGCACGGTCAAAGTACTGCGTGATGAGATCCGCCCGGCTGCGTCCCGTGTCAAGCCGCGCATCCTTCAACCGGTCCGGCCGGTTCGGTTGTCCGCGCAGCGCACGATCCTGCGATGTCGCGAACGCCAGCGGCGCGCCGCTGTACATGGACCAGATTCCGTTCAATTGCCATCCGCCCAACACCGCTCCGCCGATGCCCTTGTTCCCCAGCGGCGCCGGCAATTGCCACACCCATGACGCGACGAAAGCCTGTGCCCGGTCAAAATCGCTCGGGCCCCATTCCGGACGCCGGTTATCGGCGTCCTGCACACCGCCGTTATTCGTCAGCACGCTGTTCAAATCCGACAGCGACTTGGAGAAGGTATACGACAATAGCACCGTTACATTCCGGCTCAACCGCTTATCCAATGTCGCCTGCAGCGAGTTGTAGCTGGAATTCGTCACCGATTCGATATAACTGAAGCGGCTGAAAAACGGCGCCATCGGACGCCGTGCATTGATGTTCGCCGCCGTCGATTGCCCCGGAATGTACACCGCCTGATTGGCGTCGCGCAGGTACGGAATGTGCGTCCCGCGCGAGCCGACGTATCCCACCGTCATCAGCCAGTCGCGCCGGAATTCATGCTGGATATTCAGGTTCCACTGCTGCATATGCAGCTCTTTGAAGTTCGGTCCGTACGACAATCCCACAATTTCCCGATCGAACACTGAGTCCTTGTTCGGTACGTAGGGATGCGGATTGCCGCCCGGGAAATTGGCCCACGGATTCGCCGTGCTCGCCGGTGCGTTGATGTCGATGATCCGCGTGAACGGCTGGTAAATGGCGAACTGCCCTTCAATGTTGGACCACGATGGATTGAAGTAAATACCATAGCCCGCGCGCAGAATCGTCTTCTGATTTCCGGTCAGTGAATACGCCAGGCCCACGCGCGGCGCAAACAGGTTCTTCACCGCGTTCCGCCCGCTGCGCGGCACCCCGGGATCGCCATAAAACAACAGCCCGGGAGGCGCATTCAAATACACTTGCGACCTCGCCCCTGGCCGGTACTGCATCGCCGCATCGTTCACCGCCAGTGGCGGCAATGGCAGCTCATACCGCACTCCCAGGTTCACCGATAGCCGCCGGTTCACTTTGATGTCGTCCTGCGCATACCAGCTCAGATGCAGCCCGCGCACATTGTCCGGTGCCGGACTCCCTTGCCGGAACGTCGCCGGACGCCCCAGCATGTAGTCCGTCAACGCCAGCCCCGAAAACACACCGCTGTAAGTAAACGATCCATTCGTGCGCGACAGGTTCGCATCCTGCTGGAATGTGCGGATGCCGTCGCCGCCCAGCTGAATCGTGTGCCGCCCGCGAATCCACGAAAAATCGTTGCTGAACGCCAGCGTATTGTAGTCCCGCGCGATCTTGATCTGCTCGATGCTGGCCTGGAAGAAGCCGGTCACATTCATCAACGGAAAGTCCGGCGTGTACGTGTAATAGTTGCTGGCAAAACCCATCTTCTTCAAATCTTCCAGCGCAATCCTGGGTTTGTAGTCGGCCTCCGTGTAGTATCCGTTGAAGCTCACTCGCGCGATGTTGATCTTGTTATTCGAAATATTCGTCGTGTGCGTCAGCCCAAACAGATCCGTGTCCAGCACTACTGACCCGTTCTGGAACGCCGGCAAATTTCCATGGCCCGTCGGCCCGGTGCGCCGCGTCACAAACGCCCTCCCACTGATCTGCTGCTTCCCACCCATCAGAATCTGGTCTCCGCGCAGCAGCAACTGCGAAGGGTTATTGTCATTCGGCCGTTGATAGGCGTAGTTGCCCAGCGCGTTCTGCGCCGCCGGTACATACTGCTTCATGAAGTTCATCGCCAGCGGATCCAGCCGGCTCGCCGGAATCACATTGTTCGGGAACACCTGGTTGTTCACCGGATCGCGAATCACCCTCTGCTGCCCGGAAAAATCTCCGGTGAACTGCTGATCCGTCGGCGTCAAAATATTCTGCAACGCGCCCAGCGGCTCTTTCTGCTGCTCCAGGTTCACAAACCAAAACGTGCGATTGCGGCCGTCATAGAGCTTCGGCAAATACAACGGGCCGCCTCCCGCGAAACCATACTGGTTGCGCTTCCGCTTCGTCTTCGTCGGCAGAAAGAAATTCCGCGCGTCCAGCTTGTCATTGCGAAGAAATTCATACAAACTTCCATGCAGGGCGTTGGTGCCGCTCTTCGTCGACACTTCAATCACCCCCGAAGCATAGCCATACTTCGCCGACGGCAGATTCGTCTGGATCGTGAACTCCTGCACCGCGTCCGGACTCGGGCTCGGCAGAATCTGCTGAAACACGTTGTCCACATTCAGCGCTCCATCCAACCGCACGTTCGCCATGCCGCTGTTCTGGCCGCCCGAACGTCCACCACCGATGTTCGTCCCACTCTGCCCCGTGCCCGGCACCAGCCGCGCCAGTTGGTACACATCGCGTCCATTCAAAGGAAGATCGAGAATCCGCTGGCTATCCACCAACTGCTGGATCGTGGCCGATTCCGTGCTCACGCGGCTCGCGTCCGCCGATACCGTCACCTGCTCCGTGAGGCTGCCCACCTCCAGCACCAGATTCAGCAGAATCTCCGCGTTCGTCGTCAGCGACAGCCCGTCCTTCACCGCGGTCTTGAACCCCTGCAGTTCCGCTTTGATCTGATAATTCCCAATCGGCAAGCGCGGAAGCAGATACCGCCCCTCCGTGTCGCTCTGGGTTTGAAACGTCGTTTGGCGATCCGTCAGCACGGCCTGAATCGCCACATTGGGAAGAATCGCGCCGGTGGAATCGGTAACGGTTCCGGATAGTCTCGCCTCTTGCGCCGAGGCGAGAAAAGCAGACAGCAAAAGTAAAAAGAAAAGTCGCATGTGGTCGCAGTCCTCGAGTGGATTGACTTATATCACACCCGCAAGTCAGAATTCGTTCAGCGAAGTCCGCACCACTGCATACCGTTGCAGTGGCTGCAAGGTTTTACGCGCCTCTTTCTCTAACCCGCCATCATTCCGGCCCAGCGCCCGCAAGCATCGCGCGTAAGCCAGGTCGTTCAGCGCGCGGTCCAGCGAATAATAGGTGGTGCCCCGCAGTTTCTCCTGAGCGGCTTTCAGCAGTGGCTCCGCCTCCGCCGCTCGCCCCGTTCGCACCAGCAAACGCCCCAATTGATAGCGCACCACTGGAAACAATCGAGCCTTCATGCGATTGTCCGCCTCCTGCGCCAGCACTTCGCGCAGCACCGGTTCCGCTTCCTTCTCTTGTCCCCGATCCGATTGGCAGGCCGCAATCAGCGTGCGGGCCTCGTCCCGCTGCGTCCTTTGCACCGATTCCTTCGTTGCCGCGTTCAGCAGGATCGCTTCCTGCAGCAACGGTTCCACCGCGCCGCATTTCCCCACCACTCTTGCCGCCGCCGACAACATCACCAGATACCCGAGTGTGGTTTCTTCCTTCGTATCGAACTTTTTTCGCCGCAGCCCATACGCTTCTTCGTAGGCTTTCCACGCCCCTTCAAAATCTCCACCATCGGCGCGCGACCGAGCCACATTCGCGTTGGCGATTGCATAGCGGTTGTCCTGCTTGCCCACCGTGGCAATCACCATCTCCAGACTCTCCTGTGCCACAGTGGCTTCTTCCTCGTGCTTGCCGCCATAGTGCAGCGACCCGGCAAACGTCATCAGCGATTGCGCCAGCACTGGATGTTTGCCGCCGTAGGCCTTGCGGAAAATGGCGATGGCTTGCCGATGCGCTTGGGCCGACTCCTCCCATTTGCTCGCCAGTTCCAGTGCTGCCCCCAATCCATTCCAATTCGACGCGATGTCCTTGTTCTCCGGCCCATACAATTTGTTGCCAATCTCGATTGCTTTGCGGAACGCCGCCGCCGCCGCCTCACCGTGCCGCAGGTAGTATTGCGCCACGCCGATGCGATTGTAGGCGGACATGGTGCTCTCGCTCACCTCACCATTCCGTCGCAACACCAGTTGCAACGCCTCCTCCGCGGTCTTCAGCGCCTCGTCATACTTCTTTTGGTTGGTGAGCGCCCGCGACAGGTTGGCCAGGTTCCAAACCACTTCCTCATGCTCATCGCCTGATAAGCGGCGTCGTAGCGCCAGCGCTTCCCGCAGCACTTTCTCCGCTTCCTCTGATTCACCCGAAAGATACAGCAGCGGCCCATAGCTGCGCAGATAGCTCGCTCGCCGGGCGAGATCGTCCTTCGCCACCCGATCCAGCAGCCGGAACGCCTCCTGCATGCTCTCCTTCGCAGGCTTGTATTGCCCGTTCTCGCGCAACAGGTAACTTCTCTGCGAGACCAGGTCCGCCATCTCCACCGATTCCGCCCGGCGCGCTTTCTTGGCCTGTTCGATTGCCCGCGCATTGAGTGTCAACGAATCCTTCAGCAACCCCAACGAGAGATACACCTCGGCGATCGTGTTCATCAACGTCGCTTGCAGGTCCGGCTGATTCTGCAGTTCCTTATCCATCCGCGAAACGCCTTGCTCCAGGATCTCCCGCGCTGTCACCTGCTTCCCCCGCGTCTCCGATGGATTCGCCAGCTCAAACGACTTCACCAGAAATTTCGATACCTGTTCCGCTTTCATTCGCTCGCGATTCGCCGTGTTCCGCTCGCGCACCACGGTCCACACAAACCCCGCCAGCAGGGCCAGGAACAGCGCCGCGCCTCCCACCCCCACCCGATTGCGCCGCACGAACTTCGCTGCCTGGTACAACATCCCTTCCTGCCGGGCCTGCACCGGGTATCCATCCAGATACCGCTGGATGTCTTCCGCCAGCGCGGCAGCCGATACGTATCGCCGTTCCGGCTCCTTGCGCAGCGCCATCAAGGTAATGTTGTCCAGATCTCCGGCTAAAGCCTGGTTCCCGCTGCGCACGCTCGGCGCAACAGGCTGTTGCTCACCAATTACGCGCTCCACATCCAGCGCCGTGCGCGAAGGAAACTCCAGTGGAGGCTTGCCAGCCAGCAGTTCGTACAACAGCGCCCCCAGCGAATACACGTCGCTCGCGGTCGATATCGCCTCCCCCCGTACCTGTTCCGGACTCGCGTACTCCGGCGTCAGCAACCGCTCAAACGACTGCGTCGCCGTCGATGCAATCGGATCGTCCGCCAGCAGTTTGGCGATCCCGAAATCCACCAGCTTCGCCACGCCCTCGTTGTTCACCAGTACATTTCCCGGCTTGATGTCGCGATGCACGATCAGGTTCTGATGCGCATACTGCACCGCTCCGCAGATTTGTTGAAACAGCGCCAGCCGCGCCCGCAACCCCAACTGCTTCTCCCGGCAGTACTCCAGCAACGGCTTGCCCTCGACATACTCCATGACCACATAGGGTTGCCCAGACTCACTGGCGCCACCATCCAGCAATCGGGCGATGTGCGCGTGCTCCAGCTTCGCCAAGATCTGCCGCTCTGCACGGAACCGCCGCAGCGATTCGTCCGTGCCCAGACCCGTCCGCACTAGCTTGATCGCCACTTGCTTGTGATACGCATCGTCGGCTCGTTCCGCCAGGTACACAACGCCCATTCCCCCGCGGCCCAGCGGACGCAGCACTCGGTATGAGCCAATCCGTTCCCCTTCCACCGCCTCTTTCACGCCAACCACAGATGCCGCCGCCCGTCCCACTTCCCGCTGCAGCAGTGAATCGCTGTCGTCCACCCGCAACAGCGACAGCACCTCCTGCCGCAACCCTTCGTCCTCACCGCACTCCGCGGTAACATATGCCTCTTGCCGTTCCGCCTCCATCACCGACGCGGCATGGTACACCTCTTCAATCCGGCGCCAGCGTTGAGGGTCCATGCAGCGTAGCGTATCAATCTCGTTGACAAATTCTCTATACTGGTTCACTCTAGGCATAGAGCAAAAAGAGATGCCTCCCGAAGACTCCCGCGACCTCTTCCCCGGCGCCATCGAAATGATGGTGTTGCAAACCCTCCGTCAGGGGCCGCTTCACGGCTACGCCCTGGTCCAGCAGATCCAGCGCACCTCCGACGACCTTCTGCAGATTGAGGAAGGTTCGCTCTATCCCGCCCTGCAGCGTATGTTGAAGGCCGGATGGCTCGCCGCCGAATGGGGGCTCTCCGCCAGCAACCGCAAGGTCCGTATCTACAAAATCACGCCCGCCGGCCGCAAGCAGCTCATCAAAGAGGTCTCCCGCTTTGAGCGCATGCTCTCCGGCATCTCCCGCGTCATGAAAGCGGTGGAATCATGAAGCCGATCCTCCACTGGTGGCGCAACCGCCGCGCCGCCGACCAACTCCACGAAGAAATCGAAGCCCACATCGAAGAGAAGACCGAAGCCCTGATCGAAGCGGGTATGTCCCCACCCGACGCCCGCGCTAAGGCCCGCCGCGATTTCGGCAACACCCTGAAAATCACCGAACAAAGCCGCGCCGTCTGGACCTGGTCTCCCCTCGAGATTCTTCTCCTGGACTCTCGCCAGGCCGCACGCACGCTTCTCCGCGAACCTGCGCTCACGCTCACATCTACCCTCACCCTCGCCATCGCCATTGGCGCAGCCATCACCGTCTTCAGCGTCGTCTACCCCATCCTCCTCCGCCCGCTCCCTTACCCGCACCCGGAAAATCTCTTCTGGATCAGCGAGCGCTTTGACCGCGCCCCGGCCGAAATCGTCATCGGCGCGGATTACTACACCTTGCGCGAAGAAGCGAAGCTGTTCTCTGACGCCGGCGCTTACGACACCACCACCGCCAACTGGAACGGCATTGAACATCCCGAACAACTCGACGTGGCGCAAGTGACGCCGTCATTCTTCACCACGCTCGGCATGCAGGCTGCCCTGGGACGAACCTTCAGCCCTCAGGAACAGGGGAAGAACGCCCCGCCCATCGTCGTGCTCAGCCATGCCTTCTGGCGCGACCGTCTGGGCGCGGATACACGCATCATCGGCCGCACACTCATCCTCGATCGCGCGCCCGCCACCGTCATCGGAGTGATGCCCCAGGGCTTCGATTTTCCCAAAGGCACTCACCTCTACCGGCCTACGCCCATGGAAGAGTCCACCCAACGCCCGCTCTCGCCGCGCACGCCCATGCGCCTCATGAACGTTGTGGCCCGCGCCCAAAGTTCCAACGCGGAGCAACTCAAGCAGGAGGTCACGCGGCTCGAAAGCATGCTCCGCGCCACCTATCCTAAGGAGTTCCTCACCAGCTTCCTCGGCGGTATGCAACTCAAAGCCACCCCCTTGCAGCGTTACATGGCGGGCGATCTGCGCCTTGCCTTGCTTGTCCTCAGCGTTGCCGTCGGCTTCCTCGTCCTCATCGCCTGCGTCAATCTCGCCAACCTCCTGCTGGCGCGCACCGCGCAACGCCGCAAGGAACTCGCCGTGCGTCTCGCCCTCGGCTCCGGCCGCGCCAGAGTCATCGGCCAGGTAATACTGGAAAGCCTGCTCCTCGCCATCCCCGGCGGATTCACCGGCATCGCTTTCGCTGCCATCACCATCGCTGCCCTCAATGCGTTCTCTCCTCTCGTCCTCTCCAGTTATCCACCGCTCCAAATCGACATCCCCGTCCTTCTCTTCAGCGTTCTGGCCACCATCGCCGCCGCGCTCCTGTTTGGACTCGCCCCTGCCCTGACTTCCGCGCGCGTATCCATTCAGGAAGCACTGCAGTCCGGTGGACGCTCCATCAGTTCCGGCCATTCCACCTCACGCCTCCGCCGCGCCCTGGTTGTCGTGCAACTCAGTCTGTCCCTCATTCTGCTCATCGGCGCAGGACTCCTCGGCCGCAGTTTCGTCAATCTCCTGCACACTGATCTCGGCTTCCCGCCGGACCATCTCCTCACCTTCCGCGTCAATCTTCGCGGCGCCGCCTACAGCCAGGCCTCGGGGCAAGCCGGTTTCTACGACGATGTCATTGAGCGTCTCCGCGCTCTGCCCGCGGTTCGCCACGCCGCCGTATCCACCGATGTTCCCCTGCGTGATGAGTTCGCCTTCTCGCGGCTTGCCGTGCGTTTCGAAGGCCGTGAAGCGCCCCGCGCGCCCGCACCGGAGGCCCACTTCAGCGTCGTCAGCCCCGAGTTCTTTGCCACCCTGGGTGCACCTCTCCGTTCCGGCCGCCAGTTCGGCGCCCAGGATTCGCCCACCACTCTTCCCGCCGTCATCGTCAACGAAGCCTTCGTCCAACAATTCCTCCCCGGAGAAGACGCCGTGGGAAAAGTCATCCTCACCGAGGATCGCAACGCGAACCGCAGAACCATTGTCGGTGTCGCCGGCAACATTCGCGGTGGCCTGCTTGGCGCTCCGCCTCCCCCCACCATCTACGCCTGCCTCTGTCAGGCCACGCGGCCTTTCCTTGCTCGCATGAGTTTCCTCGTCCGCACCAACATCGACCCGCTCACCGCGCTCAAAGACATCGCCGCGCAAGTCTACGCCAAGGATCGCGACCAGCCGGTGTTCGATGTCATGACCATGGAGCAGCGCCTTGCCGCCTCGCTGTCCTCCCGCCGCTTTGCCCTCTGGCTGGTGGGTGGCTTCGCCGCGGTTTCCCTGCTACTCTCCGCCGTCGGTGTGTACGGCGTCGTCAGTTATCTCGTGAACTGGCGCCGTAAAGAGATCGGCATTCGAGTCGCCATGGGCGCGCGTCCCATGCAGGTCCAGCGCCTCATCCTGACCGAAAGCGTGGGCCTGGCCGCAGCCTCCATCGTCCTCGGACTCGCCGGCGCCGCCGCCCTCACCCGTTACCTCGAATCCATGCTCTACGGAGTGAAGCCGGGTGATAGCGCCACCTTCCTGGCCATGCCCATCTTCCTCGCTGCCCTCGCCATCGGCGCTTCACTGGTGCCCGCAGCGAGAGCCGCCCGCCTCGATCCGGTCCAGGTGCTCCGCGAAGACTAGGAGTTCGACAGGTCCCGATACAGCCACGCCCGCGCCAGCTTCAAATCCCGATGCACCGTGGCTTCGCTCACACCCAGCACCTCTGCCGTCTCTTCGTAGGTCAGTCCACCGAAGTAGATCAGCTCAATCAGCTTCGCCTTGCGCTCATCCACCACCTCCAGCCGCCGCAGCGAATCGTCGATCTCCAGAACCCTCGACCCCGAATCCGGCGTCACTAGCAGCGCGTGCTCAAACTCCACCCGCTGCATCTCTCCGCCTCGCTTCTGCCTCGCGCCGCCACGCGCATGATCGATAAGTATTGATCGCATCGCCCGTGCCGCCACCCCGAAGAAGTGCGCCCTGTTCTGGAAATTGCCCTCCCCACCCACCAGCTTCAGATACGCTTCATGCACCAGCGCCGTGGTGCGTAACGTGTGCCCCGCGTTCTCCGAAGACATGTAGCGCTGCGCCATGTTCCGCAATTGATCGTACACCAGCGGCATCAGCGCATTCAGCGCTTCCTGGTCCCCTCCTCGCCACTTCTCTAACAAGACCGTGACATCCTGGCCCATCCGTTCCCACTCCTCCCGATGATCATAACAGCCTCCACGCCGCGAGGATTCTCTGCAGGTCCTACATCCAAGTGAAGCATCCTTAACGTATAGCTAGTTGCAGGACCACCCAAGGTTGTCCTATATTCAGTACTGTCAACTCCAGATTGGCTCTAGGCAGCCATAGAACTGTAGGGAGGATGCTCAAATGAAGAAAGTTGCTCTTGTTGCCCTGTTCGCTGTGTCCGCTTTCGCGGCTTCCTGGACGGGCTATATTTCCGACTCTGGCTGCGGCAAGAACCACGCCGACGGCTCTGAGAAATCGATGAAGTGCGTCAACGCCTGCGTCAATAAGAAAGGCGCCGCCCCGGTCTTTGTCGTTGGTGACAACGTCTACAAGATCGACGACTCCACCAAAGCCAAAGTGATGGAGCACCTCGGCCACAAAGTGACCATCGACGGCAAGCTCGCCGGGGACACCGTCTCCGTCGACAGCGTCAAGATGGCCCACTAGTCCGAAACAGTTTTTCACTTTTTAACTCAGGCGCGAATCGTTTGCTCAGCGGTTCGCGCCTGACTGTTTGTGGAAGCCATTCTTGTTAACGTCCTCCTGCTGCTGAGCGCTCTGTCCACCATCCTGCTCGCCCTGGAATCCAAACACGGAAGTCCCTCACCCTCGCCATTCACCGCGGAGTCTTCGATTTTCTGCCCATCGGCCGCCCGTTCTTCCACTTCCTTTTCCTGCCCTACTGGATTGGCTCAATTACGATCAACCGCATGCCTGGAACTCAGCTCGCTACCGTCCTCCTCGGGCTTGCTGCCCTCGGGGGAGTCTCTCTGGTCGCCGGCCTGGTCCATCAGAACTTCCAGAATTCCATCCGCGCCGCCGCCGCCAGCCGCGAGCAAATGACCCATTTCGACGAGCGGCAGTCCAGGTTTCAAGCCGAAGAGTGGGCCAAGCTTCCCCCCAATCCGGAGCTCTGGCTGTTGCCCTCATTCGCGAACGCCATTGACAAGGATTTGCGGCAACAATGCCTCGACAGAATCGCCGCCCTCCCGGATCTGGAGCGACAAATGCGCGGCAAGCTCGCCGGCGGCTTCGGGCAGCATGCCTTGGGCTACCTCATGGACCATTACCTGGGAACCGCATCTTCGCAACAACCCGAATGCGGCCAACTGGAGCGGCACCCTCCACCGCCACTTCGAGGTCGCTGATCGCATCACGAAGGAGGGCGGGGACCTCCGCGCTCCACTCGAACGCTGGTTGCGGCTCCTGGAGCGCACCAAAGGTATGGAGCCACTCAGCCGCCGCCTCCAGGAAATTCTTCAGGCCACGGCGAGAGTCTAGACGGATCGTTCGCGCCTGATGGTTTGTGGAAGCAAATCAAAAACCGATCGACGGCCTCATCCTCCTCGCAAATGTCCTGCTGCTTCTGAGCGCTCTGCCCACCATCCTGCTCGCACTGGAAACCAAACGGGGAGGCCCCGAAGGCCCCGTCGGCTTCCACATGGTGACGGCGCCCCTCGCTCTGCTCCAGGTGATCGCCCTCGCCATCGCCGTCCACCGCGGTGTCTTCGACTTCATCCCCACCGGCCGCCCGATTCTCTACTTCTTGTTGCTGCCCTACTTCATCGGGATGACCGTTCTTCCGTTCTTCGCCCTAGAGCGCGGCTTCACCGGGCCGCTTTCCAAACTCGGCATGGTCGTGGTCGTGGCCGCCTGCTTCGCCTCCGTCAATCGGCTGCCCGGTATGGTGCTCAGCACCTCGCTGCTCTCCATCGGTTGCCTTTGTGGCCTCACCATCGTCGCCGCCGAAACCAAACAGTACTTCGTCAACGCCGCCGCCACCGTTACCGCCGACCGCGACCGCATGAGCGCTTTCGAAGAGTCGCAATCCAAATGGCAGGCCGAGGAATGGGCGAAGCTCCCGGAAAACCCCGCCCTCTGGCAACTCATCCAATTCACCCACCCGTTCAACCAGGAAGTGAAACAGCAGTGCCTGGCAAAAATCGCTGCCCTCCCCAACCTGGAGCAGGAAATCGTCCAACTCCTCGGCACCGGTTGGGCCGAGCATGCGCTCCCCTATCTGGTCGACCACTACCCCGGCCGCTTCGCGCCTTTCGCTCCCGCCTACGCCGCATTCCTCAACAAACAGTTCGATCGTTGGAAGCCGCAACTCCGCGACAATCCCCACGCTGGCAACTGGGCCATCAACCTGTATCGCCACTTCGACGTCGCTGAGCGGATCGTCAAGGACGGCGGCGATCTCCGCGCCCCCTTGCAGCGCTGGCTCGCACTGTTCGAACAAGCCCAAGGAATGGGCATGCTCAAACAGCGCGTTAAGGCAATGCTCCAGAAGGGGGCTTGATAAATGCGTGCGCACGCATGTATAATGAAAGCATGACCTCGCAACCAGCCTCCCGCCGCGCCCTCGCCAGCCTCTCCCTCTCCATGCTGATGCCCTCCCTCGACACCAGCATCGCCAACGTGGCCTTGCCCTCCATCGCCCAAGCCTTCGGCCTCTCCTTCTCCCAAGTTCTCTGGATCGTTCTTGCCAACCTCCTCGCCCTTACCTCAATCATCGTGAGCGCCGGACGCATCGGCGACACAATCGGCCGCAAGCGCCTCCTCTTATTCGGCATCGGCTTGTTCACATCCGCTTCTCTCCTGTCCGGCTTCGCGCCCACGTTCGGCTTCCTCGTTGCTGCCCGGGCGATGCAAGGCATCGGGGCTGCCATCCTCCTGGCACTTGTCATGTCCTTGGCCGGGACCAGCGCACTCGGCCTGCTCGGCGCGCTGTCCGCCATCGGCACCAGTCTCGGACCACCGATCGGCGGCGCGATCATCGCGGCCTTCGGTTGGCGCATGATCTTCTTCGTCAATCTCCCGCTGGGGCTCCTCACCGCCGCTCTCGCGTACCGCTACCTGCCCATCGACGAGACAGAGCGAACCGCCGCCAAGCCCAGCTTCGACGTCATCGGTGCTGTGCTGCTTGCCCTGACTCTAGCCGCGTATGTGCTCGCCATGACGATGAACCGTCAGGGCCTCACGCTCCTCAACGCCGCGCTCTTCATGGCTGCCGCCGGTGCCCTCGCACTCCTCGTGCGCGTCGAGTCGCGCAAGGACTCGCCCCTCATTCCCCTCTGCATTTTCCGCAACCCGTCGCGTAGCGCGGGCCTCGCCATGAGCACTCTGGTCTCCACCGTGCTGATGGCGACGCTCGTGGTTGGCCCCTTCTATCTCTCGCGCGGCCTTGGTCTCCCACCCGCTCAAGTCGGACTCGCGATGTCCATCGGCCCGCTGGTTGCCGCACTCGCGGGTCTGTCCGCCGGCGCCATCATTGATCGCCTCGGTGTGCAACGGATGACCAGATTCGGACTCATCGGAATGGCCGGCGGATTGACCCTCCTCTCCATCCTTCCCCTCAACTTCGGTGTTCCCGGTTACATCACGCCCATCGCCCTGGTGACCGCGAGCTATGCGCTGTTCCAAACTGCCAACAACACCACCGTGATGACCGGAGTGGCCGCCAGCCGGCGTGGCGTCCTCTCCGGTATGCTCACCTTATCCCGGAACCTCGGCCTCATCACCGGCGCCGCGGTCATGGGAGCGCTCTTCGCCTATGCTTCCGGGGCCATCGGCAATGCACCAACGCCGCCGCCGGACGTCGCCCGTGGAATGCGCGTGACGTTCGCTGCCGGTCTGGCCTTGATCGCCGCTGCCCTCGCCGTGGCGGCAAAGGCGTCCTCCGCAAGCACAGCAACTGCCACTGCCAGCTAGCTGCATCCAGCCCGGCGCGACCGCTTTCGACACAGCCACGCTGTCACAATCAAGGTGATTCCGGCCGCCCCTTGCATCGCTGGTTCCGGAACGGTCTCATCGCCCACCGCCCCAATCCAATCCACTTGAAACTGCGGTTCTCCAACCTGTGGCGACGTGTTGAAACCGAAATTGAACCGCAGAACACTGACGGAGTTGACCGATGCTCCGGTCCCGTTCGGCGTCAGCTCATTGAACAACACATCGACCGGCACAAATGGCGACCCGATCCCAGAGTTGGTCAGCGTCCTGCTTCCGATAAGGTAGTTAGAGCCGGGATGTTCGGAAAAGACGAACACTTCATAAAAGCAGTTCGTATTGCATCGCATCAGACGGCGAATCCGGTCCGCGGTACCACCATCCGTAAGGTCGATCCCGCCCAATCCAGGCGTAACCGACGGATCTGTGGCGCCGGTCCACTGCAAGCTCGCCGCCCTCCCATCAATGTCCAGGAGTCCGGATCCTCCCGCGTTTGTGGTCAAAGCGCCACCCAGATTGACCGGGCCCATGGGAATGTATGCGAACCTGGCCCCTCCAATCGCACATGCGCTCGTTTCGCCGGCGGAATTCGTGGTCGGCCCCAGATCGTCAATCGCAATCGAGCCGTCATCGAAGCAATCAATAGTTCCTGCGCTCAAGCTCAGGCATCCTGCCATCATGGCTGCCGCGAATAGGCTCGCGTGCCGCCCAGCCCGTAGCCACAGTTTTCTTTTCTCGATAGAATGAAACATGGAATAGCCTCCATTGGGTGGAATGTGTGTAATCATTTATGGCATAAGTTTGTTCAAAACAGTTCAAAATCCAGAAGCTGAGGGTTAGATAGGGAGGACGGTCAAGTGCGGCCAATCGGTGCCATGAGTCTGTTGGTTCGTAAGGAGGCCGATTTCATAGCTCGCCACCCGCTCATGTCGGGAAAACCGAGGCTGTCTAATTGCCTCGAACAACTCGTCCTCCACCACATCCAACTCGACAGAGCAGATCCATTCCTTGACTTGCGTTCACTCCGGAGAATCTTCGGAATTCGCGACTCGGACACACACAGTCTTCTGTCCACCACTGTGGCCAATCTGCGAAAGGTCCTGAACCAGCTGAATAGTGTCCTCTCCGGCCGGCCAGTGATCTTCCAATGGGTAAAGCACGACCTTCAGATTGTGTTCCGCGACCCGGAATCGCAAATCCGCCTGCGTAATGCCTTGCTCCACCTGCAGCACCGCAGAGAGCCTCACATTTCGCAAGCAATCCACGACCTTCATCAGGTGCCCGATTCCTTTCCGGGAAAGTTTGAAGTGCTCTCCATGGCCTCCCTCTACAACGCGGCTTACGCTTCGGGGGCGAAACAGGACGTCGAACTCTCCGCTGCCCACGCGAAAAGAGCAGTCGAACTGTGGCCTGGCAATTGGCGGTCACATGCGCTGCTCGGCTTGGCCCTCAGCTGTTTATGTCAGTGGGAGGAAGCAGAGCGTTGCTTTCAAAGAGCTCGGAACCTCGACGAGAATGCCACCCTCTGCAGCGAGGAGTACGGCATCTACCGCGTCTCCTTGGGGCATGTCCAGGAGATCCTCCACCGTTGGGAAGCTGTGTTCGCCGATACCCCCTCCGGCGAGGACCGCTTCCTCAGGCAGACTTTGATGCAGTTGCTCTATCTTCAAAAAAATTACGATGGCGCTGACCTCGCCATCCAGACGCACGGGTCGGTTCTGCGCGAATCTTGGATGACCATTGCGTTTGCGGCCATACTGAGAATGGATGAAGGCAATCTTAGTGGGGCGGCGCGGTTCCTGAAAGAGGCCTACCGCATTGCCTTGGCGACTCGTGCCGACAAGCCGAATTGTGTGGCGATCGGACTGCGGCGAGCCTTCCGCCTGCTAGAGGGCAGGGAACCGGACCCCACAGACACGGAATCGAACCTGGTTTCCGACATGATTTTGATGTTCGCGGAAGTGCGTCTGGACCGCAAAGAGAGGGTCATGGCGACGCTCCATCGCATGATGGAGGCAAAATACCCAATATTGCCTTGGATTCTCCGCTTTCCTTGCGTCTACTCGTTACTGGGAAATTCGCCGGAATTTCGCGATCTCTGGCATCGCTATTTCCCGCCCGGTACTTCGCTCGCATTGGAAGGCTGACCTCGTCAGGCTGATACGCTGGAAGGGTTATGGCTTGGGCCGTTCACATCGTAGACGGCAGTAATCCCGCCGAAATCCGCGCCGTCCGCGAACTCTGGGAAGCCTACTGGCAATCCCTCGGCTTCGCCCGCGATTTTCAACACTTCGACCACGAACTCGACGCCTTGCCCGGCAAATACGCGCCGCCCCAAGGCCGCCTGTTCCTCGTCCGGATCGACGGCCATCCCGCCGCGACCGCTGCCCTCCGTCCCCTCTCCGCCGAGACATGCGAAGCCAAGCGCCTCTACGTCACCCCTGCCTATCGAGGCCGTGGCATCGCCGCCGCGTTAATGGCGCGACTGATCGAAGAGGCGCGCACGGCCGGCTATCGCCGCATCTGTGGAGATACCTTCGCCACCATGGACACCGCGCTCGCCATGTACCGGCGCATGGGCTTCGTCGAAGTAGGCCCCTACTCCCCTGACCCCACTCCCGGCGCCCTATACCTGCAATTGGACATCTAACGCGTCGAACCCAGCGAAACGGTGAACAGCACCGCCGCAAGAATCGCCGCAATCGTGCGCACGTGGTTCCACCTCGTCCACTCCCTGAGGTAACGGGCCCAGAAGGCGGTCGAGCCATCCGTCTCCAGCCCATTGTTCAAAGGCACATTGAAAACAATCGTCGATCCAAAACACCCCACCACATACAGCACACTCGCCCCAAGCCGCAGCCCCGCTCCCGGATCCTCCCACCGCAGCAGCGACGCAACACCCACTCCCGCGCTCAACAATGTGCACCCGAGAAACACACTCATAAACCAAGGATTGATCACCGCCACGTTAATGGCCTGCATCGCCCGCAGCCCTTCCGCCGGATCGATGCGCCCCAGCGCGCGCATCACGAACGACGAGAACGCATAGAAGATTCCACCAACGGTTCCGCTTCCAATCGCCGTCGCCACCACCGCAACTTCAAACAGCCCCGTCACCTCTGCCACGCTGCGGACACCACGGCCAACCCCGCCGCAGCCGCCGTCTCCGCCCGCAACACCGTCGGTCCCAACGACACCGCCTTCCACCCCGCCTCTGTCAACTCCACCCGCTCGTGATCCGCCCAGCCCCCTTCCGGACCCACCAGCAATTTCACTTCGTCCTCCGGCGAACGCGCCTCCGGTAAAACGCTCAACAACGCAGGCGCCACGCTCTCCTCCAACACCAGCCGCAGCCCATCCTCCAACAACAACCGTGAAAACTTCACCGGCTCATCCATCTCCGGCAACCACCAGCGACGGCTCTGCTGCGCGCTCTCCTTCAAGATCCGCAGCCAGCGCTCCATCCGCTTCCCTGTCGCTTTATCCAACCCCTTCTCCACTCGCTCGCTGAGCACCGGCGTAATCCGCGCCACTCCCAATTCCGTCGCTTTCTCCAGCGTCCACTCGAAATGATCGAACTTGATCAACGCCGCGAACAGGTGCATCCGCACCGGTGCCGGCCGGGTCTCCAGCTTCTCCAGCACGCGGAACACAACATGCTGTTTGCGCGCTTCCTCCACCTCAGCCAGGTACAACTGCCGGTTGTCGGAAATCTCGTAGCGATGCCCCACTTCCACCCGCAGCACGCGAGTCAGATGCATCGCGTCATCGCCGTGGATCTCAGCCGCTCCACTGTGAATCTCATCTACAAAGAAAAGTCGCCGCGCCATGTACAATTGAACATCGTACGATATGATCGGCCAACTGCGCGGCACACTCCTCGAAAAACATCCCAACGAAGCCATCATCGACGTTCACGGCGTCGGCTATCAGGTCACCATCCCCGTGAGCACATTCTCCGCTCTCCCGGACACTGGCACTGAGGTCAAACTCCAGATTCACACCCACGTTCGCGAAGACGCCATCGCCCTGTTCGGCTTCCTCACGAAGAACGAGAAAGCGCTCTTCGAGAAACTCATCTCCGTCAGCGGCATCGGTCCCAAACTCGGTGTCACGGTGCTCAGCGGCCTTCCCGCCTCCGATCTGGTCGCTGCCATCCGCGCCGGCAATCTGCCACAGTTGACCCGCGTCCCCGGCATCGGCAAAAAGACCGCCGAGCGCCTCGTCGTCGAATTGCGCGACAAGCTCGATCAACTCGGGCCCGCCGGACCCGCGCCCACCGCCACTCCAGCCGGACCCGCCTTCACGCCCGTCGATGAAGACGTCCTCTCCGCGCTCGTCAATCTCGGGTGCCCCAAACCCGCCGCCGAGGCCGCCATCCGCAAGGCCCGCGCCGCCGGCATCGGCGATTCCTTCGAACCGCTCTTCCGCAAAGCCCTCGAACTCGTTCGCTAACCCCGCCGCCATTTGACGCCCCGAATTCCCCTTCGGTACGATCAAGGCTGAAAATTTCGAGGCAAAGGGAGGCATTCACTGATGACACCACAAGAAGTTCTGGAATACGCCAAGAAGCACGAGTGCAAGCAACTCGACATGCGCTTCACGGATATTCCCGGTCTGCAACATCATATTTCGTACCCCATCTCGGAGCTTGACGAAGACAGCTTTGAGAACGGCTTCGGCATCGACGGCTCCAGCATCCGCGGCTGGGCCGCCATCAATGAGAGCGACATGCTCCTCATCCCCGATCCCGACACCGCCATGGTCGATCCCTTTTTCGAAGTCCCTACCCTCGTCATGCTCGGCACCGTCATCGACCCCATCACCCGCCAGCACTACGAACGCGATCCGCGCTGGATCGCCATGAAGGCCGAAAATTACCTCAAGAGCACCAACCTCGCCGACACCGCCTTCTTCGGCGCCGAAGCCGAGTTCTTCATCTTCGATAACATCCGCTTCGATCAGACCCAGCACAGCGGCTTCTACTTCATCGATGCCGAGGAAGGCCGCTGGAATTCCGGCCGCGAAGAAAACAACCGCGGCTATCGCCCCCGCTATAAGGAAGGTTATTTCCCCGTTCCGCCCACCGATCACTACCAGGAACTGCGCGCCGAAATGGTCGAAGTGATGCAGCACTGCGGTCTCCACATCGAATGCCATCACCACGAAGTCGCCACCGGCGGCCAGTGCGAAATCGACCAGCGCTTCAACACCCTCGTCAAATCGGCCGACAACATGATGACCTACAAGTACGTCGTGCGCAATGTCGCCGATCAGTACGGCAAAACGGTCACCTTCATGCCCAAGCCGCTCTACGGCGACAACGGCAGCGGCATGCACTGTCACCAGAGCCTGTGGAAAGCCGGCAAGCCGCTCTTCGCCGGTGACAACTATGCCGGCCTAAGCCAGATGGCCCTCTGGTACATCGGTGGATTGCTCCGTCACGCCCGCGCACTCTCGGCCATCATCGCCCCCACCACCAATAGCTACAAGCGTCTGGTCCCCGGCTACGAAGCCCCGGTCAATCTCGCCTACAGCCGCCGCAATCGTTCCGCCGCGGTGCGCATTCCGATGTATTCCTCCAGCCCCAAGGCCAAGCGCGTCGAGTTCCGTCCGCCCGATCCATCGGCCAACCCCTACATGGCATTCGCCGCCATGATGATGGCCGGCCTCGATGGAGTTCTCAACAAGATCGATCCCGGCGAAAGCCTCGACAAGGACATCTACGATCTCACGCCCGAAGAGATGAAGAACGTGCCTTCGATGCCCGCCTCGCTCGACGAAGCGCTCGCCTGCCTCGAAGAGGATCACGCCTTCCTCCTCAAAGGCGACGTCTTCACCGAAGAGCTGATCGAAACCTTCATCTCCTATAAGCGCAAACACGAAGCCGATGCCGTGCGCCTCCGCCCGCATCCCTACGAGTTCGCGCTCTACTACGACATCTAAACGTCAAGCGCCGGGCGGTTCCCACTCACTGCCCGGCGCGCACCTCCACAATCTCCCCCGTCCCCAACCAACTCTGCGTGCCGCCCGACGTCCGGAATCCTCCAATCACCAGTACCGTCCCATCGCTCAGCATTGTCGCTGTGTGCGCCGTGCGCGGTGTCGCGAGAGCAGGGCCCGCTGTGAACGACCGCGCGGCCGGTACGTAGATCTCGCTGCTGCCGAGCGAATCTCCCACCATGTTCTGCCCGCCCAGGATAAGCACCCGCCCGTCCCGAAGAGCGACCGCCGCGTGGCTCGTTCGATTCGCCATCATCGCCCCAGTTGCCTGGATCGTTCCTGCCACCGCATCAAACACCACTGGCTCCCCCAGCGCTGGCCCTTGCGACGACAAACCGCCAATCGCCAGCACCCGCCCGTCGCCCAGCAGAGTCGCGGTGTGATTGATCCGCCCCAGCCCCGCCGGCGACGCCACGAACGTGTTGCTGGATGGAACGAACAGCTCCGGATTTATTCCTTCTCCGCCAATCACTACCACTCTCCCATCCGGCAGTAACGTCGCCGTGTGAAACCCGCGCCGGAACAGCATCGGCATCACCGCGCTGACCGCATTCGTTGCAGGCTGGAATATCTCGGCAAGATTGAGAAAACTCCCCTGACCGGGAAGTCCCCCCGCCAGCAGCACGCGGCTATCCCGCAGCAGCGTTGCCGTATGCCCGTTGCGTGCCGTCATCGCCCCCACGCCACGAAACGTGCCCGATTTCGGATCATAAATCTCCAGCGTGGAAACCGGCACCGGTGGCTGCCCCGCAGTCACTGTCATTCCTCCTGCCAGCAACACTCTCCCGTCCGCCAGCAGCGTCGCCGTATGGTAGGCCCGTGCATTCTGCATTCGTCCTGCCGAAACGAAGCTGCGAGTCGCCGGATCGTAAACCTCTGCTGTCTGCAAGCTCACCACCGACGAACCCAGCGGCGCATTGCCGCCTGTCACCAGTACCTTCCCGTTCCGTAACAACGTAGCCGTGTGCGCCACCCGAGCCGTCGACATCGGCACTTGCCCAACCGGCGGCGGCGGCCCCGTCGTTCCGCACAAACGCCCATCCGACAGCCGGCACGGGCTCAGTCGGAACTCCGCCCGCTCGCTCCATCGGCTCAGGTTGCCGATCGCGTCCACTGACCGGATCCGCCACCACCAGCCTTCCAATTCGCCATCCGGATAAAACGTGCACAACTGCAGCAGCGTGAATGCCGCGCTTGTGGTGCTGGCCATCCATACCGGACTCGCCGCACCGGAGTGCTCCACCACCACCACCACTCCCGCCGCCACCACCGGCGTCCACTGCAGCTGTAACCGAATACCCGCGCCGCGAATCGGATCGCTCGGACACGACGACATCGGATTGTTCTGCGCCACAGCCTCTTTCCCCACCGGCGACAGCGGAACAGGTGGTTCCAATCCGCTCCCACCCGGCGCAGTGGCGAACAATTGCACCCGGCCAGCCCCCAGATCCACCAACACCAAATCCGCCCGTCCGTCATTGTTCAAGTCCGCCACCGTCAACGGCCCGATGCTCGGCACACCCAGCGCCGCCGAAGCCGCAAACGTACCATCCCCACTTCCCGCGTACGTGGCCAGCACTTGCGGCTGTTGGTGCACCAGCAGATCCGTGCGTCCATCCCCTGTGAAATCCCCCGTCGCCAGCAGCCCCGCCGACGCTTGTGCTTCGAACTCCAGCCGCCGGAAAGTGCCGCTTCCCGAATTCAAAAACACAGACACAATCCCATTGAGCCCAGGGCACACAATGGCCAGATCCGCCGCCGCGTCCCCGTTCCAATCCCCCGCCACTACATCAGAGCAGGCGTTCGATGACGGCAAACTCACCGGACCCCGGAAAGATCCGTCACCGTTCCCCAAATACAGAGCCAGTCCTCCGCCCAGCACGGCAATGTCCGCAGTCCCGTCCTTATTGAAGTCGCCCACCGCGAACTTCAGGATCGTGTTTCCCGGACGAAAAGTGACGGCCTCTCCAAACGTGCCATCGCCCTTGCCAGGGAGAATCAACAGCGTCGTGGCTTCCCGGCATCCCAGCGCCAGGTCCGCAATCCCATCACCAGTGAAATCGGCCGCCGAAATCGGCGCCGGCGAGCATCCACTCACCACCACCACCCGCGCCGGCAGAAACGTCCCATCCCCCTTGTTCAATAGGACGGCCACCTCTCCCGATTCCGTATTCGCCACCCCGATATCCGTCGCCCCATCTTTGTTGAAATCGGCGGTCACCACAGCCGCGGGAGTGGACCCGGCATCGTAACGAACACCAGCCTCCATCGTGCCGTCCCCGAATCCACGCATCACCCAAACCCCGCTCACTCCCGCCGTACTCACTACCAGATCCACCTTGCCGTCCCCATCGAAGTCGCCCGCGGCCGATGCCGTTGGCCGTGCCGTGCCGGTGACCTGCCCCACCCACCAGCCAGCCTCCTTTCCGCCGTTGAGCACCACGGAAACGACCCCCGCATCATACGACGTCACAACGGCATCCAGCCGGCCATCCGTGTTCACATCCGCAAGCACAAGGTAGCTGGGATCGTAGACACTGGCAACGGGCAAAGACTCGCCGAAATGTCCATCTCCTGCGCCCTTCAACACAACTATACGTGTGCCGCCTCGCAACACCCCCACCAGATCCACTTTGCCATCGCCATCCACATCGCCTGAGGTCAAATGAGAGAACCGGCCCGAAAAATACCAGTCTCCCGATCCGAATCCTCCACCTTCCGCCGCCAGCAAAACATAGCTGTACTCATGCAGGCATCCGAACGCCAGATCCAGTCTTCCATCCCCGTTAAAGTCTCCGGCCGTTACGTTATACACGCCCGTGCCTTCGGCAATGATCTGCGCCGGTAAGAACGTGCCGTCTCCGACACCCGCCAGCAGCGAAGCATGTCGTTCGGAAAAGTTCACCGTCACCGCGTCCGGCACGAAATCACCGTTGAAGTCGCCGCTCACCACGAACGTCGGATCCACCCCCGCCGGCGATGCAATCGGTTCCCCCAATCTTCCATCGCCCCGGTTCAACAAGACCGAGATCGTATTCGCGTTCCGGTCGCTCACCAGCACATCCGGCCGCGAATCCAGATTCATATCACCCACAGCGATCCGGTAGGGCGTCGGCGGAGCGCGATAAAACACCGGCTCCTCGAATCCCCCCGTGCCATTGCCTCGCACCACAAACACGCCGTTGCCCATCACCCCTGCCAGGTCCACGTTCCCATCCCCATCGAAATCCGCCGCCGCCAATGACCAGCAGGAGGTCACACGAATCACCCGTGGCTGCTCCAATTCACCCTTTCCTTTTCCCAATAGGATCGAGACACCCACACCATACCCCGGTACCGCAATGTCTGGAACACCGTCCCCGTTAAAATCTGCCACCACGGCAACGTCTGTTCGCCCCAGGTTCACCTCGCTCAACTGCACCTGATACCTCGAGCCGAACGTGAAATCCTCACCGGGAAGCACAACAGACGCCAACAACACACACAGAATGAGCCGGCTCATACGAAACTCCTTTCAGCCGGTCAATGCGCCAGTGCCGCTTCGCTGTGAATCACGTGCATGTGATGCTCCAATCTTCCTGAATGCGCTTGATTGCGTGTGCGTTGCGCTTCACTGCGCTTTGCCAAATGACGCTTCCAACACAAAGTGGAAGGGATGAAACTTACTTTCGCCTTCTTTCTCTCCTTGCCACTCATGGCCGGTGTCACCTTCGTGGACTCCGCTTCGAGCTTCTTCCCCTTCGCCGGGTCAACCACCACCCAGGACTTTAACTCCGTCCCCGATGGCAGCTATAACACCGCCGCTGGACTCACCGCCGGGGGCGTGACCCTCGTCGGTCACTGCACCCAAACCAGTCCCGGGAACAAATGGTGCGGTGGGGACTACCAATTGTCCGCTTCCGCTGGAACCATCACCGGGCCAATGGGCCTCTACGCCTATCCTGACCCTCCCTATGGCTCCCAAGACGGCAACCTGGAAGTAACCCTTCCATCCGCTGTGTACGCGGCCGCCTTTGAGTTCACCGGCGACTCGTCAACCCCCACCGGAAGGATCCAGCTTCTCCTCAGCTCCGGCGACAACTCACCGATCGTCGTCATTACCACAGGACAGCCCGGGTTCATGGGCTTCCTCTCCGACACTCCAATCACCTCGTTCACCGTGCGAGTCCTCAATCCAGGCTTCGAGTACAGCCGTATCCTCTTCGACAACCTCAGTTACGGCGGTGACGCAGGTGTCCCCGAACCCGGTTACGGAATTCCGGCAGCAGCATTGCTCGCCGCACTGGTTGTCATCCGGCGATAGTCATACAATGGTTCCCATGCACCGCCGTGTCCTGGGAACACTCCTCCTTGTCCTCCCCATCCTCCACGCCCAGAAGCACCCCGGCCTCACCGTCCTGGAGCAACGCTGCGTCGCCTGCCACACCGGCAAAGCCAAAAAATCCGGCCTCGACCTCACTACCCGCGCCCTGGCCCTCCGCGGCGGTGACCGTGGACCCGCCATCGTCCCCGGTGATGCCCCGCAAAGTCTCCTCTACAAAGTCGCCGCCCAACTCGCCGAACCCCACATGCCCTACAAGGCATCGAAGCTCAAAGACTCCGAACTCGCCGCCCTCAAAGACTGGATCAACTCCGGCGCCCAATTCGAAGCCCCGCAAACAACCCAAACCCCCAAGCCCCGCAGCGATCACTGGGCCTTCCAAAAGCCCACCCGCCCGATAATCCCCGCTACCACCAAAGCCGCAGCCAACCCCATCGACGCCTTCCTCGCCGCCCAGCACACCCAGCGCAACCTGCAAGCCGTCCCCGAAGCCGGCAAGCGTACCCTCATCCGCCGCCTCTATCTCGATATCATCGGTGTCCCCCCCACCCGCGAAGAGCTCCAAGCCTACCTCGCCGACACATCCCCCAAAGCCTACGATGCCCTCGTCGATCGTCTCCTCGCCGACCCGCGCTACGGCGAGCGTTGGGGCCGCCACTGGATGGACATCTGGCGCTACAGCGACTGGTACGGTTGGCGCCGCGGCAACGATGTCCGCAACTCCGCCAAATTCCTCTGGCGCTGGCGCGATTGGATCGTTGAATCCCTCAACGCCGACAAAGGCTACGACCGCATGATCGTCGAAATGCTCGCCGGCGATGAAGTCGCCCCCGGCGATCCCCAAACCCTCCGCGCCACCGGCTACCTCGCCCGCAGCTTCTCCAAATACGATCGCCACGGCTGGCTCCAGGATGCCGTCGATCACACCGCCATGGCCTTCATGGGCGTCACCCTCAAATGCGCCCGCTGCCACGATCACAAATACGATCCCTTCACCCAGGAAGAGTATTACCAGTTCCGCGCTTTCTTCGAACCCTACGAAATCCGCACCGATCGCGTCCCCGGCCAGACCGACACCGACAAAGACGGTGTCGCCCGCGTCTTCGACGCCAACCCCGAAGCTAAAACCCACCTCCTCATCCGCGGCGACATCCAGAACCCTGACCCCGATTCCAAAATCGAGCCCCACACTCCCGCCATCCTCGGTGGTGCCGCCGTCAAAATCACCCCCGTTTCCCTCAAAGTCGACCAGTATTATCCCGATATCCGCTCCTTCGTCCAACAAGACCTCCTCGACAAAGCCCGCGCCGATGTAGCCAAAGCTGAAAAGGAGCTCGCCGAAGCCAAGGACGACCCCGCCCGCCGCATCGCAGAACGCACCCTCGAAGCAGCCAAGGCCAATGTCCCCGCCCTCGAAGCCCGCCTCATCGCCGAGCGCGCCAAATACAGCCGTCCCCCCGATCCCAAGGCCGAAGAACTCGCCGCCGAAGCCCGCAAGCTCGAACGCGTCGCCGGCTCTCTCAAAGCCCACGAAAACCTCCTCCGCGCCCAGCAGGAAATGGATGCCGCCATGGCCGCCAAACCCGCCGTCGAAAAGAAACTCGCCGAAGCGCAGAAGAAACTCGAAGCCGCCATCGAAGCCCTCAAACAAGCTCCCGAAGGCCAGTTCACTCCCATCGGAAAAACCTATCCCGAAAAATCCAGCGGACGCCGCCTCGCCCTCGCCCAATGGATCGCCAACAAAGACAACCCCCTCACCGCCCGCGTCGCCGTCAACCACATCTGGACCCGCCACTTCGGCAAAGGCCTCGTCCCCACCGTCGCCGAGTTCGGCGTCAACGGCCGCAAGCCCGCCATGCCCGAACTACTCGATTACCTCGCCGTCGAACTCATGGACAGCAACTGGAGCATGAAGCGCCTCCATCGCCTCATCCTCACCAGCGCCGCGTATCGCCGCCGCTCCACCGCGGGTACTGCGGACACCAATCCCTCCGATCCCGACAACATCTACCTCTGGCGCATGAATCCCCGCCGCATGGAGTCCGAAGCCGTGCGCGATAGCCTCCTCGCCGTCGCCGGCACGCTCGATCCGCAAATGGGCGGCCCCGAACTCGACGGCACCAAAGCCCTTGAGCTCAAACGCCGCAGCATCTACATCGAACACACCCCCGATGTCCCCGTCCCGTTCCTCAAGATCTTCGATCAGGCCAACCCCGCCGAATGCTACCAGCGCGAAGAGAGCGTCGTGCCGCACCAGGCGCTCGCACTCGCCAATAGCGAACTCAGCCGCCAGCAGGCCGCGCTGCTCACCAAGCGCCTCAAAGACGAAGGCCAGAACAGCACCCAGTTCGTCCGCGCCGCCTTTGAAACCGTGCTCGGGCGCTTGCCATCTGCCGAAGAGCAGAAATCTTCCCTCGCTTTCCTCAAAACCGAACAGGATCGCGAAGACCTCATCCACGTCCTTCTCAACCACAACGACTTCGTCACGATACGCTAAGGGATACACGCCATGCACACGAAACGACGCGCCTTTCTCGCTGACCTCGGCATGGGCTTCACCGGCCTCGCTCTCGGCGCCATGCTCAACAACGATGGCGTGGCCCGCGCCGCCACCACCGGCAATTGGCGTCCCCCAGACGGCAAGCCGCACTTCACCCCCAAAGCCAAACGCGTCATCTGGCTCTTCATGATCGGCGGTGTCAGCCACATGGACACCTTCGATCCCAAGCCCGAGCTCAACAAATACGGCGGCCTCTCCTACGACGAATCGCCCTACGCCTCCGCACTCGACAACCCCCTCGTCAAAAAGAACCTCCGCGAAGTCATCACCGGCCTCCACAAACAGCACTCGCGCCTCTACCCGCTGCAAACCGGCTACAAACAGCGCGGCCAATCCGGCATCGCCGTCAGTGACTGGTTCCCCCATGTCGGCAACTGCGTCGACGACATCGCCATCGTCCGCTCCTGCTGGACCACCGACAACAATCACGGCGCGCAGATGCAGTTCCACACCGGCCGCCACGTGCTCGAAGGCCAGTTCCCCACCATCGGCTCCTGGGTCCACTACGGCCTCGGCTCGCTCAACGACAACCTGCCGCAATTCGTCGTCCTCGGCGACCCCATCGACACCTGCTGCGGCGGCCTCGCCGCTCACGGCGCTTCTTACCTAGGCCCCGAGCATGGCGGTGTGCAGATCGCCGTCGACCCCGCCAATCCTCTCCCCTTTGCCAAACCCGCCGGCGAGATCACCCGCGAACGCCAGGAACGCGAATTCACTTTGCTCCGCGAACTGAACGGGCTCGCCGCCGCGGAATACCCCGACGATGCCTCCATGCGCGCCCGCATCAAATCGTACGAACTCGCCTTCCGCATGCAAACCGCCGTGCCGGACCTCATGAAGTTCGAACAGGAAACCGAAGCCACGCGCAAGCTCTACGGCCTCGATCACGAAACAACAAAGCCCTTCGGCCAGATGTGTCTCGCCGCCCGCCGCATGGCCGAAAGCGGCGTCCGCTTCGTCCAGGTCTTCCATGGCCAGAACGGCGGGGCAGGGAAGTGGGATGGCCACAGCAAGCTGAAGAAGACTCACACCGAGCTCTGCGCCCAGGTCGACAAGCCCATCGCCGGCCTGCTCCAGGACCTCAAACAGCGCGGCATGTTCGACGACACCATCGTCGCCTTCGTCACCGAGTTCGGCCGCACTCCCGGCGCACAAGGCCTCGACGGCCGCGATCATCATCCCTACGGTTTCTCCGTGTGGCTCGCCGGCGGCGGCATCAAAGGCGGTGTCACCCACGGCGCCACCGATGAAATCGGCTTCCACGCCGTCGAGAACCGCCACTACGTCACTGACATCCACGCCACCATCCTGCATCAACTCGGCCTCGATCCCCGCAAGCTCGAAGTGCCCGGCCGCAAACGCCTCGACATCGACTTTGGCGCGCCGATCCGCGAGATTCTGGCTTAGTCTGAAAGAATGCCGGTTGTTTTTTCGCGCCGTGTTACGGAGCGCACCATCGTCAATGTGCTCTATGGCGGCTTCGGGCTCGTGCTCCTACTGCTGCTTGCTGCCGGCAGCGTCGCTCTCCGCAACGGGCGTGAAATTCAATACCACGCCGAATCCCTCCTCCGCGAACAGGCTCTCGCCGCCCGCCTCATGGAAGAAATCCGCGATGAACAGGCCGTCCTCAACTCCGTCGTCCTCCAACTCGCCAATGAGCCCCAAGCCTCCAATTCCGAGCAACTCCTCCGCCGCCTCAGCGAAGCCGATGCCACACTCAGCCAGATCGCGCGCGAGGCAGGCAGCCAGCCCCGTGCTCCCCTCTGGCGCAATCTCTCCGAATCCGCCCAAGCCTTCTCCGCCGAAGCCCGCCGCCTCATCGGCCGGCACGACATCAACAATGCCTCTCTCCGCCCCCTCATTCATCACCACCAACAAGTGGTCGAACTCACCGGCAAACTCTCCGAAGCCAGCTCCCAACGCGCCCTCACGGCCGACACCGCCATCGCCGCCAACGCCGGCGACCTCATGCAGGAATCCGTCCTCCTCCTCGGCGCTTGCATGCTTCTCGCCCTCGGCGGCTCCCTGCTCACCATCCGCACCGTCGCCCAATTGTTCGGCGACGCTCAGGAACATGCCAATGAGCTCAATCGTGTCTCGTGGCAGATGCTGAAAGGCCAGGAAGAAACCGTCCGCCGCTTCTCCCACGAACTGCACGATGAACTCGGCCAGGGACTCACCGCCCTACGCTCCAACCTCGAAGCCATCGATGAGAACGGCCTCGCCGCCCGCCGTGCCGATGCCATCGCCGTCGTCGACGAATGCATCGACAACGTCCGTGAAATGTCCCAGCTCCTGCGCCCTGTCATCCTCGATGACTTCGGCCTCGCCGCCGGCATCCAGTGGCTCGCCGAGAATTTCTCCCGCCGTACCGGTCTTCCCGTCGGCTGCAAGATCACCTTCTCCGGCCGCCTCGAAGAAGACATCGAAACTCACCTCTTCCGCGTCGCCCAGGAAGCCCTCACCAACGTGGCCCGCCACTCCGGCGCCACCCGTGCCGAAATCCACCTCACTCGCTCGAACGACCGCATCACCCTCAGCATCATCGACGACGGACGCGGCTTGCTCCCCTCACCCCCGGATAAGGCCCCCAGTCTTGGTATCCTCGGTATGCGAGCCCGTGCCCGCCACGTCGGCGGCGATATCACCCTCATCAACCGAAAGGAAGGCGGCCTGGCGGTGACCATTTGGGTTCCTTCCGTGCGCTATGCAGAACAAGAAACTCCGCATCCTGTTGGCTGACGATCACTCCCTCGTCCGCGAAGGCTTCCGCCTCATCCTCGATTCTCAGGCCGACATGCAAGTCGTGGGCGAAGCCGGCAACGGCAACGAAGCCGTGAAACTCGCCGAAGAGCTGCAGCCCGATATCGTCGTCATGGATGTCACCATGCCTGAGCTCAACGGCATCGAAGCCACCCGCCGCATCGCCGAAATCTCACCCCGCACCAAGGTGCTTGCCCTCAGCATGCACCGCGACACCGTCTACGTGCGCGAAATACTCAAAGCCGGCGCCAAGGGCTACTTGCTCAAAGCTTCCCCGCGCAACGATATGCTCGAAGCCATTCGCTCCGTCGCTTGCGGCGATGGCTACCTCAGCCCTGCCGTCAGTGAAGCCGTTCTTTCCGATTACCGCCATCACGTCACCAACCCCATCGACCGGCTCACCACCCGCGAGCGCGAAGTCCTCCAACTGGTCGCCGAAGGCCGCACCAACAAGGAAATCGCAACCCTCCTCGGCATCAGCGTCTACACCGTCGAGGCCCACCGCAGCCGCATCCTCGAAAAGCTCAACCTCCAGAACTCCGGCGAACTCGTCCGCTTCGCCATCCGCAACGGCCTCATTCACTGAAGCCGCAAATCAAAATACACCGCATAGAACGAGTGCCCGGCCCCCGGCGTGTACGTCTTCAAAAACTCGCCTGGAAACATGTGTCCGTACTGCAATCCGATGTCGTAATGCCGCGACAGCTTGACCTCCGATAGCAGATCCAGTTCTCTCCCCACATCCGTCGAAGACGCCCCGCCGGCCACCGCCGGAACCAGCGTCGATCCGTTGAACGCATACAGCGAATCATACCGGCTCACCAGCCAGAACGAATGCATCTCCGTCTTCAGCGTCAGCCACTTCTCCGGATGCAGCCACACGCCGCCCCGCAGGTTCTTGTTGTTCCGCCGCCCCACCTGGTCGGCAATTCCATAGATCCCGTGATTCGTCGGGTACAGTTGGTCGAACGTATTCACCACCGCGTCCTTCGGGTTCTTGTCACCCGTCGCGTAGTTGCCTTCCGCCATCAAGGTCGGTTGCCACCGCAAGGTGCGCAACAGCCGTTGCCCCTGCATCGTCCCCGCCCAAGCCGAAAGATGCCTCACGCCAACTGACCCCGTCTGCTTGATCAACTCCGCCTCATAGCGCCACTCCTTGTGCACCGCTCCTGCCGACCGCACTCCTTCCGTCCACGTGTGCAGCCCACCCGCATTGTGATTGGTCCGGAATAAAACATAAGGCTCGAATTGCGATCCGGGGATCAGTGACCCGATCGAAGCATAAGCCCCGTGCAGATTGTTCCCCTGCTGATGGTGATCCCAATGATCCGTGTCCGCCGCCACTACCGAACTGGCGAAGATATCCACCCGGTCATGGCCGCGATGCAGCGCCAGCCGCGCCGCGTCGAACACCCGCGCCGTGTTGCCCCACTCGCTCGCCCCAATCACCCGCTCACTGCCGAACGCCAGCCGCTGCCTCCCCACCCGCAGATCCCACAGCTTGTTCTCCGTCCCGATCCCCACCCAAGCCTGCCGCAAATCCAGCCGGTCCTTGATCCCGCCGCCCTGGTTCGGCAGCCATGCAGCTCTTGCATCCTGCACCTCCCCGAAAAATTGCACCCCTGTAATTGGGCGGATCCCTACGGAAAACCGGTATCGCTGCAAGAGATAGTCGTGGTCGTTGCCCTCCACATAACCAATCCCATGTTCCCCTTCGCTGCGCAGCCTCATCTGCGCTCCCAGACGCAGCCACTGCGGCATGTCCCGATTCAAAAGTCCTGTGTCTTCAGCAAGTAACGAGGCCGAGAAAAGCAAAAAGAATCCAACGATCGCGCGCATGAGTGAAAGAACGGACCCTCCTGTTTCCACCCTACCAGCGAAGTTCGCGAATCGAGCAGCCCCCCTGAAAACCGTACACCCCCATTCTGGGAAGCAGGAATAGGCTTTGCCCGCGAATCGGCCCATCATCAGGGAGTAGCCTCCCGTAGACCTATGTAGCCCCCCGGGTGGTAATTGCCCCAAGGAGCATTCATGCCAACCTCCAGCACCTGGAAGTCCGACCTCTACTCCGGTTTCCTCGTCTTCTTAATCGCGCTCCCGCTCTGCCTCGGCATTTCCATGGCCAGCGGCTTCCCACCTATCGCCGGCATCCTCACCGCCATCGTCGGCGGGATGGTCGTGTCCCTGTTCGGTTCGGCCCGCCTCACCATCAAAGGCCCCGCCGCCGGCTTGATCGTCATTGCCATCGGAGCTGTGACGGAATTGGGTAACGGCGACATGGCCGCCGGCTACAAGAAAGCTCTCGCCGTGGTGGTCGTGGCCGGCGTCCTGCAAATCGTCTTCGCCCTCACCAAAGCAGGTGTGCTCGGTGATCTCATGCCTTCCGCCGTTGTCCACGGCATGCTTGCCGCCATCGGCGTCATCATCATCAGCAAACAGGCGCACGTCGTGCTCGGCGTGACACCCGAAGGCAAGGAGCCGCTCCACCTCCTCGCCGAAATCCCACACAGCATCGCCAACCTCAACCCCGAAGTCTTCCTCATCGGCCTCCTGTCGCTATGCATCCTGTTCACCCTTCCACTCATCAACATCCCCTGGGTCAAACAGGTCCCTGCGCCTATGGTCGTGCTCGCCGCCGCTGTCCCCCTCGGCGTCTACTTCGATCTCAGCCACCCGCATCTCTACCAGTTCTCGCATCACACCTACGAAATCGGCCCGAAGTTCCTCATCCGCCTCCCCGGCTCACTCCTCAGCGCGCTGTCCTTCCCTGATTTCTCTCAGGTCTTCAGCCCCGTCTCCATTAAATACATCATCATGTTCGCCCTCGTGGGCACCATTGAATCGATGCTTAGCGTCATCGCCGTCGATTCGCTTGACCCCGAACGTCGCAACAGCGATTTGAATAAAGACTTGCTCGCCACTGGCCTCGGCAATACTGTCGCCGGCTTCATCGGCGGCCTCCCCATGATTTCGGAAATCGTCCGTAGCAAGGCCAACATCGACAACGGCGCCAAATCCCACTACGCGAACTTCTTCCACGGCACGTTCCTGCTCCTCTCCATCGTGCTCATCCCCGGCCTTCTCCAGCAGATCCCGATGGCGGCCCTGGCGGCCATGCTCATCTATACCGGCACCCGCCTCGCCTCCCCCAGCGAGTTCCGCCATGTCTACCACATCGGCGCTGAACAGCTGTTGCTCTTCGTTGTCACCATGATGATTACCCTCGCCACCGACCTCCTCGTCGGCGTCGGCGCCGGCCTCGTCCTCAAAGTCATCCTCCACGTCAAGAACGGCGTCCCCTTCCGCGCTCTCTTCCGCAGCGTCGTCTCCGAAACGCAAACCGGCGACATCCTCACTCTCCGCGTCCACGACTCCGCCATCTTCACCAACTACCTAGGCCTCAAGCGCCGCCTCTCCACGGTGCCCAAGGATGTCCGGACTGTTATCCTGGACTTTGAGGACGCCTGGGTGGTGGACCACACCGTTCTTGCAAAGCTTCAGAAGTTGAGCCGGGACTGGACGCAAGGCCAGTTGCTGCTCACCGGTCTCGATGGCCACGCACCCGCGTCGGACCACGAACTGGCCGCGCGCCGCAAACTCCGCTCCATTGGAGTTGCGCAAGGAGCATAATGCAACCTCTGGAGACTCTTTCCGAACCTGCACATAGCCGCTCGCACCGGCTGCACGAAATCCTGCATCACGTCGCGCACCTCTTGCCCGTGCAGGGGCCCATCGGCGTGTTCGTCCATCACAATACGCTCCACGCCTTCGAGGACCGCACTTTTGAAGACGCCGTCGCCGAAGCCGCGCAGATCTTCGGGGCTGAACCTTATATGAAAGAGGAGGCCTACCGCGAACAGTTGCGCCGCGGCCGCATCCTCGAGTTCGATATCGAAGAGGTGATCGCCGAAGAGCCCGACTCCGTCCTGCTCCCCCAATTCGGCATCACCCGCCGCTCTCTCCAGCGCGCCGTGCTCATCTCCGGCATCCGCCCCTTTGAGGCAGGTTCCATCGGTTACATGCTCCACGAAGGCGGCCTGCTCATGCGCCTCCGTACCGACTTGGAAGCCGCAAAGCGCGCCCGTATCCTCGAAGCCCATGGCAGCCGCGAAGGCGTCGCCGCCCGCAAGCTCTTTGCCGCCTGCCTCGATCGCGTCAAACCTTCCACCGCCGTCCCCAGCCCAAGCTCCAGCCGCATCCGTGACGGCCTTCTTGCATCCGCCGGCGTCGACCTCGACGACTTCATTCATCCCTATTTGATCCGGTTCTCTGAAGTCTTCCTCGATCAGGGCCTCGCCTATTGGCCCATGCCTGATCGCGAACTCGGCTTCTACGCCTCCGTCCGCAAGCTGCTCACCCAGCCGCTGTTCATCGAGCCCAAAGGCCTCAATGGGCTCCGTGACGCATTTGCCAAACAGGCCCGCGAAAACGCCGACCCCACCCGCGTCATCCTCCAGTTCCTCGACTCCTTCCACATCCCCGAACAGGAGTGGAGCTCTTACCTCCAGGCCGAACTGCTTGCCCTTCCCGGCTGGGCCGGACTCTTCAACCGCATCGAGCAGGAACCGTATCTGCTCGAACATAATCGCATCCCCTGCTCACTCCTCGACTTCCTCGCCGTCCGCCTCACCATGACCCGTGTCGCCGCCGGCAATATCTCCCAGGAAGCCGGCCTCGATGCCGAATTTGCCAGCCAATGGCAAACGCGCGCCGAGGAGTCGAGCTCCGCCGAACTCGAGCGGCTGCGCCAGGCCGCCCGCATGTTCGACGTGGCCCAGCTCCTCGGCCTCAGCGCTTTGACCATTCGCAACCTCAGCGCCGCCCAGTTCGACGAAATGCAGTTCGAGGTCTCCCGCCTCGATGACCTCGAGTGCCGCCGCCTCCTCCATCAGGCCTATGAGCGCCGCCACGAACGTCTCGTCCTCGAACCCCTCGCCTGCCACCGCCGCCTTCATCCCCCCGCCGAGCGAAAAGCTCGCCCCAAAGCCCAAGTCTTTTTCTGCATCGATGAGCGCGAAGAGTCCATCCGCCGCCATCTCGAGGAATACGATCCGAATATCGAAACTTTTGCCGCTGCCGGCTTCTTCGGCGTCGCCGTCGATTATGCCGGTATCGACGATCCGCACGGCGTGCCGCTGTGTCCTGTGGTGGTGAAACCGCAGCACGCCGTGCGTGAGGTTCCCGTCGAACAGGATGAACACCTCACCGAACAGCGCCGCGCCCGCCGCGCCATCTGGTCCCGCTTCGCCCAACTCGGCCTCACCTCCTCCCGCACCATCGTCAGCGGTTGGATCAGCACGGCCGTCCTCGGCATCCTTTCGCTGTTCCCCTTGATCGCCCGTGTCATCGCCCCGCGCCAGTTCGCCCGCCTCCGGGAAAAGCTCAACAAAAGCTTCCTTCCCGAACCCCGTACCGAACTCACTCTGATGCGCAAGGATGCACAGGGCCAGCACGTCGCCGAAGGCCTCCTCGTCGGCTTTTCCCCCGATGAGAAAACCGATCGCGTCGAAAGCGTCCTTGGCCCGGCCGGCCTCCGCACAAACTTCGCCCGGCTCGTCATCATCCTCGGACACGGCTCTACCAGCCTCAATAACCCCCACGAATCCGCCCACGATTGCGGCGCTTGCGGCGGACGCCGCGGCGGCCCCAACGCCCGCCTCTTCGCCGCCATGGCCAACCTCCCCCACGTCCGCGATCGCCTCCGTTCCAAAGGCATCTTCATCCCCCAGGACACCTGGTTCGTCGGCGGCTATCATGACACCTGCAACGACGACATCGACCTCTTCGATCTGGAACAGGTTCCTGAATCCCACCGCGAAGAACTCGCCGATGTCCGCGCCTCCCTCGACCGCGGCCGCGCCGGCAACGCCCACGAACGCGCCCGCCGCTTCGAAGCCGCCGATCCCAATCACAACGCCGACCTCGCCTTACTCCACGTGGAAGAACGCTCCGAGCATCTCGCCGAGCCCCGCCCCGAATACGGCCATTGCACCAACGCCGTCTGCATCGTCGGACGCCGCGCCACCACCCGTGGCCTCTTCCTCGATCGCCGCGCCTTTCTCGTCAGCTACGATGCCTCCCAGGATCCCGAAGATCGTGACCTGCTCCGCCTGTTGGGTGCTGTCGTGCCTGTCTGCGCCGGCATCAGCCTCGAATATTACTTCTCCTTCGTCGACAACGAACGCTATGGCTGCGGCACCAAGCTGCCTCACAACGTCACCGGCCTCGTCGGCGTCATGAACGGCCAGTCCAGCGACCTCCGCACCGGACTCCCCTGGCAGATGGTGGAAATCCACGAACCCGTCCGCATCTTATTCGTCGTCGAAACCACGCCCGACCGGCTCCTCTCCACGTTCCGCAAAAATCCCGCCCTCAACCAGGTGCTCACCAATCGCTGGATCCGCATCGCCGCCATGGATCCAACCACCGGTCGCATCCAAAGCTACCGCAACGGCGTGTTCGAACCTCTCCGCTACATCCCCGAGCACATCGGTACAGCGGCTAACTCCATGGATTGGTATCGCGGCATGATCGAACATCTTCCCGCCGCCACCATTCAGGCGAGTCTCTAGGTGCATCCCATGGAAACATTATTGATGGCAATTGTTGCCGCCCCCGGCGCAGTGTTCCTTCTGCTTGGCCTCACCTGGCTCGCTGGTTGGATCCCCTCCGAACGCATCGTCGCCCGCCTCACCGTACTCACCTATGTCTTCGCCTCGCTAGGGACACTCACGCTCTTCTTCCTCATGCGCAGCCACGGCTTGCTGGAACTCAGCGCCCACCTCCACCCGTGGTTCTCTGTCGGCAGCTATCACTTCGCCTCCAGCCTCTTCGCTGACCGTCTCTCACTCCCCTACATGCTGCTCACCGCCACCCTGGTCGGCCTCATTGGGGCATTCTCCCGCCGCTACCTCCATCGCGATCCCGGTTACTTCCGCTTCTTCGCCCTGCTGCAATTATTCGGCTTCGGTTCTCTTCTCATCTTTAGTGCCGGCTCCTTTGATCTGCTGATCGTGGGCTGGGAAGTGGTTGGCATCACCTCCGTCCTGCTGGTCGCCTTCTTCCACCAACGCCCCGAACCCGTGCGCGGCGCTCTGTATGTGTTTGCCATGTACCGCGGTACGGACATCGGACTGCTTTCCGCTGCCGTCGCACTCCACCACTTCGCACACTCCGCCTCCTATGGCGAAATGTTTCGCGGCGCTTGGCCCAACCAGACTCTGGCTTTCGATGCCGGTTCCGCCACCTTGATCGCTGTACTCCTTGTACTGGCTGCCGCCGGCAAGTCGGCTCAGATTCCGTTCTCCGGCTGGCTCCCACGAGCCATGGAAGGCCCCACTCCTTCGAGCGCCGTATTCTATGGCGCCATTGCCGTCCACGCGGGCACCTATCTCATTCTCCGTGCCCATCCCATTCTTGCCGCTTCGCCCATCGCCAGCGCCCTCGTTGTCCTCATCGGGGCCCTCACCGCCGCCCACGGCACCATGGTCGGCCGCGCCTGCGCCGACGCCAAAACCTACCTCTCCTACGCCTCATTGACCCAGTTGGGAATCATCTTCGTCGAAATCGGGCTCGGCTTCAAATGGCTTGCCGTCATCCACGTCATGGGCCATGCCGCCACGCGCACCCTCCAGTTCCTCCGCGCGCCCTCCATGCTCCACGACTTCCACCAGATTCATTCCGCCGCCGGAGGCCATCTCGCCGCCACCGGAGCGCACTACGAAACCGTCATCCCAGGAGCCATGCGGAACTGGCTCTACCGGCTCGCCGTCGATCGCGGCCATCACGACACCATCCTCGAGCGCTTCTTCATCGGCTCGCTCGACCGCGTCGCCCAGGCTCTCCACGCCATGGAGCGCATCTGGTCGCCCCCGCGTCCCGATACCGAAAAGCCCGAATGGCGGCACGACGTGCTGCAGATCAACTGGAAGGAACAATCCACAACGAGGGCCCGGCAATGAACCAGCTTCCTCTTCCTTTCTTAAGTATTGCCGTGCTGGCGCCCCTTGGCGGTGCACTTGCTGTGCTCCGCACCCGCTCCGTCCGCCTCGCCCGCCTCCTTGCACTCATCAGCGTCGCCATCTCGCTGGTCTGCGCCTTCGCCACCCTGTGGATCGAGATTCCCCGCAGCGGCGTGCTCGCCGAACCCTGGGCCATTCCACTCCTCGGTGCCGCCCAACCGCTTTTTGCCGCCGACATGCTGAGCTGCATCGGACTCGTCCTCTTCACCTCGCTCGCGCTCCTGACCATCGCCGCTGCTCCACGCCGTGACCTCGATCGCCCGCGTATTCTCCAGCTTCTCCTCCTGATCTCAGCAGTTGCCGTGGTCTATGTCTCGAATCATCTGCTCATTCTGCTGGCTGGCTGGGCACTGGCCGTTTTGCCCATGGCCTACGCCAACAACTCCGCCGAAGATGGCATCGCTGGATCGCGTGCCACGCTGCTCATGAAAGCCGTGCTCACCGCCGGCGTCCTGGCCCTCGGTGCAGCGATCCTGATCCTCGGCAATGAGGCTGCCGCCGCTGGTGTCGCCTCTCCCTATTCGTTGCAGATGTTACGCGAGTCTTCACTCGCCGGCGGCCATTGGGTCTTTGCCCTGCTCATGCTTTCCGTTCTCTTTACGAAAGGCATCTTTCCCTTCCACTCCTGGGTTCTCACCGCTTTTGACCGGGGTTCCATGCTCAATGCCAACCTCCTGGTCAATGCCCACCTCGGCGCTTTCCTCATCGCCAAAGTCGCCGTCCCCGTGATGCCCACCATCGCCGTCGGTGCGCTTCCCGTCCTCAGCGACGTCGCGCTCTTCACCATGTGCTACATGGCCGTCCTCGCCATCCGCGAGCGTGCTCCCCGCCGCATCCTCGCCCTCCTCTTTGTTGGCCAGGCCTCCAGTATCCTCGTCGGCCTGGAAAGCGCTACGGAAGCCGGAGTCACCGGCGCTCTCGTTCACTGGATCGTCGTCGCCTCTTCCACTACCTCCCTCGCCATTGTTCTGCGCCTCATCGAAACCCGCGTCGGCGCCCGTGTCGGTACCGCACAGTTTCTTGGTCTCGCGAATCGTTTCCCGCGCCTTGCCGTCTTCTTCCTCATCGGAGGCCTCGCCCTCGTTGGCCTTCCAGGCACGCTCGGCCTGCCCGCCGAAGATCTCCTCATTCACGGCACACTCGAAAGCCATCCCCAACTCGGCATCGCTCTCCCCATCGCCACCGCTCTCTTCGCCTGTCACATGTTGCGTCTGTTCTCCATGCTCTTCCTGGGCAGGAAAACCACCAACCTCGCGCTCCTCCCCGATGCCGTACTGCGCGAAAGAGCGGCCCTCACGGCCCTCATCGCATTCCTGGTTCTCTTCGGGATTGCCCCCGCCTGGATCGTCGATCGTCAAGCCTCGGCCGCCATCCCCCTAGTGGAAAAACTGCGGAGTGCCAGCCACCGCGAACACGCCCTGCCACCCATCGCGAAATCCATCCCCAGAGACTAAATACTCCCCTGTCTTCTGTCGCCTGTCTCCGTGTCTTCGCCCGTTTGCAATCTCTCCTCGATTCGAATATGATCATCGAAGCTCGCGCCACAGTTTGCCGCGCTTTATTCTCAGGGGGTTCGAAAGCTCGATGCATCTATCCATCCTCACGTTCTTGCTATTGGCCACTAGCGCCTTCGCACAGACCACAGGTACAGCGACTCTAGTGGGCACGCTTAGTGACAAATCCGGCGCCATCATTCCTGGCGCCAACATCAGCATTGTCAACACCGAAACACAGTTCGTCTACACCGGACAGACCAACGCCGAAGGCGGCTACTACATCCCCAACCTCAACCCCGGCACCTATCGCCTCACCGTCGAAGCCCAAGGTTTCAAAAAGTACGTCCGCGAAGGCATTACTCTCCGCACCAGCGAACAACCCCGCATCGATATCCAGCTCGAAGTCGGCGCCGTAACCGAATCCGTCGAAGTCACTGGCGCGCCTCCGTTGCTCGAAACTGAAACCACCGCCACCGGGCAAATCCTCGAAGGCGAAACCATCGTCAAAATCCCCGTCCTGCAGAAGTACGTCTTCCGTGTGCTTCTCTATCTCCCCTCCACATCCAACATCAACGGCCAGCACGTCGTCGGGCAGCGCGAACGCTCGCTCGGCTACACCATGGATGGCGTCGGCGGCAAAGAGCCCGTCCGCTCCATGATCGCCACCACCAACGCCGTTACCTCCACCACCATCGATGCCCTCCAGGAAGTGAAGCTCTTCACCACCGGCATGCCAGCCGAATTCGGCCACGCCGCCGGCGGCTTGCTCTCTACCGTTTTTAAGAGCGGCACCAATCAATGGCACGGCTCCGCCGAAGACCGCTACATCCAGAAGGCCCTCATCCACCGCACCTATCTCGAACAGCTTCCCCGCGTCAATCCCTTCACCTATCACGAACTCTCCGGCACCATGGGTGGCCCCGTCTATATCCCGAAAGTCTATAACGGCAAGGACAAGACGTTCTGGTTCTTCGGCTACCAGCGCCACCATGAGAAGGGCGGGGAAACCGCGAACCTCGCTGTCCCCTCTCCCGAAATGCTCGCCGGCAATTTCAACTTCGGCGGCCTCAACCAGATCTACGACCCCGCCAGCACCGCCTTCGGCGCCAACTCTGCTTGCACTCCGGCCGGCAGCGAATGCTGGACGCGCCTTCCCTTCGCCAACAACACCGTTCCCCAAGCGCGCTTCGATCCTGCCGTGAAGAACTTCCTTGCGCGCAACCCCTACACTCCGGAAAACAACACCCAGCGCGCCATCAACGCCGCTTCCGGGCCCACCAACAACCTCATCAGCCCCACCAACTATCGCTCCTACCGCACCCGCTTCGACGCCAAGATCGACCAGCAGTTCTCTTCCGCCCACAAGATGTTCGGCCGCTATTCGCAGGTGCGTCACCGCTCCTGGCGCGATCGCCTCTCGCCCGAAATCGCCTGGGCCGAGTATGACTGGCGCGCCGTGCCCATCCCGATCGACCAGCGCAACATCGTTCTCTCCGATACCTACACCATCAGCCCCTCGCTCATCAACGAAATGCGCGTCGGCTACAACCGCCGCCGCGGTACCGTCTTCCCCAGCACCATCGGTCAGGATTGGGCCAAGCAACTCGGCATCCCCAACGTCAGCGCCGAGACTTTTCCCAATTTCCAATCCTGTAACAACCAGTCCAACTGCACAGGCGGTACCACCTACTTCCGCCAGGACAACAGCGGCCTTTCGAAGTCCCAGGACGTCGGCGAAGACATCACCTTCCAGGAGAACGTGACCAAGGTGCTCAATCGCCACACCCTCAAATTCGGCTACGAACTCATCCGCACCCGTTACAACTCGCTCGTCTCCGCCCTCCCCTCGGGCACCTATCGCTTCGGCGCAACCGACTTCCCCTTCCGCCCCAATACCGGCAACACGTTCGCCGCCTTCCTGCTCGGCTCCGTCAGCAACGCCGAGTTCACCAACGCCATGACCACCTGGCTGCCGCGTTGGACATCGCACGCCTGGTACATCCAGGACGACTTCAAGTTCAAACGCAACATCACTCTCAACGTCGGTCTGCGCTGGAGCTATGAGTCGCCCTTCAACACCAAGTACGGCTTCCAGTCCCAGTTCGATCCCAACGCCACCGATGCCATCACCGGCCGCCGCGGCGCCATCACTCACCCCAAAGGACCGCTCGCCAGCAAAGACCTGAATAACTTCCAGCCTCGCCTCGGCCTCGCCTGGCAGATCAAGCCGAACCTCGTCTTCCGCGGCGCTTGGGGCCTCATCACCCAGGACCTCTTCACCAACGGCCTCAGCCAGAACTTCGAAGAATACTACGCCACTGCTTCCATCCAGGCACCTCCCGGCGATCCCCGCCCCGTCTTCCAGTTGAGCCAGGGCCCGCCGCCCGTGCGCTTCAACATCGCCCAGGACGGCTCCGTCCCCTTCATCGGCAGCAACTACTCCGGCCGCAACGCCGGATGGTTTGATCCCAACATGAAGATGCCCTACATCATGAACTGGTCCGGCGGCTTCCAGTGGAACTTCACCCAGAACTGGTTGCTCGAAACCACTTACCAGGGCTCCCGCGGCGTCCGCCTGCTCAATGCCTGGGACATCAACCAGATTCCGCTCAACATCTCCACTGACCAGAACGTTCTGCGCACCATCTTCCAGGCCAACCAGAACTACAAACCCTATCCCCAATTCGGAACCATTCGCCACTACTCCAACTACGGCGACAACTCCTACCACGGAGTCACCTTCCGCACCGAAAAGCGCTACTCGCAAGGCTTGGTGCTGAACGCCTTCTACACCTTCTCTAAATCGCTCAACAACGGCGATAACGACGGCGACAATAGCGGCATCACCTTCTACAACCGTGCCCTCGAAAAAGGCCGCGCCAACTACGACATCCGCCACCGCTTCGTGAGCGTCATGACCTACGAACTCCCCTTCGGCCAGGGCAAGCGCTTCATGAATCGCGGCGGCGTCCTCAATGCCGTTCTCGGCGACTGGAACCTCGCCTGGACCCAGACCTTCCAGTCCGGGCCCCCCTTCACCGTTGGCTTCGCCGGCAGCCCCTTCAATTACCTGCCTGGCGCAGCCCGCCCGAACCTCGTCTCCGGCGCCGATCCCGTCGTCTCCGGCTGGAACATCGGCCCCAACCGCTTCCCCACTCAGGCACAGGTGCCCTACCTCAACGCCGCGGCGTTTGATTACCCCGCGGCCTTCACCGCCGGCACCATGGGCCGCAACGTCCTCGAAGCGCCTGGCATCACCTGGCCCCAGTTCTCGCTCTCCAAAGAGTGGAAGGTTTACGAGCGCGCCCGCTTCATCCTTCGGTGGGACATGAACAACCCCTTCAAGAGCCCCAACTACGGCCAGCCCGATTCCACCTTCAACCGCCAGAACCTGGCCAACTTCGGCCGAGTCGGCACCGCCACCCGCGGCGGCTTCTCCGACATCGGAACCGCGCAGCCGAACCACCTGCTCGTCTTCCGGCTCGAGTGGTAACCCGCAAGGGATAGCATCGTACTAAGGCCACGTAGAAGCGCGTCTAGGACGCTGGACTACGTGGCCGTTTTCTTTAACCCCGCCAATTCCTCGCCGATAAGCCTCATGTGTCACCCAGAACCAGTCGGCGCATCCTCCTCGGGTCTTTGTTGACCCCTCTCCTGTTCGGCAACGATCATCCTGCCAAACCTGCCGCACCCACCACCGCCGCCAAGCCTGCTCCCGCCGCCAAGCCTTCCGCGCTCGGTCAGGCCAAACCGCCCGAACCGAAGCCACCGGAAGCCAAGCCCACTGCCCCTCCCAAGAAAGCCCAGGTCCGGCATGCCTCCCGCGCCACTGGCCATGACGTTGTCAATGTCTCTGATTCCGGCGGAGGTCATGGCGCTGGCCCTCAACACGATCCCGACGATGTTCTTCAGGAATTGAAGCAGGGTAACAAGCGCTTCGTCTCCGGCCGCTCCCTCCATCCCCGCTATGGCATGTCCCGCCTCCGCGAGACTTCTTCCGGCGGCCAGCACCCCTTCGCCTGCATCCTCTCCTGTGCCGATTCCCGCGTCCCTCCCGAAGCCATCTTCGACCAGGGCGTCGGCGACCTCTTCACCGTCCGCGTCGCCGGCAACGTCGCCAACAACGACGAGATCGCTTCTCTCGACTACGCCATCGAACACCTCAACGTCCCCGTCGTCGTCGTCATGGGCCACACCGCCTGCGGGGCCGTCACCGCCGTAGTCAACGAAGACCGCGTCCCCACTTCCATCGCCCAACTCGTCAAACACATCGGCGAGGCCGTCCTCCGCACCCGCCGCTACAACCCCTCGCTCAAAGGCAAGGATCTCGTCGAAGAAAGCGTCCGCGTCAACGTCTGGGAATCAGTGGAAGACATGCTCCGTGGCTCGGAAATGATCGCCGCCCGCGTCCGCACCGGCATGCTCCGCGTCGCCGGCGCCGTCTACCACCTCGATACCGGCGAAGTCGAGTGGCTCGGCGCCTACCCCGGCGCCCTCTCTATCCTCCGCTAATCAGTGGCGACGGGCCTCCGGCCGGTCGCATTGCAGCCTGGGAAGGCTGCAAGATCAACTGTCGCCGCTGCCGCCAAGAATCGGACACGGGATCATGTCGATTCTCGACTGGTCACAATGTGCAGCCGTGGAAAGTGTCCCAGGCAAAGTGAGCGGCGCATGGGTGTTCCGGGACACACGGCTTCCCGTGGCGACCGTGATCGAAAATCTCGAGGATTTGAGCGTCGAAGAAGTGATGGAGCAATTCGATGTGACGCGCGAGCAAATCGCCGCCGTGCTCGATTTCGTGGCGCAAAGCTTGAAAACACCAGCGCCGCCAGTAGAGCCGGCATCCATCCATGCTCGTCCTCTTTGATCACGGAGCGCCTCGCGGCGTTGCCCGCGTACTCCGCGCCCACACCGTCGTAACCGCGCAATCGAGAGGCAATGGTCTCGTGTGCGGCTGCACCTCGCGCGGATCTCCACGATCGTGGACAACGCTACCCCTGGAAGCTACGCGGAGGTTCCCATTCCCTTCGAGCAATGAAAAGCCACACGCCCCCTACACAATTTGCTTGATCACATGCCCCTCCACCTCCGTCAACCGCTCCCGCCGTCCCTGATGCATAAAACTCAACATATGCTGATTCAGCCCCAACTGATGCAGCACCGTCGTATGCACATCCCGGAAGTGCACCGGATTCTCCACCGCCCGTAGCCCGATCGCATCCGTGGCGCCAACCACCTGTCCGCCCTTCACACCACCCCCGGCCATCCACATCGTGAAGCCCAGATTGTGGTGATCCCGGCCTTTGCCCCCCTGCGCTTCCGGTGATCGTCCAAACTCGCCGCCCCACAGCACCAGCGTCTCGTCCAGCATCCCGCGCTGCTTCAAATCCTTGATCAACGCAGCCACCGGCTGATCCGTCTGCGCCGCCATCCGCAAATGGTTCTCTTCGATATCCTCATGCGCGTCCCACTGCATGTTCCCCGGACCGCCGCCCGACACCACGCACACAAACCGTACGCCCTTCTCCACCAGTCGCCGCGCCAGCAAACACCGCCGCCCGTAATCATCCGTCGGCTGCTTGCCCACTCCATACATCGCCCGAGTCGCTTCCGTCTCCTTGGCGATATCAAATACCTCCGGTGCCTCCGTCTGCATCTTGAACGCCAGATCATACGCGTTCATCCGCGCCGCGAATTCCGGATGTTCCGCATACGGCCCTGCCTGATTCAGCTCCCGAATCAGATCCACCGTCGCCTTCCGCTGCGCCTCGGTCACCTGCTTCGGCAAATCCAAATTCAAAATCGGTTTGTTCCCCGGACGCAGCATCGCCGGCTGAAACAGCGCCGGCAGAAAGCCCTGCGTGTACATCGGCTGTCCCGCCTCCAGCGCGCCCTTCGGATCCGGAATCACCACATAGCCGGGAAGGGAATTGCTCTCCGACCCCAGTCCGTACATCACCCACGATCCCATCGCCGGAAAGCCCGGAATAATGCGCCCCGTCATCATCTGATACTGCGCCGCCGAGTGCACCACCATATCGCCCGTGCACGACCGGATCATCGCCAGTTCATCCACCACCTGCGCCGTGTGCGGCAGCAGATCCGACACCTCAATCCCGCTCCGTCCGTACTTCTGAAACTTCCGCTTCGTGCCCAGCAGCTTCGCTTCCGCCGTCACGAATTGATACTTCGCCTCGCCGAATTCCTTCGGCCGCTTCTGCCCGTTCAACTCATTCAGCAGCGGCTTCGGATCGAACGTCTCCATATGGCTGGGCCCGCCCGCCATGAACAAAAAGATCACCGACTTCGCCTTCGCCGGCTGATGTGGTGGCTTCGCCGCCAGCGGATTCGTTCCCGCCGCCCGCAAATCGTCAGCCAGCATCGATGCGTAGGCCAGCGACCCAAACCCGCAGAAAGCATCGCGCAAAAACTCGCGCCGGTTCCGTGTCCAACGAACGTGCTCACTCATCGCTGACCTCTCTAGTTCACATACAAAAACGAATTCAAATTCAGCACAGCCACCGCAAACTCACTCAATGGCTGCTTCGCCAAAAACCGCAACCCCGCCGCCTTCTCCTGCGCATTCGGCAATCGTCCCGCCGCCAGCCGGTACGCCAGATCCACCTGCTTCGCCGCGCTGCCGCCTGCCTCGCGATCCAGTCGCGCCGCCAGCGACTTCGCCATGCTATTCGCAAAGTCCCCATTCAGCAATTCCAAGGCCTGCGGAGCATGGGTGCTCGACTCCCGCCGCGCGCAACTGATCTGCATATCCGGAGCATCGAACACCTCCATCATCGGCAACCGCAGATTCCGCTTGTGAATCAGGTAAATGCTCCGCCGGTCGTGTTCGGCCACATCCTTCGTCACCGCCCACTGCGACGGCTTATACAACAAATCCACCAGTTCCTGTTCTACCGGCACAATCACACTCGGGCCACCGGTCTTCGCGTTCAGCCGTCCACTCACCGCCAGCATCCCATCGCGAATCTGCTCTGCATCCAAGCGCCGGATCGAATGTTTCCACAACAGCGTATTCTCCGGATCCTTCGCCGCGGCCACCGCCTCCAGCGGAGACGACGACGATTGCTGATACGTCTTGCTCATCAGAATCATCTTGTGCAGCGGCTTCATCCGCCACCCGTTTTCCACAAACTGATTCGCCAGGTAATCCAGCAGCTCCGGATGCGTCGGCCGCATCCCCATCCGCCCGAAGTCATTCGGCGTGGCCACAATGCCGCGTCCGAAGTGATAATGCCAGATGCGATTCACCATTACCCGCGCCGTTAGCGGATTCCCCGGTTCCGTAATCCACTTCGCCAGCACCGTGCGCGGATTTTTCAAATCCGCCGGCAACTCCGGTGTATCATCCGGCAGCAACACGCCCAAAGTCCGTGGCGCAACGCGATCGCCCTTGTTCTGATAATCCCCGCGCGCCAGCACATGCGTGGGTGTCGCCTTGCTCATATCGTTCGACACCGCAAACAAAGCAGGCAGCGGCTCCGGAGTCTTCTCTTCCGCCTCCTTGATCTTCGCTGCCATCCGCGTACGCTCTTCCCCCTTGAGCCCGCGCATCTGCTTCTTCATCTCCTTCAACTCGCTCTCCACCGCTTCCTTCTTCGCCTTCCACGCCGCTTCCTCTTCCTTCGACGCCAGCGAAATATCCCGATCATGCACCGCCGCAAAAAATGCCTGCATCCGGTAATAATCCTTCTGCCGAAGCGGATCGAATTTGTGATCGTGGCACCGCGCGCAACCCAGAGTCACGCCCAATACCCCCGAACCCACCAGGTTCGTCATCTCCGTCATCACTTCGTTCCGGCTGCTCGCCACTTCCTGATTGCCCGCGTTCTTGCGCAATGGCCCCATCCGCTGCAGCCCCGATGCAATCAGCGCGTCCTGATCCTCCGGAAACATTTCATCGCCCGCTAACTGCTCCTGCAAGAAGCGATCGTAAGGCTTGTCCTGCCCAATCGACCGGATCACATAATCGCGGAACCGCCACGCGTCGTTGCGGTGTGTATCGTATTCAAACCCATCGGTCTCAGCGAAGCGCACCACATCCAGCCAATGCTGTCCCCACCGCTCGCCATAGTGCGGCGAAGCCAACACCCGATCCACCAGTTTCTCCCAAGCATTCGCACTGCGGTCCGCCACAAACGCGTCCACTTCCGCGGGCGTAGGCGGCACACCCAACATATCGAAGTACAATCGCCGGATCAGCGTCGCCCGGTCCGCCGCCGGCGCCATCCGCAATCCATCCTTCTGCAATCGCGCCGCCACAAAGGCATCCACCGCATTGGACACACCCGCAACACTTGGAACCGTCACCGCCGCGCGAGGCTGAAAGGACCAGTGCCGGCGCTCGGCTGCCGTGTACTTTTCATTGCCCACAGTCGCCGCCCCAAGCAGGAACGACGCGGCTGCGGCAGCGGCAAATGCGATTCTTGGATACACTCCGGCACTACCTCCAAATCACGTGTTTTCTAGAGTATATCCTAGTCTGAAATGAATGGGCGCGATGGGCTACAATACGGCATGCTCACCCGCCGTTCCCTCCTCGCATTGCCCCTTTCCACCGCCCTCGTCCCGGCCCAACAACCCGCTCTCGAAGCGCTCAAAAAAGAAGGACTCGCCGCCGTCGACCGCCGCCAGACCATGGTCCAACAAATGGTCGACCAGATCTTCAGCTTCGCCGAACTCGGCTTCCACGAATACGAAACCTCCAAATACCTCACGGCTCTGCTCGAGAAAAACGGCTTCACCGTCGAACGAGGAGTCGCCGGCATGCCCACCGCCTGGGTCGCCACTTGGGGCTCCGGCAAGCCCGCCATCGGCTTCATCACCGACATCGATTGCATTCCCCGCGCCTCCCAGAAACCCGGCGTCGCCTACCACGCCCCCATCATCGAAGAAGCGCCCGGCCACGGTGAAGGCCACAATTCCGGCATGGCCGTCAACGTAGTCGCAGCCATCGTCCTCAAAGAGCTGATGCAAAAACACGGCATCAAGGGCTCACTCAAAATCTATCCCGGTGTGGCCGAAGAGCTGGTTGCCACCAAAGCCTTCATGGTCCGCGCAGGTCTCTTCAAAGGCCTCGACATCATGCTCGGCGTCCACGTCGGCAATGAATTCGGCAGCAGCTACGGCCAGCCCGCTACCAACTCCGGCCTCGTCTCCGTCATGTACACCTTCAAAGGCCAGGCCGCCCATGCCGCCGGTGCGCCTTGGCGCGGCAAGAGCGCCCTTGATGCCGTCGAACTCATGAACCTGGCCTGGAACATGCGCCGCGAACACATGCGCACGGAGCAGCGCTCCCACTACGTCATCACCAACGGCGGCGATCAGCCCAACGTCGTTCCCTCCGAAGCCACCGTCTGGTATTACTTCCGCGAACTCGACTATAAGCGCATCACCGAAATGTTCGAAGCCGCCAACACCATCGCCAACGCCGCCGCCACCATGACCGGTACCACCGTCGGCTGGAAAGTCGTCGGCTCCGCCTGGCCCAATCACTTCAACAAAGTGATTGCCGAAGTGCAAACGAAGAACATCGCCACGGTCGGAATGCCCACCTGGACCGATGCGGACCAGACCCTCGCCAAAGCCCTCCAAAAAGAACTCGGCCAGAAACAGGACGGACTCAAAGCGAAGGTCGAAGAACTCAGCGCTCCCAAGGAATCCCGCGGCGGCGGCTCCGACGACGTTGGCGACATCTCCTGGATCATGCCCATGACCTACATGCGCTACCCCGCCAACATCCCCAACCTCCCAGGCCACCATTGGGCCAACGCCGTCGCCATGGCCACGCCCATCGCTCATAAAGGCTCCACAGCCGGAGCCAAGGCGCAGGTCCTCACCGCCCTCGATTTCCTCACCCAACCCAAACTCACCGAAGACGCCTGGAAGTACTTCAACGAAGTCCAAACCAAGGAGCAGAAGTATCAACCTCTCATCTCTAGTAACGATCAGCCCGCCACGTTCCTCAACAAGGAGAAGATGGAGAGGTTTGCGCCCCTCCTCAAACCGTACTACTATAATCCCGCGAAGTACAAAACGTACTTGGAGCAGTTAGGGATCCAGTATCCGACCGTTCGTTGACTCGAAGGAGAGTTTATGGCGCTGAACGTTCGCAGCGTGGATTACTTCTATACCCGGGTGGAGGACAAGCCAGGCCGTGCCTACGAGCTTCTGGCGAAGCTGGCCAGCGAGCAGGTCAATCTGCTCGCCTTTAGCGCGGTCCCCTACGGGGCCAACTGTGTCGAGCTCACCATTTTTCCCGAAAATAGCGGAAAACTGAATGATTCCGCCAAGTCCGGCGGCTGGAACATCACCGGCCCCCAACATGCCTTCCTCATCACCGGTGACGACGAACTCGGAGCACTCGCCGCCATCCACCTCCGCTTGCTCGACGCCAAAGTCAATATCTACGCCTCTACGGGTGTAATCGATGGCAAGGGCGGATACGGCTATGTGATTTACGTCAAGGACGCCGATTTCCCCGCTGCCGCAAAAGCCTTGGCAGCTTAAAAAAGGTGCCGCTCGATCGCGACAGGATCATCGCCATGGAGCTCGGGGAAACCCGGGCCTTTGCCGACCTCTACGACGCGATGCCAGAAACTCTCCGCTCCACTCTCGGCGCTCAGGTCGAAGAGTGGGAAGCCGCTGCCGTCTTCCGCATGCGTGCCATCGACTACGCCGACTTCAACCGCGCCATCGGTCTCGGTGTTCGGTCCGAAGCCACGCAACAAGACGTAGATCGCATCATCACCGGCTTCCGCGCCGCCGCCTCGCGCCAGTTCCTCATCCACTTGGCCCCGTCTCCACAGCAGCCGCAATTGCGCGAGTGGTGCGCGCAGCTCGGGCTGAAACGCAAACGTTCCTGGGCCAAGGTCTTTCGCCAGCGTGAGAAACCGCAATCCATCCCCACCAGTTTCACTATTCGCGAAGCACTCCCCGCCGATGCGGCCCATCTCGGCGCGGTCGCCTGCGCCGGCTTCGGCATGCCCACCGAACTCGCCCCCTGGGTCAGTGCCCTTGCCGGCCGCCACGGCTGGCGTCATTTCCTCGCTTGGGAAGACGACACACCAATCGCCGGCGGCTCTATGTTCCTCTACGGCAAAGCCGCATGGCTCGGACTCGCCAGTACACGTCCCGACAAGCGCCGCCGTGGCGCGCAAGGAGCCATCATGGCCGCCCGCATTCGCGCCGCCATCGACGCAGGCGCAGAACTCATCTTCACCGAAGCAGCCGAAGACCTCCCCAACAAACCCAACCCTTCCTTCCACAACATGCTCCGTGCTGGCTTCTCCCTCGCTTACGTCCGCGAAAACTACGGCAGGAAAGACCAGCCCTGAAAATCGGCTGTAAACCACCCCTCTGGTGCTTTCGGGCCAGCCCTCCACGACCACCCGCATAGTGTTTTCAACTGTTTAGAATTGGCCCCTCAACTGCATTGTTCCATTCCGTAAAGAGCCGCTCCAAAAAACGGCCTGGCAGGAAGGAGAAAGAAACAATGAAAAACAAATGGATGGCTGTCCTGTTGGTCGCAGGAAGTTCGGTCATGTTCGCCCAACAATACCCAGCCTACAACGGGGACTACGACTACGAGGAAGATGTCCAGGGCGTGTACGCTCCCGCGCCTCCGCCGATGCCGAGCTACGCCTACCAACGCCCGCCCATGCCCGGCCCCGGCTATGTGTGGTCAGGCGGGTACTGGGGCTTCTACGGCGGACGCTATTCCTGGGTCAGCGGATATTGGATGCTTCCTCCGTATGCCGGCGCTTACTGGGTTGCTCCGCGCTACACCAGCGGACGCTTCTTCAGGGGCTATTGGAGCCGCCCACTGCCAGGACCCGCCCGCGGCTTTGTCCGCAATGACCACCACTACCAACGGAATGTCCAGCCTTATCGCTCCGGCCCCAATCGCGACCCGCGGTCGAGAGCCTGGGACTACCGCGGAGGCCGCCGCTAGGCTTGCACTCACTTCCCTTTCTTACGTTGCGGCGCTGCGCATGGGCGTAGCGCCGCAAATTCGTTTGGGTCGATCGGTGTGCCGTGCACGTAGGTCCCCCAGTGAAGATGCGCAGCCGTGGCGAAGCCCGTGCTGCCAACGTACCCGATCACCTCCCCTTGCTTGACCCGTTGTCCTTCCCTTGCCGTCACCCGCGACATGTGCAGGTAATGGCTTGTGAGTCCATGCCCGTGGTCGATGCCCACCGTGCCGCCCCGTACCTGAAAATCCGGCTGCGCCACCACCACCATGCCGGATGCAGCCGCTTTGATCGGAGTTCCCTTCGCCCCGCGCTGATCCACGCCACGGTGATACGCGCCGGTCGGTTTGCCGTTATGCAAGCGCTGAACCCCGAATGGCGAGTTCTGACACCCGGAAACCGGAGCCACGAAAGCGTCCTCAAAAAACCGCACCGGTGAAACCGTTGTGGCCAGCGCTTGCATCCGCTCCACCTCGCCCGGAATCGGACGCAGTTCCTTCATCTGCTTCGTCGCCTGGATGTTTTGCGTGCGGAACGCAGTCTTGCGAACCGTCACCGCTGACCGCTGTAACTCCGTCTTGCCCTGGCGAATCACAACGTCATACTTGCCCGGCGCCTGATCCACACTGACCGGAACCAACGTCTGTGCGGCGCCGCCATCAACAAACAGCGGAAAAGTCTTCGTCGCGAATTCAACACTGAACCCCTGTCCCGTCGCCGGACCAGAGACGCGAATCACCCGCCCCTGCCGCACCTCGGAGGGCACCAGGAAAACGGCCGCCAACAACACCGCGGCATGCATCATCACAACGACGTCGGCCATCCTCGCCCGCCGCCCCGTCCCTGCCGCGGATACGCCGGGGGCAGGTAATCACTCGTATCGTGCATCCAGTCGCTCAAAATCCGCTCTAACTTCATCCGCATCCCCGCGTGTGCAGGATCATCCGCCAGATTCCGGAACTCATTCGGATCCGTCCGCAGATCGTACATCTCCACCACCGGCCGCGAAGGCTGCACCAATCGCAAATGATGCGTCGCCAACTGCGCCCGCCGTGCCAGCAGCAAGTAATTCGCCCACGTCGGCGAATCCGCCAGATCATCCGCCGGCCGGTACTGCTGATGCGGCAGCGCGTTAAAGATCAGCTTGTGTGTCGCCGTCCGCACGCTGCGAATCGGATCGTAGTTGTCGTGCCAGTTGCGCTCACTGAACACCGCCTCCCGCGCCGCATACGTTCCACCGGTCAACAGCGGCAGAAAACTCCGCCCCTGCATCTTCTTCCACGGCTGCAGGCCCGCCGCTTCCAGCCAAGTCGATGGCAAGTCCACATGCGCAATCAACTCGCTGAAGCGCCCTCCCGCCTTCACTCGTCCCTTCCACCAAGCCAACAGCGGCACACGCAGACCCGGGTCATAGCAAGTCCCCTTCGCGCCCGGAAACGGCATGCCATTATCACCCGTGAACACAACCAGCGTGTTCTCCAGCAAATTCCGCTTCTGCAACTCCTCCATCACCAATCCCACATCCGCATCCATCCGCCCAATCGCGTTGTAGTAATCCGCAATGTCATCGCGCACCTGCGGTGTGTCCGGCAAATACGCCGGCACCACCACCGACTTCGGATCATGCATCACCGGATACTTCCCGCGCTTGTAAGGCCGGTGCGGATCCGTCATCCCGATATGCAGAAAGAACGGTTTCCCCTGCGGCAACGCCTCGAAGAACTTCGAAAACGGCTCCCCCGCAGCCCCATAGAAATTCCATCGCTTGTCGAAATTCGCCCCCTGATGCACCTTCCGGTACGCGCCCACAAAGTACCCCGCGTCCTTCAACGCATCAATCACCGCCGGCTCATGCTCCGGCATCGGCGTGTGCAATCGCGACGTCGCCGTCGTATGCGGCGTGCACCCCGTCAAGATCGAAGACCGGTTCGGACTGCACTGCGCCGACGACACGAAGCAGTTATCAAAAATTGCCCCTTCCCGCGCCAGCCTGTCCAGATTCGGTGTCGATACCGGAGCCCCCAACACTCCCAAGTCCGGCCAGCTATGATCATCCGAAATCAGAAACAACAAATTCGGCTTCGCCTGCGGCTGTTGCGCGAAAGCCGCCGCGCTCCCCAAAACACTCCGCCGGGAAACCTTCATCGTTTGACCCAAATCGGCGAACTCCATGCCATCTGATCATCCGCCTGAATCACCCGCACATAATAGAACGTCTCCCCCTTCACCGGAGCCGCATCGCGGAAGCTGAACTCCACTTCCTTCTGCATCGGATTCTTCGTCATCAGGAATTCTTTTCCGCGAATCAAATCAATCTGCCGCACCGGCTGCGTCCCGATAATCTTCACCGTCAGATCGAACGGCCCCTTCACATCCACGATGTCCCCTTGCAGGTACTCCGCTTTGTTCGCCTTCATCCGGTAATCCAGAATGATGTTGTCCGTCGCCCCATAGGAGTGCCGCTTCTTCATCGCGTCCATCAATCCATCGCGAGTGAAATCCGTCGCCAGCGTGCACGCGTAGCTGATGTGCGTCGACAGGTGATCGGAGGAAACCTGCACCCCCAGCTTGTATCCCTTCGCCCACGCATTCCACACATAACCCGCCGGCCGGAACCCGCCCGGAGCCGACGCCGGATTCCCCGCATGTGCCGCCTTCGGCGCGCCTTCATATTCATTCGACACGCGGTCGCCTTGATAGATCTCAACAAGAGGCTCCACGTCCGGATCGTTATCTCTCCAATCCGTCCCCATGTTCGACGCCGACGTGTGCGAGATCGCGATGCCGTTGTACTTCTTCAGGTACTCATACAGCATCTTCGCGCCCGTCTGCCCTTTCTGTTCCTCCGCCGGAATCGGCAGCGTCGGATTGAAGCGCTTCGTGAACAGCACATTGCGATGCCCGTTCGGATATCCCACGCTCCGCTCATACCCATAGAAAGGCATAAACTTCCCCGTCACGCTGAAAATATCCGCCGTCTGTTGCATCAGGAAATTGATGTAATCCTTGTCCGGCCCGCTCGCCCCGTTGTGCTCGCTCACCAGCATGAAGTCCAACTCCGCCGCGTCAATTGCATACCGGTACGTATCGAGCAAGCTCCCATCATTGTTGCCATCCATCGAGAATTCCGTGTGCCGGTGCGTATCCCCGCGGAAGATCTTATATTCTTTCCCGCCGCTCGCCAGCGAGTACCCATGAATGCGAGCCAGATCCTTCGCCTCTTCGTAATGCACCGGGAAAATTTTCAACTCCGGCTGTACCCGAGGCTTCAATCGCAGCGATCCCAATCCACCCGCCGGAATCGGAATCCGCGCCGCATACACATCCGCGCGCTCAAACAGGTACTCCTCGTAATCGCGATTGTCCATCGGCCACACTGCCGCGAGCGCCCCATCCATCACGGTCAGCCCCATCTTCATGTGTTGACGACCCTGCGTGAACGGCAGCGTCGTCAACTTCCGCCAGCCGCCTTCCTCATAAGTTGTCGCATTGATCTCCCAGGCAGCGCGGTGCGCCGGCGTATCGCTCGGCGTATCCTGAATCCGCAAATTCCGATGCCGGAAGAACAGCCACACCCGCCCGTTGTTATCCGCCGACAACACCGGAAAATCGTTGAACTCCTTCATGTCCTCCGGCAGCACGCTGTCAAACGGATGCTCCGGCTCCATCCACTTCTGCCCGTCATGCACGGCCACGTTGATCCATCGCGACCGGTACAGCGCCGTGCCTTGCTTGCGCGGCAGGAACCCCGTGTCCTTGCCCCAATCCAATCCCGATTCATTCCACGTCGCCCACAACCGGTTCTGTCCATCCACCGCCAGCGACACCGCCGCTTCGTACTTCAACGAATTGGCCACAGGCATCACATCGCTCCACTGCCCGTTCGTCGCCTTCCGCATCATTACGTCGTAGTTGCCCTTGTCATACGTGTCCCAGGCGATATACACGCCGCCACGCCGTCCCGTGGCAATCGCCGGCGACCAGTCATTCGCCGCCGACGTGGAAATCTGCTGCTCCGCGCTCCACTTGCTCCCATCAAACGAGCGCGCAAAAATATCCGACTTCCCATTCCGAAAACCCTGCCACGTCAGCCACAGGTTGTTCGGAGCCTCAAACGCCACCGCCGGAAAAATATCCGGTTGCGGCGAATTCGTCAGCCGTTCCGGCGCGGACCAGTTCGATCCCGCTCCCACGCTCGCATACAGATCCCAATTCCCATCCACCTGCGCGCTCCACACCACCACGGCCCGCCGCTGCTTGTCGCGTCCCACCGCGATCTGATGAATATCCGAGTGCCCCGTATTCAGCACGTTCAACTGGCCCCAATTGTGCGGCCCGAATTCCCGTGTGAACACTGCAGTCTTCTGATCCCGATACCCCACCCACGCCGCAATCAGATGCCCTTCGCCCAAATTCGCAATCGCCGGAAAATCGGCATTCAACTCCGGCGGTGAAATGCGCTCTGCGGGAGCCACCCGGTTCACCCGCACCTGCCCGTCTAACTTCATCACCGCATCGCCCAGTGCCAGATCAAACGGCCGCACCGTAAACGAACCCTGCTCCGTCTCCACATCCAATTCCGTTGCCGCCGATCCCCTCACATCCACAATCACGCCAGGTGCGTTGACATACTTCTTCGGAGCCGTGAGCATCTCCGGTTCCCACGCCCGGTGCGCGAAGTTCACCCCCTGCCGTGTCCGCAGATTCCACCCCGCCATGCTCACTTGGTCCCCAGGTCGCGGCCGCCAATTCCGCACCGAAAGTAAATCCCCCGCCCGAGCGGTCACCTTCCCCTTCCAATCGCTCGGCTTCCCATCCCGCAACCCGAACTCCAGCCGCACCGACACCGTGCGTCCATCCATCAACTCATTGCGTGGAGCCGACCCCGGCTGTCCCTGCTGCGAAAACAACCCAATCGAAACAACCAGCACGACGGCCGCGGAAACGGACAAAAGGATACGGTGCATAAAAGTTCTCGTGAAGTTGCATCGTATCAAACCAGCCCCCGTGGCGCGGGCGTCCACGCCGGCGCGTAACTTTAAAGCCGCTCGCGCCGCACATCCTCCCCAAAATTCGCTCGCAGTTCCTCCGCCGACGGAAACTCAGTCCAAGCTCCCGCCAACGCCCGCACAGACTCCGGACAACCGAGCACACTGCGCGGTGGCGCGGGCGTCCACGCCGGCGCGTAACTTCTAAAGCCGCTCTCGCCGCACATCCTCCCCAAAATTCGCTCGCAGTTCCTCCGCCGACGGAAACTCAGTCCAAACTCCCGCCAACGCTCGTACTGACTCAGGCCAACCGAGCCCTATCCTGCCGCGAATCGCATCCCCAATCCACTGGCTTCGCGAAACACCGAGCGCCTTCGCTGCCCGATTCACACGACGTAATGTTTCCTCGTCCAGCCGTACCGTAACCCGAGCCATCTCCCTATCTTCTCACTGCGCAGTGGCGCGGGCGTCCACGCCGGCGCGTAACTTTATAAAGCCGCTCACCCCCACCTACCGCCGCCGGATCTCCCGCTGCACCCGGTCCGGAGCATTCTCCACCGCATCCTTCCTTTCCGCCGCGTCAATCACCGCATACTCAGGCGTCTTCATCCCCACAATCTTCACCGGAGCCGGCTTATCCGCCCGCCACGCCGTCAACTGCCGTTTGTACTCCTCCACCCGGTCCCGCATCCGCGCATCCCCCGCCAGATTCCTCTCCTCCCTCGGGTCATTCTTCAAGTCATACAACTCAAACGCCCCTGACAAATCGCGGCTGTTATCAATCAACTTCCATTGCCCCGTGCGCACCATCGCCGTCCGCAATTGCGAATAGCAGCGATCCTTCCACTGCGTATCCTTCCCCCGCGCCAGTTTCAAAAAGCTCCGCCCCTGCACCCGCTCCGGCACCGGCAGCCCGGCGCTCTCCAAAATCGTCGGCATCAGATCCGTATTCTCCACGACTTTGTCCACCACATGCCCCTTGTTCTCCGGCGACCCCTTCACCCCCCGCCAGATCAACGGCACATGCGACGATCCCTCATACATAATCCCCTTGAAGAACCGCCCTCGATCCCCCAGCATATTCCCGTGATCCGCCGTAAACAGAATGATCGTGTTGTCCGCCATCCCCAGCTTCTCCAACTCACCCAACAGCCGCCCCACTTCATGATCCACATGCGCGATCGCCGCATAATACGCTGCGCTCATCACCCGCAGCATTTGTTCATCGTCGATATACGCCCGCTTCCCCCGCCCCTGCTGCTGTGCCCGCACCTCCTTCGCGTTCGCCGGTAGCTTCGGCACTGGAATCGCCTTCGGATCATATTTGTGGAACCACGACTCCGGCTCCACACTCGGCGAATGCGGTTTCAAATAACTCGTGAACAGAAACCACGGCTGCGATTTCCCCTTCCGGCTCCGCAAATACTCAATCGACCGCTCCGTCAACCATTGCGTCTCAAAATCTTCATCCTTGTACTTAAAGATCCCTACATCCTGCCCCAGCGGATCATTGGGCCATGGGCACGTGCCATCACGCCGGTCCCACTTCCGCGCGCCCTTCCCATACTTCTTCACCAAATGAGCATTCAACCCCAACTCCGGCGTCGGCCCCTCCGCCGTGAAACTCCAGAATTGATCGAAGCCATACGCAAACCGGTGCGGCGTGTAGTGCAGCTTGCCACTGATCGCCGTGTGATACCCGTAATGCTGCAGAATCGACGGCAAAAATATCTCCCCGTCATTCGCCGGAATCCCATTCGATGTCACGCCCACCACATCCGCATAACGCCCCGTGAACGTGCACGCCCGCGATGGCGAACATACCGGAGCCACCGTGTACGCCTCGGAAAAGCGCACCCCTTGCTTCGCCAGCCGGTCCAGATTCGGTGTCTCCACCACCGGATGTTTCTCCGCACCCAGTGCATCCCACCGCATTTCATCCACCATAATGAAGAGAATGTTCGGTGTTGTTTTCTTCTGTCCGGAAGCGGTCGCGGCCGCGGCTGTGCCCAGAAATTCGCGTCGGCTAAGCATATCGCTGTGGAGGTTATCACAATTGCTCACCCTCTTCGCAATAGCCTTCCTCGCCGCCGCGCAGCAACCCGAACCCGATCTCCCCGCGCTCATCGCCACTGCCCGCCAACAAATGGCCAAAGGCGAGTTCGACTCCGCCAAGGCCACCATGACCCAAGCCTGGACCTTCGCCGAAACCCTGCCCCGCGAAGATACTCGCCGCTACGACACACTCAAACACTTCGTCGCCGTCCTCACCGGCATGGCCGAATACGAAGAAGCCGAAAACTACCTCAACCTCGCCATCAACTGGCGCGAAACCATCAACGGCAGGTCCGATCCCAAACTCGCCGACGAGCTCACCCAAATGGCCCACCTCCGCCGCCTCCGTGGCGACTTCTCCATCGCCATGGAAACGCTCCAGCGCGTCCTCATGATGCGTACCAAGACCAACGGCAACGAGAGCATCGAAGTCGCCGACCTCCTCAGCCTCCAGGCCCTCGTATGCATTGAGCAACAGGAAAACGTGCAAGCCGCAGCCTTTCTCCGCCAGTCCCTCCGCCTCCGCGGCAAGCTCATGGGCGAAGATCATCCCTCCCTCGTCCCGGACCTCGATCGCCTCGGTGTCACCCAAGCCACCCTCCGCAGCTACCCCGATTCCGAAACTGCCTTCCGTCGTGTCCTCATCATCCGCGAAACACTCCTCGGCAAAGACGACCCCGACCTGCTTGCCACTCTCGATGGCCTCGCCTACGCCCTCTTCGGCCAGAAAAAATACGCCGAAGCCGAAGCGGTCTACATGCGCCAGCTCAATCTCTGGGTCAAAACCTCCACCGCCGAGCACCCTATGGTTGCCTGGTCCTTCGACAAGCTCGCCATCCTCTACCAGGATCAGAAGGACGAACCCAAGCGCAAAGCCGCCGCCGACAATGCCAACGCCATCCGCGCGCTCCTCTTCGCCAAAGGCCTCCACAACGAAGCCACCATCCAGATCGCCAGCGGAGACCGCCCTGCCGCCATCGCCCTCCTCAAACAAGCCCAACAAGCGCTCGTCATCAAACACGAACGCCTCGACAAATTCCGCCAGCAGGTCGACGATCTTCTGAAGGAACAAACCACACCAAAATCTCGTCTGAAGAAGAGCGAAAAATGAACCGGTTCACCTTTCTCCTCCTCACCGCCTCGGCGATCCTCTCCGCTCAGGACTACGCCTCCAAAGCCCAGGCCTATGTCGATTCCTGGCTCCGCGACGGCCAGTTCACCGGCACTGTCATCGTCACCAAAGACGGCCAGCCCCTCTTTCGCAAAGGCTACGGTCAGGCCAACCGCGAATGGAACATCCCGAACGCCCCCGACACCCGCTTCCGCCTCGGCTCCATCACCAAACAGTTCACTGCCGCTTCCATCCTCCAACTCGTCGAAAAAGGCAAGCTCTCCATCGACGATCCCGTCTCCAAACACTATCCCGATGCCCCTGCCTCCTGGGAAAAGATCACCATCCATCACCTGCTGAACCACACGTCCGGCATCCCCAGCTACACGGCCATCCCTGATTTCTTCGCCAAACAGTCGATGATCCGCCGCTCCCCTGTCGAAATCGTCAAACTCACCCAGGACAAGCCGCTCGAATTCGAACCCGGCAGCAAGTTCGCTTACAACAACACGGGCTACGTCCTCCTCGGCGCCATCATCGAACGCATCACCGGCGGCACATACGATGAGTACCTCCGCAAGAACATCTTCGAACCGCTCGGCCTCAAGGACTCCGGCTACGATTGGAACACCACCATCGTCGCTCGCCGCGCCACCGGTTACACTCCCGACGGCAAGATCGCCCCTTACCTCGACATGAGCCTCCCCCACGCCGCCGGCTCCCTCTACTCCACCATCGACGATCTCGCCAAATGGGCCGATGCCCTCGAGTCCGGCAAGGTGGTCAGCAAAGAACACTACGCGAAAATGACCACCGCCTACCTCAACAACTACGGCTACGGTCTCACCATGGCCAAAATCGAAAATCATGACGTGATCGGCCATGGCGGCGGCATCAATGGTTTCAACACCAGCCTCATGCGCGCCCCCGCCGATAAACTCACCGTCGTCGTCCTCGCCAATCAGAACGGCCCCGCTGCCGATGTCATCGCCCGCGAACTCTTAGCCCTCCACTTCGGCAAAGATGTCAAACCCCGCCCCCTGCTCACCGAAATCAAACTGCCCGCCGAAAAGCTCGACTCCGTCGCCGGACAATACGAACTCCGTCCGGGCTTCGTCCTCAAAGTCTGGCGCGAGGGCGACCAGCTCATCACCCAGGCCACGGGGCAGGGAAAGCTTCCCATCGCCGCTTCCGCCGAAGATCGATTCTTTTCCAAAATCGTCGGCGCCGAAATCGAATTCAAACGCGACGCCGCGGGCAAAGTCACCTCCCTCATCCTCCACCAGGGTGGCCGCGACATGCCCGCCAAACGCATCGGCGATTGAGAACGGCTTACTTCCACCTCTGTCTCCAGTTATAATCAGGAGGATTCCGAAAAGGAGCGTCCTCTTCATGAGCAACAGTCTTTCCCGCAGAGATGTGCTGCAAAAGGTGGCCGGCGCAGCCGCCATCGCTACCCAAGCCCGCCCCATCCTCGGCGCCAATGATCGGGTCAACCTCGCCGTCATCGGAATCGGTGGACGCGGTACTGCTCATGTCAACGAGTTCCTCAAACTCGATTGCTACATGGCCGCCCTCTGCGACGTCAATCAGGCCGCCCAGGAGCGCGCCGTCGCCATCGTCCAGAAAGCCAAGGGCCATCAGCCCAAGGTCTACTCCGACATGCGCAAGCTCTTCGAAGACAAAAACGTCGACGCCGTCACCATCGCCACGCCCAATCATTGGCACTCCCTCGCCACCATCTGGGCCTGCCAGGCTGGCAAAGACGTATACGTCGAAAAACCTGTCTCCCACAACGTTTTCGAAAGCAAACAGATGACCGCCGCGGCCCGCAAGTACAATCGCATCGTACAAGCTGGTACGCAAAGCCGCAGCACGGTCCACAAAATGGCCGCCATGAAACTCCTCCACGAAGGAGCCATCGGCAAGCTTTACATGGCCAAAGGCCTCTGCTACAAGCGCCGCCCCTCCATCGGCCGCAAGCCCGACATCGCCACTCCCCCCGGCATCGATTGGAGCTTCTTCCTCGGGCCGGCCCCCATGCGCTCCTTCAACGAGAACCGCTTCAAGTACAACTGGCACTGGTTCTGGGACACCGGCAACGGCGACATCGGCAACCAGGGCGTCCACGAAATGGACATCGCCCTCTGGGGACTCAACCGCAAAACCATGCCCAAGAACGTCGTCTCCACCGGCGGCAAGATGGTCTACGACGACGATCAGGAAACGCCCAACACCCAAATCGCTACCTTCGATTGCGATGGCGTCGAGCTCGTCTTTGAAGTCCGCGGCCTCATCAGCCCCGAAGAAGGCCCCCTCAAAGCGCGTGGCGCCAACATCGTCGGCAACATCTTCTACGGCAGCGACGGCTACCTCGCTGTCGACAGCAACGGCTTCTGGGCCTACAAAGGCGAGAAGCGCGAACTCCTCGCCGAAGGCAAAGCCGAGCGCGGCGAAAACGCACCGCACATGGACAATTTCCTCCAGGCCGTGCGCAGCCGCAAACGCGAGCAGCTCAACGCCGAAGTGGCCGTCAACGCTCTTGCCTCCAACTTCGTCCACCTCGCCAACATCAGCTACCGCCTCGGCCGCAAACTAACCTGGGACGCACAGAAGGAGCGGTTCACCGGCGATTCGCAAGCCGACGCCATGCTCACTCGCCACTACCGCGCCCCCTATATCGTTCCGGAGAAAGTGTAACTTCACATGGGGAGATGGGAGAAGCCCGATAAAGAAATGCCGCCGTTCCGTCTATCGGACATCGACGGCAACGTCTGGAACTTGAAACGCCTCCAAGGCAAAACACTCCTGGTCGCAGTCTGGGCCAGTTGGAGCGCCCCTTGCCAGATCCTGATGCCCAAAGTCCAGGCCTTCTACGATCAGCTCAAGCCCCGCCAGGAGATCGTCGTCGCCACATTTAACGTCGATGAGGAAACCTCCTCCATTCGGCCCTACCTCGAAAAGAACAACTTCACCTTCCCTGTTGTTCCCTCCCGCGTCTTCGTCGGCCAACTCGTCGGTTTCCTCAGCGTCCCCCGCTTCTGGATCATCGACGCCAACGGCAAATGGCATTGGGAGCAAGTCGGCTTCGACGTCAACGACAAGGAATGGGAGAACGAACTCCTCAAACGTCTCGAAGGCGCCGTCGCCGCCTCGGCCTAATTGCAAAGACATCGCGCAAAGCCGCAAAGCCGCCAAAAACGCCAAAAACGCAAGTTCATCTGACACCCACCACTCTCTTCTCTTTTTTGCGAACTTGACGCCGCTAGACAAACTTCGCTGCCCCTAGCCCCGTCAAATCCAGCCAACCCCAGCCCCACCGCAGCTTGCAAGTGTTCTTGATCTTCTTGGCGATCTTTGCGGCTTTGAGGCTTGGCGAGAACCCTTACCCCCCCAACTTCTCCCAATCCCCCGCCTCCCCAAACTTCACACACCCAATCGACGAATCAATCTGCCGTACCAATCCACTTAGCACCGCCCCTGGCCCAACCTCCACTGCCCTGGTCACCCCCAACGAAGCCAGCAATCGCACACTCTCCACCCATCGCACCGGATTCGGCACCTGCTCCACCAACCCCCTCCGAGCCTCCTCCCCACTCCGTACTTCAGCCGCCGCCCAGTTGTTCACCAAAGGCATCGCCAGATCCCTAAATTCCGTAGCATCCAGATCAACAGCCAACGCCTCCTGCGCCGGCTTCATCAGCGCGCAATGAAACGGAGCACTCACCGGCAGCGGCACCGCCCGCTTCGCTCCTGCCGCCTTCGCCAACTCCGACGCCCGAGCCACCGCCCCGGCATGCCCCGCAATCACAATCTGGTCCGGCGAGTTAAAATTCGCCGCACTCACCACTTCCCCCTGTGCCGCCTCCGCCAGTATTCCTTCCAGCTTCCCATCCGGCAGCTTCAACAACGCCGCCATCGCCCCAACTCCCAGCGGCACGGCCTGCTGCATGTACTGCCCGCGCTTCCGCACCAGCCGCAAAGCATCGCCAAACGACAACGCCCCGGCAGCAACTAGTGCCGAGTATTCGCCTAAACTATGCCCCGCAACATAGTCCGGCGTCATCCCTTTCTCGCGCAATACCCGATACGCGGCCGTCGACACCGTCACCAACGCCGGCTGTGTATTCTCCGTTTTCTTCAACTCCTGCTCCGGCCCCTGCCAGCACAGCTCCGAAATCGGAAACCCAAGTGCTTCATCGGCCTCGGCAAATGTCGCCGCAGCCACCGGATATGCCTCCGCAAGGGACTTGCCCATCCCTGCAAATTGCGATCCCTGTCCAGGAAATACAAACGCTGTCTTACTCATAGGTTGCTCAAGATATAATAGTAACCTTCGGCGAGCCAATCATCATCTCTACATAGATACAGGAGTAGCAATTGAACCTATCCGAAACTTGTGTCCGGCGCCCCGTATTCGCCTTCATGCTCATCTTCTTCCTGGTGACTCTCGGCGTCTTCAGCTACAAGGACCTCGGCCTCGACCTGTTCCCGCGTACCGACCCCGCTACGGTCTACGTCCAGGTTCGGCTCCCCGGAGCCAGCCCCGAGGAAGTTGCCTCCCAGGTCGTCATCCCCCTCGAAGAAACCATCTCCGCCATCAGTGGCATCGATGAGCTCCGCGGCTACATCTACGAAGGCAGCGCCCGCGTCATGGTCACCTTCGTCCTCGAACGCGACATCGGCGAAGCCGTCGAAGATGTCCGCGAAAAAGTCAGCGCCGCCATGCGCAAGCTCCCCCCCAACGTTCTCCCTCCTTCCGTCATCAAAGCCGACCCTGACAGCGACCCCATCCTGACCCTTGCCGTCAGCGGCTCCCGCACCCAGCGCGAACTCACCGAAATCGCCGACAAGAACATCCGCCGCTCCATCGAGACCGTCGACGGCGTCGGTGGTGTCGACGTCTTCGGCGGACGCATGCGCCAGATTAACGTCCTCCTCGACATCGACAAGCTCAACGCCTACTCCCTCAGCGCCCAGGACGTCGAGCATTCCATCCGCACTGAAAACGTCGAAACCCCCGGTGGCCGCATCACCCGTGGCGCAACGGAACTCGGCGTCCGTACCCTCGGCCGCGTGGAAAAGGTCGACCAGTTCAACAACATCATCATCAAGAACGTCAACGGTGCCCCCATCCGCGTCCGTGACATCGGAATGGTCGAAGACGGCATGGCCGAGCGCCGCTCCTTTGCCTATTACAAAGGCAAGCCGGCCGTCATGATGGAAATCCGCCGCCAGGTCGGCGTCAACACCGTCAAGGTCGTCGAAGATATCGAAACCAAGTTGAAGGTCATCAAGCCGATGCTTCCCCCCGGTCTCGAAATCGACGTCGTTAAGGAACAGGCCACCTACATCCGCAATTCCGTCGAAGCACTCCAGGAACACCTCATCGTCGGAAGCTTGCTCGCCTCCCTGATCGTCTTCCTCTTCATCCGCGATTGGCGTACCGTCTTCATCAGCTCCCTCGCCATCCCCACCTCCGTCGTCGCCACCTTCACCCTCCTCAAATGGATGGGCTTCACCCTCAACTCAATGACCCTCCTCGGCCTCACCCTCGCCGTCGGTATTGTCATTGACGACGCCATCATCGTCCTCGAAAATATCTACCGCTACATCGAAGAGGAAGCGCTCCCGCCCATCGAAGCGGCCATCGTCGCCACCAAGGAAATTTCCCTCGCCGTCATCGCCACAACAGTTTCCCTCGTGATTGTTTTCGTCCCCGTCGCCTTCATGTCCGGCTACGCCCGCAAGTTCCTCAATCAGTTCGGCTGGACTATGTCGGTCTCCATCTTGATGTCGATGCTTGTGGCCTTCACCCTCACCCCCACCCTTAGCGCCCGCATGCTGAAGAAGAAGAGCAAGCCTGGCGAGAGCAAGCACGGCCACCACTCCGGACCGATGGAGCGCGTCTACATGGCCATCCTCCGCTGGTCCCTTGATCACCGCTGGGCCGTCGTCACCGTCTGTACCGCAACCTTCTTCTCCATGTTCGTCGTGAACGACCATATCGGCCGCGACTGGATGCCTCAGGAAGACCAGAGCGAACTCTCCATCTTCCTCGAACTCCCCGAAGGGTCCAGCCTCGATCTCACGGAACGCACCACTCTCCAGATGTCCAAGGCTATCGAGAAAATCCCCGGCGTCAAGGTCGTCGTCCCCACCAGTTCCACCTTCATGGATCGCGTCACCATGGGCAACATGACCGTGCTGCTCTACCCGCAGAATGAACGCGCCGACATCCTCGAAATGGGCCAGAAAGTGCGCGAAGCACTGCGGCCGTACGCCCACGCCCGCCCCCGTGTCACCTTCCCCAATGCCCTCGGCGGACGCGACACCTTCGCCCCGATCCGAGCCATGCTCCTCGGCCCCGACATGCGCTCCCTCGTCGACATCGCCAAGCGCGTCAATGTCGAGATGATGAAGGAGCCCTCCGTCGTCGACCTCCGCGTCAACCTCTCCCTCAACAATCCAGAGTTCCAGGTCGACATCGACCGCCAACTCGCCTCCGACCTCGGTGTCCGTGTCGCCGATATCGCCAGCGCAGTCCGCCTCATGATGTCCGGCGAAGATCAGATCTCCACCTTCAAGGAAGATTCCGAACAGTATCAGGTCACCATGCGCCTGCTCCCCCACCAGCGCGACAATCCGTCCGTCCTCAGCCGCCTCCTCGTGCCTTCCGCCAAGCAGGGGCTCATCCGCCTCGACTCATTCGCCAAAGTCGAGCGTGGTCTCTCCCCCAGCCGTATTGATCGCCAGGATCGCCAGTATTCCGTCGGTGTTTACGCGAACGTTGCCAATGGCCACGCGCTCGCCGAGGCCGCCGAAAAGACGCGCGAAGCCATCGCCCGCGCCGAACTCCCGCCCGGCTACAGCGCCCGTTTCTCCGGCCAGGTGCAGGTGCTTGAGGAAACCACCAAGAACATGATCCTCGCCATCAGCCTCGCGTCCATCTTCATGTACATGGTGCTCGCCGCGCAGTTTGAGAGCCTCATCCACCCCTTCATTATTCTCACTACGCTGCCGCTCTCCATTCCCTTCGCGCTCATCTCGCTCATCGCCACCGGCCGCACGCTGAACCTCTTCAGCGCGCTCGGCGTCCTCTTGCTGCTGGGCATCGTGAAGAAGAACGGCATTCTCCAAATCGACTACATGAACCGGCTCCTCAAGCAAGGGCATCCCCTCCGCGAGGCCATCATGGAAGCCAATCGCGTCCGCCTCCGGCCCATTCTGATGACCACCTTCTCCATCGTCGCCGGACTCATCCCCACCGCCGTTGGCGTAGGCGCCGGGGCCTCCCAGCGCTCCGCCATCGCCATCACCATCATCGGCGGCCAGCTGCTCTGCCTGCTGCTGACTCTGGTCGTAGTGCCCGTCGGCTACTCCTTCGTCGAGGAAATGCGCGAGTGGTTCAAGAACCGCCGCCACGCCCCGGTCCACGCTCCCGCAGCCGGCGACTAACGCGAGTGGCGCGGGCCTCCAGGCCGGCGCAATTACTTTTCATACTGCATCGCACCCACCAGGTTCCCCTCCGGATCCTGGAAAAACACCAGCGTGCCCACGGTTGGCAGCACCACCTTAGGCATCACTACTTTGCCCCCCATCTTCTCAATCGCCGCCACCGTGGCGTCAATATCTTCCACTCCAAACGTGCACTCCAGTCCCGTCATCCGCACGCCCGGAACCAATTCCCGCCGCTTCTGGATTGCTCCCATCGCCCCTGCATCGTTGGTGTGAAAGAATCCCGGTGGCCCCCAAGCCTGGAACTTCCATCCAAACACCGTTTCATAAAAACTCCGCGCCCGATCCACATCGTCGCAGTTGATCGCAAAATGCCGCAGTGTGTCAGCCATGGCACCATGCTACCCGACAAACACCACTTGGCGAAATCACGATAAACTGCCAGAAAATGTCGAAATCACGCCACGACGGCGCCCTGGTCCGCACCTTCGCCGTCACCTTCCTCTCACCCACCACCGTCCATTACCCCGTCAAAGGCTGGGATCAACTCATCTACGCCACCCAGGGCGCACTCACCGTGCAGACCTCATCAGGCCTCTGGATCCTCCCCGCCCACCGCGCTCTATGGGTTCCCGAAAGCACGCCGCACACCATCCATATTCCTCAATCCGCATCCATGCGCTCCATCTACCTCCCCGCCAAAAGCGCTCGTCAGCTTCCTCGCACCACCCGAGCCGTGAACGTCACCCCGCTCCTTCGCGAGCTCATCCTCGCCTCCGTCCAACACGGAGCCCTCCTCGCGCGCAAGCCTTCCCACCGCCGTCTCGCCGCTGTCCTCCGCGATCAACTGCACACACTCCCCGCCGCGCCTCTCCAACTCCCCGAGCCCAAAGACCCCCGCGCCATCCGCCTCGCCCAACTCCTCCGCAATCATCCGGGTACATCTCTCCCCGCCGCTGCCCAAAAATCCGGAGCCGGTCTTCGCACCCTCGAACGTCTCTTCCATCACGACACCGGCATGTCGCTCGGAGCATGGCTCCGCCGTCTCCGCCTCCAACTCGCCCTCGAATCCCTCGCCGCCGGCTCCACCGTTACCGAAGCCGCACACGCATCCGGTTACAACACCCCCAGCGCCTTCGTAGCCATGTTCCACCGCGAAATGGGAACCACCCCCGCCCGCTACCTCTCCCCATAAGCCCCCTGACCTCAAGCCCCAAAGCCAAAACTCTCAAAATCTGTGTGCATCTGTGTCCATCTGTGGCCCAAAAAACAATCCGCCCCTCGTTTATAATCGAAAGAATTGTCCGCAGGAGGTCAATCCTTGTCGTACCTTCCGCTGCTGCTCTGCCTCGTATTGGGTGCGAGGCTCGATGCCCAGAACGCCACGGCCACCGTAACGGGCTCCGTGGCCGACACCGGCGACGCCCTCGTGCCCGAAGTGTCTATCCGCATCCGCAACACCGATTCCAATCAAACTCGCGAAATCAAATCCGGCCCTCAAGGCGAGTTCACCCTCACCAACCTCGTCCCCGGTCCCTACGAAATCACCGCCGAACACACCGGTTTCCGCTCCTACCGCAAAACCGGCATCATCCTCGAACTTGGCCAGGTTCTCCGCGAGGACATCAAACTCCAGGTCGGCTCCGTCACCGAATCCGTCAGCGTCACCGCCGACATCGCCCTCATCAACACCGAAACCGGGGCCATCAAGGGCGATGTCATCACCCAGCAGGAAATCAACGACATGCCTCTCGACGGGCGCGACTTCACTGATCTCGCCTTCCTCGTCCCCGGCGTCGTCCCCATGGCGCAAGGCGGCCAGGGCTCCGGCCTCAACGTCAACGGCGCCCGTTCCGATTCCACTAACTACACCGTCGACGGCTTCAACAACCGCAACCCCCGTGGTGCCGCCGCCCAGGTCCGCCCCAACGTCAGCGCCATGCAGGAGTTCAAAATGGAGGTCTCCGGCTTCTCCGCCGAAACCGGACGCATGGCCGGCGGAGTCATCAATATGGTGCTCAAATCCGGCACCAATAAATACCACGGCGATCTCTTCGAATACATCCGCAACGACATCTTCGATGCCCGCACCTTCTTCGATGTCACCAAGCAGCCCCTCCGCCGCAATCAGTACGGCGCAACCCTCCACGGCCCCGTCCGCATCCCTCGCCTCTACAACGGCCGCGATCGAACATTCTTCCTCTTCTCATGGGAAGCCTATCGCGAGGTCCTCGGCCAAACTCAAATCGGCCGTGTCCCCACCCTCCTCGAACGCGAGGGCGACTTCTCCCAATCCCGCGTCCCCATCACTCAGGCGCAGCTCTTCCTCAAAGATCCGCTCCGCACCGGATCCTGTACCGCCACCGCTTCCGCCGCCTGCTTTCCCGGCAATCGCATCCCCGCCAGCCGCTTCCATCCAACCGCCCTCAAACTGATGCAGTATTACCCGCTGCCCAATCGCAACGACAGCGCCAATAACTACCAGACCACCGGCAGAGACTTCGATGTCTGGAATAGCTTCATCGCCAAATTGGATCAGCGCTTCAACACCAGCAACATCGTCTCCTTCCGCTACCAGATGCGCGTCGCCGACAACACCGCACCCTTCGCCGGCAGCGCCCTCGCCCAATGGCCCACTTTCTCTCACGACGCCCGCTCCCTCCTCGGCCTCGATTACACCCACATGTTCAGCCCGTCGCTGCTCACCGAGTTCCGCGCCGGCTTCTCCCGCAACGCCACCGACGAGCGCGAAAAATTCCAAGGGCAGAACATCGCCGAACAACTCGGCATCCCCGGCACCACCACCGATCCCAAGTTGATGGGCTTCCCACTCTTCACCGTGCAGGATTACCTCCCCATCGGAGCCGCCGCCGCCCAGCCCACCGAATACCACGTCACCACCCTCCTCTGGAGCAACAAATACACCTGGGTCAAAAACAAACACGTCCTCAAATGGGGCGTCGATTTCGAGCGCGTCCGCTTCAATCAGCCCTTCCTCAACAACACCCGCGGCACCTTCGCCTTCCAGCGCAACTGGACCAATCACTCCGTCGCCGACCTGCTGCTCGGCATGCTCCAAAGCGCCACCCGCAACGCCGAAATCACCCGGCCCTACGTCCGCTCTTTCTCCATGGGCGCTTTCTTCAACGACGATTTCAAAGTCACCCGCTCCCTTACCTTGAACCTCGGCCTCCGCTACGAACTCGACATGCCTCCCGTCGATCGCTATGACCGCGCCTCCAACTTCGTCGCCGAGTTCGGCAAAATCGTCATCGCCGGCGACCGAGCCTTACCCAACCTCCAGGCGCGTCTCGCTCAGTACAACGTCCAGAACAAGGTCGTGCTCGCCAAAGACGTTGGCTACCCCCGCGCCCTCGTCTACACCGACAAAATCAACCTCGCCCCTCGCGTCGGCTTCGCCTGGCGTGTCCCCGGCAAACGCACCACCGTGTTCCGTGGAGGCTACGGCGTCTTCTACACCAGTCACTTGCTCAATCCCATCAAAGACAGCCTCATGACGGGCTTCCCCTTCTCCGTCAACCAGATGAGCCTTGCGCCTGCTCGAACAAGCATCTGGCTGTTCTCTCCAACCATCTCGACACCCTGCTGCTCAGCGCAACTCCACCAACTCAACGGCTACGACCCCATCCCCCACTCGCTATCTGCAAAGCTACCCTCACCATCGAGCGGGAACTCGGCGCAGGCATGGCTCTGGAGACCGCCTACGTCGGTTCCAAAGGCACCCACCTCGGCCGCCGCTACGATCTCAATCAACCCATCCGCTCCCTCGCCATGTATCAGGCCGGCGTCGCCTTCCCTCGCCCCATCGCCGGCATCAACACCATCAACTACTACTCCTTCGGTTCCAACTCCAACTTCAACGCCGGCCAGATCTCCCTTCGCAAACGCGCCCGCGGCATGTTCTTCCGCGCCAACTACACCTTCGGTAAATCCATTGACGATGCCTCGCAGTTGAACGGCAACTCCACCGGCGGCTTCGCCAATGCCCAGAATTCTCAGGATCTGAAGAGTGAGCGCGCCCGTTCCGATTTCGATCGCCGCCACGTCCTTACCGGAGTCTTCTCCTCACCACTCCCCTTCGGCAAAGGCCGCCGCTTCTTCTCCGCAACCAAAGGCTGGCGCAACGGCCTCATCGGCGGTTGGAACATGTCCGGCAGTGCCACCTATTACAGCGGCCAGGCGTTCACCATCACCGCCGCCGGCATCGACGCCAACCTCGGCGAATCTCTCCGTCCCAACCGCATCGCCACCGGCATCCAACCCGACATCCCCGGTGCCGGCCGCCGCGGCGTCGACTACCCCTGGTACCAACTCGATGCTTTCGAAAAGGTCCCCCGCTGCCAGGCCCGCGATGTTTGCGAAACCAGCGCCTACGGGTTCACTCCGTTCGCCTTCGGCAACGCCGGCCGCAACATCCTGGACGGCCCTGCCCAGCACTTCATCAACATCGCCATGTTGAAGAACTTCCGTTTCGAAAGCGGCAAAAACTTCCAATTCCGCTACGAACTGTTCAACATCATGAACCACGCCAACTTCCAACTCCCCGACCGCGAATTCAATGCCCTCGGTGGAGGACTCATCACCGGCGTCAACGATCGAGGCCGAGGCGGCCCCCGCGTGATGCAAGTCGCCCTCAAATTCGAATTCTGACCCGGTACCGCTTCAACCCTTGCCTAAACCTGCTCCGTTGAATCTACTGAGCCGCGCGCGTGAGCAAGCGGTGTATTCCGCTTTGCGACATGGGCAGCTACGATAAGCCCGAACCGCTTGATGGCGCACATCAGGAGGGAGTTGTTGAAATAGACGCCAAAATCGCTGTGTTCCGATCGACTTCAATCCTGTACGGGCCATTCGCGCAGAACACCATCCCGCGATTCCCTTTCCGCTTCCTCGATCAGGAAGTCCAACTTGCCTGTCGCGCAATCACGGTCCATTTGCTCGTCCCAACGAGATTCTTCCAAGCTATGCAGCCAGTGAATCAGACGTTTGAACTCGGCCTGAGGCAATTCATTGATCGCTGCTTCAATTTGCTCGACACGGTCCATACCCAGAAGTGTATCACCGGCTCCCGTCCTGCTTTTCAGCGGCAGCTTCCCACCACCAATTCCCAAAGCTCTGATACTAAGAAGTCCAAGTATGGGACGCAACCCCTACAAGCACACGCCCCAGGGCCGCAAGCAGCGAAGAAATCCAGGCCCACATCTAAGAAAGATCTCAAGGATCAGGGCTGGACCGAATCCGCCGTACGCGCCGAGGCCCGCTGGCCGCACCAGGCGGCCCCCATCGTGCCCCGGCCTACAGTTCCATGCCTCTCCTTCCGAATATCCGACTGAATGGACAATCGAAAAATACGCCGCTGGGCAATGATCGCCATCGGTGTCCTTTTGTCCTTCGCTCTCTTCCTCGGCCCCAACTTCATCTCCCCTGGCCTCGGCTGCTTTATCGCCTTCCTCATCGGCGCCGCCACTTTCGCCTGGGAGCTGTTCACCAAACCCAACCACGAATTCGCCCGCCTGGCCCTTGCCGCCACCGCTGCCCTTCGTGAAGGCTACTGGATGATCGCCGAATCCAAATCCCGCCAGGCCCTCGCCCTCGCCGCAACGCTCCCCACCAAACAGAAAGCAGCCACCCTCGCCGCCGGCGTCATACTCACCTCGGCCCTCGCCGCCATGCGCCGCTGGTCCGACGTCTGTCAGGCCGCCCAGCAAGTCCTCGCTCGCGTCCCCACCGGCAGCTCTCCCAACGACGCCACAGCCCTCGCCGCCATTCACAAATGCAACGCCGAAGCCCTTCTCCAACTCGGCCGCTTCCCTGAGGCCGCTGAAGCCGCCCGCCAGACGACCCAATGGGCAGGGCAAGCCTCCGATACGGCCCAGCTGTTCCAACACGAACTAGAAGCCTATCTCTGCCGACGCGACGGCGACTTCCGCGGCATGCTCTCGCACCTCAAGCAACTCGAAGAACTCGTCGAGGCCTCCTCCAAACCCGAAATCCAAGGCTCACTCCCCAACGTCTGGCTCCATCAGGCCACCGCCTATATCGCTGCCTTCCAACCCGCCCGCGCCATGCTTCAGTTGGAAAAAGCGCTCGCCCGCTCGCAATCCACCCCCGTCCTCCACGGTGTTCTGCTCAGCGTCAAAGGCCACGCCCTCGACGAACTGAACCGTCCGGATGAGGCACAACATTCCCACCTCGAATCGCTCCGCCTCTTCGAACATCACATGGCCCCCGACGACCCCCGCCTCGTCTTACCCCTTTTTGTCCTCGCTGAGAGCTACGCCCGACACGGCAATCCTCAGTCCGCCGCCCCCCTCATCGCTCGTGCCAGTAGCTTCGAACCCAAGCTCGACAAAACCGAGCGCAGGGAACTCCTCTATCTCCGTGGGCTCATCCTGAACCAAACCGGCAAACCCGCCGAAGCCGAGCCTCTTCTCCTCGAAGCCCTTCGAGAGGAGGAAGCCTGGACCAACCCCACCCATCCCGATCTCGTCCGCATCCTCGAAAATCTCGCCTCCGTCCTTCACAAGCAGGGCCGCATCGAAGAAGCAGCCGCTCTCGAAGCCCGTCACAAAGCCATCCGGGAGGCCTACGCCGATGTCGAATAAATTCCTCGGCCCCGTCCTCGCCATCCTCCTGCTCGCTATCGAAACGCCCGTGCTCATCCGCACCGCCGTCCACGCGCAGCAGCGCGACACCCGCCAACCACGCCCCTTCCACATCAAAATCTTCGAGCCCATTATCACCACCCCTGTCCCCAGTGGCGAAGACCTCTTCTATTCGGACCGCGTCCTTGCAATCGACGGCCGTCCCATCGGCAGCCGCGCCGACTTCGAAGAGGCCATGACCGCCGCTGAATCACGCCGCCGCGCCACAGTCCTCGTCGAGCATTACCCTCCTGACGCTGAGCCCTGGCAGCAAGCCGCCCTCGCCACCTTCCGCCGTCAGTCCGATTCCTTCCTCTGGGATAGCCTCGCCACCACCGCCTGGTTCTCCGCCGTCCTCTGGCCCGCCGTCTGCATCCTCCTCGCCGCCGCCGTGCTCGCCGTCAACGCCTCCAGCCGTCGCGCCTGGCTCGCCGCCCTCGTGCTAGCCGGAGCCGGCCACTTCTCCTGGGTCGTCACCTCACCCTACGTCTGGCCCGAACCCCTCCGCACGCTCATGGTGATCTACAGTGCCGCCATTGCCGCAGCCGGCCCCATTGCGCTCTTCGCCGCTGCCATCATCTGGCCTGACACTACCGAACGAGGGTGGCATCGCTGGATCATGCGCACCGGCGTCGCCTGGACCGTCGCTTCCATCGCCGTCCGCCTCGCGGAAAAAACGTCCTACGCCCTCCTCACCCCGTTCACCTTCCTCGATTCTATCTTCGGCTCCGGGCCCTACCTCCTCGTCATGATCGCCGGCGTCACTGCCGCCATCCGCTGGTCCGGCCGCCTCCGCCCCAATCAGTCCCCTTCGCAACAGGCAATGGCCAGGGTCCTTCGCCGCGGCACATGGGCCTTCCAATTGAGCCTCGGCGTGCTCTTCATCTTCCTCCCCCGCTTCCTTGAGTTCCAAACCGTGCTCCAATTGAAACCCATCGTTTGGATCTGCTACCTCACCAGCCTCGGCTTCCCGCTCGCCCTTGCCTGGGTCGGTGCCCAACGCGACGGCGCGCCGATCGAAGTCCCTCCGCTCCCGCAGGCCAACAACTGGTCCGAACTTTTCGCCGCCGCGCGTCAAACCGCGCACGACACCATCGGCCTCCAACTCCTCGCTCTCTACGGCCCCGCCGACAACGAGCTCCGCGTCCAGGCCGCCGTCCCCGGTGCATCCCAATGGCCGCCCATCCGGCCCGATTCCCCGCCGCACAGCGCCGTCGTCCAGTGGGTCGCCTTCCCCCAGGGCTACTTTGCCGTGGAGTACGCCTCCTTCGAAGACCGCCAGCGCGAAGCCCTCCAGCAGCTCGCTAGCCAGGTCTCCGATCAGGCCCAGCACCTCACCGTGTCGTGAGCCTCATCAACACCGTCGAAAGCGGTCAATAGGTCAAAGCAACTTCGCCGCCGCCGTCTTCTTCCAACGCCGCGCCACATCCAGCGGCGTCGCCTTCCGCCAACTCAAATTCACTTGAGCGATTTTCATCGCCCGCAAAGCTTCCCACTTCGCCCCCTCCGAAAGCCGCGATGCCGCCAACAGCCACAGCTCACTCATCCCCGTCGGATGCGGCGCGGCGGCCCGGAACCCGCGCAGCAACTCTGCCGCCGGCGCCAGCCCGCAAAACATCGCCTGCTCATACGGAGTCATGTCCAGCACCGTCGAGTGAACCGCCCGGCAAGCCTTGTGCAGAAGCTGCCACTTCATCCGAACCCCTATTTCCGTGGCAGCGCAAACACCACGTAGCCCTTCGGGATGTCCGTCCGCAATCCCGGCTTGATCCCCGCATGCGCCGCATGCCCGCCCCCCGGCGTCACATTCGACGATGCCGAAACCACCAGGTATTGCCTCCCGCCCGCCTCGTACATCGACGGAACGCCTTCCGCACCCGCAGGCAGCGTCGCACTCCACAACACCTTGCCCGTCTCCTCATCCAGCGCCCGCAACTTCCCATCGCTCGCCGCAATAAAGATCAACCCCGTCGCCGTCACAATCATCCCGTGATGCTCTGCCATGAACGCGCCAGTGTCCTTGGCTCCTTGCGCCGCAGCCGCCGCATCCTGGCCCAGCGGCACCGTCCACTTGATCGTGCCCTTGTTCAGATCGTAAGCCACCACCTGCGACCACGGCGGACCCAGAACATACGGCTGGTTCGGATACAACCCCCAATCGGTGTAATAACGAACCCGCGGTGTATCGCTTCCCGCCGGATAATCCGGCCCACCCAGCGGCGTGTATTTACCGCTCGTGTCCTCCCGCGCCACCAATCCCCCCGGCGCGCCGCCCGACGCCACCACCGGCCCGCGTGGCCCCGCCTTCACAACCTCCGCCGCTGGCGCGTCAAATCGATTCAGATATTCGAACACCCGCTGCACATCGCCTTCCTCCAGGTTCCGGAACGCCGGCATTTTCCCACGCCCATTCCGCACCACCATGCGAAACGCCTCGAACGTCGAACGCTTCCCAATCCCCGCCAGCGCAGGCGGCCCCGCTCCCGCCCTCATCCCATTCACTCCATGGCACGCCTGGCATCGTGCCTCATACAACGCCTTTGGCCCCGTCCCCTTACTCGCCTTCGCCAGCGGATCCTCCAGTCCCAATTTGTAAATCGTCGGCCAATTCTGCGTGTTCAGATACAGCAGCCCTTTGCTCGGATTCACCGCTCCGCTCCCCCAGTTCGATCCGCCCCGCGCCCCCGGCATAGAGATCGTCTCCTCCAGCCCCGGCGGCGTATACAACCCCTCATTGCGCATCTTCGCAATCCGCGCCTTCCACGCCGCGCGCTCCTCCGCCGTCAGGATGTACGGATTCACATCGTCGGCCGATGCGGTCTGCCGCGCAAACGGTGGCGGCGCCGTGGGGAATGGCTGTGTCGGCCAAGCCTGCTCTCCCGGCATCAAACTCTTCGCCACTGGCCTCTCCTCAATCGGCCACAGCGGTTTTCCGCTCACCCGGTCAAATACGTACAGGAATCCCTGCTTGCTCGATTGCGCCACCGCGTCCACTCGCTTCCCATCGTGCGTCACCGTCAGCAACTGCGGCGCCGCGGTTGTATCGTAATCCCACAAATCGTGGTGCACCAGTTGAAAATGCCACAACCGCTTCCCCGTACGTGCATCCAGCGCCACAATGCTGTTAGCAAACAGATTCGTTCCAATCCGGTCCGCCCCATAGTAGTCGTATGTCGGCGAGCCCGTAGGAGAATACGCGATCCCACGCTTCGCATCCACCGTGATTTCGCCCCACGTATTCGCCCCGCCAGAGTATTTCCACGCATCCTTCGGCCACGTCTCATACCCGAACTCGCCCGGATGCGGAATCGTATGAAAGCTCCACACCAGCTTGCCAGTGATCACGTTGTACGCCCGGATATCGCCCGGCGGAGCCAGATACTGCTCGCCCGGTGTCGACCCCATCAGAATCAGATCTTCGAACACGCGCCCCGGCGTGTCAGTCTGAATTCGCGGAATCGTTTTCGGATCGCGCCCCAACCCTTCCCGCATGTCCACCAGTCCCTTTTTGCCGAAAGTGAGAATCGACTTCCCCGTCCGCGCATCGATCTGCTGCAGGTAGTCGTTGATCGCAAAAATCAGCCGCCGGTCCTTGCGGTCCTTGCTCTCCCAATACGCGATCCCTCGCGTCGACAAGCCCGGAAGGTTCTCATGAACCCAGATCTCTTTCCCCGTCCCCGCATCCAACGCCACCAGCGAACTGTTCCTCGCCAGCACATACATCACCCCATCCACGACAACCGGGTTGAACAGGTACGCATGATTGTCTCCCGTCGGATAAACCCACGCCACGTCCAACTGGCTCACGTTGGCCTTGTTGATCTGTGTCAGCGCAACGTAATGCGAAGAATCAGGTCCCCCGCCATAATCGGCCCAGTTCTTGGGATTCTTCCCCGCCGGCTCGGCCCAGGCGGCGCTAGTCCCCAAAGCCACGATCCATAGAGTGGCGGTCTTCCAACCGCGGTCGAAATGAAAGAACGAGAGTGCTGGCACGGTGTGAACCATCCAGCCTATCAAGTTCCGGTTCACTTCCTCAGGATCTTGTCCATCGCCTTCCCCTTCGCCAGTTCGTCCACCAACTTGTCCAGGTACCGGACCTTCTGCATCAAAGGATCCTCGATCTCCTCCACCCTGTAGCCACAGATCACGCCCGTGATCTTCGATACGTTCGGGTTCATCCGCGGCGCTTGGGCAAAGAAAGTCTCAAAGTCCACCCGCTTGTGGATTAGCTCCCGCAGCGCCTGCTCATCGTAGCCCGTCAGCCACTCGATGATCGCATGCACATCTTCCTTCGTGCGCCCCTTCTTCTCCGCCTTCGCGATGTAGTGCGGATAAACCCCGGCAAACGCCATCCGATAAACCCTCGTGTTGTCCATTGAATCATTCTATCGCCCCGCCATCTCCGCACTCATCCCGCTTGACAAATAGTTGCTACGGAAACTATATTGGTTTCCATGGAAACAAATACCCTTGAATCGCACCTCGGCTACTGGCTCCGCCGCGTTTCCAATCACGTCTCCGGCGAGTTCAAACGCGCCCTCCATACCCGGCGCACCTCCGTCGCCGAATGGGTCGTGCTCTGCCAGGTCGAGGAGCGCCCCGGTATCACCCCCGGCGAACTTGCCCAAGCCCTCACCCTCACCCGCGGTGCCGTTTCCAAAGTCATCGACAAACTCGAAGCCAAGCGCTGGATCACCGGTGCCACCAGCCCCCGCGACAACCGCGTCCGCTTGTACACCATAACCCGCCACGGTGCTCGCGTCCTTCCTGAACTGAAACAGATCGCCGACCGCAATGATGAGAAGTTCTTCAGTGTCCTGTCCCAACACGAGAGAGCCACCCTGCAACGCCTGCTGTCCACCTTGATCGAGCGTCACGCCATAGAGAGTGTACCCGTCGAATAGCCCCCACAAGGAGAAACAAAGATTGAGCAAAGCAATCGAGAACCTCGAAGCTGCCTTGAAAACAGCCGCCGCCATTCGGCCCAAAATCGGAGGCTTCCCCTACCTCGCCGAAACCCTCCGCCGCGCCGGCGTCACCCGTAACATTTGGACGCTGCCCGCTTGCCAAAGCCTCTTCCTCACCACCGCCGGCCCCGTGGTGATGCAAGGCGCACCACTCGCTACCGGCATGATGGACGTTCCCGCATTCCACCGCGAGGCCCTCATCGCGGCCTTGCGCAAGGATCAGGCCGGCGACAGCACCTTCCCCGAATTTCTTGCCTCGTCCTGGCGCGCAGGAGTAGTCCGTTACGATGTCGATTTCACCGCGCGAACCGTCACCTATTGCGGCTGCAATGGCGAGGAATACGTGGAAGCCTATTCCGCCGTCACGATCGGCTCGTGACCGCGCCGCTTCGCCGTGGACGACGACTCGGCGCCCTCTGGTTCCCGGAACGGTTCCACCTCAATGCGCTCGTAACGCACTTCCAGCACGGTCAGCTCTTCCGTACCACTCGGCGCATGCAGAACAACGCAGTCGTCCTCCGCCGCCTTCATCAACGCGCGCCCCAGTGGCGACACCCAACTGATGTGGTTGCGCTCCAGATCCACTTCATCGGCCCCCACAATGCTCACCACTCGCTCCACCCCCGCCTCATTGGCATAGCGCACCGTCGCCCCGAAGTACACCCTCGCTGCCGCCTGCCCTGATCGCGGAGTCTCCGGGTCCACCACCTCCGCCGCCTCAATCCGTTTCGTCAGAAAGCGAATCCGCCCATCGATCTGCCGCAGCCTTCGCTTGCCGTACTGATAATCGGCGTTCTCACTACGGTCACCGTTGCTCGCAGCCCACGCCACTTTGTCCGTAACCGCCGGCCGCTCTCTCGTCAGCAGAAACCGGCACTCCTCCTTCAGCCTCTGCAGACCGCCGGGGGTAATGTAGTTCTTGATTGGCGTCGCGGGCCCGTCCGCGTGGGGCTTTCGTGTAAACCCTTTTCGCATTCCTCAGTCCTCCACCAGCAAGAATTCAGCCCCGCCCGTCGCCCCCGGTGTGTTTCCTCACCGGAGCCGGCTTGGGCTCGGGATTCGCTGGTTGGCTGCTGTTCATCGAAGCGAGAAACGCCGTGACATCCGTCACCAGCCCAATCGGGCGCGGCAGAGGCGGCAAGGGGCGATAATGCATCTGAATCCCCAGCGTGCGTTCATAGCTGCGAACCGTCGAGCGCTCAATCGGAGTCACAAACGTCCACGATGCGCCTCGTGCACCGGCGCGCCCCGTGCGCCCCACCCGGTGAATGAAATTCTCCGCTTCATTCGGCAAATCGTAGTTCACCACGTGCGCGATATTGTCCACATGAATGCCCCGCGCCGCCACATCCGTCGCCACCAGCACCCGGTACACGCCGTCTTTGAAGCCCTGCAGCGATTCATTCCGCTGGCTCTGCGACCGGTCTCCATGGATCGCCGCCACCTTGTGTCTCCCACGCTGTAGAAACTTCGCCAGCCTGTCCGCGCCCTCTTTCGTCGCCACGAAAACCAGGAAAGAGCCCTTCTGGTGCTTCAGCAAATACTCCAGCAAATCGAACTTCGACCCTTGCGCCACTTCATACCCGAATAGATCGATCTGGCTCGCCGTTTCCGCGCACGCTTCTACTGCGACTCGCACCGGATCGTGAACGTAACTCGCCACAAGGCCCGCCACCGATTGCCCCATCGTCGCTGAAAAAAGCATCGTCTGCCGTTTCCTCGGAACCTCGTCGAATATCGTGCGCAGCGATGGCAGAAACCCCATATCCAGCATCCGGTCGGCCTCGTCCAGAACCACCGTCTGGGTGCCCGAAAGATCAATCAGCCGCCGTTCCAGATAATCACAAAGGCGCCCCGGAGTCGCAATCACCACCTCGGCCCCAGCCTTGATGTCGCGCAACTGGCCGCCCTCTTTCATCCCCCCAACAACCACGGCGGTCCGGATGTGTGTGCCATGCGCGAGTTGCCGGAATGCCACGTCGATCTGAATCGCCAGTTCCCGTGTCGGCGTCAGAACCAGGACACGCACTTTCTTTCCCCGCGGAACAGCCGCCAGTGCCTCAATGATCGGAATGGAAAACGCCAGTGTCTTGCCCGTGCCCGTCTGCGCGGTCGCCACCACATCGCGGCCTTCCATCAATGGCGGAATGGCCTGCGCCTGCACCGGCGTGGGCGTGACAAAGTCGTGCTTCTCCAGGTTATTCCGCAATGCGGAGCAGAGATTGAGTTCGGAAAATGATTGCATCTAAATCGAGTTTGGTTGTTCCCCTGTGGAGTCCAACGTTATTCTCAGAATAGCAGCCCGCTCCCTCCCCATCAGAATCCCGATGGCAACGCAGCTCCAAACTCCATCGGTTCTCCGCTGACGGGGTGATGAAACTTCAGAAACTGCGCGTGCAGCAAATATCCTCCATCGCCCGGCAGACCGGGAAGATTCTCCAGTGGCAGGCCCCCTAAGCCATACAGAGGATCACCTACCAGTGGATGGCCGATCGAAGCCAGGTGAATGCGGATTTGATGCGGCCGGCCCGAGCCCAGCTTGACCTCAAATGTTGTTGTGCCGCTGCCGCGTGAGATCACCGTTGCCATGGACCGCGACGGCTTGCCTTTCGCACTGGCGGCCCACACCGAACCCGTCCGCGGATGCGCCACCCGCCCGATCGGTGTGCGGATGTCGTAGACGTCTTGCTCTGCCACATTCTGCGCCAGCGCCCGGTAAATTTTCTCGATCCTGGGTGTGTTCCAGTCAGCCGATAAACAACCGGCCGCCTGCGCTGTCTTCGCGAACAGAACGATCCCGCTGGTCCCTCGGCCCAGCCGGTGCACTGGGTTCGCCTCGGGCCTATAAGCTTGCACCAGCCGCAGCAGAGTGTTTTCCAGGAACCCGCCCGCAGGCAGCGTAGGCAGTCCGCTCGGTTTGTTCACCGCCAGCAGATGAGCATCCTCAAACAGCACTTCAAAATGCCGCGGGCAGTCTGGCTCCATCCAGGGTGGACGCTTCCAGACAAGCCTTTGCCCTTCCGTCACCAGTTCGCTTCCATCGGCCGCAATCCCGTCCAGCGTCACTTCGCCGTTGTTCAGTCTTTGTTGCCAGGTTCCTCGCGCCGAATGCGTGTACCGGCTCGCCAGGTATGCGAGCAGGCTCTGCCCCTGGCATCTGCTGTCGATGCTGGTCGTATAGGCATAGCCCCGGTTGAGCATGAAGCTTGAGTGTACGCTAACGCCGACGCCCGGCGGCCTTCTGAATATAAGGGACCGCGTCCGGCGTTTTGCACGTCGTCTCGCCGTGGTCGATCTCAACCTTCCCGATGCGCCTTCCGGCTTCGATCGCCTGCTTCCGGCACGAAGGCTTGAACACTCCGATCGCAATCAGCGCCCCGTTCATCGCATACCGCGCCCAGTTCGGCGAAGCGTGAATCTCCCTCTCGATCGTCTGAAGGATCTCCCCTGCCTCGGCGTCACTGACCGACTCCGGTTTGTCCTTCAAAACTGCGCCAAGGATGCTATATCCGATCTCCCGCCGAATTTCATCCCCCGACGCCATCCACGCCCGCATAATCTCTCCTGCGTTCGGACTACGGCTGATCAGCCCGGCCAGATAGCAGCCCAGGAAATGTGTCTGCCCATCCTTCAACAGTCGTTCAGCGCTGGCGAAGGTGACCTGCTGTGGATCGGAAACCTGAAGCGCCAGCATCCGAGCCTCCGCGTTCCCGGTCTTCCACAACTCCCCCGCCAGCTTCTGGTCCACCTTGATCTTCTTCTGCAGCTTGGCGACATCCGACGTCAACGTGCCAAACACATTCGTGCCCGAGCCATGCCGCTTGTAGATGGCCGCGGTCGCCGGCTTTCCCAGTGTCTCCAATGTCGCCAAAACCTCGACTACCGTCACTCACTCCTCCTCACGCCGCATTCCTCGTCTCTCTTTCTACCACATGCCTCGTCAGGATTCGCCGTAAATCCACGCATGCCATTCCCGCGCGCGATCACTCTCCACGTCCAGCCCGTCCGGCCCAAGAAACTCACGGTAGCTGTGATCCCCCACCGCGCCCAGATACACCACCCTCCGCAGAAACTCCCCAAAGTTCGGCGCCAGCACCGCCCCTTCCATTCCGCTCCACTCGTGATCGTAGTAAAGCACCGCTCCATCATCGCTTCCCAGATCGATCGTAACGTAGTCCCCATTGCCTACCGGCAGGACACCCAGCCGGTTGCGCCACGGCGCCCACTCTTCCGCACTTTGCGAGCCCTCCCAATGGAGAAACTGCGAATGCACCGCCAGCAGCCTCTCCAGATTCCACTCCAGGCACCCCATCATCCCCCGATCTTCCTCGTAATAGAAAACCCGTAACGCCCTGGCAAATCCCAGCAGCACATCGCGAAACGACTCCGGCAGCCTCCTCCCCACTACCCGTTCCACCGCCTCCACATCCTCCACCGCGGCCGGTGGCTGTACGTCCCATTGCAGCCCCTTCACCCGAGCCTGCCGGAGCCGCTCCACCCGTTGCCTCATCGCTTCATGCCGTTCCGCATTCGGACTCACATACGTGTCACATCGCTGCGGCCGCAATTCGTCCAGTATCTCTCGCACGCCCTGCACCCAAGGATGGTCGTCATCCACGCAACTCAACAGGGTCACCTGCGATCGCTCCAGCAGTTCCACCGCCTCCGCCATTTGCTCACACGGCGATTGCCGGAACGTGCCGAACCAGTACAGCGCTAACCCCGTCACCGGATGAAATCGCCCGTACCACGCAAGCGACCGTTGCACTGCCCGTTCGAAATACTCCACGCCACGCGCGTTATCTCCCAGATATCCGTGCGCCCACCCAATCGACGCCAGCACCTCCGGATCCTGCCCGCTTTCCAACGGGCCCAACCATCGAAGCGCCGCCTCCCCTTGCTCCCGCATGAGTTCGACATCGCCCATCCCCCGGCGCGCATCGAAATGATCCGCATCGAACTCCAACGCCCGTAGGAAATGCGCTCGCGCTGCCCCGGCGTCTTCCTTCCAATCCATCGCCAGCCACCCGCGTTCGGCCTCCAGACACGCCCACAGTGCCCGTGCCTCCGGCAGTTGCTTCAACATGACCCCGGCCTTCCGCAGATCCGCCGCGGCATCTTCGTAATACGCAAGAACCCGTGCGTACCGCGCCGCCGCCAGATGCACCTCCGCTTGCAACGCACCCTCCGGCCGGTCTTCCAAGAGCTGCCGTGCCACATGCAGTGGCGTGCCGCACCGCCAGTCCCCGCCACGGAAATGCGCCTCAGCCTCCAGCAGCTTGATCGGCACCAGCCGCTTCCGATCCATCCCCGCCAGGTCCCAGCCGGCCTGCACCGCTTCCCGCCACCGGCCTTGCTGCAGCAAGGCGCGAGACAAGATCACAGCGGCCTCCAACGCAGCCTCTTGCTGTTCCGCCGTCAACTTCGGGAACCATCGCGACGCGGTGCGCTCCTGGATCCCCGACAATTCCAACGCCTTCCGCGCCGCCGTCTCCGCCGAAACAGAATCGCCATGCTCCTGCGCCATTCGTGCTGCATGCAGCGCATCACTGAGAGTCATACCTCTACAATCGACGGAGATCCAAGACCACTTCACCCCTTACCCCGGAAACTGAGCCCCAATCTGCTGCACCGCCCGCAGCCCCGATTCAATCGCTCCCTGAATCCACGTCGGCGTCAACGATGCATGCTCCCCGGCAAAGAAGATCCGTCCCTCCGGTCGCACCAACTCCGGATACAGCGATTCATGCTGCCCCGGCGACATCCACGAAAACGCCCCCGCGCTCCACGGATGAATATCCCATCCCCAACTCGTCGCCTTCTCCACCATCGTCGGATCCGCCATCTGCGGATGGATCTTCGCCACATTCTGAAACACCACCCGGTGCCGCTCATTCGGCTGCAACGCCGCCAATCGCCGCGCCGGCTGTCCCCACGTATACGACGCCAGAAATACCCCGCTCCCTTGCGACACTCGCGGATCCTTCGCCTCCGCATTGTCCGCCGGATAATACGTGATCCCCGAAATCAAATCCGTGTACGTCCCGCCGCCATAAATCCGTTCATCCGTCTCCCAGAATCGCCGCTTCGTCTGCGCCAGCACCTTCGTCGACGAATCGTAGGTCACCTGCCGCACCGCGCGCATCTTCGGCCCCGATAGCCCCGGCGCAAAATCAATCCGCTGCATCACGCCCAGTGGCAGCGTGCATACCATCAAATCCCCTTCCATCCGCTGATACTCGCCGTTTTTCTGGAAAATGGCCGCTACTTTCCCCGTCCGCTCGTCCTGTTCAATCCGCACCACCGGCGCCCCGGTGATCGGCGGAGTCCGCAGCCGCTCCGCCATCGCTCGCGGCAAACGGTCCATTCCACCCACAATTTCGTCGAATTCCCGCACCCAAACTTCTTCCTGCTCTTCCCGCACCAGCACGCTCAGCGCCGTCTGCAATGAAGTCTCATAGGCCCATGCCACGCCCAGCATCTCAATCGCTTCCGTTGAAAACCCTTCTTCCCGCAGCAACTGCTCCAGCGAAATCCGGTCCAACTCCTTCACCCCCTTCGTCTCCAACACCACGTTGCGCAGATCTTTGATCTCATTCTCCTTCAATCCGCCCAGCCGCTTCAGCACCGTCGCATCCCAGAAATCAAACGGCGACATCGTCTTCTCGCGCCCCACCAACCCCGGATACAACGCGTTCAGTTGCGCTTCATCCTTGATCTTCACCTTCGTTCCGCGCGCGTAGTAATAGGCCTCCGGATTCGATTGCACAAACGGCCGCAACGAAAGCCCCATCTCCTTCACATAGTGCCGTGTCAGATTATGCACCGCCGGAACGCGCATCGCCCCCAACTCGCCATAGTTCCGATCGTCAAACCGCGCCGTCCGCACGCGCCCGCCGAAATGGTTCGCCTCCGCTTCAATCACCGTCACCCGGTGGCCCAGCTTCTCCAATTCATAGGCCGCCGTCAGCCCCGCCATCCCTCCGCCAATCACCAGCACATGCTTCTGCGTCACCGCATTCGGAGTCCCGGCCAGTTGCGCCAGCGCGTTCGAACTCAACGCCGCCGCTCCCGTCGCAATCCCCATCTGACGTAGCATTTGCCGCCGTCCCATTCCGTTCCTCCGCCATCCTGTGTTCATTCTTCCTCCTGTTTTTTTGCCCACTCACAAGGAAAGGCGCAACATGCGGAAAAATTCTCTCAGAACACGCAAAACACCACGTGGTATCATTGCCATTCGTCTCTCTATGACCGGACTCGTTCAGCTCCAAAAAAACGGGACCCGCGTGGTCGCCCTCGTCGTAGGCAATCAGCTCCTCGTCATTCCCTCTGCCCGCAGCATCTACGACCTCGCCCAACAAGCCATCTCCAAGGGCATCCGCCTCTTTGAGCTCGTCCGCGATGTCACCGCCGCCGGTACAGTCCTCTATGACGATGTCTACGAAGGCCGCAGCGAATGGAAACTCCTGCCCGCCTTCGATCACCCCACTGACCCCGCACGATGCGTCATCACCGGCACCGGCCTCACGCACAGAGCCAGCGTCGATAATCGCAACGCCATGCATGCCGACAAAACACAGCTCACCGACAGCATGCGCATGTACCAATGGGGCCTCGATGGTGGCCGCCCCGCCTCCGGCGAAATCGGTGTATCCCCCGAATGGTTCTACAAAGGCAACGGCACAATCCTCCGCGCTCCCGGCGAGCCCATCAGCGTCCCCGCCTTCGCTGAGGATGGCGGCGAAGAAGCCGAGATCGCCGGCATCTACATCATCGACAACGACGGCAACCCCCGCCGCGTCGGCATGGCCCAGGGCAACGAGTTCTCAGACCACGTCTTCGAAAAGAAAAATTACCTCTACCTCGCCAGCTCCAAACTGCGCGAATGCTCCATCGGCCCTGAACTCATGCTCGATCCCGATTTCTTCATCGTCCGCGGCCACGCCCGCATCCGCCGCGCCGGCGATGTCCTCTGGGAAAAAGAAATCAAGTCCGGCGAATCGAACATGTGCCACACGCTCGAAAACATGGAGCACCATCACTTCAAATTCCCGCTCCACCGCCGTCCCGGTGACGTCCACATCCACTTCTTCGGCGCCAGCGCCTTCAGCTTCGGCGACCAGATCAAACTCGAAGAGGGCGACGTCATGGAGGTCAACTATCCCACCTACGGCAAACCCCTCCGCAATCCGCTTCGCGTCGATCCCGGCCCTGCCCGGCTTGTTAAAGTGATTCCCCTCTAAACCGCCGCCGCAACGCCGCCAGCGAGTCCGGAGTCACGGGGCGTCCATCCCATCCCTCCAGCACCGTCTCCACCGCCACTCGCGTCACCGACTGTACTTCTTCCACTTGCGGCACAATCTCTCCGTCCCACACGCACGAAAACGCCCGTCCCCAAACCTTGCCCGCATCTTCATAATAGAAATCGAACCACGGCTCCAACTCCACCCCGCGGATCCCCATCTCTTCTTCCAACTCCCGCACCGCCGACTCTTCGTAGCTCTCCGCATCCAATACCACGCCGCCGGCGGCCAGATCCCAATACCCCGGATACACGTCCTTCGTCACCGTGCGATGCTGCACATACAGCTCACCCGCCGAATCGAACACAAACACATAAGTAGCCCGGTGCAACAAATTCCCCGCACGCATCACATGCCGAGGCGCAGCACCCACCACGCGGTTCTCCGCGTCCACCACCGCCACCATCTCATCGCGAGCCATCGTTACGCGGGCCTCCAGGCCGGCGGCTAACTACTCTCCGGCGCAAAAATCTGCAATCAACACCGAGCCGCAATCTACCGAGCCGCATTCTACCGAGCCGCAATCTACCGAGCCGCAATCTACCGAGCCGCGACCGTGAGGGATCGGACCCCTACGCCGGCTTAAAATACAACACCAACCCCGCCCCCAACGAAGCCAGCAAATATCCAACCCAAAGCAGCGGATTCGGGCTAGTCTTCGGCGGATGCGTAATCATCGACACCAACACGTTCACCAGCGGAGCCAATCCAAACACAATCGGCATCACGTACGCCGGAGTCCCGCCATTGCGAAACGCAAAAATAATGAACACCGCTCCCAGCGCCCCCAGCGCGCCGGCAAACGTAGCCATGCTAGTCCCGCTGGTAGTAAACCCATTCAACTGTCCTTGCGAAGCCAGCGTCGCCACCGGCACCAGCACGCCTACCAGAAAGTAAGCCACGCCCACGCACAGCAAAGCCCGCATCGGATTCCCCAACGCTACCTGCCCCTTGTGCAGAGACGGCCCATACATGCCCCAAGCCAGCGCCGCTCCCAGCGCGAATGCCACCCAAAGCATAGATTTTTTTCGCTCCATGTTGTTAGTACGTGATTCTCAATCCGAACTGAATCTGCCGGCTCGAAGTCACCGTATTCCGAATCCGTCCCAGCGACCCCAGCGGTGCTTCATTATCCGCCGCTCCAGTAAAAGCCGTCAAGCTCGGTACCCCAAAATTCGCCCGGTTCAACGCATTGAACATCTCCGCCCGGAACTGCACATTCCCCGCCTCCCCTAACTTCCTCCACTTCGCATTCTTGAACACCGCGAAATCCACGTTCCGCAGATTAGGCCCAATCAGCGCCCCGCGCCCCAAATTCCCCAGCGTCCCCGCCGCCGGCAACACGAACGCCGCCGGGTTAAAATACGCCGCCGGATCCCCCGTCACCGCGCTCTGATGCGTGAACCCCGCCGCCATGCTCGGCCGATCCGGCCCCAACCCCGGCCCCAGTGACGGTGCCCACTGCGACCGCGACCGGTTCCGCGCCACAAACAACGTCAGCGGATTCCCGCTATGCATTGACCCGATCCCCGCCACTTCCCACCCCGCCAGCAGCGCCTTCGCAACCCCCTGCAAATCCTTCCCCACCGGCACCGTCCAAATTGAATTCACCACCCAATTGTGCTTGGCATGATAATCCGCCAACCCCTTGTTATAGGCGAACCCCGGATACTCCGGCATCGCCGACGTCGTTCCGTTCGTCCCATCCGAAAAGAACGTCGATGCCTGTGTTGTGTCGATGTTCCGCGCAAACGTATAGCTCGACTGCAAACTGAACCCCGCGCTCCAACGCTTGCGCACCTCAGCCACCATCGCGTTGTACCACGAGTTCCCATCGCTCTTCTTCAATTCAATCGTCGAAAACGCCGGATTCTGCCGCACCGCCGTCGCCGGGAAAAACAGCGTCCCATCCGCCAGCTTCTGTGGAATCGCCGTGTTCACATCCGACGAGCGCAACAGATGAATCCCCCGCGCCCCCGCATACCCCAGCGTCAACACCGAATCGAACACCAGCTTCTGCTGCACGTTCAAATTCCACTGGTGCACATTCGGGTTCTTCAAATTCCACTCCACCGGCCGGATCGTGTTCCCAATCCCCCGGTCAAACGGAGGCACCGGAAACGTCGGGTTCGCAATGCTCAGCCGCGGCGTCGCCGGAGGATTCGTCACCGTCACAATCAGGTTCTGCTGATTGTTCGTATTGAAGAAGATCCCATACCCGCCCCGCAGCGATGTCTTCCCATTACCGGTGACATCGTAGGCAAAACCAAATCGCGGAGAAATGTTTTTGTACGTCGGATTCCGGTACAGCGGACCCACCGTCGGCGCCGTATCACTCAAAGAGATCAGCGCCGAATCCCGCCCGTACAAATCCACCGGCATCGTTTGAAACTCATACCGCAGTCCCAGATTCAAACTCAGCCGCGAATGCACCCGCCAGTTGTCCTGTACATAAAACCCGAACATCAGGAACCGCCAGTAACGGTCCAGCGCCCCCTTCGGATCCAACCCGATAAATCTCTGCGGCCGGTTCTGCAGAAAATCCGCAATCCCCGCGAAACTGAAAATCCCCAGCGCGAACGTCGGGTTCACCATGTTGTCCCGATACCGCTCCATCAGCCCGCCCACCTTCAACAGGTGCTTCCCCCGAGTCAGCGCCAGCCCGTCCTCCACGCCAAAAATATTCTGCGTCAGCTTCACATTCACCGATGTCTGCGGCCCGAACCGCCCCGGTATTCCCCCAATATCAATCCCGCCCATGATCCCACGCCCCGGCACGAAGCTCGGTAACTGCGGATTCAACAAACTCTCCACATCCTGACCCACCCGCGTCCGCGAAAAACTCCCCCGCAATGTGTTCAACGTTCCGGACCCAAACACATGCCGGTGCTCCAATGTCAAAAACTGATTGCGCGACGCGAACGTCCGCGGAAACTGCGGGTAATCCGTCGGCAGATATTGCTCCGCGCCATCGAACGTATACCGCGCAAAGAACTGGCTCCGGTCCGTCAGATTCTGATCAAACCGCCCCTGCCCGAAATTTTGATCCAGCATTTGATTGAACCGGAACAGGTGCTCCCCTAACCCCAGTCCCGCCGATGGCCGCCCCGGTGTCGGCAGCGGATACGCATCCAGATACGGCCGGATCGCCGCGTTGATCGGAGCAATCGCCCCGCTCCGCGCCCGCTCATCCGGCACAATCGTCAAGATGCTTCGCCCCTTGCGCTCCCGCAGCGTTTCATACCCCCAAAAATAGAAGCTCTTGTCCTTCTTCAACGCCCCACCAATCGTCGCCGCCAGTTGATGCCGCTTGAACTCCGGCTTCGCATCATCAAAATAGTCCCGCGCGTCCACGTTATCGTTCCGATGCAGATACACCAAACTCCCATGCACCGCGTTTGACCCCGACTTCGTCAACGCATTGAACTGCCCGCCCGAATTCCTTCCAAACTCCGCGCTATACGAATTCGCTTCCACTCGGAACTCGCGGATCGTCTCCGCCCCCAACGCCGTTCCCGCCGCGCTTCCCGCCGGCCCGTTCGTGAAATCGTTCTGCGGCGTCCCATCCAGCAAATACACGTTCGATCGCGGATCCTGCCCGTTGATGCTCATCCCCAATCCATGCGCCACCACCGATCCGCCGTCGCGATGCGGATACGCCACCACTCCCGGTTGCAGCAGCGCCAGGTCCGTCACATTGCGCCCGTTCAACGGCAACTCCCGGATCGCCTGCTCTCCCACCAGGTACGCCAACTCATGCGTCGTCGTGTTCACCAGCGGAGCCGCCTCCGTCACCGTCACCTGTTGCCCCGGATCCCCCACCTCTAAAACAAGAACCAGAAAAATGGTTTGGGCCACAGTCAGTTCCAAACCTTTTCGCCGCTGCGCCCGGAACCCCGCCGCTTCCACCTGCAAGTCGTAATGCCCCGCCGGCAAATACGGCAGCGCAAACTGCCCGCGCCCATCCGCCGCCACCTTATGCCCGATCCCGCGCTCCACCTGCACCACACTCACCTGCGCCCCCGGAATCACAGACCCCGTAGCATCATGCACCCGCCCTGCAATCGTCCCGGCTGTCTGGCTCAACCCATCAACCGCAATCACAAACAAAAACAAAAATGATAGTCGTACCACGATGAACCCTCATCTTAGCGTATGGACGTTCCACCGCTGCGATACGTTATGGATGCAACACCCCTACCTACCGATTCGATATGATGTATTTAATCAGTAGGGGTGTTTTGCCGTCGTAACGAGCACACTTGCTGAAGGGGAAGGATTCATCATTAAACGGGGAATCCTTCTTCAACTCCCCGCCGCTTCAACCACGCATCGTACCCGCCCGTAATATTCACCGCCTTCTCAAACCCCGCCCGCCGCAGCAAACTCGTCGCAATCGAGCTCCGATACCCACCCTTGCAATGCACAAACAGCCAGTTCGTCCGGTCTAGTTCGCTCATTCGTCCCGGCAGATGCCCCAACGGTATCCCGATCGATCCATCCATGCACCCCGATTCGCGCTCCCCGTTCTCCCGCACATCCAATATCGTCATCTGCTCCCGCCGCTCCCGCAACCACTCACCCAATTCATCCACCGATACCTGCGGCACATACTCCACCGGGAACCCGCGAAACACCCAGCTCGCGATTCCATCAAACAAATACCCCTCCACATTCTCAATCCCCACCCGCGCCAGCCGCATCCGCGCTTCATGCACCTTCGCTTCATCCTCGCCCGTCAACACAATCCGCGCATTCAACCCCAATAGCCGCGCCGCCCACGACGCAAATTGCCCCGACAACGCAATATGCACGGATCCCGGGATGTGCGCCACTCCGTACTCCATCACCGCGCGCGTATCCACCACCACCACGCCCTGCTTCTGCAACTCCATCACCTCCGCCGGTGACAATCGTTCCAACGATGGCAATTCATCCAACACCGCGGCGCCCTTCCGGTTCAGCTCCACTTCATGCCGGAAATACTCCGGCCGCGCCGGCAGGTCCGCCGTTAACAGCTTCACAAACTCTTCCTTCGATCCCGCCCGCAACGCGTAATTCCCCGTCCTCTCCCGCCCAATCGTCGAAAACTTGTCCGAGCTCATCTGCTTCCCGCACAGCGACCCCGCCCCATGCGCCGGATACACCTTCACCTCGTCCGGCAACGTCATCAGCTTCTCGTGCAGGCTGTCGTACAGCATCCCCGCCAATTCCTGCGGCGTCTTGTCCGGAGCCAGATCCGGCCTTCCCACATCCCCCACAAACAACGTATCCCCCGTAAACACCGCCGTCGGCTCCCCGCCTTCCCGCACCAAAACACAGATACTCTCCACCGTGTGCCCCGGCGTCTCCAACACCTCAAACTCCACGTCCCCGCACTTCATCCGATCCCCATCCCGCACATCCACATGCGCGAACTCCGCGTGCGCTGCCTCCCCTAAGTAAATTCGAGCCCCCGTCTTCGCCCCCAACTCCACATGCCCCGATACGAAGTCCGCATGCAGGTGCGTCTCGAAAATGTGCCGGATCTTCACCCCCAATCGCCGCGCCGCCTCCAGATAAATCTCCACATCCCGTTGCGGATCGATCACCGCCGCCTCGCCATTCGATGCCACCAGATAAGACGCATGCGCCAGGCATCCCAGATAAAATTGCTCCAGAACCATACCGTCAATGTATCCTGTTTCTTTGAGGACAGCATTAGTAATTGCACTGACGGTAGCCAGCGCGCCCGCCGTACAGACTTGGAATATCACCGTCGAAGAGCCCACCGGGCTCTATCCCCGTTCCAACGAAATCATCGCGGTCCCACTCACCAAACTCGCCTCCCAGCAAGACGGCTACACCGTGATCACCGCCGCCGGCCGGGAACTCCCCACGCAACGCACCGCCACCCATCTCCTTTTCCCAGCCACCGTCTCCCCCGGCGAACTCCCCGCCTACACCATCCAATCCTCCGCCGCCAAATCCACCACTCCTTTAGTGACCGATCTCTACGCCCGCCGCCTCGGCCTCCATCGCCTCGAACTAGGCAACAGCCGCTTCCGCCTCGTCATCGATCTCAAAACCCCCGCCATCATTGAGGCCTACTCGCTCTCCGCCGCTCCCAACCGCGCCGTCAACCTCGTCGAAACTTCGCCCGAATCGAAAGCCGCCGTGCGCGACGATATCCACGCCACCACCCACAAACCACTCCCGCCCGTCCCCGGCGTCGACGGCGAAAACACCGGCTGGTCCACCCCCGGCGCAACCGAATTCACCACCGTCGATTTCCTCGAATCCGGCCCGCTCCAATCGCGTCTCCGCCTCTCCAACGCAACCACCTCCTGGGAATTCACCTGGCGCGCCAACACCCCCGTCCTCGAATGGAAAGCAGCCCAAGGCTTCCGCTTCCTCAGCCTCTCCGCCGATCCCTACCTCCCCTTCAACCGCTGCGTCGATGGCTCGGAATACCTCTGGCCCAGTGGCCCCGACCTCACCGAACCCGAACCCCACGCCATCGCTCCGCGCCCTTGGTCCACGCCCCCCGGCGGCCACTTCGTCTACTACACGCACGAAGCCAACTACGGAGCCCTCGGCCTCATCCCCATCACCGGCTCGCTCCAATTCAAAGGCGCCTGCTCCCGTAAATTCACCGCCACAGGCGACGCCACCCTCGCCCTCACCTTCCCCACCTGGCAAGCCGCCAACACCGTCCTCGACGCCCGCCGCATCTACCGCACGCTCCGCCAGCCCGTCCTCGTCACCGTCAGCCAACCCCGCGATCAAGCCGCCCTCAAATTCACTCCCGCCCCGCGCCAACCGCAACGCACCTACGCGAGCGCCGCCCCCACGCCCTTCCAGCCGCAATCCCTCTCCCTCGACGGCTCATGGCAACTCGCCTTCACCGAGCCCGGCCAAGGTCCGCCCACCGCCAACTGGCGCACCGCGAAGGTTCCCGGCTCCGTCCATCACCAGTGGCTCCGCCCCGATCAGATCTACACCCGCGAAGCCGAATGGCTCTCCCGCAAAGAATGGTGGTACCAGCGCACCGTCACAATCCCCGAAACATTCCGTGACAAAAATGTTCGCCTCGAATTCGACGCCACCGACTACTACGCCACGGTCTTCTGGGACCACCAGCCCATCGCCCGCCACGAAGGCTACATCGATCCCTGGCACATCGAAATCCCCGACGCCAAACCCGGCGAACACCAACTCACCGTCCGCACCTGGACCCCCGTCAGCTACTACTGGAAGCACCGCCCCTACAACATCAAAGGTTCCTACGGAGCAGTCGATCAAAAGCCCGACGACATCACCGCCCTCGGCATCACCCGCTCCGTCCGCCTCACCGCCTACGACGGCCCAACCATCGAAGACATCGCCGTCGACACCCGCCTCATCTCCCCCACCAAAGCCGAAGTCATCATCGATGCCCGCGCCGCCCAAGGCACATTCCAACTCACGCTCTCCCCGCGCAACTTCCAATCCACCGCGCGCTATCAAGTCACCGGAGCCCCCGGCCGCTTCGTCATCCCCATCGACAACCCCCAGCTCTGGTGGACCTGGGATCACGGCAAACCCAACCTCTACACGCTCGACGTTCGTCTCCTCGACCCGGCCACCAACAAACCCACCGACGCCCGCACTCTCGCCGTCGGCATTCGCGAAATCGAAAAGATCGGCTGGGACTTCTACCTCAATCGCAAGCGTCTCTTCATCCGCGGCACCAACTACTACCACAACCTCTTCCTCGCCGAAATGTCCCGCGACCGTTACGCGCGCGACCTCGACCTCATGCTCGGCATGAACGTCAACATGATCCGCCTCCACTGCCACTTTGCCAACCCCGAGTTCTACCAGCTCGCCGACGAGCGCGGCGTGCTACTGTGGCAGGATTTCCTCGAAGCCTGGTATCCCCACGACAACAAATTCTCCCTCCACGCCTCCGCTCTCTACGACAACCACATCCGCTACGTCCGCAATCATCCATCGGTTGCTCTCTGGGCCGCCAGCGATGAAGAGGATTGGGACAACTACCGCGATCTCACCAAGCACCTCGCTGCCCGCCCCGCATTCCTCGATCCGCAGCAGCGTCCCGCCATCCGCTCCACCGGCCGCTTCGGCGATTCGCACATCTACTACGGCTGGTACAACGGCTCGCTCTGGGACTACGCCAAAGTCGATCAGGCCTTCATCAGCGAGCTCGGCGCAACGCTCCTCCCCAACTACGAAACCCTCGTCAAATTCATGGGCGCAAAATGGCCCATCAAAGATCACGAAGAAGAGTGGACCTGGCGCCGCCTCCAAATCCCCGAAGCCATGCGCGCCTGGGGCGACCCCGGCAACCTGTCCATGCAGGAATACATCCCCCGCACGCAAGCCTACGTCGCCCGTCTCTTCCAAATCGCCATCGAGCGCACCCGCCAGCGCAAGAAGCAAGGCGCCGGCGGCATCCTCCACTTCCACGCCATCGACATCTGGCCCTCCGTCACCATGGCCGCCATCGACTTCGATCGCCGCCCCACCAAAGTCTGGGACACCGTCAAACGCAGCTTCGCCCCCATCGCCGCAACATTCCAATACGATCGCGACCAATTCAAACCCGGCGAGCAATTCCAATGCGTCCTCTGGGCCATCAACGATCAATGGAAACCCATCCAAGCCACCATCGACTGGCGCATCCTCGACCACAACGGCGCAACCCAATCCACCGGCTCATTCCCCGCACCCCTCCAGCCCGACGACGCCATCCGCCTCGGCCAGATCCAATGGCGCACCTCCACTCCCGGCCACTACACGCTCCAAGCCACCGTCCGCGCCCACAACAAAACCATCTCCGAAAACATCTTCGAATTCACCGTCAGTCCACAGTGACTGTCGGTGGCGACGGGCCTCCAGGCCTGGCCTCCAGGCCGGTCGCGGTTCAGTCTGGGAAGACTGAACAACTAGTTCGTGCGAGCTAGGCGTGACCTTGATCCTCTTCTGATTCTTTCTCCGGTCTGGGACACCGTCCGCCGCAGCTTCGCCCCTATCACCGCCACCTTCCAATACGATCGCGACCAATTCAAACCCGGCGAGCAATGCCAATGCGTCCTCTGGGCCATCAACGATCAATGGAAACCCATCGAGGCCACCATCGACTGGCGCATCCTCGACCACAATGGCGCACACCCCCGGCAACTACACCCTCCAAGCCACCGTCCGCGCCCACAACAAAACCATCTCCGAAAACATCTTCGAATTCACCGTCTGCGATTCCTGCCGCTGATCGCGCAGCAGAGAATCGGCACGGTGTCGGCTTCCAGAGTCGAATAAAAGGACTCGTTCTTCGACATCACCCAAATGGAGCCACGAGAGTTGAGGGCCGTCGCGGCGCGCAGGCACCCGTCAGATAGGATTCGCGCCCTGTTGAACCGGCGGTACAAAGCATCGAACCGTCCGCCGTCCCAAGCCGCTCCACAAACTCCATAAAGCATCCATTCGCAACGTTCGATTTTGGCGGTCTTTGGCGGCCACTATCAAACCTCAATCCGCGAGCTCCATGACCCCCAAGGCCAACCTCACGTCGCCAGCCGTAGCCTCATTCCATTCGGTTTTCTTAGCGTCCCATCTTTGCGCCTTATGCGGCTTTGCGAGAAGGCGCCCTGGCCACAAACACCCACCTCTCCAGGCGCATCACTTCCTCCTCACCCCACCCCACACAATCTCCACCAACTCCCGCGCAAACCCTCCCGGCACCCGCCCATGCGCCAGATACCGTGCATAAAATCCCCCCACCAGCATCTGCACCGCCGCGTCCACATCCACCCCGGCACGCAGCTCCCCGCGTCCCGCCGCCCGCTCCAGAATCCCCTTCAGCAACTCCCGCCGCGGCTTCACAATCCGCTCCCGGAACAGCCGCAGCAACTCCGGAGTGTGCCCCTCTTCAGCCAGCACCGTCCCAATCAGCGACATCCCATTCGGCCGCAGCAACGATCGCGAAAAATTCTCCAGCGCCGCCACCAGATCCCCCACCGTCGTCCCCGTGTCCACCTTCGGCTCCGCTACCTGCATCGTCCGCAACGCCGCCGTCGCCAAATCCGCCTTCGAGCTCCACCGCCGGTAAATCGTCGGCTTGCTCACCCCAGCCTCCGCCGCCACTGCGTCCAGCGACATCCGGCTGTATCCATCCACGCTCAACATCCGCAGCGCCACCGCGAGTATCCGTTCCTCCGTCTCCGGATCCCGAGGCCGCCCCGGCGCACGCTCCTCGATTTTTTTCTGCATCCCGCTCCCCATCTTGACAATCAGTATGGATACGATACAGTATCGTAATTATACCCATGAACAAAAAATCCATCGCCATCGTCCTCTCTAACCCAGCCATCTCTTCCACCACCGGCTGGCCCGTCGGCTTCTGGTGGAGCGAACTCACTCACCCTTACTACGAGTTCTCCGAAGCCGGCTACCACATCGAACTCTTCAGTCCCAACGGCGGTCGCTGCGAGCCCGACGCTATGAGCGACCCTCGCGATCGCAGCGGCTACTCCGCCCACGACATCCTCTCCATGGGCTTCCTCTCCACCCCCAAACTCGCCGCCCTCATCGAAAACACTACCCCCATCGCAACCCTTGACCCTGACAAATTCCACGCCATCCTCATCGCCGGCGGCCAGGCCCCCATGTTCACCTTCGAACATGCCACCAGCCTCCACCAAACCTTCGCCCACTTCTACGAATCCGGCAAAATCGCCGCCGCCCTCTGCCACGGCGTCGCCATCCTCCGCTACGCCCGAGCCTCCAACGGCGAGCTGATCGCCACCGGCAAAACCATCACCGGCTTCGCTAACGTCGAAGAGGATTACGCCGACCACGCCGTCTGGGAAATGGGCCTCCTCCCTCGCGACAAACACGTCATGCCCTGGCGCATCGAAGACGAAATGAAACGCGCCGGAGCCAACTTCATCCAGGCCGGCCCCTGGCGTCCCTTCACCATTCGCGACAGCAACCTCATCACCGGCCAGCAGAACATTTCCGGCGCCGTCACTGCCCGCGCCATCATCCAATCTCTCGGAGCTTAATCATGAACATCGCATTCCTCGGTTACGGCAATGTCGGCGCACCTCTCGCCGATCACCTCCAACGCACGGGACACAACGTCACCCTCGCCGCCCACGATCCCCATTCCGCCAGCGTCCAAAAGGCGCAATCCCGCAATCCCAACCTCATCCCCACCGACCCGCAATCCGCCGTCGCTCAGGCCGAAGTCGTCTTCCTCGCCACTCCCTTCAGCGCCAACGAAGCCGCCATTGCCTCCGTCGCGCAACAACTCCCCGGCAAGATCATCGTCGATTGCACCAACCCCGTCGGCCCCGGCCTCACCCACGGCCTCAACAACACCCAGTCCGGCTCGCAAGCCCTCCAAAACCTCGCGCCCCAGTCCCACATCGTCAAAGCCTTCACCATCTACGGCTATGAAAACTTCGAAAACTCCGCTTACCCCGGTTACAACGTCAAACCCGTCATGATGCTCTGCGGCAACAACTCCGCCGCCAAACAAACCGTCTCCCAACTCGCAGCACAACTCGGCTGGGATCCCCTCGACGTCGGCGGCCTCGAACAGGCCCTGCACCTCGAACACCTCACCCTCCTCTGGATCCGCATGGTCCGCGTCCACGGCGCATCACCGAACATCGTCTGGGCCGCGCTCCGCCGCTCCACCGAAAGCTGATTTGACCCCGTTTTCCGCGCTCACCCGCATTCAGGGACATGATGCAGTTCCCACGCTCTTTCGTCCTCACGTTCCTCGCCCTTGCCTCCGCGGCCCATGCGGGGATTCTCTTTGACAACATGGGTCCCACGGATACGTTTTACAACAACGCCACCCGTCCCACTTACCAGAACCGTGCCGAACTGGCCAGCCGTTTTACGATCAGCCAGACTTCGGTGATGACCGGCTTCGAAGCAGTGCTCGAGGCGATTGCCGCCGTTCCATGCTGCAATGCGTTGTCCAACCCGCGCAGCTTCACGGTCACGGTCTATGACGGCAACTCCGGCGTCGGCGCAGCACTCGGCTCCACTACGGTTTCGCAAGTCCTACCGGTTTTCGCCGGCCCCGGTTGGCCCGTCTCCACCGTGTCCTTCTCCACCGGACTGCTGCTGGCGCCCGGAGCCTATTACGTCGGAATCAACAACCCCGGCGTCGACATCGGCTGGTACATGAGCGTTATTCCATCGGATTTCGCCTATGCCGGCTTGAGCGTCGATACAGGACTTTGGGGTGTCGTCAATAACGACCGCTATTACACAACCCGCATCCTCGGCGACCCCGTACCCGAACCAGCCACCTTTATCCTCTTCGCCTCCGCGCTCGCCTTCGCGGCCTCCCCCAGAATTGTCAGAGCCGCGCTCCGCCGCTAATCCATCTCAAAACGGAAATCACCAAACACCCCTTCGCCAATCGCCGATTCATACACCCCAAACCCGATCCCCACCCCGGGACTCTCCAGATACTCGTGAGTCCCGCGGTAGGCTTCCACCAGCACCACTCCATCGGCCGAAAATTGCACCGCGCCGCGCCCCGGATCAAATGCCATCTCAAACCGCGTCATCCGGTCCTTCGCAAATCGCACAGCCCGCCGTATCCCTGTGATCGTGGGCCGGTAGGTCTCCGTCAATATCACAAACGGCTCCCCCGCATCCGGCACCACCGCCGTCGCCACGAATCGCACCCCCAACTCCCGGAAACAAATTCCGAAATTCGAGTCCCCATGCACCGGCAAGATGTCCGCCGTCAACCGCCACCGCCTCGACAAACCAAATCGCTTCACCCGCCTCGATAGTGCGTACCCATACGCCCCTTGATCCCGGCTCACCAACCGGTTCCCCAACACCTTCGTCCTCGTCGCATCGAACACCGTCACATCCGTATCCACCGTGCCCATCGCCGTCCACCCGACATTCCGGTACGTCTGCCCCGCCTGATGCTGCACGCTCCGCTCTTTCACCGAGAGCGGACGCCGGTCATACGCCACCCATCCCCCTACCGGAACCGCAACCCCCGCAGCCATCAATAGCGACCGCCGCGACGGCATCCAACCCCGTGGCTCACGAATCTCCGCCGCCGCCGAACGGCCAAACTCACTCGCCTCTGGCCGTCTCGACGCCTCCGCCCGCAATCCCTTCCCCAATACCTCCCGTAACCCAAAGGCGACATCCGCTCCAAACGAAGACCCTCCAAACTTCCGCTGCTCTTCATACAACGCCACTGGAGTCTCCCCCGCAAACAGCGCCCGCCCCGTCACCATCTCATAGACAATCAACGCCAGTGCATACACGTCACTCGCCTTCACCGGCTTGCCCAGCAACTGCTCCGGAGCCATATACCGCGTCGTCCCGAAAAACTTCGTCGTCGTCCCCGCGCCACCGTCCCCATCGGCAAACAACGAAATTCCAAAGTCAATCAGGATCGCCCGCACCGTCCCATCGTTGCCCCGTTGCACCATCACGTTTTCCGGCTTAATATCCCGGTGAATCACGCCCTCTGCATGCGCCGCCGCAATCGCTTCCCCCAGTTGCTCCACAATCGCCGCCGCCTCGCTCCGCTCCATCGCCCCACGCTCCAACACCGCCCGCAGCGATTCCCCCTCCACAAACGGCATCACAAAAAACGGAGTCCCCTCTGCCGTCTTGCCCGCCCCCAACATCGACACAATCCCCGGATGCCGCAGCCGCCGCAAAATCTCCACTTCCGCCAAAAATCGCCGGTGCAGATCCTCCCGGTACCACTCCCAATGCAACGGCATCTTCACCACCACCCTCGCCCCCGTCTCTAAATCCTGGCTCAGCCACGCTTCGCCGCTCCCACCCGTCCCCAACAAGCGCGTCAATTCGTAACGTCCGTCCAGCACACGAACCCGCGAACCCGTTCCCCCATCCGCCTCCCGGTGCGCATCCCGCAACCGCCGCACCTCCGCTTGAATCTCCTCCGGCTCACCTTCCAGAATCGCATCCGCCCGCTCCGGTTCCTCAATCACATCCCCCAGCAACTCCGTCACCCGAGCCCAATCCTCCGCGCTCACGCTCTACCCCCGCCGCTCAACTCCGCATACAGAAACGCCCGCGCCGCAATCCAATCCCGCCGCACCGTCCGTTCGCTCATCTCCAGCATCCCCGCAATCTCATTCAACTCAAATCCGCCAAAGAAACGCAGTTCCACAATATTCGCCTGCCGCGAGCTATACCGCGCCAGCCGCTCCAGCGCCAGCCGCAGTTCCACCATCGGCGCGACGCTTCGCTCCTGCGGGGTATTGTCAACCCCCAAATCCGCCAGCCCCACGCCCTTCTCCCCAGGCGGCCGCTTCGCTGCCCTCTTCGCCCGGTGCCGGTCAATCACAATCGCCCGCATCGCCGCCGCCGCGTACGCGTAAAAATGCCCCCGGCCTTCCCACTTCCGCCCCCCATCGCGCAGCAGCCTCACGTAAAACTCATTCACCAGCTCCGATGGCTCAATCGTCTGTGCCCTACCCACGGCCCCGAACTGCGCCAACACCGACCCCGCCAGCCGCTGCAGTTCGCGATCAACCAGCGGAGCCAGTCGGCTCCACCGCGTCGCTCCTGGCCCTGACGGACGGTTCAGATGATCAGTGATGGACTCTGTCAACAGCAACAGTATAATCCGCCCTACGTTCTTTGCATCCGCAAACGGACGCCCAACCCCGAAATTTCACAAAATATTCCGTGTCCGCTTTGGTCCCGATCTTACGTAAAGAAGAAAGCCCCACTGCCTTCCTTCCTAGTACTTTCCCGCTGTCCGCTGCCTCACCAAATTCCCGTGTGTAGGTTTAGAGGAGCCATTCATGTCTCAATATCGGATAACTATTCTCGCGGCCCTTGCAGCCGCCTTCTCCATCGGAGCCCACGCTTCCCCTGTCAATAACGACCTTTGGGAATACACCAATTCCGGATTCTCCGTCGTTTCCCTGTCTTCATCCACCATCTGTGGCGACATCAAGAACGCCTTCGGCGCCACCCTCGCCGGTGCTACCGATGCCGCTAGCTCCTGTCCGGCTGAAAATGCCGCCGGACTCGTCATCCTCCACGGCACCGCGAATACCGACACCGTCGTCGAATGGGACACCGCCCTCATGACCCTCACCAGTTTCGAGGTGAGTGTAGCCCCGGACAACTCCGTCGACAGAACGCTCAACCGCCTCCAACTCGCCTATTGGAACGGTTCCTCCTACGTCCAGTTCTTCGATAGCGGCTCCGGCGCCTATCCCTTCGGCACAAACAGCTTCCCCGTCACGCTCGGCGCCTCCGTCCAGGCCAGCCGCTGGCAGGCCACCTTCACCAATGGCGGAGGATCGTTCCCAGGCGCAAGAATCTGGGAACTCGATGGCTTCGGCTCCCTCGTCGACACCTCCGGTGTCCCCGAACCCTCCTCCCTCGCTCTCATCGCCCTCGGCCTCGGCTCGCTCCTCATGCGCGCCCGCCGCTCTCATTAATTCCCTCTACACCAGACACGGCACGGGCCATCAGCGCCCGTGCCCAAAACAGTACAGCGCCTCCGCCGTCCGCACAAAAATCTTCCCGTCCACCATCGCCGGCGTCGCGAACATTCCCTCCCCCAGATCATTCACTCTGATCAACTCCCAATCCCGCCCTGCCCGCACCACCGCCACTTTCCCCTCCTCATTCGCGAAGTAAATCCTCCCCTCCGCCATCACCGGAGACGACGAATACCCGCCCAGCGCCCCCTCAATGCGAGCCATCTTCGTGACCTCCCCCGTCTTCGCATCGAATGCCGTCAGAATCCCCCCATTCTTCACCGAATAGAGAATCCCCTCATGCAATAGCGGCGATGGAATCACCCCCTCGAATCCCTTCCCATACCGCCACAGCAGCCGCGGCTGCTCCGTCGCCGTGGCCCCGCCGATATCTACAGCCACCAGTCCCGTCGGCCCCTTCACATGCGCGTTCCACTGGTTCCACTTGTCCTCCGTCAAAATACCGTCCCGATTCCCCATGTATTGCGCCGCCGAACGCATCACGTTCACCGTCCCATACTCATCCGGCGTGATCACCCCGTCTTTGTTCTGATCGCTTCGCTCCAACATCCGCGCGAAGGGTATTGCCGTTGGAACCCCGTAGCCGAACGCGTACACCGTGCTCTTCTCCAGCAGCGGGCTCGCCACGATCGCCGGACTGGCCTCTCCAAACGTGAACGTCCGCTTCCCATCCCTCACCCGATGCCCGCCCAACTGGCTCGACCCCGTCGTCACAACCTGCGCCTCCATCCCCGGCCTCTCATACAAAATCGGTGTCCCCCAACTCTCCGATTCCTCCCGCGTCACCTTCCACCGTTGCTTCCCGCTCTTTGCCTCGAAAGCCGCCAGATACGATCCCTCAATCTGGTCCACCTGCACGATCACCAACTCCCCCGCCAGAATCGGAGCCGCTGATATCCCCTGGCTGTTCGTGAAAGGACCCAGCGCTACCTGCCACCGCAGCTTGCCCGCCGCATCATACGACACCAGCCCGTAATCCTTGAAGAACGCGTAAACATTCGCCCCATCCGTCACCGGCGTAATCGCCGCCGCATCGTTCAACAAGCTCGCCGAATCCTTGTGTACCCGCGCCACCGAACGCTCCCACAGCAGCTTGCCCGTCGCCCGCTCGAAGCACAGCGTGTACAGGCTATCCTTCTCATGCCCCGTCAGGAATACATGCTTGCTTGTCAACACTGGTGACGACTTCCCGGTCCGCACCGCAGTCCTCCACACCAGATTCTTCGTCCGCCCAAACTCCACCGGATAACCCTTCCCCGTCGAGATCCCTTGCCCGTTGGGTCCACGGAACCGCGGCCATTCCTCTCCCCACACCGCCGCCGTCAAAAGGAAACAAACCATCGCCACGCGCATGAATGCGAGTCTAACCTACTCGCGCAGCCCCGAGCGCGGAAAATAATACACCCACCCCGATTCCCCACCTGTAATCAAATCCATCCGCCCATCCTTGTCCCAATCCACCACCTTCACACTGGTCTCATGATGGCTCACGCTCAGCGGCTTCCCCTCAAACAAAACCGGTTCCCTCCGGAACCCTCCGCCCATGTTGCGATACAGCACCACTGCCGTCTTCTCGTTCGTGAACAAATCCAGATCCCCATCGCCATCCCAATCCGCCACTTCAAACCCGTGATGATAGGGAATCGGTGTCCGCAACTCCTTGCCCTCCGTGTCCCGCAGCCCCACCGGAGCACGCAGCCGCAAGCTCCCCTTCTCATCCCGGTAGCGCAGATACACCACAATCGCGATGTACGGCGGATCATTCCGGTCCCGTGCCCCCGCATAGCCCGCCACTACATCCAATAATCCGTCGCCATTGAAATCCACCACCGCCGGCCGCGCTCGAAACGAAAAATGCTCGCCCCCGTCATGCACCAGTTTCACCCCCTTCGCGAACCGAGGCTTCTTCCGCGTCCCGATATTCTCGAAGTACGCCACGCGATTCGAATTGTTCCCCACCAGCAGATCCAGATCCCCATCTCCGTCCCAATCCACATACGTCGGCTTCGATTGCCCATACGGCCGCTCCGGATCCTCATCGTCGATATACATCCACCGCGCCGCATACACACCCGGTATCTTGCGAGCCGTCTGAAACTGCGTTCTCCTCGCTGTGCTGATGTTCTCAATCAACTGCACAAACCCCGTTTCATTCCCTCCAATAAAATCCAAATCGCCATCGCCTTCCCAATCCGCAACCTCCACACTGCTGTATCCGCCGAACGAACACGGCATCCCTTCCGCCATCACGATCTGCGCCTTGCCACGGTCCGGAATAAATCGCAGCCAGCCACCCATCGTCGCCGCGAAAATCCCATCCCGCGCCGCGCTCGGAACCGCGAACCCATCCGGACTCGTATCCACCAGGCATCGCGGTGGCCCGCCCGCATCCGCCCACTCCACAATGCACGTGGTCAGCGGCCCTCGCCGCGCCCGGCTCACCCCCAGCCACCTCCCATTCCGTTGTGTCGATGGCCATTCGTCATAAACGGTCTTCCCGTTCAATACCACCACCTCAGCCTTGCCGAACCCACCCTTCGTCGCACGATGCCGGTACAGCGTGTGTTCCACCACCTGCTTCGGAAAATACTCCACCCGCATGCGTAGCGTATAAAGATCGCCCCCAATCAGCCGCATGCCATACCCGAAATCGCCCCCGTCGTGGAACCACTCGAGCACCGGCCCCGTCTGCAACACCGGCAATCCGTCCCCATCGCGCCGCCCCGCATTCAGATAGAGTTGCAACGTGCCTTTACGCGGCCCCGCCCCAATCCCGCTCAGTAAATCCGCATGCCCGTCATGATTCCAATCCAGCACCTGGTAGCTCGCATACATGTCATCAATCGGACGCCCGTTCACACGAAGCCGCTTCGCCGCCGCATACCGCGGCTTCTTCTCCGTCCCGATGTTCCGAAAGAAATACACACCCCACCACGGCTTCCCGAACTCCGTCGAATAGATATTCCGCTGCACGATATCCGTGCGCCCGTCTTCGTCCCAATCCACCGCCATCGGCTGATCGTTCTTCATCCCCACCGTCAGCGGATCCAGCCCGTTCTCTCTGTTGTAGTGGAAAGCCTGTTGCCCGTGAAGCCCGCTGCCCAGCAGCATCATCACGCCGAAATAGAGCATGTCTGTTAGTCTGACCTATAAGGGGCAACAAACACACATGAAACCGAAAAACACCATCTGTATCTGGTACGACAAAGAAGCCCTGGACGCGGCCAACTTCTATGCCGCCACCTTTCCCGATAGCCACGTCACCGCCGTCCACAAAGCGCCCGCCGATTATCCCAGCGGCAAGCAGGGCGATGTGATCACCGTCGAGTTCACCGTCCTCGGCATCCCCTGTATCGGCCTCAACGGCGGCCCGGCCTTCCGCCACACCGAGGCCTTCTCCTTTCAAGTCGCCACCGACACCCAGGAAGAGACAGACCGCTACTGGAACGCCATCGTCGGAAACGGAGGCGCCGAAAGCCAGTGCGGTTGGTGCAGAGACCGCTGGGGCATCTCCTGGCAGATCACTCCGCGCGCCCTCACCGACGCTATGGCCGCCGGTGGTGCCGAAGCAAAGCGCGTCTTCCAGGCCATGATGTCGATGAAGAAGGTCGACATCGCCGCTATCGAGGCTGCTCGTCGCGGCTGACCACCTTCGCTAACTCCCGCAGCAACGCAGCGCCGTCTCCCCGGTACGCGCTCCCGTGCTGGCACGCCAGCATCGCCGGTCCAAGCTCCGCCAGCCGTTCCAATATCGCCGTCGTGCTCGTCGCGTGCGCGTAGTAATCCATCATCCCCCGCATCCCTTCGCTCGCCGTCAGAATCTCCGATTCCGTCACCGGAGCCATATCCGCCCCCGCCTGCGTGAACAGATCCCCGCAAAGCAGCGTCTTCGTCGAAATATCGAACAACACCCCGCAATCCCAACCATGCGGTACATGTGGCGTGTACATCCATTTCAGCCGCCGGCGCCCAATCGAAAATTCCTCCCCATCCCCCAGCCCCCGCGCCGGCCGCGTCGCAAAATCGTTCAACGAAGTCAGTACCCCGATCTCCGTCCCAAACCCCGTCGCCTGCGGCGCCACCGCCAGCAATTCATTCAGCGCGCCGAATTCATCGCCCTCAAAGTGCGACCCGCCGATCCACCGCAGCTTCTCCACCGGCATCACTGCCTTCACCGCCTCAGCCGTAATCGGGAATAGCTTCCGGTACCCCGTATGGAACAGCACCGGCTCCTCATCATCGATCAAATAAGAATTAAACGTGAATCCCCCCGGAATCACATCCAGCCGCGTACTGATCCGGTAGATCCCCGCCGCGACTTCATCAACCCTCGTGCCTGTCTCTGCATTCGTAATCATACCCGGATGTGTTACCACAACCCTTCCCGTTACAAGAAAAGGTGGTGCAGCCTCAACACGAGATACAATCAACCCTTCATGACCCGCCGCAAAATCCTGAAACTCCCCGCCCTTGCCACCGCACTCACACAGGCCGCCGAAAAGCGCCCCCGCATCGCCTGCATCGTCACCTATTGGGCCGCCCCCGGCTCCCACGCCGACTGGATCATCACCAAACTCATTGATGGCTACTGGTGGAAAGGCGCCCACACTCCTTCCCGCATCGACATCGTCTCCACCTACATCCATCAGCTGGAGCAAAGCGCCCTCGGTCAAAAGGTCTGCAAAGCAAAGGGCATCCCCATCTTTAACTCAGTAAAGGAAGCGCTCACCCTCGGGGGCAGGGAACTCGCGGTCGACGGCGTTGTCCTCGTCGGCGAACACGGCATCTACCACACCAACCTCAACGGCCAGACCTACTATCCGCGCTGGTGGCTCTACCAGCAGATCATCCAGGTCTTCGAACAAAGCAAGCGATCCGTCCCCGTCTTCAACGACAAGCACTTCTCCACCAGTTGGAACGAAGCCAAGTGGATGTTCGACAAATCCCGCGAACTGAACTTCCCCTTATTCGGTGGCTCCTCCATCCCCTTCTACTACCGCAAGCCCGAAATCGATCTCGACATCGATACCCCCATCAAAGCATCCGTCGTCGCCGGCGGCGCTGGAAATGAGGGAGGCCTGTTCCACTGCGCCGACGTGCTCCAGTGCTTCGTCGAACGCCGCAAGGGCGGGGAAACCGGCATCCAGGCCGTGCAATGCATCCAAGGCCTGGAAACCTGGAAGTGGACCGAGCGCAACCCTTGGGCGGCCAAACTCCTCGATGCCATCCGTTCCAAATTCGGCCTCAAGCCAGGCCACTTCCAGAAAGCGGTTCGCGAACCCTGGGTCACCCTCGTCGACTACCGCGACGGCACCAAAGCCGCCATCTACTCCGCCGACGATGTCGGTTGGACCTACGCCGCCGACATCGAAGGCCGCAAAGATCCCACCCTCATCTCCATGCTCGGCTGGCCCGGCCCCTACGCCCAATACCACGCCGCCAACGCCTTCGAACATTGGATCGTCGAAATGATGCTCACCCGCAAGGAACCCGTCAACGCCGAGCGCCTCCTCCTCTCCACCGGCATCGTCGCCTACAACATGGAATCCAACTGGGAAAACGGCCGCTACTCCCCCATCGGCCGCCGCATCGAAACCCCCTTCATGAACATCTCCTATCGGTCCACCCGAGGACCGCAGTTCAACACCGGACCCCGCCCTCCCGTCGTCCCCTACATCCGCGGCTTCGAAAAGTGACCATGTCGCCTCCGCCGGCCGGACTTGAAGTTACCGATTCATCTTTCGAACCCGCAGTACACCCTCCGCAAGAACAGAGAAGTTATTCACCAACTCGGTTCCGTACTTGCGGATTGCATCAGTCGTCTCGGACGCGTTTTGCTCTGGACTGTGCCCTTGAGCTCGAATCAGGAGCACGCCGTAGTGTCGTTCTCGATTCCGAAACACCAGTTCGCCGAAGTCTTTGTCCGCCGTGAGCAGGAGCGCTTGTTCTCTTCGCGCGATCGCCAGTACCGCGGTATCTTCGATTCCCGGGGAATCCTCCGCGATGAACAGCACTTCATGTCCGGTAGAGCGTAGAGATTGTACCGTCGGTCCCTCAACGCTCTCATCCGCCACCAACTTCATGACGCGGCAGGTTCCAAAGGATACAGGACGGATGCCTGCAACGCTTCAGCCGCGAACCCAAGGGCCGCTCGAATCCCTTCGCGCGTGATGTGTGGAAATGCGCGAAGTATCTCGTCTTCCGTATAACCGGCCGCGAACTTCTCCAGAATCAATTCAACCGTGACCCGCGTACCTCGAATAACGGGTTTGCCCATCATCACCTTCGGATTGGACACGATCAGCCCGGAATCTTGCATGGGTCAGTGGCTCCTCCATTTAGTCTAACGCCAATATCCCAACCCTCCCACCCGCCTCGTGCGATACCCTATATTGTTGACTCCATCCCAACTCAACAGGAGACCCATAGCGCTGTGAAATGGTTTGACTATCAGGCGCCGCGTACCCTGGGCGAAGCCGTCGAGGCGATGACCCTTCACCCCACCGCGCGCGCCCTCGCCGGCGGCACAGACCTCCTCGTCCAAATGCGAGCAGGCCGCCACACCCCAGACTTAATCGTCGATATCAAGAAAATCCCCGAGCTCAACCAGCTCCACTTCGAGCCCGGCCTCGGCCTCACCCTCGGCGCAGCCGTCCCCTGCTACCGCATCTACAACGACTCCGCCGTCTCCCGAGCCTACCCCTCGCTCGCCGAAGTCGCCAACATCATCGGCGGCACGCAAATCCAGGGCCGCGCCTCCATCGGCGGCAACCTCTGTAACGCCGCCCCCAGCGCCGATTCCATCCCGCTCCTCATCGCTCTCGGAGCCACCGCCCGTGTCATCGGCCCATCCGGCGAACGCACCATCGACGCCGCAGCCTTCTGCACCGCGCCCGGCCGCAACGTCCTCCAACCCGGCGAACTCCTCGTCTCCATCCAAATCCCGCAACCCGCCGGTGGAGCCCGCTACCTCCGCTTCATCCCGCGCAACGAAATGGACATCGCCGTCGCCGGAGCAGGCGTCTCCGTCACGCTCTCCAACGGCAACATCCAATCCGCGAAAATCGCGCTCGCCTCCGTCGCTCCCACGCCCATCACCGTCGACGCATCCTCCCTCGCCGGCGCACCCGTGAACGACGACACACTCCAAAAGGCCGGTGAACTCGCCGCCGCTGCCGCCAAGCCCATCACCGACATGCGCGGCACCGCCGATTACCGCCGCCATCTATGTTCCGTCCTCACCCGCCGCGCTCTCGCTTCCGCCATCGCCGCTGCCAAGGAGTCGAAATAATGGAACGCAAAGTTCACGTCCAAACCACCATCAACGGCGAGCCCGCCGAGTTCCTCTGTGAGCCCCGTCAATCCCTCCTCGAATGCCTCCGTGACATCCTCAATCTCACCGGCACCAAGGAAGGCTGCAACGACGGCAATTGTGGCGCATGCACCGTCATGATGGACGGCCGCATCGTCACCTCCTGCCTCGTCCTCGGTGTCGAAGCCCAAGGCTCCCAAATCACCACCATCGAAGGCATCGCCCGCGGCAATCAACTCCACCCCCTGCAGAAAGCCTTCCTCGAAGAAGCCGCCCTCCAGTGCGGCATCTGTACCCCAGGCTTCATCGTCGCCGCTAAAGCGCTCCTCGATCAGGAACCGCATCCGTCCGAAGACCGCATCCGCTGGTGGCTCGCCAACAATCTTTGCCGCTGCACCGGTTACGACAAAATTGTGAAGGCCGTTCAGAAGGCCGCCCAGGAGGTTACTCTTTGAGCACCCAATACAACGTCATCGGGACTCGTCCCATTCGCCACGACGGCGCCGATAAGGTCACCGGCCGCGCCCTCTATGGAGCCGACATCCAACTGAACGGCCTCCTCCACGGCGCTATCCTTCGCAGTCCCCACGCCCACGCCCGCATCAAACGCATCGACACCTCGAAGGCCGAAGCGTTGCCTGGCGTCAAGGCTGTGGTCACTGCCGCCGATTTCCCCGACGCAGGCGACAAAATCGTCGACCTCGGCGAAGGCGCAACCCCGCTCAGCTACATCCGCGGCAACGTCCTCGCCCAAGGCAAAGTGCTCTACCGCGGCCACGCCATCGCCGGAGTCGCCGCCACCAGCGCCCACGTCGCCGAAGAAGCCGCTTCCCTCATCGAAGTGGAATACGAGGTGCTCCCCTGCACACTCACCGCTCCCGACGCCATGAAAGCCGGAGCCCCCATCTTGCATGAGGATCTCCACATGCAGGAATTCGGGAAAAAAACAGACCAGGTCAATAATGTTGCCGACCACTTCCGCTTCTCCATCGGCGACGCGGAAAAAGGCTTCGAGGAAGCCGACCTCATCATCGAGCGCGAATTCCACACCTCCACCGTCCACCAGGGCTACATTGAGCCCCACAACGCCACCGTCCTCTGGAACAACGATGGCCGCGTCCAGGTCTGGACCAGCACCCAAGGCTCCTTCGTCGTCCGCGACACCACCGCCTGCATCCTCGATCTCCCCGTCGCCCAAGTCAAAGTCACGCCCATGGAAATCGGCGGCGGCTTCGGCGGCAAGATCCCGGTCTACCTCGAACCCGTGGCCGCCGTGCTCTCCAAAAAATCCGGCCGCCCGGTGAAAATCGTCATGACCCGCAAGGATGTCTTTGAAGCCTCCGGCCCCACGCCCGGCTCCTACATCCGCGTCAAAATCGGTGCAAAACGGGACGGCACATTCACCGCCGCTCAGGGCTATCTCGCCTACGAAGCCGGAGCCTACCCCGGAGCCATGGTCGGTCCCGGCGCCATGTGCGTCTTCGCCGCCTACAACATCAAGAACGTCACCGTCGACGGCTTTGATGTGGTCGTCAACAAGCCCAGCACCGCCGCCTACCGCGCGCCCGGCGCAACCAACGCCGCCTTCGCCACCGAAACCGTTGTCGATGAAATCGCCGAAAAACTAGGCATCGATCCCGTCGACATCCGCCTCAAAAACGCCGCCAAAGAAGGCACTCAGCGTGTCGACGGCCCCAAATATCGCCGCGTCGGCTGCGTCGAAGTGCTCGAAGCCATCAAAGCCAGCGAGCATTACAACGCTCCCCTCGGCGGCCCCAACCGCGGCCGCGGCATCGGCATCGGCTTCTGGTTCAACGTCGGCCTACCCTCCAGTTGCACTATCAGCGTCAACGCCGATGGCAGCGTCAACCTCGTCGAAGGCTCCACCGACATCGGCGGTACTCGCACCTCCATTGCCATGCAAGCCGCCGAGATCCTCGGCATCTCCGCCGAACAGGTGCACCCCTGCGTCGTCGACACCGATTCCATCGGCTTCACCGCCGTCACTGGAGGCAGCCGCACCACCTTCGCCACCGGCTGGGCCGCCATCGAAGCTGCCCGCGACATCGTCCGCCAGATGAAAGAACGCGCCGCCAAACTCTGGGAAACCGAAGCCGCCGAAGTGAACTTCGAAAATGGTGTCTTCTCCAAGAACGGCCATTCCATGAGCTTCGCCGAACTCGCCGCGAAAATCGGCGAGACCGGCGGTCCCATCGTCGGCCGCGGAGCTGTCAACCCCCGCGGTGTCGGCGGCTCCTTCGCCGGGGCCATCGCCGACGTCGAAGTCGATCCCGAAACCGGCAAAACGCAAGTCACCCGCTTCACCTCCATCCAGGACGTCGGCAAGGCGATTCACCCCGCTTACGTCGAAGGCCAGATGCAAGGCGGCAGCGTCCAGGGCATCGGCTGGGGGCTCAACGAAGAGTACTACATGGACACCACAGGAACCATGCGCAACTCGAGCCTCCTCGATTACCGTATGCCCACCGCTCTCGATCTCCCGATGATTGAAACCATCATCGTCGAAGTCCCCAATCCCGGCCATCCCTTCGGTGTCCGCGGCGTCGGCGAAGCCAACATCGTTCCGCCTCCCGCCGCCCTCGCCAACGCCATCTACCACGCCGCCGGAGTCCGTCTCCGCACCCTGCCCATGAAGCCTTCCACCATCATGGAAGCCATCTGGGCCAAATAGAGTGGCCACCGTCTACCTACCAACGCTATTGCGGCCTCTAGCCGGAGGCCGCGATAGCGTCCAAGTCGAAGGCAAAACCGTCCGTCAAATCATCGACAATCTCGAAAAACAACATCCGGGAATCAAAGAACGCCTGGTCGAAAACGACCGTCTAAAACCAAATATCTCGGTAGCGGTAGACAACGAAATCCTCCCCCTAGGTCTAATCGAACCCGTAAACCCGGACAGCGAAATCCACTTCGTCCAAGCCATCACAGGAGGAAAAAACTAATCAATCTGTGTTGATCTGTGTCCATCTGTGGCTAAAAACACTGCACCGACATGCCCAATAACCACGACGCCATCATCATCGGAGCCGGCCACAACGGCCTCGTAACCGCCGCCTACCTCGCCCGCGCCGGACGCAAAGTCCTCGTCCTCGAGCGTCGCGAACTCGTCGGCGGCTGCGCCGTCACCGAAGAGCTCTGGCCCGGCTATCGTGTTTCCACCGCCAGCTACCTCACCAGCCTCCTCCAGGAAAAGGTCATCCGCGACCTCGAACTCGAAAAATACGGCTACAAAGTCGACGCCAAAGACCCCGCCTTCTTTTCCCCATTCCCCGACGGCCGCTACATGTTTATGTGGCAGGACGCCGCTAAAACCCTCGAAGAAATCTCCAAATTCTCCAAAAAGGACGCCGAACGCTTCCCCGCCTACGAAGAACACCTCGAAAAGCTCGCCGTCGTCGTCGAATCCCTCCTCCTCACCACCCCCCCCGAATTCCCCCCGCAAGGCTTCTCCGACATGGCCGAGTGGCTCAAACTCACCGGCCGTCTCCGCGGCCTCTCCCGCAAAGAACTCGTCGGCCTCGTGAAAATCTTCACCCAATCCGCCGCCGACATGCTCGACGACTGGTTCGAATCCGAAGAGCTCAAAGTCACTCTCGCCACCGACGGCGTCATCGGAGCCAACGGCGGCCCCAAATCCGCCGGCACCGCTTACATCCTCATGCACCACTGCATGGGCGGCCTCGCCGGCAAACGCGGACTCTGGGGCTTCGTCCGCGGCGGCATGGGCGCCGTCTCCGAAGCCATCGCCGCCTCCGCCCGCAGCAAAGGCGCCGAAATCCGCTGCAATGCCCACGTCCAGCAAATCCTCGTCCGCGACGGCCGCGCCACCGGCGTCGTCCTCCAAAACGGCGAGGAAATCACCGCCCCCATCATCGCCTCCAACCTCGATCCCATCATCACCTTCCTCCGCCTCCTCGAAGACCGCCATCTCCCCGGCGACTTCGTCCAGCAAATGCGCCGCTACCGCAGCGAAGGCACCTCCTGCAAAATCAACCTCGCCCTCAACGGCCTCCCCGACTTCCGCGTGCTCCCCGGCACTCCCGGCCCCCAGCATCGAGCCACCATGCACATCTGTCCCAGCATCGAATACGTCGAGCGGGCCTGGGACGATGCCAAATACGGCAAACCCTCGCAAAAACCACTGCTCGAAATGACCATCCCCACCACCTACGATTCCTCGCTCGCTCCCCAAGGCAGGCACATCATGGGCATCTTCCTCCAATACGCCCCTTACACCCTCAAAGGCACCACCTGGGACCACGAACGCGAACCCTTCTTCCAGCGCATTCTCAGCTTGATCGAAGAATACGCCCCGAACATCCGCAGCATCATCGACCACGCCCAAATCCTCACTCCCTACGACCTCGAGCAGCGCTTCCACATCACCGGCGGCAACATCTTCCACGGCGAAATGAGCCTCGACCAGATGTTCGTCATGCGCCCCCTCGCCGGCTGGGCCCGCTACAAGACCCCCATCAAAGGCCTCTATTTATGCGGCTCCGGAGCCCACCCCGGCGGCGGAGTCATGGGAGCCCCCGGCCACAACGCCGCCCGCGAAATCCTCCGCGCCTAGTGGCGACGGGGCTCCAGGCCGGTCGCGGTGCAGCCTGGGAAGGCTGCACAAACTAGCTGGCGTAGACTGTTGCTATGGCTACTCCCATTCCAGGAACAAGCGTCGAAGACTACCTCGCCGCCGACGCCGCATCCGAAACCCCACTCGAATTCCACGACGGGGAAATCTTCCCAATTTTCGACGCCAGCCTTACCCACGCCATGCTCCTGGCAAGCCTGGGCAGTTGCATCGGACCACGCCTGTCAGGCACCCCATGCAAAGGAGCCAGCGTAGCCCGCGTCCGCGTCTCCGCCTCCAAATACGTCTACCCCGACTTCCTCATCATCTGCGGCCAACCCATCCTCGCCGGCGACTCCGACCCCAGCCTCACCAACCCCAAAGTAATCTTCGAAATCCTCTCCCCCTCCACCGAAGGTTACGACTACAACGGCAAGTTCAAACTCTACCGTCAACTCCCCTCCGTCGAAGAATACGTCCTCGTCGCTCAGGACCAGCCCCGCATCGAAGTCTTCCGCCGCATGCCCGACTCGAAATGGGTTCTCTCCACCTACGAGGGCAGGGAATCGCAAGCCCTCCTCGAATCCCTCAACCTCATCATCCCCCTCGCCGAGCTCCACGCCTAACCCACCAAGCTATCCCTCACCGTAACATTTGCTACATTGATACGATATGCTCAGGGTACTCGGACTATCATTCCTCACCGCTCTCCTCTTCGCCCAAGGAACCACCTCGCGAATCGTAGGGCTCATCACCGATCCCACCGGCGCGGCCGTTCCCAACGCCAAGGTCAAGTTGACCAACGAACTGACCAACGTCAGCTTCGAATCAACATCCTCCGCCTCCGGTAACTATCAGTTCGATTCTGTCCAGATCGGTACCTACCGCATCGAAGTAGAAGCCTCCGGCTTCAAGAAATTCGTCGCCCGCGAAAATCAGCTCACCGTCGGCGAGCCCCTCACCCTCAACATCCCCATGCAACTCGGCACCGTCTCCGATGCAGTGGAAGTCACGGCCGCCGCTGAACTCGTCCAAACCAATCAAAGCGGCAACATCGGCCCGCTCGTCAATGAGCGCACGATGAAGGAAATGCCCATCGTCGCCACCCGCCGCCGCGATCCCACTTCCATCCTTACCTATGTTCCAGGTATGAACTCCGGCAGTAACACTGGTTCCGGCGGCCACATGAACGGTGCTCGCGACCGTGCCTGGAACTTCACCCTCGATGGCGTCGACATGAACGAAACCTCCGCCGGCGGTGGCGTCGGCAACAACCCCATCCGCGTCAACCCCGACTCAGTCGCCGAAATGAAAATCGTCACCGCCAATGCTTCCGCCGAATACGGCCGCAATTCCGGCGGCCAGGTCGCACTCGTCACTCGCTCCGGCACCAACGAACTTCACGGCAACGCCTACTGGTTCTACCGCACCCCGGCCCTCAACGCCAATCCCTGGCAGAACAATTTCAATCGCGTCGGCAAGGAACAATTCGTCCAGAACATCT
>JAXLQM010000002.1:0-844971 GCA_046331645.1 Bryobacteraceae bacterium
CCAAGGCGCGTTGTGATGCGGCGGAGGTAAACCGGTCGGCCCCATCTCCCGTGGCGTCGATAACACGATTCATGGCCTCGGTGATCTCGTCCCCCGAATGGCGCGCCAGATACTCGGCGAGGACATCGCGAAAGGCCCTCTTCATACCATCAGCATAACCAAGTCCGCACCTCCCTCACCCTACCAACCCCAGCGTCTCCACCGTCCGCTCCGCCTCTTCCTCATACTTCAGCGGCAGCAACCCCCACATCTCCCGCCGCAACTCCCGCACCTTCGCGAAAACCGCCAGCAGCAGCCCCGCCAGTATCAGCCACCGCGGCAACGAACGCATCCCCCACACTTCAAACCGCGTCATCGCCAGCGCATATAACGAAAATCCAAACCAGTACAGAATAAACGTCAACGCCACGTTCCTCCGCCCCGGCAGATAGCTGCACACGAACGGCACCTTCTGCCATTCCCAAAGCATCAGTTCCACCAGAATCAGCATCAGCAGCGTGCAGATCACCACATGCCCCGGCAACAGATGCCACCCCATCAGCGGCACCTGAAACAGCGGAGCCACCACCAGCACCGGCAACACCGCCAGCACATAAAACGCCGATTCCACCGCATCCAGCCACTCCACCCTGCTGTCCCCTTCCAGCAACCGGAACACCCAGTTCGCCTGCAGCGTGATGGGAATCGTGAACACCAGCCGCAACCCCGACACAAAGAAGAACGCCATCACCAGCGGCGCCGACAACGCCGTGTGTACCAGTTCCTCCTGCGCCAGGTCCATCCTCCTCCCCGCGCTCACCCGCAGCCAGTCGAGCACCCACAAATTCACCAGCACCGCCAGCCCGATCCCCAGATATGCAGTCAGCAGCAGTTTATGCTGCCGGCTCCGAGCCAGCGTCTTGAACACAAAGCTCACAATCGCGAATTGCTTCTCTGACCGGTGCCACCACCGGAACACCCGCCGCAGCACCGCCTCCACCAACGGATACGGCAGCCGGTTCTCCGCCTCCGCCTGCACCATCGCCTGCCGGATGTAACTCACCGCATACAACACCAAGGTTGCCGCCGCCGCCACGCCCAGCCCCCACCACGCCCGCGCCGCCAATTCCGGCATCGGCGCCGCCGTCCTCCCGATCCACGTCTCATACACCGCGTGGAACCAGAACACCGGCGTCCAATCCATCACCTCGCGCGATATCCCGCCCCGCCGGTACAGATCACCCACCGTAAGCAAATGCGGCAACGCCGTCAGCAGGCTCAGCAACAGCACACTCTGCACCGCCAGCGACACCCGCGGAAACAGCCGCCTCCCCAGTACATTCATCAACAGCCCCTGCAACGCCACCAGCGCCAGAAACGCAAACAGCGCCCCCGCGCTCGCCGCCAAGAAATGCCCGAAAAAATGCTTCATCCGCAGCGGCTCCAATGCCAGTGTGCTCGCCTGCACCATCGGAATCAGAAACGTCGGAAAGAAACTCACCGCCGCGGCAAACAGCAGTACGAACAGCGTCAGCGCACTCAACTTCGCCAGAAACATCTGCATGCGCGACACCGGCAGCGGCATCAGATTGCGATAATCCCGCTCCGTCGGAAACAACGATTGCCATTCGATCGCCGCCACGAACGACACCACCAGCATCGGAAACGCCACGAACAACAACCGGTCCGACATCGCGTGCGCGTGATACTCCGCCACCCGGTTCTGAAACGTCAGATCCACATACTTGCGAAAGTTGCTCAGCGGCACATACAACGTGAACGAAAGAATCGCCGACAACACCCCCACAATCCACGTCCGTAGTTGATCCGGCGCGGTAATCAACTCCGATTCAAACATCCGCCCAAAGAAATGGCGCACCAGTTCAAAAAACGGGCCATGCGTCTCTTCCAGCCATTGCCGCCATCGCTCCCTCACGCCCGCATCGCCTCCACGATCCGGTTCACCGTCTCTTCCGCATGATCCTGCTCCGCTAATTGCGAAAACACATCCTCCAGCGACGGCGACGCCATCAACTCCCGCAGCTTCGAAATCGAGTTGTTCGCCACCACCTTCCCTTTCCGCAGAATCACCACCTCCGAACACACCTTCTCCACCACCTCCAGTACATGCGAGCTGTACAGAATCAACTTGCCCTCCGCCGCCAGCCGCGCCAGCAACTGCTTCAACACCTGCGCCGCCGTCACATCCAACCCCGAAAACGGTTCATCGAAAATCAGCACATCCGGATCATGCAGCAGTGCCGACGAGATCAACACCTTCTGCCGCATCCCTTTCGAATAGGACCCAATCAACGAATGCCGCGAATCGTCCAATCCAAACAGCCGCAACAACGTCTCCGCCCGCTTCTCAATCGTCTTCCTCCCCAACCCGCGCAGCCGCCCCACCAGTTCCAGATACTCCGTCCCCGTCAAATGCGGATACAAATGCGCCTCCTCCGGCACATATCCCATAATCCGCTTGAACCCCACGAAGTCCTTGCGAATATCCTCGCCGCGATACAGCAATTCCCCCTCGCTCGGCTCCAGCAGCCCGGTGAGAATCTTCACCGTCGTGCTCTTCCCCGATCCGTTCGGACCCAGGTACCCCAGGATCTCCCCCGGCCGTATCGTGAAGCTCGCCCCGTCAATCGCCGGTATCCGCGAGTAATACTTCGTCAAGCCCCGCACTTCGAGCATGCTTCTCTTGGACACGCCGCACGCCCGAATTGTTCCTGCTCCGGGAACTTTCCCGCACCCTGCCGTGTCCAACTCCCAAGCCCATGCCGCGCGTTCCCACCAGGCTCGAACTGCTGTTTGCTCTCGGCCTGGCCATGGCTGCTCTCGGCTTCGCGCTCGTCCTCGTCCCCACTCACGACACCGACACCTACTTCCAGGCCCGCATCCCCAAACCGACCTTTAAGGGACGCCAGCGCCCCGTCGTCCTCATCGATGAAGCCCACGCCAACCGATTCACCATCGATGGCCCGCTCCAACCCCTCGCCCGGCTCCTCCGCGACGACGGCTACTTCGTCGGCCCCAACCTCCGCCTCATCACCCGCGACTCCCTCCGCGGCATCGCCGCCCTCATCATCGCCAACCCCGATGCCTGGCTCACCACCAGCGCTTTCTCCCAAAGCGAAATCGCCGCCCTCAACACCTGGCTACATAACGGAGGCAGCCTGCTCCTCGCCATCGATCCCGGCCCATCGCAAAAAGCCGCAGCCGCCCTCACTTCTGCTTTCCAGGTCACCTTCGGCCCTGGGCACCCAACCACCGAGCCGCAACTCCTCCGCCGCGACGCAGGCCAGATTCTCCCGCACCCCATCACCGACGGCGGCATTCGCGTCGAACAAGTCGAGCAAGCCATGCTCTTCGGCTGGCAATCCCTCACCGGCCCAGGGCGCGTCTTCCTCCAACTTCCCACCGGTCAACCGCTCGCACTAGCGGCCGAAATCGGACAGGGCCGCATCGCCATCCTCGGCAACGCCTCCATGATCACCGCCCAGCGCCGCGGCCTCACCCCCATCGGCTTCAATCGCGGCGGCAACGACAACGTCCGCCTCGCCCTCAACCTCCTTCACTGGCTCACTCACTTCATTTCATAAAAAATATTCACTTGAATAATCAGTCATTTACGACAAAACAGAAGCGAAATGAATTCTCCTCCATGCCACTATGGGCACAGAAAGGATCTCGCACATGTCCTCCCAATCTCAAATCGATGCCAACCGTTCCAACGCCCAGCATTCCACCGGCCCGCGGTCGGAAACCGGAAAAGCCACCGTCTCCCAGAACGCCACCCGTCACGGTCTTTCTTCCAAATACCTCCCGCTCTCGGAAGCCGAGCGCCCCCTCTTCGAAGAAATGGAGGCCGATCTCCGCAACCAAGTCATCCCCTCCGGAGCCCTCCAGGAATCCATCTTCATGGAACTCGCCGCCGCCGTCTGGAAGCGCAGTGTCGTCAACCGTCTCATCTCTGAAGCCACCAACACCACCGACTCCCTGTTCGATGAAGAACCCTCAGACCGCGTCCGCAAGCTCCAGCGCCACAAAGCCGACCAGGACCGCGCCGTCAACCGTTCCATGCGCCAACTCAAGGAACTCCAGACCAACGCCATGCTCCAGGCCCAGATGCCGGCCAATTCCCCGGGTCTCGCCGATTACGTCAAAATTACAAAACAAACCCAATTCGTACCTCAAGAACCCCTGGATCCAATCGATCCGCCCGCCGAAGCCCCAGTAGAAGCCCCCGAATTCGATCGCGAAGCCTTCCAGAAGTACGCTCTCGAACGCCTCATGGCCGAAAATTCCATCTTCTCCGATCGATCCTGATCAAAGGCACAATTGCAGCGTTCGATTTTGGCGGTCTTGGCGCCCCCATCAAACATCAATCCACGAGCGTCCATCGCCCCAAAGCCCAAACTAAGGCGCCACCCTTGCCTCATTCCTATCCGGTCTTCTTAGCGTCCTCCGCGGAGCAACTCCCACTGATGCGAAAGTTCGATTTTGGCGGTCTTGGCGCCCCTATCAAACACCAATCCACGAGCGTCCGTCACCTCAAAGCCCAAACCACGCCGCCAGCCGTGCCTCATTCCAATCCGGTTTTCTTTGCGTACTTCGCGTCTTCGCGGCTTTGCGAGAAAGTGCCTTGGCGAGAACCCGATTTGATAAACTCCCACTGATGCGTAAACTCAACCGCCGCGAGCTGACCCGCGCCGCCTTCGCGGCCATGGCTGCTCCCACTGCGCTCCAGGCACAAGCCTCGTCTATCACTCACGGGCCCATCCTGGGCCACGTCACCACCAGCGAAATTCACATCTGGGGACGCACCGCCCGTCCCGGCGAGTTCCGCATCCGCTACGGAACCGGCCCCAACAACCTCGACCAGCTCTCTGAGCCCGTCCGCACCAGCCTCGATCACGACAACGCCGCCTGGGCCAAAGTCTCCAACCTCAAGCCCGGCACCAAATACTATTTCCGCCTCGTTGCCGGTCCCTCCAACGAAGGCGCCCCCGATCACGCTGGCAGCTTCCACACGGTCCCCGATGCGGCCGCCTACCGAGGCCCCCTCAACCCCAAGGGACTCTTCAACTTCCGCTTCCAATTCGGCTCCTGCGCCAATCAGAAGCCCGGCAACGGTATGGGCCCCACCCTGCCTGCCTATCAGACCATGCGCCGCCAGCTCAAGGACAAAGTCCTCTTCGCCGTCATGAACGGCGACTGGCTCTACGAGGACAAACGCGACTTCCCCGTCGCCGATTGGTGCAAACAAACCGGTTGCCCGCCCGCCTCTATCCCCAATATCCTCAAAATCGCCCCTTCTATGACCGGCGTTTGGGAAAATTACAAATTCTTCCTCGAACGAGGCGTCAATATGGCCGCCTGGCACAAAGAGGTCCCCGGCTACTTCACCCCCGACGACCACGAAATCCTCAACGACGTCTACGGCACCGCCACCCCCGGCAACAACAGCCGCCGCGCCGTCTTCCGCGACATCTCCCTCCGCGCCTGGTTCGACTATATTGCCGGCAGCAATCCTCTCGCCACCGCCACCCACGCCCACTTCGGCAAAGCCTCGCTCAAAGCCGGCAGCGATATCCTCACCGACAACACCACCGACTTCACCAAAATCAAACTCTCCGAACTCTCCAACCTCCACGTCCACTGGGGCGGCCAACTCGCGGGTGTCGACGTCGGCAAGCTCGATGACTCCGGCGGCGATCCCAACGCCGGCGTCTACAACGTCGTCGAAGTGCTCGACGCACACCGCCTCAAAGTCACCCCCGCGGCCAAGGCCAACAGCGAAAGCTCCTACTCCGTCGGCCGCCACTCCTATGGCAAGTTCCGCACCGGCAACGTCGAAGTCTACCTCCTCGACACCCGCAGCCTGCGCGACGTCTTCGACACCAAAGACCCCATCAGCCACGGCCTCTCCATGATCGGCCGCGCGCAACGCGAATGGCTCATGCGCTCCATGAAAGAGAGCGACGCCGATTTCTTCTTCCTCGCCTCCACCGTCAACCTCATGATCCCCCACGTCGGCAGCCCCGGCTCCACCGGCCCCATTGAAGGCAAGGACGATGCCTGGACAGCCTTCGTCGAAGAGCGCGAAATGCTCATCAAATTCTGGGAATCGCTCAACAAACCCGTCATCGTGATGACCGGCGATCTCCACAACAGCTTCGCCGTGAAAGTCACCGACAAGGTCTGGGAGTTCTGTTCCGGCCCCCACAACTCCGCCAACCACCCCGCCCGCAGCGAAGGCGATCGCCCGCCCAATGGCACCTTCAACTCCCGCGGACGCCAGTGCGACATCCGCTGGTCCACCTACTTCCGCAACGACGTCCCGGCGCGCCTCCGCCGCAAGCCCGTCTACGCCGTCGCCTCCATCAATAACGTCTTCGAAAACCCCGACGAATCCGGCAACCAGCGTTGGGTCGCCTTCGACAAGCCCCACGTCGTCATCCAATACTATGACGGCGTCACCGGCGATCTGCTCTACGCCGAACCCGTCCACGCATGACGATGCAGCGCCGCACGCTTCTCCACATCCTTCCGGCCGCCGCGGCTCTGCCCAACGCGGCCCTCGCTCAATCGCACCCGCTTCTCGAACAGCAGGCCGCGCAAATCCTCGCCCAGGCCGAAAAGGAACTGGCCTCACCCGAATCGTGGGAGCCGCTTCGTGCCCAGCGCCGCAAGGAGCTCCAAGCCATGCTCGGCCTCGATCCCTGGCCTGCCCGCACTCCGCTCAACGTTCAGGTCCGAGGCACGCTCGATCGCGATGACCATACCGTCGAAAAGCTCACCTTCGAGAGCATCCCCAAGTTCTACGTCACCGCCAACCTCTATCTCCCCAAGCAGCGCCGCGGCAAAGTGCCCGTGATCGTTTACGTCTGCGGACACGCCATGGTCCCCGAAGGCGCCAAGACGTATTACCAGCGCCACGGCATCAGCTTTGCCCGCAATGGCTACGCCTGCCTGATCGTCGATCCCATCCAGATCTCCGAGGTCTTCTCGCTCCACCACGGCGTCTACGCCTTGCAACTCTACGATTGGTATGCGCGTGGCTACACCCCCGCCGGTATCGATGTCTGGAACGCCATCCGCGCCATCGACTACCTCGCCTCGCGCCCTGAAATCGACATCGCCAAATGCGGCATGACCGGGCGCTCCGGCGGCGCCGCCATGACGTGGTTCACCGCCGCCCTCGATGACCGCATCAAGGTGGCCGCCCCCGTCATGGGCATCAGCACCTATCTCGCCAACCTCCGCGAAGACACGCAGAAGCGCCACTGCGACTGCATGTTCCCCATCAACTTCCATCGCCACGACATGACGCATCAAGGTGCACTGATCGCCCCGCGCCCGCTGCTCATGGCCCACGGCAAGAAGGACGATCTCTTCCCCATCCCCGGCTACACCAAGTTCGAACAGATGCTCACCCAACTCTACAAGGGCTACAACCACCCCGAGCGCTTCACCAACATCGTCGTCGACACCGGCCACCAGGACTCCGACTTCCTTCGCGAACAGGTGCTCCGCTGGTTCGACAAGCACCTCCTCGGAATCCAGCGCGATCCCGAGATGGCCTATCAAAACGCCAAGCCCACCGAACTCACGGTCTTCTCCGGCAAACCTCCCGCCGATGCCATCAACCCGCGCGTCCACCTGCTCTTCAAACCCATCGCCAGGCCGCAACCCAATCTGCTCGCCACCCTGAAAAACCAGGTCTTCCGCCACGCACTCACCCAGAAAGGCAACCCGCGCACGCGTCTCCGTGCCCCGAAGCGCGAAGGCCGCTTCCCTGGCTTCCTCTACATCACCCCAATCGGCGAAGAGTCTTCTCTTACCGGCAACTTCTTCCGCCTCGGCGCGCTCCCTGAGGACACATTGCAACTCACCGTGCAGGCCTTCGAATGGCAGCCCAACGAATACCGCGGTCTGCTGCGCAATGCCATGCACGTCGGAACCACACCCGAAACAATCCGCCTGCAGGATGTTTTAGCAGCCGTGGACGAGTTGCTCCGCCACCCTCAGGCCGACCCTGCCAGGATCGTCATCGCCGGCCGCGGCATCGATGCCGCCATCGCCCTCTACGCCGCAGCCCTCGACTCCCGCATCACCGACGTCCTTCTCATCAACCCGCCCGAAACCCACATCCGCGGGCCCATCTTCCTCAACATCCTCCGCCACACCGACATCGCCGGAACCGCCGCCGCTCTGGCTCCGCGCAAACTGCACTTCTTCCACTACAAGCCGCCCGTCTTCCAGGGCCCTCACATGCGCGAGATCTACTCCCTCGCGCAGCCCTTCAACGTCTAACCGGCTATACTCGTTCGCATGAAGCGCAGCATGTTCCTCGCCCTTGCCATGGCTGTGGCGTTCACCGCCGGCCTGGCCCAAACGCCGAAAGACAAGTTCAATACCCCGAATCCCAAAAGCCCGCCGCGTCAGACCTCAGTCACCATCAACGGCAAGGAAGTGTGGATCGCCTATCATGCTCCCTCGGTCCGCTCCCGCACCATCTTCGGGGCCGACGGCGCACTTCACCCCAATGGCTCCAACTGGCGTCTCGGCGCCGATCAAGCCACATTCCTTCACACCGATGCCGATCTCGACATCGGAGGCGTTGCCATCCCCGCCGGTGAATACACCCTCTTCGTCGCTCTCAACGAAGGCAAGTGGGAACTGATCATCAACAAGCAGACCGGCCAGTGGGGCATCAAACGCGGCGGCGCTGCCAACTTCGACCCCGCCAACAACGCAGGCACGGCGCCACTCTCCCTCCGCCGCAGTCCCGCGCTCGTCGAAGAGCTGAAGATCGAACTCACCCACGCCGGAGGCAACAAGGCCAAACTCGAGATCGCCTGGGAGCACGCCAATGCCACAATCGGCATCGTCGTGAAGTAACCATGATCCTCGTCCTCGCTTTACTCGCGGCGCACCAGGCCTCGGCGCAACCCAAGGCCTGGGCCGAGCCCACCTTCGAATCCCTCGGCCTCTACTTCAACATCGCCAACGCGCCCGCCAACTGCCGCCTCCAATACAAAACCACAGGCGCATCCGAATACCGCGACGGCCACCCGATGGTCTACGACCCGCGCGAAAAGCAATGCCGCGGCTCGCTCGTTCTGCTCAAACCCGACACCGCCTACGACATCCGCATGTCCGCAGGCACGGAGTCCGCCGAGTTCCAGGCCCGCACCCGTTCCGAATCCTTCCCCATCGGCAAGACCACCCACCTCAACGACGCCCCGGTGGATCGTACGCTCCGCATCACCGAAGGCGGCACCGCCGAAGCGTGGCATCTGGTCACTCCCGCACCCAAAACAAAGTGGGTCTCCGATGTTTTCAACACCGTCGACTACAACATCGCCATCGAGGCCGACTATGTCATCATCCGCGGAGTCGAACTCCGCAACGCCGCCATGCACGCCATCTATATAAAGGAAGGCGTCCAGAACGTCGTCATCGAGGATTCGCACATCAGCGGTTGGGGCCGCATCGGCGGCGCACGCGTCTGGGGCGTCAACACCGGTTCAGACTCGGCTGTCTTTGCCAGCCGCCGCGCCGGACGCCTCGTGGTCCAACGCAACCTCATCGAAAACCCTCGAGGCGGAGCCAACGATTGGGAATCCGGCCATCCATCCGGCCCGCAAGCCATCACCTTGATCGACTCGAGCGGCGGCAACATCATCCGCTACAACACCATCCAATCTTCCGACGATCACGGCTTCAACGATGGCATCGGCGGCGGCTCCAACTACAGCTTCGAAGGCAGCCCCAACCGCGATTCCGACATCTACGGCAACATCGTCTCCCACTGCTGGGACGACGCCATCGAAAGCGAAGGCGCCAACCGCAACGTCCGCATCTGGAGCAACTACATCCACCACACCTTCGTCCACGTGGCCACCGCGGCCACAGCCATGGGGCCGCTCTACATCTTTCGCAACGTCTTCGGCGAAAGCCGGCTCTCCCACATGGACCCCTCCGGCGGCATGATGATCAAGACCGGCATGAACACCGTCACCATCAACGGCGAGCGTGTCTCCACCGGCCTTGGCTACCGCTTCATCTACCACAACACCGCACTCCAGCCTAAAGGCGGCCTCGACGTGTTCAGCAGCCACGAACTCCACAACGCCGTCACCCGCAACAACATCTTCTATTCCCGTGGCCGCACCTATCCGCAGGACCGTGGCGCTCCCTCCAACGACTTCAAGCACGACCTCACCGGCGGCTACCTCGGCGGGGGCTTCGTTCAATCCATGTTTCTCCCCACCCAGCGCCTCGAATGGTTCCTCGCACCGGCGATGAAGCGCATCCAGTGGGGCCGCGTCGAGTTCAGCGCCAACGGCCAGAAGACATCCATCACCGATCCCATGATCTATGGCCCGAATCCGGCCATCGACAAAGGGGTCCGTATCCCTGGGTTCAATGATGAGTTCACGGGGTCCGCGCCCGATATCGGCGCTTATGAAACAGGTGTCGCTCCGTTGCGCTTCGGCCGCGATATGGCCCCCGGCTTTCAGCGCGCTCCCTGGGAGCTCTACTAAACCGCCACGTTGCTACCGAGCCGCGCACGTGAGTAAGCGGTCTTCCGAACCGCCGAACTAAACCGCCATCTTCCGGGGCTTCGCCTGCAATGCGATCATCTTCCGGTTGCGCTTGGTCTGGTGCATCCGCTCGCTAGCCGATGCCACCGAATCCGCCAGCGACTCCCCTTGCACTTCCACCGCGCCCCAGCAGAACAACACCGCCGTGTTGCTCGAAGCCCGCAATTGGAAGTTCCACAACCGTTCGGAGATCGCCGCCAGGCGCCGCTGCGCTTCCGCCCCCTTCTCATTGGGATAGATGAGCAGAAACTCGTCATCCCCTGACCGGCATCCGAAATCCACACCCGCCCGCAGCAAGCCGGTAATCATGCTCTCCACGGAGACCATCAATGCCGCCATCGCCTCCGGACCAGCTTGCTCCACCTGGGTCGCGTAATCGTTGATTCCGATCGACACCACGACTCCCGAAAAGGCCTCAGGAGTAGCCATGCGCTTCGCCAGAACGGAATGATCATGCATCCCCGAAGGCAGCGGGTTGGCGATCGCCACACGCTCCTCCTGCTTGGGTGCAGGAGCAGACGCAGGCTCAGGTTCCGGCTTCACCGCCTCCGGTTGAGTCCACGCAAACGGCTCCGGGGCAACGCTCGAAGGAGGAACCGACTCCTCCACGGCAGGCACAGGCGCTGGCTGCGGTTCTGCCGGCTTGATCGGCGTGCGGATCACCGGCGTCCGGATCGGAAACCGTTGCACCGCCGAGTTCCATTCCGCTATCGTGCGCTGCAATTCCCGCTCTTCCTGCCGGATCCGCAACTCGATGTTCCGCTCCCGCAGCGACTCATTCGATCCCTTCAGATAGTCGCAGACCAGCGCCACAAACGCCGTGGCCAGCACGACGATCAGGCTCACAAAGATCTGCAGTTCTAGCGTACCGGGATCCATAGACCTCGCCTATAGATAATATCGGGGCAAGCCTAGGTCGAGAATAGAGCGCGCGAACCAAAATCCTCTAGTACGAAGGGGGGAGAGTAATAAGGTGTTTACTGGAGGGGGCGTCGCCCCATCCCCGGAACCGGACTCCGCTTTTCCCGCGCCGACGCCGGCGCCATCTGGATGCTCGATCCGCCACGCCGGTAGGAGTTCGAAAAGTCGATCTCCTCATCATTGAAGAACAGCGGCCGGTCCAACACCATCTCGATCGTCGATCCCTTCGGCAAGACAAGGTCGGGGCCGCGCGACAACAGTACGCCCATCATTCCAGCTGCCGCACCGGCAGCGGCGCCGATGCCTGCCCCCATCCCCGTATGCCCCGCCGATGCTCCGGCAATGGTTCCAATCCACGTCCCGGTGACCGCCGTTTCCCCCACTGTCCGGGCATCGCCCGACTTGTTCCCTTCACCTACCACCTTGCCCTCTTCATCGTTCAACTGCTCGCCGTTGATGCCTTCCACCCCGCTCACACGGGCCCGAAAGTCGCGCGTCACGCCATTCGGCAGCGTCAGCGAATCAAAGCGCAGATAAATCTCCCCGCGCCCTTTCAGCCTTCCCGGACGTTTGATATCGGTCACGGTCCCCATCACGTAGCTGCCCGGCGGAATCACCATCCGCCCCGCTACAACGATCGGGAACGCCGTCTCCAGATACACTCTTGCCCCGACTTTGGCGCTCTTCGTGCTCACCTGGTTCACCAGATTGAGTGGCAAATGCGTGCCTTGATCCACGCGAAAATCGCCGGCTTTGTCGGCTTTCGCCGCTTCCAGCGCCGCGGGAGCCTTCGTTTCCGATGGCTGCGCCGCCACAAGGGCCGCGAATGTGAGCGGTACAATCACCCGGCGGAATGGCATGCGATTTCAGGAACCTCTCTACCTTATTATCTTCCGTTATGGACGGCTCCCGCACAGCGGCGGTTTCTCCCGATCGCGGTACAATGGGCAGTTAAAGCAATGGACAATCCCCGCAAACTTGAGATCACCGATCCCTTCGGGCGGAAGTGGACGGCGGAACTGCGCTGGCTGCAGAACGCGATTACCATCCGGCATTCGGATTCCGTTGACGTGAAGTGGGAGTTGACCGCAAACGACGGCACAACCATGGAAAAGGTCATCGCGTTGATGCATCCTGACCTGCTCGCGGTGAGCAAGAAGCTGAGCCGCCAGTTGAGCGATGCCTGGTGCATCCGGCTCGCCGGGCAGCATCTCAGCTACATCGTGGAGACGTGGGAAGATGCCGAAAAGACGATCGTCACTCCCACCCGCGAACAATTGGAAACGCTGGCCGGCCGCGTGGAACAGCGCTTTGCGGCAGCAAGATGACCACCCGGCGCACATTCCTCGCGGCCCTGCCCGCCGCTGGCTTGGCCATGCAGGACGAGGCCGGGTTCACGTCTCTCTTTGACGGCCAATCGCTCAAGGGTTGGACCATCCAGGAAGGGCCGGAGACCGCCTTCTTCGTCGCCGATGGCGCCATCACCGTACATGGCGGGGCCAATTTCCCCACCTGGCTGCGCTCGGCCAAACGCTATGAGAACTTCGACTTCCGCGGCGAGTTCTTCCTAAAAGGATGGATGGATTCGGGCATCTACCTGCATGCCGCCGAACACGGCAGACCCGGATGGACCGGCTTCGAAGTGAAGCTGTTCCATCAACAGGAAGACAAGCCGACCCCCTATTCGTGTGGAGCGATCTTTCCGCTCATCGCCCCCACCGCCGTCAAGGTCAACAACAAAGGCGAGTGGAACACCTTCCGCATCGTCTTCGATTGGCCTACGCTACAGGTCTGGATGAACGGCGTACAGGTCCAGAACCTGAACGTGGAATCCGTGCCCGAACTGAAGCACCGCCTGCGCCAGGGATACCTCGGTTTCGAGTCTTTGTCCTATCCCATACGCTTCCGCAATCTGCGCATCAAGGAGCTGCCTTCGAAACAGCAGTGGACCTCACTGTATGATTCGCCGGCCAGCCTCGATGGATGGGTCGTTTCGGAAGGCAAGCCCGTGTTCCAGCCGGTCGGCAAAGTACTGCGCCTGGAAGGGCTGGGGCACATCGCAACCAAGCAGAAGTACAAAGACTTCGAGTTGCAGACCTACATCCGCACCAGCCGCTGGCATAACGGTGGAGTCGTATTCCGCAGTACAGGCGGAGGCACCCGGGCTACGAAGCACTACGAGATCCAACTGCACAACGTCGAAGGCGCTCACTTCCCAACGGGCTCTTTGTACCACTTCAAACGTGCAGTTTATCCGCGAATTGCCGATGAAAGATGGTGGCTGCTGCAATTGGTGGTGTCCGGCAGCAGCGTCGTCGTCCGCATCAACGGCGAGAATGTGCTAGAGTACGACCAATTGGAAATTGTTGAGGACGGGCTCATCGAACTGCAAGCACATGCCAATGGGACATGGGCAGAGTTTAAAGAAGTGAAGATTCGTAAGCTGTAAGCGAACGGATGCCCGCTCCGAAACTGGTTCTCCCCTTGAAACGATTCCGCGTCCGCATTCATCTATCTTAAGTGAGAGTGTGTGTGCTCTCTCTCAAGGGGTTGGAATCTGTGAATATCACGGAGGTCCCAGGAAGACTGAGAAGCTTCCGGGAAATAGAACGATGCTCGGGAAGTTGAGAAACGCGATTCCCGTCGTGCTGGCCAGGGCTGCGACGGTGGAGGATCCCTACGATTTCTCCGCTGAGGCGACGGTAGGGGAAGCGCGTGTCCCGTCGAAGCGTCGAAACTGGAAAAAGATCGTTCTGTTAAGCTCCTTCGGGGCGTTGGCGGCTGCCGTGGTGGTGACGGAGATGCGGACCTCGTGGCTGCAGGCCCGAGCCATCACCTACCTGCTGCGTGGGGCCGATTACAAAGTGCAGCCGGGAGATTCGGGCCAGGTGTTTCGTACCGGTAACGGACCCTACGATGAGCGGCTCGGCTACCTGCGCCTCAACGACGTGCTGACGCGCATGCGGCGCAACGGATTCCAGGTGGAAGCCCAGGCGCGCTGGTCGGAACGGCTCAACCAGTTTGCCGCCTACGGCATGTTTCCCATCTATAAAGAGAAGACGCAAGCCGGCTTGCGTGTGCTCGATCGCGATGGGAAGGCCTTGCACGAATCGATATTTCCCGAACGCTCTTATCCTGAGTTTCAAGATATTCCCCCGCTTGCCGTCCGCTCCCTGTTGTACATCGAGAACCGCGAGATTCTCGACGGCTGGGCCGCCAGCCGCAATCCGGCCGTGGAATGGGACCGGCTGGCGAAGGCCGTCCTCGATTTCGGCGTGAAGAAGGTGAATTCCTCCCACCAGATCAGCGGCGGCAGCACGCTGGCCACACAGTTGGAGAAGGTGCGGCACTCCCCCGAAGGACGCACCGACGGGGCGATGGAAAAGATCCGCCAGATCAGTTCGGCATCCTTGCGGGCCTACATGGACGGGATGCAGACGCTGGAGCCGCGGCGGCGCATCGTGCGCGACTATCTGAATTCGATCCCGCTCGCCGCGACATCGTCGGCGGGTGAAGTGATCGGCCTCGCCGACGGCTTGAAACGCTGGTATGACGCCGACCCCGAGGAAGTGAGCAAACTGCTGCTATTGGGCGATAACGGGTTGGATGCCGATACCGAGATGCGGCGGGCCGCCGCCTACCGGCAGGTGCTCAGCCTGTTGCTCGCCATCAACCGCCCCAGCTACTTCCTGCGCAGCCATCCAGAACACCTGCGGGAGCGCACCGATGCCTACCTCCGGCTGCTCGCCGCCGATGGGTTCATCAGCAACCGGCTGCGGGACAAAGCCCTGGTGGCGGAAGTCCGGTTGAAACCGGCAACGGAATTGGAGACGCGGCCGTTCGACCTGGAACGGAAGAACGTCGATGCCGTGCGCTACAGCCTGTTGAACGTCCTGGGCGTCGGCAGTCTGTACGAACTGGACCGCATGGACCTGACCGTGGAGACCACTCTGCAGCAAGGGGCCGGACGTGTGGCGGCTCAAACGATGGCGCGGCTCAATGATCGCGACTTCCTGGCTGCCGCCGGCCTCGTTGGCCATCGCATGCTCGGCGAGGGACAAGGCGAGCAGGTCGTATACACGCTCACCATGTTCGAGCGCGGGCCGAAGCACAACCGGCTGGTTGTTCAGACCGACAACGCCAATCAGGCATTGAATCTGAACGAGGGCAGCAAGCTCGAGTTAGGTTCCACGGCGAAGCTCCGTACCCTGGCCACCTATCTCGAAACGGTGGCCGAGATCCGCGAGCAATTGGTCAACGGGAAGAATCTCAAGAACGTGCCCTACGAAGACCCGGACCGGCTCACGCGCTGGGCCGCCGAGTATTTGCTGAACGGCGGCGATTCGAGCTTGCCGGCAATGCTGGACGCAGCCATGATGCGAACCTATTCGGCGAGTCCGGCCGAGGCATTCTACACGGGCGGCGGGCTCCATTCCTTTGCCAACTTCGATGGCAAGGATAACGGGTCCATCCTCACGGTGCGCGAAGCGTTCCACCGCTCCGTGAACCTGGTGTTCATCCGCATCATGCGCGACCTGGTGGAGCACAATGTCCGCAAGACCCCCGGGTATTCGCCAGGGCTCCTGTCGGACGATAACCACCCGTTGCGGGAGAAGTACCTGGCCCGTTTTGCCGACCGCGAAGGAAGCGCCTTCCTTCGCAACTTCTATGACCGCTATTCGGGGCTGACGCCCGATGAGATGATCGACACGCTGTTCAGCGAGCGCACGCTTTCGCCGCACCGGTTTGCCGTGCTGTACCGTTCCGTGCGCTCGGCATCGACGATGGGCGATTTCCAACTGGCGATGATGGCGCATGTGAAGGAGCCCGTGACCGAAAAGCGCTTGCAGAGCCTGTATGACATGTTCGCGCCGGGAAAGATGGACTGGAACGATCGTGGCTACGTGGCGGGCGTGCATCCGCTGGAACTGTGGCTGGTGGCCTACCTGGTGCAGAGTCCGGATGCGAAGTGGGACGTCGTGCGCGATTCCAGCCGCCAGGTGCGCCAGGAAGTGTATCGCTGGCTGTTCAAGAGCCGCTCCAAGCTGGGGAAGGATCTGCGCATCCGCTCCGTGCTGGAAGCCGACGCCTTCCAGTTGATTCATGCATCGTGGAAGCGGCAGGGTTTTCCGTTCCAGCGCCTGGTTCCCTCGCTGGCCACGGCCATCGGGAGTTCCGGAGATACTCCGGCGGCGCTGGCGGACCTCGCTGGCGTCATCTTGAACGATGGCGTACGGCTGCCGAACCGCCGCGTGGACCGGCTGCGGTTCGCCGAAGGAACTCCTTTTGAAAGCCGGGTAGTGCAGAAGGACGTGGAGCCGGTGCGTGTATTCGCACCGGAAGTGGCTGGGCAGTTGCACAAAGAGATGCTCGGCGTGGTCGAGTTCGGAACGGCGCGGCGGGCCTTTCAATCGGTGAAGGATGCCGATGGGGAAGTGATGCCGGTGGCCGGAAAGACCGGCACGGGAGACAACCGGATCAAGACCTTTGCCACCGTAGGAAAGGCTCGCAATCGGACCGCGACGTTTGTCTTCACGGTGGGCGATCGCTATTTCGGAACGGTTGTCGCCTATGTGCCGGGCGAAGAAGCGGGGACCTACAAATTCTCCAGCGCTCTGCCGGTCCAGGTGTTCAAGCTGATCGTGCCCGATGTGGTGAAGGTGATGAATGGCGGAGAAGTGCCCCCGCCGATGGTGGTTCCGGAGCGGAAGCCTGTGGTCGTGCCTGCTGTGCCCGCGGAGATCGCGGAAAAGAACGAACCGGCCGCGGAGTCGGCTACGCCGCCCCAGCAGCAGTAGCGGCACGCGTCATCCCCAAAGGCAAACTACTATACAATAGGCGACAAGTCCGCGTCCGACGCACTAGCACCAAGTAGTGACTTTCCAACCTGAGGGGTTACTGAATGCGATTGCTTGGGATACTTGTCTCTCTACCTGCGCTCGTTCTGGGCCAGGCGACTTTCGGAACAATTACGGGAACGGTCACCGATTCCACCGGCGCTGTCGTGCCGAATACCGAGGTCAGCGTTGTCAATGAAGGCACGAATCTGACTCGTGTCGTGACGACGGGAAGCGATGGAAATTACGCTGCTCCGAATTTGAATTCGGGGAATTACCGCGCGCAGGCAAAGGCCGCCGGATTCAAGACGTTCGTTATGCGCGGCATTGGCCTGGAAGCTTTGCGCACGGTGCGCGTGGATGTGCGATTGGAAGTGGGCGAAGTGGGCACCGAGGTGACTATTCAGGGCGCGGCTCCGGTGATCGAGACCGATTCGGCTTCGATCGCGGCGGTGCGTACTTCGAAGGACCTGAACGATCTGCCGCTGAACATTCGTTCCACCGTAAGCGGCACTGGCGATTCGGGCCTCTACCGCTATGTGTTCCTCACCCCGACCGGCGGCCAGGGCGGCGGATCGCGCTTCAGTCTGGGTGGCGCACGCGGGTCGCAGAACTACTTCAACGTCGATGGCATTTCCTCGAATTCACCGGCATTCGGCAACTCCATCGGGCCGGCGGAACCGAGCTTTGAGTCCATCAACGAAGTACGGTTCGAGATCGTCAACAACAAGGCGGAGTTCGGCGAAGTGGCGAACATCACGGCCATCACGAAGAGCGGGACGAACGATATCCACGGCGCGCTGTTCTGGTTTCACGAGAACTCGGCGTTGAACGCGCGGCCCTTCTTCGCGACGACGAAAGGGCAGAACATCCGCAACAACTACGGCGTGTCGATGGGCGGGCCGGTGATTCACAACAAGCTGTTCTACTTCGGCACCTACGAAGGGGAGCGGCAACGGACGCCGGCGATCATCACTCCGAACGTGCCCACCGTGGCCATGCGCGGCGGGGATTTCTCCGCCGTACCGGGATTGACACTGCGCAATCCGTTGTCGGGAACACCGTTTGCGGGCAACCTGATTCCAGCCAGTCTCATCAATCGCGGCACGCTGGCGTGGCAGAACCGCTTCTATCCGCTGCCCAACTTTGGCGCGCCGGCATCGACGGTGAGCAACTACCGCGAGACGGTACCGCAGCAAATCCGGCACGATCAGTTCGATGTGCGCGTGGATTATGCATTGAAGTCGAACAACACGCTGTATGCGCGGGTGAGCTACAAGCGATCGGAGCCGCGGGTGCTCGATGGCGGGCTGCCCGCCGAGCAGACCGGCTATCGCGTGCAGACGCGGATGGCGCGGCAGGTGGCGGTGTCCGATACCTGGACGCTGACCTCGCGATTGATCAATGAACTGAAGCTGGGCTTTGCCCGGAACTTCAATCCGGCGCGCGGGCAGCTGATGGGACAGGAATTGGTGGATTTGCTGGGCATTCAGGGCTTGCAGCCTGCGCCAGGCGTGGAGAACGTGCCGGCGTTGAATATCACAGGCTTCCAGACGGTGGCTCCATTGGCGAAGCAGGCTCCCGCGGAAAACACCTACCAGGTGGTGGACCAGTTGACGTATGTGCGCGGCAAACACAGCATCAAGGGCGGCCTGGAATACCGCCCGCAGCAGTATAATGCTCCTGTTCCAGCGCAGTTCGGAACCTATGGATTCACCGGCTTCGCGTCGGGCAATGCCTGGGCCGATTTCCTGCTCGCCTTGCCGCAGACCACCTCGCGGAACTATGTGCGGCCATCGCGCTATGCGCGATTCTTCCATTTAAGCGGGTTCATTCAGGATGACTACAAGGTGTCGTCGAACCTGACACTGAACTATGGCCTGCGGTGGGATTACAACAAGCCTGCTGTAGACCGCCGGGACATTATCTTCAACGTCGACCCGCTGGGTGGGCGGCTGGTGGTGCCGAATCAGTCCATCATCGACACGTATGTGAATCCGCTGTTTCCCAAGGCGATTCCGATTGTGACGGCTTCGGCGGCGGGGTTCCCGGAGCGCTCTCTGCGCGACAGCGACTTCAACAACTGGCAGCCTAGGCTCGGATTGGCGTGGCGGCCGTTCGGCGGAGCGAAGACCGTACTGCGCGGCGGCTACGGGTTCTTCAATGATGACTTCACGGCGGACATCTTTTCGGCGTTGTACGGCGGGCCGTTTTCCTTGACGGAGAGCTTCGTGAACACGATCACGAACAACGTGCCGGCATTGACGCTGCAACGGCCGTTCCTGGGAGCCGGGACCACGGGGAACGTCGATGTGACGGGACTCGACCGCAATCTGCGGAATGCGTATGTGCAGCAGATTAATTTGACGGTGGAGCGAGACTTGGGTGCGGCGATCGGGTTGAGGGTTTCGTATGTCGGGACGAAAGCGACGAAGCTGGTGTACGGACGCAATGTGAATATGCCTGCTCCAAGCACGGTGCCGTTTGCGCAAAGCAGGCGGCCATTCCCGCTCTATCGCAACATCACGATGCGGGAGAATGGCGGCAATCAGATCTATCACGCCTTGACCACACAGGTGGAGCGGAAGTGGACCAAAGGGTTGTCGTTCATGGGTGCTTATACGTGGTCGAAGAACCTGACGGACGTGGACGAGATCAGCGGCGTCGAAGCCGGGACGGTGATTGAGAACGCCTTCAATCGCGGACGGGAACGGGCCGACGCGCAGTACACGCCGCGGCAGCGGTTTGTCTCCACGGTGATCTGGGAACTGCCGGTAGGGAAGGGGAAGAAGTTCCTCGATGGCGGGCCGATGGCGGTCGTGCTCGGCGGATGGCAGTTGAGCGGATCTTACATTGCGCAGACGGGCGAGTATCTGACGCCTTCCTTTGCCAGCGTCGATCCGTCAAATACGCAAACCGTGGGCGGGATTCCCGACCGCGTCGGGAATGGGAACCTGCCATCGGGGCAGCGCACCATTGACCGCTGGTTCGATGTGACCGCGTTTGCGGTGCCCGCGGCGAACTCGGGACGTTTTGGAAATTCGGGCCGGAATATCCTCATTGGGCCGGGGCGGCAGGTTTCCAGCGCAGCGTTGTTCAAATCGTTCCCCGTGCGTGAGAAGATGTACTTCCGTGTATCGGTGAGCTTCACCAACCTGTTCAACAAGGCGAACTTCGATATCCCGGCGCTGAACATCTCGGCGCCGAACAATGTGGCAACGATCCGGGCGACGTCGGGGCGCGATCTGGCAGGGCCGCGTAACGGGTTGATCGGAGCCCGGCTGGAATGGTGAGTCTGTTATGAGACGACGGGAATTTCCCTTGACGATGTTGGCTCCGCTGGCGGCTCGGGGGGCCGCCAGCTATGGCATTGAGTATCAAGACATGCTGGTGCGCCATCTCACCGGAGAGGTGAACCGGTGGACGGCGCATTGGGATGCGGAGCGAGCCAAGATCACCACCGCGGCGCAGATGGAAGCGCGCAATCGCGATGTGCGGGCGAAGATGCGGACCATGATCCATGGGCTGCCGGAACGGAATCCGCTTGGCGCGGTGACCGTGAAGAGCTTCGAGCGCAAGGGCTATCGCGTGGAGAACGTGATGTTCCAATCGCGGCCGGATTTCTGGGTCACGGGGAATCTGTATATCCCGACGCGAGGGAATGGACCGTTTCCGGGAATCATTTCGCCCTGCGGGCACTATGCGGATTCGCGCATGAATCCGGAGTATCAATCCGCCTACATCAACCTCGTGCTGGGCGGGTTTGTGGTTTTGGCCTATGATCCGATCGGGCAGGGCGAGCGGCGGCAGTATTGGAATCCGGACACTGGTGAAACCGAGGTGGGTGGCGCCACGACGGAGCACTCCATGGTGGGGCACCTGCTGTTTCTGCTGGGCGAGGATCTGACGCACTACCGCGTGTGGGATGGGATGCGGGCCGTGGATTATCTGCTGACGCGGCCGGAAGTGGACCGGGATCGCATTGGATGCGCCGGCCATTCGGGCGGCGGGACGTTGACACGGTTCATCGCGGCGATGGATGAGCGGGTGAAGGTAGCGGTGATCAACCAGGGCGGGACGGCGAACCGGTGGCCCGTGCAGTACGGGCAAAACGCACGGATCGGACCGTCGGATGTGGAGCAGAACTTGTTCCCGGGAGCGAAGCTGGGTGTGGACCACGTGGACATGCAGGCGGCCATTGCTCCGCGGCCGCTGCTGGTGCTGATTGAGGATTACTACCCGCGGTTCAATGAGGCGGTGGAACGGATCCGGTCGCGGTATGCGTTGCTGGGCGCCGTGGATCGCTTTGCGGCCGATGAGGCGACGGATCCGCATGCCTGGACTCCGAAGCTGCGTATCGCCACGACGCGATGGTTTTCGAAATGGTTCTATGGCAGGCCTGGCCCGGACGCGGAGCCCGAATTTGAAGTGGAAAGCGAGCAGACACTCTATTGCACACCGAAAGGAAGCGTGCGCTATTCGGGCAAAGGGAAGACGATCTATTCGCTGGTGAAGCAGAAGGCGGCGGCACTGCCTCCGGCGGGGCTGACTCGCGAGAAGTTGAAGGAGTTGCTGCGGCTGCCTTCGCATTCGGGTGATCTGGCTGTGCGGCCGTTGATGACGACGGAGCGCAAGGGATACCGCATCGAGAAGCTGGAGTTCCTGTCTGAGCCGGGAATCTACATTCCGGTGTGGGTGTTTGTGCCTGCGCGCGTGGACGCTTCGAAGGCCGCGGTGTTGTGGGTGGATGAGCGCGGGAAGCAGGCCGAAGGCCTGGAGTTCGGACGGTTGGAGAAGATGGCTCGCGATGGGCAGGTAGTGGTGTCGATTGACGTACGCGGCATTGGAGAGACACGGCCCGCGCATCCGCCGTCTTCGGATCGCGGATCGGAGTACGGGCATTTGTTTGATGTCGACACCGCGCTGACCTATCTGGGTTGGTATGTGGACAAATCGCTGCTGGGGATGCGGGTGTTCGATGTGATGCGCGCCGTGGAGTATGCGTCGTCACGGCCGGATGTGAAGAGCCTGGAAGCCGTGGGCCGCGGGGCCGGGGCGCTTTGGACGTTGATGGCTGCGGTGTTTGAGCCGCGTATCCGGGCGTTGCGCGCGGAGCGGATGCTGGCGAGTTACAAACTGCTGGCGGAGTCGGATCGCTATGCGCACGGAGCCTCGTCGATCATCAAGGATGTCCTGTTGCATGGAGATTTGCCGCAGATTGCGAAGCTGGCCGATGGGTGCAAGATCACGATGGTGGAGCCGGTGGATGCGATGAAGCGGCGGTTGGGATGATGCTATCGCTGTTGCTGGCTCTGGCGGGCTTGCAGGCGGCGGAGTTGCGAGTGCCTTCCGTGCTTGCCCCTGAGATGCTGGTAAGCGCGTATGCGGATGCGATTCGCGCCGATGGGGTGTACGCGGTGGATGTGGTGGATTCCGCAGGTGTAGAGTGGACGGCTGCCTTGACTGGCGTTGCCGATGGAGCCGTGCGGTTTGTGATGCCAGCCGGGATGGCTTTGGGGGAGGGAAGTGTTGCGGTGCGCGGTGTGGCATCGGCGAAGGTGCGCATTGCCCAAGTGGCCCCGGAACTGTTTGCGGTAGGGGATTGGTTTGTGGCCGATTCGAAGGGTGCGATGCGGCCGCGGCCGCTCGAAGGGATGCGGTGGAAGTTCCTCGGCACGGGATTTCGCGGAGCGCGCGTCGTGACGGCGCGGCTGGGAGATACCGAGGTGACGGTGGAATCGCATACCCGTTGGGAAGCCCCCGGAGTGGATGAAGTGACGTTGGGCCCCATGCCTCTGGCGTCGCGCTGGGGTGAAGTGGAATTGCGGATTGTGGCCGATGGTGCGGAATCGAATGCCGTGCCGGTTGCTCCGGGGCTGCCGCTGTTTGGCGGATGGGGACGGCGCGCAGAGTTGCTGGCAGCGAATTCCGAAATGGGTGTAGCGGAGTTGGATGGATGGATCTATGTGCTGGGCGGGTATCCCGCCAGCCGGCAGACGGTGGCGACGGTGCAGGCGTACGATCCGGGGAAGGATGAGTGGCGGCTGAAGGCTCCCCTGCCGAGAGGCGTGAATCATTCCATGCCGGCGGTGGTGAATGGAAAGCTGTACGTGATCGGCGGGCAATCGGACGCGGGCAATACGAGCTTCGTGGATACGAACTACATGTACGATCCTTCCACGGATGCCTGGGTGGAGAAGGCTCGGCTGCCGCTGGCGCGAGGCGGTGGGGCGGCCGCGGTGGTGGATGGAAAGATCTATGTCGCGGGTGGGAGACCTCCGCGTGGAGCGGATTTCGCCGTGTACGACCCTGTTGCGGATACATGGACCGTTTTACCGGATGTTCCGACACAGCGGAATCACCTGGCCGCGGTGGCAGTGAACGGGAAGGTGTATGTGATCGGGGGACGTTTCCAGGCGGGGTTCACGAGCCCGCAGACGGACGTGGTGGAGATTTTCGATCCGGCCACGGGGAAGTGGACCGCGGGTGCGAAGATGATTCAGGCACGGGGCGGGATCAATGGCATAGCCGCCTATGGTTGCATCCACGTGTTCGGCGGCGAGGGCAATAGCGCGGCGCCGAACGGGGTCTATCCGCATCACGATGTGTACGATCCGGTGGCGGACACTTGGGAGCGGCTGGATGATCCGATGCCGATTCCGGTTCATGGTGTGACCGGCGCGGCGTTCGTGCGCGGGCTGATCTATCTGCCGGGTGGCGGGACTTCGGATGGCGGAAGCAGTGGAGGAACACAGCATCAGGTGTACCGCCCTCGCCACAATTGCGCCGTGGAGTAGCTTTCGCGGATCGATATTCTAGTCAATTGTGAATATTCACGGAATTCTTATTTCGCTGTAGCGGAAATGGGGACCCGCGGGTCTACAAATACCAATGGGGAAGTTTCTTCTCTTGAGGATGCTGTGGGCTGTGGGCGGCCTGTTCGCGGTGGACGGGTTGGTGTTCCGCACGGGCTGGTATGCGGGGTGGATGCATCCTGATTCCTCCACGGGGCATTACGAGAGGCTGATTGTTCACGAGCGGGAGCAGAGCAAGGCCGGTGGAAAGCGAGTGCTGGTGCTGGGCGATTCGCGAACGGGATTCCTGGCGCGCGTTGCCGATGAGCGTACGGCGGGGCGGATCCGTTTTGGGAATGCGGCTCTGGGGGGGACGACTCCACGGTGCTGGTATTACCTGCTGCGCGACATGGATCCGCGGGCGAATGCTTACGCGGCGATTGTGGTGCCGTTCGGGCACTATGAGGACGAAGAGGCGGTGGATGATCTGCGGAATCGCACCGGAGATCTGCACTTCCTGGCGGAGCGGCTGCGACTAACCGATGCGCCGGCGTTCGTAAGTTCCGTGTCGTCGCTGCAGGCGCATGTGCAGACTGTACGGGCGCTGCTGTGGAAGGGATTCCTGTACAACCGGGACGTGCAGGATCTGTTGCGCAGCCCGGCACGGCGTGCGCAAACGATTGAGACTTACCGGAATTGGGCGGAGTGGGTGTACGGCTATCAGGGGGAGGCTCGCAGTCTGGAGGGATTGCAAGTGGACTACCCACGCCGCAAAATCACGTTTCCCGCAGGACTGGATGAGCGGGCGCGGGCTGAATTGGTGGAAGCGCTGTTGTGGGAGCCGTTCGAGCCGAAGGGCTGGATGTATGAATACCGCATGGAGTGGATCGGGAAGATTGCCGAACGGTATCGGGGGACGGGGACGAAGCTGATCTTCATGCGGCTGCCACGCGGGCCTGTGCCACGGCCGGTGGAATGGGGGCGCGCGAAGACCAGCGCCGTGCGCGAGATTGCAAAGCGCGAGGGGGCGGTGCTGGCGCCAGAGGGACTTTTCGAGGAATTGGAGCAGCCACGGTTGTTTGTGGACGGGCGGCATCTGAACTCGGCGGGCATGACGCGCTTTTCGGAATTGATTGCGGATCTGGTGCTGGGGCAGGGGCTGTAGAACGGTGCTGTTTCACACCTGGGAGTTCTTCTTCTTTTTCGCCATTGTGCTGGTGCTGTATTATGCGGCCTCAGCGGGAGCCCGGCGGTGGGTTTTGCTGGCGGCCAGCTATTACTTCTATGGCGCGTGGAATCCACGGTTTCTCCCGTTGTTGTGGACATTGACGGCGGTGGATTACTGCGCGGCGATGTGGATTGTGCGGTACGAAGGGAAGCGGCGGAAGTGGGCCTTGTGGATGAGTATCGCGGCAAACCTGGGCTTCCTGGGGTTCTTCAAATACTGCAACTTCTTTGCGGCGAATGTGAGTTGGTTATTGGGAGTGCCGGAGCCGGCGTTCGATATCGTGCTGCCGTTGGGGATCAGCTTTCACACGTTCCAGAGCATCTCGTACGTGGTGGATGTGTATCGCGGGGAGCAGGAGGTGGTTCGAGATCCGGTGGACTATGCGTTGTTCATTGCGTTCTTTCCGCAACTGGTGGCGGGGCCGATTGTGAGGGCTCGGGAGTTCTTTGCGGATTACTACGATTGGAAGCGGCCGGATGCGGAGCAGGTGCAGCGCGGGGTGTTTGAAATGCTGTCCGGATTGGCGAAGAAGATGGCACTGGCGGATCAGTTCGCTGTGCTGGCGGATGGATACTTTGCGAATCCGGCTGCACATGCGGGGGCGCTGGCTGCGTGGGGCGCGGTGTTTTCGTTTGCGATGCAGATTTACTTTGATTTTTCGGGGTACACGGACATCGCGATTGGAGCAGCACGGGTGATGGGATTCCACTTTCCGGAGAATTTCCGGCGGCCTTACTTTGCAGGCTCGGTAACGGAGTTCTGGAGGCGATGGCACATGTCGCTATCGCGGTGGCTGCGGGACTATCTGTACATCACGCTGGGTGGGAACAGGGGCGGCGTGTGGAACACGTACCGGAATCTGATGCTGACGATGGTGCTGGGCGGGTTGTGGCATGGGGCGAGTTGGAACTTTGTGATCTGGGGCGGGTATCACGGGGCGCTGTTAAGTGTGGAACGGGGGCTGGGGATTACGGAAGGGCGCAGGTGGCGAGTGCCTCTTACGTTCGTGCTGGTGTGCTTCGGGTGGGTGTTTTTCCGTGCCCGGACATTCGGCGATGCGTGGTTTGTGTTGGGGCAGATGATGGGTGCGCCGGGTGGGGAATGGGTGGTGCCGCTATGGTTGGCGGCACTGGCGGGGTTTGGGCTGTGGCTGCCGTTACGGCCCGTGCGGGCACGGTGGTTGATGCCCTACGCGTTGTTGCTGCTGCTGATTCTGGAGCTGTTCGGCGTCACGGATTTGACGGTACCGTTTGTCTATTTTCAGTTTTGACTCTACTGCCCTTGCACCGCGATCCGCCTCACCTCATCCCCAAAGTTCCGCAAGATGAATGCCCGATTGTCGGGCCTTGTTTCCGTTACGGGTTTCATCACCAGAAACCGCGTCCCGTCGGTTGGCGGGCCCCAGCGCATATAGTTTTCGAACCGGTAAGAGTTCCAAGGCTCCGGCTTGCCAGGCACAAACGCATCCTTTTCCACCGAGTAAGACAGCACCATCATGCGCCCTTCGTTATTTTCGAAGAACAATTCATTCGCTTTCGGAGACCATCGCGGCACCGCCCCGTTGGAAGTGGACACCTGCCATTTCCCCGCCTTTCCTTGAAGCGAGATGACGTGTACCTGAAGTGCCCCATCAGACGCTTCGTCCGAGCCATACGCCAACCACTTCCCATCGCGAGACACCTCCGCGCCAAACACGCCGGCGTTCGCGGAGACCAGCACTTCCGGTTTCGAGGCCACTGGCTTATCCGGGTCACCACTGAGGATGCACCGGACAACGCCCGTGCGCAGCACTCCCATCACAAGCTGCTTTCCATCCTGGCTGATGGTGCCGCTGACATAAGGAACATCGGAAATCCGGTGCGGATTCTCGGCCCCGACTCCATCACTGCGAACCCAGTAAACGCCGGCGTCACCGCGATAGACGATGTGGCGTGAGTCCGGACTCCAAATCGGCGCCAGATTCCGGCCTTTCGTGTAGCTGATGCGAGTGCCTCGCCCGTTGGCCAGTTCATACACCCAGACCTCGGATGCGTCGCCACTCTGCCGTACAAACGCCGCCCGGGTGCCATCGGGAGAAATGCTGTAAAAGGGCGTGTACATTCCGGCCGCGACCATGGTCTTCTCTTCTTCTCCGCGACGGTTTACCCATATTGCCTGTAAAGGGACAGCCGGAACCGCCTTGGCATAGACAAGGGTCCCGTCCCTTGCCATGTCGACACTCACGGACCGGTTTGCCGGGGTCCAGCGGACGGCATCGAGGACTCGAAACGGCGGCCCCGTTGCCTTTAGCGCCGTGATGTCGAACGGCATGGCGTGCAGAGCCCCGCCGCGGTAGAAGCAAACATAACTGGAAGTGCCGGCGGTGAGCAGACGGGGAAATGCACCGCCCTTGAACAGCACCTCAGCGTCCTTGCCATCCATGCGCTGGATGGCAACATCCGGCAATTGAGACGAATCGTCCATGGAGAACAACACGGCCTTGCTGCCCGGCAGAACCTGGGGAAAGCGGTGCGAGCCCGTCTTCTCTTTGCTGGTCAAGGGCTGCGGAGCGCCGCCGGATGCGGGAATGCGCACCAGGGGCGCCGCCAAGGAGAGGGCCGCGACAATCTGCCCATCGTCGCCCCAACTGGCTCCGCGAAACGCCGGGGCATCGGCCAGATTCACCACCGCGCCACCAGCGGATGGGATCTTACGCAGTTTTCCTTTTGCCCCAAACAGCAGCCAGTTGCCGTCGGGGGAGAACGCAGGAAACGAAGCACCCTCCGTTCCCTCCAGCGCCACGGCCTGATCCTGCTCGAAGCGCCGCACCATCAACACCGGTTCCGCGCCTTTCAACCCGACATAGGCCATGCGCAACCCGTCGGGTGAAAGCACGAGCATGCGCCGGTCGGTTTGGGGTGCATCCCCCAAGTCCTCAATGGCGATCTGGAGGGGCTTCTCCACGGGCCGCATTTGCCGCCACAACAATCCGGCGAGTATCAAACAGGCGAACGATGCCGCTGCAAACGCCCACCGGATCCATGGCGACGCTGGCAGGGGCGCAGGCTGCTGAGCAGTTTGCGAAGGGCCATCGAGCGCCAAGCGCGCTTCGCCGATATCCCGCATGCGCAGTTTCGCGTCCTTGACGAGGCAGCGGCTCAGCAACCCGCGCAACTCCGCTGGAGCAGCCGCGATATCCGGCGTCTGGGTCAAGACCGAAGCCAACACATGCGACGCCGTCTCCCCTTCGAACATCCGTTTCCCCGTGAGCAGTTCCCACACCAACACTCCGAAAGCCCAGATGTCCGTCCGCTTATCCACAGGCTTGCCTGCGGCCTGCTCGGGCGACATGTAGGCAGGTGTGCCGACAATCATGCCGGCGAGGGAGGCACTCGCTCTGAGCGTGGGCGTATTCGCCGGATCCTGCACTACCTGTGCGGCCTCGGCCGCCTTCGCCAAGCCAAAGTCGAGCACCTTCACCGAGCCATCGGCGGTGAGCTTCACATTATCGGGCTTCAAATCGCGATGAATGATTCCGCGCTCATGGGCGGCCTCCAGGGCCTCGGCAATCTGGCGCGCGATGCGCATTGTAGCTTCGACGGCCATTGGCCCTTTGGCGATGACCTCGCCGAGTGTGGGCCCTTCGACGTGCTCCATGACGAGGTAGTTCGGGCCCACGTCGTGCAATGTGCAGATATTGGGGTGGTTGAGCGCCGCCACCGCGCGCGCTTCGCGTTCGAAGCCCTCATGAAACTCCGCCTGTGCCACCTTGATGGCGACGGTCCGCCCCAACCGCGTATCCTTCGCCCGATATACGGCTCCCATTCCTCCCTCACCAATCGGCTGAAGGATCTCATAGGGCCCAAGTCGATCACCGGGAGCCAGTGTCATAACGAAGTCACGCCAGTATATCAGCTTGTCCCGGCTGCATCCGGCAAACCCGAATCCGCATCCAATAAGTTACGATGAATAGGTAACCCTGGGCTCATGGCAATCCCCTTGGCAGCAACCAACTACTGGAAGACTCAATCCACGTCCATTCTCTCGTCGATTGGCAACACGCCACTTTTCCGTCTGGAGCGGATTGGGGCTGAGTTTCCGGGCATCGAAATTTACGTCAAGGCGGAGTTCATGAATCCCGGCGGTTCGGTCAAGGACCGTCCGGCCCTGAACATGATCCTGGACGGAGAGCGCACCGGCAAGCTCACGCGCGATCGCATTCTGCTTGATTCCACCAGCGGCAATACGGGCATCGCCTACGCCATGATCTGCGCAGCCAAAGGGTACCGGGTGAAACTGTGCCTGCCGCGCAACGCTTCCGAGGAGCGCAAGCGCATCCTGAATGCCTTTGGAGTGGATGTGGTGCTGACCGACCCGGGCGAAGGCTCTGACGGCGCGATCCGCAAATGCCGCGAGATCTACGAAGCGAACCCCGACATCTATTACTATCCCGATCAGTACAGCAATCCGGCGAACTGGAAAGCGCACTTTGAAACCACTGGTCCGGAGCTGATCCGCCAGACCGAAGGCCGCATCACCCATTTCATCGCCGCTATGGGGACGAGCGGCACATTCGTCGGTACCAGCCGCCGGCTGAAGCGCGACGTCCCGGGCGTTACTTGCATTTCCGCCCAGCCCTCCACCGGATTCCACGGATTGGAAGGCCTCAAGCACATGCCCACGGCGATCGTGCCGGCGATCTACGACGCCTCGATCGCCGATGAGAACATGTGGCTGGAAACCGAAGACGCTTATCACATGGTGCGCCTGCTGGCCAAGGATGAAGGTTTGCTGGTCGGCATCAGCGCCGGCGGCAACGTGGTGGCCGCCCTGAAACTGGCGCGGCGGCTCCACAAAGAAGGCCGCAAGGCAGTTATCGTGACCGTCCTCTGCGACGGCGCGGCCAAGTATCTCAGCGATCCCTTCTGGGATCAGCAATCGCCGGAAGACTATTCCATTTAGCTCATGATCAAAATCGACAAATCCGCCTGGGACATCATGGTTGACCACGCGCGCGCCTGCTATCCCCGTGAATGCTGCGGGGCGATGCTCGGCACGGAAGCCGATGGCGTGCGCAGCGTCAAGGCCGCACGCCCCATGCGCAACGCCTTTGAAGGCGCACAGGAAGACACCTACGTTCTCGATCCCCAGGAACAGCTTGCCGTGGAAAAGGAAGCTCGTGCGCAAGGACTGAGTGTGGTCGGCATCTTCCACTCGCACCCCGATTGCGATGCTTACTTCTCCAAGCGCGACCTGGAGAACTCGTGTCCCTGGTATTCCTTCGTCGTGCTCTCCATTAAGAATGGCGAGTTCGACCACGCCAACAGTTTTCTACCGAACTTCGATCAAACCGAAGCCCCGAAAGAGCCATTAGAATATTAGATTCACCATGCCCAAGATCCTGATCCCAACCCCACTGCGTCAATTTGCGGGCGGCAACGATGCCGTCGATGCCGCCGGCGCCACAGTCGGCGAATGCCTGGAAGCGCTCACCACCCAGCATCCCGACCTGCGCAAGAACCTGTATAACGACGAAGGCAAGCTGCGCAGTTTCGTCAACATCTACCTGAACGATGAAGACATCCGCTACCTCTCCAAGACCGGCACTGCCGTCAAGGAGAGCGATACCATCTCCATCGTTCCTTCCATTGCCGGAGGACGTTAATGTCGGCCACTGCAGTACCTGTTGCTCTCTCGAACGAAGAAGTTCTTCGCTACAGCCGCCATCTGATCCTGCCCGAAGTAGGCATGGATGGGCAGCTCAAGCTGAAGCAGGCGAAAGTGCTTTGCATCGGCACGGGCGGACTCGGCGCGCCCATTGGTATGTATCTCGCCGCTGCCGGCATTGGGACCATCGGCCTGGTGGACTTCGACATCGTCGACCGCACCAACCTTCAGCGCCAGATCATCCACGGGACGAAGGATATCGGGAAGAAGAAGCTCGACAGCGCGGCCGAAACCATTGCGGACATCAATCCCAATGTTAAGGTCGAAAAATACGAAGTTGCGCTTTCGAGTGAGAATGCCCTGCAGATCATGAAGGGCTATGACGTTGTGGTGGACGGCACCGACAACTTCCCCACACGGTATCTTGTCAACGATGCCTGCGTCCTGCTGGGCATTCCGAATGTCTACGGATCCATCTTCCGCTTCGAAGGCCAGTCGACGGTATTTGCCACTAAGGATGGCCCTTGCTACCGCTGCCTCTATCCGGAACCGCCACCTCCCGGCCTGGTGCCCAGTTGCGCCGAAGGCGGAGTGCTCGGCATCCTTCCCGGGATGATCGGCGTGATGCAGGCGACGGAAACCGTGAAGCTGATCCTCGGCAAAGGGGAAACGCTTACAGGCCGCCTGGTTCTGTACGATGCCCTCAACATGCGCTTCCGCGAGATGCGGCTGCGGCGCAGCCCGGAGTGCCCCATCTGTGGCCCCAACCGCAGCATCACTGCACTCATCGACTACCACCAATTCTGCGGCATCCCGCAGCAGCCGGCTCAGCCGGAACCCGTGGCTGCCAACCCTGGTGAAATCGATCCGGTGGACGTGAAGAAGCTGTTGGACGCGAAGCACAACTTTGTGTTCATTGATGTGCGGGAGCCGCACGAGTACCAGATCTGCAACGTCGGCGCGAAGCTCATCCCGCTGGGCACCTTGCCGCAGCGTTTGAAGGAACTCGACCCCAAGGCGGAATACGTGATGCACTGCAAGAGCGGCATGCGTAGTGGGAAAGCTTGTGATCTGCTTCGCCAGAACGGCTTCACCAATGTGCGAAATATGAAGGGGGGCATCCTGGCCTGGTCGGATAAAGTCGACCCCAGCGTCCCCAAATACTGACCGTCGCAGATTCGTGCAACACTGAGGTCGTATGCCAGTCAATGCGAAAGAAGCGGTGAAGAATGCTTCGGAGTATTTTACCGACTTAATGAACGGTCAGGTTTCTGGCATCACCTTGGAAGAGATCGAGCTGTCGCGTGAGCAACCAGACTGGCAGGTGACGCTCAGTGCATGGATCCCAGAGAGGAAGCCAGTCCCGAAAGTTGCGAATCCTCTCAGCGAACTCTTCCAGACAGATCATGCAAAGATCTATCGCCTGTTCCATGTTGATGCCGAGACCGGCGAAGTCAAATCCATGAAGATGCGCAAAGTTGGATGAACGAAGATCTCGCGTTCATACAGAAGCATCGGAACAGAGGTGCGCTGTTCGACGCGAACCTTCTTATCGTATACCTTGTCGGCAAGACCGGTAGGGAACGGCTGACGCGGCTTCAGCATACCAGGCAATACGTGGACGATTATCCACTGGTGGAGCGTCTGGTGGAATATTTTCGACTGATCTACACCACGCCCAATGTGTTAACTGAAGTAAGTAATCTCGGCAGGAAGGCAGGTTTGGACTTCTTCGCCCATATGCAGGTGATGGTTCACGTGCTCGAAGAGCGCTACATTACAAGCAAGGACGCCGTAGGAGACCCACACTTCGCGGTGCTCGGACTTACCGATAGCGCCCTTCTTTCCGTTGCATCGGAAACCTTGATTGTCACCGCCGACTTTCCCTTGTACAGCATCTTGAGGGCTCGCCAGTTGGATGCGGTGAATTTCCATCATCTTAGGCCAGTTTGGTGGCAGATGTCCGACCTCTAGTCTGCAGAGACGAACCCTAAGCCAATCTGTCACCACCCGCGTCTTCCCTTATCACCCGCCTACCCTCTACCCTGTAGCTTCCACTTAACACCACAACCAAGGCCTCACTATAGATCCGGTGCTCTTCCTTCAGAATCCGCGCGGAAAGCGATTCCTCCGTATCCGCATCCTCGACTGGGACCACTGCCTGTTGGACAATCGGCCCGCTATCCAATCCCTCATCCACGAAATGAACCGTACACCCGGAATACTTCACGCCGTGCTCCAACGCCTGATGCTGCGCATCCAATCCGGGGAAGGCGGGCAGTAGCGATGGGTGGATATTCAAAATCCGCATTGGATAGGCCCGGATGAATGCCGGACTGAGCAGTCGCATATAGCCGGCTAAACAGACCACCTCGACATTGCGCTTCGCCAGTTCTTCTAACAGAAGCCGGTCATACGATTCACGATCGAGCCCGCGGGAGGGGATGCACACGGCCGTCAGCCCTCGCTGCTTCGCGATCGCCAGCCCCGGGGCCTCTGCCCGGTTGGCGATCACCACCACGATCTCCGCGTCCAACCGTCCGGCTGTGATCGAATCGGCGATTGCCTGAAAATTCGATCCACGGCCGGACAACAGGATCCCCAGCCGCCTCATTTGTAGACGACCTTTCCACCATTCCCCGCTTTGGTGATCCGCCCGATCACGAACAACGGTTCTTTGGCCTTTTCGAGCAGCTTCGTGGCCTTTGCCGCTTTCTTCTCACTCACCACCAACACCATTCCGATGCCTGTGTTGAGCGTGCGCCGGTAGTCATCATCCGGCATATTGCCCAGCTTCTTGAGCAGCGTGAACACCGGCAATTCCGGCCACGCCGTTGTATCGATCTCCGCGCCGGTTCCCTTGGGCAGGACACGCGGCAGATTGTCCGTAATTCCGCCGCCGGTGATATGGGCCGCTGCTTTCAGCACTCCGGCGTCGTGCAGCAGCGTGATTGCGCCGAGGTAGCTTCGGTGCACCTTCAATAGCTCGGCGCCCACCGTGCCTTCCAACTCCGGCAGTTCCGTATCCACCGTGTATCCGGCCACGTCGAACAGCAGCTTGCGGGCCAGTGAGTACCCGTTGGTGTGCAACCCGTTGGATGGCAGCCCGATCAGGACATCCCCGGGCTTTACAGCCTCGCCGGTAATCATCCGCTTGCGTTCCACTGCGCCGATAATACAGCCGGCCACATCGTACTCGCCCTCGGCGTACATCCCGGGCATCTCCGCCGTCTCACCGCCAATGAGAGCGCAGCCATTCTGTTCGCACGCCAGCGCCATTCCGCTGATGACATCGCGGGCCACTTCCGCCTGCAGCTTGCCTACGGCGAAGTAATCGAGGAAGAACAGAGGACGGGCGCCCTGGACTGCGATGTCGTTGACACAGTGATTCACGAGGCACTGACCGACGGAGTCATGCTTTCCGGCTAGAAACGCGACCTTCAGCTTGGTGCCGACGCCGTCGATTGAGCTCACCAGCACCGGGTCTTTCCAACCCTTGAGATGGAACCCGCCACCGAAGCTCCCAATGCCCGTTAGCACCGACTTCGAGAATGTCTTTTTCGCCAGTCCGCGGATGAATCCGACGGCGCGATCGGCTTCGTCGATGTTTACCCCGGAGTCCTGGTAACGCACTACTTCCGGTGCCGCGGTTTTGGGAGTACTTTTCTTTGCCATGAGGGGAAACCTCTATGATACAGGGTTCAATCGGGGGGCTTGCCGAAAGCGAGCCTCATCGTTCAAAACTTGTTCAGTCTTCCCAGACTGAACTGCGACCAACCTGGAGGCCCGCTCGCCACCCAGGAGGCTATTGGGCTCTCCACATTTAGCTCATCGCTATAATACGGAGATACCGCCATGCTCAGACACTTCTGTGGGCTAGTGTGCCTTGCCACTCTGTTCCTCCCCAGCGGCAATGCAGAAACTCCCGCGGTCATCGCTATACGGAACGCCAAAATCGTTACTGTGAGCGGACCGGTGATCGCCAAAGGAACCGTCGTTGTGCGCAACGGCCTGATTGAAGCGGTGGGCGAAAACGCCGCTGCTCCGGCTGATGCCTGGATCATCGACGGCGCGGGACTTACCGTCTATCCCGGCTTTGATCGATGCCCTCTCCACCCTTGGCCTTACGGACGCTGCTCCGATGGGTGCGCCATCGGCTGGGGGCCGGCGTGGTGGTGGGCCTCCGACACCCACCTCCAGCGGTCCGCCAGCGCCACCCGCGCGCGGGCCTGAAGACCGGCCCTCCAACACCAGCTATCTGCTGGCAGCGGATCATCTCTCTGCCACGGACCGCCGCATTGAAGCGGCCCGCAATGCCGGTTTCACCTCCGCTGTCGCTTTCCCGAATCGCAACATCTTCAGTGGTCAGGGCGCCGTCATCAACCTGGCGGGAGAACGCCCCGGGAATATGGTGGTTCAATCGCCTACGGGGCAGTTCCTCACGATGCGCAGCGCGGGGTTCAATGCAGGCTACCCGGGCTCATTGATGGGAGTCATCGCGTATATCCGCCAGATCTACCTGGACGCCGCTCAATACAAAGCGGCGAAGGAAATCTACGCCGCGCAGCCATCCGGGAATCGCAGGCCTGATTACGATAAGCATCTGGAAGGCGTGCTCGCCTCGCCGCGGATCCTTCTTCCGGCGGGCAATCCGAAGGAGATCGAACGGATGCTTCGGTTTGGGGAAGAGCTGAAGCAGGACACGATTCTGTACGGGCTGCAGGAAGGCTACCGCGCTGCTGCGCTCATCAAGCAGCACAACGGCAAAGTGCTGGTCGATCTGCGCTGGCCGGAAAAATCGCGTGATGCCGACCCCGACCAAATCGACTCGCTCCGCACGTTGGAGGCACGCGACAAGGCGCCATCCACTCCCGCCGAACTCAAGAAGGCTGGCGTGCCGTTCGCTCTCTACGCAGGCGCGCTTTCCCAGCCCTCCGATATATCCAAAGCGGTGAAGAAAGCGATTGACGCTGGGCTTTCCTTCGATGATGCGGTCCGTGCGCTCACGCTTTCTCCGGCTGAAATTTTCGGTGTCGCCAACCGCCTGGGCTCCATTGACAAAGGCAAGATCGCCAATCTCATCGTCACCAATGGTGATCTGTTCCAGGAACGCACCAAGATCAAATACGTCCTGGTGGACGGCGTGAAATACGAGCCCGCGCCCGAACAGCCCGCATCTGCCTCGGAGGCCACCCGATGAAAATCGTTCTCTTCTTCATAGCCGCCGCACTCAGCGCGGCGCCGCCGATCGTGATTCAGAACGCTACGGTGCTCACCGTTACGAAGGGCTCGTTCAAAGGCAGCGTCGTCATTGAGAACGGGAAGATCAAGGAAGTCGGTGAAAAGGTGCTTGTCCCGCCAGGGGCGCAGATCATCGACGCTGCCGGCCAATACCTGATGCCGGGAATCATTGATCCCCACTCGCACATTGCCGCCGATTCGATCAATGAAGGCTCGGTGAGCGTTTCGTCGATGGTTGGGATCGAAGATGTCCTGGACCCCGAAGATATCGCCATCTACCGGGCCCTTGCCGGCGGGGTCACTACTGTCAATGTTCTGCATGGCAGCGCCAACTCGATCGGCGGGAAATGCCAAGTGATCAAAACGCGTTGGGGGAAGGATCGGGAAGGCATCCTGTTTGAAGGGGCGAAGCCGGGCATCAAGTTCGCACTGGGCGAGAACCCGAAGCGGCAGGGGATGCAGGCGAGCACTCGCGGCACGAGTGGGCAGCAATACCTTCGCTACCCCGGCACACGCATGGGCGTTGAGGATGTTATCCGGCAGGCGTTCAACGACGCGAAGATTTATCAGGCCGAGTGGAAGGCTTACAACGAACGCAAAGCGCGCGGTGAAGCGCCCATCCCACCGAAGCGCGACCTGAAACTGGATGCGCTGGTCGAGGTTCTGGAAGGCAAGCGTCTGGTGCACGCGCACTGCTATCGCGCCGATGAGATCCTGATGCTGCTGCGCGTCGCCGATGAGTTCGGCTTCAAGATCAAAACGCTGCAGCACGTTCTGGAAGGCTATAAGGTTGCCAAGGAGATCAAGGAACACGGCGCGGGAGCATCCACGTTTTCCGATTGGTGGGCCTACAAGGTGGAAGCCTTCGATGCCATTCCCTACAACGCTGCGATCATGGTGAAGAAGGGTGTTCTTGTTTCGCTCAATTCCGATTCGGGCGAATTGATGCGCCGGCTCAACACCGAAGCAGGCAAGACGATGAAATACGGCGGCCTCACGGAAACGGAGGCCCTTTCGCTGATTACGATCAACCCCGCAAAACAGCTTGATCTGGACAACCGTATCGGCTCTATCGAGCCCGGCAAGGACGCGGACCTGGTCATTTACGACAAGCATCCGCTTTCGAGCTTTGCCAAGGTGCAAAAGGTGCTGATCGATGGTTCCGTCTACTTTGAGCGCGACCGCGACGTCACCGACCGGCAATTGCGCGAACAGCGTAAGAAGCAGTTGCTTGAGAAAGAGAAGCAGAATCAGCCGCAGCAGAAGAAGAATGCTGCTCCTGGCCGGAGGCCCGTATGAAACTCTTCTCCTTCTTTCTCGCAGCTTCACTGATTGCCGGCACGGACGACACCTTCGTGATGAAAGGGGTCACTGTTCATCCCGTCACTGGCCCTGATGTGGAAAACGCCTCGCTGCTTGTGGTCGATGGCAAGATCGCGGAAATCGGCGACGCCAAGCTCAAGACTCCGAAGACCACTCGCGTCATCGACGCGAAGGGGCTCCACGTTTACCCGGGCATGATCGACTCCAGCACGGAAGTAGGGATGTCCGAGATCGGTTCGGTGCGCGAAACTTCCGATGTTAGCGAACTGGGTGACTACAAGCCGCAACTGCGGGCCGCCATCGCGGTCAACCCGGCGAGCGAACATATTCCGGTGATCCGCGCCAACGGCATCGTGGCCGCGATGGCCGTGCCCGATGGCGGTGTGATCGCGGGCCAGGCATCGTTGATGCACCTGGATGGGTGGACTTGGGAAGAGATGGCGATTCGCATCGATGCGGCGATGCACCTCCGCTTCCCGACGATATCGACGTGCTCCTTTTTCTCGCGCACGTCTTACCCGGAAGCGAAGCGCAACTACGAGAACCGGCTGAAAAGCCTCTCCGATTACTTCGAACAGGCACGGCGTTATCAGAAGGCAAAGGCGGCGGCCGGTCCCGGGTTCAAAACCGACCTCGCGCTGGAAGCCATGCAGCCGGTGCTCTCAAAGAAAGTGCCGGTGATGATCTCCGCGGCCCGCGAGCGGGCGATCAAAGAGGCCGTCGCGTGGGCCGAGAAAGAGGGTGTGCGGGTGGTGCTGGCCCAGGTCCGCCGTCCCGGATCCGCATTGGCACTGCTCAAAGAGAAGAACATTCCGGTGATTCTCGGCCCGACGCAGGAGCTTCCTCTCGAAGAGGATGATCCTTACGATGAGGCATTCACGGTGCCTGTTGAAATTCACAAGGCAGGCGTCAAATTCGCTTTCGGCTCATTCGGCAATCAATTCAGCCGCAACCTGCCCTACCAGGCGGCGACCGCGGTCGCTTTTGGCCTGCCTTACGAGGAAGCGCTGAAATCCGTCACTCTCTATCCCGCTCAGATCTGGGGCGTGGATGACCGGATGGGCTCGATCGAGAAGGGCAAATCGGCTGACATCATCGTCACGGACGGTGATCCGCTGGAGGTGAAGACGAACGTTAAGAGGATGTTCATCCGCGGGCGGGAAGTGGATCTCGACAGCAAGCACACGAAGCTCTACAAGAAGTATCTGGCGCGCCCGTAATGCCAGCGCCAGGTTAACGTTGTTCCAGCAGAATGGAAGCGCCTGCTTGTTTGGCGGACCAGGTGGGTGGAACGAGGGTGGTGGAGCCGTAGTCGAGGATGAGGGCCGGGCCGGGGGTGGGTTTGGCGGGGACCTGATTGCGCTGGTAGGCAGGGATATTGCGCCAGCGTCCGGCGATGTGGACGCGGCGGGTTTCGGGTTTGGTGCCTGCGGCAGTGGCGGGCTGGGGTTGGGTGAGCTTGGGTTTGCGGACCGTCGTGATGGCGCGGACGCGGATGGTGACGATTTCGATGGGGCGGGTGGCGTCGGAGTAGCCGTAGGTTTTCTTGTGCTCTTTGTGGAAGGCGGCGGTGGTTTTGAGGCCCGTGTAGGGGATGGTGAGCTCGTAACTTTGGCCGGAGTAGCGGACATCGGCGAAGCGCTGGATGATGGCTTTGGGATTTCCGGCGCGGGCTCGGGTTTCGAGCTCGCTGAACTTGGGTTCGATGGTGGCGGGTGAGCCGAGGACTCCGGCGGCGTAGTCGCGAACGTGTGGGGCGAGGAGCATGCCGAGGGCGGAGAGGACTCCGGCGTCGGCGGGGGCGATGACGGTGCGGATCTGAAGTTCGGCGGCGATGTCACAGGCGTGGAGGCCGCCGCAGCCACCGAAGGCGACCAATGCGAATTGGCGAGGGTCGTAGCCGCGCTCGATGGAGACGGCGCGAATGGCGCGCTCCATGTTGGCGTTGGCCACTTTGAGGATGCCTTCGGCGGCCTGGACGCGGGTGAGGTTGAGGGGGACGGCGATGGTGTCGATGGCTTGGGCGGCGCGTTCGATGTCGAGTGGCAACTGGCCGTTGAGGAACGAAGTAACGCGGCCGAGGACGACGTGAGCATCGGTGACTGTGGGGCGGGTACCGAGACCGTAGCAGGCAGGGCCGGGATCGGCGCCTGCGGATTCGGGGCCAACGCGGAGGAGACCGCCTTCGTCGATGCGAGCGAGGGAGCCGCCGCCTGCTCCGACGGTGTGGATGTCGAGCATGGGGACACGGATTGGGATGCCGTCGACTATAGCCTCGACGGTTTCACGGGGCGCGCCATCGCAGAGGCTGACATCGGTGGAGGTGCCGCCCATATCGAAGCCGAGGGCGCGTTTGTGGCCTGCGTGGCGGGCGATGGAGAAGGCTCCGACGACTCCTCCGGCGGGGCCGGAGAGCACGGTGCGGACGGCGTGACGGCGGGCATCGGAGGCGGTGAGAAGCCCACCGTTCGATTGCATGATGGAGATGGGATGGGGTGAGGTTGCTTCGAGGGCTCCGAGGTAGCGATCCATCAATGGGCCGACGTAGGAGTTGAGGAGCGTGGTGGAGCCGCGTTCGAATTCACGGAACTCGGGGCAGATGTCGGAGGAGAGGCTGAGGTAGCCAAGGCCTTCGAGCGCTGCGGCAATGGCGCGTTCGTTGTCGGGCGTCTGGTAGGCGTGGAGAAGGCAGATGGCAATGGATTCGACTTGCGCGTCGCGCAGGGCTTGGCGGAGGCGCTTCAGGTCGCTGGGCTTTGGGCGCTGGGCGATCGTGCCATCGGCGTAGGCGCGCTCGTGGACGCCGAAGCAAAGCTCGCGCGGATTGAGGAAGCGCTTGGGCGGAGGAGTGAGATCGTAGAGCGCGGCGCGGTTCTGGCGGCCGATGTGGAGGATGTCTTCGAATCCGGCGGTGGTGACGAAGGCGGTGCGTGCGCCTTTGCGTTCGAGCAGAGCGTTGGTAGCAACGGTGGAGCCGTGGATGACTTCGACACTGGTTTGCGCGGAGGCGGCGGCGCGGGCGATTCCGGCAAGGATGACTTCGGCGGGGTTGCGCGGGTTGGCGCGGATCTTGAAAGACTCCATGCGGCCGTTGTCATGGAGGATGACGAAGTCAGTGAATGTTCCGCCGGCGTCGATTCCGATGCGCATGGGTTATCTCACGGGAAGGTCAGGCAGACGGATGCCTTCGTGGCGGAAGCGCTCGAGCATGCGGCGGCGGATGTTCGATTGCGCGAGACCTTGGTTCAGGCGGTGTTTGACCTGGATGATGAGTTTGAATTGAAGGTGGGTGGGAGTGACTCCGGGATCGAAGATGACGAGGGGCTCGAATTCGGAGACGAGGTTTTCTTCTTTGGCTGCCTCTTCGAGAGCGATGGTAGAGGCGCGGTTGATGTCGGCGTCGAAGGCGGTGAGGATGAGGACCTCGGTGACTACCTTGTGATTGGGAAGTGCGAAGTTGGTGAGGATGCTGGAGGTGATTTTTTCGTTGGGGATCACGATCACGTTGTTGTTGGTGGTAAGGACGCGGGTGGTGCGCCAGCCGATATCTGTGACGGTGCCTTCTTCACCGCTGGCGAGACGAATGAAATCGCCGATGGAGATGGGGGCTTCAACGAGGATGTGGATTCCGGCGAAGAAATTGGCGAGGGTATCGCGGAGAGCAAGGGCGAGGGCAAGACCCCCAACGCCTAACGCGGTGAGGATGGGAGCGATGCTTATGTCGAAGTAGCGAAGCAGGACCGCTGCTCCGAGTGTGAGGACAAAGACGTGGATAAGGGCTTTGGAGACGCCGGATTCAGCGAACGACAGGCCGCGTTCCTGGGCGGAGGTTTGGGCGAGGCGGACGAGTAAAGAAGAGGTGACGACACAGACGCTGAGGACGAGGAAGACGACGAGTCCAGCGGAGGCCCAATAGGTGGCGCGGGCGGGAAGATCGGTGTATTTGAGGGCGATGGCGAGGGCTCCGGTGAGGCACCAGAGGATGGAGGGGAAGCGCAGGGCTTGGAGGAGAATGCGGCCGCGGCGGCCGGGGCCGGAGGTTTGTTTTTCGAGCCAGGTGAGGGTGAGTTGGCGAAGCAGGAGGAGGATGGCCAGCGATGCCGCGAAGAGGAGGAGGGATTGGACCCAATCGACGAGCAGCGCGGGATTCTTGATGGAGACTGACGGCATGTACCGGAAGTTTCTATTCTGCCATGAGCGATGGGGTGGATCGATTTCGCGTGAGTGAGTAGGAAGTCATGCAGCCAGTAATCCCTCGAAAGCATCCTAGAATAGGAAGAGCAGTGCGGTTCTCGCCCTCCGATACGATGATTCAACTAGACAATGTGAGCAAGGAGTTCGACGGCAAGCGCAAAGTGGTGGCGCTGGACGGAGTGAGCCTTCATATCCCCAAGGGAGAAATGGTGTCGATGATCGGGCCTTCGGGCTCCGGGAAGTCGACGCTGCTGAATTTGATTGGCGGCCTGGACAAGCCGTCGCGCGGGGAGATTCGAATTGACGGGCAGCAGATGAGCTCGGTGTCCGATGACGATTTGACTCGCATGCGGCGGGACAAGATCGGGTTCATTTTTCAGTTCTTCAATTTGCTGCCGACGTTGAGTTGTCTAGAAAATGTAGCGTTGCCGCTGCATCTGCGCGGGTGGAGCCGGAAGAAGGCAGAGGAGCGCGGGCGGGAGTTGCTGGACCTGGTGCAGTTGGGGAAGCGAGTGGAGCATCTGCCGGAGGAGCTTTCCGGCGGAGAGCGGCAGCGAGTGGCAATTGCGCGGGCGCTTTCGGTTTATCCGCCGATTTTGCTAGCGGACGAGCCGACAGGGAATCTGGACTCTTCGACCGGTGCGGAGATTCTGAAGCTGATCAATGACCTGCACCAGCGGTTGGAGGCGACGGTGCTGATCGTGACGCATGATATGGGGGTGGCGGAGAGCTGCCAGCGGACGATCCGGCTGCGGGACGGGAAGATCGTGGAGGACGTGCGGCGGTGATTCTGCTTCGATTGCTGACGATGGCCTACGTGCGTAAACACAAGCTGCGCACGGCGCTGACCGTGGCCGGAATTGCGTTGGGCGTGGTGATTTTCGTGGGGATGCGCACGGCGAACGATTCGGTGATGTACGGTTTTCAGCAGACCGTGGACCGATTGGCGGGCAAGACGCATTTGCAGGTGTCGGCTGGTGAGACGGGGTTTCCGGAAGAAGTGCTGGAGAAGGTGCAGGCGGTAGCGGAGGTGGATGTTGCGGTCCCGGTGATTGAAGCGATTGTGCAGACGGGGATCGCCGGACAGGGCAATCTGCTGCTGTTGGGGGTGGATATGACGGGAGACCGCAGCCTGCGCGAGTACGATTTTGAGGCTGGGGAAGAAGCGGTGATCGACGATCCGCTGGTGTTCCTGGCGCAACCGGACTCGATCATGATCACGCGGGATTTCGCCACGCAGAACGGGTTGTCGACGGGGAACAAGTTGAAGCTGGAGACGATTGCCGGGCCGAAGGAATTCACGGTGCGCGGCATCATGAAGCCGGGCGGAATGGCGAGCGCGTTTGGCGGGAATCTGGCGGTGATGGACATTTACGCGGCGCAGTTCATCTTTGGGCGCGGGCGTTCGTTTGACCGCATTGATTTGACGGTAAAGCCGGAGTACACGGTGGAGCAGGGGCGTGTGGCTCTGGAGAAGGCGCTGGGCGGCGGGTTGCAGGTGGATCCACCTTCGTCGCGCGGGAAGCAGTTCGAGTCGATTGCGAGTATTTTCTCTGTTGGTGCCTCGTTGAACAGCCTGTTTGCGTTGTTGATCGGGCTGTTCATCATCTACAACACGTTCTCGATTGCGGTGACGCAGCGGCGGTCGGAGATTGGCGTGCTGCGGTCGCTGGGTGCGACGCGGGGGCAGATCCGGGCGCTGTTTTTGATGGAAAGCGCGGTGTTGGGATTGGTGGGGAGTTTGACGGGGATCTTCTTCGGATTGCTGCTGGCGCGGGGGATGGCTCAGTATTTGAGCTCGTTCTTCGGCGAGCTGTATGGAGTGACGCAGCGGGTGGAGCAGATTTCGGCCGATCCGCGGGTGCTGGGTTTGGCGATGTTTGTGGGCGTGTTCATGAGCATGCTGGCAGCGTGGATTCCGGCGCGGGCGGCATCGGAAGTAGATCCGGTGAAGGCGCTGCACAAGGGCGCGTATGAGAGCTTTTCCGATCATGAGAGCCGGATGCGATTGTGGGCTGCGCTGGCACTGTGCGCGCTGGCCGCGGGGTGCTGGTTTGGCGGGGGATCGCAGGGACTGCCGCTATACGCGGGGTACTTGTCGGTGATTGTGGCGGCGGTGCTGTTGACGCCTGCGGCGGTGCGTTGGCTGGTGGCTGCGCTGCGTCCCGTGCTGCGCTGGGTGCTGCCGGTGGAAGGCGCGCTGGCGGCGGATAGTCTGATGCAGGCTCCGCGGCGGACATCGGCGACGGTTGGGGCGGTGATGTTGTCGTTGTCGTTGGTGATCGGATTGGGAGGGGTGTCGACGGCGAGCTATGTGTCGCTGATCGACTGGATGAACAATGTGCTGAACCCGGATTTGTTCGTGGGGACTTCGGAGCAGATTGCGGAGCGGAGCTATCGTTTTCCGGCGAGTTTCGGCGATGAGATACGGAAGATGCCTGTTGTTGACGAAGTACAGAACGTGCGGACGGCGCGGGTGCAGTTCAAGGGTGTGCCGGTGATGGTGGTGGCGACAGATATCGCCGCCGTAGGGCAGCGTGTGAAGCCGAAGGTTGTGGCAGGAGAGCGGCTGGAGATGAACCGGCTGGCGGCAGAAGGCAAGGGGGTAATTCTGGCGGATAACGTGGCGCTTATGACCCGCACCAAGTTGGGGGACATGGTGGAGATTCCATCGCCAGGCGGGATTATCCGGCTGCCGGTGGTTGGCGTGACGATTGACTATTCCGATCAGAAGGGTGCGATTCTGATGGATCGGAAGGTGTTCATCGAGTACTGGAAGGATGATTCGGTGAATCTGTTCCGCGTGTATTTGAAGAAAGGCGTAGGACCGGAGGAAGGGAAGCGCGCGGTGCTGCAACGCTTCGGCGGGGAACGGAAGTTGTTTGTGATGACGAATCAGCAACTGCGGGACTACGCGTTGAAGGTGACGGATCAGTTTTTCGGGTTGACGTACATGCAGATTTTCGTAGCGGTGCTGGTAGCGATCCTGGGGATTGTGAATAGCCTCACGGTGTCGATTACGGACCGGCGGCGGGAGTTGGGAGTGCTGCAGGCCGTGGGTGGATTGCGCCGCCAGGTGCGGCAGGCCGTGTGGATGGAGGCGTTGAGCATCGGGCTGGTCAGCGTGATTCTGGGTTTGGCGCTGGGTGCGGTGATGCTGTTCTACTATCTGGGGATTATTCGCGAGGAAGTGGCGGGGATCCGGCTGGATTATACGTATCCGGTGAAGATTGCGTTGATTCTGATTCCCACGATGATGGCGGTGGCGTGGTCGGCGGCGTTCGGTCCGGCCGAGTCGGCGGTGCGCTCTTCGCTGGTGGAGGCTTTGGAGTATGAGTAAAGTTGCTGTGTTGTTGTTGGCGGCTTGGGCGGCGTGTGCGCAGGACGCAAAGCAAGTGATGACCGAGGTGCAGAACCGGTCGAAGTCGAATTCGCAGCGCTATGAAGGCTGGCTGAAGGTGATCGACAACAAGAGCAAGATCAGCGAGAAGCGGTGGACGTATGACCGGCTGGGATCGGCGGGCGAAAGCAAAGTAGTGCTGCGATTCACGGCTCCGGCGGAAGTGAAGGGCGTGGCACTGCTGATTGTGAATCATCCGGAGCGGGCATCGGATCAATGGATGTGGACTCCGTCGTTGCAGCGGGACCGGCGGATCGCGTTTCAGGACCGGTCGACGCGGTTCTTTGGCACGGACTTCAGCTTTGAGGATTTAGAAGAGCGGGATGTGAGCCAGTACGATTACAAGATGCTTGGGGAGGATACGGTGGCCGGGACGCCGTGCTGGAAGATTGAGTCGCGAGCGAAAAAGACGAAGTCCTCGCAGTACTCGCAGGTGCACTTGTGGGTGGACAAGACTCGGTATGTGTTTTTGCGGATTGAGAGCTTCAAGGGAGACACCTTGATCCGGAGGATTCATTACAGCGATTATCAGAAGATCCAGAACATCTGGACACCGTTGTCACTGGAAGTGGAAGATATCGGGCGGAAGAGCAAGACGGTTCTGAAGACTGAGAAACTGGAGTACAACGTTGCGATGAAGGAAGAGATGTTCACCTTGCAGGCATTGCGGCGCGAATGAAACTAGCAGTAGTTACATTTTGTTTGCTGGCTCCGTTGTGGGGGCAGAAGATTGTGCAGCGCGGCTACGTGGAGACACGTGGGCTGGCGTATCCGGACACGGTGCCGGGCGACAGCAGCAACGGCGTCGGCGAAGTGGTGGCGCGCTGGGACGTGACGTATCGCTTGTCGGATGCGTGGAAGGTATCGGGCGCGGTGGATGCGCGGGTGGATACGCATCGACAGGATGAGCGGGATCTACGGTTGGACTGGCAGGACCGGAGCGGGCGGCGGCCGAATCTGTCTCTGCGGCGATTCAGCACGTCGTATCACAAGGGGCGGTTGACTCTGGAGTTTGGCAAGCAGTTTATCCGCTGGGGGAAGGCGGACATTTTGAATCCGACGGACCGGTTTGCGCCGAAGGATTTTCTGGAAGTGATCAATACGGATTATCTGGGTGTGATGGCGGCTCGGGCGGTGTATGAGGCGGGGAGCCACACGTTTGATCTGGTGTATACGCCGCGGATGACGCCGAGCCGGAGTCCGCTGGGGAATCAACGCTGGGTGGTCATGCCGGACGCTGTGCCGGGGTTGACTGTGGTGGACAACGGGACGCGGTATCCGGGAGGCGGACAGGCTGGTGTGCGCTGGAACTTTCTGGGGCCGGGGTTTGAGGTGTCGTCGTCGTTTTTTGAAGGGTACAATCATCTGCCGTCGATTGAGTTAGGGGCGGTGCCGCGGCAGCCTTTCGCAGTGGGCGTGGCGCGGTTCTTTCCGCGATTGCGATTTTATGGGGCGGATGCGGCGGTGCCTTTGAAGTGGTTCACGGTGAAAGGAGAGGCGGGGTACTTCACTTCGTCGAACCTTCAGACGGATGAGTTTTTGCTGTATGTGTTGCAGTTGGAACGGCAGCAGGGCGAATGGTCGTTTGTGGGCGGGTATGCGGGGGAGTATGTGACGGAGGCTCGGAACCCGCTGTTCTTTGCACCGGACCGGGGGATTGCGCGGACGTTTCTGGGACGGGTGGGGTACACGATTGATACAAACCGGAGCGTGTCGGTGGAGACGGCGATCCGGCAGACAGGGGATGGGGCGTATCTGAAGGGCGAGTATTCGCAGGCGTTCGGACAGCATTGGCGGACGACGGCGGGGTTTGTGCTGTTACGGGGGAATCGGGGGGATTTTCTGGGGCAGTATAAGAGCAACTCGCACGTGCTGGCTACAATGCGGTATAGCTTTTAGTTACGCGCCGGCCTGGAGGCCCGCGCCACTGCGAGGTGCCGATGTATTCACGAAGAGATGTGCTTTCGATGCCCTTGGCTGGATCGTTGAGCGCGCTGGCGCAACGGCGGGGCCGGATGAATGTGCTTATGGTGGCGGTGGATGATCTGAATAACCGGATCGGCTGCTATGGGGATCCGGTGGTGAAGACGCCGAATATCGACCGGTTGGCGGCACGCGGGGTGCGCTTTGACCGCAGCTATTGCAACTATCCGCTGTGCAATCCGACGCGTACGAGTTTGCTGAGCGGGCGGCGTCCGGAGACGACGCGAGTTTTTGATAATCGGACTCCGCCTCGGACGCATTTGGGGAGTACGGTGTTTCTGCCGGAGCATTTCAAGGCGAACGGGTACTTCACGGCTCGCGTCGGGAAGATTGCGCATGGGCTGTTCGAGCATCAGATTTCATGGGACATTTCCGAGAGCAGGGCCGGAGTGCCGCTGGTGGGCGATGCGGGGGCGGCGAAGAAAAAGAAGGCTGCCAAAGAGAGCGGGGATGGCGAGGGTGCGGCGAAGTTGAGTTGGACGCCGACCAATCGCGAGGATGCGGATGAGCCGGACGGAGCAACGGCGCGGCGGATTGCGCAGATCATCAAGGGGAACAAGGACAAGCCGTTTTTTGTGGGCTGCGGGTTTCACAAGCCGCATCTGCCGTGGGTGGCGCCACGGGAGTATTTCGATATGTACTCGCTGGATCAGATCAAACTGCCGCAGACGCCGGCGGGGGATCGGGATGATATTCCGCCGATTGCTCTGACGTCGACGGCAGGGGATGCGGAGATGAGTGAGGAGCAGCGGAAGAAGGCGACGTTGGCCTATCATGCGGCGACGAGTTTCATGGATGCCCAGTTGGGGGTGGTGCTGGATACGCTGGATGAGCTGAAGCTATGGGACTCGACGGTGGTGCTGCTGTTTGGGGATCATGGGTGGCACTTGTACGATCACTTGCAGTTGTGGCGGAAGATGACGGTGTTTGAGGAAGCGGCGCATGCTCCGCTGATCGTGCATGCTCCGGGGAAAAAGGAGAAGACGAGTTCGGCGCGGTTGGTGGAGTATGTGGATATTTACCCGACGCTGACGGATTTGGCGGGATTGCCGCGGTCGCCGGGGATGGAGGGGACGAGCTTTGTGCCGCTGCTTGAGAATCCGCAGCGGGCGTGGAAGAAGGCGGCGTACACGATGGTGTGGCGTGGAGGGGATCGCTTTGGACGAAGTGTGCGGACGGACCGGTACCGGTATACGGAGTGGGAGGATGGGCGGAGTGGGGTGGAGTTTTACGATCACGAGAAGGACCCGAAGGAGTGGACGAATCTGGCGTCGGGGTAGGGGGTGGAGATGGAGAAGATGAAGGCGCTGTTGCGGGGGGATAAGTCGAAGAATGTGCCATAGGGGCGTGCGGGGAGACAGGGCCATTCCACTCCTTTGGGGTATGAGTGATACCCGCAAAGACACTAGGAGTAGAGAGATTTCATATAGGCGGGTGGGGGATGTGTCGATAATGAAAGTGGAGGAGTATGGGGCCGCAACCGGCACGTCAGCGGGTTTCGATCGAGGAGCTTTATCCGAAGTTGGGGGAATTGCGTTCCCTGATCATTGGGGATCCTGACTCCGACGAACACAGGCTCGCATACGCGGCAGCTTGGCGTGAGGTTGATGGGCTTGATCCGGAACGGGCCGAGTTGATCGAACGGCAGATCGCTATGGGGCAACTCACACCGCTTGGGCGGGATTGGTTGTTGGTGGCGAACAGATGCCAGGACCTGCTGTTGCGAAAGAGAGAAGTATGGGCTCCTCGATGGCAAAATGGATCGAGAATGAGCGATCCACTATTCCTGCGCGGTTTCGTGGAGTGTATGACCGTTGGATTGGAACTGATGCGGAACAGGGCGTTTTCTGAGTGGTTGTTCCGAACTGCTCCGGTGCGTCATTTGAACCTCGTGGGATGCACGAGTGAGGATCAATTCATTGCGTTCCTCGCAAACCTGCCGAGCGAGGTTGGGGAGAGACTGTTATCGTTGCATTTGGACGGGCAAAGCTTGGGAAACCGGGCGATGGTGGCGTTAGTGGAGAAGAGTTGCTGGCGGAGATTACAGTGGCTTTCCCTGGCGTACAATGAGATCGGTAAAGCGGGCGTGAAGTCATTGGCTAACGCATCACAATCGGGCGGAACGTTGGAGCGACTGGTGCATGTGAACTTAAGCGGCAATCCGATAGACCCGGTAGATCGCGTTTTTGAAGACCAGGGAGTGCCCGTTCACGTGTCCACTCCGGAAGTGCAGAAGAAGTTCCCCGACGCGGTTTGGATGCATGCTCCCATTGTTGATGGGCGACTAGAGACCATCGTCCGATTTCAACTCAGATCCCGGGCTTCTGGAATGGTCGCCGGAGCGGCGAACTAAGTATCGATCTCGATACGGCCAGGCCTCGATTTGGGCCAGCAAGGGCGCGGCGCCACTGCGCAAGGCAATCGCGTCGGTGAGTTCGCCGCGATGGGCGGTATTCACGTTCCTGTTTGGATTGTGCTTATTCCATGCGAGGTTTGCTTCTGCAATGGCAACGGCCGAGTAGACAATATTCCGAGGTTCCTGCCCCTGGCTCGGCAGGCTGTCATTGTACAGCCGCGATGGGTGATCCATTGGGATCTGTTTGAAGGTGCCCGATCCAAAGGCCGCCGATCCCAGCAGGCGGCATCTGCCGTCGTCGGATTGGAGGCCGACGATGCGGCCGAAACGATCGACAAGGAATTTCCTGTCCAGGTCCCTCGCAAGCACTTGGCGGAGTAACGTTTCCCAGTAGTTTTGGTCCTGGCCGATCGCGACTACAACCTGGGAAATCCGTTCTGACTCCAGATCGGGAATCGAGGGCATGCGTTTCTGTACGTACCGAGCGTCGGGGTTCTTTTTGAATCTGGCCAGGATTTGTTTGCCTCGCACGTGGAGCGCGGTAAGAGAATAGTGCTCGGCAAAGGTGAGCGGCTGATTCTGAGTTGGCCACAGCTCGGCATGGTCGATGGGAGGTTCGGCCAAGTGGTCGTTGCGCCCGCTCGGGACGAATGCGCCGTCCAACCCATCACGAGCCACGAAGATGACGGAATTCTTGTGCGCTAGCGCCGTTTCCACGCACCAAGCACCCGTTGGGCTTCCACCGTAGACAAGGACACCGCCGCTCTCGGCGCGAGGGATGTCCGCGCGAAGATAATCCTCAGCGGCGACAAGCCTGGGGAAATGACCTGCATTGGCGGGATAAAGATACTCCTGCCAGACTCCGTCGTTTGGAACAATACTGCGCTCGATTCTGTTCGAAGGGCCAGGACCGCCGCAAATATCGAGTCCACCGGCTTTCACCTTGTATTTACGGCCTTTCGACATGACATCGACTGCAAAGAAGCGGCCTGATCTGGCAACTCGGGTGACCTGACCCATCATAACGTGGATGTCGCCGCGTTGACTGAGATTGAGCCACTGCTTGCGGAGCACTGCGGCGAACTCCTGGGATGGAAGGAAGTCCGTCTCGTCGCCCGATGGAGTGAATTCGAAGCCGGGCAAGGTAAGCATCGCCGGCCATTGGCCCATCCGGGTAGGTGAATAGCGTTGCCAAGGGTCCCACTCGCCGATGAAAAGAATGGGTAAATTCTCGACCCGCTCCGGATTGCTGGAAATCAAGGTCATGTAATTTACCAGGGCGGAGAAGCCGAGGCCAATGATGACGTAGTAGGCTTTGTTGAGGTCGGGAACGGAGTGGATTTTCGCGGGGAGCCACTCCGATTCGTTGTGCATGACCTCATGATAGGTGATGGCGGTGGCGTCTCGCGATACAATTGCCGCTATGACCCGTCGAACCGTTCTTGGCGTATTGGCTGCCCTATCCAGTGGCGCGGCGAACAAGCAGGATGGCGTTTTGCTGCTGCGGGCGCGCTCGCGGAAGTATGATCTGGAAGCAGTTTCCACGCTGCGCTGGAAGGTGCGGGAGACGGCGGTGATCGTTTGCGATATGTGGGATGACCACTATTGCAAGAACTCCGCAAAGCGCGTTGGGGAGATTGCGCCGCGGATGAATGCGGTGCTGAAAAGCGCGCGGGCGATCGGGGTGCAGATCATCCATGCTCCCAGTGGGACGATGAATGTTTACGAGGGGACTCCGCAGCGCAAGCGGATGATGGCGGCGAAGAAGACGACTCCGCCGGTGCCGATTGGCAAGTGGTGCTATCTGGAAGAGGGCAAAGAAGGCAAGCTACCCATCGACGACGTGACGGAGCCTTGCGATGATCCGGTGGTGGGTGAGAAGGTACGGCGGTACAACCGGCAGAATGCGCTGCTGGACATAGTAGAGCCGGATGGGGTGAGCGATAGCGGCGAGGAGATTTACAATTTCTTCGAGCAACAGGGGATCAAGAACGTAGTGCTGATGGGCGTCCATTTGAACATGTGCGTGCTGGGGCGACCATTCGGGATCCGGCAGATGACGAAGTTGGGCAAGAATGTCGTGCTGGCGCGGGATCTGACCGATTCGATGTATGATCCGCGGCAGAAGCCCCATGTCAGCCATTCGGCCGGCACAGAGCTCATGGTGAAGCACGTCGAGAAGCATTGGTGCCCCTCGATTGTGGGTGCGGATTTGACGCGACTGGCGGAGTCGGTGACGGGCTAGCTGGCCTGTTCGTGCGGTTGAGGATGGGCGGGTTTCTTGAGGATGCGGCGCACGATGCCGCCGATGCGGATGAGGATGCCGCTGCTGACGTACGTTACGGCCATGGCCAGTAGAACCGGCTGGGAGTAGTTGACGATCAGGTAGATGAGGCTGGCGAGCACGACGACGCTGAGCGGCGATCGGGGGCGCGTGAGGGTGAAGTCCTTAAAGCTGCGATAACGCCACGTGCTGACCATGAGGAACGAGAGGAGCCCCATGAGGGCAAGCCAGAACGCGGCGATGATCCAGTTGGAGATGGGGACACAATCGGCGGCGTAGACGACACTGGCGACCATGCCTGCGGAGGCGGGGGTGGCGAGGCCGACGAAATACTTGCGATCGGGGCGGCCCGGGTTTTTCGGAATCGGGTTGGTTTGGACGTTGAAGCGGGCGAGGCGGGCGGCGCTGCAGAGGAGGAAGAGGAAGCAGAGGAAGACGCCGGCGCGGCGGAGGTTATCGTGAATGGCGGGGTCGTTGGTGAAGTCGACGAATTGGATGCCGAAGGCGAAGGCGAGGACGGCGGGGGCGATACCGAAGGTGATCACGTCGGCGAGGGAGTCCATTTCGCGGCCGAAGTCGGATTCGGTGCCGGTGAGGCGGGCGATGCGGCCATCGAGGCCGTCGAGGAGGACGGCGACGCCGATGGCTTTGGCTGCGATTTCGAAGTGGGGGACGGAACCAATCAATCCACCCTTGACGGCCATAGATCCTTCGAAACTTTTGAGTATCGAGAGGAATCCCAAATACAGGTTCCCTGCGGTGAACAGCGTGGGCAGCGCATAGGCCGCGCGGCGCGGACGGCGGCTTTGTTTGTCGAGCAGGGGGCCGGGGAGATTGATGGGCATGGTGCTACGCGCCTTTCTTTTTGGCGAGGATGGTGGAGCCGGCGGACACTCGCTGGCCTACCTGAATGGCGATGTCCCATTCCGGGCCAAGCTGGATGTCGACGCGGGAGCCGAATTTGATGAGGCCGACGCGTTCGCCGGCAGCAACCGTGTCGCCGGGCTTCTTCCAACAGACGATGCGGCGGGCGATGAGTCCCGTGATTTGTTTGAAGACTACGGTGGAGCCGCCGCCTTCGACGGTGATGGTGTTCATCTCGTTTTCGGTAGAGGCTTCGGGTTTGCTGGCGACGAGGAATTTTCCCTGCTGGTACTGCACTTTCGTGATGCGGCCAGGGATGGGCGTGCGGTTGACGTGAACATCGAACACGTTGAGGAAGATGCTGATCCGGGTGCCGCCGTTTTCGGGTGTAACGACGACTACTTTACCATCGGCAGGGGAGACGGCGTAGGGGCCTGGAGGCGTCTCGCGGTCCGGGTCACGGAAGAACCAGAGGCAAAAGAGAGCCAGAATAAAGAGAGGGATACCAAACACGGGCCGGCTCAGATACGATACGAGCAGACCTCCGGCGGTGAAACCTAGAGCGTAATAAATGCCGTCAGCAACCATTCATTTCCTTCGGTACTATTCTCGCAGACTGCTGTTTTGGTTTGCTGTAGGGGCGAGTGTGTCGAGCGGGGCGGAGCGGAAGACCTACACGCTGGAAGGGGAGTTGCGGCCTGCGCCGCGGTTCTCGTTTTCGAACATTGCGGCGGTGGGAAGCACGTACAACAATTCGGCTCCGGTGTATTGGGATGGGAAGTTCAAGTACAAGAATCTGGCTCCGGGGCAGTACGCGGTGATCATCTATGTGCCGCGGATGGGCGAGTTCCGGCAGACGTATTCGGTGGGGCCGGCGACGTCGGATAAGAAGGGGCGGGTGAAGATCAGCGTGGTGATTCATCCGTCGCGGGCGGCGCGGTTGTTTACGCCTAAGGATCGGTTTACGATTCCCGTGCGGCGGCTGTCCATTCCGGATAAGGCTCGGAAGGAGTTTGCCGATGCACACAAGAAGCTGCGGAAGAACGATTTTGAGGGGGCCGAGGAGCATCTGAATAAGGCGACGGAATTGGCTCCGCAGTACGCGGCGGCGTGGAATGCCCTGGGGACGATTTACTACCAGCGGGGGAAGTTCCCGCAGGCGGAGGAGTACTTCCGGGAGGCGATCCGGCAGGATCCGGATTTGTTTGAGCCGCGGGTGAATCTGGGTGGGGCGCTGTTGAGCCAGAACCGGCCGAAGGAGGCGGTTGTGACGAACCTGGATGCGGTGAAGCGGCGGCCCAAGGATGCACTGGCGAACTCGCAATTGGGGTTGAGCTACCTGGAGACAGGCAACTCAGAGTTGGCGGAAAAGTACCTTCAGGAGACAAAGCGGCTGGATCCGGGGCATTTTTCCAATCCGCAGATTTACCTGAGCCAGATTTATTACAAGCGCGGGCAGAAGCAGGCCGCGGCGGCGGAGTTGGAGCATTATCTGCGGCACCATCCGGATTCGAAGGAAGCCGAGCAGATACGGTCGGCGATTAAGAAGTTCCGGGCGGAGTGAGCCACGAATGCACGCGAATGCACACGAATTGTTATAGTAGTGATTGTCACTACTATGGAAAATTCACCCGACATTCGTATTCCTGCCGCCGACGCGAATCGTCAGTTCTCGAAGCTGCTTCGCGAGGTGAAGAATGGACGGAGCGTTGTGGTGACCAGTCACGGCAGGCCAGTAGCTAAAATCGTCCCATACGAAGGTGACGAAGCCGAACTGAATCGAGCAAGGAACTCGCTGTTTGCGAGGCTAGAGAAGGAGCGTGTGGTGGCGATCGGGCGATGGCGGCGTGAAGATCTCTACGACGATGCGCAATGAAAATTGCTCTGGACACAAACATCCTCGCTTATGCGGAAGGTACGAACGGAACGGAGATGAAGGAGTTGGCCGTTCGGCTTGTTAAGCGCTTGCCACAAAGTGAAGTCGTTGTTCCCATCCAGACTCTAGGGGAACTGTACAATGTGCTTGTTCGGAAGGCTCGCCGGCGTCCTGCGCATGCCAGGGAAGCAATTCTGGGTTGGCGCGAGGCGTTTCTGACGATCGAAACGTCGGTTGCCGTCCTGGAGAGCGCTGCTGGTTTGGCGTCGGAACATGGGTTGTCGATCTGGGATGCCGTGGTTCTATCAGCGGCGGCCGAAGCAGGGTGTCGCTTATTGCTGTCCGAGGATTTGCAGAATGGGTTTGTGTGGCACGGTGTGACAGTGGCAAACCCATTTCTTGCGAACTGCCATCCTCTCTTGCGGAGGCTCGTTGAAGAGTAGCGCGCTCCGTTAGCGTTTGCGGCGGCCGGTGCCGGAGCGGCTTCCGCCGAGGATGCCGTCCCAGGCGGCGTTTCCTTGGGACTGGTAGTCGCCAAGTTTGTCCCATTCCTCGCGAGTGAGGCCGTTGAGATCCCAGACAACTTTGCCGTCACGGAGCGTGAGTTCGGCGGTGAGGCGCTTGGTGCCCGTCATTTTGGCTCCGAGAACATCGACGTAGCCGAACTTACCTTGTTCGAGGCGGATCACGGCGATGTCGGCGCCTGCTCCAACGCTGAGGTGGCCGAGGGCTTCGCGCTTGATCTCTTTGGCTGGATTCCAGGTGGAGCGGAGGATGACGTCGTCCATGGACATGCCCATGTTGACGAATTTTGACATGACGTTGAGCATGTCTTTCATGCCGGCGTTCATGCTGGTGTAGTGGAGGTCGGTGGAGATGCTGTCGGGGGGGAGCCCCTGCTTCATGGCGGGGACGGCGTGCTTGAAGACGAAGCTGCCACCGCCGTGGCCTGCATCGAAGATGACGCCGCGTTTGCGGGCTTCCCACAGGTAGGGGCGGACTTTCTTCTGGTCGTCGAGCATGGGGACAGCGGCGAGGTAGAAGTGGGTGTAGATGTCGCCGGGGCGAAGACGCTTGGTGACGAGTTCTTCGAAGGGCCGCTCGGAGCGGAAGGTGCCGAAGTCGACCATGATGGGGGTGTTGGTGAGTTTGCCGGCGGCGATGGCGTTGTCGACGGCGACCCATTCCGGACCGCCGTAGTGGGCGGTTTTGAAGCCGACGATGGTGTCGGGGTTCTGTTTGAGCATGGCGGCGGCGGGTTCCGGATCCATGTCTTTGTTGTTCTGTTCGACCTGGCCGCCCATGCCTGCGCCGACGATGTTGAGCAGGACGAGGACGCGGGTGCGGGCGCGGTCAATGACTCGGGCTTTGAACTCGGGGAAGTTTTTGTAGCCGGAAGTGCCGGCGTCGACGACAGTGGTGACGCCACTGCGGAAGGTGTGGCCGTCGGGGAAGACGCTGAGTCGGCCGGATGCATAGGATTCGCCCATTCCGCCAGCGAAGACGTGGACGTGGATGTCGATTAAGCCAGGGGTGACATAGAGGCCGGTGACATCGACGACTTTGCCTGCCTGGTTGGCGGGGATGCTGGCGGCGACGGCGGCGACTTTGCCGTCTTTGATGGCGACATCGCGGCGGGCGCTGAGGTTGTTCTTGGGATCGATGACGTGACCGCCCTTGAGGAGGAGGTCGTATTGGGCCTGCGCCAGGAGGGCGGAGGCGCACGCGAACAGAAGAAGTATGCGCATAGGAGTCTATCCATGTATATTGCTCTCTATGGCTTTTCGCAACTCCGCCGTGCTGGCAGCCTTGGCCGGATTCCCACTTGTGGCCGCGATCTCGTTTCGTCCACAGGAGATTCAAGACAAATTTGGCGTGGTCTACGCCGTGTTGATTGAAGACGTGAACGCGGATGGGAAGCCCGATGTGGTGGCGATCAATCCGACGCAGGTGGTGTGGTTTCAGAATCCCACGTGGCAGAAACACGTGATTCTGGAAGGTGGAACGAAGAAGGACAACGTGTGCATTTCCGGGGCGGATATCGACGGCGACGGGAAGCTCGATTTTGCGGTGGGGGCGGACTGGCAGCCGACGAATACGCAAGCGGGCGGGAGCCTGCAGTGGATCCGGCATGCAGGGGCGGGGTCGCAATGGCCGCTGTTTCCGCTGGGTGAGGAGCCGACGCTGCACCGGATCCGGTTCGGGGATGTGGATGGCGATGGGAAGAAGGAACTGGTGGTGATGCCGTTGCATGGCCGGGGGACCAAGGCGCCGCAGTGGGACGGCGATGGGGCCCGGATTCTGGTGATGAAGCCGCCGGCTGACCCGACAAAGGGGCCGTGGCCGGTGGAGGTGGCGGACAGCTCGCTGCACATCATCCACAACTTCATCGTGGAGCAGGGGGAGATTTGGGTGGCAGCGAAGGAAGGCGTGTACGCGATCAAGCGCGGGGCGGGCGGGGCCTGGTCGAAGCGGAAGATCGGGGAAGGGAATCCGGGCGAGATCAAGGCGGGGTTGGTGAACCGGGTACGGAGACTGGCGACGGTGCAGCCGTGGCACGGGAACAGCATCGTGGTGTACACGGAGCCGACCAAGCCGCTGGTTCCGCAGGAAGGGACGCTACTGCGGCCGACGGTGATTGAAGGGCAGATGTGGCAGCGGGAGGTGATTGAAGAGGGGCTGGACCAGGCGCACGCGCTGGGATGGGGGGATTTCGACGGCGATGGGAGCGACGAACTGGCGGTGGGCTGGCGCGGGAAGGGGTTTGGCGTGGCCTTGTATAAACGGATGCCGGATGGTGTGTGGAAGAAGCAACTGGTGGACAACGGTGTGGCGGTGGAGGATCTGGCGGTGGGGGATCTGAATGGCGACGGGAAGCCAGAGATTGTGGCGGTGGGCCGCTCGACGGCGAATGTACGGATCTATTGGAATGAATCGAAGCCGGAATGGAAGCGGCACGTCGTGGCACAGGGGTATTTCAGCTTCACGTCGATTGCCGCGGATTTTACCGGCGATGGCAAGGCGGATGTGATCGCGGGGGACCTGCGGGGGAAGAAGCTCTATCTGTACCCGGCACCGGATTGGAAGCCGGTGCTGCTTCATGAAGGCGTAGACGCGATTCACAGCGAGGTGATGGATGTCGATGGCGATGGGGATCTGGATTACATCGGGGCGCGGTATTCGCCGGGGCTGGTGTTCTGGCTGGAGCGGCCGAAGGATCCGCTGCGGGAGAAGTGGGTGTTTCATCTGATCGATGATCAGGACAAAGGGGGTGTGAACGGGATTCACGGGATGATCCTGGGAGATGTGGATCGCGATGGGAAGCCGGATCTGATTGTGAATAGCGGGCAGCCGAAGGGAGCGTTTCCGAACTCGCTGGCGTGGTTGAAGGCGCCGAAGAATCCGCGGACGGCTCCGATGTGGGAGCGCTATGTGTTTGCCAAGAACGATGCGCCGGGGCTGAGCCACTATCACGGCTTCGGGGACGTGAACGGGGATGGGCGGCCGGACATTGCCAGTTCGGCCAAGATCGGGCCGGACGGGAACTGGTATGCATGGTGGGAGCAGCCGGCCAATCCGAAGGGGGTGTGGAAGAAGCACGTGGTGGCGACAGGGGAAGAGGGGGCGACGAACATCCATGTGGCGGATGTGAACCGGGACGGGAAGGCTGACTTTATCGCCAGCCGGGGGCACGGACGGGGGCTGGTTTGGTATGAAGGGCCGGGTTGGACGCCGCACCAGATCAACGAACGGCTGGTGGGGCCGCATTCATTGGCGATTGGGGATGTGAATGGGGATGGAATTGTGGACGCGGTGACGTGCGCCAAGGATTCGGGAGTAGCGGCGTGGTTTGAGAACGATGGGAAGGGGAACTTTACGACGCACCACATTCATGAGGATCAGTCGGCGTATGACATCCGGCTAGTGGATATGGACGGGGACGGGGACCTGGACGTGTTGATCGCCGGACAGCAGAGCGAAAATATCGTCTGGTACGAGAACACACGGAAGTAAGGGGTCTGGACACACGAAGGCCGCACTCGAGGGTGCGGCCTTTGGTGTTTTTGAAACTGGAACGAAAGAGAGAAACTAGTAGGGCTTCTTCTCTTCCCCGCCCTTTTTCTTCTTGCCCTTCTTCTTTCCTTCTTCCTTCTTCTCTTCCTGTGCGGCGAAGGAAACGGTGGCGGCGCCAATGACCAAGGTCAGGCCGAGCATGATGCTCAGAAGCTTCTTCATGTGTTTGGTATCTCCTGTACGGTTGTCGGACGAGTTGAAATCGTCTTCGAAAACATCATCGCATGGTTGACATGAAGCAGCGCTTAAGGATGCATTAAAATCTATTCATTTTGAGACCTGAGAAGTTATCCGTCACAACACTTAGTGGGCTTTTTTCGTAATGCGCAAGATGCTGATGATCAATCTGTTAGGGCAATGAGCAGGGAGTTAAGGGGGGCAGGCGGTGGGGGGATTGGCGGAAACGGTTCGGATAATAGGGGCAGAGGGAACGGGCTTGTGGATCTAAAGCAACTTCTGGCATCGGAGCGGTCGTTGCCGCCGGCAGTGGCGGCCGACCAAGTGGACAGGCTGGTAGCGGACATATTGCGGCGCCTGCGGGAGGGAAACAAAGTGGCGCTGCCTGGAGTTGGGGTCCTGCAGCCGGACGAGAGGCAGCGGATCTTGCTGCAACCATTGCGGAAGAAGAGCAAAGGAGACCGTTGACCATGAAGCGCATGGCGCGTTCGGAAGTGAGCCGGAAACCGACGGCTCGCGAGATCGCCGCACTGCTGAAGCGCTGCCTTCAGGACGGTGGGCGAGTGGAGATCGACCGCCTGGGTGAATTCCGGCTGGGGGAAGATGGGGAGATTGTCTTCACCTCGGATGTAAAACCGCGAGTGTTTGTGGCGTACGTGGAAGAGGATGCGGAGGAGGCGGTTCGATTGTGTGAGGATCTGCGGCGGCAGGATTGTGACCCTTGGATGGATCGGGACCGGCTGTTACCGGGGCAGAACTGGCTGCGCCGGATTGAGAGCGCGATTGAATTTTCGGACTGCTTTGTGGCATTATTTTCAGCCCGATCGGTCCGAAAGCGGGGGCAATTTCAGGCAGAGTTACGATATGCGATGGAATGTGCGCGGCGCATTCCGCTGGATCAGCCGTTTATTCTGCCGGTACGGTTAGGGGCTTGCAGCGTGCCGAAGCGGATCAGGAGCGCCATTCAGTACGTGGATTTGTTTCCGGATTGGGACCAGGGGGTGAAGCTGCTGCTGGACTCGATCCGGCAGGTGGTGAAGCCGGAGCTACGAAGATAAGGGTGTTACTTCGGGGTGGATTCGATTTTTTTGCGGATGGCGGGGGCCAGTTTGGAATCGGGGGAGAGTTCGAGGAACTTGGTGAACGCCACTTTCGCGGCGGCATGATCTTTGAGCTTTTCCCGTGCCTCGCCGAGTTTGAGGAAGGCCTCGGGGTTGGAGGGGTCCCAGCGCGTGGACTCTTCAAAGCGATTGGCAGCGGCTTTGAAGCTGCCCTTCTTCATGTAGTAGAGCCCGATTTTGAGCTCCTTGGACGCCTGAAGGGGGTTGAACTCGTATTCCTTCGTCTTGAAGGATTCGTCCTCTTCGGGCGGTTCCGGAGGCTTCTGATCTTTCTGTTGGGCCAGGAGGATCCCGGACGCCAGCATGATGGAGAGGAACCAGCGGGTCACGCTTTGAGTATAACGAGGAATGCCCGTGACACAATGGGACAAGCCCCCTTCCGATGGAACTGCGTGACAAAGTAGCTCAACTTCCGGCACAGCCCGGGGTGTATCTGTACAAAGACGGAAGCGGCAAGGTGATCTATGTGGGGAAGGCGAAGAGCCTGCGGAGCCGTGTACGGAGCTACTTCAACGATGACCGGCTGGCGGACACAAAGACGGGGACGCTGATCGCGGAAGCGACGGACATCGACTACATCCTGGTGGACAACGAGAAGGAAGCGCTGGCGCTGGAGAACAATCTCATCAAGCAGTACAAGCCGCGCTTCAACATTCTGCTGCGGGATGACAAGACCTATCCATACATTCAGGTGACAGGGGAAGAGTACCCGAGGGTGTACGTAACGCGGCGCCTGCGCAAGGACGGATCGACGTATTACGGACCGTACTTTCCGGGGAACCTGGCGCATCGCCTGGTGAATTTCATCCATCGCCATTTCAAAGTACCTTCGTGCAAGGTGGACCTGACGCGGCAGCATACGCATCCGTGCCTGGAGTACCACATCCATCGCTGTCACGGGCCTTGCGTCGCGGGATTGACGACGAAGGAGATTTACGGGCAGGCGGTGCGCGATGTGCGGCTGTTCCTGGAGGGCAAGCACCGGAACCTGATCGAAGGATTGCGAGGGAGGATGGAGGAAGCCTCGGCCGATTTACGGTTTGAGGAAGCCGCCGCGTTGCGCGATCTGGTGTCGACGGTGGAGGAACTGGAACAGCGGCAGATGATGGCCGCGGCGAGCGGGGACGACACGGACATCCTGGCGTATTACGCCGAGCCTCCGCTGATTGCGGTGAACCTGTTTCACCTGCGCGGGGGGCGCATTGTGGACCGGCGGGAGTTCTTCTGGGAAGACCAGGTTTCCTTTCAGCCTGAGGAGTTCTTCACGGATCTGCTGCTGCAGTTGTACCTGGATCAGCAGTATGTGCCGCATCTGATTCATGTCCCGGTAGAGTTTGAGGACAGAGAAGTGCTGGAGGAATTGCTGAGCGAGAAGCGCGGGCGGAAGGTGGAGATCCACACGCCGCAGCGGGGGCAGAAGAAGGCGATGCTGGCGCTGGTGGAGACGAACGCCAAGCACAGCTTCGACCTGCGCTTCCGGGTGATGAAGCCGAGTTCGGAGGCGATCCAGGGCGCGTTACAGGATGCGTTGGGATTGGAAGAGCCGGTGAAGCGGATTGAGTGTTTCGACATTTCGCACATTCAGGGCACGGACAAAGTGGCGAGCATGGTGGTGTGGGAAGAAGGGCGGATGAAGAAATCCGACTACCGCAAGTTCATCATCAAGACGGTGGAAGGCAACGATGATTTTGCTTCCATGCGGGAGGTGGTGACGCGGCGCTACGGACGGATTCAAGCCGAAGGCGGGAAGATGCCCTCGCTGGTATTGATCGACGGCGGATTGGGACAATTGCACGCAGCGGCCGAGGCGTTGGAGGCGATCGGGATCATTAACCAACCGCTGGCTTCGATTGCCAAGCGGGAGGAATGGATCTACGTGCTGGGGAATGAGCATGAGCCGGTGGTGCTGGATAAATTTTCGCCGGTGCTCCATTTGGTGCAACAGGTTCGCGATGAGGCGCACCGGTTCGCGGTGACGTTCCACCGCTCGCGGCGGGACACGCAACGGCTTACATCAGAGCTGCGCGAGATACCGGGTGTGGGTCCGAAGACGGTGGAGAAATTGCTGAAGCATTTCGGCAGTCTGGACCGGGTGCGCGCGGCCACGGAGACAGAATTGATGGAAGTGGCCGGGCGCGTGGGAGCACGGCGACTGAAGGAATACTTCAGCGCTACGCCACCCGATAGCGGCGAATAGCGTCTTCGTCGAGATCGATGCCGAGGCCGGGCTCCTGGGGGATATCGAGGTAGCCGTCTTTGGCACGGAGTTTCTGTTTGGTGAGATGTTCGCGGAGGTTGGTTTCCTCTTCGGCGACGAACTCGCAAATCAGCGCGTTGGGGATGGAGTTGAGCCAGTGGAGCGCGGCCATGACGTTGATGTAAGTGGTGAAGCCGTGATTGGCGACGGGGAGCCCGCGGTCGTGGGCGAGGGAGGCGATCTTCATGGCTTCGGTGAAGCCGCCGCAGCGTGTGAGATCGACCTGGACGACATCGATGCGGCCTTTGTCCATCAGTTCGAGGTAGGAGAGGCGGTTTGATTCTTCCTCCCCGGCGGCGATGCGGATTGGTGTGGATTCGGCGAGTTTACGATAGCCCTCGTAATCGTCGGCGCGGAGAGGCTCTTCGAGCCAGAAGATGCGCTGTTCGGAAAAGGCATTGGCGCGTTGGAGGGCGGTTTTGGCATCCCAGACCAAGCCTGCATCGATGAGGAGGTCGGCATCATCGCCGAGGCCGCGGCGCGCTTCGCGCACGAGAGCGATGTCGGTGCGTTCGTCCTGGCCCATGGGGTGCCAGCCGAATTTGACGGCGTTGAAGCCACGGTCGCGGAAGCGGCGGGCGAGGTCGCCGGTTTCTTCGGGTGTGTCGCCGAAGAGGTTGCTGGCGTAACAGCGGATGCGGGAGTGGAATCCACCGCCGAGCAGCTTCCAGACGGGCATGCCAAGGGCTTTTCCTTTGATATCCCAGAGGGCCATGTCGATGCCGCTCATGGCGTGGATGGCGATGCCACGGCGTCCGCTGTAGATGTTGGCGTTGTACATCTTGTGCCAGATTTTTTCGGTTTCGAAGGGATCTTCGCCGAGCACGAGGTGACCGAGGCCGGAGGTGATGGTGTGGGAATAGGGGCCGTCGATGGCAGCCTTGACCGCGAGGGGAGCAGAATCGACTTCACCGAGTCCGGTAATGCCGGCGTCGGTTTCGACGCGGACGACGAGGGCGTCCTGGCCGCTGTCGCACTGTTCTTTCACGTCGGGGAGGCGGAGGTAGAGGGCTTCGACTTTGGTGATTTTCATCAGTGAGAGTATACCGTTCGGGTTAGGTCTGCTAGAATCCAAGGCATTCGTCGCTGGCTGGGTGTGCACCCAAAGTAAGGAGTGGCCATGGAACAGAAGCGTTCGAAGCCTGATTTTCTTTCACCGGAGCAGCGCCTCCACATGCCGTTGGATCCGGCGCGGGAGAAGGTTCCGGAAATCTATCAAAACAAGCCCAAGCGAGAGCCGTGCACGGTTGCGGATGCAGCGCAACTGAGACGCGAGGAGGTGCGGAAGTTTGGGGAGGACGGCTCTCCCTTGACGGGAGTGTTCCGCCCTGCCTGGCTGGAGCATCTGTACACGCCGCGTATTGTTCCACGTTATGCACGACTGCGCCTGAAGGACGTTTATGTCCGCTCTGGCATTCACGGGCCAATGACGTTGTATCGCGGTGAATTGTTCAGCGAGCGCGACTATCCCTGGTGCACCATCGGCAAACTGTTCACCGGCACCGCGCCCGATTTCGGCACAGAGCGTCCATGGGGAAGTGGTGTACTGGTTGGTCCGAATCTGATGCTGACCGCTGGCCACGCGATTCCTTGGGGTGTTCCTGGTTGGTTTCTGCGGTTCGTACCGGCGTACCGGGACGGCAACGAGCCTTTTGGGCATTCCTACGTGAGCCGGGTACGTGGAATCCGGGAAGCGGATGATAACAGTGACTATGCGATTTGTGAGTTGGCGACGCCGCTTGGCAGGACATGTGGTTGGATGGGTTCGCAGGGCACGACGGATGACGATTTCTATGAAGACCGCGGGTGGGATTCGGTGGGGTATCCACTGGATTTCTTTGGCGGGGAGCGGCCATGCGTGGAATGGAACATCACTCCGGAAGACGCGGACGTAAGTGATGGGGAGGTGGAGATCACCTTCTCGTCGCCATTCAGTTCCGGTGGCTGGAGCGGGGGGCCTTTGTTCGGGTGGGTGGATGGCGGTCCACGGGTGGTAGGGATCATGCGCGGTATTCAACACAACGACTACGGGATCTTCGGAAGCGACGATGATACGGTGTTCACGGGTGGCAATCTGATGGTGGACCTGGTGAAGTTCGGACTTGCGAATTGGCCTTCTCCGTAAGGCGAGGCGCTGCATGTGAGGGGGACTGAATGCGTTTTCGAGTATACGGTTGGCATTGGGTCTGCTAGAATAGGGAATACGGGCTGTGGCGCAGCCTGGCTAGCGCGCTTGCTTGGGGTGCAAGAGGTCCCGAGTTCAAATCTCGGCAGCCCGACCATCTGAAATCAGCCAGTTACGAAAAAGGCCAACCTTCGGGTTGGCCTTTTCAATCACTGGCATCCAACCGTCCGGTGTTATTACCGATGCCGATCCACTGCCGGCAATTTGCCGCGCGCGGTGCGAGGCGCTCGACAACCGTGCCCACCTGGCCCCTTCGAAGCGGAGGTGCAGCGACGTCCTCCAGCAACGCCACCGTAGATAGCACATCCAATTCGCACATTGTCCGCCTCGTTCCTACAGTACAAACAACTGCTCGGCCTGGGTTGTGCCTCATCTCGCAGTACAATCCAGCATCTGCGGATGTTGGCGCGCCGGGTGCCGTGCTCCATCCAGAAGTCAATCGCGTAGCGGTCGCAGGACAGCTTCAACCAGCGGGTGAACCTGCTAACCCGCCGGTGAGAACGATGTCAGGGCCGAAGTGAATCCTCAGCAGCCGGTGTATACTGACTTCCGCTGGAGACAAAACATGCCGAATACTGCACTGCTGGAAAGCGTGAATGCCACGCTGATCAATGTGGGCTGGAAGCTTCTTGGTGCTTTGCTGCTCTGGGTTGTCGGCCGGATGCTGATCCGTTTCGCGATGCGACTGCTGGGTGGCGGGATGCGGGCGCAAGGCGTGGAAGCGACGATCATCCGCTATGCGCAGAACACGATTAGCGTGCTGTTGACCATCATTCTGGTGATCTCGATTCTGGAGATCTTCGGGGTGCAGACGACGACTTTCGCGGCGCTGTTGGCGGGGGCGGGGTTGGCGGTGGGAGCCGCGTGGAGCGGGCTGTTGTCGAACTTCGCGGCGGGGGCCTTCCTCATCATTTTGCGGCCGTTCAAAGTGGGCGATTTCATCAGCGCCGGTGGTGTGGTGGGAACGGTACAAGAGATCGGGTTGTTCCTCACGAGGGTTGATACTCCGGACAACCTGCGGACTTACGTGGGGAATAATAAGATACTTTCCGACAACATTCAGAATTTCTCGGCCAATCCTTACCGGCGTGTGGAGATTACGGCGCAGATTGCCCATTCCATCGACCCGCGTCAGGCCATGGAGCGGATCGCGGCAGGAGTGGCGAAGATTGCCAACGTTGTGCCGCAGCCGGCCACGGATCTCAAGATTCTGTCGCACACTCCGGCGGGATGTGTGCTGGCGGTGCGGCCGTATTGCCATAACGATCACTACTGGCAGGTCTACTTTGATACTCAGCAAGCGATTCGTGATGCGCTGGGCGCGGCTGGGTACCCTGCGCCGGAGTTCGTGGTGGAACTGAACGCGGCGGATTGATGAGGATTGTTTTTGACGGGCGATGTGAGGGATGATTGTGTGCGGTGGGCTAGCGGGGAACCCTCCAGAATTTGAGGTGCCCAATGTCTCTTCATCGATTTCTTTCTGGTTTCCAATTGGCGTGTATTTCGATTTGTGTCTCTCTTTCTTTTGCGACGCCGGTTTTGGCCGATCAAATCGTGCTCAAGGATGGGGATCGTGTAACGGGTTCGATCGTGAAGAAGGACGGACAAACCGTCACTATACAGAGCAAGAACTTTGGTCTCGTCACGCTGAAGTGGGACGATATTGCGACCATTACGACCGATAAGCCGCTGACGGTGGTGCTGCCGAATGACCGCAGTGTGAAGGCCAACATTCAGACGCAAGGGGATCGCATTCAAGTGGCCGCACCGGGGGCTCCACAGTCCGTGCCGCCGGCCGAGATTGTGGCGTTGCGCAACGATGCCGAGCAGACCGTGTATGAGCGATTGCTGCATCCCGGCATTCTCGATCTGTGGACCATTACGGGAAGCTTGAATATTGCCGGTACAAAGGGGAATGCGGAAACATCCACGCTAACGACACCGATCAACTTTCTGCGTGCTTCCAACAGCAGCCGGACAACGGCGTACTTCAATTCCATCCGTTCGACGGCGAACGTGGGCGGGGTGAGTGCGCAAACGGCGAAGGCGGTGCGTGGAGGCTGGGGGTTCAGCCGGAATGTGACGAAGAAGGTTTTCGTGAACACGTTCAATGACTACGAGTACGACGCGTTCCAATCGTTGGACCTTCGCGTTGTGCTCGGCGGTGGCTTAGGGTATCAGGTATGGAAAGGGGAGGCGGGCCGGTTCGCCGTGGTGGGCGGCGCGGCGTGGAATCGGGAGAAGTTCAGTCCCGTGTCGCGTGCCGCGTTTGTTCGGAATTCGGCAGAGGCGTATTGGGGGAATGACTTCAACTACAGTCTCACGACACGGACAAAGCTGGTGCAGGGATTCCGGATGTTCAACAATCTCTCCAACTCAGGCGAGTACCGGTTGAACTTCGATATTGGCGCGAACACAGCTTTGACGAAGTGGCTGGTGTGGAACATTTCACTGAGCGACCGTTACTTGAGCAATCCGGTTCCGGGGCGGAAGAGTAATGACTTCCTTTACACCACCGGACTTGGGTTCACGTTCACGCGGTAGCTATTAAGATGGAACGATGCTATCGCCGCGTTGGACGCCGTGGGGTGTCGTTCTGGCCTGTGCTCTTGGTGTTGCCTTCAGTCTTGGCACGCTGGCGGTGTTCAGTTTCTCGTTATTCATGAAGCCGCTGGCGGCGGAGTTTCACTGGTCACGGGGGGAGATCTCGCTGGCCGGGACGCTGGTGAATGTGGCGGTATCGGCGATGAGTCCGGTGATCGGACGTCTGGCTGACCGTTATGGCAGTGCAGCCGTTGTGATGGTGGGGCATGTGCTGCTTTCGGCTGGGCTATGCACGCTGGCACTGCTCAATGGGCCGCTGTGGCAGCTCTACGCGGTGTTTCTTCTGATCGGGATCTTGGGGTCAGGAGCGACGCCTCCGCCGTACAGCCGTGTAGTGGCGAAGTGGTTCACGGCGCAGCGCGGGTTGGCATTGGGGCTGGTGATGGCAGGCGGGGGACTCGGCACATTCCTGATGCCGCAATTGGTGCATGCGGTGATGGAGTGGCACGGATGGCGCGGGGCGTATCTTGCGCTGGGCTTATGCGCGGTTGCGATTCCCCTGCCTTTGGCGGCGCTGCTGATTCGCGAGCCACCGGTATCGCGGCTTTCGCGATTCGAGCAGACGGGGATGACGCGGGGAGAGGCTCTGCGCAGTGGAGTTTTCTATCACCTGACCGGGATCTTTTTTCTGGCGGCGTTGTGCACGAACGCGGCAGTGGCGCATCTGGCACCGATTCTCACAGACCGGGGAATGGGGGCGGGGCCGGCGGCGATGGCGGTATCCCTATTCGGGCTCTCGACGTTGTGCGGGCGGTTGGTGACGGGGTGGCTGGTGGACCGGCTGTTCGCTCCGCATGTTGCCGCGGGCCTGTTTGGGTTGCTGGGTGTGGGACTGCTGTTGCTGCGGCAGGGAGCGATGGGGGAGCTGGCTGCGGTGTTCAGTGGGTTTGGCTTTGGAGCGGAAGCCGACATCATGCCGTATCTGGCGAGCCGGTATTTCGGGTTCCGGGCGTTTGGGGAGATATATGGGATTCTGTTTGCCTCATTCACGTTGGGGATCGCGGTGGGTCCGCCGCTGATGGGATTCGGATTCGACCGCACTGGCGGCTACGGCGCGCCGCTGAGCGCGGTGCTGGGGCTGATGGCCGCCGCAGTGATTGGCGTGGCGCTGCTGCCGAGGTTCCCGGAAACGCCGGAGAGAAGCGAGTTGACAACCTCAGGCATGGAGTCTCGATTAAAATAAGAAGTTATGAGTGATGAGGCAATCCAACCAGACTCCTTAGCAGACGACGAATCGATCCCTCTTCCGCCGCCGAGTTTTGAATTCCTCACGTTGTCATTCAAGACGCAGGCTGAAGTGCACATGGGGCTGCTGCACTTTGGGGAAGAGAAAGACCGGCCGAAGCCAAACCGGCGGCTGGCGAGGCACACGATCGACTTGTTGGCGATGCTGCAAGCGAAGACGAAGGGGAATCTGTCGCTGGAGGAACAGCGGCTGATCGACAACTCGCTGACGGAACTCCGCTTCCGGTTCGTGCAACAGTTCAACGAAACGAAATCCTGATGGAGGCTGATATTGGCGCGCTCCAAGTGATCGTGCTTGGTTCGGGCACGAGCGCCGGTATACCTACGATCGGGTGTCACTGCAAGGTGTGCAGCTCAGAGGATCCGAGGGATGCTCGGCTGCGGCCATCGATCGCATTGCGGATTGGCGGACGTGTGATTGTTGTGGACACGTCGCCCGATTTCCGCACGCAGGTGTTGCGGGCGAAGCTGGAGCGGCTGGATGCGGTGTTGTTCACGCATGCGCATGCCGATCACATTATGGGGTTGGACGACACGCGGCCGTTTAATTTCCGGCAGAGCGGTGAGATTCCCATTTACGGATCGGAAGAGACGATCGCCGTGATCCAGCGTGTGTTCGCGTACATTTTCTCAAACGAAGAGAACGAGAGCTGGGTGCCTAAGATCAAGGCGCATACGTTCGGGCCGGAGGAAGTGCTGGATGTGTTGGGGATCCAGGTGATGCCGATCCGGGTGTGGCACGGCAAGGGGACGGTGTATGGATATCGGATCGGATCGTTTGCGTATTTGACCGATCACAGCGAGATCCCGGAGGAGTCACTGGCGAAGCTGGAAGGATTGGATGTGTTGTTTCTGGATGCACTGCGGCACAAGCCGCATCCGACACATTCGACGGTGCAGCGCTCGTTGGGATACGTGGAGAGGCTAAAGCCGAAGCGCGCGTTTTTTACTCACCTTTCGCACGACTTGCTGCACGCCCGGACAGAAGAATTGCTTCCGCCGCATGTGCGGCTGGCCTACGACGGGCTGACGCTGGAGATTGGAGAAGCGGTCTAGATGCGGATTTATCGCAGTCTGGACGAAGCGCGGGGTGAGTTTGGGCCTTGTGCGCTGAGCATCGGGAATTTCGATGGGGTGCATTTGGGACACCAGGCGCTGTTCCGGAAGGTGTGCGAGGTAGCAGCGCGGCAGGGGTGGAAGGCATCGGTGATGACTTTTTCTCCGCATCCGACGCAGGTGGTGGCTCCGCAGCGCGCGCCGCGGTTGCTGAGCACGGTGGAGCAACGCTGCCAGTGGATGGGGGAGACGGGGATCGAGCAGGTGCTGGTGCTGCCGTTTGACCGGGAACTGGCGGCGAAGTCGCCGGAGGAGTTTGTGCAGCACATTCTGGTGGAGGCGCTGGGTGTGAAGGCGGTGTTCATCGGGCAGAATTTTCGCTTTGGGCACAGGCAGGCCGGCGATGCGGCGTTATTGGAGCGATTGGGGCCCCTGTACGGATTCGAGGCCAGCGGGGTGACGCCGGTGCGGTGGCGCCGCCATTTGATATCGAGTAGCGAGCTTCGTGGGCTGGTGACAAGCGGGCAAGTGATGAAAGCGGCCCGGATGCTGGGGCGGTGTTATGCGCTGGAAGGCGTGGTGGTGCGAGGTCATGGAATTGGGTCAAAGCAGACCGTGCCGACGTTGAATTTGTCGACGACGGCGGAAGTGCTTCCGGGGGAAGGCGTGTATGTGACGCGGACGGAGTGTTTGGATACGGGGCGGAGTTGGAAGTCGATTTCGAATATCGGATTCCGGCCTACTTTTTCGGGGGATGCGTTGGCGATTGAGACGTATTTGCTGGATCCGTTGGAGGGGGCGACGCCGGAGCGGATCCGGGTTTCGTTTGCGCACCGGGTGCGGGAGGAGCGGCGATTTGAGACGGCGGAATTACTGAAATTGCAGATTTTACGGGATGTTGGGCGCGCGATGGCGTGGCACCGGCGGTACAGCCGGACATCCGCTGCTCGCTATACTAAGAATTAACCTGTTCGCTAAGGAGAGATGTAGTCTTGTCCCTATCTGAAGGTAAGTTGAAGCACATGAAAGCGCTGTCGGATGCGCGAGGCGTTATCGCCGCGGCAGCGATGGATCAGCGTGGCAGCTTGCAAAAGTCCATTGCCTCTGCCAAGGGCGTCGACCCGAAAACGGTGACCGATGAAATGATGCAGGAGTTCAAGATCGCGGTGACGCGAGTGCTGACTCCGCATGCCAGCGCGATCCTGCTCGATCCGGAATACGGGCTTCCTGCCGCTAAAGTGCGCAGCTCGAACGCCGGCCTGCTGTTGGCCTACGAACTCAGCGGGTATGACAACACACAACCCGGCCGCCTGCCGGACCTGCTTCCCCACGTATCCGTGAAGCGCATTAAGGATTGGGGCGGCGATGCCGTGAAGATCCTGATCTATTACACGCCGTTCGACGATGCCGCCGTCAACGACATCAAGCATTCGTTCATTGAGCGCATTGGCGCGGAGTGCGAATATCACCAGATTCCGTTCTTCCTGGAGTTCATCGGATACGATCCGAAGGGCGGCGATGAGAAGGGCGTGGAATTCGCGAAGATCAAGCCGGAGATCGTGAAGAAGAGCATGGAGGAATTCTCCAAGCCCTACTACAACGTGGATGTTCTGAAAGTGGAAGTGCCGATCAACGCGAATTTTGTGGAAGGCAGCGGCGTTTACAAGGGCCAGAAGGCGCAGTCGATGGAAGAGGCGAAAGACCTGTTCCGGGCGTGCGCGGACGTGGCGAAGAAGCCGTTCATCTATCTGAGCGCGGGTGTGAGCAACGATCAGTTCACCGAATCGCTGCGGATGGCGGCGGAAGCGGGCACGGACTTTTCAGGCGTGCTGTGCGGCCGCGCGACGTGGAAGGAAGGCATTCCAGTGTACGCCAAGAGCGGCGCGAAGGCGCTGGAGGACTGGCTGAGCGTGGAAGGCGTGAAGAACATCAACGCGGTGAACGATGCGTTGAAGCCTGCCAAGCCGTGGTACGCGAAGCTTGGCTTGTCGAACGTTTAAGTCTGCCGGTTTGTTTTGGATTTGGCGGGGCGCTGTTTGTGGCGCCCCGTTTCTTTTGTGTGCCGAGCATGTTCGACGACTAGTGGGGTGCAAGTCCCCATCCCAACCTGATGGAGGTGAAGGGTAGCAAAGCGCAAGGGCGTCGCCGCGAGGCGGGGTCTGAAGGAAGCGTGGAGCAAAAGCGCGAGCCGATGAACGAAAAGCGGATACGAGGCCTACGGCGTGGGACGAGTTGGCAAAGGACAACGAAGTCCATATCCATCAAGAGCGCTGGTGGTAAATCCGACGGTTGCGCGTGGAAAGAAGTTGAGCTTACCTCGGGAGATCTGCCGTTTGTCGTGGAATCACGACTGAGGATCGAGTGATCGGTCCTGACCGGGCGGCAGAAGTCAGCATCGGGTGTAGTAGCGTGGAGAGCCTGTGAAAGCAGGCAGGAGCGAAGACCCGAACGGTCCTCCGCAAGGAGGGTAAGAGGAGAGGCAAGTAAGCAACGCAACTCATGAGCGACAAGCGGCAGAATAACCAGCTAGTGCTGGCCTTTATGGAGGAGAGTAGGAGTGAAGCTCCGACGGCCTCTGTGCAAGGGACCGAAACGCTTGCGGCGGAGCGGAAAGCAGAAAGTCCGGCCATTACCGAACGGTTGATGGAAGAGGTCTGCGAGCGGGAAAACTGCAAGCAGGCATTGGCACGAGTCAAGGCCAACAAAGGGAGTCCGGGGATGGACGGGATGACTGTCCAGCAGTTACCGGAATACCTGGAAGCAGCACTCGCTAGCAATCCGGGAACAGTTGTTGAGAGGGACCTATAAGCCGCAACCGGTGAAGCGGGTGGAAATCCCGAAGCCGGACGGAGGGGTGCGCAAGCTTGGTATCCCAACGGTGTTGGATCGATTCATCCAGCAAGCGGTGATGCAGGTTCTGCAACGCAAGTGGGACCGGACGTTTTCCGAACACAGCTACGGGTTTCGGCCTGGGCGATCGGCGCAACAGGCGGTGGAAGCGGCGCAGCAGTACATTGCGGCGGGATACCGCTGGTGCGTGGACTTGGATTTGGAGAAATTCTTCGACCGGGTTTCGCACGACAAACTGATGGCGAAGATCGCGACAAGGGTCGGCGACAAGCGGATGCTGAAGCTGATCCGGTCGTTTCTGACCGCTGGCGTGATGGAAGGCGGGGTTGGTCAGTCCGGTGGATGAGGGACGCCCCAGGGCGGTCCACTCTCACCATTGCTCAGTAATCTCGTGCTCGACGAGTTGGACCGAGAGTTAGAAAGGCGATGCCTGCGCTTTGCACGGTATGCGGACGACAGCAATATCTACGTTCGCAGCCGGCGGGCAGGGGAGCGAGTGATGGAAAGCATTACGCGCTTCTTGCAGGACAAGCTGAAGCTCAGGGTCAATGACGAGAAGAGTGCGGTTGCACGGCCATGGGAAAGGAAGTTTCTAGGATTCAGCTTTACCGCAGATCGCCAACCGAAACGGCGGATAGCGCCGAAAGCGGTGAAGCGATTCAAGGAGCGAATCCGGGAATTGACGGGCCGGACCAGGGGAGTCAGCATCGAACGGATGGCCGAGGAACTGACCCGCTATCTGCGGGGGTGGATCGGCTACTTCGGGAGGTGCCAAACGCCCTCCGTGCTGCAGGGTCTTGAGAAGTGGGTCCGACACAGGCTGAGGTCTGTGATCTGGAAGCAGTGGAAGCGAGGGAAGGTGCGGTTCGCCGAACTCGTCAAACGAGGAGTGAGCAAGGACCTCGCCGCGAAAACGGCGGGCAGCGCCCATGGACCGTGGCGGTTGGCGGACTCACCGGCCCTTCACTTCGCGCTGCCCAATGCTTACTTCGACTCGCTCGGACTTCCGAAGTTGGCTGTCCGGTAGGCTCAACCCGCCGAACCGCCGTATACGAGACCCGTACGTACGGTGGTGTGACAGGGAAAGCTAGTGATAGCCTACCTATGTCAAATTGGGGGACGGGTTTCACGCCAAGACGCGAAGGCGCGAAGTACGCAAAGAAGACCGAATTGGAGTGAGGTTTGGCTGGCGGCGTGGTTTGGGCTTTGGGGGTGATGAAGTTCGCGGAGGTGAGGTTTCATAGGGGCGCCAAGACCGCCAAGCTTTCAGTAGAGGATTCGAGAGCGTATGGTGCCGGCGACTTGGCTCAGTTTGCGTTTGACTTGCAGTCCCTCGTTTTTGGCATCGACGTCGATGACGACGTAGCCGATCTGGGGATTGGTTTGCAGGTACTGGCCGACGATGTTCATCTTCTGCCGGGAGAAGATGTTGTTGATTTCGGAGAGGACGCCGGGCTGATTGCGGTGGATGTGGAGGAGGCGGTGCTGGCCGGGATGTTCGGGGAGTGAGACTTCGGGGAAGTTGACGGCGCTCAAGGTGGAGCCGTTGTTGCTGTATTTGATGAGCTTGCCGGCGACTTCGATGCCGATGTTCTGCTGGGCTTCGGCGGTGCTGCCGCCGACGTGCGGGGTGAGAATGACGTTGTCGCGGCCGCGGAGGGGGGAAACAAATTCCTCACCTGCTGTTTTGGGCTCCTGGGGGAAGACGTCGAGGGCGGCGCCGGCGATGTGGCCGGAATCGAGGGCTGCGACGAGAGCATCGATGTCGACGACCGTGCCGCGGGCGGCGTTGATGAGCTTGGCGCCGCGTTTCATTTGGGCCAGTTCAGGGGCTCCGATCATGCAATGGGTTTGCGGCGTTTCAGGGACGTGGAGCGTGACGGCGTCGGCGGTGGCGAGGAGTTCGGCGAGGGAATCGGCGGGCCTGGCGTTGCCGAGGGCAAGTTTGGTCTCGATGTCGTAGTAGAGCACCTGCATGCCGAAGGCTTCGGCGAGCAGGCCGACCTGTGTGCCGATGTGACCGTAGCCGATGATGCCGAGGCATTTGCCTCGCACTTCGTTGGACCCGGTGGCGGTCTTGACCCAGCCGCCGCGATGGGCGATGGCGTTGCGCTGCGGGATGCCGCGCATGAGGAAGATGGTTTCGGCGAGGACGAGCTCGGCTACGCTGCGGGTGTTGGAGAACGGCGCGTTGAAGACAGGGACACCGAGTTGCTGTGCGGCGTTGAGATCGACCTGGTTGGTGCCGATGCAGAAGCAGCCGACGGCGATGAGTTTTGAGGCCTGTCGCAACAGGGGTTCGGTGAGTTGGGTGGCGGAGCGGATACCCAACAGGTAGGCATTGTTGATGGCCTTAGCCAGTTGTGCTTCGGGGAGCGACTTCTCGTGGTATTCGACCTGCGTGTAGCCGTCGTTTTGGAACAGTTTGACGGCGCTGGGGTGGACACCTTCGAGCAGTAAGACTTTGATCTTGCTCTTATCGAGAGAAGTTTTCTTCATGCGGAGGAGGGTACTATCTATTATAGGATTTCCATGATGCGCCTCGTTTTTTCGCTCGTCCTGGCGTCGATTGCTTTCGCCGCCCCGAAGAAGGTTCTGATTGTCGACGGACAGAACAATCACAAGTGGCAGGAGACTACTCCGGTGATGAAGAAATTGTTGGAAGACACCGGGCTGTTTCAGGTGGATGTGGCAACGGCTCCACCGAAGGGAGCGGATATTTCGGGCTTCCGGCCGAAGTTCAAGGACTACGCTGTGGTGCTTTCGAACTACTCCGATTACGGTGGGGGGAGTGTTTGGCCGGAGCAGACGCAGAAGGATTTCGAGGAGTATGTGCGCGGGGGCGGCGGGTTCGTTTCCGTGCATGCGGCGGACAACGCGTTTCCGAATTGGGTGGCGTACAACCAGATGATCGCCGTGGGCGGGTGGATGGGCCGCGATGAAAAATCGGGGCCGATGGTGCGCTGGCGGAATGGGAAGGCAGAGCGCGATACGACCCCGGGCAAGGGCGGGCACCATGGGCGGGCGCATGAGTACAAGGTGGCGATTCGCGACGCGAAGCACCCGATTGTGAAGGGACTGCCGGCGGAATGGATGCATGCCAAGGACGAGTTGTACGACAGCCTGCGGGGACCGGCGGAGAATTTGTCGGTGCTGGCCACGGCCTATTCGGACAAGTCAACGGGTGGCACGGGCGAGCATGAGCCGGCGCTGATGACCATTGCTTATGGGAAGGGGCGGGTGTTCCATACGATTCTGGGGCACGATGTCGCGGCGATGCAGTGCGTGGGGTTTGTGGTGACGTTGCAGCGTGGCGTGGAATGGGCGGCGACGGGGAAGGTGACTCAGAAGGTGCCGAAGGATTTTCCCGGCGCGGACAAAGTGGTGACGCGCTAGTATTCGCAGAGATCGCTTGTTACGGTGTAGGGCTTCACGTTCTTCTTGGGGCCGGTTTCGTTGTGGCAATCGAGGCAGGCGGGCGAGGTGAGCACGCGGCGGTGCTTGCCGGATGCGCCGCTGTGCACGACGTGGCAGCTTAAACAAGTGGTGTCGGAATTGTTTTGGAGGATGTCGCGGATGTTGCGGTAGATGTGGCGGTCACCGGGGTTCAGACCGGAGGCATCGGCTTGGGTGAGGTCGACGGTGAAGTCAGTGAAGAGATCATCGCCGGCGACATAGTGATAGGGGTAGGGTGTGCCTTTGGCTTTGGATGTGCCGCCGCGAAGGTGGCAGGAGCCGCAGATGGAAGCGATCTGTTTCGGGTCGCGGCCGCGCTTTTTTGAGAGCAGGATTTTGGATGTGTCGTTGGTGTGCTCAAGATCGACGACGCCGTGGCAGGCATAGCAATCGATGGAGAATTCGGCGAAGGCTTTGGTGGAGGCATCGACGGCGGTGGTGTGGCATCCGGCGCAACGATCGTTGAATTTGGTGGGGTTCCAGGTACCCGTGGATTCTTCGATGGCGAATTTGCCGTAGCCCGATTTGCGGAGGTTGCGTTTGCGCTCGCGCGCGCCGAGTTGGAACCCGGTGTCGGTGCCTTCTTTGGGCTGGACGGTGAGGTTGTGGCGGTTCTTCTGCCAGCCGGGGCCGATGTCGTTGCGATGGCAGAAGAGGCACTGGTCTCCGGCGACAAATTCAGGGATCGTGGCGCGTTGGGCGTGGAGGGGAAGCGCCGTCAAGAGGAGTAGCCAGGTCATTGGCGCGAGGCGTGGCCTTCGACGATTTCTACGGCGAGCATGTCGGGGCCTTCGACGAGGACGGAGCGGTGGCCATCGTGTTTACCGGGTTTGCGGAGGATTTTGACGCCATCCCGGCGAAGGGCTTCGAGTGTGGGGGCGAGTTGATCGACGCTGAAGGCGACGTGATCGAAGACGGTGCCGCGCGAGGAACGGAAGCGATTGTGCTTGCGGTAGCCGGCGGGGTAAATGATGACGTTGACGTTGTCGATGTTGAAGGAGGCGGAGGGGCCTACCTGTACATCGCGATACATGCGGGTTTCGGGCTTGCTCTTGCGGGCGGTGATGCCGAGGTATTTCGCATACCAATCGGCTGCGGCGTGGGGATCGTTAGAGAACAGATGGAGGTGGCCGAAGTTGTGATGGCGTGCGGTGTTGAGTTCAATCAAGGCACGGTCGGGGCCGTCGACATAGGCGTAGTAGAAGCCCTTGAAGTTGGCGAGATCGGAGATGTCGGTGATGGGAGTTTGGAATTTGGTGCCGCTCTCGATTTGCTTTTTGACGGCGGCGGGCATGTCTTCGGCGCCCCAGCCGATGTGCCAGACGGGGGAATCGCTTTCGAGTGCGCCGGGCGGCGGAGCGGTTTTCACTTTGTCGAAGAGGAGCCAGGATTTCTGAGCCCAGATGGCGGGCTTGCCTGCGTACGACGCCTTTTCGCAAGCGAACTTTTGGGCATAGAACGCAGTGGCTGCGACAGGGTCGGTGGAGTTGAGATGCACGTGATGGAAGTGGGCTTTGGGTTGAGCCCAGAGTGCCGCACTTCCGATCAGGAGCAAGGTGAACATCAGTCGTCCGCGCGGACCCAGCCGTTGGCTTCGAGGGAAGGTTCGGGGCCGCGATCGAAGTAGGCCATCTTGATTTTGTCGAGGGCGTCGGCGGGGAGGGCGTTGCGTTTCTTCTTGAGATCGACGCCGTAGAGCTTGGCGGCATTGAGGCCGAAGATGCGCGCTTTGTCCTGTTTGCTGATTTTCTTGTAGCCGAACTTATCGCACATTTCGTCGGAGATCTGGAAGCGTTTGAAGGCGTCGATGGCCCATTGAGGGGAGCCCCACCAGAGGCAATCGGTGCCCCAGACCACGTGATCGGAGCCGAAGTATTTGATGTTTTTGCCCATTCCGTGCATGCAGAGGACGGGGTCCTGAATGGCGAGCGGGCCGAAGAAGCTGCCGATTTCGGCGTAGACGTTGTTCATCTTCGGATTGCGCTTCTTGATGTCCATGAGGACGGCGTGCCACTGGAAGTCGCCGGTGGTGGGATCGTACTGGTTGGACTTGAGCCAGTCGGGCTCATTGGGGCCGTGCTTGATAGCGGAGTGGTAGACGACGAAGTTGAAGTCGGGGTGGGTGAGGGCGGCCTTTTCCACATCTTTGGGATTGGCGAGGTGGCCGAGCGTGCGGGATTGGTAGGAGTAGCCTTTGTGGACGCTGATGAGTTTGATGCCGCGCTTCTTCGATTCTTCGTAGAAGAACATGGAGTTGTCATCATCCATCTGGAAGCCGCCGCCGGAGCGGCCCGGGTCTGTGTGGCAATACCACTTCCAGGATGCGATTTTGTATTGCTGTACCTCGCGGTCCATCTGTTCGAGCAGCATGGTTTTATCCATGCGATTGTTGACGGTGTCCCAATAATGGTTGGGGGCGAGATTGCCCTGGGAGAGGGCTCGGGTGGAGCCGGCGAGTTTGTTGATCTCGTCGCGGGCGTAGGCCATGAGCCAGGAGGGGAGAACACCGCCGCCACGGGCACGGCCTTCAGGGACATTGCCTTTTTCGTCGCGGGTGCGCTCGCGCCCGGGGACGCCGGAGATGACGAGCATGTCGGTGTCGGAATCGAAGAACATCTCCTTGACGAAATTGCGGAAGCTGTAGGCCTCTTTGTCGTTGGAGAGCTGGAAGCCCATGTTCTTCACGAATTCCATGTTGCGGAAGTTGAGGGCATAGCCATCGGTGAAGTGGGCCTGGACATCCATGACGAAGTACTCGCCTTTGGGGTAGCGCTCGGCGGAGGCTTGGGGCTCCCAGCTTTCCTCTTCGGAGACTTCGAAATTATTGCCCCAGACTTTGTTGGAAGCGAGGAAACAGGTGGCGAGTCCCATGGAAGAGGCCATGAAGGCGCGGCGATCCATGCCGAGCTTCTTGGCGCGCACTTCGGACATTTCGCCGATCAGGTTTTCGACCCGCTTCTGCGGCTCTGTTTGCGGGCGTGGGATGTACTCCTCATTGGACACGAGCTGTGTCGGCATGGGAGAGATGACGTTCTTCTTCCGGTCGCGTTCCCCTTTGCGAATCCACATAGCGCTGCTATACACCTCGTTTCGAATTCGTGATTAGGGAATGATAGCGGGTTCAACCGGAGGGAGCAAGGAGGAGGGATGGAAAGAAAAACGAGGGGCTTTGCGGCCCCTCGTTTTGCGAAACAAGCTGCGGTCTGTGTTTACTGGCGGGCCACCGTCAAACGTACATTGTCGCCACTGGTGGCACCGTTGAGATCGACGGTGAGGGCGATGTCGCCGGCGGTGACGCTATCTGGCACTTTGACACGCACGAGGTAGACGCCCGGTGCGGCGAGAACGGCGGAAGTGGCATCGACGCTGGTGCTGCCGAAGTTGACCTTTGGTGTGGCCCCCAAGGCAACGGGAGACGTGATGAGGCGTGTGGTGGTGAAGTCGCTGGCGGTCTTGCCGAGGCCGGTGACGATGAGGTCAATTTCTTCACCGGGGAGGACGCCGCGGACGGCGCGGCTATCGGCTTCAGGGCGGCCGAAGACGGAACCGCGGGATTGAATGAGGCCAAGCAAGCCGGCCTGGCCTGCGGGAACCGCGGTGGCGAAGTAGCGGCCGGCGTTATCGGGATCGGCGACACCGAGAATGGCGGGGCGTGCCGCGGCACTGCGAACGGAGACGGGGGCTGAGGGCGTGCCGTCGCGTTCGACGATGATGTTGACGTCACCATCCGGCGCGTCGGCGGGCGCGATGAAAAGAATGCGGTCCGCGCTCACGGAGATGACCGCGGCTTCGGTGGTATTGACCTTCACTTTCACGCCACCGACGGTGGTGTCGAGGGCGCGGAGCGTAGTGGGAGACCAGGAGGCGGGGGCGGAGGCGAGTTCGGTGCCGGTGATGGCGACGAGCATGCCGGGTGCAATCCCCTGACGACCGTTCCAGGCGTCTGTGACGCCGGAAGCAGCGAAGGTGGCGGAAGGGCCAGCGGTGGTTGTTGCCGGAGCGACCTTCAGCGTCGTGGTGTAGATGCGGTCGCCGCTTTCGTTGCCGTTGCCGTTTGCGGCGTTGCCGGCGGCGTAGAACGTGATGGGGCCGGCGTCGGTGGCTGGCGCAGTCCAGTCGAGTTCGTAGATGCCAGGGTTGGCGGAGGCGGTGCGCTGGCCGGCTAGGGTGTGGGTGGCCCATTCCTGGGTGCCGCCGGGCAGGATTTGCGCATTGGCGTTGATGGTGGCGAGTTTGCCTGCACTGATGCGCGGGTTGCTATCGGGGCGAACACTGAGTTGGAAGCCACGGCGAGTGGCAGCGGAATCATCAATGGTGATGCGCACACGGTATGTCTGCCCCGGAGTGTAGGTAGAGGCATTCACCAACTCGACGGTAACTTTTCCCGGGCCGGAATTGGCGGTACCGATATGGCATTCGGTACAGTTTGTCTCTCCAGGCGCGCCGGAATGTCCGACTTCGGCGCCAGTGCTATTGGCAATTGCTCCTAGTGCGACCACGGCCAGTCCGACAGCGATGCTCAACGAAATACGAACCCACTGTTTCATCCTTACTAATCCTCCCGTTACTTCTCAATTGTAGATTTTGGCGCCTCAACCTCGCTTTGTGCTCGAGGGCTCAACTGGTGAGACACCTGCGCAGTGGAGCGGGAACACGAATCCTTGTAAGGGGACCGCACCCGAAGCATTGTTGATAGTGATGCACCTGCAGACATTTTGGTTGCGTGATGGAGGGCAAAAAAACGCTCACACTCCGGCCAGGCGTGGAGTGAGAATCCATTTGAGCACCCCTCGCGGGTGGGGGCCAGTTGCTTCCACGTCAATGCGAATCAGAGAGCCTTTCTTCACATCGATAGGCAAATGCGTCACTCCTAACAGGAACGCGACCATGAGGCCGGTAAATGGCTCATGCGTTGTGATGAGAATGGAGGGTTCGGCGGAGAAGAGGCGAATCTCTTCCCAGCCTTTGTGGGGCTCTGCCATAGGGGTGAAGTGTTGGGAGAGGAAGGGTTCCAGTTGGAGGGAAAGAACATCCGCAGCAATTGCAGCGGTTTCGCGGGCACGGCGGTAGGGGCTGGAGAGGAGGGCAGTGGGTTTGACGCCGGTGCGTTTGGCGGCCTGGAGTACTTCGCGGAGTTTCCTTTTTCCTTCGCCCGTGAGTGGACGTTCGGCATCGCGCATACCCGGGACGGGGTCTTCGGCGATGCCGTGACGCATGAGGTAGATCTCCATATCCGCCTCTTCATTCTGGCATACTGATTCTTTCGTTCGATGAACCTGGAACGGCTCGCCTACTTCTTCGCGTTTGCTTCCGCGGCATCACTCTTGTTTTCCATTGCTGCGGCAAACATCTGCCTGGCATTGTCTTTGGCGGCGCTGCTGCTTTCCGGAGCGAAGCTGCGCTTTCCTCCGATTGCGATTCCGCTCGGCTTATTTGCGCTGGGGACGGTTCTGTCGCTGGCATTTTCGCAGGATCCGGCGGCGGGGCGGCCGCAACTGCGAAAGTTCTTCGTGTTTCTGATGTTGCTGATTGTGAGCAGCACTTTTCGGGAATTGCGGCAGGTACGATGGCTGGTGCTGGTGTTCAGTGCGCTGGCAACGTTGTCCGCGATCAGGGCGCTGTTTCAATTCGGGTGGCAACTGCAGGAATGCCAGGGCGCCTACGGGTGTCTGGTGGGCGAGCGAATCACTGGATTCATGAGCCACTGGATGACTTTTGGCGGGCAGATGATGATGGTGCTGATGCTGCTGGCGTCGTATTTGTTCTGGTCATCGCCGCGGCCGAAGCGTCCCTATCTTTTGCTGATCTGTGGCGCGGTGATCGCGGCGGCGATTTTCGCAGGTGGAACGCGCAGCATCTGGCTGGCGACGGCGGTTGCCGGATCATACTTGTTGTGGTTCTGGAAGCGGTGGACCGTCTTGATTGGTCCAGTGGCGATTGTTATTGCGTTGCTAGTGGCTCCGCCGTTTCTGCGGCAGAGATTTACGTCGGCGTGGAAGCCGCAAGGGGAGATAGATTCGAACCAGCACCGCAGTGTGTCCTGGCGCACGGGAATGCGGATGATTCAGGCGCATCCGTTGCTGGGGTTGGGTCCGGAGCATGTGAAGCTGCATTTCAAGGAATACCTGCCACCTGACGTGACGCACCTGCCGGAGGGCTGGTACGGGCATTTGCACAATATCTATCTGCATTACGCGGCGGAGCGGGGCATTCCCACGTTGGTCGCGCTGCTGTGGATGCTAGGTCTTATGCTGCGGGACTTTGCGCGGGCTTTGCGGAAACTGCCTGCCGGACCGTCGGATGAGCGGTTTGTGTTGCAGGGCGCAATTGCGGTGATGATCGCCATTCTGGTAGGCGGCGTGTTTGAGCATAACCTGGGCGATTCAGAAGTGCTGATGTTGTTTCTGGCGACGATGTGTTGCGGGTATGTCGCTGTGCAGTCGGTGGAAGAGGGACAGCATGTTGCAAGGGCGTGAGATTGTCCTGGTGGGCGGATCGGGGGGGCTGGGATCGGCTTCGGCCCGGTTGTTGGCGGAGGATGGGGCGCGTTTGGTAGTGAGCTATCACCGGAATGCTTCGCGGGCGGATTTACTGCGGGACGTGGCGTCGGTGGTGGCGTGCGATGTAACGAAGGCGGAAGATCGGGCGCGGGTATTGGATGAGGCTCCGGGATTGTATGGGCTGGTAGTGTTTACGGGTGATCCCTCGCGGGTGAAATCTGCAGGGGAGTTTGAGGCGGCCGCGCGGCATGCACAGGAGGTGAACTATTTGGGGCCGATAGCGCTGGCGCGGGAAGCTGCTGCAAGGATGCAGGCGGCGAAACAGGAAGGCGCGATTGTGTTGTTTTCGACGATGCAGGCGGTGAGTTTGTTCGCGGGTTCGACTGCTTATGCGGCGGCGAAGGCTTCGTTGCAGCATGCGGCGCGGGTGTTGGCGAAGGAAGTGCGGGCGGCGAATATCCGGGTGAATTGCATTGCGCCGGGGGTGACGGCGGCGGGCATGGCGGAAGCTTCCATAGCTTCTGGGAAATACGATCATTTCTTGAAGAGTGGGATTGTGCCGCGGTTTGGGCGGGCGGAGGATGTGGCACGCGTGGTGCGGTTTTTACTGACTCCGGATTGTTACGTGACGGGGCAGGTGATTAGCGTGGATGGCGGGGCGACGTTGTAGGTTTGGAGGGCGCGTTTACCGGCCAGCGAACAGCATGCCGATTCCGATCAGAATCATTACCAGTCCGATGAATTTGTTGCGCGTAAAGGGTTCGCCAAAGAAGATGCGGGACCAAAGCATGGTCCAGAAATAGCTCAACGACTGGATGGGATAGAGGATGGTGAGTTCGCCCTGGCGGACGCCGAGGACAAAGAAATAGGACGAAAGCAAGTAGAGGCCGATGCCGCCGGCGAGACGGTAGTTGAACAACAGTGAGGAGATGTTGCGGTGGAGACGAGTAGCGCCGGCCTTGAGCAGGACGGCACCGAAGCTGCCGATGAAGGACGACAGCACCATCAACAACATGGATGAGATGGGAGTCGCCGTCACTTGCGCGAGCTACCCCCCAGGACGGCCACTCCGGCGACGATGGTGAGAATGCCTAACATCTTCATTGGGGAAAGCACTTCGTTGAAGAATACGGTGGACAGCAGCGCCACCCAGACGAAGGTCAGGGAGATGACGGGGTAAAGGACAGAAAGCTCGCCATCTTTCAGAGCCAGAATGAGCAGTATCGTGCTGAAACCGTAGAGGCCATAACCGCCAACGAGGTAGGGGTTCGTTACCATCGCCATGACGCTGGCGCCGGTGAGCGCGCTTGCTCCGGTCTTGATGAGAATCTGGGATGCTGTTCCAAACACGGAACATCCAAAGACGAGCCCGATGGTCTGATTCCGTGAAAATCGGAATGGCTTACGTGCGGGCACACTGACATTGGGCTCTGGCAAAGATGGGCGACCTCTAGTCTCCCCTATCATAGCGAATTGGCGTGGCGACTCGCCCACGGGGGAGTGTTCTATGCTGAAGAACTATGCAGGATTTCGAGAAACTCGGCATCTTCTATTTGGGGAAGCAGTACGATCTGGCGGCGAAGGCCCGGAGTGAGAGCCTACTGCTCTACGAATCGCGGGATCTGGTGACGCACGCGGTGTGCGTGGGGATGACGGGCAGTGGGAAGACGGGGCTTTGCCTCAGCCTGCTGGAAGAAGCGGCGATGGACGGGATTCCGGCACTGATCATCGATCCGAAGGGCGATTTAGGGAATTTGCTGCTGACGTTTCCGGCACTGGCGCCACGCGATTTCCGGCCTTGGGTGAATGAAGACGATGCCCGGCGTAAGGGGACTGATGCCGACACGTTCGCAGCCCAGCAAGCGGAGATGTGGAAGAATGGGCTGGCGCAGTGGGGTCAGGACGGAGCACGAATCGGCGCGATGCGCGCCAACTGCGATCTGACGATCTACACTCCGGGCAGCGACGCGGGTGTGCCGGTGTCGGTGCTGCGGTCCTTCGATGCTCCACCGGACGCGGTGATCGACGATCGGGAGCTGTTCCGCGATCGCATCAGCGCGACGGCGACGGCGATCCTGGGGCTGGTGGGCATTGACGCCGATCCAATTCAAAGCCGGGAACATATTCTGCTTTCGAACCTGTTTGATGCCGCGTGGCGGAACGGGCAATCGCTGGATTTGCCGGCGCTGATTCACCAAGTGCAGACGCCGCCGATGAGCAAGATCGGGGTGCTGGATCTGGAGGCGTTCTATCCAGCTAAAGACCGGTTCCAGTTGGCGATGGCGATGAACAATCTGCTGGCGTCACCGGGATTTGAGGCGTGGCTGAACGGCGATCCGCTGGATATTCAATCGCTGCTGTACACGCCGCAGGGTAAGCCGCGGATGTCGATTTTTTCGATCGCGCATTTGAATGATTCGGAGCGCATGTTTTTTGTGGCGCTGCTGCTCAATCAGACTTTGAGCTGGATGCGGCAGCAATCGGGTACGACGAGCCTGCGAGCGCTGCTGTACATGGATGAGATTTTCGGATATTTTCCGCCGATTGGGGAGCCGCCTTCGAAGCGCCCGCTGCTGACGCTGTTGAAGCAGGCGCGCGCATTCGGGTTGGGGATTGTGCTGGCGACGCAGAACCCTGTGGATCTGGACTACAAGGGGCTATCGAACACGGGGACGTGGTTCATCGGGCGGCTGCAAACGGAGCGCGATAAGAATCGGGTGCTGGATGGGCTGGAAGGCGCCGCGGCAACGGCGGGGGGCGCGTCATTCGACCGGCAGAAGATGGACCAGATGCTCTCGGCGCTGGGGAATCGCATTTTTCTTTTGAACAACGTGCATCGTGGAACGCCGCAGGTGTTCGAAACGCGGTGGGCGATGTCGTATTTGCGAGGGCCACTCACGCGGAGCCAGATCAAGACGCTGATGGCGGATCACAAAATGGCGCTGGCGGCGGCACAGCCGGCAGGCGGATCGAGTTCGAAGCCGGTGGGAGGAGAATCGTCGAAGACGGCCCGGCCGGTGTTGCCTCCGGATGTTCCGCAGTTCTTTCTTCCCGCACGGGCGACCGAGGGGGTGAGCTACAAGCCGATGCTGTATTGCGCGGCGGAAGTGAAGTTCCTCGATGCAAAGAAAGGTGTGGATCTGACGAAGAAGATCAACGTGCTGGCTCCGATAACCACCGATGCCACGCCAGTGAGTTGGGAAGACGCGGAGGAGACGGAAAGCGAGACTGGAGAATTGGAGAAAGCGCCGGTAGAAGGCGCTTCCTTTGCGGAGCTTCCGCCGGCGGCGGGCAAGGCGAAGAGTTACCCCACGTGGCAGAAGGACTTTGTGAATTGGATCTTCGCCAATCAGAAGGTGGACTTGTTTCAGAGCCCGTCTTCGGGCGAGTTGTCGCAGCCGGAGGAGAGCGAACGCGATTTTCGCGTGCGTCTACAGACTGTGGCCAGGGAGCGGAGGGATGCCGAGGTGGAGGCGATCCGGCAGAAGTATGGACCGAAGCTGGCTGCCATTGAGGAAAAGATCCGGCGGGCGGAGAATGCTTTGGAGAAGGAGCAGCAGCAGAAGCAATCGGCGACGATCGAACAGGCGATTTCGATTGGGACGAGTTTGATTGGGGCGCTGTTCGGGTCGCGGAGGGTGTCGACGAGCATTGGGAAAGCGGCGACGGCGGCACGGGGCGTGGGGCGGATTCGGAAGGAGTCGCAGGATGTGGGTTTCGCCACGGAGAACCTGGAGACCCTGCGTCAGCAGTATGCCGATCTGGAGGCGACGGTGAAGGAGGAGACAGACACGCTTACGGCGGCGGTGAATCCGGCGACTGAGAAGTTTGAGGTGGTGACGATCCGGCCGAAGAAGACGAATATCGTGGCTCGGCTGTGTGCGTTGACTTGGGTGCCGGAGGAGTAGGGGAAAAGCTTTCTCGCAAAGGCGCTAAAACGCCAAGAGCGCCAAGAACCCAGGTTGATGGCCTAGGGATTTGAGGCAGTGGAACTAGCGGCTTTGCGCCTTTTCAATGGGATGTGAAGACCGCAAATAACTTGGGGTTTAGACGCCTCTTGCCGCTACTACGGTCCAGTCGTCGCGGCCTATGGCGTGGGCGAAGTTGTTCAGCGAATCGCCTACGGCGGAAACCATCTCTTCGACCGAGCGGTGGGCGGTGGAACGGACGACGGCGGCGAGGCGGTCGTCACCGTAGAGATCTCCGAATTCGTTTTGGGCTTCGACGACGCCGTCGCTGAAGAGAATGAGCCAGTCGCCTGGGTGTAGTCGCACTTCGGCACAACGCGGCTTGATATGTTTGAATGCGCCGAGGACGGTGGAGGTGGGGTCGAGGCGTTCGAGGCCGCCATTGGCACGGAGAAGCAGGGGCGGGTTGTGGCCGCAGTTGGCGTAGCGCAGCATGCGTGTGTCGTCGTCGTAATCGCCGATGAAGGCGGTGGCGAAGTGCTCTGGGGCCGTGCTTTGAAAGAAGAGCTGGTTCACTTGGGCGAGAAGGGTGGTCCAGTCGGACGGGGCGCTCTGGCAGAGGGAGCGGAGTGTAGCCTGAAGATTGGCCATTAGTAGGGCGGCGGCCATGCCCTTGCCGCACACGTCGGCAAGCACGAGGCCGAGGCGGCTTGGGCCGAGGGAGAGGAAATCGTAGTAATCGCCGCCGACGGCACCGGCCTCTACACAGAGTCCTTTGTAGGAGATGGTCCGGAGGACGGGGAGGGATTGGGGGAAGAGCTGGCTCTGGACCTGGCGGGCGATGGTGAGATCGTCGCGTTTGCCGACGGCGGGGGAGCGCTGGAGGTTCTTGCGGAGAGTGGAGACCAAGCCGGCGTTGTCCCAGGGCTTTGTGACGAAGTCGACAGCGCCGCGGCGCATGGCTTCGACGGCAAGATCGATACTCGACCAGGCGGTCATGACGATGGCTGGAGGGGCGGCGGGGAGTTGTTTGAGATGGGAGAGGAGGTCGAGCCCTTCGGCGCCGGAGGTGGTGTCGCGGGTGTAGTTCAGATCCATGAGGATCAGGTCATACGGATTGTGGGCAGCAGCGCGGAGTACCTCGGCGGGGCTTGAAACGGCCTCTGATTGGATGCCTTCACCCTTCAGCAGGAGCCGGAGGGCCATGAGGACATCGGGTTGATCGTCGGCAACCAACACCTTCATCCTTCTTATCAGGGCAATCCCTTAGCCATCCCTAGCCCCTTGCATATGAATGAGATACGGGTGCGAGGAAGGGGATTCACGTCCGCAAGCGCGAAATTCGATCCCAAAAGCGGACGGGTGGGTGTGACAACTTTTTGCAAACCTCGCTGAATCCCTTGATTCGCGCCCAGCTATACTGTTGTCAGGTACTTGGACATGAACACTTACTTAAAGTTCGGGGTGCTGATGGCCGTAATTGTGGGCACGTTGATGTGGCTCGCCGTGGGCGGGGTCAATGAGACGAAGACCTATTACAAGACGGTTTCGGAACTGGAAACCATGCATAGCGAGGCGAAAGCCAAGCGGCTGCGAGTGGCTGGGGATGTGCAACCCGGGTCGATTGTGCGCAAGGGCAAGGAAGTGGAGTTCGTGTTGACCCAGGAATCGAAGACGCTGAAGGTTGTGTATTCCGGCTCCGACCCGCTGCCCGACACGTTCCGTGATCGCGCGCAGGCGGTGGCCGATGGGAAGTTGGGGCACGACGGTATTTTCCATGCGACTCGCATCCAGGCGAAATGCGCTTCGAAGTACGAAGCCAAGCCGGGCCAGCCGCAGAATGCTCCGGTGTACCAGGACAAGCGCACCTCTTAAGACCGGACTCGTCCTTCAGACCACAATCCACATAAGGAGACCTCATGGAGAATCTAGGGGCACTTGCGATCCTCCTCGCTCTTTGTCTGTCCGCTTACGCCGTAGTGGCGAGTGTAGTTGGCAAACTGCGGAACAAGCCGCTGTTAGTGCTCAGCGGAGAGCGCGCAGTTTACGCCATCTGGCTACTGTTGACCACGGCGTCGGGGCTGTTGCTGTACGGACTGCTGGCAGGCGATTTCCGTCTGGCTTATGTAGCGCGGCACAGCAACCGGGCGATGCCGGTCCTTTATAAGATCGCGGCCTGGTGGGGCGGGATGGAAGGATCGCTGCTGCTGTGGGGGTGGATTCTTTCCACTTATAGCGCGGTGGTGGTGTGGACGAACCGGCGGAAGTTTCGCGACATGATGCCGTACACGACGGCGATCCTGATGGTGGTGCAGTGCTTCTTCCTGTTGTTGATTTCCTTCCCTGAGAACCCGTTTGAAGTGCTGGCGGTGGGCAAGGGGATTACGGAAGTGCCGGATGGGAACGGATTGAACCCGCTGCTGCAGTACTGGACGATGGCGATCCATCCTCCGATGCTGTATCTCGGCTATGTCGGCTTTGTGGTGCCGTTCGCATTCGCCATGGGTTCGCTGATTACGCGGCAGCCGGGCGATGCGTGGATTCACACGACGCGGCGCTGGACGCTGTTCACCTGGATGTGCCAGTCGACGGGTATCCTGCTGGGCGCCGGATGGGCGTACGCGGTGCTCGGTTGGGGCGGCTACTGGGGATGGGATCCGGTGGAGAACGCTTCGCTGCTGCCGTGGATTACGGCGACTGCGTTCCTGCACTCGGTGATGATGCAGGAAAAGAAGGGCATGATGAAGGTGTGGAACATGGTGCTGATCGCATCCACGTTCTTCCTCTGCATTTTTGGAACGTTCCTGACGCGTAGCGGCATCGTTGGTTCGGTGCATGCCTTCGCGCAATCGCCGATCGGGAAATACTTTGTTGCGTTTCTGGCGGTGGGTATTGCGGCCACGGTGTATCTGATTCTCGACCGGCTGGATTACCTGAAGAGCGATGCGCACCTGGAGAGCGTGCTGTCGCGCGAGTCGAGCTTCCTGTTCAACAACATGATCCTGCTGGCTTCGTGCTTCGCGGTGTTGTGGGGCACGATTTTCCCGGTCATCTCAGAAGCGGTGACGGGGGAGAAGATCAGTGTTGATGCTCCGTTTTATAACCGGGTCAACGTGCCCATTGGGTTGTTTCTGTTGTTGCTGACGGGCGTGGGTCCGCTGATTGCGTGGCGCCGGTCGTCATGGGAATCGCTGAAGCGGGCGTTCCGCTGGCCGACGATTGTGGGCGTGGCTGTGATGGTGGTTGCCGCTGCGATGGGCGCGCTGCACTTCTACGCGCTGATCAGCTTCGGGCTGTGCGCCTTTGTGATGGCCACGATCATTATGGAGTTCTGGAAGGGCGCTCGGGCGATTGCCTCGAAGACGCAGCAGAACCTGATTGCCGCGATGATTGAGCTGACGCATCGCAACACGCGCCGCTACGGCGGCTATGTTGTGCACGTGGCGATGGTATTTCTGTTCCTTGGGTTCACGGGAGCGGCATTCAACAAAGACGCCACGCACGATGTGCGAGTGGGAGACAAATTCAGCATTGGCCGCTATGATTTGAAGATCAACGATCTGCTGGATGGGGACAACGAGAACTATTCCTGGCGGAAGGCGATTGTGGAGATTTCGGTGGGTGGAAGCGTCATCGGGACGTTGGAGCCGGAGCAGCGCGTGTACAAAGCGAGCCGGCAACCGACGAGCGAAGTGGCGATCCGCCGCCGCTTGAACGAGGATCTGTACCTCAACTTTGCCGGCGTCACCAATGATGGGAAGAATCTGGCGATTATCCAATCGTATGTATTCCCGTTGGTGAGCTGGATCTGGGTTGGCTTCTACACGATGTTGATTGGCACCATCATCTGCCTCATCCCTGCGAAGGTGAAGATGCAGCACATGAAGACCGAAACCGTGGGATACGTGAAGAAAAATGCCCCTGTACATCCGTAGGCTACTTCTGGTGCTGGTGGCCGGGCTGTGCCTGGCCCAAAGCTCATCGGACATGCTGACGCCGGCGATCCGGCGGGTTGGCGACCGGCTAGCCTGTCTTTGCGGATCGTGCAAGAACACGGTGGCGACGTGTTCGATGCTGGGGTGTCACTATTCGTCGCCGGCCCGCGAACGCATCGCGAAGTTGCAGGCCGAAGGGAAGTCAGACGACGAAATCGTGGACGATTTCATCAAACGCGAAGGGAAGCGCGCCTTGGCGGTGCCGCCGGCTGAGGGCTTTCATCTGCTGAGTTGGGTCATGCCGTTCGTGGCGATCGGCCTCGGACTGGCAGCCATCTGGGCCTTCGTGAAGCGGAACAGCAAACCGGCCGTGGCACCGGCCGCGGTGGATGCGGCTGTTCTCAATCGCTATCAAGCCGAGATCGACAAAGATCTCGCCAAACTGGAATGATCGAATGCTCTTAGCCGCTTGTGCTCTCATTGTCGCCGGCGCCGTATTTTTGACGTTTGGCGTGCGCGAAAAAGATCTGCCGCAGCCTGATGCGGAATCTCCGGTGCAACACCTGGAGGAGCGCAAGGCGCAGATTTACGAAAACCTGCGCGACTTGCAGTTTGAATATCGCGTCGGGAAGCTGTCGGAAGAGGACTATCAGAAGACGAAGACGGAACTGCAAACCGAACTGGCCAAGGTTATGGCTCAGATTGATCAGACCTTGGGCGCCGCGCCTGTTACGGCGAAGCCGCAGCCAGCGGCAGCCAAGCCCGAACCGGGCACGGTCTGCCCGCACTGCAACGCGAAGTTCGACAAACCCCTGAAGTTTTGTGGGGAATGCGGGAAGGCGATGGTGGAGGGGGCGGCATGAAACTCGGATGGTTGTTCCTGGCTGTGCCGCTAATGGCTGCGGTGGATGGCACGGTGTTCAACAAAACCAGCGGCAAGCCACAAGCAGCGGCGACAGTGAGCATTTACAAGTTGACGGAAGCGGGTCCGGAATCGCTGGAGACGGTGAAGAGCGACGCGGCGGGCAAGTTCCAGTTGCAGACCACGCCTGGGCCCGGGCCTCACTATGTGCAAGTGGCGTTTGAAGGCGTGACGTACACGAAGATGATGCCTCCGGGATCGCCGACCAGCGGCGTGCAGGTGGACGTCTATTCCTCATCAGCGAAGGCCGGCGACGCCAAGGTGACGCAGCACATGATGCTGTTTGAGCCCATGGACACGAAGCTGGTCATTACGGAGAATTTCATTTTCCAGAACAGCGGAACGGCCACTTTCAATGAGCCGAATGGGGGCACGCTGCAGTTCTATCTACCTCCAGCGACGCAGGGCAAAGTGCGGATCAATGCCACTGCACCGCAGAGTGTTGCGGTGGAGCGGTCGGCGATTCAGACCAAGACACCGAACGTGTATGGGGTTGACTTCGCCATTAAGCCTGGAGAGACGCGCTTTCAATTGAGCTATGAGATGCCACTGCCGGATCCACCGGTGTTTCAAGGCAAGCTGCTGTATAAAGATGCGACCACACGGTTGGTGACGCCGCGCGGTGTTTCGTTGAAGGCAGAGAACATCAGCGAATTGGGCCGCGAGCCCGCTACACAGGCTGCCATTTACGATGTGAAGGGTAGCGATCTGAAGCTGGAGATCAGTGGTAGCGGATCGTTGCGAGAGCCTGAATCGAGCGGTGAAGAAGAAGGCCCGAGCATCCAGGAAGTGATGCCGCGGGTTTACGATCAGGTGACGCTGGTATTGGCCTTGGTTGCGGCGATTCTGGTGGTGGGCTTCGCATTGATCTACCGGCAGCCGGGACGTCCGGCGACTGCCGGCGGGCAAGAGAAGGGAAAACGCCGCGGATGAGCGCCGTCTCCGTTGAGGGGATCTGGAAGTTCTACGGCGATTACCCCGCACTCCGCGAAATTGATTTCGTAGTCGAAGAGCGGCAGTGTCTCGCTTTGTTGGGGCGCAATGGCGCGGGCAAGACGACGATGCTGCGGATGCTAGCGGGGTTACTGCGCCCGCAACGCGGCGTGATCCGCCTGTTCGGCCGCGATTCGCACGAGGCGGAAACACGGGCTTCATTTGGAGTATTGGGCCACGGCATTGGTGTGTACGACGAACTGTCGGCGCTGGAGAATCTGCGGCTGTTCGGACAAGTGTACGGTGTGGCGGACGCGGACAAGGCAGCGAAGGAATGGCTGGTGCGGACGCAGTTGGATCATGTAGCGGATTCGCTGGTACGCGAATTTTCGCGCGGCATGCGGCAGCGGCTGGCTGTGGCGCGGGCATTTCTGCACAATCCATCGCTGCTGCTGTTGGATGAGCCGTTTACCGCGCTCGATGACCGGGCGATTGCATTGCTGCAAAGTTTGTTGAAAGACGCGGTGGAACGCGGGGCCACGGTGATCATGTCAACGCATCAACTGCGGGAGGCGATGGAATTGGCCACGCATGTTGCGTTGCTGTCGCGGGGGCGATTGAAGTTTCACGGGCCGCGTCCGTTGGAGATGCTGGAAGATCCTACCTGGCTGTATCGCACATACGGAGAAGGCTGATGCGATACATACGGCAAACTTTCACCATCGCGGCGAAGGATCTGCGCAGCGAGATCCGGACGAAGGAATCGCTGAACGCAGCGATTAGTTTTGCGATTGTGATTCTGGTGTTGTTCAGCTTCGCGGTGGATCCGTCTTCGGAACAGATTAAGGAAATGTCGGGTGGTCTGTTGTGGCTGGTGTTCGCGTTTGCGGGCGCGTTGATTCTCAACCGCAGCTTTGCGCGGGAGCAGAACAACGATTGCCTGGATGCGCTGGTGAGTTCGCCGATTCCGGGCTCGGCGCTGTTTCTGGGCAAGGCGATAGCGAACTTCGTGCTGCTGATTGTGGTGGAATTCGTGTCGATGCCGATTTTTGGCATTTTGTACAACATGGATTGGATGCGGCAGCCCGTGTGGCTGGCGTTGGTGCTGCTGATGGCGACCTGGGGGATCACGGTGATCGGGACGATGTTCAGCGCGCTGACCGTGAACCTGCGGATGCGCGAATTGATGCTGCCGACGCTGATCTATCCGATGATGATTCCGGCATTGATGGCGGCGATGCGGTTGACGACGCTGCTGATCAACGGAGAAGGCATTCCGGCGGATGACTGGATCTGGGTCAAGCTGATTGTGGGGTTCGATATCATTTTCACTTCACTGGCAGTGACGCTGGTAGAGATTGTGTTGGTGGGATAAGGCAAGAGGAGAGTCACGATGCGCGAGAAAATTCTCTATGGAGCGGGATTGATCGCCGGCTTGTACCTGGTGCGCAATCTCTATCAGATTCTGATGGTGCTGCCTGATGAAGTGGATCAGGGAGCGATTTACCGGATTCTGCTGTTTCATGTGCCGGCGTGGATTACGTGCTTCACGGCGTACTTCCTGGCCGGCGCGGCGAGCGTGATGTACCTGATCAAGAAAGACATGAGGTACGATACGTTTTCCGTGGCTTCGGTGGAAGTGGGCCTGGCATTTACGCTGATCGGCCTAGCCACGGGTTCGATCTGGGCGCGGATTATCTGGGGTATCTGGTGGACGTGGGATGCACGGCTGACGTGGGCGCTGATCACGTGCATCATCTATGCGGGTTATCTGATGCTGCGGCACGCGGTGGACGATCCGACGGCGCGGGCGAAGAATTCCGCGGTGTTGTGCATTTTCTCGTATGCCAGCGTGATCATCACCTATAAATCCATTGACTGGTGGCGGACACAACATCCCGGCGCGGTGCTGAGCATCCGCACGGGTGGAGGCAGGATGGACCCGGCAATGGAATCCATCCTGTTCCAGAACGCGATTGCACTGATGCTGCTGGCCGGCGTGATGGTAGCGGTGCGGATGCGCCAGGAAGATACCCAGCGCGAAGTGGAATCATTGCGCCGCTACGCACACGCGGCCGTTTAGAGGAGACAAAGCATGGACTCACGCAACTTCACCTACATGTTTTATGGTTTGGGCGCGGCCTGGCTCATTCTGTCGCTTTACGTTTTGACTCTGGTGAGCCGGGAGCGGCGCTTGCGGCGCGAGCTAGACAGCGTGAAGCGCATGCTGGAAGACCGGGAACGCACGGCTAAAGCTTAGCGCCAGTGCGCGCCGATCCAGACTTGCCCGCGGCCTCGCGGCACGAAGCGGCCCGGTACCCAGACGGCGTGCGGACGGGGCGGCCGCATGTAGGCGCCCGGCACCCAGACATAGCGCGAGCCACGCCAATCCTGATAGCCATCGACCCAAACGTAGCCCGGTCCCGGTGCGACACGCGGTCATAGCCACCACGATAGCCGGCCGGAGGCGGGGGCGGCAGCGGAGCCCGGTAGGCTACATAAGAACGGCCGCCGCATGCCGTCAATGCTCCTGCTAAAAGCATCGTTGCCATTATTTTCATCGATTGTTGTTTCATTTTTCTGGCCCTCCTACCCATACCAACGCAGCTCAGGGGGAACAAGTTTCGGTCATGAAAAAGGAATAATGTTTGAGTGATGCAACGCAGAGACTTCTTGTTGTCGGCGATGTTCGCTCCGGCGGTGGGTTGGAAACAGGGTGTAGTGAATCATCTGTTGCCGACTGCCGGTTCGCGGCGGATGATCGTCAAGATATCGCTTACTGAACCGCTGGGGAAGGCGCCGTCATTGGCTGCGGGCAACGCGCGGCCGGTGATGGGAAGGCAAGGCGATTCGAAGGGGCTGTTCTGGTCTTTTGATCTGGATGGACTGGAGCCCTCGCGGGAATACAAGATGCATCTTACTTCGGGTGGTAAGGCGCTCTGCGATTCCTGGCCCCTGCGCACGTTTCCTTCGTTGGAAGAACGGCCGAAGCGCTTGCGGGTGGCGATCTATACGTGCGCCGGCGGGCATGAGGGATTGCGCGATACAGCGGGGCGGGGGACGTTTCTTCCGTTGGCGGTGCGGCAGCGATTCCTGCGGCGGATGATGGAGTTTGCGCCCGATGCGGTGATTGCGATTGGGGATCACGTGTATTGGGATCAGCGCAGCGTGGTGGCTCGCGCCGGGCAGGATGAGCAGCAGTTGAAACTGGCGGGTGCGTTCCGGCGCGACCTGCCGATATTCGGGACGCCGAATGAAGACGTTCTGCAGCGGGCGGTGACTCCGCAGGTGGCGTCGTTGTATGGGACGCTGTTCCGATCGACGCCTGTGTTCTTCGTGCAGGACGACCACGATTACTTTGACAACGATGAGGCGAGCGACAAACTGGTGACGATGCCTCCGGATGCGTTTATGCTGCGTGCGGCGCGGGCGACGCGGCGGCTGTACTATCCGGAGTTTCTGCCGGACGCGAACCGGCCGGATGGGCTTGCCGGGAGCTTCGATTTCGAGCCTGCCACGCGTTACAGCGAATGCTTCGGGACGCTGCGCTACGGGAAGCTGGCGGAGTTGCTGATCTACGATTGCCGTCGGCACCTGGCGCTGGCGGGTCCAAGCGCGGGCTTCGTGCCGCAGACCACGGAAGACTGGCTGCTGGCTCGTACGAAGGCCAATGATACACGCCATCTGGTGCATGTGCCGTCGATTCCGTTCGGTTGGAGCGCAGGGAAGTGGGGGGAATGGTATGCGGACATTCTGGATGCACAAGGAAAGCTTACGGTGAACAAGGTGAAGCCCTACTGGCAAGTGGGCTGGCGCATGCAGCATGACCGCATCTTGCAGGCCTTGGCGGCGAATCGCGAGCGCACGCCGCTGCTGATCAGCGGTGATCTGCATAGTCATGCGGTGGGACGCATCCGGAGGAGCGGTGAGATTGGGCTTGGGGAGAATCCGGTGAATGTGATGATCGCTGGACCGATTAGCACGGGGCCGACCGGATGGCCATCGTCGGCGCGCAATACGCTGGCGCAGACCGCGATTGGTATTGAGATGGAAACACGCGTTCCGGTGGTGGAACACAATGGGTTTACGATCGCCGATTTCACCGAGAGCGGTGTGGAATTTCAATTCTTTGGATGGAAACAGGGGACGCCGGAAGAAGGCATCGACAAACTGGAGGCGTTTCACACGGAGCGGCTCTGATCAAGGCGAGACGGTGAGCCGGACGGAGGCGCTGGTGACTCCAGCGATGGTGAGGAAGAGAGCGTGCTCGCCAGGCGGGAAATCGGAAGGGATTTCGATGCGGGCTACTTGCACGCCTGGCAGTGCTTCCGCGGCGGTGAGTGAGACTGCGCGGCCGAGGCTTGCGGTCCAAGGGAGTCCGCTGCGGCCGGCGCCGGTGAGGTAGACGCTGATGGTGTCGCCGGGGTGCGCGGGCGAATCGGCGTAAAAGATGGCAGGTACGGCTTCGCTTACCCAGAACAGGCGCTCGGGGCCGGTGACGCCGCTGGATGTAACGGTGATATGCGCGGAGCCGGTGCTGGTGGCGGCGGGAACTTGCGCGTTGATCTGGGAGGGGCTGGTGAAGGCGAGCGGCGCGGGCCGGTTGTTGATCTGCACGGAGACGTCGCCGAGGGTGGTGGGCCATGCTTCGGATTTGGCCTCGGTGGAGGCGAAGTTCTCGCCGAGGATGGAGATTAGCGAGCCGGGGACGGCGGGGCGCTCATCGAAGCTTGCGGCGTTGACCACGCCACGGAAGCCGATGCAGGGTGGCGCGGGCTGCCCGGCCGCGGCTTGTGTGAGGCTGAGCGACTGACGATTGACACGGACGGATGCGGTGCGCGGGGACGTGGTTTCGTTGGACGCGATGTGGAGGCGGAGGATGCTGTCTTCGCGTTCGGGGCGAATCCAGGGGACTTGGGCAGCGATATCGATGTTGCACCCGGTGTTGGTGGAATAGGGGAACTCGATGATGCCTCCGTCACCCGAAGCGCAGCGCCACGGGTTTTCTATGGTGAGTGGACAATCGTCTTCGAGGGTTTGACGGAGTTGACGGCGGAGGTCAGGGAGCAAGGCGTAGAGGCCATTGCCGGGGCATTCGGTGGTGCTGGTGGCGCGTGGGGAGAGTCCGGCGTCGCGATGGCCGGAGATGACGTTCAGCATGAGGCCGCTGGCATTGTGAAGGGTTCTTCCGCCGGGGTCGAGTTTCCATTTGTCTGCTTGCCAGGCGAGCATGCGGCGGAGCGTGTCGACGCTGGCCTGGGTGGGGGCCTCTGTGGAGAAGGTGCCCACCATGCAGACGCCCATGGTGCCGGTATTGACGCCGGAGAAGTGTGCGCCGAGGACGCCGTCGCCTCCCGCGCGGCCTTCGTAGAGTACTCCATCGGGATCGATGAGGTAGTTGTAGCCGATGTCAGCCCAGCCGTTGCCGCGCACGTGCAGAACCCAGAAGGAGCGGAGGACGGCTGGCCAGTCGTTGGAGGTATTGGCGCTGGCGCTGTGGTGAACGATGAGGTGTGTGACGGTGGTGTAAGAAGGAGCGGAGGTGACGGGGCAGACGGATTGGGTGCAGCCCCAGTCTTCGCGTTTGACGATGGGAAGGGGATCGAGGGCGGCGCGTTCGCGGATGCGTTTGAGTTGGGAAGGCGGGGTTTCGCCGGGGTCGATGCGCAAGGTGCGGCAAGGGGCTGTCGTTTCGAGGTGGTGGTGGAGGGCACCGAAATAGACGAGCGAACCGGCGCCTTCGTCCTCGGGGACGGGGATCCATTCTGTCCACTGCGTGCCGTTTACGGAGGCGCGTACTTGTGTATGTGGGGGGCAATAGAGGCCGGCGGCGCGGAAGGGCTGAGCGGTAGCAGAGGCGGTGAGGAGCGTGAGTAGGACAGCGAACCCCATATTCCTTCATGGTATCTGGTGGGATCACCGATAAGGGCATTAGGGAACACTTGCACACCATGAAACGAGTCTTAGTAGCGGATGATGAGCGGGCGCTGCGGTTGATGATCCAGGCCACGCTGAAGCCGATGGACGTCGAGCTGTTGCAGGCTGCCGATGGGGAAGAAGCTTTGGCGCTGGCACAGACGGAGATGCCGGACCTGGTGCTGCTCGACTGGATGATGCCCAAGATGACGGGAGTGGAAGTGGCGGCCGTGCTACGGGAGCAGGAAGAGACGAAACAGATTCCGATCATCATGTTGACGGCGCGGGGTCAGCAGCGGGATGAGCAGGCGGCGAAGATTGCGGGGGTAGATCAGTATTTGACGAAGCCGTTCAGCCCGCGGCAACTGCTGGCTCTGGTGCGGCAGACGTTGGGGGAGTGAGGTGCGCGCCGCCGAACTGACCCCTTGCCAGGCGGAGCTGCGCGATACGTTCGAGAAGCTGAACGCCGCGTTGGAGGCCGTGAGCGAGGCGATCGTGTGGACGAACGATGCGGGCGTGGTGGTTTGGTGCAATCCGGCATTTGAGGCGTTCACAGGAGTTGCGAACGCGCAGGTGCAGGGCCAGACGCTGCTTCGGCTGTTGCCGCTGTATTGTGGAGCGGAAATGGTTGACCCGAGCGCGCATCCGGTGCGGTTGGCGTTGGAGGAGGGCATTGCGTCGACGGCGACGTTTGATTACTACCGGGATGGACATCCGCGGATTGTGGAACTTTCGACGCGGATCGTGTGGCCGCCGGAGGGACACAAGAGTGTGGTGGTGGCGATTCATGACATCACGTATGTGCATGACCGGGAGCATCTGCTGTTTGAGCAGCGGCTATTTTTGGATCTGCTGCAGCGGGTGACAGAAGCGTCGAACGATGCCGATTCGGAGGAGACGGCGCTGGGGAAGGTGTTGCAGTTGGTGTGCCGGCAGACGGGATGGGGGTTGGGGCACGCCTGTATGGGATTGCATCGGGATCGCTTGTGCGCGCCGGATTCGCCCTGGTATGCGCACTCGGAGGAATGCGGAGGACTGCGGCGGTATCTGGAAGGAAACCCGGCGGCAATTGATGAGATGACGGAGGCGGCACGAGTGCTGGCGCGGCCGCATTGCAGGGAGTTTCCGGCAGGTCCGCTGGCCAACGCGATGGCGATTCCAGTATTGAGTGGCCGCGAGGTAGTGGCGACGCTTGTGTTCTTTAGCGATACGCCCATGCGCAGCGACAACGATGCGCTGCACCGGATGGCGCAAATTGGGATCCAACTGGGGCGTGTGGTGGAACGCAAGCGGGCGGAGAGCCAGTTGCGGCAGGCCCATGCAGAGTTGGAGACACGGGTAGAGGAACGGACGACGGAACTTGCGGCCGCTAATGACGCGTTGCAGAAAGAAGTGGAAGAGCGGCGTAAGGCGGAGGCACTGAAGGATGAACTGGTTGCCACGGTGAGCCACGAACTGCGGACTCCATTGTCTTCGCTGCTGGGATTTGCGGAGTTGATGCTGGACCGAGAGTACGATGCCACCGAGCAGCGCGGGTTTCTGGAAATCATCCACAATGAAACGCTTCGGCTTACGCAGTTGATCAACGATTTTCTTGATTTGCAGCGGATTGAATCAGGGCGTATGTCGTATCACTTCGAGAGTGTGGATGTGGCGGCATTACTGAAGGAGTCGGCGGCGATCTACGGTGTGGGCGCGTCGCATCACCGCTTTGTGATCGAGGCGCCGGCGGACCTGCCGCGGGCGCACGCGGATTCTGACCGTATGCGGCAGGTGCTAGCGAACCTCTGTTCGAACGCGGTGAAGTTCTCGCCGGCTGGCGGCGTAGTAGTGATCGTGGCGCGGAGGTCAGGCAGTGAAATTGAGGTATCGGTGAAGGATGAAGGGATCGGGATATCTGCGGACGTGATCCCGCGGTTGTTTCAGAAGTTTTCTCGGGCCGACAATGCGGATACGCGGCAGATTGGCGGGACGGGGCTAGGGCTGGCACTAATTCGGGAGATCATTACGGCGCATGGTGGGCGGGTGTGGGTGGAGAGTGCGCCGGGCCGTGGCAGCACATTCACGTTTACCCTCCCCGTTGCCGAAACCCAGGGTTGAATTCCCGCTTCGTTTTGATACGATGTGGGCCTATGCGACTTGCCGCACTGATTCTCATTTTGACTGGCGTGTTGTGTGCCGAGGAATATGTTTTCCGGAGCACGGCGCAAGGAGATCTGAAGATCCACGTATTTCTGCCGCCGGATTGGAAGGCGGGAGACAAACGGCCGGGGATACTGTTCTTTTTTGGGGGTGGCTTTACGAACGGGTCACCGGATCAGTTTTTCAGCAAAGCCGAGTATCTGGCGAAGCGGGGCATGGTGGCAGCAAGTGCGGAGTACCGCATCATGAGCAAACACGGAACATTGCCGGATGCCGCGGTGGAGGACTGCCGCGAGGCGATGAAGTGGATGCGGAGCAAGGCGGCCCAGTTAGGACTGGATCCGAAGCGACTGGCGGCGTCGGGCGGATCCGCGGGAGGGACGTGCGCGGCGGCAACGGCTTACGGACCGGATCTGGCTGCGCGGCCCGATGCGCTGGTCTTGTACAACCCATCGATGGAATCGAGCAAAGAGAGAGTCTTGGCCCGGAAGGAGGGTCTGAAGGCTTCGGAGGTGGACCGGCTCTATGACATGTTGTCGCCGGCTCATCACGTGAAGAAGGGGGATGCTCCGTCGGTGCAGTTCTTTGGAACCGAGGACACGCTGCTGGTGGGGGCAAAGAAGTTTGTTGCGCGGTCCGCGACTGTCGGGAACCGGGCGGAGCTGTTTACTGCGAAGGGCCAGAAACATGGGTTTTTCAACGATCGCAAAGGGCAGACGGCGTGGCATCTGGCGACTCTGGCGGAGACAGATCGATTCCTGGTGTCGCTGGGGTGGCTGAAGGGAACGGGAACGATTGTGGCGCCGGAAGGGACCGTGCTGGTGAAGGAGCGAGTCGAGGCTGGCGAGGCCACGAATTGAGTCTCGCCAGTGAACGGGTACGTTGTCCTCCCACTCCTCCACTGAGCGAACCTGTCAGGCGTATTGACGGCCTTGCGGGGCTTTGTAGCGAACCGTGAGGTGTGGAGTTTCCAAGCGCTGGTGGCCTTGTATTTTTGACGTGAGGCAGCTTTCGAGCATGCCGCTCACGATTAGCGTCCGTTCGACGGGGTACGGCGCGCGGCCGGTTTCGTACATCTCTTCGATCTTGCTGACCAGGCATGCCGAGTAGGTGACGTTGGGCGTCGGCGTGAGCAAGAACTGGGTGGAGAGGATGCCTTTGCCTTTGACGCGGGCCGCGAAGTTGTAGTCGCGCAGTGCGCCGTTGAGCATGAGGAGTGTGGTTTTGAGGCCATCATTGTGCTCAATGAAATAGGCGGCGGGCTCTTTGACGAGGCGGCGCAATTCGCCGGTCTTGATGAGATCTTCGGTGCGGCCGTCATCGACGGCATGACCGTTGGGCGTATCACTGCGAGAGAGCGCGGCGGCGAGGAGGGCTTTGGAAAAACGGCCGTCGTCCATTGCCTTCCATACGGCGGGACCTTCGATGAGCTGCACCGCTTTGACGCCGGTCTCACCGCCTTTCCGACGTTCGATCATGCATTGCATAGCTTCGAGGGCATGGTAGTCCATAGGGTCAGAGCCGCCGACGCCGACCATTACCGCCTCTTCGATATCACAGCCGAGCGGGAGTTCGATGTCGGGCAGACGCCAGGTGACGGGAAGGGACGAGCCGGCAAGCATGGGGAACTTCATGCGGTGCGACTGGTCCACCATCCATTTTGCTTTTTCGAAGCTGTAGGAGAGATGCTTGTCGTTGTAGACGGGGACAACGCGGCCGTCTTTCTCGAATACATCGACGCACTGCTTGAAGAACTCGTAGCGCGGGTAGAGTACCTGGCCTTTTTCGTTCTTGGGGTAATTGCCGTGTTCGCCGATGATGAGAACGGCATCGACTGCGAGCTTATCGCCGCCACAGCGCAGGGTCTCAGCGATGGTGGGATAGACTTGGAAGCCGAACTCTTTGGCCCGGGCTTCGCTCTGGTCGCCATCGGGTTTCTGGTCAACGTAGAGCGAGACGACTTTCATGTTCGGCTTGTGCCAGCGGCCGTTGATCGGATAGCCGATGAGGAAGCGGTCTCCCATGTGCTGCGCATGGGAGAGATAGCGGTAGATGGTGGTGACGATGGCAATTCGTTTCATGGCTAGGACCTCCAGAACGTGGACTCTTTGGTGGCCTGGTAACGGATGTTGAGGTGCGGCGTGTCGATCTTCTTCTGGCTTTGATAGAGGCTTTCGACGCCGGCGGCGGTGAGTCCGGTGGTGAGCAGAGTGCGTTCCACCGGGTATGTGGGTTTACCCGTGAGATACATTTTCTCCGCGTTGTTGACGAGGGGGGAGAAGAAATTGGCGAGCGTGGTGCGGCCATCGGGCATGGGGAGATACATCTGGGTGGAGAAGACGTCGCGGTGGCCTTCGATGCGGGCGGCGAAGTTGAAGTCGCGCACGAGGCCGCTCATCAGGAGCATGGTGCACATGAGACCGTCGGCGTGTTTGTAGCGGTAGGCGACGGGGGCCTTCACAATGCGCTTCAGATCGGCGATGGCGGGGAAGATGTCGTTGAAGCCTTCGCGTGACGGGGTGAGTGTGTGGCTGCGGCAGAGGCAGGCTTCGAAAAGATCTTCGGGCCAGACCTTAGCCTCGTGAGCTTTCCAGAAATCATCGCCACGATAGGCCTGGACCCATTCCACACCGCTTTCGCCGCCCTTGCGGCGCTCCACCATGCACTGGATGGTCTCAAGGCCGTGGAAGTCATAGCTATCGACTCCGCCGTAGCAGATGCACATGGCTTCGCTGACCTTGACGTTGGAGGGGAACTCGACGGAGGGCGTTCGCCAGGTGACGGGGAGAGATGAGCCTGCCATGAAGGCGAAGTTGAGACGCTTCGAGGTGTCGTACATTTCGCGGGCCCAATCCCAGTTCCACGAGAGATGCTTGTCATTGAAGACAGGCACTCCGCGTTTACTGGACTCGAAGACTTTGACGATTTGCTGGAAGAACTCGTAGCGAGGGTACTTGGTTTGGCGCTTTTCGTTGCGTGGATAGCGGCCGTGTTCGCCGACGAGCATGACGCCGTCTACCGCGAGTTTGGAGCCGCCCAGAGTAAGTGCTTCGGCGATGGAAGGGTACACCTTCATGGTGGGGAAGCGAGCGGCGCGGTCGGGAGTGAGATCGCCTTTGGGTTGTTGATCGACGTAGAGGGAAACAAGATCCATCTGGGGATGGTGATGCTCGCCATTCCACCCGTAGCCTTCGAGGAAGCGGTCGACGATGTGTTGGCCGTGCGAGTGTTTGCGGTATTCGGTGACGATGGCGGCGATCTTAGGGCGCTCGACGGCAAGAGCGAAGGGCGCGGCGCCGGCGGCGGCTAGCAAGTTCCTGCGGGAGATTTGCATAGAATCAAGATACAAGAAGACAGAAGGCAGAAGGGTGGTAATGATTTGAGACTCCGATGGGTTGGGTTGGTCTTGTTGGCGGCTCCTTTGATGGGGCAGGTTTCGGAGCGGGCTAAGAAGTTACATGATGCCGCATTTGTGTTTGATGGACATGTGCATGTTGTAAACCGGCAGTTTTATAACGGCGGCGATATTGGAGAGCGGGTTGCCGATGGACAGTTTGACCTGTCGCGGGCCAAGGAAGGTGGCGTCGATGCGATGTTTTTTTCTCTGTTTGTGACGGAGGAATACTATCCGCAGCGGCAAGAAGTGAAACAGGTCATCCGATTGGTGGATGCGGCGTTGAATCAGTTGGAGAAGAACAAAGACAAGATTGAACTGGCTCGGAACGCAACGGAAATTGAGCGGATCCGGAAATCAGGGAAAATGGCGGCGGTGCTTGATTTGGAAGGCGGGTTTGATCTGGATGGGGATTTGGGTGTGCTGCGGGTTTTGTACCGTTTGGGGCTGCGATCGGCGCAGCTGAGCGCGCATAACTGGACGAACAATTTCGCCGATTCGTGTTGCGCCACTCCGAAGAACAAAGGGTTGAATGAGCGTGGACGGGCTGTGGTGCGAGAGATGAACCGGTTGGGGATGGTGATCAATGTTTCGCATGCTTCGGATGAGACGTTGGAGCAAGCCATTGAGATCAGCACCGATCCGCTGGTGGCGACTCACCATGGACTGCGGAGTCTGAACAATATCCCTCGCACGATGTCTGATGAGCTTTTGAAGAAGCTGGCGGCGAAGGGCGGAGTGATCGGGTTTCACGTCGGCAATGAATTTCACAACCGGAAGGCGTTCGACTGGAGAACGGCGAATGCGGGCAAGCCGTTCTGGGATACGACGGATGTGCACAAGGCGGCTCCAATGACGATTGAGGAGATTGACCGCAAGGTAGCTCGCATGTTTCCGATGGTGGGGGTAGGGATACCGGACAACATCAAGTACACACCGTATGAATGGCTGGAGGTGGTGGATCGGGCCATTGCGGTGGCGGGCGAGGATCATGTTGCGCTGGGTTCGGATTGGGATGGGGGACCGACGCCTCCGAAGGGGATGCGCGATATCCGCGATATGCCCTTGCTGACCGAGGCGATGCTGCAGCGTGGCTGGTCAGAGGTTCGGATCAGGAAATTTCTGGGCGGAAATCTGCTGCGTGTGTTCCGGCAGATCACGGAAAAGAAATAGACGCGCGGCGTTCGTCATCGACGCGCCACTTCGTCTTGAGGCCTTTTGGGATGGCACCTTTGCGCGTGTCCCAGTGGATGTAGCCTTGCCCTTGTTCGACTTTGCGAACGAGGATATCCATGCGGGCGGCGCGGCGTTTGGAGAAGACGGGGTCCATGCGTTTCTGTTCGCGAATGAGACCGGCGGCAGGGCCAGCATCGACCATGGTGAGACGGATAGGGGTGCGCTGTCCTTCCTTCTCCAGCGTGTTGAGTTCGAGGCCAATCTCAAGAATGGGGAAGGGTGCATCCTGGGAGTCCGCATAGGCGATGCGTCCACTGAGCAAAGCACCCGCCGGGAGGATGAGATTCGTTCCGTCACGGAGTTCCCTGGCGAGTTTCATGGTGACAGGTAGGCCGGGGACGATTTTTTCGAGCGGAAGTGTGTCTTCGAGGGAAGCCTCGAGGATGGCGCCCTGGGGGATGACTGCGGGCACCGGTTGCTGCGCGCTTGACGGCTCGTCAGCACCGGCAAAGCGCACTTGGGATTGCGTGCTGTAACGGCGGCAGGATTGGATGCGCATGCGGTTCATGCTTTCGACGCCGTGGGCGGTGACGAGTGTGACGCTGCCCGAGACCGGAAGTAAGAGAGCACTTTCTCCGATAGTGACGCGCGAATAGACGAGCGTGGTGACCGCTTCGGCGAGGCCGAGCTTGGGTGGAATATCGTACGCCTGGAGTTCAAGGCGGAGTAGATCGAGGTTGTCGGCTTTGATCCAGAAGGTGCCTTGGTAGGCGACGGGAAGTTCGAGAGTGCCGGAGCGGAGGCGGTAGTTGCTGGAGGGTTGGGCGATATCGAAGTCGTATTCGTGGGCTTGTGAACCGTCGCGTTCGCCGAGGCCCTTGTAGCGATACTTGGCAGCGGTGGTGTCGAGAATCTGACGGGCCAACAAGGCGAATTTGCCGGTGCTGACCACGCCGCTGCCAACGGTTTCCGAAAGTGGCTGGCGGAAGAATTCGCCGGAGCCAGCACGCCCGTAGAGTTCGTGATCGCCGACGACGGCGACGTCGAGTTGAAGGACGTCTACTGGTTTCCAGGGATGCTCAGCGGAGTTACGGCTAAAGCGCTCGACGCTTTGCGTGCAGACATATTGCGGAATGGAAGCGCGCTCGGCCTTCATGCGCGCGTGGAACTTTTCGAACAGACCCTCAGGTTCCTGGAAGCACAGCCCCATTCCCGCGCTACCCAGAGTGACCACCAAGCTAATGGCAGTACGCAACATGGGTGGTATTATACGCTCAAATTATGACGAGACGAAGCCTGCTGATGAGCAGTGCCGCCTGCTTTGCGGCGACGCCGCGCGCGGTGCGGTTAGGCGGGCCGATTTATCTGAAATCGGACGATCCTCGGGACTTGGCGAGAGAGCACCGTAGATTGGGGTACGCCGCGGCGTATTGCCCCAACGCGGATGTGAAGGACGGTGCGCGGACGAAGGCGATTGCCGAGGCCTTCGCCGCGGAAAATGTGGTGATTGCGGAAGTGGGGGCGTGGAAGAACATGCTGGATCCCGACGCGGCGAAGCGGAGGGAGAACCTGGAGTACGTGACAATGCGGCTGGCGCTGGCGGAAGCCGTTGGCGCACGATGTTGCGTGGATATCGCCGGGTCGTTTCATCCCACGGTGTGGTACGGGGCGCATAAGGATAATGTGTCGCAGCGGTTCTTCGATGCGACGGTGGAAAATGTGCGGAAGGTGATTGATGGGGTGAAACCGAAGCGGACTACGTTCAGCGTGGAGATGATGGGGTGGTCGATTCCGGATTCGGCGGATTCGTATTTGAAGCTGATGAAGGCGGTGGACCGCAAGCAGTTCTCAGTGCATGTGGATGTATGCAACATTATCAACAGCCCGGAGCGGATCTACAACAATGCCGCGGTGATAGAAGAGGTGTTCCGGAAACTGGGACGGTGGGTGTCTTCGTGTCACGCGAAGGATCTGGCATGGGTGCCGGAGATGAACGTGCATTTTGTGGAGGTGATTCCGGGGCGTGGGGAGATTGATTACAAGGCGTATTTACGGAGTCTGGCGGGGATTCCGGTGGATGCTCCGCTGATGCTGGAGCATCTGAAGACTGCGGCGGAGTATGAGGAGGGTGCGGCTTTTATCCGGAAGACGGCGGCTGGGTGCGGCGTGACATTGGCATGATGGGGCCGGAGAAAAAGGCGCTGGGGTTCGGCGCGTTGCTGTTGCTGCTGATTGGCCTTCCACTGGTCTGGTTGGGGGTGAGGAACTTGTGGCGAGGGGTAGCTAGCAGAGGATGGCCGGTGGCAGCGGGCGTAGTTCAAGGCGCGGAGATTGTAAGCAAGGATGAAGTCACGTCGGCCGAGATTGCCGTGGCCTACAAGGTAGGGGGCGTGCCATACACGACGGACACGCTGCATTTCGGGCAGACCGTGGGATCGGGTGATTCGTCGGAAGCGCAGATGCGCGCGCTGGGTTATCCGAAGGGTCGGCGGGTGTGGGTGCGCTACGATCCCGCGCAGCCGGAGATCGCCTGCACAGAGCCTGGATTTCATTCCGATGCTTTGTGGTTGCCTGTGGCGGGGGCGGCGTTTGGATTGCCGGGGATCGTGTTGTTGGTGATGGCGACGGGATTAGGCGGCAAGCGGCAGCTCAAATGGGGGCTTTGGTTGTTTGCGCTGGTGTTTGGATTGGCTGGTTCGTCGATGCTGTGGGTGGGGGGAGAACGATTGTGGCTGGCGCATGCGAGCTTGGGTTGGCCGACGGCGGATGCGGAGATTGTTTATGCGCAACAGGATGAGAGTACGTCATACGAAGACTCGGTTCACAAGCGCGGGGAGGCGAGCACTTCCTATGCGACAAACCTGGTGTTCCGGTATGAGGTGAGCGGACAGACGCACCATTCGAATCTGCGGCGGATCGGGCAATTGGCCGGCGCCGATGAGGACTGGGCGGATGAAATCGCGGCGCGGTATCCGAAGGGGAAGACGCTGAAGGTGCGCTATCAGCCTGGGAATCCGCAGGTGGCGGTGATTGAGCCAGGGATCGGCAGCGAGGCGTGGTGGCTGCCGGGTGCGGGAGCGGCAGTTCTCCTTTTTAGTCTGCTTGTGGCATTATTTGGAGTTCCGGCTTTGACACGGGAGTTTTGATGGTCCAAACAGAAGCACCCACATCGTCATCCCTGGAGTCGCTCCAGCGGATTCTGCATGCGGCGCAATATGCGGCGGAGAAGCATGCGCAACAGAGGCGCAAGGGCGCAACAGCGGAGCCTTACGTTAACCACGTGCTGGAGGTGGCGCGCCTGGTTGCTGAAGCGCTGACGGATCCGGATGCGAATCTGGTGATCGCCGCGTTACTGCACGATGTGGTGGAGGACGCGGGTGTTACTCGCGATGACCTTGTTGCGGCATTTGACGAGGATGTGGCGAGCCTGGTGATGGAAGTGACTGACGACAAATCGCTGCCAAAGCACGAACGGAAGCGATTGCAGGTGGAACATGCTCCGCACAAGACAGTGCGGGCGCAAATGATCAAGCTGGCGGACAAGATATCGAATCTGCGGGCCATGCTGATCAGCCCGCCGGCAGGGTGGGATCAGCAGCGGCGGCGTGAATATGTGATCTGGGCAGGGCAGGTGGTGAATGGGCTGACGTCGCCGAGCGAGCGGTTGCTCGTGGAGTTCCGTGCGTTATACGTGGAGCTGCTGGAAACGTTGCCTGCGGATTGATTGAGAATGGAGTTGTCATGCGTGTTTTTCTTGTTGTTTTGAGTTTGCTGGCGCTGCCATGCGCTGCGCAGAAATCGCCCAAAGCGAAGAATGTGATTCTGTTTTTGGCTGACGCGGGTGGGTTAGGGGCGGTGAATGCTGCCAGTATTCACGGCTATGACAAGGCGCAGAGCCTGTATGTGCAGTCGTGGCCGAACATCGGACTGTCGGACACATCGACGGCCTCACAGTGGGTGAGCGATTCGGCTGCAGGGATGTCCGCGATCATGACCGGGCAAAAGACGCACAACGGTGTGATCAGTATGGGGCCGGATACGGTGCGCGGCAAACAGGATGGAACGCGGCTCAAGACGGTGTTGATGTATGCCGAGGAGCACGGGCTTTCCACTGGCGTCATGACGAATGTGAACGTGGCCGATGCCACGCCGGCTGCGTGCTATTCGAACGCCAACGACCGGCGCAAGTACGGCGAGATCATCCAGCAGGCGTTCGCGCCAAAGTATGGCGATGGACCCGATGTGCTGATGGGCGTTGGACGCGCGGCGATTGACAAGAGCCTCGCGGAGCAGGGATCGAGCCTCGATGCGCTGTCGCAGAAGCATGGGCGGAAGGTGTATGCGGCACTGGCCGATGTGCCCGCATCCGAAGCGCGGCCTGTGGTGATTCAAGAGAAGGATATAAATCTGCCGGCGGCGGCGGAGCAAGCGATCGAACGGTTGTCGCGCAATAAGAAGGGTTACTTTTTGATGATCGAATGGGATGCGCACACAGACAATCCGCAGCAGGGGCTGGGGAACCTGGTGGCGTTCGATAAGCTCATCCGCTCGATTGCGGGGAAGGTGAACATGAAGGAAACGCTGCTGGTGTTCACGGCGGACCATTCGTTCGACATCAGCACGAAGGGTGGAAAGCGCGGGGAACCGTTGCTGGCCGGGTACGAAGAATGGAAGCAGAAGACGGCAGGGCAACGGAATGCAGTGGTGGAGATTCCGGCTGTGCGAGTGAATCACAATCACACGGGTGAGGAGGTGGTGGTGGCTGCGATGGGGCCTGGAGCGGATAAGGTGCATGGCTTCATGCCCAACACAAGGATCTTTGAAGTGATCCTGGGTGCATATGGTTGGAAGCCGTAGTTGAATCATGTAAGATCGGTGGACGTTATGAGCATTTTTATCTCCAGTTCCGTGCGGCGTTATTTCGCCGTGGTGGTGTTTTCCGTTCTGCTGGCCGCGTTGCTAGCCGTAGCGCAGCAGCCGCAGGGCGGAGGTGGCAAAGGCGGCAAGAAAGGTGGCGGGCCGCGCGGGCCTGAGCCTTTGGTGATGGACGATCACACAGGCTTTGAGTCGATCTTCGACGGGACGTTGAAGGGGTGGGATGGCGATACGGGCTATTGGCGCGCCGAAAATGGAATGATCGTTGGTGAGACGACGAAAGAAAAGCCCCTGACGCGAAATACTTTTCTGGTGTGGCGCGGCGGGAATCCGGCGGACTTTGAATTGAAGCTGGAGTTCCGGATGAACTCGACGAACAGCGGGATTCAGTATCGGAGCGTGGAGTTGACGGATGTCGGCAAGTGGGTGCTGAAAGGCTACCAGGCGGACATCGATTTTCAGAATACCTACACCGGCCAGTTGTATGAAGAGCGTGGGCGCGGGTTCCTTTCCATGCGCGGGCAAATGGCGACGATTCCCGGTGATGAACAGCGGCCGAAGGTTATCGCGAACCTGAAGAGCGGAGACGATCTGAAGGGCGCGATCAAGATCAACGATTGGAATCTGATCCACATCATTGCCCGGGGTAACACGATGATCCACATCATGAACGGGCAGCTGACCAGTGTGTTCATCGACGATGACACAAAGAATCGCGCGATGAGCGGGCTGCTTGGCTTTCAGATTCACGTCGGGCCGCCGATGAAGATCGAGTTCCGCAACGTGTATCTGAAGAAATACTGAGCATGATTCCGCTGTTGTGTGCGGTGGCGTGGGTGGGTTTGGCGCAACAGATACCGGACCCGAACTTTGCTCCGCGGATTGAAAAGCCGGCATTCGCCGCGGGCAAGGGACCGCGGGTGCTGATTGACGAAGGGCACTTCAACTTCCATACCGTGGATGGCCGATATCAGACCTTCGCGGACGTGCTGCGGCGGGATGGGTACCGTGTGGTAGGGTTGCGGGAGGCATTTCGGGCCGAAACATTGGGGGCGGCGGATGTTTTGGTTGTAGCGAACGCGCTGCACAAGACAAACGCTCGGGAATGGAAGTTGCCAACGCCTTCTGCGTTCACTCGTGAAGAGATTGCCGCGGTGGTGGAGTGGGTGCGTAAAGGCGGGGCGCTGTTGCTAATCGCGGATCACATGCCGTTTCCCGGAGCGGCGATGGAATTGGGCAAGGCGCTGGGGGTGACGTTTCGCAATGGCTATGCACGAGTGCGGGGGCAGCGTCGTGGCCCCGATGTGTTCCAGAGGAATAACGGCATGTTGAAGGACCATGCGGTGACGGCGGGTGTGGAGCAAGTGGCTACGTTCACAGGGTCGGCGTTCCGGCTGGACAAAGGAGGCTCCGCCTTGCTGGAGTTCGATAACAACTTCGAACTGTGGGAGGTGACGCAAGCATCGCGATTCCCACCAGACACACCTCGCACGGCGTTGCAAGGCTGGCTGCAGGGCGCGGTATTGGATCTGGGCAAAGGACGTGTCGCCGTGTTTGGGGAAGCGGCGATGTTTTCCGCGCAATTGGCGGGTGAGGACAAGCAGCCCATGGGGATGAATCACCCGCAGGCGGCGCAGAATCCACAGTTGCTGCGGAATCTGATGCGCTGGCTGGCGCGGGCGGAAGCAGTGGCTAGCAACGGTTCGCGTGTGATACGGTGAGAGTTCGCTTACTTCTCGATACACAGGTTAGGAAATCAATGGAAGCCCTAGGCATGGTGGAAACAAAAGGTCTCGTCGGCGCAATTGAAGCGGCCGATGCCATGGTAAAGACCGCCAACGTCACTCTCACGGGTAAGGAGTACATTGGGGCCGGTTTTGTGACGGTGACCGTGCGCGGAGACGTCGGCGCGGTGAAAGCTGCCACGGATGCGGGAGCCGCTGCGGCACGCCGTGTGGGAGAACTGGTGGCCGTCCACGTGATCCCCAACCCACATGATGAAGTGGAAAAGATTCTCCCAGGCGCGAAGAAGAACGATAAATCGATCAGCTAACGCGTAGGCCGCTAAGAGGCTCCCATGCTTCAAGATCTCGACCTCGTATCCGTACAAGAGGTCCGTACCAAAGTCGACAAAGCCCATGCTGCGTTCCAGCAGTTCCGCGGATATTCGCAGGAACAGGTGGATGCCATTGTGGAAGCAATGGCTGCGGCGGGGCGTGCCAATGCACGGCGTCTGGCAGAGATGGCCGTGGAAGAGACAGGCATGGGCAACGTGGACAGCAAGGTGGCGAAGAACCTGCTGTGTGCGGATTTGCTGCCGCGGCGCATCCGCGGGATGAAAACCATCGGGCTGATTCGCAGGAACGAGGAAGAGAAAGTCATTGAGATCGCCGAGCCCGTTGGCGTGGTCGCGGCGATTCTGCCGACTACGAATCCGACCTCAACTGCGATTTACAAGAGCATCGTTTCGTTGAAATCAGGGAATGCGGTGGTGCATAGCCCGCACCCACGGGCCAAGGGTTGCACCTGCGCCACGATTGATTTGATGCTGCAAGCGGCCGTATCGGCGGGGGCGCCACCGGACCTCATCCAATGCATCAATAACGCCTCGATGGAAGGGACAAATGCGCTGATGCGGCATCCGCGGACCAGCGTGATTCTGTCCACAGGCGGAAGCGGCATTGTGCGCGCTGCGTATTCGAGCGGCAAGCCAGCGTTCGGTGTGGGCCCGGGCAACGTGCCGGTGCTGATTGATGAATCGGCGGATATCGCAACCGCGGTGAAGAAAGTGGTGGAAGGGAAGTCCTTCGACTACGGAACCGTTTGTTCGAGCGAGCAGACGATCGTGGCTCCGCTGAGCATCAAAGAAAAGGTTCTTGCGGAGTTGCGCGGGCACAAAGCGTTCTTCGCGAATGAGGAACAGTCCAAGGCTCTGACTCGTGTGCTGTTGAACGAGAAGTTGATCGTAACGGCGGAGTGCGTGGGCCAATCGCCGCAGTCGATCGGGAAGATCGCGGGCTTTGCGGTGCCGGCCGATGCGCCGATTATCGTCGCGGAGATTTTTGGTGTCGGAAAGCAGCATCCGCTTTCGGCAGAGAAGTTATCGCCGGTGCTTGCAGTGTATTTTGTGAAGGACTTCGCCGCGGCGGTGGATGCATGCGAAGGGATTCTGAAATTCGGCGGTCTTGGGCACACGTGCGTCATTCACGCCACTGATGAGGCCCGGATCTTCGAGTATGGCCGGCGGATGCCGGCGTTCCGTGTGCTGGTGAATACTCCGTCGCCGCAGGGTTCAACGGGTATTACGACGAATGTTCTGCCTTCGATGACGCTGGGTTGCGGCGCAATGGCGGGGAATATTACGTCGGACAATGTCGGGCCGATGCACTTGCTGAACATCAAGCGGATTGCGTATGCCGTACGGACGCCTGCAGAGGCGTTTCCGGATTCGGGAGCAAGCGCTCCGGTGACCGTTGGACATGCGGCTGTGGTTTCGGCAGTGGAACGATTTTTGGCCAGTCGCGGAGTAAAGACCGTGGCTGCGCCCGCGGCGCCTGCCGCCGCTCCGCCTGCACCGGTTGCGAGGCCCGTGGCTGTGGACTCGCACACGGTGGCGGCGTCGGTGGTGGACCGTTTTCTGAACCAGCGTGGAGCAGCGCCAGCGCCCATGGTGAGTTCGACCTGTGGCTGCGCCGTGAAGCCTGCCGCGCCGAAGCCGTGTGGGGGCACCTGCACCTGTTCGGCTAAGCCCGCTGAACCGGCGGCCGCAGTCGCTGCTCCTCCACCACCACCTCCTCCAGCGCCGAAGCCCGCTGAGCCTCCGGTGCAGGTTACTGACTTCGTGTGCGAAAACGACGTGCGCGATGCGGTGCGGCATTCCCGGAAGATTTTTATCGGCCCGAAGACCATTGTCACTCCGGCCGCCCGCGAGTTGGCCAACCAGCATGACATCCTTGTAGTAGCCAGGCGTTAAATGAAGCCAAATCTCGATACTTTGAAGCGTGAAATTCCGGATTATCTGCAGTCCAAAGGAATGGCCCTGTTCCAGGGGTTTGTGAATGAACTCCATGAGCAGAAGCTGGTGTTTTGGGATGTAGAGAAAGAAACGGACTATCGTGCGTTTGTGGAATGCGCCGTACGCGCGGGTGTGAAGCTGATGGTGTACAACTACCGCAACTTCCAGCGTGAAATGGTGGACGATGCGATTGAACGCATTGCCGATTGCGATCTGCCGCGGGAAGAGATGCGGGCGATGGAGCGGCGGCTGAAGGAACTGCGTCCCTTCGACGGATTCACGTGCGCGGTAGAACTGCTATTCGAATATCAAAACCGTATTTACGTGTTTGATATGCGGACGGAGTGGTACGAAGAGCTTCTCGATCTGCTGGACCAGATCGACATGGCCGGACCCGTCGACGAGATGCCCGACGAGGACGATGAGGAGATGGGTGGGTACTTCTCCCGCAACTAGCCGGATGGGGCGTAAGCCCGCGCGGTGGATCGTACCGCAACACGACCCGCAACAGATTCGCACCTTAACCAGCGCATTGGGGATAGCTGCTCCGGCGGCGCGCGTGCTGTTGAACCGTGGTTATGGCGAGCCCGAGTCTGCGCGACGCTTTCTACGTCCCGACATCAGCGATCTGAACGATCCGTTTCTGCTGGCTGATATGGAGCCGGCCGCGGAGCGTTTGCGGCTGGCCATTGAGCGGAAGGAGTCGATTCTGCTGTATGGCGACTACGACGTGGATGGCACGTGTTCGATCGTGGTGCTGGGGAAGGCGATTGAGCTTGCAGGCGGAACGGCACGGTTCCACATTCCGCACCGGTTGAAGGACGGCTACGGAATGCGCAGCGAGGTCATTGACAAGGCTGTTGCAGAGGGCGTGAGCCTTGTCATCAGCGTGGACACGGGCATTCGCGCTGCCGCTGTCGTGGCCCATGCGCGGACGCTGGGGTTGGACGTGATCATCACGGATCACCATTTGCCGGAGGAAGAGATTCCGCCGGCGCTGGCGGTGCTGAATCCGAATCGAGCCGATTGTCCTTACCCGGATAAGAACCTGTGTGGGGCTGGGGTGACGTTCAAGCTGGTGCAGGCATTGATGCGCAAGCTGGGGTGGGCGCAGGACCGGGTGCGCAAGCTGGAGGAATCGTTCCTGAAGATTGTGGCGCTGGCTACGGTGGCGGATGTGGTGCCGTTGCAGGCGGAGAACCGGATCATTGTGAAGCACGGGTTGAGCGGATTGCGGAGCGTGCGGAACACGGGATTGCGGGCGTTGCTGAAGGTGAGCGGGTTTGAAGATGGAGCCGCCCCTTCGGCAGGTCAGGTGGCGTTTCGCATTGCACCGCGGATCAATGCAGCCGGGCGTATGGCGCATGCCGAAGAAGTGATCACGCTATTCACCACGGCGGACGAAGCCAAGGCGATGGAGATTGCGTCGAAGCTACATGATCTGAATGCTGAGCGCCAGCAAACGGAAGCGGAGATTGTGGCGTTGGTGCTGGAGGAGTGCGTTACCACTCCGGTGACGGACGAGATGGCGGCGCTGGTTTTTTGCGGGAAGAACTGGCATCGGGGCGTACTGGGGATTGTGGCGAGCCGGTTGGTGGAGCGATTCTGCCGCCCTGTGTTGGTGTTGAGTGAAGAAGAAGGCGAGGCGTCCGGATCGGGCCGGAGCATTGCGCCCTTTCATTTGTTGGATGCGCTGGAGTCGATGCGCGAATTGTTCAACCGGTTTGGCGGGCACCGGATGGCTGCCGGGGTGACGCTGGATGCGGGACGAGTGGATGAGTTCCGGCAGCGCTTTAATGCCTTTGCACTGGAACGCCTGACACCGGAGGATTTTCGCCCGCACATTGAGGTGGATGCCGCTGTAGGATTGGACGAGATCAATGATGGCAGCGTGGCGGAAGTGCTGTCGCTAGCGCCGTTCGGAGCAGGGAACCCCGCTCCGCAGTTTGCGCTGTATGATGCGGAGGTGGTGGGGCCGCCCTCTGTGTTTGCCGAGAAGCATCTGCGATTGCGCTTGCGGCAGAACGGCCGGTTTCTGCTAGTGAAGGCATGGCACGCCGCGGCGTGTATCGAAGAGTTACAGGCAGGGGCGCGGCTGGACGTAATTCTAACGTTGGAGGAGGATGCGTATTCGGCATCGCGCGGGTATGCGCCGTGGAGCGCGCAACTGCGCGACTGGCGTCCGCACGGCATAGAATAGAGGGACGCTATGAATCGACGCAACGCCCTCCGTTCTTTGTTTGGCGCATCGTCTCTGTTGCCTGCCGTGCTGTCCGATTTGTCGGCGGCCACGGATAATGCGAATCCGCTGGCGTCGCGAGCGCCGCATTTTGCGTCGAAGGCGAAGCGGGTGATTTTCCTTTATTTGACGGGCGGGATGTCGCACGTCGATTCGTTTGACTACAAGCCCAAGCTGGCCACGGATCACGGCAAAACGGTCAGCGGCGGGCGCAACGGCAAGGGTCATCTGTACGCGCCGAAGTGGGAGTTCAAGCCGCGTGGCCGTTCGGGGCTGATGATCAGCGAACTGTTTCCGCAGATTGCTTCGTGCGCGGACGATCTGTGTCTGATTCGTTCGATGCGGAATGATCACAACGATCATTTCGAGGCTACGTTAGGGATTCATACGGGGTCAGTGACGTTTGCGCGCCCGAGCTTTGGGGCGTGGGTGAGTTACGGGCTGGGGACCGAGAATCAAAATCTGCCGAGCTTCGTGGTGCTGGCTCCGGAGTTGCCGTATGCGGGCGGGCAGAACTGGTCAAGCGATTTTCTGCCTGGGTGCCATCAGGGCACACGGATCGTGCCCGGTTCGGAGCCGATTCCGAACATGCACCGACGGGCGGTGTCGCCGGAGTTACAGCAATTGGAGCTTGGGCTGCTGGACTACTTCAATCAGCGGCATCAGGCCCCGCGGGCGGACGATGCGGCGCTGGCGGCGCGCATCAAATCGTTTGAGACGGCGTATGGGATGCAGATGGAAGCGCCGGACATTTTCGATCTGTCGCGAGAGCCGGACAGTGTGCTGGGCATGTATGGTCTGGAGCGCGGCTCGACGAAGGGCTTTGCGTGGCAGTGCCTGGTGGCGCGGCGAATGGCCGAGCGAGGCGTGCGGTTCATTGAGTTGATCGACACGGGCGCATCGCGCAATTGGGACGCGCATGGCGATATGGACACGCATGTACCGCTGGCAAAGAATGTGGATCAGCCGGTGGCTGCGCTGTTGAAGGATCTGAAATCTCGCGGGATGTTGGAGGAGACGCTGGTGGTGTTCACTACGGAGTTCGGCCGCACGCCCTTCCGTTCCGACCCCAACAACAAGGGGCGCGAGCATCACTGTTACGCGTTCAGTTCGTGGATCGCCGGCGCGGGCACGCGTCCCGGGACTTCATATGGGGAAAGCGATGATTACGGCATCTCCGTGGCAAAGGACGAGGTGCATCTTCACGACTTCCATGCGACGCTGCTGCATCTGCTGGGCTTTGAACATACGCGTCTCACGTTCCGCCATGCGGGGCGCGACTTCCGGTTGACGGATGTTGCGGGCAAGGTGATTCCGGGGCTTGTGGGCTGATGGGGAAAGAACACGGCTACACGATCACGGTGGAATGGACCGGGAATCTGGGTGAGGGGACGAAGGATTACCGGTCGTACAGCCGGAATCATGAGATCCGCGGGAATGGGAAGAGTTTTCTGGGGTCTTCCGATCCGGCGTTTCGCGGCGACTCCACGCGCTTCAACCCGGAAGAGTTGCTGGTATCCACATTGAGTTCGTGTCACATGCTTTGGGCGTTGCATCTCTGCGCGGAGGCGGGCATCGTGGTTACCAGCTATTGCGATGAGGCATCCGGGACGATGCGGGAGAATGCGGATGGGTCGGGTGAGTTTATCGAGGTTACGCTACGGCCGCGGATGACCATTACGGATTTCACGCGGATCATGGACGCGATGGGCGTACACGACAAGGCGCACGAGTTATGTTTTATTGCACGGAGCGTTAAATTTCCGGTGCACCACGAGCCCGTGATCGTGCCGGAAGACTAGAGCTGGCGGAACAATTCCCAGAGGTTTTGTTTTAACTCGACACCGATGCCGGGTGCGTCGGGGAGCTTCACGCGCCCATTTACCACGGGGTAACCGTCGGCAAAACCGCCGAAGGGCTGGAAAACCCCAGGATAGGATTCATTGCCGTGGAGGCCCATGCCCGCGGCGACATGAAGAGCGAGTTGGTGACCGCCGTGAGGAATGCAGCGGCGGGAAGACCAGCCGTGTTCGGCAAGCATCTGCTGGATACGCGCGTACTCGACGATGCCGTAACTGAGGGCGGGATCGAACTGCAGATAGTCGCGCTCTTTGACCAGTCCGCCGTAGCGAATGATGTTCAAGGCATCGGGCAGTGAGAAGATATTCTCGCCGGTTGCCACGGGGTTCTTCGAAGCTTGCGCGACTTCCCGATGAATTTCGTAATCGAGCGGCTCGCAGGGCTCTTCGTACCACTTGAGCGAATAGGCGTTGAGTGCTTCGGCGTAAGCGAGGGCCGTATCGCGATCGAAGCGGCCGTTGGCATCGACGGCGAGATCCTGTCCGGGGCCAAGAATGCCCAGGACGGCTTCGATGCGCTTCAGGTCATCGCCCAGCGGTGCGCCGCCGATTTTGATCTTCACGGTGGAGTAGCCGAGGTCCAGATAACCGCGCATCTCGTCGAGTAAGCCCTCGATCTCTTTGCCGGGGTAGTAGTAGCCGCCGGCGGCATAGACGTATGTGCCCGTGTCATAGACGCCGTTGTGAAAGCGTTCCGCGAGCACGCGGTAGAGGGGTTTCTCTTCGACCTTCGCTACGGCGTCCCAAAGGGCCATGTCGAGAACGCCAACCGCAACAGAGCGTTCGCCGTGGCCACCGGGCTTTTCGTTGGTCATCATGATTTTCCAGGCTTTGGCGGGGTCGATGATGCCATTGGAGTCGAGGAGCGAGGCTGGATCGGCTTTGAGCAGGCGGGGAATCATGCGATCGCGCATGAGGCCGCTTTGCGAATAACGGCCGTTCGAATTGAAGCCGTAGCCGATGACTGGTTTGCCATTGCGAACGACGTCGGTATGAATGGCAACGGCGGAGGCGGTCATTTCGGCGAAGCTGATGTAAGCGTTGCGGATCTCGGAGCGGATGGGTGCAACGACGTCGTGGATCTTGACGATTCGCATGATTTCCTTATTTGGGGAGGGCGGCGCGCCAGCCCTTGTGCAGTTGTTCCTTGAGTTGTTTTTCGAGCGCGGCGTATTGTGGCTGGCCAGCGAGGTTCTGCAATTCGCCGGGGTCTTGCTGGCAATCGAAGAGTTCGACACCGCGCCGGGCTTCGTCCCATTCGGTGTAACGGTAGCGTTCCGTGCGCACGGTCTTTCCGGTGAAGGCGATTTGTTGCGGCGCGGGACCAGGGGTCGCGGCGCGTCCGACCATGGTGAAAGCGGCCTGCTTCCAGGCGCGTTGCGGTGCGTCGAGCAACGGAACGAAGCTTGTGCCTTCGAGACCCGTGGGTGCCGGTTGGCTGCACAGTTCCGCCAGCGTGGGATACAGATCGACCAGTTCCACCAGTCGCGCGGATCGTTGCCCCATGCCTTTGCGTTGCGGCGCGTAAACGATCAATGGGACGCGGGCGGAGGCTTCGTAGAGCGATTGCTTGTGCCAGAGGCCACCGTGATCGCCGAGGTGATAGCCGTGATCGCCGAAGAAGACGACGATGGTGTTGTCCCAGAGGTTGAGCCGGTCCATGGCGGAGAGCAGCTCACCGAATTGCGCATCCATGAAGCTGATGCAGGCATAGTAGGCGCGGAGGTAATCGCGCACGGTGGCATCGGGTAGAGGCGTGGCGAGCGGTTCGTAGTTATACGAGGCCGGTGGCATCTTCTGGATGTGCGACGGAGGTGTGGCGGGAAGCGGAATACGCGCCGGATCGTAGAGGTCGAAGTACTTTTGCGGTGCGGAGTATGGCGAGTGCGGACGGCGGAAGCCGGTGGCAACGAAGAAGGGCTTGCCTGCTTTTGCGGCCTGCTCCATATAGCTGACGGCGGTGCGGGCGAAGATGCCGTCGGGGGTCTCTTCGTCTTTCTGATTCGTGGAGGACCAGGCGAAGGAGTGTCCACGCGGTCCGGGCACTTTGCCTTCCTTCACGATGGTGTTGGCGGGACTCTGCTTGTCAGTGTCGCGCCGCTCTTCATCCCAAGAGCGCGGATCTTCGGCGTGATCGCCGGTGTGGTAGATCTTGCCTGCGTGCGCGGTGAAGTAGCCGGCTTTGCGGAAATGCTCCGGGAGGAAGACGGTGTCGCCGAGGAATTCGCGCGTAGGAGTTTGGAGGTTGAGGACGCGTGTGGTTTCGGGCCGGCGGCCGCTGAGCAGCGATGTGCGCGAGGGTTGGCATAGAGGGAACTGGCAATAGGCGCGATCGAAGACCATGGCTCGGCGGGCGAAGCGGTCGAGGTGCGGGGTCTTGACGATAGGATGGCCGTAGCAGCCGAGCGCGGTGTTCTGATCGTCGGCGACGACAAACAGAACGTTCTTGCGCATAGTTGCGCCGAGCAGGGGAAGGGAAGCGAGCAGGGAACGCCGGGTCAACATGGGTTACCTTCTGAGGATACGCGGTAGGCCTCAATGACCGCACTGTTATCGAGCGTGGAGAAGCCCCGCTCCTCGGCAAGGCTGAGGAGGGCGTCGTGGACCGCAGAGAGCGGCGCTTTCGCGGCGTGCCGTTCGGCCTCGGCGAGAATGAGCTTCACGTCCTTATGATGTTGGGCCAAACGCGCCTCCGGGGTGTAGTCGGCACGAATCATCTTCTCGCCTTTGATGTCCATCACCTTCGAATAGGAGGGGCCTGCCTTGAGGATTTCGAGTGTTTGGTGAAGGTCGAAGCCGCAGGCGGCGGCGAAGGATAGCCCCTCGGCGAGGACTGCGCGGTTGAGTCCGAGAACCAGGTTGAGGACGAGTTTCATGCGCGCGCCTGCGCCCCAGTGGCCGAGATGGAAACTGCGCCGGCAGAAGGTGTCGAGGATGGGCAAGGCGCGCTGGAATATCGTGTGGTCTCCTCCCACCAGCGCGATAACGTCGCGTTGGCGCGCCTGTTTGCTATTGCCGCCGATGGTGGCATCGAGGTAGTGGACACCCAGCGTGCCCAGGCTTGCGCCTGCTGCTTCGGCCTCAGATGGATCGCCGGTGGTGGTGTCGATGATGAGATGCCCGGTTTGCAGGGCAGGCCGAATTTCTTCGAGAACGGTGGCGGCGATGTGCGAATTGGGAAGGCTGAGCAGGATGGTGCGGCAGTGATGCGCCACGTGGCTGTTCGATGCAGCGGCGGTGGCCGAGCAGCGTTTCACGGCGGACGGATCGAGGTCATAGGCGAGTACCGGCCAGCCTTCAGCGGACAAACGATCCGCCATGGCGCTGCCGAGGAGGCCGGTTCCGATCAAGCCCACCGTTTCGTGCATAGAATCCCCAAACTACCATGAAGGTGGCGCTCTCAAGTAGACTGAAAATCGCATGTCCTCATTGTTTGGAATTCTTCCCGCGGTGGTGACGCCGCTTGATGCGCAAGGCAACCTGAGCATTTCCTCTTACGAAGCGCTGCTGGCTCGTGTTTACGGCCAAGGCGTTCACGGCATTTATGTAGCAGGTCAGACGGGCGAAGGGCTTTCTTTGACGGTCGCGGACCGCAAGAAACTGGCGGAGGCTTCGGTGGCAAATTCGCCGAAGGGGTCGCAGGTGATCGTCCATATCGGCGCGCATCGCACCGTGGATGCGATCGAACTGGCGAAGCATGCTTCGTCGGTTGGCGTGACCGCGGTGAGCAGCCTGCCTCCGATTGGCGTGTTCTCATTTCCGGAAATCAAGAGCTACTACCAGGCGCTGGCCTCAGCCTCCGATGTGCCGTTCCTCATCTATTTCTTCCCTGGTTTGTGCCCGGCGATCACTTCGCACGATCAGATTTTGGAGTTGTGCACGATTCCGAATGTGGTGGGCCTGAAGTTCACCGATATGAACCTGTACCGGCTGGAAAGAATCAAGAAACAGGGGCATGTGGTGTACAACGGACACGATGAGGTGCTGGCCGCTGGCCTGCTGATGGGGGCCGACGGCGGGATCGGGACGTTCTATAACCTGACGCCGGAGCTATTCCTGGAAGTGTTCCGTTGCATGCAGGCGAAGGACCTCGAAGGGGCGATGAAAGCGCAGTCGCGGATCAATGAGCTGATTGAACTGACGCTGCGCGTGCCTGCGCTGAGCGCGGTGAAGCGAATGATGACCTGGAGCGGAATACCGTGCGGGGATCCGGTTGCGCCGCGGCGGACGATGACCGGTGAGGATGAGCAGAAGCTGATTGCGATGCTGGCGGCATCGAGCTTCAAGGACGCGCCGTTCGCTAAGCCCCGCTAGGCGGGAAGCGGTATTGCGTTGCGCTGCGGTAGGTATCTCCGGCGCGAAGCACGATCGACGGGAAATCCGGGTGGTGCGGCGCGTCGGGGAAATGCTGTGTCTCGAGGCATAGACCTGAGTGCGGCCAGTAGGTGCGGCCGCCTTTGCCGGTGATGGTGCCGTCGAGGAAATTTGCTGTGTATAACTGAATACCGGGCTCGGTGGTCCACACTTCCATGGCGATTCCCGTATCGGGGGCGTCGACGCGGGCGGCGAATTGAAGGCCATCGCCCGTGCGGTTGAGGACAAAGTTGTGATCGAAGCCTTTTCCCATGCGGTCACCCAGCCGTACGGATTGGCGCAGGTCAAATGGCGAGCCAGCCACATCACGGATCTCACCTGTCGGGATGGTATCGGCATCGACCGGTGTGTATGCGTCGGCGGCGATACGGATCCGGTGTTCCAGTATGTCGTCCTTCGCGGAGAGATTGAAGTAGGTGTGATTGGTGAGGTTGATGATGGTGTCGCGTGAGCTGGCAGCTTCGTACTCGATGCAAAGTGCGTTCTCTTCGGTGAGTGAATAGGTCACCTTCACTTTGCATTCACCGGGATAGCCCTCTTCGCCGTCTGGGCTGGTATAGCGCAACTCCAGAGTGTTGGTGGAGGCTTCGGCGTCCCAGACGACTTTGTCGAAACCTCGAGCGCCGCCGTGGAGATGGTGTTCGCCGCGATTGCGTGTGAGGCGGTAGGTGACGCCGTTGAGTTCAAAATCGCCACGGGCGATGCGGTTCGCACAGCGTCCGACAATACAGCCGAAGAACGGGTGCCCCTGCAGGTATGGATCGAGGCTGTCAAAACCGAGCACAACATCGCGCGGTTTGCCGTCGCGATCGGGGACGTGAAGCGAGAGTAGAATGCCGCCGTAGGTGGTGAATCGAGCCTGCAGGCCGTGGGTGTTCTGAAGCGTGTAGAGTTCGATCATTGGACGAAGCGGTCGCGGTCATGCTTGCGCATATACACTTGAAACTTCTTCTTCGCTCTCTCCACGCGCCATTGATGATAGCGCCGCCGCAGGGAGGAGCCCATGTCGACTTTGCGGCCCAAACCGCGCAGATAGCCGTATCCGAAGATCATGCCGCCGAGATGGGCGACGTGGCTGACGCCGCTGCCGCTGGCTCCGATGGAGCTGAGGAAGGCGATGGCGCCGATGATCATCACGAAGTATTTGGCTTTGATGGGGAAGAGGAAGCTGAAGAGGACGACACGGTCCGGGTACAGAACGCCGAAGGCCAGGAGCAAGCCATAGATAGCGCCGGAAGCTCCGATGGTCCGTGTGTTCATGGTTCCGAACAGGGCGTTGCCGATGACGACGCAGATACCGGCTCCTATACCGCAGAGGAAGTAGTACTTAAGGAATTCCTTCCGCCCCCAGGTTCGCTCCAGGTCGGCGCCGAACATCCAAAGCGTGAGCATGTTGAACAGGATGTGGCTGAACCCGTAGGGATCATGGAGGAACATGTAGGTGAACAACTGCCAGATGGCAAAGCCACCGATCACTTGTCCGGGGATGAGGCCGAAGGGGTAGAAGATCGCGCTGAAATGGAACTGTACGGCGAAGAAATAGAGCAGAAACAGGGCGACGTTGGAGATGAGGAGCCATTTGACGCCAACGGGAAAGAAGTCAGAAGTAAGCAGCCCTGATCCTCTGGTGTATTGCATGTACGGCGTGATCTCTAATCAGAGCATATCAGGAACGTGCCCCATCATGACTGAAGAGTTGTCCACCTTGATATCATGAACGCATAGATGGCATTTCTGACGGTGTCTGGCGAGCCCGGCTGTCGTGTGGAGGAAGTGGCTCGCGTTTGCGCATTGCGCCTGCGTTTTGAGCTGATCACGGAATCCCGGCTGCGTGAGCTGATTACGGGAGAGTTTGGCTCTGAGGTATCCATTCCGGAGAAAGCGTGGCCGGCGGTGGTGACGTCGATTCTCGCGCAGTTGGGCAAAGAACAACCTCTGGCCGTGTGCGTGCCTGGATCTGAGTTTCTCTTTCAGGAGATCCCTGGAACATTCCGGCTGCATCTTGTTGCGGGTGAGGCGCGGCGCACGGGACTGCTGATGCTGGAGCACCGACTGGAGCGGCCGGCGGCGAAACAACTGATGAAGCAACTGGAGCGGCAGGTGCGCGACACACGAAAGGCGCACTTCGGCAAATCGGCCGTGGCGCCCTCGGCGTACGATCTGGTGGTGAACATGGAGCAGTTCGACGCCGAGCAGGTGGCCGTGATTGTGGAGCAGGCTGCGACTATTCGCGGGCTGCTGGTGGATCCGTTGTTGTCGGCGGCGGCGGAAGCGCAGATTCAGTTTCAGACGCGCCTGCGACTGGCGAAGTTTGGGATTACTCCACCGGACAAGGTGACACTGAAGAAGAAGGTGTTTGCCAACCACAGTGAGCAGATCTTTGCCAACCTGCTGGACTTCTATCGCATCCCCTGGGAGTATGAGCCGAAGAGCTTTCCCATTCAGTGGGACAAAGACGGGCGAGTGCTGGAAGCCTTCACGCCTGATTTCTATCTGCCCGAGTTCGATCTCTATGTTGAGCTGACAACCATGAAGCAATCGCTGGTGACGAAGAAGAATCGCAAAGTGAAGCTGCTGAAGACGCTGTATCCTCACGTCAACGTGCAGGTTTTCTATCAGAAGGACTTTCGCAATCTGATCTTCAAATACGGGTTGGCCGAGCGTGGCGTGATGGTATGAGTCTGATGCAGCCGGCAGGAGTAGAACGAATTCTGTTCACGGAAGAACAGGTGTCGCAGCGGATTCAGGAAGTGGCCGCCGAGATCAGTGCGAAGTATCGCGGACGCGAATTGAAACTGGTGGGGGTGCTGAAGGGGTCGATTTTTTTTCTCACTGCGCTGGCGCGGGCGATGGACATCCCGGTGAAGATCGATTTTCTGTCGATTTCCAGTTTTTCGGGGAAGAAAGGGCCAAGCAGCGGCTTGGTGCGAATCGCCAAGGATCTGGATGACAGCATTGAAGGCGAAGATGTGCTGCTGGTGGAGGATATCGTAGACACGGGATTCACCATCCGTTACCTGTTGCAGACGCTGGCTGGGCGCGGGCCGAATTCAATGGGACTGTGTACCCTTCTGGACAGGACTTCGCGTCGAATTGTGCAGGTTCCAGTCGACTTCCGCTGCTTTGAAATTGGCGATCACTTTGTGATCGGATGCGGGCTGGACTACAAGCAGTTGTATCGAAACCTCGGCTATATTGCCGTGATGAATCCGCAGATTCTGGAGCGTTGAGCGATGTGGCGCCTGATTTGGGTGGTTGTGCTGAGTGTGGTTGTGGTGTGTGCGCAGACGCCTGCTAAGAAGCGGCCAGCCGCGCGGCCGAAGGCTCAGCCAAAGGTGGCCACGGAGGCACCCGCACCTGCGCAGGTCCAGACGCGCACGTTCCCCATTCTGTCGTTGACAGTGGTGGGAAACAAGATCTATCCGTCGGACAAGATTATCGCCGTGACAGGTTTGAAGGTTGGCCAGCCGGTGGTGGAGAAGGAGTTCGATGCGGCACGAGACCGCCTGGTGGCCTGTGGCTACTTTGAATCCGTGGGTTATCAGTACAAGCCGTCGGCGGATGGGATGGGATTCAATGCCTCGTTCGAAGTAAAGGAAGTTGAGCAATCGTATCCGGTGAAATTTGACCGGTTGAAAAAGCCGGACAAAGAGCTGTTGGCGGCGCTGGAGAAAGCGGACCCGTTGTTCGGCGAGAAGGCGCCGGGGACGGCCGTGCTGCTGGCGAAGTACGCGAAGGTGCTGGAAGCGGTGGCGGGAGAGAAGGTGGTTGGAAAGGTGACGGCGGAAGGGCCGAATGATCTGCGGATCGTGTTCCAGCCCGCGAAACTGCCTCCTTCCATTGCGGAAGTGCGTTTCTTGAAAAATGAAGTTCTGCCTCAGGCGGTGCTGCAAAAAGCGATCTCAGGAGCCGCCGTAGGCGCCGTATGGGAAGAGAAGCGCTTTCGACAGATACTCGACGCGAGCATCCGCCCGTTGTATGAGGCGCGGGGCCGGTTACGGATTGATTTCCCGAAGGTGAGCGTGGAGCCGGTGCAGGACGTGGAGGGATTGCGAGTCAGTGTGGAAGTGGTAGAGGGCGAGCCTTACACCTTGGGTGAGGTGAAGGTGGACACGGAAACCGCGGATGAGCGGATGCTGTTGCGAGCAGGCAACCTGAAGAAGGGTGATCTGGCAAATTTCGACGACATCAAGGAAGGCATTGAGCGCATGCGCGCGGTGGTGCGGCGCAATGGCTATTTGCAGGCGAAGGCCGACGTGGAGCGGCAGTTGGATGATGCGAAGAAAGTGGTGAACCTCACCGTGCGCATCGAGCCGGGAAAGCGCTACATGTTTGCCAAGCTGAACATCGTGGGGTTGGATATTCTGACCGAACCTGCCATTCGCAAGATGTGGGTGATGAAGGAAGGGCAAGCCTTCAATCCCGATTATCCGGAGACCTTTCTGAACCGTATCCGCGAAGAAATGGTGCTGGACAATCTGGGCAAAACCAAGTCTGAAGTAAAGATCGATGAGCAGGCGCTGACCGCGGACGTGACGCTATACTTTAGCGGGCAGCCTCCGCCGCCCAAAAAGAAATTTCCCTAGTTTGAACATGCCGATTCAAAAGACGATTTCCCCTGTGGACGGACGCGTGTACGTGGAACGCGAACTGGCGTCCGGAGTTGAGATAGAAGCCGCGTTAGCGCAGGCTGTGGTCGCGCAGAAGGGCTGGCGCGATACACCGCTGGCGGAGCGGCTGGATGTGTGTCTCCGCTTCGTGGAAGCGATGGAGACGGATGCCGATGCGATTGGCGAAGAGCTGACGTGGCAGATGGGCCGCCCGGTGCGTTATTCGCCGATGGAGATCCGGCGAGGTTTTGCGGAAAGAGCGCGGTACATGGTTGAGATTGCGCCGCAAATTCTCGCGGACATCGCGATGCCGGCAAAAGCGGGATTTACACGCTTTTTGCGACGCGAGCCTGTGGGTGTGGTGTTCACCATTGCCCCTTGGAACTATCCCTATCTGACTGCTGTGAATTCCGTGGTGCCCGCGATTGTTGCCGGCAACGCCGTGATCCTGAAGCATTCGGCGCAAACGCCGCTGTGCGCGGAGCGATTCGCCAAGGCGTTCCATAAGGCAGGGTTGCCGGAGGGTGTGTTCCAGTTTCTTCATCTGAGCCACGACGATGTGAATCGTGTCATCGGCGACGCGCGGGTGGGTTTCGTCGCCTTCACCGGATCAGTGGCGGGCGGGCATGCGGTGCAGCAAGCGGCGAGCGGGCGCTTTGTGGGTACGGCGCTCGAGTTGGGTGGAAAAGATCCGGCCTACGTGCGCGCCGATGCGAATCTGGCGCACGCGATAGAGAACCTGGTGGACGGGGCGATGTTCAACTCCGGGCAATCGTGTTGTGGAATTGAACGCATCTACGTGCACCGTGATGTGTTTGATGAATTCGTGCAGGGCGCCGTGGCTCTGACGAAGGAGTACGTGCTCGGCAATCCACTGGAGCAGGCCACGACGCTTGGGCCGATGGTGCGTACGGGCGCGGCGGAGTTTGTTCGTGCCCAAGTTGCGGAAGCCGTATCCATGGGCGCAGTCGCGCACATCGACGCTTCGTCGTTTGCCGCGAACAAACCGGGCTCGCCCTATCTGGCGCCGCAGATTCTCACGAACGTGGATCACCGGATGCGAGTGATGACGGAAGAGAGTTTCGGGCCGGTGGTCGGGATCATGGCAGTGGATTCCGATGAGCAGGCGGTGCAGCTGATGAACGACAGCGCCTACGGACTGACGGCGGCGGTGTGGACATCGGATGAAGCTGCCGCGGTACGAATCGGGGACCAGATTGAGACGGGAACGTGGTTCATGAACCGGTGCGATTATCTGGACCCGGCACTGGCGTGGACTGGTGTGAAGGATTCGGGGCGAGGCTGCACGCTGAGCGTGTTGGGATACGAGCAACTGACTCGGCCGAAATCATTCCATCTGCGCGTGAGTGTCTGATCTACGCAAAGAGATTTGCGAGCGCTGTGCCGAGATCGGGGAATTGGAAACGATAGCCGCTGTGGCGAGCAGCAGCGCAATCCACGCGCTGGCTGGAGGTCAGCATTGTCGCCATCTCTCCGAAGACCAGCTTCAGGCCGAATTCCGGAACGGGGATGAGCGTGGGGCGATGTAAGGCGTGGCCCAACGCGCGAGTGAAGTCCGTATTCCGCACTGGGTTCGGCGCCGTCACGTTCATCGGCCCCTGCAATGATGTTGTTTCCAACGCGTGCAGGATGAGACCAACGGCGTCATCGGCGTGAATCCACGACATCCATTGGCGCCCGCTACCGATCTTCCCGCCTGCGCCAAGCCGGAACGGCGTGATCATCTTGGCCAGCGCGCCTCCATCGGGACCGAGAACGATGCCGATGCGGAGGGGAACCGTGCGGATGCCCTGGCTTCGTGCTGCGTTCGACGCGCCTTCCCAGGCGATACAGATTTCAGGGAGGAAGCCTGTGCCGGGGGATGCGGTTTCGGGGAGCAGCTCTTCGCCTCGGTCGCCGTAGTAGCCGATTGCCGACGCAGCGATGAAGGTTTGCGGCTTGACGGGCAGCTGCGCAATCGCGCCTAACAGTGCCTGGGTGCCATCGACGCGGCTGGTTCGGATCCGTTGTTTGACGGCGGGTGTCCAGCGTTGTGCGACAGGTTCTCCGGCGAGGTGGATGATGGCCTCGGCGTTGTGGAGAGCTTCCACCGGTGGAGTGTTTCCGCTGGTCGCATCCCAGCCGGAGAATTGAACACTCGGAGGAAGATTGGTTGGGCGCTTGCGCCCGAGGAGATGCAAGGTGTGCTTGCGCTGCAGCAGCCGCTCAATGAGGCGGTGGCCGATGAATCCGCTGGCTCCCGTGAGTGTGATTCGCATGGTGAGCGCTCTACTGTAGAGTAAACAAATCCTTGCCGGTGCGTTCCAGGTAGTCGATTTCCTTGATGTATGCATCGACGGCGGTTTTGCGCCGCATGCCATCGTAGGACATGAACCGCAACATCCCGAAAATGGGGCGTTCCTGCCAAGGGCGGTCATGGAGGCCGAAGCACCAGAGAATGTTGGTGTAGGTGTTGGGGTCGCGGCCGTCCACCGCATAGCGGTCGTGCAAATAGACCATGGTTTGCAAGGCTTCTTCGTGTGTGGCGGACCACTCGATGATCTTCTTGCCCCAGTACATGCGGTAGTATCCGTGAATCTTGCCGCGCAGCAGCATTTCCTTCTGTGTGGCATTCCACAGGGGATCGTGTGTGTGGGCGGCTTCGAACTGCTGGGGCGTGTAGCAGGGATCGCGGACGTCTTTCGCGTGCTTGGCCATCGTTTGCACGGCCCAGCCGGGGAGTTGGGCGAAGGTGTCCGGCGGATTGCTGAACCGGGCGTAGTTGAAGGCGAGCTCCCGGCGCACGATCAGCTCTTCCAGAAACTCGTCGGCCACCAGTTTGTGTTCGGCGGCGTAGGCTTTGGCCGCGAGCGCAATCTCGACAGCGCTGATGTGGCCGTAGTGCAGATAGGGGCTCAGGTCGCTGGTGGCGTGCGTTGCGGGGTCATTGCGTTCCTGTGCATAGCGGCGCAGGCGGTCGTTGAGAAACCGCTGCAGGGTTCGTTCTGCGGCGATTCGCCCGCCTTTGTACGTGGTAGATGGTTTTACGCCGTGGTCGATTTGACAGGAGGCGACTAAGGCAGGGATGTTTTCCGCGGTGACTTCCGTGTGAAAATCGGGCACGGCGCCGGTGAAGGGTACGGCGACGTGGATGGGGTGCACCGGCCGCAGGTACTGCGGCAGTAGACGATGGATCTTCGGTCTGATGGTATAGGCCGCCCATTCGCGCTTCTCCATCAGGGACATGGGCACGATGCAACTGGAATCGACGGCGTGATAGGGTATGCCGATCTTCGATGGGACAGAGGCATTGTGCTTCCGGGCGATGAAAGTCGGGTAATCATCGGTGACTACCGCCAATGCTTGAGCGGCGAGGCGGTACAGAACATCATGTGGATCCTGCGGCCCACGCTCGAGGTAGAACACGTAGCCGATTCCGAGTTTGGCCAGGCGCTTCGCTGTTTCCGGCACGCCTTCCAACAGGAAGGTGTGATGCCGGTCATTGGCGTGAGGGTAACGGTAGGTGATGGCTTCGTAAACCAGAACAGGCAGTTTGTGGCGATTGGCCATCTCCACCGCGTGCAGCAGGGCGTGGTTCGATTCCACGCGGCGGTTCATTTGGGCCCAGTAGAGGACGTAGCGGGCATCGGCGCGCGGGCTCGCCTGGTTGAGGATTTGGACACGTGGATCCACAGGATTGAGATGCGGCGTATGCAGCGATTGGGGCAGAAAATTTGCTGCCCGTTACAATGATAGTTTGCGATGCGAATCTGGAATCGCGCCAAACTACTCTGGGCCTATCTCACGCGCCGCTCGCGCGTTTCTGCACTGCCGGTGGAGTACATCGTGGAAACGACCGCCAAGTGCAACCTGTACTGCCCAATGTGCCCGCGCGAAACGCACAAGCAGCCGAAAGAAGATATGACCGACGAAGTCTTCAGCCGCCTGGTGCGCGAGTCCGGCAAGACTGGCGAGCACATGATGCTGATCGGATTAGGAGAACCGTTCCTTGATCCGAAAATTTTCGACCGCATTGAATACTGCGAGCAGCATGGCGTTTCGACGCTGCTCTCCACCAACGGAACATTGCTCGATGAAGCCAATGCCCGTAGGCTGTTGGATACCCCGCTCAAGCACATCACCTTGAGCTTCGATGGATCGACGAAAGAGAGCTACGAGTTTTACCGCAAGGGCGCCCGCTTTGAGAAGGTGCGTGATAATTTTGTACGCTTCGCAAAGATGAAGGCTGAACGGAAGGCTCCCATTCAGGTGGTGGCCCAGATGGTGCGGATGGAGAAGAACGCCGGAGACGTGGACGATTTCGTTCGCTTCTGGAGCGAGGTGCCTGGTGTGGACGCGGTACGCATCAAAGAGGACGAAACGAATCTGATGCGGCCCGATGCCGGGCATGGGGCAGAGGATTGGAAGCATCCCTGCCATTACCTCTGGCGAGGGCCGATGTATGTGAAGCACAACGGCGATGTTTATCCCTGCTGCCAAAGCTACATGTTGGATGGCAAGCCTGTGGGCAACGTGCGCGAGCGCGGGCTGCAGGAGATCTTCGACTCCGAGGAAATGCAGCGCATGCGCAGGTTGCATCTGGACGGGCGGGCGCAGGAGATCGACATCTGTGCGCGATGCTGCACAACGATCCCGCATCCGGTGCTGGTAGCCGGCAGTCTCCTTTTTCATGGGGAGACGGTACGAAAGCTTCTGCCTATGGTGGAACGGCTCACTTATCTTGCGAAGTTGCCACGGCGGTTACTAGCTCCACCAAAGCGCATTGCGAAGAAGGAAGACCTGGTACAGATCGACTCCCCTAAGTAGCGCATTGACGGAGTGTCGCCCGGCAGGATAGGCTTGCCAGGAATGCGCCGATTCTTTCTGCTGTCGTCATTTACGGCCTTGGTGTGGGGCCAGAACGTGGATTGGAGCGTCTATCTGGGTGACAAAGGCACCACACATTACAGTGCGCTCGATCAGATCAACAAGCAGAATGTGTCGCGTCTGCGCGAGGTGTGGCGGCATGAAACCGGAGACATCGGCGAGTTTCAATCGAATGGATTGATTGTGGATGGCGTGCTGTATACGGCATCGCCGAACCGCAAGGTGCTGGCACTACGGGCGGCCACCGGCGAGCGGCTGTGGGCATTTGACCCTCTGTCGGAGCGCTCCGACAATCCGGGTAAGCGGCAGCGAGGCGTCGTGTACTGGGCGAGTGGGAACGATAAGCGAATCTTCACCGGCGCGGGCACCTATCTCTACGCGTTGGATGCGGCAACCGGCAAGCCTGTGCGGAGTTTCGGCAAGAACGGATCGGTGCACATGGGCGAGGGCGTGGATACTTACGGCAGCCCTGGACCACCGAGCGTGATTATCAACACGCCAGGTGTGATCTACAAGGACATGTACATTGTCGGCGGAAGCACGCGGGGCCCGGGTACGATTCGGGCTTATGATGTGCGCACGGGGTCGATGAAGTGGATCTTTCATGTGATCCCGAGGCCGGGGGAGTATGGATACCAATCATGGCCTCCGGAGGCGTACAAGACCGCCGGGGGAGCATCGAACTGGTCCGGCTTGGCGTTGGATGAACCACGCGGGATTCTGTACGTTCCGACTGAGACCGCAGAGCCTGATTTCTGGGGTGGAGACCGCGCAGGTGCAAACCTCTTCGCCAACTGCCTTGTTGCCTTGGATGCGAATACCGGGAAGCGTCTGTGGCATCACCAATTGGTTCACCATGATTTGCTGGATAAAGATCTGCCGACGCCTCCGGTGCTGCTTACGGTGAAGCGCAACGGCTTGACGATCGACGCCTTGGCGCAGGGAACGAAGAACGGGCTGCTGTTTGTGTTTGACCGTGTGACTGGTGAGCCGCTATGGCCGATTCACGAGGTGCCAGTGCCGCAATCGCAGTTGGCAGAAGAGCCAACCTGGCCCACGCAGCCTCTACCGGTGAAACCTCCGCCATTGACGCGCCAGAACTATACAGCGGAGGATGTGTCGAACATTTCGCCGGAAGCGAAGCGGATGACGGAGGTTCGCTACAAGCAGTCGGGTTCCTCTGGAGCGTTTCCGGGGCCGAGCCTGAAGGAGACCATCATTTTCCCGGGTTTCGATGGCGGCATGGAATGGGGAGGAGCAGCCGCTGACAAGGAAGGCGTGTATTACGCCAACGTGAATGAGATTCCGTGGCTGTATCAGATGGTGCCTGCACGGGGAACGCTCGGCGAGCGAACTTATCAGACCAACTGTGCGTACTGCCACGGATTGGACCGGAAGGGCGATGCTAAGGGCGGATTTCCCGGATTAGCTGATTTGGCCAAGCGCAGTTCGCGTGAGGCCGTGACGAAGATTGTGGAGCAGGGTGGGGGACGCATGCCTGCCTTCGGGCAGATGCGCGCGGATCAACGGAAGGCGGTGATTGACTATCTGATGGGGGAGGAGACGGCGGCTGTTTCCGGGCGGCGTGCGGGGCAAGGGGCGCCGTATGTGTTTGCAGGCTTCCGCCGGTATTTCGATGCGGAAGGGTATCCGGCGATCCGGCCACCGTGGGGCACATTGAATGCGGTGGATTTGAATACGGGCGAGATCAAATGGAAGGTGCCACTAGGGGAGTATCCGGAGCTGACGGCACGCGGCATTCCGCCCACGGGCACGGAAAACTACGGAGGGCCGGTGGTGACGGCGAGCGGGTTGATCTTTGTAGGGGCATCGGCGGATGAGACCATCCGTGCCTTCGATAAAGAGACCGGCAAGGTACTGTGGAAGGCGAAACTGCCGTTCAGCGGGAATGCCACGCCGAGCGTGTACATGGTGAACGGAAAGCAGTATGTCGTCATTTCCGCAGGAGGTGGTAAGTCCGGCCGGCCGGCTGGTGGAAGTATTGTGGCATTCGCACTGCCGTAGAAACTGCTGCCGACCTGTCGTATAATGGTAGAACTGCCCAAAGCCCCCTGCTCAAAGCAGTACACACTGATCCCTTGCCCTGCCCTCGGGGCTCATTCCGATCATGTTTGAGAATCTTTCCGACAAGCTGCAGCGCGTCTTCAAGAACCTGCGCGGCGAAGGCAAACTCACGGCCGAGAACATGGAAGCGGCCCTGAAGGAGATCCGCGTCGCCTTGCTGGAAGCCGATGTGCACTTCCGCGTCGTGAAGCACTTGATGGAAAGCGTGAAGGAGAAAGCTCTTGGGCAGGAAGTACTTAGCTCGCTTTCTCCGGCTCAGCAGGTGGTCAAGATTGTTCGCGATGAACTGATCAAAATCCTTGGCAGCCACCAGGCCAAGCTGCGGCTGGCCAATGAACCGCCCAGTGTGATCATGATCGTTGGACTGCAGGGATCGGGCAAAACCACGTCCACGGGTAAGCTGGCGAGACTGCTCGGTAAACAGGGCAACCGCCCGATGCTGGTGTCGGTGGACATTTACCGTCCGGCCGCGCGGCAGCAATTGAGTGTGATCGCCAAGGACGTCAACATTCCGGTTTACGAAGGTACGGCCGAAGAAGCGGCGAAACCCGTCGAACTGGCGCGATCGGCGAAGCGTGAGGCGACACAGAACAATCGCGATGTACTGCTGGTGGATACCGCAGGCCGGCTCCACATTGATGACCAGCTGATGACCGAACTGCAGCAGCTCAAAGACCTGCTGAACCCGGTGGAGATTCTCTTCGTCGCCGACGCCATGACCGGACAAGACGCGGTCAAGTCAGCGGATGAATTTCACAAACGGCTGGGGATTACGGGCGTCATCCTGACCAAGATGGACGGTGATGCACGCGGTGGCGCCGCGCTTTCGATCAAGACTGTCACCGGCCAGCCGCTCAAATTTATTGGTCTGGGCGAAAAGCCGGATGCCTTCGAACCGTTTCACCCAGACCGCGCCGTGTCGCGAATTCTTGGAATGGGCGATGTGCTGTCGCTGATTGAAAAAGTCGAACAGAACATCGATCAGAAGCAAGCCGAGCAGATGCAGCGCAAACTGCTCGACAACGAGTTCACGCTGGAAGATTTTCGCGATCAGCTGAAGCAATTGCGCAAGTTGGGCCCACTGGAATCCCTCATCGGTATGATTCCGCAGCTCGGCCCGCTGGGCAAAGAGCTGAAGAACGCGAAGGTTGATGAAAAGGAAATGACGCGCATTGTGGCGATCGTCGATTCGATGACGCCCGATGAGCGGAACAACCACATGATTATTAACGGTTCGCGCCGCCGCCGCATCGCGATGGGCAGCGGAACGACCGTGCAGGACGTAAACCAACTGCTGAAACAATACACCCAAGCCCGTAAGATGATGAAGACGTTTTCGGGCGGGCTGCTGGGGAAGAAGATGGGGAAGTTCAAACTGCCCGGAATGGGCGGCGGCTTCCCGTTTCAGTAGACTATGATTATAGAGATCTTAGGAGTAAACCAAACAGCATGTTGATGATCCGCCTGGCTCGTTTTGGAGCCAAGAAAAAGCCTACGTATCGCGTGGTAGTGATCGACAAAGAACGCGCCCGCGACGGCCGCGCCATCGAAATTGTGGGGCATTACAACCCCGTAACCGATCCGGCGAAGGTTGAACTGAAGCACGATCGTATCTCGCACTGGATGAAGTGCGGCGCCAAGCCTTCGGACACGGTGGCTCGCCTGATTGCCTCGAACCCTGCGCCGGCTGCCTAACGTCCGTTCGTAAGTCCCTCCCTATGCGTCTGGGAACAGTGAGACGCCCATTGCCAAAGGATTGACAGGAGACTTCGAAATGGATATCAGACAACTGGTGGAAGAAATCGCTAAGTCGCTGGTGGATACACCGGACGAAGTGGTGGTGAAGGAAGTTGCCGGAGACCACGCCACCGTGTTGGAACTGCGGGTGGCGCCGAGCGATTTAGGGAAAGTGATCGGGAAGCAGGGGCGCACGGCTCGCGCGATGCGCACATTGCTAGGTGCCTCCGGAATGAAGCTGAACCGCCGGTTCTCGCTTGAGATTTTGGAATAGTGACGCCGGATTGGGTCATTGTGGCCTGTATCGTGCGGCCGCGCGGCGTACGAGGCGAAGTGGTCGCCTTAGCCGCGAATTGGACCGCCGAACAGTTGCAAGCGTTTCCGAACCTGGTTCTGTTTCCGGGAGAGCTTCCGGTGAAGTTGGAGCATGCGTTTCCCCACCAGGATCGAATGGTGCTCAAATTCGCGGGTATCGACACGGTGGAACAAGCGGAAAGCCTGCGCGAAGCGCAATTGTGTATTCCGCGATCGGATCGTCCTCCTGCGCCGGAGGGCGAAGTTTATTACAACGATTTGGTTGGCTGCCGCGTCCTCGATTTTAAGAGTGGCCGAGAGTTGGGAACAGTGGCGGATTACCTGGAATATGGTGGTCCAGTTCTGTTGCAGGTGCTGCACGGCGGCCGCGAGATGCTGGTCCCGTTCGTGCCTGCCATCTGTAGGGAGTACGATCTGGCTGCACGCTGGATCCGGGCCGAACTGCCGGAAGGATTTGAAGAGTTGTGATCTTCCACATCGTAACGATCTTTCCAGAGTTTTTCCGCGGGCCGTTTGAACACGGCGTGCTGGGCAAGGCGATTGAGGCAGGCTCAGTGGAAGTACGCATCCACAATTTGCGTGATTGGACGTTTGACCGGCACAAAACTGTGGACGACCGCCCCTTTGGGGGTGGGGAAGGCATGGTGATGAAAGCCGAGCCGCTTTTTCTGGCAGTGGAATCGATCTGGCCGCAGCGTAGCGCGCGGCAAAAGGTGGTTCTGCTATCCGCCCAGGGCCGGTTGTACCGCCAGGAAGCGGCAAGGGAGTATGCCGGGCTTGATGAGTTGATGCTGATCTGCGGCCGCTATGAAGGCGTGGATGAACGCGTCGTCGAGCACTTGGTAGACGATGAGATCTGTATTGGCGACTATGTGATGAGTGGCGGCGAGTTGGCTGCCGCAGTAGTGGTGGACACGGTTGGCCGGTTGTTGCCGGGAGTGCTTGGCAACGAGGCATCGAGTGTTCATGAATCGTTTTCGCAGGGCATTTTGGATTGCCCGCACTGGACGCGTCCGGCGGAGTTTCGCGGCTATGGCGTCCCGCAGGTTTTGTTGAATGGTAATCATGCCGAGATCCGCAAGTGGCGGCATCAGGCGGCGATGGAAAAGACGGCGCGCCGGCGTCCCGATTTGCTTCGAGAGAGCAATCCGCCGGGAAACGCGCTAAACTAAAATATTTGCGCATTGATCAGAGGTAGCTAGCATGACGAACCCCCAATTGACGAAGGTCCTGAACAACAACAAACGGGCCACTCCCCACCCCGACTTCCGGATCGGCGATACGATTCGCGTCCAAGTGAAGATTCGTGAAGGCGACAAAGAGCGCCTGCAGGCTTTTGAGGGCGCTGTCATTGCCCGCAACAACAGCGGCGGCATGGGCGAAACCATCACCGTCCGCAAGGTGAGCTTCGGCCACGGTGTAGAGCGCATTTTCCCGATTCACGCCCCTGTGATTGACTCGATCACGGTGATTCGCACGGGCCGAGTGCGCCGGGCCAAGCTTTACTACATCCGCGCCTTGCGCGGTAAAGCCGCTCGTCTCCGCGAGCGCGAATAACCGAGTTTCCAGATTTCTTACGAGCCCGATCCCGTGGCTGCCGCAGGCGCGAAGGAAAAAACGATTCGCAGTACCTATGAGGCAGCTGCGCGCAAGCAGGGATATTCCCTCATTGCGGGCGCCGATGAAGCGGGCCGTGGCTCTCTATTTGGACCAGTGTATGCAGCTGCAGTCATTTTGGATCCGGCGAGGCCAATCCGGGGATTGCGGGACAGCAAACAGCTGAGCCGCGAGCGCCGGGAGGTTCTGGCTTTACGGATTCGCGAGCGCGCTTTGGCATGGGCAGTAGCAACGGCCGACGCCGCAGAGATCGACGCCATCAACATCTACCAGGCGTCGCGTCTGGCCATTAAACGGGCGGTGTCGATGCTGCTTCCGGCCCCCCAATATCTGCTGGTGGACGCTCTGCAGATTGACTTGGAGATACCGCAGGAGGGGATCATTCACGGAGACGCGTTGAGTCCATCCATTGCCGCGGCCAGCATACTGGCCAAGGTGGATCGCGACGCGTGCCTCTGCGATTGGGATCAGCGCTATCCCGAATACGGATTCTCCCGGCACAAAGGTTATCCAACTCCGGAGCATTTAGAAGCACTGGCGTTGCATGGGCCCACGCCGCACCATCGGATGTCGTACGCGCCCGTGCGGCAGCTTCCGCTTTTTCCACCAACCGAGGCATGGGTATGAACCCCGAATTGCCGCCCCTGCACCCGGTGGATGCGCACGCATCTCAGTTCCGCTGGTATCACAAAGTAGCCGCGGTGGTATTCGCCATTTTCTGTTTTGAGCTTGGTGTGTTTCTCCTGGTGTTCCCATGGCTCGATTTCTGGGAGCAGAACTTCTTCGCTACCTGGAATCACACGCTGCAGCAGTTGTGGATGAACTCCTATTTTCGCGGGACGGTAAGCGGGCTGGGGCTGGTGAATATCTTCGTTTCGTTTGTGGAGATTGTCAGGCTGAGGCGCTTCTCGGGGGAGTAGCCCGACAACCTGCGGATGCTCTGCCAGTTCAATCCGGCATGGACGCACGCAAGAAAGCCAATCGCCAGCAGGGGAGCGGTGAGGACAACGAACACAACCAGAGCATAGCTGGCGGAGGCGGCTTGTGGGATCCCGTACAGGGATAGACCCAGCACGGTGGAGAACTGATGTGTGCCGAGATTCGCCGGGGCGCCGGGGATGAGTGTGCCGATGCGCACCACGAGCATCACCACGAAGGCCGCGGCGATGTCCAGACCGAGATGGCTGGCGCGCCCCACGGCCCAGAAGGCGAGTCCCTGAGTTAGTAAAAAGCAGCCTGAGATGGCGAGAGCGCGGGAGTTTCGCAGGGCTTGTGGGAGCGAGGGCAGGCGTGCCCGGCCGACGCTAAGAGCAACAAGGATCAAGAGCGCTACTGTGCCCGTAACGATCCAGACGACATGAACCAGTTGTGTGGAGAGCGGTGCTATGGACAGGGCGGCTAACAGAGCGGCGGCGAGCCACAAGCCGTCCATGAGCCGCTCGGCAAGGATGGTAGGAGCGATGGATAGAATGCCAACTCGCAGATCGCGCGAGGCGAGCCAGGCCCGCACGGCTTCACCGGGCCGCAACGGCACCACCTCATTGCAGAACAAGCCGGCGTAGATGGCCCGTGTGGTTTGCCACATGGTGGCGCCGTTCAGCAGGAAGCGCCAGCGCAGGCCTTGCGTTACGTAACTGGCGATGTCGAGGAGAACGGCAAGTACCAGCCATCGCCAATCGAGGCTGCGCAACTGATTCCGGAAGACAGTCCATTCGAGCCCGCGCAAGGCTGCCCAGAGCGCGGCGGCAGCAATCGTGGCAGTTGCTGCACTGAGCAGGGCAACTTTCCATCGAGTCAATGCGAGGCGATCCATGCGAGCCCCCTTTGGAGCGCCTGATACAACTCGCTCTGATGTCCCTCGAAGCGGTGGTTCGCGCCGTTGATTTCTTCCATGTGTTTGGGTTCGCCGGCGCACCGGAACAGTGCCCGAGCGGCGGAGAGGGCCGTGTACTCATCCTCCGTGCCATGGATCAACCACAAGGGCACGGGAGCCGAGGAGGAAAGCAACGGCTTCACGGCGAATGCCGGCTGGTCGGGCTCGCGGTGTGCCACCACTGCCAGTGTGGCTTTCCAATCCCATCCCAACACTCCGGATTCGGGAAGGCCGAGCGTGATCACGCCGCGAATGGGCGTGCGCGACTGAAGTCCCGCGGCGGCGGCTACCGCCATGGAGGCGCCTTGCGACCAACCCACCAGCACCACCGGCCGATGCGACGTGCCCGACACACGGTCTGCCACAGTTCGGACATCGGAGGCCATGTCCTGTGCCGACAAGGTTTCTCCGTTGGCCGAGAAGGCCTCGAGATACTTCTTTGTGTCGAAGCCAAAGACGTCGAGTCCCCAAGAGCCGATGTTGCGGGCGATGGTAATTGCTGTCCCTCGCCAGCCACCATCCCCAGGCAGGAAGATGACCGCAACGGCTGCCTGGCCGGTGTTGGAAGGCAACTGCGCCAATGGCACGGTGTGGCCGCGGATGGTGGTGGTGTCAGCGGCTGCCAGTTGCCCAGTCAATAGCAGTGCAAGAGCCAAGCTCATGCTGCTCTCCTCTCACTTTGGTGATGGTCGCGTTTCGGATGAAATTCACAGATACGATGCAGGGCGAGCGCCAAGCGCGGCAAGTCCAGCTTGCCCTGATATACGGCGTAGCGCGGACTCCACTGGTCGGCGTATTTCGCCTTAAATCGCCGCAGACTGTCGGCGCGAAACAAGACCGGGAGTTTTCGCAAGGCCCAATGGATGAACCGTTCGTCCAGGCCTACATCGCCGTGCTCGCTGAGATTCGACAACGGTGCCATGCCGAGGTGAAAGCGGCGGATCCCGCGGGCTTTGAGATCGAGGAAGACCTTGGTGAAAAGAAAATCCATGAGCCCGTTCACCTGGGCCTCGGTGCGCCGCATCAGGTCCACCGTGGCGGTGGTGGGATCGTAGCTCGGCACAAGGTTGAGAAACGCTACTGCTTCTCCTTGCGGATTGTAAGCAACATAAACCGGAGTGGAGGCGACATAGGAGGGCTCGAAGCGTCCCAGGGTGAACTGGCGCTCGCGATGACCGGGGATCTCCAGCCAGTGATCCGATATCTGCTCTAACCGCGCCAGCAATGCATCGGCCAGCGGCGGATCGAATCGTTCTACACGATAGCCGAGCCGATCGAGGCGATTCACCGTATTGCGAAACTCCTTCATCGAGCTGCCGGAAAGGGAAAACCTGTCCAGGTCGACGATTGCGTCATCGCCGACTTTGAGCCGCTGAAAGCCAAGTGCTTCGAAGGTGGGGAGCCTTTCGGCGCTGACCTGATGGAAGCCCACGCGCCAGCCTCTGGCCCGGCAGAAGTCACGGAATTCCCGCACTGCGGACTCTATTTCTTCTTCCGGTCCTACCGGATCGCCCAGAGCCAGGGCATAGTTACCGGCGACGCGGTAGCCAAGGAAACAGAGCCCGTTGGCAGTGAAGAAATAGCTCTTGTCTGAGGAGTGCTTGAAGAAATCCTGACTGCTGCGCCCGTGTTGCTCCGCGATGGAGCGCGCTTGGGCCGAAGCGTGCCGGTTCACCTGAAAGTTATAGACAAAGGGGCGGAATAGAACAAATCCGCTGTAAAGGAATGCGACGCCGGACATCCAGAACAGCGAGTCGAGAAACCAGGCGGCATAGGGAGTGTGGGGGACAAGTGTCGCGTCGCCTAGGAAGAGCATGAGGCGGACGGTCCCCCAGGCGGCGTCCCACCAGTGGAAGTTGCGATGGAATTCGGCGGGCTCCAGCAGCCAGAATCCGGCTGCTCCGTACATTGCGGCGACGGCGAAGGCGAAGGCAGCCCGCAGAGCCGCGGTGGCGATCCGCGGCGGTTCTGCTCCCATGTCAAACAGCCGCCTGCTCAACCACAACACCCCGCACAGCATCCCCGAACTGAGGGCCTCTTCGAGGTTCCAGCCATTTCGCGAGGGCAGGGGCAGCAGATGAAACAACACCGAGCCAGACGCGAGCAGGAACGCGGCCCGCCATGCGCGCTGCTTGTAGGCCCAAAGATGCACGGCAATGAGAATCAATGCGAAGCCGGAGACGAGTGTGAGCGTCCGGTGAATGCCGGCGAAATCCAATGGGAAGAGGAACAGGAGCCAGGCCGGCATCTCGCTGGGAACGGGGCCTCCCATCAGGGAGAGAAGATTCAGAGCGCCGCTGCCGGCCACCAGGAGCACGACCAAGCGGGCCATCGGGTGGACCCCCATGGCAGGCGCAGAAGACGGCGCTTTGCGGCAGAGTTCACCTACAGGCGATTGGAACTGATAGATACGCATCAATGTGCTTCACCCATGTGTCCAGAATCAAGCCAAAGGGCAAAGAAGCCCATCACCCGGTGAAGGGAGATTTTGGATTTTGTGAAGTGAGGGGGGATCGTCTGTGGAAGCTACTTGCGCAGTTTCTGTTTCACGTCTGGCCAGAATTCGCGGAACACATTGCCTGCCACTTTCAAGCTCAGGCCCAAGCTTCCATATTTAAAAATGCGAAGCGCGTCACGCTGATCGGGCGGATTCCAGGTTGTGGCAATGGCCCAGGCTCCATACACGTTGGCGAGGCGGGAAAGTGCGATGGTGCGATTGCCGTCCACTCCGCGGGTGATAACTGTGCTCACGATTGCGTGGCCGAGACGCCGACCAAACGGCGCGTCCGGCATGCGGAAGTAGCGGGGATCTTCCTTGTGAAGCGCCGATACTCCCATTTCGATACCTTCCCCGACAACGAATTGCCCGTATTGCGAACCGAGGCGTTTGGCGACACCTTTTCCGGTGCGGCCCCATTGGTAAGGGAAATTCCTTGCTGTGTCGAACGCCGTGCCGGGGACGGTCTCAAGAACGGCTTGCGGCCCGAAAACCCTGCGCAGAAAGACATGCCTCCGATCCGACCACGTGGGCGGCTGAAACGGGGTGGGAGTATCTTTTGCCGGAGCCGACGGCGTGGCAGTACTGGCAGGCTGTTCGGCAACCGCAGAATCACTGGGGGACTGCTGTGCGGGAGCAAGGCCCACAGCGAAACCGCAGAGGATAACGAATGCCTTCAAACTACCTCGACTTCCTGAAGTGTGATCAGCCCTTCCAATACGATGGATTTCAGTTCGGTGAGAATCGGACGGATGCGAGCCTCGTCGTCGATGGCGGTAATGATGACGGGCCGGTCATCAGAGACTCCGAAGAGGCGTTTGCGATGCACTCTGCCGTGTTTTCCGTAGCCCATCAATCCTCGTGTCACCGTAGCTCCGGCGATTTCCAGCCGCAACAGACGGCGCACCACGTCTTCATGCAAAGGGATATCGCCCATCCTGTCAGCTTCGTTCAAGTATATCGTCAATTGGAGTTTCTTCATGAGGCGATCTCCTCGCGGCGGGAATTTTCGCGCACAGACAGCGCGTACATGCTGGGCAGCGCCAGCAGGGTCAGGAACAGGGTGGACAGCAGGCCACCGACAACCACCGTGGCCAGCGGCCGTTGCACATCGGAGCCGATGCCGCTGGCGCGAGCGGCCGGGACCATGCCCAGTAATGCCACCACAACCATAAGAAGCACCGGCCGCAATTGACCGAGTGAGCCACGCACGATGGCGTCGTGAACCGGAACGTCCGGTTCGCTGCGCCGAATGCGGTTGATCTCGGCAATGACCAGCACGCCGCTCATGACGGCGACACCGAACAGGCTGATGAATCCCACGGCGGCGGACACGCTCAGATTGATGTGCCGCAAATAGAGAAACAGGATGCCGCCAACGAGCGAGAACGGCACGTTCATCATTACCAGCCCTGCATACTTCGGGGAACCGAACATGAAAAAAAGAAGGATGAAGATGATGGCAATGGTGATGGGCAGGATCACGGTGAGCCGCTTCTTGGCGCGTTGCAAGTTCTCGAACTGGCCGCCCCAGGTGACTTCGTAGCCTGCGGGCAATCGAATCGCCTTCGCGAATCGCATCTGAGCCTCTGAGACGAAGCTGCCCTGGTCTCGCCCGCGGATGTTGGTACGCACTGTGATCTGGCGCTGATTCTCACGGCGGGCGATGATACTTGCCCCGTTCACCACCTTGATTTCGGCCAGTTGAGAAAGTGGAACTCTGCCGCCCTCGCGAGTGGGAACCAGGACGTTGCCGATGGCGGGGATGCTGGTGCGCGCTTCGGGAACGTAGCGAACGGTGATGTCAAAACGGCGTTCGCCTTCAAACATGGTGCCGGCGGTGCGGCCGCCGATGGCCATCTCAATGACGTCCTGTACGTCGCGCACATTGATGCCGAAGCGCGCTACGGCCTGGCGATCAATGCGAATCCGTAGCTGCGATTGATCGGCTTCCTGTTCGATGGCCGAATCCGCGGCGCCCGGCACCTGGCGGATCACCTCCAAGGTGTTCTCCGCCTGAGCACGGAGTGCGGTTAAGTCCGGCCCGCGAATGATGACAGCGAGATCCGCCGCCGATCCGGTGACGGACTCCGTGACGTTGTCCACGATGGGTTGCGTGAAACTGAAGGCGGCGCCGGGAATGCGTTCGTTTAGTTTACGGCTCAACTCCTCTACCAGCTTGCCCTTGTTCATGCCCGCGGGCCAGGTGTCGTAGGGCTTAAGTGCGAGGAAGAACTCATTGCGATTGGGGCCGTAGGGGTCTGTGCCCGAATCGTTACGGCCCGATTGCGAGGAGACGAGTTGCACTTCGGGGTATTGCTGGATGATGTGCCGGATCTCGCCGGCAACCTGTGCCGACTTTTCGATGGAGATGCCCGGCGGCAGCACGGCACGCACCCAGATCACGCCCTCATCGAGGTTCGGTAGAAACTCGATGCCTAGCGCCCCGGAAAGCGCGAATGCCGCGACCACTACTGCGCCAGAGATGGCGACTACCAGCAGAGGGCGGTGCAAAGCGCGGTCGAGCACCCCGGCATAACGGCGGGAGAGCCAGGGGAGAAGGGGATTCTCCCAACTCCGGGCTCCGTTGCGGAACAGATAAGTGGCCAGCACGGGAATCAATGTCAGCGCCAGCAGCATGGATCCAAGCAGGGCGTAGCAAACAGTAAACGCCATCGGAGTGAACAGCTTTCGTTCCACACGCTCCAGCGTGAACAGCGGAATGTAGGCCGAGATGATGATCAATAGGGAAAAGAAGATGGGCCGCTCCACTTCGAGCGCGGCATCGCGGATTGCTGTAAGCACTCCACTTTGCCCCAGCGGGCCGCGATGCTCGCGCTCGTGCATCGTGTGCAACACATGCTCTACCATGACCAGCGTCGCGTCCACGATGATTCCAAAGTCCAGCGCCCCAAGACTCAGCAAGTTGGCTGGAATGCCGGAGAAGTGCATGCAGATAAAAGCAAACAGTAGGGAGAGGGGAATAGTGACAGCTGTCAACAGCGCTGCCCGTGCGCTTCCAAGAAACAAGAACAGCACAACCACCACGATCAGCAGCCCTTCGAGCAAGGTGTGCGACACCGTGTGCAGCGTATTGTTCACCAGGTCCGTGCGGTCGTAAATAGGGTGGATTCGTACGCCCTGCGGCAGCCGGTTTTGGTTGAGGTCGTCTACCGCGGCCTGAATTGCCTTGAGCACTTCGGAGGGATTTTCCCCGCGCCGCATGAGCACGATTCCCTCTACGCCGCCGCCTTCCTTGCCTACCCCGAAGATGCCAGTCTGTGGAGCGGCAGTAATGCCCACTTTGCCTAAGTCCTTGACGAACACCGGCACGCCTTTTGATTCGTTGACCACGACATTTTCGATGTCCGCCGAATTCTGAATCAGACCGACCCCGCGGATCACCATTGACTGCTGCTTGTTGTCCAGCATTGCGCCACCGGCGTTGCTATTGTTGGCGCGCACGGAATCGGCCACTTGGGCGATGGACAGCCCATACTTGGAAAGCGCCATCGGGTCGATTTGGATCTGATATTGCTTGATCAGCCCGCCGAAGGGAGTAACATCGGCGACGCCCGGCACTTGCAGGAAGCGTGGCTCCACAACCCAATCCTGCAGTTCGCGGAGCTTCATGGCATCCAGCCCGCCGCCGGAAAGCGTGTAGCGGTAGAGTTCGCCGATTGGTGTCGACAAAGGCCCCAGTGACGGGGTCACGCCGTCAGGCAGATCGGCGTCGCGGAGTTTCTCAAGCACCACCTGGCGGGCGAAGTAATCATCCGTTCCATAGTCGAAAGTGAGCTCGACGACGGAGAGGCCGAAGATGGTTCGGGAGCGCCGCGCAATCACGTTGGGGGCGCTGTTCAATGCGCGTTCAATGGGGACGGTAACCTGCTGCTCCACCTCTTCGGCGGCGCGTCCGGAGTATTGGGTGATCACGACCACCTGAGTGTCGGAGATATCGGGATAGGCTTCGATCTTCAACTGTGCGAAGGCCCACAAGCCCGCGCCGATGAGAGTAAGTCCAACCAGAACTGTAATGAAGCGCTGCCGCAGGGCAAAGCGCAGGAGTTGGGCAATCAAGAAGGATCTCCTTTAGCGGGCGGCCAGCAGCATGACTCCATCCACCACGACGCGATCGGTGCGGCTGAGTCCGGAGAGCACGGCGATGCGTTCGCCCACCTGCGCTCCTGTGGTGATGGCGACTTTTTCAAAGACGCCCCTGCTGGTTTCCCGCCAGACGAGAGACTTGCCATCGCTCGAGATGATGGCGGAGGCAGGTACGGTGGGTCTGGGCTCGGTCTGTTCCGCGAGTTGAATGTTGCCGAACATTTCCGGCTTCAGTTTCCCTTCCAGGTTTGCCAACTCCGCCCTCACCTTTACCGTCCGAGTCTGGGGATCGACAACGTCGCCAATCAAGGTGACGCGGCCGCGGAACGTCTCGCCGGGATATGCGGAGAGCTCGATTTTCACCGGCTCGCCCCGCTTGACGAAACGGATCGCTGTTTCAGGGACGTCGGATGTGACCCAGACGGAGCTGAGGTCTGCGATGGTCATCACCGGCGCGCTCAGATCGTTGCGGAATTCGCCATTGACCACAGACATTTCGAGCACCTTGCCGGAGATTGGCGCTGGGATGGTGACGCGTTGACCGAAGGTTCCCGTGCCGACACCGAGAATCTGCAGCCGCCTTCGGGATTGCTCGACAACCGCCTGCGCCTGTTCCACGGCCGCTTGCGCCTGCACGGTCACGGCTTGCGCGTTGTACACCTCTTTCTGCGGTACCGCGCCGTGCTCAAACAGATCCCGTTGGCGATCGAGATCCATCTGCCCCTTGGCGAGCGCTGATTTGGCTTGTGTCACGGCGGCCTGAGCTTGCTGGAAACTCGACACGGCTGCGTCGATGTCCGCACTCTCCAGGGTTAAGAGCGGCTGGCCCTGCTGGACAAAATCGCCAATTTTCACCAGCACTGTATGGACCCGGCCTGCGACCGGCAGCACGACATGGGACTGACGATTGATGTTCGCCTCGACTTTGCCTGGCGCGGACACATTTCCGACTGGCACCAGCGACGACTCGAGCGATTCCGTACGAATCTGTTCCAGTTGAGGTGAGTCGGGGCTGATCACGGCCTGACCAGGGCTAACTTGTTTGGTGTTACCGGACCGTTTCGCATCCGGTGCAGGCTCTTTGCACCCCGCCAACATCATTGCCAACAAGCTGGTTGCCATCATCAGGGTAATCGTCTTCATCACCAATCCAGAATGAGGCGGAAAGGCGGAAATAGCCCTCACCTCGTACGGGGAGATTCCGTTGGTTTGGAATGGCCTCCCAGTCCCTTTCGAACTGCGGAATTCTCCCTTCCGGAAGGGATCGGGAGAAGCGCTGGGAGAGGGCGGGAAGGTCCCCGCCAAACCTTCCCCCAGAACCGTCCAATGTGATACTCTACCGTTCAATGAAGTTTTATTTGCGTTCGTCCCTGTTTAGGGGCAAACTGCTACATACTGGGAAAAGTTGTACGTCCGCAAGTCCGAATAATTAAATATCGATAGCGAGTGAGAGAGGGTACGATGAGTACACAGCCTTTTGGGCCTAAGCCGAACATGGGAACTGGTTTAGTGCAGATTAGCAGTTCCGTGGAAGAGATCATCCAGCAGCGGCTCGCCGAAGAGCGCGCACGCCTGGAGCGGGAAGCGGGCCTCGAACAAAAGAGTGTTCACCACTTCAAGCGCCCGGTGGAGCGTACCTTCAACGCGAAGCAGCGCGGGCACACCACGCTTCTCTTCGGGGGACTGACCTGGAAGCACGAGAAGCTGATCCACGGCGCGCTGGAGGGCCTCGGCTACCTGGCCGAATCGCTCCCCACGCCGGACGTCGCCGCCTTCCAACTTGGGAAGGAGTACGGCAACAACGGGCAGTGCAATCCCACCTACTTCACTGTCGGCAACCTCGTTCAGTACCTGCAAAGCCTCGAAGAGCAGGGCTTGACGAAGCAGGAAATCGTCGACCGCTACGTCTTCTTCACGGCCGGCGCCTGCGGCCCTTGCCGCTTCGGTATGTATGAAGCGGAGTATCGTCTCGCGCTGCGCAACGCCGGCTTCGATGGTTTCCGCGTACTGCTCTTCCAGCAGTCCGGCGGCTTAAGCCAGTCCGACGCCGAAGCGGGCCTGGAGATGAACCTCGACTTCTTCCTCGGTATTCTGAACGCGCTCAACTGCGGGGATATCGTCAACGAAGTCGCCTACGCCATCCGCCCGTTCGAGGTGAAGGCCGGCCAGACCGATCAAGTGCTCGACAACGTCTCCGATTACCTCCACGAAGTGTTCAAGAAGAAGCAACCCTGGCAAGTGGGAGAGGATCTCCCTGGGTTCCTGAACAGCTTCAAAGACACTACCGAGTACATCGGCAAGTTCGTCAACCAACTCCGTTCCGAAGACATCACTGCTTCGCTCCACCGCTGCCGTGACATGTACGACGAAGTGGAAGTGGACCGCCTGCGGGTGAAACCCATCGTAAAGATCACTGGCGAGTTCTGGGCGCAGACCACCGAAGGCGACGGCAACTTTAACATGTTCCGTTTCCTGGAGCGCGAAGGCGCGCAGGTGCTGGTGGAGCCCATCGGCACCTGGATCATGTACATGATTCACCAGGTGATTCAGAAGTACTCCGACACGAAGGGTTTGGAAGAAGGCGCTGTGCTGCCTCCCATCTGGCAGTTGGGCAAGCGCATGAAGATCGAATACAGCTTCCGCAACAAAGTGGCGAAGCTGAAGCTGGCCGAAGCTATCTTCAAACGCGAATACCACCGCATCGTGGATGCGCTCGGCGGCCTGGCTCACCACCTTGCCGACCAGTATGAATTGCAGCGCATGGGGCACCCCTTCTACAATTCCCGCGCGGGCGGCGGCGAAGGCCACCTGGAAGTCGCCAAGAACATTTACTACTCGAACAAAGACCTGGCTCACATGGTGCTCAGCCTGAAGCCCTTCGGTTGCATGCCTTCCACGCAATCCGACGGCGCGCAGGCGGCAGTGACCGGCGTCTACAAAGACATGATCTTCCTGCCCATCGAAACTTCGGGCGAGGGCGAAATCAACGCCCACAGCCGCGTTCAGATGGCGCTCGGGGAAGCGAAGAACAAGGCGAAGAACGAATTTGCCGAAGTGCTGCAGCGCTCCGGGCTCACGCTGGAAGATTGCCGCGCCTTCGTCGAGGCCCATCCGGAAACCAAAAAGCCCATGTACCATGTGCCGCACACCAAGGGTGTGGTGGGAACCGCTGCTAACTTCGTCCTTCACATCGCTGACCGCATGAAGAAGGAAGGCTGGCAACCCCAACCCATGGCCGCGGCCGCTCACGTAAACTAATAGACTGTAGGACCTGTCTGCCCGGAGTGTAAAAACGAATGAACAAGAAGTTCATGATCGGCATGGACGTTGGCTCGACGACCGTCAAAAGTGTCGTCATCGATGCAGCCACGGATGAGATTGTCTGGCGCGATTACCAGCGGCACGATACCAAGCAGCCGGAAAAGTGTCTTGAGTTCCTCCAGCGCTTCGAACAAGAGATCGACGGCTTCAAGGCCGAGAACGCCCGGATGTTCATCACCGGCTCCGGCGGTTCGGGCTTGGGGAAGTACCTCGGGTCGAAGTTCGTCCAGGAAGTAAACGCGGTCTCGCTCGCTGTAGAAAAGCTCTACCCCGAGTGCGGCAGCGTCATTGAACTGGGCGGGCAGGACGCGAAGATCATCATCTTCAAGGAAGACCCTGAAACCGGGCGAAAGAAGAAGATCCCGTCGATGAACGACAAGTGCGCCGGGGGCACTGGTGCGGTCATTGACAAGATCAACGCCAAGCTTCGCATCCCTGCCGAAGAGCTCTGCAACATGGGCTACAAGGGGCTGCGCCTCCATCCCGTTGCCGGGAAGTGCGGCGTGTTCGCCGAGACCGATATCAACGGATTGCAGAAGAGTGGGGTTCCCCCAGATGAACTGATGGCCTCGTTGTTTGAAGCCATTGTGATGCAGAACCTCAGCGTTCTGACTCGTGGGAACACGCTCCGCCCCGTCGTTCTGCTGCTCGGTGGCCCCAATTGCTACATCACCGGCATGCGCGATTGCTGGAAGCACAACATCCCGAAGATTTGGGAAGAGCGCAACTACCCGCTGCCCGAAGGTGTGCCGCCCGAGGATCTGATCCGCACTCCGGACAACGCCCAGTATTTCGCCGCCATCGGCGCGGTGGAATTCGGGAAGACCGAAGACGACCACATCGGCCAATACGTCGGCTACGAAAAGCTGAAGTGGTACATCGAAGTAGGCCGCGACGAGGAGAAGAAGAAAAAGGGCGGCAACGGCGGTCTGGCGAAGAGCGCCGATGAACTCGATGGGTTTAAGGATCGCTACAAGCACAAGAAATTCATTCCGACTACCTTCCAGCCCGGTGAGGTTGTGGAAGGCTTCATCGGTATCGACGGCGGTTCTACGTCCACCAAGGCCGTATTGATCTCCAAGGACAAAGAGCGCCGCATTCTTGCCAAGGCTTATCAGCTCTCGAAGGGCAATCCCATCGAAGACACGATGGACATCTTCGCCAAGCTGGAAGCCCAGATCACCGATCAGGGCGCAACCCTGAAAGTGCTCGGTGTGGGAACCACTGGCTACGCGAAGGATATTCTCAAAGACGTCATTGGCGCGGACGCGGCGCTGGTGGAGACCGTCGCCCATACCCAGGCCGGCCTTCATTTCTATAAGAATGTGGACGTCATCTGCGACGTCGGCGGCCAGGATATCAAGATCATCATCCTCAAGAACGGGCGTGTGAAGGACTTCAAGCTCAACACCCAGTGTTCGGCCGGTAATGGCTATTTCCTGCAATCCACCGCCCAAGGCTTCGGCTATCCGGTGGAACAGTTCGCCGATGTGGCGTTCGGCGCCACGGGTTATCCGCAGTTCGGTTACGGCTGCGCCGTGTTCATGCAGAGCGACATCGTCGACTTCCAGCGCCAAGGCTGGAAGCCTGAAGAAATCATGGCCGGTCTCTGCAACGTGCTGCCGAAGAACATTTGGCTGTATGTGTCTCAGATTCCGAACCTATCCGCCATCGGTACGACGTTCCTGCTGCAGGGCGGTACACAGTACAATTTGGCTGCCGTGAAGTCGCAGGTCGATTTCATCGAGTCGCGCTTCAAAGGGAAAGAACATCCCGCGAATGTCATTGTCCACGAGCATTGCGGCGAAGCCGGTGCGATTGGCGCAGGCCTCGAAGCCGGACGCCTCTGGGATAACGGCCGTAAATCGACCTTCATCGGAATGCGCGCTGTGCAGGAGATCAGCTACAAGACCACGCGCAACGAACAGACACGCTGCTACTTCTGCAAGAACAAGTGTCTCCGTACGTTCATCGACGTAAAGACCAGTGTTCTCTCCGAAGACGCCTACATCCCGAAGAAGACCAAGGTGCCGCTTGAAACCGGCTCCCAACGCCTCATCATTGCCACCTGCGAAAAAGGCACGGTGGAGGATATCAATGACATGCGCGACATTAAGGGCAAGCTGGATGCGGTGAAGAAGGCCAATCCCAACTTCGTCGAAATTGCGGCGCGTCAAGTGTTCAAGGCTCCCGAGCCACCGAACGTATCCGACCCGATGCCCAAGTTCCAGTTCACCGCCGCCCAGAAGAAGCGTGCGGAACTGATGAAGAAGCGTAGCGAGATCCGTATCGGCATGCCTCGCGTGCTGAATATGTATTCGCAGGCGCCCGTGTTCACCGGTTACTTCGCCGCCCTCGGCGTAAAGGCTGAGAACATGGTGTGGTCCGATTACACTTCGGAAACACTGTACAAGGAAGGCGGCAAGCGCGGGTCCATCGATCCCTGTTTCCCCTCTAAGCTCGGCATTCCACACGTGCACAACCTGCTTTATGTGCATCATGCGAAGAAGCCACTCGATTACATCTTCTTCCCGATGATCGACTGCCTGACGTCCGATCTTTCGCACACTCAGGCAACCCGCACCTGCCCCACCGTGGCCGCCACGCCGGAAGCAGCCAAAGCGGCGTTCATCAAAGAAGGCGACTTGTTCGCGGAGAAGGGCACCACCTTCCTTGGCACGTTTGTCAATCTCGGCAAGCGCGACATGTTTGAGCGCCAGATGTTCGAACAGTTCAAGGATATCTTCGGCCTTTCGCCGGAAGAGAACACGCGCGCGATCGAGGAGGGCTTCCGCGCCCTCGACTACTTCAACAACGTCACGATGCGTGGCGCAGCCCGCGAAGTGATTGAGCAGTTGGAGCGCGAACAGCGCCTCGGCGTGGTCCTGCTGGGCCGTCCCTATCACAACGACCCAGGCGTCAATCACGAAATCCTGGAAGAGTTCCAGAAGCTTGGTTACCCGGTCTTCACGCAGGATGCCTTGCCTATCGACGACGACATCATTTGGCGCTTGTTCGGCGCCGAAGTGGAGTCGGGAGAAATCCCGCATCCTATGGCCGTTACCGATGTGTGGAAGAACTCCTACTCGGAAAACACCACGCGTAAGATCTGGGGTGCGAAGTACGTCGCCCGCCATCCGAATCTGGTGGCTCTGGAACTGTCCAGCTTCAAGTGCGGCCACGATGCCCCCATCTACACCGTGGTGGAGGAAATCGTCGAGCACTCCGGCACGCCCTACTTCTGCTTCAAGGATATTGATGAGAATAAGCCCACTGGCTCCATCAGAATCCGTACCGAGACCATCGGCTACTTCCTCAAGCGCTACCGCGAAGACATGGTGCTGCACGGCAAGAAGAAGACGGACATCGAGATGAAGCTCGCCGAATTTGAAGAGCGTCTGCGCCGTCAGTTGCTGAAGGAGAAGTTGGAAAAGCTGAACCATCCGGACGAGGCGGTGAAGAACTCGCTCGACACCGGCGCCATGCCGACCATTCACGTCAGCATCGGCCAGCTTGCCGCCAGCAAGCCACCACAGCAGCCGCACGTCGGCGGCGACTAGTCCAATTGCGGTATCAATAGGGGATGCTCGGCTTTCTTCTGATCGCAGCATCCCCGTTGTTTGCCCAATTTCCCAATTCCACCGACATCGGCAATCCTGCAAAGCCCGGCTCTTCTCATATTGAGTCCGGTGTTTATCGCATCACTGCGTCCGGGCAAAACATGTGGGGCACTTCCGACGCCTTCCATTTTCGCTACGGCAAATTCCAAGGTGACCTCTCTATTCAAGCCAAGGTGGACTGGGTGGGGGAAGGGAAGAATGCCCATCGCAAAGCAGGTCCCATCTTCCGTGCCTCGCTGGACCCCGACGCCCCTTACGCCGATTTCATCTTCCACGGCTCAGGGGAATTGGCGCTGCAATACCGCAAGACCAAAGGCGGCCCCACCGCGGAGATACAGACCAGCATCCGCCCGCCCGTGGTGGCCCGCCTGGAACGCCACGGCGACGTGATCTCCGCCGAGGTGTCGCGCGACGGCGTCACATGGAACCCCGTGGGCGCTCTCACGATCGCCATGCCGGAGAAGATCTATGCCGGGCTCGCCGCCTGTTCGCACGATGACAGCGTGACAGAGACAGCGCTCGTGCGCGATGTGAAGATCGACGCCCGCGGCGTTGCCGAAAAGAGGGGCACCGAGAGCACCCTCGAAGTGATCGACATCGAAACAAAACAGCGCCGTATTGTTCGACGCGCCAAGGAGCACTTCGAGGCTCCGAACTGGACTCAGGACAATCAGCTCATCTACAACTCCGGCGGCCGCCTGTACAAGATCCCCGCCGCGGGAGGGACACCCACAGCCATCGACACAGGTGAGCGTATTCGCTGCAACAACGATCATGGCCTATCCCCCGACGGCAAGTGGCTCGCCATCAGCGACGGCAGCGCCAATCGCCAGTCGCAAGTCTACGTACTGCCAGCCGCTGGTGGGACGCCACGCCTCCTCACGCCGCAATTCCCTTCCTACTGGCATGGCTGGTCACCCGATGGCAAGACACTGGCCTACTGCGCCCGGCGTGGCGACAATTTCGATGTCTACACCATTCCCGTCGAAGGCGGAGAGGAGAAGCGCCTTACCACCGCCCCTGGTCTCGACGATGGCCCCGACTATTCCCCCGACGGCAAATACATCTACTTCAACTCCGTCCGCAGCGGCGTGATGCGTATCTGGCGCATGCTTGCCGATGGCTCCGATCAGCAGATGTTCATCCCCGGCGATGATTCCGCCGATTGGTTCGCCCATCCCTCACCTGACGGCAAGTGGATTGTCTATGTCTCCTTCGAAAAGACGGTGGAAGGGCACCCGCCCAACAAAGACGTAACGCTGAAACTGGTCCCCGCGGAAGGCGGGAAACCGCGCGTCATCGCCACGCTGTTCGGTGGGCAGGGCACCATCAATGTGCCGTCGTGGTCGCCCGATAGTAAAAGCGTCGCTTTTGTCAGTTATCGCCTCGTTCCGTAGTAGTATGGCGAGATGATCGCCATACTCACTCTGGTCGTCGTGTCCCTGGCCGCGGAAACGCACACCGTCGTCCCAACGAAGTACTACAACTCTTTCGATCATCGCCATCCCGTCTTCGCGCGTGTACGCTCCGGCGACACGGTCGTCACGAAAACCGCTGATGCCGGCGGCTACGATTGGAACGGCAAGCGAGCAGGAGAGCGTGGCAATCCACTCACCGGCCCCTTCTACGTGGAAGGCGCAGCGCCTGGCGACTCCATCGCGATCCGCTTCACGCGCATTCGCATGAACCGCAACTACGGATTCACCGGCTACCGTCTCGGTGCTTTTGCCGTTACGCCGGAATCCATGGAGAAGACGTATCCCCGCAGCTACCAGCGTGGCGCCGTCGTTCCCGAACGCGATGACATCGTGAAGTGGAGCCTCGACCTGCAGCGCAACACCGTGAAGTTGACTGCTCCTCAAAGCAAGGTGCACCCGTTCGAATTCAAAGCCAACCCCATGCTCGGCTGCGTCGGTGTGGCCGCGCCTGGTGTCTTCGGCCCCACATCCGGCATCTCCGGCAACTACGGCGGCAACATGGACTACAACCGTCTGGTCGAAGGCAGCACCGTTTATTTGCCAGTGTTCCATCCCGGCGCGCTGCTATTCATCGGCGATGGCCACGCCTTGCAGGCCGATGGTGAACCCACCGGCACCGGCATCGAAACTTCCATGGATGTCACATTTCAGATCGAAGTCCGCAAGGGCGTCTCCATCGACAACCCGCGCATGGAAACCGCCGACTCCATCATCTCCATCGGCAGCCAGCCGGAGTTCGTCAGTTCGCTCGATCGCACCATTCGCGTTGCCACCACCGACATGGTGGATTGGCTTGTGCGCGAATACAAAATGGAGCCCTGGGCCGCCCACCTCTTGATCGGCTATCGCGGGCAATATGACGTGATCACCGTCGGCGGCTCGATGGGCTTACGAATCCCCAAGGCAGACCTGCCCAAACGCTGATTACTTTGTTTTTGCGAGCATTCCGGGTAGCCAGCCTTGGAACCACTCGCGCAGTTCCGCCGCCCTCCGTTCAGTTTCTGCTGCGAACGGAATAGCCCGCGCGCCCATCTTCAATCCTCGTGTGGAAAGGCATTCGCGAATGCCTAACGGACCCGGGAACTGCTCAATGTGTTGGATGAACTCATCGAGCAGCAGCGAAAGGTCCGCCACCTTCAACTCATTGCCTTCTACGATGGCCCGGTCCAGGTTCACCAATAACTCCGGAACGGCCGCGGCGCAGCCGGAAATCACTCCATCGGCGCCGCGCCGGCGGGCTTCTACAAACACGTTGTCGTTGCCCACGATCAACGGAAACTCCACCGATTGCCGCACGCGAAGCAGTTCGGCGAAGTACTGCAGGTCTCCACTCGAATCCTTGATCCCCGCTGCCTGCCCCGACCCCAGCAACTCACACGCTACCGGCGCCGGAATCGCGTTGTTGAAGAACGGCAGATTGTACAGCAGTATCGGAATGCGTCCCTCAAACTCCTCGATCATGTCGACAAAGTACTGCCGGATCTCGGGCGCCGCATAACGGAAATAGCTGGGTGGTTGCAGCAGGATGCCCCCGGCGCCGTTCGACGCCGCATGGTCGATGATGGACCGTGATTCCTCGAAACAAGAATGTGTGGCATTCACAATGACCGGCACACGGCTCCGCTTAATCGCCATGTGCGCCAGGCGCACGCGGTCTTCCACGCTGAAATGAGGGAATTCGCCAGTGGCCCCGAACAGCGCAATGGCGCGCACCTGCGAGCGGCAGAGAAAGTCGATCACCTCCAGGCACGCCGCCAGATCCATTTGGTACGTATCCGGGCGCGACGGAGTCACGGCGGCGGCCATCGGGCCGGTAAAGGGAAGCATAATGGAAGCCCCTATTGTATCGGAGCCTACTCGATTTCGAGTAGGAATCCCCGTTTCCCTACATTCACAGCCTGCGTCTCCCCGATATTCGTCTGTACACCCTCGGCCTCATGAATGTGGCCGCAGAAAAAATACAGCGGCTGTTCCGCCTGCACAAACTGCAGAATTGACGTCGACCCGAAATGCATCCCTTCCCCCACTCGATCCAGTGCCGTCCCTTTCGGCGGGCAATGACACACCAGAACCATGGGCTTCAAACCCGTGAAGGGCTGTAATCGCGCCGCCAGTTGCTCCTCGGTGTATTCTCCGGGCGTGTTGAATGGAGTACGGTTCGAATACCCCAGTGCCGCCAGGTGCACCCTGCCTAACTGCGCGCTCTGCCCGTGCAGGTTGATCAATCCATGCCGCTCGCACATCCGCGCGATGTCCTGCTCCGATTCGTGATTGCCCGGAATCGCATAAACCTGCCCCGCCCGCCGCGCCAGTATCTCGCCTGCGCGATCGGTGTTCTTCGCCCAACTCACCAGATCGCCCGCCGCAACATAATAGTCGGCTTCTGTTTCCATGTGCCGCTCGAGCGTTTTCCAGTCGGCATGGATATCGGAGAAAACCAGGATGCGCATGAAGCCTTTCATTATAGCCGCGGCGTACAATGAAGGATTCGCATGGAGGCTAAATCGGAGGAAGGAAAGCAGCGGCTCACGTCGCTCGATGCGTTTCGTGGCGCGACCATGGCTCTCATGGTGTTGGTCAACGATCCCGGCAACGGCGATCACGTCTACGCACCGCTCGAGCACGCGGCGTGGCACGGGTGGACCCCGACCGATGTCGTGTTTCCCTCCTTTGTATGGATCGTCGGCGTCGCCATTACCCTCTCCCTGGGGCGCAAACTCGCAGCCGGTGAAAGCAGGTCGGTGATTCTCCAGCAGGCCTTCCGCCGAGCGGCGATTCTCTTCCTCCTTGGCCTTCTGGTGTACGCCGTGCCGAAATTCGATTTCTCCACCCAGCGCATCCTGGGTGTGCTCCAACGCATTGCCATCTGCTACGCGGTGACTGTGCCTATCTACCTCTCGACCAAACTGCGCGGCCAGATCCTCTGGATCACAGGCCTGCTCAGCGTCTATTGGGTGTTGATGGCATGGATGCCTGTCCCCGGCTATGGCGCCGGCCGCCTCGATGTAGAAGGTAACTTCGCCCACTACATCGATCGCATCGTGCTCGGTGCTCACAACTACGAGCACACCAAGACCTGGGATCCCGAAGGCATCGTCAGCACTCTGCCTGCCATCGCCACCATGTTGCTCGGTGTCGTTGCCGGTCACATCGTCGCCTGGAAGCGTAGCGTCTCCGAACGCACGCGAGTTCTACTTATCGTTGGCGCCCTGCTCATTGCCGCCGGGCTCGTCTGCGATCAGTGGCTGCCCATCAACAAGAAGCTTTGGACTTCGTCCTTCACCCTCTTCATGGCAGGCCTCGACTTCGTATTATTCGCCTTGTTTCTCTGGATCGCCGACGGCCTCGGCCATAAGCGGATGTTTCAACCCTTCGTTATCCTCGGCATGAACGCCATCGCCATCTATATGGTGTCCGAAGCCGGCGAGATTTTCCTCAGTGCGCTCGGTTGGAAACCGTGGATCTACCAGCATCTGTTCCTGCCGCTGGCTTCTCCTGTGAACGCTTCCCTGCTCTACGGACTCGCCTACACGTTCGCGAATTTTCTGGTGGCGTGGGCACTGTGGCGTAAGCGCATCTTCTTCCGCGTCTAGCGCAGGCGCGCTGTAACGATCGTGCCTCCCGCTTCCGGGCATGCAATCTCCACATCGCCACCCAGCAATCGTGCATTACGCCGCACGATGGCCAGCCCTAGCCCGCTGCCCGTAGCCTTGGTTGTTACGTAAGGTTCAAACACCCTCGCCCGCATCTCAGCAGGAATGCCCGGCCCCTGGTCGCGCACTGTGAGCCTCCCCGACGGATCCAAAGTTACCGATACGATGCTGCCCGTAGGCGATGCCTGTATGGCGTTCAGAACCAGGTTCATCACAATCTGCTGTACCAGTTCGCGGTTGGAGTGCGGGAGCATCACCTCCGGCGCCACCATCGGCTCCAGCGTTACCCGTACCGCCGCGGCCTGCTTCTGCAGCGCCGCGACCATCGACTCCACAAGTGCGCTCGCATCCACTTCTTCATTTAGCGACGGCGCGGGATTCGATGTCCCCAGCAGTTGCCTGACAGCCTTGTCCAGCCGGTCCACTTCGCTCAGAATGAATCCCAGGTCTTTTTCATAGTTCGATGAGACCGCCTCATCTTCCTTCATCAACTGGGCGATGGTCTTGATCGCGCTTAACGGATTCTTGATTTCATGCGCGATCGAAGCTGCCATCCTGCCGATTCCGGCGAGGTTTTCCTGCCGCAGCAGGTCTTTCTCCAGCCGGATCTTCTCTTCCAACAACCGGCAGGATCGAAGCGATTGGAGTACCTGTGGCGCCAGTGCGGTCAGTAACTCCTCGTTATCGCCAAGCAGTGCAACCGGCCTCGGATCCACCAGCAGCATGCCGTGCACGCCGCCTTCATCGCGCAGCGGGATCAGGTATTCGTACCCTTCGGAGCGCAAGACCCGCCGCACAGGAGATTCTGCTTCACGATACCCGGCATAGGCGGTGCCGGTATACTGACCGGCGAAGACCACCAATTCTTCCAGAATATGTTCGGGGAACCCTGCCCCAGGCTCCACCCGCCCATCGAACACCACTGCCACACGAGCCACTCCGAATCGCGAGGCCATCTCCCCGGCAAGAAACTGCATCCGTTTCCCTAAGTCGAGGATCAGGCTGGCTTCGTCAATGGTGGTTTGCCCAAACTCGGCATAAACCCGCGCGCTACGCGCCAGGAAGCGCGACAGTGCCGTATAGATGGGAAACCACAGGATGCCCGCGAATAGCAGTAACGCCGCTTCTACCACCCATGCCGTTGTCCCCCACCGTGTCTCTACAAATCCCGCCAGCGTTCGGATCAGCAGCAGGTACAGGGCCGTGCTCACTCCTAACGCCAATGCAAACAAGGACCGTCGTCCGATATTCAACCCGAATGTGTGATGGAAGCAGTAAAACCATCCGATCAGGAAAGGCGGCGCGATGGTCATCAGCGGCAGAGGCAGTGCCAGGGCCGACAGGATCAGGCCAACGCCCAACGCTGTAAAATACCCCGGCTTGCGTAGCACCGCAGCCAGGCGCATCAGCCACGCGGCGCACGTCAGCCCGGTCGCCAGCGCCAAGTAGGCCGCCGTTCGCCACAATTCATCCGGTTGCCGATGTAGCGCCGTGCGCGTGAACTCCTCACCGAATCGCAGCAGATGCCATACACCGTAGGCGATCACCAGCAGCCAACTCGCCCACCCTGCCGGAGCAATCCGCCGCTGCGGGAATAATACGTACCCCAGAAACAGCGACAAACCGAAGCCGAGAAAGGCCATCGCCAGCGAAGCTGCCTGCAGTGCCGTCATAAGCGCCGAAAGGCCAGCACGGCGTTCAGTCCGCCGAATGCGAACGAACTGGAGATTGCCGCCGCCACAGTGCAGCGGCGCGCCTCATTCGCAATCACATCGATGTCGCAAGCCGCGTCGCGCGCGGTGAAATTCGCCGTCGGAGGAAGAATGCCCTCCTGCAATGCAAGCAGCGTAGCCACACCTTCAATCGCTCCGGCAGCGCCCAGTGCATGCCCGTGCATCGACTTGGTGGAACTTACTGCGACTCCGCTGGGGAACACGGCACGAATCGCTGCTGCTTCAGCCGGATCATTTGCTGTCGTTCCCGTGCCGTGCGCGTTGATGTAACCCACCTCTTCCGCATCGAGCCCTGCGTCGCGCAGCGCCAACCGCATCGCCTTCGCCGCGCCATCGCTCGATGGCTGGGTGATATGATGCGCATCCGCCGTCATGCCCGCGCCGGCCAATTCCGCGTAGATCCTTGCTCCGCGTGCCCGTGCCGCATCCAACGGCTCCAGCACCAGCATCGCAGCCCCCTCGCCCAGAATCATGCCCTTGCGATCGGCACAGAAGGGCCGGCAGGTGTCGGGCGACACCACCCGCAAACCTTCCCACGCCTTCAAATGCCCCAGGGTAAACGGAGCCTCGCTTCCGCCGGCTATCGCCAGTTCCAATTGCCCCTGGCGGATCATCCACATCGCTTGTGCGATGGCATGATTCGCCGAGGAACATGCCGTCGCGGTGGTGAACGATGCGCCGGTGAGCCCGTACCGCATTCCAATCATGCTGGCGCCCGAATTCGCCATCGTGCGCGGAATGATCATCGGATGAAAGCGTGTCCGCTTCTCCTCGTACAACTCGCGAAACGATGCATCTTCCGTGGACTTGCCACCTACGCACGATCCAGTGATCACGCCGCTGTTCTCGCGCAACGTGTCCGTCCACTCCACGCCGCTATCGCGCACCGCTTCTGCAGCGGCAATCAGCGCATACTGCGCGAAAGGATCGAGCAGGTCAATCTCCTTCGCCGTGAAATGCGCCGCCGCATCGTGCCCGCGAATCTGCGCGGCGTTGGGAAACCGTACTTGCGGAAAGCCCTCAAGCGGGGCCACCCCACTTCTTCCAGCCACCAGCGAATCCCAGAATTCGGTGCGTGAATGGCCGCAGGCGCAATACACGCCCATACCGGTCACCACCACTCGCCGGTTCATTCAACTCTTCTCCGCCAGCAGTTTGTCGATGCCCTCCGCAATATCCGCGACACCACGAATGCTCTTCGCCGCATCGTCCGGAATGGACACATCGAACTCCATCTCCAGAGCAAACACGATCTGGATGCCGTCCAGCGAGTCGATCCCTAACTCCTCAAACGTACTCGTCGCCGTCATGGCCGCCGTCTTTGCGGCATCGTAGTGCTGCGAAGCGGCTATTACGCGGATGACGCGCTCGGTGGTTGTTTCTGGCATAAGAGTTCGGAAACCGTGCACAGATGATAGCCTTGCTCGCGCAGTTCTGGCAACAGCCGCCGTACCGCCTCCAGCGTGTTTCGCACATCGGGCCGCAGGTTGCGCTCGCGCCCGTCGTGCAACAGCAGAATCGCTCCGCTGCGCGAAGCCGATTTCATCCGCCGGTACACCGCTTTCGCGTTCTTCTTCCAGTCGAGCCCGTTTCCACTCCACATCACCCCGGTCAATCCATGGCGCTGCTGCGCCTCCTTCAATCCAAACCAGCGGCAACCGTACGGTGGGCGAAGCCACACCGGCTTCACTCCTGCGATGCCCGCAATCACATCCTGCGCGATCGCGATCTCGTCTTCGAGAAACTGCGGGTGCCGCAGATAGAACGGCGAATGCGTATAGCTGTGATTCCCCAGTTCGTGTCCACGCCGCGCTACTTCCTTCGCTATCTCCGGCAACCGTTCCACATTCCGGCCAATCGGGAAGAACGTGCACTTCGCCTTGTGCTCATCCAGCAAGTCCAGCAACTCCGGTGTTGATTCGCTGGGTCCATCGTCAAATGTCACCGCGATTGCCCTTCGCGCCGCTGGGCCGCGCCACACAGATGGAGCAAGCAACGTGGCGCTACGTCCCCGAACGGCATAGGCCATCGTGCCTGCCGCGACCGCTGTCACGCTGAGTACACCCAACTCCGCAATCACATCCGTTCCTCTACTTTTTGTCCGTCCACTTCACGCTGTGGTCCGCCGTGACCGCAAAGGTCTCGTGCGGCGAGATCAGCGTGAAATGCGACCACGGCCCCGGAATCCATGGGTAGCGCTCAATCACGGACTCATCCACCTCAACACCCAACCCGGGCTTCACCGGAACAATCAGGTTGCCCTCCACAATCTCCAGCGGCGTTTTCAGAATCTCCTGCGCCAGCGGGAAGGGATACATGAACTTCCGTCCCGGTGTCGAATAGCAGGGATATTCCAGCCATTCCACCACCGTATCCGGCCAGCAAATGCCGATTTGTGCCGCGGCAATCACCTCCAGGTCCGTACCCCAGCAGTGAAAGGCGAACCGTGCTTCAGTCCGCGCAATCTCCGCGAAGATGCGCCGGCCCATCGAATAGCCGCCCTGGCACACGACATCCATCTGCACATAATCCACGCACGGGCCAACCAGCAGGTCGAGAAATCCATCCTCGCCCGGCTCATGTTCGCCGCTCGCCAGCGGTAAAAGATCCAGTTCTTTCAGCCGCCGGTACGCCTCATGATCATCGGGCGGCAGCGGCTCTTCGAGCCACGTCAATTCGTACTCGCTCATCTCTCCGGCCAGCTTCGCAATCGTGTCCGCGGAATAGGAACGGTCACCCATCCGCCACCACGTGTGCGCATCTACCATCAAGCCGAAATCCGGTCCTGTGGCCTCTCGCATCAGCCTCACCGTGCGCAGATCCTCTTCCGGGCCGAGTGCCGGTCTCATCTTGTAGGCGCTGAATCCGAGGCTCTTCGTCAATGCCGCCTCAGCGGCGTATTCCTCCGGAGGCATGTACATGCCCGCGCTGCCATACAGGCGGATGCGGTCGCGAATACGCCCACCCAGCAGTTCCGATATGGGCAGTCCCTTCGCCTTGCCGATGAGATCGTAAATTGCCACTTCCACGCAGCAATAGATCTTCAGCAGTTCCCGTTCATTCGGATGCTGTTGTTGAAACTGGATGCGCAGCGCGTCGGCATCCATTGCCGCGCGCCCTTCGAGAAATGGCCCGATCACCGTTTCGATCTGCTGTTTCCAATGCTCGCTCGCCGCGCCAGGGGCGTAGCCAACCACCCCATTCGCTTCCACGCGAATCAGCATCGCGTCACGTTTGACGATCGTGCGCTCGCCACCGTAATAAGTCAGCGTGGGAGGCCCTGGTAAAGGGTAGGAGAGAAGGAAGGCTTGAACAGATCGGATCTTCATCGAATGTTTTCCAGTATACCCCGCAAGGTTGCGGTTCGCCTTCCAGAGGGGCATGATGGAACACACATGCAACAGGATCGGGAACGGCTCCCCATGGTCGGCTGGTTTGACCCGCCGCAACTGGTGCGCACGGCGCTGGAAGTCATGGTTTCCACCGCTCTTGGCCGCCACTCCGATCGTCGCCTGATCGAAGCGCTCACCACCGCCGAGCCCCTTGAGCCTTTCGATTGCGAAGCACAGATGGATCTTCCCGCGGGTGAGTTCTGGGTTGACTACATCAGCGATACCGGCGACGGCTGGGACTCCACCTACGCGGTCGCTGCAACCGCCGCGTTGCCCACGCTCGACCTCGCCGATTCCCATGCCAGAACGCACACCACCGCGCGCGGCAATGTCCTTATCCTCGGCGGCGATCAGGTCTATCCCATCGCTGCCCGTCATGAATACCAGCGCCGCTTTGTCGCCCCGTTCGCCGCCGCCTTTCCGGACCGCCGACCGCCACTACGGAAACGGCCGAAAATGTTTGCGGTCCCCGGTAATCACGATTGGTACGATAGCCTCGCCTCCTTCACTCGTCTGTTCTGCCAGAATCGCAACATCGGCGGTTGGCATGCCCCACAGCGGCGCAGTTACTTTGCCGTTAAGCTCCCTTCTGGATGGTGGCTGCTTGGGACCGATGTCCAACTCGCCGCCGACATCGATCAGCCCCAAGTCGACTTCTTCCGCCGTGTCGCCGACCGCTTTCAGTCCGGCGACCGTGTCATTCTCTGTAACGCCGATCCACACTGGATCAATGCCGCCATCTACGGCGGCCACGACCCCGAATACAACGAAAACAATCTGCGCTTCCTCGAAACGCAGGTGCTGAAGGGCCGTGTCGCCGTCTTCCTTGCCGGCGATCTACACCACTATCGCCGCCACGAAGGTCCTAAGAAAGTACAGAAGATCACCGCCGGCGGAGGCGGCGCATTTCTTCATCCCACCCACCCCGACGATGCGGTCCGAGTTCTGAAGGAGCATGACGAACGTGGTCGCGAGTTCGTCCTCAAGCAGTCGTTCCCAACCATCCAGGAATCAAAACGCCTCACCTGGGGCAACCTAGCTTTTCTCTTCCACAACCCCAGTTTCGGGCTGCTCACCGCCGTGCTCTACGTGTTCATCTCCGGCTCCGTGGGCGCCTTCGCCGATGGCTGGGACCTGTTCACCCGGATCGTCACCACCCCGCTCGCCTCCATCGTCGTCAGCTTCGCCCTGCTCGGCTACGTGCTCTTTACCGATACACACGACACACGCTACAAAGTCATCGGCGGGGCGCTGCATGGGGCTGCGAATATCACGGCGTCGTTTGTTGTGTCGTGGTGGGTGCGCGAACTGATCCCAGACATGCGCGAACCACTCGACACGCTGCTCGTAGCCCTCTTTACTTTCCTTGGGGGATGGGTAGTAGGCCCGACGATCATGGGGTTGTACCTCCTCATATCCCTCAATGTCTTCGGGCGCCATGCCAACGAGGCCTTTTCCGCGCTCGCTATCCCCCACTTCAAGAACTTCCTACGCCTCCGCATTGCTTCCGATGGTACTCTCACCATCTTTCCCATTGGCTTGCGTCAAGTGCCTCGAAAGTGGAAGGATAACCCCGATCGCAGCGGACCAGAACTGGTTTCCGACGACCCTTCCGCCACTCCGCCGCAACTGATCGAAGATCCCATTGTGCTGCGCTAGTTCCGTATCGCCGTACTGGAACCGGCGTGCCGAGTGGGAGCGCCGCACCTTAGCATACTGGTACAGTGCCGCGTGCCAGTACTAAGTCCAACGCGATGGAGGGCTCGAAAAAACACCTGAGACCGCATACTGGGCTCACCCGATATGCGAAACACACTTCTACTCACCGTCGTTGCCCTTCTCACGTTCCAGACTCTCTCCGCGCAGAACATCGTGCGCCCAGAACCGAGCCGCAAACGCTCTGTATGGTGGAAGGTGAGTGCCGTGGCTCTTGCTGCTGCTACTAGCGTCGATGCTCATTCTTCCTGGGGGCGTGTCGAAGCCAACCCCGTGCTCGCAGGTCCCAACGGCCGCTTCGGCTCACAAGGCGTCGCACTGAAGACACTCATCACCGGAGGCGTGCTCGGCGCGCAGTACATGATGATGAAGAATCATCCCAAGGCGGAAAGATATGGAACGTGGACGAACTTCGTCCTCGCCGGAGCCCTCGGATCGGCTGCTGCCTACAACTACAACCTTCACCGCGCGCCTGCTGTTGTCCAGCCGCAGGTAAGCCTCGGCGCACTCAAATAAAGGCCGTTCGAATCGGATGCCTACTGCACCCAATCTGCAACGAAGATATTAAACTCATACCGCGACTTGGCATCTTTGTCCGAACTGAACACCAGGGTCTTCCCATTCGGTGAAAACTCTGGAAACGAAGTGAACCCGCCGAAATTCGTAACCTGTTCCAACCCCGACCCGTCCAGGTTCATCAGAAACAGTTCAAACTTGCGTCCGTCGCAGTTGTGCTTATTCGAAGCGAAGATGATCTTCTTCCCGTCGGGAGTGAACGATGGGGCGAAGCTCGCGCATCCGAAATTCGTAATCTGCTTCGGGTTCTTTCCCTCACCATCCGCAATCAGAATCTCCATGCGCATGGGTGAGGTGAGGTTGTCTCTCAGCAATTCCGTGTAGCGCTGCAATCCCTCACCCGCCGGATGATTTGCCCGCCACACCATATGCTTGCCATCGCGCGAAAAAAACGCTCCGCCGTCGTAGCCTTTGTCCTTTGTGATCTGCTTCTTTCCTGACCCATCCAGATTCATCGTCCACAGGTCCAAATCGCCCGATGCCATGGACGTGTACAGAATCTTCTTCGTCTTGAAATTGATCGTCGCCTCGGCATCGTAACCGGGAGCATCGGTCAGCTTCTTCACCATCTTGCCCTGATCGGTGGCCAGGAAGATATCGAAGCTGGGGTACACGGCCCACACATAGCCCTTGCTCCGATCGGCCGCGGGCGGGCATGCTTCGCCCGCCTCATGCGTCGATCCGTACACGATGTGCTTGTTGTCCGGCAGGAAGTAGCCGCACGTCGTACGGCCCTTCCCCGTGGACACCATCCGCTGGTCTGACCCGTCCGCGTTCATGACGAAAATCTGATCGCACTGCAGCTTCTCCCGCGTCGATTGGAACACGATCCGCTTACCGTCAGGCGCCCAGTAAGCTTCCGCGTTCTGGCCGCCCGTGGTCAGTTGCTTCAAGTTCTTCAACTCGGCTGCCATCGCGGCGCCGCACAGCAGAAACAGCATCAGATTCCGCATCATGAAATCACTTCCGTCCTTCGAAAAGATTCCGCCCTTCCACCAGCGCCCGCATTTTCCCATCGGCCACGCTTCGCTGCAACATCCAAAAACCGCAGTCGGGGTGAATGTACTTCACGCGACCCGGCCCCAGCACTTTCTCCGCATGCTCGATGCGCTCGGCAATCAGAGACGCGGACTCAATGCCGTTGTCCTTGATATCCACTACGCCAAGCCCCAACCCGATCTTCGGATCCAGGTCACGGAACGCTTCCAGTTCCCCAAACCCGCGCCGCGCAAACTCCAGCACCAGGTGATCCACCTGCAGTCCGTTGAGAAACGGCATCAGATCCTTCCAGAAGCCCTTTTGCACCGATTGGCCGCCATAGTTGCCGAAGCAGATGTGCACGCCGCGCGTCTTCCGGATTCCGCCCAGTACATGATTGATCGCTGCCAGCGCCCATTCGCGATCTTCGGGGTGCCCGCTGATGTTGGCTTCGTCAATTTGCACGATCTCCGCATCAATGCGCTGCATCTGTGACCGCAGCACCTCGGCGATTGCCATGGCCACCTTGTCTCGCCCGCCGTAATGGCGATCGGTCAGCACCTTGGTCAGCATGTGCGGCCCGGTGCAGGTGAACTTAATCGGCTTTGCCGCCAGCGTGCGCGTGAATTCGTAGTCGCGCGGCAGGTTCAGCACGCCTTCGCCGATGGGTCCGTACACAATCCCCGCCGGATCCGTGCGATACGTCATGCCCGCATCTTTCCGGAACTCGTCGATGTCGCTCACTGAGAAGCGGGAGCGGATCCCATCCATGCGTGTCACAAAGTAGTCGATCATCCCATTTGTCTCGGGATGCGATGGGTCAAAGCGGTTCAACTCGCCGTCGGCAATCACGTCGATTCCGGCCAGTTCCTGCGTCTTCAGCACAACCATGACGGCGTCGCGCAGAACCGTGCGGCTCGTATTTCCAAGGAGCCAGTGAGGTGTGGGATAACTGCCCACGACTGTAGTGAGAATAGCCATAGAGGGGGTCTATTTGATGGTAGCGTAAGCTGGTAGTATGCCAAAAGCAGGCCTCAGTCCGGCGGTAGTTTTGTGCCTGCTTGGCCTCTGTCCGCCTCTCCTTGCCTCCCACTTCACTGGCAAGGTCAGCAGCGAAACCGGAACCCCCATCAGTGGCGCCCGCATCACCTTCCGCGGTTCGGGCGACAGCCTCAGGGCTACCTCCGATCCCACTGGCAACTTCAGCGCTGAGATCCCCGCCGGTGTCTACGAAGTCACCGTCGAACGTGAAGGTTACTTTCTCCTCAAACGCTCCGGGATCACGGTAAATGGCGGCGATAACGAAGCCGTCTTCACCCTCACTCGGGTGCGCGAAGTCATCGAGTCCGTCGATGTCGATGCCAACCCCGGCGCCGTCGACATGGATCGCACCTCCCCGCAGATCAGCCTCACTGGTACGGATCTGCTCAACGTGCCTTATCCTTCCACCAACACGCTCCGCAACGCATTCCGCATCATTCCCGGCATGGTGGAAGATGGGCGTGGCGGAGTCCATTTACACGGCGGCGCGGAAGAGCAGACTCTGTATACCCTTGATGGTTTCCAGATCAACGATCCGCTCTCCGGCAAATTCGAATCGCGCGTCAGTGTCGAAGGTGTGCAATCGCTCGAAGCTACCGGCGGACGCCCCGCCGCCGAGTTCGGCAAAGGCTCTTCCGGCGTGCTAGCCCTTCGCTCCCGCAGCGGCGACGACAAACTGCGCTACTCGGCCACCAATTTTGTTCCCGGCCTCGAACACAACAAGGGTTGGATCATCGGTGGATGGACTCCGCGCGCGAACCTCTCCGGCCCCTGGAAGCGCGGCCGCGCCTGGTTCTCCGACAGCATGGACTTGCAATACACCAACACCGTGGTCCCTGAGTTGCCGCGGGGAGAAGATCGCACCGCCAGTTGGCGCTGGAGCAATCTCCTCAACAATCAGATCAACCTCACCCCGTCCAGCATTCTCACCGTCGGCTCGCTGGTGAACTTCTGGTATGCGCCCCGTACTGGACTCACTGCTCTCAATCCGCTCGAGACCACCGTCGATCGCCGTTCCCGTCAATATTTCACCTACATCCGCACCCAGAAGTATTTCACGCGCGGCGCGGTCCTGGAAGTGGGCTACGCCAACAATCGCACCTTCGCTCGCGAGATTCCACAGGGGGAAGAAATGTACGTGGTCACTCCTTTCCTCCGCCGCGGTAACAACTACATCGACGCGGTGCGCCAGGCGGGGCGCGATCAGTGGATCGCCAGTATGTTTTTCCCTTCCTTCACGTTTCTCGGTGGCCATCAGTTCAAAGGCGGCATTGATCTCGATCGCCTCAGCTACAGTCAGGACGTGCGCCGCACCGGCATCGAATTCGCCGACGTCAACTTCAACCCCGTCCGCCGCACCGTCTTTCGTGGCAACGGCGCATTCGGCAGCAATAATTTCGAAGCCTCCAGTTACATCCAGGACAGTTGGCGCATGAAACCGAATCTCCAGTTCGAACTCGGTATGCGCTCCGATTGGGACCGCCTGCTCCGCAATTGGAACTTCTCCCCGCGCCTCGGCTTCGCCTGGATGCCAAACGGCCTGGAGCATACCAAGATCTCCGGCGGCTTCGCCCGAATTTTCGATGCCACCAGTCTCCGCGTCTTCACCCGTCCGCTCGATCAGTATTCTGTCTCAACCTATTTTTCTCCTGATGGCTCGATGGCGCGTGGTCCAGCGCTGGCGTTGTACCGCATCGACAACACCAGACTCGCCAGCCCGCGCTATCACAACTGGAATCTTGCCGTGGAGCAGCAACTCCCCAAACAAATCCAACTCCGGGCCAATGTGACTCGCCGCCGTGGCAGCCGGGGCTTCACCTATATCAACGGGCTGCAATGCGATTGCATCGAAGTTCCGCGAGAATTCGACGGCTACGTCAACCCCCTCTTTGATGCCATCTATAGCCTCAGCGGTGCACGCAACGATCGCTATTCCGCGCTGGAAATCACACTCCGACAGCCGATCCGTCAGCAGCATGAATGGCTCTTTAGCTATACCCGTTCCCGCGCGCGGTCAAACGCCGTCGTGGACCAAAGCATCGATGAGCCGCTCCTGATAGACGACAACGCCGGAGCACTCCCCTGGGATACGCCCAATCGCTGGCTCAGCTGGGGCTATCTCCCCACCCCATGGCGCAAATGGTCCATTGCCTATCTGGCCGAGTACCGTACGGGATTCCCCTACAGCGTGCAGGACACGAACGGCCAGCTCGCCGGTGCGGTCAACAGTTACCGCTTCCCCGCTTTCTTCGAATTGAATCTCTTCCTCGAACGGCGCGTCCCCTTCCACAACCAATGGTGGGGCGTGCGTTTCGGCTTCAATAACATCACCAATCACAAGAACCCGAATGTAGTGAACAATGTGATAGGATCGCCCGAGTTCTTGCACTACTATGGCGGTCAAAGCCGCGCGTTCAACGTGCGCGTCCGCTGGTTAGGGAAACAGTGAAACTACTACTTGCCTGCATCGCCATCACCGCCGCCCATGCGCAGATCCGTTTCGAAGAGCGTACGCTCGCCACCGATCTCAAGGGCGGCTATCAGGTGATCGCTACCGACCTCAACAAGGATGGCCGTGCCGACCTCATCGCTCTCGCCAGCGGCATGAAGGAACTGGTCTGGTTCGAAAACCCCTCGTGGCAGCGCCATGTCCTCGTCTCCGGTGTCAACCGCATGATCAATGTCGCTCCGCTCGACGCCAATGGCGATGGCATTCCTGAACTGCTGCTGGCGCAGGAGTTCGCCAACGTCGCCAAAAATTCCATCGGAGTGGTGTCGCTTCTGGAGAGTAACGGCGATCCGCGCCAGCCTTGGAAAATTCGTGAAATTGATCGCATCCCCACCTCGCACCGCCTCCGCCCCATTCGTCTCAAGGACGGTCCTGCCATCGTCAACGCGCCGCTCACCGGCGCCAAAGCTGAGCCACCGGACTACCGAGACTTCAACCCCGTTGTCTACTACCGCCCTCCCGATTGGAAACGCATGCCCATCGACAATTCTCTGCAAGGAGTGATGCACGGCATCTTTGTCTTTGATTGGAACGGCGATGGCAAGGACGAACTGCTCAGCGCCAGCTTTGAAGGCATCCATCTCCACCATCCCGACAACCCCGGATCGAAGCCCGAAAAGCTGAGTTCCGGTGATCCTGCCGCCTGGCCTGCCAGCGGATCCAGCGAAATCGTTGTCGCCAAACTCGGCAAAGAGCGCATCCTCGCCAGCATCGATCCCTGGCACGGTAACCAGGTCAGCGTCTATCGCAAAAAGGGTAGCCAATGGATGCGGCAGGTCATCGACAACCAGGATCCGGACGGCCACACCCTTCACGCCGCCGACCTTGATGGCGACGGCCGCGACGAATTGATCGCGGGATTCCGCGGCGCCACGCGAAGTGTCTATTTCTATCAAGCCGATAAGAAGGGCGAGAAATGGACCCGTACGCCCATCGACAAGGGTGGCATTGGAGCCGCCGGCTGTGCCATCGCCGACTTCGATCAGGATAAACGCCTCGATGTGGCCTGCATCGGCTCAGCCACAACCAACCTCAAGCTCTATCGCGGCATTCGCTAGATCAGAACGAATCGCACTCCCGGTAGGCCGCGATCACCGCCGTCTCCCCATCCTTCCCGGGCTTGCTGTTGCCGTGCTCCATGCCCACCACGCCGTCATATTTCTTCTCATGCAACCAGCGGAAGATGCCCTTGTAGTGAATCTCCCCCGTCCCCGGTTCCTTCCGCCCCGGATTGTCCCCCACCTGGATGTAAGCAATCTCGTCCCAAGCCTTCTCCATGTTCGGAATCAGGTTCCCTGCATCAATCTGCTGATGATACAAATCGTCGAGTATCTTGCAACTCGGCGAGTTCACCGCCTTGCAGAGCCCGTAGCCCTGCGGTACGGACCGCAGATACAGCCCCGGATGATCGCGATACCAATTGAGCGGCTCCATCACCATCACCAATCCCGCCGGTTCGCACACCTCGCACATCACTTTCAGATTCGTGATGCAATTCGCCAGTTGATAGCCCGGATCCAGTGACAGACTCACCACACCTGGAACAATCGTCGTCCACTTTGCATTCAGCCGCTTCGATGCTTCTACCGCGGTTTTCATCTCCGCCCGTAGCTTGTCCTGAAAATCACGCGTCGTCTTCGTCACGAAATCCGATGTCTTGAAATCGTTGTAGGAGACGAACACGCCCATCTTCATGCCGCGATCATTGAGTGCTTTCGCGATCTTCTCCTGCATCTCCGGCTCGCGCCGCATCGCTCCGTTGTCTTCCCAACCCGTGAAACCCTGGTCCGCGGCAAAGCGGATCTGGTCGATGATGTCTTCGCCTGCCGAATGCCGGAACATCCCCGGATGCGGCCCGTACCGCAACCGGAACTTGGCGCGATTCGATTGTGCGAAACCCGGCGCTACGGTGCCCAGCGTTCCCACGGCGATCATTTCGCGGCGTGTCATGGCTGCCTATTCCCCCTGAATGCGAACATTGCGGAAGCTTCCCATATCGAAGAAACTCCCAATCCCCACCTTACCTGCGCCCAGGCTCATGTCGACTGCCCGCATCGCGGGTGACGTGACCCCATCCACCCACACATCCACGCGCCCGGTGGTGCCGTCGTAGACCAGTTTCACCTTGTGCCATTTTCCATCCTGCAATGTAGCGGGACCTACTTCCGAACTGATCCTTACCCGGTCCCCACCGTAGACATGGAAGATGCCATTGTGCACCACTGCCTGCTTCGCCGAATCCACCGAAAGATGTGCGTAGTTGAAGTGATCCTTGTCGCGCCATGCATACACCAGGATCAGTGAGTTGTGCCGCTTCCTCACATGTTCCGGCTCCGCCTGCATCTCCGCCTCAATGGTCACCTTCGTGTAATCGGGCGTCTCGGCCAGGACATACTGTGCCGGCCGACGTGGCTGTGTCGACGGCCGTGGCACCAGCAGTTGCAAAACTCCATCCTGAAACTTCCAATCGGAACCAGTCGGCGCTCTCCACTTCATCCCGAACGCGGAAAGGGAATCGTCCGCCACGACAGGCAGCGCGGCCAACAGTAGCATCGGCAAAAGCATGGGTTGAGAAATCTCCTCATGGACAGAAGAGCATAAAAAGGAAGGGAGTACAAACACGAAGAGAGGCGGCGAAGTTACGGTCCTGATCCCTCGTGCAATGTGTTACCGCCATCAACTTGCCCTACGGCAAAGCGCATTCACTGGCGCATTCCGGTCGATTCACAATCACGAACTGCGGGATGGATCTAACTTACGCCGCCCCTCCAAAGTTGCCCGGTTCTACTTGGCACCTCCTTGTTTCTTTCAGTGCCGGAAGGTTCCTTTCTTCCACCTTCCAGCTTCATAATGCGCCTGATTTTTTTTCCTGTCAATGCTCTTTGTGGGCTTTTTTTACTGAGCTGCTATAGCCCCGGATTGCCGCCCGATATAGGGAGATGCACTAGTGTCAGAACCCTTGATTTTACTGCCTTTTGCAGTACTTCACCGATCTCCGATCTATCCTCGATCCGCACTCCTTGCGCACCCAGTGATCGCGCCAATGCGTCAAACGCAATTGGCCCCAATTCGCTCGCCATCGCGCTCCCAAATTGTCGTAAATGCCCCGAATGTGTGATCCCCCATTTTTGATCGTCTGCCAACAGGATGACGAATGGCAATCCCTGCCTCGCTGCGCATTCCAGTTCCGCCACCGTGAAGGTAAACGCCCCATCGCCTGATAGCAACACTACGGCTTTGTCTGGGCGCGACAACCGCGCCGCCATTGCCGCACCCAACCCATAGCCCACTACTCCGCTGCGGCCGCACGTCAACCAATAACCCGGATATCGCCGCTCGGTCAGCAGATGATGTGCCCACTGCCCGATACTCCCTCCATCAATGATCAGCGTCGCATCGTCCGGCAGTGCCCGCTCCAGTGCATCGATGATGTCGAGCGCATGCGTGCGCCCAGCCATCCGCTGCCCCTCACCGGTACCTCGCACCTTTGCGCTGAACTCCGTCCTGATCCTCCTTGCCTGGGCCAGCCATTCCGTGAACGGTGGCAATTCCGCATCCGCCAGCAACTCCCACCCGCGATCGAGCCGCACCACTTTGCCGCATCCTTGCAGGTGCTGCAGCCGGTAATCTACCGCTGCTCCGGCCAGCACGATACAATCCGACATCGCCAACAGCCCCGGATCGCAGGTCAACGAGCCAATCACCCCTAGAAACGCATCATTCGCTGAATCACAAACCCCGCGATCCCAAATCGGCGTCTGCACGGGGATGGCATTCCGCGACGCGAATCGCAGCAACGCCGCCCCTTCGCCCGCATAATAAACCCCGCTCCCGGCAATGAGTAACGGACGCTTTGCTCCCGCCAGCGCCGCCAGAACTTCCCCAACCTGCGATGCGTCTACGCCACCGAGTTGCCGTGCCGGTCCCGCCGGGAACAATTCGCCCTCCTCCACGGAAGTCCGCTGTACGTCCATGGGAAACATCAAGTGCACCGGACCCTGCGGCGCTGCCAACGCCGCACTCCAGGCTTCATCCAACATCTGCTCCACCCGTTGCGGCGACGCGATCAGCCGCGAATACTTCGTTACAGGCGCCGCAATGGCGACTTGGTCGCAATCCTGGAAACAGCCCGCCCCAAGGTGCGTGAGATTGGCCGATCCGCTTACGTACAGCATCGGCGCTTGGTCGAACCAGGCGTTCATCACTCCGGTTAATGCATTCGGAACGGCTACCCCGCTCGAACTTGCGCACACCCCGGGCCGCTTACTCAGCCTCCCAGCTGCCTCAGCAATGTATCCGGCCGTCTGCTCATTCCTCACATCCACTAACCGCACGCCGGCTCTCCGTGCGGCGTCAAACAGGGGATCCAGGCCGTGGCCGCAAAGTGTGGCAATCCACTCTACTCCGCGTTGCTTCAACCCTTCTACAAACCAATCAGCGGCTGTACGTTGCATCGTTCGACAGCTTACCGCATAAGTTCGGGAACTTTCTCCCGTTCCCGTGGCAATACCCTTCGAAAGGCACAAGAATGAATAGACCGCTTCTCGCTCTGGCCCTGCTGCCCGCCACCCTGCTTCCTGCCGCGCCCACCGCTCAGGAGATCCTCGCCAAGGCCCGCAAGGCCATCGGCAAAGTCGACTCCCTCCAGACCCTATCCGTCACCGGAACCCGCCGGATGAATATGGATTCTCCCGATGGCTCCCGCACCATGTCCCGCGAGGTGGTTCTCGATTTTCAACTCCCTGACAAGTTCTTCAAGGCTGAAACACTCGAACTCCCCAACGGCATGGAGGGCCCCACCATCGTGGAAGGTCTTGATGGTGAAACCTCCTGGCGCGATACACGTAATGTGCCCTCCGGCGCCAACATCATAATCCGCACCGCTCCCCCTCCGGGAGGCGGGCCACAGGATGGGCCCGCCGCTGACCGTGCCCGCACCCGTCAGCTTCGACACACCTACCTTCGCCATCTGCTGCTCTTCACCCTCACCGCACCTGCGGGCACCGATGTAAAGTTCGACGTGTTAGGAGAAGCCGAAGCGAAAGACGGCAAAGCCTGGATCCTCGATATCGCCGGTTCCGATGGCTTCCAGATGCGCATCTTCATTGATCAACAAAGCAACCTCCCGTTGATGGCCTCCTGGCGCGGCCTGCAAATGCCCAAACCGATGATGCGTACCGTGCGCATGGAGGGTCACCAGCCGCCCGACGCGAAAAAGCTCGAGAATGCGCCGCTGCCCGAAATGCCCAAACCCAAAGAAGTCGAGTTCGAAATGCGTCTCGCGGAACACACCGAATTCGGCTCCTTGCGTCTGCCCAAAGTGATGACTCTCACCACCGAAGGCGCGCTGGCCGAAGAGTTCGAACTGAAGAACGCGAAGATCAACCCGAAGTTTAAGGCCGATCGCTTCCGCAAATGAACACCCTCATTTTCCTGCTCTTCACCGCCTGTGTGTTGCAGGCGGAAGCGCTACGTGTGGTCGTACGCGATCCCTCCGGCGCGTTCATCGAGAATGCCACCGTGCGTGCCGGCGAAATGCAGGCGGCCACCACCGCGCAAGGTGAAGCGAACTTCGATAACCTTCCTGCCGGCCGTATCGAAGTTACCATCGAGGCCCCCGGCTTCACGCCTTATTCCACTATGCTCACGCTGAAGACCGGCCGCATCACCCTCGAACGCACTCTGCCTCTGGCCAAACGCGTGGACAAAGTGGATGTCGAAACTGATCGCCTCGATCCGCTCTCCTTCGGCGTCACCACCCTCACCGAAAAGGAAATCGCCCTCCTCCCCGATGATCCCGATCAATTCGAAGAAGTGCTGAAAAGCCTCGCCGGACCCGGTGCTGTTTTTCGCATCGATGGTTTCCGCGGCGGCCGCCTCCCTCCCAAAGACCAGATCCAGTCCATCAAATTCCGCCTCACACCCTATTCCGCCGAAGAGCATGACGACGGCTTTATGCTGGTGGATGTCACCACCAAGCCCGGACTCGGCGAATGGCACGGCAGCGCCGCCTTCGCCATCGGTGACGATTCCTTCAACGCCCGCAATGCCTTCGCCCCGCGCCGCGAACCGCAGCAGAATCGCCGCTTCGACTTCTCCCTGCTCGGTCCACTCATCCGCAATCGCACTAGCGTCAGCTTCCATTTCTCCCGCAACGATGGCTACGACTCGCGCACCAGCGTCGGCGTGCTTCCTGATGGTCCCTTCGCCACCCTCACCCGCCTCCCACAACTCTTCACTACCGGCGGTGCACGATTCAATCACGCCGCCAAACGGAAGCATCTTCTGCGCGGTGAGTATCAATACGAAAAACAGGAGCGCAGCCAGATCGGCGCATTCGACCTGCCGGAGCGCATGAGTTCCAACTACAACAGCTCTCACCTCGCCCGTCTCTCCCTTCAGAGCAGCGTCAGTGAACGTGCCCTCAATGAATTCCGCATGCAGCACAGTTGGGTCGCCAATGGCAGCGACTCTCTCACAAACGCACCTGCTATCCTCGTCCTCGGCGCATTCGGCCGCGGCGGCGCAAATCAGGATGCCTCACGTACCGGCCGCACGCTCGAAGTGGTCGATCACTTCTCCTTCAATCGAAAAAAGCACGGCCTTCGCACCGGCTTCCAGTTCGATGCCCTCCAGTACACCGGTCGTGACTTCAGTAATGGATTCGGTGTCACAACCTATCCCAACCTAGCCGCCTACGTCTCGAATCAGCCCGCCCTTATGACCCGCCGCTCCTCGGACGTCAACATCGACTACAGCCAATTCCGCCTCGGCGTATATGTCCACGACGACATTCGTCTCCGGCAAAACCTCAGCCTGGCTCTCGGTACGCGCATCGAAGGCATGACTCAGATCGGCAACAAGTGGAATGCCGCGCCGCGCGCCGGTTTTGCCTGGGCCCCATTCCGCCGTGTGAAGACAACTCTCCGTGGAGGAGCCGGCATCTTCTACCAGTGGTACGATGCTTCCCTCTATGAGCAACTCCTCCGCCTCAACGGCGCTGCCCAGGTCGATCTGATCACCTCGCCGCTCGGCGCGCGCTTGCCTGGCTATCTCCGTAGCGCTGAAACATTGTCCATGCCCTATGTTTTGCGAACCTCCTTCGGTATGCAGCAACCGTTGCCCGGCCGCATCAACCTCATGCTCGATTACCGCCATGAGCGCGGCCTAAATCAGTTCCGCGGCTTGAACGTCAATCCTCCCAACTCCGGGCTGGGCTATCTCATCGAACTGGATTCGGCCGCCCGCTCCCGCAGCCACGCTCTGTTGGTTGGAATGTCCTCGCTGCCGTCGCCCGATGCCAAGGGCTGGCGCTCGCGCCTCTTCTGGAGCATGCACTACTTCCTTGCCCGCGCCCGTGATGAGGTCACGAGTCCCCTCACACCGCCCGCCAATTCGCTACGTGCCCGGGACGACTTTGGGCCGTCCAACATGGACATTCGCCACCGCCTCAGTTCCATGGTCCAAGGTACCCTCTGGCACGGCTTCCAATTGGGCTCTTTCTTCACCATCACTTCCGCCGCTCCCTACAACATCACCACCGGCTTTGACCGCAACCTCGACACGTTCTTCAACGATCGCCCCGATGGAGTCACTCGCAATGCCGCACGCGGCGCCGGCATGCTGCAACTGGGTACTCGCCTTTCCTGGTCCCGTGGCTTTGGCGAACGGAAAAGCTCCTCAGGCCCCGGCGGCGTGATGGTCCGAATGCGAGTGGATGGCTCCGGCGGCATGCCCGATTTGCCCTCCTTCGGGGGGCAGAATAAGGCCAATGCGTTGCTCAAAATGCAGCTGTACATTCAAGCGGCGAACGTTTTGAACCATACCAACGCCACCGGCTTCGTCGGTGTGGCCACCTCGCCACTCTTTGGCATGCCGACGTCCGCCATGCCGCCGCGCCGTATCGAGATCGGCACGCGCTTCAATTTCTAGAATCGTTCCGCTTCGATCATCATGATCTCGCTGTCATTCTGATCCACTCGCTCGAACAGCAAATACTGCCCATCGTGCGATACCGCAATCGCTCCGATCCCACCCGGCCGCGGGCCGATATTCTCCGCCACAATCGACTGTACATTTGTTCCCAAGTCGATCTTCTCAATCGTTACGAATTCCGTCTCCGAACGAGTGGCAAAGTACAGCTCCGTTCCCGCAATGTCAAAATCAGCCCGATTCAGATTCCGCGTCACAGTGGTCTCCGTCTGGTCGCTCAGACTCAGCCGGAACAGCGATCCATCGCGTGCGTAGTACACTCCTCCGCCGTTCGGCCCTTCCATCCCAAAATCGGCGCCATGCCGTGTGATTTGCTGCGGATTCCCGCCAACCGCAGGCACTCGCCACAATTGCCTGCTACCGCTACGGTCCGAGATGAAATACAGACTGCGACCATCGCGTGACCAGGTAGGAAGTGAATCCTCCCACTCACCCGAAGTCACTGGACGCGGTGAGATCCCTTCCGCCCCCGTGATGTAAATGTCGCCGTGACCATTGGGCCGCGCTTCGAACGCGATCCACCGCCCGTCCGGAGACCACCGTGGCGACCGCGTCTGACCCGCATTGAGCGCCGTGATTCTGCCCGGCTTCGATCCGTCCGCATCCGCAACCCAGATCTCCCAACTGCCCGACCGGTCTGACGCCATCGCCAGTTTCTTCCCATTCGGCGAAAGATCGGGATCTGCCGACATTCGAACCGACCCCGTCAGCTTCTCCGGTGCACCAATCGGCCGCAGCGGCATTCGCCACAGATTTACCGTGATGGTGCGCCGCACAAACGCCAGTCGCCGCCCATCCCGCGACAGCGACGGCGAGAATACATCCGGACCCGAAGCCGGTACTAACTCAGGCTCGCCGCCCGCCACGGAAATTTTCCACAACAGAAACAACCCACCGCGGTCGGAGGAGTAGATAATGCTTCGGCTGTCCGGTGTCCAGGTTAACCCCGCGATCCACCGGTGATCCATCGTCACGCGGTAAGGCGCCCCGCCCTCCACCGCCTGCACATATAGATCGTGCGACTGATAGCTTGTTCCTCGCAGATACGCGATGCGCTTCCCATCCGGCGAAATTGCAGGCAAACCCAGGAATGGCGCTCCATCCGCCAGTTTCCTCCGCTCCCGCGACGGATGCGCAATCGCGAATAGACCGCCTGGCCGCGAACTGTTTGCTCCCTCCGCGAATGCCAGCCACGTGCCATCCGGCGACCATGTCAGGTTATTCCCTCCCATCAGCGTCGGCCTCGGGCCCGCGTCGGCGATTTTCGTTTCGCCTCCACCGAGTGAGGGCATGACATAGTAACCTGCGTCCCGCCCATCCCGCCGGAACGCGATATAGCTCCCATCGGGAGACCACACCGGCCAACTGTCCGACGCTCCCACGCTGCTGATCCGCACGCTGGTTCCCAAACCCACTTGCCGCACCAGAATCGCGCCACGTAACGACCCCTCGGGCACGAAGCAGTACGCGATCCGGTCCCCCGTCGGCGAAAACACAGGTCCTTCCTTGAATCCCGGAGAACTGTCGATCGGCAGAATGCGCGGTGGAGTTACCTTCCGCCGCATCGTCGGCATCACCAGAGCCGTCGTCGCCGCCGATCCCAGTGCAATCGCGCTCCCCATCATCCACCACCGTCGTGTCTGCCCCGTACGATTCGGAATCACAACGGAGTCAGCCGAACTGGGACCCTCCAGTTCCTTCGTCAACCGCTTTAACTCCGCCCGCAGATCCAATGCCGATTGGTAACGGTATTCGCGGTTCTTCTCCAGCGCCCGCAGAATGATGCGGTCCAGTTCCTGTGGAATACCGTCTCGCCAGCGAATTGGCGGCTGTGGCGCTGCGCTCAGCACCTGCCGGAACACCGCCTGCGGATTCTCCCCAGTGAAAGGCGGCCTCCCCGCAGCCATTTCGTACAAAACGACGCCGGTTGCGAACGTGTCCGTCCGTGCGTCCGAAGTTTCACCCAGAATCTGTTCCGGAGCCATGTAGTAGGGTGTACCGGGCGTCGTGTGCGGGTTCGTCAATGTGATCTCATCGGGATGATTCCCCGCTTTCGATCGCATCCGTTTCGCCAGCCCGAAATCGAGGATCTTCACCTCACCGGCGACGGTGAGAAAGATATTCGACGGCTTGATATCCCGGTGCACGAACGTCCGCGCGTGCGCCGTGGCCAACGCATCCGCAACGTCCGCTCCAATTCGCAGGATCTCCTCCACTTCCAGTTGTCCCGCGTTCATGCGCTGCCGTAGTGTCTGGCCTTCCAGCAATTCCATGGTCAGATACGGACGCCCATTCCATTCGCCGATATCGTACAGCCGGCAAATGTTCGGATGTTCCAGCACCGAAGCCGCCCGCGCCTCCCGCCGGAACCGTTCCACATACTCCTGATCGCCCGCCAACTCCGGCAGTAGCATCTTCAATGCCACTTCGCGTCCCAACCGCCCATCGCGAACGCGATACACCTCCGCCATTCCGCCTGTGCCGATCTTCCCCAGTACTTCATAGGGTCCGATGCAATCCGCCGCTTCGTGCTGCAAAGCCAGCAGCGGCCCAACACTCCACCGCCCGCTTCCGGTGGCCTCGGCTACCTCGTGCGAAGCGAGCAGCGAATCCACCTGCGATCGTAAGTCGTCATCTCCCGCGCACACCGCTGCCAGGTACTCGCCACGCTGTGGCAACGGCAAAGCAAGCGCCGCGTCGAAAGTCTCGGTGATCTTGGCCCAGCGCTCTGGAGTCATGCGGAGTGGGGTCTGAAGCTATATTACCGTGCCAGTTCCCCTGTCCCGGGCAGGCCGTAGCTCCCGCGTCCTCGCGACTCTCCCGCAATTCTTGTCACAAATCGGAAGCCTGCACGGTCATTGACAGTACGCCACGGCGATAAATAAACAGCGAGTCAAGGAGACATCATGAGAATCGTGATCATCGGAGGCAGCGGCCTTATCGGAAAGAAACTCGGGCAGCGCTTGCGCGATGCCGGCCATGACATCGTTCCCGCGTCCCCCTCTACCGGCGTCAACGCGTTGACCGGCGACGGACTTGCCAAAGCTGTCGAAGGAGCCCAAGTCATCGTCGATGTTTCCAACTCCCCTTCGTTTGAAGACAACGCTGTCATGCAGTTTTTCCAGACTTCCACTACGAACCTGATTCGTGCCGCCACCGATTCCCGCGTGGCCCACTACGTCATCCTCTCCGTCGTCGGAGCAGACCGCATCCATGACAGCGGCTACATGCGCGCCAAGCTTGTGCAGGAGAACGTGGTCAAGGAATCGGGAATCCCGTATACCATCCTCCGCGCAACACAATTTTTCGAGTTCATCGGAGCCATCGCCGAATCTGGTGCCGATGGAGGCCTCCTTCGCCTTACGACCGCCAGCTTCCAGCCGGTAGCTGCTGACGATGTCGCCGCCGAACTCGCGCGCATCGCCGTCGGTCCTGCTTCCAACGCGACCGTGGATCTGGCCGGTCCCGACTCCGCGCCCCTCGCGGAATTTGCAGCACGCTGGCTCAAGACGAAACAGGACGCGCGCCAAGTCATTGCCGACAACGCAGCCAGATACTTCGGTGCACTGTTGGAAGAGCGCTCCCTCGTCCCTCTGCACGAATCGAGAACCGGCACGATTCGCTTCGAAGAGTGGGTCCGCCGCTAACGCGGGTTCAACTCGCCCGGGCTCGAATCGGAGCCCGCAAGAGGGCACGCTCCACCTCGCTATACTCAGAAAAATGCGGCTCGCACTTGCGTTCGCCCTCTATGCGCTCTCTCTCAGCGCCAAGTCCCCAATCACCCACGAATCCCTTTGGATGATGAAACGCGTCAGTGCTCCCGTCGTTTCTCCGGACGGCAGATGGGTAGTCTTCACCCTTACCGAGCCTTCTTACAACGATGCCGATCAATCCACGGACCTCTGGCTCGTTCCCACAGACGGCAGCGCTCAGCCGCGTAAACTCACCACCACTAAAGGCTCAGAATCTGGAGCATGCTGGACGCCCGACAGCCGCCGCATCCTCTTCTCCGCCAAACGCGACGGGGACGACGCTTCACAGATTTATCTCCTGGATCTCGCCGGCGGCGAGGCGCAGCGCCTCACTTCGTTATCGACCGGTGCCTCCGATCCGAAAGTCAGCCCCGACGGTAAACACCTCCTCTTCGTCAGCCGCGTCTACCCGGGCGCAACAGACGATGCCGCCAACAAAAAAATCGCCGCTGAACGCAAGGCCCGCAAATACGCAGCTCGCGTTTATGAAACTTTCCCTATCCGCAACTGGGATCGCTGGATCGACGATCTCCAAACGCACGTCTTCATCCAACCGCTGGACAATGGGTCGGCCCGCGATCTCCTAGCTGGCACGAGTCTTACTGCAGAGCAAGGCTTTGGTGGAGCTTCCACCTCCGGTGGCGACACGCTCCAACCCGTATGGAGTCCCGATTCCCAATCCGTCATTTTTACAGCCACCGTCAATCGCACCGTCGCCGCCTATGCGGAGGTTGTCACCCATCTCTACCAGACATCCATCACCGGCGGCGAACCCAAAGCCATCACACAAGGCAAAGACTCCATCGAATCGGCTGCCTTTGCTCCCGATGGTAAGTCCCTCTACGCCGTCCTTGAACTCCACAACGGCAAAATCTACAACAATAATCGGCTCGTCCGTCTCACCTGGCCGCCGTCCGGTGCACCGCAGGCTGTTAGCGAATCGCTCGACTCCAGCGTCAACAGCTTCGCCCTCTCGCCCGATAGCAAAACCATCTACATCTCAGCGGAACACCAAGGGCTTGAAAAAATCTTCTCTATTCCCGCCCAAGGCGGCCAGCCAAAAGCTCTCTCGGCCGCCGCAACCGGGGTGTACGCTAGCCTCCAGTCCTCCGCGCAACCATTCCTCATCGCCACGTGGTCCAGTGCAGTCAAACCTGCCGAGGTGGTCCGCATTGACCCGGCCACCAACTCCCAACGTCTCCTCACCAGTGTCAATACAGCCAAAGCCGAGGCTATCGACTGGCAGCCGGTCCAGCATTTCTCCTTCACTGCTAAGAACGGACGCCGTATCCACAACATGATTGTCCTGCCCCCCGCCTTCGATGCCGCCAAAAAGTACCCTCTGTTCGTGGTCATTCACGGCGGTCCGCACACGATGTGGCGCGACGAAATCACGCTCCGGTGGAACTACCATCTCCTCGCCGCGCCTGGCTATATCGTCCTTCTGACCAACTACACCGGCTCCACAGGCTTCGGCGAGAAATTCGCCCAAGCCATGCACGGTGACCCCCTCCGCGGCCCCGGTGCCGAATTGAACGAAGCTGCTGACGAAGCCATCAAGCGCTTTGCCTTCATTGATGCTTCCCGCCAATGTGCTGGAGGCGCCAGCTATGGGGGGCACCTCGCCAACTGGCTTCAAGCCACAACCACCCGCTACAAGTGTCTGGTCAGCCACGCCGGTCTCATCAACATGGAGTCCCAATGGGGCACCTCCGACTCCATCTATCATCGAGAAGTGATGGCCGGAGGGCCTGTCTGGGAACAGGCTCCCGTCTGGCGCGAACACAACCCAATCCGTTTGGCGAAAAATTTTCGCACCCCCATTCTCCTTACTGTGGGTGAGAACGATTTCCGCGTTCCGCTGAACCAAACCCTTGAAAACTGGAGTGTTCTGCAGCGCTTGCAGATCCCCTCGAAGTTGATCGTCTTTCCCAACGCGAATCATTGGATCCTCAAACCCGAAGACAGCCGCTTCTTTTACGGGGAACTGCACGCCTGGCTGGCACGCTTTCTGAATCCGTAGTGGAATCAACGCATTGCGGCTATCCCCCTAGCCCAAAAACAGGTGTATAAGGGCAAACACCGAAATTCACATCTTCGTAACCTTATGCACCGTATATAGATAAATTCCTTGACGCGCCCCAATATATTGGGGGATCATAGTCGAGCACGTCAAACGGTTGTGTTTGACCCCAAGGCTCAATTCGCCATCGTTATTTCACAACAACTTAGCCAAACAAAGGATTGCCAAGATGGGTCAGCTTAGTGTCGATATTAGTGTTCGGATGCGAGAGTTGAGGCGCTCGCTCCCTGTCAGCCAGCGTACTGGAGTTGCTTTTCCCCGGTACTTCACGGCCCGGATGGAACCCGGTAAGACCCCTTACGAAGAAGTGCAATGGGAGCTACGTAACGCCACCATTGGGAATGACAAAGGCTCAGTGATCTTCGAGCAGCGCGATGTAGAAGTGCCTGCCGACTGGTCGCAAACCGCCACCAATATCGTTGCCAGCAAATACTTCCATGGACGCATGGGCTCGCCGGAGCGTGAGCGCAGTGTGCGCCAACTGGTTCACCGTGTGGTAGACACGATCGCCGGCTGGGGGCTTGCCGGACGCTACTTCAAAACACAACAGGATTCCGAGAATTTTCGCGACGAACTCACCCACCTCATGCTCACCCAGAAGGCGTGCTTTAACTCGCCTGTCTGGTTCAACGTCGGCGTGAAAGAACAGCGCGGCTACGGTTGGTATTTCGACGAACCCTCCGACTCCATCAAGAAGATGTCGAAGGAGGAAACTCGCCCCCAATGCTCGGCTTGTTTCATCAACTCCGTTAGCGACTCCCTTGAATCCATTCTCGATTTGGCTAAGACCGAAGGCATGCTCTTTAAGTGGGGCTCCGGTACGGGGACCAATCTCTCCCATCTGCGTGAGGAAGACGCCATTCTTTCCGGTGGCGGCAGAGCTTCCGGCCCGCTCAGCTTCATGAAGGGCTTCGATGCCTTTGCCGGCGTCATCAAGAGCGGCGGCAAGACGCGCCGCGCCGCCAAGATGGTGATCCTCAACGTCGATCACCCCGACGTCGAGAAGTTCATCTGGTGCAAGGCGAAAGAAGAGAAAAAAGCGCACACGCTCATTGATGCGGGCTATGACAGCTCACTCGATGGGGAGGCATACAGCTCCATTTTCTTCCAGAACGCCAACAACAGCGTCCGCGTCACCGACGACTTCATGCACGCCGTCGTGGAAGACCGCGATTGGTGGACCAAGTCCCGAATAGACGGTCAGCCGCGAAAGCGCTTCCGTGCCCGTGAGTTGATGCGTCAGATCGCCGAAGCCACTCATCAGTGCGGCGACCCCGGCCTGCAATACGACACCACCATCAACCGTTGGCACACGTCCAAGGCCACGGCTCGCATCAACGCCTCCAATCCCTGCTCAGAGTACATGTTCCTCGATGATTCAGCCTGCAACCTAGCATCGCTGAACCTCATGCGCTTCGTTGCTCCCGGTGGCGATTTCGACGTCGAGGCGTTCCGCCACGCGGTCGATACCACCATCCTTGCCCAGGAGATCCTGGTGGACAGCGCCAGCTACCCCACGGAGAACATCGCTAGGAATTCGCACGACTTCCGGCCTCTTGGCCTCGGCTTCGCGAATCTCGGTGCGCTGCTCATGAGCATGGGCATCCCGTATGACAGCGATCAGGGCCGCGACTGGGCCGGCGCTATCACAGCCGTGATGTGCGGCCAAGCATACCTCACCAGTGCCCGTATCGCTGAAGCTACCGGCCCCTGCCCCGGCTATGGCGTCAACGAAGAAAGCTTCCTCGAAGTCGTTCGCATGCACCGCGAGTCGGTGAGCCGCATCGATAACCGCCGTGTCCCAGCCGCCATGTTCGAGCACGCCAAGCTCTGCTGGCAGCAGGCCTACGAGAAGGGGAAAGAATCCGGCTTCCGTAATAGCCAGACCACCGTGATCGCACCCACCGGTACCATCGGCTTTATGATGGATTGCGACACCACTGGCATCGAACCCGATCTCGCCTTGGTGAAGTATAAGAAGCTGGTCGGCGGTGGTGTGATCAAAATCGTCAATAACACCGTACCGCAGGCGCTCATCAAGCTGGGCTATCGCCCCGAACAGGTCGAGCGTATCGTCAGTCACATTGATTCCACTGGCACCATTGAAGGTGCTCCTGATCTGAAGGCGGAGCACCTGCCTGTCTTCGATTGCAGCTTCCGCCCTCAAAACGGCACTCGCTTTATCCACCACATGGGGCACGTCAAGATGATGTCTGCCGTGCAACCGTTCATCTCCGGCGCTATCTCCAAGACCATCAACATGCCCGAAGAGTGCACGGTGGAAGACATCATGGATGCCTACATCGAAAGCTGGCGGCTTGGCTTGAAGGCTGTGGCGATCTATCGCGACAACTCCAAGCGTGTGCAACCGCTTAGCTCTGGAACCGGCAAGGGCGCCAAATCCGCCACCACGGCTGTCGCCAAGGTCGAACCGCAGATCACCGAGCGCATCGTCTACCGGCCGATCCGCCGTAAACTGCCCGACGAGCGCCAATCCATCACGCACAAATTCTCCATTGGCGGGCATGAGGGTTATATCACCGTTGGTGTCTTCGAAGACGGAACCCCCGGAGAAATCTTCATCACCATGGCGAAGGAAGGTTCCACTATCAGTGGCCTCATGGATAGCTTTGCCACTGCGGTGAGCTACGGGTTGCAGTATGGTGTTCCGCTGAAGTTCTTCGTCGATAAGTTCAGCCATGTGCGCTTTGAGCCCAGCGGCTGGACGGGCAATCCGCAGGTCCCTTACGCCAAGTCCATCATGGATTACATCTTCCGTTGGATGGCTGCCAAGTATATCGGACCCGAGGAAGCCGTCAACGAAGCCGGGGAAACGCCACGCCTTCGTCCCACCGAAACCGAGCCCCAGCAATCCCTGCCTTTCGGCCCGGTAGTGGAAGACGCGCCTCTTTGTTCGGAATGCGGCGGTCTGATGACCCGCAATGGTTCCTGCTACAAATGCGAGAACTGCGGCGGCACCAGCGGCTGCAGCTAATCTCTTCCATCCATTGTCCTTTCATCGCGCCGTCGGCCTTCAGGCTGGCGGCGCTTTTGTTCATTGGGCGACCTTTGCAGGGCCCATTACATTTTATCGAAAAATTTTATTTCTAGTATTTTCTTGTATTTGCGAAAAACTACCTTTTCCTGTCCCCGATTTTTGCGCCCCTCCCCTGTATCGTGGAACTGTGAGTGAGACTTGCTGCCTGGTGCAGCGGTCCTCGCGGAAAGGTATCCCAAACAAAATGAAGTTTTTCGCCATTCCCGACACGCGCGCCGGCGCAGTCAGCCGGGAAGCACTTGCCGCTCTGCAACAGTGCAATATCATCCCTCACCAAATCGGTGCATTTGCCTCCGATCAGCATTGGATTCAGGCCGTTGGCGTCATGCCTCCCACAGAAGGCACCGGCGCCAAATACTGGCGCGACAATAGTACCATCTGGAACCCCTCCAAAGAGACCTTTGAGTACGTGGTGCTCGACCGCAATCCCGATGGCAGCATTGTCAAAATGCCGCTCAATTTCAGTGATCCTACCTTCGAAATCTATTCGCCGGGTACGGCGAATTTTTACCGCACCTACGCCCAGCTATTCCCCTTCATTCCGCGCCTCGTCATGAAGCAGATCGGCCGCTTCGATGCCGGCCGCCTCAATTTCAGCTCCGGTGCCTCCGAGGATTACCCACTCGGCGCAACCACCGGTGATTCCTACGTCAAAACTTCATTCCCCTCCAACATGGCGCTGCGATTCCATCCACAGAGCGGGCAGGTGGAAGCCTTCTACTGGGAAGAGTTCGTGAAGGAAGTACCGATCGACTGGACCCCCAAGATCGTCACGCGGAAATGGAGTGATGACGAACTGGTCAGCGCGGTCACCGGCTTGCTTGCGACGCCTCTTGGCGTGAAGGAAAAAGCGGCTGCCATCCGGCAAATAGCGGGTCAGTAGCCGCAATGCCCTTATCCAAGCTTGCCGCCGGATTTGCGGGGTTCGGCGGCATGTGCCTGGCTCCCTCACTTGGCGGGTGAGGTCCAGGCATCCAAGGCACGGGACCGCGTGGTCTGAGCAACCTGCTCCCCGGTCCCGTTTCGCCTGGAAATGCTCTCTTACAGTCTTTGCGAATGACCGGGGATACCCGGCAATCGCAAAGGGAACCGGTGACTTCGGGACTCGCCGGATTTCCTTCCGCACGGCGCGGAATCAGAAGTGTGCATGGTGGATTTCCTCTCAATCAGTGGGATTCCGCGCCGTCTTTTTTCGAGTGCATTCCTGAAAAGTTCATACAAGCTTCGTGCCCGCGGCAGCCCAATCCCCGCGGTTCACGGACGCAGGGCGCCGGTTCGCGCAACCCCATCCCTGCGTGAGGAGCGGCGAGGCCGGTATCATCCCACCTTTCTCCTTTCTACGGCCCCGCCACTCCCAGAGTTTCTGTTCGAAAAGTTCCAGCTTGCGGCAGGAGAATGCGAGGGCTCCCGCCGCATCGGCCTGGTGTAAAGTCCCCACTTGGCGGGTGAGGACCCAGGCCCAGTGAGGCGCACGGGACCGCGCGGTTTGAGCACCTTTGCTCCCCGGTCCCGAGCGTCCTTACCCTATCCGGTGATACCGGCTATTGAAATACAGCAAAGGATCCCCACTGTTTGTGTGCACCGCAACCACTTCCGCCAATAAAATCGTGTGATCCCCACCCTCGATAATCTGGCGCGTGGCGCATTCCAGCGACGCCAATGATCCTTCAATCAACGGCACACCTGTCTGTCCGCGCTTCCAGCCCACTCCCGAAAAACGATCTTCTACTCGATACGCAAATCGGTTCGATATCTCCTGCTGGTTTTCGCGCAACATGTTCACGCCATAGTGCTGCGAACGCAGAAACACCTGCAAAACCTGTGCCCGATAGTCGATGCAAATCAACACCAAGGGCGGCGACATCGATACTGATGTAAATGAGTTGATCGTCAACCCGTGTGGTGCGCCGCTTTCGTCGCTTGCTGTCGCCACCGCGACACCCGTGGCAAACTGCCCGCAGGCGTGCCGGAACTGTGCTTCGGTAATTGCTGATTGGGCCATGCTTGACAAGGCTGTAACCTCAATCCTATCATGAGGTTTGCCGCCGGATGTGTTTCTTAGCGGCGTGGCTGCCCTATCCCGGGGTTCCCGCGTCCGCACGCCGGCGCTCCAGCAGGAGGTTCCCTTTGATTAAGCTCGATATCATCAACGAAGTCGTCAACAAAACGGGCATCACCAAAACGAAAGCGGAAATGGCCGTCGAGACGGTCTTCGAGTGCATGAAGCGCGCCTTGGGCAATGGTGAGCGCATCGAACTCCGCGGCTTCGGCATCTTTAACGTGCGCCCTCGCAAGACCGGCATTGGTCGGAATCCCCGCACCGGCGCGGAAGTAGCTATCCCCCCCGGCAAGGCCGTGCGCTTCAAACCCGGCAAAGAATTGCAGACTCTGCAATAGCTTTCAACCCCTTTGCCCCCCTCGCCCTCGACTTGGGTTCCCGTTGCAGCCCGGCGCCGCCTGTGGCTGCATGTCTTGCTGTTCATTTTCACTATCTTCAGCACAACCTTCGTTGGCACCCGCATTGCGGAAAACTTTGACCAGAACCGTCCCGCCTTCGAACTCGAAAGCGACCTCGATGGTTACGTCGAAATCTGGCGTAACCCCACTCGTATGTCCGCCGGCTTGCTTTTCTCGCTTCCGTTGCTGATTATCCTCCTCGCCCACGAGTTCGGCCATTTCTTCGCCTGCGTCCACTACCGCCTTGACGCCAGCCTGCCTTATTTCCTGCCCGCCCCTACGTTCATCGGTACCCTCGGCGCATTCATCCGTATTCGCTCACCCATCTTCACCCGTAAAGAACTGTTCGATGTTGGAGTCGCGGGCCCCCTCGCCGGCTTTCTGTTCCTTGTTCCAGCCCTCGGGGTCGGACTCGCCTTCTCCAAGATCATCCCCGGCATCGCCGATCAGGGTGACCTCGTTTTCGGCATTCCGCTGCTTATCCGCGGTCTCGAATCCCTCATCTTCCCGGGTGTTCCCCACTCTGATATCTATCTTCACCCGGTCGCCCGTGCCGCATGGGTTGGCATCTTTGCCACCGCCCTCAACTTGCTGCCCTTCGGCCAACTCGACGGCGGCCACATCCTCTACGCATTTTCCGGGGCGAGATTTCGTCTCCTGACGCGAGTATTCTGGGTTGTGTTGCTGGCGCTCGGATATTTCTACTGGCCATGGCTCATCTGGGCAGCCATCCTGTTTTTCTTTGGCCTCAAGCATCCACCGATCTACGATCCGGAACACCTCGGGCCGGGAAGAGCGCGCGTCGCCCTGCTCAGCGTCGCCATCTTCGCTATCTCGTTCATGCCTGTTCCAATCGCTACGGCGGCGTTGTAGCTATGCAGATTTCGGCCACCATCATCGCGCGCGACGAGGAGCGAAACATCGCCCGGGCCATCGAAAGCCTGCGCTGCTGCGATGAAATCGTCGTCGTAGACAGCGGCTCCATCGACCGAACCATTGAGATTGCCAACAAACTCGGCGCCCGTGTCGTCGAGACCGGCTGGCGTGGCTACGCCGGACAGAAAAATTACGCCGCCGAATGTGCCCGCCATGATTGGATCCTTTCCATCGACGCTGACGAAGCCCTCAGCGAATCCCTCGAGGCCGACATCTGGCTGCTCAAGAAAAACGGACCGCGCTTCGATGCCTATACCATGCCTCGTCTGGCCCAGTATCTCGGCAAGTGGATCTTACATTCCGGCTGGTACCCTGATCGCAAAGTGCGCCTCTATCGCCGCGACAAAGCCAAGTGGATCGGTGACTACGTCCATGAAAGTGTAACCGTACGAGGCTCCGTCGGCCATCTCGACTCCAATCTCCTCCACTACACCTGTCAATCGTTCACCGAGCATCTGAAAACCATGGATCGCTATACGACGCTCGCTGCCGAGGAGATGGTAGCCCGTGGCAAACGTGTTACCTTCCGCCATCTGCTCGCCGATCCTGTCTGGACCTTCTTTCGTACCTACCTTCTCCAGCGCGGATTTCTTGACGGAGTGGAAGGCCTCGCCATCGCTTATATGGCTACACTTTACTCATTCCTCAAGTACGCCAAAGCGCGGAACATGAGCCCAGGACGTTAACCTATGCGCGTACTTCACATCGACAGCGGCAAGCAAATGCGTGGCGGCCAGTGGCAATCGCTCTACCTGATGGTGGGACAGAAAACCATCAACTGGGATCCCTTCCTGCTCGCTCCCTCCGGTTCGCCACTGCTCGCCGAAGCGCGCAAACGCGGCGTTACTGCCGAACCCCTGCACCTCTGGTCCGTCGCGAAACACTCCAAACAGGTCGACATTACTCACGCCCACGATGCCCGCTCGCACACTATTGCAGCCTTAGCCGCCCGCAGCCCCTTCGTTGTGTCACGCCGCGTTGCCTTCCCGCTCCGCACGGGCTGGCTCTCGCGCTGGAAGTATTCCAAGCCTCGCCGCTTCCTCGCCATCTCCGCCTATGTTGCCAGCCAACTCCGCGATTACGGAATTCCCGAAGAGCGCATCGGTATCGTTTACGATGGTGTTCCGGTCGAGCCGCGCAATGCCACGCAGGGCGACAAGCTCATCACCCCAGCCTGGGACGACCCGCGCAAATGCGCCGCCCTAGGCATCGAAGCCGCCCGCATTGCCGGCGTTCCGCTTCTTCAATCGAGCAACCTCCAGCAGGACCTCGCCTCCGCCCGCGCGATGCTGTACCTGAGCGAGATGGAAGGTCTCGGCTCGGCTGCTCTCCTCGCCATGTCGCAAGGTGTCCCGGTCATCGCCAGCAAAGTCGGCGGCCTCCCCGAAATCGTTCTCCCCGAAAAGACCGGCTTGCTCGTCAACAACGATGTGCAGGAGATTGCCCGTGCTATCACCCGCCTCATGTCTGACCCCGCGCTCGCCCAGAGCCTCGGCAAATCCGCCCGCGATACCGTCCGTGGCGGCTTCACCCTCGCCGACATGGCCCTTCGAACCGTGCGTGAATACAAGCAGGCTCTGGCATGATCGAAGCTCTTTTCGCCGGCCTCCTCGGCCTCCTGTTCGGCAGCTTCCTCAATGTCTGCATCTACCGTCTGCCGCGTGATCTGTCCGTCGTCCATCCCCGCTCGCATTGCCCCAATTGTGAAAAGCTCGTCGCATGGTACGACAACATTCCCGTGTTTAGTTGGCTCGTTCTTGGCGCCAAATGCCGCAACTGCAAAACCAGCATCCATTGGCAATATCCCCTTGTGGAACTCGCTACTGGCCTCCTCTTTTTCTGGAGCGTCTACACCGCGGGCTGGACCATGCTCGGTCTCAAGTATTGCCTCTTCAGCTTCATCATGGTGGACCTGATTGTCACCGATTGGAACGATCGTATTCTTCCCGATGAGTTCACCCTCGGCGGCTTCGTCGCCGGTCTCATCATCTCCGCCTTCACTCCCGCGCCTTCCAGCCTCATGACTCTCTTCCTGCCCCATGGCCTCCCTCCCTGGATTCCCTCCATCGCCGAAGCCGCCGCCGGTGGCCTGGTCTGCGCCGGGCTCCTCTACTTGACCGGCAAGATCTACGAAAAGGTGCGCAAGCGCGAAGGTCTCGGCTTCGGCGACGTCAAAATGCTCCTCACCGTCGGCGCATTCCTCGGACTCCCCGGCGCCCTCATGACCATCTTCATCGGCTCCATCATCGGCGCGGTCCTCGGCAGCATCTACATCTGGAAAGCCGGCGAAGACATGACCTACGAACTCCCCTACGGCAGCTTCCTGGGCGCGGCCGCCCTCTTCGTCGGCCTCTTTGGCGAGCACCTCTCCGCCTGGTACTTCAAGCTCTTCATCTAACCCCGTGGCTGGAGTCGGTACAATCAATACCAATGCACCAGGGCTACGCTACTCCGCAAGGCACCGCACGTCTCGCCGCGCGCTTTCCGCAATCGAACGGGTTCTACCGCAAAATCCAGTCCATCCAGCTCTCGACAATAGGCATCGGCACCTACCTCGGCGCGATGGACGAAGCCACTGATACCTCCTATGCCCGCGCCGTCGCTGCCGCGGTCGAAGGTGGCATCAATTGCATCGATACCTCCCTCAACTACCGCAATCAGCACTCTGAACTCGCCATCGGGGCAGCCCTCGAAGCTTTGCTCGGCACGGGCCAGGCGCAGCGCGACGAACTCCTCATCTGCACCAAAGCCGGCTACCTCGTCCCCAATGCAGTCCCCAACGGCGTACTGACGCGGGAAGACGTCGTGGGCAACATGCACTCCATCGCCCCTGCCTTCCTCGAAGACCAACTCGAACGCAGCCGCCGCAATCTCGGCCTCGAAACCATCGACGTCTTCTACCTCCACAATCCCGAAACACAATTGCGCTTCGTCTCCCACGACGATTTCCACCGCCGCATCCTCGCCGCCTTCGAAACCTGCGAGCGCTTCGTCGCCGAAGGCCGCATCCGCTACTACGGCACCGCCACCTGGGACGGCTATCGTCAACCCAACCAGCTCTCGCTCGCCGAACTCGAAAAGCTCGCCCGTCAGGCCGGCGGTGTCGATCACCACTTCCGCTTCATTCAACTTCCGTTCAATCTCGCCATGCTCGAAGCCCTCACCAACGGCGCCGCCCCCTTTGCTCACCAACTCGGAATCTCCGTCATTGCCAGCGCCTCGCTGCTCCAATCGCGCCTCACCTCCGGACTCCCCGAACAACTCTCCCAAGCCCTCATCGGCCCCACCACCGACGCCGCCCGAGCCATTCAATTCACTCGCTCCGCACCCCACATCGACATCGCCTTAGTCGGCATGAGCCGCCCCGAACACGTGCGCGAAAATCTGTCCGCCACTTCCTATCCGCCTCTTGACGAAACCCTCTTCCGGCAGCTATTCGGAAAGTAGCGTGGTACAACTCCACTTCGATGAATCCACCGTCGACGCTCGCATCGCCGAGTGTCCCGATCGCCCCGCCGTCTTTCTTATCTGGCCCAGGGAAGGGAAGCCCTACCTCGGCAAAACTTCGCTCCTCCGCCGCCGTCTGAAGCGCCTCCTCGGCCCGCGCGCCCACTCCTCGCGCTTCCTCCATCTCCGCCCCGTTGCCGAACGCATCGACTACTGGCTCTACGGCTCCCGCCTCGAAGCCAACCTCCGCATGTACGGCCTGGCCCGCGAGCATTTCCCGGAAAACTACGCCCGCATCATCAAACTCCGCCAGCCTTCCTACGTGAAGCTCGTACTCACCAACGAATTCCCGCGCACCCACGTCACCACGCGTCTCAGCGGCTCCGCCTCGCTCCACTTCGGCCCCTTCTCCACCCGCGCCGCCGCCGACGAATTCGAAGCCGGCTTCCTCGATTTCTTCCAACTTCGCCGCTGCCAGGAAGACCTCGTTCCTTCCCCCGAACACCCCGGCTGCGTTTACGGTGAGATGAACAAATGTCTCCGCCCCTGCCAGCAAATCGTCAGTGTCGAAGAGTACGCCAGCGAATCCCAGCGCGTCGCATCGTTTCTCTCCACCGGCGGCGCGTCACTACTCGAATCTCTGCAATCCGCCCGCGATCGCCTCAGTGCCGACCTCGAATTCGAAGAAGCAGCCCGCACCCACAAACGTCTCGAGCGCGTCCAAGGCCTGCTCCAGTCCAAAGGCGACCTCGCCACCGACATCCACAAACTCAGCGGCCTCGCCATTGTCCCTTCCGCCGTCCCCGAATCCGTCGGTCTCTGGCCCTTCTTCCACGGCGCCTGGCGCGCCGGCTGCGATTTCGCTCTCCGTGATGACGAGGGCTCCCCCCGCCCCATGGACCGCCGTCTGCGCGAAATCTTCGAAGCCCTGCCGCCCGCCCGCCGCATCACGCTCACCGAGCGCCAGGACCATGTCGCCATCCTCGCCGGCTGGTATTTCTCCACCTGGCGTGACGGCGAATGGGTCCCTTTCTCTGACCCCGCCAATCCGCCCTATCGTAAACTCGTCAACGCCATCCATCGCGTAGCCAAAATCTCTTCATGAACACATCATCCCGCCCGCCGCGCCAGCCGCATCAGCTTTCCACCAAGCAACACGCACCCCGGAAGTAGCGGCAATCGAGCCACTTCGAACCACACATAAGGTCCATCGGACACCAGAAACAGCGCGCAGAACGTGAAGAAGAACACCAACGAAGCCAGTCGCGACACTGCCCCACCCAGATACGCCGCAACCGCCCCAGCTCCTCCGGCCGCCACCAGATCCACTCCCAACCGCAACGCCGCCGCCTCCAACGCCGTTGCCTCCACGCCCTCCGCCACAGCCGCGAACCCCCATCGCACCCCCAACAAAACCGCAAACCCGGCACCTACCGCAAAGAATGTTCTCATGAATTCGCCCTACTCCAAGGAACTATGGTAGTGCTTGTATATTCACCCCGTCCGCACGCCGCGCCTAGCGGTGTTACTGAGCCGCTCGCCGTGAGGGAGCGGGTGGCGTGCGCTCTTATGCGCGCCGAGCCGGCACTCATGCCGGTTCTTGCCCTGACTGCTAGGCCCAACGCAACAATTGAGAGTAAGACACACATGAAAAGGAAGAAACCTACTGCGGGAGGACGCATGATCGCCAGCGCGAAAGAGGTACTTGCCTTTGCCCAAGGCCGCGAACCCCACGGTTGCCGGATTCATACCCCTGAAGAAATCGGAGTGAAAGCGATCCGCGAGCAAGTCCTCCCGTCACAAAGCGAATCTGAGAGCACAGCCGCCGAACCCCAACCGGCGCCGCCAACTCCGCCTTCAATATGATTTCTCGCGAGCCAGAAGCCATCCGCCGAACTGCTTACAACTCGTATAGCTCAGACGTTTCCCCTACCAAGCTCACGGCCGAAGCATTACGCATGCTTGTTCACCCCTGAGGCTCTTGGATATCCTGAACCCGCACCGTGAGTCCTTCCGCTTCAATGTGTCCGCCAAATCCGGTGATGCCGAAAAATGCCACCCGGATGGAATCTCCCTTCTCTTCCAATGCAATCTCATCGAGCACCATCTGCTGCGGATAATCACCTGCCAGTTCAAAACTCCTCACGTTTCGAAAATCAAGTTCCACGACAGCCTCCCTCCTGCCATCGCCAAAGCGATAGAGGTAAATGGCAACCAGACAGCGAGAGGCAAAGCGCTCGGATGCTTGTCTCCAACCAGCGGCGAACGTTTCCAGTCTGGCCCCTGCGTTCGTCGAGCCCCCATGCCAAATATCCGATATTTCACTATCGTGAAAGCAAACAGGTGCACCCGCAAACCACCGAATCAGTTCCTCCCCACCAGGAATCCTGGACCACTGCACCCCAACCTCGTGATTGCGCCCACCACAGTCTTCATCGAAGTCCGCCATCAACACCGCTCCTAACTCCCCAAACAAATCACCTTCCCATCCTGCGTAGCAATCACCACCTTCCCTTCCGCCAATGCCGGGCTCGCCGACACCGGTCCCCCAGCCTCAAACTCAAACAGCTTCGTCCCCTTCGCCGCATCCAACACATACAGCCGCCCATCATTCGATCCCACATACACCTTCCCGCCCGTAACCGCCGGGGAGGACTCCACCCGCGCCCGCGTCGTGAACTCCCACAATACCTTCCCCGTCTTCGGATCCATCGCCCGCACAATCTTATCCCGGCCCCCCAAGATCACCCGTCCATCCGCCACCGCCGCCGACGAATAAAACGGAAACTTCCGCGTCGGATGCTCGTAGCGCCACGCAATCTTCCGAGCCTTCCTGTCCAACGCCATCACTTCATTCGCATACGTCCCAACAAAAAACAGATCCCCCAAAATCGCCGGCGACGCCCCCATATACGACCCCGTCTTGATCTGGTACATCTCCTTTCCGTCTTTGATATTGATCGCCCGGAACACCCCATCACACCCCGAAACGTACGCCAACCCATCCTGCACCGCCGGAGTCGCATGCACCGGACCATCCGTATGGAACGACCACGCCTGCTTCCCCGTCTTCAAATCCAATCCATACAAGCTCCCGTCATACGAGCCAATCAACACCCGGTCCCCCACCACCACCGGCGACGATTTGATCTCGCTCCCCGTCGCATATGTCCACGCACCCTTCCCATCAGCAGCGTTCACAGCATGCAATACCCCCGCCAAATCCCCGATCAACACCAATCCCCCGCTCACCGCCGGAGTCGATTCCCCCACCATCTCCTTCGTCTTGTACTTCCACTTCGGCTTGCCCGTTGCCAGGTCCAGCGCCAGCAACTCCTTCGTCGAGGAGCCGATATACACCACGCCCCCATCAATCGCCGCCGACGATTCAATCACGTCCCCCGCCTCATACGTCCACAGCACCTTCAACTGCGCCGGCACATTCACCGTGCTCACGCCACTCAACGACGGATTCCCCCGGAACTGCGGCCACTGCCCCAACAACGGCAGCGCCAAAACCAGAATTGCTACCAGGCGCATTCGTACACCTCCCGAGCCCCATCCGCATCCAGCGGCCTTGGATTAAACTTGCCCGTCCATTGATGCGACGCAGCCTCGCTCAGCGCCGCGAAATCCTCCTGCTTCACCCCCGCATCGCGCAATCGCCGCGGTAATCCCGCAGCCACCGCCAGTTCCTCCAACCGTGCCGCCAGCGCCCCGTGCAGTTCCTTATATGCTCCATGCACCGCCGGCTCATTCCAACGCACCACATGCGGCAGCAGCAGCGCAATCGCCGTCCCGTGCGTCGTTCCATACCGCGCCGTCAGCGGATTGGCGCACGCATGCGTCGCGCCCAGCATCGAATTCTCAATCGCCATCCCTGCCAGGTGCGATCCCAGTAGCATCTGTCCCATCGCCTCCACATCGTCCGCCGCCGTCATCACCCGCTCGAAACTCCCCTCCAACAGCCGCCACGCCTGCATGCTGAAGCTCAGCGAAATCGCATTCCGCTTGCTCGTCACCCAAGTCTCCACCGCATGACTCACCGCGTCGTACCCCGCCGTCGCCTTCACCGCCAACGGAGCCGTCAAACACAACTCCGGATCGAGCAGCGCCACGCGGAACGCCGCCTGCGGATCCCCGCATGCCATTTTGACATGCGTCTGCGCATCGCTGATCAACGCGTACGTCTGCGCCTCGCTCCCTGTGCCTGCCGTCGTCGGCACCCCGATCATCGGCAGCATCGGCTTCGTCGCCTTCCCCCAACCCCAATACCCCTTCATATCGCCGCCATTCGTCAACACGAAGTTGATCCCCTTGGCGCAATCCATCGAACTCCCGCCGCCCAGCCCGATAATCGAATCCACGTGATGCGGCTTCGCAAACCCGCGCCCCGCGTCCACCATCTTCGTATCCGGATTCGCGTCGAAATCATGAAACGGAAACACCTGGATACCTTCCGCTTCCAGTTGCTTCCCCGCCGCGTCCACATACCCTGCCGCGCGCACGCCGCCATCGGCAACCAGCAGCACCCGGCGAAATCCCATCTCCTTCGCCAATCGCCCCAGTTCCCGGAACTTCCCAGCCCCAAACAGCACCCGCGTGCGCGGAATGAAATCCAGTTCCGCCTGCATCCTTATTCCGATGTTTTTCCTTTCCCGTTCTTGGCCTGCCGTACCATCTCCTTCACTTCACTAAACAGCCTCGGAGCGTGGTACACATACCCATCCTTTATTGTCCACTCAATCCCCTTCCGCAGCGGACTCAGAACTTTCAGATTCTCCAACGGATTCCCATGCACAATCAGCAGATCGGCCGTCCAACCCGCCCGCACACGTCCCAGCGTCCGTTCCTGCCCCAGCATCTTCGCCCCATTCACCGTCGCATGCTGCACCACCTGCAGCGGATGAAACCCCGCTTCCTGATGCAATTCCAACTCCCGCAAATACCCAAACCCGTACATCTGGTAAATGTAGCCCGCATCCTCTCCCGTAGTCACTGTGCCACCCATGCGCGCAAAATCTCTGACGGCCTTCATCCAGATCCGGTAGTTCTCTTTCCAATACACTTCATCCGCCGTCGTCCAATCAAAGAAATACGATCCGTGATTCTCCCGGCTCGGCTCGAAAAACTTTGCCAGCGCCGGATGCAGATACTCCCGAAACTCCGGCTTCGACTCCGCCCGCTGCAAATCGCGGCTCGCTTCGTAAATATTGAACGTCGGGTCCCAAGCCACCCCCGCCTTCACCATTCCCTCCAGCACCTTCTCCAACTTCGCCGGATCCGCCTCGCGCCACAGCCGCCCTGCATACCGGAACCGGTGTACTTCATCCGCGTAATTGAACTCCGGCGGGAAATTCTGCACGCCGTCCCGCAGCGCCGCATCCGGTATTCCGTACCAATGCTCAATCGTCGTCGTGCGATTCCGGATGTTGTCCCACGCGTTCGTCTCTTCCACTCCCACGTGATGCGCCACCGGCAACCCCAGCGCCCGAGCCTCTTCCATCATCGCGTCCATCGTGTCCCGATGAATCCCGACGATCTTGATCCCGTCCGCCCCTTGCGCCTTCAAATCGCGCACCCGCGCCCGAGCCGCCTCCACATCCGCCGGCCGCCCAAAAAACGGATACACAAACAGCCGTGGAGCCACCACCTTCCCCTGCCGCGAAGCTTCCCGCATCGCCTTCGTGGCGGAAAAGCTGCTGCCCACGTCCCGCACCGTCGTAATCCCGCTCGCCAGCCACAGCTTGAATACGTAATCCACCGGCATCGCCACGCCGCCCCGTTCCTCATGACTATGCCCGTGCATATTGATGAACCCCGGCAGCACGTACTTGCCCTTCGCGTCGATCTCCACATCGCCGCGCCCGGTGGCCATCCCCACACTGCGAATGACGTTGTTCTCAATGACGATGTCGCGAGGCCCGGACGCAGGTGTCCCGTTCCCCTCCACCACCATTGCATTCCGGATCACCAGCCGTGCGTACCGCTTGCCGTGTTCCGGCTGCTGCCCGTACAGGCAAGCAGCCGCAACCAGCAAAGTCCACACCCGAAGCATTAGCGCTGTAGCGCGCCCGCGCGTCCCATGATCGGCCATACGTCAATAATGCGATCCCCATCGGCGACATAGTAGCGGTCGTACACGTTCGTGCTCGTGTCCAGATTCGAACAATACAACTCCACCTTATCGCCCAGCTTCAGTCCATCGCCGTCCTTCCACTTCAGGATTCCGTACTCGGCACCCTGATTCTCTACTTGAATCTCCGGTCGCCCCTTCACTTCATCCGTCGGCTTCAGCATCGCCTTGTTGCCGGCGTCAATCGTCACCTGTCCCTTGTGATTCGCGCTCACCGCCGTCGTCAGCACAGTCAGCGACGTCTTGAAGTCCGTGTAGTCCTTCCCGCCGCTCTTGCTGCCCACGTGCATGTACAGCGTGTCCATGAACACGTACGAGCCCGCCTGCAATTCCGTCAATCCGATCTCTTTGTCGATGTTGTATGTGCCCGTGCTCCCGCCCGTGATAATCGGAACGTTCAGCCCGGCCTTCTTGCACATGTTCGCCGTCTCCACCACCGGCCCGATGTCCGTCAGCGATTTCTGCCGCCGCGTCTCCCAACCCTTCGTGTGCGACGCCGTCCCCGAATACCCCATCACTCCGCCGAACTTCAGGTTCTTCTTCGAATCGATCTTCTTCGCCAGTTCCAGCCCCGGCTGCCCCGTGGCGTGCCCGGCGCGCGTCAGCCCCGAATACAAATCAATCAGCACAATCGGACGCACACCCGCCGTCGCCGCGGCTTCGTCCAGCAAATCCACCGTGATCGGATCATCGGCCACCATCATGAACGTCGGGTCTTTCTTCGAAAGCAGAATCCCGCGCCAGATCTTGTTCTTCCCCGCCGGCTGGCAGGTGTACAGCACGTTCTTGATGCCCGTGCCTACCATCAGTTCCGCCTCGGCAATCGTCGCGCAGCAAATTCCCAATGCGCCCAGCGCGATCTGCCGCTTCGCCACATCCGTCGATTTGTGAATCTTGCAGTGCGCCCGCAGGTCAATCCCCGTGCGCTTGTTATGCTCTGCCATCGTCTTCAGATTCTGGTCAAACAGAGCCTTGTCTAATACCATGCACGGCGTGGGCAGGTCGTCTTTATAGATTCCGGTGAAGTCCTTGCGAGCGATCTTGGCTTCGATATCCGCATAGCGGAACGGACGTTTCGTCAAACCGTCAGTGCTCGCGGCATATGCCCAGGCACTGCCGAAAGTGGTAGCAAGCATGGTTCGGCGGGTCATGCCGTTCATCATAACTCAGCTGGCGGACCGCGAGACGCCTGCCCCGTCAAAAGTCGCCATCTCGTGGTAAATCCGACATGCCGTTTGAAAGATCCCAATCCACAACGCCGCCCCTGATCCCTCCCCCAATCGCATATCGAGATCCAGGCATGGCCGCGCCCCCAACTTCTCCAACATCAGCCTGTGCCCCTTCTCCGCCGACCGGTGCGAATAAAACACACACTGCAAAGCCATCGGCTTCAGAGCCTGCACCACCAGCGCGGCAGCGCAACTAATAAATCCATCCAGCACCACTGGCATCCCATGTTTCGCCCCGCCCAGTATCATCCCCGCGATCGCCAGGATTTCCAAGCCGCCGAACGCTGCAGCCACATCCATTGCTTCGCGCGAAGTATGCAGGGCCAAAGCCCCCCGCAACACTTCCACCTTCCTCGACACGCCTGCCGCATCCGACCCGGCCCCAGCCCCCGCCGCATCCTCAGGATCCACGCCTGAATACGCGCAGAGCAGCGCCGCGGCAGCCGTCGTATTACCGATGCCCATTTCCCCGCAGATGACCATGTTGTAAAGCTGTGCCGCCTCACTGGCCAGTTTCAGCCCCACATCCATTGCTCGGAGTGCCTCATCCTGTGTCAACGCCGGCTCCACCGCGAAATTCCGAGTCCCATTCGCCACCCGCATCCCACGCACCCCTTCCACCGCCGCTCCCGCGATCCCCACGTCCACCACATGCGCATCCATCCCATACTGCCGGCACATCGCATTGATCGCCGCCCCGCCCGCGACAAAATTCATCGCCATCTGCCGCGTCACTTCGCTCGGCCACGCGCTCACACCCTCCGCTACCACTCCATGATCGCCACAGAAAATGTACGCCGCTGCTTTGGGCCGTGCCGGTGGCTCCGCCCCGCGAATCCGCGTGTACTCCACCAGCATCTCCTCCAGCCGCCCCAAACTCCCCGGAGGCTTCGTCAACGAGTCCAGCCGCCTCTGCACCGTCTCACAGCTCATACGTTTTCACCTCACAGTAGTCCTGCAAAAAGCCTTCCGGCCGCCGCCCCGTCAACAACGAATCGAGCACCGCATGCATTCCCTGATGCCCCACCGCCACCGCCGGAAACGGCCCTTCCCGCATCCGCTCCAAGGCCCGCTCCGCCCGCCCCACAATCTCCTCCCACCGCTCTCCACCCGGAGCCGCTATCCCAAACCAGTTCGTCAATTTCTTCGCCGCCAGTTCCGGCCATTCATCTTCCACCTCGCTCCACCGCAGCCCTTCCCAATCCCCCATCCCAATCTCCGCCAGATCCTCCAGCGTCACCCGCGCGATCCCCTCCGGCAAACACGCCGCCGTCTCCTGCGCCCGCCGCAGCGGACTCGCGTAACACACCGCCGCCTCCAATCCACCCAGCGCCGCCCGAGCCCGCAGCAGCCCTTCCCCGCTCAACCCCGTGTTCAACCGCCCGAGCAGCACCCCTTTGCGCTCCGGCTCTCCGTGCCTTACCAGAAACAATTGCGGCATGAAACAAATAGTAGAGCAAACGTTTCGGACACCAGGCACGTCGCACCCAGACAATCGCCATTCACCCCGCCCAGCCGCGCGTCAAACCACCGGTTCAACGCCGCCGTAATCAACGCCGCGCCCGCTAGAATCATCAATCCCTCCACCAGCCCCGGCAGAAACGCGAACGCCACCCCGCTCGCTACCGCCAGCACCGCAGTCAACGACGTCAAATCCCGCGAAAACGCCGCCCCCAATCCATCCCCCACCGGCCGTGATACCCAGGCCTGCGCCACCAGCGCCGCCCGCGACACCGCCAAACACGCCACCAGTTCCTTCACCGGATCCCCCGGCAATCGCACCAGCGCTTGCCACCGCACCGCCACCACATACACCAGCGCCAGCGCCCCAAACACCCCAATCCGCGAATCCTTCAAAATCGCCGCCATCTTCTCCCGCGACCGGTGCGCCCGCAGCGCATCCACCACATCTGCCAATCCGTCTTCATGCAGTCCGCCCGTCAGCAACGCCAAAAACGCCAGCACCATCACCGCCGCCAGGGACGCCCCCAACCAATGCTGCATCATCAGGAACCACTGCCCCGCCAGCCATCCCAACCCCGCCCCCACCAGCGGAAAGAACAGCGCCGACTCCCCCATCGGAGCCGTCCGCATCTTCACCGGCAGCACCGTCAGAAACTGCACCGCCCCCAGCAGCCGTCTCATCCTTTCACCTTCAGCGCGCACCCGAATACCGACCAATACACCGCATCCGCCGCTTCCGCCATCCGCTGATTCATCCACCCCGCCTCATCGCGAAACCGCCGCGCCAATTCGTTCTCCGGCACAATCCCGCACCCGACTTCATTGGTCACCAGAACCACCGGACGCCCGCTGCACGCCGCCGCCAATTCCTCCCCATGCGCGCGCAGATCGTCCACACCATCCAACAGCAGATTGCTCACCCACAGCGTCAAACAGTCGATCACCACCGCATCATAGCGCCCCACATGCTCCCGCACTGCTCCCGCCACATCCCGTGGAGCCTCCACCGTCTCAAACCGCGATCCCCGTTCCGCCCGGTGCGCCTCCGCCCTGTGCCGCATCTCATCGTCAAACAGCTCCGCCGTCGCCACATACAACAGCTTCGAACCCATCCCCGCCGCCAGATCCAGAGCCAGCCGAGTCTTCCCGCTACGGCTTCCGCCCCCGACAAGAATCACAAAGCTACACCTGCGGCGGCAGCACGCAGTCGTTCATTTTCGCCCGCAGCATCGGCTGAATCTGCACGCTCGAAGCCTGCTCCAGCAGCCGCGTCATATCGTGTTCCCCGCACAGCAAATCCTTCAGCGTCACTTTCCGCAACACGCCGTCTAGCACTTCCTGCACCGTCGTCCACAAAACCCGCAACGCACAATCGGTGGCGTGCGTGCAAACTTTGCCGAGCCCGGAATGCCGGTCGCAAAACTTCGGACTGAAGAACCGCCCCCCCAACACATCCATCACCGAGCCCACGCTGATCTGCTCCGCCGGCACCGCCAGCGTATACCCACCCGCCTGCCCCCGCACGCTTGTGACGATCCCGCCCAGCCGCAACAGCCGCATCAGCTTGGCCACGTTCGGAATGGACAAACCCTCAGCCTTGCTGATCTCCGGAATGCTCAAACTCTCCCCGTCCTGGAGGCGAGCCATGTGGATGAGGCAGCGAAGCCCGTACTCTTCTTGGGCGCTCAACTTCATTCCACTATTCTATTCCAACCGAACCTTACTGTAATGTATAGGTGCAACAATCCTACAAGTAATCGTAGAACCGCTTCTTCAGCCGCTCAAAAATCACCGACCCCGCAAACAGAGCCAATGTAGACACTAAAGTCAACTTCAACAGGATTGACATCGCCGGAGCCTTGTTCTCAATCAGTACATTCCGGAACGCCATCACCACCGCTGCCAGTGGATTGAACGAGTACACTTCTTTGTACTCCGGTGGAATGCGCGAAAACGAGTAGAACACCGGCACCAGCCAGAACAGCACTACGTTCACAGACTCCACCACATACCGTGTATCCCTTACATACACGTTCACCGCCGAAAACGCCAGTCCCATGCCCACCGCAAACAGTACTTCCAGCGTGATGATCAGCGGTAGCCACACCCAATGACGGTTGATCCCCTCCCCAAACGCCACTGTCAGCGATAGCAGCATCCCCAACTGGATCAGGTAGTGCAGCACATTCCCCAGCACCGTCGTAATCGGCACGATCTCCCGTGGAAACCGCGTCCGCTTAATCAACCCCGCGTTATCTACAAGTGACGTCGTCGCCGATGCCCACGCCAAGGTGAAGAAATTGAATGGGATCAGCCCGCACAGTACGAACACCGGATAGTTTTTCTCACCGTTGTTCGGAAAAATCTTCGTGAAAACAAACGTCAGGACCCCCATCATCACTAACGGATTGGCCAGGGACCAGCCCGCCCCCAGTGACATGTTCCGGTACCGAACCTTGAAATCTTTGAGAAGAAGAGTCCGCAGGACGAACCCGTAATCTCCCTCCCACCGTTGATCAACTACTCCATTCATGCTGAGACTTCTATTCTACCTGCCTCCACCCTTATTGCGAAGCTGTCAACTCCCCGTGGACGAATAGCTCCGCACCCCCCGTTCCCACACCCATAACGCCATCCCGCAAAACACCACCGTCACCACCGGCATCATCCACCCATACACCCGGTACGCCTCCCCTCGCAGCACCGCCGCCGGATAATACGTCGCAAACCCGAGATACCGTCCAAGCACAACCAAGTTGTACACCGGAGGCATCACCCACACCTTGTCGAACCGCTTCTTCAACTGCTCAAGAATGACTCTCCCCAAAAAACGGAATCGTCCACGTCAGCAGCAGCGCCAGTTGGATCAGGCAATGCAGCACATTCCCAGTACCGGAGAATCATCAGTCTCGCGTATCCACCAGCGACTGTGATCGCCGAAGCCAAGCCTGCGTGAAGAAGTTAAACTGCACGTTTCCATCATCACGCGTTTGAATGAATCCAGTGAATCGAAGTTCCAGCCGCCAATTCACATCTGCATTGGTATGTTCATAAACGCAAAACAACCCAACATCCCGAGTCCAAGTGAAAACATGATGATCTGAAATACAGCTGTGTACTTTGTGACCTTTTGTATGGTTAGACTGCTGAGTGCCCCCTCATCCAAGTGCGTTTTTATCCCGGCCAGAAGTAGGTAGAGCGCACAAGACATTACGCACAGTGTGAGAAAAGCTACGGCCGCAAAGAGAAACATCGGCTGGTTGACAGGGGTGTCGGGTCTGTTTATTACCGTTGTAACTGCTACCAACGATCCGGTTGACAGGGTTGAGATATGCTTGACCACATCTACTGCTAGCTTCGTCCGTTCGAGAGTGAAGCTGTTGCGCTCCTGTTCGTCTCGCGAGCGGGCTAATACAACGCCCTCGGGCTGTTTCATGGGCGAGTGCTCCAGATAATGTACACCCCAATGCACGCCATGGACACTACGAGCACAAGAAACACCCCTGCCGCCCAACGTCGCCACTCTTCGGGCTGAGAAGACTTGGCCGCGAGGTCTCTTTCATTCGGCTGTTTAGGTCCGTTCGACGAGGATGCCTGCTCCATCACATCCTGCGTTGTGTGCAGTATTGTTGTAAGCGCCGCGATATTGCCCGAGAATACCCCTATGCTGATCATCCCAACAACGCACACGAGCACTGCATACTCGATCAGATTCGCCCCTTTGGCGTTGCCAAACAGACTGCGCATCTCCGTCCTATGTGTACATTACAGCGAACCGACGTCGTTTCGTGAATCGAAATTACACTAGGAAGCGAAGATATTTCACGTACGCCCATCATTGTTCGAGGAGAGTACTTTGCCTCACTCCGACACGACTATTCCCCCAAGAGATTACTTTTGGGCTGTGGCTCCACGTCAACAGACCTTCATCGAGCCACTCAACTCCCTGTGGACGAATAGCTCCGCACCCCCCGCTCCCACACCCATAACGCCATCCCGCAAAACACCACCGTCACCACCGGCATCATCCACCCATACACCCGGTAAGCCTCCCCCCGCAGCACCGCCGCCGCCGGATAAAACGTCGCAAACCCGAACGGAATCACCCAGCTCAACAACACCCGCAGAAACCCGTTGTAAATATCCAGCGGATACCGCCCAAACACAATCAGGTTGTACACCGGAGGCATAACCCCCACCTTGTCCTCCCACCAGAATGACACCGTCGCCAGCATCACGAAGATCGCCGTATACAGCAGCGCGCCGCAAAACACCGCCACCACCAGAAACGCTACGCTCCCCGGTTCGGCGTGCAACCCCAGCCGCGGACCGCACACTCCCACAATCGCCAGCCCCAACACGGCGTCCCCCAGCGCCTCAATCCGCAATTGCTCAAACAAAATCTGAAACAGCGTGTTCACCGGACGCAGCAACACCCTGTCAAATTTCCCCTGAATCAGATACTGATCCGAAAACTGGTACAAATTCACGCTGATCACATTAAACAAAGCCATCGGAATCAGCGAGAACCCATATAAGAACAGCAGCTCGTCAAAGCTCCAGCCCTTCATCTCCCGTGCCCGGCCGAAAATCAGAAACACCACCGCCAGCCCGAATACCGTCGCCAGCGTCATCGTGAACACGCTGATGAAAAAATCCCACCGGTGCTCCATCCGCACCTTCGCATACTGCAGCGAATATTGCCCCAATAACGAAACGTACCGTCGCATCACAAAGTCACCCCCCGTGTATCGTGATCTTCCGGCTCAGCCGGTTCCAGAACCAGTTCCCAAACCACAGCAGCGCCACAATCCACCCCACTTCCAGCGCCAGAATCCGCCCCGTCTCCGCCCAAGTCAGCTTCCCCAGATAAATCATCATCGGTGTATACCCGATATGTTCAAACGGCAGCCATCCGCTCACCATCCGCAGCGGGGCAGGGAACAGCGTCAGCGGCACCAGCAGCCCGCTCAACAGTTCCTGCATCCAGAACTTGAACCGCAGCAGCCCCTGAATACTCGTCAGCGTAATCGCGCAGCTCCCAATAATAAAGTTCAGCGCCGAAACCAGCAGCACGCTCCCGACCAGCGACAGCAAAAACGCCGCCGCATGCGCCACCCCCGGCGGAGCCTGTATCGGAAACACCATCCCCAACACCAGCGCCGTCGGAGCCGCCAGCAGCACCGCCCGGAACGCCGCCTCCCCCAACGCCTTCCCGATGTACGTCAACGGCAGATTCACCGGACGCATCATCGTCATGCTCACTTTCCCCTCCTGGATATCGCTCGCCATGTCCCAGTCGATATTGTTGAAATACAGTGACCGTATGATCCACCCCACCGTGACATACGTGATCATTTCATCAAACCGGAACCCGCCAAACGTCTCCCGCCCCGCGAAAATCGCCTTCCACAAAAAGTAATAAACCGTCACGCTCAGGAAGTAATTGATCACCCCCGTGTAGTACCGCAGCCGGTACGCCAGCATGTCCAGAAACCCGATCCTCGCGAAAGCCAGCAACAGCCGCGCCGTCATCGGTGCATCAGCGCCGACCCGGTGTAGATCTCCTTCACTACATCGTCAATCGACTGCTCCTCAATCGCGATATCCGTCACTTCCACCGAGTTCAGTACCTTCCGGATCACCTCCGCCGTCGTATGCGTCTCCTGCGGAAAATGCAGCCGCACCGCCAGGTCGCTCACCCGCTCCGCCGTCACCCCCGCCATCCCCAACGCCTCCAACCGCCCCGCCTGCTCCCGGTCCTTCACCTCGAACTTCACCGTCTTCTCCCGCCACAACCGCCGCTTCAATTCCACTAGCGGCCCGTCAAACAGCAGCTTCCCTTTATCAATCACCATCAGCCGCGCGCACAGCTCTTCAATGTCAGCCAGATCGTGCGTCGTCAACAACACCGTCGTCCCGTGCTCCCGGTTGATCTGCTTCAAAAACTCCCGGATCCGGTCCTTCGCCACAATATCCAACCCAATCGTCGGCTCATCCAAAAACAAAAGTGGAGGCTGATGCAACAGCGCCGCCGCCACATCGCACCGCATCCGCTCTCCCAAACTCAGCTTCCGCACCGGCTGATGCAGATACTTCCCAATCTCCAGCACCTCATCGAACCGCTTCATCCGCGCCGCGTAATCCCCATCGGAAACGTCGTAGATGTTCTTCAACAGCCGGAACGATTCCACCACCGCGATATCCCACCACAATTGCGTCCGCTGCCCGAACACCGCCCCGATCGTCTTCGTATACTCCGCCCGCTGCGCGAACGGCTGATATCCATTCGACACGACACTCCCCGCCGTCGGCATCAATATGCCCGTCAGCATCTTGATCGTCGTCGATTTCCCCGCGCCGTTCGGCCCGATATACCCCACCATCTCGCCGGCCGGAATCCGGAACGAGATCGCATCCACCGCCCGCAGCGTTGTGTACTCCCGCACAAACAGCGCCCTGAACGCGCTGCGCATGCCCTCCCCTCGCCGGAAACTGCGGAACTCCTTCACTAGCTCCGCAACTTCAATCAGCGCTGGCATGGTGTCAATTCAAAAAGTACGTCCTGTAAAGTGTATCGCGTTGCTTCGGCAGAAAGCCCGCATCGCGAATGATCCGCCGCAGCTCTTCCTCGTTCGCCCGGTTCCTCGCCCCCGCCGCCGACACCACATTCTCTTCAATCATGATGCTGCCCACATCATTGCCGCCAAACCGCAGCCCCAACTGGCAGGTCTTCAATCCCTGCGTCACCCACGACGACTGCACATTCACAATGTTTTCCAGATACAGCCGCGAAATCGCCAGCGTCTTCAGATACTCCACCGCCGTCGCCTCCTGCTTCACAAACCGCCCCAGCGACGTGTTCTCCCGCTGGAACGACCACGGAATGAACGCCGTGAACCCGCCCGTCTCTTCCTGGATCCGCCGCACCAGTTCCAGATGATTCACCCGCTGCTCAATCGTCTCCCCGCAGCCGAACATCATCGTCGCCGTCGTCCGCATCCCCAACCTGTGCGCCGCCAGATGCACATCCACCCATTCCTGCGTGCTGCACTTCAACCGGCTGATCCGGTGCCGCACCGCGTCATCCAGAATCTCCGCCCCGCCGCCAGGAATCGAATCCAACCCCGCATCGCGCAGCCGTGCAATCGTTTCCGTCAGCCCCAGCCCGCTCACCTCCGCGATATTCGTCACCTCAGGAGCGGAAAAGCAATGCATATGCACCTTCGGAAAGACCTTCTTGATCTCCCGCAGCATATTCTCATACCATTCGATCTTCAACTCCGGATGCAGCCCGCCCTGCATCAGCACACCCGTCCCGCCCAGATCCACCGTCTCCTGAATCTTTTCGAGAATCGTCTCAATCGGCAACACGTACCCTTCCGCGTGCCCCATCGGCCGGTAAAACGCGCAGAAGCTGCAATACTCCGTGCAGAAATTCGTGTAGTTGATGTTGCGGTCAATGATGTAGCTGACCACGCCCTCCGGATGATATTTTCGCCGCAGGGCATCGGCTGCCATCCCGATCCCGATCAAATCGTCATTCGCGAACAAATCGCAAGCTTCGCCGTGAGTCATCATGCCGATACAACCACCTTCCCAGCCGTTTCTCTCAGGTTATCCAATTCCCCGGCATAGCGCAGATACAGCCGCATGCCCTCATAGTCGCGGTCATTCAACTCCAGAGCCACATGCTCCGTCAGATACTGCCGCCCTAAATCCACCGGAATCCCCCGTGGAGGACACTCCGCCGCCACCACCTCATCCAGATGCTCCATCCCATAACGGCACGAGGCCGCAAACAACTCAGCCAACCCCGGCCGCAATCGCTCTCGCCGCCCCGCCCAAACCGCGAACACCATCGGCAACCCCGTATACCGGACCCATTCCTCCCCCAGATCCAGCACAGCGTATTCCCGCCGCAACTCCACCGGATCCAGCAACAGCGCCGGGTCTCCAATAATGAGCGCCGCATCAGCCACTGCCAGCATCGAATCCAGATCCGCCCGCATCGGAGTCACTTCCGGAGTCGCCCCGAACAGGTGCGCGAGGATCACCCGCGCCAGCATCACCGAAGTTCGCGAGCCCAAATCCGCTGCCAGGGTCTGCACCCTGTCAAACGGGACTTTCGACACCAGCAGGATGCTCCGCACCGGACCCCTGCACGCGATCCCCGTCCCGGGAAGCCAATCCAAACCCTGCCGCTGCATCTCGATTACCGGCACGATTCCGACATCAGCCACGCCATCCCGCACATGATCCGCGCAAAGCGAAGGAAGAGCGAACTCCAGCCGCACAGCATCGCCCAAAGGAGTATGCAGCAACCCCCATACCAGGGGCGACGTGTTGAGATAGCTGACCGCGCACACCAACGGCCGGTCGGAATGACACTGCTGGGGAGACAATCTAATATTTTATCAAAATCGTGATATCCTGAGCCCGATGCTCACCCGAAGAGACCTCCTCGCTCTTGCTGCGTCCACGCTGCCGCTTTCCGCCGCAAAAGGCCGCATCGACATCTCCCGCGTCAGTGCCATTACCGACGAAATCGCCCGGTCCAGCAAGGACGCAGTCGCCTTCGCCAAGCAATACGGCCTCAAATGGCTCGAACTCCGCAGCGTTCCCGGCTCGAAAAAGGAATACTTCACCCTCTCCGAAGCCGAACTCCGCGCAGAAGCCAAGCTCCTCGACGAAAACGGCATCCGTGTCTCCTTCCTCAACACCAGCCTGATGAAGGTGATGATTCCCGGAATCGAGCCCGTCCGCTGGCAAAAGGAACCCGAGGATCGCCGCGCCGCCCGACTCAAGTCCGACACCGAAAAATTTAATCGCCGTCTCGACGACCTGCAGAAAGCTCTCCACGCCGCCAAAATCTTCGGCGTCGACAAAGTCCGAGTCTTCACCGGCTGGCGCGGTCCCGATGTAAAGGCTCACCTCCCGCGAGTGGCCGAAATCATCAACGAAATGGCCCCCCTCGCCGCCAAGGAGAAAACGTATCTCCTCATCGAAAACGAAGGAGCCTGCAACGTCGCCACCAGCCAGGAAATGGCCGCCTTGGTGAAAATGGTCCCGTCAAAGTGGGTCGGCATAAACTGGGATCCGCTCAACGAGACCAGCCAGAAGGACATCCCCTACCCCGACGGCTACAATCTCCTCCCCAAGAAGCGCATCTTGAATGTGCAGATCAAAGGCCGCAGCATCCTCGACGGCCCCCAAAAGCTCGACTGGAAAGCAATCTTCGACGGGTTAATGAAGGACGGCTACAAAGGCCAGGTCGGCTTAGAAACCCACATCTTCGGCGACGGCCAAATCCAAGCCTCCCACGACTCCATGAAGGAAATCCTTAAACTCATCCACACCTAGTCACGATCGACTGGGTGCAGTTTCCCCACATATCCCTTTATGAAAGTCTCTAAGTCACTCTCGTAGATGATCGTCCCATCCAGATTGGTGCCGTCGAAATTTGCTTTCCGCAGGTATGCTCCCCTCATGTCGGCGCCGCGCATGTCGGCTTTGCGCAGGTCTGCAGCGTAGAGATCTGCGGCAAACAGATCCACTCCTTGCAGGTCCGCACCGTGGAGGTCCATCCAACGCATGGGGCAAGTGCTTGGGAATCGCCCCCAAGGATACCAGCCGCACGCATTTATTCGGTCAGCATAGCAGCGAAAGTATTCCGGGCGTTCCCCGCTAGGCCGAAACTGGACGCCGATTCCCTTTCCGCATAGCTCACCATGAACAAGCCCGATCAGCCGAAAAAGCGCATCCCCCAAATGTGCATCCATAGTAACCACACGTGGCGGTTGAGGTGGCGTGTTCCGGTCTTCCGGTACCCTCGGTAAGCAATCCTTCGACACCTCAACCAGGTAGGGCTCCTTCAGCTTCCACCCCCCGTGTTCCCTGGCCGGTTGACAACGCTGCGGAACACCCTCTCCCCACCAATCCCAAGCATCCACCAGCCCCGCATGAACTCTCAGCCATTCATCCATCCCACATGCCGTTGTCTCTGCGTCACCCGCCGTAACTCGCCAGATCTCCCATGTAATTAGCGACCTCAAATGAAAATACACCTCCGGGCGCATCCACTGCGCGCACAAACACTCCGCCAGCGCACGAACCAGCCGATACCGAGGATCCTCCGCATCAAAATCCTTCCAGTATGGTGTCCGCTTCGGTAGATCACCCCTGACTTCGCTCCCATACGACTTCAGAATCTTCACCAAGTGCTCGGCAAACAAATACTCACGCAGCGACTTGTGCGCAAACTCACATCCAAAAGAACTGCTGCCAGCCTTAAAATAGAAGCTGATCAGCAATGTCGAAAGTACCTGTTCTTTCTTCATTGCGCGTGCCTTCGCGGCCAAATCTTCCAACTCCAAACGAGACTCCAGTTCTTCTCTGGGAATGCTGTCCCGGCCATACACCGTCATCGCTGCCGCAGTCTTATGCAGCAGCGTCCTCAAGTTCCAGCCAGCAAGCCGAGCGCAAACTTTGGTCCTCTCTCCGTCAGATGGGCTTTCCGCATAGCGTGTTGCGTAGTCCGTCAACCGCCGCAACAACGTCGTAGAACTCGATGCAATTTCCTTCCGCTCCTCCGTCAACTCCGAAAACAGCCGGAATGCCAGATGCGCCAAAACGGTACGCCCAAAACCGGAATCTCTCGCTCATGCCTTCTCGATTTGCTGTACTGCTCAAACATCTGTTCCAACTCCATCGCTTCAGGTAAGGCCCATTCTGCCGCCCGCTCACTCTGCACGATACGCAACCGCTCCGAGAATTTCCGCAACTGCTCCACCCGCAAAGGCTCCATCAACAACACCGGAGTCTTATCCAAATAGAACGCCGAAACAATCCTCCACCACATCCAACGGTCGCCCAGTCAAAATGACACGCACCTTGGGAAAATTCGCACCCAACACAGTCCGCCGAATCTCCAAAAGCAATCGCTCCACCTTGACCCGATACCCTTCCGACACCGCGACGCTAATCTCATCCCACCCATCCAAAATCAGCACATAGGGGCAAATCGAAAACCCATCACACAACACCGCCTCCCATCCTCGGTGAACTCCTGGAGTAGGGCCTACCAAGACTGTCGGTGGGCTCCGCCTCCAAAGTCGCCGGCTTAGCCAATCTACCGGGAGGAAGTCGAGCCATGTTGTAGCATAGTGGGGTGCATAGATCACAATCACCTCTCCGAACCCTGCTATTGCTGGCGTGCGCCTTGAGCATGAACGCGACTGTATTGACATTCACCCCTCGGAACGATTGTATAGACTTCGCGGGCCCCCATGATTGTGAGGGTTCTCCGATCAACCCGGACTATGGAGATAACGTCGTTGGCGCCTTTCACAACGGATTTGAGTACGGGTCGCTGTTTGGTGACACTCCAAATGTTGTAGTTGATTACCTTCCTGACGACCAACCGCCGTTTACGATTTTCCGCTCCATCTTCGGGGATCTCGAATGGGCCATGGACAAAAACGGCGATAACCGGCCGTGGTTTGAGATCATGTTCACTGCTGACGCGCCGCACGATGTTGCCCTCCACTCGTTCGACCTTGCCGGAATTACAACTGTGGTGATACCGCAACCGATCGATTTTTGGGTCAGCGTAACGGTTTTGGACGGCGGTGGTGCTGTGTTGCGAAATGTCGGAGACTTGCACGTCGTTCGAGATACCCGCACCTCCGTCGTCTTCCCGACGCCGGTCGTAGGAAGAGTGTTGCGTTTGAGGATTGATACCTCGCGTTTGGGTCTGGAGTCGGACTCACTCGGCATCGACAATGTCGCTTTCGGGCAATTGGGCGAACCTATCCCAGAGACACGCTCGATTGATTTGTTCGCCGCCGGTGTGGTGCTGCTTGGCTTCTTTTGGGCTCTGCGAATAACACATCGCAGTCCCGCAATATTCGGCGATGATCGCTGACGAAAAACGCCAACCCAGCAAAGGGCTAACCCAAACAAATTCAATGCGGTCGGCTGTCCCCTATGACAAACCTCCACCAATTAGGGCATACTGCTGCCCTGTGCTTCCATCCGAAAATCCGCCCAACTATGCTCCAACCGCGGCGCTCGCCGCGGTAACCCTCGAAGAAGTCCGCGCCCTCCGCGGCATTGTCTTCGAGATCGCCCGCAGTATTCCGCTCCAGCGCCGGCCGCTCGCCGAAGCCACGCGAAACCTTCACGTTGCCGCAATTTTTGGGACTCGTGTATTGGTCTGGACGGGGTGGACAGGAGAGAAGGGGTAAGTAAATGCCATTGAATCATGCCGCCTCGCGAAGCGCAAGAGAAAAAGTTCGGCGCGCTTGATTCGGTGTTTGATACTTCAGCCGCTCCACGATCCAGTGCTCGTTGTAGGTCTCGCGAAACGCCACCAGAGTCTCTCGCAGTTCTTCCATGTTGTGAAATCTTCTGACCCATAACAACTGCTCTTTGAGCGTGCGAAAGAATCTCTCGATGCACCTGCTGTCGGCTGACGTACAAAGGAGGGCGAGGATTCCATCCCCAAAAGCTTGATCTCATTCTGGAAATCGTCGCTCATATAAAAACACTGCCGTGATCGTGCCGGAGACGGATGCCCGTTGCAGCGCCGGGCGTGAATGCGCCAAACAGCTCCCGCACTGCCTGCCGGATCGGCTCCAGGGCCTCGAACCGGTGCCCTTTCTTCACCACATGTGGATACCAAGGCAATCGGTACCGGCGTCGATGGCCGCGAAGATCGTCACCTTCCATCCTCGATGGTTGTGGTGGCCGCCATCGGTACCCCACACCCGATTGGGCTCCATCGGCACAATGCTGCCCTCGTGCGGATTGGCTGGGCGATGCGCGGGCCGGCGATTGGGCGAAAGCAAGTCTGCTTTTCGCATCAAGCGCAAGATGCGCTCCTTCCAGACTCGTATTCCCTTCATCCTCATGCGAGCCCATACCTTGCGGCAACCTTCCGCGGCAAACACATCTTCGGCAAGCATCTGGCGAATCTGGACCAGCACTTCCTCGCTCGCAGCCGCTTCTGGGCCGCGTTTCTGTGCGGTGGCTGCGGTTTCACCTGACGCATTTTTGCCGCGTAATAGCTGGACCGGGCCAGGTTCCACACGGCGAGCACGCGAGCAGCCCCATACGGCTTGTTGGTGGAAGGGGAGCGGCCGGCTCATAGCTTCCACTTCCCCAACGCCAAAGGGCGGTTGCTCTCCATGTGGGCGATCTTCTCCCGGAGGAGTTCTGTTTTCGACGCTGACGTTGGCCACAACCGATTTCAGCCTTCGCTTCTCCTCATCGTCGACTTCCGTCTCACGGTTTCGTTGGCCTCACCACCGCTGTGGAAGCGATCCCGCCATTCGGTCAACGTGGCGATGGTGACACGGTGCTTGCGGGACGCCGCATCCAGATCCATGCCGCGGAGGAGTTCGAGAATGACGGACATCTTGCGCTTGGCAGACCAGCGCCCTGCGCCGCCGCCGGCCGACGATTCTTCTGGAGTTTTGCTCAGTCGCCCTTCGGGCCTTGCGCAGCTCCAGAATCGTGATTGTGTTTGGTGGACAATGGGTTTCTCCTTCATTGAGTTTCCCCCACTCTCCTGTCCACTGAAATTCCGGGCCGCCCCAATTTTTGGGACTCGTGTCCGTGTTGTCAGCGAGTGAAGGTGTGCACCCCGTTCGAGCGCTTGGAGGGCAGCGAGTTCCGATCATTGGTACGGCCGCCGCCGGAACGGCCTGGAGGAAACGTGGCTTGTTTGCGGCCCCGCGGAATCGCCACCTGGAGAACCTGGTCTTCAAAAATGGCGATGCGCTCATGCTTCGAAAGTTCTTAGATTGCCCTCCAGGGGTCTGTCGAGGACGGAAAACAGGGGAAGCTGTTCCCGTGATATTGAGATTCTACAGCCCGGCTAGGAATTGTTTTCGAGACGGAGCGAAGTGCTAACTTGCTGTTGAAACCGCCATCCAGTACGCTAGAGATCGACCAACAAAGTACCCACGCCAATGCCACGCGAACGGAAATGTGCTTTCTGCGGGAGCGATCGGGGCCCGTTCCATAAGGAAGACATTCTCGCGAAATGGATGGCACGAGAATTTCCCAAAGATACATGGATGAAAATAAATAGCACCAAGGGCCATAGGGAATATCGCACGCGTGGCAATATGGGGCTGCTTAATCGATCGGTCTGCCAAAAATGCAACAACGGCTGGATGAGTTCTCTCGAGAACGATGCTGCACCCATTATTAGACCGCTCATGAGAGGAGTAGCTACGGTGCTCTCGCTTGAAGACCAGGCCACTATTGCGAAATGGATTATTAAGACAGCGATGGTGTTGCAGTTCCATCATCATGACTCAGGCTTCTTTTTTCAGGAAGCTGACCGCGCAGCCTTTTTTAATTCGTTTACCTTTCCTGGCCGAAGCTATATTGTGCTTTCGAGGTGGAACGCGCGTCACGTGGAATTCAAGACCTGCACCTACAACATCCATGGCAGAACACCGGATGGGCTTTGTGATTACCGGGCGTACGTAACCACTCTCGCCATCGGCCGAGTAATAATGCAATGGTTCTCCGTCAAGAATAACTCCCATCCTCCCCTGTGTGAGATTGCCCTCCCTTACGTCGCTATGCCCGAGCAATGGCGCGACTTCGACATTCGAATTTGGCCTCGTACCGCTCCTCAACAGTTTCCGCCGCGGCTCTCCGTCGAGGAACAGAAGTTTGAACTGTTCTCGCGGCGTTGGGCTGACTTTCGATGGATCTGGCCACCTTAGTTGCATAGATCATGAAATCCTCTCTGGCTGACATTGACTTTGGGAGTATTACCAAAGTTACGCAAAACTCCGACAGTAATTATCAATCTTTCTTCCTGCTGACTGGACAGTGATTGGACCGACACCTCCACCTCCGGCCAATCAGCACTAACTAAAGCACGGCGCCGTGCAGCCACATTGCTGTTGGTCCCACAGTCTAAAATGTGGACGCGATGGTTGCAACATCAATCCCCTCCGCCGGCATATACTCCGACAGCCGACCCGGAGCGCCATCCGGCGTTCCCACTTGTGAGAACGCCCTCGCCGCCCGCTGAAACGCCAGCGTACAGGCAATCCGACACAAATCCCGAGGATCATGCACCTTCGTCAACTCATCGAAGAACCGCACCAGAAACTTCACCGGCCCAATCGAATCCTTCGCCGCCTCAAACACAATCCCCGCCCAAGGCGCAGCCTCGCCCAGTGCCCGCAGAAAGTCCTTGTTCTCCTTGACCGCCCCAACGCCCTCCGCCAGCCATTCATGCACACTCTTGATCCGACCAAGAATCGCCGGAGGAGCAGGTTTCGCCATAAGCGAGATATTACCGCACAATTCTCAGCAAAAAGAGTGCCTCACCTCAAAATACTCTCATACTCGTCATGCGACCCTATCCAGAACCACAACAGCCCGCCCTCAACCTCGATCCCCAATGCACGGTAATGCAATCCCACCCGCACAGACCAGTACTTCCCAACCCGCTTCAGATGCAGAGAGGGATGGGCCGGATTCCTCTTCAGCAATGCAAATGCCCGGTCAGCGACCCCTCGTACGCCGGGAGGAAGCAGCCGATACCGTGCCCAGAAATCCGGCGACGCGCGGTGCTTCACAACTCCGTGGAAAGCCCTTGCTCATGATCCCGCAATGCCTTCTCCGCCAGCCGAGCAAGCGTGCCGTCCGCGGCATGTGCCTCAATCTCTCGATCCCACGCTTCCGCGTCGTACTCCGCGAACCACTCCCGAAACGCTCGCAGTTCATCCTCGTTCAAAGCCTTCACACGCAGTTCGATCTCTTCCACGCGGCTCATAGCAACTCCTCCCTAAAGCATACATCCGCGCGCCATCGGGCTGGAATGCCATCCCAATCACCTCCCACCCTCACCTCTCCCAATCAAACAAATCATGCCGGTGCAGCCGAAACGCCTGATACTGTCAGCGTTTATGGCAAAAATCCCCATAGTGCCGGTTGAAAAATCCCCACCCCGTGACAGAGGAAGAAACCGACACCGATCCTCGGAAGAGGAGGTGGCGCGATCTGTTAAGGGGCAAAGAAGTGAGCGACATAACGGAACTGAAGAGGCGGCGCCTCAGCATTCAAGCCATCAGCGAACTGATGGGCTTCGATCGAAAGACCGTTCGCAAGTATCTCTTGAAGCCGGAGACCTCACCCGTTTACGGACCACGAGCGAAGCCGCGCGAACTGGATTCGCTTAAGCCGTATCTGGAGGAGCGACTGAAGGCAGGAGTATGGAATGCGTGCGTGTTGATGAGGGAGTTGGTGAGAGCGCGGCTACAAGGGCGGCTATACGATCCTCACCGACTGGCTGCGGCCGCAACGGCAAGCCGCGGCTATAACCCGGCGGTTTGAGACGCCGCCAGGACATCAGGCGCAAGTGGATTGGGGCCACCTGGGCAAGATCGACATCGAGGGCAAGGAACACAAGCTGTGGGTATTCACCTTCACGTCGGCTACAGCCGAATGATGGTGGCCGAGGCAGCGCTCGACCAGAAACTGGGCACATTGCTGCGCATGCATGAAGAGGCATTCCGGCAGTTGGGCGGCGTGCCGGAGGAGATACTCTACGACCGCATGAAATGGTGTGGCTGGAGACGGATGAACGTGGAGAGATTGTGTGGAACCCTGTGTTTCTGGACTTCGCCAGATACTGGGGCTTCCGCCGCGGCTGTGCCGGCCGTATCGGGCGCAAACCAAGGGCAAAGTGGAATCGGAGTGAAGTACGTCCGGCGGAACTTTCTGTGCGGACTGCAGGGACGCGAGCCGAATGGGTTGGAGGATCTGAATGCGCAGTTGCGGGAGTGGTGTGAAGGTGGCCATCAACGCATCCATGGCACAACCCATGAATCGGTGGCGCTGCGTGGAGAAGCCGATCAGTTTTCACTGCAGCTCGTAGAGGGCCACTCTGCCTATCCCTATCTGGACCAGGAGTTGCGCAAGGTGGCACGGGATGCGTTCCGTGAACTGGCGAGGGAGCCGGTATTCGGTTCCCTGGCAGTATGCGGGCAAGCAAGTGTGGGTCAGGGAAAAGGGCGGAGGGATGGTTGAGGTGCACTACGGAGAGCGGCGCATTGCCGAACACGCACAAGCACTGGGAAAGCACCGCATCCAGCTGCAGCAGGACCATCATGCCGGGATCCCGTTGGGAGCACGGCAGCCGCACAAGACGCGCACAGATCCGGCAAACAGCGCCGCAAGTAGAGGTTTAGTCAGGCCATTGGCGGCATACAAATTTGCTGCCGCTGGAGGTGGACAATGACAACGCTGGAACGATTGCAGCAGACGCTGGTGGCCTTGTCGCTGACGGCGGTGGAACAGAGAGTAGAAAGCATTTTGGAACAGGCATCCAAAGGAGAGCCGAGCTATGGAGACTTTCTGCTGGACGTGCTGACCACGGAGGTGGAAGCGAGGAGGCAACGGTACCTGAAGACGCGACTGCAGTTGGCGCATTTGCCCTACGTGAAAACGTTCGAGCAGTTTGACTTCAGCTTTCAGCCGTCGATTGACGAACGTCAGTGAAGGAGTTAAGAACGCTGCGGTTTGTCCACGAGGCAAGCAATGTGATCCTGCAGGGGCCGCCGGGAGTGGAAAGACGCACCTGGCGGTAGCGCTGGCCGAGTCTGCGATTCGGGCAGGCAGCCGGCGTATTTCATGACGGCGCACGATCTGGTGGATGATCTGGGAAGAGCGTATCGGGAAGGGCGGTTGGACCGGCGGATGAAAGTGTATCTGGCGCCGAAAGTTCTGGTAGTGGACGAGATGGGATATCTGCCGTTGGATGAGTTGGGAGCGACGATCTTCTTCCAGTTGGTTAGTGCACGCTATGAACGAGGCAGCATTATTCTGACCGAACAAGAGCTACGGCGAAGAGCTGGAGACCCGATCATAGCAACGGCGATACTGGACCGGTTGCTGCACCACTCCACGACGATCAACATTCGCGGGGAAAGCTACCGGCTGAAGGATCGAAGGAGAGCGGGCTTGTTGGCCGGCAGGGAGCAGCAGGAGGGACAACCGGGGTCGCCTACTCCGGTCCCCACTTCCACTACGCCCAAAACGCGGCGCCCAGGGGCGCCGCTGGGCTCCGCTTCAGTTGGGGCCGGAGAGAAGAGGTTCTAGCGCATGTGTTGGGGTGGGGAATTTTCGACCGGAACTTTGAGGATTTTTCAGCCGGAGTTGACAATACAGCATCTCTCGCCCATACCGCACATCCGGCGTGAACCGAAAACTCCACGACTCCCGATCCAATATCACCCGAACCGTCTGCCCAGCCGCCTCCGGCGCCACACGAATCAAACTCGTCCGATTCCGAGCCCCCGTCCACTCCCGCTGCTTCTCCTCCTGTATATCCCCGATCTCCGTAACCAGCACCGAATCCGAATACACCTTCGCCCTGTGCCAATTATCTTTATCAAACGGATCCAGCCCCTGCTTCAATCGCACCCAAACCGTGGCCTCCTCTCCCGCTTCCAGAATGCCGTTCCCGTTCCCCTTGCCCTCATGCACAGTCCGCTCCACCGTGAACCCGCCTCCTTGATTCCCCTTCTGCCGGAAGCTCCGGAAAGTATGCGACCGCCCATCCAGCACCACCACTTCCTCCGCCCGCGGCAACGGGTCCGGAGCCACCAGCACATCCACATCCTCTTTCCGGCTGAGATAGCCGTCGTACGTCATCTTCACCGCCAGCCGGACACGCTCGAAATCCCCCGCGCCCGAAGTGAACCGCACCCGCAACGACCCGCGCAAATCCGCACTAGCCCCCGCCGCCAAACTCGCCACCTTCGCCCTCCCCGCCACAATCTCCGCCGTCGGATACTCCGTGCTCACGTCCACCGTCACGTTCTCCATAGCAACCCCGCGCGGGTTATACACACGCACGGGCAGTTCCATCACAACACCAGGGCGCACCCGCAAAACATCCCCCGCCGTCAGCGGCAGCAGCGCTGGAGGCTGCCCGCCCGTTCCCTCCCCCGCAAAGCTGATCACGTGCCCCGAGCAGTCCGTTTTCACAATCAGCTTCCCGTCCGCATTCGCCACCACCTCGCTCCGCCGCACCTCGCCCGTCGAAAGCGAAAGGTCCTGCAACGAATACCGCCCGCCGGCCCGATACACCCCCGCCGTCTCCACCTGAAGCACAGAGCAGCGCAAAGCCGGACCATCCGGAGTCCACCGCCGCGTCCCAATCGCAAACCCCCCCTGCCTCACATTGCCCAGCGTTGTCACTCCCGCCTCCACTCCATCATGCGAAACCCGATACCCCCGCGTTGCAAACTCCCGGTACGGACTCGAATACGTCCACTCCTCCGGCGTCGTATCCAAAGCCGGGTTGGCGAACGCCCGCCTGTGAAAGGCAAAGGTCTCCTCAATCGATGTCGCCCAGTGCCGGTGATACTCGTCCTGCCGGTATTCAAAATCCACCTGTGGCGTAGCCGCGTAAGCAGCCCGCAGTTCTTCGTGATACTGGCTGATGTAATCGCCGCTGGCGCGGATCAGCCGCACCATCGTGGCCCCATGATTCCATATCTGATCGCGAGTGCGCCACAACAGACGCCGCCCCTTCTCCCCCGCGAAAAGCTCATGGCTCGGATTGAACGCCGATGCGCTCCCAATCACCTCCGGATACCGCGCGCTCAGGAACAGGCTGGTATAGCCCCCCATGCTCAGCCCCGAAGTAGCCCGGTACCGCCGCGTCGGAATCGTTCGCACCGTGGCATCCACATGCGCCACCAGTTCCCGGAAATAAGCGCCGAAGTCATACGTGCCCCCATCGCTCATCGCATCGTAGGGCGCACCCCCGTAAAACCCGCTGTAGTGCTCGGCCACATAGCCATCCACCGCCACCACAATCACCGGATTCCGCGCCACGAAACTCGCGATCTTCGGCACCGTGTCCTTCCCATCGTCATACTTCTCCAGCGTGTACCGGTCGCTGTGCCCGTGGAAATAATAAATGACCGGATAGCGCTCCTGCCCCTGCTCATAACCGGCCGGCAGAAACAGCCGGTAGAAGCGCTGTTGCCCAAACACACGGCTCGCAAAGCTCCGATCCTGATAAGGCAGAGTAAGCGCAAGCAGGCAGCAAAGCGTCGGCAGCATAGTTTGTCCAATTGTAGAGGCTCACCTCCCCAAAAAACCAATCCGCTTGCCCCCAACGCACCGTACTGCTATTGTTGCCACATCTGAACCGAGGAGACCCGAGATGCTGACCACCCTCACCCTGCTCACCCTATCCGCCGCCCAGGCGGCCCCCACTCCCCAATTCCACAAAGACATCGTCCCCATCCTCCAGGCCCGATGCCAATCCTGCCACCGCCCCGGCGAAGCCGCCCCCTTCTCCATGCTCACCTATAAGGACACCCGCCCCTGGGCCAAAGCCATGAAAGCCGCGGTCGCTGCCCGCAAGATGCCGCCATGGTTCGCCGACTCCGCCCCCGGCCATTTCCGTAACAACCCCACTCTCCCGCAAAAAGAAATCGACGCCATCTCCCAATGGGCCGACAACGGAGCCCCTGAAGGCAACCCCTCCGACGCCCCCAAACCCCTCGCCTTCACCACCGGCTGGAACATCGGCCAGCCCGACGCCGTCTTCGAAATGCCTACCGCCTTCGAAGTCCCCGCCAAAGGCTCCGTCGACTACCAGTGGATCGTCATCCCCACCGGCTTCAAAGAGGACAAGTGGCTCGAAGCCGTCGAGGTCCGCCCCGGCGACCGCAGCGTCGTCCACCACGTCATCGCCTTCTACCGCCGCCCCGGCTCCAAATGGCTCGCCGATGCACCTCCCGGCGTCCCCGTCCCCAAAGCCTCCAATTCCTCCGAAACCGGCATGTCCGACGGCTCCATCGGCGGCTACGTCCCCGGTCTCCCACCCCGCGCCCTCGGCAAAAACCGAGCCCTCCTCCTTCCCGCCAACTCCGACCTTATCCTCCAACTCCACTACACCGCCAGCGGTAAAGCCGCCAAAGACCAAACCAAAGTCGGCATCATTTTCGCCAAAGAGCCACCCAAGGAACGCCACGTCGGAATCGCCGTCGCCAACGGCAAGTTCGTCATTCCGCCCGGCGACCCCAACTACCGCGTCGATGGCGAAATCACGCTCGGCGCGGACCTCCGCGTCCTCGATTTCACCCCCCACATGCATCTCCGTGGCAAAAGCTACGAATACACCGCCATCTTCCCCGACGGACGCCAGGAAAAACTCCTCTCCGTCCCCAAGTACGACTTCAACTGGCAACTCACCTACGAACTCGCCGAAGAGCGTGTCCTCCCCAAAGGCACCCGCATCCACGCTACTGCCTACTTCGATAACTCCCCCAACAACCCCTTCAACCCCGACCCCAAAGCCGAGGTTCGCTTCGGCGACCAGACTTGGGACGAGATGATGGTCGGGTTCTTCTCCGTCGCCGTCCCCACGGACTTCAGCCTCCGCAACCTCATCCAGCAACCGCAGGCCAAGCCGCCTGCCACCGGCGCCGGAGGCCGCTAACTCACATACGGGGCAGAAAGCGCCCGGTCGCCGCCATGTAATCGCGATACGAGCCGCCGAAACGCGCCACCAGATTCATCTCCTCCTTCGCCGTGCGTCGCCAAAGCAAGACGAAAATCAACGATGCCGCCACCGCGAACCACCACGTTGCCGTCACCATGCTCAGAAACACGCCGCACGGAATCACTCCCGTATACAGCGGGTGCCGGATCCAACGGTACGGCCCCGCCATAACAAGGTACGCCTTTTCCCGTGTCACCACCGTGTCCGTCAAATTCGCCCCCAGTGACCGCATCACCCACCCTATCCACAAAAAGCACAGGAGCCCAACCCCAATGCCCATCCACCGCACTTCGTTCGCCAGCTCGATTCGTGCGAACGCGAACAGCCCCGGCGACACAATCCACACTAGTACCGACCCCCAAGTCACCAGCCCCGCCAGTCGTAGCAGAATCAATACCGCCAGCCCCTCTTGCCGCCGGTCCAGGCGCTCTGCCGTGCGTGACCGCAAGCGATACCTCCCAGCGCCAAGCATCATCACCACCAACAGCACGCTCAGTGCGACACGGAAGCCGAGTTGATTATCCATAGATTACTAAATTAATTTAACCATAGTTAACTAGCCCCGTCAACTGCTAAGATCAAACAAAATGCACTCCTTCCGCTCCCACTTCCCATCCCTCCAAAACTCCCTTCACTTCATTTCCCATTCCCTCGGGGCCATGCCCGCGGCCGCTACCCATTCCCTTGCCACCTACTCCGACCAATGGCAATCCCGCAGCATCCGCGCCTGGGAAGAAGGCTGGTGGCAAATGCCTCTCACCACCGGAAACCTCCTCGCCCCTATCCTCGGCGTCCAACCCAACACCGTCGTCATGCAGCCCAACGTCACCGTCGCCCAATGGATCATCCTGTCGTGCTTCGATTGGCGTGGCCGCCGCAACAAACTGCTCACCGAAACCGCCAACTTCCCCACCAACATTTACACCTTCCACGAACTCGAGCGTGCCGGCGCCCGCCTCACCGAGACCCGCAACGAAGAGGAACTGCTCGCCGCCATCGACGAAGAAACTCTCCTCGTCTGTGTCTCCCACGTCCACTTCCGCGACTCCTACCGCATCGATCTCCAACCCATCATCGACAAAGCACACCGCATGGGCGCAATGGTCCTCGTCGATGTCTACCAATCCGCGGGCTGCCTCCCCATCGGCCTCGAAGCCCTTCGCGCCGATTTCGCCGTCGGTGGCTCCGTCAAATGGCTCTGCGGCGGCCCCGGTGCCGGCTTCCTCTACGTCCGCCCCGACCACATCGAAAAACTCCAGCCTCAACTCACCGGCTGGATGGCCCACCGCGCGCCCTTCGCGTTCGAGGAAGGCCCCATCCAATTCGCCGATTCCATCATTCGCTTCCTACACGGCACCCCATCCATCCCCTCTTTGTTCGCCGCCCAACCCGGCTATGAGATCATCGCCGAAGCTGGTGTCGAAAACATCCGCGCCCACTCCACCAGGCTCACCCAATACCTCATCAACAAAGCCGACGAGCACAGCATTCCCGTGCGCAGTCCCCGCGACCCCGAAAAGCGAGGCGGTGCTGTTGTGATCGGAGTCCTCGACATCACCCGCCAGCTAGCCCAGCAAAATGTCCTCGTCGACTACCGTCCCGGGGCCGGCATCCGCATCGGCCCGCACTTCTACAACACCGAAGACGAAATCGACGAACTCTTCCGCCGCATCATCACCTTAATCGCCTGAAGAATGGCCGCTACGGCCGAAACACATCATAGATCACCCGCCCACCCGTCGCGATGCTCTCCCGCGCCCGCCGCATCTCATGCCCAAACAAAATAATCCCGTCCCCTGTATCAAACGTCTCCGGCAGCCGCTTCAGCGCCTCATCAATCGCCGCCAGCGTCTCATGCCGGTAGGAAAAATCCAGCTTCCCCGAGGCCAGGCATTTCGCCGCCATCAGCGGACACTCGAACTCCGGCGACCGAGTCACCTGCCACGCCAGCGGATTCCGCGACAACTCGCAATGGTTCCGGACCAGGCACCCTTTCCCCCGCACCTGATCAATCGAAATCCGTTCCCGCGTCCGAAACACCGGGACCAGTGACGGCCACAGCACCAGCAGCAACACCACCCCACAAAGGCCCTGCACCAGCCGCCGGATCCACATGCCCTCTATACTATCTTTCCGTTGCGTCGATCCGCCGCTAACTCCACCGCCCGCCGCAGCCCCAGCAACGGCAGCTCCGGAACAAATACATCCAGCAACCGCGATTCCTCAAACAGCCTCCCAAACCCGCCGGTGCCAATAATTAGTGGAGGATCGCTCGCAAAGTGCTCCTCCGTGACCGCTGCAATCAATGCCCGCACCGTGCCCAGTGTCCCGTAGTAAAGCCCGGACTGGATACTCTCAATCGTGGATCGTCCCAGCACCTCCGCGGGCTTCACAATCTCCACAACAGGCAGGCGCGCCGTGTTCGATTCCAGAGCGGCCATCGAGGTGTGAATACCCGGCGTGATAATCCCACCCAGATATTCCCGCTCCTTCGAGATGGCGCATAAAGTTGTGGCTGTCCCAAAGTCGACGATCAGCAGATTCCGGCCGCTAAACCGCTCCAGCGCCCCCATCGCATTGGCGATTTTATCCGCGCCCACCTCCAACGGATTCCGGTACCTCACCTTCAACCCGGTCTTCGAACCCGGCTGCAGAAGAAAGGCCTCGAACCCGAAATACTTACGGAAACAGTTACGGAGCGAATGCACCACGTCGGGCACCACAGAACAGAGAGCCGCCATCGTGATCCCTTCTGGAGCGATGCCGTTCTCGCGCAGAACCATGCGGAAGAAAATGCCGAATTCGTCAGATGAGGCGCGGATATTCGAGGTGCGCCGGAATGTCGCGCGCAATTCCTCCTCGACAAACACTCCTCCATAGATCTGTGTGTTCCCCACATCAAGGCAGAGCAGCATAAGATTCAATTCGCCAGCGGGACGTTGTCGATCAACCGTACACCCTCAAGATACACCGCCGCAAAGCGGCGCCCCCAGCGCTCTTCCACGTAATCCACCCGGAAGCCTTCGTCTTCCAGCCAATCTCTCGCTGCCGCCGCGGAGCCACTGCGGATGAGAACACGATACAAATCAGCCGCTTTTTCCAAACCCTCAGCCGACAGTAGCCGGTTGCGGGAACTCTCCGCCAAACCCGAGGCAGTGCGTACAGTCGGGCACGCCACGATCTCCGTTGTCAGGAAAAATTCCTGAACCATTTCCTCAACGGTCCGCAGTTGCTGAAAATCCTTCTCGCCGAAATAGGCCCGGTCTGCTCGCGCCAGATTCAGCAACTTCATCACTACCGTCATCACCCCCTCAAGGAAGCCCGGCCGGTAGGCCGCCTCCATGATCCTCTCTCCATCCCTTGCTTCTACTCGATAGCGGTACCCCTTGGGATACATCTCCTGAGCGGTGGGAGCCAGTACGTCATCCACTCCCAAGTCGCGGAGCATTGCCAGGTCCTGCTCATAGGTTTGCGGATAGCGGTCGAGATCCTTCGGGTCATTGAACTGGGTCGGGTTGACGAAAATTGTCACCATCGCAATCTCATTCTCGCGGCGGCAGCGCTCCACTAAAGCAGCGTGTCCGCAATGCAACGCGCCCATCGTCGGCACCACCCCGACGCTCGCATTCCCCATCGATGCCCGCCGTCGCTGCCACTCAGAAACCGTATTCCAAACGCGCATCATGAGTAACTCTCTTTCGCGCTGGGGAACGTGCCGTCCTTCACCGCCGCGTCAAAAGCGTCAATTGCGTCGCTTACCATCCGTGCCCCTTCGGCGAAATGACGCACGAACTTCGGCTCGAAATCAGTGTTCAACCCCAACAAATCCTGCAGCACCAGGATCTGTCCATCACATCCTCCACCGGCGCCGATCCCGATCGTCGGAATGTGCAGGGACTCAGAGATCCTATTCGCCAGGCCCGCGGGGATGCATTCCAACACCAACGCGAAAGCTCCCAATCCCTCCAGCGTAGTAGCCTCCTGCGCAATCCGGCCGGCAGTTTCTTCGTCCCGGCCTTGTACCTTGTAGCCCCCGTATTGATGAATCGACTGCGGCTGCAAGCCAATGTGTCCCATCACCGGAATGCCGCTTTGCGCCATTCGCTCAATCACATCTTCGTGGCCCACAACCCCCTCCAACTTCACCGCATGAGCCCCGGCGTTCATCAACGCCTGCGCGGTGTCCAGGGCTACATTCACGCCTTTGCGATAAGAGAGAAAGGGCATGTCGGCCACAATCAATTTCCCCGGTGCGCCCCGCGCCACCGCTGCTGTGTGCATACACAGAATGTCGAGGTTTGCCGAAAGTGTCGAAGGATAGCCGTGCATCACCATGGCGGCGCTATCTCCTACGAGAATGCCGTCAATCGATGTTTGGGAGAGAAGGCGCGCGAAAGAGTAGTCGTAGCATGTCACCATCGACAGCTTACGCTGCTCCTTCTTTGCCTGAAGGAAAAGGTTTGCGAACATCGTCTTGGTACCTGTCTTTACGATCAAGTCCGGACTGCCTGCAAGATTGCTTTACGTCCAGCAAGTCGCCGCATCGCGAAATGTCGGCGCTCTGCCCAAAGTATAACCTACCGTGGATTCCAGAACGGCTCGGCGGCCTCAATATAGGCAACCGGAATCTCTTTGATAAAAGTCCGCAACCACGGAGCGCAGTTCTCCATCCCGGCCTGTTCCGATGGTGTGTGACCAATCAGGATCAACGCCTTCGATCTACCCTGCGCCACCGCATCCGCGACCCAGGACGTCGTCTCCCATTCCGGCACTTCTCCAATTGCCAGAACCTCCACGTCATCACGGCGCAGCAGCCGCAAATGACCTGCCGATCCTCCCGCGCCTGGAGACAATGCCACCTTCGTCACCTTGGCGTTGCGATTCCCGGTGACACGCATCGTCGATGCACCTAGCTTCTTCCGCATCGCCGCCGCCAGGTCCTCCAGTTTCGTCTCCGGCAGCCGGTACAACGATGGGTTGCTCGGGTCCTGATACTTCTCCCATCCCAACTTCTGTGTCATTCCTTCCCGCACCCCATCCGGTTTTCGCATGTGCCAGTGATCATGGAAACGGAACACTACCATCTTGTGTTCTCGAATGAACTTCTCTTTTTCGAGGTACACCGGATCGTTCGCCTCGGTGAGCAGTTCCGTACGGTCCTGATGCGAATAGAACGTGGGCTCGTGCGCGATCACCAGGTTCTTGCCCTGGCTCGCAGCCTGCCGCAATACATCGAATGTCGCAAACATCGTCGTCGCGATACCCGTGATTCGCGTGGACGGATCCCCCGACTTGATCGTATCCACCGTCTCCTTTCGCCACGGCACTCCAACCTGTTGCTGAATCCGCTCGATCACCTGCGATGCGGTCAGCCCCTCGCCAGATTGCGCCCTTACTCCGGCCGCAGCCACACACATGAGAAATTCTCTTCTGAACACGCCGAATCTCCTTTTATTGAATGAACCCACGCACGCGTCCAATTTGGCGCCGGTCGCGTTTCGATGGCCGTCCTGCGCGCTCTGCTTCATAGTGCGGATTGTTCTTCCGCTCCTCGGCGATCTTCCGCCGTTGTTCCTTGCTTTCCTCGGTCTCTCGATACAGCGTTTGCGCCACCGTTGCCGGACCTCGTATTTCACTCAGTGCCAGCACCTCAATCTCAAACTCGTTGCTCTCGTTCTTGATCCGCAGCATGTCCTTTGCGTGAACCTCGCGCGCCGGTTTCGCTGGATGTCCGTTGGACTGGACTCTGCCCAAATCACAAGCCCGTGCCGCCATTGAGCGGGTCTTGAAAAAGCGTGCCGCCCACAGCCATTTGTCGATCCGAACGCGTTCCATTAGTCGATCCACTCCACGCCACTGTCCACTAATACCCCGCCGAGGAAATTCGCCGCGTCATTCTCCACCGTTTGCAACACCTTCTCCGCGTGTGGCCGCTCATGCGATACTGTCACCGCGGCAATCACCGAACGCTGCCACGTGTCCTGACCCCCAATCTCGGCCACCGACACGTTGAACCGGTGCCGCAAGCGATCCTTCAATCCCTTCACCACGCTTCGCTTGTCCTTCAGCGAATGGGAATCGGGAAGATGCAGTTCTAAAGTCAACACTCCAATCGTGGGCATAACCAAGCCTCTCTCCACTATGATCGATCCATGGTGCTTCTGCTGCTACTCCTGTCCGCCCAGGCCTTCTTCGCCCAGGATGCCATCCTGCAAAGGCCCGAGGTGCGCAAGGCGCTCGACTACCTCAAAGCGCACCACGAAGAGCACCTCGACAATCAGATACGCATCGCCGAAATCCCCGCGCCAACGTTCCAGGAAGCACAGCGCGCCCGCTACATGGAGAAGGAATTCCGCCGCGTCGGTCTAAAGGATGTGGAGATCGACAAGCAAGGCAACGTCCTCGGATGGCGCCCCGGCAAGTCACCGAAAGCCCTCGTGGTCGCCGCCCATCTCGATATCTCGTTTGCTCCTGGCGTCAACACCAAGGTTCGGAAAGAAGGCAAGCGTTTGCTCGCGCCCGGCATCGGCGACGATAGCCGTGGTCTTACTGCCATACTGGCCATCGTTGAAGCTCTCAATCACGCCGCCATCGAAACCAGTAAGACTCTCCTGTTCGTGGCCAACGTTGGCGAGGAGGGGCTCGGTGATCTGAACGGTGTCCGCTACCTCTTCGGCCAGAGCCCGCACAAATCCAAACTCGATTCCTTCATCTCCATCGACGGCGTTTCTCCGGCCCGCATTGTGAACGGAGGAACTGGTGTGAAGCGCTACCTGGTCAACCTTCGCGGTCCCGGCGGCCACAGCTATGGAAACTTCGGCCGCCCCAGTGCTGTCCACGCCGCCGCACTCGTTGTCGCCAAGCTCGCCGTTCTCCCTGTTCCCGCAAAACCGAAAACTACCTATAACGTCGGTAAGATCACCGGCGGCACCACCATTAATGCCATCGCCGAGGAAGCCTCGCTGGAAGTCGATCTCCGTTCCGAAGATCCTGGTGAACTCGATAAGCTCGAACTGAAGTTCCTCGAAGCCGTCCGTACGGGTGTCGCGGAAGAAAACGCTATGCGCAAAGCGTCCGGCACCGCCGTTAAGGAAGAGCACAAGATCGTCAGCCATCGCCCTGGTGGGCAGACTCCCGCGGAGAACGCTCTTGTCCGCGCGGCACAGTGGGCTTCCCAAGCCACCGGGCACACCCCGTCCCTCGGCTACAGTTCCACCGATTCCAATCTCCCCATCAGCCTAGGCATTCCCGCCGTGACTCTCGGCGGTGGAGGCAAAGGCAACAATGCGCATTCTCTAGACGAATGGTTCGAACCTGACGAAGCCTGGAAGGGTCCCCAGATGGTTCTGCTCACCATCCTGGCTTACAGCCAAAGTCGGATACCATAGCGGTATGACCCGACGCGAACTTCTTGCCCTGGCGGGCGCCGTGCCTGCCCTTGCCGCTCCGAGTCTGCCCACTGCCCCTGTCTCCCTCGCTAAGGTTCCCGCCTATGAGGAGGATTTGGTGGCCGTGTTCACGCGCATGTTCGACCAGATCGGCGGCGCAGGCAAGCTGGTCAAGAACAAAACGGTTACCGTCAAACTGAACCTGACCGGCAGTCCCGGACTTCGCTTCCGCGGCAAAGCGCTCGGACTCACACACTACTCGCACCCCAAGACCGTGTCTGCCATGGCCTACGTTCTGCACCGCGCCGGAGCCAAACGCATCCGTTTCACCGAAAGCGCCTGGGCCACTTCCGGACCGCTGGAAGAATACCTGCTCGATTCCGGCTGGAACGTCCGCCAACTCCTTGCGGCTGCTCCCAATATCGAATTCGAGAACACCAACGCCCTGGGAAAGGGCAAGCAGTATCACCGCTTCAAAGTCCCCAGCGGCGGCCTCATTTTTCCTGCCTACGATCTCAATCACGCCTATCACGACACCGATGTTTTCATGTCGATGGCGAAGCTCAAGAACCACGAAACCTGTGGCGTCACGCTTTCCATGAAAAATATCTTCGGCATCACTCCAGCCGCCATCTACGGCGACGATGCCGGCGAAAAGGAACCCAACGAAAATCCCACCAAGGGACGCGCAACCACCTGCCACTTCGGCAAACGCCAGCCGGCCTCATGCTCGCCCGCCGAACTCGACCCTGCCAGCAGCCGGGAACCATATCACCGCATGCCGCGCATTACCGCCGAACTCGTTTCCGCCCGCCCCATCGACATCGCTTTCATCGACGGCGTGGAAACCATGACCGGTGGTGAAGGCCCGTGGATCCGGAGCGAACTCGGTCTGGCGAAGCCCGGCGTGATGATTCTCGGCACCAATCCTGTTACCACCGACACTGTCGGCACCGCCGTCATGGGTTACGATCCGCGCGCCCTCAAAGGCGTCGCCCCTTTTCAGAAGTGCGACAACACCCTACTGCTTGCGGAGCGGCTAGGCATCGGCACCGCCGATCTCAAGAACATCGAAGTGGTTGGGGAGAAGATCGTTGACGTGAAGTACAAGTTCCCCGGCGCGGTCTAAGACAGTGCTTCCGCACCCCCGCTGGGGCATCCTTGCGTTGCTCCTCGCGGTTACGATCATCAACTTCGTCGACCGTCAGGCGCTCTCCGTTCTTGCGCCCTTTCTTCGCAATCATTTTCAGCTTTCAAACACCGACTACGGCATCATTGTTGCCTGCTTCCAATTTGGAATGATGACCGGTGAATTTCCGATGGGCTGGCTCGCGGACCGCAAAGGCGCGAGATTCACGCTGTCTTTTGCCGTGGCGTGGTGGTCGCTTGCTACCGGCCTCCATTCGCTCGGACGCGCCATGTGGCATTTTGCGGCTCTCCGTTTTTGGCTAGGCACAGGAGAAAGCGCCAACTTCTCCTCGGCCGTCAAAATCGTTTCGCAACACTTCCCCGCCGAAGAGCGAGCCTTCGCCGTCGGCATCTTCAACGCCGGAAGCATGATCGGCGCGATGATCGCCCCACCGGCCATTGTCTTCCTTACCCTCCGCCTCGGTTGGCAAAGCGGCTTTCTTGTTCCAGCCGCACTCGGCTTCGCATGGGTCATTGCCTGGCGCGCTCTCTATCGCCAATCTCCCACTACTCAAGCTGCTGACACCCGGCCCATTGGCAATGCCGAATTGCTAAGGCATTCCGAAGTATGGGGGCTCATCCTGTGCCGTTTGCTCATCGGCCCGGTCGTGCAGTTCTACTGGTATTGGACTCCGGAGTATCTCTTTCGCGAGCGCGGCCTCAGCCTGCAATCCATCGGGCTCTTCGCGTGGATTCCCTTCCTCTTCGGGGACATCGGCAACATCGGCGGCGGTTGGCTCTCCGGCTACCTCATGCGCCGAGGAGCCTCACTCTCTACCGCACGCCGCATCACTATGTACGGCGGTTCTGCCCTCTGCCTGCTTAGTTTCGCCGTTCCACACGCCGGCTCAGCGGCCCTTGCCATCGCAGCGATCTGCCTGGTTCTGCTCGGACACACCTGTCTCTCCGCCAACTTCTTTGCCCGCATCTCCGATCTTTCGCCGGAAGCCTCTGTTTCGCGCGTTACCGGCCTCACGGGCGTCGCAGGTGGACTCAGCGGCATGCTGTTTCCCCTGCTCACAGGCCGTCTCGTCGACCACGTTTCCTATACTCCGGTTTTTCTCCTCGCTGCCCTTATGCCGCTAGCTGGCGTTCTGGTGCTCGATACCCTCAGTAGGAGGCCTTCCTTCCATGCGTGAACTTCGTGTTGCTCTCTTGGGCCAGGGATTCATGGGCAAAGCCCATTCCAATGCCTTGCGGCAGGTCTCGCACTTCTTCGATATTCCCTTCCGCATTCGCTGCTCGCTCCTTTGCGGCCGCGATCAGTCGGCGCTCGATCGCATGGCCGCACGCTGGGGGTGGGAAGAAACCACCACCGATTGGCGCACCGCCATCGACAACAGGAATATTGATGCCGTCGATGTCTGTCTCCCGAACCACCTGCACGCCGAAGTTGCCATGGCCGCGGCCAGGGCAGGGAAAATCGTACTCTGTGAGAAGCCTCTGGCCATGAACGCCGCCGAAGCCGAAGCCATGGCCGCGGCCGCACGCAACGTTCCCAACCTTGTCTGGTTCAACTACCGGCGTGTCCCGGCGATTGCCCTGGCTCACCGTTGGCTCGCCGAAGGAAGACTGGGCGACATCTACCACTACCGCGCCACCTATCTCCAGCAATGGGGTCCCGATCCCAGTCGCGCCAACGTCTGGCGTATGGACCCTTCTTTCGCCGGTTCCGGAGCGGCTGGCGATCTCCTCTCTCATGCGCTCGATCTTGCTCTCTGGCTGAATGGACCCGTGCGGTCCCTCAGCGCCACTCTTCATGCATTTACTCCAGGCCGTAAAGTCGATGACGCCGCTCTCGCCTTGGCGCGTTTTTCGAACGGCAGTCTCGGCACGTTTGAAGCGACTCGCTTCGCCATCGGCTGCCGCAATCGCAACTCCTTCGAGATCCATGGTTCAAAGGGCATGCTCGGCTTCAATCTGGAGCGCCTCAACCATCTCCACTACCTCGATGCCACCGAACCGGACGATCGCCAGGGATTGCGAGACATCCTGGTAGGCTCGGATTTCTGGAAGCCCGGCCACATTATCGGCTATGAGCACACCTTCATTGCCACACTTGCCGAGTTTCTTCACGCGGTGGATCGCGGTGAGCCGTTCCATCCGAACTTCGAGGACGGCGCCAACGTGCAGCGCCTCCTCGATGCCGTGAGCACATCCTCTCACACCGGTCAGTGGCTGGAAGTGTAAACGCTGCGCACAAATTCTATATTTCGCGCGGTCGCCTCCACACACTGTTCCGCGCTTGTGTGCGCAGTCTCGAATACATACCAACCCTCATACTGGACCGCGCGTAATGCCCGCACCGCTGCCGTCCAATCCACCAGCCCCGGTTCGGCCAACAGCTTCTTCTCGTTTTTCAAATGCACCTGGCACAGGCGATCCTTCCCCACCGTTGCGATTCCCGGGACAGCCTGACCCGTATGCTCGTAGAACTCGAAGTTGTGCACGTCGTAGTAAACCTGCACCGCCGGATGATTCACGAAATCCACCAACTTCCTGTTGTCCGCGGGACTCAATGAGGTCTCCAACCCGAGAACCACGCCTGCGTCCGCCGCAATGGGGGCCGTCTTCTGGAGGCTCCGCACCACCGGTCCATACGAGCTTTCTTCTTTCACATTCGGGCATCGCTCCCGGAACGCCGCCACCAATACCACCGATGCGCCCAGGAATTCAGCTGCCGCAATCGCTCGACGTAGGCTCTCTTCCGGATCCGACACCAGCGAAGCCCCCGGTCTCCAGATACCCGCCAGCGAAGGAATCTGTATCCCCCACCGGAATGCCTCGCGCTTGGTGGCCTGTAACGTTCCTTTGTCCCAAAGGCTGAAGCTTTTCCACCGCACCTGCAACTCCACACCCTGTAACCCACGGATCCGGCTGGCCAGTTCGAACACACTCAGATCCGGCTCGCGCATCATGCTTGCGTGCCGGTGCCCGAATTTCAAAGGAGGCACACCCGCGGCTAACGGGAGAGCCCCCAGATAAAAAATGTCGCGTCTGCGCAATCAGGCCTACTCTGCGCGCTTTGCCGTAAACTCCCGAGGCTCGCCTTGCCCGCCCGTGCGCTTGAATTTGATCTCGTTGCCGGACACAGTGCCTGTGTACGTCCACTTGATCGCATTCCCATTGAACTCACGAGTGAGCGTGAAACTCACCGAATCCCCGCTGATCTTGCCATCCGCAATCGCAGCAGGCTCGCCACGGCCGGCGTCCACTGTTCCGGTGACTTTGTCCCCGTCGGCTTTCAATTGGAAGGTGTTTGTTCGTGGTGTTCCGTCGCGCCCTGGGACTTGAGCGGTCCACTTCCCGCTGATGTCAGCAGCAGACGCCATGATGGAAACCATCAGCAACAGAATGAGAACCAAAATATGTCTTGGTTGCATAGTGCTAGCCTATACGAATTTATTCCTGCGCGTTACGGCTAGTAGATCAGCTCCGATAGCTTGCCGGACGCGAGTAGCTCATTCTTCCTTTTCAGCCAGGCATCTTTCGACCCCGCCATCACCGACATCGCTTTCTCAAACTTGTCGATCGCATCCTTCAGCCCGGCGATGAAAACGTAGGTGTTGTCACTCTTGATCATGTCCCACACTTCAAACTGCTGTTCCACCAGCAGCCGGTCGAGCGTAGGTGAAGGGTCCACGTAGGGACGCAGACTCACCGCCTCAAAAGCCTTGAACGATTTCTCGCTGTAGTAAAGATTCAAATCCTTGTTGACGTCGTTGTGGTACAGCATCTCCATGCCGGTGCGGGCGCCATAGAAGAGCCGCACTTTGCCTTCCCAGCCTCCCCGCTCTTCATAGATGTGCCGGACGAAGGCGCGGAATGGCGCGATGCCGGTTCCCGTGCCAATCATCAGAAGATTCGTCGAGGGATCTGACGGAACCGTGAAGTGTGCGCCATAAGGCCCTGCGATTCGGATCGGATCACCCGGCTGCGCATCACATAGGTAGTTGGAGGCCACACCTGGAAACCGCTCCCCACTGATCTCATCGATATAGAAGCACCTGCGCACGCAAATCGAGATCGCATTTGCTTTCCCGTCCTCGCCCTTGCGCGAACTCGCTATCGAGTACAGCCGGAAGTGATACTTGTTGCCAAATTCGTGTGGACCCGGAACCAGCACTCCGATGCTTTGCCCTTCCACGAACTCGAAGTCGCCCTCCGGTAGCTCCAGGACGAGATGACGCACCTCCGCCTCCGTCTTGGGCGTGATGCGCTCACTCTTCAGCAACTTCGCCGTGCATGGGTTGCTGATGTCATATTCGCTCAGATGCACAATGGCCTTTCCTGGCCCAGGTAACGTTACCGGCATGAGTGTGACTCCTTTCGTTGACAATTGCCGTGTTCGCCGCAATTCCCGCAGCCCTCGGCCATCGGCTCCAGCACATCCTGCCCTTCCGGCAGGCTGTTGCGCCTGCGCAGAAAAGCTTGCACCAGAAACCATGCGCCCATCAGCACCAGAATGCCGACTGCGCCCTTCAAAATCTCTTGCACCATGGCTCTACCCTCCCATGCCGGCGAAGCCCATGAACGCGAGCGACAATGTGCCGGCAATCATTAACACCAGGGCCGTGCCCTTGGCTAGATTGGGTATATCGGATAATTCCAGCCTCTCGCGGATGATCGACATGATCACCAGCGCCAGCGTGAAGCCCATGCTCGAACCCAGCGCGAACACCACACTCTGCGCGAATGAGTAGTTGCGCGCCGTCTGAAACAGCGCCACACCCAACACCGCGCAATTCGTGGTGATCAATGGCAGGTAGATGCCCAATGCTCGAAACAGCGCTGGACTCGTCTTCTTGATAAACATCTCCACCAGTTGCACCGTGGAGGCAATGATAACGATGTACGTGATGATTCGCAGATACTCAGCGTGCAGGTTGATCAGCAGCGAGTTCGTACCATAGGCCAGAACACTCGATACGACAATCACGAAGATTACCGATACACCCATGCGCCAAGCCGTCGAAAACTTGTTGGATACTCCGATAAACGGACATATGCCAAGAAACACACTGAGAACGAAATTGTTGATCAACAGTGAGTCGATGAAGATGAAGCCAAGTGAAACTTCGTTCATGCCTGTGCCTCCTTTGCCTTCCCCCGCTCCTTCCACCAGGCAAAGACCAGCAGCCACGACGCCAGCGTGAAGAACCCGCCGGAAGGCAGTAAGAACAGAACCCAGGGTTGGAAGTTTGAGCCAAACAGCGAGAACCCGAACAGGGTGCCCGCGCCCAAAATTTCCCGAACGCTACCGAGGCAAAACAGCGCGATAAAAAACCCGATTCCCATCCCAAACCCGTCCAGAATGGACTGCCAGACCGGATTCTTCCCGGCGAACGCCTCGGCCCGTCCAAGTATGATGCAGTTCACTACGATGAGGGCGATGAACGGGCCGAGTGCCTTATAAACATCGATGCTGACCGCTTTGATGATGTAGTCCACCATCGTGACGAAGGTCGCGATGATCAGAATATAGGTGGCGATGCGAACCTGCTTTTGCACCAGCCTTCGCACCATCGAGATCAACATGTTGGAAAAAACCAACACGAAAAGCGTGGCCAACCCCATTGCGACAGCGTTTCTCGCGCTGTTGGTGATCGCCATTGTGGGGCATGTCCCAAGTACCTGAACGAATACTGGATTCTGTTTCCACAGCCCGTTCAGGAATGCTTCCATGTTCTCCGAAGGGGAAACCGTAACGCCATGATCGTGTCCCATTTCAGTTCCCTCGCTCGATTCTTTGCAGGTTGCGTTGGATGACCGGAACCATCTCTTTCGTGCTCTTCTGCAGGAGCCTGCCCACTGCCCGCGAGGAGATTGTGGCCCCCGATATGGCGTCAATTTCCCACCGGTTCTTCTTCGTCCCGCTCTTCACGGTCACAATCGGGTGCTCCATGGAAGCATCCAGGTCTTTGAAATTTGCCAGAAACTTCTTGTCACTCGAGATCTTGTCCCCTAAGCCAGGTGTCTCCTTCAACTCCGTTACCTTGAAGCCGACGATCGCCTTCTTCTGCGGAGAGTAGGCAAACATGGCGCGGATGACATCGGCGTAGCCGCGCTCCCCGCCTTCGATCACCACTCCAATCAGCGCACCCGACGCATCATAGCCTGCAAATAGCCGCGGTCCGGAGAACTCGGCGCCTTCCACAATACTCAGATTGCCGGATGCATCCACTCCGTAACTCACCTGTTTCTTTGAGCCCGGCAGCAACTCCGCCACGGTTTCATTGAGGATGATCTCCTGGTTGTGCCGGATTGGAGCCAGCGTCTGCTGGTGAGTCGTCACAATCAGCAAACCGCAGATCAGCGATACTACGCCCATCAGTTTGATCAGGGCCGAACTGGGCGGCATGTCGGTGCGTGGAGCCGTGGTGTTCATGCTTTCGCCTCAGCTTTCTTCTTCGCCCCGTAAACCCTCGGCTGAGTAAGGTTGTCGATCGCCGGCGAAACCGCGTTGGCCAGTAGAATGGCGTACATCACTCCTTCTGGTAATCCCCCCAGCAGTCGGATCAGGATTGTCATCACACCCATCACTGCGCCGTAAATCCAAACGCCAAGGGGAGTCACTGGTGACGCCACCATGTCGGTTGCCATGAAAACCGCACCCAGCATCAGCCCGCCAGAGAAAAGCATGAACAGCGGATTCGGATACGCCGTAGGGTTCGAGACGTAGAATACGCCACTCATTGCCACGGCGCTGAGCAGCATCGAAGCGGTAATCCGCCAGTCCATGAAGTTGCGGGCGACCAGGTACACCCCGCCAAGCAGAATGAGAATTACCGAAGTCTCACCCGCCGATCCGGCTACGTTGCCCCAGAACAAGGGCATCAGGTCAGTCGTCACTTTGTCGAACTTCAGAGCCGTCAACGGGGTTGCGCCCGAAAACGCGTCGATCCGTACCTTCGCAACCCACTCCGTAATCACCGGAGGTTGCATGAACGGAAGCGTCAAGCTCGTCGGGATGAATTCCAGGAAGCGTCCATTCGCCTGAGCCGGAGTGTACGTCGTGATTGCCGTCGGGAATGCGGCCTGCAGAAATGCGCGTCCCACCAGGGCCGGATTGAATACGTTGAATCCCAACCCGCCAAACAGCATCTTTCCCAGTCCTACAGCGACAAATCCACCCACTGCCGTCATCCACAAGGGAAATCCCGGAGGCAGAGTCAGCCCCAGCAGGATCCCCGTGATGATCACACTCGAATCCTTGATCGAGGATGGACGGCCGGCTGCCCGGCAGAACATGTGTTCCGTCAACACACAAGACAATGTCGAAACAATCAACAAGGCCAGCACGCTGATGCCGAAGTTGTAAACGGCATACGCGCATACCGGCAACATCGCGTACACCACGTTGCGCATAATGACGCCGACACTCCGCTTCGAGTGCAGGTGAGGCGAAGTGCGCAGTACGATTTCAGGCGTTAGACTTGGCACGCTCACGGGCTTTCCTTTCCCGATTCATCTGCTTGGCGATGCGGAAATGCTGTACCAGCGGTATGTGCGATGGACACACATAACTGCAGCAGCCGCATTCAAAGCAATCCATCAGATGAAAATCCGATTCCATCTCCTCGTACCGTTCTTTGCGTGCCAGCATACCCATCCGCGATGGGTTCAGATGCAGTGGACACACATCCACGCAGGCCCCACACCGGATACAGGGCAGGATGTCGCCATTCCGCGAAGCCAGTTCCTCACGCGTCAGAACCAGAACTCCGGTAACGCCTTTCGTCAACGGCACATCCAGCGAACTAATGGCAGGGCCCATCATCGGTCCCCCCAGAATCACGCCCGCTGCCTCTTCCGTGCAGCCCGCCTGCTCCAGCGCAAACCGCAGTGGAGTTCCCAACGCGGCCAGATAGTTTCCCGGCTTTTTCAGCGCCGGCCCGGCGAAGGTCACCACACGTTCAATCAACCCCTGATGCCGCGGTAGCAAATCACCGATCTGTGCCAGCGTCGCCACGTTGAACACAGCCACTCCCACGTCACTCGGCAATCCGCCGGATGGAACTTCCCGTCCCAACAACACCTGGATCAGCATCTTCTCCGCGCCCTGTGGATACCGCGCCGGTACCGATTCCACCGCGATGTAGGAATAGCCCGCCGCCGCCTTGCGCAGATTCTCGATTGCGTCCGGCTTGTTGTCCTCCACCCCGACAATGATCTTTGAAGCACCGATCGCTTTCATCGCGATCCTTGCTCCATGAAGGACTTCGGCCGGTTGCTCCACCATCACCCGGTGGTCTGTCGTTAGGTACGGCTCACATTCGCAGCCGTTCACCATCACGATGTCCACCTTCTTGCCTTCCGGAACCTTCATTTTGACGTGCGTCGGAAACGCGGCGCCGCCCAATCCAACCACGCCCGTCTCCTGCACCGCCTTAATGATTTCTTCCGGCGTCATGTGCTCGATGTCTTGCGGTGCGCCGTACAGAATCTCCTGGCTGGCTGAAGGCCAAGGCTTCAAGTAGATCGCGGGAGCAAGCTCGCCTCGTGCGCTGGGGGCCAGGGCGATGCGTTCAATGCGGCCCGTGGCGGGCGCGTGCATCGGAACGGAGACAAAGCCGTTTGACTTAGCAATCGGCTCGCCACGAACCACCTCCTGGCCCTCGCGCACGATCGCCACCGCCGGGGCGCCCGCATGCTGAGATAACGGGATGATCATCGTCGGCGGAAACGGCATCCGGCGAATGGGGAGCTGGCTGGTCTGCTCTTTGAATTCCGGCACATGGACGCCGCGCTGTAAGCGCTTGCCGCCGAAGATGGAGAGGAGTCCCATACGCAAAGTGCCTTTCCCGATTCGCCTACATGTACTTCTTGGCGCGTGCGATCAGTTTCTGTGTCTCTTTATCCGATCCATCCGCTGGATATCCGGGATGGATCACTTGAGCCGTGCATTTCTCCGCCGCCCGCACCAGATCCTTATACGGGCCGCCTTGCGCGTCCTTAATATAGGCATGCTTGTGCTCATCGTAGGCGAAGACTTTCGGGTTGATATGAATGCACTCGTCACATGACGTGCATTCCGCCGAATCGATCCAGGGTGCAACGTACCCGTTGCCTCCCCCGTTCGATGCGGAAGCGGCGGCGGCGCTGTTGCCCGCGGTGGGTGGGGCAGGTAACGCCACGGCGGGCATGCTGGGCAGTGCGCCGCCGCCGGTGAGCTCGAGCAGTCTTGCCATCAAGTTCTGCGCGAACTCAATTCGAATTCTTTCTTCCACTTGCTTCACGTCCACCACCGGGCGGACGCCGGCCAGCGATTTCAACATCCGCCAGAAGTTGCGGCGGTCCTCGCACGACTTCACAATCGGTTCGGCCGGTATTACCCGGATCAGCCGGTTCTTCTTGTCCACTGCCCAGATAAACGGGAACTTGCCTTCCCGGTCTTCTGTCGCAATCTCCAGGAACTCCGCGATCGGAACCATATTCTCGTTCCAAGTGTCCCGCGGCGCCGTCCGGAAGTGCTTCCGGAACCGCGCTTCGGTTACCGCGAAGTCGGCGAACGTCAACGGCAATTCCAGCTTCGCCTTCTGTCCCTTGTCGTCCGTGTACTCCAATGTGTACATCGGCCAGTCGGCTTCCAGTGACGGATTGCCTTCCAGATCAAAGCATTCTTCAGGCGTGATGCCTTTGTCCGGGTTGTAGCGCACCAGCGGATACGCCCGCGATTCCACCGCCAGCTTCGATTGCTGCTCAGCCAAATCATCGGCAATGCCGTGCTCCGGCATACACGCCGCATACACGTTGAACAGTGCCGGCCGCCGTGCATTCAATCCATCAATGAAGCTTTCAATCAGATGTGTCGGATTCGAAATGCTTCCCTGCATCACATAGCTTGTGCGGTGAGCCATCCCGATCAAAGCGATCTCCTTGCGGATTTCTTCCTTGCCCTGGAACGCTTTCCCATACTGAGCCATATCGCTGATCTGCCCGGTGAATCCGGAAGTACACGCCTGGCCGCCTGTGTTCGAATAAACCTGCGTGTCGAGGATCACCGCCTTGATCGGTTTGCCCGACATCATCATGCGCGACAGGTTCTGGAACCCGATGTCATACATCGCGCCATCTCCGCCAATCGAGATTACCGGCGGGCAGAGGTGGAACTCTTCATCACTGAACTTGCGCCAATCGAAGTACCGGAAGAAGTCGTCGTGCTTCTCACTCTTGTAGCCGCCGTTCAATTCGATCTCCGCCATCCGGATCGCCTTGAACCCTTCCGCCATCTTCGACATGTGACCTTCGTAGATGCCCATGGCCATGGAGGGCGAATCCTGGAACAGGTGGTTCGTCCACGGGAACGGATACGGATTGAACGGATAAGTCGAGCCCCACACCGAAGTGCAGCCAGTTGCATTGATGATGCCCAGGCTCGAACGCCCGCGCCGGCCGGTCCCTTCCACATATTCCCAACGCAGATGCTTCAATTTCGCCAGCAACTGCGCCGCCCACCGTAGCCACTCGCCGTCAATTGTCTTCGCGCTATGCCGCTCGTCCAACTGGCCGGAGAAACTCGCCAGTGTCACATCGCTGTCTTTCAATTTGTCCAGCGCCTGCTCCACTCGTGAGCTATCGCTCAAATCCATCGACGAGGCCAGCTTCAGCCGGATGTGCTGATCCATCTGTTCAATCAGCCCGTCCAGCTTCTGCACCTGCTTCTTCACCCGCGGCTGCATCAATGCTTCCACCGTGGCCACAAACAGGTGAATCACCGTCTTCTCGCCGCAGCCCAGGCAGGCGCCATCGCCGCACACCAGGCCCATGTAGTTCTTCTTGTCGAGCAGCAGCGTTTCCAGCGCACCGATCTTCTCATCCAGGTTGTCGATGCGGATGAACTCCGGCGATGTCGTCGGCAACGCCATCCAGAATTCCCATTCCTTGCGTAATCGGGCCGTCGTTTCCGTTGTCTGTGGAATCGACCGCAACGCATCGTCATTACAAACCTTGACGCACTCCATACAGCCCTTGCAGGCGTACGGATTCACCGTGATCGACAACAGCCCACCGGCGCCCTTCGACTTCTTCTCGCGCTGCGTCCAGTACGGAGCCGTCACCGCGAAGCGAAAATCTCCCAGTGCCGCTTGAAACGCCTGGAGTTCCTGCTCCACTTCCTTCCGGTCTTCCGAATCCGGGGCGTAACCGAGCAGCACATCGCCGATCGCTTCATCCAACAGCCGCCGCACATCGGCTTTCTCACCGGCGGCGGCCAGTCTGCTGCGCAGTTTCTGGTCAACACTGCGTACGGCGCGCGGCAGATGCTTCACCGCCACTCCCCGCTCGCGCACGGTTTTGATGGCAGTATCGAAGATCTGCATGGTCGATGAGACCAGGCCCGGTATCGCGCTGTCGGGGCAAATGGTGTAGCAGTTGCCGCACGCCGTACAATTCTGTGGAATCCATTCCGGATGATCGAAACGGATCGAAGTCATATCGCGGAACACGCCCGTGACCGCTGGGATGAAACTCAACCCGATGAACGGATCCACCAGGTTCTCGTTCCCTTTTCCGGAAAGGTAGAAGCTTCCCGTTTGATCCCAGAACCGGTGGATATCGGTCGTCGGAGTCTCGCTTGCCGGCTGCATCTTCAGCAGCGCTGGCAAGCCCGCCTCTTTGCGCAAGGCCAGCGCACCGCCCTGAACGATGCGCTTATCCTTGACTTCCTTCACCTGATCAAAGCCGCGGTGCACGACGCGCATGTTGTCTTCCACCACGCGCGCACCCTTGGCTCCGAACTTGTGTTGGAGTTGCGACCGGATCGCTTCAAAAAGCTGTTCTTCGTTCAGATTTCCCGTAGCCATTACCGGCGACGCCGCGAAGAACGCCCCCTGGAACGCGATGCCCTGCATGCGGAACTGGAGTTCCGGATCAGTCGCTTCCTCGCGTGCGATCTTGAATGCATCCAGGTAGTAAACTTTGATCTCGTTCTCAATGACAATCTGCTGGAACCGCTGCGGAATCTGTGCCCATACGTCTTTTTCATCCTCGTGCGTGCTTTGGATGATGAACACGCCCCCCTTCTTCAATCCAGCCAGCGGATTGGAATGGTTGAAGACGTTCGGATCCGGCGACAACACCACATCGACATAGAAGTATTCGCAGTTCATGCGAATCGGTTCCGGCGCCGCCGACAGATAATACGTGGTCGGCTGCCCCTTCTTCTCCGATCCATACTTCGGATTCGCTTTGATGTGGAACCCCAGCAAATCGAACAGAGTCATCGCCAGGTTTTTGCCCGTGGTGATCGCTCCCCATCCGCCCACCGAGTGGAACCGCACCGTGATGCTGTTCTTCGGCATTAGGTTCGGATTCTCGCTGCCGCGAATCGACATCTGCTTCACATGCGGATACGCATCCACTACGTTCTGCTGATGAATCTCCTGCTTCGGCGTGAACGGCTTGGAGTGCGCGAAATCTACCGAAAGGTAGTAGAACTTGCGCTTCCCGCCTTCCGGTAGCATGTTCTCTACTGCTGCGATCAAGCCCTCCGGTTGCAGGTCGCGGCTCCCGAGTCCATACGAACCCGAATAGAGCGGCGGCATATCGTCCGCGCTTTTGTAAGTCGGGTAATCGGGGTAGGGAAGTGTGCCCTTTCCGCTGCGTCCATTCTCCAGCGACCGGCCCATCGCCGCGCGAATCTCGCGAATCAAAGGCAGATCCTGCGCCAGCGGCTGATCCGTGCGTTCCAGCACTGCCACGCCCTTCCGGCCCTTCAGAACCGCCGCCACCATCTCGCCCGGGAACGGACGGAACATGGTCATGTTGACGACGCCGACCTTGATCTTTCGCTTCTCTCGGAGGTAATCAGCGACCGCCTCGGCAGTGACGATCATGCTGCCTTGGCCCAGGATCAAGTACTCGGCGTCGTCAATCCGGTAGCCCGCCACGCGCTGGTAGCGCCGGCCGGTCAACTCGTAATATTCCTCCATCGCCTTATCTGTGATCTCGGCGATGTGGTCAAAGAAGAACGGGCGCTGTGACGCCACGCTCTGCATGTACGCATCCTGGTTCTGCACCGTCCCGCACATCACCGGATTGTCCACCGTCCAGATCTCCGGAATTCGCCGCCGCTTGTCTCCATAAAGGATGCGCTGCGCCGGAGTCGGCGTGTCGATGATATCGTCCGGCGACCCCAGGTACCGCGCGATCAATTCGCGCTCCGGCAACATCAGTGACTCAATCAGGTGCGTGGTGAGAAAGCCATCCTGGGCGCAAATGCCAGGCGTGAGCGATAATTCCGCAATCCGGTGCGAAATAATGTTGAGATCGCTCACCTCCTGCGCGCTTTTGCCGAAAACTTGGAAGAAGCCCGAATCGTCGACGCAATGGTAATCGTCGTGGCCTGCGTGCACGTTCAACGTCGACTTCGTGATCGCCCGACAGCCCATGTTCAGCACGTAGGTGAGCCGTTTGCCCACTGCCGCATAGAGCGATTCGTGCATGTAGGCGATGCCTTGGCCTGACGAGAAATTCGTCGCCCGCAAGCCTGTCATCGATAGACCGGCCGTTACCGCTGCTGCGGCATGCTCGCCTTCCGGCTCGATGAAAATGAGCGGACGCCCCGATACATTAATGTGGCCCTTCGCCGTCTCTTCCGCCCAATACTCGCCCATCTGCGTCGAGGGAGTAATAGGATAAGCTCCGGCTGCGTCGGTGGATTCCCGTTCGCACATAATCACGGCTGTGTTGCCGTCCAATGCCTGCCGGATGCCTGGAAATGGAAACGTCCGTTCTTTACTCATGTCTTCTTTCGCCTTCTTGCTGATGGTCCCGCCCGCCGGGAGTTGTTCCCGCCACATCGGGGGAAGAGGTGGGGCATTTACCCCTGCCGCCGCATTGCGTGCTTGCAAACTGGTTGGTTTTGCAGGACTTGTTGCGGCTGGAATTCATAACCCGCACCTTTAGGTGCACGTTGTGTGCCAAACGCAAGCGGCCGTTTTCTTCGCAAGATGCGTCGCCGTTCGCTCCCCTTCGTAATAGCAGCAATTAGTGAAAAAAGGTTGATGGGATCCGATAACCGGCGTACGCTGGAGCTGAGATTCGAAACCTATAAAAGGTCGTGAAATGAATCGCTATCCCTCTGATGCCGGATTTCGCCTTCTCGCTAGTTTGGTGTTTTCACTCCGTCTGATGGCGCAAACCGAACCGATCGTGATGAACCACGGGTACTCTTATCCTGCGCCAATCCGGATCGCGCCGGGCCAATTGGTGACTTTCTATTTTTCTGGCATACCTGTCGGAACGGACTTTCGGGCGCGAGACGGCGAAGATTTGCCGCTCGATCACGCTGGTGTTTCCATACGAATGAGTCAGAGCACCCCAGCCGGCTTCACGCAGCACCAGCTTCCGATCCTTGAGATCCGGAGGGTATCCACTTGCCAGCCTCCCACATGCTTCGATCGATTCGGGGCCGTGACGGTGCAGATCCCTTTTGAAACAGTTGAACAACGACCACATGTTTGCCGGTTGTGTCCAGTGCCAATGCCCGGTTTCCTTGCGAGCGTCGATGGCCGTTTTTCCAATTTCTTCGACGCTGACTCACTGCCGGATCAACTTCACATCTTACGCTTATTCGACTCACTGCTTTCCGGCGGCGAAGCCCCCTCACTAAGCATCTGTGGGCGAAGGGATGCCCGCGATCTACTGTCCCCATCCAACCTGACGGGGTTACCCTGTCCTGCCATCGTACGGCATGCCGACGGGAAGTTGGTCACCGCTGAAGACCCAGCTAACGCAGGAGAGGAGCTAACCGCCATCGCCACCGGCCTCGGACGCACAGACCCGGCAAGCGAAACCGGAAAGGTAGTCAGGAAGTCCGCGCCCACCACGATCGCTTTTTCCATGGACTTCAACTTCCGGCCGAATTCCCTCGCGACAAAGCCACAGCCGGAATCGAAGGAAGGCGTGCCGAAGCCCGCGTACACCGGCTCCCTGGAAGGCGCGGTCGGACTTTACGAAGTGCGTTTCATCGTGCCCCCGGTGCCCCCCGGAACGCCGCCCTGTGCCAAGTCCGATGGCAACGGGATCCCCTTTGAAAACGTAGTCTATTCCAACCTCACCTTCAGCCTCGGTGGATTCACTTCCTTCGATGGGGCCGGTATCTGTGTCGCCGTGGAGGAGCAGTAGACAAGGAGCGCAGGCTACCATGGATCGCCACCTGTTCCATCTATACGGTCTCAACAATCAGGCTATGCTCTCAGCCCTGGCGAAGTGCTGGCAACCAGAGTCCTTAACCAGGTCCGGCCCCAAGTCGCGGCGCTTTTCGGCTGAACGGGCGTATCCTGTCGAGCCCTGCCAATCGCCTTGCCCCGCGCCGATGAGGCGAAGAGCAGGCTTTACAAGAACGGAGCATGCAACACGTCAAACCGTGGATTCAACTCCACTGCCTTCCGCAGTAACTCCGAACCCCGCGCACGATCCCCGCAAGCCTCCGCAATCCGGCTCGCCGAAAATACAGCAGCGCATCCGGCGTCCCCGCGCGCAGCGACTGCTCAACTGAATGATGGAGATGTTCAGAACTCCGATGAGAAGTGCGGAGCCATTCTGCAATTGGATTTGATCAGGCTCACCGGGAACGCAAAAAATCCCCCAGCCGTACCATCGCCTGTTCCACGATGGGCAACTCCGCCGCGTAGCAGATGCGGATGGAGCCCTCGCCTCCAGCCCCAAACGCGACTCCCGGTGCCAGCCCCAGTTTCGTATCGAGCAGCAGTTGCTTGCAGAACCCGAACGAATCCGTCAGCCCTTCCACGCGAGGGAAAAGATAGAACGCGCCCGCCGGTTCCGGCACCGTTAGCCCCGGCATCTTGCGCAACGCCCCCAAACAAAAATCGCGATTCTGTTTCAACCGTGCCAGCAGTTCCTTCAGTGCGCCTTCTCCCCACAACAACGCCGTCTCCCCAGCCCGTTGCGCGAAGCTCGGTGCATGCGACGTGATGAATTCATTCAACTGTGTCGCCCGCGCGCATAAATCCGGCCGCGAGATCAGCCACCCCACGCGCCACCCCGTCATACACCAGGTCTTCGAAAACGACTGCACCACGATCACCGCATCGTCCTTCGTTGTCTTGCGCAAGATCGAAGGCACCGGCTCGCCCAGTTTCGTTCCGCCATAGTAGAGCCGGTCGTATACCTCATCCGCCATCAACCACAATCCATGCTTGCGGCTAATCTCCAACAGCCGGTCCTGATCCTCATTCGTCGCCACCCATCCCAGCGGATTCGACGGCGACGTGTACAACAGCATCTTCGTTCGTGGAGTAATCGAAGCTTCGATCGCCTCGAAGTCGATGACGTAGCGCCCGCCGGCGAGAGGCTGCGGAATCTGCTTCACCACTGCGTTCGCCATCTGCACAATGGCCGATCCATTGGGCCACGCCGGAGTCAGCACAATGGCCTCATCGCCCGGATCAAGCAAGCATCGAATCGCTACATTCAGCGCCTGAACACCACTTGTCGTCACCACAATCTGCGACGACGGATCGAGCGTTACTCCCTGCATCTCGGCGTAGTACCGAGCCAGCGCTTCCCGCGTCGACATCAGCCCGGCGTTCGACGTGTAGAACGTAAACCCGTCGGCCATCGCCTTCTGCGCCGCACGCTTGATGAACTCTGGTGTCGGGATGTTCGATTCTCCAAAGTACAGCCGTAGCACTTTGTCGCTCTCGTTGGTGACGGAAAGGTCCATCCGCATGGCGAGTTCCGCCAATTCGCGAATGCGCGAATGGGGTACGGCCAGGGCAGAGGAAGCAAGGGAGGCAGTGGTCATTCTTTTCAGCATATCTGAGCAAGGAGTTTGATCTTTCACCCTCGCCCGTTACGCGTGAATGTCTTGGAGGAAGAATGCAATCACGATTTGCACTGTTTTGGTTTGGCGCTGCATTGGCTCTCGGTCAAGAGCCGCAACTGATTCCGGGCGTCCCGGCGATGAATGCAGCCAGTTACCTGCCCACCGGCGTCCCCGGAGGCGGAGTCGCGCAAGGGGCGCGCTTTGTTGTGCTGGGAAGAGACTTCGCGGAACCGGTCACCGCGAAGCTGGAGATCAGCGGCCCCGCCATCGACGCCGAGGTCAAATCCGTTTCATCGAAACAAATTGAGATCATGGCTCCCCGTTTTACATCCACGGGAACCGGCTGGGTGGTGCTGAACGTAGCGGGCAAAGAACTCCGCGCGCCAATCATCATGTTGGAAAGCGCCCCTGGCATCCTCACCCGCTCCCGCACGGGCACTGGCGCCGCTGTCGCCATTGATGCAGGCCTCGAGCCTTTTACACCCAACAATCCGGCCGTCACCGGCGATCTGGTGCGCGTGCGCACCACCGGCATCGGAGCCCTTCCCAATCTCTCGAAGATCGAAGTGATCATCGGCACCCAAACCGTTCCCGTCGCCGGTGTCACCACTTACCCCGATGGCTACGACGATATCGAGTTCGAACTACCCGAAGTGACCGCCGGTTGCGCCGTCCCGCTCGCGATCAAGACGGGGAGCTTCGTCAGCAATTACACGACACTGCCCGTTGGCTCTCGCGGCACACTCTGCCCCGATTCCTCGCGCCCTGCCAACTATGAGCAACTCGTCAAAGACGGAGCACGCCTCGGCTCCATCACCCTTGGCCGCACGGAAATCGGAATGAAGCAGTTCAAAATGCGCGCCGACGCGGGTGGCGCATCCTTCCTTCGCTACAACGCCCAAAACGTCAGCGAAGGGTTTGCCCTCCCCTCATCCACCACTGCCGGAGTATGCACGCTCATTCGCGCCTACGAACAGGACCAGCCTGAAGTCTCCTACACCAGCCTCGACGCCGGCCCCAAACTCACGGTCACAGGCACCGGCGGAGCCAAGGACATGTCTCGCGAATCGAAAGGCAGCTACGCCGGCCGCTTCGGAGAAAAGATGATGATCGATTTGCCCAACGTCCCTGCGATTCCTGGTGGTCTCTTCTTCGAGCCCGGCACTTACACCGTGACCGGCAATGGCGGCGAAGATGTCGGCTCATTCTCCGCACATGTGAAAGTGGCCGCTCTGCTCAGTTGGACGAATGCCGATCGCATCGGCGTTGACTGTGGAGACTTCCGCTGTGTCCAGCGCGCCGAAGATCTGAAAATCGACTGGGAAGCAGGCGACCCCAATCGTCTGGTCAGCGTGATGGCGATGTCCGCCACCGAAGGCCGCCCGGCAGGTGCAGCCATCATCGTCTGCAACGAACGTGCCGACAAAGGCACGCTCACCATCCCGTCCTTGCTGCTCTCCAAACTTCCGGCTTCGCCTTCCCGCGAGCCGCAATCGCTGATCAACTTCTCCGTCACCAACGGCGAGCCCAATCAGCAGTTCACCGCCTCTGGAATTGACCTCGGCCTGATCGGCTATAGCGATTCCGTGATGCGCACCGTAGCCTTCCGCTAGGTGGCCTCTGTGTGGGGGATGCCGCTAGAAAATTCGCTGCATCCCCCAGATGGAAGGCTGCGATCTCTTCGCCTTCCAGAATCCAAGTGCCATGGCAATGACCAGATCATCATGCACCGATTCTTTGTCGGGATCGTAATTCTCTTGCCCCTTCACATTGAAACTCAAGCGTAAATTCCGCAGCTCATTCCGAATGTGATCGATCTCACCGGCATGCGAGGAGATCTCCAACTCGCGTTTTTCGAGCATCAGAGCCAGTTGTGACATCAACTCCCGTCGAGGCATCTTGTAACCCGTGTGATCCATCTTCACGTTCTGCCCCGCTGTGATGGTCACTGGATCGAGCGGGCACTTCGCCGTCTTCCGCAGCATCTCCACCACCGGCGAACCCACACCACTGGCATCCACCACCAGACTCACCCGATCCGCCAGTTCCTGTGAATGCATCAATGACTTCACCTTCTCCACCACTTCCATGTAGCCCGTCCCCAATGGAAGCCGGCGCAGGCACCGGCAGCGGTACCGCAGCTTTTCAAACCGGTTCCTCGTTCCCGCGTCAACAGCGTCGGACAACATCATGTGCCGCTCGATCACCGCTATTGCCGTGTAGTCCTGCCTCTGCCCAAGATCAAGTCCTACAAAAAAGCGCCGCGAACTCTCGTCAATTGTCCATCCGGGAACCTTCGGTTCAGCGTGCCCCAGCGGCGGAACATCGTCACGCAGCGAATCCTCGATCCAATCATCCCGAAAAGCCCCATCATCGCGATCCAGAAACTCGCAGAGATACTCCTGGCGGAAGAATCGATCGCTGTTGGCCCGCCGCTCCTCCGCCAGGAACTCCCGGGAAATTCTCGGGCAGTCCGTTGCCGGCACCCGGACTCGAGTCCACTCCGGCCCACCCTTGGCCCAAATCTCATAAAAAAAACCAAGTTTCCCATTCGGAGTGCTCATCAACCACAGATCCCCACCCTTGCCGTCTCTCCCTCCAACTGCCAGCATCGGTCGAACTGCGTGATACAACTTATCATCCACGCGGGAGGCCTCATCGATCACCATCAACGAGACGGAGGAGAACCCCCGGATCCGATCCTCCGTGCTTGGCAATCCAACAATCCGGCTCCCGTTTGGCAGCATCAGCGAGATTTCGTTGTCCCCATCACCCCGAATTCGCATCCCCAACTGTTTCACAAATCGCCCCGTCTTGCGTATGAATTCAGCGCTCTGTCTGGCGCTCGGGCTGATCACCAACGTCAGACTCTCCGGGTAAAAATAGGCATGATACAAGCATTTCACTGCTGTCACCGTAGACTTGCCCCACTGCCGGGTGCAATTCACTACACATCGCCGCGCATCGGATCGCAGTAACTCAAGCTGCCTCGCATCCGGCTCAAACCCCAGGAAAACTCGCGCAAATAGGGCTGGGTCAATATGTTCCAGAAGTTTCATCATCGCGTCACTTCTCCTTGGAAAGTCCCTCGATGACTTGTCTCTTCACTTCCGGGTGCCGGTCGAGTATATGGAGCAACCGGATGTAATGGGGATCCACTTCCGGTCCCGATCCGGCCTTAGGCGCGCCCGTCGTGTTGCTCGTGGTCGCGATCCGTACAACCGGCGGACAATCCTCATCAGGGAAAGTCATCCACATAAGAATCGAACTCAGCCTCCAGACAGTAAAAAAGGGCCAGCATCCTTTGCCTCGAATGCTGGCCCTTGTCAAAACACGGCTCAGACCCTTTTCTTTCACTATTGTACCTGCCGTACCTCCGGACAATTCTCGTGCAAAGCCAATAACATAAATCAAATCATTGAGTTGCAAATTAGAGCAGTGCCGTGATCGCAGTTGCTTGGAAAGAGGATGGTCGCTTCCACGGCCAGAGGCGGCCCCTAAGAGAACTTGGCCCAGCCCAGGAATTAGCCGGACTAAACAACAATGTGCGCGTGTTTTCTGCGGATGAAGGGACTCGCCGCTACTATGATCGGTGGCAGCCACGCCTCAATTAGCATCAATGGCTGCGCGCGATTTTCGATAAGTTTGGCCATCCGCGCAAATTGCTTGCTGCTTGCCCATTCATCGTGTTACAAGGGCATAAGCGCCACGGGCGCTTCCTTCCGCGGAAAGGGCTCAGCCCACCTCTCATTACAATCGGTATCGTTTCATGGCCTTAAGCATCCTCTTTCCGCCTGCTACCGCGGATGCAGGCGACTCCGCTCGCAAAGGGAGTTCGCCGTGAAGAATCTGTTACCTCCGCGCCCCAACCTGGAGCACCTCAAGAAACAGGCGAAAGCCCTGTACAAAGAGGGCAAAGCTACTACCCTTACCGAAGCACAGCGGCTCCTGGCCGCTTCCTACGGCTTCCGCAACTGGCCCTCGCTCCGTCGGCACGTCCTCGCCAAGCAGGGCGACAGCGAGGCTGAAAGAGTAATCCGTCTCCTGCATGATGCTGCAACGCAAGGAAAAGCCGCACTGGCGGCGGAAATCCTCGATGCCTACCCCGAAATCATTGATGAGCGTTGCGACCCCGGAATGCGTACCGCCCTCCATCGCGCGGTCATCGCGAGAAATGAGGATATTGTCAGGCTCCTCCTCCATCGGGACGCCGATCCCAACATCCGTTGCGAAGCCGATAGCGCTACCCCCGCACATTTCGCCGCGGAGAAACAGGATCTGGAGATTCTCCGACTGTTGCTGGAACATGGCGCCGACCCCATCGGCGCAGGGGACTATCACGAACTCGAAGTCATCGGTTGGGCCTGCTGCTTCGGTAACGGATCACGCGAGGTCGTGGATCTTCTGCTGGAAAAAGGCGCTGTACACAATATCTTCTCGGCTGTCTCCGTAGGCGCCCTGGATCAGATCCACACTCTCGTCGCCAAGGATCGTGCGCACTTAGAGCGCCGTATGGACCCGGCGAACCAGCGTCGAAGACCCCTTCACCTCGCCGTTTTCAAAAAACGCCCCGACTCCCTGGATACACTACTGCAACTCGGCGCGGACTGCGAATCGCTCGACGAAGCTGGTTTGACCGTACTCGATGTTGCCGCGTTGCAAGGCGAAAAAGCAATGGCAGAGCGACTGCTCTCCCACGGTGCAAGGGTCCGCCTTCCTGCCGCGGTAGCCCTACAGCGTAAAACCGATATTACTCGTTTACTCCGGCAGGACCCCGATTGCCTCAAGCCCGGTAACCGATGGGGAACATTGATCGTCCGGGCTGCCGAAAAATCCCCAGGACACATCATCGAGCTGCTCCTGCAAATCGGCGCCGAGGTGAACGTTCGCGATGACCCGAAAACCGCCGTGGATTCTACCAGCGGCTACACCCCTCTTCACGCTGCCGCTTTTCATGGCAATCGGTCCGCTGTCGAAGTCCTTCTCAGCAATGGCGCCGACGTGCGGGCGCGCGACGAACGTTACGCGGGCACGCCTGCGGGATGGGCCGCCTTTTCGCAACACAAGGAGATCTCCGGCCTGATCCTGCGGGGCCCTATAGATCCCTTCGAGGCGATCGAAATGGGTCTTGCCAACAGGTTGCCCGAAATCCTCAGGCGCGACCCGCAGTCCTTGCACCGGCGCTTCGAAGCCTATCTAGGCCACCCTTGCGGACCCGTTCCATCCTTTCACGCCGGCGTGAAACGCGAGGGCTGGCGCACTCCGCTCGAATTCGCCCAAGCCGTCGGCGACGAACAGGCCGTCCGCATCCTACGCAATTGGGGAACAAACCAGGAAAGCGGTGCGTAGATTGAGGAGAGGAATGAAATGCTCTTTCGACGCAATCCGCTATCTCCATTGTTCGGCTTTGCCAAACACCTGATGGTATTCCTGTTCGTGAATCTCTTCCTCTTTGTTCTGAACCTCGTGACTGGAGGAGCGTGGTGGTTCCCCCAGGTCTTCTACGGCTGGGGAATTGGGCTGCTCATCCACGCAATGGCTGCCGGCCTTGCCTTCTTCAGCCGGCTGGTGCGGTTGGGCCGTTAACCTTACCGCGTCCGAAACGCCGGATTGTCGGGTCGCAACCGGGCCGCAATCTGGAGATGGCGCGCACCCTCCGCCTCTCGTCCCATCGAAATCCAGATCACCCCGAGCAAATGGTGCGCCTCGGCAAAATCCGGTTTCGCCTGTAGCACCGATACCAGCAGGTGCACCGCCGCTTCCTGGTTCTTCAGTTCCCGGTGGGCCAGCGCCAGCGTATAGCCAGCCAGCGGACTTCCCGACACACGCGATTCGAGCAACGGCAACACCTCCGCCGGCTGCCCCTTCTTCAACAGTGCCACCGAAAGATCCGTGGCCACCGTATCATCGGGATGCAACTCTAGCGAGGAACGATACGCCGCGATGGCTTCCTCCAGGTGTCCAGCCTGCAGATGCTTGTGTGCGGCTGCGGCTTGAAAGCGCGCTTGCTGCCTGGTGTTGGCCGCAGCCTGCTGTTCCCGATACTGCGCCAGTGATTTACCCGCCGCATCGCCTTGCCCTAACTTGCGGTAACACATGCCAAGCAAATAATGCGCCTGCGCTACACCTGGCCTAAGTGTTATCGCGCGCTCCAACACCGGAACCGCCTCCGCGCATCGATCCTTTCGCGACAGAGCGACACCGAGTTGCACATACGCATCCGGATTCTCCGGTTCATCCTTCACCAATTGCTGCAAACCAGGCAGCGCCGCATCCTCCTGGTGAAGTTCCAACTGCGAGATCGCCAGCCCGATACGCGCTCCCGGATACTTCGGCTGCAGCCGCAGGGCGGCCCGGTAATGCGTCACCGCGTTGCCATGCTCCCCCATCGCCGCTTCGATCCACCCCAGGTGAAACAAGGAATCCGCATCCGATGGATTCAACACCAGAGCTCGTCGACAAGCTGCCGCTGCTTCTGCATATCCCGATTCTCTGGCCCGCGCGATGTATGTCATCACTTCCGCGAGCCTTGCCTGAGCTCCGGCATGACGCGGTTGGATCTGCAAAGCTGCCCGGAAAGAGGTGAGCGCCAACTCGCGGTCGCCCCGCTCCTGGCGGATGAGGCCCATCAGGTAATGCGCTTCGGCCAGCTTCGGATTCTTTTCAATCGCCCGGGTCAACTCCGCGGCTGCATCCGCAAACCGGCCCTTCTGCAGAAGGCCTACCCCGTTATCGAGATAGGCCTCTGCTGTTTGAAAGGCAATCCAAAGCCAGGCAGGCGCAAACACCCGAACCTACCAGGTCAGGCGCAACGTGACCTGCATGTTGCGTGGCGTGTTGGCCGAGAAGCGGTTCAGCATGATCCCCGTCCCTCCGTCGGGCAGCGCCAGTCCCGGATTGTTGAGCGCGTTGAACAAGTCGATGTTCACACGCGCAATCACACTCTCCGTGATGGGCACCGCTTTGAACAGCGACCCGTTGAGCGTGAACAGCCACGGCGCAGGCAGAAACTGATTGCGCCACGGATGCAGGTTGTTGTTCAGCGAAGTCCGCTGCAGCGTCCCATTCTTCAACGGAACGAAGATCGTGTTCGATTCATAGAACGCGAAGTTCGGATCCGCGCTCGATCCCCCGTTTGCCGGCGTCGGGAAGATCGGCAGACTCGACGGCTTATAGTTGCTGGGCACTCCCATCACTCCATTGGGTGTCCCGTTCGCCGCTGTGCTGTTCACACGGTTTGCCGGAATGTAGCCGTTGTAGAACAGCCATCCGTCAAAACACACGCCGCTGCGGCAATCCTGAACCTTGTAGTTCCGATCGTACACTTCGATGTTGCCCAACTGGCCCCAGTTCCCTGTGCCGATGGTGATGTAGCGGCTGAAGTATTCCATATTGCCCGCCACCTGCCATCCACCGATGATGGCGTCGGCCAGCCGCCCGGACTTGCCCGCGATCGCCTTCCCCTTGCCCACCGGTACATCCACAACCCAGTTCGCATTCACGCGATGCTTCGGTACACTGATGTCGCGCCGGTAGTTGAGCAGACGGTTGCGTGCGTTGTAGTCCTCAGGCACTGCGCCAGGCAGGAATACGTTCGGCTCTAACATCGCGTCGTCGCGCCACCCATCCCCCGCAACGCGCATCGCATTGCTCAAGGTATAGAACACCTGGAACCCGATGCCCTTCGCATAGCGCCGCTGCACCTCAAAGGTGAAGTTCTGACTGTTGGACCAGCCAGTCTTGCGGTACTCCTGCATCGTGCCCAGCGTCGTTTGATCGAAGCTGCGCCTGGCCACGGACGCGAAGGTTCCGGTGGGCAGCGGCTCGCCGGTACGAGTGAACCACACATAGTCCGTCGGATTATTGTTGTAGCTGTACCATTGATTCATCCGTGCGCCGTGTGTGCCGACGTAACCCACCCGCAGGCTGGTGTTGTCGAACAGTTCACGTTCTACCAGCAGGTTCCACTCGTGGGCGCGGGCCGTAGGTTGATTCGGATCGAAGTGATACATCACCCCGGAGCCGCGTGCGATGCCACCCGCTCGATTCAGGTCGATCACCGTGGCGCTGTTCTGCCCGGCGATCACCGTGGGTACGGAGCGCATCAGGTAGTTCGGAAGCCCGTCCGCGCTTGAAGCCGCTGCCGTCTGGTCGTAGTTGAAGATCGCTTGCCCCGGAACATTCTGCGCCGCGGTGCCGTTGAACAGCCGAAGCGATTCCGGGTAGGCAAAGATGGAGTAGCCGCCACGGATGACCGTCGGACGCGCCGAGCCACCCATCCGGTAAGCGAACCCCGCGCGAGGCCCGAAGTCGAGACGGTTCGGATAGAAGAAGTTCTTCGGTAGCCCCGATTCTGCCAGTGTCTGGTACTTTGCTCCAATTGCTTCGTAAGCCGCCACAATCGGCGGCAACGAAATCCCCAACTGCTGCAACTCCTGGATGGACCGTCCCAGCACAATCGCCTTCGCCGCCTTGTTGTAGCCGATGAACGTGTTGTTGGCTTCGAAACCCGGGATGTTGTACTCATAACGCACCCCGTAGTTGATCGTCAGCCTGCTGTTCACCTTCCAGTTGTCCTGGAAGTACAGCGCCCGTTCGCCCCCGCGCAACCGGAACCAGGAACGATTGAACCGCGCGTTGTAGTTCGCCAGGCCGAGATGGAAGTTCGCGGCGTTGTGCCCTGTGAAAGGCGTAGGCCCATAGGCGCTGCCCGTTGTCGGATCATACAACCCCGTTCCGTTAGTGGAAAAGTTGTGATTCCCCGCCGCCTCCGTCTGATCCACCAGCGTGTCCAGTCGTTCATAACGCCAGCGCCCGCCGAATTGGAACTCGTGACGCCCATGAATCTTCGTCATGTTTTCATCCACCATGAGCACGTTCGCGTAGTTCAGCGTATAGTTGATTCCCGTGTCGTAGTTCATCCGGAAGCCCGCTTGCTGAATACGCGGGAAACCCCCGCCGTTGAACGGATTCGGTAACCCAAGTTCTCCCGGGATATTCCCCAGACCGCCCAGCGGGATCTGGCCCCGGTAGTCGCGCATGAACGACACATTCAACTCGCTGAAGAAACTCGGCGAGAACATCCGCGTCCACGAAGCTACGCCCGAATCATTCTGCCCTTCATCAATCGCCCCATTGCCGCGCCCGTCGAGTGTCGTCGGTGTCCCCGCGTCGATACCGCTCGATGTCCGAGGACTCGTCGAGATATTGTGCGAGTAACGGAAGAACGTGCGGTCTTTGTCCGAGAAGGTGTGATCCACTCGTGTCGTGAAGGTCCAATCGTTACGATTGCTGAACCCGGTGCCGAACCAGTTCTCCGCGACCAGCGGATTCACATCAGGATGTGTCGGCACCGGCGTAATCGCATACAACGATTTCGCCAGTGGGCTGAGCCGGTTCGATGGCAGGCGATTTCCCGTGAACGGAACCCGGCTCCAATTCTGTGCCTGGCCTGCGGTACTCCAGGGATCGTACAGTGTGAACCGCCGGCCTTGGCCGTCGATCAGTCCACTAAAGTCCCCCTCCCGCATGGCCGTCGTTGGCATCGTGATGGCTCGCGTCGCTTCCGACCTTAGCCGCAGCGCTTCATACGCCCCAAACACGAACGTCCGATTTTTCCCGTTGTAGAGTTTCGGGATCACAACCGGTCCGCCCGCCGAAGCGCCATACTCGTTCCGGATCAGCTTCGGTGGTTTCGAGAAGAAATCCTGCCGCGCCCGCGCAACTCCGAATCCGCTGTTGCGATGCGTTTCGAATAGCGCACCGTGGAACATGTTTGTTCCGGCCTTGGTGGTTAGAACAATGGATCCCGGCCGGCTCATCTTCGCCGACGAATTGCTGGTTTCCACCAGAAATTCACCAATCGAGTCAATGCCCGGGGGACGATTCGGCAACGATGCCCAATCCCGGTTCTCTAGCAGCGCCCCATCCTGGACGTATTCCATCGCATAGCGCAGCCCGTACAGACGCGGCACGGAGCCGTTCTCCAGTCCCGGTGTCGTCATCAGAACAAGGCTTTGAATAAAGCGGCCGTTGAGTGGGAGTTGCTCGATCCGTTCATGCTCCACAATCGTGCTGAGGGTCGGACCGGTAGTAGTCACCAGCGGAGTGACGTCTCCCGCTACGGTGACCGTCGTTCCCGTTGCGCCCACTTTGAGCACGGGATCAATTTGCGCGACTTGGCCAACGGCGAGGTTGAGTGTGCCCTTCCACGATTCCATGCCCGTCGATTCGACAGTCAGTTCATACGAGCCCTTTTGCACTGCGGGGAACAGGAAGAAGCCTGTGTTGTTCGTGGTGGAATCCATCTCCACTGCTGTTTGTGTGTTGCGAAGACGTGTTTTCGCGTTGGGAATGACGGAGCCTGTGATGTCCTTCACAGTGCCCTGCACGCTTCCGGTACCGGTTTGCGCACAAAGCGGGGTGTAAGACAGACCCATAAAAAGCATCAAAGTCAGCGCCAGTGACATGTAGTTAAAAGTACGGGTTTTTCAATCGATATGCAAGTCTTCTGCACACCGCCTTGACGCCAAGCCTCGGCTTGACGACCATCAGGAAAGGAGATTTTCATATATGCAATATTTCCTTCGCATCGCAGCGGCGCTGCTCACCTCGTTCCTTCTGGTCGCGCAGGATTCTACCTTCACTGGCTTGACCTCCAGCCTCGAGACGATCTATCGCACTGCAAAAGCCAAGACCTTTTCCATCAGCCCGGAGAATTTAACTGGTGAGAAAGGGAGAGGCGCAATGGCCGCTCAAGGATCGGCCTCCGAAGCTTCTTCCGAATTAGGACAAGGTTGGAAGGTCAACCCCTTTGTCGTCGTCAAACCCGGAACCACGTTCACTCTTGCCGATATCCAAGGACAAGGCGCTATCCAACACATCTGGATGACGCCCACTGGCAACTGGCGCTTCTCCATCCTCCGCATGTATTGGGATGATGAAACCACCCCATCGGTGGAAGTGCCCGTAGGCGACTTCTTCGCCATGGGCTGGGGCAAGTATGCACCCATCACTTCGCACGCCATCTGCGTCAATCCCGGAAGCGCCTTCAATTCCTACTGGCCCATGCCCTTCCGCAAACGCGCCAGGCTCACCCTCGAAAACATCGACGAGCGCCCCATGACCGTCTACTACCAGATCGACTACACACAGGCCCCGGTGCCTGCCGACGCCGCCTACTTCCATGCCCAGTTCCGCCGCACCAATCCGCTGCCCTACAAGCAGGTCTACACCATCGTCGACGGAATCAAAGGCAAAGGACACTACGTCGGCACATACATGGCCTGGGGCGTCCACAACAACGGCTGGTGGGGCGAAGGCGAAATCAAGTTCTTCATGGACGGCGACAAGCAATTTCCGACGATTGCCGGAACCGGTACTGAGGACTACTTCTGCGGCTCCTACAACTTTGAGAACAAGGAGAAGCGCCAGTATGAAACCTTCACGACTCCCTACACCGGATTAATCCAGGTGATCAAGCCTGACGGCCTCTACCAGTCCCAGCAGCGCTTTGGCCTTTACCGCTGGCACCTCACCGATCCGGTGCGATTTGAGAGCGACCTCAAAGTCACCATCCAGGCCTTGGGATGGAAGGGCACAACCAGAAAATATCTTCCCTTGATGGATGACATCGCTTCCGTCGCGGTTTGGTATCAAATGGAGCCGCACGGCGCCTTCCCCAAAGTTCCCAGCCGTGACGACCTCGCAGTGAACTAGCGCAGAAACGGTGGATCGCTCCAGTTCCAGAGCCGGCTTGTATCGTCATTCACGTTGACTGGCGTTACGTTCCATATCTGCGTCGCAACGAAATGCGAGCCGCGGAAATGGATCAAAAACGCAACCAGTGCAAGCGCCAGGAATGCTTTCCTCTGTGCGCCGATCACAGGCAGCATCAAGAACAGAAGCAGAGGAGTCACGTCCGTGAAGTACCGGGGGCCGAACGCATGGCCACCCCACCAATCGCTATGCAGCGAAATCAACATCCAGTGCCCGAACACCATCGCTCCGATCCACCCGGCAAGCCTCCGCCACTCCGCGCTTCCGCTCCTCCACGCTAGCGGAGCAAGCACCAGAAACGGCATGTACACCAGCAAACCCCGCGCAGGGGAGACCATCGTCCCAGCCAGCGCCTCCACATAATGCGAGTGCATTCCGAGCGAAGTGCTGCCTGCCCGCACGGGAAAGAAATAGGGAGCCAGCGGCATCCCATACATCTGGTAGTTCAGCGCCACAAAACCCGCCACCACCGGCAAGCCCCACAGCGCCGCTCGCAGCGCCTTCTTTCGATCTTGCCGCAACAGAAAGATTCCCAATAGCGCGATCGGAATAGCCGCCGTTGGCCGCACAAAAAACGCCAGCGCCAGTAGCGGCCCCACCGGCGCGCGCGGCAGCACCAACAGCACAGCGCATAGCAACGCAGCCAGGACCCCGTGCTGCCACAGTGCCCGGCTCGCTGTGGATACCATCGGAGTGCACGCGCTGAAGACGAAGGCCGCAAACAAAGCCTGCCGCTCATCCAGATAACGCAGCGCCACTCGATAGAACAGCATCGTCGCCAGTGCTGCAAACACAGATGCCGCAACGATCTCAAAGATCGGCGAGCCCGCAGCCGGATCCGCTTTCAGATACCCTCGCAAAACCGGATGCGCAATAGCCTCGGCCGAAAACGGAAGCAGCCGCAGCAATCCCCATTGCATCGCAATCAGCGGCGTCGCCAACAGGCTGATCGAGATCGGATAGAAATTGTACAGCCTCCCCCCAGAGCACTCCGCCAGACTGTGAATGGGATACCGCCGTTCGCTTCCCGTCACACACTCAATCGCATAAAAACCCGAAGCCTCAATCTCCTTGCCGTACTCATTCAAATCGACATTCCCCTCCCGCAACAAGCTCATCGCAGTGAACACGGTCCAGCGGGAATCGCCCTGCTGCGAAACAGGGCTCGTCGCATGATAGAAGAACGCTACTAGGAAGACGGCCGCAAGACGCATTTATTCGCTGCGGCCCGCTTCGCTCGGTCTGGCGATCTGCCCGCGCAGATAAGCAATCAGGTCGCGCATCTCCTCGCGGTTCAATACTTCGTCCAGCCCCTCCGGCATCAGCGAAACCGGAGCATGCCCCATGCTCTTGATCTCCGATCTCGGGATTCGCACCTCATCCCCCGGCCCGGTGATCAGCCGCACTGCGTCGGGCGAACTGCGCCCCAGCACGCCCGAGTAAACCTCAGTCGCCGTTTCAATCCGGTACACCTCATGTCCCGGCACGAAGCTCTCGCTCGGCAGCACAATCGCTTCCAGCAGATCGTGCGGCGACCGTATGGCGCCAATCGACGTCAGATCCGGGCCCACATGCCCACCTTCCAATCCGATCGTATGGCAACTGGAACATCCGGCTTTCGCGCCAAAGAAAATGGCCTTCCCTTTAGCTACATCGCCGTTTGCCGTCAACACTCCCTCCAGCTTTCGGATCTTCTCCAACCGCTGTGCCTTGCCTTGCTCCAGCCGTGTAAGCAAAGGCTTCGCCGCTGACTGAACCCCACCAGGGAACTTCTTCACGATCTCATCCACTCGTTGTGCCCCCACGCTCCCCAGTGCCGATTCCACTTCGGTCAGCGATTTCACCATCATCAAACCTGTGGCTTCGTCCTTGCCATATCGGAATGTCTCCAGCAAATTCGGGATCACCATCGGATCCGCTGTCTTCATGTACTTCTCCGCCACATCCTTCAACTGTGCACCCGTGAGTTCCGCCCGTCCCAATACCTGCCCGGCGGCTAGTTTCGCTGGTGCCTCCACTTTGGGTCCCAGCCGTGAAGCCAGATAGGCAAATTCGCTGTCGCTGAAATGCGGCGTTCTTCCGCCCAGTGCACTCAATGCGGCGATCCGCACATCATCCGATTGATCGGTGCTTTCCGCCAACTTCCGTAGCGGCCCTTCCAGCCCCGGCACGGCGCGCGCCCGGATGAGTTGAATCGTCCGCACCCGCACGCCGGCGTCGCTGTGCCCCAGCAGTTTCTCTAAACCGGCTTGCCACTCCGCGGGGAACTCTTTGCTCGAACACCGCTCGGCCGTGTCCAGCAGGAATAGTTGCCGTTTCCCGTCAAGCGCAGCGTCTCCTAAAGCGCCGCCCACCATCTTCTTCAAACTGGCATCTGCACAAAACGCGGCCATTGCCTGCGAGATCATCTCCGCTTCGCGCTCATTGAATTGCGGCGAGCGAAGCCGTGCATCCAGCACTTGCGTCAGCTTCGGGCCCCAACTTGCATGCCTCGATACCACCCACAATGCGGTCCTCCGTAACTCCTGTTCCTCGGCATTGAGAAACGGCAGTACATGCGATTCCGCAATCGGGCTGCGGTCCAATTGATCCAGCGCAATCAGCGCCGCTTTGCGCACATTCGCCGAACCATCCTGCAAACGCGACAGCAGCGGCCCCGGCTGGCCTAGCTGAATCAGGCTGTAAATGGTGGAATGCTCCACGAAGCGGTCTTCCGGGTTGGCGGCCGCAGCTAACAGCACCGGCACAGCCTTTGCATCGCCAATCTGTCCAAGAGCAGCAATCGCCTGGCGCCGTACCGACGGATCTTCCTTTGCCGCCATTTCTATCAACCGTGGGACGGCTTCCCCGTCTTTCGACATCCCTACGCAGCGCGCCGCCGCTTGGCGTACCTCCCAACGTTCATCCCGCAGTGCCGCTCGCACACCGGCAAGTGCTTCCGGTGTTCCGATGCGATAGAGCGCGAAAACCCGTCGTGCGGCGCCGCGTACCGTCTTCGCTTCGAACCCCGTGAGCGCAGCCACATCACCCTTCCACACAAATTCATTCGCCGCATCATCGGCGGTATAGGGATTGGCATCGTCCAGAAGGGCAACCGCCAGTGCTGGCTTGGCCGGTGCTCCGCTCGCCGCCCCCTTCTTCCTTACCCGGTACAGAATACCCCGAACATCAGGTTTCGAAACTCGCGACAACGGACACCCGTGAATGAACCATGCACCGGTGTCTACCACGATCACGCTTCCATCCCGATCCTCCATCACGTCCGTCGGGTGCAGATCCGGATCACTCGAATAGAAGAAATCGGAATCCTCCGTCTGATATGTGGCGCCCATGCGCGCTACTTTGTGCCGCAGCACCCGATGCGAATTGAAGTGCGCCGTAAACAGGTTCCCGTCAAACTCAGACCCGAAGCTCACGCCTCGATAGCGCAGCAGTCCACTCGGAGCCACGCGCGCAAACTTCGTCATCACCGGCATCAAATCGCCCGTCCGCTTGAACTCCTCCGTCACCGGATACGGCTTCGGATACACGCCGCCTTCCACAAAGTGCAGAATCGAGTCCCGTTGCCCATCGCGGGGATCCTGGAAGTAAGTCATCGTCCCGAACATATCCCCGCCTTCCGTGAAGGCCACTTCCACCGGATTGTCGAAGCCGCCTCCCGCGTACCACTCGAGCCCCGTGCCGTCCGGGCGCAGCCGCCAGATGCGCGATGCTTTCCCCGTGTACTTCCGCCCATCCTTCGTCGTGATGTTGAACCCATGGCGGCCATCGGTGAGATAGAGCCAGCCATCCGGACCCAGGATTGGGCCGTGCAAACTGGCCGCATTGGCCGAAAGATTCCACCCCTCCACCAACACTTCCTTTACGTCGGCTACGCCATCGTTGTTCGTATCTTCAAACCGGTAGACCTGCGGAGGCGCAGCAACGTACAGGCTGTTCTTCAGGAACACCGCGCCTGCCGGCAATGTCAGTTTCTCCGCGAACACCGTGCTCTTGTCATACACCCCGTCCCCATCCGTATCCGTTAGCCGTGTTACCACGTAATCCGGAGCGGCGTTCATCTCTGGCGTCTGCATCGTCTTGCCCGACGATTCGCACATGTAGATCGCCCCATCGGAAGCCACCGTCCCTAGCATCGGGTACTTCACCAGGCCAGGCTTGCTCGCCAAAGACACTTCGAACCCCTCAGGGACACGAATGGAACTAAGGCCGCGCTTTTCCGCCTGCGCCCCAATCGGCAACAGGCCGGACTTCCAGGCTGCAAACGCTCCCGCCAGAGCAATGACACCAATAGCGATCCATTTCTTCATATCCGTGGATCTAGTGTTCCAGCCTCAGCGCCGCTCGCGCAACTACCTGGGGAACGCCGAGTTTGCTTTGATTTCCCGGATCTGCAGAATGTGCCGCTGCGCATGTGTGGAGATCATCAGGAACCACTGATAGACATCCATCTGGCTATCAATCAGCTGAGTTCCTCGCAGATCGTCCGGTGTCGATTGCGCATATGCCTTCATCGTTGCCCGCAGCTTGCGAAACGAAGCCAGGCCCTGTGCCGTTTCTGCAAATTGTCCCTTCGGTTCGCGCGCAGCACCTGTGCGTTGCCGGCTCGTTCGATCCACTCCGTACCAGAGAATGTCTGCGTCTTTTACTTTCGACTGAAACCCCGCAGCACCCTTTTTCACCGCGTCCTGAACCTGCTGCCAGTATTGTGGCTCCGCAACCGCCAGATGCTCCACCACATTGTGAATGCTCCATGCCTCCGGTGTCGGCTGAAAGGCGAGCTGTTTCGCACTCAGCCCAGCCAGTTCCGTTTGCAGCCAGGCCTCGGTTAGCTCCAGATGCGCCACCAGCCGTTGACGATCACTTTTCGATAACTCGGCCGCCGCCATCGGCGCGGCCAATAGTACCAAAGCAAGTAGGGTAGGATTCATTGCCGCGCAGTGTAGCAACCTTCTCCTCCACGGGGATCCCCCTCGTTCGTTACATGCCGTTAAGAATGTAAAAGCCCGTCGCTTTCTTGTACCCTTTTGCCCCCTGCCGACATCCAATCCAACGTTGGGAGGAGAAGAACAATGAATAACAACACATACATCGAAAAGAAGCTGGCGATGGAGCAGATGTTGCGCGACGTGATGGGCGAAACCAGCACCCGTGAACAACTGCAGATCGAAACGTTTGCCGACGCCTTGGAACAGATTCAATCCGCCGCGGACCGCGACTTCGCCGTCATCCGCCTCGACCAGAAAGCCAAACTCGCCCGTGAACTGCGCACCGCTCTTCATAAGATCGATGCGGGTTCCTACGGCGTCTGCGAAGAGTGTGAGGAAGCGATCGCACCTCGGCGTCTCGATGCGCTCCCTTTCGCCAAACTTTGCGTGCACTGCCAGGAGAAAGCGGAAAGCCACACCACGCACCGGCACCAGGAAACACTGCTCGAAGACGCAGCCTGATTCCATCCCCGTGACTGTGGTCACAGACCACTTCCATCCCCCGGCGCCATAATGAAATCGCAATGGAACAGCCGTACATCTACCATTCCGATCTTCGCGACATCACTGCTCCTTCGAGCGGCATCGTAAGCAAAACACTGCAAAACGACAGCCGCTCGAAGATCGTGCAGTTCTGCTTCGCACCTGGGCAGGAATTGAGTGCCCACACCGCTCCGTTTCCGGCCATCCTGCAGTTCCTTCGCGGCGAGGCCACAGTGAAACTGGGCTCCGACGAACAATCCGCCAAGGAAGGAACCTTCGTTTACATGACCCCACAACTGGAACATGGGATTCGAGCACAAACCGAAGTGGTCATGCTCCTCATCATGCTCAAAAACCCCGCCTGAACTAGATCCTTCCGGCAACACTCCTCACCTGCCAGCATCCTCTACCAGATTCAAGATAGGATGCAGTTCTAAGGAGTTTTGTCAACGATGACACAACACATGGACAGACGCTCTGCCCTGCGAGCCTTGCTCTCGCCCGCTGCGCTCTTTGGAATGGATGCCTTGTTTACTGCGGAGCGCTCCAGCGCCGCCGCCGTCGGCCCCAACGACAAAGTGAAAGTCACCAAGGTCGAATCCTTCGTGCTCAAGAATTCGTGGGTGTTCGTCAAGATCTCCACCGATGCCGGAATCACCGGATGGGGAGAGATGCTGAAAGACGATGCCAAAGCCTGTGCCGCCGGCGCCCTGGAAGTCGGAAAGTACCTCGTGGGTCAGGACCCTTCGCGAGTCGTACACCACTGGCAGGCCATCCATCGCGGCGCCTTCTATCGCGGCGGTCCCATCAAAACGGCGATCTCCAGCGGCATCGACCAGGCGCTTTGGGACATCAAAGGCAAAATGTTCGGCGTGCCCGTATGGAAGCTACTCGGCGGCCAAACCCGTGAACGCGTGCGCGTCTACGGCCAACTCAGCGAGAAAACCGGTGTCAACGCGATGAAAGTCGGCCTCCGCGGTTCCCGGCGCTCTCCCTTCAAATACAACGAAGGGCTGAAGTTTGTCGAAGAAGTCACAGAGCGGTTCAAAGCCCTGCGCGAAAAGGTCGGCTCCGGCGTCGACATTGGCGTCGAATTCCACGGCGCCGTCCAGCCTCCCACAGCCATGACCCTCATCAAAGCGCTCGAGCCCTACCATCCCTGGTTTTACGAGGAAATCGCACAAGCACTGAATGTCGATGTCATGGCCGAGATGGCCAAGAAGACCCACGTCCCGATCGCCACGGGCGAACGTATCTTCACCAAGTGGGGCTTCCGCGAAATCCTCGAAAAGCGGGCTGCCACCATTCTCCAGCCCGATGTCTGCTATGCCGGCGGCATCACAGAACTGAAGATCATCGCAGGTATGGCCGAGGCTTATTACACACCGCTGGCGCCGCACAACCCGCAGGGCCCTTGCTCACTCGCTGCCAGCCTTCAGATCGCCGCCTCTATCCCGAATTTCCTCATCCAGGAAAGAGGCGACAACGAATACTCTGACCTGCTCGCCAAACCACTGCCTGCCGTCACCAATGGGCACCGTCCCCTGCTCACGGAACCAGGGCTCGGCATCACGATCGACGAAAACAAACTGATGGCGCAAGTCGGAGAGCCGCGCGAATACCGCACGGCTTACGACGATGACGATGGATCGGTGGTGGACTGGTAGCTTACTGCTCGTCGATGGTCAACTTCACCAGCCGGTCGCCCTGCTGCGTGGCGTTGACCACATCCTGGCCTGCCGTCACTTTGCCGAAAACCGTGTGCTTGCCGTCCAGCCAGTCGCACACTACATGTGTAATGAAGAACTGGCTGCCGTTCGTGTTCGGACCGGCGTTGGCCATCGACAGCGCTCCCACGCAATGGCGGTGCGGGTTACCCTTCGTTTCGTCTTCGAAACGATAGCCCGGGCCGCCACGCCCCGTGCCCTCTGGATCGCCGCCCTGAATCATGAAATCGGCGATCACGCGATGAAATACCGTGCCGTCGTAGAATGCATCTCGCGCCAGTGAAACGAAGTTATTCACTGTCTTCGGTGCATCCTTGGCATACAGTTCGCATACGATCTTTCCCCGGTTGGTTTCGAACGTCGCCACGTAGTTCTTCGTCGTGTCGATGCTCATTGGCGGTGGGGCGGAATATCTTTTTGACATAAACTATTCAGTCTAGCAGGTAGCCATGCACCTCCTCTTCGTTCTCCTCATCGCCGCCACGTTTTGCGGAGCCCAAACGCTCACCGGAGTCTTCGATATCCACGCCCATTGCGATCCGGACGTCACGCCCCGCTCCATCGATGCCTTGAACCTCGTCCGTCTTGCCAAACAGAAGGGTTTCCGCGGCCTGGTTCTCAAGAACCACTACGAACCCACAGCCTCCTGGGCCGCCCTCGCCCGCCAGGAAGTGCCTGGCATCGAAGTCTTCGGTGGCATCGCCCTCAATCGCTCCAATGGCGGAGTCAATCCCGCGGCCGTCGAACGCATGGCCAAAGTGAAAGGAGGCTGGGGCAGGATCGTCTGGATGCCCACCTTCGATTCCGAGAATCACGTCAAACTCACCAAAGAACAGCGTCCCTACGTCTCTGTCTCCCGCAGCGGGAAACTGCTCCCCGAAACCCTCGCCGTCCTCGACCTGATCGCCAAGTACAAATTGGTGCTTGCCACCGGGCACTCAGCCCCCGAGGAAAGCCTCGCCATGATCCGGGAGGCGAAGCAACGCGGAATCGCCTCCATCGTCGTCACCCATCCTCTCAACCAATACGTCCGTATGAGCGTCGCGCAGATGAAGCAGGCCGTTGCCCTCGGCGCGATGCTCGAATTCACCGGCAACGCCGTTCTCGGCCTGCAAAAAGAGAACGAGTTCAAGGACTACGCCACTGCCATGCGCCAAGTCGGCTTCTCAGCAGTCATCCTTTCCAGCGACTTCGGGCAGCAGGGGAATCCCCTCCACCCCGATGGCCTCCAGAGCATATTCGAGGGTCTGCGCAAAGAAGGCATCACCGCCGCCCAAATCGACCAGATCGTGAAGACGAATCCGGCCAAGCTCTTCGGGATACACTAATTGCTGCATGCTTCCCCTGTTGCTCATCACCTTCGGCACTCTACTCGCCCAGCAACCGAATACCCTTTCCAAAGCGGAGTCCTCCACCGGCTGGCTCCTCCTCTTTGACGGAACAAGCCTTAAGGGGTGGGACGCACGCTCCACCTTCGATGCTGCTTCCACGGGGAATTGGTCCGCACGCAATGGCGCCATCTCCTGCCCCGGCACCGTCCCCGGGTGGATCAGCACCTCCGCTTCGTTTACTGACTTCACGCTGAAGCTCGAATTCCGCGGTACGGAAAAAGTAAATAGCGGAGTTTTCCTCCGTTCGCAGAAAGAGGGAGCCCCACACCAAACCGGCTACGAACTCCAGATCTGGGATTACCAGCCGCAAGGGTTCCTCACGGGTAGCTTGGTCGGTAGCGTGAAAGCTGGTCCCGCCAAGGTCATCGGCGGACAGTGGAATACCTACGAAATCACCGCCCGCGGCGATCATTTCCTGATCCAACTTAATGGCAAGAAAGTGCTGGATGCCCGCGACGCAAAACACTCCTCCGGCGTCATCGGATTCCAATGCCAGAAAGAGAACCCAATCGAATTTCGCAACATCAAACTACTTCCCTTGCGAAAGTAGTTTGATGTTGCGGGCCCTTTAGCGCCTACGCTTACCCAGCAGGGAAAGCCCCATCAGACTAGTGCCCACCAGGCCGAGAGTCCACGGCTCTGGAGTGGGCTCATCCAAGGCCGGCGCAGGGACTCCTCCGATCTTCAACGATCCTGATCCTGCCTGCCCTGGCAGGCAATCGGTCGATCCATCCCCCGCTCCGGTACAGCCGTCCGGCCCAATGCTCTGGATATGCAGGCCGACATAGTATTGCCCTGTTCCTCCATTGTTCGTGATGAAACTGGCTGTAGATAACCCCGTGGCTTGGACAACCCCCACATATCCGCTCTTCCCATTCCAGCCTTGCTTTGCATTCGGTGGGTTATCCGGCGATCCCAGATTGAATGTGCCCGCGTTCGGCGGAATGGAGTATGTCCCCAACGCCAATGGGTTTTCCACCGGGTCGGTCAGATTCCATACAGTCCCAACAATCCCCGCTACTTGGAACATCATGTCCATGAACTTCAGGTTGGGATTGTACAAATCAGTATCCACGCGCACCGTGTTCGGCGCCGTGTCCGTCAGGGTCACTGTGCCGAACGACGGCCCTTCCACGCATACTCCTGTATTGTTCAACACACAGACAAGGTCAAGGGTAACTACAGCGCCTCGCGCCATCCATGGCGAAAGCAGTACGAAAGCTCCTCCTGCAAATGCAAGGCGGAGCGCCGCATGATGAAATGACATTCTCACACTCCAGAAATGGTTCTTGTGTTTCGATTACCGTGGACTGCCACGGCTTGTTCGGGGTGTGGGGAGTGGTTAGCTGGGCGAAATAGTCAAAATTTCGCAGTTGCTCTCACCCTGCAATTCAAAGGCCGGATCAAGCTGCGTTGTTTTGCTTAGGTTTGCGACTAAGATATCCGATTAGAAATTGGTAGAAAATGCCGGACTCGGCAATTCATACAGGCACCGGCCGCTACAGTGAATTCCCTAGCGCATCCACCTTGCTCGTCACGATTATCTTTCTCGGCGAGGCGAAGCGGATCAGATCTGGCAGATCGTAGAATCGTAGCGCGCCAACAGCGATATGTTCGAACACGCGCCGGTGGATTCGCCGCCGTACAGCATCTTCGTAACTGACCAGCAGCCCTTCCAGCGTCGCTTTGGAGATCCGGTTATCGAGCGCCATCGCATAAAGCGAGGGGATCGCCGCCCCATCAATCCCATACAGCGATACCTGCGCCGGATCCACGTCATTGCGTTCCGAAAGCAAGCTCACCGCGGCGCTGATGTCTTCCGCCCGCATCGCCACCAGTGGCTTGTTCAAAAGAATTGCCGTCATCGCGGAATCATAATCCCCGAAATAGCGCTGCCAGTCAGAGTTCTTCAACTTGGAAGGTACAGTCTCTCCGAAACCTCGCAGATCGATAGAGAGTACTACCTCGCCCGCACGAACTCGCGCTAGCGCCAGTTCCCGCGTTGCTATCTTGCCCCTTCCGTGCGCCAGGATCGCTGCCGGCTTTTTACCTCCACCCGCCGGTAGATAGAGCACCGCAGGTACAACAATGCCCGGTTCCGTCGCATAGGTCAGCTTGATCATCCGCATGCCGCCACCCAGGTCCACCGTCCCGTACTCCTGCGACGCGGGCTTCGCCAGTTTCAACTGGAAATTCGTCACCCGCCGCACATCGTCCAGCGTCCCTGTGCCGCGCAGTTGCTTCCAACGCGCCAGGTTCAATCCGTGAATATCCGTGCTCCCGCGCATGGCGGTCACCACCTGGCCCGTGGAAGTGGCATTCAGTTCCTTCTCGCTGAGAATCGCGATGTCCTGCTCAGGCGTCGTGTCCTCGGCGCCCTTCAGCCACTTCGAAAACCAGCGATAGGCCGCCTCTCGGCGAGGCTTTGTATACCCGTGCCCATCGTCTGCTTCGAACTTCCCAAACCGCGCCTCCGCATTGGCCGAATCATACATCCGCCGCGCCTCGGCGTACGTTTCCCGTGCCCCTGTGATCGAAAAGAAATCCCGAATCGCCGTCAGCATCAGAAACGGCTTCGGCGCGAATGCATAAATGAAATCCGGATGGTCGTAGCCCGCGGCCAGCCATCCCGGGAAGCACTGCTCGGCATCCTGTGGTCCGATCGTCTCCAGCAGCCGCCGCCAACTCGTCAGATAACACGAAGGAGCAGCCACATGCAGCCGGTCCTCCAGCGACGCAATGTAAGAAGTGTGTGTCCCACCTCCTGAATTGCCCGTTATGCCCACCTTCGTCTTATCCACCTCCGGTCGCGACAGCAGATAGTCCAGTGCCCGCATCCCGTCGTAGATCGTGTACCGCGCCAGCGCATCGCCCACCAGCAGCGTCTGAATGCCCTGCATCGTGTGCTCGGTGGTAGAGGCCACCAGTTTCGATGTCTGGAAATCTTCGTCCCACATCTGAATCCGCTCACCCTGCCCAATCGGGTCCCACGCCAGCAGCACAAAGCCCCGCATCGCCAGATTCGCTAACACGCGTTGCCATGCCTCATGCGCTTTCGCCCCCGATTCATGACCCAACGGAAAGAGAATCGCCGGGAACGGCCCCCGCAATCCGGTTGGAACATAAAGGTTCGCCGTCACATAGAACTTCGGCTGGCTCTCAAAGATCACCTTCTCGATCCGGTACCCGTTCCGTTCAATCGTCCCAGTCACCGTGGCGTTCAGTGGACCCCGCTCCGGAAACGGCCCTCCCAGGGCGTTGATCAATGCCTCCCGGAACCGCGTTTTGTAAGCGCTCCAGTCACGCGTTTCCGCTACCCGTTTCGCCCGCGCATCCAGGTGCTTTCCGGCCTCCGCATGAAGGTACTGACTCAACATTTCCTGTACCCCCTTGCCATCGTTCAACGTCTTATAAAACGCGAGATCGGCCTCGCTTTGGGCCCATAGCTGGCCGGCAAACAGCAGCAGGAAAACGAATAAAGGCATGAGGGCATTATAGGACCCTCGACGGAGAGAGAGCCATGAGGAGAATTGGGTCGTTGGTCGTGTTTGCGGCACTGTGCGCCGCGGCCGCGCAAGCGGCAGGACCGGAGGACTTGCGCCGGCTATTGCGCCAGCGCGGTCAAACCACTGCAAAAGATGACACCGCGCGTGGGGCGAAAACAAACCTCGGACGCGCCGCCTTGGTCACCGATGGCGATTTCGTTATGCCATTCGTTGCCAACGGAGACGGGCTGCGGACACGCATCCGCATGCTCAACATGGAAAACAAGGCCGTCGACCTCGAGTTGTTCTTCATCGACGACGACGGCTTCGATGCCGCGATGGACCTCAAAGATCTTGGCCGCAAGCAAAGCGTCAAGCTTCGCATTCCGGCCCGTGGCCTTACCACCGTGGAAACCACTGCTCGCGGCGACGATCAAGTTGTCTGGAGTTTCTTCGACGCCGGCACGAACCGCATCGCCGCCACCGTCTCCGTCGAGATCGAAGGTCAGGACGGCCTCCTCGGTGTCAGCTATCCCGCCACACATTTCGAGGACTACGTCACGGAAACCTTCTTCGACAACACCGATGGCAGCGAGACCGAAATCAGCGTCATCAATCTCGATACCCGCGATTCCACCATCCGTGTGATCGTCCGCGATGACGAGGGCCGCCAGATCCACAGTTCCACCCGCGACATCGCCGGCTTCGGAGCCGCTGGCTTTGTACCCGCTGATGCCGTTCGCGCCGCCCGCGGGGCTCGCGGCAGCGTCGAATTCCAACAGCGCGACAGCAGCAAAGCCGGTGTCGCCGTCGTCGCCCTGCAATTCTTTGACAGCGGCGCCATCAATATCTTCCCCGGCTTCTCTGTCCTCGAATAGAGCCGCATTCGCCACCGATGGACCTGTGCCATCATAAGTAGTTCGCATGGAATTTCTCCACCCGGCGAGTACGCAGGAACTCGCCGCAACACTCCAAAACGCCGCTCAATCCGGGCACAGCATCGAATTGCTGGGCAACGGCAGCAAATCGCGCGCCGGCGGCCCCATCGCCCCAGCCGATTTGCGGATCTCCACAGCCGCGCTCGACCGCGTCCTCCAATATGAACCGAAGGATCTCACCGTCAGCGTGCAGGCAGGTATGCCTTACTCCCGCTTCACCGAAATGCTCGAAAAGGACGGCTACATGGTCCCACTCGAGCCCTGCTTCGCAGCCAGCGCCACCGTCGGCGGAGTGATCGCCTGCAATTCCAGTGGCCCCTTGCGCCGCCAATACGGCACAGCCCGTGATGTCGTCATCGGCATGGAGTTCGCCACCCTCGAAGGCAACTTGGTGCAGTCCGGCGGCATGGTTGTAAAAAACGTCGCCGGATTGGATATGGCCAAGTTGCTCATCGGCTCCCTGGGGACGCTCGCCGCCATCACTTCCGTCAACTTCAAGCTTGCCCCGCTGCCGGCCGGTTCGTGCACCTTCCTCTTCGATTTCAGCACCGTTGCCTCCGCTATCGAACAACGCGACCGCATCCTCGGCGGTGTTCTCCAACCGGCAGCCATCGATCTCCTCCGCCGCGAAGGCGAGCAGCAATGGACGCTCGCCGTCGCCTACTTTGGTAACGATGCCCTCCTCGCGCGCTGCCGCAAGGAATTCCCCGCCGCGGAAGTGCTCGACGGCGAACCCGAAAGCGATTTCTGGCATTCCGTCGCCACCTCCACGGAGCGCTTTCTCGCCGAACACCCCGCCGGATGCGTCGTCCGCACCGTCACCCCATTGCGCAACATGGCTGCGTGCCTCGATAAACTCCCAGGAACACTCGTGGCTCGCGCCGGCAACGGTGTCATATACTCCCATCTGCGCGATGCCGCCCAGGCTGGGGAAGCATTGCGCGTGCCCCAGTCTCTCATCGAATATGGCCCCGCCGAAGCCAACGGCAGTATTACGTATTGGCCCCAAACGGATTCCTCATTCCCACTCATGCAGCGGATCAAAAATATGTTCGACCCCAAGCACCTGTTGAACCCAGGGAGGCTCTATGGCCGCATCTGAACTCAAGGTACTGCATGAGATCGACCAGCCCCGGCAGCAGGATCTCGACAAGTGCGTCCACTGCGGCCTCTGCCTGAACTCCTGCCCCACCTATCGAGTCCTCGGCCTCGAAATGGATTCCCCCCGCGGCCGCATCTATCAGATGGTGCAGGTTCACGATGGCGCCCCCATCAGTCCTTCCTACCTCGAACATCTCGATCTTTGCCTCGCCTGCCGCGGCTGCGAAAGCGCCTGTCCCTCGGGCGTGCATTACGGAAGGTTGATTGAGGATGCCCGCGCCGAAATTGAACGAAAGATCGAACGCCCGCTTCTCACCCGGGCGATTCGCGGCTTCGTGTTCGGTAATCTTCTCTCCTCCCGCCTCCTGTTGCAATTGGCAGCTCGCGGCCTTTGGATCTATCGCTCTCTTGGTCTGCGCAGCATTGCCTCCGCCCTCGGCCTCTTCAAAGCCTTCCCCAAACTGGCTGAGCTCGATCAACTGTCTCCCGAGGCTGAATTCCCCAGCTTTTTCGAAGCCTACGGCAAAGTCTTCCCAGCCGAAGGGACGAAGCGCTTCAAGGTCGCCATGCTCGGAGGCTGCGTCGCCAACGTGAGCTTCGCCCGTCTCAATGAAGCCACCGTCCGTGTACTCCAGAAGAACGGCTGCGAAGTCCACGTGCCCGACGCTCAGACCTGCTGCGGCGCGCTTCATCAGCACGCCGGCATTCGCACCAAGGCCCGTGAACTGGCCCGCAGGAATATCGATGCCCTCCTCAACGGAGGCTTCCACGCCATCATTACCAACTCTGCCGGCTGCGGCTCCACCCTCAAAGAATACGGCGATCTGCTGGAACACGAGCCCGCCTATGCCGCCCGTGCCGCCGAGTTCGCTGCCCGCGTCAAAGACGTCAATGAGTTCCTCGCTTCCATCGAACTGAACCCCGCCATGGGCAAGCTCGATATGACGGTGACCTACCAGGACTCCTGTCACCTCGCCCACGGCCAGAAAGTCAAAGCCGCTCCTCGTAAACTGCTTCGTGCCGTGCCCGGCCTTCAGTTCCGTGAAATGCCAATGGCCGACCTCTGTTGCGGTAGCGCGGGCATCTACAACGTCATCCAAAATGAAATGTCGATGCAGATCCTTGAGCGCAAGATGGACTTCGCCAATTCCGTCTCCACCCAGGTCATCGCCACCGCCAATACGGGCTGCATGATCCAGCTCCGCGCCGGTGTGAAGCGTCATGGACAGGGCCAGCGCGTCGCCCACGTCGTCGAAATCCTCGACGAAGCCTACCGCAAAACAACAAGATAGCGGCGTCGTTTCTTTCTTACCGTTTCCTTACGCCTCCCTTACGGCCTTTTCTCGCCTTTCTTATATAGTGGACACTGCAACACTACTCCACTTCGAAAGAGGAGCGAGGATACAAAATGAAAAGAAAAACAGCAGGAAGGGTACTGGGGACGGTAGTGGTGGCCGGCATCGGGGCGTACATCGCCACTACGGGAGCGCAATCGCAGTCCGCGCCTCCGCCGGTCCTCAACCGTTTCACGGGGGTGATCAACTCTCAGCCGCTGGCGCTTGACGCCAACGGAACACTCTTGGCCGTCGCCAATCCGGACAACAATACCGTTACTATCTTCGACGTCGGCGCAGATCGCAACCGCCGGTTGCGCGAAGTCCTCGTCGGAAAGGAGCCTAACGGCGTCGCTCTCAACCCCCAGGGAACGCGCCTCTACGTCGCCAACACTGTCAGTGGCACCGTCAGTGTTATCAACGTCAACCGCAACTCCGCCAACGTGGCGCGCGTCGTCACAGAGATCAAGGTCGGCACCGAGCCCTATGGTCTCGCCATGACGCCCAACGGCTCCAAACTCTACGTCAGCAATCGCCGCTCGGACAGCGTCTCCGTGATTGACCCCAACTCCGGCCGCGTCATCAAAACCATCCGCGACGTCGGCTTCTCCCCAACCGGGATCGCTATCTCCAATGACGGCGACGGTGACGATGACGACGAAATCGTATACGTAACTCAGTTCTTCGCGCTTCCGCGTCCTGGACGCCTGGACGGCGAAGACGATGCCAAACAGGGTGTCGTCACCACCATCCGCACCGTGTCCGATGAAATCGACGGCGCCGTTGTCCTGCCGCCCATCGGCGACACCGGGTTCCGCGCCGCAGGCGACTCCATCGCCCGCGTTGCACCCCCAGCCACCATCGACGAGGCGTCTCTCCGCTTCACCACCAGCGCCTATCCCAATCAGCTCAACAGCATGATCGTGAAAGGCAATTTCGCCTACGTCCCTAGCACCGGCGCTTCGCCCAACGGCCCCACTCGCTTTGACGTCAATACGCAGTCTCTGCTGCACGTCATCGACCTGGCCAAGAACGCCGACGCCGCCCTCACCATCAACATGCACAAAGCCGTGGCTGATCAGGCTGCCACACCGAAGCTGTTTGTCACTCAACCGTGGGCCATTGCCGCCAAGAGCCGCGACGACCAGGCTTACGTAGTCAGTGCCGCCAGCGACGTGGTCATCAAGCTCAGCCTCGATCGCGGCACTGGCCGCGCCGCAGTCATCAACGCGCCTGGCGTCACGCCTTCCCGCGTTCTTCAGATCGCCACCGGCAAGAACCCTCGTGGCATCGTCATCAACAACACCGATACCCGCGCCTATGTGATGAATTACATCTCCCGCGATGTCACCGTCATCAACGTTGAGCCCAATCAGGATGCAGTTCTGGGCACCGCGCTGCGCTCAGCCTCTCTCCCCGGGGCCGGAACCACGGAAGATCTCATTCACGCAGGCAAGGAACTCTATAACTCCTCCGTCGGCGTTTTCGATGGACCCACTCCGCTGTCGCCCCCCATCCGAGGACGCATGTCGAACAACGGTTGGGGCTCCTGCGCCGCATGCCATCCCGATGGCCTGACCGACAATGTTGTCTGGATCTTCGCTGCCGGTCCGCGCCGCACCGTTGCCCAGCATCAGGATTACGATCCTGACGATCCATCCTTGCAGCGCGCCTTCAACTGGTCCGGCATATTCGATGAGCAGGAAGACTTCGAAGCCAACATCCGCGGCGTCTCCGGAGGTCTTGGCATCCTCGTTGCGGCCGACGGCACCTCGCAGGATCCCACCTTGGCTGCCTTTACCCCAGCCAACGCCAATCGCCGGCAACTGCGTATTCGCGGCTTCGGCGGCTGGGACGCCATCAAAGCCTATCTACAGTTCGGTGTACGTGCGCCAATCGCCCCCGTCGATAAGGAAGACCCCGACGCTCTCGCCGGTGAATCCTTATTCCGCCAGGCCAATTGCCAAAGCTGCCACGGCGGTCCCCAATGGACCACCAGCAAACTCGGCCACACGCCTCCTCCGGACGCCAGCCTCCTCAGCAATGGCCAATTGATCGGCCAGTTGAAGAAGGTCGGTACCTTCGATGCAGGCCTGAAAACCGAGGTGCGTGCCAACGCCGCCGCTCCGCTTGGCGCCGACGGCTATGTGCCTCCGTCCCTGCTCTCCATCTCGGCTTGGCCCGCCACGTTCTTCCACAATGGCTCGGCCAATTCGCTGGAGCAGGTGATGGACAACGTCACCCACCGCTCCGCCGGAACCAACGGTGTGGACACACTCACTGATCCCAATCAGCGTGCCCAGATTGTGAAGTTCCTGCGGTCCATAGACTCTACCACCCCACCCATTCCTCCTCAGTAGGCGAGAAGCCGCCTGGGTCGGGATTCGCGGATGCGATTGCCGGATGCACAGCCCGGCATTCGCATCCGCTTTTTTGTTTGGTTAGTTCATCTTCTTGACCGTCAACTGCGCGCCAACCGACGGAGCAAGAGTCTGTGTCATCGGAACAGCGCTGTTATTTCGCATCGTGATCACGTCGCCTGCTGCAAGTGTCAGCATTACCTGCCCGGATATGTTTCCGACCGCAACCAGCGCGGGAACGGAGCTGGAACTATCCACACTTCCATTCACAGCAATGGCGATTGCCGAGCCAATTCCAGCCGTGATGCTGATGCTGTACGAGACCTCGTACACCCCGGCAGTAGGGACGGTGACCGTTGTCCCTCCAGCGCTATGCGAAACTCCACTCAGCGCACCATTGTTGCTGAATGGCACATCTGTTCCTCCAACGACGGTCGCGCTGGCGATAGTCGCCAGATCGAACACCCCGCCATAAGCAGACAGCCCGCCCGCCCCCGCCGCACCAGTTGCGCCCGTGGGTCCAGTTACGCCGGTCGGTCCCGTCGCCCCTGGCACGCCAAAACCGATTGCGCCCGTCGCGCCGGTAGCACCTGTCGGACCTGTGGATCCGGTAAAGCCTGTAGGTCCGGTAACACCTGCTGCGCCAGCGGTCCCCGTCGGCCCCGTCGGTCCCGCAGGGCCTGAGGCGCCTGCCGGCCCAGTCGCGCCGGCCACACCCGTAGCTCCAGTCGGACCTGGCGTCCCTTGCTGTCCCTGTGCCCCAGTGCTTCCCGCTGGTCCAACGCTGCCTGCCGAACCCGCCGGGCCGGCCGCTCCCGTTGGTCCCGTCGGACCCGCTGGCCCTGCCGGTCCCGTTGGACCTCCGCCCACCAGATCCGTATAGTAGCCGTTGATGTCAATCAAAACGTGCGTCGCGTTCGTTACGTAAATGGAGATCGAACCCGCCGTGCCCGCTGCCACAATCGCCGCGTTTGCCACCACCTTCCCTTCAAACGAATTCAAGGTAGATACGTTCGGCCGTGGCTGCCCCGTGGGCCACGCCGTCAGGTACTGCAGCGGCTCCAACGGCGCTACCGTGATATTCAGCGAGTAGGCGCGTGCACCGGTTGGAATACCGCATTTCCCCGATGGAATTGGAATCTCTCGTGTCTGAAGTTGGCTACCTCCCAACATCGGCTGTCCAAAAGGACCTTGGAAGCCAAGAATGGCATACTCCGGCCGTGTGTCCACCACACGGCATGGTTGCACTGCAACTAGCGGGATTTGTCCCGTAATAGCTGCGGCTCGTTCGCCGGAAGTGCTTGTATCAGGTGTCCAGTAAAGTGGTGCCGCCCAGTTGGCAAGGTCGGCTGTTTGCGCGGGCAGATTCTGCTGCGCCGCGAGCGAAATGACAATCGCTACGGAACCAATCGCGGTTCGTAAGCGCATGTCCCTAACAATAGCACGTCGTCTCATTCAGTTAATATCCCCTCATAGACATCCATAAAATGTGAAATACCAGACATAACAACACTAGACCGTTTAGCCGAACGCTCCGTTTGTGCAGTTTATCGAACTCCGGTTTGCTCCCATCGCGGGTGCTATCCAGCGCCGGTGTCAACCGCACGCGAGCATAGATGCCCACCAACGTCAGCAGCCCGAACATTACTATCGACGGACGGATCATTCCTCCCCAGTACCACAACACCCCTCGCATCACATGCACCGCGCACAACACCACCGCGCACACAACGCCCAGCAGATAATACTTTGGAAAAATCGCTCGCACTGCCATCCCTGCTGTCTCCTTCCCCAGGCTCCGGAACAGTGTCGGTGCAACAAAGAACGAGAAGAATACGATGCTCCCCAGCCACACCGATACGGCGGCCAGTTCCAGAAACAGCAGAAGATTGCCCATGAGTTGTCCTCATCCAGTATGCACGTGCCGTGCTGTAGAATTCCTATATGCAAAGACGCGTCTTCCTCTCCATGTCCACGGCAGCGCTCGCCGTCGACCCCAAGGCCCTCGCCGACACTCCCATGCCCATGGTCACCCTCGGCAAGAGCGGACTCAAGGTTTCCAAGTTCACTCTCGGCGGCTTCCACATGGCGGTCAAGGGCGAAGAGGAAGGCGTGCGCATCATCCACCGCGCCATGGACCTTGGCGTCACCTTCTTCGATAGCGCCCATAAATATCACAACGGACGCAGCGACGAAATCTACGGCAAAGCCCTCGATAGCGCCCGCCGCCAGAAAGTGCTCCTCATGTCCAAAGCCGAAAAGCGCGACAAGGACAGCGCCATGCGCCAGCTCGAGGATACGCTCCGCCGCATGAAGACCGATTACCTCGATCTCTGGCAGTGCCACGAGGTCGTCCGTCACGACGAAGTCGACAAAATCTTCGGCCCCAACGGCTCTCTCGAAGCCTTCGTCAAAGCAAAGAAGGATGGCAAGGTGCGTCACATCGGCTTCACCGGCCACGCCGACCCTGCTGTCCACCAGCGCCTCCTCGATGGTTACGACGGTTGGGAAACCGTGCAACACCCCGTCAACCTAATCGACAAACACTACCTCAGCTTCATCGATTCGGTCCTGCCGAACATCAAGAAAAAGGGCCTCGGCCTCATTGCCATGAAGAGCAACGCCATCGGCGGCATCACCGCCAACAAGGTGGCCACCATCGAAGAATGCCTTCGCTACTCGCTCAGCCAGAACATCGACACGCTCGTCTCCGGCGTCGAAACCGTGCAGCAACTGGAGCAGAACATAGCCATAGTGAAGTCCTTCAAGAAAATGACTGACCGCGAGCAACTCACCCTTCTCAGCCGCACCAAGCAGGGTCCCATCGGCACCAAAGTCGAGCGCTACAAACGCGCCGAGGCCGGCGCTCGTAACTTCCGCCCGCATTACGACGGCGAGCTCGCCTAGCTACAATCCGGCACGGCTTCTTACACAGGATGCGCGCCACTCCTGCAACTTGGCCCGCATCCGTGCACATTCCTGCGGGTGCTTCGCCGCCAGATTAGTCTGCTCGCTCGCATCACTCGCCAGATCGAACAGCATCTCCTCGCCGCCATCCAGATCCGTCAGCAATTTCCAGCGCTCCTCCACCCACGCCAATTTCGGTGAACCACGCGTGTTCCCCATTGTTTCAAACGCTATCGGCACATCGCGTTTCAGACGCTTTCCCTCAAGGATCGGCATCAAATCAACACCATCCATCCCGTCGGTGGCCGGAAGCTTCCCGTGCACCACCCCAAGAATCGTCGGCACGTAATCACTCGTCGAAGCCGCCGTCGCAATCACCCGAGGCTTCCGAAAGCGCCCCGGCCATTCCAACAACCCCGGTACCCGGATCCCGCCCTCAAACAAACTCCGCTTCCGTCCTCGATACGGCCCCGGACTCCCCGGTGATGCCGTTTCCTTCCGATCCCCTTCCGGCCCGTTATCACTCGCATACCAGAGCATCGTGTTGTCCCGCACACCCAATTTCCGCAGCCTATCGCGCAATCGCCCCATCTGTTCATCCACTGCCGCAATCGCTCCGTAAAAGTGCTGCTCCTTCTCCGCGTGCCCGGCATACGGTTTGCGATGCCCTTCGGTGGCCACTACAGGCTCATGGGGAGCATGAAACCAGATCACCGCGCAGAACGGCTTCCCCGCCGCCACCGCGCGCTCAATGAACCCCAATGCCCGGTCCATCAGAATCCGTGAATCATCCCCCTCCAACACCCCCGGCACCCGGCCATCCTTCGTCCAGTACCCCTCCGGATTCACCGTAGGCACCTTTCGCGTGGTTGAGAAGAATTCGTCAAAACCGTTGTCCGTGGGCGCGGATTTCTTCGGCCCCGCAAAGTCTCCCAAGTGCCACTTCCCGAAATGGCCGCTCGTGTATCCATACGGCTTCAACAACTCCGCGATCGTGTATTCCCGATCCGGCAACGCATACTTGGAAGGCGCGTCCGTCCCGCTGTCCGCATTCGCAAAGAAGATTCCATACCGGTACGGATGCCGGCCCGTAAGGCAACTCCCCCTCGTCGGCGAGCACACCGGCGCCCCCGAGTAGAACCGGTCAAAGCGGATCCCCGTGCGCGCCATCTCATCCAGCACCGGCGTTCGTAACACCGGATGACCGTTGTAGGAAGTATCTCCCCACCCCTGATCATCTGCCATCGCGAGTATGATGTTCGGACGCGGAGCCGTTGGAGCAGCGAATGCCCCAGCGGCGGTGAGTTGCAAAAACGTTCTTCGATTCATCAGAAGTACATGCGCAATGCGAACTGAATCACACGCGGAGACCGCGCCGCAGTGAATTCACCCAGTCTTGCATTCACCTGGTTCCCTTGCGGATCAAACCGTGCCCCCGTATCCAGCCCTGTGAACTGCGTATGGTTGAACGCATTGTACAGCTCCGTCCGGAACTGCATCCGCACTCGCTCTTTACAGATCGGGAAATTCTTAAACAACGCAACATCCCAGTTGTTGATTCCAGGCCCGCGGATGTTCGTCTTCGCCGAGTTCCCGATCGTCCCTCGTGCCGGTAGCCGGAACACATCAGTCCGGAAATTCCGAGAGAACGTCCGCTCGCTCTTTGCCAGATTCGGATCCTCCACGATCACAACCCGCGCCCCATCCGTTGGTGACCCCGTAATGTCCACCGCCGTCGTCGTCGAGTAGCCAATCGCCAGCGGCTGCCCCGAGACAAAGCTGGCAATACCCGAAACCTGCCAGTCGTTCACTACCATTCCCAGCGGCCCCCGCACGCTCGTCTTCGGCACATCCCACAGCCAGTTCAACTTCAATACATGCGTCCGGTCAAACGACGCCAGCCCATAATTCCAAACCCGCACCGGAACCAGCGTCGAGACCCCGTCGGTATCGTTGTCGTTGTAATCCATTGCCTTTGACCATGTCCAAGAGGCTCCGAACTGCACTCCGCTCGCGAAACGCCGGTTCGCGCTCACCTGCAGCGAATGGTAGTTCGAGCTCGATGCCCACTCCCGCATGTTGATGTTGTTGTAGCCGATGATCGGCCGCAGAAAAGCCTGTGGAAGCGGCACATTGTTCGATGTCGAGTCCGCATTTCGCGGATCGAAGTTCGCACCAAACGGAATCGAGTTGATATTGCGCTGCCACATCAGGTGCCGCGCCAGCGATCCGGAATAGCCCACATCCACTACCGTTCCGTAACCAATCCGCTTCTGCACCGAAAGGCTGAAATTCATCACCGTCGGAACATGCCCGGCCTGATCGATGCCCAAAATATTCTGCGGTGAAAGCAACCCTGCTGATGACAGCAGTGTCGGCAGCGTGCCAAACGTGATCACCGGATTCTGCACCAGCGGCGCTTGCGTTGTATAGGGATTCAGCACCGCATCCAGATTCTGCCGGTTGTAAAACATTCCGAACCCGCCGCGAATGGCCGTGGTTCCCTTGCCGAACGGATCATACGCAAACCCGATCCGCGGCCCAAAGTGGATGCCACGATTGTCAATCAACGAACGAGGCACACTCGAATCCTGCGACGCCACCACCAGGCCATTGTCCGGATTCCCCACCCCAGGTGCGATCGCGCCAATCAACGATGCCGGGTACGCTTCCCCTGTCACCGGATGTACCGCTCGGCGCGTCCCGCCCACAATCCTCGGCTCCAGCAAACGCACCTGCTTCGAACGGTCAAACCTCCCCGGAGCAAAGCTCGATACCAGATTGTCCTGCTCAAACAGCGGCAGAATCATCGCGAACCGCATCCCATAGTCCAGCGTCAACCTTCGGTTCACCTTCCAGTTGTCCTGGGCGAACCACTCCACATTGCTCAGCCGGAAGTGCAGGAACGGCCGGTTCGACGCTTCCGTGTAGGAGTTGAACACACCCAGCGCGCCGTTTGAATACGCGTAGCCCGTATCCAGTGGATTGTTCACATTGCGCCCGAAATCGATATTTCCGTTGAAGTTCACCGCATTCGCCGCATTGCGCCAGATCCGGTCTACGTAGATCCCGGCCTTCATCGTATGCGAAGTAAATGTCTTCGTGACGTTGTTCGTCACGCTGAAAGAATCGTGCGTCGACACCAGCGGGAACCGCCCTTCAATCGTGAGATTCGCCGGCTGGTTCACCCCACCGTAGCTCGCGTTAGGAATCACTCCCAGCGGATTCCCCGCCGGATTGAATTGCGATGTCTTGTATCCCACCGTGTCGCGCAGATTCCGTTGCACCTCGGCGCTGTCCACCACATCGTTCGCCGGGCGCCGGATGATCCCTACCGTCAGTTCATTGATCAGCGTCGGAGAGAAAATCCGTTGATACCGGAAAATGCCCGACTTGCCCTGATTGTCGAACGTCTTCCGCATCTGCGGCCAGTTTGTTCCGCCCGAGGACGGAATGCCGATTGCTCCCTCCTGCACATCCGAATACTCAGTGAAGTTACCGAAAAGCAGGTTGTTCGAGTTGATGTTGTAGTCGAGCTTCAACGTCTCCGTCCGCTGCGGCGTGTTGTTGTCCGTCTGAAATACGTAGTTGTACCGCCCCGCTGAAATGCCTCGATCAAAAAAGTTCGGGGCAGGGAAGAACTTCAGCAGCGCTACGCCGCTCGCATCCAGCCGCGACGCTGGAATGCGATTCCCAGGGAACAGCGCATTCGCGTTCGGATCGCGCACCGTAATCAGCCGCGCGTTCAAATCGAGCGACTGCGAAAAGTCCCCCCCACGCTCCAGTTCCGTCGGCACCGTCAATTGCGAAATCGGCTGGCTCACCTTCAGCGGCCAGTACTCCTGCGAAAAGAAGAAGAACAGCTTGTCCCGGTTCCGGTTGAACTTCCCCGGGATATACACCGGCCCGCCTACGTTGTAGTTCCAAGTGTTGAACCGGTACCGCGGCTTCACTGCTCCTAACCGGTTGTTGAAAAAGTTGTTCGCGTTGAACTGCTCGTGCCGCTTGAAGTACGACCCAAGCCCGTGAAAATCGCGTGTCCCCGACTTCGTCACAATTTGTACGTTCGCCCCGGACATGCGTCCGTACTCTGCCTGGTAGTTCCCCAGCAGTATCTTCACCTCCGCCACAGCATCCTGGCTCACGCCAACCAGCACGTTGAAATTATTCCCAATCGCGTTCAGCGACATCCCATCCAGCATGAATGCGTTCGTGTTGCGGCGATTCCCTTGTACGTAGATATTGAAGTTCCGATCCGGACTGTCGGAGTCCGCCAGATCCACCACGCCCGGCAGCAGACTCAACAGGGAAGTGACATTGCGGCCCTTGATCAACAGGTTCTCCACTTGGCTCGACGTCACTACTCCCGAACGCTCCGCGCTCGCCGTCTGCACCGTCGAACCTTGCGCCATCACTGTGATCCGCTCATTGACGGCGCCCACTTCCAAGCCAATATCTCCTACCGGCAGCGTCTCCGACGCGGTCAGCCGTAGGCCTTTTCGTTCCACCGTCTTGAATCCCGCCATGCTCACCGTCAGCTCATAGCTGCCCGGTTGCAGACTGGCGAAAACAAAGTCCCCTCGCTCATTCGAAGTGGCTTTGCGCTCCACTCCAGTGGCGGGGTGCTTAAGAGTCAGTTCCGCCCCTGCTACCGCAAGTCCGGAACTGTCACGAACCGATCCCGTAATCGAGCCGGTGATCGTTTGCGACCACACGGTGATCGAGAGCATCAGCAGAATGCCAATCAGTCTCTTCAACATAGAAGTCCCCTTTATGCATTAGGTGACTCCGATTCTATTCGATCCGCCGGGCTCTCCGCACCCGGTCATCCACACGCATCAAAATATATACTTCAACCCCAATTGCATCTCCCGATTGTTCACCTGCGTGCCTCCGATACGCCCGAAGTCCGCCGCGCCCAAGGACCTCGATGGTGCACCGAATTGGGGAGTGTTGAGGAAGTTGAACGCCTCGTAGCGGAACTGAATCCGGTGGCCTTCCTTCGGCACAAACTCCTTGAAGAGAGCGAAGTCCCATGTCTTCTGCCCCGGTGCATCGAACAGCGATACACCAGCGTTGCCATATCCCGTTGGCCCCAGGTAGAGCCCCTCACCGGCGCACCCATCGCACTTTGACCGCACGAATGCCGACGTATTGAACCACCGGTCAATGGTGCGGCCTTCCCAAACCCGGTCCACTGTGCTTCCTGCCGCAATATGCGGCCGCGAGAAGGAAGACGGCCCCGTGTTCTGCGAGTCCCCATTCTGCGACACGGTCACCGGCAACCCCGACGTCATTTGGATGATCCCGTTCACTGACCATCCGCCCAAGACCCAGCCCGCCGGGCCCTTCGCTTTCCGCATCCACGGTATCTCCCACACGTGCGAAAACACGAATCGGAATCGTTGGTCAATCTGCGAGCGGCCATAGTCCGCCAACCGGTTTCGCGGGTCCTGTGTGTACGAGTTCCCAAACGGGCCGCCTTCGTTCACCCCGTAGCCGATGTACATCGCCTTCTGATAGTTGAACGAAGCATTGAACGTCAGTCCGCCCGAATAGCGCTTCTCCGCACGCATCTGCATCGCGTGGTAGTTCGAATTCGTCCACGACTCCAGCCGCCTCACCGTGCCCAGTGCCAGCAACTGATTCGGTGCGGTGGAATCCACATAAAACTGCACTGGCCGCCGGTTCTGCACCGCGCCCAAACCAGGATCCGGATTGTTCGCATTCTGCACTGGCATGTCCAGATGCGACCCCGCACTGCCAACATAAGCGATGCCCGTCACAAAGTTCTGCCCGAAGCTTCGTTCCAGCTCCATCGTCCATTGCCAGATCTTGTTGTTCAAATACATCGACCGGTTGTCGCGATCCGCCTTCAGCCAGCCAAGCATCACGAGCGCCGCCGGTCCCGCGCCCACGGGAGCACCCAGAAACGGGTTCTGAATCGTCGCTGTCGGTCGTGTCCGGTCATTCTGAAACACCGTCGAGCCCGAAAACGGCGGGTTCAATCCGAGGATGTTGAAATTGTTTGTCTGCTGCGGCGAATAGAACAATCCCGAACCAGTGCGCAGCACCATGCGCTCGCCGAACCGGTACACCAGACCCAGCCGCGGCATGAATTGCTTCTTGTTGATGTCATACAGCGGCTCTGCCACCAGCGGATTAGGCACCAGCATCGGGTAGGCGACTCCGCCTATTGTCCGCATATCCGAGTTGGCAAATGACAAGTTGCGAATGCGGCCTCCTGCGTCCGTCACCGCGCCATACCAATCCCACCGTACCCCGAAGTTCACCGTCAGCCGCGACGTCGCCTTCCAATCATCCAGCCAGTACACGCCCACTTTCTCCTGATGCATATCGTTCGTCGGCACGCCTTCCGCCGAATTGGCGTTCAATGGAATGCCCAGCAGGTACGCCCCAAAGGCATCCGGAATTCCCGTGATGTCCGGCGAAAACGTGATCTGCCCGCGCGGTTGGTTCGATGCTTCGTTCACCACCGGGCTATGGCGCCACTGCCCTCCGAACTTGAAGTTGTGCTTCCCACGATTGATCGACAACGAATCCGCAACCTCCGCGGTCTCGTTCGTGTTGAATGTCACGTTGCCGGACCCGATCCCGGCAAACGCCGTGATGTTGATGTTCGGCAAACCCTCTTCCCTCGGTGTCAATGTCCGGTTCCCGTCCCCTGTCACACGCATGTCCAAGCCCAGATCCCGATGCGTGAAGTCCGTGTTTGTCTGAAACGCAACCTGGTTTGCTCGAATGCGGTTGTACCCAACTCGCAGGTCGTTCAACACGCGTGGACTGATCATCCACGAATGCCCCACTCCGATGTTCTGCGCCCGGAACTGCGTCGTGAATTGGCTCACGCGCAACAACGGATTGTTCAGCCATCGCGACGGCACGATGACATAGCGTCCAAACAGCCGCTGGTTGTCATTGATGCGATGGTCAATGCGGGTCAGATACTGGTCCGAATCGAGTTCCTGATCATTCGTCCCCGTGAGGTTCTGTGTGGAGCCGGCAGCCTTGGCCTCGTTGTCGAAATTGGGCTGCGGCATGAATCCGCCCTCCGGCAGAGGGCTGCCTTTCGTCGCCGTCAGGATGTTCAACGAAACCGGATTGATCTGGCTTCTCGGAATGATGTTGTTCGGAAACGGCGCCGTATCGCCGGGCCGCCGGATCGCTCTCGTGACTGCTGGATTCGCCTCTCGCGGATACCAGCGATTGCCCGGTATCAGAATCTCCGAAAGATCCCCTGACCGCATCGCCATCGTTGGGACAGTCGTGCGCGATGGCGTCCCCCGCCGCTCCCGCCGCCCTTCATAGTTCACCAGAAAGAACGTGCTGTCTTTCCGGATTGGCCCCGAAAAAACGCCGCCAAACTGATTTCTCCGCAACTTGTTCTTGTCCTGGTTCGGAGCCAGAAAGAATCCGCGCGCATCCATCGTGTTGTTGCGCAAGAACTCGAAGCCCGTCCCGTGCCAGTTGTTTGTGCCGCTTTTGATCGCCACATTCGCCTGCGCCCCGGAGTTCATTCCATACTCGGCCGAGTACACCGCGCTCTGAATTTTGAATTCCTCAATGGCCTCGATCGACGGAACAAACAGCATCGACGATTTGAACCCGTCCGTCGCCGAAACTCCGTCCAGTGTAATGTTCTGGTTCGCATCCCGCTGCCCGTTCGCTGAGATGCCGACAATCTGCCCTGGCATCGCCCGCGTCCCAATCGTCGAGTTGCCGTCCACGCCCATGCGCGCCGATCCATACACCACACCCGGCATCAGCGTCGCCGCCTGCGCGAAGTTCCGCCCGTTCAACGGCAACTCCACAATGCGCCGGTGATCCACCACCGAGCCGAGCGTCGCATCCTCCGTCTTCAACAACGGTGCAGCCGAGCTCACTTCCACTGTCTCCGCCTGCTGGCCCACCTGCAACTGGAAATCGAGTCGTGCTTTCTGGTTCAGCTCCAAAGGAACATTCCGCCGCACTTCTGTTTTGAACCCAGCCGCGGTGCAACTCACTTCATAGGTGCCCGAATCCACCAGCGGAAAAATGTAGTTCCCCGTCTCGTTGGTTTGAGTGGAGCGCGTATCTCCCGTCTCCACCCGCTTCGCTGTCACTGTGGCGTTTGGCACCACGGCGCCCGTGGCATCCGTCACCAGCCCCAGAATCTGTGTCGAAGCGGTTTGACCCCAGGTCGTGGCCGCCATGGCAATCAGCAAAACAAGAAGACGCATCCCAAGCTCCTTCACTCGAAAGAATGGGATGATTCTATAACAGAAGCGTGCTACTCGCGGGGGATGAGCCGGATCATGCTCAGGGTCACGGTAAATCTCCGGTTATCGGGAGGCGCCTGCCAAACCGGCGAAGCCAAAATCTCTACCCTGTACTCCGCCGCAGCTGCAACATCCGCCTCCAACAGAAACAGCCCCGTGCGATCTAGCGTCCATTCCCCACACGGCTCGCCGTTTACCAGCACTCGAAGATGTGGCCTTTGCCCTCGCTCAAAGGATTTCTCGTGCGCCGACCCGCGAATCCGAATCCGCTGTGGGATGTCGCGCACGCGCTGTAACCGAGCCACAGCCCGTTCTCCAATCCATCGGTACTTGTTCCCGAATACACCCTCTAGCTCGTACCAGCCCTCCATCAGCCGCTGCTCATGCGAAGGCAGGCAGAAGTCGATCATGTCCGGACTGTCTCCCGGATACAGTTCCTTCTTCTCCTTCGATGGCAGCAGATTGTACACTCCGCCTTCCAACCCCGCCATATATCCGCAACTGCTGCAGAACACCGATTCTTCCGCATCGCGCGAAAGATCCCCATGGCAGTCCGGACAGCGCAGGTATCGCTCAAACTGCGCCATCGTCGCCATCGGCTCCACCGGCTCACCGGCCTTCTTGCATACCGCCGCTAGAGTGCCTCCCAGCAGTTTCGCCGCTCGCCATTCGCTCCGGTACGGATCCAGCTTCACCGCCGCCCGCTTCACAATTCGTTCTCCCCATCCACGCTCCGGCACGAACATTTGGTATTCCTGCGAAGCGAAGTGGCGCAGGATCAGATCATGCCACTCCTTCAATCCCATCGTGTGATTCTGCCGGATACCGAAGCTTTCTTCCTGATGCGCCCCAATCACGTCCCGCACGAAATATCCCAGTAAGCCCCAGTCGTGCAGCTTCCGCTCCCAGGGCTTCATCGTGTCGTAGTAAGGGCATCGGTACAGGCGCAGCGTCAGCATCCGCTTCAGCGGCTCCTCAGCGAAGAGAAACACTCCTCCTGGCGCCAGCACTCGCTTCACTTCCTCAAACACGCGCTCCATCCCCAAAAACTGGCTCAGCATCTGGAACGCCATCACAAATCGCAATGACCCATCACGAAACGGCAGATTGGCCGCATCGCCCGCCACTCGTACCGGCGCATGCTGCAACTGCCACTTGTCCATCAGGTAAATCCCGTGCCGCAGTGCATCCGCCGATAAATCCAGTGCAAACCCCTGCGCGCCGAATTCGTTCGCCATCATGTAGCTCGAATGGCCCGCCGCTGACCCGATCTCCAGAAACGGCGTCATCGGCCCAATAAACTGGGCATGCTGCCGGATCACCATCGATCGCCGCCGGTTCTCTTCCGCATACACTTCCAGCGCGCGTTCCGGTTGCCCGAAGCTCGCGAAATTGTGCCACTCCACTTCGGCTCGCTTCGTGGAAAGCGATTGCGCTTCAATTTGACTCACGCGGTAATGAACTCCATGGGTAAGTTTCGTAGATCTTCCAGCAGCAGGTCCGGCTGGTGGACGGCGAGTTCGTCCTTGCTCACAACGCCCGTTGCCACCGCTATCGACCGCACGCCGTTTCGCTTCGCAGCCTCAATGTCATTCGGATGATCGCCAATCAAAGCAATCGGTGTGCGGCGAGAAATCCAGGCATTCGCTCTTGCTTCCGCCACCGCAAGTTTCACTAACTCCGCTCGCGTCTTGCCGCGATCCGCGAAGCATCCATAGCGGAAATACCGCTTCAACCCGGCCCGCTCCATCTTCTTCCAGCCAATTTGCGTCAGGTTTCCCGATACAATTTCGTCAGCAGCCGCCGTTGCCGCAGCGCCTTCAACAGTTCCACTACTCCCGGGCAAACCTTGTCGCTGAGATCTACGGGACATCGTCGCGAATAGATCCACTGCGCGCGGCGCGTCAATACCGGCATCCATTCACGAATCCGACTCGGCGCAACACCAGCGTCACGCAGCATCCATGTCAAAATGTCCCCATCCAGCATTCCTTGCACGGGAATGTGATCCATGGTCACGTCTAATCCCGCGACGTGACGCACGGCTTCCATCAGAGCTTCGCGGTGATGCGGCCCGGCGCGCCGCACCAGCGTGCCGTCGATGTCGAACAGCACAAGGGCAGGCGCATGGCCTCCGTTCGGTTGGAACATCTATCTCTCTATGATAACTGGCTTCAACTGTGACACTGCTTGCAGGCGACGGCTTTCTCCATCCGCAGATGCGTCTTCGCCGCCGACCCGTGCTGGAAATGGCAGTTCTGGCAATCCACCAGCGTGCCCGTATTGTGCGGTGTGTGCGTCTTGGTGAACTGATCGGCATTGTGGCAGGTGTGGCACAACGGCGCTAGCGTGGCTCTCTTCATCGCCCATTCGCCATTCTTCACCGCATGACACGTATCGCACCCCACGGCCCCCGGCGGATGTGGCCGAAACATTTTCCAGCCACTGTGTTCTTTGCCCACGAAGAAGGAGACCTTGGCTTCTCCGCCATCACCAGTCAGTATGAGTTCATGCAGGCCATCCGCTGGCTTGATCTCCGCCAGCACCACACCCGGTGCCGGCGATGCCACTGTCACAGCCTTTCCATCCAGCGTCAACGACGCATTCCCTGCGGCCCGTCCGATAATCCGCAACGCACCTGGCGCCACCAAACTCTCATGCGCAGGCGCGAACAGCACCGGTCCCTCCTGGCCCAACAGCACCCCGAACTGCAGAACTAGGAACAGCGCTACCACTTCATTTCACTCCGGAACCGTACCAGGCTGCGATCAATGGACGCGATGTTGGGCACACCGGCCAGCCCCATGTTCAAAGCCAGTTCCGTCTTCAACAACTCCAGCACGCGTTCCACACCACGCTGGCCGAAGCATGCGAGACCGTAAAGGTACGGCCGCGCAATCGCCACTGCCTTTGCCCCCAGCGCCAGCGCTTTCAGAATATCCGTGCCGCGCCGGAATCCTCCATCGATCATCACCGGGATGCGCCCATTCACAGCGCGCACACATTCCGGCAACGCCTCCAGGGTCGATCCAACGTGATCCATCTGTCGTGCCCCATGGCTCGAAACAATAATCCCGGACGCCCCGAAATCTACACAACGGGCCGCATCCTCGCCAATCAGAATTCCTTTCACCACAATCGGCAGCTTCGTCAACTGCCGCAACTCCCGCAGCGAGTTCCAAGTAGGCAGTGGCGAAGGCCGCGAGGGATAAATCCCCGCTCGCCATGGATTCTTCGCTTCCGGCATCCGCCCTTGCGCGTCACGCTTCGGTAACCCCGATTCGCACCAGCTGCGTTCCAGTTTGTTGTGCATATCGCGTTCGCGATGCGAGACATGCATGATGTCCACCGTGAAGCAAATCCCAGAGCAGCCCTGCGCCTCAACCCGCTTCACGAAACTCCGCATCGTCTGCTGATTCTGCAATTGCCCACCCGTGGTCAACTGCCACCACACCTTGGCCCCTTTGCCCGATTCCAGAACATCGTCAATTCCGCCATTCGTGATGTGCAGAGCCTTTGCCGTGTTCGCCGCCAGCGCCACCGCTTCTTCACCCTTCGGATGAAAACAGTTCTTACCCCCCGAAGGATCAATGATGATCGGATAATCCAGCTTCTGCCCGAACAACTCCGTCGTCAGATCGATCTTGTGCGTGTCCACCAGCATTCGCGGGCGAATGATCACCTGCTTGAAGATGTCCCGGCTGTCCCGCAACGACTGCTCATCTTCTGATCCGCCGTCCAGATAATCCCACGCCATGGGATCGAGCTTCTTCTTCGCCAAAGCCGCGAAATCAAAAATGTTGATGGGCCCGTACAGTGGATCGCTGTAGTCCTGGGCGACGGAGAGTGGCGACGCGGCCGCCCATCCGGCAAAAGCGCGCATCGCTGCACGCCGGCTGATTCTCATTGCGGTGCTATCCTCCCGATTCGAGACTCATATTCCATCACACAGAGGACTCACTCGCAAGAGCTTCCACTAAGCGACGGGAACCGCCTCGGCAGCCGCGGTCTTCTTCCCTCGCCACCGTTCCCACGCCCGCTGTGCGTTGCCCAGGTAGAGATAGAATACCGGCGTCAAATACAGTGTCACCAATTGCGAGAACAGCAGCCCGCCCACGACGCATACACCCAGCGGTTGCCGTGCTTCACCGCCGGCCCCGTAGCCCACGGCGATCGGCACCGCGCCCAACAGCGCCGCCATCGTTGTCATGATGATCGGCCGGAATCGAATCAAACAGCCTTCGTATATGGCCGTCTCCGCCGGAGTTCCTTCGCGTTCTGCATCCAGGGCGAAATCGATCTGCATGATCGCGTTCTTCTCCACAATCCCGATCAGCATGATCAGCCCGACGAAAGAATAGATGTTCAGCTCCATCCCCAGCAGATACAGCGTGAGCAGCGCGCCGAATCCCGCCGATGGCAACCCCGACAGAATCGTCAGTGGGTGGATGTAGCTTTCATACAGAATCCCCAGCACCAGATACACCACCATAATGGCGATCAGCAGCAACATCCAGAGATTCGTCAACGATCCCTGGAACGCCTTCGCCAAGCCTTGGAACGCAGTGCTGATGGTATCAGGCAGAATATGCGCCGCGGCAATCGCTACCTCGTCGCTCGCATGTCCTAACGAATACCCCGGTGCGACATCAAACGAAATCGTCGCCGACGGCAACTGCCCGTAATGGCTCACCGCCTGCGGCCCCGTCTCCATGTTCAACTTCGCCAGCGCATCCAGCGGAATCAACTTCCCTGTGTTCGCCTTGAAATAGAGCTTCGACAAAGTGTTCGGGTCCGATTGCAGTTCCGGCAGCACCTCCAGCAGCACCTTGTACTCGTTCACGTTCGAATAAATCGTTGAGACCCAGCGCGGCCCGTACGCATCATACAGCGCGTTTTCTACCTGCTGCGCATTCAGCTGTAACGCCGCCGCCCGGTCCCTCTGGATGTTCACCATCACCTGTGGACTGGCGATAAAGAGGTTGCTAGTCACATCCCTTAGCGCCGGATTCGTTGACAGATCCTTTTCCAGCTTCGCCGTGTATTCGTACAGCTCTTCTTTGTTTGGGGTCTGCAACGTGAATTGATACAGACTCTTCGTTAACTGGCCGCCCACGCGTACCGTCGGCGGAACCTGCGGATATACTTTGATCCCCGGAATCTCCTCTAACTGTGCCCGAACCCGTGTCAGAATCTGCCCGGCCAGATGCTCGCGTTGTTTCCTCGGCTTCAGGTGAACCACCATCTGTCCCAGGTTCGGCCCGCCTAAAGCCGATGCGGATGGACCGCCAACCGTCGCCACCAGCGAATCGACGTCCGGATCCTGCGCTACCACGGCCGCGGCTTGTTTCTGGTATTCGGACATCTGCTGATAGCTCGTACCCTGCGTCGCCTCCGTGATGATCGAAAGCTGGTCCGTATCCTGTTCCGGAATGAACCCCTTCGGAATGATCACGAACAAATACCCCGTTGCGCCCAGCACCGCGAAAAACATCATCGCTACCACCAGACGGTGCCGTAAGGCCCATTGCAGCGTCACGTCATAGAACTTCAACAATCCAGCAAAGAATTTCTCCGTCACCCGGTAAAACCACGAATGTTTCGTCTCATGCGCCCCGCGCAGAAAGCGGCTGCACATCATCGGCGTTAGTGTCACTGACACCAGCCCTGAGATCAGAATCGAAGCGCAGATGGTGACCGCAAACTCCTTGAACAACCGGCCCAGCACGCCTCCCATGAACAAAATAGGAATGAACACCGCCGCCAGTGAAATGGTCATCGACACGATCGTGAACCCGATTTCCTTCGACCCGCGATAAGCGGCTTCCATCGGCGGCGTACCCATCTCCATGTGCCGCACGATGTTCTCCAGCATCACAATGGCATCGTCGACAACGAAGCCAATCGCCAGGATCAACGCCATCATCGACAGGTTGTCCAGGCTGTAATCCAACATGTACATCACCGCAAACGTGCCAATGATCGAGAACGGCAGCGCCAGGCTCGGAATCACCGTCGCCGAGACATTGCGCAGAAAGAAGAAGATCACCGTCACCACCAGCCCCAACGTCAGCAGCATCGTGAACTGCACATCTTCATACGATTCCTTAATCGTCTCTGACCGGTCGTAGAAAATGTTCATCTTTACCGACGGCGGTAACTCCTGCTTGAACGACGGAATCAATTCCTTGATCGAATCCGTCACTGCCACGGTATTCGTGCCAGGTTGCCGCTGGATGCTGAGAATAATCGCCCGCTCGCTGCCCTGCTTGTTGTAGAACCACGACGCGGTCTTATCGTCCTCCACCCCGTCCGTGATATCGGCCAGTTCCTCCAGTCGTACCGGAGAATTCCTGCGATACGTGACGATCACAGGCTTATATGCCTCGGCGTTCATCAACTGCCCGCTCGCTTGCAACGTGAACGCGCGCTGCGGTCCGTTGATCGCCCCCGTCGGCAGATTCACATTCCAGTTGCGTAGGGCGTTCTCAATCTCATTCACGCCGATCTGCCGTGACGCCAGCTTGTACGGATCCATCTGCACTCGCACCGCATACTTCTGCGCTCCCAGCACCTGCACCTGCGCCACGCCGTTGATCATCGAAATGCGCTGCGCAATCCGAGTCTCGGCGTACTCATGCAGCGTGTACAACGGAATCTGCCCCGAAGAAAGAGCCAGATACAGAATCGGCTGATCCGCCGGATTCACCTTCGTGAACGTCGGCGGAGTGGGCATGCCTTGCGGCAACAGTCGCGCCGCCTGCGTAATCGCAGCCTGCACATCCACGGCGGCCCCATCCAGACTCCGCGATAAATCGAACTCCAGCGTCACCTGCGTTTGCCCCAGTGAGTTGATCGACGTCATCGACTCCAGGCCGGAGATCATCGAAAACTGGTTCTCCAGCGGAGTTGCCACTGCCGCCGCCATCGTGTCCGGACTTGCTCCCGGCAATGCCGCGGTTACCAGCAAGGTCGGCAAATCCACGTTCGGCAGATCGCTCACCGGCAGCGATTGATACGCAACCAGTCCGAAAAATGCGATCGCCACCATCAGCAGCGTCGTCGCTACCGGACGGTTAATGAAGGTTGCGGAGAAATTCACTGCGCCGCCTCCGGCAGCCCCATCACTGCATCAGCTTCCTTCCGCTTCTTCAATTTCAATCGGTACATGATCCCTTCCAGGTATGTGTAGACCACCGGCGTCAGATACAGCGTCAACGCTTGCGAGAAGATTAATCCGCCCACTACGGCCATCCCCAACGGTTGCCGCGTCTCCGATCCCGCGCCGTGCCGCATTGCCAGCGGCAACGCTCCAAACAGCGCCGCTAGCGTCGTCATCATGATCGGCCGGAATCGCGCCAGGCAGCCTTCCAGGATTGCTTCCTTTGGATCCTTGCCGTATTTCCGCTCCACATCCAAAGCAAAGTCCACCTGCATGATCGCGTTCTTCTTCACAATCCCGATCAGCATGATCAAGCCTACGAATGAGTAGATGCTCAGATCCTGCTTCATGATCAGCAGCGTCAGCAACGCTCCGAATCCAGCCGATGGCAACCCCGAAAGAATCGTCAGTGGGTGAATGAAGCTCTCATACAAGACCCCAAGCACGATGTACACCACCATGATCGCCACCACCATCAGGATCGAAAGGTTCTTCAACGAATCCTGGAATACCTTCGCCGTGCCCGAGAACCCCGTGGTGAAATTACCCGGCAGTATATCCTTCGCCAGATCCTCCACAGCATCCACTGCCTGGCCTAGCGATACGCCCTGCTTCAGGTTGAAGCTGATCGTAACCGATGGCAATTGCCCCGTGTGATTGATCGACTGCGGCCCCACTTCATTCCGCACCGACGCCAGCGAGTCCAGCGGAACCAGCGCTCCATCGGGTGCCCGCAAATACAGTTTGCTCAACATGTCTCCGAACGCCTGGTACTTGTCCTGCACCTCGAGAATCACGCGGTTCTGGCTGATCGGCGAATATATAGTGGAAATCCAGTTCGCTCCATAAGCGTTGTACAGTGCCGATTCAATCTCCCGAACGTCCAATCCATACGCCCCGGCTCGATCTCGATTCACATCCACCGTCAAACGCGGGCTCCGCATCTGGATATCGGAGTTCACTTCCTGCACCATCGGCAGGCGCGCCAGCGCGGTCTGCAACTTGAATCCTTCCGAATAAAGCGACGCCGTGTCCGGAGCCTGCAGCGTATATTCGTACGCGCTCCGCGAGCCCCGTCCACCCAGCCGGATCGCCGCCGGCACGGACACCACACTTCGAATTCCCGGGAACGGAGCCAGCTTCGGACGCAACCGCTCGGCAATCTGTTGCGATGACACATCCCGCTGTGCCCGTGGCTTCAACGTCACGTACATTCGATTGTTCGTCGATGTGCCTCCCGACCGGCTGCTGCCCCCGACACTCGAGAAAAACACTTCAACATCCGGATCCTCTTGCACCACCTTCGCCACCCGCCGCTGGTGCGCCGCGATCATCGGAAATGCCGTCCCTTGCGCCACTTCGGTGTTCACATAGAGCTGGTCGTTATCCATCTCCGGAATGAATCCCTTCGGCACTTCCATGTACAGCCATACCGTCGCTCCCAGCACTGCGAAGAACACTACCACCATCACCGGCCGGTGGTTGATCACCCACCGTAGCGAAATCTCATACATCCTCAGCGAAAACAGGAATCCCCGCTCCGTGATTCGGTACAGCAGACCGTGCTCTTCCGGCTTGTATGCCTTCAGCAGCCGGCTGCACAGCATCGGCGTCAGCGTCACCGACACAAACCCTGAAAACACAACCGCCGCAACAATGCTCACCGCAAATTCCTTGAACAGCTTCCCCAGCACTCCGCCCATGAACAGAATCGGAATGAACACCGCTGCCAGCGACGTGGTCATCGAAACGATCGTGAACCAGATCTCCTTCGATCCGGCAAACGCGGCTTGCATCGGCGTCTCGCCATGCTCAATATGCCGCACAATGTTCTCCAGCATCACGATCGCGTCATCCACCACAAATCCAACCGAGAGAATCAACGCCATCATCGACAGGTTGTTCAAGCTGTACCCGCACAGCGACATTACGCCGAAAGTCCCAAGAATCGAGAACGGCAGCGCCAGCGTCGGAATCAGCGTCGCCGATGCATTCCGTAGAAACACGAAAATCACCATCACCACCAGTCCGATGGTCACCGCCATCGTGAACTGGATTTCGTGGAAAGACTCCCGGATCACCAAAGACCGGTCACCACGCACACCCAACGTCAACGTCGGTGGCAATTGCTTCTGAATCACCGGAATCATCTCGCGGATCTTATCGTTCACCTGAATCACGTTGCTGTTCGGCTGCCGCTGTACCATCAGGTTGATCGACTTCTCCGCCCGCCCCGGAGAATACAGAAAACCCTCGGATCGCTCTTCCTCAACACTGTTCACCACTTCCGCCACATCTTCCAATCGCACCGGCGATCCGTTGCGCCATGCCAGCACCAGCTTGCGGTACTCTGATGCATCCGTCAGTTGCCCGTTAGCCTGTAGGTTGTATGTCTGCTTCGGCCCCCATAGCGTGCCCACAGGCAGATTCACATTCCATTGCCGTACGGCGGTCGCCACTTCGTTAATCCCGATCTTCCTCGCAGCCAGCGCATCCGGATCGACTTTCACCCGCACAGCAAATTTCTGCGATCCGAATGAGTCCACCTGCGCCACACCAGGAATCGTCGAAATGCGCTGGGCGATCACGTTCTGCGCGTAGTCGTCCATCGTCGACATCGACATCGCCGGCCCTACCAGACTCAGAAACATCACCGGTGAGTCCGATGGATTCACTTTGCGGAACGATGGTGGCGACGGCATCCCCGGTGGTAGCAATGGCATCGCTGCGGCAATCGCCGTCTGCACGTCCACCGCGGCGCCATCAATTTCGCGATCCAGGCTGAACTGCAACGTGATCGACGTGCTCCCCATCGAACTCGTCGACGTCATGTTGTCAATGCCGGCGATGGTGGTGAACTGCCGCTCCAGCGGTGTCGCCACCGCCGATGCCATCGTCGCCGGATCCGCCCCCGGCAACCCGGCGGAAACTGTGATCGTGGGAAAATCCACGTTCGGCAGATCCGCCACCGGCAGCGCCTGATAGGCGATCACACCGAACAGCGCTATCCCCATCATGAGAAGCGTCGTAGCGATGGGCCGCTTGATGAAGCCGTAAGAGAAGTTCACTTCTTTACTCCGATGGCCGTTTCTTTTCCCCACCTCCCGGACCACGCCCGCCTTCACGCACTTGCACCCGCGCGCCCGGCGCCAATCGCAAATGGCCATCGGTGACGATTAGCTCATCCACCGCCAGCCCCTTCTCAATCACGAGATTCTCCCCTACGCGCGCCCCCACCGTGATCGGCCTCACCTCCGCAGTGCGGTTCTCCGACAACACGTAAACAAACTGGCCTTCCTGTCCGTTCTGCACCGCCTGGTTCGGCACCACAATCGAATTCGCCCGCCGCTCCAGCTGCAGCACCACCCGTACAAATTGTCCCGGCCACAGCGCGTTCGTAGCATTACCAAATGTCGCCTTCAAGCGAATCGTACCCGTCGACACATCTACCGAGTTGTCGATGAACGTCAGTGTTCCTGTCTGCTTACGCTCCGTCCCATCGTCCGGCGTCGCAAACACCGGCAAATGCTTCCCTGCATGCTGGCGAATCGCCGCCAGATTCCCTTCCGGAACCGCGAACGACACATAGACCGGTTGCACTTGGTTGATCGACACCAACTCCGTCACGTTCGGGGTCACAATGTTTCCGGGCTTCGATGCAATCACACCAGTCCGTCCACTCACCGGCGCAAAAACCTTCGTGTAGCTCAACTGGATCTTCTGTGCTTCCAATGCCGCCCGATTGGCCTCGGCCTGCGCCTTTACACTCTCCAGCGATGCGCGGCTCGCTTTCACGCCTTCAGCCAGCGCCTTCATGTTCGACTGCACGTTGTCGTTCATCTCTTTCGAGATCACGCCCTCTTTCGTCAGCCGCTCATACCGCTCCGCCTGCACACGCGCGTTCTCCGCCTGCTGCATATCGCGAGCCAGCGTCGCCTGCCCTTGTTTCAGTACCGCTTCATCCCGAGCCAGGTTCGCTTCAATCCGCCGCACGTCCGCTTCTAGCGTCCGCGGGTCGATGCTGAACAGCAGATCGCCGGCCTTCACCGTCTCACCTTCACGGAAATGGACGCTCTTGATTTCGCCGCCCACTTGACCCTTCAACACCACCGTCGCGTACGGCTCCACCGTGCCGATCACGTGGATCTCCACCGGCACTTCCATCGTCCGCACCTTCGCAACGGCAACAGGAACTGCGGCATCACCGCGCTTACCTTTTCCTTTGCCCGCGCCCTTTCCGGATGCAGCGTTATCGCCGCCCCCCTTCGTTGTCAAATTGGCGCAACCGTACAGCAGTACTAAAACACTGCATCCCAATGCGAACAGGCCACGTTTCATCAGCCCTCTCTCAATCAAGCAGTCAAGTGGAACCAAAACCGGGAGAAAGTATTATAACGGGTTAGGCTATCGATATGGACAGGGGTTCCTCTAATGCGTAGGCGATCTCCTGCCCGCAATGGTTACCCCGCCCGAAGGAGGATGTAAATGCGTCTCGTCATTGTCTTCAGCTTGCTGGCTGCTGTCGCCCAGCCCCAGCCAGGTCTGCTTCCCTCACCATCCGGCGGTCCTCCACTCGCACCCCAACTGGCCTGTGCCGCCCTCCGGGCTCTCACTACCTACGATTTCACCATCGAATCCGCCATCGATTACCCTGCGGATGCCCAAACTCCGCACCACTGCCGCGTCCGTGGCCAAATCCTTCCCGAAGTCCGTTTTGAAGTCAACTTGCCCGCCTCCTGGAACCATCGCTTCCTCATGACTGGCAACGGCGGCTTCGCCGGTGAACCTCTCGACGCTCCTCAACGCGCCGCAGGCCGTGCCTCATCTCTTCGCCGCGGTTTTGCCAGTGCGGCCACCAACACTGGCCACGATGCAGCCACCGAACCCCTCGGCACTTTCGCCCTCAATCGCCAGAAGCTACTCGACTACGCATTCCGGTCGCTCCACGTCACTGCCGACGCCGCCAAGCGCATCATCACCTCCTATTACGGAGTGAAGCCCGCCCGCTCCTATTTCAATGGATGCTCCACAGGCGGCCGGCAGGCCCTGATCCTCGCCCAACGCTTCCCCGATGATTTCGATGGCATCGTCGCCGGCGCACCCGTCCTCAACTTCTCCGGCACCATGACCGGCTACGCCTGTATGGCGCAGGCCTTCGCCGAAGCCCCCATCCCATACGCGAAGCTAGCCACCCTTTCCGATCGCATCTATACCCAGTGCGACGAGAAAGACGGGCTCAAAGATGGACTCATTGATGATCCCCGCCGTTGCGGCTTCACGCCCTCCCGCGATCTCCCCAAGTGCCCCGCCGGCGCCGACAACAACGACTGTTTCACCCCGCCGCAAATCGCCACTCTCGGAAAAGTCTATGGCGACGTCACAAGCAACGGCAAACGCATCTTCCCCGGCTGGCCTGTTGGTGCGGAGGTTGCCGGCCCCAACGGCCGCAGCGGCTGGGATCTCTGGATCGTCAACGAAAAACCAGCCAAGACCATCTCTGTCGCGTTCGCTGAAAGCTTCTTTGCCTACCTCGCCTACCCCGAGAAAAACCCCGCCTACCAACTCACTACCTTCAACTTCGAGAAAGATCCTCCCCGCCTCGAATGGATTCACAACCTCCTCGACGCCACCGACCCCGACCTCTCAGGCTTCCGCAATCGCGGCGGCAAACTCCTCATGCACTTTGGTTGGGCCGACCAGGCCCTTAACGCCCAAATGGGTGTCGACTACTACGAAAGCGTCCTCCAGAAGATGGGCCCACAGACCCAATCCTTCTTCCGCTTCTTCCTCGTACCCGGCATGTTCCACTGCGGTGGCGGCGTCGGAACCGGCAACTTTGACCTCCTCCAGCACGTCATCCAATGGGTGGAGCAGGGCAAGGCGCCCGATTCCGTCCCTGCAGCGCGCATCGTCGACGGAAAAACCCTCCGCACCCGCCCCCTTTGCCCATACCCCCAAGCCGCCAAATACAAAGGCTCCGGCAGCATTGACGACGCCGCAAACTTTTTTTGCGCCGCTCGTTGATAGAATCGCAGCCCCGAATCCGCATATACGGCATGGAGGATTTCCGTTGTCTGCGGCGGAAAAGGATTCGGAGGATGTGACCGTACTGCTGCGCCTCTGGAAAGAGGGCGACCAGGCAGCCATGGAGCGCCTGGTTCCGCTCATCTATCCCGAATTGCGCAAGCTCGCCCGTCGCAATCTGAAGGGTAGCCGCGACGCGCAAAAGGTCCTCAGTCCTACCGAGCTCGTCCACGAAGCTTTCCTCCGCATGGCCGGGCAGAACCAGCCCGATTGGAATCACCGTGCCCAGTTCTACTACGTCGCCGCCCGCGTCATGCGCCAGGTCCTCGTGGATTACGTCCGCGAACAGCGTAGCCAGAAACGCGGCGGTGGAGCCTCTCCCGTTTCCCTCGAAACCGTCTCCATCCCCGGCATCGGCGATAACCCCATCGATGTCCTCGACATCCACGATGCCCTCGCCCGCCTCGAACGCTTCGACGAACGCAAAGCCCGCGTCCTCGAACTACGTTTCTTTGTCGGTATGAATACCGAAGAAATTGCGAAAGTGCTCGACGTATCCGTCATCACCGTCGCCCGCGATGTCCGCACCTCCATGGCGTGGCTCCGCACCCAACTCCATCACCATTCCGCCTGATCAAGCGCCTTTGCGGAAATACTGCAAAATCAGCCCCGCCGCTGCCCGCCGGATGTTCTTCTCCAAAGGATTCTCTCCATCCGCATCTGCCGCCAGCAACTCCCTCACGTACCCCAGCGTCTCTGCGTCACCGTTGCATTTGAACTCCAGCCACGGCTCCCGCTGCGCGTGTGGCAACGTCAGGGCTTGATGAAACAAGTCTTCGATTCGTGCCCAACGTTCCGGTGTCATTCCTTCATCCTCTACTCGCCGCCTCAGTTAGGAATGCGTAAATTGCCACTCGAAACTGTCAAGAAGTTTACAAGCTGGCGAATCGAACACACACCGCGGCCTCCACTTTCAACTGTTGCCCCGTCGGCGACAGCTTCCCCGTCCCTTGATCGATAGAGAAGACCACCACATTGTCCGAGTTCTGATTCCCCGCCAACAACCATTTCCCCGACGGATCGATGGTGAAGCCCCGTGGAATCTCTCCGAGTGTCGGAGCATTTTCCACCCGCGTCAGTTTCCCATCCTGCCCGATCGAATAAACGACGATGCTGTTGTGTCCCCGGTTCGACCCGTACAGGAACTTGCCCGAAGGATGCGCCACCACTTCCGCCGTTGTGTTATTCGCCACAGTCACACCATCCGGCAGCGTCGAAATATGCTGGATCTCCTGCAGCGTCCCTTTATTCGCGTCCCACGCAAAAGCCGTCACCGCCTGCCCCATCTCGTTAATCACGTAAGCGTACTTCCCCTTTGGATGAAACGCGAAGTGCCGCGGCCCGCCGCCCGCCTTCACTTTCGTGAATGGAGGATCGTTCGGCGTCAGCGATGCCGTCGCCGGATCAACCTTATAAACCAGCACTTCATCCAACCCCAGGTCCGCTGCAATCACGAATTTGTTGTTCGCCGAATAATTCACTGAGTGCGCGTGCGGGCCCGCTTGCCGCCGCTTGTCTACGCTCGAACCCTGATGCTGCACGAAACCCGCGGCTTCGCCCAGAGATCCATCCGCCTTCACCGGAAACGCCGCAACGCTTCCGCTGCCGTAATTCGCCACCACCAGCGTCCGCCCCGTCTTATCCACATTCAGGTGGCACGGCGAGGTCCCCTTCGTCGCAGCCTGGTTCAGCTTCGTCAGCTTCCCCGATGGCCGCTCGATCGAATACGCCGTCACTGTGCCGCCGCCCGGCGCACTACCGCCCATCTCGCTCACCGCATACAGGTACTTCTGGTTTGGGTGAATCGTCACAAAGCTCGGATTCGCCACTTCGGCCGCCAGTTCCGGCTCGCTCACCTTGCCCGTAGCCTGATCCAGCTTGGCTACATAAATGCCCTTCGATGTCTTGCGCGTGTACGTCCCGAAGTAAACCAGCTTTTGACCGGAAGACTTTTGCGGGAATGCGGCGGGCGCGGCCGCAAGTAGCGTGAGGAAAGATCGGCGTTCCAGGTGCATCGGATTCATCAAACCGCACAATGCACCCATTACGCAACTGCTAGGCCGGCTTCCACCAGCGGTCCAATTCTCCCATCAGCGACTTCACTACCTCCGGCTTGGCCGCGGCCAGGTCCTTCTGCTCAAACGGATCTGCTCCTACATCGAATAGCTCCGTTCCGTCCTTCATCCAGGGAGCATTACCCTGGCCCTCCCATAATTCCAACGCCTTATTCGCCGCATACGGCACGATCAGTTTGTACTGTTCCCGGATCATCCACCGGTACTTTAGATTCGCCGCAGGCCGCTGAATGTCCGCCGACGTGTGAACAAAGATGCTTCCGAAAATCGACCGCCGTTTCGCCCGCGCGGACGCATTCGTCAGATCAAGTCCCGGCATCCCTGCCGTTGGTTTCACTCCGCAGGCGGGCAGCACCGTCGTCGCGATATCCACACTCGACACCAGATTCTTCTCATCACGCAGCGCCTTCACACGCTTCGGTGACCACACCAGAATCGGTGTCCGCACGCCCGCATCGTAGGGTGACAACTTAGACCGGCTATCGAACGGCAGCTTCTTTCCCTTTTGCACCCAGCCGTTGTCAGCCAGGTACACAATCATCGTGTTATCTGCCAACCCCCGCTTCTCCAGGTGCTGCGTGAGTTGTCCCACCGTCTCGTCCAGCCACTCGATCATGGCGTAATACTTCGCCATCTCCTCCGTCAGATTCCGTCCCACATACCGCGTCATCAGCCGCGCCGGGGGATTGTGCGGCGTGTGCGGCAAAAACGGCGCGTACCACAGAAAGAACGGCTTCGCCTTCTGCCGGTCAATGAAATCAAACACCGGCTCCATCGTCTGACGCCCGATCTTCAATCCCTCATCCCCATGCCGCCCGCCCTTGGCTACATCGCCATGCGTCATGCACTCCGTGAACCCGCCACACTGGCACTCGCCTTCCCACCACTTCCCCGATTGATGGCTTCCGTAGCCTTGCTTGCCCAACAGCCCTGCAATTGTGTGCGATTCCTGAAATACCTGCACCATCCGTCTGCGATTTGCCGGGTCCTTCGCATCCCCTGTCGGATCATTCCCCGTAATCCGGTGCTGGTGCGGATAGAGCCCCGTCATGATCGAAGCGAGGCTCGGCCGGCACAAACTCGCCGGAACATATCCGCGAGTAAATGTAAGCCCCTCCTTCGCCAGCCGGTCGATGTGCGGCGTATACACATCCTTGTTCCCCATGAAACCGTAATCCGTCCAGCCATGATCATCGGAAATGATCAGCACGATATTGGGCTGCCCGGAAGCTCCCTGCAACGCCATCCCGCCCAGCCCCGCAAGCGCTGCCCGTCTCGATATCCGCATCACTTCACCTTCACCGAATACAGGCCCGTACGAGCCGTCATGAACAGCGTCTTCCCGTCCTTGCCGCCGAATCCGCAATTGGCAGGCACTTCAGCCGGCTTGATCTTCCCCAGCGCCTTACCCGCCGGAGAAAAAATCCAAATCCCGCCCGGCCCCGTCACAAACAGGTTCCCCTTCTTGTCCACCTTCATCCCATCCGGCCCGCCCGGTTCCTTCCGCTCCGTCAAATCCGCAAACACCTTGCCGTTGCTCAGCGCTCCATCCCGAGCCACATCAAACACCATCCAGATCTTCCGCGCCCCGTCCGAATTCGCCACATACAGCTTCTTCTCATCCGGCGACAGCGCAATCCCATTCGGCCGGCTCAGTTCCTTCCACTGCACCGAAACCTTACCATCCTTCAACAAATACACCCCGTTGAACGGAATCTCCTTCTGTGGCGATTTGTCCTGCCCCTCCAATCCATAAGGCGGATCGGTGAAATACATCGCCCCATCCTTGCGCACCACCACGTCATTCGGGCTGTTCAATCGCTTCCCTTCAAACTTGTCCGCCAGCACCGTCACCTTGCCGTCTTTCTCCACGCGCACCACCTGCCGGTTGCCATGCTGGCAGATAATCAGCCGTCCCTGCTTATCCAGCGCCAGTCCGTTTGACCCCATGTTCGCCATGTTCGCCGCCTTGCCATCGAAACCGCTTGGCTGCCGGAAGACCGCGGGCTTCGCATCGCCCGGCGCCCATTTCATAATCGCGTTGGCCGGAATATCGCTGAATAGCAGATACCCCGGTTTCGCAATCCACACCGGGCCTTCAATGAACCCCAATCCCCCCGCCAGTTTCTCGATCGGTGCATTCGCATCTACAATCGCATCCAGCGCCGGATCCAATTTCTCCACCTGCGCAAAAGCGCAGCTTGCCACAGCCAGCAACATTGCTGTTTTCATCACAGACAAGTTTACTTTTTCCGCGGACCGCTCGGCAGCTTCCGCTTGTCCCGCACCGGATACACCAACGGCCAAGCCTTCGGAATCCCTTTCTGATACTCCGCAATCATCCCCTGCAATCGCGTCACAACAGCCGGCTCAGTCAAAGCCAGATTCTTCGATTCCTCCGGATCCGCCTCCACGTCGTACAACTCCGGCGCAGCCAGCGCCTTCTCTCTACTTCCCACATGCAGCTTCCACTTCCCATCGCGCACGGTTGTTACGTTGTCTAAATACACCCAGAAAAACGGCCTCTCCCGCCTCACCCTTCCCGAGCCCGCTAGCAGAGGCCAGATGTCCTGACCGTCATATTCCCGATCTCCAGGCATCGTTGCACCCGCAAGCCGCGCCAGCGTCGGAAACACATCGTAAGTGATCGCGGGCTCCTTCACCACCCGCCCCGCCGGAATGCGTCCACGCCACGAAGCCATGCACGGTACGCGCACTCCACCTTCATACGCATCACGAATCCTCCCCCGCAATCCACCCGTCTGCCCGCCCGGAGCCATCGGCCCGTTATCGCTCGAAAAAAACACCAACGTGTTCTCTCGCAGCCCCAACTCATCAATCACCCGCAGAATCCGCCCCGTTTGCTCATCCATGTGCTCGATCGCATCATCGTAAATCGCCCGCCCTTCATGCTTCACACGCGCCGGTAAATTGATCGGTGGATGCGGAATCGTGTGGCTCAAGTACAGAAAGAACGGCCCTCCGCGCGCCGTCCGCAAAAACGCGATCGCCTCATCCGCGTACCGCTCCGTGATCGTTTCCACTTTCTCCCCAGCCAAATCGTCAATCAACTCCCGGTCCCGATACAAATGCGCCGGCAGCATGTCCATCGAATACGGCATCCCGAAATATCCGTCAAACCCATGATCCACGGCAAAGAAGGGGCGTCTGTCCCCCAAATGCCACTTCCCGATCGCCATCGTTCGATACCCCTGCTTCTTCAGCAGAGCCGCAATCGTGATCTCATCGGCAGGCAATCCAATCGGTGAATCCGGCCGCAGCACATCTACAATCCCGTTGCGAAACGGCTGCCTTCCCGTCAGCAGCGCCGCCCGCGACGGACTGCACACCGTGTGCGCCACATACCACTGTGTGAATCGCACTCCGCTCTGCGCCAGCGCATCAATGTGCGGCGTCTTCACCCGCGTGCTGCCGTAACAACTCAAATCCTGATACGCCAGATTGTCCGCCCATATCCAAACTATGTTCGGCTTCCGCGAGCCACCAACCTGCAACAACGGGAGCGCCGCGAACTCTCTCCGCGTCATCCCCGCGCCTCCTCCAATTCCACCCCCGTTCGCAACACTCGTTCATCTTCGAACGGGCGCCCCACCAATTGCACTCCCACCGGTAACCCCGCATCCGTCCTCCCAAACGGAACCACCAGGGCAGGGAACCCCAGCACATTCCAAGTCGTCGACAAAGCCATCGCCGCAAACAATCCAATCGACTGCTCGCCTACCGCAAACCGTCTCTGCCGGTGTTCAAATGCCGGAATCGAACACGGTGGCATCAACAACACCGGAAACCGCTCCATCTGTTCCAATGCAAGGCATCGCAATCGTTCCCGCTCGGCGTACGCCGCCAACAGAGCTCTCCCTTCCACCGCCACCGCATCCTTCCGCAGATTCTCCGTGATCGTCCAATGCGCCTCAGTCTCTCTCCCCGCCAGCAACTCCCGCGTCAACATCCCACCCACTTCCCCAAAGAAGAAGCCCCACTGATTCGGTGCACGCTCCAATCCCTGCGGCACATATTCCTCCACTTCATATCCCAAATCCCGCAGCAAGCCCGCCGCACGATCCACTGCCGCCGCAATCGCCGCATCCACCGGCACCTTGTAGAACTGCCGCATCACACCGATCCGCGGCTTCTCATTCCACCCCGCACCTCCACTCCCCACACTCAACGAATCCCGCGCATCCACCCCCTGCATCACCGAAAACAACAACTCCACATCGCCCACCGTGCGCGCCATCGGACCCGGCGTAGCCATCAACGCATACGGCCCACTCGTGGCCGGATACTGCCCGTACCCGCTGATCCTCCGGTGCGTCGGCTTAAATCCCGCGATCCCGCAAAAATGCGCCGGAACACGAATCGAACCTCCGCCGTCGCTGCCCACCCCACCCGCCGAGCAATACGATGCGATGGCCGCCGCCTCCCCACCGCTCGATCCGCCAGGTGTCAACGCCTCGTCAAACGGATTCACCGTCCGCCCAGTGAGAAAATTGTCCGTCTCGTAACTCGACACCAATTCCGGAACATTCGTCTTCCCCAACACAATCGCGCCCGCTGCTCGCAATCGTGCCACTGCTCCCGCATCGTCATCCGCCACATGCCCTACACGCCCCACGCAACCGCACCGCGTCGCCCACCCACGAACATCGAAGCTATCCTTCACCGTCACTGGAACTCCCGCAAGCGGCCCATCCCCAGCATCTACAGCCGCTGCCAGCGCCTCTTCCGCTCGCACTTCCACAAAAGCATTCACCCGCGGATTCACTTCCTCAATTCGCCGTAAATGCGCCTGCATCAACTCGCCCGCGCTCACCTCGCCGGAACGCACCCGCGTCACCATCTCTCGCAATGTCCATTGCTCCATCATTCATTCGAGGCTACACCCACGGACGAGCAAACAACAATTTCAGGTAGTACCATATCCCGATATGCGCACCATGCAGATGCGGAGTCTCGCTTCTTTTCCAATATTGCTCGCTCTATTTGCGGGTACCCTCTTCTCTCAGACCCTCGGCACCGTAACCGGTGAAGTCAAAGACGCCTCCGGCGCCGCGGTTGCCGGCACTGCCATCACCGCCCGCAACATCGCCACCAACGGCGTTCGCAACGCCACCACCAACGAAGAGGGAATCTACAATATCCCCGCACTCGTCCCCGGCATGTATGAAATCAAAGCCGAGCACTCCGGTTTCAAATCCTCCCTCCGTTCCAGCATCGAACTCCAGGTCCAGCAAACCGCGCGCGTCGATTTCACCTTGGAAGTAGGTCAGGTCAGTGAATCCGTCGAGGTCACCAGCGCTGTCCCGCTACTCGCCACCGAAGACGCAACGGTCGGCACAGTCATCGAACAAAAGCGCATCACCGATCTTCCCCTCAACGGTCGCAGCTTCTTCAGCCTCGTAGCCCTCAGTCCCAACGTCACCTTCGGCTTCGCTCAGGCCGCCCAGGCTGCCGGCCGTCAGGGCGGTTCCCGCTCCAATCTCACCATCTCCATGGCAGGCGCCCGTTCCGCCTGGAGCAATTACACCCTCGACGGCATCACCAATACCGATATCAATTTCAATCTCTACATCGTCCTTCCCTCCGTCGAAGCTCTCCAGGAATTCAAAGTCCAGACAGGCGTCTATCCCGCCGAATTCGGCCGCGGCGCCGGCCAGATCAACGTCTCCACCAAAGGCGGCACCAACGAATTCCATGGCGCGCTATTTGAATTCCTCCGCAACGACAAATTCGATGCCCGCCCCTACTTCTTTAAAGACCCCGAAAGCCCTACCCAGACCGCGCCACTCAAAGCGCCCTATCGCCAGAATCAATACGGAGGCACGCTCGCCGGACCCGTCTTCATCCCCAAACTCCTGAACGGGAAAAACCGCCTCTTCTTCATGGCCAATTTCGAAGGCTTCAAATCCCGCACCACTGCCACCAACTTCTTCACCACGATGACCCCGGAAATGCGCAACGGCGACTTCTCTGCCGTCACTTCCGCGCTCCAGGACCCCAACACGCGTGTCCGCACTCCCAACGCCACCGGCTCCGGGTTCACCGTCACCTCCACCCCTTTTGCCAATAACCAAATCCCCGCCAGTCGCATCAGTGCCGGTGCCAAGTATCTGCTCGATTTCGCGCCTCTGCCTAACCTTCCGCAAACCGGCCTCCCCAATCGCAACTTCCAATACCTCGCCAAAACCCCCGTCGACAAAGACCAGTTCACCGGCCGCATCGACTTCAACGAAAGCGCCAATTCCCAATGGTTCGGCCGCTACTCCTGGACCGACGAACTCACCATCACCCCCGGCGTCAAACTCAACGGTACCGGACTCTACACTCGCGCCAGCCAGTGGGTCCTCTCCAACGCCCGCGTCATCTCCGCTTCCAAAGTCAACGAATTCCGCTTCGGCTACAATTCCATGTTCAACAACATCAGCCAGGAGCTCGCCGGCGTCGAAAACGTCAATGAGAAGCTCAACACCCCCATCAAGGTCACTGACCCCAACTCCTGGGGCATTCCCGACGTCAACCTCACCGGCAGCACTCTCAGCCGCTGGGGCAACGACGCCAACGGTCCCTTCACCATCGACAACAAGATCTATCAGTTCGTCGACAACTTCTCCTGGACCCGCGGCAAGCACTCCTTCCGCTTCGGCGGCGAGTACCGCTACAACCAATTTCTCCAGATCGGCAATGAATTCGCCCGTGGCCGCTTCACCCACACCGGCAGCTTCACCGGCAACGGCAACACACTCGCCGGCGGCTACAACGGCGCGGATCTCCTCCTTGGCGCTCCCAGCACCGTCGAAGCCGCAGTCGCGCTCGCCCGCGGCGACTTCCGCAACAACGAAATGGCTGTCTTCGTCGATGATGTCTACAAGATCACACCCCGTGTCACCATCAACTGGGGCTTGCGTTACGAACTGGCCCAGCCTCTCCTCGACGCCTTCGGCCTCCAACCCAACTTCCAACTCCGCCAGGCCCTGCCTTCCACAGCCAACGTGCCCGATGCCAATCTTCACCCCGTCTTCGTCCGCACCGGCAGTGGCGACTTCTACGACGATCTAGCCTTCCGCTTCACCGGCCCAGTCCAACTCGCCCGCGACGGCCGTCTCGGCAATCGCCTCATCCAAACCGATCGCAACAACTTCGCTCCCCGCCTCGGCATCGCCTACAGCCCGTCAGCGAAATGGGCATTCCGCACCGGGGCTGGCGTTTTCTACGCCCAGGAAAGCAAGAACTCCATCTTCGATATGAGCCGCGCCGCCGGTGGCCGCGCCAACCCCGCCATCGATCAGCAAGGTCTCCCCACGCTCACCTACAGCAACTACATCAATACCGCGCAGCTCCCCGTCCGCTTCGCTCCTGGACTCACCTGGGGCGCCGACACCCGCCTCCGTACCACCTACTCCGTCCAATACCTGTTCAACGTCCAGCGCACTCTCGGCCAGAACTCCGTGCTCGAACTCGGCTACACCGGCAACGTCAGCCGCAAAGTCGCTTTCCTCGTCAACGCCAACGCGCCCCTGCCCGGCGTCACCACCTTCGACGCCCGCGAGCCTTACCCCGAATGGCATGGCATCCAGTTCCTCACCGGCGATGGGATCGGCAACTACAACGCCTTCTCCTCCAAACTCACCCAGCGCTTCAGCAATCGCCTCACCGCCATGTTCAGCTACACCTGGTCCAAGGCCCTCGATGAGAACAGTGCCATTCGCGGTACGGGCTCCGACTTTACACTGATGAATCAGCGCTGCCGTTCCTGCGATTACGGCTACGCTGGCTTCGATCTCCCCCACCGCTTCGTTACTTCCATCCTCTACAACCTCCCCTTCGGCAAAGGCCAGCCTTTCCTCAACAGCAATGCCGTCCTCGACAAGATCGTTGGCGGCTGGCAAGCCAGCACCATCACCAACATCCAAAGCGGCACTACCATCAACCCCGAATCCTGGGACTCCGCCGGTATGGGAGCCGGTTTCCCCCATTCCAACCGCCTCAATTGCGTCACCGGTGTGAATCCTGTCGCTGCTAACCCCACTGCCGACCGCTACTTCGTTCGCGAAGCCTTTACCAATACCGTGGCCGGCCAGTTCGGCGATTGCTCCCGCAACGTCCTCCGCGCCCCGTCCACCTGGAACGTCGACTTCTCCGCCATGAAAGACTTCCAGCTCCACGAACGCCACACCTTGCAGTTCCGTATGGAAATGTTCAACGCCCCCAATCACCCAGCCTGGGGCCGTCCTTCTGCCCTCTGGGGTACACAAGGACTCAATCCCAATGCCGGCTTCGGTCGCATTCGCTCCACCAGCCAGTTGCGCCAAATCCAGTTCGCGCTTAAATACTCCTTCTGAGCCGCGAGCGTCAGCGAGTTCGGTTCCGCTCTTATTTTACAGACTGAAAAAATCGGCTACAATATGGAGCATGCTCTGTGTTGGGGTCTCGTCAGTGTCCGTGTGTTCGCGCCTCATGCGCTCTACCATGCAAGCGGTGCGTGTTTGGCCCTACACTTGCATACATTCACTCGAAAATACTTAATGACCGCGAATTTCTACAGTAATTGGTAGAAAGAGAGGCGCAATCCACTATGCGCTCCAACGTTCGGTATTTAACGCCCAGCGCTCACCGTGCCTGGACAACCCATGATCGTAACGAAAAGAAGGAGAGGATGATGAATCGATTGAGCACCAACTACCCCGTTGCCTTGGTTCTCTTGGCTGCCCTACTGCTCGCCTTTGTGCCTGCTGCTGTGGCCCAGGAAGTCAGCGCCAGTATTACCGGAGTAGTTACAGATCCTACAAGCGCCACCATCGCCAGCGCCGCCGTCACCATGCGCGACCTGGATCGTGGCACCGTCTACCCCACCCAAACCAACGAAGCAGGTATCTACTTTTATCCTCGCGTCCCAGCCGGACGATACGAATTGAAGGTCGAAGCTCAGGGCTTCAAGACCTCGGTTAAGTCCGACATCGTGCTCGAAATCAACCAGCGCGCCCGCGTCAATATCGCCCTCGAAATCGGCACCCTCGCCGAATCCGTCGAAGTGAAGGGCGAGACGCCGCTGCTCCAAACCGACACCACCATCGTCGGCAGCACTCTCACCGCAAACAATCTCTCCAACGCTCCCATCCGCAGCCGTAACTATATCGCCTTGACACTGCTTGCCCCTGGCGTCACCACCACCAATCCCGCCGGCATGTTGAATGACCAGCGCACCGGCGGTGGCGGCCGTCCTTATGTCAACGGCAACCGCAAGGAAGCCAATAACTTCCTCCTCGACGGCATCGACAACAACCAGGTCTCCGACAACCTCACCTCATACCAGCCCAACCTCGATGCGATCTCCGAAGTGAAGATGATCACCAACAACGCCTCCGCCGAATTCGGCAACTTCCAGGGCGGTGTGGTCAACGTCACCATGAAGTCCGGTACCAACGAATTCCATGGCTCCGCCTTCGAGTTCTTCCGCAATGAGAAGCTGAATGCCAATGCCTGGTCCCGTAACTGGACCACCGATGCCGCCGGCAATTCGCTGCCGCGTACCCCGGTTCGTTACAACTCCTTTGGAACCACCTTCGGCGGCCCAGTGCTCATCCCCAAAGTCTTCAACGGAAAGGATAAGCTCTTCTTCTTCGTTGACTATATGGGCCTCCGCCGTCCCACCCCACCCACCATCGGCACACCAACCCTCATCCCCGCTGAGTTCCGCCGCGGCGATTTCTCCCGCCTCCTCAGCAACACCAACAACGAAGTCGGCCGCTCCATCCAGCTCTACAACCCCTTCTCGCTGAATGCCGCCGGCCAACGCCAGCCTTTCGCCAATAACCAGATCCCGGCCAGCCTCCAGAGCCCCGTAGCCCGCAATCTCTTCGCGGACAACACCCTCTATCCGCTGCCGTTGACCTCCGCATTTCGCCAGAACTACGTCGCCTCCTCTTCCAGCCGCTTGAACCTCGATCAGGGCGACGTCAAGATCGATGCCAAGCCTTCGAAGAATGACGACCTCTCGGTGCGCTATGCCCACAGCATCCAGGCCACCCCGGGTTTCAATAGCTTCCCGCTGGCTTTCGATACCTTCAACGATTCGCCCTTCAAGGCCGGCGTGGTCAACTGGACTCACGTCATCTCCCCCACCATGGTGAACGAAGCTCGTATCGGTGTGAACCGCATCACACTGCATAACGGCGGCCTCGATAAGGGCTATCCCGACCTCAACGCCAAACTCGGCATCCAGGGCGTGAACAGCACCGGCCTTCTCGGCATCGCCTTCAACAACGGTGTTGCCTCCGGTATCGGGAACGCCAACATTGGCACCCAGCAGTTGTTCGCCAATACCACCTATCACTACGCCGATAACCTCACCATCATCCGTGGCCGTCATAGCATGAAGACCGGTCTCAACATCCTCCGCCAGCAGATGAATACCTTCTACGCCGGCAACAATGGACGCATCGGCTTCATGAACTTCAATGGCCAGTTCACCGCTCTCAGCTCCTCTGCCACCGCTTGGCCGGACGCCGATTTCTACCTCGGCCTCCCCTCCAACCTCGGCCGCGGTCTCACCAGCGGTACCTGGGGCCATCGCAAGACCATCTACGGCTTCTACTTCCAGGATGACTGGCGCGTTACCAACAACCTCACCCTCAACCTCGGCCTCCGCTGGGAATACCATACCCCGCTCGTCGAAGTGAAGGATCGCCAGTCCAACTTCGAGCCCTTCTCCGGTGCGCTCCTCCTGGCCGGGCAGAACGGCGCCAGCCGCGCTCTCTATCAGCCCTTTAAGAAGGACTTCCAGCCCCGCGTCGGCTTCGCCTGGACCCCCATCCAGAAGTTCGTCGTCCGCGGCGCTTACACCATCTCCTCGTTCATGGAAGGCACCGGCACCAACCTCCGCCTCCCCTTGAACCCGCCGTTCAACTTCGAATACGAAGCCATCTACTCGCAGCCCCAGTTCAACCTGCCGACCTCGAATGCGGAACAGGGCCTCACCGCTCTCCGTCCCGCCGACCCCTATCGCGGTGCCAACATCCGCCTCTGGGATCCCTTCGTCCGTCCGGCCAACACCCAGCAATGGAACCTGACCCTCGAGCGTCAGTTCGGTGACATGGTCGCCACCGCCGGCTACATCGGCCAGCACGGCACCCACCTCGTCGTTCCGATGCCCTACTTCCAGCGCATTCTCAACGGCATCAACGCCCAGGGCCAGCCCATCACCAGCCCCAGCCCCTACCTCAGCGGCAATCCGGCTCTCGCTAACATCGCGCAGATCTCCGGCACCGCCACTGGCGCCAATCAGCAGTACCATGCTCTCCAGGCCACCCTCCGCAAGCGCATGTCCCGTGGTCTTGAGTTCCAGGTCGCCTATACCTTCTCCAAAGGCATGAGTGACGCCATCGGTTATTACGGCGAAGGCGGCCAGGCTGCCTCCCAGTCCGCCTACTGGCAGAATCTCTATGACCAGCGCGCCGAGTGGGGTCCTACCTACTTCGACGCCCGCAACATGTTCACCTTCTCGCATGTCTGGGACGTCCCGGTCGGCAAAGGCCGCAAGTTCGGTAGCAATATGAACAAGGGCCTCAACCAGATCGTCGGCAACTGGCAGCTCGCCGGCATCCTCACCCTCCGGTCGGGCTTCCCGCTTACCATCCAGGGTGCCAATAACTCTGGTACCAACTCCCGTGGAGCTCGCGCCAGCGTCGTCGCAGGACGCGCCGGTGGCAATACCCTCGGTGAGGTCGGCCTTCGCAGCAAGTGGTTCGATACCTCCGTCTATCGCAACACCGTCGCCGGTGAGTTCGGCAACGTCGGTATCGGCACGGAGCGTGGGCCTGGCCTCGCCAGCTACGACATCTCCATCCAGAAGGAGTTCCCCATCTACGAACGCGTCCGCCTCGAATTCCGCGCCGAGTTCTTCAACCTGACGAACACGCCGCAATACGGGGCTCCCGTCCGTGGCGTCACAGCCGTCAACTTCGGCGAACTCGCCAGCGCTCAGGGCGAACGCAACGGCCAATTGGCCCTCCGCTTAACCTTCTAAGTGGCGCGGGCCTCCAGGCCGGCGCGTAACTTTGGCTAACCAGAACGGGGCGGGTTTCCTCCCAAGGATTCCCGCCCCGATCCATTTCAAGCTAACGTAACAACAGTGCTCCCCCTACTCTCCGTCACCCCGCCCGAATGGGCACATTCCGTCCTTCAAGACCCCATCGCCCTCCTCATCGATCACGCCTTCCTCGAAAAGAAAGCCGCCAACAACGCCATGGACATGATGACCCGCTGGCCCGGCGAATGGCTCCCCGGCTGGGTCGAAACCATGACCAACGTAGCCCGCGACGAAGCCGCCCACCTCGCTCAGGTCACTCGCATCCTTACCCGCCGTGGCGGCCGACTCTGCCGCATCCACAAGAATCCCTACGCCAACGCGCTACGCGCCCTCGTTCGCAAAGGCGAAATCGGCGACACCCTCGACCGCCTCCTCGTCTCCGCCATGATCGAACTCCGGTCCTGTGAGCGCTTCTCCGTCCTAGCTGCCAACTCCACCGACACCGAGCTAGCCGCCTTCTACAACGCCCTCTATACCTCCGAACTAGGCCACTACAAAGTCTTCCTCAAACTAGCCCAGAAAGGTGCAGGTAAAGCCGAGGCCGATGCCCGCTGGCAGGAAATGCTCGAAGCCGAAGCCCGCATCCTCGCCGCCCAACCCCCCGGCCCCCGCATCCATTCCGGCCTCCCTCAGTAACCTACTCCCGCCCCGCCAGCGACCCCTTCACCAAGCCCAGCCTCTGCCCTGCCAAATCCACAACCACACTGTATTGGTCCAGGAACACCGCATTCCCAATCAGCCCTTCCGCCGGATACGGATACTTGTCAAACCGCAAATTCTCCAGCCCTGACGATTCAAAGTAAACCATCGGTCCTTCCACACACGCCGTCCCTACGCACAACGGCCCGGACATCCTCGCCCCCACCAGCGCCGCATCGTTGCCCCACGACTTCACCTTCCACACCGTATTCCCCGCATCCTCCGGCCTGCGGCCTGTCAACTCCATCCACCGTCCCCGCGTCGTCACCAGCGGCAACGCGCTCGATCCCGTGTCATAGAAAAATCCGCTCTCCTCACGTCCCCCCATGCGCACCGTAACAAACACCTTCCCATTCCGATACCGCAGCGGAGCAAAGCTTACCCCCTTCGTCCACTCCCCACCCTTCTCCACAGCCGCTACCTTGTTCCGAACAAAGTCCATCACCAACCCGCGCTGATTGAAGAAATCCGCCCCAACCGTACCCAACTCCGCCGGCTCGCCCGGCTTTGGAGCCTCCCCTTGCTTCGCATCCAGCAGCACGCTCTGATTCTCGAATCGCAGCCCCGCCACCGTGCCACTCACGCGGATGCGCCCATTCTCCGGCACAGCCTTCCCACCCAACGCCCGGTACGCAGCACCGTACAACACCGTTCCATTCGTTCCCAGGTCGAGTTGCATCAGCGCCTTCCCCTGCAATCCGTCCACATGAACCGAAACCGCAAGCACAGCCTTCTCCACCACACGATCCCCAATCGGCAGTGCCACCCACACCATATCGTCCCAACGCGGCGTCTGTGCGCTCGAAACCAATCCCGCCGCCAGCAATACCAGTATCTTCATCACTCCTCCATCGCCTCTGAAGTATCCTTAAACACCTCTTCCCGGATAATCCGGTCCGTCGCCTCCCGCAGGTACTCTTCAAGCGCCTTCTGAATCTGCACAAACTCCGGCCACAACGTCCCCATCAGAAAACTCTGCGGAGCGCGCACCATGATCGTCGTGAACCGCTGCCGCTTGTACCGGTACGGCCGCAGCCCATATCTCTTGCACAGCGCCACAAACAACTTCCGCGACCATTCATCGGCCAGCGTAAACTTCAACTCCACCGGCCGCTCCACCCGCTCCGTCTCCTGCAGTCGTTTCCGGATCCGCTCCATCGCCGCGAACGCCGCTATCCGCTCGCCTTCTGTCGTCGCTCCCGCAAACAGCGCCTCAATCCGACGCAGCTTCTGTCTCAGTTCTTCTTCCAGCGTCATCTATTCCAATACCCGCTTTCGCTCCGCGGCATTCATCTTCTCTGCCGCATACCGCAGCAACAGCCGCGAAGTCCGAGCCTTCCATTTCTCCAGAAACGCCACCACCTCCCTCGGATGCCGTTCGTGAGTCTCCTTCAACAACCACCCAACGCCCTTCTGCACCATCTCATCCCCGTCCTCCATCATCCGCCCCGCCACTTTCAGAATCGTCTCCAGATGCTCTCCCCGCCTCCCTGCCTTCACCAAACTCACCGCCGCTGCCCGCCGCTTCCATCGGTTCTTTGACTCCGTCCACGCCAGCAACTCCCGCGCCAGCTCGGGCTCATTCCGGATCGCCGCCTCCATCAGCAACGTGCAAACCGCGTCCGTATGCGCCCAATTCTTCACATACCGGTCGATCCACTTTTCAAACAATTGAAACTCACACCGTCCGCACTGCTTCCCAAACCGCGCGTAGAAATACGCCACCAATCCCCCGCTCTCCAGCTTCCCCGTCTTCCACAATTCCGTGCACAGCTTGTTCCGCTCCGCCACCGGCCACGCCTTCACCTCCCCATACAACTCCCGCCCCAGCGCCCGGATCTGCGGAGCCGCCACCCCATACGGATCCACCGGCTCCTTAAAGAACCGTCGCGCCGTCGCAATCCCCTCCGCGGATCCCAATTCCCGCAGCCGCGCGTCCACGCGAGAAAGCATCTCATCCACTCTGCTCATCACATCTAAGATAAACTGCGGAATATGATCCCACCAATTCTCGGCAATACGCCGCGGATCGGCAGCCTGCTCATCAAGCCCGCCAGCGCCCTCTGCAATCTCGATTGCTCCTACTGCTTTTACCTCGACCGCGATACCGACCCCTACCAGGCGCTTCCCCATCGCACCATGACCCGCGAAACCCTTGAGCGCATGGTCCAATCCTTCCTCGCCTACAGCTACCCCAATAGCGTGTTCGCCTTCCAGGGCGGCGAACCCACCCTCGCCGGACTCCCCTTCTTTCGCCAACTCGTCGAGTTCGAAACCCACTACGGACGTCCCGGCCACAACATCTCCAACGCCCTCCAAACCAACGGCATGTTGATCGACGACGATTGGTGCCGCCTCTTCAAGGACTACAACTGGTTAATCGGAATCTCCATGGATGGGCCCCAGCACATCCACGACACCTACCGCGTCAACAAAGCAGGCCACGCCACCTGGAAGCGCGTCATGCAGTCCATTGAGACCATGCAAAAACACCAGGTCGAATTCAACGTCCTCTGCGTCGTCAACCAGGCCAACGTCGATAAACCCCGCGAAATTTACGAATTCTTCCGCCACCTCGGCATCGACAACGTCCAATACATCCCGCTCTCCGAATTCGACGGCCACGGCAATCGACTCCCCTACACCATCAGCTCTGAGGAGTACGGCAAGTTCCTCTGCGAAACCTTCGACCTCTGGTGGCCCGAGCGCCGCAAAATGCGCATCCGCTTCTTCGACAACCTCGCCGAAGCCCTCGCCGGACAAAAGCCCGGTTCCTGCACCATGCATGAATCCTGCGACAGCTACGCCGTCGTCGAATACAACGGTGATGTCTACCCCTGTGACTTCTTCGTCGAAAAAGCCTGGAAGCTTGGCAACCTGAATCACAACACCTGGGATCAGATGTCCCGCAACCCCCGCCGCTTCCAGTTCGCGAAGAACAAATCCATCCCTCATCCCGTCTGTTCCAAATGCCAGTGGGAAGCGCTCTGCCACGGCGGTTGCCCAAAATCCCGCCACGCCCCCCACAACCGTTTCGAAGACCTCGACTATTTCTGCACTGCCTACAAAATGGTCTTCGCCAAATCCGTCCAACCGCTCCGTCAGGATGTCCGTCATCTCCTCGGCAGGTAAACCGACATGCTCACGGCTGCCCTCCTTCTCTTCGCTCAACTACACGCGCAACCGAACCCGCAACTTGCTGCCGCCACTGCCGAAGACCATCGCGACATGATGCGCCAACTCGGCATCACCGCCCTCCGCCCCGGCCCCAGCGGCAACCCCCAATCCCCCAACCAGGCCAACTACGACGAAGCCACCGCCAACCCCTTCCCCGACTACCCCGAAATCCTCCGCGCCAATAACGGTCGCAAAATAACAAACGCCAAGGATTGGTGGAAGCTCCGCCGCCCCGAAATCGTCGAACTCTTCGATCGCGAAGTCCTCGGCCGAGTCCCCGCTAACGCCCCTAAAGTCACCTGGACCATCGTTCGCCAATCGCAGGACAAACTCGGCGCCCACCCCGTCATCGCTCGCGAGCTCAAAGGCCACCTCGACAACAGCGCCTTCCCCTCCATCGGCGTCAACATCCAACTCGTCCTCGTTACGCCTGTCGAAGCAAAAGGCAAAGTCCCCGTGATGATGATGTTCACCCGCGCCGCCTTCCCGTCCGATCCCATCCCCGAAGCATTCGCACGGTTCGCCGCCCAGCGCGGTCCCGATCCACCCGCCACCGAGCAATTGATCGCGGCTGGCTGGGGCTACGCGCAGCTCCTCCCCGCCAGCGTGCAGGCCGATAACGGAGCCGGCCTCACCCAAGGCGTCATCGGCCTCGTCAACAAAGGCCAGCGCCGCAAACCCGACGATTGGGGCTCCCTCCGTGCCTGGGCTTGGGGAGCCTCACGAGCCCTCGACTACCTCGCCACCGATCCCACCATCGACTCCAAACGCATCGGCATCGAAGGCGTTTCCCGCTACGGCAAAGCCGCCCTCGTCACCATGGCCATGGACACACGCTTCGCAGTCGTTCTCGTCGGTTCCTCCGGCGAAGGTGGAGCCAAGCCGCACCGTCGCAACTTCGGCGAGGCCGTCGAAAATCTCACCGCCGCCGGCGAATACCACTGGATGGCTGGCAATTTCCTCAAGTACGGCGCATCCGACGCCACCTTCGGCTCCAAAAACGCCGGCGACATTCCCGTCGATTCCCACATGCTGATCGCACTCTGCGCACCGCGACCCACGTTCATCAGCTACGGCATCCCCGAAAAAGGCGATGCCCGCTGGCTCGATCAGCAAGGTAGCTTCATGGCCACCGTCGCCGCCGGTGAAGTCTTCCGCCTCCTTGGCGCAAAGGACCTCGGCATCACCGAAACTTACCGCACCGCCAAAATGCCGCCCGTCAAGGAAGCCCTCATGAACGGAACCCTCGCCTGGCGCCAGCACGACGGCGGCCACACCGACGGCCCCAATTGGAAATACTTCATTCCCTGGGCGTCGAAGCAACTCGCAACGAAGGCGGCACGCCCTTAACCGCCGGCGGCGCCGGTCCGCTCGACGGCTTCATCGAATCCGCCAGACCGCCACACTCCACCCACTCCCCAATCAGTTCCTCTGAGAACCCCATCTCTTCCTGCATCGACCTTCGCAACTCATCCGCAGTCAATTCCCCCGCCGTGAATCCACTGCTCCTCCGTTCGAACCGCAGGTTCCCCCGCAACAGAATCACCCGATCGCGGAAATTCCTCCGCGCATATAGACGTTGATTGAATGCGCTCCGCTCCCGTGTCGCCTCGTAATGTGCCAGCACCGCGCCGTGCGCCAGCGTCTCTGGATACACCCGGCAGTTGATGAATCCCGCCTGATGCGGCACCGTCACCCATACCAAGTGGCTTCCCCCATCCGGCTCCAACTCCACTGCGGTCACTCCGTTGCTATGCCGTTGTTCTCTCCCAAGTAACAGCGGCGCCGGACTCATCAGCGAAGCATCGGCCAACCACTCCTCATTTCCGAAAGCCACCACCACCGTGCCATGATTCACAAACCCCATGTCGAACATCGACCCGCTCGCGAAGCGCGCCTCAAACCCGCACCCCCGCAGCAACTCCAGCCACGCAATCGCTCCCGCCCAGCAAGTTCCGCCCGCCCCCTGCGACAACCACGCCTCGAAAAAATCCTCCGCCTCACGGCCCGGTAACCTCCGCCCCGTCCGCAGCGCAATCATCTTCCGCACATTGTCGAACCGCACGGCGATCGACCAGGCGTCATACAACCGCTGCAGCCCTTCCACATCCGGACTCGGGGGTTCATCCAGCCCCAACCGTTTCAACACACGCTGCAGCATCATTCCCCAACTACAAACAGCTTCCCATCATTCATCGTATAGATCTTCCCGTCCGGCCCGATCGACAACGGAGTGTACGCCGCCCCCAACGCCAGATTCAAAAACAACCGCCCTAACTCCACCCCGCCCTGCCCGATCACATACAGATTCCCATCCTCGCTATTCGCATACACATTCCCCAGCGCATCCACCGCCGGAGCATTGATGCACCACTCGAATCCCCCCGGCACCGCCGCCACACAGGACAAACTGCCGTCCGCCCGCCGGAAACATTCCTGTGTGTTTGTGTTTTGGAACCGCCACTCTACTTTTAGCTCCTGATTCAACTGCGTGATGTAATAAGGCCCGTTCTCCCGCGCCGGGCAGAACCGGAAATCGAAACAATACGACCCGATCCCGTAATTGTTCTCCTTGATCACCACGTGCCATCCATCCCTCCGCGAAAACACCGCCGGAGTCGTGTCCCAACCGAAATCATGCGCCGCTCGAAACTCACCCGCCGCGGAAAAATGGAATAGGTGCCCCCGCAGATAGTTGTACGTCGTGAACGACCCGTAGAGCACTCCCCCGTCCGGTGTCACCACCGGCGACGACGTCGACAAATCCGAAACCTGCCCCGCGGGCAATTCATTCGTTGCCGGGTCAAAACCATTCGCCGGAGTCCCCGCCCTGCACCCGCCCGGTCCGCCAATCCCCAACACCACACCGCAGCCATCCTTCAAATGTCCGCGCAGCGAGGCCGCCCATTTTACCGTCAGGTCCGGATTCACCGCAATCACATACGAATACCGAGCCCCCGCCGGAGAGTGCCCCCGGCTCACCGTATAAATCGTCCCATCCGGAGCCACCGCCGGAGCCACATTCACTCCCGGCCGCTGGCTCAGGCACGGCGCACTCGCTGGTACTGCCGTCGGCGATGGCGGCCACGGCAACTGCTCATTCCCGAACGTCCCCCGGCAATTCGCCGGAGCATCCTTCACCAAGTCGCGGTAACTGACCATCTTCGTCTCGCCCCGCCGGTTCACCTTCACCAGCCAGGCTCCCGCCACATCCGTCCCTGCGCGAGTGCTCCACGGATCATTCGGATCCAACTGCATCACGTTGTAGTAAAGGTTGCCCGCATCGTCCAACGTCAACGGCCCAGCCACATACTTGTTCGCATCCACCGTTTCCCCGAACGGCTGAATCCTCCGCACCAGCCGGCCATTTCTCCGCCGCAACACAATCACATCGCCGCCCGCCGCGGGCATCGCTACCAATTCATCCGTCACCACGCCATGAAACACCGGCTCCCACCGCAACACGCCTGCATTCGGCGCCGGCTTCCAATCCGACTCATACGCCCACCGCTCGCGTAGTTGCGTTCCCACCCACCGCAGTTGCTTCATTCCCCAAGTCTGCCTGTCCCACGCCGCGAATCCGCATGGGGCAGGGAAGCCCGATCCCGCCGGCTGGCACGATACATAATTCCCGCCCTTAAACGTCAGAAACACATCTCGCCCATCCACCAATGCAGGCTGATAATGCGCAAACAGATCGCCGCCGCCCTCGGCTTGAATCAATTGCGACCACTTGTCATGCACCACCTCCGCTAGCAGTTTCGCCGGCGACTGCCCCACCACGCGCACCGTTCCGTTGTGCTGCGCGTTCATTCCCCACTGCGTCCAACTCTGCGCCTGCAATATCGAACAGCTCATGGCGGCACACAATAAAAGTGGCGACGGGCCTCCAGGCCGGTCGCAGTTCAGCCTGGGAAGGCTGAACCCACTCATCATCGCCCATCGAAACATGCTCCTAGTATGCCAGCCTCCACTTTCCCCTAGGCAACCCTCCGCAGCCCCAAACACTTTCATCTTTTTTTGTTCCAAACAAAAAACCACTTGAATGTTTTATGCGCTTCTGCCACAATGCGTAAAACGCCAGCAGTTGTGTTGTACCGAATGCGTCGACTTCGCCAGTCAAATGCTTCCGCCGCAGCCGCCGGGACGCTTGTCTCCAGCGGCTTTTGTGTTTCAAGCCTTCCTGGCCGCGCCGGCAAGTTCCAACCGCCGCTGTGTCCGGCGTTTTGCACAACGGCCCTTCCGGGTCCGAAGACACAATAGGAGAAGATTTGTGTTACGGGAAAAAGGCACTGTGAAATGGTTCAACTCAGCCAAAGGGTACGGCTTTATCCAGCGGCATACCGGTGAAGATGTTTTCGTTCACCACTCGACGATTCAGATGAACGGGTACCGCACCCTGAACAACGGAGCCACCGTGGAGTTCGAAGTTCGGGAGGGCCCTAAGGGCCTCCACGCCGAAAACGTGACAGCCAACTAACAACACTTCAGCGGCGCGCGCGTAAGCAAGCGCTCAAACCGAGGCCCGTCAAACGATCCGAATCCGAGAGCGGTTCGTTCTGGCGGGCTTTACTCTCAAAAGCGCCTGCTCACCCATTCCGCCTGCGCACATTCCCCCAACCCCCACCTACTTCCGCCGGTCCACCTCACTCCCCGCAAGCAAGTACGCCCCAGTCCCCCAAGTCTCCGTTCCCGCCTTCAATTTCCGGTAATACTCCTGCCCCTTCGGCACCGTCCCCGTCGACACTCCCGTCACCAGTCCATCCTTTACATACCGCTCATTCACCGCCTTCCACGCCTTCATCGCCATCCCCGCCTTCTCGGCCGGCAACACGCCCAATCGCACTAATTTCAATACCCCGTACACCACCATCGATGTTGCCGAACACTCCGCGTAACTCCCCGCATCGTCCATCACAGTGTGCCAGAACCCTTCCGCATCCTGTGTCTTCTCTAACCCACGCACCTGCGCCTCCAGCACCTTCTTCAGTCCCGCATGCTTGCCGCCCAACGCCTCCATCGTATCTGCAATCGACATCATCACCCACCCGTTCCCGCGTCCCCACAAACCGGCCGTCCGTTGACGCGTCTCCCAATCCCACATGTGATAGAAAAGCCCCGTATCCGCGTCCTGCAAGTGCTTCGCATACGTCACAATCTGCCCCGCCGAATCCTCCACATACTCCTTCCTTCCCAGCGCCGAGAGCAGCGGGCACGCCATATACAACGTATCTACCCAAAGCTGATGGCTCCCTTTCCAATGCCCTAGCCCGCCCTCCGGACTCCGCTCCGCCTGCTTCGAAATAAACTCCGCCGTTCCCTCGGCAATCTCCAAATACCGTCCCTGCGGCGCCGCCCGGTACAACAGCAGTATCGCCGTTGCCGGACTCCAATGCCCGCAATACGCCGAATGTTCGCCTCCCCAAGGCTTCTCCGAAACATTCAACAACTCCCGGGTATCCTTGCCCTCATACAACGCCGTCCACCGCTTCATCCAATCCAAATACTTCTTCTCCCGCGTCCGCTCGTAGACCTTCATCAACCCGATCTGCTGTACCCCCTCGCCCCAGTTGTAAGCGAACGTCTCCGGCGCAACCGTGATCAGCCGGTCCGCCACCGAGATCCATTTTGCCCGGTACGGATCCGCGGCCATCAAAATGCTACACGACAATGCAAGCCCAATCACGAGACGCTGCCACATGACCCGCTACCCAGCACGTTGTCTGCCACTACTCCTCGCCCTCACTCTCCATGCCGAAGGCCCCAGCCCTCACCGCCTCTATGTCTGTGGCATGGAATCGAAGGGCTACGTCGTCGGCGCCAAACTCCCGCCCAGCGGACTCTTCCTCTACCAACCGCCCGCCTGGCGTCAACTTGGCTTCAATCATCCCAACATCGCCACGGTCACTTTCAACCCGCGCGACCCCCGCATCCTCTACATCGCTGCCGGCAACGGCTGCATCCGCTCCGCTGATTCCGGCAAAACCTGGCGCATCCTCACCAGTTGGCAGATGACCGAAATTCAAGACGTTGCCCTCGACTCCCTCAACCCCACTCAAATCCTCATCGCGCTCCCCGATGGCATCGGCTACAGCGACGACGACGGCCGCTCCTGGACCCATCGCGACACCGGCCTCCCCCGTAAATTCGTCCAAGCCATCAAAGCCGATCGCACGCGCGACCGCCGTTTCCTCGCCGGAACAGAAACTGGCATTTATGTTTCGGAGGACTCCGGCCTGCACTGGCTCCCCGCTGGCGCCGCCGGCTCCATGATCACCGCCATCCAGCAATCCCCCGCTCAACCCAGCCTCTGGATGGCCACCGCGCAACAAGGTGGCCTCTTCCTCTCCACCGATAACGCCCGCTCCTTCACCAAAGCCGAAAATATCCCTGGCCAACACGCCCTCTACAACGTCGCCCTCCATCCGCACGACCCCAACATTGCCGCCGTCTGCGGTTGGCATCTCGGCATCCGCGTCTCGCAAGACCAAGGCAAAACCTGGCTTGATCGCACTGCTGGACTCCCCTCCAACCACATCTGGCGCGTCGCCTTCGATCCCGGGCACAAGCAGCGCCTCTGGGCCAGCGTCCACGAAGAAGCCGTCTTCTACTCCGACGACCTCGGCCTCTCCTGGACCCGTGCCGGCCTCGAAGGCTCCATCGTCCGCGACTTCGTCTTCATCCCGGAGGCCCGCCAATGAACGCGCTTCTGCTGCTCCTCCTCCTCGCACCACCGGCCCATGCCGAAGAAAACTTCGACGCCCGTGTCCGCCGCATCATCGAAACCAACGCCAAAGGCAACACCGGCTACCAACACATCGCCGCCAACCTTTGGCTCCGCCAAAAGCCCGAGTGGGCCTCGCAAAAACTCACCGAACTCCTCCGCGATCCCACCGGCGACATGTTCTGGATGTTCCCCGTCACCGCCATCGCCTACCTCGATCGCGGCCAGCTCACGCCCGCCGCCCGCAAAGCCCTCCGCGACTCCTGGCGCACCTACATGCCTTACCGCGGCGACACCGAAAACCACTGGCTCCTTTATTACAGTTGCCTCTATCTGATGGCCCAGCTCTATCCCAACCAACCCGCCGACTCCTGGTACACCGGCAAATCCTCAAAGGAAAACTTCGAAGAAGCCCGCGACTACATCTACAGTTGGATCGATCTCACCGTCACCAAAGGCCAGGGCGAGTACGACTGCACCCATTACATCGGCGTCTATCTCCTCCCGCTCTCCTACCTCGCCGCCTGGGCCGAAGACCCGAACATGAAATCGAAAGCCCGCCGCATGCTCGATTGGGTCATCGCCGATTACGCCGTCGAAAGCCTCAACGGCATCTACGTCGGAGCCCACGCCCGTACCGACGACATCCAGGTCCGCGAAAAATGGAACGGCGTATCCTCCGACTTCGGCTGGCTCCTCTTCGGCCAGGGCTATCCGCTCCCCGGCTTCAGCTATTACGTCTTCTTCTACACCGCCGCCTCCGCCTACCAACCTCCGCCCATCCTCCAAAACATCGCCACCGATCGCTCCAAACCCTACCTTCACCGCGAACACAAGCGCACCCGCAACCGTTGGCGCTTCACCGATGAGCGCCACGCCCCCGTCTACAAAACCACCTTCCTCCATCGCGACTACGCCGTCAGCTCCGATCAGGGCGGCATCCTCCAACCCATCCAGCAGCACTCCTGGGACGTCACCTGGGCCCTCCCCGATCCACGCGGCATCTCCAACACCATCTTTTCCCTCCATCCCTATTCCTCTCCTTACGAACTCCAGATGTATTTCCCCGGTCTCCCCGATTTCATTACCGAAGCCGTCGTCCGTTCCAAGAAAACCTACGATTCCCCCGATAAATTCCTCGGAGGCTCGCCCTACGAACAAATCGTTCAGGATCAGGACACCGTCATCGCCCTCTACAACATCCCTCCCGGCACTCGCTTCCCTCACATCAACGGCTTCTTCCCCGACGGCCTGAAACACTTCGAAGAGCACTCCTCCGGCTGGATCTTCGCCCAAGGCGGCAACACCTACATTGCCTACCGTCCCCTCGCCCCATACGAATGGAAACCCCTCGACGGCGGCCGCCGCCTCTACTCCCCGCACCTCAAAAACGGCACCATCCTCCAGGCCGCCTCCGCCTCCGAATTCCCCGATATCGAAGCCTTCCGCAAAGCCATCCTATCCCTGTCACTCAAGTTCACTCTCGACCCCGTGCCCACCGTCCAATTCCAAACCCTCCGAGGCGCCCACCTCACCACCACCTACGGCCAACCTCCAAACCGTGAACACTGGAAAATGTTCGAAGGCCCCTATCTCAACTCCGAATACGGCAGCCGTGTCCTCACCCTCACTCACGGTGCCGACCACTACGAAATCGACCTCCGGTGACGCGGGCCTCCGGCCGGCGGCTAAATCAAGTCTGTTAAGTCTTCGTAAAGCTTCACCCCAAACCATACCTGCCAATTAAAATCTGCCGTAACATCAGGTGTGCGCTAATGCCTGAAAACCAGCCGGCCGCCATCCTCCTCCGCCTCTGTGCGGCCCTCGTCGCGGGCGCCGCTGTCGCCTGGATTCACGCCAAATCCACTCGCATTCCTCACGAATCCTCCTTCACAACCACACTCGTCCTCCTCTCCGTCTTGATCGCCATGGTCACCCAAGTCATCGGCGACAACGTAGCCCGGGCCTTCAGCCTCGTCGGCGCCCTCTCCATCGTCCGCTTCCGCACCGTCGTCCGCGACACCCGCGACACCGCCTTCGTCATCTTCTCCGTCGCCGTCGGCATGGCTGTCGGAGCCATGAACCTATGGGTCGCCGGTCTCGGCATCCTTGTCATCGGCGCTGCCGCATTCCTCCTCTCCCGCCCCTCGGCGCCCCGCGCCCACCAACTCATCATCCGAGCCCATACCGGAGTGGATCTCGATCGCATTGCCCAACAGGCTGGCGCATCACCCGGCGCGCTCCAATCCATCGAAACCATGAAGCAGGGCGCGGCCATCGAAGCCGTCTACGAATACTATCTCCGCACTCCCAGCGATGCCCAGAAACTTGTGAAAGAAATCCTCCTCCTCGAAGGAGTCCAGGAAGTCCGTCTCGTCAAGCAACCCAAGGAGTAACCATGCCGTTCCTAGCCATCCTCGCCCTCACCCTAACCCTCACCGCATCCATCCTCCCCGCGCAATTCCCCGGTGGCTTCGGCCGTGGACCCGGTCGAGGCCCCGGCGGTCCTGGTGGACCCGGCGGACCCGGAGGCCCCGGCATGTCCGAGCGCAAGCTCGTCAAAGACTTCGACAAAGACAACGACGGTAAACTCAACGCCGCTGAACGCAAAGCCGCGCGCGAATCCCTCAATCGCCGCACCCGCCCACAACCCGGTCCCTCCCTCACTCCCGCCCAGGTCAAGCAATACACCAACGAACCCCTCTACGATCGCAACACCCTACGCACCCTCTTCCTCACCTTCGAAAACAAAGACTGGGAGCAGGAACTCGCCGACTTCTACAACTCCGACGTCGAAGTCCCCGCCGATCTCACCGTCGACGGCAAATCCTACCCCGGCGTCGGCGTCCACTTCCGCGGCATGTCCTCCTTCATGATGGTCCCCGAAGGCCAGAAGCGCTCCCTCAACCTCTCCATCGATTACACCGATAAGAAAGCCCGCCTCGGCGGCTACCGCACCCTCAACCTCCTCAACTCCAACGGCGACCCCACTCTCCTTCGCACCCTCCTCTACTCCGAAATCGGCCGCCACTACCTCCCCATCGCCAAAGTCAACCACATGCGCGTCGTCATCAACGGCGAAAGCTGGGGCATCTACGTCAACGTCCAGCAGTTCAACACCGACTTCCTCGCCGAATGGTTCCCCTCTTCCAAAGGCGCTCGCTGGAAAACCCCCGGCAGCCCCATGGGCCGCGCAGGCCTCGACTACATCGGCGATGACCCCGCCGCCTACAAACGCATCTACGAGATCAAAACCAAGGACGATCCCAAATCCTGGGCCGCTCTCATCCACCTCTGCAAAACCCTCAAGGAAACCCAGTCCGAGCAACTCGAGGCTGCTCTCAACCCGATCCTCGACATCGACGGCGCACTCAAATTCCTCGCCCTCGAAAAAGCCCTCATCAACAGCGACGGCTACTGGACTCGCGCCAGCGACTACAATATCTTCCTCGATGACAAAGGCAAATTCCACATCATCCCTCACGACTTCAACGAAGCTCTCGCGCCCGCCGAAATGATGGGCCCGATGGGACCCCCGCCTCCAGGCTTCGGAGGACAAGGCCCCGGACCCGGAGGCCCACCCATGGGACCACCGCCCAACATGCCCATGCGTGGACCCCGCGCCCCAGAAGACGCCAATCTCGACCTCTTCGCCGGCGAAAAAGACACCGCCAAACCGCTACTCAACAAACTCCTCGCCGTCCCCTCGCTCCGCCAGAAATACCTCGCCTACATCCGCGACATCGCCGAAAACTGGCTCGTCTGGTCCAAACTCGAACCCATCGTTAAAGACGCACAAACTCTAATCGCGGAAGACGTCAAAACCGACACCCGTAAACTCGGTTCCACCGAAGCTTTCCTCAAAGGAGCCACCGAACAGACCACCTCACAAGGCTTCGGACCATTCCCCGGACGCCCTCACATGAGCATCAAGGAATTCGTCGAAAAACGCCGCGAATTCATCCTCAAACAGACCGGAACACACCCATGATCTCGGCCACCATCTCCTCCCGCGATCCATACCGCGATTCGTCATAGCACCCCAACGGGTTCTCCAGCGCGTTCACCAGACACTTGTTGCAATACGTGCAAGGCCGCGGCGCTTGATCCAGTCCATCAGCGAACATCTTCACCAGATCCCGGTTCGCCACCAGCGGCCGAGCCATCGACACCGCATCGCACTGTCCGTCCATCAGCGCCTTCCGGATCACCGAAGCCGTCTGAAACCCGCCCGTACAAATCACCGGAATCGTCACCACCGCCCGGATCTTCGACGCATCCTCCAGATTGATTCCCTCAATCTTGTCCCCACGTGCGTTCACCCACGCCAACCGGAACAATTGCCCCGCAGGCGAAGCCAGCGACAAGTAATTCGCCAGCTCCATCTTCCCGCTCGAAATCATCGTGTCAAACGTCTGCAGCGCGCTCTCCACCGGAAAATCCCCCGGCGGATTCTTCGGATGCGGAAACGCATTCCCAGCCGACACGTGCAACGCATCCACCCCCGCTGCCTCCAGCCACTGCGCTACCTGCAGCGAATCCTGCAATGTTGTTCCCTCCGAAGCCAGCGGCTGCAAAGCGTTGTTGAAATCCCGCGCGCTCAACTTCACCTGCAAATGAAAATCCCGCCCCACCTCCGCCCGGATCGCCGCCACCACCTCCAACACAAATCGTGCCCGGTTCTTCAATGACCCGCCGTACTTGTCCTTCCGGTCATTGATCGCCGGGCTCAAGAACTGCGTAATCAGATATCCGTTCGCCCCATGCAACTCCACTCCATCCAGCCCCGCCTCGCGAGCCCGCCTCGCTCCCGCCGCAAACTCCCCCACCACCCGCCGGATATCCGCCCCCGTCATCGCATCCGCCTCAAACCCATGCAGCGGATCCGGCCGCGACGTCGAGCTCAGCCCCCGCGCAAACTCAATCCCCGGAATATCCCGTTGCCGTCCCGCATGGCTCAACTGCAAAATAAACTTGCAATCGTGTTCATGCACGCGCTGTCCCACCTCGTGCCAGAACGGCACGCAGTCATCGCGATCTATCGTTGCGTAGTTCGGCATGATCCGCCCCCGAATCGACACCGGCACAAACGACGACACAATCGCCCCCACGCCGCCCCGCGCAAACGAAGTCTCCCAATTTACCCGCACCTCATTCCCTGACCCGTCGTAGTTATCAAACCGCCCAGAAATGTTCGATCGGAAAATACGGTTCTTCACCGTCAGATTCCGAAACTGCAGTGGAGTGAAAATAGCATCGCCCGGCATGCCCATCAGCCTACTCTCGTTTTTCGCCAAAATCCACGCAGCGCGCTCAACAACACCAGCCACGCCAGCGCACGCGCCACCCGCATCTCCCACCCGCCGTCATATTCCAATTCAATCCGGCACGGCCCGTCGCACCCCGGCTCCAGCGCCATCTGCCCGATCCCATCCTCTCGCAACACACCCGCCCGCCCATTCACCCTCGCCCGCCACCCTGCATGATACGTCCACTGGAATGACACCGCATGCTGCGGCTGCAAAGTCGCTTCCACCACTGCTGAATGCCGGCTTGTCCATCGCAGCGAAGCCTCCGGCATCAACGCATCCTCCAACGCCGCAACATACAGACGCACCTGATCCATCGACCGCGGCAATGCATCCACCGGCACCACCCGCGCCAGCGACACACTTCGGTGCGGGATCCGGTACAGCGTCTCCCCATCGCCCTTCCACAAAACCTCCAGCCCATGCAACTTCTCCGCAAATTGCAGCGGCTTGTATGGATCCGCGCTGCCCGCCTCCGCTCCCACGATCGCCTGTATCCCAAACGCCCGGGCCCACGTCAGCGTCTCCTCCTGTGTCCGCACCAGATTCAACGCGTACCACGCATCCCGCCACTTCGGATTCACCACGCCCTGCGCAAACCCGCCATCAAACTGCGGAGTATCGCAAAACACATTCAGCCACGCCGTCTTTGCCCCTGGCGCATAAATCCGCCCTTCAAAGCGGTTCTCCCGCAGCCACTTCCCCAATTGCCCGAACATCGTCGCCTGCATGTCCAACGGCCGCAGATAGATCTCCCGCGAAACCCGCCGCACCTGCTTCATCGGAATCACGCAGGCCGCTATAGCAACCACCACCACCGCCATCTGCACCCGCCACGGAACCAGACTCACCATCGCCCCCGCCAGCAAACACAACCCCATCTCCATCTGCAGGTGATACCGTTCCGGCTGCGGCACCAGTTTCCATCCATACCAATAAGCCCCCACCGCAATCGACCCAGTAATCCCCGCAAAGAACCCCGCGAAGCACACCAGCGCCGGAACCCGCCACCGTCGTAACGCCCACGCCGTCAAACTCAACAACGCCAGCCCAACTAGCACACGCCACGGTAGCGCCGCATACGTCGCATCAAAATTCCCCCCGATCACGCGAGCATTCATTCGCACCACCGCAATCGTCGAAGGCGGTATCCATGGCGCAGCCAGCCCATACGCCAGCACTCCAATCCACACCGTTCGCAACACCACCGCCCGTGAAAAATTCACCGCCACCCAACACACCACCCCCAGAGCCAGCGTCAACCCCGCATGCCAGTTCGTCAACGCCGTCGCCGCCATCCCCAACGCCGCCGCCAAATCCCACCCCGCCGATCTGCGCCGCCACGCCACGTCCAACAGCACCAGCGCCAAAGGAAAAAACGTCAACCCCGATACATGCGGCCCTTCGCCCCACACCACCAGATCCTGCAATCGCCGCCCCGCGCCCATCTCCCCTAAATCCGCCGCAATCTCCTTCACCAGAAACGCCGATGGCGACACCGCCGTGTACGCCAACCCCGCCACAAACGCCCCCGCCACCGATGCTCCGCCGCGCACCGCGAATGCATACAGCGTCACCGGACCCAGCGCATACAATACCGCGCACACCCCGTGATACGCAGTCCCCGCCGGCAATCCAAACACCGCCGCAGTCAGCGCAGACAACAAATGCAGCAGCGGCGGATACGCATCCTGAAAAGGAATCCCGTTATACCAGAGCGCAAACCAGTTGAGGTCCCGCCAGTTCTCACCGATATACCGTGCCAGTGCAATATACGCCGCTTCAATTGACCCCGTCTGGTCAATGAACTCGCGATGAAACAACTCCGCGACAAGATACGCATTCGCCGCGAACAACACAACGGCCGCCAGCAAATGCAGCGCTACACGCCGTTGACCCCCGTGTACGGTTCCGTCGTTTGCATCATCTCGTCCCATGTCACAACGGCGCGCCGCGAAGCCGCCATACGCCCGAGGATAGCAGTAAGATTACTCCGCACGGCTTCTTCCGAATTGTTCACCGCCTTCCCCGACCGGATACTCTCCACAAACGCCTTCATGTTTGCCACGGCGCCATCCTTGAACGTATTGTCTTTCTCTGACCCCGTCCACTTTACTTTCCCACCAATCCGCACAGACCCGTTATAGTGCGAATCAATGTCCCCCTCGGACCCGTACACCCGGATGCACAGATCCCGATAGAACTGCGTAAACTGCGCCGAACTGAAGTCCACCTTCACTTCCTTCGGATACCAATACGTCACGATGTAGTGATCCGACACATCACCCAATTTCCGCGCATTCTGCCCGCACGATCCAAACGCGCTCAGCGGATTCCCCTGCAAATACCAATTCGCCACGTCGATCACATGGATATTCTGCTCGACGATAATATCCCCCGAAAATCGCTTGTTATGCAGCCAGTTCCGTAGCGCCGCATCCGAAGCTTTCATCCCCGCGGTCTCATGATACGGAGTCCGGTTGGCGTGATAATACACATGCCCCAGCACCGGCGTCCCAATCTCTCCCCGATGCACCCGCGCCGCCGCTTCCTGAAACACCGGCTGAGCCCGAGTCTGAAAGTCCACCAGAAAACTCCGTCCCGCCGCCTTAGCCTTCGCACCCGCTGCCAGAATCGCCTTGCATCCCACGACATCCGTCGCCACCGGCTTCGCCAGGTACACATGCTTGTTATGCGTCACCCCTGCCATCGCCTGCTCCGGATGGTAAAAAGGCGGCGATTCAATTACAATCCCATCCAGCTTCGATGCCGCCAGTTTCTCGAACGCATCCAACCCCACAAAAGCCCGCGAACCATCCACCTTGTACTTCGCCTTCGCCGCCTCAATGGGCGCTGCGAAAGCATCCGCCAGCGCGGTAACACGCGCCAGCGTGTGTTCATGGAACAAATCGGTGACCCAGTTCCCCCGGCTTCCGCAGCCGATCAAACCAAGTTCCACCGTCGAGTTCGCCTGAGACCCGAATGCGGTCTTGGCGCTAAGAATAAGAAGACCCGATTGTATGATTTCTCTGCGGTTGTTCATAAGAACCTAACCGCGCACTATCTTAACTCCCTCCACCATCGCCTGCAGCTTCCGCTTCGCCGCCCACCGCGCGGTCTGGCTCAATCCGCAATCCGGCGCAAACGAAAGCCGCTCCGCCGGAGCATAATGCAAACACCGCCGCACCCGGCTCGCCACCTCTTCCGCCGTCTCCACATAGTAATTCTTCACATCAATAATCCCCACCGACACATCGCAATGTTCCACCAGCCCGCCAATCACTTCCAACTCCGCAAACTCCCGGCTCGCCATCTCCAGATGCACCTCATCCACATGCAATCCATGAAACGCCGGGAATAGCGGAGCATACTTCCGCGGAGCCACCGCCCGCGCCTTGAAATTCCCAAAGCATAAATGCGTCGATAACCGGGCCTTACCGCGAACCCCACTCACCGTGCGATTGAATATATCCACAAAGCGAAAAGGATCGTGCAGATGCCCATAGCACGACATCGAAGGCTCATCCACGCAGATTTCCCCGCACCCCGCCTCCACCAGTGCCACCAACTCCCGCTGCACCAGAGGCAGCAACGCCTCCGTATTCGCCCACCGGTCCCCCTCTAGCCGTCCACTTAACGTATAAGGCCCCGGCACCGACATCTTCAACACCGGCCCACTGGGAGCCAGTCGCCGCAACCGCGCATATTCCTCCACGCACCCCAGTCCGCGCGGAGCCGCCAATGTCCCGCTAATCCGATGCTTCCCTCGCTGATCATGCGCTGGAGGCCCAAACCTCCGCCGCGGCAAAGCCTCGCGCTCAATCCCCTCAAGAAATCCATAAAAGGACAAATTGAAATCGAGCCGCGTCTGCTCGCCATCCGTGATCACATCCAATCCCGCCGACACCTGGTCGTGGATCGCGCAAGTCACCGCATCGTCAAGAATCTCGGAAACATCATCCGCCCCAAACTGGTCAAGGTTCTGCGAAGCAAACTCAAGCCACGAAGGAAACGGATAGCTGCCAATAACAGTAGTACGTAAAGGAATCGGTTGCATTGTAAATCGACCGATTCCATTGTAGGGCAGGCGCCCTCGCCTGCGGCCGATCCCCCTGGTCGGACTCTATAGCTTCAACACACGAATCGACCCATTTGAAGTATGCAAATCCAACACCGGTCCCCCGGCCCCAATCGTCCCCTCCATCCGGTTCTTCGAGATCGTGCCCGAAGTCTTCACTTCAAACTCCGTCGAAATGCTCGAATTCGACGTGCTCGCCTTCAACTGCGCGCCCACCGCCGCCGGCAATTTCACCGTCAGTGACGAGTTGCTCGTGGATGCAATCACGTCCGTACTCTTCAGCCCTTCCAATGTCAGATTCACCCGCCCATTCGAACTCGACACCCGAATCGGCCGCGTCCCCGATGCTTCCAACACTCGCGCATCAATTGCCCCGTTCGAAGTAGTAGCCTCAAAGAACCCCCGCACCCCGTCTGCCCGGATCGCGCCATTCGACGAATGCAGCGCCGCCCCACCCGTGAATTCCGTCAAATCAATCCCGCCATTCGAAGTCGTCACATCCAGATCGCCCTTCACCGTCTCCACCCGCACGCCCCCATTCGAAGTCCGCAGCTTCACGTTCCCTTCCACATGATCCACCCGGATCCCGCCGTTCGAGCTCACAATCCGCTCCAGAATCACCTTCCGCGGCACGCTCAGAACATACTTCACGCCCAAATTCCCGCGCCGCTCCGTCGGCCTCACTGTCTTGATCCGCAGCGAATCCGGCGTTGAGTCGATATCGATGTGAATCGCGTCCAGCAGTTCCTTCGTCGGAGCATGCTTCGTCCCGTGAATCTCCACGGTTTCCTTGTCCCAACCCGTAATCTCAATCCCGCCGTTGAAATTCTCGATCTCAATCCGGCCACCCGATTTCAACGCCTTCGTATGATGGAAGTCCTCTTTCTCTCGGGCCACCCCGTCAAAATCGTCGAAGTCGCATCCCGTGAACGTCAGGGCCACGGCGAAAAACACAGGCAACGCCAACCGGTGCATAGAGTCCTCCTTAGCTTCGTCTGTTATACGTGTCGAAGCTTCGCGATGTTCCATGGTACCCTCAAAAATGTAGGCGCCCACGTCGCGCCGCCCCCTCTTTCTTCTTTGAAAAACACATCCATGAGAAAACTGCTTGCACTGAACCGCGGCGAGATCGCTATCCGTATCTTCCGCGCCGCCAATGAGTTAAAGATTCGCACCGTAGCTGTCTATTCGAAGGAAGACCGCCTTAGCCTGCACCGCTTCAAAGCCGACGAAGCCTACCTCATCGGGGAAGGGAAAGGCCCGGTCCAGGCCTATCTCGATGTCGATGGCATCGTCGCCCTCGCCGCCGAAAAAGAAGTCGACGCCATCCACCCCGGCTACGGCTTTCTCTCCGAGAATCCTGCCCTCCCCCGCGCCTGCGAAAAGGCAGGCATCACCTTCATCGGCCCCAACCCCGAACTCCTCGAACTCCTCGGCGATAAACGCGCCGCCCGGCAACTCGCCCAACGTGCCGGCATCCCCGTCGTCCCCGGTACCGATCAGCCTCTCAACAAAGTCGAAACCGCCATGGCCCGCGCCGGCGACATCGGCTTCCCCCTCATCGTCAAAGCCGCCTTCGGTGGCGGTGGCCGCGGCATGCGCGTCGTCGACAAAGCCCAGGATCTTCCCGCCCGCTTCGAAGAGGCACGCCTCGAAGCAGGCAACGCCTTCGGCAACGACGCCCTCTTCATGGAGCGCTACATCCGCCGCGCCAAGCACATCGAAGTACAAATCCTCGGCGATCGCCACGGCAACATCCTCCATCTCTATGAGCGTGATTGCTCCGTCCAGCGCCGTCACCAGAAAGTCGTCGAAGTCGCCCCCGCCGTCGGCCTCAAGGAAAAAGTCCGCAAAGCGCTCTGCGAAGCCGCCGTTGCACTCGCCCGCGAAGCCGGTTACTACAACGCAGGCACCGTCGAATTCCTCGTCGATGCCGACACCGACGAGTGGTTCTTCATCGAAGTCAACCCCCGCATCCAGGTCGAACACACCGTCACCGAAATGGTCACCGGCATCGACATCGTGCGCGCCCAGATCCAGGTCGCTCAGGGTCTCCGCCTCGATAGCCCTCAAATGGCGCTTCCCTCGCAAAGCGAGATGCGCCTCAACGGCTTCGCCCTCCAATGCCGCGTCACCACCGAAGACCCTGCCAATAATTTCATCCCCGATTACGGCCGCATCCATACTTACCGCTCCCCTGCTGGCTTTGGCATCCGCCTCGATGGTGCCTCCGCTTACGGTGGCGCCGTCATCACCCCCTACTACGATTCCCTCCTCGTCAAAATGACCTCCTGGGGACCGCAGTTCGATATCGCCTGCCAGCGCATGGATCGCGCCCTTCGCGAGTTCCGCATCCGCGGTGTCAAAACCAACATCCCCTTCCTCGAAAACGTCGTCAATCACGACAAGTTCCAAACCGGCAACGTCACCACAGGCTTCCTCGACGAACACAAAGAGCTCTTCAAATTCGCCGTCCGCCGCGATCGCGCCACCCGCATCCTTAAATTCCTCGGCGAAGTCATCGTCAATGGCAACGCCGAAGTCGCAGGCAAAACCAGGCCTGCCGTCATCCGCGAAGCGACGCTGCCCCGCCACGACGTCTTCGAGCGTCCCGAAGGCACCCGCGACTTACTCAATAAACTTGGTGCCGAAGGCTTCGCCGAATGGACCCGCAAACAGCGCCGTCTCCTCCTCACCGACACCACCTTCCGCGACGCTCATCAGTCCCTCATGGCCACCCGCATGCGCACCTACGACATGATGCGCATCGCCCACTACGTCTCCCACCACCTCGCCAAGCTCTACAGTATCGAAATGTGGGGCGGCGCCACCTTCGATGTCTCCATGCGCTTCCTCCAGGAAGACCCTTGGACCCGCCTCGCCCGCCTCCGCGAAGCCATCCCCAACATCTGCTTCCAGATGCTCCTCCGCGCCTCCAACGCCGTCGGCTACACCGCTTACCCCGACAACGTCGTGCGCGAGTTCATCCACGTCGCCGCCGAACAGGGCATCGACATCTTCCGCGTCTTCGATTCCCTCAACTGGCTTCCCAATATGAAGGTCCCCATGGAAGCCGTCCGCAAAACGGGACGCATCTGTGAAGCCGCCATCTGCTACACCGGCGACATCCTCGACCCCAAGCGTGACAAGTATCCCCTCTCCTACTACGTCAAGATGGCCACCGAACTCGAAAAGATGGGTGCCCACGTTCTTGCCATCAAAGACATGGCCGGACTCTGTAAACCCTACGCCGCCGAAAAGCTCGTGCGCGCCCTGCGCGAAGCCGTCGCTCTCCCCATCCACTTCCACACTCACGACACCAGCGGCATCAACGCATCATCCATCCTCAAGGCCTCCGAAGCCGGTGTCGATGTCGCCGACGCAGCTCTCGCGTCCATGAGCGGCACCACCTCGCAGCCCAACCTCAATTCCGTCGTAGCCGCCCTTGCCAACACCAAACGCGCCACCGAACTCGACCTCGACGCCCTCAATCAGTGCTCCGACTATTGGGAGACCGTCCGCTCCTACTACCTTCCCTTCGATAGCGCCCCCAAATCAGGCACCGCCGAAGTCTATCTCCACGAAATGCCCGGCGGCCAGTACACCAACCTCAAGGAACAGGCCGCTGCCATGGGCCTCGGCGACAAGTGGCCCCAGATCGCCCGCATGTACGCCGACGTCAACATGGCTCTCGGCGACATCGTCAAAGTCACTCCATCCAGCAAAGTCGTCGGCGACCTCGCCCTCTTCCTCGTCTCCCACGGCGTCACCATCCAGCAGTTCCTCAGTCTCGGCCCCAATCACTCCATCACTCTTCCCAACTCCATCATCGAAATGATCTCCGGTGACCTCGGTGAGCCCGAAGGTGGTTGGCCCAAAAAGGTTGTCGAAGTCGTGCTCAAAGGCGGCAAGCCCCGCAAAGGTCGCCCCGGCGCTCACCTTCCGCCCGTCAACCTCACCGACGCTGCCGCCCAAGCTCAGGACAAGACCGGCCAGAAGCCCAGCCGCACCGACCTCATGAGTTACCTCATGTACCCCGATGTCTACACCAAATTCGCCAAAAATCGGCAGAATTATGGCGACGTCGAAGTTCTCCCCACACCGCAGTTCTTCTATGGAATGGAAAAAGGCTCTGAAATGGCCGTCGAACTCGAAGCTGGGAAAATTCTCATCATCAAGTTCCTCGCCGTCAGTGAGCCGCACCCCGATGGCTCCCGCACCGTCTTCTTCGAATTGAACGGACAGCCCCGCGAAGTCAACGTCCGCGACAAGACTCTCCAAGTCACCTCCGCCGCCCGCGAAAAAGCCGATCCCACCAAGGAAGGCCACGTCGGTGCCCCCATCCCCGGTGTCATCTCCTCCGTCGCCGTCGAGCCCGGTCAGAAAGTCGAAAAAGGCGAGCGCGTCCTCGTCATGGACGCCATGAAAATGCAAACTACCGTCTACGCGCCCGTCGCCGGTACCGTCAAAAAACTCACCGTAACCGTGGGACAGAGTGTCGAACCGAAAGATCTCCTGATGGTGATTGAGTAACCAATAGCTCCTCCGGCAAAATCGCGACTAGATCCAGCAAAAAACACGGCCGCGATCGCCCTCGCCATACGCCCGTAACAAACTTCCGGTACTCGCCCGGATGCTTCGGCACCGGCCGTACATCCGCTGCCTCAATGCGCACCAAATCCAGCACCGTGTCCACCACCAACACCACCGGATACTGACGCAACACAATCGCCACCGGCCGCCGCGTCGATGCTTCGACCCCAAACTTCACCCGCAAATCCAACACGTACCGCGGCTCACCACCGACAGGCAACAAACCCGTTACACCATTCCCCATTTCGGGAATCGGCATGACCTTGGGATCCGGCAGAATCGAACCCACATCCCTATCCGCCAGCCCCAGTTCCACCAACCCCACTCGAAAAATTAAACTCTTCCCATTCGTGTGCATTGGTGTGCATTCGTGGCCGAAACATCCCCCTACGCATGCACCCCATACGGCCGTAAACAACTCCGTAACCCCTCCGGGTTCGGATTCGGGGCCATGCAAATCTGAATCTCGAACCGTTCCTCTTTGCAATTGAACGGAATCACAATCCATTCCCGCTTCCCCATGCTCCGCTTTACAAAATTCCGCCCGTACAACACCGTCGGAATCGACAACAACATCGGCCCCAATACCGCCTCCAACTCCGTTTTCACGTTCCCCAAAATCATGTTCGTCATCTCCGCCATCGCGTCCAGCACCTCTTCATCCACCGTGTGATGCTCCGCCATCAATAATGCGTCCGCGATCGCACACGCCATCGGCGCCGTGCAGAAGAAACTCCCGTTCCCAACCCACGTCCCCGCAAACCCGATCAGAGACAAGATCCCCGCCGCCGCCACCGGAGGCTCCGTCTCCGCGTACGCCTCCAATGCCTCAATCTCCATCCCCAACATCGTGCCAAATACGTCCGTCGTCGCATGCCGCGCGATGGCGACTAGATGGTCCCGGTCAATCTTCTCTTCCATATCTGTTTCTTCTCCCCGATCCTGCCTCTTCTTCTCCCGCCTCTCCTACACCAGCCCCACCAGCTTCTCCTTGATCTGGTCCGCCGTGAATGGCTTGCGTACATACCCCGACGCCCCCAGATTCACCGCCTCCAATACCTTGTTCTGACTCCCCTCCGTCGTGATCATCAGCACCGGAAGATTCTTCCAGTCCGCACTCCCCCGAATCTGACTCAATAACTGCAGCCCATCCATGTTCGGCATGTTGATGTCCGACAACACCAGCCCAACACGGTGCTCCTTCAACGACGCTAGGGCTTCCACTCCATCCCCCGCCTCGAACACTTCCCCTATGCTCATCTCCGCTTGCCGCAATACCCTCTGCAATATCTTCCGGATCGCGGCGGAATCGTCCACTATCAGAACATCAAGCGGCATTGGCCCTCACCTCCTACAGTGACTACACCCACCTCATCGGATAGAGAATCAACCACTTGAACCTTTCTGCGCCTTCACTATCGAGCCCATCAAAACTTTCGATTGGACCTCTCCCACGCTTCCACGTAACGTTAGGGTATGGTCGAAGTTGCTGCCGGCCCCGTGCCGGGTTCCTCAGTCACTTTGCTGCACCGCATCAGCAGTATTGTGAGTTCTGATTTATCGCTAGACGAAATGCTCGGTGAAATCCTGGGCCTCACCGTTCAGGTCGCCGGTTGCGATGCCTGTCTTGTCTACCTCATGGACGCCACCAGCGGCGAAATCGTGCTCCGAGCCTCCCAGCTCCCGCACGCCCAAGCCCTCGGTAAACTCAAGATGAAAATGGGCGAAGGCGTCACCGGTTGGGTCGCCGAACATAAGTCCGTCGTCGCACTCGGCGATAACGCCGGCTCCGACAAACGCTTCAAACGATTCCCTTCCTTGATCGAAGATACCTATCAGGCTTTTGTTTCGGTCCCCCTCATGACCAGCGGCGATATCGCCGGCGTCGTCAACGTCCACTTCCGCAACCCTCAGGAGTTCTCCGCCGACCTCATCGCTATGCTCACCTTCATCGGCGAGCAGATGGGCGGTGCCGTCGCCAAATCCATGCTCGCCGAAGAGAACCGCCGCCTCCAGGAAGAGGCCCTCGAAATGAAGCGCCAGCTCGAAGCGCGGAAACTCGTCGAACGCGCCAAAGGCATCCTCATGCAACGCCATGGCATGAGCGAAGAGGAAGCCTACCTCAAGCTGCGCAACGACAGCCGCCGCAGCCGCCGCGCCATGCGCGACCTCGCCGAGCAGATCATCCTTACCGAAACCAAACTCCGCCAAAAGGAGTCCACCGCCGTACCCAACTAACTCGAGTGGCGACGGACCTCCAGGTCGGTCGCAGTCCAGCCTGGGAAGGCTGGACTCACTTGTCAACGCAGGAACGGAATATAAGCCGCCACCCGCGCCTTATATTCCGTAAATTCCTGCCCAAACCGCCGTTCCAATAACCCATCCTCTGCCCGTACCCGAATCTCCGTTCCATACAAACACACCGCCAGGCACACCACCGTGCCCCACCAAGGATTCGTCAACAAAGTGCTAGCCAGTAGCAAACTCACCAAAGCCGCAAACACTGGATGCCGCACAAACCCATAAGGCCCCGTCGTCACCAACCGGTGATCCTCCGTCACCACCGCCTTGATCCGCCACTCCAGATCCAAATGCCGTAGCGCCCACACAAACAACCCCGCCGCTATCACCGAAAACAAAATCGAACCCATACACTGCCACTCCCTCGGTGGATCGCTAAACGACGAAAACACAACCGCCAGCCCAAAGCTCAGCCCCTCGATCGCCAGCCCTTTCATCGATCTCGCATCCCGAATCGACGGCCGCTCCTCCGCGATCCCTCGCCTCTTCCGCTCCGCCCGCACCCGCTTGTGGTTCCACCCCAACACCCCCGCCGACACAATCCAGCTCAAAAGCAAAATCCATTTCGCGGCATCGACAAGCGGGCTCATAGGATAATTATCTCTTGCCCGCATGAGCCAACAACGTTTCGTCATCGTCGGAGGCGGCCTGGTCGGCCTCGGCTCCGCTTACCGCCTGCAACAGGCGTTCCCCGATGCCTCCGTCACCGTCCTCGAAAAAGAGCCCGGCGTCTGCCGCCACCAGAGCGGCCACAACAGCGGAGTCCTCCACTGCGGCCTCTACTATAAGCCCGGCTCCCTCAAGGCCCGCATGGCCGTCACCGGCATTCGCCAGATGGTCGCCTTCTGCCAGGAACACAATATCCCCCACGATGTCTGCGGCAAACTCGTCGTCGCCACTACCTCGGAAGAAGTCGCCCGCCTCAAAGATCTCCACCAGCGCGGCTCACAAAATGGACTCGAAGGCCTCGTCTGGATGGAGCGCGCTCAATTCCTCGAAATCGAACCCCACGCCGGAGGCCTCGCCGCCCTCCGCGTCCCTCAGGAAGGCATCGTCGATTACCCCGCCGTCGCCGATACCCTCGTCCGCCTCATCCAATCCCGCAACGGCCGCGTCGTCCTTAACGCTAAAGTCACCGCGCTGCGCCAATCTCCCACCGGCTGGGTCGCCGAAACCACCGCCGGCCAGTTCGAATCCACCTTCCTCATCAACTGCGCCGGTCTCCATTCCGACTTGATCGCCCAACTCACCGGCCAGCCTCGCGAAGTCAGAATCGTCCCCTTCCGCGGCGAATACTACAAAATCCGCCGCGAGCGCGAAACCCTCGTGCGCCACCTCATCTACCCCGTCCCCGATCCCAAATTCCCCTTCCTCGGCGTCCACTACACCCGCATGATTCACGGCGGCGTCGAATGCGGCCCCAACGCCGTCCTCGCCTTCCGCCGCGAAGGCTACAAGAAGACCGACATCCATCTCCCCGAACTGATCGACGCCCTCACCTTCCCCGGCCTCTGGCGCTTCCTCGCCCGCTATCCCCGCATGTGCTTCGACGAAATGCGCCGCTCCTTCTCCAAGCAGCTCTTCTGCGCATCGCTCCAGCGACTGGTCCCCGCAATCACCATCGACGACCTCGAAGAAGGAGGCGCCGGCGTCCGCGCCCAAGCCATGAGTCCTTCCGGCGATCTCGTCCAGGACTTCCACTTCGTCCATGGCCCCCGCGCCCTCCACGTGGTCAACGCCCCCAGCCCCGGAGCCACATCTTCCCTCGCCATAGGCCAGGAAATTACCACCATGGTGGCCGCCGCCCTCTAACGCCCCGTCCAGGCTCCGTCCGGGAGGTGTTTCTCTCCGCCTCACCCGGCAAATAATTCCCGGAATTCTTTTCTCAGTAACTTACCCTATTTCTAGGGTGTTCCCCTTAGGCCGCCATCGCAGGCACTTCCAGCAGGTACTCCGGCTTCCACCGCTCCGGTGTCCACCGCGAGTTCTCCGATAACCGAACATCGACAAGATAGCCCAGCGCCGGTACAAAGCTCCATTTCCCCGCTCGCCCATGCAGCGCCGCTTTCTCAGCCTTCACAACAACTTCCGTCCCTTTCGACACCGGCGCATCCAGCAACACTACCGCCCGGTCATGGTCAATCTCCTCCAGATTGCCCAGCATCACTCGTGGATTCCGCTCTGGCTCTCCCACCGTAATGGAAACTAACTGAGAGCAGAGATAGGTAATCGGCTTTACTCCGTACGTCATAGTTCCTCGACACTGCAAGTACCATGCCACCCGCCGTTGTCCCTTTTCTGTGGTATCCTCCACCCATGAAACCGAGGCTGCTCCTGCTCGTTGGCTTTTCTTTCCTCCTGGGCTTCGCCCTCCTGGATACCACCGTCTATTCGCAGGCGCCCACCGAAGACCGCGTCGAACGCTACCGCAAGATGTCCCGCCAGTGGGAGCAGAAAGGCCTCGCCGAGCCTTTCAAAGGATTCACTACCAACGGCTCCATCGAGCCCGGCCTCTTCCCCATCCGTTCCACCGGCGTTTCCACCGAGCCTTCCCGCAAAGCCGCCGTCTCTTTCCTCGCCGCGCTCTCACCCGATCAGCGCACCAAAGCTTCCTTCTCCATCAATGACGACGAATGGCGCAAGTGGATGAACCAGCACTTCTATGTCCGCCAAGGCGTCAGCTTCGATGAAATGAATCCCAAACAACGCGATGCCGCCATCGGCCTCATGCGCGCCTCCCTCAGCGCCAAGGGCCTCCAACTCACCCGCGACATCATGCATCTCAACGAAACCCTCGGTGAGCTCAACAACAACAACTTCGACGACTACGGCGAAGGGAAGTATTGGATCACCGTGATGGGGCAGCCCAACGCCAAAGAGCCCTGGGGCTGGCAACTCGATGGCCACCACGCCATCATCAATTACTTCGTCCTCGGCGACCAGGTCGTCATGACCCCGCTCTTCGTCGGCTCCGAACCCGTCATCGCCAACTCCGGCAAATACAAGGGCACCAAGATCCTGCAAGACGAGCAGGCCAACGGACTCGCCTTCGTCAACAGCCTCGATCCGTCGCAACGCTCCAAGGCCGTTCTCAACGTCTCCAAGACCGGCAACAACAACCTCGGCGAAGCCTTCAAGGACAACGTCGTCCTCGACTACGCCGGCCTCCCCGCCTCCGAACTCAACCCTACCCAACAAAAGCACCTTACCGATCTAATCAGCCTCTATGTCTCCAACATGGATGACGGCCACGCCCGCGTCAAAATGGATGAGGTTCGCAAGCATCTCGCGGCCACCCGTTTCGCCTGGATCGGCGGCTCCGCGCCCGACAGCACCTTCTACTACCGCATCCACAGCCCGGTGATCTTGATCGAATTCGATCACCAATTGCCCGTCGGCATCCGCCACCTGGTTCCCAATCCCAAAGTGCCCTTCCGCGACCACATCCACATCGTAGTCCGCACCCCCAACGGCAACGACTACGGCAAAGACCTCCTCCGCCAGCACTACGAAAAGCACCCCCATCCCACAGGAGCCGAATAAAACCAATCTCAGATCGGTGTCCATCTGTGGCCCCCAAAATCACTATTCAATTCGTGTCCATTCGTGTGCATTCGTGGCCCAGTAAGAAAACCGTAAGCAATCGGTAAGTCCTATTCCCCGAATTCCATTTCCGGGTTACTCTCATCCCATGCCACTAACATTGGATTTCATCGGAGTAACCCCAGGCGACAAGTGCGAACTCTACCACGGCGCCCCCTACACAGACCGCGAACTCAAAGGCAAAATCGATCCCCTTCAAACCGTCGCCATCGATTCCGCCAAACGCGCCTCCTTCTCAGCCAACCCCGGCAATGGCTATGCCATCCGCCTCCTCGACAAGAATGGCAAGCTCTATGCCCGTAGCAACACCCGCTCCCTCTCTGCCAAAACCACCCTCTTTTTCCTTCCCATCACTGTCAGCTTCACCGAAGCCGAGTTCGGACAAAATGTCCCCGCCCTCCCTTTTAAGACCGGCGACACCACCTTCGACAAACTCACCCTCGATTACGTTGGCCAGGACGTCCGGGTCTTCGGCCACGCCTTCCACGACGGCATCATCGACAAGAAATTCACCTTCGACTACCGCTTCCGCATCCTCGCCGTCGGTATCCCCGTTTGGACTCCCGTCGACCAGCTCCCCAAGGATGAAACCCCCGAGGACACCTTCGAGCTCGACACCACGCATCTCTCCATCGATGCCGACAAGAACCGCCAGGAACTGCTCATGGGCATCCTCAATCCCATACTTCGCGGCAAATTCCGCAAGGCCCTCCAACGCAAGTTCCACGAAAGTATGGTCAAGCAAACCACCGGCAACGTCCTCAAGCCGGTCCTCACCCTCAGGAAAGTCACCCTCGACAGCAACAACCTCGCCCTGGAAATGGGAGTTCTGGGCGAACCGCTAGGCTGATCACACTCGCACGAATGGGACAGGCGGGCCTAAGTTCACCCGCCTTCTCTCCTGCTTCACCAGCCGGAACACCGCCACTGACCGGCCTTGCATCCGGTAGTACGTATCCTGCAACCGCCGCGGCTGGCTCCACAACTTCAGAGCCGTATCCAGCAGCCTTTCCCACATCATCCCAGTGTCCGGCGGCGGTAGTTGAAACTCTACCCGGTCGTCGTGCCCGTTCAACAGGATGAACAGCGTATCGCCCACAATCGGATCCCCAAAATCGTCCAGCTCTTCCATCTCCGATCCCACCAGCCGCACGCCTAATGACCGCACAAAATGGGCATTCCACGCGCTATCATCCATCTCGCTTCCATTCGGCTCAAACCAGGAGATGTCCTTCACCCTGTGCCCGCGTAGGCTGCGCCCTTGGAAAAAACGCCGCCGCCGCAACACCGGATTGCTGGCCCGCAAATGCACCATGTATCGCACGAAGTCCAGAAAGTCCTCTTCATGCGCCGCCAGGTCCCATTTGTACCAGCTCAGCTCGTTGTCCTGGCAATACGCATTGTTGTTCCCCAACTGCGTCCTGCTCAATTCATCGCCCCCTGACAACATCGGCACCCCTTGCGACAAAAACAGCGTGGCCATCATGTTCCGCATCTGCCGCAGCCGCAGCCGCAGTATCTCCGGATCCTCCGTCGGCCCTTCCGCCCCGCAGTTCCAGCTGTTGTTGTGATTCTCGCCGTCCGCGTTGTCTTCGCCGTTCCCTTCGTTGTGCTTGAAATTGTAGGAAACCAGGTCACGCAACGTGAATCCATCGTGCGCCGTCACGAAATTAATCGATGCATACGGGCGCCGCCCGCTACGCTCGTATAAATCGCTCGATCCGGCCAGCCGCGTCGCCAGTTCCGATACCACACCTCCCTCGCTCTTCCAGAATCGCCGCACCGTATCCCGGTACTTCCCGTTCCACTCCGTCCAACCCACCGGAAAATTGCCAACCTGATACCCGCCTTCCCCCAGATCCCACGGTTCGGCAATCAGCTTCACCTGCGAGATCACCGGGTCCTGGTGAATGATGTCGAAAAACGCCGACAGCCGGTCCACATCATGCAACTCGCGCGCCAGCGCGCTCGCCAGATCGAAACGGAATCCGTCCACATGCATTTCCAAAATCCAGTACCGCAGGCTGTCCATGATGATCTGCAGCACGCGCGGATGCAGCATGTTCAGCGTGTTTCCGCATCCCGTGAAATCCACATAAAAGCGTTTGCTCGCCGTCGACAACCGGTAGTAGGAAACATTGTCGATCCCTCGCATGGAAATCGTCGGCCCCAGGTGATTCCCTTCCGCTGTGTGGTTGTACACCACGTCCAGAATCACTTCCAACCCCGCCGAATGCAGATTCTTCACCATCGTCTTGAACTCGCGCACGCAATCTCCCGGAGACTCCGCCGACGAATACCGGCTGTCCGGCGCGAAAAACGAGGTCGTGTTATACCCCCAATAGTTGTGCAACCCGCGCTTCACCAGGTGATGCTCATAAGAATGATGATGCACCGGCATCAACTCCACCGCCGTTACGCCCAGACTCTTCAAATGACGGATGAACGGATCCGAACCCAATCCTGCATAGGTGCCCCGCAGCTTTTCAGGCAGATCCGTCATCAGCTTCGTCGCCCCTTTGACGTGCGCTTCGTAGATCACCGTGTCATGCCATGCCGTCCCCGGCGGCCGGTCTCCTCCCCAGGTGAATGCCCGGTCCACCACTGTCCCCAGAAAACAATACGCCGCATTGTCCCGGTCATCAAACGAGAGATCCTCCGCCCTAGCCCTTACGTCATACCCATACATTTCATCGCACCAACGCACGTTCCGCCCTACCGCATTCGCATACGGGCACAGCAATACCTTGTTCGGATTGAACCGGTGCCCCAACTCCGGTTGATACGGCCCGTACACCCGGTACCCAAACAACTGGCCCGGCAAAACCCCAGGCAGGTATCCGTGCCAGATCTGGTCCGTTTTCTCCGGCAGCACCATCCGCGCCGATTCCTGTGTCGAAAACGGCGAATCGAACAGGCACAGTTCCACCTTTGTTGCATGCTCGGAAAACAGAGCGAAGTTTACCCCCGCTCCGTTCCACGTCGCCCCCAGCGGATAAGGGCTTCCCGGACGGATCTTCCATCTCATCACTTCCAGTATGCAGGTCCCGCTTCCCTTCGTGTGTTCCCCTGGAACAAAAAATACAATAGAAAAATCTCTTGCATATTTTTTGCATTATGCTATGATCAGAAAGTCGAGAGGTAGTCCCTATGACACGGCAATTATCCAAACATCAACGCCCAACTGCTGCCAGCGCAACGCCGTGTCTCTTCCCCAATTGGAATCATTCCAGAGACATCCGGCCATCGCTCGGAAGTCTGTAAACTCCCGGAACCCGTCCAACCCAGTCCCCTATCGTCCAGGTTTCTTCCCTGGCGGGTGCGAGTATTCGCTGAATACTTCGTATGCCGGAGGCTGCAAGTTGCCGGTGTCCAACCCCGTGTGTAGCTCAATGGTAGAGCATCAGCTTTTTAAGCTGACTGTTGCGGGTTCGATTCCCGCTACGCGACCCAAGGCGCTTGAAACGCCCGTTTGCAAAACAAAGCCAATCGGCGGGCATGGCGATTTCGGTCCTCCCCTCGTGACAGTACGTACGAGCCCGGACACCGGCCCTGCCGCTCTGCGGTTTTTTACACTGCTTTACAAAATTGAACACTTTTTCGCACTGTAAAAGGCTGCGAAACAAACCCAATAGAGTAAAGAAAGCGAAACACCCCGCTGCAACGCCGGGAATTCCCGTGCCTGCCGGTTGACAGAACTTTACAAAGCTGAACACATTTCATCACTTTTCATCAGATCGGAGGTCACCACCATGTTGTTCTGGAAGCGCATTACCGTCGGACACAACGAGCGTGTGCTCTTGTTCCGCCACAAGCGGTTCGTCCGTATCTTCGGCCCCGGCGATCACATCATCGGCGGCCTCGCTCACACCATGCACGAAGAGCGCTACAACGTAGCCGCTCCCATCTTCGCGTCCGAGTGGGTCGACTACCTCGTCAAGGCCCGCCCCGAGGTCGTCGCCGAGCACTTCACGCTCATCGAGACCTCCGACGCCGAAGTCGCCATTGTCTACCTCGACGGTAAGCTGTACCGCACCATCGGTCCCGGTTCCCGCATCCTCTTCTGGAAGGGCTACCGTACCGTCACCGCGGAATTGGTGAACGTCAACGACCGGCCCGAGATCGACAGGGATCGAATTCCTGCTTTAACCAAATTGGGGCGCGAGTCGTTGGCCGTATTCACAGTCGTCGATGAAAACAAGGCCGGACTCTTGTACCTGGACGGTAAGTTCGTCCAGGTCCTCGGTCCCGGAACGCACGCCCACTGGGCGGTCCGCTCGCCTCGCATCGAACACATCGATCTGCGGCGCCAAACCGTCGAAGTCACGGGGCAGGAAATCCTCACCCGTGACAAGGTCACCCTCCGTGTAAACATCACGGCCGACTTCCGTGTCACCGATCCCGTCCAGGCGGGAACGCTCGTCCGGAACTACGTCGAGTCGTTCTACCGGCTCTTGCAACTCGCCGTCCGCCACACGCTCGGCCTCCGCACGCTCGATGAGGTGCTCGCCGACAAGACGGACGTCGATGAACAGGCCGCCGCCAAAGTGCGCACGGAGATGGCCACCCTCGGCGTCGAGGTGGGCGCAATCTCCATCAAGGACATCGTCCTCCCCGGGGAGATTCGCGAAATCCTCAATCAGGTGGTCGCCGCGGAACGGCAGGCCCAGGCCAACCTCATCCGCCGGCGCGAAGAGACAGCAGCCACCCGCTCGCTGTTGAACACCGCCAACCTGATGAAGGATCACCCCATCCTCATCCGCTTGAAGGAGCTCGAAACGCTCGAAAAGCTCACCGAAAAGGTCGAGCACCTCACCGTGCACGGCGGCTTCGAAACCCTGATCGAGCGCTTCCTCTCGAAAAACTAGGGAACGAGATCCTTCTTCTTCAGCCGCAGCTTCTGAAAGTCGCTGCCGCGAATCACGTAATACCAATCGGCGAAACGGTTCGTCAGCTCCTTGGCGAGCCGTTCGCCGTTGCCCGGTGCATCGCCGTACTTGGCTGCCCGCTGCGGATCGAAGCTCACGGTCACAAACAGAAAGCGGTCATCACCGCCTTTTCCGCCCTTCGTCTCGCCTTGCGAACTGGCCAGTTCGCCAAAGCGCAGCACGTATACCAGACCATTCGCCAGCTCGGCGATCATCTCGCCCTCGTTGGCCAGCAGCCGGCCCTGCGGTGTCAGGAAGAATCCCCGCTGCCGCATCGACATCGCCCCTTCCAGGCTCATCTCCAACTGGCCGCTTCTCAATCCTTCCGCCATGGAAGGAGGCTTCGGCCGCACATCGCTGATCCGCAGCGAATCAAGCGTAGCCACCATCGCGTTTACCGCGTTCTTGTTGAACCCGGAAGCGCCGGCCAGCGTCCAATTCGTACCTTCCTTCGTCAGCGCCACTTGTTCCAGATTGGCCAGCCGTCCGAGCTGTTCATCAATCGAATAGCTCACCACGGTCACCTTGCGCAGGTTCGCTGAGGCAATCCGCAACAGCCCGCTGTTCACCCAATCGGCAAAGTTCGCCGATGGATCGGCATCCGTCTTCACTGCGTACACACGCTTCTCGTTCGGCGCCCGTACATAGCGCATACCCGGCTTGCTTTCCACCGGCTTACCCAAAATGAAATCGGCCAGTACATCCTTGCGAGCATCGCGCAGCGTCACCCGCTTGCCACGCCCCGACAAAGACGGGTTCTTCTGATCGAGCGGGTCAATCACTCCGTACTTCGCATGGTCGGAAACCGCTTCACTGACCACGTTGTCACGCTGCAAATCCACCAGTGCCCCGGCGGTCTTCACGAGCCGGTCGCCAACATCGATCACGTAGCTATAGTGTGACGGCAGTATCCACCGGCCCTTCTCAAACGCCACTTGAAACGGCTTCGCGCTGGCCGTGGCTTCGTCGTAATCGACAACCTCGATCGTCTTCACATCCTGCGGCCGCTTGAAGTCCGGATAGAACGTGGTGCCCGTCTCTGAGAAGATGGCCGCCGTACGCCGCTCCGGCTCTGTGTAGACAGCGATCGCACTCAACGTGGCAGCAGCCACCACAAACGCCCCGGTCTTGAGAAGCTCCTTCATACAGCCTTCTCCTCAACAATCCGATCGGTCGGCGTCCCGATCCGCTCCCGCGCCAGCCGCCGCGCTGAGACAAACAGGAACACGATGAAGGCCGGCACCGGAGGCAGCGCCACCGCCAGCAGCTTGATCGTGTTCTGAATCCCCCGGATGGAGTTCTCCATTTCAGATCTAGCAGTCTCAATTTGCCGCTGCTTCTCGTCCTCGATCCCTTGCCGCGACACCGTCAGCCGCCGGTTCTCCACGGACTCCACGTTGGCGATCATGATCTGCTTCGCCTGATCGTCCACATCCGTCCGTGCCCGGATCTCGGCCACTGCCCGGTCCAGCCGCCCTTGCGCTTCCTTCAATCGTGCCTCGGCGAACACCTCGGCTTCCTGCATCTGCTTCAACCGCTGGTCGTCGTAGTTCTTCGTCCGGGCTTCCACAGCCTCCAGCGTGCGATGCCGCGGCCGCCGTTTGCGTAGCGCGATGAACGACTCATCCCCGGCCAATTGATCCACCGCGTTCAGCAGGAACGTCACGTTATCGAAGTTCAGATTCTCCACCCCGCGCCGCCGCAGTTCGAAGAACTGCTCGCCCATCAGATCGAGGTCCGCTGCCACGATTGCGTTCGCTCCCTGCGTCACCCGCATCGCCAGAACATGTTTGTCCTTGTCTGTTTTATGGTCCGGATTCTGGTTGATCGACATCCCGAACATCGAGTTCTGCACCAGATCCTCGAACCGCAGCACTCCGGACTCCGACGACGCTTCCAGCAGCGGAGTCACCTTCGTCCGCGCATCCGTGCGCGCCTTCAACTCACCTGCATACAGCAGCGCCAGTTCCTGCAACCCGCTAGTCACCGCCTCCTTCTGCGCGAAGCCTTTCGCCCCAACAAACACCACTTCCTTCGGCAACGACCGCAACTGCGGATGCGGATTGTTCCCATCCCACACCACCCGGTTTGTCTGCCATGTCACTCCCAGCAACTCCAGCAGCGCCCGCAAACTCGTGCTGGTCTCATTCGGAGCCAGGCCCACATTGAACGCAGGCATTGGATCCACAAACAGCAGCAGCCCCTTGCCCTTCTTCGCATACTCCGTCAACCGCGCTACCTGCGGCCCGCTCAACGTATGCGGCAGCGGAGCGATCAGCGTGTCCAACTCCGCCGGATAGTCCGCGTCCGGGTTGACCTCGCTGACCTCGTATTGCTTCTTCAACTCCGCCACAATCGACCAGTCGTTCGATTGCTGCTTGCGCTCAAAGTCGAACCCGCCGAACAGCTTCGCCTGCGTCGTCAATACACCGATCTTCTTCCGCTTGGCCCGCGACACCACCCGGATCGACCGCATCAATTCATACTCCACCGGCAGCCCGCGATCAAGAAACGGAATGACGAACTCCTCGCCACCCGAAGTGAACACCAGGCCCAGGAAGATCTCATTCAACGACGAAGACTCCTCGGTCACCGGCACGCGGAACGGCCGTATGTTGTAGCGCTCCTGCGCCTCGCGGGCCTGTGGAGTGTACTTCGAAGTCTCAATGATGCGTGTGTACAGAGCCTCGCCGGCCACAGCATCGAACTCGCGCAACGTGGATATCAGCGCCCGCCGCACCGGCAGATACGCCCGAGGCACTTCCGGACTCACGTAAGCATGAATGAACACCGGGTTCTTCGCATCTAAACTCGCCAGCAGCTTTCGTGTGTCCGCCGATAGCGAATGAATCTGTTCGCTCGTTGCATCCACCCGCAGGTTCGAATGCGAGCCGATCGTTGCCGCGGCGCCCGCAATCACCAGCGCCGCCGCAAACCGCACCAGCACATGAATCGTTAGCCGCGGAGCCTTTGGCCCCGTAGGCCAACGCCGCCTCCCCAGCAGCGCCACGTTGATGTAGAACGCCGCCAACCCGAGGCTCACGAAGTACACCACCGCGCCCGTGGTAATCACCCCCGATGCCAGGTCGCGGAATTGCTCCACCACCGAAAGTCGCTCCAGCATGCGCTGCAGCGTGCCTTGCACAATCGCCCCGGCATAGTTGAGGAAAACCGGCCCCGACACAAACAGCGCCCCCAGAATGAACGCCACTGTCAGGTTGTCCGTCAACATCGAACCTAACATCGCAATCGCCAGCAACGACGCACCCATCAGCCAGTAGCCGAAGTACGTGGTCATCATCAGTCCCGGATCCGGCGCGCCCAGCCAGCTCAGCACCACCACGTGGCTCAGCGAAAACAGCAGGCAAACCGTATAGATCGCCACCGCGGCCAGGTACTTGCCGGTCACAATCTCGAAGTCCGAGGCAGGCAGTGTCAGCAGCAACTCCTCGGTGCCCTGCCTCTTCTCCTCCGCCCAAAGCGCCATGCTGATCGAAGGCAGCAGGAAGATCAGCAGATAAGGGAAGTAGGCATTCAACTGATCGAGGTTCGCCAGGTTCGTGGCGAAGAACGCCTCCTGCCAGAACGCCGCAATCGCGCTCAGGAACACGAACATCGCGATGAAGACATAGCCCGTCGGCGTGGAGAAGTAACCGCCAAGTTCCCGGGCAAACACCGCTCGGATCACGCTCGTCCTCATCGCTCCTCCGTCAGGGCGTGGAACGCCGCGTCCAAAGACTCCCATCGTTCGCGCATCGCTGCCGGCTCGCCATCAAACACAATACGTCCGCGATTGATGAACAGCACCCGGTCCGCCATCGCCTCCACCTCCTGCAGGATGTGCGTCGAAAGCAGAATCGTCTTCTCTCTCCCCAACTCACGGATCGTGCGCCGTACCTCGGCAATCTGATTCGGATCGAGCCCGGTAGTGGGTTCATCCATAATCAGCACATCGGGCTCATGCAGCAGCACCTGCGCCATGCCGACCCGCTGTTTGTACCCCTTGGAAAGCTTCCGGATCGACTTCTCGATCACCGCCTCCAGTGCACAGCGCCGCACCACATCGTCAATGCGCGCTCGCAGCCGGTCACCCGACATACCCCGCGCCTTGCCGAAGAATCGCAGCAGGCTCAGCGGCGTCATCTCCGGATACAGTGGGCCATTCTCCGGCAGATAGCCCAGCCGCTCCAGCGCCTTCATCCGGTCGCTCTCCACCGAAAGCCCGGCAATGCGCGCCTCACCCGAAGTCGGCGTGAGGAACCCCGTGAGGATCTTCATCGTCGTCGACTTCCCGGCGCCATTGGGGCCGAGAAACGCACACACCTGCCCCTTCGGAACAGAGAAACTAACGTCTTGAATTGCGGCGAATTTTCCGTAGATCTTAGTGAGGCGGGAAGCCTCGATCATCGGAGTACAGTCAGCAGCGGCCATAGCTCCTATGGCCCATATTACACTAAAGTTTTCGATGCTTCCGCGAATCCTCATGCTGCTGCTAAGCCTGTGCGCGCTCATTGGCGCCGCGCAGGAGGTGTCTCAAAGCGGCCTCCAACTCGAGGGTGCGCGGCCCATGGTCAGCCAGCCGCTGCGCAGTGCGAAGGCCATGGTGGCCAGCGTCCACGAACTCGCGACACAAGCCGGCATCGACATCCTGCACAAAGGCGGCAATGCCGTCGATGCCGCAGTTGCTGTCGGCTTCGTGCTTGCCGTGGTGCATCCCGAAGCCGGCAATCTCGGTGGCAGCGGCTACATGCTGTTGCGCACCACCGCCGGCAAAGTACACGCCATCGACTATGCGGGTACAGCGCCAGGCGCGGCTCGCCCCGGCATGTTCCGCAACACTAAAGAAGCCAACGTCGGCTATCGCTCCATCGCTGTTCCCGGAACACCCGCCGGACTCGGCCTCGCGCATGAGAAATTCGGCAAGCTCAAGTGGGCGCAAGTCATCGAGCCCGCCTATCAATTCGCCAAGAACGGCTTTCCCGCTTCCCACCGCCTGGAACTGATCCTCAAACTCCAGGTGCCCGTAATGAAAGACTTCCACGAGTCGGCGAAGGTCTTCCTCCACGGAGCGGACAAACCCGTGCTTCAGGGCGAAAACGTCGTCCAGCGCGAACTCGCCGAAACCATCCGCCGTATGCAGCGCAAAGGCTGGCGCGAGTTCTACGAAGGCGAAACCGCTTCCCGCATCGCTGCCGACATGAAAGCCCATAATGGCGTCATCACCGTCGATGACATGAAGGCCTATCAGGCGCAATTGGTCGATCCCCTCGAAGTCACATTCCGCGGCCATCCTGTTTTAACCATGCCCCCTAGCTCGAGCGGTGGAATCGCGATGTCAGTAATCCTCAACGTGCTCGATCAGTTCCCCATGCAGCTCGGCATGGAAGGCTCGGCCTCCTCCCGGCATCTGTTGATAGAAGCCATGCGCAGAGGCTATGCCGCGCGCGACCGCGCTTTCCGCGAGGGCGAAACCCTTGTTCCAAAGCTGCTGAGCAAAGACTACGCCAAAGAGATTACTTCCAATCTTGCTCTCGACCGCGCCACCAACATCACCAACACGCCCACCGGGGAGTCGCCGGACACGACGCACTTCACCGTCGTCGATGGCGAAGGCAACATCGTCACCAACACCTACACGCTGAGCGGTTTCTTTGGCTCGCAGGTGGTGATGGCCGGAACCGGCGTGCTGATGAACAACCACATGTCCGTCTTCTCCAACCGCGCCGGCTCGCACAACTCCATCGCTCCCGGACGGCGCTATCAATCCACCATGTCGCCGACCATCGTTCTGCGCCCTGACCGCAGCCCCTGGGTTGCTCTTGGCACTCCCGGCGGTGGCACCATCCCCAGCACGATTGCCCAGGTGATCGTCAACATGATCGACTTCAAGATGTCGCTGCGCGATGCCGTGGAGTTTCCGCGAGTCCATTTCCAGGGCTCGCAAGTGGATGCTGAGCCGGCGGGGGTAGTCTTCGACGTTGCGGAGAAACTCCGCACCATGGGGCACAAACTGAACCCGAAATTGCGCTCGCAGGGCGACGTCAGCGCCATCGCCATCGAAGAAAAGACCGGTTGGCGCGTCGGTTGGGCCGACGGACGCCGCGGTGGAATCGTGAAAGGATTTTGATGCAACTGCCCATTGCACTGGCCGCGGTAATCGCCATTCAGGATGTCTCTGTCATCGATGTCATCAAAGGGAAGGCGATGCCGGCCAAGACCGTTGTCGTGAAGGACAACAAGGTCTACGATATCGTTGGCCGCCCTCCGCGTGACGCCAAGTTGGTCGTCGACGGGAAAGGCAAATTTCTCATCCCCGGCTTGTGGGACATGCACATCCACATTCGCGGCGGTATTGAATCCATCCCTGCGAATGAAACATTTCTCAAGCTCTATGTAGCGAACGGAATCACTGCTGTCCGCGAGATGGGTGGCGACATTCCCGAAACCGTGTTCGCCTGGCGCAAGGAAATCGAAGAGGGCTCCCGTGTTGGCCCTCGCATCTTTACCAGCGGCCCAAAGCTCGATGGGCCCAAGCCCTCCTGGCCCGGCTCCATCTCTGTTTCCACCCCCGAGGAAGGCCGCCAGGCCGTCCGCAAACTGCACCTCATGGGCGCGGATCTGGTGAAGCTGTACTTCGATTACATCGAACCTCCGGTGCTCAAAGCGATCACCGAGGAGGCTGACAAGTGGAAGATGCCCGTCGCAGGCCACTTCGCCCGCAACCTCACCATCCGCGAACAGGTGGAAGCCGGCATTCGCGATGGCCAGCACGCCAAGTTCTATCTACTCCAGGGTAGTTGCACCGACGAACGCTACATCGCCCGCGAATTCATCAAACGCCGCAATTCCGAAAAACCGATGGGTTTTGATGAGTGGACCAAACTGCTGCTTGAAGAGTTCAATCCCGCGCAGGAACGCTCGCTGATGAGCATGCTGGTGGACACAAGAGCGTGGTTCACTCCGACCCTGGCCGTCGGCGCGGCGGGCCTCACCGTCGGCATGCGCAGCTACTCCGACGACCCGCGCGTCAAGTACATCCCCGCGGCTATCTGGAACAGTTGGGATCCGGCATCCGGCCGCAGGAAGGCTCCCCCGGACGACATCCGCAGCCTGCGCGCTCTGGCGCAACGCAAGGGCATCGAGTTCATTCCCAAACTCCGCGATGCAGGAGTTCCCCTCCTTGCAGGCACCGATACGGGATTCGCCAACAACTACGTCTTCCCCGGCTGGAGCCTGCACGAAGAGATCTCGCTGCTGCGCGAAGCCGGCCTCACCAACTTTGAGGCGCTCCAAACGGCCACCATCAACCCCGTACGCTACTTCAAGCTCGAAAAGACCCACGGCACCATCGCCCGCGACAAAGCCGCCGATCTGGTGATGCTCGATGGCAATCCGCTCGTCGATATCCGCAACACGGCAAAGGTGGCCGGCGTGATGACGAACGGCAAGTGGTTCGGCAAAGCGGACATCGACAAGCTGTTGGCCGAAGCCGCGCTCGAAGCCGCTACTTCAAGGAAATAACGGCCTCACCGGCAGGCCCGCTGTAAATCAGTTCCACCTTCTTGAACGATTCGCCCTTGCCCTTCTGGGCATAGTACAGGTAGCCTCGGCGCGGCTTCGAAACCGGCCCTTCCTGCAACGCCGCCGATACAACAATTTCGTCTGGTTTTGCTTTCGGCGCCTTGTCCTTCTCCAGCCCCGAGCGGTCTTCGGGTTCCGGCGCTGTCGGAGGCTTCGGCAACCTGTTTCGTCCCGCGGGATCGCCTGGGAACCGCTCTGTCTGCTGCGGGCGGCCGAGAACGACTCCCGTATTCCCAGCGCCGCCACCCGCGATCACGTGCGGGCGCATCTCCCAATCGTCGTACTTCAGCGACGCCGCCACCATGCCCGGAGTCTGGGGAAAGATCGCTGCCTTCTTTCCGTTGATGCGCAACGTGAAGTGCTGGTGCGAAACCACGAACTCCTCCCGCGCATTCGGATACACAGCCACTTCCACCATCAGATAATCCCGCACCACCACGTTGCCGTCCGGATGCATCACGGAGCGCACCATGTATTCCGCGCCGATGGAAGCCTTCGTCAACGTAGCGTGCGAGGGCCAATCCGTGGCCTTATGGCGATCCTCCGCGAACAAGGTGAAAGCAAGCAGCACCAGCAAACAACGCATAGCCTCAGCGTACCGCAGGGAACAGCGCGGAGGTCTCCTTCACCAGCTTCTCCGCGGCACCCGTGCCGTAAGGCGTGCGCTCCACCTCATAGCCGCCCTGCTGATACTCATCGGCGACAGGCATGTAATCGCCGCCTTTGCCGGTGCTGTATCCGCAGAACATCGTGATCGGGAATGGCGAAGCCTTCTTGATGGCTGCGCCGATGCCGCTGAACGGCTCGCCCGGCATCGCCACGATAGCCATATCACCGATGCGCAGGATCTGTACATCCACCTCCACCGGCGTCGCGTCATAGGGCTTCTTCCACTTCGTCAACAGATCGTTGAACCGGCGCCAGCGCGCCTCGGCCTGATGCTTCTGCCACGGATCGCCCGATGCCCGCGCCGGCCCCAGTTGCTTCTCCGCCTGCGCGACGCGGCTTGCCATGTCGTCGATCTCCTTCGGCGTGTAGCGGCGAGGAGGCAGCGAAAGCGTCTTGCTGACGAAGCGGATGGTCGAATCCCGCGGTCCCTGCACCCGCCACGGCGTCTTCGCGGCAAAAGCCGTGGATTCGACGTAGCCCTCAAATTTCGGAGCACGCTGCGTCGTCTCAATCTGCATCGCCAGCGCTGCTGCTTGCAGTCCCAATGTCATGCCGAGGCGATGCGCCACGCTGATGTCCCCCGTGCCCCATTCGATCGGCCCCTGATCCCCCGCCGCGCCTTGGAAGAATAGCGCCGTTGCCCCTGGCATGGCCTGTTCCACGGCCTTGCGTGTCATGCCCACCCAGTCCGGGCTGATCAGTTTGTTCTCATACGTCAGCACGATGCCGTGACACTGAAAGTTCACCAGCACGGCATAAGGCTTACCATTGGCATCGTCGATGCGGATCACCACCAGTTCGCGATCGACCGGCGCGGTTTCATTCCGTCCAACAGCCGGAGGACCGTCCTTCGTCGCCCGCATGCGCCGGTTGATATTGATCGTCCCCGTGCCCTTCGCCCCATACGCATGCACCGGACGCAGGTTCTTGTTCGCAGCCACCACCACCTGCACTATGCGGTCCGCCAGAAACCGCTGATAATCTGCCATCATCTTTTCGTACTTCGCCGGATCCACACCCAGCGGCCCCTTGTCTCTTTGGAACGCCGGTCCTGCATGCGTGTGCGTTGCTGCCAGCCTCACGTGGTTCGCCGGAACGCCGATGGCCTGCGCTGCCCGCTCTGCCACGGGTTGCATGCCCGTTACGAGCAGCATATCGATATCCACCATCGCGAACTTCTGCTTCCCGTCAGACAACACCAACGCTGTGACGATCATCCCAGCCGGATCAACGCCCACCGCTTCCACGTGCGTCTGCGAGCCCCAATTGAGATGGGGAATGCCGGTTGGCGGAGTGATATCTGTACGCGCCACACCAGCCTGAAGCCCCGATGGCTTCGCATTCTTCGCCGTGTGTTCCACGATGTCGGCCGAAAGCAATGAGCAAAAGAAGAGAAGGGCGAATCCTCGCATGAGGAGGATTATCTCAGAAGCGGAAGCGCAAATTAACCTGTAATGTTCGCGGCCCGCCCGAATGCATCGCCGGAGCCAGCCCGCTATGAGGTGTCCCTCCGCCCAGCATCATCCGCAGCAGCGAAGTCGACGTGCCAAACAACGGGCTATCCAGAATTCGTACCGGGTCCGCATAGGAGATCCGGTTGAACGCATTGAACGCATCCAGCCGCAGCGTGGCGTTCCACCGCTCCGCATTCACGATGCTGCGCTCCACGGAAACATCGGCTTGCCACATGCCGTGGCCACGAATCGCATTCCGCCCAAGATTGCCAATGCTGCCTTGCGGCACCGCGAACGCATCGCGATTCAAAACATTTCCCGGCAGCCACACCGGCACACCAGCCACCAGATTCGGGCGCAGGACATTGTCGAAACCAAGTCCCAGCAGATTCCTCGACATCAGCACATCGATCGGAAAGCCGGTTCGGCCCCGGCCAATGCCGCTGAACTTCCACTGCCGGTATTCATAACTCAATGCCGCGCTCACATTGTGCCGGATGTCGAACGAGGACGAACCCTTGTCCTGGAATCCCACCTGATACACCGCCGAATCCATCGAGCCGTTGTCGATGGAGTGAGACCACGTATAGTTCACCATGCTCTGCAACCCACGGCTGAGCCGCCGGCGATACTGCGCTTGCAGCGAATGGTAATCCGAGTAGCCGTTACTGGTGGCAAACACCAGTCCCGCCCAGGAGTTGAACTGCTGCGGATAGCCTTCGCGCCGCAGCAAGTGCCGCCCGCGCGCCGCCGCGTAACTCAACGTCACCAGGTTTGCCGGCGTGATGCTGTGTTCCACGGTGGCATTCCAGTGAATGGTGCGTGGCAGTTTCAGCTCCGGCTGATCGCCGAAGCCCGACGTCGATGGTCCCGCCAGCCCGAATACCCAGCGGTTGAACGGAAAGCCATTCACCGGATCAGTGGCCAAACTGAAGCCGGTGTCGACAGGCCCAGAAGCGCGTGCCACAGTTCGCTCCGACGCCTTGTACGCCAACCCAATCCGAGGCGCAATCTGCGAATAGCGTGTATGCCACAAGCTCTGCGACGGACTGGAGTAATCGACAGTAATCCCCGCCGCCGGCGTGCCGCTCGAAATCACCTCGTTCGAATTCGGAGGCGGCGTCACCAACCCCGAAGATGCCGGTGGCGGCGTGATCTCCCACCGCGCGCCATACACGATGCTCAGCTTCGGCGTAACGCGCCACGTATCCTGTGCGAACAACGACAGTGTTTCAATGCGGCTCGCCGTGGTGGAAGACTGCATGCGCGTAATCGCCATCGATCTCCCGCTGAGCAAATCCTGCAACGAATTGTAGAGCCCCGCGGTGCTCACGGCGATCGTGTCCCGCTCCGGAGTCAACCGCAGGTAATCAAATCCGATGCGTACCTCATGTGTCCCTTGTGTGTACCCAGCCGTCGCTATCCAGTTCCACGAACCTTGCCGGTTGTCCCCTCCGCTGCCTCCCATAATCCTGCCCGCCTCGCCAATGGCGATGCTAAAAATACCCGGCCCCGTACGAAACGGAGCCGGGAGAAACTGGCGCGGATCGGCTGGATTCGCGCCTTCGACGGGATTATCGCGCCACCTGGAAGTGACGCTCGAGGGAGAGTGGTTGGCGCGCAGATCCATCATCCACCGCGGCGACAGCATCAACGTTGCGCCTGCGGTCAAGGAACGCGAGGAAAATTCGGAGCGGTCAATCTGTGTATAGCCCGATTCCGCCTGTGACGGCGCCTGCTGGAAACGCGCGAAGAAGTTCGCGCGCGAAGAGGGTGCGTAGTCCACACGCAAGCTTCCCCGGTCCAGACGCGCAGGCAAAGTGATACGCGCAAAGTGTTCCGCCAGCCCGTTGCCCAACTCCCGGCCATTCGGCAAAGCAAACGACTGCAGCAAAGCATTGGTGCGCACGCTGCGCGAGGGCACCGTCATGACATACTCATACGGCTGGCGCAAACGGATGGATTCCGCGGACGCGAAGAAATAGAGACGATTGCGACGCAATGGCCCACCCGCCGATCCCCCGGCGTGATGCATGCCCCATCCCAGGCGGGATAATCCACGAGCCGCCGCGAATGGATCATTCGCACTCAATCCGCTTCCGCGCCACGAATAGAATCCCGATCCATGCAACGAATTGGAGCCCGAGCGCGTCGTCACAGACACCTGCGCCCCCGGCCTGCGGCCATGTTCCGGAGCGAACGCCGAACTCTGCACCCTCACATCCTGCACGTCCTCGAACGAAGCGAGATTATGCATGCTGCCGAACGCGGTCATCCCCGGCAGTGCCGCGCCGCCAAACTGCGCCGGCATGCCGCCACCCGTCACGGCGTTATTCGCGCTGACGCCGTCCACGATGAAGTAGTTCGTATTGGCCCGCTGTCCGGCCGCGCTGAACTGGCCTGCCTCGCCGTTCGCCGCGGGCGTTGCCACCGCGCCCGGCGCCAAATCCAGCAGGCCGGTGAGGCTGCGCCCATTCAGCGGCAATTCGTCCAGCCACCGCTTTCCAAACAGCGTGTCGAGCATCGCGTCGCTGGCGCGAACCAGCGATGTCTGGTCTTCCACCGTGATCACATCGCGCAGGCTGCCCACTTCGATGTGCAGATCAAGAGCTGTGGTGACACCGGGCTGCACCAAAACATTCAGCCGTACTTGTGTTTGGAAGCCCGGCTTGCGCAGCGTGAGCTTGTACAGCCCGGTGCGCAGGCCCGCGATGACATACGTGCCTTCGTCATTGCTCAACGTGGAGCGGCGCGTGCCGTCAGCGAGATGAATCACGCTGATGGAGGCTTGCGGAACGGCCGCTCCCAGAGCATCCAGCACCAGACCTGACAGCTGTGCCCGCTCGACAGCCAGTGCCGGGGTGACCAGCAGGAAAACGAGACCTGCGATCATCGCCACTCCTCAAGCGCCGCAATGACACGAAGCACGGCCGCGCGGATTGTTTGCGGATTGGCATTGGCATCGGGGGAGAACAACGCACTCGTCGCCAGGTCTGCGGCCGTGGACAGCGTATGCAGCCGTTGGGCGCGTGCATGCCAGTCGCTGCTGGCCGCGCCGGCAGCCACCGATTCCGCGGTCGGCGCCAGGATCCCAATCAACTGGTCCAGCCGTTGCACCTCGGTGCGCATTGCGGCCACGTGATCCGCGGCAATGCGCTCCAGCGATGCACGCTCTGCCGTGGAAAGCTGTTCCTCTTTCGCCGCGGAAAAACGCTCTGACAACCCCTTCAGCGCATAGGCCCGTGCCGTCATGCCCTCAGTGGCGGCGAGGACACGATCGGCGAACTCCTCATAAGTGAAGCGGCCGGAGAGACGTTGTTCCCAATCGCGCCTGGCCCGCCGCGTGGCCGGCGCAGCCTCCGCCGCTTGCTCCGCGGGTTTGGCTTGCTGTGGAGTGACAAAGCGCAGTTCCACTCCCGGAATCGTCAGTGCGGCGCGCAATTGCTCGCTCTTGCGCGGATCAAGGCCGGTTGCGGTTACCACGATGGTTCCTCCTGTGGGTTCAATTTCAACGGGGTCGCCAAGGTCCGCGCCGATGCGGTGCAATACTTCGGCAACCTGCAGTTCCAAGGATGCGGACGCTGCGGGGAGCGTGGGCTGCGTCGGTTCGGTGGCAATGCGGTTCGTGTTGCTGTTGGGAGCGGCCGGTGCTTCTGCTTCCGTGTCGGCAGCGGACTCGCTCATCTCGATTTCTTCGTTGTCACGAAACTGCAGATGACAGGCGATCGGATGCAGATCGGATTTGCGCAAGGAAATGGTCGCCTCGCGCAGCACGCTTCCTTCGGGTTCCGTGTGCACCACATAAACTGTGGGCTGCACATCCACTGAGTCGCGCCGCACCGTGACGGATTGCCGCCACGTGTTGTAACTGCGCGCGCTCAGTGGATTGTCCCAATCGTAGTTGGCGGAGGCGAATAAGGTACGCAGCCGGTCTTCAGACGCTCCTCGTGTACGCAGGCGCCGCCAAACCGCCGGGCGGACCATCCGGTCGCGCTTGCTGCGCACCGAAATCCTGCTGCCGGCGCTCTGCACGGCCACGGACGTTTCCGCTTTGCGCAGCAATTCGGCCGCGCTTACCTTCTCCGGCGTGGAGAAGCGCCAAATCGTCAGGGCTCCAATCAGCAGGCTGGCGGCAATCCCCATCCACGCACGGCCGCGAGCGGGTGCGGGAGTGTGGACCATCAATTCCGTGGTCTCCTTCCACGCTCGCGGCGGAGGCTGCGCCTCCTGCTTGCTGCGGTCCAGATGCGCTCGAAACGCGTCGGATGCGGTGCCCCATTCCTCTGCCTGGCCGCGGCACTCTTCGCACCGCATGATGTGCGCCTCAAGCCCGGCATCGGCCAGTTCGCCATCGAGCCAGGCGAGCAGTTCTTCGGGTGTGCAGTGCCGCTCCATTATTCGATGGCCTTTCGTAGGCGCGTCAACGCGCGCGTCAAGAAAACACTTACGGTGGAGACCTGGATGCCGATGGCCGCGGCAATTTCCCGGTACTTCAATCCTTCGGCGCGCAGGTGCAACACCTGCCGCTGCTGCGAAGACAACTCTTTCAAAGCCTCCTGAATGCGTTGTGCCCGTTCCCTGTGAAGTGTCTGATGTTCCGGATCCGCAGCGCCGGCGGGCGGTCCCGACTCCTCCATCGGTTCCCACCGGGCGCTGCGTTTCCGGGTCGTCAACCCGAGGTTATGCGCCACGCGAAAGACCCAGGCGCGCGGGTTACGAATCTGACCCTCAGACTTCCATGCGCTGTACAGACGTAGGAACACTTCCTGCGTGACGTCCTGTGCGGATGCAGGATCGAGTTGGAAGGTGAGCAGGTAGTGATACACGTCTTCTCTTGCCTCCGTATACAGCGTGTGAAATTGCTCCTCGATATTCATGAGAAGGCCAAGGGAACTCGCGTCGTGAGCGGTTCCCTTTCTCGTGTTACTCCTGAGTAGAAGTCCGGCCCGGAACCACGCCAATCATTGCCGGCAACTCCAGAGGGTTCACTCCGGAACGCTGCGGGGCGTCAATGAGATTCAGCGTCACCGCCTGGTAAGCGGGTGTCGCCGTCTGCAACGCCTGGGTCAGCGCCGGGAGTTTCGACTTCTGGAGTGCGTTCAGCACGTTCAACGCGTTCGTCCGGTAGGGTTCGCCCGTGAGCGGAACCTTCTTCTGAAGATCGCGTATTTCCAGCGTCAAACGGCCCACCTGAAATGCATCCGCGGTGGGAGAATTCATAATGTTGTTCAACGCCTCATACTTCTCGCGGATCGATTTGTAGATTGCGTTCTCGGCGTCCGATTTGCTCTGCATGACCTGCTGCAGCGCCGTCACCTGGGTGTCGGTGAGCGTCAGGAAGCTTTTCAGTTCCGCGAAGTTCACCGGTGGCATCGGATAGGGCAGAATGGTCGCATCCTGGGCCGGCAGGAACAGGGCTCCTGTCAGCAGCAGTCCGCACATGGACAGTAGTTTCATTCAGTATCTCCTCATTGTCTCTTGGAGGCGTTGTTGTCTGCCTCCGATGCGAAGACACTGACTGGCCGGCTTTTCCGACAGCGTGGTGATTTTTTTCTTAGAGCGGAAGTACCTCTTCGCGGACACCGTCAAAATGCAATGTCCGGTCCTCCTGGTAAGCCCGTACAGCCAGCAGGCAGGCTTGCGCCGATCGGTGCCCAATCCAGACATCGCCGTTCGGCCGCTTTCGCGAGCGGCAGCAATCGAGGAAATTGCGCACGTGCTCGATGGTGGGCTCGCGCGGCGCCTGCACCACTTCCGGCGGCGCTTTGCTCCCCGCGGGCTTCCATTCGTACTTCTGGCGATTGATGAACAGCGTGCCTCCGTCGCCGTAAAACTCAATGCCGTAAGGCGGTCCGCTGGCCACCGCCAGTGACTCGAACTGCACCGTGAAGCCGGGATAGCGGAACAGCGCGGAGATCGTATCCGGAGCTGTGCGGTCATCGCCCGCTGGAAAGAAGATGCCTCCCGACGCAGTGACGCTGAGGGGAGCGTCCACCCCCAGATACATATGGACCACGTCGATCCAATGCGCGCCGAAATCCGTCATCTTGCCGCCGCCAAAGTCGAGAAACGCACGGAAATCGAGGTATTGCCCCGGATTCCAATCGCGCCATTTCACGGGACCGAGGAACCGGGCCCAATCGAGGTTCGACGGCTGCACCCTCGGCTCGATAGGAAGCTTGCCCGGCGGCGTCGAGTTCCACACACAGCGCACATGCCCCACCTTACCGATGAGGCCGCTCTTGAAGAACCGGTCCCGCGCTTCGATGTAGCTGGTGCCGGAGCGCTGTTGCATGCCCACCTGGCAGATGCGATCGTTCACGCGGGCCGCACGCACAATCTCCGGACCCTCCTCCGGCCTGCGCGTCAGCGGCTTCTCCACATACACATCCTTACCCGCGTTCAGCGCATCGATGGCGATCCCTTTATGCCAGTGGTCCGGCGTCGCAATCTGGACCACATCGATTCCCTTCAACTCCAGCAGCTTGCGATGGTCGCGGAAACCCTGCGCATTCGGCGCCCGTTGCTGGGCGCGATCGATGCGTTCCCCATAGACATCGCAGACGGCACGCACATCCACTTCCGGCTGCTTCTGAAAGCTGCCCATCACGCCGATGCCGCGGTTGCCGGCGCCAATCAGCCCAAGCCCGATGCGATCGTTCGCGCCATAGATGCGCGAGTAGGAAAGCGCAGTGACGGCCAACGCTGCTCGCCGTGTCATGGCAGTTCCTTGATCGCCACATTGCGGAAGCGGTGAAACCCGCCTTCCCGCAGCCAGCGTGGATTCTTGCCCTTCGGGTCGGAACGATGCGCCTGCAAGGCGATCATCCCCGAATTACCGCCGCCGGGAAGAAAGCTCTTCGCCGCAGTCCAGTCGGCGACTTGCGTGCCGTTCAGCCACACCTGAATGTGCGGCGCATCGCCTTCTATGCGGGCTCGGATGTGATTCCATGTGCCCTTCTTCCAGTGCTTCTGCCATTCGGGGTCCATCTTCTTGCCGCTGCCGGTATCCGGCTTGTTAAGCTCCGGGAGCCCCTCGCCGTAAATACCTCCCATGTTGCCGCCTTCCAGGAAATCCAACATCACCTGGTAGGCTTCGCCCTTCTCCGTGGATCGCAGGAACAGGCCGCCATCGCAGCCGAAGTCGGGATTCACCTCCAGAGAAATTTCGAAGTTCTTGTACGTCTTGTCTGTGAGCAGGATGCCGCCGTTGCCAGGCGGGTTTTGCGTCACCGTGACGATGCCGTCTTTTACGGCCCATGCCTTGGTGTTGCCGTGGTGATTGACTTCGCTGATGTGCCAGCCCTTCAGATCCTTGCCGTTAAACAACGGCCGGAAGCCTTTGGGAATGGGCGCCGCCCAGGCACAGAGCGCAAAGAAAAGAATAAGGAATGCGCGCATGAATACCTCGAACCGCTCTCATTCTACACCCGTGCCTTGGGCTCGATCCGCTATACTGCCAGTTTCGCGATGCGCCGGATTCTATTGTGTGGGATGTGTGTTCTCTGCGCCTGCTCCACGGAGCCGGGATGGTACCCGCTGCCCATGCAGCGCGTGTTCGATCCGAATGCCGAACCGAGAGTAGTGGGCGCCATCATCTCCATGGAATCGCCGCACGTGGACAACTACATTGTGCGCGGCGTCATCACACGCGAACCCGGCGCTTCCTGGCGATGGGCCAACCCCAAGGCCGAGTTGCGCTTCGCACTCAGTGGTACACAGGGCGTCAAGTTTGTCGCCGATTTCGTCATCGCTGACGACACTTTCAAACTCACCGGCCCGGTGGTGATGAAGTTCACCGTGGACGGGAAACTGATCGGCTCAGCGCGCTGCGATAAACCGGGCGAACAACACTTCGAAACCGCCGTTGCTCCCGATCTTCTTCGCGATGACGAGCCAATGCTGGTTGCGGCGGAAGTGGACAAGTTCTTTCAGTCTCCGCAGGATGGCACCAAACTCGGCTTCCTGCTCATCCGCATGGGATTCACACAATAGATGCCCCAAGCGTTCTACATCCTGTTGGGTTGCGCGCTGACGCTGGCATGCAGCTACGCCCTGGGCCGGATTCTCTTCTCCTATTGCCACGTGCGCCTCTATCGCCAGGAACAGCATTTGCTCAGCTTCCTTTGCGGCGCAGCCTGCTTGCATCTGGTCGTCTTCGCCATGATGAGCACGCACACTGCTCACAAGGGCGTGTTCCTGGCCGTATCGGCGGCCATCCTGCTGTGGGGTTGGTCGCGTGGAGCTTTTCTTCGCCCTGCGGGTGAGTCGTTGCCCCCGCTGGATAAAACATGGACCTGGGTGCTGCGCGTCGTCTTTACGGCCTACGTGGTTCTCTACTGGAGCAACGCCATGGCGCCCGAAATGAGTCCGGACGGCAGTTCCTATCACTTGGGCTACGTGGCTCGCTACCTGCGCGATCACGGCTTCACGCGCATCACCAACGATATGTACGCCAGTCTTTCGCAGGGTACGGAGATGCTCTTTGCCTTTGCCTTCGTATACGGGCGTCACTCCGCCGCGGCTCTGGTGCACTGCGCTTTCACCTTGACCATGCCGTTCCTGATGCTGATGCATGCGCGTCGATTCGGCTTCGCGGAGGCGGGCGCCGGAGCCGCGATCCTGTTCCTCTGCACGCCCGTGGTTGGCACGTCCGGCACGACAGCTTATAACGATGTCGCCACCACTGCTGTCGTATTTGGTGTTTACAGCATGCTCCGCATCTGGCTTGCCGATCGTCAGGACGGGCTGCTCGTCCCGCTCGGATTACTCAGCGGATTCTGTTACGCCATGAAGTACACCGCGGCACTCACCATCCCCTTCGTCGCCGTGTTCGTTTTGGCAAAGTGTGTGCGCACCAAGTCGGCGTGGCTGCGCCCGCTGCTGGTCTTCGGAGCCTGCGCCGCCGTGATGATGCTGCCGTGGATGGCGAAAAATTGGATCATCGTCGACAATCCGCTGTCGCCCTTCTTCAATAAATACTTCCCCAACGAGTACATCCACATCTCCTTCGAGCAGGAGTATGTGGAACGGATGAAGAACTACGGAGAACCAAAGAGCCTGTCTGAAATTCCGCTCGACCTGACGCTGCATGGCGCGAAGTTTGCCGGCATGTTGGGCCCCGTGTTCATCCTGACTCCACTGGCGCTGTTGTCGCTCCGCTTCGCCGAAGGCCGCTGGCTGCTGCTTGCCGCCGCCGTCTTCGTACTGCCCTACTTCAACAACATCGGGACACGGTTCCTGCTTCCGTCCCTGCCCTTCTTCTCTCTTGCCTTGGCGCTCACTCTGGTGCGGACGCGCTATCTGCTGCTAGGCCTGGTGCTGCTGCATGCCGTGATCTCGTGGCCGCATGTGCTGCGGAAGTATTGCTCGCCGTACGCCTGGCGGCTGGAGCGCATTCCCATTGCCGCCGCCTTGCGTCTCACCCCGGAAGAGAGATATCTGGATCAGCGGTTTGGCAGCTACACCGTTGCTCGGATGATTGAGGATTTCGTGCCACCGGAAGGAAAGGTGTTCTCCTTCGGCACGCTGGCTGAATCTTATACTCGACGCGAAATTCTCACCGCTTACAAGAGCGCGCAAAACAATATTCTCGGCGAGATTATCTGGGCTGCGTTGTTCCCCGATGTCGCACCGAAGCTCCGCGCCGAGTACCGATTTGAACAAGCGCCCTATCGCCGGTTGCGGCTGTATCAAACCAAGTCCGGCACCGACCAGTGCAGCGTTACCGAGTTCCGAGTGATGCACAAAGGAAAGGAACTGCGCCGCGACCCGGATTGGCGTGTGCGCGCCTGGCCGAAGCCATCCGATGCCCCGCTGGCATTCGATAACTCCCCCGTCACGCGATGGCGATCGTGGCAGGGCATCCGTCCCGGCTTCTTTCTGGAAGTGGACCTCGGCACGGACCGCATGGTGGATGCCGTCCTGTTGGAGCAAACTAAGGATCAATACCAGGCGGCATTCGAACTGTACGGGCAAACGGAAAAAGGCCTTTGGAAGCTGCTTTCCTCAAAGCCTGCCGAGTCCGATGTTCCAGCCATCCGCGGATTGCGGCGCGCGGCGATGGAAGAATTCCGCGCCCGTGGCATTCATTACATTCTGGCAATGCCCGGTGATCCGGGAGCCGATGATTACCTGGCCAATCCGCGGCTGTGGGGCATCCAAGTGATTGCCGAACGCAGCGGAGCACGGCTCTACCGGATTGAAGCGAACCAACAATGAGTATCTATTTCCTGGGTGTGGATGGCGGGCAATCGTCCACCACGGCGATGGTCGGCGACGAGACGGGACGGGTCATCGGATATGGACGCGGCGGCCCCTGCAATCACGTCAAGACCGGCGATGGACGCAAGAAGTTTCTCGGCGCGATGGAGACCTGTCTAGGGGCGGCTTTTGCCCAGGCCGGCCTGGACGCCGCCACAGTTCGATTTCGCGCGGCCTGCCTCGGCTTTAGCGGCGGGCCCGCAGATAAAGAGGCTTTGCTGCGGGAGATGCTGCGAACCGATGAGATGCAGGTTTCCCACGATGGCTTGATCGCTCTCAGCGGTGCCACGGCCGGCGCTCCCGGAATCATTACCATCGCGGGCACCGGCCAGTTGTGCTTTGGACGCAATGCTTCGGGTGCCACCGCTCGCGCGGGAGGATGGGGCTTTTCCTTTGGCGACGAAGGTGGCGGATACGACATGACCCGCCAGGCTCTGCGCGCCGCCCTGCGCATGGAAGAAGGTTGGGGTGCGGAGACTTCGCTCCGCGCACGCCTGCTGGACGCTACAGGCGCGAACACAGCCAATGAGTTGCTGCATCGTTTCTATACCGACGAGTTCCCTCGCCCCCGTATTGCCTCGTTTTCCAAGTTGGTGGATCAGGCAGCTGTCGAGGGAGACATGGTGGCCCAGGATATTCTCCAACAATCGGCGCGGCACCTTGCCATCTACACGGCAGCCGTGCGCCAGCGCCTGTTTCAACCTGGCGAAGAAGTGGCAGTCGCGTACATCGGCGGGGTCTTTCGCTCTGACCTGCTGCGAGAGCGTTTTCGGGCGCTGGTGGAACTGGAGGATGGTTGCCATGTCGGGTCTCCCATCTTCGGCCCCGCCGCGGGCGCGTTGCTCGAAGCCTATCGCATGGCCGGGCTGCACGTGGAGTTGCAGAACGTTCCGGAGCAGGAAAAATGAAACATTTCCTTCTGTTTTTGTTCGCGGCAGTGCTTTCCGCCGCTGAGCCTGATTGGAACACCGTGGAAAGCCGCGCGGTGGAATTTCTCCAGCGGTACTTGCGCATCCGCTCCATCAATCCACCTGCCGACACGCGCGAGGCCGCTGCGTTGTTCAAGGCCGAGTTGGAAAAGCATGGGCTGGCGCCGAAGCTCTACCAGACCACACCCGAAGGCAAAACGAATCTCATCGTTCGCTTGCCCGGCCGTGACCGCTCGAAAAAGCCGCTGCTGCTGCTCAATCACTTCGACGTTGTCCCCGTGGATCCCAAAGCGTGGAGCGTCGATCCCTTCGGCGGAATCATCAAGGACGGTTTCATCTGGGGCCGCGGCGCGATGGATATGAAGGGCACCGGCACCATACATCTGTTCGCCATGCTCACCATGAAACAGATGGGGATCGTTCCGGCTCGCGACATCGTGATGCTGGTTACGCCCGACGAGGAAACCAGCGGACCCGATGGCATTGAGGCGATGATTCGCGATCACTGGCCCGAGATTGAATCGGAATACGTCTTGGATGAAGGCGGCTTCGGCAGCCGTGATCTGTTCTCGCCCGGCCGGTTGGTGTTCGGCGTCGCCGTGGGTGAAAAACAGGTGGCGTGGCTTCGTCTGCGAGCCAAAGGAATCGCCGCACACGGCTCACAGCCTATCCCTGAGAACGCCAACATGATCCTGCTGGATGCTATTCGCAAAGCGCTTGCGCTTCCCGAGGGCGGCCGTTCCAACGACGCCGTCGAGGTGATGCGGCGCAATCTGCGCGGCCAGATCGCCCAGAATAAGTTCACGGCGGCGATTCAAAAAAACACAATCTCCCTGACTACGCTCACCGCCGGCGTTGGGTCGCCTGTAAAAGTCAACGTGATTCCGTCCAGTTCCGAAGCCACCCTCGATTGCCGCCTGCTCCCCGGTGTCAACGCGGCCGAGTTCGTCAGCGAAATGAAAGCACGCATCAATGATCCGCGCGTCACCGTGGAGCAGATCGTGCCGCCCAACGATCCTGGCATCAGCCGCATGGAATCGCCGCTGTTCAGCGCCATGCGGGCCGCCATTCTGAAGCATCACCCCGAAGGAATCGTCACTCCGATCCTCATCCCTTTCGGTACCGATTCGGTGAAATTGCGCAAGAAGGGCGTCACCGCCTATGGCTTCACTCCCATGGTGCTGGATGCCGCCACAGTGGCCACCATGCACAGCGACGAGGAGCGCATCCCCGTCGCCGAGTTCCGCAAGGGCGTCCGCATCTTCTACGAGTTGCTAAAATCAGAGTTTTAGAACGACCTATGAAATTGTCCATACGTGATTTGGCACTCAAAGATAAAGTTGTCTTCATTCGTGTAGACTTCAATGTCCCCTTGGCGAAAAATGAGCAAGGGGAAATTGTCATTACTTCGGACAAGCGCATTCGCGCATCCCTACCCACCATTCAGTACGCGCTGGAACAGGGCGCTGGACTGATTTTGGCGTCGCACCTTGGCCGCCCGAAGGGCAAGGTGAACCCCGATGAAAGTCTGAAGCCCGCAGCGGCAAAGTTAGCCGAACTGCTCGGCAGGCCCGTGAAAATGGCCCCGGATTGCGTTGGCCCCGAAGTGGAAGCCATGCGTCCCGCCCCCGGCGAAGTCCTGCTGCTTGAGAATCTGCGCTTCCACATCGGGGAAGAAAAGAACAACGCCGAGTTCGCTCAGCAATTGGCGAAGCTGGCCGATGTCTACGTCAACGACGCATTCGGTTCCGCACACCGGGCGCACGCTTCCACCGAAGGCATGATCAAGTTCATGCCGCAGGCCGCAGCCGGATTGTTGATGGACCGCGAACTGGAGTACCTCACCAAGGTGACCTCGAATCCGCCACGGCCCTGTGTCGCCATCCTCGGCGGAGCCAAGGTCTCCGACAAGATCCAGGTGATCGAGAACCTCATGAAGTTCGTCGATCAGATCCTCATCGGCGGCGCGATGGCGTACACGTTCCTCAAAGCCAAGGGCGAACCCGTTGGTAAATCCCTGGTGGAAGACGACAAGCTCGATCTGGCGAAGAAGCTGATGGCGGAAGCCGGCGATAAGCTTCTGCTCCCCGTCGATCACGTCGTGGCTACTGAACTCAAGGAAGGCGCGGAAAACCAGACCGTCACCGTAATCCCCGATGGCACCATGGGCCTCGACATCGGCGAAGCGACGATTGCCAAATTCAGCGCCGCGATCGCCGGTGCCAAGAGCATCATTTGGAACGGGCCGATGGGCGTGTTCGAAAAGCCTCCCTTCGACAAAGGCACGGTGGCAGTGGCGAAGGCCGTTGCCGGAAGCGGTGTGCTCAGCGTCGTTGGCGGCGGCGATTCGGAAAAGGCGATCAAGGCCGCGGGCGTGTCAAGCAAGATCTCGCACATCTCCACGGGTGGTGGCGCTTCGCTCGAATTCCTCGCCGGCGATGTCCTGCCCGGCGTGGCCGCACTCACCGATAAATAGCTGGTGTCAAAGGGTGCGTCCGATAGCGGTCGCACCCTACTCCTTGATCCAGATATTGCGGAATTGCACAATGCTGAACTGATCGTGAAGCTGTAGCCCGATTGGGCCGCGTGTGGGGCGCTTCGGATCAGCCTTGATATCCGACACCAGTTTCCCGTTCAACTTCACCCGGATCATCCCATTCCTCGCTTCGATATCGAAGCTGTTCCAATCGTCCTCTTTCATCGCTTCCTTCGGCGCTTTGGTGAAGGTGTAGATGCTGCCGGTCGGCGTCGGATCCGGATACTGATTGTTGATCTGGATCTCGTAACCGAGCTTCGACGGCGTACGGTTGAAATCCGGCGGCTTCGAAATGCCATACTCCCCGCGGGAGGTGTCGCGAATGCTGATGCCGCTGTTCCCTTCGGTCTTCGTCCAAAATTCCACGTGTAAATCGAAATCGCCGAACTCCGCCTTCGTGTACAGCCAGGCTTGGTTGTTGAGCCAGTCGCGGTATGCTTTGTCGTCCTTCAGCGGCGATTTCCCCGGCGACAGAAACAATCGGTCCCACACGCGCTGACCACTCAATGTGCCGTCAGAGAGTACAGTCCATTTCCCATCGCCTCGCGATTCCCAGCCATCCAGCGTCCTGCCGTTGAAGAGTAACCGGTAGCCCTTCGGAAGTTTCGCCTGTTGCGCTTGCAAAGGAAGGATTGCCACCACCGATAGCGCAAGAAAAATCTGCGCCAGCCGCCGCAACCTCGCCGGATCGAGCAGCAGAATGACCGCCGCGGCCGGCGTGAGCAGCGCCGCAAGGACGCGCCAAGCGCCATCCGGAAGACCGGACAAACGGAAGATTGCGATCAGCGCAACAATCGACATCACCCAGTAAAGGCGCATGAAGGAGCGATGTCGCGGCGCCGTGGCGTGCGCCGTCACGCGCGCGGCAAAGAACGGGGAAAGTTGCGGGAGTGGTTCGTTCTCCAGTTGTTTCTGCAGGCTCATTGCGAATTCCTCTTGGCGGTCAGCATCGCTTCCACGCGTTGCCTGCCGCGTGCCAGATACGATTTCACCGTGCCAGGCACAAGCCCAGTATACTCGGAGATCTCTTCCATCGATGCGCCTTGCCAGTAGTGCAGGTAGAGTAACGTCCGGTAGAACTCCGGCAGCGCTTCCATGCATTGAGCAATCAGCAGCCTTCGATCCGGATTCTCATTCAGGATCGCCGCTGGCACGGCGTCCACCGGCAGATGAGGCAACCGGAAGCGCGCCTTGCGCCGCCGGTCAATCGCCCGGTTGCGGGCGATCGCATAGAGCCACGTGCCGAACTGCAATCCCTGCCGGAATGTGCCTGCCTTCGTATGCACGAGCAAAAATACCTCCTGCGTCACGTCCTCGGCCTCGGCATCGCTATACGGGCCGAGCACCGACGCTACCAGCCGGAACACGCGCTGCTGGTATTCCTCCACGAGTTGTCGAAAGTCCTGCGCCTCCCCCGTTTCCAGGAAGCGAGGCGGCGCATTCGAAGAGTTCATTGCTGTGGTGTTTCGGCGTTGCGATTGATCCACGCATACAGCAGCAGGCCCACGCCCAGAAAAATCGGTATGAGACCCATTGACCAGAGCGATTGCAGATATTTGTCCTGAGAGATGATGAGTGCCGTCAGCGTGCCCGCTCCCCCTAAGATCACCACGATGCCAAGCCCGGCAATGCGCCGCGGGGATACCGGCCTCCACTGTACGTGTTTGTCGCCCTCCTCATCTTCGACCGCATAGGGAGGCAGTTCGGGATAGGGCAATCCCTTCTCGATTGCCTGCATCCGCTCCTTGTGAATCAGGTCAAAAACATGCAGCCGCCGTTTTGTTTTCTCCCGGTGGAAGAGATAAAAGATGAGCGCCCAACCAAACGCCCAGATTGGGCCCATGAATCGTTCCATAAGAATGCTCCTTCTATTGCTTTTTGAGGCACCAGACTTCCGCGCACAGATAGGCCGCGACGCCAGATTCATCTTTCACAATGCGGAACTGCTCCAACTGTGCCCCTCCCGGAGCGCGGTACAGATTATCTCCCAGTTTCTGAATCGCGATGCTCCGCGTTCCGGCTTTGAGATGGAGAACCCCTTCGGCCACAGCCAATTCCGCACGCAGAGGGCCGCGATTGACGTAGACACCAGCCAGTTGATTCGCCTCCTCCGCTCCCAAAGCGGCCGGTGTCCGCGAAACTCGCTGCGGCCGCCGTCCCAACTGGCTGCGTAGCGCCTCGGCCGTTCTGCTGAACAACGCCCCGGTCCGGTTGCCCACCAGGAACACAGCGATACCGTGCTCCGGGAAGATCTCGAACCGGCTGCCGTACCCTAGCCGCGCTCCCGTATGAAACAGCCGGCCCTCTTCGAGCAGCACTCCGTAGCTGTACTGCTGTCCGCTCCCGATGGCAGTAGCTTTCGCCTCGCGCAGTTCACCGGGCAGGGCGCGGCTCAAGAATCGCGACAAATCTTCCGCACTGGCGAAGAGCGATCCCGGCGGCCACGCCCCAGCGTGATCCGGAAAAGGCCTGATCAGTTTCCCGGCCGCATCGTGAGGCAATGCCAGCGGATGCATCATCGCTTCGAACGGGCGGTAGGTACTCGCTGCCATTCCGTATGGCGTCAATACAAGCTCCTGCACCGCGGCCGCGAAAGGCTTCCCCGTGATCCGCTCTATCACGTAACCCGCCAAAACATAACCTGTATTGGCGTAGGAAAACAGTCTGCCTGGCGGAGCAAGAACAAAATCCTGCCCGTACGATTCGACATTCCGCCCCAGCGCCGATTCGTCATGCGGCCCATCCTGGGGTGCGTCGTCCTTTAGCCCCGCCTGATGCGAGAGCAGTTGATGCATCGTAACCTGGCCGAATGTGGCATGCCCCCCGATGGGCGCATGAAGATCCAGCCGGCCTTGTGCCTCCAGTTGCAGAGCCGCCAGTGCCGTAAACACTTTCGCCGTCGACCCCAAGCGGAACAGCGTCTTCTCGTTCACCGCCACGGGGTCTTCCGTCGAGCGTACGCCGTACCCCTTCACCAGGACTGGCCGGCCCCGCTCCACCACTACCATTGCAGCGCCGGGAATCTTCAGGCTCGCCATCTCCTCCTCGAGCGTCTTCTCCACACTGGCGAGATCCAAAGCCGGCAGTGCCGCCGTTATCAGAAAGAGACTTAGAAATTTCACGTCCTTGATACGAACGCGGCGGGTCCGCGGTGGCAGCCTCGCTGTTGAGAGAATAAAAAATATGCGAATCCTGGGAATCACCTTGCTGTTTGCGGGCGTGCTGCTGGGGCAGGCTCCCCCGTCACCCAAAGACAAGTTGGACAGCTATAAGCTGGGCCATTCCCACAAAGGCGAGGAGTTCGACGTCGGCCCGCGCCAAAAACCCTGGGAGATGCCCGGGATCGGCCGCGTTCACTTTCCCATCACCACCCAAAACAAAGAGGTGCAGAAATGGTTTGACCAGGGTGTCACCTTGCTCCATTCCTTCTGGGATTACGAAGCCGAGCGCGCCTTCCGCTGGTGCCTCAAACTGGAGCCGGAAAACGCCATGGCCTACTGGGGCCTCGCCCGCGCCACCGGAGACAAACGGTCCGTCGAATTTATTCGCGAAGCTGCCAAGCGCAAGAGCAGGGTTACCGAACGGGAGAAACTGCACATCGAAGGGCTGGAAGCGCTCTACGCCAGCGAGAAACTGCGCGACCGCGACGACGACTACCGCCAGCGCAATCGCGAGTACAAGAAGATTCTCGAAACCATCGCCGTGAAATTCCCTGAGGACATGGAGGCCAAAGCGCTGCTCGCCCTGGCCAATATGGGTGATTCCCGCTACGGCACGGAACTCATCGTCCGCGAAATTCTCGCCAAGCAGCCCGACCACCCCGGCGCTCACCACTACCGCATCCATAACTGGAACTATCACGAACCGGAGCAAGCGCTCGAGAGCTGCCGCCGTTACGGGCAGATCGCCCCAGGAATCGGGCATGCCCTCCATATGCCCGGCCACGTCTTCGCCACCGCCGGCATGTGGCACGAAGCGGCCATCAGCATGGACTCCGCCACCCGCGCCGAGAAGCGCTACATGCTGGAGCGCCTTACCTTTCCCTTCAACAATTGGAACTACGGGCACAATCGTGCTTACCTCAGTTACATTCAGGAGCAGTTGGGCATGGGCGAGGCCGCCATCTTCGGCGCCCGCCAGTTGATGGATGCTCCGCTTGACCCCGATCACAACTCCGATGCTCCATTCTCCAGCCATTCTCAGGGCATCGCCGCCATGCTCCGCGCCTCCATCAAGTTCGAACGCTGGGAAGATCTGCTCCGTGCGAAAACAATCCCCTGGCGCGATACGTTCTCCGACAAAATCCACAAAGCCTATGCCGAAACCCGCGCTCACTTCGCTCTTGCCCGCATGGACAAAGCCCAGAAAAGCCTGGAAGCCCATGATGCCCTGAAGAGCGATCTGGAAAAGAACAAAGGTGTCAAGGATCTGTACGAACTGCAATCCAAGGAATTGCACGCGCGCATCGCCCTGGCGCGGGGTGAATCGCTGAGCGGCCTGGCAATGCTCGCCGATGCTGCCGCCAAGCAATTCGAAATGCAGAAAGGCGACAACGATCCGCCACGTTACCCGGAAGTGCTTTACGTCGCCTTAGGCAACGCCTATCTGGAGGCGAAGAGCCCCCACCTCGCCCGGCAGGCGTTCGCCAAAGCTCTCGAATTGACTCGTAACGACATCTTCGCCCTCGCCGGATTAGTTCAGGCGCACCATGCACTGGGCGAGGTCAAAGAAGCGGAATCCGCCATGGCGCGGCTGCGCTTCACCGCATCCGGCGCAGACCCGAACGTCCCTGCACTCAACCGTGCCTTCGCCACCGGAGTGAAAGCCGAGCCGAAAGACAATTCCCCGGCCGCTCAACGCAGCTACCGCGGAACCGCGCTGTCCGATTTCGGCCCCGCCGTCTGGGAGCCCTTCCCCGCACCGGAATTGGATGCCGTCGACCCGGAAGGCAAGCGCGTTACGCTCTCTGAATATCGCGGAAAAAATGTGCTGCTGGTCTTCTATCTTGGCCGGGAATGCCTCCATTGTATGAAGCAATTGAAGGATATTCAGTCGAAGAAAGACGATTGGGAACGGCTCGAAACCGTGGTCCTGGCGGTCAGTGGAAATAAACCCGAAGACAATGCGCGAAATCTCAAATCTATCCAGCTACCCGCCGTACGCCTGCTCTCCGACCGTGACTTCGCCAATGCTCGCCGTTACCGGTCCTACGATGACTTCGAAGACATGGAACTGCATTCCACCATCCTGATTGATAAAAGAGGCAGGGTCCATTGGGCCCGTACCGGAGGCGAGCCATTCGGCAAGATGGACTTCCTGATCAAACAACTGGGCCGCATGAACGAAAGCGTAGAAACGGCTACAACTCCATCCGGCGGCGGATTCTAAGGTACAGTGTGGTTATGAAGAAACTTCTCTTTGGCACGCTTTTTCTGGGCACGGCCATGATGGCCGCGGACATGACTGGGTGGATCAGCGACGCATCCTGCGGCTCGTCGAACGCGAATGCGTCGAAGGCCTCCCGCGATTGCGCCCAAACCTGCATCAAGTCTGGCTCCAAAGCCGTCTTCGTTGCCGATGAAGGGGGCAAGGTGTTCCAGCTTTCCGATCCTGCCAAAGCAGCTAAGTTCCTGGATAAGAAGGTGAAAGTGTCCGGCAAAGTGGCTGGGGACAAGATCGAGCTCGCATCGATCGCCTACGTCCAGTAAACCGGCATTGGGGGTGGTGTGCGGGCTTTCCTCTCCACCCCCCGCGCTAAAGCTCTCCCACCCGTCCACCGATATGACAATAGAAAGGCACCCATGACGCCCCAAAGAATCGCCGAACTACTGGAAGAAGAAGGCGGCCCATTCATCCCCCCAACGTCCTTCCCCTTCAAACCCTCCGTCCCCGAAAAGCGCATTGCCGCCGTCGTCCGCAAAGTCCATGCCCAGCACCTCGCCGACAGTGATACCTTGAAGACAGGTGTCTCGCCCAAAAAATAAACCGTTCGTTTTCATCAACTGCCCGTTCGATCCCTTCTATCGCCCCCTCTTTGAGCGCATCTGCTTTACCCTCCTCTGTTGCGGCTACATCCCCCGCTGCAGCCTCGAAGATCTCAACTCCGGCATCCCCCGCCTGGAAAAACTCATTCACATCATCCCGCAATGCCCCCTTGGTATCCACGACCTCACCCGCACCCAAACCGGTATCAACCAACTCCCCCGATTCAACATGCCCTTCGAACTCGGCCTCTATCTTGGTTCCCGTGTCTTCGGCGCCCGCAAGCACCCGCCTCAGCAGACGCTGATCCTCGTCAAGCATCCCCACCAATACCAAGCCTTCATCTCCGATATCGCCGGCAACGATCCGCTCGTTTACACCACGGAAGACGAACTCGTCGCCCGGGTTTACGATTGGCTCCAGTCGCTATCGTCCACCCGCCTCCCCGGCCCACGCAAAATTCTCCGCGCTTTTTGTGAATTGCAAACCGAACTCCCCGCATATCGCCGGGAACTCGGCCTCGACGTCGACGCCCTTTCCTTCAACGATTTCGTCTACCTCAGTCGTCATCTGCTCGCGCGCTACACTGAAATCCTCAGTCATGCCATTTGACGGATTACGTGTTCTATCGCTCGAAAGCCGCCGCGCCGCGGAGATCGCCACCCTCATCCGCAACCACGGTGGCGACCCCTTCGTCGCGCCCTCCATGCGTGAATCGCCGCTGGAAGAAAATGAGCACGTCTTCGCATTCGGCGAACGCCTGCTTGCCGGCGAGTTCGACATGATGATTTTCCTCACCGGCGTCGGCACTCGCGCGCTTCACAAACTCCTCATCACCCGGCTTCCGGAAGCCGCCATCCTGGAAGCGCTCGGCAAGCTGGCCAAAGTCGCCCGCGGTCCGAAACCTGCCGCCGCCCTGCGCGAACTCAAACTCGCCATCGACATCAGCGTTCCCGAGCCCAACACCTGGCGCGAACTTCTCACGGCCATCACCGGCAGGGAAGGGAAGCGCATCGTAGTTCAGGAATACGGGCGCACCAATGAAGAACTGGTGGCCGCACTCCGCCAGCGAGGCGCCGATGTCACCACCGTCCGCATCTATCAGTGGCAACTTCCTGAAGACACGCAGCCACTCCGCGAAGCTGCCCGCCGGCTGAGCCGCGGCGATTTTGACATCGCCCTCTTCACCACAGCCATGCAAGTGCCACATCTGCTGAAAATGGCGGCGGAGGAAGGTGTGGAATCCGAAGCCCTCGATGCGCTGCGCCATGGCACGGCCATCGCCTCCATCGGACCCACCTGTAGTGAAATGCTCGATGACTACGGCATACCCACTGACATCACTCCTTCGCACCCGAAAATGGGGTTCCTGGTGAAGGAAGCCGGTGAGCAGGTGCACGCCGTACTGGAGCGCAAACGGGCCTCCACATGAATCCCCAGGACCGTACGCTCGTAAAATTGCTGGGACGCTACCTGCCACTGGCCATGGCGCTGCCTGTCTCCACCTTTGTCGGCTATGCCTTCGGCTACTGGCTCGACAAGAAGTTCGGCACCACCTATCTTTATCTGGTCTTCCTCCTGCTCGGCATCGCGGCAGGCATCACCCAACTCCTGCGCGAACTCAACAAAGACAACAATGTTCGGTGATACCTTCCAACTCGACGCAGCCATCGTCCGCATGAAGCGGATCATGGCCGTGCTGGCCTTCGCCGGCAGTGTCGCCTTCGCCTTCTGGAAGGGCATCCCCTGGGGAACCGGCTTCCTGCTCGGCGCACTCATCTCCATCGCCAGCTTCCATTGGACCCACAGATTCGTCATGGCTATCGGCCCAGGTGGCGAAGCCAAACCAAAAACCTGGAAGAGTGTTTTATTGGGAGTCCGCTACCTGCTGATTGCGGCGGTTGTCTATGCTATTATTAACAGTTTCGGGCTCAACATCCTGGCTGCATTGTGCGGTCTCCTGATCGCCGCCGTCGCCACAGTGCTCGAAATCCTCTACGAGTTCATTCATGGAACATGAGATTCTAATCACGCGCCTGTTCAATGACAACCTGGCAGGCGTCGGTAATGCGATTCTTGCGGCAGTGGGCCAGCACGCCCATAACGCCGATCGTCCCTGGACCAATTGGATCACCATGCAGATACTGGTTGCCTTGGTGATCATGATCGTTTTCGCCATGCTGAAGCCCCGCCTGTCGATGGAAAATCCGGGCAAGATGCAGCACATCATGGAAGCCATCTACGGCTTCATCCGCGGCGAAGCCGAATCGAACGTGCATCACGCCCACCACTACGTGGCTTTCTTCGGCTCCATCTTCATCTTCGTACTCTTCAGCAACCTCATCGGCATCATCCCCGGCCTCGAATCGCCTACGATGTTCCCTTACGTCCCCTGCGGCTTGGCCATCGCCTCATTCCTCTACTTCAATTTTATGGGCATCAAAGCCCAGGGCGTCGGCCGCTACATCGCGCACTTCGCCGGGCCCGTCTGGTGGATGTCCCCGCTGATGTTTCCCATCGAAGTCATTTCTACAATGGCGCGTCCCCTCTCGCTCACCATTCGTCTTTACGCCAACATGTACGCCGGCGAACAGGTGACGCTGCTCTTCCTCGGTCTTACTTATTTCGTTATGCCCGCGGTCTTCATGGGACTGCACGTCTTCGTATCGTTCCTCCAAGCCTACGTGTTCATGCTGATGACGATGTTGTACGTCGGCGGCGCCGTGGCCCACGAGGAACACTAAACCACTTCGAACGGCATTATGGCCGTGCAGTGTGAGCTACCCCGGCCCCAGCCGAGGGATAGAACCACCTCCTGTGCGGTGTTTATATAGGAGCAACCAATGAATTTCAGAACCATGTTCATGGCGCTGGCGCTGCTGTTGATCGCCTCGCCCATCTACGCCGCTGACGGCACCAACTGGGTCGCCATCACCTCCGGCTTCTCCATGGCAATCGCTTCCGGCCTCTGCGCCCTCGGCCAGGGCAAGGCAATTGCCGGCGCTGCCGAAGGTATGGCTCGTAACCCCGCGGCTGCGGGCGCAATTCGCGGTGCGTTGATTCTCGGCCTCGTGCTGATCGAATCCCTCGCCCTGTACGTGCTGGTTATCATCTTCGCGAAGGTTGTCTAATCCGCGCGAATACAATCTGTTTGTAGCGAACGAGGGGCTCAGGCACGCGATGCCTGGCCCCTTTTCGCTTAGGTGTTCACGATGAAACTGCAAGGTATCTTCCCTCCCATCACCACCCCCTTCCAATACGATGGATCGCTCTACAAAGCGAAAGTTTTCCACAACGTCGAAAAGTGGAATAAAACAAATCTTGCCGGATATGTCGTTTGCGGCTCCACCGGGGAAAGCGTCATGCTCACGCCTGACGAGAAGTTCCTCCTTTGGGAATGGGTCGCGCAAGCCGCCGCGCCCGAAAAGCTGCTGCTTGCCGGCACGGGCGTGGAAAGTGTTCGCGAAACCGTCTGGCTCACCAATCGCGCCGCGGAAATGGGCTACAAAGCGGCTATGGTCCGCACCCCGCACTACTACAAAAATCTCCTCAACCGCGACGATGCCCAGATGCTCTACTTCCGCTCTGTCGCCGATCAGGCGAAGATCCCGCTGATGATCTACAACTGGCCGCAGACCACTGGCGTCGACATCTCGCCGGATGCCGTCGCCGCTCTCAGCGAGCACCCCAACATCATCGCCATCAAGGAGAGTTCCGGCAACCTGGAGAAGGTGATGCAACTCATCCGCGTTGTGAAGCCCGGCTTCCAGGTGCTGGTCGGCTCCGCGCCCACTCTTTGGCCCTCGTTCGTTGTCGGAGCAACCGGCGCCGTGCTCGCCTTCGCCAACGCCGCTCCCTACGCCTGCATCACCATTTGGGAAGCGCACCGCACGCGTGAGCAGGAAGCCGCCAAGGATTGGCAGAACCGCATCGCCCGCGCCGCGCAACTCGTCACCGTGAAATACGGAGTCCCCGGGTTGAAGTACGCCATGGACCTCAACGGCTACTACGGCGGACCTCCGCGTCTCCCGCTCACCACCATTTCTCCCGCAGCCAAAAAGGAAATCGAAGAGGCCTTCGCCGAAATCAAAGGCTAGGTCAGCGCCTCGCAAAGGAGCCAACCGGCCTATTTCCAAACTCCTCCGATCTTCCAGTATTCCAGCGCAGGCCCGTGCAACCCACCCGGCCCGGCCGTGATCGCCCGCTCCCGCAATTGAGCCATCTCATCCGCCGTGTAAGGCTTGAAATTTTCCGCGATGCGAACATCGTCCTCCAATTGCCCTCGCGTCGAACACCCCACGGTGGCGCAGGACACCGGCAGGCTCAGCGCATACCGCAGGCACTCTTCCGCGTTCAGCACACGCAGCAGAAAGGCATTGCCAAACACCTTCATCGCCTGGATCCCGATCCCACGCTCCACGGCCTGAGGCAGCGTCGTCTTCTCGAAACTTAGATACGCCGGGTCGGCGGCGTGCAGCGGCATCAGAATCGAATCCCATTTGCCGTAAGCCTTCAGCATCGAAACATGCGCGTTCGGATCCCGATGCCCCGTGAAGCCGATGAAACGGCATTTGCCCGCTTGCCGCGCGGCCTCAAACGCCTCCATCGCACCGCCCGCGCCGAAAATGCGATCCACGTCCTGTTGATTGTCGATCCCGTGCATCTGCCACAGATCGATGTAGTCCGTTTGCAGCGCCTTCAGCGAAAGATGCAACTCCGCTTCCGCCTCCCGCCGCGTGCGCTTTCCCGACTTCGTGGCCAGAAACACCTGCTTGCGCACGTCGTGCAGCACGTCGCCGTACACCTCCTCCGAATGCCCTTCCCAATAGCTATGGGCGCAGTCGAAGTAGTTCAAACCCAATTCGTAGGCGTGACGCACATGGAGCCTTGCCGCTTCCTTCGTCCGCAGCAGCGCCAGCCGCGCGCCACCTTGCCCCACCACAGTCAGGTTTACTCCGGTCTTTCCGAACGGCCGCTTCGCCGCCGCCCCAATCTTCGGTTTTGGAGGCTGCGCGCTCAGCCCGTCGATGCCAAGTCCCGCGAATACCGCGCCCACGAACGTCCCACGTCGCATCCGTGATCTCCTCTCTTTCATCGTGGCATCTTCTCCGATGGCCGCGTCTCTCCATGAAACATCCGCGTAATTTCTCTTGCCAGCCGCAGATACCAGTCGCTCGGCAGATCCAGCCCATCCGCATCCAGCGTCAACCAGAACCCTTGCTCCGGAGCATCGCCGCGCTTCGCCGCAAGTTTGAACATCGCCGTTCCTTCATTCACCTCGTCGTACATCGCGATCTTCAGCATCCGCGCGCCCGCTACGCGCGCGTTGTAGGCTTGCCGCCACAGAAACTGCCCTCCCAACCGGGGGATCTTATTCGGCGTATCGCCCTTCTTCAGATTCGCCCACGAAAACCCCGGAAAGACCACCGGCATGTACATCTTCCCGTTCTCCGCGACGCGGGCAATGTCTGGCTCCAACACCTCTTTCCGCCACTCATCCACTGAGGCCAGATCGCGATACCGGCCAACCGTCCACGGTTGGATCACGTCCATCTGCGCGTAGGCCTCGGTCCACCCGGGATCCTTCTGCGCGTCCTTGCTTAGCGTTCGCCATCTCGCCGGCGTGCCGCCCATGTAGGTCACACGCAGCTTCTCCGGTGCACCCGATTGAAACCACTTCACCACTTGCTTTGCCGCCTCCGGCTCCCGAGGCGGATGCCGTGGATCTTCCAACCCCTGGCCCCACACCGAAACCACCGGCTTGCCGCCATGATGCAAATACATCGGGTGCGCGGTCACCTTCAATTCCTCAACCAGGTACTTCCAGTCCTCCTGCATTGCCTTCAAATATTGATCCGAAGGTGAGCCGGTCACGTCATACTCGATGGCGAACACGCGGCCATACTCCCGCGCCGCCGCCATGATGTTCTTGAGCAGAACATCGCCCGAGGATCGCCGCCGCCCCATCGCAGTCACAAACCGCTGCACCAGCACGCCGTCCAGGCCGTACTCCTTCATCCACCGGAAATGCGCGCTGACGATCTTCGGGTTCCATGCGGAATAGAGGTACGCTTGCTGGCCGCCAATCGTCAACCCCGGCACCGCGCAGAGGTCCGCCTTGGAAAACTCCTTCAGGTCGGGATACATGTCAATGGTGAGCGTATCGGCGGCGGGAATCCCGCGTGCCCAGGACCTCCAGTTGTTCTCCGGCGCGCCATCGCCCGCGCAATTGAACCAACCCTGGTAGCCGAACAGCACCTTTCCATCCAGGGTCCTTGCGTCGGCATCCGCCGCAACCGCTTCCCTCGGAACCGCGAGTAACATCGCGGCCAGCAGTGCGGCCAGCCGCCGTCTGCAGCGCCCGTTTTCTGAATGCATGGTTCGATTCCTTCCCTACATACAGCGTCAGTACGCTTCCCCGGGATCAATCGCCCTCTGCAAGATCATTCTCTCAAACGATGTCCTCTGCGTCTCCCCCACTTGACTCCCTCCCCCCAGGGTGCAACAGTAGTCTCAATCGATTCGTCTATTCAGACACCTCAATTTCTGGGAGCTACAAGTGAAATCCATCACCCAACGCGTTCTCGCCGGTCTCGGTTCGCTAGCGCTCATCGTCGCGCCTGCCGCCGCAGCCAATTTCAATGCCTCGCTCAAAGCCGGCAAAGCCGAACTGAAATCGGCCGGTCCCCTCGCCTTCGCCCCCGACGGCATCCTCATCGTCGCTGACCCCGCGGCCGCCGCGGTCTACGCCATCGACACCAACGACAACAAAGCCTCCAACGCCCCGGCCGCCGAAGTCGCCGGAGTCAACGAAAAGATCGCCGCCTTCCTCGGCACCTCCGCCGACCAGATCCTCATCAATGACATGGCGGTCAATCCCATCTCCAAGCGCGCCTATCTCTCCGTCTCTCGCGGCAAAGGTCCCGATGCCGCCGCCGTCATCGTGCGCGTCGACGCCAAAGGCAAGATCGACGAACTCTCGCTCGATGCTGTGAAGCATGCCAAGGTGGCCCTTCCCAACGCGCCCGCCGCCGATGCCAAGGATCGCCGTGGCGCAAGCCTTCGCTCCGAAGCCATCACAGACGTCGCCTTCGTCGAAGGCAAGGTCGTCGTTGCCGGCCTCTCCAATGAAGAATTCGCCTCCAACCTCCGCGTCATTCCGTTCCCCTTCACCGGAGCCGATCGCGGCACCAGCGTCGAAATCTTCCACGGCGCTCATGGACGCTTTGAAACCAACGCGCCCGTTCGCACCTTCGTCGCGTACCACATCAACGGCAAGCCGCACATTCTCGCCGCCTACACCTGCACGCCTCTGGTGAAGTTCCCCATCTCCGACCTCAGCCCCGGCAAAAAGGTCATGGGTACCACCATCGCCGAACTCGGCAACCGTAATCGCCCGCTCGACATGATCGTCTACAAAAAAGGCAAGACCGACTTCATCCTCCTCAATAACTCCTCCCGTGGCGTGATGAAGCTCTCCACCGAAAAGATCGATTCCTACAACCCCATCACCAAGCAGACCGACGTCACCGGCGTCCCCTACGAAACCATCGCTGCCCTCAAAGGCGTCGAGCACCTCGATAAAGTCGACGACGCCCGCGCCATGATGCTCATCCGCGGCGAAGGCGGTTCCCTCGACCTGAAGCACCTCGCTCTGCCCTAAGCCGTGCCCGCGCTTCAATGGATGCTGGCGTTCGCGCTGGCCGCAGTTACGTTCAACTGGCAACGGGATGCCGTGGAAATACACGGCGTCCCGGATGGCGCCTCCGTGCGCGATCTGGCATCCCAGTTTCGTGTCTCCGTCGCCGGCAAAGACATCGCCATCCCCGGCACATACGAAGTCTCCGGCGATACCGTCCGCTTCCGCCCGCGCTTCCCGCTTCAGGATGGACTCACCTACGAAGCTCGCTGGGGTGCATCCACCAACACCCACACCATCCCAAAAATTATCCGCACACCTTCCACCAGCCTCGAACAAATCTACCCCACTTCCTCCACGCTGCCCGCCAATCAGCTTAAGCTCTACTTGCATTTCTCCGCGCCCATGAGCCGCGGCGAAGCCTGGCGCCGCATCCATTTGATCGACGACGCCGGTAAAGAAGTCTCCCTCCCGTTCCTCGAAATCGAAGAGGAACTCTGGGATCGCGAAGCCCGCCGTCTCACAGTCTTATTCGATCCTGGCCGCATCAAGCGCGGACTTGTTCCTCACAACGAAGTCGGCCCCGCGCTCGTCGAAGGCCGCCAGTACAAGATCGTCATCGATCGCGAATGGCCCGATGCAACCGGCACGCCGCTTACCCAGGCCTTCGTCAAAACCTTCACTGTCAGTCCCGCCGACCGTACTCCGCCCACGCTCAATAACTGGCGTCTCCAACCCGGCGCATCCCTTACCGTCGATATCCCCGAACCCATGGACTCCGCACTGCTCCTTCGCCTCGTCTGGATCATCGACCCCCAAGGCGAGCGCGTCGACGGCGACATCCGCCTCGAGAACGAAGAGACCCGCTGGGTGTTCACTCCGTCCGCACCCTGGTCCCCGGGCAAGTATCAATTGATCGTCGGCACCATCCTCGAAGACCTCGCCGGCAACCGCATTGACCGCCCCTTCGACGTCGATTCCTTCGAGCGCGTCGAAATGCGTCTTACTACGAAAACCAAGTCGATCCCCTTCATCGTCCCGTCTGCAGCAGCGCCAAAGTAGCCCACCCCGTGGTGGATATATGTTGTGCGTAGCTGATGTTCCCACTCGGCCGCGTCGTGCCTTCCCATCCTCCATCCGGCAACTGATTCTTCACCAGCCATGCCTTGCCGCGTTCCACCCCTGGCAACGCAAGCATCGCAAGCGCGGTATCGAACACCTCCGATGGACTCGCCCGATACGGACCCCATCCCCCGTCCGGATTCTGCATCGCCTGCAACTTCGCCACATCCTCCGCGCGCCGCAACGCCAGCACCTTCGCTGCCAGGTCCGGAGTCGAAGAAGCCTTCAAACCCGCCAGCCAAGCCTCTGCCTGTCGTACCCGCTCCTCATGCCCGCCCGCCGCCTTCAGCACTCGAATCGCCGCATACGTCGCCAATGCCGAGCCGTACGTCGCCGGCGAACCCACGTTCGCATCCTTATCTACGGCCCACCCGCCGTCGGCTGCCTGCATCTTCGCCAGCATCGCCGCCGCATCCGTCAGCGCCCGTCCGCGCGGCGCAAATCCCCGTTCCACCGCCTCAGTCAACGCAAACGCGAACTGTACTCGCGCCAGATCCTTATCCCGAAACTCCGCATCCGCCTGCTGGTGGTCCCACCCTTCCGGCTTCTCCAGCCACGCCAAAGTCTCGGTCAGCGCCTCCCGCCGCCCGCCCAACATCAGAGCCCGTGCCGCGTCCCCGTTGTTGTGGCACGAAAAACATCCATTCTTTTTCTTCCACGCCGGCACCTCGCGCGATAAGTAGTCAAGGGCACGAGATACCACCGGATCCTGGGCCCAGGCCAGCGAACAGGAAGCAAGCATTAGTACCCAACGCATGGTCGTATCATTTTAGCGCCGGTAGAAACATTTCCGAAAACCACGTGTTTGACAACACAGGAGGAGAAAAAACAATGAAATCAATCACAACAGCAACATTACTCCTGGCTATGGCTACGGCCACCTGGGCAGACGTTAGAGTCAACTTGAGACTTGGGGCAGGTCACCCCATCCGCCGTCCCGCGCGCACCGTGGTGGTTCGCCCGCTGCGTCCCGCCATCGTTGTCCCGGCCCGCGTTGTCTGGGCGGCCCCGGTCGTCTGGACCCGCACCGTCGTCGCACTGCCACCGCGTGAGCGCATCGTCGTCGAAGATTCCGAAACCATCCATCGCCGTGAAGACTGGGTCGACACCACGTTGGCCGTAAACCAAAGTGGCGACAAATTGTTCCTGCGCATCGAAGGCCGCATGCAGATCGACTTCGCCGAGGTTCACTTCCGTGGTGGCCAAGCCCAGGTCGTCGACTTCAACGAAGGCCCCATGGAGCCCGGCACCTACTCGCTGCTCGACTTCAAAGACGGCCGCCACGTCGATCACGTCCGCATCGTAGCGAAAGCACGCACTCCGAATGCCCGTGTGTCCGTCCTGCTGGCTCGTTGATGTAACATTGCCTGCATGACCCGTCGCGACTGGCTTCGCACCGCGCTGGCCGCATCCTTCGCACCACCGATTGCCGCCCAAGCCCGCAAACCGAACATCGTGCTCATCGTGGCTGATGACCTCGGTTATGCGGGCATCGGCTGTTACGGCAACCAGCAGATCAAGACGCCCAACATCGATCGCCTTGCCGCCGAAGGCATGCGCTTCACCGATTTCGTGGTCTCCTGGCCAGCCTGCACTCCCTCCCGATCCTCTATCCTCACCGGTCGCTACCCTCAGCGCAACGGCCTCTACGACATGATCCGCAACAACGAGGTCAACTGGAAATATCAGTACACCGAAGAGACCTACGCCGTCTCTCCGGAAATGACCATCGGCATGGACACGCGCGAAGTCACTATCGGCCAGGCCCTCAAGCAAGCCGGCTACACCACCGGAGTCATCGGCAAATGGGACGGCGGCCGCGCCAAACGCTTCCTCCCTCTCCAGCGCGGCTTCGATTTCTACTACGGCTTTGCCAACACTGGCATCGACTACTACACTCACGAGCGTTACGGCGTCGCCTCCATGTTCCGCGGCAACGAGCGGATCAAAGAGCAAGGCCACGCCACCGCTCTCTTCCTCCGCGAAGCCCTCGGCTTCTTAAAACAAAATCGCACCCGTCCGTTTTTTCTGTACCTTCCCTTCAACGCCCCCCACGGAGCGTCCACCTTCCGCAAAGACGATCCGCAGGAAGAGGCGAAATACATGGAGATGTACAAGCATCTCCCCAAAGGCATCGCGCAAACCGCGGCCTGGACCACGCATCTCGACGACGCCATCGGCGCCATCATGGCCGAACTCAAAGCCATGGGTCAGGACGAAAACACGCTTGTCATCTTCTCCAGCGATAACGGAGGCACCGGCGCGGCCTACAACGGTCCGCTGCGCGGCAAGAAGGCGCAGATGTACGAAGGAGGCATCCGTGTCCCGATGATCGCCCGCTGGCCCGGCCGCATAGCACCAGGCAAGGTCAACAACGACTTCGTCAGTTCCCTCGAATACTTCCCTACGTTCCTCGCGGTGACCGGCGCACCCGCCCCACGCGGCGTCAAACTTGATGGCTTCAATCTCCTCCCCGTCCTCGAAGGCAAAGCGAAATCGCAACGCACCGACTTCTGCTGGCAGCGCCAAGGCGACAAAGCCGCCCGCTCCGGCAACTGGAAATGGATCGACTCCGAAGACGGCGGTGGCTTATTCGATCTCTCCACCGACCTCGGTGAAAAGCACGATCTGTCAAAAGAAAAGCCTGAAATCTCCGCAAAGATGAAAGCCAAGTGGGAAGCCTGGCGCAAAGAAATGGACGCCTCCGAACCCCGTGGTCCCTTCCGCGATTACTGAGCCGGGAACAGATCCCGCACTTCTACAGACCAACCCGGCAGCAGTGGCGAAGTGAGCGTGTCATTGGCCTTCAGGTGCCGAATCGAATCCGTCTGATAAACGACCATACATGCCAGTTCGGGGTAGACGCACCACACTTCCTCCACGCCTTGTTCCAAGTAAATCCGAGTCTTGCGCTCCAGAGGAATGGCTAGGTCGTCCGCGATGACTTCCACCGCCAATGCCGGTACTCGATGAACCGCAACATCGCCCAACAATACGGCCACATCGGGGCGCAGCCGTCCCGCCCCTAAAGCAAACTCTGTAAACGGCAAGACATGCCCCTGCCGCCCTTGTGCCAACGCCACCTGCAGCCTGGCCACTAACTGGCCCACGACACAGTTGTGCACCGGTGTATCCGACTCGTGAGTTTCGCCTGTCATCCCCACATTATAGTTAGACTAATTCTGATGCTGATCGTTCAAGTCCACGTCCACGTCAAACCCGATTCCATCGACGCCTTCCGCGCCGCCACCATCGACAACGCGACTCACAGCGTCCAGGAGCCCGGCATCGCCCGCTTCGACGTCCTCCAGCAACAGGACGACCCCACACGCTTCCTGCTCACCGAAGTCTACCGCTCGGTCGAAGCCACCGCCGCCCACAAGGAAACCGATCACTACAAGCGCTGGCGCGACGCCGTCGCGGACATGATGGCCAGCCCCCGCACCAGCGTCAAATACACCAACATCTGCCCCACCGACGAGGCCTGGTAAGTGCGCTTCGAATTCGCCACGGCCCAACGCATCCTCTTCGGCTCCGGCACGATCAAAGACCTCGTCCCCGCCGCGAAATCCCTCGGCCGCCGCGCCCTCATCGTCACAGGCCGCAATCCCGATCGCATTCGCCCGCACACCCAATCCCTCGACGCAGCGTTCCTCTCCATCCCAGGCGAACCCACCGTCGATGAAATCCGCACCGGCGTGCAACAAGCTCGCGCCGAAGCCTGCGACGTTGTCATCGCCATCGGCGGAGGCAGCGCCATTGATGCAGGCAAAGCCATCGCCGTGCTCCTCGCCAATTCCGGCGAACCTCTCGACTACCTCGAAGTCGTCGGCCGCGGCGCTCCGCTCACCAACCCATCAAAGCCGTTCATCGCCGTGCCAACCACCGCCGGCACAGGCTCCGAAGCCACACGCAACGCCGTCCTCGCCTCGCCCCAGCACCGCGTCAAAGCGAGCCTCCGCAGCGCCTCCATGCTTCCGCGCATCGCCATCATCGATCCCGATCTCACCCTCGATCTCCCCCCGCACATCACCGCCAGCACCGGCCTCGACGCCCTCACCCAATTGATCGAACCCTACGTCTCCATCCGTGCCAACGCCTTCACCGACATGCTCGCGGTCGATGGCATCGCGAAAGCTACCGCGCAACTCCGCGAAGCCTACAGCAATCCACACAACGCCGAAGCCCGTGCAGCAATGTCGCTAGCCAGCCTCTACAGCGGCATGGCGCTCGCCAACGCCGGACTCGGCGCAGTTCACGGATTCGCCGCCCCCATCGGCGGCATGTACACGGCGCCGCACGGAGCCGTCTGCGCCATCCTACTCCCGCCCGTCATCCGAGCCAATATCCGCGCTCTCGCATCCCGCCAACCCACCAGCCCGCTAAACGCACGCTACGAAACCATCCTCCAACTCACCGGAGGCATCGCATGGATCGAAGAGACCGCCCGCCAACTGAACATTCCCCCACTCCGCACCTACGGCATCGACAGCACACACCTCAGCGAAATCGCCGAAAAAGCCGCTCAAGCCAGCAGCATGAAAGCCAACCCCATCGCGCTCACTCACGCCGAACTCGTAGAGATTCTCGAACAGGCGCTCTAAGCTAACGCAGAGCCTTCACCTGCACATTGAACGCGACGGTATTCACCTTCCCCTTGTTCTGAAACTGCACCCACACCCGGTACACACCCTCGCGCGGAAAGATCATATTGAACTGCACCTTCGGCCCGCCATCGGCGATAAACGGATGCGTATGTACCAAATCAATCAGATCCCCACTCGCCGCCAGCATGTGCCCCCACGCCCCCAGATACTGCTCTAACCCCAACTCCCCATCCAACCCACGCAAAGTAAAAAACATCAATGTCTTAAAGCCGGCCAAAGGCTGCGCCGGTTCCGTCACCAGCGAGGCCTCCACATTCTCGCCCTTCTGCGGACCCACATCCACCGTCAACGGCCGAGCCTTCTCCGCCTTTCCCGCCACGAACATCGTGCTCGCATTCATCTGCGGCGTCCCGCCCACCGGAAAGAAATCCGTCACCACCCGATAAGCCCCCGGCTTCGGCAGCGCCGTACGAAAACGGAACAGCCCGCCCGCGCCATACTCCGGATGTTCGTGCGCGAAGAACGACAAATCCTCGCTCACCAGAAACAGGTGAAACAGCTTCTCGTGGACAATCTCAAACTTCTCCACTGTCTTGCCATTCGCCGGATCCTCAATCCGGAACTCCATGTCCACCGGAACGCCCGGCTTCACCACCCGCGGCGTCAACCGCAGATTCACCGGATACTCCACCGGATCGGAAATCTCCGGAATCAACTTCATCCCGCACTTGCCGCACTTCCCCGGCCCCTTCGAACGGATGTCTTTATCCATCGGACAAAAAAATCCGAAGTCCGGCGCTTCCTTCTCTTTCTCCGGAGATGGCTGCTGCGCCAACAGCGCCAACGCAACCATTGCTCCGAAGAAAAAACGCATACCTATCCTTCAAACGGCCAAACAGCCGTCGTGGTATACCCGCCATCCACCGCGATCACCTGGCCCGTAATGTAATCCGCCGCCGGGCTGCTCAAAAACACGGCCACATTCCCGATATCTTCCGGAGTCCCCGTGCGCGGATTCGCCTGGCAACCCTGCAGCCATTTCTTCATATGGTCCTGTTCCCACATCTTGCGATTGAGATCCGTGATGATGAACCCCGGCGCAATGCAATTCACCTGGATATTGTGACGTCCCCACTCCGCCGCCAGGGTACGTGTGAACCCCGCCAGTGCGCTCTTCGTGATGGCGTACACCGTCAGATACGGCAAGCCCAGCAACGACATCAGGCTCCCGATGTGCACGATCTTTCCGCCCTTGCCGCGCGCCACCATCTTCCCGCCCACCAATTGCGTCAGCTTCACAATGCCATGCAGATTCGTCTGCAGCAGGTGCTCGTACTCCTGCTCGGTGTACTGCGTGAAGCTCTTGCGGATATTTGTCCCTGCTACGTTCACCAGAATGTCCACATCTCCCACCGCGGCCGCCGCAGCGTCAATGCTGGCCTTGTCCGCCATATCCAGTTGCAGCGCCTCGGCCTGAAATCCCTGCGCGCGAAGCTCCGCCGCATTGGCTTCCAGTTGTTCCAGACTGCGCGAAGCGAGAATCGTCTTCGCCCCCGCTGCCGCCATCCCCCGCGCGATCGCCAATCCAATCCCCCGGCTTGCGCCATTGATCAACGCGGTCTTGCCCTGTAGTGAAAAAGGTGTTGTACTCATGTCGGAAAGATTCATCTTAACGTATGTGGATTCCCATCCTTCTGCTGCTCGCTCTCCAGCGAAACACCGGCAGTCCCCTCGATCACCTGCCGAAGCAAATGCAAATCCTCACCCACTTCGGTGAACGTGCCGACTTCTCCCCCGATAACCAGCGCATCGCCTTCATGGCCAAAAGTTTTGGTGACGCCTTCGTCATCGATCTCAAAACCCGCATCATCCGTTGCCTCACCTGCAGCGTCCCCGGAGCCGCCTTTCTCCGCATCATGCATCTCGCCGATGGGAACTACATCCTCATCGGGCCCGAACACTTCACTGACATCCGCACCAGCCGCGCCCGTGATAACCAACTCTGGTACCTCAGCAAACAGCCCGGCTCAAAGCCCGTCAAGCTCGATCAGAAAATGAGTGAAGGCGCAGCGCTCTCTAAACGAAGCCAGACGCTCGCCTGGTCGGAAACCTCCGCCCAGTTCCCCGAACTCCCTGCGCAATACTCACGCCTCGTCACCGCCGAAGTCGCCTACAACAATGGCAAGCCGGAATTGCGCAACAAGAAGACCGTCTACGAAAGCAAAACTTCAGCCTGCCGCCTGGAAGCACAGGATTTCTTCGACAACGACAGCAAGATGACCTTCACCTGCTATCGCCCCAAAGGCCTCGGCGGCGTCTACACCATCGATCTCAACACCGGCAAAGTCACTGACCAATCCCAATCCGACATCATCTACAACGAAGTGGAAGGCATCTTCCCAGATGGCAAACACACGCTTGTGGAATCGTCGAAGCAGGTAGACACTCTCGGCGGCCAGCACGGCTCGCGTGAAATCGACATTTGGAAACTCAAGCTGGACGGCACTGGCAAAGACTTCGTCCGCGTCACTCACTTCAACGATTACCAGGGCTGGAAAGCATCGAATCCCGTCGTGTCCACCGATGGCAAGCTCATGGCCTTCCAGATCGCCCGTGCCGCTGACGAAGCAGGCGTCGGCTACGGCATCATCCTGCTCCAACTCAAGTAATCACCGGCCCCAAATCACTCGCAACACCCGCAGAAAGTTCTCCCCCAGAATCCCGCGTATTTCCTCCGCGCTGTATCCGCGACGCAGCAGCGCATCCGTCAAATCGTACATCCGCCGCGGGTGATTCAACCCCTCGATATCATCCTTCTCCCGAAACCCATACGTGTCCGCCCCCGCGCGATTGCGATAGAACGCCCGCAGCCGTGCCCGTTGATCGGCCGGCATCGCATCATATCCATCCAGATCAATATCGCTGCCCACGCCCAGATGCTCCACTCCCACCAGCTTCTTCACATGGTCGAAATGATCAATCACATGCTCTACCGTAGTCGGCTCCGTCGCGCGCACGAACATACGCACCGCTGTGATGCCCATCACTCCGCCCGACTTCGCCATCCGCCGGATCGCTTCATCCGTCTTGCATCGCGGATGCCCGCTCAGCGCTCTGCAATTGGAATGCGTAATCAGCACCGGCTTGCCCGAAACCTCAAAGGCATCCAGTGTTGTGCGTTCCCCGCAATGCGAGACATCCACCGCCATCCCCACTTCGTTCATCCGCTCCACTATCCCCACGCCGAAGTTGCTCAGCCCCTCATCGCGCCGCTCTGTCGATCCATTGCCAATCCGGTTGCGCGAATTGTAAGTGAGCTGTGAAATCCGTTGCCCCAGGTTGTAGAACATCGGCACATCCGCGGCCGTGCGAAAATGCTCCGAATTCTGAATCCCCAGCAGGATCCCGATCCGCCCCGCCTGCTTCGCCTCGCGAATCGCCGCCACTGAATCAATCCGCTGAAAATCTCGTCCATGATGCGCCACGAACCCGTTGTAGAAGGCCAGCCATCGCAGCACCTGTTGATACGCATCCGCCTGGTCCGTGCCCACCCCTGTCGCGATATGCATCACCGTGAGTCCAGACGCCTTGTATCTCTCCAGATCCGCAGCCGTGAAACTCACCGGATTGTCCATCCACTGATAGAACTTCGCCGTGTTCAATTGGAACGGCGCAAGCATGTCCAGCACAGCGGATTCCCTCACCAGCGCAATCGCTTTCGACGAATACTCAGTGGCGGACTGCGCGAACAGTCGATGTCGCCGCAGCGCGACGAACGGAGCCCCCACCAGCAGCCCTCTCCTCAATAGCAACGGCATGGGAGGAGTATACCCCGGCTGGTATCCTGAAGAAATATCCATGAAGTTGGGGATTGATTTTGGTACAACACGCATCGTAGTCGCCGCGGTAGATCGCGGGAACTACCCCGTCGTGTCTTTCGACACACCCGACGGAGGCTCGGAGGAGTGGTTCCCTCCACTCGTCGCCGTCTCCGGGCAGCAGCGCGCCTTCGGATGGGATGCCTACGCCCACACCGCCGACCCCGAGTGGACCGTCGTCCGTTCGCTCAAACGCATTCTCGAAGATGCCGGCCCCAATACCCAACTCGAGATCGGAACCGAACGCTACGCCATCCTCGATCTCGTGACCCAACTCGCCTCCGCGCTCGCCAATGCGCTCCGCCACGGCTCCAGCGCGCATCCGAAAAATGACGAGCCCTTCGAGATCATGCTCGGCGTCCCCGCCAACGCCAACAGCAATCAGCGCTTCCTCACCGCCGAAGCCTTTCGCCGTGCCGGCTTCTCCATCCTCGGCATTGCCAACGAACCCTCCGCCGCCAGCGTCGAATTCGCCCACCGCAACAAAGCTGCTCTCGATGACCAACAGTTGCTGCTCGTTTATGACCTTGGTGGCGGCACCTTCGATGCGTCTCTCGTGCAATACGACGAACGCACCCATCGCGTCCTCGCCAGTGAGGGCATCACCACGCTCGGTGGCGACGATTTCGATGAAGCTCTGGCCGAACTGGCCCTCGCCGCTGCCGGGGTCACCCTCGACTCTCTTACTCCCGCTGAAGCCTTTCGTCTCCTGGAAGAGTGCCGCATCCAGAAAGAAGCGCTTCACCCCAACACGCGCAAGATCGTCATCGATCTCGAAGCCGTTAACGACAACCTTCGCCCCGTCACCATCCTCGCCACTGAATTCTACGAACACGCTACACCCTACGTCGAAGAGACCCGCCGCGCCGTCCACGACCTGCTGGAACGTCACGGCAACCCCGATGTCGAATGGCTCTACATCACCGGGGGCGGCAGCGAACTCCCGCTCGTTTCGCGTCTGCTCAAAGAGGATTTCGGCCGCCGCGTGAAGCGCTCCGCCTACACGCGTTCCGCCACTGCCATTGGACTCGCCATCCAAGCCGACGCCACTGCAGGCTACACCCTGCAGGAGCGGTTCACTCGCTACTTCGGCGTCTGGCGTGAAGCCGACTCCGGTACACGCATCATCTTCGATCCCCTCTTCCCCAAAGGCACGCCACTGCCCGCGGCCGCGGAAGATCCTCTCAATATCACCCGCCAATACACGCCCGCCCACAACATCGGCCACTTCCGTTATCTCGAATGCAGCCACCTCGCCGATGACGGCCAACCCGCCGGTGACATCACGCTTTGGGACGAAATCCTCTTTCCCTTCGACCCCGCCCTCGCCACTGCCGACAATCTCTCCGCCCAGACCGTGACGGCGCACCCTGAAGCCGCCTCGCAACAGATCGAAGAAGAATACCGCTGCGATGCAAGCGGTACTGTCTCCGTCCTCATTCACAACCGCACCGCTGGTTACGATAAAACCTATCCCCTGGGCCGCTGGTCCGTGGCCACGAAGCCCGTCCGCCCCACACGAAAGCCGAGAAAACGATCCACATGAAGGAATTGTTGAAGCCCTCGCTCAACTGGCTGCTGATCTTCGTGCCGGTGAGCGCATACCTGCATTACGCCCGCCAGGATGCCCATACCGCGGTCTTTGTCACCGCTTGCCTGGCGATTGTCCCTCTTGCCGGCTGGCTCGGCCACGCCACCGAACACCTAGCCGCCCGCACCAGTGAAGCGGTCGGTGGCCTTCTCAATGCCACCTTCGGCAACGCCGCCGAACTCATCATCGCCCTCATCGCCATGCAAAAGGGCCTCTACGAAGTGGTGAAAGCATCGCTCACCGGCTCCATCATCGGCAACGTGCTGCTTGTGCTCGGCGCGGCCTGCTTCGCCGGAGGGCTCAAACACAAACTGCTTCGCTTCAATGCCTCCGGCGCGCGCACCCAGGCCAGCATGATGACTCTCGCGGCCATTGCCATGATCATGCCCGCCGCATTCCACTACCTCGGCGGAGCCGTCGACAAGGAAGACGACCTCAGCCTCGAAATCGCCGTCGTCCTCATCCTCACTTACGCCGCCAGCCTCTTGTTCTCTCTTCACACGCACAAAAATCTGTTCCAAAGTCCCGCCGACGTGGAAGAACAAACGGACGCGCACGAACACTGGAGCACCGGAAAATCCGTCGGCATCCTGGTGCTCTCCACCGTCTTCGTCGCCTGGATGAGTGAACTCCTCGTCGGCTCCGTCGAGCACGCCGCCCACGAGTTCGGCATGACCAGCATCTTCGTCGGTGTCATCGTCGTCGCCGTCGTGGGCAACGCCGCCGAGCATTCCACCGCCATCCTCATGGCCATGAAGAATCGCATGGATCTCAGCCTCGGCATCGCCATGGGCAGCAGCATGCAAATCGCTCTCTTCGTCGCCCCGCTGCTCGTTCTCGTCAGCTATTGGATCGGCCCCCGGCCGATGGACCTGCTCTTCACCCCCGCCGAAATTGTGGCCGTCGTCCTCGCCGTCGCTATCACCGCTCAAATCAGCGGCGATGGAGAATCGCACTGGCTGGAAGGGATACAATTGCTGGCGGTGTATGTCATACTCGGCATCGTCTTCTACTTCCTGCCTGAAGCGGCGGCGAAGCACTGATCCGGAGCCCATTCGAAAATAGAAAGGTTTCTCATGCTACCTGAACTGTCCGGAAAGATCGCGCTGGTGACCGGTGCGTCCAGAGGCATCGGCGCAGCCACCGCGGTGACACTCGCCAAGAACGGATGCGCCAAGGTCATCGTGCACTATCACTCCTATTCCGAAGGCGCGCAAGCCACCATGGACGCCATCCGCGCCGCGGGTGTGGAAACCGCCAGCATCCAGGCCAATCTCGGCGCGCGTGACGGCATCCAGTCCTTTCGCGACCAGATGAATCAGATCGCACCAGATATCGACATCCTCATCAACAACGCCGGTTCTCTCGTCAAACGCGCCGGCCTCACCGAATTCAGCGAGGAGTTGTTCGATGAAGTGATGGACCTCAACTTCCGTTCCGCCTGGTTCATCTCCCAGGAAGCCGCGCCCAGCATGATTCGCAGAGGCTCGGGTGTCATCGTCAATCTCAGTTCCATTGCTGCTCGTAACGGTGGTGGCCCCGGTGCAGCCATCTACGCAGCCTCGAAGGCCGCAGTCGCTTGCATCACCAAAGGTATGGCAAAGGAGCTTGCACCGAAAGGCATCCGCGTCAACGCCGTCAGCCCCGGCACCGTGGATAACCACTTCCACGAAGTCTTCAGTACCTCCCAGATGCTGGATGCCGTAGTGAAGCAAACCCCCGCTGGCAAGCTCGGTGACGATCAGGAAGTGGCCGACGTCATCCTCTTCCTCTGCTCCGATGCCGCTCGCTACATCTACGGGCAAACCATCGAGATCAACGGCGGCATGTACATGGTCTAAGGGCTCATCCCCAATTTAAAACGACACGATCTCCATGGCGCTGATCTTAGGATTAGAGGTAACTGGAATCAGCTGAATCGTGATCGTTCCTCCGCCCGGCGCCACCGTGATGCGGTACGTCCGATCGACCGCTCGATTCGCTCCTCCTGCTGCGACCAGTGGATCGAAACTGGTTTGTACCGTGCTGCCGTTGATAGCAATGTGGAACACACGCTGGCCCGGGTTGGTGAACCAGATCTCGGCGAACCTCAAGGTTACATCGTATGTGCCCGGAGGGCAATTGAATTGATACTGCAATATGCCGCTGTTCCAGCGTTCCGTCCGATAGAGCGCCGCGTCGTTCGTGCCGCTAATGGCGCTGCTTGTAGCGTATGATTGTCCACCGCTGAAGCCGGTGTCGGCGCTCCATGTGCGGCCACCGGAATCTACATATTGCACTCCGCCCGCATTCACACGGATCGGCGTGAATGTGCTTGTCGGTGGAACCAGCGTTACGGTAGCCGTCCCAACGGTGAGCCCATCGGCTTGGCTCGTCGCTCGGACCGTCACGGTTTGCGTCATGCTGATTGAAGCAGGCGCCTGATAGAGGCCATTGGTTGCGATTGTGCCAAGCCCTCCCGTTGCCAGAGACCATGTCACGGCTTGATTGGCAGTGCCTGACACGGTTGCCGAAAACGTCTGAGACTGGGACGGTCCTAACGAGACGCTGGGTGGATTCACCACTACGCTAATCGCTTGCGGGGCGGAAACAATCTCGATGGCGTTGACCTTCGGATTTGATGTGACTGCGATCAGCTGAATCGTGATCGTTCCTCCACCCGGCGGCACCGTGACCCGGTATGTGCGGTCGACCGCACGGTTTGCCCCTCCTGCCGCTGTCAGCGGATCGAAATTTGCTTGCACGGTGCTCCCGTTGATGGCAATGTGAAAAACGCGCTGGCCAGGGCCGGTGAACCAGATCTCTGCGAACTTCAAAGTTACATCGTATGTGCCCGCGGGACAATTGAATTGATACTGCAATGTGCCGCTGTTCCAGCGCTCCGTCCGATACAGGGCAGCATCGTTCGTCCCAGCGATGCCGCTGTTTGTGGCGTAGGTTTGTCCACCGCTGAATCCTGTGTCGGTGCTCCACGTTCGGCCTGAGGCATCCACATACTGGTCCCCGCCAGCATTCACGCGGATCGGCGTGAATGTGCTCGCCGGTGGAACCAGCATCACCGTAGCTGTGCCGATGGTGAGCCCATCAGCCTGGCTCATCGCTCTCACCGTGACTGATTGCGCGGTGCTGATTGAAGCAGGTGCTTGATAAACGCCATTGGTGGTGATTGTACCCAGCCCTCCAGCAGCCAGAGACCATGTCACGGCTTGATTGGCGGCGCCAGACACCGTTGCCGAGAACGCCTGAGTTTGCGACGGCCCCAAAGAGACACTGGGAGGATTCACTACCACACTGACCGCTTGCGGAGCGGATATGATCTCCACTGCGCTGATTTTGGGATTGGAGGTGACCGGAATCAGCTGAATCGTGATCGTTCCTCCACCAGGCGGAACCGTGATCCGGTACGTCCGGTTGACCGCTTTGTATGCCCCTCCTGCTGCAGCCAGTGGATCGAAGCTGGCCTGTAGGATGTTCCCATTGATGGCAATGTGAAACACACGCTGGCCTGGGCTGGTGAACCAGATTTCGGCGAACTTTAAAGTCACATCGTAGGTGCCCGCAGAGCAATTGAACTGGTACTGCAATGTGCTGCTGTTCCACCGCTCCGTCCGATACAGTGCCGAATCCGTCGTCCCAGTGATTGCGTTGCCTGTGGCGTAGGTTTGTCCACCGCTGAATCCTGAATCGGCGCTCCATGATTGGCCTAAGGAATCCACATATTGCTCTCCGCCCGCATTCACACGGATCGGCGTGAATGCGCCGGTAGAAACGGTTTGGAACGTGTAGTCAACGTAGGTCCATCCTGTCGCGATCCTCGTCGATAGCCGCACGTTTATCGGACTGCCGGTCAACGGCAAAGTCACCGTGTTCGACAGAGACGTCCCTTGTGAAGCGCTGTACAGATTCTTCGCACCGGCGCTCGTTCCGATGTCGAGAAAATACTCGAGTGCCGCTGTTCCAGCCGACCATTGAAACGTCGTGCTGGACGTGCTGAGCGTTGTCCCTGCCTTTGGCGCCGTAAGCGCTGCCGGTTTTACCAGCAGCCAATACGCAGGCTTGGGAACTCTGTCTGCAGTGAGTATCCCCCATGAAGTGAAATCCGGCGCGTTCTTCCAGTATTGGTCGAAGCCCTCCAGTATCGTGTGGAAGCCGATAAATGTGCCAGGAAATGTGGTCGACTCAACCAATTTGGGGCCCGCGAGTAGTGCAGAGAAAAACTGTCGCTGGGTCTCCGGTGTGTATTGCGCAGCCCCGCTAGACGGCCAGCTCGGCTCCTTTGTCAACACGGTCATGCCCGATTGATTGGCAAGGGTGGACGCCGCCTGCCGGACCCATGCCGCAGCCTCCGTGGGGCCCAGGGCGGGCACATTCCAATGTGGAACTATTATCGGAAACAGAAAATCCCCCCACGACCTCAGTTGCGGGTAATCCGTGTAACGAGCCAGTGACTCGGAGGTGACTACGGGGATAGGAATTCCAGATACCTGACCTGCCAACCTCTGTCTCGCGGCATCGAGATCACTAATTCCATATTCATTACGCTGAATACCCTCGTTTCCAACACACACAGCGAGCGCGAAAGCCGTTGTGCTTCCATACTGCACCACCAGAGCTGCTGCAGCATCGATCTCTTGTGTCCGCTTCGGCTCCCAAATCCCAAGCACGATAGCCGCAAATCCGAGCCGCCGAGCCTCCGACAAAATCCACCCAACCAATGGTTGTCCATTATCCAAAATGTCGGTCTGCGTCCCGTACAGAATCAGTCCGTCGAACGCAGGGCGCAGCGCTTCCAGGTCCCGTGTGATCGACAACGCTGACGGCGTCTGCAACAGCGGCCCAGTCGCGCTTGTCCGCTGCGGATTAAAGTTGGTCGGGCTGTAGGAGATCAGCCGGGAATTGGGCGATCTGAGGTACTGAACGAACGGCGTGTCAACGGCTGTCGCCAGCGCGTATTGCACGTTGATGTTGTCAATGTCGTGAAACGCGGCAAGCCCGCCGGAGCGCGCCCCAAACCACACACGCCCTGCGTATGACGCGAACTGCGGTATAGCCAATCGGTCCACCGCCACAATAGGACTCGCCCCAGAAGCTGTTAAGGTCACCGTAACGTCAGAGAACACCCCCGATCGCATCACAATTTTCGCGTGAATGAATTGCCCCGTGGCCAGATCCAGCCGCCCGGTGAGGTCCACGGCCGCCAATCTCACGTTGTCGTAGGTTATATAGACGGTGTTGGTCTGATAGACACGAAACCCAACGCCGAGTGACTTCGTGAACAACGGTTCCTCCGGAACATTGTGAAACACGCCGCCAGTCGCGCCGTATGCCGTTGTGTTGAGAAACGCAAAACCCAGACCATCGGCCGCCATTGACCGCACCCCTCCAGGTGGTACGATCCGGAAGTCGAATTCGGCCACTACCTGTTCAGCAACCGTGTCCGTTCGGTCGCACGTGTAAGTGTTGAGATTCGCCGCCGGTGTGGTCGCCAGTCGCAGGAATGCCCCCGTCGGCCCACCCGCAGTGATGGTGGCTGGCGTGGTGTTAGATAGCCAGTTTGCGTTGAGAGCAATGCAGTTTGCACCACCCCCGTCGAAGTTTTGTGTGGTCGCGCCAATCGCTCCCCAGTTCAGCAGTACAGCCGCTGCCGGAACGAGGGCGTAGGTCCGAAACGCTGAATATCGTGACATGCCCCGGATACTAGCAAAGATCTCTTGCATCGTCTACCCACCTTACTTGCATCAATGATCCAAATAGGCGAATCAGATACTGTGGATGAAATATCCAATTTCTGCTATGTATCTTTGTATGGTTCGCGCAAAACGAATACAGGTTGATAAAGCCGAGTCGGCTCATTCTCTATCCCTCGCTGTGGCCTATCTCACCGCCCAGGGTCTGTCCCAGCAGGCTATCGCCAGTCGCTTGGGACTGAAAAGCCAGTCTGCAGTTTCCCGACTGTTTGCCGCTATCAACCCTGAGGTCTACATTACTCGCTCCTTTAACTGGAACGCTGTCACCGCGGAGCAGAAGTCTCATATCCTGCGCTTGGTCGAGGGCAACCCCCTTGAGCGCCGCCTCCGTCAGGAAGTCCCGAGGAAGGACCCACACACTCTCCATGTCCATCCAGTCTTTGTGCCCTATACGGATGACATTAACCGGAAGTTCGCCGCATTTGCCCCGGGAGCGGCTACCGTTCTTTGCCGCCTTCTCCTGCGCGTGCAAGGCCCTGTAGGCGTCGCCTGGGGAAGCACCCTTTGGCACGTCAGCCAAGCCCTTCGAGGTATTCCCCCATTGGGCAGAACTCTACCCGTTACCTTCGTGCCGCTTTGCGGCGACCCTGTGTTCTTTGCCTCTGCTTACACGGATCGTACTTCCTCTCGCTTGGTAGGCGAACTCTCATCCATCATCAACCGCGGCGAGACCAAGGGAGACCGCTTCTGGTTGGGTGTTGTTCCCGCTTTCATCCCAGCTTTCGCCCCGCCCCACAAAGAAGCCAAACTAAAGGCCATCAACGAACTGATCAATCTCGTTCCTGACTATTCCCGTATCTTTGGCCCGAGGACGGCTGCCAGGGCCTCTCTTTCTCGCCGCGACCAGTCCAATGTCCTTGCCAACGAGTTGAACATGGTCATCACGTCGGCAGGTACCGCCGATCATCCCGCCCAGTTCGGTGAGGGGAACAGGCTTCTTGGCCTCACCTCAAATCAACAGCAGACCCTCAAGGACAGTATTTACGGGGATATTGGCGGCGTCTTTCTGAAGAAGCCGAGCCTATCGCGTACCGGCGCTAAGCTCGTTGCGGATATCGAAAGCCGTTGGACGGGTATCACCCAGCCGCAATTGCGAGCCTGTGCCGGTCGCGCATCTCCCTCGCAGCCCGGCGTTGTGCTCTTTTGCTTCGGTGGTGCCGAACGCGTGCCCGTCGTTCTCGAAGCCGTGCGTCAGTCACTCGTGAACCACCTTGTTGTCGGTACCGATCTTGAGGCTGCGCTGCTCGCCGCGTTGGGTCCAGCTTGATCTTCCTCCGTCACTTCCCGTTCGCCCGCTTGCGCAAATGCCGGTAGTAGCTGCACCGCGCAATCCCCATCAGTTCGCACATCAATTCCACGCTTAGCCCGCGCTTCTCCGCGAGCGTCGCCTCGATCGCCCGGTACACCGCTTCGCGCCACGCGGAGTAGTTGCCGCCTTGCACCTCCCGCGACACCAGCAGCAGAAAGTCGATCATCAGTTGTTGCCGGGCCATCGTGCGCCCCAACTGCCGGCTCTCTGCCTGCTCCGCCTCGGATCCTTTTCGCGGTCTCCCCCGCGGCCGCAGATTCGCTTCGCCACCTTCGTTCACCTGCCGCAGCCACTGGTAGAGCAACTTGCGATGGATCCCAAGCTCCTGGGATAACCGTGGCACGCTCTCTCCGGCCAGGATTCTCCGCACCACCTCCATCCGAAACTCTCTCGTGTAAACCCGCGCCTCTGTCATCCTCGCTCCGCTCTCTTCCAATCGATTCCCCACACTCAAGATCAGCGCAATCGCAGTGTGGAATTAGCGAAGTTTCTTAGCCTCGCCTGAGGTCCCCATACCGTGCTCCGGAATAATTTACTCCTAGGTGCGCGGCCGCAGCCGGAGCGTGTCACCCGTTATCTCGTCTCGCCTCCATTGGCCGCAATGCGACACGCATTCCGTCCCCTTTAATACAGGGCAAAATAACAGTTAATTCTGTTCGAAAAACACCCGTTGCAAGGGTCTGCCACCGCGACACAAGACTGCGACAGAATCAATCCCCAGGGCCGATTCACAGGCCATTGACAGTACTTTCGTTGCTCCTTACCATGAGGAAGCTTCTTTGTTGGATATGCGTTTTAACGGAGGAATTTTTATCATGGCCCGATCATTACGCGCCTTTTTTCTATTGCTATCGATCTCCCAATTGCACGCCCAAACCGTCACCACTTTCCAAAATGGAGTAGGCGGCTACGCCTCAGCCAAGGACTTCTCCATCAACACCCAATACGCCCAGTACAACGGCGGCAACGGCACGCAGTGGAAGGGCACATCGCAACTCGCCTGCTACACCACCACCGGCACGGACTCCTACACCGTTCGTTACCTCCTCAAATTCGAGAATCTCAACCTTCCCCCCGGATCGGCCGTATCCTCCGCCTCGCTCACCCTCGCTTTCGAATCCTGGGTCTCCGGCCCCGGCAGCATCACCGGTTTCTATCTCAAGAACGCCTGGAATCCCGCCTCCAGCCGCATGGGTTGGATCAATCGCAATGACACGCAGCTGTGGGCCGCCCCCGGAGCCGCTTCCCCCGGCCTCGACACCGTCGCCGGAAAGAGCTTCACCGTCCCGCCGCTTCGTCCCATCGGAGTGCAATCCATCACCATCCCCCTCGATCCCGCCACCGTCCAAACCTGGATCGACAATCCCGCCGCAAACCAGGGCATCATGCTCGTCAATAACAACCCCGGCCAGATCATCCGCATCGTCAGCACCGTCGGCACACAAGCGAGCCGCCCCAAACTCAGCCTCACCCTCAACACCGGAGCACCTCTTGTATCCGTCAACATCAACCCCACCTCCGCCTCGCTGCAACCGAACGCAACGCAGCAATTCACAGCATCCGTCACCGGAACATCGAACACCGCGGTCACCTGGATCGCCACCGGAGGCACCATCGGCAGCACCGGCCTCTACACAGCATCCACAACCACCGGCACGTTCAACGTGAAAGCCACCTCTGTCGCCGACCCCACCAAATCCGCCACCGCATCCATCACCGTCACCGCTCCGCCCACCATCTCCGTCAACATCAACCCCACCTCCGCCACTCTCCTACCCAACGCAGCGCAGCAATTCACGGCCTCCGTCACCGGCACGTCGAACACCGCGGTCACCTGGACGGCCACCGGAGGCACCATCAGCACCACTGGCCTCTACACCGCAGGAAGCACCACCGGCAACTACTCCGTCACGGCAACCGCAAATGCCGACACCACGAAGAAAACCACCGCCAGCGTCAGCATTCAATCCACCACCACGCCTCCGCCATCCATCCCACGCCAGAGCGATGGCGCTTACGTCGTCATCCAGACCCCCGTCTCCGGAATGCGCTTCACCGCGCCCGCTACCATCCGCATCTTCGCCGATCCCTTCGATTCCGAAGCCGCCGACCCCGATGCACTCACCGTCACCTTCCTCCTCAACGGCCAATCTATCGGCGCCTACACCGGCAGCAGTGCGCAGAACGGCTACTTCGCTCTCACCGCAACCAACCTCGCCGCGGGCACCTACAGCATCACCGCGCGAATCACCTCGCCCAGCAAAGGGCTGGTCACCAGCGCTCCCGTCACCGTCTATGTCGATAACCCCCGCATCACCACCGGACCCACTTACAACCTAAGCGCCGACGTCGTGCTCTCCGGAACGCAAATGCTCTCCTACGCCGGCACGCCAGCCAACCCCTGCACCATTCAAGGCAACGGCTTTCAAATTCGCACAGCCACTGGCTTCACAGGCTCGCTCAACATCGCCAACTGCGACATCCGCAATCTCGGCTCCGCCTCCGTCCCCGCCATCAACGTTACTACTGGCGGCAGCGGCACCATCCAACTCACCGGCAACACCTTCGACACCTACGGGCGTGTCAGCATCACCACCAACGATCAATCCCAGGCCACCATCCGCGGCAACGAATTCCGGGCCAACACGCTTGTCCCCGTCGGCTCCCAACCCGCCAACACCTCCACTCAAACGGTTCCCGTCATCTCCATCACCGGCAATTCCACGGCCCAACACTCCTTCCAGGGCAACAATGTCGGCCTCTCCACTATCGTCTTCGATCGCACGCGCAACTGGCTCATCGGAGGCAGCACCGACACCGACAGCAACATCCTAATGGGTGTGCGCTGCGGCTTCAATATCACCAGTTCCACGAACATGGTCCTGCGTGGCAACTACAGCCAGCACAACTACCCGCACCGCTTCTCGCAAGGACAGAACTTCGAACTCATCGGCGACGGCTTCCTGGTCGAACACAACGTCATTCGCAACTCATCCTGGGCCGTGCGCGGCATCGGCGGCGAGTTCCGTTACAACCTCGTCGATCAGGGTGGCAACTCGCATGCCGCGGTGCAATCACCGCTCAGCAACGCCAACATCCATCACAACGTCTTCCTCTATTCCGTCAGCCAGACGCTCTACGCGCCTGACTCCGTCCTCAGCCTTCTCTACAACGTCGATAACATCACCTTCCGGAATAACGTCCTCGATGGCGGTGGCGCCTACATGGCGTTCTACGGAACTCCTGTCGCTGTCACTTCGGGCTCCTACATCGGCAGCTTCCGCAATAACGTCGTCTTCAACTTCGCCAGTCTCGCCGGTGGACCCGCACTCTCCGGCGCTCCGGGCGAGGCCACCAATCCTCCACCCGCACGTCTGCGCTATTCCGACTACAACGCCTTCTACAATCCACAGGCGCCCAACCGCACGAACTACGGTCTCGCCGTCGTTGGCAAGTCTCCCGGCGCCGCCGGCTACGGCCTCCATGACGCAGGCGGCTTCAACGCCCAATCCGACCCCCGCTTCGCCCAGCCCACCGCCATCCCATTTGCGTTTGCTCCGGACCAGATCTGGACCAGAACAAAAAAGATCTCCGATGTTTTATCGTCCTATCGCGCTCGCTACACACCGGCCGCCGGCAGTCCACTCCTCGCCGCCGGCGATCCGCAGGATGGCGCTTCCATCAATATCGGAGCCGTTGGCAACGGTGAAAGCGCCGATCAGTTCGGCCGCTTCCTGAACACAACGCCACCCCCCGCTTCACCCGTCATCACCAACTTCACCGCCAATCCCGCCACCATCCAGGCGGGACAGTCCGCGACGCTCAGTTGGTCCGTCACCGGCGCCACATCGCTCAGCATCACACCCGCGCCCGGCGCAGTCACCGGAAGCTCCGTCAGCGTTTCGCCCACAGCAACCACCGCTTACCTGCTCACCGCATCCAACAGCGCAGGGTCCGCATCGGCCATCGCTCTCGTTACCGTGAACACTGCCACACCAACCGTGAGCGTCACCATCGCACCAAACACCATCAGCCTCCTTACCGGCGGCACGCAGCAATTCACTGCCACCGTATCAGGCGCAACCAACACCGCCATCACCTGGTCGGCCACAGGCGGCACTATCACCTCCACGGGCCTCTACACGGCCGGCGCAACACCCGGCTCCTTCTCCGTCAAAGCCACCAGCGTGCAGGACTCCACCAAGTCCGCCACTGCCGCTGTCACCATCAACGCTGTCACCACCACTGGCCGTCCACGCATCATTCTCGATGCACCCACACTCACCACGCTCCGCACGCGCGCCCAGCAGAACACCGCCGAATGGCAAGCCCTTCGCAACGTCTGCAACTCCTACATCGGCACCGGCCAGATCTACTACCCCGGTGAAAACGGCTATCCCAACAAGCCCAGCGTTGGCGAAGGCTATCAGGGCAGCGGCTACATCGATGCTCTCATGCCCCTCGGCCTCTGCTACCAAACCACGCTGCTTTCCGATCCCACCGCCGCCGCTCAGTACGGCGCGAAAGGCGTCGCCATCCTCATGGCCATGTCCGATCCCGCGCACGAAATCGTCAACGGCCAACCCGTCTACAACCGCGACTACGGCTACGGCATCCGCAATTTCGGCGTCGCCATGGGCATCGGTTACGACTGGTTCTATGGCCTCCTCACTTCAACGCAGAAGACGCAACTCCAGTCCGCGCTCGGCAAATGGTTCCAGGCTTTCGAAAACGATTCCTTCGAATACGATCATCCCCAGGGCAACTACTTCGCCGGCTACTACGCCGCGAAGTGCTACGCTGCGCTTGCGGTACAAGGTGACAATCCCATCGGCGACACCTGGTGGAACGATTGGTACAACCATCAGCACCTGCAGCGCGTCGCTCCGTACTACGCCGACAACATGACCGGTGGCGGCTGGACCGAAGGCTTCACTCAGTACGGCATTCTCGGTTCGCGCAATCAGGCGCTTCCCGCACTCGCCGTGAAGACCGCCAAAGGCATCGACATCATCCACGCCGCGCAGCCCTACTCCTTCCCTCTCGATCAGGCGCTCTACCTCATGCACTTCACCTGGCCGACGAAAGACATGATGGATGACCGCGGCGAACTCTACAACACCGGCGACACACGCATCTGGCCCGGCACTACCAATGCCGGTATCTATCGCCTCTTCTCCGGTTACCTGACGCTATGGAACGATCCCAACGCACCAATGATGCATCGCTACGCCCGCGACGTGAAAACCGCGCTCAACGCACTGAACGCTGGATCCACGGAAGCATGGCTCGACTTCCTCTTCTGGGACAGCACCGCGCCCGAACCCAGCGACTACTCGACGCTCCCGCTCTCCTATCTCGCCCCGGGCGTTGGCGCAGTAGCAGCCCGTTCCGATTGGAACCCCAGCGCCACGTACTTCACCTTCTTCTCCGCCCCCTACATCAACTTCCCCTCGGCCGGTCATGAGCCCTTCGACAAAGGCTCCATCGCCATCCAGCGCAATCGCAATCCGCTCGTCGTCAATCCGGCGGCTTGGCTCACTCACGAACCCAACGGCTCTCCCGGATGGACCGCCGCCTTCGACGATCGCTTCGGCAACTGGAGCGCCGATCACAAAATCGGCAATCGCATCCTCAACAACACATTCCAGGTCCGCCACACCGACGCCTCCGGCAACATCCTTAGCAACTACGGGCAGTGGGCCATGCAGCGTGACGATGGCGCCCGCACGAAGGTCGCCCGCTTTGAAGATGGCGGCAACTACGTGCTCTCCGTCGGCCAATACCTCGAAGACATGTATCGCCCGCTCTCTTCCATCTGCACCGGGCGCCCACCTGTTTCATCGTGGTCGCGCCAGATCGTCTATCTCCGTCCTTCGCAATTCGTAGTCTATGATCGCACCGGCATCTGCGACGCATCGCTCGATCAACACCTGGCATTCCACTTCCCGGCCAACCCCGTGGAGTCCGCGTCGCCCGGCACCGGCGCGCGCCGCTTCGACGTCAATCCCGGAACATTCGCCGGCTCCATCACCACCATCCTCCCGGCCAATGCCGCCTTCGCCACAACCACCCAGATCTCGTCCAACACCGCAATTTGGAACAAGCTGTGGCGAGTCGAAATCCGCCCCACCGATGCACCCACCGCCACCCGCCGCTGGATGACCGTCTTCGATCTCGCCTCCACGCCCGGCCAGATCGCATCCGCCACAGCCGTCAACATCACCGCCGGCGCAGGCACCGGCGCGCTCCTGCAATCCTCCGCCGGCAACTCCGTCGTCATTGCAGGTACGGCACCATTCGGCACCAACATCGCCGCGCCACTTGCCTACACCACGCCAGCCGCGCAGACACAACACATCATCACTGACCTTGTGCCTTCGGCTGCTTACTCCGTCACTGTCACCCTCAACGGCGCAACCCACAACATCACCATCACCCAAGGAGGCTCACTCACCGCCACCGCCAACGGCGTCCTGAAGTTCACGGTAACCAGTGGCGCGGCTCTCCAGGCCGGCGCGCCAAATTAATCCCGCAGAAAACTCACCAGGAGTCGGTTCACAGCATCAGGCTGTTCCTGTTGCACCCAGTGGCCGGCTCCCGCCACCAAATGCATCCCGCGAAACTTCGTGCAAGCCGTCTTCTCCATAGCCTCCAGCGCACCCGGCCGCTGATGAATCCCCCAATCGCTCGCACCGGCAATAAACATCGCAGGAATATCAATCGTCCGACCCGCAAACTTCCGCATTTCCGCATTCAACTCCGGCACCCATCGCACCCGATACCGGTTCAATCCACCCTGAAACCCCGTGCGCCCATACTCACTCGCATACACGCCCAACTCGTATTCCGTTAACCACTGACACCGCGCAATCTCCCCCGCTGAAGGCATCTCCGTCGCAACCGTCTCCGCCATCCCCAGATCCCGATCCATCACGTAATAGCGAGGCAACTTCGCCAACTCCGCCGCACTCCACGAACCCAACGCAAACGGCTTGTTCTGCTTCCAATCCGCACTCTTCATGTGATAGTAGGCCCGCAGAAACGCACGCAGCCCCTGCTTTGCGTGCCACATATTCTCATTCGCTTCCCGCGTCGCAAAGTACTTCTGATAATGCTTCCGAGGCGGCTGCAGAGTCCCAAGTTCCTCGTACACCCGATCCCCGCCACCCGCTCCACCGTAAGGCGCACTCATCAACACCACCCGCGTGAAAATCTCCGGATGCATCACCGCGCACCACGCCGCCAGCGGCGATCCAAAATCATGCCCCACCACCGCCGCCTTCTCATACCCCAATGCACTCACCAACGACACTACATCCTTCACCTCGTTGAAGGTACGAAACGGGCGCAGATCATCGTCGAACCCAACCCCAGCTCCCGACGATCGCCCATACCCCCGCAAATCCGGAGCAATCGCATGAAACCCCGCCGCGGCCAATGCAGGCAGCACCTTCCGCCAGCTATAGGCCAACTCCGGAAATCCATGCAGCAACATCACCGCCGGACGCCGAGCCCCACGATCGTACCCCGCTTCCAGCACATGCAACGCCGCCCCGTTCACATCGCGAACAACCCGCGAACGTATCCCCTGCTTCTGCAACGAAGGTACCGCCAGCACCTGCAACAACCGCCGCCGTGAAACCATCCCGCCGCTCAGCACGCCGAAACGTGCGATCGCAGAAACCGCGCCCCTCGTGGAATCGCCGCCATCTCGTCTTCCTTGCCTTCGTACACCAGGCTCACAAACCCGTTGTAGTGCACGCCGCGCAGAATATTGAATACCCGGTTGTAGTCGATGAACTGTTCCTTCCCATTCGCATCCAACTGGTACAGCTTCGCCCGCACGAACTGCGTTATCGGAGCCACCTGCTCAATGCTGTGATAGTAGTCGTTGTATGTATGCCCTTCGCGCTTCGGACCATTCGGCCCACCGCGCCCCGTGAAGTGCCCCGTATCCAACAACAGGCTGAAATTCGGATGGTTCACCGTCTTGTAATAGCGCAGCATGTCATCGCCCGTCGACGTCAGGCCGCTGTGATTCTGCAGTGCCACCAGCATCCCAATATCCGCGCCAACCGCGGCCACTTGACGCAACCCATCGGCGCTGTATTGGAACGCCTCTTCCGCCCGCTCCGGCGATGGTGGAGAGCCCACAAACACGCGGCAGATCGGAGCTCCCAGAAACATCCCCACTTCCATCGCCTGCTTCGCCTTCGCGATCTCACCAGGGATCGCATCCTTGTTCCGCCCGAACTCGGTCGTCACACAGATGCTCGAAATACTCAGCCCGCTGTCGATCGCCAGCCGCCGCACCCGCTTCAACATGTCCTTGTTCGCATCGCCCAGATCCCGCATGTGCGGGTCGATGCCGTCAAAGTTCAACGCACGGCACTGCCGGATATACGAGAAGATATCCATCTTGCCGGCCTTGAACTGATTCTGAAAGCTCAGGGAGAGACAACTGAGTCGCATCATATGAGAGACATTGTATGCGACAACGTCACTCTGCGTTGGCCGTCCTCCCGCTCAATGCGGATTTCCACATCGGGTTTGGGCAACCACCGCGCGAACTTTTCCGGCCACTCAATCAACACCACCGCGTTCCGATCGAAGATCTCATCCAATCCCAGCGTCATCAGTTGACGCGGCTCATCCAGTCGGTACAGGTCGATATGATACAGCCGCACCGGATCGCCATACTCATGAATCAGCGTGAACGTGGGGCTCGATACTTCGTCCGGCGCCGCCACTCCCAGCCCCTTCGCAATTCCCTTCGACAACGTCGTCTTCCCTGCGCCCAGATTGCCTGTGAGAAACACCAGGCACCGCGACGCCAGCCGCCCTGCGATATGCTCGCCCAGTGCGATCATCGCCTCTTCCGAATCCGGATAGAACGTCTCCATCACGTCAACTCGGTCATCGCCTGCGGCAGATAACGAAGCAGATCCGTGGCGATCACCGCTTTCTCCCCCATCGACGCCGCGGCAATCTCTCCCGCCCGTCCGTGCAGCCATACCGCCGCGCCGATCGCATAGTCCGCTTCATCCTGAAACTGCCCCATAAACCCCGCAATCAGGCCTGTCAGAATATCGCCCGATCCAGCCGTCGCCATCGCCGGAGTCCCCGTTGGATTGATCCACACCCGCCCGTCCGGAAACGCGATGATCGTCCGCTGCCCCTTTAGAACGATGGTCACTTCCCGGTCGAGAGCCGCGGTGCGCGCATACCCGATCCGGTCCGCCTGAACCTCCGCGGTCGTGCAGCCGCAGAACCGTGCCATCTCGCCCGGATGCGGCGTCAGAATCCGCGGCCCGTCCGGCCGCACCCGCGTCCCTGCAATCGCCGTGATGGCATCGGCATCCATCACCGCCGGCAGTTCCAGATGCGAAAAAACATTTTGCGCGAATGCTGTTGTATCCGCCGCCAACCCCAATCCCGGTCCGATCGCCGCGATCGTCTTCCGTGCCGCCAGCGCTTCCACCACCGGATAGGCCCGCGCGGCAATGGAGCCAATATCGTTCTCCGCCAGCGGCTCGGTCATCAATTCCGGAGCGAACGCCGCGATGCTTGCCACCGCCGAATATGCTGAGGCCACCGTCACCAGCCCCGCACCCGAACGCAGCGCGGCCATGCCCGTCATCGCTGCCGCGCCCGTCTTTCCCCGCGATCCCCCCACCACCAGCACATGTCCGAAATCCCCCTTGTGCGCCCCGCGCGCCCTCGGCCGGAATAGCGGCACGAACCACCCTCGCTCCATCAGCGATGTGAAAATCGCCGGATCGTTTTCATACAACTCCCCCGGACTTCCGATCGCCCCTACTACTAACTCCCCACACCGGTCACAATTCGGCGGCAGCACATGACACATCTTCGGAGCCGTGAACGTCACCGTTCCGTCTGCCCGTGCTACTTCCCCCGTCTGATTCGCCGCATCGCTGAACATCCCCGATGGCAGATCCACGGCCACCACGCGCGCATCCGGAAAACCCTGATTGATCGCGTGAATCAGTTCCGCCGCCCGTCCTTCCGCCGGCCCTCGCAGCCCCGTCCCCAACACAGCATCCACAACCACCGTCGCCCGCTGCATCGCCGCGCTGATCTCTCGCTGCGGCTCCAATCCACAGGCCCGCAGCATACGCAGATTCTCCGCCGCATCGCCCTGCAATTCACCTGGTTCTGCGCCCAGCACCACATCCAGCGCCCGCGGCGCAAAGCGGGAATGAAGCTGCCGCGCAATCGCCAGCCCGTCGCCGCCGTTGTTCCCTTTCCCGCACAGCACCACAATCCGCTGATCCCCCAACGGAGCAAAGCGCGACGCCATGTACTCCACTACGCGATGCGCCGCATTCTCCATGAGAATCAGCCCCGGGATTCCCCGGCCGATGGTCATCCCATCCACTGATCGCATCTGCGCCGCACTCAGTACCTTCATGCGCCTGCTCCAATCAACATCGATTCCAACCGCCGCAACGCATGCGGCTCTCCCATCACAATCAAATGATCACCCGCATGAATCACCGCATCGGCCGTTGGATTGAACTCCATCGCCCCGTTCACTCTCCGTATGCCCAGAACAATCACACCGATCTCCCGCCGCAATTGCAGTTCCCGCAGCGACTTTTCAGACATCTCGCATCCATGATCCACCCGCACCTGCTCCATCGACGCGCCCAGCCCCACGCTCTTCGTGAAGATGTCCATGAATTCCTGCACGTGCGGCTTCAGAATGGACGACGCCAGCCGGTGCCCCGTGAGGTAATACGGCGCGAACACCATGTCTGCTCCCGCCCGCCGCAGCTTTGCTTCCGATTCCTCCTCGTTGGCCCGCGCCGAAATCGTCAGCTTCGGATTCAGCGTCTTCGCCGAGAGAATCAAAAACATGTTATCCGCGTCCGAGGCCAGCGCCGACACCAATCCCTTCGCGCGTTGAATATGCAACTCCCGCAGCGTTTCATCGCGCGTTGCATCCGACAGCACAGCCAGCATGCCCGCGCGCATCGCCCGCTCCACACGATGCTCGTCGTTATCCACCACAACGAACGGCACGCCCGCCCGCTGCATCTCCTGCGCCGCGCCCCGGCCCACGCGTCCGAATCCGCAGATTATGAAATGGTCCTTCAACTGTTCAATCATACGCTTCGACTTTCTGCGCCCTAGTAATTCACCGAACTCCCGCTCCAGCACCACCTGTGCGATCACCGTCACCGTCTGCAGCATGATCCCCACGCCAAAGAAAATGAGGAAGCTGTTGAACACCCTGCCCCGTAATGAAAGCGGGTGAATCTCGCCGTATCCCACCGTCGTCATCGTGGTCAGCGTCATGTAGAACGCATCAAACCACGGATAGTTTTCCAGAAAGTGAAACCCCAGGGTGCCCGCGGTGAACACCGCAGTTATCGAGATCGCAATCAGCCGCAGTCGGTGCAACATGGCTCGATCAAGTCCGGATCGCCAGCAACAACGTCATATCGTCCTGCAATTCCCCCGAACCCGTCCATTCCTTCACCTGCTCCACAATCGAAGCCAGAATCTCGCTCGACGTGCTTCCCGTCCGCTTGCGCAGCAATTCGCAAAGCCGCTCTTCGCCGAACTGCTCGCCATAGGCATTCTCCGCTTCCGTGATGCCATCAGTGTAGAACAGCAGCAGATCCCCCGGTTCCAGCCGGATGCGGCTCTCCTCATACCGCGAAAACGGAAACGCACCCACCACCGTGCCGTTCACTTCCAGGAACTGCGTCTCGCCCTGCCGTAAGAGAATCGGCGGCAAATGCCCCGCATTGGTGTACGTCAGCGTGTGTGTCGCATCGTCATACACCCCAAAGCAAAACGTCGCGTATTTCTCCGGCGTCGTGTTCGCATGCAGATGCTTGTTCAGATCACTCACCAGCTTCGATGTCGCGATCTCCACATCCGTGCCCTTCCGCGCATCCAGGCAATGCCGCACTTGCGTCCGCAAAGACGATTGCACCGTTGCCATCAACAGCGCCGCGCTGATTCCTTTCCCCGCCACATCCCCAATCGCAATCGTCACCAGGTCTTCATTCAGCCGCTGGTAATCGTAGTAATCCCCCGATACCATCCGCGCCGGATTGCAGAATGCGTTCAGATGCAGCGTCTTCATCAACGGCACCGTGCGCGGATACAGTTGGTTCTGCACTTCGCGTGCGATCTCCAGTTCCGCCTGGATTCGCTCACTCTCCTTCGCCACCACCAGCAGCCGTTCGATGTTCGCTGTCATGTCATTGAACGACTTGCCCAACTCGGCCAACTGATCCTGCCCCTTGATCTTGATCCGGTGCGAGAACACGCCCTCCTGAATACGTTCCGTCCCTTCATACAAATCGTGCACCGTGCCCGTGATCGTCCGCGAGATCGACACACCGATGATCAGCGAAGTCGCCTCTGCAATGAAGATCGCGATCACCAGCGCCAGCAGCAGCGCCGGAATCACATCGTTATACGTGTCCACTTTCTGCGCGAACAGCGTACGCAGCACCGCCGATGGCCGTGTGCGGATGCTCAGCAGCTCAAACTCCACCCGCCCTGGGGAATCCCACAAATAGGCAGGCACAGCCGTTGGCCAGCGCACTTCAATGTCCAGCCGCCGCTCCTTGGGTGGAACCCGGTTCCGTGGTGCGCCAATCTCTTCCTGCTCCCCCACCGACCGCCGCAGCCGCATCCGCCCGCGATTGCGCGTCAGATCCTCATCCACCCGTAAAAACGTGATTTCGCCAATATTCGGAGCCAGGCCCGCGAGAAACCGGTCCGTCATCGGCGCCAGCATCGTCACCCGAGCCTCCGGCCGCACGATATGCGCCCACGCAAACAGTTGCCCGTCCTTGAACGCCAACCCGCCGGCATCGCCCCACTCCTTCGATGGCGCCTGTATCCCTGCGTCCTGCGGTATCCGATGCTCCTCCGCCGATTCGATCAGCACTTCCAGCCCAGGCACGCGCGACGCCAGCACCGGAAACATATGCTCCGCCGCCGGCACGCGCCGCGACGCTTCCTCTTCCGCGATATGCTGCGCCGAACTCACCAGCAGCGCCGTGTGCCGCTCCAGTTCGCTTTGCACCATGAAGATGGCTGTCTGCCCCACCAGCCCATACAACAGCACCATGCTCAGCGAAGCCAACAGCGCAATCGGCACCAGTGCGATAAAGCCATACGCCACCAGCAGCCGGTTGCGCACGCGCCACAAGATCATCCGCAGAAATCGCCGCACCACCCGCAGTGCCAGCCACGCCCCCACCACGAATGCCACCACCTGCGCCACCGCGGTCCCCAACCCCACCGGCAAAAAGACACACGCCACCGCCAGTAGAAAGACAACCGCAAGGATCTTGTCCAAACGGTTCAATTCCTTCCACACGGTCTGCCACGTCACTTCATTGGGGACAGAGGCCGGCACAAAGATTCGTCGCTCCGGTTATACGCGCGATTTCGCGATCGCGGGAATCATATGCTCGAAGGCCGGCAACGGCTCCTTCGGCTCCAAATAGTATTCGGTCAATCCTTCCACCAGCAGCCGCAATGCTTCATCCGGGTCATCCGCAAACTGGAAGAGCTGCAAGTCTTCCTCGCTGATCATCCCGTATTTCACCAACGCATCGAAGTTCAGCACTTCTTTCCAGAAAGTCGATCCGTACAGCACAATCACGATCTTCTTTTCCAGCTTCCGTGTCTGCGCCAGCGTCAGCAACTCGCTCAATTCGTCCAGCGTCCCGAAGCCGCCCGGAAACACGATCAGCGCCTTCGCCAGATACGCAAACCAGAACTTGCGCATGAAGAAGTAATGAAATTCGAAGCTCAGCTCCGGCGAGATGTACGGGTTCGGCATCTGCTCAAACGGCAGTCCGATGTTCAGCCCGATCGACTTGCCCTTGGCATCGTGCGCCCCTCGATTAGCGGCCTCCATGATGCCCGGCCCTCCGCCGCTCGTCACCACGAATCGCAGCGGCTTCTGCAGGCTCTCGCTCCATTCCGTGATCATGCGCGCCACTTCGCGCGCCTCGTGATAGTAGCGAACCAGCGGATGATCCCCTTCGGCTGGTATGCGCGCCGAACCGAAGAAAACCACCGTGTCGCGAATCATTTCTTTCCGGAACTTGTCCAGCGGACCAAGATACTCCGACAAAATCCGCACCGATCGGGCGGCCGGAGATTCCAGAAATTCAGCGTCTCGATACGCGGGATGACGGCTGGGGTGACTCATGGGAGATCTCTCAATTCTCGCATTGTGGCGGCGGAAACGTGGGAATACCGTTCCAGTGCGTCCAGGTCAATCGTGAACCCCAGTCCCGCCGTCTTCGGAATCGGTAGCATCCCATCTTCATCCAGTTGCCATCCGCCCGCGGCAATCTCATCGATGAAGGGAGACCCCGTCAGATACTCCACCAGATTCGTGTCCGGAAATGCCGAAGCCAGATGCAGATCCGCCGCCAGTCCCACAGCCGTGTTCCACCCATGTGGAATGAAGCGCACCCCGTGATCCCACGCCATCTGCGCGATCCGCCGCTCTTCGCTGATCCCGCCCACCTTTGTCACATCCGGCTGCACAATATCGAATGCCCCGCGCTCTATCCACGGTTGGAACGCCTGCCGCCGCGTCAACACTTCACCCCCTGCGATATGCACCTTCGATGCCCGCCGCAGTGCCACGAAATCCTCCAACGCATCCGGCCGCAGCGCCTCTTCAAACCAGTTCACATCGTAGTCAGCCAGCATCTCCGCGGTGCGCACCGCCCACTGCAATCCATTCGACCAGTAGGCATCGCTGCCGCCCGCATCCACCATCAACAATGACTCCGCGCCCACCGCTTCCCGCGCCGCCCGCACAATCGCTTCATCCGTCTTCTTGTCTCTCCGTCCAAACGGCCCCCAGCCAATCTTGAATGCGCGAAATCCCTGCGCCTTCACCGGCAGCAGTTCATCCGCCATGCGCTCCGGCTCCCGCATCAACAGCGACGCATAGGGACACACGCGTTCCCGGTAACGCCCGCCCAACAACCGGCCCACCGGTTGCCCCGTCACCTTGCCCAATATGTCCCACAGCGCAATGTCGATCCCACTGATCGTGTGCGTGATGCTGCCGCCACGTCCCTGCCAGAACGTGTTCTGATGCAGTTTCTCACTCACCCGCTCCGGCTCCAGCGCTTCTTCTCCAAGGTACAACGGACGCAGCACCGCCAGTGACGCTTTCACCAGGTCCTCGCTCGTGAAGACGCTGCCCCAGCCCGTCGGCCCTTCCTCCGTCTGCACCGCAATCAGCGTGTGCACACAATCTTCGGGTTGTAATTCATTAGACCAGCCGCCTTCGGGCGTCTTGCCGCGCAATCCGAAGGCCATGATGTTGCGAATTTTCATTTCCTATCGAGCGTCGCACAAACCAACGCCGTTCTGGGAACTCCCATCCCCCTCTGGCTACGACGGTTGCTGCGTCTCCTGACAGAACTTCCTTAGCTCGTATCCCAAGCGTTTCCCCGATACCCCCTTGCGGCGATTCACGGCATGCTGAAGCTGTAAGGCGATTTCCGCCCCCGGCGGAAGAAGGGGAAGTATCAGCATGACTGCGGAGGTTCTGCGCAATATTCTCAACGAGGAGTTCGTGGCCTCGGAAAACCGGGTTACCACCATCGTGGAGAACCGCATCGGGGAATTGATTGAGAACCGGGTCCGCCAGTTGGTGGAAACCCGGGTTGGGGAAGTGGTGGATCAGCGGGTGAAGGAAGCCCTCGCACAATGGCAGCCTCCCGCCGTGGCAGCGCCGCCTGCTCCTGTGGCCGCCGAAACACCACCCGTAGCAGCCCCAATCGTAGTTGCCGCGCCTCCTCCACCCCCGCCCCCGCCGCCTCCGCCCATCGTCGATCCTGTGCTCGCCGAAAATGTCGCCAAGTGCGAAATGCACCTGCGCGAGGAATTCGCCTCCTCCGAACACCGGCTGAAGTCCGAACTGCTGGCTCTCGAAGGGCGTTTGCGGGAAGACTTGGCTACTTCCGTGTCCCGGCTGCGCGAGGCCATGGAGAGCTTCACGCGCGAGGAACTGGCCGTCACCGAGCCCCGCCTGCGCGAAGAGCTGAGCGCTACCGAGTTCCGCCTGCAGGAGCTTGTACACGGCATGGAAGCTGCCATGCTCAAAGCCTTCCATCATCAGGCCTCGGTGGGTGAAATGCGGTTGACCAAGCTCGAGGTGGATGCCGCCAACGGCGCCGTGTTGCACACCGAACGCATGTCCGATCTCGGCGAGCGGTTGCGCTTCACTGAGGAGAAACTCGGCGTAGCCCCGCACAGCCGCCTCGACGAACCCCGCGCCGTCGCCTGAGTACAATAAGCGGTATGCGATGCCTGCTCAGCTTGGCCCTGCTTGCCGCCAACGCGTTTTCTCAATCCGCAGCCCCGAACTACTGCTTCGGCATGCTCATGTCCGCCCCAAACCGGACAAAAATATCGGACGAGGAAGCCCAGAAGATCCAGGCCGGCCACATGGCCCATCTCAACGCCTTGGCCGATAAGCGCTGGCTGGTGGCAGCTGGCCCCATGGTGAGTCCAGGCAATCTGCGCGGATTGGTCATCTCCAAATGCAAGTCCATCGAAGAAGCCAAAGAGATGGCGGCCCAGGACCCTGCGGTGCAGCGCGGACGCCTTTATATCGAGGCCTATCCCTGGCACGCCCCGGCCGGGCTCGGAGACCGCTACCGCGCCGAATACGAAAAGAACCCTGACCGCAAACTAAAAATGGAGAAATACCCCATCGCCTTCCTCATGAAAAGCGTGCAGTGGAACGGCATGCCTTCCCTGGACCGCCTCAAAGAGCATGGCGCTGCGGTTCAGGCGCAGATGGCGAGCGGAAAAATGAAAACCGCCGGCCCTTTTGAGGACGGCGGCGCAAAAATCGGAGTCTTCATCTTCGCACCCATGCCCATGGAAGAAGCCCGGCAGATCGCCGAAAGTGATCCGCTGGTGAAAGCGGGCCTCGCTCGTGTGGAGATGCTCGAATGGTATGCCGCGGACGGGACGTTCCCGAACTAGCGGACTACTTTACCTTTTCGTCCTTCGCCACCCTGCCGTCGCGTACGTACACCACGCGGTGCGCGTGCATGGCGATATCCATTTCGTGTGTCACCAGCACGATGGTGTTGCCTTGCTGGTGCAGCCGCTCAAACAGCGCCATGATTTCCACGCCGGTAGCCGAATCGAGGTTTCCCGTAGGCTCATCGGCCAGCAGGATGGACGGATTATTCACCAGTGCCCTGGCAATCGCCACGCGCTGGCGCTGTCCGCCCGAAAGCTCGTTCGGCTTGTGATACATGCGCTTGGCCAGATCCACGGCCATCAGCGACCCCTTGGCTCGCTCCGTACGGGTTTCGGCGTCGATACCAGAGTAGATCAGGGGCAGTTCGACATTGTGCAGCGCTGTCGCGCGCGACAGCAGGTTGAACGTCTGGAACACGAAACCGATTTCTTTGTTCCGGATCGCGGCCAGTTCATCGTCGTTCATCTGGCTCACCAGACGGCCATTGATGTAATAGTCGCCTTTGGTTGGAGTGTCCAGACAGCCGATGAGGTTCATCAGCGTCGACTTGCCCGAACCGGAGGGGCCCATGATGGCCACGTACTCGCCCACCTTGATCTCCAGGTCCACACCCGAGACGGCGTGAATCTCCTGATCCCCCATCACGTAGGTTTTCCACAGATCGTACGTGCGGATGACGACGCCTTCCCGCTTCAGTTGCGCGCCGCGCTCGATCTTCTCCTGGATCGCAGTTGCCATGCTTGGTCAGATTTCCTTTGGTACGTACAATGATATCCCGGCTAGGTTTCCGACTTGAGGGGACCCTTGTTATTATCCACCTTTATCTTAGCCTCGTTGCGGATGGTCCGGATCACTTTGTAGGAGCCGGTGATGATCTGCTCCCCGTCCTTCAATCCACTTAAGACTTCGATGTCCGTTGCCCCGGTGATTCCAGTGTCCACTTTGCGGAACACCGCTTTCTCTCCGGAGATGACAAAGACGCCCTGCAATTCTTCTTTTCTCGCTTTTTCCGTTGCCGGATCGACAGGCGCGGCGGCTTTGACGCCGGACTGCGGTTCCGGCTCCAGATCACCCTTCTGGCGAACGGTGAGAGCCTGAATCGGTATTGTAAGGACGCCCTGACGGGTGGCCGTGGTTACCTTCGCCGTGCAGGATAGTCCGGGACGGATCTCCGTGGGCGGGTCAATGAGCGCTACAACTACTTTGAAATCTTTGGCTTCCTGGCTGGAGATGGCGCTTTGGCTGGCGGCCAGGCCGGTGGAGCGGAGAATGGCCGTATTGCCGATTTCGATCACTTTACCCTTGAAGGTGCGATTCGGGATGGCGTCGATGGTGACGTCCGCCAACTGGTCCAGTTTCACGTTGACGATGTCCGTTTCATCCACCTTTACCTCGGCCGTGATCAGCGACATGTCGGCAATGGTCATGATCAGGCTGGCCGACGAATTCTGGATACCCGGCACCACGGTTTCCCCCACGCGGACCGGGAGGTTGGTCACCACCCCATCGATGGGAGAGACGGCATAAGTGCGCTGCAGCACATCGGCCGCCCGTTTCAGGTTCGCCTGGGCTAAAACCACCCTACGCTGTGAGGCCGTTACGTTCGAAACCACCTGGCTGCGCTGCGCCTTCGATTGCGAGATGCGTGCCTCGGCTTCGGTCACCGCGGCCTGGTAGGCTTTGTACTCAGTGGCTCGCTGGTCGAACTCCTGCCGCGAAATCAGCTTCTCTGTCCACAATTTCTCGGCCCGTTCGTAAAAAATGCGTGCCCGTTCCAGATCCGCCTTTGCCCGCGTCAGGGAAGCTTCGGCCGTCCGGATGGCTTCATCGGCGGCCCGCAGCGATGCTTCCGTCGCCGCTGATTCGGCTTCCGACGTGCTCACCGTGGCCTTCTGGGCGGCTACCTCGGCCTCTGGTTGCACCGATTCCAGCCGCGCCAGTATCTGCCCCTTGCGCACCGGCTGGCCTTCCGTGACAAGGATCTCGGTGATCCTCGACGGAGACATGGCGTTGGTCCCGATGTTAATGTAATTGCGTGGTTTAACCTCACCCGATGCGGTCACGATAGCGGTCAGATCCTGCTTCGCAACTTTTCCTGTCTGGACAGTAACAATCCCTTGCTTGCTGTAACGGTAGCCGGCTAGACTGCCTACGGCTACCAGTAGAAGCACAATGACGCTTATGATGATTTTGGTCTTGCGTTTCACTTGGATTTCCCAACTCCTATGGGAAAGAGACGCTCTCCCGCGGAGGAAAGTTCAATTTCCTGTGCGCGCATCTCTACTTACAGTATAGACGCCGCAGGGGTGCCGAAAGAGCCAGAACTATGGCGGATTTGTAGCCATGTGGGCCCATTCGCCGGATATTCCCACTGGCGGGTTTGCCACATCCGCCATTACAATGAGGGCTAGCGCGGATGAAACATCAGGTTGCGTTTATTCACACCTCCCCGGCTGCCATACCGCCGATGACGGATTACTTCCGGGATTTTGCCTCGGACCTGGAGATCACCAATCTGCTCGATGACGGCGTGCTGCGCTTTTTTGCCCGCCAGAACGACGCCGCCGCCGAAGCGCGGCTGGCCGAAATGCTCTGCGTGGCCCGCGACGCCTATAATTCCGAACTTGCCGTGGTCACCTGCTCCGCGGTAACCCGTCAAGTGATCCAGCGGTTGTCGGAAGCCGTCGGCTTGCCGGTGGTCAAAATTGACGACGAGCTGGCCCGCCAGGCGGTCAGCGTCGGTACCCGGCTCGGCGTGGTGGTGACCTTCCGCCCCTCACAGGCAGTGATCGGCAAGCTCCTGCGGGAAATGGCTGAGGAGATTGGCCGCTCGGTGGAGATCACCTTCCGCGTGATTCCCGAGGCCTATGAGGCCCTGCTCAACGCCATGCCGGAAAAACACGATGCCCTGCTGCTCTCCGGGATTCAGGAGTTGGCCAACGAGCCGATTGACGCCCTTGTGCTCTCGCAGGTGTCCATGTCCCGCGTACTGCCAAAATTGCCCAAACTGCCCGTGCCCGTGCTCTCGAGCCTGCCGGCGAGCCTTAACACCATTCGCCACCGGCTCTCCATATAATGACAAGAGGCATTTTCTCTCATGCGTACCTCTCCCATTCAACCTTCTGATTGGCGCGGTGTCTTTCCCGTGCCCCCACTGGCCCGCCGCACGGACGCCGCCCGCACCATTGACTGGGCTGAGAACAGCCGCTTCGTGCAACACATGGCTGCCGGTGGCATGACCCGCTTCCTCTATGGCGGGAACGCGTTCCTCTACCACATCACCCTCGGCGAATACGAGGAACTGCTCGATTGGTTGAACGGATTCGACGATGCTCATTGGGCCATCCCCAGCGCCGGCCCTTCCTTCGGCCGGCTGATGGACCAGGCGCCTCTGTTGCGACGCTATAGCTTCCCTGCCGTGATGCACCTGCCCTGCGCCGATCCGCGCGATGCGGCCGGCCTGGAGGCGGGCTTGCGTGACTTCGCCGACGCCTGCGGCACGCCGCTCATCATCTATCTAAAGGAAGAGAACAACTTCGGCGCCAACCTCGAGGCCGGGCTCGACGCCGTGGCCCGCCTGGTGAAGGATGGCCTCTGCATCGGTATCAAGTACGCCGTTGTGCGCAAAGATCCCGCCCAGGATGCCTACCTCGATTCGCTGCTCCGCCGCGTGGATCGCAACATGGTTCTCAGCGGCATCGGCGAACGCCCGGCAATCGTCCACATGCGTGACTTCGGGCTCCCCGGCTTCACCACCGGTAGCGGGTGTCTGGCGCCCACCTTGAGCAACCGCATCCACAAAGCGTGCGAGGACAAGGACTACGAGGCCGCCGCCCAGAGCAGGGAACTGTTCCTTCCGCACGAAGATCTGCGCGACGCCTGGGGTCCGGCACGTGTGCTGCATGCCTCCACGGCTCTGGCTGGATTGGCCGAAACCGGCTCTATCCCGCCTTTCATCTCTGCGCTCAGCAAGGAACAACTGGCCCAACTCGGGCCAGTCGCCCAAGTGCTTGCCGAGCAGGATGCCGCCGTCGGCGTCTAAGCTTCAGCGCGGCCGTTGCGGCGCAAACAAGTCGTAAACGCGTTCCGCTGCCGTGGCGGGGTTCCGCACAATCACCCGGATCATCTGGCCCGCATTCTCGCCCGGCCTTTTTACCACCACATACGGTGTATCGCTACATCCGGCCACCTGCTCGTGTTTGCAGAGGGTCACTTGCCGCGTGACATTGCTGCCGCCGGCAATCACCACCACCTCATGCCGCGCGGCGTCCTCCGGCAACGGGATCAGGATCGCGATTGAACCATCCTCGCGAGAGTATCTCGCTGTGGGCGTGGTGATCCCCCTTTGGGGTGGCGCAACCGCGTCGCCCTGCCGGCGGTATTCTCCGTTCCGCATGGAGTCGATGAACGTGATGATGGTGTTGGCGCCCCTGCCTTCCATGTAGCGGTACCGCCAACGTTCATAAGGATCGCTCGACCCGTCGCCGCTGGGGTGAGATTCAATCTCATCCGGCGGCCCGTGCACAATGTACATGCGCCCGCGATCGGTTTTCCAGCCCGTCGTCACCGCGGAGCCGTAGCGCTCGCCGGCGTAGGCAATGCGCCGGTAATGCTCCTCTTTCATTTCGTTCTCCGGTGTTGCCGGAATCGGATCGCGCCTTTCCCAGAACTGACCAATGAAGTGCTCCCGTTCTTCGTCGCTGCCGAGCGCGAGAAACGCGCTGCGTTCCTCCGGCGAGATGATGTAGACCACGTCTTCATTCACCCAGCGCTGATAGGGAGTCATCTCCTGCCACGCCGATGCCGCACAAGCGGCAAGCGTAATCGCAACGCTCACCGAAAGCCATGGCGCAATGGCGGCACTGCGCGGACCTTCGGCGGGATAAAGCAAGCGGTGAATTCGTTTCACGAGATTCCCTCCTGACGCCGCCACAGCAACCCTCGGCGAGGCAACGCGCATTTCTTCCAACATCGCCAGCGCCGACGCATAGGCGTGCGGCTGCCGGCTTTCGTTCACGACAACATCGTCGCAACAGTGCTCCCGTTCCACCCGGATCCGTGATGCGATCCACCAGGCGGCGGGATGATAGAAATACAGATCTTCCACGGCTCGCTGCAACATGTTGATCAAGTAGTCATGGCGGCGGACGTGAGCGAGTTCGTGCAGCAGGATCAACTCAATCTGCTCCGGCGGCAGCGCCGCCAGGAATCCGGCCGGAGCAAAGATCACCGGCTTCCAATGGCCGGCCACAGCCGGACTATCCACCAGGCAGGATTCGAGCAGCGTCACATAGCGGCGAATTTGTAAACGCTGCGCCAGCGCATCCACTCTCTCTTGCCACGCGGGCGCGGCGAGTGTCGCCCCGCGGCGGCGCAGGCGATTGGCGGACGTCCAGGCGAGCAGGGAGCGCAGATAGAACAACAGTGCGCCCGCAATCCAGAAGGTTCCGAGAAACGGGACCGCAGCATCGACCGCCCGTGCCGCGGACGATGCCTGGAGCACGGCAGCGCCCGGCGCGGCCACCACCACTTGCGGAACCAAGGGCATTTTTTGTTCCGGGCGCAGCGTCGCATAAGTCACGCACGACGCGATCAGGAGGGCGCACAGTGCGCTGCAAGCCGCAGCGTAGCGCATGCGTGAATCGCGCAGAATGCTGAGGCAGACCGCCAGCCCCAAGGCGATAGCAACCCCTTGCCACAGCGAGTGCAGCAGAGTCCACCCAAGGGCGTTCATCGCTTCCCCTTTTCGTATTCATCAAGCAGCCGGCGCATCTCCGCCAGTTCCTGACGGGTCGATTTCTTTGCCCCCAGCGCGCCGATCAGTAACTCCTTCGCCGAACCACCGAAGGCTCGCTGCAGCAGGTCACCGGCGAGTTGGCGCTGCGTCGCTTCCCGTGAAAACGCCGGCCGGTAGACGTGCGCCCGCTGCGATTCATCGCGCAGCAGAATCTTTTTCTCCGTCATGATCTGCATGAACTTCAGCACCGTGGTGTACTGTGCTTCCTTGCGCTTCAACATCTCCTCGTAGACATCGCGCACGGTGGATGGTCCAAGTGACCAGAGCACGGTGAGAATCTCAAGTTCAGCATCCGTAGGGCGGGGAAGCGGATCCATACGAAAACATTACTACGAAAGATTTACTAGATCAAGCAAAAAAGAGCAACTGGCCCCGAAGGACCAGTTGCCACTTCCGGTCACCTGCGCTTCAAGCCGCCAGATCGAGCAGCACGAAATGCGCGTCCTCCTTCGCCCCTAACGAGAGCGAAGGCTCGCCTTCAATCCGTGCCTGATCCCCTTGCCGCAACAGCTTGCCATTCACCTCTAACTCACCCTCCATCACGAACAGATACGCCTTCCGCTCCGCCCCGCTCGCATGGGTCAATTGCTTCCCCGCTGCCAGCCGCGAGAGGTAAATGGTGGCGTCCTGATCGATGGTGAGCGTGCCGGGGACGTCGCCACTTGAAACCACCGGCAGCAGTTTTCCGTCGCGGTCCGTGAACTCCCGCTGCTCCCACCGCGGAGCCAGCCCTTGATGCCGCGGCATCAGCCACAATTGCAGAAAATGCACCGTGTCCGTCGCCGACGCATTGTATTCGGAGTGCCGGATCCCCGAACCCGCCGACATCACCTGCACTTCCCCAGCCTTCAGCACTTCCCGCGTGCCAATGGAGTCGGCATGCTCCAGAGCTCCATCCAGCACGATGCTCACGATCTCCATATCGCGGTGCCCATGCGTGCCAAACCCTTGCCCCGGCTGCACCACATCATCATTGAACACACGCAGCGGACCCCAGTTCATGTTCTTCGGATCGTAATAACGATCGAAAGAAAAGTGCCAGCGCGTCGATAGCCATCCCATATCGGCATGATGCCGTTCAGCGGAAGGAATCGTGTGAATCATTGTTTCATCTCCTCGTGATGAGTATATTCGTTATAACGAATATTGTCAAGAGGAGAAGTGCCGGCCCCCCCCCGCCAGGCTTAGCAGCCCAGCCGGTTGATCCCGTCAAACGCCGCTGTCTTGTAGCATTCCGCCAGCGTGGGATAGTTGAACACCGTATCGATGAAATAATCGATGGTGCCGCCAAACGCGATCACCGCCTGCCCGATGTGCACCAGTTCGCACGAGCCTTCCCCAATGATGTGCACCGCCAGCAGCTTCCGCGTCTCCGTGTTAAAGATCAGCTTCAGCAACCCCGTGGTGTCGCCGATAATCTGTCCCCGGGCGATCTCCCGGTAGCGCGCCTTGCCAACCTCGTACGGCACGCCCTCCTTCGTCAATTCCTCCTCGTTCTTCCCCACCATGGAGATCTCCGGGATGGTGTAGATGCCGTAAGGGAATAGCTCAGGCACGGAGTCCGTCTCGTGGGAAAACGCGTGGCAGGCAGCCAGGCGGCCCTGCTCCATCGAGGTGGAAGCAAGGCTGGGGAAGCCCACCACGTCGCCCACAGCATAGATATGGGGCACCGAGGTCTGGTAGTGTTCATTTACCGCCAACCGGCCGCGATCATCGGCCTTGAGCCCCGCCGCTTCCAGGTTCAGCCGCGACGTGTTGCCCGTCCGGCCAATGCTGTACAGCACGCGCTCGGTGAGGATCTGCTTGCCGCTGCCGAGATGCAGCCGGACCCGCAATCCATGCTCATCCTCCACCTTCTCGATGGCCGCGACTTCTTCGCCCAGCCGCAGGGTAACTCGGTTTTCGCGCAGGTGATAGGCCAGTGCGTCGGCGATCTCCTCATCCACAAACGGCAGCAGGCGAGGGCGTTTGTCGATCAGCGTGACCCGCACGCCCAAGGCCGCGAACATGCTGGCATATTCGCAGCCGATCACCCCTGCCCCTACTACCGCCAGGGTGCGCGGCATTTTGTCCAGGCGCAGGATGTCGTCACTGGTAAAGATGCGCTGCCCATCGAAAGGAATGTGCGGCTCAATCGTCGTTTCCGTGCCCACGGCGATCATCACGTTCTGCGACGTTACGGTGCGCATGGTGTGCGAATCGGGGCTCTCCAGCCGCACGGTGTGCGCATCCACGAAGGCGCCAGTGGCCGAGATCACGTCCACCCGGTTGCGGATCAATTGATGCCGTGTCACATCTACCTCGTGCCGGATGACCTGATCGGCCCGCTTCACCAGATCGTCCATGGTGATGTTCTGCTTCACCGCGTAGGACGCGCCGTAGAAGTTCCGTTCCCGGTAGCCCGACAGGTAAAGCACCGCTTCCCGCAAGGTTTTGCTGGGGATTGTGCCGGTGTTGATGCACACCCCACCCACCACAGCCTTCTTTTCCACAACGGCGACACGCTTGTCCAGCTTGGCAGCCTGGATCGCGGCCCGCTGTCCGGCCGGTCCTGATCCCAGAACCACCAGATCGTAATCGTATTCTGTACCCACAGTCCTCCCCTTCTACTGCCGAACGCAGGTTGCCGATAGTTCCATATTAAAGAACTCGGCACAGGACTGTCTGGACTTCAGGATTTTGACGGCGCTTGCCGGATTCCGGCGCGCTGCCTTGGCGTCTATTCCACGTTCACTTTTACCGGCTGTTCAATCAGCTTGGGGTCGGCCCCCGTCGTCAGCAGCATCATGCTGAAGCGTCCGGTTTTGGTGCCGGCGGGCACCCGGAATTTGATGGAGGTGGCGGTTTGTTGCACGATCTGCAATTTGATATCCGATGTTCCATCCGTAATATAGATCTCAGTAACCGTGTTTTTATCCAGATTTTCTCCGCTTACCGTGGCCTCCGCGCCGGCCTTTACACTCGCGGGTTCCACGGAGTTCATACGGGCCATCCCCTGAGCACCGAGCAAGGCCAGCAGGAACGATAAACACACGAAAACTGCATACAATTTTGCAAGCCTCATAGTGTTGCTCCAGCTACATGCTAAGCCCATTTGTGATGGAATGCAACCTGTCCCGGGGTGAATATTCCGTTACAAAAAAGGCCCGTCAAGTTGAAACAACCTGACGGGCCGGAGACTTGCTCGGAGGATAGAATTCGTGTCGGAAAGCGCGTTAGCGCTCCTGGGCGATATGGAGTCCTTTATGGATCGCGTAGAGGGCGAGCTCCAGGCGATCGGATACGCCGAGTTTGTCAAAGATGTTGTGCAGATGGTTCTTCACTGTCTGCTCGCTGATGAACATCTTCTCGGCCATTTCCTTGTTCTTGTACCCTTGCGCCACCAGTTGCACGATCTCGCGCTCTCTGGTGCTCAAGGGCGACCGTTCCCGTGCCTTGCCGTTCGAAGAGCCGCTCAACGCGTCCGCCGGTGAGGCGAATTGCCGCATGACCGCCGCCGTGGTGTGCGAATCCAGCCAGATCTCGCCTGCGTTTACCTTGCGGATCGACTTCACAATCAGTTCCGGCGCCGTCTGTTTCAGGACAATACCCGAACAGCCCAGCTTCATCGCCTGCACGAACTCGTTCTTATCGTCCGAGGCCGTGAGCACGATCACCTTCGTCCGCCGTCCGGTCTGCTGTAGCGACTGCAGCACGCTCAAACCGTCCAGGTTCGGCATCCTAAGATCGAGCAGCAGTACGTCTGGCTCATGCTCCTGCATCAGCTCAAGCACCTGCCGCCCGTCACAGGCCTCGCCTACAACCTTGATGTCGTCTTCTAGAAAAAGCAGCTTCTTCAGTCCGTCACGAACGATGGGATGGTCGTCGGCAATCAACACGCGGATAAACTTCGTTTCCACTGGTGCTTCCTGCAACCCTTCCGGGGTAAGTTCGGGAACTGTGGTTGTGCCCTGATTCATAACCGGTTCCTCCTTTGCATACGACTTGATTCTATGGTTAGTTCTAGTACTCGGTCAATCCTTGTTCCCCCTAGGTGGAAAACCACGACCACTTAGAACTGAGGCAGGGAATACCTGATTCTGATCTACGGAAATGGTGCTAGGGAGCCCGCTTGCGCCAGATTCGCGATAAACCAATCGTACTCACACCGTCTGGCAAACTGTTATCTTTCCAGGGCTTGCCACCGCGGCGAAAAACGTGCATCATAGCCCCATCGGTTCGCCTACCGCAAAAAAGGAGCCAGGATGCTTAAGGATATTCGTACCCCTCACGAGCCGGCTCGCCGGCTATTCCTCAAAACGGCCGCGCTCGGTGCGGCGGCGCTCGCCGCCCAGGCCGGAGCGAAGAGCGAATCGGAAACCCTCGTCACCACCTTTTACAAGACGCTTACCCCGGAACAACAGAAGGTGATCTGCTTCCCCTTCGACCACGAACTCCGGTCGAAGGTGGACAACAACTGGCACATCACTCCCATGAAGATCGGGCAATTCTTCACCGCCGATCAGCAGGCGATGGTGGAGGAGATCTTCCGCAAACTGCACAATCCCGACTTCGCCGACCGGGTGATGCAACATCTCAAGGACGACGATAAGGGCATCGGTAACTACTCCGTGGCGTTGTTCGGCAAGCCCGGCTCCGGCAAATTCGAATTCGTCCTCACCGGCCGCCACTGCACGGCCCGCTGTGACGGCGACTCGGTGGAAGGGGCGGCCTTCGGCGGCCCCATCTTCTATGGACACCAGTGCGGCCCCGATTTCACCGAACGCCCCGATCACCCCGGCAACATCTACTGGTATCAGGGCCAGCGCGCCAACGAAGTGTACAAAGCCCTCGATGGCAAACAGCGCAAGCTGGCGCTGCTCGGCGATCCGCGCAAGGAAGAGAAAACCGCCACCATCAACCTCAAGCCCAAGGGCCAACTCGACGGCATTCCGGTGGCGGACATGAGCAAGGATCAGAAGAAACTGGTGGAGCAGGTACTGGCCGACCTGCTGCTTCCCTTCCGCAAGAAGGACGTGGACGAGGCGCTCAAGATCATCAAAGCCTCAGGCGGCGTCGATGCCCTCTCCATGGCCTTCTACCAGAACCTCGACCTCGGCGTGGACAAAGTCTGGGATGTATGGCAACTGGAAAGCCCCAACATGGTCTGGTACTTCCGCGGCCATCCGCACGTCCATACCTGGGTCCACATCAAGGCTTAGGCAAACCGAACGTCAGAATATTCGAACCGGCGGCAAGCGTGACATACTGTTCCCCATCGATGGAATAGGTCATTGGGGACGTCTTGATGGTGGCGTTCAACGGAACGCGCCACAACGTTTTGCCGTCGCGTTCGTCCGCCGCTACAAAGTATCCGCCCGGATCGCCATAGAACAGCAACCCGCCGGCCGTGCCCAGAATCCCGGCCACTCGCTTCCCGTCGATCGGGCCTTCCTGGGGAATCTCGAACGCAATCTTCCCCGTCTCGATATCAATCGCCCGCAGATACTTGCGGCCTGGCGGCACCGGCGGCAGCGGATTCTTCCAACTCCCCGGACGCAGCCGCACCGTGCACGATTCCGTCGCCATCACGTAGTAATACTTCGTCACCGGACTGAACGCAGTGCCGTTCCAGTTGGTGGCGTGATCCGGGCAGCCCAGATCCGAGGGCGGCAGCTTGATCGGACGGCCATCCGGCCCGATCCCGCTCGCCCACGTCACCCGGTGCATGAACGACTTCGCCAGCAACAGCTTCCCATTCGTGCGGTCAAACACATAGAAGAACCCGTTGCGATTGGCATGCAGCAGCAGCTTCCTTTGCTGGCCCTGATACACCGTGTCCACCAGAACGTTCGGCTCCGTGGCATCCCAATCGTGTGTATCGTGCGGAGTGAACTGGTAATACCACTTCATCTTCCCGGTGGAAGGGTCCAGCGCCAGCACCGAATCCGTGTACAGATTGTCCCCGCCGCGCTGGCTGTCGTCCGAATTGGGATACGGATTGCCCGTCGCCCAGAACAGCGTGTCAGTCTGTGGATCGTAAGAGCCCGTGAGCCACGTGGAGCCGCCGCCCAGCTTGTAAGCCGTGCCCTGCCAGGTCTCGATACCGGGCTCGCCTTCCGCCGGCACGGTCCACGTCTTCCACACCCGCTCTCCCGTGGTGGCTTTGTATGCCGCTACGAATCCCCGAATTCCCCAATCGCCACCGGCCACACCGGCAATCACCAGATCCTTCACCACCAGCGGCGCAACCGTGCCGCCGTAGCGCTGTGGTTCATGCGGCATCACCGCTTCCCACACCAGCCGGCCCGTGATCCGGTTCAGCGCCAGCAGGTGCGCGTTGTCGGTGACGAAGAAAATGTTGTCCCCCAGGATCGCCACGCCGCGATTCGACCCCAGCGACGGATCCGACACCAGCCCCGGCGTGCGCGGGCGTGCGTACTGCCAGATCTGTGCGCCCGTTCTGGGATCGAGAGCGTAGACCTGATTCGGACCAGTGACATACATGATGCCACCGGCCACTACCGGCACCGTCTCCAACCCGAAGTAACGCATGTTCTCCCGGAAGTAGGGCGTGTCCGGCAGGAACTGCGTCCACAGCGGAATGGAGAAGCTCCACTTCAATGCCAGCTTCCCCACGTTCGCTTTGTTGACCTGGGTCAGCTTGCTGTAGCGATTCCCGCTCAGATTGCCGTTGTAGGTCAACCAATCGCCCGGCGCGGGATTGAGCAGATTCGCGAACTCCACACCTCCTGCCACCGGCGCCTGCGGAATGGCAGAAGACTCCGGTTTCACTCCCGTCAGGCTGCCGAGGAACGCCACCAGATTCTGCACATCGCTGTCGGCTGCCTTCAGCGCCGGCATATACGACGACTTCTCCTCTTCGATGCGCGTCACCTGATCCATCGACAGCGGATGCAGCTTGCCATTCAACTCCTGCACCGCGACATCGAAGCGGCTCTTGCTGCGCACGAATCCGCGCAGCTTGCTGCCATTCTTCAGATGCAACGTCGCCAGCCCGTAGCCATTGGCAATCGACGCACCCGGCGTCAGTACGGAGTCGCGAAGCTGATCCACCGTTAGATTCCGAGCCACCTCCGACAGATCGGGCCCGATCGCCGTCCCGCTCCCTCCCGCCATGTGACACGTCGAGCACTTCCCCTGCCCAAAGAAAAACGCCCGCCCCGCCGCCTTATCGCCGGCAATCGCCACATCCGCCGCCGAAGCGTTCAGTGACACCACCAGCGCCACCAGTGCATCCACCGTCGCATCGGGCAGTGCAAACGGCGGCATGCCCGCCGAAGGAACACCCTTCACAATCGTGCTGCGAAGCTGTTGCGCCGAGCGCCGCCGCAGCCGGAAATTTCCCGACAGTCCCGGCCCCTGCTGCGTGCCGCGTGCGTCCAATCCATGGCACCCCGCGCATAACTTGTCGTAAGTGGGACGGATATCGGAGGTCGCTGCCTGCGGCCATGCGGCAACCGGAACCAGCAGTCCAAACAGCAATGCAATTCGTGTCGCGCTCATCTGATTCTGTGATTACACCACAGCGCCCGCTATCATGGTTCCTTCATGCTTGTTGTTCTCCTGTTCGTCGTGTCGCTACTGCCGGCCCAATCCCCACCCTCTGCTCCAAAGCCTGTTCCGGCCGAAGAGTCGAAACCCGTGGAAGGCGCCGACGCCCGCAAGCGTGTCGAATTGAATCTGCTCGGCAAAGCCGATACCAGCGCCGGGGAAAGCCGCCGCAACGAAAATGTCCAGTTCAACCTCATCGACAACAACGCCCTCAAGGAGTTGAATATCCGTCTCGGCGCCAGCGCCACCATCGTGCAGGAGTTCCGCCCCGACCGTACCTACTTCAGCAGCGAATTCGGCAATGCGCCATCCGCCGTGCTTGCCCTCTCGCCCGCAACCCGCCTCGGCTGGCACGGCAATCTCTTCTTCAATCACCTCAATAGCGTCTTCAGCGCCCGCTCGTTCTTTCAGGTCGGCCCCGTACGCCCCGCCCTCGAACATCGCTATGGCTTCCAAACCGGCTTCAGGCCCTGGCGCGGCGGCTACCTCTCGATCAGCGGCGCCCAGGATAAACTGCGCGGCAATGTCAACGGCAACGTGCTCGTGCCGCTGCTCGAAGAGCGCACGCCGCTTACCACCAACCCCGCCGAACGCGCCCTGCTCTCGCGTTTCTTCGCTGCCTTCCCACTGCCCAATCGCGGTGACGTCTACTCCCGAGCCCTCAACGCCAACGCCGTCCAGCACATCGATAACAACGAAACCGGCGCGCGCATCGAGCAGGACCTCACTTCCAAAGACCGCCTGCTGCTTAACTATCAATTCATCGGGCAGACCGTCGAAGCATTCCAACTCGTGGCAGGCCAGAACCCCGACACACGCACGAAATCGCATCGCGCCCGCATCACCTGGCTACGCCAATGGAGCCCGGCCACCGCGTTCTCCGTGAGCGCCGGCTTCGATCGGGTCGGGTCCCTGCTGGTGCCCGACGAAGGCGCTGTCGGCCCGATGGTCTCTACCGCTGGACTCACCACCCTCGGCCCCACCGGTAACATTCCCATCAATCGCGCCCAGAACATCTATCGCTACACCGGCCAGTGGGAACAGACCCGTGGCCGCCACAAGTGGATTGCCGGAGCCGCACTCGCCCGCCGCCAGTTCAACGGCATCGAAACCGATACGCACCGCGGCTATTTCTCTTTCAGCAATGACTACGGGCGAACCGGAATTGAGAACATGCGCGTCGGTACGCCCACGCAGTACATCATCTCCGTCGGTGATGTGTATCGCGGAATGCGCCAGTGGATGCCCGCCCTCTACCTGGGCGACAACTGGAAAGCCGGCGCCAGGCTCACCGTGCAATTGGGCCTGCGCTATGAGTGGCTGCCCACGCCCGTTGAGGTGAACCGCCGCGACCGCGTGGCCTACGACTGTGACTGCAACAACGTGCTGCCATCGCTTGGCCTGGCCTATGCACTCCCCGGTAATTGGGGCGTCCTCCGCACCGCGGGCACAGTGCAGTACGGCGAGATCATTCCCGCTTCCTATTCGCAGGGCCGCTTCTCTCCGCCCGGCAGCACGAAATTCGCCATCCCCGCGCCCGATCTGCTTGACCCCCTCCGTGCGCTGAAGACCACCGGAGCGCAGCCCGATGCCAAGGGCAACCTCTACCTGCTCGATCCCGAACTGGCATCCTCCTACGCCTACCAGTACAACTTCAGTTGGGAGCCGCAGTTTTCCCGCACCTGGCGTCTGCAACTCGGCTACGCCGGCAGCCGCATGCACAAGCTGCTTGTCATGTGGTACCTCAACCGCGCTCATCCGGTGCCTGGCATCGCGCTCACCACAGCCACCATCAATCAGCGCCGCGCCAATGCCGATCTGGCCGAAATCCGCTGGGTGCTGAACGGATCACGCGGCTACTTCAATGCGGGGCGCGTTTCCCTCATCGCGCCGCGCTGGAAAGGGCTCACGCTCGACATGGCCTATTGGTTCAGCAAAGCGATGGATCTCGGCGCCGATTACACCAACACCGGCTACGATGCCGACACGCGTCAATCGCGCAGCCAGTCGGAATACGAAACCCATCGCGATCGCAAAGCGGTCAGCCTGTTCCATCAGCCGCATGCGTTTCTCGTCCGCGGCAGCTACCAGATCCCAGCCCCCGCATACAAAGCGTTCCTCGCCAACTGGAACGTGTCCACCGTGGCCTTGCTCAAAACCGGCACCCCGTTCATGGTCACCACCCTCGACGGGCCGGGCTTCGGCAACGTCGATGGCAACGGCAACGATCGTCCGAACCTGCTCGATCCCTCCGTGCTCGGCCGCACCATCGGCGATCCCACTACGTCGCGCCAGTTGCTGCCGGCCGCGGCCTTCGCCCGTATCGCCCCCGGGGCCGAAACCGGCAACCTCGGCGCCAACACCTTTCGCAAAGGCTCCATCGCCAACGTCAACGCCGCCATCTCCCGCGCCTGGAAGCTCTCCAACGAAGCGCGCCTCTCCTTCCGCGCCGAGTCCATCAATCTGCTCAACCGGCCCCAGTTCGCCGAGCCCGGCTCTGTCTGGGGCACACCCGAATTCGGCATCATCACCAACACGTTGAACGAAGGCCGCACCTTCCGCTTCGGTCTCGGCCTCAACTGGTAAGTGGCGCGGGCCTCCAGGCCGGCGCGTAACTATTCCCCCGACCGCAGCGCCGGCAAAGTATCGGGGCGAAACCGGATCTTGCGAAACCGCACGCGGCATCCATCCCCAGTGGGCGATTGCACCAGGAACCCCGCCTGCATCGGTCCTTCCCGCAATCGAAATGCCCGCACCATATGCCAGTAACTGCCATCCGTCGAGTAATGAAACACGCACCCCGGGCCGCGCCGGCCCACGCGCAAATAAACCCGGTGCTCCGTCATCGCCACGCTATTGCAGTCATCCGAAGCCCCGCGCGTCACCACGGAGACCACCATCGGTTCGCGCTTGGGCGAATACTCGTAGCACAGCTTCGCCCAGTAATCGGAATCCTGCCACAACAGCAACACCCCGGCGTCGAACGTAGCAGCGAACTCCACCGCCACCTCCGCCTCCAGCAGAAAATCGCCCGAAGTCGAAAACAGCAGCATCGGAGCGCTGGTCAACTTCCGTTCGCTCAAAGGGTCAGTGAACAGATCCGTGCGCGCCGGCGCCACACCCGTAAGCTCGCCATCCACCACAGTCCAGGCATCAGGAGCAGCCGTCTCCAGCGCCGAAGGAATTGTCTCGATTTGCATCTCCTCCAAATCATAACGGTTCGTGCCAAGCTGCTACACTGATCTCGCCGCCATGCTCGAAATTCAGGATCTGCGCAAAGCCTACGGGGACTTTGTCGCGGTGCAGAATCTGTCACTGCGCGCCGCCGGTGGCGAAGTATTCGGCCTGCTCGGACCCAACGGCGCCGGAAAAACCACCACCATCCACTGCATCGGCGGATTGCTCACGCCCACCTCCGGCCACATCCGCGTCAACGGCCACGACGTCGTGCGCGAAGGCCGCAAAGCACGCGCCGCGCTCGGTGTCGCCCCACAGGAGATCGCCCTTTACGAAGAACTCAGCGCCCAGCAGAACCTTGAATACTGGGGCGCTGCACAAGGCCTCTCCAGCGCCGAACTCCGCCAGCGCATTCCCGAAGTGCTGGAACACGTCGGCCTCCTCGATCGCGCCAAGGACCCGGTCAGGAATTTCTCCGGCGGCATGAAGCGCCGCATGAACTTCGCCTGCGGCATCGTGCACCGGCCCAAGGTTCTGCTGCTCGACGAACCCACAGCAGGCGTCGATCCGCAAAGCCGCGTGCGCCTCCTCGACCTCGTCCGCGCCCAGGCCCGCGCCGGAGCCTGTGTCCTCTACACCACCCACTACATGGAGGAAGCCGAAAGCCTCTGCGACCGTTTGGCCATCGTCGATCATGGCAAACTCATCGCGCAAGGCACGCTCACCGAACTCCGCGCCATGCTCGGCGAACGCGATCTCGTTCGGCTCACCGGTCTCTTTCCCACTCGCCCCTCTCTCAACGGCATCGAAGTGCTGCAGCATGCCGAGGATTCGCTCGTCCTGTCGGTCCCCCAAGCCGCCATGCGTCTGCCCGAAATCTTCGCGGCCGTCGCCCAGGCCGGAGGTGAAGTGCGTGGCGCAACGGTCACCCAGCCCAGCCTCGAATCCCTCTTCATCAAGCTCACCGGGAAGGAACTCCGCGAATAATGCGATTCCTTCTCGCCAGCGCACGCAAAGACCTGCTCCACGTCGTCCGCGACCCGGCCGGCCTTGCCGTCTGGATCGGCATCCCTCTCATCCTGCTTGCTCTCATCACCTCCGTCTTCGGCCGCGAGCGAATCACGCCCAAAGGGAAACTCCTCATCGCCGACGAGGACGATTCCCTCGTCAGCCGCTTCTTCACCTCCGCCTTCTCGCAAGGCGAACTGGCGACGATGATCGACACGGAAAAAGTGGAGCCCGCCGAAGGCCGCCGCCGTATGGATCGCGGCGATGCCTCCGCCCTGCTCACCATTCCCAAAGGCCTCGGCGACGCCTTCCTCAGCACCAAGCCGTTCCAGTTGCAATTACTCAAGAATCCTTCGCAATCCATCCTCCCTGAAATGGTGGAAGAAGTTCTCTCCGTGCTCACCGAAGGCGCGTTCTATCTGCAAACCGCCGCCCAAGGAGAACTCACCCTCTTTGCGGCGCGGCCCACCGATGCCGCCATTGCCGAAGCCAGCGTGCGCTTCCGCAAACTCGGCGACGCCATTCGCAGCCTCACCGATCCGATGCTCATCGACGTGAAGATCAAGCTGCCTCCGCAACAGCAGCCTGCCCGGAGCACTCCCTTTGGAGCCATGATGCTGCCCGGCATGCTGATGCTGTCCATGCTCTTCACCGCGCAGGGCATGTGCGCCGAAATCTGGCGCGAAAAGATGAAAGGCACGCTCCGCCGCATCGCCATGGCGCCCGAAGCTGTCTCCCATTGGCTGTTGGGCAAAGTGCTCGCCGCGATGCTCATGCTGCTCCTGCTGAACGCCATCACCCTCGCCGGCGGAGCCCTGGTCCTCAACGCCTCATACGCGCACCCCCTAGCCACTCTCCTCTGGTCCGTATTCTCCGGCGCGATGCTCTACCTCGCCATCGCCGCCATTCAGTTCTATGCATCGAGCGATCGCTCCGCCGCCACCTTCACCAATCTGCTGGTGCTCCCCTTGGCCCTCGCCGGCGGCAGCATGGCCCCGCTTGAATCGCTGCCACCCACCATCGCCCGCATCGGCCGTATGACCCCCAACGGAGCCGCCGTCGATCAAATGCGCAAGCTCATGGAAGGCGATGCCGATCCGCAACGCCTGCTGATCGTCGCCGCTGCTCTGCTCGCCCTCGGCGCAATCGGATTCACCCTCAGCATGCTCGCCCTGCGGCGCGGCTTCGCCTCGGAAAATTAACCCATGCGCGACACCTGGTTCATCGCCCGCACCGATCTGACCCGCCTGCTGCTATATCGCGAAGTGATCCTCTGGACCTTCATCATGCCGCTCATCTTCTTCTACTTCATGACTGGCGTGAATCGCGGCATGACAGGGAAAGGCGAAGTTAAGGACCGTCTTGGCGTGCTTGTTCCTGCCAACTCCGGTTACCTGGCTGGGCACCTCAAAGCGCGGCTCGAGCAGCGCAATTTCGATGTCCGCATCGTGACCACGGAAGCCGCGCTGCAGCCGTTTTCCCGCCGCCTCCGTATCCCGCCGGACTTCACCGCATCCGTCACCGCCCGGCGGCCAGTGACGCTCGAATTCGAGCGCGCCACGCGAGGCACAACCGGCGACTACGACGAACTCCGCATCAAGCGCGCCGTCTACACGGTGCTCGCCGATTGCGGATTGCTCTGGATCACCGGGGCACCTCTCAATGAGGCCAATGTCGCCGCAATCGGCAAACGCCCGCGCCTCATCACTGTCGAAAGCCGAGCCGCCGGGAAACGCCTCGATCCGCCTTCCGGCGCCGAGCAGGGCGTCCCAGGCACCATGGTCATGTTTGCCCTGCTTGTCTCCTTCACCACCGGAGCCATCAGCCTCGTCATCCAACGCCGCAACGGCACCCTTCGCCGCCTCGCCTTTGCTCCCCTCAGTCGCACCTCCATCGTCGCCGGCAAGTGGGCCGCCCGCTGGATGCTCGCCGCCGTGCAACTGGTTTATGCCATGGTCATCGGAACATTCGTGTTTCACGTGCGCTGGGGGAGCCAGCTTCTCATGATCGTCATCGTTATGCTCTGCTACACCGCCCTTGCCGCCAGCCTCGGTGTACTGCTGGGCAATCTCGCCCGCAACGAGAAGCAGACCATCGGATTCGGTGTTGTTGCCAGCAACCTGCTCGCCGCGCTCGGTGGCTGCTGGTGGCCCATCGAAGTGACTCCCGAATGGGCGCAGCGTGTGGCCATCTGCCTCCCCACGGGATGGGCCATGGACGCCATGCACAAGCTCATCTCGTTCGAAATGCCCGCGGCTAGTGTCCTGCCGCACATCCTGGCGATGCTCGCCGGGACGCTGCTTGCCGGGTGGATGATCGCCCGCCGCTTCCGCTTCGAATAAGTCCTCAATCGTTCGTCCGGAAGCAATACAGCATGCCCGTCGTCCGCACGTACATCTTGCCATCGAGCAGCGCCGGAGTCGCTTTGCATCCGTCGCCTAGATCGTTCACTCGCAGCACTTCCCACTGCGCGCCGGCCTTCAGCACCGCCGCTTTCCCGTCCTCAGTGATCACCAGAATCCGCCCCTTCGCCGCCACCGGCGACATGTAGTAAGTGCCCAATGCCCCCTGTAACCGGCCCTGCTTCAACACTTCTCCGGTCTTCGGATCGTAGGAAGTGAACACGCCGCCTTCCTTCAGCGTGTACAGGACGTTTTGATAGGCCAGCGGCGAAGGCACATTCGGCAGTGACTTTGCGTTCTTCCACAGAAAACCCGACTCCGTGATGTCGCCCTTCCCTCCAATGCGGTAGGCACGCAGCGCGCTCTCCCCCTGGCGCCGCTCCTGCAATTGCTGCCAGTCACGCTCCTCCAGAAAACCCGTATTATCCAGGTCGAGATATTCATCAAACCGCGCCTTCACCTTCGGATCCACAATCTCTTCCTTCGCGAGCTTCCCGTCTTTGTTCTTGTCCAGATCGCGCAGTGCGTCGGCAAACGGCGGCACCACTTCCTGCTCGCCCGGGTTCGATTCCGCCGACATCGTGACAAAGTAAACCGCATCTCCCGTCACCACGGGCGTCGGCTTCACCTGCCAGGGCAGCCGGCGAATCCACCACAGTTCGTTGCCTGTGCGCAGATCGTAGCCCGAGAGCCGGAACGAACCGGCCAGCAGCACTTGCATCGCTCCGCCCGTGGGCTGATACAACACCGGAGTCGCGTAGCCCCGCTGCGCATGCGGCCGCTCCTTGCGCCACAGCACCTTGCCCGTATTCTTGTCGATCGCCAGCAGGAACGATCCCGTGTCCTGATCGCAAGCCATCAGCAGCGTATTGCCCGACAGGATCGGCGACGAGCCATGCCCGAATGGATTGTTGAACGGGCCCAGCGCCATCCGCCACAGTTCGTTCCCATCCGGCCCATACGCAAGCAATCCGAAATCCTGAAAGAACGAATAGACGTTCTTGCCATCCGTGACCGGTGAGGCGGACGACGGCCCATTCGCCGGCCGCTCAATCTCCTGCTTCCGCGGCCGTGGCGCTTCTCTCCGCCACAGAATGCGCCCCGATGCCCGGTCCACGGCAAACGTGTACAGCTTCTCGCCCTCCACGCCCGTCAGATAAATGCGGTCCGCCGTCAGCACCGGCGACGAGTGTCCCGTTGGCACCGGCGTCTTCCACACCACGTTCTGCTCCGGACCGAAGGCCAGCGGGATGCCTGTCTCTTCCGTCACGCCCGTTGCGTTCGGTCCGCGGAATTGTGTCCACTCCGCGGCGCCAAGCACAGCAGGTAGAACGAGAGCAGCAACCCGGTAGCCCATGTTTTCTTGTATCACGGTTCTATACTGGCTACTGGCCATGTACACACACCCACGCGATGAAATTCTGGCGACCATTGAGCGCATCTACCGCAACCGCATGACCACTACGTCCGGCGGCAATCTCTCCATTCGCGAAGAAAACGGCGACATCTGGATCACCCCTGCCCGCATCGACAAAGGCAGCCTGCGCCGCGAGGACATCGTGCTGGTGCGCGCCAACGGCGACGTTGAGGGACTGCATCCGCCTTCCTCGGAATTGCCCTTCCACCGCGAGATCTACTCCCAGCGCTCCGATGTGCGTGGCATCGTGCATGCGCACCCGGTTGCGCTCGTGGCCTTCAGCGTCGTGGGCAAAGTGCCCGATACGCATCTCTTTCATCAGGCGCGCCAGGTGTGCGGCGAAGCCGGCTTTGCCCCCTACCAACTCCCCGGTTCGCTCGCTCTCGGCCGCAATGTCGCTCAGACATTCCATGCCGGTTTCAATTGCGTCATCCTCGAAAACCACGGGGTCGTCACCGTGGGCAGCAGCCTGCCCGAAGCCTTCCACCGCTTTGAGACCCTGGAGTTCACGGCCAAGACCATCATCAAAGCGAGCCACCTCGGCCCTATTCACTATCTTTCGGATGAGGACATCGCCCTCCCCAGCCAGCGCGAATCCACAAGCGTGATCGAAGCGCCGTACCAACCCTCCAGCGAAGAGCTGGAACTCCGCCGCAAGCTCTGTGAATTCATCCAGCGCGCCTATCGCCAGCGCCTCTTCATCAGCACCCAAGGCAGTTTCTCCGCGCGCCTCGGCGATGGCTTTCTCATCACGCCCTACCGTGTGGATCGCGGCATGGTGGAAGCCGCCGATCTGGTCCTGGTGCGCGGTGGTCAGGCGCAAGCGGGCCAGGCCCCAAGCCGCGCCGCCGGCATGCACGAAGAGATCTACCTCCGGCACCCCCACATCGGCGCCATCATCAATGCCTACCCCGTCAATGCCACCGCCTTCAGCGTTACGGGTGTCGATCTCGATTCGCGCACCATTCCCGAAAGCTACATCGTGCTGCGCCGCGTCCACCGCCTGCGCTACGGACTTCAGTTTCACGGGCTGGAAGAACTCGCCTCGGCTTTTACTCCGGACCAGCCGGTGGCCCTGCTTGAAAACGATGGTGTGCTCGTCGCCGGCCGCGACGTCCTCGACGCTTTTGACAAACTGGAAGTGCTCGAGTCCACCGCCGAGGCACTCATCAACTCCCGCCCGCTGGGCGACCTGGCGCCTATGTCCGACGCCGTCATCGAAGAATTGGAAAGGGTATTTCTCACGTGATTCTGCTCAAGAATGGAACCATCATCGACGGTACCGGCGCGCCCGCCCGCTCTGGTGATGTCTGGCTGGATGGCGACCGCATCGCCGCGCCCGCGCCCGGCGTCCCCGCCGAACGCACCATCGACTGCACCGGGCTCACCATCACCCCCGGCTTCATCGACATCCACTCCCACTCCGATGTCATGGTGCTCGAAAACGACCGTGCCAAAGCCGATCAGGGTGTCACCAGCGAAGTCGTCGGCAACTGCGGCTTCAGTCCCTATCCCGCCGGCCCCATGGAAAACGCCGTCTCCGAATACGGCCGCGGCATTCTATACGGACCGCCCAAGTGGGGTTGGCCCAACGCCGCCGAATATCTCGACGAAGTGAACCGCCGCGCGAGGCTCGCTTCCATCTGGTCTCTCGTCGGGCATGGATCCCTCCGGACCGCGCATGCCGGCCCAAAGCAGGGGCCGCTCGAAGAGAAGCAGGTCGACGCCATGGAGCACGATCTCGATGACGCCCTTCAGGCCGGCGCCTGCGGCTTCTCCACCGGCTTCATGTACGCCCCCGGCTCCAGCGCACCGCGCGACGAGATCATCCGCCTGCTCCGCGTCGTGGCTCGCCACAACAAGGTCTATGCCACCCACATGCGCAGCTATTCGTTTCAATTGCTCGAGTCCATCGACGAACAGCTCGATCTCGCCCGCGAAACCGGAGTGAAGCTGCAGCTATCGCATCTGCAAGCCGTGGGACGCGCCAATTGGGACAAGCAGCGCCACGCCCTCGACAAGATTGCCGAGGCCCGCCACAACGGCATCGATGTGGAATTCGATATCTATCCCTACCAGGCCGGCAGCACCGTGCTCACGCAGCTTCTTCCCCAATGGGCGCTCGATGGCGGAACCGAAACTATGCTCCGCCGCCTCAAGGAAGATCGCCCCCGCATTGCCAAGGAAACCGTGGAGAGCATGGCCCAGCGCTGGGAGGACGTCTATGTCGCCTCTGTCGGTTCCCAGGCCGGCCAACACTGGGTGGGCAAAAATTTTGAGCAAATCGCCGAAGCCCGCAAACTGGACCCCGTCGAGTGCGTGTTTCAAATCCTCGAAGAAGAAAACGGCGAGGTCAACATGCTCAGCTTCAACCAAAGTGAAGACAACCTGCGCCAGCTAATCCAACATCCGCTCTGCACCGTCATCAGCGATGGCTTCTACGTCAAAGGCCGGCCCCACCCGCGCCTCTACGGTACGTTCCCCCACCTGCTGGGAGAAATGGTCCGCGAGAAAAAGTGGATGCCGCTCGAAGAAGCCGTTTACCGCATCACCGGCAAGCCCGCCGCCCGCTTCCGCATGGAAGGGCGGGGAAGCCTCGCACCCGGCAGCTTCGCCGATGTCACCGTCTTCGATGCCGCCCACATCCGCGCCAAAGCCACTTACGAAGACCCGCGCCAACAACCCGATGGCATTCGCTTCGTCTTCCGCAACGGACAACAAACGCTCTGAGGGCGGAGCCTGCCCCCGCCCCCTTTGCTTGCGCCCAGTCTCGCTCACTTGCGGTGATACAAACCCGCCGCAATCAACCCCGTGCTGATGAACAGCAGCGAAGCCGGTTCCGGAATCGGCGGCGCCGGATCGGGATCCGCCGTTGCCGACAACATCTGTACCCGTAGCCCCGATGGGTTTCCCCCAAACGGGATCACCTGGTTGTACACAATGAAATCCAACGCATTCAGCCCGGCTGAAAAGTTGGCATTGTTCACTCCATGCGCAATCGAGACAGGAGTCAGCGACAACGCATTCTGCCCGTTGTTCCCGGAAGAACCAACCGTGGTCGATACGTTGCACACCGGGTCCGATGCTGTAGCAATGCCGCATAGCCGGATGTGCGAAAGGAGTCCGCCTCCGTTGTTCGTGTTGTTATCACTCAACCACGAAAGCTGGATATTCGCCGTGTTATACAGCAATCCAAGACTGCTGAAGTCGAATACCATCCGGTATACGTAGAAGTCCGTCGAACTGGCGAACACTTCCACGTTCGGCGCCGTGCCCCCTACCATCGGATTCGTCTGGTTGCTCCGCGGCCCGATCCACGAAGAGTTGGAATCGTTGTTCAGCCATGTCCCCGTGAACGGATACTGCCCGCCCGGATCCTGTACAACGTAGCTGTTCGTCCCGAAGGGCGCCCCGCCATCCTGCGTGCACGACGCGCCGGAGCATCCCAGCGGCGTGTACAGCAGCGCAAAGTGTGGGTCGATGCTTGCCGGAACGTTGGTTGCAATCAGCGTTCCTCCACCGGAGAATCCGCTGCTCCATACCCCGTTGCTGACATGCATGAAAGACGCAGCCTGAACGGTCAACGCCATCAGACTGGTCAAAAAGATGAGCCTCATCAGGCGGTGTGCCGCGCCTGGAGTGATTGTGTTTCTGTGGTTCATTTCCTCTCGTCAATGGGCTAGTACGCGCCTCAAGTGCGAACTACCCCACGATTCACATCGGCACATCGGCCTAGAGGAAATAGAAAGACTAAATCCGATATCCCAAAAATGAAGAAGAAATCTTTTGTAAGATTTTTGTCAACGCTCCCAGAACGCGAATACCACCGCCCCCATGATGCACACAAACGCCAATACATAGTTCCACCGCAGTGATTCCCCCAAGTAAAAATAGGCGAACGCCACAAACACGCACAGCGTGATCACTTCCTGCAGGATCTTCAATTGATACGCCGAAAACTTCCCGTATCCCAGACGGTTGCCCGGCACCTGCAGGCAATACTCCGGCAGCGCGATCAGCCAGCTGATCAGAATCACCCGCCACAGGTCGGTACTGCGATGTTTCAAGTGGCCGTACCAGGCCACTGTCATGAAGAGATTCGATCCCAGTAAGAGCAGGATAGTCGGCATTGTCTCACTGTAGCAGTGAGAGCGTTTTCGCCACGATCTCCGCCGCTGGCAGTTTCCGCAGATCGTGACCCGCGCCCTGCACCTCCAGCAATTGCGCCGGCCTTGGAAGCAACGTCATCGCCTCCCGCAGTTCCGCCACCGTGCCGAACGGATCCTTCGACCCGTGCACGAACAGCGCCGCTGTGCGCAGGGCGGGGAAGTGCGCCGTGCGCAATTGCTGCGGCTTGTCCGGTGGATGCAGTGGATAGCTCAGCAGAAGCAGCGCTTCGGCCACCGCCGGATCTTCCGCCATCAGCATGCTCGCCTGCCGCCCGCCATAGGAATGTCCGCCTAGAATCACCCGCTTTGCACCCAGCGCGCGCACCGCCGCCACCGCCCGCCGCAATCCTTCGCGATCAAGCCCCGCCGTCGCCGGATTCGGAGGACGCCGCAGCAACCGGAACGGCAGATGTATCCGCAGCGCCAGCACCCCCGCATCGCAAAACGCCGCGGCCGCTTGCACGATCTGTGGCGCATCCGCGTTCGACCCCGCGCCATGCCCCAACACAATCGCCGTCTCTATCAAACCCTCCGGCCGGTGCAGATAGCCGCTCACGCCATCACTCTCGAACCCTTCGCCGCGTGGAATGATCTTCGTCATATCAGGAAAACGGCCACACCCGTTCCACGGTCTTCGAAAGCATCCAACTCTTGTCCTCCTCGTTGAGGAACTTCATCTCATCGCGCACCACAGCCAGCGTCTGCTCATACCGCGCCTTGTGTTCGCTCACCGGCCAATCCGTGCCCCACATCAGGCGCCGCGGTCCGAACGCATCATACAGCCGCTTCACCTGATCGTGCGTGTCCCGCCACGGAAACTCCTGCTTCGACAAAGACCACGTGTGCGAGATCTTCACGAAAACCTTCGGATACCTCTTTAACGCCATCAGCTTCTCCAACTCCTGCGGTTTGTCGATCGGCGAATCCGCCATGTGATCCACCACCACGGTCAGCTCCGGATGCTTCTCAATCAGCGCTGCCGCGTCCACGCACCGTGTCACCGGCATCAGCAGCGTCATCGGCACTTTCAACTCCTCGCAGCGTTTCCACAACGGCGCCATCAACGGCCCCTTGATCCAATCGCCTGCCGCCGATGCGGCCGGGCTTAGCCGCACTCCCCGGAATCGCTGCTCCTTCACCAGCTTCGACAAATGATCCGGAGCCGCCGGGTCTTCCGGATTCACCCGCGCCACGCCATGAAACATCTTCGGATACTGCTTCAGCACGGACGCCAGGTACGAGTTGTCCCAGCGGTAGTGAATCACCTGAATGATCACCGTCCGCTCCACGCCATTCTTCTGCATCAACTCCAGCAGCATCTCCGCGCTCGCGTCCTTGTCGGGCGGATTCTTCGTCTCCGCGGCCCACGGGAAACGTGGATCCTTCTTCCACACGTGGACGTGCGAATCGACAATGCGGTACTTGGGCGCGGCCGCCGCAAGCGAAGTTGCGGCCAGCAATGCAGCGGAAAATTCGCGTCGGTGCATAGGCGGTTTTTATAATACTAACTTGACCTCGCTTCCGGTTGATTCGCTGCTTCCACAAATTCTTGCCACCTTGCGGGAACACTCCTGCCTCGTGCTCGAAGCGCCTCCCGGAGCCGGCAAAACCACGCGCGTCCCTCCCTCCCTGCTCGATATCGTCAAAGGCGAAGTGTGGGTTCTTGAGCCCCGCCGTCTGGCCGCCCGCCTCGCCGCCCGCCGTGTGGCCGATGAGCGCGGCGAACCGCTCGGCGAAACCATCGGCTATCAGGTGCGCTTTGAACAGGCCGCCGGCCCCCGCACGCGCCTCCGCTTCCTCACCGAAGGCGTGCTCACCCGCCGCATCGTTTCCGACCCGCATCTGCGCGGCGTGGATGTCGTTGTGCTCGACGAATTCCATGAGCGCCACCTCGACACCGACCTTGCCCTCGCGCTGCTGCGTCGCTTGCAACTGGGCCCACGCAAAGACCTGAAACTCGTGGTCATGTCCGCCACCCTCGATGCTTCGCCCATCGCCCAATTCCTCGGCGCCTGCCCCGTCCTTCGCAGCGAAGGCCGGCTGTTCGAGATGGCCATGCAGTACAAGCCGCATTCCGCCGCGCCCCTCGAAGAACAAGTCAGCGCCGCTGTGGAATCGCTGCTTTCGCAAAAGGCCCCTGGAGACATCCTCGTCTTCCTTCCCGGCGCAGCTGAGATCCAACGCTCGCTCCGCGCGTTGGAGCCCACCGCGCGCCGCCACGATCTGCTGCTGGCCCCGCTTCACGGCGATCTCTCCCCCGAAGAGCAGGACCGCGCTGTCCAACCCGCCGCCCAGCGCAAAGTCATTCTCTCCACCAACGTCGCCGAAAGCTCCGTCACCATCGAAGGCGTGCGCGCCGTCATCGACACGGGCCTCGCCCGCGTTGCCTCGCATTCTCCCTGGAGCGGCCTGCCCGTGCTCAGCGTGAAGAAGATCAGCCAGGCCTCGGCCACACAGCGTGCCGGACGCGCCGCCCGCACCGGCCCCGGCATCGTCGTGCGTCTCTACCCGGAAGAGGATTTCCTGCGCCGCCCGCCGCGCGACACTCCCGAAATTGCCCGCCTCGATCTCACCGAAATGGCGCTCTCCCTGCACGCCCTCGGTGTCACGCGCTTCGATAACCTCGCCTGGCTCGATGATCCGCCGCAGCCCGCCGTGGACGCAGCCGAAGAACTCCTCCGCCGTCTGGGTGCACTCAGTCCCGAAGGCCGGCTCACCAGCACCGGCAAGGCCATGACCCAATGCCCGCTCACCCCGCGCCTTGGCCGCATGGTTGTCGAAGCTATCGCGCGCGGGATCGGTGACGATGGAGCCCTGGCCGCCGCTCTCCTAAGCCTCGGTGCGCGCCTGCCTTCCGAAATACGCCATCCCACGGATTCCGACGTCATCGCTCTGATGGAAGGCAGCTATCCGCCGATGACCAAGCGGCTGGTGTCTTCCATTCGCAGCGCCATGTCGATTCGCCCCACCAAAGGGAAGCATGACAATGAACTGCTCATGGCCGTGCTCGCCGCGTTCCCCGATCGCGTCGCCCGCCGCCGCAATCGCGATGAATTGCTGCTTGCCGGAGGCGGCTCCGCTGTCCTCTCCCCTTCCAGCACCGTGCGCGATCCCGAATTGATGGTGGCCATCGACATCGAGGAGCGTAAGGAACGCGGCCAGCCGCTCGTGCGCCTCGCCAGCGGCATCCAGGCTGAATGGCTGCTCGATCTGTTTCCCGATCGTGTTACCGACCGCAGCGGTGTCGAATGGAATCGCACTGCCGAACGTGTGGAAGCCTCCAGCGCGCTGCTTTATGATGGCCTGGTCATCGAAGAAAGCCGCGGTGGCCGTGTCGATGAAGAGCTTGCCGCACAGATGCTCGCCGCCAAAGCCCGTGAAGCCGGCCTGGTGCGCTTCGCTGGCCTCGACGAACTGCGCGCCGCGCAGGACCGCATCAACTTTGCCGCGGCCCATTCGCCCATCGCCCCACTGGAAGAGCCGGAAATGCTCGAAGCCCTCGCCGCCCTCTGCGCCGGAAAGAAAAGCTTCGCCGAACTCGAAGCCGAAACCCGCGATGGCGGCCTCGCTACCTATCTCCTCAACACGCGCAACCGCCGCCTGCTCGAAGAAGTCGCTCCGGAGCGCTTTCAATTCCGCAGTGGCCGCAGCGCCAGAATCGAATATGCCGCCGGCCAGCCGCCCCGCCTCGGCGCACGCATGCAGGAATTCTTCGGCATGAAAGACACCCCGAGAATCGCTCGCGGAGCAGTACCCCTGGTGCTGTTGCTGCTCGCCCCCAGCCAGCGGCCGGTGCAAACCACATCCGATCTTGCCGGATTCTGGGAACGCTGGTATCCACAGGTGCGCAAGGAACTGATGCGCCGCTACCCCAAACACGCCTGGCCCGAAAAGCCCGTCTAAACTCAACTTCTGTCTTCTAGCATGTGACTTCACTCTCGAACCCGCAAATACCGCCCCCAAAACATCGGCGTATATCGGTGGGCATCCGTTCGAATCGGTGCCCCAAAAAGAGTGCCGAACCCAGAGCGCACACCACCGAATGCCGCGCCGGGCAGCCTATAGTTTCTAGTCACACGCCTGTCGAATCCGGCCACAGCCGGAGGCAGAGCTGTCTTCTGACTTCTCTCTTCTATCTTCTCCCCTAATCCTTCTTCAACTTCTTCGTCATCCGCAGTTCGTTATGCTCGCCAGGCTTGATCTTGTATTCCACTTCATCCATCACCAGCTTCATCATGCGCATGCCGAGCCCACCGCTGCGACGCTCTTCCACCAGCCTCTTCAGCTCTTTCTGCTCAATCGAGCCAGGGTCCCATCCCTTGCCCGTGTCCACCACCTCAATGGTGATTGCATCGCCGTCCAGGCGCGCCCGTACGATCACTTCCTTCGTCTGGTCCAGCCCGTAGGCGTGCTCAATCACGTTGGCGCACGCCTCATCGACGGCGAGTTCCACCATCGACAATTCCGTCTCCGCCAGCCCGGCCTGCTTGCCGATGTTGGCTACGAAATCGCGGATCAGCGACAGATTCTCCGTCGAAGAGGGGACGTGTAATAGGAACCGCCGTTCGAAATTCTCCATGAATCACCCTTGCTGGAAACGGGCCACGGCTTCCGGCACGTTGCCGACGATGTCAAACAACGACTGAAACCCCAGGATCTCAAACACCTGCAGAACCTTGGGAATGACGCCACTAATCTTAATATCGCCTCCGGCGTCTCGAATTTCTTCGATGAAGCTCATAAACACCCCGAGCCCCGCTGAGGAGATGTAGGTCAGTTTCTCGCAATGAATCACGATCCGCCGGCGGCCGGCATTGATCTCCTTCTGAATGGCTTCTTCAAACTGCGGCGCGGTGTGCGCATCCAGAAAGCCTTCCAGTGTGAGAACGGCAATGCCATCCTGCTCAGACGCGGTGACGGAAAATGAATTAGCCAAACGATAGTCTCCTCTGTATAGATATCACTTTGCCTGCAAAATCAAAAGTGTCGCGTCATCATGCGACGGCTCGGCGCCTGTAAACAGGCCCAGGTCGGACTTAATCTCACCCAACATCTCCGCGGCATCCAAACGCGACGCGCGCTCCACAACATGTTGCAGCCGTTCTTCCCCATACTGCTCCAGCCGCTCATTCATCGCTTCCGTGACGCCATCGGAATAAAGCACCAGCGTGTCGCCCGGTTGCAGTTGCACCTGCCCCGCCTTCACGCCCCGGTCAAACATCGCCGGACCAGCCAGCCCCAATCCGATCCCCGGGGGATTCAGATAGCGCGCCTTGCCCGCCGCCGCTTCGTACAACAACGCCGGATTGTGCCCGGCGCGAATCAGGTCCACCGTGCGCGACGCGCCATCTACCGCAGCCAGCACGGCGGTAACGAACACCTTCTTCCGGCAGGCCACGTGCAAATGCCGGTTGATCTTCCTTGCCAGATCCGTGACATCTTCCGATTCCGGCGAAGCGGCTGCAATCAGCCCCTTGGTCAGCGTCATATATAACGCTGCCGGCATGCCCTTGCCCGAAACATCCGCCACGCACAGCCCCGTCTTTCCGCCCGGCAACGCGAAGTAGTCGTACAGATCGCCGCCCACATCTTTTGCCGGCTGGCACGATGCCGCCAGCGCGAACCCTGGAATCGACGGCGGCGTATTCGGCAACATCCGCTGCTGCGCCTGTTGCGCCAGGCTGAATTCCGCCTTCAACCGCTCGCGCTGCGAAAGGAAGCTCTGCGCAATCGGATCCTCCGGCTCGGCCTCATAGCCCTTGCGGCTCACCTGCCAGGCTGCGGCCCAGATCAATCCAAACCCGGCCAGCACTCCAATGCCGTTCGCATGCAGAGACAAGGAGCCATCCAGCAGGTTCGCCGCGGTCCACAGCCCGGTGCATCCCTTCAACGCACTCAATGCGGCCAGCAGGTCATAGCGCAGATACACCAGCAATGCGCCCGCCACAAGGAACGCCGATGTCGCCGCCGTCCCTTCCGGCCCCGCATTTACCGGAGCAACGAAATACACCGCCAGACTCGCCGCCGGCACAAACACCAGCAACGAAACAATGCGAGCCGGGAATCGCTGTGAAATCAGCGGCAATAGCGTCGCCAGCAGGAATGTCGGAAAGAGATCGAATGGTGGGGTGAACGCATTCACACCCGGAGCATTGGAAAAACGCGTGGCCCATCCGGCTGTGGTTTGCAGATAGGAATCCGGGAATACGCGGCTCAGCACAATGGCACTGGGAATCACCGCCAGCGCTCCCGACCACAGCAGGCCCTGCGCCACGGACCGGCCCACTGCCGCGGCGCGAAAATTCCATTGCAGCAACAACCGGAACGAACGCCAGCGGTTCCACTCGAACTCACGTGCCGCGCGCTGGCCCACGCCGATATACACGAAGGCCCCCATCGCGGTCAGAATCAGTCCGCCAAATACGATCTTTGTGGCTGCGCCCGCTGCCAGTCCGCGCATCTCAATGAGCAGTACCGGTATCGACGGCAGCACAAACAGAAGCGCCGCGCGCCACGCCAGTTTTCGATCCAACGTGCGCCGCATCCAGCCGAATATCAACATGCCGCCCAGAATCGGCGCTCCCACGAATGCCAGCGTTGCCCCAACAATCGTCTTCGCCTCGCCCATCCCGCGCGTGGTGTGCTGAAACTCGCGCCGCACTGCTTCGTCAAACGACGGGCGGATCACCGCATCGCGGACCGCACCGGCCGAATCCACGCGCACGGAAATCAGCCATCGCACGCGCGCATCACTCTCCGTTGCGGCCAGCCATTGAAATTCCGATTCCCCGCGCATTTCCGGGCTCGCCGGAAAACGCCCTGCATACTGCCCCGCCAGTGCCGCGAATGCCGCGCGTGCATTATCAGCGGCGTTCTGCTCCGCCGTCTCCTTGCGCCGCCTGCTGCGCGATTTGTTGTTGGTCGTGCGAATGGCCACCACGCGGCTGTCCTGGCTGAACGTCACCGTGATGTCCCCGCGCCCGTCCCGCCCTGAGTACAGCAAGTCCAGCGTCTGCGCCGAAAGCAGGTTGTCGAACGGCGTCCGTGCATAGCGCCGCTGCCACAGAAACAAAGTGTCGCGAGTCTGCGAATTGTATACCCAAGACCACGACGAAATATCCACCTTCAGCACGCGCTGCACCTGCTCCGTCGCGATCCGGTGCAACTCCTGCCGGTCCCAGCGATTCTCCTCCGCATGTGAGGCATTCGCCTTTGGATAGACCACCGCGAACGCCGCGAACGCAGCCACCGCCGCAATCACAAGTCCGGCACGCTCCAGCTTCATGCCACCTGCTCCATGGACTTCGCCGCAGGTCCTTCCACCGTGCACACCATCACCGTCACATCATCCGTCAGCTTGCGCTTTCCCATCCGCCCGCGACGCGATAGCTGCACGATTGACTCCAGAAACTCTGCCGCCGGTTGCCACTGCAATCCACCCATTTTCTTCAGCAGCCAGCGATCCGTGCTGGCGCGATCCGGCTCCCCGATCAGCCGGCTTAGCCCGTTTGTGTAGATCACCAGCCGGTGTTCCGGTGACAAACTCGCGAAGCCCTCCCACATCGTGATTCCCGGATCGTTGTAACGTACTTCCTGAATCGGATTCGTCGCGCCCGCAATCAGCACTCCGGGCGTATTGCCGAATCGCGCATAGCGCAGCGTCCGGCTGGTGACATCCACGGTGAGAAAGCAGATCCCTTCTCCCGATGCCCCTTCCAACTCCTTGCCCAACGTAGCCCGCAGGGAGCGCAGCGTCTCGATTGGGCTCAGCCCCTCCTGCGCCTTGTGCATCAGAAAGCCCTTCGCCAGTGCGATGGTGAGCGCCGTGGCCAGCCCCATCCCGCCGCCGTCGATGATCAGCACTCCCAGCCGCGTGCGGGAAATGGGGAAGTAATCGTAGAAGTCCCCGTTCACCGTCTCCGCCGCGCTGCACGATGCAGCTACTTGCAATCCCTCCATCACCGGCGGCCCTACCGGCAGCAGCCGCATTTGCGCTTCCTTCGCCGCGGCCACCTCCGATTCCAATTGCTGCCGTTCGTAGATTTCACTGGCGTATGTGGGCCGCACCTCGGCCGGATCCACCACTCGGCCATAGAACGCGCACACCGTCTGCGCCGCAATCCACAGCACCGTGATCGAGGCCACCCAAACCCCATGTTCGAACCATTGCGGCGACACCTGGCTCAGCCCCACAAACTGGATGAACAGCGGGAAACCCGTCGCCACCACGATACTCGCGAAGAGATCCACTCCCAGAAACGCCGCCAGCACTGCCGCCGCACGGATCGCCGCCAACAGCGCAGCCTGCGGGCCGGCAAACGGTTCGCTCATCAGGAACGCCGAAGTGGTCAACGCGCAAACCGCGAAAATTGCCCAAGCCAGCCACCGCTTGCGCACCCGCCGCTCCAGAATCGACAACGGGCACAGCAGCCCCGCCAGGCAATGCATGATGCCAATGCTCAATGCCGTGATCAGCAGCGATAACCAGGGCAGCCGCGAGAACAGATAGTTGTATCCCGCCAGCCCATCCACTCCCGGATTAGCAGAGCCCAACAAAATATACAGCCCGTTGCGTAACAGCAGCGCCCAGGCCAGCAACACCGTGCCTAACACCACAGACCGGCCCACATTCCGTGTGAATACCTTCCCGCTCAGAAACGCATCGAGTGAGGTCAGGTGCCCCGGCCTTGTTTCGCGCAAATCGCCTTCCGCCGCGGCGTACGCCAATCCCGCCGCCTGGCCCGCCAGGTATCCGAAAATCACCACAAACAGCAACGGCACCCAATAGGGAACCGTGATGTCGGCATTGCTGATCTGCACCGGTTCGTCTTCCAGCATCACCTGCGACGCTAGAAACGCAGCAATGATCGCCGTCACCACGAACATCCGCTGCCTGGAGATCTCCTTTTGCGCCCGCCGCTTGAAATAGCGGGTCAGCATGAATACAAACAGCACCGCCAGATAGGGGATATAGATGTTCCGCGCCGTGCGGCTCTCTTTCACCTCGCTCTCCCCTTTATCGGAAAGATCGAAGGAAAGCGTCCGCTCCGTGATCTGGTTCCCCCGCAGATTCAATCGCACGCTGCCTATTACCTCAGCGGCGCCAGCGATCCGCAAATCGCAGGAGTAACTCTGCGATTCCCCGCGCGAGTCCTTGCGCGAGACGAGCTCGCACTTGCCTTTCTCCAACCCCTTATATCCGGCGACGAATTCATCCACCGCCGCCGATGCTTTCTGCTGCGCGGCCGCATCGCTCAGCGGCGCCCCGAACTTGTGATCTTCCGGGAAGTACAACCGGTATCCGGTCACCCGCCCGCTTGGATCCAGTGAGACACGCGTCGTGCGCAACCCTTCGTTGTCCTCGAACTGTACCTTGATCTCCAGCCACGGCCCGGCCGTTCGCAACACCTGCTCCCCCGCCGTCTTCGACCGAGCCAGGTACCGGTAGATCGCCATCTCATCGTCAGGATCCACGGTGATGCGCATGTCCATCAAATCGACGCCGCGCTGCTCCAGAAACTGCCGTGCAATGAGAATCGCCTCGTCGCGGTCAATCGCGATGACTGCCGGAACGCGACTCTGGATACGCCATTCGAGCCAGAGGCCCGCCGCCATCGCCAGCGGCGCCAGCACAATCAACACAGCCCACACGCGCTGCAGCTTCGGCGAAAGCTGCTTGTCCCACAGCAGAGTGTTGGTAAGGCGCTCTAGCATGGTCCGCGCTTGACGATCATCAGGGTGATGTCGTCAAATTGTGGCGCATCGCCGGCAAAGGCGTCAATGGCGTCAAATACGTTCTGCACAATGGCTGACGATGGCTCCGCCGCCTTCGCTCGCAAACATTCCGTCAGCCGGTCCGTCCCGAACTCATCCTCCGTCAGATTCTGCGCTTCGCTCACGCCGTCACTATAGATGGCCAGAATATCGCCAGGGTTGAACTGAAACGTCACCTCTTTGAACAGCTTCATGGGAAACTGGCCCAGTGCCAGCCCCGGCCCATCCAGCATTTCCACCGAATTGTCCGCCCGCAGCAGCACCGCTGCGTTATGGCCGCAATTGACGAACCGGCACGCCCCCGTCGGCGGATCAATCGCGCACAGAAACGCCGTGGCGAACTTGTTCGACGGCGTCGTCGCATACAGTAATTCGTTGGCAATCCCCGATATCTCCAGCAGCGATGTCTCCCGCCGCAGCAGGGAGCGCAGCGTCGCCTGAATAATCGACATCAGCAACGCCGCCGAAATACCCTTGCCTGAAATGTCCGCCACACACAGCAAATGCGGATCCACCGGCGCAGTGCCGCTGAACGGCAGCACATCATAATAATCTCCGCCCACCTGCTTCGCCTGCCGGTTGCGCGCGGCAATATCGAGCCCCGCCAGCGGCGGCAGCGACTTCGGAAACAGATCGCGCTGAATCGTCGCCGCCAGTTCCAGCTCCTTCTCCAATTGCTGCCGCGCCAGAGTATCGCGGAAATGCCAGGCGTTTTCCAGTGCCACCGCCGCCTGCGCCGCCAATCCCGCGCCGAATTCCAGATCCGCGTCGCGATACACCATGCCCCGCATGCGCGGCCCGCACACAATCAGACCCAGCGTCGCCTCCTGCGTGCGCAACGGAATCAGCAGCGATCCATCGGGGATGCGCAATGCCTCCAGCAGGTCCTTGTCCACATGCGTCGCCAGCCGCGGCTCGGCCATCTCCTGCAAGCGTTCGCGCCACGGGGCAACATCGCCCAAATCGATCCCCTTCTGCCGCACCACCGTGGGCTGCCCATCTTTATAAGCGGCTATGGCGTACTTCGACAGCGCCCATCGCCCTGCCAGCGTCAATCCCACCAGTTGCGCCACTTCATCCGGATCGAGTGTCGCCGCCAGCCCGCGTCCCAAATCAAGCAGCGCCCGCAACTCCTGGATTCGCTGATCGAGCAGATGATTCGCCGCCCGTGCCGCATCGTGCGCCTGCGCGTTCGAAATCACACTCGCCGCCACGCCCAGCAGCGCCTGCAAGAACTCGCCTTCCTCCGGCTTGAACTCCACCGCCAGCCCGCCCACTGCCAGCACTCCCACCGGGCTGTCCTCTGCGCCGATGGGGAAAAATCGCTCTAACCCCGCCTCGCGAGCCGCCTCTTCCGCATACACGGCCCCCGCCGCCAATGTGCTCGCGCCCCGCACCAGTTCCACCCGCAACACGCCATCGCGCTTTTCCACCGCAATCAACCCGCGCCGCGCCAGCAACCGGCCCATTGCCGTCCGCAGCAGATGCTTCAGGATGACATCCAGTTCCAGTGACGATTGCAGCAGTTTTGCGGACTCCAGCAGCGCTTCGAGCCGCGAGACATCAAACCCAGTTGCCATGCCCTGCCAGCATAGCGCTAGTGTGCCTTCAAATGCTGATCGAACCACTCCCGCGCCAGTTGCTGCGCCTGCTTCCGGGCCTCGTAATAGATCCCGTAATGTGTAATGTTCGGGACAGTAATCAGCCGCTTGGGCCCTGTATGCCGCGCATGCGCTTTGATCGCGTGATCCCGATTATCGAATAGTTCTTCCTTCTCCGCGATCACAAACTGCATGGCGCAATTCGGCGCCCGCCCGATATCCTCCACCGGAGCATAATCCGCGAATCGCGACCGGATCGGAGCCCCGCGCAACTTCCCCAACTCCTGTGCCAGCGGCGCTGGATAGCCGATCTCGCCCCGCGCCCGCTTCGTCGAATCGTCGTAAAACTTCGCTTTGTCCATCGCCACAATGCCCCGCCCATCGAGCGACCCCACCTGGCTGTGCACCGCCTTCACCCGTGAATCGCGCGCCGCCGCCCACACCACCAGCCCGCCGGAAAAACTGCTTCCCCACAAACCCAGCCGCTGCATGTCCGCCATCGGCTCGCCCGCCATCCAATGAATCGCATTCAGCCAATCCGCCCCGAAATCGAGAGGATCCACCACCTCCCGTACTTCCTTCACTTGCGCCGGAAACGTTTCCCCCTTCTTATGTTCCGGAGCCGGCCCTGTCAGCAGCAGCCGCGCATCGCTCTCGCCCCACCCGCGGTAATCAAACGCCACCACGAAATAGCCCGCCTTCGCCAGATCGATCGCGTCCGGCCGCAACGCGCGCATCGTCCCGCCCCAGCCATGTGCCATCAGCACCGTGGGCAGTTTCTTCCCCGCATTCGATTTCAGGAAATACTTCTCCGCCGCCATCCGCGTGCCTTCGCTGTAGATGGAGGCCTGCTCCATCTGGATATCGGCGGGTATCTGCGCCTGCACAGCGGCGCTATACAAAAGGAAGGCGATCGACAGGGCCCGTTGCATACCCACGTAGGGTATCACCGCGCCGCGCGCACTACTTGCAGTCTTTCCCCGTGCAGACGCGTTCCCCGATCTTCATCGGTGCGCCCAGCCGGTTCGGATCATTGATCGACGGCCGCATCACCACCGTCGTCTCCACCAGTTGGTCCCCGCTCTTGCGTTGCTCAATCACCTGCCGTTCCAGCAGCGGCGGAGTCGCCGATTGCACCACACGCCCCGGCACATTGCGATACACGTCCACCTCGCGTGTCTCCGTCCCGTCGGTATTCTTCTTCACCCGCGCCACCGATTGCTGGGTCAGTTCCAGTTTTCCCATCTGTGTCGATTCATATTGGGCGGTATTCTCCACCCGCTGCCCGTTCTGATCACCGGCGTTCGTCACCACGCGAAACGTTTCCACAAACCGGCCCGACGGATCCTTGCGAAACGTTGTTGTATCCGATTGCGCCGAATTCTTGTCCTCCGTCGCCACGCGAGTTTTTCGTTCCACCACATCCATCGTTCCGTTCAATGTCGGCCGTTCCACCTGCACATTGGCGTTGGTCGTATTCCCGCTCTTGCTCGCCTGCGTCGTGACCCGTTCCATCAACTCAAACCGCCCATTCAGATCGCTGCGAAACGTATCGACGGTGCTCGACACCGAGCCATCGGCGTTCTTCCGTTCCTGAATCTGCTGTTTCTCCGCCATCCCCGGCCGCCCATTCGGATCGAATTTCCGCGTAATCCGTTCCACCACCCGCCCATTGGCGTCTTCCCGAATCACGCGCTCTTCCACCGATTCCAGCGGCACCATCCGCCCGTTGACCGACTGCGTCATCTCCGTCCGCGTCGTCACCCCGCCCGATGTCGACGTGGAGTAAGTGGCATCCGCCATCCGCCTCCCATTCAAATCCGTCGAATAGGTAGCCGTCTGCTGGGCAGCCGCCGGCAGGCACAAAAAGGCAAAGTAGACGCAGTACGTCCGCATACCACCAGCCTAGGTTGAAATGGGTACCGAATCAATCCGGTGAATCCCCTATGCTTCCTGGCCTTTCAGCAGTCAGGCGGCCCGGTAGATGAGCGCATCATCAATGAAATGTCCCTCGAGTACATTCTTTGAGAAGCGAATTCTCGCTATGCCCGGTCCAGTCCGTATCGCTTTGAGCAATCGCACCAAATCGTCGTCGGTGTCGGTCACGCCGATGTTCGAGAGGGGCAGCCTCGGATCGCCCGCACCGTCAAGGGCTTGCCGTACCTTGGCGTAAACCGCTCGCGGTCCCTGAGTGCCCACCTCCGGTGACGCAAAGAGCAAACGCCATTCGTTGATCTCAGGCTGGAATAGCCACAGTGCGGCAACAATCGGAACCCCGGCCTCATCCAGTTGAGCCGTCAGCCGCGCCCCGGCCTCGATCATCTCATCGGTCAACTGCTCTTTCACCATTTCACTGCTTTCAACACACTCAGCATAGCGTAGCCTCTGTATGGCCGATCCGCCACCCCCAACAAGCGGTGCACCAGCCACATTTACCGGGACATGTGGAAGAATGAAGGAATGAAACATCGGTTTTCCGCCACTGTTTGGCGCGAAGGCGACTGGTATGTCGCCCAGTGTCTCAACCTGGACATCGCCAGCCAAGGCGAAACCGAGGAAGCAGCTCTGGATAACCTCAAAGAAGCGCTGGAACTTTACTTCGAGCCGCCGCAGGCAACCCGCCCGCCGTTGGTAAGGACCATCGAGGTTGAGGTTGGCGCGGCTTAGCCCCCTGCCTTACCGCGAAGTCAAGCGTCGTCTTGAAGCCGCGGGGTTCGTCGAGGCCACGCAAAAGGGAAGCCACGTCAAGTTCATTCGCCGTACGGATGTCGCAGTAGATATCGCGATTGTCCCGAGAAAACTCGAGATAGCCATTGGTACCCTGCGCAGCATTCTCAACCAGGCACACGTCGACGCGGAACGTTGGGAGAGACTCTAAGGCCATGATCGACATATCCAAGAAACAAAGCCCTGTAGCTGAACTCAGTTCCGTTCGCACCTCGGCTGCAAGCACGACTCGCGTTGCCGGACTGCTGAAGGGCCAAGTGAGCTGGGAGTCTGACGCATTCGATCCAATGACCGATGAGGAATTCGATCAGTTTGACCAAAGTTCCATCATTGGCTGCGGTACGACTTCCGCTGCGGAAGAAGCGTGACTGGTCCCCGCCACCCCCCACCCCACAAGCGGTAAACTGATCTCGGTATGACTCGCCGAACCTTCTCCTTATCCGCCCCCGCCGTCCTCTCCGCCGCCAGCCAAACCAAAGGGAAACCCCGTAAGGGTAACCTCCGCCAGTCCGTCTGCCGCTGGTGCTACAAAGACATCCCCCTCGAAGATCTCGCCCGCGAGTGCGCCCGCATGGGCTTGATCGGCATTGATCTCCTCACCCCCGACGAATGGCCCGTCGTCCAGAAATACGGACTCACCCCCACCATGGCCTCCGGCGTCTCCACCATCGCCGACGGCGTCAACCGCATCGAAAATCACGACAAAATCGAAGCCCAGCTCCGCGACATGTACACCAAAGCCAAAGCCGCCGGTGTCACCAACATCATCATCTTCTCCGGCAACCGCAAGGGCATGTCCGACGAGCAAGGCATGGACAACTGCGTCAAATTTTTCCACAAGGTCAAAGCCGAAGCCGAAGACAAAGGCCTCATCATCAACATGGAACTCCTCAACTCCAAGGTCAACCACAAGGACTACATGTGCGACCTCTCCAAGTGGGGCGTCGAAATGTGCAAGCGCACCGGCTCACCCAACGTCAAATTGCTCTACGACATCTACCACATGCAAATCATGGAGGGCGATGTCATCCGCACCATCAAGGACAACATCCAATACTTCGGCCACTTCCATACCGGCGGAGTCCCCGGCCGCAACGAAATCGATTCCACCCAGGAACTCTACTACCCCGCCATCGCGCAAGCCATCCTCGCCACCGGTTACAAGGGCTACTTCGCCCACGAGTTCATCCCCAAACGCACTCCGCTCACCTCACTCGACGAAGCCACCACCCTCTGCGATCTCTAAATGAAACGCGCCATTCTCGCACTCACTTTCCTGGCCGCAATTGCCTGGGCGCAGTTCCGTGAAGCCGGCCTCGCCTCCATCGCCGCGCGCCTCGAAATCACCACCCAGCCGCTGCTCCCGGCCCGCGTCTACCTCTTCAAAAACAATCGCCCCTTCCGCCTCAGCCCCGTCGATGCCATGCTCCCGCTCCGCACCGACACCTTCTATCGCGAACGCCTCTGGCTCCGCACCCCCAACCCATCCACCCTCGAAGTCACCTCCAACGACATCTCCCACTTCTTCCTCCTCAAAGGCAAAGCCGGCTTCGATCTCCCCGCCGGTGAATACCGCATCGAAGCCTACCGCGGACTCGCCTACAAACCCGTCTCCCAAACCTTCACCCTCGACGCAGGCAAGACCACCAAGCTCACCCTGAAACTCGACGATTGGACCAACGGCGATTCCCAGCGCTATCTCTCCAGCGACGACCACATCCACCTGATAAGAGCCCCTCAGGAAGACCCCATCTTCCTCGATTGGCTCGCCTCGGAAGACCTCTCCGTCGGCAACTTCCTGCAGCTCCAGCGACAGATGGACGCCGCTACGCAGTACGGCTTCGGCCCCAAAGCCGAGGCGAAGCGCGCCGCGCACTCCATCCGCTCCGGCCACGAATCGCGCTCCGAATTCTTCGGCCACATCAATATCCTCGGTGGCCGCGAACTCATCCGCCCCTTGAGCGTCGGCAAAATGTACGCGAACACCACCGAAACATTCCCTTATCCCTTTGTTTTATTCGATCAGGGCCGCAAACAAGGCGCTACCGTCGGCTTCGCCCACTTCCGCGGCTCCACTCCGCACTCCAGCTTCCTCATGGATGTCGCCCTCGGCTCTCTCCACTTCACCGAAGTCTTCCAGTTCGGCAAGCTCTGGAAAGACGAGTGGTACGAAATCCTCAATGCCGGCTTCAAACTCACCGGCGTGGCCGGCAGCGACTTCCCAGTCGCCCTCAACCGCTGGACCAGCGAAAAACAATGGTCCCGCTGGCTCCCCCTCCTCGGCCCGGAGCGGCTCCTCATCCGTGCCAACCCAGGCCAATCCGCCTACGAAGCTTGGGCCCAAGGCGTGCGCAACGGCGAAGGCTTCGTCACCAACGGCCCACTCATCGATCTGAAGATCAACGGCGCCCAGGCCACCGCTGAAGCCCGTTTCTTCCGCCCCCTCGATAAACTCGAGATCGTCGCCAACGGTCAGGTCATCGCCACAACGGGCTCCGGCGCAACGCTCACCGCCCAAGCCGCCATCCCCGCCGCCGGCCCCGTCTGGATCGCCGCCCGCGCCATCGCCAAGCCCGATACCGAAGGCACACCCGACATCCAGGCGCACACCAATCCGCACTACATCCGCTGGACTGGCGAACCTCCGAAACGCGACGCCCGCGCCCAACTCGCCACCCGCTGGCAGGCCGAGATCGACTTCTACCAGACCGCGCCCCTCGTCTTCCCCAACGAAGCCGAGCGGCGCATCTTCTTCGACCGCGCCCAGCAAGCCCTCGCCATCCTCCGTAAATAGTGACGGGTTTCGGCCGCCGTTTTCGCCTATATCAAAGAGAGGACCTATGCCTCCTGCTGCCCGACTTTCAGATATGCACACCTGCCCGATGGTGACAGGACTAGTTCCTCACGTCGGCGGGCCGATTCTGCCGCCCTGCTGCCCCACCGTCATAACCGGCGGCCTGCCTCAGGCAAGAGTCGGCGACCTGCTGACGTGCGTCGGTCCGCCCGACGTCATCGCCAAGGGCTCCCCCACTGTGATCGTCGGCGGCATGATGGCGGCCCGCATCGGCGACCTCACCGTCCACGGCGGAGTCATCGTAGTGGGCTGCCCCACCGTGATCATCGGCGATGTAGGCGCCGGAGCGGGTGGCCCTTCCAGCGCAGCCGCCGCAGCCATCGTCACCGCCACGGCCGCGGCCTCTCGCGAAGCTCTCAAAGACCCGCCCTCCGACTCCCCACAGTCCAGCGCCCTTCAGGAGGCTGCCAGCGAAGGCGCCCCGCTCGTGGAGAAATGCCCCTATGCCGACCACTGAGACTGCCGGCTGGCATCAGGAAACGCCCTTTACCGCGGGTATCCGCAACGCGCTACGCACCGTCTGGACAGTCCGCGAAGAGCATCTGCTTGTCATGCTCGACGCCGCTCATATCCCCAACCTGCATCACCTGCTGCGCGAACTCAATATCCAGAACCTGCCGCTCTTCCGCGAAAGCCCCGAAGAGAACATCCTCCACGTCACGCCCTTCATCTGCCGCTTCTCCCCCAGCGAAATCTTCTTGCATTGGATGACGATGTTCCCCGTAGTTCTCGAAACCGCCCTCTTCTGTACTTCCACCGCGCCGCTCGAACAGACGCATGCTCATCTCCGCCGCTTCCTGCTCGTCAAAGACGACATCGGCCGGCAGGTCTACTTCCGCTTCTGGGATCCGCGCGTCATCGCGCCTTTCCTCGAATCGGCGACACCCGAAGAGCGCCGCTGGTTCTGTGGCCCAATCCGCAGCGTCGCCTATTACGACAAAGCCAAATATCAAGCCGAATTCAAAGTGCAGCTCCTCAACTGGCGCATGCCCCCGGAACTCGCCGCCACCCCGCTCAAGCCGCTTCCCGACGTTCACCGGCCCTTTCAGTTCCGCCCCGAACAGATGCGCCGCTTCGAGCAGCAGATGAGCGAAAGCTACGACCAGCGCCTCGTGGCCTACCTCAAAGAGCGCTATCCCAAACAACTCGCCGAAGCCAAACCCGAGCAACTTAAGAAACTTGTCCTCGACGCGCGCGGCGCAGGCCCCAAAATCGGCCTCAATTCCGGCCGCGAAATCACTCACTTCGCTGAGTTGATGGTCATCGGCCTCGACGACGCACGCATTCGGGCCATCCGCTCGCTTGCGCCCAAAGGTCGCACCGAAGCCCTTGCCGCCATGGTTGAGGATGCCAGGAAGGAACAGAAATGAGCACCAGTCCTCCCGGTGGAGGCACGCCGCCAGGCGGCCCTTGTATCCCTTGCACCACCGGCAATCTCCATGTCCGCGTCTTTCTCCAGACCGTTTGCTGGGACACCGATCCCATGCTCGGCGAGAATACCCCCGATCGCCCATTCCACACCCCATTCGTCTACATCAGCGGTCCTACTAGTAAGCCCCGCCAAACGTCCATCAACGGCGAAGCCTTCTTCGCCGGCCTAGCTCCCGGAACTTACTCCGTTCGCGTCGAAAAGTCCGGATTCAACGACGTCTCGCAGGAAATCCACGACAATAACCCCATCGTGGCTCCCTTCACCAGCGACATCCTTATCAATAGCTACGAGGTTACGGCTCACAACACCACCGAAGCCGTCCGCGTCATGCGTCGCGATCTCGATCCCAGCACAGCCCCTGTTGGCACCAAGCACCTCGAATGCAAACGCAAGCACGCCATGAAGACGCCCGGTGTCCCCGGTACCCGATCCATCTGGTTGCCCATCTTCTGGTTCGGTGAAAGCGAGCCCTGGATCATGTGGCTGCGCGATTTGCTCTGGGTCGGCTGCATGATCACCATGATCGTCGCCCTCGCCACCAGCAACTTCCTCATGGGCGCCTTCTTCGCTTCCTTCGCCTCCTACCTCCTCACAGTGATCTTTGGCCAAATCCCCGGAGTCATTGCCATCACCTTAGCCGGCGTCGGGTGGATCGTCATCATGGTGGTATCGGCCATAGAATACGCATTCGGCGGCCATCCCTCTCCCATTTGGATCTGTTTCCTCAATGCCACCTGGGCCGGATTCCTCTACGCCTTGGCGGTTGGCCGCACCAAACAGTTCTTCAACAGCGAAAAACTCCACATCATCATCGGCGGCATCATCGGCGCCGTGTTGGGGATCGTGCTTCTGTTCGTCTTCGGCGGAGTCGGCTGGCCCGATGATACGGCAGGCAAGGTCGGCATCGTGTTCCTCATCATCCTGCTCGCACTGCTCGCCTTCGTCTTCGCCGCCGTGGCCGCCATGCTCTCCCACGTCTTCATGAACGACAACAAACTGGAGGGCACGCTCCACTGGCTCGATGGCTTCCTGCTTCCCTACGCCGGTGAGCATTACTGCGTGCAGGGCCACCGCGGCTTCATCAGTCACTCCGTCTTGAACGCCGATCAGGAGTTCTCCTACGATTGGGAATTTCCGCTCGGCACCCCCATCCTCAATTCCAAGGAGGGGCACATCATCCAGGACATCATCGAAACGCAGGACGGATTCCAGGGGGTGAACCTCCTCGGCTGGCAGATCGCCGGTAACGGCAATCAGAACGCCAACGAAATCAAGATCCGCCACTTCGACGGTACTGTCGCGAACTACCTCCACCTCAAGAAGGGTGGCGTCACAGCCATCGTCCCCGATGCTCGTACTGCGGTGCATGGGGACGGCACCTATCCCGGCGAACCCCTCCACGCCCATCTCGGCACGCGCATTGCCGAAGCCGGCAACGTCGGCATCAGCATGTTCTCGCACCTCCACTATATGGTCGATCGCGGCGGTGAGAATCCGCCCGACCCCGGCGAAGTATCCTTCCGCCGCCCCGTCAAATTTCTCGACGCCGACACCGCACGTCACGGCAATCGCTGCTACAGCATGCGCAAGTACCTGTCCGCCAACCTCGACGCCGGTCCGGTGAAAGTCCTCGATCACTATCCGCCGTTCAAACCCGGCGGCACCCCCACCGACGGCTCGCAATTCCCGGCTGGCCCCATGCCTCCGCCTTCGCCAGGTGCTCCTGGATTGGGCGACATGCCGCCACCGCCGTCGCCTCCATCGCCGCCGCCGGGCGGTCCCCCGGGTGGCCCCACTCCGCCTCCCGGCGCACCGACGCCTCCGGTAGTCTGAGTTTCGCTCTGGGGCCACCCCTGCCTCTGCACGTGGGCGGTTGTCTTCTGTATCAACTCCCTCCTCCACCGCAGGCTGCCCCATCCCAAACCCCGTATCATAAGAAGGCTATGCACCGGCGCACCTTTCTCCCACTCGCACTCGCCCCACTCGCCCGCTCCGAAGAATACGTCTACGGCCACGACTCCGTGCGCCAACCCGGCGTCCCCAAAGGCACGGTCACCAAGCTCGTTTTCGAGAACAGCAAAATCTACCCTGGCACCCGCCACGACTATTGGGTCTACGTCCCCGCGCAGTACGACAAATCCAAACCCGCGGCCGTCATGGTCTTTCAGGACGGCTCCTCCTTCGTCAATGAAACCGGCGCCTTCCGCGTCCCCATCGTCTTCGACAACCTCATCCACCGCGGCTACATGCCCGTTACCATCGCCGTCCTGATCGCGCCCGGCGTTGTCCCCGCCCGCAACGAAGCGCAGCAATCCCGCTTCCACCGCAGCCACGAATACGACGCCGTCAACGATCGCTACGTCCGCTTCCTCCTCGAAGAAATGCTCCCCGAAGTGGGCAAGTCGTACAACCTCACCAACGATCCCAATCTCCGCGCCATCTCAGGCAGTTCCTCCGGAGGAAATTGCTCCGTCACCGCCGCCTGGCATCGCCCCGATGGCTTCCGCCGCGTGATGAGCTTCATCGCCGGATTCACTCACCAGCGCGGCGCGCTCATCCTCCCTTCGCAAGTCCGCAAGTTCGAAGGCAAGCCCCTGCGCATCTTCCTCCAGGACGGCCTCGGCGATCAGAACATCCAAAGCAATCAGGACATGATCGCCGCACTCGAAGGCGCCGGTTACGACGCACGCCTCGTCGTCGGCACCGAAGCCCACAACTCCAAACACGGCGGCCCGCTCATGCCCGAAGCCCTGCGCTGGGTCTGGCGCGATTGGACCACCCCCATCGCCAAGCCCACCAAATCCTTCGCCTCACGCTACATCGATCAGACCATCGAGTGGGAACAGGTGAGTGACAACCACAAGTTCACCGAAGGCCCCGCCGTTGACCCCAACGGCGATGTCTACTTCTCCGACATCCCCAACAACCGCATCCACAAAATCGAGCACGCCAGCGGGAAAGTCAGCGTCTTCAAAGAGGACACCGGCGGCGTGAACGGACTCATGTTCGGCCCCGACGGCCGCCTCTACGCCTGCCAGAACGGGCGCCAGCGCATCGTCGCCTATGACACGTCCGGCAAAGAATCCGTCATCGCCAGCGGCATGCGCTCCAACGACCTCGCCGTCACCGCCAAAGGCGAAATCTACTTCACCGAACCGCCCGCCCGCAAAGTCTGGCTGATCGACTCCAAAGGCGCCGCGCGCGTCGTCCACGAAGGCATGATCTCCCCCAACGGCGTGCGCCTCTCCCCCGATCACGCCCTGCTCCTCGTTGCCGATTACCAAACCCGCTGGGTCTGGTCCTTCCAAATACAGGACGATGGCTCGCTCGCCTACGGCCTTCCCTTCCATCGCCTCGAAGTGCCCGACGAACTCGCCGATGGCCGCACCTGGTCCGCCGCCGATGGCTTCACCGTTGACACCGAAAGCTTCCTCTACGTCGCCACCAACATGGGCGTGCAAATCTCAGACCCCGCGGGCCGTACCTCCGCCGTCTTGCTCAGCCCCAACGGGCCCAGGCTGTCCAACGCTGTCTTCGCCGGGCCCTCTTTAGATACGCTGTATGTCACGGCCGGCGACAAAGTGTTTCGCCGCAAAACAAAACGGCAAGGTGTCTTCCCCTGGAAGCCCGCCAAGCCGCCCGTACCGAGACTGTAGATGCTAACGCCACTCTTCCTGCTCATCCTTTCTGCCCCCGCGCAGGACTTCACCATCAAACTCGAAAAGGTCCGCTCCGGCTACGACGGCGAAACCTGTTGGGTCCACGCCCGCGCCGGCATCGTGCCTGCCAAGACCGGCCCCAGCGTCGTGCTCACCATGCAGAAGCTTTTGCTCACCGGCAGCGACGTTTTCTACGCGCTCAGCGAAATGCGCACCGATGACTTCGGCCGCACCTGGAACGGTCCCGTCGAGCACACCGAAACACTCGGCCGCCGCAACGAACCGAACGGCGTCATCGTCGCCGCCAGCGACTTCTGGCCCACCTGGCACGCCGCTTCCCACAAGTTACTCGGCATCGGACACACCGTCCGCTACCTCAATAACAAAGTGATGGAGGGCGCGCCGCGCCAAACCACCTACTCCGTCTACGATGCCCACCACCGCACCTGGACACCTTGGGCCACCGTTGACATGCCCGATGCCGCGCGTTTCTACAACGCAGGCGCAGGCTGCGCGCAACGCGTCGATCTCCCCAACGGCGATCTCCTCATCCCCATCTATCACCACGCCAAGGGCGAAAAATTCGCCAAGACCAGCGTCATGCGCTGCCGCTTCGATGGCCGCCGCCTGCGCGTCGTCGAGGTCGGCAACGAACTCGCCGTCAACGAAAAACGCGGCCTCGCCGAGCCCTCCCTCACCAAATTCCGCGATCGCTTCTACCTCACCGTCCGCCACGATGATCGCGGCTACGTCAGTTCCAGCAGAGACGGCCTGCGCTTCGAACCGCTGCGCCCCTGGCTCTGGGACGACGGCACAGACCTCGGCAACTACAACACCCAGCAGCATTGGGTTTCGCACCCGAAAGGGCTATACCTCGTCTACACACGCAAAGGCGCGAACAACGATCATGTCTTCCGCCATCGCGCTCCCCTCTTCATCGCCAAGGTGGACCCCACCACGCTCCGCGTCATCCGCTCCACCGAACAGGTGCTCGTCCCGCAGCGCGGCGCGCGTCTCGGCAACTTCGGCGTCACCGACATCAGCGGCGAGGAAACCTGGGTCACCGTCACCGAGTGGATGCAAACCTGGGGCCCCAATATCGTCATGAAACCCGACAACCCCTACGGAGCCGACAACACGTTGTGGATCGCACGAATCCTATGGAATCTGTAACCGGACAGGCGCTCTATCAACGCGCCCGCAAACGTATCCCCGGAGGCACCCAGTTGCTCTCCAAGCGCCCCGAAATGTTCCTCCCCGAACAGTGGCCGGCTTATTACTCCAAGGCCCACGGTGCGGAAGTTTGGGACCTTGACGGCAACCGCTACACCGACATGTCCTACGGCGGCATCGGAGCCTGCGTCCTCGGCTATGCCGATCCCGACGTCGATGACGCAGTTCGCAACACCATTTCCAATGGCTCGGCCTGCACGCTCAACGCCCCCGAAGAAATGGCCCTCGCCGATCTGCTCTGCGAACTGCACCCCTGGGCCGATATGGTGCGCTACGTGCGCTGCGGCGGAGAAGCGATGGCCGCCGCCGTCCGCATCGCCCGTGCCAAAACAAAACGCGACAAAATTGTTTTTTGCGGCTACCACGGCTGGCAGGATTGGTATCTCGCGGCGAACCTGGCTGAAGACGATGCACTCTCCGGCCACCTGCTCCCCGGACTCAGCCCCGCGGGTGTGCCGCGCGCCCTCGCCGGCACAGCGCTCCCCTTCGCCTATAACGACATCGCCGCCTTTCACAAAGCCATCGAGCAGGCAGGCCCCGATCTCGCCGCTGTTGTCATGGAACCGCAACGTGGCGCGCCGCCTGATCCAGGCTTCCTCGAAACCATTCGCGAAGAAACCCGCCGGCGCAACGCATTACTCGTCTTCGATGAAATCACCGCCGGCTTCCGCCTCAACAGCGGAGGCATTCATCTGCTCCGCGGAGTCACGCCCGACATCGCCGTGTTCGCAAAAGCCGTCAGCAACGGCTACCCCATGGGCGCAATCCTCGGCACCGGCGACGCCATGCAGGCCGCGCAGGACACCTTCCTCAGTTCCACCCACTGGACCGAGCGCATCGGACCCACCGCCGCTCTCGCCACCATCACCAAGCACCATCGCGTCAACGCCGCCGCGCACCTCATCCACACCGGCGAACGAGTGCAACAAACATGGCGCGAGGAAGCCGCCGCCGCCGGACTCCGCATCACCGTTGCCGGCATGCCCCCGCTCTCCCGCTTCGCCATCGACGAACCGGAACCACAAGCCGTGAAGACCCTATTCGTTCAGGAAATGTTAGATCGCGGCTTCCTCGCGAGCAACGCCTTCTACGCCATGTACGCCCACACGGAAGCGCAGGTGCAAACCTACGCCGTCGCCGTGCGGGAAGTGTTCCAAATCCTCCGTACCGCCATCGACGCAAACGAAGTCACCACGCGCCTCCGCGGACCCGTCGCCCACTCCGGCTTCTTCCGCCTCGCTTGGAGCCGCTCAGTATTTCGCCGCCCGTAACGCGGCGCCGTATTTCGCCTGCAGCAATCGCGCAATCTGATCGTGCGCCGCCTGCAGATCCTGCCGCGCCAGCTTCGCGTTGTCGTTCTCTTCCTGCACGTTCCACGCCAGCATCGCCCGCAAGGTGGGCTTCAGCACGCTACTCGCGTTCTTCCGCAAGCTTCGCAGCCAATACTCGTAGTAGTGGTACATCGCCGATTGCACCAGCGGCCAACCCGCCGCCTCCTGCAACAGCCGGTCCAACACCAGACAAAGCGAGAGGAATTTCCCATATCCGGCCACGCCCTGATCGAGCTTCGTTCGCTTCTTCCGAAACAGCGATCGGGCATAGGCATCGGCTGCCGACAACTTCTGCACCAGATCCTGCACATCCCACTCTCCGAAAGACCCCGAGTCGAGAAACCAGAGGAACGCGTCCATGTCACGATCGCCGCGCTGCCATTCCACCATTCCGAGAAACTGCTGGAATACCGGAACTGCGGACGCATCCGCAGCGGCCGGAGCCGCGCCATTCTTCAACCGCAGCCGGTACAACTTCGGCAGCAGCACCGGATAGTTCTTCGTGTAGAACTTCAGTACGTTCGGCTGATTGAGCACCTTCCGTGCAAACTCCTCATCCCCGGCAGGCAGCGCGGGCGGCACAAATCCCGCTAACGTGGCGATCTCCAACAGACTGAAATAGTCCAGCAGAGAATCGAACGAGTCCCGAGCCCGGATCTCCGCCTGCGCGGTAACCCCACCCTTCTGTTCGTTATGGTGACGCAACAACCGGAACAGAAACGGCGATTCCTCGCCCGTCTCCTTTTCCATGATTTCCAGTGCCCGGTCGGAATGGCCATCGAGCAGATATTGCGTCTTCATCAAATGCAGATTCGCCGCATGAATCGGAGTCATAGCAGATCCCCAATCTCGGCAAATGCCCGGTGCGTGATCGAATCCGGCTTGCAGATGGAAGTGTGTGTCCCGTCGATCGCCTGGGGAACAGGATCGTAGGGGAACAGATCGTTCTTGACGATGTTCTCCCGCGTGGCGATGAACACCTTCGATGCCGACAACGCCGGATTCCCGCCCTTCTTGCGCGCGTCCTCAATCTCCTTCCGCAGCGCCGGCAACACCGTGGATTTGTCCGGATTCAGTTGGTCCACCAGCGGCGAAACGAACCGGAACGTGAGCCCAAGCATCGAGGCAATCGGATTCAGCGCCGCCGCCTCCGCCGCCAATCGCGCCACCTCAGCACCCATGTGCGCAGGAGCAAACAGCGCCATTCTCACCATGCGCAGCCACGGCATCTTCTGCCGGTAAGCGAACACCAGCGCCTGCTTCGTGATCACCGCACCCAGCGAGTGCGCCACCACCAGCACACTCTGATACCGGAACTTCCCCGGCCGCTGCAATCCATCGGGCAACACTGCGTTCACCGATGCCGCCGGGTTTGAACAAATGCGGTTCAGAAAATCAAGGAAAATGCTCGAGCTCGCGATGAGTTCCGTCCGCAGTCCGTCATAGCCGTAGAAAATGCAGTCCGCCCCCTGAAACCGCGCATCCGTCAGCAGCAGCTCGCAGAAGGATACGGTGCCGGCCCGTAGTGAGTTTGCATCGCACGAGGCTCCTTCAATACAGTTGCGCTGCGTTCCCCCAGAATATCCGTTCCACTTCCGAATCGCTCAGCCGTAAATTCCAGCACGCCGTCTTCAGCGCCCGCAGCGACTCCAGAAAGATCAGCAAAGGCTCAATCGCCGCATACGCCGCCGTGAACTGCGTGTTCTCTGCCGTCAGCCACAGGAACGAATCTCCAATCGCCACACAGCGCCCGCGCAGATGCGTCACCGGAAAATCCGCGCCATACAACAGCCGTTCCACGCCATGCGTCCGCACAATCGCTTCAAACGCGCCCGCTTCCGTCACCGCGCTCGTGTCGCACCAGATGTTCCCAATCCCCGCCAGCGCGCCAATCCCCTCCATCGTGTGATACGGATTAAACCCGCGCGCCGCATGGGCCAGAATCCACCGCGAGTTAGGATACTTCCGTGCCAGCCGCGCAATGCTCTCCTGATTCACCGGATCGGCGATCGCCCGCGCCCGCACCATGTGCAGCGTGATGCTCAGTCCCTCTTCGTGCGCCACCCGCACCTGCTCTTCCGGCAGATACGCTTCCACGGCGCTATCAAACGTCGGCTCTGTCCGCGAGAACAGGTGATAGCACTTCAATCCCACAAACCCGTGCCGCCGCACTGTCTCGCGCACAAACTCCGGATCCATGTCCGGAGTCACCACCATCTGCCCCCGCACCGCGGGAAAAGCCTTCACCTGCGCGCCCAGAAACTCATTCGCGCCCGCTGTATTCAGCCCCTTCGAAGGAAATGGAAACGCCAGCGCCGCCCATTCGCGCCCCGGCGCAATCGCTTCCATGTACTCCAGAAAGCAAGGCCAATCCACCACCTCCGGCCCGCTCGCCGCTAACCCCGGCACCGTGGCGAAATCGGCGTTGCGATACAAATGGCAATGCGCATCGAACACCCGTCCCGGCAAAAACGAGTCCAGTTCCTTGGCAAAAAACGCCAGATCCGCCGCTGATGTGGTCCAATTCATAAGCCTACCGGTAAAGCCCCCGCAATTGATTCCGCCGGATAATCAACAAATCGGAGAACGCCTTCACTCCGCTCATCAATCCAACCCGCGTGCCTTCCACGTTCGCCCATCGCACCGGCACTTCCACCGCCTTCAACCGGTGACATTTGGCGATGAACAGATCTTCCACGTCAAAGCCGAATCCATCCAGTTGCTGCCGCGGGAAGATGATCTCCGCGGCCGTGCGGTGAAACAGCTTGAAGCCGCACTGTGTATCGTGAAACGGCAGTCCCGTGAACACGCGCATCACCAGATTGAAGAAACGGCCCGAAATCTCACGGCCCAGCGGCTGATGGACCGAAACCAGCGACCGGTCCAGCGCCCGCGACCCGATCGCAATCACCGCCTTCTCCTTCTCCACCGCCGACACCAACTTGTCCAACTCCTCAATCGGCGCGCTCAAATCCGAATCGGTAATCAGCCGCCATTCCCCCTGAGCCTTCTGCATGCCATGCCGCACTGCGTAACCCTTGCCGCGATTCCCCGGATTCTTCACCAGTCGCACCGCGCCGTGCCGCGCGGCATAGCCATCCACCAAAGCCGCTGTTCCATCGCGAGATCCATCGTCCACCACCACCACTTCCAGCAGTTTCCACTGCCGTTGCCCGGCAAACTCGAGAATACGATCGAGCGAAGCGGGAAGGCGCTTCTCTTCGTTGTATGCGGGAATGACGATGGATAGTGAAATCAAGGGTAATTGCCGGATTCGCGCAGGGTGCGAGAACATTGTAACAATGAGCACCTCCGGCGATCCATCCCAGGGCTGGCGATCCCGATTCGAACTGTTCGTGGCCCTGCGCTACTTGCGCGCCAAACGCAAGCAGGCCGTGATCTCCATCATCACCGGCATCTCCGTATTGGGGATCGCCGCCGGCGTGATGGCCCTCATCATCGCCATGGCGATCAACAACGGCTTCCGCAACTCGCTGGAGCGCACACTGCTCGGCGCACGCGCCCACGTCAGCATCCTCGAAAAGGAGCCCTCCGAAGGCATCAAGGATTGGCGCGAGATCCGCAAGCGCCTGCTCACGCTGCCCTACGTCAAGACCGCCGCGCCCAGCCTCTACAGCACCGTCTTCTTCGCCGGACCGATGCGGGCCGAAGGCGGCGTACTCAAAGGCATCGATCTCGAATCGGAGACAAACCGCGGCGACGTGGCGCGGAATCTCAAACAAGGTGACCTCACTAAGCTCGATAACCCCGACGGGGTACCTGGGGTCATCCTCGGCTCACGTCTCGCTGACGCCATCGGCATGCCCATCGGAAGCCGCGTGCGCATCATCAGCCCGCAGGGCACACTCACCCCGTGGGGCCCTCGCCCCGCCTATTTCGATTACAAAGTCGTCGGCATCTTCGAGTCCGGTTTCTACGACTTCGATCGCGCCTGGGCTTTCACTTCGATGAAGAACGTACAACGGGTGTTGAGCGTCGGCGATGTCGCCAATTCGATCGAGATCAAAGTCGATCCGGTGGAAAAAGCTGCCGAAGTAGCCACTGCCGCGCGGCAGGTGATTGGCAAGGAACTCGATGCCTCGCACTGGATGGAACAGAACCACCAGATCCTCGGGGCGCTCCGGTTGGAGCGCATCGCAAGCACGGTGACCATCGGGCTGATCCTACTCGTGGCCGCGCTGAACATACTCATTTCGCTGGTGATGATGGTGATGGAAAAGCAGCGGGACATCGCCCTGCTGATCTCGATGGGCGCCAAGCGCGAGCAGGTGCGGCGCGTGTTTCTGTGGCAGGGAGCCCTCATCGGCGGAGTCGGCGCGCTGCTCGGCCTCGTTCTCGGATACGGACTCAGCTACCTCGCCGGGCATTACGAATTGCTTCGTTTGGATGAGCAAGTGTATATGCTCCGGTCGGTGCCATTTGAGCCGCGCTGGTGGGATGGCGTGTGGGTCGCCGCAATGGCGGTTGCAGTAAGCCTGCTGGCAACAGTCTATCCGGCACGAAGCGCAACGCGCATTCTGCCCGCCGAGGCTCTGCGCTACGAATAAGACCCGCTCGCCAGAGGAGTAAGGTTCGATTCCGTCCTTCTCTGCGCAAAGCCGGCAGCATGCCGTCCGATAAGGACAGTAAGGAAGTTCTCACAAGGCATGCTGTTCAGTCGAGTACTGCTGTTCGTGTTGGTGGTGACGGGCCTCAAGGGCGAGAGTATCGGGGCCGCCAACGGGTTGCGCGCCGAATTGCCGGTCCTCACCCAATTGCTGCACTTCATCCAATGGCCGGAGGCCACCGCGGGCGGCGAGCGCCTGATCGTCGGCCTCGCCGGATATGGGGAGCAGCCCCCAGCGGAGTGGTACCGCAAGGCTGCCAGCCGCCCGGTGGAGTTTCGCGCCGTCCAGTCCGCCGCCCAGATGCGCGCCTGCCACGTCGTCCTTTTTGGCCTCCTGTTCAGTGGCCGCTTGGAGAGCCTGCTGCAAGCCTTGAGTGGCCATCCCGTACTCACCATCGCTGCCATTCCAGGCTTCGCGCGCATGGGCGGCATGGTGGAACTCCCCGCCTTAAGTGAAGGCCACAAACTCACCGTAAACCTCATCGCCACGCGGCGCAGCGGCTTCCGCATTCATCCCGGCCTTGTCAGCGTGGCCGAATTCCTGCGGCGGGAGTAACTGCTTGCATCGACTTTTGCGCGGCATCTCAATACGGCACAAGCTCATCGCCATCATTGCCGTTGGAGGGTGCGCAGCGCAGGTCGTTACCACCTTGGCATTCCTTCAATTCCATCGCGCGCAACAACGGGCCGCCCTCCATCAGGAGTTGGATGCACTGGCGGCAGTGGTGACGCCCTCGGCCGCAGCGGTCCTCCTGCTCGAAAACCGGCAGGCAGCCGCGGAGTTGCTGCAGCAGATCGATCGCAATCCGCGCATCGCCGCGGTCAGCCTCTACGGCCGCGATGGGCAACTGTTCGCCTCGCACTTGCGGACCGGCGGATGGCCGCAGGCCGAGCCGGCGAAGCTGCTCGAACTGTCCGTGCCCGTGATCCACTCCGGCACGAAGGTCGGCCAGTTGCACCTGCTGGGGGATCTCACTGTCGAAGCGGTGGCGCAGCGCAGCCTCTATGCGAAGTCGCTGCTGGTCACTCTCGCCGGCCTCCTCTTGACTCTGTTCCTGTCCCTCCTGTTGCAGCGCATCATCTCCCGGCCCATCCTGGCATTGAAGAAGGTGGCGCGCCAGGTCTCTGAGCGCAAAGACTACAGCGCCCGGGCACGCAAGGAATCGAACGATGAGATCGGACAGTTGATCGACGACTTCAACTCGATGCTGGCGGCAATCGAATCGCGCGACCGCGACCTCGCCCGCCAGCGCGACGAACTGGAGATGCAAGTGGCCGCGCGCACATCGGACCTGCTCAACATCAACCGCCAGTTCGCCTCGGCGCGCGACCGCGCCGAAGCGGCCACGCGGCTGAAGAGCGAGTTCCTGGCCAACATGAGTCACGAGATCCGTACCCCGATGAACGGCATCATCGGGCTTACCGAACTCACCCTGCAATCGCCGCTCACCGCCGAACAGCGCAAGAACCTTTCGCTGGTGAAGAACTCGGCCGACGCGCTGCTCACGGTGATCAACGACATCCTCGATTTCTCCAAGGTGGAGGCCGGCAAGCTCACCTTGGATGAAGCCCCATTCACGCTATGCGAGGTCACATCAGAGACCATGCGGATGCTCGCCGTGCGGGCTCACGAGAAGAACCTGGAGATCGTGGTAACGGCCGATCCGCGCGTGCCCAACCGGCTCATCGGCGATGCCAACCGGCTGCGCCAGGTGCTGGTGAACCTCACCGGCAACGCCATCAAGTTCACCGAAATGGGAGAGGTCACGCTTCACGTCGGGCTGGCTGAGGCGGGCAGCGACGGAATCCTGCTGGAGTTCTCGATCGAGGACACAGGCATCGGAATTCCCCCTGAACGGCAGGCAACCATCTTCGAATCGTTCACACAGGCCGACGGATCCATCTCGCGGCGATTCGGAGGAACGGGGCTGGGGCTTGCCATCACCAAGAAGCTGGTCCATTTGATGGGTGGCGGGATCCGGCTGCGGAGCGAACCGGGACGAGGCAGTGAGTTCCGTTTCACGGCGCGCTTCCGGCTGGCGTTGGACGATTGCGGCAACCGGTTGGAGTCGCCGCTACGAGCGCAACGGGTGCTGCTACTCGAAGGGCACGACACTACGCGCGAAGCGGTGGCGGCCATGTTGTCTCATGCCGGCGCCACGGTGACGGCGGGCGATTCCTTCGCCGACGCACAACGGATTGGGGCCGCGGCTGCCGCTCCGTTCGACCTTGCCTTCATCGATGCCTCGCTTCCCGGCGCCGATGGACTCGCCGTTGGCGCTGCCCTGCAGGAACGGGGCGTGGTGCGCCGGGTGATTCCCCTGATTCGCACCAACTTGTCCCATTCGCTGCGCAAGCGCGCCGAGCAACTGGGGCTTCCGGTGTGTCTGGCCAAACCTGTCTGCCCGATGGAGATCTACGGGCTGCTGGCAGCGGGTCAGGCGAAGGAACCCGCGTCCTGCGCGCCGGCTGCCGCCTGTGATGGAGAGTCGTTGCGAAAGCTGAGCATCCTTCTCGCCGAAGACAACGTGATTAACCAGCGCCTCGCCGTGAAGCTGCTGGAGAAGCGGGGCCACCAGGTGACCGTGGCGGCCAATGGAGCGGAAGCCCTGCAGGTGCTCGACGGAGCACGATTCGACCTCGTGTTGATGGACATCCAGATGCCCGTGATGGACGGGATGGAGGCAGTGGCGCGGCTGCGCGAAGAAGAACGCCATACAGGCGGCCATGTTCCGGTGATCGCCCTCACCGCGCACGCGATGAAGGACGATGAAGCGCACTGCCTGGCGGCAGGCATGGATGGATACGTGAGCAAGCCGATTCTTCCCGCCGAATTGTATGCCGCCATCGACCGCGTGCTGGGCTAAGCGTTAGGCTCAGGGCTTGACATCCACCCCTCCAATCACATATCAATGTCCATTCCCCCATGTGGCAACAAAACTACACACCTATCGCCGATAGCCTGGGAGTTTCGGCGTTTCTGGCGGCTTTACCGATCTTCGTGCTGCTGTTCCTGCTGGGCGTCATGCGCAAGCCGGCCTGGATTGCCGGGCTTTCCGGATTAGCTACCGCCCTCGTCGTGGCCGTCGGTGTTTACGGCATGCCCGTAGGCATCGCACTGGGCGCGGTGACCAATGGGGCAGCCTTCGGATTGCTCCCCATCGGCTGGATTGTCTACTGGGCCATCGTGCTCTACCAGATCACGCTGCGCACGGGTAAATTCGAAGTGATCAAAGACTCGGTGGGCAGCCTTTCGGCGGACCGGCGGCTACAGGCACTGCTCATCGCCTTCTCCTTCGGGGCATTCGTCGAAGGCGCCGCGGGCTTCGGAACTCCTGTGGCCGTTGCGGCCGCTATGCTCGCCGGGCTCGGCTTCTCACCGTTCTACGCGGCAGGTATCTGCCTGTTGGCGAATACGGCTCCGGTGGCGTTCGGGTCCATCGGGATTCCGGTGTTCACTCTCGCCGGCATCACGGGCTTGCCGCTGCTCGATCTCAGCGCCAACGTGGGCCGCATCTGCGCGCCGATCTCGCTGCTGGTTCCGGCGTACCTCGTCTATGTCATGGGCGGATTGAAGGCCTTGAAGGGCGTCTTGCCCGCGGCCATCATCTGCGGCGGCGGGTTCGCCTTCACCCAGTTCTATGTGTCCAATTACTGGGGTCCTCAGCTGACCGACATCACCAGTTCGCTGGTGGCGATTGTCGGTCTGGTCGTACTGTTCAAGATCTGGAAGCCCTCCGACACGTTTGAGCTCCCCGGCACGGCGAAGGGCTCGATGCCGAAGAAGCATGCCATCGGCGAAGTGCTGCTGGCGTGGTCACCCTACCTGCTGCTCGTCGTGATGGTGTTTCTCTGGGGACAGGACGCAGTCAAAGCGGAGCTGAACAAGTTCACCATCAACATCCAATGGCCGGGTCTGCACAATCTCGTCGAACGCATTCCGCCGGTGGTCAACAAGCCATCGCCCTACCCAGCGGTGTATTCACTGAACTACCTGTCGGCCGCGGGCACGGCGTGCCTCATCTCGACGCTGCTGGCGGGGCTGGTGCTACGCATCGGCTTCGGCGAATACATCAAGATTCTCGGCATTGCGTTCCGGCAGCTCTTCCTGTCGCTGGTGACCATCGCGGCGGTGCTGGGTCTCGCCTTCCTGATGAACTACTGCGGCGCCACCGTGACTCTTGGCCTCGCCTTCGCCGCAACAGGCGTGCTCTTCCCGTTCTTCAGCGCATTGCTGGGCTGGCTCGGCGTATTCCTCACTGGCAGCGACACGTCGGCCAACGCGCTCTTCGGCAACCTGCAGGTGGTGACCGCAACCAAGCTCGGATTGAATCCCATGCTGATGGCGGCGTCCAATTCGAGCGGCGGCGTAATGGGCAAGATGATCAGTTTGCAGAGCATCGCGGTGGCCGCTGCGGCCACTGGCATGCCCTCCACCGATGAAGCGAAGCTGTTCCGGTTCACCTTGAAGCACAGCATTCTGCTGGCCTCGCTGATTGGTGTTGTCGTCACCATCTACGCCTATGTCGCGCCGCACCTGGTGAAATGAGCTTGGAACCGCCGCGCACGCTGGGGCTGCTGGACGCGGTGAGCATTGTCGCCGGCACGATCATCGGAGCCGGCATTTTCCTCGTGCCGAACCTGGTGGCGAAGCAGATTGCCTCGCCGTACGCGATTCTGGCGGTGTGGCTGTTCAGCGGACTGCTTTCACTTGGCGGAGCACTGGCATTCGCCGAACTCGGCGCGATGATCCCATCGAGTGGCGGCCAGTATGCCTACCTGCGCGAAGCGTTCGGACCACTGCCTGCGTTTCTCTGTGGATGGACCTTCTTTCTGGCGATCGCGACGGCGGCCATCGCGTGGCTCGCTACATCGTTCGCGGTCTACCTATCCTTCTTCGTGCCGCTCGACGGATGGCAGCGGCAAGCAATAGCCGTGCTGCTGATCGCCCTGTTGTCGGCGGTGAACTACCACGGTGTGCGCGGCGGCGCGGTGGTACAAAAGCTGTTCGCGGGGGCCAAGATCGCCGGCATTCTGCTGCTGGTTGGCGCGGCGTTGCTCAGTCCCATCAACCACTGGCCCTCGGCGGAGTTCGCATTGCCTACGGTGCCGCAGTGGGGGCTGGCGATGGTGGCCTGCCTGCTGACGCTCGATGGTTGGGCCGTGTTGCCAATGGTGGCCGGCGAAGTGAAGAACCCGGGGCGCAACCTGCCGCTGGGGCTGCTGTTGGGCTTGTTGATCTGCATCGGGCTGTACGTATCGGCGAACGCGGCGTATTTGAAAGTTCTGCCCGTTGCGGAGACAGCGCGGTCTGAGCGTGTCGCCTCGCAGGTAGCCGGGATCACCATCGGAAGCAATGGCGCCGCGGTTGTCTCCGCCATCGTGTTGCTGTCCATCATCGGCGCCGTCAACGGTTGGATACTCGCGGCTCCTCGGATCTACATGGCGCAGGCGCGCGACGGGCTGTTTTTCCGGCGCTTTGGCGAATTGCATCCGCGTTATCTGACGCCGGGGTTCTCGATACTGATGCAGTTCCTATGGGCCGCGGTCCTCTGTTTGAGCGGCACCTATGAAGCGCTGGGATCGTATGTGATGTTCGCCGCATGGCTGTTCTACGGCTTGACCGTGATTGGCGTCATCGTGCTGCGCCGCGCCAGACCCGATGCGCCGCGTCCATATCGCGTCTGGGCGTATCCGCTGCTGCCGCTGGTGTTCGCCGCGGTGTCCCTGGGCTTCGTACTCAACTCACTCGTCAACGATCCGAAACCGTCGTTATCGGCGACCGCACTGATCGCGGCGGGGTTGCCTGTTTACTACCTGTGGCGACGCAACGGGGCGGGGCTTGATAGGATAGAAGTTCGGAGGGTTGGCCGAGCGGTTGAAGGCGGCGGTCTTGAAAACCGTTAGCGGGGTGACTCGCTCGGGGGTTCGAATCCCTCACCCTCCGCCATCCTTCTTATTTCCCGTCATTCAAAATTTTTCTTTCGTGGCCTGATAGCTGGCCAACGCAAGGGCAAAGACAAGGTCGTCGTGCTTGGAGGGATTCCAGGTGTCGATGGTCTGGCGGCCGGCTTTGTTGACGCGGACTTTGAGGCTGAGGAGTTCTTCGGCGAGGATGGGCGCCAATTCGAGGCGATCGCAGATGCGGATGCGGCCCTGATCGAGTTGCATGTTGAGGCCGTTGAGGAGATGGAGGCGAGGCACGTGGCAATCGGGACCGTTGGTGGTTTCGGTGTTGCCACCGGTAATGATGACGTTCTTGACGTAGCCGTAGATCCCACGGGAGCGGAGCATTTCCTTGAAGGGCTGGCCAACGCCGGTGGCATCGAGGACCATGCGGCAGTTGGAATCGATGTCGGGGTGGCGGACCAGGTCGCGGCAACGCTCGGCGGCGGCGGTATAGCCGGAAAGCAGGGGGAGGCGCTCGAGGTGACGGACCTCGTAGCGGCGCTCGGTGGTGCGTGAGAAATCGATGGGGGAGACAGGGCCAGTGAGCCAGGTGGAACGCTCGATGACGGCGATGGCGGTGAAGTCGTTGGTCATGCCGAGGTCGACGCCGATGTAGAAACGGCTGTCGAGGAAGCGATCGGGCTCCATGCCGGGAGGCAGCGGCGCAGGCGGCAAAGGCGGAATGTAATGATATTGGCCGGGAAAGAGGCTGATGGGCTGAATGCCGGGCACGATGGCCTGATGGACCGCCTGAGTGGTGAGGAATTGGGAGTCGCTGTCGTGGAATTCGCACATGTATTCCTGGCGGAAGAAAAAAGGAGACATGACTTTGCGGTCGGCTTCGAGGTTTTCCTTGGAAATGCGCGGGCATTGGCTGGCGGGGACGGAAATCCGGGTCCAGGAAGGGTCTTGGGAGGTCCACGCCTCGTAGAAGAAGCCGGACTTGCCGTTCGGGGTCGACATGAGCCAGAGGTCGCCGCCGGAAACGGCGAGCATGGGCCGGACCGCGAGGTACAGATCGTCGGGGACGCGTGCCGCTTCGTCGATCAACATGAGGGAGACTTTGGAGAAGCCGCGGATGAAGCCCTCCTTGCCGGGGAGTCCAACGATGCGACTGCGGTTGGGTAAGCGGATCGAAATGGCGTTGCTGCCGTCGCCGACTGGTTTCATGCCGAGAAGGTGAACGAATTCCTTGGCTTTGGTGAGAAATTCGGCGCTTTGGCGTGCGCATGGAGAGACGACGAGAGTGAGGGAACCCGGGGTATGCCACGCGTGATGGACCGCCTTGAGTGCGGTAATGGTGGATTTGCCCCATTGGCGCGTGCAATTGAGGATGCAGCGCGAGGGATTGCGATAGAGGATCTCCGTTTGTTTGGGATCGGGCTGAAAGCCGAGCTTTTCGATGGCAAAGCGGACGGGATCGAGAAATCTGCCAAGGTCTTCCTTAAACGAAGGTTCCACGCTTCACCTCCTTGTCGAGCGCTTCGATCATGGCGAAGCGGATCTCGGGGTAGCGATTGATGATGAGAATCAATTCCTGGGGCCAATCGGCGAAGGGGTTGAGAGGATCGTATTTGCGTTTGGCCGGCTTCACGGGTTGCGCAGGTTGAGCAGGCTGGGCAGGTTGGGCAGAGGCCTCCTGCTTGCGCTTCGCGATCTTCAATTCCGATGTGGGAGTGACTGGGTGGTCAAAGTTATACGGAGGCATAGGGGAATTCCGACCTTTCCGGCACGGGTGCGGCATGCCAGGAGAGCGAAAATGCGATGGAAGTCAGTATTAATACGATAATGATGGCGATTTTTTGAAAAAGATTGGGGCCGGTGGGTTCATTTTTGGCTGGTGCGGCTGGTTTGGGGTCCGTTTCGGCGGCTGGCGGGGTTGTGGCTTTTGGGGTCTCGGGTTCGAACCGTTCGTTTTGCGTATTGGAAGGGATTTGCTGTTCCTGATCCTGGAGGTCTTCGATGGCAGGGATGGGCTGGTTGCGGCGATGCTTGGCGAGATTGCGGTAGTTGCGGGAGAAGAGTCGTTCCTGGCGTTCGAGGTGTTTTTCGAGGGTTTCGAGATTCTTGGAACTGTAGCGATAGGCCAGCGCGTGGAGTTGGTCAGAGCTTGCGTTTTCGCCGTATATATCGTCGATTTCGGCGCGATGTTCGGTGATGGTGAGATTGAGTTCGGCGGAGTGGGCCGCTTCGAGGCGGCGGATTCTCCAGCGAGTATGGACGAGGCTGTCCACGAGATCGGACTCGAACTGGTCTTCGGGAAGAAAGAGATCGTGGTAGAGACCGGCGAGGATCTGGAAGGATTCCTTGGATTCCGTTTCGAGGACAACTCTGGTCGAGTAGCATCCATGGGAGGTACGGTTGAGGGCGGAGCGGGCACGGCCAGCTTGACTCGTGGGCCCCACGCTCCTTGATCCATTCCTACGTGATTGCTCTGCTCGGGTAAGGGGCATAATTGTTTCCTCTGGTTTTGAGTGTAGAGGATGGGGATCGGGACGACTGCGCGATTTTAGGGACTGGCGCCATTCCTGCGTTGCAAATAATAAACTTATTTGGTTGAGTATTTTTCTCCATGACGTGACTAAGTTCTAAAAGAGATGTGTTAGGATCTATTGCGAGATGGATCGAACGAAACGCTTCTATCGGATCGAGCAACTGCTGCGTCGCCATGAGACAGTCGGGGTGCAGATACTTGTTGAGGCGCTGGAAGTATCTCGGGCGACGGTGAAGCGGGACCTACAATATCTCCGCGACAGGTTCCAATGGGAGATCCGATGGGACAGGCAGTCGCACGGATATCGATTAGAAGAAGGCCGCAGCCTTCCGGCCCCGCGATTTTCGGCACGAGAAATCCAGGCCCTGCTGACGCTAGAGCAGTTACTCGCTGAGATCCAACCTGGGTTATTGGGGCCAGCGACACAAGCGCTTCGGTCGCGATTACGGGAATTTCTCAACGAGGATGAGAAATACGCGGAGGCGGTGTTTCGAAAGCGATTGAGAATCGTTCAACCGGCCGCACGACCGGGGGAGCCATCGCATTTTGCTGTCATCAGCAGCGCCACGCTGAGCCGCAAGTGTTTGCGTTTAAGGCATCGAAACCGCACTTCGGGGGAAGTGAAGAGCCGGCGAGTATCACCACAGAGGCTCACTTTATATAAAGGGACGTGGTATCTGGAGGCGTGGTGCCATGATACGGAGGCAGTGAGGCGGTTCGCGCTGGATGCGGTAATGAGCGCAGGTGTTGAAGAAGGTTCATGCCGGGAAGTAAGCACGAAAGAGCTAGACGAAGTTCTCGGCGCGGGTTACGGAATCTTTGCGGGGACGGCCAAGCGGGAGGCCGTATTGCGCTTTTCGGCACGAATTGCTCCGTGGGTGGAGCAGGAGCGGTGGCATCCTCAACAGACGCAGCAGGTAGACGGGGAGAACCGGCTTGAGGTGAGGGTTCCTTACGGGGAGGATACAGAACTGATCATGGATTTACTGCGTTACGGGCCGGATGTGGAGGTATTAGGACCAGCGGAGTTACGGCTGAAGGTTCGGGAGCGATTGGAGGAGACAATTTTGCGGTATTTGGATGAGTGACTCACGCCATGAGCCACTGATGGGAGCAAAGTAGGAGTTGGATGAAGAGAAGAGGCGATCCAGAATGTCGATTATTGATTTGAGTTTTCCCATAGCGGGGCGGGAGATCCCCGTTGATCACGGATATTTTCTGTATTCGGCGCTGAGTCACCGTCTGCCGGGACTGCACACCGGCGAGGACGAGTCGAGAAAGGGGGCCGGGATCCATCCAATTGAAGGGAAGCTAATGGGAAACCGCCGGCTTGGGCTTATCGCCAGTAGCCGCATGACCGTTCGTGTTGATTCGGGGATGATTGGAGAGTTTCTGCCCCTGGTGGGAGAAACGCTGCGTCTGGGTGAGGAAGCGATCACGCTGGGGAGTCCGGAAGTGAGGCCTCTACGCCCGGCGGCCAGGTTATCAAGCAGGCTGGTGGTAGTGAAAGGATTCACGGAGCCGGAAGCACTGCTGGAGGCAGTGAGAAGACAACTGGCGGCGGCGGGAATTGAGGCTGAAATTGGGATTCCGTTGCGGCAGAGCGGGTTGAGCTATGAGGGACAAGAGGGGCGAGCGGAGATGTCCCCGGTGCGGAGGACGATGCAGATCCGGGACAAGCAGATTGTGGGGTATCCGGTGATGGCGATGGGGCTGGATGCGGAAGACTCGATCCGGTTGCAAGAGATCGGGGTAGGCGGGCGGAGACATTTTGGGTGCGGTGTCTTCGTGCCGGCAAGATCATGAGAGAAGAAGATGACCGGCTGCTGGCGAAAAGCCGGCAGGGTGACAAAACAGTGGACCTGGCCGAGCATTCGCGGGACGTGTACCGTGCGGCTGTGGCGCTGTTTGGAACACCGGATGGTGAATTGACGCGATTGGGGGCGGCCTGGGTGCGGGCATTCCGAGTGCAAGAGGTTGATTGGAGAGTGTTTTTGCGGACGCTGACGGCGGCGGCGTGGTTGCATGATTTGGGCAAAGCGAACAGCGGGTTCCAGAAGGCCGTACGAGGGCGAGGGGAACAGACGCTGCGGCATGAGCAGGTGTCGGCGCTGCTGATGTTTCGGGGGCCGCTGCGGGAATGGCTGGAGGGGGTAAAGGGCGTGGATGTTGAGGTGGCGATGGCGGCGGTGTTGTCGCATCACGTAAAGGCGTCGGACAGAGAGATGGGTAAGGGTGGAGGTGCGGGGAGGTTAAAAGTCCATCTGGAACGCCCGGAGGTTGCGACATTGCTGACTGAGATGTGTATTCATTTCAGCGTGGATGGACCACCGTTTTTGGAGAACGTTATTTGGGACGGAGCAAGCCTGGACGAGATGGTGCGCAAGTTTCAGGATGCGGCACAGGAGTATCGAAGGTCGGATAAGCGGCGCTCACTGAATGCGGCCGTGAAGTGCGCGCTGATGGCATCGGATGCGTTGGGATCGGCGATGACGCGCGTGGGGGTTTCGACGGAGGAGTGGGTGGGGCGGTGTTTTGGGGGGCGGATGTTGGATGCGGCATGGTTGGACGAGCACATTCTGGGGCCAAGGCAGAAGGAGGTTGCGGAGAGAACGAAGAAAGACTTTGTGTTGCATGGTTTTCAGGAGGCGGCTGGGGAACTGGGTCCGAGGGCGTTGTTGATGTCGGCGTGCGGGTCCGGGAAGACGCTGGCGGCGTGGAATTGGGTGCGGTCGCAGTTGAAGGAACGGCCGGCAGCGCGGGTCATTTTTCTCTATCCGACACGGGCAACGGCGACGGAGGGTTTTCGGGATTATGTCTCGCATGCCGGGGGCGAGAATGCGGCGCTGCTGCACGGGACGGCGGCCTTTGATTTGGAGACGTTGTTTGAGAACCCGGATGACGGCAGGAGTAGTGAGCGGTACGTGACAGAGCAAAGGCTGTTCGCACTGGGGCATTGGGACAGGGTGGCATTCAGTGCGACGGTAGATCAGTTTCTCGGATTCCTTGCGTGGCAGTACGGATCGTTGTGTCTGCTGCCATTGCTGGTGGACAGCGTGGTGGTTATCGATGAAGTCCATGCATTCGACCGGAGCCTGTTTGGACATCTGGAGACGTTTCTGCGGTTCTTCGATATTCCGGTATTGTGCATGACGGCTACGTTGACAAAGGATCTGCTGCGGATCCTGGAGAAATGCGAGTTGCAGCGATTTCCGGCTGAGGAGCATGCGGCACAATGCGTGGAATTGCAGAAAAAGGCTGACGCGCCGCGATACCAGTTCAGGATGGGCAGTCGTGATGAGGGACTGGCGCTGGCCCGCGAGGCGCGAGGGCGGGGATTGCGGGTGATGTGGGTGGTGAACACAGTGGATCGCTGCCGGGAGGTGGCAGAGTCGCTTGGCGGAAGCGGAGCGGGAGTGCTTTGCTATCACAGCCGGTTCCGGTTACGGGACCGTCGGGACCGGCACCGGGATGCGATTGGAGCATTCCGGAAGAAAGAAGCGTGCCTGTTGGTAGCGACACAAGTATGCGAGATGAGCCTGGATTTAGATGCGGATGTGCTGATCACGGAGGTGGCTCCGGTGAGTGCACTGATACAAAGGGCTGGGCGATGCTGGCGGCGCGAGCCGGGGAACGGTTTTGGGGCTGTGTTTGTGTACGAGCCAGAGGGGTGCAAGCCGTACGGGACGGAGGAGGTGGCGAGGGGGAAGGCGTTTGCGGAGGCGATGGCGCAGCAAGAGACTGTTTCGCAAACGGACATGGCGCTGTTCCTGGAGACACTAGCAGTGAGGAACCCACAAGCGGCGATTGATTTGAGGAACGCGCCGTTGTTTGGCGATGGGATGTATGCGTGCTCGGCTGAGGAGTCATTGCGGGAGGAAAACGAGTACACACGGGATGTCGTGTTGGATGGTGATATCGAGGAGTATATGCGATTGCGGAAAGCGGGCAAAGCGGAGGCGCAGGGGTTGATTTGCCCGGTACCACGGAGTGATGCGCGGGACGCGGAGGGGCGATTGGACCGGCCCCCATGGACTGCGGACAGCAGCCGGTACGACGCCATGACGGGATACAGAAAGAAGTGAGGAGTAGATATGGGAAAACCGGTGGAAGTTATCTACGATCCGTTCACGCTGCCGACAGCGCAGCACAGAGCGGGGTTGGCGGGTTTGCTGATTCATCGGGACACGATGGAGCGGCGGGGGATGGAGCCGTTGATTGAGGCGACGGAGGATGAGGAGGGACGGTGGCGGGTTTTGTTGACGGAGGAAAACCTGGAGGCGGCGTTCAACGATTTGTATGATGCGGCGTTTGAGGAGCGGGAGCAACGGCAGAAGAGGAAGAAGGGCAAAGGGCCGGGAGCGCAAGTACTACCCCCGAAGAGGGAAGTGAAGCGGGTGAGCGAGAGAACGAAGAAACCGGAGACATGGTATGTGTACGACCAAGTGATTCCGAAGGGAGCGGCGCTGGTTGCCTTGGGAATGACGGAGCCTTGGCTGAAGTTGTGGCGGGAAGCGATGTGGTCGGCAATCCGTGGGATCCCGAAGACCCGAGTTCCGTTTGAGCAGAGGGCGCAAGGGGCTTCCAGCGGTGAGGCGGAGGGGATATGGAGCAAGATCGGGCAATCGAAGCACTCGAAGAAGAAGGCAGCGGTTGAGGATCTGTCGGGAAGTTTGCTGCTGGGAGCACAAGCGGCAAATGCCGACGGAGTGCCATTCCGTGATCTGGTTTCGCAAAGTATCCTGCTGCATTTCTGGCCAATCGTAATGGGGTGCTTCGTTCCCGTGGAGGTGGACCGGGATGGGAAGGAGCAGCACACCGGGCATGTGCTGGCAATTCCCGACGTGGCCGATGTAACGGGATTCCGAGAAGACTACGGGCACTTCGTAGCGACACTATCGAGTGAATTGAGTGGATTCCGGCCGAGGGCGAGTGTCATCACGATACCGGAAGAAGCTGGGATTGCGTATGGGGCTCACTTATCCGCGATTGCCAAAGGCCGAGCAGCCACTTCGGAACTGAGGTACACGACGGCGTCATTCGAGGTGTTTCATTTGCATAAGGGGGAGCGAAGTGTGAGTTTGCTGCACTCGGGCAGAGTGCGACTGAGCCGGTGGATGTTGGAGGAGTACGACACATTGCGGGAAAGCGCGCGTGATGCGCTGTACCGGAGGCAACGGGTAGTGAATCTGTTGCGGGGTCGCCCCTGGTATACGGGTTTTGACCAGTTATTCGCGACAACGGACTCGGAGAGGTTTGTAGGGCCGGAGGCGCGATCATTTCCATACGATGTACGGCGCATGCAGCGCCAGATGGAGGATACAGAATGAACAGCACAGGGGAAGCATCGGGTTTCGGTGCAGCCACAAACACGGGGGAGATTGCGAGCCGGATTTTCCGTCTAGTGCAGACCTACGTCATCAGCCGTGCCGAACGAAAGACGGGCATTCCTTGGGATTCCTTCAAGGACAAGAGGAAGAAGGATGAAGCATCGGGACGGGAGAGGATGGACGTGCCGGAGAAGTTTCGGGAAGCAAGGGAGTCGATTGCCACACAGGCCTTTCTGCGCGCGCGGGCTTGCCGATCACGCCAGGACTTTGTTGACTTTTTTTCGGGGACGGTATGTTCGGTTCCGCAGTTTCTGCCACGCGAGGAGTTCGAAAGGATCTCAGTGGCATTGCTGGATGAGGAGCGATGGGAGGACTTGAAATCGCTCACGATGCTGGCACTGTCCAGCGTGAGCAAGTCATAAGAAGGAGGAGAGAAATGAACCTATTTGCGACGATTCTGACCTACGCCGCACCGTCGGCGAACTATCGGGGAGAGAGCGAGCAGAACCGCTCGATGATTCAGAAGATTACACGCGGCCGGCACGAGTACACGATTGTGTCGCCTGAGGCGATGCGGAACGCATTGAGGGAAACACTGCGGAAGTATGGGGAACCGTGCAACCGGGAACGACTGGACAACGAAGAACAACTGGCTGTTTTGTTCCAGGACTACCCATGGCCGGAGAAATACGCAGACGATTTCCTATTTGGGTACATGGTTGCGGACCGGTCACAGATACCGGAACCAGTACAGAAGGAGCGGGGTTTGGTTTTGAAGCGAGATTCGGTGGTGCGGATGAATATGGCAGTCTCGTTGGAGCCATACCGGCACGACACAGTTTTCACACAGTCTCCGCTCACCAAGGTCAATCCCAAGGCCCCGTGGCAGAATGCAAACAGTTCGGCGTTGCTGCACCGGGAGACGGCTTATACAGCGTTCCAATATCCTTTTGCCTTGAACCTGGGCGATTTCGGGTTTGACGATGGGAAACATGGAGTGACGCGGAAGCAGTGGTTCACATCGCTGCTGCGCGCGATCTCCGAGTTGAACGATGTCGCTGGGAATCATGCACGTTCATATTTTGAGATGGCGCCGGCGAGCATCGTTGTCCGGTTGACGCCGTCTTTGGTGGCTGGATATCAGACCTATGGATTCCAAGCCGACGGCGGTTTTCCGGAAGTGGTGAAAGGAATTCTGGCGGGCGACTATCCGGGCGAAGAGTTCCTGTTAGGCGGAACGATTGTTCGCGAGGTGTTATCGGAGGAGACGCAAGCGAAGTTGAAGACTGCGGGAGTCCGATTGCACCGCATGGCTGCGAATGCGCTGGATGAGGCGGCACGAATGGGATGCGGGAAAGGATTCCTGCCTGAGAAGGGAGCCTAGCAATGCTACAGCTGCGGCTTCAGGCTCCTTTTGGGGCATTCCGGCACCTTGCGGCGGGGTCGTACCGGCCTTCCGCTCCGTTTCTCACTCCCAGCGCGGCTTATGGGTTGCTGCTGAACATAGCGGGAATCGAAACGCGGTGGGACGACGGGAAGGCGGCAATGACACTGATGCGGAAAGATCTTCCCCAGATGAAGTTGGCGATCGGGAGAGTGGCGGAGGCGGAAGTTCAGACTCTTTATCAGCAGTTGCACAACTACCCGGTGGGGGCCACGGGGAAGGACCGTGCCGAGTCGTGCAAAGGGAACAAGTACAACATCCAGCCGATCCGGCGGGAGTTTCTATCCGGGATTGACGCGAGTTTGTGGTGCCGTTCGGACGATGGCGTGGTGGAGGAACGCATCCGGCGCGGGTTGAGAGGGGAACCGCTGGAAGGGGTGCGGCGCTACGGTTTGCCGTTTTTGGGGGATAACAACTTCCTGATTGATGTTCTACGGGAAGAGCCCGATCCGCCGCCGGCACAGTGGTTGCGGCGGTTACGGGCAAAAGATCCGCAGGCGGGTACAGAGCGGATGCGGATGACGATCTCGATTGACCGGGCGGACATGACGAAGACGAGTGCGGGGCTGTTTGCCTGGAGCGAGGAACCGAGCGCTGCACCGCCGGATGCTGCCTGGGTGGTGGTTCCGGAGAAGTTGGAGGGAGAGACATGACGGAGGAAGAACCGATCCGGGTGGGAGCATTGCACGCCCTGGCGTATTGCGAGCGGTTGTTCTACCTGGAAGAAGTGGAAGAGATCCGGTTGGCAGATGCGGCGGTGTTTGCCGGACGGACTCTGCATGAAGAACTGGCGGAGGAGGAAGAGGGGACTCGGGTCAGTTTGGAGATTGAGAGTGAGCGGTGGGGAATCCGCGGGAAGATGGACGCCTACCGGCGGCGGGATGGGTCGTATTACGCCTATGAGCACAAGCGCGGGCACTGCGGGACGGAGGAAGACGGCGCGGCGCGGGCATGGCCCTCCGATGTGTTGCAGGTGGTGGCATACGCGGTGCTGCTGGAGGAGCATGTAGGAGAGCGTGTGGAGGAGGGACGCATCCGTTACCACGGGTCGCAGAAAACAGTGCGAATCGCCGTGGACGATGAGGCGCGGAGACGTTTGCAGGAAGCGATCAAGCGGGGCCGTTCATTGCGATCCACGACGCAACGGCCGCCGGTGACGGAAAACGCGAAACTATGTGAGCGATGCAGTCTGGCGCCAGTTTGTTTGCCGGAGGAGGAGCGGCTAGCAGCGAACTCGGAATGGAAGCCGGTGCGGTTGTTTCCGGCCGTTCCGGAGGGAGTGGATTTGCATGTTACCAGCCGGAAGGCGTGGGTGGGAAAGTCCGGCGACTGCCTGGTAGTGCGAACTGAGGAGGGAGAGCGGAAGTACCCGATTCAGCAGGTGGGATCGGTGATTGTGCATGGGGCGGGACAGGTATCGACGCAAGCGTTGCAGCTGTGCGCGGCGCACGAGATTGGGGTGCATTGGTTCACTGCTGGAGGAAACTACGCGTGCGGATTGACGGCGGGGCCGGGGCAAGTGCAGCGGCGTATCCGGCAATACCAGGCACTGACGGACGCTGGAGTGAGATTGAACTTATGCCGGCGTTTGGCGATGGCTCGGGTGGAGGGCCAACTGCGGTACCTGCTGCGAGCGACACGCAAGGGGGGCGAGCGTTCCGTGGAGGCGGCGCGGGCACTGGCGAGCATTCGCGCTCTGCTGCCGGGTCTGTCGCGGGCGGGGGATGTGGACAGCATACGGGGATTTGAGGGAAGTGCAGCGCGAGCCTATTTCGGAGCGGTGGCCGGCTTGTTGGTGGATGGCACTCCGCTGGAGTTGGTGCCGGAGGGAAGGAGCAGACGGCCTCCGCAGGACCGATTCAACGCGCTGCTGAGTTTTGGATACTCTATGCTGCATCGGTCCGTGATGCAGGCGGTGCTGAGCGTGGGTTTGGAGCCCGCGTTGGGCTTCTATCATACACCGCGATCGGCGGCCCATCCGCTTGTGTTGGACCTGATGGAGTTGTTTCGGGTGCCCATATGGGATATGGCTCTGATTGCATCGATCAATCGAAAGCAATGGGACGTAAGTGGGGATTTCAGCGTGGTCCCCGGGAAAGTGTGGTTGAGCGAGAGTGGAAGGCGCAAGGCGATTCAGTTGTACGAGGCGCGGCTGGGGGAAGTGTGGCGGCATCCGGTGACGGGGTACTCGTTGTCATACGGGCGGATGATGGAGTTAGAGGTAAGGCTGCTGGAGAAGGAATGGAGCGGAGAGCCAGGGCTGTTCGCGCGGGCACGGCTGCGGTGAAGTATGAGACGGAACTACCTGGTGAGCTACGATGTGCGGGAAGACAAGCGGCTGAGGAGGGTGGCGAAGACTCTGGAGGGGTATGGAGTGCGGCTACAGGACAGCGTTTTCCGGTGCCAGTTGACGGAGCGAGGGATGGAGGAATTGCGGTGGAAATTGTCACAGTTGATGAAAGAGGAGGACGATTTACTGGTGATCGGGCTGTGTGAAGCATGTTCGAGGAAGGTGCGGTCGAGGACTGCGCGGACGCCATGGGACACGGACGGGCCGAGGGTGGAGATTCTGTAACATGGACCTGAGCGTGTGCGGGGTGGGAGAGGCGGTTTGGAGCGGCAAGTGCATGTTTTGTTTGGGTTTGGATGTGGGGGGGTGGTTTCGGAGTGCTTGATGGGAGACAAGTGTTTGTAGGACATGGGGTTGGGGATTTTTGGGGGAACAGATGGGTGCAGATACCGGGGGATTGAAGGGGGGATGCGTGAATAAGGTGGTTGCAAGTGGTTCAGAGCTGGTATTTTGGGGGTGTGGAGTGAATCTACCTCTGATGCCGGAAGGCGTTGAGCACTCTCATGCAGCAGCAATGCGGGCGTGTCGGATGCGTGAATCTACCTCTGATGCCGGAAGGCGTTGAGCACTGGCTGCGACGGGTGGTCCGGGCCTGAGCAATATGGTGAATCTACCTCTGATGCCGGAAGGCGTTGAGCACTCCTCGCCGATGATGGCAGTGCAGCTATCTCGGGTGTGAATCTACCTCTGATGCCGGAAGGCGTTGAGCACATCACGGCCGTACAGGGCAATCTCATGTTCTTGACCGTGAATCTACCTCTGATGCCGGAAGGCGTTGAGCACAACACTATCACCATTAACGGACAGACCTTTGAGGGTGAATCTACCTCTGATGCCGGAAGGCGTTGAGCACTCGGCTCTCGCATCTTCTATGTCGAGGACGGCTGTGAATCTACCTCTGATGCCGGAAGGCGTTGAGCACAACTGGACGCTGTAGGCATTGAGTTTACGGAACGAGGTGAATCTACCTCTGATGCCGGAAGGCGTTGAGCACAGAATGCCAAGCTAGCGTTGGCGGCGGCTCTCAAAGTGAATCTACCTCTGATGCCGGAAGGCGTTGAGCACCCCACTGAACAAATTGAAACCACGATTCGCGCGCTGTGAATCTACCTCTGATGCCGGAAGGCGTTGAGCACTACGGCACCAATGAAGCCTACGACACCACATTCTCGTGAATCTACCTCTGATGCCGGAAGGCGTTGAGCACTGCTAGTCGCGTCGCACTCGCACGCTGAATGCGGAGTGAATCTACCTCTGATGCCGGAAGGCGTTGAGCACAGCGGACTCGCCGCGAGGATACGGATTTGCCGCAGGTGAATCTACCTCTGATGCCGGAAGGCGTTGAGCACCTCATGTCTTTATTGGCCCCTCTTGGCAGATCACTGTGAATCTACCTCTGATGCCGGAAGGCGTTGAGCACCGACATGCACCACCCTGATACCCCATGAGCGAGAGTGAATCTACCTCTGATGCCGGAAGGCGTTGAGCACAAGCGAACCACCGTCAATGAGCGCATGAAGGCGACCGTGAATCTACCTCTGATGCCGGAAGGCGTTGAGCACGCCGAGCCGCCGACGGATGCGGACAACTTGCACGGTGAATCTACCTCTGATGCCGGAAGGCGTTGAGCACTCCAGTACCGCCTCCTGATAGCCGGTGATGTCGCCAAGTGAATCTACCTCTGATGCCGGACGGCGTTGAGCACTACAGGTAGCCATAATTCTTGAGGGTCAACCCTTGTGAATCTACCTCTGATGCCGGAAGGCGTTGAGCACGTGGCCGTTTTTCCTGAAGTGGTGGCCGAGCCGCCGTGAATCTACCTCTGATGCCGGAAGGCGTTGAGTACACCGGATTCCACGGTAAAGCCGTATTTCCCTGCGAATTCCAGCATGTCCCGAACAGCCTGGCGCCGATCGTCGCTTGTGGCCGGAGGTGGGGCGGTTTGGTCGAGCGCCTCCAGCGCACTCACTACCACTTCTTCGGCGGATTGGTAGCGGTCAGAGCGTAGTTGCCGATGGATCAGTTGTTCGCTGCGCGAATCGAGGTGGATGTCCATACCGAGCCCTGGCTTGAGTCTATCAGTGCGGTCCGAGGGCATCTGCCCTACCCCGTGTGGTAGGTTGACGGACAAGATGATTCTCGTTCTTTCTCTCGCGTTGAGTCTTGGCGCACAGACTACCGACATTGGTTCGCGGCTGGAATTGTTTGCCGATGGGGGGCTTATCGAACGCCTCGCCGGCGGGGCGCGGCGGGTGTTGCACCGGCCGGAACCGAGGGAGGTTTCGCTCGTCATGGACCGCCCGTGGGAAGGGAATGCCGTCAATTACGTGACCGTGTTTCGCGATGGGGAACGGTATCGGATGTATTACCGGGGGGCGAACTCGGCGTATACGAAAGATAGCTATACCGATACGCATCGTGATGTGACGTGTTACGCGGAAAGCTCGGATGGGATTCATTGGACGAAGCCGGTGCTGCGGCTGTTTGAATATGAGGGGTCGAAGGAAAATAACATTGTCTGGGATGGGACGGGGCGGCATAATTTCACTCCGTTTCGCGATGGGAATCCGGGGGCGGGGGCGGAGGCACGGTATAAGGCGCTCGGGTCGGGCAATGAGCCGGGAGGGAAGGGGCTGTTTGCGTTTCGGTCGCCGGATGGGATTCATTGGACCGTGATGGGGAATGCTCCAGTGATTACGAAGGGGGCGTTCGATTCGCAGAACCTCGCGTTCTGGGATAGCGTGCGCGGAGAATATCGGGAATATCACCGGGACTTCCTTGATACAGGCCGCGATATACGGACAGGGACATCGAAGGATTTCCTGCACTGGACGGAGCCGGAGTTTCTGCGGTATGCGCCGGGACGGACCAGCGAGTTGTATACGAACCAGGTACTTCCTTATTACCGGGCTCCGCATCTGTTTCTGGGGTTTCCGACGCGGTATGTGGATCGGGGGTGGACGAAGTCGGCGGAAGCGCTGCCGCGGCCGGAGTACAGGCGACTGCGGGGATCGAAGTCGCGGCGGGAAGGGACGGCGGTGACGGATGGGATGTTCATGGTGAGCCGGGATGGGGGTTCGTTTGAAATATGGCCGGAATCGTTTCTGCGGCCGGGACTGCGGTTGCGCGATGCGTGGTTTTATGGAGACACGTATCAGAATTGGGGGTTGGTGGAGACGAAATCGGCGTTGGAGGATGCACCGGCGGAGATCTCGATGTATGTCACGGAGAGCACGATGCAGGAGCGGACGGCGTATTTGCGGCGGTATACGATCCGGGTGGATGGGTTTGTTTCGGTGACGGCTCCGCTGAGCGGCGGAGAGGTGTTGACGAAGCCGGTGCGTTTTCGCGGGGACCGGTTGGTGCTGAATTATTCAACTGGGGCGGCGGGGTCGGTGCGGGTGGAGATTCAGGATGCCAACGGGCATGCACTGAAGGGGTTTACGATGGCCGATGCGGAGGAGTTGTACGGGGATTCGCTGGAACAGCAGGTGGAATGGAAGGGCGGGGCGTCAGTCGCGAGTTTGGAGGGAAAGGACGTGCGATTCCGGTTTGAGCTGCGGGATGCCGATTTGTATTCGTACCGGGTGGTGCGGTGAGGGAATGTACGGGGCGATGGGGTCACCCCGCACGGTCTGGCTGGACGTTTAGTGATGCGTGTTGATGGGCGGATTGATAGGGGGAACCGGAGGCGTGTCGATCTCGCCTTCGGGATCACATGGCAAACACTGAGGCATCGGGATGTCGATGGCAGACACCATGCTAACGGCCAGGAACAGCAAAACTACGAGTTTTTTCATGGAAAGCACCTTTCTTTGACGGTCGATACGCGATTATTATATTCGATTGATGGGGGGATGTGTTAGCGGGCCCACCATTGCCAGAGTGCGTATGTCTCGCCGGCGAGGAAGAGGGCGCCGAAGATGGTTTTGTTGTGGCGGGCGATGGGAACGGGGAGATAGATGTCGAAGTTGGGGGCGCGGTTTTCGGTGTAGCGGGCGGCGATGGGAGTGAGGGGGCAATGCCCTTGATTGCAGGCGAGGATGAGGCATTCAAGGAGGACGAAGGCGCTGCAGATGGCGGTGGTTTGGAATTGGCGGAGGGCGGCGCTGACGGGAATGGCGAGGATGCAGAGGACGAAGAAGAACCAGACGGCGGTGTGAAGGAGCTTGATGGTGCGGAGAGACGCCATTGGGACGCGATTCTTATGGTAGCGCGCTCGACCAGCAGCGCGATCGGCTGGCCCATGGTTGGTGCGGCGTCGGCGTCGGCTTTTCATGCTCCGATTGAGAAGGTGTGGAAGGCGTGCCTGTTCTGATTATTCTGGCGGCGAAGCTGGTGGGGTTGGGGGATGGCGATTTGCTCGCAAAGATGGCGCCAAGGCGCTTGGACGCAGAGAATTTGAGAATGGGGTTTGGGTTCCGATAACGCTCGCTAAAGTTCGGTTTGCCATGGGAGGATAAGGGCGCAAACGAACTTTGTCTTACTCTTGATGGGGTTTCGCTTGGCGGCGTGGCGTCTTGACGCTTCACCGGGAGCGGACTTTCGTTGGTGGTACCGGGGGCGCATGTTTATGCTCTGGCGCTGAATATGGAGCGGCCATACACTCAGGAACGTGCGAATCGCACTGTGGATCGCTTGTTGCGTGTATTCAATGAGGATTAGCTGATGACCAAAACTGTACCATTCCGACTGGCTCTGCTGACAGCCGCACTGACGACCAGCGCGCTTGGGGCCGTCACCAGTACTTTTGACACCGATAAAGATGGGTGGACGCTTTATCAGAACACGGGCCCGAATTTCGACTGGATTTCGAGCGGAGGCAACCCGGCGGGACATATTGGCGTCACGGATAATACGAGTGATTGGGCCTACGTGAGCGCACCGGGGAAGTTTCTGTCCGCTGCCCAATATCTGGAAACGCTTTCGTTCGATCTCAAGCACGACAATCTTCAGCAGCCACCGGCTAATCCCAGCATCTTTAACGTGCGTGTGGGATTACAAGGGGCCGGCTTTACGCTGATCAACGAAGGGGCACTACCGACTTTGAACTGGGTCAACTACAGCTTCCAGTTGAAGGAGTCGTTTGGCGCTGGCTGGCGCAAATTTTCGAATCTTTCGCAGAACTATTCCGCGGGCGCGCCGCTGGCGACCGCGGCGGAAATGCAGGCGGTTCTTGCCGCACTCTCGCGGCTGGTGATTGCTACGGACTATACGTTGGCGTCGACCGACAGCAACACCCCCGAGATCGACAGGACGTACATTGACAATGTGCTCTTGACGACCAGCGACACGGCAACTCCGGAGCCTACGACGTTTGCGATGCTCGGTGCCGGATTGGCCTTGTGGTGCATCCAGCGGCGCGGCCACAAATAGATTCAGGGGCGGTGAGGAGGCGATTGCTTCCCGTGACGGCCAGCGTGTATACAAGATGGGTGGAGTAAGCTGTGCCGCACCTGTTACTACTGCTCGCCGGCCTGGCATGGGGAGAGCAACTGCCCATGGTTGTGCTATCGGCACGCGACGGGCTACCGGCGGGAACGGTGCCGCGAATCCTGGCCGATTCGCGGGGATATGTGTGGTTTCCTCACTCGGAAGGTCTCACCAGATACGACGGCAACAGTTTCCATACATTCACCAAGGCGGACGGACTGCCGTCGGATCGCATATACGACATCATCGAGCGCAAGGATGGCGCCTACTGGATTGCGGCTAAGGAGCACCTTTGTTTGTTCGATCCCGGGGGAGGCAAGCAGCGTTTCCGCTGCGAAGCGCCGGGGTTGGGCGAGATCCATGCAATCTTGCAAGAGGACGGAGCGATGTGGTGTGGAACCGAGCGCGGGCTATGGCGGCGCAAGGGAGGAGGAGGGTGGGAGGGTGTTGCGGGAGTGAAGGCGGAGCCTGCGGGACGCTCGGTGGAGGTACGCCGGCTGTTGAAGGACAGCCGTGGAGCGATATGGGCAGCGACGTTTTCCGGTCTGTACCGATTCCACGGGGATACGTTCGATCGATGGAGCAGGTCCGAAGGGTTTCAGGACGACTACTTCGTCACGGTGAGTGAAACGCCGGGAGCAATCTGGGCCGCGACGCAAACGGAGCTGTTGCGGTTTGCCATCGACGCGGGGTCGAGCGAGGCACGAATCACGGTGCGCTACGGTCGTGCGGACGGCCTTCCGAGCGAGTATGCGACAGACATCCATTTCTGGCAAGGCTCGGTGTGGGCGGCGACGTTCCAGGGATTGGCACGACTGTTGCCTTCGGGAAGATGGCAGGAGGTGGAGGTGGACCATGCCATCCGCAGCTTACCGTTGGAGTCCCTGGCAACGGATTCGCGAGGCGGGCTGTGGCTGGGCACGGATGGAGGGGGGGCGGCACGGTTACCGGGATCGGGATTCTCGCGGTTCACAGAATCCGATGGCCTGCCAATTCCGAAGGTGTGGGCGATCCAGGAGGACCGAAAGGGCGAGTTGACGGTGATCACAAAAGATCAGGATCAGTACGCACTGAACCGGTTCGATGGGTTACGGTTTCATCCGGTCCGGCCCGCCAGTCCGCACGGTACACTTTTCGGATGGAGCTGGTCGCAGATTGCCGTCCATTCGCGATCGGGAGAGTGGTGGCTGGCGACAGCACACGGGCTGCTTCGGTATCCAGATGGCCTGCAATCTCAACCTTCGCTGGCGGAGGGGCTGCGGGCGGGAAGCATTTCGAGAGTATTTGAAGAACGCGGCGGCGCCATTTGGGCGAGCATCTACGAGGTTTCGAATAACGGGCTGTTCCGCCGTGACCCGGCGACTGGACGTTTCCGCAGCTTCACGGAAGACGACGGGCTACCCTCGCTCAAGGACGCCAGCACGGCCGCGTCGTGCTTTGTTGAGGATCGGCACGGGCAGGTTTGGATCGGGCTGCTGAACGGGGGGCTGCTGCGATACCGGAACGGCCGCTTCGATCAGTTTTCGGGAAGAGTGGTGGGCGCCCCGGAGCACGGTGTGCGCGCGTTGCTGATGGACCACCGCGGCCGCTTGTGGGTGGGGACAACGAGCCAAGGTGTGCTGCGTGTGGACGACCTGCAGGCGGAGACACCGGGGTTTACGGCGTATGACCGGTCGGTAGGGTTGTCGAGCGATTTTGTTTCCGCGCTGGCGGAGGACCTGCAGGGCAGAATCTACGCGGCGGGCGCAGGATCTGTGGACAGCCTGGACCCTCAACAACAGCCGCTTCAAGTGCGGCGGTTGACCACAGCGGATGGAATGATATCGGGGAAGCTGCGGGTAGCGTTCCGTGACAGGCACGGCGCGCTGTGGTTTGGCGGGGATCAGGGACTGTGCCGGATCATTCCGCGCGAAGAGCCTGCGCAGGAAACGTCCATACTGATCCACTCGATTCATGTGAACGGCGCGCGACAGCCGATCTCGGAGCTGGGTGAAGCGGAACCAGCGAGTCTCTCGCTCGAGTCTTCCCAGCGGCAACTGACGGTGGAATTCGGCGGCTTCGGTCACGATCTTCGTTACCAGACGCTGCTATCGGGAGTGGATTCCGGCTGGTCCGCTCTGTCGACAGACCGCAATGTTCACCTGACATTGACACCGGGGGTGTACGAACTGCTGATTCGGGGAGAATCCACGAACGGCTCGATCCGTGTGAGGCCGGCCCGGATGCGGTTTTCGGTGGCCGCACCGGTGTGGCAGCGCTGGTGGTTTGTAGTGCTGACGGCGGCGGCGCTGATCGGCGCCGGGTATTGGATCCACCTACTGGTGCTGGAGCGCAAACTGGCGATTGAACGAACACGTTCGGTGATCGCCACGGATCTGCACGACGATATCGGATCGAGCCTGGCCCGCATCTCGGTGCTGAGCGACGTGCTTCGGGCGCAACTGGGCCGCACGTCCGAGCAGTCGCCGGTCATCGACCAGATTGCCATTTCGGCGCGGGACGTTATTGAGAAGATGAACGACATTGTTTGGGCGATTGATCCGCGGGAGGACAAACTCTCCGATGTGGTGGCGCGAATCCGGCGTTTTGCCTCGGACGTACTGGACGCAAAGGAGATTCAATGGAGCTTTCAGGCGCCACCTGTCTCCGACGAACTGAGTCTGACGTTGGCACAAAGGCGGCATTTATTGCTGATTTTCAAGGAAGCCATTCACAATATTGTGCGGCATTCGAAATGCCGGTCAGCGGAATTGTGCATTGAGCTTGACCGGAGGGCATTGCAGGCCCGGATCAAGGATGACGGTGCCGGTATTCCGGACGGATCGCCGCGAGGCCGAGGTCTGAACAGCATGTTCCACCGGGCGGAGCAACTGGGGGGCAGGCTGGAAGTGATTTCGACACCGGGTGGAGGAACGGAAGTGTCGTTGCGGATTCCAGTCGGCGGGGCGGCATAAATGGATACGATTCGAGTTGCGCTGATTGAGGACGACTCCGTGACCCGGGAGGGGCTGCGGATGCTGATTGACGGCGCGGATGGGTTCCAGTGTGCCGGCGCGTACTCGTCGGCTGAGGAAGGCTTGCGGCAGTTGCGAACGCGACCCGACGTGCTGCTGCTGGATGTGGGGTTGCCGGGGATGCCGGGGGACGAGTGCGTAGGCCGGTTCTTTGAACGATTTCCCGGGTTGCAGATCGTGATGCTGACCGTGGTCGCGGATCGCCGGCACGTATTCCTCTCGATTTGCAATGGAGCCTGCGGCTATTTGTTGAAGAACATCTCCGCGGACCGGCTGTTGGAATCGATCCGCCAGGCTCACCAGGGAGGATCTCCGATGTCGCCGGAGGTAGCAAGCCAGATTCTTGCGCTGTTTCGCAAAACAGTGGCGCCCGTCGAGGCTGTGGCCAATCTGACCCCGCAGGAAACGAAGTTGCTTGGCCTGATTGCACAGGGATACAGCTATCTCAACGCGGCGGGCCAAATGGGGATTGCGGTGAATACCGTGCGCAATCACATCCGCAGCATTTACGAGAAGCTGCATGTGCATACGAGGTCAGAGGCGGTGAGCAAGGCGCTGCGTGCGGGGCTGCTCGACTGACGAGAACGGGCTGGATTTAGCGGAGTTCGTAGCCGCGGAAGAAGTAGCTCAGTTCGAAGGCAGCGGTTTCGGGGGCGTCGGAGCCGTGGGTGGCGTTGCGCTCGATGTTGGTGCCGAAGCGTTTGCGGATGGTGCCTTCGGCGGCCTTATCGGGGTTGGTGGCGCCCATGAGGTCGCGCCAGGCGCGGATGGCGTCGGGGGCTTCGAGGCCCATGAGGACGACAGGACCTTCGGTCATGAAGTCGAGGAGGCCGTTGAAGAAGGGGCGCTCGGAGTGGACGGCGTAGAAGCCGGCGGCCTGGGCCCTGCTCATGTGGGTCATGCGCAGGGCGATGATGCGGAATCCGGCCTTTTCGATTTCGTGGATAATAGCGCCCGCATTTCCCGCGGCAACCGCGTCGGGCTTCACAATAGCAAAAGTACGTTCCATGATTTACAAACCTAATCTCATTTTGACTTTTTCGCCGATTTCGGCGGGAGTGGCGCAGACGGTGATGCCGGCGTCTTCCATGGCGGCCATTTTGTCGGAGGCTTTGCCGGAGGAGCCGGAGATGATGGCTCCGGCGTGGCCCATGCGGCGGCCGGGAGGCGCGGTCTGACCGGCGATGAAGCCGACGACGGGCTTCTTCACGTTGGCTTTGATGTAAGCAGCGGCTTTCTCTTCGGCATCGCCACCGATTTCGCCGATCATGACGATGGCGTGGGTGTCGAGGTCCTCATTGAAGAGACGGACGGCGTCGGTGTGGTTGGTGCCGATGATGGGGTCGCCACCGATGCCGATGCAGGTGGACTGGCCGAGGCCGAGTTTGGTGAGCTGGCCGACGGCTTCGTAAGTCAGGGTGCCGGAGCGGGAGACGACGCCGACGTTGCCGGGCTTATGGATGTGGCCGGGCATGATGCCGATTTTGCATTCGCCGGGGGTGATGATGCCGGGGCAATTGGGCCCGATTAAACGGGTGTTGCGGCCCTGGAGGAAGTCCCAGGCTTTCACCATGTCGAGGGCGGGAATGCCTTCGGTGATGCAGACGACGAGGGGGAGGCCTGCGTCGGCGGCTTCCATGATGGCTTCGGCTGCGAAAGGCGGCGGGACGAAAATGACCGAGGCATTGGCGCCGGTGGCGCGGACGGCCTGATCGACGGTGTCGAAGACGGGGCGGTCGAGGTGGGTGGAGCCGCCTTTGCCGGGGGTGACTCCGCCGACGACGTTCGTGCCGTAGGCGATGCACTGGGAGGCGTGGAAGGTGCCTTCCTTGCCGGTGAAGCCCTGGACCAGCAGGCGGGTGTTTTTATTGACGAGAACGCTCATTGGGCGGACCTCACGACTTTTTCGGCGGCGTCTTTCATGCCGTCGGCGACTGTGAAATTGAGACCGGATTCGGCCAGGATGCGGCGGCCTTCCTCGACGTTGGTGCCTTCCATGCGGATGACGATGGGGATTTTGACGTGGAGGTCGCGGGCGGCGGCGACTACGCCGGTAGCGAGCGTGTCGCAGCGCAGGATGCCGCCGAAGATGTTGATGAGGACGGCCTTCACGCCGGCGTCGGCGAGGAGGATGTGGAAGGCGTTTTTGATCTGTTCGGCGTTGGCTCCGCCGCCGACATCGAGGAAGTTGGCGGGCGCGCCACCGGCGTACTTGATGATGTCCATGGTGGCCATGGCGAGGCCGGCGCCGTTGACCATGCAGGCGATGTTGCCGTCGAGTTTGATGTAGTTGAGGTTGAACTTGGAGGCTTCGACTTCGAGCGGATCCTCTTCGTTGAGATCGCGCAGATCGAGCAGCGCTTTGTGGCGGTAGAGGGCGTTGTCGTCGAGCGTGATTTTGGCGTCGAGGGCGAGGGTTTTGCCGTCTTTGGTGAGAATGAAGGGATTGATTTCGGCGAGGCTGGCGTCGAGTTCGTTGTAAGCCCTGACGAGGGCCTGCATGGCGGCGACGGCGGAACTGATGGAAGCGGCAGGGAGGCCCATGCCGAAGGCGAGCTTGCGGGCCTGGAAGGCGGCGAGATTCTGGCCGGGGAGGATCTGCTCTTTGAGGATTTTTTCAGGGGTGTGGGCGGCGACTTCCTCGATGTCCATGCCGCCGGCGGCGGAGGCCATGAAGGTGCAACGGCCGGTGGCGCGATCGAGGACGATGCCGAGGTAGAGTTCGCGTTCGATGGGAAGCGTCTCTTCGATGAGGAGGCGTTTGACGACGCGGCCTTCGGGCCCGGTCTGATGGGTGACCAGCGTCATGCCGAGAATCTGATTGGCGTACTTTTCGGCTTCGGCGAGGTCTTTAGCGACTTTGACGCCACCGCCTTTGCCGCGGCCTCCGGCGTGGATTTGGGCTTTGACGACGACGCTGCCGCCGAGTTCCTTCGCGGCGGCGATGGCTTCGTCGACGGTGAAGGCGACTTTGCCCCTGGGCACAGGGACTCCGTACTGTGCCAAGAGCGCCTTGGCCTGATATTCATGAATTTTCATCGAGTTTGACGCCTGTGTTAGTATTTCGAAGGTTCGAACTATTCACTATAACATGCCGCTTGTAGCCTACCTGCACCGAGTCGCCAATCGCGAGAATCTGAGTCCGGAGGAGGCGTTTGCCGCCATGCTGGAGATTCTGGAAGGGCAGGCCACGACGGCGCAGATTGCGGCGTTTCTGGTGGCGTTGCGGATGAAGGGGGAGACGAGCGGAGAGATTCTGGGCTTTGCGCGGGCGATGCGGGCGAAGGCGAATGTAGTGGATGTGGGGCTGAGCGGGGAGACGCTGCTCGATACGTGCGGGACGGGCGGGGACGGGGGCGGGACTTTTAACGTGTCGACGGTGACGGCGTTTGTGGTGGCGGGAGCGGGGGTACGGGTGGCCAAACACGGCAACCGTTCCCTATCGAGCCAATGCGGAAGCGCCGATGTATTGGAGGAGTTGGGTGTCGACATCGCGATGACGCCGGAGCGTGCGGCGGAGGCGATCCGGGAAGTGGGAATCGGGTTTCTGTTCGCACCGGCGATTCATCCGGCGATGCGGCATGCGCAGCCGGCGCGGGCGGAATTGAAGATGCGCACCGCGTTCAATCTGCTGGGGCCGCTGACGAATCCGGCGGGGGCGACGGCGCAACTGATTGGGGCTCCATCGGAAGCAGCGGCGGAATTGATGGCCGGGGCGCTGGCGGGGCTGGGGGTGGAGCGGGCTATGGTGGTACACGGGTCGGATGGGATGGATGAGATTACGACGACGGGCTCGACGGTGGTGTTCACGGTGCGGGGGGAAGCGGTGACGCGAAGCGTGGTGGGGCCGGAGGACTTCGGCGTGCCAGTGGCGAAGGCTGAGGATCTGCGGGGTGGGGACAAGAAGCGCAATGCGGCGATTGCGATGGAAGTGCTGCAAGGGGAGAAGGGGCCGCGGCGGGATATTGTGCTGGTGAACGCGGCGGCTGCCCTCGTTGTGGGGGGGAAGGCTGAGGATTGGGGAGGGGGATGCGGTTAGCGGAGGGGTCGATTGAGTCAGGGGAAGCGCTGATGCGGCTCAGGCGATTGGCCCGGTTACGATCATAAGCGTTTTGTAAATCAGCAACTTTCATAGGGTAGTACTAAACTTCGTAGGTTTTTTTGCCGATGATGGGGAAGGATGAACCACTTGGCGAATGCGCTACGGGACACGAAGGGCGAGGTTCCTGGTGCGGGCACATCCGTGGACGCTGTTCCCACGGGAAGTGCAAGGCGATCGAACGGGCGCAATGGTGTGGGGAATGGGAACGGGGAGGGGCATGCGGGGCAATTGGAGGAACTGGCGAACCTGAAGGTGCGGTTCCTGGCAGTATTGAACCATGAGATCCGGACGCCGTTGAGCGGGATCATGGGGATGACGGATCTGCTGCTGGAAACGAAGCTGGACGATGAGCAGCGGGAATATGTATCGGCGGCGCGGTCGTGCGCGGAGACGCTGTTTGAGGTATTGAACGCGACGTTGGAGTATTCGGCTTTGAGTTCGGGGAAAGTGCGGTTGGAGGATGCGGAGTTTCACGTCAGTGAAGTGATTCAGGCGGCGCTGGCGGAGCATCAATTCAAATCGGAATCGAAGGGATTGCGGCTGCATGCGACGTCGGATCCGGGGGTGCCGGATATTGTCATTGGGGATGCGCTGCGGACGCGGCAGATACTGTCGCATTTGTTGTCGAACGGGATCAAATTCACGCCGCAGGGAGAGATCTCGGTCCACACGTCGCTGGTGCAGAGTACGGATGGTCAGGTGCGGCTGCGATTTGCGGTACGGGATACGGGGATTGGGATTGCGGCGGAGCAACTGGCGCATATTTTCGATTCGTTCCGGCAGTTGGAGACGGGGTTATCGCGGACGTATTCGGGGTTGGGGTTAGGGTTGGCGCTGGTGGAGACGCTGACGAACCTGATGCGGGGGCGGATTTGGGCGGAGAGCACGATCGGGCAAGGCTCGACGTTTTTCGTGGAAATTCCCTTCCAAGTGGCGGAAGTGGCAGGTGTGCCGCCGGCGGGCGATGTGGTGCCGGCAGCGGCGCGGATTCTGCTGGTGGAAGACAATGAAGTAGCGCAACGGATCTTCACGCATGTGCTGCGGCGGGGCAAGTATATGGTGGAATGCGCCAAGAGCGGGCTGGACGCGCTGCAAGCGGCGCGGGGGCGGCATTATGATCTGATCCTGATGGATCTGCAGATGCCGGGTTTGAACGGGATTGAAGCGACGAAGAGCATCCGGACGATCGGCGGGTATGAAGCGACTCCGGTGATTGCGCTGACGGCGAATTCAGCGGAAGAGCATCGGGGGCTGGCGATGGAGGCGGGGATGCAGGGTTTTTTGGTGAAGCCGATTCCTTCGGAGGAATTGCTGGCGGCGGTGGCGCAGCATTTACGGCGGGCGTAGGAGCGGGAACCTTCCACTGGCCTACGCGGGGGAGTGTCACTCTCTACACAACCACAATCAATTGTGGTTATATAGTAGAGTCACGAAAGGAGGGGATTCGCCATCGTCAAGGTCTGCGCACTGGCCAGCAGCAGTTCCGGCAATTCCATCTACGTGTCCACGGGCCGCACCCGGATACTGATTGATGCGGGGTTGAGCCGGCGGGAGACTTTCCGGCGGATTGCCAATATCGGGGAAGACCCGGAGAAATTGGATGCGATACTGGTCACCCATGAGCATTCCGACCATGTGGCGGGGTTGATCCGGATTGCACGGAAGCTGCACATTCCAATTTATGCATCGCGGTTGACGGCCCAGGTGATCGACTGGGACGGATATACCCCGAAATTGGAGGCGTTCCAGGCCGGCACTTCGTTTTCGGTGGGAGAGATCGAAGTGCAGAGCTTCTCGATTCCTCACGATGCGGTGGATCCGGTGGGATTTGCGTTACGGGCGCAGGGAGTGAAGATCGGGGTGGCAACGGATTTGGGGTATTTGCCGGAGTCGATTCATTTTCATTTGCGCGGGACGCATTGTCTGTTGCTCGAATCGAATCACGATCTGGACATGCTGAAGGTGGGTCCGTATCCGTGGAGTGTGAAGCAGCGGGTGATGAGCCGGCGGGGCCATCTCTCGAACGATGTCGTGTCGCAGTTTATTACGGAGCATCTGGACTCTTCGGTGGCGACGTTGATGCTGGGGCATCTTTCCGAGCACAACAATCATCCGGAGATTGTGCGGTTGACGGCGGCACAGGCGATGGAAGGGCGGCGGCACGGGGCGAATCTGGTGGTGCTCGATCCGGGGAAACAGAGCGAAGCTTTCGTTTACTGAAGCGGCGGGGGCATTCCTGATACCCTGAACGTTTCAAGCCATGATTTCCCGTTACACACGGCCCGCGATGGGCGCCATCTGGAGCGAAGACAACAAATACAAGCAGTGGTTGGAGGTGGAACTCGCCTCAAGCGAAGCACTGTCGGAGATGGGGGTGGTGCCGGTAGAGGCGGCTCGCCTGCTGCGGACGCACGCCTCGTGTACGGCTGCGCGGATTGCGGAGATTGAGCGCGAGACGCGGCACGATGTGATCGCATTCACCACGGCGGTGGCGGAATCGATGAAGGCGGCGGGGCATGCTGATGCGTCGCGATGGTTCCACTATGGGATGACGTCGAATGATGTGGTGGATACGGCGCAGGCGCTGCAAGTGCGGCAATCGGCGGCGCTAATCCGCGCTCAGTTGGAGACGCTGGCGGCATCGCTGAAGCGGAGGGCATTTGAATTCAAGGATGCGGTGCAGATTGGGCGCACGCATGGGATTCAGGCCGAGCCGATCACGTTTGGGTGGAAGCTGGCGCTTTATTACGATGAGATCCAGCGCAACCTGGAGCGGCTGGATCAGGCGGCGGCGCACATCCGGTATGGGAAGATCAGCGGGGCGGTGGGGGTTTTTGCGCATATCGGACCGGCGGCTGAAGCGCGGATTTGCGAGAAGCTGGGGCTGCTGCCGGCGCCGATCGCTTCGCAGGTGATTTCGCGGGACCGGCATGCGGCGTTTCTATCGGCACTGGCTCTGATTGCGGCGGCACTCGAGAAGATTGCGCTCGAGATCCGGCATTTGCAACGGACGGAGGTGCGGGAGGCGAGCGAACCGTTTGCGACGGGGCAGAAGGGCTCGTCGGCGATGCCGCATAAGAAGAACCCGATTGTGTGCGAGCAGATATGCGGGTTGGCGCGAGTGGTGCGGGGGAATGTGCATCCGGCGATGGAGGACATCGCGTTATGGCACGAACGTGACATATCGCATTCGTCGGTGGAGCGGGTGGTGCTGGCCGATTCGTGTATTCTGACCGATTACCTGCTGGAGAAGACGATTTGGCTGATGGACAACATGCGGGTGTTTCCAGAGCGGATGCGGCAGAACCTGGAGTTGACCAAGGGTCTGGTGTTTTCGGGGCAGTTGCTGCTGGACCTGGCGGCGGCGGGGATGTTGCGGGAAGACGCCTACCGGGTGGTGCAGCGGCACGCGATGCAGTGTTGGGAGACGGACGGGGATTTCCGGGCGGCGGTAGGGGCGGATGAAGAGATCAGGCGGTACCTGAGTGGGGAGGAGTTGGAGAAGACATTTACATTGGACCGTCAGTTGTCAAACATTGGAACCATCTTTGGGCGTGTATTTGGGGCTGAGTAGTCCTTAGGGGAGCTAAGGCTTAATCCACCCGAGTACTAACAGTTCTACCCCATAAGCAAATCACGTACCGTTCCTTATGTCGAGGCAAATCTGTGGGTTCAAAATGCAGAATTTCGGGTTACACTGCTACTAGCCTACTGTGAAACCGCTACTGTTCGTACCCAAAATCAAGAAAGGCGTTCGTCAATCACGCCTGATGCGAGCGACAGCCGTTTCGCTTGCCAGGGTGCTTCTGGTAAGTGGCAACCCGACCTCTCGTCTTACTTTGCAAACCCTTTTAGAAGCAGGGGGTTACTGGGTAGACTCGGCGGCATCGGCAGCGGAAGCTGTAGCGAAGCTGGATGATCGGGAATACGAATTGGTGTTAAGCGATTTGCATCTGGAGTCACCGGAAGCGGGGTTGAAGGTGATCTCGCATGCCCGGATGGTGGACAATCATCCGGCGACGGCGATCATCTCGACGCATCTGGAGAACGAGCGGCTAGGGAACGGGCGAACGGTGCTGATCGAGCCGCAGGAAGTGCCCGAACTTTTGACGAAGGTCGCGGATTTGATCTCCGAGCGCGCGACGCGCCGGTTGGAACGAGAGCTGAAGCTGGCTGCGGCCGGCTGCTAATCGTTTCGGTTCATTTCGTTTTTCATCCCTGCTCAAAACCATGAGGCGCTGGACGTGTGCCTTGCGGCGGCGTCCAGCGCCCCACTCCCCGCCGAAGATGCAATGGACCGGCGCAAATCCTAGAATCCACGCCAGTTGGGAACCCGTGCACCCCCAGCAAGGAAGCTGAAGATGGTTAGCTCCAGAGTAGCGTTGCGGGGGGCGGAATGGAATAGAGCATTCCGCCCATGCTGGGCTATTAGTACTTCCCGGCGGAGAATGGGCTGTTAGTGACCGTGCTCTTCGAGGTAGCGCTCGACTTCGATGGCGGCCATGCAGCCGGCTCCGGAGGCGGTGATGGCCTGACGGTAGGTGCGATCCTGGACGTCGCCGGCATGAAAGACACCTTCGACGCTGGTGCGGGCACCGCCTTTGGAGAGGATGTAGCCGTCGGGATCGAGGTCGAGCTTGCCGACGAAGGGTTTGGTATTGGGGATGTGGCCGATGGCGACGAAGAGACCGTCGACATCGCGGTCGGTGCACTCGCCGGTGCGGGTATTCTTGAGCTTCACGCCGGTGACGAGGCCCTGGCTGGGGTCGTAGACGTCGTCGACGACCGTGTTGGTCAGGATCTGGATTTTGGGGTTCGCCATAGCGCGGTCGAGCATGATTTTGGAGGCGCGGAACTCGTCGCGGCGATGGACGAGGGTGACATCGCGGCCGAAGCGGGTGAGGAAGAGGGCTTCTTCCATGGCGGTATCGCCACCGCCGACGACCATGATGCGCTTGTCGCGGAAGAAGAAGCCGTCGCAGGTGGCGCAGGAGGAGACGCCTTTGCCGATGAGCTTCTGTTCGTTATCGAGGCCGATCCAGCGGGCGGAGGCGCCGGTGGCGACGATGAGGGTGCGGGCTTCGATCCACTCATCTTCGACGAGGAGGCGGAAGGGGCGCTGGGAGAGGTCGGCTTCGAGGACGGAGCCATCGCGGTATTCGGCGCCGAATTTCTGGGCCTGCTGCTTCATCATGTCGACGAGGACGGGGCCGTCGACGCCGTCGGGGAAGCCGGGGAAATTCTCCACGAGGCTGGTGATGGAGAGCTGGCCGCCGGGTTCATGGCCGGTGATGACGAGCGGTTTCAGGTTCGCGCGGGCGGTGTAGATGGCGGCCGTGTTACCGGCGCAGCCGGAGCCTAGGATGACAACGTTGTGCATAGTGGGGAAACCTTGATTTTAGCAGTTTGTACCCGGTCGCTTACGCTCGCGGGTCGGAAAGCGGTATGCCTTCGAGCGCGAGGGCGGCGGCTCCGAGGACTCCGCTGGGGTCGTCGAGCGAGGTGCGGACGATGGGGAGATCGCGATGGAGCATGGCGAAGGCGCGCTCACGAACCATGGCGCGGAGGGGGGTGAGGAGGAAGTCGCCGGCACTGGCGATCTGGCCGCCGAGGACGATGATTTGGGGGTCGAAGATGTAGGTGAGACCGGCGAGGGCAGAGCCGAGGGCGAGGATGGCGCGATCGGTGATTTCGCGGGCGGCGGTGTCGCCGGATTGGGCGGCGTCGAAGATTTCGGCGCAGGTGGGTTGGGGAGCTTTGGCGAGGAGGGAGGAAGCGACGCCACGATGGACGATGGAGTAGGCCGCGGCTTCGATGGCTTTGGCGGAAAAGATGGTTTCGAGGCAGCCGCGATTGCCGCAGATGCAGGTGGCGCCGGCGGGGTCGATGGTGTAGTGGCCGAGGTGGCCGGCGAGTCCGGTGGCCCCGCGGAGGATGTGGCCGCCGCTGATGACGCCGCCGCCGACTCCGGTGCCGAGAGTGAGCATGATGGCATCGGAGTAGCCCTGGAGGGCGCCCCAGCGCAGCTCGCCGCGGAGGGCAACGCGAGCGTCGTTGTCGGCTTTGGTGGGGATGGTGAGGCCGAAGACTTCCGTGAGCGTGTGGCCTTCGAGGTAATTCATGGTGCCGGGGAGGGCCTCGACTTTGGTGGTGGCTTCGTCGATGCGGCCTTTACAGCCGATGCCGGCAGCGATGGCTTGAGCGCCGAGCTCAGCGGTGAGTTGGGTGGCAAGCTCGCGGAAACCGCTGAGGCTGGTAGGGGTGGGAATTTTACGGAGATCGAGGATGACGCCGTCCTGGCGGACGCGGGCGGCTTTGACCTGGGTTCCGCCGATGTCGACGGCGAGGAGAGTTTGCATGCCGTTCTTCATGCTATCCCAGGAGAGGTACCGGTACCGATAGGCGTTGCCATGGGCGCGGGGTACATTCGAAACTCGACGAATGCGTAAATTTTTCTCTCTTGGCCTGTTTGTATGCGCGCTTACGGCGCAGGCCGGAACACTGACTTACAACTTTCAATTGCAGACTAGCGAAGGCTATGACGTGCATCAGATCATGATGTACGCATCCAATGGCGCGGGGCAGGATGATATCTATTTCAATCCGGCGACGGTGCCTGCATCGGGCGTGTTTCAGTTGCAGCACACGGTGGGATTCGATGCTACGGAGGCGATGATCATCGGCGTGATGCAGCGCAATCAGGACAGCAATATGGACCTGGTGATGTGGGTAAGCGATGCATTCGCGTCGAGTGTGTTGGGGATGCGGTATTCGGATGTGTTTCCGAATGGGGCTACAGGGCCGAATCCGGGGCACAATGCGTGGCCTGCGTTGATTGCGGCAGCGGCGGGCGGCGATGCCGGTTCGATGAGCACGCTGTACGATTTCTTCCGGCGTTCGCACACCTACGCTCCGCTGTTTGCGCCGACGGGTTCGTATTCGATCATTGAATTTTCCGTGGTGCCGCCGCCAATTGGGGGGGACATTCCGGAGCCGGCGACATGGGCGCCGGTGGGTGCGGCTGGGTTGGCTTTGCTGGTTCGCGCGCGGCGCGGGTAAGGGTGTCCATGTTATACATGGGAATTCTTTTTCCCAATGAACGCTGCTCTTGCTTATTATGAGAAGTCGCTGGCACTGCTCCAGCAGTTGAAAGACAACGAAACCGAGAACATTGAACGGGCCGCGGAGATCTGCGCGAATTCGATCGCGCACTCCGGGCTCGTTTTTCTGTTTGGGAACGGGCACAGCCGGATGATGTGCGAGGAGATGACGCCGCGGCAGGGATGCTTTGTGGGGTTTGTGGCGCTGGTGGAACTGGCGTTGTCGAATCACGCGAACATTGTGGGGACGAACGGGCTGCGGGCTCCGTTGTATCTGGAGAAGTACGAAGGATTCTCGGAGGAGATTCTGAAGGGATTTCAGTTCTCCGAGCATGATGCCTTCATCGTGATTTCGACGAGCGGGATCCGGCCGGTGATTGTGGAGATGGCGGCGGGGGCGAAGCGGCGCGGGATGCCGGTGATTGCGATCACGTCGCGGAAGCACTGCGAGAATTCGCCGGCGGCGCATTCGTCGGGGACGAAGCTGATCGACCATGCCGATGTTGTGATTGACAACCAGTGTCCTCCGGGCGATTGCCTGATTGAACTGGAAGGGTTGGAGTGGCGGACGGGTCCGTCATCGACGGTGACGGGCGGGATGATCATCAACATGCTGCGCTGCGCGGTGGCGGAGAAACTGCTGGCGCGCGGTGTGAAGCCGGTGCTGCTGCCGAGCCACCAGTTTGTGGGCAACACGAGCGCGGCGGAGCAACTGGAACGATTCTACGAAGCGTATCGAAAGAGTTTGAGGCACCTCTATGAGTAATGTGCGAATTGCGATGCTCGGCTCCGGGTTTGTGGCCGAGTTTTATATGCAAGGGCTGGCCAACGTGAACGGCCAGCAGGTGGTGGTGAACTATTCGCGGACGGCGAAGCGGGCGAAGGATTTGGCGGGACGGTGGGGGATACCGGAATCGTCGACGAATCTGGACGATGTGATTTCGCGCACGGACATTGACCTGTACGTGATTGCGCTGCCGAACGAGGAGCATTTACCGGTGTCGCTGGCGTTATCGAAGGCGCGGCGGAATCAGGTATGCACGAAGCCGCTGGCGCGGAACCGGACGGAAGCGAAGAAGATGTTTGAGGCGGCGCGGCGCTCGGGTGCGATGCATGGATACGCGGAGACGGAAGTGTTCGCGCCGTGCGTGGTGAAGGCGCGGGAGACGATTGAAGCGGGCGGCGTAGGGAAGGTGTTGTGGGTGCGGAGTAGAGAATCGCATTCGGGGCCGCATAGTCCGCATTTCTGGGATGTGGAAAAGACCGGCGGCGGAGCAATGAATGATCTGGCGTGTCATTGCGTGGAAGCGGCGCGCTATTTCTTTGGCAAGGAAGATCCGGTGGTGGAGGTGATGGCATGGGGCGACCGGCTGGTGCATCACAAGAAGACGAAGGGCGAGGACAATGCGCTGCTGGTGCTGAAATTCGCCTCGGGTGGGATTGGGCATTGCGAGCTGTCGTGGACGTGCAAGGGCGGGCTGGATCTGCGCAATGAGATCCATGGGTCGGAGGGTTCGATTTTCACGGATGTGACGCGGGGGACGGGGATCACGAGTTTCACGGGGAAGCCGTCGGGGTACGTGATTGAGAAGGCGGATCTCGATTTCGGATGGACGCGCCCGCTGCCGGAGGAGGCGTTTGCCTATGGGTATCAGGCGGAGATGCGGCATTTCGTGGAGTGCGTGGCGCGGAAGGAAACGCCTCGGGAGACGTATGAGGATGGGTATATTGTGAACTCGATTCTGGATGCGGGCTATCAATCGATGCACGGGAAGAAGTGGGTGCGCGTGAAGTACTGATGGGCCGGGTATTGTTGATTTCGGGCTCGACGGGGATGGCGGCGGCGACGGCGAAACTGGCGCGCGAGCGCGGGGATACGCCGGTGTTGATGGGATGGGAAGAGACGGCGGATTGGGTGGTGGATCTGCGGGACGAGAAGGCGGTGGAAGCAGCGGTGGATGGCTGTTTCGAGCGGCATGGGCGCATCGACGGGCTGTTCAACGTGGTGGGAATCAGCGGGCGGCGGTACGGTGACGGGCCATTGCACGAGGCGACGTTGGAGGGGTGGCAGGCGGTGATGGAGAGCAACGTAACAACGGCGTTTTTATTGACACGCTGCGTGCTGCGGCGATGGCTGAAGAAGGGCGAGCGGGGGGCGATTCTGCACATGTCGAGCGTGACGGCGTATTCGCCGGAGCCGAAGCATTTCGCCACGCATGCCTATGCGGCGAGCAAGGGGGCTCTGATTGCGCTGACGCGGGGGATGGCGGCGTATTATGCTCCGCATGGGATCCGGGTGAACGCGATTGCGCCGGGGCTGGTGCGGACTCCGATGTCGCAGCGGGCGCAGGGGGACGCGGAGATTCAGGAATTTATCCGGGCCAAGCAGCCGTTGAGCGGGGGGATGCTGGAGGCGGAGGATGTGGCGGCGGTGGCGTTGTTTTTGTTGGGGGAGGAGTCGCGGTTTGTCACCGGGCAGGTGCTGGCGGTGGATGGCGGCTGGGACGTGTCGTAGAGAATGAGGGCACGAGCGAGCGAAGCAGCCGCCATGTCGAGCAGTTTGGATTGGGTGATATGGGCGCAAGCGCCGGCTCTCAATGCGCATCGCGCTTGTGCTGAGACAAAGAGACCATGTCGGGAAACACCAAGGGACATTCGGTGCATTTCTTTCCTTTGACGGCGGAGACCGCCGAGGCGGAACTGGCCTTTTCATAGGCCTGCCTCTCGCCCTGGCAATTAAAATTCGCGTTGCGGAGCCCCCTGTCCGCGATCGTGCGGATATCGGCGAGCACCAGATTGCCGAACCTCTGGGTGATCACGTTTTCCGGCTGGAGAAAGTCGAACCCAAGCTTTTCCACATTGAAAAATGTCCAGACTCCGGGATTCGATGTACGGCGGAAGAAGTACTGCTTCTTCACCTGCAGCACGGCCAGAATCTGTTCCGGCAAGACCTGGTCGATGGCGCGTTCCGGAAAGGGGTTGCCCACGCCCAGGTCTGCCTGGAACTTCGCGGTGTCGTAACCCATGCCGCTCGACATGTCGAGGATGAAGATGTTCTTCCTGGTCTCCAACCGGTCGATGGGCCCGGTGACCGGGTCGCCTTTACGGACGATCTCCAGCTTCAGGAAATGGCTGGTCACATAGTTGAGGTCCTTCTGATCCCAGGAATTGGGATCTTTCAGAGCGAGGTTGAAGAGGCTGGCATCGTTGAGCAACGGATAGGGCAGCATTTCCTCAAGGCTGGAGGCGACGCTGATGACGGTGTGCAGGCAGTTGTCCTTGCTCTTACCCTTGCGGAGAAAGAGAGAGTCGCGGTAGATATCGAGGTTCAGCGGGTGCCAGGGTTGATCCAACCCATAATCGGAGTGAACCTTCAACCCCTGGCAACGGGCGCGTGCCAGGAAGCCGCCATTCTTCAGGTCGTTGTAATCGCGATTATCGCCGCGAAAACCGATGGCGAGCGTGCGGGCGACCTTCATGTTCTCTTTGATTTCGCAGGCGAACAGCGTCTTCGCATCGACGGCCTTCGCCGCGCTTGAGGCCGGGCCGGGGCCTACGTGCACGCGCTTAAAGCCGATCCGCATGACTTTCAGCAACACGTTCTGCATCTGCGTGTAGTCCATTGCTTTGAATTGCGCACTGGGCTGGTATCCGTTATTGCCGTCGCTTTCGAGCACGGCGAAGAATGCCTCGCAGAGCTGGGTCTTACCGGCGGCGTTGAGATCGTAGGCCTCCCGCGCTTCCGCCCAGAAGTAGTTGAACCAATAGCCGAACTGCTTGCTATCGTTGGCGCCGTGGGCAGCGGCGAAGGGAGTGACAATCTTCTCGATGTCGTCCCATCGCGCGTTGCGCTGGTTGGGCGGGGCGACGCCGTTGCCGTTTGCAGCGAGGCGGCTGCGCTGTTGTTCGATGAGGCTCGCCCAATGCTTTTCCGGCGAAGCCTTCACGATGCGGATGGCCAACAGGTATTTCCCTTTGGGCAAGGTGGCGATTTGATTGATCTGCTCGGGCAGGGCGTAGGTGACGCCGTCGACAATGACCGACATGAGGACCTCCAGAGCGGAACGTACGAATCCCGGCAATGGGCCGTCCGCCGCCGATGGCATGCCTGCCCATGACAGGGTCACCCGGATAGCGACATTTCCGTTCCGATCGCTTCATGCCGCCGAGGGATTTTTTGGGGGGGACGCCTCGGCATGGGGTCCGGGTGAACGCGATTTCGCCGGGGCTGGTGCTGGGGCGGTGGATGACGGGGTGTCGTAGGGGAGCAGGATCGAACGGGAAAATGATCTCCCAGCGCACCAAATTTCGCGATTGTGGATTGTAAGGAGCATAGGGATGCAATCGACGACTGTACAGGTGGCCAAGGCGGGGGACGCCGAGGCTGTCATTTCGACCGTGGTGATGGCTTTCAGCGCCGATCCGGCGGCGCGGTGGATGTATCCGGACTCGCAGCAATACCTGCTGCATTTTCCGCGGTTCGTGCGGATCTTTGGGGGAAAGGCATTTGGGCACAGCACGGCTCATGTGGCAGGCAATGGCTGTGGGGCGGCGCTGTGGCTTCCACCGGAGGTAATGCCCGAGGAAGAGGAGTTGATACGACTTCTGAACACGACGGTGGACGAGCGGATTCGCGAGGATCTGCTGGGTGTGTTCGATCATATGGGGAGCTATCATCCATCTGAGCCGCATTGGTATCTGCCTCTGATTGGGGTGGATTTTCCGTGGCAGAACCGGGGGCTGGGTGCGGCGTTGCTGCGGCACGCGCTGGAGCAGTGCGACCGGGACGGATTGCCGGCTTATCTGGAGTCGTCGAATCCGAGGAATGTGACCTTGTATGAACGTCACGGCTTTGAGCGGGTAGGGGAGATCCGAGTGGGGTCTTCGCCGCCGATCACACCGATGGTGCGCAAGACCAGTGGCGGGAAGATCTGAAGAAGAGTTGGCGCACCTTCACCGGCCACGGCGGTCAGTTTCGATTCTTGAGGCGCTGGTAGAGCCAGCCACGAGCGATGCGTGTTTTGCGGTCGACAGCGGATTTGGAGGTTTGGAAAAGCTTCGCGGTTTCTTCGACGGTACAGCCGAGCAGATAACGGGTTTCGAACATGGACGCCTGCTCGGGATCGAGTAAGGCGAGGTCGGTCAGGAGGCGGTCGAAATCGAGCGCTTCGGGGCCTGCGGCGTTGAACCAGGCGAGATCTTCGTGGAGTGGAACGGCGGAGCGAGTTCCGGCACGTTTGTCGCGATTGGTCTGGCGGGCGTGATCAATGAGCGCGAGGCGCATGAGCTGGGCGCAGGCGTTGTAGAAGTGGCGTCGGTCTTCGAAGTGTGGCTCGCGTTGAGCGATTAGCTTGAGGAATAGCTCATTGACGAGGGCGGTGGCTTGCCAGGTATGTCCGGCGCGTTCGCGGCTGAGCATACCGGCGGCAAGATCGCGGAGCAGCGGATAGACGGCGGGAGCAATTCGATCAAGGGCGGATTTATCGCCAGCGGCCCACTCTTTGAGGGCGGTAGTGATCTGCGAGTCCAACCCTCATATTGTAACCCGATGCCGCGATTTCCGCGTGAATCGCGCTAATGGACATAATGGGACAAATGTCGGTGAATGCGCGCTGGCGACGAATCCAGGAGTTGGTGGAAGCGGCGGAGACGTGGCCGGTGAGGGAACGGGAGCAGCGCATGACGGCGTTGGAGCCGGATGCCGCGATGCGGGCGGAGGCGTTGGACCTGCTGGACGCGATGGAGGCTGAGCAGCGCGCGCCGGGGATCAGCATGCAGGCACCGGTGATGCCGCTGCCGGAGCGGATCGGGCCGTACAAAGTGGACCGACTGGCGGGAACGGGAGGCAGGGGAGGGGTCTATCGGGCGAGCCGTGAGGTGGCCGGAGCGAGGCAGGATGTGGCGGTGAAGGTGCTACTGGGGCACCTGGTGACCCCGGCGGGGCTGGCGCGGTTTGAGCGCGAGCAGCGGATGCTGGCGTCGTTACAGCATCCAGGAGTGGCGCGATTTCTGGATGCAGGGTGGGATGAGAATCACCGGCCGTACCTGGCGATGGAGTGGGTGGAAGGCGAGAGCATCGGGGAGTATTGCCGGGCTCGCAGGCTTCCGGTGGAGCAGCGCATCCGGCTGATGCTGGAAGTTCTGGACGCGTTGCAGGCGGCGCACCGGAGCCTGATTGTACATCTGGATGTAAAGCCTTCGAACATCCTGGTGGATGTCGATGGGCGGGCGAAGCTGGTCGACTTCGGTACGGCGAAACTGCTGGAGGGGGACGATCCGATGACCACGACGCGGCAATTGACGCCGCGGTACGCAAGCCCGGAACAACTGCGAGGGGAGGCAGTGACGACGGCATGCGATGTGTATGGCACTGGGTTGACGCTGTATGAACTGGTGACGGGAGCGTGGCCGTTTCCAGAGTCGGCGTCAATAGCGGCGTTGGCGGAACGGGCGGCGGGAAGGTCGCCGTTGCGGATTGCGACGGGCAAGCCGGATTTGGATGCGGTGTTAGGGAAGGCGCTGCGGTTTGCAGCCTCGGAGCGTTATGCGAGCGCATGGGAGTTTGCAGCGGATTTGACGGCGTATCTGGAAGGCCGGCCGGTGAGGGCCCGGCGGTTGACTCTGGGATACCGGGCCATGCGTTTTGTGGCTCGCAATCAGGCGGCAGTCGCAGCGGGCCTGATTGTAGCGGGGTTGGGAGCATACGGATTGTGGCAACAGCAGAAGCGTTATGCGGAGGCTGTGCGGGGGCGGGAGATCGCCAGGTTTCTGCGGGGAATGATCGGCAGTTCGGCGGTGCCGGGAAGTGGGACAGCGGCGATGACCGTGGTGGACATGGTGGCGCGGGGGAATGAGCGGATTGAACAGGGAGCGGCGTTGCCGGACGACGTTGGAGCGCTGTTGCAGGCGGATTTCGCGCATCTGACGAAGGAGGCGGGGCGCGAAGATACGGCGGAGAAGATGGCGAGACAGGCGATGGCGAGGGCGGACCGAAGCGGATCGGCGGAGCCTCGTGTTCTGGCCCGGCAGAGCCTGGCGACGTTGCTGATGCGGCGTGGAGATTGCACAGGAGCGATGGCACTGTTTCGTGAGGCGGATGGGATTAGCGGGAGGCGGGAGGCGGATTACCTGCTAGCGAGAGCAGCGGCGGCGAGCCAATGCGGCGGGAAGCCGGAGGAGGCGGTGCGGCGGATTGAAGAGGTAATCCGGGTGGCGGAGAAGGCTCCCCCGCAGTCCTTTCTGATTGCGCCGGAGGTGTTTCAGGCGGTGGTGTACTTGAACTACGCGCTGGAGTTGTCGCGCACGGGGCGACACGCGGAGGCAAGAGCCGCAGCGGAGCGGGGTTTGCAACTCGCCGGGCGGCATGCGGACGGACGGTATATGGAGGTGGCGCTGCTGCGAATTCGATCCCAGGCGGCGGCGGTGGCCGGTGATCAAGCCGGCGCACTGACGGACATCCGGCGGGCGTCGTTGCTGGCGCCGGGAGTGGTGAATCTGTTCGAGCAGTTCCGGCTGCGGACCTTGTTGGCGGGGCGGCTGGCGGATGCGGGGCGGAAGGAAGAGGCAGCGCGAGAGCTGGGAGCAGTGTTGCCGGAAGCGCGGCGGCGGGCTTCCGAGATTGGGCCGTCTTACTGGATGCTTTTGGCAGATGGGGCGGAGGTGTACGGAAGGATCGGAGCTTGCGGCGAGGTGTTCGCGTTGTACCGGGAAGCCGAGCAAGTAACGAAGGGGACGATGCCGCGATCATGGCTGGGGAACCGGCTGTTTTACGAAGCGGAGTGTTACGCGCGAACGAATCGAGCGAAGGCGGCGGAGTGGGCGGAAGCGGCTCTACGAGCATATGGAGAGTTACTGCCGGCGGGGTCAAAGCGGCGGACCCGGCTAGAGGAATTGCGAAACATTCGCTGACGCGGTTTTGTGGTGGGTGTCGCTAATCCCTCCGTACCCCAAAGTACAAACGATGGCGGCGGATGGCCGCCTTTTCTGAGGAGGGATTATGTTTACACGCTTGGTTTGCCGGGTAGTGTTACTGGCTGCGGTATGTGGTGGGATAGTGCCGGCAGCGCCGGTGCAGTGGATGGTGGGGAGTGGAGGGAACGGGCACTGGTATGAGTATGTGCCGGCGATCAGCATCTTCAGCCCGGTGAGTTTTGACACGGCACGGGCAGCGGCTCTGGCGAGCACGCACATGGGGATGGCAGGATACCTGGCCACGGTGACGTCGGCGGGGGAGCAGGCCTTCATTGAGAACTCGTTCAGCTTCCTGCTGGGATTCGGGGCGACGGGCACTGCGTTTCTGGGTGCGAGCGACAATGCGGTGCAAGGCGAGTTCCGCTGGCTGGAAGGGCCGGAGGCAGGCCAATTGGTGAGCTATACGAACTGGTTGCCGGGATATCCGAACACGAGCGGCGACATTTTGCAGCTGTACATCAACGCCGCGACCCTTGGTGCGCCGCCGCTGTTCGGCTGGATCAATGGGGATCCCGGCGCCTTAGGCTATGTGATCGAGTACAGTGGGACCGGAGATGGGGGAGTGCCTGAGCCGGGGACGTTGTGGCTGGTAGTGGGTGGAGTGGCCGCATTGGCCTGGAGGAGATCTTCCGGGACATGCATGGTGAGGAAGATCAATGGGGGGACGTCGGGGCCGAGTTCGACGGTGAGGGAGAGGGCCGCGCAGCTTCGCCGATGACTAGGAGCGCGGCATCCTCTTCGTCGCCATGCGCAGGCCTTTGCGGACTACGGGGTGGTCTTCCGCGATGAGGATGCCGTTGGTTGGATGTCTCCGGGTTTCGTTGGGAGGATTCGCACACGCAGGGAGATGGTGACGCCCTGTTACCGATTCCTGCACGATACGGCAGATATCGAGTTTCTGGGTAATCGGCATGGGCGAAGAAGAAGAGATCCAGACAAGTGCCGATGTTATAGGACGGGAGTCGAATTCGTCAAAGCGGCTTATGCAATGGTTGCGCCGTACATGGCTTCGCCTTCGGCGACGAGTCCGGTGGAATCGAAGCGGAGGATTTCACAGGCGCGGTCGCGCTGGCCGTCGATTTCGCGGGTGTAAACAATGACGAGTTCCTGGCGTTCCTGATCCCAGATGGTGCGTTCGAGGAAGAACTGGAATGTAGTGAAGGTGTGGACTACGGACCAATAGTCGCGCAGAGCTTCGCGGCCGACGACGAGAGGATGCCCCGTACGTTTGGCGGCGACGGGACTCATGAAACGGGCATCGGGAGCGAAGTGGGAGACGATCTGCTGGACTTCGCGATGGGACCAGTGATGGATCCAATCGGCGGCGAATTGCTCAGCTTGGTCTCGAGTCATCGGAAGCCCAGTATAGCGCCAGGGCAGCGTCCACGATATTCTTGAGGTCTACTTGTGAACACAATGAAGGCACTCTTGTTTCTGGCCGCGATTCCGCTGGCGGCGCAATACGATGTGGTGATTTCGGGCGGGCGTGTGATGGATCCGGCAAGCGGGTTGAACGCGGTGCGGCACATCGGGATTCGTGGTGGGAAGATTGCGGCGGTATCGGCGACTCCACTGCAAGGCAAGGTGGTGTTGCGGGCGGAGGGTCGCGTGGTGGCGCCGGGATTCATTGATCTGCACGCGCACGGGCAGACGAATGAAGCGAACGAATACCAGGCTCACGATGGTGTGACGACGGCGTTGGAACTGGAGGTGGGCGTACCGCATGTGGCGGAGTATTTGAAGGCGCGCAGCGGGAACTCGATTCTGAACTTTGGGGCAACGGCGGGACATGGGGCCGCGCGAGCGATGGCCGCACGGGATTTCACACCGCAACCGGTATCGGGTGGAAGCGGCGTGGAAACGATGGCGTATGTGAACGTGAGCAAGTACAAGGAGTTGAAGGAGCCGGAGGAGTTCACGAAGCTGGCGGCGGAGTTGGAGAGAGGAATGCGGGAAGGGGCGCTGGGGGTGGGCATGGCGCACCAGTATTATCCGGGGGCGTCGCGGGAAGAGATTTTCAAAGTGTTTCAGATGGCCGCACGGTGGAAGATGCCGATCTTCGCGCACGTGCGTTCGATGAGCGTGGATGCGATGCAGGAAGTGATTGCCGATGCCGCGGCGACGGGGGCGGCGCTGCATATTGTTCATGTGAACAGCATGAGCCTGGCGGCGTTGCCATTGGTGCTGGAGCTGATCGATGCGGCGCACAAGCGGGGGATGGACATCACGACGGAGGCATATCCTTACACGGCCGCTTCGACGCTGCTGGAATCGACGATGTTTGACGAAGGCTGGCAGCAGCGGCTGGGCATCTCGTATGGGGAATTGCAGTGGGTGAAGACGGGGGAGCGGCTGACGAAGGAGACGTTTGAGAAGTACCGGAAGGAAACGGGCCAGGTGATCATGCACTTCATGAAGGCGGAGTGGATTGAACGGGCGATGGCGTCGCCATTTGTTATGGTGGCCTCGGATGGCATGCCGTTCGCTCCGGGGGCGCATCCACGAAGCGCGGGCACGTTCAGCCGGGTGCTGGGGTATTACGTGCGCGAGCGCAAGGCGCTGGGGTTGATGGAGGCGATCGGGAAGATGACGATCATGCCGGCTCGGCGGCTGGAAGCGATTGCTCCGGCGATGAAGAATAAAGGTCGAATTCAGGTAGGGGCGGATGCGGACATCACGGTGTTCGATGCGGCGAAGGTGAAGGACATGGCTACGTTTGAGAAAGGGCTGGCTTTTTCGGCGGGCATCGATCATGTAGTGGTGAATGGAGTGGCTGTGGTGCAGGATGGTGCGACGGTGAAAGGGGCGCGGCCGGGGAAGGCAGTGACGGGCAACTTCGGTTCTCGATGATCTTTCGCGGGAGATTTGAAACAATGTGGCGGCGGGGCGCCTCCAATCCGAAATGGAGGCGTAATGACGCTCACGACAGCGCCTGTGATGGGCTTATTCCGGCACCCTGTAGATGGGGCGCATGCAGCACAAGTGCTGCGGGAAAAGGGATTTTCGACGATCGCGATACGGCCGGTGACTGAGCCGGGGCGTGGCAAGGTGGAGAGTGCGAGCCCGCGTTTGCACCATGTTGCGTGGATGGCGGGGATTGCCGTGGCAGTTGTCGCGGCGGGCTGGACCGCCGGTCATGCGGTGAACCGGGTGATCGGGCTTTTCGCGGCACTGACGGTGATGTTCATGGGGATGATGGCGGCGATGGTGTACTTCAATTGGGGAGACTCGCGAGTCAAACGGTATCCACGACAAGGCGGAGTCTTGCTGACGGTGGAGTGCCGCAGCGGCGAGGAACCGGAAGTCGCGGAGACGCTGCGGCACGCGGGAGCAGTGCAGGTGAAGATTTAGGGAGCTTGCACGGTGTGCGAGTATTTTTTCAACTCGGCCAAAGCGGTGGTCTTGGATTGGGCGGAAAGAGGATTGCCTTTGAGAGAGACGGTCCAGTAGGGGGCAAAGCGCTTGTCCCCTTCGGAGTCTTTCTTCGCCATGGCGGCGAGCGGGGCGATGTCGGCAATTCTGTTCTGATCGAGTGTGAGGTACTTCAACTCGGTGAGCTTGGCCAGTGGGGAGATATCCTTCACGTGGTTGCCGCGCAGGTCGAGCGAAGACAGCCAGCGCAGAGTGCTCAGTGGGGTGAGGTCGGCGACCTGGTTTCCATCGAGATAAAGAGAAGACAGCTTGTTCATGGCGCTTAGTGCGGCGACGCTGGTGATCTTGTTGCCGGAGAGGTAGAGGGCGTTCATGGCGGTGAGTGCTTTGAGCGGGGTGAGGTCAGTGACCATGTTGCCGGAGAGTTCAAGGTACTGCAGATTGGTGAGGCCGGCGAGCGGGGTGATGTCGCGGATTTTGTTGCGGGAGAGGGTGAGCGATTGCAGGTTTTTAAGATTCTCGAGCGGCTTGAGATCGCTGAATTCCATATCGGTGAGTTCGAGGGAAGCGAGGCTCGAGCACTTGTCGAGGCCGGTGAGATCGCGCACGGGCTTGCCGCGTCCGCTGATGGTGGAAAGGGACTTTACGTCATCGGCAGTGAGTGGCTGGGTGTTATCTTTCTTGCCAAAGACGTGACTGCGCACAATGGCTTCGAGGTTGGGATCGGGGAAGAGCGGTGATTGCTTGTCGTCCGCTTGTGCAGAAAACGCGAACAGCACAAAAGCGGAGAAGAGTGATCGGGTGAACATTGGATCATCCTCCAAACGGTTTCGAGATGTGAGTGTTTTCGATGAGAGAGCAGCCCCTCAGGCCGGCTCCTCGTTTTCAGTTTACGCCAAGCGCGGGGCCAGTTTGTGACTGGTCAGTGCGGGAATGAACTGGCGGGTGTCGGGAGTTTCTGGGGTTGCGGCTGGGATTGGGTTTCGCGCCAAGGCGCCAAGGCGCAAAGATCGCTAAGGGGGCGAGCCCAGGGGAATGGGATTGGATGGTTTCCGATGAGGCTCGCGGATGTGACAGTTGCCCTGGGGTTCAAGGGCGCAAATTGGAGAAGGAGGTGGGTAGGCGGAGCCTGCCGGGGAGTGATATATACATACAGACGAGTATGAGACGACGCGATCTTCTTTTCGGCTCGCTGTGCGGCGCGGTGGCGTCGCGGGCAGCGGATGGGCCTCCCAACATTCTGTTGATCAACACAGACGATCAACGATTCGATACGATCCGCGCACTGGGGAACAATGAGATTCAGACGCCGGCGCTGGATTCGCTGGTGCGGCGCGGATTCGTATTCACGAACCTGTATTCGCAAGGCGGGCTGGTAGGCGCAATGTGCCTGCCGAGCCGGACGATGTTGATGACGGGGCGGACGGTGTTTCACATTCCGGAGCGAAATGTTCCGGTGCCCGCGGGAATGACCGTTCTGGCGAAGGCGTTTGAGAGCGCGGGATACCGGACGTTCCATTACGGCAAGCGAGGCAACACGTACGTTGCGGCAAGCGAGGCGTTTCAAACGAAGCTGTATTCGAAGGAAGGCTTCGATGTACGCGCCGAGCAACCGGAGCAACACGCCAACCAGGTGATCGAATGGGTGCGGGCAAGCGGGAACGGTCCGTTCTTTATCTACATGGCTCCGCCGGTGCCGCATGATCCACGCAGCGCTCCGAAGAAGTTTGTGGAGATGTACGATCCGGCGAAGATTACGCTGCCGAAGAACTACATGCCGGAGCATCCGTTCGACAACGGCGATCTGAAGATCCGCGATGAATTACTGGCGGGGTTTCCGCGCACGAGGGAGGAGATGCGGAAGCATCTGGCCGACTACTACGCGACGATCACCTGCCTGGATCACCATATCGGGCGCATTCTGGCGGTGCTGCCGGCCAATACGATTGTTCTGTTCACCAGCGATCAGGGTCTGGCGGTAGGGGGGCGGCATGGCCTGATGGGCAAGCAGAATCTGTACGAGCATTTCAAATCGCCTTGTATTGTGGCGGGTCCGGGGATCAAGCATGGGAAATCGGAGGCGCTGGCGCACATGCACGACCTGTTCCCGACGCTATGCGATCTGGCGCGTGTGCCTATACCGGCGAGTGTTGAGGGGAAGAGCCTGGCGCCGATTATCCGCGGCGAGAAGCGTGAAGTAAGGGAATACGCCTTTGCGGTGTACAAGGACGTGCAGCGGATGGTGAGGCGGGAGAACTGGAAATTGATCTGGTATCCGAAGGTTGGGAAGTTTCAATTGTTCGATGTCGTGCGGGATCCGTGGGAGCTCAATGACCGCTCCGGGGATCCGGCACAGGCATCGCGGCTGGCGGAACTGAAGCGGCGGATGGCCGAGCAGCAGGACAAGCACGACGATAAGTACGCACCACGTCCGGTGTAAGGAGAGTAACTTGATCCGTTTTGTATTGATGGTTCTATTGACGGCCGCAACGGCCTTTGGGCAGCTTTCGAGCGCGAGTGTGAACGGGACGGTGAAGGATTCGGCGGGGGCGATTGCACCCGGCGCGGAGATCCGTTTGCGCAATCTGCAGACTGGCGTGGAACGAATGTCGGTGTCGAACGAAACGGGGACTTACGTATTCCTGAGCGTTCCGCCGGGCGAGTATGTGATTGAGGCGCAGAAGGCGGGATTCCGGCAGATCAAGACGGCGCAGTTTGTTCTGGAAGTGAACCGCACGGCAACGTTCGATCTGACGCTGGAGGTGGGCCAGATTGAGCAAACCGTCAACGTAGCGGCGACGGCGGTGGAGTTGCAGGCATCGACGGCGGAGTTAGGGACGGTGGTGGAATCGAAGCAGGTGCTGGATCTGCCGCTGAACGGGCGCAACTTCACGCAGTTGCTGGCGCTATCGCCGGGGGCATCGCCGATCTCAGTAGGCCAGAACGCGGGCGGCGGGCAGTCGACGGCAGTGGGGCAATTGACGTATCCGTCGATCAACGGGCAGAGCAACCGGTCGAATCTTTTCTTTCTGGACGGGTTGTCGAATATTGGCGTGTTCATGTCGACGTACGCGGTGCCGCCGATTGTGGACGCGGTGCAGGAGTTCAAGGTGCAGTCGCACAACGATCAGGCGGAATTCGGGATGTCGACGGGCGGGACGATCAATGTGGTGACCAAGTCAGGGACGAATCAGTTTCATGCGTCGGCGTGGGAATTTCTGCGCAACGATGCGCTGGATGCGCGCAATCCGTTCCGGGCGGTGAAGACGCCGCTGCGGCAGAACATGTTCGGCACGACACTGGGGGGACCGGTGGTATTGCCGGGCTACCGGGGCCAGAACAAGACGTTCTTCTTTCTGAGCTATCAGGGATTCCGTAACCGTACTCCGGCGAACTCGCTGTACCGGGTGCCGACGGAAGCGAACCTGCGGGGGGATTTGAGCGATTGGCCGCGGCAGATTTTCGATCCTTTCTCGACGCGGGTGAATCCGGACCGGCCGGGGACGTTTCTGCGGACGCCCTTCACGGGGAACCAGCTTCCGGCATCGCGGCTCGATCAGGGATGGCTTGCCTATTTGAAGGCGACGGTGCCTGGGGCGATCGTAACGGGAGTGGCGGACCGCAATCAACTGGATTTCACACCGACGGTGATCGATCAGGAGGAGTATTCGGGGCGTTTCGATCACACGCTTTCGGCGAAGGATTTCACGTGGTTCCGATGGTCGGGACAATTCTATGACCGGACGGGGTCGGGCGGGCGGCAGACACTGACGAGCTTTGAGGAGTTCTTCACGGTGAACGCGGGAGGAAGCTGGGTACACACGTTTTCGCCGTCGAGTGTGTTGCAAACACAGATCGGCTACACGGTGGTGCAGCGGCCGAACGGGTCGCGGTTCCGGGAAGGGATTGACGCGGTGGGCGCATCGGGAGTGAACCGGGAATTCTGTTGCGCGTTCCGGTCCGGAGCGGTGATCATGCCGGGCATCAATGTGGCGCAGTTCTTTTCGGGCGGCGAAGTGGCGGGCTATACGCATCCGACGCAGGTGACTTCCTACAAGACGAATTACACGCGAATCATGGGGCGGCACGAATGGAAGTTCGGAGGGGAATTCAGCCACAACAAGTTTCTGACGCTGTTGTCGGATCACGGGATCAACTTCGATTCGCCGACGACGGCGGACCCGAACAATCAGGCACAGACGGGGAGTCCGCTGGCGTCGTTTTTGTTGAACGTACCGTTTGGGGCGGACCGGCGGGACTTCGCCAAGTACACGCGTTTCGGGGGAATTTTTGGCTTTTACGCGCAGGACTCATGGAAGGTGACGCCGCGGCTTACGTTGAATCTGGGGTTACGCTACGACTACACGCGGGTTCCGCCGATTGGGCGGGAAAGCGACCGCACGATTGCCACGGGCAACATGGACATGATCAGCGGGCGCTATCTGCTGCAAGCGATTCCGAAGACGTGCGCGGAGGTGGGCACGGCTCCGTGTTTGCCATCGGCGACGCTGCCGGCGAACGTGGCGCTGGATGAACGGGGACGGCTGGTTCCGAACTTCACGGACAACTGGCAACCGCGGATCGGCATTGCCTACAAGCTGGATCAGAAGATGGTGCTGCGTGGATCGTTTGGCATGTTTTTCGACAGCTGGGCGGGTATTACGCAGTTCTCGCAAAACATCGGCCACACGTGGCCGGACGTTGGGCGGCGGTTGTCGACGAATTTCAACCTGCCGACGGTGGCGGAGCCGACACCGGTGCTATCGGGCAAGAATCCGTTCCCATCGGCGACAACGCCGGCGGCTACACCGTTCAATGACGGAGCATTTTTCATTGATCCGTATTTTAAGAACAGCAAGTCGGCGCAATGGAATATCGGAGTGCAGCGGCAGGTGGGGGCGAATGAACTGATCGCGTTGAATTATGTGGGATCGGGGAACACACGGCTTCCGGTGGGTGGATTCTACAACGTGGCGGTGGGAGCGGCGGCTGGGAATGCGGCGGCTCGCCGGCCGTTTCCGTATATCACGCCGACGAACTTCGATCGCAGTTGGGGGCGGAGCAACTATCATTCGCTGCAAGCACAGTGGCGGCGGCGGTTTTCGACTGGGCTGTCGTACCTGGTGAACTATACGTGGTCGAAGTCGATCACGCTTGGCTGTGACGGGTTCTTTGGCGTGGAGGGTTGTTCGGTGCAGGATCCGTACCACTTCAACAATGAGCGGAGCGTATCTTCGACCGACCTGCCACATATTTTGAACGCCAGTGTGACCTACGATCTACCATTGGGAAAGACGGGGCCGGCGGCGATGCGGGCGATTGCCGGCGGGTGGCAGATCAACACGATCATGACGCTGCATTCGGGACAACCATTCACGGTGAACATGAATGGGGACATTGCCAATACGGGGAATCAGAACGGATACATGCGGCCCAACGTGGTAGGGTCGCCACGGCTGGATTCTCCGACGACGGCGCGCTGGTTCAATACGGCGGCATTCGCAGCGCCGGCGGCGTTCACGTTCGGCAACGCGGGGCGAAATATTCTGCGTGGAGATGGGAATGTGAACTTCGATCTTTCCCTGTTCCGCTCATTCCGTCTGGGGCTGCGGGAGTCGACGCGGCTGCAGATCCGGCTGGAGGCATTCAACGCATTGAATCATGTGCGGTATGCGAATCCGGTGGCGAACCTGTCGCAGCCGAATTTTGGGCAGGTGCTGGGTACGGCATCGCGGGAGCGGCAGCTTCAGTTGGGGGGAAAGATCGAGTTCTAAAGCGTCGTGTTCGCCTGTATACCGCTCCGTTGGAAGTCGCGCAGGACGGAGAGGGCCAGCCGGGAGGGCCGACTTACTGCGGACCTCGGAATACGTGGACTCTAGCGGAAGCCGTCCACCATCATGATGTCGGTTTCGCTTTGGTCCACCTGGGTGTAAAGGAATTTCTTGCCGTCGGGGGAGACGGAGAGGCCGCTGTTGAAGGGGCGCTTGGAGAGGTAGGTGACTACGGTGTCTTTCTTTGTGGCGGAGTGGAAGTAGCGGAGCGGGTATCGGGCGCCGCCTTCGTCCATGTCTTCGCGGTCGACGTAGAAGACGCCTTCCTTGCCGAAGGACCAGTAGCTCCAGTAGCCGGCTTTCAATGTTTCGATGATGGGCTCTTCGACGCCGCTTTCCGTGCCAACGCGCCAGAGACCGGAGAGGGAGTTCGACTTTGCGTAGTAGACGTATTTGCCATCGGGCGATTCGACGCCGTGGAATCCGCCTCCCTTGGTGACCTGCGAAGCAAGGCCGCCCTGGGCGGGGATTTTCCAGATTTCGTAACGGCCGCTGCGATTGGAGGTGAAGTAGATCCAACGCCCGTCTTGCGACCAGCTAGGTACGATTTCCTGAGTGGTGTCGGTGGTGAGGCGGCGAGGCAGGCCGCCATCGGCGCTAACGACGTAGATATCGGGGTTGCCGTTGGGTCGCGAATCGAAGACGATGAACTTGCCATCGGGCGACCACATGGGGCTGCCGGTGGATGGACCGTTGAAGTTGGTCAACTGGTTCATGTTCTGGCCGTTGGTGTCGGCGACCCAGATTTCAAGGGAGCCGGAGCGGTTAGAGGCAAAGCCGATGCGCGTGCCGTCAGGAGAGAAGCGCGGGCCCTGTTCGTGCCGCGTGGACGCCATCAATACAGATCCGGTGGGCGTGGTGGTGAGTTTCTCCGGCAGGTCATAGAGCCAGATGTTGGTATCGATGACGGAGCGCGTGTAGGCGAGACGTTTGCCGTTCTGGGAGATGGCGAGGAAGCCGGCCTGATCGGCGATACCGGGGAGGCGCTCCGGTTCACCGCCGGTTGCGGAGATGCGCCAGAGGCGGCTGTTGGCGCTGCGGGCCGAGGAAAAGATGATGCGGTTGTCGTTGGGGTTCCAGGCGAGCCCGTAGATGCGGCGGTTGTCTTTGGTGATCTGGTGCTCTTTACCGGTCTTCATATCGAGCAGGTAGATATCCTGCACGGCGAGACTGAGGGTGCGGACGAAGACGATGGCGCTGCCGTCGGGGGCGAACACAGGCGTACTGTCACCCAGTGTTTTGGGTGGAGGCGAAGTGATGCGGCGGCGGGTGCTCGATTCGAGGTCGAGGAGGAAGAGGCTGAGGGGAGCGTGGTCACTTTCGCGATCGACCAGCACCAGTTGCTTGCCGTCGGGGGACCAATTGATGAAAGGCGCATCGGCGCCAACACGCTGGGGCGAAGCGTCGCTCAATTTGCGTTCGAGGCCGCCGAGGGCGGGGATGAGGTAGAAGCCGGCGCTGTCGGTGCCCTGTCGCAGGAAGGCGATGTAGCGGCCATCGGGGGACCAGGCGGGGCTGTATTCGGAAGTGGGTGTATTGGTGAGGCGGAGGGGCATGCCCGCTTCCACCACCTTCACGTAGATATCGAGATCATCTTCCTTGCCCTGATTCCAACTGAACGCGACCTGATTGCCATCGGGGGAAAACGACGGCTGGCTCTCACTGCCGGGGAAACTGGTGAGCGGGACATTGCGGACAGGAGTGGAGGGCTCCACAGGTTTGTGACTGGCGACGCGCCATCCGAAATAGGCCGAGCCCAACACCGCGACGGCGGCGATGGCTACCACGAGGGTGGATTTGCGCTTTTGCGGGATGGAGTGGGGCGCGGTGATGGGGCCGCTCAAATCGCGCTGGGCGAGTTTGAGATCGGCGAGCAGATCCTGTGCTGTTTGATAGCGGAGGCCGGCATCCTTTTCCAGGCACTTGCGGATGATGCGATCGAGCGATTCCGGGATGTCGGGGTTGATGCTGCGCGGGGCGGCGGGGGTGCGATTGAGGATGGCATCGAACACGGCGGCGGGCGTTTGCCCGGCGAATGCGCGGCGGCCAGTGGCAAGTTCGTAGAGGACGGCGCCTAGACTGAAGACGTCGGTGCGCTGATCCACTTCCTTCGCCAGGGCCTGCTCCGGGCTCATGTAGGGGAGGCTGCCGACGGCGATCTTGGTGTCGCTGCCGGATTGGGTGGGTGCGCCGTTGCTGACGGTGGTGGCGAAGCGGATTTTTGCGGCGGCGCTGAGTTTGGCCAAGCCGAAGTCGAGCACTTTCACCTGTACGCGGGAGTTCCGCATCAGGTTGGAGGGTTTCACATCGCGATGGATGATGCCTTTGCTATGGGCCTCGACGAGGGCATCGGCAACTTGCATACCGACGGCCATGATCTCGCTGGAGGGGAGAGGCAATTTCTCAGTGAGGGAACTGAGTGTGCTGCCTTCGACGTATTCCATGGCGAGATAAGGAATCCCGTTCTCTTCGCCGGCATCATAGATGGTGGCGATGTTGGGATGGCTCAATGCGGCGGCGGCTTTCGCTTCCTGTGTGAAGCGGCGTATGCTGTCGCGATCGGAAGAGGAACCGGCTGGGAGTATTTTGACGGCTGCTTTGCGTTCGAGGCGTTCGTCGTGGGCGAGATACACTTCCCCCATACCGCCGGAACCGAGGCGCGAAACGATCCGATAGTGTGCGATCCGACTTCCAGGTTCCATTCTTAGCGGCGGGGCAAACAGCTAGCCCGCCAATTGTTCAAACCGCGATCCCGGCAACAGGATGGTCTCATTCCGTTCCGGACCGGTGGAAATACAACCGATCTCAACTCCAACCTGAGCGGCAAGGAAATCGAGGTAGCGCTTGGCGCCATCGGGCAAGGCTTCGTAGGATGTAGCCCCGCGCGTCGATCCCTTCCAACCAGGCACTGTTTCATACACTGGCTCGACTGCCTCCAATTCCTTCGACGTGGCGGGGACTTCATCGGTCACACGGCCATTGAGGCGGTATCCGGTACACACCTGAATCTCGGGAAACTCGTCGAGTACATCCAGTTTCGTTATGACCAGACTATCAAAGCCGTTGACCATAGCGGTATAGCGTAGCAAGGGGACATCAAACCACCCGCATCGGCGGGGGCGTCCGGTAACGGCTCCGAACTCATTTCCGGCTTTGCGGATGCGTTCGCCGATGGGACCGTGCTCCTCGGTGGGGAAGGGGCCGCCGCCGACGCGCGTGATGTAGGCTTTGGAGACGCCGAGCACGCCACTGATTTTGGTAGGCGGGACTCCGGAGCCGGTGCAGGCGCCTCCGGCGGCGGCGCTGGAGCTGGTGACGAAGGGGTAGGTGCCGTGATCGATGTCGAGCATGGTGCCCTGCGCGCCTTCGAAGAGGATGCGTTTACCGTCGCGAACGGCGTCGTTGAGAAAGCGGGAGGCGTCGCACACCATGGGGCGGATGCGTTCGGCGAAGGCTTCGTAGTCGGCGCGGATCTTCGCGTAGTCGAGCTGGCCGTCGATGTGGAAGGCTTCGGCGAAGGTCTGCTTGTCTTCGGCGAGGATGGTGTAGAACTGGTGGAAGTTTTCGGCGTCGAGGAGATCGGCGACGCGGATGCCGCGGCGGGCGATCTTATCCTCATAGCAGGGGCCGATGCCGCGGGAGGTGGTGCCGATGGCGGTGCGGCCTTCGCGGCCTTCGCTGGCGCGCTCCACCATGCGGTGGAAGGGGAAGATGACATGGGCGCGATTGCTGATGGCGAGGTGCTTGCCCACGTCGATGCCGACCTTGGCGAGCGATTCCATTTCGTCGAGCAGGGCGCCGGGGTCGATGACGACGCCATTGCCGATGACGGCTTTCTTGCCCCGGAGGATGCCGCTGGGAATCAGCTTGAGGACGAATTTTTTCTCGCCGACGTAGACGGTGTGGCCGGCGTTGTGACCGCCCTGATAGCGAGTCACGATATCGAAGCGCTCTGCCAGGAGGTCGACCACTTTGCCCTTACCTTCGTCTCCCCACTGGGCGCCCAAAATGATGATGTTGTTCATGAATGAAGGACCAAATCCTTCATTGTATCGTGTTACTCTGGCCTTGATGCAGCTTTGCGATGTCTTTCTGGGGCTGGGCGAAGAAAACTTCACTGGAGTGCTTCGCACGATCTCCATGGGAAAACTGAAAACCTACCATCTTTACGAGCGTTTGAAGGCGAGAGCGCACCTGGCGAAACTGAATTCGGAGACGCTGCGGCGGGCCGCGCCGCGTCTTTGGGCGAGGCTCTCTGAGCGGCAGGACGAATTCGCCACTGACCTGGCGCAGTCTGTCCTGATCTCGCATCTGGACATGATCATTGCGGTGCTGAACTATCTGGGCGTGCCGCACGAAGACGGCTTTTTCCCGAAGGATGCCGAGGTATCGCAGTATTTGACGGCAGGCTGGGAAGAGCGCGCCTGGAAGGAATTTGGCGACCGGTACCCGAAGCCGGCGCTCCTTTTTTACATCAACCATCTTGCCTGGGAAGTAGGCAAGACAGAACAGGTATACCTTCCAGCCGCATGAGCGAAATCAATCCCGAACTCATCCAAGAATTTTTCGATCTGGTGAAGAGCGACGATGTGTTTGCGCTCACCACGATGATCAACGAGCATCCGGAACTGGCCGATTCCCGTAACGATCAAGGGGTGCCGGCGATTCTGGTGGCGATCTACTACGACCGCAAGGACGTGATCAACCTGTTGCTGCAGAGCGGGGCGAAGGTGGATGCCTTCATCGCCTCAGCACTGGGCAACGTGGGAAAACTGGAGAAGGCGCTGGCGAAGGATCCGGCATCGCTGAGCGCGCATTCCACCGACGGGTGGACGGCGCTGCACCTGGCGGCGTTTTTCGGACGCAAGGACGCGGTGGCGTATCTGCTGAACGCGGGCGCCGACGTGCTGGCGCGGTCGACTAATGCGATGAACAACCATCCGCTGCATGCGGCGGCGGCGGGCCGCAGCCGCGACATCGTGGCCCTGCTGCTGGACAAAGGCGCCGATATCAACGCAACACAGCACGGCGGCTGGACTCCATTACATGCAGCGGCGCAGAACGGCGACATCGAGATGACGAAGGTGCTGCTGACGCATGGGGCGAAGACGAACATCCGGGCGGACAACGGGCAGTTGCCGCTCGATCTGGCGATGTGCAACGGCAACCAGCCGATTGTGGATCTTCTGATGGACGCGCCTGGAGTACAGTAGTTACTAATCTATGTCCGCAGTGAAACTGGTGCGGTTCGTCGCCGCGTTGTTGTTTGCCGTTCCCTTGCTTGCGCAGGTGTCGGCGCGAATTTCGTTGGGAAATCCTTGCGCGTGCGATCCTGCGAAGCCGGAAACAATGAAGGTGCGGCAGTGCAGTTTGTGCAACGAGGCGGAAAAACATTCGACGGGTGAACCGTTTTTTCTGAAGGACATCAATCCGCGCAAGCCGACGCGGTGGCTGGCGCTGCCGCGTACCCACCAGGCGGATTCGCACCACCTGCACGATTACACGCAGGCGGAAAGAATCGCGCTGTGGAAAGCGGCGATTGGGAAGGCTGTTGAGTTGTGGGGCGACCAAGACTGGGGGATCGCCTATAACGGCGCTGAGGTGCGTACCCAGTGCCATGCCCATCTACATATCGGCAAGTTTCTGAAGGCTGCCGAGAACGATCGCAAAGTGATCACCGTACGCCGCGCGGAAGACATTCCGACGCCGAAGAACGAGGGGATTTATGTGCATCCGGTGGCCAAAGGGCTGCATGTGCACCTGGGCGAACAGATCACCGAAACCGCTTTGATGAGATAGAGGAGCTTATGAGCCTGGTTGAAATTGCAATGCCGCCTACGGCGCAGAACGCCGTGATTCACCTGCACGCGACGGACAACATCGCGGTGGCGCGGGCCCCGCTGGCCGTAGGACAGACCATCGAAGTGGATGGGGTTCCGATCACCGTGCGGGAGCAGATCCCCGTGGGACACAAGGTGTCCGTGCGCGAGATTCCCGAGGGCGGGCGTGTGATCCGCTACGGGCAGGATATTGGAGCGGCGAAGGCGCGGCTGGCGCCGGGGCAGTGGGTGCATGTGCACAACCTCAAGTACGAAGAGCTGCACCTGCAGTATGAATTTCCGGAGACGGAGGTGCCGTATCCGCCCACGCCGGCGAACGTGCCGACGTTTGAAGGATACCTGAGGGAAGACGGGCGGGCCGGGACGCGCAACTACATTGCGGTGGTGGCGGCCAGCAATTGCGCGGCGCACACGGCGGAGTTGATTGCGCAGAGCTATGCGCTGGAGACGATGCCTCCGAATGTAGATGGCGTGATTGCGTTTCCGCATGGCGAAGGCTGTGGCCACTCGGTCGGGCCGGACACGGTGCAGTTGCAGCGGACGCTGCGCGGGGTGCTGATGCATCCGAATGTGGCCGGCGCGGTGATCCTTGGGCTCGGCTGCGAAGTGAATCAGATCGATCATTATCTGGGGCACGGTTCGCCACGCACGGATCGATTGCAGGGCTTTACGTTGCAGGGGTCGGGCGGGACACGGGCCACGGTGGCCGCCGCGCGGGAAGCCATCGCGACGATGATGGAGCGGGCGGCGGACGAGAAGCGGACCACGATTTCGGCATCGAAGATTGTGTTGGGGCTGGAATGCGGGGGCTCAGATTCATTCTCGGGAATCACGGCGAATCCTGCTTTGGGCGCATGCGCCGATTTGCTGGCGGAGATCAATGCTTCGGCTGTGCTTTCGGAGACGACGGAAATCTTCGGAGCGGAGCATTTGCTGGTGAAGCGCTCGCGCAACCGGGAAGTAGCGGAGAAGTTGCTTGGGCTGGTGCGCTGGTACAAGCAGTATCTGTCGCGCTTTGACGGCAGCTTCGACGACAACCCGTCGCCAGGCAACAAGGAAGGCGGACTGACGAACATTTTGGAGAAATCGCTGGGCGCGGCGGCCAAGGGCGGAACCACCACGTTGATGCAGGTGGTGGATTACGCCGAGGCAATTACTTCGCCGGGTTTCTGCTTCATGAACACGCCGGGCTACGATCCGGTCTCATTGACCGGCCTTGCCGCGGGGGGCTGCAACGTAATGGCGTTCACCACCGGGCGCGGTTCGGCCACTGGATTCCCCAGTGTTCCGGTGATCAAGATTGCCACAAACACGGCCATGTATAACCGGCTGCGGGACAACATGGATGTGAACGCAGGGCGCATCGCGGATGGGCAAGCTACCGTGGCAAGCGTGGGCAAGGAGATCTTCGACCTCGTGCTGCGCGTGGCCAGCGGCGAAAGGACGTGTGCGGAAGTTTTGGGACACAAAGAGTTCGTGCCGTGGCGGATTGGTCCGGTAATGTGACGCATCGCCACGAAACGCGTTTCCGTGTGCGCTATGCCGAAACCGATCAGATGGGCATCGTGTACTATGCAAATTATCTGATCTGGATGGAGATCGGGCGGGTGGAATTCTGCCGCTCAGTCGGTGTCGAGTACAGTGCGATGGAGCGGGAAGACGGCATTCTGCTGACGGTGGCGGAGGCGAATTGCCGCTACCAGGCGCCGGCGCTTTATGACGAGGAGATTGTGGTGGCGACGTGGCTGGAAGCGGCGCATCCGCGGATGGTGACGTTTGCCTATGAGATGCGCACGGCGGATGGCAGAAAGCTCGCTACGGGTTACACCAAGCACGTGTTCTGCGGGCGTGATCTGCGTCCGGCGCGGTTGCCGGAAAAATACTGGCCGCAATTCGGGATCTCGCGTCCGGCGTAATCTTTCGTGAGGGTGGGCTCGTCATTGGATACATGAGGTATCCGATGAAAACCTTGATGATCTTCGCAGTCGCGGTTACCTTGACCGCGCAGAATCCCCCGCGTCCGGCAGGACGGCCGCCGGGTCCACCGCCTTCTTTTGAGGCGCTGCAGCAGTATCTGAGTTTGAGCGATGGGCAGACGGCGCAGTTGCGGCAGATGATGCGCGCGCGGGCCGACGGCAACCGGTCGCGATTTGAGGAGATGAACGCCAAGCGGCGGCAGGTGGATGAAATGGTGCGGTCGGGATCAGCGGATGCCGCGACGCTGGGGCGGCTGATGCTGGAAGTGGAAGGCTATCGCAAGCAGGTGCGGGGCGCGGATGAAGGCTTCTTCGCGCAGGCCGCCGGGGTTCTGGACGAGCAGCAGCGGGCGAAGTTGAAGGCGCTGGAAGATGCGGCGAAACTGCTGCCTGCGGTGCACGAGGCCAGGACATTGGGATTGTTGAAAGGTGGGGAAGGGATGGGGCCGCAGGGACCAGCGCCGATGCGCCGTCCGGGTCCGCCGCCTACCAGAGAGCAATGATGGCGACGGCGGTGTGAACGAGGGAGGCTGTGAGGGCGCGCCATCCGACGCGTTTGAGCGGCTCCTTGAGCGAGGCAGGGCGGCTCATCCACCACAGTTCGCCGGCGCTGATGGCGGCACTCAGGAATAGCGGAGGCAGGATTCGCGCATCGCCGAGAGCGAGTCCTGCCGCGCCGCAAGCAATGTTCACGGCGATGCAAATGAGGGCGTAGCGTTGCATGATGCGCGCCGTAGGTTTGCCGGTGCGCTTGTCGAGGCGGGCGTGAACGAGGAAGATGCCGGTGAGGAAGTGGAGGCTGAGAACGGCCCACATGGCCCAGGCGGAGTATTCGTAGAGCGTGCCACGGCCGACCTGGCTGGCGAGCAGGGCGGAAGAGCTAAGACCGAAGGCGCTGGCCGATTGGAGCCATACGGAGCGCTGTTTGTTGCGCATGGTCATGTAGAGCGCAAGCGCGCTGAGCGAGGCGGCGGCAATGCCGAGTGCGCAGAGAATGGCCACCGGCACCTGGGTGAGCAGCGCGAGGCCGCAGATCGCCAGGACCAGCGATTCACAGAGCACGTTGCGGCGAGCGATTTCGGATTCGGGGCGAGGCTCGCGCCAGACGGAATGCTGGCGGGCCAGCACGAGCAAAGGCTCGCGCATGATGAAGACAATCAGCACGGAAAGAAGGGCAGGGAAGAAGAGCCAGGTCCACTGGCGGCTGAGGATGGCGGCAGCGAGGAAGGGTTGCAGCAGCATTCCCCAGGCGCCGTGTTCGCGGGGGAGTAGTAAGGGTTTCATGCAAGGCCTCGGCGTTGCTTCATCTCTGCGGAGATGGTTTGGAGTTCGGTGTCGTTGAGGACGCGGGCGCCGATTTCGACGAGGCGCGAATCCTCGGATGCGATGTGATCGCGGTAGAGGCGGGCGAGTGTTTTTGCAGCGGCTTCGTATTCGGCGATCCACTGGCTGGTTGGCTGTTGGGCATCGAGTTTGGCCACGATGGCGCGGAGAGTATCGTAGGCGGCTTCGGCGACGTCGTGCTGGCGCTCGAGTTCGGCGAGGTACGCGCGCTCATCGTCGCTGAGCCCGTGGCGCATGCGGGGAAAGATGCTGCGCTCTTCGTCTTCGGTGTGCCAGACGCCGTTGGTATCGAAGAAGCGGAAGGCGTTGCGGACCGCGGCCAGTGCTTCGTCCTGACGCGATTGCCAGTGTGGGGTCACGCGTTCGAGCGTATCGAGGCGTTCTTCGATGCGCCGGTGGCAAGCGGTGAGATGACTGAGCGGATGGTCGAGAGTTTGACGCTCCGGCGAATTTCCCTGGCACAATTGCGATGGCTTGATCACGGGACCAGGATAACCCGCATGCAGCGGGTCTGTTTGTGACCGTAGTCACGGGATTGGGTGTGGGACAATAGCGGAGTCCCCCCATGGCTGTTCACCCCGCATTCCGTGAAATCGAGCTGTTTGCCTTTCTGCCGGAGGCCGAACTGCAGTCGCTTTCGACGATCGCGATTGTCAAGCGCTACGAGGCAGGCGAATCGTTATTCGATGAAGGCGAGGCTTGCAAGGGTTTGTGGATCATCGCCGATGGGATGGTGAAGGTGGTGAAGATGACGCCGAGCGGGCGGCAGATTGTGCTGGCCATGCAGCATGCGCCTTCGACGGTGGCGGAGGTGCCCGTATTCGATGGCGGACCCTATCCGGCCACGGTGATGGCCATTGAGCCAACAACGGGTATTCTGCTGCTGAAATCCGATTTTCTAAATGCCTGCCGGCGGAATCCCGATCTGGCGGTGCGCTTTCTGGCGGCGTTCGGGATGCGGCTGCGGCATCTGGTGTCGCTGGTGGAGCGAATCACCTTCGGCAGCATCCGGCAGCGGCTGGCGCAGGAGTTGCTGACGTTTTGCGATACCGCAGGCGGCGGGAAGTTTCTGATGCCGGAGACGCATGAGGAACTGGCCACCCGGCTGGGCACGGTGCGCGAAGTGGTGTCGCGCAATCTGGGGCGATTCCAATCGGAAGGCATGATCCGTGTGCAACGGCGCGAAGTGGAGATTCTGGACCGCTCCGCGTTGACGGCGGAAGCGAACACGGAACTGTAGCGGCTATTTGCGGCTATTTAAAGATGAAGCTATAGCCGGGATCGAGAGTTTTCTCAATGGGATCGGCGGCGATGAGGAACTGGTGGATCAGGTAGGGGTTGGTGCGATCCTGAAAGACGGCGTTGCGGATGACTTCGAAGCCATGCTCGATGCCGCTGGCCTCGTCGATGTCGATATCAGCGGCCATGAGGTTGCCGGTGGCATGGCGCATGAGCGTGACTTGCAGATTGGCGTGGGGATCGCGTGATTTGAAGCTCTCCTCCATCTGGAAATCGGGCAAAGGTTCATGGAGGGTGTTGGGCGCGGATTTGAAGAGGTCGCTGTTGCGCAGGAAGTCTTGCATTTCGGGCTCCACCATGGCGAAGAAGCGATCCTGGCGGCAGAGGATGAGGCTGCGAATGAACTTACCGCAATTGGCGGTGGTTCCGCGGTGAGCGGCTTTTTTCAAGATGTTGAGGAAGCAAGCCTGGCGCAGGGGGCCGAGTGCGTTGTAGAGTTTGGCGCCGCTTTTGCCGACCAGGTCCTGATCTTCGGGAAGCATCTGGAACATGCGGGCGGTTTCGAGGAGGCGTTGCTGGCGCGGCTCCAAATCCTGAAATTTTGGCCCTTTTATACCTTTTACGCGGGACGGGTCGACCCACAAGTCGACCGAGTCACTGGCCTGGAGGACACGGTCGGAGGTAACCATCTGGAAGAACGAATAAGGGCAATAGTTCTTCGAGCGCACGGTGATCATGTAGCGGGTTCCCGGCCCGCCGATGCATTCGATATCGTCCAGCTTCAACTGGGCGGCATTGCCCATCGTTACGGAGGCGTGCATACGAGAGCCACCGGCGCCGGCGGGCGGTGGGAGCGGATCGAGATCGATATCGACTGCCGCTTGGAGCGGATTTCCAGCGAGATCGGTGATCGTAAGAGTGATTGCGCCTTTAGGCATATTGCGGAAGAGTATACCGTAACGCGGTGCTGTGAGTTGTCTGAAGGCGGCCGCCGCTGATGGCGCAGATGATCTGCACTTCGTCTTGAGGCTGGAGCGGCACGCTTAAACTGAGTGCTGGCTCACCGTTGACGAAGAGGCGAATGTGCTGGCGGATGCCATCCTGCTCATCGATCATGCGGAAGCGCATGCCGGGGAATTGGCGGTCGAGGTCGTGCATTAACTCGCCCATTGTTCCACCCGCCGCGCTCACCTCAGAGCGGTTCTTCGTGTAGGAGCGCAGCGGGGTGGGAACGAACACCTTCATATGGCGTGTTCCACGCAGTAGATGTGGGGCAGGTGCCGGGCGATGTCTTTCCAACTGTTGCCCTCATCGCGCGAAGCCCACACTTCGCCGGAGGTAGTGCCGAAGTAGACGCCGGTGGGTTTGCCTTGATCGACGCACATCGCCTGGCGTTTCACGGTGAACCAGGCTTGTTCGGAGGGGAGCCCTTTATCCTGGCGCTGCCACGATTTGCCGGCGTCGCGCGTGACGTACATAGCGGGCTTGCCGGCGGGGCTGGTGCGCGGCCAGACGGTGGTGCCGTCCATGGGAAACACCCACGCGGTCTCGGTATCGCGCGGATGCACGACGATGCCGAATCCGATATCGCCGATTTTTTTTGGCATTTTCATGCCGATGCGATGCCAGAGTCCTTCGGCACGATCCATGCGGTAGATGCCGCAGTGATTCTGCATGTAGAGACGATCGGGATTCATTGGGTGGAGGCGGACGCAATGCGGATCGTGGCCGTATTCGGCATTGGCATCGGGGAGGAATTCGGCGCTGCAACCTTTGTTGAGCGGGGCCCAGTTGGCGCCTTTGTCGGTGGATTCAAAGACGCCGCCGGAAGACATGCCGAGGTAGATGTGATTGGCGTCGCGCGGGTCAACGGTGATGGAGTGCATGGTGGCTCCATCGGGCGGTCCTTCTTCGCCTGCGGCGCACCATTTGTCGCGCATGGGGTTGAGGTTGAAACCGTCGACGGATTGCCACGTGTCGCCGCCGTCTTCGGAACGGAAGAGGCCTTGGGGCGAAGTGCCTGCGTACCAGACTTTCGGTTCCGAGGCGTGACCGGGCGCCAGCCAGAAGACGTGTTGCGCCACGAGTCCCTTCTCGCCTTCCTTGGCTTTGGGGAAAGCAGGCGGGGCGGAGCTTTCCTTCCAGGTCTTGCCGAAGTTTGTGGAGCGATAGAGGCTGGGGCCGAGATGGCCGGGGCGGGCGGCCATCAGAAGCACGTTGGGTTTGCGCGGGTCCTGTACGATGTGATGCACGATGTGTCCGAGGAAAATCGGGCCGCGCATGGACCATTTGCGGCGCTTGTCATCCGAACTGAGGATGAATGCTCCCTTGCGGGTTCCACGAAGGGCCTGCTGGCCTGGAGTGCAGCTCCCCATTCTAGACAAGGCGACAACTGTTGAGCGTTACAAGCTAGCGCAGGCCTTCGAGAGTTTCACCGCCATTGCCATGGCGTAGCGCCGCTCGAGATCTTCGGTTTCGCGTTCAATGTTCATCGGGCCTTTGTAGCCGATCTCTTTGAGCCATGACGAAGCGCGGCATGCTCACGGAGCCCTGGCCGAGCGGGCGCCTGTGCCGAGCGCGCCTTCGACTTCGGGGGCCAATCGCCGTCTTTGGCGTGCACGCTGATGACGTGCGGGGCGAGAACGCCGAGGCTTTGCTCGGATCGCCGGTGCCGTAGAGAATCATGTTGGCGGGATCGAAATTGATGCCGATGTTGTCGCGGCCGAGATCCTTCAGGAAGTGGAGCAGCGGTGCGCTGTTCCTGTCCGGTTTCGAGCGCGAACGTCTTGGCCGTGCTTTGCGGCATGATCGCAGATGCGCTGCACCATGGCTTTCTACGGCGATGTAATCGGGATGCCGATCGTCTTCGGGCACGAAGCCGATGGGCAGGCTATGGCCTTCAACGCCGAGTGCGGCGCGAAATCGCTGAGCTCAATGGTGCGCGCTCGCGTTCCGCGCGCGGCGGGAGGAATGAAGCCCACGGTGCGCCGCACGGTGGGGATATCGGCGTGTTCTCGCCGTTGTAGGCGGCGAAGCAGGTGACTACGGTGAAGTCTTCCTGTTGGAGGACGCTTTTCCATTCGGCGGCCGCGGCGGCATCCATCGGCACATCGCCGCCGATGCCGAGCTGGCCGCAACGGGCGCCCAGGGCTCTTGATGCGCGGCACCGCGTCGCGCACGGCCCAGAACATCGCGCCAATTTCCAGTTCTCTCAGAGCCGCCATTGTACTTTCTTCCGTTCTTCGCCCGATTCGACATGAGATTGGTCACGCCACCGGCGGCGGCGGAATCCTGGGTGAACAATAATCCGGGCGATTTCGGCTCCTCGGCCGCGCAATCGAGGAAGTATTCGATTTCGGCCTGATAGCCGTCGGTGGTGGGGAGGGCAATTGCTCGACTTCGCCATCGGCGTGATAGAGCGCGGGTTCGCGGCCGGTGCTCGGAATACTGACGGTTCCGCCATCGCAGACCACGAATGCCATTGCAGGTGTATTCCATGAAAACGGTAAGACTTGGGATGATGCCAGCCACTGCTGATGGTGACGGTGGAATCCATCGGGGTAGTAGAGCTGCGATTCAATCACGTCAATGCCGGCGGGCAGGTTTTCATAGCCGCTGGCGGAGATGGCTTCGGGCAAACCGAAATGCTTGATGCACTGATCGGCGTCGATGACGAGGCCGCACCACGCCGCTGCCGGAGCTTTCTTTATTCACATGCTACCGCGAAGCCCAGGCGGGCCGGCGCAACGGCGGCGGAACATAGCGCTACGTTTAGGCGCCGAGGCGCGGCACATGTCGCGCAGGGCCAGATATTAAATAGCGCAGTACCCGGTACACTATCAAACGCGCCGCTCTTTTCCGCTTCTGGCCATGATAGCCTTCGCATCTGGCCATGCTGCGGCCCATCGGTTTTTCGACAGGCTACGCTTGCCGGCGGCGCAGTGCGGCGATGGCTGCGTCTTTGTGCAGATGCGGGAAGGTGACGTCCACACACGGCTTCGACGCTGGAATCGGCGAGGCACTCTTCGAGGGTGGCGTACTGGCCGAGGGCGGAGAAATCCATCACTTCACCGGGTCCCCGCCGAGGTTGCCTTCAATCTTGAAAGATCGCCGGAGCGCTTCAACGGATCCGTTTCCACCACCGCTGCCAGCGTGTCTGGCGATATTCCGGATGGGCCTTTGATGCACCATCCTCACATGAATCAGTCTCATGCTGACTCCCGCAATGCGCATAGAACGATCATGTTACCACGCCTGGGGCATTGTGAACCGCAAGAGGCTTTTCGGAACTGCAACCGGGCTGGGGCTGGCGGCCATGCCGGCCAAGGCCAACGACGAATCGCACATCTACGCCACGCTGGATGGCATTCCGGCTACTATGAGTACAGCAGCATTCTACGTGAAATTGCGTGTGGATAAGTGACAACTACTCGCAGCACGGCATTGTGGAGCACCGGAGAAACGCATTGCGGCGACCGCAAAGGAGTATGCCGTGTGGATGCCCACTGGTACGCTGGCCAATCATCTAGCGGTGCGATTGCTGGCTGGGGAACGGCGGGCGTGCTGGTGCAAGCGGAGCCGCATCTGTGTGGAACGATTGCGGCGATTGCGTGCAGACGCTGAGCGGGATCAACATGGCGGGCTTGCGCCGGGCAAGGCGACGTTTCGTTTGACGAAGTGGAAGCGATGGTGGGACGCGGCGCGGGGCAGCCGTGTCGCGCTGATTGGCGCGATCCAGGATTGAAATCTCCGGTGCGGCGGAAGGATGGGAACGGTTCGATTTCGATGAGATGAAGCGGATCCGTCGTGGCGCGCGAACGCAAGATTGGGATGCACGCTGGATGCGCGTGGCTGACGGAGGCCGGGCATGGCGGCATCGGGGTGAAAGAATACGCTGCGCTGTTCGATACCGTGGGTACGTCAGCATGTACAAATACTTCAACGCGGCGAGCGGCGCTATCCCGGCCGGGCCGAAGGCGATGCTGGAACGCGTTTCACATCCGCCGTATGTTCGGCGGCGGATTGCAACAGGTGTGGCCGTACGCGGCGGTGGCGATGCATTACTACGAAGGTTTCACGGAGCGCTATCGCAAGGCTGTGGAAACGGGGGAATCGGTGATCGCGGCATTGAAGAAGGATGGCGGCTTCGATATTGTGCGCATTGAGCGAGGCTCCAACATTTTCCGCTTCCGGCCGAATGGCGTGAATGCGCCGGTGTATCAACAGCGGCTGGAACTGGCGGGAATCACCGCGTCGGCGCCGCAAAACCAGTGGTTCCTGCTGCGGGTGAATGAGACGTGGAACAGGGCCTCGGCAGCGGAGATTGTGGCGCGATTCCGGAAGGCGCTGGGCTAACAGCAGGTTGTCCAGACCGGCTCCCTTACGGTCGCGGCTCGGTAACGTTGGGTGAGTACCGCGGCTGGTTGGCAATGAACTCGAGAACGGTACGGTGATAGGGATTGAACTCGGGGTCAGGCACGCCGGAGGGTGGCACGGGCGGTGAGCCGTAGCCTGTTTGCACCATGTCGTGGTGATAGGTGATGTAGGCGCCGAGTTGCCACACTTTGTAGATCTGGATGATGTGATCGGCGGGGTACGTCTGCTCGCCGGGGCCGCCGAAACTCGCGGTGCCGTTGCGCGCCGGTTCGTCATCCACCACAGGCTTGCGATAGCGCTTCAACAGATACTCGAGTTCCGCGGGGGCCACTTCCCACGGCCTGCCCTGGCGTTGCCGTGATGTGTGCGGAGTGAAGTAATCCATCAACTGCGTTTCTTCGGGCGAAACTGTCAGCACGCCGGCGAAGCCAGGGGAACTGGTGACGACGCGCTTCGGGTCCACTTGTTTGATGGCTTTGATTACGGGCACCGTGTGGAGTGAGAATTCATTCCAAATCTGGAAGGTGAGGTTGCGGAAGGGCTGCAATTCGCGGGCGAGGGCCGTGGCTGCGGTGACGGACGCCTTCTCATCGAAGCGGATGTTCTCATGCCAGCTTTCCTGGGAGAAGAGGGTCAATTCGAGGACGAAGCCTTCGCGATCGGCGGTAGCGGCGATTTCTTTGAGGCGCGCGAGATGTTCGGTGCGGAGCGAACCATCGGGGTGATAGAGCGTGCAGGTGGGACATGTATCGGCATAGCCGCGCTTGGAATCCCATTGCGCCCAGATGCGGAGCACGTTGATGCGGTACTTGCGAAATTTATCGAGCCACGTTTTGCGTTCGGCGCTGCCGCGATTGAAGTTGGGATTGTAGATGGCGTTGAAGAAACTGAGTCCGGTGTAGGGGAACGGCTTGTCATCCATGAAGAACCGCGTGCCGTGGATCTGGAGTTCGCCGCTGGTCAGCACAGCGGCCGTCGACAAAAGGAGGATCAGTGCGCGCATTGTGGGTCATCCTGTGTGCCCGGAGGTGGTGACGAGCGCAACGCCGCCGAGCACCAGCGCCGCGCCGAGATAAGTGATGGCATTCACGGTTTCGCCGAGGAAGACCGCGCCCATCCAGATGGTGACAATGGGTCCGATGGAACTGATGATGGCCACGCGGTTGGGGCCGATCAACCGCAGCGCTTCGGAGGTCATCCAGATGGGGATTGCCGTGGAGACGAGCGACAGCCCGAGCACCGTCATGTAGAGGCTTGCCGGAACGTGCAAATCGCGTGGGGAGTGCTGTGCAGAGTAGTGGGCAAGGACAAAGACCGAGGAGATGGAGGCGGCCATGCCGGTGAAGCGCGTTGCGCCGAGACGGCGAATGAGTCCCGTGTTGCCCACGAGGTATATGGCATAGGAAATGGAGGTACCCACGATGAGGCCGCTGCCGATCCACAGGTTGCGCGGGGATTCGGTGATCTTCAGATCCTGGAGGAAGACGACAGCGATTCCGGAGAACGAGATGAGCAAAGCGAGGATTTCGCGGCCATGGATGGCGCGGCCGTAGAGCAGGGCGGAGAGCATGAGCACGACCGCGGGGTAGCTGAAAAGAATGAGGCGTTCGAGGGCCGCGGAGATGTATTGCAGGCCGAGAAAATCAAGGAAGCTGGAGAAGTAATAGCCGAGGAAGCCGAACCAACTGAGCAAGGCCCAATCGCGGGTGGTGAGCGGGGCCTGGCCGCGTGCGCCCCACCATGCCATGGCCAGAAAGAACGGCATGGAAAACAGCATGCGCAAAGCGATCAATGTAATGGAATCGATGCGCGCGGTGGTGTAGGCGAACTTGATGAAGATCGCTTTGGCCGAGAACCCAACCGCGGCCAACAGGGCAAATACGGGTCCAATCCAAACGGGCTTGCGGGGTTGCGTCGTCAAGAGGGTGAATTCTTCATTGTGGCAGACTACTACGCCGGCAGGATTGTCACCCTGCGCAATCTCAGCGTCTGATTCGTACAGAAGCGCCGGCGGATTTCGTTGGATCGATGGTGGAGACGGCGGTCACCGTTACCGTGCTCGGATTGGGCACTGACGCGGGAGCGCGGTAGAGGCCCGTGGTGGAGATGGTGCCGAAGGTTGTGCTTCCTCCGGCGATGCCGTTCACTCGCCAGGTGACCGTGGTGTTGGCTGTGAACTGCTGGGTCCGGCCCGTGCGCACGGTGGTGCTGGTGGGCGATACCGTCACCGTCATGGACGGGGCCACTACGTTTACGGTGACGGTGTTGGTGGTGATGCCATCAGCGGTGTTCACGACCACCGGAACATTATTGGCCACGGATGTTTGATTGCCTGTGCTCCGCAGTTGGGTGCTGGAGATGAAGGTTGTGGGCAAGGCGGCGCCGTTGAAATAGATGGTGGAGCCGGCGAGGAAGCCCACTCCGTTGACAGTGAGGGTGAAGTTGCCGGTGGTGAGTGGGGACGGGCTGAGGGAGGTGATTGCAGGCAGCGGGAGCAGGGTTACGGCAGCCTGGCCCGCGCTGGTGGGGGATGCCACGCTGGCTGCCTGCACGGTAGCCGAAGCCGGTGAAGGCAAGACGCTGGGCGCGTTGTAAAAGCCGGTGGAACTGATGAAGCCGTAAGTGGCGCTGCCACCCGCGACGCCGTTCACGCTCCAGGTGACCGCCTGATTGGTGGAACCTTGCACGGTGGCCGCGAACTGCTGGGTCCGGGCAACGCGCACATTGGCTGCGTTGGGGGTGACGCTGACGGAGACGCCATTCTGACGCGCTTCGCCGGAGTTGACGTCGATCATGAGCACGGTGGCATCCACGGCTTCGAAATTCGATCCCGCAATGTTGTGGAAGGTACGCAGATTGTCGTTGTTCCAGCGCGAATCGGGCTTGCCGGAGATGTACCAGGCAGAACCGTTGTCGGCGAGAATCATCCCGTATTTCTTCAGCGCGCGGAGGATGATCTGCACCTCGGCGGGGAAGGGCGTGATGTCGAAGCTTGCTTTGAGGCGAAAGCGCTGCCCCATTGCCGGATACTGCGTGCCGGTCAATGAGGAAGCAAAATGGCGGCCGGGCCAGACGTAGGCGCGGCGCGTTTGGGGCACGGTGAAGCGGATGGCGTGTTTGATCTCGCCGGCGAGGATGTCTTCGTAGGTCACCAGTCCTGGCTCGATGGGAAGGCCTGCCGCATCGGCGGATGTCCATCCCGCGGGACGTAGGGCGTTCGATCGGAGGTTGTAGATGGCGCCTGAATCGCCCTGCCAACTTGCTGCCTGCGGGAACGCGCGGTAGAGCTCATAGAGAATGCAGTTGGTGGTGTCGATGGCAATCGCATGACGGTCACCATTGCTGTTGCTGCCACCTTCAATGGGCGCGTTGAGCGGAACAGCGTAGGGGCCGGCGTCGCTCTCATCGGAGTAGAGAAACGTTGCGGGGTATTTGGTCTGCGTGCCGGTCACGGTGATGAACGGGATGCCGATTGGCCCTCCGTTGTAGGTGCCGGAGCCGAAGTCCGCATGCATCGTAGCGGTCGCTCCGATGGTGTTCACCAGCGTTTGCGAATCGGATTTCACGGGCAGATGATCGATGGCTGTGTTCCAGATATTATTGGCCGGCAGTACGGGACATCCGCCGACGGTGGATTGCGCCCATGCCTTCGCGGCGAAGAGGATCGCAAGTAGTACGTACCTCATTTCAGTACCAAGCGTAAAGCCGAAGCCGTCATTCATCAATCAGCTTTTTGCTGGAGGAATGAGCTAAGGTCACTGACCGCTGGTACGTGTCCGCAGGCGGTAGAGCGCATGTCCGGAGGTGAGGAACAGGGTGGAACCGTCGCCGCCCCAAGCGCAGTTGGAGACCGGCTGCTGGAAGTGAATGGAGCCCAAGTGGTGACCTTGCGGAGAGAGGATGTGCAAACCGCCGGGGCCGGATGCAAAGAGGTTGCCGTGCCTGTCTACCTTCATTCCTTCTGTCATGCCCGGCGAGTTCCATGCGGCCGCATTGAAGAACAGCCGCTGGCGTTTCACATTGCCTTCGCCATCGACGTCAAAGGCATGCCACGAGTTGGCGCCGCTCACATACAACGTGCGTTCATCGGGTGAGAAGGCGATTCCGCGCGGGGCGTGGACTGCGTTTGTCACGAGGCGCAGCGCTCCCTTTGTGGAAAGCCGGTAGACGCCGGATGCGGTGTCGGTGAAGAAGAGCGAACCATCGCGACGGTAGGCGAGATCGTGCAGGCCCTCCAACAATCCGGCAAGCGTCGTCTGCGTGCCATCGGTTTCGAGACGGGTGAGGCGTCCGGTGCCTCGCTCACAGAGCACGACGCGCCCTTCGTCATCGAGAGCCAGCGCGGCGGGTTGCGGAGCGGCGCCGGCGAAGAGTCTGGCGTAGAGCGATGCGCCCTCGCCTTCGCGCCAACGGAACACGGCATTGTTGGGAGTGTCGGAAAAGAGCAGGAAACCGCCAGCGCGATTCCACACGGGTCCAGAGGCCTGTGCGAACCCGGTGGCGATCTGTTCCACCGCGGCGTCACGCGGGATTAATGCGTCCAGCGCCTTGTTCACGCGTACGATGCGCGGTCCTGTCTGTTCCGTCTTGTGGCCGCCAGGCACACTTCTCACAAGGAAAAGCGTGCCCAGCGCCAGCACTCCGAAGAATGCCGCTGTTTTCATGGTCTGACTCCTGCGATGTTCAAGGGCATGCGGTAGAGGCCACCCCGGGCGCAGATATAGAGCGTCTTTCCATCCGTATCGCCCCAGGCGAAATTGTGCGGATGAACCGGCGTGATCACCGTACCCAGATGCTTTCCTTGTGGGGAAAGAATCCACATGCCGCGTGGACCGGAGACGTATAAGTTGCCTTCCAAATCCACCTTCAAACCATCAAGCGCATTCTCATCCCTGGTTTCTGTCATGTCGAAAAATATCGTGCCGTTACGGAGGGTGGCGTCGGCTGCGACTTCGTAACGACGGATGACCTTCTTGCGATCGTCCCAATTGGCGACGTAGAGGTACTTCTCATCGGGTGAGAGGGCGATGCCGTTGGGGCCGGTGAAGTCCTTGCTCACCACGCGCAGCACGCCGTTGTGAAGGGAGAAGACGCCGCTGAAGTCGAGTTGCTTGCGCGGGTCGTCAAAGAACTTCGGGAGTCCGAAGGGCGGGTCGGTGAAGAACAGGGCGCCGTCACTGCGGTAGACGAGGTCGTTCGGGCTGTTCAGGCGCTTGCCCTGGAAGGAATCGGCAAGCACGGTGATGCTGCCGTCCTTCTCGAGCCGCGAGACACGGTGGTTGCCGTGTTCGTTGATGGTGAGCCGCCCTTGTGGATCGAGCGTCAAGCCGTTGGAGCCGGGTTGCCCGTATTCGGCCACGTCTGCGCCGGAATAGCCGCTGGGATGGCGGAAGACGGTGAGGTCTTCGCCGGGTTTGTAGCGGTAGATGGTGTTGGCGTTGGGATCGCTGAAGAGCAGGTGACCTTCGTTGCGCACCCACACCGGACCTTCGGTGAACTGGAAGCCTTCGGCGAGTTTGTAGAGCTTTGGATTGAGTGGCACGATTCGGTTCAGCGCTGTGTCGTTTCGCTCCACCTCGACATTCACTTCGCGCGGAGTGATGGCGATGGGGCCGTGGGGGCCATCGAAGAATTCGAGACGGGCGTGGCGCATCCAAATGTAGTTGGTAGGCGGATTCGATAGCGGCCCGTTACTGCCGAAGATGGCAAGCGTGATCTTTTGGCCGGGCTTCACGTTGCGGCCGATGACAAGGCGGTTGGGTGCGTTCCAGCCGGCGACAACGCTGCCTCCGCTTTGACCGGGGGCGCGGGAAAGTTCGCCGTTGACCCAGATTTCGGCGTAGTCGTCGACGGAGGTTTCAAAGACGGCGGTGGATCCGGTGGGGTCAAAAGCTCCGATGCGATCGGGTACGGTGAGGGTGATGCGATACCAGTTGAAGCTGAGGCGTCCGTTGCCGCGGCGTTGGTCGAGAGTGGTGGGCGCGATGACGGGCCAGTTTGCGTCATCGAAACCGGCGGGGCCGGCGTGTGGCGTGAAGTCGTAGGTGCGATTAGGCGTGAGGGACGGTTGGCCATCGGCGCCGGGTGCGAGGAATTCGGTCTCGATGATGCGCACATCGCTGTAACGCCACTGGCCCTTCATGAGGCTGGCGCCTGCGTCTGTGCTGAGATCCACGGTGGCCAGCGGTTTGCCTGCCGGCGTTTCGGGCACGATGCGCATGTTGGCGAGGGCGAGGGCTCCGGCGGCGCAAATCATTACGGCAAGGAAATGTTTTTGCATGGCGCTCACCGCGCTTTCACCACGTAGTAGGTGAAGGGATTGGTGACTTCCTTGAACCAGTGCGGCGTGCCGGCCGGGATAATCACGACGTCGCCCGGGTTCAGTTCGCGGGTCTCGCCGCCATCGAGGTTCATGCCGCGGATCTCGCCGGGCCCCGTCGCTTTGCCGTCGAGCAGGCGTCCGCCGGTGACGAGGGTGGCTGTACCTTTGAGCACGTAAACGATGTCGGCATCATCTTCGTGCAGTTCCACCATGCCGGGGGCTTCGCGGCGGCTGGCGTGCACCATGTACTTCTCCGATGCGTCAAACAGCACAGCGCCTTTGTCGAAGGCGGCGCTGACGGAGGCGCTATCGAAGTAGCGCACAGCGGCGGTGGAACCGGTGACGAGCGCATTCGCACCCGCCATGGCGAACTCTTCGTCCTGCGCTGCTGTGTTGGCGCCGCTGACGCCCACTGCGCCGACGATCTGACCGTCGATGGTCAACGGCACTCCACCTTGCAAAGGAGTGAAATCGGACAGAGTGGCCATGGCGGTGCGGCCCTTATTGATTACGTCTTCGAAGAACTTCGTGGGCTTTTTGAACAGGGCTGCGGTGCGGGCCTTGCCGATGGCGATGTTAGCCCCGGCGCCGAACGTGCCGTCCAGCCGTTCGACGGCCATGAGGTTGCCGCCGTCATCCACTACGGCCACCACGCCGCCGGCGTGATTCTTCTTTGCTTCGGCCACCGCGCCGGCGATCACCTTCCGCGCGCCGTCGATGGTCAGCGATTTCCTCTCTCCCGTTGTCATATGGTTCGCAAGCATCAGGCTTGCGGAAAGCATCAGCATCGCAATCATGCGCATATTGCCTCCTAAATAAAATCAGGGACGGAATCGCAATCCCGCCCCTGTGTGGTTTGAGTGTTACGTGGGAAGATGTTTACTTCACGGGGCTGGAGAAACTCGATTCACCGAGGATCACTTCCGCCCACGCGCAGTACACCTGAACTTTGGCAATGTTGTGGACATAGGCCGGCACCACGACTTCGCGCTTTTCGCCGCCTTTGATCTTGAACGCATCGAGCGTATAGATGGTGCCCTTGCTATCCACCACGCGCCAGGTTGGCGCCGGCGTGTCGGGGACCTTGAAGTCGTCGGAGACCTTGAGCATGCTCTTGCCGTTAACGGTCATGTGAATGGCCGTGCCGGTGTTGGCCTTGGGGCCTTCGAATTTGCTGGTCATGTGCTGGCTCTTGTCCACAGCCAGAGCCAGTCCAGTGGAAAGCGCCAGGGTCATGAGGGCGCCGGTAAGCAGACGAATCGCTTGCGAACGAAACATAGTGTTCTCCTTTTGTTTGAAACGGAATTTGTATTGTTTGGTTTTACTGCTCCGCGATTTCGACGGCATGGCCGTCCGGATCGCGTACGATGACGGACTTGCGGAACCCGGCTTTGCCTGGCGGCAGTTCCACCACTCCGGTGGAGAGGAAGCGGGTCCGGCTATTTCGGAGTTCGCGCGACAGATCGTCCGCGCTTGCCGCCGAGAATCTCGTTTGCCAGTGCCACAGGTCGTTGGCTTTCGAATCCTGGGGATATGGTCTTCCATCGCGCGGCGCCAGGTATTCGAGGAACTCGACCCCAGGGCCGTTTGGCGCGCGCACCGCGGTGATGCGCAACCGCGCGCCGAAAACGTTGTTCAGATGCTCCTGCTCCGTGCCGTGGTTCTCACTTTCCCCGGCCACTTCCATTCCGAGCGTGTCGCGATAAAAGCGCAGGCTGGCATTCGTGTCTTGAATCACAATCGCCGTATGATCTATTCCCAAGAAGAGCTGGTTTGTAGGGCGATGCCATTTCGGGTTGCCTTTGTCCTTGGGGAACGCCAGCACTTCCAGGGCGTGCCCGTCGGGGTCTTTGAAATAGAAGGCGTCGATACCGGCTGCGTTGCGATTCGATTCGGGCAGCCGCTGGGGGCCGCTGGAGGCATGGCGCACCTTGTGTTTGCGCAGGTGCGAGTAGGCTTTGTCCATGTCGCTGACGATGATGGCGATGTGCTGGAACCAGCCGTCGTTACTGCGGGAATCGACGGGGAGGGGGCGGCCTTCCGGGGCCAGGAATTCTTTCAGCTCGATGAATTCGTCGCCGAGGCGCAGGCGCGCGGTGCGCATGCGGAGGCCGAACAGGCCCTGGAGATGCTCCCATTCGGGGCCGGCGTACTCCTGCTCGGCGACTGTTTCGAAGGACAGAACGCTGGTGTAGAACTGGATTGCGCGGTCGAGATCGGAGACGGTGATGCCGATGGAATCGACGGCGGTGACTCGTGCGCGGGGATCGGCTGCGAATAGCGCAGCGACGCTGAGGATCAGGGCAAGAAAACCGCGGCGCAGCATGTTATTGCATCCTCTCGATCAGGTGGTCGCCTACGCGCAGCGCATTGGCCATGATGGTGAGCGCTGGATTGACTGCAGAACTGGAGACAAAGAAGCTGCCATCCACCACGTACAGATTGTCAAGATCGTGCGCCTTGCAGTTGGTGTCGAGGACACTGGTTTTCGGATCGCGCCCGAAGCGCAGCGTGCCGCATTGATGGGCTACTTTCTCCAGCGGGATCTTCTTGCCGATGTAGTAGTGGCAGGGGAGCAGCGTGTTCTTGCAGCCGATTTCCGCGAGCATGCCTTTCAGCTTTGCGCCGAGCCGCTTGTGGCCCTCGACGTTGTTCTCTGTGTATTGGAGGCGGATGCGACCGTCGGCATCGACCAGCACGCGGTTATCCGGGTCGGGCAGATCTTCGCTGGTGAGCCAGAAATCGAGGGCGTGGCGGGCCATCTCTTCGAAGGTGACGCCAGGGGCTGGCACGGGCGACCCGCTGCGCAGCGCATCGCCGTCGCTTTTGTTGACCATGGAAATGTGGCCGAGGGGAAAGTCGAAGTCTTCGGCGCCGAAGTAGTAGTCGTTGACACCGATGGTCTTCTGGAAGCGCGTGGGATTGGGCTCAAACGACAGCGCGAGCAATACCGAATTGTTGTGGCACATGTAATGGCGGCCCACCATGTCGCTGGAATTGGCGAGGCCGGAACGCAGCAGCAAGGCGGCCGAATTGATTGCGCCGGCGGAGGAGACGACGATATCGGCGGTGAACTCCAGGCGCTCGTTGTGGTGTTCGACAATCACCTTGCGCACGGATCTTCCGAAGGCATCGGTTTCCAGACGCTGCACCATGGCGTGTGTCAGTAAATGCACGGTGGGATGTTCCAGGGCGGGGTCCACGGCGATGACCTGCGCGTCGCTCTTGGCGTTCAGCGGGCAGGCGAAGCCATCGCAGTTGCCGCAGCGGATGCATTTGCTGCGATGCCGGTTCTGTTCATCGAGCATCACGCCGACGGGGAGATGAAACGGGCGATGCCCGATGCGTTGCAGATCGTCATGGAGCTTTTGGATGCGCGGTTCGTGGCTTAGCGCCGGGTATTTGTAGTTGCAGCAGGCAGGAGGTTCCGTGGGATCTTCGCCGCGGTTGCCATGAACCTGATACAGTTCCTCGGCCATGCTGTAGTAAGGATTGAAATCCTGGTAGTCGAGCGGCCAGGCGGGCGAAATACCGCCGTGATGCGGCAGTTCCCCGAAATCCTTTTCGCGAAAACGGAGCAGTGCGGCGCCATAGAATTTCGTATTGCCGCCGACGTAGTAATGAATGCCGGGGTGGAACGGTTTCCCTTCTTTATCGAGCCATTCTTCGTGGGCTTTGTATTTGGAGTCGAGGAAGACGGCCTTTGTGCTCCAGTTGTCCTGCTCGCGGGGCAGATAGCCGCCGCGCTCGAGGAGCAGGATTTTCTTGCCGGTGGGCGCCAGTTTGTGGGCGAGTGTTCCACCGCCGGCTCCTGTGCCGATGATGATCACGTCGTAGTGTGTGGTGTTGGCCATTCTCTTCTCTCGCGAAGAAAATGCCGGTAACGGGCGAGACTATTCCTCGAAAATGCGGAAAAGAGGGCTTGCGGCTGAAAGAGCCCGGGCGTAGACTGACGGTCGGAGGTTCGCCTTCATGGGTCTTACTTGCGTACTGGCTGCTGTTTTATTCGCAGCGTCAGCGCTGGCCCAGGACACTCGCGGCACCATCGCCGGGACTGTTACAGACCAGCAAAGCGCTGCCATTCCTTCCGCGGCCGTCATCCTTACCAATACAGAAACCAACGCCACAGTCCGCACTCTAACCAATGCGGCAGGCTATTACGAATCCAACCTACTCAACCCCGGGCGCTATCGCATTACCGCCGAAGCGCCGGGCTTTCGCCGTGCGATCCGCACGGGTGTCGTGCTCAATGTCGCCGGACGGATTGAGATTCCATTGATGCTTGAAATCGGTCAGGTGACGGAGAGCATCGAAGTGACCGCGGAAACGCCGTTGCTCGATACGCTCACTGCTTCCGGTGGCCGGGTGATTGACCAGCGGCAGGTGATGGAACTGCCCATGTCAGATCTGAACCCGTTCGCGCTGGTGGTGCTGGCGCCCGGGATGCAATGGACGGGGCTGCCGCAGAATCGCCGTCTATTTGATGTCGGGGGTACATCCGACTTCAACACGATGGGCGGCATAGGGCAGAACGAATACAGCATCGACGGAGGCACTGCGAACGGCCGCAACCGCTCTGTGGGCTTCGTTCCACCCGCCGACTCCATCTCCGAGTTCAAACTCGAAACCATCAACTTCGATGCGTCGTATGGCAACACCACGGGGGCCACGATTAACGTCCAGACCAAGAGCGGCACCAATCAGTTCCACGGCAATCTGTACGAACAGCACTGGCAACAGCGATGGAACGCGACGCCGCATTTCACGCGGCTGGCGTTTGAAGACGCAGTGCGCCGGGGGACGCGGAGTGCCGATGATCAGCGCCAGGAATCGGGGCGCTCCAACAACTTCGGCGCCAGTATCGGCGGCCCCGTGCGGATTCCCAAGCTGTATAACGGCAAGGACAAGCTGTTCTTCTTTCTCAACTACAACGGTATCTATGAGCGCAAGACCAATGCCACGGCGAGCGTGGTGAATCGCACGGTGCCGAAGATGGCGTGGCGGCAAGGCGATTTCAGCGATCTGCTGCGTGTGGATGCGACCCGCTTCACTATTTACGATCCGCGGTCAGCACGCCGCGACGGCTCGCAGGTGGTGCGCACGCCGTTTCCAGGCAATCGCGGGATTCCGGTGTTGAACCCGATGGCGCCGTTCTATGAATCGATCTACCCGGCGCCGAATGATGTACCGGGATTAGTGTCGCCGGAAGGGTTCAATAACTATCTTGCTTCCGGTCTGGTGGATGATTCACGGTTCAACTCCATCATCAACCGTGTGGACTACACCATCAACGACCGGCACCGGGTGTTTGGCCGCTGGTATTGGAACCGGCGCGTGCCCATCACGCGCGACTGGGCCTATTCCACGAAACCCGGCATTGTTTCGCAGGGCTCCTACCGCGTCAACAAAGGTGTGGGCGGCAGCTACAGTTGGGCCATGAACGCGACTACCATTCTGGATGCCGGCGTGTTCCTTACACGCTTTGGGCAAGGCGAAGGCGTGGCCAATCGCAACGTGGTGCAGTTGAAGCCGACCGATGCCGGTCTTCCCGCGTACATGGATCAGAAGGCCGGCGACAACACTCTGCTTCCGCGCATCGACCTGAACACGATCGAAGATGTGTCCATCGCGTACCCGTCGATCACCGATATCCCCACGTTTGGGGAAGCGAAGATCGGCATCAGTACGGTAAAGGGCAACCACTCGCTGAAAGCCGGCTATTCGGAGCGCCGCACGTGGTACACCTCGGCCAGCCTTGGTTACACTTCGGGGCAGTTCGTGTTCGACAACTTCTACATGCGTGCCGCCGACAATACGCAGACGGCGTCGAATCACGCCCTGGATTGGGCTGCGTTCATGATGGGTGTGCCCACGCAGATCAACATCGACTCGAATGACACGGGCTTCTGGAGCAATCGCTATCGCGGTTTGTATATTCAGGACGACTACCGCGTCAGCACGCGGCTGCGGTTCAACCTGGGACTTCGCTACGAGCGCGAAGGAGGAATCACGGAGCGCTTCAACCGCGGCATTGGCGGGGCGTTTCTGGCGGGAGCGGCGCTACCGTTCGGTGCGGCGGCACAGGCGGCCTACGCGCGCAGCCCGATTCCGGAATTGAGTGCTCTGCCGGTGACAGGTGGAACCGCGTTCCTCGGGGAAGGCGACCGTACATTCACCAACGGCACTCATCGCTTGCTGCCCCGCGCGGCGGCGGTGTATCAGGTGACGCAGAAGACCGTGCTGCGCGCCGGGTACGGCACGTTCGCCGATACGTTCAATGTGGCCAACACGCGCCCCAGCCAGCTTGGTTACAGCGTGACCACGAGCACACCGGTGTCCAACGACCTGGGTCTCAACTTCTGTTGTGGCGTGGGCGCAGCCGGGGGTCTTTCTTCCACCAGCAACATTCTGAGAGACCCGTTTCCTGTGCGCTCCGATGGCTCGCGGTTCGATTCGCCGCTGGGCCGCGCGCTTGGCGTGAGCGCATTGGCGGGGCGCAACATCGGTTCCTTTGCCCGTGATTACGCACCCGCACTACAGCACCGCTGGCGGCTCAGCGTGCAACGGGAGCTGATGCGCAATCTGGTTCTCGATGCTTCGTATAACGGATCCTATGCGCGCCTGCCGGTGGATCAGCCGGTGAACGTCCTTCCGGCGCAATACTGGGCAACAGGGAATGTACGCAATCAGGTACTGGACGATGATATGAACCGCAACATCGCTAACCCGTATAGGATCACGAACCTCACGGCGCTGCAAGGGAGCGATGCCACGTTGTACCGGTACTTGTCGACGCAGAGCTTCTTCACCAGCGCGAACATTCGCAAGAACCGTCTGCTGCGCCCCTATCCGCATCTGGGAAACATCGATGGCACCCGAGCCGGTACGGAGTTCGGCTCCACGCGCGGCTCCAACATCTATCACGATCTGCAAGTGCTGCTGGAGCGCCGCCTCTCGCAGGGGCTGCAGTCGTCGTTGATGTACACACGCGCGTCGAACTACGAGACCGATTTCTATTTCAATGAATTCGACACCGCGCCTAGCGAACGCCCCAGCGACCAGGTGCGTCCGCACCGCCTGGTGTGGAGCGCTATCGCCGAAGTGCCGTTCGGCAAAGGACGCCGCTGGATGACGCAGCATCCCCTGCAGCATGTGGTGGGAGGCTGGCAATTCAGTTGGGTGTACCAATACCAGAGTGGTCCGGCGACCACCTGGAGTAACCGGTTCTTTTACGGTGATGTGAACAACATTGGCAATCTGTTCCGGTCGAGCGAAGTGCATGCCAATGACATTCATGTGTGGTTCGATCCATCCATCGCTTATCGCGGCTCTGGGGCCATTCCATCGGGGTTCCAAGGCTTCGAAGGACGGTCAGCGAATCAGCCGGGCACGTTCCAATCGCGCGTGTTCCCCACGCGTCTGGATGTGTTGCGAGGGGATCCGCTGCGGATGTGGGATGTGAAAATCCTCCGCCGCTTTGTGATTCACGAAAAGTGGAACTCCACGTTTTCGGTGGATCTGCTCAACGCCACGAATCACACCATCTTCGAAGCTCCGGTAACGGACCCGACGAATTCCAGCTTCGGGCGCGTGACCGGGCAATTCGGGCTGAGCCGGCGGATCCAGCTCAACTGGCGCATGGACTTCTGAGGCGCTTATTCATCGCGCAGCGCGTCGACGGGGTTCAATCCCACGGCGCGCCGCGCGGGTAGCAAGCAAGCGAGCAGGGCCACGGTGCTGAGTAGTCCGAGGGCCGTGGCCATTACGGCTGGATTGTGCGGCTTCAATCCAAACAGCATGCTGGCCGCGGTTTGTCCAGCCCAGAGAGCGGCCAGCGCACCGACGATCATTCCGCTCAGCATCGGTATGCCTGCCTCGCGCACGACCAGGCCGATGACATGGCCGCGGCTTGCGCCCAATGCCATGCGCACACCGATTTCATTGCGCCGCCGTTCCACCATGTAGGCGATGACGCCGTACAAGCCGAGGGCCGCCAGCATTGCAGCCAGAACGCCAAACGCGCTGGAGAGCACGGCCATGAGCCGGTCGCGCAGCAACGAATCGGCCACCTGGCGGTTCAGTGCGCGGATCTCGATGCCGATGTTCGGATGCACTTGCGCCACCGTGGCCTTTACGCCTTCCAGCACGGCGCCGGAAGCGCCGACGATGTGGAGCACATAAGACGGGGACAAGCCGAGGTTCGGCTCCTGCGCGGTGGGGAAGAATGCGGTGGGCTGGAAGTCTTCTCTTAATTCGTAATACTTCATGTTGCGTGCCAGGCCCACCACTTCGAAGCCCTGGTCGGGTTGGCCGCTGCGGCCCTCCACAAAGAACGTTTTTCCCACGGGGTTCTCATTGCCGAAGAACTGCTTGGTGAAGGCCTCATTCACGATGGCGATTTTGGGTGAAGAGAGGGTGTCGTGATCATGGAAATCGCGTCCGGCGAGGATGGGCGTGCCCATGGTGCGGAAGTATCCAGGGCTGACGCGATTGAACAGGCTGTTCTTGCCTTCCGTGTTGGAGCCCTGCGGGCGCACGCGGCTGTTCCAGCCGGATCCACTGACCGGGATGACATCCACCTGTGCGGCTGATCGAACACCGGGCTGCTGCGAGAGCCGCTCCATCAGATTGCGGAACATGGGCATGCGCTGTTCCTTAGGTACGGCGGCCCGGCGCAGGTCGAGCGATACGGAAACGACGCCATCGGTGTGGAAGCCGGGATCTACCGCCGTCAGATTGCGCAAGCTGCCGGCGAAGAGAATCGCACCGACGAGGAGCACAACGGAAATCGCCACTTGCACGGCGACCAGGGAACGGCGCAGGCTCAGCTTCTCTCTACCCGCTGTGAGTCCGCGGCCCGCGGCGCGCATGGCGCTGGCCGGAGATAGCCGCGTGGAGCGGAATGCAGGAAGCAAGCCGAAGAGCAGGCAAGTGGCGCAGGCGAGGAGGCTGGCGAATCCGACGATGCGGAGGTCGGTGCGCAATCCGAGGAAGAGCGGGTTGTCCGATGTGGTGAGGAAAGACAGCAGCGTTTCGCTGAGCAGCTTGGAGAGAAACATTCCCACGGCTGCGCCCAACACTGCGAGCAACAGGCTTTCGGTCATCAATTGACGGATGAGTTTACCGCGGCCTGCTCCCAGCGCAAGGCGCACGGCGATTTCGCGTTCGCGCACGCTGGCCCGGGCGAGCAGCAGATTGGCGAGATTGGCGCAGGCAATGAGCAGCACCAGGCCAGTGATGGCCATCAGCATGTTGAGCGGTGTCGTGTAGCTGCGGCGCAGGCTGGAGACTCCCGTGGCCGCGGCTTCGGCGGTGAGTCTGTTATCGAGGTAGCGTTTAGCACCGTCGGGCCGGTATTCCGAAGGGAGCGATTCGCGCATGATACCCGGCGAAATGGTGCGCAGGTGCGTGTTGGCTGCTTCCATGCTTTGGCCGGGCTTCAGACGGCCGAACGAGGATAGCCAGTAGGACGCGCGTCCCGTGGCGCGGTCGCGGCCTTCGGCGGCCAGCAGTTTGTCGGCGCAAAGTGGAATGGCGATATCGAATTGACGGCCCACTTCCATTCCGAAGAAGCCCTCTTCGGTGACGCCGATGACGGGGAACTTGTGGCCATCGAGCATGACGCTGCGCGACTGCAGATTGCGATCGGCGCCGAGTTCACGTTGCCAGAAGGTGTGGCTCACCACGGCGCCCGGATCATGGCAGCCCGGTGTGTCGTCGGCGGCGCTGAGGAGACGGCCGGCATGCGCATGCACTCCCAATGTGGAGAAGTAATCGCCGGAGACGTAGAGACCTTCCGCATATCGTGCCTCGCCGCCGGGCGCGAGATTGAAGCGGGCAGCGCTCCAGGCAGGCGTCGCGGTGAATGCCTGTTGCTGCGCGCGGATGAGATCCCACTGCGTGGATGTGAGCCGGGCGCTGCGAGTGGAAAACCATCCGGCGCGCATCGATCCTTGCGCCAGGTCGATGGTGGCCAGTTCCTGCGGCGCGCGCACAGGCAGTGTTCGCAAGCGCACAGCATCCACCAATTGGAAGATGGCCGTGTTGGCTCCGATGCCGAGGCCGAGGCTGAGCACCGCAACGCAAGTGAAGCCGGGGCTACTGCGCAACTGCCGAATCGCGAATCGCAAATCCTGCGAGAAGGTATCCAACCATGCAAGTGCCAAGCGGAGTCTCCCTAATTCTTGTACGCGTAACGGAACGCCGCGAGAGATCGCGGCCTATGAGCGGTATACGTGACGCGATCCGATTGGTTTGCCTGGCGGGCCACATTTTTTGGCTGTCTGTGGTATCGTGTGCTCGCATGAATCGCCGAACTCTGCTTCAATCGGGCGCGGGCCTGTTATCCGCGGGTGGTCCACTGATGGCCGCACAGCAAGCGGCTCGCCGGGGTATGCCATCGCCGAAGATCAAGGCGGTGCGTGTCCTGATGACACAGCCGGCGGGCAGCCAGTTAGTGGTGGTGAAGGTGGAAACCACTGAGCCGGGTTTGTACGGCATCGGCTGTGCGACGCATCAGGAGCGGCCTTTTTCCGTGGCAGCGGCGATTGAGAAGCATATCGGGCCGTATATCATCGGGCGCAATTGCGATGAGATAGAAGACATCTGGCAGAGCGTGTACGTGGCGTCGTATTTTCGCAGTGGGGTGACGCTCAACAACGCGTTGAGTGGGATTGACGGCGCGCTGTGGGACATTTTGGGGAAGCGGTTGAATGCGCCGGTGTACCAGTTGCTGGGTGGCAAAGCGCGGGCCGCGGCGACGCTGTATGCGCATGCCAGCGGCAAAGAGATTGAGGAAGTGGAAGAGCGCGTTCGCGAGTGGATGGCGAAGGGTTATCGCCATGTGCGGGTGCAGGTGGCGACGCCGGGGTACACGGGATACGGGGCCTCGGCGGCAACTTCGGCTGGAGTGCAGGGCCTGAGGCCGAGCGGTGTGATTGCCTCGCCGGTGTATGAACCCACGCCTTATGTGAATCGCACTTTAAAGATGTTTGAACATCTGCGCAATAAGCTGGGCTTCGAGGTGGAGTTGCTGCACGATGTGCATGAGCGGGTGCCGCCCTCGCAGGCCTTGCAATTGGGGCGGTTGCTGGAGCCGTACCGGTTGTTCTTCATGGAAGATCCGTTCGCTCCGGAAGATGTCGGGTGGTTTCAGGTGATGCGGCAGCAGACGTCTACACCCATCGCGATGGGCGAGCTGTTTGTGAATCGCAATGAGTGGCTGAACCTGGTGTCCAACCGGTGGATCGATTTCATCCGCTGCCATATTTCCGCGATTGGCGGATTGAACATGGCGCGGAAGGTGGCGAATCTTTGCGAGTTCTTCCATGTGCGCACGGCGTGGCATGGGCCGGGCAATGTTTCAGCGGTGGGGCATGCGGTGAATCTGCATCTGGATCTGGCGACTACGAATTTCGGAATCCAGGAGCAGAACTTCTTTGAAGACAGCGTGCGCGAAGTGTTTCCAGGCGCGCCGGAGATTCGTGGTGGATACATGTACGCCAACGATAAGCCGGGGTTCGGCATCGACATCGACGAGCGAGCCGCGGCGAAGTTCCCTTATAAGACACCGGGAAACAATCGCGGCATCGAGCGGCGGTTGGATGGATCGGTGCAGCGGCCTTGATTCTATGGCGCGGCGACGCAGCGGCCGCCTCGTTCTACTTGCGGATAGGGGCAGAGATTGCGGCGGCGCACCACGGTCTGGCCTTCGCGCTGTTCGGCTTCGATGGCGGCTGGAGCCTTGCCCTGTTCCACCCAGGCGATGACGCGTGAGAGGGGATCGAAGCAGGCCGGGCCAACGCCGCCGCTGCAATGAAATACGCCGGGCATCATGTAGAGCTTGAAGAAATTCTCCACGCCCGAGCCCATCTGCTGTTTCACCTGCTCGTAGTATTCAATGCCCATGAGGGGATTGAGCGCCGGATCGGCCCAACCGAAGTACATCAGCATCTTGCCGCCGCGCGCGCGGAAGGCGGACAGATCGGGGTCGGTGGCGTTCATCAGTGTGGCTACGGGATCGAACAGTTTCGATTGCGTCTCCAGATTGAACTTGCGCATATCGAACTCTGGTTCGGGCTTGGGGAAGATCATGTAGCGGATGGCGCTTTCGGCATACTGGGCCGACTGGCTGAGTCCATTGGCGCGCATGATCCAGCCGTCCCAGCCGCTGACGCCGTTGGGGCCGGCAATCTCGGCGCCGACGGGCCAGCCGAAGGCCACGCGTTTGCCGTTGAGCATCACATCGCCGTAGATGGTCTCGATGGTGGAGAGTTCGGCTCCGGTGAAACAATCGGCGTGTTGATCGCCACTGCAGGCAGGCAGATCGCGGCGAGCCTTGAAATCGCATTTGCGGGGATCGTCGATCAAGCCGTCTTTTGCGCCATCCACGGCGTCGCACTTGGCGTAGACGCGACCGGCGAGGATCTTGAGTTTGTCGATTGGAAGAGGATTCTTCGCCACGGCCTGATAAGTGGCGATTGCGCGCAGGCGGTTGGAGACGTTGTTTAACGCGGGAGCGCCGGCGACGATGCCGTCGAAGTCTTCCGGGTATCGTTGCGCGAGGATCAGCGCCTGGCGCCCGCCCGTGGAGCAGCCGTTGTAATAGGAGCGCGCCGGGCGCTTGCCATAGTAGAACTCCGCCACGCGCTTGGCAGACTCGGCGGTGACATGCAGCGAGCGGAAGGCATAGTCAGCCAGCTTCTGCGGGTTTACGGTGAAGGTGGCGAGTGGCTCTTTCGCGGCATCGTGGCCGGTGTTGGTTTGGGCCACAACGAAGCCGTGGTCCAGCGCGGTATTTCGATTAGCGACGCGATTCGGCGCTTCCAGGCTCTCACCGGCATAGCCACCATTGCCGAACATGTACAGCCGGTTGTTCCATTGCGCGGGCAGGCTGACTTCGATGCGAATCTCCGGCTGCACCAACAGTGTGACGCGGCAGAATGAGCCGCCCTCCGCGGTGAGCACAGTGAGATCGTAACCGGTCATCTGGTGCACGTCGCGGCAAGAACGTTTTGGGGTGGTTTTGTTTTCGCCGGCGGGTGGATGCCAATCGCGAATGTGTGGGGCATTCTGCGCGGAGCAAAGAGAAGCGGCGAGCAACAGGAGCAATCGCATCCTCAAAGGCTATCACCGTTCATCGTGTAATGTAGATACGATGCTTCAGTGGAGAATTGGTGGGTTAATTTTACTTATTAGTCAAGTATTTGCCGCGGAAAAGCCGGACCTCATTGTCGTGGGCGCGGGTATTTCCGGGCTATCCGCCGCTCTGGAAGGGGCGCGTGCGGGCCTGAAGGTGACGGTGGTGGAGTTGAACACTGTGCCTGGCGGGCATGCGGTGATCTCTTCGGGCGGTGTCAGCATCGTGGGGTCGCCGCTGCAGCAGCAAATGAAAATCGTCGATACTCCGGAAATCGCCGAGCGGGATTTCTTGCGTTGGGGCGAAGATGCGAATCGGGAATGGGTGCGATATTACACGCGGAACTCGAAGGCGGAGATCTATGATTGGATGACCGCGCTGGGTACGCAGTTTGTGGGCGTGAGCCTCAATGGGGCAGGGAATAGTGTGGCGCGCTTTCATTCGCCGAACCAGCAGGGGATCGGGCTGGTGATCCCTGTGTATCGGGAGATCCTGCGGCAGGGCGGTGTTACGTTTCTCTTCGGGCATCGTGTCACTGGGCTTGAGGTGAAGAACGGCCGGGTCACGGGCGTGAAGATGGAGAATCTGCGCGAGGGCAAGGCGAGCACGCTACCGGGCAACGCGGTGTTGATCAGTACGGGAGGCTTCGGCGCGGATCTGGATCTGGTGCGTGCTTCGTGGCCCAAGTCGATGCGTGTGCCGGAACGGATGCTCGCGGGCGGCGGGTTCTTTGCCAACGGCGCTGGGATGAAGCTGGCAGGCGAGGCCGGTGGGGCGTCGCAGTGGCTGGATCATCAGTGGAACTACGCGAGCGGCTTGCCCGATCCGTTCGATGCGAAGGGCGAGCGCGGGTTTTTCTCCATGTCGTTCGGCGCCATTTGGGTCAACGCGCAGGGGAAGCGCTTTGTGCTGGAGCAGCATGAACCGAAGGTGACTATTCCCGCCATTGCGGCGCAGAATCCGGCGCGATTCTGGGCGGTGTTCGATGCCGAGGGACGCAAGGGGTTTCGCATTGTCCACGCGGGCTTCACGCAGGACCGCACGGAGGAGGTGCTGAGTTATCCGGGGTTTCTTGCGCAAGGCGATTCCATTGAGCAACTGGCGAAGTCGGCCGGGCTGCCCGCTGATGCATTGCGCGAAACCATTGATCGCTATAACGCCATGGTAGAAGCCGGTGAGGATAAGGACTTTCAGCGGTTTGGACCGAAGGTGGTGCGCCCCTCATTCTTTCCTCCGCCGGGGAAGATTTTGAAGCCTCCGTTCTATGCCGCTCCGATGTACATTCTGATTCGCAAGAGCATGGGCGGCATCCGCGTGGACACGGCCTGCCGCGTGCTGAATGACGAAGGCAAGCCAGTGCCGGGGCTTTTTGCATCGGGCGAAGCAACGGGGTTTGGTGGATTGAATGGGAAGAATGGAATGGAGGGGACGTTTCTGGGGCCGGCGATTCTGATGGGCCGTGTCGCGGCGAGGACCGTGGCCACGGATGCAAAGTCGAGTGCTGCGCCCGCTTCTTCTGTGACGCTACGCACTACTCCGCCGGCTGCCGATCCGAAGCTTGCCTCCACGTGCGCTGGTTGTCACGATCTGCCGAAGCTTGTGGCGGCGAAGCGGAATGGGTACTGGCACTTCGAGCATTCGCATAAGCTGGTGCTGGCGCGGAAGCTGAACTGCACCGGCTGTCACGCCGAGCAGGCGCCCTTCCGCGCCGAGTCCCATCGGATCGACCGTCATCTGCAAACAGCGGTGTGCCAGCACTGCCACACGAATCCGCCACTTGGCGGACGGCGCGCAGTGGCCGCGGAGTAAGCGATTAGAAGTAGAATTTCGCTCCGATGACCGTACGCCTGGCGTCGAGCGTGGAGGTGTATTGGCCGAACGTTCCACTCACCTGCCGGTTCTGTGCGTCGAAGCGAGCCGCGGTGTCGACGTTTTGGAAGCTGGCATGGTTGAAGAAGTTGTAGAACTCAAAGCGCAGTTGGAGGCGATAGCGTTCGGTGAACGGAATCGATTTATAGAGTGAGAAGTCGAAGGCGTTGATGCCGGGGCCGCGAATCGGATCTTTCGAGGCAGTGCCGATGCCGAACTCTTCACGCGTGGGAGGGCGCACCACGCTAGTGTCGAAGTGGCGCAGAATGGTGCGATCGCCCTTTGGCAGATTCGGATTACCGGTGAGATTGACGCGGCTATCCACGCCCGCGCCGCCGCCGCCCAACAGATCCGCGCCCGACACGAGCGAGTAGCCGATGCCTAACGGCGAGCCGGAGGTGAAGGTTGTCACGCCGGCCACATCCCAGTTGTCGAAGACCGCTTTCACCACGGCGTTGTTCACTGCACCGCTCAGCTTCGGCAGCGAATACACGTAGTTCGCCACGAAGTTGTGGGTGCGGTCAAAGTTGCCTTTGCCGTAGTTGCGGACGCGGTAATTGACGAAGGGATTGATGGCGTCGTTGTTGCCATTCACCAGGTTCATTGATTTCGACCAGGTGTGTGAAACACCAAACTGCAGGCCTTTGGAGAAGCGCTTGTTGATCTGCGTCTGGAGCGAATGGTAGTTCGAGGTGGAGGCGAATTCGATGTACTGGATATCCGCGTAGCCCGGCAGGGAGCGCAGGAAGTTGTCCGGCAGCGGTGTGTTGCCTGTGGTGGAGTCGATGCTTGACGGCAGGAAGCGCGTTCCATATGGCACTGCGTTGAAGCTGCGGCGTTGCAGCAGGCGGCGGCCGACGCTGCCCACATAGGCGGTGTCGAGCACCGTGCCGAAGCCGAGGTTGCGCTGGATGCCAAAGCTCCAGTTATAGACCGTCGGTGGACGGTAATCCTTCTGGAAGCTGGTCACTCCGGGAGGCGACGTGCGGAACGGGCTGCGCAGCAGGTCGCCAATCGTCGTATAGAACGCCGTGTTGGTGACGGTAAGGGGCGGCGATTCGCGATGGATGAGAATCTGGTCGTCGTTGAAGCGGTCATAGAAAATGCCCGCGCCTCCGCGGATGGCCATCTTGCCATCGCCGAACACATCCCAGGCGAAACCGAGGCGCGGCGCCAACTGAATGGGCGGCGTGTTGGCCAGTTTCTCAAACACAATGTTCATGCCCTGGAACGGCGCCAGCGGGCTTGCCGCGAACTGACCGATGGTGGCGGCGGGCACTTCCTGTCCGGTTACCGGATCGCGGCCCACGCGCACGTTGGCGGCGTTGCGGAACGGCTGGATCAGCGGCGGCTGCTTGGTGCGATCATACTGGCTCATGTCGAAGTAGCTGAGCTGATCTTCGGCGCTCCAACTGGGCTGGATGTAATAGAAGCGCAGTCCGGCGTCGATGGTGAAGCGGCGCGTGACTTTCCAGGTATCCTGCGCGAACCATTCCACGTTCAGATAACGGGAATGCCCGTGCGGATGGTTCGTGGACTCGGTGTAGCTCTGCACAACTCCCAGCAACGCGTTCGAATAGGCATAGTTCGATTCCAGCGGGTTGTTCACGTCGCGATTGAAATTGAACGTCCCGTTGAACGATGAACTGCGGGCTGCGTTGCGGGTGGTCCGCTCAATGTACATGCCGAACTTCGTGTTGTGCGACCCGTGGATGTACGACACGTTGTCTGACCAGTTCCAGATGTTGTTCGTGCCGAAGAAGGGATAGCGCCCTTCGATGCTCAGCACGCCCGCGTTCGGCACGCCGCCGAAGTTGGCGTTGGGCACGAGGTTGTCCGGATTGGCGCCGGGATAGAACTGCGGCAAGCCGCCGAGACCAGCTTTCGAGCGCGTGTTGCGATCGAGGCCTTCCTGGTTGAGTGGCTCCACCAACTGCTTGGCGCGGTTGATGCCGAAGGTGAATTCGTTGATCAGGTTGGGCCGGAAGGTGTGGATCAAGGTGGCCACGGAGCCGGCTGAGCGGATGGAATACTTGATCGGCAACTGAGGCCACGACGAACTGGCGAGCACGAAGTCGAACTGGCCCTGATAGGCTTCGTAGTCGTTGATGCCGCGCCAGTAGAACTGGGTCTTCGGGCCGATGTTCCAATCGATGCGCAGGATGGAATCGCGCCGCGGTTGTTCCACCGTGGATTGGATCAGCGCGTTGTAGGAGCGGGCCGGGTCGACGGCGTTCGGTTGCGGCAGCATGTTGAGAATCGCCTGCCCGTTGCGATCGATGCGGCTGGCCGGCACGACATTGCCGGCGAAGGGCACGCGGTTGTTCAGCGGATCCCAGATGGGAATGAGCGAACCGCCCTGGTCGAGGCTCTGGGCAAAATTGCCCTGGCGTTCGGCCGCCGTGGGGAACATGCGCCGCACGAGGTTAGTGGGATACTTGCGCGGTAGAAATTCCTGCGACCAGAAGAAGAACAATTTGTCGCGATTCTTATTGAAGTTGCCGATGGTGATGGGGCCGCCGAGCGTGTAGCCCGGATAGTTGAAGCGATATTGCGGTTTGGGGAGCCCATCGCGATTGCGGAAGAATTCGTTGGCATTGAACGCTTCATTGCGGTTGAAGTAATAGACGCCACCGCGGAACTGGTTGGTGCCGCTCTTGATCACCGTGTTGATGGTGCCGCCGGAGGAGCGGCCGTATTCGGCCTGGTAGTTGGTGAGCAGTACTTTGATTTCGGCCACGGCATCGATGGAGGGCGCCAGATACGGTCCCGTCATGGAGCCCGTGTCGAGCGAGGAGATGCCATCGAGCGTCAGATTCACGGTGCCGGTACGGTTGCCGTTGATCGAGATGCTGGAGAAGTTATTCCACCCCGGAGCATTGCGGTTTTGCGTGTCGACCACACCGGGAAGCAGTTTCACCAGACCGAGATAATCGCGGCCTTTGAGGGGAACGTTCTCGGTTTGTGCGGTGGAGATCAAGCCGGCTCGCTCGGCCGATTGTGTTTGGATGCGGGCCGCCTCGGCCTGCACTTCGATGGTCTGTGTGATTTCGCCCACCTGCAGGCTGATGGTTTTCAGCACGACGCGTTCGGTGGCAGTGAGGATGACATCGGTCTGTTCGTACTTTTTGAAACCCTTGGCGATCACGGTCACTTTGAAGGTGCCGGGAAGAATTTGGGTAAAGACGAAGTCCCCGTTGGGCTCCGACTTGGTTTGTCTGGTTTGGCTGGTGGAGACGTTCACCAGCGTGACTTCGGCGTCCGCAATGGCTGCGCCTGACGCGTCCATGACGCTACCGGAAATGGACCCCGTTAGTCCCTGTCCGAATGCTGCAATGGACGATAGAAAAAACAACGAGAAGATGCAACGAAGCATAACTTACCCCTTGGGGAGTTATTTTGCCACGCGATTCCCATTGCAGCAACCGTATTAGGCAAGAATCTTCTTCACCAATTCGCCGTGCACATCGGTGAGCCGGAAGTGACGGCCCTGGAATTTGAAGGTGAGCCGTTTGTGATCGACGCCGAGGCAGTGCATGATGGTGGCCTGGAGGTCGTGAACGTGCACGGGGTCGGCGGTGATGTTGTACGAATAATCGTCGGTTTCGCCCAAAACGAAGCCTCTTTTTACGCCGCCGCCGGCGAGCCACATGGCGAAGTTGCGGGGGTGATGATCGCGGCCGTAGTTGGTATCGGTGAGCTTGCCCTGACAGTACACGGTGCGGCCGAATTCGCCGCCCCAGACGATCAAGGTGTCATCGAGCAGGCCGCGCTGCTTCAGATCGGCCACCAGCGCTGCTGAAGCCTGATCGGTGCCTTTGCATTGCAGGGCGAGGTCGCGGGGCAGGTCATTGTGTTGATCCCAACCGCGATGGTAGAGCTGCACGAAGCGGACGCCACGCTCGGCCAGACGGCGCGCCAGCAGGCAGTTTGCCGCATAGGTGCCGGGCTTGCGCGCATCGGGTCCGTAGAGTTGGAACGTGCTTTCGGGCTCCTTGGAGATATCCATCAGGTCGGGCACCGAGGTCTGCATGCGATAGGCCATCTCGTATTGGCCGATGCGCGTTTCGATTTCCGGATCGTGATAGCTGTCGGCGCGCAGCTTGTTGATTTTGCCGATGACGTCGAGCATTTGGCGGCGGGTGTCGCGGGTGATGCCGGGGGGATCCTCGAGATAGAGTACAGGCTCTGCGCCGCCGCGGAAGCGCACGCCCTGATGCGAAGAGGGAAGGAAGCCGTTGCCCCAGAGGCGCGAGAATAGCGGCTGATCGACATTCAATGCGTTGGCTTGCGAGATGAGGACGACGAACGCGGGCAGGTTGTCGTTATCGCTGCCGAGACCGTAGCTGACCCAGGAGCCCATGCTGGGGCGGCCCGGCTGCTGGCTGCCGCTTTGGATAAAGGTGATGGCCGGGTCATGGTTGATGGCATCGGTATTCATGGAGCGGATGATGGTGAGATCGTCCACTACCTTGGCTGTGTGCGGGATCAACTCACTGACCCATGCGCCGGACTTGCCCTGTTGGGCGAATTTGAAGATGGACGATGCGACGGGCAGTGAGGACTGGCCCGATGTCATGCCGGTGATACGCTGGCCCATGCGCACGGTGTCGGGCAATTCCGAACCCTGGCGCTTCTGCAGTTGCGGCTTGTAATCGAACAGATCCATCTGCGAAGGGCCGCCGGATTGGTGCAGGTAGATGACACGCTTCGCAGTGGGCGGATGATGGGGCAGGCCGGTGAGACCTTTTGCTTCGGCTTTGGATGCGAGTATAGAAGAGAGCGCGGCTGTGCCGATGCCCGTGCTGGAGAGGCCGAAGAAGTGACGGCGTGTGAGGGAGAGTGCGAATTCTTTCCGTGGGTCCATGGTGCGGTTACTCCTTCGAGATCACTTCGTCGAGGTTGAGGATGGCGCTGGTGACGGTGGTCCATGCGGCCAGTTCGATGGTGTCGGCGACCTTGCTCTTCGACTCGCCGACATGCACCAGTTTGCTGGCGTTTTCGGGATGTTTCGCGAAAGCCGTTTTCTGCTGGTCAGCGAGCAGGGCGAGCAGCTTCACTTCGGATGACGACGGGACGCGCGCGGAGGCGATTTGGAAGGCCATGCGGATACGCTCGGCGGGACGCTTGTCGGCCTGGATCACCGTTTCCGCGAGTTTGCGCGCCGCTTCAATATAGGTGGGATCGTTGAGCAGCACCAGGGCCTGCAGCGGGGTGTTGGTGCGGGCGCGGCGGGCGACGCATTTCTCGCGATCGGGTGCGTCGAAGGTGGACATCTGCGCGGGCGGCACGGTTCGCTTCCAGAAGGTGTACATGCTGCGGCGATAGAGATCTTTGCCGGTGCTGGGCGTGTAGGTCTGCGCGCTGAACACGTCGCCATAGGCCATCTCTTCCCACAATCCGGCGGGCTGATAGGGATACACGCTGCGCCCGCCGATTTCGGGATTCAACAGGCCGCTGGTGGCGAGCGCGTTGTCGCGGACCAGTTCGGCGGCGAGACGGAAGCGCGACATGCGGGCGAGCAGTTTGTTCTGAGGATCGCGCTCAATCAAATCCGGTGTGGCTTTCGAGCTTTGGCGGTAAGTAGCCGAAGTCACGATGAGGCGCTGGACTGCTTTCACGTCCCAGCCGCTGCGAACGAACTCAGTGGCAAGCCAATCGAGCAGTTCGGGATGCGAGGGCGGCGCCCCTTGTGAGCCGAAGTCTTCGCTGGTATCGACAATGCCCGATCCGAAGTAGAGTTGCCAGAAGCGATTGACGGCGACACGAGAGGTGAGCGGGTGCGAGGGATCGACCAGCCACTTGGCCAGACCGAGCCGGTTTGGCGGAGCGCCCGCGGGCAGTGGCGGCAGATTGGCTGGGACGGCGGGCGTGACCTTTTCGGTGCGATTGCGGTAATCGCCGCGGGCCAGCACGAAGGTGTCGCGCATCTTCGGCAGTTCATCCATCACCATGGTGGTGACGATTTCCTTTTCGAGCTTGGCGCGGTCTTTGAGGAGTTGCTTCTGCTCGGCGTAGGCTTTGCGTTGGGCCTCGGGCGCTGCGTAGGTGAGGTAGTAATCGCGGAGTTTGTCCTTCTGTTCCTTGGTGCGCTTGGCTGCGGGAATGGCGGCCATGGCGCGGATGGGCGCATCGATGGCGAGCTGGAAGGCTTCTTCTGGAGTGACGGCGCGGGCGTAGATGCGGAGGTCGTCGAGGTTGGAGCGAAGCTTGCTGCTCTTCCAGGGTGCGTCACTTTTGAAGGGAGTGGGCTGATTCTTGAGGACGTCAGTGGCGGCGAGTTGGCCGTCGAGATAGACGCGTGGACTCGTTCCGTCGTAGGTCACGGTGATGTGATTCCAGGTGCTCATGACGACGTGGCGTTGGGTGCGGACTTCGAGGCCATCGCCGAGCTTCACGCGAAGCAGGGCACCGCGCCGCAAGTCTCCGATGGAGCCTGCGTCTTCGAGTTGAAGGGCAACGCCACCCTTACTGATCAGCGTCTGAGCGAGGCGATTGTTGGAGCGCACCCACATGGCGATGGTGAACGCGTCGCCGCGATCGAAGTGGCCGAAGCGGCCCCATTCGACTTCCGCTTCGCCATCGAAGCCGAGCGATTGGCCGGCGGGGCTTGCGGAGAACAACGGATTGCCGTTGGTGATGCGGGCGTGATGATAGGCGCCGGAGAGATCGCTGAGGCTGCCATCCAATTCGTAATGAGCGAGGGCTCCATGGGGGCCATCAGAGGGGGAAGCGGTTGCTGCCCACGTTTCGACCGCGGCGGATGTCTCCTTTTCGGGCAACTGCGATTCGCGCGCTTTGAGGGCCGTGTCGAGTTCTTTCAGCCGAGATTCCTGCACGGCATCGGGCAAGGGCAGCATGGGCTTGGCGTTGCCTTCCTTGCCGTCTAGCCCTTTCTCATCCACATTGTGGAAGAAGGCGAAGAATCGGTAGAAGTCGCGCTGGCTGATGGGATCGTATTTGTGATCGTGGCAGCGGGCGCAGCCCATGGTCATGCCCATCCACACAACGGAGGTAGTTTCCACGCGATCGACGATGTATTCGGTGAGGTACTCGTCGGCGATGGCACCGCCCTCGTAGTTGATCATGTGGTTACGGTTGAAGCCGGTGGCGAGCTTCTGGGCGCGGGTGGAGTTGGGCAGCAGGTCGCCGGCGATCTGCTCCACGGTGAAGCGATCGAAGGGCATGTTGCTGTTGAAGGATTGGATGACCCAATCGCGCCAGGGCCACATATCGCGATGGCTGTCGATGTGGTAGCCGTGAGTGTCGGCGTAACGGGAAAGGTCGAGCCATTGCATGGCCATGCGCTCGCCGTAGTGGGGCGATTCGAGGAGGCGGGCGACGAGCTTGTCATAGGCGTCGGGCGCTTTGTCGGCGACAAAGGCCTGCACTTCGGCGGGTGTGGGCGGGAGGCCTGTCAGATCGAGGGTGACGCGGCGGATGAGGGTGGCTTTGTCGGCTTCGGGGGATGGTTTCAATCCTTCTTTATCGAGGCGCGCCAGAACGAAGTGATCGATGGAATTGCGGGTCCACTTGGGATTGGAGACGGTGGGGAGGTCGGGGCGCTTGGGAGGCGCGTAGGACCAATGGGTCTGCCAGTCCGCGCCCTGGTCGATCCACTTGCCTACGAGTTCGATTTGCTCGGGGGTGAGGGTGCGCGACGCTCCCTTGGGCGGCATGCGGCGCGCTATGTCGGCATGCTGGATGCGCTGAAACAATTTGCTGTCGGCACGTTTTCCCGGAACGATGACCTTCATGGCGCTGTCTTTGTCGTCGAAGCGCAGGCCGGCCATGCGGTTCTTTTCGTCGGGGCCGTGGCAGGAGAAGCAGGCATCGGAGAGAATGGGCCGGATCTGGCGGTCGAAGACCACCTTGGACGGCTTGGTGGCCTGGCCGTAGACGAGGGCCAATGCAGACAGTCCTGCCGGTAACCAGAAACGGGAAGGGAACATGCTAGCTACCTTTTTATCACTTGGCTGGAACATTTCGGGGAGCGGCATCGTTGTAGGGAGGTATGAACTGGGTGTCCGACCTCCGATTTGCCATCCGCATGATCCGTACAAACCCCTGGTTTTCGGCGGCGATTGTCCTCACGCTGGCGCTGGGGATTGGCGCCAATACCACCGTGTTTACGCTGGTGAACGCGGTGCTGCATAAGCCGCTGCCGTTCCCTGGCGGGGAACGTTTGGTGATGGTGTTCGCGGACAACATTGCGCGGGGGCGGGACCGCATGCCGATGTCGTGGCCAGATTATCGCGACTATCAGCAGGCGGCGGGCGCGTTCGAAAGGCTGGAGGCGTTCCGGTTCACGCGAGCCAGCATCAGTGAGAAGGGCAATCCTCCGGAACAACTGCGGGGCATCATTATTACCACCGGCATGTTCGAGATGCTGCAAGCGAAGCCCGTCGCAGGGCGCGGGTTTGTGGCGGCTGACGGCAAGCCCGGCGCGGAGCGTGTGGCGTTGATTGGGTACGGAGTATGGAAGGATCGTTACGGGAAGGCGGCTGATGTGATCGGACGCACGGTGCGTCTGAATGAGAAGCCGGCAGTGATTATCGGCGTGATGCCGGAAGGATTCAAGTTCCCCAGCAATGAGGATGTTTGGATTGCCGCGGTGCCTGAGGCGGACTGGGAGAAGCGCGATGCGCGAGACTTTCAACTCATCGGCATGCTGAAGCCGGAGCGCGCGATGACGGATGCGCAAGCGGACTTGAGCATTGTGGCGAAGCGGCTGGAACAGCAGTTTCCGGCTACGCACAAGGATCATGGGGTGCGGGTCAGCACATTCCACCAGGCCATGAACGGTGGTCCCATCCGGCTGGTGTTTCTGCTGATGCTGGGCGCCGTCGGGTTTGTGTTGCTGATCGCCTGCGCCAATGTGGCCAATATGCTGCTGAGCCGGTCTGTGGCTCGCACGCGGGAGATGTCGATCCGCGCGGCGATGGGAGCGAGCCGGTGGCAGATCATCCGGCAGTTGCTCACCGAAAGTATTCTTCTGTCTTTTCTTGGCGGCGGGATCGGACTGGCGTTGTCGTACTGGGGGGTGGCGGCATTTTCGAAAGCGGTGGAGAATGTCGGCAAACCGTACTGGATCGACTTCTCGATGGACTATCTGGTGTTCGGGTACTTTGCGCTGGTGAGCATCTTCGCGGGGATCCTGTTTGGGATTGCGCCCGCGTGGCAATCGTCGAAGGTGGATCTGAATACAAGCTTGAAGGACGGCACGCGCACGGCGGGCGGATTGCGCTCGGGGTATTTGTCTGGCGCGCTGGTGGTGGTGCAGTTCACGCTGGCGGTGGTGTTGTTGAGCGGCGCCGGGTTGATGATGCGAAGCTTTGTGAACGCACAGCAGGTCAATCCGAACGTGCCGGGAGATCGGATTCTCTCGTCGATCATCAACCTGCCGCGATCGCGGTATCCGAAGCCGGAAGATCGCCAGCAGTTGTTTGCGCGGTTGCTGCCGCGGTTGCAGGCGATGCCGGGTGTGCAGTCCGTGAGTATGGTTTCCAACCCGCCTGGCACGGGTTCGGGAGCATGGCGCTATGAGGTGGAGGGAAAGCCGCTGGAGAAGGACAACAGGCCTTCGGCGGCGGGGATTGCTGCTGCGCCGGGATACTTCCCGGTGGTTGGGTTGAACCTGCTGCGCGGCCGGGACTTCACGGAGCGCGATGGAGATGCCGGCAAGGAAGCGGTGATTGTGAGCCAGCAGTTTGTCTCAAAGAACTGGCCTGGAGAAGTCGGGCTTGGTAAGCGCATCCGTCTGTTCAATCCGCAGAATGAGCCGCGGCCGTGGATGACGATTGTCGGGGTGGTGCAGGACTACCTGCAAGCGAGCCCAGGGGCCAACAACACGGCGGGCAGCGAAGTCATGATTGTGCCCTACCGCATGGATAGCTGGGATTCGATGGCGTTGTTGATGCGGACGGCCGGTGCGCCTTCGTCGATGGCAACGGCGTTGCGGAAGGAAGTGCAGCAACTCGATGAGGATTTGACGCTGTTCCAGACCGGCGCATTGCAGGAGTGGTTTGAACGCGGCCGGTGGCATCTGCGGGTGTTCGGAACGGTGTTCTCGATTTTCGCGGTGATTGCGATGGGCATGGCCGCGGTGGGGATTTACGCGGTGATGGCGCACGCGACGATGCGGCGCACGCAGGAGATCGGGGTGCGGCTGGCCTTGGGCGCGGGAGGGCGGAACATTGTGACGCTGGTGCTGGGGAGAGGCGTGAAACAATTGGGGATTGGAATGTTTCTGGGGGTTACGGTGGCGGTGGCTGTGACACATCTTATGGCGGGCCTGTTGTTTCAGGTCTCACCGCGTGATCCGGTGACTCTGGGGATTGTGAGTGGAGTGCTGGGCGGAGCGGGCGTGCTGGCGTGCTGGCTGCCGGCGCGGCGGGCGTCGAAGCTGGATCCGCTGAAGGCGTTGCGCTACGAGTGATGCGGTACAATCCGGGCGATGATGCGCCGACGTGATCTTGTGATGGCCGGGTTGGCTCCTTTGCTGCAAGGGCAGCAGGAGTTGCCGGACCTTTCGACTGTGCCGGTGGATCTGGTTACTCCTCCGATGACTGATGGAGCGCCGGGGCCGGGGAAACGCGTGCGGCAGACTACGGCTGGCTATGAGCGCACTGCCGTGCATCATGCTTTGTACCTTCCGGTCGATTGGCGCGAGGGCGGGAAGTATCCGGTGATCGTCGAGTATGCGGGGAATGGGAATTACAAGAACCGCTTCGGGGACGTATCGCATGGCACGGTGGAGGGGAGCAATCTCGGTTATGGGATGAGCGGCGGGCGCGGGTTCATCTGGGTGTGCATGCCGTATGTGAACAAGGCCGAGGGGCGGAATCAGGAAACCTGGTGGGGTGATGTGGAAGCGACGGTGGATTACTGCAAGCGCACGGTGCGCGATGTGTGTGCTCGTTATGGCGGCGATGCGGAGTCGGTGATTTTGTGCGGGTTTTCGCGGGGTGCAATCGGGTGCAATTTCCTGGGGCTCCACGACGATGAGATTGCTGCGTTGTGGCGCGGGTTCGTTCCTTACAGCCACTACGATGGGGTGCGCACTACGTGGCCGTATGAAGGGAGTGATCGCGAGTCGGCGCTGGCTCGGTTGCGGCGGCTGAAGGGGCGGCCTGTGTTTGTGTGCCATGAGGTTTCGGTGGAGGCTACGCGCGAGTATGTGAAGGCGACGGGGGTGAAGGCTCCGTTCACGTACGTGCCGATTCCGTTCCGCAATCACAATGACGGGTGGACACTGCGCGATTTGCCGGAGCGGCGCAGGCTGCGGGAGTGGCTCCGCGACACGCTGCGGTTTCGCGTGGGCTTCGCGGGGCGCGTGGCGTATTACGTGCGCGAGGGCAACGGGCCGACGGTGGTGTTGATTCCGGGGAGTTGGGGCGACCACACCGCGTTCAACCGGATGCTGGATGTGCTGCGGGAGGATCTGCGGGTGATCGTGGTGGAGTTGCCGGGGCACGGGGCGACGCAGCCGGCGGATGAGGCTCCGACCATGCGGAGCTTGGCGGAGAATGTGCTGGCGGTGGTGGATGCGCTTGATTTAAAGCGGTACTACGTAGGCGGGCACAGCATCGGTGGGATGTTGACGATTGAGCTGATGGGACTGCGTCCGCAACAGGTGGCGGGTGGGATTGCGATGGAGGGATGGACGCATCACCTGGTGCAATCGGAGGCTTTCGGTACTGAGCCGGCGTCGCAGCGCACGCCGCAGATGCTGGAGGTGCTGGGGCAGTTGACGGAGTCGCAACGGAAGGCGTTTGGATCGGTGTGGCGGCAGTGGGATGGTTCGAATGTGCTCGCTTCGACGAAGGTGCCGCTGCTTTCGATGTGGGGGGATCGGGGGCGAGGGTCGTTACCTTCCCGTGCGTTGCTGCGGGTGCCGGAGCGGAAGAACATCGAGGTCGCTTGGATGAAGGGCTCAGGGCATGGGATTCCGCGCGATGTGCCGGACGAAGCGGCCCGGGTGGCGAATGCGTTTGTCACGAAGGTGGAGTCGCATATGTATGCGGGGCCCGGGTTGGATGCGCTGCCTCGTGTGCCCGTGGAGACGGTGACGATCTATCGCGGTGTGGAGGGTGTCACTGGATTCAACATGCATCCCTATGTGACATGGTTTGACGGGAAGTTCTGGGCGATTTGGAGTTGCAACAAGATTCGCGATTTGCAGAGTGGGCAGTATGTGCGGTTTGCGACGAGTGAGGATGGTGTGAAGTGGTCGGAGTCGCAGATGCTCACTCCGAGCGAGGAGGGCTTTCGTTACTTTGCTCGGGGACTGTGGGTGCGGGATGGGGAGTTGATTGCGCTGGCTGCGCGGGATGAGGCGGTGCGGCCGTTGTTTGGGCCGGGTCTCGAGTTGCGTGGGTACAGGTGGAATGGGCGATGGAGTGAGCCGATGGTGGTGGCTAAGGATGCGATTAATAATTTCGCACCGAGGAAGTTGCCGTCGGGTGAGTGGATGATGACGCGGCGGGATCACAAGATGCGGGCGTCGCTGTTGATTGGGGGACGCTCGTGGGTGTCTGATTGGCGGGCGGTGGAAGTGCCGAAGCCCATGGATGGCGCGGGGTTGGATGAACCCGAATGGTGGACGTTGCCCAATGGTGCGTTGTGCACTGCGTTCCGCGATGGGAGCAAGTCGCGGCGGCTGTACCGGTCATTCAGTATGGATGGCGGGAAGCGGTGGAGCGCTCCGGTGCGGACGGATTTTCCTGATGCGATGGCGAAGTTCAATGTGCTGCGGTTGTCGTCCGGAGAGTACGCGATGGCGTCGTGCCCGAATCCATCGGGGAAGCGGATTCCATTGTGCTTGTCATTTTCCAATGACGGTGTCGTGTTTGACCGGATGATGGTTTTGCGTGACCGCGACACTGTGTATCGCTATGCGGGCAAAGATCCGGGCTATGCGGGCTACCACTATCCTCAGTTACTGGAGCACGACCGCCATTTGTATGTGATCCATGCCGAGAATATGGAGGACATCGTCCTCATACGCATTCGAACTCGATAGTGTGATCGAAGGGCGTGTAGCCGGTGAGATAGACGCTGTTGCCGGGCATCATGGAATCGGCTCCACGGACCTGCGTGTACTGATGGGCTTCGCAACCGGGACCGAAGCGCACTTCGTTGTTTGTGCCTTTGATGACGCCAGTGCCTTTGCCCATGATCCATGCGCCGGGGGCTTGCGGGGCAGCGGCGAGATTGCTGACGTTGAGCTGATCTTTGTCGCGGGCGCTGATTTCGATGGCGAGCGGGACGTCATCGGTGCCATGGGCCTGAATGCGAACACGGAAGCCCTTTTCTGTTTCGGTGACGGTGGCCTGCTGGGTGAGGGAGCAGACCTGGGTGCGCTGGCGTTCGGGGCGGGTTTCGGTCCACTCGCCTGCTTTGACGCGGTGGGGCGGATTGAGCGGCTGATAGTAAGGGCCGGTGAGTTCCTGTTTGAGGACGTAGCTGTTGCCCACCTTGGACCAGGAGCGAGGGACGAACTGGGCTTTGCCGAAGAAGGCGCTGGCGAAGCGGATGGCGCCGACAACGGCATCGCCACTGCGGAGCATGAGGAAGCGGCTGTCATCCTTGAGCATGATGGTGGCGCTTTTGTGGCCCCGGCGGATGCGAACGATTTCGAGGGCTTTGAATTCCTTGGCGTAGTTGGATGGCGGCTCTTCCGGCGTTGGCAGCGGCTTGAGCATGTGCGGGTAGGACATCAGCATGGAGAGCGCTGCGTGGGTGGGTGCGTACTTGCGGGCGACCCAGGCGTAGCGCGGATTGTTTTCAAGCGTCGCCATGTAGTGCATGGGGAACCAGTAGACGCCGATGTTGCCGATGGTGTTGCGGTCCTGGCGGTGGGAGATTTCGGTGACCATTTCGTCCCCGGGGTGCATGAGGTAGAAAGCGGCGTCGAGGTTTTTGCGGAGGGGTTCGAGAAACTCGGGGCGCTTCAGTTTGTCGGCGAGGATGGCCATGGAGCGGTCGACGATGATGTTGTAGCCGATGATGCTGCGCTCGTCGTACTGGCCGTCTTCATCGATGTCGATGCCTTCGGCGAGCCACTGCTCGATGCGTTTGAGGAATGCCGGATCGGGGTTGGCTTCGTTGAGGAGAGCCATGGCGGAGCATGCCACCCAGCGGTGGTTGGGCGTGTGCACGCCCCCATTGAGGAGACCGCGTTTGGCACGGGTGAGGAAGGGGTCGAGGATTTGGAGGATTTCGCGGGATGCATGTTTGCGCGCGAGGCAGGCGGCATTGCCCGCTCCCCAGACGGCGAAGGCGGTGTCCGGCGGGGAATTGAAGTTGGTGAAGGGGAGGTTGACGTTGCCGTCGGGGGTCATGGTGCTGACGGCGTAGTCGATGCCAAGCTTCATGCGTTCGAGCATGAGCGGGTTCTTATGGAACTTTGATTTGGGATGGAGGAAGGCGGCTGTGAACGTGTCCGAAGAGGCCGCGGGCGAGGCCGGGTAATGGATGCCAAAGGCATCGGGCCAGGAGCCACGATGCTTGTGGCCTGGTTCGGTGATCTGGATACGGAGGAGGTTTTCGACTCCTTTGTCGTGGTTGCGGACGGCTGTGGATTCGAGATCGAAAGGGGATGCATCGGCGGCCAGCAACGGGGCGGCCGCGGCGGCCTGCATCCAGGCCCTGCGTGTAGTGTTCATGAGCAGTAACCTCTATTCTCCCAGGACGGTAGGTGTGATTCAATGATTGGGTGCCTTCGATTCTGGGACTTGCAGGTACGGCAGTGCTCTTTGTGGGCATGGCAGCCGGCGCGCCGCGCGGCGTGGATTTTCAAAGACAGGTTCGTCCGATTCTTTCGAACGCCTGTTTTCATTGCCACGGGCCGGACGCTAAGACGCGCATGGCGGACCTGCGTCTGGACACTCGTGAGGGCGCGTTCTCTTCGCGCAAGAATGGTGTGGTTGTGGCGCCGGGCAAGCCGGATGCGAGCCTGCTGATGCAGCGGGTGATGCACGCCAATGGGGCTTTGCGTATGCCTCCGGCGCATACGAAGAAGGAATTGACGGACGCGCAGAAGCAGACTCTGCGGCAGTGGATCGCCGATGGGGCGGAGTGGAAAGAGCACTGGAGTTTTTCGCCTCCGGTGAAGCGCGAGCCACCGCAGGTAACGAATGCGGCTTGGGTGCGGAATCCGATTGACCGGTTCATTCTGGCGAAACTGGAACAGGAAGGCTTGACGCCCGCACCGGAAGCGGAGCGGCGTGCGCTGATTCGCCGGGTGACGCTGGATCTGACGGGGTTGCCGCCGGTTCCGGCGGATGTGGATGCGTTTGTGAACGACCGCTCGGCGAACGCTTATGAGAAGGTGGTGGACCGATTGCTGGTTTCGCCGCAGTGGGGCGAGCATCGGGGACGGTATTGGCTGGATGCGGCGCGCTATGCCGATACTCACGGGTTGCATATCGACAACTACCGGGAGATGTGGGCGTATCGCGATTGGGTGATACAGGCGTTCAACCGCAACCTGCGCTTCGATCAATTCACACTGGAACAACTGGCTGGGGATTTGTTGCCGAATCGCACGCTGGAGCAGCAGATCGCTTCGGGGTTCAACCGCTGCAACATCACGACGAATGAAGGCGGATCGATTCCGGAGGAGGTGGATGCGATCTATCAGAAGGACCGGGTGGAGACGACATCGACGGTGTGGATGGGACTGACCACCGGTTGTGCCACTTGTCACGATCACAAGTTCGATCCGATTGCGCAGAAGGAGTTCTACCAGATGGTGGCCTTCTTCAAGAACACGGTACAGAAGCCGATGGATGGGAATATTCCCGATACTCCGCCGGTGATTGTGGTGCCGCGGGCTGAGGATAGCGAGCGCTGGATGGACACGACGGCGAAGGAAAAGGAACTGCTGGCACGGAGCGAGGCGCGGCGGAAGGCGGCGCAACAGGGATTGGATGCGTGGCTGGCGACCGGTGAGCACAAGAGCTGGAAGGAGCCGGTGGCGGCCGCGGCGATGCCGCTGGTGCTGGCTCCGGGCAAGGGCGTCACGGCAGGCAAAGGGCCGGCGCAGGAGCCTGAGGCGTTGCACTTCGGCGAGAAGGCGATGTTGACGGTGCCTGGTGTGCCGGAGTTTGATCCCGCGAAGCCGTTCACGTTTGCGGCGTGGGTGTATCTGGGTGGCGGTGAAGATGCGGTGGTGATCGCGAGCCACACCGATTCGCGGAACCAGGCGCGGGGTTGGCTGCTGGATGTGAGTGGACGCATTCCGCGGTTCCTGTTCACCATTCCGGGACAGGCTGATAAAGTGCAATTGCGCGGCAGCAACGTGCAGCGGATGAAGATGAATGCCTGGACGCACGTGGCGGTGAGCTATGACGGGAGCAAGGAATCGGCTGGGGCGACGATGTATTTGAATGGACGCCTGCTGGATACGAGCCGTGTCGCGCGCGATCCGGAAGAGGAAATGAAGACCGGCGATCCGGCACGGATGGCGTTGCGGCTGGGTTCCGATGGACGGCGGTACTTCAAGGACGGGGCGCTGGCTGGAGTACGGATTTACAACGAGGCTTTGTCGCCGGATGAAGTGCAGGTGCTGGCACGATGGAAGCGCGGCGAGGAGCCGGACCGGCAATCGCTGTTGCTGATGTATCTGAATCGCAAGGATGCCGAGTACAAGCAGGTGCGGGCGGCATTGGACGAAGTGGAAATGGAACGGCGCGCGATCCGGCGGCGAGGCACCATTACGCACGTGATGCAGGAGAAGGCCGATAGCAAGGCGTCGGCGCATGTGCTGTATCGCGGGATGTATGATCAGCCGCGCGATGAAGTGTTTGCCGATGTGCCGTCGGTGCTGCCTCCGCTGGCGAAGGATTTGCCGCGCAACCGGCTGGGATTGGCGCAATGGCTGATTGATCCGGCGCATCCGCTGATGGCGCGGGTGACGGTGAATCGCTTCTGGCAGGAAGTGTTCGGGACGGGGCTGGTGAAGACGGCGGAAGATTTCGGATCGCAGGGTGAGGCTCCGGTGCATCCGGAGTTGCTCGATTACCTGGCGGTGCATTTCCGCGAATCGGGATGGGACGTGAAGGCGTTCTACAAGATGATGGTGATGTCCGCTACGTACCGGCAGTCGGCGCAAGCGACGCGGGAGAAGTTGAAGAAAGACCCGGAAAACCGGTGGCTCGCGCGCGGGCCCCGGTATCGCATGGATGCGGAGATGGTGCGGGACGCGGCGCTGGCGGCATCGGGATTGTTGACGCGGAAAATCGGTGGACCGAGTGTGCGGCCGTATCAACCGGAGGGCATCTGGGAAACGGTGGCGATGAAGGGCAGCGATACGCGGTTCTACAAGCAGGACAAGGGCGACGCGCTGTACCGGCGCAGTATGTACACGTTCTGGAAGCGGAGCGCGCCGCCGGCATCGATGGAGCTATTCAATGCGCCGACCAGAGAGAACTGCACGGTGCGGCGCGAGCGCACGAATACGCCGTTGCAGGCGCTGGTGACGATGAACGATGTGCAGTATGTGGAAGCGGCGCGGAGCCTGGCGCAGCGCGTGATTCGCGAATCGGGGAAGAGCTTTGACCAGAGGTTGGACCTGCTGACGGGGTATGTGCTGGCGCGGCCGTTTGACGCCGGGGAGCGGCAGATTGCACGGGCTTCGCTGGAGGATTTCCGCAAGCACTATCATGAACAGGCAGCGGCGGCGGTGCGTTTGACGGGGATGGGCGAATCGAAGCCGGATGGGAGTTTGCCGGTGGATGAGTTCGCGGCATGGACACTGCTGGCGAACCAGGTGTTGAATCTGGATGAGGCGTTGAACAAGTAAGCGAGGGCGATGATGGATCCTGTCACACAGTCGGTAATGGTGGAAACGCGGCGGCAGTTCTTTGGGCGCGCGGCCCGGGGGATTGGCGGCGCGGCGCTGGCGAGCTTGCTGCAAGGGGCGAATTCAAACGGGTTGCCGCACTTTGCGCCGAAGGCGAAGCGGGTGATCTACATGCATATGGTGGGGGCTCCACCGCAGCATGATCTGTTCGATTACAAGCCGCAGATGAAGACGTGGTACGACAAGGACCTGCCGGAATCGATTCGCAACGGGCAACGGTTGACGACGATGACTTCGGGGCAGAGCCGGTTTCCGATTGCTCCGACGATCTTCAAGTTTGCGCAGCATGGCAAGAGCGGGATGTGGCTGAGCGAACTGCTGCCGTGGAAAGCGAAAATGGCCGATGACATCGCCATTGTGCGCACGATGCACACGGAGGCGATCAATCACGAGCCGGCGATTACGTATATCCAGACGGGAAATCAGATTGCGGGCAAGCCGTGCATCGGGTCGTGGATCTCGTATGGGCTGGGGAGCATGAATGAGGATCTGCCGTCGTTTGTGGTGATCAATGCGCAGCATACGCATCCGCGGGCCGGGGTGCAGGCGATCTCGGCGCGGCTGTGGAGTGCGGGTTTTCTGTCGGCGCAATATGCGGGCGTGTCGTTGCGCGCGGGCGGCGATCCGGTGCTGTATATCAACAATCCGGATGGGGTGGATGCGAAGATGCGGCGCCGCATGCTGGATGGATTGAATCAACTGAACCAGATGCAGTATGAGAAGGTGGCCGATCCGGAGACACGGGCGCGGATTGAGCAATATGAAATGGCGTTCCGGATGCAGACGTCGGTGCCGGAATTGACGGATCTTTCGAAGGAGCCGGAGAGCACGTACAAGTTGTATGGGGAGGAAGCACGCAAAGGCGGGACGTTCACGAATGCGGCTTTGATGGCGCGGCGGTTGGCTGAGCGCGGCGTGCGGTTCGTGCAGATTTATCATCGCGGGTGGGACGTGCATAACAATCTGCCGGATGTGCTGCCTGCGCAGTGTAAGGATGTGGATCAGGCATGTTACGCACTGGTGCAGGATTTGAAGCAGCGCGGGATGCTGGATGACACGATTGTGATTTGGGGCGGCGAGTTCGGGCGGACGATCTATTCGCAGGGCAAGCTGACGGCGACGAATTACGGGCGCGATCATCATCCGCGGTGCTTCAGTTTGTGGATGGCGGGCGGCGGATTCAAGGGCGGCGTGGTGCACGGGGAGACTGACGATTTTTCCTACAATATCGTGCGAGATCCGGTGCACATCCGCGATTTTCAGGCGACGTTTTTGCATCTGTTGGGAATTGATCATGAGCGGTTCTCCTACAAGTACCAGGGGTTGGACCAGAGATTGACGGGCGTGGAGAAAGCGACAGTAGTGAAACAATTGCTGGCTTGATGAGAGAAATTACACTCCGGCTACGCCAGTATGAGTGTATGGCAGGATCTGAAGATACCAGCCGACGCAATCATACCCAAGCGGAGGATTTTTCTCATGAATACACGTGTGTCTACTGTGGCGGCGAAACTGGCGTTTCTGGCCGCGATGTCGAGTGTGCCTGCTTTGCCCGGAACGGTGTTCACTGACGATTTTGAGTCAGGGTCATTGTCGGCGGCCAAGTGGCTGCTTCCGGGCAGCGGGACCGTGGTGAACGATCCGCTGAATGCGAACAACAAGGTGCTGGCGTTCCGGCAGTTGGGTGCGGGCGGGGATGCGTTCACGGTGCCGCTGGATCTGACTGGGCCGACGGTGCGGATTTCATTCGACTATCTGGGATTTGCTGCGGGGCCGAATGTGGGGACGGACACGGGCGGGTTTCTGATTGTGGATTTGCCGAATAGTTTTTTGGGCTATGTGCTGGCTGGGACTTCGAATGCGGGGGGGCCTTATTTGAAGAACATGCTGAACCTGGCGGTGGGGCAGTGGCACCACATTGAGCTGACGTACACGGCGTCGGTGTTGCAATCGGGCAACGGGTCGAAGGTAACGTTTGAGCAGTGGAGCGGATCGCCGAATGCGGCGGGGAATGCGTTCTTCGACAATATTGAGATTTCGACGACGCCGGAGCCTGGCAGCATGATGCTGGCTGGGGTGGGGATGCTGCTGGTGGCTGCTTCGCGGATGCGCGGTTCCTTTATGGGCCACTAATTCACACGACTGCACACGAATTTGATGGCTATCGAATGGCGGCTTCGATGAATGCGGAGTAGCGATTGAGTGTTTCGGACAGGCGTTGGATTTGGGCTTCGGCTTCGGCCCAGTTGCGCTGCTCGATGGCTTCGCGGACGCCGGGGAGGGTTTTGACGCCGTAGCCGGTGTAGAAGCCGGGGGCGTGGAGGACGTGGCGGAACCAGGGGCGGCGGGGCAGGCCGTCCTCCTGGGTGAGATACTGTTCGGCGCGGAGAAGGGCATCGTTTGACACGGTGCCCTTTGCTGCTTTGGCGGTGACCGCTTCGAGATTGGAGACGGCGTTGAGCAGCGGGGCAAAGTTGAGGTGCGGGACTTCGGGCTTGGGATCCGGGGGAATGAACGTGTCGCGGGGATCGGCGGCGAGTTTGAGCGCGCCAGTGCGGAGGAGTTCATTCTGCTTCTTTGTCGATTCGCGCAGGTCGTCGGTGAGTTTGACGACTTCGGTGGTCCAGGCGCGGATGGAACGGGCGAGGGGATCGAGGCGGAAAGGGAGCGTGGTGGCGGAGGCGAGGCGCAGGATCATGCGGCCGCCGAGTTGCGCGGTGGTGAGGGTGTATTGGAAGTCGGGGTCGACGAATTTGACGAAGTGGTCGTAGGAGTCGTAATTGGAGTGATAGACGCCGTAGTCGTCTTCGCCGCCGAAGCTGAAGTTGAGGCTGGGGATGCCGAGGTGGTGTTGGAAGACGGTGTAATCGGAGCCGGAGCCGAGGGGGCCGATGCGGTATTCAGGGGGACGGCCGTCGGCTTTGCGGCGGGCTTCGGCGCGTTCCATGGCGGAGACGCGGGTCTGGGGATCTGTGACGTCGCGAGCGGTTTGGGCGGCGAATAGCTCCATGGTGGAAGCGCCGGAAATGGAGACGAAGCCACGGGAAGTGGAGTCGGTGTTGAGGTAAGCGACGGCGTGGCGCTTGAGCTCTGCGGCGTGTTGTTCGGCCCATTCGGTGGAGCCGAGGAGGGCGGGTTCTTCGCCATCCCAGGCGAGGAAGACGAGGGTGCGTTTGGGGCGCCAGCCGGTTTTGACGAGTTCGGCGATGCCGCGCGCTTCTTCCATGAGGGAGACCATGCCGGAGACGGGATCTGTGGCGCCGAAGTTCCAGGCGTCGTGGTGATTGCCGCGGAGGACCCACTCGTCGGGCTTTTCGCTGCCGCGCATTTTGGCGACGACGTTGTGGGCGGGGGCGAGTTTCCAATTGAATTCGAGTTTGAGGTGGACTTTGGCGGGGCCGGGACCTACGTGGTAGGTGAGGGGGAGGCCGCCGCGCCAGGGGTAAGGGGCGACGGGTCCGCCGAGGGCTCGGAGAAGGGGTTCGGCGTCGCCGTAGGAAATGGGCATGACGGGGATTTTGGTGACGGTGGGGGCTTGTTTGGGGTCAGGGGGGCGGTTGGGGTCGGTTGCGCCTTTGAAGGGAGTGAGCGGGTCACCGGGGTAGACGGGCATGTCCATGACGCTGCCGCGCTGGGCGCTGAATTGGGGGCGATAGCCGCCTTTGGGATAGACGTCGCCTGCGCCGTAGCCGTCGTCACGGGGATCGGAGAAGATGAGGCAGCCGATGGCTCCGTTCTCGGCGGCGACTTTGGGCTTGATGCCGCGCCATGAGCCGCCGTAGCGGGCGAGGACGATTTTGCCTTTGACGTCGATGCCCATCTGGCGGAGCTTTTCGTAGTCGTCGGGGAGGCCGTGGTTGACGTAGACGAGTTCACCGGTCACATCGCCGTCGGTGGAGTAGGCGTTGTAGACGGGGAGGTTGTCCTGCTTGATGGTGCTGGTCGCGTCGCCTTCGACGGGGGGCTCTTCGATTTTGGCGGTGTAGCGGGTGGGGGAGACCATTTCGAGGAGGCGGGATTTCGGGGTGGGGAAGAGCGGGTAGACGGTTTCGATTTGGGTGTCGTAGCCCCAGGATTTGAATTGGGCAGCGATGAATTCAGCGACTTCGCGGCTGCCGGGGGAGCCGACGTGATGGGGTTTCGCTGTGATGCGCTTCATCCATTGCTGGAGGTTCTGGCGGTTGAGGGCTGCGTCGAATTTGGATTCGAGGTCGAGTTGGGCGCGGGCTTCTGATGGTGTGAAGCCGGCGATGGGCTTGAGAGGGGATTGGGCGGTGAGAAGAAGAGAGATGGAGAGGAGCGCGGCGAGCGGTCGGTGCATAGGGGCAGGTTAGCATGGGGCGGGGGGACACCCGTTCCCGCTAGGCTTCCTGCGGCGCCTTGGATGGCTCCTTGGATAGGGAGATGGCGAAGAGCAGGTTCCGGATATCGTCGACGTTTACTGGTTTCGGGATGTAGTCATCCATGCCTGAGGCGAGGCATCGCTCTTTGTCGCCACGGAAGGCGTGAGCGGTCATGGCGAAGATCGGCGTCCGTCTTCTGCCCACTTCGCGGCGGCGGATTTCGGAGGTGGCTTCATAGCCATCCATTTCGGGCATTTGGCAATCCATGAAGATGACGTCATAGGGCAGCTTTTCGGCCATCTGCACGGCTTCTTTGCCATTTGCCGCGACGTCGACGCGTGCGCCAAATTTCTCCAGCATGGCCGCGCCCAGCTTTTGATTGACGGCATTGTCTTCGACGAGCAGAATGCGGCGTCCCTTAAAGATCTCGGCATCGGCCACCGCTACCGGTATGTGTCTGGCAGGGGCAGCATCCCCCGGGTCAGTGTGGTCAATGCCCAAGGGCAGATTGAAATGGAAGGTTGATCCCAACCCGGACTTGCTGACGACGCCCATGGATCCGTTCATGCACTCGACCAGGCGCTTGGCGAGCGCCAAACCAATGCCCATGCCTGTATGCTTGCGGGTGGCCGAGCCATCGCCTTGGCGGAAGGGTTCAAAGAGCTGCTTGAGTTGCTGGTCGGGGATGCCTACTCCGGTATCGCTCACGGAGATGCGCAGAAGCGCGGCATCGTCGTTCTTGCTTTCCTGCTCGACGGCGATCAACACGCGGCCGCGCTCAGTGAATTTCACGGCATTTTCGGTGAGAAGCATTGCCACCTGGCGGATGCGGCCGGAGTCGCCAATGACGCGGCGGGTGACGTTGGGGCCATAGATGAGGGAGATTTCGAGCCCTTTGCGGCGGGCCACGGGTTGGAGCCAATCGATCATTCCGCTGAGCGCCTGTTCGAGGTCAAACGGGCCGGTCTCCAGCTCCAGTTGCCCGGCCTCCATTTTGGCCAGGTCGAGGACATCGTTGAACATCGATAAGAGCCGGTCGGCGGATGTCCGGATGCTCTCCATATACTGCCGCTGCTCGATTTCCATGCGGGTATCGAGGAGGAGCCCGCTCATGCCGATGATGGCGTTCATCGGGGTGCGGATCTCGTGGCTGACATTGGCGAGGAACTCCGTTTTGGCGGCCTCGGATGCCTGCATCTGCTCTTTGGCCTGGCGCAGGGTTTCTTCCGCTTTCCGGCGAGCGCTGACGTCATGGACCAGCACCTGCACCGCTGGCTGCGAACCTTCGAGAACGGGGATTACCGTCATCTCCACGTGGACGCGCTTGCCGTCGGCCTTGACCAGCATCTTTTCGGCGATGAGCGTCTGGCGCTGCAATCGCTCGGCATCATTCAAATGCTGATCCAACTGATCGCGCGAAGAGAGGTCGAGGAAATCATCCAGCCTGCGGCCGCGTGTCTCGCCTTCCGCGGAAATCCCCAGAAGTTGATCCCAAGCGCGGTTCGCACTCAAGATCCTCCCCTTGCGGCAGAGCACAATCGGGGTTGGGGTCAGTTCGAGGAACCGGCGGTGTCGTTCTTCGCTTTCGCGGAGCGCGACCTCGCTCTGATCGCGGAGGCGCAAGTCCTTACGGTAGGAGTGAAACAGGACGACGGGGACCACGCCGAGCATGCAGCAGGTGACCACGAGGAGGGTTTGGCGCTGGTTGGAGTCGAGTAGAGACAGCGTGACCACAATGGTGAGCAGCCCCAAAGGCATCGTGAGCCAGGGCCACATTCTCGACTGCATGTCCCACTTCATCGCCATCCCCATAATCGGCGGAGTGGTACGGAAAGTTTACGGGTACCGCTTACAGTGATACAGTGAGCCGCATGGGACGCCTCCTTCTGTTTCTTTTATCGACCCTGGTTTACGCCCAAAGCCCCTCCCGCGAAGAGACGCTTGCCGCCATGAAGAAGGCCGCGGGATTTTACAAGGACAAGGTTTCCACGCATGGCGGGTACCACTTCACCTATACGGACGATCTCTCCTACGGGCGTAGTGAGCACGCCGAGACGCCCCATCATGTGGAAGTGCAACGCGAGGGAACGCCGCGGGTAGGCATGGCGTATTTGGAAGCATTCGATGCCACCGGGGACCGTTTCTTCCTGGAGGCGGCGCGCTCGGTGGGCCATATGCTGGTGCGGGGGCAACTCTGCTCTGGGGGTTGGGATTACTATACGGAATTCGAACCTGCTGAGCGCAAGCGGTTCCCGTATCGAGCCGACAACAATTGCTCACCGGCGGAGCCGAAAGGCAAGCCCGTGACGAATCTCGATGACAACGTGACCCAGGCGTGCACGCGGCTGATCATGCGTATCGACAAGGCTCTGAACTTCTCGGACAAGGCCATTCATGAGGCGGCGTTGTTCGCCCTCGATTCGCTGGTGAAGGCGCAGTACCCGGTTGGGGCCTGGCCGCAGCGGTTCAGCGAATTTCCTGACCCTGCGAAATTTCCGGTGAAGAAAGCGAGCTATCCGGACACATGGTCGCGGAAGTGGCCTGGTGAAAATTACCAAAGTCACTACACGTTCAACGACAACTCCATTGCCGATGCGATCGACACGATGCTGGAGGCGGCACGCATCTATCACGAACCGCGCTACAAGGCATCGGCGGAGAAGGGGGGCCAGTTCATCCTGCTGGCGCAAATGCCGGATCCGCAGCCGGCCTGGGCGCAGCAATACGATCTCGACATGCATCCGGCGTGGGCGCGGGTGTTCGAGCCGCCGTCGGTGACCGGAGGCGAATCGCAGGGGATCATGCGGATGCTGATGGTTCTGTATCGCGAGACCGGGGACCGGAAGTACCTGGAGCCGATTCCGCGGGCTATGGCTTATCTGAAGAAATCTCTTCTTCCTCCACCGGCGAAGCCGAGTGAAGTTCGGCGACGGGTCGGGCTTACGACTCCGACGCTGGCGCGCTTCTATGAATTGCAGACCAACCGTCCTTTGTACATCACCAAAGGGATGATGCTGCGGGCGCGCGGGGTGAACACGGTCGGGCGGCCCGATGGGTATCAGATCAGTTACGACGATTCTTCTGTCATTACGCATTACGGGGTATTGGTCAGCGGGGCGGCTCTTTCTGATATCGAGGCGGACTATCAGAAGCTGGCGGCGGCCGATGCTTCGACCATCAGGCGCGCTGAGAAGCTGCACGGACTATCCCCTTGGAGCGATCGCCAGCGGAGGCCTGCGGTCACTGGCGATTCGGCGGCGAAACTGATTCAGTCGATGGATGCACGGGGCGCCTGGACGCAGGAAGGAATCATCGGGAAATCGGATAAGGTGATTTCCGTGTTTGCCGCACGGCCGATGGTGCTGACGATCAATGGGAAGCCGATTGAGATCAAGGAAAACGATACGATCGACCTTTTTGAAGGGCAGCAGCCGCCGCGGACCAGGATTATACGGTCTACCACGTTTGCGCAGAATCTGGAGACTTTGGCGGCCTGGTATGCGAGTGCGAAGTAAGAGTTGTGCAGCCTTCCCAGGCTGCACTTGGACCGGCCGGAGGCCCGTCCACACCTAATTGAGTTGGGATTTGACGGAGGCGATGCGTTCGCGGAGGAAGGGTTCGACCGCTGGGGCGTTGCCTCCTCCCTGTCCTCCGGGGCCGCCTTGGCCGGGACCTTGGGCCGTGGTGGTGGATTCGACTGTCATGGCGTTGTCGAACTGGGTGAGCGTGTGCAGTTTGTTGGGGTCGAGTTCGACGTAGGGGCGGATGAGAGCGCGGAGGGTGTTGAACCGTGTGATCAAGGCCTCGGCGTCGTAGACTTCGGTGGCGAGACGGCGGTAGATGGTGAGGTAGCGGGTTTTGAATTCGGGGATGGCGAGGAGTTTCGTCAGCAGGGGACGTGCGCCGGAACGTCCGCCTGCGGGGCCGCCGAAGCCGCCTCCTCCGGGGCCGGCTGTGGTTGTGGTGGTGCTGCCGGTGTATTCGACGGTGAGCGTTTTGAGTTGTCCGGTTGACATGCCATTGGAGAAGGCGCCGAAGGCGAGGCTGGGATCCCAGACAAGCCACTCGAATTTGTTGTCGGTGGGACGGCGGTAGATGTAGTAGTTTTGCGACATGCCGATGTAGTTGTCGAGGTTGACGGTGAGGTTGTCGAGGGCCATGGCGGCGAGGAAGCTGTCTACGTCGAGGACCTTTTCGATTTCGGTAGGCAGATCGGTGGTGGCGGTGCGGTTGAGTACGGCGATTAGATTGATGAGGTCGGACCAGTCGTCTTCGTCTTCGTAGGTCTTCTTCTCGTAGGTGGTGTTGTAGGCGGATTTGTCGTCGCCTTTGTCTTCGAAGGTGCTGCCGATGTCGCCTTTGTAGAGCCAGCCTTTGCGTTGGTCTTTGACGAAGTGCTGGTCGATGAAGTCGTCGTTGATGACTTCGCCGAGGAGGTAGAGGCCGTAGAATTCGTTGTTGACGTAGAGGGCGGCGTAGTTCATGCGGGGGGCCTTGAGGCCGGCGGTGCGGGCGAGTTCGAAGTAGGGAATTTCGCGAGCCATGCTGGGATCCATGTTGGAGTTGTTGAGGTTGATGGAGCCGATGCCATCGATTTTCTGGCCCTTGGTGAACTCGTTGAATTTGATGCGGAAGGGCTTCTTGATGCTGTTGACGCGGGCGGTGGAATTGCCTTTGATGCGGACGCCTACCTTCTCGAATATGACGTCGCGCCAGCGGAAGGAACCTTCGATGTAGGGGGCGTCTTCGGTGTAGGTGTTGAAGTTAGTGAGCATCTGCTGATACCAGTCGGACTGGTTGAAGGTGAGATGCAGTTCGTGGACTTCGTCGCGGGCAAAGAGGGTGTGCTCCTTGGCCTGATCCTGTGCCGGCAGCATTGCCGCCGCAGTGAGCATCAAAGTAAGAATGGTGAGTTTCATTGGTTTAATTTGTTGATTGTGAGATAGCGTGTTCGTACTGAGCCTGGAGACGGGCGTATTCGAGGCGCCGTTCGAGCCAGCGGTCGTGGAGGGCGACGGTGCGCGCTTCGGCGAGAAGGACTTCGACCTGATCGGCACGGCCGGAGGCGAGAGCGAGTTTGGAGCGTTCGAGGGCTTTTGTTGCGACACCGGAGCGGATGCGGTCGACCTCAATGAGATCGAGGCGCGAGGCTTCGAGGGCGGCGAGCGCTTCGGAGACTTCGTTACGGATTTGGGATTCGAGGGCTTGCTGCTGGGTACGGCAGCGGGCGGCCTGGGCGACGGCGATTTTCTGTTCGGCTTTGGCGGCGGTGCGGAAGAGGGGGAGATCGACGCCGAACTGGAAGCTCCAGGGGCCGCGGTTTTCGACGGCGGAGACGCGGCGGGTGACCTGGGTGAAGCTGATCCAGGGGTAGCGCTGATTGCGGGCGATGGAGGCGAGGAGGTCGGACTCGCGGCAGGAGGCGGCAGCTTGCTGGAGCTCGGCGCGCGCTTGGGGATCGAAATGGTGGGTGACCGGGGCTGGGTTGCGGAGGAGGTTGTCTTCGGGGATGAGGGAGACGGGTGCGGCTCCGATGTAGCGGTGGAGTGCGCGGGATTCGGCGGCGGCGGTGTTGCGGAGGCGGCGGAGTTCGGTTTCGGCGTCAGTGACGGTGAGTTCGGCGAGGTCGGCTTCGGTGGCTTCCTTGAGACCGGCGGCGACCTGGCGTTTGACCACTTCAAGGACGCGAGCGCGGAGGGCGAGGGCCTGTTCGGAGATGCGGACGCGTTCGGCGGCGAGGGTGGCACGGCGGAAGGCGTGGCGTGTTTCGGCGGCGAGGCGGGCTTCGAAGCCTTGAATGGAGGCTTCGACGGAGGACTGGCGGGTTTGGGCGATTTGCTTCTTGAGGGAGAGTTCGCGGGGGCGGGGAGGGGACCAGCGGATGGCGAGGTTGGAGCGAGCTTCGAGGAGTTCGGGGTCGATGGCGAAGTTATTGAAGCTGACGCGGAATTCGGGTTGGGGCAAGGCTTGGGCCGCGCCGGTCTGGGCGGCGGCGACGTTGCGCGCGGCGCGGGCGACAGCGGCGTCGGGGTGATTCTTGAGGGCCATGGCGACGGCCTCTTCGAGAGTGAGAGCGCTTTGCGCAAGGAGGCCGGGCGCGGCGAGGAGCCACCAGATCATTGCGCGCCTCCGGCGAGGAATTTGACGTCGAGGGATTCGCCGGTGTCGAGGCGGACGTTGGCGGGGACATCGAGGTAGACCTCGCGGCCCCACATGGCGAGCATCGGGGTGAGCCAGAAGCGTTGCGGGACCTGGGTGACGACGTCGGCGACCCGGGTGACCGTGGTGCGGACCTCTTCGCGGAGAGGCGTACGGCGGCGGAGGAGGGCAGGTGCTCCGGGAGCGAGGAGGTTGCCGTCGCGCTCATTGACGTAGGCGACGACGAGGCGGCGGGAGGGGCAACTGAGGATGAGGAAGGGCTCGCCGGCACGGACTACGTCGCCCTGGCGGGCGAGGAGGGAGACAACAGTGCCACTGGCTGGGGCGGTGAGTTTGGCGCTTTCGAGGCGGGTGCGGAGTACGCGGAGTGCTTCCACCTGTTCGGTAATGCGATCGCGGATGGGTTGAAGGCGGGCTTCGCGGCTGACAGGGGCGGTGGCCGTGCGGTGTTGGGAGCGCCACTGATCGAGCCGTGCGGTGGCCTCTTTGTGGCGCTGTTCGAGGGCCTGAATGCGCGCGGGCCACTGGGCGAGGGCGGCGGCGAGGGCTTTGCGGCGGATCTCGAGATCGTCGGAGCGGTCGATTTTGGCGAGGCCTTGGCGGACGAAGGTGAGCTGGCGTGCGATCTCTTCCTGGAGGTGAGCGAGTTCGTTCGATTCGCGGGCCTGCTGGGCGCGGGCGGTTTCGATCTGGTTGGCGATTTCGTCAAGGTCGCGCTGGAAAGTGCGTTCGGAAGCGTAGCCATCGGAGTCCATGGCGGCGGTGGAGGCATGGGTTTCGTCGCCGAACTGTTTGAGGCGGGCCTGGGCGACGGCGATTTCGCGTTCGAGGATGGAGGTATCGAGCCGGGCGAGGAGCTGCCCCGCCTCGATGTGCTGTCCGGGGTGGACATGCAATTCGGCCAGCCGTCCCGTTTCGACGGCGGCGATTTTGGACTCTTCGGCGATGATCTGGGCTTGGGCGTCGGCGATGGCTGCGTTTTCGCGGGAGAGCCAGACGGCGGCGAGGGCGGAGCCAAGCCAAACGGTGATGACGAGTACGGTGCGCATGGCTTTAAGCCTCAATCCTCGAATCTTCGAGCAAGAGTTCCATCCCGGAGAGTCCGGGGACAGCTGCAAGATCCTGGGCAAGCTTGAGGCGGGAATCGTCGCGGCGAAAGCGGACGTGGTAGACGTGCTCGCTTGCTTCGCCCTGGCCGACTTCGCGTATGGTGGCGAGAACAAACTGGCGGCAATGACGCTGGAGGGTTTCGATGGCGGTGGTGTTGCCTGCGCCTTCCCAGGGGATGGTGAAGCGGAGGAGGCCGTCGAAGGTTTTGCGGGCTCCGAAGGGGACGTGGGCAAGGTAGAGGGCGACGAGGGAGAAGAGGATGGTGCCGACCGCGCCGAGGGCGTAAGCTCGGGTGCCGCAGGCGATCCCGGCGACGAGGGCGGCGAAGATGAAGACCATGTCGCGGGGGTCGCGGAGGTTGGTGCGGAAGCGGACGAGGGCGAGAGCGCCGACGACGCCGATGCCCCAGACGATGTTGTTGCCGATGGCCAGCATCATCATGGCGGTGGCGACGCCGCTCATGACGAGGGTTTGGATGAAGGATTGGGCGTAGGAGAGGCCGCGGTGGGACCAGACGTAGACGACCGCGAGGAGGTGCGACATGGCGAAGGCCGCGAGGAGCGAGACAAGGGCGGTACGGAGGTCAGCGATGGCGGCGGCGGAGATGGGGATAGGGAGGTTCATGCAATTCTCCGGGAGGTGCAGAGATCCCAGGCGGATTCGCGTTCGAAGACCCAGCGGCGCACGGCGCGTCCGTATTTGGAGTAGCCACGGCGCTGGAGTTGGAAGTGGTTGACCATGTCGTGGAGCCAGGCGGGCGGAGCGACGACGAATTTCAGTTCCATGAGGTAGACGGAGCGGCCTCCGCCGAGGGATGCGGGATCGTCGACGTTGCGCCAGCGGGTGTCCTGGCCGGCGAGGGACCACTCAGGCATGGGCTGGCAGCGCATACGGCGGTCGAAGGTGACGCGCACGTAGTCGTCGACTTTGGAGGAGAAGGCGAGACGCTCGTAGGAGACGAGCATTTTGGGGGTGGCGCGGAGACTTTCTGTAAATTGGAGGAATTCGCCGGCTTTGTGGATTTGGAAGATATCGGTGGAGCGGCGGATGCGGGCCCAATCGGAGGCGGAGACGACGGCGGAGGTTTTGCGGACGAGCTCGCGGCTGCGGTGTTTGACTTCGAGTTTGACCGGGGCTGCGGGGTTGGCGTAACCGCGGACGCGGAGTTTCATGCGAAACGGGGCGCTGTCCTCGGTGTCGCGGTACATGCGGTAGGAGTCGTTATCGAGGTACAGGCTGTAAATGGGGTACCAGTCGCCGCGCGAGTTGACGTCGGCTTCGCAGTAGCGCAGGAGGTAGCGGCGGATATCGGAGAGACGGTCCGGGGGAATGTGATATTTAAGTTCGTAACGCGAGATTTCCATCGAAGCCCTCAAAAACTGTTCACGAGATGTATGAGTCTTATGATTACAGTTGGGTTTCGGTTTGGTTGTAAAGGATTGTTAAGAGCAGCAGGCGAGAGCTTTCGGACTTTTCTTTATCGGCCACAGATTCACACCGATTCACACCGATAGGAAAAAAGTCTGGTGGTTATCCGCCGAGTTCGATAGTTGTAGAGTTCCAGGGTTAGGGATTGGTTTGTGGCGGAGCCCTTTAATTGGAGGATGGAGGGTGCTCCTTGCGGGGCGGCGGTTTGGGTAGACCAGAGGGGGACGTTGTCGCGGCCGTAGAAGACGAGGTTGCCGTCATGTTGCATGATGAGACGGCCGGGCAGGGCGGATTGAGGAGGATTGGCGAGGGCCCGCCAGAGATTGACGCCGGTGCTGGTAGTGAGGATGGGGCCGGCTGTGGGGTGGTTGAGGAGCGTGGCGCTGCCGTCGTGGGTGGAGAGGGATTGGCCGGCCAGAAGCACTGAGTTGGTGCGGCTGTCCATGCGGCAGGTGCTGATGCGTTCGCCGAGCAGGTTGAGTTGGAGGAGATGCCTGACCGTATCGGCGGACCAGCTGTGGTGCGATTGGGCGGCGAGAAGGATCATGAGCTTGGCGAAGGCCGCCATTGGGGTCATGTCGGCGGGGTTGAGGGCGCCGATGTGTTGGAGCCAGGCTCCGGCGGCGTAAGCGCCGTCATTGACGATGCCGCGGATGACTTGGGTGCAGGCGACGATGATGATTCCGGCCTGGTTGGCTTCATTGAGGGCCTGGAAGATGGCGCCTTGGGATGGGTTGTCGGGGTTGCCGGAAGGGAAGTTGCCTTCGCCGTAGGATTCGAGGATGATGCCTCGCGCGCCGGTGGAGAGCGAGGCGCGGATGAGGCCGGCGAGCACGGCGGTGGAGGCCGCGGCGTTGTACGCGGCGGGAAATGCGGCGAATTTGATGACGGGGAACTGATTGATGGCCGCCTGGATGGAGGAGAGTTGGAGGGTGACGGCGGTGAGGGCCGCGGAGTTGTCGAGACTGACGTCAAAGCTGATGGGCGGTGGGAGAAGGTTGCGGGGGGAGAGGGCGAACTCGATGCCGGACTCGCCGAGGGCTGGGTAGTTCGGCGAGGAAAAGGCGTCAAACTCGGTGGCGTTGGTCTTGAGGATACGATTGCCGCGATACAGCTTGCCGTGGAAGTAGACGCAAACTTCGGGGATACCGGTTTGGGCGGCGGTGATGGCTCCGCAGAAGTTCTGGAAGGCGTCGGTGTCGAAGTTGAGGGTCAGGGATTGGCTGGCGGGGTCCTGATAGAACATGGGGACCTGTGACCCTGTGATGACAACGGGCTTGCTGAGGGCGGCCGTGGGGATGCCGTTTTCATCGAAGCAGGAAAGCAGGAAAGGAAGGGCGGCGCCGGTGAAATCCATGGTGTCGGTGCCATGGAGGACGACCCATCCGTCGTAGGCGGCGTAGTGACGGAGAATATAGGCGGCGATGAGGCACCAGTCGGTGGGTTGGAGGTTGGTGCTGTCGAGGGTACCGGATTGTGACTCGGGGAAGCTGAGGTCCGTGATGTAGGTGAGGTTGATGGTGGGGTAAGTCTGGCGGACGATCGGGTCGATGATGGACTGGCAGGCTTGGGCGAAGTGGCCGGCGGTCATGGGGTGGAGCGGATTGCCGATGCAACTGATGGTGCCACCGGTGTTGAGGACCGCGATGTTCATGGTGAGTAGGTTACACCGTTGGTCCTAGATTCCGGTACTTGGCTAGTACCATTGGGCTCTGGATCGATTCGGATTGTGCTCGTACTCTGGAACACATATGCGTATCCGGAGGATTGTTTCGTGGTTTGGCGGGGTGCTGTTGTTGGGGGCGAGCCTACCGCTTCCGGCAATTGTCATTAATGACACCAACAGCGCTGGTTATATCACTGGGAATTCAGAGTTTACGGGTGTGGTGAAGATTTTGATCAATAGCGGCAGCGCCGTCTGCAGCGGAGCCTTGATCAGTGCGTCGCAGGTATTGACGGCGGGGCATTGCATTGCGGGGGGGACGGATTGGTCGGTGACGTTCGAGACGGCCTCCGGAGCGTCGACGGTGGGGGTGAGCAGTACGTTGCTGCATCCGCTGTTTCAGAACCGGCCCGCGCCGCTGGATTCTTTGCAGGAATATGACATCGGGATTCTCACGCTGGCGGCGCTGGCGCCGTTGGACGCGGAGATTTACGGGTTGAAGACGGACTATTCCGGGGTGACGTTCAGTTCGGTGCTGGATGTGGTGGGCTATGGGCGCGGTGGGAATCCGACGGTGGGGCAATTGTCGAACGGGACACGGCGGCATGCGCAGAATACTCCTGACGGGGTGTTGGGGAGCCTGAGTCTGGTTCCGCTGCCGGATTTGCCGTTGTACATGACGATGATATTTGGTGAGGGCTTGGCGAATGAAGGGCTGCCGCATGCGGGGGATTCGGGCGGGCCTGCGTTGTTGGGGAACCAGATTTTGGGAATCTCATCATTTGGGAATCTGCCGCGAACGACTCCAATGCTGACGGGCACGGTGTATGTGAGCGGGTACATGTCGCTGGCGAATGAGGAGATCGGGGGGTGGGTGGTGGACCATACCATACCGGAGCCTGGGACGCTGTTTTTGGTGGGAGTGGTGTTGATTGGGGCCTCGCTGGTTCTGAAGCGGCATCACGTCTGACGGTTGGGGCGTGGTACGCTTTGCGGTATGAATCCGAGGGTACTGGCGGGGTTGCTGTTTGGTGTTGCGCTGTTGGCGGAGAATTGGCCGGGATGGCGTGGTACGGATGCGAGCGGGATATCGCGCGAGGCGGCTGTGCCTCTCCAGTGGGGAAAGACAGAAAACGTGAAATGGCGGGTGACTTTGCCCGAGCCCGGCAATTCGACTCCGGTGGTTTGGGGTGACACCGTTTACGTGACGCAGGCGGAGAAGGCCATCGGGAAACGGCTGTTACTGGCGTTCGAGCGGGGAACGGGAATGGTGCGGTGGTCGGCGGCGGTACCGTACGGCGCTGAGCCGACGCATCCAACGAATCCGTTCGGATCGGCGTCGCCGGTGACGGATGGCGATGTGGTGGTGGCGTGGTTCGGATCGGCGGGTGTGCACGCGTTTGATGCGAAGACAGGGAAGACGCGGTGGACCCGGGACCTGGGGATTCAGAAGCACACGTGGGGCTATGGCAGTTCTCCCGTGCTGCATCGGAATTTTGTGTTCTTGAACTTTGGGCCGGGAGAGCGGAGTTTTGTGGTCGCGCTGGACCGGAAGACGGGCAAGACGGTGTGGCAAGTGGATGTGCCGAAGGGGGCGGGGGCGAAGTTCAATCAGTGGTCGCCGGAGGATATGTACGGATCGTGGAGCACTCCGGTGGTTCATGGGGATGAGCTGCTTGTGACGCTGCCGCGGAAACTGGTGGCGTATGAATTGGCGACGGGGAAGGTGCTGTGGAGCAGTGAAGGGTTGAGCGATTTGATTTATCCTTCGCCGGTGGTGGCAGAGGGCATGATTGTGGCGGCGAGCGGATTTGGCGGCGCGGCAATGGCGGTGAAAACAGGTGGCGCGGGGGATGTGACGGCATCGCACCGGGTGTGGCATTGGCCGAAGAACAAGGGTTTTATCGGAAGCGGAGTGGTGAAGGACGGGCATTTGTATTGGGTGGATATCGGCGGGATTGCGCAGTGCGTGAAGTTGTCGAATGGGGAGGCGATGTGGAGTGCGCGCCTGCCGCGGGCTGGCGAGGATAACGGAGTGTGGGGATCGCCCGTGCTGCACGGGGATCATGTGTACGTGATGAATAAGAGCGGGAATACGGTGGTGTTCCGGGCGCAGCCGGGGAGCTTTGAAGCGATGGGAACGAATGTGTTGGATGAGCCTTCGAATTCGAGTGTCGTGATTTCCGGTGGGGAAATTTTTCTGCGAACACATAAAGCGCTATGGTGTATTCGTAAGCCTTCTTGAACGCGCATGCGCCAGTTGCGGAGACGCCGGCTGGGTTAAGTTCGGCCGAGGCCTCGCGGCGGCTGCGTGAGTTTGGGTTCAATGAGCCGGTGGCGGCGCGGCGGGTGAGTGTGTGGAGTGAACTGCTGCCGCTGGTGATGAACCCGCTGGCGCTGGTGCTGATTGTGGCGGGTGTGATCAGCGGAGTGCTGGGACAGATTGCCGATGCGGCGATCATTGTCACGGTGGTGGTGTTGGGGGGCGCGATCAATTTCCGCCAGACGTATCGTTCGCACCAGGAGTTGGCGCGGTTGCAGGCGCAGGTTTCGCTGCAGGCGACGGTGCGGAGGGATGGGGCCTGGACGGAGGTGCCGCGGCGGGAAGTGGTGGTGGGCGATGTGGTGCGATTGAGCGCGGGGGACCTGGTTCCGGCGGATGCGCTGTTGATGCAGGCGGTGGATTTGCATGTGTTGCAAGGGGCGTTGACTGGGGAATCGATGCCGGCGGAAAAGGCGGTGGACGCAGCGCGAGTGGTGTCGCCGGACAGCCCGAATTATGTGTTTCTGGGAAGTTCGGTGGTGAGCGGGACTGCGGTGGCGGAGGTGATTGCCACAGGGACTGGCACGGCGTTTGGGGGCATTGCGGGGAGTTTATCGGCGGGTCCGGTGGAGACGGAGTTTGAGAAGGGGCTGGCGCGGTTTGGGAATTTGATTCTACGCACGGTGTTCGTGCTGGTGCTGTTTGTGATCGTGGTCAATTTGAGTTTGCGGCGCGATCCGTTTGAATCGCTGTTGTTCGCAGTGGCGCTGGCGGTGGGGCTGACTCCGGAGTTTCTGCCGATGATTGTGTCGGTGACGCTGGCGCAGGGGGCGGCGGCACTGGCGCGGCAGCGGGTGATTGTGAAGCAACTGGCATCGATCCAGAATCTGGGGAGCATTGATATCTTATGCAGCGATAAGACGGGGACGTTGACGACGGGAGTGATGCGGCTGGAGCGGAGTTTGGATGTGGATGGGCGGGATTGTGAGCGGGTGCGGGAGTTGGCAGCGGTGAACAGCGCGCTGGAGACGGGGATACGGAGTCCGCTGGATACGGCGATTCTGGAGTCGGGTGCGGCGGAGTTGAAGGGCGTGCGGAAGTTGGATGAGGTGCCGTTTGATTTTGAGCGGCGGCGATTGTCGGTGATGGTGGAGTGGGATGGGGCGGCGCTGTTGATTACGAAAGGTGCTCCAGAGAGTGTGCTGGGGTGTGCGGCTTCGTATGAACGGGATGGGGCTGTGGTGGCGTTGGACGAGGCGGCGCGGGCGGGCTTTGTGGAACGATTCCGGGCGTTGAGTGGGGAGGGATACCGGGTGCTGGCCGTGGCGGTGCGGAAGATGGAGTCCGGCGCGCCGGTGGGGCATGAGGCGGAGCGGGATTTGACGTTGGTGGGGTTGCTGGCGTTTGCCGATCCACCGCATCCGGAGGCGCGGGAGGCGATTGCTGCGCTGCATCGCGATGGGATTCGCGTGCGGGTGTTGACGGGGGACAACGAATTGGTGACCCGGCATGTGTGCGAAGCCGTGGGGCTGCGTGCGCGGCGGGTGTTGACGGGGCCGGAGTTGGAAGGGATGACGGATCCGGCGCTGGCGCACACGGTGGAGCATCATACGGCGTTTGCGCGGCTCACTCCGGCGCAGAAGAACCGGATTATTCATGTGTTGCGGGCGCGGGGGAGGGTGGTGGGTTTTCTGGGGGATGGGATCAATGACGCTCCGTCGCTGCGGGCGGCGGATGTGGGGATATCGGTGTCGACGGCGACGGATGTGGCTCGGGACGCGGCGGGGATTATTCTGCTGGATCCGGGGTTACGGGTGTTGCATGCGGGGATCCTCGCCGGGCGGAAGGCATTCGGGAACGTGATGAAGTACCTGTTGATGAGCACGAGCTCGAACTTCGGGAACATGTTCAGCATGGCGGGGGCATCGCTGCTGCTGCCGTTTCTGCCGATGCTGCCGTCGCAGATTCTGTTGAACAATTTTCTGTATGATCTGGCACAGTTGACGATTCCGAGTGACAACGTGGATGCGGAGTGGGTACGGCGGCCGCGGCATTGGGACATCGGACTGATCCGGCGGTTCATGTTGTATGTAGGGCCGGTGAGTTCGGTGTTTGATTTTCTGACGTTCTTTGTGTTGCTGCGGGTGTTTCAGGCGGGTGAGGCGCTGTTTCATACGGGGTGGTTTGTGGAGTCGCTGGCGACGCAGACGCTGGTGTTGTTCGTGATCCGAACGACGCGGAATCCGTGGAAGAGCAGGCCGAGCGTACCGCTTGCGGCGACGACGCTGGGGGTGATTGCCGTGGCGTTGGTGACGCCGTTCACGGTGGCGGGGAAATGGATGGGATTTGAGCCGTTGCCGGGGTTTTTCTTTGTGATTCTCCTCGGGATGACGGCGGCGTATTTATTGCTGGTGGAGGTGGTGAAACGGCGAGTGCTTGGCAGGGAGACACTGGGTGGGCCCGCGCGAACGGGCCCAGCACCGGTGTGAGGATCAGGAGCGAACGAGACAGCTACTACTTGACCTGCAGACCTTCGAGGAACTTGGTGAGATTATGGAGCCGCATGCGGCGGGTGCCTTCGTCGCGGCTCATGCTACGGAAGACATCGCCCCAAACGGGCATGTCATTGGAGCCGTGGGCGGGCATCATGGAATCGCCTTCAATGCTGTTGTAGACCTTCATGGCGGGGAACTGGCCGCCGTTGGCCTTAGCGAGCATAGTGAGGTCTGGCGGCTTCATTTTGAGGGCCGGGACAGCGGGGCCATCGCCCTTGGCCTTCAAGCCGTGGCAGGACGCACAGTAGGCTTTGAACATATCGGCGCCGGAAGTGGGATTGGTGACGCTGGGCGGGACCTGTTTAACTTGAACTTTCTTTTCCTGCCCGGCGAGGGGGATAGTTAATAATAGCGCGGCAAAACACGCAATCATGCGCATTGTAGTTGCCTCCTGATGGAGGGTGCATGCACGTTGGTTGCCGTTTTGTAAGTTGTTTGAGTGGTGTGGATGGGGGTGGGATTTGGGGGAAAAGCCACTTTTGATTTATGGGGGAATGTGTAGTTTGGCACAGGGTTGATGGGGGGCTCTCGCAAAGCTGCTTTCTCGCAAAGCCGCCAAGCTGCAGAGTCCGCAAAGAAGGCCGAATGGAATGAGGCACGGCTGGCGGTGTGGTTTGGCTTGGGGGTGCTGACGTTCGCGGATGTGGAGCTTGATAGGGGCCGAAAAGATCGCCAAGATCGAACTTTGCGATTGGGCGTTTGATGGAGCCGCTTTGGGATTGTCGGGGGATGTGTGGTTCCACCCATGTCCCACGTTGGTTTCTCGCCCGAGCAAGGGAAGGCGCATAGGATTCGAACACATAGGGAATGCTGATGTTCGAGAGAATGAGGAGGCCGGCAGCGACCCCGAGTTACGAGGAAGGTCGCGCCTGTTGAGCCGGCGTCCCGTGTTGCAATGGCGAAGCAACATGACCGGCAATGTCATTGACAGCATATGCTACGAGTTCGAGCCGGAGTTCGATGCACTTCCTGCCGTCGTTGCGAATGAGCTTCTCGCCCATGCCCGTATGTGGATACGCTGAAGGACTCAGACTGCGCCAACATGAAGGAACTACGCTTCAATGCGGCTGGTGGCGTGTGGCGCGTTGCGTTTGCCTTCGATCCCCAGCGAGCGGCCATTCTGCTGATTGCGGGCGATAAAGCGGGCGTCAACCAGAAAGAAAGGAAGTAGGCAATGAGCAAGAGCTTTGATGAAAAGTTGAACGAGTTAGGCCCGCAGCGCCGCAAGAAAGTGGAGGCGAGGGCCGCGACTCTCACTGCCGAAGAACTGTCTTTGCGCGAGCTCCGCAGCGCTCACCGGTCGACGCAAAAGTGCATGTCCGAGAAACTGCATGTCGGTCAGGAAGGTGTTTCGGATTGAGCAGCTTAGTGCCCTTCGATCCCCACGCTGCGCAGCTATGTTGAGGCGGGATTAGGCATTACGATCCAGGGTGAGACATTTCCATTTTGGGCCGCCGATGAACAGGATGAACGCCGATTTCCGAATGGGCTAGGAGTGTACAATGTGTGCTTCACCATGCGCTCTTTTCTTTTTGTCTTTCTTCTGACGGCGGCGGTTTGGGGGCAGAAACGGGTGGCTCCCGGCGGGTACGATACTTGGGACCGGTTTGGGGGATCGAAGGAGAATATTCACTATTCTTCCCTGAAGCAGATTCATCGCGGGAATGTGGGGCAGCTCAAAGTCGCCTGGAGTTATGACACGGGCGATGCGTTTCAGGGTTCCGAAATGCAGTGCCAGCCGATTGTTGTTGATGGTGTTTTGTACGCTACCTCGCCGAAGTTGCGGGTGATTGCGCTGGATGCGGCGACGGGAAAATTGCTGTGGTCGTTTGATCCGTGGGAGGGCAAGCAGCAGAATGGACGGCGGAGCCGCGGGTTGTCGTATTGGACGGATGGGAAACAGGCTCGCATCTTCGGGTCGGCGGGCGTGTATCTGTATTCGTTGAATGCGAAGACGGGGCAGTTAGACGATGGGTTTGGCAAGCAGGGGCGGGTGGATTTGCGGGAAGGGCTGGGCCGCGCGGTGGACCGGTTTCCGATGAGTTCGACGACTCCTGGCCCGGTGTATAAGGACATGCTGATTGTGCCCACGTTGACTGGCGAGGGACATCCGTCGGGACCGGGCGATATACGGGCTTTCGATGTGCGGACGGGGAAGATCCGGTGGTCGTTCCATACGATTCCACGGCCCGGTGAGTTCGGCTATGAGACGTGGCCGAAGGATACGTGGCAGCACACGGGCGGAGCGAATAATTGGGCAGGGATGGTGGTGGATTACAAGCGTGGGCTGGTGTTTGTGCCGACGGGGTCGGCGGCGTTCGATTTTTATGGATCGGACCGGCATGGGGATAATCTGTTTGCCAATACGCTGCTTTGTTTGCGGGCCGATACGGGGGAGCGCGTGTGGCATTTTCAGGCGGTGAAGCACGATGTGTGGGACCGGGATTTTCCGACGGCTCCGGTGTTGGTGACAGTGCGGCGGGACGGGAAGTTGATCGATGCCGTGGCGCAGGCGACGAAGTCTGGGCATGTGTTTGTGTTTGAGCGGGAGACGGGGCAATCGCTGTTTCCGTTGGAGACGCGGAAGGTGCCGGCATCGCCCGCGGATGGGGAACTGCTGTCGGCGACACAGGTGTTGCCGCTGGCTCCGCCGGCGTTTGCGCGACAGATGTTCAGCGAGGATCTGGTGACGGACAGGACTCCGGAAGCGCACCGGATTGTGCTGGAGCGATGGAAGGCGGTGCGGAATGATGGGCCGTTCACGCCGCCGAGCTTCGAGGGGTCGATTGTGTTTCCGGGGTTTGATGGCGGGGCGGAATGGGGCGGACAGGCGTTTGATCCGGAGACGGGATATTTCTATGTCAATGCGAATGAAATGCCGTGGATCTTGCGGTTGGTACCGGCACGGGCCTCGCGCGGGGTGATGACGTCGCAAAGGTTGTATGTGAGCCGATGCGCGAGTTGCCATGGGGAGAACAAGAAGGGGAGTCCGCCGCAGTTTCCGTCGTTGGAGGGATTGGAGAAGAAGTTCACGCAGGCGCAGGTGGAAGAGGTGATTCGCAAAGGGACGGGCCGGATGCCGGGGTTTGCGGCGATTGGGGATAGCGGGATATCGGCGCTGGCTCGGTATTTGCTGAAGCAGGAAGATACGGAGGCGCGGGTGGCGGAGGCTCCGAAAGGGCCGACGGATTTGAAGTACACCATCGATGGTTACAACAAGTTTCTCGATCCGGATGGGTATCCGGCCGTGAAGCCGCCGTGGGGGACGTTGACGGCGATTGATCTGGATGGGGGGAAGTTCGCGTGGCGGATTCCGTTTGGGGAGCATCCGTCGCTGGAGCGGAAGGATACGGGGAGCGAAAATTATGGCGGTGGCATTGTGACCGCGGGCGGGTTGTTCTTTATTGGGGCGACGAATCTGGATAAGAAATTCCGGGCGTTCGACAAATTGACGGGGAAGCTGCTGTGGGAGACGGTGCTGCCGGCGTCGGGGAATGCGACTCCGGCGATGTATCAGGTGAAGGGGAAGCAGTATGTGGTGATTGGGGCTGGGGGTGGGAAGTCGGGGGCGGCGTCGGGGGGGACGTATGTGGCGTTCGCGCTGCCGTAGTATGTGATATCGCATGTGATATTATGATTGTTGCGGTTCGTGTTTGATACCGACGTAATGGTGGCGGCGTTGCGCAGCGAGCGCGGCGCATCTCGACAACTGCTACTGGCTGCGTTGGAGGAGTCTATTGAGCTGGCTGTCTCCGTTCCGTTGATGGTTGAGTACGAAGCAGTCATGACCCGAGATGAGCATTTGATGGCAAGCGGTCTGACGGTTCCGGAAGTGAATGAGATTCTGGACGCTGTGGCGCGTGTCGCAGTGCGGGTTCGATTGCGGTTTTTGTGGCGTCCCCGGCTGAAGGATCCCGCCGATGAGATGGTGTTGGAAACTGCAGTCAATGGGAGAGCGGACAGGCTGGTGACCTTTAATGTAAGGCACCTGGCTGCGGAGGCGAGTGAATTTGGCATTGTTGCCATGACGCCGGGCGAGGCTTGGCAGGAGGTTCGAGGACGGTATGAGAAAGAGTAATGTTGCATTGCGGCTACAGGAGTCGTTGTTGGCGGAGGCGCGGCGGACGGCGGAGCGGGAAGGCGTTGCATTGAATCAATTCATCAATGTCGCAGTGGCGGAGAAACTGGCGACGCTGCGGACAGAGGACTACTTTCGGGAGAGGAGTGAGCGGGGGAATGTGGCGCGGGCAAAACGGATTTTGAAGAAGGCCGGTAAGGGGAATGCTCCCGTGCGGGGGGATGAGGTGGAGTGAAGGCGTCGAGGATCAAGTCTTTGTCATAGTCGGTAAAGCGCAGAGGCTTCGCGGCCATATTTTTGATCTCCTGGATGCTCCAGTGTTCCTGCATGAGGCCGGATGGGGAGTGGCGATCGATGCCTTGGAGGACGTGGCCGATTTCGTGGGCGAGGACGTGGCCGAGGAGGGCTCCGCCGGTGGTGGGGTTCGGCGTCACGGTGCGGAGGATACGGCCGGTGAGGAGCAACACGCACGGGCCTTCGGTTGCATGGGGAAGGGCGAAGGCGAGGGCGTCGTTGTGCCGGGTAGTGGCATCGGGGCGGAATTGGAGCACGACCTGGCGGCGGAAAGGGGACTTGAAGCACCCGGCCGGTGCAGGGCCGGAGCGCCAGGTGACTTTGATTCCGATGCCGGCATAGGCTTCGGTGACGATCCGTTTGGCGTGCCATAGAGCCTGGTGTAGAGGGCCCTCGTTGCGGGGCGGGAGCCAGACGTCGATTTGAGGGCCCGAGGCGGCGGCGGTGAGAAGCAAGTGCAGGAATAGGTGCATTCCTGGCGAGCATGTATCCTGGATAGGAAAAAGGTCTTTGGGCGCGGGGTTGGAATTGCTTAATTCTTCTCAAGTGTTCTCAATGGCGGTTATCAAGTGAAGGAAACAAAGGACATCTATTGCTTTGGTCCGTTTCAGGCGGACCTGCGGCGGCGGGTGTTGTCGCGTGGTGATGAGACGATTGCGCTGCCGGGGAAAGCGTTCGATGTGCTGGCGGTGTTGCTGGGGAAGGCTGGGGTGACGGTATCAAAGGAAGAAATTCTGGAGGCGGTGTGGGCGGATAGCTTCGTGGAAGAGGGCAACCTGACGCAGGCGGTTTTTGTGTTGCGGAAGGCGTTGGGGGAGACCGATGGGAAGCCGTACATTCTGACGGTTCCGCGGCAGGGGTACCGGTTTGTGGGGGAGATCGAAACGGATCGGCCGGTGGTGGAGGCGGCTCCGGTGGCGGCTGGTGGCGGGAAGCTTCGGGTGGCGGCTTTGTGTTTCGTGGCGGGTGTTGTGGTGGCACTTCTCGGAGTTGGGCTGAGGCGGCCGGCAGGGTCCGGAGAGGGATTTGCGGGGCCGGTGCGATTTGAGATTCCACAAAGGGGCGGAGTGTATCTTGCGGTATCGCCGGATGGCGGGCGGCTGGCGCTGATTGGCACGGGCAGAGAGGATTCTTCGAGTGGAAGGATACGGGTGCGGGAGTTGAGCACCGGAACAGAGCAGGAACTGGCAGGAACGGAGAACGCGGCGTTCGCGTTTTGGGCTCCGGATAGCTGCTGTCTTGGCTTCTTCGCGCAGGGGAAATTGAAGGTGGCGCGAGTGGGGGGCGGGCCGGTAACTGTGGTGGCGGACGCTCCGATGGGCCGTGGCGGAACGTGGAGCCGGGACGGGCGTATTCTGTTTGCGCCGAAGCCGGCTGGGGTTCTCGAAGTGGTTGCGGCAGCGGGGGGCAAGCCGGAGGCGGTGACGAAGCTGGAAGCGGGGCAGGAGAATTCGCACCGGTGGCCGGTGTTCCTGCCGGATGGGGATGGGTTTCTCTACATGGCGCATAGTCCGATGCCGGAAAACCGGACGATTCGTTTTTCGAGGATTGGACCAAACGCGGCGGGGAAAGTGCTGGTGCGATCGGATTCGAATGCGGTTTACGTGAGGTGGGCGGATGGTTCGGGGCAACTGCTTTACATGGTGAGTGGCGCGCTGATGGCGCAGGGATTCGACGCAAAGGGAGGGCAATTGACGGGTGAGCCGCGCGTGGTTGCCAAGCCGGTTCAGCAAGATGCGCCCTTGCGGCTGGGGATGTTTTCGGCTTCGGCCAATGGAGGGATTCTGGCGTATGTGGGCCAAGGCGCGCCGGGGTCCCGCTTGCGGTGGTTCAACCGGGAAGGGAAGGAGTTGGGGGAGGTGGCGCGGAGCGAAGGGGTGTGGCAGCTTCACTTGTCGCAGGATGGGCGGATAGTGGCTGGGGCGCGCGAGGATCCGGAAGTGGGGACAGGGGACATTTGGACGTTCGATTTGGGGAAAGGATCCGCGAACCGGATCACGCGGCATCCGGCGTGGGAATCAATGCCGGTGCTGTCACCGGATGGAAGCCAAGTGGTGTTTGCTTCCGACCGGCCGCCGGGGAACGCGTTTTTGAAAGCGGTGGAAGGGGCTGGCGCGGAGCAAGAGTTGCGGCCGGTGGGCGGGCAGGAAGGACAGCGGAATCCGTATGACTGGTCGAGCGACGGGAAGTCGATTGTGTACGCACGGCTGGACGGGGATAACGAAAACCTGTGGTTGTACGATGTGGAAACGCGGCGGGAATATCCGTTATTGCAGGGGCCGTTTCACGAATCACAAGGGCAATTGTCGGCGGACGGGAGATTCCTGGCGTATGCTTCCGATGAGACCGGGGCTCCTGAAATTTACGTGCGGCGGCTGATGCCGGGCGGGAAATTGGGAGAGAAGCGGGTGAAGGTATCGGTGAACGGGGGCGTGGAGCCGCGGTGGCGGCGCGATGGCAAGGAGTTGTTTTATGTCGGGCATGGCGGCGAGTTGATGGCGGTTGCTCTGCCGGGTGATGAGACGATGCGCGCCGGGACGCCGGTGATGTTGTTCCGGAGCACGCTGCGGTTCGGTTTTGGTTGGCACTCGAGTTTTCACTACGCGGTGACTGGGGATGGACAGCGGTTGCTGATGGTGGTGGAAGACCGGGCGGCGGCCGGGGTGCCGGTGACCGTGGTGGTGAATGGGATGCACGGTGCTCGGTGAGACCTGTTACGGGCGCGCGCAAGGTTAGAAGCGGAAGCCGAACTCGGCGGTGAGCGAAGTCCACTGCTCCGTGGGGCGGCCGACGTCGCGATAGTGGCGGACGGTTGGGCCGAGGAAGAAGCGGTGTTTGGAATCGAGGGCGACACGGAGGCCTCCGTTGACGTGCCAGAGGACGGAGTTCTTGAGGAAGCTGTTGCTGAGTTCGTAATCGCTGGAGGTGTAGGGTGCGCCGCCGGTGCCCGCGAAGAGCTCGACACGCCCGGCGTTGATAGGGAGAATGGCGCGGAGGCCGAAGGGGAATCGGGTGATGCGCTCGCGGCTGTCGCGTTGCGGCTCGCGGCCGAAGTTTTTCGCGGTGTGGACGTCGTTTTCCATGCCGATGGTGGCGGCGAAGAATTTGTGGAGACGGAATTCGTATTCCACGGCGAAGGCGGCTCCGGTTTGGAAGCGGAAGGCACGATAGCCGCTGCCGGGGATTGCCGTGCCGGCACCGATGGTGACCGTGCTGGTTCCGAATTGGGGATCGGCGGCGGTGAGAAGAGTCGTGAACAAGAACAGGGTGAACAACATTTCTGTTGCTAAGACTCCGTGGGCGGCGGATTTCCTACAGGTCGCCGGTGGATTGATAGGATGCCTCTATGCTGCGACGGCAATTTCTGGCAACGGCGGCGATGGCCGCGGCGCAACGTCCACCAAACATCGTGTTTGTGCTAGCGGATGATCTGGGTTGGGGAGATTTGAGTTGTTACAACCCGCAGTCGAAGATTAAGACTCCGCACCTGGACCGGATGGCGGCGCAGGGGTTGCGATTTACGGATGCGCATACGCCGTCGTCGGTATGCACTCCGACACGGTATGGGTTGTTGACGGGGCGCTATTGCTGGCGGTCGCGATTGAAGAGCGGAGTGCAGGATGGTTTTGATCCACCGCTGATCGAGAAGGGGCGGATGACCGTGGCTTCAATGCTGAAACAGCGCGGCTATGCCACGGGTTGCTTTGGGAAATGGCATCTGGGGATGACATGGACTCGGAAGGATGGATCGGCGATGCCGTTTCGGGCTTCGGGCGGGTTCCGGCCGGGCGATGATGTCGATTTTTCGAAGCCGGCGACGGATGGAGTGAATGCGGCGGGGTTCGATGAATACTTCGGGATTTCGGCTTCGCTCGATATGCCTCCGTATTGTTTTCTGGAGAACGACCGGCCGGCGAAGATGCCGGTGACGAAGATGCCTCGCGGCATGGATTTGTTTTTGAATTAGCCGGAGGGCGTGGCGTCGGAGGGATTCCGGTTGGAGGATGTGATGCCGGAGATCACGAAGCGGGCGGTTTCGTTTGTGGAACGGAACGCGGCGAAGCCGTTCTTTTTATATGTGCCGTTCTCGGCTCCGCATCTGCCAGTGGTTCCGAATGCTTCGTATGCGGGGAAGAGCGGGGCCGGGAAGTACGGCGATTTCGTGGTGGAGATGGATGATTGCATGGGGGCGATTCTGGGGGCGTTGGATCAGGCAGGCGTGGCGGGAAATACGCTGGTGTGCTTTTCGAGCGACAACGGCGGGTTGTGGCACTGGTGGAATTTTGTGGAACGGGATGATGTGCAGGGCGGGAAGATTACGCCGCGCGGGGCATACAACAAAGATTACGGGCATCAGTCGAATGCGTGGATGCGCGGGACGAAGGCGGATGCTTGGGAAGGCGGGCATCGGGTGCCGTTTCTGGCGCGGTGGCCGGGAAAGATCAAGGCGAGTGGAGTGTCGGAGGCGACGCTGTGCCTTACTGATTTTTTTGCGACGTGCGCGGAGGCGGTGGGGCTGCGGGTGCCTGCGGATGCCGGGGAGGATAGCTTCAGCTTGATGCCGGTGTTTACGGGGGCACAGAAGGAGGTGCGGGATCACGTGGTGCATCACACCTTGCAGGGGAAGTTTGCGATCCGGATGGGGGATTGGAAGCTGATTGAAGAGCGTGGATCGGGCGGGTTTTCGGTGCCTCGGACGGTGGAAGGAGAGCCGGCTGGGCAATTGTACAATCTGCGCACGGATCGGGCGGAGACGAAAAATGTGTATGCGGAGAATCCGGAAGTAGTGCGCCGGCTGCGGGCGAAGTTGGACGCGGTGCGAACGAGCGGACGGAGTTAGAACGCGATTGCCACGAGCAGGTGGAATTGATTGGCGGCGGTGTGCGAGACGGCTGGTGATGGGGTGCCTGCCCAGCGCGTGTAGCGGGCTGTCGGGGCTAGTTTCACGAGGCGCAAACGGAATTCGAGGCCGGCTCCGGCGGCGGCGCCGTAGTGGGAAACGGGACGGAGATTGAGATTGCCTTCCGCCCGGAAGGATGGGCCTCCTTCGAGGAATGGTGTGACACGGGAACGCGTGGCAAGGCGGTGCTTGAGTAGCGTCGGGAATTCCCAGGTGAGGTGCGCGAATCGGACACGGCGGCTGCCCTCTGGCGTGGTGCCGTGCAGGGGGCGATAAATCGCGTTTCCTACGATGGAGAGCCTGCGCGGCAATGAGACTTCGGCCAGCACGCCGAAGAGGCCGCTGTTGCTTTCGGGAATTTGATTCGGAAAGATGCCGGGGATGAAGTCGTCGCCAAGCCCGATTCCGGCGAGCAGGCCGAGGGAAACGGGTTGACCGAAGACTCCGGCGCGGCGCGCGGCGGACGGCCGGTCGAAGGTGACGAGCAGCTCGAGTTGATTGAGCAGCGGAGCGCCGATGGTGTAACCAATCGGCCGGTAGGACCAGCGTGTGTAGCGCAGCGTGGGGGAAATGCGGAAGCCGGCAGGCGTGTGGATGGCGATGCCGCCGCCAGCGGTGATGCCGGTGTGGGACAGGCCTGTACCGTTTCCGGCGGGGCGGAACGAAGGTCCACCAGTGAGGAAAGGCTTCACAGAACGGCCGGGAAGCGTGTATTTGGCCAGCAGTGGGTACTGCCATGTAGTGAGGGTCCGGGTGTAGGGGCGGAATGCGGCTATTGTGCCGCTGAGTTTGACTTCCCGATGCAGAGCCTGAAATTCGAACTCGACGCTGGGGATGATTCGCAGGTTGAAGGAGATGCCGAGGATGGGGCGGCGCTCTCCGGGTGGAACGGTTTCGATAGGGCTGGCGCCGGCGCGGACGTCGTCGGTGAGGTTTGTTCCAGCGACAGCTCCCACGCTGAGGGATTGGGCGGCGGAGGATGTGGAGAGCGCGCAGAGAAGAATGATGCGAAACAGCATGCCTGGTACTTAAGAAGACCCGCGAGAAGTGCGCTGATCTACAGCGGGAAAGAATTAACCTTTGTTCTGTGGCATTGCCACAGGAGCTATGGCATACTTCTGTGGTAGGACCACAGGAGGGCGGCTATGATTCCGAAGAAACTCGATTTGTTGCAGGGCACGTTGGATGTGATGGTGTTGCAGACGCTATCGGCGATGGGGCCGCTGCACGGGTATGGGATTGCGCGGCGCATTGAGCAGACCAGTGGGAACCAGGTGTTGCTGAATCAAGGGACGATTTACGCGTCGCTGGTGCGGCTGCAGCAGCGGGGATGGATTTCGGCTTCGTGGGGCACTTCGGACAATAATCGCAAAGCGAAGTATTACTCGCTCACCAAGCGCGGGGTGAAGCAATTAGCGGCTGATGCCGAGCACTGGCGGCAACTGGCCGATGTGATGGGGCGGATGCTGGCGTTGAAGGCGGAGGAGGGGAAATGACGATTCGGGAATTGTTGGCGAAGCTGCGCACACTGGCGGGCGGTCGAGGGCAGGACACGGATTTTCAAGAGGAGTTGCAGTCGCATGTGGAGATGGCGGCGGCGGAGTTGATGCGTCAGGGTCATACGGCGGAAGAGGCACGGCGATTGGCGCTGGTGCGGCTTGGCGGAGCGGAGCAGACGCGGGAGCTGCAACGCGAGGCGCGGGGATTGCCGTGGTTGGAGACGCTGATGCAGGACACGCGGCAGGCGTTACGGACATTGCGGCGCGATGCGGGGTTCACCACGTTTGCGGTGCTGACCGTGGCGCTGGGGATTGGTGCGTCGTCGACGGTTTTCAATATTGTGAATGCGCTGTTGCTGCGGCCGTTGCCGTTCCGTGAGCCGGGACGGCTGGTGTGGATTGTGGCGGGCAAGGGGGAAGGGCTTTCCGCAGCTACGGCACAAGTGAACAATCTGCTGGAATTCCGGGCGCAAAGCCAGTCTTTTGAAGATATTTCGGGCTATTTTGCCTTTTACGGCGTGGGCGACAGCAAGATGACCGGGGTGGGAGAGCCGGAGCGGCTGACACGCGTGCCGGTGACGGAGAATTTCTTTCCGCTGCTGGGTGTGCAGCCGATGCTGGGACGCCATTTCACGCGGCAGGAATGCCTGGACAACGGGCCTCGGGTGGCATTGCTGAGCCATGGATTCTGGGCGCGGCGGTTTGCCTCGGATCGAGGGATTGTGGGACGCGCGCTCACGTTGAACAATCAACCGGTGACGGTGGTGGGCGTGCTGCCGCCGTCGTTTGATTTTGCGACGGTGTTTGCTCCAGGGAGCCAGACGGACATTTTTGTTCCCTTTCCATTGACGCCGCAAACGGACCGGCAAGGGAACACGCTCGCGGTGGTGGGGCGGCTGCGTCCGGGGGTGAGTGTGGCACAGGCGCAGGCGGAAGCGGACGTTGTCTCGAAGCAGATTCGTGCGGCGAATCCGAACCGGAACCAATTGGAGCCGACGCTGCAAGCGCTGAGCGAACGCGTGAGCGGGCCGGTGCGCTTCCCGATGATGGTGCTTTCCTTTGCTATCGGCGTGGTGATGCTGATTGTGTGCGCGAACCTGTCGAACCTGCTGCTGGCGCGGTCGGCGGGGCGGACGAAGGAGATCGCCATCCGGGCGGCGTTGGGAGCAGGCCGAGGGCGCATTCTGCGGCAACTGCTGACGGAGAGTCTGGTGCTTTCCCTCGGCGCGGCAGTGCTGGGAATCGTGCTGGCCGTGTTGGCGACGCATGCACTGACACGGATTGATTCGTTGAGTATTCCATTGCTCAATGAAGTGCGGATGGACGGAGCGGCGTTGGCATTTGCGCTGCTGGTGGCGACAGGGACGGGGATCGCGTTCGGACTGGCTCCGGCGTGGCGGCTGGCGTCTCCGGCTTTGCATAACGCGCTGAAGGAAGCCACGCGCGGTTCGACCGAAGGCTCCGGGAGCACCTGGATCCGGCGGGCGCTGGTGGTATCGGAGGTGGCGTTTGCCTGCATGCTGCTGGCGGCGGCGGGATTGCTGTTGCGCAGTTTTACGCGGCTGCTGGACGTGGATTTGGGGTTTCAACCGCAGGCCGCGGTGTCGATCCGAATTGATCCGAACCGGAGCTATGACACATTGGAGAAGCGCAACGGGTATTTTGACGAGGCGCTGATGCGCGTGCGGAATGCGCCGGGCGTTGTTGCCGCCGGTTTGACGGATGCCCTGCCGCTGGCTGGCGGACGGACGTGGGGATTCGCTCCGAAGGGGAGAGTGTTCCGGCCTGAGGATTACCCGCTGGGGTTTGTGCGTGTGGTGAGCGACGGGTATTTCGCGGCGATGGGCGTTCCGCTGGTTGCGGGGCGCGACTTTACGCCGGCGGATACGGCGGCCAGTGACAAGGTGATTGTGGTGAATGAAGAGATCGCGAAGAAAATGTGGCCGGGTGAGGACGCGGTGGGGAAGATCATGCGAACGGACCGGCCGGAGCGGCGTGTGATCGGAGTGGTGCGAAACGTACGGCATCTGGCGTTGGATAAGGATTCCGGGTTTGAATTTTATCTACCGGTGCGGCAGACGAACGATTGGTCTTCAGCGACGCTGGTGGTGCGGGGTTCGCGCTCGGCGGCGGATCTGGCGGCGGCGGTGCGCGGGGCTCTGACGCCGATCGACGCGACGCTGGGGGCGGCAGAGTACCGGACGATTCAAGGATTGGTGGACCGGGCGGTGTCGCCACGGAAGTTCCTGTTGCTGTTGCTGGCGGGGTTTGCGGGATTCGCGCTGGTGCTGGCAGGACTGGGGATTTATGCGGTGGTTTCGTATTCGGTGAACCAGCGGCGGCAGGAGATTGGGATCCGGATGGCCCTGGGAGCATCGGCGGGCGATGTGCGGCGGGAGGTACTGGTGCAGACGTTGCGACTGGCCGGTGCCGGGCTTGGGATCGGGATGGCCGCGGCGTTTGTGCTGGGAAGGGTGATCGCGGGTTTGTTGTATCAGGTGACTCCCGGCGATCCGTTGACGTTTGCTGCAATGGTGTGCATTTTGGCTGGGGCGGCGATTCTGGCTGGATACTTGCCGGCGCGGCGGGCGTCGCGGATGGATCCGATGGCGGCGTTACGTTCTGAGTAATTGCGAAACCGGTCGCTCACGCTCTCGGCTCAGTAGTCGCGGCCAGTAACGGTTGGGTTGCTATAATAGACGAGTAATATGCACTCAAGTTCTGGGATTGACGAGGGGTGCAGGGAGCGCAAGATACTCCTACTTACCCCTCGTGGCTTCTGCGCGGGTGTTGTACGGGCAATCGATGTAGTAAAAATCGCGCTGGAAATACATGGTGCGCCGATATACGTGCGCAAAGAAATCGTACACAACCGGCACGTGGTTGAAGATCTGCGTGCGGCCGGCGCCATCTTCGTGGAAGAGCTGAACGAGGTGCCGTCCGGGGGACGGGTGATCTTCAGTGCACACGGGGTTTCTCCGGCCGTGCGGACGGAGGCGAAAGCACGCAATCTGAAGGTCATCGACGCCACCTGTCCGTTGGTGACGAAGGTGCACCTGGAAGCAGTGCGATTTGCCAAGCGCGGGTACACGATCATTCTCATCGGGCACAAAGATCACGATGAGGTTGTCGGAACTTTGGGCGAGGCTCCGGAATCCACTCACTTAGTGGAGACCGAAGAAGACGTCGACCGTCTGGACATCATGGATTCGTCGAAGATCTGCTACCTGACGCAAACGACACTGAGCCTGGATGAAACCAGAGGTGTGATTGCAAGGCTGCAGCAACGATTTCCGAACATTGAAGCGCCTCCAGCGCAGGATATCTGCTACGCGACGGAGAACCGGCAATTGGCGGTGAAGGCGGTGGCTCCGCTGTGCGAAGTACTGCTGGTGGTGGGATCTCAAAACAGCTCGAATTCACGGCGGCTGGTGGAAGTATGCCGCAACTCGGGTGTTCCTTCCTACCTGATTGATGATGCCGGTGAAGTGAACGCAAAGTGGGTGCAGGGTGTGCATACGGTTGCTGTGACGGCTGGCGCATCGGCGCCGGAGAACCTCGTACAGGAACTGATTGATTCGCTGATTCGTGATCACGGCTTCCACCGGTATGAGCCGGTCGAAATCAAAGAGGAAGACGTGCGATTCTCACTGCCTGGAGAATTGGCGCCCCATGCAGCGCGCCTGACGACAATTTCCCTATGAGTCCAAGCCTGCAAGTCGCCGACGAGTTGTTGGCACAAAGCGCGCAGGCGGCCCGCAAGGCCGTTGATGCGCTATTGCGTCTGCGTCACCGGGATGGGTACTGGTGGGCGGATCTGACTGCCGATACAACGCTCGAGTCCGACTACATTCTGCTGCAACTGTGGATGTACCCGCCGGAAGGGAAGAGCTGGAATCCGCCGACGCGTGCGTTGGTGGACAAGGCCGTGGCATCGATTCTGGCGAGGCAACTCCCCGACGGCGGGTTCAATATCTACCCTCAGGGGCCGAGTGAAATCAGTGCCAGCGTGAAAGCATACTTCTCGTTGAAGGTGGCAGGAATAGCGGCGGAAGATGCGCGCATGCAACGGCTGCGCGACCGGATTTTAGCGCTGGGCGGACTGCAGCACGCCAACAGCTACGTCAAGATCAATCTGAGCCTGTTCGGACTGTATCCGCGTGAGCATGTGCCGACGATTCCACCGGAGCTGATGCTGTTGGGCAAGTTCCTGTATGAGATGTCGTCGTGGACACGGGCGATTGTGATTCCGCTGTCGATTGTGCATGCGGCGAATCCGATGAAGCCGGTGCCGGACGGATTCCACCTGAATGAGATTCATGCGCCGGGAGTGAGTTTTGGATTCGACCGGGCGAAGAGCTTTTTTTCCGGTAAGAAGTTCTTTTACGCGGTAGACCGGGTACTGAAGTTGTGGGAGCGGTACGGATCGAAGAGCCTGCGGAAAAAGTCGCTGCGGATGGCGCTGGACTGGTCTTTGGAGCATACGAAGGATTCCGGTGGCCTGGCGGCGATCTATCCTCCGATGATGTACCTGATCATGGCACTGGACGTGATGGGGGTGCCGCGCAATCATCCCGATCACCTGGAGGCGCAGAAGCAGTTTGACAGCCTGATGGTGAATCAGGGCGAGGAATTTTTCTTCCAACCGTGCTTCTCTCCGGTTTGGGATACGGCGATTGCGGCGTTTTCGGTGGGCGAGACGGGGATGGCGCCGCCGGATTCGCTGCGCGTGACGGCGGACTGGCTACTGACGAAGGAAGTCCGGAAGAAGGGCGATTGGTGCATCAAGCGGCCGAACGTGGAGCCTTCCGGCTGGTATTTTGAATTCGCCAACGAGTTTTATCCGGATATCGACGACTCGGCGATGGTGTTGCTGGCGTTGCGGCATGCGCGGGCGAGCAGCATTCCGGAACAGCAGAAGGTGATCGACCGGGCGGTGAACTGGCTGCTGGCGATGCAGTCGAAGGACGGTGGCTGGGCGGCGTTCGACGTGGACAACAACTGGCAGTTTCTGGCCGATGTGCCGTTCGCGGACCACAATGCGATGCTCGATCCGACGTGTCCGGACATCACGGGACGGGTGATGGAAGGGCTGGTAGCGCAAGGCGTGCCGGCGACGCACGCGGCGATCCAACGCGGGGCCGAGTATTTGCGGCGAACGCAGGAAGCCGATGGAAGCTGGTACGGGCGCTGGGGCGTGGATTACATTTACGGAACGTTTCTGGCGTTGCGCGGATTGCGCGCGGCGGGCGAGAACAATCGCGAGGCGCACATTCTGCGGGCCGGCGAATGGCTGCGCGCCATTCAGAATGCCGATGGCGGATGGGGCGAAAGCTGTGAGAGCTACGATGTGCACACGTATGTTCCGGCGCACAGCACGCCGTCGCAGACCGCGTGGGCTGTGCTGGGTTTGATCGCCAGCGGCGATACGAACAGCGAGAGTGTGCGCAAGGGCATTGAATATCTGATCGACACGCAGAAGGCCGATGGGACGTGGGACGAGGATCTGGCCACGGGCACGGGTTTTCCAGGCGTGTTTTATCTTTCCTATCATCTGTATCGCAATTCCTTCCCGACGCTGGCGCTGGCCGCGTTTGTAAACGGAAAGGGAGCATAACGAGGTTTCCCGCATGAGATTTCCGCTGTCGATGACCGCCAATCTGGCCACGTACATCATGAAGAATAAGATGAGCCCGCGGCCGGAGTGGCAGGTAAACAAGAGTGTGGGCGACGACGCCTCCAATCCGTTCAAGATCATCTACACGGTGAACACGGCGAAGGATCGCGAGCCGCATCCGATGATCAACAAGCGCTTTCCGCTGGTGTTGATGCTGGAGCCGCTGCACACGTGCAATCTGACGTGCACGGGGTGCGGACGGATTCGCGAGTACGAGTCGACGATCACGCAGAAGCTTTCGCTGGAGCAATGTTTGAAGGCGGTGGATGAGTGCGGCGCTCCGATGGTATCCATCTGCGGCGGCGAGCCGCTGTTGTATCCGGAGATTGGGCCACTGGTGAACGGGATTATGTCGCGCGGGCTGAGCTGCTACCTTTGCACGAACGGCATGTTCCTGGTGAAGCGGCTGAAGGACTTCACACCGCACGATCACTTTTTCTTCAACGTGCACCTGGACGGGATGGAAGCCAATCACGATTTAGCCGTGGAGCGCAAAGGCGTGTTCCAGGAAGCCATCGCGGGAATTCAGGCGGCGAAGGCAGCCGGGTTCAAAGTGGTGACCAACACCACGGTGTACAAGGAAACGGACATGAAAGAGATCGAAGAACTCTTTCAGTACCTGCGGCAGTTCAAGGTGGATGGGCACACGATTGCTCCGGCGTATGGATACTCGGCGGTGAACGACCGCGAAATCTTCATGACGCGCGAGGACGTGTACGGGAAGTTCAAAGAGATTGAGCGGCTGTCGAAGGAATACCCGCTGCAGACTTCCCCGGTGTACATGGATTTTCTGCAGGGCAAGCGCGAACTGCCGTGCACGGCCTGGGGCAACCCGACGTACAACACGAAGGGCTGGAAAGGCCCCTGCTACCTGATCACGGATGCGCACCACGAGACGTTCACCGATTTCATGACGAAGACTCCGTGGGAGAACTATGGGCCGGGGAGCGATCCGCGCTGCGAGCATTGCATGATGCACTGCGGCTTTGAGCCTTCGGCGGCCTTTGGGATCAACTCAAAGGTGTCGGACGGGTTCAAGCTGCTGAGTTGGATGCTGCGATAGCAGGCGAATGAAACCGGTTCTGGTAACGGGCGCGACGGGATTTCTTGGGTGGCATGTGGCCAAACATCTGGTGGAAAGTGGCGAACGGGTCAGGGCGCTGGTGCGTCCTTCCAGTAGTGTCCGCGAACTGGATGTGGAAGTGGCCAGCGGCGATTTGCGCGACCCGGGCTCGCTGGAACGGGCCGTGGCCGGATGCGACGCGGTGTACCACGTTGCGGCAGACTACCGGCTTTGGGCGAAAGACTCGGGCGAATTGTACCGGTCCAATGTCGATGGGACGCGGAACATGCTGGAAGCGGCGCGGCGGGCGGGAGTGGGACGATTCGTGTACACGAGCACCGTTGGCTGCATCGGGATTCCGGCGGGCGGCATCGGTAATGAGGAGACACCTGTGAGCCTCGCCGATATGACCGGGCACTATAAACGTTCGAAATTTCTTGCCGAACAGGTAGCTTTGGAATACGCCGGGTCAGGTTTCCCCGTATACATAGTGAACCCGACGGCTCCGGTGGGCGATCACGACGTGAAGCCGACGCCGACGGGGAAGATCATTGTCGATTTTCTCAAAGGGAACATGCCGGCCTACGTGGATACTGGACTGAACCTGGTGGACGCTTCCGATACGGCACGCGGGCATCTGCTGGCGGCCGAACGGGGCAAGCCGGGCGAGCGGTATATCCTGGGCGGGCAGAATTTGACGCTGCGGCAGATCCTGGAGCGGCTGGCCATGTTGAGCGGGAAGCCGGCGCCGAAGGTGCGTATACCATATCCGGTGGCGTACCTGGCAGGCGTCTGTTCGACGGCCGCGGCGCAGGTGACCGGGAAGGAGCCGCGGGCACCGCTGGAAGGCGTGCGCATGGCGCGGAAGAAAATGTGGGTCAGTTGCGATAAAGCGCAAAGGGAGTTAGGATTTCGAACGGTTCCGGTGGAGCAGGCGCTGGAGAAGGCGATTCGCTGGTTTGGACAGAACGGGTATTGTTAGTGGCACGAGTACTTATGATTGCCGCGGACAAGATGGAATTCGATGGACTGCTGCGCCGCGCGAGGGAATCGCGCCGGGCGGAGCATCGGGTTCGTTTTGCGGCGGAAGCGACTTTACAGAATTTGACACTGGTGCTGCTGGCAAACGGCGTTGGGCCGGCGCGGGCGGCCGCATGCAGGGCCGAGGGCCGGTTCGATGCGATCGTGAGCACGGGATTTTGTGGAGGAACGAACCCAGCGTTGCGGGTGGGCGATATTGCTGCTGCGACGGAAGTGCGCACGGATAGCCGCCGTTTCGCCGCATCTTTGCCTGTTGGGCCGACGCCGGCGATGACGGGCCCGGTGGTAAGCCAGGATCGTGTTGCCGTCACCGTGGAAGAAAAACAGCGGCTGGGCGCCGGGGGCGCGATTGCCGTAGAGATGGAGGCGGCAGCCGTGGCGGCCTATGCCGAGGAATCCAGGACGCCGTTTTACTGCATCCGGGTGGTGAGCGACACCGCCGGGGAAGAGATGCCGATTGATTTTAATGCTTACCGGAAGGAGGATGGCGAGTTTCGCCGCACGGCGATTGCGCTGGCAGCGATGCGCCGTCCCTTTTCGCGGATACAGGCGCTGCGACGCTTGCAGCGCAACTGCCAGATAGCCACTGAGAGTTTGGGAGTATTCCTTGCCGACTGCCGTTTCTAACCAGGCGCCTTCCGCCACGATGCGAGCCGCGGTGTACCGCGGAGACAGCGCCATTGCCGTGGAGCACATTCCGACGCCGGAGGTGGGTCCGGGTGAGATTCTGATTGCCGTGGAGAGTTGCGGGATCTGCCACACGGATTTGAAGAAAGTGGAGCACAACCTGCTGCCGCCGCCGCGCGTGTATGGACACGAAACGGCGGGAGTGGTGGCGAAGGTGGGGGCAGGGGTGACGAAGTACGTGCCGGGAGACCGGGTGATTGTGTTCCATCACATCCCGTGCAAGCAGTGTTTTTATTGCGAGCGGCGGCTGTACGCGCAATGCGCGGTGTACAAGAAAGTGGGTGTGACGGCCGGGTTTGAGCCTGCGGGCGGTGGATTCTCGCAGTATGTGCGGGTGATGGATTGGATCGTGCGCGATGGGGTGGAAAAGATTCCCGATGGTGTGTCTTTCGATCAGGCATGCTTCGTGGAGCCTGTGAACACGTGTTTGAAAGCGGTGGAGACGGCGGCTCCCAAGGCGGGAGAACTGGCGCTGGTATTGGGCCAGGGGCCGATCGGATTGATCTTCACGATGTTGCTGAAGCATAAGGGTGTGCGGACGATCACCACGGATGCGATGGAGAGCCGCCGCGCGCTATCATTGCAGTTTGGGTCCGAAGCGTCGTATCATCCGCTAAAAGTGGATCTTTCACAAGAAGCCGCGCAACAAACCGGTGGCCGTGGCGCAGATGTTGTTTTCGTCTGTGCATCCGCTCCCGGTATCGTTGAACAGGCGGTACGTGCTTCCCGGCCCGGAAGCAGAATCTTATTGTTCGCTCAAACCTCTCATAAAGAAAGAATCGAAGTCTCCGGCGCCGACATCTGTGTCGGCGAGAGGACCCTGTTTGGCGCGTATAGCGCCGATGTGGATTTGCAGGCTGAATCGGCCCGCCTCGTGTTTAGCGGTGATTTGCCGGTGGAGAGACTGATCAGCCACCGCCTGCCGCTTGAGGAGATCCAGAGTGGGATAGGCCTGGCTTTGCATCCGGATGACAAATCGTTGAAAATTATTGTTCAGCCCCAGAGGACTACAAAGTGAATACACAGATGATGGCGGCGGTGCTCTACGGTAAGGAGAAGCTTACCGTCGAGCCGGTTGCCGTTCCCGAGATAGGCCCGGACGACGTATTGGTGCGAGTGCGCGCTGCGCTGACGTGCGGTACGGACGTGAAGGTCTTCAAGCGTGGCTACCACGCCCGCATGATCGTCCCCCCGGCCCTGTTCGGGCACGAACTGGCAGGAGATGTAGTAGCGGTGGGCGAGAACGTCACCGGATTCCGGACAGGGATGCGCGTGGTGGCTGCGAATTCGGCGCCTTGCGGGAAGTGTTTTTACTGCGTACGCGACAAAGAGAATCTGTGCGAGGACCTGCTATTCAACAACGGCGCCTACGCGCAGTACATCCGGATTCCGGCGCGGATTGTCCAGAAGAACCTGTACGAACTGCCGGACCATATCAACTATCAGGATGCGGCGCTGGTGGAGCCACTGGCCTGTGTCATCCGTGGATTGGAAGAATGCGACATGCGGGGCGTGGGCACGGTGGCTGTGATCGGACTGGGGCCGATCGGGCTGATGTTCGTGCGACTGGCGAAGGTGTATGGGGCAAAGGTGATCGCATTGGGGCGGCGCAAGACGCAACTGGACCGGGCGGCACGGATGGGCGCATCGGAGCTGTTGTGCACGGCCGACGCGGTGGATCATGCCGCGATCGTGAAGGATATGACTGGCGGGCGCGGCGTGGATGTCGCCATTGAAGCGGTTGGGACTCCGGAGACTTGGCAACTGGCTGCGCGGTTAGTGCGTCGCGGGGGAGTGGTGAACTTCTTCGGCGGCTGCCCGAACGACAGCGCGGTGGCGCTCGATACGAGCACGCTGCACTATTCGGAAATCACCTGCAAGGCGAGCTTCCATCACACACCGGCCTACATCCGGAAGGCGTTGGACGCCGTGAGCCGGGGGGATGTTTCGGCACGCGACTTCGTCAACAGCGAAGAGCCGTTGACCAACCTGCTGGAAGTGATGCGCCACCTGATGAGCCACAACGGCCACCTGAAGACGGCGATTATTCCTTAACCGGCATGGCAGGGGAGACGCACAACGAGAGGTTTCTCTCTCCCCGCGATTTTGTTTTTCATCCAAAGGCACGCGAATGGAGCTGGACGCCGGCAGAGGCGCAGGCTTATACGGCGTGGCTGGCGACCTCGCATTACGAAAACTTCCATGTGGTGAGCATCCTGTTGCCGAAGCGGCTGCATCAGGATTTTTTCAATGTCTATGCGTTTTGCCGCTGGTCGGACGATTTGGGGGATGAGATTGGGGATCCGCTGGAGAGTCTGCGGCTGCTCGATTGGTGGAGCGGGGAACTGGATGGCATGTATGCGGGGCGTGCGCAGCATCCGGTGTTCGTGGCGTTGCAGGAGAGCGTGAAAAGACACTCGCTGCCGCGCGAGCCGTTTGCGGATCTGATTCGGGCGTTCATTCAAGACCAGACCGTGACTCGTTATGAGACATGGGACGATGTTTACGCCTATTGCCGCTATTCGGCGAATCCGGTGGGGCGGCTGGTGCTGTATCTGTGCGGCTACCGCGATGCCGAGCGGCAGCGGCTGTCGGATGCGACGTGTACGGCGCTGCAATTGGCGAACTTCTGGCAGGATGTGACGGTGGACATGAAGAAGGATCGCGTCTACATTCCACTGAGCGTGATGCGGAAGCATGGGTATACGGAAGCTGATTTGTGGGCCTTGCGGTTCACGCCCGGGTTCCGGGAAGTGATGCGAGAGATAGTGGAGGAGGCGCGGCGGCTGTTTGTGGAGGGACTGGCGCTGCCCCGTATGTTGGACCGGCGGTTGGCAATCGACATTGAACTGTTCAGCCGGGGCGGGATGAAGGTGCTCGAGAAGATAGAGGCGCTCGATTACAACGTACTGGCGCAGCGGCCCGTGATATCGAAGGCGGAACGGGTGGGATTGCTTTTGCGGACGCTGGTGGGCGTGACGTTTCGACGGGCGGCATGAACACGGAACCTGCCGCTTCCTATGCCTGGTGCGAGAAGGTGGCTCGCACGCGGGCGAAGAATTTCTATTACAGCTTTCTGTTGCTGGACCGGGCGCGGCGCAATGCGATGTGCGCGGTGTATGCGTTCATGCGGATCTGCGACGATCTGAGCGATGAGCCGGGGGAGAAGACGGCGGCGCAGTTTCGCGACTGGCGGGCGCGGACGGTGGCGGCGCTGGGTGGGAACTACGACGAGCATCCGCTGTGGCCGGCACTTTATGACGCGGTGGAACGGTATCGGATTCCGCACGAGTACTTTCACCACATGATCGATGGCGTGGAGAGCGACATCGACTTTCAGCCGGTGGAGACTTATGCGGAGTTGGAGCAGTACTGCTATCGCGTGGCGAGCGTGGTGGGATTGACCGTGGTGCATATTCTTGGGTTTGAGGGTCCGCAGGCGCTGCCCTTGGCGGAGAAGTGCGGTGTGGCGTTTCAGTTGACGAATATCCTGCGCGATGTGAAGGAAGACTTTGAGAATGGCCGGGTGTATCTGCCAGTGGAGGACCTGCGGCGGTTTGGAGTAAGGGATGAGGAGCTTGGGGCAAAGGCTGTATCGGAGCGGCTGCGGGAGTTACTGGCGTTTGAGGGGGCGCGAGCCGAGGCTTTGTATCAGGAAGCAATGCCCCTGATTGCGATGGTGGATCCGGCTGGCCGGGGGATGCTGCGGGCGATCATCGAGATCTACCATGGTTTGTTTCTGAAGATTCGCGCTAGTGGATACGAGGTGTTAGGCAGGCGCATTTCGTTGTCTGTGTGGACGAAGGTATGGATCCTGGTCAGGACGAAGCTGAGTCCTCGTCACGGGGCCAAGGGGTAAAGGCGACCCAAAGCAGGGCAAGTGTGTTCACTACCGGAAGTGCGGTGAGGATGGTGAGCAGAATCACGACCTGGCTGGAGTAACCCGCCCGTTTGTAGATCTTGCTCATGCAGAGCAGCAGGGTCAGTGACCAGGCGATGAAAATGACGAGGGTGGAATGGGATGACTGTATCACTCACCAAAGATATCACCGGGTAACGGGGGAGGTGAGGCGCTGCAACTCCTGCCTTACGTCGCGAAGCAGCGGCTGGTGCAGTGGCGATGGGATGGTTTCTGCTTGCGCGATCACGCTTCCGGCGCGGTCGAAGGAATGGCGGGTGGTGAGGTAGTGGGCGTAGTGGAGCAGGGCCGACTTCGATAACTCAGGGTTTTTCACCGCTTCAAGTAACTGGATTGCTTTTTCGAACAGAGGGGCGGCGGAGGGATCGCTTTGCCGGGCGAGAGCCTGGGTCAGGTAGCCGCGGGCGGCGGTTTCCTTGTCGGAGGAGGATTCGCCGAAGCTTGCGACTTTGGCGCCGAGGTCGCCGGCTTCCTGATAGCGGCCTTGGGCGAGGAGGCTTTCGGCGAGGGGTGCGTAGAAGCCCTCGGGGTTGACGCCGAGGGAAACCAGGTCGAGTTTCAGGGCGCTGCGAAAGACAGCTTCCGCCTGGCGGAACTGGCCATCGCGGAGGAGGGCCTGGCCTAGGCCGCCAATGACGATGGAATACTCGCGGGGATTGCCGGCGAGGCGGGCCAGTTCGAGCGCTTTCCCGTAGCTTTGGACAGCTTCCTTCACGCGGTCGTGGGAAAGAGCGACATTGCCGTCGATGCGGTGGATGGAGGCGAGACAGACGATATCGTGGAGGGGCTCACAGATCGCTTTGGCCTGCTGGCGGAGACGTTGGGCGTCGGGAAGGCGTCCCAGGTTCTGGGTGGCTCCGGAGGCGAGCAGAATGGCGCGGCCCTCCACCAGAGCGGCTTTCTGCCGGCGGGCTTCGGCGGCGGCGGCAGAGGCGAGTTGGCGGGTTTGCTCCATGTTGGCGAATTGGCCTTGGATGCGGGCGGAGAGGAGGAGGAAGCGCGGGTTGCGAGCGGCGGAATCGTTGAATTTGGAGAGGGTATCGAGGGTGGACTGGGCATCGCTGGTAAGGCGGGCTCTGAATTGAACAGTGGCAAGCTCGAACGCGGTTTCGAAGTGGTTGGGCTGGGTGTTCCAAAGCTGTGTGAACCGGTCGATGGCGGGCTGCCATTCCCCACGGCTCGTGTGGTGGCGGGCCTCGATGAGGAGTTTGCCGGAGGGCGGAAGGTTTGCGCGGAGTGCGAAGGCCTGCTGGTTGAGCAGCCGGGATTCGGCGAAGTGGCCGGTTTCATCGATCAAGGCTGCCAAGGCGGAGAGGATGAGCGGATTGCGAGGGCCGGCGGCGGCGGACTGGCGAAGGAGAGGGATGGCCGTTTCGAGATGGGATTGGCGCCAGGCGTCAAGGCCTTGGGCGTAGAGGTCCATGGCTGGGGCCAATGCCGGGGAGCCGGGCAGGCTGCGGAGGGTGTCACTGAGAAGGGCTGTAAAACTGTGTAAAGGACCGGTGGCTTCGCGGGTACTGCCCTTGGCAGTAATCTTGATGCTGAGCTGACCTTGTGATGGGAGGAAATAGGCTCCGGAGATGACGTTGCTGGAACCGGCCAGTTGCGCCTGGGCCTGCTGCGAGAGGCTGTGGGCGAGCCAGGCGAAGTCGTCGTCTTGCTGGAGATTGGTGAATGGGGGGACGGTGGGGAGGGGCTGGGAGCGATGCCATTGGGTGGCAGTGAGGATGATCAGGGCGGCGATGGCAGCAATCCCCCAGGCAAAGCGTGGGATATGGCGGCGAGCAGCCGGGGCTTCTTCCACTAAGGGCGTTGCGGAGGCGACCAGTTGGTAGCCGACGTTGGGGATGGTGGCGATGTACTGGCTGGACTGGCGGGTGTCCCCAAGGGCTTTGCGGAGGGCGGTGATGGCCTGGTTGAGGTTGTTCTGGCTGACGGAGATGTCGCCCCAGACCCGGCTGAGGATTTCCTCTTTGCTTAGGGGACGGTGGCGCTGCTCGATGAGGAGCAGCAGGACATCGAAGGCGCGGGAAGGCAGGGGGACGGGTTCGCCGCCTCGGAGGATGGAACGGCGAGCTGGGTAGAGTTGGAACTCCGATCCCAGTTGGAAGCCCGGCTCCTGCCCTTGTTCCCGCATCTACAGTAAGTGTGGGGAAAGCGGCTTACGTCACGCTATATCAGCGAGTTGAATTTACATTCAGAACCTTTCAGAAGGTTTCAGCAGAGCTTTGGTATCGGCCAAGGCTAAGCTTGCCGAGTGCCTTACACGCGCACTAAAACTTGTTAGCGGAGGAACTATGAGAAGCCTGGTATTGGCGGGGCTGCTGGCCGGGACGGCCTTTGGGAATATCCTTACGTTTGACGGAAACATCTGTTCGGGGTCGAACGATGGAAGCGGGCCGTTGACAGCGTGTCCCAATGGCTCATTGATTAACCAAGCCTACGGGGATACGGCAGAGGTGAACGTAACCTATCAGGCGGGCGGGGTAGGCACCGTTAGCATGCAGAGGTGGGATACAGCCTATAGCAACCTCACGAACGTAGGGTATGGCTACTTTGGGGCGGGGTTCATGACTATCACGTTGACTCCCACGGCAGGGTTCAGCGTGACGCTGAACAGCTTCGATCTGGGGACAGCGCCGCCCAACGTGTCACGGGATGCTACGGTTACGGTGACGGATTTGGCGACGAACACAGTGGTGTTCACGACGAGCTTCACGGTGGCGGGGTTGAATCCGGTGGACGCGGACGGAGAGTCGGCGAGCCCGGGAGTAACGTCTTCTGTCGGACTTGTGCTGACGGTGACCGCGGATGTGTTCAACGTGGCCATCGATAATGTCGATTTCAATTTGACGGAGGATGTGAATCCTTCGGTTCCGGAGCCGGGGACTTTTGGCTTGCTGGGGTTGGCGCTGGCCGGACTGTGGCGGCTAGGGACGCGGCGTAAATCGTAGCGCAAGGAAGGATGAGAAGCGGGCCGAGTTGGGCCACGGCGGCGAAGCCGGTAATGGCGGCGCCCATCTCGGCCATGCTATAGGCGAAAGGAGCACTGGAGCGGAAGGCCCAGCGGGCTTGTGGCGTTGGCCGGCGGAAGGAATGATATTGGCCCACGGCGAGAGCCATCAGTGCACCGCCTAGAGCGGGGATCGGGGCCAAGGGCAGTGTCAGGAATAAGGTGAGGAAGACGAAGGAAAGGCCTTTCACGGAGACCGGGAGGACGGCTGAGCAAGGGAGCAAACGGTAGCGGGTGAGGCCGTCGCCATCGAGTCCGAACAAGGTGAGGGGGATCGTCGAGAGGATCAGCACGATGAGGCCGGTGAGGGGGATGTGTGCTTCAGCGGGGAGCTGGCTGGTGAAGCGGAAGTATGCGGCGGGGGCGGCGATGAGGAGGGCGCAATACACATCGAGGGCCGTGAGCATCTGGCGAAGATCCTTGCGTAGGAGGTAAGTGATGCGGCCTGCCGGGATGCGGGGAACGGGCGGATGCGGGAGGCGGAGGTGAGAGCTGAGGAATCCGGTGAGGAAAGCGGTGGCGAGGGCGGCCCATAGTCCCCATTGGAGGCGCTTCCAGACAAGTGTGGCGAGGATCAACCAGGTGAGCGGATTGAGGAATGGGGTGAGCAAGCGAAGTGCACGGAGTTCCCATTTGCGCAGGGGCCAGAGTTCGATGCGGTCGCGGGGGACGGCGGTGAGGGGATCGCTGCTGGAGGGAAGGAAGAGCACGATGGCGATTAGGGTGAGAAGGAAGACCATGGCTCCCGGATCGAGCATGAAGGTGAGGGTGACGCCGGCGTAGACGAGGTTGTTACCGGAGACGTGGCGGAGGGATCTAGCGCCGCGAGTGGCGGCGAGGGCGATGGCGGCGAGGATGGGGCGAAGGCGGATCACTTTTAGCTTGCCCATTGTCGACGTTCGAGGTATATTGTCGATAGTCGAGGTATCCATGCCCAAGCCATCCGATTTACTGCAAGGCACACTGGATCTCCTGATCCTGAAAACGATTGCACGCAAGCCGTTGCATGGCTGGGGAATCGCCAAGCGAATTCAGGCGTTGTCCGGCGATGCACTCTCCGTGGGGCAGGGCTCGCTGTATCCCGCGCTGCACCGGCTGGAACAGCAAGGCTGGATCGAGGGCGCGTGGGTGGAATCGGAGAATGCGCGTGCAGCAAAGTTCTATTCTCTGACGGATGAGGGGAAAAAGCAGTTGGAGCGGGAACTGCAGAGTTGGGAACGGTTGTCGTCGGCGGTGGCGCAGTTGATTGCGAACGCGTAGGAGGTTGTCATGCGGCTGATGCGAATCGCGAAGATGCGGCTGAGGTCCATATTTCGGCGCGGCCGGGTGGAGGAAAGCCTGGAGAGGGAGATGCGGCAGCATCTGGACGCCTTGACGGCGGAGCTGACCGCTGAGGGGATGAGCGAAGCAGAGGCGCGGCGAGAGGCGGTGCGGCAATTTGGCCCGGTGGAACTGGTGAAAGAGGAATGCCGGGACACGCGGCGTGTGAACTACCTGGAAGACGCCGTGCGCGACGTGCGGTGTGCATGGCGGGGGTTCCGGAGGGCTCCGGGGTTTGCCTTGACGGCGGTCATTTCCCTGGCGTTGGGAATCGGGGCGAACACGGTGGTGTTCGGTACTTTGTACAACCTGCTGTTGCGGCCTGCCCCTGTGCGCGAACCGGAGCGGCTGCAATTCGTGAACAACCGGGGGATGCCGGCGATTTCGCTGCCTGCCTTTCGGGACATACAGAAACGGAGCACGGCCTTCGATTCGTTGTTTGCGGTGCGGGTGGTGCAGGTAGCCTTGGGGCAGCCGGATGCAGGGGCGCGGCGCGTGTGGAGCGTGATGGCGACGGGAAACTATTTCCAGGCGCTGGGCGTGGCCCCGGTGGTGGGGCGATTGTTTGCGCCGGAAGACGACCGCATGGGGAATGCGCTCGTAGTGTTGAGCTATAACACGTGGCAACTCCGGTTCGGCGGAGACGCGGGCCTAGTGGGCCGGGACGTGCGATTGAACGGGAGACCTTATCGTGTACTGGGCGTTACGCCGCGAGGGTTTCACGGCACGGAGGTTTTCTTCCAACCTGAGCTTTGGATTCCGATGGGAATGCAGCCGCAGATTGAGGGGAGCAATTCGCTGGAGTGCCGGCAGTGCGGGAATTTTTGGGTAATGGGCCGATTGAAGGATGGAGTGACGCCACGACAAGCGCAGGAAAGTCTGACGGCGATTGGTTCGCAGTTGAGCAGGGAGTACCGGACGCATGAGGGAATGAATCTGACGCTGGCTCCGGTGGGCCTGCTAGGGACGACGTTGCGCGAGCCGACGGAGGCGTTCGCGGCTGGGGTGATGCTGCTGGCGGCGCTGGTACTGCTGGCGGCGTGCGCGAATCTGGCGGTGTTGCAGACGGCGCGGGCGGTGGACGGAGAACGGGACTTGGCGATCCGGCTGTCGATCGGGGCGAGCCGGGGGCGAATTGTGCGGCAGGTGGTGACGGAGAGCCTGTTGTTATCGCTGCTGGGCGGGCTGGCCGGGTTTGCAGTGGCTGCGCTTATATTGGATTGGCTGACGCAATGGAGGGCTCCGCTGGAGTTTCCTATCCAGTTCGATGTGCAGGCGGACTGGAGGGCTTTCGCGTTTGCGCTGACTGCAGCGGCAGCGACCGGGGTGTTGTTGACCTTAGGATTGGCGCGGCGCGTGTGGCGGAACGGTCCGGCGCTCACCATCAAGCAGGCCGGTTTTGGCAAGCCAGGCCGGGGGTGGAGTTTCTCCGATGCTTTGTTGCCACTGCAGATTGCGATTTGCTGCGCGCTGTTGACGGCGAGTCTGGTGGCGGCGCGCGGGTTATGGAACTCGCTGCGGAGCCCGGTTGGGTTCCAGCCTCAAACGGTGGCTGTGGCTTCCTATGACGTGAGCTTCGGCGGATACAACCTGCAGCGGGGAGGTGCTCTGCAGAAAGACGTGGCGGAGGCGCTGAGCCGTTTGCCGGGAGTGGAATCGGCGGCGTATGCGAGCACGGTGCCGCTGAATCTCAATCAGTCGACATACACAGTGTGGGCCGATGGCACGACCGATTTCGGCAGCAGCAAAGGTGTGAGTGTGAGTTACTACATTGTCTCTCCGGGGTATTTTCGAACGATGAGGACACGGGTGTTGAGCGGCCGTGAATTTACGGAGCAAGACAATCGGCGGGCGCCGGCGGTGGCGCTTGTCAATGAGACGTTCGCGAAACGGGTGTTGCAACCCGGCAATCCGATTGGGCAGCGATACCGGCGCAGCAACAACGAAGCCGTAGAAATAGTAGGTGTGGTGGAAGACGGGAAGTACCAGACGTTGACGGAGAGCCCGCGGGCGGCGCTGTTTCTGTGCACGGGGCAGAGCTATTCCTCGACGGTGGTGCTGCTGGCGCGATCGCAACGGCCGGAGCCCGAGGTGGCGGCGGAATTGCGGCGGCTGGTAATGGAGAAGGACCCGGATCTGGCGGTGTACGGAGCCGGCGGGTTGGAGCAGATGTTGGGGTTGGTGTTTCTGCCGATGCGGGCGGCGGCGATTGCGCTGGGGACGTTTGGATTGCTGGCGGCGATGCTGGCGGTGACCGGCATCTACGGGTTGTCGTCATATGCGGTGGCACGGAAGTCGAAGGAGATTGGCATCCGGATGGCGATTGGCGCGCGTCCGGGACAGGTGGCGCGATTCGTGTTTCTGCGGTTGGGAACGCTGGTGGGAATTGGAGTGCTGACCGGATTGCTGCTGGCGGCGGCGGGCCAGCGGTTACTGGCGGCGGTGGTGTATCAGGCTACCGTGCGCGATCCGGCGCTGATGCTGACGGCGGCTGTTGCCATGGGATCGGTGAGTCTGATGGCAGCGCTAGGACCCGTGCGGAGAATGCTGCGCATCGATCCGCTGGCGTCTCTGCGGCAGGATTAGAATTCGCGGCCGACAGCGAGCAGGACGTAGCCGAAGCGGATCTTGCTGGAGAGGTTGTCGGATTCGCGCTTGCGGAAGAAACAGCGGTATCCGATATCGACGTTCCAATGGGGTTGGGGACGCCAGCGGACGGCGCCCATGGGCGTGGCCGAATGCTGGCCGTTGGTCCACTTGATGCCGTCGGATTCGGCGAGGAGCGCGAACTTCTCGCGGAAGCGCCATTCGGCTTGGCCGCTGAGCAGTGGGGTGACTTCTCGATCGGTGAGCGTGGCGGTGAGGGGAGCTCCGGAGATACGTGTTTCGCGGCCGGCGACGGCGAACCCGCCGCGGAAGGTGAAGCGTTCCGTGTCGATCAGGGCATAGCGGTAGCGCACCCCGAGTTCGTGGTAGTCGAGGGGACGAACACCGCTGGCGGCATTGGTGCTGCCCTGGATTTCGAGTGGAGCCCAATAGACGCCGAACTGGTGGGGGCCATCGCCATGCCATTCCAGCTTCACTCGGGCAGTGGCGGAGCGATTGCGATTTTCGGTGCCGGGGTGGAACTCGACACCAGGCAGCGTGGGAGTGCGGGAATTGAATCGGTAGGGGTAGACGGCGGCGAATTCGAACTGGGCGTGATAGGGGCCGCCTTGGGCATCGGGTGAGGCGAAGAGCCAGTTAGAGACCATGCCGATGCCGGCCCCCGCGATGACGTCATCGGAGAAATGACGATCGGTGTGGACGCGCGTGAAACCGACGAAACTGGCGGCGGCGAAGGCTGGGAGGCCGATTTTGGGCCCGTATTGGGTGGCGAGGAAACTGGCTCCGGAGAAGGAGAACATGGAGTGGCCGGAGGGGAAGGAATGACGGTCGAGGGCATCGGGGCGGGTTTTGGCGACGATGCGTTTGAGGCTGAAGGTGGTGGCGCTGGCGACTCCCACCGAGAGGGCGAAACGGCCGAGATTGTGCCAGTCGCGTTCGATTAATTGGGAAGTGAAGGCAGCAGCCGGGAGGATGGCCTGGATAATATCGCCCGAGCGGCGCAGGCCGGACGGTTGAAGCCCCGTGGTTGCAGTCTGTGCGTGGAGGCACGCTGAGACGGAGAGCCAGAGGATCGGGGTTCGGAGGGTCAAACAACTAAATTACCACTGAACCGCGAGGCGGGATGGGAGAGTTGAACTAATTGATCTGGGGAGAGGCCTGGAGAAGGTCGAGGAGTTGCATGAGGCGCTCGACGGATTCGAGATCGCCGACGAGGCGGATTACGGGAAGGGGTGAGAGCCGGATGAGAGTGGGTGTTGCAAGAACACGATCCGCTTCGGCGGTATCTGGGCTTTGCAGGACATCAATGACTTCGGCGGAAAGATAATTGGGTGGGAGCTGCTGCTGGAGTTCGCGCACTCTGGCGATGGCGGCGGCGGAGAGCGGCGTGCCCCCGGTTACAAACAAACGTAAGTTGGCTTGCGTCATCGCGGTTGCATCGCCCTGATATATATGCTATCACGGACGTTAACGAGTGGTATAGGCATGAAACGTTCATGGCCTCATTGGTTGGTCAACGGCCGCAGTCAGTCCGTGAGACCGATTCGCCTTTGGCTGGATCGCATAGCCACGCTCTAATCAGGGAGAGCGGAGGAAGGTGAGGGACGGAATGCGGCCCTTCAGTGGACATTCCAAGTCGGTTCGATCCGAACACAGTGATCTCCAGGCACAGCTAGGACATATTTTGGAGGAGGAGTTCGGGCCTCAGCCTGGTTTGTTGTTGGATTCGTTGGGGCGGATAGTTGCCGCCAACGATGCTGCCGCCACGTTGCTGGCGCGGTCGAAGGAGACGCTGGCGGGGACTCCGTTCGGCGTATGGGCGCCATTGCTGGACCAAATGGATCTGGATGTGGTGCAGACGGTTGGAGGACGGGCGCGGGCGATTGTGGTGCGGGCGAAGAGGATTGTTCCGGCGACGGACGATCCCTATGTTCCAGTGCTGTTGTGCGAATTGCCGGAAGAGGGGGAAACTACGCTGGCCCAAGCCGTGGGTCTGGCGATTGTGAACGCGAATCAGGCGATGCATGGAGCATTCCGGCGGTTTACGGTGGGGCGGTTGCCGCAGGTTCAGGTATCGCGCGATGTGCAGGCTGCCACGGAGGAATTGATTCAATTTCTAGTGAAGCTGGCCGGAAGTTTGGAGCCGCAACTGGAAGTGGCCACAGTGGCGCGGGGACGGAGCTGGGTGGAAATCGCCTTGCGCATGGACATGGAGGGCGAAGCGAATGTGCTGCGGTGGAAGGATGATTTCGAGCAATTGGACCTGCCGTTTTTGGGCGTGGACGGGCGGGCCTGCCGGTTGACGTTCGATTATCCGCACTTGTGCGCGGTGGTGCGGATGCCGGTGCATCCGGAGGATTGACGAATCAGGCGTCCGGGTCGTCATCGGCGAACAAATCGCCGAGGCGTTCCATCTCACCGGCCATAATCTGCCGTGGGAAGCCGGAGATGATGCCGCTGACATTGCGGAAGGCTTTTCCGATGTGCATGCCAGTGGCATCGATGCTGAATTCGCGGATATTTTTGTCATGGGCGGACCCGCGCATTTTGAGGACGGTGAGGCCGCGGCGCATTTCGCCCATGACTTCGACGTAACGCAGAAGGATGATGGAGTCGGTGATGGTGGAGATATGGGCTTCGGTGACGGAGCTTCCGCCGAGCAGAGTGGGGGTGGTCGCGGTGAAGAGTCCGGCGATTTCCTTGTGTTTGATGAATGAGGTCAATGCGACAACGAATTCGCGATAGGCTTTGAGGTTGCCGACGCGTTCGAGCGCAGAGAGACTGTCGACGGCGAGGCGGTGGGGGCGGAATTCTTCGATGATCTTCTTCATGTGGATGAGGTGATCTTCGAGGCCGCAGGTTTCGGGATAAGAGCAGATGACGCGGAGGAGGCCGTCGGCTTCCATTTTTTCAAAGTCCACGCCCCAGCCTTCGGCGTTGCGGAAGAGTTGATCGCGGCTTTCCTCAAAGGCGAAGAGGAGGCAGCGCTCCTTGCGATCCGCGCCGCCGCGGATGAACTCTGTCGTCATGAGGGTTTTTCCGCAACCGGTGGCTCCGGTGACGAGGACGATGGAATCGCGGAAGAAACCGCCTCCGCACATCTGGTTGAGTTCATCGTTGCCGGAGTGGATACGGATGCTGGAGGAACGCTGTTTGAGCTGGATGGCAGAGAGCGGGATGACGGCAATACCGGAATCGGGGATGACGGTGAAGGCGTACTCGCCTTTCTGGTGCATGGCTCCGCGGAATTTAAGGATCTCCATGGTGCGGCGGCGTTTGCCTTCATCCATGGAATTGCGGAGGATGATGACGTTGTCCGCGACGAACTCTTCGACGCCGTGGCGGGAAATGGGGCCGTATTCGTCGCCACGCTCGGCGGTCATGAGAGCGGTGACGCCCATTTCCTTGAGTGTTGTGGAAAGGCGGAAGAGCTCCCACCGAACGGTGGCCGCATGAGGGAGTTGAGAGAAGACGGCGCCAAGGGAATCCAGGGAAACGCGGGAGGCCCCGACTTTGCGGATGGAGTGCTGGACGCGGGCCATGAGGGCGCTGAGATCGAAGCCGCCGGCGAGGATGGTTTCCTGAGGCTGCGGGGATCCGTCGACGAAGATCCACTTGCCGGCGCTTTCCCATTCGGCGATCGGCCAGCCGAGGCTTTGCATGTTGAGCCGGATGTCGTCGGGGGATTCCTCGAAGGTGACGAAGACGCCGGATTGGCCGGCGGTTTCGATGCCGGAGGCGAGGAATTGCGCAGCAAGGACCGTTTTGGCGCTGCCCGCGGTTCCAGCGACGAGGGTGGTGCGTCCCTTAGGGATGCCGCCTTCGCCTATGAGGTCGAGGCCTTCGATGCCGGTGGCAAGTTTTTCCACTCTTTCGGCGCGATTGGGTGACATGACGATGGAAGCTCCTTGCGCCGGGATGTCAGGACGAACTCAGCATGGAAGCCGCACTGGGCTGAGCCTGGCATGTGGAGGCATGGTGGATAGAGGCTTGCAGGTACTGACTGGCGAGGCGTCCCATCACTTTGAGGAGGAGGGTCTGGCCTGCCTTGAGATAGAGCCGGGAGGTCCGGGGCGGCGCTTTGGCGAGGGTGGCGCGCATGGCGGCGAGGTGGAGTTCCACCACGTCTCTGGGATGAGCGCGAAGCTCTTCGAGGCGCTGGACGACGGCCTGTAGCGGGGCGTTACGATCCGAGGCGCAGTAAGGAAGTTGGCTTACCCATGAGGTGAGCGCTTCCTGGTAGAGGCCCTCGAGAATTTCGAAAACTTGCGGGGAATTCTGGCGGAGGCGCAGCGCCTGGGTGTGCGTCGGGGCGGAGGCGACTTCCTGGTTGTGGCGATGCTGGGCGTGGCGGACGATGTTGGCGGCAAGGGATCCGATGCGGGCTTCGATCGGGGATGGGGCCGCACTGGTGCAAGGGATGTCGGCATTGAGGTTGTCGGGAGCCGGAGCGCCCGCCACGACCTGCATTGGAATGCCTGCCGCCTGGCGGAGGAAGGAGAAGAGATCCTCGGCGCAAGAGGACTGGCAATTGGGGTCGAGGAGGATCCAATCGGGCGGGGCGTGCTTGAGTAAAAAAAGGCCTTCCGAAAGCGAGTGTGCGCGGAGGATTTCCATGTTGGGGAGAGACTGGCAGTCAGGGATGGCGACAATGCCGCGGGCGTTGTGTTCGATGATGAGCACGCGGACGGTGGGGGGGCATGGGGCGGGAACGGCTGATTGGGTGGCAAGCGATCTGCCACCTTTTTGCGTTCTTTGGTTAAACCGTTGACGGGCCTGTGCAGGCATCTGTAGAGATCTCCTTGTGATGTGGGGCTAACAGACTGCACCAGCCCTCTGACAGCATTCGACGGATAGCAATGAGGAAGGTTTAGCAATTTTATCGCCAATCGGTTAAGTCTTCGCGGAGTGGCTGTTTTGGGAGGGAGACGAAGTTGAGAAGGCGGAGGACTCAGGAAATTTGCCCCACCTGCTTGGAGGGAGTGAGTGATTTTACGCGCGGCGGGGTGGGTGCGGAACATAAGGTTCTTCCGCACCCCAAGCGATCCGATCTTACTTGCTTCGACGGCGATAGGAGGCGAGGATTGCGAGACCGGCGCCGATGAGGGCGGTGGTGGCTGGTTCAGGTACTGCGCTGTCGACGGTGGTTACGTCATAGAGAAGCGAACCACCCGTGAGCAGAGGGATTACGGTGGATGGCGGGTAGGAAGCAATGGCTCCGCTTGATCCGCGGTCGGCGTTGCGGGTCACGCCGCTACCGAGGGTAACGGTTGGAGCCGAGTTGATGGCAGCCCAACCCGCTATTCCGGATACACCGGCATCGGGGGAGATAACCAGGAAGTAGGTACCGGGGCCGAGCGTGAGGCCGCTGAAGAGGTTCACTGTCTGATTCAGGCCAGGGGCTAGGGAGAATCCGAGCGAGGCGATCTCGTCGGCTACGGTGGCGGTTGCACCAATGGCGTCGGTGAGGTAGGCGTGGAAGGAGAGAGATTGGCCAACGCCGGATTGATTGGACATCTGGGCGGTGACCTCGACGTTGTTGAAGGAGCCAGACTGGGTCCAGGAGACGGCACCAATGCCCCCGAGAAACACGTTCGGACTGCTGGAAACCGAGATCACGGTGCCGGGAAAGGCGAGTGCGGCAGTTGCGCAGAGGAGAGAGAGAATGCGAATCATAGGGTTTCAGATTAACGGGGGATGCGAAGATTGGGCGTAAGAGAACAGTAAGAGAACGGTAAGGGTGTGGGGTGAATTGTTTCGACACCAAAGTATCGCTCAGCGCGTCAAAGACTTTATCTAGCTGTGTGCTAGTCTCTAACGTAAAGGGCTGAAACGATGCTTGTCCGCAAAGCAGTTATGGTGCTTGTGGGTGCGATGACACTCATTAGCGCAAGTTATGCATTTCAGCGGGCAAGAAGCTTCTTCGAGGAAGACGAAGCCAATATCCCGCTACCTCCGGATGCGAATGAGAAGACGGAGTATACGTTTGCACGGTTGCGCTATCCGTCGTTCCGGGGAGGTGCGGCTTATTGGTCGGCGCGCGGGAATTGGACGGTGGACTATCCGAAGGCGGACCGGCAGTTTGTACAGGGCGTGAGGCGGCTTTCGCGGATCCACACGAAGAGTGTGGAGACGGTGGTGGATCTGGAGACGGACGAAATTTTCAACTATCCGTGGGTGTATGTGGTGGAGGCGGGACACTGGGATCTGCCCGATGCGCAAACGAAGAAACTGCGCGAGTATCTGCTGCGGGGCGGATTCCTGATGACGGACGATTTCCATGGGACCTTCGAATGGGATATATTCACTGCGAGCATGAGCCGCGTGTTTCCCGACCGGCCGATTGTGGATATCGAAAACAAGGACGCCATCTTCCATGTACTGTACGACCTCGACGAGCGATTCCAGGTGCCGGGAATCATCATGTTTTACTCGGGGCGGACGTATGAGTACGACGGGATTGAAGCGAAGTGGCGGGGGATCTACGACGACAACGGGCGGATCATGGTGGCGGTGTGCCACAACATGGACCTGGGGGATGCCTGGGAGTGGGCGGATCATCCACGGTATCCGGAGCGATATGCTTCGCTCGCCTATCGTGTTGGCATCAACTACATCATCTATGCCATGACGCATTAATATCTCTAGGAGTCTACGAAGCGACGCGTCCCATGTTAGAGTTCCTGTTCAAATATCCCGGTACGGTGTTCTCCAAGGGCAACTTTGTACTGCTCGGCGCGTGGCCGGTGTGGCTGCTGGCGCTGATGATTGTGGGCGGAGCGCTGTTGCTGGGCTGGCCGGCCTGGAAGCAGCGGGAGCGAACGGCTGGACGGGCGAAGGGATTCCGGCTGGCAGTGCTGTGGCTGTTGCAGTGCGGCATGCTGGCGCTGCTGCTGTTGCTGTTGTGGCAACCGGCGGTGAGTGTTTCGTCGCTGAAGCCGCAGCAGAACATTGTGGCGGTGATGGTGGACGATTCGCGGTCGATGGGATTGCAGGAAGAAGGCAAGACCCGCAAAGACCAGGTGGTGACGGCGCTGAACAGCGGGTTGCTGGAGCAGTTGGGGAAGAAATTCCAAGTGCGGTTGTACCGCTTCTCCGGAGCGCTGGATCGAGTGGAGAAACTGGAAGAGATTAAGGCGCAGGGGAATGCTTCGCGGCTGGGCGACAATCTAACGCAAGTGGCGACGGAATCGGCGACGCTGCCGGTTGGCGCGATCGTGATGTTTTCCGATGGCGCGGACAACACGGGCGGTGTCGATCTGGAGACGGTGAATCTGCTGAAGAGACAGCGCATCCCGGTGCATACGGTGGGCGTGGGGCGCGAGAAATTCAACAAGGATCTGGAAATTACGGATGTGCAGATGGCTCCACGAGTGCTGGCCGATTCGCGGCTGAGCGCGTTGGTGACACTGAAGCAGCGCGGGTTGAAAGATCAGAAGGCGCGGATTTCGGTGAAGAGCGGGACATCGACGCTGGCATCGCAGGACGTGGTGTTGAAGGCCGATGGCACGCTGCAATCAGAGACCGTGGTGTTCAATGCGGGTACGGCGGGGCTGAAGAATATTTCGGTGACGGCGGATCCGCTGCCTGGGGAAGAGAATCCGAACAACAACAGTGTGGCTCGGGTGGTGAATGTGGAAGGGCGTAAGCCGCGCATTCTGTACATCGAAGGCGAGCCGAAGTGGGAGTTCAAGTTCATCCGGCGGGCGGTGGAAGAGGACCGGACACTGCAACTGGCGACGATGCTGCGAACGACGCAGAACAAGATTTACCGGCAGGGAATTAATGCTCCGGCGGAGTTGGAGACGGGATTCCCGGCGAAGGTGGATGAGCTGTTCGCTTATCAGGGAATTATCATCGGCGGCGTGGAATCAGGGTATTTCACGGCGGCGCAGATGGAGTTGATCAAGCAGTTCGTGGACCGCCGCGGCGGCGGTGTGCTGTTTCTGGCCGGGCGTGGGGGATTGGGAGAAGGCGGCTGGGGCAAGTCGGCAGCGGCGGAGTTCCTGCCGGTGACTTTGCCGGATAAGAAGGGCACGTTCCATCGCGATCCGGCGTATGTGGAATTGACGCAGGCGGGGCGCGAGAGCCTGATCTGCCGGTTGGAAGAGAACAGCGAGAAGAATACTGAGCGGTGGAAGAAGCTGCCGTACCTGGCGGACTATCAGGAGTCGGGAACGCCAAAACCCGGTGCTGTAGTGCTGGTGGATGCGGCGCCGACGAGCAAGGGCAAGTATCCACTTCTGGTGACTCAGAATTACGGACGCGGGCGGGTGGGTGTGATGGCGACCCAAGGCACATGGCGCTGGCAGATGACGCAGCCGTTGGCCGATAAGAGCCACGAAATGTTCTGGCAGCAATTGCTGCGCTGGCTGGTGCAGGATACGCCCGGACACGTGCTGGCGTCGACACCGAAATCGGTGCTGGCGGATGAGCAGAAGGTGCTTCTGCGGGCCGATGTGCGCGATCGCAACTATCTGCCGATGACTGATGCCAAGGTGATGGCGAACATCATCGGGCCGGCGGGCACGGCGGAGCAGGTGCAGATGGGACCGGATCCGCTGACGCCTGGGACGTTCACCGCCGAGTGGCGCGCGGAAAAGCCGGGCGCTTATGTGGTGGAGGTTCTGGCGAAGAAGGGCGAAGAAGAGACCGGGCGCGATGTGTTGAACTTCCGCCGTGAGGATGGCGTGGCCGAGAATTTCGGCGCGGAACAGAATCGGGAACTGCTGGAGAAACTGGCGAGCGAGACCGGCGGGAAGTATTACAAGGTGAACGATCTGAGCAAGCTGGCGGAAGAGATTTCCTATAGCGAGGCAGGGATCACGGTTCGGGAGACGAAGGACTTGTGGAATATGCCGGCGGTGTTTCTGGCGATTCTGCTGATGCGCGGCGCGGAGTGGTTGTTGCGCCGGCGCTGGGGGGTGGTATGAAGCTTGGGATTCTGTTCGCCCTTGTTGCCATGGGGGCGAATGCGGCCAATTATTACGTGACGATTGCAGGGCTGGGTGGTGAGGAAGAGTACGAGCAGCGGTTCACGGGGTTGGCGAAAGAGATCGACAAACTGCTGAAGAGTTCCTCTGGCGGCGGCCGTGTAGAAACGCTGTACGGCGCGTCGGCGACGAAGGCGAAGCTGGCTGAGGTGTTGGGTGGAATTGCCAAGACCGCGACAGCGCAGGATGCTCTAGTCGTGATGCTGATCGGGCATGGGACGTGGGATAACGTCGATTACAAGTTCAATCTGCCGGGGCCGGATCTGTCTTCGGCGGATCTTGCAGGCATGTTGGAACGCATCGCGAGCCCGCAGTTGATCGTCAACATGACGAGTTGCAGTGGCGGATCGCTGGGCCTGTTGAAGCGTGAGAACCGGGCGGTGATCACCGCGACGAAGAGCGGTACGGAGAAGAACGCTACAGTGTTCGCGCGGTACTGGACCGAAGCTTTGCGCGTGCCGGCGTCGGATTCGGACAAGAACGAAGTGATCAGCGCGCTGGAGGCATACCGCTACGCGAACGAGAAGACGATTCGCTTCTACGAGACGCAGAAGCGGATTGCCACGGAGCACGCGCAGATTGAGGATACCGGTAAGGGCGATGCGGTGCGCGATCCTTCGGAGAATAATCAGCAGGGATTGTTTGCGTCACGCTTTGCGCTGTTGCGGCTGGGATCGGCACAAGCGGCGCTGGCGAGCCCGGAGAAGCGGAAGCTGCTGGAGCGGAAGGAGTCGATTGAGCAGGAGATTGCGAAGTTGAAGTATCAGCGCGCGGCGATGCCGAGCGACGAATATCGCAAGAAGCTGACGGCGCTGCTGGTGCAGTTGTCGCAGACACAGGCGGAGATCGACAAATGAAAATGGCGGCCGCATGGTTGTTGCTGTGTGCGGCGCTGGGGGCGCAAACGCCCAAAGAATGCTGGAAGAACCGTTATTACGGCCGAAACGCGGAAGCGGATAAATGTTTTGAGCGGCTGAGCTATTCGAGCGATCCTTACGTGAAGGCGGAAGGATTGTGGGGGATGGGATACTTCGACGACGCCAACACTACGTTTCGAGCCGCGGCGTCGGTGAAGAAGACCGCGGAAGTGAAGACGCGCTGGGGGCGATTGTTCCTGGAGCGGTGGAACAAGGGTGAGGCGGCGAAGCTGTTTCAGGAAGCCATGGAGGCGGATGAGAACTACGCGCCTGCCATGCTGGGAATGGCGATGGTGTTGAGCGAAGGCTTCGACGCGAAGGCTGTCGAGTTCGCCGAGAAGGCGTTGAAGGCCGATCCGAAATTGCTGGAAGCGCAGGAACTGCTGGCCAAGCTGGCGGTGGAAGATGTGAACTTCGAGAAGGCGGGGAAAGAAGCGGAGAAGGCGCTGCAGATTGCTCCGGATGCGATTGACGCGATGGCGATTCTGGGTGCGCTGGATGTGCTCTCGGACAAACCGTCAACGGCCTGGTTCGCGAAGATGGACGCGGTGAATCCGGTGCATGCCGAGGGGTATGCGTACGTGGCGCAAACGCTGATTCTGAACCGGCGGTATCTGGAGGCGATCGAATTTTTCAAGAAGTCGCTGGAGAAGGATCCGAAGTACTGGAAGGCGCACTCCGAACTGGGGATCAGTTACATGCGGCTGGGGATGGAAGCGCCGGCGCGGAAGCATCTGGAACTGGCGTATGAGAACAGCTTCCGCGATCCGGCCACGGTGAACACGCTGCGGCTGATGGACAGCTACAAGAATTACGAGACGTTCAAGGCTCCCGGGTTGGAAGTGCGGCTGCGCAAGACGGAAGCGGATTTGTTGAAGCTCTACTTCGTTCCGGAATTGCAGAAGGCGATCGCAACATACGAGAAGAAGTACAGGTTCAAGCTGAAAGAGCCGGTGAAACTGGAAGTGTATCCCGAGCACGAGGACTTCGCGGTGCGCACGATGGGCATGCCGGGACTGGGTGCGCTTGGTGTGGCGTTCGGGTATGTGGTGGCGATGGATTCTCCTTCGGGGCGCAAGCCGGGAGATTTTCACTGGGCGAGCACGTTGTGGCATGAATTGAGCCATGTGTTTGTGTTGTCGGCGACGGAGCATCGTGTGCCGCGGTGGTTTACCGAAGGCCTGTCGGTGCATGAGGAGACGGCGATCTATCCGGATTGGGGAGACCGGCTGGCTCCCCCGGTGCTGCAGGCGGTGAAGGACAAGAAGCTGCTGCCGATTGCGCAGCTGGATCGCGGATTTATCCGGCCGACCTATCCGAACCAGGTGATTGTGTCCTACTTCCAGGGCGGCAAAGTGCTCGACTTCATTGTTGAGAAGTGGGGCTTCGACAAAGTGCTGGAGATGATGAAGGCGTTTTCCGAAACGGTGACTACGGCGGCCGTGGTGGAGAAGCATCTGGGCATGAAGCCGGAGGAATTCGACAAACAGTTTCTGGCGTGGTTGGAAGCGCAGATCAAGGTGCCGCTGGAGAAGTTCAGCGAATGGTCGAAGCGGCGGATGGTGATGGTGCAGAACGTCAAAGAGAAAAAGTGGGATGAGGTGATCAAGGACGGACGGGAGATTCGCGACTGGTATCCGGATTATGTAGAAGGCTTCAGCGTGTATGAAATGCTGGCCGATGCTTATGAGGCGAAGAAGGATGAGAAGGCGGCGCTGGCGGAACTGGAGCAGTATGCCAAGGTCGGCGGGCGCTTTCCGGCGAATCTGAAAGAGCTGGCGGAGAAGTTGGAGAAAGCGGGGCGGCAGAAGGATGCCGTGGCCGTACTGGAGAAGTTGAACTGGATTTACCCTGTCGCAGATGCGGACTACCATCAGAAGCAGGGCGATTTGAATATGGGTTTGGGACGGTTGCAACCGGCGATTCGAGAGTACGAAGCAACGCTGGCGAGCAAACCATCCGATCCGGCGCAATCGCATTATCAACTGGCGCAGGCGTATATGAAAGCGCGGCAGACGGAGAAAGCGATGGAGCACGTGGTTTCGGCGCTGGAGACGGCGCCGGGATTCAAGCCGGCGCAAAAGCTGTTGTTGGAATTGACGTCGTCGCCGACGACGAACTCGAATCAGAAGAAAGATTGAACGGGAAATCATGTCTGTAACTTCCGCTCCACAACTGGATGCCGCCGAACTGAAAGGCCGCATCACGCGCTTCCAACAAGCCTATGACGACATCGTGCGCCAGGTGCGCCGGGTGATTGTGGGCCAGGAGGAAGTGCTGGATCAGGTGTTGATCGCTCTGTTCGTGGGCGGCAACTGTTTGATCACGGGACTGCCTGGTACGGCGAAGACGCTGCTGGTGCGCACGCTGGCCGATACGTTGGGGCTGATGTTCAAGCGCATCCAGTTCACGCCGGATCTGATGCCGAGCGATATGACCGGTACGGACATCATCGAAGAGGACCCGACGACGGGACGGCGGAGTTGGACGTTCGTGCAGGGGCCGATTTTCGCCAATGTGCTGCTGGCGGACGAAATCAACCGTACGCCACCGAAGACGCAATCGGCACTGCTGGAAGCGATGCAGGAGCGCTCGTGCACGGTGCGTGGGAATCACTATAAGCTGCCGTCGCCGTTCTTTGTGCTGGCGACGCAGAACCCGATTGAACTGGAAGGAACGTATCCGCTGCCGGAAGCGCAGCTCGACCGCTTTCTGTTCAACGTGATGCTGGATTATCTGCCGGCGGAAGATGAGCTGAAGGTGATCAGCCTGACGACGACGACGCAGGTGGCGAAGGCGGATCCGGTGACGAACGGGGAAGAGATTCTGAGCTTCCAGGAACTGGTGCGCATGGTGCCGATTGCCGAGTCCGTGGCGCGCTATGCGATCGACATTGTGCGGGCGACGCGGCATTCGGACGCGAGTGCGCCGGATTTTGTGAAGAAGTATGTGAACTACGGATCGAGCGTGCGCGGAGCCCAATTCCTGGTGCTGGCGGCAAAGGCGCGGGCATTGATGAAGCGCCGCTATCACGTGAGCTTCGAAGACGTGGCGACGATGACGATTCCGGTTTTGCGGCACCGCATTCTGCTGAACTTCCAGGCGGAATCGGACCGGCTGACGACGGATGATATTTTGAAGCGGATTCTGGAGAGTAAGCCGGCGCCGAAAGCATAGGTCTCGCACGTGAACACACGCTTTCTCGAACCGAAGATTCTGGCGGGGATTTCCGATCTGTCACTGGTCGCCAAGACCGTGGTGGACGGCTTTATTTCGGGCTTGCACCGCTCGCCCGATTTCGGCTTCAGCCAGGAGTTCGCCGAATACCGGCAGTATGTGCCGGGAGATGATTTGCGATATGTGGATTGGAACGTGTTCGCGCGGACGGAGCGGGCCTATCTGAAGAAGTACCGGGGCGAGACGAACACGATGGTGACGGTGCTGCTGGATGCAAGCGCCTCGATGGGATTCACTTCGCACTCGGTGTCGAAGATCGACTACGCGCGGTATCTGGCGGCGTCGGTGTGTTACCTGGCGATACAGCAGCGGGATGCGGTGGGGATGATCGTGTTCGACGATGAGATCCGGCACTACATCCAGCCGCGGTCGCGGCAGGGGCAACTGGCGCGGCTGTTGCATGCTGTGGAGAAAGCCGAGCCTGGTGCGCGCACCGATTACGCCAAGCCGTTCCATCATTTCCAGAGCTACCAGTTCCGGCGCGGCGTGGCGATTGTGGTGTCGGACTTTTACGCCGATCCGGAAGTGATTGTGAAGACGGTGGAGCCGCTGCGCTACCGGGGGAATGAAGTGGTGCTGTTTCATCTGCTGGATCCCGAGGAATTGAAGCCGAACTTCCGCGAGCCGGTGGTGCTGATTGATATGGAGACCCAGGATTCGCTGGAGGTGTCTCCGGACTATGCCAACTACGAGTACAAGGCGAAGATCGAGCAGCATATTGCGACATTGAGGAGCAAGGCGCAGGGTGCGGGAATGGACTACCAGGTGGTGAACACAGCGAAGCCTCTCGATGAGGCGCTGCGCGAATACTTCAAGATCCGGGCGGGGAGGTTCTAAATGGGTTTCCTCGCTCCCTGGTTTCTGGCCGGTCTGGCGGCGCTGGGTGTGCCGGTATGGCTGCACCTGCTGCAACAGCATAAGACCACTCCGAAACAATTCGCGTCGCTGATGTTTTTTGAACGGCGGACGCAGAGCTCGATCAAGCACCGGCGGCTGAAGTATTTGTTGCTGATGGTCGCGCGGCTGCTGCTGCTGTTTTTCATTGTGATGGCTTTTGCCGCGCCGTTTGTGAAGAACATGGGCATTCTGCCCGCGGGCGGGCGGAAGATGCTGGTGATCGCGGTGGACAATTCGTTCAGCATGCGCACGGGGGACCGGTTGGCGCAGGCCAAGCGTGAGGCTGCATCGCTGCTGGCCACGCGCGGACGGGAGCAAGGGCAGGTGTTGACCGTCGGCGCATCGATCCATGCGTTGACGCAGGTGACCTCGGAGACGAACGAGCTGCGGGCGGCGATTGAGTCGATTCAACCGTCGGATTCGCGCAGTTCCTATGGAGAGCTGGCGCGGGCGGTGCGATCGATTGAGCAATCGTCGCGAATTCCGGTGGAACTGCATTTGTTCAGCGATATGCAGAAGACATCGATGCCGCCGGCGTTCAAGGATTTGCAACTGGGTGATGCGACGACCTTGGTGTTGCATGCCGTGGCCTCCAAGGCGGAACCGAACTATGCGGTGGAAAGCATCTCCGCGCCACGTAGCCTGTTTGATCCGAAGAAAGCGCGGGTGCAGGCGACTGTGGCGTCGTTTGGGGCTCCGGCGGCGAAACGCAATGTGGCGTTGTACGTCAACAACAAGATGGTGGCTTCGAAGCCAGCCGACATTCCGGAGAACGGCCGGGCGACGGTGGAGTTCGTCGGCATGGAGGCCAACTACGGCTTCAACAAGGCGGAGATCCGGCTGGACGGCACGGATGCGCTTCCCGGGGACAATACGTTCTTCTTTAGCGTGGAGCGGGCCGACCCGCGGCCGGTGTTGTTCGTTCATGAGGCGCGGCAGCAAAAAGGATTGCTGTACTATCGCGCGGCGATGGAGGCGGCTTCAGAAGGCGCGTTTCTTGTCGAGCCGGCGACAACGGATCAGGTGGCCAATGTCTCACTGGCCAAGTATGGATTTGTCGTGTTGTCGGATACCGGAGTTTTGCCTGGCACATTTGAAGATGCTTTGAAGAAATATGTGCAGGGTGGCGGCGCTCTGTTGATAGCGGCAGGGCCGGCGATGGCGGCAAAGATGAAAGTGCCGGTATTTGAAGAGTCGATCCGCGAGGCGCGGTATGCGTCGAGGGCCGGGGAACGGTTCCTGGTGGCGGGCTCGATGGATCTGACCCATCCGGTGCTTCGGGCGACAGGCCGCTGGGAGAACGTGAAGTTTTACCAGGCGATGAAGGTGGAGCAAGGGCAGGGCCGGGTGCTGGCGCGATTGGCGGACGACACTCCGCTGCTGCTCGAAAAACGCGTGGGCGAAGGCCGGGTGCTGGTGTTCACTTCGACGCTGGATAATATTTCAAACGACTTTCCGCTGCATACCTCGTTTGTGCCGTTTGTGGAGCAGACGGGGCGCTACCTGATTGGCAGCGAGGTGCGGCCGTCGAGCTACACGGCCGATTCGAGTGTGGAACTGCGGGCCGAGAAGGGCGCGGGTACGGTGGAAGTTCTGGATCCGCAGGGGAAGCGGGCAATGGATTTGAAGCAGGCCACTTCGGCGCGCAGTTTTGTGCTGACGCATGCGGGCTTCTACGATATTGGACGGGCGAACGGGCGGCATGAACTGGTGGCCGTGAATCCTGATCGTAAGGAATCGGACCTGGAAGTTCTTCCGGAAGAGACGTTGGCGCTGTGGAAGGGCACGGGCGAGCAACCGGCAAAGGCCGGCGGGCAGGCCCCGAGTGAACAGCGGGAAAACACCAGTAACCTGTGGTGGTATATGATGCTGGCAGCCATGGTGGTTGCCCTGTTGGAATCCGTGTTGGCGAGCCGATATTTGACTGTGGAGCCAAGCGAATGAGCGCATTTGATCAACTGGAACTGTATCTCCGCTCGATTGAGCGGCGGTTGCGTGTGATGGCGATCACCCAAGGTGCGGCGATTACAGCGGCCAGTGCGCTGATTGCCACGGTTCTGCTGGTGATGATCATCAACGGCTTCGCGTTCAGTGACAACAGCCTGACCGCGGCGCGGTTCGTGTTGTTTCTGGCGCTGGCGTTCGCGGTTGGCTTCGGAATCGTGATGCCCTTGCTGCGGCTGAATCAGCGGCGCGCGGCGAAGGATGCCGAATCGCGGCAACCGGATTTCGATGCGCGTTTGTTGACCTTTGCTGAGCGCAAGCAGGAACCGGATCCGTTCCTGGAACTGCTGGCGATGGATACGGTGGAAGTGGCGCGGCGGGCCGAGCCATCGGCGATTGTGCCTCCGCTACGGACGGCGGCGTTTGTGATTGTGGCACTGCTGGCGAGCGGTGTGTTGATGTGGCTGACCACGTCGGGGCCGGGCTATTGGGGCCATGGAGCGAACCTGCTGTGGGCGGGGAATCCGCGCGATGCGCAGCCTTATTACAGCATCAACGTGCAGCCGGGTGACCGCAAGGTGCGGCGGCGGACCGATCAATTGGTCACGGCGCAGTTGCTGGGTTTCCAATCGCAGAATGTGCGGCTGTATGCGAAGTACGATGGCACCACGAAGTGGGAACAGGTGTCGATGAATCCGCAGGTGGGATCGAGCGGATTCGAGTTTCTGTTCGCGGGACTGCCGGAAACGGTGGAGTATTACGTGGAAGCAGGTTCGATCCGGTCGAAGTCGTTCCGGTTGGCCGTGGTGGATTTGCCGGGGATCAAGAAGATCAAGGTGACGTACCACTATCCATCGTGGTCGGGATTGAAGGAAACGAGCGATGAAGGGACCGGCGATTTGCGCGCGGTGAAGGGCACCGAAGCAGAGATCGCGATTCAGACTGACCGGCCGTTGAAGGACGGGGTGCTGGTTTTTGACGACCAGCGGGAAATCAAGCTGAGTTCCTCGATGTTGAGTGGCTGGCTGACGGCGCGCGTGAAGATCGAGAAGGACGGGATGTATCACGTGGCGGCGATCGACGATGGGCAGCGTGTGCGCGTGAGCGAAGATTTCTTTGTGGAAGCGCGGCCGGAGACCGCTCCGATTGTGAAGATCCGGCGTCCGCGCAATGATGCCCGGGTGAGCCCGATTGAGGAAGTGATGGTGGAAGTGGAAGCCGCCGATGACTTCGGGCTGCACGAAGTGGCGCTGAAGTATTCGGTGAATGGCGGCGAGGAAAAGACGGTGAATCTGCTTCCTTCCAAGGGCGTGCAGAATGTGGAAGGCAAGACGATGCTCACGCTCGAGGACTTCAAACTGTCGCCGGGCGATGTAGTGAGCATGTACGCTGTGGCTCGCGATGCGCAGACACAGGCGCAGACCGATATGACGTTCATCGAGACCGTGCCGTATGAGTTTGAGTTCACGCAGAGCCAGCAGATGGGCGGCGGCGGTGGCGGCGGCGAGCAGGAAGATCAGCAGCGGATTTCGCAGCGGCAAAAGGAAATCATCGCCGCGACGTGGAATCAGATCCGCGATAAGAATGGCGATAAGGCAGCGGCGGCCGAGAACGGGAAGTTCCTGGCGGAAGTGCAGGGCAAGCTGCGGGATCAGGCGAATTCGCTGGCGAAGCGCATGCGGAGCAGGGAACTGTCTGGCGCCAACAATCAGTTCAAGAGCTTTGCGCAGGATATGGAAAAGGCCTCCGAGGCGATGGCGCAGGCATCGGACAAGTTGAAGACGCAGGGTTGGAAGGATGCGCTGCAGCCGGAGCAGAAAGCGCTCCAGCACTTGTTGCGGGCGGAGTCGACATTCCGTGAAATCCAGGTGGCCTTCGGGCAGCAGGGTGGAGGCGGCGGTGGCGGGGGCGGTGGCCGCGACCTGGCGAGCATGTTCGATCTGGAACTCGATACGGAGAAGAATCAGTACGAGACCGGCCAACAGGGCGGCGGTGGCGGCGGCGGCGATCAGCAGAAGAAGGTGGATGAAGCGCTGCAGAAGCTGGAGCAACTGGCGCGGCGGCAGAAGGAACTCGCCGAGCAGATGAAGAATCAGCAGGCGAAGAATCTGCCGCAGAATCGCTGGCAGCAGGAGATGCTGCGCCGCGAAGCGGAGCAACTGCAGAAGGAACTCGAGCAGATGACGCGCGGCCAGCAATCGCAGCAGGGCCAGCAGGGTCAACAAGGGCAACAGGGCCAGCAAGGGCAGCAATCGCAGGCTAGTGGCCAGGGTGGCGGACAGCAGCAACAGCAGCAACAACAACAGCAGAGGCGCATGGAGCAGATGCGGCGCCAACAGGGCGGCCAAGGGCAGGCGCAGATTGATCCGCGCGTGGAACGGGCGCTGGAGCGGCTGAAGCAGGCCACCGAAGACATGCGCAAGCAGGGCGGCGAACAGGGCGGCGGCGATGCCGGATCGCGGCGTGCAGCGGAGCGTTTGCAGGAAGCGACGGATCTGTTGAATTCGATGCGGAAGCAGGAGGCATCGGGTCAGCTTGGTGATTTGACGCGCCGTGCCGATCAGATCACAGAGCAGCAGAAGGGCATTCAGAATCAACTGCGGGAGATGTATGGCCGCAGTGGACAGAACGGCCAGCAGGGCGGCAACGACATCCGGCAGATGACGGACAACCTGAAGAAGGGCCAGGAACTGGCTCGGGATAAGGACCGGCTGGCGCAGGAATTGGAGCGCCTGGAAAAGGATATGCAGAAGGCCGCTCGCGATCTGGCGGGGTCGAATAAGGATGCGTCTTCGAAGGTGCGTGAGACGTTGGGCGATTTGCAGGGCAGCGAGGCTCGGCGCGATATGCAGTTGGGCGCGGAATGGCTGCGGCGCGGGATCGGCTCAGCGACGTATATGCGCGAACAGCGTGTGACGGATGCGATGGAACGGATGCGGGCCGGATTGCGGCAGGCGGAAGAGAAGCTCAATAAAGATGGGCAGGCCGGCGGCAAGGGCGATACCGATTTGGAGAAGGCACTGAATCGCGTGGAGCAGTTGCGGGCGCAGATTGAACAGCAGTTGCAGCGGCAGCAGGCCGGGCAACAGGGACAAGGGCAACAGGGCCAACAGGGTCAGCGCGGACAGCAAGGGCAACAGGGCCAGCAGGGCCAACAGGGTGGTCAACAACAGGGCCAACGCGGTCAACAGGGCCAACAAGGCCAGCAGGCCGGGAATCAGCAAGGACAGCAACAGGGCCAAGGTGGCCAGCAAGGCAATCAGCAAGGTGGCCAGCAGCAAGGCTCATCGCAGCAGGTCGGACGCCAGGGTATGGGCGGGCAGCAGGGTGGCCGCGAGATTCCCATTGGGCAGGAACGCACACAGGGCGGCGGACGCGATGGCGGATATCGGGACAATGGCTACAATGCGCTCAATGACGGGTCGCTGCGGGCTCCGGGTGGTGGCGATGGCCGCTATCAGGAAGGGACCCGCGGACTGGAAGGCGCTTATCGCGACGGATTGCGCGATCTGAATCAACTGCGGCAGGGCGTCGCGAGTGAGGATGCGGAATCAGCGAAGGAGATACAGGAGTTGATCCGGCAGATGCAGCGGCTGGATCCATCGAAGTTCCCGGGCAATCCGGCGTTGCTCGAACAACTGCGATCCCAGTTGTTGCCGAGCTTGCAGCAGGTGGAGATTCAGCTTAGGCGCAAGCTGGAAGAGCAGCAGGGTGGCACCGTGCGGACGGCGGCGGGGGATTCGATTCCCGCAGGGTATGCGGACGCTGTAGCGGAGTACTTCCGGAAGCTGAGTAAAGGCAAGTAGCGCGGCGCGCGGGGCTTCAGATGTTGAGGCGCAGGAGCCTTGCGTTCATCCTGTGCTCCGCCATGCGGCGCTCGCGCGCCTTACGCTCGGCTTCTTTCCGTTCCTTTTCAGAACCACCAAAGAGGATGAGCATCGGCAGGAAGAAACTGAAGAAATCCATTTGCAGGCTCCTACCCACAGCTTACACCTGGAAACGCGCTATTTGGCGAGCACGAGGTGGTAGTTCTTTTTCCCGGAGCGCAGTAGAATTGCACCGGCCCAGCGAATATCGTCTGCTCTGACGGGGCGAGTGGCTTGGGTCTGGCGCTCGTTGTTCATGTAGAAGCCGCCGCCATCGATGAGTTTGCGGGCCATGCCTTTGCTTTCGGCGAGCTTGGTGCGGACGGCGAGATCGGCGAGTGGGATCCCGGCTCCGAATTCTTCACTGGGGATTTCGGTTACGGGCACTTCTCTCGCCAGCATGGCGATGGTTTCTGGTGAGGGGCTGTCTTCGAACTGCCCGAACAGGATGCGGCTTACCGATTCGACTGCGGTTACGGCTTCACGGCCGTGGATGACAGCGGTGCACTCGGCGGCGAGCTGGCGCTGGGCCTCGCGCTTCTCAGGGCTTTCGGTGACCTGCTGTTCGAGTGCGGCGATGGCGTCCTGCGGGAGGAAAGTGAAGAGCTTGAGATAACGCCCGGCGTCGGCGTCGGCGGTTTGCAGCCAGTACTGATACATCTGATAGGGGCTTGTGCGGTTGGCGTCGAGCCAGATGGCGCCTTCTTCGGTCTTGCCGAATTTTTTGCCGGTGGATGTGGTGAGCAGGGGAAAGGTGATGCCCTCACTGCGTTTGCCGAGGATGCGGCGAATGAGTTCCTTGCCCGACAGGATGTTGCCCCACTGATCGCTGCCGCCCATCTGGATGTCGCAATCGTAATGCTGCGAGAGGTAGTAGAAATCGTAAGCCTGGAGCAGCATGTAGCTGAACTCGGTGTAGGAGATGCCGTGGTCGCGCTCTTCCAGGCGCATGCGGACAGCGTCGCGCTTGACCATTTCGTTGACGGAGAAGTGCTTGCCGATGTCGCGGAGGAACTCGATGAGGTTGAGGCTGGTAAGCCAATCGGCGTTGTTGCGGATTAAGGCGCGGTCTTCGCTGGAGAGATCGAAGAAGCGGGAGAGTTGACGGCCGATGGCGGCGGCGTTGTCGTCCGTCTTCTCGCGGGTCAGGAGGGTGCGTTCGGAGGTTTTGCCGCTGGGATCGCCGATGAGGCCGGTGCCTCCGCCGACTAAGACGAGCGGGCGATGGCCGTGACGTTGGGCGTGCGCGAGCGCCATGACGGGGATGAGGCTGCCGAGGTGGAGACTGTCGGCGGTGGGGTCGAAGCCGACGTACATGGTGCGCCGCTTTTCGGCGAGGTAGGCGTCGAGGTCTTCGCTAGTGGTGGATTCGAGGAAACCGCGCCAGCGCAGCTCTTCGAGGAATGCGTCTTTATGCTGCATCGGAAATTATGATTTTCGCATAGGGCCATAGGTGAGCAGCGCGGTGAAGAGCAGAAGGTCGCCCATGGTGGTGAAGATGGTGAGGTGGCGGATGCCGTCGAGGACGTCGGCGAGGCTGCCGATGGCGAGCGCGGTGAGGCTTGCGGCGGCCAGGGTGAGGATGAGCGGGTGCTTCTTTGTGGAGACGACAGCTGCTACCAGGCAAAACAGGCACCAGGCGAAATAGGGCCAGGCCTTGCGGTAGAAGGTGAATCGCTTGGCGTCGCTCCAGAAGGAAAAGGCGTGGCTGGTCCAGCGGACGCGCAGGTGCGGCATCTTGGGAAGATTGGCAAAGCCGATCACACGTTGTTCGGAGGTTTCGCGCATGGCGCGGCGGATGTGTTCGGCGGCGATGAGCGGATGGACGATGTAGTAGGCCGCGAGGCGCGGCATGGAGGCTTGGGCGGTGATGGCTTCCTTGACCGCGGGGTCGCGCATGCCGGAATCGGCGCTGTAGGTGTGGGTGCCTTTGAAGCGCGCGAGGGCGGGATCGAGGTGCAAGGTGGCCAGGGTTTGCTCCGGGTTGTCGACTTGCGGCAGGATGCCGTGGAAGACGACGTTGTAGAAGGCTGTAGCGGAGTAGGATCGCGGTGTCGTGGCGAGGGCGGCTAACATGCCGAGGGCGACGAGGGCCGCTCCGATGGGCCAACGCGCGGTGAGTTTGTCGCGGAGGAGATAGAGGGCCGCGATGACGAAGAGACCGAGGGGTGCGTGCTGGCCTTTCGATGCAGCGAACATGGCTCCGCTGAGGAAGGCGATGGCGGTGTGCAGACGCGGGTGTGTATTGAGGATGGCGAGGCGGACGCAGGCGGCGGCGAACAACAAGAGATAGAAGACCGCGCCGGCATCGGAGTAGAAAGAGTTGCAGAGCTGCAGGTAGTAGAGATCGCAGAAGACGAAGATGGCCGTGAGGGCGGCGAGAGTGCGGCGGCGCGCGGGCCAGGGCTCGATGATGGGGAGAAAGAGAGCGAAGGCGGCGAAGAGCGTGGCCGCGTGGACGAAGCCCATCATGCGGATGTCGAACCAGCCGTCTTTGCCGAATAAGAGGTGCAGCAAGAGAGCGGGGAGGATAGTGATGTATTCGGAGGTGAAGGATTCGAAGAAGCCGAGGCGTTCAGTGGTGAAACGGTAGCGGAGGTTGACGTAGTTGTAGAATTCGTCGGGCTGGCCGCGGTTCTCGGCCTCCATGCCGAAGGTCCATATGAGGCGGCCAAAGTCGCCGTTGTTGGCCATGCCGATGGGGGGCCAGAGGAAGAGCAGGTAGAGCATGAGCGCGGCGATGGCGCTGAGCGTGACGATGCGGAACATGGGTTACTTTCCGAACTTCACGTAGCCCCAGTGCTCCGGGACGTGCATGTTGATGACGCCTTGCGGGGACCAGACCCAATTATCCTCGGGCGCGTTCTGAATCTTTTCGTAGCGGCGGCCGTCGTGTCGGATTTGCCATTCGACGCGGGAGAAGTTGACGCGCCAGGTGTCGCCGGGGGCGGGTTTGCGCGCGGGGCGCGGGCCGCGATTGAAAGCGGACCAGGGGAAGGCGATTTCGAGGGTCCACCCTTTGTCGGTGTCGCTTGGGTTGTTGATGGTGCCGTTGGCGTGGACGGCGGTTTTGAGGCCGGGGATTTCCCAGCCGTTGTCGGCTTTCCCGCCGTCTTTGTAAGGCTTGTTGAGGAAGAGATCCCAGGTGGTGTTGAGGACGTTCATCTCGAACTCGAAGTAATTGAGGCCGTCGCCATCGGGGTCGAGGAAGACTTCGAAATCGTGCTGGTGGAAGATGACGGAATCGTGCTTTGTGTAGACGGCCCAGAGGTGCGGCTCTTCGAGTTCGGCGGCGATGTAGAAGTACTGATCGTCCCACAGCATTTTGGCGCGTGTCGAAAAGCGGGGCTTGGGTTTCTTGTCGCCTTCGATGTCAATGAAGAAGGGCGTGTAGGGAGCGCTGGTCCAGGCGGGGTCATCGAGTTTGCCGTCGATGACGATGGGCTTGGCGGTGCGCGGGCAGTCGTAACGGAGCGGCTCGGCTGCATGCGCCGTGAACAGGATGGTTAGCAGGTGAACCGAAACGTTTCTCACTCTGAACATGGTTGCACGTTTTCTGAGCGAGTTAGCGGGGTGGCGGGCAAAGTGCAATGAACCGAGCATGAGGAATCGATGGGTTGGCGTGATGTTGCTGGCCGGCGGATCGCTGTGGGGGGACACGGATCCGGTGGTGCAGAGTTTGAAGCTGGAGATTCGCGCCGGGGCGGTGGACGTTGTGCGGCGGGCACTGGTGGAGCATCCGGGGCTGGTGCATTTGCGGGATGAGGATGGAGAGACGGCGCTGCATCATGCGGCGCGGTTCAGCGATGACCGGATGGTGATGTTGTTGCTGAATAGCGGGGCCGCGGCGGATGTGCGGAACGCCCGCGGCGAGACAGCATTGGAGTGTGCCGCGGGCGAAGCCGGGAAATTGCGATTGCTGCGGGAGGCTGTGGGCCGGCCGCGCTAGCCCTGATAGGAGATTCGGTAAATGCGGTTATTGCCATCTTCCGACACGAGCAGGCTGCCATCTGGCATTTCAAGCACCGCTACGGGTCGGCCCCAGACATCGGGTTTGTCCTTGGCCATCATCCAACCGCTGAGGAATTCTTCCGGCTCGCCGGCGGGCTTGCCGTTCTTGAAGGGGATGTAGATGACGGAATAGCCGACGCGCTCGGCGCGGTTCGATGAGCCGTGGAGGGCGATGAAGGCGCCGCCACGATATTTGACGGGGAATTTTTTGCCGGTGTAGAAGGTGTGATCGAGGGCAGCGACGTGGGAGGTGAGGAAGTAGTCGGGGACGGCGGTCTTCTTCACCAGGTCCATGTTTGCGCCTTTGTGGGTGGGGTCGGGGTTGGGGCCGACGTAGGCCCAGGGCCAGCCGTAGAAGCCGCCCTGCTTGATGGAAGTGAAGAAGTCGGGGACGAGGTCGTCACCGAGGCCGTCGCGTTCCTGGACGACGCCCCAGAGCGTGTCGGTGCCGGGATAGAACTTGAGGCCGATGGTGTTGCGGAGGCCGGAGGCGAAAATCTCGTGGCCGGTGCCATCGGGGTTGTAGCGATTGATAGCGGCGCGGTATTCGCCACCGCCGGGCATGGCGTTGGATTCGGAACCGATGGCGAGGTACATCTTCTCGCCTTTGCGATCGAAGACGATGCTACGGGTCCAGTGGCCTTTGCCGGTGTCGGCCATGGCGACGACTTCCTGGCCCGCGCCCACGGTCATCGCGGCTTTGTCGTACTTGTAGCGCTTGAGTGACGTGGCTTCGGCGACGTAGAGGTACTCTTTCCACCAGGCCATGCCGTAAGGACGGTCGAGGCCTTCGAGGAGGACCTTGCTGGAGTCGGATTTGCCGTCCTTGTTCTTGTCGGTGAGGAGAACGATTTTGCCCTTGGCGACGCTGTCGCTGACGAGGACTTCGCCGGAGGGGCCGGCGAGCATGAATCGCGGCTTCTCGAAGCCGGAGCCGGCGAACTCATCGACGTGGAAGCCCTGTGGGACGCGGAGTTGCGCGCCATCGGGGCGTGCGATGACCTTGGGGCGATTGGTGGCCGATGGGGTGTGATAGGGCTGCGGGAGCTTGGGGAGACGCCAGTCCGCGGCCATGGCGGAAACGGGCAGCAGCGAGTTGAGGAAGATGCGGCGATTCATAGGGCGTAAGGAACTACGATACTACGGACGGCCGGGCTGGTCACGCCACATGCCGAGGATTTCGTACAGGTGGATGAGGTGGCGCTGGAGGATGTCCTCGCCGGCGCCGATGGCGATGCGGGTGGTGACGTCGGCTCCATAGCCGCCGTGGGCCGCGGTTTTGAGATCGGGGATGTAGCCGGGCCAGATGCCGCCGCTCGAGTAGGTGTAGCCGTAGAAGAGAGGGACGCGGATTTCGGCGCGCTGCTTCCAGCCGGTTTGGAGCTTGTGCATGAGTTCGCCTGGTGTGGCGGCGATGGCGATCTCGCGGTTGATGAGGACGGTGGTGATGCCGACATCGAGGGATTGGGATTTGTCCCAGCGGTCGGGGTAATGAAGGAGATCGGCACGGGTTTCGATGGGGTGCTTGTTTGGTGAGAGAGGATGCGGCGTGCGCGCGGCGGTGAGGACGCTGGCGGCGAGGGTTTCGCCCATCTTCTTGACGACAGTGAAGTCGGCGTCGGTGTTGCCGGAGCGAGCCATGAAGAGCGGGTTGATGTCGCCGGCTCCGCCTTGGACGTACATGGCTTGGACACCGGGCATTTCGGCTTCGACTTTGGCTTGCAGCGCGCCGGGGAAATCGGCGGAGTAGAGGCAATTGGTGGGGCCGAGAACCACGGCATGGACGGCGTAGTGGATGAGCAGAGCTTTGGTGTTACCGGCGGAGTCCAGGATGTGGAGGTTGGTGAATTCGGGATCAACCGGGCCGTAGGGGATGCGTTCGAGGTTGTCGAAGAGGGCGCGGGAGCGGCCGTCGTCGCGGGGGAGGAGGCGATTGTAGCCGAGTTGGATGGAGCCTTTGCTGACGGCGAGTTGGGCGGGGAATAAGGATTCGGCGGCGCGTTTGACGGCGTCGAAGATTTTGGCTTCGATTTCGGCGAGGTAGGCGGGTTGATTGGCGGAGGGCGGTAGAAAGGCGGGGCCGGAGTGCGTATGCGAGGCGGCGAGCAATACAACAGGAATGCCGAGTTTTGTTTTGATGTCGGAGACAAGTTTTTCAGAGACGAAACTGCCGAGGTCGAGCGTGACGATGGCGAGCTTGGTGTCGCCGGACTGGAGGACGAGGGCTTTGGCGTGGAGCGGGTCGTGGATGCCGTTGGAGGGGCCACAGCGGCGGTTGGAGTAGCCGTACATGGGCATGGAGGACGCGGGGGTGAGGTCGGCTTTGGCGAGGCCGGCGCGGAGTGGGAGGTCCTGGGCGTACGGGGTGATGGTGAAGAGGAGGTAGCAGGAATCGCATTGGTAGAGATTGCAGGCCAGGCATGCCTCCCGGCATGCACTGCGCCCGGCCTGGAGGCCCGTCGCCACTACGCTTGGCGGCGGAGGTCGACGGCGAAGGCGTCGAGGGCGATGCCTTTCTGGATGTTGCGGCGGGCGAATTCGACGAGTTCGTCGACGCGCTTCACGGCCGCCTGAAGCCAATCGAAGCTGGTGCGGGCGGCAATGGGTTGCAGCTTCGCGGTGAGATCGACGTTGCGGCGGGCGGGGGCGCCTTCGCGGAGCAGCAGGATATCTTCGAGCAGGCCGTAAAGAATGCCGAGATAGGTGTCGAGTTTTTCTGTTTTACTGGCGGAAATAGTTTCCGAATGCTTCACCCAGGCGGAGAATTTTTCCACGCCGCTGGCGACTTCGAGCAGGGCGACCATGCGCTGGCGGCGCTTGTCCCAGGCGTCGAGGTCCATGGTCACGGCGAGTCCGGGGGAGCCGGCGGCGAGGGTGACGCGGCGTTCGTTGGGGCTCCAATCGCGTGAGTGGGCGAACTCGGCCATCTCACTGGTGGAGAGCGCATTGAGATGGAAGACCAGCGAGCGGGAACGGATCGTCGGAAGCAAATCGTAAACATTCTCCGCGGTGAGAATGAGTATGAGATGTGCAGGTGGCTCTTCGGTGATCTTCAATAGCGAATTCGCTGCTTGTTCGTTGGCGCGATCGAGGTGGTCGATGAGGAAGACGCGGTAGCTGCCTTTGAGCGGGCCGAATTGGGCACGCTCCTTGAGCAGGCGCATCTGCTGAATGGAGATCTGGCGTAGCGGGCCGTCGGGCGGAAAGGTGACGAAGTCGGGATGCGTGGAATAGAACAGCGGATCGTCGGCTCGCTTGTCGGAGGGGAGCTTTTCGCGCTCGGCGGCGTGCTCCACTTTTTCCGGCAGGCTGAGGTCGTCGAGCTCGATCTTGGCGCCGTCGCCGAGCAACTTCGCGGCGAAGCGGCGGGCGAGCGTGGCTTTGCCAACGCCTTCCGGTCCGGCGAGCAGAATAGTCTGCGGGATGCGATCGAGGTGGATCATATTGGCGAGCGCCTGGGCGACCGCGGCGTTGCCGTAGAAATTGGGAAAACTCATGATTTCATCGCTCCGGCCAGCGTTTGCGAAAGCTGCGCGAGCCGGTAAGGTTTTTGAAGGAATGCTTTGGCGCCGGAATCGATGAGGGCATCGACACCGGGGTCCTGACTGTAGCCGCTGGTGATGATGACGCGGACATGCGGATTCTCGTAGCGTAGCTGCTCGAAGACGGCCTTGCCGCTGAGGTCGGGCATGATGAGGTCGACGATGACCAGATCAATGTCGCGGGCGCGGCGCTTGTAATACTCTACGGCCTCGGTGGCGGAGCCGAGACAGATGGCGTGATAGCCGAGAGTTTTGAGCATGCGCGCGGCCACCTGGCGGACGAACTCTTCGTCATCGACGACGAGCACGGAGCCTTTGCCTCTGGCCGGGGCAGGAGCCACGGCTTCGGGCAGGACGACTGTGCGATCAATGGCTGCAGGCAGCAGGATGTCGAAGCGAGTGCCGGGCTCGTTGTCCTGGCGTAATTCGATGCGGCCACCGCAGGCGCGGACGATGGTTTGCACGACGGTGAGGCCCATGCCGGTGCCTTTTTCGGGACCCTTGGTGGTGAAGAACGGTTCGAAGATGCGTTCGCGCAAATGACCGGGGACGCCGGCGCCGCTGTCGCTGACGGTGACTTTTACGAAGCCGGCGTTATCGGTGGTGGACAGGCGTAGCACGCCGCCCTCGGGCATGGCATCGCGCGCATTGAGGGCGAGGTTGAGGAAGACCTGGAAAAGCTGGCTGGGGTCGCCCATGATGTGCGGCGATCGGGCGGCGAATTCGTGTTCGAGCTTGATGCCCTTGTCGATGGTGTGTTTGAGCAGCGCCTGCACTTCGGCGAGGGTGTGGTGAATGTCGATTTTTTCTCGCTTGGGGTGGCCCTTGCGGGCGAAGCCAAGCAGTTGGCCGGTGAGGTGAGAGGCGCGATCGGCAGCGTTTTCGATGACGTCCAATGCTTCCATGACCTGCGGCGCCAGGCCTGGCTCTTCCTTGAGCAGGCTGACATAGCCGAGGATCGCGGTGAGCAGATTGTTGAAGTCATGCGCGACACCGCCGGCCAGCGAACCGATGGCCAGCAGTTTCTGCGACTGTGCCAATTGCGATTCGAGCTCAGCGATGCGGCTCCGCAAAGCCTCCATCTCGCTGGAGATTTGTGAGCGAGATGCAGGTGCGGAATCCGGCATAGGTTCCCTACTGTATCAGGCGGTACTAAAAAATGTAGAGCGGCGTGCCAGGCTCGGGTTCGGTGGGTGGCACGGTAACCTCAGCCTGATCCTTGACGGGGCGCACGAAGAGGCCGGTGTCGCTCAAGTAGACCTCGAGTTCGGCGGGCCTTGGAAGCGAACCCTGAATCAGGGCTTCGGAAAGCGGATCCTCAACGTACTTCTGCAGAGCGCGGCGCAGCGGGCGGGCGCCGTAGCTGCGATCGGTGCAGGTCTTTTCGAGGATGTACTTGGCGGCATCGGTAGCGAGCCGGATGGTGAGTTGCTTCGGCACCAGGTTGACGTTGACCTGATCCACCAGCAAGTTGATGATCTGGAGCAGATCGTCATCGCCGAGCGGGTTGAACAGAATCGTCTCATCGAGGCGGTTGAGGAACTCGGGATTGAAGGCGCGCTTCACTTCCGCCATCACCTGCTCTTCGACGCGGGGCGCCATGCCTTCGCCCACCGGGGCGGCGAAGCCCATCGGCGTTTTGCGATCGAGGAATCGCGCACCGAGGTTCGAAGTCATGATGATGATGGTGTTCTTGAAGTCGACCGTATTGCCGAGCCCATCGGTGAGCTGGCCGTCTTCGAAGACCTGGAGCAGGATGTTGTAAACATCCGGGTGGGCCTTTTCGATTTCGTCGAGCAGGATGACGGAATAGGGGGAGCGCTTCACGCGTTCGGTGAGCTGGCCGCCCTCTTCATAGCCGACGTAGCCCGGAGGCGATCCGATCAACTTCGACACGGAGTGCTTTTCCATGAACTCCGACATATCGAAGCGGATGAGCGATTTTTCGCTGCCGAACAAGAACTCGGCGAGGGCGCGGGCGACTTCGGTTTTGCCGACGCCGGTGGGCCCGAGGAAGAGGAAGCTGCCGGATGGGCGCTTGGGCGATTTCAAGCCAGCGCGGGAGCGGCGAATGGAGCGGGCGAGCGCACTGATGGCCTTGTTCTGGCTGATGACGCGTTTGTGCAGCTCTTCTTCGATGCGAAGGAGTTTGGAGACTTCTTCTTCGCGGATGGCGGTCATGGGGACGCCGGTCCAGCGGGCGACGACGTCTTCGATGTCATCCTTCGTCACGACGCCGGTGGAGGTGTCGTCGAGGTTGTATTTCTCGCGCAGTTGGCGCAGATTCTCGCGCTCGCGGCGTTCTTCGTCCGAATAGAAACGCGCTTTTTCGAACTCGTGGTTGGCAATGGCGTTTTCCATGCGGTGCACGATGAACTTGATGCGCTTCTGGATTTCCGAGACTTCGCTGGGTACGGTGGTCTGACGCAGCTTAATGCGGGCACCGGCCTCATCGATCAAGTCGATCGCCTTGTCGGGCAGGAAGCGATCGGGGATGAAGCGGGAACTGGAGAGCACGGCGGATTCCACGGCTTCGTCAGTGTAGGCGACGGCATGGAACTTCTCGTAGCGCTCTTTGATGCCGAACAAGATCTTGATGGCGTCGGATTCGCTGGGCGGCGGAACCTTGACGGCCTGGAAGCGGCGCTCGAGCGAGCGATCCTTTTCGATGGACTTGCGGTACTCGCCGGGCGTGGTGGCGCCAATGCACTGGATTTCGCCGCGGGAGAGCGCGGGTTTGAGGATGTTGGCAGCGTCGAGCGAACCTTCGGCGGAGCCGGCTCCGACGAGGGTGTGCAACTCATCAATGAAGATGATGGCGTTCTGGTTTTCCATCAGCTCTTTCATGATGGTTTTCAGGCGCTCTTCGAACTGGCCACGATACTTGGTGCCGGCGACGATCAAAGAAAGATCGAGGGCGAGGATGCGCTTATCGGCGAGGAAGCTGGGGACATCGCCATCGGCGATGCGCTGGGCCAAGCCTTCGACAATGGCGGTCTTGCCGACGCCGGGTTCACCGATGAGGACGGGGTTGTTCTTGGTGCGGCGGCAGAGGATCTGGACGACTCGTTCGAGTTCGTAGTCGCGGCCGATCAAGGGGTCGAGAGAACCGTCGACGGCGGCCTGGGTGAGATCGCGGGAGAACTCGGCGAGAAGGGAGGATTCCTTCGGGCGGTTCGACGTCATTTTTTCGGAGGACGAGCGGGCGATCTCTTCGCGGACCTGGGAGAGGCGGAGGCCGCGCTCATGGAGGATTTCCGCGGCGAGGCATTTTTCCTCGCGTAGCAAGCCAAGCAGCAGGTGTTCGGTGCCAATGTGCTTGTGGTTGAGACGTTCCGCTTCCTCTGCTCCATAAGCCAGAACGCGTTTGCATTCGTGGCTGAGGGGTAGGTCGACGGAGGTAGACACCTTTTCGCGGATGGTGGTATGCGCCTCAATCTGCTTGCGAATCGATTCAATCGCCGCTACCGACCGCAGAAAGCGGTTGGCGAGCGCTTTATCCTCACGCAGCAGACCGAGCAGCAAGTGCTCCGTCTCGATATAGGGGCTTCCAAACTGGCTCGCCTCATAGCGCGCGAAAAAGATGACCCTTCGAGCTTTCTCAGTGTAGCGTTCAAACATAGAAAGATCCGATCGGAGATCCTTTGGTTCCGGGTGACGGAACGGGTTGCGATTCAGAAGCCGCTGCCTCGTATGGATGCAACTGCCCCTTTTCTAAGCTTAAAACTCTGTGACAGCGTTTGGCGAATTCGAGGTTGTGGGTGACGATGACGCTGGTGAGCTTGTGCTGGGTGTGGAGGTCCTCGAGGAGGGTCACAATGGTGCCTGCGGTGCGGTAATCGAGATTGCCGGTGGGCTCGTCGGCAAGCAGCACTTTGGGGGAAGCGACGAGGGCACGAGCGAGGGAAACACGCTGCTGCTCGCCGCCGGAAAGCTCGCCGGCGCGGTGATGGCCGCGGGCGCTGAGACCGACCTCGCTGAGTTTTTCGGCGGCCTGCCTGGCGGCTTGAGTCTGTGAAACACCGCGGATGAGCAGCGGCATCATGATGTTTTCCTGGGCCGTGAACTCCGGCAGCAGGTTATGGCTTTGCCAGACGAAGCCAATTTCGCGGTTGCGAAAATCGCTGAGCGCGGTGTCGTTGAGTTTCGTAATGTCCTGGCCGCTGAAGAAGACGCTGCCGGATGTGGGACGATCGAGGCCGCCTAGCAGATGGAGCAGGGTGGACTTTCCCGTGCCCGATTCGCCAATGATCGCGACTCGTTCGCCGGGTTCGATTTCGAGAAGAAGATCCTGAAAAACGACGATTTCGGTTTGACCAGAAGGGTAGCGTTTGGTCAGGCTTTCCGTTCGGATTGTATAGTTCTCCGCAGGCCCCGGCACTCTTCTTTCAGGCTAACACGGTAGGTGGAGGAGTGGCCGGCTTGGTAGAGCGGGCGGGCGCTGGGACGGAATTTCATGCTAAACGTAATCCGAAGGATGCCAATATGCGAATCATTTCCGTTTGGCTGATGCTGCTTCCAGGGATGTTGATGGGGGCCGGCACCACAGTTCTGATGGAAGAAAACGGCGGGCAGTTTGCGGACGAGGCCCGGTTGGGCGGTTTCTGGGGCAACACGTCGATCGGATTTGGAGAGCGCATTACGTACCGGAATCAGGGCGCCCGGATGTGGATGGAGTTTCGCGGCGCACGGGCTGTCATGCCGATACCGGAGGAGCGGCAGGATGTCCGCATTCGAGCCTACCGGGGTAGTGATCCGCGGCGGTGGAAGCAGGAATTGAAAGCCTATGCCGCGGTGCGCTATCCGCAGCTTTATCCGGGGATTGATGCGGTGTTCCATGCGCGGGGCGGGGCATTGGAGTATGACTTCCTAGTTGCGCCGGGGGCGGATCCGCGGGCGATTCATTTCCGCTTACGTGAGGCGCGGAGAGTGAGGCTGGATGAATCGGGCGATCTGGTGGCGGAATTTTCGAATGGTGAGGCGTTACGGCACCAGCGTCCGGTTGCCTACCAGGTGGTGCGAGGGAAGCGGCGCACGGTGCCTGCTTACTTTCAATTGCGAGGCGATACGGTGTCCTTCGTGGTGGCGCGCTATGACGCATCGCAGCCCCTGGTGATCGATCCGGTGCTGCGTTTCTCCACCGTGATGCAATCGCCGTTTTCGCAGATTGCCAGTGATGCGGCGTCGAATTCGTATGTGGCGTCGCGTATTTCCGTGGGTGGGCAGACTGACTTTGACCTGTTGTATTGGAAATTTGATCCGCAGGGGAAGCTACTCTACAAGGTCTATCTGGGTGGGCTGGGTTGGGAAGAGCCAGGGCGGATGGTGGCCGATGCGAATGGCAACCTGTTTCTCACCGGCACGTCGAACTCTTCGGATTACCCGGTAAGCGCCAATCCATGCCGCGGCCCGAAGACGGATTTGATTCTCACCAAGCTAGGGCCGACGGGGGCGATCCTCGCCTCGCGGTGTTTGGGCGGCGTGCGTGCGGAATCAGTAGCTGGAATTGGTATCGACAACGCGGGCGCTGTGTATGTGGGTGGGACGACCGAGTCGGGTGATTTTCCGACGACCGCTGGAGTGTTTCAGACGCAGCCGCGCATGCCGGATTCCAAATGTGGGTTTGTGGCGAAGTTTGATCCGGCCTCGCTGGTTCTTTCCCTTTCCACGCTGTTGGGCGGATTTGGCGATACACAGGTTCACGACATGGCGTTGGAACCCGGCGGAGCCGTGGTGTTGGCCGGGGCGGCGTGGCAATCGGGGTTTCGGGTGACTCCGGGCGCCTTGTTGGTGACGGGGCCTGCCTCGCCGCAGGCGTCGATCGTACCGTTTGTGACGCGGGTGGCCGCTGGATTGGCCTCGCTTTCCTATTCGACGTTCTTACCCGTGGAGCTTCAGAATCAGCAAAGGCTGCGCATCGGTTCAGACGGGCAAGGCCAGACCGTGGTGGCGATGCCGGGCAGTACAGAAACTGTCCGGTTGATGAAATTGAATGGCTCCGGTTCGCAACTGATTTTTGACAAGACACTGCCGAACCGCGGTGGCTCTGAAAGCCTGGAGGTGGATGCAGCGGGGAACCTGTTGCTGATATCGGCTGACACCAATGCGTTTGCGCTCACGGCGGATACGTTGCAGGGGCGCAGCGCGGATGTGGTGATTCTGAAATTGGATCCGGCCGCGAATAACGTGCTGTATGCATCGGCGGTGACAGGTACGAACGCGATGGCGAAGTTTGGTCCGGGAAGCGAGATTCTGGTGGCAACAAGTTTAGGCGGCAATGCGCTTCCGGAACGTTTTCCGGTGACGGCTGGAGCAACCTCCGAAGCGCCCAACATCGCTTTGCCGCAGGCCCGCGAGTTCTTTGGTCTTTACCGCATTGTGCTGGGAAGCGCGGTGTGCACGCCTGCGCCGGAGGTTTCCGAGCTCAACATACCCACCACAGGAACCACGCTGACGGTTGGCTTTACGGCGCCCGCCAACTGCACCTGGGCTGCATCGGTATGGCAGTATTCGAGCGGGTGGATCACGCTGGAAGGCAAGTCTTACGGGACGGGGAATGGCGGAGTGATGTTTACGGCCAAGCCGCTCACGGCGCCGGAGACCGGCCGGCGGGCTGTGATTTCGGTGGCGCCATCGGCAGCGGTGACTTTGACCCAAGGGATTGCTCCGAGTTGCCAGGTGGTGCTTCCTGGCAGCGTCAACGCAAGCGGCGCGGCGGCCACTCGCGAATTCTATTTTTCGCTTCCCGATGTCTGTGCCTGGACGGTGAGCTCTGATTCGGCGTGGCTGCGGATTGTCAGTGCTGTATCGGGGATGGGGAGCGCCATGCTGTACTTCGCGACCGATGCCAACTATGCGGCGACTCCGCGGCAAGGCACGATCACGATCAATACGCAGAGTGTCACGGTGACGCAATCCCCCTGCCAGTTTAACTTCGGAGGGTCACTGCTGGATTCGCGCGCTTCGGTGCAACCGATGCCCGTTGCCGCGGAGTTGGGATGCCCGTGGACGCTGACCTCAAACGCGCCATGGGTGCGTTTGAACATCGACTCGACCACAGTGCGCAACGGACCGATGACGGTGCTGGCGGAGATCGACGAGAATCTGACCAGCACGGCGCGCACGGGAACATTCACGCTTGGCGGGCGTAGCTTTTCGATCCAACAGGCGGCGAATAGCTGTTTCCCTTCCGCCACGGTGACGCAGAGCACGTTTGCGAGTGCGGGAGGGAACGGATCGTTCACGGTGGTGGTGCCGAGCGGCTGCAATGCATTGGGGTCAATTGCATCGCCTGGGGCAGTCACCTCCACGTCCGTGCCGCAGGCCGGTTCGGGCGTGTTCCAATTCACAGTGGCCGCCAATACGGGTCCCTTGCCGCGCGCCTTTCGGGCAACCGGCGGAGTGTTGGGGATGCATGTGTATATGCCGCTGCTGCAGGAAGGTGTGAATCCTGCGGCGCCGTTTGACGATGTGCCTGTGGGGCATCCGTTTTTCTCGCACGTGGCGATATTGAAGGACCGCCAGGTGACAAGGGGATGCACGTTTGATGCACGCCGGTACTGCCCGGCGGAGATTGTGACTCGGGCGGAGATGGCGACCTTCCTGGCGCGTGCGCTGCAGTTGAGTGGCGGAGGTGTGCCGTACTTTGAAGATGTGCCTCCGACGCATCCGCATTTCACGGGGATTCAGGCGATACGCTCCGCGGGCATTACGTTCGGGTGCGCGACACTGCCTGACCGGTACTGTCCTGATCAGCCGCTGACACGGGGGCAGATGGCCGCTTTGATCATCCGCGCGATTAGCGGGGACAATGTGTCGTACACGAATAATCCAAGCTTTCAGGATGTGACGACCGCGTATGCCTTCTTCCGGCATGTGCAGCGGATGAAGGAATTGGGAATCACGCTGGGATGCACGACGACGACTTATTGTCCGGATAGCCTCACGACTCGCGGGGAGATGGCGGCGTTTCTGGTGCGGGCGTTCTTATCGAATTAGGGCTGGGGCCACGAATGGACACGATTCCACACGAATACAAACATGTGGTTTGCGGAGTTAATTGGCGCTCATCGCGAGGCGGAAACCGACGAAGAAATCCTTGAAATCGGGCGGATGGAAATTGCGGTAATTGACTTTGAGGAAGTCCTCATCATTGGCCCAGGAACCTCCGCGGATGACGCGATAGAGATGCATCTCCTCAGTCACGGGCCGGCCGTTGAAGGTGGGGACGTACCAATCGGCGGTCCACTGCCAGACATTGCCTGCCATGCCGTGAAGGCCGAACGGATTGGGTGCGCCGAAATCGGCTGGCTTGATGGTATCCAGGCCATTCCACTTCTGTCCGTACCAGGCTTTGTTGCGATCGATGCTGTCGCCCCATGGATAAGGCTTGCCGTTTAATCCGACGCGCGCCGCCGCTTCCCATTCTTCTTCGGTGGGCAAGCGATAGGGCTTGCCGGTTTTCTTCGCCAGCCACTGAGCGTAGGCGGTGGCATCGTTCCAGGAGACGTTGACTACGGGGTGATTGGCGATGGCTTCCGGGAAACCGCCATCGCTCCACAAGTGCGCGCTGCTGCCTACGGAGTTGCTCCGCGGCGGCGGGTGACCAGTTTCCTTCACGAACACAAGGTATTCCGCGTTGGTCACCGGCGTCTTGGCAATCCGGAAGGGCGCGACATCGGGCTTGTGAACTTCCTCGTGGCTGATGCTGTCATTGACGGTGCATTTCGATGCGGGGATGAGCACCATCTGCGGCTCCTGTGCGCAGAGCAGGGCTGTGAAGAGGAAGACGCTACAGGAACGCTTCGGCAACGGGTTTGCCTCCGTTGACAATGGCGATGGGACGTCCTTCGGGTGTGTGATTCACTCTGTGGATGTCGACGCCGAGCGCGGTGAACACCGTGGCGGAGAGATCCTCCACGGTGATGGGCCGGTCAGTGACTTCCGCGGCGTGTTTGTCGGTTGCGCCGATGAGCTGGCCGCCTTTGATACCGCCGCCGGCAAGGGCCACGCTGAACGCTTTGGGCCAATGATCGCGGCCTGCGTCCTTGTTGACCTTGGGCGTGCGTCCGAACTCACCGATCTGTACCACCAGCGTATTGTCGAGCATTCCGCGCTGAGCCAGGTCGTTTATGAGCATTCCAAAACCCTGATCGAGCGGGGGCAGCAGTTTCGTTTTCAGCGATTCGAAGTTCTTGGCGTGCGTGTCCCATCCGCCCATCCACACGCTGACGGCTTTCACGCCTTGCTCGACAAGGCGGCGGGCCATCAGCAGGCCTTGACCAATCTGGGTGCGACCGTAGGCGTCGCGCAGTTTATCCGGTTCCTGATGGATGTCGAACGCTTTCACGACCTTTTCCGAATAGACCATGTTGTACGCCTGTTCCACGGCGGGGTCGTAGGAATTGAGTTTGGCTTCGGTGTCGACGGCTTTCCAGGACGCATTGAACTCGTTGAGGATCTCGCGGCGGCGTCCGATGCGATCCAGAGTAACACCGACTGGAGGAAGCAAATCGCGCACACGGTAGTTCTTCTCGTTGGGATCTCCGGCCATGAACGGATCCAGGCCAGGCCCGAGAAATCCGCCGCCCCATCCGCGCTCGATCGGCTTCAGCACACCGACGAAGGGCGGCATCTCGCCTTTGAATTGCTTCTCCTTCACGAAGACCGATCCGAAGGAGGCGAAATCCATGTTGGGAACAGGAAGCACACCGGTCTGCAGATAGCGCGAGGATCGCTCATGGGAGCCGAGATCTACGGAAGTGACGCTGCGCAGCACGCAGATCTTGTCCATCACTGTTGCCGTTTTCGGCATCAGCTCGCAGACCTGAATGCCGGGCACGTTGCTCGAGATGGGTTTGAATTCGCCGCGGATTTCGGAGGGCGCGTCGGGCTTCATGTCGTAGGTATCCATCTGCGGCGGACCGCCGCCGAGCCAGACGAAGATCAGTGACTTCTCCGTGCCCTTCTTCTGCGCGCGTGCCAGTTCGGGCAGCGTGAGCGAGCCGAGCCCGCACATGCCGAGTTTGAGAAAATCGCGGCGCCGGCGTCCGTCACAATCTACATGCATGCTCATAGCGATTGGCCTTAGTGATTGAAGATGAATTCGCGTGAGTTGAAGATGGCCCAAAGCACATCCTCGAAGATTTCCTTGCGGTTGGTGGTTTGGCCGATGCGGGTGAGCAGCCGGTCTTTTTCTTTGGCTGTGGGGGCGCGCGCGAGCGTGGCGAGGAACATTTCCTCAAGGATCCCGGCGTCGGATTTTCCGGATTCGAGCCATTGCGCCAGGCGGCTCTCCGGGCTGGCGATCTTGGCTTGCACATCGGGGCTGTTCACAAAATGCAATGCCTGCGAGACGGTGACGTTTTCTTCCCGGTCGCAGATGACCAGGCGATTGGAACGCTCGAAGACATCCAGGAAGTAGGAGTTGTAGCGGTTGTCGGGCAACTGCACGGCGCGGCGCGCCTCGGGCCAGTTGTTGAACTTGCTTTCGAGGTTGGTCACCTGGGCGATGGCGTCCATGTAGACCTCGGCCATGAGCCGCTTGGGATAGGAACGCGAGTAGTATTTGAAGTCGAGCTTATTGGTGGCGTTATCACGCGAGGAGTGCTGGTAGGTTTTCGACGCCGCAATGAAACGAATGAGATGTTTTTGGTCGAAGCGGTGGGTGATGAGTTCTTTCGCCAGCAACTCCAGCAAGGCAGGATGCGTGGGCGGATTCGTTTCACGGAAGTCGTCGACGGGCTGCACCAGACCCCGGCCCATCATGCCTCGCCAGATCTGGTTCGCCATAGCTTTGGCGAAGTACGGGTTGTCCGGGGCCGTGAGCCATTGCGCGAAAGCTGGGCGGCGGTCTTCGCCCGGGGCGACATCAATGATGCCGCCACCAAAGTACCGAGGCTCGGCGGCCTGCTTCGTGGCGGGGTGAATCACGGCGCGATTGGGATCGATGCGGAGGTCGAATTCCTGCGCGTTTTTGGTGTGGAATTCGACGACCTGCGAGAACACCGCAGCGAGCGAGTAGAAATCGCTCTGGGTCCATTTCTCGAATGGATGGTTGTGGCACTGCGCGCAGCCGACGCGAATACCGAGAAACACTTGTCCGGTTTGAATCGCGGTTTCAATGGGCGTGGAGATCTTGTCGTAGTTGCCCCAATAGTTGGCCGCGCCGTTGGCGAAGTTGGGGCCTTTGGCGGTGAGCAAGGAGCGGGCGAACTGATCGAGGGGCCGGTTGAGCAGGAACTCGCTCTTCATCCAACTGAAGTAAGAGCGCACGCCCCCGACGCGGTGAAAGCGAACGTCGCTGCGCAGGCGGTCGGCCCAGATCAGCGTCTGCAGATCGGCGTACTCGGGTTTTTCCAGCAGTTGATCAATCAGCAGCGCACGCTTGTTGGGCGCAGTGGAGGCGAGGAATTGCCGCGTATCCGCCGCGCTGGGCAAAGTGCCTGTCAGATCGAGGTAGGCGCGGCGCAGGAATTCGGAATCGGTGGCCAGTTCCGAGGGCGCGATGTGCAGTTGATTGAGCTTGCCGTACACTTCGCGATCGATGGGATGTTCGGGTAGGTCCAGCTTCGCCGATGAGGTGAGCATCGTCGCGCCAAAGACAGGGGCGGCAAATTTCCCGGCATAGCGCACCAGAATGGCTGCGTCGCCGGTACCGCCGTCTGGCGTGACCTTGCCGGCCGTATTGACCTTCAGCACCGCTTCGTCATTGGAGGAGAACAAGGACAGCCCAGTGACATCTTCCCGGCGGCCATCGGAGAAGAGAGCCTCCACACGGAGCTGTACGGACTGATCCTTTGCGGTGAGGACGCGATAGCCGGGTGTGACTTCGATGCGTGTGAGCGCAGGCGCATTCTTGTCGCCATAGGGCGCGCCGGCTTCAATCCAGGCCTTGAGCGTGGCATAATGCTGCGATTCTTTTTTGAAGCGGGGACCGCCACCGTGAGCCACCTGCATGGTGGGCTTCTTCAGCAGGAGGCTGTCCTCGGGCTCTTTCACGTTCACGCGTGTGGAGACGAGAGTTTGGTAATCCTTCTCCGGGTCAGCACCGTAGAGCGAGAGTTTGAACCCTTTCTTGCCCACCGGCGAGCCATGGCACGCGCTTTGGTTACATCCGCCGAAGGTGAGGATGGGGGTGATGTGCGCGGGGAAGCTCCAACGTTTTGGGAGCGGCTGTGCATGCGCAACGGCGCACCACAGCAAGGTCGCGGCGGCTAGACCTCGGGCGATGTTCATAGCGGAACTTGCCAAAGATCATATCACGCGGAATTGTGGGCTACAGCCCCATGGCGAGCCGTACGAAGGTGCGCACGCAGACGCCGCTGGGACCTTTGGAAAGAAACGGTTTGCCCTCCTCGAGCCATGCGGTTCCAGCGATGTCCAGATGGACCCAGGGCTTACCGCCGGAGAATTCCTCGAGGAAATTGGCAGCGGAGATGGCGCCACCCCACCGGCCGCCGATATTGGCGAGATCCGCAATCGGTGACTTGAGCAGATCCTTGTATTCCTCATCGAGTGGCATAGGCCACATCTTCTCGCCTTCGGCCTTTGCCGCCGCGAGCACCTGATCGCGGAATGCGTCATTGTTGCTGAAGCAGCCGATGTTGACGTAGCCAAGGGCGACGACAATGGCTCCTGTGAGCGTGGCTGCGTCGACCATATGGGTGCAGCCGAGACGCTGTGCATATTCCAGGGCGTCGCAGAGAATAAGCCGGCCTTCGGCGTCGGTATTGAGCACTTCCACTGTTTTGCCGTTGAGGGTAGTGACGATGTCACCAGGGCGCAGAGCGCGGCTGCCGGGCATGTTCTCGACGGAAGGGATGATCGCGGTGACGGGCACTTTGGGCTTGAGTTGGGCGATGGCACGCATCGCGCCGATGGCCGCCGCTCCGCCGGCCATATCGTATTTCATCTTCTCCATGCCTTCGGAAGGCTTGATGGAGATGCCACCCGTATCGAAGGTGACACCCTTGCCGATGAGTCCGAGGTGTGTCGCGGCACCGCCTTCGGCTGGCGTGTACGTGAGCACGATAGTGACTGGAGGTTCGGCGCTGCCCATGGCCACGCCAAGCAGGGAGCCCATTCCGAGCTGCTTCATGCGGTCGGCGGAAAGAATATCGCAGCCGAGGCCGAATTCCTGAGCCATGTTGCGGGCACGCTCGGCGAGGATAGTGGGGGTGAGTCGATTGCCGGGTTCGTTGACCAAGGTGCGGGTGAAGTTCTGAGCTTCGGCCAGGATGCGCCCGCGGGTGAGGCCGGCGACGACCGCATCACCTTCACTGGAGACGATGGCGAAGGATTCCACCTTCGAATCATTCTTCTTCGGATCCGTTTTATAGGCGTCGGGCTCGTAGTCTCCCAGCAGCGCGCCTTCGGCTGCGGCTGCTGCCATCTCCTCGTTTTGAAACGCGACGTCGAAGGCCAGAGCGAGCTTCGCGCACTTCTTCGGCTTGCAGGCACGCAGCACGGCGGCGGCGACTTTGCGCATCTCGGTGGCGGTGAATTTGTCCGCCTTTCCGCCACCTACGGCGATGAGCTTTTTTGCTTTCAGTCCGGCGGGGCGTGCCAGCACCGCCTGTTCCAGAAGCTTCCCGGAGAATTCTCCGCTCGCGAGTGTCTCGCCGATCCATCCCCCGCACACTGCGTCGGCAGCGGCTGCGCTTTCTCCACTGATTGCGGTTGCGCCTTCGGTGCGTTCGAAGGCAATCACCGCCAGTGCGTCGGCTTCGAGTTGAGCCAAGCCTGTATTCACTAAGATGACGTCCATAGGCAAACCTTCAGTCTAACGTGGATAATAGTGCTCATGAACCGACGAATCTGGCTGCAATCCGCCCTCGCTGCTTCGGCCTCGGCGCCACTTGGCTTGGCTGTTGAGACAAACAGCGGCAAGTCCCGCCTGCGCTCCGCCATCTGTGCGTACTCCTTCCGCACCGAACTGCAGAAGAAGACCATGAAGTACGAGGATCTGGTGAACCTCTCTGTCGATTTGGGGGTGGAGGGACTGGATCTGACAGTGTACTGGTTCCCTTCCACGGACAATAGCTTTTTGTTGCCGTTGCGGAGGCTGGCGTATCGCTCCGGCGTGGAGCTGTACAGCATCTCGGTGCGCAGCGATTTGTGCAAGCCGGACGCGGCGGGTCAGGAAAGCGAATTGACTTCGTTGAAGAAGTGGGTGGATGTGGCGGCGAAGCTTGGGGCGGGACATATTCGTGTGTTCGGCGGCACCGTGCCGAAGGGGCGTACCGAGGATGAAGCCGCGGGCTGGGTGGCGTCGATCCTGTCGCGCGCGGCGGAGTATGCGGGCACGCAGGGTGTGATTCTGGGGTTGGAAAACCACGGCGGCATCACCCTCGAAGCGGATCGCATTATCCAGATCATCAAGAAAGTGGACTCGCCGTGGGTGGCGATGAACCTGGACACGGGCAATTTCCGCGACAACTCTTATGCGCAGATTGAGAAGTGCATTCCGTTTGCGGCGAACGTGCAGGTGAAGCAGAATATTCGCAACAACAACGCCACCGAGCCTTCGGATTGGAAGCGCATTGTAGCCATGTTGCGCAAGGGCGGATACAAAGGATACCTGGCCTTGGAGTATGAGGAGAAGGAGCCCGCGCCAACTGCCGTGCCGCGGCTCATCGGTCAATTGCAGAAGATCATTGCTTAACGCCGGAGCGGCGTTTGAGAGGTTCGAGCCGCTTGCGCGCGGGCTCAGCAACCGGATCCGCGCCCGGCGGATGAAGAGCGCGTTCCAGGAATAGCAGGCTCTCCTGGAAGCGCGGGCGGATGGTGCGTCCCAAGTGATCGGCGCCCCGCACGAGGTGATATTCATGTTGCACGCCGCCATCCCACAAGACGCGGTGGAGGAACTCCGTTCCTTCGTGCAACAGGAACATGTCCTCGTCTCCAGCCTCAATGTAGATCTGAAGTGATTTCAGTTTCTCCGGTGCTGCTTTGGCGATGGAGGCTGGATTGTTCGCCGCCCAGTATTCGGCGTCAACTGGCTTGCCGTAAGCGGCTTCGAAGAGCGCGTCGGAGCGCCAGAAGCGGTGCCTGGGCTGGATCTCGTTCCAACGCAGGGCGGGCTCAATGCCGGGCTCCATTGCTGCTACGGCGCGGAAGAGCTGCGGATGCTTGAAGGCAATGCGCAGGCTGCCCATGCCGCCCATGGAGATGCCGCCGATCATGCGCTGTTGGGGGTTTTTTGATGCTCCATACTGCTGTTCCAGGTGCCGCAGAAAGGGACCGGTGAGGAACGATTCCCATTTCTCAGACCCATCGCGAAAATCCATGTAGAAGCATCGTGAGGTGACGCTGGGGGTGGCGATGATCATCTTGCTCAGCTTGCCCGCTTTCCATAGTTCTTCGATGGCAGGGCGGAGTTGGGTGAGCAGACGGCGGTCCCCGTTACCGCCGTGAAGTAATAGGAACAGGGGCCATTCGGCACCGGGCGTATGGCCTTCGGGGAGCAGCACTGCGTAGGGCACAGGCGATGGCACCAGGTCGGAAGTCACCGTGCCATCGCGCATTTCCTGTGCATGCAGTGCGAAGCCGAGTGCGAGAGCAAGCAGGGGCATGCGGCTATTTGCGGAAGTGGAACCGGCGCACGGGCAACGGCATTTCCGAATCGGCGCCCTTCACGCTCTTCCAGACAATTTCGTTGAGAGCGAACATCGGTGTGCGATCGTATTCGGAGAAGTCCATGGCGAGGCTGGGGCCTGCGCCCCAAGCCCGCTCTGAGTTCATCTGGTTGATGTCGTGGCGCGGCTTTTCCACCTTATAGGGTGTGTCGTCGGATTTGTCGGTGAAGCTTGCGTACATTGGCGTGGCGGCAGCGTCGTACTGTGTCATGGGAGGCAATCCGAGGAGCAACTCCATGGTGCGGAGCATCGACGATGTAGTGTAGAGCGTGGAATCGAGGGCTTTGCGCTTGGTGTAGGGGCTGATGACGAGCCCAACGGTGCGGCGTGCGTCGACGTGATCGGAGCCATCCTGCGCGTCGTCTTCGATGACAAAAATTGCGGTCTCCGGCCAGTAGCGGGAATGAGACACACGCTCGACAATCATGCCGAGTGCGTAGTCGTTAGAGGCGACAGCGGCGCGTGGAGTGGGACGTCCAGGGGTGGTGCCAACGGTGTGGTCTTCACCCAAACTCATCACGATGTAGTTGGGAAGCCGTTTGTTAGGGTCGGAGTCATGGTAGTGCGTTTCGAACTCGTCGAACTCGGCGATGAAAGCCTTCGCATTGTCGGTGTCACGCATGCCGGGCATCTTGAAGTTGGGGCTGACGTGGCCGACTAATCCGCCGACGCCCGAAGCGGCATCCATGTACTGGCGGCCGCCGTCGCTGACGCGCTGCGCGTACTCCCCGTAGCTGCGATAGGTGAGTCCTTTGCGCGCGGCGAGGTCCCAGAGTTGGCCGGAACTGGGTGCGTGCGCCGCAGTCGGCAAGGCTTGCGAAATGCCGCCATAGTTGGGCGGCCATAGCTTCTCATTGAAATCGGTGGCATAGGCGGAGTTGGACCAGGAGTGTCCGTCGACGCTCACTTCGCCGTCGCAATAGAGATTGTCGAGCAGTACGAACTCCTCGGCGATCTTGTGGTGGTTGGGCGTAATGTCGCGGCCGAAGATGGTGATGCGCGCATCGCCGTTGCCTTTCTGGATATCGCCGAACACCTGATCGTAGGTTCGGTTCTCTTTGATGATGTAGATGATGTGCTTGATGGGTGAGCCTGCGCCGACCTGAGAGGGCACAATCGTGGGTCCGGACGTAGGCGCCTTGGCGCGGGAGAGCAGATCGTCGTGATAGGGCGAGTTGGCCATGGCCTGGCGCGTCCAATCCTTGATCTGGTTTTTGAGGTTGGCGAGCGGCACCACGCCGATGCTGCCGCGTTGCAGGCTTTTCACGCTTCCTTTGCCCTCTTCGCCGGATACGGCTAGCGGGCTGTGCGGGCCGCGCTCATTGGAATAGCCGCCCATTCCTTTTGAAGTGCCGATAAACAGAAACTTGCCGTCCTTGCTCACTTGCAGCGCGGAGGGATACCAGGGTGACGGGATAAAGCCCATCACGTTGGATTCCTCTTCCTCCCCGACGTGAATCACCGCGACATTATTGTTGTCTGCATTGGCCACGAAAAGGAATTTCGCGCTGGGGTCGAGAGCCAGGGCATTTGGCGTGGACCCGACGGGCGCCTGCGGATGCATGGCCGTATTGATCTTCTCCACTGCGCGCAGCTTCTTTGTGTCGATTACGTAAACGCTGTTCTCATTGCCGCAGGCGACGAAGAGGCGGCCGTCGGGGGCGAGCACCATGTCGTTGGGGTTATGGCCGACAGCGATGGAGGCGGTGACACGATTGGTTTCGACATCGATGACGCTGATGGAGCGGCTGGCCCAGTTGGAGACGAAGAGCCGCTTAGCCTGCGCATCGAGGACGAGATCGTAAGGCGCCACTTCTACTTTGATCTCCGCCAGGCGCTGCCCGGTTGCCGTGTCGAAGGCGACGACGTGGCCTGGCGTGGCACGCTCCGTGTGGCGATTGGCGGCGTAGAGGATTGGCTTCGAGGGATGATGCACCAGGCCTGACCAGTAGATCTGATTGACGGCGAGATGATGGCGGTACTCCTGAACGGGCTTGTCCGTGAGGCGGCCGTTCTGGTAGCCGTAGGCGTATACCGGCGAGGCGGCAGGATCGCGGCGCGAGTTTCCGTTGCCTCCGGAGACGTAGAGGCGCTTGCCATCGGGCGACCACGCCATGCCGAACCATGCGGACTTCTGCGGGATCCTCTGCACCACTTCCGAGGTCACGGGATCGACGACGGCGAGGCCGTGCGGATTGAAGCCCGAATGCAAGCCCACGAGCGCCTTGCCATCGGGCGCCTGTTGGACGTTTAACACGTAGTCGGATGTGGCTGTATGCCGGCCGATGGGGCTCAACTTCCAGCCGTTCGGCAGTTCCGCCCCTGTGGGTGTCACTTTGGGAGTCTGCGCGGCGAGCGCAAGGCTCAATACAACGAGACCGATATGGCGCATCATGCTTCAGAGTGTATCGGAAACATGTTGCCGCCGGATGACGGTGGTGTTTCTAGCTGAGATCGGTGAGCACGCCCGTGCTGGTGTTGAATTTCTCCAACTCCAAGCCCATTCTCTGAGCGATTGTGAGGTGGAGGTTCGCGAGCGGCGTGTTGGCCTCAAGTGCGACATGACGGCCCGGCTTCAATCCGCCGCCGCGGCCCGCCAGCACGATGGGCAGGTTGCGCGTGGTGTGGCCATTGCCATCGCGAAGTTCGCACGCATAGAGCACGATGGAGCGATCGAGCAACGATGTGCCGCCTTCGTCGATTTGTTTCATGCGTTCGATGAGATAGGCGTACTGCGAGATGTACCAGCGGCTGACGATGGTGTAGGGCAGCGTCAGTTCCGGCGATTCCTTGTGATGGGATATGGAGTGGTGATCGCCCTTCACGCCTTCCAGGAAGCTGAAGTTCTGGCGAGAGAAACCATGCGCCATCATGAGTGTCACGACGCGGGTGGTGTCGGTCTGCAGAGCCAGCAGCAGCAGGTCCATCATGAGGCGCAGGTGAACGTCGCGCTTGGACGGGATGCCTTCCGGCGGCGGTTCCATCGTGATCTTGCTGAGTGGCTTCCAGCCCGTTTCGGGCATGGGTGCGAGCGTGCGCTCGACGCGCTTCTCCACATCGCGGACACTGGTGAGATATTCGTCCAGCTTGCGCTTGTCGGCGGCACTCACTTTGCGCGAGAGACGCTTCGAATCTTCGAGAATCCGATCGAGCAGGCTTTTGTTTTCGAGCGCGGTCTGGCGGGCGTCCTTTGCTCCGAAGAGCCGGTCGAAGACAGCGCGGGGGCTGATTTCGGGATCGACCTTGGTGCTGGGTCCACTCCAACTGACGGTGCTGGCAAACGAAATAGGCAGATTGTTCTCGCCGCCGGCGCGGGGCGGCTCTGTGCCCAGTTCGAGCGACGCGATGCGCGTCGACTGGCCGAGCTTCTGGGCCAGGAGTTGATCGATGGAGATGCCCATGCGCGGCACAAATGCCGGGTCATTGGCGGAGACCTGTAACGGAGTGCCGGTGAGCACCGCGCTGGTTGCGGCGACGTGCCCTTTGGCGCTGGTTCCGAGATTGGAGATGATCTGGATGTCGCCGCGGTGGGCTCGCAATGGCTCTAGAATGGGCGAGAACTCGTAGCTTGCGCCCGAACCGCGAACGTCCCAGGCGGGAGGATACACTCCATTCGGCTGGAACAAGGCGATGAATCGCTTTGGCGCTTCGGCGGCGGATGTACGCGCCGGACTCATCGCTTCCAGGTAGGGCAGAGCTACCGAAGCGGCCATCCCGCGCAACAATGTTCTCCTGTTGAGTGCCATTATTCGGATTGTTCCTTTACGGTTTGCTGATATTGGAACGGGTAGCTCCGGGCGATTGCTGAAACCAATGCGGAAGGACGCCAGCCACCACTTATCAGCTCCGTCGCGATCTTATCTACAGCAGTATCGTCAAAATATCGCAATTCCCGCCCGAGCGCAAAGGCCAGGGCACGGCCGGCGAGGTTACGGGCGAATGCCTCTTTACGTGCCAGAAGGATTTGCTTCAGTTCCACGGGGCCGCGGAACGTTTCGCCGGTGCGCAGCACGCCTTGGGCATCGACGGGCTGTCCGTTGTCCTTATCGCGCCAACGTCCGGTGGCATCGAAGTTTTCCAGACCATAGCCGAGCGGATCGATGCGGTTGTGGCACGAGGAGCATTGCGCCGCTTTACGATGCATTTCGAAGCGCTGGCGCAAAGTCATTTGCGCGGTCTCCTTGGAGGGCTCCGGCAGATCGCCGGCATTGGCTGGTGGCGGCGGTAGTTTCTCGCCGAGCAGGACTTCGAGAATCCACTTGCCCCGCAGCACCGGACTGGTGCGCACAGGCAGTGAGGTTGCGGTGAGCGTGCTGCCCATGCCGACTACACCGCCCCGCCTCGGGTCGTCGAGTTCGACGCGGCGCATCTCGTTGCCTTGCACTCCGGCGATCTGGTAATGGCGCGCCAGTTGCTCGTTGAGATAGGTGTACTTCGCGTCAATCAACTGAAGCAGGCTTCCGTCGGATTGGAGGATAGACCAGAAGAACTGGCTGGATTCCTCGAGCATGGCCTTGCGTAACGCGTCGTTGAAAAAAGGGAATGTGGCGCGGTCGGGTCCACCGCCGCGCGCGAGTTCGCTGAAGCCGAGCCACTGCGAAAAGAACTGATCGACGAAGGATTGCGCCTTGGTGTCTTTCAGCATGCGCAATACCTGCTGTTGCATCGTGTGTGCATCGGAGAGCTTACGGCTTTGCGCCTGGCGCCGCAATTCCTCGTCAGGCATGGATTGCCACAGAAAGTACGAGAGGCGCGCAGCAAGCTCGTAGTCGCTAAGTTTGAGCGCTTTGCCGGAATCGCCGCTGCTTTCGGTGCGAAACAGGAAGTGGGGCGATACTAACACTGCTTTGAGGGCGACGCCTGTGGCTTCTTCCGGTGCGAGCCCGGATGCTTCGGCCTGGCGATACGTCCGGTAGAGGGATTCTGCTTCCTCTTTGCTCAGAGGTCTGCGCCATGCGTTGGCGGCGAAGCGAGAAATCGTTTGGCGCGCGGTCTTGCTGCCGAAGCCTTCCGGGAACACGTTCTGCGAACTGCTTGCGGACTCCACACGGACCGAGTCGAGGGACAGTACCGCTCCCTGGGCGGCGTTGACGTCGGCGACCTGCGGACGTGCGTTGTAGAAGTGGAGACTCAGGCGGCGGCTGCCACGTTTTGCCGGAGCTTCGAATACAAACTCGCCGGGTTTCTCCTGGGTCGCGGTGACATCGGACTGCCCGACCAGTTCGCCATCGAGACGCACGGTGACGCCGGGAATCCCTTGTTTGCCGGGTTTCCCCCAGGCCTTTACCGTGAAGCGATACATGCCCGTGCGCGGCAGCTTCACGTATTCGTAGATGGTGTTCTGCACCACGATGACGTCGTAGCCATAAGGCTTCTTCGCCGATCCGGTTTCGGTGTTGCGCATATCTTCCACTTCCAGAACCTGGTGGAAGGGCGCGCGATTGCGATAAGCCGCCAGCACCTCGTCGACGACATAGGTGGCCGCTGCCAGATACTTTTCAATCAGTAGCGGAGAGATGAACAGTCCCTCGCGATCGTTGTTGAAGCCGCTTTCGCCGGGCGGATCGAGCGGGAAGCTGTCAGCGGGGCGAAGGTCGATGCCCGTGAGGTCGCGGATCGTATTGTTGTATTCGACGCGGTTCAGGCGAGGCAGGGTGACATGCCCGGGATTTGATGAGGAGGCCGATTGGCGGCGGATCTCGGTTTCGAAGTAACGCACCATGGCTTCGCGTTCTTCTACCGCCGGCTGCGCGCCCGCGGGAGGCATTTCGTTCTCGCGAACGGCGCGCAAGGCTTTTCGTAGAACCATGGGGTTCTGCAACGTTGCCTGCTGGGAGAAATTGATGCCGGCGGTCTGGGCTGCGGTTCCGTGGCAGCGGGCGCAGTACTTATCCAGCAGGGGCTGGATGTCGGCTGCGAGCAGCGGGAGGCTGAGACAAATGAAGAGGAAACGCATGGGGCTACTTCGCCGTTACGGGACCGTCGGGCGCGCCGGCCTCGCGTTCGCGCGCCGGATCGTACTTAGGGTTGGACTGTGGGATCTGGGCGTTTGTTTCTTGCAGCCATTGCTTCAGGCGTTTTTTCATGGATGCCGCCTTCTCCGGTTGCGCGGAGGCAAGGTCGTGCTTTTCGCCAATGTCGGCTTTCAGGTTATAGAGTTCCACGCGGTCGTCTTCGAAGAATAGGATCAGCTTGTCGTCACCGCGGCGCATGGCTGCAGACGGACGGCCGAGTTGCGGGCTGTAGTGCGGGTAGTGCCAGAAAATTTCGCTGCGGCCGATGTTTGGCGCCCCGTGCAGCGCCTTCACGAAGCTTTTGCCATCGATGCCGGACATGCCGGTTCCCGCAAGTTCGGCGATGGTGGGCGCATAGTCAATGCTGAGAATGGGGCAGTGGCTGACGCTGCCTGCTTTGGTGACTCCCGGCAAGCGCACCAGGGTTGGGACGCGAATGCCGCCTTCATAGGTGTGGCCTTTGCCCACGCGCAGCGGCAGGTTTGAGGTGATGGGGCGTTTCTTCCATTCGAGTGAAGTGACGCCGCCGTTGTCCGCGGTGAATACGACCATGGTGTTTCCCGCGAGGTTGAGCTTGTCGAGGGTGTCGAGGATGCGTCCGACACTCTCATCCATGCTTTCGATCATGGCAGCGTAGTCGGCGAAGTTCTGCGGATTCGATGGATCGGACTTCGCTTCGTACTTGCGGATCTTCTCCGGCTTGGCGTGGATCGGCGTGTGTACGGCGAAGTGGGGTAGATAGAGAAAGAAAGGGCGTGCTTTGTTTTCTTCGATGAACTGTACGGCGAGGTCAGTCAGTTTGTCGGTGAGGTAGTCTCCGTCTTTTCCTTCGAGATTGATCTTGGTCTTCCATTGCGGATAAAAGAAGTTCGAAGTGGAGCCCGCTTCATCCCCGGCATGCATGATGTCGAAGCCCTGGTCAGTGGGGAGAAAGCCCTTCGCGCCGAGGTGCCATTTGCCGATGCAGGCGGTGCGGTATCCCTTCTTGCGCAGGACCTCAGCGATTGTGTTCTCTTCCAGTGGAAGCGCCAACCGGGCGTTGGGTTGCAGCACCTTGGTGAAATGCAGGCGGTTGCTGGCGCCCTGCAGGTGCGCGGTGATGTGCAGTCGCGCCGGATACTTGCCCGTCATAATGGCGGAACGTGTGGGAGAGCATACCGGGCTGGCCGAGTATCCATCCGTGAACGTCATGCCGGATTTGGCGAGCCTGTCGATGTTTGGCGTCTCGTAAAATTTACTGCCGTTGTAGGATGTGTCGGTCCAGCCGTAATCGTCGGCGAGGATGAAGACGAAATTCAACGGTGCGGCAGCTGCGGAAGCAGTGGCAGCCGCTCCCAACGAACCAAGGAACTGTCGGCGTGAAAGCATAATCGCGGACGAGTTTATCACATCAGATGTACTGCTCCTGTTTCGATGGTATATAATCGCCTCACCTCAAAATTCTGGGAGACTGATATGCCAATTATGTTCCGCAAGCCGGGCGTTGCGATCGCTGCCGCGGTTTTGCTACTCACATCCGCCGGCATGGCACAGGTGGACACCGGTGTGCTGACCGGTGTTGTGAAGGATAATGCGGGCGCTGTGATTGCGGGAGCCAAGGTGACGATCCGCAACACCGGTACCAATGCGCAGTTGGAGTTGATCACGGGAACAAGCGGCAGCTACGTTTCGCCACCGCTGCCGTCGGGCAACTATCGCATTGAAGTGACGCAACCGGGCTTCCGGACGGCTGCGCGGGCGATCCCGCTGAATGTCTCGGAGCGTCTGGCAGCGGATTTCACGATGGAGATTGGCGCGGTGACGGAGACGGTGAATGTGCAGGAACTGGCGCCGGTGCTGCAAACGGAGACTACGACGATTTCCACGCAGCGCAGTGAGCAGGAGATCAAGTCGATTCCGGTGAACAGCCGCAATTTCGCCGAACTGGTGCGCTTCACACCCGGAGTGGTTCCGGGGCAAGCGGTGAAGTTGAATCTGGCGCTTTCGCAGCAGCGCGGCAATGTGTCGAACGCCGTCAACGGTTCCGGCTTTGGCGATAACAACTACCTGGTAGACGGCTTGCAGAACAACAACAATCACCAGGGTTGGGGGTTGATCAACTATCCCGAATTTGAGGCGATGGAGCAGTATCGCATTGACACATCCGTGCCCGATGCACGTTTCGGCCGGTCGGGCGGCACGGTGCAGGTGGGCTACAAATCCGGCACTAACCAGTTCCATGGCGTTCTGTTCGAGTTCCTGCGGAACTCGACTCTCGATGCGCGGAACTTCTTCGCGGTTGGAGAGAAGCCTTCGCTGAAGCGCAACATGTTTGGAGGCACACTGGGTGGGCCTATCAACTCGAAGACTTTCTTTTTCGTGTCGTATGAAGGGCAACGCAGCCGGCAAGGTCTGACGTTCCTCTCAACGGTGCCGAGCGCCGCGATGCGCACGGGTGATTTTGGGGAGTTGCTGGCGGGGGCGCGTCCGTTTCGCATCTACGATCCGCTGACGCAGCGAGGCAACGTGCGGGATCTGTTCCCGAACAATGTCATCCCGGGTGCGCGCATTGATGCGACGTCGCGGCGGCTGATGGGTCTGTATCCAGCGCCGAACCAGCCGGGTATCGCGGCGAATCATCTGTTGAATCCCAGCGATACGCGCGATTCCGATCAAGGAAGTGTGAAGATCGACCGTGAGTTTCATTCCGGCTCGCGCGCCTACTTCCGGCTGACGCGAGGGCGTTCGAATTTCCTCAACACGCGCGCATTGGGGCCGCAGGCTTCTCCGTACATCGATGTGTCGGTGCCTGTGACACAGGGCGTGCTCAGCCACACGCAAGTGATTTCGCCGCGCCTGATCAACCAGGCCCGCTTCGGCATCTCGCGTGAGCCGATTCGCAGCATCGAATTGAATGGGGGAACAAGAACCGCCGAGGAATATGGGATTCAGAACGTCAACATCGACGATCTGACTCTGGGATTGCCCGCATTCGCGATCAATGGGTTTGAGACGCTTGGGGCGAAGGACAACATTCCGGCCATCATCGTGTCACAGAACACGGAGTATAGCGACAACCTGGATGCGATCTTCAACAAACACAGCCTCAAGATGGGGTTCAATGTCGTTTTCCGGCAGACCAATGCGCATCAGGCTGGATTCACACGCGGCCAGTTCGTGTTCTCGACGCTCTACACGTCGAATCCGGCGGCACCGGCGAACACCGGTTATGGCGGCGCCGATTTCCTGCTTGGCAAGCCGCAGCAGGTCAGCGTGAACGGATTGGTTGGCACACGCGGGCTTCGCCGCTCCGATTGGGCCGCCTACATTCAGGACGATTGGAAGGTGACGCAGAAGTTCACGATCAACCTGGGGCTGCGTTATGAACTGCCGATGCACTACCCACACCGGGAAGTGGCCGGACGGCTGTTGCAGTTCGATATCGAATCGGGATTGCCGGCGCCGGTTGGCAGCGGGAAGTACCCGACGCAGAGTGGCACGCCCACAGACAAGAACAATTGGGGGCCGCGTGCCGGATTCGCCTGGCAGGTGGGGAAGGCGACCGTGATCCGGTCCGCATACGGAATCTACTACTCGATGATCCCCGTGCATATCGGGGCCAGCCTGGCCTCGAATCCGCCGTTGTTCCTGAACAGCCTGGTGGCAAACAATCAGAACGATTTCATCGGAGCACGCTCGATTACGCAAGGGCCGGTGCGTTCGACGGATCCGAACACGCCGGGGCAGAATCGCACGGGCATTGATCCGCGTTTGAAGATCCCTTACATCCAGCAGTGGAACTTCGCCGTGCAGAGGCAACTGCCCGGCACACAGCAAATGACGGTGGCATACGTCGGAACAAAGGGGACAGGGCTGCTGCCGGGTGCGGACCAAAACGCCGGAATCAACTTCAATCAGGCCGTGCCGGGCGATGGCGCCGTGAACTCGCGCCGCCGCTGGCCGAATTATGGAACAGTAGCTATCTATCAAAGCCGTGCCAACTCCACGTATCATTCGCTGCAAGCCACACTGGTGAAGCGCTGGGCCAACTCCATGCACTACCAGTTCGGCTATACATGGGCGCATCTCATTGACGATCGCGACATGACGCTGCTGCCGATCACCGATCTGCGCGGGGCGAAAGCCAACGGCACCACGGATGTGCGCCACCAAATGCGGGCTACCTTCGGCTACGAGATTCCCTGGGCGAAGAAGAAGCTGTACGGCGGCTGGGAAATCAACACAGCGCTGACTCTATATTCCGGCTTCCCGTTCTCAGTGAATGCGGGGTCGAATTCGTTGAACATCGGAGAGGGAACGCTGGCGGACCGTTTGCGCGACGGCAACCTGCCGGTGTCGCAGCGCACGATTGAGCGCTGGTTCGACCTGGATGCCTTTGCCAACCCCGGTTTCCGCATGTACGGGAACAGCGGAAAGAACGTGCTGGTAGGGCCGGGCACGAAGGCGTTGGATCTGTCGTTGTTCAAGAATTTCCAGATCCGCGAGTCGATGAAACTGCAGTTCCGCGCGGAGACGTTCAACTTCACGAACACGCCGCAGTTCAATCAACCCATAGGGTCGATCGGCGCGGTGAATTCCGGCCGCATCACCAGCGCGGGAAGCGAACTCACCTTACAGCGGACACCACGCCAAATTCAGTTTGCGCTGAAATTGATCTTTTAACGATGACAAGCCTACTCCCGATTCTCTTCGCTGCCTCGCTGGCAGCGCAAACGACCGAAGTGCGCCAATTGAAGGATCCGGTGACGGGACGCTCCATCACCTGGTATCGCAGTGGACAGCACGAGAACCATCACTACTACGACATCTCGCCGTGGGATCCGCAGGAGCGGCGGCTGTTGTACTTCCGCTTTGACGCGAACGTGAAGGAGCGCACGGCCACCGGGCGCTACCCGGGCTCCTTGTGGATTCGCAATGTCGACGGCAGCGGAGAACGTCAGATCGCCGGCGGAATCATGGGCAACTACCATACGGGCGCCAATCAATTCTGGGGACCGGATGGGGCCACGGTTTATTACACGGACGGGGCAGGGAATGGCCGTGCCACCTTTTTCGTTCATGTGGAGACGGGGAAGAAAGGCCAGATTCAGACTCCGGTTCCGGCGAGCAAGATCAGCCCCGATTTCAAGACCATCTCGTGCGTGCGCGGGAGTGATTGGGGTCTGTATGAGATTGGCACTGGCCGTTACGAGAAACTGGTGACGCTGGAGCGGGCGATTGCGCTCAGTCCGAACAAGCACCTGGTTCGGGAGGAGCCGTCGTCGCTGCAGAATACGAGGTTCAATCCGCAAGGCGGGCAGGTACTGATTGTGCATCGCACGAACGAAGACTTCCCGCGGTTGGTGGAGATGTTTGTGTACACGATCGCCAGCGGGCAACTGAAGTTTCTCGCCGATGGGTTGCACCATCCGAATTGGCGGCCGGATGGAAAGGCCGTGATGTATGTGCATCCGGAACTGCCGGACTATTTTCAAAGCCTGATGGAAGTGGATGTGCTGAGCGGGAAGAAGACCAGGCTGACACGCGAGCATGTTCCAGCCGGGCATCCCTCCTATCACCCCACCAAGCCGCATCTGATTGTCACCGATTGCTACGGCGGCCCATTGGGCAGCGGGTTGGCGATCATCAACACAAAGACCGGGGAGATGAAGCAACTGGTGACGATCCCTTTAGGGTGGAAAGCGGCCAAGCCGGCGGATGCGCGGTTTCCTTTCCGCAACTGGGGCCTGTGGATTCCGCAGCGGCAGTTCCTAAATGAGCCGCGCCCGGTTTGGAACAAGGACGGAACGAAAATTCTGTTCACGTCCGAAGAGAGTGGGTGGCAGAATCTGTACGTGGTGGACACATCGGACTTGCAATAAGGCACGCAGGCTGTTGAGGAGAGCCATCCATGCGCAGCAAGAGCAGCAGGCGTTGCGCCAACAGACAGCATCGTGCGGCCTGTTCCGCGCCACCGGGCTCCAGACCGTCCAGTGCCCGGCGAGCCACCTCCAATTGATGCTCAATCAAAGCCATCAACTGGCGGTCCGTCTTTGACCGTAACGCCGCCAGTGCGATCCTGCGCGAATCTTTCATCATTATCATTGACGCGCTCTATACCAGGAAAGACGGATGCCGCGGGGATATCGTTCACCTCGTCTCGCGATGTTTACAATCCCGCTATACTCGCGGACATGAAGCGCCGAAGCTTTCTCGCCTCGTCCGCGGCCGCGGCGTTTGCCGCCGGGAAACGGGAATGGCCGTTAGGGATCAACACCTACTGTCTCCGGTTCCAACGCTGGAACGACAGGCAATTGTTCGATTATTGTGTCAACCAGAAATTAGAAGCGGTGTTCCTGCAGGATTCGATCGATCCGGGCACCATGGATCCAAAGCACTGGGCCGAGGTGCGCTCTTGGGCCAAGGAACACCGGCTTCACGTAGAGACCGGTGGCGGTGCAATCCTGCCACGCACGCCTGCCGATGTTGGGAAGGTCGTGGCGACGTTGCGGAAGAACATTGAGCGGGCAGTGGCCATGGGTTCGCCGATTGTCCGCGCGTTGCTCGCCAGTGATCGCTACAGCATGCCCGATGGCACCGTCGAGCAGCACATGGATACGGCCATTCGCATCCTGCGCGAAGTACGGACGCAGGCGCTGGACGCGGGAGTCAAAATCGGTATTGAGAACCACAAGGAGTTGCAAGCCTGGGAAACGCGGCAATTAATTGAGACAGCGGGCAAGGAGTTCGTCGGCTCTTACCTCGATACCGGCAATCCGGTGTTTGTGGCCGAAGACCCCATGACCACCTTGGAAGAACTGGGGCCCTACGCCGTCACGTTTCACTTGCGCGATTCGGTGGTATATGAACATCCGGATGGCATCGCGGTGCAGTGGGTGCCTCTGGGCGAAGGCACTGTCGATTTCCGGGCAATCGTGGCCCGGGCAGCGGAAGTTCTTCCGCCTGTCCATATCTACTGCAAGCCGATCACCGCCCGTCCGCCAGTGGTGATCCCCGTTTATTCGGGCGAATTCTGGACCAAATGGTTTCCTCGTGCCCGGTCGCGTGACCTGGCCCGATTCCTGGCCCTGGCGAGGAAGGGGAAGCCCTACGACAAGCCACACCTGCTGGCGGATGTCGCTGAGGTACGGGATCGATATATGGATGGACTGAAAGTGCAGCAACTGGAGCATATGGCGCGGAGTCTGGAGTATTGCCGCCAGACTCTGCAGTTAGGGCAGCGCTGGCGCGGGTAGCGCGTCCCCCAGGTCAGGTGTTCCTCGCTGTCTGCTTAGGGCTACCCGATGGCTCTCATAAGGGGTTGCGAGGATTTATGATTTGCTCGCCAGCCGGTACTGTAGAAAGCATAGGACTATAACCGAAGGTTGAGATGGTTCACCTCCTGGTGTTAGCCTTGCGCCCGTTGTCCAAGGTGCCGATTCTATGAACCTGTTGACAGCAATCGCGGATACACTCAGTCCACGGGTCGTGTACCGTGCGAGCATGCTCCTGCGCGAGCATGAACGAAACACATGGATGGCAATCGAGCAATTCATCCCCACGGTATTGGCAGCCGCCATCCAATTCACTCATACCGAAGATGGCGCAGCCGAGTTCCTGAGGATGCTCGATTCGGGGCATCTGGAAGGCAAGATTATCAATGAATTGGAGGGATTGCTCTCCAACCGGATTGCTGCCTTCGCCATGCTGAACATTGGGGAACGGGCCGCGGCGAAGCTGATGGGCGATCAGATGGAGCCGGTGATTTTGGCGGTTGCCGGGGAAATTCAGATCGATGAAAGCGCTACTCGCGAGATTCTGGCGCTGACCACCGTGGTGTTCCTGGAACTGCTGGGACGGGAGCGCGCCGCCAAGCGTTTGATTTCTTACGATCCGATTGTACTATTGCACCATCACCGCCGCAAAACCGCCCGCGCCCTTCCAGCGGAAGTTGCTCGATACATTGAACTTTACGAGAATCCAACGGAGCCGGAAACAAGGCCGTTGCCGGTGCGTTTCGCAGGGCTCAGCCTACGCTTTTTGAAGCTGCTGGGCTAGGACTTTTGTACTTGATTCGCGTGGCCCTCTCTGGCATAATGATCTAGTACTTTTGTCGTTGAAATCTCTCTCCCCGGATGTAACTGTGCCTATTGAAAAACGTAGGAAGCGCGTGCGGTGCCCGCGATGCCAGTCGCAGGACGTGTGGAAATTTGGGCAAAACGGAGGGTTCCTCCTGTGGGTGGCGCAGAAACTGTCTCTGCACCGTCTCAGCTGCCGCTCCTGCGGATCTCAGTTCTTCACAGGCAAGCGCGTGTTCCAACACGCGGCTTAGCGCAATCCCCCCCTCACACTCGCTTTTTGTTTTGGATGGAAGTCTGTTCGTCCAACTGTTCCAGTAGCTGCATCCGTTCAGACGGACTCAGCAGAACGAACTTCGCCTGGAAGTCCTCTGCGCTGAGCTCGTCACGGAGCAGCAATGCCAGTAGCGTCTGCACTGGCAGCTTCTGAACACAATATTGCACGGTGATCAAAGTATAGATCCTATTCGGGCAGGGAGATACCAGCGAGATCCCTCAGGTGCGCGCAGTGAATGTCACTAAACAGTAATTTTGAACCGCTACGCGTGCCAATCTCTAAGGCAAACGCCGTAGCATAGAAAGAATGTCGCTTCTTGTTGTACTGTTCGTGGCCAGCCTCGAAGCACAATCGATCCGGGTGCTGTCGGAGTTCCGGCGCGTTGATGCGAAGGGAGAAATCCTTGCCAGCGACCAGGGCGGGAGGCCTCGTGAGATTCTCTCCCCCGGCCTGATGCGGAACACCTTCCACTCGTTGCGGGTTGTGGTGGACCCGCCTAAGGGAAAATGGTTCCAGTTCGAAATTGCACAGAATCCGGAAGGGCTGGGCGTCACGGTTTACAAAGAACTGCCGGGCACACAGGGGAAGTTAGAGAAAATACAAATGCCCGTGCATAAAATTGGCGAGCGTCTGGAGGTGTACTGGTTGGACTTGTGGATCCCACCCAAAGCGCTGGTCCGGCGGATTCGGATTGAGGCCCAACTGCACGATGGCGAGGGTTGGCGGATCGCTCCGATGGAAGCGCGCGTCCTGAAAGGGATTGCGCCACAGCCCAAACGGACAGGGGCGCAGATGCCGGCATGGACAGAATCGGCGGAGGCGCCTGCCCGCCAGGTGATGCGGGAGTTCGTATGCGAGGATGCGCCGAAGCCCGCGTTGCCTGTTCTCAGCGTTTCCGGACTGGTGCGGCGCAACGCGATGCAGGATCTGTCCATCGCCCGGGCTCTGCAGTTGCATTGGGGAAAGACGAAGCTGCGCGAAGCGATGGTGACAGCCGCGGGCGGTGAGGATGTCGCTTCGTGGTGCGCAGCGCCGCGCAAAGCTTCCCCGCACGGTCCGGAGTGGTATCTGCGGGTGCGCGATTTTCTCTATCGCGAGGCATCGCGCTGATGCTGGCGGCCGCGGTTCTGCTGATTACCAACGTTACTGTGATCGATGGCACGGGCGCGATGCCCGGCACACCCACTTCGGTGTTGATTCGCAATGGACGCATTGCCTCGATTGGTGAAGTGCGGACTCCTCCTCGTGATGCGGAAGTTCTGGATGGGGAAGGGAAGTTCCTCATCCCTGGCCTGTGGGATATGCACACGCACGTGCTTGCCGGCGCGGATCAGGCATTTCCGAAGCTGCTTGCCGCTGGCATCACCGGGATTCGCAATATGCATGTCGAGGCCCCCGATTCACTCGCATTGGCAGTGCTCATCCGGGGCGAAGTGGAGAAGGGCTTGCGCGCAGGGCCTCGAGTGGTTGCCAATGGGCCAATCCTCGATGGGCCGAATCCCGTGTTTCCTGGTTCCATTGCGGTGGGCGATGCCCCCACCGCGCGGCGAGCCGTTCCCATGTTGAAGCAGCGCGGAGCGGACTTCGTCAAAGTCTACGATCTGCTTCCGCGCGATGCCTACTTCGCCATCGCCAACACAGCGCGCAAGCTGCATTTGCCCTTCGCCGGACATGTGCCGATCTGGGTCACCGCGGAAGAAGCGGCGCGCAGTGGACAGCGCAGCATCGAGCATTTGAGCGGAGTCTTCGAAGCCTGTACCGCGGACGGGAAGGTGGATCGTGAATTGAAGCAGGCGATGAATCTGTGGCCCATCTCGCGCACGCTTTCGGCACAGCAAATGCACGCCGCTGTGCGCAAGGCTGCCGCCACCTATGATCCATCCATTTGTGAGCCGCTGCTGGCCCTGTTTGCCGCAAAGCATGTCTGGCAGTGCCCCACACTGTGCATGCTGGGGGAATTACAGAAAGCGGGGATGACGGTGGTACGCCAGATGAGAGACGCCGGTGTTCCGATTCTGGCCGGCACCGATGCCGGTAACACGGGGAGCGAACCGGGCGACAGCCTGCATCGCGAACTCGAATTGTTGGTGGAAGCCGGGCTGACTCCGATGGAAGCTCTGCAAAGCGCCACGCGCAATGCCGCGGCCTATCTGGGCAAGCAAAAGGAGTGGGGAACGATTGAGAAAGGCCGGGCGGCGGACCTGGTTTTGCTCGATGCCAACCCGCTCGAAGATATTCGCCACACCAGGCGCATTGCGGCTGTGGTGGTGCGCGGGCGTGTGGTACCTTCTCATCCATGAGATTGTGGATTGCTGTTCTCTCCCTGGCCACACTCTGTGCGCAAGAGCGTTACAAAAAGCCGCCGCAGGATGTACTGCGCGTGCTGGATGCTCCGGGTGCGCCACAGGAATCCCTGAATCCGCCGCGGACCCACATGTTGATTCTGCGCGCCAGACGGTATCCTCCTATCCGCGAAGTTTCGCAGCCGATGCTGCGCATGGCGGGGATGCGGGTGAACCCGCGAACCAACGGCCCGCACCTGGGCACAGTGTTCACTTCCATGTCGTTGATGGAGATTGCTACGGGACGGGAAACGAAGCTCACGCTGCCGGCGGATCCGCGCCTGCAGATGCCCCGATGGAGTCCCGATGGCAAGCGCTTCGCCTTGCTGCACACTAATGGCGACCAGATTGAATTGTGGCTGGGAGAGGTCTCCACTGGCCAATTGCGCCTGGTCTCCGGCGTGCGCGTCAACGCGGCTTACACAGGTACCGGGCTGCGCTTGAGCGGCGACACCATTCAGTGGATGCCCGATAGCCGCTCACTGTTGGTGAAGACGGTGCCGGCGGGAAGAGGCGCCGCGCCGGTTGCGCCCGATGTGCCGATGGGTCCGAATACGCAGGAGAGTCACGGGAAATATTCACCGGTGCGCACGTTTCAGGATCTGCTGACCAGCGCGCATGACATGGATCTGTTCGATTACTACATGACGGCGCAGTTGCTGAAAGTAGACGCTGCATCGGGCAAGACGAGTCCCTTCGCAGAGCCGGGCATCTACAGCACCATTGAGCCCGCGCCCAGTGGACAGTACATTCTGTTCCACAAAGTTCAGCGGCCCTATTCGCTGCTCCATACCGCGGGTGCGTTTCCACGGGAGATCGCGGTTTGGGATCCCAGTGGGCATGTCGCGGCGAAGTTGTTCTCGCGGCCCCTGGAGGATGGGATTCCAATTGAAGGCGTAGCCACGGGACCACGCAGTATTGCCTGGCGTCCGGATGAGCCGGCCACACTGTTCTGGGTGGAGGCTTTGGATGAAGGCAATCCGAAGCGCAAGGCGGAACATCGAGACCGGCTGATGACGTTCAAAGCGCCGTTCCAGGGTTCGCCCGCCGAGTGGACGCGAGTGAAGAATCGCTTCACGGCTGTGGATTGGGGTAAGGGCTTTGCTCTGATTCGCGACAACGAGCGGGATCGCCGCTGGGTGACGACCACGGTGCTCTCTTTGCGCGATGAAGGCGCATCGCCGAAAGTGATTTTCAGCCGCAGCAGCCAGGACAAGTATCGCGATCCGGGTACGCCGATGGAAGAGACCGCTCCTAACGGGCAGCGGGTCCTGATTCAGGATGGCGACGATATTTTTCTCAACGGCGAAGGCGCGACGCCCACTGGGGCGCGGCCGTTCCTGGACCGCTACAACATCCGCACCGGCGAGACGAAGCGTGTGTTTCGTAGTGGCGAACAAGGCCATGAGCGGGTGATCGCGCTTCTGGCTCACGATGGGTCGCGCTTTCTCACGGAACGGGAAAGCCCCACTGTGCCACAGAACTATTTCGTGCGCGGCGCGGATGGTTCGGCACGCGCTCTCACCGACTATCGCGACCCTGTGCCGGAGTTGCGCAAGATTCGCAAGCAACTGGTGAAGTACAAGCGCCCGGACGGTGTCGATCTATCGTTCACCCTCTACCTGCCGCCGGACTACAAGGAAGGGACGCGCCTGCCCACGGTGGTGTGGGCATATCCCCGCGAGTTCACCGACGCCGATGTGGCTGGGCAATTCGGTGGTTCGACGGAACGCTTCACGACATTGGCAGGTACTTCGCACTTGTTTTTCCTGCTGGCGGGCTACGCGGTGCTGGATGACGCTTCCATGCCTGTGGTGGGGCCGCCGGAAACGGTGAACAATACTTACGTCGAGCAGATTGTGGCCAGCGCAAAAGCAGCGATCGACAAAGCAGCGGAGATGGGCGTGACGGATCCGCAGCGTGTCGGCGTGGGCGGGCATAGCTATGGCGCGTTCATGACCGCGAACCTGCTGGCCCATTCCGATCTGTTCCGCGCGGGCATCGCCCGCAGCGGAGCGTACAACCGTACGTTGACTCCGTTTGGATTCCAGTCCGAACGCCGTACGATCTGGGAAGCGCCGGAGATTTATCTGAGCATGTCGCCATTCATGGTGGCGGACAAGATCAAGGAGCCGCTGCTGCTCATTCATGGCGAAGCGGACAACAATCCCGGCACGTTTCCCATTCAGTCCGATCGAATGTACCAGGCGGTGCGCGGCAACGGTGGAAATGTGCGGCTGGTTTTCCTGCCGCATGAATCGCACGGCTACGTGGGACGCGAATCGGTGGAACATACTTTAGCGGAGATGATCGAATGGTTCGACAAGCATGTGAAAAGCGCGCACTGATCTTTCTGCTGTGGGCCGCAGCGGCCGCGGCGCAGAACGTCCGGCCTGTGGAAGAGCAGAAGCTGCTGCGAGCCATCTACAAGGAGATGGTGGAGCACAACACCAGCTACACCACCGGCCAGACCACCGCCGCCGCCGAAGCCGTGGCGAAGCGTTTGCTCGATGCGGGATTCCCGGCCGCGGATATCCATGTGGACGGCGCTGCGCCTCATAAGAAGAATGTCGTGGTGCGCTACCGGGGCACCGGAGCGAAGAAGCCGTTGTTGCTGCTGGCACACCTGGATGTGGTGGAGGCGAAGCGGTCCGATTGGGAACACGATCCATTCGTGCTGCGCGAAGAAGGCGGGTACTTCTACGGGCGCGGCACGGGCGACGACAAAGCGCAGGGTTCCATCTGGCTGGCCAACCTCATCCAGTACAAGAAGGAAGGCTGGAAACCGGAGCGCGATCTCATCGTCGCCTGGACCGCGGACGAGGAGGGCTGGGGCAAATACAACGGAGTGTCCTGGTTGCTGAAGAATCATCGCGATTGGATCGACGCCGAGTTCTGTTTGAACGAAGGCGGTTGGGGCGAAATGAGCCAGGGCCGCAAGTTGATGAATCAGATTCAGGTCAGCGAGAAGACGTTCGTCACGTTCCGGCTGGAAGTGCGTAATCCGGGTGGGCACAGTTCGGTTCCGGTGAAGGAGAACGCAATCTACCGGCTGGCGCGCGCTATCGACAAGGTGTCGCAACTCGAGTTCCCGGCGAAGCTGAACGATGTCACCCGCGGCTACTTCGAGAGCATGGCCAATCTCTACGATGGTTCGCTGCGGCAGGATTTGATGAACGTGACGCGTGGCGACGCGGCGGCGATCGCGCGGGTTGCGGCGCATTCGGCGGCATGGAACGCCACGCTGCGGACGACCTGCGTCACCACCATGCTGGATGGCGGGCATGCCGAGAATGCGCTGCCGCAGACGGCCGGAGTACTGGTGAATTGCCGTGTGTTGCCGGAAGACAGCGTCGCGTCGGTGCAGGAGGGCTTGCGACGCGCCATTGGCGATGAGCAGGTGCGCATCGGTTACTACCGCGAGGAGCCGACGCAAGGCCCTGCTTCGCCCATGCGCGAGGATGTGATGCAGGCTACCCGCAAGGTGACGGCAGCCATGTGGCCCGGAGTGCCTGTGGTTCCAATCATGGTGATGGGCGGCACCGATGGCATGTTTCTTCGATTGGCCGGCATTCCCACATACGGCGTGATGGGGCTCTTCTTAGATCGCGACGATCTGCGGTTTCACGGCTTGAATGAACACATCGGTGTGAAGGAATTCTATGAGGCACAGGACTTCCTCTACCGGCTGGTCAAACAACTCGCACAGTAAATGTTTCAGGCTCTCGCCCGCAGGTAAGAGTACACCGGTACGCCCAGCAGCACGATGCCCAGGCCGGGCCATGTGGTTGCGGGACGATATACAAACAGCACCACGAGAATCGCTGAGGCGCCCAGAATGTACAGCGCGGGGATCAACGGATAGCCGAAGGCTTTGTACGGCCGTTCCGCATGGGGGCGCGTGGCGCGCAGCCGGAAGATTCCAGCCACTGTGAGGATGTAGAAAATCAGCGCCGCGGAGATGACGTAGTCCAGCAGATTGCCGTAGAGATTGCCGTAGGTTTTGGTCTGCGGATTGAAGGTTCGCGGCAGCACCAGCAACACCGACCAGATTCCTTGCACCACCAAAGCCCAGGCCGGGACATGGGTCTTGCTGAGCACCGCCGCCTGCGGGAAAAACAGACGGTCGCGAGCCATGGCGTAGTAGGCGCGCGCGCCGGCTAGAATCAATCCGTTGATGCAGCCAAAGGTGGAGATCATGATGCCCACCGCCATCATCAGCGTCCCCGCGCCGGGGAAGATTTTCTGCAGCGTCGCCGTGGCCACCCGGTCCGACGGTGCGTTCTGAATTTCGGCGAGCGGGAGCGTCACCAGGTAAGCGACGTTCGCCAGCAGGTACAGCGTGATGACCAATCCTGTGCCTAGCGCCAGCGAAAGTGGAATGTTGCGTCTTGGGTTGATGACTTCACCGGCGGTGAATGTGATGTTATTCCAGGCATCGGCCGAGAACAGCGAACCGGTCTGCGAGACGCAGATGGCGACGAATAGTCCAAACATCGTCAATGCGGACATGCCGGGGACGATATCCACAGTATTGCGGGCGTTCCACAGGTTTCCGAAGTTGTCGCTGACCGCATTGCTGTTCCAGCCCAACGTGAGCCCCAGCCCGATGAGCACGAACAACGACCCGGTCTTCGCCGTGGTGAATACGTTCTGCACGATCTTTCCGTATTGCAGGCCCTTGGTATTGGTCCAGGTGAGAAACGCAATGACAATGACACCGAGCAATTGTGCTGTCGACAGCGATACGGCGTAGCCTTCGGTGAGATGCAGTGGCGGAATGAGGTAGTTGGTCTCGGAAATCGCCGGCAGCAGAAGTCCGGTGAACCGGGCGAAGGCTACTGCCACGGCAGCGATGGTTCCGGTCTGGATTACCAGGAACAGTGTCCAACCATAGAGGAAGCCCCACAAAGGAGAGAATGCTTCGCGCAAATAGACATACTGCCCACCGGCGCGCGGCATCATCGCCGCCAACTCGCCGTAGGAGAGCGCTCCCGTTACCGTGAGCAAGCCCGCCACCAGCCACACCACCAGCAGCCAACCTGCGCTCCCCACCTGCCGTGCGGCTTCGGCGGACACGATGAAGATCCCCGAGCCGATCATCGACCCAACGACAATCATCGTCGAATCGAGTAGTCCGAGTCTCCGTTCGAATTCGTTGTCTGCATGCGTGGGGGGAGCCTCCACGGTCCTCGGTTGAGCCATGGATTCAATGGTATCAGCCCAAGTCCGCGATCAATTGTTCGAGTTGCGGCAGGCCACCCGCGAAGAAATGATCCTGCGCGTCGATCCAGAGGAACTCCTTTGCGCCAGGAAGAGACTCATAAAAACGGTGCGCTTCCTGCGGTGAGCAGATGGCATCATTGCGGCTGTGAACAAAGAGGCGTGGGATGGGGCAGGGAAGCAGGTCTTCGGCATGCGCGTATTGTGGCGGGAAGCCGACGGCCACCGCTCGACGGGCATCGGCGCACTGCTGCGCCATCTTCAGCACCACTCGTGACCCAAAGCTGAATCCGGAAATCGTGTATGGCAGGTGCGGGTAGCGCTGGCGCAATACAGCGAGTGCCGCACGTGCATCCTCCACTTCACCGATGCCGTGACCGTGCGCGCCTTCGCTGAGATTGACGCCACGGAAGTTGAATCGCAGCACGACATGACCGGAGCGGCGAAAGCCACGTGCCAGGCGGTAGACCACCTTGTTATGCATGGTGCCGCCGTGCAGGGGATGCGGATGGCAGACGAGTGCCGCCTGTTCCGGATCACGGTCTTCCGGTTCTTCCAGAAGAGCCTCCAGTTTCCCGGCCGGCCCTTCGAGGAATAACGACTCGATGCGGCGCGCCACAGCTAGTTCGACCGGTAGTTGGTGAACTGCATGTCGATGCCGAAATCGTGGCCACGCAGCACGGCGATGATCTCCTGCAGGGTGTCGCGGTCTTTGCCTGTGACGCGCACCATGTCGCCCTGGATGGAGGCCTGCACTTTCTTCTTACTGTCTTTGATCGCCTTCACGATCTCGCGTGCCTTCTCAATGGGGATGCCTTGCTGCAGCGTGATCTCCTGGCGCACGGTGGAGCCGGCGGCCTGCAGGACTTCGCCGTACTGCAGGCCCTTGAGCGGCACTTTGCGTTTCACCAGTTTGCCTTCCAGGATCTCCACCACCGCTTTCAGCTTGAACTCATCCTTGCTGGTGAGGGTGATCTTCTTGTCCTTTTCAACGAGGACGATTTCAGACTTGCTGTCTTTGAGGTCGTAACGAGTGATGATCTCTTTGCTTGCCTGATTGATGGCGTTCACCACTTCAGGCATCTCGATTACGGATACGATGTCGAAAGAATTTTCGGGCATTGCTCTATCTATTTTAGTTTTTTTAAAGCGATCAGGACGTGGAGGGTGATTTCGTCGATCATGGCGGGCATGGCGGCTTCCAACGCCAGGGTCACAGCGGCTTTCACCCGTTCTTCATCGGCTTGCGACAAATCGGCTAGCGCCGGTTCGGGTGCGGGCTCCGGTTCCGGCTCTGTTACCGGCTCGGCCAGGATAGCGGCGCCGTGTTCCTGATTGCGCGCCAGGCGCGCTGCTTCCACCAGCGGCCGGATGGTATCCACCACAACGGATGCCTCGAACGGTTTCTTCAGCAGCGCATCGCTACCCGCTTGCGAAGCCTCGGTTTCATCCAGCGGCTCCAGCACGCCCGCCGTCAGTACAACCCGTACATGCCGGAACTTCGGGTTTCCCTTTACGTCGCGGCAGATATCGAAACCGGAACGCTTGGGAAGGAAGGCATCCGCCACGATCACGTCCGGGTTCACATCTTCCAGGCGCACCATCGCCGTTTCCCCATCGGTGACGGAAATCACTTCGAAGCCTTCTTCACGCAAAATCCGCTCACCCATGCGCTGCGCATGTGGACTGTCATCGGCGAGCAGAATGCGGCTCATTACTTCTTGTTCGATTTCTTCTTGCCTTTCTTCTGTTCGGGAGCAGGCGCCTGCTTAGTTTCCTCAGCGGGCTTGGCCGTCACGTCGGTCTTGGTTTCCTCAGGCTTGGGAGGATTGGCGCGGGCATCGGGCTTCGAATCCAGTTGCGAAGAATCGTTCACGGTGGAGACGCTCACGTCGGTGACCCCAGCGCCTTCCGCCGCGGGCACAGGCACGCTCACCGGAATCGTCGGGGCAGTGCGCTGCATGGCTGGTGTTCCGGATTTCGCCGCTTGCGTTACGTCCGGGCTCTTGCGGAAGATCCCCATCGACTTGCTGAACGAGCCCTGCTTGGTGCGATTCTCTTCCTCATATTTCATCCGTGCCAAGGCTACCGGGTCGGGCTCAGGAACTTCCAGTTCCATCTCTTTCAGTTTCTTCTTCGCTTCATCCACGTAGGAACTGAGGGGATAATCCTTCACGATGCGGGCGTAGGCGTTGCCTGTCTTATCGCGGAAGCGCGGGCCCATTTTGGAGTAGGAATCTCCCAGCATCCACAGCGCCTCGTCAGATTTGCTGAACAGTGGATAAGCATCCACCAGCGACTGCAGGCGATTCGAAGCGGCGGGATGGCTGCCCTTGTTGTGGTAGAAGAATCCAACGCGGTATTCCCCGTCGGCAATCACTTCCTGAATGTTCCGCAACAACTGCTGTGCCTGCGGGGCGTACTTACTGTTGGGGAACTGCACCAGCAACTGGCGGCATTCCTCTTCCGCCTTCACGGCGTGCGTCACGTCGCGGTCCGCCTTTTCCATCTGGCGGTAATGAATCATGCAGACCTTTTCCTGCGCCTCGGCCGATTCTTCCAGCGTGGGGTAGAACAGGATGAAGTCTTTGTATTCGGCTTCAGCCTGCGCCAGGCCGTGCGAGCCGCCTTCACGGAACCAACTGTCGGCGATGGCTAACTTTGCTTTGGCCAGGAATTCGCTGCTGTCGTACGTATTGATCAACGTCTGTAAGGTGAGGCGCGCTACTTCAAAGCGATTCTTCTCCAGATCACGCACGGCTTTGTCAAACAGCACCTTGTCGGGTTGTTGCGTGTCTTTGGAGATGGGGTTCTCGTATTTCTTGCGGCGGAATCCGCATCCGGCGAGCATGGCGCCGCATACGGCCAGCAGCACGAACTTGGCGAACCACTTGTTATGAAGCATCATTCAGCACTACCTCTTTGCGAAATCTAGACCCGGATCGCGGTTGCTTCACGGGCTAGTTGTTGCATCCTTTTCACGGTTGTTTCCGGATCTTCACTCCCGAAGATACTGGAGCCGGCGACGGCCCAATCGCATCCGGCGCGCACGGCATCGGCGATGTTGTCCGGGCCCAACCCGCCATCCATTTCAATCCGAAAGCTGCCCTTGTTCCGCTGGCGGCGTTCAGCGAGCGCCTGCACCTTGCGCAGGGAACTGGGCAGAAACTGCTGTCCACCGAAGCCCGGGTTGACACTCATTACCAGCACGTAATCTGCCAAATCGAGCACTTCGTCGAGTGCCGCTACGGGTGTGGAAGGGTTGATCACCACTCCAGCCAGCGCGCCCTCGCTTTGGATCATGCGCAGCGTGCGATCGAGATGCGGGCAGGTTTCCTGGTGAACCGACACCTGATCCGCGCCGGCCTCAATGAAGATCGGCGCGTAGCGATCCGGATCGGTGATCATCAGATGCACGTCCAGCGTCAGTTTCGTCACCTTTCGAATAGACTTCACAACGGGCGGCCCGAGAGTGAGGTTCGGGACAAAGTGCCCGTCCATCACGTCCACGTGCAGCATCGACACTCCGGCCCTCTCCATGCGCGCGATATCCTCACCGAGGCGCGCGAAGTCTGCGGAAAGAATGGAAGGCAGGATTTCTACCATCGGAACCTGGGGAAACTACCTAAAATCGTAACACAGCGGCGTAAAAGCCATCCCCGGGTTGGACGCCCGGAAGGCGGTAGTGGGTTTCCTCCGGAATGCGTCCCAATACCTCGCGCACGACTTCTTCGTTCTCCTCCCGCTCCAGTGAGCAGGTGGAATACACCAGAATGCCGCCTGGAGCAACGCAATCGATAGCGTTCTTCAGGATCCGCACCTGCCTCGCGTGCAGGTCAACAAGATCCTCCGGCTTCAACCGGTAACGGATCTCCGGATTCCGTGCCAGAGTGCCGGTGCCGGAACAGGGTGCATCCACCAACACCCGGTCGAATCTTTGCTGGAACGGGAACGGGCAAGTGGCATCCATTTGCACCAGACTGCAACCGAGATCGCGCATCGCGGCCAGGCGGTGCAGATGCCGGTCACAGGCAATCACCTGTGTGCCCGCCGCGATCGCTTGTGCAGTCTTATTCCCCGGCGCCGCACATGTGTCCAAGAAGGAAAGCCCGGGCTCCAACTCGAGCAGCGTGATGACCCATTGTGCGCCGACATCCTGTATCCGGCCCGTTGCCGGTTCGATGGCAGACTCCGGTTCGCTTTGCGAATATTGCGCGATGTGCTGTGCCGCTTCTTCCCCGAAGTGTTCCACCCACCGGGAGTAGATCCACCGCGGAATAGCATCGGCGGGGCTCGACTCCGGAAGCGGCGATTTGTTCTTGAGCACGGCATTCACCAGCCCTGCCGCTGATGTCTTGCGGGCGCGTTTCACCAGATTCACTGAGTCCGATACCACCGCATAGGCGGGCACGCGATCGAGGAATCGCAGCTGAAACAACCCCATTCGCAGTGCGATGCGCACTTCCACATCGAGCTTACGTGCATTGGTGCGCGCCGCGATCCAGGCATCAATCGGCAACTGCCGCCGCAGCACGCCGAACACAATCTGATGCGCCAGTGCCGCGTCGCGCGCATCCAGCTTCTCGCTCGCTGAGCGCAGCAGATCAGACGCCCACGCGCCCTTCTCCACGCGCAGCAAAACGTCGAATGCAACGCTCCGGGCGGGCGTACAGGAACCCTGTACGTCCTTTTTTTGTCCTTGCGCAACGGGCATTCGAGGGGCCATCGATTCTATAATAGAAGCTTGGAAATCGAAAAGACGCTGCTGAGAAAGGTTGGGGAAGCCATCGGCCGGTTCCGCATGATTCAGGACGGCGATCGTGTGGCTGTCGCCTTGTCCGGCGGAAAAGACTCGGTGACGATGCTGGAAGCGCTGCTCGCGCTCCAGAAGCGCGCCCCGATCCAATTTTCGGTTTGCGCCTTCACTGTGGAGCAGGGAAAGTTCCTGCGTCCCATCGAACCTCTGGGAATTTGGCTGCGAGAGCGTGGCATCGAGTGGACGTACGTGCAGGACAACCCCTCCCTGCAGTTATTGGAGGACCAGCCGGACCATGGCTGCGATTTGTGCAGCCGCTTCCGCCGTCGCGCCGTCTACGAGATCGCCCGCGGTTTGGGCGCCAACGTCATCGCCTTCGGCCACACCGCCGACGATTTCTGCGAATCCTTCATGCGCAATGCGTTGTTCACGGGGCGGCTGAGTGCGCTTCCCGCAGTTACCTATTCGCGCAAAAAGGAGTTCCGGTTGATCCGCCCACTTGTTTTCGTAAGCGAAGAGATCACCCGTAAGTTTGCCGAGAGTCTGGGTGCCCCGGTCATCCCTTGTGGATGCTCGCAGCGCACCGGCACTGTCCGGCGCAGTCTTCGTGATTTCTTCGCGGAATTGGAGCAGGACTACCCCCATCTGAAAGAAAATATGTTGTCCGCCATGGGAAACATCGAGCCGCAACGGCTTCTCGATGTCCGCTATCTGAACACTGATTTGACAGAAGATGCGTCACCCAGTACACTCTTCCCGATTGTGACGGAATCGTAACAGAGATTATGTTGACCTGTCACTATCCGGATGAGACACTAGGTCTTCCCGATCTACTCCTAGACACGCTGAGCCGGTTGAGGTTGTAATGAGGTTTCTCCCGCGAGAGGAAAAGTTCTACCACTATTTTTTGGGCCAGGTACGCTTGATCAGCGAGGCAAGTTCGCTGCTGGTGGAAGGCGTGCGCGATGGCATGGAAGAGGCGGCCCGCAAGATTTCCGACCTGGAAAAGGCCGGTGATGAGTTAATCCACGAGATCTTCCACAAGCTGGGACAGACGTTCATCACCCCGCTCGATCCGGAAGATATCCATTCCCTGGCCTCGCACCTGGACGACGTATTGGACGGGATCGAAGAAGTCGCGCACAAATTGGTCGCCTACAAGATCAAGCCCGCTCCCATGGCGGTCCACCAGATCTGCGAGATCATTCTCTCCTGCGCGAAGTCGTTTGAGCTCGCTTTCGAAGCCCTGAGCCGGGACAAGGAGATGCTGGACCATTGCATCGAGATTAACCGTCTCGAGGATCACGCCGACCAGATCACGCGTACCGCGGTGGCGGAACTCTTCGAAAACGAGAAGGATCCCATCCGGCTCATCAAGCTGAAGGAGATCTACGAACTGCTCGAGATCACAACCGACTATTGCGAAGACGTTGCCGACGCGCTGCAGAATGTCGTTGTGAAGAATAGCTAGCGATAGCGAAAGAACAGCATGGATCCGTTAGTTCTCGTCATCCTGATCGTTGTAGTGGCGCTGGCCTTCGATTTTATCAATGGCTTTCATGACGCAGCGAATTCGGTGGCGACTATTGTTGCGACGCGCGTCCTGAGCCCCTTTCACGCCGTCCTGTGGGCCGCCTTTTGGAATTTCATCGCGTTCATCGGGACCGGCACCGGAGTTGCCAGCACGGTAGGCAAGGGCCTGGTCGACCTTTCCCTGGTGACTCCCTACGTGATTCTCGCCGGCTTGATCGGCGCGATCATTTGGGACTTGGCCACCTGGTGGTGGGGCCTGCCCACCAGTTCCTCGCACGCCCTGTTCGGTGGCTACGCCGGAGCGGCGATCGCTGCCTCCGGTTTCAAAGCGATCATTGTGTCCGGCTGGATCCGCATACTCACTTTTATCGTAGTAGCGCCGGTGCTAGGCATGATCCTCGCCTACACGTTGATGATCCTGGTGCACTGGCTGTTCCGCGAATCTACTCCCAAGCAGATGGACAAATACTTCCGCCGCCTGCAGTTGATTTCGGCGGCGATCTTCAGCTATTCGCACGGCAGCAACGACGCGCAGAAGACTGCCGGAGTCATTACCGGAGTCCTGGTCACTTCCGGATATCTCAAGACATTCGAAGTGCCGACCTGGGTGATCGTCTGCGCATATAGCGCCATCGGACTGGGAACGATGAGCGGTGGCTGGCGCATCGTGCGCACCATGGGCGCCAAGTTGACGCGGCTCAAACCGCGTGGCGGATTCTGCGCGGAAACCGCTGCCGCATCTTCCATTCTGTTTTCCACGTTTCTTCATATGCCGGTCTCCACCACTCACGTGACGGCCGGGGCCATCGCCGGTGTAGGCTCCATTCAACGCATCAAGGCGGTTCGCTGGCGCATCGCCACCAGTATTGTCTGGGCTTGGGTGTTCACCATCCCCGCCTCAGCCGCGGCGGGCTGGGTCTGCCACCATGTGCTCGCCTTGTTCGTGGGCAAATAGTCCCTCCCTTGCGTTATCCTGAGTTCCTAACGCTTCATGGATACGAACTCCGGCGCCGTCCGGCGCGATCAGGATGACCTGAGCAAATTTGGTTACGCTCAGGAGCTGTTTCGCAGCATGGGCGGATTCTCCAACTTCGCTATCAGCTTCTCCATCATTTCCATCCTCACGGGTGCGGTGACCCTTTACGGTTACGGCTTGGAGATGGGCGGCCCATTGGAGATGACGCTGGGTTGGCCTGTTGCCACGGTTTTCACGTTGATTATGGCTGCCAGCATGGGCGAACTCTGCTCCGCCTATCCCACCAGCGGCGCCATGTATCATTGGGCGGCAGCTCTTGGCGGCCCGGTGTGGGGATGGTTCACTGCCTGGCTGAATGTCTTTGGCCTGATTGCCGCCGTGGCCGGCATCAACTACAGTTGCGCCCAGTTCATTCTGCCGTTCCTCAATCTTCCGCAAACGCAGTTTAACCTGTTCTGCATGCTCGCCTTTATTTTGGTAACGCAGGCGCTGCTCAATCAATACAGTGTGAAACTGGTGGCCTGGCTGAACGACGGCAGTGTCGCGGTGCATATTGCGGGAGTGCTTTTGTTGGTGGGCGCGATTGTGTTTCTTGCTCCTTTGCAGCCGGCTAGTTTTCTTACCCAGGCGGTGAACAGTAACGGAAGGTCTCCCTATTGGTGGGCCTTTCTCCTGGGATTGCTACAGGCGCAATGGACCTTCACAGGCTTTGACGCATCGGCGCATATGGCGGAAGAAACGCAGGACCCGCGGCGGCGTGCGCCGTGGGGGATTGTGCTCAGCGTGGGAGTGAGCGGTGTGGTGGGCTATCTCATGCTGATTGCTCTTACCCTGGCGATACCGAGCATCAACGCGGTGCTGTCGATGAAAGACAGTGCGGGCAACGCGGTGCCCACGGCCATCGCTGTTCTGCAAACTGCGCTCGGCGGGCGCGCGGGCAACGCCATGGCGGCGATGGCTTCCATGGCGATGTGGTTCTGCGGGCTATCCGCCATCACTTCCGCCTCGCGCACGCTCTACGCGTTGGCGCGCGATCATGGTACGCCGATGTCCGCCTACATCGCCAGCGTGAATGCGAAGCACGGCACTCCTGGGCCGGCGATCTGGGCGATCACCGTTACCGCGATGTTGGGAATGGCATGGAGCGGCGCCATCCCGATTGTCACCTCATTCAGCACGGTTGCTCTTTACGTCGCGTATCTCATCCCCATCATGCTCGGCGTGGGGAAGCAGGAATGGCGCAAGGAAGCAGTGTGGAGTCTGGGAAAATACTCGAGCGCCGTTCACGCCGTGGCGATTGGCTACACTGTGTTGGTTTGCATCGTGCTGGTGATGCCGCCCAATCAACTCGCTGGGCAGACGCTCGCCGGTATTCTATTGCTGCTGGTGGTTCTGTACCTGACGCAGGCAAGACATAAATACAAAGGCCCGGAATGGGCGTTGAAGGGAATCGGACGGTGACCCTGGGACAAGTTCTGGAACAACTGGAAGCAAACAAGATCACGCGCATCAAGTTGGGTGTATTCGACGCCGACGGAGTGTTGCGCGGCAAGTACATCAGCATGGACAAATTCCGCAGCGCGGCCGATGGAGGCCTTGGATTCTGCGACGTGATCTTCGGCTGGGATTTGCATGACGTGCTCTACGACAATGTGAATGTCACTGTGACCGGATGGCACACTGGTTATCCCGACTGCCATGCGCGCATTGATCTTTCCACATTCCGGCTCATTCCCTGGGAACCCGGAACCGCGTTCTTCCTCATGGATCTTTACGATTCGCACGGTACGCCCTATCAGATAGCGCCGCGGCAGGTATTGCAGCGCGTGGTGCAATACGCCGAATCGAAATCCATCCGGCCGTTCTTCGCCGCCGAGTATGAGTTCTGGATGTTCCAGGAGTCTTCGGCCAGCGTGCGCGAGAAGGGCTATCGCAATTTGAAGCCTCTTACGCCAGGTATGTTCGGATACAGTGTGCTGCGAGCGTCGCAGAATGCGCCACTGGTGCTCGATCTGATTGATCTGCTGGGGGCGTTCAACGTTGGGCTGGAAGGCTTCCACACTGAAACCGGCCCGGGCGTTTATGAAGCCGCCATCTTTGTGGATCAAGCCGTGCAAGCCGCCGACAAAGCCGCGTTGTTCAAAACCGCGGTGAAGGAGATTGCTGCGCGTCACAACGTCATTCCGACTTTCATGGCAAAGTGGAACGCCGATCTGCCCGGATCGAGTGGCCATCTGCATCAAAGCTTGTGGAGACACTGGCCCGCTGAGAATCTCTTTCACGACGACAAGCAGGGCATGTCTGTGATCATGAGGCACTACATTGCGGGACTACTGCACAACATGCAGGAGTTTCAGGTGATGTACTGTCCCACGGTGAATTCGTACAAGCGCACGGTTGCGGGCACGTGGGCTCCGGTCAACGCCACTTGGGGCATCGACAGCCGCACTTGCGCCATTCGGGCCATTCCCGGCAGCGCAAAATCCACACGCGTGGAAACACGCCTCACCGGCGCGGATATTAATCCATACCTTGCCATGGCCGCCTCGTTGGCGGCTGGGCTCGATGGCATCGAACGGCAATTGGAACTGCCGGAGCCGGCCGCCAATGCCTATGCCGCGAAAGACGCGCCACCACTGGCCCGTAATCTGCGCGAAGCTACCGATCGCTTCCAAGCGAGCGAAACCGCGCGGCGCTGGTTCGGCGATGCATTTGTCGACCACTTCGCCGCAACGCGAGAATGGGAGATGCGGCAGGCCGAAAAAGCCGTTACTGATTGGGAGTTGGCCCGATACCTGGAAATCATATGATCTCGAATTTTTCTTTCCCCACCAAGATTCTGTTCGGAGCGGGAGCGATCGAAAAGCTGCCCGACGAAATGGCGCAGCGCGGCATGAAGAAGCCGTTGCTTGTGCTGGACGAAGGTCTGTCCAAAACGGCGGTCTTCACTCGTGTGAAAGGTTTGATGCCGGGCTGCGTAGTGTTCACCGGCGTGGAACCAAACCCGACCGAGAAGAACGTGCTGGATGGCGCGGAGTTGTATGTCACCGAAGGCTGCGACAGCGTGGTCGGGCTCGGTGGTGGCTCGCCGCTGGATGCGGCCAAGGCCATCCGTCTCAAAGTCACACACCCGCTGCCGCTGGCCGACTACGATGACCTCATCGACGGCTGGAAAAAGATCAGCTCCGATGTTCCCCCATACATCGCCATCGCCACCACGGCAGGCACGGGAAGCGAGGTCGGACGGTCCGCGGTGATCACCATCGAAAAGACGAACCGCAAGACGGTGATCTTCAGTCCGTACCTCATTCCATCGCTGGCGCTGGCCGATCCGGAACTCACCATCGATCTGCCGCCGCACATCACGGCCGGCACTGGCATGGACGCCTACACTCACAATGTGGAAGCCTACATTGCCAAAGGCTTTCACCCCATCTGCGATGCCATCGCACTGGAAGGTACGCGCCTCGCCAGCGACCATCTGCCGCGCGTCATGGCGAATCCGAAGGATGTGGAATCGCGCGGCTACATGCTGCTCTCGTCGATGATGGGCGCCATGGCATTCCAGAAGGGGCTTGGCGCGGCGCACTCGCTGGCCCATCCGCTTTCTACCGAGTTCGGCATGCATCACGGAACGGCCAATGCCGTAGTCCTTCCGTGGGTGCTGGAATTCAATCTGAGCGAAAGCCGCGATCGCCAGCAGGCACTGGCTCGCCAGTGCCACGTGAACGACCTCATTGAGCGCACGCGCCAGTTGAACGAACTCAGCGGCATCAAGCCGCGCCTGCGCGATTACGGCATTCTCGAAGGCTCGCTGGAAAAGTTGTCGCAGAAAGCAATTGAGGATGGCTGTCACCTCTCCAATCCCAGGCCTTGCACCGTGGACGATCTGCTGCGGTTGTACCGGCAGGCCTGGTAGGCGTTGACCAAACATCCGCTATTCACGGCCTACCTGGCGTTTGCCTCCGTGTGCTTCTTCTGGGGCACCACCTACCTGGGGATTCGAGTGGCCCTCGAATCCCTGCCTCCCCTGCTGCTTGTCTCCGTGCGATTCCTGCTTTCGGGCGGTGTGCTGCTGATTGGCTTGCGCATCGCGGGGATCGCGCTGCCTAAGGGCAAGGATCTATATTGGACGGCATTGTTCGGCTTGCTGGTGCTTGGCGTCGGCAATAGTATGCTCACCTTTTCCGAGCAGTTGATTCCCAGCAGCCTCGCCTCGCTGTTCATCGCCATGTCGCCGATCTGGATGGTTGGCATCGAAGCCGCGTTCCCCGGCGGTGAGACCCTGACGAAAGGGACAGCGGCGGGAATGACGATGGGTATCCTTGGTGCGGGATTGCTGGTCGGCCCCGACGTTTTCTCACAAGGTTTCTCCGGTAACGTTGTGCGCGGATTTTTGTTGCTGCAGGTGGGCAGCATCTCGTGGGGGCTTGGTTCGATCATGCAGAAGCGCCACAAAGCGGAGATGCATCCAGTGGCCAGTGCCGCTGTGCAGCAGTTTGCGGCGGGGCTCGCATTCCTTCCGTTTGCCTTGCTCGAACGCGCCCCGGCCACTTGGGATGCCAAGGGCATCAGCGCCCTGCTCTACCTTACGGTGTTTGGCTCCATCGTTGGCTACACCAGCTACGTCATTGCACTGGGGCGGCTCCCCATCTCCATCGTTTCGCTCTACACCTATATCAACCCCGTTGTCGCCGCCGCCCTTGGCTCACTGTTTTACCGCGAACCGTTCGGACGGCGGGAAGTTATCGCCATGCTGATCATCTTCCTCGGCGTCGCTATTGTGAAGCGCTACGGTCAGCGCCGTTGACGTATCATGAGGAGTTATGCGTATTCTTGCATTCCTTCTCCTCCTGTCCTCCGCTGTCTTCGCGCAGGGCAATCGTGCCAATCGCCCCAAGTTGCCAGGTGAAGATTGGATTCAACTGTTCAACGGCAAAGACCTCACCGGTTGGGTTGAGGTGGGTAAAGAGAAATGGGTCGTGGAACAGGGCGCCATCCACGGGCTGGCCATCTCCAAGGAATACGGCTACCTGAAGACGGAGAAGAACTACAAGGATTTCCAATTGGCGATCCGCTTCAAGTGCGAAGGCGACGGGAACAGTGGCGTGTTCTTCCACGTCGACTTCAAGCCCGGCACCCCGAACGTTTCCCAAGGCCTGCAGTTTGAGATCGACTGCAAGATCATGCAACATACCGGTGGAATCTACGGCGATGGGCGCCAGTGGATCGTGTGGCCGGCTCCCGAGAACGAACTCGTCGTCCGCCACAACGAATGGAATGAGTATCTGTTGAAGGTGGAAGGCAACCGCTATACTTCGCGGCTGAACGGTGTGCCGATGGTGGATTTCACTGATCCGCAGCCGAAGTCCTTCGATGGCGCCATTGCCCTGCAGTTGCACTCCGGCGGCGCAGGCAACATGTGGTTCAAGGATATCTGGATCCGCGACCTGACGAAGCGTTGAAGCCTCTCTTTTACTGCGATCACTACGCGATCCCGCTACCAGATGGGCATAAATTCCCGATGCGGAAGTATGCCATGGTGCGGGATCTGCTGTCTTTGGTGGGCGGATTCCGCTTTGAAGAAGCCCCGCTGGCCGATGCGCGGGTGATCGAACTGGCGCACGATCCGGACTACGTGCGGCGGTTTCTGGAAGGCTCGCTGGACCGAGCAGTGATTCGCCGCATCGGCTTTCCGTGGTCGGAGGGCTTGGTGAAGCGAACGCTGGCGAGCGTGGGTGGATCGTTGGCCGCGGCCGAAGAAGCGATGCAAACCGGATGGGGCGGGAACCTCGCGGGAGGCACACATCACGCGTTTCGCGGTGAAGGCTCGGGGTTCTGCGTCTTCAACGACATTGCGGTGATGATTGAACACCTGCGGGCCCAGGGCCGCATTCGCCGGGCCGCGGTCATTGACTTGGATGTCCACCAGGGCGATGGTACCGCGCAGATTTTCGCCGGAGATGACGAAGTGCTGACCCTCAGCATGCATGGAAAGAATAACTTTCCTTTCCGCAAGCAGACGAGCAAGGTAGACATCGACTTGCCCGACGGCACAGGCGACGAAGAGTACTTACGGTTGCTACAGGATGTGCTGCCGCGCGTGTTTCACTTTGCGCCGGACTTCATCGTGTACCAGGCCGGTGTGGATGCGCTGGCCACCGATACGCTAGGCCGGTTGTCGTTGACGCTGGAGGGTATGGCGGCTCGCGATGAGATGGTGCTCACGCACTGCCGTGATTATGGAAGGCCGTTCGTGATAACGCTTGGTGGCGGATACTCCAACCCGATAGAGAACACCGCACAGGCGCATGCCGACACCTACCGGGCAGCCTTGCGGATCTGCAGCGCTACTTGAGTTTCTGCTTCACTTCCTCTACCCAGTTCTGAATCAGCCACAGGGAGGACGTCTGGCCCGAGGCGGGTACTTCCAGGTCGTAGAATTTTCCATCGCTCCCCACGGTGAAGAAATTCTGGCTTCGAGCCGGCATGTCGAACAGTTGACGGGCAACCCCTGGCTTGAATCCACCCGAAGACTCCACAGGGACGGCCATCAGCTTACCTTGCGAACGGAAGTACAATTCCCGCCCATTCGCAGCCCACTTTGCGTGCCCGCTGACGCCGTTGGATGAGATTTGCCATTTTCCAGGGCCCTCGAAGGGTCTGACGTACAACTGGGCATCTCCGGACTCGTTCGAAATATAGGCGACCCATCTTCCATCCGGAGAGATTGTGCCGGAGCCCTCTGAGAAGTTTGTTGCCTGCCATTTGCGCGCCCCCCATTTAGAACCGTCAAGGGTTGCAACATAGAGGTCGGATTGTCCCGCCTCTTGATCGCTGAATAGTATGTTCCTTCCGTCCGCCGACCAGGAATAGACATGCGAATGTCCCTTGCCCACAAATACTTCTTCCTCGGCGGTCGATCCGTCCGCCTGCCGGATCACGATCTTGCGCAAATCCCCTCGTTGGGAGACATAGGCGAAACGCTTTCCGTCAGGAGCCCAAACCGGATGTTCGTCTTCACCAGGTTCCGTTGTTAGCCGGCTGAGGATGGCGCGCTCCCGGTCATACAGCCAGATGTCGGTGTCATTGCCATTCACACTCAATAGGAACTTCGTGCCATCAGGAGAGATGGAGATATGTCGCAGACGCTGATTGAGAGTGGCGATCTTTGTGCCGGCTCCTTCACGTGTGAGCTGAATCAGTTCGGTGCTTTCCCCTCTTCCAGTGCCCGTCGCATACAGTAGGTCGCCAGTGCGGCTAACGTTCCACCGCGACACTCCATCCAGGATTCTTGTTGGTGGCGATGTGGGCTGCATCGTGCTTGGATCCAGCGCTATCGCGAACAGTGATGACTCATTCTGGTAAACGATGACCCCGGGCTCTATGTACTTCGGTCGCGAACCATTGCCGCCGATTTTGCGGACCTCTTGCGTCCCCCTGTGGAAAAGGACAACATCATACTGATACCCGCTTGTTTGCGCTCCCCCGGCGCCACCCGTTCGCACCTCACATGCCAATAACCACTCAGTTCCAGTAATGACGTGTGGGTACCACAGATCCTTCGATGTGATCTGGCGAACTTGCCCGCCTTTGGCGGGAATTGCAAAGATGCCTTTTTGCTCGCGCGGCTTAAAGTAGAGGACTTGGTCTTCCGCCCAATCAAGCCCCTCCAGGTTCCTGCCCGGGCCCAGCGCGGTCATTGAGCCGCTCTCCACTGCGAACGTATGCAATTGCCCGGTGACTCCCGAGTAGCCAAATGCCAGACTCGTGCCGTCCGGTGACAAGCTGAAAGCCGCGGTTGGGGCGAACGTGTGCGTCCGCATTTGTGTTTCCCCGAGGTTGCGAACGCGCAAGACTTGTTCCCCCGAGTCATTGCGACTGGTATAGGCAATCACCCTGCCGTTGGAGGAAATGCCGATGTTTCCGGCCGGCGAATCCTGAATCAGGAAACGGGAGACTATTGCCGGCTTCACCTCAGGTTTACGTAATGCGTAGCCGGCCATGAGTGACAATGCGACGAGGCCAAGAGTCGCCGGAATCAGCCACCATTTGCGCGTTACAGATCGGGGATCAACTGTTGGGCTCGGCTCAGTATCCAATAGCAATCGAGCATCGCCGATGTCCCTTAGCCGCAAGGCCGGGTCTTTCTTCAGACATTGCCTGAGCAGCCTTTGCCAGTGCGCGGGGATCCTCGTCCAATCCGGTTCCGTCTTCACGACGTTCGACAGAATATCGGCCACGTTGTCACCAGGAAACGCAGGAGTGCCGGCAATTATTTCATACAGCACGGCGCCAAACGCCCAGATGTCCGTGCGCTTGTCCACTGTCTTCCCACGTGCCTGTTCCGGACTCATATACGCGGGAGTTCCCATAATAGTGCCCACCTTCGTCGAAGCGTGCACTACGGTTGCTTGCGACGCGGAGATCGTGGGAGATACGGGATCTTCGGTCAGTGCCTTCGCCAATCCGAAATCGAGGACCTTCACCTTGCCGTCCGGTGTGATCTTAGATGTTGGCAGGTTTCAGGTCGCGGTGGACAATTCCCTTTTCGTGCGCGGCCTCGAGCGCGTCGATGATCTGTGTCGCGTAGCGTTGGATTTCATCTTCGTCCAGTTTGCCGGCAACCTCAGCCAGAGTGTGCCCGGTACGTATTCCAACACCAGAAACGGCGTCCCACCGTCGCGTTCGAAGCCGTAGATGGAAGCGATACCGCTATGGTTCAGCAAAGCGAGCAGTCGAGCCTCACGTTCGAACCGCGCGACTCGTATCCGCGTTGCCTGCCAGGGCGGGCGCAAGGATCTTGATCGCCACATCACGACCCAGCTTTGGGTCGGTAGCGCGATACACTTCCCCCATGCCCCCTACGCCGAGCAGGGACTGGATTTGATATGATAGGCGCCAAGTTTCTCACCGGGACTCATCCACGCACCGTCCCGGTATTATATCGGAATTGCCCCGGTGTCAATAGCCGGCCAAGGCGTTGAAGAGCAGCTTGAATGTCTGATAACTCTGCGCGCGATACTGCGGCCGCATCCCGAAGAGAATCATTCGCCCTGTCCCCACCGGCACCTCCACCAATGCCGACCGGTTCACCAGAAACTTCTCACCCAACAGCCAGCCCGAGGCCAGTACTTTCGACGCCGGATAGCGAGCAACCACCTTCACTCCCTCGGCGTCCTCCCAGGCAGGGCTGCCTTCACTCCAAATGGTGATCTCTTTCGGCAGCCCGCGCGTCAAAGGATGCGTGGTGTCGAGCGATACATTCAACAGCGAGCCCGGCGAATAGAACTGGCGGTTGGAAACACCGCTTACCGTGTTCTTCAACTTCGCACCCAAGTGACCCACTGCATAGGCCGTCGAATCATTGAGGAAGATGAGCGTGCCACCCTCCGCGGCGAATTGCTTCAATATCTCTTCACCCTTGCTGCCTAGCCCGCCAGCGTACTCCTCCGGCATCGCATTGGGAGCATAGCCCCGATACAAAGTGCCCGGCCCCTGGTCAGGAAACAAAATCACATCAAAACGTTTGCGCAAGGCGCCGGCAAGGACATCCTTGTTATAGAGCCGTGTGTACTCGAACCCGAACTGATCCAGCAACCAGCGGGTCCAGCCTTCATCCATGCTTGGCACGTGGCTTCGATACAAAGCGATCCGTGGTTTGCGGATCGGCTTGACGTCCCCACCGGCCGCGCGGTTGATGTAGAAGTTGCCGGCGCTGTCCCGTGCCACCGGCTTCGACGCCTTCCACGCCGCATTCACCTCTTTCCAACTGTCGACATCGGAAATCGACAGCGCTCCCGAGGGTACGGCCGTTTCCAACTCAAAGGGAAAGTACTTGCTCACCGACAACTGCGCGGCAAATCGGTCCTGCACGGTATCCACGCGAACCCCCATCAACATCGGCAGTGTCTGTGCCGTGACGTCGTAGGGACGCTTCGGCGGGCCTCCGGGATAGAGCCGCAAGTCCGGATAATTCTGCACCTCCAGCAACGTTTTCGCAAACGCGCTGAACGGCTGTTGCATGCGAATTACAAAGCTCCCCGCCGGGTACTGCTTCCCATCCGCTGTGAATGCTTCGGTGGCCTGCTCCACTTCGACGGCGCCGAACGCCATCGTTTCCAGCAGTTTCTTCGCCGATCCCGGATCCAACTGGTTCTTGGGGAACACGAATGCGTAGGGCGCCTGCCGTGTGCTGGCTTTCTCCAGGATGCGATAGAAGTTGCGCAGCAGATCTTCGCGGCGCACAGCCGCCTGCCACAGCAGAGACTCAAACGCGATCAGTTGATAGTCAATGATGTCGCGAACGCGCCACGTCCCGCCTTCCCACGGCTCCAGATGATTCCACGCCCGTTCGCGCGGATTGTAGCCCAGCGCCTGCTCCGAAATCTGATCCTTACCGAGCGTCACCGGAGAAGCCAGCCGCGCACTCGCCGATTCGCTCAGGATGCGCATTCCACCGTGATAGGCCTGGTAATGCCGCGCGGCAATCCAGAAATCGTACATCGCATTCACCGCGATGCCCTTCTTCCCCGCTGCCGTCAAATCCGACGCCATGCCCAGCCCGATCATGTTGCACATCTGCGCCAGGATGGGATCAATGTTCGGATCAATCGGATCCATCCACGGCGGCACGAACATTCGCGACGCTGCCATCCCCTGCTGGTGCACGTCGTAGACGATCTGCGGATGCCAGTTGTTATGGAGCATCTGCACCACTGACTTTGTTTCCGGCTGCGAGAAGATGTACCAGTCGCGATTGTTATCGTGACCCACGTAGGCGTGATAGAGCTCCGGCGGCGCCGTTCCTTCGTACGGTGTGCCCAACGTTTTCCGGTACCACTGCGTGACGATATCCACACCATCCGGATTCAAGGAAGGCACTAGGATAAAGATCACGTTGTCCAGAATCTGCCGGTACTTCGGCTTGTCTTCCGTGAGAAGGCGCCAGGCGAACTCCACCGCTGTCGATGTGGATGCCACTTCAGTGGCGTGAATCGAACAGGTGATCATGACCACCGTTTTGCCTTCCGCGTACAGCTTCTCCGCTTCCGCGGTCCCCGTCTTTCGCGGATCGGCCAATAGCTTCTGAATGCGGTGGTACTTGTTCAGATCGCGCATCGTCGCTTCGTTGGAAATGATTGCTGCGATCATCGGCCGGCCCTGCACGGTCTTGCCGATATCGGCAAAACGCACGCGCGGATCTTCCTTGGCCAGCGCCTGAAAGTACGTAACCACTTTGGCCCAATCGAGGAGCTTGTTATCCTCGCCCATCGGATGCCCGAAGTGGCTTTCAGGCGAAGGAATGGCCGCAGCCGCGGAAGTGGCCCACAGCACCAACGCCAGCGCAGTTCTCATGCGCGGTTCAACTCCACCCACAGTGCGCGATACCAGCGAAGGAAGCGCTCTGGTTCCTTGCTCTCCTGCGCCTCGCACAGCGTGTAGCGGTCGTACTTCGACGCCCGCAGCAAACTGAATAACTCGCGGTAGGGATACGGCCCGGCCAGTTCGTTGATGTGCGCGCTCTTCACCCACGGGCGCAGAAGCTTGAAGCTGTCCTTAATGCTGCCATTCACGATATCCGTCGGATTGGAGTTCCAGCATAGTCCGACGTTGTCGTGCTTGGTCGCCCGCATGATGGCCGCGCTCACCGGTGGATTCTGCGTGTCCCGTCCGTGTACTTCCATCCAGATTTCCACGCCCATCCGGGCACCATACTCTCCGCATTCGCGCAGCGATTCGCCGATCATGGCGATCGTCTTCTCAGGCCCCAATTCCTTGGCGATTCCATTCGGCCGTACTTTCACGCCCCAAGCGCCTGTATCGTGCGCCAGATCAACCCACTTCTTGCAGTCGTCGATGTGCTTTCTCCGCACCGCTGGATCGGGAGAATGAAACTCACACGTGCTTCCAAAGCTCAGCAATCGCAGCTTGGCTTGGGCAAAGCGCGCCTTCACTTTTGCCCGCTCCTCACTGGTCAGTGTCACTTCCACGCCGTGTTTGTGAGACGTGCGCAGTTCCACCGCTTCGAATCCAAGTGCGGGAAGCTTTGTGAGAATGGTTTCGAGATCCCAATCCTTAATCACGTTGTACGTGACTGCTCCAAGATACATGGTGGCCTCTCAATGTGCGGAATTCATTAGAAAGTGTAACACCCACTCTCCAGCCCGATCAGCGCCGTAGCGCATCAATGTAGTTGCGATCGAAGTAATAGAAGAACCCGTCTTCGGCGCCGACGATCACATCCAGCTTTCCATCTCCATTCCAATCGGCGACGTTCGGAGTTGGATTGTGTCCACGAAGCGGGGTCTTTATAATGGTCCCACGCGCCTGCATCACCGGCTTCGCTTGCGACCCTGTGTTCTCGTACAGAACCGGTCCTTCATCCGAATCCGAGATCAGATCCAGGTCGTTGTCGCCATCCCAATCCACCAGTTCAATCTTGCGGCGTCCGCTCGCTCCGGCACGCCCGTTGGCCAGATTCAGAAAGCGCCCGTTGGCTTGCAGGAAGATGCGCTCCGGCGGGTTCAGGCACAACTTCGTGCCGCACCGGGAGCGCCGGAACAACGATAGATATCCCTGGTGATTCAGCATTACGAGATCCGGCAAGCCGTCGCGATCCCAATCCACCACCTTCGGCGTGGTCCTCCATTGCGTCAGCAACTGCTTCGGTTTTGGCTCCCACCAGACCCAATCAGGCTTCGGAGCCTTGCCCTGCCACTCCACCTCAACGGATTGCGCCGCTGCCAGATTCATCGCATCGCCGGTGTTGCGATACCACACCACATCACCCCAGATGTCGTTCACCAGAATGTCGAGCTTTCCGTCCATATCCCAATCTGCGACGGATGGGTTGCTGTATCCCCACTTCTCTTCCGCCGGTCCTTGCACGGAGCCATTCGGCCCGGCGATGCGCCGGATGGGCTTGCCAGCGGCACGGAAATATCCACGATCTGTAAACTGCGCATCCTGCTTGGTGCCTGTGTTTTCGAAATACTGCACGTAGCCGGCAGAGTTGCCGGCAATCAGATCCAGCTTCCCATCGCCGTTCCAATCCACAGCCACGGGCCGGCTGAGCGCTCCGCTCTTCACATATGGGTCCATCTGCTCGAAATAGCGTAGCGGCGCCAACTTCGGCTGCTGCCCCTTGGCTGCAAGGTTCTCCGCGAAGGCTACACGTCCGTCCTCTTCACCAACGATGATCGACGGCCGCCCGTCCTTGTGCCAGCGCACCACGCGCGGCTGAATCATGCACAGATCCATCTTTAGCAGCGGCGCCGGCTTATCGAAGCCCGCTCCGTTGTTGCGCACGAAAAACACCGTGTCGATGAAGTTGGCTGCAATCAGATCCAACTTCCCGTCGCCGTCCCAATCCACGGGATTCGGCACCGGAGCTCCATACAGATCCACCGGCAGCTTCACCGGCTTGGCAAATCCGCTGCCCGTGTTCTTGTAGAAATACACAAACCCATGCAGTGGGCCGCGCAACCACTTGCCGGCGCTGTCGAAAGCATCATCCCATCCGTACTCCCGCCAGTCGCTGGTTCCGTTCAATACATCCAATTTGCCGTCGCCATCCCAATCCACGGGATACCAAAGGTCGTCACGCCCGACGTGATAGTCGCGTTCCACAGGAACAGCCACGGGCTTCGACAACTTGTTCTTCACAACGTCGCTGAAGTAGCCGCCGCGATACACAAGATCGATGGAGCCATCTCCATTGAAGTCCGCAGCCACCAGATCCGGCTTGCCCGGTCCCATCCATTCGGCGCGATCGAACAGCGGCTTCTCATTGCTGCCCAGATTACGGAAAAAATAGATGCCGTTATAGGGCCTGTCCGCACAACTTACGATAAGATCCAGAGCGCCATCACCGTTCATATCCACCGCTACGGGATGTGCCCATAGGCCCACGGAAAGCCTGCCACGCACTCCCAACTTTCCAAACGTGATGCGATCCCCCGTGCCCACCATCGCCGGCTCCGCCTGTCGCGAGTTCTCCTCGTTGTAAGTGATGGTGTAGCTGGCAGCGCCCGTCGATCGCCAACTCACGCGTGCATTAGGTACTCGCCATTCCACTTTCGAAGGGATCACTGTCCCGCCTGCACGCACCCGCACGGAATCAGGACGAAACTCCACCTCAAGCCGCAGATCGTGCCACGCTGGGTGGCCTTGCGGGAATTTTCCATTCACTGACACCGAAGCGGCAGGAAGCAGAGACGCGATCAAGACGAATAAGACAAGCATGGCTGTGATAAGAATAACAAGGAGCTGATCCATGCTGATTCGTATACTCCTCATTTCCTCCCTCTTCTCTGCCCAGCTTTGCGCTCAGGCGATCTTCGGTTCCATTCAGGGAACTGTCACCGATGAGACGGGTGCCGTTGTGCCCAACGTCCGCGTCACCGCGCGCAACGTCAATACGGGCGTTGCCGTTACTGTCCAGAGCAACGATCGTGGTCTCTACTTCCTCGGCGAACTGCGCCCCGGACAATACGATGTCGAAGCCGAGTCCGCGGGGTTCCAAAAGATGCTGCAGCGCGGCCTCGCTCTACGCATCGAAGACCACCTGCGCGCCGACTTCGTGATGAAGGTCGGCCAAGTCACCGAGAGCGTCGAAGTCACCAGTGAAGCGCAACTCATCCAGACCGAAAACAACACGCTAGGCCGTGTGATGGAAGAAAACACCATCAAGCAACTTCCCTTGCGTGGGCGCAATGCGTTTGAACTGGTACTGCTGGCTCCAGGAGCACAGCAACGCGGTGACGATGAATTGCCGCGCCTCAGCGGTGGCCGAGCCCGCTCCGGTGAGTTTGTGCTCGACGGAGGTTCCATCACCACGCCGCGCCGCGGTCAACTCTTCACGCAGCCGAACCTCGATGCCATTCAGGAATTCAAAGTGCAGACCAGCGGACTGTCCGCTGAATTCGGGCGCACCGTGGGCGGCGTTGTCAACGCGACGCTGAAGAGTGGCTCGAACCGCATCAGCGGCAACCTTTTCGAGTTCCACCGCAACAACAGCATCAACGCCAGAAACTTCTTCGCCTCCAGCATGCCGAAACTCATCCAAAATCAGTTTGGCGGTATGGTGGGCGGCCCTATCAAGAAAGACAAGCTGTTCTTCTTCGGCGATTTTGAGATCTTCCGCCAGGCCGAAGAGAGCCTCTTCAATCTCACCATTCCCACAGCGGAAATGCGCCGCGGCGATTTCGCCGGCCAGCGGCAGATCTTCGACCCGAACACAACGCGAGCCGGCACAGGCACGCAGTTGATCCGCGATCCATTTCCAAACAACGCAATCCCCGCCGCCCGCTTCGATGCTCCTGCGCCCAAGATTATGGCGTTCTATCCGCAACCCAATCGCGCCGGACTTGTGCAGAATTACCAGGTGCTGATCCCGCGCGGCACGAACAACGAAAAGTTCGACGCTCGTATCGACTGGCGCGCCTCCGATAAAGACATCGTCTTCGGCCGCTACAGTTGGGATCACCAGTTCAGTGACACCGCTCGTCCTTTCGACGGAGCGCGCACCGGAGGCAATCGGGGCAACTTCAATCGCTACCTGACCGGCGCCATCAGTTGGACGCGCACCATCACGCCCACCACCCTCAACGATTTTCGCGCCTCCTACTTCCGTGGCATTCAGGAACGCCTGCTCAGCCAGGGCGCCGGTGATGCACTCGGTATTCCCAATCTCAACATTGTCGGCCTTCCGCTCATCGACGTCACCGGTTATGAAGGCATCGGAGACTCACAGGCGTTCATGCCCGTTGAGAACCAGTATCAATTCCAGAACACAACCACCTTCGTTCGCGGCAAGCACATTCTCAAAGCCGGAGTCGATTTCCGCAAGTTCCCCATCAACGATCTGCAACTGCAGTTCACCGGAGAGTACACGTTCAACAATGTGCAGAGCGCCAATCCGCTCAGCCCTGGGAATACGGGCCACGCCGTTGCCAGCCTGTTGCTGGGCCAGGCCAACACGTTCAACAACAGCACGCTGCGTGGGCGCTTCTACTACCGCTCACAGTATATTGGCGGGTTCTTCCAGGATGACTGGAAGCTCACGCCTCGCTTCACGCTGAACCTCGGGCTTCGCTACGACGCGGAGCAGAATCCGCGCGAGACCCGCAACCAGGGCTCCAACTTTGACCTCGCCAAAGGACGTCCGGTTACGATGACGGAACTGGGCCGCAACTTCATTCAATACACCGATCGCATGAACCTCGGGCCTCGTGTTGGCTTCGCATGGCGTGCCCTGCGCAATACGGTGGTGCGTTCCCACTACGGCATCTTCTACACGCCCATCACCGGGCGTGCCACGTCGGCCTTTGCACGCTTTCCTGCCGATCAGCGGCTCGGCTTGCAAAGCGATGGTGTGAATGCAGCAGCGATTCTCTCACGGACTCCTCCCATCGTGCCTAGCGTGGATGGGAAAGGCTTCGCCATCGACAACAAAATCGAGCGCGCCAAACTCGGCAGCTTCCAGCAGTGGAACCTCGATATCCAGCACGAAATCGGCAGCTACCTGTTACAGGCTTCCTATAATGGCAGCGTGGGGCGTCACCTGATGATGAATCAGGACATGAACGTGACCCGTATCGAAGATGTGCAGCGCGCAGGCACTGGCACCCAGGCCATGCGGCCCTATCCCGACTACGGCTTCATTCTCTGCCATTGCGAACTGCAGAACTCCAGTTACAATGCGCTGCAATTGGGCCTGGAGCGCCGCTACCGCGCTGGCCTCTTCTGGAGCGTTAGCTACACCTTCTCCAAATTCCTCGACTACAACGAAGATAATTTCTCTTCCATGTTTCCAGCCGATCCCTACAACTTGCGGCTGGAGCGAGGACTCAGCCAATCGCACTACCCGCATCGCTTCGTCACGGCGTTTGTCTACGATTTTCCCTTTGGCAAGGGGAGGCGCTGGATGACCAACGGCGGTCCGGCAGCATGGGTGCTTGGCGGATGGCAGCTTTCCAACATCCTCACGCTCCAAAGCGGCGATCAAGTGTGGATCACGCAAGCTGCGAATACCGCACAAACGTTCTCCCGCACGTTCCGCCCGAACTGGGTGAGCAGCGCCGTGCTCGATGAGGGCGCACGAACGATTGATCGCTGGTTCAACACAGCAGCTTTCGTGGCGCCTCCTCCGCGCGCGCTCGGTAACAGTCCAAAGTTTCCCGATATTCAAGGTCCGGGGCTCATCAGCGCGGATCTTTCCGTTATCCGGTTCATTCCCGTACCGCTACGGGAAGGCATGAAGTTCGAACTCCGCGGCGATGTCTTCAATCTGCCCAATCGCACCAATCTCAGCGCGCCGGCGGGCACGTTCGGTAATCCCACGTTCGGTCGCATCACCGGAGCGCGCCTTGCCCGCACGCTGCAACTTGGCTTGAAATTCTGGTTCTGATGACCCGGCGATCGTTCCTTCTCAGCGCGGCGGGCGCGGCTGCCTATCAGTCGCAACGCCCGCCCAACATTGTCTTCCTCTACACCGACGACCAAGCCTGGTGGAGCGTGCGCTCCCTTGGCAACCGCGATGCGCACACTCCGAACATGGATCGCATCGGAGCCGAAGGCGCACTCTTCGAACGTGCGTTCGTCTCCACACCCGTTTGTTCGGCGTCCCGCGCTGCGATGTTCACCTCGCAGCACAGCTTTCGTACCCGCGTGCACGATTTCATTGATCGCCGCCGTGAGCCGGAATTCGGTCTCTCTGCCGATTTCCCAACATGGCCGGAACTGCTGCAGCAGCACGGCTACACAACAGCGTTGTTTGGCAAGTGGCATCTCGGCACGAAGCCGGAGCACCATCCCACTCGCCGGGGATTTCACGAGTTCCTCGGATTCCTGGATGGCGGCAACCGTCCCATGAATCCTTATCTTGAGGTGCAGGGGAAAGAGCAAACCGTCAAAGGCTCGCTGCCCGACATCTTAGTGGATGGCGTCATCGATTTCGTGAAACGCAGCCAGTCGAAGCCGTTCGCTGTGAACGTCCACTTTCGCGCTCCGCATGCGCCCTACGGCCCGGTTCCGGAAGCCGACTCGGCGCACTTTCGCAACACGGCTCCCGAACTCCCCAAACACCCGGCGCTGAACAAGGACTGGGCTGCTGAATCGCTGCGTGCCTATTACGCGAGCATTGCCTCCGTCGATCGCAACATCGGCCGCCTCCTCGAAACACTCGACTCCCTGAAGCTCTCTTCCAACACCGTCGTTGTCTTCACCTCCGACAACGGCTACATGATCGGCCATCACAATGCTTACGGCAAAGGCAACGCTACTCGTGCCGGACGCGCCGCCCGTGAACGTGTCCCCAACATGTGGGACGACTCCCTCCGCACGCCACTGATGATTCGCTGGCCCGGTGTCATTCAACCCGGCCGGCGCATTGCCGAGATGATCTCGCACCTCGACTTCTTCCCTTCATTTCTTCGCATCGCCGGCGCGGAGCAAAGAATCCCTAACGCCTACATCCCTTGCGGCCGCGATTTTGCTCCGCTGTTGCGAGGCGAGAAAGTTCCCTGGCGTGACACGGTGTTCGCCGATTACGACATGTACCACTACCTGCGGGATTCCATGCGCATGATCCGCACCCAAGACTGGAAGCTTGTCACGCACACCCACAACGATGTCCAGCATGAACTCTACGATCTGCGCAATGATCCGGGCGAGACGAAGAACCTCATCGGCGAATATGAGCATCTCCGCCAGATGGCCACTCTGCGCCGCCGCCTGTTCGCATGGCAGCAATGGATGGGCGATCCAGCGGTGCTGCCTCTCGACCGGCCGGTGTAATATTTGCTTCTTCCCGCCCACCGTGATGTAATCCGGTGCATGCTCCAGCGATTGCTCGTGGCCTGGTGCGCCACGATGATTCTCACCTCGGCGTCTCTGCACGCTCAATCTCTCTTCGGTACGATTCTTGGCACCGTCACCGACCGTAGTGGTGCGGTGATCCCGGGCGCGCAAATCAAGCTGCGAAGTTCTGCCACCAATACCGTGCGATCCATTGCTACCAGCAACACCGGGGATTATCAGGCGCCCGCGCTGCCTGTTGGCCAGTATGAGGTTTCCGTGGAGGCGCAAGGCTTCAAACGAGCGGTGGCGCAGTCAGTCACGCTTGCGGTTGACCAGCGTGCCCGCGTCGACTTTCAACTCGAGATCGGTTCTATCGAGCAAGTGATCGAAGTGGCCACTACAACTCCGTTGATTGAGACGGACACCGCCAGTCAGGGAACTGTGGTCGACAACCGCCGCATTGTGCAGCTTCCACTCAACGGGCGGAACTTTCAGACATTGGCCGTGCTCGCGCCAGGTGTGATTGCTCCCGTTGCCGGCTCAGGCGGAAGGTTCGCCGTATCCGGCACCCGCGGCCTCTCCAACAGCTTCATGCTGGACGGCGCTACCAACACCAACTCCAATGCGAATGGCACCTTCATCGATCCCTCTGTCGACCTGATCGAAGAGTTCAAGATCCAGCGCAACACCTTCAACGCCGAGTACGGCAATGGCGCGGCTCAAATCAACGTGGTGACCAAGTCGGGGTCGAACCAGTTCCATGCCACTTTGTTTGAATTCCTTCGCAACGACAAGATCCAGGCCCGTAACTTCTTTGACCCTGCGCGGAAGCCCACGCTGCGGCGCAACCAATTCGGTGGCACGGTCTCCGGCCCCGTGCTGCTTCCCAAGGTTTACGACGGCCGCGACAAGCTGTTCTGGCTATTCAACTACGAAGGCGTGCGCCAGCGTTCTCCTGCCACGTTGCTTTCCAGCCTGCCGACGCAGGCGGAATTGGATGGCGACCTCAGCACCACGGCCGGAGCGATTGTCGACCCCTTTGCCAATAACGCCCCCTTCGCAGGCAATCGGATTCCCACTTCGCGCATCGACTCCACCACGCGCGCCTACCGGCAATTCATTCCCGCCGTCACCGCCCTTCGCGGTTCGCTGGGCCCCGGCATCAATCTCATCACGCCCATCAGTACTTCCAACGATTGGGATCAATACACACTCAAAGCCGACCGGCACTTCCACTCCGCCGGCCATCTGTTCGGCCGCTACAGCACCAATAAATCGCAGAACGTCACCGCCGCCATTTCGCCGCTCTTCCGCAACTCGCCCCGTTCTCGCCAGTACAACCTCGTACTCGGTCACAACCAGGTCATCCGTTCCAATCTGATTAACGAATTCCGCGGTGGCTTCAGCCGCCACACACTCCACCAGGGACCGCCGGAAGACTATCCGCAGAACTTCGCCGAGATTCTTGGCCTTCGTAACCTGCTCAGCCGCGATATCCCGGAGTACAATTCACTGGCCGCTGTGAACATCACGGGGTTCACGGGGCTCGGTGGCCCAAGTCTGATCACGCAGCGCGTCAACACATGGTCATTCCTGGAGAACCTCACCTGGATCCGTGCCAGCCACACCATCAAAGCGGGCTTCGACATTCGCAAGCGCATGCTCGACATCCGCAACATCGGGACGACGCAAGGCTCGTTTGGCTTCACCGGTAACTTCACGCGCAGCGCCGTTGCCGACTACCTGCTGGGTATTCCGCGCACGGCGGGCGCAACTGCGCCTCCTGGCCCCGATGGTGTGAATCTCTCCCCGCTCTGGCAGTGGTTTGTGCAGGACGATTGGAAGGTCACTCCGAATCTCACCCTCAGCCTCGGCCTCCGCTATGAATACCCGGCTCCCTTTGTCAACGACCGCGATCGCCGCTCTATCTTCGATCCAAACTTCCCTGGCGGGCGCCTCATCTATCCCGGGGAAGCCACATACTATGTTCCCGGCAAAGGCTTCACGGCCACTGATCGTCCGCTCGCTTCGCGCGGCCTGGTTCCTCCCGACAAGAACAATTTCGCACCGCGCCTCGGCTTCGCCTGGCGCCCGTTCGGGAGCCGGAGGAATTCCGTCCGCGGCAGTTATGGGATGTTCTACGAAGCCGCCAACAACAACAACGAGGTTTTGTTTGGAACATTTAACTTCCCTCATGTTTTGAATCACAGCCTCACCAACGACATCACCCGGCCATCGTTCTTCTGGTCGAACCTGTTCCCCAGCACGGTGACCGTGGGCAGCGTGGGCTTCAGTTCTCTCGATACGACACTTCCGGTGGGCTACATGCAGCAGTGGAGCCTCAACCTCCAGCGTGAACTGAAATCGAACCTGGCGCTGGAAATCGGTTACCTCGGAAGCAAGGGCACAAAGCTCGACTGGCGCAACAACGCCAATCAGGCCACGCTGGACGCCGATCCTTCGCGCCCGACGCCCATTGCGGCGCGCGCGCCGTTTCCAGCCTTCGCGCCAGGCGCCAGCGTTATCACGCGCAACGGATTCTCCAACTATCACGGTGTCATCGCCCGCCTGGAGCGCAGTTTTTCATCAGGCCTGCATTTCCTCGCTTCCTATACGTTCTCCAAAGCCATTGACAATTCCTCGTTCGCGGGCAATATCGGAGCGCAACCGGCGCTGCCGCAGAATGCCTACGACCGCCTGAGCGAAAAGGGACTTTCCTACTTTGATGTCCCGCACCGCTTCGTGGTGAGCTACGTTTGGGATCTACCCTTCGGCCCAGGCAAGCCCTATCTATCGCATCGCGGCGTTACTGGACACATCGTTGGCGGCTGGCAATTGAGCGGTATCACGCAGTTCCAAAGCGGGAACCCGTGGTCTGTGCTCACTGCCGGCGATCCCGCAAACATCGGCTCCGGCGGGCAACGCGCGGATCTGGTTGGCGACCCTTTCCCCGATGGCTTCACGCCTGGAGGTCCCAACCGCCTGCGCTTCGATCCGAGAGCCTTCGCGCAGCCCGCCCGCGGCCGGTTCGGCAACTCCGGGCGCAACATCATCCGCGATGCTCCGGTCAACAACTGGGATGTGTCTCTCAACAAGGATTTCTTCTTCACTGAAACTGCACGTCTCGAATTCCGTGCCGAGTTTTTCAACGCGCTCAACCACACCCAGTTCAACCAGTTTGACAACACCGTGAACAACGCGACCTTTGCCACCTGGCGCTCGGCCGGCCCGCCACGGATTGTGCAGTTCGGATTGAAACTGATTTACTAACATTTCTGATATGCTGGGGCTTCTTGTCCAATGTCCGCTCTATTTTCTCAACCACGCGCCACCTCAATCCGGCAAGGCGCGTTGGACATTCTTCGCGAAGCGTTGCTCGTGGGCCAGTTCCAGCCAGGACAACAATTGACTGAAGTTGCCCTTTCGGCGCAACTTCGCATCAGCCGCGGGCCGGTGCGGGAAGCGTTGCTGATTCTGGCACAGGAGGGTTTGGTCAATCACCATCCGCACCACGGATTTTCCGTCGTCAGTTGGAACACCAATGATGCATTGGATATGGCTTCGGTCCGGCTACCCTTGGAAACCATGGCGCTCGAACTGGCTCGCACTGCTATCAACGAAGCGCGCCTCAAGGAGTTGGAGACCATCAAGGCCCGCATCCTCGCCGGAGTCCTCGCCCACCAGGTCGCAGTGTGGATTCGCGAAGATCTCCGCTTCCATGAGAAGGTGTGGGAGTGGAGCGGCAACGCCTGGCTGGTGCATGCGTTGCGCCGCATCACCTATCCGTTCTTCGCTTACAGCCTCATCTATCATGAGCAGCGCACACCACCCACCCTGGAGCGCATGGAGCATCTCCACGATACGTTTGTCCGCTATCTGAGCGGAAAATGCGATCTCACCGCGGAGCAATGTGTCCGCCTACACCTGGAAAGCTATTCCGTCAGTTAAATCATAGGAGCACGATTTGTTCGAAAATCCCGTTAAACAGAAACTCGCCGCCGGTGGCGCGGCCTTCGGAGCCGTGGTTCTTGTTCCCCATCCGCTTGTCATGCAGTATGCCGTCAATTCCGGCGCTGACTTCATCTGGATTGAGACGGAGCATACTCCTTTCGGTACTGAATCCGTAGATTATCTACCCGTCATCGCACGCCGCAAAGGTATTACTCCGCTCATTCGCATCTGCAACCTCGACGCCGGCCTGATCAAGAAAGCGCTGGACGTCGGCGCCTCCGCCATCATGATCCCGCAGGTGGAGAATGCCGAACAGGCCCGCCGTATTGTCGAATATGCCAAGTATCCGCCGCAGGGTTCTCGCGGCGTTTCCCCCATGTGGACTTTCTATATGGATGTGCCATGGAAAGACTACCTTCCCGTGGCGAACGAGGAGACGCTGATCGTGGTGCAGATCGAATCCGCCGCCGCCATGGAACAGGTGGAAGAGATTGCTGCCGTGGATGGCGTCGATGTTCTGCTCGCCGGGCCCATGGATCTCTCCGCCTCGCTTGGCGTCGTCACCCAGATTGCCCACCCTGAAGTGGATCGCCTTCTTGTCGATTTTCCGCAAAGAGTGGAGAAAGCCGGAAAGGTTCCCGGAATTGCAGTGGGCGGTTACGAGGCCGCTGCCAAAGCCCTCTCCCGCGGTTACCGCTTCATCAACTTCGGCAATGTGCTGAACGACGGCACGAAGGGAATTGCCGCCGATCTCGAGCGTTTACGCGCTTTGCCCATCGGTTCCTAGTTTCTCCGAAACGAACCCCCTACCCCGTTGACACCCACTTCGATCTGTGAAAGCATGCCTTAGTTTTTTTGGATGCTGACCGACAGTTCGGAAAATTCAGGGGTAAGGGGTTCAACATGCGTACCAGCGTATTGTTCGCATTGTTCCTGGGAGTATTGGCCAGTGTGGCGCCGGCTCAAGTGCCCACTGGCGGCATCGATGGACAGGTCAAGGATGAATCCGGCGCCGTCATTCCGGGCGCCACGGTCTCCATCCGCAATAAGGACACCGGGGCTTCTCGCGTCGTCACCACCTCCGGCGACGGCGCCTACTCCGCTCCGCTGCTTCCCGCGGGCCCATATGAGATCCGCGTCGAAGCCAAAGGTTTCCGCTCCGCGCTGGTCAACGCCACCGTGCAGACCGGCAGCACCACCACCTCCTCCGTCGAGTTGCAGGTGGGTGCCACCACCGAAGTGGTCACCATTGAAGCGGCCACTGCGCAACTCTCCTACGACAGCCACAAAATCGACGGCGTCGTGACGCGGAAGCAGATTCAGGAATTGCCGCTCAACGGACGCAGCTTCTTGCAACTCGCGTTTCTCGAGCCGGGAGTATCCGTCGGTACGCAATCGCTGGCACAATACAACGCCCAGTTCAGTGTTTCGATCTTGGGCGGCAGCAGTTCGATGACGGCCATCACCGTGGACGGGGGCAACTCCCGCAATGCTATTGAAGGCGGCGCGCAGCAGAATTTCTCGCAGGAAGTGGTGCAGGAGTTCCAGATCTCCTCAGTGAACATGGACCTCTCCACCGGCCTCGGCGGCACTGGCGCGGTCAACATCGTCACACGCTCCGGCAGCAACGATTTCCACGGCGCCGGATACTTCTTCTACCGCGATAACAACATGGCCGCATACCCCGCTCTGAAGCGGAATGCCTTCAATCCGGACCCGTTCTTCGCCCGCCGCCAGTCCGGCTTCTGGTTTGGTGGCCCAATGGTAAAGAACCGTGCGTTCTTCTTCGTCAACCTGGAACACAATAACCAGGACTCCATCGTCACCGTGCAGCCGGCCTCGCCGTTCTTCCAGTCCTTCGCCGGCAACTACGTCAGTCCCTATACCGCGACGCAGATCAGCCCGCGCTTCGATTTCCGCATCAACAGCAACCACAATTTGTTTCTGCGCTACTCGCATGACGGCAACAAGGGCAATGCACCACGCAATTCGGCACAACCGCCCAGCAATTGGCTGGTGAACACCAACTTCTCAGACCAAAGCATTATGGGGCTCACCTCCACGTTCGGGGCGAACCTGGTGAGTGACTTCCGCTTCGTCTACAGCTACTGGAACAACCGTAACCTGTTCCCCTCTGAGAAAGACTGCCCCTCCTGCGTGGCGCTCGGCCTGCCGGAGATCAACTTCATCGACAGTGGCCTTGTTCTTGGTAACACGGCCAATGCCACACAAGGGCGCGATCTACGCCGTTACAACATCAACGAAAACGTGACTCTCCAGATGGGCAACCATCGCATGAAGTTCGGCGGGCAGTTGGAGCGCGCTCCCGGCACCGGTTTCTGGGGCTTCGCGGATCCTGCCGTGGCCTATCTCTGGGGTCCCGATACCCTCTTTCAACTGGGAGGCCAAGCTGCACTCAATCAGTTTGGACTGCCGCGTGAATTCCGCACCAACGCCGACCTGGAACGGCTTCCGGTGTATCTCTTCGTGATGGGCATCGGCGATCCCGCACAGCCTCCGCCCTACAACCTCGACATCGCCAAACTGAATAACCGCTACAACCTCTACTGGCAGGACAGTTGGCGCATCCGCCCCAATCTCACTTTGAACTACGGCTTGGGCTGGTTATTCGAATCCACCGTAGCCAACCACGATCTCGACCGTCCGGCACTGCTCGCGCCACTGCTTGGGCAGGGTGGACTCGCGCCCACGGGCAAGGACTACAACAACTTCTCGCCGTCTGTCGGGTTTGCTTGGTCTCCTAAGAGCAACAGCAAGACCGTGATCCGCGGTGGAGCGGGAATCTATTACGACACCCGCGTGCTATGGCAGCGTCTCTCTGAGCGTGCGGCGATTGGCCCCAAAGGCAACGGCCGGCAACAGGTCCCCGGCTCCACGGTTCTCAACCGGCCTGCATTCGGCATCACCGGGTTGCCCAACAACGCTCCACTCGAGTTTCGCAACGGCCCCTCGCCCTTTACGTTGGGCCATCTGAACCGCATCCTCCCCACCATTCGCGGCGAGGCGGAGCGCGCCAACTCGGCCACCACATTCGATCTCGGCATCCGCGGCATCGAAGTTGTGAAAAGCGGCGCGGACCTCATCCCCCAGGAGTATCCGACTCCCTATTCCTCCCACTTCAACCTCGGCGTGCAGCGTGAGATTATGCGCGACACAGTCCTCTCCGCCGATTTCGTAATGCGTCACTTCATCCACCAGTTGTTCTCCGGCATTGACCTCAATCGCAATAACCGTCTGCAGGGGCCGGTCATTCCGCGTTGCACCGCGGCGCAGGCGTTAGACCCGAAAGCTATCTGCTCCACCGGTTCCTTCACTTTCTTTGTGCCCGCCGATCGCAGCAAGTACAAAGCGCTCCTCGTCAAGGTGGACAAACGCTTCTCCAAGCGGTTCCAGTTCACCGCGTCCTACGCCTTGCAGGATCGCCTGGGAACCAACGGCATGCCAAACCTCGACAACTGGTTTGCGGGATGGGGCCCACAGGGCGGACGGCATATGCTGAACGTTTCCGGCATCGTCGATCTGCCTGGGAAGATTCAGCTTTCTTTCATCACGTCACACGGCAGCCGCGGGCCTCTCATGCCCACCATCTCCGGCATCGATCTGGATGGCGACGGCTCCAACTTCGAACCACTTCCTGGCGCCAAGTACAACGGCTTCAATCGTGGGCTTGGAAAATCCGACCTGTCTACTCTCGTTGAACAGTTCAACCAGAAGTATGCCGGTACCCGCACCAGCCGCGGCCAAGCCGTGCCCCGCCTCACTCTGCCCACGGACTACGAGTTCGGAGACGCCTTCCACTCCACCGATTTCCGCCTCACCAAGTTCTTCGATTTCGGTGAGCGCTATCGCATCTCCGTCTTCGCCGAGATGTTCAATGCCTTCAACATCGCCAATCTCGGTGGGTATAGCTTTACGCTCAATAACCCCGCTGCCTTCGGCCAACCCACATCAAGAGCCGGACAGATCTTCGGTTCCGGTGGGCCGCGCGCGCTGCAACTGGGCGCCAGGGTGTCTTTCTAAACTACTGCGTCGCGTGACAGGTGTCGCATCCGTTTGGTGCGCTGCGCTTGGCGTGGCACTCCATGCAGGAGTTCATCATTACCGACTTCTCCTGAAACAGCACATCGCGCTGCGACACGTCGCCGTGACATTCCGCACAGGCGATCTTCGCGTCTTTCACATGCAGCGCGTGATTGAACCACACAATGTCCGGAAGCTGATAGATCTTCGCCCACGGCACTGCCTTCTTATCCTTAGAGAACTGCGCCAGCTTTTGAATCTCGGCGCTGTCGGTCTTGATGCTTTGATGACAGCCCATGCAGAAGGCCTCTTTGGGATACGTGGCCGCGAATCCATCTCCTGGCATCGTGTGGCATCCGGTGCAAGTCAAGCCCGCCGCGATGTGAGTCTTGTGGCTGTAGGCGATGGGTTGCTTCACCGGGGTCCCCGGCAATTTCTCTTCCTTCGCCTTGTATGCCTTCTGTTGCCCCGCCGCCATGGCACAGGCAAGAAAAATGGTGATCACCAGCTTCATGTCGATTTGCTGTTCCCAGCATACATGAGGCGATAGCCAACAAATGCGCGCGCTAGAATGAGCCCATATGTTGCCTACGGCGAAGCTTCGCACCCGTTTCGCACTCTTGCTGGTCGCGGCCGCACTGGCTGCGCAGCCCGGAGCCAAACGTCCCATCCAGCCCGAGGACTTCGACTCCTGGAAATCCATCGCCAACCAGAAGCTCTCCGACGACGGGAAGTTTCTCGCCTACACGGTGACACCGCAAGTGGGCAATGGCGAACTGGTGCTTCGCAATCTCGAAACCGGTGCGGAGCGCAAAGAGAGCATCGGCTCGCGCCCTTCTTCCACTACGGACAACACGGAAAGCGAACCCGGTGCTGAGCCATCCCCCGGTCCTCCCGGGCGCCCCACTGCTCCTCGTGGCAACACCCTGGCGTTCACCGCCGATGGGAAGTACGTCATCTTCACTGCGAATCCCACCAAGGAAGACGCCGACAAAGCCCGCCGCGCGCGCAATACCGAAGCACCGAAGCCATCCCTCGTGATTCTGCCCACCTCCGGCGGCGAAGCCATCCGCATCGCGGGAGTCCGCAATTTCCAGCTTGCGGCGAATGATCCCCGCTGGCTCGCTTACCAATTGGAGCCCCCGCCGCCACCGGCGCGGCCCGCTTCCGAAACCAAGCAGGAGCGCCCTGGCACTGCGACGCGCCCTACCACCGCCTCCGATGTCATCCTCCGCGATCTCACCACACAAGCCGAGCGCAAGTTCGTCGAAGTGTCGGAGTACTCGCTCTCCAAGGATGGAAAAACCCTGGTCTATGCCGTGTCATCGAAGAACGAGGACAACAACGGCATTCACGCCGCGCAGACGGATGGCAGCGAGTCAAAGAGCGTTCTTTCGGGAAAAGGCCGCTATTCGCGACTGACCTGGGATGAAGCGCAGCAGCGCCTCGCATTCCTCAGCACACGCGACGATGCCGCTGCCCGCACACCAGCCTACAGCCTTTATCTCTGGAATAGAACCGCGGGCTCCGCCGAACTCGCCGTGAACAAAGACACCCCCGGCATGCGTTCCGGATGGCGCATCGGCGAACGCGGCGCCATCAATTTCTCTAAAGATGGGTCGCGTCTGTTTTTCGCTACTGCTCCTGCGCCTGCGCCACGCCGCACCGCAACGGCGGCCCCATCCGAAGACAAAGCCGTCGCCGATTTGTGGCATTGGAAGGACCCCATTGTGCAGTCGATGCAGAAGGTCCGCGCCGAACAGGATCGCAATCGCACCTATCGTGCTGTCTACTGCCTTCGGAAAAACGGGCCGTGCAGCTCGCCGATGCTTCCTTGCCGGACATCACGACGAATGACGACAGCAAGACAGCCATCGGTTCCGACGATCGCGAGTATCGCAGCATGGTGGAATTCGACGAACGTTACAGCGACTACTACCTGGTCAACGTCGATAGCGGCGCCCGCACTCTCATTGCCCGCAAACTGCGAGGCGGTATTGCGCCTTCGCCCGACGCCAAATATGGCGTGTCCTTCGATGGCAAGGATTGGTGGTCCATCGAACTTGCCACGGCTCGGCGCCGCAATCTCACCGGTTCTCTTGGTGTTGCCTTTCACGACGAGGAATACGATTCCCCCGGCACGCCGCGTCCCTATGGCATGGCGGGTTGGACCAAGGACAGCAAGAGCGTCCTCCTCTATGATCGTTACGATATCTGGCTGATCTCTCCGGAAGGCGAGACCGCGCGCCTGCTCACCGATGGCGCCGGCCGCAAAGAGAAGATTCAATTTCGCTACCAGCGCATCGGGGAAGAGCGCCGCTCGCCTTTTGAACGCGCCGGTGTCATTGACCCTGCCAAACCCCTGCTGCTGCGAGCCGAGAACACCGTCACCCGCGATACTGGCTTCTACGAAGACTCCCTCACCACCAACGATCCACCGCGCAAATTGTTAATGGGCGCCAAGTCCTACTCCGTGCCGGAAAAAGCCAAGGATGCCGACGTCGTGCTGTTCAGCGCCACGCGCTTCGATGAGTTCGGTGATCTCCTCCTCACCAACAGCCGCTTTCAGAACATCCGCAAAGTGTCGAACGCCAATCCGCAGAAGGAACAACTCGCGTGGGGCACCGCCGAACTGATCTCCTTCCGCAACCTGGACGGTCGTCCCTTGCAAGCCGCTCTTTTCAAGCCCGAGAACTTCGACCCCAACAAGAAATACCCGCTCATGGTCTACATCTATGAGCGGCTCTCACAAACCGTGCATCAGTTCCGCGCGCCCGCCCCCAGCCACTCCATCAACATCAGCTACTACACCAGCAACGGTTACATCGTTCTCACCCCGGACATCGTCTACACCATTGGTTACCCCGGCCAGAGCGCGTTGAAATGCGTGTTGCCGGCCATCGATGCGGTCGTCGGTAAAGGCTACGTCAACGAGGACGCCATTGGCATTCAAGGCCACAGTTGGGGCGGCTACCAGATCGCCTACATGGTGACGCAGACCACGCGCTTCAAGGCCGCCGCGGCCGGCGCGCCCGTCGCCAACATGACCAGCGCCTACAACGGCATTCGCTGGGGCTCCGGCCTGCCTCGCCAATTTCAGTACGAGCGCACCCAAAGCCGCATCGGTGGTTCGCTCTGGCAATATCCCACACGCTTCCTGGAGAACTCGCCGCTGTTCCAAGCCGACCGTGTGCAGACTCCGCTGCTCCTGCTTCACAACGATCAGGATGATGCCGTGCCGTGGTACCAGGGCTTAGAATACTTCCTCGCGCTTCGCCGCCTAGGCAAGGAAGCCTATCTCTTCAACTACAACGGCGAGCCCCACGGCCTGCGCAAGCGCGCCAATCAGAAGGACTACACCATGCGCCTGCGCCAGTTCTTCGATCATCATTTGAAAGGTGCGCCCGCGCCGGAGTGGATGCAGCGTGGCATCCCCTATATCGATCGCGAGCAGGAGAAGGAACGTTCCGCGCCTCCGGCTACGGCGCCCCTTCCCACTGGCGGAAGCCAGTAACGTTACCATAGAGCCGATGATCCCCTCTCCCATGCGTCAAGATCGCCTGCAGCAAGTGCTGTTGGGCGTTCTCACGCTGCTCGGCGCCTACCTCTGCTTCACCATCGTGCAGCCGTTCCTCATGCCCGCGCTCGCTGCCGTAGCACTCGCCATCCTCTTCCATCCCGTCCACGCCAAACTGCGCCAGAGAGGGTTCGGTCCGAACCTCGCCGCCGCCACCGGGGTCATCGCCATCCTCCTGCTCATACTGATTCCCACCATCTTCCTCACTGCTTCGCTCGCCCGCGATCTCAAACATCTCTACTCGCTGCTATCGGAGAAATCGAACGCGGATGGCGGCTGGGAAACGTGGATCACTCATTTGCTCGATCGCCCTCTAGCCACCGTTGGCATTGATGTGGACGATCCCACCTTCAGTCTCAAAACGATGCTGCTCGGCTGGGCGGATTCGGCCAGCGCTACCCTGATGAAGGTTCTCAAAGGGCTCGCGGGCAATCTGGCCGAAGTGCTCTTTCAAACCTTCGTCGCGCTCTTTACTCTCTATTACCTGCTTCGCGACGGCCACGGTATCCGGGAGCACATCAAGGACCTACTCCCACTGGAGGCTTCCACCGTGGACCGGCTCTTCTTTGAAGTGCAAAACACCGTCGTTGCCAACATGTATGGTGTCGTTGCCGTGGCGGCTGTGCAAGGCGGCCTGACCGGGCTTGCTTTCCTTCTGCTCGGGCTTCCTTCCCCCATGCTCTGGGGCATCATCGCCGGGCTTTGCTCGCTGATTCCGTTGATCGGCCCGCCCATCGTATGGGTCCCCGCCGCCATTTACCTCGCTGCCAGCGCGCAATACGGCAAAGCAGCCATCTTGGCTGGACTCGGGCTCGGTGTCATCGGACTCGCCGACAATTTCATCCGTCCCTACGTAGTCAGCGGGCAGGTCAGCCTCCACCCGTTGCTGATTTTCTTCGCCCTGTTGGGAGGCGCACAGTCCTTCGGCATCATGGGCATATTCATTGGCCCGGCGGCCCTTTCCGTAACAGCCGCGCTATTTGAGCTCCTCACAGATCCGGCGCCACCCGTAATACAGCCGACCCGCGAATCGCGTCCTGCTTGAGCGTCTGTAGTGCCACGTTGGCCTGCTCCAGCGGGAACTCCACCGTATGCGTGCGGATAGGGATCTCCGCGGCGATTTTCAGAAACGCCTCGCCATCCTGCCTCGTGTTGTTGGCCACGCTGCGGATCACCCGCTCGTGATAGAGCAGCGAATAGGGAAACGAAGGGATGTCGCTCATGTGGATGCCGCCCAGCGCCAGAGTCCCACCCTTCTCCAGTGCAGCCAGAGCCGCCGGCACAATCTCTCCCGCCGGTGCGAACACAATCGCCGCGTGCAACAGCATCGGCGGCATGTCGAATGTATCCCCGGCCCACGCTGCACCCAACTCCATCGCCAGATTCCGGTGCCGCTCATCGCGAGTCATCGCATACACCTCAACCCCCCAATGCCGCGCCACCTGCATCGCTACATGCGCCGCCGCTCCAAATCCGTACAACCCCAATCGGCCACCCGGCTGGATCCCGCTCAGATGCAGACAGCGGAATCCAATGATGCCCGCGCACAGCAGCGGCGCCGCCGCCACGAAGGAAAACCCCTCCGGCAGCGCATACACGAAATCCTCTTGCGCCACCATATATTCCGCGAAGCCGCCATTCACCGAATAGCCCGTGAAATCGGGATGGCTGCACAGATTCTCGCGCCCGGACCGGCAGTAGTGGCAATCCCCACAGGTGCGATGCAGCCACGCCACGCCAACCCGCTGCCCCGGCGCAAATCGCGTGCCCCCGCGCTCCACCACGCCCACCACCTGATGGCCGGGAATCACCGGCATTTTCCGGGCATGCAACTCCCCTTCCACCACATGCAGATCCGTCCGGCAAACCGCGCACGCGTACACGCGGATCAACACTTCCCCCGTCGCCGGTTCCGGCACAGCAACCTCTTCCAACCGGAGCGGGGACTGTGCCACGGGTTGCTGAGCGTGTAGAATACAGGCTTTCATGGCTTTCTATTATGCATGTTGCTCTCCATCTCCTCATTACGCTCGGCGCTAGCCTCAGCGCACAGCCTATCGACATCGGCTCACGCCGCGAACTCTTCCTGGACCGCCTGCTGATCGACAAACTCACCAACGCGCGGCTCGAACTCCAGCGCCCCCGCGAAATGGGTCCGGTTCACAAGTTCGACAAGCCCTGGGAAGGCGCCTTCAGCGGCTATTCCACTCTCATTCACGATGACGGCGTGTACCGCCTTTACTATCGCGGCATCCCCAACTCGGGCAAAGACGGCCGCAGTGGCGAGGTCACCTGCTACGCCGAATCGCGCGACGGCATTCACTGGACCCGCCCCAATCTCGGCCTGCACGAGGTCTACGGCACCAAGGACAACAACGTGATCCTCGACATGCCGCCCTTCACGCACAACTTCGCCCCGTTCCTCGACAAGAAGCCTGGGGTAGCCGCCAACGAGCGCTTCAAAGCGATTGGCGGCACCGGGCGTACAGGGCTCGCCGCGTTCGCCTCCGCCGACGGCATCCACTGGCGAAAGATGCGCGAAGAGCCCATTCTGCCGCCCGGTCCGGCCCGCTACGATTCGCAGAACCTGGCCTTCTACAGCGAGCACGAAGGCCGCTACGTATGCTATTTCCGCACCTTCCGCCGCATCGGCTCGCAGAACTACCGTTGGATTTCCCGCACCACCAGCGCCGATTTCCTCAATTGGGCCCCACCCGAAGAGATGTCCTTTGGCGGCGCGCCGGCTGAGCACCTCTACACCAATCAAACCAGCCCGTACTTCCGCGCCCCGCATATTCGTGTATCCATCGCTGCGCGCTTCTTCCCGGGCCGCCAGGTGATCGACGATTCCGAAGCACGGGCCATCAACGTCGACCCGCAATACTATAAGGACATCTCCGACGCCGTCCTCTTCACGACGCGCGGCGGCACGACTTACGACCGCACCTTCCTCGACGCCTTCATCCGTCCCGGCCTCGGTCTGGAAAACTGGGTCTCCCGCACCAACTACCCGGCCTGGAACGTCATTCAGACCGGCCCCTCCGAAATGTCGCTGTACGTGAACAAGAACTACGGCCAGCCCACGGCGCAATTGGTTCGCTACGCCATGCGCCTCGATGGCTTCGCCTCACTCCACGCCGGCGCCGAAGGTGGTGAATTAATCACCAAGCCCATCCGCTTCCAGGGCTCCACGCTCGATCTCAACTTCGCCACATCGGCGGGAGGCAGCGTGCGTGTGGAATTGCAGGACAAAGCCGGTCAACCCATCCCCGGCTACGCGCTTTCAGACGCGCGAGAATTGATAGGTGATCAGATCTCCCGCCCCGCCCGTTGGACCGCCGGAACCGCCGTCCAGTCGTTAGCCGGCAAAACCGTACGCGTGCGTTTTGTGCTGAAAGACGCCGACCTTTACTCGTTCCGCTTCCAGTAGCTACCGAGGCAATCCAAATCTATTGGGAAGTCCTGAGAGCAGAGTGTTCGCCAACCTCGGAACTGAGCGAAATCGAGGTCGAGCTTCCGGCTTGACGGCGCGAGGATTGGTCGGCGATCAAATCTCCCGCCCTGCCCGTTTGGACCGCTGGAACTGTTTTGCCGCTTCACGGCTTGAATCTCCCGGCTAAGCGAGCTTTTCCCCTTTCGCCACCTGGCCACGAAGAAGAAAGGTCTTGGCAAGTCCACCACGGCCGCAGATTTTGAATGATCCAAAGTCCTTGTACCAGTCGCCCACGGGTACTTCGGGATTGGTTTCCACCCACATCCGGAGTTAGTTCAAATCAGTGATGCTGATCGCCCGGTCACGCATCCGGTCAATCAAGTGCTGTCGGATTCCCGGCGGGAAATCCTCCCAGCGCGCGATTTTCGGCATCAGCCGCCAAAGACCATGCGGCCCAATTGGTCACCCAAGCGCCTCGCCTCTTCGGGGTCGCTCTCGTTGCGGAAGCGCTCCGCCAGATCGAAGAATTCTCGCTGCTTCCGCTGCTCTGCTTCGATGCCGTTTTCGATCAACTCAACCAGCATGCGTGTTGCGCTCAGCCTTCTGGCCTTCGCCATAGTGCGAACCTGCGTTGCCACCTTCGCGGGCAGGCTCACGCTTTGCCTCACTATTCTCGGTTCCGTCGCCTTCATGCCACCATTATGCACCAGTCTGATGCAACCGGTGCTCGTGAGCATGTTACGCCTGCCATCCAAGCCACGCGAGGGGATGATAACCTACATCGATAGACTTTTATGAGAAGATCCCTCGCCGCTCTCCTCTGCTTCGCCGCTGTCCCGCTTGCCGCCCAGCACGACGCCAGCAAAGAAGGTAAACCCAAGAACCCGGCCATGGGTAATCCCCAAGCCATCGCTTCCGGCCAAAAGCTCTTCGTCAACTCCTGCGCCGGCTGCCACGGAGTGAAAGCCGAGGGAGGCCGCGGCCCCAACCTGCGTAAGCGCGGCGTGTGGCACCCACTCGAAGACGATGCTCTCTTCACCATCATCCGCAAAGGCATTCCCGGCGCCGATATGCCCGCCAGCAATTTCAACGAAGAACAAGCGTGGCAGGTGGCGGCCTTCGTACGTGCCCTCGCCTCCCCCGCCATCGAAAATCCACCGCCAGGCAATGTCCAAGCCGGTGAAGCCACCTTCTGGGGCAAGGGTGGATGCAGCAACTGCCATCGCATTCTCGGCCGCGGTGGGATGCTCGGCCCCGACCTCACCAACGCCGGCGGAACGTTCTCCGCCGAAGATCTGCGCGAATCCATCCTGGATCCCGACGCCGATGGTTTCCTCCGCTACAAAGCCGCTACCGTCGTCCTCGCCAACGGAACCACGCTCAAAGGCGTCGCCCGCAATCGCACCAATTACTCCATGCAACTGCAGGACGCCCAGGGCAACCTCCACATGATCGACCTCTCCAAAGCAAAGCAGGTCACCATCTCCGATCATTCCCCGATGCCGCGCAACTATTCCCAGCGCCTTTCGAAGCAGGAAATTGACGACCTCATTGCCTTCCTCAGCCGCCAAAGCGTGCGCCCATTCGAACCCGGGGAGAAGAAATAACCCATGACCATCCGATTCCTCCTCAGCGCGGCCCTTGCCACTACCCTCGCCGCCCAGGTCAAGTACGAAGACCTCCTCAAAGGGCCCGGTGACAACTGGATTACCTATGCCGGTGACTACCAGGGAAAGCGTCACAGCCCGCTCAAACAGATCACCGCCGCCAACGCCGGTAACCTCGTCGCGCAGTGGACCTATCACGTGCCAAAGGCGAGCGGCCTGCGCACCAATCCGCTGGTCTATGACGGCGTGATGTACATCACCAATACCAACGAGGTCCGCGCTCTCGACGCCCGTACAGGCCGCCTCATCTGGGAGTACAAAGACACGCGCTCGAAGAAGGAAGCCGTGAATCGCGGCGTGGCTCTGCTCGGGGATCGTGTGTTCTTCGTTACCGGCGATGTGCACCTCGTCGCTCTCGACCGCCGCAACGGCGCGCTTCTCTGGCAGAAGCAATACGGCCGTGTCGAAGACGGACTCTACGGTTCCATGGCGCCGATGGTGGTGAAAGACAAAGTGCTCGTCGGAGTCGCCGGCGGGGATAGCGGGATGCGCGGCTACGTGGCTGCTTATCAGGGCGCAACAGGCGAAGAAGCGTGGCGCATTTACACGGTTCCCGCCAAGGGCGAGAAAGGCTCCGAGTCCTGGGGCAATTTCGTCGAATACGGGGGCGCCGCCACTTGGCTCAGCGGCACCTACGACCCCGAACTGAACACCATCTACTGGACCACTGGCAACCCCTGGCCCGACTTCTACGGCGGCGATCGCAAGGGCGACAACCTCTATTCCTGCTCCCTGCTCGCCATCGATGCCGACACCGGCAAAATGAAGTGGTATTTCCAGTTCACGCCGCACGACACGCACGATTGGGACGCCCAGTCCTGGCCCGTGCTGGTCGATCTTCCCTTCAACGGCAAGCCTCGCAAACTGGTGCTCCACGCCAACCGCAACGGCTTCCTCTATGTTCTCGATCGCGTCACAGGCGAATACCTCCGTGCCACCAAACTGGTCGACAGACTCGATTGGGCCACCGGCATAGATCCCAAGGGCCGCCCCATCCTCGTGCCGGGCAAAGATCCCACGCCCAACGGCAATCGCGTCTGTCCTGGCGTGCGCGGCGCTACCAACTGGATGGCCCCCTCCTTCAATCCCGCTACCGGCCTCTTCCACGTCGTTACGCTGGAACAGTGCGACGTCTTTACCAGTTCGGCCAAGGAGCCCGAGCCCAAAAAGAACTTCTCCGGCGGCGGAGCCAGCACCAAACCCACCGAACTGGGCCAGTTTTTCCTCCGCGCCTTTGACCCCACCACGGGCAAGCGAGTTTGGGAGTACCCCATGACCGGACCCGCTGAAATGTGGGCCGGCACCGTCTCCACAGCCGGAGGCGTGGTCTTCTTCGGCGATGACGATGGCCATCTGGTAGCCGTCGACTCCAAGACCGGCAAGCACCTCTGGCATTTCCAGATGGGAGAGGGAATTACTGCATCCCCCATCACTTACGCTATCGATGGCAAGCAGTATGTCGCCATCGCATCGGCTACGGCCATCTATTCGTTCGCCCTGTTTGAGCCCGCGCGATAAGTGGCTGCGGTCTCTCCGCCCATCGCGTTACTATAGAACATTACGCGCATGCAAGACCTGTTTGCTGTGCTCGCACCGGATAGCGCCGAGTGGGATCTCGCCAGATCCCTGGACCCTGCGCGTCTGCCTGCTCACATCGCGGTCATCATGGATGGCAACGGCCGCTGGGCCAAGCAGCGCGGTCTGCCTCGCGTCGCCGGCCATAAGGCTGGAGTCGAGCCCGTTCGGGCCACCGTGGAGAGCTGCGCGCGGCTCGGCATTGAGTGCCTCACTCTCTACGCCTTTAGCGTGGAAAACTGGAAGCGGCCCCGCACCGAAGTCGACACCCTCTGGCGCCTGCTGCGCTACTACCTCAAAGCGGAGTTGCCAAGACTGCAGCGGAACAATATCCGCCTCTGCGTCATCGGGCGTCCCGATTCGCTCCCCGAATCCGCCCAGGAAGAACTGGAAAGCTGTGTTGCCGCCACTAATGCCAATACAGGCATGCGGCTCAACCTCGCCATCAACTACGGTGGCCGTACGGAAATCGTGGACGCGGTCAACCGCCTCATCGATGAGGCCCGCCGCAAAGGCACGCTCAGCCACCTCAAAGTGGACGAAGAGGCAATCGAGCGGCATCTTTATACGGCCGGCGGTCCCGATCCCGATCTGCTCATCCGCACCTCCGGAGAAATGCGCATCAGCAATTTCCTCCTCTGGCAGATCGCTTACGCCGAACTCTACGTCACAGAGACCCTGTGGCCTGACTTCAAGCGCGCGGACTTGCTCCGCGCCATCGCCGAGTACCAGAAGCGCGATCGCCGCTTCGGTGGTCTCACCCGCGCCAAGCCTGAGGAAGAAGAAGCCGAAGTGCTCGGCGTGCCCGCACGATGAAGCGTCTCCTCACCGCGCTCATTCTCATTCCTTCCGTCATCTACGTCATCTTCCTGGGACCGTCGCTGCTCTTCCAGGCAGTGGTGGCGGCCATGGCATTCTTCTGCTTCCGTGAATACGGCGGCATCGCGCAGGCGCAGCAGATCCCCGTTAACATCTGGCTCGGCCAGGCTTTCGGGCTGCTCTTCCTCTTCGCTCCACGGGCGGAATGGCTCGTCCTCGTCGCCATGGCCATGATCGTGGCCACTCTCGCCATGCGGCTCGACAACCTTGCCCAGAGCCTTCCCTCGGCCTCCGCCCTGCTGTTCGGCCTTATCTATATATATGGAGCCTGGCGTTGCGCCGTTGTGCTGCATGCCGCCAGCGCCTGGTGGCTGTTTTTCGCCGTGAGCATCAATTGGGTCGGTGACAGTGCGGCGCTCTACTCCGGCAAGCTGTTCGGGAAGCACAAACTGGCCCCCGTCGTTAGCCCCAAGAAGACCTGGGAAGGCGCCATTGGCTCAGCCCTCTTCTCCACTCTTTATGGCGTTGTCCTGCTGGCGAAAGGTGTACCCCAAACCCCCATGCTGCATGCCGCGGCCCTCTCCTTTTTGGCCTGTGCCGCTGGTCAGATCGGCGATCTGGCGGAGTCTGCCATGAAGCGTGGCGCCGGAATCAAAGACAGCGGCCACATGCTCCCCGGCCACGGTGGGTGGCTTGACCGGCTCGACAGCACACTCTTCTCCATGCCTGTCGTTGCCGTCTATCTCTACCTGGTTCAGTAGAAGATGCCGAAGAAGAACTCCGTGATGCGCTGGCTGTAATAGCTCAGGTATCCCCCCAGGTTCGTCAGCGACATCGCCAGCAAGAGCAGAATAAACCCGAATCGAGCCAGTTCGATGTAGAGCGCCGGGGGGAACCGCATGGCAATCAGCAGCTTCGATCCATCCAGCGGCGGCACTGGCAGCAGATTGAACAGCCCCAGATACACGCTCAGCAGCGCCGCCCGTTGCGCCACTTCGCTAGCGGCCGCCGCGGACGTCCCGGCCAGCACCGATAGGCCCGCAAAAAGCAGAGCCAGCACCATGTTGCTTGCCGGTCCGGCGAGCGCCACCATCGCCAACCCGTTCAACCCATACTTCAACTTCGAAGGGTTTGTATTCACCGGCCTGCCCCAGCCGATGAACCCGCCGGCCAGCAGGCTGGTTAGCGCGGGCAGGATAATACTGCCGAACAACTCCAGGTGTGCCGGGGGATATAGCGTCAACCGCCCTTCCTGTTCCGGGGTGTCATCGCCCAGCTTCGACGCCATCCAGGCGTGGGCGAACTCATGTGGAACCGTGAGGATACACAACAGGCAGACGTTGAGAAAAGCAGCTTCGAAAGCAAGATCCATGGGGTAACAGTTTCAACGATAGCACGCTCACCCCGTCGGCCCCCCCCCGGGTTGACGCGAGCTTTGCCTACAGTGTACAGTCATAGCTTCCGATGTAATAGAGTCATTTGAGAAGGTAATCCAACTCGAGAAATAACGGATGCATCAAAGCCCCTCCTCCCGCAAGGCTGTCATCGTCCTTTGTTCCTGTCTCGGTCTGTGGAGTTGTTCGCCATCGACGAACCCGGAAGTCTTCCGGAGTAATTTCGTCCCGCCGGCGCCGAAGCCCACCACAGCGCCCCCTGTCGTACACCGGGACCCGGAACCTGTCATTGTGGATCCCCCATCGCTGCGTGCCGCGGCGGTGCCTCCCAAAGATATCCCGAACTTCTTGAAGACAGAGCCCCAGTTGGCTCCCCGGCCGCAGTTGGATAACCGTATCAAGCGCGCCGAGAAGCACTTCGCGGCTGGCCGCAAGCTCTATCTGGAAGGCGATGCCGCCGGCGCGCGTGCCGAGTTCGACAAGGCCATTGAGACTTTGCTCAATGCCCCTGAGTCCGCTCCGGACCGCTTCGTCGCCGAAAAGCGCATGGAGGAATACGTTGACCGGATCCATCGCTTCGATGTCGAAGGCATGGGCGCCGGGCTTCTCGAAGACACCGTCAACTACGATAAGTCCCCCCTGCAAGAGATCCTCGACCTCACCTTCCCCATCGATCCCAACCTGAAAAGCCGTGTGAAGGATCAGGTGGCCGCCACTCGTTCCCAGTTGCCGCTGGAAGAAAACGACGAGGTGCTCCGCTACATCAACTACTTCAACTCCGACCGCGGCAAGCGCACCATCATCGCTGCGATGAAGCGCTCCGGCCGCTACCGCGACATGATTCGCCGCATTCTGGATGAAGAAGGCGTCCCCCAGGAACTCATCTTCCTCGCGCAGGCCGAATCGGGCTTCCTGCCCCGCGCGCTCTCCTATAAGGCTGCTGTCGGGATGTGGCAGTTCGTGAAATGGCGTGGCAATGAATACGGGCTGAAGCAGACCCCCTACTCCGATGATCGCCTCGATCCGGAGCTGGCTACACGCGCTGGCGCGCGTCACCTTCGCGACCTCTACCACGAGTTTGGAGATTGGTACCTCGCCATGGCTGCCTACAACTGTGGCCCAGGCTGTGTCGGCCGCGCCGTGGAGCGTACGGGCTACGCTGATTTCTGGCAACTGCGCAGCCGCAACGCCCTGCCGAAGGAAACCTCCAATTACGTCCCCCTCATCGTGGCGATGACCATCATCGTGAAGAACGCCAAGGATTACGGGATTGAGGACGTACAGATGGAACCGCCGCTCGTCTATGACACGGTGGAAATGGTGGCCAACACCAACCTCTCCCTTATCGCCGATCTGCTCGACGTGCCGCAAACCGAACTGCGCGAGCTGAATCCCGCATTGCTCAAAGGCATCGCCCCCTCTGGCTACGCCATGCGGATTCCTAAGGGCTCCACGCAATCGCTGATGTCCTCGCTGTCTCTCATCCCTGCCGATAAGCGTGCTTCCTGGCGCGCCCACCGGGTTCTGGAAGGAGAGGATATAGCTTCCATCTCAAAGCGCTACCGGACGCCTTCGAATAGCCTCGCCTCCGTCAACCGCGCCAATCTCGATGACCTCCGCACCGGAGATCTTGTCGTCATTCCCGCAGCCTACGCGGAACCGAAGCCGGTGACCGTGGCCGCGGCCAAGAGTGCGCCGAAGAAACAGGCAGTCCGCCGCACCACTACTACCAAGGCGCCGGTGCGCAAAGTGAGTGCTCCGGTCCCAGCCCGCAAAGCGCCCGTCAAGCGCGCTTCCGCCGGTGTTGTTGTGGCTCAGTCTTCGCAACCAAAGGCTCGGCCCGCCGCCCGCTAACGTTCTTCCAAGGAAAAAGCGCCTTTTCCGCGCAAAAGCGCTCGCTCCCCCCTTGTCTTCACCCCAAAACGTTGTATTCTAATTTTGACCATGCCCGAACAGAATGCTCCGGAAATGTTTCTCCTGGCGATCCCTGCCGGCGATGACGGCGAGTGGGACAGCTTTGAGTACGACTCCGAGCATGTCGAACTCATCTCTGAGATCAAGGAATATGGCAACGGAGAGGATGACGAAGAACTAATGGAAGAAGAACTCACTGTGACCCCAACACAACCAGCGTCCGAAGCCGCTTCGGCTGAAGCGCCCGCCCCGGCCTCCGCGCCGGAATCCACACCCGCCCCCGCTGCTGCGCCTGCCCCCAAAGCGGCCAAGAAGCCGGCTAAGAAACCCGCCAAGAAGGCCGTGGCGAAAAAGCCTGCTGCCAAGCCTGCTCCCAAGAAGGCCCCGGCGAAGGCTGCGAAGAAAGCTGTGAAGAAGGCACCTGCAAAGCCTGCCAAGAAGGCCCCGGTGAAGGCAGCCAAGAAGGCTGCAAAACCCGCTCCGGCCAAAAAAGCAGCCAAGCCGGCTCCAGCCAAGAAGGCTGCCCCGAAGAAGCCGGCAAAGCCCGTGAAGCCGGTGAAGAAGGCAGCCAAGAAGAAATAATTCGGCCTGATTCTCCCAGGTTGACGCAAAAAGAGGGCGCAACGATTCGTCTCCGTTGCGCCCTCTTCCTTTTCTCTTGGTTCCTTACGAACTCTGCTTCCCAACTACCTTCCGGCAGCGATCGTATAGCTCCAGCAGCGCGTCCGTGTACTCCTCGCTTCCACTCTTCCCGCCCTTGCCCGTGGAGAACCCAACGGACGAACTGCTTGGCTTCCCATAGCCTGTAGTCGTGGCGATGAACTTCATCAACTCCAGCGAGACTTCGTCGATCCCGCGCTGCCTGTCGGCCGCCTTGTCGCCGGCGCCGTTCTTCTGTGTTTCGTCAGCCATAGTGTTTAGTGTATCCTGATTCGTTCCATGCCCCTCGCCGCCCGTCAATGGATCCGGAAAATGCGCGGCGGCGCACAAGCCCATCTCCTCGTCGCCTCCGACAACCATCACTACGTCGTCAAGTGTAAGCAGAACCCGCAGCATCGCCGCGTCCTGGTCAACGAATGGGTCTCCCGAACCTTGCTCGACTACCTCGGCCTTCCCTCGCCGCAAACCGAGCTGATCCACCTTACGGAAGAATTCCTTGCCGCCAACCCGGAACTCACCATCAGCGTTGGCTCGCGGACCCAGCCCATTGCCCCTGGCCTTCACTTCGGTTCGCGCATGCCCGTCGATCCCAATCGCTTCGTCATCTACGACTACCTGCCCGACGCCCTGCTCCGCCAGATCGCCAACATCCGGGACTTCCTCGGGATGCTGGTCTTCGACAAATGGGTGAACAATGCCGATTCCCGCCAGTGCGTCTTCTTCCGGGCCCAGGTCAAAGAGTGGCTGGCCCAGGAATACTGGCCAAAGAAAGTGGCCTTCGTCGCGCTCATGATGGACCACGGCTACACCTTCGGCGGACCTCATTGGACGCTCGCCGATTCGCCGCTCACCGGCCTTTATTGCCGCCCTTTGGTGTATGAATCCGTAACTGGGGTTGCTTCCTTTGAGCCTTGGATCGAGCGCATCCGCAACTTCCCGCCCGAGGTGCTCGACAACGCCTTCAAGCAGGTGCCCGAATGGTGGCTCAACGGGGACCGCGAGCCGCTGGAAAATCTGCTCGAGACCCTCTACCGCCGCCGCAAGCGCATTGACGCTTTGGTCGAGGACACGCGCACCGGCCGCGTCAATCCCTTCCCCAATTGGCCGCTATAGGCTCTCCACGATCTGCATGCTCAGCCGCTCCGCCGTCGCCGGCGCCAGCAGAATGCCATTGCGGTAGTGCCCGTAGGCCAGCCACAGCGGCGAATCCTTCCACCGGCCCAGATACGGCCCGTCGGCGTTCACGCCCGGGCGGAACCCGATCCAGCCATCGGTGGCCTGTTCCGGCAGCGCCGTCCACAGCTTCCTCGCCCGCGCCGCGATCTCTACGCAGGTCTCCGGATTCACCACGCGGTCGTAGGCCGCCCGTTCCTCATTGGTCCCGGCAATCGTGTACCCCGATTGCCGCTGCACCAGGTAGGTATGGTGGTAGCGCAGCACGTGCGGCAGCGATCCGGCCTGCAGCGGATATCCGATGAGGTGTCCCTTTACCGGAAAGGTGGCTGGTAAAAACTTCCCGAGCTGCGAAGCCCAGGCCCCAGCTGCTAACATGCCGCTCCCGGCCCGCAGGATCTTCCCAGAGCCTACCGAAGCATACAGCGAGGCGCGATCCCATTCGAGCGCCACCACCGGCTCGTTCTCCAGGATCTCCACTCCGGCGCGCTCGCAGGCCACGCGCAACGCCGCCATCACAGTTCGAGGGTCCACCTGGCCTTCGCCCCGATACAGGTATCCGCCTGCCAGGTCCGGGTCGATGCCAGGAATGATGCCTGTCAGATCGTCTCTTGTCAGCCGCTCGGCGCGAATCTGCAACTGCGCCTGCCGCCTCACCCGCTCCCCTATGGATTGAAGCTCCTCTTCAGTCCCAGCAAGCTCGATCGAGCCGCATAGCGCGAAATCGATGGGGCGCCCCGCCGCTTCGCTCAGCTCCCGGACAAATTCCGGATAAAGTGTCAAACTTCGTAAAGCGAAGCGCAGGGCATCCGAGGCTTCCTCATACTCCGAACCTGGAACCAACATTCCGGCTCCGGCCCAGCTCGCTTCGCCGCCCCATTGGCGAGCTTCCACCACCGTGACGCGCACCTTGCGCTGCGCAAGCCTCCACGCCACCGAGGCGCCGATGATGCCGCCGCCGATAATCAGGACGTCGCTCGCGGTCTGTGTTGGGGTCAGAATCCTATCTTAAACAATTCTCGCGGTCCGTGTTTTTTCCACAGGAATTTCAACGCAGTCATGTTGTAACTATAAGAAAAAGAAGTAGATAAAATCTGTGAAGATCTATGTGCGCGATTCGTTTTTTCGTTGACCACCGGCCCTGATTGCTTCATAGTGAAGAAGGTTCCAAGAGGCACGCGGAACAGTGAGCCAAACGGAACGTAGCGGACCTGGAACGATGATCTTCGGTTTCCCTTGCAAAAGGTAAAGCCGGAGGGAGCGATGGGAGATCGGGCGTTTTGGATTGGTAAGCCATCCTGCAAGTTTCTGAGCCGGGCGCATGCGCGAGTCCTCGCAAGAGGGCCTGCGGGGCTGAAAAGCCAGGATCCTGAGGGAGTAACATCCTGACGGGGAGCGACGGCGAAAGGCACAGGCAGGAACCGCCGGAGTTACGGACAGGCAACGGGTGTTGCGCAGTAATCCGCCCCGAGACCGGAAACGGTCGAGGCGGGGAGCATTTCACCGAACGGGCTCGTCACGATTTTCGGCGGAAGTTGCGAAGCGGCAGGAGCAGGAGTGTTGACCCAGCCAGGGTAACCGGGAGACCGGAAGTCCTTGCTGGCGAGCGAAAGCCCGTCGCGAGCAAATCGGTTCCCGCCCGTGTGGTTGGCAGGCAAGTCTTACGGCTTTGAAGCGCAGACGGTGAAAACGGCTGCGGGGAGCTGGAGGATAAGGGCCCGGCAACACAGGCGGCCACGCTACGCCAGGCATGCATGGCGGGTAGCAAACTGGGAGGCTGGTCACTTGGAACCTTTTTCCTTTTACAGCAGTGCCTGCCTCAATTCCGCAAAGTTGCTAGCCGTTACCAACTGCCATCGGATGTCAAGTTTTGTAAACCTGCCAAGCTCCGCTTTCATGCTCTCACTCGGCGATTCAGCGCACGCCAGGAAGAGAAACCCCCCCGCCACCTGGTAGGGAACCACTCGCCACTGCTCCACGATGTGACCCGGCAATGCCCGCGCCGTACTGGCCCGGATCCGCCTCGGATCGATGTGTAGCAGCGGAATGCTCGCCTGTAAGCTTAGCGCCTGATACACCTGCTGTTCCGTCAGTAGCCGGCTTCGCACCAGGTGTTCGCCCAGGCGCACTTGCTGCGGCTTGGTGCGTAAGGCCCACTCCAGTTGCGCCGAACTGATCCGCCCCGCCGTAACCAGAATCTCTCCCAGCCTCCGCCGTTGCGTAACCGCGGCCAGAGCCGGGTAGCTATGGTCCGTTTTCAGCCACACCAGCGGCTTTCCATCCACCTTCGACTTTACAAAACGCAACACGGCGCCCACCGTAGCGCGGAAGTTGATGTAATTCGCCAGCATCGCCCGAATCGGGACTGCGGAAGCGTACTTCCAGCCGTAAACCCTTGAGGTACACCAGGCCCGCACGCCGAGGTGCACGAATTGCATGCTGCTCGTGAAGGAGAGCAAGACAAATGTCGGCGTCCCACTCGCGATTCCTTCCAATCCCCAATGGACCCCTGCCAGGCGGCACCACATCCAGGTCAGCAGCCCGTAGACAAACATCAGGCTGGTGAGCATGCTCACGGGGTTTCCGATCAGCCCCTTTCGATCCCGCCACATCCAGTAGACTGTGCCAATGCCGCCACGCCACCCGTGCCGTTCCCAACTCTGGAGAGCGATCCCCGTGACCCAGCGCGTCCTCTGCTTGATCGCCGCTTTCACTGTTTGAGGAAAATACTCGCGTGTGGCCACCGGCTGTCCGTCCTGCATCTGCACTGGCATGAAGAGTTGAGGGCAACCCAGGAAATGTAACTTGAGCCCGTTCTCGTAATCTTCTGTGAGACATTCCGGCTCGAAGATCTTGCCGGTCCGGACTGCAAGCCGCTCCATCGCGTATCGCGTGAACGCCGTCCCTACTCCATTCGAAGGAATGAACCCGCCAAGAATTTGCCGCCCCGGCATATCTTTGGTTTGGAACTCGGCAAATTCGTCACAGTAGATTCCGTGGGTCCAGCCTCGGATGGGGGTAGGGAGGGGAAGTACCGGCACCTGGACCATGTCGTAAACGTCGCAGTGGTAGTTCATCCAGTGCAGGGCGATGGGGTGGATCACGTCTTCTGCATCATGCGTAGCGATAATCTCGAAGCGAACCTGTTGCTCGCGCTCAAAAGCCAGCATTCTCTGATAGATCCAGTTCAGGCAATCCGCCTTGGAGGTAGGTCCTGGATTGCCGCAAATCGCGGTGTGGACGTTGGCAAAAGTGGCTTCCAACTCGCGCGCGGCCATCAATGTGGGGGTATCGTTAGGGTAAACCCCTAAGAAAAGGTCGTACGACAAATACTCTATTTGGTTTACATTATTTGACACCATTTGCCGGATTACAGCTTCTTCCTGCCAGAGTGGGACGAAGATCGCGATCCGTTTCTGGGGTGCCGCCAGGGCATCGTGCAGTTCCTGCCGGCGCCACCGGCCGGTGTGCCAGAGGCGATCCGAAATATATGTAAACAAGCAGATTGCGTCAATGAAGAGGTCGTCGATGCCGCTCACCAGGATCCACAGGGCGAGTGGGACGAGAAGGGACTGTACAAGCAAATCGAGCGTCGCGATGGGGCTCGGCGTGACTTCCACCTATAGGAGAGGGTGTAAGAAATACGCTGAAAATCTCATCTGAATTTTGGCACGTCAATTGCTACATCATAAGCAAGATGCGGTCCTACACCGGACGAACGGCTCCTGCTTGGGTAATTCTGCAATGGACTAGCAGAAAAAATTTCCTCTCCCGGCAATTTTTACCTCTCCGGTGGTAACCGTCGCAGCCTCCCGTGGTCTCTCCCGCGGGCGTGTTTGCCGGTGGCGGCTCCCTGAAACGTCTCCCTCCGAGCGTTGCCGCCACCGGTGAACGGTTCTTTTTGGCTTTGCTGTTTTGGACCTGGGATTTCAACTTGTCGCGCCGGAGGCGAAGATCCTCCGCCATCCCTTCGGCGCACAGCAGCGGTAGAGCGTAGATCCTCCTCCACCACGCCTCTGCCCATCAGCGCAGGCGCTCGAGCAGATCACGCGAGAGAAGGTCGGCCCGTTCGGCTAAGCTGACGGAACCAGCCAAATCTTCTTCCCGCGTCTGCTCCGCCTGCGCTAGAAAAGTGCGGATCCGGGACAGCGTTTCCGTCTGCTCCTTGGTCAACAGCTTCCCCTCAATCAACACCATCGCACCCTTCGTCCGATCGAGTACCGAGTCCAGGCGCTTAGCCAAATCCCGACGTTCCTCCGGGGACAAGATCACGCCCAGCCGCACTGCCGCCGGGTTCGGCTTCGGATCTTCCACCTGGGGCGGATCGACTTTCGGCGTTTCGGGTTTGGGCGCCTCGGCAATCTTCACTTCCGCCGCCTTCTTGCTCGCCCGCCGGACCCGGCGCGGTGGAGCCTTCTTCACCGGAGGCTCCGGTGGCGGAGCCGTCACTACAACATTTACCGGCGGTTCGTCCGGCGCCGTAGTCCCCGTTTGAATCTTTGGCGCGGGAGGCAGCGGAGGAGGATCCTTCGGCTTCTCGGTCCGGTTCGGGATGATGATGGGCGGTGGGGGAACCGAAGAGGTATGTTTTTTCCTGCACGCAGGTAGAACGAGGACCATCACGGCCAGACACAAACACGCCGATTTGTCGAAGCGCCTACTGTGCATACGGGGATTCGGAGCCGCTGTGCGCGATCGACTCAGGCAGCCTCCGCGGAAACGGGAAACCGCAATCGAAACACCGTTCCTTTTCCTACTTCGCTTGTGAACTCGATTGTACCATTGTGAAGTTGAATGGCCCGGAACGTCATCGCCAATCCGATGCCGGATCCTTTTTCCTTCGTGGTGAAATAGAGCTGAAATACCTTGCTTTGATTCTCCGCTGGGATCCCCGGCCCTTCGTCCTGAATCATCAGGTCGCAGGTGCCCGAGGCGAGTGTCGCCTTCACCGTAAGGTTGCCGCCGGACCGCATCGCCTCAATGCCATTCATCACCACGTTGAGAATCGCCTGCTTCAGCAGATCGCGGTCGCCACGAATAATGATGCTTTCCGGCTCCGCGGAGAACTGCAGATTGACCTTTTGCATCGTCGCCTGCGGCCGCACAAGCGATGTGACCTCGCGCGCCATGGCCGCCAGATCGACATCCTCGACGGCTAAATCCACAGGACGGGTAAAGTCGAGGAATGTTTTCACAACCCGGTCCAGGCGGCGGATTTCCTGGGAAATGATGTTGATTTCCTCATCCGCGTCAGGACTTGTTTCCGATACTCTTGTCCTTAATAGTTCCAGCCTTAATGCAATGGAGTTGAGCGGATTCTTGATTTCATGGGCTACTCCACCGGTTAACCGGCTGATCGCCGACAAGCGCCGCGAGATGTCGAGCTGCGTGGCCAACTGCCGCCGCGACTCGGCATCGCGCAGGGTGATCAACGTCCCGGAGCGGTCAGCCAGAGTATCCACACTCAATAGAACACGCAGCGGTTGTTTCCCGTTACGATCAAGGCCCACCAGGTAGTCCTGCGTCGGCCGCCCCAGCCGGATGGACTGCTGGATGGCCGCACCGAGCGGCTCCGTAGAGGGAAAAATCTCGACCAATTGCTTACCGATCATCTCGGCCCGGGTCATTTCGAGCAAGCGCTCAGCCGCCAACCCTGCCATTGCCAGCTTGTCGTTCCGGTCGAACACGAGCACCGCGTCTTCCATGCGCTCCATCAACCCTTCGATGTTGCTGCGCATCTGGGTCACATCTTCCTGCGCTCCGCGGATCTGCTGCCCCAGCAGGTTCAACTTTGATTGCACAATCGCCAGTTCCCGCGTCTTGCCGAGCGCCTCGCGGTCCTCTTTCTGTCCCGCCGCCTCCGGCGTGCCGCTGGCGATGCGGTCAATTTCCTTGCTGATGCTGGTGAGTGGACCGATGGCCAGGTTTGCCGAGAAGATGCCAAGCAGGATGGACATCAGCAGGGAAACCGCGGAAACCAGCCCGATCTTGTAAACCTGCGGCAGCAGCGCATCGCGCAGAAAGACGCTCGAAACTACAATCTGGATGGTGAAGATCGGTAACTTCTGCTGGGGGACTCCCAAGGGCAGTGAGACCTCATAATCCTGCTGGCCCTTGCTCAGCCCGACGATGCGGTCTGTGACTTCCTTCGCTTTCCACTCGGCAAAGGATGGCAGCTTGCGCATGATGGTGCCGCGTTTGGACGGCGTGGAACTGGCCAGAATCTCATCCAATTCGCTGGCTACCACAATTTCCACGATCATCTTCGAGTTCGACATCGAGCTCTGGATGAGCTGCTGCAACAGCTTGTCCTCGGCCACAATGCGCGTCCACAACTGTTTGCTTTCTTCGAGTGTGGTGGGCGGCGGATCGACCGTGGCGGAGCTTTCCTGGACCCGTGCCAGCACCAGGCTTTTCACCTGCTGCGCCACCAGTTCCGAGCGCTCCATCACACCATTGGTCCAGTTCTCCACCACCGTGTTCAAATGCATGGCGGAGAGGATTGTCACGATGACGGTGACAAGCAGTACGATTAAGAGCAGCAGCCGCGCTTTGAGCGACATTCCAATCTCGATTCCGTGAGCAACTCGATAGCCATTAAGCGGAGGCGCTGTCCTCGGCCTCGCTTCCACCGTATCCCTTTAGTTTATTGAACAACGTCTTGAGGCTGATGCCCAGTATTTCAGCGGCTCGCGTCTTGTTGTTCTTGGTGTGCTGCAGGGTCAGTTCAATGAGCGCCCGTTCGGCCTGGTCGATGGTGACACCCACAGGCAAGGTGACCGCAGGTCCGGAATTGGTTTCCGCCACCGGCGGCTTGGCGTCTGAGGTCTGGAACTGGAGCGGCAGATGCGAGCTATTGATGCTTCCTTCGCCGGCCAGAATCACCGCCCGCTCAATCACGTTCCGCAACTCGCGAACGTTGCCGGGCCAGTTGTGGTTCGCCATCTTGTCGAGGGCGGACTGGGAGATATCGGAAACACGGCAGCCGTGCTTGGTGTTGAGGTCGTTGATCAGCGCCGTGGCGATCCTTGGGATGTCGTCTTTGCGCTCGCGCAGCGGCGGCAGTGGGATGGGGAACACATTCAAGCGGTAGAACAGGTCCTCACGGAAGGTGCCTTTGCGGATGGAGTCCTCCAGCGGCTTGTTGGTGGCGGCCACCACGCGCACATCCACCGTGATCTCCCCTTTGCCGCCCAGCCGGCGCACGCGCGAATCTTCCAACACGCGCAGCAGCTTGGCTTGGGTGGGAAACGGCATGTCACCGATCTCATCGAGCAGCAGCGTTCCGCCGTGGGCCAATTCGAAACAGCCGGCGCGGCGTTCCAAGGCTCCCGTGAAGGCGCCCTTTTCGTGGCCGAACAGCTCACTTTCAATCAAGGTTTCCGGCAGCGCGGCGCAATTGATGGCCACGAACGGTCCGCCGGAGCGGGAACTGAGCGAATGCACGGCGCGCGCGGCCAGTTCCTTTCCCGTGCCGCTTTCACCCATGATCAGCACAGCGGCTTTGCTGGGAGCCACCTGCCGCAGCAGTGCGAACACTGCCTGCATCGATCGCGAATTCCCCACCAGTTCGCCCAGCACGCCCTGATAACTCAGTTGCTGTTCCAGGTTCGCGGCGCGCTCCACCAGCCGGCTTTGCGTTGCCGCGCGTTCCAGCAGCAATCGCAGTTCGCGAGGCTGGATGGGTTTTTCCAGGAACCAGTAAGCGCCCAGATCGTGGATGGTTTCGAGCGCCGTTTCGAGGTTCCCGAACGCCGTCAGCACCAGCGAAGGAATGGAGTGCCCCTGTTCCTGCAGCGTGCGCAACAGCGTTTTGCCATCCATGCGAGGCATCATCAGGTCGGTGACCAGGACGCCGGGATGAAATTCGCCCACTTTGCGTAGCGCTTCTTCCCCGTCGGGCGCGGTATCGGTCTGAAAGCCCCAACTGGTGACCATTGAGGCCAACGCCGTACGCTGGGTTTCTTCATCGTCAACAATCAGGACGCGGGTTGGGACTCGGCTATGATCCATGAGGAACTTTCAAAGTAACACGCCCCGGCACTTTCCTGACCATGCTTGTGTTGCGATACTCGCCTTGATGCGCCTCATACCCCTGCTCTTTCTTATCTGCATGGGCAGCTTGTTTTGCGTTCCACCCGGATTGGCACAGACCGAAGGGGAACAGGCGTATACGGCGTTTCTGGCATGGCGGAATGCTCCCGGGAACAAGCCGCTCGCCTGGGAAGCCGCCACCGCGAAGTATCAGGCGAAGCTGTTGAGTGACGGTCTCACCCCGAAACAGGCAGAGAGAATTCTGTCGATCGTGACCTCGCGAGACGAGGGCGCCTACTACGATCCTGTCTATGCGCAGCCAACCCCCACTTTCCCAACTGCCCCAAGCAAACTGTTGATGGACGCCGTGGCCGGGCGCAAGCCGGGAAAGGCGCTGGATGTGGGAATGGGGCAGGGAAGGAACTCAGTCTTCCTGGCAAAGCAAGGTTGGGATGTTACGGGCTTCGATACTTCGAAAGTGGGGGTGGAACAAGCCCGCAAGGCTGCCGCCGAAGCCCAGGTCCGCATTCGCGCCCTGCATGCCTCCGATCAGGAGTTCGATTTCGGGGTGGAGCAATGGGATTTGATCGCTATCCTCTATCCGATCGAGAAACGGAGCGTGTTCCGCGTCCAGCGGGCGTTGAAACCAGGCGGCATCGTGGTGGTGGAATGCAGCCACAAGGAAGGGGCGAACGCGCCTTTTGAATACGGCACCAACGAACTCCTGCGGATCTTCGAGGGTTTTCGCGTTGTTTCCTATGAAGACCGGATGGGGTGGCACGAATGGGCGCGCAAGAACCTTCGCATGGTGCGCTTCATTGCTCAAAAATCCGATTGAGTCAACAAGGTGAGTGCAGGCGCCAGGCGTGCGGATAACTCCACATCCGCCTCACGGATTTCCTCTGCCAGCAATTCGACGCCGGCCGCATATGCCCGCCGCAGTTCGGCCACATCCATCGTGCGCACCAGGGAATCGATAAACGGATTGGTGACCGCAGCGGGCAGGTGGTGCAACCCGCGTCCATGTACCGCCGGGAGTCCATGTCGCAGGCAGGCCAGCGCCAGCGCTGTGTCGCGCATGCCGCTGATCATGTACTCGGCTTGCCACTGCTTCGCACGAGCAATGGAACTGCGTGCATGCAGCGCATAGAGCCAGCCGAATCCAATGAGATACCCGGCAGGCGGATGCGGCATGTGCTGCGCCTCACGGGCCACGCCGCTCACCAGTTGAAACTCCGGGCTCAAGGCTCGGAATTCCTCCTCCGTGACAAACGCCAGGTCCACCTGCAGCGAATTGGCCAGAAGAAAGACACGGTACGTCCATGCGCCTGCCTGGACGTCGACATGGTGCACGGCGTCATGGGTCGAGTACATGTGGCTTGTCCAATCGGAGAGCGCATCTGCCAGATCCGCCGCGGCGCGCACCCCGAAGGCGAGGTCAATATCGGACCAGCGGTCCAACCGGGCGGCGGCGGCGGATCCCGTGATGGCGGCGCCACTAAGACGGGCATCGTTTGCGGCGCGCGCCAGAAGCAGCGCGCGCAATTCTTCTCGGTACTCGGGGGTGAACATCGGGAGATTTCTCTCCTGTTATTGTTTCACTCTCCCTCTTCCGCGCCACAGGGGACGGCCCTGTTCGTCGCGCAGTGCAATGAACAGCTTCTGTTCCGGAACCTGGATGGAGCGCGCGTAGATATAGCCATCCACCTGAAAGCCTTTTACCACGGCAGTGCTCCCCACCTTCGGGTTGAAATCCTTTTCGATGAGGTAGCGCATGGAACCGAGCACCACTTTTTCCACGCCTTTCGCGGTGCGCAACTCCAAAGACGGCATGGTCTGCATATCGAGCCGCACGGCCGTTATTACCCCTTTGGTATCCACCGCCGGGCGGCCGGTCATCGGCCCCATGCCCGGTTGCGCAAGCATCAGGAATGGCATGGCCAGGAGCAGGAAAAGGTGTTTCATCGGTTCCTCACGCTGTTGCTGACTGCACTTCGAGTGCCATTGCGAAACCCCTGCTAAGTCCGCAATTGTAGGTCAACTCACCCAACCTCTGGTGCAGCGCTTGCGCGCAATCTCCCACTGAACATGCAGAAACTGCTCATTTTGCAGGGGCTAGAGGTTGGCTTCTCAATTGCTACTATCCCTTGGCTAGCCGTGAACAGTCTACTCGAACGCTCGCTTCACTGGCTCCTGCCCGGGGCGGCGTTGGCGGTATCGGCGGTGCTGGTACTTAGCTCCGTACGAACGTTTGATGAGTTGGACCGCCAGCGCGCGGTGTTTTTGAAGAGCCGGATTGCCGCGCTGGCAGGCCGTTTGGAAACACTGCCCCCAGGATCGGCCAATGAGGTGTTAATCACCGAGCTGAGCGAGCAGGAACCGGCCCTATTGCAGGTGTCTGTACTCGATGCGCCAACCGGTCCGAACGATCCCCTCACCCCGCTCTGGGCGGGCCGAGAGTTGTATCGCATGGAGTCCACCACGGAAGGGGAACTGCGGATTTACCGTGCATTCGTCCCATTTCACGCCGAAGGCGGCATGCGCCTCGCTCGCATTGATTTGGATGAATCGTCGGCCGATTTCCTCACCACCCACGCCCGGCACAATGTATGGCTTTCCGTGGTGGCGGGTTTGACGGCCACGTCTCTTGCTTTGGCTACCGCCTGGACCTCCCGCCGCGCAGCAAACGCCGAGCAGCGCCAACTCGAATTGGAACATCTGGCGCACATTGGGACGCTTTCCTCTGTGCTGGCCCACGAAATCCGCAACCCGCTGGGCACAGTGAAAGGCTTCGTGCAACTGCTCGGCGAGCGCTTGGGCGGCAATCACCGGGACTTGCTGGAACCCGTGGAAAGCGAGGTTTCCCGGCTGGAGAATCTGGTGCGGGACCTGCTGCTCTACGGCCGGCCGCCACAGCCGGCTCTGCGCGAGATCAGTTCCGAGCAGGTTGCCGCCACTGTGCAGTCTCATTTGCGTCACGACCCGCGAATGAAATGCATCCTTCACACAGAACCGGCGACATTCCGTTCTGACCCAGCACTGCTGGAACAGGCATTGCTGAATTTGGTGCGCAATGCCGCCGAAGCTACACAGGGCAGGGACGCGGCAACTGTCTCACTCGACATTGGGCCCGATGGCAGGTGGGTTTACTTCCGCGTGGCTGACAATGGCCCCGGATTGACTGATCAGGCATTAGAACACCTCTACGAGCCATTCTTCACCACTAAGTCCATAGGAACCGGACTTGGACTGTCGATTACGCGCAAACTGATCCGGGCGCTCGGCGGAGAGTTCACGATTCGGAATCAGGCCGAAGGCGGCGCGCTGGCTGAAATCCGGCTGCCGTCCACGCCGGCCTAGGAGGCAATTATGGAACACATCCTCATCGTCGACGACGATCCGGGGTTCCGCAGACTGCTCGAAACCATCCTGCGGACGGAAGGCTACCAAATCACGACGGCCTCTTCAGTGGCTGAGGCTCTGGCGCAATGCCAGCAGCGGAAATTTCACCTGGTGGTGTGTGACCTGAAATTGCCTGACGGGGAAGGGCTGGCGGTTCTGCGCTGGTCCAAGGAAAACGCCCCGGAAGTACCGGTCATCATGATTACTGCCTTCGCCAGTGTCGGTACGGCGGTGGATGCGATGAAGCTGGGCGCGGCCGATTATCTCGGAAAGCCGCTGAGCAGCCCCGATGAGTTGCGCATGGTTGTGCGCCGCGCGCTGGAAACCTCGCAAGTGACCATGGAGCGCGATGTGCTTCGCGAGGAACAGGCGCGCCGTTTTTCCTGTGAAGCCATGGTGGCCGAAGATCCGCGCATGGTGGAAGTGTTGGAACTGATGCGCAAGGTGGCGCCCACCGATGCCACCGTGCTGATTACGGGCGAGAGTGGCACGGGCAAGGAGGTGGTGGCCCGCTGCATTCACGACCATAGCCCGCGCGCGACCCATGCCTTCATCGCCGTCAATTGTGCCGCCTTGTCCCCTACGCTTATTGAAAGCGAGCTGTTCGGCCATGAGAAGGGGTCGTTCACCGGGGCCACCGCGCAGCATGTCGGCCGTTTCGAACGGGCCCATAAGGGTACCCTGTTTCTCGATGAGATCGGCGAATTGGATGGCAATCTGCAAGCGAAGCTGCTGCGCGTGCTGCAGGAGAAGACGTTCGAGCGAGTGGGCGGCATCCGCCAGATCAGCGCCGATGTGCGCGTCATTGCCGCGACCAATCGCGACCTGGCCGAGCAGGTGGAGCAGAAGAAATTCCGCGAGGATCTTTTCTACCGGCTGAATCTTTTCCCCATTGAGATTCCACCGCTGCGCGAGCGTGCCGGCGACATCATCCCGCTGGCCCGCCACTTCACCTCACTTGCTGCCCGCGCCATGAACAAGCCTGCCCTGCGGCTATCGAAAGAGGCCGAGGAGGTGCTGCTGCAGTACCACTGGCCTGGCAACGTGCGCGAACTGGAGAATCTCATGCAGCGCATGGCGATTCTCTGCGAGCGCGAGATCGACCCCGATGATTTGCCACTGGCGGTGGCCGGAGAAGCACGTCCTGTGCTGTTTAAGGACATCGAGAAGCAGGCCATTCTCGGGGCGTTGAAGGACAACAGCGGGAATCGTACGCGCACGGCGCGGCAGTTGGGGATCAGCTTGCGGACCCTGCAGTACCGGTTGAAGGAGTATGGGGTGACGCAGGGGGGCTAGATGTTTTCGGGCGTTTACAATGGAAGCATGGCTATGGTGCTCAGCCCTCAAGAGGAGACGCTCATCCGCGCCGTCCGCACGCTTCCGCCAGAGGAAACCGAGCGAATGATCCGTTGGGCCAATCAACTGGGCGAACTGGCTCAGGGGAAGCTCATCCAATGGTCGGACTCCTGGAGTGAAGAGGATTTGTCAGACGCGAGACTGGTGTCTTTGCGTCAGTTCGAGGATTCGGAGCGGGGAGGCCATTGAGGGCTGGGGACATCGTAATCGCCGCTTTTCGTCTGTTATTGTTGGACTGATTCCCACGCACGACCTACTGGACTGGAGGATGGAGGGGCTTCACGCGCCATCGTGATTGTGCGGCGGTGCGCGATTGCCTGCGGAGTGGCCTGGGGACGGAGTAGCGCGGCCACGCTTCGCTGAAGGTACGCCTCATTGTGTGAAGTATCATCGAAGGACAACGTATGGATCTCCCCGTCACTGCATTGCTTACCGCTGCCCTTGCGGGCATGAAGTGGCTGGCGAGGAATTCGCAAAGCAAGCCTGACCTGGGGAGCGACAAATCGCTCGCCTCGGAGTTGGCGGAAGTTGTGGTGAGTGCGGTCCTCGGGAATCGTGCCGACGCGGCTGCCGCCGGTTGGCTGGGGCGGATGAAGAAGCACTGGCTGCGGGTGGATGTGGATGGGAATCACGATCTGCTGCGGGCTGTGACCATGGCTTCGTGGTTTGCTTCGTATCGCGTCGGCTTGGAGTACGGCTCGGTTCGGAATCTGCAGACGGAGCACTGGTCGGATCGCCTGCAAGTTGGGGATCATCTGCGGCGCTGGCTGCGGCGGCCTTGTGCTTCGGCGTCTTCGGTGTTTCGTGAAGCGGAGGCGCAGTGGCTGGACCGCTTTCTGCCGGGTGTGTTGCAGGAATTGGATCGCGCGGCGAGTGACGATTGGCAGGCGCCGGATGCGGAGTCGGAATTGGCGCGGGTGGCGGAGTCTTTGCCTCAGGGTGATGCCGAGTCTGTGTTGGGGCGGCGGCTGACGGCAGAGGCGTTGGCGGATGTGCGGGCGCGTTGGGGCGATGCGCCTGCGGGGTTTGTGCATGCCTTCGAGCGGGATTGGTTCCGGTTGTTTTGCTCGGCGTTTCAGGCGCGATTGAAGGATGACCAGCGGGTGGCGAATATCTTCTTCGCCGGGCAATTGGCGGCGTTGCGGAGTGCGCCGGGTGGGGCGCTGTTGCAGGATTCGGCGTTGACTACACTGCGCGGGTGGTTGGATTCGGTGCTGGATGAAGTTCGCGACGTGCATGCCACGCTGCGGGAGTTTCGTGAGGAGTACCGGCGCGACCGTGCGCGCGTGGTGTCGGACGATGCTGGGTATCCGCCTGCGGATTTGCCTCCCATTGTGGAAGGCGAGATGCCGCCGCCCGTGAAGTTGCCACCGCGGAGTTGCTTTCCCTATAAGTCGATGGGGGAGCGTTTTGTTGGGCGCAGCGCGGAGATTTGGCAAGTGCATCGAGCATTGGAATCCGGCGCTGGAGTGATTTGCGGTGGACCTGGGTTGGGCAAGTCGCAATTGGCAGTGGAATACGCACATCGTTTCGGGCGGTTCTATCCGGGCGGGATTTATTGGGTGGAAGCTGAGGGCGGCAAACGGGGCGACGAAGGCCGGCGTGTGTTTGTGCGGCAGATGAAGGCTTTCCTCGAAGCGGGGATTGACGACAGCCTGGATCTGGATGTGCAGGTGACGCTGCTGTGGCGCAAGGTGGCAGCGCTTGGCGCGCGGGTGTTGGTGGTGCTGAATAATTTCCGCGAGCCGGAGGCGTTGCGTCCGTATTTGCCGGCGGATCCGTCGGTGGCTTCGATGCTGGTGACCACGCGACGGCATGGATTGGCGGCGAATGAGGTGGCGCTGCGTTGGCTTTCTCCTGAGGAGTCCCTGGCGCTGATGAATTCGGGCGCGCGGCAGTACTCGATGGAGTCGGCGGGTGTATTGATCGATGCTTTGGGTGGGATGCCGTTGGCGCTGGAACTGGCTCGAGGTGTGTTGGAAGCGGAGCCGAGTGTGTCGGTGTTGCGATTCATGGAGCGGCTGGTGGGTTCGGCGGAAGGGTGGCAGGAGTTCGCCCGATATCACGAGGGCTTGCCTTCCGGCCATGGGAAGGATATCGCGGCAACCATTCGCTTGAGCTGGGATTCGATTCAGGAAGACGACGCGCGGGATGTGTTGCAGGCGATGTCGCTGCTGGCTCCGGAGCCTGTGCCGTTGCGCGTGCTGGAGCGTATCCCGTGGTTTGCGGGCGAGGAAGGGAAGGAGGATTTGCTGGCAGCTGTGGATGAGTTGGTGGCTTTGTCGCTGGTGGAACTGGTGGGGTTGGTTGAGGATGAGGAGGGCGTGCAGGCGCACCGGTTGGTGTTGGAGTTTGTGCGGCGTTCGGAGCCGGCAGAATACAAGCTGTTCGAGCATGTGGTAGAGGGGGTGGTGACGGAGATGCGGTTTATCTTCGATCAACAGGGGATTGTGGAGAATGCCCAGTGGCTGGGATGGGTGCAGCCGCATGCGCTGTTGCTTGTGGAGTCGGAGCGGTGCAGCGCTGCGAGCAAGCTGTCTCTGGCGGAGTCGGTAAGTGCGTACGAGGAGTTTCAGGGGCACTACGAGGAGGCGCTTTATTGGGCACAGATGTCTTTGGATCTCGCTCAAACGCACTTTCGTCAGGAACCGTGGAGAATCGCCGGTGGTCGGAGTCGGTTGGCACAGATGCACAAGATGCTCGGTCAGTTTGGAAACGCGGAGGTGCTGGCTCGGTCAGTGCTGCGGTATTGGGAGGAAGCGGCATCTCCTGGTGACGTTGCGATTGCTGCGGCTCAGCTCAATCTGGGACGTATTGTGGAGGCGGGCCAGGGGCGTTACGAAGAGGCACGAGGTCTGTTCGAGGGGGCGCTAGAAGCATTTGAATCGGCCTACCCCGAAGGCCACCCGTACATTGCCTTCTGTCAGCACTCATTGGGCCATGTGCTATTGGCCTTGGAATGTTACGAACAGGCGAGAAACCTACTTGAGGCGGCGGGGGAGTCCATCAAATTGGCGTTTCCCAACGGCCACCCTTACCTCGCGACGAGTCAGTATGATTTGGGGCGAGCGCTTTTGGAACTGGGGAGATATGGGGAGGCGAGACTTTCGCTGGAAACGGCGCTGGAGTCGTTAAAATCATCCCACCCCGATGGCCACCCGTATGTCGCGCTGTCCTCACGCGAGTTGGGCCGTGCGTTGTTGTACTTGGGGGAAATTTCCAGTGCTACGCGTCTGCTTGCTGAAGCACTTGCTGTACTCGATGGCGTGAATCCTTGGGGGCAAGGATACATCGAAAAGGTGCTCTTGACCATCGCGGCGATACTTGACGGGGAAGGGCAGGACGCCTGGCAGCGGTTGGAGGAGGCGCATGCGGAGTTGAAAGCCAGGTTTGGACCAGAACACACTGTGTGCCGCATCAGCCGCCGCGACATCGAGCGTCTCCTGAAACAAGACAGCCCGGCGGAGCAGTCATAACCACTCCGCCGGGCCATCCCAATCAGGCTGCGAGGGAAACCCGTTCCGCCAGTTGCGGAATCAACGCCGCGATCACCTGCTGCACGCGCTCCACAGGCACGAACTCCATCTCCGCGCGCACGTTTTCCGGCAGGTCCCGCAGGTCCTTCACGTTCGCCTTCGGCAGCACGATCCGGCGAATCCCGGCGCGCCGTGCAGCCAGCACCTTTTCCTTGATGCCGCCGATCGGCAGCACCAAGCCGGTGAGCGTCACTTCGCCCGTCATCGCCGTGTCGCCACGCGCCGCAAGGCCCGTATAGAGCGACGCCAGCGCCACGGTCATCGTGATACCGGCAGACGGTCCATCCTTCGGCACCGCGCCGGCGGGCACGTGGACATGCACTCCCGCTTCCTTGAACTTCAGTGTGTCGATGCCATATTCCTTGGCATGCGACCACAGATAGCTGCGGGCCGCGCGCGCCGATTCCTGCATCACATCGCCCAACTGCCCGGTGAGGATCATGTCCTTGCCATCCGGCAGCAGCGTGGCTTCGATGTAGAGCATGTCGCCGCCCGTCTCGGTCCACGCCAGGCCCGCGGCCACGCCCGGTTGCAGGTCGCGGCGCATTTCTTCCAGTTGGAACGGCTCCGGCCCGAGGAATTCCGTGACATCTTCCGGTTTCACCGTCAATGCACTCGGACTGCCCTCAGCCACCTTCAACGCCACCTTGCGGGCGATGCGGCCGACGTTCTGCTCCAGTCGCCGCAATCCCGCTTCGCGCGTGTAGTTGCGGATCAGCGTCTCCAGCGCTTCATCGGTGAACGTCACTTCTTCCGGATTCAGCCCCGTTTCCTTGAGCTGCCGCGGCAGAATGTACTTGCGCGCGATCTCGATTTTCTCTTCCTCGCTGTAGCCCGACAGCCGCAGGATCTCCATACGGTCGAGCAGCGGGCGCGGAATCGACTCCAACCCGTTGGCCGTGGCGATGAACATCACCTTCGACAAATCGAGCGGCAGATCGAGATAGTTATCGCGGAACTTGTTGTTCTGTTCGGGGTCGAGGATTTCGAGCAACGCCGCCGACGGGTCGCCACGGTAGTCCCGGCCGAGCTTGTCCACTTCATCAAGCAGCACCACCGGGTTCGATGCCCCGGCGCGCCGCAGCGACTGCACCACACGGCCCGGCATTGCGCCGATATAGGTGCGGCGATGCCCACGCAGTTCCGCTTCATCGTGCAAGCCGCCGACGCTGAAGCGCTCGAACTTGCGCCCGATGGCTCGCGCGATCGACTGGCCGAGCGAAGTCTTGCCGGTTCCGGGAGGCCCGACGAAGCACAGGATCGGCGCCTTAGCCGAAGGGTTCAGCTTCAGCACAGCCAGGTGCTCCAGAATGCGACCTTTCACTTCTTTCAGGTTGTAATGATCTTCGTCCAGAATGCGCCGCGCATTGGCGATATCGAGGTTATCCTCGGTGTACTTCTTCCAGGGCAGTTCCAGCACGAAATCGAGATAGGTGCGGATGACGTGGTAATCGGGCGAGGAATTGGGCAGCTTTTCCAGCCGCTTCAACTCGCGCTCGGCTTCCTTGCGGACCTCGTCCGGCAGATCCGCTTTCTTCAACTGTTCCTTCAGCGTCTCGATCTCGGATTGATCGCCGCCCTTGTCGCCCAATTCGGCCTGAATGGCGCGCAGTTGCTGGCGCAGCAGGTACTCACGCTGCTCCTTGTTGATCTCCGTGCGCGCTTCGGTCGTGATCTTGTTGCGCAGCTCCAGCACCTGCACCTCATAAGAGAGGTAAGTGTGCATCATGCGCAAAGCATCCAGCCGCGTGGAGGCTTCGAGCAGCGCCTGCCCCTTCTGCAGGTCGAGGCTCAGCATCGAAGCGACGAGAAACACCAGCCGCATCGGATCGTCGGTGCCCGAAAGCAGCCGGTCCAGTTCCATCTGTCCCTGGTTCTGCGCCAATTGGATGGCGCGCGTGGTCAATTCGGTCACGGCGCGGTGCAGCGCTTCCACTTCGGCGCCCGTATCTTCGGGCAGAGGAAGCGGGCGGAAGCGCACCACCGGATACTCGCCTTCGGTCTCCACCTTGATCACCACGATGCGCTCCACACCGAGGCAGAATACCTCCATGTGATCTTCGCCCTTGGAAAAGCGGCGAATGATGGCGCGCGTGCCGATGGTGTAGAGCTCATCCTGTGACGGCTCCTCCGTTTCCGGAGTACGCTGCGCGACGAGAATGATTTCCTGCTCCTCGCTGGCGAGTGCGGCATTCACCGCAGCCACCGATTGTGCCCTGCCCACCGTTAAGGGAAGAAGCAGATGCGGGAACAGCACTACATTCTTCAACGGTAGCAACGGCAGCTCGCGGACCTGATTTTCCAATTCCATGTTTTACGCTTCCTCTCTTCTTAATAGACGCAGGATGGCCCGCTTTGGACGCAACTTGCTGCAAATCAGACCGCGGCGGGCTCTTGTGCCTGCGCCGTGAAGCGCAGTTCGCCGCGGTCCATTTCCACCCGCACGGTCTGCCGTTCGCGGACCTGGCCGCTCAACAACAGCCGCGCCAGCGGGGTTTCGATTTCGCGCTGGATGGCGCGCTTCAACGGCCGTGCTCCGTAGCTGGTGTCGTAGCCCGCATGTACCAGATAACGGCGCGCACTCTCGCTGAGTTCGATTTCGATGTTGCGCTCGGCCAGGCGCTTGCGCAGCGAGGCGAGCTGGATATCGACGATGCGCATGAGGTGGTCCTCGGTGAGCGAATGGAACACCGTGATTTCATCGATGCGATTGAGGAACTCGGGACGGAAGTCGCGCCGCAATTCCTCAAGCACCGCTTCCTTCATGCGGTCGTAGCCGACGCCATCGAATTCGCCGCGATACTCCAGAATGCGATGGCTGCCGACGTTCGACGTCATGATGATGATGGTGTTCTTGAAATCCACCGTGCGCCCCTGCCCGTCGGTCAGCCGCCCGTCATCGAGCAGTTGCAGCAGCACGTTGAACACGTCGTGATGCGCCTTTTCCACTTCGTCGAGCAGGATGACAGCATAGGGCCGGCGGCGAACTGCTTCGGTCAACTGGCCGCCTTCCTCATAGCCGACGTATCCCGGAGGCGCGCCGAGCAGCCGCGCCACGGTGTGCTTTTCCTGGTATTCCGACATGTCGATGCGGACCATGGCGTGTTCGTCGTCGAAGAGGAATTCGGCCAGCGCCCGCGCCAGTTCGGTTTTGCCCACGCCCGTCGGCCCGAGGAAGAGAAAACTGCCGATGGGCCGGCGCGGATCCTTCAATCCCGACCGCGCACGCAGCACGGCTTCGGAAACCGCTTTCACCGCCTCATCCTGCCCAACGACACGCGTGTGCAGTTCTGATTCCAGATGCAGCAGCTTCTGGATCTCGCCTTCGAGCAGGCGCGATACCGGCACGCCCGTCCAGCGGCTCACCACTTCCGCGATATCTTCCTCATCCACTTCTTCCTTGATGAGGCGCGCACCTTGCCCGGCCGCGGTGATGCTCTGTTCTTCGGCCTTGAGCTTGTTCTGCAAGTCGAGCAGCTTGCCGTATTTGAGTTCCGCCGCTTTGTTCAAATCGTAGGCGCGTTCGGCGCGCTCAATCTCGGCGTGCAGTTCCTGGAGCTTCTCCTTCAAGTCCCGCACCCGCTGTACGCCCTGTTTTTCGTTCTGCCACTGCGCCTTCAGCGATCCCGATTGCTCCTTGAGATCGGCCAGTTCCTTCTCAATCTTCTGCAGCCGGTCTTTGGACGCCGAATCGGTTTCCTTTTTGAGAGCCTCGCGCTCGATTTCGAGCTGCATGATGCGGCGCAGGATTTCATCCAGCTCCGAGGGCATGGAGTCGATTTCCGTGCGCAGCTTGGCGGCTGCTTCATCGACGAGGTCGATGGCTTTGTCAGGCAGGAAGCGGTCTGAGATGTAGCGGTTCGACAGTACGGCAGCCGAGACCATGGCCGCGTCTTTGATTCGCACGCCGTGATGCACTTCGTAGCGCTCGCGCAGGCCGCGCAGAATGGAGATGGTGTCTTCCACGGTGGGCTGATCCACCAGCACCGGTTGGAACCGCCGTTCGAGCGCGGCATCCTTTTCCACATGCTTGCGGTATTCATCGAGCGTGGTGGCACCGATGCAGTGCAATTCGCCTCGGGCGAGCATCGGCTTCAGCAAGTTGCCGGCATCCATAGCGCCTTCGGCCTTGCCCGCGCCAACCACGGTATGGAGTTCGTCAATAAAGAGGATGATGGCGCCTTCGGCGGACTGCACTTCCTTGAGTACCGCTTTGAGGCGCTCTTCGAATTCACCCCGGAATTTGGCGCCCGCGATGAGCGCTCCCATGTCGAGCGTGACCACGCGGCGATCCTTCAGCCCTTCGGGAACGTCGCCGCGCACGATGCGCTGGGCGAGCCCTTCGACGATCGCCGTCTTGCCGACGCCAGGTTCGCCAATGAGCACCGGGTTATTCTTCGTGCGGCGGCTGAGCACCTGGATGACGCGGCGAATTTCCTCGTCGCGGCCGATCACCGGGTCGAGCTTGCCCTGGGCGGCCATGGCCGTTAGATCGCGGCCGTAGCGCTCCAGCGCTTCATACGTGGCCTCGGGGTTCTGTGTCGTGACCCGTTGGTTGCCCCGCACCTGCTGGAGGGCCGTCATCAGTTTGTCGTGGGTGATGCCGAATTCCTTGAACAGCTTGCCCACGACCCCGGAATCGGTGGTCATGGCCAGCAGGACATGTTCGATGGAGAGGTATTCGTCCTTGAGCCGTTTACACTCGTCTTCGGCTTTCACCATGACTTGGGCAAGGCGATTACCGAGGTAAATCTGTTCGCCGGCAGCGGCCGAGCCCGAAACCTTCGGTAACCGGTCCAGCTCCTGCTCCAGCCGGTTGCGTAACGCCGTGGCGTTCACGCCGGTCTTGGTGAAGATAGAGGCCGCGAGGCCCCCTTCCTGCTCGAGCAGGGCCGCGAGCAGGTGCTCGGATTCGAGCTGTTGCTGCGAATAGCGGCGGGTCTTGGCCTGTGCGCCGCGAATGGCGTCTTGGAGTTTCTCGGTGAAGCGATTGAAGTCCATAGGGATCACCTGAAGGCAGGATAGCACGTGCCGCGACAGACTTGCAAATTATATTAGTGTATCATTGTCAAATTTTCTTACTGCAGAGCGTTGTTTTAGCGCTGAGCCCTTTCCTGCCCGTCACTTACCGCCCCTCCTTCCTCTTCGGCGAAGGCTCAAATAAATCTTGCCCGGTTGTGACTGCTGCCGCAGGGCATGCGCGATTGCCGCGAGAGGGATTCTCCCGCGATAGCGGGTTAGTTCACTGACCCTGCCGCTGGGCCTTTTTTGGTGCTGGCCGAAGCCCTACACAGGCGGGAGTTGTGCTATTCTGTGAGTTCGGCGTTTCCGAACGCCGATCCCCCACGACTGAAGACGGGCGCGTAGCTCAACTGGCAGAGCAACTGACTCTTAATCAGTAGGTTGAAGGTTCGATTCCTTCCGCGCTCACCAACCCATTCAATCATTTGCACCCCTACAATTAGGATGGAAGCGTTCGAGCTTCGCCCGGCTCAGGTGCCGAGACACAGGGCTCTCCTCCGTAGACCTCGTCTTCGACGGGGTTGGCTTTCATCGTCAGCTCGTGAGCATCCCACGCCCGCCCTTCGTTGGATTAAAATTGCTTAACCTTTCCTGCTGCTCTCCCTCGCTCTAGGGTATTCACTTTATGACTGCCGCAAACCCGGATCCCATACAGTCACGTATTTCCGCGCTTCCCTCTGCACTTCACCCTGCCTCGGAAGTGACCCGGATGATCAGAACGGCACCGGCCGAACAAAACCAGAACGGTTGTGGGAAGCAATCGCGGAGAAGGTGAGGAGCGGACGAGGAAGACTCGCGGAGTGTCGAACCGGGAGGACAGGAACGCCGGAGAAGTTTTCGCGAAGGGCCGTGCAGTCTAGTGCGTCAAACCGCCGTTGAGTCCCTGTAAGCGGTTCTCAAAGAAGCGTTTTCGCCATCTGCTCACAACCTCGCGGCGCGTTTCCAGACGAGCGGCGATCTCGTCGTTAGAGATATCCTGCGCAGCGAGCAGGATCATCCGCGCACGCACCACCTTGCGGTATTCCAAGGTATGGCTGCGTGCCCGGCGTTTCAGCTCGGAAGTCTCCTCAGGCGTGAGGCGAATTTGGAAAGGACTGCGACGGGGCACGGCATCACTCCGCAATCAGAGGACGGGTCGCACAGCAAAATACGTGACTGTTTTTTGAGTTTTGTTCACTGTCTGTACTTCATTGATTACGTTGAAGTTAGGTGACAAATCGGTTTGACTTGGGAAAGGCCGGGGCACTATTATGAGCCAGTAGTACGTTAGTCCTGATCCCCGTACTTGCTGGCTGCCAACCCAGTTCGTGGACTTTCGGTAAACAGATGAGGAGATTCACATGAGTAGTAAGGTCGTTGTGTGTCTATACACGCGTTGGACCGCCACGTACAGCAGGTTGCCCTATCATGGCTCGATTTCAAAGTGCCATTCCGCCGGTGATTGCCACGCCGGGAAAGAGAGGGCAGAATAGATGCGTAGAACTCTTCGAATGGTGGTTCATCGCACGAGCAAACTCGTTCTTGGGCTCGTTCCGCTGCTCTCCGCCGGATTGGTGCTGTTTCAGGCCTGCCGGGCGCAGTCGGGGCCAACCGTATGGGTGGTTCCGGGTTTGAAGCGAGTCGCCCAAACCGAGGCCGCCGGTACCGGCTCAACCGCTCAGATCAAAGCGGCACGGGGCGAAACAGAGTCATTTCAAATCGTGGTCAAGGCGCCGGCTGGCGGGCTCACCAATGTCAACGTCAGCGTCACGGATCTGGTCGGCCCGGGCACCATCCCCAAAGCGAATTTGGTCCTCTATCGGGAACATTATGTTTCCGTCAGTCCGGGTAGCGCGAATTGGCGTGGAACCAATCAGCCGCTGGGCGCCGGGGTATATGCGGATGGCTTGATTCCATTCGCGGATCCGGCGACGGGGGCTTCGCTCAGCGGGGCATCATTGAGCGCTACCCCCTTTACCGTGGCTGCCGGTGCGAACCAGCCGGTCTGGGTGGACGTCGTAGTCCCCAGGGATGCGCCGGCGGGCCAGTATCTCGGAACCTTCACGGTCACCAGCAATCAGGGAAATTTCACTGGTCAGATTAGCCTCCAGGTTTGGAATTTTACATTGCCGATGACTCCTTCGCTGCAATCGAGTTTTGCCTTCTGGGTCGCATCCGGGCAGGCATCGCATGCCGAGTTGCTGAAGCACCGGCTCACTCCACTCGCCGTGCCCGCCGCTGATCAGGCCACCCTCGTCAGCAAGTACGGGCTGGGTACGGGGAACCTGGGCTACTGGAGCGGAGCCGATGTCGGCAACTGCTCCATGTCATCGGCGCCATCGGTCACGCAGCTGCAAAATTCCGTAAAGAACAATCAGCCTTCCTTGAAGCTGTTCAACTTCACCGCCGATGAAATCGGCTCCTGCACGAATCTCTACCCGCAGATCCAGGCATGGGCCCGGAATTTGCATCAGGCTGGTGTGGATAACCTGATCACCATGACACCCGTGAGCCAGTTGCTCGACGATGGCTCAGGAACAGGGCGTTCGGCAGTGGATATTTGGGCATTACTGCCGTTGATGTACCAAGCCTCCCCTTCTATGGTTTCCACCGTGCAGCAGAAAGGCGACAAGGTCTGGTCCGCGAACACATTGGTGCAGGACTCATACTCGCCCAAGTGGGAGATCGACTTCGATCCCATCAATTTTCGCATCCAACCGGGCTTTATCAATCAAAGCCTGGGCCTGAGCGGCCTGCTCTATTGGCGTGTGGACCGTTGGTCATCCGATCCCTGGAACCAGGTGAACAACACCGGACAGTTCAGTACGAACAACTATCCGGGTGAAGGAATGCTGGTGTACCCGGGAACGCAAGTCGGCGCGACTGGTGTCGTGGCTTCCATGCGCCTGAAGTGGCTCAGGGATGGAGCCGACGATTTCGACTACATCGCATTGCTTAAGGCGAAGGGCTACGGAGATTGGGCGTTGCAGCTCTCGCGCACGGTGGGCCCCAACTGGACTACCTGGACGCGCGACGCCAACCTGCTTGAGTCCGTCCGGAACCAACTGGGAGCGAAGCTGGACGAACTGGCCGCTCCGTCGGCGCCAAGCGCACCGGTGATGTTGAGTCCGGCCAATGGCTCCACCACCAGCACCACGCCGGCTTTGACCTGGTCCGCATCCACCGGAGCCACTTCCTACAAAGTGTATCTGGGTACAGCCACCACACCGGCTCTGGCCGGCACCGTGACCGGAACTTCGTTTTCTCCTTCCACCTTGCTCGACGGGACAGCCTATTATTGGCGCGTGGAAGCAGTCAACAACGGAGGTACCACTTCGTCTCCCACGTGGTCCTTCCAAACTCAAATCCCACTGCCTTCGGTCCCCCTGAACGTCAGCCCTTCCAACGGGACGACGGTGTCGAACCTGACACCTGCACTGCAATGGGCTCCCAGCACCAATGCCACTTCTTACGATGTCTATTTCGGTTCCTCCACTTCACCGGCGCTGGCCGGAACACTGGCCGGTACATCGTACAGCCCTGGCACGCTATCGGGGAATTCCACCTACTACTGGAAGGTTGTGGCCAAGAACACGACAGGATCCACAACTTCCGCCGTATGGAGTTTCCAGACACCAGCCGTACTATCCGGCACACCTTCCAATCCAGCGCCGGCGAATGGAGCAACGGGCGTTTCGCTCACGCCGTCGTTGTCCTGGTCCGGGGTGAGTGGAGCCACCTCCTTTGATGTGTATTTCGGCACGGCCGCATCCCCCCCGTTGGTGGGAAACGTAGCCGTGGCTGGGTATAACCCGGGCACGCTCAGTGCGAACACAACCTACTACTGGCGCGTCGTGGCGAAGAACGGCAGTAGCACCGCCGCATCACCGGTTTGGTCCTTCAAAACGCTGACCCTGACGAGTTCCTCGCCAACGGCGCCGGCGCTTGTGGGCTTGACTCCTTCCAGCGGTTCTGGCAGCACTGCGGCGTTGTCTTCCGTAATCTCTGACAGCAACGGCTATGCCGATATCGCAGGAGTGAATCTTCTGATCAACTCCAGTCTGCAAGGCTCAGGCGGATGCTGGCTCTACGTCGATATTGCTTCGCGAGTATTGTATTTAGCGAACGATAGCGGCTCTTCCTGGAGCTCCGCGGCCATCGGCAGCAGTTCCGTTTTGCAGAACAGCCAGTGTTCGATTTCACTCAACCAGGTTTCGGTGAGTGGCGCCGGACTCTCGCTCACGCTCAACACTCCGCTCATGTTCAAGAGCACCTTCCGCGGACAGAAGTCGATCTACCTGAGGGCTGCCGACAAGGGCGGACTCAACTCCGGCTACAAAACTATGGGGAGTTGGACACTGCCATAGCCTTTACCTGATCCCGATCCGGCGATGGTGGGCTGGCTAGTTCCCGGTCCACCATCCGTCCGGGTGTGACAACCGCCTTCTGCCGGGCGGGCCGGAACTCGGAGACGAGTGCGGCAATCCGTTCCAGAAGTTGCCCGGCGTCGCGCTGTGCGGACAGCATTTGGAAATCTCGAATCGCGGATTCCACTGCCGGCCAGCTCAACGGTGTGGTCTGGAAAATTTTGATTTTGGAATGGTATGTGGGGAGGATACGCTCATCCTGGAGATTCAGTTCCTCGAACAGTTTCTCGCCGGGACGAAGCCCGGTGAACTGAATCTCAATGTCCTCGCCCGGGCTGAGGCCCGCAAGTCGCAACATGTTCTGGGCAAGGTCGATGATTCTCACCGGTTCGCCCATGTCCAGAACAAAAATCTCTGAGCCCTTTGCCATAGTCGCGGCCTGAAGCACCAGCATTACGGCTTCGGGGATAGTCATGAAGTAGCGGCGCATTTCGGGGTGGGTCACCTTGACCGGGCCGCCCGCGGCAATCTGGGCTTGAAAGATTGGCACTACACTTCCATTGCTGCCAAGCACGTTTCCGAAGCGCACGGCCATCGTCCGAGTGCGCCAACCCTCCTGCGGCGGTGTGGGAGCGGAAACCAGGATCTCGCAGACACGTTTCGTGGCGCCCATCACGCTCGCCGGGTTCACCGCCTTGTCCGTGGATATCATCACAAAATTGGAGACACCGCAACGACGAGCCGCCTGCAGCAAGTTCCAGGTTCCGAGAATGTTATTTCGCACCGCCTCCGTGATGTGATTTTCGAGCATGGGAACATGCTTGTAAGCCGCCGCGTGATAGACGGAGTCAACGGAATGAACCCGGCATACCTCCACCAGGCGCGCGAAGTCCTTAATATCCCCCAGTTCGGCAAAAACCGGCAGTTGGGGGAACTTCTCCCGAAGCTCCAGATCAATGCGGAACAATTCGCTTTCCGCCTGATCGAATGCAACCAGCCGGCATGGCTCGAACCGTGCCAGCTGGCGGCAGAGCTCGGAGCCGATGGATCCCCCCGCGCCGGTGATGAGCACGCTACGCCCAGCAACCTCCGCCTGCACTCTCGCTTCATCCAGATGCACAGGCTGGCGGCCCAGCAGGTCATTCACCGAAAAGTTACGAATCTGTGCGCTGAGGACCCTGTTCTCCAGTAACTCACCAATGCCGGGTAGCGTGCGGCACGCCACCCCGGCGGCCCGGCAGTTCGCCAGCGCTTCGCGCATCTGGCAGCCGCTCGCCGAAGGCAGGACCACGATGATCTCATCGATCGGGTGTCCGCGCCGTTTTGAGCGCTCCACAATGTGGACCGCTTCACGCCCAGCTCCAAGCACCTTGACTCCGGAGAGCACACTGCCGGTCTTCACAGGATCATCGTCCAGAAAGCCCTGGACGTCGTAGCCGAGGCCGGGGTTCTCCAGGATCTCCCGCAGAAGCATGTTCCCAGCTGCGCCAGCCCCGTAGATCAGGATGCTCTTTCGTGGCTTGGCGAGTGGGGCAGGGCGCCGCGTCGAATGAAAGTGATACTGCATGGCCAGCATGAAGAACACGGTGAGGCTGCAACACACGATGAAATCGATGAGATAGATCGACCGGGGAAACTCGCGGCCTGCGACCGCGAAGATGGCGGTGGACGAAACCACTGACGCCACTACATTGATCAAAACAACATTCATCAAGTCGCACGCCCCCGTGAACCGGTTCCAGGTGCGATGCAGGCCGTCGAGGTGAAAAACGGCCAGTTTCGCAGGAATGGCGATCAGCAACGCGGTCTTCAAGTGCGCAGCGGCATCGGCTGGAATGGAAAAGTCGAAGCGCAACAGAAATGCGCCGATCAGAGACACGACAATCGACACGAGGTAAGCAATGCGATTGCCGAGATGCGCCTTCCCTAATGTGAGCCTCATGAGCGAACCTCCCCGACAGTGGGGGCCTCTGTCTTCTTCAGCCACACTTCACGCCAGTAGTAGAAGCAGCAGCGATCGCAGCGATGTTCGGCGCCTTCGCAATGCGACTTCTCCAGCAGTACGGTTCTCTTGACCTTGCGTAACTGCCTGGATTCCTCGAGGAACATTCTTTCCAGGCGCTTGTGGACGCGCAGTTTCTGGCCGCAGAATCGTGCCATGTCCGGAAGGAAACGAAGCCCGCGCTCCGCGCCGGAAGAATCGAGGGTCTGTTCGATTTCCTTGAGCGACTTCACTTCCACCCAATCGCCCGCCTGAAGGCAGTAGTCAGGTTCGACGGAAGCCGCCATTTCCCCAGGCTGTTTTCCGGAAACCCTACGGCGGCGTCTGAGCCATGTGCCGGCCTGACGAAGCGTGGCACGCACTCCGAAATTGCGCAGGTACCACCAGGCGCGGCGAAGCAGTGGAACGAATGGCTTCGGAGAAGTGGTGGAGAAATCTTCCGGCTCGACAATTTGGCAATCCAAAGACCCAGCCCGTGGGGCCGCCACGGATTCCCTGGCAGCCTGCCGGCTCAGTGCCGCGCCACGCAGCACCGTGGCTGTCAACGCAATTGTCTGGTGATGGGGAGCCCTGCTGGCCAGGCCGGTGGCGAGGCTCACCACAGGGCGCGCAGCTAGCCAGGGTGCCAGTCGCGGATGAATTTGGATCACGCAATGGTGCGGCTCGAAGTCATACCCCATACGGGTCTTGTAGACGTGGAGGCCCTCCATGGAAAGCAGCGATGCCCAGCCCATGGTCACGAACTCAATTCCCGGATCGGCGATAGCGTCACGAGTCACCACAAAATCAAGAACGTGGTTCGGGCAATCCACAAGATCGCTCAGACGCGACATCTGATGAGCGATGTGCAGGCAACCATCTTCCCGGCAACAGATTACATAGGCCGCTAACTGCCCTCCCGCGAACGCGCCAATGGCGGACATCGCAGGCACTTCGTAGACAGCATCGACCACGCGCGACCACCGGCGCGGGTCGCCGAACTCGGCATCAAACCGCCCCTGACGCCCCATGGTTTCGATGTTCAGCGCAAGGCCTTGGTCATGCAGTTCTCCCGGTAGAAGCTCTCGAATCTCACAGCGTTCCAGGCCGCGACGCACCTTCTGGCGGAAATTGCGGTGCAGATTCTCAATGTGGAACGAAGGGCCCCGGAACACGTAAAGTCCACCGGCGAGTCCTTCTCTGGTCTTCGAAGGAAAACGTACGCCAAGAATACCGGCTTCGCGGAGAAGTTGTGCCGTCTGTTGTGCCGTCTGTTCACGGATCACCTGTGGCGGCAGGCTGATATACATGCCGTGTCCGGCGCTTTGCCAGTAGCAGCCGGAAGCTTCGAAGACATGGCGGCCTCGCAACGCCATGTGCTGGGCGAACTGTGCGCCGGGAATCTTTGGCGTGGAGGCAGATGCGGAGAGAATGGGGAGAGCGGTAGACACTTCAGGCCTCCTGACAGGCGGCCGCATTTACGATTCGGGTGACACCGCTGCGACACCTGTTCTTATGAACAACTGACTTGACGGCATCGACTACTGCTGCCAGTTGCGATTCTGTCATTGCGGGGTAAAGAGGGATAGATACGATGCGGGAGTAGTGTGTCAAGGCCCGCGGATACGTGTGGGCCCGGATCGAAGGAAGCACGGCGAAATAGGGATGCAACGGTATGGGGATGAAGTGAACACTTACGCCTACGCCTTGGGCGCGGAGTTCCGTGATGAATTGATCGCGGTTGATCGCCAGCGACTCCAAACGGAGGCGGAGGATGTACAGGTGCCATGCATGGCGGGTTCCGGCCGCATCCGGAGGCACCTCGAGTTCCGGCATGACGGAAAATTCCAGATTGTAGTAGTGGGCATACTGCGTTCGCGTCTCGATGAACGAATCCAACTTGTGCAACTGGTGAATTCCGATGGCCGATTGCAGATCGCTGAGGTTGTACTTGAAACCTGGCGCGGTGACTTCGTAATACCAATTTCCATGCTCGCCGTAACGTTGCCAGGCGTCCTTGCTGATGCCGTGCAGAGAGAGAACTTTCATGCGATCGGCCAGTAGAGGATCGCTGCAAGTGATCATTCCCCCTTCCCCGGTAGTGAGATTCTTCGTCGCGTAAAAACTGAATACGCATGCGTCGCTATGGTTCTCGCCGGACATCGATCCAATGGGCAGATTCCGATAACGAGCGCCGGCCGCATGCGCCGCGTCTTCGATCACGAACAGATTATGGCGGCGCGCCAACTGCCAGATCTCGCGCATGCGGCAGGGGAGTCCGGCAATGTGCACGGGAATAATGGCGCGCGTCTTCGAAGTGATGCGTTCGGCGATGGACGCCGGATCGATGTTGCCGTCGTTCCCAATGTCGGCAAGGATGGGTGTGGCGCCCGTGTGCAGAATCGTGGTTACCGTGGAGCAAAACGTGTTGGGCGTGGTGATCACTTCGTCGCCGGCCTTAATGCCGAGCGCCACCAGCGCCAGATGTAACCCCGCCGTGGCGGAGTTGACGGCGATCGCATATGGCGCTCCCACATAGGCGGCGAACTCGTGCTCGAATTGGTGCGTACGCGGGCCCGTTGTGATCCACCCCGAGCCAAGGGTTTCGATGACTTCGTCGATCTCCTCCAGGCCGATGCTGGGACGGTGAAAAGGAATGAAGGCGTTGGGTTCCATATCTCTCCCTCTTAGCGGATGGATCGGACCACCAGGAATGGCTCGGCGGCCTGACGGCAGATGAAGCTACCCCAGTGCTGTGCGCGTGCCCGGAGACACTCCGGACTCCGCGGATGCGGGCATGGTTTCACTTCGTGGGAATAGCATTGAAAAGCCTCGATTTTGGCATCGAGGTGCGAAGTGATATCGACAAATAGATTGGGCTGGAAGGCCGGCAGTAGCCCCGGAGAGCTCCATTCCGTGGACGAGGCCGTCTCAAACATGAGAAGCTCGCGGAGAAACGGCGCGGAACAGGGACGCGCAGCGACCAGAACGGCCTCCGACACGATGCGGTGGTCGCGGTTCATGTCTCCGCCGAAGTGCGTGTACACAACATGCGGCTCATAGGAGGCAAGTACAGGCTCGATCTCCTGGATCACCTGGAGCAAGCAGAGTTCATCCAGGCGTTGTTCCGGAAGGCGGCCCATCTTGATCTGCGAAACGCCCAGAATTCGGGCCGCGCGTTGCGCCTCGGCTGCGATTTCGGCGGCGCGCTCCGGGCCGTATCGAACTGAGACGCCCTCGCACAGTATGAGCGCATGCACCTCATCGCCCCGGCGTGCGTGAGCGGCAGCTGTACCCCCTACGCCGAGCAGTTCATCATCCGGATGAGCGGCGACGATTAAGACTCTCATGATCGGCCTTTCTGCGCCAGTTCGCCAGATTCGCGGGCGGGGGAGTAGACACCCTTCCGCGAAAGGACCACGCCCGGAGTTTTCAGGAGAATCTCCAGGTCCAGAAGGAAGGAAAGGTGATCGACATAATAGCTGTCCAACTCAGCGCGCCGGCGCCAGGTAAGGGCGTTCCGCCCCCGCACCGCCGGAAGGTTTGTGATTCCGGGCCGAACCAACAGTTTGCGGCGAAACAGATCGTCGTAGGCTGCCGCTTCTGAGACTTCGTCCGGACGAGGTCCGATCAGGCTCATGTCTCCGATCAGAACATTCCACAACTGTGGCAACTCATCGACGGAGAACTCGCGTAACCAGCGGCCGAGGCCTGTCAGCCGCGGATCGCCGCGGCCGACGAAACAGGAGCCGTCCTCGTTACGAAGAGACGGTGCATCGTGACGCATCGTGCGAAGCTTGTACATCACAAACGGCTTGCCCTCGCGGCCTATGCGTAATGTGTGAAACAGCACTGGCCCACGCGAATCGAGCTTGATGCAAATCGCCGCCACGGCCAGTAACGGAAGAAGAAGCAGCAGCGCCAGGGCGGAAAACACGATGTCGAACGTGCGCTTCATGTAGGGGTACATCGATTCAATCTCCGAGCTTTGTCTTCAGACTGCGGAGCAACGCCGCCGCGGGACTTGGTTCCGCATCCCGGGTCATCGCCGAAACAACGTTGAGCTGAATCACTCCGTCACCGGTAAGCACCCATACCGGCCCGTCCAGAATCCGCACCACACGGCCGGGAACTCGCCCCACGTAGTCGGGTGTCACGGGCAGAATGCTCGCCGAACGAATCATCAAGGCGTCGCCGGCCAAATTAGTCCAGGCGCCGGGCATCATTGGCGGCGTGAGGGCCCGGATCAGGTTGTAAATGGCCGCCGTCGGCTGAGTCCAATCAATCCGTCCGTCAGAGGGGGTCCGCACACACGTATAAGTGGCCTGTGCGTGATCCTGTGGGCGCCGCGGGGCTCCGCCGTTGTCCAGCAGAGGTAAGGCTTCCGCCAACATGTCGCAGTACACCGGGATCGTCTTGTCGTAGAGTTCGTTGACCGTGTCATCCGGGTCGATCGGGATCGATCGCTGGGCGATGATGTCGCCCGCATCCACTTCCTCACTCACGTAGAACAGCGTGACGCCCGTTAAAGACTCGCCGTTGATGATCGGCCACGAGAGTGGCGCGAATCCACGGTATTTGGGAAGCAACGCCTCGTGAAAAATCACGAAGTGTGGAATCGCTTCGTAGACGTCATGCGGAACGATCGTGCGCCAGTTCTCGGCCACGACAATCTTCGGTTGCCAGGCATGGAGCTTCCGGGCGGGCTCACCATTGCGCAACGAACGCCCCACAACACTGTCGATTTCAAAACGGTCGGCGATAGCGCAGAGCCGGTCGGCCCATGGCTCCTCATGAGGGTCATCCTGCATGAATATGCAACCACGAATCGGAATATCTTCCTTGAGCAGCGTCTCCAGGAGAACGGCGCCCCGCCGGCGCGCGGCGATGAGTACTACATCAGACTTCATGACACACTCGCGATCCCGGCGGGCTCTTCTCGATCTTCTTCCAGGCCCGCTGTTCGAATGGGTGGAACAACAATGCGCTTGCGTGAGAGCAGATCGCAGTAGGCATGCCAATAGTCGTCAATCATGCGCCGCTCGGTATATCTGTTGCGCAAGACAGCGCCCGCATAGGCCCCCAGGCGACTGGCGAGTTCATGATCCTCGGCAAGGCGAGTGATCGCATCAGCGAGTTCGGATGGGCTTGCGGGCTCGACCAGCAGTGCGCCCTGCACTTCGCGATTGCTTCCGATGGCAGTCGCTACGATGGGCTTCGATGCAGCCATTGCTTCGAGTAACGCCAGCGACATGCCCTCGCGAATGCTCGGCAGAACGGCGATGTCGGCGGCAGCCAGGAGGTTGGGGATGTCATTGCGGAAACCGAGAAATGTGACGTACGAAGAAAGTCCCAGGTGCCGCGCGAGTTCTTCATACTTGCCTCGAGCCGGCCCATCCCCGGCGATGAACAAATGGAAGGGATGGGTCATCGTGCCTTTCAATAAATCCACCGCCCGTAAGAGATGTTCGATTCCCTTCTGTGGCGCCAGCCTGCTGGGACAGAACAGGAGCAGCGTCTCCGGTGGCAGCTCCAGCGAGCGCCGGACGGCACTAGCTGTCAGTGTTGGCTCCAGACGCTGCGGGCGGATCCCGTTGGGAATCGCTTGCATTTTCTGAAATGGAGCGAGGTGAAGTCGAGCGCCCCAGGCGCGGTGGAACCGGCTGACATAGACCACTGCATCGCAGCAAGCTGCGGCAATCCGCTCCAGCAAGGCATAGCTGAGCTTTTGGTAAATCGGCGATGCTTCATGGATGGCGAAGCCGTGTGCCGTATGAAGGATGACAGGCACACCTGCCATCCTCGCTGCCAAGCGGCCTATAAATCCGCCCTTCGAGGTGTGCGTATGAACAATGGTGTAGCTGTTCTTGCAAAGATACCTCCACAACCGGAACAGCGCGGCCAAATCCTTCCACGGACGAATCTCCCTATTGATTCCCTCAAGCGCAACCAAGCCAATGCCGGCATTCTGCACCGCCTCTCCGAAGTTAGGGTCGGTTGCCAGCACATCCACCTCGAATCCATGCCGCTTCGCCATGCGGCACAGCTCAAGAATGATGTCCGACGCCCCTCCGAATTTTGAGTTCCCAATGACGTGCAGGACTCGGATCTGCTCCATACATACCTCCAGCGGATTCGGGGTCAGAATGTTCTGTGCAGCGGTCTCTTAGAATCCCGGCTAGAGCCGGGACGTCGCTAATGGTGAAGTCCGGGCCCACCAGGCAGGAATTCCGCCAGTAGGGCCCCGTGCGGACACGGACGGCGCACATACCGGCAAGATAGGCGCCGGTGATATCGCGATCCGGATCGTCCCCCACAAACAGGCAGGATGCCGGCGGCAAACCAAGCCGTGAGGCAGCGTCCAGGAATGCTTGGGGGGCCGGCTTCTGGCCGTTGGGTCCAAGGTCATCCGTGAACACGGCAACCCGGAAGAAACGGCGCAGACACAACTGATCGACTTTGAATTCCTGCAACGCTCGATGCCCATCCGTGATGAGAAACAGCGCATACTGCCGGGCCAGGTTTTCCAGCAAAGAAGGTACGCCGGGGTAGCACAGAAGCGGGCAACGGTGCGCTCGATACTGCAGGATCAGGTCGAGCACGCGATCCCGCCGCCACACGCCCAGTGCGTGCAGCACGTCATCGAACAGGAAGGGATAAGCCATTGTGCGCCTTTGCCACGTAGCGAGAAAGCACTCCTCCACCTGGCCGGGATCCGTGTGCGCTTCTACGCTCAGCCGCCGGCTTGCCGCGTGAAAGAACGAGCGCAGATGCTGGCCCTGGTCGTACAACGTGTTGTCGAGATCAAACCCAACAGCCTGCCACATGTGATTTCCGTGCCAGTTCCGAAGCCTGTTGAGGAGTGAGGTAAACTTCGCTCCAGTAGCGGAGCATGACGCGCTCGGCTGCTGGTTCCAGGAACTGCGGTGGAGTGACACCGCGCAACATCGCGATGATTCCATCGAAGTACGGCACACCGGCCGCCTCGGTCAGGATGCAGGAGCCGGCGATTCTGGCGTTGATTTCCGTGAACGCAATTTCCCCGGCGGCGCTGACGAAGCACTGTATATTCGCTGGTCCAATAATCGGGAGCGTGCGAACGATCCTGGCCACCCACTCGACAATGAGCGGATTCCATGTGCAGCAGCCCTTCGATGAGATCCCGGAATCGGTTGCCAGACGGCGGCGGGGAGATACGATCTGGAGAGTGCCGTCAAAGTCGGCCAGGGCATCCACGGTGAACTCGACACCTGCTGCGACATCCTGTACGACAGGTGCGGTCGAACGTTGCAGATGAAAGAGCAACTCCTCAGTGCTGTGCACCACGTGAACGCCAGTGCTGCCCCGCCCGAAACGCGGCTTCACGATTTTCGGAAAACTGCCCAGTTCCGTAAGCGGCGGAAGCGCTGAGCCATTCCAAGTGCGTGGGCCGGGGATACCACTGTCGTGAAAGAAAGCGCTTGTCCTCAGCTTATCGGTGCAGATTCCAACAACATTGGTAGCGGAAAGCATCAGGCGCGTTCCAATCTCTTGAAAGCGCTGTCGATTCTTCGAGAGCAGGACGAGTTCTTCATCGAGGTTGGGCAGTACCCAGTCAATGTGCTCCCGGCTGCAGATATGCAGGAGTTCGTCCACGTAATCCGGGGAACTCGCCACCGGAACTTGGTAAGAGGCGTCGGCGAAGACACAGCCGACGGAAAGCGGATCGGAGTCCACGGCTACGACGCGTAGGCCTTTCTGCTGGAAGCGCTGGATTTGCGAAACGCTCGGCGCCGAACCTGCCGCGGTGCGCAGGATAGTCATAGGGGAAGAACTAATCGCGGGCATGGGGCAATCCTCCGTTTGGCTGCACAACAATGCTGTAAGCGGACGCTATTAAGGCGAAGATGAGCCACCAGGGACGCATATAGAATGCTTCGATTCCAAGAGACAGGGCGCACACCGCCAGGTGACCCAGCAGAAGCGCCATCAGAACGGGCTTCTCTTGCTCCGGTGCGAGGCGGTAAGCAACCGCGCCTTTCCAAAAGAACCAGAACAGGAACCCCGTCAGGACAAAAAGGCCGATCACACCGAATTCCGCGAGAAACCAAAGCGCGGTGTTGTGAACAATGACATCTTCCCGATCCAAAAAGCCTCCCAGCCCCATTCCGAAGAAGGGCTGTCTGGAAAAATAGTGGAAGGCGTCAAAGATAATGTCAAAACGCTGCGTCACTTGACCGGGGCGGCTGGCCATATCTCTGGCGTACCCGAGCGCGTTGGAACCGAGGAACGGCACGATCGACAGCGCCAATACTCCATACATGGCAATTCGAAGCGCCACCCGAGGGTGTACGAGCAACGAGGCGGCAGATACTGTTGCCAGGGCCAGCCACGTCGACCGTGAAAACGTCAGCACAATACCCAGCAGTAACGTGGTGCTCGCAAACTTGGTAAACACGCTCCCCAACAGCGGTTTCCCTCCCGCTGCAACAACCTCGTTGCACAGAAAGGCGATCAGCAGCAATCCTCCGTAACCGTTGGCATCCACCAACATTCCGCACAGCCGGTAAGGGTTGCTGTTGAGCCATGGGAAGTGAACGCCGTACACGCGCCCGGAAAGATACGCCAGCATCGCGGCCACGTTGAGTACAACGACGCTTGCCACCAGAATCCGCAACATCATCCGGATCTGTTGCCACGACGCTGCCGCGGTGGTGACCAGCATGTAGAAAAGAACCAGCACGCCTATACCGAGACATTTGTTGACCACGATGTAGCGGCTCAACTCTCCACGATCTACGGCCGCAAGGAAGGCGCCACCCAAGATGACCGCGGGAATAGCGAAATGCCACAAGCTCCATGCGTGGCGGATGAATCGGAGGGACGGCCCGCCCAGCAGCAAAGCAAGCAGCAGAAACAGATCGGAGGGCGCCAGGCGAAGATCCACCACGATCTCCAGTTGGCACGGTAACAGTGCGATAAAAGCCCACAACATCAAATCAAGCACCGTGGGTCGAAGTACCCCCGAAGAGTGGGTGTATGTGCTCCAGTCCGGGATGGCAGGCGATACAGCAGTCATTGGCTTTGTCTCGCGAACTCCGGGCTTGGATCTGAAGCGCGCAGGACGATCGCTGCGGTCAAAGAAGCATGGATGGCGGCAGCCATCAACATGGACCACGCCGCACCTTGCATGCCGGCACGCGGAATGAGAATGGTGCAGCAGCTTGCCGTCACCGCCAGCGCGGCAAGGAACGTCGGCACCTGGATGCGGAGCCGGCCTGCGGCCGTGAGCGCGCAATTGAGCAGCGTTCCGATACAAGCCGCGCCTGTCGCAGTCATCAGCCAAACGAACAGGCCTCGGTGCGGAACGTATTCGGCGCCATAGGCAACTCGCAGCACCAAGTCGCCGAGCAGCGCCGCGGCGGCCACGCCGCCAATTCCCGCCAAAGCCCCCGCCGCAACCAGTTTGGCGGTAAGCCTGCGATAAAGTGCGAACTGCCCATTGGCAAAGTACCGCGACAGCCGTGGCATGGCGGCCGCACCCAGTGCATCGATGAACACCGTCAGCAGCGTTCCCAAATACGCGATCGCGGAAAAAATTCCCAGAGTGGCTTCGCCATCCCGCCACTGCACAAAGTAACGGGGAACGCTCGCTTGTAGCGACATCAGTGCGCTGGCAAAGCCCAGCGGCAACGCCGATCGCAGAAACGCAAACTGGCTTGGCTGGAATGACCAGAACGCGCACGGCGAGACAGTTCTCGTTTCGTCGATCCCTCGCCAACGGCTGTCGTGAAGCAGCAGCACACCCAGCCACGCAGCGGCAAGTGTCATCACGGCCAAAGCGCAGTTCCCGGTCAAGTAGAGGACCACGGCCAGCGACAACGTCCCGGCGCCTCCGCGGAGCACCAGCGATGTGGCGATGGTCCGGAAGCGCTCCTGCTTCTGAAATAACCCATAGTGGACGTCACTGAACGAATCAATGGCTTTGGCGATGGCCACACACAGCACGACCCACACTGTGGCGCCGCGGTAACTGGTGCTTAGCAGCACGACTGCGATCGCCACCAGGGCCAGTGTTGTCGTGGTGCGGCGTAGCTGAAAATACTCGGCGAAGCTGTGCTTCCCTTCGGCGTCCGTCGCCTGTATCGCGCGCAGTTGCAGATTGGTAAAGGTCAGGATGGGGGTAGCGATCGCCAGTCCCAGCGAAAACTGCCCGACACTCACCGTGCCGCCCAGTTTGGCAAGAGCCACAATAATCCCCCATTGCGATGCCGCGAAAATGACATTGCCGAGCAACGCCCAACTTACCCCCGCTTCGAGCGACGCTGCTTCCACGCGTACCCGTGACGGAGAACCAACTTCGCCACAACCTGTGGTGCTAAAGAACCGACTGCTCATAATGTTTGCTGTATTTCCGCAATTCGTCGTAACCGTAGGCATCACCTTGCGTCTGCGGATTCCAGTCGTTGAGAATTGCCCCCTTCAGAGGCAGGCCATCGGCGCGGAGCCGGCGGATCACCGCATGCACTGCGCCGCGCGACGTATGGTTGGCGCGCACAACGAGGATGACTCCATCGGAGTGGCGTCCCAGCACCCTCGCATCGGAGTACAGCAGCGACGGTGGAGCATCCAGCAGAATGTGATCGAATTGATCGCGCATCTGCCGCAACAGTAGCGCCAGCGCCCTGGAGTGCAGCAACTCATGCCAGTCCTTCGCGGGAGGTCCGCTTGTCAGGATCCAGAGCCGCGGAACGCTTGTACACTTGGAAAGCCCTTCCCGCGGCAGGCGAGAGACTGCGGAGGGATCGCGCAGCAGATCGCTCAGACCCCAAGTGTTTGGGATTCCGAATACATTCTGCAGTTGCGGATTGCGGATATCGGCGTCAACCAGTAGAACGTTTCTTCCGATATCGGCGAGTGCTACGCCGAGATTACTGGCCACCGTTGTCTTCCCCTCGCGAGCGTTGGCGCTCGTCACCACCAGCACCTTCGGCGATGTTTCCGCTCCCGGCAGAACGATGGACGCAAGCGTGTTGCGGAAGGATTCGGATACGTCGGAAAGCTTGTGGTCAAGGGTCACCAGTTCCACCTTGGTCCGCGCTGGCCGGCTCCCCAGCAATGTGGGAAGACTCGACGTTACGCGGGAGACGTTCATCCGCGGGATGGCGCCCAGTTCGGGCAGATTCATGCTGAGGAACATCTCGCCAGGTGCGCTCACTGGCAAATCGGAACGCCGTTGCAGCAGCACGCTCCCCGCGGCGAGAGTCAGGCCAAGTCCGAGTCCGACAGCGAGATTGAGCGGCACGTTGGGGCGATAGGGCAAAGCAGGGGGCTGCACAGGACCGATCGGGCGGACATTGCTGGCACGAATGGCGGAAGCGATCCGCGCATCCTTCACCTTCTGCAGCATGCCGTCGTAGAGCAGCCGGTTCGTCTCCACTTCGCGCAAAAGGACGTTGTAGCGGACAGCCTTGCTGGACTGTTCACTCAATACATGCGCCTGTGTCCTGTAGGCCTCAGCCAGTTGCCGCTCCTGTGCCACAGCCACTTCATGCTCACGCTTGATACGATTGCGAACGTCCGCCACTTCGGTTTGAATCGATGCTTCCACTTGGTCGATCTGTGCTTGAACCCGGGATACTTTGTAGCTCTCCGGCTGATAAAACGAACTGAGATCGGCCAGTTCGCGCTTCAGGTCGCCGAGCTTGTTCTGATACGCACGAAGACCGCCATTGTCCAGCACGGAGGGTAGAGATCCAGCAGGGGCACTGGCCGCTGCCTGAACCAGCGCCTCCTTCTGGATGCGATTCGATTGGGCACGGAACAACTCCGCTTGTATTTGGCGGAGACGATCTTCCCCAATGCTCTCTTTGCCTGTCGAGAACAGCAGTCCGTTGGCGCTGGCATACCGCTGAAGTTCGTATTCGGACCGCTCCAGGCGGCTTCGAAGATCTTCCAGTTGGCTGGTAAGCAGATCTCGCGTTTGCAGACTTGTCTGCCAGCGCGCTTCGAAGGTCTGCTTGGCATACTCTTGCAGCAGTGCGTTCAACACGCCGGCGGCGAGTTTCGGATCTTCGGAGTCGAAGCTTACGCGAATGAGCCGGCTCTGCCGCAGTTGATAGACTCGGAGGTTATCCAAAACCTTGTCCAGCGTGGTCGCGTTCGCACTCAGCGCACCCGGCAGCGCAACATCCGCCATGGAGGCCGCGCGGGCGATCCAATTCGGGCTCGGCCGGAACTCTTCGCGCCCGGCGAGGTGAAGCCTCACCACAACTGGTTCCAGTAGAGCCGGATTCCGCAGAATCTCCACCTGCGTCTGGATGTAGCTGTCCATCGTTTGTGGGGACAACGGTGCAACCGGGTCGACATCACGCAAGTTCAGGTAGTTCTCATTGATTCCCTGCACTTCGATGGTAGATTCGGACCGGTACATGGGCGTCTGCAGCATGTTCACTGCTTGCCCCATGAGCATGCCGCCCACAACAATAGCCAGGAACCGGAACTTGTGGCGCAGCATCAGTCTGGCAGTCTCGCCGATTGTCGCTGAGGATTCCTGCCAGGTGTCGGGTACGAGATTGATCTCGCGCGCAGGCTTCCACTGTTCTGGAACGGGGAGGGGAGGAGACGGGATGAGATCTGTATGCATGGCAAACTCCGTAGGGCTGACTAGCGGCGCCAAATCACGATACCTGTGCCGGCCTGTACAATTGCCTCCAGCGTCCGCGCCGCCACTCTTTTCCCTGTGCTGGTGGGCACTAGAAGAACGTCCTCGGCCTGCAAAAGGACATCGGGAGAGCGCCCGGCGAGAATTTTCTTCAAGTCGAGCGCGATCTGCCGGCGATCGGTGGCGCCTTCGGTCTTCCTCAGGATCACGGTGTCTTGCGGCGCGGGTGTCGGCCCGAAGCCCTCGGCCAACGAGAGAGCATGAAGTACGGAGATGGACTCTCGCTCCCGGAGTGGGAAGCCGCCAGGCTTTCTCACAGCACCTAGCACGTAGACCATCTCGGCGGGCGGCACCGTGATCACATCGTGCGGACGAATCAGAATGTTCTGCTCTGGATTCGTGGCTTCAAGAATCTGGTTCACGCGGATCTCAGCGACACTGTACTGGCCCGTCGCATCGAGCTTCGCCGATGGCACCGGAACCGCGTTCTGCCGGATTTCACGGCTGATCTTGATCACGTATCCTGCATCCGTGCGAAGACCGCCCGCCAGCGAAATCACTTCGGCAAGACTTCGGCGTCCTCGTAACTGGTGCACCCCAGGATTGTTCACGGCACCGAGTATGGAAACCGGCTGACTACCGAATTCCACCACGCTGATGGACACCACTGGATGACGCACCTGTGCTTCCAGCCGCTTCGAAACTTGTGTGCGAAGTTGATCCACTGTCAACCCGCCGGCCGCAATCGACCCGATTAACGGCAGGTCCAACTGGCCATTCGAGTCAATCCGCAGCGGCTTGTCGAACTCCGGCTCCAATCCCAGAGCCCAGATGCGAACCTGATCGTCTGGACCAAGAACGTACGCTGCCGGAGCGGTGCCATCGGCGAACAGCTGCAGCGAAAAAACGAGGAGAACGAGATGAGAGTAGATCACACCAGTACCCGCTTTCCTGCCCGGCGTGAAAACCGGAATCCGGCACGCGTCAGGCGATTTGATCCAAAACAGGAACCACCCAGTCTCGATCCAGCTCCACCGCAACCGACCGCTGCAGAAGCGGTACGGAAACCACTAGTCGGAAGCCCTTCGGAACAGTACGCACAAGCCCGCGAAGTCCGGCGAGCGGGCCTTTGTCAATGCGAACCGTCGTTCCCGTTTTCAGGTACGGCCAAGGCAATGCCGCCAGTCCGCTGTCGATAATGCGTTGAACCGCGTGAATCTCGTCCTCGCTTACCGGACACGGCTGTCTGCCCGCGCTCACGATGTGAATTACGCCGGGAGTCGTCAGAATGGGCAACAGGCGGCTGCCGGCATCAAAGCGGCAAAAGAGATAACCGGGAAAGAGCGGCAGCACTTTCACCTTGATCCGGTCAGACCATTTCTTGTGTGAAGTGTAGAGGGGAAGGAACACCTCGTACCCCTTGCCTTCCAGTGTCGACGCAATTGCTTGCGCGAACTTGCTGCGGATCCGGATGGCGTACCACTCCAATTGACCTGGCCGTCGGTCGTCGGGAGGAGGAGGCATCGTCATGTGATTTCCCTCCTGACAAGCTGCCGCCGTTTTTGACCCACCGGACTCTAGTCTAAACGAAGACTGCTCAATGGGTCACAAGGCCTCAGAAACCATTGGCGCTCGGCGTCTCATCGCGGAGTGCCCGCGGTTACGTGACAACTTCCAATTACAAGGTAGGACCGATCTCTGCTCCTGGATACTGGGAAATTACCTAGGAATGGTACTAAACACAGTCACGTAAATTTGCCAGCTGAAAACACTGCTCACGATCTTAGTGTCTAGCGGGTTTCCGCGGATGACTGCCGTTCCTCCACCCGCCGCGCAACCCCTGCTTTCCGCACCATGTCTCGAATCGCATTTGGCAGCAGAGGTTTGGAAATGATCTGATCGATCCCCATCTCTTTCGCCCGCCGCTCCAACGCAGCAAGGTCGGCACGGCGTTGGCCGCTGAGAATCACGACATACGCGCCCCGCGTTGCCGGATTGCTGCGGATCCTCTGCACCACGTCCCATCCCGGCATGTCGGGTAGGTGCCAGTCGCAGAGGGCCAAATCGGGACGAAAGCGCGCGGCAATCTCCAATGCTTCTTGTCCCGACTGAGCCATTCTCACGACAAGCTGCTCCTGACGCAGCATCTCCGCCGTCACTTCGGCCAGTTCCGCATTATCTTCCACCAGCAGCACCCGCAGTCCTGACTCGCTGTTGCCAGGGCATGCCCGTGCCGCGAGGAAACTCGTCAGTTCATCAATGGCAACGGGCTTCACGAAGTATTTTGCAAAACCCGCCTTTTCCGCAGGCTCTCGCCCTGCATGCCCCGACAGTGCCACGAATACCGCCTGACGCAGGTTGGCTTGCTGGTTCAGTCTTTCGGCCAGTTCATAGCCGTTCATTCCGGGTAGGCCGATGTCGACAAGAATCGCATCTGGCCGTGCACTGGCCAAACCGGACAAGGCCGAAGGTCCGTCCCCAAACACCGTAACCTCGTGCCCGGTTTGTTCGAGCGCCGTGGCCATGGTTTGGGCGACGTCGACATTATCTTCTACCAGTACGATCGACAGTCTGCGTCCACTCGACGCGGTGTCTCCGTTCTCTTTTGTCTCCACCTGTGGCTCCAACAGTGGCAACCGTACCGTGAACTCGCTGCCATTTCCGGGTCCGGCGCTCTCTGCGTGAACCGTACCCCCATGCAGTTCCACCAGTCGCTTCACCAAGGCCAGGCCAATTCCCAGACTCGGTTCCCCGTAGCCAAGCACAGTCTCGCGCCCTCTCGTAAACGGTTCGAAAATCCTCTCCAGATTCCTGGCTTGAATGCCTTGGCCATTGTCCTTGCAACAGATGACCACCTCAGAGCCCTCGCGAGTTCCCGATAGCTCAATGGTTCCACCCCGCTGCGTGTATTTGGATGCGTTGCTCAGCAGATTCGTCACCACTTGCTCCAGGCGCACCGGATCTGCCAGGAACTGAACGTAACCCGCCGGCAGGCGCACCAGCAACTCCTGTCCGCGGCTGGCGAAGCTCGAACGAGTTGCTGCACTCGCTTCCTGCAGCAGGTCCGCCAGGTCGACGCGCTCTCTTCTCAGATCGATCTTTCCTTGCGTGATGCGCGACAGGTCAAGCAGTTCGTCCACCAGTCTGCGCAAGATCCCGCTCTGCCGTCCGATCAGATCGATGAGTTCTTCCCGGCGTTCCGCGGGGACACCGGTTGCCAACAAGTGCTGAGCCGTCGAAATCGCTGCGAGCGGGTTGCGCAGTTCATGTCCAAGCAGCGCAAGAAACTCGTCCTTGCGCTTGTCTTCCTCTCGCAGCGCTTCCTCTGCTTTCTTCCTGTCCGTAATGTCGATGTCACACCCGAGCATCCGGACGGGCTTCCCTGCCTGATCGTTGTACACACCCCCCATCATGTAAACGTGCCGGTAACTACCGTCTTTGTGACGCAGGCGGTACTCCCACCTGTAATGGTCCGTCGCATGGCTCAGATAGTTCCGTAGCGCCTGCATGGTGGGTTCTATGTCCTCCGGGTGCACGCGGATTGTCCAATCGTCGAACTCGTCACCGAGTTCCTCATCCTCGTAGCCGATCTGGCGCTTCCATTCCGGTGTGCGGCGCACCTTGTTGGTTACCAGATCCCAATCCCACAGACCAATGTTCCCTGAACTTACGGCAAGCCTCAGGCGTTCTTCACTCTCTCGAAGCGCCTCCTCGACACGTTTCCGCTCAGTCACGTCGATATGGCAGCCGAGGATCCTCACCGCCTTACCGTCCGTATTTCGGAGTGAGTCCACCAGCGCGTACATCCACCGGTAGCTTCCGTCCTTGTGCCGGAGCCGGTACTCTGCCCGCAGAGGGCCAGGCGGGCCTTCCGCAAAAACACGGACTTTCTCCGTGGTCGTCTCGCGGTCTTCCGGGTGAAGCCTGCTTTGCCACTCGTCGATGCTGTCGCCAATCTCCTCGTCCCGATAGCCGATCTGCTGTTTCCATTTTGAGGAGAAGTAGACCTTGCCGGTGATTAAGTCCCAGTCCACCAAACCGATTTGAGCGGACTCCACAGCCAGCCTCAGCCGCTCTTCGCTCTCTCGCAATCGCTCCTGCGCCAGCTTGCGCTCCGTAACGTCTCGCATCGCACCGAAGTAACGCCCATCCGGAAGCCGGCGGCCACTCACCTCCCCCACAAAGATCGAGCCGTCCTTCCGCCGGAACCGCCACTCTGTCCGGACAATCTCCTGGTCGCGCAGCCGCAGCAGGTGCTCCGCGATTCTGCGGTGCTCCATGGGCGCCAGAAGATCCTCGAATTGCCTGGTTCGCAGCTCTTCCAATGTGTAGCCGAACATCTGGCAAGCGGCGTGGTTGGCGTCCAGGTAATGTCCTTGCGAATCCGCAATGAAAATGCCATCCGCGACCTGCTCGGCCAGATTACGATACCGCTCTTCACTGGTCCGCAGTAGATCGTCTCGTTCACGCAGGGACTGCTCCGCTGCCACACGCTCACTGATGTCGGTAATGATGGCCGTCACTTGCACTCCATCCTCGAACACCGCATTGGGACTGAGAGCGATTTCAACTGGAATCAGGGATCCGTCCTTTCGGCGAAGCGACAGGTTGGCGGCGGACCCAATGCGGCACACCATCGGCTCTTTCATGTACTCCGTGCGCAATCTCGCGTGTCGTGACTGGAGTTCATCAGGAACAAGCGTTTCGATCGGCTGGCCGATGAGTTCCGCTGCCGCGTGACCGGAGAGCCGGCTGAGCTCGGAGTTCACCATGCGTATCTTTCCCTCGGCGTCCACCAGGAGAATGCCGGCCGGTGATATCTCCAACGAATGGCTGAGCCGCGCCTCGGTGTCCCGCAGCGCAATCTCCGCGCGCTTACGCTCCGTGATGTTGAGATGTGTCACCACGGCACTGCCCTCGCGCGTCGCGTCCATCGGTACCACCGTCATTTGAAACCAACGCTGTTCCCGTGGACAGTGGCAGGAATACTCCATCGTGAACTGCGTACTCCGCCCGGAAAGGACATTCTCTATACCTCGCAACGCTTGTTCGGCGGAATGATCCCCCGCCGCAATCGCGTCGCGGCACACTGCTAGGTAGTTGGCGCCGGCCGATACGGATGGGTGGGCCGGAGCGCCGTTCCGCGCAGCGAACTCGTCCCAGGCTTGATTCGTCGTCAGAATCCGCCCTTGACAATCAAGAACGGCAACGTGTGCAGGCAGCGCGTTCAGTGTGCGGCGAATCAAATCTTCGCTCCGGCGCACAGCGTCGGCTAGTTTGTCCGCCGTAATATCCTCCGCGAAAATTACGGTCCCACCCACGGCGCCGGGGGCGGCCAGCCAGGGCTGGGCTTCACAACGAATCCAACGCTCCGATCCATCGGTCCTGAAGTGCCTGTCGTCGATGCGCAGGACGCCGCCGGCAAGCGCACCGGCGTGAACCAACTGCCAGTTTCCGGAACGATCGGGGACAAGATCATGGTGGCATTGACCGATGTAGGCCCGTTCGGTGAGGCCGAATTCATCCTCCCATCGCTTGCTCGCCGCGAGATAACACATTGCCCCATCGAACATCGCAACGGCCACAGGAGCCCGGCCGACGAATGACCGCAACTGCTCCTTTTCCGTTCTGCGCTCGGTGATGTCAAGATTGACTCCCAGCCACTCCACAATCTCCCCGTGAATGTTGGATACCGGTACCGCGGACACACTCATCCATCGCCACTGCCCGTCGCGGCGAAGAATGCGAAGTTCGCTCTGGAAGGGCTTTCCTGTTGCCACCGCTTCATTCCACAAAGCGGTTGCCTGGCCCGCGTCGGCAACGTGTACTGCCTTGAGCCACACTGCTCCCAATATCTCCTCCGCCGTCTGGCCGCTGAAGGCGATCCATGACGGTTGCGCCTTCACGTGAAGTCCCGCCGGCTGGCACAACCAGGTAACGGCGCTGAGGGGTATTGGCCCAAGTTCAACGATCTCCGCTGCCAGATGGGCAAACATTTCGAATAGTCGAAGTGTGCGGGTGTCGGCCAGTTGTGGCTTTCCGTGATGAATACACATCGTTCCCAACACTTTTCCCGAAGGGCTTTCCATAGGTGCCGAATGCACGGCCCGCGCACTTGCCTTGCTCGGAACCTCCTTGGCTGTGTCTTCCTCTACTCCCTTCGCAACCACCATCCTCAGGTTGTCGCTCGCGGGATCAAGCAGTTGGATGTTGCCATAACCTGCGCCTGTCAGTTCCATGGCGGCGTCCAAGATCTCAGTGAGCGCGGGAATGCAGCCTATGGTCTCGAAGAGGTGGATGTTGCGCCTCTCACCATGGACCGGGTTTGATGGATGATTCATCACGACCACCGGCCTCGGCTGTAACTCCACGTCATGACTCTTTTCCTGACGTGGGCGGCAGCAATCGCCGCACCCCTATTTTACAAACGAAAGAGGGCGTGCGGATTCTTCTGAAATCCAGTGCCCGTAAGTGAGGGTTCCATGGATGTACTGCTGAGGTAAACTGAGGACGACAGGATACTCTAATGAACGGGTTGCCACAATCCTGGCGTCCACGTGTACTGCTCGCAGATGATCATACGGTGGTTGCGGAAGGCGTTCATTCATTGCTTGCCCGTGATTTTGAACTGGTCGGTGTGGCAAGGAATGGAATTGAGCTTCTAAAGATGGCCCATGAGTTGCTCCCGGATGTGATCATCGCCGACATCGCGATGCCCGTGCTCACCGGCCTTGAGGCGACCGAGCGGCTACACAAGGAACTTCCCGATTGTCCTGTGATCATCCTCAGCGGTCATGAAACCCCAGCGTATGTCCGGGCTGCTTTCCGTGTCGGTGCACAAGGGTTCGTGCTGAAAACGAAAGCCGAAGAGTTGCCCGCTGCCATACGCACGGTGGTGCGCGGCAAGACATTCTTGCCCCAGGGGTTTGCTCCACGCGATCTGGCGAAGTCAGGAAAGGAAAATGCGAGCCCCCTGTCCGTCAGAGAACGTGAAATCCTTCAACTGATCGCCGAGGGAAAAGCAGGCAAGGAAATCGCCGCGATGGAAGGCATCTCCGTCCGTACAGTCGAATTCCACAAGTACAACATCATGCGAAAACTGAGCTTGAGTACGAATGCCGACCTGATCAGGTACGCCATTCAGGAAGGGTTGCCTGTCAACCGCTAGCTCGGCTCTCCGCCGGCTACTCTGTCCCAATCGGCAAGCTCACTTCCACTCTGGTGCCTTCACCCGGTTCCGAAACAATCGCGAATGTTCCTCTGCCGAGTCGAACACGCTCGCGCATGCTGTGTATCCCTAATCCCGGTTGGGCTCTCTGCGTGTCGAACCCCGTCCCGGAGTCGATCACTTGCAGGTGCAGCGTGTCTGGATCCGCTGAGAGGACAAGAGTCACTGTGTCCGCCTTGGCGTGCTTCATGATGTTGTGCAGGCACTCCTCTGCCACGTGGTAGAGACAGTAAGCATTCTGCCGCGAAACATCACCCGGGAGTAGATCAGCTTTCAGCGTGGCGGACATCCCACACTGATTCTCGAACTCCCAACAGAGACTCTCCAGCGCGGACTCGAGACCCAAGTCATCCAGGATCGATGGATGCACTCGATGCGACAGACGTCGAATTGTTTCGGAAATGTCCGCGATCCGGTCCTGCAACACTCGTAACGTGTCCTGCAGCGGGACCGGCGCGTCCTGTGTTGCTCGGGAGAGTTCCGCGGAGAGAGCGGCAAGACGTTGTGTCACGTCGTCATGAAGTTCGCGCGCGATGCGCCGGGACTCTTCCTCACGCGCGGCAGCGAGTGCGGCAGCGATCTGACGATGCTCCTCCTCTTCCCTCCTGCGTTCGGATGAATCGCCCATACGGACTTCCTTAGACCAATTCCATCCTCATGATAGCGACTATTCCGGCACCGGCTGAAGCCCCCACGAAAGAGATCGCTTCCGGCGAAGCCATAATATAGAGATCGCCAATATGATGATGCTCAAGATACTATTCCTGCTCTCCGTCGCTGCTGCTGCCTCCGCCGCCGGTTGGGATTCCGTCCGACAGATTCCCCCAAACAGCAAAACGAACGTGACCCGGAAATCGGACGCGGTGAAAGGAACCTTCGTCAGCGCCAATGAGGAAGCCATCGTCCTCCGCGGGACCGCGGGTGAAGTGAGTATTCCACGCAGCGAAGTGAAACGGGTCAAAGTAGCGGATTCTTCACGTCGCATGCGGAATGGGCTGCTTGGCGTTGCCATCGGTGCCGCGGCAGGCATTGGCATCGGGTTTGGCGTTTGCCCCGGCTGCGCCAATGAAGGGCACGGCGGCAAGTATATCGGGCCGGGTGTGGCCATCGGCGCTGGCGCGGGAGCCGCGGCAGGCTTTCTCCCTACTGCCTATCGCACCGTCTACAAAGCTACGAAATAGCCGCGCGGCTGGGAATTTTCTGCCATAATTATTTCCAGAGAAATCACCATGGCTCAGCGGATCTCGCTCCCTCGACAACCGGCTCCCCATACCCGGCAAGAGGAGGCGCAACGCACCCTTACCGCAGCCACCGTCAAGGCGGCGCAATTGCTGGACGTGCCTCAGCGAGAACTCGCTCCCATACTCGGATTGAGCGAAGCCACGGTTTCCCGCATGGCGGCGGGGAGTTATCTTCTCCATCCGGAACGGAAGGAATGGCAGTTCGCGGCTCTGTTCGTGCGGCTGTTCCGCTCACTCGACTCCATTACAGGGGGCCGCGACGAGCTTTCGCGGCAATGGCTGCGAAACCATAACCGGGTGCTCGGCGCGGAGCCGGCTTCACTGCTGGGCGAAATAGAATCGTTCGTTCGGGTGGTGCAATACCTCGATGCCTCGCGCGCACCCATCTAAAGAATCGCCGGAGCACGCCCGGTTGCGGCGCACGGTGGCCGCGGCACGCAGGCAGACAGCGCTGCGGGCGTGGCGAGCCGTGGAAGGCCAGCACGTTGTTTCCACCATGCGGCTAGTGGAGAACGACCCGGCGCGCCAACAACTGCTGGAGAGCATTCTCGAAGAATCGAAGCCGCCACTGCCGCCCGATGCCGGGAAACTGCACTACCTGCTGGCGACGCCGTTTCGCTATCCGCCTTCGGAGCATGGCTCCCGATTCCGCTCGCGGCTCCATCCAGGTGTGCTCTACGCGGCAATGGGGCGTCGCACGGCGTGCGCGGAGATGGGATATTGGCGTTGGCGCTTCGTGCAAGACAGTGTGGGACTGGATGGGATTCCCGCCGCGGCGCAAACCCTCTTCCAATTGGGCGCCAAGGGGATTGCTGTGGATCTTCGCGAGCCTCCGCTCGTCCGCGCTTCGGACCGGTGGACGTCGCCCGGCGACTACAGCGAGACGCAGCGGCTGGGAAGCATCGCCCGGGATTTGGATGTGGCTCTGGTCCTGTACCGCTCCGTGCGCGACCCGGAACACGGCGGATGCGTCGCGATATTCGAACCTTCGGCGATTCATCCGCGTCAGCCGTTGGCACGCGAAACCTGGTACCTCACAGTGTCAGGAGCCGGCGCCATATGGCAACACGACGCGGACATCTTCTCGTTTCGATTCGCCTGAACCGCGCGATCACGCCATCTCGCGAGACTGCCATCTCATACCGCTGTTCGTGGCAATCCCGCTTCCTTCTGACCTACGCATACTGACAGCATTGAGATCGACCGGCCATCCACACCTTCGACAGGAAAGGTAATGTCCTCGCCCGGTTGGCGAGTCCCGATGACGTAGAGGAGCGGTAGATAGTGGTCCGGCGTCGGTATAGAAAGCATTGCCTCCTTGCCGAGCTTTCCATAGTTCACGAGCGGATCGAAATCGCCCTCCAGCAGCATCTGTCTGGCCTCATGCTCGAACTTCGCTGCCCACTCATAGGGCTCGGCCATGGGCTGGCCCCACGCGTAGGCGCGCAGGTTGTGAACAAGGTTCCCGCTGCCAACGATCAGGATGCCCTCGTCTCTCAGGGGCGCAAGAGTCTTGCCAAGTTCAAAATGGAAGGAGGCGGGCTGGGCTTGGTTGATGCTCAGTTGCACAACTGGGACACTGGCGTCCGGGTAGGCGTGCACCAGCACGGACCATGTCCCGTGATCCAGGCCCCAGGTGTTGTCGAGTGTGACGGGCAACGGTGCGAGCAACTCCTGGACGCGGCGCGCAAGCTGCGGGTCACCCGGCGCGGGATACTGTACCTGAAACAACTCTGGCGGGAAGCCACCGAAATCGTGAATGGTCCTCGGCGAAGTGCTGATCGTGACACACGTTCCCGGCACATACCAGTGCGCTGAGATGGCGAGGATGGCTTTGGGTTTCTGGGTCTGCGCCCCGAACCGCCGCCAGGCTTCGGTGTAGCCGTTGGTTTGCAAGGCGTTCATCGGATTGCCGTGGCCAAAGAAAATTGCCGGCAAGCGCTCTGGCATTTCGGTTTACCTCAACAAATAGCCCTGGCGAATCACGCCATCTCGAGGCCGGTCACCGTGCCATTGCTGCTGGCGAAGGAATTGGTCTCCACGCCCATCCGCTGCAGCATCGCTACATACAGATTCGACAGCGGCAGATTGTTGTCGCGCTTGAAGACAAGATGCTGCCCGTGCTTGAATCCACCGCCGGCAAGGATGATGGGCAGATTCGTATTGTCGTGGATATTCGCATCGCCCATATTGCTTCCATACAGCACCATCGTGCGATCGAAGAGGCGTTGTCCGTGCTCTTTCTTCGCCATCAGGCTGGTGTACAGGCGCTTCAGCATCGCCATCTGCTGGCGGTCGGTTTCCTCCAACTGGCGCACCTTGTCGGGCACCATGCCGTGATGCGAAAGGCCGTGCCAGCTTTCCGTCGTCGATTGCTCACCGTTGAGTCGATAAGGCGGTGTGACGAAAGCATCGGCCATCAGCGTGACGATGCGCGTGGAATCGGATTCAAAAGCGAGTTGCGACATCTGCACAAGCAGGTCGAGTTTCTCAAAGAAGAGCTTCTTGTCTGTAAGCTCGGGCGGCGCCGGCTGCGGAGCCTGTGGCTTGGGGCGCATCTCCCACGTGCGGGCGGTTACGAGGCGCTCCTCCACTTCTCTCACCGAGGTTACGTACTGATCGAGGCGTGCTTTGTCTTCTCCCCCAAGGTTCCCGCGAAAGCGCTTCGTCTCATCAAGCAGCGTGTCCAGAATGCTCCCGCGGCTTTCGAGCTTATGTAGTTGGCGTTCGACAGATTCGCGGTCGCCCTGCACGAACATCCGCTCATAGAGCCGCAACGCGTTGTCTTCGGCCGGCAGAAGCACACCATCTCGTGTCCACGACAGGCTCCGGTTGCCTTTGTCGATATTGACGCCGAGGTTGAACGTAGGAAAGCGCGTCACCTGGCCGAGTTTTTCGGCAGCGAACTGATCGAGCGAAATGGAGTTGCGAAAGCCGGATTTGAATGCGCCGCGGGCTGCCGTGAGGAAACAGTTATCGGTGCTGTGGCCGCCGGTGACACCGGGATGCGACAGCCCGCTGAACACCGTGAACTCGTGGCGGTAATCGGCCAGGATCGAAAGATACGGAGAGGGCTGATAGTCGCGGCCCGCGCCCTGGGGAAAGAAATGCTTCGGCAGCACACCGATGTTATTGGCGATGATCAGCATCCGGCGCGGAGGCTGCTCTTCGGCGGCAGCCTTGAGAAACACCGGCTTCATGCATTCGAGCAGCGGTAGCGCGAGTGTCACCCCTGCTCCCCGCAGCAGCGTGCGGCGCGGCAGATGCGACGAGGATGTGGAAATGTGAGGCGCTTTCATGGCGATCATTGCCCTCCCAGGAAAACTCTACTTTCAATTAGCGCATGCAGCAGATCGCCGATGCGGTAACCATTGGACGCGCAGGCATCGAGCAGTTTCTCGATCTCGGCGCGGTCGGAAAAGCGGACCGGCGTGCCGGTTGCGTATACGGTGAACTGCTGGAGTATATTGCGTGCCAGTTGGCGCGGGTTAGCGGCGATGAGGGCCTTGAGTTCGCGCACGTCGCGGAACGTGCGGCCATCGGCGAGTGTGCCGCTGGGATCCACTTTGCCGGCTAGCGTGTAAGAGAAATCATGGCCCGTATGGTCAATGCCGCTAATGCGGTCGCCTTCCGCCACGCCACGATAGCGTGTGCGCCACCGGCCCAGAATGTCAAAGTTCTCCAGCGCCAGGCCCACCGGGTCGAACTTCGCATGGCAGGATGCGCAGGCCGCGGATTTCGTGTGCAACGCCAGTTGTTCGCGAATCGTCTTTGCCCCACGGATGTCCGGCTCCACCGCGGGAACGCCGGGCGGCGGCGGAGGTGGCGGCTCGCCGATGATGCGATCCATGATCCATGCTCCGCGCAGCACGGGAGAGGTGGAAGTCCCGTTGGCGGTGAGTTTGAGAATCGCGCCTTGTGTCAGCATGCCACCGAGCGGACTGCCTGGCGGCAGCTTCACACGCTGCAACGCCGTTGTAGGCACCGCAGGCAATTCATAGTGCCGGGCGAGCCGGTCGTTCACAAATACAAAATCAGATTCGACAAGCGCGCGTACTGGCAGGTTCTCGCGCACCATAGTGGCGAAGTAGGTCCGTGTCTCGCGCTCCATCGAATCCACCAGATACTCATCCAGCGGGTATTCGGGATACAGCCGCTTGTCGGGATCGTCGCGGCGCAGATGACGCAGATTGAGCCAGTAATCGGTAAAGCTGCGGATGAAGCGGTCAAAGCCCTCAGTGCCCATCAGCCGGTCCGTTTCCTTGCGCAATGCCGCTTTGTCTCGCAGTCGGCCCTCGCGGGCGAGTGCCGTCAGGCGCTCATCGGGCCGCGAGTTGATCAGAAAATGCGACAGCCGTTGAGCGATGGCGAACTGGTCCGTAGGCTCGTGCAGATACAGGAAAAGCCCGGAGCACAGGAACGCCTGGTAGCCCGCCAGCATCGCCTCCGCGAAAGGCTCATTCTTCTCCAACCGCGCGTGGATGAGGTGTTCGAACTTGCGGATGGCCTCCTCAGGCACCGGGCCGCGGGCGGCATTGGCAATAAAGCGCCGCAACAATCGTGAGGCATCCTGTTTTGGGTTCTGCGACGTGGGCGCGGGACCCATATTGTCGAACAGCACTCGATGGCTGGCCGGAGGCCAGGACTGCGGAGGCAGCGGGCCCTCAAATTCGATCCACTTCATGGCGATTCCCGGCGCCCCTTCAGCGGGGAAGGGCGGGAAACGATAACTGCCCGGCTTGCTCGGGATGGCATCCACTTGCGGCACAGGCAGCCCAAGCAGACCATATTCGACCGTTTGCCCTTTCACCAGATCGACCACCGTTTCATAAACCCGCGGCTCGTGGATCTGCATGATGCCGCCGGTCAGTTTCACGTCTTCCGCGATATCGTGATTCGTCGGGCGGCGCGAGCGGAACGTCATCGGCACATAAGCCGGCGCGGGGCTGACGCGGAACCCGGCGTGCTGCAGCACGGCCCGTGCCTGGAAACGAACCCGGTATTGTCCTGCGTACGGCGCGGCGAACCCTCGCGGAAATGCGCCGTAAGGCCAGCCGGGAGAGCGGAACAAACCCATTTCGATTTCCGGGTCCTGCTCCATTTCCGGGGTCAGTTGCTTCGGACGTTCGTTCTCCACGTTGACGCCCTTGTTGCCCTTAATGAAGAACATCGATTCCGTCCCGCCGGTGCTGCGCAAGCCGGGGAACAACCGGAACCCGTTGGTGCGGAATTTTGTGACCGCCGGTGGCTCTGGCGTGGTGGCCATCGCCTGTCGCAGCGCGGCTTCGGTGGCATCGAGATAGGCGGTCAGTTGCACTCGCGACATGTCCAGCGTTTCCGCCACCTTGTTGAAATGATGCGCCTCGCGGTCCTCGGGCAGCATGTCGCGGATATCGAGATGGGGCAACTCCAACAGGTCACGCAGGTTCTGTTCGAACTCGTCGCGATTCAGACGCCGCATCGGGCCGCGGCCGTGATGCGAAACATCGGCGAGATCGGCCTGGTGCAGTTCCGGGCGCAAACCCTCCAGCATTGCCTTACGCGCGGTGTCATCGAAAGGAACGCCCTTCGGCGGCATTTCGCGCTTCTCCACCCGGTCGTAAATGCGCACCCAGCGCTCGCGCGTGGAACGATTGGAAAGATCGTAGGGGAGCGTCGCCAGGTCGAGGCCGTTCTTCGCTGCCGCGCCGGTGTGGCAGCCCGCACATTGCTTGTCGAGCGAAGATTGTAGCGGCGCCGGCGGTGCGCCGCTGGCGAGTGTGGCCAAAAGGATCGTCAGATATTGGTGAACGAGCACGATTTCGCGTCCCAGAGTGTTCGGTAATCAGACTTTATCATACCGGTTGTTCCGCGGCCCTTCGCACCGGGTCTGCGCCAGCGCAAAATCGCGCATATGATAGGAAGCTACGGTGCCGTGTAGCCGCCAACCAAGGGGACTCATTCCATGAGAACTGAAACTGTACTGAGCATACTGCTCGTGTTCGCGCTCCAGCCCGTCCTCGACGCGCAAACCGCAACCGCAGTGATTTCCGGATCCGTCACGGATTCCAGTGGCGCCGCCGTGCCCGGTGCGAAGGTGCTGCTTACCAACCAGGAGACAAACCAGGCTCGCGAGGCGGTAGCCAACACCGCGGGCCTTTACGAATTTCGCGCCCTCCCGCGCGGAGTCTACACATTGGAAGCCGAAGTAACCGGCTTCAAAAAAGAGCAGGTTCGCGGGGTGCAGCTCACCGTCGCGCAAAACCTTCAGCTCGACCTGAAACTGGAAGTCGGCCAGGTGACGGAAGCGGTGACGGTGCAAGCCGCTGGCGCTCAAATCCAGGCCAGCGAAGCAAGCCTTTCCCAGGTCATCGACGAGAAGCGTGTCCGCGAGTTGCCTCTCAACGGGCGCAATTTCATGCAGCTTGCGTTTCTTTCTTCCGGCATCGTTACCGCGGGCCGTGCCAGCGCCACGCAGCGGCAGGCCAACTACGGACCAGCGTTCTCCGCCGGCGGCCAGCGCGACAACACCACCACCGTGCTTGTGGACGGCATCGAAATCAGCGGCATGGAGTTGAACAACTACCCGTACGCCATTCCCTCACTGGAATCCGTTGGTGAATTCCGTGTGTTGAGTTCCGGCGCTTCCGCCGAGTTTGGCGGCAACTCCGGCGCATTCGTCAACGTCGTCGGCCGCCGCGGCACCAACGAACTCCACGGCTCGCTGTTTGAGTTTCTCCGCAACAACAAACTGGATTCGCGCAATTTCTTCGATGTCACCGGGCGCTCCGCTCCGAACAAGCGCAATCAGTTCGGGTTTGTCTTCAGTGGCCCGGTGTTGCTCCCGAAGCTCTACAACGGCAAGGATCGCACCTTCTTCCTCTTCAGTTGGGAATGGCAGCGGCAGCGTAACGGAACCACCAGCACGGCCCTCGTTCCGAACGCCCAGGAACGCGCTGGGGACTTCAGCGGAACTTCCACGCCCGTCGTCGATCCGCTCACCAAGGTTCCATTCCCGGGCAATCGGCTGCCCACCAGCCGCATCGACCGTGTTGGTCAAGGCCTGGTCAATCTCTATCCGGTATCCAATAACGCCGACCCGTCCCGTAACTACGTGAACGCGCCGTTGCGCAAGTTCGATTTCACCGTGCCATCGTTCCGCATTGATCACCGCATTAGCTCCAAGAACAATCTATTCGGCCGCGCCACTGTCAACCAACCGGACGACATCGGCCCGGGCCAGGCTCTTACCCAGGCGTTCAAATACGACGCTGTACAGTCCGAACGCCACGTTCACTACGCCCTCGGCGATACGCACGTATTCAACGGTTCCATCGTCAATGAACTGAACCTGGGCTTCGTGCGCATGAACCGCATCCGTAATTCCGACGATTCGTTCAAGCGCGACTGGGTGACGGAACTCGGTATCCAGGGCATTCCCACGCAGCCGCTGACCTTCGGGGCTCCGGCGGTCACCATTTCCGGGCATCCGCAAGCGGGTTTTTCCACCAACAACGCGTTCTTCCAATGGATCACGCAATCGTCGCAAATCGTCGATAACCTCTCCATCACACACGGCCGCCACACGTTCAAGATGGGCGGCACATACCAGAAGCGCCAGTTGAATTCGACGCAATGGGGCGCGCCCAACGGCAACTATGCCTTCACCGGCGTCTACTCGAGCCCCGTACCTGTGGGCACTCCCACGCGTCAGGCCGCCATTGCCGATACGCTGCTGGGTGTTCCGGCAACCTATTCCGTGCAGACCACTCCCTATGAGCAGCGCATGCGCTACTACAACATGGCGTTCTATGTGCAAGATGATTGGCGCGTCACTCCCACGTTTACCCTCAATGCGGGCCTGCGTTGGGAGTACTTCGGTAAACCCTACGACATGTTTGACCGCATTGCTTCCTTCGACTTGGCGACAGGCCAGCAGTTGCTGCCGGGACAAAATGGATTGCCTCGTAGCTTGATGAATCCCGACCGCAACAACTTCGGTCCGCGCCTGGGGTTTGCCTGGCGCGTGCGCGGCAAAGACACCTTGGTGGTGCGTGGCGCCTACGGTGTCTATTTCAATCCGCCCATCGGGAATGACTTCCGTTCGCGCGGCTTCCAGGATCCGTTTGCGTTCCTGGTGACGCGCACCTACCGGCCTGCCAGCACCACAAGCCCGTTGCCCGAGTTCACCGCTACAGCGCCGCTTGCCGGCGCCAATCGCCTGACCAATCTCACCCGCGCCGGCGTGGACCGCAACCTGCGCGACGCCTATGTACAGTCGTGGAATCTTTCCATCCAGAAGCTGGTCACTTCGAACATGTTGTGGGAAGTGGCCTACCGTGGATCCAAGAGCACGCGGCTGCAGACGAACCTCAATTACAACGAGATCAACCCCAATCCGCCGCAGCCGCCGCAGTTCCAGCAAATCTTCCCTTACCCGAACCTCGCCGCCGTGAGTATTCTCGAATCGCGAGCTGCGGGAAACTATCACGCTTTCACCACACGCTTCGAGCGCCGCTATTCGAACGGCCTCACGTTCCTCACCAACTACACGTTCTCAAAGACACTCACCGATGTCGACTCGGGCACGGTAGGCGTAGCAGTCGGAGCAGGCTCGTTCGCTCCCAATACGATCCGCAATTTGAAAGACAACAAGGGGCCTGCGGTATTTGACCGTCCTCACCAGCTCAATTTAAGCGCCGTCTACGAACCACCCTTCTTCCAGAAAGGCGGCGCGGTCAAGCGGCTGTTGCTTGCGGGATGGCAGATCGCGCCCATCTGGACGGCGTTCACCGGAGCGTATCTCACTCCCGGCAATTTCAACGTGCAAAACAGCGGTACACGTCCGGATTCGCTGCGGAATGCCAATCTGCCGCGCGGGGAGCGTACCATTGACCGCTGGTTCGACACCGACGCCATTCAGAACGCGGTTCCGGGACGGTTTGGCAACGCCGGCAAGGGGATCATTCAGGGCAGCGGCAACAACAGTTGGGACATCAACTTCAGCAAGAACTTCCTCATCAACGAACGTCAACGTGTGCAGTTCCGCGCCGAGTTGTTCAACGCATTCAACCATGCCCAGTTCGACGATCCGGTGATGCAGCCGGTGGTCCGCGATGCGGCTGGCCGCGTCCTGAATCCCACCGCTGGTAAGGTTACTTCCGCCAGTGATTTCGGATTCCGCCAAACCGAGCGTGTCATTCAACTGGGGCTGAAGTACACGTTTTAACCGAGAGGAAAAGGGCGGGTGTTCGAGGCCCGCCCTCTTCCTGCCGCTTCAATCCATCTTTTCCAAGTCCTTCCGCACGTGTTCTTCCTTCTTCTGCAGGTCAGCGAGTTTCACGGAATCATGCAGGGAATGCCACAGTGCGGAAGACTGATCGTAGAGCGTCTTGGTGAGCGTTTGATACTCCTTGAGGTGGATCTTTTCAGGATTCGCTGAGAGGAACCGGATGGCGCTGTCGGTAGTGGCGAGCAGATCAGTGAGCAGAGGCTTGGCGCGAGTCACTGCCTGGCGTTCCCATGCGGCTTCATTCGGCTCCAGTGCTTCCAGGCGATTCAGTTCACGGCTCATTCGATTGACGTCTTCCCTCACCGCTTCCAGTTGATCCATAAAGAAAGCGCGAGAAGTGGAAGACACCGCGGCGGCGATGCTGAGCGTCCCGGCGTGGTCCGTCACCTCGTAACTCTGCTCCTCGACATCCTTGAGAATGCGTCCTGCCTCATCGGCGATGGTGAACACATGCTTGTGATGGATTTTGACTTTCCCCTCATCTGACCGGCTGCCTCCCGCTTGCGCGGCAAGCCCTCCGAACAGGCAGAATGAGGCGATAACGATGGAACTCAACGTGATTCGCGTAGTCATGGTTTACTCCGTTTGCGATGTTGGCGACCCGCTCCCGGAATTCGATGTGCTCCAACCTCCGCCGATGGCTTGCATCAGATCGATGCTGGCCACCATGCGGCGCGTGCGAACTTCAACGGCGGCGATCTGTGCATTGAGCAAAGACACTTGCGCGGTGAGCACCGTAAGATAACTGGTCATGCCTGCCTTGTATTGCAGTGTGGAGATATTGAGAGCGCCGGCGGCGGCATCGGCGGTCAACTCGATTTGCGCGGCTTCGCGCGTGAGGATCCGCATCGCGGCGAGGTTGTCTTCCACCTGCTGAAACGCACTGAGCACACTCTGCCGATAGGAAGCGACAACAGCGTCATAGGCAGCTCGCTGTTGGTCAACCACTGCGCGGCGGCGTCCACGGTCAAGCAGCGTCTCGGCAAGAGCAGGGCCGACAGACCAGAATCGAGTGGGCATACTGAACCACTTCTCGAAGCTGCCGGATTGGAAGCCCGCGGAGCCACTCAGGCTGAGTGTGGGGTAGAAGGCAGCCATGGCGATACCGATGGATTCATTGGCTGCGGCGACGCGCCGTTCCGCCGCGGCAATATCGGGACGCCGTTCCAGCAATTGCGATGGGAGCCCCGTTGGGATGTCCGGCGGATCCGCGTCGAGCGGCGTGGGCGGAATACTCAGGTTCGCCGGTGGTGTACCCGTCAGCACCGCGATGGCGTGTTCCAGTTGCGCCCGCTGCACCCCCAACTCGAGTAGCGCCGATTGAATTGTGTAGAGCTGCGACTCGGCCTGCTTCAAATCGAGTGGTGAGGCTACCCCTGCTTCATAACGATTGCGGGTGAGATTGACGGAGTCGCTGTAAAGCGCCTCGGTTTTGCGTAAAAGGTCGGCCTTTGCGTCGATGCCACGCAGTTGGTAATAAGCGGCAGCCAGTTCGGCCTGATACAGCAGGCGTACATTTTCCAGGTCGGCGGCAGAAGCCTGAGCCAGGCTGTTCGCCGCGGCGACACTTCTTCGCAGGCGGCCCCAAAGGTCGAGTTCCCAAGCGGCGCCCAACCCAAAATCGTAGTTCTGGTGCGCGGACGCGGCGCCAGAAGTGTGAGCCTCATTCATCGAAACCCCAGAGTTGAGAGTAGGCCACAAGCCGCTGCGTGCAATGCGAATGGCAGCCCGTGCCTCTTTCAGTTGAGCCTCTGCCACCTGCACATTCTGGTTGGCTGGATTGACTTGCTCTTCCAGTGCGCTGAGTCGAGCGTCGTGATAGGCGTTCCACCACGGACCTTTGGGTGCGCCATCGGAGGGCTGCGCGGGCTGAAATCCGGCCTTTTCGGCTCCCTTATAGGCGTCGGTGAGAGGCAGTGGCGGCGCCGGTGGAGTGTATCGCGGACCCACCATGCAACTGCTCATCGACAGCGCGGTGAGTGCGCAGACAGCGAATTGGAAACTGGTGATCATTCGTATCGCAATGCCTCAATCGGGTCCATGTAGGCCGCTTTGCGCGCCGGGTAGTAACCAAAGAACACACCCACCAGGCCTGAAAACAGAAAGGCCACCGCAATCGCTGTGGGGCTGAGCACGGTGGACCAGCCGGCGAAATAGGAGATAAGCCAACTGGCGCTAATCCCACCGGCCACACCGATCACGCCACCCGCGAGTGAGAGCGACACCGCTTCGGCAAGAAACTGGCTGAGGATGTCCGTCGTTTTCGCTCCTACGGCCTGGCGCAAACCAATTTCCTTCGTGCGCTCCGTGACCGACACCAGCATGATGTTCATGATGCCGATGCCGCCGACCAGTAGCGACACAGAGGCTATCGCGGCGAGCAGGATGGACATGATGCGCGCGGAGTTTTCCTGCGCCCGGAACACCTCCTCCATGTTACGGATGGTGAAGTCGTCATCCTCGCTTGCCGGCAGGTGATGGCGCTGCCGCAGAAGGCTCTCGATCTGGTCCTGTGCGTCGTGAGTGCGGCCTTCCTTGGCCTGCACCATGATGCTGCCCACCGCTGCATAGTTTGCCTGGCTCACTCCGATCACCCGCTTCTTGGCGGTGCTGATCGGCATGAGGATCACATCGTCCTGATCCTGGCCGCTGGGAGATTGGCCTTTGGGCACCAGAGTTCCCGCCACTGTGAACGTGACGGTTTTGATGCGGATCGATTTGCCCACCGGATCTTCGCCAAAGAATAGGTTGTCCACCACGGTCTTGCCGAGCAACGCAACACTGGCGCTCGCTTCCACATCCGCCGTGCTGAAGGATTCACCGGATTCAATTTCCATGTCCCGCACCTTCAGGTAGTCCGGTGTGGTGCCAAGGATTTGTGTGCCCCAGTTGCTGTTGCCGTGGATCACCTGTGCCCCGCCGCGCACGCCGGGAGTTGCGGCTTCGATGGAGTCGCATTCGCGCGCGATAGCTCGTGCGTCATCTTCGGTGAGCGTCTGGGCATTCCCCGTTCCCATGCGCAGGCCGGAACTGGTGAGACTGCCGGATAGAACGATGATGACGTTACTGCCGATGGAGGCAATCTGCTCGCGAATGCGTTCCTCCGCGCCCGTCCCAATCGCAACCATGGCAATGACGGCGGCAACGCCGATGATGATGCCAAGCATGGTGAGCGCGGAGCGCATTTTGTTGATGCGCAACGCATCCAGCGCGATGGTGAGGCTATGCGTCAGTTTCTTCATCGGGTTCCTGCCTGCGCCAATGCATCCGGCGCGAAGAGGCGATTGCGCACGGGTTCGTCGCCAACCAGAAGCCCATCGCGGAACGTAAGAATGCGCTCCGCGTACTGCGCAATATCCGGTTCATGGGTTACCACCACGACGGTGATTCCGTGTTCGCTGTTCAGACGTTGAAAAATACCGATGATCTCGATGCTGGTCTTCGAATCGAGTGCGCCGGTGGGTTCGTCGGCCAACAGCAGTTGTGGATCATTGATCAGGCTGCGGGCGATGGCGACGCGCTGTTGTTGTCCTCCGGAAAGCTGATTGGGTGTGTGGTCGGCACGGTCTTCCAGTCCCACAATGGCCAGGGCGTTGAGGGCACGCTCTTCCGCGTTGCCCGCGTTATCGTCGCAGTACAGCAGGGGCAGTTGTACGTTCTTGATGGCGGAAGTGCGTGGAAGCAGGTTGAACTGCTGGAACACAAAGCCGATTTTGCGATTGCGAATGACCGCCAGTTCGTCGCGTTCCAGATCGCCAACACTGGCCCCGTCAAGCAAGTACAAGCCGGAAGTCGGGCGATCGAGACAGCCGAGGATGTTCATGAAGGTGGACTTGCCGGAACCGGAGGAGCCCATAATGCATACGAAACTGCTGCGTTCGATATCGACGCTGACCCCGCGCAGGGCATTCACTTCCACCTCGCCCAGCAGGTACGTCTTGGTGATGCCTTCGACGTGAATGAGGGAATCCCGCATGGCTGCACCTTTTAGAATCCGAATCGTCTCCCTCCGGGGCTGCCACCGGAGGATGGCGCTGGCCTTGCTGGTGTGCCGCCCTTCATGCCCACCACCAGCGCCTGCCCTTCGTGCAAGGAACCGTCCTGCAGCTCCACGTACATCGCGTCGCTGATGCCGGTTTGAACACGCTGCGGCTTTGGCTGCCCGTTGGCGTCGAGCACGTAGACCGTTGGTGTTTGACGATCGCCCCTGGCGCCTGTGGATCGCGGACGGAAGCGCAACGCTGCTTTGGGGATGCGCAGCACGCCGGAGGCAGAGTTGGTTTGAATCGTAACGTTGGCCGTCATGCCGGGGAAGAGTTTCAGATCAGGGTTGGAGACGCCGATCACCACATCGTAGGTGATGACATTCTGCACATTGATTGGCGCATGGCGAATCTGCCGCACCACGCCGTGGAAGCTTTGGCCGGGATAAGCATCCACGGTGAAGGTGGCTTCCTGACCGAGCCGGATCACCGCAACGTCCGCTTCGCCCACGTTGGTATCCACCTGCATCTTGGTCAGGTCCTGGGCAATGACGAAAATCGTGGGGGCTTGAAAGGACGCAGCCACGGTCTGTCCCACGTCCATGTTGCGCGATTGCACCGTTCCATCCACTGGGGCCAGGATGCGCGTGTGATCGAGATTCAGCTGCGCTTGCGAAAGCGCCGCTTCGTTCTGTTGCACCAGGGCTTGTGTCTGCTGCAATTGGGCCTTGGCAACATCCACTGCCTTGGAAGCTGATTGCGCCGAAGCCTCAGCGGCTCGTTCGGCGGCTTGCGCTGCCTCCACACTGGCAGCGGCTTGGTCATAGCCGGCCTTGGCTGTGTCGAAATCTTCCTGCGAGGTGGCATTTTGGCGAATCAACGTCTCGCGCCGCTTCGCCTCGGTGCTGGCTAGCGTCATCACGCTCTGGGCTTTCGTCACGTTGGCCTTCTGGCTGGCGACACTGGCGAGAGCGGCGGCAAGGTCGGACTGCGATTTGGCGAACGTGGCTTGCGCCGTCATGACAGCAGCCCGGGCAGAGTTGAGAACTGCTTTCGATTGATCTACCGCTGCTTGAAACGGTGCCGGGTCAATCAACGCCACCAACTGCCCCTTGGTGACCTTCGTGTTGAAGTCGGCGTGCAGTTCTTTGATGTTGCCGGAAACCTGGCTGCCAACCTGTACCGTTGTCACGGCGTTTAGATTACCTGTGGTGGTGACAGTGCTATGAATGTCGCCGCGATCGATTGGGGCGGTAACGTACTCGACAGCCGCTCGGTTGGACGCAAAGACCCAGGCTCCCACAGCGGCGAGGATCAGCAGCGCCCCGAGTGCTGCCATTCCCCATCTTCGGCGTGCTTGATGTTTCGCTTTCGTTCGCCTGCCGGCTGTCGCCGTGCTCGCCGCGGGCAGCACAGGCACACGAGTATCCATCGCGGTTTCCTTTACATTCATAGGAAAACTCCGCCTTCCGCTTCCCCTCACCGCTTTCTCTTCTATCCAATAGAAAAGACGCAAACGCATGCGATCGGCGTTACTGCCCTCCGTAGGGGAGAGTTTGTATACTGCCTAACGATGACCCATGCTTTGCAGATGGCGAAGGCCTATGACGATGCATACCGGCGGCTGGATCCGGGCCGCCAGGTGCGCCTGGATCTGGCGGTGGCGCATCGATGGGCCGCGCGCTGGGCTTGGCACGAAGGCGTGGTGAATCACTTCACCGCTCTCGTTCCCGGCTTCTCTGACCGCTTCTACGCAATTCCCTACGGCGTGCATTGGAGCGAAGTGAAGGCTCGCGATTTCCTGGTTGTCGATCTCGACGGCCGCATCCTTCTGGGCGAGGGGGAGATCGAGTTAACCTCGCTCATGATCCATGCGGCCATGCATCGCGATCTGCGGCAGGCGCACGTCGTGCTCCACACGCACCAGCCCCACATCACGGCGCTCACCTGCCTCGAAGACCAGACCGTCGAATTCTGCAGCCAGCACGCGCTGCGCTTTCCCGGGCGTATCGCTTACTTGAACAGCTATGGCATGGCGACGGAAGCCTCCATCGGCACATTGATTCGCGACGCGATGCAAGACAAAGACATTCTGCTGATGGCCAATCACGGCGTCACCGTGTGTGGCCGAACCGTGTCCGAAGCATTCGACGATTTGTACATGCTCGATCGCGCCTGTGAAGTGCAGTTGCTCGCCGCGGCGACGCAGAAAGCACGGAGGCCGATTTCCGCCGAGGATCTGGAAGCCATGCGCGCCGATGCACTCAGCAAGGGCCGGGAGGAAGGCGAGCAGCATTTCCGCGCTCTACGGCGCATGTTGTGGCGCGAGGAGCCCGATCTCGCCGAGTTGTAGCCCGATCAGTCAATACGCCGCTCAGGGTGAACCAGCAGCCACAGTAAGCCGACGCAGATCATGAACCCAGCGGCCACATCGAGAGCCGCAACCCAGCTGTAGCGATTGGCGATGTAGGGCGTGAGCAACGGCGACAGTGCGCCGCCTAAATTCGTGGATGTGTTCAGCACGCCCGCGAGCGTCGCGGCGTAGCGATCGGAAAGATCATTGGGCAGCGTCCAGCTGGAGACAGCCGCGATGCTGTTGCACCCGGCAGCGAATGCCAGCAGGCCGATAGCGTGATACGGATTCTCCAAACGTGAGCCGGTGAAGAACAGCGCGCACGATGCGAAGGCGGCGACAACCACCGGCACACGGCGGCCCCACGGCTGGCCCAGTTGCCTCACCATGCGGTCGGAGAGATAGCCTCCGATCGGTGCGCCAATCAGGATGGCGAGAAAGGGCACCGTCGACCAATAGCTGCCAGCCATCACCGGCAATTTGCGGATGTTCACCAGATAGAGAAAGAACCACGTATAGAAGATGTAAGTGACGTAGCCCAGTAGAAAATTGGCCACGATCAGCGCCGGGATGCTGGTGGAAGCAAACAACCGGCTCCAGGGGAACGGCCCGGGATTCGCAACCGGCGTGCGGAACGCCTGGATGTGAGTGAGTTCCTCGGCGTTGACGCCAGGATGCTGGTTGGGATGTTCGGTCGATTGCCAGTGCCACAGCGCTGCTACGGCGATGCCCAGTGCCCCACAGGCGAGGAACGAAACGCGCCACCCCCACGTAGTCATGCACCAGGCAATCAGCGGAGGCGTGAATGCTCCTCCGGTGCCGACGGCCACCAGGAACAGGCTGCTGCCGCGCGCGCGTTCGGACACCGCCATCCAGCGTCCGATCATTTTGTTCGTGCAGGGCAGCGCGGGGCTCTCTCCCACTCCGATCAGAAAGCGAATGATCCAGAACGAAACCACGCTATACCCAAGTGCGGTAAAAGCAGTGAACAGTGACCACCACAGGATCGCGCCGGTCAGCACCAGACGCGGCCCCAGCCGGTCTCCAATCCAGCCGCCAGGCACTTGGAACACCGCATAGCCCAGCACGAAAGCGCTCAATAGCGAGCCTATCTGAATATCGGAAAGGGCGAACTCCTGCTGGATGTGTTTCGCGGCCACGTTCATGTTGAAGCGGTCAATGAACGTCAGTGTCACCACGATGAGCAGCAGCCCGTAAAGCCGCCAGCGGATGTTCGTCATCGCGCCGCCGGCAGTTGATATCCGGTCTTCACGGTCTTGATGCGATACAGGCTTCCCCCGGCGGTGATGTAGAGCGTCGAAGCATCCGCGCCGCGGCCGAAACCGACGTTTGTCGGGCGCTCCGGAGTGGGCAGGTGCGCCAGTTCCTTACCGGCGGCCGAATACACCGTGACGCCGAAGCGCTTCTCGTTGCGCACGGCCACAAACAGATTGCCTTCCGAATCGCAGACAAGACCATCCGGGCCGTCCTCCGGTGCGTAGTTCACCAGTTGCCGGCGGAACGTCGCCGAGCCATCCGCCCGCAGATCGTAAGCATTCAGCTCCATCCGGCCCTTGCGAGCCGGAACTCCTTTCGGCATGCGGTCGAAGCCGAGCAAACCATCGTCATTGGTGACGACATACAGCGTCTTCTGATCCGGAGAGATGGCTACGCCGTTGGGCTTGCTGGCGTCAGTGATGATGCGCGTGACGCGGCCGTTGGGATCCAGACGGTAGACTGCCATCACGGGCTGCTCCACCGGCTCGTGGCCCAGGTAGCGCGGATCGCTGAAGTAGATGCGCCCCTGTTGATCAATCGCAATGTCGTTCGGCGAGTTGAAGGCCTTGCCTTCGAACAGACCGGCGAGGATGACGGCTTTGCCCGTGGCAAGATCGGTACGCGTGATGCGGCGGCCCCCATAATCAGCGCCTTCCGCGGCGATGAGACGGCCTTGCGCATCGAACTTCAATCCGTTCGACATCCCGCTCGGCGAGCGGTACACGCTGGTCTTTCCGGTCTTCGGATCGAAGCGCAGAATGTGCCCGGCCTGCATGTTCGTCTCCGTGGTGAACGTGATGTCACTGAAGAACATCGTGCCATCGGGCGCCGCCGCGACTCCTTCCGTCAGGTGCCCTCCCGTATAGAGCTTTTCGAGCTTCGCGCCTGGGGCGAAGATTTGCGCGCCGAGTGGGCCGGCCGCGGCCAGCAGCAAGGCAAGTGAGAGTGTGGACATTGGGTGCGATATTATCACAGGGAGTTTCTCATGAAAGCATGGCGATTTTACGGATTCAATGATCTGCGGATGGACGACGTTCCGGTGCCCGAGTTGCGGCCGCGCCACGTACTGGCGCAGGTGCTGGTGGTGCAGCCCAGCGTAACCGAAGCGCAACTGGCGGCGGGTGTGCGCACACTCGCCTATGAACGCATCAAGAAGCGCTTGGAGACGGAAGCTCCGGTGCAGTTGTTCGGACATGAGTTTTGCGTGCGCATCGTGGAGGTTGGCGAAGGAGTGACGCGGTTCAAAGTGGGCGACCGTGTCGCCGCCCGCGCCAAACTCCCCTGCGAGAACTGCCCGCTTTGCGACTCCGGCAGCGGCCACCTCTGCCGCAAAGGCCCCATCATCGGCTTCCAACTGCCGGGCTGCTTTGCCGAATACGCCATTCTGCCGGAGATCGCTCTCACGCATGTCGATGAGCGCATCTCTGACGTAGAGGCAGCGTGCCTGCAATCGCTGAGCGACAGCGTCGCATCGGTGGAGACGGCCGAGATCCGCATTGGCGATTCCGTTGCCTTTCTGGGGCAGGGAAGCATGGGCCTGGAATGCATGCAGATTGCCCGTGTGAGCGGCGCCGGGAAGATCATCACCGTGGATGTGCGCGATGAGGCCTGCGCCATCTCGAAGGAGTTGGGCGCCGATCATGCCATCAACGCCACCAAGGACGATCCGGTCGCCGCGATCCGCGAATTGACCGGAGGCAACGGCGCCGACATCGTGTTTGAATGCGCCGGCGGCAGTCCTGCCCAGGGCATGGCTGGAGTGAAGAGCGTGGCCCAGGCGATGGACGCGGTGCGCTCGGGCGGAAAGATTATCGGCGTTTCATGGTTTGGCTCTCCGTTTGAACTCGATGTGGACCTGCTCCGCGAGCGCAGCCTGCGCTATCTGTTTCCCGATATCAGCACCCTGGCGCACCTGGAGCACACCGTGAGTCTGGTCGCGGCCGGACGCGTGCGCTTGAAACCCATGATCACGCACACCCTCGACGGCATCGAACGCGTGCCGGAAGCGTTCGCCATCACCGCGAACAAGGGCAAGCACAAGGCCATCAATCCGGCCCAAGTAAGGATGCAGGTATGAAGCCGCGCAAACTACTGCTGCGCTATGGAGCCGGGCCCGTGTCCGATGCACTGGACAAAGGGGGCGGCATGGATCATGAGATGCGCCCCTGGTCGCGAAAAGTGAAGATGGCGGGACCGGCATTTACGGTGCAGGTGCATACGGCGGACATCCTGATGGTGAGCAAAGCGCTGAAGGAATGCCCGCCGGAGCATGTGCTGGTGATCGACGGGCATGGCGAGCGGAATACCGCGCTCTGGGGCGGATTGACCACATTGTCCGCGTGGAAGAAGGGCTTGGCCGGAGTGGTAGTTGATGGAGCGATTCGCGACCTGATGGATATCGCCAAGAGCGAGTTGCCCGTGTTCGCCAGGGCCGTAGTGCCAAACGCTGGTGGTGCGGAATATGCCGGCCGCTTGCAATGTGCGGTAAGTTGCGGTGGACAGGTAGTGCATCCCGGCGATTGGCTGGTAGGCGATGAGGATGGTGTCGTGGTGGTGCCGGCGGAACGGTTGGACGCAGTGCTCGAAAAGGCTGGCCGCATCGTGGCTGCCGAGAAGCGGATTGCCAAGGCCATCCGCGCCGGCGTCGAGGTTGCCGATCTGCTGAAAGTGGACGAAGTGTTGGAGCGCAAAGGGAAGGATGTGTTCGTTCCCCAATTGCGCGTGGAGTGAGGCTCCTCTATTTCCCGAGCCCTTCCACCCGATCAAGCTGGATCTCCTGAATTCTTATGCTAATACGCCTCTACCAATGTCGGTTGCGCGTTGGAACTCGGTTTGCACATCGCTTTGTCCTCGGTCGATCAAGGGCTCGAGAATGAACGGTACGTCATCAGGGACGCAAGCCAAAATCGGGCTGAATGCACTCACTGCATTGAAAGAGATCGGATCATGCCGGCTTGCCGTGTTCACTTCGCTCACATGCACTTCGGCAAGACGATCTCCAAAGGCATGCAACAGGAGCGTCGCTTCGGTCATACTCGGGTCCACTTGGCGCGCGTGTCCAATATCAAAACAAAACCGTGCTGCTGGCATAGCAGCAAAATAGTTACTCAATTCTTGTACGGTCCGGCCGACTGGCTTTCTCTTGTCCATGTTTTCGAGAAGTAGTTGGCTACCGAGGACGCACCATCGCCTCGGATCGACAATCACGTCGGGATGAACGATGACGGGATATCCTCGATCGGCCAGCCTCTGAAGTTGGCGAAGGACCCACGCCTCATCTTGCGTGGGAAAGCGGCTCGGAGCGTGGACCGATACGAAAGTAAATTCGGATAAGTCGAGATCCGGAATGGCATCTACAAGCGGTTCGAGTTCCTCAACGCGCAGAGCGGAGAGTTCGACAACTCGAATGTTGTAGCGCTGAAGAATAGCGAGCGCTAACCGAAAATCGCCCCTCGCCAAAGCACCAGTAGAAAAGCCTATCTGTCGCATCAAAATAATCCGTACGTCATTGTAAGTTCCCTTAGAATAGTGTGTTCATCGAGGAACAAAGCAACCAGTCCATCGTGGAACGGTTTGCTTATGGCGCGTACTTCAGCCCATGCCGTCGAGGTTCGCAGATCTTCATGTGAACGTGCTCTCTCCAACTCGGCGCGCTTGTCGCCGTCATCCAGAATGCCCAGGAATCGGTCGTAGCTATCGAAAATGAATCGTGCAGTATCATCGGAAATTCCCAAGTCAATGCAGGCCTTCGCGATGACCTCCAAGGGTGTGAGGGTGAGTACCTGCTCAAGATACGCCGTTAAGAGCGTCACGTCGCGCGCATCGCTCAGTTGAGCGCGAGCGGCTTGTGCACCTTGATCAAGGTGGCAGAAAAACACTCGTGCGAGCCCCGCAGCGAAGATCAGCTTGCGGGACATTCGCAGTTTAGCATTACGGAGTGCCCACTTCTTGTCGTTGTCGGCGCGTTGCTTGTAGACAAAATCAACCGTTACTGTTCGCCAGTAGCGGGTGATGTCATTTAACAAAAAGCGGGGAACCCGGACATCGCCGCCAGCATGGGTAAGTCCTCGATCGTCGCAAAGGTACCTTCGCAGTACCTGGCGTCGAACACGATCGTACGCCTCTCGATTGCCAACCGGGTGCGATTCAAACAGTAGAAGGACCCGGCGTGTAGTGTTCGAGTTCAGGTCGTCTTCGCCGCCGATATTGTGGACTAGATCATGACTGCCGACCATCTTCCCGAAAAGGCCGCTCGAACCCGGTTCGGCGAACCGCTTCACGAAGAGACGCTCCATCTCGCGCTCTTGGTCCTTGTGTTCAGGAACCGATTGGCCGTCGATGAGAAGAACCCAATCAAGGTCACTGCCAGAGGTCACCTCTTCTCGTGCAACTGAACCGAAAACAACTAGGCTTGTGTCTGGAGAACCGTGTCCTTTAAAGCAGTCAGACAGTTCACGGCGCCGTTTCTGCGTCTGCTCTCGCGCCGCACGTATCGCAGACCACGAGGCCCCAACCGGGCTTCGAGTTGTTCGAGTTTGGAAGCAGTAACGGACATGGAGATTTCTATGGTACGACGGCCACGAACCATGATGCTCTGGAACCGGTCCGGTTGAGAGAGACTAACACATCTTCGAGGCAACCAACGTTAGTGGGGGGAAGGGAAGTGGTACGCCCGAGAGGATTCGAACCTCTGACCTCTTGCTCCGGAGGCAAGCGCTCTATCCAGCTGAGCTACGGGCGCGCTTCTCCTCATTCTACCCCACCCGCGCCGCATCCGCCCAACTAAATTCAACGCACCGGAATCCGCACGCCTGCCGGACTAACCGCATCCCCCACCGCAATCCTTACTTCCGGCCATGGCCCCGTCTCAGCCGGCAGCCACAGGTTGATCTGATACAGTCCCGCAAACCCAGGCGCCGCGCCCACGTACCGGATCCGCCGGTCCTCCACGGCGACCCCATTCAACAACACCCGGAACTCCGCCCGCCGTGCGATCGGCGCCGCCGTCCGCACCACTTCCATGTAATAGGGCTCAGGCACAAGTGGCCCTAACCCCGTCCCAAACAGCACCACATCTTCGCCTGCCTGCGCCATGTTCCGATCGCTGAGCACCGACCCATCGAGCTTCGCCCCCGCCACCGTCTCCGGATCGCGCAGAAACAACCCCGGCGCCACTGCCTTCAGCCTTACGTTCACCTCCGGCCCGGACACTCCATCCAGGCTCACGCGCACTTTCGCTTCCCGCTCCGCCAGCGCCGTGTTTGGTACCAGAAAGTTGATCTGCTCCGGCGACACATAGAACACCGGAGCCGCGAAGCCATCCACAAACACCGTAACTCCCGTGCCTAACAGATAGGCGGGCAGGAAATTCCCCAGCAGGTCCGCCGGGCCCAACGTCCGTGTCGACCACGACAATCCCTTACCGTAGATGGTCCCGAACGTGTTCGGCGCCAGCACCTGCTGATTGGTCGCCGAATGCACCACTGACGCCGCCGAATACACCGGAGCACTCCGGGGCGCGCAGCAAACGGCGAGCGTCCACACCAGAAAATAGCAGCTCACATATGAGAGAGTGGCCCTTCAAAGCCCACCCTCTCATGCTTTCTCGCCAACCCATGCACCCCAGGTTCAACTTTGTTGGGGAGAGGAGAGCATTTTCGGAGACCGCAAAAAAAGAAAAGGTGGGCCTCCGAAAGCCCACCTTCCCATGCTTTCTCTCCTAACGCGTGGAACTACCGCGCCACGGAGATAAACACCGTATTGGCGCTCGTCGCGCCGCCCGCCGTCGCCACAATGGCATGATCGCCATCGCCGAGCGAGGCCGGAATCGTTACGTTGAACTGGAACACACCCGAACTAATCAGGTTGCCATTGCCCGGGAAGTCCGCCGTGGCATCGCCGATGCGGATCGTCGGCTTGGCCGCCAGCGCCGGTGAACCCGTCACCAACTGCTCCGCCGGAGCAGCCGGATTCGTCGCCCCGAAGCCCGAGCCAAACAGTTGGATCGTTTCACCCGGACGCGCCGCGCGCCGCGCTCTCGAATCCACGCCCACTTTACCCAGAATCGTGCCATCCAACGCCACCGCGGTGACGAAGAACCGGCCGGCCTGCGCAAAGGGAGCGAAGAAAGCAGGAGCCGCCGCTGCCCGCCGGATCGTCAGCGGTGCGCTGTCGCCGTTGATGTTGCTCACGACAACTTGTACATCGCCAACCGCGTCATCCACCGGCGCCAGCACGTTCACCTGCGTCGGGCTGACGTAATACACCGGAGCCGCCTTGTTGTTGATCTTCACGCTGACGCCAGCCAGGGCCAGCGGCAGATTGTTCCCCTGAATGGCGTCATCCCAGGTGCGCTCTACCGTGGAAAGATTCGTTCCCACGATCGCCACCCACGAATGCGACGCAATGTTCGATGTGTAGTTAAACGCGTCCCGGATTCCCCCCGAGGTGATCGCCGGACGCGGCCCACCACCCGCCGAAGGGTTGATCGTCGACGACGTGTTGTAAATGAAGTCGCCCACGTTGGTGCCGCTATTGTTCGCCGCATTGCCGGCAGCGTAGAAGATGATGTCCCCCACGTTTGACTCCGGCGGCGTCCATTCGATTTCCCAAGTCTTGCCATTCGCCGTATCCGCGCTCGTGCCGGCCACCGTGTGTTCGGCGAATTCCAGCGCTTCCCCGCAAGGCGCAACCTGCGTGCCTGTCAGACCGCAACGCACCTGCACATCACTGCTGGTGGAAAAAGTCCCGGCCTTCTTCGATGGATCGCTCGCCACGCGTGCTGTCAGCTGAAATCCCCAACGGCGCGCCGAGGGGTGGGTCAACTGCACACGAATCGTCTGTTTCACCCCTGGTGAGTAGCTGGCCGCTGTTATCGCCAGCCGGCCCACTCCGTCGTTTACATCCGCGCCTCGATGGCAGGCATTGCAGGTGATCCCACCATCTACTTGCGCTCCGGTTCTGCCCTGCGGCGGCCCCGATGAAAACGAAAACAGCAGCACTGGCGCCACTGCCAGTCCCGCAAATAACAACTTACGCATTCCCTGAAGCATCCTGTTTTATATCCCCTTTACCTCTGGACTGTGATGTACACGTTAGAGGAACTGGTGACGCCGCCCACTTCGGCGATCAACGGATAATCTCCGTCGGCCAGCGTCGCCGGCACCGTTACGTTGAATTGATAAAGGCCGGCTGCCACCAAATTCCCAGTGCCGGCAAAAGTTGCCACCGTCTCCCCAAACCGGATTCGCACGGGCGAGGTAACGGTTGGAGCTCCGCTGACGATCTGCGTTGTGGGAACAACCGGATTGGTTGCCCCGAAACCGGTCCCAAACACCTGCAGGATTTCACCCGGCCGCGCACCCCTTGTGACGCGCGGGTCTGCTCCCTGCTTGCCCACATATACCGGCTGCCCGTTCTGCAGCGTCGTTGCTACTGCGGTTACGAAAAACCGGTTGTTCTGCGCAAACGGAGCATAAAACGCCGGTTTCACCGCCGTGCCGGTCACTGCTACCGGTGCGCTTTCTCCATTCGCATTGGTCAAAATCACATTCATCGTGCCCGTGCCGATATCCGTCGGCGCTAGCACGTTCACCTGTCCCGGACTCACAAATGAAACCGTCGCCGGCTTTCCGTTGATGCTTACGCTCACCCCTTCCAGGGTCGTCGGCAACGTGGTTCCGCGGATGGCGTCGTCCCACGTCTTAGTCACCGCGGATAGGTTCGTGCCGAAAATCGCCGTCCAGGTGGTAGGCCCCACGCCAGCCACGAAGTTGAAGCCGTCCGCCACGCCCCCTTGGCTGATCACCGGGCGATTCCCGCCTCCACCACCGCCCGTCGAAGGCGTCAGGGTGTAGTTCGCCGTGTAAATCCGGTCCCCGCTATTCTGGCCGTTTCCATTGGCTGCGTTACCCGCTACATACACCCGCACGTTGCCTACATTGGTGGCCGGAGGCGTCCATTCAAAAGTGAACGTATTCGCACTGCCCGCGCGCGCATGTTCAATGAACTCCACCAAAAAGCTCGCCCGGCATCCCGCTGCCGGCCGGTTGCTCCCGTCGTCGCACAGAATTTGCGTCGTCGCATCCGGGCTCGAAAACGTTCCCGCCTGCCCAGCCGAGGGATTGCTCTCCAGCCTCGCTGTAGCCTGGAAACCGAACACGCGCTGCGCTGCATCTGTCACCCGCACGGTCCAGCGCTGCTTCTGCCCCGGAACGTAAGTCGTCCCATTCGGAAACTCGATCTCTACTCGCCCCGGCCCGCCATTCAATGCCGTGCCCACATGGCACCCCGCCTGCGCGCACGCCTGTTGATTGTCTCCCGGTGCTCCTGTATTTCTCGGGTCCGGTCCCAAAATGTACGCATACACCACAAGCGGCAAGGCACAAAGCGCCACGCCTACCTTGCGGACAAGGTTCTGTCGTTGAATTGAAATCATGGATTTACCCTTAAACGATGTGCGGACCCCGTGAATCGACTTGCGTACTAGTCTACACGATAGCTAGGACACTACATCAAGCCCCAGGGAACGCCTTTCTCCACTTTTTCAAACACGCCAGCGCCTTCCGAGTTGTAGTGCTGAGCGGATAGACCCCTTCATGGGAAAGTGGGACGTACCGGAAAGATTTTGGTTTCCGCAAAATGCGTGCTTCCACCACATGAAAGAAATACTGGTGATTCGTAATGGAATGTCGGAAATTTCCGACAATGCGCGCATCCTCCACTTCCTTCAAGTGGTGGGGCTCCGGAAGTTCCCAGAATCCCCGCAACTGGCTCGACTCCTCCCCACGCTGCCACGCCAGCACCCCATCCCCCTTCCGGATCACGTACAGTGTCCGCTCCACCTTCACCGTCTGCGCCTTCCGCCCCTTCACCGGCAACTCTCTCTCCCGTCCCGCTGCCCGAGCCTGGCACATCCCCCGCACCGGACACTCCCCGCACAACGGTTGCTTCGGCAGGCACACTGTCGCCCCTAACTCCATCACCGCCTGATTGAATTCCCCCGGATGTTTCGGATCAAGCAGCCGTTGCGCCTCCTGCTGCATCCGTTTTCGCGTCGCCATGCTGGCGATATCGGACCCATCGTTTCCCACCCGCGCCAGCACCCGCATCACGTTTCCGTCCAGCACCGCATGCGGCAGATCGAAGGCGATGCTGGCCACCGCCGCTGCCGTGTAGTCACCGATGCCCGCTAATGCGCGGATCGAAGCGTAGTCATTGGGAAACCCTCCCAACTCCAGCATCTGCCGCGCTGCCTTCTGCACGTTGCGCGCCCGCGAATAGTACCCCAGCCCGGCCCACATCCGCAGCAACTCCGGCTCCGGCGCCGCTGCCAGGGCCCGGAAATCGGGGTACGCCTCCAGGAATCGCGCATAGTAGGGGATCACCGCCGCTACGCGCGTCTGCTGCAGCATGATCTCCGAAATCCAGATCGCGTACGGATCCCTGGTCCGGCGCCACGGCAGATCGCGCTTGGCGCGCCCGTACCAGTCCAGCAGTGCTTTGCGAAAGGCGGGGATTTTCTCCATACTGTTGTCTATACTGAAAAGGTATACACTACCCGCCTATGGCTCCTCACTCTTCTGCCGTCGCCCAAAACGCTATTGTCATCCGCGGCGCGCGGATGCACAACCTCAAGAACATCTCCCTCTCGCTCCCGCACGAAAAGCTCACCGTCGTTACCGGCGTCTCCGGCTCCGGCAAATCCTCGCTAGTTTTCGACACCATCTATGCCGAAGGCCAGCGCCGCTACGTCGAGTCGCTCTCCGCCTACGCCCGCCAGTTCCTCGAACGTATGGAGAAGCCCGCCGTTGAGGAAATCGACGGCATTGCTCCTCCCATTGCCATCAAGCAGAAGAATACCACTCGTAACCCGCGCTCCACGGTCGCCACGGCCACCGAGCTCTACGACTACCTCCGCCTGCTGTGGGCCCGCATCGGCCACACCTTTTGTCCCAACTGCGGACGCCGCGTCCTGCGCGACACCGTCGATTTCGTCGCCGGCCAGATGCTGCAGGAAGAGACCGGGTCACGCTGGTACGCCCTCTTTCCCGTGCCCCAGTTCCACGGCAATGCCGAGCGCCGCGACCACCTCTTCGAACTCCGCCGTAAGGGTTTCAACCGCCTCTACCAGAACGGCAACGTCTACGAGTTCTCCACCCCCGAATCGCTCCTCGAAATCGATTTTTCCCAGCCTCTGTTCGTCCTCGCCGACCGCCTCGCCATTGCCGATAACCAGCGCCAGCGCATCGCCGATACCACCGAGATCTGCTATCGCGAGGCGGGAGAGGTTGTCTTCGAACTGGCCGGCAGTTTCCCCCCGCGCCGCGTCGTCTTCAACGAAAAGTTCGCCTGCAAGGACTGCCGTATCGAGTGCCGCGAGCCCGAACCCGGCCTCTTCAGCTTCAACAACCCGCAAGGCGCCTGCCCCCGCTGCCAGGGCTTCGGGAACACCATTGACTACGATTTGAACCGCGTCGTCCGCGAGCGTTATCTCTCCATTGAGGAAGGTGCGGTCGATCCTTGGACCAAGCCCCAATACAGCTGGTACAAGGCCGAGTTCCGGAAAGCCGCCGCCGGCAAAGTGCGGATGAAAGTCCCCTATAGCGAACTCACCCGCGACGAGCAGGCCATCGTCGAGCGCCACATCCGCCTCTTCTTCGCCGAAGTGGAAACCAAGAAGTACAAGGTGCACGTGCGCGTCTTCCTCAGCCGCTACCGCGGCTATTCCACCTGTGGCGATTGTGGCGGCTCCCGCCTCCGTGCCGAAGCCCTCCGTGTCCGTGTCAACCATCGCACCCTGCCGGAAGTCTGTGCCCTCAACATCGCCCAAGCCTGGCAATTCTTTGAATCCCTGCAATTGAGCCCGGAAGAAGCGGGCATCGCCGGCAAGGTCATGGTGGAAATCCGCCAGCGCCTCCAGTTCCTCCATGACGTGGGCCTCGACTACCTCACGCTGGACCGCCTCTCTGCCACGCTTTCCGGAGGAGAAGCCCAGCGCATCACCCTCGCCACCTGCCTCGGCTCCCGCCTTGTCGGTGCCTGCTACGTCCTCGACGAGCCCTCCATCGGCCTCCATCCGCGCGACACCAACCGGCTCATCCGCATCCTGGAGGAACTGCGCGACCTCGGCAACACCATCATCGTCGTCGAGCACGATGCCGACGTCATGCGCGCCGCCGACCACATTGTCGACCTCGGCCCCGGCGCCGGAGAAACCGGTGGACGCATCGTCTTCGAAGGTTCCTATGCGGAGTTGATCGAGCGTGGTTCCAGTCTCACCGCCCGCTATCTCCGCGGCGAGCGCGCCGCCCAGGCCGGCAAACGCCGCACTCCAAGCTCGAAGCGTACCATCACCTTCCGCGGCGCCTGCGCCAACAATCTGAAGAACATCGATGTGGCCATTCCCCTCGACATGATGGTGTGCATCACCGGGGTCTCCGGCTCGGGAAAATCCTCGTTAGTTCATGAGGTAATTCATCGCTCATTGGAGGCACATATCCGCGAAAAAGCGGCGCGTTCTGCCTCCGCTTCGGAGTCCGAAGAATCCACCCTGGGGCCATCCACCTGCCGCAAAGTAGAGAAACCAGACCTCGTTTCGAGCGTCGTTCTCGTCGACCAGAGTCCCATCGGGCGCACCCCCCGGTCCAATCCCATCACCTACATCAAAGCCTTCGACGTCATCCGCGAAATCTTTGCCTCCACCCCAGAGGCCACGCGCCGCGGATACACTGCCGGACATTTCTCCTTCAACGTCCCCGGCGGGCGCTGTGAAACCTGCCAGGGTGACGGCACCGTGACCGTCGAAATGCAGTTCCTGGCCGACGTGGAACTGCTCTGCGAAGACTGCAAAGGAACCCGCTTCAAACAATCCATCCTCGATGTCCATTACCGCGGCCGGAATATCCACCAGGTTCTGCAACTTACTGTGCAGGAATCACTTGACTTCTTCGTAGAGCACCCCAAGCTGCTCCAGAAACTGAAGGTTCTGGTCGACGTCGGCCTTGGCTATCTGCGCCTCGGCCAGTCCGCCACAACACTTTCCGGTGGCGAAGCCCAGCGCGTCAAATTGGCCGCCCACCTCAGCCAGGCGGCCATGAAAGGGACGCTCTTTATCTTCGACGAACCCACCACCGGCCTCCACTTCGACGACATCGCCAAACTGCTCGACGCCTTCTCCCGCCTGCTCCAAGCCGGTGCTTCCGTGCTCATCATTGAACATAACCTCGAGGTCATCCGCCGCGCGGATTGGATTATCGATTTGGGCCCTGAGGGCGGTCAGGCCGGCGGCCTCATTGTTGCCGAAGGTACTCCCCCCCAGATCGCCGCCGTCCCCGATTCGTTTACGGGCCAATTCTTACGGGATTTGGGGCTTTAAGTCCTACTGGAAAGTTTGAATTCAGCCCCCCCGTACTGTCCACCCATTCGGGGCCCATTTCTTATCCCCCGCAGGTGGGGGGATTCTAGCTATTTCGTCCCGGACCGCCGTACAGGACTACTCGTCCTTCGCCAGCCTCGGTCCATAGGACGGACTAGTCCTATCTCTGATCTTCTAGTACTAAAAAACATTTCGTTTATGAATGTTTTCCCCTATACTCTCATCATGCGTCCGTATCGACGTCTGCTGATAAGTCTGCCCAAAGAGGAGGAGCGGGAGCTCCGCAGCCTCCTGCGCAAAGGCGTCAGTCCGGCCCGTGTCCTCCTGCGCGCCCTGGCTCTCTTGCAGCTTTCCAGTGGATTACCGGCACAAACGGTTGCTCATAACCTGAATCTCAGCGCCAAATCCGTCCGCGATATCGGCTGGAGATACAATCAGGGCGGTCTCGAGCGCGCCATCCATGAGAAGCCGCGACCCGGAGCCGCTGCCCTGCTTAACATCAACCAGCGCCGCCGCATCCTCGCCATGGTCTCCGGAGCGCCTCCCAGCGGCTATTCCCGCTGGACCGTTCGCCTGATTGCCCAGGAAGCGGTCCGTCGCCGCCTCGTCCCCACCGTCGGCCGCGAAACCATCCGCATGCTGCTCCTCAATAGTGAAGTGAAACCTTGGCGCCAGAAAACGCCTCAGCCCGAAAGCTAACCCCTAGCCCTCCTGCCATCTGCCCTGCCTCCATTGCCTCTCCTTTGTTCCTCCTTGGATCGTTCCATCTAGGGCTTTCACTGTAAGCCAGCCGTCACTGACCGCATGATCCGGTGTTTCCTGTTTGCGCCTCCAAACTGCGCCAAAACCCCCTGTTGGGTGCTATGACCAAAATATTTTTTTCTTCCTATTCGCAGCTTTTGCGCTATGGTACCTGTTACCTACAACAGGTAGTATCCCGTTGCATTACAAGGCCTTCACGAGTCGTCTCCAACAAAAGTACGTTTTCATGCGGTCAAGGTAATGGTACCGAAGTGGGGTCGGATGGTGCGTACTAGGACTTGAAAGGAAAAAGCATTGCGTGGTACCTAATACTCAGCTATGAGTTTTCACGCAGTCTCTCTCCCCTCAAATCCCCTACCACACGTAGAGGAAATCATCGGTAAGAAGGATCAGGCTAAAATCCGGGTTCTGCTCGCCGATGATCAACCAATCGTTCGTCTCGGAGTGAAAGAACTATTGGCCAACGAGAAGGACATCGATATCGTCGGCGAAGCGACCGACGGACGCCAAGTCCTCCAAATGGTCCAGGAACTGAACCCCGACATTCTCCTCCTTGAGCTGCGCATGCCGACTGTTGATGGACTTGCCATCCTTCAAAACATGCAACTGAACGGCGTGCAAACCCGCGTCATCCTGCTCACCTTCGCCGGTGACCGCAATGAGTTCGTCCAGGCGATGAAGTTCGGCTGCTCCGGCATCCTGCTCAAGCAGGGCCCCATGCAGTTGATCGCCAACAGCATCCGCAAGGTGCACGAGGGCGAAATCTGGCTCGACGCCTCCACCACGGCTGCCGTCATGAAGCAGTTCGCCAATCCCGCCGACCGTCTGCGCACTTCCGGCGCCAAGGTCCGTGAGCGCTCCCCGCTGAGCAACCGCGAGCGCGAGATCGTCCAACTCGTCGCCCAGGGCTATCGCAACAAGGAAATGGCCGAGAAGCTGTTCATCAGCGAGCAGACCGTGAAGAACCATCTGCACAACATCTTCGAGAAGCTCGGTGTCGCCGACCGCCTCGAACTGGCCCTCTTCGCCGTCCACAACGGCCTCCACGCCGCCGGCGAAGCTCCGCGCCCCAGCTAATACGTGGCGACGGGCCTCCAGGCCGGTCGCAGTTCAGTCTGGGAAGACTGAACGGTTGTGTTTAGATCCCAGCAAGCCACGAATACACACAGATGGACACGGATTCGTGTCCATTCGTGTTTATTCGTGGCTTCTCAGAAGGAATATCCCGTAGACAGATACAGCAACCGCGACCGCGCCCCCGGAGTCATGTTTCGCACGAACGTCCCCGGAAAGAATTGCCCAATGCCCGCCCCCAGGTTCATTCCCCACACCTGGTAATTCGTATAGAGATCCAATTCCTGCCCCACCCACCTGCCTGCCGTCCCGGCCGCTGACCGCACAATTGCCCGGCCCTGCGCGTTGTACAGCGCATCCCGCGTATTGGCCAGCCACGAAGCGTTATACATCAGCACCACGTTCCAGCCCTTCTTCACGGTCAACGTCGTCATCGACCGGATATTGTGAATGTTCTTCCACCCGATCAAATCAATGTGCCCCAACTTGTCATGCGCCGCCGGATACAGTTGGTCGAACGTGCCATCCTTCCCGCTTCCCGGATCAGTCCCCGACGCATACTTGTATTCATTCGCGAAGTCCAAGGGCTTGCCCGCGGCCGCTGTCTTATAACCCACCTGCCCGGCAAATCCCTGCGCCCGGTGCGTGAGCGGCCCGACATGCCCGCCCTGCAGTACCCCCTCCGCCGTGAAGCGGAAATTCCGCGGCAGCGGCACCGCCCAGCGCGAGCCGAACACGTTAATTCCCAGCGACCCCACTCCCGTAAATCCGCCCGGACGGTTCTGATCGTGCCGCAGCGCATAGGCGTCAATCACCGTCTTCCCGAACACGTCGCGAAATGTGTTGTACGTGCCCCATATCCGATCCCCCAGCACAGGCCGGTTGAACTCCGTCCCGCGCGGCACAATCGGTGACAACGAAAAGAACTCGAATTTGGCCCGCTTCGTCACATAATACAACCGCGCCGTATCCCAGGTTCGCGCCGTATAGGCCCACTGCGGCGACCCGATCAGGCGCGTGTCCCCGTAATTGATCATCTGACGCCCCACCGTCATTCCCACTCCGCGCTGCGAGGCGGCGAACATCTCGATGTAGCCCTCCTGCAAATCAAGCGGATCTTTCACATTCCCCGGTGCCGGCAGCCCATAGAGCGGCGCCCGCGTATCCTGCGCCAGCGCCGACAGCTTCAACCACGACACCGGCTTCACCGAAGCCCCAAACCGCAATCGGATATAGTCCGCCGCCAGATCGCGGTCGCGCCCGAACACCTGCCCCGTTCGATCCTCCAGCCTCTGCCGGAATTCAAAGGAAAGTTGCAGCCGTTTGCCGGTCTTTTCCGCCAGCAATTGGTTCAGTTGTTTCCCTGGATCATCCTGCGCGAACGCCGCGGCGCCAACCAGCCATAGAATAAGGATCGCAATCGGCAACTTCTGATCATACTTCACGTAGACTGTAACAATGATCCACCGCCGCGACTTCCTGGCTTCGTCCCTTCTCGCCCTCCCCGGTTGGGCCGCCGATTCCTCAGATGCCGACTGGCATCAATATGGACGCGACGCCGCTGCTACCCGCTTCTCCCCACTCGATCAGCTCAAGCCCGCCAACGTCGCCAAATTGAAGCCCGCCTGGACCCACCGCACCGGCGACGCCTCGCAGCGGCCGGCTACCACCATCGAATGCACCCCGGTCGCCGTCGACGGAGTCCTGTATCTCACCACCGCCCGTGCCCAGGTGCGCGCCATCAACGCGATCACCGGTGAGCCGCTCTGGAACTTCAACCCGCTCGAAGGTTCGCGCCGTGCCGCCCCCGTCAACCGCGGCGTCACCTGGTTTGCCGATGGCAAAGACAAACGCGTCTTCGCCGCCATCCAGGACAAGCTCTATGCGCTCAATCCAAAAACGGGCGAACTCATCAAAACCTTCGGCGATAACGGCATTGTCGACCTCTCCACCCAGTTCGACAAAGATATGACCGGGCTCAGCTTCCGCATCACCAGTCCCGCCACTATCTTTGAAGACACTCTAGTCATCGGCGGCGGAGGTGGCGAAGGCCCTCGCGTCGAAGCACCCGGCCATATCCGCGGCTACGACGTCTTCACCGGCAAGCGAAAGTGGATCTTCCACACCATCCCCCATCCCGGCGAATTTGGCTACAACACCTGGCCCAAGGATTCCTGGCAGCGCAACGGTGCAGCCAACAACTGGGCCGGACTTAGCATCGACACCAAACGCGGCTGGGCCTTCGTTTCCCTCGGCTCGGCTTCCTTCGATTTCTGGGGTGGCGACCGCATTGGCGACAACCTGTTTAGTAATTGCGTCCTCGCCCTTGACGCCCGCAACGGAAAACGCATCTGGCATTTCCAGACCGTGCATCACGATGTCTGGGATTATGACCTGCCCGCCCAACCTGCGCTCATCACCCTGCGCCAGGGCAATCGCACGCGCGATGCCGTCGCTCAGGTCACCAAAACCGGCTTCGTCTTCCTCCTCGATCGCGAAACCGGCAAGCCGCTCCTTCCTATTGAAGAGCGCAAAGTCCCGCCTAGCGATGTCGAAGGGGAAAAACTCTCCCCGACACAGCCCTTCCCGTTGAAGCCCCCGCCGCTCTCCCGCCTGGAAGTGAACGAAGACCTGCTCACCGATATCTCCCCCGAAGCCCACGCCTTTGCGTTAAAGAAGTTCCGCTCCCTGCGCGGCGGGGTGCCGTTTGCCCCGCCCAGCAAACAGGGCACTATTTTTTCTCCAGGTACACTCGGCGGCGCACTGTGGGGCGGTTGCGCCTTCGATCCCCAACGTCAACTTCTCTTCGTCAACTCAAGCGAACTCCCCAGCATCGTCACCCTTCGCGACGGCAAGCCCGAGGAAGGTTTCCGGTTCGGCATCACCGGCTATGAGAAGTTCGTGGACGAGGAAGGCTATCCCGCCGTCAAACCGCCATGGGGCCACCTCACCGCCGTCAATCTGAACACCGGCACTTTCGCCTGGCGCGAAGTCCTCGGCGAGTATCCCGCCCTGGTCGCCCGCGGCCGCAAGAAAACCGGCTCCTACCAACTGGGTGGCTGCATCGCCACCGCCGGCGGCCTCGTCTTCCTCGCCGCCACCGCCGACGAGAAGATCCGTGCCATCGACTCCGCTTCCGGAGCGACCGCTTGGGAAGCCCAACTCCCCACCGGCGGCTACGCTACCCCCTGCACCTACTCTGCCGGCGGGAAACAATATGTAGTGATCGCCTGTGGCGGCGGCAATCGCCAGCGGACCCCGTCGGGTGACTCCTATGTCGCATTCGCACTGTGAACCCAAACGATAAGCGCCACCGGCGATCCCCCCAAAGGTGTTTTGCCTTCCCCGCAAACACCACTTGCAATGCGCCGTTGTGTTCCAGTAATCTTGAAGTACTATTTCGAGCTTAGTACCTGTTAGGGTCACTAGCGTATAACTGATTCTCCCCCTGAGTAGTCAGAGAAAAGTTCAGTGGGTCTGTCCCGATCTGCGAACCGCACTCTCTTAAAAGTTTTCTCCCATATAAGCAGTATCGAGCCATCAGTGTACCGTAGGTAACGGATGCTTTGATCCCTTACCGCAGCGTTGGGTGTTCCTCCTAGCTGCTGCTGTAAGTTGTTGTGTGGGAAGAAGATGCTGTCAAGCTGCGGCTGTTTCTGCAGTTTGTGAAATCGGCAATGTCCTATAAAGATGAGTCTGCGGAAGGTCGATCAGGACGGATGGGAACCCGGTGATCTTTAGTCCTACAACGCGGCCGCCTGCCGTACCAAGAGGCGTTGTCGCTGGAAGGAGCTTTGATGTTCAGGATGAATGGATCGAGCGCTTGCGGCGGGTCCGCCAGGCAGCTCGTCTTACTCGCGCCCGCTGGGGCGAAAGTTCCTGATAAATTCCGCAACCGGCGCGAGGATTCGCGCAGCCACTCCGGCCTGCTCGCCGAACTGCAGCGCCTCCGTGGCCGGGTTTACATGGAAGATGGTGCCATCAAGCCTTGGGACCTCACCGCGGATAAACGTCATGTGCAAGACGCCGATGATGCCAGTTGGCACATCCTGGTCACAGGCGAAGATGGCCGTGTGTCCGGATGCGCGCGCTACTACAGCCATCCCCGCAATGCCCGGGTCGATGACCTCGGTGTCGCAACGGCGCCTATCGTCACTCGCTCTCTGACCCACAATTGGGCTCGCGCCGCTATCGAAGCCCATCTCGAAGATGCCCGCAATCGCGGCCTCGGTTATGTCGAAGTCGGCGGCTGGGCGCTCACCGAAGAACTGCGTTGGTCCGCCGCTGCTCTCCACCTCGCTCTCGCTTCTTATGCTTTGGCCGAAATCCTTGGTGGCTGCCTCAGTATCGGGACCGTCACGCACCGCCATGCCTCTTCTTCCATCCTCCGTCGCATTGGCGGCACCTCGCTCCAGTATCAGGGCTTGGAAGCGGGCAGCTATTTCGACCCCCGCTATGGTTGCGACATGGAGATTCTCACCTTTGATTCCGGTAAGCCGAATCCCAAATACGCCGCCATGCTTGCGGAAATCCAGAGAGAACTCGCCACCCGCGCTCAGGTCGTCGGCGAATCCATCGTTCCCGCAGCTATCCGCGAACCGATCCTGCTTCCAGCGTCGATTCCCGTGGGTCAGCTGTCCGCCGCTTAAGGCCGCTTGAGGAAGGAACGGCTCCTTGTATCCATCACCCATCGTTTCCAGCCAACCGGCGCGTGAGTCCACTCCAGGAATTCTCGACCATGCCATCGCCGAATGGCGTTCCGCCCTTGGCCCCAATGCCGTCATCACCAATGATTCCGATTTAGCCCGCGCCGGCCTCTGCACCTTCGCCATCCGCCGCACCGTCCCCGTCATCCTCAAGCCTGCCGATCGGGCTCAGGTCCAGCACGTCATGCGCATCGCCACGCACTACGGTGTGCCGGTCTATCCCGTCGGCAGCGGCAAAAACTGGGGCTACGGCTCCGGTGTTCCTTCCGTCAGTGGCTGCGCCCTGCTCGACCTCAGCCGCATGACCCGTATCACAGACTTCAGCGAGGAACTCGCCTATGTCACCGTCGAGCCCGGAGTGACCCAGCGCCAGTTGATGGACTTCCTCACCGCGCGCCAATCGACACTCTGGATGGACGCCACTGGCGCCAGCCCCGATTGCAGCCTCATCGGCAACACCCTCGAACGCGGCTTCGGTCACACCCCCTATTCCGATCACTTCGGCCATTGCGGCAACCTCGAAGTGGTTCTTCCCAGCGGCGAATGTGTCCACACCGGCTTCGGCCGTATCCCCGGCGCTTCCACCGCCCCTGTCTACAAGTACGGCGTCGGCCCCTATATCGACGGCATCTTCACCCAATCGAACTTCGGTGTGGTCACCAGCATGACCATCTGGCTCATGCCCGCCCCCGAATACATGCAGGCGTTTTTCTTCCGTTGCGATGACGAAGATGGCCTCACCCGCCTCGTCGACGCACTCCGCCCCCTGCGCCTCAATGGAACGCTGCAGAGCGCTGTCCACATCGGCAACGGCTACAAAGTGCTCTCCGGCCTGCGCCAGTATCCCTGGGAGCTCACCGGCGGCAAAACCCCTCTGCAGCCCGATCAACTCCGCCAGCTTTCCCAGTCGATGAACTTCGGCTATTGGAATGGCTCCGGAGCCCTCTATGGCACCAAGGCCCAGGTCGCCGAAGCACGCCGCATGTTAAAGAAGGCGCTCAAAGGCAACGTCACCCGCGTTCAGTTCCTGGACGAAGGCCTCCTTGGCGTGGCCGCCCGGTTCGCCAAGCCGCTCGGCTGGCTCACCGGCTGGGACTTGAGTAAAACCCTCGAACTGGTGAAGCCCCTCTTCGGCCTCCTTCGTGGCCAACCCACAGCCGAGCCCATCAAATCCGCCTTCTGGCGCAAACGCACCGAAGGCAAAGCCGACGCCGATCCCGATACCGAAGGCTGTGGCCTGCTGTGGTGTTCGCACACAGCGCCCATCCGCGGCGAAGATGCCCGCATCATGATGGAAATCACGGAGCGCATCACTCTGGCACACGGCTTTGAGCCAATCGTCTCCATCACCCTGCTCACCGAACGCACACTTTGCTCCGTCGTCTCCATCAGCTATGACCGAAGTATCGATGGCGAAGACAAGCGCGCCCAGGAGTGTTACCACCAACTCATGGCCGCTCTGCTCTCCGCCGGCTACCCGCCCTACCGGCTCGGTGTCCAATCCGGTTACTCCGTTCCCGCCGAGGAAGGCTTCCGCAACCTGATGCAAGCCATCAAGGATCGCATCGACCCTAAGAATATCCTCGCTCCCAGCCATTACGTGCGCTAAGGTTCTCCGCTTAGTCCGGGCGCGCCTAAAGGTCTAGCGATTCCCTGCCGATTGACAGATCTACCATGAGGCTTGCCTGGCGCAATATCCTGTATGACCGGGGCCGCTTCCTCGTCACCGTCCTCGGCATCGCCTTCGCCGTCTTCCTCATGATCTTCCAGGGCAGCCTCTTGGTCGGCTTCCTCGGCGCAGCCTCCAAACTCGTCGATGCCACCGACTCCGATCTCTGGATCACCGCCCGCGGCGTCCTCTGCTTCGATTTCTCCGCCCCTCTTCCGAAGCGATTCGTCGAAATCGCCCAGGGTGTCACCGGCGTCGAGGAAACCTATCGCATCGCTACGTCGTTTGCCGAATACCGCAACGGCGAGGGCCGTCATCATGTGGTGGCGCTCGTCGGCGCGGATCCGCAAGTCGGCCGCGGCTTCCCTCTGCCGCGCCTCCCCCGCACCGACCAGGTCATTGAGCACGATGCCGTCGTCATCGATGCCAGCCATCAGAAAACTCTGGCCATCGCACGCTTCCCGGAGGATGTGGAGATCAACCGCCGCCGCGCCCGTGTGCTCGAACAGGTGGATGGTTTCAGCTCCTTCCTCGGCTCACCCTACGTGTTCACGTCCTATCCCGACGCCATCGAGTATCTCGGGCTCGGACCCGAGGAAACCATGTACATCCTTGTGAAGCTCAAGCAAGGCTACTCGCCCCAGCACGTGAAAGCCGCGCTCCAACGCCGGCTGCCCGATGTCGATATCTGGACCAAACAGGAGTTTTCCGATCGCTCGCGCATCTACTGGGTCACCAAGACCGGCGCCGGCGCCGCCATCCTCACCGCCGCCATCCTCGGATTTCTAATCGGCCTCGTCGTGGTATCGCAGACCATTTACGCCACAACGATGGAAAATATCGAAGAATTCGCCACACTAAAAGCACTTGGCGCCGGACGCTGGATGATCATGCGAACCGTGCTCGCGCAGTCCCTCTTCTGCTGCCTGGCCGGCAGCGCGCTTGGTGTTGCCGTCACGCTTCCACTCGTGGACATGGCGAAGACCACCATCGCCTGGGTCCACACTCCCAACTGGCTGATCGCGGCGATCATGCCGCCGAGCTTCCTCATGTGCGCCTTGGCCGCGCTCGTCTCCATCCGCGCCGCCATCGCCGTCGAACCAGCGAGGGTATTCCGTGCCTGAAGCCTACCTCGCCCTGGAAAACGTGACGGTGAAATATGGCGCGCGCCAGGCCGAAACCTACGCCCTGCGCGACGTCAACGTCGAGTTCGAACGTGGCCAGCTCACCCTCATCATGGGCCCTTCCGGCAGTGGCAAAACGACGATGCTCTCTCTGCTCGGCTGTCTCCGTACTCCCGAGGCCGGCCGTGTCGTTGTCTTCGGCCGGGATGTCGCCAAGATCAACGACGCCACCCGCACCAAGCTCCGCCAGAACCTCGGCTTCGTCTTCCAGGCCTTCCGCCTCTTCCGCGCCATGAGCGCCATCGAAAACATTCGCATCGCCGCGGGCATCGTCGGAGCAGGCCAGAACAACTCCCGCAAGCTGCTGGAACAGTTCGGGCTCAAAGAGAAAGCCAATCTGCTTCCGAACGAACTCAGCGGCGGCGAAAAGCAGCGCGTCGCCATCGCCCGTGCCCTCGTCAACGATCCCCAGATCGTGCTCGCCGACGAACCCACGGCATCGCTCGACTCCGACTCCGGCCACCAGATCGCCGCACTCCTCCGCAACATCGCCGAGGAGCAAGGCCGCACCGTGGTGGTCGTCTCTCACGACCCGATGTGGGAAACCTATGCCCACCGCGTCGTCATGTTGCGTGACGGAAAAGTAATCCACCAATGGAGGCCCGGCGCATGAAACCGGCACACTTCTGTATTCTCACCGCCGCCGTCATCGTCATGGCAGGCTGCACTTCTTCAGCCCGCCAGCCAGAAACATCCATGCAACCCCAGCCTGCGGTCCCCGCGGAACGCAAGGCGCCACCAGCCTCGCCTGGCAACGTGGTCCTCTCTGCCCCCGGCCGTGTCGAAGGGGCCTCGGAAACCATCGAAGTCGGCGCGCAGATGGACGGCGTCGTCCGCACTGTTCTCGTTGCCGAAGGCCAATTGGTGAAGAAAGGCCAAAAGGTTGCGGAGATGCATTGTCCCGAACTCCCCGCCGAACTCGCGCACGCCGAAGCGCAAGTCGAGCAGAGCCGCCAGGCCCGCCTTCGCGTCGAGCGCGGCAGCCGCGATGAGGAACGCCGCGTCTCCGAACAGAAGGTCGTCGCCGCCCGCGCCACTCTCGCCGAAGCGAAAGTTCACCTCGATCGGATGAAGTACCTCGTCGGCCACGGCGCACTCGCACAGAACCAACTCGACCGCGCCATCCGCGATCACGATGTCGCTGTCGCCCAACTCAACGAATCGATCCGCGCCGAAGAACTCGTCAAAGCCCCAGCCCTCCCCGAAGACATTGCCAAGGCCGACGCCGAAATCCTCGCCGCCGAGCAAAAAGTGGATCTCACCAAGCGCCGCATCTATAAATGTGGTGTCGCCGCCCCCTCCGATGGCACTGTTCTTCGCATTATGCTTAAACCGGGCGAATCCTTCAGCACCTTCAACCCCCGGCCCATCCTCACCATGGCCGATCTTTCCACCCGTCGCGTTCGCGCCGAAGTCGATGAGCGTGATGTGGCCAAAGTGCGAGTGGGACAGTCCGCCAGCATTGGGCTCGAAGGATCGCCTCAACAAGCCTTCACCGGCACCGTCTCCTCCCTCTATACCACCATGGGTCGCAAGCGCATCCGCACCGGCGATCCTTCCGAGAAATCTGATCGGGATGTCTTGGAAGTGCTCCTTGACATCGACGGTTCACCTGCGCAGCTTCCGGTCGGCCTACGGGTAGCTGTCCACTTCGCCCAATGAACGTACAGCGCTATCCTGAGAGAATAGTGGCGAGCGCCTCCGGCATCACTGAATCCGCGCTGCGGTCTTCTATCTTTCCACGCCTGCATCTTTTTGAATGGCACGAACTCGAGTCCTGCCCCGGGATTGTCCGGGACGGCATTACGGAGATCCTTCGTACCCTCTGCCGCCAGATGCGCGTGCACGAAGCCATTCATCCGGTTCTCGAAGACGTCATTGCGCGCACGAACGCCACCCAAATTGTGGACCTCTGTTCGGGGTCCGGCGGTCCGATTTCCGCCCTCTATGAGACGGGTCTCATGCACCTGCCTGCGTTGCTTACCGACAAATTCCCGAATCCCCGAGCCTATGCGCTGGTTTCAGCGGCCACAGATGGCCGCATCCAAGGTCACTCCGCATCCATTGATGCGACCCAAGTCCCTCCAGGCCTCATCGGAGTCCGCACTATATTCAACGCCTTCCACCACTTTAGGCCGGAACAGGCAAGGGCTATCCTCAGCGACGCATACGCCAGCCGCCAGCCTATCGCCATTTTTGAGATTACGGAGCGATCTCTCTTCAATACCTCCACGAACTTTGTGCTCAGCTTCCTCACGATGCTTACAATGCTTCCCAGGATGCGGCCCTTCCGCTGGCAATGGGCTCTACTCACCTACCTCATCCCAATACTCCCGATCGCATTCGGCTGGGATGGCACTGTGTCTTGTCTCCGCTCTTATACGGATCAGGAATTCCGCCACCTGATCGCCGGTCTTGATGATCCGTCCTATTCTTGGCGAAGCGGTCGTATCCCCGTTCCCGGCAGCCCGATCAAGGTCAATTACTTCTGCGGCATTCCACACAAATAGAAAACGCCGGAGCATCTGCCCCGGCGTTTTGACCATTTTTCGAACTGTGCCTGCGTGTCCGCTTAGCTGCGGCGGCGGAGCAAACCACCACCAACCAGAACCAAGCCGACCAGCGCCATCGTTGCAGGCTCCGGCACCGACTCGAAGTTGGCGCTGTAGCTGGTGCTGATGGAGCCACCGTTGGTCACGATCGTGTCGAAGATCGAGGCCACGCTGGCGCCATACTGGGTGCTGTATTGGCCGGTTCCGCGGCTGCGGGAGTCAGCAATGTTGCTGTCGACGAAATCGACAACCACTTCCATGCCGATCAGGGTAGAAGTCGCGCTGATCCGTGTCAACTGGAATACACCCAACGTGCAAGACTGGCCATTGACCGCCAAACCAACGGCTGTACATGCAGGCGCGGTCGGGTTCACAACGTCAATCAGGTCTACGCTCAGGCCACTGTAGAGTAAGTCAACAGCCGGAATGTCGTGGTTGAAGTTCGACAAGAAGCCAACCAGCGGATTCGCCAGGACTTCCACTTGATTGAATTGCGCCGGGCCCAAATCCGTGGCCGTTCCCACGCTGTTCGGAGGCGGCGTCGGAGAGCCAGGAAGAAGAGCGAAGTAGCCAGTTCCAGGCTCCACAACGGAGAAATTGCCAGCTCCGCCACCGGCAGGTGCCCAATCGATTGTGCTCAGATTAACCGTGACGCTCCCCGTGATGTTGAATGAGCCATAGATGGGAGCCGCCGAAGCAGCGCCACTAAGCCCGATAAAGGCGGCAATCCCTGCCGCAAGCGCTTTCCATTTCATATACAGTTTCCTTCCGATAGTAGACAGAGATTCGATCTGACTTTGTCAGTTTCGGGCACGGAGCTTGTATGGACAATAGGCCATGAAGCCAGATCTGTACCAACTACAATGGGGTCCTGTACTGGTACTGCGCTGCCCTGCGTTTGCTCGCCACACTCAGTAACTGCTTGATGTAAAATGCGTTTGACTAGTCCTAGCCAGCTAGCCTCTCCCCCTGCCGCCACCCACGGTTTACCATCGCTTTCACCCCGCCATTCCGCGATTGCAAGTCGATCAGAAACGTCTTCCTCCTGCTACACTGG
>JAXLQM010000003.1:0-604965 GCA_046331645.1 Bryobacteraceae bacterium
GTAACAGTACTTCAAGAACGAGGTTAGGATTCCCAAGTCACGAATGCGAGATCTTTCCGCTCCCGTCCAGCCCGTACAGAAGTCGGTCAGATCGGCGAAGCGCACATCCGTCATGAACTCGTGATTCCGTGGGTTGGCGCTCATGAAGGCCGAAAACTTCGTCAGCACGGTCCTGTTCTTCCGGTACGTGTCGCTTGACTTCGATTTCTTAAGATTCAGGAAGTGGTCTGTTGCGACGGCTATTGTGGTGCGGTTCTCGGGCACCATGATCGGCGTCGGCGCTTCCAGATCACGGAGAACTTCGTTGGCCCTTGCCCAATCCCGGACGCCGTTCCCGGTGCGAGGATCAATCAGCGCCTTCGGCTTTATCCGCCGACCCTGACCGTCAATGCCTTCATAATGGACCGGGCAGGGCGGCTTGCGTCGGCACTTTCCATTCCTCGTTCGCTTTCTGTGGTCGGGACATGCTTGGACGTGGCGGCGGAAGATGTTCAGCATACCGTTTACTATCGGCAGGACCTTACGTAAAACTTACGTCAGGTTTATTTGTTCCAGTATGCTCTTATTCTACAACAAGATGAAGTTGGTGGAGGCGGCGGGAATCGAACCCGCGTCCGAGAAAGCCTACCCTGAAAAGCCTACGTGCGTAGCCATGTTCTGAGGTTTCGAGGAGCAGTTCTGAACCGGCAAGATCCCTATCCTCTAGCCCGATTGATCTCGGCCTGCGGCTACGAGCAGAAGCCCTCGGCCTATCCCGTAAAATTTCGCCTGCCGATAGCGCACGGGCTCACTACCGGTGACGGCTACCTAAAGATTAGGCAGCGTAAGCAAACTGCGTGTTATTGGCAGTTATGGTTTTCCGATCGTTTAACGGGAGCTCGGAACCCGGCACGCCTTCCCAGGCCAGTACTGACCCGTCGAAACCTGTACGCCCCCTTCCTTCCTTATGATAACACCCGGACACTCGGCTTCCCTCGACTGGACAGGTGGGAATGGCTGTCCTAACCTAGAGAAGTAGTCCATTTTCAATGCCGACAACCCTGCCGGACACCTCCATAGACCAAGGTACTCAGGACGTCTTAACGCCTTTGTATCACCTCGTCTTGTTAGACGACGACGAGCACTCCTACGAGTACGTGATTGAAATGCTGATGAAGCTTTTCTGTCTGTCGGCGGATCAGGCGTACCGCCACGCCGTCGAGGTGGACGCGAGCGGGCGGACGATCGTGCTGACCGCGGAATTGCCACTGGTGACGTTTGGGCGGGATCAGATCCACTCTTTTGGCGCTGACTATCGCATTCCGAAATGCAAGGGTTCGATGAGCGCGGTGATCGAGCCAGCCTCGGGCAGCGGCGGCGGACAAAACTGCTAGTTGCCCTTGCCTACCACCACGAATGGAGCCCAATAGAAGGGATGCCGGTACTCAGGCTTTTTCATCAGGTCGAGAGCTGCCCGCTGCAATGCCTGGCTGACGTTAGTGCGGGCCTGGCGCACATTGCGATGCAGTGCGGCCATGAGATGGCTTGTTCCGGCTGAATCGGCCTGCCACTGGCTGGCCACGGTGGCGTTGCTTCCCGCCGCGAGGAATGCCCAGGTCAATCCAATGAGCCCCTCCCCGGCGTTGGGGCCGGAGCGTGCGGTTTGGCAGGCGGACAACACGACGAGGTCGGCCTGTAAGGAAAGCTGCAGAACTTCGCGTGATTCCAGGACTCCATTGCTCAGCACAAGGTACGAGTAGAGGGGATTGGAGGCATTCAAGATGCCGTGGGTGGATAGATGCAGCACGCGATATCGCGGCGCCTCGGCCAGCCAGGTGTCCCGATTCGCCTCATGGCCAAGGAGAATCTTCGGGGCAGGGTAGACCGACGCGACTTGCGTCACTTCCGCGGCCGAGGTTTGGAGCGGCGCCAATGCACCCGTAAACGCTCCGGTCGATGGTGAACCCAAGGCCAACAGCGTACCGCCGCTATTGGTTCGAGGCAGCCGCGCCATCAGGCTGTGGAGCACGGTGAGGGATGGCGCGTAGTGGATGGGATGCTCTTCGAGCAGGTGCCGGCCACCCTTGGAGACCAAGGCGGCGAAGGGGATGTTCCACAGTTCGCCTTCGGGCAGGAGAACGAGGGTGCTCCCTTTGGGTAGCTGGCTTTCCAACGGGGCGATGAGCAGGGCATGCAATTCCGCCGCTACTGTGCGGTAGGAGAGATCCCGTGCAACGATGGCCTCCCGAAAAATCACGGCCAACCGCCGCACGGGCTCCCAGGGCTGGACGTGGACCGCGACGCGCGCACTGTTTCCAGGGATGAGGAAAGAGTAGAGTTTTCCGTTGGCGATGCCGAACTCGATGGCGGAAGATCCGGCGGTGAGAAAGGTGCGGACCTGGCTCAAAGGGACTGGAGAGAACTCGGCCCGGCGCATTCTCAACTCGGGATGGGCGACGTAGAGATTGGCGCGGAAGGTATCGAGGTCCCGATTGGCTGCTTCCCACTGTTCGCGGGCTTTGGCGGCGCCTTGCAGCGCGGGAGCGGCAAAACGCAGAACCCGGGCGCGCAGTTGCTCCTCCTGCTGGCGCTGCGCGGCGGTCATGGCGCCGGAGGGACGGGAGGGGGTGTTTCGCAGGATATCGGCCAGGATGCGGCCTTTCGCGCCTTCCAGATGTTGCAGGGCTTCTTCCGGGTGCTTGGCGTCTACCTCCAGCGCCATCAGTTGATAGTGGGGATTGCCGCGTGTGGCGAAGAATTGCAGATCCTGTGTATTCCCGCCAGCGAGCATGTCACGCTGCGCTTCGAGTGTGCGAATCTCATCGAGGAAAGCGGACCGCGCCGATACCGTATCGCCAAGCCGCAGATGGGCGGTTGCGAGGGCGTCCAAGGCAAGGCGGTGTGGATCGACGGCTCCTGTTTCCCTGGTTTCGCGTTCGGCAAGGAGGGCCAATTCCAGGGCGGCGCGGTTATCGTTGCGATCCAGTGCGGCGAAGGCTAAGTGGGGCAACACCTCCGCTGCCTGGCGGGTGCTTTCGAGCGATAGGAAGATTTTTCGAGCCGCCTGAAGATCGGTTGTTGCTTCGGGAAATCGGCCCATGATGCGATAGACACCGGCACGATTGACGAGACATACGGCGCGCACACGAGGGTCGATGGCAGCTTCCTGCTCCAACACCTGAGCACTGATGCGCAGTGCGGCCTGGAGTTGGTTCAGATCCATATAGACCGGGATGAGGTTCGTGCGGGTGAGGGCGATTTCGTTTGCGTTGAGGCCAGCGGCCTGCTTGGCGGCGAGTGCACGCTCGAGGTAGGAGCGGCCAATCGACTTGTCGCCTTGTCGCATATAGGCAACGGCGAGATTGTCCAACAAAGCGCCTTGCATTTCACGGTCCTGGACGGATGCGCTTTCCTCGAGACAGGCGAGCATGACGCGGACGGCCTCTCTGTACTCGCCGATATCGGAGAGCACGATGGCGAGATTGATGAGCGAACGCAAGGCTCCGGCGACGTCTTTGGCGTCGCGGCAGCGCTCTGAGCCGATGCGGAACGACGCCATTGCCTCGCGCGGCAATCCGACCGCGCGTTGCGCTAAACCGGCGCCGCGGTAGAGATCACAACTGGCCTGATGATCGCCGGCCGGCTGGCTGTATTTCAGGCCTAGCAGATTGGCATCAAGCGAGTCCTGCTGCCGCCCCATCCGCCGGTAGCAAAGGCCGATAGCGCGCTGCGCGCGGGCCGCGGCGGAAGGCTGGTTCAAGCGAATGGCAAGGGCAAACGCAGCCTGCTGCAACGCCAGGGCTCGAGGAAATTTGTTGGCCCGGAACTGCGCCTCACCTTTTTCCCGGCAAGCTTCCAGCAGTTGAGGCGAGGCATTGACGGAGGCAAGAATCGCGATTGGGTCAGGAGCAGATTCCAACTGAGTCAAGATCGCGTCGTAGTTCCCATCCTGGGCCAGGGCGACGAGAATCAGCAGGCGAAGCACGAAGTCTTATTCTACGTTGCGACGGCGGTAAACTGCGCAGCAGCAAAGGGCAGCAACGGTGAGAAGGCCGGTAGCCGGCTCCGGGGTATCGGCAGTTCCCTGGATTTCGAAGACATCACTACCCTGGAATCCGATTCCCCAGGGAAATCCGGTCAGCGCGCGTTTGCGCACGGAGCCGGGAAAGTCGTTGCGATACCAGTAGAGCGTGTCAGCCACCGGATCGGATGCCTCCATCACCAGCCAATAGGTGAGGCTGGGATCGAGAGCCGGGAGGGAGGGTGAGGTGAGGGTCAGTATCTGCTGTGTTCCATTGAGCACCGTGGAAACGATATTACCCTCTATCAGGGTACTGGGTTCAGTGGTTCCCGACCATAAGGAAAGGACAAAGGATGCGTTGGCGGTTCCTCCGCGAACCGCCACGCGATAGGCGGACACATGGGAAGCGGCAGCAACCTGAAACGGGTCCGCCCACATTGCGCCCCACGTCTGATTGAATGTATGGCCATCCCCAACTGCATCCGAGAGAGGGGAATAGGTATCGCCTACACCAAATGTTGTGTAGAGTGGGGCGGCGTGTGACAGGGATCCGAGTAGAGCAACGATAACCGCAAATTTCAAAGTGTCCTCCTTGCATCCATAGAGGACTGGTGGCAGGCCGATATTGGCAAGGAGACTGGTAAATTTATCGAGGTTCGCGACGGAGGCTTTCGAGCCAGCGCTGGACTAACGGGGATCCGGGATTCGAGGCAGCGAGCGCGCGCAATTCCTGTTCGGCTTCCTCTCGCAGGCCCGCTGCGGCGTAGATTGCGGCCAGTTCCATGTGGGACACCGGCTGCCGCGACCCGACGGCTGCAAGACGATCCGCAATGGTTTTTGAGGCAATGAAGAATCGTGCTTCGGCGAGGGGCGGCTGCGGGGTGCGAACGAGTTGCCCGTTTCTATTCGCCGATACCTGCCAGATGAGAACCTTTTCCCGGGGCAGGGGTGTTGCGGGCTGCCAGGTTGTAGACTGCTGTTCTCCACTGTCAGCGATGGGCTGAAACTGATCATCCATGACCTGCACCCGATAGGATGCCGCCCCGTTGAGGGGTGTCCAGGAAAAGGCCGGCCGGTCCTCAATGACGATTCTTGCCAAAGGCGCGATGGGAACGAATGGTTGTGTTGCCTGGCCGGGTCCAAGGAACGTGGTTGCCTGTGTTCGGACCCCATCGGGAAGGGGTGCGACAAGGAGACGGCCGGTCTGGATAAGGGCTTTGATTTGGGCGGCGCTTTGCGGTTCGCCGGAGAAGCCGACGAGGTTACCGGAAGGATCGAGACCAATGGTGCGTCCATTGTCCTGAACGGCCGCGACCAGCGCGGGTGCGGGACGCCGGCTGAGTTTCCCGATTCCCCAGACGGATAGCAGCAATGCGGCCGCAATTGCGGCGATCTTCCACCATTGCGACGCCCGGCGGCGGCTTTGCAACTCGCGGTGAAAGGCGCGGAGGTCGTCCGACTCCGCCCGGCAGGATTGGCATCCGGTGAGGTGTGCTTCCAACTGGAGCCGCCGGGACTGTTCCAGCTTTCCAGCGGCATAACCACTCAAGTCTTCAAAGGTGAGATGGGCGCCGTCATCCACGGGTACGGAGGGCATCGGATTCGGCCCACCTTCGGATAACAGGGAGCGGCAGGCCGCGCATGCCTCAATGTGCTCATCGAGGCGCAGCAATTCCTGGGGGGCCAGCGACCCGCTCCAATAGGCGGCAACCTGTCGTTCCTCGATATGCGCCACTCTGTCCGTGCCTCTCACTCCTGTTCTATCACCTTAGAGGACAAATTCAGGGAAACATTAGTACGTCATGGCGGGGCAGGCGGACAGCGACGGGAGAGCCGCTGCCGGGCCGAAGCGCGCAGATTGATCACCTGCTGGCGCGTCAACTGCAACTTTTCGGCGATTTTCAAATCGTTCCAAGGCAGGCTGGCCCAGATGGAAGCGAGTTCCTGGGCCGGCATCTCCATGGCGGCGGCGATTTGCCGCAGTGATGCTGCGCCGCTGGCAGGAAGGTGGGGGAGGGCCGGTGCACCGTGCTCATCCCGAAGATGAAGAAGCAAGGCAATGCGCTGCGCCAAGGGTAGCTGGAGGATCTCCGCCCACAGCCGCGACAGCCATCGCTCCTGATCGATTTTCCGGTCACCATCGCGTGCGGACGCAAACGGAAGCGGGACCGTGTGGAGGGAAATGTGCACGTCGCGAATGCCCAGGCAATTTGCCACGTGATCCACCAAATCATCCAGAGGAACCGGCCCATCGCAGGTGTCGAGCAGAGCGGCACAGACTGCCTCCAAATGGCCGCTCTTCAGAGGGACATTGCTGATTGCCACGGGGCTGCGTCCAATATGTTCCTTCCAGCCAAACACCACCTGTCCTTCATTGCCGCTCCAGATGGCGAACCGGTCATCCTGTCCGGCGAGGTAGCGAATGCGATTTTTGAGGCGGTGGCGTTGTGGAAAGCGTGTGCGGAAATAGCGGTCACAGGCATGATGTGCCACGACGGACACATAGGCATTCCAGTCTTCGATGGCGGAGGCGGGTTCCTGCAGGCGGCGGATGAGGTCGACAAGGGCCTCCGCATGCACGTCTTCACGATCCTGTGTGAAGGAATCATGCCGCAGACGGAATGCTACGATGCGGCGCACGAGCGGGCCGGCGGTTCGAAGGTGGTCTTCCAGTTCTGTGTCATTCACTGGCGGACGCCTCAAAAGGAAAAAGGCCCATGCCTGGACATGGGCCCCTATCTAATTTCCTGAAATTGGTTTACTGGCCGATGATGTCGTAGGTGGTGGTGCCCGCTACGCGCACTTTCTCGTAAGCAGCCATCCATTCTTTGTGGAACGGTGTGGCAGTATATTCCTTCAATTGCTCGGCCCCGCCGGTGAACCACATGCAAGCGCCGTATTCGCGGCGGGTGACTGTGAGTTCGCCGGAGACGCCTTTTTCCCCGGCTGCAACTTTCTTGCGCGCGGCGGCATCGGTGGTGTTGTACTGCGCGAGCGGGGCGCGGAGTTTGCCGGCCCAAACCATTTTGATCCCACTGTACTTCTGGGGCCACATGGAGGTGGTCTTATAGAAATTATCCCAATCCGCCTGGGTCGCCTCTTTGATGGGTGTGAAGGCGAAGCAGTGCATCATCCCTTTTTCCCCGGCTTGCGCCAGACAGGAGCCCAGAATCAGGGCTGCAATCGTGAAACCGAATTTTCGCATACCCCGGATTTTACCATCGGAGCCTACCAGCGGGGCAGGACTCGTTTCCAATTGGGGTCGACGCGTTTGCGCATTTCGGCCTCGTCATCGCGTTTGCGGTAGGGAAGCTTTTCGTAGCGTTCCTTGAGGCGCGCGATCTGGTCGTAGTCGAGCTCCACGCCCAAGCCAGGCTTGTCGGGAATGCGGACACTGCCATCTTCAAACGGGATGCGGCCACCGGCGACCACCTCGTCCTGCTCGGTCTGCCAGGGGTAGTGTGTGTCGCAGGCGAACTCGATGTAGGGGCACGCGGCGGCGGCATGAGTCATTGCCATCATGCTAACGCCGAGGTGGTTGTTCGAATGCATGGATAAGCCCATGCCGAAGACGTGGCAGAAATGGTCGAGGTGCTGCTGCGCGCGCAATCCGCCCCAGTAGTGCGGATCAGACAGCACGATCTGGACGGCATCGTGCTTCCAGGCTTCGGGGATGTGTTTGAAGGCGGTGACGGCGACATTGCTGGCCTGGGGTGTATCGATACCTTTGGCAAGCAGGCGTTTGCGAACTTCGCCCATGCCTTCGATGCCGGCGCAGGGATCCTCGAGGTACCCTCCGGCGGAGAGTTCCTCGACCAGCGACTCGCCGACCATGACGGAGGTGTCGATGCTCCAGGCGCAATTGGGGTCGATGCGAAGCGGCACTTTCGGGCCGAACTCACGGCGGAGGGCGCGAATGGTTTCAATCTCCACTTCGGGATCGAGCACGCCGCCCTTCAGTTTGATTTCCTTGAATCCGTACTTGGCGATCATCTGCTTCGCCTGGCGGACCATGGCTTCCGGGGTGAGGCCTTCGCCGTACTCGTCGTCGCGCTCGTCGTCGCCGAGGCCGCCTCCTCCTGCATGTTTATAGAAGAGGTAAGCGGAGAATGGCACGGCGTCGCGGGCGCGGCCGCCGAGCAGGTCACAGGCGGGCTTGTTGAGGGCTTTGCCAATGATATCGAGGCAGGCAATTTCGATGGCGGCGAAGGTCCGCGTATGGCGGTCCATCGGATTTTCGCCGGGGACATGCCAGGTTTGCGAGCGGTCGCCGGACGCTTCGGCTGCTGCCCGGGCCTCAAAGTCCATATGGAGGCGGGTGAGTTGGAAGACATCCATGCCAATGAGCTTGGATTCGGCTTCCTTCAGCAGGCCCATGGGGCCGTCGCCGCCGTAGGTTTCGCTGCATCCCTTGATGCCGGCGTCGGTTTCGATCTCAACGATGGTTCGGATGGCGTAGTGGGCATGCAATCCGTAGGAACTGCGCAACGGCGGATCGGCAATGGCCACCGGGTGAAGCTTCAAAGCTGTGATTTTCATGGCACACCCCTAGCTTGGCAACGCCCCGGAGGGAGCGCGCTAGTGAACGAACAGGAAATAAACACGATGTCCAACCTAATTGTTCAGTCTTCCCAGACTGAACTGCGACCGGCCTGGAGGCCCGTCGCCACCTTGACGCCGTGTTTAGAAGCGGTGAGAGAGCTTACTTGCGCATGCCGCGGCGGCGGTTTTTCACGCGGCTTTGGCGGAGTTTGCGTTCCTTACGCTTCGGCTTGCTGATGATGAACGTACCGCTGCCGATATACTCCGTCTTGTACAACTTTTCTTCTGCCAAGGGAATGCTCTCCTGAGTTGATTTCGTGGAAATTGCGGCCAGCCCGCAGAGGGCTTGCGGCCAACCGACTATTGTACCCTGAAAGAGAGGCTGAATTTCGGCCGCCCACACTGGGAGTGAGGAACAGGGGCGTTCATGTCATCTTGGCGCGAGTCTTTCCGCGCTTTGAATCACCGGGACTTCCGGCTATACACGGCCGGCCAGATCGTATCCCTGACGGGGTCGTGGATGCAGGGTGTGGCCCAAAGTTGGCTGATCTACCGGCTGACGCACTCGGAATTCATGATGGGGGCGGTAATGTTCGCCACGCACATCCCGGTGTTGTTGTTGGGGCCGCTGGGGGGGATGGCGGCGGACCGTTTTCCGCGGCAACGCATTGTGCTGATCACGCAGACGCTGGCGCTTCTGCAGGCTTTGACGCTGGCACTGCTGAACTCCACGGGCCTGATCACTCCGAAGATCGTACTGATGCTGGCGGCGGTGCTGGGGATTGCCAACGCATTCGATATCCCGGGGCGACAGACGCTGTTCATCCAGATGGTGGGGAAGCAGGATCTGATCAGCGCCATCTCACTGAACTCGGCGATCTTCAACGCGTCGCGAGTGGTGGGGCCATCGCTGGCAGGGATCATTGTGGCGGCGTTCGGGGAAACGGTCTGTTTCGGAATCAACGCGGTGAGTTTCATTGCCATGATCGTGTGCGTCGCGGCTATGCATCTGCCGAAGGCGAGCACCACTCCCAGTGAAGGGCAGGGAGGGTTCAAGGAAGGATTCCTCTACGCCTGGAGCCATCGCGAATTGCGGGCGCTGCTGGCGATTTGCGGGCTGACGGGACTTTGCTATGCGCCGATCCTGGCGCTGGCTCCGTTTTTCGCCGACGGTATTTTTCACAAGGGATCGGCCGGACTCGGATTTCTGATCGGATCGATGGGAATCGGGGCGGTGATTGGCGTAGTACGGTTGGCGCGGCATACGGGGATCAGCGATCTGCCTCAGGTTTCGCTGCAGTCGGCGTTGATTCTGGGGCTGAGCCTGCTTGGTTTCGGCGTCTCTCCGTGGTTTGGTGTTTCGATGGGCCTGATGACCTTGATCGGGTTCAGCGTGATGCGGCAGAACTCGAGCAGCAACTCGCTGATTCAATACACGGTGCCTGATCAGTACAGGGGCCGCATGATGGCGTTGTTCTCGATGGTGGTGACTGGTTTGCTGCCCATCGGCAGCCTGGCGTCCGGAGCGCTGGCGGAAGCATTTGGAGCTCGCGCGGTTGTCATAGCCGCCTCCTTATGCTGCCTGGCCGGCGCGCTGGCGTTGCGCTTTGCCATGCCTGGTTTTTCCCGATGGGTGAAACAACATGAGGAGGAAGCTTGCGCCGCCTGATCGCTGCCGCATTTTCCATTGTCTTTTACGCCGGACTGTTGCCTGCACAGGAGCCACAGGGCCGGTCGCCACTGTTTGACGAAATCACGGAAATCCTGGCGCAGCTCTCGGAACTGACCGGGTGGAAGGCTCCCAAGAAGGTGGAGTCGGACACCATCACGAAAGAGGGCTTGAAGGGGTTTCTGGAGTCGCGAATGCAAGAGATCGTGAAGCCGGAAGAGATTCGCGCGGAAGAGCTGGCGCTGAAGAAACTGGGTTTGGTTCCGGCGAGCTTCGACCTGAAGAAGATGACGGTGGATTTGCTCACCGAGCAGGCTGCCGCTTTTTACGATTACCAGAAGAAGAAGCTGTTTATTCTGGACACCAATGCCTCGATCACGCAGAAGCCGGTGCTGGTTCATGAACTGGCGCATGCCCTTGCCGATGTCCATGTCAACCTGGAGAAGTACATCTTGAAGGGCAAGAGCGACGATGCGGCCTTGGCGCGACAATCGGTGATGGAAGGGCAGGCCACGTGGCTGATGTCGGAACATCTGATGGCGCGCATGGGCACCTCGCTGCGCAAGTCGCCGGAGATGGCGGAAGCGATGAATCGCATGACCGGCGCATCGGGGGGCATGTTTCCCGTTTTCGACTCGTCGCCGCTGTATCTTAGGGAGTCGTTGATGTTTCCCTATACGAAGGGGTTCCTCTTTCAGCAGGCTGTGATTGTGAAGATGGACAAAGCGGGTTTTATGGAGGTGTTCAAGAATCCACCGCAGAGCACCCAGCAGATCATCCATCCCGAGAAATATTTCGCGCGGGTGCAGCCGGTGAAGGTTTCGTTACCCAAAACGGATCTCAAGGGCTACGGAGATGTGGTGGAAGGAACGTTGGGGGAGTTTGATCACGACATCCTGTTTCGCCAGTACGGCAGTGAGGCCGACGCCAAGTGGGCGCAGAAGTGGCGAGGTGGCCAGTTCCGCATTTATGAGCACAAGAAGGACAAAAGCACCGTGCTGCTGTATGCCTCGGAGTGGGACGATGCGGATACGGCGAAGGAAGCGTTTCGCCTCTACAAGCAGGTTCTCAAAGGCAAGTGGAAGAACATGACCGTGGACACGGACTCGGCGGCGGAGATGTCGGGCAAAGGGGACGATGGTCCATTTCGGGTGAAACTCGAAGGAACGCGCGTTTGGAGCCTGGAAGGAAAATCTTGAACACATTCACTGTCCGAACTGTTTATCTCGATCCTCCAAAAGTGGAGGCCGTACACTACGACGTCATTCCGACGAACGAGCAGGGAAAGGCCGTTTGCGGCCTGTTTCTCGATTTTCTGTCCGAGAATCCACCCGAGTTTCGCAAGCCGCTTCCGTTCCTGAAGAAGGGCAGCACGGAGTTGCAATGGGCCGCGGCCGACGGTGGCGTGGCCTTTGCCGCGTTCTTCGAAGAGAACCGCCCGGTATCGATGGGGGTTCTGATTTCCGGCCTTGTGCCGGAAGCCGATGAGCAGATGCTGGCGTCGATTCACGAGGCGATTTTCGGAGAGCAACCGGCAGAAACGCTGGACGCGCCAGAGCGCCCGCTGATGCTCAACGTGCTTTTTCCCGATTCTCCGGAGTTGCATCCGCAGATCCAACTGCTGTCCACGGCGTTGGCTAGTGTGTACTTCCGTGTGATTGGCGAGATGCTAGAGCAAGCCACGCCAGGAGCAGGCTCGCCGCGGCAGTGATGGCGAAGCCGATGCGAAGCCCGCGCGAGCGGAAGCGGAACTCCACAATGTGTTCTCCCGCGGGCACGGGGGCGGATTGAAAGGTGATACCCGAACGCGATACCGGGACCTCTACTCCATCCACGGTTGCGGTCCATCCCGGGAAATACTGCTCGATGAGACGGAACTGGCCGCCTTTTGACGAAGAGACGCGGAACTGGCGTCGTTCCGGGCTCCAATGTTGCGGCTCTACATTTGCATCTGCGAACTGATAAGCCGGTGTGGCGCCGAGAAATTCGATGATGCGGTAGTAGCTGGTTGCGGGCTGGAGCAGGCGGTAGTGCGGGCTGGAGAGCATCTTCGGGAGATTCGCTGAATTGGGATCGGCGAGAATGTAGCGGACGGCAAGGGCGCGGAGCATTGCCTGGTTCATGGGGTCGATGCGAAACAGGCGGTTTGTTTCAAAGGGGACGAACTTCTCCACTGCTTGGCGGTAAGCCGTGGAGAGAAAGGGATCGAAGCCTTGGGGTGTGAGCAGGCCGTAGTGGCGTATATCGGTGCCATGTGGTCCGTCATCGAGCGCAATGCGGTAGTGGCGGTTGCGGAGCATGACTGCATAGACAGTGGGATCGACGCCGGTGAAATCAGGGCCGCCCGTGCGGAGATCCTGGGCGAAGTGCTCATCGAGATTGCCTGGTAGCGAGTTGAAGCGTCGGCTGGTGCCGTAGGTTTTGTACTCGACCCAGACGAACAACAGCAACATGGCGGTGCCCAGGCGATGGCCGCGCACCAACGCGAGGGCTGCTACCAGGACGAGGGCCACTGCCACTTCGGCCAAGGTGGAGAAGCCGGAAGCAAAGCCGACACCGTCGTGGCGCCAGATCCACCACTGGCGGGCGCACCAAATCAGCGCTGCTCCGATGGTGGTTCGCATCAGCCACGGGGAGTTGATCATTGGCAGGCGTTTCCAGGCTTGTGTCCAACCCGCGGCGGCGAGCAATGCGGCGGAGGCGGAAAGGCCGGCGAGGAAATTCCATTCGCGCATGAGTTCAGTGGCAAACGGCAGGCGGTCGGCCAGTGATTCGATGGAACGGCCGGGATTGGTCATGAGCAAAAGGCAGCCAGCGACGATGGCGAATCCGGGCAAGGCTGGACGCCAGTTTCTTCCAAGCAACACAGCGAGCAGGCCGAAGAGGCCGGCAGCACCGAGGTAGAGATACGTTTCCTGCTCCAGGCCCAACCTGCCGCTGGCGTGTGATTGGTCGTAGTAGTTGGGCAGGATGTATTCGGCATAGAAGAAGGCACCGCCGGGCATGCCGCCGCCGTAGACCTTCTCTTTCGTTTTGAGCGCAGAAGCCTCGAGCGCCGGGGCCAACGACACTGCACTGAGCAGGATGGAAAAGGAGAGGCCGAGGATCGCCGGGCGCCATGTGCGCAGGCAGAGGGAGTAAGCGGTGACGGCAACAGCGAGCACCAGCCACACCGGGGGATATCCCGCCAGCAGGCATAGCGAAGCTCCCACGGCGGTTTTCCACCATTTGCCATCCTCGACGCCCCAAAGCGCGAGTGGAAACCAGGTGAAGGCACAGATGGCACCTAAATGCTGGGCCTCAGCCAAGGCGTAGCCGCCGAAGGCAAACACCGCCGCACCGAGCAGCGCGGCGATCTCATTTCGAAATCGTGTTCGCAGCCAAAGCCAGGCGAACAGGAACGCGGCCCAGAAGTGGAGGATGAGTAATGCTTCGATGGAGGTGAAGCGGACTCCCGGCCGTCGCGCATTCGCCAGGTAAACGAGCCAATTGGGCGGATAGAGGACGGGGTTCTGCGGGTTGCCGACAAAACTCATGCCGCAATAGATGCTCCAGTCCCACTCCGGAATGCTGCCCTGGCGGAGTGCTCGTTGGGTGTATGTGAACAATGGATAGTGGTAACCCTCGATGTCGGAGAAGAAACGCACCTTCTTCTTTGGCGGGAGGTACTCAAAGAAGAACAACCAAGTGGCAATGAAGGACAGCAACGCGACGCGCAGCCGCATGGAACTCAATCGGCCTCCGTGGAATCCACCTCGGGATCGATCAGCGGAGGCAACTCAATGACGTCTGGTTCCAGCATCAAATAGAACCGCGGGAATTGCGCCAGGCTGACCCCGAACATGACATGCGCTACCCAGACGGAAGCGGGCGCGATGTACTGGCCCAGTGCGGGAGCGATCCGGACCCAGACCATGTGGTATGTCACCAGAGAAAGCAGAACGCCGAAGATGAGAGCCGCGATGGAAACGCGGGTTCTGCCATTGGGGCGAGGGAGGAGCCAGCCGCAGAACAAACCGAGCGAACCGCAGGTGAAGAAGTGAGCGGCCATCCCGATGATGCTTGCCATCGAGAATCGCGACTCCCAATTGCCGGCCGCACGTGTGGCATAAGCCAGCAGATTGACGAGCGTCCACGGTCCTTGCAGATTCCACGCCGAGAGGATGACGAGCCACACCAAGGTGCCGAGCCCGCCCAGAATCCCCACTTGCAAACCCGCCAAAAGCCGCGGCGCCAAATGGCGGCGCGATTCCATGAAAACAGCCTATACTAACACAGGTAACATCCAGAACCCCATGAAGCGCCGCGTCGTGATTACGGGCATAGGTGTCGTGAGCCCTAACGGAATTGGGAGAGAAGCTTTTTGGGAAGCAACCCGGAACGGACGAAGCGGCGTACGCCGCATCACTCGGTTCGATGCTTCTCCCTATCCGGTGCAGATTGCCGGGGAGGTGGAAGGCTTCCGAGAAGAGGACTGGGTGCCGCCGAAGGACCGGCCTCATGTTTCGCGCTGTGTTCCGCTGGCGGTGGCCGCCACGGCGGAGGCGCTGGACGATGCGGGTCTCGCTCCCCAACACCTTTCCCGAGATGAACTGCGCCAGATTGGGGTGATCGTAGGCTCAGGAGGAGGCGCGCAGGAGTTTACCGAGGAACAGTACCGGCTCTACTATCAGGGCCTGCACAAGCAGTGCAGTGTTTACGTGATTCCCAGTTCGACAGCGGGCACACTGGCGAGCGAGATTTCGATGCGCTTCGGCTTCCGCGGCCTGAGCCATGTGGTGACCACGGGCTGCACGTCCTCGACCGATGCTTTGGGTTACGCGTTTCGCCACATCTCGACTGGCGTAATGAACACCATGATCGCCGGCGGTGTGGATGCTCCGATTACGCTACTGGTTCTGCGCGGGTTTATTCTGATGCGCATCCTGACCTCGAAGTGGAATCATGCTCCGCAGAGCGGGTCGCGCCCGTTCTCGGCCGATCGGGACGGATTCGTGGTGGGTGAGGGCTCGTGGTTTTTCGTGGTGGAGGAGTACGAACAAGCGAAGGCGCGCGGCGCACACATCTACGCGGAGATTGGCGGATACGGCTCGACGTGCGAAGCGTATCATCGGGTGCGGCTGGAGGAATGCGGGGAAGAGCCGGCACGAGCGATGCAATTGGCGCTGGAGGAAGGCGGATTGGCGCCGGAAGCCATTCAGTATGTGAACTATCATGGGACGTCCACGGAACTGAATGATCGCATCGAAACGCGGGCGATGAAACTGGCTTTTAACGGCCATGCTTCGAAGCTTGCCGGATCCTCGCTAAAGAGCATGATCGGGCATCCGCAAGGTGCGTGCGGGGCCGCGGGTGTGGCTGCTACGCTGCTGGCGATGCGGGACGGGGTGGCTCCGCCTACGATCAATCTTCACAATCCAGACCCGGAATGCGATCTGGACTATATACCGAACGAGGCCCGGAGCTTAGCCATTGAGAATGCGATTGCCAACTGCATCGCTTTCGGCAGCAAGAACTCGGCGCTGCTGTTGCGCAATTTGAGGTAGAGCAACAGCGATCAAACGGGTTGGGCTGAAACGCCTGTAGTGTGGGCATTAGGAACTCACGTCTTGAGCGTCACTGTCAAAGCATTGTGGTACATCGAAGGGCATCTCAGCGGCGACTTGTCGCTGGATGAAATCGCCGCTGTGGCGGGTGTTTCGCGATTTCATCTCTCGCGCGCATTTGCCCGCAGCATGGGGCATTCGCTCTCTGTTTACATCCGGGCAAGGCGGCTTACGGAGGCGGCGAAGGCGCTTGCCGCCGGAGCGCCCGACATCCTCACTGTTGCGCTGAACTTCGGTTACGGCTCGCATGAGGCGTTCACGCGTGCGTTCCATCAGCATTTTGGATTGGCCCCGGAATCGCTCCGGGCGCTGGCCAGCACCGATGCTGTTTCTCTTCTGGAGCCACTACGAATGAATTCCGTTTCGACACAACCACTGATGCCTCCGCGCATCGTGAAATCCGCGCCGTTGAAGCTTTTCGGACTGAGCCAGCGATGCACGACGAATGCCATCATCCCTGCACTATGGGATCGCTTTGTGCCTCATCTTGGCCATATCGCCGGCCAAGTGGGCGCGGTGGCGTATGGTGTTGTCTACAACGTGGATGAAAGCAACCAGTTCGATTATCTGTGCGGTGTGGAGGTGCAGACGTTCCCTGCGCACCCGGCCGAGTTCGCGCGGCTGGAAGTGCCCGAGCAGACCTACGCGGTGTTCGAGCACCGCGATCATATTTCGTCCATCCAGCACACATGGACGCTTGTTTGGGAACGAGGACTGAAGGAAGCAGGCTGCCAGCCGGCCGATGCACCGATTCTGGAGCGCTATGGCGAACAGTTCGACGGCAGGACCGGGCTGGGTGGCGTGGAACTGTGGGTCCCGATTCGCTGAGTCAATTTCCGGCATGGCAGTGGATGCAACTTTGCACCTGGGCCACCCGGTCGATTTTGTGTGAGGCTGCCTGGAAGGGCGTCAACTCCGAATGACACATGGCGCAGGCCCATTGCTTTTCCAGCACGCGGGTATGCGCCCGTTCGAAATGCCAGTAGCCCCGGCGCGGGGTGGTTACCTGCTTCGATAGTGGATGACAGGACGCGCATTCCGGCGCTTTTGCTTCACTCTGTCTGGATGGCGCGTGCGTTTGCAGGATCGTGGCAGGCCGCGGTTGCGAAGGCGCCAGTGACTTGCCGAGCAGGCGGCCCTGGAGGATGGACGGTCCCAGGAAGGTACCTTCCAGTCCGGCCTTGCCATTGATGCCGTTGAATCCTGTTACTTCGCCGACGGCGTAGAGACCGGGGATCGGTTTTCGTTGCCCATCGAGAACCCGATTCTGATGATCGGTGGCGAGTCCGCCCATGCTTTTTCGCGTCAATGGATACTGCGGGATGGCGTAGAAGGGCGGCTGGCGGATGGGGAGGATGGGAGGGCGGCCGGCGGGCTGTTTGTCAGGGGGATTGGCGGCATCGAAGCGTGCGAAGTCGGTGTCTACGCCCGCGGCGATCATGCGGTTGAAGCGAGCGATGGTCTGTTCCAAGCCTTCCCGCGAAATGCCTGCCAGGGTGGCAAGTTCGGCGATGGTGTTCGACTTGTGCACCAGCTTCGGGTTACCAAAAATCTCCCGTTCGACTCGCTGCCAATCGCCCCAATCCGTGCCGGCCACCACGGTGTGTTTTTTGCCAGGCTCATCGAACACGAGCCAGGACATTGACCCAGGCTGGCTGACCATGGCCGGAAAGGCCACCTTCTCTCCAGAGACTTCGCGGTGATAGCGATTGCCATCGCGATTGACGGCGATTCCCGCGCGGTTGATGACGCTGAGCCCACGCTGGGTACCGGGATAGCGCGGATCCGGGACTCCTCGGGAATAGAGCCACATGTGGTCCATGCGCACTTCGGCCGCGCCCACGGCACGGGCCAAGGCATGGCCGCCGCCGGTGGCATGGATTCCTCCGCCGATCAAAATCTTTTCCGGGACCGCGAGCCCGGCGGGCCAATAGCGCTTCACCAGATCGATGCTGCCCTGGAATCCACCGGTAGCCAGCACAACGGCGGGAGCCTCCAGGCGCAGAGTGCGGCCGGTGCGTTCGTGCAGTGCTTCCACTCCGGTGATGGCTCCGTTCTTCCGCAACAGGGTGGTGACCTTGGCGTGCCATTGAAAATCGACGCGGCCGGTCTTCAGGCATTCGCGATAGATGGGGGCCACGACTCCGAAGCCGCGCTGCGGATTCTCATGAAACCGGGCGACGCTGTTGCCGGGCGTGTAGCGGACGAAAGTGAACTTCACGCCCATTGCGCTCATCCAGTCGTGCACGTCGGGGAGGGCGCGATCTGCGTACAAACGAGCCCAGTATTCATCGGCGTCTTCGCCCCAAGTGAGAAAGTCGCGATAGGCGAGATCAGGCGAGTCGACAATGCCTTGTGCTTTCTGGGCTGGAGTACCGACGAGAAACAAGCCGCCTTCGGAGGCCACGGCATGGCCTCCGAACACCGAGGATTGATCTACCACCAGGACTCGAGCGCCATTCCTGGCAGCCTCGAGCGCGGTGGTCAACCCGCCGATTCCGGCGCCGACCACGATCAGATCCGGAGATGCCGCAAAGCCGGCACACGCCAAGGCACACCACCCAAACAGAAATCGCCAAACACGCATAGGCGTAGGTTACTACTCATGGCGCAGGGCGCGTAAGGGATCGAGGCGGGAGGCACGCCTGGCAGGGAGAAAGCATGCTACCAAGGCGATGGAGAGAAGTAGGGCGGGGGCAAGGGCGAAGGTCCAGGCATCCGTTGTGCTGACGCCGTAGAGGAAGCTTGCGGCCATGCGGGCCAAGGCAGCTGCCAACGCTAACCCGATTCCGGCACCGAGCAGCGTCAACGCCATTCCCTCCTGGAGGATGGATCGCAGCACGGCCGATGGCTTTGCTCCGATCGCCAGGCGGATGCCGATTTCCTTTGTGCGGCGTGCGACGGAAAAGCCGATCACACCGGCCAATCCGGCAGTGGCTACGACCAATCCGATTGTTCCGGCCAGTCCGAATAGCCAGGCCGCGAGGCGGGCCATGGTCAATGCCTGCTCCAGCTGCTGCTCCATTGTGCGGACGTGGAAGACGGCCAGGTTCGGATCGTTCTTTCGAATGATTTCGCGCAGGGGAAGCGCATAGCGGAGCGGGTCTCCGCTGGTACGAAGGACGAGCGTCATCCCGGTGAGCGAATCGTTGCCGCGCATTTCGCGAGCAATGGGGAAATAGAGGCAGGAATGGGGTTCCTCTCCGATCGTGCGCGATTTGGTGGCTGCCACCAGGCCGACGATCCGGACCACGCGCCCCAGGTAGCGAATCCGCTGCCCGACGGGATTCTGTGCTCCGAATGCCTTCTCGGCCAGCGTCTGGTTCACGATGGCGATATCTTCGTCAGGGGTGCCGCGGGGGAAGTTGGCGCCATCGATTTGCCGCACACCTAACGTTTCGAAATACTCCGGCGACACCGCGTAGATATCGGCTGTGAATTGACCTTTTCCGCCCGTAGCGGTCTCCGCGATTGGCTCAAAGCCATTTTGGGTGCCTTCCATATTCAAGGGCAGACTGTTGGCGAGGGCCGCCATCTCGACACCGGGCAAAGCGCGAAGATCTTCCATCAGCCGGTCTGCCATGCGCCGGGCGGTGTCCGGTGTGTAGCCGTGCAAGGACGGATCGAAGGAGGCCAGTAGGAGATTTCGGTGCTGGAAGCCGAGGTCGACCAGGTAGGCCTGCTTGAGACTTCGCAGGAATAGGCCGGAGAGCACCAGCAACACCATGCAGACGGACACCTGGCCCACCACGAGTGCGCTGCGCAAACTGAGACGCGTGGACGCACCCAGCAGCACGGCCTCGTTTTTGAGCCCGCCCACGAGGCTGGCTCTGGAGGCGCGCAACGCAGGGGCAAGGCCGAACGCGATCCCGGTGAGCACGGAGAGCAGTCCGGCGAATGCCATCGCACGGTGGTCCAGCGACAGAGCTAAGTCGAGGGGCATGGACATGGGAATTTTCGTCAGTCCGATGGCAGTCACACCCCATTGCGCCAGGAAGTAGCCCGCAACACCGCCGCAGAGGGCCAGCATCGTACTTTCCGTGAGCAACTGGCGGATCAGGCGACCGCGGCTGGCGCCGATGGCGAGTCTGGTGGCGATTTCGCGTTGACGGGCGGAGGCGCGGGCGAGCAGGAGATTGGCCACGTTCGCGCACGAGGTGAGGTGCACGAGTGCGGCCACAATGAGCAGCATGAGGAAGAAAACTCCGAGCATGCTGCGCAGTGCCGGATTCACTTGCCCTGCGCGCTCCACTAGAAACGAGCGATTTCTGTTTGTATCGGGATACATGTTTTTCAGGCGCTGCCCGATTCCATCCACTTCGGCTGACGCTTCAGCCAAACTCACGCCGTCTTGCAATCGGGCGGTGGCCATCAACCACTGGCCACTGCGGTCGCGCAGCCGTTCCGGCCGGATGCCGCCAAGCGCCTCAGCGACCGAGAAGGGAGCCCAGAAGTCGACAGAGAACAACATCTCGGTGCCACGGAAGCCGGCCTTGGTGACTCCGGATACGGTCATCTTGCGGCCATTCAGGCCGATTGTCTTGCCGACGATGTTCGGGTCGCCGTGGAACCGGGATAGCCAGAGGGAGTGGCTCAGCACGACGACGGGGGCCGATCCTGGGCGATCGTCAATGGCGGGGTCAAAGCCGCGGCCCAGCACAAATCCGGGCCTCGCGATATCGAAATAGTTTGCCGACACCAGCAGTCCCCAATAGCGCTGGGGTTCGCCGTTGGCGGAGATGGTTCCTGGCGTCAACGTGAATACGGTGATCCCCTTCAAGGACTTCGCTGCGCGCAAGTCGTCCACGTCGGGATAGGAAAGCGACTGGCCAGACTTGCCGCGAAACACGTTCCTGCCGTACAGAGCCATGACACGATCGGGCTCCTCCACCGGGAGCACCCGCAGCAGCGCGTGATTGGCGAGGCCGAAGATCAATGCGCAGGCTGCGATGCCGAGGCCAGAGGAAACGATGGCGGCGATAGCCAAACCGGGTTGGCGGCCCATTGCCCGCAACCCGTAGGAGGCATCTTGTATCAGGTCATTTGCCCATTGTGCGATCCACATGGTTCTCGATTCCTCTTCGAACTTCAAGCCGCTGCCGAATTGCCGCCGCGCAGCCTGCTCCGCCTCTTTTCTGGTCATTCCATCCTCCTCAAAGGCATCGGCCACCATCGCCACATGCGCTTCCATTTCCTCGCGCAGCAGCTTTTCCCGCTCGGCCTGATGCCACCAATAGCGTATGCGGCGGCGCCACATTTCAGGCCATCCCCATGACGCGGGCGATCGCTCCCGAGATTTCGCGGTAGCTGGCCCGTTCGTCCGCGAGGCGTTTCTGCCCGGCTGTGGTCAATTTGTAGAACCGGGCGCGGCGGTTGTGCGTGGACATGCCCCACTCGCCATCAATCCACCCGTTACGTTCCAATCGTTGCAGGGCGGGATAGAGCGAGCCTTCCTCGACCTGCAGGACGTCGGCGGAGAGTTGGCGGAGTAGTAGGGCGATGGCGTAGCCGTGGAGCGGCCCGCGGGTTAGAACGTGGAGCACCATCATGTCGAGAGTGCCGGGTAGAAGGTCCTGCTTTCCCATAGACTGTCTGAGTATACGAAAGAGCCTGCTGAAAGTTCCCCAAAATCCTGTATGATTCGAGTGGGATGCATCGCGCTGCTATCCTCGCTCTTTGCTGCGCCGTCCTCGCCGCGCAGGACACCCCCACTCCGGCCCCTGGTACGTTCCTAGTGGCGAAGCGAGCGTTAGGCGACCCGAACTTCATCCAGACGGTGATTCTGGTGGTGCAGTACAGCAAGGAAAGTGCGATGGGGCTGGTGATCAACGATCCATCCGACATACCGATGGGCAAGCTTTTTTCTGGCATCAAGGGCAGCAAGGAGAGCGTCGGGGTACTGTATTTTGGCGGCCCGGTGCAGCGCAGTGGCGCGCAAGCGCTGCTCCGGTCGAAGACGAAGCCGGAGGAGGCGCGGCCGGTGTTTGACGATGTTTATGTCACGGGAAGTAGCACGCTGCTGGAAAAGACGATCGAGTCCGGGGCGAAGCCGGATACATTTCGGATCTACCTTGGCTACTCGGGATGGGGACCGGGTCAGTTGGACCGTGAGATTGCGGCGGGGGCGTGGCACGTGGTGAAGGGGGATGCGGCTTCGGTGTTCGACCCGAATCCCGCGTCCATCTGGGAGCGAATGATCCGGCGAGCCCAGGTTCGGTACGCGAGTGCTTTTCCCCGCTGAGGGCCGGTTAGGGCGGGTACGGACTTTGAAATCCGCGGTCCGATGTAGTAGACTCATAGATTGTGGCTGTTGATAGCGCACCTGAGATGGTGTGTCTCCTCTCTTCGAGCCTCCCAAAACTACCATTCGTACCGAGGTTCCTATGTACGCTGTAATTGAAACGGGCGGGAAGCAGTATCGCGTGTCCCCTGGCGACGTGATCCAGGTGGAAACGCTGGCCGGCGAGACCGGCACGTCCGTTGAATTCGACAAGGTTCTGGCTGTCTCTGACGGTTCGGATTTCCGCGCAGGCGCAGATGCCGCTTCGGTTCGCGTGCGGGGCACGATTCAGAACCAGATGCGCGGCGATAAGGTGATTGTTTTCAAATTCAAACGCAAGAAGCAGTACAAGCGCACGATTGGCCACCGGCAGAATCTGACGAGCGTGGCGATCAGCGAAATCCTGGCGTAAAGGAGTACCAGTATGGCACATAAAAAAGGACTTGGAAGTTCTAAAAACGGCCGGGATTCGAATGCACAACGGCTGGGCGTGAAGGTTTTCGGTGGACAGCTGGTGACGGGTGGATCGATTATCGTAAGACAGCGCGGCACCCGCATCAAACCCGGCGAAAACGTCGGCCGTGGCACCGATGACACCCTCTTCGCGAAGATCCCTGGCATCGTCCGCTTCCGCGATCGCGGCCGCATGGGCAAGTACGTCAGCATCGACGCTGTTGCCGCCGCCGCCAACTAGCAACCGTTTTCTTTACCCGGGGCCCAGGATTCCTCACTTACGAATTCTGGGCCTCAAGTGTGTTTGTACCCATGTTTATTGACGAAGTTCGCGTTTATGTAAAGGCCGGAGACGGCGGGAATGGCTGTATGGCGTTCCGCCGGGAGAAGTTCGTGCCCAGAGGCGGCCCCTGGGGCGGTGATGGCGGCCGTGGGGGGGACGTTATTTTCGTCGCCAGCCCACACCACAATACCCTGCTACACTTCCGCTTCAATCCGGAGCATCATGCGGAGCGGGGCCGGCATGGCGAAGGCAGCAACAAGACCGGGCGCGATGGCAATCCCATTGAAGTGCCGGTGCCGATCGGCACGGTGGTGGTGGATGAGGCAACCGGCGAGACCGTCCACGATTTTACGGTGCTGGGGGAAAAGTCTGTCATCGCCCGTGGGGGCAGAGGCGGAAGAGGAAACCAGCATTTTGCCACGCCCACGCACCAGGCGCCGACGGAACATGAACCGGGACGTCCCGGGCAAGAGCGGCGATTGCGGCTGGAATTGAAACTGCTGGCCGATGTGGGGCTGGTGGGATTCCCGAATTCCGGCAAGTCAACGCTGATCTCGCGCATCTCGGCGGCGAAACCGAAGATTGCTAACTACCCGTTTACGACGTTGGAACCGAACCTCGGCGTGGTTCGCATGCCCGATGAACGAAGCTACGTTGTTGCCGACATTCCTGGGCTGATTGAGGGTGCGCATGAGGGGGCCGGGCTTGGGATTCAATTCCTGCGCCACATCGAGCGCACGAAGGTCCTGGTGCACCTGGTGGATGTCTCCGAGGAATCGGGCCGCGATCCGGTGGAGGACTTCAAAGTCATTCTCAAGGAGTTGGAGAACTTCAGCGAGGATCTGCTGAGTAAGCCCATGATCGTGGTGGCCACCAAGATGGACGTGGCTCAGGATGCCACGCGGGTGCAGAAGCTGAAGCGAGCCGTAGCGCGCCGCAAAATGCCGTTCTTCAAGATCTCCGCCGTGACCGGCGAAGGGCTGGAGGCGTTGCTCTTTGCGATTTCCGAGAGAGTGTTTAGCGCGAACAACACGCCTGCGTAGCGACTAAGGCCGCGGGCGAGGTGGGACGCGCCTGCGCGAAATAGTCCTGCGAGGAGAGGTTGCGGTAGACAGCGCCGGCGATGCCCGAGGCAACCGGACCATTAACCGGTTTGCCGCCAGTCAACAGAACCACAACCACGAGCTTGTTGCGGCCGACATCGTTGAAGGAGCCGAACCAGCCCAGATGGGTGGGAGTGCGCTGATCGGTGCAGGTGCCGGTTTTGCCGAGAATCGGATCACTGTTGTTGACGCCGGCGCGGCGGGCCGTTCCGAATTCCACGGCGCCACTCATCCCGGGTCTGACTTCCGGAATCCAAGGCTGGATATCCAGATGCCGTTTCACACGCGGGATGTAGCTGGCCACGTCCTCTGGCGTGCGCGGATGCTGCAGGTAGTAGAGCGTACCGCCATTTGCGATGGCCGAGAGCATGGCCGCCAATTCCAGCGGAGTGAGCGAGATTCCCGAGCCAAAGCTGGTCATCATACCGAGCCCGGCATCCGGGATCTTCTCCGGCAGGATACCCGGTTGCTCGCCCTCGATGCCCAATCCGGCCCGTTCGCCCAAACCAAACAGCCGAGCGTAGTAGCTGACGCGGTCAAAGCCCAGTTTTTCACCTAGTGAAGCGAAGTAGGGGTTATCGGATTTGGCAAGGGCTGTTGTCAGATCGAGCTTCTTGCGGCCCCAACGCATCACTGTATTGCGGTCAATGATGCCTTCGCTGAGCGCTGCGAGAGCAGCAACCACTTTGATGGTGGAGCAGGGCTGGAAACCACTCTTCAGCGCGAGCTTCTGATTCACCAGGGTGAGGACACGGCCTGTATAGGGGTCCACCACGGCAACCGTGCCGTTGTAGGGGCCGAGAGCCTCTACGGCTGCCTTGCGAACCTGCTGATCCTCACCATCGGTCCAGTCGCCATCGGACGAGTCGGCGAAAGTGGGCTCACGCCAGGGGCCGCCGCGCACAAAAGTGGTACGTCGATAAGCCGCGGGCCGAACGAGGTTGGAACGATAGCGGGATGAAGCAGAACTTGCGGTGCGTGTAGAGCTAGACTTTGTGGACTTGACTGTAGATTTCTTCGCGGTGGAGGGGGATGTCTTTTTCTTCGTGGTGGTTGCTGCGAAGGCCTGGGTCAACACCATGGCCAGAAGGACTAGAAAGATTCCGATGACGGTCTTTGGCTTCATGCCACCCCTTTTTCTCTATCGGTATAAATCCGCAAGCACCATAGACGGAATGAATGCGAACAACCGTTATTTTCTTCAATGAGGTACTGGTCCGTCAAGCAAAACTTACCTATACCTCATGCGGTCAATGATCGATTACGGCGGTAGTTGCCCTAGGCCGCCGTCCAACCTCCATCAATGCTCAAGACTGCTCCGTTCACGAAGGCGGACTGATCGGAGCACAGATACAAGGCCATGTAGGCGATCTCCTCCGGCCGGCCGAGCCTCCCGATGGGCTGGCGGGCATTCAGTTCCAGACGGATCTTCTCCTTTTCATGTTTGTGGTACTTTTCCAGGTACCCTTCGACAAACGGCGTATCCACGGTACCGGGACAAATGCAGTTCACACGGAACTGGGTGGGGTAATCGACGGCAAGCTGCCGTGTCATCATGACCACGGCGCCCTTGGTGGCGCAGTAGGCATAGCGGCGTTTCACTCCGACGAGCCCGCCGACCGAACCGATGTTCACCAGGCACCCATGCGAGTCGATGAGTTTAGGCACGGCAGCCTTCGTCACCAGGAACACGCCTTCCACGTTGACGCGAAACAGCCGCTGGAAATCGTCCAGCCCTGTTTCTTCGACATTGCCGACCAAACCGATTCCGGCGTTGTTGACCAGGATGTCGAGCCGTGGGATTGCCGCAAACGCAGCCTCCACGGAATTGGGATCCGTCACGTCCAGTTGCAGCGGAACGCTTCCAGGCACCTGCAGGCTGAGGGCAGTGGCGGCTTCCAGGTTCAGATCCGCGATATGTACGCGTGCTCCGGCCTGAGCCAGCACACGTACGGTATGTTCTCCGATCCCGCTGGCTCCTCCGGTCACCAGAGCCACGCGGTCGTCCAATCGAAATGGTGTCATCAATTACTTTTTAACTCTTTTTCCGATGCAATAGAGAGCCTTCTCCGTGCGGAGGAAAATCTGGCCGTCGGAGATGGCTGGAGAGCTGAGCATGTACTCTTCGAATTTGTTGACGGCGAGCACCTCGAACTGGCGGCCGGCTTTCATCACCGTGGTTGTGCCTTCTTCGTTCGAGATATAGATCTTGCCGTCTGCCAGCACGGGGGAAGAACTGTAGATTGCCGGTGAGATGCGCTGCGAGCCCCAAACCTCCGCGCCGCTCTTGGCATCGAGGCAGGAAACAATGCCCCGGTCGTTGATAAGGTAAAGCAACTCGCCGTCGGTAACGGGAGACGGGACGTCCGGGCCGTTCTGGTAGGTCCACATGACGTGAGAGGTGGAGACGTCGCCCTTGCCGCCGGGTTTCATGGCGACAAAAGGCTTGACGCGAGAACCAGCATAGACGATTCCGTCGCGATAGACGGGCGAAGTGATGATGCGGTTCATGGCGTAGTTGGTGGGGTTCAACACGTCGGCGCGCCACAGTTCCTTCACGGTTTCCATGTCGTGCCCAGTGATCAGGTCGCCGCCGGAGACAATGAGTTCCAGCTTTCCGTTGACCTTGGCGATGGTCGGCGTGGTATACGCATCGGGCGCTTCCACCTGCGCCTTCGTGGGCCGCTCTACCTTGGCCACGGTTTTCCCCGTAGCCTTGTCGAGCCGCAGCACGTAGGAGGGGTCGTCCGTTTTCATGCCATGTAGCACCACGATGTAGAGCGAATTCTGGTGCAGCAGCGGAGACGATCCGTAACCCCAGTTGAGCCCGAACTTGCCGTAATCGGCTTGAATGTCGCGCGACCAGAGTTCCTTGCCGGAGAAATCAAACGCCTTCACCATTCCGGTTCCAGCCATCACGTAGACGTTGCGTCCATCGGTGACCGGCGACGGCGAGGACATATTCTGCTTGTTGATTTTGTAGTTGCCACCGCCGACGGGCTTTTTCCAAAGCACATCGCCTTTGGTGCGATCGAGACACCACAATTGGAGGTTGTCGCCGTCAGCCACATTGAGGAAGATCCGCTCGCCCCAAATGATGGGAGTGGAGCCGCTGCGCATGGGCATTTCCAGGCGCCATTCGACGTTATCCGTCTTGCTCCAGGAAACGGGAAGGCCTTTTTCGGTGCTGGTGCCATCCAGTCCAGCGCCACGCCATTGTGGCCAGTTTTCCGCCTGAGCCCAGAGGCAGAATGTGAAACAAAGGAACAGCCGCATAGAACCGATTGTATGCGAAGCGGGCGCCGCCGCTCAGTGTAGTTTCACGACAGAGTCCGGGCGGAAGGGCACTTCGTTGGCGAAGACCACTCCCAGAGGGTGCCGGGCGATCGCACGGAATTCGTAGTCTGCGTCCTTGGGCACGGTCATCAGGCAGTGCGTGAAACGCCCCGTAGAGCTCTTTTTTTCGTAGGGCACATTCTTCCACGGATCGATGGCTTCGTAGAGGTCGGCCAAGCCGCGGCGCTTGCGGTAGTGGAAACTCACTTCGATGGTGGGATTGCTCCCGAGCGCCTTCAGTTCTCCTTCCAGGATGTGGCAGCGCTGGGCTTCGTCCCACTTCACCCCGATCGTGCTGAGCAACGGAGCGGTGAAGCCGGGCTGGGCGTTGGTGATGCGGATCACCAGCGGGTTCGGCCAACGGCGGTTGTCATACATACGCTGGGCGTGCATCATGTCGATGTGCAAGACGCCGTTTTCTTCACGCACTTTGGTGGAAGCATCGATGTTCGGGCGGTATTCCAGGCGCTCGCCCGATTGCCACAGCACATCCACTTTGCTTTGCGAGGTGAGCTTCACGGAACGGAGGGCGATCTGCCGCCGTTCGCCCATCTGGAAGGGTTTTCCTGAGACAAAGGCATACACAGACTTCGTCTTGGGGTTATGCGTCAGCCACACGTCGCCTTCCCGATCCACGACCCAAGGGCGGACATTCTCCACGGCCTCGGCGTTGACGAAACTCCAGAGCGCGAACTCACGAAGGCGTGCTTCTTCCTCGCGATAGATGTCGCCATCCGCGGTGGGACCGACGTTGAGCAGCAGGTTGCCGCCTTTAGCGCGCACCTCCATCAGCGTGCGGATCCAGTCGGTGCCCGTTTTATAAGCCTCGTTGGTGTATTTGTGTTGCCAGGCGGTGCCGATGGTGAGGCATGCTTCCCACGGCTGATCGAGGATGATTTCGGGAATCGTCTGTTCGGGAGTTTCGATGGCCCCCCGGGTGACGACAATGTCGGGATTCAACTGCCAGGCATATTCGCGAAGGCCATCGGCCGGCCCGTCAATGAACAGGATGTCGATCTTGCCGTAGTTCGTCAGCAGTTCGCGGAGTTGCCGCTTGCCGTAGTCGAGCATTGCGGGCAGTTCCTTGGTTGTGGTGCGCGGTGCAGGCGGACGGGCGATTGGCAGCCCGTTGGTATGCATCCAGTAGAAATCGTCCGGTGAGAAGTAAAGCCCGATGGCGATGCCTTCCTTACGGAAGGCGTCCACAATGGCGCGCAGTGGATCGCGTCCGAAGGGCGTATTCACGGCGGTCAGTTTCGTGGTCTGCGTGTCGAACATGGCGAAACCGGAATGGTGCTTCGAAGTGAAGACGACGTACTTCATGCCGGCCAGTTTCGCGAGCATGGCCCATTTCTCCGGCTCGAACTTGCGCGGGTTGAAGTAGCGCGGCAAGGTGCCGTAATACTTCGCCACATACTCGGGAGAGGCTCCCACGAGGGAGTGGCTGATTACGCTGCCGAGCGAGACATCGACGCTCCAGTGAATGAACATTCCGAAGCCGAGATCGCGGAACCACTGCAACCGATCCGGCTTGTTCTGGGCGGACAAAGCCAGGGCGCAGAAAGCGAGCAAAAAAGTGCGAGCCAACATAGCTCTTATAATAGAGACTATGAAGCACGCCGTCCTGCTTCTGGCCCTGACATTGCCTCTGGCGCCAGCCACATCCCGGTTCGATGCCATGCCCACGCAGCGCAAGATCGACTTGATCGAGCAGGGCCGCATTCCCGCGGGCACGTTGCTCACCTTTGAGGAACGGGAGCTGAACACTTTCCTGCAGAAGAAAGCGAAGGAAGTCATTCCGGACGGGCTGCGGGAGCCGCACCTGACGCTGAGCGATGGACGCGCGACGGGGAAAGCCTACGTGGATTTCGTAAAGATGCGCCACACTCAGGGCGAGGACATGAATTGGCTGATGTCGTCGCTGCTCAAGGGCGAGTATCCGATCCGGGTGGAAGGGCGTGTCGTCTCCAGCAACGGCACGGCACGAGTCGATCTGGATGTGGTGCAAGTGGGCGGAGCGTCGCTCAAGGGCCGCGCGCTGGATCTGTTAGTGCGCACGTTCGTGCTGCCGCTCTATCCCAATGCCAAGGTCGGCAGCCAGTTCGAACTGGGCTACAACGTCGACCGGATCGAGTTGAAACCGGGGCTGGCGCAGGTCACGATGGCGGCGAAGAAAGCTCGTTAAGGCATCTGCTGGTTGTAGCGGACGCGCATACCGGTTTGCCACTCCACGCTGCCCGCGAGGATTTCGGCCAGGGCTTTCTCCAATGTTTCTGTTTGCGCGGGATCGCGCGGGATGAGATGCAGGCAGTTGCCGGCGGAGGCAACCTCCGCTCCATGAGACAAGGCTTCACGTGAGGCGATTCGGGCTGTTAGTTGCGGGCCAAGCCACATTTGCGTTCCCACCGCCCGCAGGTAGCGTTCGCACCACCAGACGGTCATCGTGCACTGCCCTTGGACGCCGGAAGCAAACTCGTAGGCCGTCGATTCAGCCGAACCGCCGCTACCGGTCAGATTGCGGGAAAGGGACGCCTGTATGAGCAACCCCGCGGTTGCGGCTTCCTGGGCAAAGCCTGCGAGCATGCGCTCCGCCTCTTCCGTTTCTTCATCGGTGAAGATTCCCGTGTCCAGCCACAGGGACAGGTGCGGCGATGCGGTGAGCATCGACATGACGGTATGGGCCTGGCCGCGATGGAAGCCCAAGCCTGCGCAGCCGTGAAAGGCTACGTCCCCTTCCATCCGATCGGTGCCGATGTGTGCGGTCAGCGATTCGTGCTGCCCCATCTCCTTGTGCCACTTGGTCCACTTTTTCTGTTTGCTGAGGTCATTGCGTGTGGTTTCCAGGAATTGAGGCATGGCCAATGGCGCCTGTGCTTTGGTGCAGAACCATCCTTCGGGGCGTGTCCGTTCGAGAAAGGCAATCCAGCGCTCCACGACATGCGATGCAAACGCCGTTACTCGATCATCCGCCGGCACAAAGGAAAACAGAATTTGCAGGACGCGAGGGGTGTATAGGTAGCGGGAGCGTTGGGAAGCGCCGGGAAGGGACAGGTCGGCTTTCAGTGGGCCTTTTGCGGGAGGCTGGACGAGGATCGGATAGGAAAGCCGCGCTGCCCCTTCCGGATTCGCCAGCGGGGTAATCACAACCTGGAGTTCCCCCTGCCCTTGGTTGCACAAGGTGCCCTTGAGGCTGACCGAGATGTAGTGATCCATCCGGTTGTGCACCGAGGTCCGTCCGGAGAGCAGCATACCCGCCAGGCCTCTCAGTCCACGTGGAGCGCCCGGAGCTTCGGCAAGGACGAAATCCTTCCATTCCACTTCTCGCTGCCCGGGTTCGAGCGGAAAGGTCCGGATATCTTTGCGACCCGTGTTGAAGACCTTGAGTTCGCTCAACGCGACCAAGCCCTCGTCGAGCGCGGACCCTTCCAGTTTGATGTGGACTCCCTGCATGGCCGCGCCCTGGTTGATGGCATACAAGCCGATGTGGGGTAATTGCTCGCCCATGGCCGCCCGCCAGGGATGCGAACTGGGTCCGGCAGCGAGCACGGGGAGGCCCGCGGGCGAGTCCGCCGACTTCTCGCGGCGCGGATGCCGGAAATAGAAACGCTGAAAGCCGTCCTCAGTGGACGGCAACTCCGCCACGGGAGTCACGCATTGCTCCGCGCTCATGCCGAGCACTTCAGCGAGGCGGATCAACTGTTCTTCGGCAAATAGGGATTGCGCCTTGAGGATTTCGCCGATACGGGCCCGCTGATCGGGATCAGTGACGGAGGTCCATTTGTCCGCGTTCGCCCGTTTACGCAGTTTGCCGCCGGAGAATTCGTGGCGATCCTGGACCTTGCCGCCTTCAAACAGGCGGATTAAAACGTCGTCGCTATCGAATACGGTGAGGCTTACTGCCGGCGAGAGAACGCTCTTGGAGATCTCTTTGGCCAGTTTCTCACTGCCGCCGAAGTCGGAATCATAGATGCTGATCCAGCCTCCATCCGACACGGGAGCAACGACGAGAATACGGTCCGCCTCTTCTTCGCGCAGCGCCTCCTCGTAGCCCTGGTGCGTGACGTGGTTGACGGCCACTTCGGCGATCCGCTTCTGGAGGTTGGCAGCCCAGGCGCCGGCACAAAACACTTGTACCGTTTCGGCGGTAAGTCCCATGCCCATCCTATCGGCGGAGGCGGGATTGGTGCTTAGTGTACGGGCGAAGGATTTGGAGTCGCGGGAGTCCGGAAGATCTCGTGAAGGACTTTTCCCACGGCGCCGCTAGGAGTTTCGACATCCAGCAGAGTGGCCAGAGTAGGGGCAATGTCGTTCGGCATCACTTTCTCGTGATACCGGCCCGGCTTGACCCAGTCTCCCATGAAGATCACAGGGACGTGCGTGTCGTAGCTGAACGGCGCCCCATGCGAGGAACTTCCAGCCTTCCCTTCGGACAGGTAGTAGGGATCGGGGATGACGGTGACATCAGCACCCCGCTGGTGGTGAAATCCGTTGATGATCCGGCGGTCGATGGGGTCGCCGGGAACGGCGCCTTTCTGCAACTGGTCGTAGGTGTAGACGCGGAAGACATGCGGATAATCGCGGGCAGCGGCAGCGGCAGTCTCCGCCACCTCCTTCAGATCCAGATTTCGCTCCTGGATCAGGCGGCGATTGAGGAACGTGGAAGTTCCACCCTTCACCACCCACTTGCCTTGTCCGTACTTGTGAGCCAGGCTCTGCTCCATCACTTCCGCCAGTTTTCCTAATCTGCCGCCGGGCATTTTACGCTCCGCATTCAATTCGGGCACTGGGGCCACTCCGTGATCGGCAGTCAAGACCACGAGCACGTTGCGCATACCCACCTGGGCGTCGATGAACTTGAAGAAATCACCCAGCATGCGGTCCGTTCGGATGGAAATATCCTTCACTTGGGGGTGATCCGGTCCAACGGCGTGCCCGACGTAGTCGTTGGCAGAAAAGCTCACCGCCAACAGGTCGGTATTGGTGTGTTTTCCCAGTTGCTCTCCGACGATGGCCGCTTCGGCGAATTTCTGCACGAGTTCATTGGAGTAAGGAGTTGCATCGAGGGAATTGTAGAAGTCCTTGTCCGCCTTCGCCGCGAGTGTTTTCAATGCTTCTCCTCCGGTGACGGGCTTCCACGCGGCCGACAGATACTTGTCCGGCATGCGCGCTTTGTTGAAGGCGACGGCCCATTCCGGGAGTTTCGCAAAGTAGTACGTGCTGGAGACGAAGTTGCCGCTGTTGCTGTCGAACCAGTACGCGCCGTCGGCCATGTGGCCGGCCGGGAGGATCGCGCTGCGGTCTTTGACGGAAACGCCAATCACTTTGGAACCACGCCCGGCCATTTTCAGTTCGTCGCCGAGGGTGCTGACCAGCAAACGACGAGGGGAGGCAGCCTTTCCGGCCTTGCCTTCTCCACCGAGCATGGTGACTTTGTCGTCTTCGACGCTGGTGACGTTCTTGTTGGTGGCCCGATCCCACCACTCGTTGCCGACGATCCCACTGACTGAGGGTGTGGCGCCGGAGAGGAAGGTGGAATGGCCGATGGCGGTGACGGTAGGGAAATGCTCGTAGTTGGCGTTGGTGAATACAGCGCCCTGGGTCAGAAGGCGCGCCAGTCCACCGCTGTACTGGTCACGGAATCGGGTGAGGTAATCATAGCGAAACTGATCAACGGCAATCGCCACAATCAGTTTCGGACGGCGGGGAGTCTGCGCGACGGCGGACAGAGAAAGTGCGAGGAGGGCGAGAAGAGTTCGTCTTGTCACGGTAATGTAACTTATCCTAATCGATCAGTACGGCGCCAGTGCCCTGAATCTGGTAAATGGTGATTCCGCCCTTCACGGATTCCGGGTTGAACTTCCGGCCTTGCTCTTCCGCCTCATGTTTGGCGCGAGCCAGTGCCTGTTCCCTGGTCAGTTCGAATTTCTTCAACGTGCCTTCGGCAATGGCGGTGCGGCCGACGGCGGTTTTCGGAAAGACGATTTCCCCGTCGTTTACTTTCACTTTGATCATCTTGCCGTCAGCGTCAGCGAGGTTGGTCCAGCAGCCCATCATTTCGCATACTTCGGTGACTTTGCCTTTTACTTGAACGACCTTGTCCACGTACTGGCCGGCGGACTCGAGCAGTTCTTTGATTGGCGTCTGGGACTTCAATGTCAACGGAGCCCCGAGCTTACGCTCTGCTGGAAAGCAAAGCGCGGAAAGAAGGAATAGGGTTATAAGGGCCTTCATGGCCCTCATTATCGCAATTCCACGGTATGCTGGGTCAGGTGTCCCGTAAGCTTCAAATCCCCTGCCCGCACTGTGGGTCGCTCGACGTATTTTACAGCTGTGAACCGAAGTGCTGTTTCAATCATGTGTGTGCCGATTGCAAGGGCACGTTTGAACCTGTGACGCACGCCACTGGAGAACGGCGAAAGATGGCCGTACCGGAGGAATTGCCGGATCCGAGTGAGCCGGCGGTGGCGTGTGCAAAGTGCGAATCGGTTGCGGTCTACCAGGATGAGGATGGCAGCTTGGTTTGCGCGGACTGCGGTGCGGTGCTGCAGATGGAACTGACCGAGTTAGCGCCGGGCTGAAGCGTAGAACTCCTTCAGACGTGGGGCGCGGACCTCGTTCTCCCAGGCCGCCAGACGCGCGCGGAGGTCATCCGCAATCGCCGGTTCCTGCTGGATGCGGTTGTCCTTCTCGCTGGTGTCTTGGGCCAAATTATGCAGCGACTCCGTTCCGTTGTCGTTGACCAGTTTCCAATCACCGTGCCGAGCGGCCTTGCGAGTGTTCTCCGCGCGACGGTAGCGCCAGAATACGGTGCGCGGCTTGGGCGGCTGTTCGCCCTTCCAGTGCGCCAGCAGGTTCTCCCCATCGAATTTTCGCGCCGGCTTGGCCCCCGCCACGGCGGCGATGGTTGCGGTGATATCGAACATGAGACTTACCTGCGCCGTCTCTGAGCCAGGGCGAAATACGCCTGGCCAGCGCATCAGACAGCAGGTGCGGATGCCGCCTTCCCACACGGAGGATTTGAATCCTCGATAGGGTTTGTTGCTGCCGACATTTGTACCGCCGTTGTCACTGAGAAAGATCACCCAGGTGTTGCGGCTGGCGCCCATATGCTCCAGTTGGTCGAGGATCGCCTTCACTTGCGTATCCATCGCTTGCACCATCTCGGCGTAGATTTTTCGCGAGCCGCGGTTATAGCCGTTGGGGGGAATCTCCTTGACGGTGTGGCTCTGGTAGGGACTGTGCGGGGAGGAAAAAGGCACATAGAGGAAGAAGGGCTTCGTGGAACGGCGCCTGAGCCAATCTACTGCCCGCTGGCCGATGAGGTCGGTCAAATAGCCCTCGCGCTGCACAGGCTTGTCGTTTTCGTAAAGCACGTTGGTGCCGTCTTCTTCGATGTGTTTGTAGTAGTCGGCATTACCGCCCAGGATGCCGAAATACTCATCGAAACCATGGCCGTTGGGCGCGAAGTCCCGGGTGTAGCCGAGGTGCCATTTGCCGATGCAGGCCGTGTCGTAGCCTGCCTGCTTGAGCATCCGGGCGATGGTGGTTTCCTCGTGCGGGAGTCCCATCTGGTTTCGTTCGCGGAGCCAGATCGCCTCGTCATAGCGGCCCACGTTGCCCACACCGAGGGCACATTCCATGCCGCCCACCCGCTGCTGGTAGCGTCCCGTCAACAGCGCCGTGCGGCTTGGGGTACACTCCGGCGCATTGCAGTAGGCGTTGAGGAACTTCACGCCCTGCTGGCCGATGGAATCGATATGCGGGGTACGGATATCCGGCGCGCCGTAGGAGGAGAGGTCGGCCGAGCCCATATCGTCCGCCAGAATGAGAACGATGTTCGGCTTGGTGTTGGCGGCCAAAGCCAAACCAGCGGTCGCAAGAAAGGTACGGCGTGAAATCGGCATGAGCTTCTGCGGCTATTATATGCTTGGCTCAATGGGCTTCTTCCCGATTCTGCGGCTGCTCGCTTTCGCGCTTGATGCGCAGCCCTTGCCTGAGGATTTCTTTGAGAATCGTGTGCGGCCCGTGCTCGCCGAGCATTGCTATCTCTGTCACACGGAATCGAAGATGGGTGGCCTGCGCGTTGATTCTCGCCAGGGGCTGCTTTCCGGCGGTAAATCGGGCCCGGCGGTTGTTCCAGGCCAGGTGGGGCAAAGCCTGTTAGTGAAGGCGATCCGCCATGAAAAGGATGGGCTGAGAATGCCGCCTTCAGGGAAATTAGCGCCCGAGAAGATCGCCGACATCGAGCGCTGGATCGCCGGTGGCGCGTCGTGGCCAGTTGCCACCACGGCTGCGGTCCCCAGCGCGAAGCCCCGACCTTGGGGGCTTGCGCCGATATCCGAGCCGCGCGGGTCGATTGATGAACTGGCAGCGAGTCCCGGTGTGCCCGTCTCGAAGACTCAGTTGTACCGGCGCCTGCGATACGATCTCACGGGACTACCACCCACGTTCGAGGAACTGCGTGACTTTGCCGCGAACCCCGATATTCCGGCGGCGGTGGACCGCTTGCTGGGCTCGCCACAGTTCGGGGAGAAGTGGGCCCGGCACTGGCTGGATGTGGCGCGTTATGCCGAAGACGACGTGCGCGGGCTTGGACAAGCCTCCTACCCCAACGCCTTTCGGTATCGCGATTGGGTGGTGAACGCTTATAACGAAGATCTGCCTTACGATGAGTTCGTCCGGCTGCAGATTGCCGCCGATTTGCTTCCACGCACGGGACGCGACGACAGGGCTGCGCTCGGTCTGTTCGGTTTGGGCCCGTGGTATTACTCCAATGCGCCGCCGCCGGAAGCGCGCGCCGATGAACGGCATGACCGGGTGGATGTGCTCACTCGCGGATTCCTGGGGCTGACGGTCGCTTGCGCCCGCTGCCATGATCACAAGTTCGATCCGATTTCGACCAAGGAATACTACGCGCTCGCCGGGGTTTTCGCGCGCACCCAATACACGGAAGTCCCGCTTGTGAGTCCGGAGGTGGTGGCCCAATGGGAGGCGCAACAGAGGCGAATCCAGGAGTTGGAGAAGTCGATCCAGGAGTTCGAGCAACAGCAGTCTGCCCAACTAACCGAGATTCTGGCTGCGGATACGGCTCGCTATTTAATGGCGGCGGGCGGACTAGCACCGGCCGGGGACCTCAACCCGGCCACTTTGGAGCGGTGGAAGAAGTATCTCGCCAAGCCTCAGTTGGATCATGATTTCCTGGCGGGATGGAAGAAACAGCCTTCGGCGGAGGCGGCCGCGGAGTTTGAAGCGATCGTACATGGTGTGGTTGTGGAGAAGAAAGAGGTGGATGCCGATAACGAAGCCGCCATCGCCCCGACACGCCCGAAGCGCAATGCGTCGAAGACTCGCTTGCCCAACGGCTTCGCCACCTATGACGAATTCTGTCCGGGCTGCAATGTGGAGGCGCGCTCGCTCGAACGGGGGCGCTATATGCTGTGGCGCGATCTGTTCCGGCCGGGGAAGAATGGGGGGATTTACGCCTATTCGGGTGATGAGCTCGATGGGTTTTTGGATGGTTATTGGAAACGCCACCTGGCTCGGCTGCGGGCCAGTCTCGCTGATGCGAAGAAGAAGCTTCCGGAGCAGTATCCCTATCTGCATGGGATCGGGGAACGCGAGAATCCTGTTGCGCTGCGTATCCACGTGCGCGGCAATCCCTACAATCTGGGCGATCCCGCGCCGCAGAAGTTCCTAGATATTTGTGGCGGTGTGCCGCTGAACGAAGGAAGCGGCCGCAAGCAACTGGCTGAGGCCTTGTCGCGCAGCCCGCTAGCCATTCGCGTGGCCGTCAATCGCATCTGGGGCGAACTGATGGGCGCTTACCTGGTATCGACCCCGAGCAACTTTGGTGCGCTGGGCGAACGGCCGTCGAACCCGAAGCTGCTGGAGTATCTTGCTGCGCGGTTTGCGGCGCAGGGGAACTCCACGAAGAAGCTGATCCGGGAGATAGTGCTGTCGAAGGTTTATCAGGCGGCTCGCGATTCGCGGCGCCTCTCCGCCGAGCAGGTGCGAGATTCCATGCTTGCCGTGTCGGGATTGCTGGAGACGAAACTGGGCGGTCCCTCTGTCGATTTGTCGAAGGATCGCTCGCGCCGCAGCATCTACGGGCGCGTGAGCCGTTTCCGCCTGGATGATTCACTCGTCATTTTCGATTTTCCCAGCCCCAGCATTACAAGCGAGAAACGCAACACGACACAGGTGCCGCAGCAACAACTCTTCCTTCTCAACAGCCCGTTTGTGGGGGACGCGTCCGAGGCGGTGGCGAAGCTGGCCGGCACGGTGGATGCGCTGTACCGCCGTGTCCTCACGCGCGAACCGACAGCCCAGGAACGCGCCCAGGCGGAGCAATTTCTGGCAGCCGATACGCTGCCCGGACTGGCTCAAGTATTATTGAGTTCGAACGAATTTTTGTTTGTGGACTAATATGAACCGGCGCGACGCACTGGCAACGATTGGTGGAGGCTTTGGGGCGGTGGGCCTGCTGCAGGCCGCGGTGGAAGGACCGCTTGCTCCGAAAAGCGGGCATTTTGCCGGCAAAGCGAAACACGTCATCTTTCTGTTCCTCAACGGGGGCCTGTCCCAGGTGGACACCTTCGATCCCAAGCCGGCATTGACCAGATTTCACGGAACACCGATGCCCGGCGGCAATCCGAAAACGGAGCGCACCACCGGCAACCTGATGCGCAGCCCGTTCCGGTTTGACAAATATGGGCAGAGCGGCATCGAGGTGAGCGAGATTTTTCCGTGCATCGGTGCGCTCATTGATCATTTCGCCGTGTTGCGCTCCGTGCACACGAATGTACCGATTCACGAATCGGCGCTGTTCATGATGAACTGCGGGGATCTGCAGGCGGGCCGGCCCTCGATGGGTTCCTGGATCACCTACGGGCTGGGGACAGTGAATCAGAATCTGCCGGGTTACGTGGTTCTTTGCCCGGGCGTTCCGGTGGTGGGGCCTCCTCTGTGGAACTCTACATTTCTGCCCGCGGCTTTCCAGGGCACGCACATCACCAACAAGCAATCGAATCCCAAGGAGATGATTCCGTTCCTGGCGGCCCGCGGCGAAGCTTCGCGCCAGCGCCGGCAACTGGACCTGCTTGCGAATCTTAACCGCCAGCACATGCTGGCCCGAAATTCCGATCCGCGCCTGGAGGCATCCATCCACTCAATGGAAGTTGCCTACCGTATGCAAACCGAGGCTCCCGAAGTTTTTGATATTTCGCGCGAGCCGGAGAACGTGCGCGCTGCCTACGGCGATAGCGAATTCGGGCGAGGGTGCCTGATGGCGCGCCGCATGATCGAACGCGGCGTGCGCATCGTGCAGGTGTATCACGGCAATGGGCAACCGTGGGACAACCATGAAGACATTCAGGTACACCGCAAGCTGGCAGGAGAGGCGGACCCGGCGATCGCCACACTGCTCACGGATCTCAAGGCGCGTGGCCTGCTGGAGCAGACGCTGATCGTCGTGGGTGGAGAGTTCGGGCGTACTCCAAGCGTGGAAAACAGCGCCGCGGTGAAACTGCAGAACGGCCGCGATCACAACCCCTACGGATTCACGATGCTACTGGCGGGAGGTGGGGTGAAGGGCGGAACGACCTATGGCGCCACGGACGACTTCGGCTTCCGGGCGCAGGACAAGCCGGTCCACATTCACGACCTGCACGCCACGATGTTGCATCTGCTTGGCCTCGATCACAAGCGGCTTACCTATCGCTATAGCGGACGTGATTTCCGCCTCACCGATGTGGCGGGAGAAGTGATTCGCGACATCCTGGCCTGATTGAGCATGGCAAGCCATTTTTCCTCTTCCCCATCAGCATCGAACTGCTCACGCCAGTAAGCGCGGAATTCGGCGCGGCGCCTCGCCTCCAACTCGTCCAGGTGTTCCATCAGGCGCCCTGCTTCCGGCTCGTCGCGCATCATCCGGCGGGTAACCGCGTAATCATTCAACTCGCCAAGCAAGGTCTGGATGCGCCGCAGGCTCTCCATGGGTTTGGCCAACTTGCTGCCATAGAGGGGAGCAAAGAATTCCAGCAGGTAGCGGAAATGCTTGGTGCGCAGCCGGAACTCGTGTAGCTTTTCGGGGGTTGTTTTCTTTTTGGATGCTTTGCGGCCGGATCGAAAGTAATCTTCGGCCATCCGCGGCAGCACGGCGCCCGCATTCTCCGCCACCTCGGTTTCCGGCTCCCAGCGCAGTTTCTTGTGCTTCATGCGCTCTTCTCCGCCAGCAATTGAGCCAACCGGCCGTGCGCGGCCTCTCTTTCGGCAATCACCCGTTGGGCGATGGAACTGTCCGCTTCGATGCCGGATGCAGCCAGCAATTCGAGCGCAATGTCGCGATTGCGGATCTCCGCCGCTGCATCCATCCAGCGGCGCAGGCGGCGTCTTGCTTGTTTCACGCGTTGCTTGCCAACCAGTGATTCAAAAGCACGAAGCGCTTGGGTCAGACGCCGGATGGAAACACGCAGATCGTGAATGGCATCGGCATGGCCGTTTTCCAAAGTTTTTCTAGCTTCGGCTTCGACCCGCGATTCGAGCTCGGCAATTTTCCGGTCCGCATAGATCTGGAGTGTCATACGTGATCACGTCCTGCCGCCAGTTGCAGCGTACGGCCGTAGACCTGGCGAAAGGAGTCGCCGGCGCGCTCGGCCGCCCAAAGATCGAGGTCCGCGCCCGTTTTCGATTCCACTCTGACGAGAACGCTGTTCGCGCGGACGGTGCAATCGACGGCCTCTACCTCCTGGGAATGGCTGCGATCGAGGCTGTCGGCGAGACGCAGCAGGGGGAGTAGCAGGAGCAGTGTTTGCTGATCCTGCGGGGGCAGAGCCTGATACTGCTCGTGCTTTGGGCCTGGCATCGACTTGCGGTGAAACCGGCACAAACCGGAGATCAACTCCCGCTCCCGGTCCGTGAATCCGGGCATGCCCGAATTGGCCACGATGTATGCCGAGTGGCGGTGATGCGATGTGTTGCCGATGAAGTGCCCGGTGTCGTGCAGATAGGCGGCAGCTTCGAGCAGCACTCCGGTTTGGGGCGGCAACTTATGGAGCGGCTCCAGCAGTTCGAATAAGCGGCGGGCGACGGCGGCCACCTGCCGCGCATGGCTGACCTCAACCCCATACTTGCGTGCCATCTGCTCCACCACGCGGCGCTGGTCGCGGTCGAGCATGGCCCGTTCCCGGCCTGCTCCGCGCGCCGCCAGATCGGCCACCACGCCATCTCTCACGCCGCTTGGCGAGTATTCAAAGGAGGCGATTCCGAACGACTCCAAGATACGCAGGAACACGGCCACTCCAGGGATTAGAATTTCCGCGCGGCGCGGGCCCACGCCGGGGAGCTTACGCCTGGCCTCCACGTCGCGCTTCACTGCCTCTTTGTACAAGCGGCGGACCTGTTGCAGGGTGACGCGTCGGCCTGCTGCCTGCTCGCGCTTAGCCCGGGGAATCCGGTGTACAGCGCAGACAATCGCCGCGGCCGTGGCTGACGTTCCAATAGCGTGCGCCAGTTTACGGCGCCCCATGCGTTCGAGGCAGGGCGCGAGCTTCCCACTGATGTACTGGTCCATTCGATGCAATTCCACGCTGGAGGGCGGGTCCGATTTGAGAAACACCTCGTTGAGGCGCACCGCGCCCAGTGGCTTCGAAAAAGCGTCTCTGCATTCGCCCCGGTCGGAGTGAATGATCTCGGCGCTTCCCCCGCCCACATCCACAATGAGGATGCTCTCCTTGGGTTTGGCTAAGCGTGAGATCACGCCGAGGTGAATGAGTCGCGCCTCTTCGAGGCCGGAGATAATCTCGACGGGCGCTCCGATCGCTGCCGCGGCACGGCGGGAAAACTCCTCCCGGTTGGCCGCGTCTCGAACCGCGCTGGTGGCCACCACCCGCATGGCCGACACATCGTATCCGTGGAGCAAGTCGGCCCAACGCGCCAGCACAGCGCAGAGACCGTCTATGGCGGCGGCGCTCAACCGGCCGTCGCGGAACACGCTTTCTCCCAAGCGGATGACCTGGCGATCCGCCGCCAGAACCTCCATGGGCGCGCCGGTACGCACCTCTGCCGCCAGCATGCGCACGGAGTTGCTTCCAATGTCGATGGCCGCGTAGCGTGGCATCGCCGCTCAGCCTTTCTTCTTCGCCGCCGGCCGCGGGCTTTCAAAGACCGGCGCAATATTGGACTTGTTCCATGCCTCGTAGGCCGTCCTCAGTTTGCTGATCACCTCCGGTTTCGCGGCACTCAGATCGTTCGTCTCCGCCGGATCAGACTCGAGGTCGAACAACTGTTCGGGGCCCCCGGCCTGCCGCGCCAACTTGAAGCGGCCTTCCCGCACTGCATAGGAGACGCCGCCTCCGGCCCGCCAATACAGCCGTTCGTGGGGAGGCGAGCCCTTCTGCCCCAGCACGTATGGAAGCAGATTCACACCCTCTACATTGGTCGGGGTTTTCGCTCCGGCCAGAGCCGTGAAAGTCGGCAGCAGATCGAGAGAGATCACGGGATGAGTATACCTGCCCGGCTTCAGCTTGCGATGCCACCGCATGAGGAATGGCACGCGGATCCCTCCTTCATAGACCGTTCCTTTTCCCTCGCGGAACGGTGTGTTTCGCGAGGCGGTGACTTGAATCGGCCCGCCGTTGTCGCTGAGGAATACGATCAGTGTATTCTCCTCGAGGTTGTGCTCTGTAAGGGCGCGCATGACGCGTCCGACTGCCGTATCCAGAGCCACTACCATCGCCCCGTAGCCTCGTCTCTTTTCGTCGCCGATATGCTTTACCGCTTCCATATGATGCGGGGCGGTTTGAATGGGAGTGTGAGGAGTGTTGAACGCCAGATAGAGGAAGAACGGCTCCGCACGCCTGCGCCGGATGAATGACGCCGCTTCGCGGGCCAGTGCATCGGTGAGGTATTCGGGTTCGGAAACCGGCTTGCTATCCCGTTCCAGGGGGATCAGGTACTCACGCGGATTGCCGCTCAATTCCTGCTTGAAGTAATCGTGCCCGCCACCGCGGAAATAGAACACGTCCGTGAATCCGCGCTCGGAGGGGAGGAACTTTGAGGCCGCGCCAAGATGCCACTTGCCGACGAGGCCGGTGGAATAGCCCACCGCTTTCAGAAGTTGCGCCACGGTGGTCTGGGTGGTGGGCAAACCGGCGGTGTAATTCTCCTGGTCATAGATGGGATTGTTCTCGTGTCCGAAGCGCTGCTGATAGCGGCCGGTCATGATGCCGGCGCGTGTCGGACTGCAAAACGGATGCGATACATACCCATTGGTGAATACGATTCCGGTGCGTGCCAGTTGGTCCAGATTGGGGGTGGGAATGTCGGTGGCTCCGGTGAATCCGAGGTCCGCATAACCCAGGTCGTCGGCGAGGATGAGGACGATATTGGGTTTGCGCCCACCCGGCTGCGCATAGGCGGCGCCGGTGGCACTGATAGCGGCAAGAAACTGTCGGCGATTCATGGCTTTCCCCAAGATATCGCAGCTCCTCTCATCACTCTAAGACCCCTCGACCAGTCACCGATAAGAGACTGAGGGTGGACTCTTCCACCTTCGGAATTCAGGTGCTAAGGATCGTATGTTTTCACTGATAGGAATTGTCGTCGTGATCGGCGCCATCATCGGCGGGTATCTGATGGAGCATGGCCACCTGGCCGTACTGTGGCAGCCCGCTGAACTGGTGATCATTGGCGGCGCCGCACTCGGTACCGTGTTCATCGGCAATCCACTCCCTACGATCATCGCCATGATCAAGGGGATGATTGGGATTATCAAAGGCGATCGCTGTAACAAGGCTTTTTACCTCGAAATGCTCAAGATGCTGAACGATGTGTTCGCCTTCGCCCGCAAGAACAGCCTTGCCAAACTGGAGCCGGACGTAGAAGAGCCTGACAAGAGCCAGTTGTTCTCAAAGTATCCCAAGTTCTCCAAGGACCATCATGCCCTGCACTTTTTTTGCGACACGATGCGGATGTTGATTACCGGCGGTATACCGACGCATGACCTCAACGAAATGATGGAACTGGATATGGACGTTCATCACCACGAGGCGCAGGCGCCTGTGGGAGCGCTGACCACCATGGCCGACTCGCTTCCGGGACTGGGGATTGTGGCCGCGGTGCTTGGGGTGGTCATCACCATGGGGTCCTTGGGCGGGCCTCCGGAGGAGATTGGTCACAAGGTGGGGGCGGCGCTGGTGGGTACCTTCCTCGGAATCCTATTGTGTTACGGCTTCTTCGGACCGATGGGCGCCATGATGACTAAGATCAACGAATCCGAAGGGCAGTATTATCACTGCCTGCGCGTTGGACTGATCTCATTCGCCAAGGGTTGCCCGCCGATGATTGCCACGGAGTTTGCACGGCGGGCGATTCCGCACCATGTGCGCCCCTCGTTCAAAGAAATGGAGAAGGCCTGTAAGGGAGGAGGCGCTGCCTAAGCATGGATCCCAATCAACAGCCCATCATTATCAAGAAGAAAAAGGCCGGCCACGGGGGGCACCACGGGGGAGCCTGGAAGGTGGCTTACGCCGATTTCGTTACTGCCATGATGGCCCTCTTCATCGTTCTCTGGCTGCTCTCCAGTGACGAGAAGGTGAAACAGGCCGTGGGTGGTTACTTCAGCGATCCCACTGGGAATGGAAAAATGATGGGTTCCACGCTGGCGGGCTCAGGCGATGGGCTTAAGCTGACCAAAGAGGACATGTCCGAGCTGAAAGAAAAAATCGAAGCGGCGTTGAAGCAGGCCCCGGAGTTCCAAAAGCTGAGCAAGAACATCCAGATCACCGTCACTGGCGAAGGTTTGCGCATTGAATTGTTGGAAGACGAGAAAGGGATGTTTTTTCAAAGCGGATCGCCCGACCCCAGTGAAGTGGGCTCCGATCTGATTACCAAGCTGGCGGAGGAGTTGGGGAGGTTGCCGAACAAGCTGTTTCTGGAGGGCCATACGGATGCCAAACCGTTCGCCTCTCGAAACGGGTATTCCAATTGGGAGCTTTCTTCCGATCGGGCCAACGCGGCGCGGCGCATCATGATGGAACATGGCGTGCGTCCGGATCAAGTCGCTCAAGTGCGCGGATTTGCCGATCAGCGTCTGCGTCTGCCGAATGAGCCGGATCATGCATCGAACCGCCGGATATCAGTGATTGTGCAGTATATAGAGCCGCCCAAACCTCCCCCGGGGCAGGAAGGCAAAGAGAAACCTGCCGCTGAACACGGAGAGAAGAAGGCGGAAGGCCACGGCGCGGAAAAACCCGCCGCCGCAGAGCACGGCAAAAAGCACTAGCCCTAGCCCTAGATGCCCAGGATCCGCTCCAAAGTGGACGTCTCGCGGTCAGCCCTTTGCAAGGCGGTTTTGGCAGCGGCGGCGTTGCCTGCCTTGAGCGCGTTCTCCGCCTCATCCATGTAGTAGCTCATGCGGCCAAGCCCGGATACTACGTCGGACCGCATACCCAATCCTTGGGCTCGTTGGTCTTGCTCGATGCGCTTGGCTTTCGCCTGCACGGCCCCAGCACGAGCACCTAATTTCATCAGGCTATCCCGCAGATTCTCTATCTCGGCCATATCCACGGCAGGTGCTGCTGCCGGCTTGGCCGGTTCCGGTTCCGGTTGGCGCTGCACGGGTGCCGGCTGTGTCGCGGCCGGGGCAGTTGGATTCTGTACCTGGGTTGGGGCAGGAGCCTGTGCCACGGTCTGAGCTGGCGTCTGTGCCGGGCTGGAAACCTTTTGCGCCGGGAGCGTTGCCGTCACCACGGGGCGAGGTTGGCTCGATGGTGGCTCCGCGGGAGCCGGGTCGGATGTGGTGGGAGTTTCCACCGCTGCTGGACTGCCCTTTGGCACCTGCGACAATTCCACCGCTGGGCGATAGCCGGGGTCAGCCAACTTCTGCTGCTCCTCCTGCGCCTTGGTACTGAAGAATCTCGGGATTTGGATCGCGGCTACCACCAGAACGACCACTGTCACTAGCGAGCCGATAGCCATATAGAGCCCGCGATTGCCGCGCACCGGAGGAGGCGGCCCAACGGGTGGAGGTGCGGCTGATGCCGCCATCGGTGGGGTGGCAATTGCGGTCGCGTCCATCTTGTTTCCGATGGTTTGCAACGCGGCCCGAAACGCAGCCGCCGACTGGAACCTTCCTGCCGGGTCCTTCGCCAGCGACATCATCACAATCTCACTGAACTGGGCCGGCAGACTGGGGTCAAGCTCGACTGGAGGCCGCGGTGGTGCGTTCAAATGGGCGGCCATGATGGAAAAATCGCTATCTGCGTCGAATGGACGTTTGCCGGTTACGATCTCATAGAGGGCGATTCCGAGGGAATAGATATCGGACCGGGCATCCAGTTCCTTTTCGCCGCGAATCTGCTCCGGGGACATGTAGTAGAGCGATCCGAGAGTTTTTCCGGTTTGCGTCAGCCGCTTGTCCGCCTTCATCCTGGCGATGCCGAAGTCCATCAATTTGACTTGGCCGGAAGGGGTCACCATCATATTGGCTGGTTTGATATCGCGATGCACGACTCCTTTGCCATGAGCGTAGGAAAGGGCCTCCAGCACCTGCACGGCGTAGCTAACGGCTTGCGAGATGGGAAGCGGCCCCTTGTCGAGGAGCGACTCGATGGAGGAGCCTTCCACGAACTCCATCAACATGAGCAATTGATTCTCATACCGCATGGCGGTATAGAGACTGGCGATGTTCGGATGCGCAAGCGAGGCTTGTACTTTGATTTCACGAAGAAAGCGATCGGCCAGATCCGCGTCTCCGGCAAGGTCGGGCAACAAAACCTTCATCGCCTCGAAACGGTCGGAAATGGTGTTGCGGACTTTGTACACCTTTCCCATCCCGCCCGCGCCTAGGACTTGGACAACCTCATAGTCGCCCACTCGCTGGCCCACTTGGAAATGCATGGCTGTTCCATCCTTTGCTAGGCGAATGTGCGCTAGCCACTATTTTTCGGGGCTCTTGACGATGTCGCCGACCTTAGGTTCTCCGGCTCCGCTGTATTTGCCGGTAGCGGAAAGATCGTCTACCTCGGTGATGGTCACTTCTCCCAGTTGATCGGTGATACGGCGGATGACGCGGCCGGTAGACGGGTCTTTGATCTCACGCCCTGGACGGCTGACGGCAAGACGATCACCCACCTTCAAGCCGGCTTTCTTGCCTACATTGAGGATCAGTATGCCATTGCTGGCGTCGGCAACCAGGCCTTCCACGGAGACCGAGCGCGTCGTAAGACGGCTGGCGGAGGCATCCAGTTGCTTCGCAGTCGCTTCCGCGGCTTTGTTCACGGCTTCGCCGATGAGGGTGCTGGCGAAATTGCGGCTCGTCATATCGTAGTAGCCGCCGCCGGAGGCACTTTGGCCGCCACCGGAGCCGAGCAGAGCGGTCCCGGACCGCGATGACTCGCCGGTTCCGCTTGCAGTGATCATGATCTGCGCCGTGTCCACATTCACAATGCGAGCACTGATGGCGACCACCGCTTTCGAACTCTTTTTGCCGACACCGGAGATGCCGTATCGTCCGGTGACGCGCCCGATGGCTCCGACTTCAGTGGTCTTATCGTCGCGCCCGAACTGAGTGATGGAACCCATGACGATGGCATCGACGCCGATCAACTGGCCGAGCTTCGCCGCGGTGGCAGGGTTAGCCCGATCGCTGTTGGAGAAATTCTGTTCCTGCATGATTTTCTCCAGCGCTTTCCGCTCGTAGACTTCATACTGGCCGCTGGCCACGAGTTTATCCAGGAGTAGGTCGGCAACTCCTTTGCCAATATCGACATCGGTGTTGAAGATGGATGCGACATAGGTGTGGACAGTGGAATAGTCGAAGTTTACGACGGCCACTCGCCGTTTGCGTTCCTGCCCTTCGGACGGTGCCGCTAGTAACAGACAGCATGCAAGTCCAATCCATCGATTCATGAGCGTTGCCTCCCGTGCGGTCACAGCATCAATTATATCCGCTGTGAGAAGACGCGGATTTTTGGAGCCCAAAGCATCATGACAAACGTGGGTTTCGAGTGTTATACTTCTAGAGAACTCCTGTGGGCCTGTGGCGCAGTTGGGAGCGCGCTTCCATGGCATGGAAGAGGTCGAGAGTTCGAATCTCTCCAGGTCCACCAATCCTTCCTCAAATCCCCAGCTTCTAAACCCAAAATACAGGCCCATCTGTGATATAGTCGGCTCAAGTTGACCATGATGCAGCGGGCTATTGCGATAATTGTGGCGGCGACGATGCTGATGGCGGCCGATGACGCGGGAGTGGCGCCTTTACCGGTGTTCAAGCCTGCCGAACGGCGGCATTGGGCATTTCAGCCGCGGAAAGACTCAGTACCTCCAGTTTTCACCGATGTGGCGGGAAAGGCTTGGGTCCGTACGCCCGTGGATGCATTTGTCTTGGCACGGTTACGCAAGGAAGGCCTTGCCCCGGCTCCCGAGGCCGATCGCGCCACGCTGATCCGCCGCGTGATGTATGACTTGCACGGACTGCCTCCCACCCCGGAAGAAGTAACCGCTTTCGTCAGTGACAAATCCCCTCGTGCCTACGAGAATCTGGTGGAGCGGCTGCTCGCTTCACCGCGTTACGGAGAACAGTGGGCGCGGCACTGGTTGGACGTGGTTCGTTTCGCCGAGTCGGATGGATATGAATACGACACGCACCGCCCTGATGCCTATCGCTATCGCGACTATGTCATGGCCAGTCTCAACGAAGACAAACCCTATGACGTTTTCGTGCGAGAGCAATTGGCTGGCGACGAGATCGACCCGAAGAACGAGATGCTGCAGGTGGCCAGCGGGTTCAACCGCCTGGGGCCGCTGCGGAAGAACGCCGGTAACCAGGAAGTGGCCAGTTCGCGCACCGAAGTGCTAACGGAGATGACAAACATCGTCGGTGCGGCATTCCTGGGCATGACGCTCGGATGCGCCCGTTGCCACGATCACAAGTTCGATCCGATTCGCCAGTCGGACTACTACCGCATGCAGGGCTTCTTCGCCCAGACGCATCCCAACGACATTATTACTGCCACCCCGGAAGAGCAGGCGGCCTGGAAAGCCAAGGTGACGCCGATCGAGTCCGAGATGCGCAAGCTGCGCTTTGCCATGCGTCGGGCGCCGGAAGAAGAGAAGGGCAAAATCGAAATGCAGTTGGAGAAGCTGGATGAGCAAATGCCGCTTCCCCTCACTTCGATGTATGCCGTAAAGAACGACACGAAAGAGATGACTCAGATCCACCTGCTGACCCGCGGCGACTACCGCTTTAAAGGTCCGAAGGTCGGCATTCGTCCGATGGGAGTTCTGGTTTCGGATGAAACTCCGGAACTGCCTCTCGAAACGGAGAAGCCGCGCCTGAAGTTGGCGGCTTGGATCACCGACCCAACCAATCCTCTTCCTTCCCGAGTGATGGCAAACCGGATCTGGCAATATCATTTCGGGCGCGGGTTGGTTTCCACACCCAACGATTTCGGTCGGATGGGAACAACGCCGACGCATCCGGAATTGCTGGACTGGATGGCGAACCAGTACATCGCTGGTGGTTGGCGGATGAAGCCTTTGCATCGCATGATTCTTCTGTCCAGCACTTATCGCCAGGCGAGCCGGTCACCTCAGGAAAAGGTGGCGATGGAGAAGGATTCGGAGAACAAGCTTCTATGGAAGTTCAGCCGGAGGCGGCTGGAGGCGGAAGAGATTCGAGACTCCATGCTGGCCGTATCCGGCCGGTTGAATACGAAGGCCGGCGGCCCAAGCGTGATGGGCATCATCGACCCGGAACTGATCAACGACCTGAAGCGGCCTCAGTACTGGCAGGCGACTCGTGACAAGACCGAACATTACCGCCGCACCATCTACATGATCTATAAGCGGAACCTGATTCTGCCCTTCATGCAGGTGTTCGATTCGCCCGATACGCTGCTCTCTTGCGCGCGGCGCGATCAATCGACCCACGCGCCGCAGGCACTGGAACTGCTCAACGGAAAGACCTCGAACGAACTGGCGGGTTCTTTTGCTGAACGATTGCAGAAGGAGCGTGCGACACCGGCCGAACGTGTGGAGTATGCGTTTCGCCTGGTGGCGGGACGGGCTCCGAAAGCAAAGGAAAAGGATCTGGCCTTGAGCTACCTTGCGGACGCGGATAAGGACCCAACGGCAGCCCGGGAATTCGCCTTGGCGATGCTGAACTCGAACGCATTTCTATACGTGGACTAAATCATGCGCGAACACATTCGATACAACCGGAACAGGCGTGAGTTTTTGACCGACTGCTTCTGCGGATTCGGCGGATTGGCGTTCACGTCGCTGTTGGCACGCGACGCCCAGGCGGCGCGCTACAACCCGCTGGCGCCGAAGGCTCCGCACTTTGAGGCCAAGGCGAAAGCCATGATTTTCCTGTTCCAGGCCGGTGGACCATCGCACCTGGAGACGCTCGACCCGAAGCCTCTATTGAACAAGCTGGACGGCCAGAAACGGCCGGATGAATTCGGCGATGTGAAGTATCAGAACGTGAACCAGAATTCCCGCATTCTGGGCACCAAACGGACGTTCGCCAAATACGGTAAGTCTGGAATAGAAGTGTCCGATCTGCTGCCCCACACGGCGAAGATTGTCGATGATATTTGCGTGCTCCGCTCGATGCACGGCGACATGGTCGTGCATTCCGCGGCACAGTATCAGATGATGACCGGGCGCGTGATTCCGGGCTTCCCTGCAATGGGGAGTTGGCTCTCCTATGGCTTAGGCACGGTGGCGGAATCGTTGCCTGCCTATGTCGTGATGCCCGACCCACATGGAACTCCCGAAGCCGGTCAGCCGATGTACACCAACGGGTTCCTGCCAGCCGTCTACCAACCGGCGATGTTCCGTCCCGGAAAACGGCCTGTCCTGAATCTGGAGGTTCCGGCGGGCATCTCCATGGAGCGGCGCAAGAAGACCGTCGATTTCCTCCGCTCTTTGAACGAAGCGGGAATCACGGGAGAGGACCCCGAACTCGCGGCTCGCATTTCGGCCTACGATACGGCGTTTCAAATGCAGACCGAAGCGCCGGAGATCTTCGACATCTCCAACGAGCCGCAGGAAACGCGCGAGATGTATGGTGTCGGCAAGGAAGGCACCGATGACTATGGCCGGCGCTGTTTGCTGGCGAGGCGGTTGGTGGAGAAAGGTGTGCGGTTCGTATGTGTCGTCGCCGGCGGCGGCGGAGCAGAGACCGAATGGGATGCGCACAGCGACATCGAAAAGAACCACATCCGCATGGCTGCGCTCACCGATCAGCCCGTTGCCGCGTTGATCAACGACTTGAAGCGGCGTGGATTGCTTGATTCAACAATTGTGCTGTGGGGCGGGGAATTCGGCCGCTCGCCGGAATCGGAACGCAGCAAGGGCCGTGATCATCACAATACCGGGTTCTCCATGTGGGTGGCCGGTGGCGGCTTCAAGGGCGGCACCGTCTATGGCGCCACGGATGACATCGGTCTGAAGGCTACCGAGAATCCGGTGCACTTCCGCGATTTGCATGCAACGCTGCTCAACCAGATGGGGCTGAGCCAGGATCAGCTCAGCTTTCTGCACCAGGGCCGCCGGGAGCGGTTGACGGAAGTCCACGGCCGGATCATCAAAGAGATCATCGCCTGATCAGCGCGAGCGATAGGTGCTCCACAAATCGAGGATGTCTTTGCCTCGAAAACGGATGGTGCGGTCATCCAGCACTTCCGCGCCATAGCGCAACTCGGCTCCCACGGGCAGGGAATTCCGCGTCGTGTATTCAATCTGGAGTGTCATCGGGCCCGGCACGACGTAAGGCTTGATGGTGCCGATCTTCGCGATGCTCCGCTGTGCGGCCTGACGGATGGCATCCTGCGCGGACTTGGCGGACATGCTGATGCACACATAGCGGCCAATGCCTTCCTTTACCGATACCATCTCGGCTTGTGGCACGATCTCGCGCAATTCGTTGACCGCGGCCTGATCGCCGGTCAGCAAGATGATCGGTGTGCCAAAATGCCCGGCCATTGCCGCAATGACGTCGATCTCGCCCACGGGCTTGCCATTGAGAAGCATGTTCTGGATCCCGAGCGAGTTGTAGCTATGAGCCATGATTCCACCGCGGATATTGGCCTTGCTGTGCTGGCCAACGTAGGCGACGGCGGAAAAGCGCCGCTCCATCAACATGGATGGCCCCAGGCCGCCCATGACGAGCTTGGCTTTGGGGTGAATGGTGAGAGTGGAGAGCGTCTGGCTGCCGTCGTGTCCGTCCCAGACGATCACTTCATCCGCGCCACCGGCGAGGAAGCCGTCCACCGCGGCATTGATTTCACCAGTGAGCAGTTGCCGCATCTCGGGATCTTTGGGGTCGGTTTGATCCTGGCGGCAGACACCGCCGACGCCCTCCGCATCGGTGATAAGGAAGACAGTCTTTTTCTGCGCCGATAGAATTGTGGCGGCGGCGATCAGCAATAGCGAAAGACGCATACGTTCGATGTTATGACAACTGGGCTATCCGGCGGCCGGCTTCCATCAGGATGGCGATCTCCTCGTCGGTGAACGTGCGCTCCGAACGGTTGGCGACGCCAAGTGCGCCAGTGGCCCGTTCCGCCTTCATCATCGGGACAACGATGGCCCCTTCCATCCCGGTCTTTTTCGCGCCGGGGCGGACATCGCCGCTGGTGTCGGTTTGGATGTTACAGGCATTTACTGGCTGGGCGCGTTCCACGGCCAGGCCTGCCATGCCTTTGCCTACGGGGACGCGTTGTACGATCTGCAGAACAACTTCCGGAATGCCCTGTGCCGCCTTCAGATGCAGGACGCCATCCGTGCCCAATAAGTGAATGGTGCCGGATTCGGCCTTGAGATTCGCGATGGTGAGCGCCAGCGCACGCTCCAGCGGTTGCGGTGATTCGAGCGCCGTTTCCAGATCTTCCAAGAACGCCATGCGCTTATTGTCCAACATCGGACAAGATAAAAGAGTGCATCTTCCCGCCGATATTCAGACGCAGATCGAGCTCTACGCGCAAGGGATTCCTCAGGCTGTGCTGGAGAAAGCCGTGGCGCAGTTGAGTGATCACTATCGTGCGGGAATGGCGACGGGCAAGCTTCGCATGGATGAAAGGGAGCGAATTGCCGCCTACCTGCTGACCCGCTTTCCCGCGACCTACGCCGCTGTGACCAGCGTTTTGGCGCACACGGGTGTTGCAGGTGTGGAAACCCTGCTGGATCTTGGCGCAGGAGCGGGGGCGGCAGCTCTGGCAGCCCGGGAACGATTCCCTGCTATTACCCGCATGACGCTGATCGAGAAGGATGCGGCGTCAATGGCTGCGGGCCGGGCATGGTTGCCGAACGCCGGCTGGGTGGCGGGTAACTTTGCCGAAACTGCCTTTGCTGAGCACGATGCCGTTGTGGCAAGCTACGCCCTCGGTGAGTTGAAGCCTGCGCCGCGTATGCAAGCTTTGGATCGTGCCTGGAAGGCGGCGCGGCAGTTCCTGATCCTTGTTGAACCTGGATCTACCGCTGGATTCACGGTGATTCGCGAATGCCGTGACCGCCTGCTAGAAGCTGGCGGCCATATGATTGCGCCCTGTCCTGGTGAGATGCCGTGCCCCATAGCGGGCAAGGACTGGTGTCATTTCGCGGCCCGCTTGGAACGCTCCCGCCTGCATCGCCGCTTGAAGCACGGGCAATTGAGTTACGAAGACGAAAAATACTCGTATGTCATTTTGTCCAAGGCCCCCGCCGATGCCTGCGCAGGCCGGATTATCCGGCGGCCCACGCATCAGCCAGGGCTGATCGAGCTAACGGTATGCAGCGGCGGAAAGATTGCGGCCCAGCGAATCAACAAGCGCGATCGTAACAAGTTTGCCGCGGCCCGCCGGGCTGATTGGGGCGACTCATGGCAATAATGAAGGAATGAGACTTTGGGCTGGCCTTCTCGCTTCCTCACTTCTTTGCGGCGCTGATTGGCCGCGGTTCCGTGGACCGAACGGAGATGGTGTTGCGCCCGATGACAAAGCGCCGGCGGAGTTCGGGCTGGAGAAAAACCTCGCCTGGAAAGCGAAAACCCCGCTTGGCAACTCATCGCCGATTGTTATCAATGGGCGGATGTTCCTCTCCGGGCACGAAGGCGACGATCGCCTGGTGCTGTGCCTGGAAGCAGATTCCGGTAAGGAGTTGTGGCGCAAATCCATTCGCAAATCGAGAGCGGAGACGGCGAATCCCCTCAACGGGCCGGCCACGCCTACTCCGGCTACTGATGGCAAAAACGTCTATGTGTTTTTCCCTGAGTTCGGGCTGGTCTCCTACACCTGGGATGGCGCTGAGCGTTGGCGTGCGCCCATGGGCCCGTTCGATGCGGTCCAAGGCGTCGCGACTTCACCGGTCTACGCCGAAGGCAATGTGATCGTATTTATGGATCAGCCGACGGATTCTTATCTCGTTGCTTTCGATGCATCGAATGGCAAACAGCGGTGGAAAGTGGAACGCCCCAGCGGGTTTCTCGGCGGATACTCTACGCCAAGCCTCTACAAGCCGAAGAATGGACCGCTGCAACTAATTGTTTCCGGAGCGGTGGAGTTGACCGGCTACCAGGCAAAGACGGGCGAACGGCTGTGGTGGGCGCGCGGGCTGACGTTCGCGCCGGCTGCGCTGCCGCTGGTGCAAGGTGACATGATCTACACGGTGGAGCCACGCGGGGACGCTGCGCCACCCTTTTCCCAGATCGCGGTTTACGACAAGAACAAAGACGGCAAGGTGTCGTTTGAGGAAGTGAGTGGAGACAAGCTGTCGGAGAAAATCTGGAACCGGATTCTTCGCTCTATCGACAAGTTTTTCGGCGACAAGGATGGGACCGTTAACGAAGAGGAGTGGAAGAAGTCCTTCACCGCTGGAGAAACCGCTGGTGGATTGAATGCGTTTGCCATTGGCGGAAAGGGCGACCTCAGCCAAAAGGGATCGAAGTGGAATGTGTCGAAGGGCATGCCTTACGTCACGGCTCCGCTGCTCTATCGCGACGTGTTGTACATCGTGCGCAACGGAGGCATCCTCACTTCCTACAACCCCGCGTCCGGCGAGAAGTTGAAGGAAGAACGGTTGAAGGAAGCTCTTGGCGAATACTACGCGTCGCCTGTGGCGGCGGGCGGCAAGGTGTATCTGGTGAGCAAGGAGGGCAAGCTCACGGTGGTGAAGGCGGGTGCGCAATGGGAGACGGAATCTTCCGTGGATTTGAATGAGCAGGTGATTGCCACACCCGCACTAGCTGGCGGGCGGTTGTACGTGCGCACGGCGCAAACTATTTACAGTTTTGGTTCCTGATCACAGAGCGCCGATGGCGTCCAGTTTCGCGTCGCTCAAATATCCGTACCGGTTGATCCACACCTTCTTGCCCGAGGCGTCGTAGGCTACTTTCAGCCGGCGACGGAAGTCGGCAAGCGGGCCGTATCCGTGCGCCAGCGCGATGATGGGTGTCCTTGGAGATAGCTGCCGCGCGGCCTGAATCTTGTCCCGCATCGCGGCGTCTGTGACGGGATGCGGCTCATTGGGTTCAGGGTAACGGTGATCGGCCACCTTGCGCTCACCCGGCATTCCGCTTAGTTCCAGCCAGTATTCCAATGCGCCGGTGATTGCCGTCTCGGAAACAGAGGGATTGGCGTTCTTCAGTTGCTCGCCCCAGAAGCGCAGCATCATCGGCCAGTGCATGGTGTACAGCTTCACGCTGATGGCGGAACTGAAATGCGAGGCGCGGGCGAAATCCATTCCTGAGAGCAAGCTGAGCGGCGGCGGGAATGCATTCGGCATCAACTCCTTCTCGCGAGGCAACACCTCGCGGAAGGCGCGCAGCAGATTCTCCATCAGCAACGCTTTGCACCGCATCAGGTCAATGACGCCGGGATAGTCGGTCATCCATTGCAAAAGCGAGAACCGGCTGCGGTCGCGCAGCATCGCACCGGAGAGCCCACCATGCAGTACCCGATAGAAGCGAGCGGTGTCCTGTCGCATGCGTTCGAAGGAGATGTCGAATTTGGCCGCCATCGGGCGGACCGCATCATTGAAATCGAGGAAAGCATCGTCCAGGAAATAGGGCGGATACTCGGGCCAATCGACGCGAAATCCGTCCACCTCCGGGTAGGCTTGCACCAGATCCTTCAGCAATGCGCAGTGGTAGTCGATGATGTGCGGACTGGCCAGACTGCCGTTATTGGCTAATCGCCGCTTGGGAGCTTTCCCGTCGGGAAGGCGCGGAACGTCGTCCACGATGGGGCCGCCAAACTGGACGCGATAGCCCGGTGGAATGGCTGCCTGCACCTGCAAATAAACCTTGATTCCGCGTTGCTTCGCCTGCCGGATGAAGTCCCGTACGATTGGCCCCTGCTTCTTCGTTAGCTCGTTCGGTTGTGGCGGCTGATAACGCAGACCTCGATAAAGCCCCATGTTCGGCGTGAAACTCGGAGCGGTGTGCACATACAACTCCCGCTTGCCCCACAGAGACCTGTCGAGCAGTCGCACCTTGCCCGCATCCGCGTCGATGGGTGGTTCGCGCGAGCCGGTCTTGGCATCGGAGGGCTCCATCACGTAGGGTGACGTCGCAACCGCGGTGACCTTCGCCCGGCGGGTGAGACTGTGAAGCACGCCATCAATGCCCTCGTTCTGGATGTATTCCGGCATCATGGTGATGCCAACGAAGCGTTGGTTGGGGTCGACGGCAAAGGCCGCGGGCAGAGTGAGAATATCCCGTCGCGTCATGAGTGTAAGTCTCATTAGACAACAGAAGGAGACGCCATTTGGTAACTTTGGACTGATGGAAGAACAGGATTTTCGATTGCAGTGCGATCAGGCCATGAGCGATCTATACAAGGCTTTGGTGAAGGCTGCCGATAGACACGAAATAGAAGTGGACGAGAACGCCGGTGCACTCACCGTTGAGTTCGAAGACCCGCCGGCGAAGTTTGTGGTCAGTCCCAATGCCCCAGTGCGGCAGATCTGGGTGTCCGCGCTCACCAGGAGTTTCAAACTCGATTGGAACGCGGCGCGTACGGCCTTTGTTCTTCCCGAAACGGGGGCGACACTGAAGGAATTGATGGCCTCTGTGATTGGGACGCAACTCGGGGAGACGGTGCAGCTGTAACTCATGGCGGGTGTGTACCTCTCCTATCCGTTCTGCTCCCAGAAATGCACGTATTGCAATTTCGCCTCCGGGGTTTTTCCAGCGGAGTTGGAACCGCGCTATGACCGTGCTCTGATTGCCGAGTTGCATCAGGCGGCGTGGCCGTGGACGCCGGAGACCATCTATCTTGGCGGAGGCACTCCCAGCCGTTGGGATACTACTGGTCTCAGCGCGGTGCTGGCATGTATTCCTGGCAGGCCGTGGAGGGAAGCCACCATCGAGGCTGCGCCCGGCGATGTGACCGCGGACCGGCTGAACGCCTGGATTGCTGCCGGCATCAACCGGGTGAGCTTCGGCGTGCAAAGTTTCGTCAAACGAGAACTGGCACAGACGGGCCGCAAGCATGATGCGGAAACCGTTGCGCGCGAAGTTGCACTCTTGCGTTCGGCAGGGATTACGAACATCAACCTGGACCTGATTGCGGGATTGCCGCATCAGACCGTGGAATCGTTCACGGAATCCCTCGACTGGATCGTGCGGCTGGATGTGCCTCACGTGTCGGTGTACATGCTGGAAGTGGATGAAGACAGCCGGTTGGGCCTGGAGATCCTGCAGGAGGGCACGCGCTATGGCGCATCCACCCGGCCCTCCGATGACGCGATCGTAGACATGTATGCACTGGCGCTCGAACGGTTGCATGCCGCCGGACTGGAGCGCTATGAGATTTCCAACTTCGCCCGGCCGGGTTATGAATCCCTGCACAATCTGAAGTACTGGCGGCTGGAACCCTACTTCGGTTTTGGCGCGGATGCACACTCCTTCGATGGCAGAATGCGTCGTCAAAACGTGGAGACCGCGGCGCAGTACGTAGCGCGCTTCGAAGCCGGTGAATCGGCCCAGGCCGAATGCGTGGAGGCGGACCTTTCCCAGGAACGCTTTCTCGTAGGACTGCGCCTTGCACAAGGTTTGGCCCTGAGTCCGGAGGACTTCGCCACGCACCGCGTCCCTATCGACCGCTTCGTGCGCGATGGATTATTGCAGGTGCAAGGCGGTATGCTGAGTCTCACCCGGCAAGGGGTTCTTTATTCCAACGACGTAATTCAGGAGTTTCTCCATTCATGATTGATTTGCGCAGCGATACGGTGACGCGGCCCTCGGAAGAGATGCGCCGTGCGATGGCGAATGCCGAAGTGGGTGACGATGTGTATGGCGAAGATCCCACTGTAAACCGCCTGGAAGAGCGCGCCGCGGAAATTCTGGGGAAGGAAGCAGCGCTGTTCGTACCCACCGGCACCATGGGAAATACCATTGGAATCAAGGTGCACACGCAGCACGGCCAGGAAGTGATCTGCGAATCCCGTGCCCACATCATGAACTACGAGCTCTCGATGATGGCCTGGTTTGCTGGTGCGCTGGCGCGGCCGATCGTGGCGGAGAACGGCATTCTCCAGTGGGAGCAGATCCGTAAGGAGATTCGTGCCGTGAGCCCGCACTATTCGCCGACCGGTCTGGTGGAAGTGGAAAATACGGCAAACATCGCCGGGGGCACGGTGTACCCGATGGAGGTGCTCAACGAGATCTGCGATGGCGCGCATGCGGCTGGGCTGAAGGTCCACATGGATGGGGCGCGCGTGTTCAACGCGGCCACGGCGTTGGGCCGGAATGTGAAGGAAGTGGTGGCGAAGGTGGACTCCGTGATGTTCTGCCTGTCAAAGGGATTGGGGGCGCCAGTGGGTTCGATGGTGGCCGGCACCCGCGAGGCCATGGACTATGGGCGTCTGCTGCGCAAGAGGCTTGGCGGAGGTATGCGGCAAGCCGGCGTGCTGGCTGCGGCAGGGCTGATAGCGCTCGAAAAGAATCCCTCTCGCCTCCATGAGGATCACGCCAATGCTCGGTTCATCGCGGATCAGTTGGCTGGGATTCCGGGCGTCACCGTGAATCTCTCCACAGTACAAACGAACATCGTGATCTTCGACGTGGGCGGAACAGGACACACGGGCGCCGGACTCAGTGCGGCATTCCTTCAGCGCGGAGTGGTCATCAACAGCCTGGGCGGATCGCTCATGCGTGCCGTAACGCATCTGGACGTGAGCCGCGCCGAGTGTGAGAAGGCAATGGGGATCGTGCGCGAAGTGATCATGGCTGCTTGAGCTCGATCACCATTCCATCCACTTCCTCGATCCGCACAACCAGAGATTTGCGGTCTTTCAACTTGGACTCCGGGAGTTCAAATCTGGCCGAAACCATGCGGTCCACTGTTTGCTTTGCTGCAACCTTGTCCCGCGGTTTGAGCGAATCGTTGAACTTGGGGCCGATGGCTTTGTAGTAATCGAACAGCCGCTTGGCATCCCTATCGGCGACCACGTTGCCTTCGGCTCCATCGACGATCACCTTCACTTCACGCACCACGAAGGGATAGCCGGAGGGATTGGTGACTCGGAAGTCGACCACCATAAACGAGGCTGATTCCTCCAGGAACAATGTGCGCACTTGCTGAATCTTGCCCTCCAAAATGACGTGCGAGTCCTTGTTGACCCAAAGAACTCCTGAAGCGGCGAGCCCCAGCAAAACGAGGCCGATGGCCACGCCGATCAGGAGTTCCTTGCGCATTGAATTAATCCTCGCTCGAGAAGATGCCGCCGAGGGCACCGAGCGGATTGCGTTCATCGCCGCCCGTGCGCGTGGGAGCCAGTTCGCGCCGTAGTTTTTCGAGCGTCATGCTCTGGACAATCACCTTGCCCGGACCGGTAAGAGTGGTGAGGAACAGTCCTTCACCGCCGAAGATCGCGGTCTTGATTCCGCCGACAAACTGAATGTCGTAGTTCACGCTCTCTTCAAACCCAACGACACAGCCGGTGTCCACCTGAATCACTTCCCCTGGGCCCAGGTTGAACTCAATCTGATCGCCACCCGCGTGAAAGAACACGAGTCCAGGTCCCGTGAGCTTTTCCAGGATGAAGCCTTCCCCACCGAAAAAGCCGGCGCCGATCTTCTTCACCAGGGCGATGTTCAGTTGCACGGAACTCTGCGCGGCGAGAAAGCTGTCCCGCTGCACCAGCCAGCTTCTTCCAGCCTCGAGTTGCACAGCCTGGATGCGGCCTGGGTAATCGCCAGCGAAGCCGACTTCACCGTTGCTCGATGCGCGGAAGTAAGTCATGAAGAGCGATTCGCCCATCACCTTGCGCTTCAGCGCGCCCCAGATTTTTTGTCCCAGGCTGTCGCCGCTCATGCGGGTCTCCCAGGAGACGTTGGCGGTCTTGTACAGCATCTTGCCGGCTTCGGCGTACAACTCCATTCCCGGGCGAAGTTTCACTCGCGCCACCTGCAGGTTGTCTCCGTGGATGGTGTACTCAGGCGGGTCGTTGGAAACCGGCGCTGCGTACGAAACGGGCGACACAGGCGACATGGGCGATGCTGGAGCCGCGGCGCCAGTCGCGCCTCCAACGGTTGTGCCGCAAGCCGGGCAAAAGCGCGCCTGATCGGCGACTTGGTTTCCACAAGACGTGCAAAATGGCATAAAAGTCGATTCTCCGAGTCTATATCTTACAATGGAGGCAAGTGTTGTCCATGCGGTCGAGAAACGTAGTTGCCTTCGTCGTCAGTCTGGTTTTGTTCCATGCGTCCCTGCCTGGCAAGACCATTCCTGTCGTCTGCGGCACGGAACGCGGCAATATCCGCGAAGAGCTTTTCCTGCACGCGCGCTCCATGGCGGCGCGCCAGAAAGCGGGTCTGCGGGCCGCCTCCGGACCGCCAGGAAAAGACATCGGGAACATCGCGGTGATGTACGATTCCGCTGGAGTGGTGTCGCGCCGCAATCCCTTCAATCTGGCCTCGAAAGGTATTACGTTTACTCCTTCGCCGGGGTTCAAAGGATATCGCTTCGAGACAAAAGAGAGCAGCTTTGACGATTATGCTTCATCAGGAGGAGCGCTGCTGGTTATGGATGACGACGACAGCCGCCGCGTCGACCTTCCCTTCGCATTTCCGTTCTATGGCCAGACCTGGAGCGAGATGTGGATTAACTCCGACGGCAATGTCACCTTCGGCCAAGGCGATTCTCAGCCGGTGACGAAGACGGTGGGCCTGCTCTCTGGAGGGCCGCCGCGTATCGCCCCCGTGTTCGCGGATCTCGATCCGTCGCGAACCGGCGGAGTGCGTTTTTACGCCGATGCAACAAAGGCCGTGATCACCTGGCTCGAGATTCCGGAGTTTGGCGTGATCTCTCGCACCAACACGATGCAACTGCGGATTTACCCTGACGGCCGCATTGAGGCGGCGTACCCCTCCGTCGCAGTATCGAATGGGGTCACCGGCATTTCGCCCGGTTTTGCGACTGGCGCGACGGAATTGGTCAGCTTCCTCCAAGGGAGCACGACGGAATATACGGCGGCGATTGCGGAGCGATTTACTTCCACTGAGGCGCTCGACACCGTGCTGCTGGCACAACGTTTCTACGAGACGCATGACGACGCCTATGACTACCTGGCGGTCTACAACAACATCGGAATTTTTGCCCGCACAGCCTCAGTGGCCACGGAGTTGACAGTGCGCAGCACCTGGCGCGCCGGATTCGGAGACACCGTAGTGGACGCAGGCCGTCAGTATGGCTCCGCCAACCGGCTGCAGGCGATGCTCACCATGGGCCCGCTGAGCAATTATTCCCCCGATCCCTACGGCCCCGTACCTCTGCGTGGTTCTACAGGCGACACACCTCTTTCCATCCTGGCGCACGAAGTGGGCCACTTGTTTCTTGCTTTGGCGAGCATTCGGGAAGAGGGAAATCCGCAGTCAAGGCCGATGTTGACCAGCGACCTGGCTCATTGGAGCGCCGTGTTCAACGCGGAGGCTTCTTTCATTGAGGGTACTCGGATTGCGGACAACGGGGAGAATGTTTCGCCTCGGTTTGCCACCGTGGCTACGGTGGAACATTACTCTCCGCTGGATCAATATCTCATGGGCTTGCGCGCGCCCGAAGAAGTGCCAGGCACCTTTCTGGTGCGGCGCAGTGGACGCTCGCCCAATACGCTGCCACAAAAAGGCATCACCTTCAACGGAGACAGGCAGAACATCGAAGCGGCGGATGTCATCGCGGCCGAAGGACGGCGATCGCCGGATCACACGGTCGCGCAACGGCAGTTCCGGATGGCGGTGATCTTCGTGGTTCGCGAAGGAACAGAACCCACGGAAGAGGAAATCGCACAATTGGAGAGACTGCGAAGCGAGTTTGAAGGCTATTATGCGAAGGCCACCGACGACCGCGCGAAGATGGAGACAGCACTCCAAAGCAACCTGCATTTGTCGGTGTGGCCGGCTGCTGGTGTGGTGGAAGCCGCCTCGGTTAATGCATCTGTCTCGATCGACCGCGTGTTGGACAACGATCTAACCTTCGCGCTGCGAAGCCGTCACGGGTTGACTGAATTGCCCGAATCCGTAATCATTCCGGCCGGTAAGCGTTCCGCGTCTTTCCCCCTGAAAGGTCTGCAATCAGGGGTGGACGAAATTCTGGCCGAAGCGGGCGCTGAAGGTTATTTCAGGACTGAGGCCCGGATTCAGGTAGCGCCTCTATCCAATGTGCGGCTGGATGTGATCGCTTCTGAACCAGCCGCGCTCCAGATCCGTGCCACGGATATGAACCTGATTCCCTACCCGGGACTGCGCATTCTGGTGAGCACAAACTCCGGGTCCGTCAGCGTTGGGGACAGCGCTATCACCGGACCGGATGGCATTGCCCGGCTGCGTTGGACTCCGGAATCGAAGGATGGGGCCGAACTGCGGGCCACGCTCGAGGATGGCACAGGGGCAGTGACAGTCCGGGTTCCTTAGTGCGATATCTTGTAAGAGTTCTATGCCCTCATTCAAAGCCGGAATTGTCGGTCTCGGTTGGGTCGCTGGCGCGCATATCGAGACATTGAAAAAAGTCAAAGGGGTCGAGGTCACCGCGGTCTGTTCGCGGCGCCCCCACACCGAAGCGGAACTGGCGCAGAAATACGGACTGCCGCTCAAGTTCTATAGCGACTACGACCAGATGTTGAAGGATCCCGAAATCGACATTATCGACATCTGTACGCCGCATCCGATGCATCCGGCGCAAGCGATCGCCGCGGCGCAGGCCGGCAAGCACCTCATCATCGAAAAGCCCATTTCTATTGATTACGAGAGTGCCTCTAAGGTGCGCGACGCCGTCCGCAAGGCGGGCATCCAGGCCATGGTGTGCTTCGAGGTGCGCTACAGCCGCCAGGCGATGGCCATCCGCGAGACGATTGATCGTGGTTTGATCGGAACCGTTCATTATGGAAGTGGACTACTTCCACGGCATCGGCCCCTGGTATGGCCAATATGGATGGAACATCAAGAAGGATTTCGGGGCATCCAGTTTGCTCACTGCAGGTTGCCACGCTCTGGATCTGTTGCTGCACTACATGAAGGGCGACGTGGAAGAGGTCACTTCCTATCAGACCGGGTCCAAATCGAAGTACTTCAAGCCGTACGAATACAACACCTCTTCAGTGACTATTCTCAAGTTCAGCGATGGCCGCATCGGCAAGGTGGCTTCCATCACCGATTGCCTCCAGCCTTACTACTTCCATCAGCACCTGGTGGGAAGCGAAGGTAGCGTGCTCGACGATAAGTTCACTTCGCTCAAGTGGGCTGGTATGTGGAAGGACCGGTGGTCCACGCTGGGAGTGCCCGTGGTGGATTCGGGCGACGTATCCGATCATCCCTACCAACCGCAGTTCGCTGAGTTTATCCAGTGTCTGGCGCGGAAGAAGCCGATGCCTTACACGGATTTCGAGACCGCATTCGAAACTCACCGCGTGGTGTTTGCCGCTGACCTTTCGGCCGCCGAAGGCCGCCCGGTGAAGCTCAGCGAGTTTAAAAAGAAGTAAGCATGAGCTTTCAAGCGGACGCACGGCGCATCCTGCGAGTCAACGCTTGGGCCGATTGGAACTGGCTCGACCACGGCTTCGGAACGAAGGAGTCGGGCCAGTGGGCGCCTTCTCACCAGACCGCAACCTTAAAGCAAATCCACTCGGATATCGTCGTGCGCGTTGACGGACAGCGGGGGCAACTCGGCGAAGGGGACGGACTGATCACAGACGAGCAGGGGGTATACCTCACCATCCGTACCGCCGACTGTGTCCCAATCCTGCTTGTCGATCCCGTGCAGCGAGTTGTGGGCGCGGTTCACGCCGGTTGGCGAGGGACGGCGGCGAGTATCGCTGTGCGAGCTGTAGAGCGGATGCAGGTGGAGTTCGGCTGCAGTGCCGGAGAAATCCGTGCCGCCATTGGACCCTGTATTCAGCAATGCTGCTATGAGGTGGGCGCCGATGTTGCCTCCCGGTTCCATCCATGGTTCCCGGAGCTGGCTGAAGTGACTGCGCCGGTGAACATCGACCTGGTCGAAGCCAATCGCCGGCAACTTGCCCAAGCCGGGCTATCGCGGATTGAGTCTCTAGGTGCCTGCACGCTCTGCGTGCCTGACGGATTCCACTCCTTTCGGCGGGACAAGGACGAATCAGGCCGCATGGTGACGGGAATCGCTATTTTGGCATCCTAGTTGCACATCGCTTCTGGGGCTGTTATAGTAAGTGATTGCGCACTCCCGGAGTGCGCGATTCTCATGGGAGGCATAGCCAGACCAACGAGTCTCCGGCAGTGCCGTTAGGACCAGTCAACATTATGGCAAAGCAAGGCAAGAAGTATCTTGCTGCGTTCAAGCAAGTCACGCGGCAGGACTACAACCTCGAAGAAGCGATTCCCCTGGTTCAGAAAGTTAAGTTCACCAAGTTCGACGAGACCGTCGAAGTGCACATGCGCTTGGGCGTCGATCCGAAGCACGCCGATCAGATGGTTCGCGGGACCATCGTGTTGCCGAATGGCCTTGGAAAATCGAAGAAAGTCCTTGTCATCGCCTCTGGCGACAAGATCAAGGAAGCTCTCGAATCGGGCGCGGACTTCGCCGGTGGCGAAGAAATGGTGAACAAGATCCAGCAGGAAAACTGGATGGATTACGATGCCGTGGTGGCCACCCCGGACATGATGCGCTCCGTCGGTCGGCTTGGTAAAGTGCTCGGCCCGCGCGGCCTGATGCCCAACCCCAAGACCGGCACGGTCACCACTGACGTGGCCAAGGCGGTACAGGAAGTGAAAGCCGGTAAGGTGGAGTTCCGCGTCGACAAGACGGGCGTCATCCACGCGCCGGTCGGCAAGGTTAGTTTCGCCACCGACAAGTTGCTGGAAAATGCAAATACGCTCATCCAGGCAGTGGTGCGTGCGAAGCCTGCTGCGGCAAAGGGCAAGTACGTCAAGAGCGTAACCATCTGCTCCACCATGGGGCCTGGCATTCATCTCGATGCTGGCCGCTACAACTTGAAGCAAGTCTAAACCCACAGTCAGACAGCGGAGCCTCCGACATGAAAAAGAAAGCCGACAAGATTAAAGACGCTGAGAAGATGCGTCAGGAAGTGCTCAACTCTCCGCACATGTTCGTGGCGGGTTTTGAGAAGCTCACCGTGAATCAGGATTACGAATTGCGCAAGGCGATTCGGGCCGCGGGCGGTGACTACACCGTAGTGAAGAACACCATTGCGGGTAAAGCTTCGCAGGGGCTGGAATCCGGCAAGTTGCTGGAAGGCCTGCGTGGCATGACCTCCATCGCATTTACCACGGGAGACCCCGTGGGTCTGGCCAAAGCCCTCACCGTGTATGCCAAGGCGAACCCCAATTTCACCTTTAAGGCTGGCATGGTTGAAGGACGCGCCATCGATGTGAAGGCGATCAATGAGCTCGCTTCGCTGCCTCCGCGCGAAGAGGTTCTCGCCAAGTTGCTCTATGTCATCAACGCTCCGGCACAGCGCCTGGTCACCGCCATGAACGGTGTTGGCCGCAATCTTGCCGTGGTGGTGGACCAGGGCGTCAAGGAAAACAAGTTCCAGTCGTAACGTTTTTTGTTCGATGCGCGCGGGCCGCCATTGAGTAGCCCTGTGCGAAGTGCAAACCGAATTTTGATTACCTAAGGGAGTTAGAAGAAAAGATCATGGCCGACATCAACGCAATTGCCGATCAGATTCAAGGGCTGACGCTGCTTGAAGCGTCGCAGCTCGTTAAGTTGCTCGAAGAAAAGCTGGGTGTTCTCCGCGGCCGCCGCCGCCGTTGCGGCCTGGCCGGCGGCGGCGCCGCCGCCGCCGCAGCCCCGCAGCCGAAGAGAAGACCGAATTAACGTTGTGCTGACCGCTGTCGGCGCCAACAAGATCAACGTCATTAAGGTCGTCCGCGAAGTGACCAGCCTCGGACTGAAGGAAGCCAAGGACCTCGTCGATGGCGCCCAGTTGACCGTGAAGGAAGGCGTCGTCAAAGGACGAAGCCGAGTCCATCATGAAGAAGTTTCTGGTTGAAGCCAAGCTACCGTCGAAGTGAAGTAAGTGCCCTATACGGCTCATCGCCGAATGGATGATCGCCGCAGTGTGCTCAGAAATCGGGGCCACCCCTTGCGGCCCCCCGCTGCATGTGCATAAGCGGGGCTAGGTGTTTGACGGTGGCCCATTTGTTTTGTTAACTCAGAGAAGATTTGGGCGGTAGCGTATCCGCCTAAGCGCGTGTGATCTCATATCTTGACGTTTCTAGCGACAGCCGTCAGGCTGCTTGTTGTTGGAAACGGTTTCTGGGTTTCTTGTCCTTGCCGGGCACCCGAATGTCTACACCCTACGTGTATCCCACCTCCTTTGTTCGCGCGCCTCTACCTCCTGCCATTCCCTTCGCTAAGCCCTGCGGCTTGGAGACCTTCACCCTCAAATCATCTCGCCCTCTTTGCCCGCGGCGCGCCGTCTTGCGGGCCAATGTCCGCCAATCCCTCGCGACCGGCTTGTTCCACGTGTCTTTTAATCTTCATTGCCCCTAAAGCCAATTCCTGGCCTTCGAGGAGAGAGGAGAGTAACAAACATGGTTCACGGTGGCACTCGCGAACGCGTGGATTTCTCCAAAATCAAGACCTCCATTCCGATTCCCAATCTGATCGAGGTCCAGAAGAACCTCTACGAGCGCTTCTGCAAATGGACTCCTTGCTACCCCCGGAGTGGACGACACCGGTCTGCAAAGCGTGTTCGCCTCCGTTTTCCCGATCACCGATTTTCGCGGGCTGAGCCAGCTCGATTTTGTTGATTACGCTATTGGTAACTGGGGTGTGGGGCAAGTGCGGCAATCTGGAAGGCCTTACCTCCGGTCCACCTGCCGTGTAGTTGCGGTTCCACCATCAAGACATTTGACCTCCCCTTCCACCCGGGTGATTTTTGCCACCATTGCGGCACATTCAACAAGAACATTGTTACATTCTGTACCTGCGGCGATCCGGTCAGCCTGCAGCTGAAATATGATCAGCCGAGTGCGAAGAACGTGGCATGACCCACGCCGCTCCGCCTGGTCACCATCCGGCTCACCGTTCATGACAAAGATCCTGGAGACCGGGTCAAGAGCGTGCGCGACGTGAAGGAGCAGGAAGTCTTCTTCGGGGAAATCCCCCTGATGACTCCCAACGGCACGTTCATCATCAACGGCACGGAACGCGTCATTGTCAGCCAGTTGCACCGCTCTCCAGGCGTCTTCTTTGAACGCGTTGCCGCGCAGGGTTGCTTCCTCGGCAAAACTGGTCCCCACCGCGGAAGCTGGGTCGAGTTTGAATACGACAACAAGAACTCGCTCTGGCGTCCGCATCGACCGCAAGCGAAGTTCTACGGCACTGCGTGTTCCTGCGTGCCTTGGGTCTCAAGACGGATGAGCAGATCCTGAAGACGTTCTACCGCGACACGCTTTCCACCATCACCTTGAAGGATTCGAAGTTGTTCTGGCAGCTTTCGAATGGTCTCATCGGGCTGAAGCTCTCCCACGCCGTTAACAAGGCTGGCCAGACGCTGGTTCCGCAAGGCAAGAAGATCACGCGCTCGGTCTTCGAAACGCTGGTCAAGTCGAAGGTGGAGCAGGTGGAAGTGGCGCCCAACGACATCGAGGGCGCATATGTAGCCGCTGACGTGATCGATATGTCAACCGGCGAAATCCTCATCGAAGCCAACCAGGAACTGAACGCCGCCGCGGTCAGCCGCCTGCTGGATGCCGGGATCGAGAACGTCGAGATCTTTTCCCGAGCGCGATGAGTGGCAACGTCACCGTTTCAATGACGTTGCGGAAGGATTCCTGCAAGGCGCAGAACGAAGCACTGCTGGAGATTTACCGCAAGCTGCGCCCCGGCGATCCGCCCACGCCGGACACGGGCAACCCAGTTGTTCCAGGGCATGTTCTTCGATGCTCCGTGGCATGACTTCTCGCGCGTCGGGCGCATGAAGTTCAATATCAACTCTTCGATAAGGCCGACGAAACGTCTCTCGACAAGCGCACGCTCACCGAAGACGACTTCATCAACACCATCCGCTACCTGCTCAAGCTGCGCAGGGGTGTTGGCGCGGTGGATGACATCGATCACCTCGAACTGCCGCGTTCGCGCGGTCGGCGAACTGCTGGAAAACCAATTCCGCATCGGCTTGCGCGTATGGAACGCGCCATCAAAGAGAAGATGTCCGTTTACCAGGAAATGTCGACGCTGCGCCGCATGACCTGGTGAATGCCAGCTTCCGTCATGGCCGCCATCCGCGAATTCTTCGGATCGAGCCAGCTTTCGCAGTTCATGGATCAGACCAACCCGCTTTCGGAAATCACCCACAAGCGGCGTCTGTCGGCCCTTGGACCAGGCGGTCTCTCCCGCGAACGCGCCGGATTCGAAGTCCGCGACGTGCACCCCACGCACTACGGCCGTATCTGCCCGATCGAAACGCCGGAAGGTCCGAACATCGGTCTCATCTCTTCGCTTTCCTGCTTTGCCCGCATCAACGACTACGGCTTCATTGAAAGCCCGTACCGGCGCGTGCTACAAGGCCGCCTGGTGGACGAAATTCGTGTGCTGAACCCCGGCGACACGAACACCAAGGTTGGACAGGTGCTGGACCGCGAGGCTTCCGACAAGATCAATCGCGATTTGAAGCCTGGCAAGCAATCCGCCGAAGTGGAAGCTCACTGCGACTACCTCTCGGCGTGGGAAGAAGACAAGTACATCATCGCCCAGGCGAACGTGGAGATCGATCCCACCGGCGCCATTGTGGCGGATCTGGTGAACGCCCGTAAGCAGGGGAACTTCGTCCTGATTCATCGCGACGAAGTGGAATACATGGACGTCAGCCCGAAACAGCTGGTTTCGGTGGCAGCCAGTCTCATTCCGTTCCTTGAAAACGATGACGCCAACCGCGCCTTGATGGGATCGAACATGCAACGCCAGGCCGTGCCGCTGCTGCGCGCCGATGCGCCGTTTGTCGGCACCGGCATGGAGTGGGTGACGGCTCGCGACTCGGGTGCCGTGCAGATCTGCCGCCGCTCGGGTATTGTGGATTCGGTCGACTCCGAACGCATCATCGTCCGCGTGGAAGGAAACGTTCACGAAGGGCAGATGTCGCGTGAAGTCGGCGCTGACATCTATCAGTTAATCAAGTTCAAGCGTTCCAACCAGAACACTTGTATCAACCAGAAGCCGATCGCCAAGCTCGGCCAGCGAGTGAAGAAAGGCGACGTGCTCGCCGACGGACCTTGCACCGACAAAGGCGAACTGGCCCTCGGCCGCAACGTGCTGGTGGCCTTCATGCCCTGGCGCGGCTACAACTTCGAAGACGCCATCGTCGTCAGCGAAAAGCTGGTCAAGGAAGATTACTACACCTCGGTCCACATCGAGGAGTTTGAAATCGAAGCCCGCGACACAAAGCTCGGCCCTGAGGAAATCACCCGCGATATTCCGAACATCAGCGAGAGCTTCCTCCGCAATCTCGACGAGAGCGGCATCATCCACGTCGGAGCATCGGTAAAGCCCGGCGACATTCTGGTAGGCAAAGTGACGCCGAAGGGCGAAACCCAGCTCACTCCGGAAGAAAAGCTGCTGCGCGCCATCTTCGGCGAAAAGGCTGGAGATGTGAAGGACGCTTCGCTCTACTGCCCGCCCGGTATCGAAGGCGTGGTGGTGGATGCCCGTGTGTTCTCCCGCAAAGGCGCCGACCTCGATGAGCGCTCCAAGCTCATTCTGGAAAACAAGATTGCCGGCCTGCACCGCAACCTCGAAGACGAAAAGCGAATCCTCAACGACGAGCGCGCCAAACGCCTCTCCATGCTGATGGATGGCAAGGAAGTGCTCGCCGACCTGCACGATGAGAAGACCAACAAGAAGCTCATCAGCAAGGGCGCTTTCATCAGCCGCGACATCCTCGAAAAGATTCGCGCCCGCGACCTGAAGCGTCTCCGCTTCAAGGACAAGGATCTGCGCATGAACGAGCAGATCGACGAGATCGAAGAGATGACGTCTCGCCAGATTGCCGTCCTTGAAAAGATCACCGAAGAAAAGACAGCGAAGCTCAAGAAGGGCGACGAACTGCCTCCCGGCGTGATCAAGATGGTGAAGGTCTACATCGCCATGAAGCGAAAGCTTTCGGTTGGCGACAAGATGGCCGGACGCCACGGAAACAAGGGTGTCATCGCGCGTATCGTGCCCGAAGAGGACATGCCGTATCTTCCCGACGGTACCCCCGTTGAGATCGTGCTCAATCCGCTCGGCGTGCCTTCCCGTATGAACGTGGGTCAGATTCTCGAGACCCACCTGGGATGGGCCGCAAAGGCGCTTGGCCTGCACTTCGCGACGCCCGTGTTTGATGGCGCCACCGAACGCGACATTAAGGATCAGCTCACCAAAGCCGGCTTGCCGACTTCCGGTAAGATCCAGTTGCACGACGGTATGACCGGACTGCCATTTGAGCAGCCCGTTACTGTCGGATACATCTACATGCTCAAATTGAGCCACCTGGTGGACGACAAGATTCACGCTCGTTCCATCGGGCCCTACTCACTCATTACGCAGCAGCCTCTTGGCGGCAAGGCGCAATTCGGCGGCCAGCGCTTCGGCGAAATGGAAGTGTGGGCGCTCGAAGCCTATGGCGCTGCCTACGTGCTGCAGGAACTGCTCACCGCGAAGTCCGACGACGTGTACGGACGCGCGAAAATCTACGAAGCCATTGTGAAGGGCGAAGCGGCTGCCGAACCCGGCGTCCCCGAGTCCTTCAACGTCCTGATCCGCGAATTGCAGTCGCTGTGTCTCGACGTCGAACTGATGAAGAAGCCGAAGGAAATTCCCGACACGGCTTTGGCTGCTGACTAATTCTGATCAGGAGGAAAAAGAAGAATGTACCGATCCAGTCCCTACGATCGAGCCAATCTCATTGCGGACTTTGATTCCATCCGCATTTCGCTGGCGTCTCCTGAGAAGATTCGCAGCTGGTCTCACGGTGAGGTCACGAAACCGGAAACCATCAACTATCGAACCTTTAAGCCGGAGCGGGATGGGCTCTTCTGCGCCCGCATCTTCGGCCCCGTCGCCGACTGGGAGTGCTTGTGCGGCAAGTACAAGCGCATGAAACACCGTGGCGTCATCTGCGACAAATGCGGTGTCGAAGTCACCCTCAGCCGTGTGCGCCGTGAACGCCTCGGCCACATCGAACTCGCCAGCCCCTGCTCGCATGTATGGTTCTTCAAGGGCTTGCCGAGCCGTATCGGTTACCTGCTTGATATCACCTTGCGCGAGCTCGAACGCGTGCTGTACTTCGAGGCGTTCGTGATTGTGGATCCCGGTGAGGTGGATGGCATCTCTCGCGGGGAAGTAATCTCAGACGAGCGCAAGCGGCAACTCGATGTGGAAGCCCCGGGCAAGTTCGTTGCCATGATGGGCGCCGAAGGCATTAAGGAACTGCTCAAAAAGATCGACGTGGAGCACCTCAGCGTCGAAATTCGCGAGCGGATGAAGACTGAAGCTTCGGCCCAGAAGAAGCTGAAATTCGCCAAGCGCCTGCGCGTGGTGGAAAGCTTCCGCAAGTCGGGCAACAAGCCGGAGTGGATGATTCTCGACGTCATTCCGGTCATTCCGCCGGAATTGCGCCCGCTGGTGCCGCTCGATGGCGGCCGTTTCGCCACCTCGGATTTGAACGACCTGTACCGGCGCGTAATCAATCGCAACAACCGGTTGAAGAAGCTGATCGAGCTTCATGCTCCCGACGTGATCGTGCGCAACGAAAAGCGCATGTTGCAGGAAGCTGTGGATGCGCTGTTCGACAACGGGCGACGCGGACGTGTGCTGCGCGGTGCGAACAACCGCCCGCTCAAGTCGCTCTCCGATACGCTCAAAGGCAAGCAGGGCCGCTTCCGTCAGAACCTGCTCGGTAAGCGCGTCGATTACTCCGGCCGTTCGGTCATCGTCGTCGGTCCCGAATTGAAGCTCCACCAGTGCGGTCTTCCCAAGAAGATGGCGCTGGAGTTGTTCAAGCCGTTCATCTATCACCGCCTGGAACAGCGTGGCCATTGCACCACCATCAAGCAGGCGAAGGAATTGGTGGAACAGCAGGATCCGGTGGTTTGGGACATCCTGGAAGAAGTCATCCGCGACCATCCAATTCTGTTGAATCGCGCTCCCACGCTGCACCGCCTTGGCATTCAGGCCTTTGAGCCGGTGTTGGTGGAAGGCAAGGCAATCAAGATCCACCCGCTGGTGTGTACCGCCTTCAACGCCGACTTTGACGGCGATCAGATGGCCGTGCACATCCCGCTTTCGCCTGAGGCTCAAATTGAAGCCTCCACACTGATGCTGGCCGCCAACAATGTTCTCTCGCCGGCGCATGGTTCGCCCATCGCCGTGCCGACGCAGGACATGGTGCTCGGCCTCTATTACCTGACCAAAGCTCGCCCCGGCACAAAGGGTGAGGGCCGTACGTTCGCATCGCCGGAAGACGTGCTGATCGCGCTCGAGATGGGTGAAGTGGAAACGCTCAGCCCCATCAAGCTGCGCTACACAGGCCGCGTCATCGATCTGTCGAAGGCATTCGACAATCAGGACGTCCTGCATAGCGAACCGATCGAGTATGTGAAGCAGTACATGGACACCACAGTGGGCCGCGTCATCCTCAACGATGTGCTGCCCGACGACATGCCCTTCATCAATGGTTTGCTGAAGAAGAAGGGTCTGTCGCAGATGGTGCAGTATTGCTACCTGCGCTTTGGGCTGCACATCACCGTCCACATGCTGGATGAGGTGAAGCAGCTTGGCTTCCTTTATGCCACCCGCGCCGGCATCTCCATCGGCATCGACGACATGGTTGTGCCTGAGGACAAGAAAGCGCTGGTGAAGGACGCCGAACGCCAGGTGATCGAAGTCCAGAACCAGTATCAGGAAGGCGCCATCACCCACGGCGAGCGCTACAACAAGATCATCGAAATCTGGTCCAAGGTTACTGACCGCGTCTCGGACAAAATGTTCAAGTCGATGGAAGAGGATGACCGCACGGGCCGTTACCTCAATCCGATTTACATCATGGCCGACTCCGGCGCTCGCGGATCGAAACAGCAGATCCGCCAGTTGTCCGGTATGCGCGGACTGATGGCCAAGCCCTCGGGCGAAATCATCGAAACGCCGATCACGGCGAACTTCCGCGAAGGCCTGAACGTGTTGCAGTACTTCATCTCAACGCACGGCGCCCGTAAGGGATTGGCCGATACCGCGTTGAAAACGGCGGACTCTGGTTACCTCACCCGCCGCCTGGTGGACGTAGCGCAGGATGTCATCATCAGCGAATACGACTGCGGCACCGCGGAAGGCATCTTCGTCGAGCCGATCATCGAATCGGGCGAAATCATCGAGCCGTTGCGTGACCGCATTGTCGGCCGCGTGGCGCTCGAGGATGTGCTCGATTACGAAGGCACGGTTCTGGTGAAGGCCAATCAGGAAATCACCGAGGAACTCGCCAGCTCAATTCAGAACACCGGTATTGAGCGCGTGCGTATCCGCTCCGTGCTGACATGCGAATCGAAGCGCGGCGTCTGCCAGCTTTGCTACGGGCGTAACCTCGCCACGGGCCGGATGGTGGAACGCGGCGAAGCGGTGGGTGTCATCGCGGCACAGTCGATCGGCGAACCTGGAACGCAGCTCACCATGCGTACGTTCCACATCGGTGGCGCGGCAACGCGAGCCTCTGAGCAATCGACGCAGGATGCCAAGAGCACTGGTATCGTGAAGTACCTTGGCGTGACCACCGTCCACAACAACAAGGGCGAGTTGGTGGCGATGAACCGCAACGGTATTCTCGCCATCCTCGACGACAAGGGCCGCGAAAAAGAGCGCTATCCCGTGGTCTACGGTGCCCGCGTGCTGGTGGAAGAAGGATCGCGTGTGGAAGCCAATCAGCTTCTGCTCGAATGGGATCCTTACACGTTCTCAATCCTCACCGAGGTGAGCGGCGTGGTCCACTTCCGCGACCTAATCGACGGTGTTTCGCTCCAGGAGCAGGTGGACGAAATCACTGGCATGTCGCAGTGGGTGGTTGTGGATGCTCCGGATGAGAAGCGCGTTCCCTCGATCGTGATCCGGCCCACGCACGGCGGCAAGCACGATGAAAAACGCTACCTCATGCCGACCCACGCGCACCTTATGGTTCGCGATGGCGAAGAAGTCCACGCCGGCGACGTGCTGGCGAAGATTCCTCGCGCCACCACCAAGACCAAGGACATCACGGGCGGTCTGCCGCGCGTAGTGGAACTGTTCGAAGCGCGCAAGCCGCGTGATCCCGCCTACATGGCGCCGATCAACGGTTTGGTCAAGTTCGGCGAAGTGACGAAGGGTACTCGTAAGCTGCAGATCGTTGGCGACGAAGGCACCGTGCACGAATTCCCCGTGCCGCGCGGCGTTCACGTCAACGTGCAGGAAGGCGAGCGCGTCCGTGCCGGTGACCCGCTGATGGATGGCCCGCTCAATCCGCACGACATTCTCACCATTCAGGGTGAGCGCGCGGTGCAACGCTACCTGGTGAACGAAATCCAGGAAGTCTACCGCCTACAGGGTGTAAACATCAACGACAAGCATCTGGAGACCATCGTCCGCCAAATGCTTCGTTGGGTGAAGGTTCAGGACATCGGCGACACCGAATTCCTGCCCGAAGAGGTGGTGGACCGCTTCCGCTTCCGCGAAGAGAACGACCGTGTGCTGACGGCCGGGCAGCATTCCGCCTACGGGCAGAGTGTGTTGCTTGGTATCACCAAGGCGTCGCTCTCAACGGACAGCTTCATCTCGGCCGCATCGTTCCAGGAAACGACTCGTGTACTGACCGAAGCCGCTATCAACGGCAAGGTGGACTACCTGCGCGGGTTGAAGGAGAACGTGATCATGGGCCGGTTGATCCCTGCCGGAACGGGCATGGATTATTACCGGAAGGTGAAGATCGCCGGCGAAGACATCGAGGAAGTGGTGGAGCAGGAGCCAGAGCCACTACTTGCCGATGCGATCCCGGGCTACGACGAAGAGACGCGGCTGACGTTCAGCGGTCTCGACGACACGAGCGCGGATACATTGGCCGACGCCGAGTAAATCGAGGTTCACTACAAAAGAGAAGAGGGGTGGCAGAACTGCCACCCCTCTTTTGATTTGACGGAGTAATAATCAACAGCCGCCGCTAGTGGGCCGTTGCTGTCAACTGATCCATCGGCGACGCTGCTTCCCCCAAATAGATAGGCCAAAGCCACTGAGAATCATCCACCATGTGCCCGGCTCTGGCACGTCAAAGAAAATCAAGTCTGACGGCCCACTCAGCCCGCCGCTGCCGCTTGAAACAAAGGGATTGATGCCACATGCGCTTCCGGTGGAGCCGTCGGCACATCGTACGTCGTTTCCGAGAACATGTACTGCATAGATGTTGCCGTCCGGCCCGAATCGAAGGCCTGTGTTCAGTTGATCAGATCCTGGCCCGCCAAGCGTCGCAAAGTTTACGCATGTACCAGAGCTGCAACGGACGATGTTGTTGAGTAGGTTGGTGACGTAAAGATTGCCGTCAGGACCGAACGCCAGCCCTCGAGGATGGCTCACTGCAGCAAATGTATCGAGAAATGTGCCCGTGGCACCGTTATAACGGACGATTTCATTGCCATCTCGATTGGCTACATACAGATTCCCGTCAACGCCAAAGGTCAAACCGTAGGCATACCCTGTTCTCCCGGAAGCAAACACGCCCATATCGGCCCCTGTTAGCCCGTTGAAGCGATGTACTCTAGTGTCGAAGTCGTCTCCCTCAGTAACATACAGGTTTCCATCAGGTCCGAAGGTTAACCCCACTGGGGAAAGATTTGAGGACGCGGCAAACGGTTCCAGCACGCCAGCGGCGGGGTTATAGCGGAGCACCTGGTTGGAGAAGAGGCTCGCGATGTACAGTTTGCCGTCGGGTCCGACGGTGAGACCCCACGGATTGTCGAGGCCACCGCTGCCGGCGGGTACCAAGTCGCCAAGGAACGCACCAGTGCTGGAATCGTACCTCAGAATTCGGTCATTGTTGGAGCTGGATACAATCAAGTCAGCGAAGGCAGCCGGCGTAAATAGCAGCAACAGGGAAACAGACAAGTTCGGGATAAGTTTCATCGAAATATCGTGCCTTTCCTCCGGGAAGGCCCGCAAGAGTCGCAACACGTCACGAAGCGTCACCAAGCGGCAAATCTTTGCGTTTTCGCGACATGTGGCATTATCATTGAGCGTTAGCAATGAGTTCCCCAAGTCCAGCCAATGACGACTCACGACTGGAATCGTGGAAGGAAATCGCTGCTCACCTCGGTGTCGACGTCCGTACAGCCCAGCGTTATGAACAGCGTGATGGTTTGCCGGTTGTTCGTGATAAGCGCGGAGCCAGAGGTACGGTACACGCACGCGTGCAGGACGTCGACGCATGGCTCGACAGCCGTCGAGTCGACTCTCCCACTCCAAGGGGTGAACCTCAGCCACTGAATCCCAGTTCTGGTTCGGAATTGCAGAACACATTGCGGAGCTTGCTTAAGTTAGGTGTGGGGCTACTCGTCGTCGCCGCTCTCGTTTGGGTCGCCATTGCATCCAAACGTCCCGTAACGCGCCCTGCAGTGGTGGCAACTGGGCGTTTATTCGCCCGGAACAGCCCCTCTCTTACTATTGCGATAGATGACGAAGCGTCCTCGGTCGCATTCCATCCAGATGGCAGCCGTCTATTCGTTACGAGCACCCATGGCGAGAAAATTTGGGTGATTTCCACAGCCTCTTGGAGCATTATTCGCACCGTTCCAGTTTCCCCAGGCCCTAATTTAATCTTCTTTGATACAACTGGGTCGAGAATCTTCAGCACCACCAGGCAAGGGGTCGCCATGCTCGACAACCGCACTCTCACCGTGCAACATATTGCTGTGCCTGGAACGCCGCCTCAGGGATTTGCTGTCGATGGTGATCGGCTCTACCTAACGCAGATGCGGGACGGACTTACGAAAGTGCATCTCTTCCCACCGGGAAGGCGGAACTCATTCCGGGCCTGATATGCCCAACCTTTCCCGTTATCGACCATGTTCGGAAGCGAATGTACGTGAGTTGCCGTTGCGGAGGCCCTGGGGGGCGCCCGGGACACGATGCCGTCGATGTGATCGATCTCGAGACTGAAAGAAGTGTCGGGTCAAGCAGCGGGCCGCCACTTGTAGCAGACACAATGATCCCATCTCCCGCCCTAGATCATCTCTGGATCGATGGCCGTGATGCTTGCTCGTCACCAAGCTATGACCATCTTGGTTGCCCGACCGCTTCCTACTCGGTGCTGCACCTGTATCGGACCTCGGATGGCGCTTTTGTCAAGACGCTCGGATGGCCGGACGAGATCAGAAGCATCACCCCGCATCCGGACGGGCGACGACTGTTACTTGTATTGTCGAAGAACGAAGAAACCCGGATTCTAGTCCTGAGCACAATTGGATTTCACGTGCTGGAAGATGCATCAGTAGCCCAGGTCCACCAAACCGCTGTCTCACCCGACGGACGTTTCATCGCTGCCGCTTCGACCGCACGAAGAGTGTCTGTTTTTGGTGCGCAATCGCTTGATTGCGAGCCGCCGAAAAGCGATCTGGTATCGCACTGGAGTGCGGACCGAACTTACGACGACGCGATCACCTATCACTTAAAACCAATCGGAGCAGTAGGTTTTGCCCCTGGTATACAAGGCTCCGCATTCCGATTGGGGCCCGGACCTGCATACCTTGTACGCATCTCCGGTGTTCCCCCATATGGGTTCCAACCGGCTGGAACGATCGCCGCATGGGTGAATCCAAGGAGTTTTGCAGCAAACGGTCCAATCATTGGATTCACCGCTACCGGCCAACCACGTCGCTGGCAACTGGCGATCGCTCCGGATCGGAAACTGCATTTCGAACTCGAGACGGAACCGACGGTGGCGCTCGTATCGCCCACCGCAGTTCCGGCAAATGAATGGACCCACGTCGCCCTCGTCAAATCCAGAGGGCGGCTCGCATTGTTCATCAATGGCCGGCTTGACGTTACGGTTGACGATGCCAACGAGATTCCCTTAAACGGTTTCACGCTTGGCACAGACAATCAGCGCGCCTCCTTCTTTCATGGACTTGTTGACGAGGTGTTGCAGTATAACCGTGCACTCAATGACCAGGATGTGCGGAAGCTTTATGAGATGCCTCGCCGAAGCGACTGCTCGGTGCGATGACGGCCGTTTGTGTGGCCCAATTCGAGAAGGTACTTGTTCTTTCCCGCTACTTCGCGCTGGAGCCTTTCAGAATCTGCCCCGGCCTTGCTCCCGTGTGCCGCCCGTTCTCCAGTACCAGGCTGCCATTCACAATCACATACGCAATGCCACTGGCATACTGATGTGGTCTCTCGTAGGTCGCATTGTCAATCACCTTCCCAGCATCAAACACAGCGACATCCGCCATCATTCCAGGACGAAGCAATCCCCGGTCGTAGAGATGAATCTTAGCCGCATTCGCTGACGTCATCTTCCGCACCGCTTCTTCCATCGTGATCACCTTGTCTTCCCTCACATAGCGCCCCAACACGCGAGGGAATGTCCCGTAGTAGCGGGGATGCGGGTTCCCGCGCGCCAGTGGGCCTTCGGTGGCAACGGCAGTCCCATCCGAACCTACCGACACAAACGGCTGCCGCAACGCATAGCGCATGTCTTCCTCGGAATGATGGAAGTACACCGTCGGGATGGAGCCGGAATTGTCCAGCAAGACGCGGAAGAGCACGTCAATCGGATTGCCACCGATATCCGCGATCACCTGGTTCATCCGCTTCCCTTCATACTTCTTGTACTGCGGATTGGAAAAACTCACCAGGAGCATGCCTTCCCATGAACCGGTTGCCGTGTAGTGGTTGTACCAGTTCGATCCCGGAATGCCGTTCAAAATCTCCTTCTCCAATCGCGGACGCAGCGTTGCATCCTTCAGCCGGGCCAGCATCGCATCGCGGCCTCCTTCATGGGCCCACGGCGGAATGATGGTCGCCAAGTTGTTCTGTCCGGCGCGATACGGGTACACATGCGCTTCCACTTCCTGCCCCTGCGCCCGTGCATTCGCGATAACGCCGATTAATTCCGGCATTTTCCCCCAAAGCTTGTGCTCAGCAATCTTGAGGTGAATAATGTCCACCGGTACTTTGGCTCGGCGGCCAATCTCCAGCGCTTCGGCGACGCTTTCAAACACCCCGAAACCCTCCGTACGCATATGCGTCGAATAAATTCCGTTGTACTTGGAAGCTTCCGCGCACATTGCCACCAACGTATCCGTGTCGATCCAGGAGCCAGGCGGTCCGCTCAACGAACTGGCCACTCCCAACGCTCCGTCTTCCATCGCTTCGCGCACATGCCGCTGCATGCGCTGCAGTTCCTCCGCCGTGGGCGGCCCTGCCTTATGCCCGCGAACAAATGTGTACACCTCGCTCGATCCCACATACGAGCCGATGTTCGTCGATACGCCCTTCTCCAGCAGTGCCTTCCAATAGTCTGAGAACCGCGCGAATTGCTTCGAAGGCGCCTCTGAGCCGCCTTCACCGAAGATCATGCTGGTGACTCCCTGTCGGATCATCGACTGCGCATTGCCGTCCGCCAGCACCGTCCGGTCAGAGTGGTTATGGATGTCGATGAACCCGGGCGCCACGATGAGGCCTTTGGCGTCGATCACCCGCCGCGCCGTTTTGCCCTCTAGTTTCCCCATCGCCACCACGCGCTGTCCTTGCACCGCGACATCGGCGATAAAGGAAGGATTCCCTGTGCCATCCACAACGCGTCCGCCGCGAATCAACAGGTCGAAGTCCTGGGCGAAGAGTGCGGCCCCCAGCAGGCCCATAAGGATAACCATGGCTTTCAGAAATACCACGAAACGCCTACCCCTTGACACAAGATCCCTTACCACACTATTTTCAGTACTAACTCCCCGCCGAATACTAGATCGGAGTGATTTCATGTTTCGTGCCTTATTTCTAACGGCGTGCGGTTTTGTCGGGGAGATGTGGGGGCAATCGGCGACTTATCCAGGACTGTTGCGTTTCGCCCAGGCCGGAACCACCGTGCCGCAGTCGCAGACCGTCGCCCTGGAAGGTACGGGCAGCTATTCCGCCACGGCGTTCACCACTTCCGGCGGAGGCTGGCTCCAGGTAACACCCTCATCTGGCACGTTGCCGGCGACGCTCACCGTGACCATAGCCGCTAATTCTCTGCAGGCGGGACTATACAGTGGCTTCGTCAACGTCAACGTGGGCGGTAGCCTCAACAGCGTCCCCGTGCTCCTAGCGGTATTTGCCACCGGCCCGGGATTGCAGATCTTCACGGATGTGGCCGGGGATCACGTTTGGCTCGATTCCATCTATCTGCTCCGCCAATTTGCGATCACCTTGGGCTGCAACGCTCAGCCACCGCGATATTGCCCGGGGGGAACGGTTTCGCAGGGAGAGATGGCGGCGTTCATCATCCGGGCAATCGCCGGTGAGAGCTTCGCCTATTCCAACACACCCTACTTCACTGACGTGGCGCAGTCGGACACATTCTTCAAATACATCCAGAAGATGAAGGAACTTGGCATCCACACGGGATGTGGGAACAACCAGTACTGCCCGGCGACGGCCGTGACCCGCGGGCAGATGGCCCAGTTCATTGTGCGTGCGCGGTTCGGAGAGAATTTCACCTACACGCAGGACCCCAGGTTCCCTGCCGACGTCCCGTCCTCACATCCGCTGTTTAAATATGTACAGAAGATGTGGGAACTGGGCGTGACCCAGGGATGCACGGATACCCAGTATTGCGTCAATCAGTTCCTGTCCAGAGAGCAAATGGCGGTCTTCCTGGCGCGGGCATTCTTCCGTCACAGCCTGCTCCCGTCGCCGACTCCTACGCCTCCGCCTGCTCCCACGCCGCCTGCTCCCACGCGAACCCCGCCTTCCATCTCCGGCTGTGACATATTCCCCTACGACAATGTCTGGAATACGCCCATTGAGCATCTCTCGGTTCATGCCCGCTCCACGGATTGGGTGAACACCATTGGGTCAGCCCGCACCTTCCACGCCGATTTCGGCTCCGGTACCTGGAATGGGGGACCCATCGGTATCCCCTTCATTGTCGTGCCCCAAGGTCAAGCCAAAGTCCCAGTGACCTTTGATTACGATGATGAGAGCGACCCGGGACCCTACCCTGTGCCGCCGAACCCGCCCATCGAGGGCGGCCCAAACAGCGACGGCGACCGGCATATCCTTGTCATTGAACAGGGCGTGTGCAAACTGTGGGAGCTGTATGCCGCCTACCCCCAGGGAAGTGGTTACTCCGCGGGGTCAGGCGCCATCTACGACTTGAAGGCGAACGGTCCCCTGCGGCCATCCGGGTGGACCTCCGCGGATGCCGCGGGACTCCCCTTATTGCCTGGTTTGGTCCGGTATGACGAGGTAGCGGCAGGCGAGATTAAGCATGCCATCCGCTTCACGGCACCAGTTACGAAGCGCGAGTTTCTCTGGCCTGCCCGCCATTTTGCCTCCAGCCAGACCGGCTCCCAGTATCCTCCAATGGGTGCCCGCTTCCGCCTCAAGGCCAGCTTTGACATCAGCAGTTATTCGCAACCCGTTCAGGTGATCCTCCGAGCCATGAAGAAGTACGGCATCATTCTTGCCGACAACGGTTCTGCCTGGTACATCAGTGGCGCGCCCGACGAGCGCTGGAACAACGATCTCCTCCGCCAGATGCACCAGATCCCTGGCTCGGCCATCGAGGCCGTGGACGCCTCCCCAATGATGATCAACGTGAATTCCGGCCAGGCCCGGCAGCCTTGAGAATCTCTCTCATTTGATAGATGTGTCTCCGCTCATGCGCCACGGCGATCGCTAGGGCCATGCCCAACGAGATTTTGAGCATGTCAGAGGCTGGAGACACGACCTTCAACCGTTTCCGATCCAATCCCTTGGACCGCAGCACCAGTTCCCGCAATTGGCGGTTGGATTTGCGGTAGGCATCGACGATTGGACCAGGATCCAGAGCTGTCCCACGTGCCGGATTGGGCCGGAACACTCGTGGGGCCTTCACTCGGAACAGCGGAGGCGGCTCCGTCGTGCGCAGAAACAGACGCTCCAGCCAACCATAAGAAAAAGGTCCAGGGGCGAAAACCTGCTCCTTCATCCCCAGTTCCACGGTGAACGCGATCTTCGCCCCATAGGTGGTTCCCACCTGAGCCAGGTGCTCGATGCACTGGCCAACTGACCATTTGTCCGGCGCTGGGCTCCATTGGAATTGCGTCTGGCTTAGAGCATTCACAATTCCTTCCACCTCAGCAAGGGCGTCATCATATTGCTTGGTGAGCGATTCCAGTTCGTCCATCAGTGGCTCTCCCAGTTCCACCAGGGTAGCACCCCACCCGCCAGCCTCCGCAGGGGCATCCCCGTACGACCGTACAAAGGGAGTGCGGGAAAGGACAGCGCGGACCATCTCCCGCTGAACCCCTATCCCCCGGCCATGGATAATCCGCAAGTAGCGAAACCCTTTTGAATGAGCCGCTTCCAGGTAAGCCTCCACTGCCCCTCTGGCGTCCCGGGGAGGGATGGAATGAAGATCAAACACATCGGTTACCGGTAGTTCAAATTCGGGATCCATGGGAGCGCCCCGCTCCTCCTAAGGTTACCAAACCGAGTTCCTGACCAAGCAAAACGCGTATCGAGACCGTTGGGGTGAACACAACCTGTCAGTGGGTGTTGGGAAAGGACATACCCCCATAGGGTGTTGTGCTGATCAACTCCTGGGACTCAGGATCGATAAGCCTATACGTATCGAACAGGGAGCCCATCGCACACCTAAGTGGAACCCTCAGTTAGGCCGGTAAAGCATCCTAGGGTGGATGCACAATCACCGATAGCTGTTAAGATGGGGCTGGTCAACCAGAAATGCGCTGTCTATACTGTCGCCGGCCAATTGGAACCATGCGCCGCTTGGTGGACCGGGAGTTTTGTTGCTCCCAGCACCGCAAGCGGTTTCGCACTTCAAGCGCACGCGCCCTGCGTGATGCTGGCGAACTGCTGTCTGACTACGGCGATTATCTGGCCGTTGTAGACACCCCCGAACAAAAGAAGAAACCAAACGGCAAACTCGGACTCGGAATCGCCGTGATGGTTGGTCTCGTGCTTGGTCTGAGTCTGTGGATCGTCCCGGCCGGACCGGTACCGATTCCTACGGCTCAATTACGCTACACCTTGACCTCGAATCCCCTCAGCCAGAAGATCCGTTCTCTCATTCCGGATTCGCCTAAGATCAATCTTCGCCATGACTTCCGCATGGGTGTGGGCGATTGGCTGGGGCGTACCTCGACGGCAGACTCCACCCCCGGCGCATTGCGAACCGATGTGTTGCGGCTGTGGAAGCCCACTCTGCGGCTGGCTGATTATCAGATGGAGTTCCAGGCCGCCATTGAGAAGAAGAGTGTCGGGTGGGCCTTCCGGGCCACGGACTTGAATAACTATTACGCCACCAAGATCAACGTCGGCGCGAAAGATGGATCAAGGGCTGAAATCGAGCGCTTTGTCATGCTCAGCGGGCGCGAAACCGAGCGAGTGAGACTGCCCATCCCCGTGCCCGTAAAAGCAGATACGCTCTACCGGGTGCGCATGCGCATCAAGGGCGATCAGTTCGTGACCTCCGTCGATGGCCAGGTTGTCGACACGTGGCGCGATCGCCGCCTCCGCCGCGGTGGTATCGGCTTCTTCGCCGAACGGGGCGAGCAGGCCAGCGTGCGCTGGGTCAGCCTTTCTGAGCCGGACGGCTTCTTCAGCCGCCTCTTCGCCATGGGATTCATGGTCCACCCGCTCTATTCCATGCCCATGGGTGGCGTGGTCATCGGACCCTCCAACTAGTCTCCAAATCCGCATCCCCCCCTGTCTCCATGTTTATTTGCCAGCAGCCCGTCATCAGGGTATGCTGTCAAAGAACAAGAGAGGTGCTATGAACCGGAAAAGTCTCCATCGGCGTGAGATGCTGGAGCGCTGCATCACCCGTGGCCTGCTGATTGGCGGTGCCGCGATATCCCACTCGCAACTGCTTGCCATGTGGCAACAATCGGAAGCTGCTGCGTCCAAACCAACCCCCACCGAAGTGTTGGGACCGTTTTTCAAGAAGGGCGCACCTAACGAGAAGAACCTTCGCAAAGCCGGAGCGCCCGGATTCCCCCTGCGCGTCTCCGGCAAGGTCTACAATACCCGTGGCGAGCGTGTGCACGGCGCCCAGGTGGACCTGTGGCAAGCCGATCATGCCGGCCGCTACGACGTCCAGGGCTACAGTTACCGCACGAAACTCGAAGTTGCCTCGGATGCCGAGTATGCCGTGGAAACGATCATGCCCGGCCACTATTCTGACCGGCCGGCTCAGCACATCCACTACATGATCGCGGCGCCCGGGCATCGTACGCTGATCACACAGATCTACTTCGCTACCGATCCCTGGTTCGAAGGCAATCCCGACAAGAATTACGGCAAGCGCGGGCTGGTCGGCAACCGCGAACTGGTCCGCCCGGTGAGTTTGTTTGAAGAAGGCACGCCGCGCGCCACCGTTTCCTTCGACATCGTGCTGGAGAAGGCCTGATGCGAACCTTCACTGTGCTGTTCGTCCTGGCCGCTTCTGCCTTCGCTCAATCGGGAGCTGCGGAGCGCACCATCTCCTCGGAATCCGATGTCCGGACCATCGTTTTCGCCAAGGACGGCTCGCTCAGCGGGCTGTGTGCCGATGGCAAGGTCCGCATTTGGGATGCCGCTACCGGCAAGTTGCGGAAGACCGTGACGCCGTCGCAAGGGGAGCGGATTCTGGCGTTGAACGCCGGTTCCGCGGGCGCCCTGGGCAAAACTTCTCTCCGTCTGTGGGACTTCTCCGCCGACTCCGCGCGCGATCTCGTCGAAGCTCCATCCCGTGTACGCACCATGGCCGTAGCGCCGGATCGCAACCTCTTTGCCGCCACCGGGCCCTCCTTTGACCGCGGCAGCGAAGAGACCATCCGGGTTTGGGACGATTCCGGCCAACAGAAGTTCGCCGCGCCGGCGGGTATTGGTGGAACGTCTGCCCTCGCCTTCTCTCCGAAGGGGGATGTCGTCGTTGCCTCCAGTTACGATACGGATGTTCGCGCCTACAGCACTCGCAATGGGGAACTCCTGAAACGGATTGACCAACTCAAAGTTGCTGTCTTTGCTATGCAGTTCTCGCCCGATGGCAAATATCTCGCCACCGCTGGCGTCGACCGCATCGTTTACCTCTGGGATACGAAAACCTGGCAGGTGGCAAAGCGAATCACCGGGCAACCAGAGATGATTCGCTCGCTCAGTTTCTCGCCTGACGGCCGCTATCTCATCACGGGCGGCTTCAGCGAATTGACCACGCGCCACCCGGTGGAGATCATCCTTTGGGACGTTGCCAGTGGAAAGATGGTCAAACGGGTGCCCGCGCCGAACGCCGTTGGATCGGTTGCGTTTTCTCCTGACGGCATGACGATGGCTGCTGCGCTTGGAGGAAAAAGCGTCAGCTTGTGGAGTGTACCCCGATGACTTTCTTCAGTTCCCGACGCGAATTGGTGAGCGGGCTTCTTGCTTTGCCTGCCCTGGCCCAGCAGAAACAGAAGGCGCCATCGAACTACCCGCCCCAGATGGATGGCGCGGCCAGTGAAGTCTACAAGCGAATCAATGGCGTGGACCTCAAGCTTTGGATTTTCCGCCCGGCCGGACACTCAGCATCTCAGAAGAGTGCTGCCATCGTTTTCTTTTTCGGTGGCGGTTGGACCAATGGTTCCCCGAAGCAGTTTGAGCAGCACTGCCTCCATCTCGCCAAGCACGGCATGGTGGCAATCACCGCCGATTACCGCGTTGCGTCCAGGCATCAGGTGAAGGTTCCAGCGTGTATTCAGGATGCGAAGTCGGCCATCCGGTATGTGCGTGCCAATGCCAGCCGCCTTGGCATCGACCCCAACCGTGTCGCCGCCGGCGGTGGCTCGGCCGGTGGACATTTGGCTGCCGCCACCGGTGTCATCAAAGGATTTGAGGAGCCATCGGAGAATGCCGCCATCTCCTCCAAGCCGAACGCTCTGGTCCTGTTCAACCCCGCGCTGGTGCTCGCGGATGCTCCGGAAGCGGATTTCAAAGTGAGTTCGCTATCGGCGGCATCAGAGCGGTTCGGCGCAAAGCCCGAAGCTGTTTCTCCTTTTCACAACGCCGGTAAAGGCGTGCCTCCTGCCATTATTTTTCACGGCAAGGCGGACACAACGGTTCCGTATAAAACGGCCGAGGCCTTCACCGCGAAGATGAAGGCCTCGGGAAATCGCTGTGAGTTGGTTGGCTACGACGGCCAGACTCACGGCTTCTTTAACTTCGGGCGAGGCAATAACGAGTATTTTGAAAAAACTCGCGACAGAATGACGGAGTTTCTGAAAAATCTCGGTTACGCCAGCTAGCTACCGCGAGCTGAACTGCGCGGTTTCGTTCCCAGGTGCGAAGACCTTCACTTCCACCCGGCGGCTGAGGCGATTCTGCTCCCGGGTTTTCGCGTCCGTCATCTCCACCTTGTTCTCTCCGAACCCCATCAGTTGAATGCGATGGAGTGGGATGTTGTGCTTCGTGGCGAGGTAACGAACCACCGCTTCCGCACGTTGCCGGCTGAGGGCCAGGTTGTAGTTCTTGTCCCCTGTCGGATCCGTGAAACCGTGCACTTCAATCATGTGGAACTTGGCATTTGCCTTGTCCGCAACTGCATCGAGTTTGCCCATCTCTTCGTCAGTGAGCGTGGCGCTGGCAAATTTGAACAGCACCGTTTCCGACGCCACCATGCGCAGTTGACCCAGTGAGTCCACCTTCGCATTCACCTGGTCGGCGGCGCGTTGCGCGTTCACTGCTTTGCCATCTGCTTCGCCTGCCCTCTGAGAGGCTTGATTGGCCGATGTCTGTGCGTTAGCGGCACTCTGAAGCGCTTCGCCGGCACGGGTGTCGGCGCCCTTGGCGATCTCGCCAAGACGCGACGCGTCGGTTTGCTGCTTTTCCTCGAGTGCGGCCATTTGATCCGAGGACTTCTTTTCTACTTCGCCAATGCGCGCCGTAGTCTTCGTTTCGGAGGTGTTGACCCGATCGAGCACGTATCGCTTAGTGGCGCATCCGGATGTGGTGAGCAGCGCTGCTCCCAGTGCAATCGCTTGGAACCGAGGAAAGTTGGTCACGTTCAGACTCCTTCTGCGGCTCTACAATGCAATCACCGTGCCAACTGTTCTTTGATTCCCTAACTCAATGCAAACGTTACACAAATACGCTTCTCTGCGGCCTGTTTGTGATTCTGGAAGGGCTGTAGTTCTTACCGGGCCAGCCACGTTCCTACAAGCGTGGCTGAGGAGGTTGCAGCACAGTCCAGGCGTTAATCCCTTTGCGCCGTACATGCCGCTTATACACCCGGTCTTGGGCAGTGACGTACAGCCAATCGAGGTCAGGTCCGCCAAACACCAGATTGGACAGCGCGCCGGAATGAGGCTTGTTCAGAATGCCGACCACGCGCCCGGGTTGGTCCAGCACCTGAATCCCCATCCTTGTGGCGACCCACAGATGACCCTCCGTATCCACCTTCATCCCATCGGCGCTGGTGGAGGAGGAATCGTCCGGAGTTTCCAGATGATGGAAAGGCACGCCGTTTTCCAGCGAGCCGTCCGCTTGTACCTGAAACGACCACACCCACCGGCTCCGCGAATCGGCCACCATTAACAACGATTGATCGGGCGACAGCATGATGCCGTTGGGGAACTCGAAGCCCTGGTCCACAACCACGCGTTTGCTCCCCTTTGCATCGACGAACCACACCTTCTTGTTCGGGGGATCCGTGAAATAGATCTCGCCCTTCTGATTCACCACCAGGTCGTTTGAGGTGACGCCTTCCGCGATGACCGATTCAGCCCCGTCCATGGTATAGGCGACAATCCGCTTGCGCCCGTTCTGACAGGCATACAACCGCCCGTCCGGCCCAAACATCAGCCCGTTTGCCGCGCCGCTGTCTTCCTTGAATACCGAAACCTTGCCGTCCAGGCCGATGCGGTGAATCCTATTGTTGGGGATATCTGTGAAGAAGACGTTGCCCTGCCGGTCGACAGCGGGGCCTTCCGTGAATTTGTGGCCGCTGCTCACCAACTCCCAATCGCTCGCCGGGTCGAGCGCGAACGCGAGAAAATGCTTATCTTTGCTTTGGCTGCTCTTTTGAATAGGCTTTGGATACTCTCGCCACAACCATCGCAAGGTGTCCGGGAGGATCGCCGAGCCGTGCTTTCCGTTGTGCCCCTCAGTCCCAACGACAAACTTGCTGTCATAGCCGGCATAGTCGAGAGCGGACGCCATATCTTCGTTGGCGATAAACCAATTGCCGCCATAAATGTTCTGATCCGCGCGCCCGTCTTGCAGGAAGATGCGCAGCGGCTTCGGCTCTGTCTTCCGGATCAGCGCCGGATAGTTCTGCCCGCCGCGCAGGTTGACGAAGCTGCCGATGAAGCTAATAACCCGATGGAATTGATCCGGGCGCTCCCACGCCGCCGTGAATGCGGCGATCCCGCCCGAACTCGATCCCATCAATCCACGGTCATCCGGGTTGCTGGAGAGGTTGTACTTCTTTGCAACTTCCGGGATGATCTCCTCGACGAGAAATCGCGCGTAGCGTGGACCAAGTGCATCGTACTCGAACGAGCGATTGTAGCGCGCCCGTTGATCGGGACTGCGCGCGGGCATCACTCCCGGATTGATGAAAATCCCGATCTGTACCGGGATTTCCTTCTTGTGAATCAGGTTGTCGAGCACGACAGGAACGCGGAACGCCCCATCCTCGCGCACCATCCCCCCGCCGTCTTGAACGATCAGGAAGGGAGTGGGTTTCGCGGCATCATACTGTGCCGGTACGTAAACCCAGTAATCCCGTACCGTTCCTGGAAACACCTTGCTCGTCCAGGAGTGCTGCGTCACTGTTCCTTTCGGAACACCCGGCTGGCGCTGCGAATCGGGGCCGGGAACATACTCCTCGGCGGAGGCCCAGATGCAAAACAACATAATGAGCGGAAGCATGGAATCTACACAAGTGTACTATTCCACTGCGAGGGCTCAGAGCATCTTTGAGAACACACGGCGAATGGCGGCTACGGATTCATCCACTTCCTTCTCCGTATGAACCGCGGAGACATAGACACGTCCATCGGGAAGCAGAAACAGCCCTTCGTCCAAGGCAAGGCGGATGTAGCGATTCAGTTTGTCCCGATCGTCTTCCAGCGTATCGCGGTAGTTGCGCAACGAATCCCGATCCGTGAAATGCACCGAGAATGCCGCACCGAAACCGGTGATCCGAAGCGGGATGCCCGCGGCCCGCGCCGCATCCAGGATCCCTTGCTGCAGCAGCACTCCCATCCGGTTGGCATGTGCCAGCGCGGAACCATCCTTGAGTACATCGAGCGTGGCCACAGCCGCGGCCATTCCAAGCGGATTCCCATTGAACGTTCCACCGTAGGCGACTCCGGAAAGCATGCTCTCCATCAAGTCTTTCCTGCCGGCGAACGCGCTCAGCGTGATCCCCCCAGCCACCGCCTTGCCGAAGGTGGCCATGTCCGGAACAATCCCAAACTGCTGCTGCGCTCCACCAGGCGCCATGCGAAAGCCGGTGATTACTTCATCGAAGATCAGCAATGCCCCCCGTTCGCGTGGGATGCGCTGCAATCCTTCCAGAAATTCAGGCTCCGGCATCAGGCATCCGCTGTTGCACAGCACCGGTTCCGTGATGACGGCGGCAATCTGATTCTCATAGCGCTCGAAGCAGCGCTCCAGAGCCGCCGCATCGTTCCATGGGCAGACAACGGTGTTCTCCACGGCGTTTGCCACTTGACCCTTGGAGTCCAGGGTAGGGCAGGGGCGCTCCGCCTCGCCCATGCGTTCCGGATTAGGCCGGTAACTGATCAGCACCTGATCGTGCCAGCCGTGGTAGTGGCCCTCAAAACGCAGAATGCGATGACGCCCAGTCGCCGCTCGTGCGATACGCCACACCGCCGCAACGGCTTCACTGCCTGTGGAACTGTAGGCCACCAGGTCGGCGCAAGGCACCAGCTCTTGAATGCGCTCAGAAACCTCGCACTCCAGATCATGCTGCGCGCCGTAGTTGTGCGGCTTTTCAGCCTGCCGGCGCATCGCATCCACCAGCGCTGGATGCTTATGCCCCAGAATCAGCGGCCCCCATGCCAGCGCATAGTCGATATAGGAGTTGCCATCCACGTCGGTCAGTCGCGGTCCCTCAGCATCGGCAAAGAAAAGTGGAACCGGAGCCTTGGCTCGAAATGGGCTGCTCACGCCGCCCGTCAGTGACTTCGCCGCACGCGCCAGCATGGCGCGCGATTTTGCGTAACGATCCATGTTTCTATTTCCCGTCCGTGCGGAAGGGCACTGCGGGCAATCCTTCCTTGTTCATCAAATTGGCTGTTGGGTCATTCTCCCAGGCGTATCGTGCGAAGACCGGCTCTTTCACCAAAGGACTGGAGAGCACTACCGTGTTGCCGTCAATCATAGCTTCCGCCTTGAAGAAGCGCCCATCCGAATTGGAGATGCGAAATCCCGTGAGCGGCTGTCCTTGCTTGCTTGCCAAGCCTGAGCCTGTGTGGTCGAACCAGATGCGTAGTGCGTTGCGCTCTCTGGTGACGCCGCGTTGCACCGGACCCGAGTATTCAATGCGCTCTCCATACGCAACCGCACGGGCCACCAGAGCCAGCCGTGTACCGACCGTCAGCTTATCCTTGGGATGAATATCATTCGGTTCGCCGACATCAATCGCCAGCGCTTGGCCCGTGTTCGCCAGTTCCAGTGTCGCGGTTTGGGAATCTCGAATTGGAGCCCATTCTCGCCCGGGAGGGTTGAAGCTCGCCAATTGCACCCACAGGAATGGGAATTGGCCCTGACCCCATTGCTTGCGCCAATCGAGGATCATCGCCGCAAAGAGGCGCCGGTAGAGTTCGTTATCGGTGGGGCCAGCATTCGCCTCTCCTTGATACCAGATTGCGCCGCGGATTCCGTAATCGACCAGTGGAGCGATCATGCCGTTGTACAGACCGGATGGGCTGTGCGGATGTCCGGGTGCACCCTGCGGGACCGCTGGAGCGCGTGGGGCTGCTTTGCCCGCGGCCTTCGCCGCAGCCGCATCTGCCTTGAACTTCGCCAAAGCCTGCTCGTACTTCTCCTTCTGCTCCGGATACCGCTTCACAGCCTTCTCCCAATTGTCGAGGTACCAGTGCAGATTCAGATCGTCAAACAGTGCCTCATGCCGCGTCCACGCTTGCGCGGGAGTGCCGCCTACCGCCGACTGCAGAATGCCGATGGGGACTCCGCGTGTTTCCAGCAGATGCCGGGCAAAGAAGTAGCCCACTCCCGAAAAGCCAGGCGCGTTCTCCGGAGTGCACAGCTTCCACGCAGCATCCGTGACGTCGGATTGCGGAGTGGCCGAAACGGTTGTCCGTACCTGGAAAAAGCGGATCTGCGGATAGTTGGCGGCGGCGATCTCCTTCTCCGCATTGGTCGAACTCCGCAGGGGCCACACCATGTTCGATTGGCCCGAAGCCACCCATACTTCGCCGATCAGAACATTCCGGATCGTAATTGTATTAGAGCCGGCGATTGTCATGTCATATGGCCCGCCCGCGTTGAGAGGAGGCAGGAAAACCTCGAACCGGCCATCCTCCTGCGTATAGGCTTTCACGCTAGTCAGACCGAGGCTGACCGTGACTTCCTCGCCCACGGTTGCCGATCCCCAAATGCGCACCGGCATCCGTTGCTGCAACACCATGTTGTCGGATATCAGTGCCGGCAACCGTATCGCCGCCTGCGCGGCGCTGGCCAATAGAACGAGGACAATCGCCTTCATCAGCGTGGCTCCTTTATTTCTTTCCGTTGGCTACTGCTTTCGGGGTCGAAGTCGCTCCCGGTCCATGCGCGGTCCCAAGTTCGGGCGCCTCGAACGGGTATACATCCGGCACCACTTTCACGCCCGTGGTCACCTTCAATGGGAATGAGGTTCCGCTGGGATACGTAAGCTCCACGAAGAAAGCGGTGTATCCTTTCGCCGGCTTCGCGACGGAAACATGATACACACCGGGCTTCGTCTCCTTCAGCGGCGTTGCCTGATACGCCTTGCCGATCTTGTCCAACCGGAAGTCGCGAGCCTCCGGGTTCGTCGCCTGCCACAGCTTTACTTCCGACGGCTTGTCCATCACCTTCACCGTAATCGCGCCGGTTTTCTCTATCCGCCAATCGAACTTCGGCCGCGGCGTATTGTTCACAATCATGCTGTAGAACGCGCCGATAGTTTCGCGGGCATCTGATCCGGCCAGGGAGTGCTTCGCGTTCGGCACATAGCGGAGATACTTCTCGCCCTTTAGATCCTTGAAGTAAAACTGTGAGGAATCGGGAATGAAGAATTCATCCCCTGCTGCATTCACGATGTATTTCGGCATCGTCAGGCGGTCCCGGTATTCGTAGGGCTCCACGATCTTCATCATCTCCGCGTAGCGTTTTGAGCCGGAGTATTTCATGATGTCGTGCTCCACATAATCATTGATGGCCGGAGACCAGAAGCCGTACACCCGCCAGTGATGCACGAACGACGGCACCATGTTGAGCAGATCAATCACCGCCGGTACGATCGCAATTACACGGGAATCGACAGCGCCGGTTGTCCATGTCGTCCAACCGCGCTTCGACCCGCCGGAGACTACGAACTTGTCCACCTTCTGGCCACCGTTCTTGGCAACAACGGCGGTGATCGTATCCATGGCCCGCACGGCGCTCTTTGTCATCGGCAGCCGGGCCAGCCATTGCTCGCTTTCGCCTTCGAGAAACTTCTTCCATCCGTAGGCGATGATGGCGTCTTCCACGCGCTGCCGAGTTTCCCCATGAAAGCTCAGCGGCTGATTGGGCACCATCCGCAATTCCGCGGCTACTGTGCGCGTCTGCGTCGCAATGGCCGCCGTGAAGCCGTCTACCCGCTCCGGGGGCTTGGCGTCCCGGTTGCTCCCTCCGCTGATGAAGAGGAATGCTTTGTCATGCTCCAATTTGTCAGGCTTCACAATGGTCAGCCAGTGCTTCCAAACAGTGCGGTTGACCTCCTTTTCCGTGAGCCACGCTTGCGAAGTGAGATCCACCACGTACGCCGTGTATCCAGGGCCGGGAATCGTGCGAACAACGTCGAACTTATAGTTGGGGTCCGGTGCTTTTACATACCGGTCCAGAGCCGTTTCACCCGCTAGCAGGGGAGATACGGCCAGAACGAACAAAGTAAGATTGCGTTTCATAAAGCTGCTATGCCATCCAAACTACGCCATAAATACCAGGATGCCACTGAACAGTAGGGGCGCCACGGTTGGGCGATTCGCTCCATCTCCGCAGGCTTCGGCAATTCCGGAAGAGAGTAGATGTTCTGCATCGCTTTGCGGACCCCCAGATCGCCCACCGGCAAAACATCGTGGCGGCGCAGTGCAAACATGAGGAACATCTGTGCCGTCCAGACTCCAATCCCCTTCACTTGCGTCAGCGCTGCGATCACTTCCTCATCGCTCTGTTCCGACAGTTCGTCGAATCGAACGGTCCCGTCTACGGAATGCCGTGCCAGATCGCGGATGTACTCCGTTTTGGCCGTGGATAACCCGCACTTCCGCAACCGCGGTTTGCGCAACCGCAGCACATTGGCCGGTGTCAGTTGGCCCTCCGGCATGGCGTCTACCAGCCTCCCCACGATCACTCGGGCTACATTCCCGCTCACCTGTTGATAGATGATGGAGCGCACCAACGTGTCGAAATTCGGCTCGCGGTATTCAATACGGTACGGCCCCACACGGGAGATAACTCCTCCCAGCAGGGTGTCGTTTGTCTTCAGATGTTGGATCGCCTTACGCATGGAAACGGGATTCGACGCCGAAACGTCTACCAATGTGACATTGTAAATCTTATGGCGCTGCTCCTGGCCTCCCTGCTTATCCTCGGCCTTCCCGCACAACAAACCAAGCCCCCCGCGGAACCCGACCTGCCCACAATCAAAGTCGATGTCGACATCGTCAACGTCCTCTTTTCCGTGCGGGACAAGAAAGGCGCTTTCATCAACAATCTCACCAAAGACGACATCCAGGTTTTCGAGGATGGCAAGGAACAAACGGTGCAATCGTTCACTCGGGAAACGGACTTGCCCATCACCATGGGACTGCTGGTGGACGTCAGCGGATCGCAGGAACGCCTCATCGAAGAGGAGCGTCGCGCTGCCACTCAGTTCTTCCGCCAGGTGCTCCGCCCCAAAGACCTGGCATTCCTCATCAGCTTTGGATCGGAAGCGGAACTTCTGCAGGATTACACCGCGTCGGTGAAGCTACTTCAGGCGGGATTAAACGGGCTTAGAGTCAACGCCGCTGTTGGAGGAGTGCACCCCGGCCCGGTGCCCACCATCGGCCAGCCCAGGGGCACTATTCTCTTCGATGCCGTCTATCTGGCCGCTAATGAGAAGTTGAAAGGCGAAGTGGGCCGCAAGGCGATTATCCTCATCACCGACGGTGTGGACATGGGCAGCCGCGTGAAACTGCGTGAGGCTCTGGAAGCTTCGCACAAAACCGATGCCATCATCTACAGCGTCTACTATGTCGACTGGAGAGCCTACGGCGGATTCGGCGCACCCGGCGACGGAGACCTTCGCCGCCTTTCCGAAGACACGGGAGGCAAGGTTTTCAAAGTGGATCGGCGCTATACCCTCGACATGATCTTCGACGAAATTCAGAAAGAAATGCGCAGTCAGTATTCCGTTGCTTACACGCCGGCCAACGGCAAGCGCGACGGAAGCTTTCGCAAACTGGAGATTCGCGCCAAGAACAAAGACCTGCGAGTTCAGGCTCGCAAGGGATACTACGCTACCGCAGCACGCTGATCTCTTTGAAGAACACCGTCGATCGCCCGTCGTGATTCTGCAGGCCGATATAGCCTTCATCCGGGCGCGGTCCGCGCACCGGTTCAAACCACATCTTCCGCTCCGGCACGGCCTGATTCCCACGGAACTCATTCACCTTCTTCCCGTTGAGATAAACGGTAGTGACTTGGCCTTTGATTTCAATGTCCATCGTGTTCCACTCGCCCGCCGGCTTCTGGTTGCGGTCTGACACTTTGCTCAGCGAATAGAGCGCGCCTGTGGAGTGCCACTCATCGCCGGCCGCGTCGATCTGCACTTCGTAGCCGTTGTGCACGCCGTACCACGGATCTTTCGGCTCCTCGGGCAACCGGATGAACACCCCACTGTTATCTCGCTCGCCGGTTGTCTTAAACACGACGCGCAGCGTGGCATTTCCCACTTTGTGTCCTGTGTAGTAGAGCAGCCCCATCCCGCCCTCCGTCTTCAGCATGCCGCCCTCGACGGTGAACCGCCCCGGACCCACCATCCTCCATCCCGAAAGGTCTTTCCCGTTAAACAACTGTTCGGCCGTGGCGGCGCAGAGTGACAGTGCGCAGAACGCGAAAAGCAAACAAAGCCTCATGCCATCCATTGTATTCCTGCCGGTGAGAATCAGCGATCGGGTAGCATAGCCTTATGGACACTGCCAGTGCTGTTCCGGCCCCCGTTCCGGCGAGGCCATCGAAGGTAGGTGTCCTTTTGCGCGTGGGGATCTTCGCTTTCCTCGAAATCGCAGGCATGGCGATACTCTCCCCGTTGATGTACCCCATTGCCGGATACCTGGTTTCCGCCGCATTGGGTACCTTCGCCGCGGCCGCCATTGCCAATACGATCGCCATCCGTGTCTATGAACGCGGCCGGATCTCCGATGTTGGCCTCGGTTGGACGCAGGGATCGCGAAAGAACCTGCTGCTCGGTTTGGCAGGCGGAGTGGGTGCTGCGCTCCTCGTGATGGTGCCCCCACTGCTTCTGGGTGCGGCGCGCCTGACCCCCGCTGAGGATTGGCATTTCAGCCCGGCCAGCATTCTATTCCTCGCTGTTGTGCTGCTGTTTGGCGCCATCGGGGAAGAACTGCTGTTTCGCGGCTACGGGTTCCAGGTGCTGCTGGCTACTGCCGGCGAATACGCCACCATCTTGCCCGTCAGCGTCATCTTCGGCCTGGCTCACTCCAACAATCAGAACGCGAGCAAGCTGGGCTTGGCGAACACCATGCTATGGGGACTTCTCTTCGGCCTCGCCTTCCTGCGCTCGCGCGACTTGTGGCTCCCCATCGGGTTGCATTATGGGTGGAACGTCACCATCCCTTTGTTCGGTGTCAACCTCAGCGGATTTACAATGAAGGTAACGGGCTACTCGATGGAGTGGAATGTTTCCACGCTGTGGAGCGGCGGCGATTATGGGCCGGAAGCAGGATTGCTGACCACGGCGGTGTTGGCGGTGCTCTTCTATGCCCTCTACCAGGCGCCGGTTGTGCAGCAGCATTCGCACCTCTATCAGCCCGAGGATTGAAGGAGTATCCGCCATGCGCGCATTGATCGTTGCCGGACTCGTGATTGCGAACGTCTTGCCCGTGGCGGCACGCAAGCTCACCGATGACGAACGAGTCGAGATCCTGCGCGGCCTCACCGCCGAATACGCAACTTTGAAAACAATGCTCCCCCGGTCGAAGAAGCCCCTCGAAATTCAGGCGGACGGCAAGTACGACAAGACGAAGTGGGAAGAGGTTTCCAAGGAATTCGGACCGGCCGGCCGGCTCGGTGATGCTATCCAAATCACGAAGGTCACGATTGACGACGACAAGATCGTGTTCGAAATCAACGGCGGCCTGAAGAGCGGCCGTAAGTGGTATGAGCGAGTCGAAGTCGGCATGGGGTCGCGGACCTCTCCCATCGGCGGCAACGGCAACCCCACGCTCGGCACGCACATCGCCTTACTCTTTCCGAAAGGCGTCCCCCCGCTCTCCGCCGCGGAAATCAAGAAAATCCTACTCCCCGTGATGGACTTCGAAAAGCGCTCCGCAACGGAGCAATTCGTCACCACGTTGCCGCCGGAAGTGCAGAAGGCCATCAAGGATGGGCGAGTGATTGAAGGGATGGATCGGGAAACCGTGATCATGATCCTCGGGCGTCCTCGCAATAAATCGCGCGAGACCAAGGATGGCGTTGATTTCGAAGATTGGGTGTACGGCAATCCCCCCGGAAAAATGACATTCATCACCTTTCAAGGAAACAAGGTGTCGAAAGTGAAGGACACCTACGCCGGGCTCGGTGGCAGTACTGCCGCTCCCCTCCCGCCTCGATAACTCGCCGCAAACCTGTTCCATAATGTCACCATGCGTGTTTGTCTGTTGCTGAGTTTGTGTGCCTCCTCGCTCGTTGGCCAGCCGCGCACAGCGGTCATAACGGTGAATCCGGATGGGACGTTCAGCCCCCAGGTTACCTACATTCGCAGCGGCGACACCGTGCGATGGGAGAGGCTGTCGAACACAGACTCCATCATTCCCGTCACTGGCTCCTCGTATCCCGGGATGTGCCGCGAACGCCGTCCTTTCGATCCCGCCTCCCCGAACGAGTTCACCGGTCCGATGCCCTTTGCCCCTTCCGGCGTCTTCACACTCAGCCCGCTGGATAATGGGCTCGTGGAGCCAGCCGGTGCGACATGCCCCGCCGGTTCAAGAGTCCTCTATCGCGGTGACAACGGCAGGGTGCTGTGCAACGGAGGAGGCGTCTACGAAGCGACCATGGATTCCACCTGGCGCAGTGATCGCATCACGGGAGTTTTCATTCGCCTTCTGTGGAAAGATGTCCAACCAACTCCGGGCACCTATGATTTCACTGTCCTTCGTCGCGAAATCGACAAAGCCGTGCAAAACGGGAAGCTATTCAGCCTCGGCGTGAAAGCCGGTGACGACGGAACCCCGGATTGGATCTTCTCAACCAATCCCGATGGCTCCGCGCGGCCGGGCGGCGGTGGCGGTGTCCCCAGACTCAGACTGCAGGATCCCGGCGATGACAGCGGCACTGGCTGCGGAAATCGAATGGACCTCGGAAGCCCACACCGGCCTACCTACAAATCGCTCTACTTCGCCATGCTCACTGAGGTTGCCCGCGTCGTCAAATCCCGCTCCGACTGGTACCGGGCACTCGCCTACATCAAGGTTTCGGGCGCCAATCTCATCTCACATGAGAACCGGCTTCCCAATACTTGCGAGACCGGATGCCCCTGCAATACGCAGATCTTCGCAACGGATGGCTATCGCCCTTCCGGACTCTATGCCTTCTACGATGAGCAGAACCAACTGCTGCGAACTCAATTCCCCGGCAAGCCCATTAGCTATGCATTGATCCAGGATGGCTTCCCGCGCATCAACGAGACCGGCGGCTACTTCAATACCTCCAACGCATCCTCGAACAATGCACCACTTCCTGCCGCTAGTGAACAAACGCAGGCCATCATGGATCGGGGGCAGGCAAATCACGGCCTCAATTTCGTCGTGCAGCACAACGGCCTTCAAGTTAGACGAGCAACCTGCAACCTCGAGCGGGTCCACCCTAAGCCGAACCTGCCATTGGATGGCTACTGGCCTGTGGGAAACGGTTGTCCCAACCGCTGGGCAGTGAAGGAAGGTGCGGAGGGCCAGATTACCGGGTTTCAAACCGTCAACCGCGCTGGTGTCAATACGCCCACCGAACTCGATTCCGCCGCGCAGAACATGTGGGATAACTCCGATGGCGTGTTCCTCGAAATCTACGAAGAGCTGTTCTGGCTGGCGGAGAACAGCAATCGCGGCGTGCTGCCTACTTCCGGAAAGACGCTGGGAGGCTGGGCTAGTGATCTGCATCGCCGGCGAACCGACTCCATCTATCCCAACTTTACCCGAGCCGGGAATCCATTCCCCACCACCTACAGTTTCACCTTCAACCGGTCCACGCAGAATACGGCGCCGCAGACCTACTACTTCGTTCACGGTTCGAAGTGCGGTCAGGGCAAGCAGGAATGGGGCGCGATTGTCGTCGATCAGCAACCGCCCGCCGTGAACCCAGGCGGCGTCATCAGCGCTTCTGGATTCGGCGCCTTGCCCGGTGCTTCGCCGGGCAGTTGGATTGAAATCTATGGCTCGAATCTGGCCAGCACAACACGCGCCTGGGCCATTGAAGATTTCGATGGAATCAAGGCCCCGACTACTCTCGATGGCACTTCCGTTCGAATTGGAGGGCAGAACGCATTCCTCTCCTACATCAGTCCGGGCCTGCTGACCGCGCAAGTCCCTTCCACGCTCACCGCCGGGTCTCAGCCACTGACAGTGACCACGCCTGCCGGTGTCAGCGCGCCATACTCACTCGAGTTGCGATCCGTACTGCCCGCACTGCTTGCTCCTGTTTCGTTCAACGTTGGTTCGCAGCAATACGTCGTCGCGCTGTTCCCGGACAACGCCACGTTTGTTCTGCCCCCGGACGCAATTCCCGGAGTACCTTCCCGGCGTGCCCGTGTGGGCGATACCCTCAGTTTGTTTGGCATTGGCTTCGGTGCCGTCTCGCCACCCACTCCGGCCGGACAAGTAGTCAGCCAGTTGAATGCCCTGACCCAGCCCTTCACACTGAGCTTCGGCTCGGCCCGGGCCACCGTTCAATACTCCGGGCTGGCGCCCAATCTGATCGGCCTGTACATGTTCAATGTGGTGGTTCCACAAGTGAATCCCGGCGACGCGATTCCGGTTACTTTTACGCTCGGCGGGCAACCCGGCTCGCAGAGGCTTGTCACCGCGGTGGAATAACTCAGTGGCACATGGGGTCCGCACCCAGCGTTCCCACAAGGCTGCCCAGATATTCCACCGAACGCACGCGCTCCAACTCCGCCCGCGCCGTAGCGAGCCGGTGATTGAGATCGAGGCGCGATGCCCGCACATCCGGATTCGTGCGTGCCACCTCTAAAGCCTCTACGTGCCGGCGCCACAAAGCGACGTCGATGCGTTGCTTCACTCGCAGGCGTTCCTGATACCAATCGCTGCCCAGCACTGCCTCGCGTTGGAACAGGCCGCGAATGCGCGGGCTGGAAATTCCTTCACCCTCGAAGTGGCCGTACGCCATGATGTGGAGCAGTGCCTTCACCGGCGGACAGGCGAACTCCACGCTTCCGTCCTCAAAGTAGAGAAGGGCCACACGGCGTTGCGCTTCCACCATCGCCTCAATGCCGGAAGCGAATTGTTCCAGGCTCTGCAATTCCGGGCGCAAGAGTGGTTCCGGAAAAACCGCGTCCGGGGTTTCAAACAATCGCCCCAGGAAGCGTTCCGAAAATTGCCTCGTGATGCGATACCCCAAGCGGCTTGCCAGCACCTTCCGGCCTTCATGCTCGAAATCTTCCAGCTTCTCCAGGTATCCCCGCTCGATCAGAAACCTCGGATCGCGCTCCACAACCTTCATGCGGCACCAGATCTCTGGCACCAGCATGCTGACGTCGTGGTCCACCTTGTAGTTCGGCCCTACGTATCCTGCCACAGACGTGAAACCCTCATAGCCAGTAAGGATCGCGTCCAGCACCGCGCTGTTCACGTCGATGACAGGTGGCAACGCGTTGAATGGCCCTTTGGTCAGCGCGCCTTCGCTGCCGAAACCAGTCGTCGAAGGAGATTTTCCGGTCAGGCTGCAAATAAAGTCCATGAACAGTTCGGGCAGTTCCTGGTAATGAATCGGGCTATACACCGCCAGTGGCGGCAAACCGATCTCAGGCTGTGCTGGGTTCGCTCTCCGTCCCGCCAGAACAGAGTTGACAGGAAATGGAACGTCGCGGCCCGCCGGTACTTCGCGATCCAAGTGCGCTCCAATCTTTGCCAGATACGTTTCCCGCGGGTTCATCCGGTCCGGGCGCTTCTGCTGATAGCGCGGATTCTTTGACGGCTTTCCGTCGACAATGCGTGGAAACGCTGAGCACACCGCAAAGCCCCTCGTGCCCCCAAGGAACTCCCGCAGCAATTTCTGCATCGGTGAGGAGAACCGGTCGAACACGACCACGTGATCCACGATGGACTGCACCTGTTCGCGGCTCAGCGGCTCATAGTTCGACAGAAATGTGCCCGGCGAGGCGATGTCTGCTTCTGCCGGCTCATCGAATCCAGGCTCGATCGCATCGTCTGGACGCTGGAACAGCAGAGCCTCGCAATTGGCCACCAGCTTCACCGAAGCATGCAATTCCCGAGGGTCCAGTCCACTCAGCGCTTCGCGCGGCACCACCGCGGAAGCCGTGATGTCATCCTCTACCTGCACCTTATCGGCGGGATGGAAATCCGGCCTCAGCTTATAGATCCTCCAGGACCCGTCAGGGTCGTGGCCCACCCGCAGGTAATTCGCCACCAGTTGCTGGGTATCGTATTTCAGCTCATGCCCCTGGAATCCATTGACGCGATCCACCGTGAAATGCTCGCGCCAGTTGTCGCCCCAATCCGGGCGATAGTAGCGCTTCACCGTGAACACTAATTGACGAATGATCTGCGGAATCGTGCGCAGCCACTCGTTGTATTCGTCGGTGTATTTATCCGACGGAGTCAACAACTGGATCACCGATCCCAGTGACCGTTCCACGCTCAGTATCGGCCGCGCATCCCTTGGTTGCGGCGCCGTCTTTTTGCGGATCTGAGAGTAGTCTCTTTCGAGAATTGCCGTCACCTGCTCCATATCGCCCTGGTAGTCCCTTACGAATACCGGACCCTTCAGCAACACGCTGGCGATGGACTTCGATATCTCCGACTTGCCTCCGCCAGATACTGTGGACGGCTTGTGAATCAGTGTGCCATCCGCACGCGTTCCTACCAGCCGCCACGCGGCGCCGGACATTTGTCTCTCCAAGCGCAGCCGGTAACCGGACGGAAGCACATACACATCTCCGGCCCGCAACTTCAGCCGCTGTTCCTCTCCGTCTTGCTGCCACGAGATATAGCCCTGGCGAACATGGAACACAGAGGTCTCGGGCACGTAGAAGACATCGCGGTGTTTGCGATCGATGGCGTAACCTTCCGGTTGCCGCTCTGCCAGGTCCCCCAACAGTTGCATCGCCTGCTCGAAGGTGGCGGCTTTCAGCGGCACCGTGCGATCGGCATAGAAGTCCTGGCCGAGCACATAGCTCGGAAACGCGATCGCGCCTCCCGCGTGCTCTTCCTCGGCAAACCCGAACATGTTCGCCGCGTAGCTGATCTGTGTCTTGATCTCTTTCTTGCAGTAGCCGTAGTAGCTGTCGGCAATGATCGTCACCATCAGGCCCCGTTTGTCGCGGCAGGTGACTTTGAACGCGCCTCCGTTGTTGTAGAGTTCGTTCGGATCTGACCAGCACATTTTGTCGCGCCGCTGGCGGGCCGTTGCCTGTTCGACCCGAGGCAGGCCAAGATCACGTTTCTTCACACCAACCAGATGCGGCGCCAGAATGACGCAGCCCGTGTGGCCCGTCCAATGACGATAGTCGAGCGCGGCATCATTCTCCGCAAGATAAGGGTCTCCCCCATTGCCGAAAATGCCTTCGATGAAATCGAGATTGCTCACCAGGCTGCCCGGAGCGAAGAACCGCAACTCCATTGTCTTCCAAGGCTCCGCACCCACTTCAGGGCAAACCAGCGGGCGCAACAACAGCGATACCCACAGCCGTGCCTCTTCCTCCTGATCGGAGGTGAAGGGAAGCCGCAGCACATCATCGGGAGGTTGAAACGCGCGTGCCAGCAAACCGGCGAACGCCTGCCGCGGAACCGCGATCTTGTCCGCGGGAATGGGCAACCCTCCTTCCACCACGTGGAAAATTCCCTGCGTGGTGCGCCGGTCACTGCGAGGGTTGTGAAGCACGCCTTGCGCCACTCGATAGGATTCCAGATAGGAGGCGGAAAACCGGTCGCCATCCGGCGGCAGCGACATCTCTCGTGCCAGGCCAACGCGGTCCAGCACGAATGTATTGGCAGGCAGCTTCGGCACACCATCCGGACAGGTTTCGCTGAGTACCTCGTTTAGAAAGCTCTCAATCCTGCGGTCCGCGGGACAGAGATGTCCCCCGTACATCTGGTCCTTCACCAGATAGTTGCGCAGCAGCGGTCGCGTCAGCTCCAGAAAATAGGGGTCCGCGGTCGCCCTGCTCACAGGCTGGCCCAGCGCCGCCAGCTTCAGATTGATGTACCGGGTAAGGCTCTCCTTCTGGTCAGGTGCAGGAGGGACAGCCGTGTCGAGAGGATGCATCGTTTCGCGCATGATTGGGAAATGTGGATGCGAAGCCGCGAATCGGACGGGGGCGCTACTTCAGCGGATTAACCTTCAGGATACAACGGCTGGCGTGGTCTTGATCTACCGCTGCCAAAGAGCGTGAACCGTCATCACTCCCGTCGCATTGTTCACGATGGCCAGCACTGGTTCCTGCACCTTGTTGGGAACGCGGGGCCTCTTGCCAATGAATGCTGCATAGTCCTCTCCGGGCAGAATCTGGTCCAAGTCCGCGATTCCCGAATTGGTTGACCACAATGGTTTATCCGCCGCATCCACGCGCGAGATCACGATGGTGCCTTGGAGCCCCGGTTCCGTACGATGCGCCATCAGAAAACCATCCGGCCCAGTGAGCCGCAAAGGATCCGATGCCGCTGTTGCCCTTACGCGCCCCGGCGTACGGTATTGCTCGCTTCGCCCGCCCGCCATCAAATCCCGCACCTCTTGCATCGAAGGAGGCCGGCGGCCACTGGAGACCGGCACCGCACGCAAAGTGGAGGGGTCAATCTCATACCTCTGTTTGTAGTCGTGCGAGGTTACCTGCAGGCGTCTGCCGATATCGTATCTTGCGTTCTGCCACAGGTCGTCGAGATGCCGGTTGGCTCGCCGCAAATGCTCCACCGTCAGCACACGCCCGGACTCCACATCGTAGGCGCCGATATCCGTGACCATGAACCAGATCAGCTTCCCATCAAATCCCAGAACCTTCGCCGCATTCCGGAAATCCGAGTGCCGCATGCTGCTTGCCAGCGGAATCAATGGCCGTGGGGCTCCGCCATTCACTGGATGAAGCAATAGCCCCATCCGAAAACGGTCATTCTCCGGATTGTGATGCAGAGACGGTATGGAAGGCTCCTCCGTCACGATCAGGGTGGCAATGTGGTGGCCCGCTCGCACCGAATGTCCGAACGGAGATCCCACCGTTCGCGGCAGTAACGCATTGCAGCCGGTCATTACAAACAGCCCCAACACAAGTAACAGGATTAGTATCTGCATCCGGCAGTCGCCCTCAATGGTGCGGGCGCAATCCAGACGGGAAATTTGTCACCCGCACGCGTATTTTCCAGCTCCCGCGATGGAACCGCACTCTCGGTTGCGCCTGAGCAGTCGGAGAGACAAATGTGGAAACGCCTCGTGATCATCGGATCGATTCTTGTCGCGGTTTGTGTGGCCGCGGTTTCCTTCGGATCTGGCCCAACCTCTTCCTCGATTCGACGCCGCTTGATGGTCCGCTCCACCGCCCAGCAGAATCAGGAACGTGCCGAACGTATCCAACGCCTGCGCCAGATGCAACTGGATTCTACACGACTTTCGGCCTACATCGGAGCCTTCCGCGGTTGCACTCGCGAGCAGTTGATCGCCGGCGGATATCAAGGCAATCGCCGGCTGCAGGTCTCAACGGAACTCAAAGGCGCTGGCACATGGCAGGATCCGGAGAATGTCGCCAGCGATGAGCGAGCCGAGCAACTGCTCTATGCTCGAATCACGGACATCGAGCAAAGCACTCTATCTGATCCCAATGAGGAAGGGCTGCTTGCCTGCCGCAACCCCCGCTACGTATGGAAACAATATCCGGCAGACATGTTGTTTCAAAGCATGTTCGGGGAAATGGCCCGCCGCGACCCAAAGGTCAATCCTGTACGGGTCGCAGCCTCCCTTGGCTTCGTGGGCGAGCGTTCGAAAACATTGGAAACGGGCTGTGAACACGCCATCGATTTTCATTTCCTCAACGCCCGCAATGCTGCGTTTGCCCTCGATAACTACATCTTCAGGCTGAAGAAGCAGTGAAGATTCTTACCGTTGCGGTGGTCTGCGCCGTAATCGTCTTCCTCGGAGTTCTCTTGTGGAAGACCGAACACAAACCCGAGGACAAGCTCAGCCTTTTACGCAACGAAGTGGAGCCCCGAGGCGGCGTGGTTCTGGAAACGCAGCTCGAAGGCAGGCGGGCTGCCTTTCTGCTTCTCCGCTGCGAACTGTTCCTCCTCGACGCCACGGCGAAAGAACTGGTGCGAACAAAAGTGCTCCAACTTGGATTCCACCTCTGGCCGGCGCCGTGTTGGCGCCAGTCCATTCGCATGGAAGACGGCTATCTGCGCGTCTATCTCGAAAACCGTGCCTTCGGCGCCGGTGGCGGAAACCCAAGCGGTGGGGAATATCGCAGCCGCGACGGAAGGGTTTGGGAGAAGGAGACCAGCAAAGGGTGGCGGCCAGTGGCCGAAGTCCAGGATTAGTTCTTGCTGGTCAATGCCAGCACCACATCCTCCAGCACGATGCGATCATCCGGAGCCCGGTCCCGCAGTGCCTTGTCCGCCTGATACATCTTGTGAATCGCCAGTTCCAGCCTCGCGCGCGGAAACGCGCTCATCGTTTCCAGCACTTGCTGCGCGCGGCTCGGCCACATGGCCACTCCCAGCTTGGCAAAGTGCCCCTGCAACTGTTGTTGCGTGCGGAGCCCCTCTTCCTTCGCCGTCAAAGCCAACCGGAATTGCGTGGCAAGGAACGTCAGCGCCAGCGGCAGGTACTCTCCATCGCGCACCAGCGTTTCCAATAAATCCAGGCTCTGTGCCCGATCGCCCCGGCTCAATGCGTTCACCAATGCGAAAATCGTCGTGGCTCGCGCATCCGGCGCCATGGCCTGAATATCCTCTTCCGTCACCTTGCGGCTGCCGCCGGTGAACAGGGCCAGTTTCTCAATCTCCGTCGCAAGCCGCGCCGCATCCGCCCCCAGTGACTCTACCAGCGCGTCCAGCGCGGGCGGTTGAATCTGCAGTCCCGCCCTTGTTGCCAGATCGTTCGCCAGTTTGCGCGCCTCCTCCACTGAGTAAGGTGCAAACTCCACCTGATCCTTCACCGAACCGAATATCTTGCGCAGCCGGTCCAGCTTTGTTTTGTCCTCATTGTCGAATGTGAGTCGGGACGAATCGAAGACCACAACCGTGTCCGGAGTCGGATTCTTCGCGTATGCCGAAACGATCGCCGTTGCCGCAGCCTCTGCCTCCGCGGCGTTCCCTTTCGGTACGGCAGCCTCCGCTGCCCCGATCCACAGCACCCGCCGCGAGACGAACAGCGAAAGGGAGCCGGCATCATCCACCGCGTCGCGCAGTCCTACATCGTCCAAATCGTGCCGTACAAACCCCTCTTCACGCATTTCCTCGGGAAGAAATTTCTCCACCAGCATCTTGCGGCAAATACGCCGCCGGTACATCTCCGGGCCAATGAACAAATACACCGGGGCCAGGTTGCCTGATTTCACCTGCGTCAGAAATTGCTGCGGAGTCACGTTCTAGAAGGCCTCCAGAATTGCCGATACAATACTACCCGCCACTTGCTTGCTCAGGCGGTCCAAAGCTACTTCACTCTCCTCGAAATACGCCAACGGGTCGATGCTGATCTCGTAGCGCTCGCGCACTTCCATGCTCGGATTCGTGTACAGCAGCTTGCCGGTGGCACGCTCCTGCAAGTTGATCTGCACATAGACGCTGATCTGAACGCCGGCCGCACGCCCCGTGGCCGTATCAAACGTAGCTGGAAAAGCCAGCAGGTTCAGTACCGAGCCGCGTAGAATCGCATCGGCCGAGTTGATGTCGTGCACCACCGCGTACCGGGTACGGGAAAGAAACTCGCGTGTCACCGATTGCGCCAGCCGGTCGGAAAGACGGAATCGTGTGGTGTTGTTCGCAAACGCCGGGACCGCGATGGTCTTCACCGACTTCGGCAACAGATCGGCATGGCCCGAAACATGATAGCCGCACCCCACAAGAGGCGCCCACGCAACTCCGGCCAGCAGGCCTCGCCGGCTCAAGCGGGGCATACCGTACCCAGTAGCTGCAATGCATTCTCAGCCGGTAATCGAAGGTTGTCTGCCACCATCCACATCCAAAACGCCCGCGGAACGTTTCGGTCGGCCCGTATGTCTCCCACCGTGATTCCGTTTTGCCCGGCAATGCCGGCGTTGTGTGGCGCCGTGTCTTCCGCCAGCAGCGCCATTGCCAGATTCTCCCGGCTCGGCGATGTTTCGAACTCCACCCACACGGAGAAGCTATGCCCGTGGAACACCGGCGCCTGCACCAGCCGCAACGAAGGCATTGGTACTTTTCCTGCCGCCATCAGCGATGCCAGGTGGCGCTCCATCGTCTGCTCAATCTGCTCCAGCGACGGCTCCGCTTCTGCTCCCAATCGCGCCAGCATATTGAACGCCAGTTGCTCGTCGTAGATGTCCTTCGGCATTCCTTTGAACTGGAACAGCTTCAGCGTCTGTTGATGCAGTTCATCAATGCCTGCTTGCCCCCGTTCACTCGCCGGTTCGAATACCTCCACCAGCGACCGGCGCACCTTGAAGTCGGCAAGCCTGCCCAGGCACATCGCGATGGCAATTGCCCCCGGATGCGCAATGATGGATGGGTTCTCCCGATGTGGCTCAGCCGTCTCAACGAGAGGGGCGGCCAGCCGCGCCGTGGGGATATCCTCCAACGTCCGTGAAACATCGATCACAGGCGTTTCCCGATGTCCGGCGAGCAGATCCCATGCTTTGTGGCTGCTCACCGAAGAGCCGGCCAGCAACACCGCATCCGCCGAGGCGAGATTCGTCTGATCCAGTGCCGTAATGAGCACCGGTTCGTCACCCTCTTCGGTGATCCGTCCTGTCTCTTCCTGCTCGGCGCCAATATGGATGAGCCGGTACGGCATCGACCGCTCGCTCACTACATCACGGATCTCTTTGCCGAGTAACGACTCACTGCCAACCAGGGCGATGGTTACTGCCACGTTAGTTCTGATGGTTCCTTTCGTTCCAGTTTCGGATGACAGGGGCGGTGCCGGTCAAGTTGCGTTGCGGCAGATGCGTGGGGCGTCCGCGTCGATTCGTCACCCTCCGCTCAGAGAACTCCGCACCGCGAGTCTGCAACTCGAGGCCGTTTTCCGAAGCCCCTTTCACAACCGGCACCACCACCATCGTCGTGTAAGCATCCGGAGTCGCAATATCCAGATAAGCGCTGCCGCTCAAGCCCGGTATGATCTCTACCTGCACGGTGTACACACCGATAAGGCCGGTAGTGAGGAACGCTTTCCTCACGGGCGCTTCATCACCGTCCAGATATGCGGCCACAGGCTGCACCACCGCACTCGCCGGCTCTGGACCAGGCGTTCCCGCCACCACTGCCGGATCCACTTCCGCGAGACCCGCTACATGCACGCTCACCGTCTCTCCAATCTTCGCCGGATTGGATGTCGTAACCGCCGTCCCATCCCCGTGAAACGCTCGTGCGTAACCAACACCCGCGGCTGGTTCCGTGAACACGCCTGGAGCACTGGTGTTGACATAGGCTGTGACTTTGTTCGATGCCTCACCGTTGTTCATCACCTGGATCTCCGTAACCCCTATCGGAAGGTCATACGGAGTCTGAACCACAATCTGAGAGCCGCTCACCTTTTGAATCGGAGCAGCCTTCCCATTGAACAGAACCTGCACCCCGCCCAGCGTGGTTGGGAACGCTGCATCCTCTGCGTCCGCTGCCGCGAGATTCTTCCCTTGCAGCAGCAACAGCGTGCCCGGCGCAGTGCCCACTGTGAACGGTGTACGGCTCGCCGCATTCACGACACCCGTGGGATTCAGGAAGGTGCCTGCCCGATCGAGCGTAGGCGCGCGTAATCCAATGTGGAGCCCTACTGTGGACTCCTGGCCAAACCCGATCCGGATCTTCCCATCCGCGCAGAACATATTGCGGAAGCCAAAGAAATCCTCATAACTGCCGCTCGCGTTCAGTTCATAGAAATCGGAGTACGTGTAATCGTAAGCCGACTCCGAAAGGCCCGTGAACAGCCGCTGGTGCCCCCAGACATCCCCGTCCTGGTAGCGAATCCCTCCGCTGAAGGTGTACAAATTGGCTTCGCCATCCGCAACCCCGCCCAGGCTCACATCAACCCCCGCCTCGTAGAACAGCCCGTTCGGCAAGGAGGCTGGCGCGTCCGCGGTCAATGCCGGAGCGCCGACAAACAAATCAAATCCGGTGCTCGATCCGCCAAAGATGAAACTGCGATCCGCCGACATATAGAACACCCGGTCGCCTGTCAGGAAATTCGTATCCGTCAGTGTTCCGCCGTATCGCAGCGAACCTTCGGAGTTTGTAAAGGAATATTGCGCGCCACTCACCGTCTGCGTCAGGCGGCGTGTGCTGCCTCCGATGTATCCGGTCACCGCGATGGGGCTCAGCGCGCCTTGCCCGTCCGCCACAAGGTCGAAGGAAGACCCTCTCGACTGGGCTAGGCCCGTGCCGCGCATGTTCAGCTCTACGGCTTTATAGCGCCCACGAAAATCCGCATTCGTCACCGCCTGGTCACTCTCCTTGGCGGCGATGAACATGTCATTGATCCCGTCTTCCGTGCTGCTTCCAATGAACACGCCATTCGACACCAGGCCGAATACCAGACCATCATCAAAAATCGGGCTGGTCACAAAGCCCATTCCACTGGCCGCGATGCGGTACACACCGGTCTTGTTGAAGCGCTGCAGCGAGCCGACATTGGAATCCAACACCAGAGCGTTCAGCGTGAAGTTGCCCTCTCCGTCGAATTCCAGTGTTCCGTTCATCGATGTGGCGCGCGCAAAATCGCCCGCCGCATTCTTCAGCGTCCATGCCACCTCCCGGAACCGGTACTTGCCTTTCAGCAAGTTATTCCCGCTGTTATCCCAGCGCACCTGGTCCTGGGCGAAGGCAAGGCCCGTCAGCGCAAAGCACAATGGCAGTATGGTGGCGATTTTCATGCTTCTCCCATTATCCGACGGATAGCCGCCGCCGCAGGTTGCCGGAGATACTGATGAAGAATGGATGCAATTCTTCAAATTCTTACCGATGCCTGTATGGCTGGTGCGCTCGAGGTTCTTGCCGTCCGGCAATCGGGTTCGGTAGGCGCCAAATACAAAGACGCCACGGAACTGGTTACCGAGGCCGATCAGCGGTCCGACGCTGCGATTTGCCGTATTTTCGCCCAACGCTTGCCGCCCACTGTCTCCTACACGCTGGAAGAGTCCGGAAGCAGTGGCCCGCGCGGCGCGCAATGGGTCGGCGCGGATCCTCTGGATGGCACCAATCACTTTGCCTGCGGCGGCAACTTTTACTCCATCCAGGCGCACTATGTCGAAGATGGCGTGCCGCAAGCGGGCGTGGTCTTTCAGCCCGAGATCTATCTGCCCTTGAGTGGACAGAGTCATTGCACCGGCCGGATCTCTTACGCGGTTCGCGGAAGTGGCGCGTTCTTTCAGGTGACCGAGTACACCGGCTCAGCCTTCCACCTGGGCGACAGGCGCATCCTACGACGAATCGATTCCCCGCCTACGAGAACCTTCGTCAGTTGCGTGCCGTTGAGCACCAAGATGACTCCCGGCGAAAAGGCTCGCGCGCTGCGCGTAATCGAAAGCGGTTTGATCTCCGTCACTACCGGACTCGGAGGCGCAGGCGCCAATGTGATGATGACCATCTTCGGCGGTCAGCAGGTCTACGCTAATTTCGGCGCTGGGGAGGATCTGGACCTCATTCCTCCCCAGGTAATCGCCGAAGAGGCGGGAATGACCGTATGGGGTCTTGATCGCCAAGCCCCACGCTGGTACGCGAAAAAACAACCGTTCGTTGTAGCTCCAACCTCCGCCATCGCGGCTGCATTTTTAGACGCCGCTGGTTGCTGAGGAACCGCGTCCCTCATGTGACATAATGACACCTTGCCTATGAAATTCCGCTACCGAGTGCTATCCCTGCTCTTCATGCTCTCGATCATCACGTATATCGATCGAGTGTGCATTTCCGTCGCCGGGCCGCGAATGCAGCAGGAACTGGACATCTCCCCGCAGCGGTGGGGTTGGGTCGTGGGAGCATTCACGCTTTCCTATGCATTGTTTGAGGTCCCCAGTGGCGCCATGGCAGACCGCATAGGTGCCCGGCAGGTTCTCACCCGAATCGTTCTTTGGTGGTCCGCATTCACCTCGCTCACTGGCGCAGTTTCCAATTTCTGGGCACTCCTACTCACTCGGTTTGCCTTCGGTGCGGGTGAAGCTGGCGCGTACCCCGGCTCCGCATCTTCCATCTCCCGTTGGTTTCCTTCCGTTGAGCGCGCCCGGGCCACCGGCATCGTATGGATGGCCAGCCGCCTCGGTGGAGCTCTTTCGCCACTGCTCGTCATCCCAATCCAGCGAAACTACGGCTGGCGAATGTCCTTCTACGTCTTCGGTGTGATGGGCGCTATATGGTGTGCGATCTGGTATTGGTGGTACCGCGATCACCCGGCCGAGAAGCCCGGAGTGACAAAGTCGGAACTGGATGAAGTGGGTGGCGGCTCTCGCAAAGCGCATCATGGCTTGCCCTGGGGCATTGCCCTGAAGCAGTGGAACTACTGGAAAATCCTCCTCATGTACCACACCTACTGCTGGGGAAGCTATTTCTATCTCTCCTGGCTTCACACTTACCTCCAGAAGGGCCGCGGCTTCACGGAAAGCGAAATGGGCGTCTGGTCCACATTGCCGTTCATCTTCGGTGCCTGCGGAAACCTCGCCGGTGGCACAATGAGCGATATCCTCGTGCGCCGTTACGGCCTTCGATTCGGCCGCCGCCTGATTGGCTCTTTGGGCCTGGCCCTGTCTGGTTGCTTTATGCTGCTCACGTCACAAACAGAAAGCAAAACGCTGGCTGTGGTCTTTCTCGCATTGGGTTACGGAAGCATGGACTGCATGCTGCCTGTCGCCTGGGCGGTTTGCCTCGATGTCGGTGGCAAGTATGCCGGCGCCGTTTCCGGCTCCATGAACATGGCCGGCCAGTTGGGTTCCTTCCTCACTTCTGTCACCTTCGGTTACGTCGTGGCCGCCACCAATAGCTATAATGCTCCGCTCCTGCATATGGGTACTTTGCTCTTGGTGAGCGCCGTGCTGTTCTCCCGCATTGATCCCACTCAGCCGTTAATCCGTGACGAAGGCGATCAGCGCAATCTCCCCAAAGCGGCATGAACTTTGAGGTCCTCGAACATACCGCCGACATAGGCTTTCATGCCTGGGGCCAAACGTTCGAGGACATGCTCGCCAGTGCCAGTCAGGCTTTGGTGGCAATCGCCGTCGATATCGAATCCGTGCAGCCCGCGGAGCCTTACCCCATTGCCGCCAAAGGCGACGACCGTGAGGCCTTACTGGTCAACTGGCTGAACGAAGTGCTCTTCTACCTCGACGGCCGCCAAATCGCATTCCGCCGCTTCGAAATGAAGCCATGTGGTGAATGGCACGTGCACGGAGTCGGTTGGGGGGAGGCCCGCACTGCCCATCATCCTGCCAAACTGATAGTGAAAGGCGTCACCTATCACCAGCTATCCGTTCATCAGGAAGAGAGCGGCTGGCACTGTACGGTGTTTCTCGATATCTGACCATGCAGTTGCAGCGAATAGATCCCTACCGCGTGCGTATTGACCGCGATGAGCGCCGCGGAATGCGCACTCACGTTGTCGCTTACGCCAGCGAGCCGATCCTCAATCAGATTCGCAAAGATCTGTCTCTGGAGCAGGCCATGAACGTCGCCACCCTGCCCGGGATCGTTGGCCCAAGCCTCGCCATGCCCGATATCCATCAGGGCTACGGCTTCCCCATTGGTGGAGTCGCCGCCACCGACTATCACCACGGCGTCGTCTCCCCGGGTGGCGTTGGTTTCGATATCAACTGCGGTGTCCGGCTGATGGGCACGACACTCCTCGAAGCGGATGTGCGTCCTCGGTTGAAAGAAACCGTCGATCAGATCTTCCGCGACATTCCTTGTGGCACCGGTGGCAAGGGCCCTTTCGATATCACCCCCAAACAACTCGAAGAGGTGCTGGTCCACGGCGCGCCTTACATGGTGGAGCAAGGCTTTGGCGAATCCCGTGACAACGAATTCAGCGAAGCCGGTGGCTGCTTGCCGGATGCCAACCCCGACGCTGTCTCCGCGCGCGCGAAAGAGCGCGGTCGCCCGCAACTCGGCACCATCGGAAGCGGCAATCACTTCCTCGAAATCCAGACGGTGGAAAGCATTCACGACGAGGCCGCGGCTCGTGCCCTGCATCTGGAAGTGGGTCGTGTGGTAATCCTTCTCCACTGCGGTTCACGCGGATTGGGACATCAAGTCTGCACCGACTTTCTCGCGGAAATGGGCGCCGCCATGAAACGTCACAACATCACTGTTCCCGACCGGCAGTTGGCCTGTGTGCCGATTCCATCGAAAGAAGGCCAGGCATACCTGGAGGCGATGCGTGCCGCGGCCAACTTCGCCTGGGCGAATCGCCAGTGCATCCTCCATCTCCTCCGCGGAAGCCTCAAGAAACTCTATGGCGCCAACGCCCGCGTGCGCGTCCTCTATGACGTTTGCCACAACATCGCCAAGCGCGAAAAACACACCGTCGATGGCGTCAAGCGCGATGTCCTCGTTCATCGCAAAGGCGCCACTCGCGCATTCCCGCCCGGGCATTATGAAATCCCCTCCGATTACAAAACCATCGGACAGCCGGTGTTTGTCCCCGGCAGCATGGGTACTGCTTCCTGGATCCTCGCCGGCGCCGATGGAGCCATGCGCGAAACTTTCGGCAGTGTTTGTCACGGAGCCGGACGTTTGCTCAGCCGCACCGCCGCCCGCAAAGGACGAAACGCGCGCGAGGTGCAGGACGAACTCGCTGCTCGCGGCATTGTCGTTCGTAGCGAGACGCGTGATGGCATCCTCGAAGAGATCCCCGAAGCTTACAAGGACGTCGATGAAGTAATTTCCGTGGTCGTCGGTGCCGGCCTCGCCAAGCCTGTCGCCCGTCTGCGCCCCATGGGTGTGATCAAAGGTTGACGCCTTACGTGCTACATTCCTCATAAGCTGATGCCTCGCCTACCGCTGCTATTCCTCATTACTACTGCCCTCATCGCCAAAGAGGCCGCGGTGCGCAAGCCCGCGCCTCGCCTTACCACCGCGAAGCGCATTCAAAACCTGCTTGCTACCCCTGCCGGTAAGAATGCCCGATGGGGCATTCATGTGCTGAGCCTCAAATCGGGACGCATCGTCTTTGAACTCAACGCCGGTGAGCAATTCACTCCAGCGTCCAATACCAAGCTCTTTTCCACGGCCCTGGCGCTCGAACGGCTCGGCCCCTCGCACCGCTTCACCACTACCATCCGTGCTGCCCAGGCGCCCGATGCCAAAGGTATTCTCCACGGTGACCTTCGCCTTGTTGGCGGCGGCGACCCCACCCTCTCCGGCCGCGCCTATCCTTACCAGAAAGATGCAACCCGCGCCGACCCCCTCGAGCCCATCGAACAACTGGCCGAGCAACTGGTCCAGCGCGGAGTTCGCGAAGTGCGCGGTGATATTGTCGGTGACGACCGGCTCTTCGTCTGGGCACCCTACCCGGAAGGATGGACACTCGACGATTCCATTTGGGACTACGGCGCCCCTGTCAGCGCCCTACCCTTCAATGACGGCACGTTTACCTTGTCTCTGCGCCCTGCCGCCGACGCGGGTGCGCTCTCCATCCTCTCCCTCAATCCGCCATTCCTCCCTTTCACCATAGACAATCGAGTCACCACGTCCGTGGACACCCGGTCCAACGTGCAACTCGACCGCGTGCCCGGCTCGCGCCAGGTGAGGCTCTATGGCAGCGTTGCGTTGAAATCGCGAGGCGTGCGCCAGACTTTGGCCGTCGACGATCCCGCTCTCTACGCCGCCTTCATTCTCCGCGATGTGCTCACGCGCCGCGGCATCCGCGTCGACGGGCAGCCCCTTGCCGTGCACCGCTGGACCAAGGAAGAACCATTCGATCCCAACAGCGGCGTGGAACTCGCCACCCGCGCATCACCACCGCTGAATGAGGTGGCTCGCGTCGTAAACAAGGTCAGCCAGAACCTGCACGCCGAGATTCTGCTTCGGGAAGTCGCCCGCATGAAGCGTAATGAGCCCACGCGCGAGGCTGGACTCAAAGAGCTGGAAGCCTTCCTCACGGAAATCGATGCAGCACCAAACTCGTTCCACTTCGAGGACGGCTCTGGCTTGTCCCGCCGGACCTTGATCGCGCCGGCTACCATCACGCGATTATTGGCCCACATGGACACGCGCCCTTATGCCGCGGATTGGGACAGTTTGTTACCCATTGCCGGAGAAGATGGAACGCTATCCACCCGCTTTGACCAGTCCAAAAAAGCGAATGTCATTCACGCCAAAACCGGAACCCTAGCCACCGCGAGCGCTCTCTCCGGCTATCTCACCACCCGCCGCGGAGTGCGTCTCGCCTTCTCCATCATCGCCAACAATCACACCTTGCCTTCCTCCGATGTCCGCAAGATTATCGACCGGATCGCGCTCGCCCTCGTCGAAGATTGATAGCCGCTGATAGAATGGAAGCATGCCGATCTTCGAATACGCTTGTGATTCTTGCGGTACGAAATTCGAGAAACTGGTTCGCCGTTCCTCCGATGAAATCGAATGTCCGAAGTGCGCAGGCAAGCATCTGACACAGCAGCTTTCCACCTTCTCAGCCCACGCCAACGGTTCCCCCAAAGCATCCCCTTCCATGTCGCCCTGTGGTGGTGGCATGTGCGGAATGCCCGGCGGAATGTGCGGGCGGAATTAGCGCCCGTATGGACGAACGCGACTTTTTTACGGAATCCCGCACCACCCGTGCCATCGAGCTGGTTTGCACGTTCTGCCGCACCAAGGAGTCCTACGAACTCCCCTGGGTAGTGCGCAAGAAGAAAGGTTCGCTCCCACGCCAGGCCGATGAGCGGGACCGCGCCAAATTCGCCAAGAGTCAGAGCTACATGGTGCTCGCCCAGGATAAGGTTTCCTGCAAGAGGTGCCGCAAGCCGTTCGACGTCTCCGGTACCAAAACACTGGCCTTCCTCAACGACTGACGCATGCGCTTTGCGGTCCATCCGTTGCGCCTGACCTTTGAAGCGCGGGACCCCATCTTCTTTCCTCCTGGTAAAGCAGGCAACGTACTGCGTGGTGCTCTGGGTCACGCGTTAGAAGATGGCCTGTTCCGTCCCAAGCGCTTCGACGGTCCTAGTGGCCTTGCCGATCCTCCACGCCCCTTCGTCTTCCGTGTACGTCCGCTGGAAGGAAAAGCCGTTCAGCCCGGCCAGCACTTCACCGTCGACATCAACCTCTTCTCCGCCACGCTTGCCGCGCCGGTTTCAGACGCCCTTGCCACGATCGCCGCACAAGGGTTGGGCCCAGGCAGGGGTAAGGCGGCCCTCGTTGCCAGCGAGCAGAACATTCTCACCTTCGAACTCGATCAGCCCGCCGAGGCAATAAGCCGGGCGCAAGTGCTATTCCTCACGCCTACTGAAATCAAAGGCCATAACGGGCAGTTGCTCGCCAGCCCCGGCTTCGACATCCTCATCGCGCGGATTCGCGATCGCATCAGCACGCTTCGCTCTCTCTACGCAGAAGGGCCCTTGGACATGGATTTCCGCGCCTTCGCCGATCACGCGGCCACGGTCCGCATGACATCCGCCGAACTGCAGCGTGTCTCGCTGGAACGCACCAGCACCCGGACGGGCCAGCGTCATCCGCTCGGTGGTTTTCAGGGAGCAGCAACCTACGAGGGCGAACTGGGCAAGTTCGCCCCCTATCTGCATGCTGCGGCGCTCACCGGAGTGGGCCGCCAAACGGTGTGGGGAAAAGGCGAGATCGCCTTCCGCAAACTGGATTGAACTTACTTCGCGGCGGCGTCCATCTGATGAATGCCGAACAGATTCCCTTCTGTGTCCAGACAATACGCCTGCCATCCAATTCCCGGAATCGCCATCTTCGGCACCACTACCTGCCCGCCTGCGGCCACCACCTTCGCCGCAAAATCATCCACGCTTTCCACTCCAATCGTATTCACCGTTCGCGGTTGCGAATCCTGATGGATTACGATGCCGCCGTTGATCCCTGGCGAACCGTCCGGACCCGTCGTAACCAGCCAGTACGGCATGGGCCCGTCCCACTTCATTGCCTTCCATCCGAAGACGGATTCGTAGAATTGTACGGCCCGCTCCGGTTGCACTACGCCCAGTTCAAAATGTATCGGTCTGTTGCTCACAAATTACCTCCAGCCTCTGATTACAGCTTTCCCTTGGTTTCTTTAGGCCATGGGTAATCATTTTTTCCCGCACCCGGATCGAGAGGCCCTGCCGGTAACTCCTTTTGCCAGGCAAGCAACTTCGCCGCCATCCGTTCCACAATCTGCGGGTTCTCCGGAGCAACATTCCGCACCTCCATCGGATCCTTCGGAATGTTGTAGAGTTCCACCCGGCCGCGGTCCGGATTCATCATCAGCTTCCAATCGCCGTCTCTCATCGACAGCCTCGGGCTGACGTTATTCACATGCCCGGCAATCTGGAAACGCCACTCCCAGAACACCGGCTTCGTGCGTGGCGCAGTTGCCCCCAGCAGCACTGCGCTTCGATCTTCCCCGTCACCCTTTGCGTCGGACGGCACAGCAACCCCTGTCAACTTCGCGATCGTCGGCAGAAAATCCACCGCGCTAATGACCGACCCGTCCACTCGGCCTGCCGGAACATGGCCCGGCCAGCGCACCAGGAATGGCACTCGCAATCCTCCTTCGTAGAGGCTGCGCTTCCGTCCGCGGAACGGCCCCGGCGACCCTACACCGCTATGCCCCGCATTCGATATGAAAATCTCCTCCGGGCCATTGTCGGAGGAGAACAGCACGATCGTATTCTGTGCCAATCCCATCCGCTCCAAACCATCCAGTAACTGCCCAACCCCGCGATCCAACGCCGCGACCGAAGCATAGAATATGGTGCGCGCCGAAGTGTGCTTCTCCAGCGCCGGCGGGTCGAACTTACGGAATGGCGCCAGATCTTCTTCCGTGGGATGCAGTGGTGCATGAGGCAGCAGCGTCCACATGTTCACGTAGAACGGACGCGTCCGGTTCTTCTCAATGAACCGCAGCGCTTCCTCGGCGATCGCACTGGTGGACCGTGCTCGAAAGTACTCATCTTCTTTCCATGTCGCCCCGTTCCCGTTGACCGTGCGGAACTCATCGAAGCCATACGCGGACGGAAGCGGTGCCCCCGGCCCGCTGCCAAGGTGCCACTTCCCGAAATGGGCCGTCGTATAGCCGGCGTTCTTCAGCATGCGCGGTAGCAAGGGAATATTCGGTTCCAGCCAGTTGGGAATCCCGCGCTTCTCATTCAATTCGGCCGCAGCCAGGTGCCCATGAATCCTGTGGCGCGCCGGATAGTGCCCGCTCATAAACGCCGTGCGGCTGGGGGAACACACCGGATTAGCTACATAGAACGAAGTGAACAGCGATCCCTGCTTCGCCAACCGGTCCAGATTCGGTGTCGGAATGAATTTGTTCCCGTAACACCCCAGATCACCCCAACCCAGATCATCCGCGAGGATGAAAATCACGTTGGGCTTCGCCGCCGGCTGTGCCGCAACCGCGGATGCCAACGACGACGCCAGGAACTCTCTTCGCCTCATCATTTCTTCTTCACCCCCACTTGATTCATTACCTGGTACACAGAGCGGAACACCGTTTCCTCCACATCCTCTGCAAATTTGCCCGGCTGGCCGTAGTAGATCATACTCGTCTCTCCTTCATAGCCTCCCTCGCGCAGCACCCGCAACGACGGGATGTAACACATCACATCGTTCGAGTATCCCGCCACAATCACATCTGTCCCCGCGAACTCCTTCTTGGTTCGCAGCGCGTAATCCACTACAACCTCGCCGCCCAACGCGAGCAGTGTCACACCCTTCCCCAACCGGATCGCCTGCACCGGGTAAGGCGTCCGTCGCAGCGGCCTGCGCTCATCGTAGGCGCGCAGCATCTCCCTTGCCCGCGAGGCTTTGAACTTGTTTTCATCCTTGCTTTCCTGTTCGAACTGCTCCCGCGTGTGCGCGGCAAACGTCAACTCCGTCACTTGAAATGCGGTCTGCAGCTTCACGGCAAGCGGCTTCGCTCCACCTGCGACACGGTTCACTTCCGCGGCCAGCGCCTTGCCGTATTGTTCGGCGTGCGCGACAGTCCCTCGGGGATTCGGATTCTGATCGCCACCGCACAACAGCAGGAACATCGCCGTAACACCCGGTTGCAGCTTCTCCATCTCCGTCTGCGCATACCCGGCATAATCCCCAGAAACCTGATAATAATCGCCGCCCAGCGTCGTGTTGTGGCATGCATACCCAAACAGCACAACCTTCAATTTGTTGCCGCTGTCGCGCACGGCAATCACAGGAACATCCTGGTCAATGGGGCCCCCCGGCGTGCGCCTGTTATGAGAGAACCCAACCTTGCCATGGCCGACAGTAATCTTCGCCGGGGCCATATTCCCCAACGCCGCTCCAATCACGTTCGTCAGATGCACCACCAGTTGATCGCGATATACGTTCACTGCGCCGCGTTGTTCATCGCTCAGGAAGTACATCGTCATCAGGTTCGGTGTCACTACGGGTCCGGCATGAGTGTGCGACGAGTTGAACATCAGTCGCGAACGTTCCAATCCGTACTGCTTTCCCACAGCTGCCGCCACCGGTTCCGTCACGGAGCGTGGCAGTCCAATGAGATCCGTCGTGACAATCACAACCTTGCCTCGTCCCCCATCTTCGAGAGCCAGCGCCTTTGCGTACAGCTTGTGCGCTACTCCTTCCGACGGCTTCGTGCGGGCGGCATAACCCGAAAGCCAAATCGGCTGCGTGGGCGTGATCTCCACCCGCCCTACACCGGCGCGAACTTCCCGTGCTTCCACCGCTTGCGGAAGCGCCAATACCAGCAGCATGCAAAACATCATTCGGGACATAATAGTACCAGACTCCTCTTCTACAAACTCCATGCCTTTACCGTCAAGCGCCATTTCTCTGCTCTTTCTCTGTGTCGTCGCGCAAGCGCAAACGCGAAGCACCACCGGTGACATCCGCGGTACGATTACCGATCCTTCGCAAGGGGCCGTACGTGGGGCTTCGGTCCATGCCTCAAACCCCGAAACCGCGCTTCGTCGCAGCACCGTCAGCGATACAAATGGTGCTTTTCTCCTGCCCTTCTTACCTCCCGGCAGTTACCGGATTCAAATCGAAGCGCAAGGGTTCGCCGCCAAGGAAGCGCAAACCATCTTGGTCCGTGTCGGCGATACGGTCATCCTTCCCGTAACGTTGGAACTGAGCGGCGTTTCCACGCAGATCGAAGTGCGGCCCGATCCCAGTGACCCGGCCCGAACGCAGCAGGCCGCTACCGTCACGCTCCACGAGATTCGCCAACTTCCCATCAACCGCCGCAACTACCTCGATCTCGCCACTCTCTCTCCCGCTGTTGTCGAAACCACGTCGTTAGTGGAAGACGTCAGCTATCGCCCCAGCGGATCGCCCCATTCCGGTCTCAGCTTCGGCGGCGGCAACGGGCGTGGCAACGGCTTCTACATTGACGGCGGCGAGAACTACAATAACTCCGGTGGTGTCCGCCTCAACCTCACGCAGGAGATGGTGGAGGAGTTTCAGATCAATCGCAACTCCTACTCGGCGGAGTTCGGCAACGCCAGCGGCGGCATCGTTAACATCGTCTCCAAGAGCGGAACCAATCAGTGGCATGGCAACGCCTTCGGCTTCCTACGCCATCGCTCCATTCAGGCCCGTAACTACTTCGATACCGGCAAGAGTCCCTTCACGCGTGTCCAGGCCGGCGGCACGCTCGGCGGCGCCATTCGCAAAGACAAAACATTCTTCTTCGCTGGTTTTGAGCGTCTCGAACGGCACGAAAGCACATTCATCCCATTGCTCCAGGATCGTGGCGTCTTCTCGCGCCTCACAGCCTCCCAGCAGCGTCTCGTCGATGGATTGCAGTCCAGCGGAAACGCCGCCCTGGCGCAACGCGTGACCCAGTTCATCACGCCCGCAAACAACCCACAACTTGTGCGATCCTTCACCATCAACAGCGGCGTCTTCCCCTTCGGCGAAAACCTCACGAACTTCGGCATGCGCTTTGACCAGCGCTTCTCCTCGCGCCACGATGCCTTCTTCCGTGCCAACACCGCCACCAGCTTTCTACAGAACTCCAGCTACGGCGCCCTCGATGCCTACAACCGCGGGCGCAGCATCGAAACTCGCGATGCCACCGCCATGATCGGCGATAGCCTGGTGCTGCGGCCAAACTGGCTCATGGAAACACGCCTGATGTTCAACTACAACACGCTCGGTGTGGACCCTCTCGACCCCAACGGTCCCGAAGTCAACATCGGCGGCTTCGGCTTCTTCGGCCGACAGATCTTTCTTCCCTACTACGGCATTGAGCGCCATTACCAGGTCGTGCAGAACTTCAGCCACCTCGCGGGCCGTCACAACCTCAAGTTCGGCTACGACTTCAACCCCATGCGCAACTCCTTCGTCTCGGCCACCTTCCTCCCCGGCCGTTTCACTTTCGGAGGCGGTGTTCCCCTCGCCACTGCGCTTTCTTCCGCCGATGCCACACTGCCGGCAATGCTCACCGGCGCATTGAATGGCGCTGGCCGTGCGGACCTGCTGTCCACTCTCAACGATCCCCTCACTTCACTCCAGGCGTATCACGTCGGCATCCCGGCCGCGTTCCAGCAAGGCTTCGGAGACCCCAATTACGTCAATTTCATCAAGCGCCTTCACTTCTACGTGCAGGACACGATCCAGCTCAAACCCGGTTTTACCCTAAACATCGGTGTGCGTCATGAGAACGAGTTTCATAACCCCATCGTTCCTTCCGACCGTGATAACTTCGGCCCTCGCATCGGATTCGCCTATGCGCCAAAGTCCGGCCTCGTTTTCCGCGGTGGTTACGGACTCTACTACGCGCAGGTTACCTCCAACGTCGCCGGCACCGCCGATCCACTCTCCGGCCGGTTCATCAACCAGATTTTCCTCCCTCAGGCCGGCATTGCCGGCATCAACGATGCCCGCACGGGACGCACTCTGACCCCCGCGGACATCTACCAGACGCTGTTGCGCCAAGGCGTCATCGGACAGCGCCAGATCGGCCAGCAGGATCTCGCGCAATTCGGCCTGCGTCCCGCACCCGGCGCGCCACTCTCCGTGATTTTCGGTGTTGACCCGAACTTCGAAAACCCCTGGGCGCACCAGGCCAGCTTTGAAATCGAAAAGGCAATCGGCAACTACACGGTCTCCACCGCCTACACGTTCAATCGCGCTGCCCACATCGCCCGCATCCTCGGCCGCAACGTCCAATACACAGGGCAACGATTACCCGACGGCAGACCCACCTTCAGCCGCATTGAGCCCCTGGTCCTGCAACGGAACATCTTCTTCTCGAACGCCAACTCCTTCTATCACGCCGCAACATTCCAACTGACGCGCCGCTACAGCAAAGGGCTTTCTCTCAACACCCACTACACTTTCAGCAAGGCCATTGACGAAGTCACCGACTTCAATTCTGATTACTCGCCCAACGATCAGCTGAATGCCAGAGCCGAACGTGCCCTGTCTCCCTTCCATCAAACGCACCGGTTCGTCTTCAGCGGCATCTATGAGCGACGTGGCTGGGTGCTCGCACCCATCGTCAGCGCCAACTCCTGGCGGCCCTTCAATGTCCAGACCGGTGTCGACCTTCCTTCCGGTGGCGATGGCTACGCCAGCACGAAGCGCCCCGCTCACCTTGGCCGGAACATGGGCCATGGCCCGAATTTCTTCACCTTCGACCTCCGCCTCACGCGCCGCTTTACCTTCACGGAGTCGCGCAACATCGAACTGATGGCCGAGGGCTTCAACCTCCTCAATCGCACGAACTTCCGCACGGTCAACAACATCGTCGGCGATGTGCCAATCTCCGCACTGCCATCCCCCATCGTGGCCAATCGCGGCCCGGTCACCAATCCGCTCGCCTACACGTCTACACTCAACCCGCGGCAGTTCCAGCTGGGGATGAAGATCAACTTCTAACATCGGGTATTCTAATCAGTAGTTCAAAAACGTTCGGGGATACCTGTGAATGTCCATGTTATCTTTGCGGCTCGTCACCGCTGTTCTATTCCTTCATTGCGCCTCGTTCGCACAGTCCAGTGCCGGTGGTGGGACTGTGCAAGGTACGGTGAAAGATCCGACCGGCGCCGTGATCGCTGGCGCACGCATCATCATTACCCACGTTGCCACGGGGCGTACCACTAACACTGTCACCAACCAGGACGGTTACTTCGCAACCCCGCCTATTAACATCGGCCCATACAAAGTACGAGTCGAACTGGAAGGTATGAAATCGTGGGAAAGCGAATTGAATCTCGAAACAGGCCGCGTTGCCGAGATCGCGCCCGTGCTCTCCCCCGGTCAGATCTCGGAAACCGTTCAAGTCACCGATACCGTTCCTCTCGTCACCACAACGGATCCCACCGACGCTTCCACCCTCGATGCCCGGCGAATCCTCGAAATCCCCATCAACGGGCGCAATCTCAATGTCCTCCTCGAAGACGTCACGCCTGGGGTCGAAGCCATCAACGACGTCAATGGCGGCGTCCGGGTTAGCGGATTGATGACCTACTCCACGGACTACGTTCAGGACGGAGCCACCGCCAACAATCGCGAATTCGGTGGCTCCGCCAACCTCCAGGGCCTTGAATCCATCGGCGAGGTTCGCATCGAAACCAGTACCTCCTCCGCCAAGTACACCCGCCCCACGTCCGTTATCATCACCACCAAAAGCGGAACCAACCGCCTGAAGTTCGCCATCTGGGAGACACATCGCAACAACGCCTTCGGTGTCGCCCGCGCCCGTCAGGATGTCTTCTTCGACGGCACTCCCTACAAAACACCGAAGCTGATCCGCAACGAGTTTGGCGGCTCCGTTGGCGGCCCCATCATCCTTCCCACTTTTGGCCTCAATGGCCGCCAGTTTTACAACGGGCGCAATCGCAGCTTTTTCTTCCTCACTCGCGAAGGCACGGAATTGGTGCAGGGCCTGACCCGCGAGTTCAAAGTGCCCACCGCCGCCATGCGCAGTGGCGACTTCAGTAGTCTGATCGATGCCCAGGGCCGTCGCCTCGATCTCTATGACCCGCTAACCACTCGTGCCGAAGAGTTCCCCAACGGCCGAATCGTTTCCGTCCGCGATCCCTTTTTCAACAATCAGATCCCCATCCAGCGCATCAGCGCCTTCGCCAAACGAATTTACGAAATTACCCCTCTGCCAACGGATATCACCAACCCTATCGTCTCCAACAACCTCAAGATGGTTGTTCCCACCAACGCCTTTCCCAACCTGAGTGACAACCCGCTCACCATGCGCATCGATCACAAATTCTCTGATCGTGACAGCGCCTACCTCAAGTTCAACGGTGGAACCCGCAATGCGCATTTCCTCGGCACCGGGAGCACCACGGGGGCACCCACTCTCAATAAAGAAGCAAACGTAACCTATCTCCCCGTCAAGGGCCGTTCCTTCGCATTGAACTGGATTCACACCTTCGCGCCCGCTTTCTTCGTCGAAACACTCGCCAACCGCACCTGGCAGAATTCCCGTACCGTCACCGGACCCGTCGACAAGGATTGGTCGAAAGAACTCGGCCTTCCCAATCCACTCGGAGAAATCGGCTGGCCAAACATCACCAGCGCCGGGTTCATGAACTATGTGGAAGGCGACAACCGCCGCCAGCTCTACAGCATGATCTCCAACATCGAGCAGAATTACAGCCTCATCCGCAAGACGCACAACATCGCTTTTGGATTCCGCTTCCACGACGAAAAACAACATCTCCTGCCTGACCAGGGTGCCATTTCCGGATCGGTGGCGTTCAACAGCCTGGCGACGGCTCTCGAATCACCAACCCTCGGCAGCACTCTCGCTCCCAGCGTCACGCCCCAAACCGGACACGACGCCGCCAACTTCTTCCTCGGTTACGCCGGCAGTTATACGGTCGGCCTCAAACGCGGAATTATGCGCGTGCGAGAGCACAACTACGGGCTCTATCTTCAGGACAATTGGAAGCTCTCTCCTCGCCTCACCATCACACCAGGCATCCGCTGGGACATCAATCCTGCCTTCAGCGAACGCGACAACCTGCTCTCCGCATTCGACGTCGAGAGCCACTCGCTCATGTTCCCTGAACCACTGGAGCACTACTACAAGCTCGGGGCAACAACTCCGCAAGTGGTTCGCACCTTCGAACAGGTCGGCGTCTCCTTCAAAAGCGCCGCGGAATTAGGGAAGTCGCCACGGCTCTTCCCCTCTAACTATTTCGACATCGGTCCTCGTGGTGGCTTCGCCTATACCATCAATCGTGGGGACAACCCATGGATCCTCCGCGGTGGCTACGGGCTCTATATCTCCGCTGTTCCCATGCGCACTCTGCTCGCCCAGTTCTCTGGCCTGGCTCCTTTCCGCGCTAACTTCACCTACAACCCCAACGCAGTAAACCAAAGCCCCGACGGCATCGCCAACTATCTGATGCGTAACCTGCCGCTCGCCCGAACCGGAGTCAACAGTGCCAATGTCATCGATCTGAATGACCCCGCCTCCGTGGGTCGTGGCGTGAGTGTGGTCGGCATGGACGGCAAACAACCGAGTCTCCGGATACACGAATGGAACCTCGCCCTCGAAAAGCAAATCGCCAAATCCACAGTGGTTCGCATCACCTACAAAGGCAAGCACGGCGTCAACGCGGATCAACTCTACAACATCAATGGAACCCAGACGGACTACGTCTGGTTCCTCACCACTGGACGGCCACTGCCTACCGGAGAATTTGGCGCGGTTCTGCGCCGCCCCTATGATCAGAACGCCTACACTGATGTTCGCCTCTTGACCCGCACAGGCTACATCAACTCCTCTACCTGGGCCTTGGAAGTCGAACGCCGCTTTCGTAATGGACTCGGTTTCCAAGCCTTCTATACGCTCACCAACTCACTGAGGCTTGCCGGCAATTCGTTTCGTGACGACGTGGTGAGCCCCGCCGCTTATCTCCCGGGCTCTGTGCCCACGGACTTCAAGGAACTGAACCGTTTCCTTTTCTACGATCGCGACACCGGCATCCCGAAACACCGCATTCGTTGGAACTGGAGCTATGAACTCCCCTTCGGAAAGGGAAAGACCTTCGGGCGCAATTCGCGCGGTGCGCTCAATGCTCTGCTCGGCAATTGGCGCATGACCGGTGTCGGTACCGTCGCCAGCACCTGGTATGCGCTGCCAACAGGAGACTGGGGTGAAATGAGCGACTTCAAAGTCTACCGGAATAAGCACAAGGTCCTCGATTGCACCAATACGCCTGCACTTGCCACCAATCCCAGTGATGAGCGTTGCATGGAAGGCTATCTCTGGTTCAACGGCTACATCTCAGAGCGCTTCATCAACAGCCGCAACGCTGCCGGCCTTCGCAACGGTATCTTTGGCCTTCCTGCTGACTATAAGCCTGCGCAGAAGCCCATAAACCCCTGGCCCAAAAACGGTCAACCCACCGATCCCAACGCCAACGACTACGACACCGACTTTGTTTACCTGCCACTCATCACCGGTGGAGTGCAGCGTGTATCCTATGACACCGGGCTCCACCCGTGGCGCAACCAGTATCGGCTTGGCCCCTTCAATTGGAACCTCGACTCCTCACTAATGAAGTTCTGGTACCTCGGCGAGTCTCACCAGCGCTATCTGCGCGCTAACGTCGACGTGTTCAATGTGTTCAACATCCAAGGCCTCAATGTCCCTGCCGCCAACGGTATTGCCAGCCTCGCGAATTCCTTCGGCGGTTTCGGATTCCGGCCCCGGCAGGTGCAACTCACCCTGCGCCTGGAATTCTGATCACTTCACGAACACAGTCACTTCCTGCGGTAAGGATGAGAAACCCGCCACCTCTATCACCACACGCTGCGGCCCCGAACTCAGCCCCTCCGGAATCTTCACGTCGATGCGATACATCCCGCCCACCATGCCCGGTGCGCCGCCGGCAAACAATACCTCTGCTGGTGCGCCGCCAATGGTCACTGTTACCCGATTCGTAATTGACGCCCGCGAAGTCAAACTGAAGAATTCACCCAATGCCGGATTCGTACTGATCGCCCCCAAACCCGTGGCGAACAGCTGCACCACCTCACCCGCCGCGGCGGGGTTCTCCTCGTCGTGCGCACTCCCGTCTTCGTAAAACGCTTTTGCCGGCCCATGTTTCGCCCCACTTGCCGTGAACAATCCCGGCGTTGCCGTTTGCACCCGCAAGGTTTCCGGATGAATCAACTGCAGCCCCTGCCATGAAAAGTACAGAAGATACGTCCCCGACGCAGGCACTCCCGCCACCGCGGCCATCGTCACTTGCGAATCGTTGGAATGCAGCACAGGCATAGCCGTCCCGGTTAATGTCGCATTCGGAATAGCCCCGGAAAAGTTCCCCAAAGACAATGTCGGATAGGGTGCAGGCTGACTGGTAGCGCGCAACGCGCCGTCCAGAACAAAGCCCTGTCCTTCCGCCGGCCCCAAGCCTGTGCCGTAGACGGTGATCAACTGCCGGACCGACATCCTGTTCGCATATTCGTAGCTCGCTGCATTTACCACCCCGTTCGACGCGATCACTGGTTGCCCGATCCACCGGCAAGCGTCGATATTCTCGATCCTGTAGAACCCGCCATCGTTGAGATGCAACAGAACATGATCAGGAGACGACAGTACATAATCGGGCACGGATGACGCCCCTTTCGCCAGCAGCGGGCCCAAGTCCAACATCCGGATACTCCCCGGTGCCCCCCGAAACAACCGCGAGGCGGCGGTAAAAAACGGCTCATCCTTCCATCGCGTCACCGATTGCAGCGGCAGCATGCGCAATGCCGGAAGTGCTTCCCCTTGTCCGGCTGCGGTCAACCCGTACGCCGAACGGAAGTTGGTCGCATTCCCCGCAACCACCGCAACATTGCCGTCCTCCAACTTCCCCAATGCCGCCAATCCTGGTACAGAGAACGTTCGCACGGTCGATGCCGCCCTGCTCCACACGGATATCTCCGCGGTGAACACACCCCCTGTTGGTGTCGCCCCTTGTGAATACCAGTAAATGTTCCCCGCGTTGTCCGAAGCGATCCGCTGCAATGTCGAAAGCGATCCCGTGGGAGTGTAGATCACAGGTTCACCGCCCGATTTCAAGGCGCTCATTTTTCCATCAGTCCCCACAATATAAATGCGGCGCCGGTTCACATCCGCTACGGCGATCCGTCCTTCTCCATCCACTGAAAATGCGAGGATGCCATACATCGTCACGGCCGTCGCATCTTTTCCTTCTGGATCACCGACGTCGTTTCCTCCTCCCACTAGGATTCGCGGCGCCGACCCCGCTCGAGCCTCAAAGATCCCGAACTTACCTCCTGCTAGTGCCGAATAGAGCAACGTGTTGCGCCGTGAATCCCAGATCCCAAAGGGCGGTGCCTGCCCATCCACGGTCGCCGCCACCGGAGCCCCTGCCATAACCGTCTGCGTCCGTCCGTCCAGCCGCACCAGGGGATTTCGTTGCTCAGGCCTTGCGTTTCCCAAAAACAGCAGCTTGTTGTCGGAAGTCACCGCAAGCGGTGTGCCCGTAAACGGTGCGAACGGTGCTCCTCCAGTTTCGATGTTCCCATTCGGCCGAATCGGATAGAGCCGGTTCGCCGTCGCAGCCGCTGGTGTTCCATCGGGAAGCAACAATATGTTCACCGTCGGCTCGAAATTCGCGTTGATTGTGTCAATCAATCCATCCGTCGTCACGACTCGCAGATGGCGCCCCGATAGGTCGCGTATCCAAAGCGATCCGTCTTGGAGAGGAATTACTTGCCTTGGGCTCGAGAGCGCCGCGGCCACCGCCGGTCCGTCATCGCCAACACGGCCCGCTGCCACTGACGCCCGCGCCGAACCGGCGATCGTTTGTAACCTGCCGTCCGCCTCCAAACGCCGCAACCGGTTGAATCCGTCCAGGATCAGCAACCTTCCTTCACGATCGAAAGCTGCATGGGTAATCGTGTTGAGATTGACATCCGTGGCGGGTCCCGCTTCCACATTGAATCCGGGCTTCCCCGATCCCGCTACCGCTTCAATCTCGCCATTCACCACCCGGAACACCCGGCCCACGGATGCGAAATGCAATACCCCCGATGGGGAGAACAGGATCTGTGTCACCGTTGCTAACGGTGTCTCCAGAGCTCGCCCAGTCCCCGTAACCTCCGCCCGGTCGCCCGTCCCGGCAATCGTCCCCATCCGTCCGTTCGCCTCAATACGCCGGATGCGATTAGCCGTATCGAAGAAATGCGCCAGGCCATCGGGCGACAAGGCGAGTGCATTCGTCTGGAATGTCTGTGACTCCGTTGCCCGCTCGTTCTCCTCCACCTTGGGCTCCGGCTGCGCCGGCGTCACCGGGGCCAACCGGCACTGCTGCCCATGGGCCGCCAAACATAAAAAAAATGCCAAAAGTCGCATATGCTGCAAAGAGTCTATTTTACTGTCGGCTCCACACGGATACCCAGCTTCCCCGGAATCGCCGCCGGATCAATCTCTGCCACGTCCGTGCGCTGTCGCAGTGCCTCTGCAGCCGCATATCCCGCCACTTGTCCCGTCGTCATCCACACCGGCTCCATCCGCAAAACGGACATTGCCACATGCGTCGACGACATCGCCACCGGAACAAGAAGGTTGTCCAGTGTTTTGGGCAACATCACTCCATACGGGATCTGTCCCGGCTGCGCCGGTCCGAATGCCTTCTTCGGATACCACAGCACACCTTCCATCCAACCATCCACCGCATAGCGGCGATCGTGGCACGGATGCACATCGAACGAATGCTCGCCAATCGCGATCGCCTGACGCACTCTCGGTGTACGGCCCGTCTTCGCGTCCACTGTGAAGCTGTGCTGCGTCAGCAACGCTCGTCCCTCAATCCTGCGTCCCTGCCGCACGTAGATCTGCCATGGCCAGTGGCCCGACGTCTGGAACTCACGCTTGTGCAGGCCAAGCGGAGCCATGTGTGCCCGAATGTCATCCGGCACGCGCGCATCGTGCTGCAGAAACCAGATCAATCCGGCAACATGATCCACATGGAAATCGTGCAGCCGCTGCCGGTGATGACGATCCGCCTCCGGCCATGTCCAACTTGCCCCCGGCAGATTCGCGCTCGTCAAGGCTTCAATGCTGCCGTTCATCTGATACTTTCGCCCCGGCAACCGGGTTCCCCATCCCCACCGTTTCACGCGACCGTTCGAGAAATCCTGCAGCAACGGAACGTAGTCGGATAAGTGCTGATCATACGTCGCGGGCTTTTCAATCGTCACCCGCTGCGCCGGATCATCCGTGAAGATGGATCGCGCGCAGAACGCCTGAATAGCTGGCGACGGCTCTCCGCTATCCGGCGTGGGAATCTGCTGCCCGGTGCGCCAGTTCATGTAGTAGATGCCGGCGAACGGCTCCCCATGTTCGGCCCGTCCTTCGCGGCCCACCCGATACGGAACCTTCGCCGCTCCAGCCAGGTCCCCTTCATACGTCCCGTCAATGAACGTGCGCGCCTTCACTTCAATGCGTGTTCCGTTGAGCCCATCGAGCAACGCCGAAACCACCTTGCGCCCGTTCATCTCCGCTTTCACCAGATGATGCTGGGGCAGCCACCGCAGCATCTTCTCCTCCGCGCGCACCAGCCCCGTGAAAACCATCTCTGCCACGGAAGGCTCATAGAACCATCCATCCCGCGTCAGTTGCAATTCCTCCGGTTGATCCTGCAGAGACGTAACATAATGCTGCTTCACCTTCGCAATGAACTCAGCCACAATGCCGCCGAAAATCTCCGTGCGCACGGCGTCCGTCGTGGAAAGTCCACTGGCTGCCATACCGCCCAGATGCCGCTTCGGACAAGCCAGCACTGTCCGTAGGCCCCGCCGTGCCGCCTCCACAGCCGCAGCCACACCTCCTGGAGTAGACCCATAGACAAGCACGTCGCACGTCTGCGTTTCCACCGCCGGCAATGGCGCCGCAGCCGATGCAGCCAGCACCACCAGGTCCCTTCGCGTCATTTCTGTTCCTTTCGCAGCGCTTCCATCGCGGCACGCAACGCCCCTTCATGCACCTTCCCGAAATCCTTGTGCGACTCCAGTGCCTGCCATGCCTTTACACTGCCCGCGTACGACTCGCGTGCCGCCGCATGATCCCCACATGTGGCAAACGCCTCCGCACGCGCTTTCAGTAAATCCGGCTTGATGCTGAGGGCGCGAATCGCTGCCGGTGCTTTCGCCACAAAGATGGGCTCCTTTTCGAGTAGCGCTCGAAACATTTCATCGGCCTTGCTGCACTGGCCTGATCTAGCCAAAAAGGCCGCCAACAGCCGGTGTGCCGAAAGATAAGAGACAATTTGATCGAAATCGTTCCAATCCTTATCACTGGCCGCGGAACTGATCGCCGCTGCTTTCTCCAGATGTCCCAACGCTGCCGTCCGGTTGCTCGATTCCTGCAACTTGCCCATTTGCTGATGCAAAAAGGCCATCATGCCTTGAATCCGCCTGTTCTTTGGGTCGGTTGCCGTCATGCGCTCAAACATCCGCAGCGATTCCTCCATCGTTCCCAACGCCTCGGCCCCCGAAAGCAGATTCCCCAACCGCATCAGCGACATCGCATGGTCGAACAACGCTCGCCGGTCCGCCGGGTCTGCCGTCAGATTGCTCTGCGTCAGCGCGGCCATCTTGCGGCACAACTCCAGCGCTGCTGCCCGATCGCCCAGACTCGGTCCACTGGGGCTGCCCACCACATCCGCCGCATTGGAGTAAGCGATCGCCAGATCCCGGCGGAACTCGGCGGAATTTGGATTGTCACGCACCAGTTGTTCCCGTAGCGCGATCGCCTTCTTATGCATTTCCAGTGCCTGTTCCAACTGCGAGCTGCGGTAGGCAGTGATTCCTAAAGTCCCATAGGCCGTCGCCAGAGAATTTCGTATCTCCGGCTTTCCGGGCTCTTTTGCCAGAAGCCTCTCGTAGATTCCCGCCGCCTGCCGTGTATTCTCCAATGCTTGCTTGGATTGCAGCATTCGCGTATGGATTCGGGCGACGTTGAGATGCAGGTTCCCCAGAAGTGTCAGCGACTCCGAATCCTTTCCACCGTGTGCCTTGAGAATCTCGATTGCCTTCCTGTAATTCGTCTCTGCGCCCAGCAGATTGCTCGTGTAGTTGTCCGCGTCCCCCAGTCGCCGGTACACCGTAGCCAACAATGAGGCCGTTCGCGGATTCTTTACCAACGGCTCTACTAGCGCCCGCGCCTTGCGGAAATGGCTGAGCGCCAATTGCGTGTTCCCCAGATTCCCGCTCATCACACCGCCCTCAACATCCCCCAGCCGTAGATAAGCCTGCGCCAACTCCATCGAAAGAGACTCATCACCTCGAGCCTCCATCGCCAGGCTGTCCAGATACTCTCGCGCCGTGCGCAGAATCAGTGCCCGCGATTCTACTGTCCCCGGCACCTTCTCAATGGACTCGTAGAAATCAAAAAGAAATGTGTTCGCCAGTTTCCGCACCTGGCTGAATCGCCGTTCCGCGCGGCGCATTTGATAATACGTGGAGAACACTCCACCGATCAGGCTCACCACCAGCAATGCTGCGGCAACGCTGGCCGCTTTGTTCCGCCGCACCACTTTGCCCGCGCGATACAGGAACGTGATCTCCCGCGCCGACACAGGCCGTCCTTCCAGATAGTTGCGGATATCCGCAGCGAAGTGCTCCGGCGACGCATACCGCCGCTCCGGCTCTTTGCTCATTGCATGCAGCACGATGTTGTCTAGATCGCCTGCCAGTTCCTTCCGCACCTTTCCGTTCGCTGCCCCCACGCTCGGACGCTTCGGATCCACATTGCACACGGCAGCTTCCATTTCCGAAAGGCTCTTGCCCGCAATGCGGTAAGGCTTTTCGCCGGAGAGCAGAACATACAGCAGCGCCCCCATGGAATACACATCGGTTGCCGTGGTCAACTCGCGGCCCATCACCTGCTCCGGGCTCGCATAATCCGGCGTCATCATGCGCGATGTGGTTTGCGTCATCACTTCACCCGTGGCATCGCCCGGGGTGAGAATCTTCGCAATGCCAAAGTCCAGCAACTTCGGCACTCCATCCTTCGTCACCAGAATGTTCGAGGGCTTCAGGTCGCGATGGATGATCAGCTTCTGATGCGCATGTTGCACCGCTGCGCAAATCGGCAAAAACAACTGCAGGCGTTCTGCAATGCTCAGCCCGCCTTCTTCGCAGTGCTTCAGCAGCGGCAACCCTTCCACAAACTCCATCACAAAGTACGGACGTCCATCGGGAGCGCTGCCTGCATCCAGAATCCGTGCGATGTTCGGATGATTCAGATTCCCCAATATCTGCCGTTCCTGCCGGAAACGCGACAGGATGAAGTCCGAATCCATGCCGCGTCGCACCAGCTTGATGGCGACAGCCTGCGTGAAGGTCTGATCTTCCCGCACCGCCTTGTACACCGACCCCATGCCGCCGGACCCCAGCAATTCGATCAGTTTGTATGACCCGAGCGTTAGCCCAAGATCCCCCGCATGATGTTGTTGATCGGCCCGCTCCACGGCATCCGAAACGATCGCATCCAGGTTCAGTCCTTGCGTGGCGTCTGCCTGCAACAGACCCTGCACTTCGCGGACTATCTCTTCATCGCCGTCCGCTGCCGCACGGATGTATGCATCGCGCTCCGCCGCCGGCAGATCCGCCGCCTCATTGAAAATCGCATCAATCCTCTGCCACCGCTCCGGAGTCATCGCCATGGTCACATCTCGAGGTAGCGCTGCAGATCCTTCGGCCGGAAACAATGCGCCTGCGCCACCTCCCGCGAGATCCGCGCGGAGCGCACCAGTTCCGCCAGCGACTGCTCCATCGTCATCATTCCTTCCGCCCGTCCAATCGACATCTGCGTCAGCAACTGGTGCTCTTCTCCCTTCCGGATCAGATTCCGGATCGCACCCGTGCCCATCATCGTTTCCACCGCCGGATAGCGATTCAAGCCTGTCACCGACGGAACCAGTTGCTGCGAGATCACTGCCGTCAATGACAGCGAGATCTGTTGCCGGATCTGTTGTTGCTGCGCTGCCGGGAAGGAGTCCAGAATCCGCGCCACGGCCTGCGGAGCGTCATTCGTATGAAGCGTCGATAACACCAGATGTCCGGTTTCCGCAGCCGATAGCGCCGCCGCGATGGTCTCCGTATCTCGCATCTCGCCCACCAGAATGACATCCGGGTTCTGTCGCAGAATACTGCGCAGGGCCGATGCGAAGTCAGTCGCATCCAGCCCGATCTCCATCTGCTCCACAATTGACCGCTGATTGGCATGATGATACTCAATCGGATCTTCGATCGCCACAATGTGACAGCGTCGCTGTGCATTGATACGTCCCATCAGCGCCGCCAGCGTGGAAGATTTGCCGCACCCCGATGCGCCCGTCACCAATATCAAGCCCTGCCGTGCTTCCGCCAACCGAGCCAGCGCCGGCGGTAGATGCAACGACTCAATCGTTGGAATCGAAGAAGGCAGAATCCGCAAGGCAGCCGCCAGCGTTCCTCTCTGGTAATGGATGTTGCACCGGATCCGCCCCACCCCATCCCGCGCGAATGCCAGATCCAATGACCGTTCTTTCTGCAGCCGCTGCGCTTGTGAAGCGTCCATCAATCCACTAAGCAGGCTGCGGATCGCCTCTCCATCCAGCACCGGTCCCGAAGAAGGAGTCAAATCCCCTTGAATCCGCATCGTGACCCCAGCGCCCGCCACTAGTAGCAGATCCGTCGCATGGTTTCGCGCCGCCAGTTCCAGCAGCGCATCCAGAGACGAAGTGCGCGCTGGCGCAACACGTCCCCCCGATGGCGCGGAACGATTCAGCTCCGCGACGATAGCCGCCAGTTCTTCACCGTATGGAGACACTTCCTCTATTATCGGCGACGTTACTCCGATACAACACGCATCCGCCGCACGCAAAACGCATCGTAGTGCAGGCCCTTGCCATTCACTCCCGAAAAAACAAGATACATGCTCGAACCTTGGAACCACTTTGAGGGCAACCGGTACCCATGAGTTTTTCCCAAATCCCATTGCGGTGTGTGGAAAGCCGTTGTCCACGGACCCCACGGCTCGGGTGCGTCAAAGATACCCCATCCGCCATCGTGTCCGTACGACACAATCAACAGGTAGCGCTTCAAACCCGGGTGATACACCGCATCAGTCCGTTCGCAGTGCCCCGGAAATCGAAACACCGCTTCCCGTTTCGCAATCTCGTGGGTCCATCTTCCCGGTCCGGCGTAAAATTCGTAGGCACTCTGCTCTGTGACACGCTCTCTCGGAACACGCGCCAGCAGCACTCCATCGTCCGGCTTGTACGCGCTCGGCCCATCCTGCGAATACACATACACATAGTTGTCCCGTGCACCCGCATAGTTCTTGCTGAAGTTCAAAAACACCGGAGAACCGAATGATTCGCTCCAGCGGAAATGCTGCTTCCAAGTCCGCGCCCGGTCCGCGCTCGACCAAAGTTCGGCATTCCCGGCATTGCGCACCCACATGTACAACACACCATCCACCATCAACAGGCCACTCGATTTCAGCCCTTTCGCCCCGTCGCCCTTCCGTTCCCCCGATTCCGATCGGATGTTCTCCGCCTCATACACGAGTGGGCTTCCCGTAATGCGCGCAAACCCCATGCTGAGTTTCGACTCCACTCCCGGCTCAAACCCCTTGCCATCCCCGTACGACGTATAGAGCGCGTTGTCGTCACCCCACGTCAGAGGCCAGTTGTCGCTGTCGATCGCTTTCCGGGTAATCGTCTCCACCGGGGCAAATTCGATTGCCCGCATCACTTCGCTTTGCGGATACGGTGTGATCTCATCCATCAGCGGCGAAAAGAAATCTTCATACACTGCCGTCCAGAACGGCTTGTTGTTCAGCGCGCGTCCGTTGCGAATGGCAACCAGTTTCAAACTCGGAATCACCAGCAGCACTTCATGCCCGGCGCCGGCGCCCGCGAACGCATCCCGCGGCACCTTCGGCCATACCCCGTCGAAATTCGTGTACCAGCAAAGGCCGGAACCAGGCGCGTACTTGTCCTTCACTCGATCGGGCAGCGGCATCCCCGCATACTGCACCATCCGCTTCGCCTCGCCTCCGCGATGCATCATCCATTCACCAATCGCCGCCGCCGCACGCGGTGTAAACGTAGCCCCACCCCAATTCGCGTACAGCGTCAGTCCTCCATCTGAGAATGTTTGGCCGTACCCGAGTGACCACTCGCTATCCGCAATTCCCAACGGCTGCATCACGCGCGATCGCAGAATCTCCTTCTGATCTTTTCCATGGCTGGCTGCAACCGCATACGCCAGCATCGCCATCCCCGGATTGCTGTAGTGGTTCGCCGTGCCCGGCTCAAACAACACCGGCGCCTGCAACGCCAGCGAGAATGGACTCGGCGTTCGTCGCCAGAACTCCCCCATCCATCCCGGCAGTTTCTCGTGCGGTACTCCATCTTCGTTCGCATCCTGGATCCCAGACGTGTGCGTGGCCAGATGCCGTATCGTGATCTTCGAACGTTGCCCGTCCGCTCGCCACTGAGGGATGAACTTCGCCGCCAAATCATCCGGGCGGATCCCCCTTTGCTCCATCGCCAGCATCAGCGAGTTTCCCCCAATCAGCGCTTTCGCCAGCGATGCGGTGCCTTGTCTCTTGTCCGCGGTGACACCTTCGGCATACCACTCCCGCACCATGCGCCCGTCCCGGCGAACCACGAACGCCTGCGTCTGATTGCCTGCCAGCCGCCGCACCACAGCTTCGAACGGCTGCGCCCACATCGTCGAAACAAGCCACAGCAGCGTCCACTTCATAGGACAAGGTTACCGTTTCCGCGTTCGCAGAAACGCTGCGAAGGCAAGCATGATGTTCGTGGCCACTAGCGGCACCGCCAGAATCAAGCGAGCCGCCCCTTCCACGCCACTCCCCTGTGGAAACAAGGTCGCCCACGCTAAGGGCAATACCACAATCAGTATTACGGACAACCATCGCACCACCCAATGCGCAACCACGGTGGGCTTAGCCACCGCGAGGATAAACACAACCGCCCCCGCGCACTCCAGAACAAAGAACGGTATGTCGAAAACGTGATTGCCGGCAGGTGTTTGAAACAAAATTCTATTCTGGCACGATGCCGCCGCCCTCTTGGTACACATTCACAATTGCCCGCGCGGCTGCCAGTACCGCATCGCGCAACTCGAGCGGCTCCTGCACCACCAGGTCAGCGCCGAAGCTCAACGCAAACTGAACGGCTTCCACCATCGCATCAAACCGCATCCGGATCCGCACCTGCTTGCCCTCTGCCCGTTCCTCTTCCAGTCGCCACCCCCGATATCGCACCCAGTGCATCACCGAAGGCGCCACACAAAAAGTGGCGTAATACCGTGGAAGCTGCTCGCGAAACTCCTTTGCTGACCGTTCCCAATATTCCGCCAGGTCAAACGAATCCGGCCGTTCTGCCGGCTGTTCCAACACACACGCCTCGCGCATCCGCGACACGCGATAGGTGCGGAACTCCCCCTCTGTGCCGGCAATCAGGTACCACGTGTGATTGCGCGCCACCAGCCCCAGTGGGTGCACTCTCCGCTCGCCTGCCTCACCCAGTAGCCGTTCATAATGAAACCGCAATTGCCGCCCACGCCACAACGCGTCCAGCACAACCCCCAGGCACGCGTCCGGCTCCGTCGAACTCTTCCATCCTCGTGAATCGAACAGGATCCGTTGCCGCACAAACTCCGCCTGTTCCCGCATGTCACCCGGCAGTGCAGCCTGCAGCTTCAACCATGCCCCAGTGGCAGCTTCACCCAAACCCAGTTCCGCCAGCAAGCGCGGTGGCCGTGCCACAAACAAGGACTGCAACTCCGCCGGAGTCAACCCGTTCAACTTAGTTTGAAACGGCGACGACAGGCTCCACCCGCCACCTGTGCCGCGCTCCGCCATCACTGGAACCCCGCTTAACGTCAGTGCATCCATGTCACGCAGGATCGTGCGTTCCGACACCTCCAGCCGCCGCGCCAGTTCTCCCGCGGTCATCCGCCGGTTCCCTTGCAGCAGCAACAGTATGGATACCAGTCGATCAGCACGCATAAAACACATTTAACAGATCAACATGACAACAGTTGTCAGGAATGCCCGGTTAATCTGCATTCATGAAGCCACTCGCAGGAAAAGTTGCTTGGGTCGCAGGTGCCACACGCGGAGCCGGCCGCGGTATTGCCAGGATGCTCGGCGAAGCAGGCGCCACTGTCTACTGCTCTGGCCGCAGCAGCCACACCCAGCCAAACACCTCCAATCATCACTATGCCGGTCGCCCCGAAACCATCGAAGAGACTGCGGAACTCGTCACCGCCGCGGGAGGGCAGGGAATCGCCTTCCGCGCGGATCACAACGTTGAATCCGATGTCGCCGCCGTAGCTCAAAAGATCGCAGCTGATCACCAGAAACTCGATCTGCTCGTCAACGTGCTCACCGGCGAACCCATCCATCTCCTCACCGGCACATTTGCAACCCAGCCGTCATCGCGATGCCGTGACTTCTTCGATAGCTGGATCTGGTCGCATGTCACCACTGCCTGGCATGCCGTACAACTGATGCGGCCCAATCGTTCCGGACTTCTCGTGGAACTGGTCGAACATGCCCATCTTCCCTATCACAGCCATTTCTATCTGGACTTCATGGAGATCGCCCTCAAGCGCCTTTCTCACACCCTCGCCTGCGATCTCAAACCAGACGGCATTTCCGCCATCTGCGTTGCTCCCGGATTCATGCGCACCGAAGCCATCCTCGAACACTTCGGTGTCACGGAACAAAATTGGCGGGATGCGCTCCGCAACGACGAACCGCGCAAGTTCGGCTGGCAGGGCTCGGAAACGCCTTGCTTCACCGGGCGCGCTGTGGCGGCACTCGCCGCCGATCCCAACATCGCTTCCAAAAGCGGCGGCATCTTCTCCACCTGGGACCTCTCCCGCGAATATGGCTTCACCGACATAGATGGATCATTGCCGGAGCACCACATCCTCGATGCGGCCATGAAAGCGTACTTCGACGAATTGCCCCCAGGTCCGAACTTCACCTGGAACGTCCGGCAATCCACCACGAATCCATGAACCGCATCGGCGACAATAGAGGTTTCTATGTTCAGAGCCCTTGTCGCCATCTTTCTCGCCACTGCCGTGTTTGCCCAATCGCCTAAGCAGCGCATGGTCATCCTCATCAGCCTGGACGGTTTTCCCGCCTACGCCTTGGATGACCCGAAACTGCCCATCCCCACCTTGCGCAAACTGGCCCGCGAAGGCGCGCTCGCCAAGGCCATGACCACGGTCAACCCCACAGTCACCTGGCCCAATCACACCGCCATGATTACCGGAGTCGAACCCGCCAAACACGGCGTCCTCGCCAACGGCTCCATCGTGCGCACCAATGCGCAACCCCCCATCAAAGTCGAACCCTGGATCGAGAAGGACAAGATGGTGCACGTGCCCACCGTCTACGACGCAGTCCACAAAGCCGGGCTCACCACCGCGCAAGTGGATTGGGTAGCCATCCACAAAGCCCCCACCATCACATTCCCTTTCCCTGAAGTTCCTGATCCACAGGGCAAGATCGAGAAAGAGATGATCGCTGCCGGGTTGGTGAAGACCGAAGACGTCCAGCAGTTCAGCAAAGGCAACATCCTCTGGCGCGATCAGATCTGGACCGACGCCGGAGTCCACATCATCCGCAGCCACAAGCCCAATCTGATGCTGTTTCACTTGCTCAGCCTCGACAGTGGCCATCACTCCTACGGCCCTCGCACACTCGCCGGACAAACCGCCATCGCTTTTCTCGACCAGTGTGTCGCCCGCCTCGTCGATGCGATCCGCGCCGCCGGCTACGAGAAACGCGCCACCATCCTCATCGCCTCCGACCACGGATTCAAAGCCTACACCAAGACCATCCAAGGCAATGCCATGCTCGCCGCCGCTGGCCTCGATCAGAAAGCCTACGTGCTCCCCGAAGGCGGCTCAGCGCTCGTCTATGTCCACAACGCAGGCGACATCCCCGCGGTTCGCAAAGTGTTCGAAGGTGCCGAAGGCGTCGCCGAAATCATCACACCGCAGCAGTACGCCAAATACGGTTTGCCCGATCCCGCGAACAACCCACAGATGTCGCAACTATTCCTGGCAGCCAAGGCCGGCTATTCCTTCAGCGGTGGCACTAACGGCGGAGCCGTCGTCTCCCGTCCCAGCCAGGGTGGCGCACACGGCTACGTTTCCACCGATCCGGATCTCGACGCCATCTTCCTTGCCTGGGGCTACGGAATTAAACCAGGGGCCACAACACCGCGTGTCCGCAACATCGATATCGCACCTACCATCGCCAAACTCCTCGGCGTCAAATTCGAAGGCGCCGATGGCCGTGTGCTCGAAGAAATACTCCGCTGATCACCCACGTTTCTGAGCCACGACCGTAAGGGAGTGGTTATTTCTTTGGCGGACTGATCATGATGTGTGCCCCAGCCGTGCCGGGATACATCAGCCAAGGCTCGTTGCTCGACTTCGTCGACAAACCCGTCGATTCCGGTGTCGCGTACGGCACATACACCACCCAGCGCAAGTACGCTTCCGCCACTGTGCCCGTCGCCGCGTCGAAACTCTTCCCCGTAAGCACATACAGCATGCGGGGCTGCTTCGGAATCGCCAACTTCCCATCATCCACTTCCTTCCAGCGCATCTTGTGACGATCCATCCCCTTCACTCCCTGCGCCGCCAGTTCACGCCCGCGCGCCATGAACGGTTCCAGATCCTTGTGGTAACAGTCCACCTCAAAATTTTCCAGGTTGGGGTTATCCGCCAGGCACACCAGATCGTTCGTCCCCTTCCGCAATGTCACCAGCTTCCCCTCAGGGGAAAAGCCCAACACCTCCGCGCCGTCACGGCGATCCTTGGGCGCGGCCTGTACCGCCCCTGCAATCTGCTCGGCCGCTGGCGGAATAGTGGCCCCATAAAGCGACGAAACGAAAAGCAAAGTTGAGGGAAGGAGTCTCTTTGCGCGAAGCATGGATGTCATAGCATCATGAGTATAACCGATATGGCACTCGATCCCGTCCGGTCTCTCATCATCCGCTGGGGCGACGGAGATCCCCCGCCGGATCTGTTGCGCGCACTCAGCCCCAACGTCGCAATCGTTAAGAACGAAGCCGAACTTCCCAAACGAATCGAAGGCGGTCTGTGGCCCGGTGTCAACCGCACCGGCAATGCCAAGCGCGATGCCGACGAAGTTGCCAGCGCCAGCCGCGAACCTTGGGTCAATGCCAATGGCTTCCGCATCCAATGCCACCGTGCGGCCCATCCCAACCAGCCCGCCTTACTCGACGTCAAACCCGACGCCAAGGCCGGACTCAGTGAAGGCCAGGTGGTTGCCTTTGAGTCCCTCGAATTGGCGCTCGCCGAAGCCCGCGCCAATGGCGGGAACGCAGTCCTCAATCCCGACCAGCGTTTCAAAGACGCACTCAAGGCGAATGATGCCAAGGCCCTCGCCGCCTGGAAATCTCTCGCCCGCACCGCCAAATGGCTCGAGGACAACGCCGCCTTGTTTGGCAAGCCGCCTGTCCCCATCATCACTTCCGTCCACAACGGCAGCGATGAAACCGAAGAGTTCGCCAACATGCTCTTCCGCCGCGGCGGTACACCGCGAATCGCCACCCCGGATCGCCTTCCTCGCCCCGACGCACAACACATCCTCGTCGTTTCCGCCGCCGGTTTAAAGGAACTCCCCGCCGCACTCCTCGATCATGCCCGCGCTGGCGCCACATTGATCACCGACGCCAAACCCGATCCCTCCTGGAAGAAGGTCAAGCCCGAACAGGATCGCGATTTCTACGCCCTCGGCAAAGGTCAAATCCTCGGCTACCGCGAGCCCGTCCTCGACCCCAGCGAGTATGCCCTCGACGTCATTGATGTCGCCAACTATCGCCGTCGTGCCGCTCGCATCTGGAACGCCGGTGCCGCGATTCCCCTCGCCACCGAAGGCACATCCGCAAACGAAACCTTGCTGATCACACTCAACTACGGCTCCCGCGTCGATCAGGAAGTGCAAGTCCGCGTGCAGGGCCTCTTCTCCAAAGCAACCCTGCTGCGCCCCGAATCCGAACCAGTCAACCTCAAGATCTACAAGCGCGGCACCATGACCGAAGTCTTCCTCCCAACCCTGGCCGTCGTGGCGGCAGTCCGCTTTCTCAGGTAAGATCCAGATAAGATAGGAGCGAGCTATGGAACTTTCGCGACGGCATTTTCTGGGAGCCGCCACTGCGGCATTCACCGGTTTGGACGGGCTGGCCATGCCCGCTCCGCGCATCCCCAAAGCACATTTCGCCGTGCATCCGTTTGTGGAAGCCAACCCCAAAGCCATCTTCATCAAACGCACCAAGGTGCCGCAAAAGATGGACGAGGCCGCGAAGCTGCGCGAAGGCGTCGCTTTTGCCCGTGAGGTCTTCGTGCCCACGGAAGGTCCAGGCGGCATTCCTGTTTCCCATCGCGTCATCCTCAAACCCAATTTCACCAGCGTGCGCAATCACCGCCCGCACGAAGAGAATTGGGGCACTGGTACGGATCCGCAGTTCTACGAAGGCATCATCATGGGTCTCAAGGAACTCGGCATTCGCAAGATGCACTTCCTCGAAGCCAACAACTTCCATTCCTGGAATTACCGCGGTCTCTCCGATATCAATGACCGCCACGGCGTCGAAATGAATGAGCCCGAACGCCGCGCCCGCAACTTCGCCGACAACTACGAAATGACCTGGACTAAAGTCCCAGATCCAGTCATCTACACCCGCATCCCGCACTACGCCCCGGTCAATGAGCCCGATACCTGGCTCCTCAATATCGCCAAGTGGAAATCGCACGGCATGTGCATGACCCTCTCCACCAAGAACGAACAGGGCCTTGTCGTGAAGCCCTACGTCCGCTTCTGCTCCGGGTGGCGCATGGTCACCGGCGTCCCCGACTTCATGAAGCAGGACATCCACAACGAAGTGGAACGCCGCGCCAATCGCTATTTCGAGAACCACAGGAAACTCGGCTACGCGCGCTACGACAGCCCTGCTCAACTCAGCCCGGTCCATCAGGAACTCTGGGCTCACAAAACCTGCGACAACGCCCAAACCTTGAAAACAGGCCTCGCCATCATCGAAGGCATCTACGGCCGCGACGGCGACGGCTTCGGCGTCGGCACGGATTATCTCACCAACCTCGTCATGTTCGGCAAAGATAAACTGCGCCTCGACATGATCGGCATGTATCTTGGCGGCCATGAGCCCGGCAACGTCAATCTCTTCCGCATCGCCAAAGAGCGTGGACTGCTGTCCACCTTCAATCCCTGGGAAGTGCCCATCTACGAGTGGGTCGACGGCAAACCGGTTGCCCGCAAACTCTCCGATTTTGAGCGCACCCCGCTCAAGACATACTATCTCCAGAAAGACGGCGAGCCCTACCTTCACCTCGTGAACGAACCCTTCGATTACGACAAAGTCAAAGCCTAACCGAAACTTTTTCGGTTCTCCTGGGTTGAGATACACCCGATGAAACGTTTCGCGATCTTGCTCGTGTTTCTCCTGGTTGGCTTGTCTGTAGCCCAACGCCAGCGACCCCGTGACTTCACGGCCGCTCGCGATCTGTCGGTCATCCTTGGGCGTCCCACCTCCAGTTCCATCACCGTCAGCGTCCTCGTTCCCGAAGCGGTCGACGCCTTCATCGAATCCGGCACACGTGCCACGGCCCTCGCCAGCAAGACCAGCGTCTTGCAAGCAACACCCGATAAGCCCGTTGAGTTCCTGCTTGGCCAGCTCGAACCCAATACCCGCTACTTCTACCGGCTCCTCACCCGCGGCAGAAACCAATCAACCTTCCGCCCCGGCGAGGAACAGACCTTCCATACCCAGCGCGCGTCCGGCAGCACCTTCGTCTTCGGCGTCCAAGGCGACTCCCACCCCGAACGCCTCAACCGCATGTATCACCCCGATCTTTACCTCCGCACCATGGACCATGTGCGCAAACACCGGCCGGATTTCTACCTCACGCTGGGCGACGATTTCAGCGTCGAACACCTCTACAACCAGGACAACCTCAATCTCCAAACCGTCGGTGAGCTTTACAGGAACCAGCGGAACTTCCTCGGCCGAATGGCCTCATCCACAGCTCTCTACCTCGTCAACGGCAATCATGAACAGGCCGCGCGCCATCTTCTCACCGGCAAGGAAGATAGCGTGCCCGTCATCGTTGGAAAATCCCGTCTCCTTTGGTTCCCGCTTCCGGCCCCCGATTCTTTCTACACCGGCAACCAGGATCCCATCGAATTCGTCGGCCTCCCCCGCGACTACTACGCCTGGCAATGGGGCGACGCCCTGTTTGTCACCATCGATCCCTACTGGCATTCCCCCGTCCAAATCGACTCCGGAATCGGTGGCAAACAGAGCAAAGACGGGAACCGCGATCGCAAAGGCGGCCGTCGCGGCGACGGTTGGGCCACCACGATGGGCGACGCGCAATACCAGTGGCTCAAGAACACTCTCGAACGAAGCAAAGCCAAGTACAAATTCGTTTTTGCGCACCATGTCCTCGGCACGGGGCGCGGGGCCGTCGAACTCGCGGATCTCTACGAGTGGGGCGGCAAGAGCCGCAACGGCGAATGGGAATTCGACAAACGCCGCCCCGGTTGGGCCATGCCCGTCCACCAGTTGTTCGTGAAGCACGGTGTCACCATCTTTTTCCAGGGGCACGATCACCTGTTCGCACGCCAGGCAAAAGACGGTGTCATCTATCAGGAAACGCCCAACCCCGCTGACTCCACCTACGACACGTTCAACAAGGAGGCCTATCGCTCCGGCGACATCCTTCCCAACGCCGGCTACCTGCGTGTGACCGTGAGCCCGCAGCAGGCCAAGGTCGACTACATCCGGGCCTGGCTAGCGAAAGATGAAACTCCCCAACACAAGGACGGCGAGGTCGCTTTTTCCTACACGGTGAGCCCGAGGGCGCAATGAAACGCCCCGTTCTCTTCCTCACCACCGCATTGCTTCTCACCGCGCAACAGAACCGCCGCCCGAGTAGCGAGAACGAAGTCTTCCACACGGTCGTGCCCGCCCATGTGTACGACATCACCCTCCATCGCCCCACCGCGACTTCCGTTGCCGTCACCATCCTTGCCTCTCAACAACTCGATGCCTACATCGAATACGGCGACCGGAAATCCGCTATGCACCGTATCGTCAGCGGTGAGCCTGTCACCATTCCCATCGGCGGTCTCCAGCCTGACACCCGATACAGCTATCGCCTGCGCTATCGTGCTCCCGGCGCGGCAACCTTTGAATCCTCTCCCGAGTACTCCTTCCACACCCAACGCAAACCCGGCGCCGAATTCACCTTCGTCATCCAGGCTGATTCCCATCTCGATGCCAACGTCAGCCCCCAAGCCTACGAAAGTGCCCTTGCTCTGATGAGAGCCTCCAATCCCGATTTCCTCATCGATCTCGGTGACACCTTCATGGTCGACAAGCGCCGCACCGATTTCCACCAAGCCCTTCCGCAATACATTGCCCAACGCTACTACTTCGGCCTTCTTTGCCACTCCGCACCACTGTTCCTGGTTCTTGGAAACCACGACGGGGAAGGCGGTGCGCGCCACGATGGCACAGACGGCAGCATGGCCGCGTGGTCCCTCCAACTCCGCAAACGCTACTTCCCCAACCCTCGGCCCAATTCTTTCTACTCCGGCAACCCGGCCGGCGACGCGGTTCTCGGTCCACTCGAAAATTACTACGCCTGGCAATGGGGCGACGCCCTCTTCATTGCCCTCGACCCGTTTTGGCCAACCACTGGCCGTGGCCGGCAGGACAATTGGCATTGGACTCTCGGCGATGCCCAATATCAATGGCTCGGCAAGACATTGGCAAACTCCACCGCGGCGCACAAGTTCATCTTTCTTCACCATCCCGTTGGCGCAAAAGGGCAGCCCATACGTGGCGGGATTTCCGCTGCCCGCTATAACGAATGGGGAGGCCGCAACGATGACGATTCCGACGGATTCCGCCAGCATCGCCCAGGTTGGGAAATGCCCATCCATCAACTGCTCGCCAAACATCATGTGTCCGCTGTGTTCCATGGGCACGACCACATCTACGCCCGCGAGGAACTCGACGGCATTGTCTACCAGCTCGTACCCCAGCCCGGCAATCCCCGTGCCGGCTCGCCTCGGAACGCGCAGGAATACGGTTACACTACCGGCACTGTCCTCGGAGCCTCCGGCCATCTCCGCGTGCGTGTGACCGCACAGAAGGCCGGCGTCGAATACGTCCTTACCAAAGATGGAAGCATCGCCCATGCCTACTCCATTCCCCGCCGCTGAAAACGTACAATCGTACGGATGCCCGCAATCACTCGTCGCCAATTGCTCCGGTCCGCGGCAACCGCGGCCATGCCCGGCCTGCTCTCTGCTCAGAATCGTCGCCGCAACATCGTCTTCATCCTCACCGACGATCACCGCTACGACATCATGGGCTGCGCCGGTCACCCTTGGGTCAAGACGCCGGGCATCGATCGCATCGCCCGCGGCGGCGTTCTCTTCGAAAACGCCTTCGTTACTTCATCGCTGTGCTCGCCCAGCCGTGCCTCCATCCTCACCGGACTCTATCCCCACACTCACAAGATCCAGGACAACTTCACCGAACTCGATTCCCGTCACGCCACCTTCCCGCAGCTCCTGCAAAAGGCGGGCTACAAGACCGGATTCCTCGGCAAATGGCACATGGGCGGAGCCTCCGACGCTCCCCGCCCTGGCTTCGATCACTGGTTCAGCTTCTATGGCCAGGGCGAATATTTCAATCCCAAACTCAACGTCAACGGCAAGCAGGAGCAACGCAACGGCTACATCACTGACATCCTCACCGACGAAGCCGAGCGTTTCATCTCGCAACAAAACGGCCCGTTCATGTTGTATCTGTCCCACAAGGCCGTGCACTCCCCCTTCGAGCCCGCGCCTCGCCACCGCGACCAATACAAGAACGAGCGCATGCCGCGCGCCAAGTCCATGTGGTATCGCGATGACTGGTACGCCGCCAAGCCCGACTGGGTTCGCCGCCGCCGCTTCACCCGTCACGGTGTCGATGGAGCCATCGGCCATCTCGCCCCACTCGAAGATCTCTACATGGGCTACTGCCGATCCCTCTCTGCCATTGACGAAAGCACCGGCCGCATCCTCGACACTCTGGAACGCAAAGGCATTCTCAATGACACCCTAGTCGTTTACATGGGCGACAACGGCTACATGTGGGGCGAACACGGCCTCATCGACAAACGAGCCATGTACGAATCGTCGATTCGCGTCCCCATGCTGATGCACTGCCCCGACATGTTCGGCCCCGGCCGCCGCACGCAATACGCCCTCAACAACGACATCATGCCCACCTTCCTCGAAGCCGCCGGCCTCAAGCCTCCGCCTACGCACGGCCGTTCACTGCTTCCTGTCCTCCGCAATCAGGCCCCAAGCTGGCGCACCGATTTTCTCTACGAATACGAGTGGGAGCGCGACTTTCCCTATACCCCCACCATCCTCGGACTCCGCACCTCCGAATACAGCCTCATTCAAAGCTACGGCCTATTCGACATCGACGAACTCTACGACATGCGCAAAGATCCGGATCAGATGAACAATCTGCTCGCCGGAACCATGATGCAATCCCACGATCGCATGCGTACCGTTTTCCGTCTAAAAGATCCGGAACTCGTGAAACTGCTCGATGGACTCCAGGGACGCATGGAGCAGATGCTCAAGGAAACCGGTGGCGACCCGCGTCTCGCCGGCAAACTTCCTCCTGGCGCCAAAGAAGCCATGTAGCCCTAAAACCGGTGCCGCAATCGCACCATCACGCCACGCCCCGGTCCATCCACGCCCCATCCGATTCCACGATAGTTCTTGTCGCCGATATTGGAGAAATCCGCGAACAGGTCTGTGCGCTCCGTCAAACTCCATCCACCGCGCACTCCGAACCATCCATACCCCGGAATCGCCGTGAATTGCGGAGCCGAATTCTCCGCTCCCAATACTCGGTTCTGCACGGCCGCCAGAGTCTCCCCAGTGGAAGTCAGAATCCCATTCGCCACCAATCCCCGTGTCCGCGCCCCGTTGTTGAAGAACGATTGGATATTGGCCCGCGACCGCGGATTTCCAATGCGCCGGTCTGACAGTGCTAGTGAAGAAAGCCGGTCCTGCCGTCCCGCGATGCTCGCATACAATTCAAACCAGAACCGCCGGCTCCCGGGCCGGTACTGCAAACTCGGATTCACCGTCAAAGGAGGCACTCCCGGTTCGATATCCGGCGGCAACCCCGTGCGCGCATCTTCCGCCCGGATCGCCGTCACGTTTTCTGCAAAGCTCCATGCGTTCGTAACCTTCACCCGCAGCGTGTGCTCAAACCCGCGCAACCGCGCTCCCGAAAAGTTCGAGCGCACCAGCACCGGCGAAGTCGCCGCCGCCACAAATACCGCACCCGTCGGCAACTGTCGGATGATTGCCTGTTCCCCCAGCATCTGCCCCACCGCCCCAGAGGGCAGAATCAGAGTCTGCGAAATGATCGTGTTGTCCAACCGCATCCAGAACCCGCCAAAATCCGCCTCCAATCGCGAATGCCGCAAACGCACACCATAGTCCACATTGTCCGTATACTCGGGCTTCAAGCGCGACACGGCCAAGCCCGTAGACACGGCCCGGTCATCCGCCCGGTCCCCAATCAATGCGCCACGTCCAGCCAGATCCGCCACCGCTGCTTCATACACGCCATTGCCCTGCAATCCAAGCGTTCCCAGGTCCGTAATATTCGGCGCTCGGAATCCACGGCTATATGTTGCATACAAACCCACCGCTTGCGCCGGCCGCACCACCGCCCCAAACCGTCCGCTCAATGCGTTCGCCGACAACGAATCCGCCGGCGAAAGCGTCCCCCCGTTCTTCGATTGATACGATGCTCCCCCGAACCGTAGCGCTCCGCTCAATCGCACCCAATCTCCGGAAGACGGTTGCCACGCCGCCTGAGTATACAATCCGTGTTGCCAGTATCGCGCCCCATCCGGAATGCGCGGCCGCACGATCGCCACAGCCCCCGATACCGGATTCGCCGTGAACGAAGGTGCCGTCACTCCCTCTCGATATCCCTCCCCACCCAGCAGCCAGTCGACTTGCTTCCACCGCCGCGCCAGGAAAAATTGTACCCCCGCCACGCGAGTCTTCTCGTACTGATGAGTAACCGCTCCCGCCGGATTGCCCTGCCCACCTTGGTTCACTCGCTCTTCCCGCTGCGCGTTATAAGACCCCGTTACCGAGATCTGATCAAACGGCCCTGCCGCGAACATCTGGTAGCGCAGATAACCGAAATCCAGCATCAGGTTCCGCAAATCGGCGATCCAGTTTCCGTCGCCGCCCAGCAGTTGATCGTAACGCTTCCCTCCATCCTGCTGGCTTCGCTCATAGTGCCCAATCCACTGCGAATTACGTCCGGCGCGTACCTGTGCATGAAACGTTCCGCCATAGCTGGTGAACCCTGTGTCCGGCAATCGTTCGCCAAACACAGTGGAAGGCAATCCCAGAAAGCGCGTCACTGCCGCATGGCTATCCAGGCCCTTCCCCGTTCGCAGTGTGTTGGAGCGCCTCCCCAGCACATCCGCGTGCATCCCAAATCGAGTCCCCGCGTAATCCACACCAGTGCTCGCGCCAAAGGCGTTCGCAGCCGATTGGTAAAACGTCGATGCCTGTCCATGCCACGCACTGCCTGACTCCAGCAACGCCGCATTGCGCGAATTCACGGCCACCGTGCCACCCAGCGAATCCGATCCATACTGTGCACTATTCGGCCCGCGCAGCACCTCCACGCTATCCAATCCCTCCGGATTGATCAGATTGAGAAACGTGCTGATGCCGCCCCGCTGTGCCGACGTCGTATACCGCACTCCATCCCGAAACACCGCCACATTCTTTCCCGTCAGTCCACGCACGAAGATCGCACCCAGCGTCGGACTTGTTCGCAACTGGTGAACTCCGCTCTGCCCATCCGCGGCGTCACTCAACAGGACGGCCCGCTCATAGAGCCGTTCTTTGGAAATCAGTGTCACCGGCTGTGCAACACTCTCCACCGTGCTCACAAGCCCGGTCTCCGCATTCACGGTCAGTTCCGTCCGTACCGCCGCCACCTGCATTCGGATTGTGATCGGTGCAGCCTCGTCCTCCCGCACGGCAAGCGCAGCGCGATGCTCCGCGAACCCGGCCTTCTCGCTGGTCAACACGTAGCTGCCATGCGGCACTTCTCGCAACACAAACCTGCCGTCGTTGCTGGTCATCGTACTGGCCACCGTCACCTGCGACGAGTTCTGAATGGTCACGCGCGCCCCGGCCACCGGGCTCCCGGCCGAATCCTGCACAATGCCGTCCACAGCTGACAAAGCGCAGATCGCCATCAAATGGAAAAGGAGTATGATCACCTTTGTTCAGGCTAAGGGATTACATGCACTACTACCAGCGATCGTAGAACCGCTAATCCACCAGCATCTCCAGCAACTCATGGACGTGCTGCTGATACGCCTGCGCAAAGGTGAGCAACATCGCCAGCACAGCTCCGGACGCTGGTAGAATCCACGAACGGTTCGCCACTCTCGGCGGTCCATCCAACAGGCACTGCACCCGCACCTGAAGCTGCTCTGGAGAAGTAGCAAACGAACTAGCCACTTGGCTCTCACCCGCTTCCAGGCCGTGACGCGCCAGCCGCACCAGCGCTTCAGCCAGCACCAATGCCCGGTCCGGATCGCCATCCACTGCCGCCGCATCCGCCGCTCGTTCGGATGCTTCTATCCAATCCTCCTCGAGCCGCCTCCACCCCGAATCGAACGGAGTCAGCCCTGGAGCCAGCAGAATCAAAAGTCTTTTCAGATTGTCGAAAGAAACCAGGTGCGCCTCTTCATGACGCAACACCGTACTCCATTGTTCCTCGGAAAGCACGGCCCGCACATCGCGCGAAACCACTACTTGAGGAGACAGAATCCCCGTCAATCGCAGCACCGGCCCGTGCGTCGACGCTTTCCGCGTCGACCACACTGCCACCACCGCCCGCCCCAGTGCCTGCGCAGTGACTGCCACGCCCATCACCGCGGCCATCCACAAAAACACACCAATACGTTCCTCGTCCACATACGGTTCAAACCGCAAATAGCTGGGAATGCACAGTGCCACCACAACGAACGCAGCCATCGCCGCCGGAGCCAGTCGCAACGCCAGCAATACATCAGCCGCATGGCGTGGACGCATTCCCCGTGCCCACCGCAGTGCCGCAGGCAGTGCCACGCGCGCACACAACCCCGCCAGCAAGTGGACAATATAAAAACTGCCCAGGCACAGCAACACCAGTCGCAGAACATAGCCCGATGTCATGGCTGCTCCCTCCGCAACTGCTTGCGCCGTTCCCGAATCTGCCGCTCCAATTCATCCAGCAGCGCATGGTCATGTTTGCCGAGCGCATCCACCAGACTCGATGCCACCACTTCTTCCGGCGCCTTGCTGCGCAGCGCCCTCACAAAATCTCCCGCTCGCCGCAGGATCCATTCCCGGAATGTCAGTTTGGGCGAGTACACGAATGCCCGATCCTGCTTCCTTCTTTCTAGCAAGCCCTTCTTGTAAAGCCGGTCCAGCGTCGTCATCACCGTCGTGTACGCCAGCGGCCGCTCCAGATGCTCCGCCAGTGTCTTCACGCTCAGTTCTCCGTGACGCCAGAGAATCTCCATGATCGTCGATTCAAGATGTCCCAGTTCCGGCTGCTTCATCGCGTGAAGTCATCATCGCATACTCACGCCGCAAGCGAAGCGCGCAGCGTGGGGCTCAATTCCGGATGCAAATGCAGTTTCTCGAACCGGTCCGGGAAGAACTGTTTGTACTTGAAATTCAATCCGGCAATCAGCCATGCCTTCGATCCGTACGACACACCCTTCGCCGGGCTCACGATTCCATCCACCGTCACAATGTCCTCGTTCGACGACTGCATGTTGTAGATCCAGAATCCCGTCAACACGTCGAACTGTCCGCTGGGCCGGGGCAACTCCTGAATCTTGCGCCCTCCCGTCGGATCGAGCTTCGGCACCACCTCCCGCAGCAGAAACTGTACCAGTTGCACATCGTCCTTCAGATTCGGACACGTCCGCGCGTCCCCCACGTGCGATGACACGTTGTAAATGAAGTTCAATCCCTGACTCGGTGGGTTAATTCTCAACTTGCAGGCCATGTTTGTTTTTTCCTTCCATCAACCCATGCGGAATGGGCTCATCGGAACGATCAACAAACAAGGCATTGGCAATCAAAGCCGAAAAGATCAAACACCCCGCCGCCATCACGAACGCGGAAGGATACCCGAAGCGGTGCGACAGGAATCCCGCCGCAAACGATCCCCCGCCCACGAACGCATCATAAAACGCGCTCAATCCGCCAATCACTGATCCACGATCCCCCGGCGCGGTCTTGCGCAAAATCGTCGTTGCCACGCACGACCATGGGAAGGAAAATCCAAACCCGAGCAGCCCTGCTGCAAACACCGCTACCGTCGGACTGGGACCCATCGCCAGCAACACCAGCCCGGTAGCCATGCACCCTAATCCACCAAAGAACAACGCCCGCGGTGGCAGCCTGTCCGGCAATCCCCCCAGAAACAGTCGCGACGTGAGAATCACCGCCGCGTACGCCGAAAACGCCGCTGGTCCCGAATTTCCGTAACTCGCCAGATGCAGAATCAGAAAGCCCGCCACCACCGGGTAATGCACATTCACAAATCCTACTGACAACCCGGCGTGCCAGAATCCCTCCGGCTTCCAGTTCGGCGAGCGATGATGATCCTCTGGCCTGTAGTGCTCTTCCACAAACGTCAGCAACACCAACGCCCCCAACGCGCTCACGCACTGAAAAATCGCCGCATTGGAAAAGGAGCCCAACCAATGACCCACCACCGGCCCTGCCGATATCCCGCCCCAGATGCCGCCACTCAGATACCCCAGCGATTGTCCGCTCCTCTGCAATCCGCCCAACTCCACCACCCAAGTCGCCGCGCCCGTATATAAGCACGCTTCGCCGAAGCCCTGCAGAATGCGTCCTGCGTACGCGCTCCCGATTCCCAGCGGCAGTAGATAAGCCAGCCCGGCAATTGAACAGCATCCCAATCCCAGCAGGAACGTAATCTTCCGCCCCTTCCGGTCTGCCAGCGGTCCCGATACAAACCGCGACGCCAGTGCCACCAGCGAGAAGATACCAATCACGAATCCTACCGTCCGGTCGGAGCCACCCAGGTCATGACGCACGTGTGGCGCCAGCCCGGGCATTACCGCCCCGATGCCAAGGAATCCCAGAAAGGTTGCAGCGATTACGGTCCAGAAGCGAGAACTGAACTCGTGCGGAGTCAAGACCATCTATAATCTCAGGATATCGCGGATTGAGGTTGTCCCCGGAACGCACCTTTCTTCGCCTTCTTCCATAGAGACTACAATGCCATCGCCACCGATGCCCGCTCCATTAGACAGCAAGGATCTCATTCTCCGAATTCGATCGGATGCCATTCAGCCGAATGCCCCGCTCTACTATCCCGAGTCCATCCTCCGATTGCTCGACCATTTGCGCCGAATCGGCATGGAACATCTTGAGATCTTTTGGCCAGTCGGATTGACCGTCCTTCCCCCTTCACGCCTCGCGCCGCCACCACCATTGCGGGAAATCGTCGCCTGGATAGCCCAAAGAGAAGTACGGAAACTCTCCAATCTTGATCCACTCTCTGAACCTTTTAAGCGGGATGCCCGTTTGCTCTTGTTGGCGCGGTTCCGCACCAGCCAGATGGCTGCGCAGGCCTTATCCTTGCTATCGAAACCCAACCTCCCGACGCGTACTTCTTTGCCCGAAATTGCCTCCGCGGAACTGGTGCCCACCAGAGGCATCAATGTTCCCAAACCTGCATGGGGCCCCACTGCAAAAGTCGATGCCGCTGCCGCCGCTTGGGGTAAGAGAAAGGTTGCCCCTCATCCGGAATGGGCGGAGTACCGGCTCTCGAACATCGGCGTGCTCGACAGCGGTTGCGAAACCAGTCATCCCACCTTTGCTCCCGGCGCAGTAACCGTGTATGGCTCGGCGTCAGACCTTTCGGGGCATGGTACTTTCGTCTCCGGTCAACTCGTCGGCAGGGGCGGCGGAGACCTTCCGAAAAACCACGGCATGCTCCCCAACAGCCGTATCTGGCTCGGGAATGTTGCCGTGCCGACATCTGACCAAATCGACTACGACGTGGATGGTGGGCTTTACGACCATAATCTGGCCATCCTCGCCCGGACGAATGAAAGCGAGTATGTAAAAGCAGGTTTGGATCAATTCAATATCAAGGTCCTCAATCTCAGCCTCGGTGGTTTTAATTACTACTCGTTGGAAGAATACCGGATACAGGAACTTGTCGCCAAAGGCATCTCGGTCGTGGCATGCGTCCACAACATGCCCGGCGATGAAGGAACAGCATGTGTATACTATCCTGCTGCTCTTCCCTCTGTTGTCTCCGTCGGTGCAGTAATGGATACCGGGAATTCGCTTGACCTTTGGGCGAAATCCCGCACGCAGCTGAATTATCGTGGCTGGACGCTGGATACGTCGAAAGATCCCCCAGTCGACCTATCTGCACCTGGTGTGAACATTGGCTCCAGCCTTCCCGCCCACCTCGGAGGTTCCGCCATACTGGAGGGTACGTCTTTTGCCGCCCCTTACGTAACCGCCGCATTGTCAGTGCTCGCTGTCGCCAACAAAGATCTCTCACCGGCGGACCTTGCTAAACTCCTTTTTGCCAAAGTCGCTTCGCTGTCGTTTTCAGGTTCCGGCCGGGGCTTGCTCAGGTGCAGTGATTGGCGGCTCCCCTTAAAAATCATTTCGAATGACAAAGACCCGATCAAGATCAAGATCAAGGACGGGACGGGCTTGGGCTAACTCCAAAACTGAAAGTGCGGCCTCCCGGTTGCTCGGAGGCCGCACCACTCTCAATCAGGGCCCTTGCAGAATCTGCTCGTCACCAGAGTCTCCGCCGCCCCCTCCTCCGCGCTGCGTCAAATCGGCGAGGTACTGCGAAAATACAATCTCGACGATCGCTTTGTTCGGTAACTCCAATGCGTTGATGTACACCATAAAATCCCGCTTGACGGCGCGTGCCATCATATTGGCGACTTTCTTCTCCGGGGACGCTAACTTGTCGGCAATCGCTTTCAAAGTGCTCTGGACCAGAACCTTCGTTAGATAGTCCGGCGACGATGCCGCGCTTGTGCTCATCAACTGCTCCAATTTCTGCAGCTGCTCGCGGCTTAACCCGCCTATATCCTTAGGCAACTTATCCTTGGTAGGTGGAGGCATGTTTGTCCTTTCTCATTGTTTAGTTCATTGCTTGAATCGCAGTCAGTCTGCGCTTCATCACAGGAAGCTCGTAGTATCTAGCCACTGTTTGCGGCCCAGCCTTCAACTTCCAATCCTCGATTGTGGCGATCGCTTCTTCGCGTCGCATTCTCCATTCCGTGCTACCAGCCGCATGAAGCGCCTGTGTCAGAAGTATCAAAGAATAGGTGATGTCCTCGTAATCTTTCACTTGTCTGGCCAGTTTCAATGCCTTTTCCGCATGCTCTACTGCCAGTCCTGTCTTGCGTCCCGCCAGGAACGCTGTGGAAAGTGCTTCGTGAATCAAAGCCAGTCTGCCCGGTTGTCCCACGTATTCTCTCAACATCGCGGGACATATCCCCAGTGCCTTTTCTGTGCGCTCCGCCTCTCCATACTTCAGGCAGAGATTCAGACGATAGGACCGCAACAGTGCAGCCTGTCCCTTCTTCTCCGCATCACGCACTTGTCGCTCCATTCTTTGAATCGCTTGATCGAACTTGAGGAGCTGAAACTCTAGGCCCGACAATTCCGTTTGAAAGGCTAACCCCACCGTCTCGTTCGCAAACCCGTCTTTCTCCATCCGCAGTAACGCATCATAAGCATCCTGCAGCTTCCCGTTACTCCGCATCGCCCGCGCGTGAAACATCATGTAGTTCTGTTCAGTCTGCCGGTCCCCTACACTCCGGTAATAATCAGCCGACATCAAAAACATTTTCTCTGCTTCCGCAAACCGCCCCTGCGTCATCGCCAACTTCCCGACATCCGTACGCACCGCCGCCGTATCGCTCTCGTTCCTGCTCCGTGCAAGCAACCTCTCTAACTCCGCCTTTGCCTCATCGTTTTGGCCCTTCCTGCTCAACAGGTTCACGAAATATCGCCGCACCTGGATATACCGGGAATCATCACCTGCGCTCTCAAAGAACTCACCTGCTTCTCGCACATACTCCAAGCCACGCTCCAATTTCTTCGCATCGTTTTGATACCCAGCCAGATTCGTCAAATTCATCTTCGCCAGTGCTTCCGTGCGCTTCGCCCCATACCTCTGTGCCAGCGCCACGGCCCGCAGGAACAACGCTTCTGCCTCCTCATACTTTCTTTGCGAAAAAGGCACCATTCCGAGGTCAGCCAATCCCCGCGCCGCCAGCGCCCCCAACCCGCGAGCCTCCGCCAGTGCCACTGCATCATTCGCCAGCACCCGCGCCTCCTCACCCTTGCCCTGATAGTCAATCCGCCGCGCCTGCATCAACTTCGCCTGTATCACTAGCGACGCACTGTCAATCTGTGCCCCAACCGCCTCCGCTTTCCGCGCCTGCTCCACCGCCAGATCCGTCTTCGTCTCCAGATCACCACGCGTCAAATGCAACATCCCCAGCCCTTCCGGATTCTGCGTCACACCGTACATCCTCTCCGCCCGGTCCAACAATCCTGCCACCTCCCCTCGCTTCCCCGAAGCATGCAACAACGCCGCCAGCCGCAACGCCGCCGATGGTTGGGAATCATCCCGTACCAGCACCGCCCGATAAGCCCCCATTGCTTCCGGTGATCGGCCAGCCCGGTCATACAATCGCGCCAGATCCAGCATCGCCGCTGTCCGATCAGCCGCCGCAACACTTCCCACCCGCGCCTGCAACGCCTCCGCCGCATGCAGCCAATCCCCGGTCAAATAGAACTTCGTCGCCTCTCGCAACAGCCGCTCATGCCGCGCCCACGCCGTCCCATCCAACGCCTTCACCAACTCCTCGCGAGCCTTGTCGCGCTGGTCCAACTCCTGATACGCCTCCGCTAACCGGCAATGTGCCGCCACAAACGCCGGCTCAGCCTGCACGGCCATCCCCAGCAACTGCGACGCCTTGTGATACGCCCCATCCGACATCGCAATTACTCCATCGCGATAGAACCGCGCCGCCTGCTCCGATACCGGTTTCGCTGGCACCCAATCGCGTCCAAACCAGATCAATGCACTCAACCCAACAACTCCAGCGGCCCACACAAAGCCCCGCCGAGGCAATCGCACCGGCGTCCCCACCGCCTTCACAACCGGCGCTCCACTCTCCAACGCCGCCACCAACTCTGCACCCGAATCGAAGCGCCGTCCCGGATCCATTTCCAGGCACTTCAAAATCGCCCTTTCCCAAACCCCCGCAACCGGTCGCAACACCGACGGTGCCACCGGAGCCTCCTTCATCCGCCGTGCCGCAATCTGCAGCGGCGAATCCGATGCATGCGGAGTCGTCCCCGTCGCCATTTCGTACATCAGCACGCCCAGCGAATAGAAATCCGCCGCCGGAGTCAGTTCCTTCCCCTCCAACTGCTCCGGAGCCATATACGCCGGAGTCCCCGCCGCAAACCCTGATCCTGTCGCAATCGTGTCCCCGCCCGCCATGCTCCGCGCAACACCAAAATCAGTTACCACCGCCCGCAATCCGCCACTGGCGTCTTTCCCCAGAATGACATTGGAACTCTTCAAATCCCGATGCATCACCCGAGCCTCGTGCGCCGCATCCAACGCCGCCGCTACCTGCCGGATCACAGGCAGTGCCGCCTCAAACTCCATCGGTCCATCCCGCTTTAACCGCGCCCCCAGCGTCTCGCCTTCCACAAATTCCATCGTGAGAAAGTCGATTCGCTGCCCCGGAACCTCCCCGCCTGTCGAGAAGAAATCGTAAACCCGGCAGATCCCCGGATGCGTCACCTGGCGTGCCAGGCTGATCTCTCTCCGGAACCGCGCCGCGGCATTCGCCTCTCGCGCAAACTCCGGACGCACCGTCTTGATGGCCACCATCTGCCCCAACTGCACATCCTCGGCTTGGTACACCTCACCCATTCCACCCGCTCCAAGCATCCTCACAACCCGAAAACGTCCCGCCAGAAGCATCCCAATCGTAACCGTCGCCGCCCCCGAAGCCGCGCCTTGCAGCATGCCCACCGGCAGCGGACTTCGGTCAATCAACGCAACCGAAGGATCATTCGCCAGCAATCGCTCCACTTCAGAGCGCAACTCCTCATCCCCACCGCATTCCGCTCGAAGGTATCGCTCCCGCTCTTCCGCGGGCTTCGATTCCACCTCTACAAAGAGGTCCTTCACTCTCTCCCACCGCTCTGGCGACATGTTCTAGGTTTCTTGAATCTAGAAAAGTGTATCACCGGAAATCAACTGGCGGAATAGAAAAATGCGTGCACGCGTTCCATGACCCCATGATTCGCAATACTACGCATTCCTAAAAATAGGGCCGCGTCAGTGCTTAGTTTATTCTGCGGATGCGCAAGCTCCGGTACCACACCTTGCTGCTGTGAAACTGCAGCGCGATCGGCGTCTCCATGTGCTGGTGCATCAGCAAAGGTCCCGTGGTCGCGGCCCGGAAACTCCCCGGCTTTGACCACACCAGTCCCGGTGTATCCAGCTCCGCCTCAACCACCTTCTCTCCATCCAGCCAGTGCTCCACATGCATCCCGCGCAACACAATGCGCCCCTGATGCCACACTCCGCTCGCCGCTGGCTTCGTTTTCTTCGCCCCTACAAATTCATACAACGCCCCAGCCGCCCACTTATCTCCACGCTTCGTGTCCGCGCCATCCACATCGTCGGTAACCTGATACTCAAACCCCAACACCGATACCGGCTTCACCGGCGGAATCTCCAGCGTGATCACCGTCTCTCCCGCAGTCTGCGCCCCTTTCGCCCCCGGCAGGAAATCCAGCGTTCCCTGCAACCGGTATTTCACCCCCGCATTCGCACCCTTCGCCACCTTCCACTGAAATTCCAATTCGAAATCGCGAAACTTCTCCACCGTCATCAGATCCCCACGTCGAGCCCCGCCCGGCACGGACGTGATCGTCCCATCCTCAATCGCCCATAACTCGTTCCGCTTGTCCCACCCTGCAAACGACTTCCCATCAAACAAGGAAATCCACGTCTGCGCCTGCGCACTCGATGCCAATAACACCGCCGCCGCAATCCACATACGGCTACCCTAACAGCGCCGCGATACGATCCGCATCGTTCGGCACCACAACCGGCTCATTCCCAAACGTCGACGCAATCGCTTTCCCATCCGGAGCCTTCAATTGCCCCGTGTGGTACTTGTAAATGTAATCTGGATCTTTCAGCACATTCCCCGTCAGCACAGCCACCACATCCGCGCCCTTATCCATCACACCCGCCGCCACTAGCTTCTTCACGCCAGCCAATGTAGCCGCCGATGCCGGCTCACACCCAATCCCGCACAACCCGATCTGCGCCTTCGCATCCGCAATCTCCTGTTCCGTCACCTTCTCCACCACGCCGCCCGTTGTCGTTACTTCCAACAACGCCTTCGGCCACGACACCGGATCGCCAATCTTGATCGCCGTCGCCAGGGTTTCCGGATGCCCCACCGCGCGAAACGCGCCGCTCCCGCCTTCCTGCATGAAATCGAAAAACGGAGCCGAACCCTCCGCTTGCACCACAGCCAGCCGCGGCAGCTTATCAATCAGCCCCAGCGCTTTCATCTCGCGCAAAGCCTTCCCGAATGCCGACGTGTTCCCCAGGTTCCCGCCCGGCAGCACCACCCAATCCGGCACCTTCCAATCCCGCTGATCCATCAACTCCACCATGATCGACTTCTGTCCCTCAATCCGGAACGGATTGATCGAGTTCAGCAGATAAATCCCCAGCCGCTCCGCCAGTACGCGAATCAACGCCAGAATCTGATCGAAGTTCGCTTCCACTTGCAGCGTCTTTGCACCGTACTCCAGCGCCTGCGCTAACTTCCCGTAGCTGATGTTTCCATGCGGAATGAAAATGATCGGCTGCAACCCCGCCGCACTCGCATACGCCGCCATCGAAGCCGACGTGTTCCCCGTCGACACACAAGCCACTCGAGTCATCCCAAGCGCCATCGCCTGCGAGGCGCCGCACGTCATCCCATTATCTTTGAATGACCCAGTCGGATTGAATCCCTGATGCTTGAACGCAATCCGGTCCAAGCCCGCATAGCGCGCCGCAAGCGGCGCCGGCAGCACTGGCGTATTCCCTTCGCGCAGCGTCACCACATGCCCCAAATCCGACAAAAACGGAAAGAACTCGCGATACCGCCATACTCCGCTCTGATCGAGCGCGGCATTCGACATCCGCCGCTCCCGCCACAGCTTCTTCAACTCCCCCGCATCGTGCGCGAACTCGTACGTCGCCTCCAGTAATCCGCCACACTTCGGGCAGTTGTACAGTACATCCGTAATGGCGTAGCGAGCGCGGCACGCCTGTTCAAAGCAAATCAGTTCAGCCTGCATGCAAACTTCTGATTATCGCACCCCGCCTACGATTTCATCTCCAGCCCGCGCATCGTCCCCGTCGCCGACGCAAATCTGTCCGCCTCAATCCCCATCCGCTGAATCATGCTCAGAAACAAGTTCGGCAGTGGATAATTACGCCCCGTGTCGAACCCCAAATGCTGTCCGTGCCGGAATCCGCCTCCCGCAAGAATCACCGGCATGTTCGTCGTGGTGTGCTTGTTCGCGTCCCCAAAGTTGCTCCCATACAACACCATCGTCCGATCCAGCAGCGTTTCTCCACTCTCCGCCGCGCCCTGCAACGAACCCAGCAATCCGCCCAGCAGCTTCATGTGCTTCTTATCAATCGCCTCCAACTGCGCCAGTTTGCTCTCATTCCGTCCATGATGCGAAAGGTTGTGATACCCGTCCGTAATCGCAATCCCCTCCACATCAATCGCCGGCGAATTCGAAGAGTCCAGAAACAACGTCACCAGCCGCGTCGAATCCGTCTCAAACGCCAGCTTCGCCATGTCGTACATCAGCCGCGTCTTCTCCATGTACGCCCGGCTGTCCGGCGGATCCACCGGAGCCGGCTTGTCCGTCTTCGGCTTCGGCCGCCGCTCCCACTCCCGCGCAATCGCCATCCGCCGCTCCAATTCCCGCACCCCCGTCATATATTGATCCAGCCGCTCTTTGTCCCGAGCCCCAAGATTTTTCTGTAATCCGTTCGCGTGTTCCGCCACCGAATCCATAATGCTTTCCCCCAGCCGTAACCGCGCAATCTGCCGCTCCACTTCCTCCTCACTCCCTTGCAGGAACAGCTTCTTGTACACACCAGCCGCACTCTCCTCGCAAGGAATCATCACGCCAGATCCCGTGAAGCTCAAACTCCTCTGCCCGCGATTCACATTCACGCCCAGCGTCAACGAAGGCAGCCGCGTCTTCACCCCAATCTGTTCCGCCATGAACTGATCGAGCGAGATCGTATTGCGGAACCCGCCGTTTGCCGGATGCGGTGCCGCGGTCAAAAAGCAAATCTCCGACGAATGGCTCCCATCCACATCCGGATGTGACACGCCGCTGAACACCGTGAACTGTTCGCGATACGCCTCCAGCAATTTCAAATAAGGCGAAAGCTCGTAGCCTTTCCCATTGCCCTTCGGAAAGAATCCGCCCTCCAGCACGCCCAGGTTGTTGCAGATGGCCAGCATGCGCCGCGGAGCACCCTCCGTCGCCCCAAACGCCGGCCTCATCGCATCCAACAGGGGCAGCGCCATCGCCGTGCCCGCCCCGCGTAAAAACCATCGCCGCGGCAATGCCCGCCGCAATACCACGTTTGCTGAATGCGTCATCTTCATTTCTCCCGGAACAAACGGCTCTGCACAATCTCGTGAATCAGCGTGCGCATCCCATAACGGTCCTTCTGCGCCGCGTTCAAAATCCGATCCACTTCCTCCCGATCCCCAAACGCCACCGGAGCCCCCGTCGCATACGCCACCCACTGATGCACCATATTCCGCGCCAATTTCCGCTCGTTACGAAGCAACAGCTTCTTCAACTCCATCACGTTCGCAAACCGCGCCCCATTCTCCAATTGCCCCGCCGCATCCACCGGCTGCGACAAACGAAACGTGAACGCATGCCCGTTCTTCCCGATTCCCTTTACCGCCTCGCCTTCCTCCGTCGAGCGGTACCGCCCCCGCCAAGCCCCGAAAATATCGAAGTTCTCCAGCGCGAATCCCGCCGGGTCGATCTTGTTGTGACACGCCGCGCAAGACGCAACGGCCCGGTGCTTGTCCAACTGCTGTCGAATCGTCGTCGCCCCGCGAGTATCCGGCTCCACTGCAGGCACACCCGGAGGAGGCGGCGGTGGAGGCTCACCCAAAATCCGCTCCATGATCCACGCCCCACGCACCACCGGCGATGTCGTAGTTCCATTCGCCGTGATCTTCAGCACGCTCGCCTGTGTCAACAACCCGCCACGCACGCCATCACCCGGCAACGCCACCCGCCGCATCTCCACGCCATCTACCGGAGGCAGTCCATAGTGTTTCGCCAAATGGAAATTCACCATCGTGAAATCCGAAGCCACCAGATTCCCCACCGGCAGATTCTTCCGCACCAGTTCCTCAAAAAACAGCTGCGTCTCTTTCAATGCCGACTCCGTCAGCAAATCATCCAGATAGTATTCCGGATACAGAATCTGATCCGGAGTCGTATCCCCCAGCCTTCGCAAATCCAGCCAGTAATCCAGAAACGCATGCAGAAAATCTCGCGATCGCCCATCGCGCAGCAGCCTCTCCGTCTGCGCCCGCAATACCTCCGGCCGTCGCAATGCCCCCGAAGCCGCCAACCCGCGTAACTCGGCATCTGGCGGCCCATTCCACAAAAAGTACGACAGCCGGCTCGCCAGCGCATGCCCGTTCAACGCCCCCGGAGCCTCCTCCATGTACAGAAATCCTGGTGAACACAAAGCCGCCACATACCCCGCGATCATCGCCTCCCGAACTCCACCACTCATCCGCGCATCAATGATCCCTCGATACCGCGAAACCTCAGCTTCCGTCACCGGCCGCCGGTAAGCCCGCGCTAAGAATCCGCGTAACGCTGCATCCACCCCCGAAACCGAGCCCGGCAAAGTGAACCGCATGGAAGGCGCCACCGGGCCCGTCACTTCCATCCACCGGTAAGCCACCCCCGGCATTCCCTCCGCCGATGCATCCGGACTCCCCACCCATCCCGGCCGCGACCGGAACAACCGCGATGCATCCGGCAGTATCATCTCCCCCAGCTGCAAATACACATCCAACTCATGCACGCCCGGCTCCGGAGTCACATCAAACGAGCCCAGCAGCCGTTTCTCATTCGCCTTGTTGTACGCATAGATCGTAACCGGCTCCTTCGTCCGCCCCTTCGATGTCCGCTGCCGGCTCGGCCGCCACCAACGCGGCCGGTTCTTCTGCGTCTCCGGATCCATCACCGTTTCCAGCCACAGCGAGTACGCATGAAACCGCAGCCGGTACCGCCCGCCCACAGGCGATACGAATTGATCGAAGTGATACTCATTCCCCACATACGTGCTCGCCGGAGTCGCAAATCCCTCCAACTCACGCGTGACAGGATCCGCCGCTCCCACCGTCATGGGAGCCGTCTCCGCAATCACATCCGGCTGCGCGTCAAACCCCACGATCGGAATCGTAGCCCGCTCCGGAGACCGGTTGAACGGACTGTACTTCATCCTGTTGATCATCCGCTTCTGCTCGCGTGCGTAATAGCGTTGCGTCCTCTCCTGTTCCTCGCCCGCCGCCAGCGCCCACCGCAATGCCTGTTCCGCCGTCTCCATATACCGGGCCATCTGCACATGCGAAACATCCAGCGCCTGTCCTGATTTATTGAAGCGCGCCAGAATCCCGTCCTCCGGCAGCATGTCCTTCAATTGCAGCCATGGCGCACCCAACAAATCCCGCAGCGTGTTCTCATACTCATACCGGTTCAGCCGCCGCAGCACGGAGCGCCCCTGCGTTGCCACCCGCTGCTTTTCCCGTGCCGCCAACGGTCCGCGTAACGCCTTCACAAACGCTGCCCGTTCCGTTTCTGCCAACTGAGTCTTCAGCGGCATCATCCCGCTTCGCACCGCGTCGTGCACCCGTACCCACTGCCCGAACACATGCGCATCATCCAACCCAAAGCCCAGCGCCGACAAATCAATCCCCGCCGCAGCCTTCGCGCCCTGATGGCACCCCGCGCAGTGCGTTCCGAGGAATCCCTTTACTGCCGCGGGAGTCTCCCCCCACAGCACAGGCATAGCCGTAATCGTGATCAGTATTCCTCGGAGCACTGCGAACAATATATCAAGCCCTACTCGATCCCAGCGGCCCGCCGGGCCATTTCCCGCGCGCCCGCGGCCCACACCAGGGAATCGGGAATGCCTTCGGGATAAGCGAACGATTCCGGCCGCGTCCAATTCGCCGCCGCATTCGGCTCATTCTCCGGAATATCGCTCCGAGTCCCTAGCACTGGCTGCAACTCAGCCAGGCTCTCCCGCAGCGGATTGATCTTCACCCAGACTCCATTCCTGTGGAAACCCTCGAACGCCTGCCGGATGTGATGATGCCCCGGCGATGTCTGCACATGATCGCGCACACTGGCCAGCAGCATCACTTCCAAATCCCTGCGCACTCCATCGTAGAACCGCACCGCCTCCCGCTCCGACCAGAACGCCGCCGCCTGCCCCGGATTCGCGACATTCGCCGGCCACGATGCCACCACCCGCGCCCCCGCCTCTGTCAACTGCGGTGAAAAGTATCGCACCCCGTTCGCCAGTATCCCATTCACCGGAAAATCCTCATTCTCCGCAATCCGTCCATCGCCATTCACATCCGTCCCCTCGCATCCACCTTCTACCGGCACCGTATCCACCCGCCCATTCCCGTTCCCGTCAAAGAACAACCGCGTGCCATCCCACCGGACCTTGCTGTAATCAAACCGCAGCGCCTCCGCACCATATCCCGCAAAAAACGGATTCAACAGGTCGCGCGATACCGGTCGTCCATTCGCCGGACACGTTACCGTCCCTCCCGGCCCCGGCTCCCCAGTTGCAATCTGTCCGTTGGTTGGATTCTCCCATCCCACGAAATACCGCACGCCCGTCAACACAGCCCCATACTTCGCCAGCACAATGGTCGATGCATTGCCGCCAAAGCTCAATCCCAACAACCCTACATTGTTCGTCAACACAGGGAAGGGAAGCGCCTCCTCAATCGTCTTCCCATTCCGGTCCCGCAACCTCCCCGATGCATACAACGCCACATCGCGAAGCGCCATCACCGACGCCGGCCCTCGCGTATCGTACACGCCTCCACTTGCCCTTCCCGGCTGCCGCCCGCCGGGAAACAGAAACCGCACATATACAAACCCCGAAAATCCCGCGTCCAACACCGGCTGCAGCGTCCCTACATCGAACCCGCCCGGCACTTCAATCACCACCGGAGCCCCGCCCCGCAACAACGGACGCGCTCCTTGCGTATACAGCAAGCGCACCGCAAGCGTGCCGCCTCCCGCTGCCTCCGATGGCAAATCCACATCTACATAAGCCGTCTCTACCGGACGCATTTGTGCGCTCAGTCCCGCGGCTGTCATGGCAATCAGTATCAATCGCTTCATGACATCATCAACGAAACTCGCCCCATCCCGGTTGACAATGCTAAGGTGATTCCGCGCCGAGCTACCATAAAAGGTGTACTACCTCCTTTTGCTTGGCATGTCCCTCGCCGCCCAGCAAACTGACTGGCCCAAAAAGCTCGCCTCCGCCCTCCCCATCACGCAAAAAGACTTCGACAAAATCAATCGCGGCGATTCCGTCGGCCGTGTCCTCCGCGTCCCCAACTCCAAATCCATCGGCATCCTCGCCATGATCCGCCTCCCCGTCTCCAGCGCCCGTTTTTGGGATTGGTATCGCCACCCCGAAAACTTCACCCAAAGCGACATGGTGGAGGCCGCATCAGGAGTTCACTCCCCCGCGCAACCCCAAGACTTCGCCACTCTCCAACTCCCGCCTGCCGACCTTGAAGATCTTCCCAAGTGCAAACCCGGCCACTGTGCCATCAAAGCCACAGACCCCGAGATCGAAGCCATTGACCACACTGCATCCGCAACTCAGCAAATCCGTCAATGGTTCCAACACACCGCGCAAGCCTTCCAACTCCACGGCAATGAAGCCCTGCCTTCCGCCGCCGATTACAGAGAACTGGCCCAGGCGTCGCAGCCCATCCTCGCGCTCTTCCCGCACCTCCACACCTGCATCGAACAATCCCCGCCGGACCCTTACTACTTCTGGACCATAGAACGTTACGGCTTCGGCCTCAAGCCCGTCGTCAATCTGATGTTCGCCTCACCCTATCGCCCCGAACCCGGCATCCTCGTCATCTGTTCCAAGCAACTCCGCGCCAGCCACTACTACGACGCCTCGCTCGGCATCACCATCCTCCTCGATCACCCCGACGGCGCCTCCACCATGATCTACATCAACCGTTCCCGCATCGACGCCCTCGACGAAGCCTGGAAACGCCGCATCGTCGAACGCTTCGCCCCCCGCGCCATCCGCAAGCAACTCGCCATCATCAAACGCGCTGTCTCCGCCTGGCGCCTACCATCCGCCGCCATAACTGCTGATAGAGAGAACCTGAGATGACGCGGCGCTAAACCCCAAAGAAACCAGCGAGCCGTCGCTCAGCGACTGGAAGCACTTCCAAATATCCGCCCGCCACGCCCCGGAGCCGAATGCCCACCGCACCATGTGGTCCGGCAAGGCAGTTGACTCACATTGCACCCGGTTCCCCCAGGCGGTATCGGGTATCCAACTCCCCGGATGCATCTCCTGCTCTCCCGCCATCTTGCGGTGGCGCCATTACAATGAAGCAAGGTGCGGTATGTAATGAAGCCCCATCACTGGAGTTCTTTCCAACGAGCGGGTTGTCTGGCTATCCTGGCGGTAGGCTGCCTTGCCTGCGGTCGCCGTGACGCGACCCATCGCACAGCATCGAATCGCAAGGAAAGCCATCTCGATATCCGCCGCGTGTCGCCGTTGGACGAACATGCCTACCAGAGTCCCGCCATTTCACCGGACGGCGAAACCGTCGCCTTCGTCCTAAATCCGAACGTCTACAGTACGGACAGACAGGTATGGCTCCGCAGGGTCGACGGCGGTTCCGCAAGGCAGTTGACTCATGTCACGGGAGTAGCGATTGCCCCAAAGTTCACACCGGATGGCCGGCACATCATCTATCTTCGAGAAAAGCCTCTGCCATGGGGCTGGTATCTCGACGTTCCGGCCCCGATCCCGGGCGCACCGCTGGAAATGATAGCGACATCGGGCGGACCCGCCAGAACATTAATCAAGTCAGCCGACGCGCCAACAATCTCTCCGGACGGAAAGTGGATCGCCTTCCTCCAGTACGTAAGGGCACCGCGAATGCCCCAAGCATTCGAAAGAAAGCTCATGGTGATGCCCTTCCCCGCCGGACCAGCAAGAGAACTGACTGCCATCGCCCGCATAGCCCCGCAAGCGGTCACACCAGCATACCTGTGGACACCGGATAGCACCCATCTCTTGGTTCCTGAGTACCGCCAAAGTCAAACCGGAGGCTTGGCGATCCGCGACTGGTTTCTGGTTCCATTGGTCGGAACGGATGCCAAGTCCACGGGCGCGCATGAGCTGTTTGCATCGCTCGGATGGGTCCCGGAGCCAATGGCCCTCTACCGCGATCGGATCTTCTTTCGTCTCTACGGAGAATCGCCGTCCATCTCGGAAGTCCGTTGGGACAAAACCGGAACCCGCGTCATTGGGCCGATTCGCCGCACCATCGCCGGTGCGTGGCTGCTCGGGTTCACTGTGATTTCTTCCGGACTGGTGGCCACTTCCAGTGACACCCACTATGACTTCCACTTCATCCCGATGGATATCGCGAAGGGTGAGTTAACCGGCGCCATGCGCCGCGTAAATGAGACATGGCACGGCGATTTCGATATGTTCGTCTCTCCACTGAGCTCTATCGCTCTTTACCGGTCGAGCTATCCGTCTGTGCACTCCATTACGTCGTTGGACATCCGGACCGGTTTCGAAACGCCTCTGAGTCACGGCACCCTCAGTCATCGGGCTCCGGAACCTCATCTGTCGCCCGACGGAAAGCTGCTGGCCGAATACGAACGGGAAGCAACCGGGCGTCCCATCTGGCTCCGCACGGTGGACGATCCAAAAACAAGTCGCAAGTTCTGTTCCAACTGCGGGCTTGCCCTCGGGTTCTCCCCAGACTCGAAGTTCCTGCTGGTTGCTGAGGAGCAGCCCGGCCAGATACTGTCCCCACCAACGTCTACTCTCTATGCCGTGGACACATCCAGCAATCGCCGTCATCGCTGGTTCCACTTCGACTACGATGCTCGTGCCAACTCCGTACTCGGTGCCTTTGGCCAAAACTGGGATTGGATCGCTCTGCGGCTCATTGAATACGGCCACCAGGAAGATTACCTCATCCCATGGAATCACACGGGCGCTCCACGCAGATCCGAATGGGTGCGCCTTCCCTTTAACAGCCTATTCTCGGGCGGCAGCGATTTGGTGTTCGAATGGTCCGGTACCATGTTGAGCAAGCGGCGATTGGATCGCGCCAGGCGTCGCTTTGGCCCCCCAGAGCCGGTGCCGAACTGGCCAGATCGGGAACTCGCATCATTCCGCGACCATGAAACCAATCATGTTCCGGATCTGAGACCCAGGCATGTCCTCGCAATCGGCCCCGCCGGCGCATTGGTTGCCAGGCGTGCCGCTGGATCCATATGGCTGAGGAAACTACCCGATCCCCCGCGAGAGGATAATGAAAACAGATCCGCTTCACCCAATTAGAGAGGTTCTTAGTTCCAACTCCGCAAGCCCAAGTCACCGGCACCATCCTCGATGAGTCCAGCGCCTCCATCCCAGACTGCATCAAAAGTTCATTCCCCCGCTCAACTCGAAGACCTCGCGACACTCCAACTCCCGCCCGGGGACCTCGAAGATCTTCCCAAATGCACGTCAACGCTTCCACTACACCGCGCAAACCTTCCAACACCACGGCAATCATGCCTTGCCCTCAGCCACCGATTACAGTGACCTGGCCCAGGCTTTGCAGCCCATTCTGACGCTATTCCCGAACCTCCACACCTGCATCGAATAATCCCTGCCGAACCCCTACTACTTCGCACCATCAAGCGTCGGACTCAAGCCCGTCGTGAACTGATGCTCGCTTCGCCCCATCGCCCCGAACCCGGCATCCTCGTCATCCGTTCCAAGCAACTCCGCGTCAGCTACTACTACGATGCCTCGCTCGGCATCACCATCCTCCTCGATCGCCCCGATGGCACATCCTTCATGATCTACATCAACCGTTCCCGCATCGACGCCCTCGACGAAGCCTGGATGCGCCGCATCGTCGAACGCTTCGCCCCCCGCGCCATCCGCAAGCAACTCGCTATCATCTAACGCGCGGTCTCCACCTGGAGCCCCGTGCCCGCGTCTATGCCGCAACTTCCGCCAGTTCGTGGTTTTTGATCTGATGCCGGATCACGTAGCTGGAAACCTCAAACCGTTCCGCCAATTCCGTGATGTCTTCCTCGTCTAACCGCCTGCTGGTGATGAGTGCTCGAATCGACGCGGCGGGTGCGAGAAACTCAGCCGCGAATGCCCTATTCCTTTGCTGGTGCTCTGATTGTCCCTTTGTAATGAGCAAAGGGTGTCCGGCTGCAAAGTAGTCTCCCAGCGCTCGAGCCAGCAGGAAACGCCGCTTATGTTCTTTCAATCCGCGAGACATTCCTACAACCGGCCACGTGTCGGCCTTTCCCAGAATCGCTTCTATCCTTCTCGGTGTCGACCACTCGATCACTTCTGGATGACCAAGTGCCTGCCGCAACCGATCCATCGGATCGCCCTCGACCGCCCCGTTCAATCCCAACCCTTCTCGTACGGCTGCTGCCAGTTCATAGCCTATCTGCCAAGGCGGTCCGGAACCAGCCACCTGCACCTTCTGGCGGAATTCATCCCAACGTCCTTTCTGGTCGAAGCTGGACAGCGACTCCAACAAACTTCGAATGGACTCCACGCCATGTTGGAACTCAGACGCCGGAATCGCATCACAGAAATCATCCACCAAGGAAACGGGGAGCGTATTTTCAAGACCTTCGATCTGCGACGCTAATGAATCGTCAATCGCAAACGGATCAACACCCAACCGCGCGGCTCGCTCGCAAAACAGCCTCTGCTCTTCGTCCTGTGTAGCTTCGAGAATTGCAACCCAGTCATATTGAAGTCGCTGCGCCGAGCTTGGAAGATCCTTCACCTCGTCAAGTCTTCGGATCACCGCTTCAACCAAGCGTGCACATTCCTCCCGAACCACCGCTTTCTCCAGCAGTCGAGTTCCACTCGAGAGAAACTCCAGTCGGGAAAGCGGCGCCTCCAATCGACGCCATGCCACTTCAATATTCGACTCGGTAGAGCGAAAAGTGACGTCGGGAAGCGCGAATCCTTCACGGGCAGCAAGCAGGCTATGCCGCTCAGGTGGTGCGTCCTCCCTCCACTCGTCCCACAAGAAGAACCAGTTTTCAACCAGCCACTCCGCAATCGGAAACAAGGGCACGTAGATCCCGCTACGTACCGATGAAGCCCTGCGATCCTCCACTTTTGTAATGGCGGTTGTCCCGGCCAGAATCTCCAACCGTGCCCACGTTGCATTCAACTCCGGAGCCCGGGAGTGAGGGGCTTGCTCCCACTCGAATTGAAACTCAAATCTCCTCATCCCTAGTTCCCCGCTTCCCGCACCCGCGCAGGCACTTCATCCACCTCGACCGGATAGCCTTTGTACCAGCCCAAAGTTTCATTCGTCAGACGCCCCACATACCAGCGGCCATCTTCACAATGCCACACGTATTTTGGAAATCCGCCCTCAATAGGCCCTCACGTTCGACCAGACTGTATTGCTCTCTTTAGCCAATTCGTGAGTGTGTCCTTCTGCCCTCCCATTTCAGCCGGACAAATGCTTCCATCGCCACGCGTGTTTGGCAACTTGTGCTCCGGGCTTCCAACATATACCGCACGCTCCGCCGCGCGTTGACGGTCGGCCACCTCCATTGCTAGGAATGAACGTCGCCGGGCCTGCACACGGTGTTGGGGGCGCTTCAAGTGCAAGTATCTCCTAAGAACTAGGCTAGCAACCTCTGGCTGCTTCCGCCCACCCCGAAGGGAGATAATGGATTCAGACGAGCTTCACTCAAATACAGAGGTCACCAATGTCCAACTCCGTTCGCTGGCTCATTCTCATCCTCCTTTCCCTCCCTCTTCACGCCCAGGTCTCTGGCACCATCCTAGGCTCCGTCCTCGATGAGTCCAACGCCTCCGTCCCAGGCGCCGCTGTCACCATCACCAATACCCTCACCAACGAGTCCCGCCAAACCACATCCGATCCCACCGGCAACTACATCATCACGGCCCTCCCCGTGGGCCAATACAAAGTCGAAGTCCGCCGCGAAGGCTTCAAATCCTTCGTTGCCTCCGGCATCACCCTCGAAGTGAACCAGAACATCCGCATCGACGCCCGCCTCGCCGTCGGTGCCGTCGTAGAATCCGTCGAAGTCAAAACCGACGCCGCCCAGGTCGACACCTACCAAACCCAACTCGGCGCCATCGTCGACACCAACCGCGTCAACGATCTCCCCCTCAACGGCCGCAACGTCTACGACCTCGCCATCACCCTCCCCGGTGTCTCCAACACCAACTTCAACACCGTCTCCAACTCCGGCGGCGCGTTCCTCAACGTCAACGGCAGCCGCACCCGTCAAAGCACCTTCATGCTCGACGGCGCGTTCAACAACGACCTTTGGCGCAACAGCGGCAACACGTCCCCCAACCCCGATGCCGTCCAGGAATTTCGCCTCATTACCTCCAACTTCAACGCCGAGTTCGGTCGCTCCCCCGGCGCGGTCTTCAACGTCGTCCTCAAATCCGGCACCAACAACATCCACGGCAGCGTCTTCGAATTCCTCCGTAACGACAAGCTCAACGCCCGTCCCTTCTTCCAGCCCTCTGTCCCTCAACTCCGCCAGAACCAGTACGGCTTCTCCCTCGGCGGCCCCGTCATCAAAAACAAAACCTTCATCTTCGGCTCTTTCCAGGGCCTCAAAGTCCGCAGCATTGCCTTCGTCAATAACGTCACCACACCCACCGCCGCTGAGCGTGCCGGCGATTTCTCCGCTGCACCAGCCAACCAGCGCCCCACTGACCCGCTCGCCAACAACGCTCTATTCCCGAACTCCCGCATTCCAACTACCCGCTTCGATCCCGTAGCCAAAACCATCATGGATCGCTACGTCCCGCTACCCAACACGCCCGACAACCGCCTCCAATCCACCGGCTCCAGCAAAGACGACGAAAACCAATACCTCGTCAAAGTTGACCACATGCTCAATTCCAATCAGAAGGTCTACGGCAGCTTCTTCTGGATCAACGGTGGAAGCTACCAGCCCTTCCCCTCCAGCACGCAAGTTCCCAACTACGCCAACAACACCACCCAATACCGCCAGCGCAATATCGTCGCCAGCCACGATTGGATCATCAGCCCCACCGTCCTCAATCAGGCCCAATTCACATGGAGCAAGCGCGACACCCCCATCGTCGATGAGTTCACCCACTCCTGGAGCGACTACGGCAGCAAAGTCACCCTCGGCGCCCTCCCGGCGCGTCCCCCGCAGCTCTTCATCAACGGCCGCTGGCAGATGGGCACCTTCGGCGGTAACGGCCAGTTGCAGCAATCCTTCAGCGCTTCCGACACCATCAGTTCCACCCGCGGCAAGCACAGCCTGAAGGGCGGCGTCTGGTATCTCTACGGCAAGTTCGACGAAATCGGCAACTGGTTAGGTGCCGGCCAGGTTCGCTTCACCGGCAACTTCACCCGCAACACCCTCGCCGATTTCATGCTCGGCAACGCCGCCAGCTTCCGCCAGAACAACGGTCTCGCCCGCATCTTCCGCTCCACCGCCGTCCACGGCTTCGCCCAGGATGACTACCGCATCTCCTCCCGCCTCACCCTCAACCTCGGCGTCCGCTACGAACTCAACATGCCGATGGTCAGCAAGACCGATGAACTCGCCACCTTCCGCTTCAACCAGCAGTCCACCGTGATCCCAAAAGCCCCCCTCGGCCAGCTCTTTTACGGCGATCAAGGCATACCCCGCGGCATGGCCAAAACCGACGCCAACAACTTCGCCCCGCGCATCGGCATAGCCTTCGATCCCACCGGCAAAGGCCGCACCGCTATCCGCGCCGGCTACGGGCTCTTCTACGCCATCTCCTTCGCCAATGTCACATCCAACCTTCAGGGCCAGCCGTTCCTCATCGATGTCACCGTCTTCGGCACCCCAAACCTGGTCGATCCCTGGTCGCAAGTCCCCGGTGGCAGCCCTTTCCCCTACACCCTGAACCGCTCCAATCCTTCTTTCTCCCTGCCTCTCACCACCAACTACTACGACGAAGATGCCGTCACGCCCTACGTCCAGCATTACAGCTTCGCCCTCGAACAGCAGATCACTTCAACCCTAACCGTGCAAGGCGCTTACGTCGGCAACACCTCGCGCAAACTCTTCTTCCAGCGCGACGCCAATGCCCCCATCTACACTCCCGGCCGCTCCACCGCCGCCAACGTCAATAACCGGAGACCCTACCTCCCCGGCACCTTCGCCCAAATTGCCCACACCAACACCGGCTCCAACGCCCATTACGATTCCTTCCAGCTCTCCTTCCGCCAGCGCATGACCCATGGTTTCACCATCAACGGCTCGTACACCTTCTCTAAGTCCATGGATGAAATCTCCGACGACATCTTCAACCCCACCGCCGTCGCTATCGTCGACTCCAACAACCGCCGCCTCGACCGTGGACCCTCCGGCTTCAACGCCCCCCACGTTTTCGTAGTCAGCTACCTCTGGGATCTCCCCCGCACCTCCCGCTACGGCTGGGCCGGAAAGCAAATCGTCAACGGCTGGCAACTGAGCGGCATTACCCGCTTCGACACCGGCAGCCCGTTCACCATCACCTCAGGGACCGACACCAACCTTGACGGCAACGCCAATGACCGTGCCGACCTCATCGGCAACCCCATCATCAGTGGCAGCCGCACCCGCGACGAGTACCTCAATCAATACTTCAACAAAGCCGCGTTCGCCCGCCCGGCCGAAGGAAGCCCCGGTAACGCCGGCCGCAGCCTCATCTACGGACCCGGAGCCGCCACCTGGAACCTCTCCGCATTCAAAAACTTCCAGATCCTGGAAGCCCATCGCCTCCAGTTCCGTACCGAATTCTTCGGCGCCTTCAATCACCCCAACTTCAGCAACCCGAATACGGCCCTCAACAACGCCAACTTCGGCCGCATACTCGGCGCAGGCGGAGCCCGTGTTGTCCAATTCGCCCTGAAGTATCTTTTTTAATCAACAACTTACGGTCGCTTCAAAAACTCAAGCCACCGCACCCCATAAAGAAAATCTATCGGCAAACCTGTTGTCACAGGACCCCGCTTCCCATGACAATTGAATAATCGAGGCAGCGCGGGATAGCTTTATGGCTCCTGGCCTCCCCGGTACCACGTTCGTAGTTGTCCGATCGGACGCACCTCCGCAACGCCAAGTAAAGGAATCGAATGAGCAACGAATCGCAAAACTTCCTCCGGCTCTCCTACGCCGAACTCGAAGAACTGAACCTGAAGGCCAAGGAACAGCGTATGAACCGCGTTCCGATCCAACAAATCCAGGAGGAGCGCCTCAAGTACCTCACCGACGAGAAGCGGATCAAAGCCGTTACGGTGCTCTTCAGCGACCTGGAAGGCCGGCTCCACATGCTCGACTATGACAAGAAGTTCCTTGTCAAGAGCTGGGATAACCTCACCTTCGATGGCTCTTCCATCCGCGGCTTCACCGCCCAGCGCGAAAGCGATCTTCGCCTCGGTATCGATTGGTCGGCGTTCTATTGGGGGCCGGCCGACATCTTTGGGCCAGGCAAAGTCCTCGTCTTCGGCGAAGTTATCGACAAGGATGGCAAGGCCTACGCCGCCGACATGCGCGCGATCCTCAAAGCCTACGCCAACGAAACCCACGCCGCCAAAGGCTACACACTCAATGCCGCCAACGAGATTGAGGGCTTCCTCTTTAAAGGTGTCGACGCCGAGCGCCACTACCACGATACGGGTAAATTCGAATACGTAAGCGCCGGCGGCTACTACCACTCGCTCCCTGGCGATCTGCTGCGCCTCTTCATCGACTCCTCCTCCGAAGTCCAGCGCGCCATGGGCTTCCAGAACGAGAAGGATCACCCCGAAGTCGCCCCCTCCCAGTTCGAAATCAACTACAGCTACTCCGAGGTCGTGGCTGCTGCCGACCAGATCCAGCTCTACAAGCTGATCTGCCGCCAGATCGCCACCAAGATGGGTTGCACCGCGTCCTTCCTGCCCAAGCCGATCGTCGGCGTCAACGGTAGCGGCATGCACACCAACGTTTCCATCACCAAGGACAACTCCAACCTCTTCTGGGATCCCAAGGGCCTCGAGAAAATGAGCCCCTTCGCCTGGGAGTTTGTCGACCGTATCCTCACCCACGGCAACGACCTCTGCCTGATGCTCAATGCCAGTGTGAACGCCTATCGCCGCCTCGATCCGCACTTCGAAGCGCCCAACCAGATCAAGGCTTCCGCCACCGACCGCGGCTCCATGATCCGCATCCCCATCGGCAACTCCCGTAGCGCCCGCGTCGAAGTCCGTTCCGTCGGTCCCGACGCCAACCCCTACATGGTGCTGTACAGCGTCTTCAAGACGGGTCTCGACGGCGACACCGCCCAGATCGAAAACCTCCGCGACGCCCAGCGCTTCCTCCCCGACAACATCTACGATGCCATCGAGAACTTCAAGAAGGCGGAGTGGACGTCCAAGCTGCTCGGCGATGATGTCAAGGGCCGCTACATTGATCTCAAGACTGCGGCCGCTGACCGTTGCGCCCGCGCCCTTGGCACGGTGGTGAAGGCGCCCGAAGTCCAGTTCCACCACGAGGTTTACACGCAGTACCTCTGGAACATGTTCTAGATCGCAGTTCCCAATCAATCGAAAGGCCGGCGTGAAAGCGCCGGCCTTTTTGCGTCACAACCCTCCGCCCACGCCAAATCAACCACTTAGACCCTTCCTCCCCCGGGCCACCTGCTATCCTCCAAGTGGCGACGGGCCTCCAGGCCGGTCGCAGTTCCGCCTGGGAAGGCGGAACACCCGCACACTAGCCAGCGTGTTTCGGAGCCGTGACCGTAAGGGAGCGGTTTTGACGCTCGACACCTTTACACTTTCTGACACATTTCGCGGTTTTCACCGGACCCAAGCGAACAACAAAACAAACCCAAGCGCCCGGCACCGAAGCCGAGGGCTTTACACTTTCTGACAGGTTTCGCGGTGTTCACCGAACCCAGGCGAACCAAGAAACAAACCCAAAGAGCCCGGCACCGAAGCTGGAGCTTTACACTTTCTGACACTTTACGCCGTTTTCACCCCAAACAGAAAAATGACGAAACGAACCCAAGCACCGGCCCTACAAACTGGAAGAAGCCGCCCCACCCCCGCAATCCAGCTTCGTGCCAGACTATCTAGGAACGAATTGGAGGGCCAAGCGAACTCCAAGTATGTTCAGGAGACCAAATGGGTCGACAACGTGTTCACCGCTAACGACGGAAGTTCTTCTGGTGATCCTGCCCGGACAGTCTCACACACCTGTCGACCGGTGCCTGCAGAGTTGGTTCGTGGGGAGTCCTACATCCGGCAGCGGAGCACGCATCCAGAGCAACACGTTGCGCCGCTTCACGGACTCCGCGGCACACGAAGATATCGTGAACCCTCATCCATAGAGGAACCTGGAAGGCCATCGAGACATGAACCACCGAAATCACACTCTTGCTTACTATTCGCTCCTGGCCCTGTGGATATTGACGCAGACGCCTGCAGACGCGGCAATCGGCACGCGCAGCTCCATCGACCGTCTGACTGCGGCAGCCGATGCTATTGTGGTCGGAACAGTTGACGCCTCCTTTTCGGCTACCACACCGTCGTCGGTGGCCGTCCAGGCGTCCATTCGCGTCTCGCGCGTCCTTAAAGGTCCTGTAAGCCAAGGTGCAACAATCACGGTTGGCTGGGCGCTTCCTTCAGGCATACGGCCCTCAAGTCGGACTTCTTCAACCAAGCTTCAGGAGTATGGGATTCTCTTTCTCTCGGGCAAATCGGGTGGGCCGTGGTCAGTGCTGCCGGCGTACGATGGTGGCCCCCGATGGAACGATGCGTTCATTCCTACACCATCACAATCGGGACCAGGAACAAGGGAAACGGCATTAGCCGCTCTTCCCTCGAATCCCTCCGTCCTTGACACCGTACTTACGGAAATCGCGATTGCTCGGGAATCCGGCGCTTTGATTTGAAATGACTTAGTAGCGGAGTATCGAAAGAGCCGTTCTGCTGTTTTGGCTGCTGCTTTTACGAGATTTCAGGCCAAACCAGACCCTTTGCTGCGTTCGATCGGGCTTCGTGGCTCTCTGGCCAGTGGCGATATCTCCGCGTTACTCAGCGTGCAGCGCAGTTATTCATCTCTGTCCTCAGATACCGCCGGCTGGCACGGCTTGCTGGACGAACTTCGCTCCTACTATAGCAACGTCACCCCACAGGCGTTGTCCGTCCTCGGCCAGATCGCATCGGACCCAACCGGCCGCGTGGATCTTCGCAGTGCTGCGGCTGGGGCATTGGCGCGCATGCACACACGGGAGGCTTTGCCTTTCCTGGCCGTACTACTCGACGATCCAAGCCAGGATTTGCGCGCCATCGCCAGCGGAGGAATCGCCAGCTTCGCCAATAATCTTCCGATGGGCTCGCATCAACCAGCGACCGGCCCTTGGCCTTATCGCACACCGGAGACCATTGCTCGCGCCACATTTGAAGCGAGGCATGCCCCGTTCTGGAAGGCATGGTGGCAAGAGAATAGAACAAAGCTGATTCAATAGAGACGTCCATGGGCGGACCCGCAAGCCGATGTCACCACGCTCGCAGTGGAAGACTCATCCAACACATTGAAAGCGTCGCGGCTTGTTGTCGTCGCTCGGCAGTACCGTTCAGGGAGCGGATCAGGAGATAACGCGACTGGAAGGCTTGCGGCAGCCGACCTCCGTCTGTACCGGTCACAAGTCTCCACCTCCGCCAAATCAACTACTTAGATCCTTCCTCCACCCGCCCCCTGCTATCCTCCAAGTGGCGACGGGCCTCCAGTCCGGTCGCAGTTCCGCCTGGGAAGGCGGAACAGGCTTTACACTTTCTGACACTTTACGCCGTTTTCACCCCAACAGAAAAATGACGAAACGAACCCAAGCACCGGCCCTACAAACTGGAAGCAGCAACCCCACCCGCGCAATCCAGCTTCGTCCGCAAGCTGAACCGGGCGTCCACGGGCATCGTCCCCAACATCTGCCCCGCCATATACTTCCCCACCATCGGCCCGTGCTTGAAACCATGCCCGGACCCGCCACCCGCCAACCACACATTCTCCCGATCCGGATGCCTGTCCAACAGGTAGTCGCCGTTCGACGTATTCTCGTACTGGCACACCCGCGTCTCCACCAGCGGCGCCGGCGCCAGGGCAGGGAAGCGCTCCGCCAGGTACTCTCGAACCACCTCCACCGCTTCCCGCGAAACCGTCCGCGACTCGGTGTCCGGGTCGATCACCGGACCCCGCACATCGTGCGCGATCTTGAACCCCCGCGACTCCAGGTCCGGAATCCCGTAATACTGGCTCCCCACGTCAACCCAGCAAGGCATCCGCGCCGGGCCAAAATCATCCGAACCTGCCGGCACTCCGAAAAACATCACATCCTGCCGGGTGGGTACGATGCGATTCCCCAGCAGTTCCGGAAAGACCCGGGGCAGCCAGGGCCCACAAGCGTAAACCACCGGCCCGTCGATCGGTTCCTCACCACTCACATGGCGTTGTTCGTACACAACCCCGTGTGTGACCAGCCAGCGAACCAGCACTTGCACCGCTCGCCGGGCCAGCAGCGCTCCACCATGTGGCTCATAGATGGCGTGCGACTCCCCGCATCGCATTTGAGGAAAACGCGCCGCCAACTCACGGGGTTCCAGAGCTTCATACTCCACCCCATGAGCTTCCAACGCTTCCACCGATTGCCTCGCGAATGGATCCCCTTCCGGATGCAGCCACATTGCGCCACAGGGAAGGAAAATCTCTTCACCCGTCAACGAACACAACTCTCGCCAAAGCGGCAAAGACCGGACCGACCAGTGGGTGTAATGCGCCCGAGCTCCGTAACCCATCCGCAGGACACGCGACTCGCCTCCGGAAGAGGCACGGCTGTTCCCCGCGCCATAGGCATCCACGAGTTTCACCCGCAGACCGGCATGGTGAAGATGCCACGCCGTCCAGGCGCCAAAAACGCCCGCTCCGACAACCGTGGCTTCGATCTTCCCCCCGCTTGCCATCAACGTGGCACTGCGATGAAGGGAAACCAGTTCCCGTGTTCCCGCGAAACCGGCCGGGACCGGAGTATGCACTCCTTCGGCACACTTACAAACCGTTGCGCTTTCTCAAACGGTTCCGGGTACAGCTTCAACTCCGTCGCCTCGGTGGCGGAGTTCAGGGAATTGGCATCCTCCTCCGTCATGTAACCGAGGTAGTGCACCGAACCATCGCCGAGCTTGTGAACCTCGAAGATCTGGAAGGTGTGCTTCGTGAACAATGGAATACCATCCGTGCCCGGCGAGTAGGTGAAGCCAAATACGCCTGCCGGCAGGAATTCCACTGCCTCGCCTGCTTCGTTATCAGTCACCATTCGCAACTTACGCTCGGCCCGTAGCTTTTCTCGTTCGCCGCTCGAAGCGGCCATTGCATTACTAGACATGATCTTGGGAAACCTTCATTTTATCGCTTATCCAACCAGCCTCGCCACGTCCTTGGCGAAGTAGGTGAGCACGAAGTCGGCCCCGGCGCGGCGAATCGAAGTCAGTGACTCGATGATCACACGGTCCAGGTCGATCCACCCGTTGCGCGCCGCCGCCATTATCATGCTGAACTCGCCGCTCACCTGATAGGCGGCTAACGGCGCATCGAAGCGGTCGCGCGCCATGCGGATGATGTCCAGGTACGGCCCCGCCGGCTTGACCATGATCATATCCGCGCCTTCAGCGAGATCGAGCGCGATCTCGCGCATCGCCTCCCGGCTGTTTGCCGGGTCCATCTGATAGCTGCGCCGGTCGCCGAACTGAGGAGCCGATTCCGCTGCTTCGCGAAAAGGACCGTAGTAGCCGGAAGCGTACTTGGCCGCATAACTGAGGATTGGCACCTTCGGGAAGCCGGCTTCATCCAGCCCTTTCCGAATAGCGGCCACACGGCCATCCATCATATCGGAGGGCGCAACAATGTCCGCTCCAGCCCGCGCATGGCTCACCGCGGACTTCGTCAGCCATTCGAGCGTGGCATCGTTGTCGACGTCGCCATCGACAATCTTGCCGCAATGCCCATGGCTCGTGTACTCGCAGTTGCAGACATCGGTCACCACCAGCAGGTTCGGCTCCGCCCGCTTGATCGCGCGCACCGCTTCCTGCACGATGCCATGGTTATCATAGCCGCCCGAAGCTACTTCATCTTTAGAAGAAGGGATACCGAAAAGAATGATGCCGCCGACGCCCAACCCAACCAGTTGCTCGCATTCCCGCACTGCCACATCGATGGACATCTGGTAGTTGCCCGGCATGGAGCCGATCTCGCGCTTCACATCCTCGCCAGGACAAATGAACAGCGGCAAGATGCAATCGCCTGGGTTCAGTTCGGTCTCGCGGACCAGACTTCGGATTTCAGCGGTGGCGCGCAACCGGCGCGGCCGCTCAACTGGAAAGGCCATGTCTCAAATTTACACGATTAGCATGCAGTCCCCGTAGGAGTAAAACCGGTACTCCTCCCTGACGGCGTGTCGATACGCATCGAGGATCAGTTCCTTCCCGCCAAACGCGCAGACCAGCACCAGCAGACTCGACTGCGGCAGATGGAAGTTCGTGAGCATAGCGTTGACGCGGCGAAACTCATGGCCGGGATAAAGGAACAGATCCGTGTCACCTTCGATGCGCCCAGTTGCGGCCACTGTTTCGAGCGTCCGCACGCTGGTGGTTCCGGCCGCAATCACGCGCTGCGCCGAGCGAATTCGCTCTGCCGCATCCGGGGCAACCGCGTAGCGTTCCGAATGGAGTTTCACTTCCTCGATCACCTGCGTGTGCAGCGGCTGGAACGTTCCAAGCCCCACATGCAAGGTGACCCGCTCGATGGAGGCGCCGCTCGCTTGGCACGCTTCCAGAACCTCGTTAGTGAAGTGCAGCCCCGCGGTGGGTGCGGCCACCGAACCTGCTTCCCGCGCAAAGACGGTCTGATATCGCGTCGCATCCACCTTCGTGTCGCCGCGATGGATATAAGGAGGCAAAGGCATATGACCCACTTCCCCGATGCACTCGAAGAAGTCGCCCTTGGGATGGAAGCGCATCGTTCGTTCGCCGAACTCGCCGCGGCCCAGGATCTCGGCTTCCAGGCGGTCCGAAAACCGGATGCGATCTCGCGAGCGCAGCTTGCGCCCTGGCCGCGCCAGCGTGAGCCAGGTCATTTGATCGTCGCTCATGGCCCGCACCAGCAGCACTTCCACATGCCCGGTGTAACCCTCGCGATGCCCGTACAGCCGCGCCGGCAGCACTTTCGAATCGTTCAACACCAGGCAGTCGCCGGGATGAAGAAACGATGGAAACTCGCGGAACATGCGATCCTCGAAGCGGCCCTCGGCACGATACACCACCAGCATCCGCGCTGCGGCCCGGTCCTCCAGCGGCTCCTGGGCAATCCGCTCCTCAGGCAATTCGAAATCAAACTCGGCCAAATCCATTACCCCGTTACGATAGCAACTGATGCATAATCGACGAATGCGGAAGACCTGCTTGCTGATAGGATTGGCCACTGCGCTTGCGGCGCAGACTCCAAAAGGTTGGGTGAAAGGAAAGGGCTACGGATGGGTCTATGGCCCGAGTGATGAGGTCGGGGCTCTCAACGCAATCAACAGCCCGGCGCAGATCCTCAAAGCCTTGCAGAGTGTCAAGGCCGGCAAAACATATGACCTCGGAGTGCCGCTCGACAAGCGCTCTTACAAGTGGCCGGGCCACTCCTCCACCGAGATCGTCAGCTATCGCAGTCCGGAGGGTGTGAAGCGCCAGAAGGACATCGGCGCCTTCGCCGGACACCGCGAACAGATGGCGTTTCATAGCGCGGCCATCTTTACCTCCGACAATCTGGGAACGCAAATTGACGGCCTCGGCCACATCACTAAGGGTGCTGACAACCATTGGTACAACGGCTTCAAGGAAGCGAACTTCGGCGGCGACTTCGGCCTGATGAAAACGGATGCCGATACTATTCCACCCATCATCGGACGCGCTGTGCTCATCGACGTGGCCGGCTTCAAGAAGCTCGACGCGCTGCCTTCGAACTACGCCATCTCACCGAAGGACTTGCAGGATACGCTCGCGTCCCAAAAGGTCGATGTCGAGCCTGGCGACATCGTCATGATCCGAACCGGCACCCTGCGCTATTGGGGCGAGGCCGGCGAGAACCACGCCAAACTCGGGCAGCACGATTCGGCGGGCATTACGCTGGCTGCGGCCAAATGGCTGGTCGAACAGAAAGGCGCTGTCATGATCGGATCCGATACCAGCGGGCTTGAGGTAGGTACGAACCCCGGCGATGTTCCCAACGCCGTCCATGGTTACCTGCTGGTGGATCAGGGTGTGCACATCGGCGAGTTTCACCAACTCGAAGGACTTGCCCGCGACAAGGTCTGGCGCTTCGTCTACATGGCGGCAACCAATCGCTACAAAGGCGCAGCCGCTGGGTTCGCTTTGCGGCCGATCGCTATCTATTAGCCGCTATTCGGTGCACTCCAGAATGTAGTATTTCTTGCCGCCTTCCCGGGCCACCTGCCCAACGATGATCCATTCGTGCCCGTCGGCGATGTAGACGCGGCGATAGGAGTCATATTCGATGTTGATCTGGCGTTCAATGCGCGAAGCTTCCACTTCCCTTGTCTCGCCAGGTTTCCAGGAGGTCTTTACCACATGGAATGGATTCATGAGACGATGATGCCATACCGCAATGGGTCTGGAAGCAAACTGCACGGCTGTTTATGAAGGAGTTTCGGGCGAAGGCAAGGCGCTGCTCGAAACCGGCGAATTCCTGTTTCGGGGAGCATTCTCCCTACGCATTCCACTTAAAGACATTCAATTGGCCGAAGCCCGCCGTGGCCATTTGCATTTGACCTGGGCCGAGGGCCAGGCGGCCTTCGCCTTAGGCAAGGACTCCGAGAAGTGGGCTCTCAAGATCCGTTACCCGCGTGGCAGGCTGGATAAGTTGGGGGTCAAGGAAGGGATGCGCATCGCCGTACTCGGTGTTGAGGATCCGGCCTTTCACGAGGAACTCCTTGTGCGTGTCCAAGACCTTTCCCAACGGCAGCCGAAGACGCAATCCGACATCATCTTTGTCGGGATCGAATCGAAGGAGAAACTGGACCGGATCGCGAAACTCATGACCTCGATCCGGCCGGCGGGCGCCATTTGGACCGTCTATCCCAAAGGGCAAAAACACATCACGCAAAATGACGTGATGAGCGCGGGAAAGGCCGCCGGGCTTGTCGATACCAAGGTGGTCGGGTTCTCCGAAACGCACTCCGCATTGAAGTGGGTGATCCCCGTGGCGAAACGCTAACGGTTGAAGACGACCTTGCCATCCACGATGGTGGTAAGCGCTTCGATGTCTTTCAACCGGTCGATGGGGCAGTTCAGGAAGTCGTCCGAGATGACCACCATATCCGCGAGTTTGCCCGGCTCAATCGACCCCTTGCGGTCTTCTTCGAACGAGAGGTAGGCGCTGTTCAGCGTCCAGAGGCGTAGCGCCTGCTCGCGCGTGAGAGCCTCTTCGGGGTTGATCGGTGTGCCTGTCACCGTCTGGCGTGTAATGGTCATCCACATCCCCCAAAAAGGATTGTAGGCATTGATGGCGTCGCGCGAGTCGAAGCGGATCATATGATCGGAGCCGCCCGCCACCACAACATTCTTGGCCAGCATTGTTTTCAGAGGCTGGAAGCGCTTCATGCGCGATGGGCCAAACACCGGCGCCAGCGCGGGCCCATCGAAGTAATACCACTGTGGCTGGCAATCGAAAGCCACGCCAAGCTTCGCCGCGCGGTCTACCGCTTCCTCGCTGGGGAAATTGCCGTGGGTTACCGTGAACCGGCGTCCACGAATGGACTTGTCTTTGTTCGCCTCTTCATAGGCGTCGAGCAGTACATCAATGGCGCCGCTGCCCGCCGTATGCGCGGTCATCTGCCAGCCCAAACGGTTGGCCGTGCGCGCCATTTCGATCAGATTCTCGCGCGGCACACTCAGCACGCCGCGGTAATCGGGGTCCTTGTAGCCGTAGATGTCCGTGTGTTCGCCATAGGGCTCTCGCAGATAGGCGGTACCGATGAGGATGCCTCCGTCGGCCACGGTCTTGATCGGGCCGACGCGGAACCAATCATCTCCGAAGCCGGTTACGAATGGAATGCGTTCAATCTCGCGCCGCACGTCCTCCGGTTTGCCCTGCGCGTTCAGCAAGTAGGTCACCGTAGTGCGGACGGTCATTTCCTTCCGTTGCGCGAGTTGTTGATAGGCCCGAAACCCTTCCGGGCCCTGGGCTCGATCTATGACGCTGGTGAAACCCACCTCGTTGTACTTCTTCTGCATCGCCTTCAACGCCCATAGCCGGTCGGCATCGGTGGCGGCACGCGCGGCCCGGTACTTGCCCAATAACTGCGGCGCTCCGAGGATGAGCCCCGTGGGTTCGCCTTTCTCGTCTTTGATGATCTTGCCGTTGGCCGGTTGCGGGCTGTTGCGATTGATGCCGAGTTGAACCAGCGCCTTGGAATTCAGCACCGAAGCATACCCGTTGTCCGTCATCGCGATATGGTCAGGCGCCGCGGCGTCAATCTCGTAGCGTGTCGGATAGCGCCTGTCCTGAAGGCGCGTGGAGTAGATCTTAGGAACGAACAGCACCTTGTCTTTGGGCGTGGTAGCCGCGAGTTTCTTGAGATAAGTCTGCACTTCGGCAATGGAGCGCATGACGGGGACAGGCCCATCCTGTTCGCTCAGCGCCGCCATGATGGGGTGTACGTGCGAGTCGATGAGCCCCGGCAGAACGCTCTTGCCTTGCAGATCGTGCTTCTGCGTCGTGGCCGCGGCAAGCTTCAGAATCTCGGCATTCGAGCCGACGGCAAGGAACCTGTTGCCGCGAATCGCCACCGCTTCGGCCGTTGGTTTGGCACTCGACATGGTGACGATCTTGGCGTTGTAGTAGATGGTATCCGCCGTCTGCGCGGAGGCGGCCAGAGAAAGAAGGAAGATCCAATGCTTCAAACGATCACCTCATGGGCCCCATTGACGGGGCGGCAGACATACAGATCCGGCCGTATGCCGAAGGCCGATTCATAGAGTGGGGGGACCTGCTCCAGAAAGCCGGGCACAGCGCTTTCTTCCATCAGGCTGACGGTGCATCCACCGAAGCCTGCTCCTGTCATGCGCGATCCATACACTCCCTTCACCGTTTGGGCCGCTTCCACCAGTTTGTCGAGTTCATCGCAACTGACTTCGTAATCCCTTCGGAGCGATTCATGGGAGGCATACATCAGCTCACCGAACCTCACGCTATCGCCGGCCTCCAGGGCCGCACCCGCCTGCTCCGTGCGCGCAATCTCGCCCACGACGTGGCGTGCCCGTTTGCGAATTTGCGGATCGAGTTCGGACTCCCGTGCGGCGAACTGCTGCGGTGGCACATCGCGAAGCAGCGGTTTCCCAAAGAACGCCGCTGCGCTTTCGCAATCCCGGCGGCGGTGATTGTAGGCACTGCCGGTCAGCTCGTGCTTCACCTTCGAGTTGGCGATGACCAGCCGCAGATGGCCGGGAATCGGAACGGCCCTGTAATCCAGGCTGCGGCAATCGAGCAGAATGGCGTGATCCTCTTTGCCGTGAATGGAAATGAACTGGTCCATGATGCCGCACTTCATCCCGACGTGGTCGCTCTCGGCGCGCTGGCAAATCTCGGCCAGTTGCTTGCCTGGAATGTCATGGCCCGCTAGTGTGGCCAGTGCGAGCGCAGTGGAAACCTCGAGAGCCGCTGATGAGGAAAGCCCGGCGCCGATTGGCACGTCGCTGTTGAAAGCGAGTTCCGCTCCAGTCAGTGTGTAGCCCGCCTGTTGCAGCGCGTAGGCGGTTCCCAGTGGATAGTCGCACCATGCGTTACACGAGGCCGTGCGCTCCTCGAGGGAGAATTCGTAGCGATCCGGGAACTGCGCGGAAGACAGGATCAGTTTGCTGTCCGTACGCGGACGAACAGTGACCGTCGTATGGAACTGGATCGCGGCAGGCATGACAAACCCGCCGTTGTAGTCCGTGTGTTCGCCGATCAGGTTCACACGCCCCGGAGCGCGGAAGGTGCGGGTACTCACTTCGGGCTCCTCGCTGCCCGTCTCGCGGCGAGCAGTAGAATCGCTCCTGTGATCAGAAGTACGAAGCCCCAATACAGATTGACGTTGATGCCAAGAGAGCGCTGATAGAGGCTCGGATCCGTCAGGGCTCCATAACAGGAAAGGACCAGCCCGACGATGGCGAGTAACAAGCCGATTGGAAAACGGAGATCAAGACCCATAAATTCGTTACCAGAAGATGATGTTCAGAATGAGGGCAACACCCAGAATGATGGCGCCGAGCGGCGCTGGACGCTTATACCAGGCAAGGTGTTCCTCCTCCGGTTTGGGTGTAAGGGAATAGACCAGGCCTTTCAACTCGTCAGCGACTCGCGGCGTGGTGACCAGGCTGACCGCAATGGTGATGAGGAAGCAGGCAACCCAGGCGTAGATGGCGGTCCAGAAGTTCTGCGCCATCTCACTGGGATAGGTGGTGACCGCGGTGATCCAGCCTCCCTTGATTCCGGCGGCGGCACCCTTCGGCAACGAAAGCCCATGATGCAGCGCCGCGGCCACCGTGCCCATCAAAAGCCCTGTGAACGCCCCATGTCCCGTGGCCCGCTTCCAAAACATTCCCAGCAGGAATGTTGCGAACAGAGGTGCGTTCACGAAGGCGAACACCAGTTGGAGAAAATCCATGATGTTGTTGAACTGCGTTGCCAGATAAGCTGCCAGCACGGAGGCGATGATGCCGAACACCGTCGCCATGCGGCCCATCCACAGGTAATGAGCATCGCTGGCGTGCTTGCGAATGTAGCTTTGGTAGATGTCGTAGGTCCACACCGTGTTGAATGCCGTAACGTTGCCGGCCATGCCGGACATGAAGGACGCCAACAGCGCGGTGAGTCCCAAGCCGAGCATTCCCGGCGGAAAGTAGTGCGCCAGCATCATCGGAATGGTCATGTCGTAGTTCAGCGTTCCGTCGGGTTTCTGCGGCAGATGAAAGGATCCCGAACCCGAGGTGAGCGCAATCGCGATCATCCCTGGAAGAATCACCAGTAAGGGAAACATCATCTTGGGGACGGCAGCGATGAGCGGAGTGCGGCGGGCCGCGGCCATCGAGTTGGCGGCCATGGCGCGTTGCACCACCAGGAAGTCCGTACACCAATACCCGAATGACAACACGAAGCCGAGTCCCATTACCATGCCGAACCACTCGACGCCCATCGGATTGCTGGATGCGCTGCCAAAGTGCTGCCAGGAACTGGTGAACGCTCCGGCGGCGAAGCCTTGCGAAGTGGAAACAGTCTTGAGCCTCTCGACCAGTTGCGGCCAACCGCCAATGTCCTTCATCCCGAGGAAGACAAGCGGAAGGAAGCCCGCCACGATGAGGAAGAACTGGAGCACCTCATTGTAGATGGCTGAAGTGAGGCCGCCGAGGAAGATATAGCAGAGAACGATCACGGCGGAAAGCCAGATGCTGGCGTTGAAGTCCCATCCAAGCAAAGCGGCCAATAGCAGCCCCATCGCGTAGAGCGAGATGCCCGACGAGAAGACCGTCATTGCCGCGAAGCTGATGGCGTTGAAGCCGCGGGTCTTTTCATCGAAACGAAGCTTCAGGTATTCGGGCACGGAGCGGGCTCTCGATCCGTAATAAAAGGGCATCATAAACACGCCCACAAACACCATGGCGGGGATCGCCCCCACCCAATAAAAATGACTGGTGGCGATGCCGTATTTTGCACCGGAGGCGGCCATGCCCATCACTTCCTGTGCGCCGAGGTTGGCGGAGAGGAATGCCAGACCGGTGATCCAGGCGGGGATGGAACGGCCAGACAGGAAGAAATCCGCGGACGTGCGCATGTAGCGCTTCAACGAGAAACCAATGCCGACCACGAACGCGAGGTAAGTAAAAAGGATGATGTAGTCAACCAGGCCAAGTTCGATTCGGAACATTCTGGTTTATTGTAGAACCGCTACCTGGTGGAGTGTTTGGTTAGCCCCAGCGGCCTGCAATCGCTTCACCGCCGGTGGAAATGCTGCGGAATCCCGCCAGACGCGCCTCATCGCGTCCTGCATAGGCGATGAACACCATGAGTCCCTGATGGCCGATGGCTTCAATGGAAGTCATGGTGAGGCATACTTCCATGCACGGCGTGATCTTCGATTCCCCGCCTTCCTTATACATGTGCAGCGGGAGGCGGCCGATGGTGAGGATTTCCGCGCCATCCATGCTCCAACCGAACTCGGCGAAATTCTGCCCCAGTAGACACGCCGCCAGATACGCGGAGTTACCCCACAGGTACTGTGAGTGAACCGGCGTGCCCGTCATCTCTTCGAAATCGAAACGCTCCGTGCGCTCGCCACTCTTACCGTAGGGCATGCGTACGAGATAACGAGGGATTGCGAGTCCGATATAGCGGGCTTCCGGCAGAGAGCGGATGAGGTTCCAACCTTCCTGTTCCGGCCCTGGTTTCCAATCTTCGGGATAGGGCGAGGCGGCGAGTGAATCGCAACCAAGAAGGGAATGCGCCGCCGAGGCCAGCAAAGGTGCACCTGCCTTGCGGGCGAACAGCCCGAGCCTGGCGAGCCGGTTCAGGTCCTCCATGGAAGGGCCGAACGTGTAGGAGCCGACGATGACACCCCACGGATCCGCGCCGGGCGTACCTACCGTTTGTTCTACGATGACGCGGTACAGCGCGGTAGTACGCAGATCATCGGAGGAGGCGATGTCGGCATCGATCTCCTGGGCGGAGATGTCGATCAGTTGAATCTTCAGCTTGGGTCCGGTTTCCACTTCACGAACGAGCAGGTACAGCGAGCGCCAGTTTGCTTCGAGCTCCTGAAATGCCGGGTGGTGGAGAATGGCACGCATGGATCCGCCAATGGCGGCATCGGCCATCTGGATGAGTTCCTTCTTTTTCGGATCAGCCTTTGGAACGATGTGAGGCGCCACCACGGCCTGGATGAATTGCGCCATTGGATCGGATTTCGCGCTGGAGGCGCCACGGGATTCCGTTGCTTCGAGAGCCTGATCGAGCAGGTTGCCGGTGAGCAAAGACTCCGCCGGAGGCTGTGGCACTGGGGGCGCCGGTTGGCTCTTTGCTGCCCCCGGCTCTATTCCGAGTTGCCTGGCGGCTGCCAGGAATGTGGATGGGTCCTCAAGATCTTCGCGCAATTGCCGTAATTTGCGGAATACTGGGTGTGATTCAAAGATTCGGTCGGGCAGGAAATCGTCGAGTTCCCGGAATTCGAGGTCGAGTGCGGAGCCTCCATCGAGTGGCAGCCGTAACTGTACGTTGAGGCTTTCGAACAGATCTTCGAAATTGTCGCGGTCTACGGTGATGGGCTTGCGCTGACCTTTGGTCACGATGCCCCGGCTGGCCCGGCCGCTAAAATCGCCGAGCACCAGGATCCGGAACGGGGTATCGCGATCGGGACGCTGAGGTCCACGAGTACGCTCCGTTTGTGGTGTCCCCGGATCGACGTCAAGATGCACATCCGCGTATGATGTTCTTGCCATGTTGATTGTTTCTCCGCGTTAGCGCTGACAGCTTTGACGATTATACGCTCTATTGTGTTTGGATGGTCACCAGATGCTGGCCTCGGGGGAGCACGAGAATCCATGCATCTTCGAAGATCCAGAGCTTGGGTTCGGTGACCACTCCGTCGATTTGAAGCCTGCGAATCGGCTTGTCCAGAGAGGCAAAGGCGCGCGCCGTGGATTCATAGGAAAACTCGATCGTGGAGGTGTCGGACCACGCGGATTTGAGATCCGCATTGAGTTCGGTCAGTCTTACTTGCGGGCTGGCGGAGCTTGGTTCGACGATGTGTTTCCCTGCGGGGAGCCAGAGGATGCCTGCGTCCGTCACGGGCCAGGTTGTGCCATCGACCTTCGCCGCACCCTCCCAACGCAGGCCGATGTCCTGAGAGGCGTCGACGGTGACCTTGCCTTCCTCTCGTAGAATTGAGCGCACAGCAGCGGCGGCAGATCCCACCATGGGCCAGTCGGTCCGCCGGATGGAGCTTTCGAAGTACAGCGTCAGTCGGGGAAACGCACTGGCCGCCAGATGGATTTCGCGAAACAATTCCGTACCCACTTGTTGTTTTGTCGGATAGACATCCTGATAGCGCTCGACGACGTTGATGTCGATGGCGAGGCGATGTGGCTTCCTGGTTAGTGGGGCGTACTTTCCGGCGATGTTGAGGTAGCGTTCCGCGCCGAGGCTCCATGCTGTGGCCGGGTCTTCGACGAGGAACGTGAAATCCTGCTGGTCCATCATGGGGAGGACTTTTCTCACATCGGCGCCGATCCGCTCTCTCGTTTCGGGCTGCAGCAGGTTGTCGACATGTGTGAGTGCGAGATCGAGGTGTGGAAGCTCCTTGCGCATGTCGTTGATGATGCCGATCCACTGGCTTTGCAGCGCGCGGGTGAGTTCGACGCGGTACTCAAGGAACTGCACCAGACCGCTCGCATTACGGGACCAATGCTTCGGGCCGGACTCGTCAAATAGTTGAGCCGGATCGAAGCCGGAAACCCGCTGAAACTCGCGGCGCACATCACTGTTCAATGGAGTGAAGCGAGTCGGGTTTTCATGGCCCTCGAGCGATTCGAAATAGAGTTCGGCGAGGTTTACGCCGTCCCAATCGAAGCGGCGAAGCATCTCCTGCACACCTGCGCGAACGGCTGCAGCGCATTCCGGATTGCGAAGGTTCATCAGCTTGCGCCAGTCGAGGTGGGCATCATCGCCGCTTGCGGTTTTTTCACGCCAATCAGGGTGGTCCTGCCAGAAGCGCTCGCTGACGTGTGGCAACTCCAGCCAGGCGTAGACGTGAATTGCATTTTGGTGGGCGGCGCCGATGAGGGCCCGGAGGAATGCGTCTTTGGCCTCGTCGGCCTCGAAGAAATGCCAGGCTGCGATATGCAAGGCCGCAACACCGTTCTTGCGCCAAAGCCGCGCCATGTAGGCGGGGTCGGTACGAAGGCGATAGGAGGTATCAAGGAACAACCACAAGCGGCGGCTGTGAACAGGCGCCTGCATGCCCAGGTTGGTAAGGGCTTGCAAGATGTAAGGATATCGCTCATGACCGGTTGGGCCCGGACTTGTTGCTGCCCAAAGCACAGCACCGCGGCCTTGTTGGAAGCCGGCAAGGAGCGGGATACCCGCGCGCTTTTCCTTGACGAATATTTGCGCCTGTGGCGGCAGATCGAACACCGGCGTATCGGTAGGGTTTTCCCAAATGATAGGCAGTTTCGGCTCGCGTGCATCGATTGCGCTGAAGACGCGAATGGTTTTGCTGGTAGGGTGGATGCCAAGGGCCTCGGCGTGCGGTGAGGAGCCTTCCAGTATGACGAACTCCCCTTGGCTGAGGCGGGCCTGAAGTTGTTGCGTGTCGATGGTTGCCGCTTCGGTGGGGAGGATTACTCCGGAGTCGATGTTGACGGCTGTGAGGATGTTGCGCCAGGGATCCTGCGTCTCAGCAATTGCGAGGTTCGTGATCAGGAAGAGGCTAGCGAGTGAAGGCATACCAGACTCCGGCCCGGACGTCCCGGTACAACGCGGGGCGGGGGTTGTTCTTCTCGATCCAGTAGCGGCCCTGGAGCAGGTCAAGACTGAGCATCATCGACGGTGGCATCCACTTCAGGCGCAAGCGGAAGCCCGGGCCGGTGTCGGAGAAATTCGCCCAGGGTTCCCGTTTGCGGTCGGTTGTGATATTGCCATTCCATACTCCTTGCCATTGCACGGCGCCGAGTGGAGGCAGCGTGAATCCGATTCGATTTTGCGAATAGGCGATCAGATTCCATTGAAAGCGGCTTAGCGCGACGGCATCGTTGACGGTTTCGAAGAACCAGCCGGGTGTTGTGGCGCCGAGGCCCTTTCCGAATCCTCTGGCGAAGGAGACTCCGCCACGGTAGTCGGGGACGGCCCGGCCGATATCTTTGCGATTGCGATATCGGATCGCGTTGCCGGCCTCAGCCCAGGCGAAAGTATTGTGCCAGAGTTTGGTGCGAAGGCCGAGACCCAGGATGAAGGAGCTTTCCGAAAGATACTGCGGGGTGAGTGCGCCGGCGGCGCGATGGGAGTCGCCAACGAATCGGAGCGAAGCGTAGGGGGTGATGGGGAGCTTGCCGCTCCATTCGGTCTTCAATTGGCCGTAGGTGAAGGCGGTGTGCCAGCGTGAAGAGAACATCGGCAGCAGCCAAGTTGTGGTGTGGACTTTGGCATTGCCTTGTCGAAGCGCGCGATAGGATTTTTCGGCTTCCTGGCGAATGGCGGCAGTGTCGGAATGCCGGGCGATGTCGAAGTAGCGGATGGCCTCGTCATCCTGGCGAAGCATGTTGTAGGTTCGAGCAAGTTTGAGGGGGATTTCGGGGTCATCAGGATTGGATTCGCGGGCGGCTTGGTAGTAGCGCTCCGCGTCTTTGAGGTATCCAGCGGCGTAACTTCGATCACCCATCACTTTGTGAGGAATGGCGGCTGGTTTGTCGGAACTGGACCTTGGCTTGGGAGCTTTCTTGTCCTCGAGGGCTCTCTTTACCTTCGTCGCGAGAGCCTCGTCTTTCCCCGCGACAACTTTCTCCAGAAGCTTTGTGGCACCGGCGATATCGTTGCGGGCGAGGAGCATGAGCCCAAGTTGGGCGAGAGCCAGCATGTCGTCCGGAGCATATCCGAGCAGTTGCTGAAACTCTTGTTCTGCCTCAGCAGGCTTGTTGACGGCAAGCCAGAGAAAGGCGAGTTCCCTGCGGAGTTCGATGTTGGCGGGCTCAAGGAGGAGTGCTTTCTTGTACTCGGCGGCATAGGGATGACGGGATGGCAGTAGATCGCGTGCTTGTTCAGCCGCTCTTGGGTTGGAACCTCTGGATGCGGCGAGTAGTGCCGAGACCGCCCCTTCTTCATCGCCGGCGAGCCTGTACATCCGGGCGGCGTGAACCAAAAGTCCACGTTCTGAGGGCTTGATCTTCCAAGCCTTCAGGTAGTGCTCCGCGGCGAGCTTTGGATCTTCACGGTGCTCTGCGGTTTTTGCTAGTTCGAGATTTGCGCTGTAATCCTGCGGCGACCTGGCGACCACACTAGACCACCGCTGGAGAGCAACGGATAGCGGCTCATCGATATTGCGAAAGGCTTGATCGGCGATGCGTCTGGAATCTGGGTCCCCTTGCTGGCGAACATGATCGAAGACCCTGCGTGCCGCGGATACTGCTCCGGTTTCATAGCAAAGGTACCCGTATTCGATGGCGCTATGCCAATCGCGAGGCGCATCCCTTGCGATTTGCCCGAACTCCTCCCGTGCGTCAGCAGTGGCACCAATCTTGAGCAGGGCATAGCCCAGTTCTTTGCGAAACTCCACATGGTCGGGCTCGAGTTGCAGCGCGCGGCGAAAAGCCTCGATAGCTGCCTCGTAGTCCTTCCGTTGCAGCGCGGCATATGCTTCGGTGGCCGAATCGGCCGCCCAAATTAGCGACGTACAGAAGATCACCAAGAGCCATCCAGCCACGTATTGTTAGTGGCACCGTCCCGACGTTGCTCTCCGAGGAAATCGCAGCCTAACCCTGTTTTTTTCCGGATGCATGGCTTGGCCAGATTGGCAGGGTGTACCCAATCAGGCAAAGTTGATCCAAGGCGAACAGCACGACAGACTCAACACCCTCGCCAACTGCGAACTCGGCTTCTTTTGCCCATGCATTTCGTGGATCGCTAATACCGACGAGATGACTTCGCCTTTCCTTCGGAAATCCGCACTGGCGAGAAAACCGAATCGAATCGAAACTCTGATCCAAACTCCGGCCAAGTGTATAGATGAAGCTCTCGGTCTTCAGTGAGTTCAACGTAGCTGGTGTCCAAAATGTGGCAGGAAAGTTGATTACTCGATTGAAAGCTCCTTCATTGACATCAGTTGGGTAGAGAACCTCGAACTTGGCGGCTGGGTGGATGGAACGAACGGAGGCCACAATCTGGCTGGTAAAGGAGCCGATCAACCCGGGAAGGAATACTGCCTCCTGCGGGTATAGAGCTGGATTGATGTCACCGTTAGCGATGTTACGGATCGGGAAGCCGTAGGTGCTCAGGAACTGTGCTTTGGTGTGATCATCGGCGAATGGAAGTCCGGATCCATCGTAAGGGAAATACCACCATTGCACTTCGCCAAACTGCAGAGAGGGGATCAAGCCACACCCGGACATCAGGTTGGCTGCGTCGAGATAGACTTGTTGCCAGAATGCCAAGCTCTGTGGGGAGAAGTTCGTTTGGATTGCTGGCGTATTTAGAAGCACTGGGTTGCCGCTTGGGTAACGCTGAGCGATTCCTACCTCTGTCGAATGGTCGCCGTGTTGTAGTTCCAAGCTGAAAGCTAGTGTTGCATCGATGTTAAAGCTGGTGAGTGCAATGAGAAAGGCCGACGTCCAATCGCGAGCCGCTCTATTGAGGCGCGGGACAGCATTCAGGTCGGTCCTCCAGTAGCCATCAACTCCACCAACAAAGCTCGCCCCTGATGTTGAGGCCTGGAACGCCCCAGAGGAAGGGCTTGCTGACAGCGTTAGATTGTTGCCCTGTTCACCCATTGTTCTTGAGTAGATCGTAAGAACCGAACCGGACGCGCTTGCCCAGATTGCTGTGGACCCGCTGTTGATTAGCAGTTCGAATGCCTTCGCGATTGTCGTTGCCGTGTCGCCGATTAAGTTCTGGTGAGAGTATACTGTGGCCAATTCGGGTGGCTGGTCGCTGTATCCTATGCGGATTTCGGTCGCTTGACTGAATACTGGTGATCCACCGAAGGTGATCGTTGCGGATGCATAGGAATGGTTGGCTTTCTCCAATTCGTAAAACCAGAGCGCGCCTACGTAATGATTGACACGGCCGCGGAATCCTAGTTGGTGAATGAACCACGCTGTGCGCTCCGCCGGAATCGCAAGGGAATGATCCGTGTCCCAGTCTGTCGCCATAGAAAGCTGTGTTTCAACCGGGAAAGCCGGAAGTTCAGTAGAAGCGATTGAAATGTCCAGAAAATCGATGTAGACATATTGACCGGCACTGCCCGAATGGGCGATTGTCACCTGATGGCTGCCCGGGCTGACTGCTCCGAGAGGTAGACGGCTAAGCCGGTCTTCACCGGGAACATGTAAGTGATGAAGTTCCGGTGGTTGTCCATCAATGGAGACGGTGATCATAGCCGCGTTGTAGGCATATCGCGAACCTAGATAGAGTTCATGGGCCGCCCCGGCAGTGTAAGAGAAGGAGACCGTATCTCCCGGAGTGGAGCTGTAGTGGATGGTTCCGCCTGAAAAGTTGCCTGCCGCAAGCTGCCACGTTCCGGAATATGTGACCGCTGGTTCTCCATCTTCCAAACGCATTGATTCGGAACCTGCAACTTGGTGTGCCAGCTTTGTTCCGGATACAACCCAGTTGGTGACCGAGACGGAAAACTCTGAGCGCTGGTAATGCCCAGACTGCAAATCGGCCGCATACGTCCACCTCAGTTTGCGAACTGATGATGTGGGAACGACCACATTTGTGGTGTCGCGCAAATCCGTAAAGTCCAAAGACACCCGCCATTTGCGGGGAGATTCGCCTCCTGTGAAGAGAGTTGCCTCCGGCGCCCATGCTTCCGTGTTTGCTCCGGAGACAAACCCATACACCCCAATGCGATTGGCATTTGCGCCGACCGTGCTTGTGGCCGCCGTCTGCCCAACTCCAACATAGGTCAACTGGATTTGACCCGAGCCACTGACTGCATCAACGGTTGGTGACAAAGCGTCGACGATCCCCGCGAGTGCCTGCACGGCACTCTGCAGCGTGTCAGCGGAAGTTACTTGATAGTTGTACTGTTCATCCCCCCAGGACACTCCGATGTAGTCGCCTGCTGTAATTGTGCCCTGTAATGTGAGTGAAGCTGTAGCGCATGCGTAGCTACCCTCGACGGGAATGGCATGAGTCTTGAGCGCTACCTTGTAGACCTGTTCAACGCCCTCGCTCGTTGCCCAGATTCGCAGGTCAGGCCAGTCGACGGTCGGGTAAAGTACGGAATCAATCGGGATGCAATTCGTACGAACCTCGTCGTATGTTAGCCGTAACCCTGAAAGATCGCCGTCTGGCAACACACGTAGCGCAGGGTGATCGAAGACATTGTCTCGATTCCACTCCACCACAGCCCAATCAAACTGCTGGCGCCAAGTTCCTGAGACAACGAAACCATTCTCTGTTGCATTGCTCAGCGCCGCAATTGCGGAGGGGCGTTCGAAATACACCTCCAGATCTCTATCCGGTCGAAGTTTGTTGTGGATTGGCATGCTTCACACTCGCAGTATCACTGTAAGGTCACGTCCTGGTGTATCGAGGCCGCTCGCCGGTACTCCGGTGATATCCAGAGTCAGAATGGATTGGCTCCCGAGCGGTGCCAAATCAATACCGCTGATCACGTTGGACGTATTTGCACCAGCGGGGATAGTCAGTGCCCCGTAAGCCAGGCCGTTCTGACGGACCAGCAGGTTCACAGGTTCACCCGTCGGTGCCTCTGCCACGACAGCGTAGAGATCGCGAACTGCCCGGCTCTCTTCGATGATGAGTGGTGGTGCAGCCGAAGTCTGCAATGCGAGGTAGCCGGGAACGGTAATAGAGTATTGGCCACCGGAATAGATGCGAAGCCCACTCTCCGTTGACGCCGTGAAAGCCTGTTGACGCACAGGGCTTGTGCCCCGCATGTTTTCTACGCTCAATCCCGCAGCTACGACTCTCGAGTTAGGCAAGTGGACAGAGTAGTGAAAAGTGCCACTGGCCGGGCTGCCGAAGAAGTTCTTCGGGAAGGGCACAATACTCGTCTGCCTCGCCAATGGATAAATTCGGCTATCCAGCGAATGCGCTGTCGCTGTTGTTCCAAAAGCGCCTCTTTGGACTGTGAGCCTTCCCCCAGAATTCTGCGCCTCGGTCACAATCATTACCTCCCCGTTCACTTGAACCAGCGTTCCTGCAGAAACGGCAAGTGCCGGAGAGCAATCCAAAAAAGTGTCGCTCTCCGAAACTTGGGCTGCAACCAAGTAAGGACAAGGGTTTCCCAGTTCATTCCAGTAATGCAGCATGAGTTCGCCGGACGTGACAGATCGTGTATTCTCGAGTGTCGAAAAGCCTACGCCAACAAGATCCACCGAGCCCTTGCCGCTGTAGGTCAGTCCAAAATAGGGCATCGGCGGCGGCGCAACATCCAGAAATTGCCCTGCCGAGCCTTCGACAGTCCATCGGCCTAGTGGCGAAAGCCCAGCTGCACTCTCCATGCCTGCCGTTGAGGATGCCCTCCCAATAATCTGAACAGTGACACCAGGCCGGTTTGGCACCTCGAATTCAACCGTCCCTGTCGTGGAAGATGCACCGAACTGCCATGACGGTTCCGCGATGGAGAAGACACTTGTTGCATCGGGGGCGATAAGAAATCTGGAGCTCGTGGTAAGGACGTGTGAGTCGTTCGCCTGAATCTCTCGTTCCTGGCCCAAGCCACGTCCACCGACAATACGAACGATCTTTCCCTGGCATTCGCCGTCGTTCATCAACAATGATGAACTGCCGATCGCGTGATCACTATAGACAGTAGCTTGTGTTGGTGGCAGCCATTCCAAACGCCAATAGAAATTGGCGTGATCGAACTGGTCGTCAGGCGGCATCATTGGCTGGCAAGCCAATCCTGAGTCCTCAAACGAAGTCGTCTTGGCTACGTCAGAAGCAATGCGAAGCAGTTGGTATGGGTTCAGCCCCCTATACACATTGAAGGTTACGATGTTCGATTGGAACTGCAGTTCCGTGAGTACAACACGGTTGGCATCGCTGCCTTCCAACAGCCTGGCCCTGACGATCTGCGACAAGCCAGTTTCTGTACCCGACTCGCTAACGCCAGTAATGGCATAGTAGAGTTCCTGACCGCCTGCCAGGGTCCCGCCTGTTGCGAAAATCCCCGGCATGATGCTCATTCTGGGAGCCTGAAGTGCCGCCGCGCTGCCTCTCGTTGGCCGTAGGTAATTCACACTGAGCGCTGTTGAATCCGTCCCGTCTAGCCCGGAGGAGTGGATCTCGACAATCTCAAAGGCCGACTCGCCGGTTGCGCTGACTTGCGATCCGAGAATGGGCCTGGGCCCTGCTTGGCTACTGATCGCGCCGCTTGCCCCCAAGGACAACATGCCTTCACTCTCTACGTACCAAGCGTCACTGTGCAACTGGGCAGTGATGTGTATCAGCGCTCCGTTAAGCCCAGGCGCGATCCGAATAATCCGAAATGGTGTTCGGTCAAAGCCGTTGTGAAGATAAGTGATCGTGATGAGGTCTCCGGGAGATAACCCGATCCCCTTAACTGAAGTATCGAATTCAACGAAAACGTTGCCGTGAGTACTCTTACTGAGATGTCTCGACAGTGCGCGATATGCTTGGTTGAAGTTCGGGATACCCAGGGCCTTGGATACAACCGGGATCTCCTGGCCAATGGACAGTATGTCTTCGCGGTTCCCAAGTGTTAGAGTGTCCCGTTGATACTGGTTGAATTCATCGGAAAATTCGATGCTGGCTTTGTTCGGCGAGTCTGCTGCGCTTCGAGACCATATCCTTAAGGAGGATTCCCCGTTGCTCTTTCTCGCAATCCCGGAGAAGCCATATGTTCCATCGCCAAACTCATATGCCGGCCACCCCCCCGACATTGGCGCCGGGCTATTCGTCCCCTCTGGCATTGTTGGCGACTGAATGCCGATCGAGTGCTCACAAGCCAGGGCCAATCGACCGTCACCCTCATACCGGACGTACAGTCCCGTTGCGAGGTGGATGCCACGCAGAATTTCTGAGACACTTCGTTGTTTCTCCAGAGCCAGATTGCATCGGTACCGCGGGATGCTGACCGTCTCTCCGGCCGGAGTTGTGGTCTCAATCAGGGAATCGCAGAACGCCGCCATCCTCGCAAAGCTGGACACATCCAGATCGCCCTTCTGCCAACCTATCCTCTGTAGAATGTCGAGCAAAACCCAGGCGGGATTCTTGGTGAATGCGCTTCCGAGAGAGGTTCCATCCGTATCGAATCGTTGCAGTAGAAGGCCATCCACGAGGATTTCGACTTTGGGAAGGGCTCGGCTCGCCTGAATTGATGTCGGCAGCGCCAAATGAATGTAGGCGGTGGACCCATAGGGACCCGTGGGTTTCTTTTCGTTAGGCTCCAAAAGGTCGGAATCGAAGGTGCCTGTTCTGTCACCCAGGCTTACCACTCGATACCAGCCTGTCGATTCGGCCCTGAGGCCGAGATGAAACTCTGGAATCTCAAATCGATTTGCCAACACCTTAAGTGGGCCCTGAATTGGTCCAAGCCCAAGCAATACCTGGTAGTGATTCAGTACCCCATCATGCTTTGCCAGCACGATGGGTGGTTCGATCCACGATGTCCCATACAGGATTGGCAGATAGCCTCCAGCGGCGGGTAGGCTACTGCTTCCTCCGCCAAGTTGCGCCTCAAGTGCCTCGCATCCGGCGAACCTCGCCGTCGTGCGGCCCTGGTCGTCACTGGTGAACATTCCTCTCTCTTCGCAGGCCGCGCGCGTCCCTTCACATGACTGGAATGGTCCCATTGGGCCCACGCTTCCCCGTCCTCCGTTGACGTCTGGCGAGTAGCCGCAAGCAAACAGCGGAGAGTAACGGCCTCGGTCTCCTCCGTCCACCGCCAACTGTCTCTGTGCGTCAGTTCCCGGAAATTGCCACGGGCAGTGCGCCTGGACTCTAACCGACGGGAGCGCTACTCGTTGGATAACCTGGCGGTTGTGAAAAGCGATTCGCACTGTCGATTCCGTAGCTTCGTCAAGCCCACTGCACATGCCGCGAAATAGAACCCGTGAGTCCGAGGTCGGCAGACCATCCATTAGGTCAAAGAACGCAAATCGTACTGTGAGGTCCCCGCCCTTCCAGACAGAAGCTGCTTCTAGAGGGGAAAAGAGACCATCCGCATTCGCCAGGGTAATGTGGATTCGGCCGCCGGCTTCCGAGATGCCGTCTGCCGTGAACCGCATATCAAACGCGTCGTGTTGCAGTACTCTCGCCGTGTACATGGCGTCACTGTAAGTCACTGCATGTGTACTCCAGTGGAAGGATGTGCCGTTCCGAGTTCGAAAATCGAACAATAGGACCGGCGTGTCCAGTACTGTGGATTCCTTGATTTGATGTAGAGAGGTCATGGCAGTATGGGAGCCTGGACTGACAGTTGCGTCGAGTGATGTTCAACCCCGTTTGTGACCCAACGGATTTCATCGTCACTAAAGCGTGCATTCGCATGAATTCCGCTTTCGCCTTCCGTCCGCTTGTATTCCGATGTCGTTTCGAATTGTTCTAGCTGAAAGCCAAATGCATAGATTTCTGTGTTAGCTGGCAGGCGAAGTCCCGCCAGTAATTCCGTTTCGCTGCTCTGATGGCGCAAGACAATGCTGTGGCGTTTCCACTCCGTCGTCACAGGCAAGCTGATGCCGGCTAAACTGCCGACGGGGTGCGCTGTCAGTTCGACAGTGGATTCCGTATCTGCCCGCAGCCAGCAGGAGACGCAGTATGGATACCACGCGGGAATTGTCAACCTCTGGGCCATTAACCTCGATGTGTTGGTGGCGTTGGAGATACGGCAAGCACGCAAAGTGCCCCAGTGGTCTACTTGGCCGGTTTCGACTACAAGCGCCGGTTCCTTCTCCCACACCGTGTGATCAAATGACTCGCTCCGACGAATCAGATTCTGGAATGGGTCGAGAAACACGAAAGGTCGAAGCGTTCCGCCACATGCCTCGAAGAATCCAGCCAGAATGTGTCGCTGCTCGGTGCCGATATTCTCGAAAGCCAGATCCCACTTCAGAAGCCCGCAGCCGCCGTCCACTCTTCTGTACAAAGCTCCGCCCGGAGTAATATTTTCAATCACTCGCTGCTGCACATTTCGCCTGACGGGGTACTGAAACACACCGTTAGGGAGTATCTGCGGAAAGAACTGCATTAGGCACCTTCTTTTCGAATTGTTAGCGTTACGCGGGAGTTGTCCACTCCCATTTGTTCCACTGAAGTGCCTTCGTCGTCGATAAGGCTGTTTGGATGAGACACGCCGGTGACGGCGTCCAGGTAAACGAACGAAGATTGGATCCGGATCTCCTGATTGAGAAACTCCAGCCATTGCCCACATTCCTTCTCGCTCAAGCCTTCGTACTGGAGTTGCCAAGTCTGCGACGCTGCTCTGCGAAAAGGATAGTATTGCTCCGCGCCGCCAACAAAGCTAATAGAAGCGTTATGAAACTTGCTTCTTGAGACAAGTGGATATCGTGCGGTACTGCCGGTCTGGCTGATTGGAACAACTGGCATCGGTTTCTCCCCCTATCGCCAAACATCATCAAATGGTTGATACGTGAGCATCGCCTGCCGGACAGCGCTTGCGATATCGTCACTCCGGTCCAATATTGATCTGCTGTCCATGGCGTTTACATTGATCACCACTGCTGGGTTCATCGGCCTTGCAATTCCATCCAACTGTCCACCCCAACTCGCCGAACCTTCCCCAAGCGGGCTTGCCCCCAGGCTTGTAGCCAACCGGATCGCGCCCGGAGGGTTATAGCGAGCCGCTGGAACTGTTGAGGGCGCGCTGTCGCTCCCACTCCCCAACAAGGTCCGAAGTAAGCCACCGGCCAATGGAAGGGTGCCCAGGAGGTTAGGAATGACCCGCTGACCAATCAGTTCAGTTGCTGCGGACTCAGTCGAGCCACGGGTTGCGCTGGACACAAGTCCTGCACCTTGTCCCAATGCGGATACTAAGGCCGCAAGAACTCCTGAGCCCGGTCCCGTCTCGAACAATCCGGCCAGCCCATCGTTGCCGAGGGATCGCCACAGATCCTCTACGGTTTGGTTGTTCATGCCAATGGCTCCTTTCGAAATTCGTTGTGAAGCAGTATGAATGCATCGACAGTGCGTGCCTCTAGGTCAATCCAGTTTGAGGGCAACCCCGCGATGAGTGTTGCTTCGAAAAACTGCACCATAGCTTGAGATTCGCCTGTAATGATGGAACGCGGGCACGCTACACTGACCGTAGATTTTCTCGCCCACACGGGAGTTGACTCTGGTGCCGATTTAAGTCCCAGTAAGGCACAGCGTCGGCGTTGCTCCAGACCTTGATTTCTGCATGTCTCGCACTCCCACCCGGTCTGGTTGCTCAATTGAAAGTGGAAGGCGATCTTCAGTTTTTTATTTCATCGTCACTCAGCGAGATCTGTCGCTGGAGTTGCTGCAAGATTTCCAGCGTCAGCTCCTCTGGTCCATTGTCGATGAGCGTTTGCTTCTTGGCTGGGACGCCATCGATCATTAAGCCCGATATCTCCACAAGGCCCCAGTCGATCACCAGGCCGGCGACGGCTCGCCGTAGCAGCGCAGCCTCTGTCTGTTCTGCTTCCACCCTAGAGGCGGACAGCGCCATGATCTTTGCGGCCAGAGGGGCGATTTCCCGTGTGAGCTCCGATCTCTTCGAAAAGGAGATCCGCTTCAGAATAGCCGTGACCCCAGGGAATGTCTTTGACTCGTACTGCCATGTGGTTTCGTAATTCATGTGTGCTAAGCCATTCCGATCGTCAACTCGTCTTCCGCCGACCCGTGAGCGGTGCACTTCTCGATATGCCATACAACTCGGTTTTCCCGATCATCGTACTCTGGAAACGTCGGCACGATCGAAGGCAGATAGACGCCCATCAGTTGCCCCTGCCGGTCCCCCAGTTGCAGCATCACCGGAATTGTATTCCGCTCCGAGGCGAACTGATAGAGTGCTCTAGTCGCGTCCTCATCCGTCACATAGAGCGAGGCCGAGAAACTCACTGCGCGGCGACCCGCGACAAAAGATCGAGGCAGCACCGTGCCAAACTCCCGGCTTCTCGCTCCTACTCCGTTGTTGATCGTTACGTCCGCTTCAGTCATGGTGTAAAAGTGACTGTCTCCCAGTACTGCCTGCCCTAAATGGCCAGGCACGGGCATCGCATGCGCTGACCCGACTGCACTCGGCTCTTCTGGAAACTCAGACAACCCGCCCATACCCGGTGAGAAACTCAAGCTGTCAAGTACCTCGATCATCGGGCCGGAGAATGTCATCGTGTGAAAGTCACCATTTACGGCGAGTTTCATCTTGTCGATAGCGGCACCGCGGCCGACTCTCTGAATGCTGGATGCCGGCGCCCAATAGTCGAACAAGCTGAGAGTTTTGAGTGATCGCGCCAGCGTGTAGGTAAATGCCGGATCCAAGCTGCTTCCCGATGGCAGCCCCGCCGAAAAGGGGGCATTGAGTTCCACCGTATTGGCGTCCACGATCTGTTTTACAAACCTGATCTCACCCGCTCGGCTGACCGCCATTAGCTTCGATAGATTGTGCGGTGCCGCAAACCGGATACGATTTGACTCCGGCTGGGAATCCACTGTGCCGCCGGCGAAGAACAAGGGATCCCCGCCAAGGGCTGCCTCAATCAGTGCACCGTAGGTCGACTGGTTTGGGTAGGCGCTGTTGACGTAATGATAAGTGCTGAACTGGAAGGACGAGTCCTTTTGAACCGCCACCATGGGCTCGCCTATGGACCGCGATCCCCACCTGTCGGCCCGCTTCGGTACTACATGCGTGGTGGACATCTTTAGTCCGGAAAGCAGAACGCGATTTGCCACGCCGACTGGCGGCACAACCCCTTGCGCCGCCTCCTTCGCCAGATAGTGGCTGTTCTCACTGGATTGAATGTATGCTGACGACATCGATACTCCTCATAGCGGCTACCTCTGGCATATCTGCAGAGGCACAGCAATCTTCGTTACTTGTAATAGTTGGGTTCCGCCTCGCTTGATCTGCTGAAAGCTCACATCGTAACCTCCGCAGTACTGAATGCCCTCGGCCCATTCACCCTTGTGGCAGTCAAGCACCTTCATCACCGCTTCAGCGTGTGCCAATGCTTCATCCGACACGGCACCTACCGAATTGCCCGAGGCCCGAATCTCAACCGTCAAGTTCAACGTGCCCGATAGTGTTGTAAATTTCTCTCGCTGTGTGTTGATGAGGCGCTCGCAATATATGAAGACAACCGGATATCGGATAGGGGACTTCTCCGCAATGTCCACCGAAATGTTCTCGATGCGTATGTCCGTCGGCACCAAGCTGGGCATCCTTGTAGTCCCTTCCGCAAGTGCCCAGGAGAGCCCTGTTTCCCCAGCCAACATCGACTGCATTGCGAGTGCGGCATTCATGACGATTCCCATGACCTGAGTCTCCTCATCCTCTCCGGATGTATCTCACTTCTTTCGTGAAAACCGTTGGCCGTTGACCCGCGCCCAGCCCACCCAGACTCTGGAGTTCAGTCAAAGTGAAGTGTTGATCGCCCGGCAACGGTATCCCATTTTGCTTCTGAAGCTGATCCGCTGTTCGCCCTGCATAAAGATTCCAGCGGAGCGTCACATCCGGCAACGCCGGTGGGCCCACACGGATGCCGGAAGGACCATTCACGTAAAAGGATGCGATCTCGCTCGATTCACTTTCGGCACTGTCGGCGCCAACGGCCGATGCCGCAAGAACGTAACTTCCCTCTGCAAGTGAACCGGGCACGGTCCCCATTGCTCCGATTGTGGGTCGCCGGACAGCGTTTGCCGCACGCCCGATCCCCATTCGCATCAAATCCTCCTTGGCCGCGGCAGCGAGGTTTTCATACAGTTGCCATTTCTCTTTGTATCTGTCGGACAGATGCCGAAAATGGCCATCGCGGTAGCTCAGGCCAATTGCGGAAAGCAGTATCCATCGCTTAAGCGGCTCTGTCACCACGATCGACTCTGTGGCCTCGGGACCTTCCCCTTGGTCCATAAGGAATATCTGCAGCTTCGTAAGAACTTCCGCGCGAGCCATCGCGATCTTTGCTTGCAGGTCAATTCCTTCGGCGCCGGCGACATCCATCAAGCTCCCATCCACACTCAGCATCTCGGAAACCGTTGGAGTTGATTCATCGATTAGCAGCGCCATACGCTCATTCGCCCCCGTCTCCCTCGATGCTCGCAATGATCGGATGAAACTGGGTTGCCTTTGACAACGAAATCTGCAGCCGCGTCAGTTCTTGGGCCTTCTCGGCGAGTTGCCGTCTGGCCTCCATATCCCGGTAGTAAACCTTGGTCTCCTCCGCGGTTGCCAATACAGCAGTTCCCAGAATGATCTGCATCGCCGCAGTCTGTCGGCACACCTCTGTGAATACCCCGGCCTTCCCACCGTTGGGAGTCGACATGCTCTTGATCACAACGGCATCAGCCGGCAACTGAGCCGATAATTCCCGCACCTGTTGATAGAACTGCTTAACGTCCATCCCTGTCTCCTTTCGTGGTTCCTACGCGGCCCCCCTCAGGGGGGCCGCTCATTCCCTGCACGCCGCCTAGCTCTTCACTTGCACGCCGAAACCGTTCCGCAAAACAGAACAGCCATACAACACATCCACGGTGAACTGCTGAGCCAGCGTATTCGGCTGGTAGGACATGACAACGCGGATGCCGAAGTTCCCGAACTCTGCGTATTCGGCAATCGCACCGGTCCCAGGTAGCGGTTGCGGCAGGCGTCTCACAACCAGCCCAATCGCATCCTTCGCAAACGCAACGTTGTTCGTCGTCGTCGGCGAACTGCCAGTCTTCGAAACGAACTGTGAACGGAAGACATAGAAGTCTTTGATCTTCCCGACACTCCCGTCGATGATGGCTCGCAGCCCGGCCTCACCGGCCGTTTGGAACTCGCTGAACCGGGCAATCTGCCGCAACTGCGAATAAGTGTTCGCATCCGTCACCAGGTACTTCGGCTGGCTCGCCGGCACTTTCGACTGGAACAGTGCCGTTTCTGCAAGATCAATGGTTGCTTCCGTAATCGCGGAGCCTGCGGTGCCAACCGGAAGGTTCGCCGTGAATTGCGAATACAAGCCAAGCAAATCCGTCTCAATTTTCTCTGCCAGCGCCACCACTGCCGGCCGCATGTACAACTGCAGCAGGTCCGGAACCGCCAGCACTTTCGTTACATCAGGAATCTGGAACGTCGCTTCAGCGTGCGTGTTCAAAGTGATCTGCGCATTGCCGAGATTGGGGCTCTGGGCAACCACCGTGCCAGCCTCGGCAATATTGTTTGCCACCAGCGTCGGTGGAATCGGAACGTTGATCGTGTCTCCTGCCTGCGCCAGTTGCGGCTCGAAATCCCGATTTACAAGGTTACCCATGACAAGGTTCCCCATCAAAGCCGGCAGTGCATCAACTGCCACAAGCTTCACGATCGCGTTGGCGACATTGCTCGACGTAATAACACCCATTGCTATCTCTTTCTCCTTCTAATCGTCTTCTTCTCTCTTTGCATCAACAGTTAGGAAATCTTTCCCGAGAGTGCTTGCTGCGCCATTCGGGCGACTTCCTCGCGGATTCGCGCAAGGTCTGTGGGATCCATACCAGGGCGAATTCGATCTAGGTCGATGCTTCCTGAACCGGAAATGGCCGGGGGCGCTGTCTTTTGTGCCCCTGTCGCGCCGGAACCACCAGCCATCCTTGCAGGCAGTAGTTCAGGATTTTCCTGCACAAAAACACTGATGAAGTCCGTCAGGCTTTCCTCACCTTCAGGTCCGCGCACGACCAACCGTCCGTCCGCCGTCCGGTGCACCTCGTCCTTCATCGCTTTGAACGCTAGTTCTACCTTCGTTACGCCATGCTTCTGCAACTCGCTCCGAATGATCGAATAGCGCTCTGCCTGTTCGGCCAGTAGGCGGCTCTTCTTGTTTTCTTCGACGAGTTCGTTCACTCGACGCTCGAGCGATTCTCGCCTCTTCTTCTCTTCCTGTAACTCCGCCTTGTACGCGGGCTCCACGCGTTCCTTTTCCAGGCTTGTAAACTCGGAAAAAACCTGGCGTATCATGGATCGCAAGTCGTCACCGGCTGCGGTCTTGTTGTCTTCCTGCTCTTCGCGAATTGACATAGTTTCTTTCCTTCAGTCCTTACTGCAAGATCGCTTTGTCGATTTCGTGATTGATCTGGTCTTTGATGTCCTGTCTGATGTCGCACAAATATTTCGACGCGATTTTTTTGTAAATCGTCTTCCTGAGTGTCGTGGACGGGACATTCATTCGGAGTAGCGTTTCTGCGTCTGCCAGGTCGGCCGCGAAGTCCGATATGTCAAAATCGTCCATCCCCTGGACGTCGATGAGTATCTTGTCGCCGCGCGCTTTCTGGATTTTGCGGAGTAGAATCTTGGCAAAGTCCTTGATCATGTCGCCATACGATCGTAGAACCTCGTGCGTTACATAGAGGTCTTGCTGCTTGCTCAAGCCGGACTGTAGGCTGCCGCTTCCGCTTACCGGCCTCGCCTGTTGGACCAAATAGCATACCCTGTAGATTTCCTCTTTCAGGCGCGCTAGGTTGTCCGAAGCGATTTGGTAGACTTTGCCCTCCGGTTCAGTCCAGCCGAACCTGTCATGAGGGTTGAGCTGAATGTAGTAAGACTCCCCGAGAATTTGCTTCCACTCGCGATCCGAGTAGATTACCGGCATCGAGAAAAGACCCATCGAGATAGCCCAAGCAAGCGCATTCGACTTGTTCAGATGCTCCACCTGTAGCAGCGCGGACTTGTTCATCAGCCACAAACCGTCGGAAATCCCCAGTTCCAGAATCGGGACGCATTCCTCTCTCGCGAGCCCGTGTGTCCCTGATGAAACGAGGATGGGCGCCCTCTGCCCTTCCGGCTGGCTATAAATTCGATAAGAAGTCCTGTCGTAGTAGAGATAGCGAGTCTCTTGCTGAGGTGCTTCGTCGATACTGGTGGACCGTGCCCCGGCCCGTTGGCGAAGCACTACCCATTCCAGCGATCCATCTACGCTGCGGCTCCAGTTAATCAAGTCCCTCGGGTCGTACGAAACCAGGTACGCGTTGGACAATCCTCTGCTTTCCTCATCCGCTCGAGTCTTGGGTTGCTCGCCCGAAGCAGGAAAATCGATAAGAAGATAGCTCCGCCCGTAAATCAGTGCTGTGATAAATTGTCGTCGCAGTGTCTGCGCCAGCGTCGTGCCATGAAGGTCGCAGTTCTCTACGAAGTCTGCATAATAAGCTCTGGTTTTGTCATCCGTCTGCTCGAGTACAATCGTCGGTTCTCTTCGGAAGAGCGTCGCTCCGTACCAGTCGATAATGGAGCCAATGTAGTTCTCGTAGAACACCTTGGAGAGTCGTTCTGCGTATATGTCCGGCGGCTCCTTCGCGCGCGGTGCAAGGTAATACTCCGCCCTTCGTTTGAGTTGCTCTCCTCCTGCGTACAGGTCGGAATATCGCTGCCAGGTGCTTGTTCCCGCTCTGTATTCCGGATGCTCAGTCGTGATATCCATAATTATTCTTTCCAGATCTCGTCGTTGCGTTTCGTCGAGCGACCGTTCTCTCACTTAGATCCTAGCAGTCAAGGTGCGCAATAGATGGAGTAATATTTTTTAAATAACAGATAAATAAAGAGATAAAAAACACTGGCTGAAGTGAGTGGCTCCTGCCAGGTGGTGAATCTCGATTTGTTGCCGCGAAGGGGCAGATCCTCCGTATCATGCCCACGTTCGCTTCGCGCATCCTGAGCCCGGGGTTGGGTGTATACTGGCCTGAAGCTGAATTGGTTGCGGCAAGGCCCGATTCTCGCCCATCTGTCATACGAGGTATTGAATGAGAGCAAGACTGTTTTTGGCGGCAATGTGTGCGCTTCGTTGCGCTGGGGGCTCCGACTGGCTCACTGATGCGGCGGATTCCTTTCGCACCAATTGGCAACGAGATGAAAAAATCCTCAGCGTGAATACGGCGAAAAACATTCGGCTGCTATGGAAGTTGAAGACCGACAACGAGCCGCGCCAGATGCATGCCCTGTTTCCTGCCTTGATCGCGGGCAGTGTGACTACTTCGAGCGGTGCAAAGGAAATCGCCGTCGTTGCGGGCGTCTCCGACAATATCTATGCCATCGATGCCAAGAACGGAATGCTTCTCTGGAAGAAGCACTTCCAAAGTTCCTACCAGGATTCCCCTGGCGGCCGAGGTCCCGGTGTTCTTTGCCCAGGCGGCTTGACTGCTACCCCAACAATCGGTCCCGGTGATGCCGCCGGAAAATACATACTCTATGTCGCATCTTGGGATGGATCCCTTCATCAACTGAACCTTGCCGACGGTGAGGCACTGGTCCCGCCAGCCAAGTTCATGCCTCCCAATGGGAAGCCTTACGCCTTGAGCCTTTTCAAAAACGTGATCTATACCCACACCGCCCAAGGCTGCGGCGGAAATCCAAACATGGTTTATACCTATGACCTCGCAACCAAAAAGGTCGGAAGTTGGGGACCCGCTGGCGGCGGCATGTGGGGGCGGTCGGGACCCGCTATCAGCTCTAATGGAACCTTGTACACCGGCACTGGAGACGGACGATGGGATCCCGAAAATGGAATCTACGGCAACGGCATCATTGGTGTTCAGCAGGACCCCAACACGAAGTCCGTAGTCCTTACGGATTATTACGGGCCGTCGAACGCTGAGTGGCTCTTTAAGCGTGACCTCGACATGCAGGTCACTCCCACCATTTTCCCTTACAAAGGCAAAGAACTTATGGTCGACGCCGGCAAAGAGTGCGTCCTCTACCTCATGGATACCGAATCCATCGGTGGCGACGACCATCGCACCCCTCTTCAGCGGACGCCGCTTATCTGCAACGAAGAGGTCAATTTCGCCTCCGCCGGAATCTGGGGGTCCCTGGCCACCTGGGAAGATTCCAAAGGTACACGTTGGGTTCTCACTCCCTTCTGGGGTCCAAAGCACTCGAAGTTCAAAGCCCCGATTGAGAATGGCCCAGTAAAGGATGGGGCGATTGCCGCCTTTAAAGTTGAGGATCGTGGCGGGAAGCCCAATCTCATTCCTGCCTGGATTTCACGCGACATGAATCGCGCTGAGCCTCCTATCATTGCTAACGGCCTCATTTTCGCCTACGGCAACGGTGAGGACACCACTCAGTCCACTCCCGAACTTGGATTAGCCGCGAACAGTTCCGCTTATCGCATCAAGGGATCTACCAAAGCCGTCCTCTATGCCTTGGATGCTCAGACCGGCAAAGAGCTTTGGTCAAGCGGCGATCAAATCCAGTCCTGGAACCATTGGAGTGGTATCTCCGTTGCAAACGGCAAGGTCTACATTGCCACATTTGACGGAACGATCTACTGTTTCGGAATTCAGAGATAGCGGCTGATGATGCCATTGGTTCGAGCCATCTGTTTTGTTACCACCGTAGCCTTGTCATGGGCGCAATCGAGTGATCCAGATCTTAACCAGCTAGTGGAGAAACTCGAAGTGCAACGTCGCTTGCTTAGCGACTGGGCTGGGCTGATTCGGTACGGTAGTGCAAACACCGAGGTACCGCCGCCCAAACCCGGCGAAATCCGCGTCGTGTTTCTCGGCGACGAGCACATTGAGCGGTGGGGTGAAGGCGCGGTTCAATTCTTCCCAGGCAAGCCTTTCTTCAACCGTGGTATCGCCGGGCAGACAACAGCTCAAATGTTGGTCCGATTCCGCCAGGATGTTGTCTCCTTGAATCCCGCTGTTGTCCTCATTCTGGCAGGTACAAATGATCTTGCAGGTATTGCCGGACCGGCCACAACACCAATGATTGCGGAAAATATCCTTTCCATGCTTGATCTGGCGAAGGCCAATGGGATTCGCGTCGTTCTTGCTTCAGTCCCTCCAGTTTGTGACTGTGGAGTCGGGAAACAGACCGCAAGACGTCCCCTCGGCAAAATAATGGGTTTGAACGAGTGGATCGGCGAGCAGGCTGTCAGGAGCGGTGCGATTTTTCTCGATTTCGCTCCAGTCCTCGGAGGTCGAACTCTGAAGAAGGAACTTACCATGGATGGCTTCCTGCTGAACGACGCTGCCTACGAACGGATGGCCCCCTTGGCAGAAAAGGCAATCACTGCCGCGGTGCAAAAGAATTGATGTTTACTAAAGGAGTTTCGACTATGCGAAGACTCAATGTTGTCGTCTTCCTCCTGGGCCTCTTGGTGCCCGGTGCAGCGCTTGCTCAATTCGGGCGGGAGTGGACAACCAGTGGTAATGACGCACAGCGTTCGAACTGGGTTCGCACCGATGCGAAAATTGCGCCAACTACGCTCCAGAAGGCTGGATTCGCTCACCTCTGGAAAATGAAGTTCACCAATACCGCGCGACAGTTCAATGCCCTTACGCAGGCAATGATTATGGATCGCCTCATCGGTTACAAGGGATTTCGCGCCCTGGTCTTTCTCAGTGGAAGCTCGGATCAGGTGATTGTGGCTGATAGCGATCTTGCGCGCCCCGAATGGCAGTTGACGTTGCCGGGAGGATCGTCCCAGGCGGGCACGGCAACATGTCCCGGGGGATTGACCAGTGGTGTTACACGACCCACTACGCTGAGTATCGCTCCTCCTCCGTCTGCTGCTGCCACGACTGGTTTTGGAGGGCGTGGTGGTCCAGCGAAATCCGATGTAGGCCAGCCCGGCGAAGGGGCTGTGACTCTGGCGCGCATAAGCGCCCGCCCCGCGCCCCCCGCACCGGCACGCCCTGCTCGCTCTGCCGCACGGCCGGCTGGTGGCTTTGGTGCGCCCAGCGCTATCTATGCGCTCGCATCGAACGGCATGCTGCATGAACTGAACACCCAGAACGGTGCCAACGTAAACCCACCCACCCGTTTTCTTCCAGGGAATGCAAACGCGCATGGGCTGATCATGGCCGATGACTTGTTCTACGTGGCCACCGACGGAAACTGCGGCGGCGTGCCTGACGGCGTTTGGGCGCTGGATATCGGCTCTAAAAAGGTTACGAATTGGAAGTCGCCAAAAGGCGTGGCAGGTAACGTAGGGCCGGCTCTCGGGCCAGACGGCGGACTATTCGTAGCCACACGCGGTGGTGAACTGGTGAGCCTCGCTGGCGAGACTCTGCATGTTAAGGGTACATACAATTCCGGGAGCCCCTTTACTTCGTCGCCAGTCGTCTTTGATCATAAAGGAAAACTCCTCGTTGCCGCCGCAACCTCGGACGGGCGCCTGCATGTTGCCGACGCGGCAACCATGAACCCAGTGGCAAAGTCGGATGCAGACGCGAAGGCAGCCGGCTACAACGCCGGCGCATTGGCCAGTTGGCAGGATCCATCAGGAACACGCTGGATTCTCGTTCCAACCACCGCCAGTGTGACCGCCTGGAAACTGACCGATAGTGGACTGCAGCTTGGCTGGACCTCCAATGAGATGATTGCGGCCCTTACCCCGGTTGTTATGAACGGCGTTGTCTTTGCTGTATCCAGCGGATTCAAGGGTAACGCTCGGAATTCGCAATCTGCCGTGCTCCATGCGATCGACGGTGTCACAGGAAAAGAACTATGGTCGAGTGGCAAGACTATAACATCCTTCGCCACCACCGGCGGCCTATCGGCCGGCGCAAGCCAGCTATATTTGAGTACATACGATGGTACGTTATATGCGTTTGGCATTCCTATCGAGCACTAGCTTGCTTCTTCTCTCGCTCAACAGCTTTGCCCAGGTCCTTCCAGACGGCCCAGGCAAGGCCGAAACCGAGCGCCTCTGCAAAGGTTGTCATGAATTGGCGCGTTCGGTATCTCTCCGGCAGGATCGTGGCGGATGGGAGACAACCATGAAAAAGATGGTCGCCATGGGCATCAAAGGGTCAGAGCAGGAGTTCACTCTCGTTCTGGAATACCTCGTGAAGAACTATCCCGCTGAGGACGTCCCGCCTCTGAATGTCAACAAGGCCAGCGCCATTGAACTCGAAAGTCGCTTGTCTTTGCGCCGCTCACAAGCATCCGCCATCATCAAGTACCGCTCCGAGAATGGCAATTTCAAAAGTATTGACGACCTGAAGAAGGTTCCCGGCATCGATCCGGATAAGATTGAGGCGAAAAAGGACCGTGTCGTTTTCTAAAAGTGCCTGGGCGATTGCGCCAATGTTGCTGGTTTCGTGCGCTACCGAACAATCGGTGAAGGCGCCTGCCAAGCCCGTTGGAACAGCCATTGTGCTCCCGGCTTCGCTGGGACTACCCCCGGTGCCTATCCCTTCCGATAACCCCCCAACCGCCGAAACGGTCCAACTCGGACGCAGGCTCTACTACGACACGAAGCTTTCTCGCGACAACACGGTGTCCTGCGCAAGCTGCCACAGCCCAAGCCTCGGTTTCGCCGACGGAAAGAAAGTGTCTTCCGGTGTGGATGGCAAGACCGGGGCGCGCAACGCACCCACGGTGTGGAACGCTGCTTTCGCATCCGCACAGTTTTGGGATGGCCGTGCTTCCAGCCTCGAAGAGCAGGCGGCTGGACCGATTGCCAATCCTATCGAAATGGATTTGGCGCACGAACAACTGGAGGGCCGCCTGAACGGCGATCCGGCTTATGGCGCACTCTTCACTCGCGCATTTGGGCCCGGACGCATCACGATCGAAAAAGTGAAGAAGGCAATCGCCAGTTTTGAGCGCACCATCGTGAGCGGAAATGCGCCTTTCGATCGCTATCAGTTTGGCGGCGATAAGAAGGCACTGAACGAATCCGCAATTCGTGGACTCGCCATCTTTCAGGACCCGAAGCGTGGCAATTGCGCCGTCTGCCACACCATCGAGAAGACTCACGCGCTTTTCTCCGACGGCAAATTCCACAATATTGGCACCGGCCTGGATGAGCAGGGCGAACTGCGTGACAAAGGACGGTATGAGGTCACAAAGTTGGATGCAGACCGTGGCGCCTTCCGCACACCTACTCTTCGTAACATCGCGAGAACCGCGCCCTACATGCATGACGGTAGTCAGAAGAGCCTACGCGAAGTGGTGGACTTCTACGTCGGCGGAGGAAGTGCAAATCCACACCTCGATAAAGAGATCCGGGAACTCAAACTCTCGCAGAAGGATCGCGCCGACCTTGTCGCTTTCCTCGAGGCTTTGAACAGTGAGTTGCCGGCAGATGTAGGCCCTCCAGGCGACCTATGAAAAACGCCGGCCTTCCGCTACTGGTCATCGTCCTCCATGGCTGTTCCCAGCCTCCCCAAACTGCGCCCCAGCAGGAGAAGAAAGCCCCCGAATACTTTCGTGTCGATCCGTCAACCTCCGGTACGGTTTTCGGCCACGTCTCGTTTGAAGGGAAACTCCCGGCCCGGCAGAAGATCGATCTCGATGAGGATGAGCAGTGTGTCAAACTCAACCCTCATGGCATGCTCGATGCCTCCATTAGCGTCGACAGGAATCGCATGCTCTCCAATGTATTCGTGTACGTAAAGACCGGCCTCGAAGGAAAGACTTTCCCAAAACCGGAGGAGCCCGTCGTTCTCGACCAGAAGGGCTGCCAGTTTTCTCCCCGTGTCTTCGCTGCCCGTGCAGGGCAACCTTTCCAGGTGACCAACTCCGATCCCGTGACTCACAATGTTCACCCGATCGCAAAAATGAATCGCGAATGGAACCAGAGCCAGTCACCCGGTGATCCTCCCCTTCAGCGCAAGTTTGTAAGGCCCGAGATCATGATCCGTATCAAATGCAACGTGCATTCCTGGATGCGCGCTTGGGCCGCCGTTATCGACCACCCCTACTACGCCATCACTGCCGCCGATGGATCCTTCACCATCCCAAATCTACCTCCCGGAGAGTATACGCTGGAAGCTTGGCAGGAAAAGCTCGGCACTCGGGAACAGAAGATTCGACTCGACCCATCGGGTAAAGTCCAGGTCGCTTTTCAGTTTCAGGGGGAGAAATAAAGCATGTACAAATTCCGGTTACTCGCCGCGCTTGCGGCTTTGACGTTCATCGGCTGCACTTCAGCCAGGCAGGAGCCCGTTCAAGAGAACAAAACAGTGGCCAAGCCCGCTTATCGCGTCTTCGTAACCAATGAGAATTCGGGGGAACTCACCGTGATCAACGGCACGACTCTCGATGTGATGGCGACGATTCCCGTCGGCAAGCGCCCCAGAGGCATTCACTCGAGCCCCGACAGAAAAACGATCTACGTAGCTCTCAGCGGTTCGCCCGCCGCTCCTCCGGGTGTGGACGAAAGCACGCTGCCTCCCCCCGACAAAAGCGCGGATGGCATCGGTGTCGTCGATGCGGAATCGATGAAGTTAGCCCGCACCATCAAAGCAGGTTCCGATCCTGAACAGTTCGACTTGAGCCGTGACGGCAAACTCATTTTCGTTTCCAATGAGGATGCCGGCGAAACCAGCATTGTCGAAATCGAGACAGGCAAAGTAATGCATTCCGTAAAGGTTGGCGAAGAACCGGAAGGTGTCACCACCAGTCCCGATGGTAAGTTCGTCTATGTCACTTCTGAGGATGATGGTACGGTCACGGCAATCGACACCGAAGCTCACAAAGCCCAGAAGACCATCAAAGTCGGTCGCCGGCCTCGATCCATTGCTTTTAAGACAGATGGTTCCCAGGCCTATGTCACAAACGAGAACGACGGGACCGTAACAATCCTGGACGCCGTGAAGCATGCAGTGGTCCGAAATATCGAACTCGGTGCGAAGGGTGTCATCAAGCCAATGTGCGTCATCATGTCTCCGGACGGTTCGAAAGCTTATGTAAGCTCCGGACGTGGCAAGAAAATCTTTACCATCGACACCGCGAAGAACGAGGTCATCGGCTCATTAGAAGTCGGCACGCGCCCCTGGGGTATTGGCGTGTCGCCGGACGGCAAACTGCTGTTTGCCGCCGACGGTCCGGCAAAAGAGGTCGTCGTCGTTGACCTGACATCCCAATCCGTCGTGAAGCGCATCAAAGCCTCAGACGGCCCCTGGGGTGTGCTCATTCTACCCAACTGAAGCGCCCTCATTACTTCCCTGGTGTATACTCAAGCCAGCAAAAGTAACTTCAGGTAAAGGTGTCCGACATGTTTCGCCATTTTCTACCCCTCGTTCTTTCCGCTCTGGCAGCCTTTAGCCAAGCCCAATTTGGAACCCTGGGAGGCCGCGCCACTGATAGCAGCGCTGCCCTAATGCCAGGGCTCAACGTGACTGTGACGAATGCTGACACCGGTCAGTCTGTTACGGTCACTACCAACGAAATGGGTGTCTATCTCGTCCCCCAATTATTGCCTGGCACCTACGATCTCAAAGCCGAGGCGGCCGGTTTCAAGACCTTGGTTGTGAAAGCAATTCGAGTGGAAATCAACCAAAACGTGACTCAGGATCTCACTTTGGAAGTCGGTGCCGTCACGGAGAGTATAGCGGTGAAAAGCACTGCTTCGATGATTGACACCGTTTCCGGCTCCGTAGGCCACGTGGTCGAAAACAAAGAGATCCTCGAACTCCCTCTGAACGGGAGAAACGTGTTTGATCTCGTCAATCTTACCCCTGCATCTTTTCGCATCGGTGGTGAAGTGTCGATCGCCGGCGGTCGTACCAGTTCTGCCTCCGCGATGCTCGATGGTGTTACCAATAGCCGCGGTGGAATTGGATCCCAAGGCATCGAGATCAATCCCCCGGTCGATATCATGCAGGAGTTCCGCGTCGAGGCCAACGGGTTCTCCGCCCAATATGGACGATCCAATGCCGGTATCGTTAACGCCACAACAAAGAGTGGAACCAATGAGTTCCACGGCGTGCTCTACGAGTTCCTTCGAAACGATACTCTCGACTCTCGCGGCTGGAACGCTGACGACAAAGCACCGCTCAGACGCAATCAGTTCGGCGGATCCATCGGTGGACCAATTAAGAAAAACAAGTCCTTCTTCTTCTACAATCTCGATGCCTTTGTAGAGCGTCGCGGAGTCGTTCGGACCCGAACCGTTCCACTCTCCACTTGGCGCGCTGGTGATCTCTCGGCTGTGACGCGGCAGGTCACCTCCGCTGCCGGGCCTGCCCCCGCAGCTTTGGTGATCTACGACCCGGCGACCGACCAGCGCACCCCCTTCCCGAACAATATCATCCCAACCAGTCGCCTCGACCCGGTAGCACTCAAGGCGATCGCATTGGTGCCACTTCCCAACCGCACTCCAGACAATCCCATCACCCAAGGTGGTAACTGGCAGGAGAATTCCTCTAATCCCACTGACCGGGTCCACCACACCACTCGCATTGACCACTCCTTCAATGACAACACCAAAATCTTTGGGCGCTACATCTTGGTAACACCGGACAAGGCCCCAACCGCGGCAACGCAGGGCTTCGGAGTCGCCGATCCAGATGCGATTGACATCAAGAACCGCCGCCAGAACTTCGCGCTCAATCTCAACCACGTTCTCTCGCCACGAACTTTCGCCAGCCTTCGCCTCGGATTCAATCGAATTGCCGTGTTCCGTTATAGCTTCGGTCAAGGTGAAAACTGGCCCGACAAACTCGGCTTGAAGGGCGTGCTGCCGGATGCATTTCCAAGGTTCAACATCTCCAGTGGCTTGGTGCCCACTACCAACTTTGGTACCCCCGGCAATCAAAGCCGCCGCGCCGGCTTTCTGACCACAGAGGTCAACAACGATTTCACCCTCATGCGCGGTGCCCACACCATTAAACTCGGCGGCAATTTCATTCGCTTCAACGCCAACGAGATGGCCCGCCAGTTCGCATCGGGCCAATGGGTCTTTCAAACCCGCTGGACCAACGGCCGCAACGCCACTGGGGGCACAATTGCCAACACCGGAATGACCCTCGCCGATTACCTCCTTGGCCGGCTCAATCAAGTCAATGCCGAAGCGAGCCAGGGTAATGCACGTCGCAGTTGGTATGGGGCTGGTTATGTCGAAGACTCATGGAAACTGAGCCCCTCCCTTACACTCAACCTTGGGCTTCGCTATGAGATCGAAGCGCCGCTGACCGAAATCAACGGCAGAATGAATAACTTCGACCTAGGTGTCGTCCATCCTCTAGCTGGTACGGGTGATATCCCGGCGGGAGTGAAGGGAGTCGTCACCTTCCCAGGGCGAAATGGCTATGGCAGGCGGCTCGTCAACTGGGATCGCAACAACTTCTCACCACGCGTCAGCTTCGCCTGGAAAGTGGGAGGCCAAAACGACTTGGTGATCCGCGGAGGTGGCGGCATCTTCTACGGCAATCCCTATGATCGCAATGCCTTCCAAGTGTCCGGCTTGGGCTTCGATGCGGTGGGCACCGTTCGCGACCCTGTTCCTTTTACCCTCGCCCAAGGCTTGCCCGCGGGGACCATGGTTTCACCATCTCCAGACGATCTGACCTCGTCGTTTGGCGCGCGCGGAACCAAGTTTGCCGTCTCTCAGGTGCAGTTCATGGATCCCACCCGCCGCACCCAATACAACGAGAACATCAATCTCACCATTCAGAAACAATGGCGCGACCTCCTGTTTGAAGTCGGCTACATCGCCAACCTCGGACGCAAACTCAATTTCCCCAATATCAATATCAACCACGTTCCGGAAAACCTGCTATCTCGAACGGAGATCCCAGTGCGCCTTCGTCGCCCTTATACTCAGTTCGATTCGGATCAGGCCCAGATTCAGCTGATTGCCCCAAACTGGGGAGTCTCCAACTACCATGCCATGACCTTCAAGAGTGAGAAACGCTTCTCAAACGGTCTCGGGTGGATGATGACCTACACTTGGTCGAAATGGATCGACAACCTCGTCTTCGTCGGTGGTGACGATGTCACACAGGGTGACGATGATCAGGTCCAGAACATCTATAACCTCCGGGCCGAGCGCAGCCTGTCCACAAATCATGTTCCGCACCGAGCCGTCTTCTCCCCCATTTACGAACTTCCCATCGGGAAGGGCAAGCGCTTGCTCGACATGCCCGGACCCGTCGATTGGATACTCGGTGGATGGCAGTTGTCAGGTATCCTGACCATGCAGACCGGTTCGCCTTTCGGGGTTACTGTGGTCAACGGACCACGCGATCTCCTCGGCGACAACGCCGATGGGAAGAACCTCCGTGCCGATATCATCGGCGATATCAACCTGCCTGCTGCCCAGAAGGGTACGCCAGCCGTTGGCCAACGAGGAATCCAGTGGTTCAACACCGCCGCCTTCGCTGCCCCTGCGCGCTTTACCTACGGCAACTCCTCCCGTACCTTGATGCTTGGGCCCGGCTACTTCCATCTCGATACGTCCGTAAGTAAAAACTGGCGAATCATGGAGCGCTTCCGCCTCCAGTTTCGCTGGGAAGCCTTCAATACCACCAATACCCCCAACTTCGGACTGCCGGGTAGCGGTTTCGGAGGAGGCGGGTTCGGTATCGCCGGAGCTGGTGCCTCAGATCGCGAAATGCAGTTCGCTCTGAAGCTATACTACTGACACCATAATCAAGCCTTCGGCGTCCAATGCCGGGACTTAGGGAGTGCGCGCGAAGTCCCTCCGAAAAGAGGCCGGGCTTCCGGTCAGCACATGATTTGGGGGGGAATTTAGGTAGGGTTCTGGCAAGTCGTCAGGCAGTCGAAGTCGTGAAGCGTTTTCCAGTCCGGGTTGCCTTTGCCGGTAGCGTTGAGGTGGGAATGTGCTGACTGTTGGCAACCTCGGAGCCGCTTTCTTCTCGTCTCCTCACCTAGTAACGCGAAAATGCTGCCGGAAAGTTATCACCAAACCGCAAACTTTTTTCTTAGCCCGTTTTACCGAGTTCCATCCTCTCCCTACAGCCCTCAACCACTCCCGCCGATACTCAGACTTAAGAGCGATCCGTCTTCGGACTCGGCTGGAAAGGCATCGGAACGAACTTTGTTCGGAACCGTCATCATCGGCTCCAATGCACCGCGGTTGCGGTGGATGCAGGAACTGTGTCTCGCCTCCAACAAGTTGCTCCTGATCCGCACTTTTGATCGATACTTATCCCCGGAAGAGACCTTTCGGCAGTTTCGCACGCTTACGCCTACACTCGTTCTGATCGATATGGATGACCGCTCCTTCGCCCTCAATGTTGCGAAAGCGATTCATTCTACTAGCCCAGACGCGGGAATTATCGCCCTCCAACCCAACTCATCAGAACACTTCGACGTTTCCGAAACAGGCATTGTCACCGCCATCCCCTTCGACGCCGAGCCTTTCCAACTGGAACATGCTGTCGCCGAGGCTGTCCACCTGGTCAAGCATTCCATTCATCCCAACCTGGTGTCGTTTCTTCCTGCAAAAGCGGGTTCAGGATGCTCTACCGTTGTTCTGAATACAGCCATCGCCCTGAGCCGCTCTTTCCACAAGAATGTTCTGGTGCTGGAGGCTGACCTCCGCTCCGGCGTCATCTCCTCGGCCCTCAGTTGCCCCCGCCGCGGTAGCATCCAGCAGGCGCTCGCCTCCGCCCATGAGTTGGATGCCTTTCGCTGGAATCGATTCATCTCAACTCACGCCGGTGTGGATTGGCTGCTCTCAGACCGCTCTCTACCTGCTGCTCCTCCAGACTGGAGTCATTACTTCGGCATCATGCAGTTCGCTTTGCCTCGTTACGACTGTGTCCTCGTCGATCTGCCCGAATTGGTCAACCCCGGCACTGCCGAGATCGTTCGAGCATCAAGCCGTATCCACGTCGTCAATACGCAGGAAATGATGACCCTCACCCTTGCCAATCAGCGATTCGCCGAACTGGCAAGTTGGGGTATCCCCACAGACCGGATTGGTGTCCTCCTGAACCGTCTGGAGAACAAGATTCCCACCCGCGCGGATGTCGAACGCCTCTTGCAACAACCCGTTTCCGCCGCGTTCCCCAATGACTACATCGCCTGCCAGGCTTCGATTTCGGACGGCGTGCCCATCGCCGAGGAGACACTCTTGGGAATCGCCTTCACGCAGTTCGCCGCCCAACTCATCGGCACCACCCCAATGCTTCCTCGAGCCAAACAGAAGCTGATCTCGAAGTGGTTTCAAAACCTGTCTACGGGATACGCCCGCTAGAAACTGTCTGCTCGCCGGTACGCGTCAAAACACTTCATCAGCCCCGGCATGCCCGATACAGACAGTCCATGCTCTCCTCCCAGAATCCCCTTGTACCCACGTGCATGGATGGCCTTGAAGATGTTCTGATAATTCATCTCCCCCGTGTACGGCTCTTTCCTCCCCGGTACATCCCCGATCTGGAAATAGCCAATGAAGTCCCAGTACATGTTGAGGTGGTTGATGATGTTCCCCTCGGATATCTGCTGGTGGTACATGTCGAACAGGATCTTCACCTGTGGGTGGTTGACGCTCCCGATGATCTCTCCGGCATGCTCACTATGCACCACGAAGTAGCCCGCATGATCCACCTTGTGGTTCAGCGGCTCCAGAACCAGGACCAGCTTCGTCTTCTCTACCAATTCCGCCGCCCTCTTCAAGACATCCACACAATTCTGAGTTTGTTGGGCAAAGCTGAGATGCGGCACTTGCAGCCCGCTGGTCACCGTGGCGCATTCATTCTCCATCACCTTGTGGATCTCCACCGCGCGCTTCACATCGGCAAGCAGCGCCGCATGGCCGCTTTTGTCAGGCATTGCCGTTGGGCGCCAGCCACCGCGGTTCACCACAAATACGCCCATGCTCATTTTCAGATCATCACGCTTCTTCCGAAACGCTTCGATCTCCTTCATAGAATGAGTTGGCAGTCCGTTATACTCAAACGCCGTAAACCCGTTCTCTGCATAGATCTCCAACTGCTTCGGGACGCTCAGCTCCGGCACCAGTCCGATCCGCGGGGCGTAACGCAACTTGAAATGGTGTGTCGCCTGCTGTGCCTGTAACACCGAGGGGATCAGGCTCGATCCTGCCAGTAATACCCGGCGGTTCAATCGCATTGTCGTTTTCCTCTATTCGAATTGGCGGCGAAACTCCGCCAGTTGTTGCTCCAGGCGGGCGACCGTTTCTTTCAGTGCGGCCACCTCGCTCTCCAGCTTTCCGATTCGGTCTTCGCGCGCGGAATGCGTCTGTGCGGGCACTTGAGTTGGCGTGGCTTCCGTATCCATGGCTCCACCCAGCAAGTGCATATAGCGCTGCTCCTTCTGGCCGGTAACACGAGGTAGTTTCGCAACCAGAACCTGAGGCTCACGAACCATCAGCCGCTCTAACGTGGCCTCCACTTCATCCAAATCGGCAAAGGAATGGATTCGATCCGTGCGCACTTTCAGCTCGTTGAGCGTTTGCGGACCACGCAACATCATCACGCACAGCACGGCAATTTCCGATACCCGCAGTCCAGTCTTCTCCCCCAGCAACTCCTTGAACTTGGGTACCCGATGATCGGCGCCGCTGATCTTTGCGCACAGCCCGCGGCCCTGCAACATAACTAGCACCGCGTCCACAGTCACATCGTCGTAGTTGGTAATCGGCTCCCGGCTGGTCTTCTGATTGCACGCAGTAACCAGCGAATTCAACGTGAGCGGGTACACATCCGGCGTAAGAAACTGCTTCTCGATGAGACAGCCCAACACCCGTAGTTCTTCCCCGCTCAACTCTGGAACCACAAAATCAGGAGTCGGTACGGGATCCCCTGAGGGAGAGCCAAAAAATACAGCACGCATATTACTCTCTCATTTTGGACTCTTCCGGCTCCGGCAGGAAAGAGCAAAGAATCGTCCCCAAGGCATACGAAAACAAAGCAACGATGGCTGCTGCATTCGCCAGCTTCATCGAGGGCGAAGTGCCCGACGTGTAGTTGGCCAGCGTGGTTGTCACATACGCCGCCGACGTCCCAAGCATTCTCCCCCCCACGTTAGCCGCGAAGCTCTCTCCGGTCCCTCGTAGGTGCAGCGGATAAACCCGAGGCAGATAATTGCCCCAAAAGCTGAACTGAGCCACCGTTACCAGCCCCGCAAGGAAAACACCAATTTGCAACAGTTGAAGATTGTCCTTCGCCGGGAAGTAAAACACCAGCGGCACAATGATCAGCCCCGGGATTTGGAACACGCGCAACAAGCTCTTTCTGCTCACAATCCGAATTGCCAGAAATGCCAGCACCACTCGCCCAACCAACCCGCCAATCTCCTGCACGCTCTGTACCTTGTTCGCCATTTGCAGCACCGCTGGCCTCGCCAGGCCTGCAGCCTCCGGTAACCCGGGTACGATTCGTGGCAGATGCTGAATCGCTCCGAATGCGGCCCCGTAGCTGCACGCGAACATCAGTGCCGTCACGATCGTAGTCTTCAAATAGGCAGGTTGGAACAACTCGCCAATGCTCGGCCGTTTCAGCGTCCCTTCTTTCTTCTTCCGCGCCCATTCCGGAGACTCTGGCAGGAACGGCCGAATGATCATCAAGGGGATGGCCGGGATCACTCCCGCGATGAGCGTATAACGCCATGACGAGTGGCCCCCATAGATTGCCGGAAGAGCTGCCGAGTAGGCCACAGCCAACGCGTTGGTGCCTGCCGCCAGTAATCCGCCCACCGAAGAAAACGCCTGTGTATACCCAAGCACGCTCTCCCGTTGCTTTGGATTTGGAAACAGCTCGGCCAGCCATGCCACCGCGGCGACAAACTCTACACACACTCCGATGAACGTCGTGCAACGCAGAAACAGAAACATCTCCAGCGAGTTGGCATAACCGGCCGCAACCGCGGAAAACGCGTATAACAGGATGCTCACTACCAGCACCTTCTGGCGCCCCCATAGATCCGTAAGATATCCGCCAATCAGACCAAAAAATCCGCCCGCAATCGCCGGAACAAAGAACAGCAGCCCCGTCCAATGGTTGTACTCCGGTGTCCCCGGCTTCAATTGCCCCAACTCCCCAAGTGCCGGCGCTACTACCAAGGGCAGAACCAGAATCGCGTAGATGTCGAATGCAAAGCCCATCGATGCGACAAAGCAGATGAGCCAGTGAACCGTGGTGAGACGGATAGCCGGAGGTGCGCCAGTGTTTGCCATAGAGGTAATGGTTCAGTTTATCCAACTCGGGGATCTTTCGGATAAAGACGGTCAACGTTCGACGAGGTTACCAACCGGTGCTTTGTATACAACGCAGGTGGCAAAGGCTTCTTCTTCAGCAGCCCCACTGCCAGCCGCACTAGAGCCTCGCCGTATCTCTCCGGGAAATACGCAACGGACCCAATCAGTTGTGTCCGCGGTCTCCGCAGTTCATTGCGCGCGTCCAGTGTCGCTCCCTGTCCTGCTACCGCACACCTCTCCGATTGCCCCCCCTGTCGAAACGCCTCCAGCGCTCCCAGTGCGTTCGGGTCGTTCATCGCCAGGATTACGGCCCGCTCCTTACGTTTCCCCTTGTTATGTCTCCGCACTGCCTCAAAGCTCCCACCAAAAGTGTTCGCTCCGTCCAGATGAAAAACTCGCTTCCGCTCCACTTCCCCCACCACTTCCTCCAGCCCCGCCAACGCCCCAGTCATCCGTGCCTGCAGCAATGGACCGCCAGCCGGCAGTCCGATCAGCATCACCTCACCGAAATCTCCTTGCCAGTTGCCTTGCACCCAGCGCCCCAGTGCGCGGCCCGCGATGCGTCCTGCTGCATAGTTGTCAGCGCCGAAATACGTCGCCCCCGGCGTCGGCAGATCCACCGAAATGAGCGGAATCCGAGCCTGTTGGAACTGCGACGCAATCGCCTGCGCTACATTCTCGAATGTCTGAAAATCAATAGCCACATCGACTCGCTCCTCGATCATCCGCTCTGCATTACCGCGAGTGACCCCAGCGTCATAACGGTTGTCGTAAACAATGAGGTCGACATCTAGTGCTGCCGCCGCCCTCCGTACACTCTCCGTTACCTCATGCGCGAAAAGCGAATCTTCTGTTTGCGATGCATACCCAATCCTCAGCCGCCGGCGCGACTGGATTCGGATCAGGGAGCGATATCCCAGCTTTGTGACTCGTTCCACAAAGCCCGCCGCCTCCAACGTCAGCAGTAGCCGCGACGCCGTCGCCTTCGGCAGCCTCGTCCGATCCGCTAGGTCCTGTACTCGTAAGATATCGCCCGGCTCGGAAAGTGCTCGCAGCAACTCACACGCCCGCAACACGGTCTCTGATGCATTCATTGTGTCTCATTATATGAGACGAAATTGTCTCGCCTCCGCGCATACCATGGGAGAACATGCGTCACATCGCTTTCCTCTTGACGATGAGCGCAGCCTGGGCCCAAACCCCTGTCGATTTCGGCAAACAGGTGGAGCCTCTGCTGCGTTCGAAATGCCAAGCCTGCCATGGGGCGGCGCAACAAATCAGTGGCCTAAGGCTGGACAACAAACAGTCGGCTATGGCCGGTGGCTACGCCGGTCCCGCCATCATTCCAGGGAAGAGCGATCAATCGAAACTCATGGACCGGCTTCAAGGCGCAAAGGGGCTGATGCAAATGCCCCCCGGAAAACCTCTGTCTGCCGCGGAGATCGCCACCATACGGTCCTGGATCGACCAGGGCGCGGTATGGCCCGAGTCTGCGCAACCCTCCATCACCGCAACGCGAAGATCCAGCACGCACTGGGCATTTCAACCTGTTCGATCACCGGTACAGCCAAATCCCAAGCAGTCAACATGGGTTCGCAACGCCGTCGATTCCTTCGTTCTGGCAAAGCTCGAATCCGAGGGTATTGCACCTAGCCCCGAAGCCTCCAGACGCACACTCCTCCGCCGCGTATCTCTGGATCTGACCGGTCTACTCCCGACTCCCAGCGAAATGGAGGAGTTTCTCTCCGACCACCGCGCTGACGCATACGAACGTCTCGTCGATCGCCTCCTGGATTCCCCGCACTATGGGGAAAGATGGGCCCGCCCCTGGCTCGATCGGGCTCGTTACGCCGACAGCGACGGATACGAAAAAGATTGGATGCGGCCGTACGCATGGCGCTATCGCCACTGGGTCATCGAAGCCCTCAATCGCGATATGCCCTTCGACAGATTCACTCGCGATCAACTCGCCGGAGACTTGATCCCCGGTGCGGGCGTCGAACAGAAAGTGGCCACTGGTTTCCTTCGCATGACGATGACAAACCGAGAAGGCGGAGTGGACAACAAACAGTTCCAGTTTGAAAACACTGTCGACCGCGTCGTCACCCTCGGAGCCACTTGGATGGGGCTCACGTTAGGATGCACCCAATGTCACGACCACAAGTACGACCCCATCTCCCAGAAGGATTTTTACCAGCTCTATGCGTTCTTCGACCACGTTGATGAAGTCGAAGACGATGCCCCGATGCCAGGCGAAATGGGACCCTATATCGCCACGAAAGATGCTTACCGTGCCAAACGCGAAGAACTTCTCAAGGAATACCGGGTCGGCGAACTCCAGCCCGTCTGGGAGAAGGAACTCCTGCGGGCCGGAGACCACCCGGGAGAGCGTACCGATTGGGACCTCGGCTGGAGCGTCCTCATCACACTCACCGAAGGTGGCGATGGAGAAAAGATCCTTCGTACTCCTGCCGCCAAGCGCTCGTCACGGGAACGCGATATCCTCACTGACCATTTCATCCGCAACTACCACTTCGCCGTCGGGCAGAAGCCATATAACGAAGTGAAATTCAAAGAGCTGGATGAAAAGCTCCGTAAGCTGAAGGACGACTTCCCGCAATTGACGCAGGCCATGGTCGTCGTCGAACCGCCCGGCGAAAAGCCATCCTACCTGCGAGTCCGCGGCGATTTTCGCTCCCTGGGAATCGCCGTAAAGCCGGAAGTCCCTTCTGTTCTGCCTCCGCTTCACACCGCAAGGGCATCACGGCTCGACCTCGCTGGCTGGCTCACCTCCAAAGACAATCCACTCACTAGCCGAGTCACCGTGAACTGGATTTGGGCCGAGCTCTTTGGTCGCGGCTTGGTCAAGACTGTAGACGACTTCGGTACACGCGGAGAAAATCCCACACACCCGGAACTCCTCGACTATCTCGCTCGCCGTTTCATGGACAACGGTTGGAGTTTGAAACAGCTCATCCGGGAAATCGTGCTCTCCAATTCCTACCGGCAGTCTTCCACTGTCCGCCCGGAACTGAAAGACCGCGATCCGGACAACGCCCTGATCGCCCGCCAGGCGCGCCTCCGGCTCCCAGCCGAGCTGATTCGTGACGCTGCGCTTCGCGCCAGTGGCCTGATCTCACTCGAAGTGGGCGGCAAGAGCATGCGTCCTCCCATCCCGGATGGCGTCATGGAACTCGGCTACGGCAATCGTTGGGGTGTGGCTTGGCCCGTCAGCAAAGGTAGCGAAAAGTATCGCCGTGGACTCTATGTCCATTTCCAACGCAGCACGCCCTATCCCATGCTCATGAATTTCGATGCGCCAAAATCGAACGTCGCCCAATGCAAACGAGAGCGCTCGAACAGCCCTTTACAGGCCCTGAATCTCCTCAATGATCCTGTGTTCCATGAATCGGCGCAAGGACTCGGCTATTTGGCCAGAGACGCCGGCTCCGATTGGGACAAACGTCTCGAAACCGCTTTTCTCCACACGCTGTCCCGCCTCCCCAGCGATACCGAAAAACAGAAGCTTGAACTCTATTTCGCTTCGCAGAAACAACAACTGGCAAAAGAGGGAGTCACGGATGAAGGTGCAGCCTGGACAGCGCTTGCCAGTGTCCTGCTCAATTTGGATGAGTTTTTGACTCGGGAGTAGACCTTATGCCTCGTTTCGATTTGAACGCAGTCCACGCGCGCCGTACGTTCCTACGCGATTGCGCAGGCGGTATAGGAACCATCGCGCTTGCTCACCTGCTCGGCATCGACGCACGCTCCGCCGAGCCGGAACACCCGCTCTCCCCCAAGAAGCCCCACTTCCCCGCCAAGGCCAAGAACGTCATCTTCCTCTTCATGGAAGGTGCTCCCAGCCAGATGGATCTCTTTGATCCCAAGCCGGAACTCACCAAATGGCACGGTAAGCCCTTGCCTACCGAAATGACCAAAGACCTCAAGCTCGCCTTCATCAAACCAACGGCTAAGGTTCTCGGTAGCGCATCAACATTCAAGAAATACGGACAGTCCGGCATGGAGCTCTCCGACCTCCTGCCCCATCTCGGCTCCGTTTCCGACGATATTTGCCTCGTCCGTTCCATGTACAGCGAAGCCTTCAACCACCATCCGGGGCAGCTGTTCCTTTTCACTGGTTCCATGGTCGGTGGACGCCCCACAATGGGTTCGTGGGTCAATTACGGGCTGGGAAGCGAATCGCAGAATCTGCCTGGCTTCGTCGTGCTATCCTCCGGCGTCGGCACCAGCGCCGGTGCAGACAATTGGTCGAGTGGATTCTTGCCCTCCAGTTATGCCGGAACACTGTTCCGCAGCCAGGGCGACCCGATCCTGTATTTGTCCAATCCTCAGGGCATCAGCCGCGAATCGCAACGCCTCCGTCTCGATGCAATCAAGGAACTGAACGAAGAGCACCTCAAACAAACCGGCGACGCGGAAATCGCTTCTCGCGTCCACAGCTACGAACTCGCCTATCGAATGCAATCCTCCGCGCCGGAATTGCTCGACTTCTCCAAGGAGTCGAAGGAAACCCTCTCCATGTATGGGGTGGATCAGAAAGAAACCAAGGCCTTCAGCACCAACTGCCTGCTCGCCCGTCGCCTCGTCGAGCGCGGCACCCGCTTCGTAATGTTGATGCACGCCAGTTGGGATCATCACAGCAACATCGTCAAGGGACTCCAATCCCAAACGAAAGCCACTGACCAGGGTGCCGCTGCCTTGATTCGCGATCTCAAACAGCGTGGCATGTTGGATGACACCCTCGTCATTTGGGGCGGGGAATTCGGCCGCACCGCTATGTCGGAACTGCGTCGCCCCGATGATCCCACAAACATTGGCCGGGACCATCATCCCAATGGTTACAGCATGTGGCTTGCTGGCGGTGGCATCAAAGGTGGACAAGTCATCGGCCGCACAGACGATCTGGCTCTCACCATCGCCGAAGACAAAATCCACGTGCACGATCTCCAGGCAACTATCTTGCATTGCCTTGGCATGGATCACACCAAACTGACCTATCGCTTCCGCGGTCGCGACTTTCGGCTCACTGACGTTCACGGCGAAGTCGTTAAAAAGCTCCTTGCCTGACCGTCTAGTCGAAGGCGTCCATAATGCTCGCCAAAATACCAAACGCTCCGAAGGCGATGGCCATCCACATCATCCAATTCACGAAGTGAGGATTTTGCTTCCCGTACCGCACCTGCCATGCACCCGTAAGAATCGACAGCAGCCCGAATCCCACAACAACACCAAATACCCCAAGCGTAAAGGCCTTCATCCCCGTTCCCCCGGTGAAATGTGCCTTTGCATCGGGATCATCGGAATGGATCATAATCCCGATTACCAACACCGCGATCCAGCCCATGAACATGGTCAGGAACAAGCCGAGCGCAATCAGGATCCACCCTCTTCGCCGAATCTGCTTGGCGGTTAACGGACTCCATCTAGCAGGTGGCGGCATCATAGGATTCGTTCAACATCCGCGCAGGATGTAAAACCCGTAATCGACGTAGCCCATCCAAACAGCACCCCAAAGCCTGTGCCTCCCAATCGCACTCCCTCAGGATCTCCCACCATGCCACTTTGTCTTGGCTGCTCAATAGAAAATGTTCCCCAGATTCCCAACCGGTTTCGAGGCAGGGACCGAACCTCTGCCAGAAATCCGTATTGGTCACAGCCATCAGCAAGCTGAAGTCGTAGTTACCCCCAAATAAGCTCACAAACAGATTCGTTGTTTCAAAATGAAGGTCAGCCTCGTGACTCAGCAGCCACTCAATAGCAGGGTGCGTCAAAAACCTTGCTTCCTCATGCGATTCTTCCCCCCCAAATAGCTCTTCGAAAATCTCCCGTACCGCCGTCGTCGCCGGTTCCCGTGCGTCCAGATGGCCGGATTCGTAGGGCTGATGAAACGCCATCGGAATCACTCCGTAGCTTCCCCCCGCAACCGCAACTCGCAATGATCGCCGCTGCAGCGGGATCACGAAATCATTGTATGGCGCCGGACGGGCGAACGCGCACAGTGTATGTACACCGCCGCAAACGGAATGGCTCTTGAAATCGACCAGCGCCGCTGCATCAGGTGCAATCTGCTCCCGCAAGGAAAGAGTCGTCATTCCCCTTGCGATTGCGCGGTACAACTCTTCCCGCATCAGTCCGGTCGTAAGTCGGAACCGCAAAAAGCTGTCGATAGCAAAGGCGGCCCGTGGTTCTTCTGGCTCAAAATCGATCAAACGATATGTTTCCGCGTCCCACAGGGATGCAGCGTGTAAAGGGGCTGTATACTCAGCCAGCAATTCCATCGCAAGCCGGGGCACGTTTACACCAATTGATGCAACACTGCGTGCCTTGGGCAAATGTTTGGAAGGCTGTCGAATGGGACAAATCGCGGCGATCCTGGCGTATGGATAATGCTCATAGCCCTGTGCCCGGCAGTTGTCCTCGGAATAGTAACTGAGAAGGTGCTCGCGAACCCGAATGGCCTCTGGCCGCTCCCACCTCTTCACCCCAATCTGCTTCAGCGCCACCGAGGAGACGCCGTAGATTTCTTCAATCGCCTCAAAGAGATCCACGCACCCGGTTCCTGTACCCAATGCTCTCGCCAATCACTCTCCGGTACTCCTCAATGTCCACATCCCGCTCTGTGCAGATCAGCATCAGGTTTCCATCCGATCGGAAGTTGCCATCCCAGGCAATAATCTCCTCATCGGACCAGGCCGGATTGTACGCAATCATCTTCTCGTCCGGCATCCGGTCAAAGTAGGCACGTAGATTGATATCTGTTTCGTCGGAACCTTCGCGATAAGGTTCCTGCTCGAAGTTCCAACGCGGCTGTTCCAGCACCATAGGCAGAGTGTAGCAGTCTCAAATATCCATGTTCGGCTACCCTCCGCCATGCAAGAATATAGCTCATGCTTTCTTGGGTAGCCCTTGCATTCGCTCTGTCCGCTCATGCGCAGGATGGCAGCACCGCCGCTGATTGGTCTCAGCACATGGGAACCTATCGCGCCTGGCGGCACAGTTCGTTGAACTCCATCAATTCCACCAACGTGAAGAAACTGGTCCCCGTGTGGGTGTTCCAAACCGGAGACTACGAGGGCGGCCTGCAATCAACCCCCATCGTCATGGATGGTGTGATGTACGTCTCCACATCCCGCAACCGTGTCTTTGCCCTGAACGCTGCCACCGGGCAGGAGATTTGGCGCTACGTCTATCCACTCCCCCGCAGTTTCCAGACCTTCTACGGTCCCTGGAATCGTGGCGTCGCAGTTGCAGCCGGCAAAGTCTTTCTCGGTACCCTCGACAACCACATGGTAGCCCTTGATCAGAAGACAGGCCGCGAGTTGTGGCGCACCAACGTCGAGGATAGTAGTCAATGCGGCTGCAACATCACTGCCGCTCCCTTGGTCGTGAAAGACAAGGTCATCACCGGTGTTACTGGTGGGGACTCTGCACACCGCGGTTACGTCACTGCCTACGACGTCAACACCGGACGCCTCGCCTGGCGCTTCTGGACCATTCCCGGACCCGGCGAGCCTGGTCACGAATCTTGGGCCGGCGATAGTTGGAAGTACGGCGGTGGCTCCAGTTGGATGACCGGCTCCTACGATCCGGAACTCAACCTCGTCTACTGGAGTATCGGAAACCCTGCCGCCGACTTCTACGGAGGATCGCGCCAGGGAGCCAACCTCTATACGGACTCCGTTGTTGCCCTCGACGCCGATACTGGAAAACTCAAGTGGTACAACCAGCAGATACCGCACGATGTTTGGGACTTCGACACTGCTTATGAAAACATCCTCCTCGATCTCCCGGTCAAAGGACAGCCTCGCAAACTCCTCCTCAACGTGAACAAGAGCGGCTTCACCTGGGTCATCGACCGCGTCACCGGCAAATTCGTCACGGCCTATCCCATCGTCAAGCATTTCAACTGGATCAAGGGCGTCTCCAGCACCGGCGAACTCATCGGTCGCAACGAGCCGGAGGTCGGAAAGAAAAAAACAATCTGCCCCAGCATTGGTGGAGGCCGCAGTTGGAATCAGGCCGCCTTTTCTCCCGCCACCAAATGGCTCTACACAACGGCCATTGAATGGTGCCAGGAGGTCATGGCCCAACCGGAAGAGCCTCAGGAGGGCAAGGTTTTCTTCGGTGGAGTCTTCGAAAACCGCAATCCTCCCGGTGAGAAGGCCTACGGTCATCTCGACGCCGTCGACCCCATCACCGGTAAGGTGCAATGGTCATACAAGTATAAGTACCCGCTCCTTGCGTCCATCCTCTCCACCGCCGGAAATCTCATCTTCACAGGTGACCCCGAAGGATCATTCTTTGCCCTCGATGCTAAGTCAGGCCAGAAACTCTGGAGCTTCCCCACTGGCAGCGGCAACCGAGGATCCTCAGTTACCTACAGCGTGAAAGGCCGACAGTACGTTGCCACTCCAACGGGCTTCGGCTCCGCGCTCGCTGGCCTATTGCCTCAGTTGTGGCCGGAAACGGAAAACCTCCGTGGTGGCTCGAGCGTCTTTGTATTCGCCCTCCCGGAGGCCGCACAATGATTACCCTCGCTCTGGTTTTCCTCACTAGCGCCCTTGCCCAGGATGCGGATCTTGCCCTGGGTGCGAAAGTCTTCGCCCAAAGTTGCGCCGTCGGCTATTGCCACGGGACAGCAGGCGCGGCGAATCGCGGACCCCGCCTTGCCGGCCGTGGCTTCGATCGCACATTCGTAGAAAAAGTGATTCGCGACGGCGTCCCCGGAACCGCCATGCCCGGCTTCAAATCAATGAAGGGCGCCGATCTCAACGCCGTCATCGAATATGTGATGAAGATCTCCGGGGGCGGAACCGTTTCGGCAGTCCCGGCACACGTTCCTGCCCCGCAAGCCCCAAAGTTCGCTGGCCCTCCGGAGGCCAAGAAGGGCAAGGACCTCTTCTTCGACGCCACCCGTGGCTCACGCTGTGGAACATGCCATGCTCTCGATGACTGGGGTCTGGCTGTGGGGCCGAATATTACCGGCCGCTCGACAGCGGGGCTCCGCCAGAAAGTATCCGCCAATGTGAAGCAGGCTACTGCTGGCGCCCTCCGCTTCCCTGCACTCGTTGTGGATCGCAAAGGCGCATCCATCAGCCTGTTCGACCTATCCGACGCTCCTCCAGTCCTGCGCACCTTCCTCCCGGCCGAGGTGCGGCTGGAAAACGCCGCTGGATGGACTCACGCCGCCGTTACCCGTTCTTACACCGACGCCGAACTCTCCGCCATCGATGCCTATCTGAAGTGGCTCGCTCAGCGATAACGTTCGTCCACGTCAACCCGATATCCATTCGCCAGCCGGTTAGTTTCATTCGCCAGCCCGACGATGGCCATTAGCTCGCCAAACATCTCTTCGCTCATGCCCTTGGCCCGCGCCGACGCGCTGTGCGTAGCAATGCAATACGTACAGTTGTTGGTCACGCTAACGGCGATGTAGATCATCTCCCGCACCACCGGATCGAGTGACCCTGGTCCGCCCATCATCTCCTTCACCCTGGCCCACGTCCGCTGCAGCGTGGGCGGATGATTTGCCAGCGCCTTCCATAGATTGTTCACATAATCCGTCTTTCGCGTGGTCATGATATCGTCGTACACCGCACGGACCTCCGCGCTTGCTTGTTCGTACTCGATGAGAGGTGTCATCGGTTAGATAGTATAAGGAAACCATGCGCAGACGCTCCTTCCTCGGTGCCCTTGCATCTATGGCCTCCCTCCGGGGCGCGGCCACCATCCCCGTTCGTGCGATCACCAAAGGTCCGAAGTATCACTGGTTCGGTTATTACGACAAGCTTCAGTTCGATCCTTCAAGTCGCTATGTGCTCGGCATGGAGGTGGACTTTGAGCATCGTTCCCCTCGCCCCACCGACACAATACGGGTCGGGATGGTGGATACGCAAGACAACGACAGATGGACGGAACTGGGTCAGACCAAAGCCTGGAACTGGCAGCAGGGCTGCATGCTGCAATGGGTTCCTGGATCGAAGACCGATGTCATCTGGAATGATCAGCAAGGCAGCGACTTTGTTTCCCACATCGTCAATGTGAAAACCGGAAAGCGTCGCACCATTCCTTCTGCCATCTACACTCTCAGCCCGGATGCCAAGTGGGGCATCACCTGTGATTTCCGCCGTCTCAACGACTGCCGCCCTGGCTATGGCTACGCCGGTATCCCCGATCCAAACAAGGACAAACTTGTTCCTGACGATGTCGGTGTCTGGCGCGTCGACCTTGCCACAGGGAAGAAGAGTCTACTTGTCTCCATCGCCGACGCACAGCGTATTCCCTATCCCGGCGGCTATTCGAACGGAGCCAAGCACTGGTTCAATCACCTCCTCATTTCGCCCGACGCCAAGCGCTTCATCTTCCTCCATCGCTGGCGCGGCGACAAAGAGAAAGCTGGTTTCTCCACTCGCATGTTCACCGCGGATGCCAATGGAAAGAACCTCTTCGTCCTCGATCCGGCAGGCCGTACCTCCCACTTCATCTGGCGTGATCCACAGACCGTGCTCGCCTGGGCTTGGCACAAATCGCATGGCGACAAGTTCTATCTCTTTCGCGATCGCACGGATCAGGTAGATGTCATCGCTCCCGAACTCATGCCGGTGAACGGACATTGCACCTACCTCCCAGGCAATCGTTGGATTCTCAACGACACATACCCGGACAAGGATCGCCTCCAGCATGTCTATCTCTACGACACCAAGACAAGCACCCGCCATCCCCTCGGAGATTTCCCCTCTCCAAAGGAATACACCGGCGAATGGCGCTGCGATACGCATCCCCGCTTCAGTCCGGATGGAAAGAAAGTCGTGGTCGACTCGCCACATCAGGGTGGCCGCCAGTTGTTCCTGATCGACATCAGCGAGGTCGTTGGAGGATGAAAATGAGTCGTCGAGAAGCCATAGCTCTCACCGCTGCCGCGGCCCAGGCGCAGTCGGGAATGCCGGAGCTCTGCCGCATGTCCGCATCCGCCCTCTCGAAAAAGCTGCGCGCCAAGCAGGTCTCCTCGCGCGAAGTGCTCGCCGCCCACCTGCAGCAAATCGAGCGCGTGAACCCGAAGGTCAATGCGATCGTCACCCTCGTCGCCGACGCCGCCCGAGACCGCGCGAAACAAGCTGATGAGGCGGCGGCGAAAGGCCGGTTCCTTGGTCCTCTTCACGGACTCCCCATCGCCCACAAGGATCTGCAGGATACCAAAGGCATCCGCACCACCTACGGCTCACCCATCTTTAAGGACTACATTCCAACCCAAAACACCCTCACCATCGAGCGGATCTTTCAGGCCGGAGCCATCCCCATCGGCAAAACAAACGTCCCCGAATTCGGAGCCGGTTCGCAAACCTTCAATCCCGTCTTCGGAGCTACCAAGAACCCGTATGACCTTACAAAGACCTGCGGTGGTAGCAGCGGCGGCGCTGCCGTTGCGCTCGCTTGTGGCATGGTCCCCATCGCCGATGGCAGTGACACAGGTGGCTCCCTCCGCAATCCCGCCAGCTTCTGCGGCGTCGTTGGATTCCGTAGCTCCCCAGGCAGAGTCGCCCGTTATCCCACTGCCAATGCCTGGAGCACCATCAGCGTGACCGGACCCATGGCTCGCACCGTCGCCGACACTGCCTTGTTCTTCTCGGCCATCGCCGGCCCCGATCCTCGTGTGCCCCTCTCCATCCATGAGCCCGGCTCGCGCTTCGCCGCGCCTCTTGGCAGAAACTTCAAGGGCGTCCGTGTTGCCTGGGCTCCCGATTTTGCCGGCATCCCCTTTGACCACCGCATTCGCGATGTGTTTCAATCGCGGCGCAAGAACTTTGAATCCCTGGGCGCCATCGTCGAAGATGCCAGCCCGGACATGTCCGGCGCCGACGAAGCATTCAAAGTCTTGCGGGCCCTCAGTTTCTATCAGCAGCATGCCCCAAAGCTCGAAAAATACCCGGGTCAGATCAAAGCCACCGTTGTCGAGGAGATAGAACGTGGAGCCAAACTCTCCAGCCGTGAAATCATGGCCGCCGAGGAACTCCGCTCCAAACTCTTTGCCCGCTTCGGTGAATTCCTCTCCAAATACGAATACCTCGTCCTCCCTGTGACTCAAGTTCCGCCCTTCGATATCAATCAGCCCTACATCACCGAAATTGAGGGCAGGAAGATGGGCAGCTACATCGAGTGGATGCGCTCTTGCTACTACATCACCGTCACCACCCACCCGGCCATCTCCGTGCCGGGCGGGCTCACCTCCGACGGCCTCCCGGTCGGCATCCAGATTGTCGGCCGTCACCACGCCGATTTCGAGGTGCTGCAACTTGCATTCGCGTTTGAACAGACGATGCCCCCGCTGTGGCCCTCCATCGCAGCAGGGAATGGCGCTTAACCGCCTTCGTCAGTATTATCCCTTAGGGTTTCTCAGCAATCCCACCGATAGCCTTTCCGGGCATGGATGCCCGAAAAAGGATATAGGGTATTCTTGCATGCTCCAAACTGAGACCCGTCTGGGCGATTACGAAATCCTTGACATAGTCCAAAGCTCCCGGAAAGAAGTGGTCTATCGCGTCCGCAACACCGTTGCCAACCGCATCGAGGCGATGAAGGTCCTTCCCGATTCCCTCGAACGCGATAACGACGCCAGAGAGCGCTTTTTCCGCGAGATCAAGGTTCTTGCCCGCCTCGTCCACCCCAATATTGTCACCTTCCACAACGCCGCCGAGATCAACGGCAAGCTCATCATGACCACCGAGTTGTTGGAAGGTGTCACGCTTGCGGACCGCATGGAAGTGACCCGGTTGTCGATAGAAGATTCCTGCCGTATCATGCAGAGGATACTCGCCGCGCTCGGCCACGCTCACGGTCAGGGCGTGGTTCACCGCGAAGTTACTCCTGACAATGTGTGGCTTCTGGCCAACGATGCCGTGAAGCTCGGCGGCTTCGCTCTTGCCAAGGGTAAGGGCGACATGAACCTCACCCAGGAGGGCACGTCTCTCGGTTCCGTCCACTACATGGCCCCGGAACAGGTGAAGGGTACGTCATCCGTCGACTTCCGCGCCGATATCTACGCCGCCGGGTGCCTCCTCTACGAGTTGCTCACCGGCAAAAAACCCTTCGATGCAAAAAGCCAGTTTGACGTCATGCTCGCCCATGTCCAGCGCGAAGCAACTCCCGCTGTGGTCGTCAACCCCACTATTCCCGCTGCCCTGCAGATGGTGATCGCTACCGCCATGCAGAAGGATCCGGCGCAACGTTTTCCCAATGCCTACACCATGACTGCCGCTATTGACGAAGCAATTCATGGGAGGCCGGAAAAGCTCCGGGATATCTCTGTCCCGCTGCCTCCTCCCTCCGCCCCCCAACTGCCGGCAGTTTCCACGCCGGCTCTCGCCGCTTCCGCGAATTCTCCCTCCAGCAAGATCGAGGGAGTCGTGACTTACCTCGCCTTCGCGACCCTCGCTGCGGCCTTCATCTGGATCGTCATGCTCTTAGCCAAATAGGAGATCTCCTTGCGCTACAAAGTGGGTGACCGGATCGGCGACTACCTCCTCACCGGGCACCTCGGTTCCGGAGCCGGCGGAGATGTCTTTCGTGTCGAGCATTCCATCACCAGTCGCGTCGAAGCCTTGAAAATCCTCTACGCCACGGAGTCCCGTGAGCGCGAGGAGCGAATCCTGCGCGAAGCCAAACTCCAGGCCCGCCTCAATCACCCCAACATCACCGCGGTGCACAATGCCTTCTGGTGGAATGGCGACCTGGCGCTCGTCATGGAACTCGTCGACGGCAACTCACTCAAGCACATTTTGGCCCAGGGCCCGCTCACTCCGGCCTCCATTCTCCACTACGCTCGACAAATCCTTCGTGCGCTTGCCCATGCCCATCGCCGCGAAGTCATTCATCGCGACATCTCCCCATCCAACATCCTCGTCACCACGAAAGGACAGATCAAGCTTACCGATTTTGGCCTCGCCAAAGAGAAGGCTGGCCCCAATATCACCCAAGCCGGTACGCTCATGGGCTCCGTCTTCTACATCGCTCCGGAACAGGTTCGATCCTCTGCTGAAGTCGACTTCCGGGCCGACCTGTATTCCTGTGGAGCTGTCCTCTATGAGATGTACACTGGTGCAAAACCATTCGACGGCGGCAATGTTTTTGAGCTCATGCTGGCTCAGGCCGAATCCGCGCCCATACCGCCATCCCGCCGCAACAACAAGCTCTCCGCACGTCTCGACATCGTGCTGCTAAAAGCTCTCGAGAAAGATCCGCAGGCCCGGTTCTCCAGTGCCATGGATTTCCTGTCCGCACTGGAAGGCGCGGTCAAGCCGCGCTGGTTGGCGCCGGCCTATGCTGCCGCCGCCTTCGTCGCCGTCTCTGCAATCGTCGGCGGTATCACCCTCAGCCCGAAGCCTCAGGCCGAAGCGTCGCCTATTCCTCCCCTCCCAATGCCCTCCGTCGCCATTCAGGATCCCCCGTTTCCACGTCCTCCGCTAAGTCTTCCCGCAATCCCCGACGAACCCCGCCCTCTCCCTGCCGCGCCACAGCCTGCACCGGTCAAGCCGGCTACCACCAATACAAAAAGAATTCCGCCTGCGCCGCGTGAAGTCGTGCTACTCAGCCCACCAACAGAGGAGCGCGCGCCGGAACCAGCACTGCCACCTGCCCCCGCTCTTGCCTCCAGTCCCGCCACCACCAACCCGCCGTCCCTGGCTACTCAGCAACCCAACCCTCCCCTGCGTCGTGGCTTCCTCCGCGGTGTCGCCCGCCGCATGAACATTTTTCGCAAAGACTGATACACTCACCTTCGATGCCTGAAGTGAACACCGTCGACGAATACCTCGCTGCACTCCCCGAACCCGCCCGCAGCACTCTCTACCAGATCCGATCCCTTATTCGGTCTGTTGTTCCCGCCGAGGCAACCGAGCTCATCAGCTATCGTATCCCCACCTTCCGCTATAAAGGAGCACTGATTGGCTTCGCCGCCTTTCCAAAACACTGCTCGCTTTTTGTGATGAGCTCCACCTTGCTCGGCAAGATGCAACAGGAGGTCAAAGGCTACAAAACATCGAAAGGCACCATCCAGTTCCCGCCGGACAAGCCGCTACCCGCTTCCTTGATCCGCAAAATCGTCAAGGCACGCATGCAGGAAAACAAGGAGTTCTCCGTTCGCAAGGGGAAAACAGCGGCTCCGCCCAAGCCTAAGCGGCCAGCGCAAAAGCCTTCTTCATCGCCTCAATCGTCACAGTGAGAATCTGTTCCTTCGGCATCGCGCGCAACGCCGCATTGAACGGCTCCGGCCGCACCGGGCCATCGTAGCCGATCTCCACCAGCGCCGACAGGAATGTCTTCACATCGATCACTCCAGTTGCGCACGGCAGTTCGCGCTGGCTGTCCACCTGTTTGTCCACTGTGATTCCCGCCGGAGCATCGTTCAAATCACACGACACCACATCGGAATTCTTCAACGTCAATAGGTCCGCCTTGGTCTCTTGCGCGGTGTACCAATGCCAGCTATCCAGTACAAACCCTACGTTCCGCTTTCCCGTCGCCGCGATCAGCTCCTTCGTCTCCGCCATCGTATGCACAAAAGGAAATTGCTGCGCGGACCAGTTCAACTTAGGTCCCACATACTCCAAACCAAAACGGATCCCGTGATCCCCTAGAACCCCGGCAATCGCACCCAGTCGCCGCACATGCTGGTCAAAGTTCGCTCGGTAGGTGAGTTTGTCGTGCGTCGGTCTCAGCCATGTTCCCACGCGCGTTACTCCCGCGCGCTGTAGCCCCTTGGCGTGCGATGGGAGAATCTTCATCCCCTCCTGAAACAACTCCTCGGCTCCGCGAAAGTCCACCCGCAGTCCGGCGCTTCCCCACACTAGGCCGCGAGACTGCATAAACTCCCGCATCTGCTTCAACCGGTCATCCGGAACTCCAGCCAGAAACTCCGAATTGGGTTCCACCGCTTCGTAGCCGTAATCGTGCGCGAATTGCAGTGTCTCGTTCTGATCCGCTTTCACACCAATTGAGCCCGGTGTGAGATGGATAGTCATCTTGCGATTCCTGCGCGTCTGCATGCGGGAGGCCTCCCTCACAAACACCCTCTGTGGAAAAAATCCCATATCCGGGCGTTTGTAAAAACTAATGTCAACGGAACAAAACCATTCTCGTTCTCGTCCGTATATATAACAACAACGAGAAACGCCTCTTCGAGACAACCCTTTCCCCAACACACCAACCTCTCGAAGAGGCGTCCTTATTTCGTTTCCTTACCGCAATCCTACCACTAAAGGATCTGGTGCGCGCTTCGTCAGCAGCGGCCGGTTCAGAAACTCTACGAATGGCGTCATCGCCTGAAATCGCTTCACAAACTCTGGTAATAGCTTCGTTGTAGTAGCAAGCTTCGCATCCATCCGCTCCGTGTCGTACAGCACCCAATGCTTCGCCCGCAACAATTCCCCCGCCGGATGATCTGCGGGATACCCTTTTGGCATCCTCGCAAATTTCTCGCCCCACAACCCACCCATCAGTTTTCGCAACGTAGCGTTCTTCAGGATGCCCTCCAGTTCCTCATGCTTCTCCGCAATATGCGCGCGCAGCATCCGCAACTGCTCGGGACCAGGCATGTACACCCCAGCCGCTACTTCAATCTGTTCCGGGGAAACCGAAAAGTAGAACCCTGCACTTACGTGCCTCTGCATCCCCACCCGTGTCAATGAGGCTGCGATGTGCGTCTTGTAAGGTGTCTTGTCATTGCTGAATCGAGTATCGCGATAAATCCGGTACACCGCCCGCTTCGGCTCTGTGATGTACTGCGGCGCGAACCCCATCAACTTCGAATTCAACGCCTCCACCAACTCCTCCATCGGAGCCTTTACACTTTCCTCAAACACCTGCTTTCGTGGCTGAAACCACTCCCGCTGGTTGTTCTTCTTCAACCCCTTTAGAAACTTCATCCCCTCCTCGGGGAATCCGGAAAATCCTGCCACTCCTGCAACCCTCCTATAATCGAAGAAATGACCCTTTTGCCAGCGCTGGAAGCGCTACCCGGAGTGAATGTCCAGCGCAGTGTTCCTTTGAGCCAGTATACGCGTTTCGGCATCGGTGGCCCTGCCGATCTTTTCATCGAAGCCGACGCCGAGGAACAGTTCCTACATGCCCTCGAATCCGTGAAGAACAGCGGACTCCCCTACCTGGTTCTGGGAGCCGGCACCAATCTGATTGTCCAGGATAGTGGATACCGCGGTGTCATCCTGCGTTTCACTGGAACTACCATTTCCGCTCAAGACGGCTCCATCAACGTCGCTGCCGGAGCTGTCCTGCAGCATCTCGTCGATTGCAGCATCGCGCAGAGCATGGAAGGCCTCCACACCATGACCGGCATTCCTGGCTGGGTAGGCGCGGCAATCTACGGCAATGCCGGAGCCTACGGCCACTCCATTTCCGAATTCGTCCATCAGGTCCGCTTCTTTGACGGCACAACCATCCGAACCTTTGATCAGCCCGCTTGTCAGTTCGCCTACCGCGAGAGCATTTTCAAACGCCACAAGGAGTGGATCATCCTCTCTGCACTTCTTCGATTGCCGCCCGGCAACAAAGACAGCCTGGCTGCCGAGGCTGCACGGATCCTGGAAACCAGAAACGCGAAGTATCCGCCCACTATGAAGTGCGCCGGCAGCATCTTTAAGAATCTTCTTTGGAGTCAACTCAGCGATGCCGTGCGTTCCCGGGTTCCTCCCGCGGTGGTGCGCGAAGGCAAAGTCCCTTCCGCATGGTTCCTCGAGCAGGTGGACGCAAAGGGCATGAGGCTGGGAGGTATTGTCGTCGCTTCCTATCACGCCAACCTCATCTATAACGAGGGACATGGCACAGCCGCGGAGCTTTGCACTCTCATCAGCGATCTGAAAAGCCGGGTTCGAGCCACTTTCGGCTTCGACCTCGAAGAAGAAGTCCAGTATGTCGGTTAGTGCATCGCCACCAGCGTCTGGCCATCGATCTCCGGTCGGTCCAGGCCTTCTTCATGCCCCGCCCGTTGCTGCAAATAGTGTGACAACTCGTGTGCCACCACCTTCGCCAGCGCCCGGGCTCGCACTTCAACCGCTGCGCCTGGAAGCATCTCGATCACGGACTTCGTAAAGATCTGCACTTCAGGCAGTATCCTACCCTTCGAGATCCGCGTTGCACCCAGCGCGTCGCTCGGATGCCCAACCCCCGGATACCCACCGAGCGTTACCCGAACTGAATCCGCGGAGCATCGTACCCGAATTTCAGTTCGCAACTCGCCTCGATACTGCCGTAGATGATGTACGGTCAGCATCACGGTCTGCCCATCCATTCCCACTTCATTCTGAACACAGAGGTCAAGCGCTGGCGCCACTGCTGCCGTGAAAGCCAACAATGCCAGTAACCTCATGTAAATCATTATGTAACGAAATCGTCACAAAGCAAAGGATAGTTTATAGTCGGCCGACTTGGCTAAACTCGAATCAATGAAGCTTCTTCTCGCAGCTCTTTTTCTTCAAGCGGCGTCCGGTCAGGAGATCTTAGGTCCGCGTATTCGCGCCCACGTCAAGTTCCTTGCCAGTGATCTGCTGGAGGGCCGCGGCGTCGGTGTCCGAGGCGGTGATCTGGCTGCCGAGTACCTCGCCACTCAATTGGAACTCCTCGGCGTCAAGCCCGCCGGCGAAAACGGATCGTACTACCAGCGCGTCCCTCTGGTCGGAATTGAGCCGCTTCCTACCGCATCTCTCTCCGGAGCCATCCAAGGGAAGCTACTTGGCTTTCGATGGCTGGATGACTTCGTCGGTATGACTTACCAGCAGAAGGAAAACGCCACCCTCGAAGCGGATACCGTTTTCGTCGGCCACGGCATCTACGCACCCGAATTCGGTTGGGACGACTACAAAGGCATCGATGTCACCGGCAAAATCGTCGTCCTCTTCACCGGGGAACCACCCTCCGAGGATCCCGCATTCTTCGATGGCAAAGCTCTCACCTACTACGGTCGCTGGACCTACAAATACGAAGAAGCCACCCGCCGTGGAGCCCTTGGCTGCCTCATCGTTCATACCGAGCCGACGGCCAGCTATGGTTGGGATGTCGTGCGCAGCAGTTGGGGACGTGAAGACATGCAGGTCGCCTTGGCCGGCGGTGCCCCCGCCCTTGCCTTCGCCGGTTGGATCACCCAGCAAAAAGGGGATGAGTTGTTTGCCACCCTTGGCAAGTCGGCTGCGGAAATGCTCCGTCAGGCCGATACAAAAGTGTTCACGGCCGTTTCACTCCCCGTACGCCTGCGTGGCTCTTTCCCCGCCAAAGTTCGTCAGGTCGAGACCCGCAACGTAGTGGGAATCATCCCTTCCGGCGACTCCCAACGCGCTTCTGAGGCTATCGTCTACAGCGCCCACTTCGACCATCTCGGAATCGATCGCACCAGACCCGCCGACGGCATCTACAATGGAGCCGTCGACAACGCCACAGGCTGCGCCATGATCCTCGAACTCGCTCGTGCCTGGCAAGCCATGGAGCAGAAACCACGCCGCGCCGCTGTCTTCTTGTTCGTCACCGCCGAAGAGAACGGATTACGCGGCTCCCAGTTCTACGCCGCTCACCCCACTGCCCCTATCCGCAAAATGGTGCTCAATCTCAACCTCGACTCCTTCTACCCCTTCGGCCGCACCACCGATGTCGTTGTTACGGGTGCCGATCGTACTCCGTTCTGGCCCATCGTGCAAAACGTCACCCAGCGCTTCCGCATGACCATTCAGCCTGACCCTCGCCCCGAAGCTGGCTCCTACTTCCGCTCCGATCATTTCTCCTTCGCCAAAGTTGGAGTGCCGGCATTCTCCATCCATATGGGGAATCGGATTGCTGGTCGAACCGAAGAGGAAGGCCAGAAGCTCATGCGCGGCTATTCCGCCAGCCACTATCACCAGCCCTCCGATGAGTACAAGCCCGATTGGGATTTCGCGGGAATGGAAGAGATGGCCAAATACGCCTTCGCCATCGGATTGGATGCCGCTAACCAATGAGCATGGAACCCATTTCCCACTTCTTCTACTCCCACCGCCTGAAGCTGCAATTCTGGGACTGGGGCATGGAGGGCAAGCCTGCCTTGATCCTGGTCCACGGCGGTTTGGACCACGCCCGTAATTGGGACTGGGTCGCCCGTCACCTCCGCCAGCATTTTCACGTCTACGCCCTCGATCTCCGCGGCCATGGCAACAGCGCCACTGCCCCCGGTGCTCTGTATTCCGTCGCCGAGCATGTCCTCGACCTCTCCGCTCTCATTGACATCATTGGTCAACCCGTCTCCATCATCGGTCACTCCCTGGGCGGGATTATCACCCTCATGTACGCTGGGATCTTTCCGGAGCATGTCAGCAAGGCCGTCTCCATTGAGGGCTGGGGATTGCCTCCCGGCCACAGGGTTTATAAGCCTGCCTCGGAACGCATGAGGCGCTGGATTGAGTCGGTTCGCTCAGCCGAAAAACGTGAGCCACGCAGTTACCCCGCACTCGATGACGCTGTCGCGCGCATGAAGGAAGCCAATCCCCATCTCACCGACGATGTGGCTCGCCACCTTACCTTGCATGGCACCAATTGGCAGTCCGATGGCTCACTCGTCTGGAAGTTCGATAACTACGCCCGCATTTTTCCACCGTTTGGTCACGACCTCGCCGACATGAAGCAGGTGCTTGGCCAGATCACCTGCCCGGTGCTCCTGTTTTGGGGTCTGGAAAGCTGGGCTACCGATCCTCAACTGGATGGCCGCCTGGAAACACTCCGCGATTACCGTATGGTCAAAGTCCCCGCGGCCGGCCACTGGGTACACCACGACCAGCTGGATATCTTTCTCCAGGAAACAGAGCGTTTTCTCGCTGAATAACAATCTGTCAGTGAATTACGGTCGTGCCCCTTCCGGCACAATCAACTCGTTCTGCCGTTCCGGCGCGTCCTTGACTCCCGGAGTATTCCACGACACCGGCTGAGCCGCCCCTTCCTGATAAAGCGTCTCCAGTGGCTCCCATACGCAATCTACTCGCTCATTGAACAGATCGCCGATCAGCAGGTCGGTAACGGTTCCCCGCAGGTGCGGATAGTTGCGCACGAATTTTCCGAAGTTGAACCCCGCGTAGTATTCGCACACCAGCCGCCTCATCCGGTCTACTCCGTGGTTAAACCCATCGCCCCATTTCCCCAGTTGCGCCGCGGAAAGATCGTTCTTCTCAAATCCCTCGCAGATTGCATCCGCGGCTAATTCACCCGATTTCAACGCCAGCAGCACCCCCGAGGAATACAGCGGATCGAGGAAGCCGAATGCATCTCCCACCATCACCCAACCGTCGCCGGCCACCTGCGTCGCTCGATAGGAGTAATCCCGAGTTGCAAAATATCCCGTCACTCGCTTTGCATTGGCCACCCGCTCCTGCACCGCCGGGCACGCAGCCACCTCTTCCTCGTACGTCTTCTCGTGATTATTCCTCCCCTTGAACAGGTAGTCGAATGGCGCCACCACGCCCACGCTGATCCGGTTGTCGTGCAGCGGAATATACCAGAACCAGCCCTTCTTATTGGCTGTCTGAAGGACGATAGTCGCTCCTTCATCCTTGCCCGTATCGCGGTATGCCCCTTCCCAATACGTCCAAATAGCGCCCTTATTCAAAATCGGATCCCACACCCGCAGCTTGAACTTATGTTGCAGCAATCCACTCTGCCCGCTCGCGTCCACCACAACCTTCGCCCGCACCTCGCGGATGGTGCCATCTTCCTCACGCACTCGAACACCCACCGCACGATTGTCTTCAAACAGTACGTCCTGCACATGCACGCCCTCGTGGGCCTCCACTCCATGCTCACGAGCGTTGTTCAACATCATCTGATCGAACTCACTCCGCACCACCTGCCACGTCTGCGAACATTCGTGCGGTTTGTTGTCCCAAAAATAAAACGGAGCCGACAGCTTCCCGCTCGCGCTTACGAACTGCACACTGTATTTCTTCACGAAGTGGCTGTTCTTCATCTTGTCCAGCATCCCCAGCCTCTTCAGCACCCAGTAGGTCTCCGGGATCAGCGATTCTCCAATGTGGAAGCGAGGAAATTTCTCGCGCTCGAACAGCTGTACCTTGTGCCCTCGCTGAGCGATTAGCGTGGAAGTAGTCGAGCCTGCTGGGCCGCCACCAATAACAATGACATCTGCGGATTCGTGCATAGGAAACTCCCATTGTAGTGCGAAAGTCCCGCTACGTGACTCCAGTCACTGCGACTTTTTGTAGCGGCACTTATTCTGACATCGGAGTATGTCACTGATGCTGAAATCGCAAAAATATTCTGGTTCTGGGCTCTGGAAACACGGCCTCTTACTCACTCTTCTGTTTGGATTTACCGTGATGCTCGTGGGCGGTTGGTTCATGTACAAAACTCGCGCACCGATACCTGCTCGCGTCGTCAGCCCGCAAGGCGCCGTCCTCTTCACTGCCGAAGACATCCAGCTAGGGCAGGAACTGTTCCGCAAACGCGATCTGATGAACTACGGATCGATTCTTGGCCATGGCGCTTACCTCGGCCCTGACTACACGGCCGAAGCCCTCCATTGGATGACCGAAGCCATGCAGGCTTCCCGCAGCGAAATCCCTTATAAGAATCTCGATGCACCAGCACGCGCAGCCATCGATGCTTCCATCGCTCAGGAGCTGCATACGAATACTTACGACAGTACTACCGGCGTCCTTCGGTTCACTCCGGGCCAGGTGCGCGGTTGGAACGATATCGTCCGCAAATACAGTGAGCAATTCAAATCTGGCGAAGATGCCCGCGCGCTTCCCAAAGGCGCCCTCCTCCCGCCTGCCGAAGGTGGTACGGACTCCGCGAAGCACGTCGAAGCCACCAGGCAATTCGCCGCCTTCGTCACCTGGACTGCATGGCTCTCCACAGCCCGGCGCCCTGAGGCCAATCACTCCTACACCAACAATTGGCCCTTTGATCCCGCCGCCGGAAATGGCCCCACCTCCGGTGCGCTTGTTTGGTCAGCGGTCAGCGTGGCCGGGTTGATCTTCTTTCTCGCCCTCATCCTCTACTTCCATCACCGCTACCGCCTCGAACCGGTCGATGTCGAAGGCGCCAATCTCCGCTTCGACCCCGCCGGCATTAAGCTCACTCCTTCACAAATCGCTACGGCAAAGTTCTTCGTCATCGCTCTGCTCCTCTTCCTCGTACAAACAATTCTTGGCGGAAAGATGGCCCATGACTACGCGGATGGTGCGACATTCTATGGCTTCGACCTGAACAGCATTCTGCCATTCAACGTGGCCCGCACCTGGCACCTGCAACTCGCCGTCTTCTGGATTGCCACCGCCTGGCTTGGCATGGGCATGTTCATCGCTCCGCTCGTCAATCCCAACGAGCCGCGCGGCCAACGCGCGCTCATCAACATCCTCTTCAGTGCCCTCGTCGTTGTCGTCGTCGGCAGCCTCGCTGGCGAATGGCTCTCCGTTAAAGGCCTGCTCGGTGACAACTGGTATTGGCTCGGCACCCAGGGCTGGGAGTACCTCGAACTCGGCCGCCTTTGGATGTACCTCCTCATCGCCGGCATGCTCATCTGGCTCTACATCGTATACCGCGGCCTGCGCGGAGCCCTGCAGGCGGAAAAAGACAAAGGTGGATTAACCCATCTTCTCCTCTACTCCTCCGCCGCTATCCCCGTGTTCTACTGCTTCGCCCTCTTCATCGGCAAAGACAGCCACATCACCATGGCCGACTATTGGCGCTGGTGGCTCATTCACCTCTGGGTGGAAGGCATGTTCGAAGTCTTCGCCGTTGTTGTCATCGGCTTCCTCATGGTGCGTCTCGGCCTTGTCACCGCCAGGTCAACTCTCCGCGCCCTCTACTTCCAATTGATCATCCTCCTTGGCAGCGGCATCATCGGCACAGGGCACCACTACTACTGGATCGGTGCTCCCGAATTCTGGATGGCGCTTGGCAGCGTATTCTCCGCGCTCGAAGTCATTCCACTCTCCCTCCTCATGGTCGAGGCCTATAGCCAGTACAAGATCATCCGCGACGGTGGACAGGAGTTCCCCTACAAAACAGCATTCTGGTTCCTCGTGGCAACGGCGTTCTGGAATCTGTTCGGCGCCGGCGTCCTTGGCTTCCTCATCAACCTTCCCTTCGTCAGCTACTTCCAGCACGGTTCGTTCCTCACCGCGGCGCACGGCCATGGTGCATTGATGGGCGTCTATGGGATGCTCGCCCTTGCTCTTGCCTCCTTTTCTCTCCGCAACATCATTCACCCCGATCACTGGAAAGAAAAGTGGATGGTGACAGGCTTCTGGGGAGTAAATGCGGGCCTGATGGGTATGATCCTCATGACCTTGGTGCCCGTTGGAGCAATGCAGGCCATCGCCAGCTTTGAAAAAGGCTTCTGGTGGGCTCGCTCTCTCGAGTTCTACTCTCAGCCCCTTGTCAACCAACTCCTCTGGCTCCGCATGTTGCCCGATTCCGTCTTCATCGTCGTTGGCGTTCTTCCGATGGTTGCCGCGGGCCTCTACGGAATGCTTCATCTCCGTAAAGCCGTCCAACCAGCACCCTCGGCCACAGTATGGGTTGCCGATCGTGCCACAGCATCCTATGAAGAAGAACACGAATTGACAGGTGTTGGCGACTGATCACGCCATTGATCCCAGGACCAAATTGCCATCCACGACGGTTTCCCGCCGCTGTGGATGGCTCCTTCGTTTGCACCACCGGCCCTACGCGTCCTCTATGCTATCTTTCTTCATGAACCCTCATGTTGCGAGTCGCGTTAACCGGAGGCCTCGCGTCTGGTAAGAGTTTCGTTGGCAGAACCCTCGAACACCTCGGATGCTTCCTTCTTCAGGCCGACCTTCTCGGTCATCTCGTCCTCGAACCCGGCGGCGAAGCCTATCCCGCTGTCGTCCAGGAGTTCGGCCCCACAATCTTGGATAATGAAAATAAGATTGACCGGAAGGCACTGGCCAAACTGGTGTTTTCCAGTCCGGAACGGCTCGAGGTTCTGAACCACCTCGTCCACCCGCCGGTGCGCGCTCGTACGGAGCGCCTGCTCGCTGAGTTCGCTGCCCGCGAACCAAACGGCATCGCCGTCGTTGAGGCTGCGATTCACATCGAAACCGGTGGCCACCTCAACTATGACCGGCTCATCCTGGCTTGGTGCAGCCGTGAACAGCAGATCGAAAGAGCTATGCATCGCGACCATGCCACTCGTGAGGAAGTCGAAGCGCGCTTGAGCCGCCAGATGTCCCTCGAAGAGAAACGAAAACACGCTCATTACGTCATTGATACTTCCGGCAGTAAGGAAGATACGGTGCGGCAAACTGAGGAAGTCTACCGGGAACTGCGGAGGATCGCACAATGAAATTTCGTACCCTTGTCCTGGCTCTATTGATTGCCGGCGGATTTATCTGGGTCACCACCACTCGTAAATGGGATCCGCCCTCTTTCCTGCGAACCACAACAAGAGCCTCCGGTTCGCTTTGGAGTGGCCCGTCCGTTCAGGGCGCTGGCCTCAGTAGCGACGAACAAAACAACATCGACATCTACAAAACCGCGCACCACGCCACCGTCAATATTTCCAGCACCGTCTACCGCCGCGGCTGGTTCGGCCAGATCGTCCCCGAACCCGGCACCGGCTCCGGCTTTCTCATCGATGGCGATGGCCGCATCCTCACTAACTACCACGTCGTCAGCGGACGCGCCCCCGAAGTCGTCGTCACCCTCCCCGATAAGACCCGCTACAAGGCCACCATCCTCGTCCGCGACCCCAGCAACGACCTCGCCCTCATCAAAATTCAGCCCAAAGGCAAAGTCACCTTCCTCCGCCTCGGCGATTCCGACAACCTCCAGGTCGGCCAGAAGGTCCTCGCCATCGGCAACCCCTTCGGCCTCGAAGGCACCCTCACTACCGGCATCATCTCTTCCCTTGGCCGCCAACTCCGCGACGAAAACGAGCGTGTCCTCGAAGGCATGATTCAAACCGATGCCGCCATCAACCCCGGAAATAGCGGTGGGCCCCTCCTCGACTCGCAAGGTAACGTCATCGGCATCAACACCGCTATCTATGGCCCCGGCGGCAACATCGGCATTGGCTTCGCCATGCCCGTCAATCGCGCCAAAAGCATGCTCGAAGACTTCCAGGCCGGGCGCAAATTCGGTCGCCCCTGGCTTGGCGTTACAGTCCTCCCTGTCTTCGGCGACCTCGCGGAACTCCTCGAGCTCCCCAAAGAGGGAGGCCTGCTCATTCAGGAAGTTGGCCAGGGGACCGGCGCCGACGAAGCTGGCCTCCGTGGTGCCCGCCGCTTCGTCATCGTCGGCAACACCGAAGTCGGCATCGGTGGTGACCTCATCATGGAACTCGACAACCAGAAGGTCGACCGTGGCGACGCCCTTTCCCGCGCCCTCGCCCGCAAGCGCCCCGGTGATACGATGAACGTTACCATTTACCGCGCCGGACGCCGCTCCACCGTCAAAGTCACCCTCGGCGAACGGCCGGAGGAACGATACTAAACGCTATGCTCTTCAAATCTCTGCTCCTGGCCCTCAGCGCCGCTCTCTGCTGGGGCCAGGCCCCCTCGGCCGACGACGTTGCCAAGATGCGCAAGCAGCTCGAACTCAACGAGCGCCGCCTCAAAGACTGGCCTGCCCTCAACCGCTACCGCGCCGATAACGCCAAAGTCGCCCCTGCCGCCCCCAACGAAGAGCGCGTTGTCTTCATGGGTGATTCCATCACCGACGGTTGGGGCAAGCGCTACGGCAAATTCTTCCCCGGAAAACCGTACATCAACCGCGGTATCGGCGGCCAGACCACTCCCCAGATGCTCCTCCGCTTCCGCTCGGATGTCCTCGCCCACAAACCCAAAGCTGTCGTCATCCTCGCCGGTACCAATGACATTGCAGGCAACACTGGCCCCATGACCCTCGAAGACATTGAAGGCAACCTCGCCACGATGTCCGAACTCGCCAAGGCCCACGGCATTAAGGTAATCCTTTCCGCCGTGCTCCCCACCTGCGACTACATCCGCAACCAGTCCGAACGCCGCCCCAACGACAAAATCATCGCCCTCAACGCCTGGATCAAGGACTACGCCGCCAAAAACGGCCACACCTATCTCGACTACTTCACCCCCATGCTCGACGACAAAGGTGTCCTCAAACAGGAACTCACCTACGATGGCCTCCACCCCAACGACGCCGGCTACGAAGTTATGGTCCCCCTCGCCCTCAAGGCCATCGAAGCAACTCTGCACTAGGTGACGCACGCTTGGTGAGTTTTCCGCCCACCATTTTGCCCCACTGCGCCAAAACACCCCCACCCCACACCCCAATTTCAGCACTTTTACAATATTTTACAACCCCCAGCCCTCTGGCCCCCTAATTGCATAAGCCCCAATCGAGTCTTGATGTTCCGACCCCTCCCATTCCGGACCTTACTTCATATGAAACCCAAATCTTATTTCAAGGGAATCCTGGTCATCCTCGGCATCGTCCTCGTCGCGGCAGCCTTGGTGGCCGGTGCCAGCAAAGCCACTTTCAGTTCCACCGAAAAGGCCGCCTATGCCGACGAACGGACCGTTAACTTCGTTCGCCCCGGCCTGGTCATGAAGGTGACCAAGGCCGAAATTGCCGCTGATAATACCATCCGTGCCTGGATCAAACTTACCGATCCTCAAGGCCTCCCCCTCGATCGCCTCGGCATCGACACCCCCGGCGCCATCACCCTCAGTTTCCTCGTCGCCTATATCCCCGCCAACGCGACACAGTACGTCTCCTACATCACCCGCCAACGTACTTCCGGCGCCAATACCGCCACCCAGGCCACGGGCGAAAATACCGGCACCTGGACCAAAGTCGCCGACGGCGAGTATCAATACACCTTCACCGCCAAAGCCCCCTCCACAATTGATAGAACCCTCACCCATACCATCGGCATCTACGGCTCACGCAACCTCACCGAGTTCGACCTCGGCACCAACCGCGCCGACGCTTGGCTCGACTTTGTCCCCAACGGCTCCGCCGTCACCAAGGTCCGCGACGTCGTCCGCACCGCCAGTTGCAACAAATGCCACGACCAGCTCGCCTTCCATGGCGGCAACCGCCGCAGCGTCCTCATCTGCAACATGTGCCACACGCCGCAGAGCACTGACCCCGCCACCGGCAACACCATCGACCTTAAAGTCATGGTCCATAAGATCCACATGGGCAGTTCGCTTCCCAGCGTCGTCGCCAAGGGCAAATACGGCATTGGCAGTGCCGACTACTCCACCGTCGCTAACCCCGCCCCAAATATGGATTGCTCCGTGTGTCACGATCCGCAAAGCAAGACCGGCGCCACCCAAGCCAACAATTGGATGACCCAGCCTTCCCGCGCTGCCTGCGGCTCTTGCCACGACAACATCAATTGGACCACCGGTCAAAATCACCCCGCCGGCCCCGCCACCAGTGATGATCGTTGCTCCAACTGCCACCGCGCCGCCTCCGAAACCGACTTCGACGCCTCCATCCCCGGCGCCCACATGGTTCCCCAGCGCTCAGGCATGCTCAAAGGCCTCAAAGCCGACATCGTCGGAGCCGACAACATCGTACCCGGCGGAAAGGCCGTCATCACTTTCACTATTACCAATAGCGCCGGCGAACCCGTTGCCCCGGCCTCCCTCGGCACAATGCGCCTCTACATGGGTGGCCCCAATACCGACGTCACCAGCTACGTGCGCGAAGACGCCAAGGCTGCAACCGACCTCGGCAACGGCCGCTACCGCTACACCTTCACCGCTGCCATCCCCGCAACCATGCGCGGTTCTATGCAATTCGGCATCGAAGCATATCGCAACGTCAACCTCCTCGAAGGCACTGCGAAGCAACGCACGGTCCGCGAAGCCTCCAGCTTCAAGGTAGTGGCTGTTAGCGCCGATGGCTCACCAACCCGCGCTCGCCGTGCCATCGTCTCCAACGAAAAGTGCATGACCTGTCACACCCAGTTCGGCTTCCACGGCGGTAATCGCAATACGGTGGAAAGCTGCTCCTTCTGCCACACTCCCTCACTCGTCGAAGAAGGCGTCAGCTTCAACCTCACCAACTTCATCCACCGCATCCACGCCGAAGAGGTCCGCTACCCTGGCGTCATCACCAATTGCAGCCAGTGCCACGTCAACAACTCGCAGTTCCTGCCGCTGGCGGAGACCAACCTGCCCACGGTCAACGGCAAAGCGCCCTCTTCGCCCACGCCGCCCATGACCAACGCTTGCCTCTCCTGCCATGACACGGAGCGCGCCTGGTCGCATGCCACTGCCAACACCAACCAGTACGGCGAAAGCTGCGCGGTGTGCCACGGCCCAACTAGCACCTATAGCGTTGCCAAAGTTCACGCCCAGTAACTACTCCTCTTTGATACTCCTCAGGGCAGCCCAAAACGGGCTGCCCTTTTTTCATATCTTGGCTTACATTTGACAAAGCCGGCTCTGGTGCGATAAACATTACCTCCACCTGGAAAATCTTTGGTCCACTTTGAGAGGAGCGAAAATGAAGCGTCCCGTGGTTGCTGCGCTTGTTCCGATATCCATCGCCTTTTGCCTGTCGTTTGCCTTCATACAGGCTGCGAGCGCGCAAACCGGTGCTCGCCTCGTGGGCTCCGGACCCGAAGGTTCCTTCAATGTCTCGGCTCGCGAAGGCGTCGCAAACCGTCCCGGATTGGTCGATCCCACCTGCGGCTTGGTCGGCGGACCCGCCGTCGCCTCTGCCGTCTGTGACTCCCAGGGAGGTCGCGAATGGGAAGGGCTTGCCTCCACGGACTACTTCACCATCGAACCGCTTCCCGTTCCCCCCAATCCCGACATCGCCGTTGGCCCCGACGATATCGTCACCATTGTCAACCGCACCATCGCCCGTTACCCGAACCCCAATGCGCCTTCCGCAACCAACGCCAACGGAACTGCTTCCGTAGCCTACAATCCTTCAGGTACTTTCTACTTCCCGCCTTCCTCGCGGCAGTTCCTCGATGTCTGGCTCGGCGAGGTTGCCCTGAATGAACTCTGCCCCACCCAACCGCGCACCAATACCACCTGCGTTGTGGACAACGCCAGCGTCCGCTACGACCAGATGCAGGGCCGTTTCGTCGTTCTGTTTACCGTAATCGACAACGCCTCCGTGAACTGCTTCGGCTGCGGAACCACGGCCGTCGGCGCGCAGCGAAAAGCCAGTTGGGTGCTCATCGTCTCCCGCTGGGCCACCGGATGCCAAGGCTCAATCGCTCTCGGCAGCGGCGGCGCTAACGTCGGCGGTATATGCACGCCCAATAACAACCCCGCAGTTCCCGGCCTCGTCGGCAACACCGAGTTCTTCACCACTCCCCAGCCTCCAGGGCCCACCCAAGCTAACCCCAACAGCGGTGGACTGAACTCCAACTGGACTTCCTTTTACGGAGCCCCCGATGGCACCTGCGTCTCGCCCTGTCCCCACGGCAACATCAATTCCATCTCCGACCTGCGCCGTAGTTTGGCCCCCACTACCGTCATCGATTGCGCCTCCACCGCCGTTGGCTCGCCAGCCAGCGTCTGCTACATGCCCACTAGCGCCCGCCTCGGTATCGACAACGACAACCTCTACATCGTTTCCAGCGTCATCAACGACAATATCCCCCTCGCTGTCCGCTCCCAAGTCCTCAACGGCAACGACGTCAGTTCGCCCGCTTGGGAAGGAACACGGCTTCGCGTTCACAAAAAGTCCGCCTTCTACACCAACCTCAGTAGCGTCTCCGGTTCCAGCACTCCGCTTGTCCCCGGCGCATCCCAGGCCAACCCACAACTCCAGGGCGACTTCTACGACCTCTGGGGCGACTCCACTCGTCCCTACGCCTTCGACAGAACCGTGACCCAGGCCATCCCCAACGCCGGTGCCGACCGCGTCGTGGTCGGACTCAACTACGAGCCCGAGCATGTCCGCGGCCGCTCTTTAGCATCCTACAACGGGTACGCAAACCTTGCCGCGGGATTCTATTCCATCTGGGGTACCATCGATCAGCCGTACCTGCTCGTTGCGCCCCCCCAGAATCTTCTCTATCACCGCGCCATCACCTTCTCTCGCTTGGTCGCCGGTTCTCTCAGCGCCAACGCGGCCAATATTGCTGCTACGGTCAACGACACCAAGATTCAGGGTGGCATCCCCACGCTACGGGCGCTCCAATCGCACACCGTCCCTCAGTTCAAGAACCCAGATACCCCAGATCAGCGCACCAAGCTCACACAACCGGCGCCAAACGACACAGGCTTGACTCCATACATCTACGTTGGCGATGACCGGCCGCATCGTGTCATCTCACGCGAGGGCCACCGCTACATTGCCCGCGTCGGCTTCCTGCCCGTAACCCCCAACGCCTTCACGGGCGGGAGGAACTACTCTACCGTGATCTACGACATCGTACAGAAGAAAACCTTTGACGCCCAGGCTTCCGAAGTCTATTTCACCTCTTGGGGCAACGGCCAGTTCTACACCCCCATGTTCGACACCCCCGCCAACGTCATTCAGTACGGATCCATCTCCCCCATCAACGTCCAGCCCTTCCTCGAAAAGCTGTTCGTCGGAACCTCCTGGGCCGCCCTTTCTCCCTCCGACCCCCGCACCTTCTCCTATGGCCTCATCTCCAGTCAGGCCCTCAATGCCTGCAAGGGGCTGGAGCCGGGCTCCGTTACCCAGGTCGGGGCATCCCCCAACTTTGCCTTTCCCGGCCTCTACGACATCCGCTGCGGCGAGGATGCCTACGATACGCCAATGGCCATCCAACATGGCGTGACCGGCAATTATAGACCCACTGATTTCGGGGTGAACATGAACATCGGTCAAATCGTTCCCTTCGGCATCCGCGCCGGCGCCGCCACTGACCCCAACAACATGGGTATGTGGACCTACGGCGCTTACTCCAAAGCCCGCCTCGCCTCGATTCCCGGCTTCGGCCAGTGGGGCACCTACGTCGCCCACTATCCCCTCACCTTCCCCCTCCGCGACCCCTACAACAATACCGTCAGCAGCTACACCGATGTCCCCCCGGGCCACCCCTTCTTCAGCTACGTCCAGATCGCCAAGCAAACGGACATCCAGCCCGGCAGCCGCACTGCTACTACCTTCAGCCCCAACGACCCCGTCAGGCGCTTCGAAATGGCCCGCTGGGTCGTCCGCTCCCAGATGGATGAAAACGCCATCACCAATTACCTCAACTCGACCGGCGGTATTTACTGCAGCTTCGCCGACGTAACTTGCCCCGGCAGCAACGGTGGAACAGTAACCGATACCACCGGCGTTTCCGGAGACTGGCGCTATATCGAACTGATGTTCCGCCGCGGCTACACCAAGGGCTGCAACGACACCACCGACGCGCAGCGCCGCTTCTGCCCCACCCAACAACTGTCCAGAGGCCAGATGTCGGCCTTCATCATCCGCGCCAAGATGAACAGCGTCTTCCCAACCGTCACTTCCGGCGCAGCCACGGCATCCTGCCTCCCCACAGGCACCGTCGTCTCGGGAGCCACTCAGGTCGGCGATCAGTTCGGCTTGTACGCCGGCTGCAACCCCTACTTCTCCGACGTGCCGCCTACGCACACCTTCTTCGCCTTCATCCAGAAGATGCGCGAACTCCGCATCTCCAACGGAACCTCGCACTCCACGGCTACCGCGCTCGGTACCTACGGACCCGATGAGCCTCTCACCAGGGCTCAGTTGATGACGTTCCTCGTGCGCGCGTTCTTCCCCTAAACCTTGAGAAACGGATTAAGGATCCGTACTCCTCTAAATTTGCGCCCGTGCTGCAAGTCCTCGCTCAGCAGCGTTGCACATCCACCCTGAATGGCGGCGCTCACAATCAGTGAATCCCACCAGGACAACGAATCCTGCTGGTGCAATTGCAGCGCCTCATCCACCAACTCCCGGCTCGACTGAATTTGCCACAGCGGTTCAATCAACTTTCGGTACAGCGGAGTCGCTTGTTCCGCCCGCAGCGGAACCGCCGCCTTGCGCAGTACGACGTTGAACCACTCCTGAACCACCTGATAGCTGACGCATCCATTACGGGATTCATGCGCAGCCGCCACCCATTTCTGCGCCACGGCTTGCTTGCCCGCATCGCTCGGATCGATGGCATAGATCAACAAATTGGTGTCCAGAAAGAATCTATCGCTCATTGCGTTCGTCACGGCTAAGCCTATGGCCCAAGCGGAACTGTGCAGCCCCCTCCGCCGTTCTCCGAACATCTTCGATCGACAACCGGACTGGCCGCGCATATTCCGCCAACCACTCTCGAAATAGATTGTTGAGTGTCGTATTCTCAGATGCAGCCCTGCGCCGCCCGCTCTCAATGAGCTCCTCGTCCGCACTCAGCGTGATGTTTTTCACACTTCTAGTGTACACGAGTAGTGCGCACGGATTTCTTGATTCTTCTCCATCGCGGCAATAATAGAGCATGCTCTCCCTCATCATCCTCCTCACCTCAACCCTCCAAGCCCAACCCCAACCCCAACCCTGGATCCCTCAAGCCGCCCACAACGCCCGCCTCGCCGCCGAAGCCTACTTCCGTTCCAACCGCGTCCTCCATGCCTGGCTCAACCTCGCCGACCCCACCACCGGCCTCCTCCCTCGCATGGAAAACAACCCCAACTGGGTCGTCCGCGACTCCGCCGCCGACCTCTACCCATTCATGGTCATCGCCTCCCACTTCACTGAGCCCTATCTGTACCGCACATCCATGCTCCACATCCTCCGCCAGGAGATGCTCCTCACCCGCCGCGTCGGCAATCTCTCCGACGACCTGCAGCCCGGCACCAAAGGCTGGGTCCGCCCCAACCTCGAAATCGACGAGGTCATCTTCGGCTCCTCCGAATACATGAAGGACGGGCTCCTCCCCATCACCGAAATCCTCGGCGAAACTCCCTGGTACTGGCGCATGCGCGACATCGCCAACGACATGGTCGACAAATCCCCCTACACCTGGAACGGAGCCAAACTCCCCGCACAAACCGCCGAAATCAACGGCAACGCCCTCCAGGTCCTCGCCCGCATGAGTTGGAAAACCCGCGACCCCCGCTACATCTCCCAACTCCTCCACATCGCCGACTTCTACTTCCTTCACCAACTCGCCGCCACCAACTACCTCCCCGCCCACGAATGGGACATCAAAACCGACCAGCCCAAACGCGGCGTCTTCGTCTTCTCCGATCACGGCAACGAAATCGTCGGCGGGCTCACCGAAGCCTTCCTCTTCGCCAAAGCCCTTCGCCCCGACAAGGCCAAACAATGGGAGCCGGCCCTGAAAAAACTCCTCGATCGCGTCCTCGAAACCGGCCGAAATAAAGACCACGTCTGGGTCCACTCCGTCGACGTCGCCACCGGCAAAGTCGTCGACGCCCGCCACGCACACTGCTGGGGCTACATGTTCAACGCCATCTACACTGGCTATCTGCTGACCGGCGAAGAGCGCTACCGCACCGCCGTCCAGCAGGCCATGGACTCCGTTGCCCGCAACCCCCACTACTTGTTCGATGAGCAGGGCGCGGGCCGCAAATGGGGCTCCAACGCCTATTCCGACAGCATCGAAGGCGCGCTTGTTCTCCTCAACCGCATCCCCCATCCCGCCCTCGAAAAAGCCCTCGACGAAGCCATCGTCAAGTTCTATTCCCGCCAGCGCGATAACGGCATCATCGAGTATTGGTACGGCGACGGCAACTTCATCCGCACCGCCATCATGTTCGCCTTCTACAAAACCCAAGGCACATTCCTCACCCCCTACGACCCGCGTGTCCAACTCGGAGCAGTCCGCGACGGCCAATCCGTCAATCTCCTCATCCACGCCGATGCCCCCTGGCAAGGCCAACTCCGCTTCGACATTCCTCGCCACCGCGAGCATTGGAACATGCTCCGCAACTATCCCCGCCTCAACGAATGGCCCGAATGGTTCACCATCGAACCCAGCCATTCCTACAACGTAACCATCAACAACCAGCCACCCCAAAAATTCTTCGGCTTCGAACTCCGCCAAGGCATTCCTCTCACCGTCCCCGCCGGCGAGCAAGCGATCATCCGTGTCACTCCATCGGGAGTATAGTAAAAGAATCGTTCTTTAGATCTCGCTTCAGGAGAATGCACATGTCCAAGGTTCTACTCCAGAGCTTCCTAGTCGCTGCTCTCCTCGCGCTTGCGCCCTCATCCGCAAACGCTCAAGTCCTCTACGGCTCCATCATCGGCTCCGTCCAGGACCAATCCGGTGCCATGGTCGTCGGTGCTGACATCACCATCACCAGCAAAGACACCGGCGTGGTCCGTGAAACCAAATCCAACGAAGCAGGCCTCTACAACTTCGCCAACGTCCAGGCCGGCGCCTACGATCTCAAAGTCACATCCCAAGGCTTCCGTACCGTAACCCGCACCGGAGTCATCGCAGCCATCAACGAAGTCACCCGCGTCGAGCTTCGCCTCGAAGTCGGCGCAACCTCCGAACAGGTGACAGTCCAAGCCGCCGCCTCCGTCCTCCAAACCGACAAGGCCGACGTCCACGTCGAACTCACCTCCAAAGAAGTGATGGACATGCCCCTCGGCACCTATCGCAACTATCAGGCCCTCATCAATCTCGTCCCCGGCGCAACCCCGGGCGTCGAACAAAACTCCATTCAGGGAGCCCCCGCCCGCGCACTCTCCACCAACATCAACGGAGTCAACCGCAACAGCAACATCACTCGCCTCGACGGAGCCGTCAATCTTTACCTCTGGCTCCCCCACCACACCGCCTACGTCGCCCCCCAGGAAACCGTCGAAACCGTCAACGTTGCCACCAATAACTTCGACGCTGAGCAAGGCATGGCAGGCGGCGCAGCCGTCACCGTCGTCACCAAGTCCGGCACCAACGAATTCCACGGTTCGTTATTCGGCTACCACACGAACAACAAGCTCAAAGCCAAGAACCTCTTCTTCGTCGGCAACAAGCCGCGCTCCTCACGCAACATGGACGGCGGTACCCTCGGCGGCCCCATCGTCAAGAACAAGCTCTTCTTCTTCGGCGGTTGGGAAGGCATGTGGGAACGCACTGAAGCTTCCAACTTCTACACAGTCGGCACCCCCGAAGTGCGCGCCGGCAACTTCTCCAACACCAACACCGCCATCTTCGATCCACTCACCGGCGACGCCACCGGCCGTGGCCGTACTCCCTTCGCCAACGCTACGATCCCCCTTGCCCGCCAGTCCTCCATCTCTCGCAAGATGCAGGATCTGGTCCCGCAACCGAACCTCTCCGGCAACACCAACAATCTGTTCGCCGCCGGCACGCAGAAGTTCGATCGCATCAACTACGACGGCAAAGTGAACTGGAACCGCACCGATCGCCATTCCCTGTTCGGCAAGTACAGCGCCATGACGGCCAATCCCAATTGTGCCTTCGCCCTCGGCGCTGCCGGCGGTCCTGCGCTCTGCAGTGGCAGCGCTCCCGGCACCGCCACCACACTCACTCAGATTGCCACCATCGGCCATACCTACGCCCTCAGCTCTGGCATGGTCATCGATGGCACCATCGGCTGGACCCGTATGCGTCAGGATGGCAAGAACCCCGACTTCGGCACCAACTTCGGTCTCGAAACTCTCGGCATCCCCGGCACTAACGGCCCCGATCCCCGCCAGAGTGGCATGCCCGCCTTCAACATCTCCGGCTACACCCAACTCGGCAACGGCGACAATCCCCGGCCCAACACCTACCGCGATCAGAGCTTCACCGCCTCCAACAACATTGGCATCACCCGCTCCAAGCATGAGTTCCGCTTCGGCAGCGACATTGTCCGCCACCAATTGAATCACTGGCAGCCCGAGCTCAATAATCCCCGCGGCGCGTTCACCTTCTCCGGCGCGGAAGCCGCCAACAACGGCGGGGCGGCCCCCAATCAGTTCAACGGCTACGCTTCCTTCCTCCTCGGTGGTCCGTCCACCATCGGCAAAAGCCTCCAGTACCTCACCATGAGCGGGCGCGAATGGCAATTTGGTTTCTACGCCCGTGACCGCTGGCAGGTCAATCAACGTCTCACACTCTCACTCGGTCTGCGCTACGAGTTCTACCCCCTCATGACCCGCGCCGATCGCGGCCTGGAGCGTTGGGACCCCGGCACCAACCTCGTCCTGATCGGACGCCGTGGCGGCAACCCCGACAACGTCGGCATCAATGTCTCTAAGAAGTTGTTCGCCCCCCGCATCGGCTTCGCCTATCGCGCCTCCGATGCTACTGTCATCCGCGCCGGCTACGGCATCACGTACTCGCCGCTGCCCTTCTCTCGCCCGCTTCGAGGACCCTACCCCGCCACCATCTCCCAAACCTTTGTCAGCGCCAATTCCTTCATCCCCTACGGCACACTTGCCCAGGGTATCCCCTTCTTTACCGGTCCTGACATCGACAAAGGTTCCTTCGAGTTGCCCGCCACCGTTGACAACCGCACCCCCTGGGGCGGCGACCTCAAGCGTGGCTACGTCCAATCATGGAACTTCATCATTGAGCGCCGCCTCCCCGGCGAATTCGTCGGCACCGTCGGCTACGTTGGCACCAACACTGTCCACCAACTCGCCGACCTCGACATTAACGCCGCTCCTATCGGCGCCGGCAACAACGGCCGTCCGCTCTTCGCCAAATTCCGCCGCACCGCTTCCACCACCATGTGGGGCGGCTATCTCGGCGCCAATTACCATGCCTTCCAAACCAGCATCAATCGCCGCTTCAAGAATGGTTTCGTCATGCGCGGCGCTTACACCTGGTCGAAGGCCATCAACGAAACCGACGAGGACGGCTGGGCCGGAGTCGGTTGGAATCACCCTGAGGTCTTCTATCGCAACCGCGCCCGCGCCGGTTATGACCGTACCCACATCCTCCAAATGGGCTGGGTGTACAACCTCCCGTTCGGCGCAGGCCAGAAATACGCCACCAACGGTATCGCCAAGCACGTTCTCGGTGGCTGGCAGACCAACGGCACCTTCAGCGCCTACACGGGTGGACCCATTGGAGTCAGTGCATCGGGTGCTTCGCTGAACGCTCCTGGCAACAGCCAGACCGCCGACCAGGTGAAATCGGAAGTCGTGAAACTAGGAGGCGTCGGCCGCGGCACCCCCTTCTACGATCCGCTCGCCTTCCGCACCATCACCGATGTTCGCTACGGCTCAACCGGCCGCAACTTCCTCAATTCTCCCGGCACCATCAACACCGATCTGTCGCTGTTCCGCTCCTTCGCCATCAAGGAAAACGTTGCTTTCCAGTTCCGTGCCGAGGCCTTCAATGCGACCAACACGCCGCATCTCAACGCCCCCGGCACCAACGTCAGCAACATGCAGTTGAATCCCGATCAGACGATCCGTAACCTCGGCGGCTTCATGGAAATCACTTCCGCCCGCGCCGACGAACGAATCTTCCGCTTCGCCCTCCGCCTCCAGTTCTAGGTGGCGCGCGCTTCGGAGTCTTAGGGGTGTACTTCGGTCCACCCCCTTTCCTAATTCAACCGCTGTTCCCAGAGGCGAACGGAAATCGGATTGCCTGTTCCACAAAAACGTTTGGGATATCTGCCGCACTGTCGCACAGAAAGATGTTGCGGAGTCGAATAGGACCAACAATTCGTAGCCCTTTTGCAAATCTAATGCCCTCAACATAGCTGTGGTGTATCGAGTCTACGGCGATATGCAAATAGCTCCACTTGTCGAATTCGGCATATGGCAGAGGAACACGAAGTTCGTCGGCAAACTCAGGCAGCACATGAAGTGACCGATGATGAGTACCAAAGTAAATCTTCTTCTCTGTACCATCAGCTTGTTCTGTGACAACATAGATGCGTACACCGTCGCTTGGCTGATCCCGCCTTAACCTCAGACCGAATGTCCTCCACGGAGCGTTCAGGAGATCTCCACCGGCCGGAAACCGATAGCTGCCCTCCCCGAAACTGAGATCTTTCGAAGAGTAATTGATCAACCCACAAACTTTTCCGTAGCTGCGCCAATTTAACCCCAGGCCATGAAATTCTGAGCCGATGTAAATTCCAGGATCTGGGTGCTTGCCTAGCAAGCGCTTCGATATCTGACCACAAGCGGGAGCCGTTGCCGCTTGGATGTTCGCTGTGTCCTGGTCATACTCGCCCCGTACGAGTCCTCCCAAATCCGACAGCATCCGCAGTTTCGGACTATTCCCTGGTGCCACCACGAATGCGCTGTCATGGCCTTTCCTGCCCATGAACAGGCCTAGCTCGAAAAACGACATTGTCCCTCGGAGCCAGCTGCGACTGCGAACCGATCGTTACCTCATCATCGGGCGTAAGTGCCAACACTGCTGCATCTAACTCATCGAGATTCTTAAGAAGCCGGTCAAGAATGAAATCTCCTGGGCCAAATGTGCCCTGATTCCAAACCTCAGGTGCACAACCCAGCTGAGCCAGATTAGCCTGGACAGCATACGCGACCGGCAACCCTTTCGTCGACGACCCAACAAAAACTCGTGGCTTCATTCTGTCTTAGTCTAGTTCAAGATTGTCAAGACATCGACTGTGCCGAGCGATAGACTTCCCCCCGCACCCAAAACCAAATCCTCAATCTGATTCGTCCACAACCCCTGCCGCAATCAGCGCAAGCAGTCATCCAACAACACCTTCATGTTGCATTCACGCGGATGCCCGCCGCCGCTCCTTATCCAATCGCTCCGCCAGAAAAACCTTCAACAACGACTGATACGGCACATCCCGCTTGTTCGCCAGAACCTTTAGATCCTCGATCATAGACACCGGTAGACGCAGAGAAATCGTCCGTAACGTCGGCTTTAGCTTCGGAAACTTCCGTCGCTCCGCACCGCGCCAATCGATGTACTCCGTCGAGTCCTGCCCTCCCCAAAATTGGGCCTCTTCCTCTTCCGTTCGGAACTCAGGCATCGGCTTCTTCTTCGTGATAGGCATAGGCGCTCCTTTCTCGTCGGTTCATGTCCCGAACAGAGATCACGCGCACCAGCATCCGGCGGATCGTGAACGCGACAAACAAGTATCGCCCCTCATCCGTTTGCCCAAGCGCGTAGTACCGTTTCTCCCGTTTGGAATGCGAAACATCGCTGCGAACTACCAACGGCTCATTGAAAAAGACGGCTTCCGCCTCTTCCGCGGTGATGCCATGCCGCTCCCAGTTCTTTCTCGTGTTCGATTCATCCCATTCGAACCCGGTGCAAGCATCCAGCGGGTCCTTTCGTGCTGCCACAACTCTTAGTATATGCCTGCGATATACAACCGTCTAGTCGCGTTCGAGGGACACTCACCCTCGCACAGCGCCCACCGCCCGCCCGTTCGCATTCGGCGTCACCCCCCGCTGTGCCTCAAACCGGTTCTCCCCCCGCAGCCACTCCGACAAAGGCCGCGACCCTATCCGGATCTGCGCCCGACGCAGCATCGCGCTCAGAAATTCCACCTCCGCCAGCAGATTCCTCTGTGGAAACCCACGCGCCTCGCGCACCACGCGGATCTTCCCCTTCTCCGCCCACAGCAATCCCCACTTCGCCGGCAAATCCGCCACTTCAATCACCCCCGCCGGACACAAATAATACCGCCGCTGCGCCATCCCTAACCGCGGATCCGCCCGTGTCACCTTCCCCGCATCCCGCATAAAATCCGCCCGCGTCGCCTTGCACTCAATCAGCACCGCTCGCGGGCCCGCCCACCCAATTACGTCCGGAATCTCCTTCCGCACAGCCGCCGCCTCGTACAGCACCACCGGGCACTGCCGTGTGAGCCACTTCACCCCCAACTGAACCAACGTCGCGTGCTGCATACGCCAAAACATTGTAGCGCCGAAATGTTCTAGGGTGGAAACAGAAGCCCGCGCCATGAAAATCGCCACCTTCAACATCAACAACATCAACCGCCGCCTCCCCAACCTCCTTGCATGGCTCGCCGCCGCGCAGCCCGACGTCGCCTGCCTACAGGAACTCAAATGTGCCCCCACCGCCTTCCCCGCCGAAGCCCTCCGACAGATCGGTTACCACGCCGTCTGGACCAGTGAGCCCTCCTGGAACGGCGTCGCCATTCTCGCTCGCCACCAACCGCCCATCCTCACTCGCAACACGCTTCCCGGCGATCCCACCGACAATCAACCCCGCTACATCGAAGCCGCAGTCAACGGTATCCTCATCGCTTCCATCTACCTCCCTAACGGCAATCCCCAACCCGGCCCGAAGTTCACCTACAAGCTCGCCTGGTTCGATCGCCTCATGGCCCACGCTTCCCAACTCCTCGCCGCTCAAGTCCCTGTCGTCCTCGCCGGCGACTACAACGTTGTCCCCACTCCTCAAGACATCTACCCCACCCGCTCCCTCGACAACAACGCCCTCATCCAACCGGAAAGCCGCGCCGCCTATGCCCGCCTCCTCAGCCAGGGCTGGGCCGACGCCCTTCGCACCCTCCACCCCGAAGGGCCGCTCTGGACTTTCTGGGACTACAAATTCCAACGCTGGGAAGCCAACAAAGGCATGCGCCTCGATCACTTCCTCCTCTCCCCCACCATCGCCTCTAGCCTCGCCGCAGCCGGCATCGACCGCCACATCCGCGGCGAACCCAACGCCAGTGACCATGCCCCCGCCTGGATCACACTTAAAGTTCCAACTGCTTGAGTTTCACAATCAGTTGTTTGTTGAAAGCCCTGGCGTCTTTCGAATAATGAGCCCGCCGATGACAGTTCGGGCAAAGTGCGATCAACTTCGCCGTTGCCGTCCAGGCAAGTTTGGCTTTGCCCCCAACAACGCCACCTGTTGCAGTTCGTGAATACTAGCCCGTTCCAGACCCGCCTCATCCAACTCTTCCAGCAACCCGGTTTTGCGGCGCTTTGTAATAAGAACCCGAATCAGCCTCGCGACGTTGTTTGGCGGAGTCGTGATGCTACGAGGGTACGCCGCCCAAGTGAGTTCCGGAATCTGCCGCCGGATGGCATCTAGCGAGATCCGAGGCTCAATCAAACGGACTGCACCCACGCGCACTCCATGTCGGTTCGGCCAATCTTCATCACCGGACTTCGCCTTCTTCGGCGCAACCCAATTGGCTCTCTTGGTCGCCGCGCCCGTACTGGCCGTGGACAATATGCAGCCTCACCTCTTCCCCCAATCCACTCCCTTCACCTCTCCCAGCAAAAACAAGTAACACGCCGCCCCGCCCAGTAGCACCACTGACGCCCCCACAAACGCCAGGACAAACGATCCCGTCACACTCACAATCCACCCCGTCACCACCGGCGACACCACGCCCCCCAAGTTCCCAATCGCATTCTGTATCCCCGACCACCTCCCTGCCGCTACCGGCCCGGCGAGCGTCTGCGTCACCGCCCACACGTTCGACGTGTAAATTCCCAGCGACAAACAAGCCGCCGTCAACCATCCCACCGACCACCGCGCATCCGATACCAGCACGGCAGGCAACATCGTTGCTCCGCACAACAACAACCCGCCAACCAGAAACGTCTTCCGCACCCGTGTCGGATTCCCGCCGGCCCGTATCCTTGCATCCGAAGCCCAACCGCCGGCCAGCGTGGCCACCGCCATCCCCCAAAACGGCACCGAGCCCAGCACCGCCATCGTCTGCATCGAGAACCCACGCTCTTTTACCAAATACGAAGGTAGCCACGAGAGCAGGAAATACCACACATAGCCCAATGCGAACATCCCCAGATACGTCCCCCAAGCCTCGCGCCGCAAAAGCAGTTCCATCATCGTCGGTGATGCCCCTTGCCTCGCCTCCGCGCGCTCCTGTCCCCCGTGCGCATACATCAGCCATGGAATCAGCCACAGCAGACTCGCCACTCCCACCCCGAGAAACAGCGCCCGCCACCCATACTGGCTCACCATCAGCCCCCCGGCCAGCGTGCTCAGTCCCGGCCCGATCTTCGCTCCCGCGTCCACCACCGCGTTGGCGAAGCCGCGCCGCGATTCGGGAAACTCCCGCACTAATATCTTCGACGTCGCCGGATACGCCACGCTCTCCCCAACTCCTAGCACCAACCGCGCCCCCAGCAATTGTCCGAAGCCTTCCACCAACCCCGTCACCGCCGTTGCTATGGACCATAACAGATACCCAATCGCGTAAACCCACTTCAGCGGATAGCGGTCTACTACCCAACCCGCCACCACCTGCACCGAAGCATACGTCCAGAAAAAGGCCGAAAACAGGACGCCCAATTGCGTCGGCGACAAACCTAGTTGCGCCTGGATCAGCGGCGCGGATACCGACAGCAGTCCGCGGTCAATGTAGTTGATCCCGACCGCCGTTACCAGCAGGATGAGAATTCGATTCAACAATAGGCAAGTATACAAAGCCTGTTGCTATCCTGTGGGACTCAGTATGCAACCGCTCATCGAAACCCTCGCCGATCTCATTCGCATCAACAGTATCAACCCCGCCTATTCGCAAGGCGTCAACGAGTCCGCCATCCAACAGGTCATCGGCGCATTCTTCCGCCGCCGCGACATCGGCGTGCGCGAACAGGAAGTGCTCCCCGATCGCCCCAACGTGATCGTCACCATCCCTGGGCGCAATCCGAGCCGCCGGCTCATCCTTGAAGCGCATTGCGACACCGCCGGCGTCGAAAGCATGGACGCACCCTTCGATCCCATCATCGAGAACAATCGCATCCACGGCCGCGGCGCCTGCGACACCAAAGGTGGACTCGTCGCCATGATGCACGCCGTCGCCGATATCCACGCAAACGGCGTTAAGCCCCCTTGCGAAGTCTGGTTCGTCTCCGCCATGGACGAAGAGCATTCCTGCCAGGGCTCGACCTTCTTCTGCCGCGATGTCGAAGCTGCAGGAGCCGTCATCGCCGAACCCACCGAACTCCGCCTCATCCGTGCCAGCAAAGGGCTCGTCCGCTGGAACATCACCGTTACCGGCAAAGCCGCCCACAGCGCCAAGCCGCACCTTGGCGTCAGCGCCATCCTCGGCATGTCGCGCCTCCTTCTGGAACTCGAGCGTGATAATGAAGCTCTCACCGTTGTGCCGCATCCTCTGCTCGGCGGACCCACATGGAACGCCGGCCAGATACAAGGCGGTACGCAGATCAACATCGTCCCTGAGCGCTGCACCATCTCCATCGACCGCCGCATGATCCCCGGAGAAACCCCAGCGTCCGTGCTCGCCGGCTTCCAGCAAACCATCGATCGCTTCTCGGCGTCCCATCCGCAACTGAAGATTGAAATGGAGCCACCGTTGCTATCGGATTTTCCGCTCGATACATCGGAAAATGCTTCCATCGTCCAGGCCACAGCCGCTGTGCTTCGAGAACTAGGCTTGCCCGATACCCCCGAAGGCGTCCCTTACGGCAGCGATGCCAGCAAGTTCGGCCGCGCAGGTGTCCCTGCCATCATCTTCGGGCCCGGCAACATCGCCCACGCCCACACTCCGCACGAATACCTCGACCTCGATCAGTTGGAAAAAGCCTACCTCGTCTACCGCCGTCTCATCGAGACATTTGAATCGTGACCTTCGCCGCCCCGTCGTCGTAGTGCTCCAGCATGTCGAACGCGGCCGCGATCTTCTCCATCGGCCGTTGATGCGTCAGAATCGGCAGGAACCGCTCCGGATGCTCCACCAGAAGCCGGATGGCAACGTCCGTTTCGTGATTCGAGCGCCGCACGTTGAAAATCGACAGCTCTTTGCGCCGCATTTCGTGAAACTCCATCGGCACTACCATCTCCGATGGGATTCCCGTGTAGACCACGCGTCCCGCATTGCGCGTCGCAAACAGTGAATGGTTCATCGACCCGCCCTTGGCCGCGCAATCAATCGTCAAATCGACGCCCTGATTCCGCGTGCCCTGCCGGATCGCTTGCACCACATCGTCCGCCTTCGGATCAATCACCACATCGGCGCCCAGTTGCAGCGCCAACTCGCGCCGTGCCGCCACCGGTTCCACCACGAAGATCCGGCCCACCGCCGATAGCCGCAGCACGCTCAGCGTCAGCAGCCCGATCGGCCCCGCGCCAAACACCGCAACCGACTCCCCCGGCCGTGGATCGGCGAACTTCATCGAGTGCATTACCACCGCCAGCGGTTCAGCCAGCGTGCCACCCTCGAAGCCCATTTCCTTCGGCAGAGGAATGACGTTCGTCAGCGGTAAGTTGACGAACTCGCGGAAAAAGCCCGGATCCGTCGGCGTGCTCAAGAATCGCAGGTGTTCGCACACATTGTGCTTTCCCGCCATGCAGTATTCACAGTGGTAACAGTAAAGTGCCGGTTCCAGGATGGCCCGGTCTCCCGCTGCCCATCCGCTCACACCGGAACCCAGCTTCACCACTTCGCCGGAAGGCTCATGGCCCAGCACCATCGGGAAGATGCAGGACGTGTCCCCGATGCCTCCCTCGAAGTAATAATGCAGATCCGATCCGCAAATCCCGACGGATTTGACGCGAACCTGCACCTCACCTGGTGAAGGGTCACGAAGGGGGATCTCTTTCAGTTCGAAACGGCGGGCGGCAACAAGTTCAGCGGCGATCATTTACTCTTATTAAACAGACTATCAAATGCCGCGCGTGCGTCGTTGGAGTTGCGCGGCTCATAGATCTTCGCCCCCTGATAGGAGGACGTTCCAGCGTTCGGACTCGCCGAGTCCCGAGCCACCGTCACCCGCGGGTTGAACAACTCGCATTCGTTCGTTTGATCCTTATACGCGATGCGTGCCGGAATTGGCTTCAGGCACTGGAAGCGCGTGGAAGGCTCAAAATGTGCGCATTGTTTGCAGCAATGCAGCTGCGATCCGCATTTCGGACACGTTCCCTTAAAATCGATGTCTCCCGGCAGCGTGATCGCACAGTTCCAACACCGGCTCGCCGTCACCGACTGCACCATCCGCGGCAGCCGCGGTCCCGTTACGTCAATGGGCGGCCTCGGGCCCTTTGGCTTGCCCTGTGGATCGCGCGGTGCGCGGTCCCGCTCCGAGTCCATATACCCGTTTTGTCTGTATTTGCGGTCGCTGTCCATGGCCGTTTGCAGGCCTCCTTTAGAAACACAAGGCGGATCGATCGGCGCTCTGGTCTCCCCCGGCTGAATACACCACTTCAGCGCGCGGTCCATAGCTGCTGTGAATTGAGTCGCCCGGCAGGGATCCCCCCATTTGCCCGCATTTGCGCTCTGCACGTAGCGGATGGATTGGGAAATCGTTCTGGACTAGAACCCTTTCAACGCCCGGCAGAATCTAGCGTCTGCCGCACCCGCGTTTGGAAGGCTCTATAGGGTGTAACGGAGCACAGGAAGATTTGGTTCCAGTGAATCCGTGCCCTCAAGGTCGAGACGACCCACTACCTACTTACCATAGAAACATCTTCGACGCAAACTGTTTCTTTCTTCAGAGCCTAAGCGTTTCCCTTAGCCCCACCTCAGTAAGCTGTAGCAGGGCCTGCTCAGCGGATCCTCGTAGTGGTTCGGCGATACCCGCATCGCAAATCCCAACCGTCCTGTCTGCGACGGCACAAATTGCGCCGTAAACACCGGAGCCCCATTCTGTAGCTCCCCGCTATGAGTCAGAGACAGAACCTGCGTCCGCTCCAGATTCCCTTCGGCTCCCACGCGTCCCACCACCGCTTCTACTTTCACGTCCGATGGCCGTAGCCCCGACAACTCTACGGCTGCCCGCAACTGCACTGGTTCGCCACTTAAAATGCTGGACTCAGATGTGGATGAGATATCGAGGAACCGTACTCGATCCCAAACTCGGTGCACCTCCGCGTTCCAGCGCACCTTCCGCCGCGCGCTCTCAAAACCATCCTTGCGTACGTCTACCCAGCCGCGATGCGCCAGCTCGTACATCTGCGCGTCGTACTCCTCCACCATGCGCATGCAGTTGAACTGTGGGCTCATGTTCGCCAGGCACGTCTTCACGCGCCGGATCCATTCCTCCGGAATCCCTTCATCATTGCGCCGGTAATACATCGGAACGATCTCCGACTCCAGCAGCGAATAGAGCGCGCTCGCATGCATCTCGTCCTGATCGTCGCTGTAGGTCTCACGATCGCCGATCGCCCAGCCACCGGAGGTTTCATACGCCTCATCGAACCAGCCGTCCAGGATGCTGCAATTCAACACGCCGTTCATCGCCGCCTTCATGCCCGAAGTACCGCAGGCCTCCTCGCCACGGCGCGGATTGTTAAGCCACAAATCGACCCCCTGCACCATCTCTCGCGCCACTTCGATGCCGTAGTCCTCCAGGAACACAATCCGCTTCGACAACTCCGGATCGCGCGTCAACTGGAAAATCTCGCGGATCAGAACCTTCCCCGGATGATCCTTCGGATGCGCCTTGCCGGCAAACAATATCTGCACCGGCATCTTCGTGTTGAGCAGAATCTTCTTCAGCCGTGCTACATCGCGGAAGAACAGCGTCGCCCGCTTGTAAGTGGCAAAGCGCCGCGCAAAGCCGATCGTGAACGCATCGGTGTCGAGTGCTTCATGAACGCGGCGGATCTCGGCAGCCGACGCCTTGCGGGCCACGCTCTGTTGCACCAGCCGCTCTCGCGCGAACTGGATCATCACCCGCTTGCGATGCCGCCGTGCCTCCCACAACTCGCTCGATGGGATTTCCTTCACCAAGTCCCAAGTCTTCGGATCGGCGTGACGGTCCCGCCAGTCCGGCTGCAGATACTGATCGTAAATCGTCGCCAGTTCGCCATTGAGCCACGTCGGCAAATGAACGCCGTTGGTGACATGGCTGATCGGCACTTCCCAATTCGGCAGCTCCGGCCACATCCCGGACCACATCGTCTGCGATACCTGCCGGTGCAGCGCGCTCACCGCGTTGCGGTACGACGAAGTCTGCAGCGCGCTCACGGCCATCGAAAACGGCTCGCCGGGATCGTTCAGATTGCGCTTGCCGAGCTTCAGCAGTTGATCGAAATGAATCCCCGACTGCTCGCAGTAGTCTTTGAAGTATTGATACATGATGCCGGTATCGAACAGGTCGATACCAGCGGGCACCGGTGTGTGCGTGGTGAACACGTTGTTATTGCGCGTCGCCTCCCATGCCTCATCGAACGTGAGCCCGTTTTCCTGCATCAGCATGCGGATCCGCTCCACGGCCAGGAACGCTGAGTGCCCTTCGTTCATATGAAAGACCGTGGGCTGCAGACCCACCGCACGCAACGCGCGTGTGCCGCCGATGCCGAGCACAATCTCCTGCCGGATGCGCGTGTGACTGTCACCGCCGTACAGCATGTCCGTGATGTCGCGGTTTTCCGCCAGTTGGTTCTCAGGAATGTTCGTGTCGAGCAGGAACAGCCGCACCCTTCCTACGTGCATCACCCAAACTTTGATATGCACCAGCCCTGACGGCAGTTGCACGGATACCTTCAGTTCTTCGTTGTTGATCCGCACTGGCTGCACTGGGAGCGTGTAGAAGTCGTTCTCTGGGTTGCGCTCCATCTGCCAGCCGTCCTGATTGAGCCGCTGGCTTAAGTAACCGCGCTGGTAGAGCAGACCCACGCCGACCAGCGGAATCTCCGCGTCGCTTGCGGCCTTCAGGTGGTCCCCCGACAGAATGCCTAATCCACCGGAATAGATCGACATGCACTCCAGCAGCCCGTACTCCATCGAGAAGTAGGCGACCAGCTTCTCCTTCGGCTCCGTGCGCTGCATGTAGTTGTCGAGCAATTCGCAGGCCCGGCGGTACACCGCGAGATAGCGCTGATCTTTCGCCGCCTTCTCCAGCGCACTCTGCGAGATGTGGCCGAGCATCAGGACAGGGTTGTGCCCGCTCGTCTTCCACAGAACCGGATCGAGCCTCCGGAATACCGCGCGGATGGTATGATCCCAACTCCACACGAGGTTATGTGCGATCTCGGAGAGCCTGGATAAAGACTTCGGCAGTGCCGGCAGCACCAGAAACTCTTTGACGGGTTGTAGTTGAAAAGACATGTTTACAAATACGGACTAAATTGGGTGATAACGCGTGGGACGGTCTACACGGACCTTCACTCGAGACCATTGTTTAGATTACCAAGAAGCAGATGTGCCACGGTCTCGATGTGATAGGTCTGCGGGAACAGATCAACCATCGTCATGCGCGTGAGTTGATAGTGTGGGAGCAGCGTGGCCAGGTCGCGGGCGAGCGTTGCCGGGTCGCAGGAGACGATGGTCAACCGCCGCGGCTTGCGTTCGAGCAGCAACTGCACCGCCTTCTTGCCGAGTCCCGCACGGGGCGGGTCGGCAAGAACGAAGTCCGTGTTGGCGCCGTTCGATTCGAGATAGCCTTCCGCCGAGGTTTGCAGGGCGTCAATCGATACTCCCGCGGTCTCGGCGTTCTTCTGAAGATCGCGCCAGGCGGCGACTCCCGACTCCACTGCCGATACCTTGGTGAAGCGCTTCGCCAGCGGGAGCGTGAACAGACCTGCTCCGGAGTAGAGGTCCAAAGCCGTCTCCCCATCCGCCATGTGCAGTGCTTCCTCCACCAGCGCATCGACGAGGTGCCGGTTCACCTGGAAGAACGCTCCGTGGCTGACACGGAACTTGTGCCCTGCGGCGGCATATTCAAGCGGGCCGTCGAGGAAACCCGGCAACTCAGCGGCGCACCAATCGAAGAAACGCCGCGCTACAGGCTTCGCGCTCGACAAAACATTGAGCTGTAGATTTGTTTCATTGGTGAACACCTCCAACGTCTGCAGAAACCGCGGGAAGCGGCGGTCGCCGCTCATGCGGCGCAGACCGCTCAAAGCCTCCTGCAGCTTCGGCGACAGAATGGTGCAGTGCTCCACGGCGCACAGCCGCCGCGAGGCGGCTTCGTGATACCCGATGCGGCCGTCTTCCAGGTGAAACTGGGCCCGGTTGCGGTAGCCCCACTCCGGCCCCGCGATGACGTGGATCTCAGCCGGTGCCTCAATCTTTCCCACCCGGGCCAGCGCCTCGCGCAAAATCAGTTGCTTCTCTACCAGTTGCTGCGGATAGCCAATGTGCTGATAATGGCAGCCACCGCAGTTGCCGAAGTAAGGGCAAGGCGCCGCCACACGGTTGGGCGATGGCTCTACGAGCCGCTCCACGCGGGCTCGCAGCAGTTGCGACTTCTTTCCGGTAATCTCGACTTCGGCGGTTTCGCCGGGCAGGACGAATGGGGTCAGAATCACATGCCCGTGGTCTCGCGCCAACCCGTCCCCTCCGTACACAAGCTTCTCGAAGGTGACCGTGCGCTCGCGCGCGTTTGTTTGTGTAGTGTCCATCAAGGTACGATGAGAAATTATCCCGCATTCCTCTACCAGCATGAAACCACGTGTCCTTTCCGGAGTGCAGCCCTCGGGCAACCTCCACATCGGCAACTATCTCGGCGCTCTCAAGAACTGGGTCAAAATCCAGTACGACTACGAGAGCATCTTTTGTATCGTCGATCTGCACGCCATCACCGTCTATCAGAAGCCCGATGAACTGCGCGCCAAGATCCGCGAACTCACTGGGTTGTTTCTTGCCGCGGGTATCGACCCGAAGCATTCGGCCATCGTGGCTCAATCGACTGTCCATGGCCATGCCGAACTGGCTTGGCTGCTGACCTGCGCTACGCCGCTCGGTTGGCTCTATCGCATGACGCAGTTCAAGGCCAAATCCGAGGCCCAGGAGACCGTGGGCGACGGCATTCTGCAATACCCCGTGCTGATGGCCGCCGACATCCTCATCTATCAGGCGAGCGTGGTGCCGGTGGGCGATGACCAGAAGCAGCATCTGGAACTGACGCGCGACATCGCGCAGCGCTTCAACTCGCTCTACGGCGATACGTTCGTGATGCCCGAGACGCGGCTGCCTGCCGTGGGCGCGCGCGTGATGGGCCTCGACGACCCGGAGAAAAAGATGAGTAAGTCGGAGACGGGCGCGGGCCATGCGATTGCTCTCCTCGATCCTCCCAACGTCATCAAGAAGAAGATCATGCGAGCCACGACCGACTCGAACCCGGCGGTGGACTTCGCTACCATGGGCGCCGGCGTGAAGAACCTCCTCTCCATCTATCAGGCCTTCAGCGAATGGACGGATACGCAGATCCAACAGCACTTTGAGGGCATGCGCTACGGCGACCTCAAGAAGCAGGTGGCCGAGATTGTGGCCGGCTCGCTCGAAACCCTGCAACAGCGCTACCGCGAGATCACGGCCGACCCGGCTTACATCGACAACATCCTGGCCGAAGGCCGAGAGCGCGTCAATCCGATCGCCAACTCCACCGTGGACCTCGTGAAGCAGCGCATGGGCCTCTACACCCGCGCCTAATCGCCACGCAATGGAGCCCAAAGCCCGAGTCTCCTTTCCCGAATACTGGCGGCTGATTCGCGGCAATGCGAACTTCCGCCGGTTGTGGATCGCGCAAATGATCAGCGAGACCGGCGACTGGATGTACATGATCGCCATCTACGATCAACTGCTGAAGTTGACGGGAGGCGCGGCCAAGTCGATCGGGTTCGCATTCGTGCTGCAGGTGCTGCCGCAAATGCTGGTGTCGCCGATGGTGGGCGTGCTCAATGACCGGCTGAGCCGCCGCACGCTGATGATCGTGGCCGACTTCGTGCGCGTGGTCGTGGTTGGCCTGATGCTGGTTGCCGCATGGCTCGAACTCGTGTGGCTGATCTATGTGCTGTTGTTCCTCGAAACCGTGTTCTGGGCCTTGTTTGAGCCGGGGCGCAGCGCCGTCATTCCGAACATCACCGAAGGCAAGGATACGCTGGCCGCCAACAGCTTGTCGTCGATGACGTGGTCGTTCAACTTCGCTGCGGGCTCCGCGATTGGCGGCTTCATCGCCGCCGCGGTTGGGTCATACGCGGTATACATAATCAACTCCCTTTCGTTTCTCGTGTCGGCCTACTTCATCTCGCGGATGCAGTTTCGCGAGCCGCATATGGAGCATCAGGCTCCGATGCGTTTCGCCGAGCTGTTCGACTTCTCGCCCATCGCCGAGGGCGTGCGCTACGTCGCTCAAGACAAGCGTCTGCTGGCGACCATGTTCATCAAATGCGGCCTTGGCTTCATGGCCGCCAATTGGGTGCTGGTCACGATCCTTGGCGACCGCAAATTCCCAACCGTGATTCCGGGCCTCGATCCGAAGACCGCGGGCATTGTGGGCATGAGCCTGCTGATGGGCGCGCGCGGGCTTGGCGCCATCATCGGGCCCTCGTTGGGGACGCATATCGCCGGCCCCGATCAAGCGCTGATGCGCAAGGGCATCGCGCTTGGGTTCTTCATCTCCTCGACAGGTTACATTGCGCTCGGCTATGCGCCGGCGATGTGGCTGGCTTGTTTGTGTCTCATCTTCGCGCACGCCGGCGGATCGATGATCTGGGTGTTCTCGTCGACGATGCTCCAATTGAACACCGAGGACAAGTATCGCGGCCGCGTATTCTCCAGCGAGTTCGCCTTCATGACGATCTCGATGTCGATTTCCAGTTCGCTCGCCGGGTTGTTCATTGACCGCGGCGTGTCGCCCGACACGGTGGCCACCAGCGCGGGAGTTATCATGTTGTTCCCCGCTATGCTCTGGCTGCTGGCGCAGCGGCTATGGAGTTCGCAACACTCGAACGGCTGAGAAGCCTTCCTCCAGCGACGGGGGCACGAGGCGCTTCGACATTCTTTCCAAGACTTCAGCCGGGACCACGCGGTCACGGCTTTGGTTGCGGGCATGGCAGACCGCAATCGAAACGTCAAGGTAAAAGGCCTCGATATCGGCATCGTAGAGCTGCGCCGTCTTGATATAGGGGCGGCGCTCATACGGAGTCAGGTTCGTGGCGTCGACGCAGGTGATGGGCCGGCGCAGTTCCAGGCGCATCCGCAGCATGCGCCGCAACAGAGCGAAGATGGTTCGGTTCGCCGTCTGATCTCGCGCATCGTCGAGCAGGATGCGGCGAATCTCATCGGAGGCCAGCACGGGCCAGCCTTGTTGGTGCGCGTAGGTCGACTTGCCGGAACCCGGCAAGCCAACCAGCAGAATCACTTTCGGGCGGGTCACACGAGGAAGCGTTCCGCTTCGAGCAAGCGGGTAGCGATCTTGCGGCGCAACGCGACCGAGTTCGGCAACTCATGTTTGGTGAAGCGGCGCAGCACGGCGAGGTTGGTGCGCAGGGCATCGCCCGAGGAAGACGCGCTGAGCACGTAGCGGGCGGCCTTCTCGATGGTCTCCATGGCTTCCGGCAGGAAGACGGCTTTCATGTCCGCTGCGAGCGCGCCCTTGCCCATCGCTTCGAGCTTCTTCGTACGGAGATAGACGGACTCCATGGCGAAGACGCTCATGCCGATGTCGGTGATTCCGGCGAGGATCTCCTGTTGTTGATCGAGCTCGTTGAGATAGGTTTGATACGCCACACCGAGGCAGAGCAGGGCAATCTTCTTCGCATTGGCGACCATGGCTGCATCGTCGATGGTTGCCCCAAGTGCGGGTCCGGCGAGCACCTCGGCCTGTACCTTCTTCACGGCTTCCACCAGCGGCAGCATGCCCTTCTGGGCGCGCTTCAACAGCATCCCGGTCGAAAGCATGCGGTTGATCTCGTTGGTGCCCTCGAAGATGCGGTTGATGCGCGAATCGCGATAGGCGCGTTCCACCGCGTAGTCCTGATGGTAGCCGTAGCCACCGTGGATCTGGACGCCCTCATCGACGACGTAGTCGAGCATTTCCGAGCCGTAGACCTTCATGTAGGAGCATTCCATGGCGAACTCTTCGACCGCCTTCAGCATGCGCTGCGAAGCGTCGGGCATCTGCCAGGAGAAGTCGCCGAGCGCGGCTTGAATCATGCCGACGACGCGATAGCTCATGGTTTCGACGGCATAGATGCGGATGGCCATTTCCGCGAGCTTGTGCTGGATCATGCCGAAGCCGGCGATGGATTGGCCGAAGGCTTTGCGCTCTTTCGCGTACTTGAGGCAGGTCTGGAGCACGCCCTTGGCGCCGCCTGTAGCGAACGGGCCAAGCTTGAAGCGGCCCATGTTGAGAATGTTGAAGGCGATGTGATGGCCTTTGCCGACCTCGCCGAGTACGTTCTCCACAGGCACTTTGACGTTGTCGAGGTAGATGGGCGTGGTGGAGGAGCCCTTGATGCCCATCTTCTTCTCTTCGGCTCCGGGCTTGACTCCGGGGAAGGCTCGTTCGACGAGGAAGGCGGTGAACTTCTCGCCACCGACCTTGGCGAAGATGGTGTACAAGTCGGCATGGCCGCCGTTTGTTATCCACATCTTCTGGCCGTTCAAGATGTAGTGCTTACCGTCTTCGGTCAAGTCGGCGCGGGTCTTGATGGCGAGTGCGTCGGAGCCTGCCTGCGGTTCGCTAAGGCAATAAGCGGCAATCAACTCGGCCTTGGCGAGACGCGGGAGATAGCGCTCCTTCTGTTCGGGCGTTCCGTAGAAGAGCAGGGGCAGGGTGCCGATGCCGGTGTGGGCACCGTGCCATGCGGAGTAAGAGCCGTCGCGCGAGAGGCGCTCGGCGACGATCATCATCGAGGTGAGATCGAGCTCCATGCCGCCGTACTGCTCGGGAAGCAGGACTGCGGTGAGGCCGAGTTCGGCCGACTTGCGGAGCACGGCTTGCGCGACGCCCGCTTCCTGATGCTGGATCTTCTCGACGTTGGGAAGGATCTCCTTGAGCCAGAACTCGTCGGCGGTACGGGCCACGTCGAGGTGTTCGTCGGTGAAGTCCTCAGGGGTGTAGATCTCTTCGGGGACACGGGATTCGAGGAGGAACGCTCCACCCTTGGTTTTGGGAAGCGCCATCGATGCGGTTGCCATAGTTGATTCCTATCCGGCAGGCTAAAGCCTACCCTACATCAATCTTTCAAAGATACCGGCTGCGCCCTGACCGCCGCCGACGCACATGGTGACCATGCCGTAGCGGGCGTTGCGGCGCTCGAGTTCGCCGAGCAGCGTCGCTGTGAGCTTGGCGCCTGTGCAGCCGAGCGGGTGGCCCAAAGCGATTGCCCCTCCATTGACATTTACGGTTTCCGGGTTGAGACCGGATTCACGAATGACCGCGAGGGCCTGGACGGCGAAAGCCTCGTTGAGTTCGGTGACGGCGATGTCGTCGAGCTTCAGTCCCGTTTGCTTGAGAAGCTTGGGGATGGCGACGACGGGGCCGATGCCCATGATCTCGGGCGGCACTCCGCCGACCGCGAAGCCAACATAGCGTGCCTTCGGTTTGAGCCCGAGTTCACGGGCCTTCGATTCGGACATGACGATGGCTGCGGCTGCCCCATCGCTGGTCTGCGAGGAGTTGCCAGCGGTTACGGTGCCGTCGGTAGCGAAGACAGCGCGCAGCTTGGCGAGCGCTTCGAGCGAAGTGTCGGCGCGCGGGCCTTCGTCCTTCGAGAAGGTCGCCGTTGTCGTGCCGCCTGGCGTTGTCGTAGTGACTTCGACCGGAACGATCTCGTTGTCGAAGTGGCCGGCAGCCTGCGCCTTGAGGGCGTTCTGATGGCTGCGGTAGGCGAAGGCGTCCTGATCCTGGCGAGTGACGCCGTACTTCTGATAGAGCTGTTCGGCGGTGAGGCCCATGCCCATGTAGAGTTCGGGGCGATGATCGACGAACCATGGGTTGGGGGCGAACTTGACGCCGGTCATCGGGATCATGCTCATGGACTCGGCGCCGCCGGCAATAATGATGTCGGCACCGCCGGCCCGGATGCGATCGGCGGCCATGGCGATGGACTGCAGGCCGGAGGAACAGAAGCGATTGATGGTGACTCCGGGGACGGAATCGGGGAGCCCGGCACGCAGGGCGATGACGCGAGCCATGTTCATGCCGGCTTCAGCCTCGGGCATGGCGCAGCCGATGATGACGTCGTCTATTTCAGACTTATCGATCTGGTTGTGTTTAGTTAGTAACGCTTTGAGGACTGCTGCTCCGAGTTCATCCGGCCTTGTGTTGCGCAACGCGCCCCGGCCGGACTTGCCGACTGCCGTACGGAGGCAATCGATGATGACGGCTTCTTGCATTCCTACATGATAACTGGCGGTTAGCCGAACAAGACTTGGGTGAAGTCGAAGCAGCCTTTGTTTTGGGTTTGGACGAGCCACTGGGCGGCTTTGAGGCTTCCCCTTGCGAAGCCTTCCCGGCTGCGGGCGGCGTGACGGAGGGTAATCGTGTCGGCGGCGGAATCGAAGCCGATTTCGTGGGTGCCTGGATGGGCTCCAGCGCGGTTCGAACTGATGTCGATAGGGCGTGAATAGCCTTCGGCCTTCATGCGATCGACGAGCTGAATGAGGGTGCCGGACGGGGCATCCTTCTTGGTGTTGTGATGGATCTCCCAAGCCCATGCGCCATAGGACGGCTCATTGGCCAGCAGACGGGCCGCCTCGGCGATCACACGGTTGAAGACGTTGACGCCGATGGAGAAGTTGGGGCTCCAGACGAAGCCGATGCCGGCCTTTGCGACGACATCGCGGACGTGGTCAAGCTGAGAGGTCCAGCCGGTGGTGCCGACCACGGTGTTCATGCCGAGGGCGGCGAGACGTTCGATGTTCTCTACCGCGGTGTGAGGCGTGGTGAACTCAATGGCGACGTCGATGCCGGCGAAGTGCTCTTTGGTCATGCTTACGCCGTCGACGTTGTTGAACTCGTCGAGGCGCAGCACCGTTTCAAAGCCGTATTCGGGGGCGAGCGAGTCGATCATCTTGCCCATTTTGCCGTAGCCGACTAAAGCGAGTTTGGCCATTATGCGAAGACCTCCGGATCAAGAGTGGAGAAGAACTCGGCGTGCAGGGACTCGACGGCGGGACGCAGTTCGGTGGCATCGATGACAAAGCTGAAGTTCAACTGTGACGCTCCTTGAGAAATCATCAGAACGTTGATGCCGGAAAGCGCTCGGAAGATACGGGCGCCGATGCCGGGCGTGCCCCGGACGTTGTCGCCAACGGCACAAACGATGGCCCGATTGGTTTCAACCTCCACTTCGGCGATGCGGCTCAACTCGTCTTTGATGTCGTCGAGATTGCTGTCGTTGTCGATGGTGAGCGAGACGCTGACTTCAGAGGTGGTGACCATGTCGACTGGAGTCTGGAAGCGGTCGAAGACTTCAAAGATGCGGTGCAGAAAGCCATGGGCCATGAGCATGCGCAGGGACTGGATCTTGACAACTGTGATGCCAGTTTTGCAGGCGATAGATTTGATGACGTTGCGGCAGTGGACGGTCTCCTTGACGATGCGTGTGCCGCTGACCTCCGGGTTGCGCGAGTTGAGCACGAGCACAGGAATGTTCTTTTCCACTGCTGGGAGAACGGTGGCCGGATGGAGGACTTTGGCTCCGAAGTAGGCGAGTTCCGCGGCTTCGGCGAAAGAGATGGTTTTGATGCGATAGCCGCCGGGGACGATGCGCGGATCGCAGGTGAGCATGCCATCGACGTCGGTCCAGATCTGGATCTCTTCGGCTCCGATGCCGGCTCCAATGATGGAGGCCGAATAATCGGAACCGCCGCGGCCGAGGGTGGTGGTGGTCCCATCCTGCGATGACCCGATGAAGCCGCCCATGACGACAACTTGTTTTTGGGCGAGCGGTGCAACGGTTTCGCGCATACGGGCATATGTGCGTTGAAAGATGGGAGACGCGTGAGTGTGCCGGGTATCGGTGACGAGTACGGCGCGCGAATCGACATGCACGGCATCCATGCCCGCGTGCCGAAAGCCGAGGGTCACGATGCGAGAGGACAGTCGCTCGCCGAGGGCCGAAACGGCGTCGACCATGCGCGGGGAGAACTCTTCGACCTGGGCGATTTCCGCGACCAACTGGGAGAGTTCGGTGAAGTGCTCCTCGAGCAGTTGATCCAGTTCGGCCTTATCGCCATCACGCACAATTTGGGAGGCCTCCGCGTAGTGGTATTTGCGGAGTTCATCGAGCTGGCGGAGGGCTTCGCTTTGCTGACCTTCGGCCGCGGCGTTGGCGATGGCAAGCAGGCGGTTCGTGGTTTTGCCCATGGCGGACACGACCACGACAGGGCGGCGGCCGATGCGAGCCTGGACGATGGTGGCAACGCGAGCGATGGCGGTAGCAGACTCCACGGAGGTACCGCCGAACTTCATAACGATCATAGGTTATTCCTTCATTGGGGCCGCGGCTCAAGCGAGGAGGCGGCGGGCCAGTTTCTGATAGAGCTCCACGGCTTCGGTCAGTTCGCGTTTGGGGACACGTTCCTCGCTGGTATGAGCCACGTGGATGGTGCCGGGCCCGATGAGGAGGGGCTCGCCCCAGGCTCCATTGAATGCGGGGATGTCGGTGGTGTATTTCATCACCGCGGTGCGGAAGCCGTCGAAGCTTTTCAGCCGCAGGGCAGGGATGCAGAGCATTTCGCGGACGGTGGCACGGCCATTGACGCAGCGATCGATGATTTGGCGGACGCGTTCGCCGTCGTCGATGAGGCGGATGAGCAGTTCGGCTTTGGCGCAGTCGGGGACCACGTTCGGGGCGCGGCCGCCGCTGATGGTGCCGATGTTGACGGTGCTGTTACCGAGTACGGGATCGGTGGGGAACTCGAGGGCGCGGATGTCCTGCAGCACGTCGAGTAGCTTGTTGATCGCCGAGTCGCCGAGTTCGGGATAGGCGGAGTGGGACATGCGGCCGGAGGTTTCGATTTCCAGACGCATGGCGCCTTTGGAGCCGAGGGCGAGTTGATTTTCGGTGGGCTCGCCGTTGATCAGGTACTTGGACCCTCGCGGCGTTTTCGCGGCGAAGTAGGCTCCGGCGGAGTTGCGCTCTTCGCCCACCACGAACAGGAGGGCGAGATTGCGGACGCCCTCACTGAGGAGAGCTTCTACGGCGGTGATCATGGAGGCGATAATGCCTTTGGTGTCGCAGGCTCCGCGACCCCAGATGAATTCGTCGTCCTCGCGGGAAGGGAAGTAGGGCGGGACGGTATCCATGTGAGTCGAGAAGGTCACGATGGGGTCCCCGAAGGTGGCGAGGACGTTGTTTCGGTTGGGCTCGACCTCAAAGATCTCAAGGCGGCCGTCGAAGCGGTCGCACAGATCCTGGAGGATGGAGGCGAGTTGTTTGCCTACGGCGAGTTCATTGCCGGTGATGGACTCGATGTTGATTAATTGATGGGTGAGTTCAAAGACATTCATGGCTAACGTTGACTCGATTCAGCGGAAATCAGGAGGAAGGCTGGCAGGAAGAGACTGCGTGCGGTTACGAGGATCTGCTTCCCGATAGCACTCCATCCGGAAACCCCAGATGACAGTGGCCGGGATTTAGCCCGAACCCCCAACAATCGCGCCAACCGTTGGCGGCGATTATCTCGGCGGGGCAAGACCTTGACGGATTTGCCGGGGTAAACCCAACCCCGTTCGCTGCGCTCTCCGGAACGGACCGGAATGACGAGCGCGGCTACTATTGGTTGCCGCTCCTCTACCAGAAGACACGATTGTAGCATGGGATTGCCGCGATTCTCTACATTACTTGGGAAGACGGCCGGCTTCCCATTCGATAGTGAGCACATCAACCAGTTGCTGTTTGATGTGAGGATAGGAATCGAGGACGTACATTACCTCTGGCGGCCAATGGAGCATCGGATTCTGAGGATCGCGCTTGTAAAAGGGCGAGTTATAGCCTGGTTTCAGGCCGAGCGTTCCGGCAGGGCGGAGCTCTTCCTCAGGGAAGTTATAAGGAGGCAGGAGTTGCATGGGAAGATTGGGGCCTTTCTAAGGATGGCCGGAGGTTCCGGCGGAACGCGGAAGCGATTGCGGAGAACCAGAGAATCACGATGATGGCGATTTTACGGAGAAGGCTGGGTTCGCTGGGTTCGAACCAAAACTTTTCGTCTTCGGAACGCTGTTCCGTGGATTCCGGCTCTGCCGGTGGATCGACGTTGTGGTTTGTTGGGATGCCGGTTTCGAGGTTGGAAAGCTGTTCCTGCGGGGGGAGGTTGCGGGCTCCGCGGTGAGTTCGCAAGGCACGGTAACTGCGGAGAAAGATGCGCTGCTGCCGTTCGAGGTGATCTTCCAGGATGTCGAGATTCTTGGCATTGGCGCGGAATGTGAGCGCGGCTTGAGTGGCGGAGTCCACTTTGCCGAACTTATAGTGCATGTCGACGTGATGTTCGGCGATAGTGAGATTCATTTCCGCCGTGTGCGCGGCTTCGAGGCGGCGGATTTTCCAGCGGGCGTTGATCATGTTTTCGAGGAGATCGATTTCGAACTGATCCTGGGGCTGGAACGCCTCGTGGTAGTTGGAAGAGAGGATGTTGAAGATCTCCTGGGACTCGTGCTCGAGAACAACTCGGCACGAATACATCCCATGGGAAGTACGATTGAGGGCGGAGCGGGCCCGTCCGGCATCGGTCACGGGGCCATGCGAAAGGCTACCATTCCGGCGAGATTGTTCGGAGCGCGAGAATTTTTCGTGGGACTTTTCGTGGGTCATAGAGTTGTTCACCCGGTTTCGAGTGTACCTGGGAGGGGTGGCGTATTCCGGTGTTTGGGCTGATGTAGAGAGGTTGCGGGTACGGGGTAGGTGATTGAGGCGGGTGGGGTTGCAAGGAGAGTAAATTTTTGCAGATGTGTAGTGACCGGGAGTTGGCGGAACGTAGCGGGTTGGTATAACGTATCCCTTTATAGGAGAGGAAGGCGCAAATGCCGTTCTGCACACAATGCGGGGTTTCGATGGGAGAGCGAGACCAGTTTTGTGCGTCGTGCGGGACGCGGCAGGGCGTTACGGGTTCCGGCGCTCCGGCCGCGGGGGCGGATTTTCTGGGGAAGGTGGATTCGCGGACGGCGGCGATGCTTTGCTATATCCCGATGGTGGGGTGGATCCCGTCGATTTTCGTGCTGGCTTCGTCGAAGTTCCAGGGCGACCATAATGCCCGGTTCCACGCGTTCCAGGGGTTGTATCTGTTTATTGGATGGCTGATCGCGGATTGGGTACTGAAGCCTTTTTCGCGGATGATGGGGTTGCCCGGGGGATTCCTGCCTCTGGTGGCCGCGGCAAAGACCGCGATATTCATTGGATGGGTGTGGATGCTGGTGAAGGTGGGGCAGAGCCAGACGTGCAAGCTGCCGGTGATTGGGGAGTTGGCGGAGCGGTCGGTGGCGGAACAGCGGTGATGGTATAATTATTCACGAGGCTGAATAATTAATCACTACTATGTCGTATCGAGCGGGTATTGTCGGGTTCCGCGGCTATAGCGGGGAAGAGTTGGCTGGGATTCTGGAGAAGCACGGGCATGTGACTCCCTACTTACTGGAGCACCGTGCGGATTCGCAGGACCGGGCGCGACCGTTGGGCTACGAAGGACCAGCGCGGATTGCGTGCAAGCCGGAGGCGGTGCGAGAGGCCAACCTGGACGTAGTATTTCTGGCGACGCCGCCGGAAGTGTCCATGGATGTGACTCCCTGGCTCCTGGAGGCAGGGGCCAAGGTGATCGATCTGAGTGGAGCGTTCCGGCTGCGGACGGTGGAAAACTACAAGAAATGGTACAAGGAAGAACACACGCAGGGAGGCTTGTTGGACGAGGCGGTGTACGGGTTGCCGGAGTTTTACCGGGAACGGATTGCGGGCGCACGGCTGATATCGAATCCCGGGTGCTATCCGACGGCGGCGAACCTGGCGTTGCGTCCACTGGTGGCCGCGGGAGTGGTGGACAAGCAGTATGGGGTGGTGTGCGACGCGAAGTCGGGGGTCAGCGGCGCTGGCCGGAAGCCTAGCCTGAAGACGAGCTACTGCGAAGTGACGGAGAATTTCTCCGCATATTCGATTCTTGATCATCGACATGTGCCAGAAGTTTTGATGAATGCTGAACTTAGTGAATCAGAATTCAGTTTCACTGCACACCTGCTTCCGCTTCACCGAGGAATACTGGAGACGATTTACCTGCGGACGGTGAACGTCGGGGCTGCGCAGGAATTGGTCGAGATCTACCAGCGTTTTTATGCAGATAGCCCCTTTGTGCGGATCTACGCTCCGGGTCAGGTACCGGACCTCGCGGCTGTGCAGCGGACGAACTTCTGCGATATTGGGCTGAAATGGGACCCAATTTCTCGCAGGACTGTCATTGTGAGTGCCATCGACAATCTGGGTAAGGGCGCTGCGGGACAGGCGGTACAAAACATGAATCTGGTGCTTGGATTGCCCGAAGCGGAGGGTTTGCTGTGAAGATCCTGGTGAAACTGGGGGGCACTCTGCTGGACGCGGTGGAGGGCCGGGAGCGGCTGACACGGGAACTGGCAGCGGTGGCGAAGAAGGTCGAGATGGTAGTGGTGCATGGCGGCGGAAAGCAGATGACGCGCTTTCTGGCTGAGCGGGGTGTGGAAAGTAAGTTCGTGGATGGGTTGCGTGTGACGACGCCGGAGGTGGTAGACGCCGTTCTGAAAGTATTTGCCGGCACGGTGAACCACGAACTGGTGGCGTCATTTGTAAAGGCGGGTGCACGAGCGGTTGGGCTGACAGGGATCGATGCGAACATCGCCACCGCGCGGCAGTTGCGGGAAGATTTGGGGGCCGTTGGGCAGGTTACGCATTCGAATGGAGATGTGCTGCATCTGCTGGCTTCGCACGGATTCCTGCCAGTGGTGGCCTGCGTGGCCGGCGACGAACAGGGGCGGATCTACAATGTGAACGCGGATCAGATGGCAGTGGCGTGCGCGGCGGGATTCGGGGCGGACCGGCTGTTTTTCCTGACGGACGTTGACGGGGTGAAGGGGGCGGAGGGATTGATCCCTGTGTTGACGCCCGCCGGTTGCCAGAAACTGATTGCGGACGGAATTGCGACGGGCGGGATGCAAGCCAAGTTGAACGCCGCCTGCGACGGGTTGGCCCAAGGGGTGGGAGAAGTGATTATCGTGCCCGGGGCCCGTGCGGGAGTGGTGGAGAGCTTGTTGGATGGGGAGGCGATTGGGACGCGGCTGGTACGGGAATCGGGGGCGTAATGGGTGAATTTCCAGAATTCCTACATCGAAAAGCCACATTGTCTGACATTTCCGGCCTTTTGCGGCTGATCAACGGGTTTGCGTCGAAGGGGATCATGCTGCCGCGGACCGAACTGGAGATGGCGGAGAACATCCGCGATTTTACATTGATCACGCAAGGATCGGAAGTTGTAGGATGCGGGGCGCTGCACATCTACACGATGCAGGCTGCGGAGATCCGATCCCTGGCGGTGGATCCGGCGTATCAGAAGCATGGCATCGGAGCGCGGATTATGGCCGCGCTAGAGACTGAAGCGAAAGAGTTTAACCTGCATGGGCTGTTTGCATTCACGTACGTTCCGGGGTTTTTCCGGAAGATGGGTTACCGTGAAGTGGATCGTGGGGAGTTGCCACTGAAGGCATGGAAAGACTGCTTGCGGTGCCCGAAGTTCCAGGCCTGCGACGAGATCGCAATGCTGAAGGCTCTCGATGCAAAGTTTGCACCAGGGCGAGATGCGATGGTGGCGGAACTGGTAAGGCTGCCAGTTTTGAAGCATTGAGGGCGGTTTCACAAAAAAATTGACTGGAAGTGAGAGAAATCTGGTTCCCCTGCAACTAAAGTTAGTGTATTAATACTGCAGGGCTACTCGATGGAGTTGGCCCTGACAAGGGAGTCAGGATTCATGAAGGCACAAACCGTTGACGTCAGGGAGTCGATGGGACGTATCCTGTGCTGTACGATCTTTCGCCCAGGCGGTAAGAAGCTTTTGGCCAAGGGTCATATTCTCAGCGAAGAAGATGTCCGATTACTCGCGAATGAAGGAATGGAACATGTATGGGTGACCGAGTTGGAGGCGGGGGAAGTAGCCGAAGACAATGCGGTCATGATGGTGGCGGGAGAGTTGGGATGTGGGAGTGTGGAGATTCGTTTGGCGGCGGGTGGCCGGGCGAATCTAATGGCGACTGAGGACTGCTGTGTACTGGTTGACGATGAGTTGTTGAAGCAGATCAACTGCACGGCGAGCATCGTGATCAGCACTCTGACGAACTTTAGTTTCGCGAAGGCAGGGCAGCGGATCTGCACGGTGAAAAGCGCTCCTTTTGCGATTTCGCATGCGCAACTGGACGCGGTGATCTCGATCCTGAAGGAGCGTGGACCGATCCTGCAAGCGCGGCCGATCAAGGAGCCGACGGTAGCGGTCCTGTACACGGACCCTGTGAGCGGGGATCGGGCGAAGCAATTGTTTGATAGCATCATGCGGCAGCGGCTGGAAAAGTACGGGATAGGGCCGGCGTTTGCGCTGGCGACGGTTGAGGACGAAGGGAACGTAGCGCGATCGCTGCAGCATCTGCTGCGAGCGAAGCCGACTGGAATTTTAGTAGCATCGACAACGGCGCCGGCGGGCCCAGAGGACACCATAGGCCGGGCCATGGCCAAGATTGGGTGCCACCTGGAGAGGTTCTTAGCCCCAGTGGAGCCAGGCAACCTATTTCTGCTAGGATATAAAGAGGACGTCCCGATCATTTCGGCACCGGGATGTTTCCGTTCGGCCAAACCGAACGTAGTGGATATGGTTTTGCCACCTGTGCTCGCCCGGTATAGGGTGTCAGGCTGGGAGATTGCCTGTTTAGGGCACGGTGGATTGTTGGCCTAGTCGTTCTCCTCCACTACCACAAGCCGTTACCTCCGAGCGGCTTGTGGGTGCTCCTCAGCCGGGCGCCCGACCAGCGCCCGGCATTTTTTGTGCCTGGACGCAAGTCTGCGTGAGCTACACGGGTAATGGTTCCCGGCCACGAATGGACACCAATGCACACCAATTGATTTGCCTTTTAGGCGTCCACGTGGTTGGCGAAGAATTGGTCCAGTTCCAGTTTGGCTAGTTTGAGATCTCCGTTGAGGGAGTGCATCTCGTTCTTGGAGAGGGGCTTGAAGGCCTTGGCGATGCGAATGTTTTCGTCCAGGAACTCGAGTTTGGGCATCCCGAGGACGGCGGCGGCGACGGGTAAGGTGAGGGAGTAGCGGATCAGTTTGTCGACAGCGGCTTTGCCGACAAGTCCTTCCTGGCCGAAGATCTTCATGGCGGTCACGCCCATCTTTTTCTTGTGGGCCACAGGGAGAGCGATCAACTCGAAGCTATCCTTCATAGCGTCGTTGATTTCCATGCCTCCCTTGCCGTTGCGCATCCCCACACGTGCAGCGTTGAGGGCCATCTGCGTGCAATCGAAGTCGTGGCGTTCCAGCGCGGTCTTCAGGACGGTGGGGTCGGAATGGCAGGTGACACCGATGAAACGGGTGAGCTTCTGTTCCCGCGCCTTATACAGAGCTTTGAGGGCTCCTTCTTCGGCTTTCTTCAGATCGTCGGCGTCGCCTAAGGCATGAATGTGGAGCAGGTCAACCTGGTCGGTCTGGAGGCGCTTCAGGCTGCCTTCGATGATCTTCATCGCACCGTCATAGGAGCGGTCCTGCACTTTGGTCGCGAGCCAAACCTCTTTGCGGCGTGTTTTCATGATTTTGCCGACACGCTCCTCGCTCTTGCCGTTTCCATAGGAAAACGCAGTGTCGACATACGTGATGCCCATGTCGAGGGCTTTCGTCAGTGCCTCAAGGGCTTTGTCTTCCTCCTTATACATGAGGAAGCGGCTGCCGCAACCGAAACCGACTGCGGAGACGCGGGCTCCGGTTTTCCCCAGGATGCGGGTGGGCATTCCCGTTTTGGCGTCGACGGCAGCGCCAAGGGACAAAGGCGTGACCACGGCGGCGGTCTCAAGGAATTGTCTGCGGGAAAGGGACATGAAAGCTCCTTAAATAGATTGTAGACGATGGGAGGACAGGAGGGGAGGATTTCAGTGGGTTAGATCACGCATTGCCAATCGAAGGATTCGGGGGGATAATGAGAGCGTAGAGATGCAGAACAGGGTTTTGGGCTTTTGGGCCCGGGGGAGTCGAACCAAGTGAAACGTACTACTTCTGACGATACGCTTCGTTGTTCGTTTTGTCATAAAAGTCAGGATGTAGTTGGAAAGCTGATCTCTTCCCCCAGCGATTATCCACGTGCGTACATCTGTGATGAATGTATCGCCGTTTGCAATTCGATTCTTGAGGATGATCGCCAGGAGCACTCCCATGGCGCACCCCACAAGCTGCCCAAACCACTGGAATTGAAGGAGTATCTCGACCAGTACGTAGTTGGGCAGGAAGCGACAAAAAAGAAGCTCGCGGTAGCGGTGTATAACCACTACAAGCGCATTCAGATGAACAAGCAGCGTTCGTCTGAAGTGGAGCTGGCGAAGTCGAATATTGTTCTGATCGGGCCGACGGGCACGGGGAAGACGTTGCTGGCGCAAACGCTGGCGAAGATTCTCGACGTGCCGTTTGCGATTGTGGATGCGACCACGCTGACCGAGGCCGGCTATGTCGGCGAGGATGTGGAGAACATCATCCTGCGGTTGCTGCAAAACGCCGATTGGGATGTACAGCGGGCGCAACAGGGCATCATCTATATCGATGAAATTGACAAGATCGGGCGGAAGGATGAGAATCCTTCGATCACGCGCGATGTGTCTGGCGAAGGCGTGCAGCAGGCACTGTTGAAGATTCTGGAAGGGACGGTGGCCAATGTGCCGCCGCAAGGCGGACGGAAGCACCCGCACCAGGAGTTCACCCCTGTGGACACGACGAACATCCTGTTCATTTGCGGTGGGGCGTTCGTGGGACTGGAAAAGATCATCTCCAGGCGTGTGGGCCGGCGTTCGATTGGCTTCAAGGATAGCGAAGAAGCCGATAAGAAGCTTGCCGGTGCGCATTCCGGGCGGCGGGATCTGAACATGCTGGAGCAGATTCAGCCCATCGACCTGATCAAATTCGGATTCATTCCGGAGTTCATTGGGCGTCTGCCGGTGGTCGGCGTGCTCGAGGATCTGAGCAAGGAAGCGCTGATTCAGATTCTGACCAAGCCGAAGAACGCGGTGACGCGGCAGTATCAGAAGCTGTTCGAGTATGAGAACGTGCGGCTGAAGTTCACCGATGACGCGATGGAAGCGATCGCGGCGCTGGCGTTGGAGCGGAAAGTGGGCGCCCGCGGGCTGCGCATGATCCTGGAAGAGCTGATGCTCGATTTGATGTACTATGTGCCTTCGTACAAGAAGATCCGGGAGTTTGTGGTGACGAAGGAAATGGTGATGTCGCAGAAGATCAGCCTGGCGCTGCTTGAGAAGGCGGGTTAAGGGCGGGCGAGGCGGCGGTTGTCGCGTTAGGACGCGCGTTGCGATTTCATGAGTTGACGGAGGTAGTCGTTGAGGCGTGTCTGGTATCCCTGACCGGAAGCCTTGAGCCATGCCAGGACGTCGGCGTCGAGGCGGATCGTGATGCTCTCCTTCCTGGGACGGTAGAATCGGCCGATGACGGCATCCGAGGGAAGTTGGCGGATCTCAGGGATGTCCGAGAGATCGATCTGCTTGTCAGGGCGTTGGGCGATGCGGCGCAGTTCGGCGCGTTTCTTAGCGGTGAGCTGCTTCATAGAGCTTCCTTTCGTGGCGCGTGGCCTGGCGGGCAGAGCTCATCGCTTCCCTCGGTTTGGTAGCTATGCACGACAACCAGGAGGAGCAGGTTCTCCACGAAGCCGATTGCGTGCCATCGCGGTTCTCCATCCTTGGTCCTCTCGATGAAGGTAACGCAACCTGGATCATCAAATACCAACTGGGCCGTATCAAAATCAATTCCGTGCTTGATGTAGTTGCTCTGGTTCTTTCTTTCATCCCATTCGAACCGGACCATTTGTATGTACAGAATAGCACATACATGCGCGGCCGGGAGGCCTGTCGTTACTGGGCCGGTTTGATGATGTCCGTGGCGCGGGCGATCTGGTTCGCGGTACCGCGCACGGCGAGTGCGCGAGGCGTGTTATAGGTGAAGATGCGGCGGACCTGGGTGGTGGTGCGGACGTTGACCGCGAGGGTCTGTAGATCCTGGACGGTGGCGGCGTTCGGGGCGAAGAACACTTTTACGACGGAACCTTCCGGGGCTTCCACGGGCATGATGTAGTCGGGGGAGGCGGTGTATTTGGCGGGAGGGGCTGACTGGTCAAGCTGATGGAGGAGCCACTCGGCGAGGTGGAGCTGCTCGGGGGTGTCGCGGACAATGATGGCTGCCTTCAGGTTGTAGGTGAAGAGGCGGTGAATGCCGGCGATGGCTCGGGTGGCAGTGGCCATTTCCTGGAGTTGCTGGACCGTTCGGATGGTGGTGGGGTAGAAGATTCGGAGGCCGGGGTCGCGTTGGACGGAGAAGCCGGGCTTGGTGGGGGTATCGAGTTGCGAGACTAGCCAATCGGCCATGGCCACTTGGGCATCGGTGCCCCGCACGATGATGATGCGTGGGTCGGAATAGGTGAAGAGGCGGCGGATCTCGGTGGTGGCGCGGATAGCGGTGGCAACTTCCTGAAGACTCTGGACGTTCGGGGTAAAGGCAGTGTGGAAGACACGGACGTGGCCTTCCTGCTTTGGATCTTCGATTTTGTAGACGCGCGCGGAGTCGGGAGGGGGGGAGCCGCCGGGCCGATCGAGTTCATTGAAGATCCACTCGGCCGCGGCGATTTGAGTGGGGGAGCCTTCGATGCGGAGCGTCCTGGCAGAGGCGTCCGCCCAGGGCTTCACCTCAGAGACGGCGCGCACGACCGTCGCAGTCTCCATCATGGCCTGTTCCGAGTTGATGTGCGAGAAGTGGAGGGTTTTGGTTTGCGCGAGAGCGCAGCAGGTGATGGCGACTAGGGCAAAAGCGGTGCGGATCATCAGGTTAGCTCCTTTGCAAGACCTGACGGAGAAGGCGGATGTTTCGTGCAGTCGGGAAGTGTTAGACTGTAGGTGTTCGGGGGCTCGAGATGCGCCCCTGCCTCGAAGTCGGCAACTTTTCAAAGCTGCCATTCATCCAAAAAGGGTATTCCCCCTATGCTCACCTCGAAGGAAAAATCCGATACTCGCCGGTTGCCGATGATGCCCATCCGCGACGTGGTCATCTTTCCGTACATGATGACTCCGTTTGTGGTGGGGCGCGAATCGAGCGTCCGCGCACTGGAAGAAGCGCTGTCTGGCGACAAGAAAATTTTTCTTGCAACGCAGCACGATGCCTCCGTGGATGAGCCCCGGCCAGACGAAATCTATTCGGTCGGGACAATCGCGAACATCGTCCAGAGCCTGAAGTTGCCTGATGGCAACATCAAAGTTCTGGTGGAAGGCGTAGAGCGCGCGAAGATCGTCACCGTGAGCGAAGAAGAGGGCTTCTTCCGCGCGGTGGTGAAAACCATGAACTACAAAGTTGGTCCGGGCACGCAGTTGGATGCCCTGATCAGCCGGGTGACGGCTCTGTTTGAGCAGTACGTGAAGCTCAGCCAGAACCTGAACTACGAAACGATGATCGCGGCGATTCGGGTGGATGAACCCGGCAAGCTCGCCGATACGGTTGGGGCAAACCTGCAACTGACGATTGAAGAGAAGCAGGAACTGTTGGAGATCTTCGATCCCGTGGACCGGCTGACGCGCGTTGCGGAAATGCTGGACATCGAAATTGAGAAGCTCAACATGGACCGGACCATCCAGGGCCGCGTGAAGCGGCAGATGGAGAAGGCCCAGAAAGAGTATTACCTCAACGAGAAGATCAAGGCCATCCAGAAGGAACTGGGCCGCGGCGAAAAGAGCGAGATCGACGAACTGAAAAAGAAGATCGATGCCGCGGGAATGACGCCGGATGCGCAAGAGAAAGCGACGGCGGAACTGAAGCGGCTGGAGAACATGCCGCCGATGTCAGCCGAGTCGACGGTTTCGCGCAACTACCTGGATTGGATGTTGGCGGTGCCGTGGAAGAAGAAGACGAAGGAAATCCGGGATTTGACCTTCGCGCAGCAGGTGCTGGAAGGCGATCACTATGGTCTCGAGAAGATCAAGGAACGCATTCTGGAGTTCCTGGCGGTACGGCAGTTGGTGAAAGATCCGAAGGGCTCGATCCTTTGCTTTGTTGGACCTCCCGGCGTGGGAAAGACCTCGCTGGGGATGTCGATTGCGAAGGCGACGGGGCGCAAATTTGTGCGCTTGTCGCTCGGTGGCGTGCGGGATGAAGCGGAGATTCGCGGGCACCGGCGGACCTATATTGGGGCGCTGCCAGGGCAGATTCTTCAGATGATGAAGAAGGCGGGCACGAAGAATCCGGTGTTCATGCTGGATGAAATCGACAAAATGTCGACGGATTTCCGGGGTGACCCATCGGCGGCTCTGCTGGAAGTGCTGGATCCGGAACAGAACTACATGTTCATGGACCACTACCTGGATGTGGAGTACGATCTCAGCCAGGTATTCTTCATCGCCACGGCGAACGTGCTGCACACCATTCCGCCGGCACTGCAGGATCGCATGGAAGTGATCCGGCTGTCGGGCTACACGGAACTGGAGAAGATGGAAATCGCCAAGCGGTTCCTGGTGCCGAAACAGACGGCGCAGGGCGGATTGAGCGAGGAAGCCATCGAGTTCCAGGATGCTGGTTTGCTCGAACTGGTGCACTACTACACGCGGGAAGCGGGCGTCCGCAACCTGGAGCGCGAGGTTGGGAATGTTTGCCGGAAGATTGCGCGTAAGGTAGTTGTTGCGAAGACCAAGAAGGAGAAGCTGGACAAAGTAGTGGTGAAGCCGGCGACGGTGAACGAACTGCTGGGTCCGCAGAAATTCCGCGATCTGAGCACGGAGAAGAAGAACGAGATCGGGGCGACGATGGGGTTGGCGTGGACGGAAGTTGGCGGTTCGCTGCTGACGACGGAAGCGACGATCATGGAAGGGCGCGGTAAGCTGACGACAACGGGCAAGCTTGGCGATGTGATGCAGGAGTCGGCGCAAGCCGCGATGAGTTACATCCGGTCAAGGGCGCATGCGTTGGGATTGGCGCGCGATTTCTACCGGCACCTGGATATCCACTTGCACGTACCGGAGGGAGCAATTCCGAAGGACGGGCCGTCGGCCGGCATCACGATTGCCACGAGCATCACAAGCGCTTTGACCTCCATTCCGGTTCGTGGCGACATTGCCATGACCGGAGAGATCACTGTGCGCGGGAAGGTGCTGGCGATCGGGGGTTTGAAGGAGAAACTTCTCGCCGCGCACCGCTACGGGATACTAGAGATTGTTCTGCCCAGGGACAATGAAAAGGACCTGCCGGATATTCCAGAGTACATCCGTAAGGAAATGAAACTGCACTTTGTGGAAAGTATGGACGAAGTGCTAAAGGTGGCATTGGAGCGGGAGATCGAACCGCTGCCCATTACACCTGCGACACCGGGTGTCGAGATTGCCCGGTCCGAAGAAAAGCTGACGCATTGAGTAGGGTTGGCGCGGGCCCGGTAACGGGCTCGCGCCGTACTCATGCGCAGGGGAGTTCCCCAAGATGATCGCCGCTGAGTTTATAATAGGGGCAGAAAAGCCGGAACTGTTTCCGGCAGGACGCTTACCTGAGGTGGCGTTTCTGGGGCGTAGTAACGTCGGGAAATCCAGCCTGATTAACCGTCTGGTGGAGCAGAAGGGTCTGGCAAGAACCAGTTCAAAGCCGGGTTGCACGCAGGCCATCCAGTTCTACCGGGTAGGTACGGAATGGAACTTTGTAGACTTGCCGGGGTATGGATACGCGAAGGTCTCCCGCGAACAATCGAGTCAGTGGAAGCATCTCATCGAAGCGTATCTTCGGGAGAGGGCGCAATTACGGCTTTGCCTGCTGCTTTTGGATGCGCGGCGAGGCTGGATGGAAAGCGATTTGGAATTGAAGCAATGGCTGGAGCACTGGGGCAAGCCCTATCTGGCGGTTGCGACGAAAGTAGACAAGTTGAAGACGCAGCGCGATCGAGCGCAATCAAAGGCGGCGCTGAATGAGCCGGAGCTCAATCACGAACCGCTGTCCTTCTCGGCCGTGACCGGCCAGGGAGCGAGGGAAATTTGGCAAGCGATCACGAAAACAAAGAACAACAACCCGTAACGGGTCCCACCGAAGAGAAGATGGCCGATAAACCCACCGAGGCCAAAGCTGCCGAGAAAGCGGAACCCAAAGCCGCGGAAGGCAAGGCGGAGAGCAAGAGCGAAGGGAAGGGTGAAGGAGCGCCCGCGGTAACGCGGAAGCGTTCGTCACCGGCGGCGTCGGCCGAAAAGCCGGCGGCTGCTCAACAAGAGAAACACGCGTCAGCGGAGAAACCGGCCCCCACCGAGAAGTCAGCGGAGAAAGTAGCACCACCTGCAACTCCACCCCCAGCCGTGATTCCTCCAGCTGCGGCGCCCGTCGCGGTGGATGCGGACCCACCGCCACCGGCAGCGTTGCCTGCCGATGCGGCCAAGCCCGGAGTAGACGCACCGCGCCCAGCCTTGGACGTGCCCAAGCCGCACGATCATTCCTTAGGCATTACCAGTGCACGGCCGGACCGGCCGACGAAGAACGGAGCGCCGACACTCGACCTGGTGGAGCTGAAGGATATGTCGATCCAGAAGCTGAACCAGATTGCGAAGGATCTGGGCGTTCTGGGTGTAGCCGGGTTGCGCAAGCAGGAATTGATTTTCAAGATTCTGCAGACGCAGGCCGAAAAGTCGGGTTTGATTTTCTCCGAAGGCGTGTTGGAGTGCCTGCCTGACGGATTCGGCTTCCTGCGCGCGCCCGAATACAACTATCTGCCTGGCCCCGACGATGTGTATGTGTCGCCATCGCAGATCCGCCGCTTTGATTTGCGGACGGGCGATACGATTTCCGGTCAGATCCGGCCGCCAAAGGAAGGCGAGCGCTACTTTGCCTTGATTAAAGTGGACGCGATCAACTTCGAGCCGCCAGAGGAGTCCCGGAACAAGATTTTCTTCGACAATCTGACTCCGCTGTATCCGAACTCGAGGCTGAAGCTGGAGGTGTCGCGCGAGAATTTCTCAGGGCGCGTGATGGACCTGCTGACGCCCATCGGGAAAGGGCAGCGCGGCTTGATCGTGGCGCCGCCGCGTACCGGTAAAACGATGCTGCTGCAGAGCATCGCCAATTCGGTGACAACGAACCATCCGGAAGTTGTCCTCATCGTGCTGCTGATTGACGAACGTCCGGAAGAAGTGACCGACATGCAGCGCAGCGTGCGCGGAGAAGTCATCAGCTCGACGTTTGACGAACCAGCGGCGCGGCACGTACAGGTGGCGGAGATGGTGATCGAGAAAGCGAAGCGGCTTGTGGAGCACAAGCGCGATGTCGTCATTCTGCTGGATTCCATTACCCGTCTGGCTCGTGCGTACAACACGGTGGTGCCGCCTTCGGGTAAGGTGCTATCCGGCGGTGTCGATTCGAACGCGTTGCAGCGGCCGAAGCGGTTCTTCGGCGCGGCTCGCAATATCGAAGAAGGCGGATCGCTGACGATTGTGGCAACGGCGCTGATTGATACCGGCAGCCGAATGGACGACGTCATTTTCGAAGAGTTCAAGGGTACGGGTAATATGGAAATTCACCTCGACCGGAAACTCGTCGACAAGCGTGTGTTCCCGGCCATCGATATCAACAAGAGCGGCACGCGTAAGGAAGAATTGCTGATGCCCCGCGAGGAATTGAACCGCGTGTGGGTGTTGCGCAAGGTGCTCAATCCGCTGTCGCCGACCGAGTCGATGGAACTGCTGCTCGATAAGCTGAATAAAACCCGCAGCAACGCGGAATTTTTGGCTTCGATGAGCGGCTAAGCTGCTTCCGCCATGGATGCGCAGAGGCTGCTCCATGCTGTGCGCACCGATGATGTGGGGCAGGTACGGGCGATGCTTTCGTCACGTCCGGAACTCGCCCGTTGCTGGGTAGATAATCTACAACCACTGCACTATGCGGTATTCCACCGCTCCGCGGAGATGGTCCGTCTGTTGATGCAGAACGGGGCAGATGCGCGAGGTGGGGTGTATCCGTACGAGGAAGCAACCAGTCCGTTGACCATCGCGGCGGAGCGCGGGTACGAGGATATCGCCGCTGTCATTCGTGAGGAGGAACAGCGGCGGTGTGGGGAAGGCAGTGCAGCGCCTCCACAAGAGATTACGGAGGCGATTCAAGCGGGAGATGATGAGGGCGCCATCCGGCGGATGGAGACGGATCCCGGGTTGATCCAGCGGGTGGATCTGCGCGGAATGACTCCGTTGCACGTTGCCGCCTGGATGTTGCGGGAACTGCTGGTGACATGGCTGCTGGAAAATGGCGCGGATGCGAATGCGCGTGGCCGGCATGGTTGGACTCCCTTGGATGCGGCGGCGTCACGGTTCGCACGAGGGGGTGAGGAATATCCCGAACATTTCCGGTTGATTGCCGCGCGGCTTATGGCAGGCGGTGCCGAGATGACGGCGCGCGCGGCGGTTGCGCTGGGGGATGCCGATTGGATTCGCTCCGCCGGGCAATTGCCTGGACCCATCGACAGTTACGGCGGATTGCTGCGGATCGCAGTGACGCATGACCGGCCGGACATTTTGCGGTTGCTGCTGGACAAAGGTCTGGATGTGGATGAGCGCGTGCGGGTGCCGGGAGTGGACAACGAGGAGTACACGTGGGGCTTTCCATTATGGGAGTGCGCGGCAACCGGCCGGCATCGAATGGCCGAGTTGCTGCTGGAACGGGGCGCTGATCCCAATGCGATGGTGTATGCCAGCGGTACGCCCGTGCATCAGGCCTACGGACAGCGCGACGCGCAAATGATTGCATTGCTGGCGCGCCATGGCGGCGTGGCGGACGCAGGGCTGGCAGCGCTACATCGCTTGACGGATCTAGCCAGGAGAGCGTTTGACGAGACGGAGGAGAAGCAGAAAGCCGCGGCGGAACTGCTGGGACAGGCGGCTTGCGGCGGGGATGTGGAGATTGTGCGGCTGGTGCTCCCTTTTATCGCCATGTCTCGCGATGATAGGCGATGGTTTGGGTTCATGGAAGCGCCGTTGCGGCTATGGAATCACGGCCCTGGGCATTGGTGCCATCACGAGTGGGATCGCGGCTCGTATTTGGAATGCTTCCGGTTGATTGTGAGCCGCTGCGATGTGAACCTGCGCGGGCGCGGGCCGGATAAGGGGCAATCCGCATTCACAATTCTACACATGGTGACGGCAGGCCGCGTCCCGTGGATGACGGAGGACGAGCAAGTGGCGTTTGCGGAGGTGTTGTTGGATATGGGGGCTCGGCTGGATGTGCGGGATCATCTGCTGAGAAGCACTCCGCTCGGATGGGCGTGCCGGTGGGGGCGTGTGAAACTGGCGAAGCTGTTCCTGGCACATGGGGCAGACCCCGTTGAGGCAGACGCCGAGCCGTGGGCGGCTCCACTCGCTTGGGCGGAGAAGAAGGGGCGCCACTCGCTCGTGGAATTGCTACGGTCTCACGGTCAGTCGTAACGAAGAGCGACGATGGGATCGACACGGGAAGCACGGAATGCCGGCAGTCCTGCTGCAAACAGCGCGACGGCGATGAGCAGGACAATGGCAGCAGTATAGGCTAGAGGATCGGTTGGCTGAAGCCCGTACAGCCGGCTCACGATGAGGCGCATCGCCGCCGCGGCCAATGCGCCCCCGATGATGAGACCGGCGGCGATCAGCAACCCTGTTTCGCGGAGGATCATGGCAATGATTTCCCTATGTTGTGCCCCAAGAGCTTTGCGGATGCCGATCTCGTTGGTGCGGCGGGCGACCCCATAGGAGAGGACGCCGTAGAGGCCGATCGCCGAGAGCAGCAGCGCCACGACCCCAAAGGCGATGGAGAGCTGGGCGAGAAGCCGCTCCTGGACAATGCGGTCGTCGATAATGTCGCCGAGCGGGCGCGAGACGGTGATCGGAAGATTCGGATCCTCGGCGAGAATCGCGCGGCGGACGCCGGCGAAGACACTGGAAGGCTCGGCCACCGTTCGGACGGCAAAGCTGGCGCCATCAAGGGGGAAAATGGGTTGTGCCGCCGGGACGTAGTAACGATGTTCCACTTCCCCGCGGAGACTGTTTCCGCGCGAGTTGCGGACGACGCCGATGACCTCGAACGTGTTGCGCTGATCGGCGTAGACTTGCGTGATATGCATCCCGAGCGGATTGCGGCCGGCAAAGAAGCGCTTGGCGAAGGCCTCGTTGATGACACAGACTTTCGGGCCTGAGGGCTGATCCTTCGAGTTGATCTCGCGGCCGAGGAGGATGGGAATGCCGAGGGTCGAGAAATAGTCAGGGCCGATGTGATTGTATCGGGAGCCGCGATCGCCTCTGCCTTTGCGCGTATATCCCTCCACCAGGACTTCATCGCCACTGTCCGAGCCGGAGAAAAGACCGTTGTTGGAGTAGGTGGCGGAGCGCACGCCTGGTACGGACCGCACTCGATCGAGCAGCCGCTCAAACAGGGGCAGCCGGCGAGCGGGTTCGTAAGCGGCGGTTTCGGCATCGGCTTCGATGATGAGCAACTGCTCCTTCGCGAAGCCAAGGTCCACGTTGCGGATGTTGCGGAGCGTCTGCACCAGCAAGCCGGCGCCAATCAGCAAGGGCAGGGAAAGTGCGAGTTGTCCGACGACGACGAGTTTGCCGGCACGCTGCCAGGCGACCGAGCCTGTGAGTCCACGGCCCTGCTCCTTCAGGCCGGAGGCGGCTTGGATACTTCCAGTGCGAAGGGATGGGAGCAGGCCAAGGATCAGTCCGGCCGCGAGCGTGAGGGCAAAGGCGAAGCCAAGGACGCGGGCGTCGGGCGCGGTGGGCAGATCGATGGAGGACGAAGCGAGTCCCAACAATGCGGCACGAATCAGCCAGGCGGCGGCGAATCCGGCGATGCCTCCGAGAACAGCGATGAGCATGCTTTCGGTAAGAAGTTGGCGGGCAAGACGCCCGCGGCCGGCGCCCAGCGCGAGACGGACGGCGAACTCGCGAGTCCGGGACGTGGCGCGGGCCAACTGCAAGTTGCAGAGGTTGGCGGACGCGATCAGAAGAACGAGTCCGGAGGCAGCGAGGAGCATGGTGAGTGGCTCGGCAAACTGGCCGCGCAACTCCGACACGCCGGTGGCGGCGGGGCGCAGCAGGAGCCGCTGGTTGAGAAACTCCTTGCGTGCTTCAGGGGTGAGCGCCGACCCATAGTAAGCGGCCAATCCCTGTTGAAAGACTACGTTCGCGGCAGCTTGCGCCTTGTCGATGGTAACGCCGGGTTTCAGCCGTCCGATGGCGTGGAGCCACATCGTCTTCTCCATGTCGCCAGGTTTGTCATGGAGCCAATCGCGGCCAGGGAGTACCGCCGGTTGTTGGGCGAGCGGGAGCCATGCGTCGGGGCGTTCGCCTACGGTTTCTCCGAAGAATGTGGATGGCGCGACGCCGATGATGGAGAACACTTGTCTGCGGATCGTGACCTTGGTTCCCAGCACGCCGGCATTGCGGCCGAAACGGCGTTGCCAGTAGGCATAGCTGATCACCGCATGCGGCGCATTCGGGTCGTCATCGGCGGCGAAAGTTCGTCCGAGAACGGCAGGCACGCCGAGCGTGGTGAAATACTCCGCTGAGACCATCCGTGTGCGAATCTCCTCGAGCGGACCACCGTCAACCCGGGACTCGATGCGGTCGAGCTGGCTTTCGCTGGCCATCAGTGAGGAAAAGACGGTGGATTCATTGCGCAGCTGGAGGAACTCGGAATAGGTGAGCAGCGAACGTTCGTTGGTTTGCGATCCCTGGCGGACGCCGCTGGACGAGGGGTTCGTGAGCAGGACCAGCTCCTGAGGGTTTCGCACTGGCAGGGCGCTCATCAGCACGCTATTGAGAAGGCTGAAGATGGCGGTGTTGGCTCCTATGCCAAGCGCCAGCGAAAGGATGGCGACGGCGGCGAAGCCTGGCTGCGCTGCGAGCGTACGAATGGCGTAGCGAAGATCCTGACGTATCACTTGGTAATGCTCCTGGGGGGCGGTGAGAATGAGATCGAAGATGGTCTCTGTCCAGACGGCCGTCTCCGCGAGTCGCCCGCCGTGATGGCGCGCCGCCGCAAGTTGTTCGGCGAAGGCAGCGATCATGGCCGCACCGTATTCCTGGCGGAAGGACGCTGGGTAACAGAAGAGAAGCGTGCGGTACAGGCGAAGGGGCATCATCGCCGTCACAACTTTTTGGGAATGAGGCCGGTCTCGCGAGCCTGGGACAGCATCTCGGAGAGGCGCCTTGCTTCGGCCATGGCGACGCTTCGGCCCCAGTGGGTGAGGCGATAATACCGGCGGCGCTCATCGCGGCTTTCGGGATCGGGGCTCTCGCGCAACTCTTCGATCAGGCCCTGCTCCAGCATGCGGTGGATGGAACTGTACAGCGTGCCGGCGCTCAGACGGACTTTGCCATTGGTGCGCGTGGAAACATCCTGCATGATGGAATAGCCGTGGCGATCGCGGTCGGCCAGCGCCACCAGAATGTGAAAGACGGCGCTTTGCAGTGGGAGGAGAGATTCGGGATCGTTGGGACGTGGGGGCATGGAACTATATCAGATTCAAGTATAGTGAAACGCGATATAGCCTGCAACGCCGATGAACAGGGTGTGGTACATTTCCGGGCATGGCGATCGCTACAGAACCGGTGATTGGCACGGCGGCGGGCGGCGGGAAGTTGACGGCGTCGGCGCGGGTGTTTTCCCTCGACGCGTTTCGCGGGTTCACGATGATCTGGATGTTCTCCATTGCGTTTGGCCTGCATCATGTGAAGGACGCGACAGTGTTGGGCATTCCACTGGCGGGACTGGAAACGCAGTTCACACATGCCGACTGGCATGGCATGTACGCGTGGGATTTGATCCAGCCTTTTTTCATGTTCATTGTGGGTGTGGCGATGCCGTTCTCCATCGGGAAGCGGCGGGTGGAAGGCGCCGGGCGCGGGGCGGAGTTCTGGCATGTGCTCAAACGCTGCGCGATGCTGCTGTTGTTGGGGACGATGGCGCGCTCAATTTCGGCCGGCAAGCCGAACTTCGATGTGATCAACGTGCTGGGACAGTTGTCGTTTACGTACATGGTTGCGTACCTCGTGCTCGATCGCGGCTGGAAGGTGCAGGCGCTGACCGCAGCCGGCCTACTGGCGGCGCACACGGCTTTCTATTTGTTTGTGAGCGCTCCCGGAGTCACTGGGCCATGGGATAAGAACGCGAACATCGGATGGTGGCTGGATGGGGCGGTGCTTGGGAAGCACTGGGGCGGGGGATACGCAACGATCAATTGCGTCTCATCGGCGGCGAACACGATCTTCGGAGTGATGACGGGGTTCTGGTTGTTGAGCGGGAAGCCGGTGGGTGAGATGTTGAAGCGGTTGGTCGTGCTGGGTGTCGCCGGCATCGCGGTGGGCTTGGGTATGGATGCGGCGATTCCGATCATCAAGAAAATCTGGACCGCTTCGTTTGCGGTATACAGCACGGGGTTCACTTTACTTGCGCTGGTATTGTTCTATTGGGTGCTGGATGTGAAGAAGGCGCGCGGCGCCTGGGTGCAGCCGTTGATCTGGGTGGGAATGAACTCGATCTTCATCTACCTGTTCCACGAGATTCTGTACCGCTGGCTCCGGCAGACGGGACTGGTGTTTACCGGATGGGCGGTCGCCTGGTGGGGCAATTGGGGACAGGCGTTGAACGAATGCGCCGTGGTGGCGTTTCAGATTTATGTGTGCTGGTGGCTCTACCAGCGGCGCATATTTTTCAAGTTGTAGCTTGTCAAAACACAAAGCGCAGGCTGACCTGGGCCCGGCGGGCATTGGTGCCGTCCGGAAAACCTTGCGATGCGGAGCCTTCCCCAAGCCGCGGCGTTGGGGCGAGCACTCCGTTGGTGGCCTGGAATGCCTGGCCGTTCACGCCTGTGTCGGAGACGTGATTGAAGACGTTGAACGCCTCGAAATTGAGGTGCAACTGGTAGCGCTCGCTGAAGGGGAGGATCTTCGTCAAGCGCGCGTCGGTGCGGTAGGTCTGATCGACATCGAGACCGGCGGCAGGCCAGAACGGAACCCGGCTGGATGCGCCGAAACCGTTGAGTGATCCGGTGAACGCCGCACCCGCGAATGGATTGCCCGACACGAAGATGGTCGCCGTCTGGTTCTGCGCCGAAGCAAACGTGCTGATCTGCGAGAACTGCCAGTTGTTGGCGATGAATTTGGCGAACTTCGAATCGCTCTTCATGAGCCGAGGATTGGCGATGGTGGTGAACACCAGGCGGTGGCGCTGATCGAGAGCGGACGACGATTTGTCCTGACGGTAGTCGCCATTGAATAGGCTTGTGGGGCCGCCGGAAAAAAAGATGTTGTTGTTGCCGCCGCTCTGGTTGAAGTCGATCGCATGCGACCAGGTGTAGGCAACGGAGCCCTCCCACGATTTCGACATGCGCTTACGCAGCTGCACGGCGAGCGCGTTGTAGTAGGAATTGCCGCCATGATCGACCATGTTGACGCGGCGCCAGTTGGGATTGACGCGATTGGCTAGCCGGTAGGTCGGCGTGGTGTAGGTGCCTACCTGCTGGCCTGCATCGTTATTGATGCGGTAGGTGACCTCAGGGCCGAGAGGGCCGATGTTGAGGTCGCGCACCGTGGTGAGATGTGCGCCGCGCGACCAGATGTAAGACGTGGTCAGTCCAAGGTTGGGCGTGAACTGGCGCTCGATGCCGATGTCACCTTGCTGTGTATAGGGATTGCGCCATTCCGGTGAGAGGAAGGTCACGTCCACAGTGCCCGCCGGTGGATTGCGATCGATGCTGGGTAGGATGCGCGGGAAGAGCGGGCCAATGGCAAGATCCGTGGCCACGGCGCTGTTCAGGCTGATCTGCTTCTGATAGATGCCATTCTCGAGGTGCATCGTATTCACCAGGCCGCCCTGGATACGGGCGTAAAAGAGGCCGTACCCGGCACGGATCACGGTCTTGTCATTGAGAGAGTAGGCGAGCCCGATGCGCGGGGCGAAGTTTTTGCCTGGCTGGTGAATGGTGCCCGTCTGCGGGTAGTCCGGATTAATCAGCGTGGGCTGGGTCAGCCACGAGTATTCGTAGCGAAGCCCATAGTTCAGCGTGAGCTTGGCAGTGGCGCGGAATTGATCCTGGACGTACCAGTTAATGTCACGCACTGTGGTTTTGGCGACGGGATTGCCGAAGCGTTGCGAGAAGGTCGTCCAGCGTTTGGCGCCGGTCGTGTTACCGGAAAAATCCTGCGCAAAGGCGGTGAAGGTGGGATACACGTAGGTGCCGTTGCGGTTGCGCATGATGTCGTTGTAGTCGAACGTATTCATGAAGTCGACACCGAATTTGTAAGTGTGCTTGCCGCGGGTGTAGGTGAGATTGTCCGCCAGTTGATGGCGGTTTTCGCTCGGGTTCAAACGCGGATAGGCATCGGCGACCCCGAGGTTCGTCTGGCCCTGCACGGTGATCTGAACGCGCCCGGTTTCGGCCGGGATAAGGCTGGAAGCAACATCGTCGAAGAGACGGTCTTTGAACCAGCCGTAGCGGACTTCGTTGACCAGCGTGGCGGAGGGCACAGCGGTCCAGGAAAGACGCCCGTAGCGAGTGCGAACCGTCGAGTTCGCGTTGTTGCCGACGCCGTTGCCGTTGTTGAGGACTGCCTGCGTCTGGATGCCGTTCGGAGAGATCCAGCGGAGATAGTTGAAGCTGGCGCTGATGGCATGTTTGTCTGTGGGCCGCCAGTCGAGTTTGAGGAAGCCGAGTTCGGAGTTGGCGGTGCGCTCAAGCACCTGGAACTGGCGGCCGAGGAACTTCAGCGCCGCGTCGCACTGGGCCTGCGTGGCGGTGCAGGTGCCGGCGAAGTTGCCGTTGGCATCGAACAGCGGAGGCCGCGTGAGCGAAGCGATCAGCGGGAAATTGCGGCGCGTGGTTTCGCCATTGAAGAAGTAGAACAGCTTGTCCTTCTTGATTGGCCCGCCGATAGAGCCACCGGTCTGATGGCGGACCTCGGGGGGATTGAAGTTGGAATAGGGGTCACGGGCGTTGAGGCTGCGATTGCGGAAGAACCAGTAGCCGGTGCCGTGCACTCCGTTGCCGCCGGAGCGTGTGACGGTGTTGATGACGCCGCCGGAGGCGCGGCCGTATTCGGCGGAATAGCCGTTAGAAAGGACTTCGAACTCCTGGACGGCATCCTGCGAAATCTGGGTGGTGATCCGCGTGCGGCCTGCATTCTCGTTGTAGAACTGATTCGTGGTGTCGTTGCCGTCGGTGAGAAAAGCGTTGCCGCCGGCGATGCCGCGGAAGGAGACCAGGCCGAAGGTCCCATCGGCGACGACTGCCGGGGAGAGCAGGACGAAGGAATCGACGCGGCGCCCGTTGATCGGCAGGTTGGTGATCTGCCGGTCATTGACCACTTGAGAGACGCCGGTTTTGGTGGATTCGACGAGCGGCGCTTCGGAGAGTACATCTACCTGCGTGGCGGCGGAACTCACCTGCAGCACGACATCGAGATTGAGATTCATACCCACCTGAAGCTGCATGTCGCGGCGCTCAAAGGGGGCGAACCCATCCATGTTGACGGTTACGGCGTAGCCTGCGGAAGGCACCAGGGCCGGGGCGTTGAACACGCCTGCATCATTGGTTTCCAAGGCGCGGCGGATGCCCTTGCTTTCATTGGCAACAGTGACCTTGGCTTTGGGGACAACCGCGCCCGACGAGTCGCGCACGACGCCGGAAATAGTAGCGAGACCGGCGACCGATTGGGCGGTGAGAAGAGCAGTGCTTGCCGCAAGGCAAACTACGAACAACGAGGCTTTTTGTAGCACGAGACCTCCCTTGTGGACTTGACAAATAGAATAGCGAAAATCGATGAGTGCGCGGATGGCCGTGCCCACCTACGCGGGGACTCTTCGGGACATTTGCAGGGGGTGTTTCAACAGATTGTCATGAGGGCTTCACACCAGTTGCGATATCCTGATATTCGAAGGGAAAAGTTTTGCTTCGGGAAGATCGGCGGTGGGACGGACTCCAAAGCCCCTGTTTGGAACTTCCTGCACGACGTGCCGGGTTAGTATTCTTGCAGCAGTTGACCTTAATGCATCTGCTCCAAGGAAAGCCGCGGCATGGGCAGGTTTTCGAGTCCCCCGGTTGCCCGGCACCCGAGAAAAGGGAGTCAACATGAAACAACGCCTATTGGCGATCCTTCTGCCGTTTATTTTTTCTGTTGCCAGTTATGCGCAGGCGACAGCGGGATTTGGAGCGATGTCAGGTGTCGTGAGAGACGCGACGGGGGCCGTCGTTGGTGGCGCGAAGGTGGAGATCTCGAACGAATCGAAGGGCATCAAACGAAGCCTGACGACGAATGACGCGGGGCTATTTAACGCACCGGCGCTCGTACCGGCCGAAGGTTACTCCATTACCGTAACGCGTGACGGATTTAACCCCTACAAGTTGGAATCGGTGGTGATACAAGTCGGTCAGACGGTAAGTCTGAACGTGACGCTGGTGGTGGCCGGAACCACCTCCACCGTGAGCGTGACGGACGTTGCTCCGATCATTGAGCAGGGCAAGACCGGCAACTCCATGGTGGTTGACAGCAGCAAGATCATGAATCTGCCGATCAACGGACGGCGCGTGGATTCGTTCGTGCTGATGGCGCCGGCCGTGGTGTCCGACGGGACATTCGGCTTGCTCAGCTTCCGCGGGATTGCCGGCGGCAATTCGTTCCTGACCGACGGCAACGACACGACGAATCAGTACTACAACGAAAATGCCGGAAGAACGCGTATTTCGACGCAGATCTCGCAGGACGCGGTGCAGGAATTCCAGGTGTTGTCGAATGGATATTCGGCGGAATTCGGGCGCGCCTCAGGCGGCGTAGTGAACACGGTGACGCGTAGCGGTGGCAACGACGTTCACGGCACGGCGTATTGGTTTTACCGCAATCAGGATTTCGGAGCGCGGGATCGCTACGCGACCTACACCGTAGCACCCGAAGAGACGCGGAACCAGTACGGCGGCTCGATTGGCGGCCCGATCGCCAAGGACAAGCTGTTTTACTTCTTTAATGCAGAGCTGGTGCGGCGCGATTTTCCGCTGGACGCCTCCATCCGCAGCGGCAACCTGTTTAACGCGGCGGGAGATTTCGTGGGACAGTGCACGGCGCCGGCCACAACCGCACAGTGCACCGCAGCGCGCGAGTTTATCACCGGGCGCCAGTTCCAGGTGGTACCCCGCACGGCGAATAGCGATCTGGGGTTTGGCAAGATCGACTGGCGGCCGGCGGACCGGCACTCCTTCTCGTTCTCCTTCAACTATCTGAAATGGATTTCGCCCAACGGTATCCAGACCGCGGCCTCGTTGACGAACGGTGCGGGCGTTGGCCAGAACGGCCTCTCCACCGTGCGCACGCGTTACGGCCGGGCTTCCTGGACATCGATTCCGAGCTCGACCATTGTCAACGAAGTGCGCTATGGCTGGTTCAAGGACCGCCTGTTTGACGATCTCAATCCGGACTACATCCCGGCCGCTACCGGGCGCATCGCCATCACAGTGCAGGGGCAGGCAAACCTGGGCGTGGCGAACTACATGCCACGCTTGAATCCATCCGAGAACCGGCACCAGATTGCGGACAACCTGACCTGGACCGTGGGCAAGCATACCGTCAAGTTCGGCGGTGACATGATGCATACGCGCGACTACTACGATCAGTTGTTCAACGGACGCGGCAGTTATGTTTATGCCAATTTCACCAATTTCGCTCTGGATTTCAGCGGCAACGCCGGCGGTGTGAAGCGGTGGCAGACCTATTCGCAGGCCTTCGGCAATGCGGTGGTGGATACCTTTACGCGGGACTACTCGTGGTACGTGCAGGATCAGATGCGCGTAGGGAAGAACCTGACCCTGAATCTCGGGCTGCGCTATGAGTATTCGCAGTTCAAGCAGCCAGGGTCATCGAACCCGGCGTATCCGCTCACTGCGAGCATCCGGCAGCCGGGTAAGAACTACGCTCCGCGCCTCGGTCTGGCCTATGCGATGAACAATAACAAGACGGTCATCCGCACGGGCTACGGCATGTTCTATGCGCGCTTCCCTGGTTCGATGATCAACACATTCCACCAGACGAACGGGTTGTACAGCAAGAATGTGTCGTTGAATGGCGCTGTGGCGGCTGACTTGGCGCTTGGGCCATCGTTCCCGAATCCGCTGGCGAGCCTCGACCGCACCCCGCCCGCGGGCACGGTCGACATCACCTTCCCGGCCCGCGACTTCCGCAACCCCTACACGCAGCAGGCGGACTTCGGCATTCAGCAGGCCATTACCAACAACCTCAGCCTGGATGCGTCGTACGTATGGAGCCGCGGCGCGCGGTTGTTCACCATTCGCGATCTGAACATCGGGCCGCTGGGCGATCCCGTGACCTACCGGATTCTCGATGCAGGGGGGGCGCAGGTGGGCAGCTACACGACGCCGACCTACCGCATTGCGAACCGCGTGGATCCGGCATGGCGGCGTGTGAACCAGATCGACAATGGCGCTAACAGCTATTACAACGCGCTGGTCCTGCAGTTGAACCAGCGGCAAGTGAAGGGGCACCAGTTCGGCGTGTCCTACACGTGGTCGCATGCGATTGACTACAACCAGGGCGGCGGATCGGACAACCTGTTCTTCAATACCAACGGGCCGCGCTCGCTCTTTAATGGCGACTTCAAGCAAGACAAGTCGTCCTCGTCTCTCGATCAGCGGCACCGCTTCGTGATCAGCTCGCAGCACCAGCCGCGCTTCACCAAGTCGGAAGGGAAGCTGGCGAAGTTCCTCATCAACAATTGGCAATTCAGCCAGATTTCCACCTTCGCCTCGACCCAGCCGCAGACGCCGACAATTTTCGTTTCGGGCTCGCCATACACGGGGGCTCCGATTACGACGTCGTTGAACGGATTTGGCGGATCGAGCCGCGTGCCGTTCCTGCCGGCGGCCAGCCTGGATGTAGATCAGATCTACCGCACCGATGCACGGTTGACGAAAGCCTTGCCGTTCACCGAGCGGTATAACCTGATGGTGAACTTCGAAGCATTCAATCTGTTCAATGTGATTTCGAACACGGCGATTGACGGACAGGCATATACGGCGGCGAATGGGGCATTAACGCCATTTGCCCGCTATAAGGTGCCCAACGCATCGGCGGGATTCCCGGACGGTACGAATGCTCGCAGGACGCAGATCAGTTTGCGTTTCGTGTTCTAGGCGCTGAATCTACTTTTGCGCTTGATCGACGGGGTGTGATCGCATCGCGGTCACACCCCGTTTTCATTGTGTGCCGAGCATGTTCGACGACTAGTGGGGTGCAAGTCCCCATCCCAACCTGATGGAGGTGAAGGGTAGCAAAGCGCAAGGGCGTCGCCGCGAGGCGGGGTCTGAAGGAAGCGTGGAGCAAAAGCGCGAGCCGATGAACGAAAAGCGGATACGAGGCCTACGGCGTGGGACGAGTTGGCAAAGGACAACGAAGTCCATATCCATCAAGAGCGCTGGTGGTAAATCCGACGGTTGCGCGTGGAAAGAAGTTGAGCTTACCTCGGGAGATCTGCCGTTTGTCGTGGAATCACGACTGAGGATCGAGTGATCGGTCCTGACCGGGCGGCAGAAGTCAGCATCGGGTGTAGTAGCGTGGAGAGCCTGTGAAAGCAGGCAGGAGCGAAGACCCGAACGGTCCTCCGCAAGGAGGTAAGAGGAGAGGCAAGTAAGCAACGCAACTCATGAGCGACAAGCGGCAGAATAACCAGCTAGTGCTGGCCTTTATGGAGGAGAGTAGGAGTGAAGCTCCGACGGCCTCTGTGCAAGGGACCGAAACGCTTGCGGCGGAGCGGAAAGCAGAAAGTCCGGCCATTACCGAACGGTTGATGGAAGAGGTCTGCGAGCGGGAAAACTGCAAGCAGGCATTGGCACGAGTCAAGGCCAACAAAGGGAGTCCGGGGATGGACGGGATGACTGTCCAGCAGTTACCGGAATACCTGAAGCAGCACTGGCTAGCAATCCGGGAACAGTTGTTGAGAGGGACCTATAAGCCGCAACCGGTGAAGCGGTGGAAATCCCGAAGCCGGACGGAGGGGTGCGCAAGCTGGTATCCCAACGGTGTTGGATCGATTCATCCAGCAAGCGGTGATGCGGGTTCGCAACGCAAGTGGGACGGACGTTTCCGAACACAGCTACGGGTTTCGGCCTGGGCGATCGGCGCAACAGGCGGTGGAAGCGGCGCAGCAGTACATTGCGGCGGGATACCGCTGGTGCGTGGACTTGGATTTGGAGAAATTCTTCGACCGGGTTTGCGACAAACTGATGGCGAAGATCGCGACAAGGGTCGGCGACAAGCGGATGCTGAAGCTGATCCGGTCGTTTCTGACCGCTGGCGTGATGGAAGGCGGTTGGTCAGTCCGGTGGATGAGGGACGCCCCGGGCGGTCCACTCTCACCATTGCTCAGTAATCTCGTGCTCGACGAGTTGGACCGAGAGTTAGAAAGGCGATGCCTGCGCTTTGCACGGTATGCGGACGACAGCAATATCTACGTTCGCAGCCGGCGGGCAGGGAGCGAGTGATGGAAAGCATTACGCGCTTCTTGCAGGACAAGCTGAAGCTCAGGGTCAATGACGAGAAGAGTGCGGGTGCACGGCCATGGGAAAGGAAGTTTCTAGGATTCAGCTTTACCGCAGATCGCCAACCGAAACGGCGGATAGCGCCGAAAGCGGTGAAGCGATTCAAGGAGCGAATCCGGAATTGACGGGCCGGACAGGGGAGTCAGCATCGAACGGATGGCCGAGGAACTGACCCGCTATCTGCGGGGGTGGATCGGCTACTTCGGAGGTGCCAAACGCCCTCCGTGCTGCAGGGTCTTGAGAAGTGGGTCCGACACAGGCTGAGGTCTGTGATCTGGAAGCAGTGGAAGCGAGGGAAGGTGCGGTTCGCCGAACTCGTCAAACGAGGAGTGAGCAAGGACCTCGCCGCGAAAACGGCGGGCAGCGCCCATGGACCGTGGCGGTTGGCGGACTCACCGGCCCTTCACTTCGCGCTGCCCAATGCTTACTTCGACTCGCTCGGACTTCCGAAGTTGGCTGTCCGGTAGGCTCAACCCGCCGAACCGCCGTATACGAGACCCGTACGTACGGTGGTGTGACAGGGAAAGCTAGTGATAGCCTACCTATGTCAAATTGAGGAGGACCATTGCAGATCCTTATCCTTGGTTGCGGGTATACAGGGCAGCGCGTGGCGAAACGTTTCCTGGCGCGGGGGGCGAGGGTCACCGCAACTACCCGGCATCCGCAACGGCTGGCGGGACTGCGTGCCGAGATTATCAGCACAGCCGATGTAGCCGACCATATCCGTCCAGGGATGTTGGTGCTTCATTCCATCCCTCCCGGCGGTCCGCCAGACTTGCTGCAGCCGCTACGAAATATGGCACGGCGAGTGGTGTACCTGTCGTCAACCGCGGTGTACGGAGCAGCCAGCGTTGTCGATGAAAGCACGGCTGTCGATGAGAGTGCGGACAGTGCACGGGCACGCTTGGACGCAGAACGGGTTGTGGCGGAAGGTCCTTGGTCGACGCTCATCCTGCGCCCAGCGGCGATTTACGGGCCCGGTCGTGGCGTTCAGGAGTCCATCCAGCGGGGAGAACACAGTCTCAGTGACCGGTTTGTGAGCCGCATCCACGTCGAGGATCTTGCCACTCACGTGGAGGCCGCTCTGCTTTCGACAATCACAGGGGCGTATCCGGTTGCCGATGAAGAGCCATGCACTTCGCGCGAAATCGCCGAATTCTGTGCCCAACTGCTGAATGTCCCAATTACAGGCGGGAACCAGAAGGGGACGGACAGGATGCCGCGATTCGCAAACAACCGGCGCGTCGATGGCTCGGCGATTCGTCGGGCTCTCGGCATAACGCTGACATACCCTTCCTATCGAGTGGGGATCCCGGCCTCTCTTTCGGTCGATTGAACCGAGTGTGTTCGTAGTTGATTCAAGGCCAAGTCGCGGCACAATACCGGCCCGCTGGTTCGGGCGGGTAAGAAGAACGGAGTGGTCTAAGGGGTGTAGATGCGCTACTGTTCTTTCTTCTTCCGCCCACCCAACATGTCGAGGAGCGCTCCTCCTACACCCTTGCCACCTCCAGTCTTGCCAGCCTCGATTACTCCCTGGACGGTGCCGGCGATACCGGCAGGGCTGGTGAGGCTGGATACCTTCAGCCGGGCGAATTCGGCGGCGTCTGGGGTGAAAATGGGTTTCGAAGTGGTGCCGGAAACAAGACAGGGGATGATGAGTTCGCCTTTGGTGTTGGCAAGCGCGGTGTTGAGGTAACCGCCGATCTTGTTGCCGCCGAACTGATCGCCGACCTGCTTTGCGAGCGTGGAGATGAGTTTCATCCGGAGGCTATTGTCCGCGAGTCCGATGTCACCCTGGGCGGCCAGGGAGCCTCCATCGTAGGCAAGGGTCAGGTTGTCCGTGGAAGCGGTGCCGTTGGCGATCTTGATGGTGCCGGCAAGAGCGAGGATGTTGGTGACAAGCTCGGACTTGGGGGAGTAGCCCAGGAATTTGCCGATCTTGGCCATTTCGTTCAGAATGCTGACTCCGGTGAGTTTGCCGTCATTCAGTTTGAACTGCAGAGTGCCGTTGAGGGAACGGGCAATGTCGGCGCCAGGCTTGGGAGCAACGTTCAGATTGGCTTCGGCGGCCATCATGCCGTACAAAAGATTTTTGAGGTTGGTGGTGGCGGAAACCAGCTCGTTGGCCTGCACCTTTTCGAGCCGGGTCTGGATGCCGTAAGTGGCGTTTTCACCCTGCAGATTGACGGTGATGGCGCCGCGTTGCTGGCCGCCAAAGAGGTCGGCCGTGATGGGGTCCAGGCGCAGGATGCCTCTGTCGAGGCTGGCCGTGGATCGTACGTTCGAAAGGGCGAGGTTGTTGTAAAGGATCTTGCCAACGGCGAGGGTTCCGGCGGCGTGCATCTTCTGGAGAGGGCTGGGGCCGGAGGATTTGGCCGCAGGCGTTTTGGCAACTGCAGTGAGTTGCTGCAGTTCGGTGATGTTGAGTTGGTTGACCTGGGCGTTGAACTCGATGTCGGGTGAGCTGAAGTTTTTGAGTTTGAGCGAACCGTCGAGGGTGGTGTTGGCGAGGGAAGCGTGCAGGTTGTCGAGCACGGCGCGGCCTTCATCGAACTTCAGGTTCGTGGAGCGGATTTGCAGAGGCTTGGAGAGGGAAGGGAGCTTGAGACTGGCGTTTTCAAGAGTACCACTGCCCGCGTAGTCGAGGTTCGTGGTGGGTCCGGTGAGTTTGACGTCAAGTGTGATAGTGCCGTCGGCCTCGACGTCGGAGACGGCAGACACACCGTAAGCCTCGGCGACGTGGAGGAGTTCGTTCAGGTTGGCTTGGCGTGTGCCGATGGTCGCGTTGAGCTTTGGACTGCCTGCATAATCATCGACGGCAAGGGATGCGCTGAGGTGGGTGTTGCCGGATTCGACCGCAAACGTGTTGGAGCGGAGCGTAGAGGGGGTGAATTGGACCTTGGCGTCGGAGATGCGGACGGGCTGCTTCCAACTGGTTCGGCTCACCTCCACTTTGTTGAGGGTGATGTCCCCACTGGCGCGAGGAGCGTTGGAGGGCCCGGCCAGGCGCAGGTTGGCGTTGAGGTTCCCGGCGACTTTCATGTCCTTGGAGAACGCCTGGCCGAAGGCGGCGGCGACCTGGGCAAGTTCCGTGATGGAGGCGTTGGCGGTGGAGATCTGGAAGTCGAGGGCCGGTGGATCGGGCTTTGTGAGGATATAGCCCTTGCCGCTGAGGTTCATGCCCCCGAGTTTGGCGGTGAGTTGGGTGATATCGAGTTTGCCCGCTTGCTTGTTGTAAAGGGCGTTGAGAGCAGCGGTCAGTTCCAGTTTTTCAGGGAAGCGGACAGTGAGATTCGCGGTGAAGGGCTTTGCTTCGGCGAAATCCCGCAGCGCGATGTCGATGTTGTCGTATTGCGTGCGCGGCTTGCGGTCCTGGTGATTGGTAATGCCAATGCGGCCGTTGTTCAGGTCGAGCTGCGAAAGCGAGAATGGTTGTGTCGAACTGGATGAGGTTGTGGTTTGGCCCAAAGTGGAGAAATTCCACTTACCCTTGGGGTTCTTGATCAGCTCCACAGTCGGTTCTTCGATGAGGACGGCGTTGACGTTGATTTCCTTCTTGAGGAGGGGCATGAGTTCGACGCGTACGGCGATTTGTTTAGCCGTGAGGAAGGGGTTGGAGGAGAACGATGGATCATCGGAAATTGTGATCTGGCCGGCGCGCACGGCGAGTGGGGAAAGGGAGAGGCCCATGTCGCCCAGCGTGACCTTGCGGTTGAGGGCCGCTTCCAGTTGAGACTGAATAACAGGCTTGAATTGGTTCACGTCGATGAGGAAGAACGCTCCTGCTACTGCGAGAACTAAGATGAGGAGAACGGCTACGCCGATTTTGAGGAGTTTGGGCATGGGTGCCTCCAGGGTTTTATAATAGCGCTCCACCCGGGGCACTCTGATTGGTTACTTCTTCTTGGGTACGGGTTTGGCTTCGTCGAAGGTGACGGTGGATTCGGTGGTGGAGATGTTGGATTCAGTGGTGAACTTCCGATAGTTGCGAAACTCGATTTCATTTTTCACGCAGGTGGCCGAGCCGCGGTGGCAGGCGAGGGACGCCGTGGAACTGGGAAGCGTGTAGAACTTGTCACCGATTTTCTTCGGGCCATATTCGACGATCATTTCGGCGTGATCGATGGGGTAGGTGGCAGGGATGTTGAGGGCATCCATTTCAATCCGCATCACCATGAACTCCTTGGGGTCAATCCAGATGGCTCCACGGTATTTGGGTTTAAGCGTTTGTCCGCCGAAGGTGAGCTTCCAGTGGGAATTCGCCTGCTCCACCAGGAGGTCCCATACTTCCGTTTCGACACCGGCAATGGTGTCTTTCTTGCGAAAGGTGAATTTCGCGTCCGTGGAGGGGTGAAGGACGTCGCGCAGCGTGGTGCCGTACTCGCCGGTGGAGTACGACCCGGTCTGCTGAATCTCGTCGTAGTCTTTCAGCGGTTTTCCGTTGCGTTTCGCGTTCTTGTATTCTTCCTCACCATCCACATAGGCGACGTCGACAGTCACCGTGTCTTTGAGTCCGAACTTGCCACGCAGGCCGCCGGATTGGAGCCGGCGAATGAGTTGCTCACAGATGAAGTTGGGCAGTGCGTCGGTATATTCGAAGGCGCGGGCCCGGACCCGATCCAGTGGGCCAGGCAAAACTTTCGCCGGGATGGTGTCTTCCTCGGCTTCACGCTGAGCTTGCGGTTCCTGCTGTTGTTGACGGGCGGCTCCGATGGGCGTGGGCGGAGCGTCGCAGTCGGCGGGCTTGCGTCCCGCGGGCTTGCCCCGCTTCAAACGCGGGGGGCCGGTCTGTTCCTCTTCAGGGGGGCAGGGACGAGCGGCCGGTTCGTTTTGCGCGAACGCGGTGGCTGCCAGCAGAACGAGGAGTAGTTTCATTGGCCTTTCTTTCATGGACGCTCAGCCGGGGACGATGGTTGCGCAGTGGCGAGTCTGCGGTAAACCGCAAGGGCTTTCTCGAACAGATCGACCATGGCGGCACGGTGAGTGGCGGAGCGGAATCGGGTTTCGTTGCGGTAAAGAGCCACTTCCCGCTCCAACCATTCGATGAAGTATCGGGCGTCGGCGGGGTGGCTGGCGGATTGACCTGGCTTGGTGAGATAGATAGGGCTGGTCTGGGCGTACTTGGGTGAAGGCGTACCTTTTTCGAAGGCGCGGGCGGCGAGCCAGCCGGGTTCAGTGATCAGTAGTTCGCCTGTGAAGGGTTGGGACGCGGTGTGGATGATGCGGCCATTATGAATGAGTTCGATGCGGTCCAGCGTGCCTGTCGTTTCGACGCCAATTTCGACAGTCATCTTCCGGGCGGTGAGAACGATAGTGTCGCCGGGTTCGGCCTCCTGATTGACCTTGAGGAAGAGCATGGGGCCATTGGTGGCAAAGCTGCGGCCTTGCTTCAGCGCGGAGAGATAGTTGGCCACGGTGAACGGTTTGTCGAGATGGGCATAGACGCGGTTATACCCGATAGGGGATGACATCACTCCAGAGGCACTGCCCGCGGAAACGGGGAGGCGGAAGCCGCAGTTGAGAAACCGGTAATAAATGTCGAGAGTCCAGAGAGCCATGCCTTCGTTGGTCCGGTACTCCGGTTTGTCCTTGGGCGCCATTCCCCACCGATCGGTTTCGAGAAGGACGTTGTGGCGGTTGAAGTGATTGTGGACCACGCCCGCAAAGTCGATGTGCCCCAGAGCGGCGAGGGCGGGAACATCGCGCCACATGATCTTCTCTGCATCAACGTAGGCGCCCTGTTTGCGGGCTTGTTCGGCGAAGTAACTGTTAGGGGGGGAGAGCCAGTCGCCTTCAAAAGGGATGATGGATTTAAGGCCGATCAGGTCGATGGCTCCAGGCCCGTGCATGAGGCGCTCGATTTCCTTGTCGATGGTGGTGAAGGCGTGGGCCGGGTCAACGGATTGAATTGGGGCGAGATTGCGCGGCGGCGTTGAGTTTTCGCGGCCCTCCCAGATCCAGTCAGTCAGCGTGGGGGCAAAGTTGAGATTCTCCGTAAGCAGGATGAGCGGCATGTCTTCCAGCTTGCGGTGGTTGTGCAGGTCGGCCGAATACCAGCCGCGCGGATTCATCGGGATGCGGTGCGGCAGATTGACGTTCACAATCTGCTTTTGATTCTCGGAGATTGTGAAGCTGGTGGTGAACGGCTGGTATTCGGGCCCTTTTTCGGCTGTGAGCGTGTATGAGCCGGGGACAAGGTCGAGGGTAAATGCTTGTGCAATGGAGAAGTGTTCCTCTTTCCCTTTCTTATAGACAGCAGCGCCGGCCGGGGTTTGGAGTTCCCCCTTGGCGTTGGTGAGGTAAATGCGAGTCGGAGCGGTGAGGCGGACTTCGAGCGTAGCTGCCGGCAGGACCTGGAGGGCGCATACAAGAAAGAGGAGTAGGCACATGCTTCGAGAGAGATTGTACACTGGCTGCATGTTGATCACAGACATCAATGAGTTTCACGCGGGATTCGCGGCTACGTTTAACGCCCGGGATGTGGAGGGACTGCTCGGGCTGTATGAGGAAGGCGCGGTGTTTGTGGCACGGCCGGGGACGGTGGTGAGCGATGCCGGTGGGTTGCGGCAGGCGATTGACGGGTTTGTGGGATCTGGGTTTGACTTGAGCCTGGAAACCAAGGACATCCTGGTCAAAGGGGATCTGGCGCTGATGCGGGCAACCTGGAAATTGATGAGTGGCGACTTGGTGATGATGTCCGGCGAGAGCTTGGAGATTGCGCGTCGGCAGTCCGATGGCGGATGGAAGTACGCGATCGACAACCCATTTGGAGCATGAGAAAAGCGCTCATATGTTTGGCGGCGACCGCGGCATTTGGGCAGAACGCGCGAGAGATTCTGACGCTTCCGCCCCCCGCCTATGATGAACGGATCGCCTATGGGACCGATGCGAATCAGTTCGGAGATTTGCGGTTGCCTCAGGGCAAGGGCCCGTTTCCCGTAGTGGTGATCATCCATGGTGGGTACTGGCTGGCGCAGTATAACCTGGCTTACGCCGGGCATATGGGCGCGGCACTGACCCGGCGCGGTTTTGCCACCTGGAATATCGAATACAGGCGGATCGGGCAGCCGGGGGGCGGGTATCCAGGGACGCTCGGCGATGTGGCAATGGCGGTGGATTTCCTGAAGAAAATTGCCGGCAAGAAGCGATTGGATCTAAGGAGGGTGACTGCGCTGGGACATTCGGCAGGCGGGCATCTGGCGCTCTGGGTGGCCGGCCGTGAGAAGCAGGTGGTGCGCATTGGGACAGTGGTGTCGCTGGCTGGAGTGAGTGATCTGCGGATGGTCTACGAGCGCAAGATGGGGAACGGAGTGGCCCTGCAGTTGATGGGATGTTCGCCAGAGCAGTGCCCGGAGAAGTACCGGGCTGCCTCGCCGGCGGAGCGATTGCCGTTGCGGGCGAAGGTGCTGCTGGTGCACGGGGATCGCGATCCGACGGTGCCGATCGAGATGGCGGAGGACTTTGTGAAGAAGGCGGGCGCTGGGGCACGGCTGGTGAAGTTGGAGGGGGCCGGACATTTTGAGATGGTGGACACGCGGCGGGCGGAGTGGAGACAGGTGGAGGAACTGATTGTAAAGTAGGGGAAACCAGGCACGGTTGCGCTTCGTCTCAATAACGCCGACAATTACATGCAGGAGGCGGAGCATCATGAGGGTGGCTACCGTTCTATTTCTTTCGCTGGCCGCGAGTGCGGCTTGGGCACAACAGGCAATTTCCGTGCGCGCCGGTTTGGTGCACTACCTGGAAGGCACGGCGTCGCTTGACGGCACGCCAGTAAGGATGGAACGGGCGAAGTTCGCCACCGTAAAGGATGGCAGCACCTTCACCACGCAGGAAGGGAATGCCGAGGTGCTGCTTGCGCCCGGAGCGTTTCTGCGGATGGGGAAGGAATCGTCGATCAAGATGGTGTCGGGGCTCTTGAGCGACACACGCATTGAACTGGCCAAGGGGACCGCGCTGGTGGAAGTGCTGGAGATGGGCAAAGAGAACAAGATCCAGCTGAACATCGGCAACGCGGCTTCGCTCGTACAAAAGCCGGGCCTGTATTCGTTTGACGCTTCCAACGGCAGCGTCCGCGTGTTTGATGGAAAGCTCGATGTGGCGGTGGACGGTCAGACCGTGGAATTGGGGCGCGGCCGCGAGGTGTTTGTGGGGCAGTCGCTGGCGGCATCCAAGTTCCCCGTGAAGACAACCAATTCACTCTATGACTGGAGCAAAACGCGTTCAGCAATGATTGCCTACGCGAACATCGCGGCGGCGCGTACCATGCGGGACAACGGCTACCGGCCGATGAATTCGCTGTGGGCGTGGTATCCGGCCTATGGGCTGGTGACGTACATGCCGCGCTCAGGGTATCTCCGGAGCCCGTTTGGCTGGGGTTGGTATAGCCCAAGTTCGGTCTGGCAGTATTACGCCGGCAACAACGGATATTCGAGCGGCGGCAATGGCGGTGCTGGCAACGCGGCTTCGTCCGGAAATTGGGGTGGATGGGGCTCGCGCGGCGGTGGCGGTGGTGGCGGGTACTCCGGTGGCGGATCGTATTCCGGCGACGGTGGCTTCTCACGGTCTTCAGCCATGAGCAGCGCACCTGCGGCGGCTTCCGCTCCGGCTGCCGCACCAGCGGCGCAAAGTGCTCCTAGTGGTGGTAGGGGTCGCTAAACTTCCGTCCTATTGCGCTGGAATCCGTCGTTCCCGCTGCATGGCAGTGATGTTGCGAGACGCCTGTTCGCCGAATTGACCTCCGAACGTGCTGCATTGCTGGAAGAATGCAGCGGCTTCGGGATATTTCTCCATGTTGTAGTTGGCCCAGCCCAGGTAAAAGAGAACCGCTGCTTCGGTGTTCCCCAAGCCCTTCATATAGGGCAGCGCAGCTCGCAGGTGTTTATCGGCCATCGCGAAGTTGTTGCTGTTCACGTACGTGTTGCCAATCATCAACTGTGCGGCGCCGGCGTAATAGCTTTGGCGATCCGCAGGCAACTTGGCGGCGAGATCCAGGACGCGCTGACCGTGGGCCTGGATCTTTGCGTAGTTGGTGCGCTGTTCCAGCATGATCTGACCGCTCAGCAGCAGGGCGTCAATGTGGGCGGGGTCGGCAAGCAGCAGCTTCGTCGCCGCGTATAAGGCTTTCGAGTTGTCAGCCTGGGCTCTGTAGAGCGGCATGAGGTGCGACCATATCTGTGTGGCGTACTTGGAAAGCGGATATTTGGAGTTGAAGCTTTCCAGGGCGGCGATCTTCTCACGTGGGGCGCTGAGGAGCAGCGCAGCCGTAAAGATTTCGTACTCTTCGTTTTCGAGTAGCCCTTTCGCAACATCAATGGTCTGCTTCCAAGTGGGGTCGTCCACGTTCGCAGGTCGCGGGCCCGCAACGATTCTGGCAGCTATCTGGAGTGCCCGGGCATTCCATTTGGCGAATGCCGCCTTGTCATTGGACTTCTCGGCAGCAGTGCGGCAGCGCCAGATGGCATCGAAATCGTCTGGGTGCAGGGCAAGCAGCCGTTCTCCGGTTTCCATTACCTTCGCGTAGTTGTTGCCGCGTGCGTAGTAGCTCTGCATCCATTCCAGCAGGTAGGCCCCCGCTTCATGGTTGGGGAAGACTTTGAGAAACCACTCGATTTGCTCAATCTTGCGGCTGGTCTCAATCTGGTGCTGGATCAGTTCGAGTTGCTCACCGGCGGGAGAACCGGGAACGAAGGTGAGTTTGTAGCGCTCAGCCGAAGCGGCGGAGGCGAACAGAAGGGCAAACAGGACGGCGAGGATGCGGGACATCGGCGCGGACCTCCGTAAAACAACTGTGGTCAGCGTGATTATCGGCTGGAATACAGTTCGAGTTTAGAGGATTTCTAATGCAATATATTGACGATGATGTCCGACCCGGCTTTGGAAGCGACCCCAATGTGGATGGTGCGGTGCTGTTCGTCATAGCGCCACTGGCCGGGAGCTAGCGGTGTGGTTGCCGTAACGAGTTTGTAATCCGGGCCATCCACCTCATGGACGCGTTTGGGGCGTCCCAATTGATGCACTACCCATTCGTAGTTGCGCTCAACCTTCGATTCGATTTGGACTCGGTAGAGGTCGACGGCGGGGCCGGCGTGAGCCTGCGTGTAGTCCCCGGCGTCCGGCTCGTAGATAAAGAATTCGCCGCCATTCTTGGGAAAATAGTGGAGTTCGGTGGGATGCGAGGGTTCGACTCCCGACAAGGGAATGATGGATCCGCTCTTGATCAGGATGACGAGCCCGTCCGCGGGGACATCGACTTCGGTAGTTTGGCGGCCGGGGTATGTCTTGCCGGTATTCCAGTCAGTCCAGTTGCCCATGGGGAGGTAAAGGCTTTTCTTTGCGGCATGGGTGCAGGTGGGGGAGAGGAGAAATTCGTCCCCGAACATGTACTCATCAATGCGGCGGGCCGCTTCGGGATCGCGAGGGAACTGGTGGAGGAGCGGGTGAATCACCGGGTAGCCGCGATAGCGGGCTTCGTCAGCGTAGGTAAGGAGGTAGTGGTTCAGGCGTTTCCGGTAGGTGGTGGTAGTGGGGTCGGTGTATTCGCGGGAGGAGTCCTGGAGAATCGGGGAAAAAAGACCGAGCCGGGCAGCCTTCATCCGGATTTCGGAAGTGGCGTTGCTGTAGGAGGCTAGATCGAAGGCGGGCAACAGGACTCCGGAAAGTGTGGCATGGACGAGGGCGCTTGCGTCGGCGCAGAGATTGCCGGTCGTGACCTTTTGCGCCCCGTAGGGGATTTGGGGGCCGCGGATGAGTTCGAGCATCGCCACTGGCGGCGTCGTGATGGCTCCAATGACTTTCTGACGCTGGTCCCAGATTTCTTTCATCGATGGGCCGAAGGCGAAATAGTATTCCAGGCGTTCCAGGCCGTCGCCGGAAATCGTGAGGTGATCAGGGGCAGTTTTGCCGAGGTCGAAGGTGAACGCCGCGGGGGTGTCCATCCAAAGGGCGTAACCGTTGCCGGTGACGAGGAAGGGGAACTTCGGCTGAAGGACAAGGCCGCGGGCATCGAGTGCGGGTTGCGGGCGAGGACCGAGCCCGTAAAATTTTTCCGTGGCGGGGACTTCCAGGTCGAGGCTGGACTTGCCGTCGGCGACGCGGGCGGCTCGTTCGGTGAACAGGCGATGACCGGAAGGGAGCGAAACGGTGAGTAGCCCTCGGTCCCGGGCGACGTCGACCGTAAGCTCAGCGGTTTTCAGGCGGACAGCGGTATCTGACCCAGTGGCATCGACTTCGATAATGGTGTCGTTGATGGCCCGGCGGGGCGGGGGCTTGGGGCCGCGGCGAACGCGGAAGGTTTCAGCGCTCACCCATTCGAGCTCGAAGTTGTTCGGTCCGCCGAATTCAAAAAAATAGGTATTGAACTTGCGCTCCCAGGCCGAAAAGCGCTGGGCGGGCAACTGTGAGACGGCGGCAAGCAACAACAACAGGCGAATCACAGCGTGAGCAGTGCCTCTTGGATTTCTCCAGTGACGATGGCCTTTGATTCGCCGACGAAGACGTTCACTTCGGAACGGATGCCGAAGGGCGTGAGGTAGACTCCTGGTTCGATGGAGAAGCAGGTATTGGCAATGATTTCGCGGGTGTCGTGGCTTTCGAGGTTGTCCATGTTGGCGCCGTTGCCGTGCACGTCGGTGCCGATGGAGTGGCCTGTGCGGTGAATGAAGTAATCGCCAAAGCCATTGTCACGGATGAATCCGCGCACCACGTCATCCACTTCGTAGCCCGCTAGCGATGTGCCGCTCGAGACCATTTGCTGGATGAATTGAACACCTGCGTTCCGGGCTCCGGTGACGATATGGAAGACTTTAAGCATTTCCGAAGAGGGTCGTGGTCCGCAGAAGCCAGTCCAGGTGATGTCGTAGTAAACGGCGTTAGGACGATCGAGTTTGGCCCACATGTCAATCAAGACGAGGTCGTCTTTGCGGATCGGTGCACAGCGTTCGCGCGTGGGTTCGTAGTGCGGGTTGGAGGCATTGGCGTTGACCGCCACGATGGGCCCGTGGTCTGTAAAGAGGCCCTGGCTCTGAAAGGACTCGCGGATGAATTCGGCGATGTCGAATTCCGTAATACCCTGGTTCGCGCGGAGGGCGTCGGAAATCTTGCTGAAAGCTGCGCCGCGGATGGCGTCGACGCGCTTGCCGGCTTCGATGTGAGAATCGAACTGGTCGGCGGACCAGCGGGCCTCGAAATGCTGCACGAGGTCAGCGGAGGATGTGACAATTGTCCGCGTAGAGCGCACCAGGTCGATCATGCCCCCATCGACAAGGGCTACATACGGGATCTCGCAGAGGTCCGAGTGCTGCATGGCTACGGTGTCGTAGCCGGCCAGTAGTTCCTGGAGACCGGACTGGAGTGTCTGCCAGGAGGAGTAGGCGGTTTTCTTGCCCGGGAGGGCGTCGAGCATGGTGGCTTCGATGCGGTGGACGAGACCTTGTGGTTCCCCGCGGGCTGGGATGAGGTAAAACCAGCGGCGCGAAGGCGTACGCGGTGGATCAAACTGGAGGATGCGATAGGCGAGCGGGTCGCGCAGGTGATGGTCGTAGAAAAGCCAGGCGGGAATACCTTTTTCTTTGAGGCATTCCTGAATTTCGGGGATACGGGACATGGTTAGTTCACTCCTCCTGACAGGCGGGTGATTTGCTGCCTGCGACAGCTGCCGTTCGCAACGGAAACGGGATCAGAATGTACAATCATCCTCTACACCAAGCGATCTTTGCGCCACTCGATCTGCGCCCGTAAATCCACCACACCAGCAAGTTGCCGAGCGCCGGCCACAGTGAACGAGAGCGCGTCGTCGAGCCAATCCTGACTGGCACCGTCTGCGTGCTGCATGGCAACGGTGATGGTGTATTCTTGGGGAACCAGCCAACAGTCGAATTGGAAGTCCAATTCTAGCAGTTCTTCAGGTTGGAATCCTCCAAGGGAGATGTTCTCGACTCGGGTATTGGTTCCATAGACATCGATCCCCAGGCGATTGCGGATCAGCAGGCCTGCAATGGGTTCCGTGGAGGCACGATGGAAGCGGGCTCTCAGGCGAACGGTGATGGGCTGGCCGGGCTCAAGCGTGGAGACTGGTTGCTGCTCGTGGTTGAGGATGCAAATGTCCTCAATGAGCGAAGTGCCATCGCCGTGGCGGAAGCTGCAATTGAGCGCAGAGGACCCCAGATGCGTGGCGTGGCGTTGGCGTTCGTGGACGAGCCCGACGTAGCGATTGACGACATCGTTAGGCGAGCCTTGTATTTCGATTTTTCCATTGAGAAGAAAGACCGCGCGGTTGGAGAGGCGTTTGACCAGGCCGAGATCGTGGGAAACGAACAAGGTGGTGACGCCACGGGCCTTGAGCTCTTCAAATCGTTGGATACAACGGGCGGAGAAGATGGCATCGCCCACCGAGAGGGCCTCGTCGACAATCAGGATTTCCGGATCAACGTGGATCGCGGTGGAAAAGGCCAGACGGACGTACATGCCGCTGGAATACTCCTTCACGGGGCGATCGAGGTAGGGGCCGATTTCGGCGAAGGCGGCGATTTGCGGGAAGGCGCGGTCCATTTCCTTGCGGGAAAGACCGAGGATCTCGCCCGACAGGAACACATTTTCGCGACCCGTGAATTCGGGGTTGAAGCCCGCGCCGAGTTCGAGAAGCGCGGCCACTCGGCCGGAGCGCAGCACGCGTCCCCGTGTAGGCTGCAGGATCCCGGCAGCGATCTGGAGGAGAGTCGATTTTCCTGACCCGTTGGGACCCACAACGCTCACGATTTCGCCCTTGGCGACAGAGAAAGACACGTTATCGAGAGCCCAGAAATCCGTGTGGCGCGTGTCGGCGGAAAAGGGCAGAGCTTCGATCAGGCGGTCCAGCGGACGGCGATAGAGCCGGTAGAGTTTGGAGACATGCTGGATTTCGAGCAACTGAATTCGAGTCTAGCGAATTTGCGCTAAGCAGCGACGGGGGAATCGATCTCGATCGCGATTTGAGGAGGATGGGCCAGCGTGTTGTGGACCAGGCAGGCTTTGACCGCGCGCAAGACTCCATCGCGGTGGCGCTGCTCAAGTTCAGGAGTATGAACGGTGATATGGAATTCACCCAGGCGCGCCGGGCCGGTGGCTTTCACGGCTTCGACGTTGACCTCTAGCCCCTCGGTGGGGAGGCTGCGGGTCTTCAAATATTCGACGGCATAATACCCGGCGCAAGTGCCCAGCGAGACGAGGAGAAACTCGGGCGGCGTCATTCCGGCGTCTTCACCCTTATTGGACACAGGCTGATCGCAAACGATCTGATGCCCACGGGCTTCGGCGCGGAATCGAACTTTCTCTTCGTAGGTGATTTTGACGTTCACTGCGTTAACTCCACTCGTGTGGATGCGTTCCGGTGGGTGGAGGTGACAGAAGGTCCGTCTCAGGGCGCGAGCGTTGGGGTGAGGGTGAAGGTCCCCAGTGTGCCGGTGTTGCTGTACGCGACCACGGTATACGTGCCGGCGGTCAGTTGAGCGGAACTGCGGACGGTCCCTGCGCGGATCTGCGTCGATTCGAGCGGCACCGATTTGCCTTTGGCATCCAGCAGAAGGAGGCGCGCGTCAAATACCGTGCTGGATATCTCAACGGTGATGCGCATGGCCGATTCCAGCGTGAAGCGGAAGGCTTTCGCCGGATTCGCGGCAGGTTCCTCTTCGATCAGATCGCGGACCCGGCAATCGTCCGCGGTGATTGCGGAGTTTAGTACGCCGGTGAGGGGGAAATCGGTGACAGCGCATTCGCGCGGGGCGGCGACGACGGTGCGGAGTTCGAACGATCCGATGGCGCCTTCCTCGTAGGAGTTCGCCAGGATTGTGTATTTGCCGGGGCGGAGCAGGAGGGCGATACGCGAGTTTCCTGCGCCGGCGGAATCGTCATCTTCGGCGATGCTCGATTTATCCTCGCGGAGCAGTGCCAGGTAGGAATCGAATTGAGTGGAGATTTGATCGACGGCGAAGAGGCTGCGCTCAGTGAGTTCGAAGGTGTAAGGGCGAATGAAGGAGAAGTTCTCAGAGAAAGGGACGAAGTCGAGGAAGCGGCAGTCGGAATTGGTGAGCGCCGAGCGAACGGATGCGCCGGGGGAGAGCGATTCGGGGTTGCACGTCCGCGGACTGTCACGCAGCGCTCGCATCGCATATGTGCCGGTAGGCGAGACTCCTCCGGAAATCATGATCAGGAGATACTCGCCTTCGGGAAGGCTGATGGTGAGCTGGGCTTGGCCGCCGCTGTTGGTGTTCTGGCCGCTGTGAACGGTGGCGCCGGTTTTGGCGTTCAGAAGCGCCAGCACAGGACGAAAAGTGTTCGAAGCAGCGGCGAATGCGAAAAGGGTGAAAGACTCCACTTTGATCCGGTAGGCGTCGACCGGCAGCACTCCGGTGCTGGGGGTTTGAAGGTCGATCAAACGGCAGTCGTTCGCGTTGAGATCCCCTGTGACCACCTGATCGAGATTGACGTCAGGGATGTCACAAGAGCGGCGTTCCAGCAATTCCGTGAAAAGGCTGAATGCGCCGGCCGCGGCGGCATTGTTGTGGACAATGAGGATGCGATGCTTGCCCGCTTTGACGCTGACGGAAAATTCGCCGGCCGCTCCGAGTTGTGCCGTGGCGGTGGCGAGCACTTCGAGCTTTTCGTTGGCGAACACCGCGATCGGGAGGACGCCGGGGGTGGTGAGACGGAGATGGAAAATGCCGCCCGGTTCCGGGACCGTAACCTCGAAGGCCAAGCCGTTGAGTGCGCGTACAGCGGCGATGTTAGTGGTGGAAACGTCGGGCAGGAAGTCCTGGCCTTTGCATTCCGCGCCCGCAAACGAACCGTCGAAGGTTCCCAGTTCCAACGGGATTGCGGCGCAATCCGCGCCAAGGGCGGAAGAGGCGGCCATCAGAAGTACGGCGAGATGGCGCATCGGTGGCTTAGAGAGAATTACCGTCCCACGAGTGATCGGGGTCAGGGACAAAGGTGACGCTGGAGTGAGAAACGACCAGCCACCCGCCGGGGATTCTCGCGCGCGAAAGGGCCGGCGTGGAGTTGAGTTTTTCGAAGACCAGTGCCGGCTTGGGCGTTTCCTGCGGCGCAGGTTCGCTTTCGGATTTGGGGGCGGGAGCAGTAACCGTGGTTGGGATGGCGTGGATGGCGCCTTTCACGTTGTCTTTGCGCATTCGGTATCGCTCCGACATATAGGTGAAGAGGAAGAAATCGCCGGATTCTTCCAACTGTTCAATGATGGCGCCGAAGGGGAGTGAGATGGGGTGCTGGCCGAGCGGTGCCCCCGTTCGCTTATTCAGCTTGACTGCTTCGACCGTCTTGGAGACTTCGTACTTCGACATGGCGGCTAAAGGTTGGTGACCTGGATTTCGTTGATGACCTTCTTCACGCCTTTGACTTTGTGGGCGAGGCTTTCCGCCTTCTGCCGGCCCTTGTCGGTGCGCACCTTGCCGATCAGAGTCACGACGCCGTCGGTGACCTTCACCTCAATGGCTCCCCCTTTCACGTCCGGATGGTTGACGAGCCTGAGGCGCACCTGGTCATAGATGCGGTCGTCGTCTTTCGGCTGCTGCGCCATGGCAGGGGCCAGCCACAAAGCGAGGAGGAGGAAAACCGCCACAATCGTTCGCATATCGGGGAACCTTTCAATTAGCAGCATAGCGCAACATGCTATCCTCACGATGGAAACCCTTCCACACACGGACCCCATCACATTGTGCGGCATTGCAGGCTACACCACACTGGATTTTTCCCCGCAGGCGGAGCGCGTAGAAAGGCTGACGGCTTCGATCCGCCATCGGGGGCCTGACCAACAGGGAGTGCATCGCGGCTCGCTGGTGGCGATGGGCGCTGTCCGGCTGAGCATTATCGACGTCGCAGGTGGGGATCAGCCCATCGCTTCGCCCGACGGCAACACGGTAATCTGCTTCAACGGCGAGATATACAATCACGCAACGTTGCGGGCGGAGTTGCAGGGCAAAGGGCATCAGTTCCATACGAATTGCGACACCGAGGTGGTACTGCACGCGTTTCTCGAGTGGGATGTGGCGGCGTTCGCGCGGCTGCGGGGCATGTTCGCCTGCGCGCTCTGGGATGAATCGCGGCGGAGGCTGGTGCTGGCGCGGGACAGGATGGGGATCAAGCCGCTCTACTATTTGCGGCGCGGGCGGGATGTGTTGTTCGGCTCCGAAGTGAAGACGATTCTCGAGCATCCTGAAGTGGACCGGCGGTTGGATTTGCGGGGACTCGGCTATTACCTTTCGCTCAACTATGTTCCGCAGCCGTTTACGTTGGTGGCAGGGATTGAGAAGTTGCAGCCCGGGTGCTGGATGGAGTGGCGCGAAGGGGACGTAAGGACCGAACCATATTGGACGCTGCGATTCCAATCGGATGAGCGGAAAACGTTAGAAGCGGCAAAGGAAGAGTTGGACGCGATCTTGCGGGATTCGGTGAAGGAGCATCTGCTTTCCGATGTGCCCCTAGGCGTGTGGGCAAGCGGGGGATTGGATTCATCCACGGTGCTGCATTATGCAGCGCAGGAAGTGCCGCATGTGAAGACGTTTTCCATTGGGTTCAACGGGCGGTCGTTCGATGAGAGCCCGTATTTCCGCGAAATCGCTCGGGTGTATGGGGCCGAGCCGCATGAGTTCAGTTTGGGGCCGGAAGCCGATCTCGCCGGGGCGATTGAGCAAATGTCGTACTTCAGCGACGAGCCCAGCGCGGATGCGGGCGCCCTGCCCGTGTGGTTCCTGTCACAGATGACCCGCAAGCATGTGACCGTGGCGTTGAGCGGGGAAGGGGCGGATGAGCTGTTTGGGGGGTACCAGACGTATTTGGCGGATGGCTATGCTGCGTGGGCCCGGCGGGTTCCCTCCGGGTTGCGAAGGCTGGGGCTCGGCTTGCTGGGGCTGTGGCCGGTTTCGGATGAAAAGATCAGTTTGGAGTATAAAGCGAAACGGTTCCTCGAAGGATCGCTCCTCGAGCCCGTGCGGGCGCATCTGTATTGGAATGGCACGTTCGATGATCCTGGGCGGCAGGCGATTGCTCCGGCGACGGCTGGGGTGAATTGGGAGCAGTTGGCGCCGCCCGGCACCGCCGGCTCGCTGAACCGCTTTCTGCACTTGGATCAACTTTGTTATCTGCCGGAAGATATCTTGTATAAGTGCGATCGAATGAGTATGGCCCATTCGTTGGAAGTACGGCCTCCGTTTCTCGATCACCGCATCGTGGAGTTCGCGGCCACGCTGCCGGAGAGTCTGAAGATTCGCGGGGGACGATTGAAGTTTGTGTTGCGGGATTTAATGAAAGACAAGCTCCCTCGCACCATCATTGAGCGGAAAAAGGAAGGGTTCGATATTCCCACGCATCAGTGGTTCCGGGGCGCATTGAAGCCGTTGCTGACGGATACGGTGAATGAGCGTGCAGTGCGGGCTTCGGGTGTGTTTTCGTGGCAGGCTGTGTCCGCGGTGATGCAACGGCATTTCGAGCGAAAAGCAAATTTCGGGTATCACCTCTGGGGGCTGCTCACGCTGTTCCTGTGGATGAAGCGCTGGAAGGTGACGGCATGAACGGGCATTTGCGGTGGATTGTACTGGCGTGCGCCGTTGCGATTTACTTCGGCTGTATCGTTTCGCCACCGGGATTAATGGACGACGTAGACGCTGTGCAGGCGCAGATTGCACGGAACATGCTGGAGTCGGGCGATTGGGTGACGGCACGCTTGGATGGCGTGGCGTACCTGGAGAAATCGCCGCTCATCTATTGGATGATGGCCGTGTCGATGAAGCTGTTCGGGCCTGCGGATTGGGCGGCTCGGATCCCGTTGGCGTTGGGAGTCGTCTTGCTGGTGTACTGCACAATGCGGTTTTCGGCCTGGGCGTTTGGCGAGGAGGCAGGGTCCTATTCGGGATTGGTGATGGCGACGTCGATCGGGCTGTGGTTGTTCACCCGCATCCAGATTCCCGATGCGATTCTAACGCTGACGATTACCGTGGCCATGTGGGCGTTTCTCAGGGCGTTCGAGGAAGAGGGGCCGTTGTGGCCCGCGCTAATGGCGGCTGCGATCGGAACGGGCTTGTTGCTCAAGGGATTGATTGCGGCTGTGTTTCCAGTGGCAGCGGCTTTGCTGTATTTGGGAGTGACGGGGCAATTGCTCAAATGGGACGCGTGGCGGCGGCTGCGCCCCTTCAGCGGGCTGCTGATTGTCTTGGTGATTGCGGCGCCGTGGCATGTGCTGGCAACCCTGCGCAATCCGCCCTATTTCGATTTCACGATGAAGAGTGAACCCGGCAAGTATCACGGGTTCTTCTGGTTCTATTTTTTCAACGAGCATGTGTTCCGGTTTCTGAACATGCGGCATCCGCGGGACTACAATACGGTGCCCCGGCTCGCGTTCTGGTTGTTTCATCTGTTGTGGCTGTTTCCATGGAGCGCGTACTTGCCGGGCGTGGCGAGGCTGGGGTTCCGTCCCGTGGATCGTGCCGGAAGAGTGCGGCTTCTGGCCTTGTGCTGGACAGGATTTCTATTGACGTTTTTCACCTTCTCAACCACGCAGGAGTATTACTCCATGCCGTGCTATCCGGCTTTGGCATTGTTGCTGGGATCGGCGATGGCCTCGGGAGATGCGTGGCTTCGGCGGGGAACTCGCGTCGTGGCAGTAGTGGCCTCCGTGGCCTTCATCGCCGTGATCGGGATTCTGATTCAGGTCTGGACCTTGCCCGCGGAAGGCGACATCTCGCGGGCGTTGACGTCGAATCCGGAGGCTTACACTTTGTCGTTGGGGCATATGGGGGATTTGACGGTAGCGTCGTTCGCGTATCTGCGATTGCCATTGGGGATTGCGGCCGTGGCGTTCTTGATTGGCTGCGTAGGCGGATGGAGGGCGCGGCATCTGCGGACGGCCTATTTGTCGCTGGCGTTGATGATGGTGTTCTTCTTTCATGCGGCGCGAGTGGCGTTGATCCGGTTCGATCCCTATTTGGGATCGCGTGTGTTGGCGAAGAGCTTCATGGCTGCTCCCCCCGGCGAGTTGATTGTGGACAACCAGTACTACGCATTCTCCTCGGTCTTCTTTTATGCGAACACGACGGCGCTGCTGCTCAACGGGCGAGTGAACAATCTGGAGTACGGATCGTATGCTCCCGGAGCTCCGAATGTCTTTGTGGATGACGCCGCCTTCGCGCGCTTGTGGAAGGATATGCGGCGCAGGTATCTACTTGTCGAAGGGCCGCGCATGGCGCATATTGTGGAGTTAGTGGGTAAGGAGTTCTTGTTTGAAGTGAAGGCAAGCGGAGGCAAGTACCTCTTGACGAATCTGCCTCTGGAGAGCCGCTGATGCGGATTACGGTGGATGCGACCTCTCTGCTGCTGCGCAGCGCGGGAGTGAAGAGCTACACGTACTACTGGATGAAGGCGCTGCGGCAGATTGCGGGGAAGGAAAGCATTCGCGGATTTCCGTTCTTGAATGACATCGGGGAACTGCATCATGACCGCTCGATGGTTCCGTTGTGGGGCACCTATCCTCGCCTGGCAATGCTCTACGCGGCGCGGCTCAGCGGTGGTGTGTTGGATTCGATGATCGAGGGGGCGGATATTTTTCACGCTTCCAATCAGATTCATCATGCGCCGCGGAAGGCGCTGCTAACGGCCACGGTGCATGATCTGACGTGCTGGAAGATGCCGGAACTGCATACGGCGGCGAATGTGGCTGCCGACGAGCGTTTCGCCGAGCGCATCTTGAGGAAGGCCCAGGGATTGATTGCCGTGTCCGATGCGACGCGCGAAGATGCGATCGAACTTTTAGGGATCGACGAGGATCGGATAGAAACAATTCATTCTGGCGTGAGCGATTCGTTCTTCAATGTGCCGGTGGAGGATGTGCTGGCAATAAGAGAAGATCTGGCCTTGGAGAAGCCGTACGTGTTGTTTGTGGGCACGGTGGAGCCTCGTAAGAATTTAGACCGGTTGCTGGACGCCTGGCTAGGGCTTGGCGCGGAGATGCGTCAGGAGTTTGAATTAGTGATTGCTGGCCCTGTGGGATGGGCTCCGGAAACAGAGAAACGTTTGAGTGCGGGTGCGGCAGGTGTCCGCCGCTTGGGATATGTCGCGGAGGAGGCGTTGCCTGCGTTAACGGCCGGAGCGCTGGCCTTTGCCTATCCGTCCTTGTACGAAGGTTTCGGGTTCCCCGTGGCGCAGGCGATGGCTGCCGGAGTGCCGGTTTTGACGGCGAATGTATCGTCACTGCCGGAGGTGACAGGTGGAGACGCGGAGTTGGTGGACCCGCTGAGTGTGGGAGAGATACGGGCGGGGCTCGAAAGATTGCTGACGTCCTCTTCGTTGCGGGAGGACTTGGCGATACGCGGTAAAGAGCGGGCACAGAATTACCGCTGGGCGAAATGCGCGCGGCGAAGCCTGTTGTTCTTCCAGAATATATAATGTTCGTAAGTTGCTAGTCCTTTTCTTCCTGCTTTCGTCCCTCTCCGCGCAGGTGTCTCCTCGCGCGCTGATCAACCGCTATTGCATCGCTTGTCACCACGCCCAAAACAAGACGGCCGGATTGGCTTTGGATGGAATGGATCCGTCGAACGTGGGTCCGCATGCGGAACGGTGGGAAAAGGTGGTGCGGAAGCTGAGTGCGCGCTATATGCCTCCTGCGGGTGCCCCGCGGCCGGATGAGGCTACTTACAACTCTTTGGTTGCTTCGTTGAAGACGGCTTTGGACCAGAATGCCGCGGCGAAGTTGAACCCGGGACGGACCGATTCCTTCCGCCGCATGAATCGCACGGAGTATCACAATGCGGTGCGGGACTTGTTGGCGCTGGATGTGGACGTGGCCTCGCTGTTGCCAAACGATGAGTCAAGCCATGGGTTCGATAATGTCACGGTGACGGATTTGTCGCCAACGTTGTTGGAGCGGTATCTCTCAGCGGCTCGAAAGGTGAGCCGGTTGGCGGTGGGAGCGCCCGTCACGGCGCCTTCGGGACATACGGTGTACACGCCGGCGGATTTGACGCAGGAAGAACATTTCGATGAGATGCCGTTTGGGACTCGGGGCGGTGTGACGGTGCCGCATACGTTTCCGTTGAATGCGTTCTATGAGATTCAATTGCGGCTGGCGCGCGATCGAAACGAACATGTAGAGGGGTTGAAGGATACGCATGAGGTTGAGCTGCTGATTGACGGAGAGCGAGTGCAGGTCTTCATGGTGAAGGCTCCAATGGGGCCGAAGGACCACGCCATCGCCGATCAGCATATGAATGCGCGGGTATTTGTGAAGGCGGGTCCGCACCAGGTAGCGGCCACATTCGTGAAGAAACGATCGGCGTTGCCTGAAACGGAACGCCAGCCTTATCAGGCCCACTTTAATATGGACCGGCACCCACGCATTCAACCAGCGATTTACTCCGTGACGGTGAATGGGCCATATGAGGCGGCAGGTCCCGGGGATACTCCAAGCCGGCAGCGGCTCTTTGTTTGTACTCCTGCTTCCACGGCGGATGAGCTGCCTTGCGTGAGAAAGATCCTAAACACGGTAATGCGGCGGGCCTACCGTCGTGCGGTAACGGAGGCGGACTTGAAGGCTCCGCTGAAATTTTATGCCGAGGGCCGCAAGGAAGGGTTTGAGAACGGGATTGAAATGGCATTGCGAGCCGTCCTGGTCAGTCCGGAATTTCTGTTCCGTGTGGAGCAGGATCCGGCGGGTCTGGCTTCGGGTGCCGCCTATCGCGTGAACGATTTGGAATTGGCGTCGCGGTTGTCGTTCTTCTTATGGAGCAGCATCCCCGATGATGAACTTCTGAATTTGGCGATTGCCGGCAAGCTGCGTGCGCCGGGCGTAACAGAGCAGCAGGTGCGAAGGATGCTGGCGGATTCGCGGGCCTCGACGCTAGTGACGAATTTCGCCGAGCAGTGGTTGTACTTGCGGAACTTGTCTTCTGCATCGCCGGACATGCGCGTGTTTGCGGGGTTCGATGATAACTTGCGCCGCGCTTTCCGGCGCGAGACGGAAATGTTCTTTGAGAGCATCTGGCGCGAGGACCGGAGTGTGCTGGATCTGCTGCGTGCGAATTACACGTTCGTCAATGAGCGGCTCGCGAAGCATTATGGGATTCCCAATGTATATGGGAGCCGGTTCCGGCGCGTAGCGTTTGATGGCGCCAGCGAGCGCGGCGGATTGTTGCGGCAAGGGAGTGTGTTGACGGTGACCTCCTATGCGACGCGGACCTCGCCTGTATTGCGCGGCAAGTGGATTATGGACAACCTGCTGGGCGTGCCGCCGCCTGCTCCACCGCCGCAAGTGCCCGCTCTCAAGGAAAAGCACGAGGATGGGAAAGCGTTGACCATGCGCCAGCGAATGTCGCAACACAGAGAAAATCCGGTGTGCGCGGCGTGTCACAGCATGATTGATCCGGTGGGTTTCGCGATGGAGAACTACGATGCGGTGGGACGGTACCGGTCCACCGACGACGGTGTGGCGATTGATGCCCAGGGAAGCCTGCCCGATGGGCGTACGTTCGTCGGCGTGGATGGATTGGAGAAGGCCCTGCTGGCCTATCCGGAGGCTTTCTTAACCACGTTCACCGAGAAGCTGATGACCTATGGACTGGGGCGCGGACCGGAGTATTACGATGCACCGGCGGTACGCAAGGTTGTGTCGGAGGCGCGGGCGAAGGACTACAAGTTTTCATCGTTTATTCTAGGTATAGTCGGCAGTACACCCTTTCAAATGAGGAGAGCGCAATGATCGTCAACAAGAAAGCTTTGCCACGGCGCACGTTCTTGCGGGGCGCGGGCGCAACGATCGCACTTCCATTGCTGGATGCCATGCATCCGGCCATGACGGCATTGGCCGCCTCTCCGGCGAAGCCTGTACGGCGGCTGGGCTTTGTGTATATCCCGATGGGGGCGATGATTGCGCAGTGGACACCCCCGGGTGAAACACTCTCGTCGCTGTCACCATCGCTGCAGTCGCTGGCGCCCGTGGTGGAGCAGGTGACGGTGCTGACGAACATGGAGCTGAAGAATTCGTACCCCGGCACACATGCGACATCGAACGCCGGGTTCCTCAGCGCGGCGACGGCGAAGTGGACGGAGAGTACGGATTATTACCTCGGCACGACTGTGGACCAGGTAGCGGCGCAGCAGTTGGGAAAGCAGACACGGCTGCCTTCACTGGAACTGGCGATGGATCTACTGACGACAGTGGGCCAGTGTGACAACGGCTACGCGTGCGTCTATCAGAACAATTTGTCGTGGGCTTCACCGACCTCGCCGCTGCCCGCGGAAGCACATCCCCGGATCGCGTTTGAGCGGCTGTTTGGCGAAGGCGGCACTGCATCGGAGCGGCGGGCGGAGTTGCGAAAGAACGCCAGCCTCCTCGATTGGGTGAGCGAAGATATCGCACGCTTGAAGACGCGGCTTGGCCCGGCGGATCAGGCCCGCGTGGCGCAGTATCTCGATACCGTGCGCGAAGTAGAGCGGCGGATTCAGAAGGCCGAGGCGGATGCGGCGGATTCGAAGCTTCCGGATGTGGATCGCCCGATGGGCGTGCCCGCTTCGTATGGGGACCACGCGAAGCTGATGTTTGATCTGCAGGTGCTGGCGCTGCAGGGCGACGTGACACGTGTCGTCACATTCCAGTTGGCGCGCGAGACCAGCAATCGTACCTATCCCGAAATTGGCGTGCCGGAGCCGCATCATCCGCTCACCCATCATCGCGGGAATAAGGAAATGATGGCGAAAGTGGCGAAGATCAATGCCTACCACGTGTCGCTATTCTCCTATTTGCTGCAAAAACTGAAGGCAACTCCGGATGGCGATGGCACGCTGCTCGATCACACCATGTATCTCTATGGCAGCGGCATGGGCAATCCCGATGTGCATGATCATGTCAACATGCCCATCCTGGTGGCGGGCGGTGGAGCGAAGATGAAGGGCGGACGGCATGTGAAGTATACAACGCCGGTTCCGCTGGCGAATTTGCATTTGTCCCTGCTGGATAAAGCCGGCGTGCGGCTGGATCGGTTTGCCGATAGCACAGGCAGGATCCCGGAAGTCTTGGCGGTTTGATGCTGCGGACCATCGCGTTTGTATTCGTGCTGGGGTTCGCCGCCTGCGCGGCGGATCGGGATGGCACAACGGATCTGCACCGGGCAGCGAATCGGGAAGATGCCGCGGCGGTGCGTTCGTTGCTGGCTGCGGGCGCGGATGCAAAGGCGGCGAATCGTTACGGAGTCACTCCCTTGTCGCTCGCGTGTTTGAATCGCGGTGCGGCCATTGTGGAGATGCTGCTGAAGGCGGGGGCGGACGCAAACACCGTGCTGCCGGGCGGAGAGACGGCGCTGATGACGGCCGCTCGCGCGGGCAATACAGGTGCGGTGAAGGCGCTGCTGGCCGCCGGTGCGAATGTGCATGCGACGGAAATGGTCTACGGGCAGAATGCCTTGATGTGGGCCGCGGCTGAGGGACATGCATCAACCGTACAGGCGTTGTTGGATGGCAAGGCGGATGTGAAGGCCCGGTCAAAATCGGGGTTCACGGCTTTGTTATTCGCCGCCAGGGAAGGGCAGATGGCGGTGTTGCCCGTGTTGTTGAAGGCAGGTGCCAGTGCGAATGAAATGGTGGAATCGAAGCAGCCGCGGCCGGGCGGAGTAACGGGGCCCCCGGCAAATGGGACGAGCGCGCTGTTGCTGGCGGTGACGAATGCGCACTTCGAATTTGCGGCTGCGCTGCTGGATGCCGGTGCTGATCCCAATGCGGATGCGCCGGGATACACGGCGCTGCATGTGCTGACCGTGGTCCGGAAGCCGGGGTTGGGGGACAACAACCCGGCGCCGATTGGCTCGGGGAGTATGACCAGCCTCGAGTTTGTGAAGAAGATGGCGGCAAAGGGTGCGAATCTGAATGCCCGTATGAAGAAGAAGGTGGGCTTGGGGATGACAAGCCTGAATACCACCGGAGCAACTCCCTTCTTGATGGCGGCGCGATCGGCGGATGCGGAGTTGATGCGAACGCTGGCGGAGTTGGGCGCGGATCCTCTCATTCCGACGGCCGACAAAGCTACGCCATTGATTGTGGCTGCCGGGCTGGGGACTCGCTCTCCTGGTGAAGATGCCGGGACGGAAGCTGAAGTGGTGGAAGCGGTGAAGGTGGCGCTCGAATTGGGCAACGACATCAATGCAGTGGACGCCAATGGCGAGACCGCTATGCACGGAGCGGCGTATAAGAACTTGCCGGGAGTGGTTCGCTACCTTGCGTCGCGCGGTGCGAAGGTGGAGGTGTGGAATCAAAAAAACAACTACGGATGGCGCCCGCTGACGATTGCAGCAGGGTACAGGTTTGGAAATTTCAAGCCATCGGCCACCACGGTGGATGCGTTTGAAGAAGTGCTGAAGAAGGCGGGTGTGTCTCCAGTGGTGGATCCTCCGAACGATGGGATATTACGGTAGGTTGATAGCGTTAGCATTGTGCGCGGGCGTAGTGTGCGCGCAGGATGTAGCCGGGTTTTGGCGGAATACTCTGCAGCGCTTGGCATCGGAGCCTGTGGAGGCTACGGTGAAGGATCTGCGCGAGCCTTTACCTTACAAGACGTACGAGGTGATGTACCGGTCATTGGGCGGAGCGCGCGTGAGGGCACTGCTGGCGATGCCGATTGGGGCTTCGGGGCCTCTGCCGGCGATTGTGACTGTGCCGGGGTATGGTGGGTTGCAGCAGGGGATTATGCTCGCGGAGTGCCAGCGTGGGTATGCGATTCTGCAAGTGTTTCCGCGCACGGTGGAAGGCGAGAAGCTGACGTATGGCATCGCGCGCCCTGAGGGTGCGTATTATCAGCTGGCCTATGCCGACGTGATCCGCGGCATTGATTATCTGGTGTCGCGCAAGGATGTGGATGCGGGGCGAGTCGGCATTGCCGGGACGAGCCAGGGGGGCGGTATTTCACTCGCGGTGGCGTCGTTGGACACCAGAGTGAAGGTGGTTGCGGCGCATGTGCCGTTTTTGTGTGACTTCCGCCAGGCCGCAAAGACGCAGGGGTCACTCGTGAAACAGATTTTGGATAAGGCCGGGAAGAACGATTCGCAGGCGCTCGCGACGTTGGATTATTTCGACCCTTTGGCCCTGGTGGGAGAATTACGCGTGCCGGCGGTCCTCAGTTCCGGGGGGCGCGACGCCGTGTGCCCCGCGCCGACGATCCGCGCGGTCTTTGACAGGATTCCTGGGGTGAAGACTCTCTTTCATGATCCGGAGTTAGTCCACACAACATCGTTGGAATTCTATGACGTGATGTGGCTTTGGCTGAACCGGTATTTGAAACGTTAGAGTTGTTGGGCTTCGGGTTTTTCCGCAATGGCGCCTTTGTCGTCCATCTCCTTTAGCCAGGCTTGGAGACGGCGATCCATATCGGCGGCGCGTTTGCGGTGTTCCGGTTTGGCGGCGAGATTGTTCACTTCGTGGGGATCGTTCTGGAGGTCGTAGAGCTCCGTGTCAGGCTTGCGAGGGACCATGAAGAGCTGCTGGGTGGCGTTGAGCTTGCCTTGCTCGTGGAGTTGTTTCATGACCGTCAGTGTGGGGTACGACTTGAGGATGTACTCGTTGTATTGCGTGTACGGGCGTTCGGGCATGAAGTTGCGGATGAAGTTGAATCGCTTGTCGCGGACGGAGCGGATGCGGTCCACGGTCATGTCGCAGCGGTCGCGCGCCGTGAACAGGAAGTCGCGCTTTTTGGCTTTGGGGCCGACTAATGGCGTGCCATGGAATTGTTCGGGAATGGGGATGCCCGCGGCCATGAGCGATGTCGCCGTCATGTCGAGAGAAAGGGTCAGGTCTTCGTTGACGGTGCCGGGTTTCGTCACGCCAGGCCAGCGGAGCATCATCGGCACGTGCACGCCTTTGGTGTAGCACCACTGCTTCCCGCGGATGAGGCAGGTGCCGTTGTCGCCCATCATGAACACGACGGTGTTATCCAGGGCTTTGTCTTTGTCCAGTGTTTCCAGCAGAACGCCGACTTTCTTATCGAGCAGATTGATGGCGTCGAAGAAGTTGGCGACTTCGTCGCGCACGGTGGGGTGATCGGGGAAGTAGGGCGGGAGCGGGACTTTGGCGGGATCGACGAGTTGCTTCTGCTTGCGCGCTTCCACGAAAGCCGGCCCTTTGTGGGGTTCGGTGAAATTAATCTGCGCGTAGAAGGGCTGCCCCGCTTTGCGTTGGTTCCAATGCGTTCCGTCCCACGGCTTGTTCGTGGTGAAGTTGTAATCGGTTTTGCCGCTGCCTTGCATGCCGGGGGCATATTGGCGAATGTTACAGGTGAAGTAGCCCGCGTCGCGCATGCGGTCATTGATCAGGCGGGCGTGGGGCGGCAGCGTGAATCCGTCCTTGCGGTGGCTGCGGTGATTGTGTGTGCCGGTGTGGATTTGATACAAGCCGACGTTGAAGGCGGAGCGGCTGGCGGAACAGACAGGGGCAGTGGTGAAGGCTCGCGTGTAGCGGACACCGGAAGCGGCGAGTTTGTCCAGGTTGGGTGTTTGGACGATATTGTGGCCGTAGCAACTGAACCAGGGGCCGATATCTTCGGCGATGATCCAAAGGATGTTGGGGCGATCACCGGCGGCGCCCATCCGGGCTCGGATAATGGCCGGGGCGGCGGCTTTGAGGAGGGTGCGGCGTTGCATGGTTAAACGGGAAGTTCCAGTTTATCCTTGTTGCGCTTCTGCCAGGTGTCGATCTTTGACCTAAGTTCCTTTGTCTTCGCCGCATGTTCCGGACGGCTGTAGAGATTGGCGAGTTCGAGTGGGTCCTTGGCGCGGTGAAAGAGAATGTTTTTGTCTTTATCGTGGAGCACAAGTTTGTAGCCGTCCGGGGTGATGACGGTGCGGGCGGAAGGGCCGCCATCTTCACCGTTGGCGCCGGAGGTGTTCCATTCAATGAAGACATCCGACGGTTTGCGTTTGCCGGTGAAGTAGCCGGTGAGGCTTTCGCCTTGCTGGCCGCAGCATTCTTTACGCCCCAGCAGATCGAGCACAGTGGGAAGGGTATCAATGTGGCTGATGGGGTTGGTCACACGCATCGGCTTCTGATTTTTGAACGGCACGCGGATGAGGTACGGGATGCGCACGGACTCTTCGTACATGACGGACTTGGTGAGCAGTCCGTGAGAGCCCATCATCTCGCCGTGATCGGACGTGTAGACGATGATTGTGTTTTCTGCCTGGCCGCTGGCTTCAAGCGCCCAGAGGATCCGGGCGAGGGCTTGATCGACAAGCGAGCAGAGACCTGCGTAGTTGCGCGAAGCGCGTTGCCAGCCTTCGCGTTTGGACATGTCGAAGCCTTCGGTCTTGGGCTGATGGAATCCTTGACGCCGCTTTTCGTACCACGCGCAGTCGCCGCCATCGGGGACTTTGTCGAAGTTGTCGGGGAGACGGGCTTCCTCTTCCGTGTGGAGATCGTCGAGTGCTGAGCCGAAGGGGGTGTGGGGTTCCAGGAAGTTGACGTAGAGGAGCCAGGGCTCGGCACGGTGCTTCATGATGAAGCGCGAAGCTTCCTGGGCGAGGAACGACGGCTTCGAATGCTCGATAGGGAACTTGGTGATGGACTTGCGGCTGAAGCCTTGTTTGGAGTCCGGCGTGTAGCCCTGGCGGATGAGGAAGTGATGATACGCGCTGCGGGCGGTTTTGTCGCGGCCCTCGCTGTAGTACGACTGATAAATGCCGTCTTCGATGGCGGCCCACTCTTCGAAGCCGCGTTGAGGGAAGACTTCGTCACCCAGGTGCCATTTGCCGAAGTAGCCAGTGCGGTAGCTGGCGTCCTGCAGGACTTCGGGGAGCGTCTTCGCTTCGGTCGTGAGGCGAATGTTGTTGTGCACGCAGCCGTTGGTGTGCGGCCAGAGTCCGGTCATGACAGAGGAGCGGCTGGGGGTACAAACGGGTTGGGTAACGTAGGCGCGATCAAAGACGATGCTTTCACTGGCGAGGCGATTCATCGTGGGGACGTGAAAACGAGTGTTGCCGTAAGCGGCCATGGTGTCGGCGCGCTGCTGGTCGGTCCAGATGAAGAGAAGGTTGGGTTTGTCGCCGGGTTTGCGCTGGGCTCGAAGGACGGATGGGGCGGCGGTGGCTGCCGTGAGTAGGGAAAGGGCTGCGCGACGGGAGAGCATGGCGTCATTCTATATCGCCAGAAGGCCCGAAGGGGGACACCAGCTCTCCTTGAATATCGGTGTTTATCTGTGTTCATCTGTGGCGAAAAAGATTCCCCCGAATATTGTTGTTCACGCCGGTAACAAAAAATATTTAAAATAACAACCCCTGAATTATCAATCCATTCTTCACGGCGAAACCCACCAAACACCCGCCGCACGTCTTTCCGTCCTCTACACTCGAACCAGAGGAAAATCTCATGCCCCTTACTCGTAGTGAACAATCACGCGTCAACGGATCGCGTAGCCGAGGCAGCGTTACGCCTGAAGGCAAAGCCCGTTCCGCCATCAATCGCACCACCCATGGAATGTTTGCGACCAGAGTTGTGCTCGAAACCGAATCCAGGGAAATCTTCCAGGAACTTGCCGGCATCTACCACGACCTCTTTCAGCCCCAGGACCAGTTCGAAGCCGATCTCGTCGACACCATGATCCACGCCCGCTGGAAGATCCGCCGCCTCGAAAACGCCCACTCCGCGGAAATCAATCTCTCCATTACCGAACATCAAGCGGAATTCATCGAAAAGTTCGGCCCTAATCTCTGCCCCGATCATCTCCAGGCACTGGCCTACCGTCACAGCGGCCACTACCTCGAAACTCTCGACAAACACCTCGACCGCCAGGAACGCCTCTTCTCACGCACCTATCGCAATCTCGCCAAGCATCGCCGCAACCAGCCCATTCCCGCCATCGAGGACCTTCACGCACAGGAAGAGCAATTTCCCTCCAACACGCAAAACGAACGGTTCGAACCCGAGACTCCGGCTCAACCAGCCGCCGAACCCGTACCGCAACCAGTAACACCTGCACAAAATGAACGATTCGAACCCAGCGGCCCCAACCCTTTGCAGAAAATCGCCATCATTATCGTATTACTGCTCACTTCCGTCGCATATTCTCTCTCGGAGCTGCCCCATGTCACCCTATAACTTCCCTACCGAACAATTCGGTTCCACTTCCAACCTGAAAGTGGCGCAACCTCAGCCGGAAACCCCTGCTCAGCCCGCAAAACCGGCCAAGCGGAAAGTCGATCCGCTTAACCCCTTCGCCGACTGGCCCGAAGAAGTGATGCTCATCATCAATCGCTACAGTTCGATTCGCTTAGCCATGATCGACGCCCTCAATAAAGAGGTGGCCAAAGGGACATTCGTCTGAGCCGCGCGCCGTCCCGGGCGCAGCTTTGGCCGGACTAGTGTGAATGAACGTAGGTTAGGCGAACAGCCCGCTGAGTTCCTTGCGCGCGCTGGGAAATTCTTTCATTCCCGTGCCCATGGCTTTGTTGGCGACAGCCATATACAGGTCGCCGATAGTGCCCGTGGTGCGCGTATGATGGCCGGTCACAAGGCCGCCCGCGCGGCCCGCAATGATCACGCTCAATCCGTTGTTCTTATGATCGTTGGCTTCGGCATGCTCATGCACAAACACCAGTGAAGTGCGATCCAGCAAGTTACTGTCGCCTTCGGGGGTCGCTTTCAACCGGCCGAGAAGCCAGGCGAATTCCTCCACATGCCAGCGGCAGATGTCGCGCATGATGCGCTGCCCGTCAAGCGTGTCCGCACCCGGGGCCTTCCCGTCGCGGTGAGTGTAGTCATGGTGGCGCGCGGCGGTATAGCCGAGCCAGGGGAAGCGCGTCAGTCCCTGACACTTCGTCAGCATGTAGCTGGCAACTCGCGTCTGGCCGGATGCGAAGGCGTGCACCAGAAGCTCGCTTTGCAACTTGGCGATACGCGGCCAATCCTTCATATCCCCGTCGAATTCGGGTGGATCCACCTTGCGATAGTTGGGCGGCAAGCTGGCGATGGAACGTTCGACATCGCGGACGCTGGAGAGATGCTCTTCGAGACGCGTGCGATCCTCGTTCCCAAGCGACTTGCGAAGCGCGGCCGCATCTTCCTGAACCGCGTCGAGTACGGATTTCTTGCGATTGACCCACCCGAGGTCGCGCGCTCCGAAGAGACGATCGAACAACTTGTGCGGCAGCATCTCCGGCGGAAGGGCGCGGTCGAAACCGGCCCAACTCATGTTGCGCTGCACGCTCTCGCCGAAAGACTCCTGCGAAACGCCGACTTGGATCGAACGGAAACGGGAATCGCCACCCACCTTGGCCGCCACGTGCTGGTCAATGGAGGCTCCACCAGCGCCGCGGCCGGTGAACTGGGTGCCGGTCATAAGGGCGCTCATGGAACGGTGATGATCGTTGCCCGGACCGGGAAGGCGCGCCGCGGGGTTGTCGAGCCCCGTCACAATGTGGATGTCGTTGCGGAAGGGAGCGAGCGGCGAGAGGCAGGGCGTCATCACGAAGTCACTGCCCGTTTCAGTCGGGATCCAGTATCGCTCAACAATGCCATTGCCGTTGAACCACAGGACGAAGCGGTTCACCGGCTTCGCGTTGGTAGCGGCGTAGGCCGTACCGTTGGAGTTGAACATCGCCACCAGTGGAGGCAGCGCGAGGTTCGTGGTGACGCCTCGTAGAAAGAGGCGGCGAGAGAGCGAGCGGTCCTTCGTGTGTACGAATGCCATCGTCAGTTCACCTTCTGCGGCGGATAAGTGCTCCACTTGGTAAGGGACACCATCAACTCAGTAAATTGAAACCCAGATTTCTGGAAATCCTCGAATGCACGCCCGATCACGACCTTGTCGGGACGGCCCTCGTGGCGCCCGGCCATGTAGCGGAAAAGTTGCTTGGCAACACACTGCTGACACGCCGGACTATCTGCCAGAATCATACCAAGTTCACGGGGGGTGGTGAATTGGGCATTGGGGAGGCCGGCGACATTGCCCTTGGTATCGATGTCGAGCTCAACATTCTTCGCCTCGGTGTTTTTTTCGGCCCGGCCAGGAAAGATCGTGAGCTTCATCTTGGGGCGATAGCCGCCAATAGCATCGAATTTTTCAAAGGCGAGCCCGATGGGGTCGATGAGCGTGTGGCAACTCGCGCAACTGGGGTTGCTTAGGTGGACGCCGAGGCGCTCGCGCTGGGTCATAGGTTTTTCACGTGTCACCGGAGGGAGGTTGGCGTTTACACCGGGGGGAGGTTGCGGGACGTCCTGGCAGAGGAACTGCTCGCGAACGAACAGGCCTCGCGAAGTGGGCGATGTTTCGGCGGGCTTGCTGGTCATCGTGAGGAAGCTGGCCTGCGAAAGCACGCCGGCCCGTTCGGATTCGGTCGGCAAGCTGACGCGGCCATATTCCTCTTTAGGCTCCGGTAGCTTGTAGAGCTTGGCGAGATCGGCATTCAGGAAACTGTAGGATGCCGAGAAGAACTCCATGAAGTTGCCCTTCGACCAAATCAGGTGCGCGGCCAGCCGGCGAGTCTCTTCGGCCATGGCGAGGGTGAGTTCGGGAGTGAACATCGAATAGAGACGGCGGTCGCGGACAGTGCCCTGGAGGCGATCGAGCCGGAGCCATTCGAGGAGGAATTCGTCGACAGATTCCTTGGCTTTGGCCGATTGAAGCAGACGGCGGGCCTGTCGCTCCAAACCGGCGGCTGTGTTCAGTTCGCCGGATGCGGCCGCGTTGAGCAGCGCGTCGTCGGGCATGGAGTTCCACAGGAAGTACGAGAGCTTCCCTGCAATTTCATATGGGCGCTGCACAGGGTCAAGGCCGTTCTCAGTGCGCATCAGGAAGTTGGGCGACTGGAGCATGACTTCGAGCACCACTTGCGCTCCGGCGAGGAATTGCTTCGATTCTGTGGCCTCGGCCGTGAAGAGTTTCTGATAGCGAGCGAGTTCGTGGGGCTGCAGCGGGCGGCGAAAAGCGCGGCGTCCGAAAGTAGTGAGGAACTTGTCACGGCAGACCGCGTCGCTGAAGGATTTCGCTGTGCACGGGATCAGGTGTTGCGAATCGCCCCCGAGGAATGCTTTCTTGGCTAGCTTTTCGGCCGCTGCGGCGTATGCCTCGGCGAGCAAGGGCGAGGTGTTCTGCGCGAGGTACTGGTTGCGGAACCCGTTGACGTAATCCTCGGGCGGAAACTGATCGGCCACTCGCGACTGATCGTTGAGCAGATCGCGGATGGTGTTGTTGTATTGGGCGTGGGTAAGGCGGCGGATTATGGGGCCCGTGGATTTGTAGATGTCGGCAGGCCTCGTCGTAATGAGTGATTCAGGGGGCGCACTGGCGAGATAATCCACCCAGGCTTTTAACGTGGCCTCATCCGCTGTGCCGGGTTCGATGCGTTTGCCGCCCGCATGGGGCATGGCTCCGGTGGGTTTCAGCAGTAGCAGCGATTTTTGTGGAGCATTGCGATCGACGAAGATGGCCAGCGAGTTGCCAAACGGAGTCAGAACTTCGGGCGTGGGCTTCTCCTCTGGGAAGCGGAGGCGAGTGGCCGAGGCGACTCCATTGTCGTTGTGGCAGCCGGTGCAATTGGCTCGCATGAGGACAGGGTAGACATCAGTGGCGAAGTTTGGCGCGGCGGCGAACGCCGGTACCCAGACACTTGTGGCAAGCAGTGTGCGAAGCAACGGATGCATCGCTCCCTATTCTTTCAAGTTTTCGCGGCGTTATGCTACTGGGATGTCCTTCGCACTGATTTTTCTGCTGGCCGTGAGTGGCGGGTTCGCTTTGGAGCGGCCGGGTGTGGAGTTTAAGGTGTTCCAGTTTCCGGCGAACCAGATTCCACGGATCGATGGGAATGTCGACGATTGGGCGATGGTGCCGGAGTCGTACGCAATCGGGGCTGATCAGTTGAAGGACACGGTGAACGGAACCGTGTGGAAGAAGGAAGATCTGGATGTGAAGGTGAAAGTGGGCTGGGTCAAGGGGATGAACCGGCTCTATTTCCTATATGAGGCGTCAGACAACTATTGGGATTTCAAGAGCAACGATCTGCATAACGACATTTTCGAGGTGGTGGTGGATGGGGATCTGTCGGGCGGGCCATTCATCAAGCAGATGCACCCGAACGGGCTTCCCGTGAATGAGGCCCACTTCAGCTTTCACGGGGTGCATGCGCAGAACTATCACATCTTCACTCCCGCGGAGGGAAAGGATTGGACGATGGTGTGGGGATGCCAGCCGTGGATTCGGGAGTTGCCTTATGCGAATGCCGCTTACAAGTACAACTTCCGGCATGGCCAGAGCGGAAAGCTGACGCTGGAATTCTACATCACGGCATTCGACTACGCGGCCTATGAAGGGCCAGCACGATCGGTGGAGTCAAAGTTTGTCGAGAACAAGGTGATCGGATTGTCGTGGTCCGTGTTGGATTACGACGATGACAAGTCGCCGAAATATCGGGGTTTTTGGAACCTGTCGCATAAAACATCCATGTATGGAAATGCTTCGGACCTGGTGGCGTTCCGCTTGATGCCGGTCGAGCCCTCGTTGCGGAAGGCGATTGAGGCCGAGTGGTCATTCCAGGTGGTGGATATGGGGAGGCGTCTGGTGGCGTTCGAAGACCGGTCCTATGGGGAGATCACCTCTTGGAAGTGGGACTTCGGGGATGGGAAGAGCTCAACAGAGCGTCATCCGCAGCACGTGTACGACAAGGGCGGGGAGTACGTGGTGACCCTGTCTGTGGAAGGGCCTGGAGGAAAGGCTCGAAAAGCGAAGGTTTGGGATGTAGTGTTGCGGTGAGATAATCCTGGGAAGGCTTATGAAGATGCTTGTGTTGATGACAGTGCTGGCGGGTTCTCTGTTTTCCGCGGAGAACTGGCCCCAGTTTCGCGGACCGGATGGGACCGGACATTCGGATGCGAAGGGGTTGCCGCTGGAGTGGAGCGAAGCGAAAAACGTGGTGTGGAAAACTCCGATTCACGATCGGGGTTGGTCGTCGCCTGTGGTTTGGGGGAAGCAGATCTGGCTGACGTCAGCGAGCAAAGATGCAAAAGAACTCTACGTAATCTGCGTCGACCGCGATACGGGGAAAATTCTCAAGGATTGGAAACTGTTCGACGTAGCGGCGCCGCAATTTATCCATGCGTTCAATACTGCTGCTTCACCGACCGCCGCAATCGAGGAAGGGCGGGTCTACATCACGTTCGGGTCGGCGGGAACCGCGGCGATCGACACCAAGACCTTCAAGGTGGTTTGGGAGCGGCGGGATATTGAGTGCAATCACTTTCGCGGCGCCGGGTCCTCGCCGGTGATCTTTCGCAACCTGCTGTTGATGCATTTCGATGGCAGTGACAAACAGTTCGTGATGGCGCTCGACAAGAAGACGGGGAAGACGGTGTGGAAGACCGACCGGTCCATTGACTGGCAGGATCTGGACAAGAACGGGAAGCCGGCTGCGGATGGGGATCTGCGGAAGGCGTTTGCCACACCTCAGGTAGAGCGGTTGAATGGGCGCTGGGAGATGATCAGTCTCGGCGCGAAGGCGGCCTATGGATATGACCCGATGACCGGCAAGGAACTATGGCGTGTGGAGGAACGAGGGCAGCATTCAGCCAGTACACGTCCGGTGATTGGGCATGGAATGATCTTCTTTCCGTCGGGGTTTTCGGCGGGACAACTGCTGGCGGTGAAAACGGGCGGCAATGGACTCATCACGGATTCGCACGTGGCGTGGCGGGTGAAGCGCAGCGTGCCTAACAAGCCGTCGATTCTGCTGGTGGATGACTTGATCTATATGATTGGTGATGCAGGGGTGGCAAGCGCGGTGGATGCGAAGACGGGCGAGCAGGTGTGGCAGCAGCGGATTGGCGGCGAGTATTCGGCTTCGCCGCTCTATGCGGATGGCAAGCTGTGGTTCTTCAGCGAGGATGGAAAGACCACAGTGTTGAAGCCCGGGCGAACGTTTGAGGTCCTCGCGGAGAACAAGTTGGACGATGGGTTTCTCGCGTCACCGGCGATTGCAGGGAAAGCGTTCTATCTGAGGACGCGGACTCATTTGTACCGGATTGAGTCGAAATAGACTATTTGCGATTTTCTACAACTTTGTCAACATTCCTTCATCTTCCTCTTTAGTGGCGCTGACCGGCGCCACATCCCCTGATCTCAACAACAAGGAGAACCGAGTGAAGAAGCTACTCTTAGTGTGCGTGGCGATGGCGGGATCGCTGATGGCGCAGAATGCGCGGATTCGTGTGGTGCACGGGTCGCCGGACGCTCCAGCGGTGGATGTGCTGGTGAATGGGGCGAAGGTCCTGGAAGGCGTGCCGTTTTTGGGCTATTCCGATTATCTGTCCGTGCCGGCGGGGCGATATGACATCCGAGTGAATGTGAGCGGCACAGAGAACACGGTACTGCGCGCGAATCCCGAGTTGTCGGCTGGCAATGATTTCACGGCGATTGCGGTAGGTAAGGTGGCAAACCTGGAACTGCTGCTGATTGCAGATAACAACATCGAACCAACGGCGGGTGCGGTACGGATCCGTGCGATTCATGCTGCTCCGAGTGCGCCAACAGTGGATATATACGCAACGGCTCCATATGGTGTGCTGTCGGCCGCCACGCTAGCCGGGGTGCCGTTTAAGGCAGTATCGGATTACCTGGAGGTGCCGGCGGGAACCTATCAGGCTCGTGTGGCAGTAGCCGGAACAAAGACTGTGGCGATCGACAGCGGACGTTTGCCGCTGGGCGCTGGGCAAGTCCGCACGGTGATAGCAGTGGATGCCAAGGGCGGAGGCTCGCCGTTTGCTTTCCTGATTTTGCCGGACCTGCACTAGTTGTTGGAATCCCTCTAGAGTTCGCGCCTGCGTCCGCATTGCGGTACAACGAAGAGTATTGATCGCAACGGGTATGCCAATCTTCTTTTTGTTGTTCGCCGCCACGCTGGCGCAGGCGCAGGAGTATCGTGCGTTTTGGGCCGATGCGTTCCACGCCGGGTACAAGACTCCTGCGGAGATTGATCAACTAGTGGACAACCTGACTACGGCCCGGGCCAATGCGCTGTTTGTGCAGACGCGGCGCCGGGCCGACGTGTATTATCGGAGCGCCATCGAGCCGCCTGCGCAGGATGCGGCCGTCACGCCGGGGTTCGACCCTTTGGCGTATCTGATTGAGAGGGCGCACGCGGTGGGGATCGAGGTGCACGCGTGGGCCGTCGTCTATCCGGTGTGGCCGTCGACGATCGCGCCACCGCGAGATCCAAACCATCTGTACTACCAGCACGGCCCTAACGCGCCTCCCCAGGAACGCTGGTGGACGGTGAGCTCAACCGGCGCCGTAGGGGCATCGATTGATCCGGGCCACCCGGACGCGATGCGCTATCTGGCTCGGGTCATCCTGGAGCCGTTGGAAAAGTACGAGGTCGATGGTGTCCACCTCGACTACATCCGGTATCCCGAAGACGCCTCCTACGGGTACAACTGGAAGGCGCTGGAGCGGTTCTTGAGGCAGGAGAATCGAGCGGTGGTGCCTGCCCGGAATGACGCGCAGTTTTCGGAGTTTCGCAGGCGGCAGGTGACCAGCTTGATGCGGCAGATCTATCTGCGGGCTCATGCGATCAAACCTTCCGTGAAGGTGAGCGCAGCGTTGATCACCTGGGGGAACGGACCCTTGACGGATGCGGCCTTTCGCGGGACAGATGCGTATGTGACAGTCTTTCAGGATTGGATGTCGTGGCTACAGGAAGGAATTCTGGACTTGGCGATTCCCATGAACTACTTCCGCGAGCGAACGAACGCTTCGTTTTATGACCGCTGGATCGAGTTTGAGAAAGACCGGCAGTACAAGCGGGCGGTATTGATCGGCCCCGCCGTTTACTTGAACCCGATTGCGGACTCAATGGAGCAATTGAAGCGCGCGCTCCTGCCATCGGCGGCAGGCAACCGCGCTTTGGGGGTGAGTTTCTATAGCTACGCGACGACGAATCTGGAGACTGCAGGCGCCCCGACCGAGCCCAATGCGGAGTTCTATCAGGCGGTAGGAGCATTCTTTGGAGCAAAGTCGGAGGTGCCAAAACTACCGTGGTTAACGGCGCCCGTGGCGGGCCACCTGATGGGGGAGGTGCGCATTGAGGGCGCGCAGGATTTCGCGGATGGGCTGACGGTGCGTATTGCGTCGGACACGGGACGGGATGGGGAACGAGTCGTAACCACGGATGGGACGGGGTTCTTTGGGGCTGTGGATTTGCCCCCGGACCGGTACCGGATTTCGGTGGAACGGAATGGAGTATTGCTGTACCGGTTTGTGCCGCAGGACGTGAGTGCGGGGTTAGTGACAAAGTTTGAAGTGGATCTAAAAGTGGAGGATTTACCGCGGCTTTGAGCACATGATTCCCGTTCCTGCGATGAACAGGATTGGGATTAGGACGATCGACCAGAGCCACGTGCGGACGGCGGCGTAAAGACTAAGCGGCGGTAGTTGCAGTGCGAAGATCAAACAACAGGAGGAGCCACGGGATGTCCGGGAATGAGACTGTGAACGCGTACGCGTAGGCCTCGTCGATGGGCAAGGATGGCCTCCAGTAGATACGGGCGCCGAAAACCTTGGCGAAGGACATCAAGGACACGCTCAGGATCATTGGCAGCCACATACCGAAAATCCCGGTCCAAAGAATGGCTGCACGAGACGATGTCTGTTTGCCGAATTGCAGCGCGAAGATGGCGGCCGGGTCTGAGCCGGAGATCATGCCGAGCAGGACGGAGAGGTTATCGTCGAGAAGTGCTTCGCTGACGAGTTGCGGGATGGTGAATCGAAGCGCTGCCGCATGAGCGATGCAGGATGCAGCGTCGAGGATGGCAGAGACACCGATCAACAATGTGGCTATGATGATCTGCGCTGAGACGGCCCTGAACCTCTGATCGTACGGGATGTAAAAGAAATGCCGTTGTTGGGCGTCGCGAAGGCAACGAAGACAGGCGCCGCGCCGGCGGAAAGGTAGACTGAGACGAGCGACTGGATGTGCTTGCTGGGGCCGGTTTGCGGCGTCAGGGTTTGGCCGGCAAAGACCGCGGCGGACTGCGAAGCCAACCAAAGTCAGCGAAAAGCAGTAGGCGGCTTCCCAGGTGATGACGCGGTACACGGCATTAGCCGGTAGCGCCGGAAGCCGTGTTGCGCTCATGGCCGAGGTCGCGGCGTACGGCGTCCAGAACACCGTTGATAAAACCGACGGACTCTTCCCCGGAGAAGCGCCGGGCCAGTTCCAGGGCTTCGTCGATGACAACCGCGGCGGGCGTACCTTGGTGCATCATCTCGTACACCGCAAGCCGTAAGATATTCCGATCGACGGCAGGCATGCGCTCCATTCGCCAGTGGGCGGAATGCGCGCTGATCTTCTCGTCAATGGCTCCAGCTTCGGCTGAAGTTCCTCTCACCAGGGTTTCCATGAACTCGTCACGGGGCGGACGGGCTTCGGCTTCGTCCTCCAACTCATGTTCGCTCGAGTGAAGAGAATCGTAGAAGTTATCGAGGGCGTCCCAGGCGGAGAGCTTGCGGAGGTCCAATTGAAACAGGATCTGAAGGGCGCGTTGACGGGAACGGTGACGGGACGGCATGACAGGAACTACTTGCCGCGCAGTTTGCGCATGAGGTTTGCCATTTCAACGGCAGTCATGGCCGCGTCGAAGCCCTTGTTGCCGCTCTTGGCGCCGGCGCGGTCGATGGCCTGTTCCACGGTATTGGTGGTGAGGACGCCGAAGGCGATAGGCACGCTGCACTGCGAGGCGACCTGGCCGAGCCCCTTGGCGGCTTCTCCCGCGACGTAATCGAAGTGGGGTGTATCACCACGGATGACCGCACCGAGCGCAATGACGCCGTCGTACTTTTTGGATTCGGCCAGTTCCCGCGTGACGATGGGAAGTTCCCACGAGCCGGGGACGTAAACCATGGTGATGTCGTCTTCGGCACAGCCCGTGCGTTTGAGAGCATCGACTGCGCCTGCAGCGAGGCGGTCCGTGATGATGCTGTTAAACCGTGTCACCACGATGGCGAAGCGCAATCCGCGCGCTTCCAGATTCCCTTCGATCTTCGTAATGGGCATGTGGGATAATGAAAAGTTACACCTTCATTCTACCCCATGGATCCGTCGTTCATCCGCAATTTCTCTATCATTGCCCATATCGACCACGGCAAGTCGACGCTGGCAGACCGTCTATTGGAAGCAACCGCAGCGCTGAGCCAGCGCGAAATGATGGAGCAGGTCCTGGACTCCATGGACCTGGAGCGCGAGCGCGGCATCACCATCAAGGCGCATGCTGTGCGGCTCAATTACAAGGCCGAGGACGGCAATCTCTATCAGCTCAACCTGATCGACACTCCGGGGCACGTGGACTTCAGCTACGAAGTGTCGCGTAGCCTGCAGGCGTGCGAAGGCGCGTTGCTGGTGGTGGATGCCTCGCAAGGTGTGGAAGCGCAGACGCTGGCCAATACCTACCTGGCGCTGCATCACAACCTGGACCTGATTCCCGTGATCAACAAGATCGATCTGCCGTCGGCCGAACCGGACCGGATCAAGGAGCAGATTGAGCAGGTGATCGGGCTGGATGCCTCCGACGCGATTCTGGCTAGCGCGAAGCAGGGCGTGGGAATTCAAGACGTACTGGAAGCCGTAGTGGCACGGGTGCCTCCGCCCAAGGGGGACCCCGAGAAGCCGCTGCGGGCACTGATTTTCGACAGCTGGTTCGATACCTACCGCGGCGTGATCATTCTGTTCCGTGTGATTGATGGGCGGATCAAAGTCGGCCAGCGCATCCGGCTGATGTCGACGAATACGATCTATGATGTGGAAGCGCTGGGCTACCAGTCGCCGAAGCCGATTCCTCTCCAGGAGCTTTCAGCAGGAGAAGTAGGCTTCGTCTACGCCAACATCAAAACAGTTTCGGATGCGAAGATCGGCGATACCATCTGCGATGCATCGGACCAGAATGCCGAAGCGCTACCGGGGTTTGAAGAGATCAAGCCGATGGTGTTCGCGGGCTTGTACCCGGTGGAGTCGCATGAGCATGGGCTGTTGCGGGATGCATTAGAAAAGCTGCGGTTGAACGATAGCGCATTCAACTTCGAGCCGGAGAATTCGGTGGCTTTGGGCTTCGGATTCCGCTGTGGCTTTCTGGGCCTGTTGCATCTGGAAATCGTACAGGAGCGGTTGGAGCGCGAGTTTAATATCGACCTGATTACGACGGCTCCGGGTGTGCGCTACCGGGTGACCAAATTGGATGGGGATATGGTGGAGGTGGACAACCCGACGCGTTGGCCGTCCCCGGCGGAGATCAAGCACATTGAGGAGCCGATCATCGACGCGTCGGTGATTACGCGCGAGGAATATGTCGGCGAGATCTTGAAGCTGCTCGAAGAGAAACGCGGATCGCAGAAGAAGTTTGAGTACATCGGCGGCGGCCGTGTCATGTTGAATTACGAACTGCCGCTGAATGAAATCGTCTTGGATTTCTATGACCGGCTGAAGTCGGCATCACGCGGGTATGCTTCCCTCGATTACCACCTGGCGGGGCACAGAATATCGCCGATGGTGCGCTTGGATGTGCTGGTGGCGGGCGATCCGGTGGATGCACTGTCCATGATCGTGCACAAGGATTTCGCTTACGATCGCGGCAAGGCGCTGATTGAAAGGCTGCGGAAGCTGATTCCGCGCCAGATGTTTGAGGTCGCGCTACAGGCGGCCATCGGGAGCAAGATTGTGGCTCGCGAGAACATTCCCGCTGTGCGCAAGAACGTGCTGGCGAAGTGCTACGGCGGCGATATTACGCGTAAGAAAAAGCTGCTCGAAAAGCAGAAGGAAGGCAAGCGGCGGATGAAGCGCGTGGGGCGCGTGGAGATTCCGCAGGAAGCCTTCCTTGCTGTGTTGCAAGTGGCGAAATCGCAGCAGGAAGATTAGCCTGCCTATTTTTTCTTGCGTGCGGGCACGCAGGGTGTGGTCTGGAGACCATCGATTTTGGCGGGCTCCGTCTCCATAGTGAGAAGGAACGGCGTTGCGCGGAAAGCGGTGGCGACCCCTTGCCAGCGGATTGAACCGCCCGTTTCCACTTTGCCCTTCACCGGCTTTTCCAGTTTGAGGGCGATTTGTGGCTCGGCGCCTTCTACGGCGATTTGCAGTTCCGTGGCGTTGCAAGCAGGCGTGGCGTTAAGCAGTGTCCCGCGGAGTGGCGGCAGTTCCGAGTTCTTGAGATCGCCTTCGAAATACTGTTCTCCATTGGCAGCGGTGAGTGCGTCGTGGATCCTTTTCCAGAGCGCAAGTTCAGGGTTGCGGCTTTCGAAATCCGCCTGTTTCTGATGGGCCAACTCTGCCGCGGATGGGATGTGGAATCCGGCCGGTGGTGCCACGTTTTGCGCGGCTAGCTGTTTGAGTTGGACAAGGCCTTCCGGATCTTTGCCGTGATACTGGCCGTATAGTTTGTCCAGATAAGGCGCAACGTTGCTTTGCTGCCATTTGGGATCCACCATGCCTTTGACGGGATCAAGGGCCGCAGCGCGGGCGAACGCGTAGATGGCTTCGGAAGTGCGCTCGGGTTTCTGGCGGGCGATGCAGAGCAGCGCCGAGCCTTGATACCAAGCGGCTTGGACACTGTTGGGATGCGCATCGAGGGCTTTACGGACGTGGGTTTCGGCTGCGGCGCAATCGTTGGCTTTCATGGCTTGGGCCACGGGGAGAAGCGCAATGTAGAGATCGGCGGAGGTGGCCGCGGCGTGCAGATCGTTGCGGGCACGCTGCCAGTCCGCCGCGGACAGGCCTTGCGGAGGCTGATCCATGGCAGTGAGTTGTTTCGCGGCTTCGCGGGCCGTGGATTGTTGCGCAGGTGTGGGTTCGGGAAGTTGCTTGATGGCCGCAACCACCATGTAGAGGATTCTGAGGCGGTCGGCGGCGGCGGGGAATGACTTGGCAGGATCGCCTTGCAGAAGATCGGTAGCGGCCTCAATGGCTTTGGCGGGTTGTTGTGCGGCGAAGTAGGCTTGCACGTAGAGAATGCGCCGGTTGTTGGCGTAATCGGTGGTGGGGATTTTGGCGGACCATGTGTCGAGGGCCGCGAGAGTCTTCGCGTAGTCGCCCGCGGCGTATTGTCTGGTGACTTCGGAATAGAGCTGGTATTCGCCTTCTTTGTACTGTTGCTGGGCGGCCAGAAGCGCGAGCAGAGACACGTAGAGTAAGTGCATGGCGGACCTTTCTGTGCGGATGAGTTAGCGGATGGTTTCGAAGCTGACGCCGTCGATCCAGACGCGGCCTTTGCCGATGGACATAACGCCGAATTTGAGGACAGTGGCGTCGTTATCGACACGAGTGACGATTTCGCACCGGGTCCACTCCGCGGAGCGGACAGGGCGGTCACTCATGTTGTCAAAAAATCCCTTTTGTTCCTTGGCGCGGTCGACGCCGAGCCACATCTGGGCCCGGTCGCCAGGGTCGGCGGCTTCCAGCCGAAGCCACGCGCGAAGACGTACGGTCTTGCCGCGATAGGCCTTGGCGCTGAAACTCTGCATCAGATTGCCAACGGGCACAGGAGCGTTCTGCGGGATGAGAACCACAGCACAACTACGCTCCGTGCGGCAACCGGTGTGTGTGATCTGTGCCCACTGGTCGGCTTCGTTGGGAAGGGCAGGGACGAACCACGCGGGTGGGAGCTTGCCAGGCGTGCCTTGATCGAAACGCAGATTGAGCGGGCCGGGAATCGAGTTGTCCCAGTTGGCGAGACGCGCTTTGGCGAGGGCGGCTCCGGCGATGCGCTCGTCGAAATCCTTGACGATGCGCTCATAAGTGGCGCGTGCTTCCGCGCGGCGGCCGGATTTCTCCAGGCACTGGCCCGTTTGGAATAGCGCGCGGGCCACGCTGGGCTTCGATGCCTTGGGATCGGCGGCGATGGATTGGTAGATGCGCATGGCCGCGGTCAGATCTCCCAGAACGATTTCCTGGTGGATCGCGGCTTCCAACTCCTCTTCATGAGGCGCGATTGCGGCAGTGGCGATGCTCATCGAGAACAGGATAAGCAGACAGATACCGGATCCGGCGCGAGAAGAGTCAGATTTGCGTAAGATTTCAGCCATCGAAACGGTACCCCAGTCCGCGCAGGTTGACGAGATATTTGGGATTGGCCGGGTCGGGCTCAATCTTCTTGCGAAGGTTGGCAATGTGGTTGTCCACCACACGGTCTGACGCGAAGGTTTCGTTGGACCAGGCGCCGGCGAGCAACTGATCGCGGGAAAGGACGCGGCCTCGAGAGCGGATGAAGTGGCCCAGCAGCTTGAACTCGATGGGAGTGAGTTCAACGGGCGTGCCATGGCGGCGGAGCTCGCCGCGTTCAAAATCGACCTCCACATCGCCGAAGCAATACGAGGCGGGAGATTCGGCATTGCGGCTGCGCCGGAGCAGAGCCTTGATGCGGGCGCGGAGTTCCCGCGTACCGAATGGTTTGGTCACATAGTCGTCGGCACCGAGTTCGAGGCCCATCACCTTTTCCGCTTCGAGAGTGCGCGCAGTGAGGATGAGGATGGGCGTTTGGAGGCCGCGGCGGCGGAGTTCGCGGCAGACTTCAAAGCCGTCTTTGCCGGGAAGCATGACGTCGAGAAGGATGAGATCGTAATGCGACTCAGTGGCGCGGCGGCTGGCGCATAGGCCGTCTGTGACCACCTCTACCTCGTAGCCCTCCATCTTGAGATCGTCTTCAAGGCCAAGGGCGATGCCGGGTTCGTCTTCCGCGATGAGGATACGGGTCATGATTTCTCCACGGCGGGCAGGAGGATGGTGAAGGTGCTCCCTTGCCCGGATTTGCTTTCTAGCGTGACTTCGCCACCATGCGCGGCGACGATATGGCGAACCATGGCCAGGCCCACACCGGAGCCTTTGGCATTGCTCGCGGTGGCGGCCGTGCCGCGGACGAACTTGCGGAAAATGGCCTTCTTCTCGTGGTCGGCAACGCCGAGTCCGCAGTCTTTCACTTTGATCGCGATGAAGCGCTGCACATGGCTCCACTCCACCCATACGGTAGGACGGTCGGGAGAATACTTGATGGCGTTGTCGAGCAGGTTACGAAGCGCGACGCTGATGGCATCGGGATCGGCGTCGATGGTGCAGGCTTCGGAGGGCCCGTCGAGTTCCATGCAGAGTCCTGCCGTGGCGGACTGCTGCTCGAATTCCGCGACGACGCGGCGTACGAGGGCCGCGGCATCCAGTTCCTGGAAGTGATAGCGGCGCGCTCCGGCTTCCATGCGTCCGAAGTTGAGCAGCGCTTCCACCACGCGTTGCAGCCGCGATGTTTCCTTCACCATGGTTTCGTAGTAAAGCTGGCGGCGCTCTTCGGAAGGCACACGGCCTAACGCGAGGATCTCGGAAAGTTGCCGCATGGTGGTGAGCGGGGAGCGAAATTCGTGGGAAACGGCGGAGACGAAATCGGACTGCATGCGAAGAAGGTCGGCTTCGCGGCGAATGGCCCGGGCGATGAAGTAAGTGCCGAGAATCAGGAATACCACCATGACCGCAAGGCCGAGGAGAATGAAGCGCTGCTGGAATGAGAGAAGCTGCGCCATGGATTGCGAAGGCGCGATGTAGATGGTCCAGGGAAGTTGGTGTTCGGTAGCAGTCCGGATGGCGGCGCGAGTGGATGGCGGCTTCTCGCCGGCAAGGAGGCGGCCGGCATTGTCGACAACCGCGTAGTGTGCGTCGAGCGAAGTGAAGGCGGGGCTGAGAATCGAGGCAGGCGGCGCAAGCAGAATCGCCCTGCGTTCCGGAGTGCCACGCCACAGAATGAAATACGGCTGCGTTTCGATCCAGACTGTTTCCTGGCCGCGCGGGTCGGCGTTGCGGGCGTGATCGTCCCAGATGCGCATGACGGCCTGGGTAAGAAGCAGCGGCTCCGCTGGCGGCGGCTCCTGACTTTTCAATAGGCGTTGCGTGTCATTCCAGTAGAAAGCGAATTGGCCTCGGGTGAGCTGCCATTTGCCGTTGGCGAGATCGTTGCGAAGGCGAGTGGCATCGGCGGCGGAACCGATGAGAGCGTGACGCGCGACAAGGTCAGCAGGAGCCCCGGCGACCTTGGCGTTATGGATCGCCGCGAGCCTCGCGTATGCCTGATGGGCTTCGCTCCCGCGCTGCAGGGTGCGCAGGACGCGGGCTGCGCGAATGCTAGCGCCGGCGCGAATGGCCGGGTCGGAAGAGGCGGCAAGCCGTTCGTAGGTGAGCAGGGCTTCGTGCGGTTGCGATTGTTGGAATTCGAACATCTCCGCTTCGGCGTACAGCGCCGGGTCGGCTTCGGGGAGTGGAGAAGGGATAGGTGAGTAGAGCAGCCGGAGATGAGACGAGAGTGTCAACTGGCCGTCGCGTACCAGCAGGAGCACGCCGTTGGGGACGGGGACCGGTTCGTCCGGAGCATCCAACCACACGCCCAGGCGATCGCCGGTTTCCGCCAGTGTGCCACGGAGCGTGGCCGCGACGCGATCGGCAATTTGCTCCGTGCGCTCCTGCGAGCGCTGCGATTCCACGAGGCGTTCCTGATCGAAGAGACGCCACCCGAACCACCCTAGAGCGGAAATGGAAACCAGCGTCAGCGCGAATAGATAGACGAGCAGCGTGCGCGGTGGTTTCAGCCATTGGCCGGGGCGGACCATGACACTTCCGATTGTAGCGATGCCGTGCGTGGAATCAGACCGGGTTGTGTCAGATTTGTGTCACGAAGGTGATATCTTGCTTGGTGTATGCGTTCTACCCGGAGAAACTTTCTGCGCGCAGCGGCAGGCATGGCTGCCTCTTCGCTGACGGCCCAGCCTGCACGGCGCCCGAATATTTTGTTCATCATTTTCGACGACTGGTCGCACGGACACGCCGGGGCGTATGGCTGTACGTGGATCAAGACTCCGCACTTTGACCGGGTGGCTCGCGAAGGAGTGTTGTTCACCAACTGCTTCACCTCGAATCCCAAATGCAGCCCCTGCCGGGCGTCGATTCTCACGGGCCGGAACACGTGGCAGTTGAAAGAGGCGGTGAGCCACTTCAGCATCTTTCCGAATGAATTCGCGGTGTATCCGGATTTGTTGGAGAAGGCGGGGTATGCAGTGGGGCTAACAGGGAAGGGCTGGGGCCCGGGGGACTACCAGTCGACGGGCTGGAAGCGTAATCCCGCGGGGCCGGAGTTCCGCAAGCTGACGAACAAGCCTCCGTATGACGGGATCGGGAATCTGGACTATGCCGGCAATTTCAATGCGTTTCTCGAGCAGCGGCCGAAGGACAAGCCGTTCTGTTTCTGGATGGGCTTCACGGAGCCTCATCGCAGATATGAAGATGGATCCGGGATTCGTGCCGGGCGGAATCCCAAGGACGTGACACTGCCGAAGTATTTTCCGGACAACCGTACGGTGCGCAGTGACATGCTGGACTACGCGCTGGAAGTGGAATGGGGTGATGCCCACATTGGACGGGCGTTGCAGAAACTGGAAGAGATTGGGGAGTTGGACAACACACTGGTGGTGGTGACTTCGGATCACGGGCAGCCTTTCCCGCGCGTGAAGGGGCAGATTTACGAGCATGGGTTCCACATTCCGTTGGCAGTGCGGTGGGGGAAGAATGTTCCTGCCGGACGGAAGGTGGATGACTTCATCAATGTGCGAGATTTTGCCCCAACGTTCCTGGAGGCCGCCGGTGTCCCCAAGGCCGGCACTATTACGGGCAAGAGCTTTCTGGACGTGTTGAAATCTTCGAAGTCCGGCACGGTGGATGCTTCGCGCAATGTGATGCTGGTGGGCAAAGAGCGTCATGATCTTGGGCGGCCGAATGACGCGGGCTATCCAGTGCGGGCGATCCGGACGCCGCAGTTTCTCTACGTGCGGAACTTCGTTCCGGATAGCTGGCCGGCTGGGAATCCGGAGACGGGATATCGCAACGTGGATGATAGCCCGACGAAGACTCTGATGATTGCGAGCTTCGATGAGTATTACCGGATGGCATTCGGGAAACGCCCGGCCGAGGAACTGTACGACGTGCAGGCGGATCCGGATTGCATCCAGAACCTGGCCGCTGTTCCGAAGTATGCGCAGACGAAACGAGAATTGCGTGACCGGATGATGACCATGCTGCGCCAGGAAGAGGATCCGCGGGCCCTAGGGAATGAAGCGTTCTTCGACACGATCGAGTACACGGGTGGGAAGAAGCACTCCTATGATGCGTGGTTGAAGAATCAGAAGAATTAGTTACGCGCCGGCCTGGAGGCCCGCGCCACTGCGCTTCAGGCCGTGACCTTTTCGCATTTGGCGATGTAGGCTGGGTCAAATTCAACGCCAAGTCCGGGTGTTGTGGGCACGTCGACGTGACCGTTGCGGATGACGAAATTGGGCGAGTACCAGGAGACCGGAGCCGATTTGCCACGGTGTGGAAATTCCATGTGCACGCCGATGTTGGGCGTCGCTGCCGCGAATTGAAGTATCTTGCAGGCGGCGGCATCTGTTTGGGTGTTGTGCGGGACGATGGTCATCTTGGCCAGGCGAGCCATACGGGCGATGCGGGAGGCGCGGATGAGTCCACCGCTGTAGTTCAGGTCCGGCTGAATGATGTCGACCACCCGGCGCTCAATCATGTCCTGTACTTTCCATAGCGACGATTCCTGCTCGCCGCCGGCGACCTGCATGTTGAGCGCGTCGGCAACACGCTTGGTCTCGCTCACCTCTTCCCACGGGCAGGGTTCTTCGAAGAATTTGAAGCCGAGGCCTTCGAGCATTTTGCCCACTTCGATGCCGTGCCTGGCGTCGTAGCTTCCGTTGGCGTCGGCGTAGAGGACCACGCTGTCGCCGAGCCGTTTGCGGGCAAGTTCGACCATCGTCTTCGTGCGCCCGGGATAGGCGTCGAGGTTGCGGCTCATGCGACCGCCGATCTTAAATTTCACCGCTTTCGTGCCGGTTTCCTGGACACCGCGGACATACACATCCACTTCTTCTGCAGCAGTGGTTTCGCGGCCGGAGCCGGAGAGATAGACGGGAATCTGTTTGCGAATCATGCCGCCCATCAGCTCGGCAACAGGCTTCTTCGCGGTTCGGCCGAGCATATCCCAAATGGCTTGCTCAACGGCTGCGACCGGCGACCAGAAAGGCTGACCTGCCCACTTGTAGTGTTTGATATAAATCTCATCGATCAGGGTTTCGAGGTCGCGTGCGTCCTTGCCTGTGAAGAAAGGTATAACTCGCTTGATGAGAATGGGTGTGAAGTCCTCAATCTCTTTCGTCCGGACGATGCCGGCGACTCCATCGGTGGATGTGGCGCGGACGAAGGTGGATTTGCCGTTTCGAAGATAGTCGACGGAAGCGATCCTCACGGGAGTTGAGAATTGCTTGTGAAGTGAGAAAAGCGGCTGCTCGTATGCAGGGACGGTTTTGGGGAAATCCTGCTCTGCTGCGCGCAGAGCGATGGGAAGAGTGGACAGCAGGAATGATCGCCGGTGCATGGTGGCATTATACGCGCATCTCGAGAGGGTGATGCTAGATTCACTGCTGATGAGTAGGCATGCGTTGACAAACTGAACGGTGTTCTGTAAATTCAGAAGTACCATGGGAGTTACAGAACGCAGGGCTCGCGAGAAAGAAGAACTGCGTCAGAAGATTCTTGATGCAGCAGGACAACTCTTTGTTGAAGAGGGGTTTGCGAATGTATCGGTGAGGAAGATCGCGGACCGGATCGAGTACTCACCAGCCACCATCTATCTTTACTTTAAGGATAAAACAGACCTTTTTTCCAGCCTCTGTTGGGAGACGTTCAGCAACCTGAAGGCGCAACTGGACTGCATTGAGCAGGAAGGTGGAGATGCCGTCCTCGCCTTGCGCAAAGGGCTGCGCTCATATATCGATTTTGGGTTACAGCATCCGAATCACTATCTGTTGACGTTTTGCACGCCAATCGATCATTCCGCGCAGCAAGAGAACGAAGACTTTCGGGAGACGAATCAGGTCGGGCTGGAGACTTTCGATCATCTGCGGCGAGCGCTGGAGCGGTGCAGGCTTTCCGGAGATTTGCAGTTTGAGGACCTTGAGACGACCAGCCAGGTGGTATGGACGTTCATCCACGGAACCACGTCGTTGATGATTTTGAACTGCGGTGATCCGCATTTTCCCTGGGTGCCGAAGGAACGGCTCATCGAGTCATCACTGGATATGATTCTGCGAAGTCTGCGTCCGGCAGCCTGACCACACGTTCCTCGAATCGGCGAAAGAACTCATCCATGTCGCACACGGTGGTGACGTTCACCATGCAGCCTGTTTCCCGGTGAGGGCGCAGGTCGCGCACCACCATACCTGCCGCCATTTGGCCCTCCGTCTCTATCTCGATGCGCACACGCTCGGTTTGGGTGAGTGCCGGATCGAGCGCGATGGCAGTGGCCAGAGGGTCATGGAGAAAGCAATATTCACCGCCGTCGATGGCGGAGTAGAAGTGGAAGTAGCGATGGCACAGAGCGGTGACGAATCGGGCTCTGGGGTCGGTTCGATCCGCAAGCCAGGTCTCGAGCGTCTCTTTGCGCAGCATCGCCCGGCGCGTGAGATCAAGGGGAACGATGGTCAGTGGAATCGGGGAACGCAGTACCTCTTTGGCGGCATGCGGATCGGCGTGGAAGTTAAATTCGGCGAGGGGCGTGATGTTGCCCGGCGGTTGAACAGCGCCTCCCATGATGACCACTTCCTTCAGCTTGGTGAAGGCATTTCGATCAGCGAGCAGTGCCGTGGCGACGTTGGTCAGCGGGCCGAGAGCGAGTAAAGTAACTTCCCCTGGATTCTGTTGGGCGATTCGTAAGATGGCATCGACAGCCCCGCCCTGTTGCGGTTGCTCGATGCCATCCCACTGGCCTGCCAGCCCATCCTCTCCGTGGACATGCTCTGCATAGACTGGCTGCCGGCGCAGTGGCGACGAACAGCCCTGGAATATCGGTGGTGGACTGGGCATCCCCGCGTGGCGCAGAATATGGTGGGCATTGCGGGTGGTCTTGATGAGATCCACGTTGCCGGCAACCGTGGTGATTGCTTCGATATGAGCACCAGGGGAGTGGAGCGCATACAGCAGTGCCAATGCATCATCAATGCCGGGATCAGTGTCGATGATCAGCCGCATGAGGGCCTACTCGCTGATTGGCTCGGGTGTGCCTTTGGATTCCAGGTAGCGGCGGCGCGATTCGACGATGGCACGGCGCGCGTCGGCGGGGCCGCCCCAGCCTTGCAGCCGTGTGACTTTGCCTTCCAGTTCCTTGTAGATGGTGAAAAAGTGCTCGATCTCGCGGCGGATGTGAGTCGAGATCTGATCCATGGTGTGGACCTGATCGTAGCGAGGATCCCTCCGCGGTACAGCCAGCACCTTCTGGTCACCTTCGGCGCTGTCTTCCATATGCAGAATGCCCACGGGCCGCACTTCCAGCAGGCAGCCGGTGAAGGTAGGCTCTGTCACAAGGCAGAGTACGTCCATCGGGTCGTGGTCCTCTGCCAAGGTGCCGGGGATGAAGCCGTAGTCGCCGGGGTAGTGCAGCGGAGAGTAGAGTGCACGGTCCATGCGAAAGAGACCTAGGGCACTATCGTATTCGTACTTGTTCGGAGAATTTTTCGGGATCTCGACGATCATGCGTACGATTTCGGGGGCATCGGCGCCCGGGTCGATATCGTAGAGGTTGGGATACACCTTTCAGGGTATCAGAAAGCCCCGCGTGTTCAGAAGCTTATTGCGGTATCGGGGGGAACGCGAGCGCTGCTTCGAGCGTAGGAGCGTCGAGTATGTGGTCGATGGCTTTCTCCAGCGTTTCGGTTGGGGTCTCACGGATCTTGGCAGTAGCCCAGTCCGGAAGAGTGCCAAAGCGGCGTTCCAGCAGGTGGATGGTGAATCGAATAGCCTCTGCTGCACGGCCTTCGGCGTTGCCTTCCGCCTTGCCTTTCGCTTCTCCCTGCTTGAACCAATCCTGCAGGAAGGGGTTCTCCAGAATGTCGCTGAGCAACGGCATGTTTGCTACCTCATAGTGTAGATCGTCTTGGAGTTGTCGTAAACCGGAGGTCACCAGTAGCTTGGCCAGCGCGTCGCCCCGCTCCGGATGCTTCATGTGACTGATCTCATGGAGAATTGCGATTGCAGCAGGTTTCGCATCGGCGCGTCCAAAAAGGATGGACAGGATGCGGTCTTCCATTCGATCACTGCTGGCCAGGTCTTTCGGGTCCAGATCACGGATATCCACGAGGGAATACTCAAAGTGAAGATTCCGCCGGTCGAGCGCGTTAGGCATGCGAAGCGGTTCCCATCCAACGTAAAGAACCATTTGCTCCGGCTCCCGGTGCAGAGCGTCCTCAATCAACAGCCGGTATTCCAGCAGGCGGCGGCCAATACTCGGATCATTGCGGGTTTGGAGCTCCAGATGGAATAACTGCCCGTTGGCAAGGTCAGCCAGCAGGTCGATGCGGCGCATCCGCGTCTGGGGCAGTTCCACATTCAACCAGTTTCGAACGGTAGAACCGGATAGATGTTCCAACAGCCGCAGGTGCGTCGATTGCAGGATCTCCTTGATGGCTTCATCGAATCGCACTGAAACAGTAGTGGCGCACCGGTGCGAATCGTCTCGCTGTATAGTGGCAGATATGCCTTGCACACGACGCCGGCTCTTACAGTCCGCTGCCGCGATCCCCATGCTGAAGGGATTCGCAGCCTCGGCACAGGTGAATTCGAAAACCGACTCGAGCAAACTGGGAATGCCCGGGCTGTTTCCAGGGCGCGTCATCGGCGTGGAGGACAAAAGATCCCTCATTTCGGGTAAGTACAATGCCGAAGCCATTGGGCCCATGATGCAGCGAGGGATGAAGGAATTGACTGGAGCCGATTGGGCCGAAAGCTGGCGGTTGTTCTTCCAGAAGGGAGACCGCGTCGGTATCAAAGTGAACCCGGTGGGTGCTCCCCGGGTGATCAGCGACGTGACCGTGTTGCACCAGATTCTCGATGGGCTGGCGCTGGCCGGTGTTGCCGCCAAAGACATCGTCATCTACGATCGCTACCGCCGCCAATTCCTGAATGCCGGATTCAACCGCTGGGTTCGTGACGGAAACCGGATTTCGCATGCCGTCGAGGACTATGAGGAAGTTCAACTCGACATCGAGGGGTACGATCGCGATCACTATGTGGAATTGCCGCTGACCCGCCCTGGCTACGACAAGGACGAGAGAGCGCGGAAATCGTTCGCCTCGAAGTTCATCACCCAGCAGGTAGACAAAGTCATCAACCTTTGTGTGTTGAAGGAGCATCAATCGGCTGGGGTCACCCTGGCGCTGAAGAATATGTCGCACGGATTCGTGAACAATGTGGCTCGATCTCACGCCTCAATCACAATGAACTCGTGCAACTCGTTCATCCCGGCGATTGTGCAGATGCCGGTGATTCGCAACAAGGTTGTTCTGCATATTCTGGACGGAGTGAAAGGTGTGTACAACGGAGGCCCCAGCGCGCGTCCGCAGTTCATCTGGGACAACCACACCATCTATTTCGCCACTGACCCCGTGGCTGTCGACCACGTCGGGTGGCGCAAGATCGACGAGAAGCGAGTCGCGGCCGGCATGAAGAAGCTGATGGAAGACGGACCGGACAAGTTCAGCACCTTCGTTCATCGCCAACCGGAACACGTGGAGATCGCCGGCGCCCTCGGTCTCGGCGTGTTCGACTGGAACAAGATCGACTACCGGCAGATCCAGCTTTGAAGTGAAAACCTGGGTCTACGTAACCCTCCGGGGGTGCATGCGGTAAGATAGAAATGAACCCCTGGGTATGCTAGACACCCTTCTGGCCAAGATCTTTGGCACTAAAAACGAGCGTGAAATCAAGAAGATTCTGCCGATGGTTACGGCCATCAATGAGCTGGAATCTTCCATGCGACAGCTTTCGGATGCCGATCTGGCCGCAAAAACCATTGCTTTTAAGGAGCGCCTGGCGCAAGGTGCTACTCTCGACGACCTGTTGATTGAAGCTTTCGCCGTCGTGCGCGAAGCCGGCCGCCGCACGCTCAACATGCGGCACTTCGACGTGCAGTTGATGGGCGGCATGATCCTGCACCATGGCAAGATCGCCGAGATGCGCACTGGTGAAGGCAAGACCCTGGTTGCGACATTACCCAGCTACCTCAATGCCCTCGAAGGCAAGGGTGTCCACGTCGTCACCGTCAATGACTACCTCGCCAAACGCGACGCCGAGTGGATGGGCAAAATCTACAAATTCCTCGGCATGACGGTCGGCATCATCGTGCACGAACTGGATGACCGCGAACGCCAGGAATCCTACCGCTGCGATATCACTTACGGAACAAACAACGAGTACGGGTTCGACTACCTTCGGGACAACATGAAGTTCCGCTTGGCGGACTGTGTCCAGCGCCCGCACCATTACGCCATCGTCGATGAAGTGGACTCGATCCTCATCGACGAAGCCCGCACCCCGCTCATCATCTCCGGTCCGTCGGAAGAATCGACGGATAAGTATTACCGGGTGAACGGCATCATTCCGAAGCTGGTACGCGGCGAGGTGATCGAAGGCAAGGAGCCCGGCGAAAAGTACACGACCGGCGATTACACGGTGGATGAAAAGCACCGTTCCGTGGCGCTGACGGAAGAAGGCGTGCTCAAAGTGGAGCGGCTGCTGAATGTAACCAATCTCTACGATGCCGCCAACATTGAGCTGAACCACCACGTGCAGCAGGGCTTGCGCGCCCACGTTCTGTTCCACCGCGACAAAGACTACCTGGTGCGCGATGGCGAAGTCGTAATCGTCGATGAGTACACTGGACGTATCATGCCGGGCCGCCGCTGGTCCGACGGATTGCACCAGGCCATCGAGGCTAAGGAAGCGGTGAAGATCGAGCGCGAGAATCAGACTCTCGCCACCATCACGTTCCAGAACTACTTCCGCTTGTACAAAAAGCTGTCCGGCATGACCGGAACCGCCGAGACAGAAGCTGCGGAATTCGGCAAAACATACAACCTCGATGTTCTCGTCACCCCGACCAACCGTCCCATGGTCCGCAAGGACGGGATGGACATCGTGTATCGTACCGAAGAAGAGAAATTCCGCAACGCCGCCAAAGAGATCAAAGAGTGCCAGGAGCGGGGCCAGCCTGTTCTGGTCGGTACCATTTCCGTAGAGAAGTCCGAAAAACTCTCCGGCATCCTGAAGAGAATGGGTGTGCGGCATGAAGTGCTCAACGCCAAAAACCACGAACGCGAAGCAAACCTGGTGGCACAGGCGGGCCGCAAAGGCATCGTAACCGTCTCCACCAATATGGCTGGCCGTGGTACAGACATTCTGCTGGGCGGCAATCCGGAGTTCATGACCAAGGAAGCCTGTCTGCGCCAGAATATGGCGGAGAACATCCCCGCCGAGCAGGCATCCTACGTGAACACGGAAGCATGGATTTACTTCCAGCATCAGGACAGCTTCTATCGGGTTCCACGGGCGCAGTGGGAAGAAGTGTTCGTGAAGTACAAGCAGCAATGCGAGGCCGAACACGCCGAAGTGGTAAACGCCGGCGGACTGCATATCGTCGGCACCGAACGCCACGAATCGCGTCGTATCGACAACCAGCTTCGCGGACGCGCAGGACGTCAGGGCGACCCCGGTAGCAGCCGTTTCTATCTCTCGTTGCAGGACGACCTGTTGCGCATCTTCGGCGGCGAGCGTATTCAGAATCTGATGCTGCGGCTCGGCATGGAAGAAGACGTGCCGATCGAGTCCAGGATGATCACCAAGCGCATTGCCGCGGCGCAGAAAGCGGTGGAAGCGCAGAACTTCGCCGCCCGTAAGCACCTGCTGGAATACGACGATGTGATGAACAAGCAGCGCCAGGCCGTTTACGGCATGCGCAATTCGCTGCTGAGCGGGGAGAGCCAGCGGGATCGCATTCTGGAGATCGTGCGTGGCATCATTTCTTCCTTTGTCGACACGCGGTGCCCGGACAACGTGAACCCTGGACAGTGGGATTTCATTGGGCTTGAAAACGACGTTCTGACGCAGTTCGGTGTCCGTATTCCGCAGCATGAGGTTTCGCAATTGAGCCGCGCGGAGATGGAAGAATACATCTTCGAAAAACTCAATCAGCGCTACAACGAAAAGGAAAGCCTGGTTGGCGAACCCGTGATGCGCGAGACCGAACGCATCATGATGCTGCATGTGATCGACCAGCAATGGAAAGATCACCTGCTGTCGATGGACCACCTGAAGGAAGGCATCGGGCTCCGCGGATACGGTCAAAAAGATCCTCTGGTCGAATACAAGAAGGAATCCTTCACGCTGTTCAATGAGCTGATGGATCGCATCGAAGACGAGACGATCCGCTATCTGTTCTTTTTCCAGATCTCCTCCGACGCTCCCGTGATGCCCTTCCGGGAAGATGACGACGAAGAGGAAGAGGAAGACGATGACACCGCGCAGCGCGAGGCGATGGCTGCTGCCGCCAAAGCGAGCGTGCAGGATCTGACGCGCAACATCGTGCGCAAGAAGGATCGCGAACTGGAGCAATTGCAGTTTGTCGGCGGTGATTCGACGACAACCGCGGCTCCGGTGCGCAATGCCAAGGTCGGACGTAACGATCCCTGTCCTTGTGGCAGCGGGAAGAAGTACAAGAAATGCTGCGGCACCTAGTTCTACTGGGTTTGGCGTGGGTGGCGCAAGGTGCGCTGCTGACGGACGATCTCGGCACCACGAAACGCGGCGCGGTGGAGACGCCAAAACTCGAAGACACGGATGTGTGGCGCGAATACGGGCTCAGCGAAGCGGAAACCGCAAAATACGAGGGCGCGCATAAATTCACGGCCACGGCATGGCGAATGAACGATCCCACCGGAGCGCAGGCTGCGTTCCGCTGGCTGCGGTCTGCCGATTCGAAGCCAGGTAACGCCGACGCGATGTACTACTCGAAATTCGCGGCGCAGTGGAAAGACATCGTGCTGATGACGCACGGCAACTACGTCATCCGGTTTGAAGGCGGTATGCCTTCGCTCGATGAATTGAAGATCTTCCTCTTCCAGTTGCCGAAGCTGGATCAATCTTCCTTGCCGCCCGTGCTCGAGTATGTTCCCAAGGAAGGGCTGATCACCGGCACCGATAGATTCATCAACGGTCCGGCATCATTGGCCAGGTTTTACGGCAAGCTCAGCCCATCGGCCGTCGGCTTCCACTTTGGACCGGAGGCGATTGTCGCCCAGTTCAAAGGATCGGCGGGTCCAGTGGAAATGGCGGTTTTCTATTACCCCAGCAATCCAATGGCGCGAGAGCGCCAACAGGAGTTTCAAAAGGTGGCAGGGGCGCTGGTCAAACGCAGCGGTCCACTGCTGGCTATTGTTGCCGGTGCGGGGAACGCGGATGACGCGCAACGCGTGCTGTCCCTGGTGAACTACAAGGCGCAGGTTACCATCGACCAGCCGAAACCGGGCACCACGGTAGAGAATGCAGGCGACCTCATTCTCGCTATCGTCCAGCTTTCGGGCGTGCTGATTCTGCTCGCTATCGGCGCGGGCATCATGGTGTTCCTGATGCGTTCACTGCGCCGTAAAGCCGCCGGTGGCCAGGAAGATGAGCCAATGACGATGCTGCATTTGGAGGATCGCCGGTAGCCCCATGGCGTTGCTCAGTGACGTCGCCCGGTCCTTCCCCTCTGTCGTGCGTCAGCGCGGCGATTGGATTTATCGCGGTGGCAATGTAAAGATCGTTTCCGGTAATCCCTCCAGCGTGGAAGCTCTGGTGAAGGGCAGCCACAAGTACGAGGTTTCGCTTCAGCGCAGTAGCGAAGTCGTGCGAGTCAACTGCACCTGCCCCTATTTTGAATCGGAGGGTCCCTGCAAACACATCTGGGCTACCCTGCTTGCGTCGGTGGATCGCAACTACCTGGATGCGTCGTCCCCAGACAGGCCCGCGCGGATTATTGAGGATTGGGAGGTGCCTGAGCTTTCCGCTGTGAAGAAAGAGGCGCCCGCCAAGTGGAAGCAGGCTCTCGCGAACATTCACCAGCAAGGCGCCGTGCGCCCCTTCGGCGAACCCGAGCCATGGCCGGATCAACGCGAAGTGTTCTTCATCGTGGATCCAAGCACGGTGGGAGGCGGCGTTGGCGCCAGTTTCTCCTTCAAAGTGGAAGTGCGCGACCTCGGCAAATCCGGCAAGCACGGCAAGCTGAAGGAACTGAAGCTGCTGCGCAAGCAGATTGCCGACATCCCAGACGAGCGTGATCGCCGCATCCTCGCTGCGCTCGCGGGAGCCACTCCCTCCACCTATTCCTTCATGGGCGGCATGGATTTCATGCCCACCTCGTTCGCGCTTGCCTTGCCGTTGGGATTGCCGACCCTGCGCGATATTCTCGAAACGGGGCGATGTATGCTCCGGCGGGAATACCGCGAACAGCCCGACCGGATGCAGCGTCTCGAATGGGACCCGCTCCCACCCTGGGAGTTCCGCGCCGTGATTCATCGCGATGGGCCTCAATACTCCTTGAATGGTGTCTTGCTGCGTGATGACCAGAAGATGGACGTGCGAGTGCCCAACCTCCTGTTCTCCGACGGCTTGCTGCTGGCCCACAACCGGCTCTCGCGGTTCGAGCCGGCAAGCGCATTTCACTGGCTGATCGCTTTGCGCAGAGAGGGCGCGATTCCATTCCCGGCAAAAGACGCCGTGCAATTCCAGGTTGAGGTACTCAAGGGGCCCAAACTGCCGCAGATCGACTGGCCGGAGGATATGCGCTACGAGGATGTGAACACCGCTCCGCGTCCCACTGTGCGCATCGGCCGCAACCCCAAGGTGTATGCCGCGGAGACGAATTCGCTGCGCGCCGAGCTCTATTTCGATTACGGCGCCGTCTCCTTCCCCTGGGATCATGCGGAAAGTGGCTTCTTCGATGCAGTGGGGCGGCGCTTCATCCGGCGTGATAAATCATTCGAAAATACGGTCCTGGAGCGCATGGAGCAGATCGGCATGATGCGCAACCAGGATGCCTACGGGCCACCTGATCCCGCCTGGGAGTTGAGTGAGAAACGGCTTCCTTCCGCGGTTGGAGACATGTTGAAAGCCGGCTGGCATGTGGAGGCGGAAGGCAAGATCTTCCAGACCGCCTCATCGTTCGACATGCAAGTCACCTCCGGTATCGACTGGTTTGAGCTGCATGGATCGGTGCAGTATGGGTCGACCACGGTGGGCCTGCCGGTCTTGCTGCAGGCGCTGCGCAAAGGGGAGACCATGCTCCGCTTGGACGACGGCACCTTCGGTTTGCTGCCGGATGAGTTCTTGCAGAAGTTCGGGCCACTGCTGCGAATGGGCGAAACAGAAGAAGATCACGTGCGCTATTCCCGGGCGCAGGCGGGTATCCTCGATGTCTTCCTGGCGGAGCGCGACGTTCAGGTGGACGCGGAGTTCCAGCAGGCGCGAGAGCGCCTCCGCGGGTTCCAGGGAATGGAGCCGGCCGAGCAACCGGAGCACTTTCATGGGGAACTGCGACACTATCAGCGCGAAGGGCTGGCTTGGCTCAATTTTCTCAACGCCTATGGTTGGGGCGGATGTTTGGCCGATGACATGGGAGTTGGTAAGACTGCGCAGGTCCTTGCCTTGTTGGAGCAGCGGCGCGTGGCAGAGGCCGGACCTTCGTTGGTCGTCGTGCCGCGATCGTTGATTTACAACTGGCAGCAGGAAGCTGGGCGGTTCACTCCTCTCCTGAGGGTGCTGGACAATTCCGGCGCTGCCCGTACCAAGGATCCCCGCGATTTCCTGAACTACAATGTCGTTCTCACCACGTACGGCACCTTGCGTCGTGACGTGGTCGATTTCCGCGAGTTCGAATTCGATTACGTCATCCTCGACGAAGCGCAGGCCATCAAGAACTCCTCAAGTGAATCGGCGAAAGCAGCACGGCTGCTGCGTTCGAAACACCGCTTGGCCATGAGCGGGACACCGATTGAGAATCACCTCGGCGAACTGTGGAGCCTGTTCGAGTTTCTGAACCCCGGCATGCTGGGCGGTGTATCCGTGTTTCAATCCGCCAGCGGCGCGATGCGCAATCCGGATGAACTGACGCGCTTGTTGCTGTCCCGTGCCGTGCGACCTTTCATTCTGCGGCGCACAAAAAGCCAGGTGGTGAAGGAACTCCCTGAAAAAACTGAGCAAACCATCTACTGTGAGCTCGATGCCAACCAGCGCAAGCTGTACAGCGAATTGCGCGATTACTACCGCGGGAAGTTGCTCGGGCGCATCAGCGAGAAGGGAATGGGCCGGTCGAAGTTCCAGGTGCTGGAGGCGTTGCTGCGGCTGCGCCAGGCGGCATGCCATCCCGCGCTGATTGATGAGGAGCGCGTCACGCAGGCCAGCGCGAAATTTGAAACCCTGTTGCCGCAATTAGAGGAAGTGACCGCGGAGGGGCATAAGGCGTTGGTGTTTTCCCAGTTCACTTCCTTGCTCGCACTCCTCCGTACGCAATTGGATGCGGACAAGGTTCCCTACGAATACTTGGACGGCGCCACGCGCAACCGGCAGGAACGCGTGGAGCGTTTCCAGTCGGACCCGGATTGCAAGCTCTTCCTCATTAGCTTGAAGGCGGGGGGCCTCGGATTGAATCTCACGGCCGCCGATTACGTGTTTCTTCTCGACCCATGGTGGAATCCCGCGGTGGAGGCGCAAGCCATTGACCGCACCCATCGCATTGGTCAGACGCGGCCCGTCTTTGCTTACCGCCTGATTGCCCGTGACACGGTGGAAGAGAAGGTGCTGGAGCTGCAGCGCACCAAGCGGGAACTTGCCGACGCCATCATCACTGAGGACAACCGCTTCCTCGGCAACCTGCGGCCCGAAGATCTGGAGATCCTCTTCTCGTAACGCCTCAGAACCCTGTCCAGACGTGGGCGGCGAACTCTAGTACCTTGCGAAATCCCATCCGGTCATAAAGACGGATAGCCGATGTGTTGGCGCTGGTGACCGTAAGGCTCACTTTGCGGCAACCGAATTCGGAGAACTCGCGCAAGGCGCGGCGCAGTAACTCATAGCCGATGCCCATCCCTCGTGATTCGGGTGTGACGCAGATCTGCGTGATGTGCCCAACACCCTCGCTCACCAGACTGCCGAGAATCAGGCCGCATGGTACTCCCGTGTCTTTGCGGAAGGCGACGCACGAAGCGGGGCCGAAAAAGCGTCCACAACCCGGGTACTGAATGATGTTGCCAACGAAGCGCCGCGCGCCAGGGATGGATTGATATTGATCGTTGATCTGGCTGTCGATGTGTCCCCGGTAGGAATGAGCGATCATCTGTGCCGCTTCCTCCTGCCGCTCCTCGCGCCAGGATTCAAACAGCAAAAGATCTTCCGTCTTTGTGCCACCGTGTCCCCAGATATCGCGCTCCCACACCATGAACGTGCGGCGGAACTCGCGCATGTGATTCTCGTACACCATCGGCCGAGATAGAGGCGAGTCCAGCATCATCAGTTGCGATTCCACACGGCGCACGGCGCAGATGTTGACCAGTTCGTCCATCACGGCCTGCAGCAAGCTGTTCTCGCGCGAGAAGGTGCGATGCTGTTTCATCACGTAGATATCGCCCACCAGCCCTTTGCGGTCCTCAGCCAGAAAGTAGGAATAGCCGGCGATTCGCCCGTTGACCAGCACGGCATAGCCGCTCAGCGATTGCAGATCGACGAACTTCATCACCAGGTCGGCGGAAGGCGTGAAGTCCCAATCGAGCATTTCGCGCCAGGATTCCGCTTCTTCCCAAAGCATGGGACGAAGGTCCGATCCGCTGATATGCCGCAGTTCGATTAGTTCGGTCTGTTGCGCCGCGGATAGGAAAGTGACGCTCATCGGGAGGTTATGGCTTTTTCGTGCCGTCGGCGGAGCGGGCCAGTGGCGCCGCGGGCTTATCGTCGCCGTAACTGGCCACCAGATATTCGAGCAGTGCTTCGCGTTCTTTCACCACCGTGCCCCAACCCACCATCTTCGTGATCTCTCGATCCCACTGGCCTCGATTGAGACGCTGGATGTGGATGATGCGCAGCCCGTGGCAGCCGCCGCAAGCGCGTTTCTCCTCGGCACGGCCTTTCTCCACCACGGCCGGGTCGGCGGCGAAAAGCGCCGTGGTCAGAAGCAACAAACAAAGCAGTGGCTTCATGCTTTATCCCTCCACCATGATTCCAATGCGGTCCACGGCGTTCCATAAATAACCGGAAGGGTTCCATTCCGCTTCGATTGGTTGAACGCGCCCCGCTGAATCGGTGGCGCGGCAGCAAAGCGTGTAGTGACCCTTCTTGGACACCTTGAACTCGTGACTGAATGTGCGCCAGGCGAACTGAAAATTCTCCGGGCCCAACTTCGCGTCAACCCATTTCGCGCCGCCGTCGGAGGATACTTCCACGCGCGTAATACGATGCTCGCCGCCATAGGCAACACCCATCACCGGCACGGCGCCGGTCTTCACTTTGGCCTGATCGAGCGGTTTGCTGAAGAAAGACACCACGGCCATTCCTTCCAGCACTTCCATTTCCTCGGGTTTCGCCGCCCCGCCGGGGCCGACGCTAAAGTTCGGGTATTTGTAGGCGGTGGCGAAGTAGAAGCCTTTGTCGGCTTCGGGCGTGAGTTGCAGGTCGTTGACCCACTTCACCCAACTGGCGCCATCCCAGCCGGGAACGATCAGCCGGGCGGGGAAGCCGTGCAATTCGGGCAGTGGCTGGCCGTTCATGTCGAGGGCGATGATCGTGGACTCGTGCAACAGTTTGCGCAACGGGACACTGCGGATGAAATCCGGCGTCTTTCCCGCTCCCACATCCATTCCATTGGCTGTGCCGAACTTTGCCTCTGCCTTCACACCCGCCTTCTTCAGCAGGTCGGCGACACGCACTCCGCGCCACTCCGCGTTCCCGATGGCTCCTTTGGTCCACTGCAAGCCCGGGATCTTCGGTTTGAAATTCCCGCGGCCATTTCCCGCGCATTCTAATGTGGCGGGAACCTTTACCTGTGGGAATTTCTTCAAATCGTCCAGCGACAACTCGAGTGTGGAATTGACCAGCCCGTGTACCTTCAGACGGTAGGCCGCGGCATCCACCTTGGGGCGAGGCAGGTGTTGGCGAACGAAGAACCGGTCCACTGGCGTCAGCCAGCTATCAAAGTACTCGACCGGTGTCTCCAGATCTTCGGGGAAATCGTTGTGGACCAGCATCGGCCGCTTTCCAGGGAAGATCAGTGTGGACTGTGCCCACGCCGGAAGAGCCGCGTACGCGGCGGGCAGTAATCTCATCCAGTTGCGGCGGGAGAGCATATCAGGCCTAGCGTACCACGACCCGCCACCACCTCAGCGAGATAGCCACCTGGCTTCCACCCAGATGGCGACGAGAAGGAAAAAGACCATGATGGAGCCTACCAGCGGCAATGCCATGATGACCCCAATTCCCAGCCATTCGGCCCAAAATCCCAGCGACGCCGCGGAAAGCAGCCCGCCGGTTACGGCGAAGGAAAACAGCCCGTTGAACAATCCGGGATGATAGTAGGGGAAGCGATCGCCGATCTTCTCCACCACCAGTGGATAGATGGCGGCGAATCCACCGCCGATCATGAGAAGAGCTACACCCGCGCCGGATTTATTGTTGGTGAGGCTCAGAATCAGGCAGCCCAGCATGGCGGACACTACGCTGCCAAGCAGCAGACGGCCGTGGCGGACAACGGGAAGAACGGCCTGCATCAATGCCCGCCCCAGGATAAGGGCAAGCCAGTAGATGGTCAGTAGCCACAATGCCGTGTCCGGTCCAATCCCCAGCCGCTGCGCGAGAAACAACGGACCCCAGCCTGCGATGGCCCATTCATTGCCGAACTGGAAAAACAGCAGCAGCGCGAAAAGTATAGCGGCGGGACTTTTAAAATCGGAGTAAGCTTGCCGCACCGGGATGGAGGCAGGCCTCCGATCCGCGGCGATCCGGGTGCGCGCATAATGGCCGGCCAGGAAACCGGGGATGATACCGAGGAAGATGAGAATGGCTCCCGTGGTGTAAACGTAATAGGTGCCCGCCACCAGCACGGCGGAAGTGAGGCAGCCAAGGCCGAAAAAGAGACCGGAAAGATTGAGCGTTGCCGCCCGATCCTGCTGGTAAACAGGGGACACCAAAGTAAATACGGCAGCGTTCAACACTCCAGCCGATGTTCCACTGCAGAATACTCCTGCCAGCCGCCATGCTTCTCCTCGCGGCGGCCCTACCGCTGCCAGGAAAAAGAATGCGGCGGCCGCTACCGCCGGCGCCAGTGCCATCACGAAACGCAGGCTACGTTGGTTGAGCAGCCACTGGCTCAGCGGGACCGAGAGCAGCATGCCGCCGTTGAGGCTGAGGAAAAAATAGCCCACCCGCGAGTAGTCCGAGTGCAAATGGTAGCCCCAGGCCGGAAGCATCGCCCCGAGAAATGCCATCAGGATTCCCGACAGGTAGAACCCTGCGAAGGCGTTGCGGGCCGCCATGGCTGGCGTCTGTGCGGAAAGAGGAGCCATTGTCGGAGCCACTCACAGCATTCTACTGCTTTTCGTAGCCAACGGTTTGTAAGCCTCCCAGAATCCACAGATCGAACCTAACTCCATACGTGTTTACAATACTTTACACTTGGCACGTCAATTGCACTATGGGCTTGCAGGGTTGAATTTAGAGGTATTCTCCGCTTCGGTGGTGGCAGTTGCCTCCGGCTGAACGGTTGTTGTAACCCGGTGCTTCGGTGCCGGGTTTTTTCTTTGCTACACTAATGGCTTCCGGTTTCCCTTCCGCATGACCACCCTGTACGCCAAATGGATCGATCAGTGGGAATACAAGCTCGCTACTGCCGATACGAATCGTGTTGTCCGCCCTTTTGATTGGGGCGCGGACTGGCTCATGGAAGAGCCCACAAGTGCCGACTTGCGCGAAAAGGTCCTTCATTATGTGGAGGATGCGGTCCGTCACTCGGATGCTTTCTTCACCCGGCCTACGCCCACCGACTACCGCCTGAACGGCAACCACCTGACCTTCACCAGCTCTCTCGAATCCCGCTATCCGGAAAACAACACCGTCCACGCGGATTTCTTTCCCACGCCGGAGGACCGCGGACGGGCCGTGGTCGTTCTGCCGCAGTGGAATTCCGACGTTAATGGGCATGTCGGTCTCTGCAAGCTGCTCAACAAATTCGGAATTACGGCGCTCCGCATGAGCATGGCCTACCACGATCGCCGTATGCCGGCCGAGCTGCAGCGCGCCGATTACCATGTGTCTTCGAATGTCGGCCGCACCATCCATGCTTGCCGCCAATCCGTGCTCGATGTGAAATCATGCCTGACCTGGCTCGAGCAGCGTGGCTATCAGCGCCTGGCGATTCTCGGGACCAGCCTCGGTTCTTGCGTCGCCTTTATCACAGCGGCGCATGACCGTCGCATCAAGTGCGGCGTTTTCAATCACGTATCCATGTACTTCTCGGATGTGGTGTGGACCGGCCTGTCCACGCAGCACGTCCGTAAGGGCGTGGAATCGCACCTCACCCAGGAGCAGCTTCGGAAGTATTGGTCAGTAGTCAGCCCTGCCACCTATCTCGACCGGTTGCAGGACCGCGACATGCAGGCGCTGCTGATCTGGGCCAAGTACGACACCACGTTTCTCCCGGAATTCTCCAAGCAGGTGCTGTCCGCATTCAAGGAACGGAACTTCCCCCACAAGGTGTTCACCCTCCCCTGTGCCCACTACACAACCGGCCGATTTCCATTCAATTGGATGGACGGGTTGGCCATGTGTCGATTCTTGCGCAAGAACCTGTAGTAGCCCTTCTCACGACCCTACAAAATCTTGTAGTCCGGTTGCCAGATTTTTATTGACAGCTTTTCCAACCAGATTTACTATGGTCGTATCACTGAGAAAGGAGGTGGTCCAGTCTAACATTATGAGTATTGGTAGTAGATTTTATTCCACGCGCGAGGTGGTCGACTGTTGAGTCGACTGCTCCTACGTAGCTGGCAACGTTCAGTGGCGAGGCCAAAGTTCCTGTGGATCGGCCACCTCTGCGCGAGAGTAGAAGACCAGCGATAGCCACCGGTTTTCTGCCTACGGCTATGGAAAGACCCCGCTTGGGCCTGAGGGCCTGGACGGGGTTTTTCTTTTTGGTAACCACGTTGGGAGCGGAGTGGAGAATGGCAAAGACCCCACTACGCGCCAATCTGCGTGGAGTGAGTGCGGTAAGCAAGGAAGTGGTGTGGGCGAGCGGGACCAACGGCACGGTAGTCATGAGCAACGACGGCGGAGTGAATCTTTACCAGCGGCCAGTCCCTGGTGGGGAGTCCCTCGATTTCAGAGACATCGAGGCGCGGAGTGTGGACACGGTGTACCTGATGAGTTCCGGGCCCGGAGACGCTTCGCGCATCTACAAAACGCAGGATAGTGGCGGATCCTGGCGGCTGCAACTGACGAATCCCGACAAGGACGGGTTCTTCGATGCGATGGCGTTCTGGGATGACAGCCGGGGGCTGGTCCTGGGCGATCCGGTGAACGGGCGGTTTGCCGTACGGACCACCGAGGATGGCGGCCAAACCTGGCTGCCGGTGGATCCTGCAGGAATGCCGGCTGCCCGTAACGAGGAATCGGCGTTCGCGGCCAGCGGAACCTGCCTCGTGACGGCTCGGGGTGGATTGGCGTGGTTTGTCACGGGAGGCGCCGGAGGCGGCCGCGTCTTCCATTCGCGTGACTGGGGGAAAACATGGACTGCCACAGAGACCCCTGCTTCCCATTCCACCGCTTCCAGTGGGCTGTTTTCCATTGCAGCGTCGGCTAACGCATGGATCGCCGTTGGTGGCGATTACCGGAAGGAGGCCAATGGGGAGGGCAATCTGGCCCTGTCCAGTTTGGCGGTGAAGACCGCGCCTCCGATTTTCCTCTCCGGAGTCTTGTGGCTTTCCGAAAAAATGGCACTCGCGGTTGGCCCGCGGGGCACGTTCCGGTCGGCGGACTCCGGCCAGTCCTGGACGTCCGCCAGCGAAGAAGGCTTCCACACGGTTTCCATCGCGCACGATGGCGCCGTTTATGCCGCAGGGGCACGGGGCCGGATCGCACGCTGGGAGGAATAGCGCTCAGGCCGGGTATGCTTCCATCACCGACATCGGTCCCAGCGTGGGGACAACGCGGTTGAGCCGCAAGCCGGCGGACGCGAACAGGGCTGCAAATTCCTGCTCCGTACGTTCTCTGCCGCCGGATGTCAGCGTCAACATGGAGATATCCAGGAACTTCGACGGGCTGGGAGAATTGTCCTCCGGAACCACCATTTCGTAGACCAGGACACGCCCGCCGGGGGCCATCTTTTCGCGCATCAGGCTGAGAATTCGGGCCGCTCGCGCGTCGTCCCAATCGTGCACGATGCTCTTCATGATGTAGGCATCGCAACCGTCCGGCACCGTCTCGAAGAAACTACCCGTCTCATAATGAATGCGCGATCCGAGCCCGGTGAAGTGCGCGGTTTCGGTGGCGCCGGCGATCACTTCCGGCAGGTCAAACAGGATCCCGGTCATCTCGGGGTAGCGGCGCAGGACATTGACCAGCAGGACTCCGTGTCCGCCCCCAACGTCGGCCAGGCGCGCAATGCCACTGAAATCATACGCCTTCAGCAGTAATTGAACCGCGTTGCTGGTGGCGTCTGTCATGGCGCGGTGGAAAGTCTCGGCCTGATCGGGAATTTCGCGGAAGAGGTCGAAGGTGTGTTTGCCGTAGGCTGCCGTGGTGCCGTCCACACCGGTGCGAATCGAGTGATCGAGCTTCTGGTGACTGGTGACGTTCCAGGGATCGGTGACCATCATGGCGAAGTTGCGCATGGAGCGCGGCGAATCGGAGCGCAGCAATTCCCCCACGGGTGTGAGCCCGAACTTCCGTCCGTCCTGGGTGAAGACTCCAATGCTGGCGAGGAAACGCAGCACTCGGTACAGCGACGGTTCGTGACAATTACTGCGAAGCGCCAACTCGTCTACTCCAGCCGGGGTCTCGCTCATGTGGTCGGCGACTCCGACACGGGCGACGGCTCCCAGCGCCGAGGTGATGGTGATGCCGTTGGCCAACTGCATGAACACGGCTTCGGGGGGAAGGCTGGATGGAGACATAGCGGATAGCATATCGCAGGCCTGCGATAATCAGGAGCATGCCGCGAATCTTTCTTCTGTTCCTCGCCAGCGGCTTGCTGGCACAGAATGCGCTGGAGCCGATTCAGCAGCCGTGGGAGGGTGTACCGGATGGATTCCGGAATTTACCGCTGGGAAAATTCCGCATCCCGGCGAACCAAGCGGAGTGGACGAAGCAGCGCGCAGCGGTGAAGAAGGTAGTAATGGCCTCGCTAGGGGAGATGCCGCCCCGTCCGCCCGTCAGCCAGGTCCGTGTGGTGGCGAAAGAAAATCGCGACGGCTACACGCTGGAGAAATTCGCGTTCTTCAACGGAGTGGACACCGAGGTTCCAGGCTACATTGCGATCCCCACCAAACGGAATGGCCGGCTGCCGGCGATTCTCACCATGCACGGGCACAGCTCGAGCAAAGAGAATATGTTCGGCCAACAGCCCACATCGCAGTTCGTCAGCGAGGAACTGGTGAAGAACGGGTTCGTGGTATTGGGCATCGACAACTATTTCAATGGCGAGCGCAAAGGGAAGGGGCCAGCCGGCTCGCTCGAAACCATGGCCCGCGGCTCCGACCAGGAGATGTCTCTGTTCAAGCTCAACCTGTGGCTGGGGCGCACACTTTGGGGGATGATGCTGCGCGATGAGCAGATCGCGCTCGACTATCTGGCTTCCCGCCCGGAAGTGGATGCTAACCGGATCGGGGCACAAGGGATGAGCATGGGCAGCACCCGCGCCTGGTGGCTGGCTGCGATCGATGACCGCATCAAAGCGGTGGTGGGCGTGGCTTGTTTCACTCGCTACGAAGACCTCATCGCAACGCGCAATCTGCGTGCCCATGGGATCTATTATTTCGTCCCAGGGTTGCTGAAACATTTTGATTCGGAAGGGGTTATGGCATTGCTTGCACCGCGGCCCTTCCTTGCGCTGACGGGGGATAGCGATGCCGGATCGCCACCGGTTGGAATGAAGAAGCTGGAGGATATCCTGAAGGCGGTCTATCGGATACACGGGAAGCCGGAGCATTTTGAGAGCATCATCTATCCCCAAACCGGACACGTCTACAACGAAAACATGCACCAGCGGATGGTGGCATGGTTCCGCAAGTTTCTTTGAGAAGTGGCCCTCGCGCGAGTGTATTGTATTGATAATAATTGGTTTATGCCCTCTTGGCGCGCTCCGTAAATAGGAAAATTTGCACTGCTGTGTCATACTGGTATGTAGGCCAAAAGAGGCTAACTATCCAGCTATGACGCAGTTAAGCGAGGCGGTTGCCCGCTATCACAAGATTGTTGAGTCGGAAACCTACCGCGACATGGGGTGGGCTGAAGCCCTGCGCCAGAAAATGGCTGAGCAGGGATTGGTGGTATCCACCCGGCCCGTGTGTCCGGTGCTGCGTCCGCACTTTCTCAGCGCCCGCCAATATGCCTCGCTGACGAAAGCCTCCGAATCCTTGATGACCTCCATCCACCGGGTGAAGCAGATGGCGCTCGCTACGCCCTCCCTGCAAGCCCGGATGGAATTGTTGCCGGCAGAGAAGATGCTGGCTTCGATTGACCCCGGCTATTCGTACCTTTCCGTAGCTTCGCTGCTCGAAACCTACGTCAACAACGGCAGCCTGCGGTTCATGGAGTACGTTGCCGATGCCCCGATGGGTATGGCTTACAGCGAGGTGCTGGCGAATCTCTTCCTGGAAACCGGGCCGGTAAAGGAGTTCAAGAAGAAGCATTCCTTGACCAAGTTGCCCGGCACGAAACCTCTGCTCAGCGCATTGCTCAAGGCTTACAAGGGCTTTGGTGGCAAGAAACTGCCCAATATCGCCATCCTCGAACTGAAGCAGCCATTTCAGACCACAGAGTCGGCCGAATATCATCTCCTCGCGGAGACCTTCCGGAAACAGGGGTATCCCACCGAAGTCCTGAACCTGGACCAGATTGAGTATCGCAACGGTGTCCTGCGCCGCGGCGATTATGCGATCGACTTGGTGTACCGCTGTGTGAAGGTCCAGGAATTCCTGGTCCGCTACGATCTGACCCATCCGTTGGTTCGGGCCTACAAGGACCACGCCATCTGTATGGTGAACAGCTTCCGCGCTGAACTTGCCCGGAAGAAAGCTGTGTTCGACCTGCTGACCGACGACGCAATTGTAGGATCATTCCCGGCCGCCGAACGCAAAGTGTTGCGGGAATCGATTCCGTGGACCCGTATGGTGGGCGCCACCACGACCACCTACCAGAATCAGCAGGTGGATCTCGTCGAGTTCATCCAACAACACCGGCAAACGCTCGTGTTGCGCCCCAACGACGATCACTCCGATCAGCACGAATACCGCGGTTGGGAGACGGACGACGCCGGATGGGAGCGTGCCGTGCGCACAGCACTGCGCAACCCTTACGTAGTGCAGGAGCGCTCCGAGCCATCGGTGGCAACCTTCCCCGTCTATCAATTCGGTTCGCTCGAGTTCAAGCCTTTGCGCGTGGATGTGCATCCACACTCCCTGTTGGGCAAGGTGCAAGGCTGCTCAAGCTGGATTTCGCCGGTCGAATCGACGAAGTTCTCCACATTGCACGGCATCGCCCCAACCTTCGTGATCGAAGGCAAATAAGCGTTAGCGGCCCGCGAAGTAACGCCCTACTGTTCTCGGGGACGGCGGCGCTGTGGCCAGCGAGACCAGAACCACGAGTAGCGCCGAAATAATAGTCATCGGGACCACAGGCATGAGTCCGAGGATAGCTGTGCCATTCGCCGTGCGCGAAACCAGGTCCAACTCCCCGATCTTCCAGATTGCTGCCGGCGGGCCCATCGGGGCTGGCACCAGAGACTGAAAGACGGCTACCCCAATCACCGCCGCCGCAACCCAAACGGTGCAGGCCAACGCGCCCCACTTCGTGCTCCGTTTCCAGAACAAGGCAGCGAAGAGCAGCGGGGAAAGCGCGGAAAAGCCGGAGAAGGCGAACTGCACTGCCAGATCGAAGATACTGGCCGGGTATTGCAATGCAATCAGGTAGGCGAAAACTGTGAGGATAACAACAAAGAGCCTTCCCATATTCACCTGCACCGTCTCGCCAAAGCGCTCTTTTCCTCCGTAAAAGGCAAAAACGTCCTCTGTGAACATCGTGGAAAGGGCGAGAATTTGCGAATCGCTCGCCATGACGGCAGCCATAATGCCGGCGCCAAGCAAACCAGCCAGCCACAACGGGGCGTACTTTTCGAGCAGCAGCAGCACCACGTCGTCGGCCGAGGATCGCGCCCGCACCTGCGCCCGTTCCGTCACCGAGAGTTGGGGGCCATTGCGTGCCAATTCCTGCCGGGCAACGATCTTGTCCTGGATCTTCTCCACATCGGTGACGCGATTGGCCGCCACCCCCAGAAATACACACGGCATCCAGATGGCGAGAATACATAATGGATAGAAGATCACCGTCTTCTTGAACTGGTTCATGTGGCGCGCGGTCAGGCAGAAGATGGCAATGTGAGGAAAGGCGATCGAGGAGAGGGGAATAAACGTGTAGCTGAGGAAGTACAGCGGGGGCACTCGCTCGCGGGTCAGTAGATAGGACGTCATCGGCGATTGCCGTAACTCGTTCATGGCTTGCTCGAAGCCGCCCATACGGGTTCCGATCAGGATCAGCGCCGCGGCCCCAAAGCAGAGGAAGAGCACCGTCTGGAACGCATTGACCCAAGCCGTGCCCCGCATCCCTCCAAAAAATACGTAGCTCATCACTGTGATGGCCACCACCGCGCCTCCCATCCAATACGGCACCAGCCCGCCACTGATCGCTTTCAGCGTGGATCCGCCTCCCATCACTCCAATAATGATGTAGGGCACCAGTAAAGCCGCCTGAACCACGAAAATCACCGTACCAATGTGTCCGCATTCCCACCGGTCACGGAACATTTGGACCGGAGTCATGAATCCGAATTTCTTTCCCAGTGCCCAAATTCGAGTTCCGATCACGAACAGTGTGAGTGGAATCACCAAAGCGGAGGAGGATGCCATCAAGCCATAGGTGACAATTCCGTTGTGAAAAGAATGGCCGCTCGAACCGAGGATGGTGAAGGCGGTCATATTGGTGCCGAACAGGGACAGCAGAAAGACATAAGGGCCCAGCGACCGGCTGGCCAGGAAGTAGTCTTCCGCCCCACTCGGATGGGGCCGCCGGAAAGCGAAGATTCCAATGTAAAGAACGATGCCGAGGTAGGCGAACACGAAAAGGGCTGGAATCATTCGGCGTTGCGTCCAGGGGAGGATTCCCCAGCGGCTTCCGCATCCGCTTCCAGAGCGCTCGGCCAGGCGACACGAACCAGAAACCACATCAAACCTGCAATTCCGATGGTATAGAGAGCATGATAGGTCAAGCCTGGGGGCAGGAATCCGAACGTAAGTGGAGTGGCAGCCTTCCAGTTCCAAAAATCCTGGTGCAGCGCCCAGTAGCCGAGCACGAGGAGTATAAGCGACGCTCTCTTCATGAGATGTAGTGTAGAACAGCGAGGGGGGAGGATTGAGAGGGGGGGATACGCAGGCTGGACAGGAACTGTTTAGGGGAGCGGGCGGCGGGATTCCCGCTCCCTGATCTTATTTTGAATTGGTTAGGCCCCGGCGGCCTTTTCCTTACCTTTTCCAGTGGGTTTCGCGACCTTCCGCATCTCCGAAAGCCAGGATGGCGGACGGCCACGGCGCTTTCCACGGCCACGAGCGAGGCGCTCAAGGCTGAGGATTGCTTCTTCAATCTGCTCGCGCTCCGCGCGCAGATCCTGCAACATCTTATTGACGTCCATATCAGAACAACCCCAAGTCGAATTTGGATCGGGCTGACTGTTCCGAAAACGGAACAGACGGGTACAATCTGTTGAGACTGTACTGTCAGTTTAGTCCCAACGAACATGAGATATCAAGAGTCTGTTCTGAAAACAGAACAAAATGTATCTGCCGAAGCATTCTGCCTAAGCTCCCACCCTCGCCCGGGCGCGCTTTTGCCCCTCAGTATGACATCGATTATGGGAAAACTCCCGGATTAGCGCGCTAGCTTGCGCTTCCAATGGTAGTAAAACGGCAGTCCCGCGAGGATAATCCCAATCCCCATTAGAGATTCACGTGGCGAAGTACGCAGTGTCGAAGCGAGCAGCGCAACCGCCACAAGCACAAAAAGTGCCGGTACGAAGGGATATCCCACCGTACGGTATGGCCGGGGCATGTCCGGCCTTTTGCGCCGTAGTACGATCACCGATGCCGTCGCCATTCCATAAAGAATCCACGTGGAGAAGATTACATACGTGAAGAGCTGTTCATACCGTCCGCTGAGAACGAGTATGGCGGACCACACACACATCGCCAGAATTGCATTGGAAGGCGTGCACCACCGGGGATGCACCACCGAGATAGGACGGAAGAACATCCCGTCGCGGGCCATCGCATAGGGAACTCGCGAACCAGTCAGAATGGAGCCATTGAGTGCAGCGAAAATCGACAACATCGCAGCCAAACTCACCGCTGCCGCCCCTGAATCGCCCATGATACGACGCATCATTTCCGCCGCAACGCGATCCGTGGTGGCCACCTGTTGGGCGCTGAGGACGAAGAAATAAGCTGCATTGGCAAGCAAATAGATCACCACTACCGCCAATGTTCCCAGGATGAGGGCTCGCGGCAGGTTCTTTTCCGGGTTGCGGATCTCGCTCGACACCATGGCCACGTTGTTCCACCCGTCATAGGCCCAGAGTGCGGCCACCAGGGCGGCGAAGAAACCAGCGATCCCGCCCGTCGCCGCGGTACTGGTGGTGAAGTTCGCACTATTGGCGACAGGGGTTGTCAGACCGATGGCAATGATGGCGCCAATCAGCGCTACTTTGACGATGGTCAATCCCACTTGCACGCCGCCGCCAAAGCGAACTCCGAAGTAATTCACCCCAGCGAGCAGCAATATCACCGCCATCGCCAGCAGTTGTCCGTATCGCAACTCCAATGGGCCGCCGTCCGGCCCCAGCGGGATAGGGATGTAAAGAAGCACGCCCTCCAGCTTGGGAAAGAAGTTAGCCAGATAGTAGAAAAATGCCGTAGCCAACGTGGCGATCGATCCACTCTTGCCAATCCACATCTGCGTCCAGCCATAGATAAACGCCCACAGCGGGCCGTAAGCCTCGCGCAAGTAGGCATATTCGCCTCCTGCCTCCGGCAAAGCGGCGGACAATTCGGCATAGGTCAAGGCGCCCGCTAAGGAAAGGAGTCCACCGAACACCCAAACGGCGAAGACGAGTTCGGGCGAGCCCACCGCATTCACCATCGTCTTGGGCACGAGGAAGATGCCGCTTCCAATCACCGTGCCCACAACGATGGCGGCCGCCGCCCAAACTCCCAATTCCCGCCGTAGTCCGCTCGGTTCGACGTGCACGCCATCAGCCATTTAGGGTCTCCGTGGAGGTGGATTTTTCCGATAGAAGGTACGACACGAGAACCCCAGTGAGGAAAGTGACCGAGGTGCCGATCAACACATACCAGGTGAAGGCGATCTTTGTGCCGAATTTAACGTAAAACATTGTCAACAGGCCGGCGGTCATGCCCACCATGGCGGCTTTTTCTCCCACCCGGCGGGTGAGCAGGCCGAGGAGGAATACGCCCAGCAACCCGCCGTAGACGATGGACGCGATCCCCAACCCGGCTTCCAGTACACTCCCCCATTGGCGGGCCAGAAAACCGATGGCGATCAGAACCAAACCCCACAGCACCGTGGCATACCGGGCCATGGACAGCAGGTGCGATTCCGCGGCAGCAGGGCGTAAGATTTTGTAAAAGTCCATGATGGTTGTCGACGCCAGGGCGTTGAGGGCGGCGCTTAAGTTGGACATCGCCGCGGCGAGAATTGCAGCCATGATGAGCCCCGAAATCCCGACTGGCAACTGCTCCCAGATGAACCGCGGATAGATCTGATCCACGATGGCCGGACGCGCGATGCCGTTGTCCTTGTAGTAGACGAACAGCATGAGGCCGATCATCAAGAACATGCTGAACTGGAGCAGGATCACGAACCAACTGGAAAAGAGGGCGGCTCGGCTTTCCCCTTCTGTCTTCCCGGCTAGCAGCCGTTGCACCATCAATTGTTCGGTGCCGTGGCTGGCGGTGGTGAGGAACGCCCCGCCGAGGATGCCGGCCCAGAAGCTATAGCTGCGGGTGAAGAATTCCGCGGTGGGTGCGAAGCGGAAATCAAAGATCTGGAGCTTGCCGGCGGCGGAAGTAACCTCCATGACGTGGTTCCAGCCGCCGGGAATGGCCTGGAGGATGACGAAGAAGCTGACGATGGCGCCGAAGATATAGAGAAACATCTGGATGACGTCGGTCCAGATGACGGCGGTCATGCCGCCTTCGAAGGTGTAAAAGAGTGTCAGGCAGACGATGACGATAATCGATATCATGTCTCCCGTTCCCAGAATGATCGACACCACGATCGAGATCGCAAACACCCGGACCCCCTCCGCCAAGGCCCGCAAGATGAGGAAACTGCCCGCTGTCAGTTTCCGGATGTTCGGTCCGAAACGGCGGCGCATCAGTTCATAGGCCGTGAACATCTCCCCACGAAAGTAGTGCGGAAGGAACAGCACGGAGATGATGATGCGGGCGAGCAGGTAGCCGAACACGACTTGCAGAAAGCCCAGGTTGCCGTTGAACGCCAGCGCTGGGGTGCCGATGATGGTGAGGGTGCTGGTCTCCGCCGAGACGATCGAGAACCCGATCGCCCACCACGGGGCGTTGCGGCCTCCCAGGAAATAATCTTTCAGGCTTTTCTGTGTCTCTTTGAATCGGGCGCCGAACCATGTGATGCCGATGAGGTAGAGGACAATGATGGCTAAATCGAGATACCGCATGGACCTAGGGGATTCTAGCACAGACATATGGGAGACCTTATTCGGCTCCCCGCGCCGGTGGGGAGCAATGTCATCTGTCCACCGTATGGATGGGTGTAGGAATAACCATCTATGATGAATACAGATGAGTGGATTTCCACCGGATCTGCGAGCACGTAGCATAGCCGCCCTGCGCGATAGCACCATTGATGTATTGATCCTCGGCGGCGGGATCAACGGGGCTGGGATTGCCAGAGACTTGGGGTTGCGGAGGCAGTCGAACGACGGCCTGCAGGTTGCCCTGGTCGACAAGGGGCATTTCGCTTCGGGCACATCGGGACGCAACAGCCAGCTGATCCATGGCGGGCTGCGGTACTTGAAGTACTTGAAAATGGGGCTGGTGAAGGAATCGCTGCGGGAGCGCGCGGTGCTACGCCTGATTGCCCCACACCTGGTGGAGCCGCTTGCGTTTCTCATGCCGATCTACAGCCGGATCGACAAGCTGAAGTACACGATGGGTTTGAGCATGTACGACCAGCTTGCCGGCGACAGCAACATCTCCAAGCACCGGGAAGTGAGCAAGGGCGAGATTGCGCAACTGGAGCCTTCCATATCAACCAAAGGCCTGGTGGGCGGGGCGATCTTCTACGATTGCCAGGTCCACTCTGCTCGTTTCGTGCTGGAGAACCTCTTTGACGCCGCCCAGAACGGCGTCCATCTCGCTAACTACGTGGAAGGCAGGCCTGTCGAGCGGATGCCCGACGGGATGTGGCGGGTGCAATTGACAGATCTCCAGACCGGGGACGAACTGGAAGTCAAGGCGAAGAAGATCGTAGACGCCACCGGTCCGTGGAGCCAGCCCGGGGAATCGCCCCCCCGCCTCGTCCGAGGTTCCCACATTATTCTCAACCGCCTGACGGCGGAAGAGCACGCCCTCGCCTACTTCGACGACAACGGGCGGATTGTGTTCTTCATCCCCTGGGGGAGCCAGAAGCAACTGACCCTGTTGGGCACCACCGACGTGGAGCACAAGGGCAATGCGGATGACGCCCGGATCAGCCAGGAGGAAGTGGACTACCTGCTGGGGATCGCCCAAAAGCTGTATCCAAACTCGGGTTCGCTCAAACCGCTCGGCGCGTTCAGCTCCCTGCGTCCCCTCGTATCGGATGGATCGTCATCGGCAACAGAGGCGACACGCGAGCACAAAATCTGGAATACCAAGGACAACATCCTGCGCATCCAGGGCGGTAAATACACGATTTACCGGCAGATGAGTGAAGAGGCCGTGAACGCTATTCTGAAGGAACTCTCGCCCTGGCTGGCGACTCCTTCGCATACCGCAACCCAACCCCTGTGCGGAAATACGCCGAAAGCTCTGGAGCGGCTGCGCCACGATGCCAGCTCCTTGAGCGAGCAATACCGGTTGTCACCCGGAGATGTGGAGTCCGTCATTCGAGAATACGGCCTGCATACACCGGATGTACTGGCAATGACCCCGGAAGAAGATTTCGGCTCCATCCGGCGCACGGAGTTCGCCCGGATTGCCTTTGCCGTGCAGCACGAAATGGCGTCACGATTGGCGGACATCCTGTTGGTGTCCACCTACATCGGCTACGACCGCCAGTGGGACATGGCGCAACTGGAACCCTATGCTTACCTGGTAGGCTCCTGGCTGGGTTGGGACAGCGCCCGCCAGCATGAGGAGGCGCAGGATGTGCTGCAGCGGGTCGGTTTACCCGGAGCTGGCGACTAAATGCGTGGGAGGCTACGGCGCTTCTGGTGGCTGCTGAAGCGCTCCTTCGTCGCCTCTTATGAAGATGGGTGTTTTGGTGTAGCCAAAGGGGCAGCCTATTCGGCGCTGCTTTCCTTTATTCCAGTCCTGACAGCGCTGGCCGCCATCCTCGTGCAGTTCAATGCGGAGCGTGTTTCGCGTATCCTTTCGGAATTCCTGTTTGTGGTCGTGCCACCCGGCACGGAAGACCTGGTGCAGTACGGTTTTGAGAAACGCGGGGAACGCCCGGTCTACCTGCTGGTGACAGCCACATTGCTATCGCTCTGGGCGGCGAGTGGCGTGATGGCGACACTCATGGAAGGCTTCCAGGCTGTTTATCGCATTCCCAACGGCAGGCATTGGGTTCGCCAGCGCCTTGTGGCGATTGCCCTGGTGCTTATTGGCGCCGCTCCGGTGCTGATCGCTTCGGCGTTGCTGCTGCTCGGCGGATGGATTGAGCAATGGGTGTTGACCGCTCTCGGGTTCCTGCCTGTTGGCGAGCAGGTGCGAGGCTGGGTGCTGGTGGTGGGGGTATTCGTGCGTTACACGGTTTCGCTTGGAGCGATCGCAATGGCGACGGCGGGGCTCTTCTATTTCGGCCCGAACCGGCCGCAGCAATGGAGTGCCGTCTGGCCGGGCGCACTGCTGGCAACAAACCTGTGGCTGATTTCCACCATCTGTTTTGCCTGGTATGTGCGGAATATCGCCAATTACAACGTAATGTATGGAAGCATCGGCGCGGTCATCGCGATGTTGGTTTGGATGTACGTGCTGGCGGTCATTGCCCTCATTGGCTGCGAGTATAACGCCGAGCGGGAACGCATGATCACCGGGAAATAAAAAGAGCGACTGCCGCACTTGGGTGGTCTTGGCAAGCGGCAGTCGCGTGTGCCGGCGGAGTAGGGAAATGAAGGGACCTCCATACCGGCAGACACCACCGCTGGCACCAATGGTTTTGGCTCCAGCTTCAACCACCACATCGGCGGGGCGAATCGGGCGGATTAGGTGAAAAGGGCAAACCCAATGCTTCACCTTAACCCCTGGCGCGAATGACGCCTGAGAAGCTGTCAGCGTTTTCGCTTACCGGCCGGAACCTCCGCGGCGGTGGCATGATGGAGAAACCACAATGCTCTATCTGAATGCGGCGGAAGTGCGTGCCCTGTTGCGTTGGGAGGATTTGATTGAGGCGATGGCGGGGGCGTTGCAGGCCTTCTCCGAGGGCCGTGCGCGGCAGCCATTGCGGATGGTGACCGAACTTCCAGGCGGCGGATGCCTGTTTGCCATGCCTGCATTCCTTCCGAACCCGCCTTCCCTCGGCACCAAGCTGGTTACGATCTGCCCTGGGAATGCGGCGCTGGGTAAGGAAACGCATCAGGCGACGCTGGTGATGCTGAATGCCGGGACCGGGGAGATGGCCGCAGTGTTGGAGGCCGCGCACTTGACGGCGATGCGGACTGCCGCGGTGTCGGCACTGTCGTTACGCGCACTAGGGCGGAGTGATTCGCAGCGGTTGTGTGTGCTGGGGAGCGGCGCCCAGGCTCGGGCGCACGTCGAGGGATTCCGGAAACAGCGGGACTGGCATTGGATTCGGGCATGGAGCCCTTCCGCAACGCGGCTCACGCGATTTGCTGAGGAGTGCGGGATTGAGAAAGCGCCTTCCGCGGAGGCCGCCGCACGCGATGCGGACGTGATTGTGCTGGCAACGTCATCCGCCGAACCTGTGCTCCAAGCCGGATGGGTTGCTCCGGGCGCCCATGTGATTTCGGTCGGAGCCCCACGGCCGTCGGAGCGGGAGATGGATCCGGAGTTATTGCGCAAGGCTCGGGTGTTCGTCGATTCCAGGGCGTCAGCGCTGGCGGAATCGGGAGATATCCGGGAAAGCGGTGCACCGGTTGTTGCCGAATTGGGGGAGGTGCTGGCAGGCACTGCCAAGGGCCGGTTGCGCGACGATGAAATTACTGTGTTCAAATCGTTGGGCCTGGCAGTGGAAGACGTTGCCGCTGGCGCGATCGTCCTCGCCACACTCGGCCGCTGATACAATCTCCCTCATGCAACGGCGGAGCTTCGTAAAGACCTCTGGTTTTGGAATGACCGCGCTTTCGGCGCAACGCGTGCTCGGCGCCAATGACCGGGTGAACATCGGGCTGATCGGATGCGGCGGACGCGGGCGCGGGGTGGCTCGATCGATGCGGGAAGCGCCCAATGTCGCCTACACGGCGGTGGCCGATGTCTACAAACCCAACGGCGATCAGGCGCGCGAATGGGCCGGCGCCGATGCGAAATGCTTCTCCGATTTTCGTAAGCTCCTCGAGTTGAAAGAAGTGGATGCGGTTCATATCGCCACTCCGGACCACTGGCATGCCATCGCTACCGTGCTTGCCTGCCAGGCTGGGAAAGATGTCTATGTGGAGAAGCCTGTGTCGCTGACGATTCGCGAGGGCAGGGTAATGGTTGAGGCGGCTCGCAAGCACAACCGCATTGTGCAGGCGGGAACCCAGCACCGTTCAGCGGCGCACTTCCAGAAGATCGCCGAAATGATCCAGCGCGGCGATATTGGCGCGGTGCGCTTCGTGCGCATTTGGAACTACGCCAATCATTCGCTGGGAGCGCCAGTGGCGCGGCCGGATGAGCCGGCGCCGGAGGGACTCGATTGGGATATGTACCTGGGGCCTTCGCCGAAGGTGCCTTTCAATCCCTTTCGTTTCCTGGGTACCTATCGCTATTTCTGGGATTATTCCGGCGGTTACATCACGGACTTCGGCAATCACCGGCTGGATACGATGCAACAGATTATGGGAGTGACGGCACCGCGAACGGTGGCGGCTTCGGGCGGGCTGTATGTGGTGAAGGATGGCCGGGAGACGCCGGATTTCCTGACGGTGACCTACGAATACGACAACTTCATCGCCACTTATGAGGGGTCGAACCTGAACGGGCACGGGATGGGCGGGCGCACTCCGGGGCACCGCTATTACAACTCCCGCGGCGAGTGGGATCAGCCCAACGGGATCGTGTTCTATGGGACGGACGCCACCATCTATGCGGAACGGATCGGCTGGGAGATTTTCCCCGAGCCGGAAGCTCCCGCCATGGCGGGACGGCGCGGGGCCGCCGTGCCTACCAGGAAACGCGCCGCATCGGTGAAGCGCATGTGGGAGAACGTGGAGGAACCGACAAAGGCACACTGCCGCAATTTCGTGGAGTGCGTCCGGTCAAGGAAGACTCCGAATGCCGATATTGAAGTCGGGCATCGCGGCACTTCGCTGGCGCTGCTGGGCAATATCGCCATGCGCACCGGGTTGAAGCTCAACTGGGATGCCCAGCGCGAAGACTTCCGCAACGCGCCGGAGGCTTCCGCGATGCTCACGCGGAAGTACCGCAAGCCTTACGATTGGATCCGGCTGTAGCCCCTAGATCCAAACACTGTCGAGGGGCAATCCCTGTTTGCAGAGATCACAGGATTCGGCGTTGTCGGAGTAACGCCCGTCGAGTTTCGCCAGGTAATAGAGCGGGAGATCGCCGAAACTGGGCGATTTCGGAGTTGGCTGATAGACAATCACTGCCAGTCCCACCACTTCTCCACCATTGGCTTCCACCAGTTTCTTCAGCTCAGAGAGCTTGCGGCCGCTGCGGAAAATATCGTCCACCAGCAGCACCTTCTCCCCGGGGCGCTGGACGAAGTACTGGCGAAAGTGAAGCGGATGATTTTCGTCCTCTCCTTCGGCCCAATAGACCTGGCGCGCGCGCAAAGCTTCGCAAACACCGTAGGCTACGGGGACTCCACCGCCGGCGGGGGCAACGATGGAAAGCTCATCGATCATTGCCCGTAACTCGGGATTCGATCGCACCTTTCGGCTCAAGCCGACGCTGAGCGTCTTCAAATGCTGGTAGTGGCGCATGGCGAGCGCCACTTGCAGGTATTCATTGGCGTGCAGGCCATTGGGATACATGAAATGTCCGTGCCGCAACGCGCCGGTCTTTTTGAGAAGACGTACGACATCTTCTTGACTCGGAATGACGTCCATGGTTTTAGTGTAGCGCCGCTCCAGCGAATGGATGATGACAAGTTGAGGGAGAATTTCCTGCCGTTCCGCTCACCTATTCCATGAGATGCGATGTATTATCCGCTGGGCGCGGCGGGCGCAGGACCCGAGACGCGGTCAGCGACTGCGGAGATTCGATTACCTCCTACGGCAGGCGGCGCAATCGGGATACTACAGAAAACGGCAAATTGACTTGCCACGGCAAGGTCCGGCGACCGAGGACCTCATGCCACGCACCCTGCATACGGTGCCCAGGGTGGAATTGGAAGATTTTCTGTCCAATCCTGTGGAGTTTTACAACTGGCATCAGAAACTCCGGCCGGTGCGCCCCTTGGAGTGCCCACTCGGATCGATTGGGCGCATCGCGCTATTGGCCGATGGGTTCGAGGAAACCGAGTGCACCCGCACGTTCACTTGCCTCTCCCTGGAGGAACTGGAGGAGTACGAGCCGGATTCCATCGCCGGGCCGGTGTGGCGCTTAAAGAATCTGGCGGAACTGGCTCTGGCAGGAAGGTTGCGGCTCGATTCCCTGCGCGGTGCGCTGCTGGTCTTCACCGGGCTGAAGCACGGTTGCCTTAAATCGCAGGATCGTGACCTGTTGTGGCGAGCCTTTCAGGTGCCCGTGTTCGAGCAGTTTCGCGGCTTCTCGCAGGAACTGCTGGCATGGGAGTGTGAGGCCCACGACGGGCTACATATTCACTCCGAGAATGCGATCTTCGAGTTACCCCGCGACGGCGAGTTACTGCTGACCGGGTTGGGCTGCGAAGAGTATTCGTTGTTGCGCGTGGGTACGGAACTGACCGGGCGGTTGTGCAGCACACCTTGTGGTTGCGGGAATCCTTCCGAGCGGCTACTGGAAGTGCGTCCACTGCGTGCGCCCGCGCTTTCGATGGCTGCAGCTGCGGGAACCACTACGGTCTATTCCATGCGATAGCGCAACTGGGCGCAAGACGAACCGCGTTGTCAGTGACGAGGGCCAAGGCCGCGAACATCGATCGGCTCGATCAGCCTGTTTGCTCAAGCTGGTGCATCTTTCTATCCCGGAGAAAGCAGGAATGAGCCCAGCGTGCCCGGAGGCTGCTTGCCCAGATCACCTTTCACGGCAAGCACACAGCCCGCGATGGAACCGTTGGCTCCGAAATAGCCGCGCACGAGGTAGGTGGCGCCCAAGCCCTCAGCCGTGAGGTCGATGCCTTCGGGCGATCCATTGGTGGATGGTGTGACGACTCCTTTCACGTCGAGCTTCACGGTGGGTGCAAACTCGAGGGTTCCAATGATCGCCCCGGCAGCGTCCGTACTGGCGGTCAATTGCCCCGGAGGCGCCCAGGGTGCGGCGATGGATGAAGGGTTGGAAGCCGTGCCCGCGGCGGGGCAAAAGCTACGGTAGTGGAATTTTCCATTCAGGGTCTGCATGACCCGGGTAGCGTGTGGGGCGGGAAAACACCGCACAGAATTCCGTATGGCGGCGTGGTGTATATTGGTCCAATCAAAAAATCCGGCCTATTGGCCAATCGAGGGCAGGGATGGAAACTGGGACGGGTGAAGTGACGGTTTTGCTGGAAAAGGTGCGCTGCGGTGACAAAGCCGCCGAGAACCGGCTCTATGAGATTGCCATGCCGCATTTGCGGAAGCTGGCGCAATCCCTGCTGAACCGCGAGCGGCCCGATCATACTTTGCAGGGTACGGAACTCGTGAATGAAGTGTACCTGCGCATGGCGGGGGCGAAACTTTCTCTGCGGGATCGTTCGCATTTTTTCGCTGTGATGGCAAGAGCGATGCGAAGGGAATTGATTGACTATGCCAGATCCCGGCCAAAGGTGGACATTCTGCCGCTGGAGGGTCTGCCGGAAGGCGTGGTTTCGTCAAACGACCGGCGCGACCTGGCGCTCACGATTGACGAATTACTGGACGAAATGCGGGAGACGATGCCGGTGGAGTGCTCGATTGTCGAACTGAAGTTCTTCTTCGGAATGACCGACGAGGAGACGGCGGAGGTGCTTGCTCTGTCATTGCGTTCGATGCAAAGCAAGTGGCATGATGCGCGGGTTTGGCTCTTTGAAAGGGCTGAGGCACAGCATTGGAAACCAGTGAAAAAGGCGGGGCGTCCAGCGGCGATGTAGCGATTGCGGTGTTTCTGGCGGCGGTATCCCGCCCCGAAGCCGAGCGCGAGGGATTCGTGCGCGAAGCCTGCAGCGACAATCAGGAACTGCTCTCCGCTGTATCGCGCCGGCTGGTTTGGGAACAGCGGATGAAAGGATTTCTCTTGACGCCCATGCTCACACGCGAGCGTATGGACCGGCCATTCTCGGTCGGCGAAAGCGTGCTGCGCGGACGCTACCGGATTGTGCGTGTAGCCGGGGAAGGCGGCATGAGTGTGGTGTATGAGGCTGTGGATGAGAAGCTCGCCAGGCGCGTTGCGTTGAAGTGCCCGAGATTCGAGTTCCGCAAGCGCCTGACGGAGGAAGCGCGGAAGTCGCTGCAGGTGAATCACGCCAATGTGTGTCGCGTGTTTGAAATCCATACCGAGGAAACACAAACGGGCGATGTGGATTTCCTCACCATGGAGTTCCTTGAGGGAGAAACTCTGGCCGCGAGATTGCCACGCGTGGCAAAACGCTGGCTGAGCACCGAGGAAGGATTGGACGTGGCGCGGCAGATCTGTGAAGGCTTGCAGGCCGTACACGATGCCGGCATCGTCCACCGTGATCTGAAGACGGGCAATGTGATGCTGTCGCAAATGGAATCGGGGGCCTGGCGGGCGGTAATCATGGACTTCGGAATCGCCCAGGACAGCGATGTATTTCACAGCGAGATGCGCGGAACGCCGTCGTATGTGGCGCCCGAGCTGTGGATGGGGCAGCCGGCCACGGTGCAATCCGATATTTACGCGCTGGGTGTGCTGCTTCATGAGATGGCGTTCGGTTGCGGCCCGTTCCCCGACGGCACATCATGGCGGCAGCGGCTGCACGAAGCGCCGCGTGTTCCAGGCGCGGACCGCATCAACAAGATTCTCAGTGACTGTCTGGCTCCCGATCCGCAGCGGCGTCCGCGCCGTGCTGTCGATGTGCAGCGGATGCTGCTGCAGCCATCGCGGCGAGCTATGGTGGGCGCCGGCGTTGGAGTGGCGGCCTGTGTTTCAGCCGGCTGGTGGGTGAAGGAAGCGCTGTGGCCTTCGTCGACGGTGCGGTTGGCTGTGTTGCCTGCTCGCGGGCCGGCGGGCGATGACTGGAGAGCCTCCACCGGCGGTTTCCTGCACGACGTTTCTTATCGCTTTCAGACGCTGCGTGGAGCACGGCGGCCGCTTGTCGTCCTCGATGTGGGACAGACGGCGAAGGAAGAAGTGCCCGGCTATGCGGAAGCAAAAGCGCGCATGGGTGCAACCCACGCCATCGTCACCGATGTGCGGCGCGATGGCCCGGAATGGAATGTTTCCGCGGCATTAATTGACACCGCCAACGGACGGCGTTTGCGGGAGTGGCGTCCCCCCGCTGCCCGGCGCGCACTGGACGACCAGATCTTCGCCCTCCAAACGCGGGTTGTGCAGGACTCCATTGAAGAGTTGCAGTTGCATGCGAAGCCAAAGACGCAGGATCTGCCGCCGGCGGTGTACGCGGATTACACGCAGGGCGTGTATTTGGCGCGCGTAGATTATGAGAACGCGCAGCGGGCAATCCCCTATTTTGAGCGCGTCATCGCCGCGGCGCCAGATTCGGCTTTGGGCTATGCCGGGTTGGCCGAAGCCTGGATCGGCACGGTGTACCAGAGTGGCGATATTTCCATGCATACGCGGGCGCTGGCGGCTCTGGAGCGTGCCGAGCGGCTGGACCCGGAACTGGCTCATGTCCATCTCGTTCGCGGCCGGTTGAACCACTTCATGGGAAATTTCGAGCGCGCCCGGGCTGATTTCCAGCGTGCGGCGGAACTGGATCCCAATGATGCGCAAGCCCTGTTGGGTATCGGCTGGGAGTTGCACTACCTGGGCCGCAATCGCGAGGCGGAGGCGCCGTTCCGGATGGCGATGGAGCGGCACCCATCGTATTACAAGCCATACCTGGATGCCGGGATTTTCTATTACGAGTTGCGGAATTTCAATCGCGCCGAACAATTGTGGCGAGAGGCGATGCGGCTGCACCCTACCAATACACGCATCCAGTTGAACCTCGCGGTGCTTTGTGTCGAGACGGACCGATTGGTGGAAGCCGAGCGGTTTGTACAAGCAGGTTTGCAAGTGAAGCGGACGCTGACTGCTTTGGAACTCTTCGGCGATATTCGCGAGCGGCAGGACCGGAACGCGGAAGCAATTGCTGCTTACGAGGAAGCCGTCCGCGTTGGGCCTCCGCTATACAAGACGTGGGGCGCGCTGGCCTTGGTGTATCGCAAGGTGGGCGATGCGGCGAATGCGAAACGTGTGTTTGAGCGTGGGCTTGAGCAGGCGGAAGCCGGCGTAGTAGCTTCGCCGCGCGATCCGGAGCGGCTCGCCTGGTGCGCTTATTATCACGCCGCTCTAGGAAATGAGGCAAAAGCGCGGGCACGCGTGGCGGACACGTTGGCGGTGGCGAAAGCACCGGCAGGCCGCATCCGCAAGCGACTGGTGCTGGCTTTTGATTTGTTAGGAGATCGGGAAGCGGCTCTGGGGTTGTTGGTTGACGCTCCCCGTGAGTTGCTGCGGGAAATTGCCCGCAGCCCAGGAGTGTCGCTGGAACTGCGCAAGAACCGGCGGTTAGAGGAAACGATTCGAAATTAGAAAGAGGCTATGAATGATGGACAAACCATATGTGGTGAATCTGCCCGGGGGCATTGTTCTGAGGGTAGAAATGAAGGACCGTCCAGTCGACATGGAAATCGTTACTGACGTTGGAACCATCGTTTTCCAAAGGGATCAAGGGCCAGAATCCTCGGTCAAAGGTAAGGTGAAAACGGTAGGCATCCCAGCGGCGAACTACAAACAGCATCTCCGCTCCAACGGCAAAGTAGACAAACACGAAGTACTGACGGCGTCCGGCGATTCCATCCTCTACAGCGATCCCGAAATGTAACCCTCGCCCATGGCCGCCGGTGATAGACTCGTGAATACTGGTTAGGGGAATTTTGCTTTTGAGGTGGTATTCACATGAAAAGTCTCGCAATGCTGCTGCTGGCGGCCATGTCCCTCGATGCCCAGTTCGTGCGTGGGACGTTATTGGGTACGGTAAGCGATGAATCGGGCGCCGTGATCGCCGGCGCTTCCGTCACCCTGAAGAACACCGATACCAACGAAGTCAAAACAGCGACCACGGACGAAAGCGGCGGATACACGTTCCCCGCGCTTCTCCCCGGAGCCTACAGTATCGAAGTGAAGCAATCGGGCTTCAAACTGCGGTCACTCACCGGCATCCGCCTGGAAGTGAATCAGACGGCCCGTGTCGATGTGAAACTCTCGGTCGGCGAGGTATCCGAACGAATCGAGGTTACCGCGAATGCGCTACTGCTGAAGACCGACACCTCGGACATCGGGCACGTGGTTACCAACAAACAGATTGTGGAATTGCCGCTGAATGGTCGCGACTATCTGCAACTGGCCCGGCTGATTCCGGGTGTTGTGCCCTCACGCGCTGGGGCAACCGCTGGGCAGAAGGGCGTAGCGCGCAGTGTCAATTCAGTGGGCGCGCGCGACACCTCGGTCAGCTTCCTGCTGGATGGTGTGGACACCAACGATGTCTCATTTCAAACCCCATCGGTGACTCCCTCGATCGACGCAATCGAGGAGTTCAAAGTGCTGCAGAACGCTTACTCGGCGGAGTTTGGCCGCGGAGCGACGCAAGTGCTCACCGCACTCAAGGCGGGCAGCAATCAGTTCAAGGGCGCGCTGTTTGAATTCAATCGCAACGACAAACTCGCCAGCCGCAGCTTCTTCCAGCCGGCAAAGCCGGCGGCACTGAAGCAGAATCAGTTCGGCGGCACCTTCGGCGGGCCGATCTTCAAGGACAAAACATTCTTCTTCGTAAACTATGAAGGCCAGCGCATCCGCACCGGAGGCACGGGTTTCGGTTTTGTACCGACGGCGCAACAGTTGCAAGGTGACTTCAGCGCCGCCGCCGATCCGCGCATCTACGATCCCGCCACGTTGGACGCGGCCACGCGTGTCCGCCAACAATTCCCGGGAAACCGTGTGCCGGCATCGCGGTTTTCAACGCGCGCGCAGAAAGTGTTGCCGCTGTTCCCTGCCGTGAATTTCGGCGGCCGTGTGGGCCAGAATTTCGCACGCGATGTGGGTCAGGTGAACGACAACAATCAGGGCAATGCGCGTGTGGACCACCGCTTCTCGGAAAAGGACAGCATCTTCGTGCGTTACTCCGTGCTGGATTCGTTCCGTACCCGCTATGGAACCATTCCGTTGAGCGGCACGCTGGACGACATCCGGGGCCAGAACGGCGCGTTTAACTGGGTGCACACGGTCAGTCCTTCGCTTCTGAACGAACTGCGCCTTGGATTCAACCGCAACAAGTATCTGACACCTCCGGAAGGGTCCATTGGCGAGAACCCCTCGCGCGATTTGTTCGGCTTCACGAACACCACAACCGATCCGGTGACCAGCTACGGGTTGCCTTCCTTCGGCTTTACCGGCGGTTTCAGCGGGCTTGGCGGAGGATCGCAGTTTCCCCAGAATGCGATCACGCAGACCTGGCAACTGGTGAACAACCTCACTTGGATTCGCGGATCGCACACGCTCAAGAGCGGGATCGATTTCCGCCGCACCCGCCTGACCCAACTGGTGGCGAACAATGACCGCGGTTCGTTCAGTTTCACCGGGCAATTCACCAACAATCCGGCAGCCGCTACGGGTACTGGAAGCGCGATAGCCGATCTGCTGCTCGGCTATCCTCTGACCGCGGCGGCCGCGGCGGGCGACCAGTTGGCGCACAACTTCAACGAACTCTACTCCTTCTATGTGCAAGACGACTGGAAGGTGAATTCGCGCCTGACATTGAACCTCGGTTTGCGCTACGAATACATCAGCCCGTGGCGCGAAAAGCTGAACCGCTACACCATTGTCGATTTCGACGATCCACGTGGCCGCCTGTTGCTGGCCGGCACTTCCAACGCTTTTGTCCCCGGGCAGGGAATCGTCAGCGCTGGCCGCGAGATTCCAGACCGCATTTTCTCTCCCGACAAGAACAACTTCGCCCCACGCATCGGGTTAGCCTATCGCCCCATGAATCGCACCGTGGTTCGTACGGGCCTCGGCTTCTTCTACGATGTGCAGGAAGGCAACGAGGCGCAATTCCTGCGAAACAACGCACCCCTGTTCTTCGTGCAGAACTACCAGTCCGATCCCTTGTCGCCGACCTTGCGATTGGACACCTTGTTCCCGTCGGGAGCGAATCTCCCTTCGGGCGCGATCCAGCCCTTCACGCTCTCTACCCTGCGCACGCCTTACGTTGCGCAGTGGAATTTCAATATCGAGCGCGAGCTCGCCGGCAACCTGTTGTTCGAGGCTGGGTACGTGGGGTCGAAGGGAACTCATCTCCTGCGCCGCACGAACTTCCAGCAATGGGACGGGATTCTGGTGCAGGATCCGGCGCGGCCCCTGCCGCTGGCCCAGCGTGTTCGCTTCCCCAACTTCTCCCCAACCGTGCTGATCGGGTCGGAGAACGGCGGGTCGTCCACTTATCATGGATTGATTACCAAGCTGGAGCGCCGGCTGGGGAACGGGCTCAGCTTCCTCACCTCTTATACATGGTCGAAGGCGATCGACGATTCGCACAGTTCTTCGAACTTCACCGGATCTCCGTCGAACGCCCAGTGCCGGTGCGATCTGCGTGGCAACAAGGGACCTTCTGCCTTCGACATTACGCATCGCGTGGTGGTCAGCTACGGCTATGAACTCCCGTTCGGCAAGGGCAAGCCGTACCTGAACAGTGGCGGTGCTTCCAACAAGCTAGTGGGCGGGTGGCAATTGAACGGGATCACCTACGCCCAGAGCGGTCCCACAGCACAGATCAACACCCAGGGAGATAACGCCAATATCGGAACAGGCGCGGGCAGCAGCAACAATCAGCGCCCGAACCTGGTGGCCGGGCAATTCGATGGCATTGACACGGGAGCGAGCATCAAGCAGCGGGGAATCGATCCCGGTACCTACTTCTTCAACCGGTCGGCGTACGCCATGCCTCCGCTGTTCCGTTTGGGCAACCTTGGTAAAAACACGATTCGCGGCCCCGGCTCTATGGGTTCCGATTTCTCGTTGTTCAAAAACACGGCCATCACGGAGCGCATCAATACGCAGTTCCGGGCCGAGTTCTTCAACATCCTGAACCAGAATAACTTCGGGCTTCCTGGACTGCTGCTGGCCACCCCCACTTTCGGAGTGATCAACGGATCGTCCGGCGGGCGCGTGGTGCAATTCGGATTGAAAGTGATCTTCTGATACGGAGTCAGGAGTCTTGTCCCCTTTAGAGCGCAGTTCTCGCTCTAAAGGGTGAAATGAGACTCCTTACACTCCCTTTTCTGTTCCTGCTAGCGTTCGTGGATCTGCTCGCGAATCATCTCGCTGGTTTCGAAGATGGCACGGTACCCGTGCGCCGCGGTGCGCGAGTGAGGTGAGGCTACCGCTTCAGGCCGAACGCGTGCAGAGCTTGCGTGGTTCTGATGTAGATCCTGCCTCCAGCGATGGCCGGGGTGGCGTACGCGTCTTCCTCGAGTAGGGTAGTGGAAAGAGTCTTTTGCTCGGCCGATGCAGCCATGACAACCACGATTCCGGCCTCGGTTAGGAAATAGACTTTCCCATCGCCAGCCACAGGGGAAGCGTAGATGCGATCCGGCGTGGAGCGAAGGCGGCCCTGCTTGTGAAGGGTGCCGGATTGAGGGTCCAGCGTGCTGAGAATACCCCCATCGCTGATCATGTACAGTACCCCTTGATAGAGGACAGTGGAAGGCAACTGGGGAATGCCGCGGTGGAACTTCCAGAGGATCTTTCCGCCGGGCTCGATCGCCAGCAGGCTGTTTTCCGCCGCCATCCCCTGCACGAAGAAACCCCACTCCGCCTCATCCAGTTTCTGATCCCGATTGAGATCGAGGTAGGGGAAAAAGCTCTTCGCACGCCCGTCGGGTAACTCCTCCTTCTGCAGTGCCCCGTCGCCGTTCTTGTCGTGTGCCCGCATCTCCGCAAACGCAGGCACGGGTATCTGCCGCCCGGGGTCATTTTCCGGAAGGTTGTAGCCGTTGATGTAAATTCGATTCCCGTCCACAACCGGGACTGACTTCATTTCGCTCGCCAACCCCTTGGCGTGCCACAGCACCTCGCCAGTGGACGCCTGGTAGGCATCCATGCGGAACGATCCAGGCGCCAGGACGGTCAGCGGACCGCCAGGTTGTTGAAAGAGCACAGGTGTGGAATGCCCACTGACTGCTTCCGCGCGAGCCTTTCGCCATTTCTCCTTGCCGTCGTTCTTGCCCACTGCCAAAGCATACGATCCGCGGGTCTGATCGCAGATGAGCACAACCAGATCGCCGGCCAGGATCGGCGAGGCGCCCATGCCATAGAAATTGTCGAAAGGGCCCAGCGGCAATCGCCAGCGTTCCTTACCGCTGCTGGTGTAGCTGAGGAGTCCGTATTCAGGAAAGAAGACATACACATTACCGTCCTCGGCGGAGACCGACGGTGAGGCCGCATTGTTCCGCTTGTCAAATACGTCGCGGCGCGGCCGAGGCGCTTCCTGCTTCCAGACGAGGCTGCCATCGGTTGTTTTGAGGCAGAAAGTGACGAGGCGGTCGTTTTCCACGCCGGTGAGAAAAATACGGTCCCCTCTCACGATCGGAGAGGAGTGCCCCATGGGGACCGGCACCCGCCAGAGACGGTTTTCCGGACGAAAATCCGCTGGCAGACCGTGCTCCTGCGACACTCCGGATCCGTTTGGGCCGCGGAAGCGCAACCAATCCTCTCCCCATAAAAACACGCATCCCGCAAAGAGAAGAAGAAGCCGCATCCGGGCAGTGTACCGCAAGCGAAGGGACCACGGGATCGGGGAAATTCGGGCAGGGAAGACTCAATTGCAAACAAGACAGAGTTGTTAACAAAGGTTCATCTCGTGCTATAAGTGTTAATTATGAAAGTCTTCAGCTTGGTTGGTCTCTTAGCTGTGGCGTCATTCTCGTGCGCTACGCTCTTCGCTCAGAACACTGGGCGTATGTCGGGCACCATTGTCGATCAGCAAAGCGCAGCCATTCCTGGCGCTAAGATCGAACTGCACTTGCCAAACGGCGGTGCGGCGGTGGCGGTAACGACATCCTCCCAAGCCGGGTTATTTTTCTTTGCAAGTGTTAACCCGGGTACCTATGACCTGACCGTTGAGGCCACAGGCTTCCAGAAGGGGATCTTCCGGAATCTCAAAGTGGACTCCGGCCGTGAACTCTCGATCGGCAATCTAACGATGGAAGTCGGCGCCCTAACCGAAGTCGTGGAAGTGAGCGAAGCGGTGTTGAAGGTGCAAACCACCAATGCTGAAGTCACTACGAACATCACGAATGAACAGGTGCGGTTGCTTCCGCAGTTGAGCCGGAGTCCGCAGGCTCTGCTTCAAACCCAAGCGGGTGTGACCAATAACGGCCGTCAGGTCACCACGATCAACGGTCTCCGTCCCTCCTTCGTGAACATTACCATTGACGGCATCAATATCCAGGACAATTTCATCCGTCAGAATACGGTGGACTTCCAGCCGAACCTGTTGCTGACAGACCAGGTCACCGAGGTCACGTTGAGTACGGCCAATGCCAGCACCGCGACCGGAGCCGGCGCAGCCCAGGTGAACTACGTAACACCCTCGGGATCCAACGAGTATCACGGCGGTGTGTTCTGGTTGAACCGGAACAACAAGTTCGCCGCGAACAACTGGTTCAATAACAGGGACGGGATCGGCCTGCCATTTCTCAATCAGAATCAATTGGGCGGCAAGTTCGGCGGGCCCATTCTGAAGAACAAATTATTGTTCTACACCAACTACGAAGCATTTCGCGTTCACCAGCAGACCACCGGGAATCGGACCATCCTCACCAATGACGCCCGCAGCGGTATCTTCACCTACGAAGACACGGCAAACAACGTGCGCAAGGTGAATCTGCTGAACGTAACAGGGCGCTCCATCGATCCCGTGATTCGCGATCTCATCGGCAAGATGCCGGACGGCTCCGCCATCAACAACTTCCGCGTCGGCGATAGCCGCGAAACGCTTCTTCGCAACACGGCTGGATACTCGTTGCGAGTCCGCGACAATCGCATTCGTGACAACTTTACTTCCAAGGTGGACTACATTCTGTCCTCCACCAATACCATTGTTGGCACTTATCTCTGGAACCGGGATTTTGATGATCGGGCCGACATTGACACCACCTTTAACGTCGTTCCTACGGCTGTATTGAAGGCTCCCAATTCGCTTCTCTCCGTAGCATGGCGCAGCAATCCGCGCCCGACCCTCACCAACGAGGCCCGGTTCGGGTTCAACGTGAGCCGGCCTAAGTTCAGCGTGGACCGGCAGGATCCGCAGTTCTTCGTGAGCGGTCTGATCTTCACCAATCCCACTGTGACATTCATGGGTCAGGGCCGAGACGTCGATACCTACAACTTCTCAGACAACGTTGGCTGGATGCGCGGCAAGCATAATTTCCAGTTTGGCTATCAAGGGATGTTGCAGCGGATCTCCCCCTTCAATGATGCCGGCATCATCGGAACCTACGGACTGGCGATTGGCGCCGGTCAACAGGGCGTTAGCCAGGAAGTGCTGCCCGGGATTCGAGCGAACGATGTCACCGCTGCGAATAACATGCTCGCCACTTTGGCGGGGCTGGTCAACAGCTACACCCAGACCTACAACGTCAAAGACCGGACCTCGGGCTTTGTCCCCGGACAAACAAACCTTCGCCGCATGCCTTTGGACACGCACGCCATCTACTTCGGGGACACCTGGAAGGTGAAACGCAACCTCACCCTCAATCTCGGGCTGCGTTATGAGTACATGAGCGTGTTGGATGAGAAGGATTCGCTCTTCCTCCTGCCACAACTCGTCAATGGCAATGCTATCCAGAGTCTGTTCATCAACAACACGCTGGAATTCGCCGGCAAGTCCGCCGGAAGGCCTTGGTACAAGTCGGACAAAAACAACTTTGGTCCAAACATCGGCTTGGCCTGGGACGTTTTTGGCAATGGGAAGCTTGCGATCCGTAGCGGATTCTCCACCAACTTCGTCAACGATAGCCATGCAACGGCAGTGCGCAATACGGTAACCACCAATGAGGGGCTCAGTGCCACATCTCAGGGCGTTGGCTTGAGCGGCACTCTCTCCAATGGCCGGCCTCCGATACCCACCCCTGCCTACAAAGTTCCCCGTACATTTGAGGACAACTGGCGCATCAACCCGACCGCTGCTTTTGCTATTACCGATCCGAATCTGGTCACCCCTTACGTCAATCAGTGGAACCTGAGCGTGCAGTACGAGTTGTTTGGCGGAGTTCTGGACACTCGTTATGTCGCCAACAAGGTGACGCAGGCATTGCGCGCATTCGATTACAACCAGGTGGTGATCGGTCAGAACGGTTTCCTGGCGGATTTCAAACGCGCACAAACCAACGGGAATGCGGCACTGGCCGCGACCGGCGTATTCAACCCCGCCTACAGCGCTGCCATTGCCGGAAGCCAACCGTTGCCGGTTTTTGACCGCTTGTCTCAGGGCGGGACACTCACCAACGCAACCGTTCGCAACCTGATCCAGACAGGACAGGTCGGACAGTTGGGTGAGTATTACCAGACTCAGCGGCTCAATTGCGCCGACGCCACCTGCATCAACCGAACAATCAACTTTTTCACCAACCCTCTCGCTCTCGGCCTCAACATGATGACGAACTACAGCAACCAGAGCTACCATTCCGTTCAATTTGACTGGGCGAAGCGCTTCAAGTCCGGGTGGGGTGGCCAGTTCAACTATACGTACGGCAAGGTCATGAGCGACACGGCGGGCACGGAACAAGCCCAGTTCGAACCTTTCCTCGACCTCAACTCAGGCAAGTTGGAACGGGCTCGGACTCCCTTCGATGTGACCCACGCCATCAAAGCCAACTTCATTTACGAGCTGCCTTTTGGCGCGGGCAAACGGCTGGCGGGCAATCGTGTCATGAATCGTATCATTGGCGGCTGGAGCCTCTCCGGAGTGATGACCTATCAGTCGGGCAGCCCGTTCTCGATCCAGTCGCTGCGTGGAACGCTCAACCGCTCCGCTCGTTCCGGTGGACAGAACGGATCGACCGCGGTGACGAATGTCACCAAGGACAAGCTGGATAGCCTCATCGGATTTCGCATGACCGGCAACGGACCGTTCTACATCAACTCGTCTGCGCTCGGTACGGACGGCCGTGGCGTCGCAGCCGACGGTAGGGCTCCTTTTGACGGCCAGGTGTTCTTCAATCCGAATGCCGGCGAATGGGGCGGGCTGCAGCGGCGTATGTTCTCCGGTCCGTGGTGGTTCAATTTCGACTCCGGCCTGGTGAAGAGTACGAAGATCTCGGACCGGTACTCCTTCGAACTGCGCATGGAAGCGATTAACTTGTTCAACACTCCGACGTTCTATATCGGGGACCAGGACATCAACTCGGTCAACTTCATGCGGGTAACTTCAACCAACACGACACCGCGCCGGTTGCAGTTCTCCGCCAGTTTCCGCTTCTAGCTTTGAACAGTCTGGGGCCGGGGGTGAGAACCCGGCCCCTCACACCACCCGCACCGATACTCCCTCCGACCGAACTCCCGACAGCTCCACAATCAGCTCATATCGCCCCCGGGGAAACCCATCCGGGATGCGCGCGTTGACTTGCATCAGCGATGGATCCTTCGAATCGGCGGCGCATCCTTCAACGCTTAGCCTTTTACCTCCCAGCGTGACCCGCAGGTTCCCTCTGTCAGCATTGACAGGCAATCCCTGGGCCCAGATGGAGAGGAAGCGGTTCTTCCCCGAAGCAACCTCGCCCGGCCGCCACGTTTCGCTGTCGCACGCGCCGTCAATGCGGATCGCCTCCGCGGTTGCCGGCACGTCGATCGCAATGCGCACTGGTTGGCTGTTGCGGCTGAGCGCGGTACGGACCCGTACCGGATGCCAGCCTGCGTCAAGCCCCGGGGGAATTCGAAAGCTGGCCTGCCATCCATCGCCCCCAGTGTGCTGCACTCCTACGGGATATACGCCGAAGCCGCCTACTTCCGGAAAAACATTCTCGCACGTCAATGTTGTTTCGCTGCTCTTGAAGAACGCAGTGATGTAGTCATCCTTCGATCGGCTGACATTGATCCCGTAGTTGCTGGAATGCGTGCAGGCGAGCAGGCTCGGTGGCTCGGTGGCCGGATTCTCCGGTTCCGGTTCCCAATGCCGGTAGCAGGCGATGAGGGCCCTTTGACCCGTGATCCGAATCAGTTTCTGGCGGGCGAATCCAGCCACGCGGCAGAAGGAGAGCAGGCATTCGGCATTGGGCCCGCACCAGTTGTCGAACTGCCCCAGCAGTTCGTTGGTCTCGTAAAACTCCAGCACCGGCAGCGCGCCCGTGACTTGCTCCGTTGTGACGAAGGATTCCACAATGGCCATGTCTCGCGTCACGCCGCACACTCGCTCCAAACCAAGCAGCGGATGCTTCAAGTGGTAGAGAACGCCCATGAACAGAACGACATCGAATTGTCCGTTGCGCTCTGGCGCCAGTTCGTACACATCCTGTACCAGGTATTCGGCCTGTGAGCCCAGTAACTCACGCGCGACTCGAAATGTCTCCTGCTCGGTGTTGTCGATCGCCACAACCGCAGCGCCTCGCCGCTCCATGGCGAAGGCGAAGTAGCCATCCCAGGTGCCGATGTCGAGCACGCGCTTGCCATCCAGCCGTTCCGGAATAGGGAACTCGCGCTCACGTGCCTGCAGTGCGGCCAGCGGTATGATCCCCTCCAGCACGGAGCCATCGGGCAGGGGGATGCTGTGGTAAAAGCCCTTGCGGAGGAAGTCCTCTTTCAGCAGATTGTTCCAGGCTTCACACGTCGCGTCTTTGGCGCGAATGGGTGGCATAAGCATCATTGTCCCTGATCAGCCAGGGTACAATCACCTTTTGTGACCCAGGCCTCCAATATCGCCGACCCGCGCATGCGTGAAGATTGGAATCGCCGCGCGCGGGAGGACGCCCATTACTACGTGGCCTTCGGCCGGCATGGACAGGATGAAACTGAGTTCTACGCCACCGCGCATGAGATGGTGTATGGACTCGAATACGAGCTGAAACGCCTCCCGCTGGGGAATCCTCGCGCCCGCCGTGCGCTCGAGATCGGTTGCGGGCCGGGAAGGTTGCTGAAGCCGCTCAGCCGCCATTTCGGGGAGATTCACGGTGTCGATGTGTCCGACGAGATGGTGGCGTTAGCGCGCCAACGGTTGAAGGACGTACCCCATGTGCATGTCCATGTGAGCCCCGGCGCCGATTTGCGCCAGTTTGCCGACGAATCGTTCGATTTCGTCTATTCTTACGCCGTCTTCCAGCACATCCCCAGCCGCGAAATTGTCTACTCCTATCTCAAGGAGGCCCGCCGCGTTTTGCGGACCGGGGGACTGTTCTGGTTTCAGGTGAACGGCCTTCCCGATAGTGACGCGCCGGCGGATACCTGGAGTGGTGTCCGCTTCACCGCCGAAGACATCGTCGAATTCGCCAATGCCCACGACTTCCAGATGTTCACACTGGAAGGTGTGCGCACGCAGTACATGTGGACCAGCCTTCGCAAACGCCCCGCCGGATGGTATCGCAACCTGCCATTGCATCCACCGGAATCGGCCGCCTACATCCGAAGAATTTCCAATCCTCACGGAACCGAGCCCGGCGTTCCTCGCAGTGGCCGCTTTGCCTGCGCTTCGCTGTGGATTGTCAATCTGCATCCGGAATGCGGGTTGAATCATGTGCGCGTAAGGATCGCCGATGCCTGGGGCACGCCGAACTACATTGCGGCCCCGCTCGCCAGTGGAGAGCATCAGATGAACGTGCTGCTTCCTGACGATGTATCCACCGGACTTGTGCCTGTCCGCCTGGAGTGGCTGGGCAAACAATCTGGCCGCGAGTCTGTCATGCTTGTTGTGCCGCCAAGCCCTCAGGTGCCGCGGTTGCTGGCGGTGACCGACGCCACTGACCTCCTCTCCGGAACCCGCATCACCCACGGCAATATCAAGGCGATCCTGGAGGAAGTCTCGAATCCCGCGGACGTATCCTTCCGCCTGGATGGAAAGCCGCTGCAGCCGAATCTGATTCATTGGGCCGACCGCCGTACGCCTCGCTTGGAACTCGTCATTCCCGTTCCAGAAGGTACGGCGCCGGGTTGGCATGTATTGGATGTTCAGGCGCGCAAGCAACGCTTCGCCCCCGTCGGCATAGACATCCATCCTCACGGAGCCTGATAAAATAGAGATGCGCGTGAAACCGATCGCCACAGTCCTTATCGCTTTGCTGGCCGCCTGGACTCTCTCCTCCGCTCCCACCGGGGCAAAGAAGAAGTCCGTTCCGACTGCCTCCGCAAAAGCTCCCGCGAAAAACACTTCCGGGAAGAAAGCGGCAGGCAAGCAGTACACCGGCAAAGCCTCCAATCGGAAAGCACCCACATCGACCACCAAATCGTCTTCGCGTTACGCAAGGGGCCGCTACACGGCTCCCCCGCGCCCGCGTGGGCAGACGGAACCGACGCAGGATCGTTACCGCGAAATCCAGCAGGCTCTTCAGCAAAAAGGATATTTGCAGGGCGAACCGACCGGACGATGGGATGCCGGATCGATGGATGCCTTGAAGCGTTTTCAACAGGATCAGAACCTGAACGCCAGCGGCAAGCTTGACTCGCTCAGTTTGATCGCCTTGGGATTAGGACCCCAGCGAAATAACAACAGCGCGCAAGCGAGGCCTCAATGATTATTGGCGTACCCAAAGAAATCAAAGATCACGAAACTCGAGTCGCCTTGGTTCCCAGCGGTGTAACCGCGCTGCGGGAGCATGGCCATGAGGTGCTGGTGCAAACCGGCGCCGGCTTGGGCAGCACTATCCCCGATTCCGACTACATCGCCGCCGGCGCGATGATGATTGATTGCGCGGCAGACGTTTGGTCGAAGTCCGACCTGGTGGTTAAGGTGAAGGAGCCGCAGCCCGCCGAGGCTGCTTTTTTCCGCCCCGGCCTGACATTGTTCACCTATTTGCACCTGGCGCCGCTCCCCGACCTTACGGCGGAGTTGATGAAGTCGCGCGTGAACGCGGTGGCTTATGAGACCATCCGCGAGGAAGATGGCTCTCTGCCTTTGCTCACACCGATGAGCGAAGTGGCAGGGCGCATGTCCGTCCAGGTGGGCGCCCAATATCTCGAAGCGCCCAACGGAGGGCGCGGGATTCTGCTCGGCGGCATCCCGGGCGTGGCGCCGGCGAACGTCGTCATCATCGGCGGCGGAGTGGTCGGCCACAACGCGGCCAAGATCGCTACTGGCCTGGGCGCGGATGTGACGCTGATCGACAAGAATCTCAACCGGCTGCGCGAAATCGACGACATATTCAACGGCCATGTGATGACATTGGCTTCGAATTCCTGGACCATTAGCGAAGCGGTGCGCAATGCCGATATGGTGGTGGGCGCTGTGCTGGTTCCCGGCGCCGCCGCTCCACGGCTGGTGAAGCACGACATGATCCGGCGCATGAAGAAAGGCGCTGTCGTAGTGGACGTCGCCATCGATCAGGGCGGATGCTTCGAGACATCGAAGGCTACCACGCATTCGAATCCCACATACGTTGTCGACGACGTAGTGCACTACTGCGTCTCCAACATGCCCGCTGCCGTTCCGCATACCTCTACCTTCGGGCTGACCAATGCCACGTTCCCCTATTTGCTGGAGATCGTGAATAAGGGCCTGGAACGGGCGTGCGCGGAAAGTAACGCCATCCGCGAAGGCGTCAATACGTATCAGGGCGAGATCGTCTATCCCGCGGTGGCCGAATCGCAAGGCCGTAAGTGGAAGGATCTGACTTCGGTTATGTAGTGGCTTGAGGCGGGCCCGGATTGGGAAAGTCCAGGGCCCGCTCTAGTGTTTCCGCGTCTAGAGCGCGATCGAGGGCACCCTCCAGAGTTTCGGGAGACGCAGCACGAAGTTTGTCCATGGCCCAGTCCGGTAGCGGGCCGAACCTCCGTTCCAGCAAGTGGGCCATGAAACGGCAAGCTTCCTCCGCCCGGCCTTTGGCCTCACCTCTGGCTTCTCCTCTCGCTTCTCCGGTGGCTTCACCAGCTTTGAACCAATCCTGAAGGAACGGGTTTTCCAGAACGTCGCTCAGTAGTGGCATTGTTGCAACCTCATCGTGCAGTTCAGTATGCAGCCGTCTCAATCCTGATGTTACCAAAAGCTTTGCGAGTGCCGCCCCGCGTCCAGGATGCTCCATCCTGCTGATTTCATGAAGCACTTCCAAGGCAACGGGTTTCGCATCTTCATGCCCGAACAGAATCGACAAGATCCGGTCTTCAACGCGCTTGCTGCCGCGTATCATGCCCGGATCCAAATCGCGAATGTCCACTAACCTGTAGTGGAATTGCAGATTGGGACGTAGCAACGGTGATTCCATCCGTAGCTTCTCCCAGCCGATGTAGAGCACCATCTGCTCCGGTATGCGCTCCAAGGCTTCTTCTATCAAGAGCCTGTAGTGGAGAAGCCGGCGGCCGATTTGTGGATCGTTGCGCGTCTGTAGCTCCAGGTGAAACAGGCTCCCGTTTTCCAGGTCGGCAAGGAGATCGATGCGCCGCATCTGCGTCTGCGGCAGTTCCACGTTGAGCCAGTTGCGCACCGTGGAGCCTGACAGATACTCCAGCAGCCGGAGATGTGTCGATTGCAGGATTTCCTTGATGGCTTCGTCGTAGCGCACTCAGAAGAGTAGTAGATCGTTAGGCGAGGAATTCTCCACAATTCGCAAAAGGCAGTGTAGTGGGTCTGGCCCGCGCACGGTCTTAATGGGTGCACACACACATCACGTGCGTTGAACCTCATGTTCCCCATTTTGGTCGTAGTGTATTTCTGCGTCCTCGCGGGCGATGCGCTGCTCGTGTCCTTCGCCGCCGACGACATGATGAATCTCGCCTGTTACCACGGCCGTACGGCGTGGGAGTTGGCGCTGGCGAACCTGCACTTTTACAGCACGTTCTACCGGCCGCTGGGCGGAGTCTTCTACTCCGTTATTTACTCGTTTGCGGGGCTGAATCCATTGCCCTACCGGATCGCTATCTTTCTGTTGTTGTTGGTCAATATCGGATTATATAGCCGATTTATCCGTTTGTGTTCAGGCTCTGCGCGGCAAGCCCGCTTCGCTACTGTCCTCTCCTGCTATCACGGCGCGATGGTGGTCATGTATTATTTCAACTCGCAGATCTACGACGTACTCTGCGCCACCTTCTACTACCTGGCATTCAATGCCTATTTGGCGGCGCGAACGCAGGGCGAGTTGTCCTGGCGCTGCCTTGCCTTGGTTTCCGGCCTGTATGTTCTCGCTCTGAACGCGAAGGAAATGGCTGTGACGTTTCCCGTTTTTCTGCTGGTCCACGAAGGCATCTATCACCGCTTGCGCAGCCTGCGTCCGGTGTTCGTCACGGGCACACTGACGGCCGTGTACGTAGCGGGAAAGTGCTTCGGCCCGCAATCGCTCACGGCGATGGAGGCCTACCATCCCCGCTTTTCGATGGAGCTGTTTCTCGCCGGGCATGCCAGCTATCTGGAGACGATGTTCTATCTTCCTGCCGGATCGGTGGACCCACTCGACACAGTGCTCTTCTGGGCCGTGCTGCTTGCCTACGCGCTCCTGCGCCGCAACAAACTCATACTCTTTTGTTGGTTCTGGATTCTCCTCAGTTCGCTGCCGATTGTCTTCATCGGCCGCATGGGCGGTCCGGCGATGTATGTGCCGCTGGCCGGATACGCATTGCTGGTCACTGCGGTTGGAGCAGACTTGTTGAGTAGATTCCCCACGATCCCTCATCGCTGGCAAAATGCCGGGCTATTCCTGGTTCTGCTGGCGATGGGTACATACCACTACAAGCAGAAACGTCACTACCTGCCTGCCATCCACTCCGGACAAGCTCTCACCTGGCGAACGATTCAGCAACTCGATCGCGCCGGCCTGCAACTACCGAAAGGCGCGCGTGTGCTTTTCCTCAACGATCCCTTCACCGATTGGGACATGGTCTTCATTACGCAGTTGTATTTCCGCGACCCAACATTGCACGTGGATCTGGCGCGCAAGATGGACCCGAAACCGACGGCGGAGCAGCTACGCGGCTATGACGCCGTGCTGCAATTCGAAGCAGGCCGCATCGTACAAACGCCTATTCATACCGTAACGCGCGGATTGGATCCACACGCGTGGCTCGAAGCGCTGGAAGAAAGCATGCCAGAACCACCACGGTTGTAAGGGCAGCGGCCATTGCAGCGAACGTACCTGGATCGAGGGCATCCGTTCCGTAAAGCAAGCCTTTCAAATATCGGGTGAGGCCGGCCGCGCCTACTGCGCCGAGTGCTACTCCTACACCACCCAGAATCAATCCCTGGCGGATGACCAGCCAAAGCACATCGGTTTGCCGCGCGCCAATCGCCATGCGAATGCCGAATTCATTGGTGCGTTGCGCCACCAGGTACGACATCACTCCATAGATTCCCAGCGCCGCCAATGCCAGAGCCACTCCGGAGAAAATGCTGAGCAGGGCGGTGAGGAAACGCGGACGTGCGTTGGCCAACGCCATGATGTCGTCCATGGTGCGCACCTGCGATACCGGTAGGGAGGAGTCCAGCGCCGCAATCTCCGCCCTGGCGGCGCGGGCGATGTCGCGTGGATCGCCATTGGTGCGAATCACCAGGAATCCGTTGCGAAGACCGAACCCTCGTGTCTGGCGGAAGGACAGGAATAGCTCCGTGCCGGAGGGTTTGTCGACGCCGGCGTTTTTGATGTCTCCGACCACACCGATCACGGTGCACCAGGGATCGCGGAAGTTAGGCCGCACCCGTTTGCCGATGGCGCTTTCTCCTGGCCAATACGTTCGCGCCATCGTTTGATTGATCACCAGCACCGGCGTTGCGGTTTCCCCATCCCGTTCATCGAACACGCGCCCTTCGATGAGGCGTGCTCCGGTCGATTCCAGGAACCGGTCGCCGACGGTTTGGTAGTAGTCGATGTTCTGCCCCGGGCCGCCTTCCCGCTGCACCCAGCCTTCGATTTGCGTGTCATTGGCGTTGATGGGACGGATGGGCGGCATTCCGCTCAACATGCTGGCTGCTGCCACGCCAGGCAGTCCATTCACTCGCTTCAACAACTGATCCCAGAACTGCACCACGCGCTGATTTTCCGGATACACCTGTTGCGGCAGAGCGATGCGCATGGTGAGAACGCGATCGGGCCGGACACCGGTTTCAACGGCTTGCAACTTCCAGAACGCGCGAATCATCAGTCCCGCGCCGATCAACAACATCAGCGCCAGCGCCAGTTCACTCACCACCATCGCTCGCCGGAAGTGGCCGGCTTCCACCGATGCCGTGGTGCGCCCACCCGCTGCTTTCAACGACTCGGCTACGGTTTTGCCGAACCGGTGCAGCAAGGGAGCCAGCCCGAAGAACACACCCGTGGCAATCGACACAGCCAGTGTAAACAACAGCACCCGCCAATCCATGCCAATCTCCAGCGCCCGCGGAATGCTCCCCGCATTGAGCGCCACGATGGTGCGCAATCCGGCGAACGCGAACAGCAACCCCAACACCGCACCAAGCAGCGATAGCAGCACACCCTCCACCAGAAACTGTCCCAGCAATGCCCGCAAGTCGGCGCCCATGGCCGTGCGAATGCTGATCTCACGCTGCCGCCCTTCCGCGCGGGCCAACAGCAGATTCGCCACATTGCCGCAGGCGATCAGCAATACAAACACAACGGCGGCCAGCATGGTGAGCATCGCCGGCTTCACGTTGCCCACCACCTCTTCGTGAAGCGGGAAGGCGATGAGCGGATGATTCTTCGGATGGAACTTGTGCCCCGAGTCCTTCTCGTGTTCATTGGCGATGCGTGTCAGGTCCTGCCGCGCCTGTTCCACCGAAACGCCGTTCTTCAAGCGGCCGATGAGATAGAGAAAGTGGCTGCTGCGGGCGCCGGGGCTTGCCGGATTGATTTGCAGCGGCGACCACACTTCGGGTGCGTCCACCTCCCCCGGAGGAAATTGGAATCCATCCGGCATGACACCCACAATGTGGCATGGCCTGCCATTGAGCTTGACGTCGCGGTTGAGGATATTGGCATCGCCTCCAAAAACGCGTTGCCATACGCCGTGCGAGATGACTGCCGTCAGCGCGGCCTCCGGAGCATCATCCTGCGGTGTGAGTAACCTCCCCTTGATCGGTGAAACGCCCAGCATCGGCAGCAAGCCGCCCGATAGAAACGACGCCGTCAGCCGCACAGGCTCCGTGCCGCCGCCGAGGTTCACGCCGTTGGTGGTGAAAGCCTCCAGCGATTCCCAGGCCTTCGATTCGCGCCGCAGATCCAACCACTCCGGCGGTGAGGTCCAGAAGCGGCGCAATCCACCGTTGGCGAAAGTGGGGAACTCGGTGTAGGTGCGCACCAGCCGCTCGGGTTGCTGATAGGGCAAAGGACGCAACACCACGGCATTGACGACGCTAAAGATGGCTGTAGTAGCGCCGATGCCGAGTCCGAGGCAGAGCACCGCCGCAAATGTAAACCCGGGGCTCCGCAGCAGCATCCGCACCGCGTACGAAAAATTGCGCATGTTCTCTATACGCAGCCAGAACTGCTTCGTTCCGCAAAAATCAGCGAGTTAACTCTTCCAACAAGATTCCTGTTAACTCCGCGATCATCAGATGCCCGGGGTTATCCGCGGACCAATCGGTCTTCTTTATATCATCCACTGTAATGGCGATGGCCACCCGGCCTTTCGGATGATAGACAACGCCTACGTCGCTGCGCAGTGCATCTAACGCCCCTGACTTGCTGGCCACGGGCGTATTCCCCAACCGGCGGCCGATCCCTTCCGTGTAGCGCTGGCGCTTCAACACAGTGATCATCTCCTTCGACGCTTCCTTGCTCACCACCTCGCCTTTCTCGATCATTTCCAATAGCAGAACCATCTCCCGGGGCGTGCTCACACCGAGGCCGAAACGCTTATTCTCCTCGAGTTTTCCGGCCTCGCTGTAGCCGCTCGGCGCTTTGAGTTGATTGCCGTCGCCCCGCACCTTGCGCAGCGATCGCGTCTGCTTCAGACCAAGCTGGTCCATGTACCGATTCACGGTCTCGGCTGTGATCCGGTCGAGAATGACGTTGGTCGCCGTGTTGTCGCTTACCACGATCATCAGATGCATCAGATCCTGAATGGGGAACCGCATGCCGTCTGTGAACTCGCTCAAGATACCGGACCCGGAAACCTTGTCGTCTTTGTTCACCGTGAGAAGTTCGGTCCACTTCACCCGTCCCCGCTGCACCTCTTGAAACAGGGCGGCCATGATCGGCAGTTTGATCGTGCTCGCCGTGCGTACACGCTCATCCGGCCGTACCCAGAACGTCCGGCCCGTGTCGAGGTTCTTGGCAAACAAGGAGACTGAGCCGGGGGCGCGCTCCAGAACGGCTTCCACACGGGAAGAAATGTCTTGCGCGGACAACACGCTCACGAGTGCGGCAGCTACCAACAGCATGTCTATCAGGTTGCCAAATTGAAGCTGCGTCTGCCAAACTCAATGAGTCCGATGCCGAAGCTCTCGTTCCAGCAATGGGCGCTTTGCGCGGCTTGTTTCGCGCTCGCGCTTCCCGTGTCTCCGCAGGCCATCGTCGATGCTCCAAAGCCCGTCGAGGTGCTGCAATTCGGCATCGAATGGCGTCTGGTGCGAGCGGGAATGGCCCGTTTGAGCCGTACTCCACAAGCCAGTTCCACCTGGGCTGGCGACCTGCATCTGGAATCCGCCGGCCTTGTTTCCAAGCTGTTTACGGTCAATGACGACTACCGTGTCCTGTTTGATTCCGGATACTGTGCCTCCAGCATCCACCTGGCATCGCAGGAAGGAAGCCGGCGCCGCGACACCACCGTGCGATTCAATCGCCAGACGAAAAAATCGCACTATCTGGAACGCGATCTGATCAAAAACAACGTCGTTCTCGAAAAGGATCTCGACACAACCGATTGCGTCCAGGACATCATCGCTGCCCTGTTGCGTCTCCGCGCGCAGAAACTCGCTCCTGGGCAAAGCATCACCTTCCCCATGAGCGATGGCAAGAAGATGGTGAGCGCCAAAATCGAAGCGCAGGAAAAGGAAAAAGTCAAGACTCCGACCGGCGAATACCAGACTCTGCGCTACGAGGCGTTTCTATTCAACGATGTGCTCTTCCGGCGCAAGGCGCGTCTGTATGTGTGGCTCACCGATGACGACCGCAAACTTCCGGTCCAGATCCGCGTGCGCCTGGGCTTCCCCGTAGGCACCATCACCCTGCAACTGGAAAAGATCGGACCGTCGTAACACCCTCCCTCGCTACAATAGTGAGTTTATGCCCATTGATGAACGGAAGTTCCGGATCGGGCTGGTGCAGATGTCGTGCAGCACCGATCCGGAGGAAAACATTGCCAAAGCCGAGCAGAAGGTGCGCGACGCGGCTGCCCAATCGGCGCAGGTGATCTGTTTGCAGGAATTGTTCCGCTCGCAGTATTTCTGCCGGGAAGAGAATGCGGAACTGTTCGCATTGGCCGAAACCATCCCCGGCCCCAGCACCTATCGCATGAGCCAGCTGGCTAAGGAACTGGGCGTGGTGATTGTTGCCTCCCTGTTCGAGAAGCGCGCCGCGGGGCTTTATCACAACACCGCGGCGGTGCTTGGCGCCGACGGCGAGTTGCAGGGCGTCTACCGCAAGATGCACATCCCCGACGACCCGCTCTACTACGAGAAGTTCTACTTCACTCCCGGCGATCTCGGCTTCCTCAACTTCGATACGCGCTATGGGCGCATCGGCGTGCAGGTCTGCTGGGATCAGTGGTATCCGGAAGGCGCCCGCGCCACCAGCATGCTGGGGGCGAGCGTATTGTTCTATCCCACGGCCATCGGCTGGCATCCGCACGAGAAGGCGCAATACGGCGAGTCGCAGCGCGATGCGTGGCGTACTATTCAGCGAGCGCATGCCATCGCCAATGGTGTGTATGTGGCGGCCGTCAATCGCATCGGCTTTGAAGGCACGCCCGATAACGGCCTGGAGTTCTGGGGTTCGTCGTTTGTGGCCGATCCCTCCGGGCAGATCATTGCGGATGCCTCCGTCGACAAAGAGGAAATCCTCATCGCGGAGATCGACCCCAAACGCTGCGATGAAGTACGCCGCAACTGGCCTTTCTTCCGCGATCGCCGCATCGATGCCTACTCGCCGATCCTGCAGCGGTGGCGCGATTGATGCCGCAATACAGAATGCCCGCGGAATGGGAGCCGCACGAAGCCACCTGGCTCGCATGGCCGCATGAAAAGTCGGATTGGCCGGGAAAGTTCGCTCCCGTGCCCTGGGTGTACGGCGAGATGGTGCGCTATCTCTCGCGCGTCGAGAAAGTCCGCATCCTCATCGGCGATGAGAAAGCGGAACGCGCCGCCCGCACGGTGCTGGAGAAGTCCGGAGCCACCATGGCAGCCGTCGAATTCTATCGCTTCCCCACGGACCGCAGTTGGACTCGAGACTTCTGTCCCATCTTCGTGCGCGGCGCCGATGGCGGTGTCGCCATGACCCACTGGCGCTTCAATGGCTGGGCCAAGTATCCGAACCACACGCTCGATGCCGCCATCCCAGCGTTGTTGAAGCGCAAGCTGCGCATGCCGTATCTCAAGCCGGTGGACGGCAAACGCCACGTGGTGCTGGAAGGCGGCAGCATCGATGTCAATGGCGCCGGAACGCTGCTGACCACCGAGGAATGCCTGCTGAGCCCGATTCAAGCCCGCAATCCAGGCATGAGCCGCGAGCGTATCGAACAACTGTTGAACGAATATCTCGGCGCGCGCCATGTCCTGTGGTTGCAAGACGGAATCGAAGGCGACGACACCCACGGGCATGTCGACGATCTGGCCCGTTTCGTCAATCCCACTACGGTGGTGATCGTTAGCGAATCGGATCGCAGCGAAAAAAATCACGCCGTACTGGCCGAAAACTACCGCTTGCTGCGTGCGTTCCGCGATCAGGATGGCCGCAAGCTGGACGTGGTGAAGCTGCCCATGCCGCGTCCGGTAGTCTTCGACGGCCAACGCCTTCCGGCCAGTTACGCCAATTTTTATATCGCTAACGGTCTGGTGCTGGTGCCTGTCTTCAACGATCCGGCGGATCGCGTGGCTCTGCACACACTGGCGAAGGCGTTCCCCGGCAGGGACGTGGTTCCCATCTTCTGCGGCGACCTGGTCCTTGGCCTTGGCACGCTGCACTGCGCCACGCAGCAACAACCTGCGCGCCCGTGATGGAATCCGGCTGACGTTTTCCGCGTTCCCCTGTGGGGGGATTTTATGTACCTCAACGAGGATCTGTCCGATGATCAGATCTTGATCACGCCCCGTTACCGCCGCGCGGCGCCCAGCGGTGTAGCCGCGGCATTTCATGGCAAACCGGAGAAGCGGCGTCTCAACCCGCCATCCCGCCTGTTTCGCATCAGCACACTGCCCGATGACCGGATCTTTCATGGAGTCTGGTGGTTCTCCCAGGATGTCTTCCAATGGCTGTTGAAAGAATCAGGAGGGGATCGCAGGGCATTGGTGAAACTCGCCCGCATGCACCTGGCCGTCAAGTTCGGCTGGAGTTCCGGCATGCGGCATATCTATGTCATCGAACTCACTCGCCCTGTTTATGCCTGGGTCGGGCCGGCCCGCGCGCAGAAGGAATCGACAGCGCATCTCAAGCATGTCAATTGGCCCGGCGGCGCGGAACAGATCTTCCTCCCGAACCTGGCATCGAAGGAATACCGATTGGCCAGCGACTACGCGCGGCTCATCGAGACGTACGCGGTGATGGTGGATTACGATCCGCGAGAAGATCCCGCGCCGCTTGAAATGTAGCCAGCAGCATCTCGTGTGTCAGCTTTCCGGTGGAAGTGTTCTGCTGGCTGGGATGATAAGAGCTGATCAGCACCGGCCGCCCATCGCCAAGCGAATGCACCGCGCCATGCCCAAACACAAATGCCGATTTGCGCGCGCCGGCTATGCTCAGATAGGTATCGAACGCGACGCGCCCCAGCGCCACCACCACCGAAACGTCCCGCAGCAACGTCAACTCCCGCTCCAGGTATGGGCGGCAGTTCGCCAGTTCTTCTTTCGAAGGTTTGTTGTCCGGTGGAGCGCAATGCGCCGATGCCGTGATATAGGCATCCACTAATGCAAGCCCGTCGCCGGCTGACACGCTGGTGGGCTGCGTGGCAAAGCCGGTTTCGTACAGCACGCGGTAGAGAAAATCGCCGGAGGAGTCGCCGGTGAACATGCGCCCAGTGCGATTGGCGCCATGCGCGCCTGGGGCAAGGCCAAGGATCAGCAATCGAGCCCGCGGGTCGCCAAACGAAGGCACCGGCTTGCCCCAATAGTCCCAATCGAGATAGGCGCGCCGCTTGGTGATGGCCACATTGCGGCAGTGCTCGCGCAGGCGAGGGCACCGCTCACACGACGTGATCTCGTTCTGCAGAACTGTTAGTTGACGCATTCAAACAAGCCGGCCGCGCCCTGCCCGCCACCGACGCACATCGTCACCACGCCATAGCGCGATTTGCGGCGGCGCATTTCGTTAGCGAGCGTGCCCACCATTCGCGAGCCCGTCATCCCGAACGGATGGCCGATGGCGATGGACCCGCCATTCACATTCAACTTCTCCGGATCGAGACCCAGACGGTCGCGGCAATACACCACCTGCACGGCGAAGGCTTCGTTCAGTTCCCACAGGTCGATGTCCTCGATCTTCAGGCCCTGCCGCTTGAGCAGCTTCGGAACCGCATACACCGGGCCGATGCCCATTTCATCCGGCTCTAGCCCCGCAACGGCGAATCCGCGATAAATCATTTTGTAGGGAATCTTCAGCTCATCGGCACGCTGCCGCGACATCACCAGCGTGGCGCTCGCCCCATCGGAAAGCTGCGAGGAATTGCCCGCGGTTACGGAGCCCTCTCCGCTATCCGGGTCGAAGTACGGTTTCAGCTTGAGCAACCCTTCGAGGGTCGTATCCGGCCGGTTGCATTCATCGCCCGACACCGTAGCCTGTTCCTCACCAATTGGTTCTCCGGTCTTTTTATCCAGAATCGCCCGAGTCACTTCCATTGGCGCGATCTCTTCGCGGAAGAACCCTTCCTGCTGGGCCCTCGCGGTGCGCTGCTGGCTGAGCAGGGAATACTCATCCTGCAACTGGCGGCTTACTTTGTAGCGCTTGGCCACCACTTCCGCGGTGACGCCCATCACCATATAGACCCCTGGCTTCCGTTCCTTCACCACCGGGTGCGCCTGCGAATCGCGCGGGCTCATCGTGATGCTCTCCAAACCTCCGCCAATGGCGGCATCGGCTCCCTCATGGAGGATCTGATGCGCGGCCATCGCCACAGATTGCAAGCCGGAAGAGCAGAAGCGATTGACCGTCGTGGCGGCAACCGTTACTGGCAAGCCGGCCAGCACGGCGGAAACACGAGCCACGTTCACACCCTGCGGGCCATGCGGCTGGCCGCATCCGACGATCACATCTTCCACTTCCGCCGGGTCCAATTCCGGATGCCGCTGCAACACTTGGCGCAGGCAATGCGCCATCAGGTCCGCGGGATGGGTCCGGTTGAATGAGCCGCGAAACGACTTCGCCAGCGGCGTCCGCACGCTATCGACAATCACTGCTTCACGCATGAGTACTCTCCTGATAAGGGAAGCCGGCGAAGGTTCGTCCTTCCTGCGCCAGCCGCTCCAGCAGCGGTGCGGGCGTCCACAAGAAACCATGCTGCCGGTGAAATTCGTGAATCCGTTCGTAAACCTTGCCGATGCCGGTCAGGTCGGCATGGAACATAGGGCCGCCGCGATGCGGCGGAAAGCCGTAGCCATTGAGATAAATGATATCGATGTCGACGGACCGCAGCGCCATGCCTTCTTCCAGAATGCGCGCCCCTTCGTTCACCAGTGCATAGAGCAGGCGGTCGCGGATCTCGTCTTCGGCGATCGCTCGCGGCGTAATGCCTGCTTCGGCTCGCACCTGCACGATCAGTTCTTCCACAACCGGATCGCGCTTCGGACGGCGGTTCTCATCGTAGGCATACCAACCGCCGAGCGTCTTCTGCCCGTAGCGCCCCATTTCGCACAGCCGGTCTTCCAATAACGGCTTGCGTACGCCGGGTATTTCCAGGTGACGAAACTCCTTGCGAATCCGCCAGCCGACATCGAGCCCGGCCAGGTCGCCCACCTGCAAAGGACCCATCGCCATGCCGAAGTCGTACATCACCCGATCCACCGCCTCAATATCCGCGCCTTCCTCCACCAGGAATTGCGCTTCCCTGCGATACGGCCCGAACATCCGGTTGCCCACAAATCCGCGGCAATTGCCCACCAGCACACCAATCTTGCCCAGTATTTTCGCCAGCGCCATCGATGTCGCAATCACTTCCTTGCTCGTCAACTTGCCGCGCACGATTTCGAGCAGCCGCATCACATTCGCAGGGCTGAAGAAATGGTGTCCAATCACCATGTGTGGCCGGGCAGTGGCCGAAGCAATCTCATCGATGCTGAGCGTCGAGGTGTTCGATGCAAGGATGCAATCGGGCTTCGCGATGGAGTCAATCTCAGCGAATATCTCCTTCTTCAGCGCCATGCCTTCAAACACCGCTTCCACGATGATGTCGGCGGCGGCGAAACCATCGTAAGTCAGCGTCGGCGTGATCAGCGCCATGCGCCGGTCCATCGTCTCCTGCGAGAACCGGCCCTTCGCCACCGAGTTGGCGTAATTCTTGCGGATCACAGCCATGCCCTTGTCCAGCGCCGCCTGCGACGTCTCTTTGAGCAATACGGGAATGCCCGCGTTGGCATAATTCATGGCAATGCCGCCACCCATCGTTCCGGCGCCGATTATGGCCGCCGAGCGAATGGGGAACACCGCGGTCTCCTTGGGCACATCCGGAATCTTGGCCACGGTGCGCTCGCCGAAGAACACGTGAATCATCGCCTTCGATTGCGAAGAGAAAAGGCACTCCTGGAACAGGCGGCCTTCTTCCTTGATCCCCTCATCGAACGGCAGAGTGGTAGCGGCTTCCACTGCCTGGATCGCGGCAAGAGGCGCCATCAGGGAGCGCTGGCGTTTGGCCGCGGCATCCCGCGCGGCGGCGAAGATAGGCGCATTCTCCCCCGCTGTTCCCAACTTCTCATTCCGGTCGCGCACGCGCCGCGCAGGCTTTCCTGCGATGCCCTTTGCAAAAGCAACAGCGCCCTCCAACAGATCGCCATCGATCACACTGTCGATCAATCCCAGTGCATGCGCCGCCGGCACTTTCACCGGATCGCCGAACTGGCACATGACGACTGCTTTCTCCACGCCCACCAGGCGAGGCAGCCGCTGCGTTCCGCCCGCGCCCGGAATGATCCCGAGCTTCACTTCCGGCTGTCCAACATTGGCCGCCGCGACCGCCACACGATAGGCGCAGGCCATGGCAACTTCCAGCCCACCACCGAATGCCTGGCCATGGATCGCCGCCACCACGGGCTTCGGCGAATCTTCCAACGCTGCCAGCAGCGGACCCAACCCAACTCCGCGCTTCTTCTCCCCGGAAGTAATTTTTCCGAACTCCTTGATGTCGGCCCCGGCGATGAAACTGCGCCCGCCACCAATGAGCACTACGGCTCCAACAGCGGGGTCTTGCGCGGCTTTCTCCAGGCCTTCGAGTATTCCCTCCGGCACCCCGGGGCTCAGCGCATTGACCGGCGGATTGTTCACAGTAAGGACTGCGACTCCATTGGCGGAGGAGTAGATTACGAGTTCGCTCATGGATTGTCCAGGGCTCCTATACAAGCTAGATAGCGGGGATCAACGAGTGAGCGTAGCACGGATGGGCCGTGCAGGGCTTCTGGAGGTCAGCTGGCTACAGTGGAGGAAGCGTGACGATAGATGAGGCAGTTGCGGCCGTTACGTTTTGCTTCGTAGAGCGCATCATCGGCGGCGCGGATCAGTTCCGCGGTTTCCACCCCGTTTGGGGGCAAGAACACCGTCGCGCCGAAGCTGGCAGATACCTTCAAGCTCAGCCCTTGCGTTATCACTGGCTCCTCGCTGATTGCAAGGCGCATGGCTTCGCCGCGCGACTGAATGCTCGCTTCGTCGCAACCGGGCAGCACGATGATGAACTCCTCGCCGCCGTAGCGTCCCACCCCATCGTACGGGCGCACGCTGGCCAGCAGCCGCCGGGCCACTTCTTTCAAAACATCGTCACCCGCCAAATGCCCGTGCGTGTCGTTCACTCGCTTGAAGTGATCGATGTCCATCATCAGCACCCCTACAGGTGCGGACTCCCGCCCTGAGCGCGACTGCTCCCGGATCAGGATTTCGATGATCGAACGGCGGTTCCACAAACCCGTGAGCGCATCGCGCATCGCCTGGTCGCGTAACGCTTCGCGCGCTGCCACCAGTTCCGCCTGCAGGTTGAGAATCCGCATTCCGGTGCGGAGCCGTACGCGCAGTTCCTGTTGGTCAAACGGCTTCGTAATGTAATCGTCCGCGCCCGCCTCTAACCCCTCAATCAGATCGGCCCGCTCGTTCTTTGAGGTGAGTAGAAGGATGTAGGTGTAAGGGGCTTTGCGCTCTTCGGCTTGACCACGAACCATTCGGACGATCTCAGGTCCCGATAGACCCGGCATCATCCAGTCGAGGATAGCCAATCGCGGTGAATCTTCCTTTTGCAAAGCCTCCCAAGCAGCGCTTCCGTCCTTGCACGAAATGACTTCATATCCCCACTTGGCAAGCGTTCGCTCCAATGCGAGGCGTGAAGGTCCGCTATCTTCGGCTATTACGACCCGCTTTGTTTCCTGAATCGTCTCCAACATCGTGCCTAATCTCGCTTATCGGCGGAGCTGCCTGTTACGATAGCGTAGTCCGTGAGGCGCCCTTTCCCAAGTAGCTTCTCGCTCAAACCCCAACAAACGCTCTTGGTCCTATCGTACAAAGGGGCGATCATCCTGTAAACCGCCCCCGATCCCGAGGTTTGCCCCCACCGTCAGCTACTCACCGCGCATTGGCCGTCGTCAGCAGCCGCGCAAAGGCCTCGCGCCCTTCTCGGAACTTGCCTACGGCCATCGCCCGCTGTCCATCGCTGTCAAACCGGTACGTCTTCGCAATCAGCCGCATCGACCGTTCCACTTCATCCACGCACGCGCCAATCGCCTCTGCTTTCCGATACGGCGTTCCATCCACTCGCAAATACACCGGGCTGGTGTGCGCGAACACCGGATATCCTGCGTAAGTCTTGGCACTGCCGCTCACCCGCGCCGCAATCCACCCCCCTTCTTCCACCTCCAATTCCCGCTCCAATCGCACTTCGGTCCCGCCCACCGATGGCTGATCCGCCACCACCCGGCCGTCCCGCACAATCTCGATCCGCTCAAACGGGATCCGCGAAACCACCTCCGCCGATACCTGAATCTTGCCTCGCGGCGCGACGGTGCTGCCCGGCCCTTTCCCGTCCACTGTCAGGAGTAGCAGCGGCCCGTTGCTGACAAACGTGCGGCCGGCTCGCAGTCCGGCGATCCAACTGTCATAGGTGAACGGGCCTTCCACCTGTACAAAGACGCGGTTGTGATCGTAGATCCACCAATCGGTCCCTGTCGATGCCGTAATCGGCAGCCCGCAGTTCAGCAGCCGGTAATACCGTTCGTAATCCGCCGCCAGCCCATCGGCGACATTGTAGGCATTCACCAATCCGAGTGCCGCGGCAACGGGAATCTCGATGCCGCTCCCGTTATGGCACCACACGGTCGTTCCTCCCAATTGCCGCGCCTGGGCGCACAGAGTCGACAACGTCGGATAATCCGGTGCCTTGCCATCCTTGCTCAACAAGCCTGTCGAAACCGGCTCGATCGGCCGGGGAATATTCAGAAACAACACATGTCCGTAGCCGAAGTCACCGAACCGGATGTTGTTTCTTGCTTCCTCCCCCATGTCCATAATGGTGCCGTCTCGCGAAAACTGCGGCAGCCTGCCCACGGGATAGCGGTTGGTGATGTAGGGCGAATCGTTGCGAATCAGGTAGCTCAACACGCTCACATCCAGATCCTCGGCCGGAGGCACCATGCGAATCCGGTCATCCGGGTTCTCGTCGATCGACAGGTGGTAGTGCGTGTGTGTATTCCCCGAATACCAACCCGCACGCTTCAAGTCACGCAAGGGCGCTATGGAGAGGTCCACGTTATGCGCGATGCCGCTCCCTACCTCGGTGAACTCCACAGCCTGCTGATGACAGATGCCTCGCACGGCTTCGATGCGATAGCGGCCCGCCGGCACGGCTACCTCGTAGTTGCCGCGCGCGTAGAAATAGTGACGCCGGTCCGGCATCGTCTTGATCGCCTCGCGCGGCATGAACACTTCGCCCGTGTTGGCTTCCGTCACGCGGATCTTCGCGGCCACCGGATTACCGCCGGCATCGGTGAGCCGCCCGCGAATCACCGCGGGCGCCGACGTGTCCGGCTTCTGCGCTCTCACGGGTCCCAGCAGCGTCCCCGAAGTGAGTACAGGGATTGAGGATAGAATCTGGCGGCGAGTCAGCTTCGGGGTGTAGCCCATGGGGGTATGAAATCCTAAGGTTGCCTCCGCTGTCAACCTCACTCGGCTTTTTTCGTCAAGGAATTAAGTCAAACACCCAGCGAAACTATCCCCTAGTCGCCGGGTTAGGATGAACAGTAAGGACCGAAACGGGGAATCGAACCAACATGAAGTTTTCCATTACAAACAAAAGAACTATACCCCTGCTCGCCGGGACCGCCATCCTGGTATCGGGCTATTTCCTTTCGGCGCAGGAACCATCGGAGGAACTTGCCGTCGAGCACGCCAATTGCTCTTTCTTCGGACCGAAGCAAACCTTCTATGCCAAGAGCGGCCTTGCCGCAGCCAGCCAGAAGCAGTTTGAGTTCAGCCGCATCGCCAATGACGTAGCCTCGCGCTTGCCGGCCTTGGCATACAAGGATAGCGGTGGACGGCCCGCCGAATCGAACAACGTCATTGACAAGCACTTGTTCGATGTCTGGCGGCAGAACAGCGTCACTCCAGCCAACCGCACCAACGATTTCGAGTTCATCCGCCGCGTCACCGTCGATCTCACCGGCCGCATTCCCACCGCCGCGCGCGTGCAAGCCTTCGTCGCCGATGGCGACCCCAACAAACGCAATAAGCTGATCGACGAACTGCTGGCCTCTTCCGATTGGGTGGACAAGTGGTCGATGTTCTTCGGGGACATGTTCAAGAACACCGTCCGCACGACTCAAGTGGTGCGCTACGCCGACGGCCGCAACGCCTTCCACACCTGGATTCGTGAGGCCATGACGCAGAACAAGCCGTACGACAAGATCGCCACGGAGTTGCTGACTGCGCAGGGCACGAACAGCTATGAGCAGGGCAATCTGAACTGGATTGTCGGCGGATTCGTCACCGGCGGCCCTACGCAGGATATCTGGGATCAGATGGCCGTCAACACCGCGGAAACGTTCCTCGGCATCGGGCATATGAACTGTGTCTTGTGTCACGATGGCCGCCGCCATCTGGATACGCTCTCGCTCTGGGGCAAAACCGCCACGCGCTACCAGGGCTACCAATTGGCAGCGTTCTTCTCGCAGACCGCGTTGACCCGTACTCGCGTCAATGCCAACTCGGGCACGCCCTACTACTGGAACGTGGCGGAGAACGTACGCACCAGCTACGGCCTCAATACAACCACCGGTAACCGGCCTTCCCGCAACCCCGTGGGCACGTTGCGCGTGGTGACGCCGGAGTATCCCTTCACCACGGGAAAGCCGAAACAGGGTGAAAACTACCGCGTCGCCCTGGCGCGCGAAGTCACCGCCGACTTCCAGTTCTCCCGCGCCGCCGTGAACTACATCTGGAAGGAGTTCATGACGAAAGCCTTCGTGGAGCCCGCCAATCAGTTCGACCCGGCCCGCCTCGATCCCGATAATCCGCCCGAGGCGCCCTGGACACTTCAGCCGAATCAGCCCCGCCTGTTGAACGCTCTGGCGCAGCATTTCATCGACAACAAGTACGACTTGAAGGCCTTGATGCGGACCATCGTCACCAGCGACTCCTACCAGCTCTCCAGCCGCTACAGCGGCGAATGGAAGGCGGTTTACGAAGACATGTATGCCCGTCACATCCCGCGCCGCATGTGGGCTGAAGAAATCCACGATTCCATCACCCTATCCACCAACCTCCCGCAGACCTACAACGTCGCCGGTCTGGGCACGCTCTCCAAGGCGATGCAGCTTCCCGACGTCGTGAATGTAGGTCTCAGCCAGTGGTTGGACACGTTCTACCGCGGCAACCGCGACACCGAAGATCGCCGCGACGAAGGATCCACCCTTCAGGCGCTCAACCTCATGAATGACGCCTTCGTCATGAACCGTACCCGCGCCACGGGTACGGGGACCGCGGCCAGCCTTCTGCGGCAGGCCATCACCAATACCACTGACGAGCAACTGGTGAGCATGCTCTACATCAACGTGCTCTCCCGTTATCCCACCGAAGAAGAGAAGCAGACTGCCTACGCCGCCCTCAAAGACGGCACCCGCCAGCAGCGTGCCGAAGATCTTCTCTGGGCGCTGCTCAACAAAGTGGATTTCTTCTTCAATTACTAACGGAGGAACGTCATGAAGGGTAAAGACAAATTCAATCAATTCATCCGCAAGCATCCGCACTCGCACACCATTCTCACCGGGCGGAGCTATCTCTCGCGGCGGGCGTTCTTTCAACTGGCCGGCGCCGGCGTAGGCGGCTACGTGCTGCAAGGCAACGCCTTCTCGCAGAATTCCGGGGTCGTGGCGCGGGGCAATCCGCAATTGCTGAACAAAGCGCAGAACGTGATCTTCATTCTGCTCACCGGCGCCATCTCGCACACCGATACCTTCGATTTCAAGCAGTCGCCCGATACCCCATCGAGCCTGGCCCCGGAAAAAATCAACGGCATTGATTGGCCCACAGGCATCATGCCGAACTTGGCCAAGCAGGTTCCGGATATGGCGATTGTACGCTCCGTCCGGTCATGGGCCTTGCAGCACAACCTCGGCCAGGCCTGGACGCAAATCGCCCGTTCCCCAGCCGCCGCATTGGGTGACATTGCGCCGAACATCGGCTCCGTCATTGCCGCCGACAAACAGAATGAGCGACGGCCCACCGATACATTCCCGTTCTTCCTTGGGCTCAATGCCAACGACATGATCGGCTCCGGGTACATGAATGCGAAGTACGCACCGGTGAAGTTCACACCGGCCACTTCCGGGTTCCCCGACACGAATAACGCCGATGGCTCGGCACGCTTCGACAAGAAATGGGAGTTGCTCAACAAGCTGGATGGCGTGAACCGCATCAACTCGCCCTATCACCAGGACATGGAAGATTTCGATGGCTTCTACAAGTCCGGCAAAGGCATGATGTTCAATCCCAAGGTGGATGCTGCGTTCCGCTATACAACCCAGGAATCCCAACGCTACGGCAACTCGGGTTTCGGCAACGCGTGCCTCACCGCATCGAAAGTCCTGGCCGCCGATCAGGGAACCCGCTACGTGCAGATCAACTTCGGAAGTTGGGATCACCATCAGAACATCTACGATCCACTGAATCTGCCGCGCATGGCAGGCCAGCTCGACAACGGCTTGTCCACCCTGATGGCGGATCTCAAAGCCAACGGCCTCTTCGACAAGACTCTGATCGTCATGATGGGAGAATTCGGCCGCACTACCGGCAAGCTCACCGCACAAGGGGGCCGCGATCATTTCCTGCAGCAGTTCGCCATGTTCGCCGGCGCCGGCGTAAAGGGAGGCCGCGCTCTTGGTGCTACCGATCCCACCGGCTCGGTCATGAATGAATCTGGCTGGTACCGCGATCGCGAGGTGCGTGTCGAGGATATCGATGCCACCATCTACTCCGCCATCGGCATCAACTACACCAACATCCGCTACGACGATCCTTTTCAGCGCGGGTTGGAATACATCCCCTACGCGGATCAGGATCTCTACGGGCCGATCCACGAACTCTGGAGCGCGTAACGGCGGAAGGGGCTGAAGTTCAGCCCCTTTTCTGCCGATAACACTAGTTCTGCCGATGCGTGGGCTGTTTCTCATTGCGCTGAGCGTGTGTGTCGTCGAAGGAGCCACCGTATCACAGGCCCAACTAGGGTCTTCCGCCAGTGAGGAGACCTGTGCTCTCACTAAGACGGATACGACGTTCCCCTCTACTACCCGTCAGGTGTTCCTCCGCTTTGTCGCCGAACGCCTCCGAGCGAACGACTCGCTCGATGTAGAGTGGCTCGATCCTTCCGGCGCCGTCTACGCCTCCACTCCTTACGATCAGCTCCCTGCCGAGCGCTCGCTTTGCCTCATCTCCCAACTGCCCATTGGCGGGTTCGCCGCCGCTTCGAAGCCAGGCAAGTGGACGGTGCGGGTGCGCTTCAACGGCACGGATCTCGCGGTGCGCTCCTTCGATCTGACGGCCGTCCCCGGTGCTGCCGGTGGGCTCAATATCACCAACGTTGCTGCGCGCGATGCCGGGGCAGGGAAGAACGAAATCGCCATTGAGGGCGCCGGCTTCAACGATGAATCGCTGGTGCACATCGCCCAGTACACGAACGAGGGTGGCTGGCGCTACATCTACCACCTGTTTCCGCGCGTGGTGGCCCCCGGCCGCCTGTCCGTGATGGTGGATGTCTTGCCCCCTGCCGAGTATGTCGTCTTCGTGAAGAATGCCACAGGACTCAGCGCTCCGGCGCGATTGCTCATCAGCGTCGCCGGCTACCGCCTGCCGTTTCCACCGCAGGAGCAGTGGATGATCAGCCAACCTCCTTATGGCGGCTACTCCCATTGGGGCCGTACCTTGCACGCCTACGACATCGCTCCGCGCTCAGGCGGATGTGTCGTTGCCATGCGTCCAGGAGTGGTGCTGGCCCGCGATATGGGCTACGGGCAGACTCCACGGCAACGGATCTTCGGCAACTACATCACTATCCGCCATGACGATGGCGAGTATTCTCACTACGCGCACTTGAAGAGCGGCACCTTCCGTGTCCAGACAGGCGATCGTGTGGAAGCTGGCCAGGCTCTTGCCATCGCCGGCAACTCGGGCTACTCCTTCGGCACCCACGTCCACGTCCAGGTGACTCGCGATCCCAATATCTCCTCGCAGAGCATTCCCTTTCACATTGAGGACGCGCGGCCGGCCCGCGGAAACGTCGTCTCCACCAATCATTCGCCTTACGGCAGTTGCAGCGGACCCAAGCCCGCGGCTCCAGCGGCGAGTTTCCTCAGCACGGCGGCCACCCCGCGCAGTACACCTCCGGCGATTCCGCCGACATGGGAAGCGGCCGTCCCCGTGGCGAGTTGGTGGAGCGAACTCACTACCGTTCCTGCCCGCACCGCCAGCCTTGAAGTAAAACTCGGGTGGGATACCGCGGAGCGCGACTTCGACCTCCATTTGGTGAGCCCATCGGGCCGGCACTATGGCTCTTACGGCGACCGCACAGGCTACAACACCGCGGCCACTGAGGAATCGTTCCGCATTGATAGCCCGGAACCCGGTACCTGGCGCGTTTCCGTGCAGGGAATGAAAGGCACGGGTGGGGCCATGCCCTTTCGTGTGTACCGCAACCTGGCCACCCCGAACGCGGGACGTGGCGGCGCACCGAATCATTAACAATTCTTTACGCTGACGGCGGCGAAGCCCTGAGTAAGATAAGGCATGGGGATCGTGTGGCTTTCCCTCCTCTTCCTGGCGCCTGCGTACGCGCAACAAACCTGCACGTTCACGTTGAGCCCCACCGCGCGCAGTGTCCCGGCGAGTCCCGATACCATCGGCACGCTAACCGTCAATGCCTCCGCATCTTCCTGTGCCCGTACGGCGGTTACCGATAGCCCCGACTGGCTCACGATTTCTTTTGGCACCACCGGCACCGGAAATGGGTCCATCGGCTACCGCGTCGACGAGAACCGCACGGCCGCCGCGCGCAATGGTTCCATCACCGTCGGCAACGCCCGGTTCACCGTGTCGCAAGCCGGCGCCAACTGCTCGTTTTCCCTCAGCGTCACCAGCGCCCAGGTACCGCGCACCGCAGGCCGCGGAACTATCCGCGTGACGACCAACTGCGCCTGGACCGCTGCCAGCAACGCCGACTGGCTCCGTATCACATCCGGAGCGTCGGGCAGCGGAGATGGAACGATCGAATACACCTACGATGACAATCCCGCCGTTTCACAACGAACCGCCACCATTACCGCTGCGGGCCGCGCCTTCACTCTGACGCAGGAAGGAGTGCCTTGCACGGTTTCTGTGAATCCCACAGCGGCTGATTTCCCCGGTGATGGCGGCACCGGCACTATCGCTGTCACAAGCGCCTGCAACTGGCAGGTGAGTACCTCGCAGAACTGGGTCACCATCACCTCGTCCACCTCCGGTTCGGGCAATGCCGCGGTAAGCTATCGGGTCGCGGCGAACACAACCACCGCGGCGCGCCAGGCGGCAATCGCCATCGCCAATCAAACCATCGTCATCCGCCAGGCCGCCACGGTACTTCCCGTAGTCACCTCAATCACCAATGCCGCCAGTTTCGCGCGCGACTCCGCCGCGCCGGGAACCGTGTTGGCCATCTTCGGCCAGCGGCTCGGCCCGCTGCAGATTGCCACCGCCCAACTGACCGACGACGGGCTTGCGCTGACCACCACCCTGGGCGGCACGCGCGTATGGTTTGACGATACGCCGGCGCCCCTCATCTACTCGCTCGACAGCGTGGTGAGCGCGGTTGTCCCCTATAACACCGAGGGCAAGCGCAGCACGAAGGTCGTGGTGGAGTATCAGGGCCGGCGCTCCGCCGAATCGACGCTGAATCTGACCGCGGCGGCCCCGGGAATTTTCACCGCCAACGCCTCGGGCACCGGCCAGGCTGCGGCCTTGAACCAGGACTTGAGCTACAACGGCCCGGCGAACCCAGCGCAACGCGGTCAGACGATCGTCCTCTACCTCACCGGCGAAGGCGTCACCGATCCGCCGGGCGTGGATGGACGGCTGAACGGACTCACGCCATCACAGCCTGTTGCTCCGGTGATTGTGTCCATCGGCGGCGCCGTGGCGCAGGTTACCTACAAGGGTGGAGTCTACGGAGTGACGCCCGGCCTGATGCAGATCAACGCTGTCATTCCGCTGGCCGCGCCCACGGGTGGCGCGGTGCCTCTCACGGTGAACATCGGAGGAGTACTGGCTCAGCGGGATGTTACGGTCGCCGTTCAGTAAGCCACTCGTCCAACGTCGGTGGCGGCAAAATCGTTACCCTTGAACAGCAACGGTTCCCCGCTCCATTCCGCCAATGCGTAGGCGGCGCAGTCGCCGAAGTTCAAGCACGCCTTGTGCCGCCCCTTACCAAAACGGCGGAACGCGCTTCTCGCAATCGCCAACTGCTCCTCATCGAATGGGATGATCTCTATGCCAGCGCGCCGCAGGAACTGGTCCAGATCCATGGCAGCGTCTCCTCCTTGCCGCCCTTCGGCTACTATCGCGCATTCGAGGACCGAAACAGATGACATGATGCGGCGGGATGCCTCAGAAATCAGCAAATTGAACGTTTCCCGCTCGGGCTCGTCCCTGAGGATCGCCAAGATCGCCGATGAGTCGATGGTCACCGCGTGGGCGCCCCGATCTCGTCGTATCCGAGTAATTCGTCGTCGGAAAGGTTAGAGATGATGGGCCTGCTCGCACAGCGAATCGCAATCGCGTTCAACTCGTCCACAAGATTGCTTCGCCTCTGCTTTTCCCTCTGAACCTTTGCATATCGCTCCGACAAGGCAATCCGGATCGTTGTGGTCAGCGATTCACCAGTCAGCTCCGCTAACTGGCGAGCGAGATGTTCCGTTTCCTCATGCTTGATGCTGATCGGCATAATTTCTACCTATCATGAATTTTATCATGAATTCTAGAATCTAGCCGCCGATCGAGTTCAGATACTCCTCCAGGTTCGTGTATCCATCCCCATCCCGGTCTTTTCCGCCATCGGAGGCATTGCGCGGATCCAGCTTGTGCGCCACTTCCCATTCATCGGGCATTCCGTCGCGATCGCTATCCCGCGCCGGCCGCGCCTGCTCATACACCGGCCACCCGCCTACTTCCCACTGCGAGTCAATCACGGACCCACCGCCGCGGCGGACATCCGCAACAATCCGCGTATCCACCGCATCCCGCTTCGGCAACGTCGCCCCGGCTCGGCTCAGCACCAGTTCGTAGGCCTGCTGTGCAGTCTGCTCTTGTACCCTCGGCGCCGTCGCCGGGGAACTCAGCAATTCGACAGCGCGGGAGAACAGCCGCTTTGCATCGGCCGTCAGATCCGGCATTCCCTCCACTACATTCCCCTCCACGAAGAACTTGGGCTTCGCCTTCTCCGTCGGTCCGAACAGGCCATTCCGCAGCCGCGTGTCGGGACCGGGTTTGATGTAGTTCCCCACATAATTCACCGTCAACTCATCCCCCACAACGTTCGACCCTCCCGCGTTATACACAACGTTGTTCCGCACATCGAATACCGGAAAAGGCGGCTTGCCGTAGTTGTCTCCCAACCTCGGATTCCGCCCCTGATTGTGCGCCCACAGATTGTGGTGAAACGTCACGCCGCCCACCGCCCGCGCCAGCGTTCCGTATCCATGTGCGCCTTTGTGATGCACACTGCGATTCAATCCCTCAGCGATGATCGACCATTGCACGGTGACATCGGCAATCGCCCCGCTTGGCGAAAGATTCTCATCGACGCCCCAACTCACCGAACAGTGGTCGATGATGACGTTGCGGCTCTCTCCACCGATCGCCAGTCCATCGCGCTCACGCCCCGCGATGTCTCCTGGGCGCACCCGCAGGTAGCGCACAATCACGTCGTGCGTCTCGATGCGGACATCAGCCCCGCGCAGGCAGATGCCATCGCCCGGTGCGCTTTGCCCGGCAATGGTGACGAACGGCTCGCTCACCACCAGCGTCGATTTCAGGTCGATGATCCCGGCCACACGAAACACAATCAGGCGCGGGCCCTTGGTTTCCACGGCTGCCCGCAGGCTACCCGGCCCCGCATCATTCAGATTGTGGACGAACACCACAGCTCCGCCGCGTCCTCCGTGCGTCTGTGCCCCGAAACCCTCCGCTCCGGGAAATGCCGGAGCACCCATCAGCCGCATCGCAAGCAATGCCAGAAGTATCCGCATCGGTTAATTCCTCTCCCCTTCGGACTTCGCCACGGCCATCGCCACGCGCAGAGCCTCTTCTCTGCTGGACGCCCTGCCCTCTAACTGTGCGTCTTCCACCGCCCGCAGCATGCGCGAAAACAGCGGACCCGGTTCGTACCCGGCCGTGATCAAATCCTCACCCGTCAACAGGCGCGGCGGGCGCAATGCCTCTGCCGGCATCGATTCCCACATGCGCCGCGCGAATTCGTAGTTCTCCAGTTGCCGGTTGCTCGAAAGACAATCGAGCCGGTGCAGCGCCAGATGCTCTTCAAATCCCTCCATGCGCAGGAATCGTTTCAGCGTGCTTGCCTTCATCCGATGCACATCCTTGAATCGCATGTGGTGGCCCACCAACTCGCAGACGCGTGCGCTCAATTCCTTCGAGCAGCGCAATCGCCCCAGAATCCCCCGCGCCATCTCGACTCCCAATTCGACATGTCCATCGAACCGGATGCGCTCCGCCATGCGGAATGTCGGTGGTTTGCCGACGTCGTGCAGCAATACGCCCAATGCCAGCGAAGGCGAGGCCGCACCCATCTGCTCCAGCATCAGCATGACATGCGTCCACACATCCCCTTCCGGATGAAACTGTGCAGGCTGCTCCACGCCGCGAAACGCCTGCACTTCGGGAAGCACCTCTTTCAGTAACCCGCAGCCCTCCAGCAGCTCAAAGCCCGCGCGCGCGTTGCCTTCCGTCAGAATCCGCAGCAACTCATCGCGCACCCGCTCCGCCGACACGCGATGAATCAGTGGCGCCAGTTCTCCCATAGCGGCATAGGTCTCCCGTTCGATCCGATACCGGAACCGCGCGGCAAAGCGCACCGCGCGCAGCATCCGCAGATGATCCTCCTCAAAGCGCTCCCGCGGGTTGCCGATGGCTCGCACCAGCCCTTCCTGCAAATCTTTCTGCCCACCCACGAAATCGAGTACTTCGCCGCTCGTTGGATCCCGGAACAGAGCGTTGATCGTGAAGTCGCGCCGCAGTGCATCGCGCTTCGGGTCAGTCTCGAAAGTGACCGCTTCCGGATGCCTCCCGTCCTCATAAACACCGTCCGATCGATAGGTGGCCACCTCCACTTGCTCGCCGCCCGTGCGCACCAGCATCACGCCAAAATGCGCGCCCACCAGTTCGGCCTTCGGGAACAGTTCCAGCACCTGCCCGGGGCGTGCACTGGTGGCTACATCGTAGTCTTTGGGGGCGATCCCCAGCAGTTCGTCGCGCACACAGCCGCCCACCAGATAGGCGCTATGCCCGGCCGCGCGCAAATCGCCTACAATTTGCCGCGCGAAGCTGCCACTGGTTGCGCCCATAGACTTATGGGTAACATAAGAGAATGCCTTCCGAAAGCGATGAACCTGGCAGTACCGGATCTTCCCTCCCCTCGTCCACAAAGGTTGTCGTTGCCACCACCGTAGCTCTCAGCTTCATCTCTTTTTGGCGTGGGGCCGCCATCGTACTCAGCGATCTCGCCTCCACCATGTTCTACGTCGGCGGCATCACAGAACAGGCGATTGGCAAGTCTGCTCCCTGGTTCGTGCTGGCCGTCATGCTGTTCAGTTTTGCCGTTCGCTCCATTTACATGGAGAGCTGCAGCATGTTTGTTCGCGGCGGCGTGTATGTTGTGGTGCGCGATGCCATCGGACCTACCATGGCGAAGCTGTCGGTATCCGCCCTGGTCGTCGATTACGTCCTCACGGGCCCGATCTCCGTCGTCAGCGCCGGACAATATCTCGGCCACCTGTTCAACGAAATTTCAGAGTTGATCCAGCAGCCCTATCACATCGCCCCCAACACTTTTGCCGTGTTTTTCGGTGTTGCCGTCACCAGCTACTTCTGGTGGACGAACGTGAAGGGTATTCACGAATCCTCGGGCAAAGCACTGCGCATCATGCAAATCACCACTGTCATGGTGATCGTTCTGTTGGCTTGGTGCGTGCTGACCCTGCTGCTTCGTGGCAACGTCGCACTGCCTCCTATCCCGACGCCGGAGAACCTCCATTTCACCGACGAGGCACTGGGCTGGCTCAAGGGCACATTCTGGGAACAGATTGCTTCCGCGATGCTCATCGTCGCCTTCGGCCATTCGCTCCTCGCCATGAGCGGCTTTGAGACTCTGGCCCAGGTCTACCGCGAAATCGCTTACCCCAAGCTGCGAAACCTTCGCATCACGGCCAACATCGTCTGTTTCTATGCCCTGTTTTCCACCGGCCTGATCAGCCTCTTCGCAGTGATGATCATCCCCGACGCCATCCGGCCGAAGTATTACGACAACCTCATCGGCGGTTTGTCGATGAGCCTCGCCGGACCCTCCCTCTTGAAATTGGCATTTCACATTTTCGTCGTGATCGTAGGCGTGCTCATCCTGTCTGGGGCGGTGAACACGTCCATCATCGGGGCGAACGGCGTTCTCAATCGTGTCGCCGAGGACGGTGTCCTCCTCAATCTCTTCCGCCGCCCGCACCGCCGCTTCGGAACCACCTATCGCATCATCGGCGTCATTGCCTTGTTGCAGATTGCCACTATCGTCGCCAGCCGCGGCAACGTCATCCTCCTTGGTGAAGCCTATGCCTTCGGAGTCGTGTGGAGTTTCTTCCTCAAAGGGCTTGGCGTCCTCGCCTTGCGATTCCAGCGCCACGATCAGGAATACAAGACGCCTTTCAATCCGCAAATCGGAGGCCGCGAAATCCCCATCGGACTTTCCGCCACCGTGCTCATGCTCTTCTTCGTCGCCATTGCCAATCTGTTCACCAAACAGATTGCCACCTACGCCGGTCTTTCCCTCACCAGCTTCCTGTTCATCGTGTTCCTTATTTCCGAGCGTGTGAACGCCAGGATGAAGCAGGTGGCCCAGAAAGGCATGGAAGAGTTCAATCTCGAGCATGAAGAAGAAGTGGCTTCGGACACCTTACGTGCCCGCCCCGGTTGTGTGTTGGTGGCTGTGCGCGACTACCAGCGCATGACGCACCTCAAGAAGGTGTTGGAAAAGACCAACCTCCGCCGTCATGACATCGTCGTTATGACCGTGCGCCAACTCTCCACCGGTGCGGCGGAATATGGGCTGCGTGACGAACAACTCTTCAGCGATTACGAGAAAAACCTCTTCAGCCGTGTCGTGGAGATTGCCGAAAAAATGGGCAAGCCCGTGGATCTGCTGGTGGTGCCTGGCGTCGACCCCTTCGATGCCATGGTGCAGACGGCTCAGAAGCTACAGGCTTCCCGCCTCGTTACTGGCGTTTCCACTCGCATGTCTTCCGACGAATTGGCCCGCCGCATCGGCCTCGCCTGGGAGCGCCTGCCCGAGCCGAAACATCCGTTCTCCCTCGAAGTCACCAGTCCCGGACGGCCCTCCATTTATGTCAACCTCGGGCCGCATCCCCCGCGCCTCTGGCCCGAAGACATCGACAAACTGCATGAGATCTGGCTCAAGCTCTCCGAAAAGGAAGGGCTCGGCTCCAATCTCCATCATCGCGACGTCGTCGGTGTCGCTTTGCGCCGCCTGGAGCGCGACCTCGACAGCCAGACGAAATCCGATGTTGTCGCCGACGTGCGCAAAGAAATGCGCGCTCCGGAGTAATCCCTGATTGGCCGTCGCACCGCTCTTCACCCCATCTCTCGGCACGGCAGCCCAATTGGGCCGGCGTTTACGGGAACTCGAACTCACCCCTCGCTTCGTCCGCGAAAACACAGCGTCCTACAGCGACCTGCGCACTCCGCTTGAGCCCACCCGCCGCGCCGCTTTGCTCGACGATCCTCCCCTCATGGCGCTGCGGCTCTTCTTCTGCGACATGCCGCTTGCCGCGGCCGAGGCCGTCGATCTGCTCGGCCCGCAACTTTTCGAAGACCTGCTTCAACACGGCTATCTCCAGCAAACGGATCACGGCATCTCCTTCCCATTCCAACTCCGCCATGCCGGCTCTCTGCTCATCCTGGCCGATTACCTTGGCTCCGATGCGGACGCCGTGATGGGCGCCGGCGAAACCACGGCGATCCTGTACCGCGCCGGTAAGCCGGAGAAAATCCACTCCGCGCTCGACCTTGGCTGTGGCGCCGGCACGATCGCCTTGCTGCTTGCCGCGGATGTCGAGCACGTCGTGGGAACCGACGTCAACCCGCGCGCCGTTGCCATGTCTCAAGCCAACGCCGCGCTCAACGGCATTCAGAACACCGAGTTCCTCACCGGAGACATGTATGCTCCGGTTGCCGGCCGCCGCTTCGATCTCATCCTTTCCCAGCCGCCTTACTATCCGGTGAAGGACACCACCCTCACCTTCCTGCACTCCGGCGTCCGCGGCGACGAACTGGCGCGTGCGGTCATCGAAGGGCTTCCCTCTCACTTGAACGACCGTGGGCAGGCGCTTCTATTCACCTCCTGGCCCGAAGCGGCACAACGTCCCGCCCTGCCCGAGTTTCAATCACTCGAATTGCACACCAACCGCCGGGAATTGTCAGGCACACGGCAAAGCGTCAACATCCTGCGGCATGCGCCAGGGTTGGATAGCTGGTTCGCGGACTTCGAAGTCCCGGCTGACCAGTGGGGGAACCTGCAACCCTCCCGCATCGATGAACTCTACGCCGCGCAGCAGTTGCTGCGCCAATCCGATGAAGCCATCCTTGCTGCCTCGCTCAGCCCATACCCGTCATTGCGCACGTTCACCGAAGCCGGAGTTGAGTACGCCCAATACCCCCCGCAGTCTCTGTTAGGAGTGCAGCCGGTTCCTCAAACACCCCGCGAAGTCCTCGACCGCAGAAACCAGTTGCAGAAGGGCCTGCTGCGAGTTTGTCCCCCGCTGTAACCTTTCCACTCAAATCTGTTTCCTAACCAATAGGAAATTCTATGAGCGCGGAACATTGGGAGTCTGTCTGCCGCCGCTACAAACAGTTGTACGCCGGTGCGATCTCCGACATTCTGGACAAAAACGGCTACCGCAATCAGGCCCTGCCGTTCTCCATTCGTCCCTTCACCAACGAAAACCGTGTCGCCGGACCGGCTTTCACCGGACAGGGGTATCCCTGTGCCGATACGTTGAACAATGACACCGAAACTCGCCTCTCGATGCTTGAAGCCATTGAGCCGGGCACGGTTTCCGTCTGGGCCTGCGGCGGCAGCACCGAATGCGCCCATTGGGGCGAAATGATGTCCATGGCCGCCAGTCAACGCGGCTGCACCGGCGCCGTCATCGATGGCGGCGTGCGCGACCTCGACTTCGTCAACCGCATGGGCTATCCGGTCTTCGCCAGATTCCAATCCGCCGCCAGTTCCGTTGGCCGCTGGGCCATCCGCGAGTGGCAAGTTACCATCCGCATCGGCAACACCGTCATTCACCCGGGCGATTTCATCTTCGGTGACACCGATGGCGTCGTCATCGTGCCACGCGCCCTTACCCTCGAAGTGCTCCAGGCCGCTGAGGATATCTTCAAGCGCGAAGGTGGAATGCGCGAGGAACTCCGCCGCGGCGTCTCCGTCAAAGACGCCTATGCCCGCTACGGCTCCCTCTAGCCGTGTATCCTGTTGCGATGACACGCCGCACTCTGCTTGTGTCCCTGGCCGCGTCCGCCGCGGCGCAAAGCAAGCCGGCCATCCCCGTGCGCGCACTCAATCACGTCACCATGGCCGTGAAAGACGTGCAGCGCTCCGTCGAGTTCTACCAGAAGCTGTTCGGCCTTCCTGTCCAGGCCCGCCAAGGCCCAACTGTCCTGCTCCGCATCGGCCGCGGGCCGCAGTTTCTTGCTTTCAATCCAGCCGCCAATAACGCAAAAACCGGCATCCATCACTTCTGCATCACCACGGATGCTTTCAGCCTCGATACAATCTTCGGCATTCTCGCCGCGCATGGCATCGATCGTGCCAAAGTCCATGTGCGCATGCGTCCCGCCGACCTGGGCGGTGCCAAGGATGGCACCCCGGAACTCTACTTCCCAGACCCGGATGGACTCGTTGTCCAAATCCAACACTCCTCCTACTGCGGAGGCGCCGGCGCCTTTGGCGAAGCCTGCACGGCCCCCATTGAGCCGGCCAAAAGCAAGGGCCTCCTCGCTCTCCGCGACTTGCACCACGTTCTCCTTCACACTCCCCAGGCGGAACGCTCGCGCACTTTCTACCACGAACTCTTCAGCCATCAACCCGCGGTCATTGCGATCGAGCAGGCCCCGCAAGCGGCCATCGCCCATGTCTCGCTCTCGACCGGCTCCTTCCGCCCCAGGCGGATCCTCGCAGCGCTCTCGGAACTCAGAGTCAAAGATATCCGCGCGGAAAAGGACTCCATCACGTTCCTTGACCCGGACCAAATCCGCATCCAGCTTCGCTGAATCAGAAGCGCCAGTCCCACCCGCTCACATCCCCGAATTTCCCCTTCTCCCGCAGCGACAACCGCAGCAGGCCCGCCGCAAAATCCCCCGCCCCCGTCTTCGATTCGTAGTAACGGTCGCCTGCCTCGCGAACGATCAATCCATACTGCCCGGATTGGACCCAAAACCTCGCCAACCCCACCTTGGTATACGCCTGCGCCTGCGTGAGGTGCCCCTTCTCGCGAGTCAGGTCGTACAAATCAAGGCTCAGATTCAGTGCGAATGCGACATTCGCAATCGACACCTTTTCCGGAATCGCCGTCTGTGCCGCCTCCCTCGCGACCATCTCCGCGGCCTTCCGATAGCGGGGCTCCTTCAGATCCTTCGCGAAGAATGCAAGAATCCGGCCCAGTTCGAAGCTGCTCGAAGACCCGTACGCGTAATGCCACGGCTCCAGCACACCATCGCCTGCTTGCTTACCGTTGGTCTGCATCCCGGCGCGATACGCCTTCCGCTCTCCATCGTAGTGGTGTTTGAGAAAGGCATCGAGCAGCGCCACCGCATGGTCACGCAATTCCGTCTCCTCCGGCATGAGGCGCCACGCCTGCAGCAGCCAGTAGGCCAGGTACACCGTGCCCACGGAGCTGTGCCTGGACGTGGGCCGCGGATCGCCGATACACCCTTCTGTCAGATTGGTAGCCGCGTCGCGATTGCGCCAATACAACGACCCCGCGCCCAGCGCCCAATCCCGCCATGTCTTCTCTCGCGTCTTGCTGTACAGAAAGGCGAACGAGTAGGCATAGAGGCCCGTGTGCTTGATCCACGGCTGCCCGCCCGCAGGCTGGTGCTCTGCCTTCTCCCAATACGCGTGCCGGTTGAACAGCGCCTGCGGATTGTTTTCGAAATAGTGATAGCGAATGCCGGCAATCGCCTTGGCTGTCGCCTCCGCATTCTCCCGCCACAGCAGATCCCACGGCGGAGTCCATTCGATCAACTCATGCGAACGGCGCTCCACGGCCACTTTGTCTTGGAAGAAATCGTAGTAGAGATGTTCTCCCCAGCCGAGCAATCCCGTCGCCGGGCTTTGCGTCAGGCGCACAAACGCCGCCGCATACTCCCGCGCCGCGTGGCTCCATTTTTCATCACCTGTCTGTTCGCTCAGGGCATGAAACACCCGCAAGCTCACGGCGTCGTGATACAGATTGCACCCGCCCAACGCACGGTCGCTCGGGCGCACGCCAGCCGGCGCGGGAACTCCGTCCTTGGGAACACGGAAATCCCCGGTGTCGATGACGCCGGCCCAGAGTGGCGTCGCGGTGGGACCGTACCGGTCAAGCCCTCGCTCCAGAATGGTGTCCGCAAAAGTGCGAACCACTGTCTGTCCGGATTGTGCCAACAGCGATCCCGTCCAAATCGACAGGAGCGCCAGCGTCTTCACGACCGCTATTATGCTCCGGCCGATTGCGGCGCGCAATGCTGCTCAAAGGCTTCCACCAGCCGTTGCGCGATCTGCGGAGCTTCGCTCGACTCGATATCGCGGCGATGCAGCACAAATACTAGTTCTCCGTTGCGGAACAGCGCCATCGACGGAGACGAGGGAGGAATCACCGCCAGCTTGCCGCCGCGCAGATGAGCTACAGCTTCGACATCAGCGCCGGCAAACACGGTTACTGCCTTGTCCGGCCGCACCGGATTCTGCATCGCCAAACCAACCGCCGGACGTGCCTTCCCCGCGGCGCAGCCACAAACGGAATTCACCACCAGCAGCACATTGCCGCTGTCCGGTCCGAGTGCTGCATCTACTTCTTCGGGTGTGCGTGCTTCTTCCACCCCATACTGCGTCAAGTCGCGGCGCATGGGGATGACAAGTTGTTCTGGGTATCTGTGCATAGCGGAATCTGTACTGATTATTACGGATTGGCCGATTCCCCGTCAAACACCCGCCGCCCCGTCTCCCACAAAATCGCTTCCTTCTCCGCCTTGCTGATCTCAAGACCCAGGATCTTGTACAACTCCGTCTCCAGCGATTCCGGCAGATCGGCCCCCGCCATCAACCGTGATGCCGGCACATGCTGCAGGATCTCCAGCACGTGATGCGGCATCAGGCTCGATAGCTCGATGCAGATATTCGGACACACTCCCGCTGCGACGATCGTTTCCAGCATGTATACGCTCCCACCCGCATGCCCCAGAACAATCGTCAAATCGGGAAACTTGCGTGCCGGCACGATAAACAGCGACGGCAGCGAAAACGGGACACCTGTTCCTGTGTGCGCGATCACCGGCAGGCGGAACTCCGCAGCCATGCCGAAAAAAAATTCCGCTCGCCCCGACAATGGATTCAGTGCCTGATACTGGGGCTGCAGTTTCAATGCCCGTAGCCCAAGCACCTCCACACAGCGTCTCAACTCATCGCGGAACTCCGCTTCCGGCAGAAATGGATCGATACATGCCGCGCCTCCGAATCGATCGGGATAGGCACGCACGGCCGCCCCAATCAGATCGTGCTCACGCCGCAGATCCGCCACCACAGGGAAGGGAATCAGCATGGCACGGTCCACGCCCGCGCGATCCATGGCCCCTAGAACTCGGCTGGTATCGTGTACCCGGCCCGAATGCTTCGCCGCCCCCAAGTGGGCGTGCGTGTCGTAGAGCCGGAAGCCGTCCTTCATGTGGGCAGTTCCTCCAGCGCTCGCAGAATCAATGCGCTCACCTCGCCCGTCGACTTGCTTCCCTCAATGTCCGGAGTCGCGTTTGCCGGATCCGCCATGACTTGGCGCACTGCCGCACGAATGTCCCCCGCCGCGGCCAGTTGCGCCTCCCCTCCCAACCAGTCCAGCATCATGGCTGCGGACAATATCGTGGCTACCGGATTAGCGATCCCTTTCCCGGCAATGTCCGGCGCCGACCCATGCGACGGCTGAAACACGGCGTGCTTCGAGCCGACATCCGCCGAAGGCGCCATTCCCATCCCGCCTACCAGACCTGCGGCCAGGTCACTCAAAATATCCCCGAACAGGTTTTCCATCACCAGCACGTCAAACCGGTGCGGATTCTTCACCAGAAACAGCGCCGCTGCATCGACGTAAACCTTGTCCGTCTGCACATCGGGGAATTCCTCGGCCACAGCCTGAAATACCGACCGGAAGAACGCCATCGTCGGCAGCACATTGGCTTTGTCCACCAGCGTCACGTGCTTGCGGCGCTTCTGCGCCAGGAGAAACGCCTCCCGGCAGATCCGCTCCGTCGCAAAACGGGTCACCAGCAGCGTATCGCGTACCTCACTCGCCGACAGGTCAGCCGGAATCTTGCGGCTGGCGAACATCCCCTCCGTGTTTTCCCGGAATAGAACGAAATCAATTTCACCCTCGCCATAGCGCTTCAGCGGCGAGTGAGCCGCGTTGTAGAGGTAAATCGGACGTACTCCTGAGAACAGGTCCAGTTGCTCCCTCAAATCGATTTGCGGGGCCATCTCCGTACCCGAAGGCCATCGGACACTGGGTAATCCCATCGCCCCCAGCAGCGTTGCATCCGCGGCTGCACATCCCTCCAAGGTTGCGTCGGGCAATGGCGTGCCACTGCGCAAATACTCTGCCGCGCCCGCTGAATAGGGAAGAAACTCGAACTGGAACCCGCCGCGCCTTCGCGCCGCCGCTTCCAATGCCTGGACAGCCGGTTTCACAACCTCCGGGCCGATGCCGTCTCCGCCAAGCAGTGCGATTTGATAAGTCTGCATGTTTTTTGGGGGGATCACCTTAAGGGTTTCTGATCGGAATACAGTGACTTTGTACCCGAAAATTCAATCTTTCGTTAGTCAATTTACTGGGAACAATATCGTGAAATACACTTCGTGGCCGCAGCCTCAGGGTTCGCCCTGATTCTCCCGCATCATACCATCTAAGGCCCATGGCGCGGGGATACAGTCTCCTTACAGTGAGAGATGGGAACAACTGCATGACAGGAGGCCTTTGCATGCACACAGTCAAAAGACCAAAACAGCGCGGATTCGTCCTCGTCACAATGGGGATTGCAGCCTTTGCTCTGCTCGGTACTCTGGGGCTCGCCGTGGACCTTGGCCGCACCTTCATCGCCAAAAACGAAACGCAAGCTTTTGTAGACGCCGCCGCTATCTCCGCCACCACTCAGTTGGATGGCACACTGGCGGGAATCACCCGCGCCCAGACTGCCGTCGCCAATACCACCAACGCCTGGAATCTGCACAGCACCAGCATCACGAATTACACCGTCAAATTCGCCACCACTTCCGCCGGACCGTGGGTGGCCGCTCCCAATCCTGCAACCGGCTACGTGTACTCTCAGGTGCAAGCCACCGTTCCGCTCAAACTCTATTTCCTCCCAGGCATCGTCAACCAGAATTCACAAAACGTTGTGTCCCTCGCCGTCGCCGGTCAAGTGGTCGAGAACGCCTTTGGCCGTGGCGTGGGTCCGTTTACCGCCGTCGCTCCGGACCGGTCCGCCCCGAACTTCGGTTTTGACGTGGGTGACCGGTACACCATTCAGTGGCCGCAATATAATTCCACCCGCTCCGGATGCAGTGTTGCGAACCCGGCACGCTGCTTCATTCGTGACCCTTGTGAGGACGACCCGCGCTCTACCCTCAGCTCCGTGGTGGACAACTGGGGTTCATCAACCAACGGCTACTGGGGATATCAGTCCGCCAGTGATGTCCGCTCGCTGGTGTTGGATCTCATGCAAGCCATGCCGCTCAGCGTAGGCCAGACCATCCCGATGAGCAACGGCAACATGGCTGTGGAAGGGGTGGCCTTGGACCAGCGCGTCAACCAGGATCTGGACACGGTGAACAACGTCGTTGCCGACTACGTGGCCAACCCGGTCCATAATGGCCGCCGGCTGTTGCCCCTGCCCGTCGTCGTTCCTACTCCCGACGCCACCGCCGAGGTGGTAGGCTTCGCGGCCTTCCTCCTCATCTCGAATGGCACCCCTAGCAACTACTACACCCATGGCGCCGGTAATGAAGCGTTCTGCGCTATCTACGCCGGGCCGTACGTTCAGGGTTCCACAAACCCCGGATCCGGCTCCACCGGTTCCTACCGGATCAAGTTGGTCTACTAGGAGGATTTTCCGGTCATGAAACGGCTTCGAACGTTCATCCGTAATCGCCGCGGCAGTGCGATGCTGGAATTCGCCATCGGCGCGGGGGTGTTGGTCGCCACCTTCACCGGCACCTTTCAGTTTGGGTATAGCTTCTACCAATACAACCGTCTTTCCAACGCCGTCAACGCCGGCGCGCGTTACGCCTCCATGCGCGCTTACGACTCCGCCAACAGCTCTCCCTCCAGCGGCTTTCGCACGGCCGTGAAAAACATGGTGGTCTACGGCAACCCAGCCGGAGGTTCCACCCCCGTAGTACCTGACCTGGACCCCAGCCACGTTAACTTGACGGTGACCTTTGTCAACGCAGTCCCCGCTTTCATGACCGTGGATATTAGCGGTTACTCTATCAACTCCGTCGTCGCATCCACGGCCTGCAACAACAAGCCCAAGGTGACCTACCCTTACCTCGGCCTCTATATGCCTTTCTAAATTGGAAGCACTACAAACTATGAAACCGATTTCCCTAACCAGACAAAAACGGTCCAAGGGCAGTTCTATTGTCGAGTCGGCGCTGATCTTCCTGGCCCTCTCGACAATGCTCATCGGCGCGTTCGACTTCGGGCAATTCCTCTTCGTGCATCAAGCCCTGGTCGAACGCGCCCGCCGGGCAGCAAGATGGGGCGCCGTCAATAACCCCAACGACGCCACTTCCATCCGGAATATGGTGCTCTACTACTCCGCCTTGGGGCCCGCCGACGGTCAAACCCCCTACATGGGCTTGACGACAGCCAATGTCCAAACCAGCGTCAGCGGCGTCGGTACCGATGACCATCGTCTCCTGGTGCGCATCACCGGATTTCGCTACACGGTCCTCTCCCCATACATCGCCGGCGGATACACCGGACCCAGTATCGATGTGCTGATGCCCCTGGGGACCACCAATTGAAACGCGCTCCGAAGTGCCTTCATGCAACCTTCCACCATTCCTTCGCCGCGCCCTTCGCGCTTTACTTGCAACTACATAAGATGTTACGCTAAGTAACTTAAAATGCGAACAGTAGACCTCATCTACCGCAAGCGCGAGGGTGAAGAACTCTCGCCCGAGGAGATCGTTTTTCTCGTCAATGGCTATACGCGCGGGGAGATTCCGGATTATCAGATCTCAGCGTTCTTGATGGCTGTGTGCTGGCAAGGCATGACCGACCGCGAAGTCACCGCTTTGACCGAATGCATGCTCCAATCGGGCGAAACGGTGGACCTGTCCGCTGTGCCAGGTGTCAAAGTCGACAAGCACTCCACCGGCGGCGTTGGTGACAAAACCAGCCTCATTGCTGCACCGCTGGCTGCTTCCGCCGGCGTCATCGTGCCAATGATCTCCGGCCGCGGTTTGGGTCACACCGGTGGCACGCTCGACAAACTCGAGTCCATCCCCGGGTTCCGCACTTCCCTTTCCGTCAGTGAATTTCAATCCCAGTTGCAGAAGCATGGGTTGGCCTTCATCGGTCAGAGCGAACAGATCGCACCCGCCGATGGCCGTCTCTATTCGTTGCGCGACGCCACCGCTACCGTGGAATCCATCCCGCTCATCGCCTCCTCCATCATGTCGAAGAAGCTGGCCGCTGGGCTCGACTCCATCGTCCTCGACGTCAAAGTCGGCTCCGGCGCGTTCATGAAGAAGCAGATCGACGCCCGCCGCCTCGCCCAGATGATGGTCGGCATCGGACGCCGCATGGACAAGCGTGTCATGGCGCTCATCACCGATATGAACCAGCCGCTCGGGTTCGCCATCGGCAATGCGCTCGAAATCATGGAAGTGTCGCAGACGCTGCAAAACGCCGGCCCTGTCGACCTCACCCGCCTCTCGCTCGAACTCGCGGCGCGCATGATTCACCTCGGCCGGATGGCCAACTCCATCGACGAAGCCCGTGAAATCGCACAAGCCCGGCTGCTCGATGGTTCCGGTTATCGCAAGTTCAAGGATGTGATCACCGCCCAAGGTGGCAACGCTTCCGTTCTCGACCGTTTCGAATTGCTGCCCAATGCCACTGGGATGCGGGAAATCTACTCCCCCCGCGCCGGCTTCGTCAGTGCCGTGGATGCTGCCCTGATCGGTCAGGCCAGCCAGATGATTGGCGCCGGCCGCGATACGAAGGAAGACACCATTGACCCCGCCGTCGGTGTGATCCTCGAAGTGAAAGTCGGCCAGAAAGTCGACGCCGGTGGCGTGCTCTGCCGCATCTACCACACCCGCGAAGAGCGCGTGGATGAAGCGGCCGACCTCGTCGAAGACGCTTTCCGCATCTCGCAACACGCGCCCGAGGAGCGCGAACTCATCCTCGAAGTCGTCGGCTAGAGCGCTTTTCACTTCAGCCCGATCGGGGAGGGGCCGTGGAACGATTCACCGGACTGCTTGGGATTGCTGCGGTATTGGCTTCGGCCTGGATCTTCTCCAGCAACAGGAAGGCGATCCAGCCGAAACTACTCGCGTGGGGACTCGGTCTCCAGTTCCTCTTCGCTTTCCTTGTCCTGAAAACGGATCTCGGCCAAGCTTTCCAAGCCGCCAGTTACGCCGTCAACGCCTTGCTCGAATACGCCGAGTCCGGCAGCCAGTTCCTCTTCGGTCCGCTCGGAGCTAAGAATGCCGCCGTCCCGGTCAGCGGAGCCACGGGTGCGGAAGTGAAATTCGGCGTCATCTTTGCCTTCCAGGTTCTCCCCATCGTCATTTTCATTGCCGCCCTGTTCTCCATCCTCTACTACTTCGGCATCATGCAGTATGTGATCAAGGGCATGGCCTGGGTCATGCTCCGCATCATGGGCGCCAGCGGCGCCGAAAGCACGAATGTCGCCGCCAGCATCTTCATGGGACAGACCGAAGCGCCGCTCACCATCCGTCCCTTCCTCCCGAAACTCACAGAGTCCGAACTGTTCACCATCATGGTCAGCGGCATGGCGCACGTCTCCGGCGCGGTCATGGCCGCCTATGTCAAAATCGCCGACGTCGAAATCAAGCACCTGCTCACCGCCGTCATCATGACCGCCCCCGCCACCATCATGCTGGCCAAGATGTTCGTGCCCGAAACGGAAGAGCCCGAAACGCGGGGAAGCGTCAAGATTGACATCGAAAAGCCCGGCATCAATATCATCGACGCGGCCGCCAGGGGCGCCGGCGAAGGACTGCATCTCGCTTTGAACATCGGCGGAATGCTCATCGCATTTCTCGCCCTCATCGCGCTCGTCAATGGACTCTTTGGCTGGGCTCATTCCCTTGCCGGCTGGTTCCCGGATTCCCTGCAAAAGCTGTTCGGGTATGTCTTCGCCCCCGTGGCCTGGCTCATGGGTGTGAGTTGGAAAGATGCCCAGGCCATCGGCAATCTGCTCGGGACGCGGCTTGTCCTCAATGAGTTTGTGGCGTTCCTCCAACTCGCCCCCATCCGCGAAACGCTCGATCCAAAATCCTTCGTCATCGCTACCTACGCCCTTTGCGGTTTTGCCAACTTCAGTTCCATCGCCATCCAGATTGGCGGCATCGGAGCCCTTGCGCCCACGCGCAAATCCGATCTGGCGCGGTTGGGCATGAAGGCCGTGGCTGCCGGAACTCTTGCGAATTTCATGTCTGCTTGTATAGCCGGGATGTTGTTATGACTCCGCTCGATGAAGCTGTCTCCTATTTGCAGCAAAGGCTGCACCGTACCCCAAAGATCGCCGTTGTTCTTGGCAGCGGCCTGGGTGTGTTCGCGGAAGCTCTCGCCGATCGTGTTGAGGTGCCCTACATCGAAATCCCGCATTGGCCGCGCTCCACGGCCATCGGGCACGCTGGCAAGCTCATCATCGGCAAACTCGGCTCGCTCGAAGTCATCTGCCTTTCCGGCCGCGCTCATCTCTATGAGGGCTACTCCCCCCAACAGGTCACCTTCCCTGTCCGCGTGATGAAGAAACTCGGCGTTGCTTCCATGGTCTTTACCAACGCCGCCGGCGGCATCAATCTGGCCTATGAACAGGGTGCTCTCGTCCTCATCAGCGACCATATCAATCTGCAGGGCATGAATCCCCTCGCCGGGCCCAACGACGATTCACTCGGGCCCCGCTTCCCCGATATGTCGGAAGCCTACAGCGCCCATTTCCGCTATGTCGCAAAGCTTGTCGCCGCCGAACTCCATATCCCGCTCGCCGAAGGTGTCTACGCCGGCTTGCTCGGCCCGTCCTACGAAACCCCGGCCGAGATCCGCTACCTGCGTGCCATCGGCGCCGATCTCGTTGGCATGTCCACCGTCCCCGAAGTCATCGTCGCCAGTCATATGGGAATGAGTGTGCTGGCCATCAGTTGCGTCACCAATATGGCCGCGGGCATCCTCCAGCAGAAAATCCATCACGAAGAAGTCCTGGAGACCGGAGCTCGTGTCCGCGATACTCTCGTCCGCCTGCTGCGCGAGGTCTTACCCCGATTGGAGAGCAAAGCGTGAGCGCTGCCCTCCTCGATGCGGCCTGGAAAGCCCGGCAGAATGCCTGCTGCGACTATTCGGGTTTCGCCGTGGGCGCCGCCGTGGAAGCTTCCGACGGCCGCATCTACTCCGGCTGCAACATCGAAAATGCCAGCTACGGGCTCACCGTCTGCGCCGAACGCGTGGCCATATGGAAGGCGCTCAGTGAAGGTGTCCGTGAATTCTCGCACATTGCCGTGGTCACAGCCGCGGAATCGGTGACGCCTCCCTGCGGCGCCTGCCGGCAAATCATATGGGAATACTGCGGCGATATTCCCGTAACTGCGTCGAATGCCAGTGGGGACCGCCAGTCTTGGAGAATGCATGACCTGCTCCCCGAAGCCTTCGATCGCGCCAAACTCAAACGATGACCGCGCCGTTTGCCGCGGCCCTTTGTTGTCTACTCTTACAGCCCGACCCGGCTGCGCTCATTCCCCTTTACCAGCAAGCGCTCGCAGAACGCGAAAAGGAGCTCGGACCCCAGCATCCCAAGCTCGCTCGACTCGCCAGCGATTTTGGCCTCTTTCATCGCAAAAACGGAAATCCGGATGCTGCCCGTCCGTTGTTCCGCCGCGCTCTCGAGATCGATGCCCGCCACCTCGGACCCACCAATCGAATCACTGCCGAAGACCTGGAAAATCTTGCCTCAGTTTCTTCACCTGAGGAGGCGATTGCCCTCCAGCGGCGTGCCGCCCTTTGCGACGATGCCGGAGTTGCCGCGCGCAACCTCGCTGCGATTGGCGCTTGGGAAGTTGCCCACAAGAACCGGGAGCGGGCCCTGACCTTTTATCAGCAGGCGCTTGCCAAGGAGCAGGCAGCCTCCGGCGAGAACCATCCCCGCTTCGCTGTGCGCCTCAATGATCTCGCCCTCCTCCTCGACCCGGCCCAGGCCGAACCCCTTCTGCGCCGCGCCTTGACCGTTCAGGAATCGGCCCTGGGTCCTCTCCACCCCGAGGTGGCCGTTACTCTCAACAACCTCGCCAATGTGCTCCTTGCAAAAGAGCAGCCTGCCGAAGCGGAGCGTGCCGCCCGCCGTTCCCTCACCATCCTCGAACAGGGGCTTGGCGCCTCACATCCGCGTGTCGCGACCGCCGCCAGCAACCTCGCCGATATTCTTCTTGCCCGCCAGGATCTCGCTGCCGCCCGGCAACTCTACGAACGCGCGCTTCGCATCGACGAAAAATTCTACGGGCTTTCCCATCCCGAAGTAGCTGTGGATCTGGAGAACCTCGCCGCGCTGCTCGATCGGATGGGGCGGAAGCAGGAGGCGGCTCAGCATCGGGCCCGCGCCGCACGGATCAAGGCTTCCGCGCAATAGGCTGAAGCGGCTTGCCCTTGTCATACACGCCAATCCAGTGATTGGCGAACCGGAGATTCGCCTGTGGCTTCACCTCCGGCATATGGCACCCAATACAACTCCCGCGCGCCGCGGCCGTCGATGCCTGGTGCCGCGGCCGGGCGTGGCAACTCGTGCACACCTTACCGTAATCTGCCTCCTGCCGCGACATCTCTTGATGCGGAGCGTGGCATGTGAAGCACGATAGCTTCCCCTTGCTCTTGCGGAAACAGGCGCTCTCGGCCAGGTACAGCGGTTGATGCCGGGTGTTCCACGGATTGCTCCACTCCGTATCGTCCCCATTTGCCGAGGGCTTGCGGTGACAGCCTCCACAGAACTGATTCACCGCGTCGGCGCTCATCCTCGCTGGATTCCGCACAGGGGCTTGCTTCAAGGAGTGTTCCTGCGCCGGTCCGTGACAGGTTTCGCATTGAACGCCTGGCTCCTGCGGCTCAATGCGGTATCCCCCGCCCAGCCGCAACGGGCCCGTCGAATGACACTGAAAACAGCGCAGGATCGATGCCTCGGGATCGAAGGTCCGGTAGACCTCGCCGCGTTCGTGCCGGTGCCCAGGCGTTAACTCCAGCCGCCCCGAGGAAGCGTACCAACTCAATCCCTGCTCCACGTAATGCTCGTCGTCGCGGCGGCTGACGAAGGTCACGGCTTGCGCTCCCGCCCCAAAAGCCCAATCCGCTTTCACTTCACGGAACTTGTCATAAAGCAGATGAGCGGACGGGACAGCGAGCGATCTCGCATGTCCTGTCCGCTCATGTCCCATCGTTTCCTTGGGATGGCATGCCCGGCATGCCTCTCTTCCCGCATACTGGCCCCACAGTTCCGAGGCCAGCAGCAGAAGGAGAATCGTGCGAGCTACCAAATGAAGCGTCCGCTGAACTGAACCTGGCGTCCGAAGATGCCTGCCCGCTGGCTCGTGATGCGGCCAAAGGTCGCTGCGGTAACCGCCGTGCTCGGATTCGCGCCTGTAAACGCGTTTGCCAGGTTGTACGCCTCGGCGCGCAGCTCAAACTTCAGCCGCTCTCCGATCACTGGGAACTCCTTCGCCAGTGTTGCGTCGATGTTCACAAACCGCGGACCCTTCACATTGCTGTACTGCAGCGGGTTCGTGCGGCGCGTGAACGCCGGGATGACCTTGAACACCGATGTGTTGAACCACTGGTTGCTCGTCGGTTCGTTCACCCCCGGATCGCCTTCCACGACAGCGCTGCCGAAGCGCAGATACTCGCCGCTGTTGTACGTGAACAGGGTGCTGGTGGACCAGCCGCCCAGTATCCCCTGCATCACCGGATGCGCGTTGTTCATGAAGGCCCGGCCTTTGCCAAACGGCAATTCGTAGACTGCCGCTCCGGTGAACCGGTGCCGCGATTGTGGAGCCGGCTGCCAGGTGAAGTTTCTCAGATAGCCGTCCAACTCGTCGTAAAATTCATCGTTCTTCGAGTTGTTGTAGTTGTATCCCATCACCAGGTTGAAGCCGCTTACAAACGGGCGCTGCAACTGCAACTGCAGTGAGCGGTACCGGTTGCGTGTTCCGCCAATCAGTGTTTCCACCAGCGATCCGTTGTATTGCGGATAGGGACGCAGCAGTTCCCGCAGCGCCACCGTCCGTTGCGTCCGCAACTGCCCAGGCATCTTCGAGGCCGAAAGCAGGTTGAAGAATGGATTGTCTACCGGGGTCGTAATCTGGTTCCCCACGCGATAGCCGATCCGCGGATCCACCTGGTTCACGTCGAACGAATAGGGATGGTTGCGTCCGATGTTCATGAAATAAGTGACATCCGCCAGCATCCGGCCCGGCAATTGCCGCTGGAACGTGACGTTGAAGCGATCGTTCACACCCGGGTTGAAGTCCTGCTGGTACCACGTGGTGCTGCCGCCGAGCCCGGTGTACCGCCCGAGAGATTTTCCCGACACGGGAACCAGTCCGCCCGGAAATGGATTGGAAATGCGTTGCTGCGCGATCCCCTGCAGAGGCGCCAGAGTGTTGGTGGTGGCGTCGAAGCCAGGATAGGGCACGCTGCCAAGGATGTTCAACCCGTCCGTCAAAGTCGCCGGTACAATGTACCGGGCGAAGCCGATGCGAAGCGCTGTGATGTTGTTTACGCGCCAAGCGAGTCCCACGCGCGGCAAAAACAGGTTCTTCGGTGCATTCCACGAATTGCGGTTGCTGCTCTCCGCAAACAGCCACTCGCCATTGTAGATCGGCGCCGCCTGCCGCAAAGCATTTGCCTGCGCCCCGAGGTTCGGTGCGTTCGCACCCTGGAATTCGGGAATCGGGCTGTTCAAGTCCAGGAAGCGGGAAATGCGATCTTCCGGATCCCGCATCGCGGTGAAGTATTCATAGCGGATGCCCAGGTTCAGCGTCAACCGCGACGACAGCTTGAAGTCATCGTGGAAGAAAAAGCCGTTGTAGCGGTTGCGCGGCTTCTGGATCGGAATCGAGCTGATTGTCGAATTGCCCTCCAGCACGCCCAGCATCATGCTCGCCCACGCATCGCCGCTCAATGCCGTGTTCGGGTTGAGATACGTGTTCGCCGTTAGCGCGGGACCGAATACAAAGCTCATCGGCCGCGGACGCGATGCGTTCACATTCTCAATCCGGTACTCGCCGCCCATCTTCATGTAGTGGCGCCCCACGTTCTTCGACATCTTGCCTTCAATGTTGTAGGAACTCGGTTCCTGATACCAGTAACCCGTTTTCCCCAGAACAGTCTGTGTAGCCGAGTTCACCGTGATGCCCGGATAGTAGATGTCCGGCAGATCGTTCAGATACGACGAATACCACGGGTTCCCTGGCCAGAACTTCTCCAGATCCGCCGGCTTCAGCGTCGATTCCGGAACGCCGAACGAGTCCACGATGGAGTTGTAAGCGCCGCGGAAGTTGAGCACCGTGCTCGAGTCCAGTGTGTACACCGCGTCGCCCGAGAAGCTCAGCGAATGGCGCTTGGACCCATCCACTTGTTGGGCCACCGATCCACCCGCGTAGTCGTCCCACTTGGTGAAGGTGTTGAATTGGTTGTAACGTCCGAACACCTTGAGCTTGTCGCTGATGTTGTAATCCACCCGGTCCATCACGTTCCAATAGCGGAAGCGGTTCGCGTAACCAATCTGGAAATTGTTGGCCGTCGTGAATCCGCTGCCTGGCCCGTTAGGCTTCCACATGTCGTCCAGAATCCTCTTCGCCGTGGGATCGAACCGGCTCGCCGGAATCAGGTTGCCCGCGAAAGGTGTGCGCGTGACGGCGCTGCCATTGGTCTGTGTCGTCGAGGGATCGTAAATCGTGCGCAGCGCGCCTTGGGTGTTCAGCGAGCGTGAAAAGTCGCCAGTCCGCTCCAGGTCCGTGGGCAGTGTGTTCTGAATCGCCTTTGGCTCGATCGTCCGCCACCCTTCATACGCCACGTAGTTGAACAGCCTGTTCTTCTTGATCGGTGTCCCACCCGTGATGCCCCATACGTTCTGCCGCGTCAGATTCTTGCCGCCCGTGATGCGGTCAGCCAAGGCATTCAATCTCGGGTTCCGTCCCAGGTAGTAAGCCGTCCCGTGCAACTCGTTCGTCCCCGACTTCATCTGCATGCTGATGACCCCGCCGGCCGAGTGGCCAAACTCGGCGTCCACCGCGTTTTGCTGCAGGTTCACTTCCTGCACCGCATCCATCGGAGGCGTGTAGCTCGACTTCTGCGCCGTCATCGACGGGGCGCCGTCCAGAATGATGTCGTTCTTCGTGTTCGTGTTCCCGCCAACGTCAAACTGGTTCGCTGCCCAGTGGTGATAGGGGCTCTGCTCGTTGGAGGAGCGCACCACCACCGCCGGATTCAACGCCACCAGTAGGAACGGGTTGCGATTGATCACCGGCAGCGAGTTCGTCATTTTGGTGTCCAGCGTGAGCGACATGGTCGTCGTATTGAATTGCACCGCCACCGGCGATGACTCAATCGTCACCGTCTCCCGCGTGGCGCCCACTTCCAGCGTCGCGTTTACCGTAACGTCGCCGCGTGCCTGCACCAGAATATTCCGTTGCTGGTACTGCTTGAAACCCGACATCTCCACCGTGACGGTGTAGTTGCCCGGAAGTACGAAGTCAAACAGGAAAACCCCGCTTTGGCTGGTCTGCTGCGTGGCGGTCACGCCTGTGTTGTCATTCTTTAACGTCACGCTCGCGCCGGCAATCACCGCCTGCGTGGTATCTGTGATCAAACCTTGGACTCTTGCGCGCGTATCCTGCGCATTGCCTAATCCAGTAGCCAGTAGGAACCCCAGAAACAAAAATCTGGCGAGATGCTGAGACATGGAAAGTCGCCCCTTACGAACAAGCTGAGGCCGCGTGGGTGCGGCCAAGTGTCTGACATCGTACCACCGCGCCTCGCTGTTGGCAACGGTTGATATAGCACTATATACAAATCTTTCGTCAGACAAACAGCATCTTACGGTAAGAAGACGCGCCGCCTTACCGCCTCTTACTGAATTCCGATCGAGTTTGGCCTCATTCTCGATCCATGTCGCTCATCTCCATTTCCCTGGTTTCCCTCCTCGCCGCCGCCTCCTGGCAGGACGATCATCGCAATGGCCTGGCAGCTCTCCGCGATGGCCAGTATGTCCGGGCTTCCGTATTGCTCGAAACCGCAGTGGCAGGAGCAGAAAAGGACCATGCCTCGTTCTTGTGGCTCGGACGTGTGCGCAATAACCTTGCCTCGGCGTTGTATCAATCGGGCCGCTATCGGGATGCCGAGGCCGGGTTCCGCGGCGCCTTGCGCGAGTGGGCCAAAACACCGGAATCGACTCCCCAGGAACGCGCCCGCACTCACAACAACCTCGCCGTCCTCTATCGCCAATGGTGGCGGCTCGACGAAGCCTCGGCTCAGGCACGGATGGCGCTCGACCTGGATCATGCCGCCTTGTTTTGGCATACCCTCGGGGAGATTCTTCGTTTCCAAGGCCGTTATGACGAGTCTCTGCGGGCGCTCGATGAAGCGGAGGCCGCAGGCCCGGATCCCGTCGAATTGGGGACCATTCTCCAGGCTCGCGCTGGTGTGGCCATGGAACTGAGCGACCCGGCCCAGGCGGAAGCGCTCAACCGGCGCGCCATCGCGGAACTCCAGAAAGCGTACGCCGCGAACCATCCTGCCGTGCTTGCGGCCAAAGGCAACCTCGGGGTTGCTCTCATCGCTTTGCACAAATGGGAGGACGCCGAGCCGCTCCTCTCGGACGTCTATCGTGATGCCCGTGCCGCGCTCGGCGACGCCCACCCCCGTGTTGCCGCGGCAGCCAATAACCTGGCGCAGTTGTTCCGCGCTCAAAAGCGCTATCGCGAGGCCGACGACCTCTACCGCCAGGCGCTCTCCATTTGGAGGCTAGCCTTTGGCGAGAAACACCCCGAGTATGCCAAAGGACTGCACAACCTTGGATCCTTATTTGTGGAGCAGGGAAAGTTTCAAGGCGCCGAGAAGCTGTACACCGAAGCTCTACGCATCGCCGAAGCGAGTTTTGGACACAATCACGCCCAGACCCGTCTGCACGCCAGCGGACTGGAGCAGGTCTACAGAGTCCAGAAACGCGTTGCCGAATTGGACCGCCTGCGCCGGTCTTTCCAGTAGCTGCACATCTAAGCGGAGAGCCCCAGTTGACGGACTACGGCCTGGAACCGGGGCTCGCCGCGCAAGGCATCATACGCCGGATGCAGGCAAGCCGAGATGATCCAGCCCTCTCTTCTTTGGAATGCCGCCTCCAGATACTGGAGCGCTTCGTCGATCTCCCCTAACCCTAGATGCACCAGCGTGAAGCGCTGCGACGCCACGTAGCGGCGTTGCGCTTCACGTTGGAAAAAGGATAGAACTTCCCGCGCTTTGTCCCGTTTTCCACACATCCCATAAACCTGCCCCAGAACCGCTAGGACGCTGTGCTCATCTCCGGTGAGAAACCGCGCTTTTTCCAGCATCTCGATCGCTTGGTCATAACGACCCATCGAGGCGTAAAGCCGTCCCAGTCCCGACCAGCCCTTCTGGAAATCCGGAGCTTCTCGCAGCAGTTGTAGATAGCGAATCTCCGCCTTACCGTAATCTCGTTTGAGAAAATCGATATAGGCGGCGCTGGTAGAGACAATCGGATCGAGTGGGTTCAGATCCAGTGCGATACAAATCTCTTGTTCCGCCTCCGGCATCCGGTTCAACAACGCCAGAAAATCCACACCATACCAGTGATGCGCGGCGGCATACCCAGGGTTCAACTGGATCGCCCTCCGGAAATGCCATTCGGCCCGTTCAAAAGCCCAGTCGTAGGAGGTGAGGATCGAAGCAAGTGAGACATGCGCTTCCGCCAGCAGCGGGTCGAGTTCCAGCGCTCGCTCCACAGCGTTCCGGGCCTTGAGAAATCCGCAATCTCCGCGCTCAAAACCGTAGTCGCAAAGCAGTAGATGGCAGTCGGCCAGCCCCGCATAGCCCAGCGCAAAGTCCGGCGTTTCTTCGATCGCCCTTTCAAAAAACAGAACTCCCTGCCGCATTCCCTCTTCCGTACGTCGTGCCAGCACGTGCCGGCCTTTCAGGTAGAGGGTGTAGGCGTCGCTCCGGGGGCAGTCCCGGTGGGCCATCCGCGAGCCTGACATGCAGCGCCTGGCCGATCGCTTGCGCGATTTCCTCCTGCATTGCAAGCAAGTCCCTTGCTTGTCGCTCGTATGTTCCGGCCCAGATGTAGAGCCCTGTGGCAGCATCCACCAGTTGCACGCCAACGCGCACTCGGCTTCCTGACCTGCGCAACGTTCCTTCCAGCACAAGGTCCACGGGAATGCGTGTGTGCGCCAGATCTTCCCGCTGCCGCAACCGCTGTGTCGAATTCCAGGCCATTACTCTCAACCCCGGTAAGCGTGTGAGTGAGTGAATCAGTTCCTGCGTCAACCCCGCACTGAAGAATTCATCGCCCGGTTCGCTGCTCAGGTTCTCAAAGGGCAGAACGGCGATCGTGGGCGGCTCCAAGCTTACCAGCGCCGGCTTCGTACCTTGGAAAACCGGAACGTAACTGCCGCGCGGAAGATCAATCCGGATTGCCTCCGACTTGCCTTCTTGCTGATAGTATTGTTCCAATTTCGCGCGCAGGCGCCTTGCCTCAACGCGAACAATCGGATCTATGCGTGGATCATAGTCCGGTTGCCGGTCGAATACGGCAATCCCTATTAACGACTCCTTCAAATCTCCGCTGTGTCCTGACAGTGCTTCCCCCACTGTGAATTGGAGAAAACGGCGCATTCGTTCTGAGTTCGAGAACGCACGGCTCGACAGAACGCGACTGAGATGGTTTCGAATCTCCTCCTCGTTGAGGTTTGACAGCCCACCCATCTATCTAGTCTACCTGTGTCACCCCCCTTCTGCGCTCCGGATCTTGTGTTTCAATTTGGATTCGGTAGCCAGGAGCGCCGAACTTAACACCAACACCCAGAAAACTACTCCCAAACGTTGCAACGGGTAGTCCACCAGCGCGTGTACAAACACCAATGGAACCCCAATGCCCCATGGATTGCCTGCTACGGAAGCCAACACACACGCCAGAAAGACACCGAGGAGGATCACCGGTGCCAAGCCGCCTTCCGCTCCGAGTTCGGCCCAGTCGTTATGTGCGTGGTTGATGTAGTGCCCGCTGTCGAACTCCGCAAACGCCGGGTAGACAGCGGGAAACGTGCCCAGCCCAAAGCCTGTGACCGGCTTCTCCCGGAACATGCGCACCGCCGAAGCGAGCATCTCGCGCCGGTATCGGAATGGATCCGAATCGAACAGTTTGTGCTCCAATTGACTCCAGCCTGACATTCCGATTGCCGCAACCAACAACATCCCCGCGCCTGCCATGCCCCAACCCTTGCTGCGCTGCTTCCTGTGCAACCAGAACATCAGAATCAGTTCCACGGCGAAGAGAAGTGCGCCGGCTCGCGACCCGGACGCAACAATGGATGCGCCAATGATCGCGCCCGCCGCCAGAAAGTGCCAGTGGAGCGTTCCGTGCAGTCCTTTCCACATGACTAACGGAAACATCAGGAGAGCAAAGCTCGCATAGTTGTTGCGGCTCTGGAACGGGCCGAATACCTGTGGTTCGGATGCCTTCCACATCCAGAAAATTAGCCCTTCTGAGGTATAAAACTGGAGTGTAGCGACTACGCACAGGACGACGCCCACCAAGGCTGTGATGTGTAAAACATGCTCTCGCACCGTTTTCCGCTGGCACAGCCTCCACATTCCCCATAGAGTCACGCAGGCAGTAGTCCAATCGAGGGCTGATCGCACGCTCAGGTAGGGCACTGTACTGATGGTTTGCCCCTGCCAAAAGCCAATACAGGCAATTAGACCGAGCGCGGCTACTGCCAGCCATCCTCGCCAGTCCTGCCTCGCCCAACGGACATCCTCGTCAATCGCCACGACTGAGCAGACCGCCAGCAACATAGCACTCGCAACCAGAGTTTCCCATTCCGACTGCCGCCAGATCACCAGGCTGAGGACGACTCCCACTGTGAGAAGCAGCGTCGCCTGCCTTAGCTCACCTCGGTTCTCCAGCAAGTTCCGGTGCGACATTTTGGTAGTTCTCCAAGGTGGCAGCGAACGCAGCCATCACCTGCGAATCGGTTTCTTCTTTAGAGATGAGTCTCCCTGCGGCCTTCAGGAACCGCTGATTGTGGTACTGCGAGTCGGTATAGTCCACGATCCTCCGGCTTTGCAGTGCTTCCTGCAAGTCGCGTATGCCTTCCTGAAGGTTCGTTCCACAAGAGAAGCCGAGTTCTCCATGGATCTTCTCAAAACTCACGCGGTAATTGCGGCGATCAGGGTTCTCCACCTGCTCGACTTTCGTTCCCGGGACAAGCCCTTGTATCGTCTCCGCAACCTGTCCCAGCGTGTAATTCAGACGGCTGTCCCCGAGGTTGTAGATTTCGCCGCTCACCACGTGCAGCGGCGCGTCGAGCACCCGGATAAATCCCTCCGCCACGTCGCTGACATGCAGAAAGGGCCTCCATTGTTCTCCGTTGTAGATCGTGATGACGCGATCCCGCATGGCCTGCGCGGTGAGGAGATTCACCACCAGGTCAAAACGCGGCCGGTAGGAGTTGCCAAACACGGTCGCCAGGCGCAGCACCGTTGGGTGAAATTCGGAAGTCTTTCCACGCAACAACGCCTGCTCGCTGTCCAGTTTCGTTTGTGCGTAAAGCGAAATCGGATTGGTGGCCGACCGTTCATCCACAATCTCCTCGGTCTCCCCATAAACGCTACAGGAAGAGGCAAACAAGAACCTCTCCACTCCGTATCCCTTCGCCACCTCCATCATCATACGCGTGGCGGCATAGTTGATCTCCAGCGCCGCCTTTCGATCCTGCTCGCACGCCGGGTCCCCAACGATCGCCGCCAGATGAACCACCGACTTCACCCCCTTCATCGCTGAAACGACACTCTGGATGTTCCGGCAATCCCCAATGCACAATTCGAAATGCCCATGACCAAACAAATCCCGCACCGCCGCATCGCCATAAACAAAGCTGTCGAGCAAGCGCACACGGTGCCCTTGGGCCAGTAATTTGCGGCAAAGAATGGAACCGATGTAGCCGGCGCCTCCTACAACTAACACCGGGGCCGATTCCGCCTCCCCAGCAAGGGGGCCTGCTTGAGAAGTCGATGCATGGAACGTGCCTGTCTTGCTGATCCAGTTCTTCACCACACGAGCGCCGATCGTCAGGACGTTGACCAGTATCGGGAACATGAGTGCGGCACTTCTCGGAAAAGCATTTGCCCTCGTGAGCAGGAAGGCCGCGAACAGAAACGCCAGTGAGGCCACCGTTGCCCCTCTGGCAACTACTGCCCATTTGTATTTGGTCGCGTAAGCCCGCGAGCGTGTATAGAAGCCGCTCACGAAGAATATGAGTGGAAACATTGGGGAGAGTGGAGTAAATGTGGCCAGGTAGAAATGCCACAACTGCTTCACCATCTCTGTCAGGTTCTCCGCGGACCCCGCTAACACCACCGCAGCCAGCGAGGATAGCGCCGCCAGATGCACCAGCACGAGGTCTGCCAGGATCCGCGGTACCGCCTCCGTCCAGAATTCTTGCCGTTTCGTTTTCATATTGCGGACTCCTTAACCTCCAGTTCTGTACTCGCTCCCAAACCTCTCCTCGACTCGCGGCCACTGTTCACAATGCTCAGCACGGCATCCACAACATCGGAGGCGTCCTCATCCGTCATCCGCGGGTAGAGCGGCAGAGAGACGAATCCCCGATACAAATTCTCCGCGATTGGGAACTGGTCCGGCCGGTAGCCGAACGCTTCTCTGTAGTAAGGATGGCGGTGTAAGGGAATAAAGTGAACGCTCGCCCCGATGTTACGCTCGCGCATTTGCTCGATGAACTGGGCTCGATTCTGATTTCGCAACCGAACAGGATAGAGGTGATAAACATGTCGCCCGGACGGCAATTCCGTGGGTAAATCCAGGTCCGGGCAGTCCCGCAGTCTGCGGTTGTAATAGGATGCGATCTCACGCCGCCTTGCAATGAACGACTCCAGTTTCCGGAGTTGGTGAATCCCCATCGCAGCCTGTAGATCCGTCATGTTGTCCTTGTACCCGGGCTCCAGCACTTCGTAATACCAGGAGCCAGCTTCGGTATACCGCTTCCATGCATCACGACTCATCCCGTGCAGCGCCAGGCGGCGCATGGTCGTAGCCATCCGGTCGTCGGATGTGGTGATCATTCCGCCTTCACCCGTTGTCATGTTCTTGGTCGCGTAGAAGCTGAAAGCAGTGGCCTGACCATGCGTTCCGATCTGCCTTCCTTTGTAAGTTGTTCCCACGGCATGCGCGGCGTCTTCGATGACTGGCAACCCGTGGTGGCTGGCTAAGGATTGGAGTGCATGCAAGTCACAGGCTTGACCGGCAAAGTGCACTGGTATGATCGCCTTTGTCCGTTTTGTAATTGCCCGTTCCACCTGCTCCGCTTCCATAAGTCCGTGTTCATTTACGTCTACCAACACCGGGCGGGCTCCCAGGTGGACCACCACGTTCGCCGTGGCACAGAAGGTCAAGGTTGGCACGATGACCTCATGTCCGGGGCCCACACCGGATGCTGCTAACGCCAGATGGAGCGCCGCGGTGCACGAGTTTACGGCGATGGCATGGGGTGCTCCCGTATAGGACGCGAAATCTTCTTCAAACGTCTTCACTTTTGGCCCCGTCGTGACCCAACCCGAGCGGAGACTTTCCACGACTTCGTTGATCTCGTCCTCACCGATCAGTGGAAGACAGTAGGGGAGAAACTGACTGCGCATGATCAAACTCCTCGAACAAACCCTTGTACAAGTTGTGATATTCGTTCAGCATGCGATCGAGCGTGTATTGCTCCAGGTAGATTGATCTCGCTCGACCGCCTAACCTCTCGCGCGACTGCTGGTCCATCGCAAGCCGTGCGATCTCAGATGCCAGTTGGCTTGCTGCACCTGGAGGTACCAGACTCGCGCCTTCCCCATTCCGTGTCACCTCCAAGTTCGAACCAATTGTTGTAGTAACGATCGCACAGCCTTGGGCCATCGCCTCCAGTAAGGCAATGGAGAGACCTTCACGCCAGGTTGGTAAAACGACTAAGTCCGCAGCACAGAGAAGTTTGGGGATCTCATTCTGGAATCCCAACAGGCGGATGCAATCGGTGAGTCTACGTTTCTCCACGCGCTCTACCAGGGCATCATAGAGCGCTCCCTCTCCGGCCATCAGGACCAGGATCCTGGACCGGATATCAGCGTCCAGTAGTGCAATTGCATCGACCAGATCCTCCAATCCCTTTTCCGGTGCCAAACGCCCCGGAGTGAAGATTGCGACTTGTCCCGGTTTCAATCCCCATTGAGAGCGAATCCGGGCAATTTCGGATGGCTCGCATCTGGCCGGTTCAGGAATCCCATTCGGAATGGCGACGATCTTGTTTGGCGCCGCGATTCCAAGCGATGCTCCCCATCGACGATGAAAGTGACTGACAGCGATCACCCTCTTGCACCCAATGGAGGCGATCCGGTCGAGTATCGTACAGGCCACTTTTTTCCACCATGGGGAGCTTTCATGGAAGGCAAAGCCATGCGAGGTGTGGATGATGATGGGGACGCCTGCCAGAGCCGCGGCGATCCTGCCGATGAAACCGGCTTTTGTGGTGTGCGTGTGGACCAGCGTGTATTCGGAAGCACGAAGAAAACGGTATAGCTTCCAGAGCCCCCATAGATCGTTAAACGGTCGAGTTGCTCGCCAGATCACATCCAAGGGAAGAACCTCGACGCCTTCGGATTGAGCCAGACGTTGTAAATCCCCATCGGTGGAGAGAATCTGCACACCCCAACTCTGCGACTTCCAGTAGCGCGCCAGACGCAGTATTCCGTAAGACGCTCCGCCGAATTTCGAATCACCAACAACATGCAGTATCTTTATCCGCATTACCTGCAGTGCTCCTCAACGATCAAGGTTCGAAATGTGAGCGTGGATCCGGCAAGCCGAAACCCACAACTTTCGTACAGGCGGCCCGCAGGGATGTTCGACAACTGTGTGCCCACCTGCACCGCGGCTGCGCCATCCTTCCTCAGGCGTGACAGCACCGCGAGTGTCGTGGCCTTCGCAATGCCTTGTCCACGCCCCGCCGCTGCTGTAGCTACAAGCACGATGGTGGCCAAACGCCCGCCGTTCCGTGCCCGAAGCGCGGAATCGTACTTGACGGTAACAAAACTCAGCACTTCTTCTTCGCGGGTAGCCACCATCACGAAGTCTGCAGCCTGGCCTCTGCACGAATTCTTCAGCCAATCTTCGTGAAGCTGGTCTGCCGCCCCAGCAGGCAGTGCCGGATCGGCATGAAAGCGGTCGAAACGGTATGCCGATTTGGCGATCGCCAATACTCCTTCCATTTGCCACGCTTCAAATTCACCGATGCGCACGCCCGGAGGACATTGCGGTGACGTTTTGGGGAAATCCTCGGCGGGCAGTGTGAACGTTTGGATTCCATCAATCAGCTCAAAGCCGGACCGCTCCAAGGCATGAATCGACGTGAGGTCTGCCGCTTGGACTCGCCCGGAAAGATGAGCCACCCCAGCAGTGCGGCAACCCAATCGAATTGCATCCAGAAGTTGCCGCTTGCGCTCGATCATTCTGGTGACGCCTGTGCCAGCAATCAGAACGTCAATCGCGCGGCTTAAGCCAAAATATCCTGGAGTCCCACGGCAGAGGGCTCCACAACGCGGCTCCCGCCAACCGGTCGCTCTCCCAAACAAACGACGCTCGCTCCTGATGCAAACTGAGCATCAACCGTGCCTGGCCGCTGCGGTATTGGCGAAGCGACTCGCTGGATATTCGTCCGCCATGTACTCCGTAACCATCCGCCGGGTATTCCTCTAACAGACGGCTCAGCCCCTGCTCATCAAGCTGCTGCCGTGGAATTGTTGCTGGCATTGTTCCCCCTCGTGTTAATGTCCCGTCGCAGTAGTACGTAAGGAACAGTCTTGAAGAGAATCATGATGTCCCGGCCGAGCGACCAGCGGTTGACGTATTCACTATCGAGCTGCCGACGCACCTCCCAACTAATGCGGTTACGGCCGCTGATTTGGGCCAAGCCCGTTATACCCGGGCGCATCCTCAATTTGGCCCTGTCCTCCGGCGTGTAGTAGCGCAGTTGATCCATTTGGTCAGGGCGTGGTCCAACCAGGCTCATGTCTCCTCTGAGAACATTCCAGAACTGCGGCAGTTCATCGAGGCTCGTCCTTCGCAACCACTTGCCAAGAGCAGTAACGCGTGGATCATCATCCGCGCTGTACGCTGACCCATCTGCATTGCGGATGTCCTTGGCCCGGTGTTGCATAGTGCGGAATTTGAAAATAGAGAAGGGAATTCCCGCCAGACCGAGACGTTGCTGCCGGAAGATCACTGGTCCTCGTGATGTCACCCGCACCGCGACCGCTATCAATGCGAGCAACGGTAACAGCAGCAATAGCGCGATGAGGCTACCGGTGATGTCCAGAATCCGTTTCAACCTCGTCGCCATTGGCGCACTCCTTCCGGTAGCGAGCAGACAGCGGCCCAGCGTGCCCTGCGCCTTGATGCATTCACCTGAAGCAGCTGCTCGTAGATGTTTTCCCATTTGTTCAGGACTGCTTCGATGCCGTAGTATTCCTCAGCCCTCTGACGCCCTGCCAAACCCATCTGCCGGCGCCGCGATACATCAAGTGCCATCATGCGGTTCATGGCAGCAGCCAGTGCGTCAGAATCCTTTGCGGGAGCAAGGAAGCCGGTTTCTCCGTCTGCCACGATTTCACTATTTCCTCCAACCTTCGTGGCCACGATGGGCAAGCCGGAGGCAGAGGCCTCGATCAACACTAGAGGTAGTCCCTCCCATGCCGAGGACATCACAAAACTGTCCGCCGCTAACATCAGTTCACGAACGTCCGCTCGCGCACCGAGAAGCTCCACGCGGCCCTTCATCTGCAATCGGTCGATCTGTTCCTGGAGCTTTGGCAGCAGGTCTCCGCATCCCGCGATCGCCAACCGGACGCCACTCTTGTTGCGTTGATGCTGAGCGAACGCCGCGATGAGATTTGGATAGTCTTTTGCCGGCCTGAGGTTTCCTACCGCCAACCAAACGAAGCGACCTTCCCAGCCGAGTTCCCGGCGCTTGCTTCGCCTCAATTCCTCATCGGGGGCAAAGCGGCCGGTTTCAATTCCATTGGGCATGTACACCGACTTCTCTTTTGAAACCAGTTTGTCTCGGATGTAGCGATCGAGCGCGGCCTGACTCACATTCGTTGTCAGATCGCCAAGCCCGTCAGTGAGGCGGTAGGCCCAATCCCGCCACCGCGGGCCTTCCCAGATGTTGTGTGCTGTTGCAATCAGAACCCGTGGCGGTGCGAGTATCCTCGTAATCCGTCCAAGCAGATTCGCATGCACCATGTGGCAATGCACAACATCCGGCTGAAAACTCATCCACCTGCGCGCCAGGCGCCAGATGGCGAGTGGATTGGGTACACCCCGTTCCATTCCTAAGGAAGCGACAGGAACGCCATGTGAGGTCAACTCCTCTACAAATTCCTGTGGGGGCAGCATACTCTCCACTGACACATCCCATCCCCTCTGCTTGAACCCTTTCGCCAACAGCATCACTTGGATCTCCGCGCCTCCGCGGGCTAGTCCGGTAGTGAGAAAGCAAACCTTATGCCGTTGTGCTTGTCTGTGCATGAGTCCTCCAAATCACAATCCTTGGATACCGGGCGCATACTTGCTTCGGTTGCGCCGCACAAAGACCCCACAAGAGCCAGGTCATCTCTCTGTTCTCCCAACTCAGGCTCATTGCCGCGATCGTCCACGCCGCAAGCAGGAGTATCCAAAAACGGCGCTCATTCCATTCATTCCGCCATGCCTTACGAGCCAAGGCTGCCAGCGTGCCGACAAACAGGAGCAGACCAACCGTCCCATGTTCAACGGCTATCCCCAAAAGAGCGTTGTGGGCTGCCATGCCATTCCCACGGGCCGCTCCAATTGCGTTCTCGAACCCGCCTGCGCCCACCCCCATTACCGGGTGATCCAGGAACGCCGCATATCCTCTGAGCCAGATGTCGATTCTTCCATTCAGATCTCGCGATGACACCTGATCACCGATCGTGGACAAGCGCCGGAATGCGGCCTCTTCGGAAAGACTGCTCAGTACGAAAATGCAGAGCCCCACGACTGCCGCAACCCCAGCCAAACCCTTCGCGTTAGCTTTCGCGATCGCAGATAGCGGCAGAAGTAGAACAACTGCCAACGTCAGCGCGGCTCCCCGCGATGCGGTGAGAAGCGTCCCGGCAACCGCCGCCGGAATGTACATCAAGAACAGCCAACGCCGCCCTTTTTCCTGTAAGGCAACCTGCCATGCTGCCGGAATGCCGAGAACCAGGGTTACCGCAAGGTCATTGGGGTCGAACCCGGGCGCTGTGCAGCGGCCATCACCCTGCCGGACGTCCAGCATAAAGTTGTACATCTGTCCCGCCATACAAACGCAGCAGCCCAAAATCCATGCGATGAGAAGTTTGTGGCTTCTCTCCTTACTCTGGACGCTCTGGTGAATCATCCACGCATTCAGGAAAAGCTGAATAAAGGAGAGAACACGTCTCAGGGCGCGATCCGGCTCCGCCGTTTCAATGACTGTGACCCCAACCCACAGCACGAACAGAATCATCCAGTAGTGCGGTGACTCGAGCGGGCGTAGTGTGCGGCGCTTCCAGAGCAACGGTATCCAAGCGGCCGCCGCAACAATCGTGAATGCCCGGCTGAACTGCACCTGAACCGGCAACAAAAGCATGTCGCCCCACGGGATAAGAAACACCAACACCCAGGTCAGCAGGAAACCAATCCGGTCCCATCGTGCGCCGTTTCTTTGAGATAAAGTCATCGAAATCTCCTTCCGCACGAATAGATCAACAGCATCAAACTCAGAGCAGTCTGCACTGCATATCCCGCTAGCTGCGCCTGCGCGGCGCCCGTCACTCCTGCCCGTGGAACCAGAAGTTGGCAGCCCAGTGCGGTTGTGAGCGATGTCAAAATGAGTGTCGGCAACTGCAGGTGGAAGCATCTCGCCGACGCCAGCATGTATCCGATCGCCGAGGCAACGTAGCTCAGAGCGCCGGCAATCATCAGCCAGTTCAGCGATTCGCGTTCTCGCGAGAAGAATGGCCCGTAAAGTAGCTCCAGCAAGTCCTGGCCCTTCCACAGTGCCACCCCAACTCCAGCGATGCCGAGCACAAGTGCCAACGCCAAGAGCCTCACCGCCTGGCCGGCAAAAGCAAACCCATCGCGTGCCCAGAAACTGCGGGCCATGGTTGTTCCCCCCGCTTGGCCGGCGGCTATTACCAGGGTGTTCAAAGCGACGGAAACGTATGAGAGGGCCGCGAAGATGCCCACTGCACTTTGCGATGACAGACCCGCAAGAAAATATCTGGGGATGGAGGCGTTCAGTGAAACCATCAACATCAGTAGTCCGAGGGGCGCAGCCGACACGGCAAGCTGCTTTATCTCTCCGAACGAGCTTCTCCACCGGCTGGCCCGGACTGATTGCAGATCCCAGAGTGCTACCGTGGCGGATACCAAACCTATCGAGATCAGTGATACCACCAGGCTCCGGCTCCAACTCATTGCCACCGCGGTAACCAGGAGAGCCCCTCCCCAGCGCGCTGCCATCGATTTTCCAATCCGGTCCATCTGCTCGGTCCGTTGCATCTCTCCGTAGAGCACCTCACTGATGGCCTCAAACGCCTTGGCCACGGTTAGTCCGGCAAGAACCAGGCCTTGCTGCGGGCCGCGAAAGCATGCTGCCACCAGAAGCACCATGGCTGCCAGTGAACTCGAGGCTAGTCGCAGCGAGAAATAGGTGCCGGCCCCCGTCTCAAGCGCCACATCGGTTGCCAGAATCGCTCGCAGATGCATGTTCGAAAACAGAAACACAGGACTAACTACTGCCAGTGCCAGAGCGTAGCCGCCGACATCTTCGGGGCTGCCCAACCTGGCGAGGACGACAACTACTCCCCACTGAGCCCCGGCTTGGATCAGGTTACCGATCAGCATCCAGGCGAAGTTCACACGCACGGGCAGTGCGGATGTGGAGAATGTGGAGACCGGCGCCGCTTGCATGTTCAGCCTTTTCTATTCGCGTGGTAGTACTTTCCGTAGTGGCTGTAGTAGTAGTAGCTGTCACTCATTTCCTGGTGGACCTGGTTCAATACAAGCCCCATCACATTCGCCCGCAGCCGTTGCAGTGTCGCGATTACAGCGCCCACCGCCTTGCGATTCGTTTCCCCTGCGCGTGTCACCACAACCACTCCGTCTACTGCCGTTGCCATCTGCAGCGGCTCCGCGAACCCGAGTAGAGGTGGAGCATCCAGAATCACGAGATCGTATTGGGTGCCCGCGTCTTCGAGCAGTTCCATCAGTCCTCGCCCAATCAGATCCGCGGCCCGGCGCGACGGTGGCCCAGCCGGAAGAACATCCAAATCAGGGAGTCCCGCCGGTTGAATGAGCGCCTCTTTCCACGGAACCTCGCCCACCAGCACATTGGATAGCCCTACGGCGGATGAGATTCCGAAGCGCTTGTGCACACTCGGTCTGCGTAAATCACCATCGATCAACAAAGTGCGATGATGCTGTTCGGCATGTGTTGCCGCCAGATGCGCCGCAATTGTGGATTTACCTTCTCCTGGTGACGCACTGGTGACCAGCAGTGACCGGAGGCGCCGGTCGAAATCACTCAGCAGAATGGAATTTCGCAAGGTTCGGATCGCCTCTGCATAGCTGTTGGCGTGGTCGTTGGAATCATGCAAGGCGACCAGCGCCTTCGTAGCGCCGTTCTGCGCTACCGGGCCGAGCTGGCTGCGCCAGTTCTTCACCACGGGGAGAGACCCAATGACTTCGGTTTTCAGTGTTCGCGCCACCTGCTCCGGATCGCGAATTGTGTTGTCCAGCGTATCGCTCAGCACTGCGGCGCCAAACGCTAACATCGTCGAAAATACGAACGCCAGCGCCAGATTCAGTTTCAGATTTGGAAATACTGGCTTAGCCGGCGGCCGCGCCGGGTCGGCGATCCGGATTGAGCTGTTCTGGAAGCTGGCGTTGATGCCGGCTTCTTTGATCTTTCGGACCAACTCCTCGTACAGCTTCTTGTCCGCCTCGGCTTCCCTCTTGACCGCCTGGTATTCAAAGGACCTCGCATTGAGCCGGTCAAACTCTGATTTTGTTTCTTGGACTGCCTTCTGCAACATGGCTTCGCGGTTGACCGACTCCTGGTACTCGATTTCGACGCGTTGCACAATGTTCTGCCTCGTCCGGTCGTGCTGTCGCTGCACTTCAGAAAACTGAGCCGCCGCCTTTCGATACTCCGGGTGGGCCGAGCCATACTGTGCCTTGACCTGGCTGAAGCGCTCCTGCGCTTCGTTCATTTTCTCCGTCAATCTCCGCAACGGTTCGCCCTGCCCCGACACCTGGGCAGCCTCAAGTGACCCGTTCTTTACCGATTGAAATGCCGCCTCCTTGCGCACTCGATCCGACTGGGCATTCGTGTATTCGGTGTTCAGTTGCAGAAGCCGTGCCGAAAGGATGTTCGTCTTCTCCTCCGGGCTGATCATGTTCAATTCACGCTCAAATTGGATCAATGCGGCCGAGGATTGCTCCATCTTTGCCCGCAACTCTTCCAGTTGCTTCTCCATGAAGGTCGTCAAGCTCGCCGACGCCCGGAAACGGATGTTGTAGGTATGCTCCAGGTAGGATTGAGCGATGGCATTGGCAATATCAGCGGACATCTGCGGATCGGTGGAGCGGTAGCTGATCAGCAGGAGATATGTGTTCGTCGGCCGATTGACCTTCAAGTTCTTCTCAAACACATTGGACTGGGAGACATTGGACTCAGGAGTCTGTTCGCTCGAGGTGAGCCTGTATCGCTGTGCCACGGGCCGCAGCACGCTGTCGGATTGCACCAGCTTGATCTGCGTCGCCAGGAATTGATCGGAATCGTTGATCAGGCTGGAGCGCATGGATTCCTGGCCCACAACGCCCGTCGGAGTTTGCCTATCAATGTCCACGGTCGCGGTGGACTCATACACTGGCGTGATGCGATTGGATATCACCGCTGTGGCAAAGACGGAAATGGCGACGAACAGCAGGATCTTCCAGCGATGTCGTTTCACCACCCACGCATAGTGGGAGATCGGTACTCCGGCATCCTCCGCTTCGCTCTCGGAAAAAGCACTTCCCGGCGACTGGGGGATCAACTGGGCGATACGATACGTTTCACCAGCGAGAACAATTTCTTTGTCAGACTTCTCTTGGGGCATGGGCAACAATGTTCCCTTTCTGTGGATTTAGGATAGGGTGGGTTAACGCCGCCAGATGATCATTCCGCTGGCGGTGGCCGATCCGAATCCTGCCAGCTTCTCAAGTGTGGAAATGGTCATCCGCTTCCCTTTGTTGTCAGGAATATAGAGGATGTCGTTGGCCTGAAGAGGCACGTCGGGGCTTTTCCGGTCAATGATTCGCGAGATCTCGATCGCGATCTCGTTCTTCGACCCGGAGACAGCTTCTTTGCGATAGATGAATGCCTGCTTCGCTGTATACGGCAGCAGCCCTTCGCTCAAAGCGAGCAGTTTCAGGACGCTGGTCCCCGCACTGTCCTGGACAGGGTAGGCTCCTGGTCGCCGTACATTCCCAACGACAAAGATCTTCCCCACTTCCGGGACGCGAATCTCTTCGCCGCCATAGAGGCGCACATTCAACTCCGGGTCAGCTTCATCGATCAACCCTTTCACCGGGATGCGTTGAATGATCGTGGCGGGCGTTCCGTTCTCGCCAGCCTGCGTCCGGCTGACCAGAATCTCAGGCCCGGCATCCGCGGCGAGGCCTTCCGCCCGGGTAATCGCGTCCAGCAGCGTCGCCCCTCCAACGGCCTGGAACGTCAATGGCCGTTTGACGGATCCGACGACATTGATGGGGCGGCTGTGGTACTCCACCATTGTGACGGTGACCACGGGCGCAATCAGGATGTTCTCCTGAATGAGAGCATCCGCTATGGCCGTTTCCAGTTCTGAGGGCATGCGGCCCCCTGCCTGAATAGGTGCTTTCAGCATAGGAAGCCGAACGAACCCATCCGCGCTGACGCGGACCGTTCGTGTCAATTCCGGCGAATCGTAAACCGACACCGCCACCAGATCGTTGGCGCCGATCCTTTGGGCGGGAAGATTAGCCCCTCCTACTTCATACAATGGCGGCAGATTGCGGTTCTGCCCCCATATTGGAAAGGCAAGCAGTGCGGCCAACAGCAGTGACCAATGCATGGTGAGCTATTCTCCTTGACCGGCGGCAACAGGGGTGGTGTTCGCGGTGAGCAGAGACTCCACAAGGCGGCTCAATTCTCCAACCCGGCTTTCCAGGTCGTTTACCTTGCTGTCGATGGTGGGATCTGGGGCCTCCTTGGTTTGGCTCCCTCCGGTGACCGATCGCATGACAGCGGCACGGGCGAAATCGGAAAGACTGCGCGCTCCATACAGGGAGCAACTGGCCCGGAGCTTCTCGAACTCCTCCTCGCTCAGACGAAAGTTGACCAAGCGGTTACGCGGCTGGAATACTGGCATGGCTCTTTCACACCTCCAAAAGTGATGAAAAGTGATGAATCTCGTTCAGGAACCCCGGACGGCCCCGGAGTACGTCTTCAGAGAATTGGAATGCAACGCCGCTGCCAAAACCTCAGGAGAGGCGAAGACATTGAAAATACAAGTGATCTCAGACGCGGCGAGGCCGGCCTCGTACCGGAACGGGTTTCGGAGTGGAACAGGGGGTGTGTTTTTGAGAAAACAGCCGGCTCGCCTGCGAACATGCAGAACGTATCGGCCCGGCTATCGGGAGTTTACAAAAGATTTGCGCCGGTCTTGTCTTCGTTTTGCAAGCCGCTCAAAGCAAAGGGCCTGGGATCTCTCCCAGGCCCTGGCAAAAAGCTGTCGATGTGTAAAGAACTGTAAAGGGGGGCAGTCTAGACGACGTCTACACCCATGGATCGAGCCGTGCCTTTGACGCTACGCACAGCGGCGGAGACATCAAAGCAATTGAGGTCGGGCATCTTGAGCTTGGCGATCTCTTCCACCTGCTTCTCGGTGATCTTGCCGACCTTGCTCTTGTTCGGTTCCGCGGACCCCTTGGCCAGGTTGACAGCCCGCTTGATCAGCACAGGCACCGGCGGCGTCTTCGTAATAAAGGTGAAGGTACGGTCGGAAAAGATGGTGATGACCACGGGGATGATCAGGCCTTCCTGATCTTTGGCCGACGTCTTGGCGTTGAACGCCTTGCAGAACTCCATGATGTTCACGCCCTGCGGACCGAGCGCCGTACCCACGGGCGGGGCGGGGGTTGCCTTCCCAGCCGGGATCTGAAGTTTCACCATTCCGGTTACTTTTTTAGCCATGACAAATCCTTACAAAAGAAACTTTAGACGATCTTTTCCACCTGAAGGAATTCCAGTTCGACCGGGGTGGCGCGGCCGAAGATGGTGACAAGGACGCGCAGCGTGTTGCGCTCGGAATTGACCTCGTCGACTTTTCCTGAGAAATTGGCGAAGGGCCCGTCGATGATACGAACGGTCTCTCCCTTTTCGAAATTGAGTTTGGGGCGTGGGCGCTCCGCCGATGAGGCCTGGCGGAACAGGATGGAATGCACTTCCTGCGGGGTGAGCGGGACGGGTGTATTGCCGCCACCGACGAATCCGGTGACGCGGGGGGTGTTCTTGATCTCGTGCCAGAGCTGGTCGTCCATCGCCATCTGGACCAGGACATAACCAGGGTAAAGCAACCGTTTGCTGGTGACCTTCTTCCCGTTCCGGAGTTCAACTACTTCTTCCGTCGGGATCAGGATCTGCCCAATCTTCTCAGCGAATCCAAAGGCTTCGGCCCGGCTACGGAGCGAGTCGGCAACTTTCTGCTCAAAACCAGAATAGGAGTGGATGATATACCATTGCTTGCTTTCGTCAAGCAATGTCTCATCCACAGGGACGCCGGGCTCCCCGGCTGCGCCGTTCTGTTCGGGTTCCGATGATGCTCCGTTGGTCAATTCGAGGTCGTCCGCCATGAGGCCGCCTTACTTGGTAAAGGTATCGAAGATTTTCGTAATGAGCCGGGTGATCGCGATGTCGACCACGAAGAAATAAGCCGCGAAACCGAATACCGCCACGATGACGACCGTAGTGGTGGCGCGGACCTGTTTCCAGCTTGGCCAGGTGACCCGGCGCATCTCCGCCTTCAGATCATCCACATAGTCCTTGACCTTCGCGGGCCAAGAAGTCACATTTTGGCCGAGCGATGCCTTTTCGACTCGAGTTTCGGTTTCCATAGTAGCCACAACCACTCTCTCAACTTTTGAGATTGTTTACGAACGAAGTTTCCGTGCGGATCCGGAAGCAAAGAGCTGGCAGGGGCGGAGGGATTCGAACCCCCACTCGCGGTTTTGGAGACCGCTGGTCTGCCGTTAAACCTACGCCCCTAAATCCAAAGAGATCATCTGAACCTAACCATTGTAGCGGATTTTCATCCGGTACAACAGGGAGGAAGGGCAAAAGACCCTCCCTCCGCCAAACAAGTTTAACCGAGGATCTCGGTCACCGTTCCGGCGCCGACGGTGCGGCCGCCTTCGCGGATCGCGAAACGCAACCCTTTTTCCATGGCCACAGGGGTGATCAGTTCCACTTCCAGGCTCACGTTGTCGCCCGGCATCACCATTTCCGTGCCTTCGGGCAACTGCGCCACGCCCGTCACGTCCGTGGTACGGAAGTAGAACTGCGGCCGGTAGCCCTTGAAGAACGGCGTATGACGGCCGCCTTCTTCCTTGCTCAACACGTAAACTTCGCCTTTGAACTTCTTGTGACCCTTGATCGTGTTCGGCTTCGCGATGACCTGCCCGCGCTCCACCGAATCCTTGTCGATACCGCGCAGCAGCAAACCGACGTTGTCGCCGGCCCGGCCCTCATCGAGCAGCTTCTTGAACATTTCCACGCCCGTGATGACCGTCTTCTGCGTATCGCGGAAGCCGACAATTTCCATTTCTTCGTTGACCTTGCAGATACCGCGTTCGATACGGCCCGTGACCACCGTGCCGCGGCCCTGGATCGAGAAGATGTCTTCGATCGGCATCAGGAACGTCTTGTCGACAGCGCGCTCAGGCAGCGGGATGTACTTGTCCACCGCGTCCATCAACTCGTCCACCGACTTTTCCCAGTTGCCTTCACCGTTCAGCGCGCCGAGGGCCGACACGCGAACCACCGGAAGATCGTCGCCGGGGAACTCGTACTTCTTCAGCAATTCGCGAACTTCCAGTTCCACCAGGTCGAGCAGTTCCGGATCGTCCACCATGTCCACTTTGTTGAGGGCAACCACGACGAAGGGCACACCCACCTGACGGGCAAGCAGGATGTGCTCGCGGGTCTGGGGCATGGGACCGTCGGTGGCGGCCACGACGAGAATCGCGCCGTCCATCTGCGCCGCGCCGGTGATCATGTTCTTGATGTAGTCGGCGTGGCCGGGGCAATCGACGTGGGCGTAGTGCCGGTTGGCGGTCTCATACTCCACGTGCGCCACGGCGATCGTGATACCACGAGCCTTTTCTTCCGGGGCGTTGTCGATGGAGTCGAAGCTCCGGAACTTCACCTTCGGGTTGTGCTTGGCGAGCACCTTCGTGATCGCTGCCGTCAACGTGGTCTTGCCATGATCGATGTGTCCGATCGTGCCGATGTTTACGTGCGGCTTACTACGGTCGAATTTCTCTTTGGCCATATGAAACCCTTCCTACGCTTTGGCGCGCTCCATTCGGATGTTGTATCTCGGGAACGGATGGCGGGGGTAATACCCTATAGCCGCCCAGACGCAGGTGTGCGCAGGGCGGATTTTTCAGTATAGCAGGAGATGGGTCCTCATGCTCCTCCACAACGAGCTGCAACCCGACAACTGGTAAGGGTGGGTTACTTTTATTTTTTCGGATCGGGCGTGAAGTGCAGTGTGAGTGCAGCTTTCCCGTCTGGGTTCGACACCTGGCATCGGTGAGAAGGGGAATGCTCTCCCGTGTCGAAGCATACATATCGCTCCTCGCTGCTGGTCCGATATTGGACAGCTAGCAGCCGGAGGCCATCGTCAGCCGAGCCGCATTTGTTGTTTACAATTGGGTGGAGCCAACACCCGCCAAATTGACGGGACAGTCCGAAGTTAACCTGATCATGCTTTTCGCCCTGTTGCGGCGGGGTGATCGAAATGGCGATTTGTCCTCCCCCGGAGTCGATCAACAGGATCGGGCTGCTTTTATCGAGATCCTTCAGTACTTGAGGATCCGGACTGTTGCGATAGGTAGCTGACGCGTAGTCAAGAGTAGTAACGTCGCGATGCAACCGAACCGCCTGGAACCCATCTCTATCCACGTGCATAGGGTGACTATCTTTATTGAAGTCAATCACGATCTTCGGGTTGTCGACAGTTAAAGGTTCGTCGTGTCCGCTGGTCATCACGATCCTTCTTAGGTAGTTGATGCCGATAGGGATGGCGGCCAGTGCGACCAGGCCGGCGCCGCCAAGTATCAGTTTCTTTGTTAAATTCATACTTTCCCTTTCCTCACGATCAACGAATCAATGCCCGGATGTCCGATCTTCGGCGCCACCGGTCCAGATTCTGACCGCTGACGGATAAGCGAAAAGTTTCCAGGTGTCGTGACGCGGCGAGTGAAAATTGTCTGGCCTGAGCTTCTTCGCCATTCCGTCGGCTAACGGCGGAGCGAATCGAGTAGGCGATCCAGCCTGCTTCCGGGCAGCGGGTTCGATCCAACTCCTCCGAAATGATGCTTGCCTGGTAATCGGCTTCCTTGTGCCGCCCAGCTACGAAATAGGCCTGAGCTGCCAGCAAGCGGGCGTCTCTCAGCGACTGCCGACCGGCGTTCTGCGCTTTTCGGATAGCCGACAGGCAGTGGGAAGCGTAAAGGGCTCCGGCGGACGCCGTGGCGTAGCACAAAACTCCATATAGCTGTGCTTCACGAAATCCATTAGGTGTCAACCTGAGCGCCAATGCTCGGCTAGCGAAAGATATGGCGGAGCGGGAATCTCCTGAACGAAGTGCATTGTAGGCGGCGCCAATGTAGAGGCGCTGATGCAAGTCCGCAGGCTGGCTCTCCAGTTCATTAGCGAGCTTGCGGGCCTCATCCAGGGTCTCGCCTGCCTCCCTGGCCCACCCGAGCCTCGATTGCATGTCAGAAACATTCGCCAAACCATAAAACAGACTTCGCTTCTTTCCGGCTATGCGGTGTAGTTCGGCGACGGCTTTGTAGTGCTGCAGCGCCTGAGGCAATTTCCCCAACTCGGCACGTGCCGTTGCGACGTTCTCCAAAACGAGGGCTTCCCGTTCGACATCCTTACGCTCCCGCGCACGGTCCAGTTCCTTTTCAAACACTTCCTCCGCCTGGACAAAGTCCCCCTTCACAAGAAGCGCCTGTCCCATCAACAAGTAGCCATTGGCCACATTGCGCACCTGGCCCGCGCGCTCATAGAAGGGCAACCCCGCCTGCACAGCCTGGATTGCTTCGTCGGGCTTCCCCTGTCGCACCAGCACGGAGCCCAGCGACAACTGAGCTCGGGCGATGGCCTCCTCATTCCGAAAGCGCTCGGCAATCTCCAGCGCGCGCTGGAATTGAGATCGCCCTTCCTCCAGTTCGTATCGCTTCAGGTGGATGTTCCCGGCAGCGAAAAGTGCCTGTAGAGATAGCGTGTCCAAGCCATGCTGCCCTGCCATGCGGATGGCCTCAGCAGCGTGGCGCTGCGCTTCCGTCATGTTGCCCTGAAGACGAAGGGTAAGGCTCCGCTCCAGCGCTACGCGAATGGAGAGCAACGGATTGGGCGAAGTCTCGGCGAGGGCCTTGGCCCGATCCAACGTCTGCATCGCCCGGCTGAGTTGGTTTTGTTCCTGCAGAAATACGGCCCGATAGAGAATCACCTGGCCCAAACCCTCGCGTTGATCTCGAACCCTGTACAATTCTTCGGCTCTATCCAGTAAGGCATCTGCCGCCGGATAGTCGCGCCTACGGGCGGCGAGCACCGCGCGCAGCATCGGAATGGCCGCGTTGCGCGCGTCCGCAGCCGCCACTGACTCCAGCGTGCGATTGGCCGTATCAGCCTGATTGCATCGCATGGCTGCACGAGCCAAGATCAGCGCTGCGTACGTTCGATCCTCAGGCGTCGCCGACCCCGTCATCTTCCGCAGTTCCTCCAATGCCGGGCTACACTCGGCCAGCACAAGATGTTGGATGCCATTCAAATAGGCCGCCTGTTCGACAGGAAGGTTCGAACGGTCAACAACGGCGGCCGCAGCCTTCAGCATCGCGTCCTTGGCTTGCGCTGCCATGTCAAGTTCCAGGAACGCTTCGGCTTGTGCCGCCCTAGCCAAGGCGAACTGCGGCGACAGTTTCGCCGACCTGTCCAACTCCGCCTGAGCGCGAATCACCGCCCCTTCCGCCAGAGACTGCATGCCATCGCGATACCAACTGAGTGCCTCCGCGCTCGGGGCCGGATGACGCTGGCGGTTCCACGCCCAAAGCCCTAAACCTACTATGGCCATCCCTAAAGGAATCCACAACAGGGACCGGCGAAAGCCTTCCATCTGTTGTGCCAGGCTTAGAGGAGCCGCGCTTTCCCAATCGGCCAATGCCTCCACCGCGTTCAAGTAGCGATCCGCCGGATTGCCCTGCAGGCATCGTTGTAGAACTCTCGCGACGGTGTTGTTCGAAAGCCTCTCCACTTGTTTCCAGTTCAGTTCTGAGTCCTGAGTCTCCTCCGGGGCCGCGTTGCCTCTGAGCATGGCGAGCGACGTCAAACCGAATGAGTATAAATCGCTTGCGGCGGTGGCGCCCTTTCCGGCGATTTGCTCTGGCGCCATATAGGCCGGTGTGCCCAGAATGGCGCGGGACTGTGTTACATCTTGGGACTGAAGCGCGCGCTTGGCGAGTCCGAAGTCCGTAACAACCGCCCGTACTTCTGCTGCTTCCTGGACCAACATAATATTGCCCGGCTTCAAGTCGCGATGGACAACATCCTTGCGATGCGCGGCAGCGATGCCTTCTAGCATCTGCTTGATCCACGTGATCGCCTTCTCGCCGGTCACGGCCCCTTCCGACCTGAGGTGGTTCGATAGCGTCTGGCCTCTGAGCAACTCCATCGTGAGGAACCAACGCGAATTGTCGCAGGTCTTGTCCTCGAACAACTCGTAAACGCGGCAGACATTGGGGTGCCCGATTGCACGCGTTAACTGCACTTCCTTTTTGAAGCGCCCGATGACATCTGGTTGGGTGGCGTACTCCGGGCGGATCAGCTTGACTGCCACTTGTTCGTCGGAATGATGCCTGTCAAAAGCGGCCCAAACTTCCCCCATTCCGCCTTCCCCGAGTTTACGAACGAGTTGGAACCGACCGGCGAGCATCTCGCCCTCGTCCAGGCTTTCCATCAGTTGCGAAGGCGAGTTCCTCCAAATTGTCTCTGCGTGGAGATGCGCCGCAAGTAGTTGTGTGATCCGGCTTTCCAATGCAGTATCGCCCGCGCAGAGTTTCTCAATGATACGAGTGCGCTCTTCGGACGGTGTGTCTATGACCTGAGAGAGGATTTCCATCTCCAGGCGATACTGCTCCTCATGCGTCATGGCTCTTGCCTGTCATCCAAACCTGCAACCACGCTCTAGCCATGTCCCAATCCCGCTTTGCCGTTCGGGACGAAATGCCCAGCGCTTCGCCAATTTCTTCGAATGTTAGCCCGGCGAAAAAATGAAGATGCACCACTTCGCTATGGCGGTGATTGAGCTTTGCTAACTCCGCGAGGGCGGAGTCGAGCGAGAGAATATCGTCGGTTCGGGAACTTGGAACGATCCCTGCGTGTTGAAGATCAACGCGTGTGCCCCAGTCCCGGCGCTTCGCCTTTCTGGAACGTGCATGATCGACAAGAATATTGCGCATGACCGAAGCCGCAAGTGAGAAGAAATGAGAGCGATCCTTGGATGTCACCGGTCCATTGACAATACGCAGATAAACCTCGTTGACCAAAGCCGACGGCTGCAAAGTGTGATTGGCACGCTCTGCGCGAAGCTTGCTGGCTGCCAGGCGACGCAATTCCGCATACACGGCCTCTAGCAGTTGCGCTTCCGCCGCGCGGTCTCCGCGACCAATACTTTGCAGCAGCAAGGTAATGTCGTGCTGGTTTTCCATAATTCCAGAGAGAGAACTTAAATTTGTATCTTTTGAGTGAAACACTGTGCGTGCGGCAATGCAAGCCGGTGGTCAGATACAACGCCCAATGAACCGCGTATGCTGAATTGCGGAGAACACGTATTTGTCACACCTCGTTTTCACCCTGCTCGCAGCAGCCGCGATCGGCACCGCGGCAACCGGAATCCGCTTCCAGATCAATGGAGAACTCGGCTCACCGGCACGGAAGGCACTGCAGGTGGTGGAAACCCGGCTCCAGGAACTCGGGTCCACGCCGGATCTCACCGTGGAAGTGCGCCAAACCTCGGCCAAGCCGGAATCCTTCCGAATCGAAAAGCCATCTCCCGCGCTAATCCGCATCACCGGTGGTGGACCGGTAGGCACCGCATACGGTCTCTATGAATTTCTAGGGCAAGTGGAATCGAAAGGAGCGGCCGCCCTCGTCCCGGTGGCGCGCGAACCGGGCCTACGCAAACGAGGCATGACCCTCTTTCTCTATAACCAGCAACTCGAAGACGAATGGCTCTACGACCGCGCATACTGGGATCGCTACTTCGCCTTGCTGGCCCGCAGCCGGTTCAACTACTTCACGCTCGTCTTCGGACATCAGACTTCCTACCTCGCGCCGCCGTTTCCTTTCTTTATGGAAGTGCCGGGCTATGAACGCGTCCGTCCCGCCAACACCGATGCCGCCCAGCGCCGCCGCAATCTGGAGATGCTGCGCATGATCTCTGAAGCGGCCGATGCCTGGGGCGTCCAATTCATCTTCGGCATCTGGCAGCAGCACGCCCATCTTTACGGCAAGAACCTGGTGGAAGGGCTCGAATACAAAGACCTATTCGATTACTGCCCCAAAGCCCTCGCCCTGATCCTCAAGGCCTGTCCGAAAATCCGCGGCGTGCAATTCCGCATGAACATCGAAAGCGGCATTGAGGAAGACGATCAGAACCGCTTCTACACCGGCATGGCAAAGGCCATTCGCGAATCCGGACTCCCCGTGTCGCTCGATTTCCGGGCCAAAGGCCTGCGGGCGGAAACCATCGATTCCGCCAATCAACTGGGAATCAAACCGATCGTCTCCACGAAGTACTGGCGCGAACACATGGGCCTCCCCTTTCATGGCACGCGCATTGACTCGAGCGACAAAGAACGTTCCTACCGCCGCTATGGCTACTGGGATCTGCTGTCGCACGACCGGCCTTACGACGTCGCTTACCGCATGTGGACGCTAGGGTCGATCAAGCTGCTGCTCTGGGGGAGCCTCGATTACGCCCGCCAGTTTGCGCAAAGCGCGAAGTTCGGCGATTCGCTGGGCTTTGAGGTCTGCGCTCCCCTTTCGCAGAAAGGATTCGGAAACTGGGCTGGCGGGAACTGGCGCATCCTGGCCAAGGATCGCGAATACTATCGCTGGGAGTTTGAACGCTACTGGGCCTACTATCTCGCCTTCGGCCTCGCTGGGTACTCGAATCAGTCAGAGCAGCCGGTCTTTGAAGCCGAGTTTCGCAAGCACTTTGGCCAAGCGGGAGCCGACGTGCGCGAAGCCTATGAGTCCGCCAGTTGGGTGATTCCTTTCGTCACTGCCGTGCGCGCCGTTTCGGCGAGCAACTTCGGCTACTGGCCGGAGATGGAGACCGGCGGGTTCAGCGATCGCTATTTGACCCTCGGCACCGGAGATGACAATCGCTTTTATCGGATCGACGAATACGTTCAGGATCAGTTCGCCGGCCGCCAATCCGCGAAGATGACGCCCTATGCCATGGCCGATGCACTCGATGGTTGGGCCAAGCGCGCAGCAGACGCGATGGGGCGCGCGCGCACAAAAGTGGAAGCGGCGCGAGCCGGGGAAGAATTCCGTTCCACGCAAACCGATATCGAGGTTCTTGCACGGCTGGCTCGTTATCATGCCGCGCGGATTCGTTCGGCAACCAGCTACGGTTTCTTTCTGCGCTCGGCCGAGCGTCATTCCCTGCGCACCGCCATCGCGCAGTACGAAGCGGCCCTGGAGCATTGGCGCGAAATCGCCCGCCTCACCACCAGCGTCTACTTCGATCACATGGTGTTCAACCGCCCGCCCGATCAGATCGGGCACTGGAAAGATGAACTGCCTTTGCTCGAAGCGGAAGCGAAGCGTCTCCGCGCCATCGACGAATTGTATGACCGGGCCGTCGCCACTCCCGAAAAAACCTTGCAGTGGAAGGCGCAGATGCCGCGCTACAAACTGGCCATGCGCTGGAGCGAAGACAATGGCGCCTTGAAGCGCTGGGCTGATACCAAGCCGGCGGCTGAGGAGAGTGGTGCGTCCGTAGACCGCTATTCCGCACGGGCGCCGGAAGCCGTTTGGCGCGAGGTGATCGAACGCGTTCGCTACCGCCGCATTCTTCACGCGCCGGCGCAGGCCGCGCAGGCGGGACAACCCGTGGTGATTCGCGCCTCGCTCACCGGAGCGCGCGATGCGGTCCGCCTTACGCTCTACTATCGCCGTGCCGGTGGAGGCTTCCACTACACGGCTGTCCCGATGTCCCGAAATGGAGACAATCTCTACTCTGCCGAGCTTTCCCAACTCAAAGCCGGATCGCACATTCTCTACTACCTGCGTGCCGATGCGGAGACGGCCTACTTCCAGGGATCGGAGAAGGAGCCATTGTCCATCGCGGTCCGGGACAACGCAGCAACCGGCCCCGTCATCCGGCGCATCCGTCCAGCACAAGCCCAGCCCGGCGCTCCGGTTCTGGTCCGTGCCGCTGTCACCAGTGGGCGCAAACTGGCCGCTCTCCGCTTGCATTACCGCCACCTCGATCAGTCTGAGGATTGGCGAATCGTCGATATGCAGCCCGCCGCGGGCGGTGTTTACCAGGCCATCATTCCCGGCGAGTTCGTCCACCCCGGCTGGGATCTGATGTACGCCATCGAGGCGATTGACGATTTGGGCGCCGGCGTCTTCTCTCCCGACTGGCGTCAGGAAGATCCGGCTGAGGTGATCCCTGTCGCCACCGTTAAGGGCGGCCCAGCTTCAAATGGAACCGCACGCAATCCTCAGCGCTGAACTTGCTCTTCCCCTTGACGAAGTTGATGTAGCGCTGGTGCTGTTGCGCGACAACTTCCGGATCAGGCCGATTGGTGGCGATGGCAGGAAGAAATCGCGAATACGTAAAGTAAGGCGTCATGATACGCCGCAGCGTATTCTCCAGCCATTTGTTGCCACTCTTGGCCCAAATCATCTGATGGAAAGCCATCTCGGCACTGTCGCGCGCCGGGTACTCGCTGTCCTTGAACAGCCGTACCACCTCTTCCTGCAGGCGTTGCAATTCATCCAACTCCTCCTGCGAGAATTTGCCGCGCGCCTGTTCCAGCGCCAATGTCTCCAGCGAGAGCCGCACCTGGTCGATCTCCGCCCGATCCTCAGGCGTGAACTCCAGCACAGCGAAGCCGCGATTGGGCGAATGGGTGATCAGCCCTTCCTCCGTCAGCACCAGCAGCGCTTCGCGCACCGGCCCGCGGCTCACGTTCATCTCCGTGGCCAGCTTCTGTTCGGAAAGGTCCTCGCCGAACTTGAACCGGCCTTCTCGCAGCGCGCTGCGGAGGGCGCCGGCGATGCTGTGCCGGATGGAAACAGGCCTTACGAAAGGCAATCCACTCATAGCTTTCGATGGTATCAGGAGGGATGGTAGTCCGTCGACAGTCTTCAGAGTTATGGGAACTGTCAACTGTTGACAGTAGGACAGTCTCTCTGCTATAAACCCTTTACAATGATGGCCGCAGTCCGCCAACTCGCGCTCCTGCTGGCGCTCTCCGCCGCGCTTCCGGCACAGCAGCAGCCTCTGCGTCTGGGCCCCGGTCTCACCACCTCCCAGGTCATTCCGCGCAACGGAAACAGCGGCTCCCTGAACGTATCCGGCGAGGCCGGTAGTGATGGGCCCGTCTTCGCCACCATCACCTCTCGAGGGGCAACCGTCTCCCCCTGGACCAACCGCGAAGTGGGCCGCGCCTCCAATAGCAAATGGGCCGCGCAACTTGCCGGCATTCCCGTCGGCGGCCCATACAGGATCGCATTCCACCTCAACCGCAACGCGCAGACTGAAGTGGTGGTGGACGATGTCTACGTGGGTGACATCTGGGTGCTTGCCGGACAATCGAACATGGTTGGCCGCGCCCCCCTGGATGCTCCCGAGCCGCCGCACCCCATGGTGCGCATGCAGTTGCCCGATATGCGGTGGAGTATCGCCCAAGAGCCATTGCACGAACGCAAAGAAGGCGCGGATGGAGAACCCATCGGCGCCGGGTCGGCACTGACGTTCGCGAAAGAAATGATTCAGCGCACCGGCATTCCCATCGGGCTGATTGCCTGTGCCAAGGGCGGTACCAACCTCACCCAGTGGGATCCTGAGAAAAAGGACAGCCAATCGCTCTACGGCGCGCTGCTCCATAAGGTAGCTGCCGCCGGTGGAAAAGTGGCAGGCATCCTCTGGTACCAGGGAGAGGCGGATTGCCGCGATACGCGTGCGCACCTCTTTGCCGATCGATTTCAGAAACTTGTGTCCAGTCTGCGCGCCGATCTGCATGCTCCGAATCTGCCCTTCTATTACGCCCAACTGGCCCGCTTCGCCGGTGAAGAGCTATCGGGGCACACGGTGCAATCGGAAGAAATCGTGCGCGAAGCGCAGCGTAAAGCAGAAAGCCAGATTCCCCACTCTTTGCTGCTCGCCACCATCGATCTGGAACTCGGCGATCACATTCATCTGGATGCGCCAAGCCAGCGGCGCATGGGCCGCCGATTCGCCGCGGCGGTCTGCGCCGACCGGTTCGCTGGAAACGTCCAGTGCCCGGCAAAGACGCGCGGCCCGCGGCTCGACTCCATCCGCTGGGAGTCCCCCTACCGGCTCCGCATTCATTTTTCGCAAGCGAACGGGAAGCTGCAAAGCACGGGCCGCCCGCTCGGCTTTTCCATCGCGGATGAAGCAGGAACGCCGCGGCAACTGGTATTTCGCGTCGACCTGCAGGGCAGCGATGCCGTGCTTTCCTTCAACCGGTTGTACCCCTTCCCCAAGAAAATGTTTCTCTGGTACGGCCGGGGATTCGATCCGGCCTGCAATCTGACCGATGAAAGCGATCTGGCCGTGCCCGCCTTCGGGCCCATGGAGCTGCCCGCCCGGCCAGGCGGTGATAAGGAGACCGGAACGGCTCAATGATACACAGCAGAGTTTTGCGCAAGCTGCGTGCGGGCGAACTGGTACGCATGGTCAAAATCAGCCGCGTCATGGACCCATGGCTGACCGAAGTGGCTGGCCGCATCGGCTTCGACGTCGTCTGGCTCGACATGGAGCATCGCGATTTCGGCTTCGATGTCATCGGCCCCATGGCGCTGGCCTGCCGCGCCACAGGCATGGACTTGACCGTGCGCGTGCTAAAGAGCGGTTACGCCAGCCCGATGCGCGCCTTGGAATACGGCGCCAACGGCGTCATGGTGCCGCATTGCCACAACGCCGAAGAAGCGCGGCAATGGGTGGAGTGGTGCCGCTTCCCGCCACTCGGCAAGCGAGGCTATGACGGAGTTGGCGTCGATGCCGACTACGCCATGGCAGACCCGATTGAGTACATTCGCCACGCCAATGACGAGACGTTTCTCATGCTGCAAATCGAAGATGTGGAGGCCGTGGAGAACGTTGATGCGATCGCCGCCGTGGAAGGTGTCGACCTGCTCTTTGCCGGCCCCGGCGACCTTTCGCTCAGCTACGGTGTTCCGATGCAGGTGGATCACCCGCGGTTGCAGCGCGCCGTGGATCGTATTGCCGCGGCCGCGGCGAAACACGGGAAATGGTGGGGCGTTGCAACGGGTAATGCTGCTTCCGCCCAGCGCGCGGTAGATCAAGGCGCCAGCCTGATCACTTGCGGCAGCGATCATTCCTGGCTGATTCAGGGAGTGAAGAAAGCGTACGCGGACTCGCTCGCAGTGGGCCGCCGGACGCTCGAGTTCAAAGGAGATGCCTGATGCGATTGGTCTTTCTGTTCTTTTCGATGCTGCTCGCGCTCGCTGCCGAGGCACCCACTGTTGTGAGTCTGAAGAAAATCTGGGATCAGGCCGGGCACAACGCCTTCACTGATCTGATCCGCTTCCGCAATCAGTGGTTCTGCACCTTCCGGGAGGCCGAGACCCACACCAAAGGCGATGGCAAACTGCGCGTGTTGGTGTCGAAGGATGGAGAGACCTGGCAGTCCGCGGCACTACTCGAAGAAAAAGAAATCGACCTCCGCGATCCGAAACTGAGCATCACCCCGGACGGCCGCTTGATGATGGTGGCCGGCGGATCGGTGCGCTCCCCTTCCGGAGGCTACGCCACAAGGCGTCCACGCGTCGCGTTCTCTCGCGATGGCAAGCAGTGGAGCGAACTGCACAAGATCATGGAAGACGAAGAGTGGCTGTGGCGGGTCACCTGGCACAAAGGCCGCGCCTGGGGCGTGTCCTATCGCGGTGGCGGCGGTTTGAAGACGGCCCGTTCCGGCGCGCTGTTCACCAGCACCGACGGCCTGAAATGGGAAAAGGTCACGCCGATCGACACGCCGGGCACTTCAGAAACCACGCTGCGCTTCAACGCGCAGGATGAGATGATCGCCATGGTTCGTTGCGAGGCCGGCGACCGCGCAGGCCAGATCGGCGTGAGCAAACCTCCTTATAAGGAGTGGAAGTGGCACAGCGCGGGAGAGCGCTTCGGCGGACCGAACTTCATCATTCTCCCCGATAAGACCATGGTGGGCGGCAGCCGCAAATCCGGCGATACTCCGCATACTGTTCTGGCGCGTATGGCGCTCGATCGCTATGAGCCCGTCATCACGTTCCCCAGCAGCGGAGACAACAGCTATCCCGGCCTCGTCTGGCATCAGAACATGCTGTGGGTCAGCTACTATTCGAGCCACGAAGGCAAGACCAGCATCTATCTCGCCAAGGTTCGCTGGAAGTAACGTTGCGCGCACTGCTCGTACTGCGCCTCGCTGAACGAAGCGTAGGGAGACAGCAGCCGCATCGGGAAATCCGGCATCCCGCCCAGCCGCAGGCGCAGCTTGTCGTAGGCGCCATCCATCAGTCCCAGGCCTCGCACCGGAGCCATGATCTCGCGGTCCATGGCGCTCAGTTCACCGTGCAGCCGGGCCAGCGCTTCCCATCGCCCCGCCCGCCCGTGCTCATACAATTCGCGGACCCGCGACGGGTACATGGGTGCCGTTGCCGCCAGCAGCGAACACTCGCCGTGCATGCACACCGCCGGGTACAGCTCGACGAAGAAATGCTGTAGCTCCGGAACCAGCGCCAGCAGGTCCATCGCGTTGCGCAGATCCGCGCCGGTGATTTTCGTAGCCACCAGGTTCGGGACGTGGTCCGCAATCCGCCGGTAGTCCAGAGGAAGCAGAACTCGCGCCGCGCGCCCCAGGTTGTAATGCAGAAACCGCGATTCCGGGAATGCGCCGCAAACGTCCTGGAAGAACGTCAGCAACTCCGCGTCGTTCAAACGGCCCCAAGATGGCAGTGAGAGTTGAAACATGCGGAAGCCGAGATCATGCGCCAGCGCGATCTTCTCCACGTAGGTGGCCGTCGATTGCGCGATCACTCCCACTTGCGGCAGAATCCCTTCCGCGCGCGTTTCTTCGGCAAAGACGGCCGCCACATCGCGGAAACGGCCGTTATCCACCGCATGGCCTTCTCCCGCCGTGCCGAAAATGTAGATCTGCGTGAAGCCGTCGTGAATCGTCTTGCGGATTGCTGCCCGAAACATTTCTTCCAGCAAATGTTCTTTCTCGTCCCAGGGCACACAACAGGTGGCGAGTATTCCTTGCGGGTGCCGGGTCATGCGGAACCGGCGGAGTCGGGATTCCAACGAGCCATACGCATCTCGTAATGATAATCGTCGGAGATCTTGGTGTAGTAGGCGGTCAGCACATCGCCGCCGGGCAGCTGCACACAGGAAGGGTAGCCGCAATCGGAGTAGGGCGTGTGAGCGATGCGGAACGGAGGCCCCCAGGCGGCGCCCTCGTCGCTGCTCAGACGGGCATCGATGCCGTAGTTGTTCCCATTGCGATTCCCGTACGTCAGTAGAATGCGTCGATCCTTCAGCCGCAGCAGGTGGCCGGGGATCTGCCCGGGCAGCGTCAGCGGTTGCCGGTGAGACCAGGTGCGGGCGTCATCAGAGGAAACCAGGTGCTCCAGATGCACATCCGGACCGCTTTGAAACTCGCGGCTGGCGGCCATCCACTTTCCTTCTCCCAAGTGCAGCAGCGCCGTTTCATTTCCGCGCGGATTGAGAACTGTGCGGCTGTTCCACGATTGTCCGTTGTCCTTGCTGCGAAACAGGAACGCCTCCCGTTTCTTGTCGCGCACCAGGTACACTGCAGCGCACAGCGCGCCATCGGCCGCCTGTTGGATCTGGCCGAAGGGCAGATACTGGTTGTCTTTGCCGATGCCGCTTGGTTCCGGTTCGGGGAATGCTCCTACGATGTGCCACGTCTTGCCGCCGTCGGACGATTTCGAAATCGCCGGACGGAGCGGCTTGCTGCGGGACAGATCGCTCGGCTGCCAGGCGGGCAGACGGCGATCCCAGCCGCCGCACAGAGCGACCAGGTCTCCGTTACCTGCCGTGCCAAAGGCACAGTTCATCCGCACCAGCGTCGGTTCATGTTGGGCGACACGTGCACGAAAACGCCACGTGCGGCCCTCATCTCCGCTATGCCAGCAATCCAGGTCGCCCTCCCAACGGCCGTGCGTGGGCTGATTGAAGATCACCACCACCAGTGACCCATCCGTCAGGCGAGCCATCTTCGGCCAGGCGCACACGTTCTGAATCGCGACCCACGAGTTGGCCTGGCCGGCGGACCACAAAAACTGTGGCCCGCAGGTGAGGGCAATGAAATGACGTCTCCGCATGGCCTACCAGTAGAACTTCAAACCAAACTGATTGATGCGCGGATCGGTTTGCGTAGACACCGTCCGTCCGAACGTCGGGTTGTCCACCGTCGACGTGGGATTGCTGAAATTGGCGTGATTGAGTGAGTTGAACGTCTCCCAGCGGAATTCGAAGCGCATGCGGTCATTCACCGGAATATGCTTCAGCAGCGAGAGATCGAAGTTGATCACGCCGTTGCCCTGGAAGATGTTGCTGCCGGCCGTGCCGTAGCGGGGAGTCTGCACGGCATGCGCCGGATTGCGCGGCCAATCGAATGCCTTCACATCGTACTTCGGAGTAGCGACGCCGTTCCCGCCGAGTTCGGGATTCGCCAGCAAATCCGGCCGGCAATCCTGCGTCGTCGCGCTGTTGCAATTGGCTGCCGCGATGGCCGCGTTCGTCCAGAAGCCGCTGCGAATGGTGGTGACTCCGGCGAACGACCATCCGCCTACAATGCGATTCCAGAAGCTGTTCATCCCGCTGCCGACTAACTTACCCTTGCCCACCGGCAGCTCATAGAGAAACGTCGAAACAAAGCGATGGGCCACGTTGTCTCCAGTCACGCTACGCTCCAGCCGTGCGTTGCCCGGATCCTGCACGTGCGGAAAGTCGCCGCCGCGCTCGCGTGCTCCGCCCGACCCCATCGCCTTCCCGAAAGTGTACGCCGTCTTGAAAGCCACGCCCGAAGCAAGCCGCTTCTCCGCGGTCAGCATCAAAGCGTGATAGTTGGCGCTCCCTCCGGAGTTCCATCCGCGGATGCGGCCCCACTTGTTATAAGGAAGACGCGGCTGCAGTGTGGCGGCCGAAGGCGTGGTGAAATTGTAATCCCATCCGCTCGGCAGATGCGTCGATGCCGAGCCGAGGTATTGTCCTTCCAGCACCATCGACTTGCCCACCGTGCGTGCGACGCTCAGGCTCCATTGCTGCGTGTAGCCGTCCAGCCACTGGCCCTCCGGCCCGGTCAGCAATCCGAAGGTCGCCGTGCGCAATGCCTGATCGGGCGAGACACCGACCAATCCCACCCAGTTCAATGTCGGAGTCGTGATGTTGGAGTTGTAGGTGGGCCACAACTGTCCGGGAGGCCCGGTTTGCGAGTTCTGCACGCGGTTCATCAATGCGGTGCTGGAGTAGAACCAGCCGTAGCCCGCGCGGATCACTGTGCTGGTGCCACCCGTCGGGCGCCACGACAAGCCGAAGCGCGGTGCAATGTTGTTGGCATCGGTGCGATACAGCCCGCGCCGGTCGAGTTTGGAGACGGGCAGATCCGGCCGGTTGGCCGCATACCACCCCGCTGCTGTCGTGTTCTGCTGGGGGAAGGCGAGCCCACCCACTCCGTTGCCAAGCGACGGATCGAACAGCGGCGTCTGTCCCCCGATCTCCCACGGCACCTGCGCAATCTGATAGCGCACGCCGATGTTCATCGTCAGCCGCGGCGTTACCTTCCAGTCGTCCTGAACATAAGCGGCGAAAATGGTTTGGCGGAAATCGCCAGGCGTGTTTGCAGCCAGCGCGTTCAGGCTGGAACTGGGATGCCCCAGCAGGAAGTCCGAGAATCCATCGCCGCTGAACAGCCCGCCGAACGTGTAATTCCCGTTCACGTGCGTGGCGATGTTGGCGTTGGCTCGCTCGCGCGTGATGTCGGCCCCTGTTTTAATCGTGTGCGAACCTTTGATCCACGTGATGCCTTCGTACCACTGGAAATCATTGGTGGTGAGGAACCACGGATTGGCTTCGCTCAACCCGCGGATGCGTGTCTGTGACATGCCAATGCTTTCGGGAAAACCGGCGTTGAAATCGTCACGCAGTCCGTACGGCAGCCCGGCGTCGGCGGCGATCGGATTGCCGCGATTCTGCCCCTGGCGGAGGTTCGTCGTGCGTCCATAGCTGAAGCGGAATTCGCTCAACAGCGTCGGCGTGAACGTGGAAGTCAGCCCCAGCACGCCGTTCTGAAATCGCTGCGGCAGATTCTGTCCGCCCACCCGCGGGAAGTTGCCTGGATCGTAGATTCCCGAATCCTGCACGCCGTAGCGGAATACCAGATTGTGCTTCGAAGTGATCAGGTGATCGATGCGGGTCAGGACGGAAGTGAGGTCGGTCTGCGATGAGGGACTGACCACGTAGTTGGCGATGGGGTTCGTCGTGTTGGGCACCGGGTAGTAGTCCACCAGCTTCGCCGAGATGGGATCAATGCGCGAAGCGGGAATGGTGTTGTTGGGGAAGGGAGTGCGCCCGTTCGGGTCGAGGATGTTCTTCCCGAAGCCGTTGAAGTCCCCGCGCCGCTCGGTTGCCGTTGGTGTCACTGAACTGCGGAACAGCCCGCGGCGGATCTTCGTCCCCTCCCAATTGGCGAAGAAGAAGGTGCGGTTCTTCACGATCGGCCCGCCGGCGGCCACGCCGTACTGGTTCTGGGCCAGCGGCGCGATCTTCTCCGTCGCCGGAAGAAAGAAGTTGCGAGCGTCGAAATTGTCGTTGCGAATGAACTCCCAGGCCGCGCCGCGAAACTGGTTCGTGCCCGACTTGGTCACCACGTTGATCACAGCGCCTCCACCGGCGCCGAACTCCGCGCTGTACTGGCCGATTTGAATCTTGAACTCCTGCACCGCGTCCACCGAAGGGGCCAGCCCGTAGGACTTGAAGAAGCCTTCCTGGTTCTTGGCGCCATCCAGCGTGTAGTAATTCTCCACCGATGGTGCGCCGGCAGCAGCCGGAGCATAGCCGCGATTGAAAAAGTTCTTATCGTTGGTGGCCGTGCCTTCATTGATGCCTGCTGTCAGCGTGGTCAGTTCCATGAAGTTGCGGCCCTTGAGCGGCAGCGTCTTCACTCGGTCTTCTTCAATCACGCCTCCCACCACCGGGCTTTCCGATTCCAGCAGTGGAGCCACTCCCTCCACGTTCACCGTCTCGTTTACAGAGCCCACCTTGAGTTCAATGTTCAGACGCGTTTGCTGGGCCACTTGCAGCACGATGCGCTGGATAACGGTTTTATCGAAGCCCTGCATCGTTGCTTCCACGCGGTATTCGCCAGGACGAAGAGCCACCAGGGTGTAGGTGCCCGTGGTGTCCGCATCGGCGGAGCGGGAAACTTGAGTGCCCAGGTGGATGACAGTGATGCGCGCGTTGGGAACCACAGCGCCGCTGTTATCGGTGACGGTTCCGGAGAGTGTGGCGTTCGTGACTTGACCCCAGAGAGCCGTGGCGGCGCAGGTGAGAAGCACCAAACGCGCCAGCCAGGAGAAGCGAGAGTGGAGGAAGCTTTCCATCATCGCCAAACAATATCACAGGGTACGATTTCGGTCAACTGTAGACAGTTGACCGACTGCCGCCCGCCTCCGCCACCCGCCAGCCTTACCCGGATCGGGCTGTCTTCTTTACTGGCGATGCTATACTCAGGGCGTTATCGCCTGGGAGGCTTCTTCTTATGAATCTACGCACCTGCGCATCCTTTTTACTGCTTGCGTCCGCCATGTTCGCCAAGCAGGATTTGACCGGAGTCTGGAACATGGTGGCGGAAAAAAGCGACTTTGGCGCTATGCCCGCACCCTCCAAGATCGAGCGCACCATCGCTCACAAAGATCCAAGCATCCTGATCAAGACCGTGCAAAACGGCCAGCAGGGCGAGATCACCACGGAGTACAAGTACACTACCGACGGCCAGGAATTCACCCAAACCACCCGCTTCGGCGAGTTGAAGGGTACGGCTGTTTGGGAAGGTGAGGACCTTGTGGTGAAGACCAAGCGCGAAGTGCAGGGCGCGGAGATCACCACCGTGGAACGCTGGTCTCTGGGAGACGGCGGAAAGTCGCTCACCGTGAGCGCGCAGATCAACACCCCGCAGGGTGAGTTCAAATACAAGATCCATTTCGACAAGAAGTGAAAGGGGCTTCTCAACATGCTGCGTAAGCAATTCCTCCTTGCGGCGGCTGCCGCATGCCTGCTTCTGGTGACGCCTGCGATGGCGAAAACGGACTTCTCCGGTACCTGGAAGATCGTCCTCGACAAGAGCGACTTCGGCCCCATGCCTCCACCCGAAAAAGTGGAACAGGTCATCGCCCAGAAAGACAGCGACCTGAAGGTTAATATGACCCAGGTGAGTCAAAACGGCGAAGTCAAATTCGAACTGAACTACAGCACGGAAAAAGAAACCACCAACACCTTCCGCAATGCGCCCATGAAGAGCACCGCGAAATGGGACGGCGACAAACTCGTCATCGTTTCGAAGCTGGAGTTCCAAGGCAACGAAATCGTCATTCAGGACACGTGGGCTCTTTCCGATGAGGGCAAGACTCTCACCATGGACCGCAAATTGAACACACCGCAGGGCGACCTGGAGATGCGGCATGTGTTCGCCAAGCAGTAGGTTTTTGCCATAATCAATGCGTATGCGTAAAGATTGGGTTTCCAAGCGCGCGAACGACCCCGTTCGCACTCAGATGTACTATGCGCGAAAGGGCGTCATCACCGAAGAGATGCTGTATGTCGCCAAGCGCGAACAGCTCGACCCGGAAACGGTGCGCAGCGAAGTCGCGCGCGGGCGGATGATCATTCCGGCGAATGTGAATCACACCAACCTGGAGCCCATGGCCATCGGCATCGCGGCCAAGTGCAAGATCAACGCCAACATCGGCAATTCGTCCACGACTTCCAACATCGCGGGCGAATTGGACAAACTGCAGTATGCGGTGAAGTTCGGCGCCGATACGGTGATGGATCTTTCTACCGGTGGCGACATCCCGATGATCCGCAAGGCCATCATCGGCGACTCGCCGGTGCCCATCGGCACTGTGCCCATCTATGAAGCGCTCTCCCGCGTGCGCCGCGTGGAAGACCTCACCGCTGAGGTGATGCTGGAAGTGATCGAGGAGCAGGCCGAGCAGGGTGTCGACTACATGACCATCCACGCCGGCGTGCTCATTCAATATGTTCCGCTCACCACCAAACGCGTTACGGGCATCGTCAGCCGCGGCGGGTCTATCCTTGCCGAATGGATGGTGAAGAATCACCGCCAGAACTTCCTCTATGAACGCTTCGAGGATATCTGCAAGATCTTCCAGAAGCACGATGTGAGCTTCTCGCTCGGTGATGGCTTGCGCCCTGGCTCGCTCGCCGACGCCAGCGACGAAGCACAGTTCGCCGAACTGAAGACACTCGGCGAATTGACGCAGATCGCCTGGAAGCATGATGTCCAGGTGATGATCGAAGGGCCTGGCCACGTGCCGATGGATCAGATCCAGCTTCAGGTGGATAAGGAAAAGGAGCTTTGCTACGAAGCGCCCTTCTACACGCTGGGACCGTTGGTGACCGACTTCGCTCCCGGCTACGACCACATTACGTCCGCCATCGGCGCGGCCATGATCGGGTGGTACGGCGCATCGATGCTTTGCTACGTGACGCCTAAGGAACACCTGGGTCTGCCCAATCGCGAAGACGTGAAGCAGGGCATCATCGCTTATAAGATTGCCGCCCATGCCGCCGACGTCGCTCGCCACCGACCCGGTGCGCGCGATCGCGACGATGAGCTCTCCCGCGCCCGCTACAAGTTCGATTGGCGCCGCCAGTTCGAATTGGCGCTCGATCCGGAAACGGCGCAGGCCATGCACGATGAAACGCTTCCGCAGGAAGGTTTCAAGGACGCGCACTTCTGCTCCATGTGCGGACCGAAATTCTGCTCCATGAATATCTCCGCCAAGGTGGAGAGCTTCACCATGGAAGAAGCATCGGCCGTGTTGGAGGGCAAGCCCGAAGGCCTGGTGCAACTGGCCGGCACGCAAGGTGACTGATGCTGGTCATCGACACGCACGCCCACATCTATTCTCCTGACGAGAAGAAGTATCCTCCGATTGAGAAACCCTATCGGCCTCCCGCGGGAAAGGGCTCCTTGGAGCACCTGCGGGAGTCGACCAAGGCCAATGGTGTGGAGAAGGCGTGTCTCATTCAAACCAGCACCTTCTATCGTTTCGACAACCGCTACATTTGCGATTCCGCCGTGGCCAACAAGGATTGGACCGCGGGTGTGTGCACGCTCGATCCCGATGATCCGCACAGTCCCGGCCTGCTGAAACACTTCGCGGAGAAGTATGGTCTGCGAGGCATGCGCAGCATTCCGGCCAAAGACGGCCGGCTCGATCATCCGGGTGTGCGCGCGTTGTGGAAGTCGGCCACGGACAACGGGCTGGTGATCAATGTTCTGGTCAGCCGTGACAAGCTGGCCGAGTTGGAAAAGATGCTCGCGGCATTTCCCAGGCTGCGTGTGGTTCTGGACCACTGCCTGAACCTCAAGGCCGGGGCGCAGATGGAAACGATCCTCGCCGATGTGCTACGTCTGGCGCGGTTTAAGAACCTGCATGCCAAGCTCACCTTCATCCCGACGGGCAGTGCGACGGGGTATCCGTGTGCCGATTTGCATGCCCCCTGCATGAAGATCGTAGAGGCCTACGGGCCGGAGCGTTGTATCTGGGGAAGCGACTTCCCCTGCGAGTTGTGGACCCCGCGCGTCAGCTACGCCGAACACCTCCGCATCTTTCAGAAGGATCTTCCGTTGAAGGATGCAGCGCGTGCGCAGATCCTCGGCGAGACCGCGCGCCGGCTTTGGTTCAGCGGTACAAAGTAGGCTTCTTCCGCACTGGGAGTGGGTAGCGCTGCTGAAAGGCCTTCAGCTGTCTGCTGTCGGGATCGGCCGCGAACGCTGCCAGCATCTCCGTGCTGCGCCGCTCGGCTTCTTCCTCCCTCTCCTGTACCTGCGCTTGCACGGCTCCTGGGACCAGCGCACGCGGATGATGCGAGTGGAAATAAATCGGGATTTGCCCGCCTGTCACAATCTGCGCCTGCACGCTGTGTGCCGCCATATGGGCGATCGTCTCCGCCAGCGCGCGTTCGGATGCCGCATTCTGGAGAAAACCCTTGGTCACCAGCACCACCCGGCATGGCCTGTAATCCGCCCAAGGCTCCGTTTCATCCACGATGCGAATGGTGACATTCTCCATCCGGTTCACCAACGATTGCAAATAACTCTCCGCTGCTTCGTCCTGCAAATAGGTGTGACCCTTCTGCATGGCGTCGCAGAGCGCTTTCTGCTTGGCTTCCGTCCAGGGAGACTGCGCGAAGAGCAATGCCGTAAGGCCGATCTGGCACAATAAGTATTTCATGGCCTTCGATCCTTCCCAGTACAACCCCAGGGTATCCCAAATTCTGGCGCTTGATGGCAACGGCGAACGCCTGATGCCGCTGGCCTTGGGGACGTGTTCCTCGGCCGAAGCGAAGCAATTGCTGGAGGCAAGTTCCGCGGCCCAATTATTCCCCGGCGCGCGCGCCCCAGAGGCAGCGTTCAGCGGGCTCTGGCTGTACTTTTCCTGCCTCGACGAATCGCATTCCCTCTCCCAGGACATTCACACCAGAGACGGAAGCTTCTGGCACGGCATCATGCATCGCCAGGAACCGGATCCCGGTAACTCGGGCTACTGGTTCCACAAGGTCGGCTCGCACCCCGTGTTTCCGCAGCTTGCCGCAGCCGCGCGGGAACTGCTGGACCAGGCGCCCGGCGCCCGCTTCAAGATCAAAGAGCAGTGGGATCCGTTCGCCTTCATCGACTTCGTCGAGCAGGCCCGCCGCAAACCCGGATCGCCGGATGAGGCCCTTGCCTTGCGCATCCAGCGTGCCGAATGGCAGATTCTGTTCGACCACTGCGCGAGCGTTCCCCGATGAAGAAGTTCGTCGCACTGCTGCTGCTGGCGCTCATCGGCGCTGCGGCATTCTATGTCTACAAAGCCCGCAACGCGCCGCCCGAAGTTTCCCTGGTGACCCCCAAGCGCGAGCGCCTGGTGAGTGCCGTCGCCACCAACGGCAAAGTGGAACCGTTCGAGTGGATGACGGTTCGTGCCCCCCGCGATGCCATGATCGTGAAGCTGTCCGTGGAAAAGGGCCAGCATGTAATGGCGGGCGCGGTGCTCGCCGAGTTGGATTCCTCAGAAGCGCGCCGCGAACTCGCGTCTGCTGAGGCGCGCATCGCCCAGGTGAAAGCCGAACTCGACAAATTCTCGCAAAGCGCCTCCTGGACACAAGCCGTCGAGATCGACAGTGCCGCAGCCAAACTCCGTGTGGAGCGCGAACAGTTGCAGCGCCAGATTGCCTCGCTCGAACGCCTCGTAGCCAAGAAAGCGGCCACCCCGTTCGAACTGCAGCAAGCCAAGGATCGCGACCATCAGTTGGAAACCGAACTCGGCGCCCTCGAACGCAAACGCGCAGTGTTGGTTCAGCCCCTGGATCGAGAGGTAGTCCAGGCCCGCTTGCGCGAGGCGCAGGTTGCCGCCGATGGCGCCCGCCGTCACATCGAACTCAGCCTCATTCGCGCACCCATCGCCGGCACCATGTATCAGTTGGAAGCTCACAAAGGCGCTTTCGTCCGCACCGGAGACGCCATCGGCGAAATCGGCAAGCTGGAACAAGTCCGGGTCAAAGTGTTTGTGGATGAGCCCGAGCTTGGCAACGTGCGCACCGGGCAAGCGGTCACCATTACCTGGGATGCCCTTGCCGGCAAACAATGGCAGGGCGCCGTGGAGCGCCTCCCCACCCAGATCGTCGCCCTCGGCTCGCGCCAGGTTGGCGAGGTGCAGTGCATCATCGAAAACCCCGATCGCCTGCTGTTGCCTCAAACCAACGTCAACGCCGAAATCCGCACCAATGTCGTCGAAAACGCGCTCACCATTCCGAAAGAAGTGTTGCGCCGCGAGAACAACCAGACAGGCGTATTCGTCCTCGAAGGAGACAAGATACGCTGGCGGAAGGTGGTGCTCGGCGTGGCCAGCATCACACGGCTCGAAATCAAAGAAGGTCTGCGGGAGAACGAACGCCTCGTCCTTCCCACAGACCTTACGCTCACTGACGGGATGTTGGTGAAACCTACTTCCTGACCAGTTCGGCTTCCAGCAGAATCGTCACTTCATCGCCCACCACAAAACCGCCTGTTTCCATCGCAGCGTTGTAGTTCAATCCGAAATCCTTGCGGTTGATCGTTGCCGTTGCCGTTGCTCCGCGCCGGAATCCGCCCGTCGTGTCCTTGATCTCCGGAGTGGGCTCAGTCACGTCGAACGTGACATCCTTGGTGATTCCCTTGATCGTCAGCTTGCCGGTCATCTTGATCTGATTTCCGCTTTTGCTGAACCTGGTGGACTGAAAGGTCATCGTGGGAAACTTCTCCGCATCGAAGAAATCAGCGCTCCGCAGGTGCGCGTCGCGCTTGGCCTGGTTGGTGTTCACACTGGCGATATCAATGGTCGCTTCCAACTTCGCCGCCGACAGGTTTGACGGATCCCAGACCGCCTTGCCACTGAATTTACTGAACGTGCCCTTTACGTTCGACACCATCAGATGGCGCACCGAAAACTGCGCCGACGCATGGGCCGCGTCGATGGAATAAGTTTGGGGCTCGGCGTATAACGCCACGCCCAGAAACAAAGCTACGGCGAATCGAGTCATTTCTAAATTCAGTCCTGTTCTCTGGCTCTTTCCAGTAGTTCAATCAATTGCTTCAAGCCCGCTGCACCGAGGTGGGAGAGATTCGCCCGGTGCAATTCAGACACCGGCTTATCCAGCAGTCCCAGCATCTCCAGCCCTTCCCTCGTGATGCGCACCGTTACCACGCGCCTGTCGGTGGACTCGCGCGATCGCGTGGTGAATCCCCGTTTCTCCAGCCGGTCGGCCAGCCGCGTAATATCCGGATCGCGCGTGATCATGCGGTTGCCGATCTCTCCACAGGGCAGCCCCGTGTCTCCCGCACCCCGCAGGATACGCAGCACGTTGTATTGCGCCGGAGATACGCCAAACGACTCGAGCAGGATGGTTTCCTTCTGCATCAGGGCATCCGCCGTGCGCTGCAGGTTGAGAAACGCCTCTTCCTCCAGTGACTGGAACGGTTTGGTCTGCTTGATCTGCTTGGCAAGTTTTCCCGGCACATTTCCAGTATTGTCGTTATAACGACTATTGTCAAGAGGAATTTTCCGCCCGTTGTACCATGCCCCTATATGACTCGCCGGAAATCCCTCCTCACTGTTCCTGCCGCTGCTGCCGCTTCCATGCCGGCCGCTGACAAGCCGCGCTCCATCCTCGAACTGCGCTACTTCCAACTGCGCAATTCATCCGACGGGCAGGTCCAACGCACGGGAGACTTCATCCGCGACAGCTACATGCCCGCGCTCGAACGTGCCGGCGGCAAAGTGCAGGGCGTATTCGCCAACCTCATCGCGCCCGATGGCCCATTTCTCTACATGCTCTGCAGCTACCCTGGCCTCGGAGCCATGGAGACAGCGATGGACAAACTCCGCGCCGATACCAAATACCAGAAGGAGCGCGCCGCGCTCGACGCCAAGAGCGGGCTCAGCTACCAGCGCATGGAATCGAATCTCTTCCGTGCGTTCGCCACTATGCCGGACGTGGAGGTGCCTCCCGTGGTCGCGGGTAAGACGCATATCTTCGAACTGCGCACCTATGAATCGAACACGCCCACCACGCTGCAAAAGAAAATCGCGATGTTTGAGACAGGCGGAGAAACTGCCATTTTCCGGCGCGTCGGCCTGACCCCCGTCTTCTTCGGCGAAGCCATCGCCGGCCAGCGCATGCCGAATCTCACCTACATGCTGATGTACGACAGCCTCGCCGCGCGTGAGAAAAACTGGGCCGCTTTCGTCAGCGATCCGGCGTGGCTGAAACTGCGCGCCACCCCCGGCCTCAGCGATCCGGAAATTGTCTCCAACATCAGCAACATCCTACTTCGGCCGCTGCCGTTTTCGCCCATCCGATAAAGGCCCCATGCTCACGCGGAGGTCCTTCGTTGCCGGCCTCATGGCCCCTGCGCAACAGCCCGTCAATTTATTGCTGATTACCGCCGATAACCTCGGCTACGGCGACCTGGGCTGCTACGGCAATACCGAAATCAAGACGCCGCACTTCGATGCCTTTGCCCGTCAAAGTGCGCGCTTCACCAACTTCTATACAGCCTGTCCCACGTGCACCGCTTCCCGCGCCGGATTGCTCACCGGGCGTTATCCCTTGCGCTATGGCTTGAACCGCCAGTTGCGAGCCAGCGAAACCGCGGGCATCGGTCTTCCTCATTCGGAGAAGCTCATTCCGCAGTATCTGAAGCCCCATGTTTATGCCACCGGTTGCTTTGGAAAGTGGAACATCGGCTTTGCGCCTGGCAGCCGCCCCACGGATCGCGGCTTCGATGAATTCTTCGGCCACCGCTCCGGCAACATCGACTACTACTCGCACCTCTACAACGGCGAGCTCGACATGTACCGCGGCACCCAGCCCGCGCGTGTCGAAGGCTACTCGGTGGATCTGTTCGCTGATGCCGCCAACGAGTTTATCCGCCGCCATCGCCAGCACCCGTTCTTCGTTTACTTGCCGTTCAACTCGCCGCACTATCCGAACAAGGCGAACCTCCGCCCAGGGGAACCTCTCGAATGGCAGGCCCCGGAAAAGTACTTCGCCGAATATGGCTATTCGCCGCGTGAATCCGATCCCAAGAAGCGTTACCGCGCAGTGGTAACCGCGCTCGATGATGCCTTCGGCCGTGTCATCCGAAACCTCGATGAGGCGGGCCTCGCCAAACGCACGCTGGTCTTCTTCTACTCCGACAATGGCGCGTTCATGCTGCCGGACCGCGGGCTCGAAGTGCAAACCAACCGTCCGCTGCGCGATGGAGGTGTCACCTGTTTCGAAGGCGGCATTCGCGTGGCAGGCATGGCTCGCTGGCCAGGGGAAATCCCCGCGCACTCCACCTGCGATCAAATGCTCAGCGCCTTCGATGTGCTGCCGCTCTCCCTCCGCCTGGCTGGCCAGCCTACGCCCGCTTCGCCGAAACTGGACGGTGTCGATCCGCTCGCCGCGCTTTGCCGCAAACAGAAGCTTCCTCCTCGCGATCTCTTCTTCGAATACGAAAAACACCAGGGGATGCGCAGCGGGAAATGGAAGCTGGTGCGCATCAATCCGAACAATCCCTGGCAACTCTACGACCTCAACAAAGACATCGGGGAGACAGCGGACATCGCCTCGTCTCACAACTCCGTTGCGAGCGAATTAGGCGCTCGCTACGCACGGTGGCGTGAGCAGGTCGAAAGAAAATCACCTTAGTACCGTTACCAATCCCAGTACTGCGCACCTTCTCGGTAACGCACCACGACGTGCGTTTAGGAGGCGCAAAGTGCATCGTTGGCTCATACTTTTTTGTTCTGTATCTCTATTGCCTCTGGCTGCTCAAACCAGCGGTACGCAAACCTACAAAGTCATCGGTTGGAACGATCTCGGCATGCATTGCATGGATGGCAAAGACTATTCCCTCTATTCCATCCTTCCGCCGTTCAACACATTCCATGCTCATGTCATTGACCGCAATGGGAAGCTGGTGAAATCCGGCAGTGGCGTGAAGCTCACCTATGAGGCTGTTGCCGATCCGGCGAACTCCATCAACCGCAGCACCATCGGGAAAACCAACTTCTGGTCCTTTGTGCAGCCCTTATTCGGTACAGCACTAGCGCCGGATATGGGCCTGTCGGGATTTGCGATGCCCGGCCCGTCAAACCGGCCCCAGGGCATGCGCTTTGATGCCCCATTCAACTGGTTCACCGCGGAAGGCGTGCCGATTGGCCCTTACGACGATGCCGGCGCAAAGAACTACTATCCGATGATGCGCGTCATCGCACGCGACACATCCGGCCGCGAATTGGCCCGCACGCAGATCGTGCTGCCCGTCTCGGATGAACTCGATTGCCGGTCCTGCCATGCCTCCGGCCTCCCCAACACGGCCCGCCCCACCGCCGGATGGGCATTCCTCTCCGACCCGGAGAAGGACTTCAAAACGAATGTCCTGCGGCTTCATGATGAGCGCCACAGCACCACGCTGCTCTCCTCCGCCGCGGCCGGCAAGCCCGCGCTATGCGCCGGTTGCCACACATCCAATGCGCTTCCCGGAACAGGGAAAGCCGGCGTTTCTCCGCTCACCCAAGCCGTCCACCGCCGCCACGCCAATGTCGTCGATCCGACCAACAACCTCGTGCTCGATGCCGCCAACAACCGCTCTGCCTGCTATCGCTGCCACCCCGGTTCTGAGACCAAATGCCTTCGTGGCGCGATGGGTAACGCCTTGGCCGCCGATGGATCCATGCTCATGCAGTGCCAGAGCTGTCACGGGAACATGAGCGCCGTGGGTGCGTCCAATCGCCAGGGTTGGCTCCAGGAACCGAGCTGCCAGAATTGCCACACCGGCACTGCGCTCCAGAACAGCGGGCAGATCCGTTACACCTCGGCGTTCACCAGCGGCACGCTGCTCCGCACGGCCGCGAATCTTACCTTCGCCACCAACGCCAACACCCCTGCCGCGGGTCTTGACCTCTATCGCTTCTCTAAGGGCCACGGCGGATTGCAGTGCGAAACCTGCCACGGCTCCACCCACGCCGAATACCCCAGCTCTCACGCCAACGACAACATGCAATCCATCCGCTTGCAGGGCTACGCCGGTACGCTCACCGAGTGTACAGCCTGCCACTCCTCAGTGCCGCAGACGGTCACTGGCGGTCCGCACGGCATGCATCCGGTCGGCCAGTATTGGGTCGGAAAGCACGAAGATGCGGCAGAGAATAACCGGTCTCAATGCCGCACCTGCCACGGTGCTGACTATCGCGGCACCGTACTCTCGAAAGCGGCCACCAACCGTACGTTCAACACCGAACACGGGACGCGCAGCTTCGCCAAGGGCAAAATGGTCGGCTGCTACGACTGCCACAACGGGCCTAACCCGTAACTAACGCAGTCTGTAATTTTTTCCGGATTACGCCCCGGATGCGGTAAAGTTTGGTCTTCACCGCCTCCGGGGTCATCTCTAATACCTCCGCCGCTTCTTCGGTGGATAGCCCTTCGAAATAGCGCAGCAGAACCAGCATCCGCTGATCCTCCGGCAGTGCCTCCACCGCGCTTCGCAACGCCAGCACGCCTTCCCTCCTCACCAGTTCCGCCTCCGGCAGCGAACATCGGTCCATCAACTCCATCGAATCGTCGATCGGCACTGCTGCTTTGCTGTGTGAATGCTTTCGCCGCCGCATCAGGCAGGCATTCCGCGCAATACGAAAGAACCACGCATGCACCTTCTCCGGAGCGCGCAACTCCGGAAAGCGCTGGTAGGCTTCCATCAGTGTGTCTTGGACAATCTCCTCGGCGTCATCGCGTTGCCGGCAAATCATCAATCCATACTGCAGGAGCCGCGTGCCAATCGAAGTCGCAAATTGATCGAAGAGTGCAGATTCCCCGTCCCGCAGCCTGTGGGCCAGCAGGATCTCGTTCTCACGACGTTTCTTCATAGGCGTGTTGGGGAGTTGCCTTTTTACCAGCAATTCCCGTTCCACACCTGCGCTAATACACCGGCGTTCGTACCCCTTGCGTCACGCGCGCCGTGATGTGACCCACTCCTTCAATGCGGCCCCCCACCCCATCGCCGGCCTTGATGCGCGCCCCTTTCGGACACCCGGTGGAAATCACATCCCCGGCATGAAGCGTCATGAAATCGCTGTGGAACCTTACCAATTCCAGCGGCCGTGTCCGCATATGATGCACAAAGTCTCGCGAGCAGATGCCGCCGTTGTGCTCCGTAATCACCTCCAGATCGTCTACCTTGCCGATCTCGTCCGCCGTCACAATCACTGGTCCAAAGCTGAAAAAGGTGTCGATGCTCTTTGAGCGCGTCAGATAGCGAGTGTTCTTTCGCAGTACATCGAGCGCGGTCAGATCCAGCGTAACCGTGTAGCCGTAGATCACTTCCGGGACATGCTCAGCCGGCACGAACCGGCAGGTCTTGCCGATGACCACACCCAGTTCCCCTTCCGCATCCACGTCATCACTCACATCCGCCGGCGGCAGCACAATGTCTCCACCAGGCTGGAACATACAACTGGCGGGCTTCATGAAACTGCCGGGCTCTTCCGGTTGCACGGCGTTGATGTCCTCGGCATGCGACAGGTAGTTGAGCCCGATACACCAGATCTTCCCGGGCTTGTCATAGGGCAGCACCGGAGTGATTTCGCCCAGCGGCAGCCGCATCACATCGGCTGTGGGCATATCCTTCACCCCCGCTTCGATCAAGGCCAGTACTTCGTTCGGATACTTCGTGCCATGACGAGCGTTGATCTCGCTTACCGGCACCACGCCATCGGCGGCAAGCGTACCCGCATGCCGCACTCCGTTATGAACAAAACTGAGAATCCTCATATGCTCGAAACCAATCCTCCATCGACGCGAACCACAGACCCGGTGAGATAACTTGCTCGCTCGGAAGCGAGAAACGCCACCACGGCGCCGAACTCCGCTGGCGTGCCATAGCGCTGTAGCGGCACTGTCGCCGAACGCTCCGCCTCAATCGCCTCAATGCTCTTTCCCGATTGCTCCGAAGCGGCGCGGTCCATGGTTGCGGTGCGATTCGTCCGGATTCGTCCCGGCGAAACACAATTCACCAGCACTCCATCCGATGCCACCTCCGCCGCCAGCGTCTTCGCCCAACCCGCGATTGCCGGGCGATAGGCGTTTGAGATGATGATGCCCGGAATAGGCTGCTCCACTGAGGTGGAAACGATGTTGATGATGCGCCCCCATTTCCGTTGCCGCATTCCTGGCAGCACGCCTCTGGTCAGCCGCAATGCGCTGAGAAATACCTGCTCGAAGGATTCGATCCATTGCGTCTCGCTGATGCTCGCGAACGTCCCTCCCGGCGGGCCGCCGCAATTGTTCACCAGAATATCGACGGGGCCAAGTTCCGATTGAACCCGCTCTAATGCTGCTTCAATGTCCCCTGCCTTTGACAGGTCGCATCGCACAGCCAACGCTGCGCCAATCTCCTTGGCGACAGCCTCCAACTCCGCTTCCCGGCGGCTGAGGATCGCCACCCGCGCGCCTTCCTGCGCTAGCGCTGCCGCTGATGCCCGTCCCAGTCCGGAACTGGCGGCGGAAACCAGCGCGATCTTTCCTTGAATGGAGAGTTCCATAGTTCGAATCCTCAACTATAGAACAAACGGGAATAGAAGCTTGCGCCGCCGGGATGGAAGGGTTGATGAACGAACTCTGGGGACCATACTTGAGCGAACGCCAATGGGGCACGGTTCGCGAAGACTATAGCGAATTTGGAAATGCCTGGGACTACTTTCCGCATGACCACGCCCGCAGCCGCGCTTACCGCTGGGGAGAAGACGGCATCGCCGGAATGTCCGACCCCCAACAGCGATTGTGTCTTGCCTTGGCCTTCTGGAACGGGCGCGACCCCATCCTCAAGGAGCGTCTCTTCGGCCTCACCAACAGCGAAGCCAATCACGGCGAGGATGTGAAGGAACTCTACTACTACCTCGACGCAACACCCGATCATTCCTATCTGAAGATGCTCTACAAGTATCCCCAAGCCGAGTTCCCGTACGCCCGCCTCGTGGAGGAGAACCGCCGTCGTGGGAAGGACGAACTGGAGTTCGAGTTGATCGACACCGGCATCTTTGCCGACAACAGATATTTCGATATTTTTATAGAATATAACCATAGCCCCTCCGAGGGTATCCTGGGCCGGATCTCGGTTCACAATCGTGGCCCGGAACCGGCCCGGATTCACGTTCTCCCGCATCTCTGGTTCCGCAATACCTGGTCCTGGAACGGCGACTCCACGCGTCCCGAGCTTCGCATCGATGGCCACAGTGTACGTGCATCCCATCCTGGCTTGGGGGATTTCTTCTTCTATTCACACGGTGCGGCAGAGCTGCTTTTCTGCGAGAACGAAACCAACGCGGCCCGATTGTACGCGAGCCCCAACGGCACGCCCCACCCCAAGGATGCCTTCCACCAGCGAGTGGTTGAGGGAAACCAAAGCGCGGTGAATCCGGCGGAGCAGGGCACTAAGTGCGCCGCCTGGCACATCCTCGATGTGCCTGCCAAGGGCCAGGCGGAAGTCTGGATTCGCTTATCCCCACGCCCATTGCACAATCCCTTCGACGCCCATGCACAACGCCTCGATGAGGCCCGCAGCCAGGCGGACCGCTTCTACACAGGCATACAAAAAGACATCACCTCTTCTGAGGCCCGCGCCGTGCAGCGCCAGGCGTTCGCCGGCATGATCTGGTCGAAACAGTTCTTCTACTACGACGTGCCACAATGGCTTCACGGCGATTCCCAGCAACCCGCCCCGCCCGCCTCCCGGCGCAACGGGCGCAACTCCGAATGGATGCATCTCAACAACGCCGACATCATCAGCATGCCCGACAAGTGGGAGTATCCCTGGTATGCCGCGTGGGATCTAGCCTTCCACTGCATCCCGCTGGCCATGATCGATCCCGAGTTCGCCAAGAATCAACTGGTGCTGCTCACTCGCGAATGGTACATGCATCCCAACGGACAGTTGCCGGCCTACGAATGGGCCTTCGGCGATGTCAATCCTCCCGTTCACGCCTGGGCCACCTGGCGTGTCTTCCAAATCGACCGCAAGCGCCGTGGCGATGCCGGCGACCTCGCATTCCTCGAACGCGTGTTCCACAAGCTGATGCTCAATTTCACCTGGTGGGTGAATCGCAAAGACAGCGAAGGCCGGAATGTCTTTCAGGGCGGATTCCTTGGCCTCGACAACATCGGCGTCTTCGATCGCAGCGCCCCGCTCCCCACCGGCGGCCACATCGATCAGGCCGATGGCACCAGTTGGATGGCCATGTATTCCCTCAACCTGATGCGCATCGCACTGGAACTGGCCCGCCATAACCACGTCTACGAAGACATCGCTACGAAGTTCTTTGAGCACTTCCTCCACATCGCCGAAGCGATGAACCACATCGGTGGGGATGGAGTCGGCCTGTGGGACGAAGAGGACCAGTTCTTCTACGATGTGCTGCACCTTCCCGATGGCCGGATGAATCCGCTCAAGGTACGCTCCATGGTGGGCCTGATTCCGCTGTTCGCCGTGGAAACCCTGGAGCCGTCCCTGTTGGAGGAGGTTCCTCAGTTTCATGCGCGGCTGAAGTGGTTTCTCGACTATCGTCCCGACCTGGCGAAGCTCGTCTCTCGCTGGCAGCAACCCGGCAAAGGAGACCGCCGCTTGCTTTCTCTGCTCCGCGGACACCGCATGAAAAGCCTCTTGCGCCGCATGCTGGATGAAACGGAGTTCCTCTCCGATTACGGCATCCGCGCCATCTCCAAGCACCACCAGGATCACCCCTATGAGTTTCACGTGAACGGAGACCGGCTCGAGGTGCGCTATCAGCCCGCCGAATCCTCCAGTGGCCTCTTCGGTGGGAACAGCAACTGGCGTGGTCCCATTTGGATGCCGGTGAACTACCTCCTCATCGAATCGCTGCAGAAGTTCCATCACTACTATGGCGACGATTTCCAGGTGGAGTGTCCAACCGGTTCCGGCACTTTCCTCACCATCGAACAGGTGGCCGCCGAGATCGCACGCCGCTTGAGCCGTATCTTTCTTCCCAATGCCGATGGAGAGCGCCCCGTCTATGGACTCTCGCGCAAAATGGCATCCGATCCGCACTTCCGTGATTACGTCCTCTTTCACGAATACTTCGATGGCGACACCGGCCGCGGCGTGGGCGCCTCGCACCAGACCGGGTGGACGGGATTGATCGCCAAACTTCTGCAGCCACGCCGGGTATGATGCTAGGAGCGAGGTGCTCCTTCCCATGCGGATTGCCTATCTGTATCTGTTGCGTGTGCAGATCCTGGGAGCTGCATTTCTGATCGTCTTCCCGATTCTGGCGCTGTTGCCATCTTTGCTTTCCTACCCGCTGCTGCATGGGATCTTCGATGTGGCCCCGGCAGATCTGCGTTGGGCCGCGATGCAACTCGTCATCCTGGCTGGCGCGCTCATCGTGATCTCCCGAACCGTCTTCGCGCGGGGGCCTGCCCGCTTCGCAATTCCTCCTGCTTCGCCCCTGGCACAGTTCCTGTTTGCCGTCTATTGCGTTGGAGCCGCACTGGCCTTGCTGGTCTCGCTCTTCCTCCATGGCCGCGGCTCCTTCTCCGATCGCGTGATCGCCACCGTAACCGGATTGGCCGCAGGCGCATTGTCCGTGGCGATGGGCGTGATGCTCGGCCGTAAAGTGGCTGTGTGGGCCACCCGCTGGATGTCGAAGTTCGCCGGCCATTTCGGACCCGGCTATCGCGAAGCCGATGACGTAGCCCCGGAACACGTGCTCGCCGCACTCTACTGGCTCGTCTTTCTCGGCTTCTATCTTCTTTCCGCCTTCGGAATACGCCAACCCTCCACCATCTCCAGCATCCTCGACCTGCTCTTTGTCGTCGTGTATTTCCTCGCTGGAGCCGCATTCTTCTTTGACCGCTGGCGGATTCCTTTCCTTATCCCCGTGAGCGCCTTGCCGGTCGTGTTCTCCTACTTCGCCAATGCCGATTCCTTCTTCGCCGCGCAACGCAGCGCCGTGCAACCCCTGGACCCCTACCCGGTGCTGCATAGCAGTGCTTCCGACACGGCAGTAATCGTCTGTGCCCAAGGGGGAGGCATTCAGGCCGCCGCCTGGGTGGCTCAGGTTCTCACCAGCCTGGATGAGCAGTTGAACCTGACATTTGCCCCCAAGGTTCGCTTGATCAGCGGAGTCTCTGGTGGTGCTCTGGGTGCGATGTATGTGCTGGCGGGATACAAAGAGGGCAAACTCACAAACCACGAATCCATTCGCAGTGCCGCCGAAGCAACCAGCCTCGAAGCCATCGCCCATGCTTTGGTCTACCGCGACCTTCCGCGCATCCTCTTTCCCTTTGGCACTAGCCTCAATGATCGCGGTGTTTCCGCGGAACATGTCTGGGAGAAGCATCCCGCCGCCGCCCCAGGAGTCCTGTTGGGCGCCTGGCGCAAAGAAGCGGCGGAAGGGAAGCGCCCAGCCATGATCTTCAATTCGATGATTGCCGAGACCGGCGAACGGTTTGCCATTGGCACCGTGGATCTCCCTGGCCGGCAACCCGGCCGTCGCCAGTTCTATGAGTATTTCCCCGGCTTCGACCTCAGCCCTGTTACCGCGGCCAGGCTCGCCTCATCGTTCCCCTACATCGCACCCGCCGCGCGCCTGCGTGCGGATGGCGTCAGCGGCCATCATTTCGTGGACGGGGGATACTTCGATAACTACGGTGTCGCCTCTGCCATCGACTTCCTGCTTGCTGCCACTAGTAAGCCAGGCCCCGTGAAACGGATTCTTCTGGTGGAGATCCTGGCGTTTCAAGACGCGGCCCCCAAGGGTGTCAATCAATCCCTTCGCGGATGGGTCTACCAGCTCGTAGCTCCACCGCAAGCCTTGCTGGCGATGAAAGAAGCGGCACAGCGTTCGCGCAACCTGTCCGATTTGCTCCTGCTCGAAGAGGTGCTGCGCTCCCGGAAGCTCGATTGGAAGCATGTCACGTTTCGCTTTGAAGCCCCCGGTGCGCCGCTCTCCTGGCACCTCACCGAAGCGGAGCGACAAGGTGTTCGCGACATGTGGAGCCAACAAGGCGAGGGAGTGAATCAGGTGCGGTTGTTTCTGCAAGCCGCGCCGAAACCGTGATGTTAGAGAATCTCTTCTAGAGAAACGGCGTCCAGGATCTTCTCGCTCATCGCCCGCAGGGAAGCAAGATCCGCCTTCCGGACTCGGGTGCGCACACTGGCGGGAACCCGGGAAAAGCGCTTCTCCAAGAGCCGCAACACCAATTCCCTTGTTGCACGCAGTTCCCCCACCTCCACCCCTTTCTCGATCCCCTTCTCGATCCCCTGCTCAATTCCCTTTTCGATCCCCTTTTCGATCCCCTTCTCCTTGCCCTCCTCAAACGCCCGCTTCAGAAACAGGTTCTCATCATAGTGAACAGTAATGGGCATGGCTTCATTCTCCTCAATCACCAGGGACTCGATCCCCCGTAATCCCGATAGTATCATTAGCTTTTGAATCGCGTCTTTCTGCTGATTCTCCACCGGCAATTCCGCAATCCGATGCAGCACCCGCCGCACCGAGAGCCTCCGGTTTCGCACGTCTCCCAACAACCCCAGCAGGTTCTCATCCACCAATTGGCTGCGCAAGAGACGGGTGGTATCCACCAATTTCAAATCCAGCACGCGGTACCGGAAATGGAGGCCCCTGGCTCGTAACCCGGATTCCACCGCCACCTTCCCTTTCCCCACCCATAAAACGATCTGTACCGGTGCCCGTTCGTATTTCACATACAACCGCTCCCAGTAACGCAGCATCCGCGTTGTGAATCCCTGGTCCGGCTGAGCCTGCAGCTCAATGTGCACAATCCGGCCGTCTTCCAGCTCCAAAATCAAATCCGGTCGCGATCCTTGAATCAGTGGCAGTTCGGTTGGCAGCATGCGGCTGACGCGCACTTTCTCACCCAGCAGCAACCGTAACAGGGTCTCGGGTGGCTGTTCCAACAACGCCTTCAGCGTTGTGTCATAGCGCACGTCCCCATCCTAGCAACGAATCAGGCGGTCCATTCCTCCGGCTCGCTCAGCGATACCTCCAGAGGGCCATCCGGTGGCAGTGAATCCAACGGCAGTCCATTCTGCCACACCGATACTTCGATGAACGCACGGTCCTCTGAGATCGGAATCCTGCACTCCAGGATTCGCCGGAACGCAACACTCCCCGCATCCGCTCCTTCCAGCACCTCGATCGGATCGCCCAGCCGTACCCGGATGGGAACATCGTTCACCGTGATCCGTACTTCCATTCCCGGCAGCGATGCCAGTTCCGATTCCAGAAAATCCACCCGCAGGCACAGATGCCCATTTCCCATCCCATACTGCAGTTCCTTCACGATGAAGCGCTGCCCATGCATCGCCCCGCCCCGCCCGTCGACCCGGTAAATCCCCGCGCCCAGCCATTCGAAGTAGGACGTGATTTCTCCGTCGACTCTAGCCTCGATCGGCGCCAGCGGCCGTTGGTGCAGCGTGTGCGCCACGGTCCGCAAAATAGGCCGCGACAACCCATCCGGAGGCGTCAGCCGCAGCGCCTTGTACATGTTCGCCAGATGGTCGCGAAACAATTGATCGAACTCCACCCGGTTGTCCGAATGATGATGCGGGCCGTACCACCAGCACCAATCGCTGCCTTCGGCGATCAGCAGTTCCTCCTGTGCCAGCGCATAGTCTTCCGGCGCAATGCTCGCTGGCGGAACCCGCTCAAAGGTCTCCCGCGCCTGCAACAGATGCTCCCAGGCGCGATTGTCTTCATCGAATCCGATCCAGACATCGAAATTAGCGCCGATCCATGAGCCCGGTGCGACGTGATCGAACGTTTCCCCTTCCACCAGTGAGAGCCCTTCCGATACCGTTACCGCCTCCATCCGGTCGCTCTCCGCAATGCGCCGGTACAGCTCCCGCAGGAAAGGACGTCCATTGAGGTAGTAATGCTCCCAGGCGTTCTCGCCATCCAGCACAATGGGCACCAGGGCATCGCGTCCTTGTGACAGCAGCGGCTGGCAATTGGCTTGAATCCGCTCCAGAAAATCTCGCGCGGCCGTGGCTGCATCCATCCGCGAATAAACAAACCCCACCAGATCGCTCAGATAGTGATCGCGGAAGATCATGCTCAACTCGCGTCCTTCACGCCGCCAGCGATAGTGGCGATATGTGGTCGAAGGGTCTGCCGGCCGTCCCAGCGTCTTCGCGAGCACCCCATTATCCGTCGCGGCCCAACGATATCCCAAGTCAGCGGCGATCGTCAAAGCTTCGTCGGAAACGGAACCCTCCGATGGCCACAGCCCTTCAGGCCTCACTCCAATCTTCGATTGGACATACTCGATGGACCGCTCCAGCTGCAGCCGCGCATCCTGCGGAAATCGGAATCGCGAGGGCAGCGGAACATGCGGATTGGCCTCGTGCGCAATGTTCGAATCGCACAGCAAAGGCAGGATCGGGTGATAAAACGGAGTCGCCGAAACCTCGATCTGCCCGCTCTGCGCAAACTCACGGTATACAGGAATCACACGCTGCAGAATCTCGACCTGCTTGCGTCCCATCAACGCCTGATCGTCCAGCGAATAGTTCTTCCCCTTGGCCACCAGTTCCCGCACTTCCGGATCGAAGGCGAGAAATTCCTCCTCAAACCACGCCAGTTGCGAGAGCACCTGCAGGTCGCGAAGCGCCTGCGCATTGAACACGCGCAGCGCCCTCCGCACATTACGATCAGCGGCCTTCCACGCATCATGCAACTCCGCGAAACGCGGATAGCGGCCAATCAGATGGATCGGATTCGCCTGAAAAAAGTAATGCAGGATCAGCCCGATCTCAGCCTCGGTCAAATCCTCCGCCGGCTTCAGTGCGCAGCGTAAAAAAGGCTCCTCCGCCATCCCCGCCGCATATTCCTCAATCTGCATCAACAACGACGGCACGAGATTGAATGTCTGCTTGAGCTGAGGAAACTCCCCCAGCACCTTCACCATGCCGTAGTAATCCTTCAGGCCATGCATGCGCGTCCACGGCAGCCGGTATTCGCCCGAAACCAGATCCTTGTAGCACGGCTGATGCATGTGCCAGACGAAGCAGAGATAGATGCGAGGCATTAGCGCGAGAAGTAGCTCCTCACCGGCGCGGGCGGCTGGGTGCCGCGAATCGCAAGCCAGAGAATATCGTTCAATTCGTCGTCATCAATCCGGTCGGCTTCATCGAAATCCAGTTTCGCCGACCGCGCCGCCGTAGCATTCGCCGCGGCGTTCCTCGTGTCCAGCGGAATCCGCGGCTTCTCCGCTTCGTAGGGACGCAGGTCCGGCTTCGCCGCGAAAGCGCTCGCCATCGGCCGAGCCCCGGCATCAAACGCCGTCATGGGCTGCAGGCCGAGAATCAATTCCATCGTCCGCAGCATCGAAGTCGTGTTGTACATCGAGCTGTCCACCACCCCGTTGCGCCGTGTGTAGGGCGAAAGAATGTAGGCCGGTGAGCGATGCGAATCCACATGATCCGCACCGTTCTGTGCATCATCCTGCAGCACGAAAATCGCTGTCTTCGCCCAGAACCGGCTCTTCGACATCGCCTCTACAATCATCCCAAGCGCCGCATCGTTGTCCGCCATTGCAGAAAGCGGCGCAATCTTGCCCGCACTCGTCCCCGATGTGTGATCGTTGCCGATGCGCAGCAGCGTGAAGCGAGGAAATTTCCCCTCTTTCTCGAACGCAGCCAGATCCTCCAGGAACACCTTCGCCCGTTCCACGTCCAGGTAATCCAGATCGAACCCGCGGAACTTGCGGTTCGTCACAGCGGCAAGTTGCGAATCGCGTACCGACTCCACATGCACTCCATCGGCCACCGGCAGCTTGCGATTATTCACGAAATACCCGTAGTTCCGTACCGATACCCCAGCCGCGAATGCATTCGTCCAGATATACCCGGCGGGTGGAGTTGCAGCCGGCTCCCCACCCTCGTAGTCGTAGTGCTTGCGGCGTGCCCCGTAGCTGTTCGGCCACATCCGCTGCACATAATCCGATGCAATCGCGGCTAACGACCAGTTGTGCCCGTCGGCGCTCACATCTGCATTGACATAGAAGTTATCGAACAGCACAAACTCGCGTGCCAGCTTGTAATGATTCGGCGCCGATTTTTCGTCAAACAACACCAGCGAAGGATCTCCATTGCCTTTCCCCAAGCCACCCAGCACCTGGTCGTAGGTGCGATTCTCCTTCACGATATAGATCACGTGCTCAATGGGCGAGGGATCTCCCGGCCGCGTGGGCACGGGGTTGCCTTGCGGCACTCTCGCGTTCTCCAGCAGCGCGTCCCGATACGGCGAATTGCGCAACACCGTCACGGAATACTCTTCCAGCTTCTCCGCGTTGAACGGCTCAATCCAGGAAACCGTCCCGTGCTGGATGCTTCCCACATATTGATCAATGCGGATCCCTTCGTGCGACTTCGCTGCCTGCCGGTCCGGGCGCGGCCCCTGCGGATTCGGAAAACTGCGTCCCCCGCGGCCGTTCAATACAGCCAGCCGCTTGTCCGGCAGCACCTGCGCCGCGGTCGGATACCAACCCGTCGGCACGAAGCCATTCACGATACTGCGCGCTGCCTCCACGTCCACCACTGCTACCGCATTGGCGTCGGAACACACCACGAACAGCGTCTTTTGGTCCGCCGACAACGCCACCGCGCTGGGAGTCATCCCCGCCGGCTGCTGCGGCGTCATCGCCAGATTCACTGACTCCACCAGTCGCATTTCCTTGCTTTCCGTTACGCCCACCACGTAAGCGCGATTGGTGTTCCCCGCTGTTACGAACAGCCGGTGTGTGTACGGATTCGCCTGCTGCGCCTCACCTTCTTCCGATGTTGCGGCGTCAGGCTTGCGGTCGCTCAGCACGAAATCTGTCGTATGCGCGCCCAGTCGGATGCGCCCGATCGGCTCGCCCTTATCCGCATCGTATTGGTAAATCGAACCATCAGCCCAACTCGAGACGAAGAACGATTTGCCGTCCGGATGAAACCGGATGCGGTATGGCCGGCGTCCGGTCTTGAAGCGTTCAATCACACGCCCCGATTGCGGATTGATCACCACCACCTGATCGCGATACAGCAGCGACGCATAGATCATGCGTCCATCCGGTGAGAAGCAGAGATCACCCACAAAATCCTGATGTGTGCGCCCTTGTTCCGGCACCACTACAAACGTGCGTGCCTCGGCCAGCTTCCCCGCGCTGAAATCAAACTCAAAAACACTCGCCGCCGATCCGCCGCCGACATACAACTTGCGGCCATCCGGCGACAATGTGAGCCCCAGCCACCCATCGCGAACACGTGTCCGCGACAGTTCCTTCCCAGCTGCAATGTCAATCACACTCACCGACGGCGGATTGTACCCGCCATTCAACACCAGCAGGTACTTGCCGTCGCGCGAGATCACGCTCGACATTGGAAACGTATCCACATCAGTCTGTTTTCCCGCGGGACGGATCGACCATCCGTTCGGCAGCAGCACGCTGCCATCCGGACGCGGTCCCGTTTGCACACGCGTTGCAGGTTGCGAAACGACAATTCCAGCAATCACCGCGATGGCGGCCAATACGAGGGCAGCTTTTTTCATTCGAGGAACTTTTGTGCGATTGGGATGCGGCGTCCCATTCCGAACGCCTTGGTGGTTACTTTGAGTCCGGGGGCTGCCTGCTGGCGCTTGTACTCATTGCGATCGACTTTGTTCACAATCTCCCGCACCAGCGGCAGCGGAACATCCAGCCCATCGGCAATCTGGCGCGGCGAGAGCAGGTCTTCCACGTACCCCTTCAAGATGCGATCCAGCACGTCGTACTCAGGCAGCGAGTCCGTGTCCTTCTGGTCCGGCCGCAACTCGGCGGAGGGCGGCTTGAGGAACACGCTTTCCGGAATCGCGCCCGGATGCCGTTTGTTGGAGATCCGCGAGAGGTTGTACACCAGCGTCTTCGGTACGTCGCTGATCACCGCCAGCCCGCCGCACATGTCCCCGTACAGCGTGCAGTAGCCAACCGCCAGTTCGCTCTTGTTGCCAGTGGTCAATACCAGTGAGCCGAACTTGTTCGACAGCGCCATCAGGATCATGCCGCGCAGCCGCGATTGCAGATTCTCTTCCGCGACATCCGCGGCGCGCCCTGCAAACAGCGGCCCCAATGTTTCGATCATTGTGTCGTAGCCCGCCGAAATCGACGCCACTTCGAAACGAATCCCCAGATTCACCGCCATCGCCCGTGCATCGGTAATGCTGTGATCGGAAGAGAACGGGCCCGGCATCGCCACGCCCAGAACATTTTCCTTGCCCACCGCGTCCACGGCAATCGCCGCCGTCAATGAGGAATCGATGCCGCCGCTCAAGCCGATGATCACGCTGTGGAACCCGCACTTGCGGATATAGTCCCGCGTGCCCAGCACCAGAGCTTCGTACACCGCTTCTTCTTCATCGGCGAAACTAGCCCGCAACGCCGTGCTCGACGGAGCCTTGTTCACATCCACGATCACGATGTCTTCGCGGAACGATGGCGCCTCCGCGATCGGCTCGCCTTGCGCATTCAGCGCGAAGCTGGTCCCGTCAAACACCAGTTGATCGTTGCCCCCAACCTGGTTCACATAAACGACGGGAATCTTCCGCGTCCGCGCCGTGGTGGCGAAAATCTCCCGCCGCAGCCCGCGCTTGCCCATGTGATACGGCGAAGCATTGATGCTGATCAGAATCTCCGCGCCTTGCGCCGCCAGTTCTTCCACCGGGTCCCGTTCATACAACTGCCGCGACCAATACTGCTTATCGTTCCACGCATCTTCACAAATCGTCAGCGCGATCTTCCGCCCCTTCCAGATCCACAATTGCTGGTGGTCGGCGGATTCGAAGTACCGTGCTTCGTCGAATACGTCGTAGGTGGGCAACAGCATCTTCTGCTGCCGGAAAATCACCTGCCCGCGGGAAAGTACGCATGCCGCGTTTACCGCCCGCTTGCCCGACCGTTCTTCCGATGCGCCTACGTAGCCGCAAACGATGGCAATGGGCATGTGCGTGGTTTCTATGGCCAGACGGCGCAATGCGTCTTGGGTCTGGTCGATGAACGAGGGCTTCTCCACCAGGTCCCGCGGTGGATAGCCGTTCAAGGAAAGTTCAGGAAATACGATCAGTTCGGCGCCGGCGCGCACGGCTTCCTGAGCCGCACGAACCATGAGGACAACGTTGCCAGACAGGTCGCCGACGGTCGTGTTGATCTGACCGAGCGCGATTCGCATGAGAATTATCTATTGTAGCGGCAACGCGCCCGGTCCCGTGCCCTACTTCATCTTCCCGAACGCTTCTACTCCCGCCGCCGCAATGATGCCGTCCTCGTTCGACTGCACTCCCGATACACCAATCGCGCCCACCACCTTGCCGTCCAGCATCAGCGGAATCCCGCCTTCCACCGGCAGCGCGCCCGGCAACTTCAAAACAACCTGCCTGCCGCCTTTCACCGCATCTTCAAGGGCTTTGCTCGGCCGCTTGAATTTCACCGCTGTCCGCGCCTTCTCCTGCGCCACTTCCACGCTGCCGATCTGCGTCTCATCCATCTTCTGCAGGTACACCAGATTGGCTCCGTCATCCACGATGGCGATCACCACGTTCCACTTGTTCTTTCTCGCTTCCGTCTCCGCCGCGGCGGCGATCTGCTTGGCCGCTTCCAGCGTCATACCCTTCTTCGAGGCCAGTTGCGCCTGCGCCGATGCCGCGCCCAGCAGCAGCAGGGAAGTCATCAATGTAGTTGCGATTTTCATGGTGTGTCTACGGTAATGCGTGCTCTCAGGCGCTGTCAAGGCTGGTCAACTCCGCGCTAGCATAGCGAAGTGATCTCATCCCGCAATCTATCCAAGGAGTACGGCTCGAAGCGCGTCGTCGATTCGGTCACCTTTGAACTCCCCACCGGCAGCATCTGCGCCTTTCTCGGGCCGAACGGGGCAGGGAAGTCCACCACGCTCAAGATGCTCACCGGCCTGCTCGCGCCCAGTTCCGGAGAAGCCACCGTTGCGGGGTTAGATATCCAGCGCCAATCCTTGGAACTGAAATCCGCCATCGGCGTATTGCCGGAGCATCTCGGCTTGTTCGATCACCTCACCGTCGAAGAGCACTTGCATATGGCCGGGCCCATCTATGGCCTCAGCAAGCAGGAGACCACGCGCCGCACCAATGATCTGCTCCGTGCGCTCGCGCTCGAACACGGCCGCGACACCTTCGCCGATCATTGTTCTCACGGTATGCGCAAGAAAACGGCACTCGCCCTCGCCCTGCTTCACAACCCCAAGGTTCTCTTCCTCGATGAGCCCTTCGAAGGAATCGATCCCGTCACCTCGAAAACCATTCGCGACCTGCTCCACAGCCTCTCCCAGCGCGGCATCACCGTCTTCTTCACCTCGCACATCCTCTCCATCGTTGAGCAATTGGCCACCCACTACATCCTCATTCGTCAGGGTAAAGTTGTGTGGAACTCAGAGGCCTCGGCTCTTCCCTCCGCGCTGGAGCAGATGTATTTCGAACTGGTGGAAGCCCCGCGAACGGAGGAGCTGGCATGGCTCGGATCCGCTCGATCCTAACCGCGCTCGCCACCATCGAGTGGCGCGACGTACGCTCCGTCAATTCCATCTCCTCAAACAATTTCTTCCTCTTCTGCATGCTGCTCATGATGCAGCCCGCCAGCATGGTGTTCCTCGGCATCGTCGGCGGACTGCTGCTGTTCTTCCCTCTCAGTGCCGACCCGATGAAGAAGATTCCCGCCGAGCGCCTGCCGCTGTTTCCGCTCGCGCACATCGAACACATCGCACTCCGCGTGGCCGCTTCTTTCCTCAGCCCGGCCATCTGGCTCATCCTGGCCATCCTGATCATCGGCGGCGCCCGCTTTCAGATGCTGTCTCTCCAGCTTCTGGTGCTCGCCGTTGCCGCCAACGCAATCGCCTTCTGGGCGGAGCGCTTCCTGCAGCGTGCGCCGCGATTCCGCCTCTTGCTCTACATCCCCGCGTTTCCCGGAATCACCGGCGGCCTCATCCGCAAGAACCTCCGCGAACTGCTGCACGTTCTCGATATCTATCTCGCCTTCGCGCTCTGCGCCGCCGGCGCCGCCTATCGCCTCCTCAGCCCATCCGTCGAGCCTGATGCCGTGTTCATGATCACGTTGCTCATCGTGCTCGCACTCAGCACCTATGCACAGCAGCAATTCGCCCTCGACATCGAACGCGGCCTGGTGCGCTACCGGCTGCTGCCTCTGCGCGGATGGCGGATCCTCCTCGCCAAGGACATCGCATTTCTCACGGTGCTCATCCCCTTGGTTTTGCCACTCGCGCCACTCACGGGTATCGCCGCCGGACTAGCCGCCCTCGCCTTCGGCCATCAGCCCAGCGTGATGCAGGCGCAGCCGCAGGCCCGCTGGCGTTTCGTTGCTGGAGTATCCATCACCCACGCGTTGCTGCAGACCGTGCTGATGTTTGGCCTCGGCAGTCTCACCTTCCGCCAATCGCCATGGTTCGCCGCGGTCAGCGCCGCAATGTGGCTAGGGTCGTTGTTTGCGTTTGGATGGCAGTACGACCGCTCGCGTTATTGATTCGCAGCTTCCACACGAACACATCCTCGGCCGCTTCCCCTGCCGCAAACACGGTTCCTCCCGGCCCCGTGGCCAGAGCCCGTATGCGCTCTTCGCCCTTGTCCCCCGCATCGTGGCGCATCAGCTCTTTTCCATTCGCGTCCAACACCGCCACAAAGGCCCGCTCCGGCTGTCCGCTGCTTCCCGCGATCCACAAACGTTCGCCGTCAGCCGCGACGGCGTGCACCGCGGTGAACCCGGTTTCTCCGTACGGAATCGCCCCCTCCTGGTGCCCGTCCTTTGCCCGCAATCGAACAATGGAGCCCTTCCCTGGTCCTGATTCCCGCACCGCGCGCACATGTTCCGTTCCATCCAGCGCCAGCGCGCGGGTCCACTCTCCTTCGCCACTGCCTACGGCGACGCTCCATTGCGCCCGCTTCCCCTTGCATCCGATCTTCGACACCCACTCCTTGCCCGCCACGTAACAAATGCCACCAGCCGTCATCTGCATCGCCGAAACATCATGGGGCAGATAGGTGGCATACGTCACCTGCTTCCCATCCGGAGAAAACACCGCCAGGAACCCCGATAGTTTCCCCGCCGGCCGTTTCTCGTAAGCCGCCTTGTGCGTCGTCGGAAGGTTGCCGGATGTCGTAAAGCCCGCGGCTACACACTCCCCCGCCGCCGTCATCGCTACCGATGTGGCCCCCTCGTCCGAAGCCCCGCCGAAGTAAGAGGCATACACCAGCTTGCCCGCCGCATCGAACTTCGCCACGTAAGCGTCGCCTGCCCCGCGACGCCCACCAGTGCCGCCAAACTTCGTGTAAGCCGCACTTGCCGTCACCGGAAAATCCGCAGCCGACGTGGCGCCAGCCAGGCATACTGCTCCATCGCGGCCCACCGCCGTGGCGCTCCCGTAGCTATGCGCGCCTCCGCCGAGATAGGTGGCAAACACGCGTTGATTCCCATCCGCGCTCAACTGCGCCAGAAACGGAGTCCACGCGCGAGCCTTCGGCTTAGCCTGCGCTGCTCCCGCCGACGTTGGAAAGTTGTCACTCGCGGACGTGCCCGCGACAATCGCATGTCCCGTGCCATCCACGGTGATGGCCTGCGGAAAATCCCGGCCCCCTCCTCCGAACACAGCGAAGTACAGCAACAGCAAAGCATCCATCTCTCAATTCTAAGGAATCACCGGCAGCAGAATGTGCGATGCCCGCGCGCCGCTGTGATACACCGTCTGCGTCGCCACCTTCACGTTGGCCGTTGTCCCGAATGGCTCGCCCGTGTTCGGATTGCGGTCGAACTGCGGGAAATGGCTGCTCGTCAGATCCACCCGGATGCGATGCCCTTTCAAGAATGCGTTCGCCGTCCCCACCATGTCGATGGTGAACTCGTATACCTCGCCGGGCTTCATCATCTTCGGCGCGCGCAGCGACTCGCGATACCGCGCCCGCACAATTCCCTCCGCCACCGGAATCGACCGTCCATCGGGAAACACATCGATCAGCTTCGCCACAAAATCCGTATCCACACAATCGGAGCTGGCGTGCAGCACCACCTTCACCGGCCCTGCCACTTCAATGTCTTTCGTCAGAAACTCCGACGTGTACACCAGAATGTCGCCGCGCTTTTCAATCGGCCGCTGGTCGATCGGTCCCGCCGGTGTCGGCGTGCCGCAACAATTGTTCCCTCCCAGGCTCGGCACCGGATTGGCCGGATCATAACGATACGTATCGGTCTTCTCGTTCGCCGGCGAATTCCACGTCAGCTTGCCGTCGCCCCGGTCGCTGTTGGCTTTTCCCCCGCTCGAAAAATACATCTTCGTGTACCGCGTTCGGGCCAGCGGATACTCCTTCTCCTGCCGCCACTCGTTCTTCCCCATCATGAACAACGTGACGGGCGCTTCGGCATCAATGCCGTCATCAACGCCCTTCAGCCAGTAGTCAAAAAAGCGCAGGCTCTGCGCCAGTTCATCCACATGCGCATGCTCCCCGAAGTCGATATCGCCGAACTTCCGTGAAGACCCGTGTCCCCAGGGTCCAATCATCAGCCGGCTCTTCTTCCGCGCCGCTTCGGTGCCGCCCTTCGTGCTCATCCCCACATAACCGCGCAGCGTCCCCTGGCTGAAAATATCGAACCAGCCGCCCATCGTATAGACGGGCACACCGATCTGCTCGAACACTTCCTCCGCATTCAGCTTCTTCCAGTAATCGTCGTAGTCCGGATGCCGGATCCAGTCGTGATAGAACTTCGCGTTGCGCCCGGCGAGTTCCTGCATCGTCATCAACGGCAGATGCCACAGCATCTTGTCAAAACTCAGATTCTGCGGTCCGCCCGCCATTCCGTGCGGCCCCGTATTCTGCATGATCCGCGATTCCTGCCGCACCGGACCCCAGCCGAAATTGAACGATAGCCGCCATCCCCCATTGAGCGTGATCCAGTCGTGATAGAGACTGGTGGCCGCCACCTTCGGCACCAGGCAGGTCAGGTGTGGCGGCTTCGCCATCGCCGCACGCCACTGCACGTGCCCCAGATACGATCCGCCTTCCATGCACACCTTGCCGTTCGACCATGGTTGCTTCGCCGCCCATTCCACCGTGTCGTAGCCGTCTTCGATATCGTTGCGAAACGGCTCCCACTTGCCTTCCGATTCATGCCGCCCGCGCACGTCCTGATACACATACGCATAGCCGCGGCGCGAAAAGAATACCGCTGCTTCATACGCGCTCGGTGCCCGTTCTGTGCTGTACGGTGTGCGCGAAAGAATCACCGGATACTTCCCGTTCCCCACGGGCCGGTACACATCGGCGTACAGGCTCACGCCATCCCGCATCGGCACGGCCACCAGATTGTCCAGCCGCACATCGTTCGTCGGAGGATACGCCGGGGGAAACTTCACTTCAGCCAACAGCGCCAGAGGCGCAAGCAACACGATCCATCGAAGCATAGGGGCAATCTTATCGAAATCGCTGCTACCATGTACGCCGATGCCGCTCGATCGTGACACGGAAATGGGAGGCGCTTCCGCCCGCTTCCCTCATACCCACCATTCGGCCATCGTCTCCGCTCGCAGCGATCAGCCCGCTGAGCGTGAGCGCGCCTGGTCTTCCATCGTTGCCGGCTATTGGAAACCCGCCTACAAATACATCCGCGTCGAATGGAACCGCTCCAACGAAGACGCCAAGGATCTCACTCAGCAGTTCTTCGCCGTGGCGTTTGAGAAGAACTACTTCCGCTCCTACGATCCTGCGAAGGGCAGCTTTCGCAACTTCCTCCGCACCTGTCTCGATGCCTTCGTCTCCAAGCAAAACCAGGCCGCGTCGCGCCTCAAACGCGGAGGCGGCGCCACCATCGTGCCTCTCGATTTCGAAGGAGCCGAAGGCGAACTGCAGACGCTTGCCCTCCCATCCGGCATGACCACCGAAGAGTTCTTTTACAAAGAGTGGGTCCGCCACCTCTTCGCCGGAGCCGTGGAGCAACTGCGGACCGAATGCGAGGCCACCGGGAAGCAACAACACTTCCAGTTACTCGAACGCTACGACCTCGACCAGTCCGCCTCCAGCTACGACGAACTCGCCCGCGAATTCCACATCCCCGTCACCTCCGTCACCAACCACCTCGCTTGGGCCCGCCGCCGTTTCCGACGCATCGTGCTCGACGCCATCCGCGAAATCAGCGGCTCGGAGGAGGAGTTCCAGAAAGAGGCCCGTCAACTCCTCGGTGGTGTCCAAGTGTAGGATGGTCTGGTGCTTTTCTCCATCCTCCTTCTGCTTGCACCGGCGCATGCCGCCGACGCCGTTACCGAACGCCACGAAATGGTCCCCATGCGCGATGGCGCGCGCCTGTCCACCTACCTCTACATTCCACAAGGCAACGGACCCTGGCCCGTCCTCTATGAACAACGCTACGCCAATCTCACTGGTGAGGGCCAACGCAAACGCTATTCGGCACTCGCTGCGCACGGCTACGTGGTCGCCGCCCAGAACTTTCGCGGCACGCACCAATCCGAAGGCGTCTATCAGGGCTACCGCGCTCTCGGTTGGGGCAAAACGCAGGATGGCTACGACACCGTCGAATGGTTAGCCAAACAGCCCTGGTCCACCGGCAAGATCGGTACCTTCGGAGGCTCGCAGGCCGGCTACGCTCAGAACTTCCTCGCCGTCACCCAGCCTCCGCATCTCGTCGCCCAGTACATCATCGATGGCGGCCTCAGCCTCTTCCACCTCGGCTATCGTCTCGGCGGCGTCACCCGTATTGAACGCTTCAAAGAGGGCATGCTGGGCGACGCGCGCGACCCTGCTGAAGGACGCCGTCATCTCGAAGATCAGATCGCTCATCCCAACTACGATGCCTGGTGGCAGCAGGAGGACTGCACCCTCCACTTCCCCAAAATGAATGTGCCCACCTTCACCATCGCCAGTTGGTTCGACTTCATGAGCCGTGGTTCCATCGACACCTACATCGGCCGCCACAATCACGGGGGCCCCAACGCGCGTGGCAAACAGTGGCTCCTCATCGGACCGTGGCTCCATGGTGGCCAGAAGAGCAATCCCAAAGTCGCCGAAATGCAATTCCCGCCGAACGCAGGCTTCGACATGGACGCCCACCTGATCCAATGGTTCGACTACCATCTCAAGGGCAAGCCCACCGGCGTGGATCGCGCCCCCAAGGTCCGTTACTACACAATGGGCGAGAATCAGTGGCACGACGCCGCCGACTGGCCACTCTCCGCAAAGCCCGTCTCCTACTACTTGTCAGCCAACAAGGCCCTCGCCACGGCCAAACCCAACGCCCCCAAGAGTTCCACGGATTTCCTTGCCGATCCCGCCAATCCCGCGCCTTCCCCCGGCCGCGGCGAACCCACTGCCCGCGATGGCCGCGACTTCGAAGCTCACAAAGACGTCCGCCTCTTTACTTCAGAGCCCCTCACCGCGCCCGTCGAATGGACCGGCCTTGTGCAAGCCGAACTCTACGTTTCCTCCGACGCCCCCGATACCGACGTCATCGTCCGCGTCAGCGATGTCTATCCCGACGGCCGCTCCATCTTGCTGCTCGATGCTCCCCGCCGCGCCAAGTACCGCGATAGCTTCGAAAAGCCCTCCCTGCTCGAAAAAGGAAAGGTCTACAAGATCGCCTTCGATCTCGGCTATATCAGCCAGGTCTTCGCTCCCGGCCATCGCATCCGCATCGCTGTCAGCAGCACCATGTCCGATTACTTCGAGCCCAATCCCAACACCGGCGAAACTCCCACTTACGAAAAGCCGAAAAACACGCGTATCGCGCATAACAACGTCCACCACGAAGCCGCCCACGCTTCCCGCATCCTCGCCCCGGTGCGCACGAAATAGCCATGAAAACATTTCTCCTGCTTTTTGTTTCCGCCGCATGCGCCGCCGCCCAATCCGCCGAGTGGAAGGTGGGACTCGCCTCCACGGACATCACTCCCACTGAGCCCATCCCCATGGGCGGTTACGCCAATCGCACCGCTCCTTTCGAAGCGGTGGAAGCCCCACTCTTCGCCAAGGTGCTGGCACTGGAAGACAGCACCGGCACCAAGGCCGTCATCATCACCGCCGACCTGCTGGGCTTCACCCGCGAGCGCACAGAGCGCATTGCCGCCCGCCTGCAATCAAGCGACGGCATCGCCCGCAAGAACATCCTCATCAACGCCTCGCACACGCACTCCGGTCCACTCGTCTCAGGCTCCATGCTGCTTTCCGCGCCCGTCGCCATGCGCTCCCGCATGAATGCCTACATCGAGTCCATGGAAAGCAAGATCATCGAAGCGGCGCAAAAGGCCCTGCATCAAATGACACCCGCGCAGCTCTCTTGGGGCAGCGGCGTCGCCAAGTTCGTCATGAACCGCCGCGAGTTCACGTCCAAAGGCATCATCCTAGGCACCAACGCGCGCGGCCCTGCTGATCGCACTGTCCCCGTGCTCCGAATCGACGATCCCTCCGGCCGCCTCCGCGCCGTCGTCTTCGGAGCCGGCTCTCACAACACCACGCTCACCGGCGACAACATGCGCGTCAGTGGCGACTACGCCGGTTTCGCCCAGCTCTATCTCCAATCGCGCCGCCCCGGCGTACAAGCCATGTTCCTCACCGGATGCGCCGGCGATGCCAATCCCTACCCCCGTGGCACCTTCGATCTCGCGCGACGCCATGCCAGCGAACTCGCCGACGAAGTCACACGTGTGCTCGAAGCGAAACTCGCACCCGTCCGCGGACCGCTCCGCGCCGAATTCCGCGATGTCGATCTTCCCCTGGAGCGCCTCACCAAATCCCAAATCGAGCAGATGGCCAAAGGCGCTCCCTCCTACCGCCAGTTCTTCACCGATGGCGCGCTCGATCGCCTCAACAAAGGCGGTACGCTGCTCACCTCCTACAAAGCGCCCTTCGCCCTCTGGCAGTTCGGCCAGGACCTGACGCTGGTCGCTTACAGCGGTGAAACACTCGTGGATTACGCCATCCAGGCCGAGCGCCTCCTTGGTCCACTCCAACTCTGGGTCAGCGGCTACAACAACGATGTCTTCGGCTATCTGCCCCCCGCCCGTGTTCTCGCGGAAGGCGGCTACGAAACCCGTGGTCTCTACGCCGACTACGGCCTGTTCACTCCCGATGTGGAACGCACAGTCCTCAAAGCAATCGAAGAGATGGCCCGCGCCGCAGGCCGCCGCTAAGTGGCGACGGGCCTCCAGGCCGGTCGCGGTTCAGCCTGGGAAGGCTGAACATCTACCGCAGCACCCCCTCATACACACCCCCCTTCCCATCGGACGCCAGCACAATCCACTCCGCGCCTTCCGGCAGCGCCGCCTTCGATCCCGTGACATTATTCACGCCATTCGCGCCCTCAATCAACACCTCCGCTCCGCCATCCAACCGCAACGGCTTCACCGGCGTGTGGAAACCAACCACCACACTCCCCAATCCCTTTCGCCGGTATAGCGAATGCAGCAGATGCAACCGGCCCCCTCCCATCAACGCAATCGGCCGGCTCGGTTCTCCGGTCGCGGTTCGCAAAGCATAAGGATAATTGCTCCACTTCCCCGCAACGTCCCGCACGCGCAGCACCAACTGCGGCTGCCCCATCGTATCCAGCGAATTCTTCGTCGCCACAAACAACGTCCCGTCCGCCGCCAACGCGCTATGAAAATGATCATCCGCCGTGCGATTGCCCTCTGCCACCGCCTCAATCGGATTCCACTTCGTCACCGCTTGCCCGGATGCATGAAACCGGAACCACACCGTGTCATTTGCCTGGTCTGACCAGATCACTCCCACCCCGCCTCTCACTGCCGCTATGGAACAGATATCATCCGCATCCGTCTTCTCTTTGCTGATCGCAAAAGGCTCCAGCCAGCGCTCACCGCTTTCATCCGCGGAGGGGCGCACGAACATGCGCCGTCCATAGTCGTAGGCGATCCACCACCGCCGCTTGTCATCACGAACGAGAGTCGCTGTCTCCGTCTTGTGCTCCGCGGAAAGGGCAAACACCACAGGCTTCCCCACCACTGCATACGCGCCCGCCACGAAGCGCAGCCGCACAAATGCCATCCGCTGCTTCTCCACCAGTACCGCCGCCGCTTCCTGTCCATCGGCCCAAACATCCGCTTGTCCCGGCAACCCGCGCAGCGCTCCGTCCAACCCAACCTGCCGCTGCCATCCTTTCTCTGACCGCCGCCAGACCGCACTGCCATCCGTCGATGGCAACCACGCCCACCACGTTCCCTGCGCAAACCACAACTTCGATTGCGGCTTGTCCTTCGTCGCATCGGCCACACCTGTCTGCAATACAGGCTCTGCCGCCATCAGCGCGCCAAGCCACAACATCATCCACACAATCAGCAGCTTCATCTGCCCACGCAGTATAGCTTGACCAGTCCTGGGAAGGCTCGTGAATGTAGTGCACGCACCGGGCCTTTTCTCTCACCCTGTCTGCTTCTCCCTGATAAAAAGACGTTCCGCCACCCACTAACTTCTTGGACAAAGGAGTAACGCTGAGTGGCTCTCGGAATCATCCTTCTTCTTTCCTCTCTGCTGGCGCCGGCAAGCGAAGCAAAATCTAAAACCGTTTCCCTGGGATCGATCCCAGCCGTCTTCGAACCCAATCGCGGCCAGGCCGCACCCGAAGTGCGCTATCTCTCCCGCGGACCCCGTACTTCGCTCTACCTCCGCGAAGACGCCGTTGTCGTGGCCATGCCCGCACTCGGAGATTCCATCGAAATCGCGCCGCGCCAAAGCGCCAGCCGCCCACGCCTCGAAGGCATGGGCCTGCTCGAAGGTGTCAGCCACTACCTGCGCGGAGAAGAAGCCTCGCATTGGGTGCGCGGCATTCCGCACTACTCCCGAGTCCGCTATGAAAGCGCCTTCCCCGGCATCGACGTCTTCTTCTATGGCACCAACAACGAACTTGAGTTCGATGTCGTCCTCAGCCCTCGCGCCAATCTCGCCCACGTGAAGTTCGATGTTCGCGGCGCACACAAGCTTCGCCGCAATCGCGATGGCAGTCTGTCCCTGTACACCGGGCGTGGCGAACTGCGCCTCGGCAAGCCCATTGCTTATCAGCCCACTCTGCAAGGCCAGCGACCCGTCGATTGCGCCTTCGCCCTCGATCGGGACAACTCCTTCGGCTTTCGTGTCGGCAACTACGATCCCAGCCTTCCCCTGGTCATCGACCCCACTCTCATCACTACCTACCTCGGCGGCAACGATGCCGATATCATCGCCGGCGTAGCTCTCGATTCCAGCGAAAACATCTACATCACCGGCTTCACGGCCTCGACGAATCTTCTTACCGCCGGAGGCCCCTACAAGGGAACACTCACCGCCGGCGATTCCGATGCCTTCGTCATGAAACTGAATCCCACGGCCACGGCGGTGATCTACTCCACCTACGTCGGCGGCACCTTCGCGGACTATGGGCGCGCCATCGCCGTCGACTCAGCGGGTGAAGCCTTCATCACTGGTTCCACTGTCGGGCGTTTTCCCACTACGGCCGGCGCGTTTCGAACATCACCCGCCAATGCCCCCGCCATCTTCGTTGCCTGTCTGTCCGCCAGCGGCGGATCGCTCGCCTATTCCACCTATCTCGACGGCGCCGGCGCTGGCCAGGCAATCGCCGTCGATGCTTCAGGCAATGCCTACGTGGCCGGCAACACCTACACCGCCACCTTTACTACCACCATGGGAGCCGCCCAGCAAACCTACGGCGGCGCCACCGATGCCTTTGTGGTCAAACTCAATCCCACCGGGGCCATTCAGCTCTACTCCACCTTCCTCGGTGGAAGCGCCGAAGATCAGATCACCGGTATCCAAATCGACGCCAACGGCAACGCCTATGTCAGCGGCTTTACCAGTTCCTCCAACTTCCCCGTCACCACCGGATCCTTCCGCACCTCGTTCGCCGGTTCCACCGATGCTTTTGTTGCTAAGCTCAACCCCACCGGCGCCACACTGGTCTACAGCACATTCCTCGGCGGCGCCAATGTCGATCGTGCGTACTCCATCGCCGTCTCTGCCTTTGGCGAGGCTTACATCACCGGGCAGACTTATTCTTCCAGCTTCCCCACCACCACGGGCGCTTACCGCACCTCCCACGGTGGTGCCGCCGACGCTTTCGTCACGCGGCTCAGTGCCGACGGCTCCTCCGCCGTCTTTTCCACATTCCTCGGTGGATCCGGTACCTGCTCCGTCACTGACCCCTTCCGCCTCTATCAATGCGATGCGGGCTACGCCATCGCCCTGGACTCTGCCGGCACCGTCTACGTCGCTGGTTTGGCCGGCGCCTCATTCCCCATGGTGGGTGGAATCCAGACTACGCCTGGCGGCAACGGCGATGCCTTCGTCGCCCAATTGAGCGCCAATGGTGCGTCCTTGCTCTTCTCCAGCTACCTCGGAGGCGGCTCCGGCGACGTGGCTCTTGCGCTTGCGGTTACTCCCAACAATGGGCCCATCATCGCAGGATTCACAAACTCCACCGACTTGCCCGTCACTACCGGCGCGCTGCAAACCACTCGCGGCGGCGGCGCACAGGAAGGTTTCCTCGCCCGTCTCGCGCCCTGTGCCGTCACCCTCGGTTCCACCGGCTCCTTCTTTCCCAAAACCGCCGGTACCTACAACCTCGCCGTGTTCTCCTCCTCCAACTGCGCCTGGAGCGCGTCCACCGACGTCAATTGGGTCACCATCAATACCGGAGGCGGAACCGGCAACGGCCAGGTCAACTACACAGTGGCCGCCAATACCGGCCCGCTCCGCGTCGGCCACATTGTAGTCTCCGGCCAAACCTACACCATCCAGCAAGTCACCGGCATTTGCGCAACGCCGGCGTCCACAGGCTCCTGGCACCCCGCTTCCGTCGGCCTCTACAGCTTCACCGTTTTTGGCACCTGCCCGTGGACGGCCACCACGCCGAACTCCTGGGTCAACGTCGCCACGCCCACCGGTACCGGAGACGGAAACGTCTTCTACTTCGTCTTGGAGAACACCACTGGTTCGGCCCGCTATGGCTCCATCGATGTCAACGGACAGACCTACGCCGTCAATCAGGTCGGCGGAGCCGGCTCACTGTCCTGTACCTACTTCGTCAGCTCTTCCTCCGAAACTTTCCCCCGCGCCGGAGGCAGCAGCTCCGTGCTCGTCCTGGCCAGCACCGGATGCGAGTGGATCGTCTCCAATCCCAACTCCTGGATCACACTCACCGCCGGACCCGCGGGCAGTGCCGATGGCGTCGTCGGCTACACCGTCGCCCCGAACGACACCGGTCAAACCCGTGTCGGCGTGATGGTGATCGCCGGCTCCACGTTCACCGTCACGCAGTCTGGGCAGTAGGCTTCGCCGCCGCCTCAATCACGCGCAAGGTCTGCTGCGCCGCCGTGCGCCAACTGAAGTCGGCCGCCCGCTGCGGCCCCGCCAATCGCAGCCGCTCCCGCAGCGCCTCATCGGAAATAATCCGCTCCAGAGCTCCTGCAATCTGCTCCTCATCCAACGGATCAAACTGGAGCGCCGCGTTTCCCGCGATCCCTTTGATCGGCTCGATCGAACTCACCGCGCACGGAATCCCCGAAGCCAGCGCCTCCAGCACCGGCATGCCGAATCCTTCAAACGTGGACGGATAGACGAACGCCCACGCTTTCCGGTATAGATCCAGCAGTTCCTCGCGCGGAATCCAGCCAGTGATATGGACGTGCGCCCCCATCCCGCATGCGATGATCGTCTCTTCAATCTGGTTCGTCTGAAATCCGTGCATCCCCGCGATGATCAGCCGGAATCGCGGATGCCGCCCGTGCAGCCGCCGGAACGCCCGCACCAGCCGGTCCAGGTTCTTATGCGGATGCAGCGTCGATACGCACAGAATGAAATGCCCCAGGTCCTCCGTGCCACGGCTCTGCCCCACCTCGAAGAATGCTTCGTCCACGCCATGCGGCACCACCCGGATCTTCGCGTCCGGCACCGGATAGTAGCGCAGCAGATCCAGCCTCGTCGCTTCCGACACCGCGATCAACCGTGTCGACACTCGTGCCGACCAGTACAAAAAGAAGCGCCAGAACGGCAGGTCGAACCAGCGGAAATACTCCGGATGCCGCTTGTGCTGCAAATCGTGAAACACCGTTACGTTCGGGCACGCGCCGAACAGGGGCGACGTGAATCCTGGATTGAACAACACATCCAGCCGCAAACGCCTCGTTCGCGCCGGCAGCACGAATTGTTCCCAGCTCAACCGCGCCGGCCGTACCGCCGCGTGAACCTGCTGCGGCACGTGATGAAAGTTCCCCTGCCGCGGCGCCAAGTCCCCTTCCGTCTCCATGTTGGTGAAAACGAAATACTCGTTCACCGGATCCACCGCCGCCATCGCCTGAATCAGGCTCCGCAGATAGATCTCCGTCCCGCCCACGCCGCCAGGAATTAGATAGAGCGCGTTTATGCCGATGCGCAAGGGTCGGCTCATCTACCGCGCTGCGCCCCTGCGCTGCTGCAACTCTCGCAGAGCTTGCTGGGCCGCTTCGCTCGTCGGCTTCACCGACAAAGCTCTCTTGTATTCCGCTTCCGCCCGGTCGAGTTCGTTCATCAGCAAAAACACCTTACCACGATACACATACGTCATGTCGTAAGCCGCATCCAGGGCTTCCGCTGCTTTCAGTTCCTCTAACGCCGCCCCTGGCTTGTTCTGGCGGGCCAGCGACATCCCAATCAATGACCGTACGTGCGCCGTGTTCTCAATCGCCGCCGCCTGACGGAATTTTTCCTCTGCCTTCGCCAGTTCATTCCGGCAGTCGTAGGCAAGCCCCCAATCGAGATACAGGCTGTAATCCTTCTTCGTGCTCGTCCGCTCCGCCGCCGCAAAGCGCTCTACCGCCACATCGCATTCTCCCCGCGTGTAGTGCACCATCGCCAGTTGGAATTGCGCCCGGGAATTGTCCGGCCCCTTCTCCACCGTGTCCGCCCACAGCTTCATCGGATCGCTCCACACATCGCTGCGCTGATAGGTCAGCATCGACAGCACCGCCAGCACCACGCCCATCGTGGCGTACTGCATCGTCCGCGACACCTTCCATCGCCGCAGCAGATCGCACATCACCAGCAGCAATCCGAGGAACGGAAGATACAGCCGTCGCTCTGCCACCGGATCCTTGATCGGCACAACCGACGACGTCGGAGCCAGCAGCAGAAAGAACACCAGCATTCCGAAAAACGCCAGCGGAAACTGCCGCCGGTAGTAGAATGCAGCACCCGCCAGCGCCAGCAGGCCAATCAGCCCGAACAGCGCTCCGTGGTCCAACGGCGACCGGGAGATCGGAATAAAATAGTCCGCGTTCAGCCCCACCGGAAGCACCGTCAGCTTCAGGTAGATCCAGATGGCGCGCCACTGCGTGTAGAAGTAATCGTGCCACGGCAAATCCTTCATCCGGAAACCGGCTGTCGTGGCCTGCATCAGAACCCGCGCCACCAGCGCCACCCCCGCCGCCCCAATCGCCACCATCGGAGCGTACAGCCGCCAGTTGCGGCGCACCCCCGCCACTGCCCCGTCCTTGCCGAAGCACACGTCCGTCAATACCAGCAGTGCCGGCAACACCGCGGTATGCTCCTTGCTCAAAAATGCCGCCCCGAACAAAACCATCGTTGCCAGTGACGCCATCCACCCAATGCCTTCTTCCCGCCGATGGAGAAATACAACGTATGCCGACAGGAACCACAGCAGGCTGAATGACTCGCTTCGTCCCGCAATGTACGCCACCGCTTCCGTGTGCACCGGATGCACCAGAAACACCGCCGCTGCGAATGCCGCCAGAATCCGGCTTCGCCCTCGCTCCTCACCCGCCATCTCCAGCAGTTTGTCCACCGCCAGATACATCAGGAAGCTGTTGGCAACGTGCAGAAGCACGTTCCACAGATGATAGCTGAAGGTCTCCTCAAGCCCCGAAAAGTACAGGTTCAGCCAGTAGCTCAAATGCAGAAAGGGACGCACCGACGGATTCAAGGACAGCAGCCCGCGCTCCAGAAACCCTGGATCGCGAAAGGCCAGGTAATCGTCATCGAATACAAACGGCCCGCGTATCGATGGCCAATAAATCTCCAGCGCCACCAGCAACGCGATCAGGATCCCCGCAAGCCACATCCAGCTCGGGATCTTCCCCTCCGGCGCGCTTGCCACCGCCTCGGATTGTACCGGCGCCTTATGCTTCGTCACTTTCATGATGCGAACGCAGATAATATTCAAGAATCGCCACGCGCTGAGTCAGCGCGATGTTGGCGTCTTTCAAATTAGAAACCATCACGGAAAATCGGTAGAACACAAATAAGAACACGGCAAACACCGTCAGCAGCAGCGCCAGCGGCGGATTGTGGATCCCCATCGTTTCCGATAGCCACCCCAATGCCGACGTAGACCGCGAAAGGATCAGCAGCACCACCGCCGCGCCCAGCCAGCTCACGCTGTACTCCACGCGAATGTGCGCCCGCCGCAGGCTGCTCAGCACCAGCAGGATCAGTCCCAGGCTGAAGATCGTCAGTACATTCGATAGCCGGTCCATGGTGCTCCTTTCAACGGCGCCAGCGATGACGCTCAAACTTCAAAATATTCACAAACACGCCCAATAAGACATGGATGATGTAGTAAAGCGACCGCAGGGGAGTAATGGTGCTGCGGCCACTGCGCCGCTTTCTCATCCGGCAAGGGACTTCGACAAAACGGAACGCACGGCGCTGCAGCACGACGAGCGCCTCAATCTCAGGATACTCCAGTGGGAAACTCCTGCTGAAGAGGGCCAGCGCTTCACGGTTCACTCCCACATACCCGGAAGTCGGATCATGCACCGGACGCCCCAATATCGGCCGCAAAATCGTGCGGAAAAACCGGATTCCCAACCGCCGCAATCCGCTCGCTTGAAACCCTTCCTTTTCTTCGAACCGCGCCCCGATCACCATCTGGCATCCCGATTCGCGCAGCGCTTCATAAATCTGTGGAATGTCCCGCGGATCGTGTTGCCCGTCGCCATCCAGCCGGATCACATAGTCGAAGCCCAGCTCAAACGCCAGCCGGTACCCAGCCTGCACGCATCCGCCCAGTCCCAAATGGCAGGGCATCGACAGCACCCGCGCTCCCGCCCGGCGCGCCACCGCCGCCGTTGCGTCCGCTGAGCAATCGTCCAACACCAGCACCGGCACATCGCCGATCACCTGGTGCACTTCCTCCACCACGTACCCGACGTTCGTCTCTTCGTTGTACGCCGGCACGATGATCAGCAGCGGACCGTAGCTCATAGCGCCGCCACCTCTTTGGGTGAAATGGCGAATCGCCGGCAGTATTGTTCGAACTCCTCCGCCGTGATCCGTGCCGCCTGCATCGTCACCGCCCGCTTCCGGTCGAGCGCTGCCCGCTCCTTCCAGTAAGCGGCCCAAGCCTTCAGCAGCAACGTCACCGCCGATCCGAACGAGTTTCCTTCCCGCAGAAAATCCCCTGCCGCCGAAGGCTGCCCCAGGAATCGCGCATGCCAGAAATACCGCGCCATGGATGCGAACCACGCCTTCCGCCACATCCGCGGCGGGAAGTTCTTGCGCATCACATACAGCCGGTTCCGTTCCACGTAGAAAGCCTTCATCGGTGAAACCCTGCCTGCGGTCTTCGAGTAGTGGTGAAAAACGCGGGCTTCCGGCACATAAAGGCACTTCCATCCCGCCCACCGCGCCCGCAGCCCCAGGTCCGTGTCCTCGCAGTACAGAAAGAAGTCCTCGTCAAAGCCGCCCGTCTCGGTAAACAACTCACGCCGGTACAGCGCCGCCGATCCGCTCGGAAAGAAAACTTCCTCCGCCGCCCCGAACTCATCCGGCTTCCGCAGATGCCCTCTTTGCTTGCTGCTGCCATCCGGGCACAACAGCATTCCCGCCGAATCCAGCACGCCCCGGTCCGCCAGTATCACCCGGCTCGCGCACATTCCCGCCTTGGCATCGGATTCCATCGCCGCCACCAACGACGCCAGCCATGGTTCACTCACAGCCGCATCATCGTTCAATGCCGCAACGTAAGGGGACGAAGATTGCGCCGCGGCCTGATTGATTGCGCCACCGTAGCCCTTGTTTTCCGCATTCTCAAGGACACGCACTCCGCGCGGCACTCCGGCTTTCCGCACCAGTCCCGTGCCGCTATTATCCACCACCACAACCTCGAAATCCGTGCGCGTTTGCCCTTCGAGGCTCCGCAGGCATTCAGCCAATGGCGGGCCCGCGTGCAAGGTGGGAATGACTACGGTGGCGCAAGGGGACGGCAAACTCCTCATTTTACGCTATCCTCAGCCGCCAGCGGTTAGAATGGAACCCATGGGATCCTTGTTGCTTCTATTTTCCTTCGCCCTCCACGGCGAGATCAAAGAATTCCCCGGTGGCAAAGTCCTGCCCCACGACAAATACATCCACACCGTCCCTGAATCCGTTTCCCCCATCGAGAAGCTCTACATCAAATCCAAGGACGGTCTATACGTGGCGGCCGCGCTCCGCAAACCGAAAGGCAACGGCCCCTTCCCCGTGCTCATCCACTTCCATGGAGCCCCCGGCGGGCGCGGCATGGAGAAGCTGGTCACCTGGTCCCGCGGCGATGACGGCAGCCCCGTCTTCGAGCGCTTCCTCAAGGAAGGCTACGTCACCGTGGTCTCCGACTATCGTGGAGGACAGAACTTCAACCGTCTCGGCGAAGCCGAAGACCCCGCACGCGTCACCTACGCCGACGACGCCCAGGCTGTTGTTCAATACATCAAAGCGCTCCCCTACGTCGATCCCAACCGCGTCCACGTCTATGGTGTGAGTCTCGGCGGCGACGTCGTGATGCATCTCCTCCGCCGCGAAAAACTGCGAGCCGCCGTCCTTGGCGCCGGCGCTCCGATCAGCTTCCTCGGCGCCCGCACCAAGCCCGATGCCCCCAAAGACAACCGCTGGCAAGGAGCCACCTACGATGAGCAACGGGCCTCCGCCAACATCGCTCCCATCGAAACTCCGCTACTGATCCTGGTCGGCACCGCCGATGGCTTGCTCCACGTCGATCGCATGCTCCACGACGCCATGGAGAAAGCCGGCAAGAAAGTACGCATGGAGATCTACGCCAACGGCTATCACGACTTCGTCATCGGCCCCCAGGGCCATGCCGGACGCAGTGAGCCACTGCTCGACATCACGCTAGACGCCCTCGAAAGCACGCTCCGCTTCCTGAAGCAGCCCTAACAAGGTGGCGACGGGCCTCCAGGCCGGTCGCAGTTCAGTCTGGGAAGACTGAACACGCGTGTCGTGCGAGCCGTAGTCCCAGAACGGCCCAATGCATCGCGCGAAACGCCCGTTTTTGCGCGCTTGACACCCCATGGCAACCTCACAACCGCGAGCGTCACAGGAGCCATCCAATCTCATTCCTTGGCCGCGATCTCTTAGCGAACTTGGCGGCGCTGCGTCTTGGCGTGGAACCCAGCTAGAACGAAATCTGCGAAGCCAGCAACCTCGCCCTCGCATCCGCCTCTTTTTCACTCAATCCCGCCACACCCGCTACCCAAGCCCCTTTCGTGAACACGAACACCGGCCGCCCGCCGTCCTTGCCGAAATACCCGCCAAACGCCGGTATCAGCTTCGCATCCGCCAGTTCTTTCTTCCAATCGAGCAGCGCAATCGCCGCCGATTGCGCATCCGCCATCTTCACCAGGAACATCTCGTATTGCCCCTTCCGATACGAGGCCACGGTGCCCCCCGGCAGATATGCCTTCCCCATCGCATGATCATCCACTACCCGTGTCTCCGTCAGTTCCGCCTTCGGAAACCGCCGCGATTCATCCGCCGGTTTCACCACGGGCGCGGGCGCAGCCTTAGGCGCAGCGGCCTTCTCTTCAGGCCCGCAGCTTACACACAGGCCCAAACAACCAACCACGAAAATGTTCCGGATTCGGGGCTTCATCACCCCGATAGAATATCAATTCCCTCGCCGCCGGACCGCCGCCAGCAACATTGCCGTCCCCACTAATCCCACCGTCGCCGGCTCCGGCACATCCGCCAGCGCCACTCGGCCCAGCAAGACATCCGCCCCCGCGCTCGATGTGTCGTCGCCCAGAAAGAGAAAACGCGACAAGGTATAGGGCTGGCTTCCAAATCCCGAATAGTCACGCAGCGAACCCGTCAGAATCTCCGTCCCATCCGCCGACAATCGGTACGTCGAACCCAATATCAGCAACTCGTACTGACGCTGCGCCGCCGTTGTGTCGAAGCTCACTCCCTCCGCATGCGTGAACCCCGCTCCCGATTGCGCCCAGATCTCGTCCGCCCAGAATCCCAGCTCAATCCCGAACTTGTCTTCACTCAGCAGAATCACGCTGAATCCAGCCCGGTCGGTGCTCCCATGCGACTCCGAATTCACCTGCAATTCCATCTGCAGCACAAATCCAACATTCCGGTCCAGCACCGGAAATCCCGCATTCACCAGCGTCCCGATGAACGGCAGCCGGTTCGCGTAACCGGCGGACGTTCCGCCGGTCGTCACCAACTGCGTTCCACCCGCAACCAGCGTCTGCGTGGCCCCGGCGCCAAAGCTGTTATCCCCGTAGATCAGCCACCCCTGCGTTCCCGGCAGCGAAGCCACACTGTCGTTGTACAGTACGGTCGTTGCGGCGCCTAACGGCAGCGTCAGCAGAAAGGCGCAGAGCAGGCGTGGGAACAAGGGGGAATCCTCCGAATTAGGTTTCCCACTATAACGGCGGAGCGCCGCAAAAACTGTAGACTAACCCCTCAACATCACCCGCCGTACCGCATCCATCGCAATCTGGCAGGCCAGCGTCCGGATCCGGTGCCGGTCCCCCGCAAACTGCACGTGCCGCACTTTGCACTCCCCATCCACCGACACACCAACGTAAATCGAACCCACCGGCGCAGTCTCTTCTCCCTGTCCCGGCCCCGCCACTCCTGTCACCGAAACCCCGATGCTCGCCCCAGCCAGCCGGCGTGCCGCTTCCGCCATCGCCTTCGCCACCGGTTCGCTCACCGCCTTATGCGTTCGCAATAGCTCTGCGTCGATCCCCAGCAGTGCTTCCTTCGCCGCATACGTGTACGTCAGGAATCCTCCGGCGAAGTAATCCGAGCTTCCCGCTACCGACGTGATCTTCTGCCCCAGCATGCCGCCCGTGCAGCTTTCCGCCACCGCAATCGTCATCCCCCGCTCGCGCAGCATCACCCCCACTGTCGCCTCCAGCGAGTCGCCGTTGCGCGAATAAATCCGGTCACCCAAAAGCTCCGCAATCGGATCCCCCACCTCGGCCAGCAACGCTTCGGCTTCCGCCTCCGTCTTGCATCGCGCTCGCAAGTGAATCTGAATATCTCCCGCCGCTGCCAGAATCGTCGTCGCCGGATTGGTGTATTTGTTGTACACCGGAGCAATCAACTGGTCCAGGTCCGACTCCCCCATCCCCGCCACCCGGTAAAAGCGCGTCCGGATCACCTGCTTCGGCAGCAAGCCATCGAGCTTCGGCAAAATCTGCCCTTCGAACATCGCCTTCAGTTCATGTGGAGGCCCCGGCAACAGCACAATATGCCGTCCTTCATGCTCCACCCACTGGCCCGGAGCCGTCCCCCGGTCATTCGGCAATACCTGCGCCCCTTCCACTACGTAAGCCTGGCGCTTGTTCACTTCCGCCATCGTGCGTTTCATCCGCGCGAAACGCTCTTCAATCCATCCGCAAATCTCCTGGCTGAACACCAGTGGCCGCTGGCACAGTTGCGCCACGGCATCCCGCGTCAAATCGTCTTCAGTCGGCCCCAGCCCGCCCGAAACAAACAGCAGATCCACGCGGTCCAGTGCGTATTGCATCGCCTGCACCAGGTGCTCCCGCTGATCGCCCACCACCATCTTGAACAGCACCTCTACACCTCGTGCGTTTAAGTGGTCCGTCATGTACAGCGAGTTCGTATCCACCCGCTGCGGAGTGAGCATCTCCGACCCGATCGCCAGTATCGCCGCATCCATCGTATTGGTTCCGTCCGCCCCTAGCCCGGTAGCAATCCTCGAATCCCCACATCCACCCGATACAGCGCGTTGTTCGTTGCCACTACCATCGCCTTGGCCGGAGTGAACGCCACACCCACGATGTTCGGCCCCGATAGATACAGTTCCGCGTGCCGGTCAGGATCGATCCGCACCACGCCCTTCCGCCCGCCCATCGATGCCGCTACATACAGATTGCCCTCGGCGTCGAACGCCAATCCCTGCGGCCGGCCAAGCCCCCGGAAGTACACCTCTGATTCGCCCGCCGGCGTGATCCGGTGCACCGCGTCGTAGCTCGATGTTGTCGGCCCCGTCACAAACAGATTCCCGTCCGGCCCGAACGCCAGATGATAAGCCGCAATCGACGGCTCCATGGTGCAGAATACGTAGATCTGCCGCTGCCTGCTGATCTTGAAAATCGTTCCGCTCCGGTCGCCCACATAGAGATTGTCGTCCTGGTCAAACGCCAGTCCCGTGGCCACGCCCATGCCTTCCACGTACACCGACATCGATCCGTTCTGCGCCACCTGGTACACAATCCCGTCGTAACGGCTGCTCACGTACAGCATTCCATCGCGATCGAAGGCCAGCCCCGTCGCGTTCATCATGTCCGTCACCAGCGGCTTCACATCGTAGTTCATATCGATGCGATACACCGACACCGGAGTCTTCTGCCCGCGCGATCCGCTGAACGTCGCGTAGATGTTCCCGAAGGTGTCTACCGCCGGGTTGGCCACCGGATGCATACTGTCGGCAACCTGTACCCCAATGCCGCACTGCCACACCGTGCTTGCCTGCATCCCGCTTTCCACCACCATCTTCCCTACCGCCGCGCCATCCGGCACCTTCGCGATGACATACGAGTTCGACCCGATGACCACCGGCGCCAACACGTCGCCAAACAGCACCCGCGGCCGGTCCGCACGCGCGAAATTCCTGCCCCGAATCTGAAATTCCCCGCCAGGTATGGCAGCCGTCGGGCTCACCATGCTGATTTCGGGCCGATCTGCATCTTTGAAGATTGCCATGCTTAGTACAGATTGAACCATCCCGCTAAAAATAAGACAACCGCCGCATATACTCCCGCCATCAGGTCATCGGCAATGATTCCGAATCCGCCGTGTAAACCCTCCAGCATTCGCACCGGTTGCGGCTTCCAGATGTCGAACAACCGGAACAAAAGGAATGCCAGTGCGATACTCTTCCAGTTCAGCACAGTTGCGCCCGCAATGGCGATCCATGTGCCTAATACCTCATCCACGACGACGATTTGTGGATCGTCCAGCTTCCGTTCCGTCGCCACCACATTCGCCGCCCAGATCCCCGGCCCCGTCAACAACACCACCGGAAGCAGAATCCACCACGGCGGCCCCTGCACGCTATACAACCATAGCCACGCAAACGGCAGTGCTCCCAATGCTCCCACCGTGCCCGGCGCCTTCGGTGCGAATCCGCATCCAAACCAGGTCGCCACCACCGTGGCCAGCGGGTTACTCTTCATCCTGCATGGCGTCCGGCGTTACGGAAATCGGCGTCGAGATGACATACTTCTCACTCGCCCAATCGCCTAAATCAATCAGCTTGCATCGCTCCGAACAGAACGGCATGAACGCCTCGCCGAACTTCACTTCCTTCTTGCAATTCGGACACTTCATAACCTTTGCCGGGTTGCCTCCGGAGAACTTTTCAGAATCGGGAACAACGGCCCGCTCGCTACTTTCACATCCTTCGGGGCTTCATCCACCAATCCGCCGATCAGATCGTAATCGTGCGCTTCGCCGATCACCATCCGCCGTATCTGTCCGGGCTTCATCACCGTCCCGTTGTCGTCGTTGATGTAGCACACACCGTCGATTTCCGGCGCCTGCGAGCGCATCCGCGCTTCCCACAACATCTCCGTCTCTTGTGACGGTCCTTCCAGCAGCACTTCCACTTCCTGCCCGATCATCTTCTTGTTCCGCGCCGCCGAAATCCGCCGCTGCACGGCCATCAGCTTCCGCTTGCGGTTGTGGATCGTGCGTTTGTCCACCTTGCCGTCCAGATGGAAGCTCTTGCTCGTCTCTTCATCGGAATACGTGAACACGCCCACGCGATCCAATTCGGCCGCTTTCACAAACGCGCACAGTTCCTCGAAATCCTGCTCCGTCTCGCCCGGGAAACCCACGATGAAACTGGTGCGGATCGCCACCCCCGGAATCGTCTTCCGGATGCGCTCCAGCAGCTTCAGGAAAATATCGCCATTCGCTCCGCGCTTCATCCGCTTCAACACATTCGCGCTCGCATGTTGCAGCGGCATGTCGATGTACTTCACCAGTGACGGCCACTCCGCAATCGTGTCCAGCAGCTTCTGCGTCACCCGGTTCGGATACGCATACAGGAACCGGATCCACTTCTCCTGCGGCGTCTCAATCTGCGCCAGCCGCTCCAGCAGCAGCGCCAGTCCGTCCTTCAACCCCAGATCCTCGCCATAGCAGGTCGTGTCTTGCCCGATGAGGTTGATCTCCCGTACGCCTTGCGAAAACAACCGCGTCGCCTCGGCAATCACCGATTCAAACCGCCGGCTGCGAAACGCCCCACGAAACTGCGGAATGATGCAGAACGAGCACGGATGATCGCACCCTTCGGCGATCTTGATATACGCATAGTGTCGTGGTGTCGCCTGCAGCCGCGGCGTCAGATCGTGATACAGATACGGTGCCAGCGGATTCGCCTCTACTGCCTCATCCACCGGACCGCATAACGACGCAATGGTTTCGATCTCATTCGTCCCGATCACGTGGTCCACTTCCGGAATATCCTTCTGGATATCGTTCCGGTAGCGCTCCACCAGGCATCCGGCGACAATCAGCTTCTTCGCCACGCCCGTCTTCTTGTACTCCGCCATTTCCAGGATCGTTTCCACAGATTCCTGTTTGGCTGGATCGATGAAGCTGCACGTGTTCACAACGATCACGTCCGCTTCATCGGGCTTCGCCGTGAGTTCGTGACCATGTGCGGCAAGCTGCCCCATCATCACTTCCGAATCGACGAGATTCTTCGGGCAACCGAGACTGACAAAACCGACTTTCAAATGCTTGTGTTCCAGAGGGGGATTTCTCTTTCATTGTATCCCGTCTGCTAGTCTGGGCTTCTGACCCCTATGCTTCGGTACACCCTCATGCTCTCCCTCGCGCTCACCGCCCCCGCCCAGGATCTCTGGAAAGCCACGCCCCTCACAGCCGCCGGTTCCTTCACCGCCGAAATCGAAGGACCCGCCGTCGACCGCGACGGCAACATCTACGCCGTCAGCTTCGCCCGCAAACCCACCATCGGCAAAGTCACCCCCGATGGCAAAGCCGAAGTCTTCCTCGAGTTCACCCAAGGCTCGCTCGCCAACGGCATTCGCTTCGATCGCCGCGGCCGCATGTTCGCCGCCGACTACACCAATCACAACATCCTCCTAATCGACACCCGCACGCGCCAATTCAAAGTGTTCGCTCACGAGCCCACCATGAATCAGCCCAACGACATCGCCATCACTTCCACGGGCACTCTCTACGCCAGCGACCCCAAGTGGGCCGACGGCACCGGCCAGCTCTGGCGCATCGACACCAAGGGCCGCATCAAACGCATCGCCACGGACATGGGCACCACCAACGGCATCGAAGTCAGCCCCGACGGACGCAAGCTCTACGTCAACGAAAGCAAGCAGCGCAACGTCTGGGTCTTCGACATTCAGAAAAACGGCGACATCGCCAACAAGCGCCTCCTCATCGCCTTCCCCGACTTCGGCTTCGACGGCATGCGCAGTGACATCCACGGCAACCTCTACATCACCCGTCACGGTAAAGGCACGGTTGTCGTCGTGAGCCCGGAAGGCAAAGTCCTCCGCGAAATCGACGTCCTCGGCAAGAGCCCCACCAACCTCTGCTTCGGCGGCCCCGACGGTAAAACCGTCTACGTCACCGACGCCGACCAGAAACGCCTCGTCCAATTCCGCACCGACACCCCCGGCCTCGAATGGACCCGCTGGCCCGGTCGCAAGTGAAGCTCGGTTTATAGAAACAACTCAACGGGCACCCGTAGTAACTCCGCTATTTGTTTGGCCTGCGCTTTGCTAATACTCCGCTTGCCGCTCAGAATCTCGGACACCCGGCTCTTCGGTAATATCCCCCATAGATCGCTCGGTTTCATCTTTTTCTCACTGAGTAGAAAAGCGAGCATCTTGTGTGGTTCGGACTTCGGCAACGGATGGACACGGCTCTCGTACTCCTCAATCAATATGCTGAGCATTTCAAGCAGCCTTCCCTCTTCCTCGGTAATCGCGTCTTCCGGTTTTTCCATGAGAGATGCCGCCGCATCGAGCAAGCGGCGATGCTCTGCCTTCGTTCGGATAGCGACAGGCAAGGTCACATCGAGTAATTCACGGTATCGACGTGCATCGAGAACAGTAGTGCTCATTGTTTCCATTGCTCCCTGTCGTACTCGGCATGTGTCAGGATATGCCGGATGTAGATGATCTGCCAGCGGTACTTGATCACGGAAATCAGCCGGTATTTCTTGCCGCTGATGTTGAACACCGTGAAGACCCCGACACTGTCCGCATGTGGGAAATCGGCGCGCACATCGACTAAGTGATTCCATCCCGCCCGTCTGGCAAACCAACTGCGCTCGCTCCCTTGGACTGATTCTACTCCCCAATCCGCTACACTCCTATCTATGCGCTCTACCTACCTCGTTGTTCTCCCCCTCCTCGTCCTCGCCGCATGCTCCGCCCCCGAAAACAAGCCCCCCACCGCCAACCTCATCAAGGAGCCCTTCGGCAAATCCAAGACCGGCGAAATCGTTGAGCGCTACACCCTCCGCAACACCGCCGGCATGGAAGTCGCCATCCTCACCTACGGCGGCATCGTCCAAGCCATCCGCCTCCCCAACGGCCCCGGAAAAACCACCGACGTCGTCCTCGGCTTCGATACCCTCGACGGCTACCTCGGCGAACACCCCTACTTCGGAGCCCTCATCGGACGCTACGGCAACCGCATCGGAAACGCCGCCTTCAAGCTCAACGGCAAGGAGTATAAACTAGCCGCCAACAACAACGGCCACGCCCTCCACGGCGGCCTCAAAGGCTTCGACAAGGTCGTCTGGGCTCCTAAGGAAATACCCGGCGAGGAGCCCGCCCTGGAACTCACCTACACCAGCAAAGACGGCGAGGAAGGCTATCCCGGCGACCTCACCGCCACCGTCCGCTACACGCTCACCAACGCCAACGAACTCAAACTCGAATACACTGCTACCACCGATAAAGACACCGTCGTCAACCTCACCAATCACACCTACTTCAACCTCGCCGGCGCAGGCGAAGGCGACATCCTCGGCCACAGCATCCAGATCCTCGCCGACCGCTTCACGCCCGTCGACAAAGGCCTCATCCCCACCGGCGAGCTTCGCCCCGTGGCCGGCACGCCCTTCGATTTCACCGAATCCAAACCCATCGGCTCGCGCATCATGCAGGACGATCCGCAGATGGTCAACGGCAAAGGCTACGACCACAACTACGTGCTCAACAGCGGCGGCGGTGCGCTCGCTCTAGCCGCGCGCGTCGTCGGTCCGAACGGCCACCGCACCATGGAGGTCCTCACCACCGAGCCCGGTATCCAGTTCTACAGCGGCAATTTCCTCGACGGTTCCAACAAGGGCAAAGGCGGCCACGTCTACAACCAGCGCTACGGCTTCTGTCTCGAAACCCAGCACTTCCCCGATTCCCCAAATAAACCCGATTTCCCGTCCGTCGTCCTGAAGCCCGGGCAGAAGTATCAGTCCACTACGGTCTACCGCTTCCTCCAATAACGGCCAGCTTGGCTTTGTAGTGCGCCAGCCCGCGGTCGAACATCGCCCGCGCCGCAGCCTTGTTCACCGCCGGTCCGAAGTTGTTCCGCTCCTCCAGCAGCCGCCACAACCTGTCGGTCCAGCGCAGCATCAACTCCACATCCTCGCGCACCAACACCGCCTGCCCACCCACCTGCACATACACCGGAGCCGAATGCGCCCGCGGAATCGCATACGGCACCCCGCGCGCCGCCGGTCCCGATACCCGCACCGCCAGCCAACTGCTCGCCTCCACTTGCACTTCCTTCTCAATCCGCGTCCCCGCCGTCGATGCGATCACCTGCCCGTTCTGCACTACTTCCAGCAAATCCACCGGCACGCGCGAGGAAACTTCCGCCGCAATCCTTGCCGTGTACGGTTGCCCCTTCGCGACTTCAATCACCGATCCCATCGGCTTCCCATTCACTTCGAACTTCAGCAACGGAGCATTCGTCACAAAAGCGCGTCCCTCTTTATACCGCGCCAGCCAGCGATTCCAATCCATCGGCCCGCTCAGCTCCACATACTGCCGAGCCCCGCCCGGCACGCTATTAATCCCCCGCCAGTTCGTGAACACGTCCGTCCCCGCTCCCGGCGCGATCCGGAACCCGGCGTTCAGCAGCCGGTACCACATCTCGTAAGCCCGCGGCCCATACGGCAGAATGTCGATCGCATCCATCGCCCCCAACGCCGCTGTCAACGGAGCCTCCTTTGCACCCAGCGATGTATCAAACGGATCCCCGATCGGCTGCGTGATCGGATGCACATAACTCACCACGCCGCCCTGCTGCTTTGCTGCCAGCGCCGCCATCGTATTCAACGGGTAATCGAACGAAGACCGGCTCCCGATCACGCTCGTGAACGACGGCGGCACCTGCCGCTTCAAATTGAGAAACGCCATGTGCCCCAGCGGACTCGAATTGCGATACTCCTGGCTCCAGTACAAAACATACGTCGGCTTCGACACCGGATCCACCGCTCCACGGAAGAATTCCTTATCGTGCACGAACGCCCCTTCACTATTCGCCACAATCATGTTCGCCGTATTCAGATCTTCCGCTTCCAGCCATTGCAGCGCGTCCTTCTGCTTCAGGTAATAGCTCCCGTTGTAGTTGGCATGGAAATGATTCTCCCCCGTGTACCACCCGCGTACAGCCCAGTTCGTCCACCGCTCCAGCCGCACGGTCACCGTCGCCACATCGTTCGCCGGCACATCCACCGTGCTCTCGGCGATCTTGTACTCCACGCCCTTCAACGCCGCCAGTTGCAGCCGCCCCGCCGGAGCCACAAACTCATCTTCCCCGCTGGTCAAATAGAACCCTTCGCGCATCGAACCCGGATCCAGTTGGTAGTAATACACCGGCACGCCCTGTGGAGCATACGCCTTCCCATCCGATGCCTTCACATACAGCCGCACCGGCACCGCCGTGCCATTCTCATCCACGGTCTTCACGCGCACACGCCCCGACGCATTCTTGAACTGCAGCTTGCCCAACTTCACATGCTTCTTCGTTCCGCCCGCCACCGGCATCAGAAAGATGTCCAGATTCCCCAGATGATTCGACACATGCGCGATCCACTTCCCATCCGGCGACACCGCCGGTGAAAATTCATCGCGCACCGAGTTCGTCAGGTTCACCGGCACGCCGCCATTGCGCCCCACCCGGTACAGCTCATAGTCGCCCTTGCCATTCGTCATATCCGCCGAGTACACAACATCCCCACCCGGCGTCGCGCTCAACGAATGCAACTGCGCAATGTCCCCCGGCTTGTACGCGGTCAACGGCAACTGCACCGCAATCGGCGGCGAACCCGACGGCAACGACCACACTTGAGCCGATTCCCGCCGCGTCCCCGTAAAGAAAATCTCCCGCCCATCCCGTGCATACGCCGCGTCCAGCCAGTTCCCCACGCCCTGCCGCTGCGGCATCGATTGCAACTGCCGCGCATTCCCTCCCCGAATCGGAATCTCATGCAAAAACGCGCCCTGGTTCGGAACCATCAATCCCACCACCACTCGTTCGCCATCGGGATCCCAAGCAATCGTGCCCGCGGAAGGGAAGGGAGTCGCCACGTCCCGTTCCACCCCGCTCGATACCTGCACCAATTTCACCCGCCCGCTGATGTTCGGCAGTCTCCCCGCCGGCGCGCTCCCATTGATAAAGGCAATGAAGTCCCCCTTCGGTGACCACGCCGGATGCGCATGATACCCCTCCGATGCCGTCACCTGCCGCGCATCGCCGCCCTCGGCATCCACCACCCAGATGCTTCCAAACAAAGTGAAGGCAATTTGTTTTCCATCGGGTGACCATGTCGGGTCCGCCGCGCCCCACGTCGATGGGTCCGCTTCCGATGCCGTCACCGCCACCTGCCGGTAGGCCACAATCCCCACCAGCAGCATCAATGTCAATACGGAAATCAAGCCGCGCTTCATGCGGGGAATTGTATCTCAACCCCGCCTGCGCTTCAGCGGAATTCCAAAACACCCGCCGGCGGCACAGTCACAAATACCCGCTCTCCCACCCGCCGATACCACGCGCCCTTCCACTCCAACACCGTGCCACGAGCCCTTTCCGGCAGCGCCACCCCATCCAACATGGGCTTCCCTTTTCCCGCAAACTCCAGCGTCACGCTCCCGTTGTACACCTTGCGGTCCAACTTCGTCCCCAGCACAAACCGCTTCCCTTGCGTCTTCACTTCCACCGATTCCCGCAAATCCCGGTACGCATACAGCGGACCCAGCGGCACATACCAAACATCGTCACGATTCCCGATATGCCGCAAGTGCGCTTCGTAAAATGCCTCCCCGCCGTATTCCAGCCACTGCGGATGCGACATGAAGTTATAAATCTGCCCCGCCGCATACACCTCATCGAACTTCGCATTCAACGCCGGCAGATCGTCGTTGCCCGTCGGCGCAATCCCGCCCTTCTTCTGCACCACCTGTGTGTAGGCCGCATCGAACGCATTGGCCGCGAATGTATTCACATTCGGAATCAGATGCCCGTTCTTCGCTTCATCCTGATAGTTGCGCGCCACCAGGTACCCCGCCGCCGCGATCCGTTTCTGAATAAACGGATACCGCGCGCAGTTGCCGCACGGATAGCACCACGACCATACATGAGGCTGCGGCGTGTTCTTCAGAATGTCGTCCCGCGACCCCACAATCTCCGCGTCCGTATACGCGCCCGCGCAGAATTCTTCCGTGTCCGGCCACTTGCACGGATGCGTCCGCGAATGCGACCCGATTTCGTGCCCGTCCGCCACCGCCTTGCGCAGCCGCGGCCACAACTCATCCATCAACTTCGATGCCGTGCTGACGTAGATCGTCGCCTTGATCCCGTACACGTCCATCGCATCCACCGCCGCCGGAACGAACTTCGTCGAATCGTCGATGGTGTGCGTCACCACCGCCTTCGCACCGCCCAGCCATTGCGCCTTCCCCACAAATCGAGTCTGCGGGAAGGCGCATGCCGCCAACAAAAAACCTAGCCCAATGCCTTTTTGCAGTATTCGAAGCACTTCTTCACCTCGGAGACCGTTTCCGCGCCCTTGTATTCGTACTCAATCATCGCCGGAATCGCGTACTTCTTCTCCTTCAGCACGGTCAGCACTTCCTTGATCTTGGTATCGCCTTCCCCGAAAGGAACGTTCGCCCCCTGATCCTTCTTCCGGTCCTTGATGTGCAGCGTCACGATGTCCGCGTGATGCTCCGCGAGGAACGACACCGGATCGAAGTTCGCCGCCGTGAAGTGGCCGATGTCCAGGTTCACCGCAATAAACGGCGAGTTCCCCTTCTTCGCCTCGGCGAAACTCTCCGGCGTGGCGAATTCGTTGGGATCAATCCGCGAATGGTTGTGCATCCCCACCCGGATCTTCGCCTTCTTCGCGAACGGATCAATCCGCTTCGCCGTCTTCACATTCGCCGATGCCGTCAGGCACTTCACTCCCAGCGCCTTGGCAAAATCGAAACCGCGCGTAATCTCATCGTCGTCGAAGTCATCGCGGAAGCTGTAATTGTAGGCGTATAGCACAATGCCCGCCTTCTGGAACTGCTCCTTGATCTTCTTGAAGTGGTCGAGCGAAACCGTCTTCCGCCACATCCGCAGTTCCTGCCGGTTCATCCGCTGCCCGTTGGCCAGCGTCGGCTCCGAATGCCCGCTGAACAACTCGCAGTAGCCGATACCGATCTCCTGCATCGCTTTGATCGCGTCTTCCAATGACCGGTCGCGGAAACTGTAGCTCTGCGCGCCAACCATGACGCCATGAAACTTTGAGTTGATGGCCGCCGAGGCTGCCACCGGCAAGGTGAGAAGGGTTTGGGCGAACGTGCGCCGCGTAACTGGGATCGACATCATTGGCATGGTATCAAACGCCCGCCTAAAGCCCCAACATCCTGCCGCCGATAGACAACCAGGTGCAATCAAAGCCTACCGGAAATCATGGTGGGCGAGAAACGGGGGGATAGGGTCGCGCCTATCCCCATCTTTTTCCATCCGCACCTGAACCCCCTACCTGCACCCCCTACCTGCACCCCCTACCGGCACCCCGTATAACTCCGCGCCGTCGTAAACGGCGCCCCCGACCCCGGAGCCAGCAACACCGCTTTCAACTGGTGCGGTTGCCCATCCCGGAACGCCGTCGTGTAGTTGATGATCCGCTGGTTCCGCAGCGTTGCCGCCAGATTCCCCATCCTCTGCTCCAGATCCGTCCCTGGCTCCGCAAACAGCTGCCCTCCCGTATCCAGCGCCAACTGGTTCAACTCAATCAGTGCTTCCGGATCTTTCAGCACATCCCCGATCGGCACCACGTAAATCGGTATCCCCGTCGATTGCAGATACTGCGAAAACGCATCCGGATCCCGCCGCCCGTTGTTATCGAATGTGTTCTTGCTCCCCGTGAACACGATAATCGCCTTGCGCCGGTTCGTCTGCGTCTGTAATTGGCGAACCCCTTCTTGTATCGAGTCAAACAGCGCCGCCAGTGCGCCCTGCGGCTGCAGAAACAGATTCACCTGGTCGTACAGTGCATCCCGATTCTCCGCGTCCCGGAAATCTACCCGCAACCGCACAGCCGTATCCATCTGCACAATCGCGATCCGGTCTAAATCGTCAGTCTGTTGAATGTACTTCCGTGCGAACCGCTGCAAACTCCCCAAATCCAAAAATTGCTTCGCCGGGTCCGTAATGCTCACCGACGCATGCAGAATCATCAGCGTCGATAGCCGGTTTCCGGCACTCGTCAGGTTGCATAAATTGCCCGCCAACGCCGCTCCGTCTTCCGAACACGTCACCCGGCTTCCATCCAGCGAGGTAATCGGCAGGAACAACGAATCGGCAACCGTCACCGTGTGAACCACCGTCGGACACCCGCCCGTGTCCACATTCACAATCCGTGCGCTCGGCCCCGGCGGCTCTACAAATACACTCAGTCCGTTCGACCGCCCTCCCGGCAGCGGATTCGATACCGTCACCACACCCGTGTGTGGCGCCGCCACCGTCGTCGCCGGAACCGTCACCCGCAACTGCGTGTTCGACAGGAACCGCGTTACCAGCGACACTCCGTTCCACTCCGCCTGTGTGCTCGACAGGAAATTCGTCCCGTTCACCGTCATTGTGAAGCTCGGCGATCCGGCCCCCAATGTGGCGGGATGTACATAGCTGATCCGCGGTGTCGGTGCGGCAATCGCCGCTTGCCCCGTGCCGCTCAGGTTTAGCGTCACCTGTGGCCGCAAGGGATCGTTGCTCGCGATCGTCAGCGTTCCCGTCTGCGCTCCCACCGAAGCCGGCGTAAAGCGCACCGAGATCACTTGCGTCGCTCCCGGTGCCACCCCCACGGGTACCACCGGCGTTGAAACCGCGAACGCGGCATTCGATACCGTCAGCGCCGAAATCGTCAGCGGTCCGCTTCCTCCGTTTCTCACATCCACCGTCTGCGATCCCACCTGGTTGATGTTCACGTTCCCAAAATCGAGCGACAGCCGGTTCACATCAATCTGCGGTTGCGGCACCACCTGCCCCGTCCCACGTAAATCCACCCTCAGCGAAGGCGTCGCCGGATCGTTCGAAGCGATGCTCAGCGACCCCGACTGCTCTCCTCCCGCATTCGGCGCGAATCGCACCAGCAGCGTCCGCGTCGCTCCCGGACTCAGCGTGAACGCGGATGCAGGCGTCGCCGTGAACCTCGCGTTCAGCACCGACACGTTCGTCACCGTCAGCGGCGCCGTCCCCGAATTACTCACCGTTACCGGCAATTCCCGCGTCTGGTTCACCGGCACGTCGCCGAAATTCAACGCCCCCGGCGTCACCGTTCCGCTCGGCACCGGCCGGTCGAACACCGTCGCCCGCATTGGCACCGCCATCGCCGTCAACCCTTCATCATTGGCCGTAAAATTCAATGTCCCGCTCTCTTGTCCCGCTGCCCGCGGCGCCACCCGCACTCGTAACCCCCGCTCGGTCCCCGCACGCACCCGGAATGGCGCGGCCTGCAGCGGCCGGAACACCTCCCGGTCCACCGTCACCCCATCCAATACCAGCCGGCCTGTTCCTGTGTTCCGTACCACCAGACTGCGGTCCGAAAGTTGCCCCGTGGTCACACTCCCGAATTCAATCGAACTCCCGGTCAGTTGCATCGCGGGACGATTCCCCAGCGTCACCGTCTCTGACACCACCTGCCCTTGATCCAGCCCCGCCGACACGATTACCCGGAACCGTGCCTCGCTCCCGGCCAGATACTGCGTGTCAACCGCCAGCTCCGTCCCTTGTAAATCCACGCCCAGTGGCGTCCATGTGGTCCCGCCATCGGCGCTATAGGATACCGTGTACGTCAGCAGCCGCCCCGCCGGATCCGTCGCGCTCCAGCGCAGTGTATTGCTCCCCGTCCACGTCTCCCCGGCTCCCGGCGAAAGAATCGTCAGCGCCGGTGCACCGCTCGTCGATGCCGCGCTCGCGACTTCCGCGCCATCGCGCAGCAGCGCCACGCTCGTCAGATTCCCATCCGTGGGCACGCTCACCGTGAACGGCCCAGCCGCGGGCAACACCACGTTGTGATCCAGCGTGCCTCCCCCATCCGCCACCCGCATCACCCAACCCGTCGACTGCGCGCTCAACGTCGTCCGGGCCCGCGAGGAAACCCGCAGAAACCCCGTCAGCGCCACCGATCCGTCGTCCCGCACCGTGCCGGACACCAGCACCCGGCCGCTTCCGCCCGCGCTGTTCGAAACGCGGAAGGCCGGCAGTCCATTCCCCAGATAGTGCGCCAGCCCCGCCGATATCCAGAAGCCGTCCCCCGCCGAGGGACACAGCCCCGCAAACTCCAGCTTCGATCCCTGTTGCACCAGCCCCGTGACCACATCGAATCCCGGATCCAGCACATATGCCCCGCACGGATCATCCGCCGGCATCCGGTAACCATCCGCCAATTGCCGGGCCAGCAATTGTTCGTTCAGCCCCGTCTCCGCCTGCTCCACAATCCAGAATGCTTCCGCGCCTCCACCCGAAAGCGCCGCCGTATTCGTCCCCCTCGGGAGCCACGCCGCCAGCGCATGCGCCGGCACTGGCGATTCGCTCACCAGCAGCAGCCACTTCTTCAGGTGCCCCACCAACGCCTCAGAACTCGCCGCATCCACCGGAGGCCGGTTCCATACCACCGGAGGCGCAGCCACGTCTTCGTACCGCAGCGTGCCATCGGAAAACGGCAGCAATTGCTCCGCCATGCGCTGATACGCCACCCCTCCTTGAACACAACTGGATCCGATACACAGCGGCAGCCACGCAATCACCGGCGCTGCCGACGGCGGCGCGATAAATTCCACCTGCCGCGTCATGTTGTTGTTGTCCGCCGGTACTTCCACTGCCCCCGCCGGCAACCGCAATTCCGCCCGCAACTCCAGTGAACCCGCTGCCGTCCAGGCGGCAGGTAAAACGAAGTTCTGCGAATGCTCGGCAATCGCCCGGTCCGGCGCCGGCCGCGCCGTGATCGCCGGGTTGATCGCCCGCACCGGCGACCCGCTGAGTTCCGTTCCACCCCGGAATCCCCGCAACGCTACCGTGATGTTCGCAATCAGGCTCTCCGGCCGCCCGTCCTGCTTCACAAACGCCCGTACCGCCGTCGCTTTCCCCGCCGTCAATGGAACATTCTGCCCCTCGTCCTGCACCGTCTGCACCACCTCTACACGGCTGATGTACACATCCGGCGGAAAGTTGATCTGCCCCAAAGCGGCCACCGCCGCGAAAAAGAAAGGTATCGTAGAACGCATCGCAAAGCCCACTGTTATATTGTCGGACACATTTTCCCCCACAGTGCTAATCTAAGGCGGAACCCATGTCCTCGCCGCTTCACATCATCGCCATTGCCGGGCCGTCCTGCGCCGGCAAAGGAACCCTCGCTGCCTGGCTCGCTGACCGCCTCCAGGCCTCCATCCTCCCCATCGATGCCTACTACCGCCCGCTCGACCACCTGTCGCTCGAAGAACGTTCGCATGTCAACTTTGATGAACCCGCTTCCATCGACAATGACTTGCTCTTTCACCATCTTTCCTGCCTCCGCGCCGGCCAGCCGGTGGATCACCCCATCTACGATTTCGCCCGCCATACCCGTAAACCGGAATCCGTGCGTCTCGAGCCCCATGGCTACTTGATCGTCGAAGGCCTCTTTTCTCTTTACTGGGACGCCATCCGGCCCCTCTATTGCGCCGGCATCTACATCGAAGCTTCCAACCCTATCTGCCTCGACCGCCGCGTCTTCCGCGACCAGCGCGAGCGCGGCCGCAACGAGTTCTCCGTCCGCTCCCAATACCACGACACCGTCGAGCCCATGCGTTGCATCTACGTCGAACCCACCCGCCAGTTCGCCGGCCTCGTCCTCGATGGCACCCGCGATATCGATTCCAACGGTCACCTCGCGCTCCAATTCGTCAGCAAGATAAGCACTTTCTCTGAATCACTGATTGCTAAATAAGGCAATCTTATGGTAGTGTGCCTCTGTGGACTTCTTTCACCAGAAGTTGTTTCGAGACATCGCCGAAACCGGCAGTCTCAGCCGTGGCGCCGCCCTCAATGACATCAGCCAAAGCGCCGCCAGCCAGCATATCCAGGAGCTCGAGCGCGTCGTCGGCATGGATTTGATTGACCGCTCCCATCGCCCCATCCAGCTCACCGAAGCGGGCCATCTCTACCTCGCCCTCTGCCGCGATCTCCTCCGCCGCAGCGAGGAGTTTCAAAACGCCATCAGCCAGCTCAAAACCGCGGTCGTCGGCACCGTCCGCGTGGCCTCCATCTTCTCCGTCGGCCTCGTCGAAATGTCCCGCCTCGAATCCCTCTTCGCCCAGCGCTTCCCCCAAGCCACCCTCGAAGTCGAGTACGTCCGCCCCGAAAAGGTCTACGAGTCCATCCGCGGCGACAAAGCCGATCTCGGCCTGGTGAGCTATCCCAATGCAGGCAAGGACATCTCCGTCCTGCCCTGGCGCGAAGAGGAAATGGTGGTCGCCGCCGCTCCTTCCCACCCCATCGCCCTGCTCACCAAGGTCCAGCCCAACGACCTCGACGGCATGGAATTCATCGCCTTCGATCCGGAACTCCCCATCCGCAAGGATGTCGATCGCTTCCTCAAAGACAACAGCGTAGCGGTGAAGGTATCGAAGCACTTCGATTCCATCCCCATGGTGAAGGAAGCACTCTCGCTCGGCAATTGCGTGAGCATTGTGCCGGCCCGCATGATGCGCGGCGAGATCGCCGAAGGCCGCCTGGTAGGCATCCCCCTCGAAGCCCCCGGCCTCATCCGCCCCCTCGGCATCATCTACTCCCGCAAGAAACGCCTCAACCGCGCCGCCCAAGCGTTTCTCGACCTCCTCCAGGAAACTGAACAGCCGCAAGTTACTCTACACTGACCGCATCCTGATGTAACATATTGGGGATTCCATGACCCCCAATCCCCCCGGCGATGCCACCCGCCCCGCGGCCTCTTCGCCGCCTCCTCCGCCCCAGGCATCCCTCGAAGGCCGTTTCGTACCCGGCGCCATGCTCCACGCCGGCCGCTATCGCATCCTGAATCTCCTCGGCCAGGGCGGCATGGGAGAGGTCTACAAGGCCGAAGACCTCAAACTCCGCCAGATCGTTGCCCTCAAATTCCTCCCGCTCTCCGCCTCTCTCGATCCCGCCGCACTAGCCCGTTTCCACAACGAAGTCCGCATTGCCCGCCAGGTGGCTCACCCTGCTGTTTGCCGCGTCTACGACATCGGCGAAGAGCACGGGCAGCATTTCCTCTCCATGGAATTCATCGATGGCGAAGACCTGGCCTCGCTCCTCCGCCGCATCGGCCGGCTCCCCGGTGACAAGGCCACACAAATCGGCCGTGAAATCTGCGCCGGACTCGCCGCCGCCCACGATCAGGGCGTCCTCCACCGCGACCTCAAGCCTGCCAACATCATGATCGACGGCCGCGGCAAAGCCCGTATCACCGACTTCGGCCTCGCCGTCCTTCACGGCGAAGTGCGCGGCCCCGAAGCCCTCGCCGGCACTCCCGCCTACATGTCCCCCGAACAGCTTTCCGGCCGCGAAGCCACTGCCCGCAGCGACATCTACGCCCTTGGCCTCGTCCTGTACGAAATCTTCACCGGCCGGCGCACCTTCGAGGCCGAAACCTGGCGCGAGTTTCAATCCCTTCACCAATCCTCCCAGCCATCCACTCCATCCACCCACGTCAAAGACATCGATCCCATCGCCGAGCGCGTCATCCTCCGCTGTCTCGAAAAAGACCCGCAAAACCGCCCGCCATCGGCTTCTCAGGTTGGACTCGCTCTCCCCGGGGGCGATCCCCTCCTTGCCGCCATGGCCGCCGGCGAAACCCCTTCCCCTGAGATGGTCGCTGCCACCGCCAGAACCGGCAGTCTCCGCTTCCCCGTCGCCCTCGCTTTCCTCGCCATCTCCTGGGCGGCCATCTGGTTCCTCCTCGCCAATCCCAGCCCCGCCCACGTTCACACCGTCGTCCCGCTGCGCAAATCCCCCGAAGTGCTGGCCGACCGCGCCTCTGAACTCATCCAATCCCTCGGCTACACCACGCCCCCTGCCGATCGCTTCTATTCCTACACCGCCGAGCTCTCCTATTGGGAGCACCTCCTCCGCAATCAGCGCACCGCCGAGTTCTGGCCCAACATCCGCACCGGCCAGCCGCTCACTTTCTTCTTCTGGTATCGCCAAAGCCCCCAATACCTGGCCGCCGACCCGTATGGCTTCGTCAACATAGACAATCCCCCGGAGTCGGTGCCCGGCATGGCTCACGTCCTGTTCGACCCCAACGGTCGCCTCATCGAATTCAGCGCCGTCCCCGACCCCAAATCGACGTTGCAGCCCGCCACCATCGACTGGCGTCCCCTCTTCATCGCCGCCGGCCTATCCCTGGATCGCTTCACACCCGCCAGTCCCGAACAGACTCCCCCCCACTACGCCGCCACCCGCGTCGCCTGGACCGGCCCCCATCCCGATCACCCTGCAATCCCCCTCCGTATCGAAGCCGCCGCCAATCAATCCCGCGTCGTCTGGTTCCACATTGGCTTCCCTTGGGATGGGTCCGAACGCCGCCAGTCCAACCGCGCCGATATCAGCGGCGGCCTCTCCGGTATCTTCGAACTCGCCTTGATCTCCCTGTTCATCGTCGTTGCGCTCTTCCTCGCCAGGCACAATCTCCGCCTCGGCCGCGCCGATCGCAGAGGCGCATTCCGCCTGGGCATCGCCATCTTTGTGTGCGCGGGAGGTAGCCGCCTCTTCGCGGCCCACCTCGTTTCCGGACTCCCGGGTTTTGCCATCCTCCGCGGCATCGCCGCGTTCAGTCTCCTGTACGCCGCCTTCGCCTGGGTCGGCTACCTCGCCCTCGAACCCTACATTCGCCGTTACTGGCCCAATCTCCTGGTCGGCTGGACCCGCCTTCTCTCCGGCGATCCCCGCGATCCCATGGTAGGCCGCGACCTCCTCGTCGGTGGCTGCCTCGGCCTGATGGGCCATGCCCTCATCGCCAACCTCGGCATTCGCGTCGAAGCCTTGTACAGCCCTGTCCCGCCCCTGGCCATCGCACCCCCCACCAACTGGCAGGAACTCCTGTCCAATCTCCTCACCTTCATCCCAATGGCCGTCTACACCGCCATCTTTATTGCCCTCATCTTCTCCCTCGCCTATATCCCTCTCCGCCGCCCGTGGGCCGCCGCCCTCCTCACCGCCCTTCTTTCGTTTGCTTATCTATCCGTTACCTACGCCAGTTCCGTCCCCCTGCTTGTGGCCACAGCCATCCAGGCCGCAACCGGAGTCATTTGCCTCGCCCGCTACGGCCTCCTCGCCCTCGCCACCTACATGCTCTTCTTCTTCTCCATCTGGCTCAACCCCGGCACCCTCGATACCTCGCTCTGGTACGCAGGCTTCGGCTTCTTCTTCGCCGCCCTTCTCGCCGCCGTCAGTTTCTACGGCTTTCATACCTCGCTCGGTGCGCAGAAGCCCTGGCAAGGCAAATTGCAGGCCCTCTGATTAGTGTTATCGTGTCCATAGCCGCCGTGGACCGATCTCAATCTTCCCGCGCCACTCCCGGAAGCGTTCTTTCCATCCGTATATTCGGAGTCCCTGTTCGCTTCCACTTCACTTTCGTTCTGCTCGTCGTCTTCCTCATCGCAGTCGGCCTGGAAGGCCCTTCTGGCGCGGAAGCCGCCATCTACGTCCTGGCTCTCTTTGCTTCCGTCCTCCTCCACGAACTCGGCCACGCCCTCGTCTCTCGCCGCTACGGCATCGGCACCGAAGAGATCGTCATGTTCCCCATCGGCGGCGTCGCCCGCCTTGAACGCAATCCCAAACCCCGCGAGGAACTCTGGATCGCCCTCGCCGGCCCCGTCGTCAACATCATCATCGCCGCGGCCCTCCTCGGCACAGCCGCCGCCCTCAACGGCACCATCGATCTGGAGAAGATCTTCGCCCGCAAATCCGGCGACCTCATCGGCCAGATCGCCGCCGGCAACATCGTCCTCGCCCTCTTCAATCTCCTCCCTGCCTTCCCCATGGATGGCGGCCGCATCCTCCGCGCCATGCTCGCCCTCAAACGCGGCGAAACCGCGGCAACCGAAACAGCCGCCCGCGCCGGACGCGTCCTCGCCATCCTCATGGGACTCTATGGCCTCATCAGCGCCAATTTCCTCCTCGTCTTCGTCGCCTTCTTCGTCTACCTCGGCGCGGTTCAGGAAAATGCTGCCGTCATCGGACGTGCCCTTCTCGAAGGCGTTCCCGTGCGCATGGCCATGATCACCGACTACCGCACCCTCTCCCATGGCGACACCATCCGCGACGCCGCCAACCTGCTCCTCTCCACATCCCAGCAGGATTTCCCCGTCATGCTCGGCGATCAGGTCCTCGGCCTCCTCGGCCGCGGCGCCCTGCTCCGCGCCATGGCTCAGGAAGGCCCCGATGCCTACGTCGCCAGTGTCATGGATCGCGAATTCTGGGCCCTCAACCCCGATTCCCCGCTCTCCGACGCCATGCCCATGCTCGCTCAATCCGGCAACTGCATGCTCGTCATGCAGGAAGGCAAACTCCTCGGCATGATCACCACCGAAAACGTAACCGAATTCCTCCTCCTCAAACGCATGGGCCTGGACCGCGAAGCATGACCCGTCACCGTGTCGTCATCATTGGCGGCGGCTTCGGGGGCCTTTACGCCGCCCAAGCCCTCCGCCGCGCTCCCGTCGACATCACCATCATCGACAAGCGCAACTTCCACCTCTTCCAGCCACTCCTCTACCAGGTGGCAACCGGTGGCCTCTCCCCCGGCGACATCGCCTCCCCCATCCGCGCCGCGCTCCGCAATCAGCCCAACGCCGAAGTCCTCCTCGGCGATGTCCGCGACATCGACCCCGGCGCCCGCACCGTTACCCTCGCCACAGGCCGCCAGGTCCCCTACGACTCCCTGATCGTGGCCACCGGTGCCACGCACAGCTACTTCGGCAATCCCCAGTGGGAGCAGTTCGCCCCCGGCCTCAAAACGCTCGAAGATGCCACCGAAATGCGCCGCCGCATGCTCTACGCCTTCGAAGCCGCCGAAATGGAGCCCGACGCCAGTCTCCGCCGCCAATGGCTTCGCTTCGTCATCGTCGGCGCCGGACCCACAGGCGTCGAACTCGCCGGCGCAATCGGCGAAATCGCCAACAAAACCCTCCGCGAAGAGTTCCGTCGCATCCGCCCCGAAGAGGCCGAAATCCTCCTCCTCGATGCCGGCGACCGTGTCCTTTCCGTCTATCCCGCCGAACTCTCCGCCGCCGCCGAAAAGTCCCTCATCGCCCTCTCCGTTCGCACTCGCACCCGTGTGAAGGTAACCGCCATCGATGCTGATGGTGTCTCCGTCGAAACCCCATCGGGCCCCGAACACATCCCCGCCAAAACGGTCTTCTGGGCCGCCGGAGTCCAAGCCTCCCCGATTGGCCGTCTCCTCGCCGACCGCACAGGCGTGCCCCTCGACCGTGCCGGACGCATCCTCGTCAACCCCGATCTCACCGTTGCTTCGCACCCCAGCATCTTCGCCATCGGCGATCTCGCCTCACTCACCCAAGACGGCAAACCCGTTCCCGGCGTCGCTCCCGCCGCCATGCAAATGGGCCAATACGCCGCCCGAGCCATCACCGGGCGCCTCCAAAACCAAACCCCCGGCCCCTTCCGCTACTGGGACAAAGGCAGCCTCGCCGTAATCGGCCGCGCCTCCGCCGTCGCCGACTTCGGCTCCATCCGTTTCACCGGACTCATGGCCTGGCTAGCCTGGCTCTTCATCCACCTCATGTACATCGTCGGCTTCCAAAACCGAGTCCTCGTCTTCATCCAATGGGCCTTCCACTACTTCACCTTCAACCGCGGAGCCCGCCTCATCACAAACAGGTAGTACTATTACTAATCAATAGTAAAATAGGCAAATTTTTCTCCTAAAGACGATTTACTGTGTGATAACCTCACAGCATCTATCCTTCGCCTGTTCCTGCCTCTCTGCGCCGTGCTTCTCAGTGCGAGTATCCTCTCCAGCATCCCGGACGACGCCACCACCTTCGCCCTTCCGGGAATGCCGACGTTGACCGTAACGGGGGAGGCTGAGCCGGCTTCAATCCCGCCGAGCGCTTCCGGTTCCTCCTTCACCACAACCACCCTGACCGGTGCTCTGAGTTTCGTGGAAAACCTGGACATCTCCCCGCTCCCGCTCGACATCATTGCAGTTAACTATGCCCGCGCAACCATCACCGGCGACATCCCTCTGAACGCCGATGTCCCCGAACCGGCCACCTCATTGCTCAAGGCCCTTAATTCGTGTGCATTCGTGTGAATTCGTGGCCCGATACAACACATGCCGCCGCAACGCATGCCCCTCCGGCAACCGCGGATGATCAAACTCCCCGTCATACCGCATTCCAATCTTCTCCATCACCCGCCGCGAAGCCGTATTCCCCACCACCGCAAACGAAACAATCTCCCGCAACCCCAACACCCCAAACCCATACCCCAACGCCGCCCGAGCCCCCTCCGTCGCCAATCCCTGATTCCAATGCTTCGCCGCCAGCCTCCACCCGATCTCCACGCACGGCGTAAAATAAGCCTCCCACTCCGGCACCGCCAGCCCGATAAACCCGATGAACTCCCCACTGTCCTTCCGCTCCGCCGCATACACCGTGAACCCATGCCGCTCGTAGTGACGCTCGATCCGATCCACCAAATCATCACTCCCCGCCCGCGTCAGCGTCGAAGGAAAATACCGCATCACCTCCGCATCCGCGTTCAACGCCGCAAACGGCTCCCGGTCCGATTCCTGCCACAACCGTAACACCAGCCGTGGCGTCTCAATCATTCCACAAACCCCTCACTCCGCAAATCGTCCAACAAATCCCCCTTCGCATTCCGTGGATACCCATACAGCCAGAACGCATCCGGGTTATCCTCGCAGTCCCACACCGAAGCCTCCGCGAACACCAGCATGCGCCGCAACCGCGCATCGGCCTCTTCCACCTCCGCCTGCAAACCCAGCCGCGACAAAATCGCCCGTAAATCCAGATCGTTCCGGTAATCCTCCAGGTGCAATGTATACCCATGCTCCACCTGGCTCACAAACTGCTCCCACTGCGCGATCAGCCCCTTCTTCCCCGCCTTCACCAAATGCTCCGGGTATCCGTTCTCTTTCAGAAACTCTTTCACTTCCGCTTCCGTCATCGCTCAATTCCTCTCCGCCGGACGCCGCGCCTGCCGTTGAAAATACCGCTCCCCATCGTTCGGAATGAAAAACGTCCGAATCGTCCGGTCTTTATTGAACGCCAGAAACCAGCCCTTCTTCTTGTGAAACCGCGTCACCACTCCATCCGCCCGCACCGATTCCAGAATATCCCCGCCCTTCGGTGCATCCCGAAACTCCTGCGCGAATTTCAGATATTGCGCCTTCGTGATCTTCCCGAATTCCTGCCCGTGTTTGACGAAATGCTCATCATACTGCCGCGCGGACCGGAACCCCTGCGCCTGCAGCGCAACCAGCGCCACCAGCAGGCACAGCAGCCACCGGCTAATACCGGAAATGGACCTTGTCACCGGCGTAATCAATGGACACCTCTCTCCCACCGTTCAAAATGGACAACCGCCCAGCCTCCGTTACGTACTCGTTATACCGCGAGTTCGCCGGCGTCGCCATCACACCCGCCTTGTCAATCTCCGCCAGAATAGACTGCCGTTCCTCCAGCGTCCCTTCCACCCGCAAAATCTGATCCACAATAAACTCCACGGACCGCACTCCATACCCAACCGGAGTCAGCCCCGGCCCGCCCAGATCCACATACTGCATATAGTCCGGACTCGGCTCGGCAAACTGCGTAGCTCCCGCGCCCCCCGGATTGCGCACATAGCTGTACCGCATGCCCCGGTATTGATCGTCGTGCTGCAGCCACCCGCCCGTGTCGCTCGTCGCAAAGTACAGCGTCATCCCTTGCGTATTCGTCCCCGGCGCCGCGTCCGGAAAACTCAACGAGTTCTGCACATTCAACGCCGCCCCGTTCTCCCAAATCACCCGCGCATCCGACCACAGGAACCCTTCGTTCCCATTCGGATACTTGTCCTTGATCCCGTACACCGACACCGACACAGGCATCAACCCCGTGATGAAATGCACCAGATCCACATAGTGGCACCCGATATACGTGAACGCATCGGAATGTTCAGTCGTACACCAGTTCTGAAAATTCGAATGCCGGTAGTACCACTTCTCCATCAACGTCGCCGTGCCCAGCTTCAACTCCCCGAATAGCCCTTCCTTGAAACGGCGCCGCGCCAGCAGGCTCCGGTCATCCAGCCGCTTGTGATACTCCACACCAACGGCCAGCCCGCGCTTCCGTGCCTCTTCCTCGATCACATGCGATTCCTTCACCGTCAGCACCAGCGGCTTCACGCAACACACATGCTGATCGTTCCGCAACGCAGCCATCGTCACATCAAAGTGCAGTTGATCCGGCACCGCCGCAATCACAATCTGCCGCGGCGGCAATTCCGCAATCGCCTCGGCAAAACGTCCGCCGGCAATCGCCCGGAAGGAATGCCCCGGAAATGCCCGCAATATGCCCGGCGCCAAAGCCAGCTCCCGCAGCGAACTCTCCCGCTGCGAGCAGATCGTAATGTCCCCGATCCGTCCCTTGCGCTGCATCTGATACAGCGCCGGCAATATCTGATCGTGCGCGATCATTCCCGCGCCGATCATCAGCACCTGCGGAGCGCTCATCGCGCCGCTGCCTCCATTTTGTGCTCAGCAGCTACTGCGGCAAACGCTTCCTCAAACACCTGCAGGCTCTCTTCCAACGCTTCATCGGAAATGATCAACGGCGGACAAATCTTCACCGTCGCCCCGCCAAAGCCCACCGGCATGAACATCAGCAGTCCCTTATGCCAGCAGCGCTCCACAATGTCCCACGCCAGATCCGGATGCGGCTCGCGATTCGTCCCCGGCTTGATGCACGCCACTCCAGCCACCATGCCCTTGCCGTCAATGCAACCAATCTCCGGATGCTTCCCCATCATCGACCGAAGCCGCGAATGCAGCACCGCGCCCTTCCGCGCCGCCTGTGCCGGCAAATTCTCTTTCACCACCACTTCCAGCGATGCCAGTGCCGCCGCACAGCACACCGGATTCCCGCTATGCGTCGAGCTCATGCTTCCCGGGGGATGTAGATCCATCACATCCGCCCGCCCCGCCACAGCAGCCAGGGGCAGCGAACTGGAGATCCCTTTCCCCCAAGTACTCAAATCCGGCACGATTCCATAGTGCTCAAAACCCCACATCGTACCAGTACGCCCGAAGCCCGCCTGCACCTCATCGCACACCAATAGCGCCTTGTGTCCATCGCACCACTTGCGTAATTGCTGCATATATTCCACTGGGGCGAATGCCGCACTACCACCTTGATACGTCTCCAGAATCACGCCACACACATTCGGCCCGCTCACGCCCAGGTCGGTCAGGCACTTCAGGAAGAAATCAAACGAGGTGTCGATCGTCCGATACCCATCCGGGAAAGGAACCTGCACAAACCCCGCGTCCAGATTCACAATCCATTCCTTCAACGCCGGAATACCACCCGCCTGCTGCGCCCCCATCGTGCGTCCATGAAACGCCTTCTCAAAGCTCACGATGATGTTCTTCTTCCGTCCGCCCACTTTGATCCCATGCGTCCGGCACAGCTTGATCGCGCACTCCACTGCCTCCGACCCCGTCGAAAGCAGAAACACCTTCTTGTGTCCTTCCGGCAGCAGCTCCGAAAAACGCTCCGCAAACCGCGCCCGCGGCCCGTTCGGGAACATGTAGCTCGCAATCATGTGCTTCGCCGTCTGCTCCTGAATCGCCGCAATCACATCTGGATGCGAATGGCCCGCATTCGTAATCAACACGCCGCTCGACCAGTCAATCCAGCAGTTCCCCGCCGGATCATAGATCTGAAAACCCTCCGCCCGATCCAATACGACAGGCGGTTGCCCTTGCATTGCCCGCAGCTCCGTGCGGTGCAGGGACTCCAGTGTCGCCACGGTCTCTGGCGCGGGAAGTGCGGTGTTGATTTTCCGGAACTGCGTGGACACAGCGGGAACATTCTTGGGGACGATCGAGAACTCTCTAGCCATGAGGTTTCATTTTCCGTCGGAGCACGGGTTGCGTGCAAGCACTACAAAAACACGAAAGCCTCCGCGTCGGGGGAACGCGGAGGCTTCTTTGTGAAAGGAGCTGTATGCTTCTCTGATTGCTTATGCTTTGCGGCGCATCAGGCCCAGGCCCACCAGCGCTGCGCCCATCAGGCCCAGTGTCGCCGGTTCCGGAGTCGGTTCGTCGTTGCTCAGCGTGTTGACAGTGACCGACTGCACCTTGAAGAAGTCGTTCGTCTCATCCGTCTTCGCCGCAATCAGCAGGTACGTGACACCGGTTCCGCTCAGGCTGTAAGTGACCGCGGCCGTGCCAGGACCAGTCGTCCTATCTGTACCCGCGCTGAACGCTGCAATGATGCCCGCCAGATTCAATCCACCACCACCCGTCATATTCGGGGCCGCCGCGTTCGTACGCAGGAAATAGGTGAGATCGGCATCCGCGCAGTCCGCGTTGCCGGCGCAAACCCCGCCGCCGTCAAGCGTGTCATTTCCGGCCACGTCACCAAACGGGCGCACGGTGATGCTGGCCGGGTCTACTGGGGCGGAGAATGCGAACAACAGGAAATCGTACCTGTCGGCATTGTCTACCTGGTGCTGCGGGTCTGCGCAGTTCTCCTCCTGATTGCAAGCACCCAGTCCGGCTCCACTGTACTGGCCTACGTAGCCCGTCTCAAGCCGCGTGTTGCTACTCGCGGTCATCCCATACGCCGAGATCGTGACAAACAATCCGCTCGCGTCTGTATAGGTGCGGGTGTTTCCGTAGTTCCCTGCGTTCGTTTCCGTACCGCCGGACGACGTGAAAGTAAACGTGACGTTGGCCGCACTGGCCAAGCCTGTGGCCAGCAATGCCGCCAATAAGGTCTTCTTCATGTGAGGTTGCTCCTGTTCCGATTGCGAGACTGTATTCGGTTGCCCTGATCAACCTGCCCCCGATTGGCGTCTCGCTTGAGAGATGTTGTGTGCTCAGGAACAATCCTAATGCGTGGTACGAGGGTAAGCTAGAGTACGTTAGCTGCGGTACCCAATCAATAAGTTTTAGTATTTTGCCTTAAGCTTTTTCATCCAACTTGCCGTACTGTTACAACGATAGACACCCTACCCGAAAAGAGTGGGGACTCTCCCATCTCGAAGAAGCAACACCAGAGTTACGTCACAGACCGGCGCAAGGGGTATTCCTTGATGACTGGCCCGTCGCCGTGGTCTGCTTCATTCCGATAAACTACCTCTCGGTACCAACAGGACACATCCATGAACAGACGACGCTTCCTCCGATCCCTCGCCGCCGCCCCGGCCGCCATCCTCGCACGCCCCCAACTCTCACTCGCCGCGCTCCCCAAGGCGAAGATCACGCGCGTGCGCATCTACCAACCGCCTAACGTCAATGACAACTTCGCCCAAAGCAACATGATCGTCACCGTCGAAACCGACGCAGGCATCACCGGCATCGGCGAAGGTGGAAAAAAAGACACCCTCGAACAATGCGCCGGTACCTTAATCGGAAAAAATCCCTTCCGCATTGAAGCCATCTGGCAGGAAATGTACATCGCCTGGTTCTATCCCCCAGGCCGCGAAAAAATCCACGCCCAAGGCGCTCTCGACCTCGCCCTCTGGGATATCAAGGGCAAAGCCCTCGGCCTCCCCCTCCACGACATGCTCGGCGGCGCCGTCCGCAATCACATCGAATGCTACGCCACTGGCGGCGCTCCATCGCCCACAGGCCAGCGCCTCAGCCTCCGCGAGCGCGCCCGCGCCACCATGGAAGCCGGCTACCGTGCCTTCCGCATGGGTGCAGGCGACACCCAATCCGGCGGTGTCTTCAATACTCATGAGCGCGTCCGCAAAGTAGCCGCCGATTGCCGCGAAGCCCGCGAAGGCGTCGGCAAAGATGGCGATTGGTGCATCGACTTCCATCAGCGCTTCGACTACGCCGACGCCGTCCGCGCCTGCAAACTGATCGAAGAGTTCGAACCCTACTTCGTCGAGGATCCCGTCCGCGATGAACACGCCCACCAGGACCTTCCCAAGCTCCGCCAGATGACCACCGTCCCGCTCACTCACGGCGAAGAGTGGGGCCAGCGCTGGGACTTCAACCGCCTCGTCGAAAATCACGACGTCGACTACATCCGCGCCACGCTCCCCAACGTCGGCGGCATCACCGAAATGATGAAAATCGCCGCCATCTGCGAAACTCACGCCGTCGGCATCATCCCCCACTTCACCGGCCCCGTCTCTACCGCCGCCCTCGTCGGCTGTCTCGGCACCTACTCCGGCCCCGTCATCATGGAATATAACTACGGCGGCCGCCCCATCGAACATCTCCCCGAATGCCTCGACTTCAAGAACGGCAAAGCTCTCATGAACGATCGCCCCGGCCTCGGCGTCCGCGCCGACCTCAGCCGCATGAAGCTAATCGGAGAAATCACCGAACCCGGACGCAAGAACGTCTTCTACCGCCCCGACGGCTCTCTCACCCACTGGTAGCTGAGAGGATTTCCTCCCGGCGCACACTACCCACATAGGTGTACCGGGCCAACCCCCTCCTCATTCCGGCCATAGCCTTCGCCGCTGGAGTCCTAGTGTCTCCAGCGCTCGCCACTCCTCTATCCATCCTCACCCTCAGCCTCCTAATCACCCTCCTCGCCGTCTGGAAAAGCCAATATCGCCGCTATTACCTCCCCCTCTTCTCCCTCACCGCGGGCATGCTCACCGAAACATCCCTCCGCCCCGGCCCCCCACCCGAACTCGACGCCGAATCCGGTGAAACCGTCCTCCTCCGTGGCTGCGTCGTCGAACCCCCCGCCATGTCCGAATCCCGCGCCCAGTTCCTACTAGAACTCGAGCCCGGCGCCCGCGTCCGCGTCACCAAATACCTCCCTGACACCGATACCCTCGGCCTCCCCTTCACCTACGGCCAAATCGTCGAATTCGAAGCCAAAATCCGCGTCCCCCGCAACTTCGGCAATCCCGGCTCCTTCGACTTCAAAGGCTACCTCGCCCGCCGCGACATCCACTGGACCGCCTCCATCTCCCCAAACACCACCATCACCGTACTCGCCGGTTCCTGCGGCAGCCGCGCCATGACCCTCCTCTACGGCATGCGAGTATCGCTCCTCCGACGCGTAGAACAATTCTATTTCTCAGACCACTACGTGCTCGGTATCCTCGAAGCCCTCCTCGTCGGCGAAACCGCCCGCATGGAGCGCACCTGGGCCGATGAGTTCCGCCGCACCGGAACATATCACGCCATTGTTGTTTCGGGCCTTCACGTCACCGTCATTGCCTTCGCCATCGCTCTGCTCCTTCGCCTCATCGCCCGTCACTCCTGGTGGGTGACCGCCGTCACTGTCGCCGCCGTCTGGATCTACGCCGGAATGTGCGGCTGGCAGGCCCCCGTGTTGCGCTCCGCCGCGGGCTATTCCCTCTTCGCCATCGGACGCTTCTTCTACCGCCGCAGCCGCCTCCTCAATCTCCTCGCCGCCATCGCCCTGCTCTTCCTGATCGCTGCGCCACAACAGATGAGCGAAGCCAGCTTCCAACTCACGTTCCTCTCCGTCCTCGCCCTCGGAGCCCTCGCCGTCCCCGCCGTCGAAGCCACTTCCGCCCCGCTCCGCCAAGGCCTCGCCGACCTCGGCGACGAAGCCAAAGACGCGCATCTTCTCCCGCGCGCCGCCGCCTTCCGCATCGAAATGCGTCTCATCGCCGAGACCTTCTGGCTGCTCCTCCGCATCCCGCGCCGCTATTCCTACGCCTGCATCGCCATCGCCGGCTCCGCCCTCTCCTGGATCTGGGAAACACTCCTCGTCTCCGTCGCCATCCAAATCGGACTCGCCCTGCCCATGATCATCTACTTCCATCGCATGTCGCTCTCCGGCGTCACCGCGAATCTCATCGTCACTCCGTTGCTTACTATCGCCGTCCCCACCGGACTCATCGCCGTCGCCACCGGCTGGGCCTGGCCCGTCTGGATCACCGGCGCGCTCGTTCGCGCCGCTGGCTACGTCGCCGCTTGGCATGCCCGCTGGGAACCCGCCTGGCGAGTCCCCGATCCTCCCCTCTGGCTTGCCGCCGCATTCCTCGCCGCTCTCATCCTGCTCGCCGTCACCCACCGGCGCATCTTGCTCATCCCCGTGCTCGCCCTTCTCGCAATCCTCGTCTGGCACCCCTTCCCCCCGCAATCCTCTCCCGGCTGGCTCGAACTCGCGATGCTCGACGTCGGCCAGGGCGAAGCCATGCTCATCGGCTTTCCCGATGGCCGCTGGATGATGGTCGACGCAGGCGGCATCCCCGTCTACGGAAAACGGCCTGTCGCCTCACGCATGGAAATCGGCGAAGATGTCGTCACGCCATATCTGCTCTCCCGAGGCATCCGCCGCATCGACATCGCCGTCTCCACGCACCAGCATGACGACCACGCCCAGGGCTTGCTCGCCGTCCTCGAAAACTTCCGCCCCCGCGAGCTATGGGTCGGTGCCACCCCCGAAAGCGACGCCTGGAAAGCCCTCCAACGCGCAGCCACGAAACTCGCGGTCCCCATCGTGCCCATGCGTCGTCCCCAACACCGGCAAATCGCCGGCGTCAATATCGACGTCCTCAGCCCCGCCCCAGACTACTCCCCACGCCGCACCGCCACCAATAACGATTCCCTCGTACTCTCCCTCCAATACGGCGCCCAGCGCTTCCTCCTCACCGGCGACGCCGAGCGCCTCGCCGAGCAGGCCATGCTCGACGCACTCCCCCGAGCCACTGTCCTCAAGGTCGGCCATCACGGCAGCAAAACATCCACTTCCGATCTCCTCCTCGATGCCGTCCAACCATCCTTCGCCCTCATCTCCGCGGGCAAAGACAACACCTTCCATCACCCCCACGAAGAAGTCCTCCAGCGTCTTGCCCAAAGGCACACCGCCGTCTTCCGCACCGACCAATGGGGCCTCATCCGCCTCCGCACCAACGGCCGCCACCTCCAACTCGAACCATCCCAATAGTGGCGACGGGCCTCCAGGCCGGTCGCAGTTCAGCCTGGGAAGGCTGAACCGTCTAACTCACTTGCCCAAACCTCACCACATTCCCGCTCGGATCCACAACTTCAAATTCCGTCATCTTCCAAGGCTTCGCCTCCACATCGCCCAGCCGGTCCACCCCCGCCGCCGCAAATTCATCATGGAGTGCCTGAACGTCGCCCGTATGCAGATAGCACCCTGCATTCTCCACACTCCCATCACAAGCGAACAAATGAATCTGCACACCGTCACGATGCAGAATGGCATATTCCTCATTCCGCGACTTCACCGCAAACCCCATCAATTGATACACCGCGATCGATTCCTCCAGGTTGTTCGACGCCAGCGTCGGAATCGACGATTTCACCAGCCCCGGAGTTCGCGGGATGTCCGTCCCCTGTGCCTCATCAGCCCCGGAGGGGCCAGCCGCTTGCGCATCCTTGATGCACGCCCGCGCCTGCTCCACCTGGTCTTGCGGCACCTTCACTTGAAACGGAAGGTTCGGCAGCGACGAAGACCCAACCAGCACCGCCGGAATCTCGCTCGCTTGCAGAATGCTGTGAATCGCAATCGCCTCCATCTCGGCTTCGGTCCCAAGAGCTTCGAATACTGGGACGAGGTCGAGGTCGTGAGAAGTATCGGGTTCCATGGCTCTACGATAGCTCCAATCCACTCAAAACCGGAAGCCTAAAAAAATCTCCGCTCTGTCTCGCACTCCCGGATAGGAAAAACGCGAGTCCCGCAAATACCGGAACTCCGGCACAATCGAAAAACGTCCGCTCCGGATACTCACACCCGCCCCCGCCACCGGCCCGGTCCCCCATGTCACGCCCTGACTGCGAAACGCCTGCGCCCGCCGTTCCCCAGTGTCCGTCTGCACCTGGCTGTATGAGTCCACTGACCGGCTGTGCCGTGCCGCACTTACCCCCACCCCCAGAAACGGACGGATTCGCGCTTCCCGCTTTCCGAAATAATACTTCCCCAAAATCGGCAGATCCCATGTGCTCGATGTATTCCGGTTGAATTGCGAGATCAACCCAACTCCCCCCAGTGGCAGCGGACCAATGATTGCCGCAAACCCATTCGAGTAAAACGTTGCGCCATCCCGCCGGAACGTCGGGCTGAACTCGATCGCGAAATGATCGCGTATCCCAACCTCAAACGCCGGCCCAAACACGTACCGCTGCCCGTCTCCCGCCGACACGCTGATGCCCCGCCCGTTGTCAACCGAGCCGCTATTAATGTCGCGCGAATTGGTCAGAAAACCTGCACGAGCACCAAAGCTGTAATGGAAATCTTCTGCAAATGTCATCGCCGGCAGCAGCCAGCAGGCCACTGCAACCACAGAATGCAAACGAAATGAAATCATGCCCCAACCATTGCAGATCAAGGTCCACAATCCCGTCTTGGCGTAACTCACGCAATCTGCTGAGCCGCGCCGCGTCAGCAAGCGGTTTCACTCGCCTTCCCGTGTGAAACTCCCGCCACAGGCGTTGCAAATTCCGTCAAACTACACCGATGAGATAGAGGAAGTGTCGATGCGCGCAAATCGCGAACTGCAATTGGCCGTGCTGTCCGGCTTCTGCGGTCTGCTCTGCAACCTGCTCCCTTATACCTTGCGCGACGGCGTCTACCTCTATTGGGGCGGCATCTTCCCCATCATCGCTACCCTCGCCCTCGGCCCCGTCGAAGGCATGCTCGCCGCCGTCATTTCGCAACTTCCCGCACAGTGGTACGAACATCATTGGCTATCGCTCCTCACTGCCGTCGCCGAAGCCGCAATCGTCGGCCTCGTCGCTCGTCGCGGCAAATCGTGGCAGCACGGAGAAGGCGTCTTCTGGGCGGCACTCGCCTGCCCGCTCCTCGCCACTGGCTTCTATTTCGCCCTCGCCGTTCATCCCCTTCTCGCCTGGGCCAATCTCCTCAAAAACCCCCTCCAGTCCCTGCTCAACGTCGCCGCCGCAGTCCTCATCCTCAGCTTCGTCGGTGAGCGCCAATTAGGCGGCTATCGCCTTGAGCTGTCCCACGTCCGTACCATCCGCCTCCAGATGCTCAGTGGCATGATCGTTGCCGCCATTGCCCCCTTCGCCTTCCTCACCATGCAGCACGGCAAACAAACCGAAGCTCGCCAGAAAGCACTCACCGTCCAACGCCTCGAAGAACTCTCCCGCCACGGCGTGCGCGAACTCGACGCCTATCTTTCCCTCCACCGCTCTGCCATTCTCACTGCCGCCGCCGCCATGGAAGGCGTCTGGCAACACCCCCAAGCCGCCGGTGAACTCCTCGCCCGCCACAGCCAGATCTACAGCGGCATGCTCACCATGCTCTTCGCCGGCGTCGACGGCAGAATTGAAGCCTCGCACCCCCTCTACGACCGCGAAGGAAAGCGCCTCCCTTCCGCCGGCGTCTACGTCACCGAACGCGATTACTTCCAGGTCCCCAAGACTACCGGCAAGGCCTTCGTCTCCGCCGCCTTCCTCGGAAGAGGCTTCGGCAGCGATCCGATCGTCGCCGTCAGCGCTCCCGTCCGCGATTCCAACGGCCGCTTTGTCGGCATCGTCGAAGGTTCCCTCAATCTCCAGAAATTCCTCGATTGGGCCGAAACTCTCGAACGCGATGAGAGAGTCTGGGCCGTCCTCATTGACCACAACGGCAACACCGTCTTCGCCAGCCCCGGCGCCGGCTTGCATTCCCTCGATCCGGTCAATCCCCCCAAGCTCGCCTCCCTCCAGGATGAGCGCCATCATCTCTCGCATCTGGCCTTCCTCGAATCCCAGGGCTGGAAGCTGCTCATCCTTCGCCCCATCGGACAGTTCTGGAATGCCACCGCAAAAGAGTATCGCCTAACCGCACTGTGGACTCTCTTCGCCATCCTCCTCGCCATGACGCTCGTTCACTTCGCCGGCAATTTCGTCAATGCGCCCCTCGAAGCCGTCATCGCCAAACTTCGTGCCATGCCCATGGATGAGCCTCAGCCCATCCATACCGATCTCCCCCCGGGCGCACCCCGCGAAATCGAAGGCCTCGCCCTCAACCTCGAAATCATGTCCGCCGGCATGGCGGAGTCCTACCGCGGCATGCGCGAATCGCTCGAAGAGCGCGTCCGCCTCAATGAGGAACTCACCCGCCTCTTCGGCGAGCTCAAACAGAAAGCAACCGATCTCAAACTCGCCAAAACACGCGCCGAAGAAGCCAACTACGCCAAAACCGCCTTCCTCACCAACATCAGCCACGAGATTCGCACCCCCATGAACGGCTTGATGGGCATGCTCGCCATCCTCCAGGACAGCAACCTCACCGAGGAGCAGCTCCGCCGCGTGCAGCTCGCCCAGGATTCCGCCGGCTCCCTGCTCGCGCTCATGAACGATATGCTCACCTTCGCCCCCGGCGATGGCGGCGATGCAGAGACTGCCAGCGTCGACTTCGTCCCCAGCACCCTCATCGAAGGCGTCTTCAATTCGCACCAGCAGCGTGGCGCCGAGCGCGGCCTCCAGATGTCCCTTTACGTCGATCCCCTCGCCAAAGACATGTTCATCGGCGACCCCGCCCGCATCTCTCAGGTCCTCGCCCAACTCGTCAACAACGCCACCAAGTTCACGCACCGCGGCAGTATTCGCGTTGCCCTCATGGGTAAGGAAAAAACCTCCGACGGTATGCAGTTCCGCTTTGAAGTCTCCGACACCGGCATCGGTGTCCCCGAAGAACTCCAGGCCCACATCTTTGAGCCCTTCACCCAGGCCGATTCCAGCCTCACCCGCCGCCATGGCGGCACCGGCATAGGCTTGGCTGTCTGCAAGAAAATCGTGTCTTCCTTGGGCGGCGATATCGGCTTGCGCAGCGCCGAAGGCATCGGCTCCGTCTTCTGGTTTCAAATCCCGCTCAAGCGCGCCAAGCGAGATTCACCCGCCACTCCCGCTGCCGCACTGCCGGCCAACCCAGCCCCTTCCAACGGCTCCCGCAGGCCGCGCATCCTCATCGTCGAAGACAACTCCGTCAATCAGAAGGTCGCCAGCCGCCTCGTCGAACGCGGCGGCTTCGAATACGCCATCGCGGAAAATGGCCTCGAAGCTCTCCAACACCTCGCCACCTCCGCCTTCGATGCCGTCCTCATGGATTGCCAAATGCCCATCCTCGATGGCTACAGCGCCACTGAGCAGATTCGCAAAAACGAGAGCCGCGGCCAGCATATCCCCATCATCGCCATGACCGCGCACGCCATGGAAGGCGACCGCGAACGCTGCATCGCCTCCGGCATGGATGATTACCTCACCAAGCCCGTCAACCGCCAGGAACTGCTCTCCGTGCTCGAACGCTGGATCAAACGCCCTGCCGCGGCCGGAACGTCACCGCACCTTCCGACGCCGATGACACAGTAGCGCAGTACTTGGCGAACACTCCCGTCTCATACCGCGGAGCCGGCGCTGCCCAATCCTTCATCCGCGCCGCAATCTCCTCCGCCGGAACCTCGATGTCGATCGTCGCCTTGGCGATATCGATGTTCACCACATCGCCTTCCCGTAAAGCCGCAATCGGCCCGCCATTCGCCGCTTCCGGAGCCACGTGCCCCACCATGAAGCCTCGCGTCGCGCCGCTGAACCGGCCGTCCGTAATCAGTGCCACCGAATCGGAAAGCCCTGCTCCGACAATCGCACCCGTCACGCCCAGCATCTCCCGCATGCCCGGTCCGCCGCGCGGCCCTTCATAGCGGATGACTACAATATCCCCCGCCTGAATCTTTCCGCCCAGCACCGCCTGCATCGCGTCTTCTTCGCAATTGAACACACGCGCCGGCCCGCGCTGCCCTTTCCGCTCAATGCCCGTCACCTTCAGCACACAGCCTTCCGGCGCCAGCGAACCGCGCAGAATCACCAAGCCCCCCGTCGCCTTGATCGGCGCGCTCAACGGCTTGATCACATCCTGCCCCGGCGTCTCATGCGCCCCCCCGGCTTCCTCGCCAAACGTCTTTCCCGTCACCGTGAGGCACGACGAATCCACAAAGCCGCCATCCAGCAGCCGCTTGGCAATCACCGGAATGCCGCCCGCCGTATCCACGTCCACGGCCACATACTTGCCCGCCGGCTTCAAATCCACCAGCAGCGGAGTCTTCTGGCTGATCGTCTGAAAATCCTCAATCTGCAGCGGTACGCCGGCTTCCCGCGCCATCGCCAGCAAATGCAGCACCGCATTCGTCGAGCCGCCCGAGGCCGCCACCGACGCAATCGCATTCTCAAACGCCGCCCGCGTGCAGATATCCCGCGGCTTCAGATCCTTCTGAATCGCGTTCATCATCCACTTGCCCGACTCGCGGCAAATATCGAATTTCCGCGGATCCACCTGCGGCACCGATGCGCTCCCGAACGGCGAAAGCCCGATGATCTCCATCACCGTCGCCATCGTATTCGCCGTGAACTGCCCGCCGCACGCGCCCGCGCCCGGACACGCATGATCCTCAATCGCCAGCAACTCTTCGTTCGTTATGCGCCCCGCCGCGTTCGCGCCCACGGCTTCAAACACATCCTGAATCGTCAGGTCGCGGCCCTTGTACTTGCCCGGCATAATCGACCCGCCGTACAGAATCAGCCCCGGCACATTCAGCCGCAGCAGCGCCATCGCCGCCGCCGGAATCGTCTTATCGCAAGCCACCAGCGCCACGATGCCATCAAACATGTAGCCGCGCGCCGTCAGCTCAATCGAATCGGCGATCACCTCGCGCGACACCAGAGACGCCTTCATCCCTTCGGTCCCCATGGTCACGCCGTCGCTGATGGCGATCGTATTGAACTCCATCGGAGTCCCACCCGCCTGGCGGATGCCTTCTTTCACCTTGACCGCGAAGTCGCGCAAATTATAGTTGCACGGCATCGTCTCGATCCAAGTATTGGCGATGCCGATAATCGGCTTCCGCAAATCCTCATCCGTGAAGCCAATGGCTTTCAGCATCGAACGGGCCGGCGCGCGGTCCCGTCCCTGGGTGATCGTATAGCTACGAAGGGGCAAAACGAAGCTCCTGGAAGAATTACTTGATTTCTTTGCTTTGGGCGTTGGCCGGTTCCTGGCCCCAATTCTCCCGGATCACCAATGTCTGATCCGAAAAGAACGTTCGCCGTCCGGTATTCCCAAAGGCTACTGGCACCGCGACGATCGTGTAGCCCTGTGGGCCGCCGGTCACCGTGAAGTTGTACCCGGACTTCGACCCCGTCGCCAGTTCGCCCGGAATCAAATCGGCTGCAGCCGGGCCGGCCTGTCCGCTCGATGGCGGACCCAATTCCTGAATCGTCGTCGCGTACTTGCCAAACTGCGAGAAATACTGTGTCTGGCCTGTGTGGATCGTGGTCAGCGTGCGGATCGCGGCCATCTCGTGCGCGGCCATGCGCTGCTGGTTGATCTTCGGAATCGCAATCGACGCGATGACCAGAATAATGGCCACCACGATCATGATTTCGATCAGCGAAAAGCCGCGGCTGCGGCGCCGTTGGGATGCAATCGGGCGAAGCGACATACGTACCTCTAAGAGTATGACGTTACCACAGCCGCGCGCGTGCAGTACGATCTCCGCACGCTCCCCGCTACACCGCCACACCCGCTACACCGCCACCACCGTTTCCGAGCCGCGAGCGTAAGCGAGTCGGTCCCCTCAATCTGACGTCAATTCCCACCCCCCTTTCCCGGCATAAAATTCTCCAACGCCCAGATCTCAAACGGACTCGCCGGCAAATTCACCGGAAACGCCACCTGCCGCCCATCCGGATGCACCGAAAACAAAGCCTGCGGCACTTCCACTCCGCCTTCCAGCTTCTTCGGCGCCCCCCCATCCAACGGATACCGCCAAATCTCCACCGAACCCGGAGCCAGCACCTTCCGCACAATCGCCGCCTGGCTGTCCGGCGTGAACGCCAGCAACACCGCCCTCTGCGGCTCGCTCACCCGCAGCAATTCCCGCGGAGCACCGCCTCCAGAAGGCGCCACCAGCACGGCCACCGCATTCTTCCTCGAAGTCGCAACCGTGCCCACGTGCCGCCCATCCGCGGACACAGCCGCAAACGGCATCAGATCCTTGCCCTCGAACAAAACCTTCTCTTCCCCACTCGCCCGATCGCGCCGGTAGATCACCACGTGATTCTCGCCCGGTGGATTCCGCACCCCGTAATAGAGGTATCTTCCATCCGGCGACTGAGAAACAGATAACCCAAACTGCTTGTGCTCGAACAGCAACCCGCTCTCACCGGTCGCCGCGTTGATCCGAAAGATCCCCGTCCGCCCTTTCAGATCCTTTCCCGAAACCAGGAAGTAGCGCCCATCCGGTTCCCACAGAAAAGACCACAGCCTGTCGAAGTTCGGCCGCGGCAGAATCTCCCGCTCCTGTCCGCTCTCCAACTCCTTCACCCCCAGCACGTAGTATCGGGTTCCCGATCCGCCCCGCCGCGATTGCCACGCCAACTGCTTTCCATCCGGCGACCAGATCGGCGCCCGGTTCCTCCCCACATAACTCTGTGCCGCCTGCACCGGCGTTTTCACCATCACGCCGCGCTCAAAATCAAAACTCCCCACCTGCAGATCAGAACCCGGCGGCTGGCTCGAAGAGTAGTAGAGCACCCCGCTGCCCGAAACACTCATTTGCTCCACGCTGGCAAAGTCCCGGTGGATCAGCTCGGCCGTGCTGCCCCCCGGAAACGCAACCGCCCACAGATCCGTCGACCCTCTCCGGTCGCTCGAAAACAACAGCCGCTTCCCATCCGGAGTCCAGCCCGCCACCACATCATTGCTCGGGTGCACCATCACCGGAATTTCCCGTCCACTCTCCAGTTCCAGCACAAACACATCCCGGTCGAGCTTCGTTTCGGACGCATGCAGATCATAGGCCAGATGCCGTCCATCCGGAGAAAAGAACATACCATTCGGCCTCCGCCAATCTACCGTCTTCAACACGCGCAGACTGCCGTCCGCCGCCGATACCAGCCCCATCTGCGAGACATGATCCTTCTGCATCACGGAAACCGCGATCCACTTCCCATCCGGCGACCAATCATGCGGCCCGATCCAATCCACCCCCTCCTTATCAAACAGCCTCCGGTAAGCCGGAACTCCCGTTCCCTGCAAACTCGCCACACGCAGCTCGTACCGATCCGTATCCCCGCGGTACCACGAATACACAATCTGTTTCCCATCCCGTGAGAACGCGTATTCTTCCGCATATTGCTCCTCTTTGTGCGGTGTTCCCACCTCATCCGTCGCCTGATCCGTAATTTGCCGGTCCACCCCCGTCTCCAAATCCCGCAAAAACAGATTCCCCTTCTTCTCCCAATTCACATACGGCGCGTACCGCCCATCCGGTGACACCGTCCCATACAAATCCCCACCCGGCGGCACCGTAAACACCTTCCGGTTCGTCGCCATCGCCGGCCCACTCCTCGGCCGTAACCCCGCCATCCGCGCCCGCGCCTGCTCCGCCGCTTCCTTCTGATCCCCAAACTCCCGCGCCACCCGCTGATACAGCCGCAATGCCTCACTATCCCCCAGCTTCTGATGACACTCCGCCATCCCCACCAGCGCCTTCGCCACCGCCGCCCGATCCCCCGCATGCCGCTTCACTACATCCTCATACGCTCGTAGCGCGCCCTTTACGTCGCCCTCCACCGTTGCCTTCTGCCTCGCCGATTCCAGCAGCATCTCCGCCGGACGGCCCTTCTGCGCTCCCACCGGCATCGCCAGCAGCAGCAGTCCCAGAATCATCGCTGATTGCTTCATCACAACCTCCCGACTCCTGAGCCTAAACACTCAACCTCAAGCCCCAACAAAGCCTGTGCAAAGATACGGCAAAGATTTCATCCCTCAAACCGGTACCCCATCCCGCGCACGCTTACCACAAACCGCGGCTCGGCCAAATCCGGCTCCACCTTCTTCCGCAAATTCGATACGTGCGTATCCACCACCCGGTCCACGCACGTCGACTCCTTCCATACCAGATCCAGCAACTGCTGCCTGCTCAGCAGCCGTCCCCGATGCTCAATGAACGTCGTCAGCAACCGGAACTCCACCGGCGTGATCTCCACCACCTTCCCACCCTTCCGCAATTCGCCCCGCGTGAAGTCTACCTCCAACTCGCCAAAGCGGAAGACCTCCGCCTTCGCCGCTCTCCCCGCCCTTCGCAACACCGCTTCAATCCGAGCCCGCAGTTCCATCGGACTGAACGGCTTCGTCACGTAATCATCCGCTCCCAACTGCAACCCCAACACCTTCTCCGCTTCCTGCGTCCGCGCCGTCAACAGGATGATCGGAGTCTCCCCGCCGCTCTTCCGCAACTCCCGGCACACCTGAAACCCATCCTTCCCCGGCAGCATCACATCCAACACAATCAGATCGAAGCCGCCTTCCCGCGCCCGCCGCAGAGCAGTCTCTCCATCCCCTACGCTCTCCACCGCGTAGCCCTCCAGCGTCAGGTCTTCCTCTAACCCCAACGCAATCCCCGGATCGTCTTCCACCACGAGTATCTTCTTCATAGCCCTTTACTCCGCCAGTGGCAGCAGCACCGTGAACTCGCTGCCTTCCCCTGGAGCGCTCCTTACTTGAATCTCCCCCCGATGCGCCTCCACAATCTGCCGCGCAATCGCCAATCCCACGCCAGTCCCTTGTATCGCCGACTCCTTCGGCCGCGCCCCGCGCACGAACTTGCGAAAAATCTCGCGCTGCTCGCCCGCCGGAATCCCGATCCCCCGATCCTTCACCCGCACCTCCACCTGTTTCCCCGCAACCCCCAATTCCACCCAAACCGTGTGGCACTCCGGCGAGTACTTCACCGCGTTCTCCAGCAGATTCCAAAACACCCGTGCCAGCGATTCCCGGTCTGCCCGAATCGGCGCCACAGACCCGCTCTCCTCAAGCTCCACTGCATAGCCGGCCTTGCCCGCTTCCTGCCGGAAATCCGCCACCACATCGCGCACCACCACCGCCGGATCCACTACCTCAAAGCGATACCGCATTTGGCCCGCTTCCATCCGCCCAAAGTTCAACAGCCCGTCCACCAGCCGGTGCAACCGGTCGCTCTCCCGCAGCAACACCTCGTAGAACTGCCTGCGCCGCTCCACGCTCGAAACCCGATCCTGCACCAGCATCTCCGACATCTGCCGGATCGTCGTCAACGGAGTTCGGAACTCATGCGACACCGCCGCCACGAAGTCGCTCTGCAGCTTCGCCACATGCAACTCCCGCGATACGGCCCGATAAGCGAGATACCCGCTCCCCAGGATCAGCACTGCCATCATTACCACCGCAGCCATCAGCAATGGGCTACGTCCGCTGTCCACATCACGTAAGCTCACCGCATGTACGGTCCATGGCAGCCGCGTCGTGGATGCGGTCCGCACCGCTTGTTGCGTCACCGGAGCCTTCGCATCACCCAGCACCGTGCGCCCTTCGCTGTCCGTCAACGCAAGCGCAACATCAGGCGGCGCGGGCCAGTCCGCCCGCAGAAATCTCTCCCCCGCCAACCCCACCATCACACGGTCCCCCACTGCCTTCGTCGTCACCAACACCGCCCGGTCCCCACTCCAAAACGTGCGCCGTCCCGTCGCCGCGGGCCATTCCTTCCATACACTCTCCGCCGCTTCCGCCATGGCCACCAGATCCGCATCCACCCTGCTATCGCCACCACCCAACCACCCGCGCACCTGCTCCCGCGCAAAGGCAAACGCGCTCCGCGATACCAGCCACCGCCCTTCACGCAGTTCCCCATCCAACCGCTCTGCCGTCTCGCGCAATTCCGCCTTCCGCCCCGCCGCCTCCAGCAGCAATCCACGCCCCTGCGCCGCCAACAATCCCGCCGCTACGCCTTCCACCAGCGTATTCTCCAATCGCGCCAGCGCCGCCAGCGCCTGCAACGCCTTGTCCGCATCCCCGCGCTTGCGTTCCACCCGCGCGATCCGCAACCACGCCCCGCCTTGAGTCGCCCGATCGCGCGACCGTGCCAGCTCTTCCAGTACCGCCAGTGCCTCGGCCCCGGCCCCGCCAAACTCCAGTTCCTCGGCCCGCCGGAATGCTTCCGGTCCGCTGCCCTGATCCACCGGCAGAAAGGGCAGCCTCACTCCCGCCCTGTCCACTACGCCGTTGCGGTCCAATGTCAGGATCGCCGCGCCCGCTGGCAGCTTCTTCCCATCGCCGAGCGCGCTCTCCAACTCCCCAATCTTCCGCTCCAATCCCGCCGCTGCCAGATCCGCCGCATGCTCCCGCCGCTCCTGCACCCGCTGCTTCTCGAGCGCCCGGTCCTGCTCCACCAGCCGCCATCCCAGCCACCCCAGCGCAATCGCAGGCCCCACCGTCGTGGCGGCGAACAGAAGCAGCAACCGGTGCGACCTGTGCTCCATAAAACGCGCCACCCATTCTCTCCCATTCCTGTCAAAAAAACTTGGAGGGAATGTCAAGAATCTGCAAAGAGCAAACGTCCGCTTACCGCCGCCTCTCCAACTCCTTCCTGTCCACCGTCAATCCCGTCAGGCTCTCCGCCGCATGCGAGGCGCGAATGATCTTCGCTTCCCGATATGCCGTCTTCGACGCCCGCCGATCCCCTGTCTTCTCCAGAGCAACCGCGTGATTGTAGAAGCTCACTCCCAGGTCCGGATGATGAGCCGGCAGCAACTTTCGCCGCATCTCCAAGGCCCGTGCGCCACACCCAGATTGCTCAATGCGGTCGCTGTGTGTATGTGCTCCCCCAATCGCCGCTCGAGAATTCCCGCGGAGCGCCGGAACGGATCTCGTGCCTGTCTGTATTCCGCCGTCTGCAGGCAAAGCACCCCTAAGCTGTTTTGCAGCCGTCGCAGTCATCAAATGATCGGCCCCATGCGCCGATTCCGCCAGCGCCAGCCCTTCAGTGAGCATGGTTCATCGCGACGGTGGCAGCCCCTTCCACTTCCCCTGGCGCCACCATCTCTCTGGCCCGCGTCAGCAACGGGATCGCTTCCCGGCACCGGCCTGATTCCCACAATTGCTTTCCCCTGTCGTTCACCTCGCGCCACTCCGGCGACTGCCCGAAGCCCTGTCGTACCACAAGGAAAATCAAAACTATCCACCACATAGCACCCTCCCGGGCTGTACGTTCCCCAGCGTTAGCGAGGAAACCTCCCAATCCCCGCAAAACCTTCCGCCCACCCGCTTGAAACCCTTCGCGCCCGATCCGCGTACACTAGATCATGCTCTTTGTGTGCCTACTCTGGGCCCTCACCCCTTCCACCCAAGCGGCAAGCCCCGAAGAACACCGCCCCGTCATGCGCAAGGCCGCCGAACTCCTCATCAAAGCCGACGGCAACCTCGACAAGCTCTTCTTTATCCGCCGCCGCGAGACCCGCGAACTCGACGCCACCGGCGCCGTCAAATCCAAGGAAGCCATCACCGTCCGCCGCGACCCCTACGAAGACCTGGTCGTCACCCGCGTCATCGCCCGCGACGACAAACCCCTTTCCCCCGAAGAGATGAAAGAGCAGGAAGAAACCATCCGCAAAGGCATCGCCTCATACCGCGAGAAGCTGGCCAAACTGGGCCCCCAGAAACCCACGCCAAAGAAAGACGACGAAGACGAAAAGGCCCTCATCCGCGAATTCCCTGAAGCCGTTGACTTCACCCTCACCGGCCCCGAAACCTTCCGCGGACGCGATAGCCTCGCCTACACCTTCGTCCCCCGTCCCGGCTATTCCCCCAAGTCTATGAAGTCCCGCATGTTCGAAAAGATGCGCGGCAGATGCATCATCGATAAAGCCACCGGCGAACTGGTCTTCGTCGACGCCGAGATCTTCGATAACCTCAGCCTCGCTTTCGGCCTGGCGGCCAAGGTCACCAAGGGCACTACCTTTCGCATGACCCGCGTCGAAGCCGCCCCCGGCATCTGGGTGGAAGAAGATATGCATGCCCGCTTCTCCGCCCGCATCATGCTCTTCAAGAACATGCGGCAGGAAGTGAGCACTCGCTATACTGAATTCCGGCCCCGGCCACCCAAGGCTCAACAACGTGCCGCCAACTGACCCTGAAAAAAATCCGCCGTTGATGATCCAGTTTCCCGACGATCCTCGCGATTATGCCCAAGAGGATCCGATGCCAGTACTGGAAGCCACCCCCGACGCCGCCGATCAAGGCGTTACCACCATCCTCGGCCGCATGGGGCAGGGCGACCGCCACGCCATCGATGAGCTCACCCCGCTCGTCTATCACGAACTGAAACGCGTCGCCCGCAAGCACCTCTATTCCGAGCGCAACGACCATACGCTCCAGTGCACCGCCCTCGTCCACGAAGCCTATCTCAAGCTCGCTGACCAGCGCGTCGTCTGGCAGAATCGCGCTCATTTCTTCGGCATCGCCGCCCAGCAGATCCGCCGCATCCTCATCGACCACGCCCGTGCCCGCCAGGCCGACAAGCGTGGCGGCGAGGCCCCGCGCGTCTCGCTCGATGAAGCCATCGGCGTGCCCGAAGCCCGCGATGTCGACGTCCTCGCCCTCAACGAAGCCCTCGAAGAGCTCGAGCGCATGGATGCCCGCCAGGCCAAGGTCGTCGAACTTCGATTTTTTGCCGGATTATCGGTGGAGGAGACCGCCGAAACGCTGGCCCTGTCGACAGCAACGGTGAAACGCGAGTGGGCCACGGCGAAGCTCTGGCTCTTTAAGGAAGTCAGGGCCCGGAGAAGGCCGTGACGCCCACTCGCTGGCAACAGGTCAAGCACGTCCTCAACACGGTTCTCGAACACGAAGATCCGCATAAAACAGGCCTCCTCGCCGACCTCTGCGGCAACGATGCCGAACTCCGCGCCGAAGTGGAGCGACTCCTCGAAGACGCCGGCCAGGAAGCCGACTTCCTCGAAACCCCCGTCGAACTCCCCGAAGTTGAACCCAAGGTCGGCCCCTATCGCATCCTCTCCAAAATCGGGGAAGGCGGCATGGGCATCGTCTACCGCGCCCTGCGCGAAGACGAGCAGTTCCGCATGATGGTAGCCCTCAAAATTCTCCGCCCCGGCCTTGCCCACGATTCCCTCGTCCGCCGCTTTCGCCGCGAGCGCCAGATCCTCGCCCGTCTCTCCCACCCCAATGTCGCCCGCCTCCTCGACGTCGGCGTCACCCGCGATGGCCGCCCCTACTTCGCCATGGAACTCGTCGAAGGACTCACCCTCGATCAGTTCGCTGCCTCCGCATCCGTCGAAGAAAAGCTCCATCTCTTCGATCAGCTCTGCTCCGCCGTCAGTGCCGCCCATCACAACCTGATCGTTCACGGCGACCTCAAACCATCGAACGTTTTGATCGCGCCCAACAGCGTCCCCAAGCTCCTCGACTTCGGCATCTCACGCCTCATGGACGGCGAGTCCGTCGAGTCCACTACCATTGCTCTCCGCGCCATGACGCCTGCCTATGCCAGCCCTGAGCAACTGCGTGGCGAGCCCATCTCCACCTGGAGCGACGTCTATTCGCTCGGCCTGATTCTCTACGAACTCCTCACCGGCAAGCGCCCCTATCAGGTCACTTCCAAGATCCCCGAAGCCATCCTCCGCGAGATCCGCGATAACCCGCCGCCCAAGCCGAGCGAAGTGAGCGGCAATCGCCACCTCGCCGGCGACCTCGACAACATCGTGCTCAAAGCCATTCACTTCGAGCCCGACCGCCGCTACGCCTCCGTCGATCAACTCGCCGCTGATCTCCAGCGCTACAAGCAAGGCCACCCCGTTCTTGCCCGTCCCGACACCTACGCTTACCGCGCCCTCAAGTTCGCCGGCCGCAATCGTCTCGCCGTCGCCGCCTTCGCCGGAATCCTCCTCGCCCTGACTGCCGGCATCATCGCCACGGCCCGCCAGGCCCGCATCGCCCGCGAAGAGCGCGCCCGCGCCGAGCGCCGCTTCCAGGACGTCCGCCGCATGGCCAACATCATGATGTTCCAGATGGACGAAGCGCTCTCCACCATGCCCGGCGGCATTGAAGTCCGCAAGACCATGGTCTGGCATTCGCTCGCCTATCTCGATGGCCTCGCCAGGGAATCCAATAACGACCTCGAACTGCAACGCGAACTCGCCGCCGCTTACGAAAAAATGGGCGATGTCCTCGGCCGCCCTCTCACCGCCAACCTCGGCGATACAGCGGGCGCGCTCGCCAGCTACCGCAAAGCCCTCGCCATCCGCGAAACCGTGGCGCAGCAACAACCGCGGAACGCCGCCGCCAAACAGGATCTGGCGTCCATCTACCAGCGCATGAGCGCCATCCTCAAAGTCACCGGCGACCACAAGCAAGCCCTCGCCCTTGATCACAAAACCATCGCCATCCGTTCCAGCCTTCTCCAGGCCGATCCCAAGAACCGCCAGCTTCAGCGCGAACTCGCCTCCAGCTATACGTCGCTTGGCGGCACTCTCTCCCAACTCGGCCAGTGGAATGAAGTCCTCGAAACACGCCAGGAAGCGCTCAAACTGTGGGAACGCGTTGCCGCCCGCGAAGACGTCTCCATCGACGAAGGCCGCGGCCTCGCTCTCGCCCACACCCGCCTCGGCAGCATTCTGCTCTACCTCAAACGTCCCACCGAAGCGATGTCGCACTACGCCAAAGCCCTCGACATCGATCGCAGCCTCGCCAAAGCGCATCCGCAGAACACACAGCTCCAGAGCGCCATGGCTCAATCCTTGGTGTCCTACGGCTTGGCATTGCACCGCACCGGCAACACGCCCGAGGCACTCAAACACTACCATCAAGCCCTTCCCGCCTTCGAAGCCCTGACCTCTGCCGATGCAAGCGACATGCGCTCCATGAGCATGCTCGCCACCTGCCGCTATCGCATTGCCGAAGCTCTTCTCCAGATGCGCGCTGCCTCCAAAGCCCTCGAAGAAGCGCAGGCGAGTCTAGAAATCCGCCTCGATCTCGCCCGCCGCAATTCCGTGAGCGTTGGAGCCCGCGGGGAAGTGGCCGAATCGAAGGAGCAGATGGGCGACATCTACATGGCCCTCGGCCGCAAAGAGCAGGCCGCCTCCATGTACGAGCAAGCCCGCGCCTCTCTCGCCGACATGCGCGATAAAGGCCAATCGAGCGCCTCCGGCCGCATCGACCTCGAACGTGTAGAATCAAAACTCAAGCCCCTCGGCTTGTAACGCAATGACCGCCCAGCCGCCGGCCGCGAACAAACAGATCCTTCGCGGCACCTCTGCTCCCACGGCGCTCCCTCTGGACTTCGCCGAACGCTCCGCCCAACGCTTCGGCTGGCTCGCGCTCGGGTTTGCCATCACCCAAGCCATCGTCTACCTCATGGGCATGTGGATGCAGCCGGGTTGGATTGATCCCGCACAAGCTCCGCCTCTGTACAAAGCGGGCGTCCTCGGTTCCGCCGCGCTCGGCCTCGGCTTCGCCGCCCTCTCCTGGAGCCGCAAGCTCGCCGCCCCCTTGTTGCTCGATCTGGCATTGCTCTTCCTCGTTCTCGGATCGCTTGGCATCGGCGTCGCGGAAAACGCCGTGTCCTGGCCCGTCAACACACCAATCCGCGGCGTCTCCTCGCTCGCCGTCTGGATCGTCTTCTTCGTGCTCACTGTCCCTTCCACCTTCGGCAAAGGGCTGCTTGCCGCACTCACCGCCTCACTGATGGGGCCGCTCGGCTTGATCCTCAACATCGCCGCGGGACATGTGGCCAACCCCCTTCCCAGCCAGTGGGCCACACTCTTTCTCCCCTCCTTTGTCATGGCTGCCTGCGCGGTGGTGGTGGCCCGCTTCATCTATCATCTGTCCGGCCAGGTGGGAAAACTGCGCGAACTCGGCTCCTACCGCTTGATCGAACAATTCGGCCATGGCGGCATGGGATCGGTTTGGGTCGCGCAGCACTCGCTGCTCGCTCGCCGAGTTGCCATCAAGCTCATCCGGCCCGAGTACCTCAAAGGCGCCATGGCCGCCGAATCCCACGCCATCAAGGCCCGCTTCGAACGCGAGGCCCAGGCTATCGCCAGCCTCAGTTCCCCTCACACCGTGGAGCTCTATGACTTCGGCTTGAGCGAAGACGGAACGTTCTACTATGTGATGGAACTGTTGGAAGGCATCGATCTGGGAAAGTTCGTCGAGACCTATGGGCCCATGCCAGCCGCCCGTGCCGTGCATGTGCTCACCCAGGTTTGCGACGCTCTCGCCGAAGCGCACGACCTCGGCATCGTGCATCGCGACATCAAGCCCGCCAACATCATCCTCTCCATTCAGGGCCGCTCCTACGATTTCGCCAAGGTTCTCGACTTCGGCTTAGCCAAGTCCCTTGCATCACGCGAGCAGGAGCACCTCACCAAATCCGGTACAACGCTCGGGACCCCAGCCTTCATGGCTCCCGAAGCGGCCACCGGGCTTGAGACATTGAACGGTCAGGCGGACATCTACTCGCTCGGTTGTGTGGCCTTCTACCTCCTCACCGGAAGCCTCGTCTTTCCGAAACGCGAAGGGCTCGCGGCTGCCGTAGCCCATGTGCAGGAGGCCCCCGTTCCTCCGTCCACTCGCACCGAATTGCCTGTTCCCAAGGCTCTGGACGACATCGTCCTCCGCTGCCTGGAAAAGGATCCCAACCTTCGCCCCGCCGGCTGCGCCGAGTTGGCGCGCATGTTCGAGGAGAGCATCGATCGGGAATCCTGGTCGCAATCCGAAGCCCGCACCTGGTGGGAATCGAACCGTCCCGCCATTCCTCACCGCCGCCATTCCGGCACGAACCGTGTAGCCGAAGCCGTTCTGCTCAAGCAACTACGCTAAACATTTACCGATCCGGTCGTGCCGTTACCGATCGGGTCGTGCCGTACCGATCCGGCTGTCCGTTACCGAGCCGCGAGCGTAAGCGAGCCGGTCCGCAGCCTCACGGCGAATCGCCCAAGTATACCGCCATCTGCTCACCCTGCTCATCCACCACATATCGGATCGCCTCACGAACTTCCTGATCCTTCCACAGCCATCGAGTGCTTCCATGCCGTGCCCATCGCCTCCTGCCTTGTTCCTGGCCTTCGATCTGGTTCAATGCTCGGCTCGCATAGGCTTTGAAATCATTCATCACCTTCTCCGGAGCGGCTTCCGCTTCGACGATGACATGCACGTGATTCGTTCGCACATGTGCAGCTAACAGACTCCAACCGCGGTGCGAGCAGACCTCGGCAAGCGTCTGAAGCACCACCGCACGGCTTCTACCGCCCATCACATATGGCGTTTGATCCATGCGGTCACGTTCCGCTCCGGCGCGCTGTGGATCGGGTTCCACCAATCGGCCTCCAACCTGATTGTGCCGGCGGTCAACGGACCCCGATTCATCTCCATGAAGATGCGCCCCGTAGCAGCTAAAGGTAATGAAGTACCTCATTCCAACACCTGGATCTGCACACGAGTGTACCGCTCCCTTACGGTCACGCTGCCGCAGGCATCTAGATCAAGGTCTGCCTTGGGCTTGAGAACGTACTGCGCGCTCACCGCGTCCCGGGCTTACCGTAACGATCCATAAGCCGTTGTCTTTTTGCGGCCCAGTATTGGTCGTCCGCAACGATGGCTTCGCCCGATACAAGCCCCTCGAGAGCAATGCGCTCAATATACGTCTCAACGGTGAGTCCCGCAGCTTGGGCGCGCGCACGGAGTCTCGCTTCAAGATCCGGATGGATGGTGATCGCCATGAATTCTTGCTTCACTCTCCTATTCGCATTTTACGCCAGGTAACGGCGTTAACAACCTCCCCTCACCCCCGCCCGCTATAATCACAAGATCAGGAGTTCCCGCCATGCAAGAAACCAAACACTCCGTTTGCGCCCTCGATTGCCCCGATGCCTGCTCCGTCCTCGTCACCGTCGAAGACGGCAAAGGCAAGCGCCTGCGCGGTAACCCTGACCATCCGGTCACTCGTGGCTTCCTCTGCGCCAAGGTCACGCAATACCTCGAGCGCGAATACCACCCCGATCGCCTCCTCTACCCCATGAAGCGCACCGGCGCCAAGGGCGAAGGCCGCTTCACCCGCATCTCGTGGGATGAAGCCCTCGACACCATCGCCGCCAATCTCAAGCGTGTCGCGGCGCAGCACGGCCCCGAATCCATCCTGCCCTTCAGCTACGCCGGCACCATGGGTGTGCTCAACAACGCCGGCATGGATCGCCGCTTCTTCCATCGCCTAGGCGCATCCCGCCTCGATCGCACCATCTGCTCCACCGCCGGCATGGTCGGCATGACCGAAGCCTACGGTGTCCGCTACTCCACTGAACCCGAGCAGTTCCGCCATTCCAAGCTCATCCTTGCCTGGGGCGCCAACATTCACGGCACCAACGTGCACCTCTGGCCCTTCATTCAGGAAGCCATCCGCAACGGCGCGAAGTTCTATGCCATCGATCCCGTGAAGACGCGCACCGCCGCTCTCGCGCACAAGCACTTCACCATTCATCCCGGCTCCGATATGGCTCTCGCCCTCGGCCTCATGCACGTCATCTTCGCCGAAGGCCTGGAAGACCGTGACTACCTCGCGCGGCACACTCGCAACGCCGATGCACTGAAGGCCCACGCCGCGGCCTATCCGCCCGACCGCGTCGAAGCCCTCACCGGCATTGCCAGGGAAGACATCGTCAGCCTCGCCCGCGAATACGCCACCACGCGTCCCGCCGCCATCCGCCTCAACTACGGTGTCAACCGCAGCGAGCGCGGTGGCCGCTCCATCCAAGCCGTCGCCTACCTGCCCGTGATCACCGGCTCGTGGAAAGACATCGGCGGCGGACTGCAGCTCAGCACTTCGCAAGCCCATCAGCTCAATCGCACCGCCCTGGAAATGCCGGAACTGCAGAAGCAGTCCGCGCTCGGCCGCGAAGCACGCCTCTGCAACATGTCCGAACTCGGCCGCCTGCTGAACCAAGAGAGCAACCCGCCCGTCCATGCGATGGTGGTCTACAACTCGAACCCCGCGGCCATCAACCCCGATCAGAACTCGGTGAGCCGTGGCCTCCGCCGCGACGACCTCTTCCTCGCCGTACTCGAACAGTTCCAAACCGACACCGCCGACTACGCCGACGTCGTGCTGCCCGTCACCACCTTCCTCGAACACACCGACATCTACGGCGCCTACGGCCACTACTATCTGCAATTGGCGCGGCCGGCCCTGCCCGCGCCTGGTGAAACGAAATCGAACGTCGAGATCTTCCGTCTGTTGGCCGAACGCATGGGCTTCGAGGAGCCTTGCTTCCAGGACACCGAAGACGACATGATCCGCACCCTGCTTGCCAGCGAGCACCCCTTCGTCAAAGGGATCACGCTGGAGCAACTGGAGCGCGAGCATTTCGTCCGCCTCAATCTCGGTAGCCCCTACCAGCCTTTCAAAGACGGCGGCTACGGCACACTCGACGGCAAGTGCGAGTTCAAACCGGAAACGCTTCACTATGAGCCGCCGGTGGAATCGCGCAGGGGCGACAAGTCCCTCACCGGCAAGTATCCGCTGGAGATGATCTGCTCAAAGAACGACAACTCCATGAACTCCACCTTCGGCCATCGCGATCAGGCCGACAGTGAGACGGGTGAACTGTGGATGCACACCACCGACGCCGCGCCGCGCCAGATCGTGGATGGCGACCTCGTCCGCATCTACAATGACCGCGGCAGCGTCATGCTCAAAGCATCGGTCAATGGCTCAGTGGCGCAGGGCGTCGTGCGCGCGCCTTCCGTGCGCTGGCCCAAGCGCTCCGCCAACCGCCAGGGGATCAACGTGCTCACCTCGCCGCGCCTCACCGACATCGGCGGTGGAGCTTCGTTCTTCAGTTGTCTCGTGCAGGTGGAACGATGCGGCGACTGAGCGCCGTCCTTCTCTGCGCCTTGGCCACTACGGCCTGCAAAACACCGGAACGTGTACGCATCACGCAAACGCAGGACAGCGAGCCCGGCCTGCGCGCCATCGTTCACGTCGCCGATCCGCAAACCTCGCAGCAACTCGTCAGCGGCTTCCACGCGCTCGAAGGCAATGCCTGGCGCTGGACGAAAGGCAAGTTCTCCGTCACGCTGCGCCCGCCGCGCAACGCCAATAAAGACGGGGCATTCCTCGTGCTGCGGCTCTCTGTCGCCGAGTCCACCATTCAGCATCTCGGCAGCGTCACGCTAACCGCCAAGGTCAACGGAACGGCCCTGCCTGGCGAGACCTACACGAAGAACGGCGACTACACCTACAAGCACGAAGTCCCACCCGCTGCTTTCACTGCCGACCCCGTCGCGGTCGAGTTCTCACTCGACAAGTTCATCGAAGCGGGCAAAGTGGAGATCCGCGAGTTGGGGATCATTGTGGCCATGATCGGCCTCGAATCGAAGGCTCTATAGCGTCAGCCGGAAATTGGGTGGCCACTCCGGGCCCACCTGGTGCAACGCGCTTTCCAACAGCTCTTCCGATACCGCGAAGCCTGCTACCGCCGGAATCGCTTCGGGCCGTGGCGCAGCAAGAATCGTGATCACCTGGCCTTGTTCCGTTAGCCTGCGCTCGACGACACCGCACTCCACCGGACCCACCGCGGCATTCGTCTCCGGCGTGCCGAGCAGAATCACATTGGCTCCATCGGGCATACCGGCCGAGGCGGGCAGCATCTGCAGCCGTGCCTTGTGCCGCTCAAACAGCAGCGCTACCTGCACTGCGGCATAAGCTTCCGGAATCAGCATCGAGTCTTCATTGAGCGACCCATGCAGTAAAACGTTGGGGCGGCGATTGGAGAAGTATGGCATCCACAAGCGCTCCAATGCCGTGGGCTCGTTGGCCGCGGCCGCCAGCTGCGCCGGATCGGCTTCGTAGAAGAACGCGCGATATTCCCCACTCGGCACGGCCACCCGCAGCATCTCACGCTTGCCCTCTGTGGTGAAGTACTTCTTCAGCCACTGGCGCGTCTCTTCCATCGTGGTTGCCACCAGCGGGTGCTCGGCCACGTCGTATCCCGGCTCCATGCCGAAGAGGGCAACACCGATATCGTGCTCGCGCAGATCCTGACCCGCCTGCGTCTGCTCGCAAACGAACTGCAGCAACTCGGCATGACCGTTCGATCCGCGGAAGGCAGTGCTCGATACAAGGCGCGCCAGCAGGGCTTGCGGAGAATCGTCGCGCGCTGCCATCTACATTCCCGTCGCCATGTTGCGCAGCACCGCATCGGCGGCACGGGCGACGATTGCCATTTCCTTCACATCGTGTACCCGCACCATGTGCGCGCCACCCATAATGGCGGCCGTCACCGCTGCTGCTCCGGCCAGCAGTGTTTCGGCATCGGTGCCCTGCTGCAGGAAGCTCTTGCGCGAAGGCCCAACCAGCACCGGGAATTCCAGTCGCTGCAGTTGCTGCAGGCGAGCCAGGATCTCCCAGTTCTCATCCTTGCGTTTCCCGAAGCCCAGGCCCGGATCAATAATGATGCGCTGCTTGTCCACGCCGGCCTGAATGGCCCGGTGCACGCAAGCGCCGAGATCGCCGGTGATGGTGGTCATGGGATCCTTGAGCGGAGGCAGCTTCGCCCACGTCTCCGGAGTCCCGCGCATATGGTTCAGGATCAGCCCTGCATCGTGCTTGGTCGCAATCTTCGCCAAGCCCGGATCAAAGGTCAACGCCGAAGGATCGTTGATGATCTCCGCTCCGTAGGAAAGCGCTTTGTCGGCTACTGCCGACTTGTAGGTATCGACGGAGATAGGGATGGAGAGATTGCCGCGCAGCCGCTTCAACACAGGGATCAGGCGGCGCAACTCTTCGGCTTCCGGCACGCGTTGCGAGTTCGGACGAGTGGACTCGGCGCCTACATCAATGATGTCCGCGCCCTGCTCTTCCATCTCCACGGCGCGCACGTAGGCGCGATCCGGATCCTCATAGCCCCCGCCATCGGAGAAGGAGTCGGGCGTGACGTTTAGGATGCCGACAATCAACGTGCGGTCGCCGAGGGTGACCTCCTGATTGCGGAGTTTCCAGATGAATCGTTTTCTTGTCATTCGGGGGTTAACTGCTGCTGCTCATTCTATTCTACTCGCCGCGCTCCGCTCACTCATAGCGCAGGCACTCGATGGGGTCGAGACCGGCCGCGCGATTGGCCGGATAGTAGCCGAAGAACAAGCCCACGCCCACAGAAATGGAAACGCCCAGGCCTACCCACAGCAGCGAGATCTGCGCGGGGATGGAAGGCACAATCAGACGCACCGTGAGGGCGATGGCGAAGCCGCAGATGATCCCCAGCACTCCGCCGACGGCGCTCAGAGTCATCGCCTCCATCAGGAACTGCGCGCGGATGTCCATTCGCCTTGCGCCGATCGCCTTACGGACTCCGATCTCCATGGTGCGCTCCGTCACGGAGATGAGCATGATGTTCATCACGCCGATGCCGCCCACCAGCAAGCCGACGCTGCTGATGACGAAGGTGAGGATCACCAAGGCGCCGGTGAGCTGGTTCCACATCGAAGTGAGGAAGTCGGGCGACATGAGCTCAAAATCGCTAGGCGCGCTGGCCGGCACTTTGCGCAGCCGCCGCAGCGCCTGCTCCACCTGCTCTTTACCCTCTTCAATCGGCCTGCCGGGAGAGACAGCAAAGGCCAGCACATACTCCTTGGCCTCCGGATAGCGCTTGCGGAAATCGCCTAGCGGAGTCAGTACGAAGTCGTCCGGGCCGGGGCCGCCGAACATGCCGGACTCCTTCTGCATCACGCCGATCACTTCGTAGAGCTTGCCGTTGAGACGCACCTGTTTGCCGATGGGATCGACGGGGCCGAACAGCGACTCTGCCACTGCATTGCCGAGGACCACCACGGCTCGTGCATGCACATCGTCGGTGCGCGTGATGCCTCGCCCTTGCTCGATGGTGAACATCGGGAAGGCTTGCAGGAACTCCGGCTCCACGCCGCGCAGGATGATGCGCTCCACGCGCTGGCTCTCGTACATCACTTCGTTCACGCCGCCGCCCGCCATGCCGGGCACTGCCATACGTGTGCCGAATGCCGTGACGAAGTCGACCGAGGGCGAGGCTTCCGCCGCCAGGCGCGCATGCGCCACTTCCAGGTACTTCCGCTGGCGGATGTGTTCCGGCAGGCGGCTGAAGTTGAACGTGCCCGGAGGGAAGCGCGTGATGAAGTAGGTGCGTGAGCCGAGGCTTTCCACTTTGTCCTGGACGTATTTGTTGAGGCCTTGAATGATGGCCGCTACCGCGATCACGGAAGACACTCCGATGACGATACCGAGTATGGTCAGCGAGCTGCGCACCTTGTTGGCGCGTAGCGTGGAGAGCGCGACGCCGAGGTTCTCTTTGAGTTCCGCTCTCGTCATATTTAGTCGGCTCGCAATGCGACCACAGGGTCGAGGCGCGAGGCGCGCATCGCCGGATAGATGCCGAAGAACAGGCCGATCCCGCAGCTCATGATGAGCCCGAAGATCACCACCCACGTCTCCACCTGAGTCGGGAACGAAGTGAGCCGGCGCACAGCCAGGGCAAACAAGAAGCCGGCGAGAATGCCGATGGTTCCTCCCACGATGCACTGCAACAGGCTCTCGGCGAGGAACTGGCGGCGGATGTCCGCTTGGGTCGCGCCGACCGCGCGGCGGATGCCGATCTCCTTGCGGCGCTCGGTGACACTGACCAGCATCACGTTCATGATGACGATGCCGCCAACGATGGCGGAGATGGCGCTCACCATCAGGAACACGGCGAAGAAGGCGGCCGAGATGCTCTGCCACAGGGAGATGTAGCTCTGCTTGGTGGCGATGAAGAAATCGTCTTCCGCGCCGGCAGGGACATGGCGGATGGTGCGCAGTGCGAGGCGCACTTCATCCTGCGCCTGTTGGAACACCGTGCCGCCCGGGGCCTTGATGTTGAGAGTAACGCTATGACGGCGCCCGCTGAGGCGCAGGAACGACTGCATCGGAAGTATGAGGAACTTGTCCTGATCCTGACCCATCAGCGAGCCGAGTTTCTCGATGGCGCCGATCACCGTGCAATCCAAAGCACCCACATGCACGATGTGACCCAGCGGGTCTGTGCCGGCGAAGAATTGTTCGCGCAGCGTGTCGCCGATGAGGCAGACCTGCGCGCCGCGCTGTTCCTCCGATGGAGTGAAGTAGCGCCCCAACTCCACCGTGCGTGTGTCGATGGTGGCCATGTTGGCCGTATGCCCGAGGATGTTGACGTCGGCGATCTCATCATCGTGGTACCGTACGCGCGAGGTGGAGCTGGCCGTCGCGCCCACCAACTCGCAGTGCGTGCAGCTTTCCTGAACGGTCCGCAAATAGGCCAACTCGAACTTGCGGTATTTGAGCGACTTCATGATGAGGTTGAAGTCGGTGACGGTGAATGGAGTCCGCGCCACTTGAAAGACATCGGTGCCGAGGTTGGCCACCTTCGTTTCGACAAAGCGGTTGGCGCCCTGCACGAGGGTCATCACCGCGATCAACGTGGCCACGCCCATCGTGAGGCCAAGCACGGTCAGCGCGGCACGCAGCTTGTGGACGCGCACCGCCCTTACGGCTTCATCCGCGATGTCACTGAGAACGATCAATCACTCCTCCCGCAAGGCAATCATCGGATCCACACGCGAGGCGCGGCGCGCCGGCAGGAACGCTGCCAGCATCGAAGCCAGCACGATCAAGGCCGCCACCATCGCGTAGGTTCTCCAGTCGGTGCCGGTGATGCCGAACAGCATACTGTCGAGCAGCTTGTGCAGAGCGAAGGATAGCGCACCGCCGGCTGCGAGGCCGATGCCGGCCAGCAAGCCTGCTTCTCCGAGTGAGGAGCGCAGCAGATCACCGGGCGCGGCGCCCAATGCCATACGCAGGCCGAACTCCGAGGTGCGCTGCGAGACCATGTAGTTCATCACGCCATACACTCCGGCCATGGCCAAGGTGATGGCGAGGAAGGCGAACAGGCTGAGCAGGAAGGTGCGGAAACGCGGTGTGGCCACCGAGTCGTGAACCATGGTTTCGAGGGTGGTGAACTTGACTGCGAAGCTGGGACCGAGTTCGCGCATCCGTGTTTGCAGGGACGGAATGAGCGCCTGCGGATCGCCTTCCGCCCGGATGACTACCTGCAGCTCATTGGCCATGAAGGGGTGCTGCGGGATGGGCATGTAGAGCTGCGGCTCCGGAACGTCCGCAGGCGAACTATGACGCACATCCGATACTACGCCAACCACGGTCATAAAGTTCGGAGAATCGAGGCCGCACTGGATGCGGCGGCCGATGGGGTCTTCGTTGCCGAAGACCTGCTTCACCAGCGAGTCGCTGACGATGGCGACGAAGGGAGCATCATATTGATCGCGATCGGAGAAGTCGCGGCCGCGGAGAAGGCGCATGCCCAGTGTTTGGAAGTAGCCGGGGCTGGTGAGGCGGAAGCCGGCGGAAGGCAGTTTCTGGCCGCGCGTGAAGCTATGCTTGCCTTCGACGGCGTACATGCCGAAGGAGCCGTAGCGGCCGGTGGGCAGGCCCATGACCGCGGAGACCTGGCGCACGCCGGGAATCTGGCCGAGTTCGCGAAAAACATTTTCGAAGTGTTTTGTTGCGGCGATGTGGCCGGCGAGTTCCTTGGCCGGAGCGTGCGTGTACATGACGAGCACGCCTTCAGGCCGGTAGCCGAGTTCCACCTGGTGCAGGTTGAGGAAGCTGCGCAGCAGCAGGCCTGCGCCCACGGCGAGTGTCACGCTGAGAGCGATCTCCACGGCAACCAGCGTCTTGCGGAGCTTCTGCGAGCGGGCGCCGATGAGGCCGCGCATGCCTCCCTGTTTGAGCGAATCGCTGAGGTCCAGGCGCGAGGCTTCGAGCGCGGGCATGAGCCCGAACAGCAGGCTGGCGAGGATGGAGAGGCCCATGGTGAAAGCGAGGATGGTCCCGTTGAGACGCACATCCGCGATGCGCGGCAACTGCGGGGCGAGGCCGGTGAGCGCATCAAGGCAGAACCAGGCGAGGACGATGCCGAGCACGCCGCCAGTGATGCCGAGGGCGAGGTTCTCCGTAACAAGCTGGCGCAGGATCTGGCCGCGGCTCGCTCCCAGGGCGACGCGCACGGCGAACTCACGGCCACGCGTGCTGCTGCGGGCCAGCATCAGGTTGGCTACGTTGGCGCAGGCGATGAGCAGCACCAGCGATACAGCGCCCATCAGGAACCAGAGCATGCGGCGCATGCTGCCCACCAGCATCTCTTTGAGTGGAGTGGCCTCGAGTGTCTTGTTGCGGTTGGAATCGGGGAATGCCGTGGCCAGTTGCTGCGAGAGCGACGTGAGCTCGGCTTGGGCCGCATCGAGCGAGACGCCCGTCTTGAGCAGGGCCACTGTGCGGTAGTTGTAGGCCGTGCGGTTGACGTTGTCGGGCCGCAGCGCAGCAGGCAGCCAGATCTCGGCCGTGCGCGGGAAGCGCAGTTCGGCGGCGACCACTCCAGCGATCTGATAAGTCTTGTGCTCGACGCTGAACTTCTGGCCGAGTGCACCCGCGGGGCCGCCGTAGTGCTTGTTGGCGAACGCAGTGCTGACGACGGCCGAGGGCTCCTCGCCGGAGGTGAAGAGATGGCCTGCTTGCGGCGCGAGGCCGAAGATGCGAAAGAACTCGGGGTTGACGAAGAAGACTCCGGTGAACTCGGCCTTGTCCTTCAACTGGACTCCGATCTCGCCGCCGTTATAGGTGCTGATGGCATCGAAGGCGCGGACCTCTTTGCGCAGGTCAATGAGGTCACCGCCCGCAAGGCGCGGCGCGACGCGGCCGGTGTCGGCAAAGCGTGAGCCGAGGGTGACGATACGGTCCGGGTCAGAGTACTCGAGCGGCGAGAGCAGCACCGTCTCGATGACGCTGAAGATGGCGGTGTTGGCGCCAATGCCCAGAGCCAGCGTGACGACAGCGATAGCGGTGAACCCAGGATTCTTCACGAACGTTCGGAGCATCTTCTCACTCTCGCATATCAGGCGGCGGCCACCACCTCAATCTCAATTAACGCGCCCTGGTCGAGGCCGGTGATCTCGACGGTGGTCTTCGCGGGCCGGTGCTTGAAGTAAGGTCCGTAGACCTTGTTCATCAGCGGCAACGCCGAGAAGTCGCGGATGAAGATGTTGACCTTGGCGACGCGGTCAAGGCTGGAGCCTGCGGCAGTGAGCACCGTGATGATGTTCTGGATGGCTTGCTTCGTCTGCGCTTCGATACCGCCTTCGACGATCCGCCGGGTGGCCGGGTCGATCCCGAGCTGGCCGGAGAGGAAGAGCAGATCACCGAGGCGCACGGCCTGCGAATAGGTGGTGTTGTTGGGTGGCAGAGCATCCACTGCCACGGGTTCCGGAAGTAACGGCATACCTGCCATGGTAGCTCCCGCCTCGATTGGACTAGTGAGGGACCAAGATCCCCTTCCTGCGCAGGTACTGATCGGCAGCATGGATGTTCATCTCCACTGAATCAATGCTTCGGCTCAACTGCAAGGGCTCGAAGACTTGCTCGCCCACATCTTCCAAGCTGCGAAGGGCAACCCACAACTGAGCGCTTGCGGCTCGATGCATCTCGAGCGCCAAATGTAGCTGTTTGACGAGATCGCCTCTGATGGACTCCTCGCCCGTGGCAGCGAGGGTATCCAATAATGACCGTGATTCGACATGGGTGGACGCGTTGTAGAACGCATCCAGCAATGCGCTGCGTAATTCGCTTGCCTCGGCCTGCGAAACGTCCTCTTCAGCGATCTCGTCACAAGTGCCTGGAAAGCTCTGTCCCCACCCCTTACGTAGCAAGTCGGGGATCATCCACAGATCCTGGCGCAAATCCGGGTCGGCGCTCCTTAGCCGGGCGATGAAGGATTTCACGAGTTGTCCCATCAGACTATTCTCCGGCAAGTCATGGTAACTACAATAAAGGCTTATGGGTGGTGCAACGTTGAGCCGCCGCGGCCTGCTGGCCGGGGCGCTGTCGTTTCCTTTGTCTTCGCAACAGATGATCCTTTCGGGGCTCGAGCCGCTGGGCGAGTTCGGGGTGCATGAAGGCCCGGCCTGGCACTACGAGCTGGGATTGCTGTGCACGGGCAGCGGCAAGATTTTCCGCTACTCGAAGGACGGCAAGGTGAGCGTCTTCCGCGAGCAGGCGGGCAAGCCTAATGGACTGCTGGTGGATCCGATGGGCCGGATCGTGGTCTGCGAGCAAGGCGAGCGGCGTCTGACTCGCACGGAGAAGGATGGGTCCATCACGGTGCTGGCGGAACGTTATCAGGGGAAGCGCTTCAACTCGCCGAATGATCTGAGTATCGACAGCAAAGGACGCATCTACTTCAGTGATCCGCGCTACGGCCCGCGTGGCGATATGGAGATGAAGGAGTGCGTGTATCGCATCGATGCTCCGGGTGTTGTGAGCCGCGTGTTGGAGCAGGAAGTGGACCGGCCCAACGGTGTGCTGGTGTCACCGAAGGATGAGTATCTGTACGTGGCCGATAACAACAACAACACCGCCGGTGGCGCCAGGAAGCTGTGGCGCTTCCGGTTGAAGGCTGATGGGTCAGTAGAGGCTGGGAGCAGGAAGCTGATCTTCGATTGGGGCAATGCGCGCGGACCGGACGGCATGAAGATGGATCGCACGGGCCGTCTGTTCGTGGCTGGGGGATTGAACAAGCCGCATCCGCCGCATGAGACCGCTGACAAGCTGAAGGCCGGCATATACGTGTTGTCGGCGGATGGGAAGCTGTTGCAGTTTCTGGCGGTGCCGCTGGATGAAGTGACGAATTGCGCTTTTGGCGGCGCGGACGGGAAGTCGCTGTTCATCACCGCGGGCGGCACGCTGTTTCGTTCCAAGGCGAGCGATCCGGGTTGGATCCCAGGGAGATTTGCATGAAGCGCAGAGAGTTTCTTCGCACGGGCATGGCGGCGTTGACCGCTGCTACGTTGCCGGCTGCCGAGAGCAAGCCGAACATCATCGTGATACTGGCGGATGACGTCGGCTATGGCGATTTGAGCTGCTATGGCGCAACGAAGGTGAAGACACCGAACCTCGACCGCATTGCGAAGGAGGGCATACGCTTCACCGACGCGCACTCGTCGTCGGCCACATGCACACCGACCCGGTATTCGATGATGACCGGCCAGTATGCGTGGCGCAAGAAGGGCACCGGCATTCTGCCGGGCGATGCGGCGTTGATCATTGATACGAACCAGACGACGATTGCTTCGACACTGAAGAAGGCCGGGTATAAGACGGGCGCGGTGGGTAAGTGGCACTTGGGGCTTGGTGCAGGGAGCATCGATTGGAATACGGAGATCAAGCCAGGGCCGCGCGAGATCGGATTCGATTACTCGTTTCTGATTCCGGCCACAGGCGATCGTGTGCCTTGCGTGTATGTGGAGAATGGCCGCGTGGTGGGCCTTGATCCCAAGGACCCGATCACGGTGAGCTACACGAAGCCTGTGGGCAATGATCCGACGGGACGCGAGCATCCGGAGATGCTGAAGGTGAAGCTGAGCCACGGGCATGACTTCACGATCGTCAATGGAGTGAGCCGCATCGGCTATATGACGGGCGGCAAGAAGGCCCGTTGGGTGGATGAAGACATGGCCGATACGATTACTCGCAAGGCTGTGTCCTTTATTGATCAGAACAAGAGCGGACCGTTCTTCCTGTACTTCGCCACTCATGATGTGCATGTGCCGCGGGTGCCGCACAAGCGCTTCGCGAATACGACCGCATGCAGTGTGCGCTGCGATGCGCTGGTGCAACTGGATCACTGTGTGGGTGAGGTGCTGAAGGCGCTCGACCGGAACAAGATTGCGGGCGATACGCTGATCCTCTTTACTAGCGACAACGGGCCGGTGCTGGATGATGGCTACGATGATGGAGCGGCCGAGAAGCAGAACGGGCATACTCCGGCGGGCGCGTTGAAGGGCGGCAAGTACAGCCTCTACGAAGGCGGGACGCGGATGCCGTTTGTGCTGCGCTGGCCGCGGCGAGTGAAGGCGGGCTCGGTGAGTGATGCGTTGTTGTGCCAGGTGGATCTGGTGGCGAGTCTGGCTCGATTGACGGGGCAGACGCTGGCGAGCGATGCAGCGCCGGACTCTTTTGATGTGCTGGCTGCGTTGTTGGGCGAAGCGAAGACAGGCCGCGATCATCTGGTGGAACATGCCAACGGACTGGCGCTTCGGCAAGGGACTTGGAAGTACATTCCGGCGATGAAGCTTGCGGCGAAGAAGGGCGGCGATCAGCCGGCGCAGTTGTACGACCTTTCGAACGATCTGGGTGAGACGAAGAACCTGGCTTCGGCGCAGCCGGAGCGAGTGAAGGAGATGGCCGCGCGGTTGCAGGCCTTGCAAGCGAATCCGCGCAGCCGGCCGTGATGGAACGCGAAGGGACCAAGAAGCTAGCGGCATGGTTTCTGGGCCCCAAGGCGGAGAATGCCGAATGGGAAGAGAAGCTGGTCTTGCATATCCTGCAGGACTACTTTCATTGGCGGCGGAACTACTTCCCGTCGGATGAGATCCTGATCCCGCAGAGCCTGCGGAGGGAGTCGACGGCTTGGAACGATGAACTGTTCCAGCAGTTGACGGAGATGCTCGCCGGGCTGCGCCGGCACTTTCCTTTCTATAGCCCGCGGTACATTGCGCACATGCTCTCGGACCAGACGATTCCGAGTGTGTTGGGGTACTTCGCAGGGTTGCTGTACAACCCGAACAATGTGACTCCGGAAGCGGCTCCGGTGACCGTGAAGTGGGAGCTGGAAGTGGGCGCCGATATCCTGCGCATGCTGGGGTATCAGCCACCTCCGGTTGGTGATCGGCCTTCGCGTGACGAATTCGGTTGGGCGCACATCACGTCGGGTGGAACGGTGGCGAACCTGGAGGCGATGTGGGTGGCTCGCACGGTGCGCTACTTTCCGCTGGCCGTGTGGGATGCGGCCAAGCGGCATGGTATCGCGCTGGCATTGCGTTTGCCGCAGAGCCCGGGCGAGAGCCAGCCGATTGCGGCGCTGGATGCACGGGCGGTGTTGGGGATCAAGCCGAATCAGGCGATTTATCTGTACTCGCGGTTTGGCGATGCGGTGCGGCATCACTACGGGTTGGAGCGCGAGCAGGTGGCGGACAAGGTGAGTGAGTTGCTGGAGGAGAGTCCGTTCAGCATTCCGCATCATGGGACGCAGGCTTGTTACTCGGTGGCTCCGCCGTCGCTGTTTGTGGCGGGGACGCGGCACTACAGTTTGAGCAAGGCCGCGGACCTGTTGGGCATCGTGAAGAAGAACGTGGTGCTGGTGGATGTGGACTCGATGTTCCGGGTGGAATGCCGCGATCTGGAAGCGAAGCTGGAGGCTTCGATTGCCGGTGGGATGATGCCGCTGGCGGTGATTGGAGTGGCGGGAACGACGGAAGAAGGCGCGGTGGATCCGATGCATCGGATTGCCGAGGTGCGAAGCAGGATTGAGCAGAAGACGGGGCAGAGCTTCTGGTTTCATATCGACGCGGCATGGGGCGGGTATCTGCGATCGTTGTTCCTGCCGGTTGCCGATGGGGCGAGTGTGGAGCAGCAGATCGCCGAGGTGCATGACTTTGTGTCGCGAGAGTTGCGGGTGGAGCAGGGACGCTATTCGAAGACGCTGCATCTGCGTTGGGGATATGAAGACATCTGCCGGAGTTTCCTGGCGTTTCCGCAGGCCGAGTCGGTGACGGTGGACCCGCACAAGCTGGGCTACATACCGTATCCGTGTGGCGTGGTGGCGTTTAAGAATGATCTGGTGCGGCAGTTTATCGCGGAGGATCCGCCTTACATTTCGTCGTCTACACATGACGAGGTAACGGCAAAAGGACACCATGCGCCGGGGACGATCGGGCCGTATATTCTGGAGGGCTCGAAGTCGGGGGCTTCGGTGGCGGCGTGCTGGTTGTCGCATCGGATGATTCCTTTGGATCGCGACGGGCATGGCGAAGTGGTGCGTGCCTCGCTGCTGACGGCGCGAGAGCTGTATGAGCGGCTGATTCATTGGGACGTGGCGGCGAAGGTGAATGGCGAGGAATGCGGATTCCGGTTCCTGCCGGTGACGGCGATGCCGCCGGATTCGAACATCTTGTGTTTCGTGGCAGCGGGGAAAGAGCGCCTTGGGCTGGCGCAGGTGAATGCTCTGAACCGGTGGCTGTATCAGCGGTTCACGATCGATGCCGAGCACGGGGACGCGCAGTACAGCTACTCGCAGCCATTCTTTTTGTCGCACACGGAGTTTTCGGCACCGAGCTATCCGGCGCGAGTGATGGGCGATCTGCTGGAACGGGCGCAGATCGATGCAGGCGAATACGAGCGCGAGGGCCTGTATGTGCTGCGGGCGACGCTGATGAGTCCGTTTCATATACTGGCGGCGGAGACGGGGCACAAGCAATCGCTGCTGGCCGCGTTTTTGGAACTGCTGGCGAAGCGCACAGCGGAAGGGTTGCGGCTGCTGTCATGATTCCGGGGGCGGATCTGTAAAAAGTGTTCAGTTTTGTTAAGCAGCCTGAGTGTTTAAGGCGGGCGGGGCGTTGCGTCCGCAGCAGCGTTTGAACTTATGGCCGCTTCCACAGGGGCAGGGGGCGTTGCGCGGGGTGGATTCGGGTTTTGTGTTCAGTTTTGTCAACTGCGGTTCGGGTTGGGCGGCGATTCGCTTTTGGGCGGCTCGGATTTCCTGGGAGCAATTTTCGAAAGATGCGCTGGGGAGCTTCCATTCCTTGGCTTGGGTGAGGATGGCGAGGGTTGCTT
>JAXLQM010000004.1:0-585267 GCA_046331645.1 Bryobacteraceae bacterium
TTGTCACCGTCGGCTACTTCGCTTTAAAGTACAAGCGGAAATCGGAAGCCGACCGGCCCCCGCATATCCATGGGTCGCTGGTGCTCGAAATTGCCTGGTCGATGATCCCCTTCGCGATGATTCTGGTGTTCTTCGGTTGGGGCGCCCACGTTTACTTCCAGGCGTACGTGGAGCAGCCAGACGCCATGGAGGTGTTTGTCACCGGCAAACAGTGGATGTGGAAAGTGCAGCATCCCACGGGCCCCCGCGAGATCAATGAACTCCACCTGCCGGTCGGCCAGACCGTGAAGCTGACCATGATCTCAGAAGACGTGATTCACAGCTACTTCATCCCGGATTTCCGCGTGAAGAAGGACGTTGTACCGGGTCGCTACACATACTTCTACGTCACACCGACGAAGGTTGGCAAATACCACCTGTTCTGCGCCGAGTACTGCGGCACGCAGCACTCCGGTATGATCGGCACCGTTCATGTGCTGGAAAAATCGGATTATGAAAAGTGGGTCGCCGGCGGCGACGAGTCGATGACCGCACGCGGCGAGGCCCTCTTTGAACAGTATGGATGCATCACCTGCCATCTGGCCGATGGCAAGGGGCGTGGCCCGTCCCTGGTGGGCGTCTACAAGAGCAATGTCAAGTTGAATAACGGCAGCACCGTTGTTGCCGATGACGATTACCTGCGGCGTTCCGTCCTCAACCCGCGCTCCCAGATCGTGGAGAAATATCAGGCCATCATGCCCACGTTCCAGGGACAGATTTCCGAGGAAGGCTTGTTACAGATCATCGCTTATATTAAGAGTCTGGAGAAGGAGGAAGGAGAGCAGAAGCAATGAGCACAATCCCGGCCGCGCAATCCTCCAAAAATTATTTGACCAATGGCTGGACATGGCAGTCCTGGCTATTCACTGTCGATCACAAACGCATCGCCATTCTGTACTTGATCTCGATTTCGGTGTTCTTCCTGTTGGGAGGCATCTTCGCAGGTTTGGTGCGTCTCGAATTGCTGACGCCGCAAGGCGACCTGATGGAAGCCGAGACCTACAACAAAGCGTTCACCATGCACGGCGTGATCATGATCTTCTTCTTCCTGATCCCATCCGTGCCGGCTACTTTGGGCAACTTCCTCATCCCGATCATGGTGGGGGCCAAGGACCTGGCGTTTCCAAAGATCAACCTGCTGAGCTGGTATCTCTACATCATCGGCGGCATGTTCGGTTTGTACGTCGCCATGACCGGCGGCGTCGAAACCGGCTGGACATTCTACACGCCCTATAGCTCCACGTACGCCAACAGCGCCGTCATCGCTACGGCCATGGGCGCCTTCGTGGCGGGCTTCTCGTCGATTCTCACGGGACTGAACTTCATCGTCACCATCCACAAAATGCGTGCGCCCGGCCTCACCTGGGGCCGTCTGCCGTTGTTCGTCTGGGCCCACTACGCCACCAGCCTCATCCAGTTGCTGGGCACGCCCGTCGTCGCCATCACCCTGGTGCTGATGATGCTGGAACGCGCCTTCCGCATCGGCTTCTTCGATCCGGCCCTGGGCGGCGATCCGGTACTGTTCCAACACCTCTTCTGGTTCTATTCGCACCCCGCCGTGTACATCATGATTCTGCCGGGCATGGGCGTGATTTCGGAAATCGTGACCTGCTTCTCCAAGAAGTCGATCTTCGGATATGAGTTCATCGCCGGATCCAGCTTGGCCATCGCCATCATCGGGTTCTTCGTCTGGGGCCATCACATGTACACCTCGGGCCAGTCCACGTACGCGGGCATGGTGTTCAGCCTGCTCACCTTCGCCGTGGCGGTACCTTCCGCCGTGAAGGTGTTCAACTGGACGGCCACGATGTACAAAGGATCGGTTTCCTGGAACACGCCAATGCTGTATGCGATGGGCTTTATCGGCCTGTTCACCATCGGCGGCGTGACCGGCGTGATGTGCGCCACGATGGGCATCGACCTGCATATCCATGACACGTACTTCATCGTGGCCCACTTCCACTACGTCATGGTGGGCGGCATGGTGATGGCGTTCATGGGCGGCCTGCACTTCTGGTGGCCCAAGATCACGGGCAAGATGTACAACGAGATCTGGGCGCGCGTATCGGCCTTCCTCGTATTCATCGGGTTCAACCTGACGTTCTTCCCGCAGTTCCTTCTGGGATGGGTGGGAATGCCGCGCCGCTATCACGCTTACCCGGAGGAGTTCCAGGTGCTGCACATCTTCTCCACACTGGGCGCGAGCGTGCTGGCCGTTGGGTATCTGCTGCCGGGTATCTACTTCACCTACTCGATCTTCAAGGGTGAGGCCGCGCCGGCTAATCCTTATCACGCAAAGGGCCTGGAATGGGAAATTCCCAGCCCGCCACCGACCGAAAACTTCCCTGCTCCGGTATACGTGAACGAAGAAGTCTACGCCTACGCGGAGGACGAGAAAGCTCATGTCTGATCACGCCGCTACCTTACAACACGGACACCACCCCGATGAGCATGTCGCTCATCATTTTGAAAACGCCCAGCAGCAGTATGAATCGGGCAACCTTGGAATGTGGCTCTTCCTGATCACCGAAGTCATGTTTTTCGGTGGGATGTTCGCCGCCTACGGCATTTACCGCATCTGGTATCCGGAGGCGTTCGTCCTGGCTTCAAAAGCGACCAATGTCCCCCTCGGCGCCGCTAACACCATCGTGCTGATCGTTTCGAGCGTCACCATGGCGCTGGCCGTGCAAAGCGCACAGTTAGGAAAGAACAAGCGGCTGGTGTGGATGATCATCCTCACCATGATCTTCGGCTCGATCTTCCTTGGCGTGAAGGCCGTGGAATACCACGAGAAGTGGCTGCACCATCACATCCCCGGTCCCAACTTCGTGTGGGAAGGCGAGGGCGGCCGCGAAGTGCAAATTCTGTACTGTCTCTACTTCGCCATGACAGGGATGCACGCCGTCCACATGGTGGTCGGGCTAGGCATCATGCTCTGGTTGTTGATCACGTCCATCAAGGGCCACTACGGTCCGAAGTACTACAATCCCGTGGAAATATCAGGCCTATATTGGCACTTTGTCGATATCGTCTGGATCTTCCTCTTCCCCTTGCTGTACCTGATCTAAGTAGGAGAACACGAACATGGAACAACACAGCGAACATCATATCGCGTCCACCAGCATGTACCTGACCATCTTCGTCATTCTGATGGTCTGCACCGTGCTGACGTACTTCGTTTGGACCATCGACCTCGGGTTCTTCAACATTGTGGCCGCGCTTGGCATCGCCATCGTCAAGGCCACCCTTGTCATCCGCTACTTCATGCATGTGAAGTGGAGCCCGCTGCTGTCGAAGATGGCGGTGGTCACGGCCATCACCTTCCTGTTTATCCTTCTGACCCTGACATCGATGGACTATGCCAGCCGTAGCTGGCAGCCCAGAGGAATCGGTTGGGAGAAGCATCAGGTGCTGAAGTAGTCCGCTACCCTCCTAAAACTTGTAGCTCAGTTCGACATACCCCAGCGCGGCGTCCTTCCCGCTGGGGTAAATTCTTTTTGCGACCTCGCCGCCAGGGGCATAGCCGCCATACACGGTGAATGACACATGCGAATTCACGGTGTAATCGAGGCTCGCGTCAATCAGCTTTCCCAAGCTTCGCTCGTTGTTCGAAGGCCGCCCGGCGTAGCCGAATGACCAGGGCTGGAACACGCCGCCACCGACGTACCAAAGATCGGACCGGCTGGAGAGCCGCAGGTTGTGAAAATCGCTGCGCACAACGGCCTTCTTCGAAGGGCGCAGAATGACTTCGGCGAAGGAATCCTCGTTGTTGAGGAAGTTGAAGAACGGGAAGCGTGCATAGGGGCGCGGGGTTGTCTGCCGTGGCGGCAGCGCCCGGTTGTCTGTCTTCAGCACGCCGTGGCGGAAATCCTGGTAGTAGAGCGTAAACAGACGCCAATCTCCGCTGTGCCGTTTGCCGTTGTGCTGGCCGTTGAGCGAAGCATAGCCGAAGCCGGTGCGGACCCAGCCCCAGCCGTCCGTCTGGAATACTCCACGGGTGGGCACCGCACCCATCACGTGCAAGCTCATCTTGCCGATGTTCTGCACATAGTGGAGGCCGTCAAAGCTGCGCCCCACGTGCGTCCAGCCGAAGTTGCCCAGCATGCGCTGCGTGATGCGGTCCTTCTTCAACGCGGCAAGCGAAGCGTTCTTGGGCGTGATCTCCGTGCCGTCGAAGAACTCGAACCGTCCGATCCGCAAGGTGCGCGAGTCATTGCCGCCCAACCCCTTCAACCGGATATAGCCTGTTTTGCAAACACCATCGCCGTATTGCGGTGGCGCGCGTTGGCGCTGTAGTAGTTCGCGCCCATGCCCAACGCCCCAGCCGGAGCCGGCGCGACAGCGTTGTCCGGAAGCCCCAGAAGGATCGCCGCCGCCAGTTCGAACTGCCAGTCAAAGGCGCGGCGTGATTCACCGAAGCTCAGCCGCAGCAGCGATCCCGACAGCGGATAGCTGGAATCCGCGGATGGCTTGTCAAACCAGTCCCAGGCCTCCATACGCGTGCGGATACTTCCCTGCACCACCACACTGCCGAGTTTCAGCGGCTCGGGCGGCTTCGTTTGGCGAATGAAATCGTAGTGAATGCCAGCAGGCACACGAGTCGTGTCATGTTTGTTGTCCTTCGAAAATTGGAGCGGTTCGAACTTAGTGGGTGAAGCGATGCGCGTACGTTTCCAGGAACTGGATCACGTGCGCTCGCATCGCAAACTAGTCCTGGCGTCGCATGAGTTCCGCACGCGCCCGAGGCCGCGGAAAAGTTCAAACCGGGTGAGCGAATACCGAACGGATTGTCCAGCAACAGGATTCGCGATTCCAAGGCAAAGGCACGCGCCAGCGACACGAGTTGTTGGGTGCCCTGCGATAGCTCAGCGGGGAAATGTCCGCACTCTTCCGCCACGCGGGCCAGTTGCATGTACTGCAGGGCCGATCGGCGGGTACACGTATCCTGCACGGACTCCTCCTTCGAATTCGAACGCAATGTGGTGGATTTTGAGAAACGGGGAACTGGGACGTCGTAGTCCGGCGGTGGGTCTCTGACAGGGCGCGAGGTTGACTCGCGTACGGGGAACCAACCTCACTGTAGCCGAGTTTCCTTTATGGGTCCAATTCAAAGCTTGGATTCCATGAATCAGAAGCGTGAATGCATCGCACATGAAGATTCGTTTATGCCGCGATGGGATACAGTGGGACGATGCGATCCTGGATACTCATGCTGGCCGGCGCCGCGGCGCTCTGCGCCCAACCGGCCCCGGTTGGAGTAGAGCATGTCTACAAGCGCGTAGGTGAGCGCGATTTGAAGCTGTATGTACTGGCTCCGGAAAAGGGGAGTGGGCCCTTCCCCGCCATCGTCTTTTTTCACGGTGGAGGCTGGCGCGGCGGACGTCCGGTGCAGTTCAATCCTCACAGCGAGCGGCTGGCGCAGCGCGGGATGGTGGCGGTGCAAGTGGAGTACAGGCTGCTGAAGCGCGACGGCAAAGTTCCACCCGAAGTCTGTGTGCGCGACGCCAAGTCGGCGATGCGCTGGGTGCGGGCGCATGCGGCGGAGTTGAAGATCGACGCGAGCCGTATCGCCGCCGGTGGGGGCTCGGCGGGAGGGCACTTGGCGGCCTTCACGGGCATGGTGAAGGGGCTGGACGATCCGGCGGACGATGTCTCCGTCTCTGCTTTGCCCGCGGCGATGGCGCTTTATAATCCAGTCTTCGACAACGGACCGAAGGGATACGGCTACGATCTGATTGGCGAGCGTTACAAGGAGTTCTCCCCGTTCCACAACATCCGCAAAGGCATGCCCCCAGCCATCGTGTTCGTTGGAACGCAAGACAAACTGCTGCCTGTGGAAACAGTGAAGGCGTTCTGCGAAGGCGCGCGGGCGGTAGGGACAAAGTGCGAGTACCGCGTGTACGAAGGCCAGCCCCACGGCTTCTTCAACCACCGAGACGAAGGTGACAACCGCTATTACAAGGAGACGCTTGGTGAGACGGAGCGATTCTTCGAGGCGTTGGGGTGGATCCAGTAATATGAAAGCAGGCAGAAGTTCACCATGAAAAACCTCATTCTGAAGAAGATTCCGGACTTCGTGTACGCGCGGCTGAAGGAAACTGCTCGGAAAAAGGGCACAAGCATCGATCAGGAAGCGGTGGAACTTCTCACGCGATTTTCCTCGCCAACCGAGGAAGAGGTCCTGGCTGAAATCCGAGATATGCGTGCCTGGCGCAAGAGCCTGTTGAAAAAGGGACCGTTGCCCACGATGGATGAAATTGTGAAGACCGTGCGAGAAGGCAGGCAGTGATCATTGTCGATGCGATCGAGCCAACCAACTCACGTTGAATGAAGCCCTGATTGCGCTGGACCCATACCTGAACCACGAATCCTGGAACTGGCAGTGGGAAGCCGCTCATCAGCGTACGACTGTGAATACGTCGCACTTGCGGAAATGCTCTACACAAAGCTGATAACTGCCGACCTCGCACTGGCTTCCAAGTTTCCTGGCATTGCGGTTCGATTGGAAGAGGCTTCCCAGAACTCCCTATCGGACTGGTAGACCACTCTCTGGACACCCCACATCTCTTGGCGCACGGGCAGGAGGAACAAAGTGAGAGTACCGCGTGTACGAAGGCCAGCCACACTCGCTGAGACGGAGCGATTCTTCGAGGCGTTGGGCTGGATCCGGTAAATTAGAGGTCAGCGGATATGAAGAATTCCCATCTCCCACTGTCAGATAAGAAGTATGAGTTGCTGCGAGCGGAAGCCGAGCGTTCCCAGGTACACGCGACGAAGACCCTTCATGTCGAGATCGCCGCTTACGCCGCGGAAATGGCCGGCACGGAGTTCGACCTGGACCCACACCTGGAAGCTGCGACCATCGAGCACCTGACCCTGCCAGCACCAAATCGGAAGAAATGAACAGCGGAGACATTTACTGGGCGGAACTAGCTCGCAGAACACCGAATTGGGTGTCGAGCTCCCCGCCGCATGGGTAGCAGAGATTGGAACGGCGTTAAAAGCGGCACTGGACCTGGAGTGACTACGCCAGTTTCACCGCAAGTCCGCTTTTGCCGCGTGTGATAAAATTGCCCCCAGTATCACTCTGGGAGGAGTGTACCCATGCGTAAGTCCTTATTGTTCATTGGTGTTGCTGTCGCTGTCCTGGCCCTGGCCGGAACCGAACCGAAGCAGAAGGAATTCACCGCGATGCAGAAGCGGTGGTGGGCCTTCCAACCGATTGCCAAACCCGCCGTGCCGGCGGTGAAGAACCAGGCCTGGGTGCGAAACGATATCGACGCGTTTATCCTGGCCAAACTGGAGGCGAAGGGGCTCGCCCCGAATGCGCCTGCCGACAAGATCACGCTCCTTCGCCGTGCTTCTCTCGATCTCACGGGCCTTCCTCCCACGCCCGAAGAAGTGCAGGCCTTCCTCGCCGACGACTCCAAGGACGCATGGGCCAAACAAGTCGATCGGTTGCTAACCTCCCAACGCTATGGCGAACGCTGGGCCCGCCACTGGCTCGACCTGGCGCGTTACTCCGATTCCGAAGGCTTCAAAGCCGATGAGACCCGCCCTAACATCTGGCGCTATCGCGACTACGTCATCCGCTCCTTCAACGCCGACAAACCTTACGACCGCTTCGTCAAGGAACAGATCGCCGGCGACGAGCTTTACCCCAGCGACCCACAGGCACTCGTTGCCACAGGCTTCAGCCGTCACTTCCCCGACGAATCCAATGCCCGCAACATCATGCAGCGCCGCCAGGAACTTCTCCAGGATGTGACCGACGTCGTCGGCGTCACCTTCATGGGCCTCACCATGGGCTGCGCCAAGTGCCACGACCACAAATTCGATCCCATTCTCCAGAAGGATTACTACCGCCTCCAGGCCTTCTTCGCCAATACTCGCATCGAAGACTCCGCCGCGCTCGTCAGCAAGGAACAGAAACAAGCCTACGACGAAAAGCGCGCCATCTGGGAAGAGAAAACCAAAACTATCCGCGCCGAAATGGCGAAGCTCGTCGAACCCGCCCGCAAGCAATTCTGGAAAGACGGCTACGACAAATTCCCGCCCGAGGTGCAAGCAGCACTCGACGTGCCCGCTGAGCAGCGCAATCCCTTCCAGTGGCACATGTACTACAAGGCAAAGCCGCAGGTGGAGATCACCGATGAAGCCGCTGCCAAGAAGCTCAAAGGCGAGCCCCTGAAGCAATTCAAAGCTCTTCAGGCGCAACTGGCGAAGTTCGATTCCATCAAGCCCGCGGACCTGCCCATCGCCCAAACCATGATCGACAACGAAAGCGATGCGCCCAAGACGCACGTGCTTTCCGTCGCCAACTACGCCGTGCCGCAGTATGAAGTCGAGCCCGGCTTCCTCTCGATCCTCGATCCCGCTCCGGCGAAAATCACCAAGCCCGCCGCCAATGGCTCCGGACGGCGCTCCGCACTTGCCAACTGGCTCGCTGACCCCAACAACCCGCTCTCCACGCGCGTGATGGTGAATCGCGTTTGGCACTATCACTTCGGGCGCGGCATTGTCGGCACCCCCAGCGATTTCGGCGTCATGGGAGAGCGCCCATCCCACCCCGAACTGCTCGATTACCTCACCACGAACTTCACTGCCAACGGCTGGAGCGTGAAGAAGCTTCACCGCATGATCCTGCTTTCGGCCACCTACCAGCAGTCGTCGAACTACAACGAAGCGTCGGCCAAGGCTGACCCCGACAACAAGCTCTTCTGGCACTTCCAACGCCGCCGTCTCGAAGGTGAAACGGTTCGCGACTCCATCCTCCAGGTGGCCGGCGCCCTCAACACCAAAATGTACGGCCCCGGCATCTTTCCCCCGCTTCCTCCGGGAGTCATCACTCGTGGTGGATGGAATACGGAGAAAGACACATCCGAATCGAACCGCCGCTCCGTATATGTATTTGTGAGGCGCAACACGCGATATCCAATGTTCGAAACCTTCGACATGCCGGACACGCATGAATCGTGCGCCCGCCGCAACAACACCGTTTCCGCCGGCCAAGCACTCGAACTGATGAACAACGAGCTTGTGCTCGGCTGGGCCAGGGATCTCGCCAAGCGCGTCCAAAACGACGCGGGGATGAGCGCGGCCTCTCAAGTGGAGCGCGCCTGGAAGCTCGTGTACGCCCGCGCACCGCAGGCCGATGAAACGAAAGCTGCCCTGGAGTTCCTCCAACAGCACGACCAGATTACCGGCAACCGCCAGACCAGCATGATCGATCTCTGTCACATGCTGCTGAACTCCAACGAGTTCCTGCACATGAATTAAGGGAGAACAAACATGCTGAACCAAATGAAACATCACTGGCAAGCGCGCAGCAGACGCGAGTTCTTCACCCAGGCAGGCTCGGGACTGGCAGGCCTCGCCCTCGGCAGCATGCTCGCCGAAGCCGCCCCCAAATCCGCTGACCCCATGGAAGCCCGCCAGCCGCATCACAAGCCGATGGCGAAATCCGTCATCTGGTTGTTCATGGAAGGCGGCCCGTCGCACGTCGACTTATTCGATCCAAAACCCGCCCTCGACAAACTCGATGGGAAACCCATGCCGGATTCCTTCGGCCGGCCCATCACGGCGATGGGCACAGCGAACAACACCATCATGCGCTCCAAGCGCCAGTGGAAGCAGCACGGGCAAAGCGGTCTGTGGGTCTCCGATTGGTATCCGTACATCGCCCAACACGCCGACAAGCTCGCCGTCATCCGAAGTTGCAAAGCCGATGGGTTGAATCACGTCGGCTCGGTCTGCCAGATGAACACCGGCGATATTCTCGCCGGCCGTCCGTCGCTGGGCGCCTGGACCACCTACGGACTCGGCAGCGCCAATCGCAATCTGCCGACGTTCGTCGTCCTGCTGGACGACCGTGAAGTCATCGGTGGCCCCAAGAACTGGAGCTCCGGCTTCCTGCCCGCAACCTACCAGGGCACGCAGTTCCGCACCGGCGATACGCCCATTCTTCATCTGAGCAACCCGAAAGGCGTCTCTAAGGAACAGCAGCGCAGCAAGCTCAACTTCCTCAAGGAACTCAACGAGCGCTGGAGCGCCGACAAGCAGGAAGACACCGACCTCGATGCCCGTGTCCGCGCATACGAACTGGCGTACCAGATGCAAGCCGCTGGACCGGAAGCCGTCGATCTCACCAAGGAAACCGAAGCCACGCGCAAGCTCTACGCGATGGACGATCCGGATCTTGCCGGTTTCGGACGAAATTGTCTTCTGGCCCGCCGCCTGGTGGAGCGAGGAGTTCGTTTTGTGGAATTGTATTGCGGTTCCGGCTCCGGCTGGGATGCGCACAACAACATTGAAGGCAATCATTCCAAGTGGTGCCGCGTCTCCGATCGCCCCATTGCCGGGCTTCTGACGGATTTGCAATCGCGCGGCCTGCTTGAGGACACGCTTGTAGTTTGGGGTGGCGAATTCGGCCGCACACCGTTCAATGAGAAGGGTGACGGCCGCGATCACAACCCCTGGGGATTCACCATCTGGATGGCCGGCGCCGGCGTCAAAGCAGGCCAAGCCATCGGAACAACCGATGAGATCGGTTTGAGAGCCGTTGATAGCTCTTACCATGTGCACGATATACATGCCACGATTCTGCACACCCTGGGGCTGAATCACGAGCGGACTACGTACATGCACAATGGACGTGCCGAGCGGCCCACTCTCACCGATGGGAAGCTCATCAAGGAACTATTTGCTTGAACTTTCTGCTCTCGTTGATCTTCGCGGCTATTGATGCGCATACCGAAGCTGGTTTGGTGGAACGCCTCAAACGCCGTGAGGGCTCAGCGATGGGCGAACTGTATGATCGCTACGGAAAACTCGTCTACTCCGTGATCCTCCGCATGGTGCGGGAACAAAGCGTCGCCGAGGATCTCACCCAGGAAGCCTTCCTCCGTGTATGGAACCGGGTGCAGTTCTTCGACGCGGAAAAAGGGGCGCTCGGCCCGTGGATACTGGCTGTTGCCCGCAATCGAGCCATCGATCACCTCCGCAGCGCCGCGAACCGCATGAGTGGAAAGTCCACGGACATCGATGCCCCCATCGAGCATCCGGAAGCATTCATCAACCTGGAAAGGGATATCATTAATTCCGATCACGCCCGCGTGTTGCGGCTCGCCATGAGCAAGCTCAGCGACAAGCAGCGCGAGGTGATCGAACTGGCTTATTACGAAGGGCTGTCGCAATCGGAAATGGCGGAACGCATGAACCAACCCCTGGGATCGGTCAAATCCTGGGTGCGAACAGCTCTCAAAATTCTGAGGAGTGAATTGGAGGAGGTCGTCTCGGTATGAGCGCACAAGAAGACGATCCACGCGACCTGTACGAACTATACGCGCTCGGTATTTTGGAGGAACCGGAACGCTCGCAATTGGAAACTGCGATCCGTTCCGGAGATCCGGAAGCGAGAAAACGCTTGCGAGAGGCAATGCGAAACAACGCGGCAATGTTGGCATCCACCGAATTGGTGGAACCGCCCCAGAGACTGCGAAATCGTGTGCTCTCCATCGCGGGCGTCGAACACCGGGCATGGGGCTGGCAGGTTTTTTGGGTGGCGGCTACGGCGTCACTCCTGCTGGCAAGCGTGTACTTGGGTACGCGATGGAATCACGATGCAAACGAATTAACGGCAGCCCGCACGCAAGTGCAGCAACTGCTCAAAGAAGCGGCAACAACGAACACCGAACTGGCGCAGGCGCGCAATGTGCTTCGCTTCCTGGAAGCGGCGGAAACGCGTGTCGTCAGCTTTGGCCCGGAAGAGCCGAAACCGCGCGGGCGTGTCCTGCTCAATCCCGGGCGCGGCGTGCTGTTGATCGCCTCCAACCTGCCCCCTGCGCCATCGGGGCGCATCTACGAAATGTGGATCATCCCGAAGAGGCCAGGCGGGCAGCCGAAGCCGGCAGGTTTGTTCCAAACAACGGCATCCGGGAATGCGCTACACCTGCAGGAAGGTCCCGTTGCGGCAGATTCGATTGTTGCTGTGACGCTGGAGCCTGAGGCAGGTTCCCCGGCGCCAACCACAACACCGCTATTCGCTGCCGGCGCCTGAGCCTTACTTGAGGCTCTCGCTGATTTCGATGTTGTGCTTGAGGACCTCGGTCAGTAATTGTGAGAGGTCGATGCCGCGGTCCTCAGCCTTGCGCGAAAAATACTCCCAAACTTCGCGCTCAATAGAAACGGGCATATAGGTACGCGATGCAACTGGGATGTGGTGGAGCCCACGGACGCCTTTGCTGAAATCCACTTCCGTAAGTCTTGCGCTAGCCTTCTTGCTCTTCATTGATTGTTCCAGTATTGTTCGCGTTCTCTCTTCGTAGCGTCCCGGGCCGAGATCAATCGGACTCTCACCAGGTCCGTTGAAAGTTCATCCCAGAGATGAACTACAACCACCATTCTACCGCCGCTAGTATGGCCAATCGAATACCATCGGTCCTCCGATTCGGTGTGCTCCAGGTCCGCAACTGTGAGGATTGCAGGATCGGAGAACACGGATGTGGCCTGTTCAAATGCAATGCCGTGCTTGCGCAGATTGGAGGCGGCTTTCCGCCGGTCCCAAACGAAAATGAAGTCACGATCAGCCAATGTTGCACCTAATGGCGCATTCCTCGATCTGTAGGTGGCGTGACGTGAATCCCGGCAGATTGCGCGATCCCAGGTTCCAACTGGCGGCCAATACAAAGGGCAGCAGCCATGTAGTCAGTGACGCCCACTACTCCTCCAACTTTGCTCCAATCCATCGCTATACCCGCCCGTAATCCCGAATCTTCATCGTCACTCCACCTTTCAACGCCGATTGGTGCGCCACAATCCCCGGTAGCGTATACGCAATCGCCTCGTAGATATTCACCGCCGGCTGCCGGTCCTCGCGAATCGCGCTCACAAACTCATGGGTGAGAAACGAATGCGAATTCCCATGCCCGCTTTTCACCCGCATCGGTTCGGGGAGCATACCAAAATGCGCCGACTCCTCAAACTTCAGCCGCTCCACCTTCCCTTCCGGATACCCGTTCTCATCCATCACCGTCTGCCCGTCTTTGCTGATCTGAAACACGGTATTCGGTGAACCTTCCGGACGTTGCATGATGTAGCTCATCCGGTCGCCGTAAAATAACCCGCGCTCCGTGCCACCCGCCGCAATATGCCAGAACACAGCGATCCGAGTAGAGTGTCCCTTCTCCGTCTTGAATAACCCCACCGTATTCCAGAAGGGATTCTTGTACGCATTGGTCTTCAGGATCTCGTGCCCATCGCCCCAACCATGTGCCGTCACCTCCACCAGCCGCTCGCCCGTGACGGGCACCACGATCCCCGTGCTGTGCGTCGGGTAATGCATCGGGGGAAACCCGTGCCGCCAGGTGGGGAAGCCGCGATCGTCGTACATCAGCGGCAGCAGCCCTTCGTGATGATACTCGGCTTCGGAATAGAAGATGGTGCCGAACTTGCCCTGCTTCGCCCATTCGCGGCAGGTGATCACCTCGGGGCGGTAGTAGCTGGTCTCCGCCATCATGTACTTCATCCCGGTGCTTTTCACGGTCTCCAGGATCTCCACTAATTCCTCTTCCGACATCGCCGCCGGCACCGCGCTGATCACGTGCTTGCCCGCCTTCATCGCGGTCACCGCCATCCACGCATGCAAAGGCGCGGGTGTAAACACACCCACCGCATTCAACCCCGGATGCTTCAGCATGGCGCGGAAATCCTTGAACGTGTTCCCGCAGCGATACACCTCAGAAAGCCGCTGCAGGCGGTCCGGCCGGATATCGCACACCGCGCCCACCGTGCAATCGGGATCCAGATGCCACTGGAATCCGGAGCCGAACCCGCCTCCCACAATCCCGATATTCACTTTGCCGCGCTTCGCCTGCCCCGCCGCCACCGCGCTCATCGCCGCTGCGCCAAACAATGTCCGTCTTGTCATCTTGAGGAACTTCCTCCGAGGCCGATCATATCAGCTAACATTGCAAGGAATGAAGCGTAGAACGTTCCTCTCCATAGCCACCGCGATGCCGCTTGCCGGACAAGCGCGGTGGGCCGGCAATCCCACGGTGAAAGCAGGATTCGCCGACACCGACATCACCCCAGAAATCGGAATGGAACAGCCCGGAGGCTATGGCAAGGTCTTCCACAAAACGCTGCATGATCGCTGCAAGGCACGAGCCGCGGTGTTCGACGACGGCCGTAAAAAGGTAGCTATCGTGGGGCTCGACGCGCTCATCGTGCCACGCGATCTCGTGCTCGCTGTGCGTAAAGAAATCGCCGCCAAGACCGGCATCCCCGGCGACGCCGTACTCATCAACGCGTCGCATTCGCATTCGTCGGGGCCGATCGGCATGGTGCAGCCGGGAGAATACGACGGCGCATCGGAACTGGTGCGCAAACTCGCTTATGAAAAATCCTCTGCCGCTGATCCGCGCTACCTGAAGCAACTGCACCAGCAAATCGTCGCTGCCGTCACCAAGGCCCACGATGCGCGTGCCGATCTGCTCTGCGGCGCCGGCAAAGGCCACGAAGGCACAGTTGGCTTCAACCGCCGCGTGCGCATGAAGAACGGCCGAACCTTCAGCCATCCGGGGCAGAACAATCCCGACATGCTCCAATACGCCGGCCCCATCGATCCCGACGTCGGAGTCATCGGGGCCTGGGACAAAGCCGGCAAGCTCACTGGTTGCATCGTCAACTTCTCCTGCCACGCCACCACCAGCCCCGGCGGAATCTCTGCCAACTGGATTTACTATCTGGAAAAAGCCATCCGCGGCTTCTTCGGCGATCACGTCACCGTCGTCTTCATTCAAGGCGCATGCGGCGACGTCACTCAGGTCGACAACTTCAGCAAAGTGCAATCCCCCGGCGGCGACGAATGGGCGCAAATCGTCGGCGGACGCGTCGGAGCCGAAGCCGTCCGCGTCCTGCTCTCCATGCCGCGCGGAGCCCTCACGCCCGTTGATTCCCTCGCAAGAGTGGTCAAGATCCCTCGCCGCAAACCCGCTCCCGCCACCTTGACCGAAGCCCGCGCCCTTATCGCCAAAGACCCCAACGTCGCCGGCGTCACCGAATGGACCTTCGCCAAGGAAACCCTGATGCTCGAATACCTCATTCAGAAGGAGCCTGTGGTGGACGTCGAAGTACAAGCCATCCAGGTAGGCCCCGCCGTCTTCGTCTCCAACCCCGCTGAATACTTCGTCGAATTCGGTCTCGATATCAAAGCGAAGAGCCGGTTCCCGTTCACCTTCCCCGCTGAGCTTTCGAATGGCTGTGTCGGCTACGTGCCAACGGAAGAAGCGCTCAGCGAATCCGGAGGCGGCTACGAAACGCGCCTCACGTCCTATAGCAACCTCATCCCCACGGCGGGACGCACCATCGCCAACACGGGTATCGCGCTGGCCAACCAACTGACACCGGGCAAGCTTCCCGAAGCCCCGCCGGCCAAGCCCTTCAGTGCTCCCTGGCGCTATGGCGATGTGCCCGCGCAAACGCAGTAACTACACAACCTGGAAAATGAGGCACTTCAAATAGTGTGTCTCCGCCACTGTCAGCAGCACCGGATGATCCAGCGCCTGCGTCCGCCGTTCCAGCACGCGTAGCGTCTTCCCCGCATCCAGCGCCGCCGCGGCGATCACTTCAAACAGCGCCGCTTCGCTCACGTGATGCGAGCACGAACAACTCACCAGCACACCATCGCGCTCCAGCAAGCGCAGCGCCCGCAGATTGATCTCCTTATACCCCCGCATGGCGCCGTCCACTGCGCTCCGCGACTTCGCAAACGCCGGCGGATCGAGGACAATCGTTTGAAACCTGCGCCCCGCCGCATCGTGCCCAGCCAGCAGATCGAAGGCATTCGCCTCCATCCAATGCACATTGCCAATCCCATTGGCCGCAGCGTTCTGCGCCGCCGTAGCTAGCGCACCGCTGGAGCTATCCACGGCCTCCACGGTCTCGCACCGCGCGGCCATATGCAACGCAAATCCGCCCGTACACGTGAAGCAATCGAGCCCACGCCCGTGCGCCCATCGCCCAGCGGCCTGGTAGTTCTCCCGCTGGTCCAGAAAAATTCCGGTCTTCTGCCCACCCATCAGATCCACATGCCACTGGAGCCCATTCATGCGCATCGAAACCTGCGCGGGAATCTCACCCAGCAGCACGCTCGTCTCCCGCGGCAGCGCTTCCCGAGTCCGCACTTCCACATCGTTCCGCGCCACGATGCCCTTCGGAGCACACAACTCCGTCAAGCACTCCACGATCAGCGCCGCCGCCGCATCCATCCCCTGATCGAGCAACTGCACCGCCAGGTAATCCCCATAGCGATCCACGATCAATCCGGGCAACAGATCGGCTTCGCTATAAATCAGCCGGTAGCACTGGTTATCCCCAACTACGCCACTCCGATAATCCGCCGCCCGCCGCAACCGCTCCATCAGGAACGGACGATCAAAAGCTACGGCCTCACGCGACAACAACCGCAGGGTGATCTGCGAGGCCGCGCTGTAGTGAGCCGTGCCCAACAGCCGCCCGGCGGGATCCACCACGCGCACGGCATCGCCGGCCGCGGCTTTGCCACGATCCACGACATCACTCGAAAAAATCCATGGATGCCCGCTGGCAATCCGCCCCGCAGCTTTGCGATTGACTTTGACTTCCGCGGTTGAACCCATTAACGGGCCAGCGCCGACAGGCGTTCAATCCGCTGTTCAGTGGAAGGGTGCGTGGAGAACAGCCGCATCATCGCTTCGCCGTTGAACGGCTTGATGATGTACATGTGCGACGTGGCCGGTGACACATCCATCGGAATGCGCTTCGACCAGCCTTCCAGCTTGCGCAGGGCATTCATCATCGGCCGTGGGGTACCCATGTACTTCGCGGCAGCCGCATCCGCACCATACTCACGAGTGCGCGAGATCGCCATCTGGATAACCATCGCCGCAATCGGAGCCACAATCATCATCACCAACCCGCCCAACATGCTGCCGCCGCCCTCTTCTTCATCGCTGTGACGGCCGCCGCCAAAGAAGAACGCCATGCGTCCCACCATGGTGATGGCCGCGCCCAACGTCGCCGCGATCGAACTGATGAGGATGTCGCGGTTCAGAATGTGTCCCAGTTCGTGGGCAATCACGGCTTCCACTTCATCGTCATCCATGAGTTCCAGCAAGCCCACGGTCACGGCAACCGAAGAGTGCGAGGGGTTGCGGCCCGTGGCAAATGCGTTCGGCGCGCCTTCGGGGATAATCCACAAGCGGGGCATCGGGATCCCCATCTTGTCGCACAGGCGCTTCACCATCGGAGCAATGCGCGAGTACACATGCGGATTCTCATTCGGCGAACACGGTTCCGCTCCGCTCGACATCAGGGCAATCTTTTCCGAGAAGAAGTAGCTGAAGAAGTTCATGACCACCGCCATGCCCATCCCCATCACGAGCCCACGTTCGCCGCCAAGCGCTTGGCCAGCGGCCAAAAACAGGCCGCTCATCAGTCCTAACAGAAGTACAGTTTTGACGCCGTTCATAGGTTTCTCTCTCTATTGTATTGATTCTTGCGAAGGGCCTGGCGTTGCGAAATTCGGCGTTTTCGCTCCGCTTTTAGGACCTCCTCTTCCTCCAACCCAAAGTAATGCGCCACTTCGTGCCAGACGGTATCATTCACAATCTTCTGCAACTCGTCCTCATCGCGCGCCATCCGTTCATGCGGCCCCTGGTAAATGGTGATCGTATCCGGCATGGCGAACGGCTCGCTCACGCTCCGCAAAGGCAGCGGACGCCCCTGGTAGAGCCCTAGCAACCCGGGCCGTGGCGGCTCTTTCTCCACCACAAAAGCCAGGTTTTTCAATCGCTTGCGGAAGCCTTCCGGCACCCGCGCGATCGCCCGCTCCACAATATGATCGAATTCGCGCGCCGTCATTGCCCTGCGTTACTATCTTAGTTTCTATGACTCCCGAGGACAAACAACACCTCGTCCAGGTGGCCGCCAATCTGGGCATCGGATCCATTCGCCGCCATATCTTCCTCTGCGCCGATCAGACCAAGCCCAAATGTTGCGACAAGGAAGCCGGAATCGCCAGTTGGGACTACCTCAAAAAGCGACTCGCCGAACTCAATCTCATGCAAGGCCCGGAGTGCGTCTTTCGCACCAAAGCCAACTGCCTCCGCGTCTGCGAGCAAGGACCCATCGCGGTGGTCTATCCCGAGGGCGTCTGGTATCACTCCGCCACTCCCGAAGTGATCGAACGTATCCTCCAGGAACACATCCTCGGCGGCACCCCAGTCGAGGAATACGTAGTGACGACGGGCCTCCAGGCCGGTCGTGGTTCAGCCTGGGAAGGCTGAACAGTCATGCTTGTCTGGACACGATGAAGAACTGTCCGGCAACAGAACATATAATCACCGCGATCCCGATGATCTCCCGCAGCCGAGTTTGTCTGGATGGAGTTTTTCGGCACACCATGATGTACCAGCCCACAACCTGCAACCAGTTCAGCCATAGGTAGGGATCGTCCGCTCTGCGCGGCCAAGCCAGTTGGACACCAGCAAGCGAGGCCGCATTCGCGAGCGCTAGGATTCGCGTAACATGCAGGCGCCCGTCACCGGTCTTGAAGAACTCCATTAGGCAACTCGTGTCCACGCTAGCACGGCATCCTCTTGATCACACTCAGGGGTTCGCCTGAATCCTAAGGCCGAAACACCATCAACTCCGACGACCCATGCAAATCCCCGCTATGCAGCAGGAAATACGCCGCTGTCGTCCCCGCCGGAATCGTCCCCCGCACTTCCACCCGTGACCCTTTCGCCTGAACCTCAGCCGCCCCCACCTTCCAATCCCGATTCGTCGTCAATCCCGTATCCGGGGTATAAATTAACTCCACTTTCTCCACCGGCTTCGAGGACACAAACTCCACCGTGACCCCAGCGCCGGTCCGCCGCTCCCGCAGTTGTCGCAACCACGGCTTCCCATCCCGCACAATCCCCTCGGCAAACGCATAACTATCCGGCGGATTCCACCCCGCTACATGCGAATGCTTCATATCCGGAATCACGCTCACCATCCGCGGGCCAGGCGCCGCCCGGTAAGTCTTTTCCTGCGCATCCAAAGCAAAGTGGGGATCCCGCAGCCATGTGAGCCACAGCGCCGGCATGCGGGCCCGCCCCAGCCGCAGTTCCGGAGCCCAAACCTCCTTGTACACCGTGTTGTCGTGCAATGCCTTCCCCCAATGATTCTCGATCTCATGCAGATACCCGCATCCATAAATCGGAATGGCAAAGGCAAAACGCGAATCCAGACCCATTACGGTCGATGTAATCACCCCGCCCCATGAGATCCCTCCAACTCCCACCCGCTTCGCATCCACCTCCGGCATCCCCCGCAACAGCGAGTTCGCGCGCACGGTCGCCGCCACCGCGTGATACATCCATTGCTCCTCCAGCGGGAGTGAAGTATCCCCATAAATGCCATCGCGCGCCGGGCCACCCCACTCGCTACGCTGCCACTCCTTTCCATTCCGCCGGTCCGTCTGCCCTTCCACGGCAATACTGATCGCCGCAAAGCCATGCGAGACCCATTTCTCCACCCATTCCCGGTACGCCGATCCGCCGCCGCCATGCACCAGCACAATCCCCGGATGCTTTCCTGCCTTCTGCGGAGCCCCATACCAGGCAAACACGCGAGTCGGTTTCCCCCGATAAGCAACACTCTCAAAGAACAGCGCCCGCACCCCGTTCTTCGCCTCCCAACCCTCGGCCGGGTAGACCTTCGGCACCTCATGCATCCTGCCCAGCGCATCCACTTGGCGGCGCATCTCCGCTGTATCCGTGGCGCTCAATCGCACCAGCAATAAAAGCCCAACCAAGATAGAATTGGCAAACCGCATCATATGTTCGACTATCAATTGGATCACATCACCACAGCCTTTGCGGCTTTGCGCTTTTACGTGAAACTCCTCACCCTCTCCACCACCCTCCTGCTCGCCGCCCCATCCTTCGAGCAATCCCCCGTCTTCGAATCCGGCAAAGACGGCTACGCCATGTACCGCATCCCCGGCATCGTCGTCACGAAGAAAGGCACACTCCTCGCCTACGCCGAAGCGCGCAAGAAGAGCGCCCGCGACTGGGGCTTCATCGACATCGTCCTCAAACGCAGCACCGACGGCGGACGCACCTGGTCTCAACCCATGTACCCCGCCAAAGTCGAAGGCCCGCTCACCCAGAACCCGGTCAACAACGCAAACAAAATTGCCGAACCCGGCGACATCACCTACAACAACCCGATGCTCATCGCCGACCCGAAATCCGGCGTCGTCCACTTCCTCTTCTGTATCGAATACATGCGCGCCTTCTACATGCGCAGCACCGACGACGGTGTCACTTTCTCCAAGCCCGTTGAGATCACCAAATCCTTCGAAGGCTTCCGCAAGAACCTCGATTGGAAAGTACTCGCCCTCGGCCCAGGCCACGGAATTATGCTCCGCAACGGCCGCCTGCTGGTCCCTGTCTGGATCGCTCTGGGCACAGGCACCAATGCCCATGGCGACGCCCAAGCCTCCGTCATCTACAGCGATGACCGCGGTGCAACCTGGAAAGCAGGCGACATCGCCGTACCCAACACCCCGGAGTTCGACTCCCCAGGCGAAACAGCAGCCGTGGAACTCGCCGATGGCCGCGTCATGCTCAACACTCGTAATGGAGGCAAAGCAAACCGCCGCGCCATCAACATCAGCCCCAACGGCGCTACCAACTGGTCAAAGCCTTACTTCGACAACGCCCTTTGGGAACCGCGCTGCATGGCCTCGCTCGTTCGCCTCTCCACAAAGAAGACCGGCGGCCGCGACCGCATTCTCTTCTCGAATCCCTACAACCTCGATCGCGCCGATGGGAAAGCCGAACCCGGCGCCTCGCGCGACCGCAAGAACGTCAGCGTCCTGCTCAGCTATGACGAAGGGCAAACCTGGGCCGTGCGCAAAACCGTGGAGCCAAGCTGGTCCGGCTACTCCGATCTCGCCGTGGCCAACGACGGCACGATCCTGCTGCTGTACGAACGCGGCGATCCCAAAGACACACGCTTCCGCCCAGCATCGCTCACGCTCGCCCGCTTCAACCTCGAGTGGCTCAGCGACGGGAAGGACGCCCTCAAGCGCTAGAGGCCTTACCACGTCAGCCGCAATGTCAATTGCAGTTCCCGCGCGGCGTTCCCCGAGTTCAGCGTGCTCAGAATGCCGTCTCCTCCAATCGAATTCGGATTCCCCGGATTGTTGAACACGTTAAAGAAGTCCGCATTCAGGCGCAGCCGCAGGGATTCGGTGATAGGAATCGTCTTGAACAGCGATGCATCCACGCCCCATTGCCGCACTCCCGCCAGGTATTGTTGCCGCCAAGGATGCAGCCCATCGTTGAATACGGTTCGTTGCACCGTCCCGTTGTTCAACGGCACCCAAACCGTGTTCGTATCCCAGAACTGTGACACTACAGTCCCGGCCGGAGCATTCGCCGGCATCGCCGTTGAGCCCGCTGGAATCAGCGGAGCAGTCGATGGCTTGTAATTCGCCGGCACTCCCATCACTCCATTTGGGCGCCCTTGCGCGTCCACGCTGTTAATCCGATTCGCTGGAATGTATCCGTTCCACCACAAATACCCCGGACGGCATGCGCCGCTGCGGCAATCCTCAATTGGATACTGGTATCCGTAAAGCTCCACCGGTGTGCCCGTCGGATACGTACCCGTGGGCAAGGCGAAATAGTTGCTGCGAATCGTACCCAACCCGGCCACCTGCCATCCTCCAATGACACGGTCCAAAAACCCACCGGCATTGCGCCCAATCGGTTTCCCTTTCCCAAAGGGCAGATCGGCAATCCAGTTCCATCGCAGCCGGTGTTTCGGCAGACCGGTATCGCGCTGGTAATTGAGTAGCCGGTTCCGCTGGTCAATGTCATCGGGCACAAGTCCGGGCAGGAATTGATTCTGCGCAGAAATGATCGAGGTGCCGGAAAAATCCTGCCCGCCCGCACCCAATGCATTGCCCACTACATAGAAGATCTGATAGGCGAAGCCCTTCGCATAACGCCGCTCCAACTCAAACTGCATGCCATTGAAGTTGGACCATCCCGTCTTGCGATACTCCTCCACCGTGCCGTACACCGTCTGATCGTACGGCCGCCGCAACACGTTCGAAAACTCACCAGTCGGCAGTTGCTGCTTCGTCGATTGAAACCAGACGTAGTCTGGCGTCGGTTCGTTGTACCGGTTGAATTGCTCCAGAAATCCGCCGTGGTTGCCGATATAGGACACTCGCGCCACCGTGTCCGGCATCACTTCCTTCTCCACCGTCACATTCCAATCGTGTACTCGGGGGTCCGGCTGGCTGGCCGCAAAATAGCTGGCCAACACGGAGCCACGCGTCAACGCATTCGCGTTCTCCAGCGTCACCACGTTCGTGCTGTTCTGCCCGGCGATCACCGTAGGAACACTGCGCATGCCGTAGTTACTGATGCCATCCGGCGAAAGCGATGAATCCGTCAGGCTCACACGGAATCGTGCCGTCAACGGCGCGTTCGAACGCATCCGCGCCGACCACGGCCGCAGTGGAATCGGGAAATAGGAAATGCGATAGCCTCCGCGCACCACGAACGATTTCGCACCGTCGCCCGCCCGGTAGGCAAACCCGATGCGCGGTCCGATATCCCGCTTCGTGCTTGCCATCAGGCTCTGCGAAAGCCCGGCCTCCTGATACGTGATGAACTTCGCGCCCAACGATTGCAGCCGGTTTACGATCGACGGAGCCGTAGCCCCCAGCCGGTACATCGTGTCCAGATCCGTCCCCAACACGATGGCTCGCCGTTGTGGATCGAATGTGCTCAGCACGTTGTTCTTCTCGCGAAACGCCGGCCAATACTCCCACCGCAGGCCCAGATTCAGCGTCAACCGCGGCGTGATCTTGTAGTTGTCCTGGAAGTACAGCGCGTACTCCTTCGCCCGCATGTAGAAATAACTGCGGATGAACTGATTCGAATAGTTCATCACGCCGAAATACATGTTCGCCAGATTGTGTCCCGAAAACGGCGCCGCCAGCGGATTCGTCCGGCTGGTGGAGGAGTCGTACAGCGAAGTAGCCGCCGTCGCCCAACTGTGGTTCCCCTGGTTCTGCTGCTGATCGGGCAGCACGTTCAACTGGTCATAGCGGTAGTGAAAACCGAACTGCAGTTCGTGCTTCCCCTTGATCTTTGTGGTGTGGTTATCCAGGATTCCATAAAACACGCCGTAACCTTGCGTATTGTCGGTTTCAAAGTAGTAGCTCGACAGCCCGGTGTCGTACAGACCCGGCCACCCCGATGCATTGAGCGGATTCGGCAGGCCGAGTTCGTTCGCATACTTCCGCCCCTGCTCTCCCGTGCCCAGGAAATACGTCTCACGATTCCCGCTCACCAGAAACTCATTGAACAGCGTCGGGCTGAAATTGTGTACCCAGGACACTCCCAAACTCTTGTTCGGCGAGAGCCGGAACACCGTCCCCGGCGCATTGTTCAGCATGGGCTGTGTGAACTTCTGCTCAAAGGCAAAGGAATCCCCCTGTGTGTAACGCGCATAGACCTGATCCTTATCCGAAATGCGGTGATCGATGCGCGTCGTCGTGGTCCATTGCCGGGCCGTCCGGGGCACTGGCCCAAACCAGTTGTTGTCCAGCAGCGGATTCACATTCGGCTGCGTGGGCAGAGGTGTGACGCTGAACAAATACTTCGCCAGCGGGCTGATGCGCGCCGGATCCGCAACATTCAACTGCCCGCCGTAAGATACGGGCTGCCGGCTCCACGTCTCTGAGTTCGTCGAGTACGGATCGTAGATATTGAATTGCCGTCCCTGCGCATCCACCAGGCCTCGAAAATCGCCCCGCCGCATCGCCTCGGTCGGCACCTGGAATCCCAACGTAAAGGGCGAAACGCTACGCAGCCCCTCGTAGGCGAAAAACCAGAACGTCTTGTTTCGTCCGTCATATACTTTCGGCAATAGCACCGGCCCGCCCATCGAGCCGCCATACTCGTTGCGGATCAACTGCGGCGGCTTGCTGTAAAAATCCTGCCTCTGCCGCGCCTTTCCGAGCGCGTTGTTCCGATGCGTCTCAAACAACGATCCGTGCAGTTGGTTCGTCCCACTGCGTGTTGAAATAATCACAGACGTAGGCCGCGTGAACTTCGCTGACGATCCGTTGTTCTCCACTTTGAACTCAAGAATCGTATCGAGCCCCGGCGGGCGTCTCTGCACCTCTCCGTACACGCGCTCACTGATGGCAGCCCCGTCCAGCACGAACTCGTGCGAGCCCTGCCTCAACCCATAGGCCCGCGTCCCTTCCATCCCCGGCACCGTCTGCAACAACGTAGTGAGATTCCGCCCGTTGATCGGCAACTGCTCAATGCGCCGCCGCTCCAGCACGTGGCCCAAGGTTGGGTTATCGACATTCAGGATCGGAGTGACATCGATCACCTCCACCTTCGTCGAGGTGGCGCCGACGATCAGCACAGGGTTCACTACCGCCACCTGTTGCACCTGAACCGTCACACTGGCTTCGAATAACTGGAAGCCCGGCGCTTCGGCGGTCAGCCGGTACGTCGCCGGCAATACTCCCGGAAAAATGTAGAACCCGGTATCATTGGTGCTCGTCTTCACCGTGATTCCGGTGGCGCTGTTGATCAGCGATAGCGATGCACCCACGATTGCCGAATCGCTTTGATCGCGGACATTGCCGCGCACAATCGTGGTGCTACCTTGGGGTTGGGCCGGCGGCTGCACAAGCGCCATGCCGATTGCAATTGCGAGAACGGGCTTGATTTGAGGCATAAGCTCCTTGAAAATGAGGCCTTATGACAACAACAAGGTATAAAAAGACCTGCTGAAACAATTTCAGCGCGATCATATCACACCGTTTCGGCGATAGCCCGCCCCCGCCGCGGCTCAGCCCCCGTTCTCAAACCCCGGATACAATAGCATCCCGCCATCCACGAAAATCGACGCTCCGGTCACATAATCGGAATCATCCGAAGCCAGCCACACCGCTGCCTTTCCGATATCCTCCGGCTCGCCGATGCGCTTGTATGGCACCAGCCGCATCAGTGCGTTGTACGATTCCTCGGTGTCCCACGCGCCCGCATTAATCGGGGTCCGGATCGCGCCCGGACAAATGCTGTTCACTCGAATCCGCTGCGAAGCGTACTCCTGGGCAATACTCTTCATCATCAACATCACGCCGCCTTTCGACGCCGCATAGTTCACATGGCCAGCCCAAGGAATCACTTCGTGCACGGAACTGACGCACACAATCTTGCCCATCGCCTTGCTGATCTCCGGCCGCATCCCCTGTTGCCGGAAGGCACGAATCGCCTCCCTCGCGCAGAGAAACTGCCCGGTCAAATTCACGCTGATCACCGTATTCCAAGCATCCAGCGACATATCGTGGAAATCGGCGTCCTTCTGCAATCCGGCGTTGTTCACCAGAATGTCCACGCCACCCAACTCCGCTGTCATGCGCTCGAACATCGGCACCACGTCGGCTTCCTTCGAAACATCCGCGCGGTGCGCAAAGGCGCGCACGCCGAGCGCAGCAATCTGCGCGGCCACCTCATTGGCGGCGTCATCGCCACTGCGATAATTCACCACGACATCGGCCCCGGCGCGGCCCAGTTCCAGCGCCACGGCCTTCCCAATCCCACTCGATGCGCCTGTCACCAGCGCCCGTTGTCCTTTCAACTTCTGCATCGTCTCAAGCTCCTTCAGTCCCTAGTATGCGGCACCACCGGGCATTTATTCCCGCATCTGGAGTATGCTGATCGCTGGAATCCATACTCATGAAATACGGCGTAAATCTTCTCATCTGGACAGCCAACTTCACCGAAGAACACTTCCCACTGCTCCCAAAGTTGAAAGCCGCGGGCTTCGATGGCGTAGAACTCCCGCTCTTCTCCCCCGCGGGCTATCCGGCTGCGCGCGTGAAGCAGGAACTCGATGCCAATGGGCTGGAATGCACCACCTGCGTCATCATTCCGCAAGGCAATCTGTTTGATGCCGACCCTGCCGTTCGCTCCACCGCCATGGACCACATGAAGAAAGCCATCGAAGTGAATGGAGAACTGGGGAGCCAGATGATGGCTGGCCCGCTCTATTCCCCCGTCGGCTGGCTCCCGGGGCGCCGCCGCACCAGAGACGAGTGGCAGCGCGCCATCGAGTCTTACCAGCAACTCGGCGACACCCTGAACCAACACAACGTCTCGCTGGGCATTGAGCCCCTCAACCGCTTCGAAACCTTCTTCCTCAACACCGCCGCCGATGGCGCGGCACTCTGTGAAGCGGTGAACCACCCGCGCGTCGGCCTCCTCATCGACACGTTCCACTCCAATATCGAAGAGAAGAACGTCGCCAATGCGTATCGCACTGCGGGCCGCCACCTCAAGCACGTCCACACCTGCGAGAACGATCGCGGCACGCCCGGCAGCGGCCATGTGCCCTGGGACGACGTCTTCGCCGCCATCCGCGAAGTGAACTACGACGGCTGGCTCACCATCGAAAGCTTCGGCTTCAACCTGCCCGAAATCTCCGCCGCCGCCGCCATCTGGCGCGACCTTGCTCCCACACCGGAATCCATCGCCATCGAGGGCGTTCAGTTTTTGAAGCGCTATCCGGTGTAATGGTACAATAACGAGTTCATGCCCCAATTACTGGAAGGAAAGACTGCGCTCGTACTTGGAGTCGCAAACCGGTGGAGTATCGCCTACGCGATTGCGCAGGCGTTCCGCCGCGAAGGCGCAACTCTCCTCATCACCTATCAAGGCGAACGTCAGAGACAGACCGTGGAAGAACTCGGCAAGGAACTCGGCGCGGCGAAGATCCTCAATTGCGACGTGACCAAGGACGAAGAGATCGCCGCTCTCGTTGCCATGCTCCAGGCTGATAACACCCGCATCGACACCATGGTCCACAGCATCGCCTTCGCCAACAAAGAAGATCTGTCGCGGCCCTTCGTCGAAACCTCGCGCGCGGGCTTTGCGCTCGCCCTCGATGTCAGCGCCTACTCCCTAGTGGCCGTGTCCAAAGCGATGGCGCCGCTCATGACCAGCGGTGGCGCCATCCTCACGCTCAGCTATCTGGGAGCCGTGCGCGTGGTGCAGAACTACAACGTCATGGGCGTGGCGAAAGCAGCCCTCGAAAACTGTGTCCGCTACCTCGCCAACGACCTCGGCAGCGCCAATATTCGTGTCAACGCCATCTCCGCGGGACCGATCAAGACCGCATCCGCCCGCGGCATCAAGGATTTCTCCAAAGTGCTGGACGGCGTGGCGGCCGTCGCGCCGCTGAAGCGCAATTGCGATCCAGCGGAGGTGGCCGATACTGCCGTATTCCTCGCCAGCGATCTGGGACGCGGCGTCACCGCCAACATCCTCTACGTGGACGCCGGATTCCAGGCCATCGGATTGGGGCTGTAACGCCCCTTCCCTAAAAGACGAACTTCGCCCCCAATTGGATCACGCGCGTCGTCAGCCCCTGGATTCCTCCGCCCACCTTGCCGAAGTTCACACTGCGGATGCCGCGATCCACTGAGCCCGGTTCGATATTGTAGTGGTTGAACAGGTTGTAGAACTCGGTGCGCAGTTCCACGCGCCGCTGCTCGCTCATCCGGAACTGCTTGTTCACCGAGAAATCGACGTTGAACACGCCCGGCAAGCGGATCGCGCCGGTGCGCGGCGACGTTCCATAGCGCCCATTCGGCGTCTGCGCAAACGCGGCCGTATTGAACCAACGCTGATACGTCCGCTCGCTACCCGGCAGATTGGCCTGCTGGCCGAGCACTGAATCCGGCCGCGAACCAACGCCCGTGCCAGTGGTGTCCACCCCATAGGAAATATCGGTCGGGAAGCCGCTCTGTCCAACCACAATCGTCGACATCTGCCAGCCACCCAGCAACGTCCGCACCACCGGATTCGATCCATTCAGGAGCGGCACATCGTAGATCAGCGACTGCACGAAGCGCTGCGTCACGTCCATCCCGCACAACGAGCGTTCATTCGTGAAATCGTACACGTTCTGAATGCCACCGATGAACGATCCGCCACCGATATCCGCCCCGATATCGCTCGGGCCGGAGATGCACTTCGACCATGTGTACGCCGTCAGCAGGTTCACACCCTTCGCCATTCTGCGGTCGGCGCGCATCTGCAGCGAATGATAGGTGGAGTTCCCAATCGACTTGTCGCCTTGAATCGACCGCGTGAATGCCGTATTCGGCCGGCGCGCATTGATCGACGCGAGCCCCGGCGTGGACGGATTCACCACGTCGAACGGCCGGTTCATCGCAGGCAGCGTCACGCTGAGGCGCGTCCCCTTCGAGCCGACGTAGCCGGCATCCAATAGGAACCCACCCGGGGTCTTCTTCTGTACCGTGAAGTTCCACTGTTGGATGTATGCATCGCGATAGTCCGGATCGTTCGAAGGCACCGCGTTCAATTCCAACCCCGGCTGCCCCGCCGTCTTGAACGGATCGTTGAAGAACACGTCCGGCCGCGTCGACGGCGAACCATCCACTGCGAAACTGCTAGTGGCCTGCGAAGACTCGGTCATGCCGAACGGCGCATTGGGGTGTATGTGGTTGTAGTAAATCCCGTATCCGGCGCGAATCACCGCATCCGGCACGAAGCCCGGCCGCCACGCCAATCCGATACGCGGCCCGAAATTGTTCTTATCGCCCTGCACCATGCGCCCATACTTGGCCGTCGAGGGCGTCACCAGCTTCGTCACGAACAGCCCGTTCTGCTCGATATTCGTCATCCGGCCCTTCGAATCAAACAAAGGCTGCAGATAGTCGTAGCGCATCCCGATGTTCAAGGTCAGCCGCGAAGAAACCTTCCAGTCATCCTGCAGGTAGTAGCTCTGCCACAGCGCCCACAGATCCGTATTCGTATGGTTCGGGTTGATCTCCGCGCGCTTCACATACCCCAGCATGAAATCGGCCAGCGACGAACCCGTATAGGTGCCGTCAAACCGGAACGTGCCGCGCGGATTGCGCGCCTGTTCAAAGGTGAATCCGCGCCGCACCATATCCACACCAGCCTTCAGGAAATGCTTCCCGCGTTGGATGGACACGATGTCGTTGAAGTTATAGACCGCATTGGCGCGCACGCGCGGCCCAATCTGGCGCTGCAAGTCGAACACGCTGTAGCCGCCATCCGGTCCCGACGTAATCGCCACGCTCGGCGGGCCGTAATCCACCGGCAGCCGCGAAACCAGCGGAATCTTCATTTCCCCGGCGATGTCCAGCGCCTTATTCCCCGTGGTGCCGAAGATCTCATCCTCGGTCATATCGTTCCAGCCAAACCGGAACTCATTCACGATGGTAGGCGAGAACGTACGCGTGTAAGTGCCCGCCAGATTCTGCGTCCGCGCATCGTTGTCGCGCACGTCGTTGCCCCAGTACGGCGTCCCCTTCTCCTTCGTCGAATTCCACACGTAGCGGAAAGCCAGTGCGTCCTTCGTCGTCAGGTTGTGGTCCAGGCGATAGGTGTAGTTGTCCTGCGTCGCCACCGCGCTCAGCGGCGTGTTGATGTAATTGAATGTCCCGACGCTCGTATTCGGCAGGGGAGTGTACTTCAAAAACGTCACCGCCTGCTCACTCAGGAACTGCTTCGGAATCTGGTTATTCACAATGCCGATGTTCAACGGATCCCGCAGCGTAATCCTCTGGCCCGTACGCGCGTCCACCACCCTGCTGAAATCGCCATTCCGCATCTCCGCCGGAGGCACCAGACGGTACCCCGCCGATGCACCCGAAGCCAGCCGCCCGCTCTCCCAGTTAAAGAAGAAGAACGTTTTGTCGCGCCCGTTGTAGACTTTCGGAATCGCCACCGGACCGCCGATGTTGGCTCCAAACTGGTTCCGGTTCAGCCGCGGAGAAACCGCGCTCTTCCCGGCAATCGCATCATAAGTCTGCGTCAGCGCATCGTTGCGATTGAACTCCCACAGCGTTCCGCGGAACTGGTTGCTGCCGCGCCGCGTGAGGATGCTCACCTGCCCGCCTGGCGAAGCGCCGTACTCCGCTGAATACGTCGAAGTCTCCACGCGAAACTCGCTCAACGAATCCACACTCAGCGCGAACGGATAGCTGAACGCGTCGTAGTCCATGAACTCCACGCCATCCAGATAGAACCGGTTGTTCGTATCGCGCGCCCCATTGGCCGACATCGCCGTCCCGCCGAAGCTCCGCGACGTCTCCCCAATCGACCCGCGCCCGCGCCGTACGGTGATGGACCCTGGAGTCCCCGGATTCACGCCAGGCACCAGTTGCGCCAACTGTACGAAGTTCCGCCCATTCAGGGGCAGATCCACAATCTTCGATCCGTCGATCACGGCGCCCACCGTCGCCGCTTCTGTCTGCAGCGCCGCCGCCGATGCCGACACATTCATGGTTTCGGTCACCGAACCGAGTTCCATATGGAGGTCCACGCGAGCCGTCTGACCCACCTGCAATTCAAAGGCTTCCACCTGATTGGTGCGGAACCCCGCGGCAGTGGCGCTTAGCGTAAATCGCCCGGCGGTCAAAAACGGCAGCGAGTAGTTCCCGCTCGCGTCCGTCTCCGTTTCCCGAACAACGTTCGTCGCAACGTTCTTCAGTTTCACCGCGACCTTCGCCAGCAGCGCGCCGCTCGGGTCGGTGGCGGTGCCAACGATGGTGGCGCTGGTTTGCTGAGACCAGACCGCGCTCGCGGACAGGACCAGCAGTGTAAGTACGGACACAGGGAGTCTATGCATAAACGTGGACATTCCTCTTTCGCTCACAATGCGCCGATCCAGCCCGTAGAACAAGTGAATTCACCGCGAATTCACCGTGTAGGCTATTACCTAAATGCTAGAATCAAAAGGAATGCAGACCGCTAAGGCCCCATCCCACCTGCTCTCCCGCGAAGAGCTCTGGGCTCTGGCCGAGCGTGCTTGCGCCTCCCACCACCTCAACCGTTCCGCCCGCCTCAAGGAACTCCTCCACTTCCTCTGCCGCCGCGCCTGGGACGAGGGCGCCGACGAAATCAAAGAACACGAAATCGGCGTCGCCGTCTTCGAACGCGACCCACAGTTCGATTCGTCCCAGGACACCCTCGTCCGGGTCCAGGCCTCTCAACTGCGAAAACGTCTCGAGCGCTACTTCGCCGAAGAGGGACTCCAGGAACCCGTGCTCCTCGAGATCCCCCGCGGCGCTTACATCCCCGTCGTCCGTGAGCGCGAAACGGAAAAACCCGTTGAAGTCCTCACCTCCACGCCACCATCGGCCCAGTCTTCGCACCCCAAAGTCATCTGGGGCTTGGCCGCACTCTGCCTTATCCTCGCCGCCACTTGCCTCATTCTCTGGCTGCGCCCACCGAATTCCCCCACCGCTGGACGCTCCGTCCGCCTCTTCTGGGATAACTTCGCCGGCAACGGACGCCAGAACTACATCGTCCTCGCCGATTCCGCCATCTCCGCCATACAGGACGCTCTTGGCCATCCCATCGGCCTTGATGAGTACCTCCGCCGCTCCTACATCAAGGATCTTGCCGATGCCCGCGTCGCGCCGGAATACCGCGATCTCGTCGCCTACCTCATGGGCCGCCGCTACACTTCTCTCGCCGATGTCTTCGTCGTCCGCCAGATCGAGCAGTCACGCCTTCTCGAACCCACCCGCACATCCGTTGTCTACGCCCGCGACCACAATGTCCGCGCCTTCCAAACAGGCAACAACATCCTCATCGGATCCCAGCGCGCAGTGCCCTGGGTACACCTCTTCAACGACATGATGGATTTCCATGTCTCTGATCGCCCCGCCGACTTTCACCTCAAACTCGACGCCTCCAACGCCAAGCGCCGCGTCGAAAATCGCCGCCCGCTGAAAGACGAACCCGCGGTCTTTGAAAGTGACACCCGTAGCCCCGATGGCGACGAAGGCTATTCCATCGTGGCCTATCTGCCCAACCTCAACCGGACCGGCCATACCATCGTGCTCGGCGGCACTGACATGTCCGGCACCGAAGCTGCCGGCATGGTCCTCACCACCGAAAGTTTCCTCGAAGAGTTACTCCGCCGCCTTCCCCGGCAGCCCGATGGCTCGCTCCCCCACTTCGAAGTCCTTCTGAAAACAAAACAGGTGGAGTCGACGAACCGGGGTTACCAGATCGTCGCCCTCCACCTGCATTGAGAACGATTCGCGTCGCGGCGCGCGTCTTTACTTCGCCCCGCCGCCCTTCATCTTGTCCCGCTGCTCGCGCAGCACAGCCTTTCGGCTCAACTTGATCTTGTTGCCTTCCAGCGCCAGCACCTTCACCAGGATCTGGTCGCCTTCCTTCAACTCATCGCGAACCTGCTTGATGCGGTTCTCGGAAATCTCCGAAATGTGCAGCAGGCCGTCGGTGCCCGGGAAAATTTCGACAAAGGCGCCGAAGTCCACCAACCGCACCACCTTGCCCAGGTAGGTCTTGCCCACTTCGGCCACGGCAGCGATGTCGGTCACCATCTGAATCGCCTTATCGGCGGAGGTCTTGTCGGTGGCGAAAATGTTCACCGTGCCGTCGTCGCTCACGTCGATCTTCACGCCCGTCGCATCAATGATGCTCCGGATCATCTTTCCGCCCGGTCCAATCAGTTCGCGGATCTTGTCGGTGGGAATCGTCAGAGTGTGGATCTGCGGAGCGTACGGCGACAGCGTCTTGCGCGGAGCGTCAATCACCGCCACCATCTTGTCCAGAATCTCCAACCGTGCCCGACGCGCCTGCTCCAGCGCCTCGCGCATAATGGCCGCGGTGACCTTCGTCACCTTGATGTCCATCTGCAGCGCGGTCACGCCCGTCCGCGTACCAGCCACCTTGAAGTCCATATCGCCATAGTGATCTTCCGCACCGGCGATATCCGTCAGAATCGCGTACTTCCCGTCTTCAATCACCAAACCCATGGCGATACCGGCCACCGGGTTGGCGATCGGCACGCCGGCATCCATCAGCGACAGCACACCGCCGCAAACAGAAGCCATCGAGCTCGATCCGTTCGATTCCAGAATGTCGCTCACCACACGCAGCGTGTAGGGGAACTCTTCACCGGGAATCACACTCAGCAACGAGCGTTCCGCCAGTGCGCCATGCCCGATTTCGCGGCGTCCGGCACCGCGCAGGAAGCTCACTTCGCCCACGCTGAACGGCGGGAAGTTGTAGTGCAGCATGAAGCGCTTCGAAACTTCGCCTTCGCTCAGCATCTCCATCCGCTGCGCGTCTTCCTTCGTTCCCAGCGTGGTGGTCACCAGCGCCTGCGTTTCGCCGCGAGTGAACAGTGCCGAGCCGTGCGTGCGCGGCAGAATGCCCACTTCGATGTCGATACGGCGGATTTCGTCGAACGCGCGCCCGTCGGGACGGCGGCGGGAATTCAGCATCTCATCGCGGAAGATCCGCTCTTTCAGGTGGTCGAACAGCTTGCCCGCTTCGGCCTGCTGCTCTTCGGGGTAATCCGCCACGCAAGCATCATGCAGGGCGTCCACCTTCTTGTAGCTGTCGATCTTGGTATATTTCTGCGTATTCAACGCATCGGTCAGGTCGGCGCGGTACTTGGCGTCAATCGCCGCCAGCAGTTCCGTATTCAGCGGAACGGGCGTGAATTGGCGTTTCGTCTTCCCGCACAGCCCCTGCAACTCGCGGATGCCGGCGATGATCTTCTTGCAGCATTCGTGGCCGAACTCGATGCAATCCACCACCTTCGCTTCGTCCACGCCAGTGCCGCCTGCTTCCACCATCACGATGCCTTCTTCGGTGCCGGCAACAACAATGGAAAACTCGGCTTCTTTCGTCTGCGCATAGGTAGGTTCGGCGATCATTTCGCCGTTCACCAAAGCGATGCGGACGCCTGCCAGAAGGTGATAGAAAGGAACGTCGGAAATCGCCAGCGCCGCGGCCGCGCCCATCACGGCCAGCGATGACGGATCGTGCGTCGGATCCGCCGACAGCACAAACGCAATGATCTGCGTGTCGCACATGTACCCTTCCGGGAACAGCGGACGCACAGGGCGGTCAATCAGCCGCGAGGTGAGAATTTCACGTTCCGTGGGACGCCCTTCGCGCTTGATGAAGCCGCCAGGATAACGCCCCGCCGCATACGTGTACTCACGATAATCTACAGTAAGTGGGAAAAACCCGGCCCCAGGTTTTGGCTCTTCGTTAGAGCATGTTGTGGCTAATACGACGGATTCGCCCGTCCGAACGACGACCGCGCCGCTCGCCTGCTTTGCCATTTTGCCGGATTCGAATGTGATGACCCGTGTGCCCAGGTCTACAGAAACGGTGTGAACCATTGAAAGTCCTCCTTCATTTGACCGCGTTGCGCGCGGCCCAACTAGGAAGACTGATTTGTAAGGAACCAGCCTTATGCCCACAAGCACGTGGAGACAACCAGCGTGCCCGCGGGCCTATGTGATCTTTGAGCGTGCGTTACCGGCGAATGCCCAGGCGGGTAATCAGCTCCTTGTAGCGTTCCGGGGAGCTTGCCTTCAGGTACTTCAACAGCCGGCGGCGGCGCGCCACCATGGTGAGCAAACCGAGCCTCGAATGATGGTCCTTTTGGTGGGACTTGAAGTGCTCGGTGAGCTGCGCAATGCGCTGGCTCAGGATGGCCACTTGCACCTCTGGCGAACCAGTGTCGGTCTTGTGGACTTTGTAATTCGTAATCACCTGTTTTTTGACGTCAGCAGCCAGCGACATTACTAATACGTACCTCTCGTGTTCCTAAACTTTTCAGTCTTTTCCTGAGGAGTAGGGTACCACAACCCGATCACCATCCGCCACTGATGCTAAACTTGGTGGTAGCTGACGAGGATTCTACTCCCCATGCGTTCCACCACATTCGCTCTCTTTGCGCTATCCCTGCCCGCTCTCTGCGCTACCACGCCCAAGCAGGCCACCTTCCACAAAGACGTCCTCCCCATCCTCCAGAAGCGATGCCAGGAATGCCACCGGCCCGGTGAAGCCGCTCCGATGTCTCTGCTCACTTATAAGGATACACGCCCTTGGGCCAAAGCGATCAAGGCCGCCGTCATCAACAAAAAGATGCCGCCCTGGTTCGCCGATCCGGCGCATGGACAGTTCGCCAATAACCGTAGCCTATCCCAGCAGGAAATCGACATCCTCTCCACCTGGGCTGACAACGGAGCCAAGGAAGGCAACGCCAAGGATGCCCCCGCTCCCCTCACCTTCGCCAGCGGCTGGACCATCGGCAAACCCGATGCCGTCTTCGAAATGCCCCAGCCCTTCACCGTCCCCGCCAAGGGCACCGTCGATTACACCTGGGTCGTCGTCCCCACCAACTTCACGGAAGACAAGTGGGTGGAAAAGATCGAAGTGCGACCCGGCGCCCGAGACGTCGTCCATCACATTGTCCTCATGGCCCGCGCCCCCGGCACTCCCTACATGACCAAAGCCAAGCCCGGCGTCCCCTTCACTCCTCCTCCCGGCAGACCCGCCAACGGCGAAGACAAAGGCCGCGGCATCTTCTACATGCTCGGCGGCGGAGTCGAGATGGTCAGCGTCTATGTACCAGGCGGCCTCGCCTACGAAACCAAGCCCGGCCAGGCACGCCTCCTCAAGGCTGGCACCGACCTCATCTTCCAGATGCACTACACCGCCAACGGCAAGGAGATGAAGGATCAGAGCCGCGTGGGAATCGTCTTCGCCAAAGAGCCGCCCAAGGAGCGCGTCGTCAATACCTTCATCGCCAACCCCCTCCTCCGCATCCCTCCCGGTGAGGCCAACGCCAAAGTCGTGGCACGGGTCCCCGTTCAGGAAGATGTCACTCTGCAAAGCATGTTCCCCCACATGCACGTCCGCGGCAAGTCGATGGAGTACCGCGCCACTTACCCCGATGGGCGCACCGAAGTCCTCCTCAACGTCCCCAAATACGACTTCAACTGGCAACTCAGCTACTACCTCAAAGAGCCCAAGAAGCTCCCCAAAGGCACTCAACTCGAGATCGTCGCCCTGTACGACAATTCCCCCAACAATCCCCATAATCCCGATCCCAAACAGGAAGTCCGCTGGGGCGAACAGACCTGGGAAGAAATGCTCGCAGCATTCGTCGACTTCGCCATTCCCGTCGGCATGAATCCTGTCGACATCGCCCGGCCCAAGCCTGCCCCCAAACCAGCAGCCTCCGGCGGCAACTAGAATTAAGGTTTGGCTAAAGCAGCAGACATCGGAGATTTATTCGCGGACCAGACGCCCTCTGGTCCGCTCACTGTTTTTCACGCCCAACTGACCGACACCTCGCACCAGGACTGGCGCACCCTCTTCGAAGGCTTCACTCAACTGAAAGCCATCACCTTCTCCTCCAGCATCGAATTCCTCGTTGAACTCGCCGCCCAATTCGACGACCTCGAAATCGTCTTCGGCTCCGAACGCATTCTTTCGCGCGAACACTGGGCGCTGGCCCAAGCCAGCCAGGCCGCCGAAGCCTACTCCTTCTCCGACCTCCTCGCCGATCAGAAAATTTTCACCGAAGCCCTCGGCCGCTATCTCGGCAAACACGGCAAAGCACTCCTCCAGCGCGTCCTCGATCGCACCCTCCGATTCCGTCTCCTCCGCAAACGCCCCAGCCACGAAAAGCTCTACCTGCTCTCTGGCCCCAGCGGCAAACGCGTCGTCACCGGATCCGCTAACTTAAGCGCCATGGCCTTCGAAGGCCGCCAGCAGGAAGTCTACATCGCCTTCGAAGGCGCCAAAGTCTACGACACCTTCACCGAATACTTCGAGCGCGACTACAAGGAAAGCGATCCCATCGACCCCGACCTGATCGTGATCGAAGTCCCCGACGCACCGCCCGAACCGCGCAAGTCCGGCGTTGATCTCAACGACACACCCGTGGCTCGCGTCGTGAAAGCCGGCGCCGTCATCCTCGAAGAACCGCCGCGCACGACAAGCACCGGCTTCACCGCCGAAGCCATCAAAGAGGCCGAAAAACTCGGCGCCGAACTCCGCGATCTCAATCTGCCCAAAACCAAATCGGGCCAGACCATGATCAACGCCCAGTCCCTCGTGCGCGCCATTCGCCAGCATCAGGCGAAGCCCATCGCCGAGCCCACCGAAGACCGCATCCCCCGCGCCGTCGTCAACTTCCCATCAGGCGAAATTACCGTCGACGGCGCACTCTGGTTCACCCTCGAACAGACCAAGGTTGACCCCGCCGAATTGAAGCGCGACGCCGAGCTCATCACCAGCTTCATCGAAAGCTACGGCGTCTTCTTCGGCGACGCCAAAGGGGCCGTCGACCACTACTGGGCCTTCCTCGTCTGGCTCTACGGCGCCCCCGCCGCTCCATACCTCCGGCAAGCCGCCATCCCCGCCGGCATCGATCCCTGGATCTATCCCGTCTACGCCGTCCTCTACGGCCGTTCCAGCGGTGGCAAGACACTATTCACCCGTGTCGCCGCCCGCTCCATGTTCGGCTTCGACAAAATGATCCGCAGCGGAGTCTTCACCGCCGTCCGCACCCTCGGCCTCCGCGAACGCCTCGGCGCAATCCCCCTCCTCATCGACGACGTCACCCGCGACAAATTCGCGGAACATGTCCCCAGCCTCGTCCGCACCGACCAGGAACTCTCCGATTGCTACGCCCCCGTCGTCATCACCACCAATAAGGATGTCACCGCCATCCCCGCCGACATCAGCAAGCGCATGATGACCTGCCACATCGATGCCGCCATCCCCGAGAACCGCTCCGTCGCCGGACAGGTTGCCCGCAAGATCACCCGCGAAATCGGCACCGCCCTCTATCGCGCCTACCTCCTCCGCATGATTCCCCGCGTCCGCGCCATGCGCGCCGATATCGACGAAAACAAAGCCGGCTTCCCCGATCTCTTCATCGCATCATCGGAAACCCTCCGCGAACTGTTTGAGGAAGCCCTCGGAGCAGCCCCTGAGTGGGCCCGCGCCATTTCCTTCCACGACAACTTCGGCATCCGCCACCGTAAATTCTCCGAACAGCTTCAGCAAATCCTCGCCGAAGCCGAAGACCGCATCGAAGTCAATCGCAAGACGGCTGAGATTGTCATCCAATTCGGCGGCGACACCAACCAGGCCGCCCAATTCGCCAAAGGCGTCCCCGACTTCGTCCTCAAAGGCCGCTTCGCCGACATCGTCCGCCTCGACCTCGAAGCCATCGAAAAAGAAATGCGCCTCCCCGTCGAGAGTGGGAAAGGCTTTTGGGCCCGCCTCCTCCGCCGGTAAATTCCCCGCTGAAGGTCGCGCCGCGCTTTCATCGCTTACCTGCGTGGAGACCCAACAGCCTTGAACACCAGACTCGTCCGGCTATTCCTCTCGATCGGCGCATCCTGCATTCCCGCCACCGCGCTGGACGCAGTTGTCATTATGGATACCCACGTCCTGCCGGCACAACCCGCATCCACCTACGGCACACTGCCGAACATTTCCGTCGGGGCCGGCGCCACCGCCTTCCTCCAATTCGACCTCTCCGCACTCCCCCCGGGAACCACACCCGAACTGCTCGCCAAAGCCAGTCTGCTCATCTACGTCAATCGCACGCTCACGGCAGGGCGGCTCGATGTATTGCCCGTTCTCGGCCCCTGGAGTGAGTCGATCACCCACGGCACTCGTCCTCCAACGGGCGTTCCACTCGCTACCTCGGCAGACATCTCATCCGGTAATAACTACGTCCTCGTCGATGTCACCTCGCAAGTGAAAAACTGGATTGCCGCGCCCGCACTAACCTTCGGCCTCGCACTCCAGGCCAACACGGCGTATCCAGCCGTGGTCACCATCGATAGCAAAGAGAACATCGCCACCAGCCAATCCGCCCGTCTCATCCTCACCCTCAATGGCCCCCAGGGTCCGGTGGGACCGCGCGGAGCAACCGGACCAACCGGCGGCATGGGACCTCAAGGTGTTCCCGGCGCCACCGGACCAAGAGGCCCTGCGGGCCAAAACGGCGCTGCCGGACCAAGAGGCGATGTCGGCCCCATTGGCCCCACGGGTTCGGTCAATTTGAACTGGTATTCCACCACCGATGCCCTCGAAGGCGACACTCGTGGTTACTACACCGCAAACTGCGGCAGCCGCATCGCCGTGAGCGGCTCCTGCGGGCACAGAGACCGCAACAGCGCAGGCGAAGACATCAAAATTATGTACAACGGCATTGATCCGGGCAACCATTCCGTCTGGCGCTGCTACTTGAGCAATTCCAACGGAAACAGCCGGATCATCTCTTATGGTGTCCTCTGCGGTCCAACCTACTCCAGCACCGTCACGGATACAACCCGTGAGGATACAGCCGCTGAGAAACGCTCCTCGTCCAGCCAGATCCTCCGTGCAAAGGACGGCGTCACCTTCGAAAAAGAGCCCCACCCAGCCAAGCCCTAACCGGTCCACACTGCAGCCCGAACAGCAACACACAACCAGCCAGCATGATCCCTGCCGTGCCGGGCTCCGGCACATTGCTCTCTACCGGATCGCCCGTCACCGTAAACCACAAGCGGTAGTCAGCTGCGCCAGTGAACAGGCTCGCCGGGAGATAGACCGGGTCCGGCGCGCCTGCGGAATTGTAAGGCGCGATCACCAATGCTCCTGCGCTCGTGCTGGTCGTTGCGTCGGCCGTTGGGGAACTCACCCAGAAACCGTTCTGTGTGTTGAAAGTCCCGGAAAGCGTCAGATAGTAGTCTCCGGCGAGAAGATTGAGGCCTGAAAAAACCGTCACTGGCGTGATTGTGTACGGATTCAAAAAGGACGACCCCGCTATAGTGATCGTCTGCGACAGGCTCGCCACCTCGTGACTCGCTGCCGTGGTCCCCGGCCCAACCTGCGTGGTGAGAAACGCCACCAGGTTCCAATCTCCCGAACCTCCGAACGTCGACACGGACACCTCCACCGAAACATTATTGGTGTCTGAGGCCAGACTGAATCCGACCCCGTTGTTGTTTCCCAAATAATGAAAAGTGGTCCCCACATTATTCGGCCCCGAAGCGTTGATCAGGATGGCCGATCTCGCCGGCGTCACCACGAACAGCGCGACAGCGGCAACAGCTACAACCGCGGGTAGAACCCCGCGCACACGATGAGAGAGCATGCTTCCTCCTGGCTAACAGTGCGCACAGAAATCTGGCTACACACCTGAGTGGCGTAATACTCCCGCCAACAGGCTCAACTTAGCCACAGGAATTTGGTCTTAATTCGTCCTAGCCCCCAATGGGGGGATAGCAGCCTATAACGTCCGCGTCACCTTCGTCAGCGTCCGCGGTTGATCCGGGTCCAGCCCCTTCTCCTCCGCCAGACTCGCGGCGAAAAGCTGTGCAGGAATGATATACGGAATCGGAGTATACACATCCTCCGGCAGCGGCCCGGCATGCCGCAGCTTCGCCGGAATCCGGATCACCCGCTTCGAAGCTGCCACTTCCTTGTTCGATGCATCGGTGATCAGCAGCGTATCCGCCTTCAACTGTTCCAGCCGCTCCCGCATTCCCTGCATCGAAGGCCACGTCACCCCACCCGGCCCAAACAAGAACACCGGAAACGCGCTCTCCACCATCGCGATCGGCCCGTGCAGAAAATCTGCTGAGCTGAACCGCTCCGCCACCACATAGCACGTCTCCATCATCTTTAACGCAAACTCATACGCATTGGCGTAATTCAATCCGCGCCCCACCACCACCGTATGCCGCATATACCGGTACGGCTCCGCCCGCTCGCTGATCTCCTTTTCCAACTTCAAACTCGCCGCTGCCCATTCCGGCAGCCGCTTCAAATCGTCCAGCTTAATCTTCGCCCCCAGCGCATACGCCAGCAGGTAAGCCATCAGCATCTGCCCGGTGTAGGTCTTCGTTGCCGCAACACTCTTCTCCCGCCCGGCACGAACCAGAAACGCGTGCTCGGCCAGCTTCGCCAGCGAACTTTCCGCCTCATTGGTGATCCCAATCGTCAGCGCGCCCTGCTCCTTGGCCCGCTCCAGCACAAGGTTTGTGTCCGTCGATTCCCCCGATTGTGAGATCGCCACAAACAGCGCGTCCTGACATCGCAGCGTTGCCCCGTACAACGTGAAAATCGACGGCGCCGCCAGCGACACCGGTATCCCCGTGGCGATCTCCAGCAGATAGCGCCCAAACAGCGCCGCGTTGTCCGAAGTCCCGCGCGCCGCCAGCACGATCATCCGCGGCGGGTTCTTCTCCAGCCGCTTCTTTAGCTTTTCAACATTCTTGATCTCTTGGCGCAGCGTGCGCTCCAAAGCAGCAGGCTGCTGGCGGATTTCATCCCGCATGAAAGACATAAATCATTGGTAGCAGATTCAGGGCAAAGTATTCCAGCGGCTTTCGCTGCCCGTATAAATCGACGTCCCCATCATATCTGGCTCCGCCGAATTGAGAATCTGGGGCTTGATCACCACCAGCGATTCCCCCGCCGTCTTCGAATTCGTCGTCGACGTGAACAGATAGTGCAGCAGCGGCACACTCCCCAAACCCGCCGTCCCGCTAATCGAACGCGCCTCCGTCTGCGACACAATCCCCGCCAGCACCGCGTACTCCCCATTCCGCACCCGCACCGTCGAGGAAAACTTCCGCGTCGAAATCACCGGAATCCCATTGAACGATCCGTTCCCCAAGACCTTGAACTCCGCCTCCACCTGCAACGACACCTCGGTCGCATCATGGATCTTCGGCGTCACCTTGATGTTCAACCCCAGATCCTCAAACTGCACCGTCGGAGGCACCGCCAACGGCGAAACACTCTTATCCACGCCCAGATACTGTTGTGTCACGATCGGATACTTGTCCCCAATGTGCACCGTCGCCGCCTGCCCCTCCAACGCCCGGATCTGCGTCCGGAACAGCGATGTGGACGCAGCCCGCGAACGGCTCGCGAATGCCTTCGCATCGGCAATCGCCAGCGCCACCGTTGTAAATCCACCCCCAGCCAGAATAAATCGAGTGAACCCCGGCACCACGTCCGGTATGATCCGAGGTCCCCGAATCCCGCTTCCGATCCCCGCCCGGGCCTGACGCCCCAGAAAAATCATCGCTGTCGAATTCGGCAAGTTGAACCCGTAGTTCAATTCGCTCGTCTCCGACATGTCCAGCATCTCCACCTCAACCAGCACCTGCGGCCGGTGCCCCAACAACTGCTGATACACCTGCTGCGCCACCCGCACCTTCGAAACCCGGTCCTTGATCAACACCAGCCGCCGCCCGGAATCGATCGCAAATTTTTGAATCTCCAGCATTTGCTGCACCGAACGAGCCAATTCCTGCGCGTCCTGCACGGCCACTGGCCCGGGCAGAGATAGCGTCACAGCCATCGTCGGCTCCGCCTCGTTCCGCTTTTGCTGCGTGTCTTTATAGATCATCAGCAGCTTTGGGCTCAACGGCACCACAAAGGACGCGGTCGACGCCTCTAGCGCCCGTAACGCCGTCCGGAAATCCACATCCTCCAGCCGCAACCGCGTTGGCTGCCCGCCTTGGTAATCAGCATCGAAAACCGTATCCAGCCCGAAACTCTTCGCTACCTGCTCAAACAGGCTCTTCGCATCGCCCTTCAAATCGAGGTTCTTCCGCCCCGGCACCCCTGCCAGTTCCACCGGAGGCAGCGGCCGCCGCGCTTCCTCTTCGTCTTCCTTCTGAATGACGGTCTCCACCTTCGAAGGCTCTTCATCCTCCGCATCCGCCGCTGGAGCCGCCGGTACGGCCTGCGTCAGAGCCGCCGGCAAAGAGTTCGATTCCCGTAACGCGCGCGTCCGCAGCGCCTGGCTCCGCAACCAATACGACCGGTTCTTCGGATCCGCCGCAGCAGCTTGTGAGTAAAGGAGATACGCCTTAAGCGCCTGGCCCGATCGCTCCGCCTTGCGGGCTTGGCTCGCCAAGCTCGACGCGGAATCCGCCGCCAGGCACACCGCCAGCGCGCACAGACACGCCATCCCGCCCTTGATCCAATGGCTCACCAATAACGTCTGACGCGCTCGCAACGCCAAACGTGGATAAACTCCAACCTTGCTTCCGCCGATAGATAGAAAGTATGTCTACGACACTCGCCGTCCGTTCCACGTTTGCCCCCACAATCCCTCAGTCTTTCGAAGACTTGGGCATCCCGACCACCCTGGTCACGGACCTCGTGCTGCGCCGCTTGCTCATGGAGGGCTCCAGCACTCTCCAGATCCTCAGCTCCAAGCTCCGCCTCTCCATCGCCGTCGTCGATACCATCTTCCGCCAATTGCGCCAGCAGCAGATCATTGAGGTCAAGGGCATGATTGGCAACGACTATTCCTTCCTCCTCTCCGCCGCGGGCAAGCAACTTGCCTCAGACCGCTTCCAGATTTCGCAGTACGCCGGTGCCTGCCCGGTCTCCCTCAATGACTATCACGCTGCCGTCAAAATCCAGAAAGCCCAGGTTGCTGTCGATCGACGTACCCTCCGCAGCGCCTTCGCGGACATGGTCATCTCAGACCGCATGCTCGACCAGGTCGGCCCCGCCCTCATCGCCCAGAATTCCATCTTTATTTACGGCCCCACCGGAAACGGAAAAACCAGCATTGCGGAGCGCATGCTGCGCGTCTACCAGGACGCTATCCTCATCCCTTACGCAGTCGAAGTCGACGGCCAGATCATTTCACTCTATGACCCCGTCGTGCATCACCGGCTGGAAATGGATGACCCGGAACTCGATCCCCGCTGGGTCCTCTGCAAGCGCCCGTGCATCGTCGTCGGTGGGGAATTGATCCCCAGCATGCTCGAACTCCGCCTCGATGACACCAGCGGCATCTACGCCGCCCCGCTGCAAATGAAGTCCAATAACGGTATCTTCATCATCGATGACTTCGGCCGCCAGTTGATGAGCCCCCGCGACCTTCTCAACCGTTGGATCGTCCCTCTCGACCGCAAGGTCGATTACCTCACCCTTCGCTACGGCGTCAAATTCCAGATCCCCTTCGAGTTGATGGTCGTTTTCTCCACCAACCTCGATCCTTCCGACCTCGCCGATGAGGCCTTCCTCCGCCGTATCCACAACAAGATCTACGTCGAAGCCGTCGATTCCTCGTCCTTCGATCAGATCTTCCAGCGCGTCGTCTCCGCTCGCAACATCCCTTGCGAAACCGACTCCGCCGAATACCTCCGCAAACTCTGCCTGCGCGAAGGGCGCACCGAACTACGCGCCTGCTACCCCGGAGACATCTGCAACATCCTGGCCTCCATCGGCCGCTATGAGAATCGCCCGGCACGCATGACGAAGCCCGATCTCGAACGCGCTACGGCACTCTACTTCGCAAAGAGCTGAACCGCCGACACACCCGCTTTTTCGCCCAGCTTCCGCTCTTGCGTGAAGCGCTGCAGTTCCTGCATCGCGCGGTCGAAGTCGCCCTTTTCCACCAGCATCCGCGACAACTCCAGACGCGCTTCCGGGAACTGCTCCGCCGCCATCGACAGATTGTCCGCCGCTTCATCCAGATTCTTCCGCTGCGAAGACAGCGACATCCCCAACATATACCGGATCTTCAGATCCATCTTCTTCAGCTCCACGCCCCTCCGTGCAATCCGCTCCGCTTCCTTATACCGCTGCAGCGCGTTCAGCGTGTAGGCCAGGTTCACATGCGCCCGGAAGCAGTCAGGGTCGATCTCAATCATCGTCGAGAATGCTTCAATCGCCTTCTCCGGCTGATTGATGTTGAAGTAGATCACTCCTAAGTCGTTGTAAGCGTCGGTGTTGCCAGGATCGAGGGCAATCCCGTTCCGCAGATACTGGACCGCCTTGTCGATCTTTCCGTCGTTGAACGCCTCCTGCGACTTGCGGAACTCCGACGCGGCCTTGGGGGGCACCTGCCGCGCCTCCGCCGTCTTGGCGCCCACCGGTCGAGGTTGTGCCACGCGTGACTCCTGTCCGGCAAACAGCGCCGCCGAGCAGAAGAGAGGAAGAAAAACCGCTAGATCCAATCGCGAAATCATCATGGTTCTTTTTCGCCCATGGCGATGAGTGCAACAATCTGGCACTCGTACCAAAACGCATGAGAAAATCCCGGTTTTGTACCAGTACTACCAAATCACCGTCACCAGGTACTATTGCGGCCCCGCCTGGCGAGTATGGGAAAATAAGGGTTTCCCATGCCAAAAATTGAACGCGCTCTGATCAGCCTGACCGACAAGTCAGGCGCGGTGGAATTCGCCCGCGGCCTCGCCGCCCTCGGTGTCGAGCTCATCTCCACCGGTGGTACAGCCAAGCTCCTCCGCGATGCCGGCCTCCCCGTGAAAGACGTCTCCGAAGTCACCGGCTTCCCCGAAATGCTCGATGGGCGCGTCAAGACGATTCATCCCCGCGTCGCCGCCGGCATCCTCGCCATCCGTAACAAACCAGACCACATGGCCGCCCTCGAAGCCCATTCCCTCCCGCGCATCGACATGGTCGTCGTCAACCTCTACGCCTTCGAGAAAGTAGCCTCCGAACCCGGCGTCACCCTCGAACGCCTCATCGAAAACATCGATATCGGCGGCCCCACCATGATCCGCGCCGCCGCCAAGAACTACCAGGATGTCGCCGTCGTCGTCTCCCCGTCCGATTACTCCGCGCTACTGGAAGAGCTGAACGCCAACGGCGGCGCACTCTCCCGCGACACCCACTGGCGCCTGGCCAAAGCCGCCTTTGCCCTCACCGCCGCCTACGACTCTGCCATCACCGAGCGTCTCGCCCTTGTCGACGCCCCCGAAGAGGCCCTCCCCCAAGCCCTCAATCTCCGCATCCCGCGCACCATGTCCCTCCGCTACGGCGAAAATCCCCATCAAGCCGCCGCTCTCTACGCCCGAGGCGAGGAAGGCATCGCCAACGCCCGCCAGTTACAGGGCAAGGAACTCTCCTACAACAATCTGGTCGATCTCGACGCCGCCTGGCAGCTCATCCAGGAGTTCTCTGACCCCGCCTCCGCCATCATCAAGCACACCAACCCTTGTGGCTGCGCCGAACAATCGACCCTCGCCGCCAGCTATAAAAAGGCCTTCGAGGCCGATCCCATCTCCGCCTTCGGCGGCGTCCTCGCCTTTAACCGCGCCGTGGACGAAGAAACCGCCACCGAGATCGCCAAAACATTCATCGAAGCCATTGCCGCCCCCGGCTACACCGAACAAGCCCTCGCCATTCTCTCCGCCAAGAAAAACCTCCGCCTCCTCGCTGTCAAGGGAGGAGCCTCCGCAGAACACGTCGTCAAGTCGCTCAGCGGTGGCATGCTCGTCCAATCCGCCGACATCAAACCGCTCGACCGCGCCGCCTGCAAAATACCCACCGACCGCCAGCCCACCGACGCCGAATGGCGTGCCCTCGCCTTTGGCTGGAAGGTCGTCAAACACGTCAAATCGAACGCCATCGTCTACGCCAAGGAAGGCCAGCTCATCTCCAGCGGCGCCGGCCAGATGAGCCGTGTCGACTCGGTCCGCTTCGGCGCATCGAAAGCCGTGCTTCCCATCCAGGGGGCCATCGTTGCCTCCGACGCCTTCTTCCCCTTCCCCGATGGGGTTGAACAGGCCGCCAGCCACGGCATCACCGCCGTCATCCAACCCGGAGGCTCCGTGAAAGACCCCGACGTCGTAGCCGCCGCCAATCGCCTGGGCCTGGCCATGGTCCTGACGGGAGTCCGCCACTTCCGCCACTAAACGCCAGTGGCTACGGGCCTCCAGGCCGGTAGCAGTTCAGCCTGGGAAGGCTGAACAGTAACTAACTCAAAAATGCTCTTCCCGGGATCCCGCATCACCCGTGAAGGCCTTCCCCTCACCGCCGTTCTTGTCCTCGGCGGCACCACCGCCGACATGGGCTACCTCCAGGCGGATTCGCCGCCCCCATCGCCGCCACCCAATTCCTCGGCGATATCAGCTACCCCATCTACTCCATCCACGAAATAACCTTCCGCCAAAAAACAGCAAACCCGGCCTTGTTGGGCCGGGTAAATGCTGCCATGCAAATGGCGTTCAAAGGTATGTGGCCGATCGGAGCCTTGGCTGGCGGGTTCCTCGCTCTTCACATCGGAATCAGAGGAACCCTAACCTTGGCCGGATTCGGAGTATTCGCCTCGGCGCTGGTGCTTTACTTCTCACCCCTGCGCCGCACGGCGATTGTCTAGAACTCCAGGCGCAAACCCATCGTGATCAGACGGTTGCCATTCTGCACGCCCGTCGGGCGTCCAAAGTTGGCGTTGCCAATCGTGCCAACGATACCACCGAAGTTGGTACGGTTGAACAGATTGAACGCGTCCATACGATAGGTCAGCACAACCGGGTTCTTGTCCAGGTTGACCAGCGTCGTCTTCTTGATGATCGACATGTTTTCCGAGAACACGGCCGGTTGACGGAAATCATTGTAGTAGAACGCCGCCGAGCCCAGCGTGAACTGCGGAGCAGCGGTGAACGCCGCCGGGTTGAACCAGCGAGTCGAAGGATTGTTCGGATCGAGCGTCGTACGGTCAATGCCCGTCCGGATCGGCCCCGAACCCAGATTCGCCTTCGTCACCGAGGCAAACAGCACGCCGTTGCCCAGCGGGTTGCCAGGCGTGTTCAGCCAGATCAGCGTACCCTTGCGGTAAACCTGCGCACCCGCAATCGTCCAGCCGCTAACCGCACGGCTCACGATCGGATTGTTAGTGTTCGCCCACTTCTGACCCTTGCCGAAAGGCAGGTCAAACGTCGACAAAATGTTCAACACGTGCGGGATGTCCATGTTCATGAAGCTCTTCGAATCGCGCAGGTTGTTGAAGTCCTGCGGCGTTGCGCCCGGGCTGCCCGTCTGCCCGAACACCTGCCGGTAGTGACCCATACCCAGGCTCTTCGACCAGGTGTAGTTCGCGTTGAACTGGTAGCTTCCGAAGCGGCGTTCCAACTTCGCCTGCAACGCGTCGTACCAGCTCTGTCCCCAACCGGCAAACCGGCTGTTCACCGAAAGGAACTGCGGATAGGGACGCAGCGACTGCGCCACGCTCAAGTTCGTCGGGAACCCGGCGTAGGGCGAAGCAATGCGGGCATTCGTCGCAGCGGGAGAATCCAGCCGCTGTTGCAGCGTCGATCCCAAGCCCAGGAAACTGGTCGGAACCTGGTTCAGGTCGATCGTCGAATTCAGCCGCTTCCCACGGTTGCCCTGATAGCTCAAGTCGATCAGGTAGTTGCGGAATTCATGCTGGAAGCCAGCGCTCCAATTGTAGACACGGCCGGGCTGTCCCGCGTTCGGACCCTGGTGATCCACACTCTGGAAGTTGCCGAACGTCGGGTCGATGATCGGCGGAGGACGATAGCCGGCACGCACCGGAATCCCACCATCCCAAGCCAGCACCGGGTTCAGACCATCGCTCTGCAGTGTATTGCTGCCGGCGAAGCCCAGACGGCAGCCGCAGCCGCCGCTCGACAAACCCTGGTAGTAAATGCCCCAGCCGCCGCGGAACACCGTCTTCGGCCCAATCTGCCACGCAATCCCAAGACGCGGGGAGATTGCCGTGTAATCGGTCGGATAAAAGCGCAATTGGCCTGTGCGGCCCGGTCCCGAACCCGAAAACACCAGCGCGCCCGTGCGCCCAGGAGCGCCCGGATTCGGCGTCGCCAGATCCACATGCGAATATCCGGCAGGCACGTGCCAGCCGATCGGCACTTCATACCGTACACCGAGATTCAACGTCACTCGCGATGCTACCTTCCAGTTGTCCTGGAAGTAACCGGAACGATCGTAGTACACCGACGGATCAAACAGCACCGGAGGCACCACATTGTCCGCCTGGTCCACCGCCCCCAAAAGGAAGCTCGCGAATTCATGTCCGCTCGAAGTCAACGCAGTCGGCAGCGCCGTCTGTGCCCGGCTGAACACGTAACGGCCGTTCGTGCCCGCCAGGTCAACACCCAGCGTCTCGAACCGGCGGTGTGCCCACCCGAACTTGAACTCGTGCTTGCCGTTCAGCCACGTAAAGCCCTGCGATACCCACAATTGCTTGTTGAACTGCGCGCCGTTGGCAACCTTGCCGTCCTGCACGCCGTAGGGCGACAGGCCGGCAGCGCCGGAAAACTGAATGCGCGGCAGTGCGTCCGAATCGCCGCTCAACCCGGGAACGCCAATCTTCGAACCGGCGCCCTTCTGATTCGGGTTGTCCCACGTCTGACGCGTCTTCGAATAAGACACCGTCGTGTGCATCAGCACCGTCGGCTTGATGTTGAGGTCATGGTTCACGCGATAGTTGTAAGGCTTCTGGAAGTTCTGCAGCCCGTTGCCGATCGGCCCCGTGAACCCGCTCACGTCATCCTGCGCCTGCACTTCGTTGTTGTAGAAGAACGACACACGATTGTTCGCCGTGATGGCGTGATCAAACTTCAAACTCCAGATATAACGATCGAATGCGCTCGTGTTCACGAAATTGTAGTTCCCCGCCAACCGTGCCACGTTGTTGTCCGGGATCAACGGCAAGACGTTCCGCGAAATCGTGCTGAAGCGCGACGTCGGGATCGAGTTGCCCGCAAACGGCTGCCGCACGTTCCCCGCCGTCGTCCCCGGATCGTAAATCACAGGCAGGCCGGCTTCGTTGAAGTTCCCGCTCTTCATCGCCGTCGTGGGAACCGTCATCACAGGGAAGCTCACCGTGATCGGACGAACGTCCTTCGTATAGGTGAAGAACCAGAACGTCTTGTTGCGGCCATCATACGCTTTCGGAATCCAAACCGGTCCGCCGATGGCGCCGCCGGTCTCGTTGAACCGTTCCTTCGGACGGGGGAGTCCACCCGCGTTGCGAGCCCACGCATTGGCATTCCATACGTCGCGGCGCATATTGTGGAACGCCGTTCCGTGCAGCCAGTTGCTGCCCGACTTCGAAACATAAATCTCGATGCCGCCGCCCACGCGTCCATATTCCGCCGAGTAGTTGCTTTGCAGCATCTTGAACTCGCCGAACATTTCCGCCGACGGGAAATTGAACACCGCGCTCGATTCCACGTTCAACGCGCTCGCGCCGTCAATCAGCACTTCCTGTGCGCGTCCACCGGAACCCGATACGCTCTGCTCACCGTTATTCGTCACGCCAGGCATGTAGTTCACAAAGGCGCGAGGATTGCGGATACCACCCGAAAACAGCGGCAGGTTGTCCATCATCTTCGTCGAAATGTTCTGCCCGCGCTCCACACTGGATGTTTCCAGCAGCGGCGCCTCGGCAGTGACGTCCACCGTCTGCTGCACATCACCGACTTCCAGCTGAACATTGAGATCCAGACGTTGGGCGATACGGATTTCGATGTTCGAGCGGTTCACCTTCTTGAACCCTGCCTTCTCCACCGTCATCGTATAGGTGCCGGTTTGCAGCGTCGGAAACACGTACAACCCGAAGTCCGAAGTAACTGTTTTGATTTCCGTCCCCGTCGCCGCATTCTTTACTGCGACGTTCGCGCCGGGAACAACCGCGCCATTTGCATCCATGATTTGTCCACCGAGCGAACCGGTGGATACCTGAGACCAACACGAAAGCGCTGCAAACATCAGCGCTCCAACTAACTTGGTTCTTGCGAACATTGATAGACCCCCAATTAAAATCGATCACCCTTATGCCGAGGCGCCACTGGGGCGTCAGTCCATAGGGTTGGGTTGAAGCGTATCTTGCAGTATATCATTACGCGCTCACGAACTTACAAAGCCCTTACGGTTCCCTTACTGGAATTCACAACTCCTGCCATAAACTGTTCATGGAGACATTTCCCGTGCACCCAGCCACCACCATCACTTCCGCTTTGCTTCTCGCCATGTCGGCCTTCGGACAGTCAGCTGTTCTACGTTCTGTAGGCCAATACGAGCCTTCCGGCACCATTCTCTACAGCGTCTACGTGGCCAGCCGCACACAAGCCATTTCCGGCGTGACCATTACCAGCGCTCTGCCTCCTGGCACTCGTTTCCTCGAAAACGTCGATATCCCCCGCTCCGCACGCTACGAAGGTGTTGCCGATGACGTAGTTTTTTACACAATTCCCAACGTCCCGGAAGACACCCTCGTCGGCCCCTTCACTTTCCGCCTCAAGCTCGACGGCACGACAAACGAAGTGCCTGTATCCGCCGCATCCGCCGTCTCCATCCAGCAGCCGCGCCAGGAGCTGATAGAAGTCGCCGCCAGTTCCGAAAAGATGCCCGTGCTCGCCGACTCCGGCTCCGTCACCTTCGATCAGCGCGGCACCATCTCCGCCTCTGGCGAAAACGCTCCCATCCCGGTCGGCAACACCGGCGTGCTCTTTTATGTCCCTCAAGGTGCTGTCACCGCGCGCACCACGGTCACCTTCCGCCGCCTCGATATTGAATCCAACACCCTCCCCGCCAGTGCCCAGGACACCTGGTGGTGCGGCCTCTATCAGACTACAGTTGAGCCCGCCTCCACCACATTCACCAAAGAGGTCAGCTTCATCCTGCCCACCCGCCGCCCCATCACCCCCGGACTCAGCGTAAGCGCCGTCACCACCACCGATCTCAAGGAATGGCAGGGCACCGGGCGCAACATCGGCTTCGGCGGGTTCGGCGGCGGATTCGGAGGTTTTGGCGGCGGGTGCTTCTCCGGCTTCCAGAACTTCGGCTGTTTCGGCGGCTTCGGTTTCGGCGGTGGCTTCGGCGGCTTCGGCATCAGCAGCGCCGACAAGACCAGCTCCAACATCAACAGCACCACACTCACCCGTCAACTCGGACAAACCGTCACCGCGGCCGGCATCACGGACGGCACAAGCAACATCACCGACGGCACCAGCAACACCATCATCGCCATCCTCATTGGCCGTCGCTGAATCGCATCGCCGCCTCGCGCGAGGAAATCACCGGGTGGACCTCGAATCGTACCAGGTCCGCCCAGTTACCCATCCATTCCTCCAACAGGGCAGAATCAGATGTCTCCATCACCTGGAAGCATCTCTCTACAGCCTCGTCCAGTACACCGCCGCCGCGTTCCCTCCAAAATGCTCCACCACCATGTATCGCTTCACCAATTCCTCCATCGCGGGCAGATAGCGTACAGTATCCTACATGTCCCGGACGCTGTTCCTGCTCCTCTCCTGCATCGCCTTCGCCATTGGAGCCTCCGATTGGCCGTCTTACCGCGGCCCCGGAGCCTCCGGCGTGGGTGACGGCAATCCCCCCACCTCCTGGAACGCCGACCCAACCGCCGGCTCGCCTCGCAACATCCTCTGGAAAACACCCATTCCTGGGCTCAGCCACTCCAGCCCCATCGTCTGGAACAACCGCGTCTACGTCACCACCGCTATCAGCGCCAAAGGCGATGCGCCGCTCAAGATCGGGCTCTACGGCGCCGGTGATTCCGCTGACGACACCGCCGAACAATCCTGGGTCCTCTACTGTCTCGACAAACGCTCCGGCAAAGAAATCTGGAAACAGACGGCCCACCGCGGCGCACCCAAAGTGAAGCGCCACACCAAGGCCACTCACGACAATACCACCCTCGCCACTGATGGCAAACGCCTCATCGCCTTCCTCGGCTCCGAAGGCCTTTACGCCTACTCCCTCGACGGGAAGCTCCTTTGGAAAAAGGATCTCGGCATCATGGACATGACCCCCTTCGACGACCGCACTCTCTCCTGGGGCTTCGCCAGTTCGCCGACATTGTTCGAGGACACCATCCTCGTCCAAAACGATTCGAAAAGCGACAGCTTCGCCGCAGCCTTCCACGCCAGTGACGGCCGCGAGCTCTGGCGCGTCCCCCGCAAAGACGTATCCGTCGGCAGTTGGGGCAGTCCCGGAGTCATCCGCACCCCCAACCGTACACAAGTTGTTCTCAACGGCTATCCCTGGATCGTCAGTTACGACTTCAAAACCGGCAAAGAGCTCTGGCGCCTGCGTTCCGGCGGCGATGTCCCAGTGCCGACGCCCTTTTACGCCAACGGCCTCATCTACGTCGCCAACGCCCACGGCCGCAAGGCCCCGCTCTACGCCATCCGTCCCGATGCGACCGGAGACATTTCCTTACCCGACGGTGCAACAACCAGCAGTGGAGTCGTCTGGGCCCAGGAGCGCAACGGGTCTTATCTCCAAACCCCCGTCGTTTACGAAGGCATCGCCTACGCCTCCACCAGCCAAGGCATCTTCAAAGCCTACGACGCCCAAACCGGCGAGAAATTCTACGAACAACGCCTTGGCGGTGGCACCACGGGGTTCACCTCGTCCCCAGTCGCTGCCGGAGGCCGCATCTACGTCACCAGTGAAGAAGGAGAGACCTACGTTCTCAAACATGGCAAAACCTACGAACTCCTGGCCAAAAACCAACTCGGCGAAACCGTCCTCTCCACTCCCGCCATCAGCGCCGGAGTCCTCTTCTTCCACACCAGAGGCCATCTCCTGGCCGTATCGAATAACTGACCGGACATCCCACGCAGCAGGAGAAGAATGACTCGCCGCTCGTTGCTCATGGGGCTTTCCGCCTTCGCACCCACCACCAGTCTGTTCGAAGAGATCGCACCAGCAGCAAGCGGCATCCGTTGGACGCACGAAAACGCCATCTCGCCCCAGCGCTATCTCCCCGAATCCCTCGGCCCCGGCGTCGCTTTCCTCGACTACGACAACGACGGCTGGATGGACATCCTCCTGGTCAACAGCGGTCCCTCCGATTTTTTCACGCCCCGCCAGCCCATCCAACACGCCTTATATCGCAACCAGCGCAACGGAACCTTTCGCAACGTCACTGCCTCCGCCGGAATCGCTCCATCCGCTTCCTTCGGTATGGGCGTCGCCGTCGGCGACTACAACAACGACGGCTTCCCCGATCTCTTCCTCACCGCCTACGGCCGCCCTACCCTCTACCGCAACAACGGCGACGGCACTTTTCGCGATGTCACCCGCCAGGCTGGCCTCGATATCCCCGGTTGGACCACCAGCGCCCTTTGGTTCGACTACGACGGCGATGGCCTCCTCGATCTGTTCGTTTGCAGCTTCGTCGAATACCGCAAAGAAACTCAAGCCGCATGTATCGCGGCCAAAGGCGGCAAGCCCGGCTACTGCATTCCGCGCATGTTCCGCCCCACCTCCAACTTCCTGTTTCGCAACAATGGGGACGGCACCTTTCGCGACGTCAGCCGCGAAACCCGCATCGCCGCCCGCCTGGGCAAAGCCCTTGGCGCAGTCGCCACGGACATCGACAATAACGGCTTGCCCGATCTCTTCATCGCCAACGACACCGTGGAAAATTTCCTCTTCGCCAATCGCGGTCCCAAAGGCTTCGAAGACATCGCCATGGGCGCTCTCGTCGCCCTCAGCACCGATGGCTTCCCTCGCTCCGGCATGGGTGTCGATGCCGCCGACATCAATAACGACGGCCGCCAGGACCTCTTCGTCGCCAACATCGACCGCGAGCGCCATTCGCTCTACCGCAACACCGGCTACGGCATGTTCGACGATCTCTCCTTCGCCAACGAAATCGGCCGCGCTACCTATTACCTAAGCGGCTGGGGACTCAAGTTCTTCGACTTCGATAACGATGGCATCACCGACCTGCTGATCGCCAACGGCCACCCCGATGACATGGTCTCCGAGCGTACCCCACTGGTAAAGTACCGCGAACCTCTCCTGCTCTTTCAGCAGCGCAACAACGAATTCCGCAACATCAGCAACTCCGCCGGTCCCGCCTTCCAGCGCGACTACTCAGCCCGCGGCCTCGCCATCGGCGACTACAACAACGACGGCTTTCCCGACGTCCTCATCGGCATCAACGGCGCAACGCCACTCCTCCTGCGCAACACCGCCGCATCCCAACACAACTGGCTAGGGATCAAACTCCAAGGCGTAACGGCAAACCGTGATGCCGTTGGAGCACGAATCACCTGGCGAGCCGGCGGAGTCACTCGTTCCCGCTACAAAACCGCCGGAGGCAGCTACCTGTCGGCCCACGATCCCCGCGAAATTCTCGGCCTCGGCCAGGCCCCCAGAGCCGACTGGGTCGAAGTGAGATGGCCACTCCCCAGTCTCCGCACAGAACGCTTCTCCACACCACCAACCGCCCGCTACACAACACTAAGAGAGGGCGAGGGTGACCCTCGCCCCGCCTAGCCACGCCGTCCGCTACAGCCCGCGCAGCCACAACTTCGCTACGCCCTGCACGGAGACACGCGTCCCACCGTTAATATCCACTACAGCCATCGACGAGATCAGCGCGTTCGATGGGCTCACCCAATCCGAAGCGCGTCCTTCGCCTCGCGCCATCCCAACCACATGCCCCGTGCCCGTATAAGCGGCGCACTCTCCGCCTCCCGTGGGTAGGGTCAGCGTCTGGTTATTCGTCACCTCTCCCGTCGACAGGTTCCGGAAGTGGACAACAGCTTGTATCGCTCCTTCCCCTAAATTCGCCGAGCACAACTCCAACCGCTGCCCTTCGGCAACATACACAGGCCCGAACAACATGCCCGGGGTCAAATTGTCAGGTGTTTGCGCGGCGCCCCGATATTGCGTCCCCGCGATAGCGATCAGTCCCGCCAGCGCACACACCGCCAGCAGGGCACGTTTGCTTCCGATCATCCTCGAACTCCTCATGCTTTCTCTCTACCAAAGCACCCGTAGCCCGAACTCCACCTGCCGGCTCAGGTTGGCTTGCGATGAGATCCTGCCAAAACTGGCATTCCCCACCGTCGTGTTCGGACCGCCAAATACCGGATGGTTCCAGGCGTTGAACGCCGAACTGCGGAACTCCATCTTAATTCTTTCGGCAAACTGGAAATATTTGCTTAGGGTTATGTTCACATTATCCATGCCCGGGCTGCGCACCGTGCCGATCCGTGGCCCCAGATTACCCAACGTGAAATCCGCCGGCCGCGAAAACACGTCCGTATTGAAGTACCGTCCCTGCCGGCTCGCATGCGATCCCGAAATCCCCGAACTCGGATCCCCGCTCACATTCACCCTCGGCGAAGTGCCCGCCGCAAACGTTCCGCCCGCAAATCCATATCCCAATGCAAATCCACCCTGGTACGTCTGGAACGTGGAGAGCTGCCATCCGCCAATCACGTAATCCAAGGGCTTCGAAAGATTCGTCAAGAAATGCTTCCGCCGTCCCACCGGAATATCGTACACACCGGCAATCGTCAGCCTTTGCGGCACATCAATATCGCTGATGGCCCGCTCCGAAGCACGATTGTACGCATCGCGCGTCCCGTTCAAATCCGAAATGTTCTTCGACCCCGTGAACGACACCAGAGCCGATAGCCCATTCGCCAGCCGCTTCTCCAACTTGATCTGCACCGAATGATAGCTGCTGTTGCCAAACGCCGGATTCGCCCGCGTCACGCCCGTATACTGCGGATACGGTCGCAGCAGTTGCTCCCGGGCCACCGTGGTTCCAGTCAGCGCCCCACTCGTCAGCACTCCGAAAAACGGATTCGGCACCTGCTGCTTCAACGCCGCCCCCAACCCAAAGTCCGTCGGCCGCACCTGGTTCAAATTCTCATTCGCCGAAATCAACCGCACGCCGCGCGAACCCACATACGCAACCTCAATCAACATCTGGCTCGGTAATTCCCGCTGCACATTGAACTGCCAGTTGTGGAAGATCGGAGTCCGGTCCGCCGGCTCCAGAAAACTCACGCCCTGCCCAACCAGCGTCGCCAATCCCTGCGAACTTCCAATCGGTGGAACCAGGCCGGTCGGAAACGGATTCGACAACCGGTTCAGCACCGTGATCCCGCCATCCGTCGAAGCCACCCATGGCGTCGTATTACTAAACCCATCCGAAAATACCGACCCGATCACCGGGATGTAGCTCAGCGCGTATCCCCCGCGCAGCACCACCTTCTTCATCGGCGTGAACGCAAATCCAATGCGCGGCGCAATGTTGTTGCGATCCCGGTTGTAGATCCCGCGGTCCGCCCCATTCACTCCCGCATACAGCAACCCGCCCGTCAGGTTGAGCGATGGCACCCGCAGCGGAGATGGCGCGCCAAAAGCGAATCCGCGCGTCGCCCGGTTGTAGCGCTCCGTCCGCGGTGTCTCGTATTCATAGCGCACTCCCGCATTCACTGTCAGCCGCGGCGACACGCGCCAATCATCCTGCACATAAGCCGCGTAGTACACGTTCTGAATCGAAACGCCCGTGTTCGAATCGAGTGACCCCGACCCATACCCAAACAGCAGAGACGCCATCGCAAACCCCTGTGTCGGCGTATTCACGTTCGGCCCACCCGTCTGATTCGGCCCAAAGCTGAACGTGCCCGATGGATTCAGGTTGCGGAAGAAATGCCCGCGCAGCAAGCGCACTTCCCCGCCCGTCTTGAACAGATGCTTCGATGCCTGCTTCGACAACGACGGTTGTAACGACCATGTATCGCCCGGATCCTTGATCAACGGACTCCCGCCCAGCGAAGTGAAATCCGTCACGTTCACCGTCGGGAATGCCAGCCCCTGCACAATGTTGCGATACCCCGGAACGAATCCCAACGTCACCGGATCAAACCCGTCCGACCACGGCTTGTTATCTTCCACTCCGCGCGAATAGCCCACGCGTATATCCAGCGTCGTGCTCGGATTGATCAGGTGATTGTCATTCAGCGCAATCCCGTAATGCGGCCGCCGCACACGGTTGCCCTGGTTCGCCGAAATGCAATCGCACGAGCGCGGAAACACCAGCGTCCCTTCGCCCTGATTGATGCGCACGAACATCTGGTTCTTCGACGAGAAGTAGTGATCAAACTTCAGCACGATCGAATCGTAATCGCGCGGCCACTTGTAGCTGTACACAAAGTTCTGCACCCATGGCGTCCGAGGCTGTGGGCTCGGCGTGTTCGCCGCCGGGAAACTCGCCAGAATGCTCTTCCCCGCCGGATCCTGCAACGTGGCAGGCACAATGTTCCCCGGCACCGGATCGCGAGTCGGAACCCCATTCACATTGCGCCCCGAAAACGGATTGTAGATCACCCCTGTGAAATCGGAAAAATCTCCGTTCCGCATCTTGTCCGTAGGCACGTTCAAAACGTTCGTCAGTCCGTTCCCTTCGCGTGACCCTTCGTAATTGAAAAAGAAAAACGTGCGGTTCTTCCCGTTGTAAATCTTCGGCAGAAAGATCGGTCCGCCAATAGAAAACCCATACGTATTCGACCCATACCGCGCCAGCCGCTGCCGCGTCGCGTTGTTGTAGTACAGGTTCGCGTCCAGCGCCGCATTGCGCAGATACTCATACGCCGCCCCATGCACATCATTCGTTCCTGACTTAATCACGATGTTCATGAAGCTCCCGCCCGAGCGCCCGTACTCCGCCGGCAGCGTGCCCGTCTGCAGCTTGAACTCCTGCACCGCATCCGTCGATGGCACCCATTGCGATATGTTCACCCCGCGGTTCACATTGATTGTGTTCGACACTCCGTCCACCGAAATGTCCCCGGAAGCCATCGGCGCGCCATTGGCCGAATAGGAAACATTGGTGATCGTATCGTTCGGCCGCGTGTCTTCGCCATAGCGATTGTTCACTACGCCCGTCGCCAGCGTGAACATGAACAGGCTCGAGTGCCCTTTGAGCGGCAACGTGTCGATCACTTCTCGCCGCACAGTCGATCCCAGCGCCGATGACTCCGTCTGAATCGTCGACACATCCCCCGCTACCGTTACCGTTTCCGTCGATTGTCCAATCTGCAACTGCACATCGTGGCGGAAATTGTCGCCAAGCGTAATCACGATCCCGCTGCGTTCATCGCTGCGGAACCCCTGCATCTTCGTCGTCAGGGTGTAGTTCCCCGGAGGCAGAAACTGGAATAGGTAATGCCCTTCCGCGTCGGTAACCCCGCGGCGTTCAATTCCCGTCCCCGTATTCCGAAGCAGCATCTCCGCGCCTACGATGTTGGCGCTCGATGGATCGGTCACAGTCCCTTGCAGCGTCCCGCGAAACTCCTGCGCCGGCAGCAGCGCGATGACGAGCAGCCCGGCAATTGCAAATCGATTACACATGGTGATCCCTCACTGGGTGGGAATTATATAAGAAATGCGCGCCGAAGGTGGGGGGCTATTCCGCGTCACCGGCCAGCCTGCCATCCGGGCGCAACCGGATCCTCCGCCCGCGCCACTCCACCGTCTGCCCACGCAGCCCCACCGCCCACACTACAAAAGCAAATAAGTCCCACACGGGTGCCAACAGAAATCCCCACGCCAGCGGACTACGCAGCAACACACCCGCCGACGCCAACGCCATCACCATCCGCAACACAATCAGCCCATACGCCACCTGGCACTCGCCGCACAAACCCGCCACCAGAGCCCACAACCCCGCATGCGTCACCGGCAGCCCCGCATACTCCGCCCGCGACACGCGGATCGTTCGGGCCCACCTCACCTGATGCCGCCACATCGCACCCCAGCTTTCGTAACACGCCCCCGTGTCTACTACCACCTTCGACATCACCGCACGCTTGCCCTGCTCGCGCGTCAGCCGCCTCGCCAGTTGGTAATCATCCGCCAGGTAATCCGAAATCGAATCGAATCCCCCTGCCGCCTTCCACTCCGCCGCGCGAAAACAAAGCGTCGATCCCAGCCCGAATTCATTGATGCCCACCAGCGGCGCCACCAGCGTGCTCGGCGCAAAATCTACCGCAATCCCCAGCGCTTCCCACGCCGCGGGCGCTCCTTGCGGTATCGCCCGGTACAGGCAGGTCACCAGCCCCACTCCCGGGTCCTCCAGCGGAGCCACCACCCGCCGCAAATACTCCGGCCCCACCAGAATGTCCCCATCGTTCACCACCCAAACTTCGCCCTTGGCGTGCCGCTCCAACTCCATCAGATTCCCCGATTTCGCATTCGGCCGAACAAAGCCGCTCACGTACAGCCGCGCACCAGGCACCGCCCGCACCGCATCCGCCGCCGCATCCTCAGCCCGGTTCACCCCATACAACACTTCATACTCCGGGTACGCAATGCGAGTATGCGAAGCAATCGCCCGCTCGAAAAATTCATCCCGCCCGTGCACCGGCTTCAGTATCGAAACAAAGGGAAACCGTGTGGCAGGCCGCTCCCTTCGCAGCAATTGGCGCAGCACGGCTGCCAGCGCGGCAAGCTGGTATCCCGCCGCCGCGGCGCACACCGCATAGAGTAGCCACATCACAGGGATAAGAGTAGAACGCCGGAGGCCACCAGCGCAGCACCCACCCATCGCTGCCAGGTCACCTGTTCCTTCAAAACAACCTTCGCCAGAAATGTTTCCACCACGTAAGTTGCCGCCGTCGCTGGAACCGCGAAGCTCAAATCCGCAATCCGCAACAACTCCAGAAAGGCGAAGAACGACACCGCCATGCACACGATGGCCAGTATCAGCAGCTTCTTCCGCAACACCGCCGCAAACAGGCGCCCCATCGCCGATGGCCGGAAGTCCGTCACCTCGCCCTGCCGCTTCATTTCGTACGATTGCAGCAAGTCGCTCGCTACCGTCGCCGTCACAATCAGCCCCACCAGCAACCACCTCATGACGGCTCCTTCGTCGATGGCGACGTCAATCCCACCAGCACCGTCCCCGCCACAATCAACACCGTCCCAACCCATCGCTCCGCAGTGATCGTCTCACCCAGAAACCACCGCCCCGCAAACGCCGAGAGCGGATACCCCAGCGCCGTCACCGGCAACACGAAACTCAAATCCGCCCAGCTGAGCAGCGTCATCCGCGTCAGCGTCCACACAATCAGCAGCGCCACTCCGGCAAACACCCACGGGCTCAACACACCCGCCGGCGATTTCATGCCCAGGCCCAAACACAAATTACCAACAACATTGCTGAGAACAACGACGGCCGTGAATACAGCCGTCTTCCACATCACGCCGCGTGCGCGCATCAGCGTGCGGAAATGGCGGTCGCCGCGCGATGCTCCTCGACAAACTTCTTGCGCTTGGCGCGCAAAGCGAGATATTCGCGAGCCTCTTTGTGCAGCCGCCGCCGCTCCTCACCGTTGAAGATTGCTTTCCGCACCACCCGCCAGATGGCTTTCGGCCGGAAATAATATTCCCCGTAGAAGCGTTCCACCCAATCCACCAGTTCTGCCCGGTCCAGATTCTCGTAACGGATGTTCGGAAGCTGGTGCCCCTGATCATCCGTCATCGCGTCGATGGTGATCAGTCCGTTCTGCTTCACGTAGTCGTAGAACTCAGTGCCCGGATAGGGATGCGCAATCGAAACCTGAATCGTCTCCGTGTCCAGCGACTTGGCAAAGTCGATCGTGCGCCGGATAGATTCCCGCGTGTCCCCAGGCAGTCCCACGATAAAGTCGCCGTGAATCGTCAGTCCCAGCTTGTGCGCATTCTCCGTGAAGCGCCGGGCCATGTCCAGATTCGCGCCCTTCTTGATGTTCTTCAGCACCTGCGGATCGCCCGTCTCGTAGCCCACGATCATCAGCCGCGCCCCGGCGTCTTTCATCGCCTTCAGCGTGTCGTAGTCCGTGGTCACTCGCGACGTGCAGGACCATGTGAAGTTCAGCGGCCCCAGCTTCTCGCAAATCTCCAGCGTCCGCTTCTTCTGGTAGTTGAACGTATCATCGTCGAAGAAGATCTCCTTCAACCCCGGGAAATTCTCCAACGCATACTTCACTTCGTTCGCTACGTCCGTCGAGGAACGTACCCGCCACCGGTGCCCGCTGTGCGTCTGCGGCCACAGACAGAACGTGCATTGCGCCGGGCATCCGCGCGAGCTGTACATCGATATGAACGGATGCTTCAAAAACGGAACGTTGTACCGCCGGAAGTCCAGGTCTCGCTTGTACACCTTCGACACCCACGGCAGTTCATCCAGATTCTCCACATACCCGCCGTCGGCATTATTCACCACTTCGCCGTTCTTGCGAAAACTGACGTTCGGGATCTCATCGAGCGGCGTGCCCGTGGCGTACTTCACGATCGCGTAGTCGAACTCCCGCCGGACCACAAAATCGATCGCGGGCGTCGTGCGCAGAATCTTCTCCGGCTCCACAGTGACGGGCGGCCCTACGAAGCAGACCTTCAGCTTCGAGTTGACGTCCTTCATCATCTGCGCCATCTTCACATCGACAGCAAAGCCAGGCGTCGACGTGAACAGCACCAGAAGTTCGAAGTTCTTTGCCGTCTCCACCGTCTGCTCGATGCTCACCTTGTGCGGCGGAGCGTCCAAGACCTTGCTGTCCGGCAGCAAACCCGCCGGATAACACAGCCAGACCGGATACCAGTACGATTCAATTTCCCGTGTGGCAGGCCAGCGGGAACTGGCTCCCCCATCGAAGCCTTCAAAGCTGGGGGGATTCAGGAATAGGGTACGCATGGATGGCAATTTTTAGGTTAGCGCCTTGGGGGCTATTTGTACAAGCTTGTACAGATTGCGTGAGTTACGGCCGGTTCGCCAGCGCGTGGTCCGTCGACGGAAGCACCGCCGTCTCCGCCGCGCGCGTGAAATTCGAATAATCGATCGCCATCTCCGCTTTTCCCCACAACCGCGTTTCCACCGTCCCAGTCGTGTGCACCGGAATCGCCATCCCATCCTTTACCTGATATTCCCGCACGAAATCAAAGCGCTTGATGAACACCGAGGGATTCTTCGCCAACCGCCCTGCTTCCCGCACTGGAAGATACGTCTCCTGGTCCAGCCACAGTTCCCCCTTGAACGTACCGGCCATCTTCTTCTTCGGAGTCAGTTGGAATACATGGACCTGAGCGCCTACGCGCTCCGAAACGCCCTTGTATTTAAACCTGTAAAATTCCGGGGTGATCGGCGGCGCCGTCTTATCCGTCGACTCCACCTCAGTCGCCAGGAAACGCGCAATCACTTCTTTCTTGACGGTGTTGTCACCCTCAAACCGCAGCGCATCATAGGTGATCCGCCCAATCCGCGAAATCGAGCGCAAAGCTTGCAGCTTCCCTTTTTTCTTCAACTTCGGAAGCTCCGCCACCATGCTCACATTCATCGACACACCGCGCATCTGCTGCTGCTGTGTCTTGGATGCTTCCAGGAAGCGCGAGAGAACGCTCTCGTTGCCTGTGGATTCCGGACCATCATCGAAGGCGCCGTCTGCACTCCAACCGGCGGCTGCCAGCGCTAAAGTCAAGAATAGGATGCGGGTAGACAATAATATTCCTTAGAACGGACGACGGGACCTTCCAATACTCACTTTACCAGTACTCTCCGCGCCCGTGCAATTCACACCTGCGCGTCCTCACCTAAACTAACGGATGCATCCCGTATCGGTTGGTTTCGGGTAAATATGAGCCCTCAAGCCGCCTTGCGGTTCGGACCACCCAACATCCGTGCCGGCAAATACAAAATCGCCTTCAACAGCTCCAATACGCCCCCCACGGCGATCCCCACCAGCCGGAACGGCAGCAGAATCAACCACACAAACGGATACGCGATCAAAGCCAGCAGCGCCAGCGGCCAGCAGAGCAGAAACAACAGCAGCCAAACCAGGAAGGTGAACATGCCAATGGTCTCCTCATCATTAATCTACGCACGCGCGCCCGGAAAGTTCACCCCAACCGCCATTCCGGCCAAACAACCAGCACCCGAAAACCGTCTGTAAAGAGCATGGCGACTATCCTCCCCACCGGCCGCTACTGTGGCGCCCCCGCCCAAGCGATGCAAGTGGCCGGATTCCGCCTCACCGAAACCATCTACCGCCCCGGCACCATCCTCGACGCCCACAGTCATTCCCATTGGTACATCTGCTACGTGCCGCAGGGCTTCTATCACGAAACCGCCGACGGCAAAACCCGTCTCTGCCAGCCCCACACCGTGGCCGTCCATCCCGCCGGCGAAACCCACTCGGAGCGGTTCCACCATCCCCTCACCAAATCCCTCAATATCCAGGGCCCGGGCGACCTGCCCCGTCCCCAGTATTTCGAGGGCGGCATCCAAGCCCACCTCGCCTCTCGCCTCCATCAGGCGTTCCTCAATCACAACCCCTGCTGCGTCGAATCCCTCCTCTACGAACTCCTCGCCGCTCTCCAGAATACGGAACCGCACCCCACCCGCGAGCCAGCATGGCTCTCCCGTGCCCGCAGCCTCCTCGCCGAAACCTTTGCCCATTCCGCGCCAATGACCACCATCGCCACCCAACTCGGTGTCGGTCCCTCCCACTTGGCGACAGCCTTCCGCCGCTTCCACGGTTGCACCGCCGGCGACTACCTCCGCCGCCTGCGAGTCGAACATGCCTGCCGCCAGATCGCCTCCGGCCTCGATCTCGCCTCTGTCGCCCTCGATTCCGGCTTCTGCGACCAAAGCCACTTCACCCGCACTTTCCAGAAAGCAATGGGAGTCACCCCCGGCCAGTACAAAGCCATGTTGTGAAATTGGTACAAGACGTCTTCCCTGAAGGCTCGTATCATCAAGGCTATGCTCCGCGCGTTTCCCTTCCTCCTGGCAGCCCTTCTCTCCGCCCAACCGGCACCCGACAAGGACCTCACCATCGACGCAACCGAACGCAAAACGGCCATCGACGGCGTCCTTCAAGCCCTCGATAAGCGCTACGTCTTCCCCGAAGTGGCAAAGAAAATGGAAACCGCCATCCGCGACCGTCAATCCAAAGGCGAGTACGACACCGTCACCAGTGCCGCCGAATTCGCCCGGCTCCTCACCACCCACCTCCAGGAAATCAGCAAGGACAAACACCTCCGCGTCCGCCACAGCTACGAACCCATCCCCGAGCGCCCCGAAAACAACCGCCAGCCTACGAAAGAGGAGATTGAAGAATTCCGCGCCCGCATGGCCAAAGACAACTTCGGCTTCGAGCGCGTCGAGCGCCTCCCCGGCAACGTCGGCTATCTCGACCTCCGCGGCTTCTTCTCCGCTGCCTTCGGCGCCGAAACCGCCGTCGCCGCCATGAACCTGCTCTCCAACAGCGACGCCCTCATCGTCGACCTGCGCCGTAACGGCGGCGGCGATCCCGCCATGGTCGCTCTCATCTCCAGCTACCTATTCGACGATGTCACCCACCTCAACGATCTCTACTTCCGCCCCGCCGATTCCACCCGTCAATGGTGGACCCTCCCCTTCGTCCCCGGCAAAAAGCTCGCCGGAAAGCCCGTCTACGTCCTCACCAGCAACCGCACCTTTTCCGCCGCCGAAGAATTCACCTATAACCTGAAAAACCTCAAGCGCGCCACCATCATCGGCGAAACCACCGGCGGCGGAGCCCATCCCGGCGGCACCACCCGCCTCAGCCCGCACTTCCAGGCCTTCATCCCCACCGGCCGCGCCATCAACCCCATCTCCAAAACCAACTGGGAAGGCACCGGAGTCACCCCGGACATCCCCCTCAACCAGGAAGCCGCCCTCAAAACCGCACACCTCATGGCCGTCAAAAAAATCCGCGAAACGGAAAAGGACAAACGCCTCGTCTCACAACTCGAAGGTCTCATCCAGACCCTCGAAAAAGAAGCCGAGGCGCTCCGTAAATAGCGTCGCAGCAGGGCTCGGTTGGCGATCTTGGCGCCCCTATAAAACTTCAATCCGCGAGCGCCCACAAACCCAAAGCCCAAACCAGCGCCGCCAACCCGATCCTCATCCCCATCCGGTCTTCTTAGCGTCCTTGGCGCCATCTTTGCGCCTTTGCGCGAAACTCAAACCTCCTACTCCGCCAGCTTGTAATTGATCGTGATCGTCGTGATCACTTCCACCGGCTGCCCATTCAGCAACGTCGGCTGGTACCGCCACTGGCTCACCGCATCCATCGCCGCCTTCGTCAACTCCGCATTCACCAGCGAATTCACACTCCGCAAACTCACGATGTTCCCCTCGGTGCCAATCACGCCTTCCAGCAGCACCGTGCCTTCAATCCCGGCCTGCTGCAAATGCTGTGGATACTGCGGCCGTTCCATCTTCAGCACCTTCGTTGCCTGCACGTTCCCCCCAACCCGGATCCGTTGCGGCGTCCCGGCTACCACCGCCGGTGCGGCCACCGCAGGCTTCTTCCCAGTCACTGTCAGCGTCTCGCTGATCTTACCGACATTGAGCGTCAGATCCATCTGCCGCGCCTCCGTCTCCGCCAACCGGATGCCCGATTGCGACAACACCGCAAAGCCCCGTGCACGCACTTCCACCGTGTACTCACCACCCGGAATCCCCGGGAAACTGTACTTGCCGTCCGCCCCGCTGCGCGTGATCTCTTTCCCGTTCTTCGAGATCAGCAGCACTTCCGCACCCGGAATCACCGCCTTGCTCATGTCCAGTACAGACCCCGCCAGCCGAGCCGATCCAGGCTGCGCCTGCGTCTTCACGGTCACCAGCACCAGCGCCGCGCACGCCGCAGCCAAAGCCAGCGCCGACCGCATCCTCCGGCTCGGATTCCCGCGCGAAATCGCTGGGTTCAACGCCGCCCGTATCCGCGCTTCCAAATGCGTCCGTTGCGCCATCGGCACCGACATCGCCGGTACCCGATGCCCTGTTGCCAGATCCAGCAGATGCTGTGCGTAGTCCGACGCCTTCGCGCCATGCCGCAGCACCGCGTCATCGCAAGCCTTCTCCCGCTCGCGCCGCATGGCCGCCGCGCCAATCCATACCAGCGGATTGAACCAGTACAGGGCACACGCCGCCCCGGCCACAAGCTGTGTCAGAAAATCGTGCCGCGCAATGTGTGCCTGCTCATGCAGCAGCACCACCCGCAGCCGCTCCGCACTCCACGAAGCAGCCTCCACCGGCAGCGCAATCACTGGGCGAAATACACCCCACGTCATCGGCGTACGAATACGCTCCGACAAAAACACGTTCGGAGCCTGCCCCGCGAACGGACGCAAATACTGACGCTGCCGCGCCAGCAACACCAATCCCGTCAGTTGATAGACAGCAATCACGAAAGCCCCGGCCATCCACACCCGCAGCGGCCAATCCGCATTCGGTTCCATCTCACCGGCCGTGATCGCCGCCGAGGCCGCCACCGGCGCCGACGCAAAGGCCGGCGTATCCAGCACCACCACCGCCGGTGCCGATCGCTCCATCATCGGCAGCAACAGCATCACCACCATCGCCGCCACCCACACCATATGCCGTTCCGACGCCGCCCGGCGCCCTAACAAGATCGCGCCCAGCCAGGCAAACAAGGCCACCAGCGCGCTTTTCCATGCCATTGCTTCCAGCATGTTCAGACCCCTTTCTTGCGAGCTTCTTCGATGAGTTTGCTCAGTTTTTCCAGTTCGGATGGTTTCAGGCTCTTCGATTCGGTATCGAGCAAGGCGGCAACAGTCTGTTCCACCGATCCATCGAAGAACGTTTCCACAAGATGGCTCAAAGCACTGCGCTTGGCCTGATCTCGTGGTTCAGCAGGGAGGAAAACATATCGCGGGCCATCTTCCTCGTGGCGAAGGTGCCCCTTTTCCTCCAGAATTCGCAGCATGGCTCGTACTGCGGAGTAGCTCGGCGCGTCCGGCATCGCCTCACGCACCTCGGCCGCTGTCGCTTTGCCAGTGCGGTAAAGGATGTCCATAATCTGGCGTTCGCGGCGGCTGAGTGCATGAGCACGTTTCATGCTAAAAATTTAGCACACCCTGCACACCCCGTCAATAGGCATCATGGAAATATGCAGCCCCGTCACTCCCTGCAACTCCCCCCGGAGGAAATGCGCCGCCTCGGCTACCGCATCATCGACACCATCGTCGATCACATCGCCAACCTCCCCACTTCCCCCGTCGGAGCCAAAGCCTCCCCACAAGCCCTCCACGCCACACTCGGCCAGCCTCTCTCCGATCATCCCGCCGATCCCCTCGAACTCCTCGACTTCCTCCAAAACGAAATCTTCCCCAACAACCTCAAGGTCGATCATCCCCGCTTCTTCGCCTTTGTTCCCGGCCCCAATAACTTCATCAGCGCCATGGCCGATGCGCTCGCCGCCGGACTCAATGTCTTCAACGGCACCTGGCTCGGCGGATCCGCCGCGGCAGCCATGGAACTCACCGTCGTCGACTGGCTGCGCTCCTTTTGCCAGCTCCCCGAAACAGCCGGTGGTGTCCTCGTGAGCGGCGGTTCCGTCGCCAATCTCACCGCCCTTGCCGCAGCCCGCTACACGATGCTCGGCGACGATTCCACCAATGCCGTAGCCTATCTCTCCGATCAGACACATTCCTCCGTCGCCCGCGCTCTCCGGGTCATCGGCCTTCACCCCGATCACATCCGCACCATCGAATCCGGCGCCGATTACCGCATCCAGCTCCAGGCCCTAATCGACTCTGTGCATCGCGATCGCCGCAACGGTCTTCGTCCCTTCTGTGTCATCGCCAACGCCGGAACCACCAACACCGGTGCTGTCGATCCGCTGCCTCAACTCGCTGATTTCTGCGCCGCCGAAAAGCTCTGGCTCCACGCCGATGGAGCCTATGGCGCGGCCGCCGCCATTTGCGAACACGGCCGCCAGGCACTCACCGGCCTCCACCGCGTCGATTCCCTCTCAGTCGATCCCCACAAGTGGCTCTTTCAATCCATCGAATGCGGCTGCGTCCTCCTCCGCGATCGCGAACACCTCAGCCGCTTCTATCGCGTCATGCCGGAATACCTCCGCGACGTGCATAAAAATGCCCAGGAAATCCACCCCTGCGACCACGGCATCCAACTCACCCGCGGCTTCCGCTCTCTCAAACTCTGGCTCTCGCTCCGCACCTTCGGCCTCGACGCCTTCCGTCAGGCCGTCGCCCATGGCTTCGCCTCGGCCGAGTTCGCCGAACACCAACTCCGCAAACTGCCAGGCTGCCGCATCATCTCCCCCGCCAGCATGGGCATCGTCTGTTTCGATTTTCCCCAAAGCGCCGTAAGCCCCGGCGAAGTCGTGAACCGGATGCTCGCCGAGAGCTACGCCTTCCTCACCTCCACACGCCTCAAAGGCGCCGAATGCCTGCGCCTCTGCACCATCAATCCCCGCACCACCGAAGATGACCTCAGCGAAACCATCCGCCGCATCGCCAGTCTGATCGTCGAGCCTACTTAATCAGGCTCAGCAATTCGTCGCGAGTTTCCTTGTCCGTCCGGAAGGCGCCCAGCATTGCGCTCGTGATGGCCCCGGAGTGCTGCTTCTCCACGCCCCGCATCATCATGCAGAAGTGCTGCGCCTGGCAGATCACAGCCACACCGCGTGGATTCAGCACATTCGAAATGGTCTCCGCCACTTCCTGCGTGAGACGCTCCTGCACCTGCAGACGCCGCGCAAACATATCGACGATGCGCGGGATCTTGCTCAGCCCGATCACCTTGTCCTTGGGCAGGTAAGCCACGTGCATCTTGCCGAAAAACGGCAGCATGTGATGCTCGCACATGCTGTAAAACTCGATGTCCTTCACCAGCACCATCTCGTCATACTTCACGTTGAACAACGCACCATTGACAATCTTGTCCAGGTCCATCTGGTAGCCGCTGGTGAGAAACCGCATTGCCTTCTCCGCCCGCTCAGGCGTTTTCAGTAGCCCTTCGCGCGCCGGATCTTCCCCCAGTTCCGCAAGAATCGTGTGGAACAGAGGAGCAATCGGCTCCTTTTCCTTTTGGGGCTTCATCATCTTCACCACAGCTTTATTCTTCATGTCGCAACTCCACGTGATTCCGCTTTGTTTCCAAGATACGGATTCCATCCAGCCGGGCCCCGCCCGGGAATACCTCCGGCCACGATCGCGCAATGCGCCGTTCAATTTCCACCGCCACGTTCTCCGTCGTCGGCGGCACATCGCGAAAAGCCTCAATCTGCCGGTTCATGTCCGCCAGATCAAAATCGTTCAGCACGGCATCGCGCACCAGCGCATCGAGATCGGCCACTTTGAGCAGCAAGCCGGTCTCCGGATCGGCATCCCCCCGGGCAATCACTTCGAGAATATAATCGTGACCGTGACCGTAAGGGTTATTGCACTTGCCGTAAATCTCACGATTCTGCTCCGCGCTCAATTGCCGCGAATCCAGCCGGTGAGATGCCGAAAAACGATATCGCCTTGCGAGTCGTAGCATTCCCTCACCCCTCTAGCGGCCGGTGTACTCCACCCACAGATCTTCGGTTTCGTACAGCCGCACCGATTCCAGCCGCGCATGCGGCAGCGTGAGCGGCCCTTCCAGACGCCTCCAGATTTCCATGGCCAGATTCTCAGGCGTCGGCACCACTTCCCGGAACGGCGCAACCTCATGGTTCAGGAACCGGTGATCCATTGGATCCAGCACCTCGCGCTCCATCACTTCCTTGAGCTGCTTCAGATCCATCACCATTCCAGTCACCGGGTCGGGCGAGCCTTCCATCGTCACTTCCACGATGTAGTTATGACCATGGCCGAAGGGATTGGCCGCCTCGCCATACAGCGCACGGTTCTCCTCCGCCGTCAGCTTGGGGCTGGCGCAATAGTGCGATGCGGAGAATTCGGCCCTGCGTGTGATCTTCATTGACCCAAATCCTGTAGATGCGGCGGCCCTGCAAAAGGATCTGTAAATATCATCGCGCAATCCCGGGACAGCGAGGGAAGGCGTAAAATAGAGGTTTATGCCTTCCGCGAATACTGACCGTATGTTGAAGTTCGTCATTGCGTTCCTGGTGGTGGCGCTCGTCTATGTCGCCGGCACGACTCTCGAACAGCGCATTATCGGCGTAGGAGACACCGCGCCCCGATTCTCCATTACCGCCGATAGCGGCAAATCCATCAGCCGGTCGGAATTCGGCGGCAAGCTCCTCGTGCTCAACTTCTGGGCAACCTGGTGCCCGCCCTGCATTCAGGAGCTCCCCTCCTTGAACGAATTTCAGGAACGGATGCGCGCGAAAGGCGTCGTCGTGCTCGGCGTCAGCCTCGACAAAAACGAGCAGACCTACAAGCAGTTCCTCCAGCGCGCCAAAGTCAGCTTCGTCACCGCCCGCGATCCCGAGGCCAATATCAGCTCCAGCTACGGCACCTTCAAATACCCCGAAACCTACATCATCAGCCCCGACGGCAAGGTCCTCGAAAAGTTCATCGGACCCGAAAACTGGATGAATCCCGAAGTGCTCGCTCGCATCGAGAAGCACCTATGATCCACGCCGATGCCAAGCGGCGGCTCATTGCCGTAGTCGGCCCAAAGGGGTTTCTCGACCGCCCCGAAGACCTCCTGCTCTACGAATACGACGGCGGCGTCGACAAAGCGCGCCCCGAACTCGTAGTCTTCCCCCGCACCACCGAAGAAGTGGTTTCCATCGTCAAGATCACCGCCGAGTACGGCATTCCCATCGTCGGCCGCGGCGCCGGCACCGGCCTCAGCGGCGGCGCCATCCCGCGCAAAGGAGGCGTGATCATCGGCTTCTCCCGCATGAACCGCATCCTCGAAATCGACCTCGAAAACGAACGCGCGGTGCTCCAGCCGGGAGTCGTGAACCTCGATATCACCCTCGCCGTCCAGGGCCAGAACTACTTCTACGCCCCCGATCCTTCCAGCCAGCGCTCCTGCACCATCGGCGGCAACGTCAGCGAAAACGCCGGCGGTCCCCATACCCTCGCCTACGGGGTGACCACAAACCACGTCCTCGGCCTCGAAGTCGTGTTACCCGACGGAAGTGTCGTTACAACTGGTGGCAAGGAACAGGATTTGCCCGGCTACGACCTGACCGGACTGCTCACCGGCAACGAAGGCACCATGGCCCTCGTCACAAAGGTGATCGTCCGGCTCATGCGAGCCCCGGAAGTCGTGAAAACCTGCCTGGCCATCTACGAAACCGTAGACGATTGCGCCGACACCGTGGCCGAAATCACCGCTCGCCGCATCACTCCAGTGGCCGTCGAAATGCTCGATGGCGTCATGCTCCGCATGGTCGAAGAGGCCACCCACGCCGGCTATCCCCTCGACGCCGCCGCCGTCCTTTTGATCGAACTCGAGGGGCTCAAGGAAGGCGTAGAGGAGCAACTGGAGCAGATCCGCGAAGTGTGCTCCGCCTGCAAAGCCCGCGAGTTCCGCGTCGCCAAATCGGCCGAGGAGCGCGACCTGCTCTGGAAGGGGCGAAAGAACGCCTTCGGCGCCGTCGGCCGCGTCAGCACCAGCTACTACGTTCAGGACGGCGTTGTCCCTCGCACCAAAGTGGCCTCCACCCTCCGCGAGATCCAGCGCATTGCTGGCCACTACGGACTCACCATCAGCAACATCTTCCACGCCGGCGACGGCAACCTCCATCCCATCATCCTCTTCGATCACCACAAACCAGGCGACCTCGAAAAGGCCCAGAAGGCCGGCGAAGCCATCCTCGAACACTGCATCCAAGCCGGCGGTTCCATCACCGGCGAACACGGCGTCGGAATGGAAAAGGTGGACCTCATGCCCCACCTCTTCAGCGAACCCACACTCGACACGCTGCAGAAGTTCAAGACCCTCTTCGATCCGGAATGCCGCCTCAACCCCGGCAAAGTCCTGCCCACCGGCAAGGGTTGCCTCGAAATCCGCCAAGCCCCCCTCACCCCCGCAAACACCATCTAACCGCTTTTCGCGAAGACCATCACCCAAGTGGTGACTACCAACGCATGCGCCACCATCCCCGCACGGATTCCATTGCCTTCCAGATACGCTTTGCCGAAGAACCAGTGCACCACCGCGCTCAGAATGCAGAACTTCCAGTTGAAGCTGGAGCGGAAGCCGAGATGCACGAGTCCCGAGACCACCGTCGCCACGATATGGGCCCCTCGTGTGCCGAATGCCGTGCGTAGCCAGCCAAGCAGCAAGCCTCGCAGCAGGAACTCTTCACTCATCGCCACTACGCAGAAAATGCCGAGGAACACAGCAAGAGCCGCAAACGGCGCCTGCCACCATTGCTCGATTGGCGTCCCAACCCGCAACATCCCCAGCCCGAAGCCCGTAAGAATCCCCAGGGGCATCGCCTGCAGGTAACAGCGGAATCCAATCCGCCATTCCTCGCGCGTGGGCCAGAACCCAAAGTGGATCCCTTCCGCCTTGCGCAGAAGCAGCATCACTCCTACCCCCAGCCGGATCCACATCAACTGACCCAGGATGTCGATGCGAAACCCCGCAGCAGGATCGGGGTAGATGAGGCGAAACAAGCGGCTCTTGGCCAAAATAACGGCCGCTAGACCAGCAAGCAGTACGAAGTCCGTCGCCCTGCTGCGCGGAAGAAGCACATACCAGAACGCCACCGGAGCAGTCAGGGCGGCCAGCAATAGCCCGTGCGAACCCTGGGCGTAGAAACACCACGGCAGCATCGACATCACCCACAGCACGAAGGCAATCGCCAGGGGAGGCAGGGCACCCAGATATTCCCGCGTCCGGACCGCGGCGATCACCACGCAACAGGCGGCCTCCAACAATGCTGCCGGCAACAAGGGGTAAAGAAGATCAGGGTGAGGCACGGCCTAACCCATCATAGACTGAACAAGTTCCAGCACCAAAGTTTCTCCCCTTCGGCACCCACTAGAACTATACATCCATTATCGATAGACAACCTAAGTCATAGACCTAAAATAGTACTTTCTTGAAATATTGGGTATTGTTACAGGATTCGCTTTAGTACTAGACTAGGAGAGGTCTTAGCCCATAAGGTGTTCCCATGAGGACACCACAATCAGATCGCAAGTAGGTGCACAATGAAACTTGGCTACGCATTACTCGCAGCCTTTTCTCTTACGTGGACGGCGTCGGGGGCGATCGTCACGTACAACGATTTCAGATACTACGGTAACAGTCCTTCACCCACTGCCAAGGGCAGTGACTTCGGAAACGAAGACGTCTACGGATACCTCAAGTCCTTTGACATTGAGAAGGTTACCATCGAAACCACAGGCTCGACGGTCCAGATCGACCTGTTCTTCAACTACGGACAAAACGGCGGGGATACGTCCCTCGGCGACTACACTTCTTCCAGTTTCCCCACCGTCTATCCCGGCGATGTGGTGATGAACATCCTGGGCACGTGGTACGTGATTCCACTCATCGATCACAACGCAACCGTGCGCACGAACGGAACTGGGATGCTGACGAATCATCTCTACACCACCGATAGCGTACTTTCCGCGCAACAGGTGACAGGGCAGGAAGGCGACCCAACCTCCCGCTACCGGCCGAGCGCCATCGTCTGGGGTAACCCGACAGGCGCACTCGACCAGGGAGTTGTCGCTGCCCGCACCATCACCGGACCCATTGGCACCTCTGAAATCCATGTCAGCCTCGTCCTCTCGGATGCCGGCTTCGCTACTCTCGTCAACGACAACCTGTCTACCTTCTTCTTCAGCTTCGCCTCCGCTACTTGCGGCAACGACGTGCTGACGGGAATCGGACAGTTCGACGAAACACCGGAGCCCGCCACCACCGCCCTCATCGGCGGAGGCTTGCTAGCTCTAGCCCTCCTCCGGCGGCGCTAACCGCAGGTCAACCAAACTTGAACGGCCACCGGCGCAAAGCTGGTGGCCGTTTCCATTTTCGGCTATCGATTCGTGTGCATTTGTGTGAATTAGTGGCCCACCCCCGTCGCCACCCACTGCCCCGTCCTTCCGCTCTCCAGCACCGCCTCGCACACCTTCTGTGTCTCCAGCGCATCCCGGAAATTCGGCTGTGCATGTTTCCCAGTCTCAATCCCCCGCACAAAATCCGCCAGAGCATTGATAAACGTGTGCTCATACCCAACCACCAACCCCGGCATCACGCTTCATCAGTGAAGATCAGCGGGTTGTTCCGAACATGACTGTAGAGATTCCAGGATTGGGGATCTTCAGGGAACTGGTCGATCAGCGGCTCATCCGGACTCGTAAACCTCCCCTGCGCCCCCGAGAAGTACCTCGCCCCGAAGTAATCGAGGCCCGTTACCGGGGCGTTTTGGGACGAGACTTGCGGGGGGAATGCCCGCGAGGCGCTGACGGCGCGCCGTGCGCGGGTTGCCGAGGCCGTCGTAGGCGAACCTTCCGCTGAGTGGTGCATCGTAACCGAAGGTGGACGGACAGGCCAGCGGCGGCACGGTCGCTTCGCCGCGGATGCCACCGGCATGTATCTGGCCATCGTTCATCGAAAACCCTGTCATTCGGTTCGTCCCGAACCGCCGACATTGGCGAAGTTAATCACTGCGTTCAGGCTGGCCTTTTTTCCCGTTTTCCGGCCGGTTTCGCCCCGTTCATCTCACTGCTGGCCGAGAGGCTAAAAGGACGATTACACTCCCGCAATCACTCTAGCCTGCTTCACTACCTCCGGCCGGATGTCGGAGAGAGCTTTGAATTTATGCTGCTCAACCACCGCCGGCTTCCCACGAACCCCGCGGTCCAACGCCGCGTAGCACGCCGCTAAATGCTCGAAAGCAAATCTGGCATCGCCACTGGATGCCATCGACAGATCCTGTTCCATGATTTCCAATAGATATCGGCAGATAGCAGCATCTTTTGTTTCGTTGATGTAGACACCCAACGCACTAAAGGCAGCCGTGGCGGATGACGAATGCGTTCTCCACTTTTCTGGTGGTAGGAGACCTTGGAGTGTTCCCAAGTACTGCCCCGTCAATTTCCAATAGTGGCAAAGAGCATATATCACCCCTTGCAAGTCCCAGTCATCTTGAGATTCATCAAGAAACCTCGCTACGAGAGCCACGTTGTCGGCAGAGGCAGGTGCGGCAAGCGCCAGGGCGCGCACCAAGTTGTACACATCCACCGGAGACTGCTCCGAGAGTTGCTCCTTGATATCGTTCAAGTCCTGCCGAGAGAGCGCACCTCCGCCCTTCAGTCGCTCGACCGCATCGCCGGCATCGATCATCTGCCCCTCTCCTTGGCAAGCTTCTCGGCCGTATCCAAGATCTTCTCGACCCTGCTGATCTGGGCTGAGGTCTGACGAAGCGCGGCTTGAGCGGCAGTTCGTTGGATGTCGGTGAGGTTGTTGTTCTTTAGGACTTCTGTGAGTTCTTTGGCTGACGTCTTAAATCCACTTCCCAAGGGGTTAATCAAGTCCCCCACAGGTCCGGTTAGCGTGTTCTTCTTTGATCTGTACGCGGATCGCCCGACGAGGCGAAGCGACGGATACAACACAGCCACGGGTTCGCCGTTCTCCAGAATCTCGACAGGTTCCCCGGTTCTCCGGACTCGCTCCAGCACACCACAAAACTCGCCCTTGAACTCGGAGATACTTACTTGCTCCACGTATTGTCCATAGTGCGGCTCTCTCCAGGCGCGCATTACCCGTGCATCCATAGTGGCGGCGTACCATGTAGTTGATGACAACGGCGCATTTGGAAACCTGGAAAGAGTTCTGTCTGGAAGTGGACCGGATTCTCGAGGAATCCGCAACTGCGTCTCCCCGGCCTTTTTATCCAACGCTATTCCGTGGATTAGGCGATGAAAACTGGAGACTGGAAACAACTCTCGAGAGGTGGTGCGACAGAGAAAAGCTAGACTTTCCAACATTAAAGCGATACTACCAAGTTGCACTTGCTTCCAAGCCAACCCTGGAAAGTTTCACCAAGAGAAAATGGCGCCGAATCCCTAACTTGCCAAGGTTCCACAAACTCATTGAAGACAGGTCTCTCACTTGGCTCGACATGAAGATGAACCCTCATCCCCCCATCTGGGAGTACTTTGCGTATTTGCGGCATTGCGGCCTACCGTCTCCACTCTTGGATTGGACAGTGTCTCCTTACGTTGCTGCATTCTTTGCATTAAGCGAGCCACCAGCGAACTCAAGTCGAGTAGCCGTTGTTGTCCTGAGGTCTGGACCAAACTTCGGAGGTTCGAGCGATGCTCATCTATTCGTCGTTGGCCCTTACATAGGCACGCACGCAAGACATTTCCTGCAGAAGTCGAGATACTCCATCTGCACGAGATTTGACGACGCTGACGGTGACTACCAGTTCGTGCGGCAGGAGGACGGCCTCGAACAAGGGCTGGCCCCTTACGGCGAGATACGCAAGCTGACGCTCCCCATAGCGGAAAGAACGATCGCGCTGCGACACCTGGATGCAATGAATATTAGCGAGTTCTCGTTGTATGGCTCAGAAGACAGCCTTGTTCGAGACACGGGCCGCCGTGAACTCTTTCGAGTCTGCTCAGAGTAGTGACGCTGCTCTTCGCTCTCCATCGCACATCATGCCGCATGCAATCGTCGCGACCACTGCCTGCGGCTGCAGAGCAAAAGCATAGCAACGCCCCCACCATCAATTCCCGCACCCAAAAATCCGCGTTGATCTGCGTTCATCGGCGGCCCGAAAAGCTGCGCTACAACCCTCGAACTACTCCACCCCCGTCGCCACCCACTGCCCCGTCCGTCCGCTCTCCAACACCGCCTCGCACACCTTCTGTGTCTCCAGCGCATCCCGGAAATTCGGCTGTGCATGTTTCCCCGTCTCAATCCCCCGCACAAAATCCGCCAGGGCATTGAGAAACGAATGCTCATACCCAACCACCAACCCCGGCACCCAATACCGGTCCATATACGGATGCTCCCCATTGGTCACATGAATCCGCCGCCACCCTCTCACATGCGACTCCGCCGTACCACCCGACGCCTGCTTGTACTCAAAGAAATCCAGATACTCCATCTCCTCCAAATTGAACGCCACGCTCCCATCCGCCCCATTCAGCTCAAACGTCTTCAACGCCTTATGCCCGCGCGCATACCGCGTCGACTCAAACAACCCCAGTGACCCGTTCGCAAACTCGCAAATGAACAAACACGCATCATCAATCCCAACCTTCTCCACCTTGCCCGTCAACACATGCGGACGCTCTTTAATAAACGTCTCCGTCTTCGCCGTCACCCGTGTAATCGGCCCGTTCAACCACATCGCGGTATCAATGTTATGCGCCAGCAAATCCCCCGTCACCCCCGACCCCGCCGCCGCCACATCCAGTCTCCACAGCCCCGCGCCACCCTGCGGCAAGTCCGCCGAAATCGTCCAATCCTGCAGAAAATTACTCCGCATATGGAACGGCCGCCCGATCCGCCCTTCATCAATCAACTGCTTCGCCAGCGTGATCGCCGGAACGCGCCGGTAGTTGAACCACACCATGTTCGCCACGCCTGCCTTCTCCACGGCTTCCACCATGGGCTCGGCTTCGGCCACCGTCCGAGCCAGCGGCTTCTCGCAGAGAATCATCTTCCCCGCCTTCGCCGCCGCAATGGCAATCTCCTGGTGCGTATCGTTCGGAGTGCAGATGTCCACGACATCCACATCCGCAGCCTCGATCACCTTCTTCCAATCCGTCTCCACCCGCGAATAACCCCAGTTATCCGCGAACGCCTTCACCTTCTCCTCATTCCGCGCGCACGCCACCTGCAACACCACGCGGTGATTCACCGGAAAGAAATCGTTCAGCCGCTTGTACGCATTCGAATGGGCGCGGCCCATGAACCCATATCCGATCATCCCGACCCGTAACTGTTTCATCAGATTTCTCCCCGATTAGCCGAACTTCGCCACCAACACATCGACATGCTTCTTGCATGTCTCGGTCGCCGCCCACGCGTCCGGCCAGAAGCACAGGTCGATCGTCCACCAGTCGTGCGACACATTCGCCGCCTTCAACAGCTCCGGCATGATCTCATCGAAGTTCAGCGACCCCAGCCCGAACGGCGGATGCGCCGACGTCTCATCGTTGCCCTGCGCGTCCTTGTGGCACGAATTATCCGAGTCAATCAGGTGAATATGATTGATGCGCCCGCTGAGCTTGCGAATCAACTCCACCTGGTTTGGAAACGTCTCCTTCTCGCCTTCCTGCCGCGCGCCCACCACGCCCACCATCTGCCCGTGGCACGTATCGTATTGCAGTCCGAAGTTCGCCCGGTTCACCGCATCGTGAATCCGCACCACATCCGACGGCTTGTTAAAAGCAAACCCCGGCTCAAACTCCCAGCAGATATACTGCCCGTTGTCCGCCGCGATGTCCGCGCACTTCTGCCAGGTCTTCACCACCCGGTCCATCGCCGTCCGATAATCCACCTCACGATGAATCGTCGGCGGCTGCACGCAATCCACCCGGATCCCGCCAATCCCGACATCCTTGCAGAACTCCGAATTCTTTTGGAACTCAGCGATGTACTTCGTCTGATCGTCCGTATTGATCAGCTTCTCGCCCCATAAATTCGCCGCGATCCCGGAAAAGCTCAGCCCGTACTCCTTCATCTGAGCCACCAATTCCGCGCGCTGCGACTTCTCCGGCATCGCCCCCGGCCACGCATCGTCCGGCCCGTTCGGGTTCCCCGGATTCGGATGTGGCGGAAATGCTCCCAACTCCACCCCGTCAAAGCCGAGTTGCTTCAACGTGGTGCATACGGTCTTGAAGTCAATGGGATTGCTCCCGTAGGGCCCGATCGTGTAGGCCCAGCTTCCGATGGAGATGCGTTTGCTCATAGGAATTCCAACTACAGATACTGCAAACCAAGCCCTCAGCGCAAGCGCCCCTCACACTAACAATTCGCGAATCAACTCCCCACCCGTCTGCGACAACTGCTTCTCCCGCCCCGCATGCAGGAACCGTAGCTTGTTATCATCCAGCCCCAACAGATGCAGCAGCGTCACATGAAAATCCTTCAGCGGATGCACCACTTCCACCGCCGCCCCGCCCGTCTCATCCGTCGCGCCAATAATCTGCCCCGCCTTCACACCCCCGCCCGCCAGCCAGCACGCCATCGCATTCGCATTGTGATCCCGTCCCCAAGCCTGCCCGCCCCGTCGAATCCCGTTATCCGGACTCCGCCCAAACTCCCCGGCACACACCACCAGCGTCTCATCCAACAATCCCGTCCGCTTCAAATCCTTCAGCAATGCGGCCAGCGGCTTGTCAATCGCCCGAATCCGCGCCCCGTGCGCCTTGTCAATGTAATCGTGCGAATCCCACCCCATGCAGATCACCTGCACAAAGCGCACCCCCGCCTCAATCAAACGCCGCGCCAGCAAACACCGCCTCCCATACGCATCGGCCTCCTTATCCGGCCCGCCGATCCCGTACATCTCCAGCGTCTGCTTGCTCTCTTTTGAAAAATCCACCACCTGCGGCATCTCCGCCTGCATCCGGAACGCCAGCTCATAGCTCTCAATCCGAGCCGCCAGTTCCGCGTGCTCCTTGTGCTGCCCCTGATGCATCTTGTTCAACGCCGTCAGCAAGTCCAGATTCGCCCGCTGCCGCTCCTTCGTCACCCCCGCCGGCGGAGTCATATCCAATATCGGAGTCCCCTCCGGCCGCAACGGCGTCCCCTGATAGTGCGCCGGCAAATACCCATTCGACCAGTTCGCCGCCCCGCCCTGCGGATACGCCACATCCGGCAGCACCACAAACGCCGGCAGATTCTCGTTCTCCGTCCCCAACCCATAAGACACCCACGCGCCCACCGCCGGATCCCCGCCAAACTGCGTCCCCGTATTCAAGTGGTAGAGCGCCGTCGGATGGTTCACGCTCTCCGCCTTCAGCCCGCGATAGAAACAAACATCATCCACCACCGTGGAAAACTGCTCGAACAGCTTGTTGATCTCGATCCCCATCTTCCCCGCTCGCATGAACTCAAACGGACTCCGCACGTAATACCGCTCGCCCGTGTTCATGTTCGCTTCAAACTTCGTCCGCTCCTTCTGGAACTTCGTCATGTGAAGCTCGGCCAGACGCGGCTTCGGATCAATCGTGTCGATATGGCTCGGCCCGCCTTCCATCAACAGAAAGACACAGCGCTTCGCCTTCGCCGCCAGATGCGGCTTCTTCGCCGCCAGCACGCCCGCCCGCGCATCCTCTTTCGCCAGCAGCGCCGTCAATGCGGCTTGAAATAGAAAGTCTCGCCGGTTCATACGTCGCTCCTAGTAGACATAGACGAACTCATTGCTGTTGAGCAGCACCAGCGCCAGATCCGCCAGCGCCCGTGTCGCAGCACCCACATCCCGAGCCGCCAGATTCTCCTCATACGGCGCCGGATCGTCCAACTGCACGAACGTCGATTTCTCCCCCGTCAACTCGCTCGTGATCTGATGCACCAGCGGCTTCTTCTCCGCCTTCGCAGCCGGCGCGTGCGCCTTATGATACGCGGTCTGCTTCGAAACATGCGCCAGCGCCAAAGCCCGCTCCTCCGCCGAAGGTGCCCGCCCATACACCAACCGGAACGCCCGCTCCACCTGCCCCGGAACGCCCTGCGCTTCCTTCTCCACCCGGGCCGCCATGGCCAACGCCATATCATGCACAAACTGCCCGTTGAACAAAGCGAACGCCTGCGTCGGCACCGTCGATGATTCCCGCCGATCGCAAGACAAATCCAAACTCGGCCCGTTAAACACATCCACCATCGGATCAATCAGACTCCGCTGCTGGAACGTATAAACCGTCCTCCGGTTCCGCTGCCGCTTCAATGGCGACGGATGATACGCCGGCTGCAGTGACCCCATCGCATGCCGCGGCTGCCGCACTACATCTTCATTGATCTGCGGAAACACGCCCGGCCCGCCTGCCTCCAAACTCAACTCCCCAGACACCGCCAATATGCTGTCCCGAATCACTTCCGCCTCCGCCCGGCGCGCCGGAAACGCCGCCAGCAATTCATCCGATGCCCCACTCGCCCGTCGATAAGCTTCGCTGTTCATGATCAGCCGGTGCATCGCCTTCACGCTCCACCCCTGCTCCACAAACGTCGCTGCCAGCCAATCCAGCAACTCGGGGTGGGACGGCTTCGCCCCCATCTTCCCGAAATTGTTCGAATCCCCCGCAATCCCCTTCCCGAAGTGATACTGCCAAATCCGGTTCACCATCACCCGCGCCGTCAGTGGATTCTTCCCATCCGCAATCCACCGCGCCAGCGCCAGCCGCCGCCCGCCCACCGTCCGCGGAATCTCCACTGGATTCCCCACCACCGAAATCAACCCCGGCTCCACCTTCTCTGCCGGCGATTGCACATTCCCACCCGGCAACACATGCACCGCCGGAGCCGCATACTTCGCCAGCGGAGCATACTTCATGTTGTTCCCGCCATCCGTAAAGCCATCCAGCGGACCGCTCGACACCGCGAACGCCTTCGCCTCAAACCGGTCCAGCGACTCTTTGTATAACTGCATGTGCTTCTGATACAGCTTGAACTCCTCAAACTGCTCGCCCGTCAATTCATTCTGCCTGGGCTTCAACCGGTCGAAATGCTCCTGCGTCTTCCCCGCAATCGCCTGCATGTTCGCCTTGCCCAACGCCAGATCGTGAGTGTTCTCCGCCGCCAGAAACGGCACCCGTGGCCGCGCGAACTCCGTCGTCGCGAACACCGCCTGCACCTGGTAATACTCCTTCGTCGGCAGCGGATCGAACTTGTGGTCATGGCACCGCGCGCACCCCAGCGTCAGCCCCAAAAACGTTTGCGACACCGAATTCGTCACATCGTCCAGAAACATCTGCCGGGTCACCGCCTCCACCGACATCGCCGTATGCTCCCACGGCCCGGTGCGCAAAAACCCCGTCGCAATCCGGTACTCCCCGTTCGCCGCATCCATTTCATCGCCCGCAATCTGCTCGCGAACAAACTGATCGTACGGCTTGTCCCCATTGAAGCTCCGGATCACATAATCGCGATACCGCCACGCATTCGGCCGCTCGAAATCATTCGAATATCCGCTCGTGTCCGCATACCGCACCACATCCAGCCAGTGCCTTCCCCAGCGCTCGCCATACCTCGGTGACGCGAGCAGGCGGTCCACCAACCGCGACCACGCATCAGCCCGCCGGTCGGCAACAAACGCATCCACATCCTCCGGCGTCGGCGGCAACCCCGTCAAATCAATCGAAGCCCGCCGGATCAGCGTCCGCCGGTCCGCCTCGCCCGCCGCCTTCACGCCCTTCACCCGCATCTTCGCCATCAAAAACGCATCCACCGGATTCGCCGCCCCAGCGGGCACCGCAGGCTTCTTCACCGGCTGAAAAGCCCACAAATCTTCCGCCTTGTAATCCCACTTCTTCTTCGCCGTCTCCGCCGTCCACGGAGCCCCCCCGTCAATCCACTCCTTCACCGCCGCAATCACTTCCCCCGGCAGCCGCTTCGCCGCCCCGCCCGGAGGCATCTGCAGTGCCCCATTCCCCACCAGCGCCTGATACAGCAAACTGCGCGAAGCCTCGCCCGGCACAATCGCCGCCCCGCGCCCGCCGCCGGCGAGCATCCCATCGCGAGTCCGCAGGTCCAGTTTCCCCATCACCTGCCCTTCCCCATGGCACCCCACGCAGTCTATCTTCAAAGCAGGCTGCACCACATCCCGAAATAGGACAACCGGGTCCGCTCCGAAGAGCGCGGACACCATTGCAAACAACATGAGAAAGCGCATAGGGTCAAAAATATTGTATACAATCCGTATGCCCAAATCGATCCTCTCCGATGGCGTCTACAACGACCTCCTCGACGCCATCCTCAAGGGGAAATACAAACCTGGCGCCAATCTCCGTGAAGAGCACCTCGCCGAAGACCTCGCCGTAAGCCGCACTCCCGTCCGCGAAGCGCTTCGCAAGTTATCCGAAGAAGGCTTCGTCGAATACGTTCCCCACCGCGGAGCCCGGCTGGTGACCCCCACCGCCACCCTCGCCCGCGAAATCTTCCAAATCCGCGAAGCCCTCGAAGCCGTCGCCGCCCGCGAAGCCTCCACCCGCATCACCATCGAGCGTCTCACCAAACTCCGCGCCCACTTCGAAACCATCCGTCCCCGTGTCGCCGCCGGCAACTGGAAAGACGTCGGCGACATCCTCCACGACGAAATCTTCGCCGCCTGCGGCAACCACCGCCTCCAGCAATTAGTCAGCGTCTTCCGGGGCCAAATCCGCTGGCTCCAATCCATCTCCAGCCAACTCCCCGACCGCCTCCAATCCGCCTTCCGCGAACACGAAAGTGTCCTCAGCGCCCTCGAATCCCACAACCCCGACTGGGCCGAATCCGCCATCCGCGCCCACATCCGCAACACCCTCGCCGACCTCCTCCGGCATCTTCAATAAAGTGGCGCGCGTCGTCGACGCCGGCGCGTTGCGGCTGTGTGATAATGCACACACGCGAACACAAGTGATGACCGAGACCTTATCAATCCGCATCGATTCTGAAACCAAGAAGCGCCTCGACGCGCTGTCCAAACGCTCGAAACGCTCCAAATCGTTCCTCGCCGCTCAGGCAATCGCTGCATACGTCGACTCCGAAGAATGGCAACCGGGAGAGATTCACAACGGCATCGAAGAGCTCGATTCCGGCCAGACCGTCAGTCATGACAAGGTTTCAAAGTGGCTAATGTCTTGGGGCAAGACCGGCGAGTCCAAAGCCCCACGATGACGATCGTTTTGGTCGCGTCGCGCAATACAGCACTTGGTTTCGCTTCGAAGCCACATTGCCAAGGATTCTGCGCAAAACGCCGCCATTGTCGCAAAGCGCATTCTGGATTCCATAGAACTCCGTCGTTCCCTATCGAGTGCGGAGGGACCGCCTGGAACTCATTGCGGTCTTTCACGGCCATCAAAGATGGCCGGCGAAGCTCTAAAGAAACCCGCTATCTACCGCAACAACCCACTCACCAAATCCCGTAACTCCACCGCCCGCCCTTCCTCCCGTGCCTCCACCGCCAACCGCAATATCGGTTCCGTATTCGATGCCCGCACATGAATCCACCCATCCGCAAACAGCAGCTTCAATCCATCCGTCCGGTCCAACTGCGCCCCAGGAAAACTCTCCTCCAGCGCCTGCATCACCGGACCCAGCCGCCCATGTTCAAACGCCACCTTCCCCGCCAGCCTCGTATACTTCGGCAGCCGCTCTTCCGCCAGTTGCGACACAGTCTTCCCCGTCCGCTCCATCAAATCCAGCAAAAACGCCATCCCCGTATAGCTATCCCGGCAATACTGCACACTCGGGAAAATAATCCCCCCATTCGATCCCTCGCCCCCAATCACCGCCTTTGTCGCCTGCATCATCTCCACCACATTCGCCTCGCCCACCGGCGTCCGGTACACCCGCCGCCCATGCCGCGCCGCGATATCGTCAATCACCGACGACGTCGTCAAATTCACCACCACATCCCCCGGCATCGCCGTCAACACCGCGTCCACCACCAACGCCAGCACATCGTCGTTATCCAACACCTTCCCCGTCTCATCGCACACCGCCAGCCGGTCTCCATCCGGATCCTGCCCAAATCCGATACTCGCCCGCTCCCGCAACACCAATTCCCGCAAATCCCCTAGCGTATCCGGCCGCGGCTCCGCCTCCCGCGGAAACGGCTTCGTCGGATCCACTGAGATCGCATGCAGCGTGCACCCCAGTTCCTTCTCCAAAAACCGGCAGCTCAACACCGACCCCGCCCCGTTCACTCCGTCCAACGCCACCCGGAACTTCCGCGCACGGATCCGCTCCACATCCACATGCCGCAGCACGCGCTCCACATGCATTCGCATCGGCGTCTCGTGATCGCTCACTATCCGCCGCATCTCCGCGTTCCTAGCCGTCCGGAATTCGCTTTCGTAATAAATGTCCAGCAGTTCCCGCCGCTCGTAATGATTAAAAAACAGCCCCTGATGATTAAACAGCTTCAGCGCGTTATACTCCGCCGGATTGTGCGATGCCGTCACCGAAATCCCGCCCCGCGCCCGCGTCGCCCCGACATAAATCTGAATCGTCGGCGTCGGCTGAATCCCCACATCCACCACATCGCATCCCGTCGCCAGCAACCCGCACGACACCGCGTGCTGCAACATCTCCCCGCTCATTCGCGTATCCCGCCCTAACACCACACGCCCTGCGCCCACAAACGTCCCAAACGCCTGCGCGAACGACGCCGCCAGCGCCGGGGTCAGAAATTCACCCACCACTCCGCGTATCCCCGACACGCCAATCTTCAGCCGGTGTTCCCGCATCAGGCCATGCTCCTTACTTGCTCCATCAGCGCCTCAAACAGCGCGCACGGAGCATCCCCCTTCTGCTCGCAGATCACTCGCACCACCGGCTCCGTCTGGCTCACCCGCACATGAAACCACCGCTCCGGCCACGACACCCGCAACCCGTCCCGCATATCCGCCAGTCCGTCCCCGTACATTTGGTGCAACTCCATCATCAACATCGGCACACGCTGCGACACCAACGGCACTTCATCCTTCAAAATCGAATACCGCGGATACCCCGCTACAATCTCCGAAAGCTTCGTCCCGCGCTCATGCATCAAACTCAAAATCGCCAGCATGCTCGCAATCCCGTCGTACACAAACCGGAACTCCGGCATCATGATCGCCCCCGTGCCTTCTCCCGCCACCGCAATCTGCTCCGGCCGATAAGTGGCCAGCGCATCCATCGCCGCCTGCCGCCCCACCGGCACCCTCACCACCCGCCCGCCATGCTTCGCCGCCACTTCCTCCAACCACGCCGTCGTCGACAAATTCGTAATCCCAAGTTTCCCCGGACCCTTCGCCAACTGCGCATCCGCAATCATCGGTAGTACCATCTCCTCCGATACCGGAGTCCCGTCTTCGCACGCAATCGCCACCCGGTCCGAGTCAATGTCAAACAGGAACCCCGCGTCCGCCCCCAGCGGCTTCATCAGCGGCGCGAGTTGCAGCGACACCGTCGACGCATTGATCGAAGGCTCATGCGCGAAGCTCACCCCTTCAATCCGCTCGTTGATCAAAATCACATTCAACCCGTATTGGTCCGCCAGCCGCCGCAAGATCAGCGACGATGTCCCGTTGCAGCAATCCACCACGATCTTGTACTTCCGCAACGCCTCCAAATCGAAGACCGAAGCCAGATCGTGCAGATACCGGTCCAACGCCACTTCATTCGTATACAGCCGCCCCAATCCCGTATAGTCCACAAAGTGAAACTTCCGCAGATGGTAAATGTCCAACAACTCGGAAGCCTCCGCCGTCGACAGATACGTCCCCCGAGCTCCGAAAAACTTCAGCGCATTCCACTCCGCCGGATTGTGCGACGCCCCAATCGAAATCCCACCCACCGCATTATTCCGCTGAATCGAATGCTGAATCACCGGCGTCGACACAATCCCCAAATCCATCACATCGTGCCCCGTCGCCAGCAGCGCCGATACCACACCCTCCCGAATCATCACTCCGCTCGACCGCGGGTCTCTCCCAATAATCACCGGACCTGGCTCCAGGAACGTCCCAAACGCCGCCGCGAAATCCATCACGTGCGACGCCTCCAGTCCCTGCCCAACCACCCCGCGGAGTCCCACGGTCGAAATGCGAAGCTGACGTTGTCCTGTGTGCATCTACCTCACCAATACCAAACGTCCGAACGCCTCCGGCGTATGGTACGACTCGGCGTTCACCGGATTCCACGCAATGTGCTTCCGCTGCGGCTCAAACGGCCCTTGAATCCGGTACAGGTTGCAGCGGAACTCCTTGCCCGCCGTCGCCGGCTTCGCCGCGTCCAGAGCCTTCATCGGAATCTTCATCTCCGCATACCAGATCTTCTTCTTTTCATCCACCCGAGCCTTCACCTGAAACCCCGAATTCCACTTCCAGGCCTCCGATACCGGAGTCACACGGTCGATATCCAAATCCACCCACTCCCCCTGCGGCGACACCTGGAATTCCTTATATCGGTTGATATTCTGAAAGTCCGATCCGATAAAAGCCTCCGCCACATCCCAATCCCACAGCTTGTTCGTCTCCTCGGAAGTCTTCGGCTCCGGCTTCAAATACAGCTTTTCGTAAGGGCACACATAAAGGATGTACAAATATTCCGTCGTCCATCGCGACCGCAACTCCGTCCTGTGCCCCGGCACCGGCTTCCCATACCGGTCGTTATACGCATACACCGGCTTCACCGTCTTCCACACCACATTGTTCGGATCGGCCGTCAACGCAAAGTCTGACCCCGTATACTTGCTCTCCAATTTGCCCGGCCCATCGGCCCACAAACAACCCGCCGCCATCATCATAAAAAAGATTTTCATATTTTTATCTCGGGAAATATTTCTCGTACCATCGAATGGAACGGTCAATCGAATCGATGATGTGCTTGGTCTCCTTCAACCCGTGGCCTTCCCGTGGATAGCGCACCATCACCGCATCCACGCCCACGTCCTTCAATCCGATATAGAACTGCTCGCTCTCGGCAATGCAAACATCATTATCGTTCTCCCCATGCAGCAACATCACCGGCGTCTTCACCTGCGCCACATACCGCAATGAACTCCGCTTCCACAGCGTGTCCATCAAATCCCCCTGATGCGGCAACACCCCGAACGTCATCTGCTCATACATGTTGTAGTACGTCATGTAGTTGTAGCTCACCAGATTGATAATCGGAGCCAGCGGAATAGCCGCCTTGAAAATATGCGTCTGCGTCACCAGCCACGCCGATAATTGCCCGCCGTAACTCCCGCCTTCCACGCCCATCCGCGCACGGTCAATCCACGGGTTCCGCCGCGCCGCCGCGCTCACCGCATACAACACATCCTGCCCTTCATTCCCGTTCTGATCCCCAAACACCGCATCCGCGAACTTCTGCCCGTACCCCGTCGACCCGCGATAATTCACCATCAGCGTCGCCCAACCCCGCGCCGCATACACTTGCGCCTTCACATTGAACCCCGGACCCTGCTGCGCATGCGGTCCCCCATGAATCATCACAATCAGCGGATGCTTCGAATCCGCCGTCTTCCCCAACGGCCGCGTCAAGAACGCCTCCACATCGAACTTGAAGTCGTTGCTCTGAAACGTGAACGCCTCCACCTCCGCCAGTTCCTTCCCCTTCAGCACATCCGCGTTCAACGCCGTCAATTGCTGCAAAGCCGCCGCTGCCCCATCCTTCAAAAACAACTGCGCCGTATCCTTCACCCCCGTGAACGCATAGGCATACCGCCCGCCGCGTCCCACGCTGAATCCACCCACCGTCCCCCGCTCCTTCACCAGCGTCTCCGGCACTCCACCGCCCGCCGGCAATCGCACCAATCGCACATTCCCCCTGTCCAGCGCCGTGAAGTACACATGCGTCCCCTCCGGCGACCACTGCGGTCCACCCTGCCGGTTATCCACCACGCGGCCAATCTCCCGCCGCCCCGTCCCATCCGCGTTCACCGTCCACACATGGGTGTCCTCCATGGTGGTCTCCAGATCCGTCAATCCCCGCCGCGTCCCGATATACGCAATCCGCTTCCCATCCGGCGACCACCGCGGCATATACTCCGCATGCTCCGTCGACGTGATCCGCCGGATCACTCCATCCGCCACCCGCACCGCCCAAATATCGTAGTTGTGAAAGATGTCTGCATCCGGCTCCCGGTTCGAGATAAACAAAATCTCCTGCCCGCCCGGCGACCAGTCGATCGAGTGCTCATAAAACACTCCGTCCGTGATTTGTTTGATCTCCCCGCCCGCCACATCCGCTACAAAGATATGCAGCCGCCGGTTATCGTTGAACCGCGTATTCCCCTCGTCGTGATCCGGCTTGTACAAATACCGCGTGATCACCACCGGATCCCCGGAAGCATCCGCCGTCTCCGGCCCGGGGCGAGCGTCCACAAACGCCACCCGCTTCGAATCCGGCGACCACGTAACCGACGGCCCCGTCAACGGCAGCGGCGAATTCGTGCCCTCCATCTTGCTCAGAAACCGCGCCCCGCTCCCATCTGCATTCACCACATGCAGCCCGCTCCGGCCTTCCATCATCGCGCTGCACGCGATCATCTTCCCGTCCGGAGACCACACCGGATTCCCCGATGTCTCCCCAGCCAAAGTCACCCGCTTCTTCGTCGCCAGGTCCAGAATGTCGATCTTCGAATACGGCTTCCCATTCTTCTCCGCATACGACACTGTGTACGCAATCTTCCCCCCATCCGGAGAAAGCCGTACATCCCCTACACTCCGCAAGCGATGCAAATCGTTCGACACCAAACCGGTGGTCTGCGCGCCCAGCGCAACCACCGAACCCAACAGCAGCAGTGCTTTCATGAGTTATCTAGATACCACAACACGCCGCACCGCGCCCGCTACGTGATGGATCAAATCCTCTCCACCCAGCAGCACCGTATGCGGAATCCAGAACGCGTCTTTCAAATACGCCTCAGACTGCGGGCACGGCATCACACGGCACGGAATCTCCTTGTACAGCGGATTCTGATACAGCGTGTGCGGATAAAAGGGAGTACACGGAACCCCCGCCGCCTGCATCCCACGATGAAACTCATCCCGCGTCTGCCCGTACACCTTCCCATCGATCCGCCCCAACAAAAGGTACCAGGAATGTTTCGTCACCCGAGGATCCACCTTCTGCCAGTGAATCCCATCCACATCCCGTAACTCGCGCAACAACAAGTCCGCATTCCTCGACCGCGTCGCAATCTGCTCCGGCAGCCGCTCCAACTGCGCCATCAGCACCGCCGCCTGAAACGCCGTCAACCGGAAATTCGTCCCCAGCGTGAAGTGATGAAAATGTCCTACCCCAACCCTGCGCCCCTGGTTCGCCACGGACCGCATCTTCACCGCCATCTCCTCATCGTTCGTCAACACAATCCCGCCCTCGCCCGCCGTCATCACCTTTCCATTCTGAAAGCTGAACGACGACGCCAACCCGAAGCTCCCCGCCTTCTTCCCATTCCACTCCGACCCATGCGCATGCGCCGCATCTTCAATCACCATCAGCCCGTGCTTCGCCGCGATCGCCATCAGCCGGTCCATATCCGCCAGCGGCCCGCCGAAGTGCACCGGAATAATCGCCTTCGTCTTCGCGGTGATCGCCGCCTCCACGCAATCCGGATCCATGTTGAACGAGTACGGTTCAATATCCACGAACACCGGCACCCCGCCCACGCGCGACACAGCCGTCGCCGTCGAGATGAACGAAATCGCAGGCACAATCACTTCATCGCCGCACCCAACACCCGCGCACGCCAGCGCCAGTTCCAGTGTCAGCGTTCCATTACATGCCGTCACTCCATACCGGCACTGATGATACGCCGCAAACTGCTGTTCAAACGTCTCAACAAAAGGATGGAAGCCGCCCCATTGCGGAGACTGCAACACCTCCTCAATCAACTTCCGCTCACGTTCACCGGAAACAGGCCATTGGGGAATCTGCATACTTTCAGTTTCCCCCACCAGAAGCATTCGCGTGCAATCGTGTGCATTCGTGGCTAATGCATCATCGCCGCTCCCGCGACTCTCTCAAGCTCCGCCACCGCCACCCGCCACGCCACCCGTGCCTTCACCTCATCCGCCTCTGCGCTCCGCCGCGCCGCCACCGCCTCTGCCTTCTTCGCACCTGAAACCACCCCCACTCGATACTGATCCCCGCTAATCCGCTCCGCCTCCCGCCGCAACTCCAGCGCCTCCCTCGCCACGTCCACCATCATCTTCGCGCTCTCCACCTTCCTCCAAGCCTTCTCCACGTCCACACTCACCCGAGCCTCTACTCGCCGCACATTCTCCTTCGCCTGCGTCAACAACGCCAGCCGCTCCCCCACCACGGCTTTGCGCTTCCCGCCGTCCCACAAATCCCAATTCATCTGCACCCCAAACGTGCCGAAGCTATGCGTCAGAAATGGAACCCCATTCTGATACGTGTGCCGCGCAAACGCCCCCACATTGGGCACATACTCATACCGAGCCGCAGCCAAGCCGCTCGACGCCTTCTCCACCAGCGCCCGCGCCGCCCGCAACTCCGCATTCCCTTCCAGCGCCGCCCGTAAATACGCCCCCCGGTCCCGCACATCCACCTCTGCCACACCATCCACAACCACCAACTCCGTATCCAACCCCAACCCAATCACGCTATCCAACTCCGCATTCCAATCCGCCGCCTGATTCCGCGCCGCCAGCAACGCCTGCCGCGACTTCAACAACGATGCCCGAGCCCCCAACACCACCACATCCAACGCATTCCCGCTTCGCACCGCTTCCCGAGCCTCGCGCAGCGTCTCTTCACCCGCCGCAATCTGCGCCTCCCAAGCCCTCACCTCCGCCCGAGCCGCCACCAGCCCGAAGTACAACTGCGTCACACCCAACACCACCTCATCCTCCGCCTGCTTCAATTCCGCCGCCGAAACACGCTCCTCCGCCGACGCCACCTTCACCCCTTCCCGAATCTTCCACAACTGCGTCAACGGCATGCCCAACGTCGTGTTCCCCAGCACCAGAATCCGCGATCCCTGATCGAACCGCATCGTCCCTGTTGGAAACGGACCCAACCCCGGCACCACCCCCAACGAACCTGCCGGCACAGTAACCAGTTGATTGTTCGACAATCCGCTCACCAGCGAATCCGTCGTCAACCGCGGATACAAATCCCCCCGAGCCCCCATCCGCTTCTGCTGCTTCTCCGCCACGCGAGCCCGCGCAATCTGCAATGCATGGTTCTGCCGCAATGCCAAGCCGACAGCATCGTCCAACGTCATTTCCCGCGAAGCCGCGTCCACCCGCCCGCACACCAGCGCCAGCAGCACCAACCCGGCCGCAACGCCGCGCGAACCCTTCACCAGCACATACAACACCGGCACCACCACCAGCGTAAAGAACATCGATGAAACCAAACCCACGGCGATCACGCTCGCCAGTGGCCCCCACAAGCTCGACCCCGACGCAATCATCGGAGTCACGCCCACCGCCGCCGCCATCGTCGTCAAAAAGATCGGCCGCAACCGGCGCTCCCCCGCTTCCCGTGCCGCCTGTTCCAACTCCCGCCCATCCCGCAATTTCTCCCGAATATAGTCCACCAGAATGATCGAATTCCGCACCACAATCCCGCTCAAGCTGATCACTCCCGTGAACGCCGTGAACCCGAACGGATACCCCGTCAACACCAACCCCAGCGTCGCGCCGAACAACGTCAGCGGAATCGATGCCATCACAATCAACGGATCCGACAACGTTCGGAACTGCATCAACAGCACCAGAAAAATAGCCACCAGACTCACCATCAGCGCCACAATCATCCCCGGCATCGTCTCCTCCGTATTGGTTCGCTCCCCGCCATACGTCACGCTGTAGCCCGCCGGCAACGCCACCCGCGCAACCCGCGGCTCAATCGCATCCAACAGCTCCGACGCATAGTGCCCGCCTCCCGCAAATGCCCGCACCGTCAGCGTTCGCACTCCATTGCGCCGTACAATCCGGCTCGTCTGCCACTCCGGAGCCAGCTTCGCCACCGATCGCAACGGCACTCGAGCCTGCGTGACTGGCGAAGTCAAATACGCGTTCCGTACATCGTCAAACGACTGCCGGTGCGCCGCGTCCAACCGCAGCACAATGTTCACCGCACGGTTCCCTTCCCAGAACGTGCTCACCGGAGCCCCGCTCAACGCTCCCGCCAGCGTCTGCGACACAATCGCGTTGCTCAGCCCCAGCCGGTTCGACACTTCCGTATCCACATCTACATCCACAAAGAACGAATCGTTGAAGTAGTCGTTCTGCACCATCTCCGCGTACCCTACATCGCGCACGATGCCTTCCACCGCCTTCCCGATCCGTTGCAACTCCGCAATGTCATATCCAGCAATGCGCACCTCCACCGGAGCCTCCATCACCATCCCCTGCTGCAGTTCCTTCACCACAATCAACGCTTCCGGCGCCACTCGTGTCAATCGTCCCCGCAGCCGCGCCACCAGTGCCGGCGTCTCTTTCTCCGACACCGTATTCACCAGCAGTTGCCCATAAGCCGCATCCGGCAACTGCGGATTCACGTTGTAATAAAACCGCGGCGCGCTCTGCCCCAGAAACGAAGCGAAATGCGCCACGCCCTTCTCAGCCCGTAACTCTCGTTCCACCTTCCGCATCACGCCATCCGTCGCCTCAATCCGCGCCCCCTGCGGCATCCACACGTCCATCACGAATTGATTCCGCTCCGCCGATGGGAAGAACTGCTGAGGCAGCCACAGGTACAAGCTCACCCCACTCGCCAAGGCCGCTACGCCCAATCCAACACCCATCCACTTCCGCCGCAGAAACACCCGCATCGCCGCGCCATACCATCCCTGCAATCTTCCCAACATCCCACCGGAAGAACCTTCCGCATGCAACCCGCGCCGGATGAAAAACCGGCACAGCAAAGGCGTCAACAGAATCGCCACAACAAATGAAACACTCAACGCTACCGCCACCGTCACCGGCAGCGCATGAATGAACTCCCCCACCGATCCGCGCAACACCAGCAACGGCAGAAACGACGCGATGATCGTCAACGTCGCCACCAGCACCGGCACGATCACTTCGCTCACACTCCGCCACGCCGCTTCATCGCGGCTCACGCCCCGATCCAGGCAATCGACATAATTGTCCGCAATCACAATCGCGTCATCCACCACGATCCCCAGCACCACAATCAGCGCCGCAATGGATACCTGGTGCAACTCCACACCCAGCGCATCCAGCAGCCCCAGCGATGTCAGAATCGTCACCGGAATCGCCACCGCCGCAATCACCGCGACTCGCAGAGGCAACAGAATCACCGTCACCAGAATCACCGCCCCAATCGCCAGCAGAAATTCCTCACCCAGCCGCTTCATCCGGTCCGCCACCACCGCCGCCTGATTCGTCACTACATCCACTTCCACATCCGGAGGCAGCACCGTCTTCAGCCGTTCCAGCACACGCTCAATCTCCCCGCCAAACTCAACAATGTTCTTCCCTCGCTGCATCTCCACCGACAGCAATACCGCCGGTTCGCCGTCATAGCGCACCACAAACGCCGGATCCTGATACACCCGCTCCACATTGGCGAAGTCGCGAATGTACACCGGCTGCCCCGTCCGCGACACATCCACCAGCACGTTGCGAATCTGATCTTCCGTCGTGAACAAACCCGTTGTGCGCAGCGGCACTTTCGCCGTCTCCGCGTCCACCGCTCCCGAGCTCGTAATCACGTTCCGCTGTTGCAGCGCTTGAATCACGCGCAGTGGATCCGCGAAGTATTGCGACAGCCGTTCCAGACTGCTCGTCACGCGGATCTCCTCGCTCTGCTCGCCGTACGCCGCCAGCTTCCCCAACCCTCGCACCGTGCGTAGTTCATCCTCAATGCGATCCGAGTAGTCGTGCAACTCCCGATACCCATAGCGCTTCCCGTGCACCGCCAACAGCATCGCCACCGTATCGCCAAACTCCGAATTCACCAGCGGCCCCAACACCCCGCGTGGCAACTCCATCGCCGCCGCTTCATTCATCGCGTGCCGCAACTTTGCCCAGAACGCCGGCGCGTCTTTTACGGATTCCTCCAGTTCCACCATCACCACTGCCAGCCCAGGCCGCGTCGTCGAATACGTCTTCTCTTTCCGCACTTCTTCAAAACGCAGAATGCGTTCCTCTAACCGCCGCGTCACCTGTTGCTCCACCTGCACCGACGTCGCGCCCGGATACCAGGCCAACACCAGCCCTTGACGGATCGTGATGCTCGGATCCTCCGTGCGAGGCATCCGCAACAGCGCATGCACGCCCACGCCCGCGGCCATCGCCGCCAGCACCAGCGTCACCACCGGATAGCGCAACGATCCTTTCACCGGATTCATCGCCCCACCTCCACAGTCACGCGATCACCCTCGCGCAGCTTATGTTGCCCCGCCACCACCACCTGTTCTTCCCCTGTCAATCCGCTCTTCACCTGCACCTCAGTTCCATACACCGTCCCCGTCTCCACCCGCCGCGCATACACGCGCCCTTTGTCCGCAAAGTACACAAACACGTTCATCGCGCCATGCCCATCGCGCACCACCGCTTCGCCCGGCACACTCAGCATCGCTGCCGTGCGATCGCCCGCAATCTCCACCTCGGCGATCATCCCCAGCCGCAGCACATGCCGCGGATTCGCCACCGCAATCCGCACCATGAACGTCCGCGACGCAGGCTCCGCCGCTACATTCATCACGCGCACCGTGCCCGCAAACGTCTCCCCTGGCAGCGCCGGAATACGCACCGACGCCTTCTGCCCCACCCTCACCAAAGCAATGTCTTTCTCCGGCACCCCCACGCTGATCTCCACCGGATCCAGCCGCACAATCTGAAACGCAGGCCGTCCCGGCGCGGCCATATCGCCCACCTCTACCAACCGCGCTGCGACATATCCATCCAGAGGGCACAACAGCGTCGCATCCGCCAATCGCTTCCGCGCCACCCGCTCCCCAGTCATCGCCTGTTCCAGCACGGCGCGAGCCTGCGCCCGGTCTTCCTTCTGCCCCCCGGCGCGAGCCTGTTCATACTGCTGCCGCGCGCTCTCATACAGCGCGCGAAACTTCTCGTAATCATTCGGCGCCAGGCTCTTCGCCTCGAACAATTGCTTCATCCGCGCGTGTTCCTCGCGAGCCCGCTCAAAGCCAACCCGAGCCTGTTCCAACACCTCCGGCCTCGCCGGTGCTTCCGCTTTCTCCACCACTGCCCGCGCCGCCTGCACCTGAGCCACCGCCGCATCCACGCCTAGCGCATAATCAGCCGGATCCACCACCGCCAGCACTTGCCCCTGGCGCACCGCATCCCCTTCTCTCGGCCCAACCCGCAACACTCTCCCCGCCACCAGAAACGACGCCACCGACGGATTCTCCGGCGACACCACCGAACCACTCAACGCCACCACCGCCGGCGCATCGAAGCGTTTCACCTGTGCCACCCGCACAGCTACCGCCTCTTGCCCCACCGCCGCCTTTTCTTCAGGCCGCTTACATCCCACCGCCACCATCGCCATCACAAACACAACTCTCATCAACTGCCGCATACTCACCTACGTATCTTCAAGATTTGGAATCAAAGCATGGAAAACAAGGTCCCGGCATTCCGCGTATAACCTACGCCCGTCCTCGCTCCCATCGAGCAGTGCCAATTCCGCCAACCCTTTGGCCACCGCAAACAGCGACATCGCGATTGTCTCCGGCCGCGCCGGAGCCTTCGTGCCGCTCTCCGAGAAATGCCTCGCCGCCAGGGCCGAGTATTCCGCCACCCGCAGCCTGTTGAACTCCCCAATCCGCGCTCGCGCCGCACGGCTCCGGTACGCCCTCAGCGTGAACTCCGCTTCCAGAATCACCCAATCTTTGTTCAGATCCTGATGCACATACCAATCGAGCACCGCCGTCAACCGCCGCGCCGGCTCCTTCTCCCGCAACACAATCTCGCCAAGCGCACCATCCACTTCCCGCCGCTTTGTCTGCAAGACAGCAAGAAACAACTCATCCTTGCTCTTGAAATTGGAATAGAACGCCCCCCGCGAATACCCCGCCTCTTCCGCAATCTCCTCCACACTAGCCCCCTCAAACCCCCGCCTCACAAACAGTTTCGCCCCCGCCTCAATCAGCCGCCCCCGCGTCGCCTCCTGGCTCTCCCGCCGCGTCAGCCGCCGCTTCGCTTTCACATACACTATTGTATCCGAATACAACACCATCCTCGGCAATACATCCGTGTTCATCTGTGTTTATCTGTGGCAGATAAATAAACAAAATATTTCCCAAACAATCAATCACTTACCGAAAAATGGAAAAAAAACCCGCTCACCACCATGCGACCATAGGCACAGAAAGGATCTCGCACATGTCCTCCCAATCTCAAATCGATGCCAATCGGGCCAATGCCCAGCATTCCACCGGACCTCGTTCCGAAGCCGGAAAAGCCGCCGTTTCCCAGAACGCCACCCGCCATGGCCTTTCCTCCAAATACCTCCCGCTCTCCGAAGCGGAACGTCCATTATTCGAAGAACTCGAAGCCAATCTCCGCCAGCAAATCATCCCCACCGGAGCCCTCCAGGAATCCATCTTCATGGAACTCGCCGCCGGCATCTGGAAGCGCAGCGTGGTAAACCGTCTCCTCGCCGAAGCCACCTCAAATACCGACTCCCTGTTCGACGAAGAACCCTCTGACCGTGTCCGCAAGCTCCAGCGCCACAAAGCCGATCAGGACCGCGCCGTCAACCGCGCCATGCGCCAACTCAAGGAGCTCCAGACCAACGCCATGCTCCAGGCCTCGATGCCCGCCAATTCCCCAGGTCTTGCCGATTACGTCAAAATTACAAAACAAACCCAATCGCTGCCTCAGGAACCCCAGGAATCGCAACAACCCGAGGATCCACCCGCCGAAGCCCCGGCATTCGATCGCGAAGCCTTCCAGAAATACGCCCTGGAGCGCCTCATGAGCGAAAATTCCATCTTCTCCGACGCTGCCTGACCCAGGAAAGGGGCCGTTGTTATAACCTAAACAACAAATGCACCGTCGCCAATTCCTAGCAGCCTTCGCCGCATCTGCCCCTCTTGCGTTTGCCCAGGCCCAAAAACCCAATTTCATCATCGTCTACACCGACGACCAGGGCATCGGCGATCTCGGCTGCTACTTTGGCCGCGACATCAAAACCCCAAACATCGACGCCCTCGCCGCATCCGGCATCCGTTTCACAGACTGGCACACCAATTCCCCCGTCTGCTCTCCCTCACGGGCAGCCGTACTCACCGGAAAATACCCGCAAAACGCGGGCATTCCGCACATCCTCACCTCAAAACCCGACTTCAACGTCCCCGGTCTCCGTCCCGGCGAAAACACCATCGCCTCCGAACTCAAAAAGCTCAACTATCGCACTGCAGCCATCGGCAAATGGCACCTCGGCTCCGCCAAAGGCTCTCGCCCCTTCGAACAAGGCTTCGATGAATGGTTCGGCTTCTACTCCGGCTGGATCGACTACTACTCCCATCGCTATTACACCCTCGGAGGCACTCCGCTCTTCCACGACCTCTGGCGTGGCGAAAAAGAAATCAACGAAGAACCCGCCTATCAGACCGAACTCCTCGGCCGCGAAGCGAAAGCCTTCCTCAATCGCCAATCACCGGCCCGGCCCTTCTTCCTCTACCTCGCCTTCGGAGCGCCGCATTACCCCATGATGGCTCCGAAAAAATACCTCGATCGTTTCCCCCCCGACATGGATCGCGACCGCCGCGAGCATGCCGCCATGGTCGCCGCCATCGACGATCAAATCGGCGAACTCCTCGCCACCCTCAAAGCCCGCAACCTCCACCGCAACACCGTCATCTTCTATCAGGCCGACAACGGAGCCACTCGCGAAGAGCGCGCCGATCATCTCGCCCGCTCCTATCGCGGAGGAAGCAACGGCCCCTTTCGCGCCTACAAGGGCTCCCTCTTCGAAGGCGGCACGCGCGTCCCCGGCCTCCTCTCCTGGCCCGCCAAAATCAAGCCCAATCAGGTCCTCAACGGACTCGGTCTCGCCATGGACATCCTCCCCACCTTCGTCAAATGGGCCGGCGGCACCCCACCCGCCGCCATCGACGGCGCCGACCTCACCCCCATGGTCCTCGACGGCAAACCACAAATCCACGACACCGTCTTCTGGGATTACGACACCATGCGCGCCGTCCGCCGCGGCCCATGGAAGCTCATCCGCAACTACCGCGAAGGCCTCGGCACGCCCATGACCAAAGAACTCTGGCTCTCCAACCTTCAGGAAGACCCCGGCGAAAACAAGAACTTCGCCTCCTCTCAGCCCGCCCTCGTCCGCGAGCTCACCGCCCTCATGGATGCCTGGAAACCCCAGCAATAACCATGGAAAACGAACAGACAGCCATTACCCAACTTCTCATCGACTGGCGTAACGGCAGCCGCGAAGCCCTCGATCAGCTCACCCCCATCCTCTATGCCGAGCTCCGCCGCATGGCTGCCTCCTACCTCCGCCGTGAGCGCACCAACCACACCCTTCAGCCAACTGCCCTCGTCAATGAGCTCTACATGCAGCTCTCCAAACTGGCCAGGCTCGAATGGAAAGACCGCGCCCACTTCTTCGGCGTCTCTTCTTACCTCATGCGCCAGATCCTCGTCCAGCACGCCCGCGCCACCAACGCCGAAAAGCGCGGCGGCAAGATCCAAAAGCTCTCCCTCGATGAAGCCCTCACCGTCTCCCAGGATGGCTCCGCTGAATTGATCGCCCTCGATGACGCCCTTCGCGAACTCGCCACCTTCGACGAGCGCAAAAGCCGTATCGTGGAAATGCATTACTTTGGGGGATTGAAAATTCAGGAAATGGCCGAAGTCCTCTCCGTTTCCGAAAGCACTATCGGCCGCGAACTCCGCCTTGCCCTCGCCTGGCTCTTCCGCCAGGTTAGCCGCGATCCCACTCAACAGGATGGCTGAAGCAAGCTCGATTGCAACACCCACTCGATCTGGTCCGGATGGAACGGAGCAGCTACATAGTCCGTCGCTCCTGCGTCCATCGCTTCAATCCACTCCCGCGCGTCCGGATCCCGCGTCACCACCACCACCGGCAACCGCCGCGCCGACGCCCGCTCCAGAATCTCATTCAAATGACGATGCCTCGCCGGACAGAACAGTACATCCGGTTGCCATTCCTGCAAAACCGCCAGAAAAGACAACAGATCCGCCGGCACACTCCGAGTCAACGCAGTTGATTTCCCGGCTAACACCTCTTCCAGATCGCGGGCAATGGACGGCTCAAGCCCCAGCAGAAGAAGCCTGGGCTGTGGAGACAAGGATACGGCGGCTGGCATTGGGCACCTACACCGTGTAAGTCGCCAGAGCCGGCAATAATTCTCAATAATTTATACTCACCCTAACCTCTAGTGCGGCAGATCCCCGTGCGGCTTCCCCGCATTGATCTCTTCCACCGTGTCCTTCACCTGGCTCGGCAGCGGGTCCCCCACCCAGTTCTTCACCGAATCTGGAAGCTTCACCTTCGTCGACTTGGCCTGCCCATTCTCCATCTTCACCAGGTCGTTCAAAGTCTTACCCGTCTTCAACTCCGCTGCCACCACACGCCGCAGCGCCATCATGAACTCCATCTCGCCCGACAGAATCTCCTTGCCGCCCGCCGGTCCATGCCCCGGAAGCACGCGCTCTGCATTCAGCGCCGATGCCTTCGCCAACACCGTCGGCCAATTCGCGATATGCCCGTCGGCAGTGTAGTTGTACGCTCCATTCGTCGCTGCGTCGCCCGTGCACAGAATCCGCTCTTTGGGCAGGAAGACAAACCCGTCGCCGCGCGTATGCGCCCAGCCGAAGTGGTGGAACTCCACTCGCCGCGCTCCGTCCTCCAGCACAAAGGGCTTATCCGTAAACGTCTTCTGCGGACGCTCCGCCGTCTGCAGATTCAGCTTCTTCACGTCCTCCCGCTCTTTCGCCGCACCCTGCCACCGCTTGGGCTCATAGCGCTTCATCTCCTCAATCACATTGGCATGCGCCAGCGTCGTCGCCCCCATCTTCGTCCAGATCGGATTGCCGTAGGCATGATCCCCATGATGGTGCGTATCGAACACATAGCGTACCGGCTTCGGCGACACCTTCTTGATATCGGCCAGCGCCATCTGCGCCCCGCTCGGGAAGTTCGCATCCACCACAATCAGATAGTCCTTCATCTCGATAATGATGTTGTTACAGTGCCCCTTCCCTTTCAGGTCCCCTTCCCGGAACCAGACCCCGGAAACGATCTGTTTGATCGTATCCGGCTGAGCCTCGGTGCGGGTCACCACCAGGCCCATGGAAAGCAGCGCCGTGAAGGCGGAAGCGCATACGGTTCTTACGTGCATCGTGATGCATCTTAGCCGAGGGGAGCCCGCATCCGCAACTGGTAAAATGAGAGTTCCCCCAAACAGGAGGTGGAATGGCTGTCATTCATCGCCGGCCCAGCGTGCCGGTCAACGTCGGTGGAGTCATGGTCGGTGGCGATCACCCCATCGTCGTTCAATCCATGACCAATACGGACACCGCCGATGTCGCATCCACCGTCAATCAGGTCATGGCGCTCGCCCGCGCCGGCTCGGAGCTCGTCCGCGTCACCGTCAACACCGAAGACGCGGCGGCCGCCGTCCCGCGCATCGTCGACACTCTGAATCAATTCGGAGTCCGCGTCCCCATCATCGGCGACTTCCATTACAACGGCCACATCCTCTTAAAGAAATACCCCGAGTGCGCCCGCGCTCTCGCCAAGTACCGCATCAATCCCGGCAACGTCAACATCGGCAAGAAGCACGACGACAACTTCCGCACTATGATTGAGGCTGCCATCGAGTATGGCAAGCCCGTCCGCATCGGGGTCAATTGGGGCTCGCTCGATCAGGCGCTGCTCACCCGCATGATGGATGAGAATGCCAAATCGCCCACCCCGGTGGATGCCCGCGAAGTCACCCTCAACGCCATCGTCGCCAGCGGCCTCATCTCGGCCCAACATGCCGAGGAATACGGTCTCAGCCGCGACCGCATCATCATCTCCGCCAAAGTCAGCACGGTGCAGGACCTGGTGGATGTTTACCGCAAGCTCGCCCCGCAGTGCGACTACGCACTCCACCTCGGCCTTACCGAAGCGGGCATGGGCGCCAAAGGCATCGTCGCCACCACCGCCGCGCTCTCCATCCTGCTGCAGGAGGGCATCGGCGATACTATTCGCGCATCGCTCACTCCTCCGCCCGGCGGCGATCGCACCGAAGAGGTCATCGTGTCCCAACAGGTGCTGCAATCCCTGGGCCTGCGCAGCTTCACGCCACAGGTCACCGCCTGCCCCGGCTGCGGACGCACCACCAGCACCTTCTTCCAGGAACTCGCGTCCCAAATCCAGACCTACTTGCGCACCCAGATGCCAGTGTGGAAGGATAGCCATCCAGGTGTCGAAGAGATGAAAGTCGCGGTCATGGGCTGTGTCGTCAACGGACCCGGCGAATCCAAGCATGCCAACATCGGCATCTCGCTGCCCGGCACCTTTGAGGAACCGGTGGCCCCTGTGTACGTCGATGGCAAGCTCTTCCGCACTCTCCGCGGCGACTCCATCGTGACCGAGTTCACCGCTATTCTCAACGACTACGTGGAGCGCAATTATGCAGTGGCCGAAACTGCGCAAGTCGCAGGAGACTGACGCACCGCCGGAGCCCAAAACCAAGCCCCACGCGCCCTCACCAAGGGACGCGCGGATGAAGCGTCTTGCCAAAAAGCTCGACGATCTTCCTGCCAAGGACGAAGAACGCATCCGCCAGATCCGCGAGATGGAACTGCGCCAGCGCCTCGGCGCAGTGGAGCTCCACGAGATGTGTCTCGACCTGGTGCACACGCTCAACGCCCTGCTCAAAAAGCTCAAACTCGAACTGACCCCGGAAGTCTACAACCCCGATCTCATCGAGTCCGAACAGGGCCTGCTGTTCCAGGTCAACGCCAGCGGGCGCATCCTCCAGGTGGCCGTGCTGGCCCCGGAGAACGTCATCTCCACCGAGCACTTCCGCACTCCCTACGTGCTGCGTGGCGCCGTCCGCAGCTTCAATCAGGAGTCGCTCGAACGCCAGGAGATCAAGGAAACCCCGATCTTCTACTGCCAGGAGGAAGCGGACTTCGCCTGGATCTTCATGGAGACTCGCACACGCAAGACCGGCCCCGTCGACAAAGACTTCCTCATGGACATCCTCGAGCAGCTACTCTAAACGGATGAGTATTCTCACAGGCCGCGTCGCCGTGGGCGCCATTCAGATCGCTTGCGACCATCGCATCGATGCCCAACCTCGTCAACAATGTCTGGGGCGGCTACGAGAACATTCTGGAAGGCGGCGTGTTTACCTGGAGCCGGCCCTTCTGGGAGCAACCCCTCTGGCTCTGGGACGCGATGTTTCAAGCAGGCGTCCGCGCCCACTATCACTCGAGCCAACTCGCCGCCCGCGCCGCTGAGCTGAAGCCGCACGAAGTCGCGGTGGTCTCGCTTTACCCGGGCCTGGTTCGGACCGAGAAGGTCATGCAGGCCGCCGCCTGGCTCGAACTGAGCAACTCCTAATCCCCCGAGTTCGTGGGCCGCGCCGTCGCCGCGCTCGCCGCCGATGCCAACCGCATGCGCCACTCCGGAGCCATCCTCATCGCCGCGGCAATCGCCGCTGAATACGGCTTCACCGACATCGACGGCAAACAACCGCGTCCACTCACACTGTCTGACGTTTGATGGGGTCCGGATAGATAATGAAGCTATGACAGAGCGGGAGCAAATCCAGCGTTGGGTGCAAACGTGGAAGGATGCCGGCCCGGAGCTTGAGCGAATCCGGCTCAGAGAGCTGCGTGAGGAAGACAATCTGCTCTCTCTGCAAATGCTCGCCCGCGCATTCAATCACGCGACTCGTACACACCCACCGGACGGGACCTCCGGGCTGATTGAGATGCAACACTACTTTGCCAAGTTACCGCGATGAGCGCGATCGATCTACTCGATGCCGCCCAAGAGATCCAGGATTTCTGTGATCGGCAGGAATGGCAGTCCTGTTTCATTGGAGGAATCGCAGTCCTGCGATGGAGCCAATCTCGTGTCACACGTGATGTGGACTTAACGCTTCTCACTGGCTTCGGAGAAGAAGAGCTTTTCCTGAAGACCATTCTTGAGCATTTCCGATCGAGAGTCCCGGATGCACTTTCTTTCGCTCTTCGCTCCAGAGTAGTCCTTCTCTATTCATCGTCGGGCATAGGCATTGATATCTCGCTCGGGGCGTTGCCCTATGAGCATCGTATGGTAGACCGCGCCACACTGTACGAATTCGCTCCCGGGGTCGCGCTGCGAACGTGCTCGGCGGAAGACCTGCTCGTGCTCAAACTTTTTGCCTCACGTCCCATCGACATCAGGGACGCTGAAGGCATCGCAATCCGCAATGAGAAATCCCTGGATTGGGGTTATGTGGAAATGAATCTTCAACCCCTTGCTGAGGCGAAGGACGATCCCCAGATCATGCTTCAGCTTGCCAGGTTGCGCAAGCTAAGTGAGTCGCTGTAGCCTCCGGCCTAGCGCTGAACCGTGACCACAACGGGATCCGAGGACTGCGCCGTTGCCAGTGACCGCACCTGCACCACATTGAGTCCCGGCCGTACCAACTCCTCCGGAATCTGAGCCGAGATCTGGTTCGGTGAAGACGTCAACAGCGGCAGCGCCACGTCGTTGAACACCACACACGATCCGCCCAGCACCGTCGGCGGTGGCAGCGTATCCGCCAGCCCAGCTGAGGCGAGATTGGTTCCGGTCACCGTGATGAATGAGCCCGGCTTGAAGTTCGTCGTCCCGTTCGTCGAGTTCACGATGCCCCGCACTCCACCCGCAATTGCGGGCTTCGTATTCGCTCCTGCTGTCGTCGTCGAGATCACAGATAGTCCGGTCAATGTCAACGCATAGGCCGTACCCCGCGAATCCACCACCATCTGCCGCGTCGGTACATTGGCCCGCTGCGTCCCGAACACCGAAGTAATCGGATTCTCCGGCACGATGCCGATCAATGTCTCTGACTTCGTCGTCAGATTGATACGCTCCAGGGTGGTGCGCACTTCGTCGCGTGTAACGGCCGTGATGTTGTTCCGCACCGGCGTAGTCAACCGCACAAAGGTATCCCGGCCGATATGCGCCGTGGCCGCGATGTTCCGCTCACCGCCACTGACTACGGTTTGCGTCGGGGGCTGCCCCGGTCCAGCGGGTGGCCCAACCTGGATGGTGCCAGGGCGCTCGGCGCCTCCCACGACCGTCAACGAAGAGTTCAACTGCAACCCGTTGGCGAAGAAGTACGATGCGTCGTCGGAAGCACTGATCACCCCGTAATAGCTCTGAATAGGATTCGAGAACAGTGTCCGGTTGGTGGTGTAGTTGTCGATCAGCGCGTTGTACAGATACGCCGCGCCGTTGCCAGCCAGCGTGAAGATGTAATCGAAACCGGGGCTCGCCAGCATGGACTGCGGGCCGGGCACCGTCGTGGGGATGATCGTGTTTGCCGGCCGTAGCGTGGCCTGATTGCCCACCAGCTTCCATTGCGACCCGTTCGACATGATGAACTGTAGTCCGCTCAGCCCGTAGGCCAGCGCCGCCGGAGCGATGATGTTCGCATTCCCGGCACGCGGAATGGGAGGAAACTCTACTTCCCCGACAACACGGGCAAGGTCCAGGTCGACAATCGAAATCGACTCGCCGCCTCCGTTGCCGACGTAGAGTGTTCTGCCGTCGGTGGCCATCGCCAACTGGCCCGGCAACTGGCCCACCGGAATCGGATTGAGGAAGCGCTGCCGCCGTGTGTCGAATACCTCCAGACGGTTGTAGCCGCCATTGGAAACATATAGCTTGCCGCGCGGTTCATCCAGCACGATGTCGCGCAGGCCGGTGGTCAAACGGTTCCCGTTCGGGGTGATCGGAATGGGGAAGATCTGCCCGCGCATGTCCGACTGCCGGTAGTTCATGTAGATCTTGATCGTGTTCGGCAGGTTGATCGCTTCGAGCGTAGCGAGGTTCACCAGGATCGGATTGCCCGTGTTCTGTGCCGTTCCCGTATAGAGGTTCGTTCCCGACTGGCGCGTCACACCGGACCGGCCCGGCTCCATCACGAAGGTGATCGTCGAGGGAGCAACACCGCTCGAGATCTGTGCCACGAGCGCGGGGCCCAGGTTCGGCACACTGAACGTCAACTTCCCGCTGCCGATGTTGTTGATGCGCACCGCCGACCGCGCGATGCCTCGATTGCACTCGTCCACGGCCAGAAACACTGTATCCGTTTCCGGCATGATGACCGGATAGTCGTACAACGTATCCATAGCCAGATGGATCATGCCGGACTCGGAAAGTCCGAAGGCATGCGCCCCATCGCTGGTCACCACCATCTTCGCGATGATGCTTTCCGGCAGCTTGATGCCGAGTGAGATAGTAAGGTTGCGCGGATCGGAGATCAGCAGCGTCGAAGCCTGCGGCCGTGTGGCCGGCTGCGTAAACGGCGCCGAGTTGAACGCCGAATAGAGCGTCTTGCCATCGGCCGTAAATACGCTGCCGCCGACGTTCTGCAGGGTGTTGAAGTTCCCGTTGAACAGGAACGGCATGTTCGCCGTGTTCATCTGTCCTACTGCCTGCAGCGTCTGCGTGTCGTAGAGCGTGAAGCCGGCCATGAACCGGCTGCCGTCGGGCGAAATGGCCAGAATGGTCGACTGGCCCGTCACGGTGCGGGTCTTCAACACCGTCCCCGAAAACGATTCGTAGAGGTAGACCACGGTCTGGGTGTTATTGTTTACCGTACTCAGGCCGACGATGAACCGCCCGTCAGGGGTGCGGATGAGCTTGCCGCGGAAGGTCGTCACAGGCCGGGCAAACACACCGGGCTGCCCTGTTGGGGTCGGCGGCGGCGGCGGAAACTGCACCGGCTGCACCTGGTTCTGCGACGTCTGTACGGGGTCGAAAATGAGGAGTGTGTTGTTCAGGTTGTTGACGCCGGTTCCCTGCGTGCTGATCAGCACGCGGCCGTCAGCGCCGACTTCCACCCCTTCCGGCTTTGCCGGCAGAGTCACATTCTGGCTGGTGACCCCCAACTCCAGGTCAATCACGCTGAGGGTGGAATTGCCATTGTTGGTCACATATAGATAGCGGTTATCCATCGACATGGCGGCGGCCAGCGGCTGCGATCCGACGCCGTAGGTCCCGGTCAGCGAGAGCGAGTTGTAATCGTAAATGTCCACCCGAGCCGCGGCGTTGTTCACAAGGTACAGCCGGCCGCGCATCTCGTCCAGCACGGCATCGGACGGCGTGCCGCCCAATTGCACCACGTCACCAAAGGTGCGGCCCACACTCTGGGCATAAGAGCATATGGGGAGAGAAAGGGCGACCACGGCCGCCAGAAAACCACGTTGGATCATAGGCTGCATCAACACCAGACGGATGAATTGCAAAGAGTACCTTAATTCGCTAGTCTAAACCCTTTCGGGGTCGGGAAGTTGCAGAGCACCGCAACAAAACGAGGGAAAGTGGGTTCTACGTACGACTTGTCCAAAATACGCGTGCGCAACGTGACCAAGGGGACCACCGTGGCGGAGGGAGCCAGTGTCGCCAACACGAGCGAAACGCGTAGAACGGGGCTGCTGAAGCATGAGCGGCTCAATCCTGGCGAGGGATTGTGGATCGTTCCCTGCGAGGGCGTCCATACGTTCCGCATGAAGTTCGACATTGACGTGGTCTACTTGAGTAAGTCAAAGAAAGTGCTAAAGGTTCGGGCCCGCATGCCAAAGTCGCGCATTTCGTTCTGCCTGAGGGCGCATTCCGTACTGGAACTGCCCGCGGGCATGACCGAGAGTACTGCCACGGAAGCCGGGGACCAGCTAGAATTTGAGAAATTGACATGACACTCCGGCAGCGGGTTGCAGTGGTCCCGGTTCTCCTCTTGGCGTCCTGCTCGCACCCCAGTTCCCAAAACGGTGTAACCCGAAAGTCCTCCGCTGCCGTCCCAACGATGATGCGCAGGCAGGTGTTGAATGCCGTCGATGCGGGAGAAGGCGATCCGCGCATCCGCACATTGCGCGAACGGATGGCCTCCGATCCGGAGAACGTGACAACCCGTCTGGAACTGGCCTCCCTGTACAAAGCTGCCGGCTTCCCCGAACTCGCCCTGGAACATTACCGTCTTGCCGCTGATCGATTCCCGAAGGACGAACGGGTGATCGGCAAACTCGCGGAGAGCCTCAGCGATCAGGGCCAAAAGAAGGAAGCCACCGATCTGCTGGCCCGCCATCTGGCGAGCGATGGGAAAAGCGCGGACCTCTACGCCTGGCTCGGCATCCTGCGCGATGAGCAGGGAGATCATACCGGCGCCGAATCCGCACATCGCGAAGCACTTCGGCTGAATCCCAACGCAGCCAAGCTCCACAATAATCTGGGATACAATCTCCTATTACAAGGGAAACGGGCCGATGCGATCACCTCGTTGCGGCAGGCGTTGACGCTCGATGCCAGAATGGATGCCGCCCGCAACAACCTCGGGCTGGCGCTGGCTCGCGGCGGAAACGACGCCGAACGCAAGGAAGCGCTGGCATTGTGGGCCGGCGCCAACGGGGGAGACAAAGCAGCCGCGCATACCAACATGGGCGCGGCGCTGATGGAACAAGGCAAGTATGACGAAGCCCGCCAGGAACTGAAGCTGGCCCTGAGTGAGAACCGTGGTTATACTCCGGCCTGGAACAACCTGGCTTCGCTCGAAAAGATGGATGGCAAGCCGGTGACGATGCCGGTGCAGTCCGCCGGGCGGCAGCAAGCCGCAACGCCGCAGCGTGCCGGTTGGGCCAAAAAGGTTTGGAATTTCGTGGCAGGTATTGATGAGAAGCAGTCCGGGCGCCTCAATGTCGCCGCGCGGGAATAGGCTTCGCTGGATTTCGACCAAGCAAGGGAGATAGTGAATGATCAAGCAGTTTTTCATCCGGCTCTGGCAGGAAGAGCAAGGACAGGATCTCGTGGAATACGCGTTGATTGTGGCTGCGGTGGGCCTGGCCCTCATCACCACGGTGAACCAGTTGTCCACAGCCGTCGTCAGCCTTTACTCGAGCATCACGCAAGGGTTGACCAGCATCGGCGCAACCGGGCAATAAAGAAGCGAACTTGCCCTCCACCCTTGGTTCCGGCCGCTTCCCAGTGGACGCGCAGGGGATAGTTGTGGCTAGCCGTAAGGGCACTTCCGTCTGGACCCGCCTTCTGATTCCGGATGCAGGCATGATGGTTGCGGCCGTCAGCCTGTTCTTCGGCCTCTTTCTGGGCGACGGACCTTCTAAGCTGTTCCGCGATTCCGACACGGGTTGGCATATCCGGAACGGAGAACGGCTGCTCGATGGCCATCCTCTCGCTCGCACGGATCCGTATTCCTTCACCAAACCCGGACAACCGTGGTTCGCCTGGGAATGGGGAGCGGATGCAATCATGGGCGCGGCTCACCGCTCAAACGGGCTTCCCGGTGTGGCGTTGCTGTATGCGGCGCTATCGGCAAGCTGCGTCTGGCTGTGGTTCCGGCTTCATTGGATGGCGGGTGGCAACTTCTTTCTGGCATGTGTCATGGCTTCTCCCCTGCTGACGACGCTGCAACTTCACTACCTCGCCCGGCCGCATGTGTTCGGCTGGCTGTGTAGCCTCACGGCCCTATCCTTAATGGAAGGCCGTGGGCGGCGTTTTGGAGTTTGGCAGGCAGTGGGATTTGGCTTGTTCGGCGCGGTGTGGGCCAATCTGCATGCGAGCTTCTTCTTCCTTCCGGGGATCGCGGTGTTATACGCAGTTAGCGCTCTGGTGCGGCGCTTCCTGTGGGACGAACCGGCATGGTGGCAGTGGTATGCGCTGGCCGCGGTTTGCTCGCTGGCGGGCACCTTTGTCAATCCTTACGGATGGGGGCTGCATGCTCATGTGTTGGCGTACTTGAGTAACTCGGAACTACTAGCACGCATCGGGGAATTTCAAAGCTTCAACTTTCATGCCGAGGGATCGTTGCCGATCCTCATCGCCGTGCTGCTGGCTTTGTGCGGCGCGGTACTGGCTTTGGAGGCGCGGCGTCCGGAACATTTCTTATTGCTGCTAGGCCTGACGGCATTGGCGCTGCGATCGGCGCGCGCTTTGCCGTTATTGGCGTTGCTGGCACTGCCTCTGGCCAATGGGGCAATCACGGCGGCGCTGGAACGCGCCGGAGTGCGGAGCGCCTTGCGGCGGAAGCTGGATGCGTTCCTCGCCTACTCGGAGCGATTGCGGATGTTGGAGAGCCGCTGTGGCGGATACGCCGTGGCGCCTCTGGTGCTGTTGCTGGCCTTCGTCATCCTGAAGGCTCCAGCGATGGCGGCACAGGCAGGGTTTCCTGCGAAGGAGTTCCCCGTCGCCGCGGCGGCTGCAGTCGACGCGCTGCCCGCCAATGCGAAACTGCTGGCGCCGGACAAGTTCGGAGGCTATCTCATCTACCGCTTCGACGGACGCCGCAAGGTGTTCTTCGATGGCCGTAGCGACTTCTATGGAGTCGCATTCATGAAGGATTACATCCGCCTGATCGAGGCCCGCCCCGGATGGCGCCGGCAGGTGGAGGAGTTTGGATTCGATTCCGCTTTGTTGCCCAACAACTACACGTTAGTGGATGGGCTGCGGCAGTTGGGCTGGCAGCAGGTCTACCGGGACGATACGGCAACGTTATTGAGGAAATAGTATGGGCAATCTGGACCGTCAAAAAATACTGATGATCTTCGGAGCCGCCCTGGTGTGCGCATTCCTGATGAGCTGGTTTGTGTATGCCAAGGTAGCGGGTCCGAGACAGGAAAAGCTGGTCAAGGTGGTGGCAGCCTCGCAGGACATGCGGGCCGGCACGCGCTTGAAGCAGGCCGATCTGAAAATGGTCAGCATCTCAGAGAAAGACCTGCCGAAGAACGCCGTGGTGGATGCCAAGGTGGCCATTGACCGTGTGCTGCTGTTCCCCACCAATGCCAACGAGCCCATCGTTTCCAACAAGCTGAGCACCCAGGGCGGCATGGAAGGCATCGCCGCAACGATCGATCCCGGCAAGCGCGCGGTATCGGTGCCCATCTCCGATTCCACCGGCGCGGGTGGCATGGTACAGCCTCGCTCCCACGTGGATGTGTTGTTCACGCGCACCGGATCAATGAACGAAGCGGTGACCACCGTGCTGCTGCAGAACGTAGTGGTGATGAGCATCGGACGCAATACGGAAGCAGCGGCGGTGTCCGGAGCCCCGGGCGCGCCTTCTTCGTCGACAGCATCAGTGACGGCGACGCGCGCGGCGACGCTGCTGGTAACTCCCGAACAGGCGGCCAGACTCGAGTTCGCCCGCCAGCAGGGCAAGATCAGCCTGGCGTTGCGCAATCCACTGGATGCGGCGGTGGACGAAGAGACCGAGACGGTGGTGACAGCTGAGGATTTAAATATTGGAGAGACCACGCGGCGCATTCGCGGCGGCAAGAACCTCGCTCGCGGCGGGCCAATGCCGAACGTGCGTAACGACGATGTGTGGAAGCGGCTCACGTCGGGCGAAGCGGTGGTGATGAATCCGGATGGAAGCATCGTGCCGGCTCCGAAGCCGGTGGTGAAGGAAGCTCCTAAAGAGCCACCCAAGCCGAAGTTCGTGGTGGACGTTTTCAAAGGCGATAAACATCTGCAGGAGGTCTTCCAGTAAGACCGGTGGCAAAAACAATGAATACCCGACATGTTTCGAGCCTGCTTGCGTTAGTGGCGCTGCTTGCGCCCGCAATGACGGCTCAGACCGCGCCCACCAAGGAGATGAGCCTGCTCATCGGACGCGGGGAACTGATTTCCTTCGAGCGTGATTTAAGCAAAGTCGTAATCGCCGAGCCGAAGATCGCCGATGCCGTCGTCGTGTCTCCACGCGAAGTGATGGTGAACGCGAAGAGCGTCGGCAAGACGACGCTGATCGTCTGGGAAATGGGCACCATTCCGGTACGCTACAACATCGACGTGAAACCCGACCTGGCCGATTGGAACGGCGTTGTCAGCGACCTGCAGGGCAAGGTGCCGGGCGTTATTGTTACCGGAACCAAAGACAAGCTGGTGCTGACCGGCGCCGTGAAGAGCGTGGAAGAATCGAAGCGCGTGGAAGCGATGGCCGCGGCGCACGCCACCACGGTGGTGAACATGCTGCAGACGCCCGCCGCCGCCGATCCGCGGCAGATCCTGTTGCAGGTGAAGTTCGCCTCAGTGGATCGTGCGGCGTTGACCGAGCTTGGATTCAACTTCTTCAGCCGCAACAGCAAGAACCTGGGCGCGCTCTCCACACAGCAGTTCCAACAGCCGCGCTTCAGCCAGTTGCAATTTCAGGACCAGGAGTTCGCCAACTCCACCATCAACTTCGCCGATATCCTGAACCTGTTTGTGTTCCGGCCCGATTTGAACATCGGCGCGACCATCCGCGCCTTGCAGGGGCGGAACATGCTGCAGATCCTGGCCGAGCCGAACCTGATTGCGATTGAAGGCAAAGAGGCGAGTTTCCTGGCCGGCGGCGAGTTCCCCTTCCCGACACTGACCGCGACGACGACCGGCGGCGCCGTGGCGCCTGTGGTCACCGTGCAGTTCCGGAAGTTTGGCATCCAGCTCGGCTTTACTCCCACCATGACCGCTAGCGGGGCCATTCACCTAAAGGTACAACCGGAAGTGAGTTCGCTCGATTTTTCGAACGCGGTGACACTGCAGGGCTTCCTGATTCCCGCCATCGCCGTACGGCGTGCCGATACCGAGGTGGTGCTGAAGGACGGCGAGAGTTTCGCCATCGCCGGGCTGATAGACAACCGAGTCACTCAGGTGCTGAACCGGGTTCCAGGTATTGGAGACATCCCGATTGTGGGTAATCTGTTCCGCAGCCGCTCACTGAAGAAGACGCAGGATGAACTGGTGGTGGTGATCACGCCGCGGTTCGTGAGGCCGGTGGAAGCGGGCGGTGATGTGAAGCTGCCGGCGATGCTGGAGACGTTCCTGCCCTCGGCCGACGAAGTGAAGCGATTGGAAGACGAGAAGAAAGCGAAGAAAGGCGCGAAGGGGAAACCGGCGGCGGATAAGCCGCAGATGGTAGGCCCGACAGGACATCAGAAGCCGTAGGTTTGAAAGCGATGCGGACACCAACCACAATCCGGGCTTTGCGCGAACGGGGTGGTGTGTCTCTGCAGGTGCTGGTGATGCTGGTGCCGGTGTTCTTCGGCATGATGGGATTCGCCGTGGACCTGGGCCGCCTGTATATGGCGCGCGGCGAGTTGCAGACCGCGGCGCAATCGATGGCCCTGGCCGCGGCAGGCAGACTGATTGGCACGGAGGCTGCCACCACCGATGCGCAGGACGCCGCCAATCGCATGGTGGAAGCGGGCAGCGGCTTCGGGAACAAGTACGATTACGGCGGCTTGACCGTTGGGGAATCGAACGGATCGTTGAACAGCGAGATTGTTGCTCCGGCGTTCTTTTCCACCGCGGCGGAAGCGATCGGCGAAGACGCAACGGCGACCGGCAACGGCGAAGTGAGCGGCGCCCTGGCACGGCACGTGCGCGTGGAACTGGTGGGCGAAACGCCGCTGCTGTTCTGGCGCTTCCTGTCTTTGGGGCAGGAAGGCAAGGTGCCGGTGCGTGTACGGGCAGTAGCGGGTGTGAGCGCTCCGCTGTGTACGGCGTGCAATGTGGAGCCGATTGCCATTGCCGCGGTGGATGCGGCGGACACTGTCGATTTCGGGTACGTAGTGGGAACGCGTTATACGCTCGGTTATTCGTGCACGGGCAACCCGATTCCGCAAGCGCTGGCGGGCACGACGCAACGGATTCCCTACCTGATTCTCAATCGTGCCAACGATCAGCTTTCGGTCTATGCCGACGATTCGCAGCAACTATTCCGCGTCGGCGCGCAGGGCGTGTTGCCCTCCACGACACAAGCGCTGGCCTGCTTCAGCGTGAACACGGAAGAATCCATCTGGGCGAGCGCGGCGCCTCTGGCCTGCAACGTGAATCGCGTGAATACGGCCATTACCAGCTACCTGTGCGGGATGGCGACGCGGATGGACGCGACACTGGCGCAGGGTTGCACGGATATCCCGGAGATTGACACGCTCAATTCGCTCTATCAATCGGACACCGACCTTACGGATCTGGAAGACTACACGACTTACGTAGGCAGCGGACGGCGATTGCTGACCATTCCGATTGTGGACCTATTGAACCCCACGGGAACCATGATCGTGCTGGGCTTCCGGCAGTTCGTGCTGCAGCCGCTGCAGAACCAGACGGGGATTTCGTCCAACGATCTGAACGGGCGCATCGCGGTGACCTATATCGGCACAGCGTTTCCGATCAAGCAGGGACGCTTCGGCGACTGCGCGATCACGAACGGGCCGGGAAAGGTGGTGCTGCACCGATGAGACGGCGCAACCAACGCGGCGGCTTTCTGCTGGAGAACGCGCTGTTCCTGCCGATCCTGCTGCTGCTGCTGCTCGGCATGATCGAGCTGGCGAAGATCACATGGACTTACTATTCGCTGCAGAAGGCTCTGTACACGGCGGCGCGTTACGTCGGCACGCAGCAGAGCGTAAACTTCTGCGACGACACGGACGCGATTGTCACCGCGGCGAAGAACCTGGCAGTGACGGGAACCGCGGACGGTTCAACGGAAGCATTGATCCGCAACTTCAGCGTGGACCAGATTCAGGTGCGGCTGGAGCGCTTCACGGCGGAAACCGGCGATATTGGCGAATGCGAGTGTTCCGCCGAGGCTTGCGATACGGCCAATGGCGGACGGTCCCCCGATTACATTGTGGTTTCCATTCCGAGCGGGTATCCGTTCACGCTGGCCATTCCGAACCTGCCACTCGATCCGATTCTGCTGCGGCCCAGAGTGCGCGTGCCGTTCCAAGGAACATAGATGAAGAAACGCCGCGGACAAGCCACAGTGGAATTCGTCATCGCCTACTCGGCACTGCTGCTGCCGGTGACGATGATGATCGTGTTTACGGCGAAGCTGCTGTGGGTGTGGAATTCGATGGCGGATTTCACCAGCACCGGCGCGCGCTACGCCGCAACGCATTGCTGGCAAGGCAACGGCGATAATGTACGCACGTGGATGACACAGAATGTGCCGCTGGTCTGGGATCGCGATCAGTTCGTCTCAGGGCCGGCGCAAATGGAAATTACATACTACGCGACGAACGCGGATACGGGCGCGCTGGAGGAGTTCGCTTGCGAAGGCGGCGAATGCTCAGTGGGCTGTGTTCCGGATACGGTGCGCGTACGAGTTACCGGTTACGAATTTCGATCATTTTTCGGCTACCTAGGACTGCCACCCCTGGCTATGCCCGACTTCCAGACCACCGTGCCGATGGAGAGTGCGGGCTGCGATCCGGAAACAGGGGAGTGTCTACCGTAGCCATGGAGCGAGAATGAGCATCAGCCTGTTGGTTGCGTCCAACGACGAACACTTCCGCGAGATGATTCGCGAGAATCTGCTCAACATGCAGAACGCGAAAGTGCTGGCGGAATACCCCGAGGTGAACACGAACCTCTACATCCGCGTGTTGCAGGATCTGGAGCGGCACCCCGAAGCGGCGCTTGTGGTCGATTTGTCGTTCGACTTTGAGACGGGTATCTCTTCGATGGGCAAGGTGAAGCAAGCCGTGCCGGAGCTATACGTGATTGCGTCGAACTTCCAGGCCGATGGCGAGGCGGTGCTGGCGTGCCTGCGTTCCGGCGCTAACGATTTCCTCACGCAGCCGCTGAAGCGCATCGAGTTTCGCGACGCCATGCAGCGGCTGGAAAGCACGCCGCGGCGGGTAACGAATACGGGCAGCCGGCTGGGCAAGATCTATACGTTTCTTGGCGCCAAGGGCGGCGTCGGCACGACAAGCCTGGCGGTGAACTTCGCCGCGGTGCTGGCACAGCGCAAGCAGCAGACAGTGCTGCTCGATTTCGATTGGACGGGGAATGAAGTGGCCATGCAGTTGGGCGCTTCGCCGCAATATACGCTTTCGGAAGTGGGCGAGAACCTGGGGCGCATGGACCAGGCTTTGTTTGAAGGCTTCGTGACGCGCGATCCGCTGGGGTTCTACCTGGTGGGTCCGCCCGATTCGCTGGAGCAGCGCGGGTACTTCACCGAGCCGATGTTCCGCGAGTTCTCCACGTTCCTGGTGGAGAAGTACCAGTCGATTGTGGTGGACGCGGGGCGCAACATCAATGACGATGTAGTGCTGGCCGCTTTGCAGGCTTCTCATTCGATCTTTCTGGTGGTGACGCAGGAGTATCCGACCATTCGCAATGCGCAGCGTTACCTGGCATTTCTGATGCGGATGGGGTTCAGTCAGGATCAGATCAAGATCGTGATCAACCGCTATTCGAAGAAGAGCGACATGCACCATGCAACGCTCGAGCAGGTGCAATCGACGTTGAACCAGGCGGCGTTTTACGGAATTCCCAATGCGCAGGCGTTCCTGGCATCGGTGAACAAAGCGCGGCCGATGGTGCAGGATCGCGAGGCCGCGGGCGAGGTGGACAAAGTGTTCCGCTCGTTCGTGGATAAGGCGACTGGAGTCAAGCGCGAGGAGAAGGCAGGCGAGGCTGTGGGAAAATCAGGGTTAAAGAGCCTCATCTCGCGATAAAGGAACCGGTTAGAACATTATGAGCACACGTCCCATGGTCCGCCCCGGCGCCGCAACGGGCACGGATCGTTGGTTTGGCATCAAGACGCAGATTCATTCGAAGCTACTGAATTCACTGACTCCCGATCAGTTGAAGGTGCTGAACAAGGAAGGCGTGCGCGAGCAGATCGGCAACGTGGTGGAGCGGATGGTGAAGGAAGAATCCATCCCCATGACCGCGGTGGAACGCGAGCGCGTCATTGAAGAGGTGCTCGATGAAGTGTTCGGGCTGGGGCCGCTGGAGCCGCTGTTGAAGGACATGACGGTGAGCGACATCCTGGTGAACGGCTACGACAGTGTGTACGTGGAACGCGGCGGGCGGATGGTGGAAACGAATATCCGCTTCAAGGATCAGGCGCACGTGCGCATGATCATCGACCGCATTGTGTCGAACATCGGACGGCGCATCGACGATTCGTCGCCGATTGTGGACGCGCGTCTCGATGACGGCTCGCGTGTTTGCGCGGTGATTCCTCCGCTGTCGTTGATTGGGCCGGTGATGTCGATCCGGCGTTTCGGCAAGAAGCTGCTGACCACCGACGATCTGCTGCGCAATGAGACGCTCACTCCTGGGATGCTGGATTTCCTCAGCGGCTGCGTGGAAGCGCGGCTGAACGTGGTGATTTCGGGTGGTTCGGGCTCGGGCAAGACGACGATGCTCAATACCCTCTCGCGCTTCATTCCGGAAGCCGAGCGCGTGATCACGATTGAGGACACGGCCGAGCTGCAGATGCAGCAAAGCCACGTGGTGCGGCTGGAAACGCGTCCGATGAATATTGAAGGCGCTGGCGCGATTACGCAGCGTGACCTGGTGATCAACGCCCTCCGTATGCGTCCGGACCGCATCATCATCGGTGAGTGCCGCGGCGGCGAAGCGATGGACATGATGCAGGCGATGAATACGGGCCACGACGGATCGATGACATCGTGCCACGCCAATTCGCCGCGCGACGCGTTTGCGCGCCTGGAAACGATGGTGATGATGGCGAGCGCGAACATTCCCGATCGCGTGATCCGGCAGATGCTGTCTTCGGCCGTGAACATCGTGATGCACTGTGCGCGACTGAACGACGGTACGCGCAAGATCACCTCGATTGCCGAGGTGCGCGATGTGGAAGACGATCAAGTGATTCTGGACGATATTTTTGCTTTGGAACGGACGGGCGTAAACCAGCGCGGGCGCATCACGGGCCGGTTCAAGGCAACGGGATTCAAGCCGCGCTGCCTGTCGCGGTTGAAGGCGTACGGGATCCATCTGTCGCCGTCGATTTTCCAGGAGGAACAGGTCCTCAAAGACTAGACGCGCATGATGACCTTCGTCACATTCCTGATCTTCAGCGGGGCGCTATTCGCCGCCGCCTACTACGTGTGGGTGATTCCGGCGAACGAATCGGCGGACGTGCTGCAGGCGCGAATGCGCGAATTGCGGGCGCGGGTGAATCCGCGGCGATCGGGCGGCGGGGCCGATCTGATCCGGCGCGAGCAGCGCGGGTCGTTCGCGGCAATCGGGGATTTCGTGGCGTGGGTCGGCGTGTTACGCCGGCTACAGGAAATCATTGAGCAGGCCAACTTGAAGTACCGCGCGGCGGACATCTTCGCCATCAGCATCGTGATCACGGCAGGCATGTACTTCCTGCAAGGGCTGTTCGGGATGGAGCTATTCCTGCTGCGGCTGCTGGTTTCGGGCATGGTGGGCGCGATTCCGGTGATGTACATCATGCGCGTGCGGAAGAAGCGCATGTCGAAGTTCGAGGAACTGCTGCCCGACGCGATTGATCTGTTCAACCGTTCGATGAAGGCAGGGCACAACATCCAAAGCGGTCTGGAGACGGTGGCGCAGGAAACGTTCGATCCGGTGAAGATGGAGTTCAAGAAGGTGATCGAAGAGATGGCGCTGGGCTCGCCGATTGAGGACGCGTTACGCGGATTGGGCAAGCGGGTACCAATCGTCGATCTGAAGTTCTTCATCACGGGCTTGATCCTGCAGCGCCAGACGGGCGCAAACATGGTGGCGGTGCTCGACAACCTGTCGCTGCTGATCCGCGAGCGTTTGAACCTGGCGGCGAAGATGCAGGCGGCGACGGCGCAGCAGCGGTTTTCGGCCGGATTGCTGTGCTCACTGCCGATTGTGGTGGGTTTCGGTTTCTGGATTCTGAAGCCCGAGTACATTCAACTGCTGTACACCGATGAAACGGGGACGCAGTTCCTCACCTACGCAATCGTTTCCGAATTGGTGGGGATTTTGATCATTCGCAAGCTGTCGAGTCCGAAGTTCTAGGAGCGAGCCATGCTAGAAGCCATCATCGTTTTCATCCTCGGCTTTGCGATTGTGGCCACGCTGCTGTGGGCTGCGTTTCAATTCTTCGCCGATACCGAAGACCCGCTGGGGGACCGGCTGGAAGAGCTGCAAACGAACGCGATGATCGACAACAAGAAGTCGCCGCGGCGCCGCGCGGGAGGCGGGTTTTCGAACAGTGTTCTGTATCTGATCAGCTCGTTTGGCGGCGAGGATTGGATTCGCGAGACGGAGAAGGAATTGTCGCAGGCTGGTGTGCGGCAGAAGAGCGCGGTGGTGTACTATGCCGTGTTCCACATGCTGTTCATGGCGACGATGCTGGGTGGCATGCTGTACCTGCAACGGGGGAACCCGCTATCGAACATGTTCGGCGCGATGGTGGCGGCGTTTCTGCTGGGCTATCTGTTGCCGAAGCAGGTGCTGCACCGGCTGGTGCGCGCACACCGGCAGCGGCTGCAGGAAGCATTGCCGGATACGGTGGATTTGTTGGGCATTGTGCTGGGAACGGGGTTGGCGCTGGATCAGGCGATGATCCGCGTGAGCGAGGAATTGCAGTATATTTATCCGGCATTGGCGGCGGAGTTCTACACGGTGGTGATGCAGGTGAAGGCAGGGCAGGAGCGTTCGAAGGCGTTCCAGCAATTGGTTCGTCGCACGGGGATTGAGGACATCAAGTCACTGGCGGCGATGATCATTCAAAGCGAACGGTTCGGCACAAGCTTATCGCAAGCGCTGAAGGTGTATGCCGACGCGCTGCGGACACGGCGGCGGTTACGGGCGGAAGCGAGTGTGGCGAAGGCGGGTATTAAGATGCTGTTCCCGATTGTGCTCTTCATTCTGCCGGCGCTGTTTGTGATTGTGCTGGTGCCGGGCATGTTGAGTTTGTTGCGGGATCTGCGGGGAGGCATCGGGGCGCGCTAGTCGAGATATACTCTTGGGCAAAGGGAGTCTCGATGTCATCTTTGTTTTTCGCGTTGGCTCTTGCCACGACATGCGGGAGCAGTGTGTTCGCACAGGCGCTTTCGCAGCTTTCGGGCACGGTGTCGGATACGACGGACGCGGTGGTGGTGGGGGCCAAGGTTACGGCCCGCAATATGGCGACTGGTGTCAGCCAGTCGGTTTCGACCAATGAAAACGGCCTTTATACGCTGCCGTTCCTGCAGCCGGGCACCTATGAGATCACGTGTGAATTGCAGGGATTCAAGAAGTTCCTGCGCTCCGGCGTGGGGCTGGAAACGGGCGGCGCCCGTGGATTGGATATTCGCCTGGAAATCGGCGCGGTGACCGAGACCGTGGAGGTAACGGCGCGCACGCCATTGCTCGAAAGTGAGAACTCAACCGTCGGGCAATTGATCGAACGGGCGGCCGTGGCCAACATGCCGATTCAAAGCCGCCGGGTGGCGAACCTGGTGCGGCTGATGGGCAACGTGGTCTACAACAATGAGAGCCAGTCGAGCGAGGCGATCCCCAACTTTGTGATGGGCGGCGGGCGGAGCCAGAACCAGATGTGGAATCTGGATGGAGCAACGGTGCAGAACATGACACTGGGCGCTCCACTGCTGACGTTCAATCCGCCGGCCGAGACCATCGAGGAATTCAAGGCGGAGACCAGCAACTATTCGGCGGAGTTCGGACGCGCCGGCTCAGGACTGATTCAGATGACAACACGGTCGGGGTCGAACACGTGGCACGGAGCGGCGTACGAGTTTCTGCGCAATGACAAGATGGATACGCGGACGTTCTTTGCGCCATCGAAGGCTCCGCTGCGCTACAACATTTTCGGCGGAACTGTTTCGGGGCCGATCAAGCGGGACAAGACGTTCTTCTTCATGAACTATGAAGGAACGCAACGGCGGGATGGGCAGACTTTCTCCTCGAACATTGTGCCGCGGCCGGCGGAAATCGCTGGTGACTTTTCAGCGCGGAGGGACATCACCGTGCTGGATCCGAACAACCGTCAGCCTTTCGCCGGGAACATCATCCCTGCCAGCAGACTGGATCCTGTCGGGGCGGCGGTGGCGAAGCTGTATCCGGCTCCGAATGTGGCGAGCGACAATCCGGCTGCGGCACCAGGGGCGAACTTTATCGCCAATGCTTCCGATCAGATTTCGCAGAGCTTCATCACGGCGAGGCTGGACCACAATTTCAACCAGAACAATCGCGTCTATGCGCGTTTCAACTACGTGTTGTCGAAGGCCGTGTCGGCGCCTATTTTTCCCAATGAATTCGCCGATTCGCGGGCACAGACGCAAGAGAACGATCAGACGATCGTGATGGCAAGCTGGATCCGTAACCTGCGGCCGAACGTGATCAACGAATTCCGCGGCAACTACGGACTACGGTCAAACGTGGTGCGGGCGTTTGGAACAGGAAGCGGCAAAAACGGGGCGTTGGGGATCAAAGGAGTGGACCCGGACTACTTCGCGCGGTTCAACCTGACGGGCCACACGTCGTTGGGCAGCACCGGGCAGCAGCGGCTGCAACTGCCGATTCTGACGCGGCAGGTGAGCGATACTCTCACGTGGATCCGCGGGCGGCACCAGTTGAAGTTCGGCGGCGAGTTCCGCTACTCGCTGAATAAGGATGTGAACAGCCCGACAGCGGGCGGCAACTTCTCGTTCACCAACCGCGCCTCGAACAGCGCTGTCGCTGAGCTGTTGTTGGGCCATGTGAACTCGGCGGTGGCGAACCTGACGAAAGACATCAACTCGCGTTCCGATTACATGGGCGTGTTTATTCAGGATGACTGGAGAATCACGTCGCGGCTGACGTTGAACCTGGGGCTGCGTTGGGATCTGGACACGCCGCGATGGGAGCGGGACAACCGGCAGAGCGGTTTCGATTTCACGCAGATCAATCCGGTGGCGGGAGTTCCTGGCGTGGTCACCTTTGCCGGCAAGGACGGCGTGAGCAAGTACGCTCATCGTTTCGACAAGAACAACTTCGGGCCGCACTTTGGATTCGCTTACCGGGTGGGAGACAAAACTGTGGTGAGGGGCGGCTACGGGCTCGCGTATAACGGCATTTACTTCGGCGCGGTGCCGAACAACCTGACGAGCGGATTTGGGCAAAACACCCAGATCACATCGCCGGACGGAGGGTTCACGCGGGCGCTGGCTTTGCGCGACGGCTTGCCCTCATTGCCGGAGCAGGTGCTGGGGCCGGGATTCGGCGCTGTGCGATTGGGCGCGGCTCCAACCACAGCGGTGGACTTCATCGCCAACGATCAATCGAACGGTTACATGCAGCAGTACAACTTCACGGTGCAGCGGGCGATCAGCGGCAACCTGGTGGGCGAGGTTTCCTACCAGGCGAGCCTGGGCCACCGGTTGTCTGGGCCGAACATCAACATCAACGAGATTCCGCTGGTGAACGGGCGCGGCCCGGCCCGGCAGGATCAGGCACTGCGGCGGTTCCCGCAGTTCAACAACGTGACCTGGATCAGCCCGGCGTGGGGCGCATCGAGTTACCACTCGCTGAACGTACGGCTGGAGAAGCGCTATTCGAACGGGTTGAACCTGCTGGGCAATTTCACCTGGGCGAAGTTCCTGGACACGGTGACGGCCGGCGGCGAGCAGGGCGGCGCACCCAATGGATATCAGCATTCCGAGCTTCACATCCTGGACAAATCGAATTCCAACAGCGATATTCGGCGGCGCCTGATCGTGAGCACGGTGTACGAACTGCCGTTCCGCAAGGGCGGGAAGTGGGAACTGCACAACCCTATCGCCAATGCGATTTTCGGCGGATGGGGATTGAGCCTGATCACGGAGTTCCGGGACGGGCTGCCCTATGGCGTGGCGGAGCAGACGAACACAAGCAACACGTTTTCCACTTCGCAGCGAAGCAACATTCTGCGGGATCCGGCGCTGTCGCATGCCTCGCGCGCGGATATGCTGAGCCGGTATTTTGATGTGACCGCATTCGCGGCTCCAGGGGTGGGTGCATTCGGGACGGCGGGCCGGACGGTGGGCTTCGGGCCGGGATCGATCAACTTCGACGGGTCTGTACACAAGGCCTGGTTTCTGCGCGAATCGGTCAAGCTGCAATTCCGGGCGGACCTATACAACTTCCCGAACCGTGCGAATTTCGCCAATCCGGGGCTTTCCCGAGGGAGTGGAGACTTCGGAAAGATCACGTCGATCCTCTCCGGCTCCAGCGGGCGGCTGGTTCAATTGAGCATGCGGCTGGAGTTTTGACGATTTGGCCCGGTTTGACTCCATGTCGCCGGGCAGCCTAAACTAAGAAATTGGGCCTACCGCTAGCGGAGGTTCCCTTCCCGAGGTCAGGAAGTAATTCCCTTACCCAGTTCAGCGCTCGCTTTTGGGTTGTTGGCGTACTTCCGTCGAAACCCTGGGCACAATCAGGAGGAGGTAGGCAAACGGCATGAGATACATCTTCACATCCGAATCCGTAACAGAAGGCCATCCCGACAAGATGGCGGACCAGATTTCCGATGCTGTGCTGGACGCAGTACTGGAAAACGATCCACGTGGACGCGTGGCTTGCGAAGTATTGGTAACCACGGGCACTTGTCTCGTGGCCGGTGAAATCACCACCACGACCTACGTGGACGTACCCAAACTAGCCCGGCAGGTGATTGCCGACATCGGATACACGGATGCAACGTGGGGCTTTGATGCCTCCACCTGCGGTGTGCTCAATGCGATCCAAAGCCAGAGCCCTGACATTGCGATGGGCGTGGATACGGGTGGAGCAGGCGACCAGGGCCTGATGTTCGGCTACGCCTGCGATGAGACTCCGGAATTGATGCCGCTGCCGATCCAGTTAGCGCACACCTTGTGCCGCCGGCTGAGCGATGCGCGGAAGAGCGGCGAAGTGAACTTCCTGCGTCCGGACGGCAAGTCGCAGGTGAGCGTGGAATACGTAAACGGCAAGCCGGTGCGTATTGACGCAGTGGTGATCAGCACGCAGCATCACGACAGTGTGTCGACGGAAGAGTTACGCGACGTGATCCGGAAGAAGATCATCGATCCGGTGCTTCCCGCGAACATGGTGGATGCGAACACGAAGTATCACATTAACCCGACGGGCCGGTTTGTGATCGGCGGACCGCACGGCGATACGGGGTTGACGGGCCGGAAGATCATCGTGGACACTTACGGTGGCATGGGCCGTCACGGCGGCGGCGCGTTCTCGGGCAAAGATCCGACGAAGGTGGACCGCTCGGCCTGCTACATGGCCCGCTACATCGCGAAGAACCTGGTGGCTGCCGGTCTGGCGCAGCGCTGCGAAGTGCAGCTTGCCTACGCCATCGGCGTTGCCGATCCGGTGTCGGTGAACGTGAACACGTTCGGCACCGGCGTGGTGGACGAAGAGCGCATGACGGAGCTGGTGCGGGCTCACTTCCCGCTGACTCCGCGGGGCATCATCGAGCACCTGCAACTGCGCCGTCCGATTTACCGTGCGACGGCTGCCTTCGGCCACTTTGGCCGGACGGAGAGCACGTTTAGCTGGGAAGCGACCGACAAGGCCGATGCCATCCGCGAGGATGCCCGTTTGACCGCAGCCGCAAAGGGCTGATTGCGACAAGGCTTCTCTCATGGCCAGTAATGCTGCGGCGCCGGCTCCCCAGGAACCAAGGGATCCGGCTGTTGCCGCCTCGGGGAAACGTCACATGGAATGGACGTTTCAATCGATGCCGGTGCTGCGCAGCATTCGCAAGCAGTTAATCCGTTCCCAATCGCTGGCAGGCATGCGCATTGCCGCGTGCCTGCACGCGACCACGGAAACGGCGAACCTGATGATCACACTGCGGGACGGCGGAGCTTCGCCGATCCTCTGTCCGGTGAGCCAGGAATCATTGCAGAAAGACGTAGTAGCATCGCTCGAAGCCGATTACGGCATCCCGGTGGTTTCGCCGGCGGCGGCGCTGGAACGCAATCCGCAGTTGCTCATTGACAGCGGTGCTCATCTGGCCGAGGTGTGGAAGAATCAGGCGGGCGCGGCGGTAGTGGGCAGCACGGAATCGAATGCAACGGGTGTAGCCCGGTTGAAGACGATGGCCAAGGCTGGGACGTTATCCTATCCGGTGATCGCGGTGAATGATGCGATGACGAAGCATCTCTTCGACAATCGCTACGGGACGGGGCAAAGCACGATGGACGGCATCCTGCGAGCAACGAATATCCTGCTGGCAGGGATGAATGTGGTTGTGGCGGGATATGGATGGTGCGGGCGCGGGGTAGCGTCGCGGGCACGCGGGATGGGCGCGAACGTGATTGTGTGCGAAGTGGATCCGATCAAGGCGCTGGAAGCGCTGATGGACGGCTACCGCGTCATGTCGATGAACGACGCGGCGGCGATTGGCGATGTGTTTGTGACCGTAACCGGGAACCGCGCCGTGATCCACCGTGATCATTTCGACAAACTGAAAAACGGGGCGATTTTGTGCAATTCCGGGCACTTCAATGTGGAGATTGACCTGGAGGCGCTGGGCCGCGTGTCATCGGGCAAGAAGCAGACTCGCGAGTTTGTGGAAGAATACTCGATGCGCGACGGGCGCAAGATTTATGTTTTAGGCGAAGGGCGTCTGATCAACCTGTCGTCGGCGGAAGGGCATCCGGCGGCGGTGATGGACATGAGCTTCGCCAACCAGGCGCTGTCGGTAGAGTATCTTGTAAAGAGCCACAGCACACTGGACAAAAAAGTCTATGCCGTGCCGGACCAGTTGGACCGGCAAGTGGCGCGCCTCAAGCTGGAGGCAATGGGAATCATCATCGACCGGCTGAGTGTGGAACAGGAAAATTATCTCTCAGGCTGGTCGGAGGAAGCGTAATTCAATGGCATTAGTCGAAGGTTGCAAGCACGCGATCGAAGTGGTTATTCCGGCTTCGGTGGTTGAGGAAGAAACGGGGAAGGTAGCGGAGACGATTCGCTCGAAGGCCCATTTACAAGGCTTCCGGCCCGGCAAGGCGCCGATGTCGATGATCAAGGCGCGTTATGGCCGGGAGATCCGGCAGGAAGCGCTGGAGAACCTGTTGCCGAAGTACTTCCGGCAGGAAGTGGAGAAGGATCATCTCGACGTAGTGGGCTCGCCGAACATCACCAACATCGAGTACGAATCGGGCCAGGACGTGAAGTTCAAGGCGGAATTCGAAGTGGCCCCGACCGTGGAGTTGCAGGACTACCGTGGCATTGCGGTGACCTACGAGACACCGGCGGTGGCGGAGAGCGACGTCGAGGCGCGGCTGGAAGAATTGCGCAAGCAGAAGGCGGATTACGTCAACCTGGACCCGAAGCCGATTGAGACGGGCGAAGTGGCGATGATCGACCTGCATAGCGTCGCTGGTGTGGAAGGCGAGCCGATCCACGCGCACGACATGCAAGTGGAGCTGGGCGCCGAGGAAACCATCAAGGAATTCTCTGAGCACATCGTCGGCATGTCGCCGGGCGATGAGAAGACGATTCAAGTGACCTATCCGGAAGAGTACGGACAGGAGCGGCTGGCAGGCAAGACGGTGGACTTCCACGTTCATTTGAAGAATGTGCAGAAGAAGGAACTGCCGGAGCTGAACGATGAGTTCGCCAAGGATCTGGGTGATTTCCAGACACTGGATGAATTGAAGGATGTGGTGCGGCGGAACCTGACGCAAGAGCGCGAAATGACGGCCCAGCGCGCGGCGAAGGATATGATTGTGGACAAGCTGGTGGAGATGCACGAATTCCCAGTGCCGGAAGCCTATCTGGACCGGCAAGCGGAGATGTACATCGACAGGCTGATGGGCGAGCAGGCGGCGCGCGGCGTGGATGTGAAGAATCTGAAACTGGATCCGGCGCGCGTGAAGGAAGCGACGCGGGAACGGGCGACGAAGGAGATCAAGGGATCGATCCTGCTGGAGCGGATAGCCGAGCGTGAGGCGATTGGCGCGACGCAGGATGAAGTGGATGCAGAAGTGACACGCTTTTCGAAGCAGAACCGCGAGCCGGCAGCGGCGGTGCGGAAGCGCTTTGAAGAGAACGGAACGCTGGGACGGATTGCGCACGCGATCCGCACCGAGAAGGTGCTCAACTTCCTGTTCGAGAACGCGCGGAAGGAAGCACCCACCACTCCCGCGGAATAGGCGTTTTCATGAAGCGCGCGCTGGTGTTGAGCGGCGGCGGATTGTTCGGGGCCTGGCAGGTTGGCGCCTGGAGCAGGCTGAGTGAATCGATTCGCTTTGACGCAGTCATCGGCGCTTCCATTGGATCGCTGAATGGGTGGGCCATCGCCGGCGGCGCAACGCCGGAGCAACTAGCATCGAAGTGGAAAGACGCAGCGGCAACGGGACGGTTGAAGTTCCGCATGCCGCTGCGTCGTCCTTTAGATGGGATTGTGGAGTTCTCGCAAATTGAGGGCTTCATCCGCGACGTGCATTCTTCCTACCGGCCGCAGCAGGAGTATTACGCGGTATTGACGGATTTACTGCGGCTGCGTCCGCAGATGGTGGCTGGGGATCATGTGAGTTGGCGGCATCTGGCAGCCTCGTGCGCATTGTTGGGATTACTGCCGCAGCAGCGGATCGACCGGGTGCTGTATACGGACGGCGGGTTCCTGGGAGCGTTGCCGCTGTGGGCGGCGTTGCGTTGTCAGGCGACACAGACGGTGGGACTGAACGTGATGCCGCGAATGCCGTGGCCAGTGCGAGCGACGTTGAAGCCCTTACGAGCGTTGCGAGGGCGACCGGGGAAGCCTGCCCGGGAGCAGACGGTGGTGCTGAGCCCGACGCGGCCTTTGGGCGGATGGCGGCAGGCGTTTCTATGGCAGCAAGCGCACGTGGCGACCTGGATCGACATGGGGTACCAGGACGCTCACGCGGCGATACGGGACGGAAACATTTCCATTGCAGATTGTTTTTGAGGCATAATGGGTTGCTTACGCACCATGCCTGTTTATCGCATTTTCCGGATGAAAGATCAGGAGCGCCAGCGGTTCCGCTGGGCGCCGCATACTTCGGGGGTCACGATGGTGAAGCCGAAGGATTTTGAAGAGCAGGGCTCGGTGGAGTCTCCGACGGCATATACGGCCTGGGCGCAACTGCGCGGTCAGGATGGGGCCATCGATATCGGGGATCTGCTTGTGGCGCCGGACGACTCGATGCAGATTTTGAAGTACGTGGGGTTTGAGGAAGCGCGGTGGATTATTCCGGAAGTGAAGACGGGGATTGAGGGCGTGCCTCCGGCTTCGGGGCCACCCGTGGCAATGGTGGAGGCACATAGTCAGTTAGTTTAATTAGCCGCCGGCCTGGAGGCCCGCGTCACTGCATCAGGGCGAAGGCGTAGATCTGGCTGCCGACGGCTATGGCGACGTACTGCTGGTTGTCAAACATGTACGTCATCGGCGAGGTGTGGAGTGTTTCGGTGAAGGGGTAGCTCCAAAGGAGTTTGCCGGTAGTGGCATCGGCAGCGGATAAAGCATCGCCATCGTTGCCGAAGAAGACGAGGTCGCTGGCGGTGGAGAGCGCTCCAGACCAACTGTCGGCGTCACCGTCCTGCGGCAGTTCCCACACTACTTTTCCGGTTTGAATATCGAAGGCGCGGAGGAATTTCTGCGGCGTTTCGTCGGGGGCGCGGCGTCCACCACCGGCGACGTAAGCGCGGCCGGCGGCCCAGGGACCGGATGGACGCTTGTTGTAGACAGCGCATTTTTCCAGGGTGTTCACGTAGAAGAGCTTGGTTTGCGGGCTGTAGGAAGTGGAGAAGAAGTTGGCGGCTCCTTCCACGGCGGGACAGATGAGTTTGCCTTCGACGGTGGGCACCTGATCGGGATTCATGATGGGGCGGCCATCGGGGGCGATGCCTTTGGCCCAGGTGAGTTTCTTCACCAGCGGTGTGGCGGAAAGCATCGCACCGTTGATGCGATCAAGCACATAGAGGAAGCCGTTGCGATTGGCCTGGAGCAGGAGTTTGCGCGGCTGGCCATACCAGGGCGCATCGATGAGCACAACGGGTTGCACAGCATCCCAATCCCATTCATCGTGCGGAGTGGCCTGGAAGTGCCACTTGAGTTTTCCGGTGTCGATGTCGAGGGCAATGATGGAACAGGTGTAGAGGTTGTCGCCTTTGCGGTTGTCTCCGTTGAAGTCAGGGCCGGCGTTTCCGGTGGTCCAGTAGACAGTGCGCAGGGCGGGATCGTAGGAACCGGTGAGCCAGGTGGGTCCGCCGCCATGTTCGATGTCAGGGCCATCCCAGGTTTCGGCGCCCTTCTCACCAGGAGCGGGGATGGTCCAGAAGCGCCAAACCTCTTTGCCGGTCTGTTGATCGTAGGCTGCAAGAAAACCGCGCACGCCTTCTTCTCCACCAGCAGTGCCGGCCACGACGAGGTTCTCGACAGCAAGCAGAGAGCCGGTGGCGTTGTAGTTCTTGCGGTAGTCGGCCATTTCGGTCTCCCAGAGAATCTGGCCAGTGAAGCGGTTGAGGGCAACGAGGTGGGCGTGGTCAGTCTGGAAGAAAAGCTTGTCGCCGGCAATGGTGACGCTGCGGTTGTTGCCGATGGAGCGGGCGTTGCCGGTGAGACCTTGTGTGATGGGGCGGCTGTAGGACCAGAGGCGAGCGCCATTGCCCGCATCGAGCGCTATCACCGTGTTGGTGTGCGGCATGTACATGATGCCGTCGACCACTTGCGGGGTGCCTTGGAGGCGGCCGGATTCGGGCACAGGGAAGACCCAGCGGGGAGCGAGGCGCGATACGTTCTTCGCATCGATCTGGGTGAGCGCGGTGTAGCGATTGCCATCGAGACGCCCGTGCATGCTGGGCCAATCGGATTGCGAGGTGACTTCGCGGTAGGTGTCGCCGGATTTGCGGAGGAGGTGGATTTTTTGATCGTCGGTGCGCAGTTGGAGCGCGCCTGCACTGTTGCCGAGAACGAGGCCTTCGAGAGTGGCTCCGCCGGTCAGGGTGAGTTTGCGGCGTTCGGGGACGGGACCACGGCGGCGGCGGCCGGATGTGAAGCTGCGCAGGACGGAGACGAGTTCGGTCATCTCTTCGGCGGGGAGTTTGAAGGCAGGCATGCCACGGAGCGGGATGCCGGCGGTGATGACCGCGGCGAGTTCCTTGTTGTCAGGAGTGCGTTGAATGCGGGAAAGGATGGAGGGCCCGTGTTCGCCGCCATTACCATCGGAGCCGTGGCAGACGGAGCAGCGTGATTGATAGGCTTGGCGGCCTGCGGGCGAGGGCTGTTGCGCGGAGAGTGCGGCGGCGCAGACGAACAGGGTGATGAAAAAGCGCATGGTGGGGTAAAGACCAGTATATAGGCGGAATGACGGGTTAGACTGAGGCATGGTTGTGAGCCGAAGATCGGTGTTAATGGCTGGTGGTTTCGCGGCTTCGGCCGCGGTGAGCGGGGATCTGCACTGGCTGAGCATGGCTGAGGCGGCGCGGATGGTGCGGTCGCGGAAGGTATCGCCGTTGGAGTTGACGCAGGCGGCGCTGTCGCGGATCGAACAGCAGCGGGGATTGAACGCGTTTATCACCGTTACGGCGGACGAGGCTCTACGGACGGCGCGGGAGTTGACGGGCGCGGCGGCGCGCGGGCCGTTGCACGGGATTCCGATTGCGGTGAAGGATCTGTACGATACGGCAGGAGTGCGGACGACGGCGGCGAGCGCGCATTTCGCGGATCGTGTGCCTTCGGTGGATGCGGAGGTGGTGGCGCGATTGAAGGCGGCGGGCGCGGTGTTGCTGGGGAAGTTGAATATGGATGAGTTCGCCTACAACTTCACATCGGAGACGAGTGCCTATGGGGTAGCGCACAACCCATGGAAACGCGGGTATACGCCGGGCGGAAGTTCGGGAGGATCGGGCGTGGCGGTGGCAGCTGGGCTTTGCTATGGCGCGTTGGGATCGGACACGGGCGGGTCGATTCGACTGCCGGCGGCGTTGTGCGGCGTGGTGGGATTCAAGCCTACGTATGGTTTACTACCGGCGCGAGGTGTGTTGCCGCTGGCGTGGTCACTGGATCATGTGGGGCCGATGTGCCGGACGGTGGAGGATACACGGCTGATGCTGGGGGCGATGGGGATGCCGTTGGGAGCGGCTTTCTTGAAGAGCTTGCGCGTGGGTGTACCGCGGGCGCTGTACTGGGAGAAGGTGCATCCGGAAGTTGCTTCGCTGGTGGAGAAGGCTGCGGGTGTTCTGGGTGGCGTACGAGAGGTGAAGATTCCCGCGCTGCGAATGATGGAGCAGATCCCTGTGCTGCCCGCCGATTACGGGACGGTGATTACGGTGGAGGCGTTTGCGTATCACGAGGAGCGGGTGGCAAAGGCTCCGGAGAAGTTTCACAAGGGAACGCTGGCGAGTGTGCGGAATGGCGCCGGTGTACCGGCCGCTGTGTATGCGCGGGCGGTGCGGGCCATGCTGGAGGCCCGTGAACAGAATCGGGCACTTTTGTTCCGGGACGCGGATGTGCTGGCGATGCCCACAGCTCCGGGTCCGGCGTTTGCCTTGGGGTCCACGGCGGATCTGATTTACTTGCGGAACCTGGCGCCTTGGAATTTTTACGGATTGCCCGCGGTGAGTGTGCCCTGCGGGTTCACTTCCGATGGGTTGCCTGCGGGGTTGCAACTGGTGGGGCCGGCGGGTTCAGATGCGATGGTGCTGGCAGCGGCGGAGGTGGTGGAGAAGTCGCTGGGAGTTAGTGGCCGGCGCGCTCCTCTATCACTTCGTGATGGAGTTCTTTGACCTGGGTTCGGAGGAAGGCGAGAATTTTGCGGCCCTCGCGGGTGAGAGTGTATTCCTTGCGGGCATGCGGATTGTCCTGTGGCTTGGCTTTGAGCCAGCCGTTCGATTCCATGCGTTTGAGCATTGGGTAAAGTGTGCCGGGACTGATGTTGTAGCCGTGATGCCGGAGCTCTTCGGCAATCCACTGGCCGTAGATGGGACGCTCCTCGGCGTGATGGAGGATGTGGACTTTCCAGAATGCTATTAAGATCTCCCGCGTTACAGCGTCTTTGCTCATGCTTGACTTTCGCCCTGTTGGAGTAATAATATCGCGATTCGTAGACGATTGTCGATATGGAATCCGTGCGACTGTTCGCTATCTCACTTCTTTTTGGGTTGACCGCAGCAGGTGAGTCTATCACGCTGCGGCAGGCGGTGGAGCGTTCGGTGGAGAAGTATCCATCGGTACGCGTATCGCTGGAACAGGTTTCAGCGGCGGCCGCCGGGGTACAACTGGCGCGGACGGCGTTCCTGCCGAAGGCTGACTTTCTGTCGCAGGTGAACCGGGCGACGCGGAACAACGTGTTCGGGATGCTGATGCCGCAATCGACGCTGCCGAATATCAGTGGACCTCCGCTGCATGAGAACAAGCTAACGAATGTGTGGGGGACGGCAATCGGGTTTCTGGTGAGTTGGGAGCCGTTCGATTTCGGACTGCGCAAGGCGAATGTGGATACGGCAGACGTGGCGCGGCGGCGGGCAGAGGCTGGCGTGGACCGCACAAAGCTGGATGTTGCGACCGCGGCTGCGGATGCTTTCCTGACGATATTGGCGGCGGAGCAACTGGTGGCGAGCGCGAAGGCATCTGTGGCGCGGGGGAAATCGCTGGAGACGGCGGTGGGCGCGCTGGTGAAAGCGGAATTGCGGCCAGGGGCCGACGGGGAACGCACGCGCGCGGAGATCGCGCTGGCGGAGACGCAGCAGATTCAGGCTGAACAGGCGGTGGCGGTGTCTAAAGCCGCATTGTCGCAGTTGCTGGGAGTGGCGCCATCGGAAGTGGGTGCGGAGGCTGGGCGGTTCTTTGACACGCCTCCGGGAATGGAACCCGATGGCGGCGTAGCTGAGCACCCGGTGTTGCGGGAACAGCGCGTGGCGATCGATGAAGTGAAGGCGCGGCAGACGGCGCTGGACCGAACCTGGTACCCGCGATTCCTGTTGCAGGGATCGACGTATGCGCGCGGTACAGGCGCGTTTGTGGATGGCACGACTGGCGGAGCGGCATCGGGGTTGGGGCCGAACATCAGCAATTGGGGAGTGGGCTTCACGATGTTTTTCCCGTTGCTGGAGCAGCCGGGGTTGAAGGCAAAGCGGGAGATTGAAGTACATAAGGAACGGACGGAAGCGGCGCGGCTCGATCAGATGCAGCGCGAGTTGAACGGGCGGCTGGAGAAGGCGAAGGCGATGCTTGATGGCGCGCGGCGGGCGGCGAAGCAAGCTCCGGTGCAGTTGCAGGCGGCGAAGGCTGTGGAGCAGCAGGCCACGGCGCGGTACAAGGCCGGGTTGGGAACGATTGTGGAAGTGGCCGAGGCGCAGCGGCTGCTGGCGCAGGCCGAGGCGGATAGTGCGCTGGCGAATCTGAACGTGTGGCGCGCGCTGCTGGCCATTGCGGCGAGCAAAGGCAATGTGAATGAGTTTCTGGATCAGGCGAGGTAGCGGACCATGTGGCTAGTCCTGACGGCGTTGCGCCGTCCCATTACCGTGCTAGTGGCCGTTCTCACCGTCGTGTTACTGGCGGCGATGGCCGTGCGCCGGATGCCAGTGGATATTTTCCCGCGCGTGGGCGCGCCGGCGATTTACGTGGCGCAGCCGTATGGTGGGATGGACCCTTCGCAGATGGAAGGGTTCATGACGTACTACTACGAGTATCACTTCCTGTACATCACGGGCATTGAGCATGTGGAGTCGAAGAACATCCAAGGCGCGGCGCTGATGAAGCTGGTGTTCCATGAGGGCACCGATATGAATCAGGCGATGGCGGAAGTGGTGGGTTATGTGAACCGCTCGCGGGCGTTCATGCCGCCGGGCGCGGTGCCACCGTTCATTACGCGGTTTGATGCGGGCTCGATCCCTGTTGGACAGCTTGTGTTTTCGTCGCCGACGCGGACGCCTGGCGAGATGCAGGACTTCGCATTGAACCGGGTGCGGCCGTTGTTTGCGACGTTGGATGGCGTGTCGGCTCCACCTCCATTCGGCGGGAATCAACGCACGATCGTGGTGCGGCTGAATCCGGACCGGATGCGGCAATATCGCATATCGCCGGAAGAAGCGATTGCGGCGGTGAACAAGGCGAGCACGGTGTTGCCGTCGGGCAATGTGCGCACGGGCGAGTTGAACCGCTTCGCGAGCACGAACGTCGTGATCGGGGCGAATTTGCAGGAACTGGCTGATACGCCGGTGCGGACAGGATCGGGGCCGGCGGTGTATCTGCGGGATATCGGCGCGGTGGAGAACGGGACGGACATCGTGACCGCGTATGCGCACGTGGATGGGCGTCGCACGGTGTACATCCAGGTGACGAAACGCGCGGATGCGTCGACGGTGGCGGTGCTCGATCGAGTGAAGGCTGCGCTGCCGGCATTTCGTAACGCGGTGCCTGAGGATGTCCAGATCACACTGGAATTCGATCAATCGGGATATGTGCTGAGCGCGATCCGCAGCCTGGTGAATGAATCGATGTTGGGCGCAGCGTTGACAGGCTTGATGGTGCTGATTTTTCTCCGCGACTGGCGGAGTGCGTTCATCGTCATCATGACGATTCCGAGCGCGCTGCTGGCGGCAGTGGTGTGGCTGTGGGTAACGGGGCAGACGATCAACATCATGACGCTGGGCGGACTGGCGCTGGCTGTGGGCGTGCTTGTCGATGAGGCGACGGTGGAAATTGAGAACATCCACTCCCATATGGCGAGCGGGCTGTCGCGGGCACGGGCCGTGTTGGATGCGTGCAGCAAGACCGCGGTGCCGCGGTTGTTGTCGATGCTTTGCATCCTGGCCGTGTTTGCTCCTTCGTTTTTCATGACCGGCGCGGGGCGGCAGTTGTTTGTGCCCCTGGCGATGGCGGTGGGATTCGCGATGATCTCGTCGTACTTCCTATCGAGCACGCTGGTGCCGGTGCTGGCGACATGGCTGATGAAGCAAGGCGCGGTGGAAGAAGAGAAGCACGGGTTCTTTCATGAGCTATACGCGGGGTATCTGCGAGTGGCCATTGGAGCGCGATGGGGGATTGCGCTGGTGTACTTGTTGGCTTGCGGGCTGACTCTGTATTCGCTGTATCCGACGATAGGGTTGGAACTGTTCCCATCGACGAATGCGAACAATCAGTTTCAGGTGCGGCTGATGGCTCCGACCGGGACGCGTGTGGAGCGCACGGAGCTGATTGCACTGAAGGCGCTCGATTTGATCAAGGAAGAAGTGGGCGCGAACAATGTGCGGATCACTACGGCGTTCATCGGGGTGCAGCCGGCAAGTTATCCGATCAACACGGTACATCTGTGGACTGGCGGACCGCATGAAGCGGTGATGCGCTGCGCTTTGAAACCTGGTGTGCCTCCCATGGAAACGGTGAAGGAGAAACTGCGGGCGCGCTTTGCGAAGGATCTGCCGGGAGTGAAGATCTCGTTCGAGGCGGGTGACATTATCAGCCAGGTGATGAGCTTCGGGTCTCCGACGCCGATTGAGGTGGCGGTGCAGGGTCCGGCGTTGCCGGCGAACCGGGCGCACGCGGAGAAGGTTTTCGCGGAGATGAAGAAGATTGCTTCGTTGCGCGATGTGCAGTTCGCACAGGCTTTGGATTATCCGACGATTGATGTGAAGGTGGACCGGGACCGCGCTGCGCAGTTTGGATTGACGGCGGCGAGCGTGGCGAAATCGCTGGTGACGGCGACGTCGTCGAGCCGGTTCACGGATCCGAACTACTGGCGTGATCCGGGAAGCGGGAACGCATTCCAGATTCAGGTGGAGATTCCGCAGCACCGGATGCAGTCGTTAGATGATATGCGGCAGTTGCCGGTGATGTTGAATGGCGAATCGCGGCCGCTGCTGGGCGATGTTGCCGATCTGCGGTATGGCACGGCGATGGGCGTAGTGGAACGCTACAACATGCAACGCGTGGTGAGCGTAACGGCGAACATTCATGGGAAACCGCTGGGCGATGTGGCGAAGGAAGTGCGGGCGGCGATCGCCCGGGCGGGGACGCCGGCTCGCGGCGTGGCAGTGAGTGTGCGGGGACAGATTCCGCCGCTCGAAGAAGCTGTGTCCGGGTTGTCGATGGGATTGCTGCTGGCAGTGGGTTTCATCTTTCTGTTGTTGACGGCGAACTTCCAATCGTTCCGGCTGGCGTTTACGGTCCTGATGACGGTGCCCGCGGCTCTGGTGGGCGTGGTGTTGATGCTGAAGTTCACCGGCGGAACACTGAACATTCAGAGCTTCATGGGCGCGATCATGGCGATTGGAATTGCGGTGGCCAACTCGATCCTGCTGGTGACGTTCGCGGAGTTTGCGCGCAAGGATGGGAAGGATTCGCGCGAGGCCGCGATGGAAGGCGGACGCGGGCGATTGCGGGCAATTGTGATGACAGCCACCGCGATGATGGCGGGCATGCTGCCGATGGCGCTGGGGATTGGAGAGGGCGCGGAACAGAACATGCCACTGGGGCGCGCGGTAATTGGCGGGCTGGCGCTGGCGACGGTGGCGTCGCTGACGGCGGTGCCCGCGTTTTATGCGATTTTGCAGGGCGGCGCGTCACGCGTGTCGCGGTCTTTAGATCCGGGGGATCCGGGGAGCCGGTATTATGAAGCGAAATGAACTGAAGTTGAGATTTGAGATGGAGCAACCTTCCCAGGTTGCTCTGCGACCGGCCTGGAGGCCCGTCGCCACCTTGCTGCTGGGGTTGCTTCCGGTCTTTGGGCAGAGTGTAGAAGTGGTGAGCGTGACGTCTAAGGTGCTGGAGCGGAAGTCGCGGTTGCCGGGCGAGTTCACGCCTTACCAGACGGTGGATCTCCATGCTCGTGTCACCGGATATGTGGAGAAGGTGGAAGTGGATGTCGGCAGCACGGTGAAGGCCGGGCAGTTGCTGGTGGCGTTGTCGGCTCCGGAGATGAAGGCGCAACTGGCGGAGGCGGAAGCAAAGATCGGCGTGTTGGAGTCACAAAAGGTGGAGGCGGAAGCCCGGCTTTTGGGCGTGCAGAGCACTTACGAGAAGTTGAAGGCTGCGTCGGCGACGCCGGGTGTGATCGCGGGGAATGAGTTGGTGCTGGCGGAAAAGGCTGTGGATGTGGCGAAGGCGATGATCGTGTCGCTGGAGAGTTCGGCGAAGGTGGCTCGGGCGGCGGTGGATGCGCAGAAGGAGTTGATGGCTTACTTGCAGGTGCATGCTCCGTTTGATGGCGTGATCACGCAGCGCTGGGCGCATCCGGGGGCTTTGGTGGGACCTGCGAAGGGGCAGGCATTGTTGCGCCTGGAGCAGCAATCGCGGCTGCGGCTGATTGTGGCGGTGCCGGAAGGAGAGAGCGGGAATATTCCGCGTGGAGCGAAGGTGACGTTCATGGTACCGGCGTATACGGGGGAGACGTTCACGGGCACGGTGGCGCGGCATCCGCATGCGATGGATGCGAAGACTCGGACGATGCCGGTGGAGTTGGATGTGGTGAATACGGGATTGCGGCTGTCGCCGGGGATGTATCCGGAGGTGCAGTGGCCATACAAGCGGCCTCGGGCGTCGCTGCTGGTGCCGCCGACGGCGATCGTGACGACGACGGAACGGAGCTTCGTGATTCGCGTGAATGACGGGAAGGCGGAGTGGGTGAATGTGTCGCGGGGATTGGCGGCGGGGGATCTGGTGGAGGTGTTTGGGGCTTTGAAGGATGGGGATGTTGTGGTCAAACGCGGATCGGATGAGATTCGCGAGGGGGCTGCGGTGGCGGTGAAACGGTAGGTTACTGCTGGCCCTGAGGCTGCATGAGCCAGACGTTGCCGGTGCGCTCTCCGATGGCATAGTACATGCGGTCCGGGGCGATGGTGGGAGAACTGGCGCCGGTGTTCGCGAAGAACTGCAGGGAGCGGCTGGGGTCGTGGAAGTGCTGTACGAAGAACGGCTCACCGACGGGGCGTTTGGTGGCGGGATCGAGCTTTTGGGCGATGAAGCAACGGAAGCCGTCGCGATCAGTCTGCCAGTAGAGAAGGTTTCCGTCGGGGGACCATTCGGGGTCGCGTTCCAAGCCCTTGTCGTCGGTAATGGGGATCCACTCCTGGGGCAGTGATTCGCGGTTCTCGTGGAAGGGCAGTATATGGATTTGGCGAGTTACCTCGCTATTGCGGGTATGCAGGGCGATCCAGCGCATGTCGTGGGAGAAGACGGGGGACAGGAGTTGCATCTGCCTCCTCTTGGCGACGAGGGATTCGCGCCGGCTCACAAAGTCAAAGGCCACGATGTCCTGCCTCGTCCCTCCGTCCACGAGCACAAACCTGCCATCGACGGAGATGTCCCATGGGTTGGAAGTCTTGCGCACTCTCTCCGGATTGGCCGGGGGTTGGACAAGATACAGGCCGTCCTGCTTGTCAAAGCCCACCCTGCTGCCATCGCCGGAGATCACAGGCCAGTAGCTGAATCCAGTTTCGCCCGAAAGAAGGGTTTCCTTGCCGGTGGCGAGATCCTTGAGGTAGATTTTCTGCCCTTGTGAACGGTCGGAGACGTAGGCGAGCTTCCTGCCGTCTTTCGAAACGCGAGGACGTTCCTCGACGGCGATTCCTGTGGAGATGCGCAGGGGTGGGCCGGAGATCTTTCCGGTGTTCATGTTGCCGGGTTGGGCCCAAATTCCCGCTCGGGAAATAGCACTGGAAAAGGCCATCACTCCGTCCTTTGACAAAGATACGTGTGCGGCGTCGGTGGTGCCGATGGTGACTTGTTCGGGGATTCCACGCACCGTGCCTTTGGAATCGAGAGGCACCCGCCAGATGTTGGCGACGCCGGAACGCCGCACACTGAGATAGAGCCATCGGCCATCGCTGGACCATGCGTCGGGAACCGCCAAGATGGGCGTGATGTCCGCAGTTCGCCAGTAGTCCGGAGATGCCACTGGGACAGGGTCGCCACCACCGGCGGGAACGATCCAGAGGTTTCTGCGCGCAGCTTCTCCGGGCTTTGGAATAGCGCCTCCTTGAAAGAGGATCCGTAAGCCGTCGGGAGACCAAACGGGGTACCCCGCGCCAAACCCATCCGCCAGCCTCTTCGGTTGGCCCCCCTGCGCTTCGACCACATACAGTTCACTCAATCTCGTTCCGGCCGCGGCTCCCCTAGCTGTTACGTGGTAGGCGATCTTCGTACCATCGGGAGAAAAGCGAGGCCGAAACCCATGAGGTGCAATGAGCCTTGCGTCGCCGCCGAGGGTGGGCATCGCGTAGATGCCACCGCCAGAGCGGCCGGAGCGGAAAACGATGCGTCCACCGTCGGGGGAGAAGGATGGTTCCTGGTCATCGGCCTCGTGATTGGTGAGGCGGATGGCGTCGCCGCCGGAGATGTGCTGAACCCAGATATCGAGGTTGCCATCGCCGCTGCGGTCGGAAGCAAAGGCGATGAGCTTGCCGTCGGGGGACAAGGCAGGCTCGAAGGTGAGCCCGGCGTCGGCGGTGAGCCTGCGGAGAGTGTAGTTGGCCTGAGATGGCGGCTTCGGCCGCAGATACTCGAAGGCGGCGGCTACGGCCAATCCGGCACAGAGGCCGGCGGTGAGCCAGAGCCATCCACGTCGCGCGGGCTCGGCGGGCGGCGGCGCTTCGGAAGGGGACTGGGCGATTTCGTCGAGGGCGTTGCGCACATCCGCCATGGAGTGATAGCGGCGCTCGCGGTCCTTGCGAAGGCAGCGGCGAATGATGCGATCAAGTTCGGCGGGTGTTACGGGAGCGAGGTCGTGGAGCGGCTTTGGCTCTTTGTGAATGACCGCGGCGAGGGTGGACATGGGGGTGTCGCCGTGAAAGGCCCGCTGGCCGGTGACCATCTCATAGAGCACCGCGCCGAAGCTGAACACGTCGCTGCGCCAGTCGACCTTCTTGCCCTCGGCCTGCTCCGGCGACATGTAATTCACCGTGCCGAGGATCGTGCCTTCGGTGGTGGTGGGGGCGTGCACCAGCGTCTTTTCGGAATCGGTGGACTCGGGTTTGTCGGTGAGTTTGGCCAGGCCGAAATCGAGGATTTTGACGCGGCCGGCGGCGTCGAGCATGATGTTGCCAGGCTTCAAATCGCGGTGGGTGATGCCGGCGGCGTGCGCCTTGGCGAGTGCGTCGCAGATCTGCGTGGCCACGGCCAATGCCTCGCTCAGCTTCATGCCGGAACGAGGGATGGAGTCGGCGAGGGTCTTGCCATCGACAAACTCCATGGAGATGTAGTCGGTTTCGTTGTCGCGCCCGATGTCGTAGATGGTGACGATGTTGGGGTGGTTGAGGGCGGAGGCGGCTTTCGCTTCCTGGACGAAGCGGCGGCGGCGCTCCTCGTCGGTGGTGCGGGCTTCGCTGAGCACCTTCAAGGCAACGGAACGATCGAGGTGGGTATCGAGGGCTTTGTAGACAACGCCCATGCCTCCTTCCCCGATGGAATGAAGGATGCGGTAATGGCCTAGCGATTGTGGATGATTGCTCACACCGATGGCCGCTCATCTTATCATGCCGTGGCGCCGCGCGAGTGAACGGGGCTCGCAGAAACCCCGCATGGAGGGTTTGGCAGCTAAGGTGTAGAGGCATGGGAAAGATCGGGAAAACCACTAAGAACGTACCGAAACTGCGCGGCTCCCGCTGCCGATGGAGTGAGGGAATTCCATCAGTTCGCCATGAAACTCACATTCCTTTTGCTTGCGATTGCAGCGATGGCTTCGGCCGCGCCGGTGACGTACAACGTCAGTGGGAACTTCGATACCGGCGGGACATTCAGCGGGTGGTTTACATTGGATGGCTCGACGAACAGCATCACGGAGTCGAATATCACGACCACCGCCGATCCCGGATTTCCGAGCGTGACGTACACGAGTTCGGGGACCGGATCTCCTTACATTCAAGGGAACGACCCCAGCGTACCGAGCGACTTTTCCGTGCTGTTCTTCGGGCCAACGGGGGGATTGATGTTCTTCTGGCTGAGCGGGACTCCGCAGACGTTCAGCGGTGGGCCGATTCTGGCTCTTGGCTTATCCTGCAATGCCTGTACAACCGCCAGGGAGTACAACGCTTCGTTCGAGGCCCGCCTGATTACCGGTGGCTTAGCGGAACCAGCGCCGGCGCCCGAGCCTGCGACGGGTGCGATTGCTGGGGTGGCGATGGGAGCCTATTGGTTGGTGCGGCGCAACAGGCGTTCGTGCGACAAGCAGGAGTGGCATGGAGTTATTGGAAGTAGCCGTTGATGTCGAGGATGAGGTGCGTGGTGCCGGTGACGAAGGCGTTGATGGAGCCGTTGGATGCGGCGGGGACGATGGCGGCGTTGGAGACGATGACCCCGTCGTAATCATTGAGCGTCGAGACGTAGGGCTGAGCGGCGTCGGATGGCCATAGCGTGATGTACGCGAGCAGGCCCGTAGGCACGACCGTGGCGTTGAGCGAATAGGCCTTCGCCGTGGCCGGGATGTTGCAGGGGCTCGACGGCACGTGGATGGTGCGTGTTTCACCGGCAGCCATGATGGTGGTGAGGCGAGTGTCGATGACGCGGCAGGGAGTGACGGGGTAGAAGGTGCGCTCGTTGGGTTGGCCGGGGGCGGCGAAGTAGCCGTTGCTGTCGATGATCAACTCCGCCGAGTTTGTGGCGAGGAAGTTGATCGAAGAATTGGCTCCGGCGGGCACGATTGCGGCGTTGGCGGTGATGGTTCCGTTAGGAGCGTTGAGCGTAGATACCAGCGGTTGCGGTTGGCCGGCGGGCCAGGTGGCGAGATAGCCAAGTGTGCCTGCGGCGGGTATGGCGGTGATGTTGAGGGAGTAGGCCCTTGCTGCGGACGGAATGCCGCACTGCCCGTTGGGGATGGTGATTGTCCGGACCTGGAAGGGAGCAAGAGGGCGTACGCGTGTCCGTGATGCGGCAGGACGGAGCGGAGTAGAACTGTAGCCGGTGGCCTGGTGAAGTATCCGTTGATGTCGAGGACAACATGCGTGGATCTGGTGATTGCCGATGCCGATTGCTCCGGCGGTTCCGGCAGGATCGATCGCGGCGTGCTGGATTTGATGCGGCCGTCATGCGAATTGGAGGGTGGAGACGAGCGGTCGCGGCTGGCCGGTGGCCCACATGGACAACAGCCCAACGGGCCGGCGGGGACCGCAGTGACGTTGAGCGAATAGCCGCGCGCCGAGGGGCACATTGCAGTTGCTCGCCGGGAGGTGTTGATGGCCCGAGTCTCGTTTGCGGAGAGGATGGCGTTGGGCCGGGTGTCGATGATGCGGCACGGGAGGAGTGGGACGAAGCGCAGCTCAGGGTCATGGTGAGGGAGGCCTGTGTCACGGCGATGGTCTGCCCGGCGATGGTAGGGAGGGTGACCGGTGCGCACGGGTCCGGAGCCGCTCCACGGCGAGGCCGATGGAACCGGAGGCGGAGCCGCTTGCGCCGGAGGTGATGGAGATCCAGGAGAATTGCTGACGGCGGTCCACGGGCAGCCGGAGTTGACGGTGACGGTGAGTGTGGCCGGGGTGGCCGCTGTGGAAAGCGAGGCTGGATGGGGCCACAGTGTAGGTGCAGAACGAGGTCACGGTGAGTGACCGGGATGGTGACCTGTCTGCCATCGGCGTGGTGGAGATCCGGATCGAGGCGGTGTGGGCTCCAGCAGTGAGGCCGGAGGGGCTGATGGAAACGGAATATCCGGCGGGTGTGGTGGCGGACAACGGAGTCACGGAGAGCTAGGCACGCCGCTGGTAGTGGAGGCGGAGGCAGTGGTGAGCAGAGCGTTGCCGGAGATGATTGCTTGTGGAGATGGTGGGACGGTTCCCGCCTGATAGAAGCTCAGGGAGGCCGGCTGGGCGGAGAGGTTGGGGACAAGGACGCGGATGTGGTAGCTGTAGCCGTCGGCGACGTAAATGCTCCCATTGGGATCGAGAGAGCGATGCCGTCAGGGCTCGAGAAAGATGCCTGTGTGGCGGGATACCGCCGTCGCCCGCGTAGGCTTGGACGCCATCGCCGGCGATGGTGGTGATGATGCCGGTAGTGGAAGCCTCGCCGAATGCGATAATTTCCGCCGTCGCAGATGATGAAGCTGCCGTCGAATCCACGGCGACGGCGGCGGGGCGAAGCGGGCGCGCTGGTTGCGGGGTTGCCATCGCCGGAATAGCCGAAGACGCCGTTACCGGCCACGGTGGTGATGACGCCGCCCGGTGACACTTTGCGAATGCGCCCGTTGGTATAGTCCGCGATGTAAAGATTGCTCGCCTTGTCCAGGGCGATGCCTCCAGGCGTCCAGAGGGCAGCGCTGGTGGCGGCCGCCGTCTCCGAGTATCCGGACTCCATTTTCATGGCGATTGTGGAGATGATGCCTTGCAAGTTGATCTTGCGGACGCGGCTGTGGCCGCTGTCGACGACGTCGTGGAGATTACCGGCCGGGTCGAAGACCATGGCTGCAGGAGAAGAGAGGGGAAAGGGAGAGAGCGCGGGCCGCCATCGCCTAGGGATTAACAGGCGCCGGCGACAGTGCGGATAGTTCCGTCGGAAGGATCTTGCGGACGCGCCCGCCGACATCGGCGATATGGAGGATTCCATTTCCGTCGAGCGCGACGCCCTGGGGATACATCAGGGATGACTGGGTGGCCGGAATGTCATCGAGGCCGAACCCTTCGCGGCCGTCTCCAGCCACCGGGGAATGACGCCCGCAACGGAGACTTTGCGGACGCGATTGTTTGAGGAGTCGGCGATGTAGATGTTGCCGGCGGAGTCGCGGGCGACATCAAACGACAGATTGAGTTGCGCGCCCTTGGCGGGGCCGCCATCGCCGGAGAAGGCCAGGTAGCCGTTGCCGGCAACCGTGGAAATCAGGTCCGAGGAGGAGACCTTGCGGATCAGGGAATTGTTGGAGTCGGCGATGAAGAGATTGCCGCTTGCATCGAAGGCAATTCCGCGGGGGTAGCCGATTGCGGCGGCGAGGGCGGGGCCGCCATCGCCAAAAGCGCCCGTGTGCCGTTACCGGCGAATGTCGTGATGACGCCGGAGACTGATACTTTAAGCGGATACGGCGGTTGCTGGAATCGGCAATATAGAGATTGCCTGCTCCATCAGTGCCAATGCCGCTGGGATCTCCACATGGTGGCTGCGGTAGCAGACCGCTGTCTCCAGGAAGCTGACAGCACCTGTGCCTGCGAAGGTGGAAATGATGCCAGTAGGGTCACCTTCAGGATGCGATGGTCGGGGTTGCAGCAATATAGAGATTGCCTGCGGAATCGAGCGCCACGTCTTCCGGCGCGGTGAAGGAGGCGTTGGTGGCCGGGCCTCCCATTGCGGATACTTCAGCGTGGTTTACTGCCCGCCACGGTCACGATAATACCTGCGGGCGATACGCGGCGGATGCGTCGATTTCCGGTATCGGCGATGTAGAGGTTCCCGGCGGCATCCACGGCGATGCCCCTGGGACCCCAGAGCGAAGCGGTGAGTGCACTTCCGCCATCTCCGGAAAACCCCGGGCTACCATTGCCCGCCACGGTGACGATGGTGCCAACCGTTCGAACTTTTCGGATACGGTGGTGGGACGGTTGCGCGATATAGAGGTTCCCTGCGGCGTCGAATTCGATTGCGGTGGATATTGTACGGATGCCTGGGCGCCAGGCCCTCCATCTCCGGAAAACGATGGGACACCGTTACCGGCGACGGTGATGATGGTTCCGTTGGAGGAGACTTTGGGGCTGGCGCTGATGCGCACAGATCCAGCGGCGACGTACAACTCGCCCGATGGGGAGATGGCAACAGACGGCAATGAGCCAAGAGCGATGTCCTTGACGGGAGTGCCATCGAGCGGACCACCGCCGGCGAAGGTTTGGATTGTGTATTGGGTGTTGGCGGAGATGGAGAGAAAACCGCCGTTAACGAGGGCGAGATACAGAGTTGCTGCATGGCAGTGACTCCTTAGGATGGGAGAAGCGACGCGGGCGCGTTGCGTGTCGATACGGGCAGGCCGGACGTATCGGAGGGCTCCTACTGGTGGCGCACGAAAACCAACCGCCACGAAAGTGGCATTTCGGACTCTTGGCCAATATTATGGCAAAAAGCGGAGTCCGAAATGGCCGGTCCCAGGGGAGCGAATGGGCCGTTGTCGCAGTACAGGAGCGGGGAGAGATTGATTATTGCCAGGGACGCGGCGTGGGTGAACTGAAGATACCGGGGTCGGTGTCACTTACGGTCACCTTGATCCAATGCACATCGTTCTGCGCGAAGACTTCGACACGGCTGAAGTTGTTGACTCGATCGGTGGGGCTGAGAATCTGGCTACCGGAACGCAGGTACCGGTAGGGGAAGTGTAAGCCGGATAGGTGCCGGTGAGCGGTTGATCGACGCGCATGTAGTGGGTGTCGCCGCCGAAGTAGACGACGCGCTTGCCGCTGGTGAGGGCCTTGGAGCGGAGGCGGTGATGAAGTCGCCGGTAACCAGCATTGCGGTTCTTGACTGGCTCGAGGAACTGCTCGGGCTACGAAGATGGCGACGCTTTGATCTTACAAGAGTCAAGCGGCGTTACGGCGGCGGCCTGATCGAGCGGGAGGCCATGTTGCCAGTCGTACTGCGAGCCGTGGTCGGGCGTCGGCGGTATCAAGCAGGATCGGCGGTGCGTCGCGTTGTCGCAGCAACCGGCTGATGGAGCAATTTTTTTATCAGACAACACCGGATCGGCATACTCTCGGGGCAGTCGGCCTGGCGCGAGGTTGATCTGTGCCGTCGAGGCCTGAGTGGTGGGCAGCAGTAGTGCGAAGCAGGCAGTACAGGCGTTAAGGGGCTGCGTAGCTGCCATGGCAGCAGTAGCGGTGGCGAAATGGTCCATTCGTTGTCACGGGGTATAGATGACACCGCGCTTGAATGAGTTGAAGTAAGTGAGATTCTGCGAGTAGACGTCGTCAGAGCAAAGTGTGGTTCCGGCCTTGATGTCGCCGATGTGGACGGTGTGAAGTCGATTTTATCGTCGTCGTCGTCGCTGTTGATGTCGGCGATGACGCGCAGGTAGGCATCGGCGGGCAGGACCGGGCTCCGTTGACGATCGTCAGGCATGTTCCCCCGATAACGGCGACATGAATAGCGGTCTTCGGCCGAGGCGAGACCAGTCGCAAGCAGTGCAGTGAGCAGGCAATTGCCCACCATTCGAGATGTCATTGTGTCTCCGTGTGGAAGCTTTGAGTTGGATTCGAACCGGCTTGTGGGAAGCCGTTGATAGCGATAGTACTTGGGACTGCGCAGTTTGACAAGACCCGCAGAAAATGGATTAACGATTTTAAAATCAGCTAGTTAAGAGGAGACTTAAGGGGAAGCTAGGAGGAATATTACAATCGGGCTACGAAAGAAAACAGAACGAACCAAAAGAGAAACCCGGCCTGCCCGGAGGGTGGGGGCAGACCGGGAGGTTGGAGGGATTACTAGTTGTTACCGGGGACGCGGCGGGGGATGAACTTGAACAAGCCGGGTTCATCCTCATCGACTTCAACCTTGATCCAATGAACGTCGTTCTGAGCGAAGACTTCGACGCGGGTGAAGTTGTTGACGCGATCGGTGGGGCTGGCGGGGACGGCAGCGGCGACGCAGGGGTTGACGGTGACGCAGGCGGGGTAGGTGCCGGTCATCGGCTGATCGATGCGCATGTAGTGGGTGTCGCCGCCGAAGTAGACGACGCGCTTGCCGCTGGTCTGAGCCTTGGTGCGGAGGTTGGTGATGAAGTCGGCGTAGCCGGTGGTGGTGTAGCCCTGGCCGGGTTCGAGGAAGCGCTCGAAGGGGTTGGCCTGGGAGAAGATGGCGACGCCTTTGATGTTGCGGTTGGAGGCGGCGAGGGCAAAGGCCTGGTTGAGCCATGCCATGTTTGCGGCGTTGCGGGCCGTGTATTCGGCGTCGGTGAGATCGAGGAAGAGGCCGGTGGTGCGGTTACGGTTGTTGTTGCTGCCGGGTTGGTGCAGGGTGACGAAAACCACGGGGCCTTCAATCCAGATGGAATTTTCGGGGTAGCCGGCCTGTTTGATCAGAGTGCGCTTGCGTTGGCCAAGGCTCTGGTTGTTGGAGAAGAAGGTGGAACGGAGGAAGGAGAGGCGCTCGATGGGATCGTAAGATCCGTTGTTGGCGCGGTGGCAATCGGTCCATTCGTTGTCGCCGGGGGTGAAGATCACCGGGTTGCGGTAGGAATTGAAATAGGTCTTGTTTTGGGTGTAAACGTTGTTATCGCAGCGGGTAGAACCACCCTTGATGTCGCCGATGTGGACGGTGAAAGAGGGGCGTCCGTTGTCGTCATCGTCCCGCCGGCCGCTGTTGGAGCCGTTGATGTCGGCGATTACGCGTTCGTAATCGGGCGCCGGGGTAAACCCAGCTGCTGGTGCCGGGCGACAGGCTGCCGCCAATGACCGCGAAGGAATATTTTTTGCCATCGTCGTCATCGGCCAGAGCGACCGTACCGGTGCCGGTAGCGATCATGGCTGTCAGTAGGCACTTGCCAACCAGTTGCTTGTTCATTGCAGAATTTCTCTCCTGTACTTTGGTTTGTATTTTTTTAGTTGTTGCAGCGGCTGCGTAAAGAGCCGTTCAACGTAATCTTGTTTAGCATCTTATTGTTTTACAGATTACAAAACAATATGAGTAGCCGGAAGCGAGAGTACTGCATGAGCATTTAGAATCAACGAGTTGCAATTTTATGAAGGCAGAGCTAAGGGATTCTGGACTGCAAGAATAGGGTTTAGGATTCTGAGATTCCCTGACTGGACGGGGGCGAAAGCGGTGGGCGCTCACCATAAATAGTAATTCAACTAACAATTCAATAGTTTTCTTTATCGTTATATTTTTGACATCCGCGGTGGGCAGGGAAAAGACCCGAGTTGCGTCGCAACCTATTGATTACAAAAGAACTAAAGGCGAGCCCGTAGTGCCAACTTCCTATTGCAAACGTTTTCGATTGCAATTTACTATGAGTTCACATCACCTCAGATGCTGCACTGGCGGGGCAAATCAATAAGAGCCACTCCAGATGAGGAAAATAGAAAAAAGTACAGGAGACAATAAAAAATATGAAACAGGAAGCAATCGGCCGCTGCTTAACGGCCGCAGTGCTAGCCGCAGTACCCATGAGCCTGATGGCCCAGGGTCAAGGCGTTGGCCCGGCCAGACCATTTTCGTTCGCTGCTATTGGAGACGCTCCATATGAGCCCGTTTCCGGGGGCCGGCAGACTTACCCCGTGCCAGCGTATGAGGCATTGATCAGCAAGATCAACAGCGATGGGGAGGTGGCATTCACCGTCCACATCGGGGACATCAAGGCCGGCAACACACTTTGCGAAGAAAACGTGTACGTGAAGAATCTGGAGTACTTCAACACGTTCGCCAAGCCGTTGATCTTCACCCCGGGAGACAACGAGTGGACGGACTGCCATCGCCCCAATAACGGGAACGTGGATCCGCTGGACCGGCTGCAACTGATCCGGGACATGTTCTATCCGCACAACAAGAGCCTCGGCCAGAATACGATTCCGCTGGTGAAGGACAAGCGTCCTTATGTGGAGAATTCGGTGTGGACACAAAAGCCGGCGATGTTCATCGCCCTGCACATGCCCGGCAGCAACAACAACCGCGACCGCTGCAGCAGCACCTGGCAGGACCCCGACGGATTCGAATTTATGCGCGCAATGCCTGGAACATGGAACTTCTGGACGATCAACTGAAGAAAGCTTCGCTCGATCCAAGATCAAGCTGGTGGTGATTGCCTCGCAGGCGAACCCGTTTGAACGGTTCCTGGAACCGGGCCAGGGCTACACGGTGTCCGGTTATGGCGACTTCGTGGCGAAGATCCGGGCCTGGGTGGAAGCGAATCCGAACAAACAGATGCTGTACATCCACGGCGATACCCACACCCCGCGCTCGGGCCATCCGCTGACGAACCTCTATCCCGCGGCGTCGCAGTTGACCCCGGCGGGCACGCCCTACAACAACTTCACCCGCCTGGAAGTGTACGCCCAGACGGCAGCGTTCACGAACTGGTTCAAGGTGAATGTGAACCCGGACGGCTCGTTCTCGATCGGGACAGTAACGGTTCCGTAAGCGAATCGGGAGACAGGACAAGAATCGGCCCCGAGTGGATGCGCTCCACCGGGGCCTTTTCTTTTTGCGGTCAATAGAAGTATCCGTTGATGTCGAGGATGACGTGGGTTTGGTTGGTGACGTAAACACTGACGGTGCCGGTGGGGGAGGCAGGAACGATGGCGGCGTTTGAGGTGACGGCGCCGTCGAAGGCGTTGAGTGTCGATACCAGGGGGCGGGCGATGTTCGATGGCCACACAGTGAGATAGGAGAGCGGGCCGGTGGGAACGACGGTGACGTTGAGGGAATAGGCCATCGCCCCGGCGGGGATCTGGCAAGGGCTCGCTGGGATGTTGAATGGACGGGTTTCGCCGGCGGCGAGGATGGAACTGAGCCGGGTATCGGCGATGCGGCAGGGGGCGACGGGTTGGAAGACGCGGCCGTTCGAAGGAGCGAAATAGCCGTTGATATCGACGACGACATCGGTGGTGTTGGTGGCGAAGAGTTGGATGGAGTTATTGGTCCCGGCGGGGACGATGGCGGCGTTGGCGGTGACGGCTCCGGTGAAGGCGTTCAACGTGGAGACGAAGGGCTGCGTTTGTCCTGCGGGCCAAGTGGTGAGGTAGGAGAGCGGGCCCTGGGGCACGACCGTGAAATTGAGGGAATAAGCGGTTGCCGTGGGCGGCACGGCGCAAGGGATGAGGCTGATATTGATGGTGCGCGCCTGATTGGCGGCCAGTGTCGCGTCGGGACGCGTGTCGGCAATGCGGCAGGGAGCGATGGGGAAGAAACCGGCTCCGGCGGAGTCAATGAAATAGCCGTTGATATCGAGGATGAGATCTGTGGCGTCGGTGACGTAGGCGCTGATGCTTCCGTTGGTTCCGGCGGGCACGATGGCGGCGTTGGCCTTGATGCGGCCATCGAAGGAGTTGAGGGTGGAGACGAGAGGGCGGTCCTGTCCGGTGGGCCAGAGGGTGAGGTAGCTGAGTGTGGTTTGCGGGACAACGGTGGCGTTGAGGGAGTAGGCGGCGGAGGTGGGCGGAACGCCGCAGTTGCTGAGGGGAATGGGGAAGTTACGCGTTTGGCCGGCGGTTTGCCGTGGGCCTCCGAATAAGCCATCGGTGAGGCGCGTGTCAGTGACGCGGCAGGGGGAGATAGGGACGAAGCGCAGTCCAGTGCCGATGTTGGCGGCGGCGGATTGGTTGATGGGGATGCTTTGGCCCGCGATGCTGGCTGATGTGGCACGTGCGAAGCCGGAATTGGCATCGACGGAGAGCGTCAGGGTGGCGGGTCCGGTTCCGGTAACGGGCCGTGTGAGGTTGTTGACGCGAACCCAGCCGGCGAGGGTTGCGGCGCTCCATGAACAGGTGGTGGTGGTGTCGAGTGTGATGGTGGCGGTGGCGGCGCTGGCTGGGAAGGTGACGCCAGCGGGCGAGACGGAGTACGCGCAGGTATTGGTGAGAACAATCGGGATGTCGGTAAAGACACCGTCCGAAGTGAGGCGGATGGTTCCGAGGTGGGTTCCCAGGGGGACACTGGATGGGTTGGCGGTGACGGTGAAGGTGGCTGGGCTGGCGGTTGTGAGGGGGTTGACGGTAAGCCATGCGGACCCTGCGGTGACGGCAGCGGCGATGGGGGACCCGGAAGCGGAAGTTGCCGTGACCGTGCCGGAGGGTGCCTGCGGGGTGAAGGACAGCGCCGCGGGTTGGGCGGTGATGGTAGGCGTGAGCAGGCGGATGCGACCGCTCCAATCAGTGACGTAGATATTGCCGGTGGAATCGACGGCAAGGCCGCTGGGAAAAGGGATTGAGGCGTTGGTGGCTGGGCCACCGTCGCCGGAGGAGGAGGGCTGGCCGTCTCCAGCGATGGTGGAAATGACTCCGTTGGCGATGCGGCGGATGCGGTGATTTGCCGTGTCTGCGATGAGGAGGTTGCCGGCGGGGTCGAGGGCAAGCGTCTGCGGGCTAAAAATATTGGCCTGGGTTGCGAGGCCGCCATCACCAGAGAATCCGGCGCTGCCATTGCCGGCGATGGTGGAAATGATACCCGCCGGGGACACTTTGCGGATACGGCTGTTTCCCTGGTCGCCGATGTAGAGAGAGCCCGCGGCGTCCACGGCGAGTGCGAGCGGCATGTTCAGGGCGGCGTTGGTGGCGGGGCCGCCGTCGCCGGAGAAGCCCTGGGCGCCGTTGCCAACCACGGTGGAGATGATGCCGGCAGGGGTAACTTTGCGCACGCGATGATTGCCACGGTCTGTGAAGTAGAGATTCCCGCCGTTGTCGACAGCCATGCGGCCAGGGGAAGCGATGCCGGCGTCGATGGCAGGGCCACCATCGCCGGAGAATTGTACGGAGCCTCCCCCACCGATGGCCCGGGCGATTTGGCCAGATGGGGAAATGCGGCGGATGGAGTTACGATCTTCGGTGAGGTAGAGATTCCCCGAGCGATCAAACACCGTGGAACTTGGAAAGTCGAGCGTGACGATGAGGGCTGGCCCGTCGAGAGTGGTGAAGCCACCGCCGGCGATGGTGGTGAGTCTGCCGTCTGTGCCGATTTTGAAGATGCGCATGGATTCGCCATCCGCAATGAACCAATTACCGGCATCGAGGGTAATGCCGGATGGTCTGAATTGCGCTTCGAGGGCAAGGGTTCCGTCCAGCGAGGTACTGAAATTGCCATTGCCGACGATGGTGGAGATGGTACCACCTGGCGTGATGCGGCGGATGCGATGGTTGTAGCTGTCTCCGATGTAGAGGTTGCCGGCGGCGTCGAGGCCGAGTGCTCGGGGAGTGTAGAAAGTTGCGTTGAGGGCGGAGCCTCCGTCGCCCGCGAAACCGATGCCGCCTGTGCCGGCGATGGTACTGATCCGGCCGTCGGTCGCTATTTTGCGGATGCGGTGGTTGCCGGCATCGCAGAAGATCAGATCGCCAGTGGGGGTGAAGAGGATGTGGCTAGGGAGGCTGAGCGACGCGGCCAGCGCGGGCCCGCCGTCGCCGGTGAAGCTTGCGGATCCGGTGCCTGCCACTGTGTCGATCTGGCCGGCGGGGGTGACACGGCGGATGCGCTGGTTGCCTGTGTCGGAGATGTAAAGATCGCCGGAGGGCTGGATGGCGAGGCCGCCGGTGTAGGAAAAGGAAGCGGCAACGGCGGGGCCCCCGTCGCCGGAATAACCGGACGTACCGTTGCCGGCGATGGTGGTAATGATGCCGGAGGTGAGGACTTTGCGGATGCGCGGGCCAGCTTCGGCGATGTAGAGGTTACCCGCGGTGTCGAGGGCGAGGGCCGTTGGGAAGTAGATGGAAGCGATGCTAGCATGGCCTCCGTCGCCCGAATACTTGGGCTGTCCGTCGCCGGCGATGGTGGTGATGACGCCAGACGGCGAAACTTTGCGTACACGATAGTTGGCGGCGTCGGCGATGTAGAGATTGCCGGTTGAGTCGAGGGCGAGGCCGAGCGGGAGGTTCAAGGCAGCGGACGTGGCGGGGCCACCATCGCCGGAAAAGCCGCTGAATCCCAAGCCCGCGAAGACGCTGAGTTGGCCGGTGGCCGACACTTTGAAGACGCGATGACGTTGCGTGTCCACAATATATTGCTCGCCGGCGGCGCTGACGGCGATGGATTCGAGATTGCCGATGGCAACCTGAAGAGCGGGGGTGTTGTTTGGCGGGCCTCCGCCTGCCACGGTGCGGATGGTGTACTGGGCTGAGGCGGAATTGAGGAACAGCGCGAGGACCGACAGCGAAATCACCGGCATTGGGGTTTCTTTCGCTTTTATTATGCCGGAATTGGCAGCGATTTAGGAACGCGTGCGAGCGCCTTTGCGATGCGTGATGGAGTCTCCGAGGTCGCTACGCATGGTTTCAGCGAGGGCCGCGAGCTTTATTACGATGTCCGGGTTTTGCGCGGCGAGGTCTTTCGTTTCCTTGGGATCGGCTTCCAGGTTGTAGAGCGCTTGCTGGTAGGTGACCGATTTCACGCCGCCGCGCTTGCCACCCATGCCAACCTTGGCTGGGTCAGGGACGGCTTCATCGGTGTGGGGAAGAATGAGCTTCCACTTCCCCGATCGGACGGCGCGGAGTTCGTCCTGGTAGTAGTAGAAAAACGCTTCGTGCGGGGTGCGGGCGTCCTTGCGCCCTTCGAGCAGGGGCCAGATGTCGCGGCCATCGATGGGGTGCGCGGGAAGCGTGCCGCCGGCGAGTTTGGCGATGGTGGGCAGGATGTCCATGTTGCTGGCCATTTCCCGGCAAACGCGGCCGGCGGGGATTTTTCCTTTGTAGCGGAAAATGGCAGGCACTCGGAAGCCGCCTTCCAGGACTTCCCGTTTGCCCCCGCGGAGGGGCTCCGGCGAGCCGCCGTGATCGCCGAAAATGAGCCAGGGGCCGTTGTCGGACGAGAAGATGACCAGGGTGTCTTGGTCGAGGTTGAGGCGTTTGACGGCAGCCATGAGTTCGCCGACGGTATCGTCGACTTCCTGGACGACATCGCCATAGAGGCCGCGCCCGCTTTTGCCGTGGAAAGGCGCGGTGGCGAAAATCGGCGTGTGCGGCATGTTGTGGGGCAGATAGAGAAAGAAGGGCTTGTGGCGGTTGCGCTCCATGAATTGGATGGCGCGTTGCGTGTAGCGGTGGCTGAGTTGGGCCTGGTCGGGATCGGTTTCGATCTGCTTTTCACCTTCGATGAGGGCGACGCCTGCTTTGCCCGCCTGGCGTGCGGCGAGGTCCATGTTGCTGCCCATGTCGTTGGAGCCGGGAGTCCCGAAATACTCATCGAAGCCGTGGCGCAGGGGGTTGTGTTGCGGACGGTCGCCGAGATGCCATTTTCCGAAAATGGCCGTGGCGTAGCCCTTCTCTTTGAGGATTTCGGGGAGGAGTTTTTCCGAATCGCGGATGCCGTTAGGCGAATTCGAATTGAGGACTTTGGGGATACCGACGCGCATCGGGTAACAGCCCGTCATCAGGGCCGCACGCGACGGGGAACAGATGGGAGCGGCGTAAAAATCTGTAAAGCGCATCCCTTCTTTCGCCAGTTGATCGATGTGGGGGGTGCGGATGTCTTTGGCGCCGTAGCAGGAAAGATCGCCATAGCCCTGGTCATCGGTAAGGATGAGGATGACGTTGGGCGGGCGCTTCGGTGCGAGCAGCGCGAGAAGGAGTGAGCGGCGAGTCATTTGTATTGGGCCCAGGCTTTGTCGAGCGCGGCGCGTTCGCCTATTCCCTCATGGATGAGCACGCGGTAGCGGAAGGCCAGGGTTTTACCGGCTTCGAGCGTATGGCTGCCGTCGGCGGTCTTATCTTTGGTGAAACTGCGGAGGCCGAAGGGGTTGGCCGAGCAGAGGGAGTAGCCGCGGGCATGCCAGCGAGTGGGGTGACGAAGGTTCTTGGGGTGATCGAAGATCGCCACGCCGCAGGGCGCACCATGGATCTGCGCCGAGTAGTCGACCCAGCGCGCGGGCTGGCCCCAGATTTTCTCCGTCGTCTGAAGGCCTTCGGAGTTGAGCAGGGTGGCGCCGCGGTCCTGACGGAATTCGTCGGCAAGTCGGAAGGCGAAGCCGCCATCATCGGTGTCGCCGAAGACGAGGGGTTGGTTGTGATCGGCGTGGATGGCGATGGTGGCGTCGATGATGAGATCGCCGGCCAGACGGAACGTGTAAGTTTCGCGCACGGTGCCGATGATGGCGCCGGACGGCGTGCGCATGTCGAGATCGATCTGGCAACCGTTGGCGAGAAGCTTGGGCTCGGACTTGGGAACGAGGACGCTGGTCTTCTGCCGGCCTTGCTCGCGCCAGAAATCGTGTTTGTTGACATCGCCGTGTCCCCACCAGATGCCGCGGTGCCAGGCGTGGTCTTCCTTTTCGCCGGGGCGGGGCTCGACGGGCCAGCCTCGGGAGATGACTTGGCCCTTGGTGTTATGGAGCGGGTAAAGGAACGGCTTGCCCCACTTGTCGGCGTAGTGGAGCGAGGTGATGGGCTGCGCCTTTTCGGTGAAGTCGATGCGGCCCTTGTCGCGGCGCGCCGCTGAAACAGCGGCCAGCAAAAATGTTCTCCGCAGCATGGGCTGGTTATGCGCCCTTCGGGGTGGACCAGTGCTTGCGGTAGTCGCGCTTGAGGTAACGGGCGGCGTCGGGATCGGCGGTGATCGTCTCCTTAGCGCCGTCGAAGGTGATATTGCGCCCGGTGCGTCCCACGATGTTGCCGAGGTGACAGAGCATGGTGGACTGGTGACCGGTCTCGATATCGGCGTTGGGCCGCTTGCGGCTGGCAATGGAATCGAAGAAATTCTGGAAGTGCCAGAGCTCTTCCGGGTCCTTGCCGTTTGACTCATCCTGGACGAGTGCGCCTTTCTTGTCGTAGACGCGGTAGCCCCAATGTCGATCCCAGCGGCCGATCTGGACCATGCCCTCAGTGCCGTAGACGGCAACGCCGTTGTCCTGGCCTTCGAGGCCGTAGGGGTTCCAGATGCGCATTTCGAACATCAGCGCTTTGTCGCCGTATTCGAAAGTGAGGTTCATGGTGTCGGGCGTGAGTTGGTCGTCGTCGAAGAACATTTTGCGAGCCATGCCGGAGACGCGATTGGGCACGTCGACGCCAAGGGCCCAGCGGGCAATGTCCATCTGATGGACGCCGTCATTGCCGGCGTCGCCGGTACCGTAGTTCCAGTGCCAGTGCCACTTATAATGGAAGCGATTTTCGTTGAAGGGCATGGCGACGGCCGGGCCCATCCAGGTGTCGTAGTCAAGGCCGGCGGGAACCGGGCCATCGTTTTTGTGGCCGATGTTCTCACGCAGTTGCACGTTCCAGGCCTTGGCCATGATCGCTTTGCCGATGCGGCCGGAGCGGACGATCTCGATGGCGCGGATGGTGGAAGGACGGCTGCGGGATTGCGTGCCGAGTTGAACGATGCGGTTGTGCTTGCGCGCGGCTTCCACCATGAGGCGGCCTTCGCGCAGGTTGTGGGAAGCGGGTTTTTCGACGTACACGTCCTTGCCGGCTGCGCACGCGAGGATGGTGGCGGGGCCGTGCCAGTGGTCGGGGGTGGCGATGAATACGGCGTCCACAGATTTGTCGTCGAGCACCTTGCGCAGGTCTTTCACGAAGGGCGGCTTGGCGCCTTTCTTTTCGGCGACAGCCGTGGCGCAACGGTCGTAAACGGAGTCATCCACATCGCAAAGGGCGACGAAATTGGCTTGCGGCATTGAGGCGAGGCTGGTGGCGATGGACCGCCCGCGCCCGCGCACACCGATGACGGCGATGTTGATCTTGTCGTTGGCGGCAACGGCTTTTCGACCGGCGGCGACACCGGCGGCAAGAGATGGAAGGAAATAGCGGCGGTTCATCGATAGCCTCTCCCAGGTGGAGTGTAGTTTCATGTGAAGTATATAATGCCTTTTATGCAGAATGCTCAGCTTGCCCGCAGAGACCTGTTCCGCTCGGCCGGGACGGCAGCCATCGCCTGGAGCGCGGCGTCGTATTCGCGCATCCTTGGCGCCAATGACAAAGTCAACCTCGGCCTGGTGGGCTGTGGCGGCCGCGGCGTCCACGTGATGGGAGTGTTCGCCGATAACAAAGAGGTGGCGGTCACGGCCGTGTGCGACGTGTACGCGGCACGCGTGGACCGCGCGATGCAGAAGGCGCCGAACGCGAAGGGCTTTGCAGACCATCGTAAGATGCTGGAGTACAAAGAACTGGATGCGGTGCTGATTGCGACGCCGGATCACTGGCATGCGGGCTGCGCGATTGACGCGCTGAACGCGGGCAAGGACGTGTACTGCGAGAAGCCGTTGACGCTGAAGATTGAAGAAGGCCCGGAGATTGTGAAGGCGGCGCGGGTGAACAATCGCATCTGCCAGGTGGGCATGCAGCAGCGCTCGGGGTCGCATTACAAGCAGGCGAAGGAAGAGTACATCAAGTCAGGGCGGCTGGGGAAGATCACGCTCGCGCGGACGTGGTGGCATGGCAACGGGGCGCACTTGATGAAGGCTCCGGAGTCGATGCGGACCAAGCCGTCGAACCTCGATTGGGCTCGGTTCCTGGGTCCGGTGAAGTGGCGCGATTACGATCCGCAGCAGTATTGGAATTTCCGTGCGTACCTCGATTTCGGCGGCGGGCAGGTGACGGATCTGTTCACGCACTGGATTGATGTCGTGCACATGTTCATGGATCAGGACAATCCGGTGTCGGCGGTGGCCGCGGGCGGCGTGTATGCGTATCCCGATGGGCGCACGGCTCCGGACACGATCAACGCGGTGCTGGAATACCCGAACAACTGGATTGCGACGTTTGAAGCGACGTTATCACCGGGGATCAAAGGCGCGGCGGTGGAGATGTGCGGGACGGAAGGGAAGCTTCTCATCACGCGCAGCAGCTTCGAGTTTCTGTCGGCGGAAAAAGGCGCGCAGCCGGTGGTGGTGAAGGCTCCGAAAGAGCAGACCATCGAGCATGTGGCGAACTTCCTCGATTGCGTGAAGACGCGGAAGCTGCCGAATGGGGATGTGTGGATCGGGCACCGCTCGGCGCAGGCGTCGCACTTGGCGAATATTGCTTATTTGCAGAAGAGAAGGATTAAGTTCGATCCGGACCGGGAAGAGATTTTGCCACTTTGAGTTCGCTGCTACGGATTGCCGAATGCGCGGTGGAAGCCGCGGGGTTGGGGCGTACCGTTACGCAGATCGGGCCTTTTCGGGCCTGCATGGATCCGACAACAGATCTGATTTATCTGAACTACACGGTACCAGTGTGGGCGCTGGGAACGGCGGAGGAGACTCGCGAGCAGTTGGAACGGCTACGGGAGTTGTTTCATGCCCATCAGCGCCGGCTGCGATTTGAATTTGTGGATGGGATCTGGCCAGGGCTGATTGAGGCGCTGGAGGCGTTCGGACTGCAGCAGCAATGGCGCTTGCCGCTGATGGCTTGCACGGCGGAGACGTTTGCTCCAGTGGAGCGCGCCGGTGTTACTGTGCGGATGGTGGATGCGGCGAATGAAGCGGATCTACGGCGGTTTCACGTTTTGCAACGGACGGCGTTCGATGCGGATGCGGAGGCGACGCCGGAGGAGATTGCACAATTGCGGCATCAGATTGAGAACGGGTTCTCGCGGTGCGCGATCGCCGCGCTGGATGGCGAGGATGTAGGGGTTGGATCGACACAGCCGTGGACGACGTTATGTGAATTGGCTGGAGTGGGGACGCTGGCGAAGGCGCGGCGGCGGGGAGTGGCGGCAACGCTGAGCAGTGCGCTGGTACGGGATCATTTCGAACGCGGCGGGGACCTGGTGTGGCTGACGGCGGCAACGGATGAGGCTCGGGCGGTGTATGCGGGGATCGGGTTTGAAGGGGTTGGGGTGGCGTATCACTACATCGAAAACCAGATTTGAGATCAAATAGAATCAGGATGCGCACAACACTCGATATCGAACCTGATGTTTTGAATGCGGCACGAGCACTCGCGAATGCCCGTGGTGTTTCGGTCGGTGTGGCGCTTTCGGAACTGGCCCGCCGGGGCATGGCGGCCAGAATGCCACTCACCACTCGCGTGGGATTTCCGGTGTTTCAGGTTCCATCGGGGACGCCCCATTTCGGCTCGGCTGAAGTGGAAGAAGGGCTGGAGACCGGAGATGCACTGGAGGTCATTCCCGCCGAGTTGTAGAGTGGAGAGGTGGCGAATCACTGCATAGAGCGAGGGAAGTAACGTTGTTGCGGCGCGTAGGGGCATACCTACTGATGCTGGGCGGCAGCATTGGGCTATTCTTTTGGGTTCTGACCGCGGGGCGTCAACTCCCTTCCGCGAGCGGCAGCGCGGCGGCGGTATCGAAGCCAGTGGCGTCGCGGCTTGAAGTGCTTCCCCATGTTCTGCTGGCGCTGCTACTGATCATCGCGCTGGCCAGGCTGATGGGCTGGCTTTTCCGGCGGATTCATCAGCCCGCCGTGATCGGTGAGGTGGTAGCTGGCATTGCGCTGGGCCCATCGTTGCTCGGCCAGGTGTGGCCGGAGGCAGCGGCGCTGCTGTTCCCTTCCGAAATTACCCCGCTGTTGAATGTGCTGGCGCAGGTCGGCGTCATCCTGTTTCTGTTTCTCGTCGGGCTGGAGTTGAACACGGATCTGCTGCGGCAGGGGAGTCACAGTTCAGTGGCAATTTCGCATGCCAGCATCGCTGCGCCGTTTCTGCTGGGCTCGACAGCAGCACTGTGGATGTACACCAAGTACGCCGGGCCGGGTGTGTCTTTCGCCATCTTCTCACTGTTCCTTGGCATCGCATTGTCTGTGACGGCATTTCCGGTGCTGGCGCGGATTTTGACCGATAGCCGGATGCAACGAACGAGAATCGGGGTCCTTGCGCTTACTTGCGCGGCGGTGGACGATGCGACGGCGTGGTGCCTGCTGGCTCTGCTGTCGAGTGTGGCCCAGGCTGCGCCCGAAAGAGCCGTACTGCCCTTTGTATTGACCATTCTTTTTATCGGAACGATGGTGACGCTGCGCCCGTTGGTGCTTCGTCTGGTTCGCTTCCAGGAGTCAAGAGGCAAGTTGACGCAGGGCGGGGTTGCGATCGTGTTCATGGCGTTGCTGGTGTGCGCGCTCACGACGGAATGGATCGGGATTCATGCCCTATTCGGCGCCTTCCTGCTGGGCGCAATCATTCCGCATGATTCGATGGTAGCTGCGGAGATTCGCGGAAAGCTGGAAGATACGGTGGTGGTGCTGCTGCTCCCGGCTTTCTTCGCCTTCACGGGCCTTCGAACACAGATCGGCCTGCTGCAGGGCTTCGAACACTGGATGTATTGCGGTGTGATTATTCTGCTTGCGTCCGTGGGCAAGTTTGGTGGCAGCTACCTAGCGGCACGTTTCACCGGGCTGGACTCGAACATCGCCGCATCGATCGGTGTATTGATGAATACACGCGGATTGATGGAGCTGATTGTGCTGAATCTCGGCCTAGATCTGGGCATCCTTTCGCCGACCTTGTTTGCGATGTGCGTGATCATGGCGCTGGTGACAACGGTGGCGACGGCGCCGATCCTGCACTACTTACGCCGCAAGGAAAGTAGAGTACTGGAAGGTAGAAGCGAGGCGGAACCGGAATCAGCACAGCGAATATAATGGGGAGCATTGTGAAGTTGCTTCCCTTCCTTGCGATTGCTCTGTTCGGCGCTGACTCCGCGCACGAGTTCACGTCGTCCATCCGGCCGGTGCTGGAGCAGAATTGCGCAGGATGCCACAATCCATCGAATCCGAAGAACCGCGTGGATTTTCTCAAGGCTCAGAGTGTTGAGGATATCCAGGCAAAGCGCGGGATGTGGCGGAGCGTAGCGGCGCAGATGCGCAATCGCACGATGCCGCCGATGGCATCGAAGCTGACTGAGGACGACCGGTTGCGTGTATCGGCATGGGTGGATACGCTGCTGCGCGATACGGCGTGCAATGCCGGAGACTACGCGGGGGCGGTGGCTCCGCGCAGACTGAACCGGCGCGAGTATAAGAATACGATTCGCGAATTACTGGGCGTCGATCTCACCGTGAGTGATCTGTTTCCGGCCGATGAATCCGCCGGAGCTGGGTTTGATACCAACGGCGAGACACTGTACGTTCCCCCGATCATGCTGGAGCGTTATCTGGAAGCGGCGGGGAAAGCGCTGGACCGGGTGATTGTGACTCCTTCTTATAACCGTGTTTTTGCCGATGGTGAGGTGTCGCCACCACCGGCAGGCGCACTGCCGAATGGAAAGCCGGGCCGGATGTTGAAGGCGGGGGAAGCTGTGTTAGTGAAGTTTTCTGTCTACTCAGAAGACAAGTACAGCATCCGCGTATCCGTGGAGCGGCCACGCGAAATTCCGTTCGATATTCAACTGAAGGTGGACGGAGCGGTGGTGGGCAAGATGAACTACGGGCGCGACCGCAATGGCGGGCCGACGGCGCGCGGGCAGGTGGTGACGCTGGAACGCGGCGCGCATGAAGTGGAAGCGGTGATGGGTGATGAGCCGGTGCATTTCTATCGCTTCATCGTGGAACAAACCGCGACCGAGCCATCCCCGGAGAAACGGGCATTGCATCAGCGGCTGTTTGGCCAGGAGCCCGGTGAGTATCCGGTGGAAGCACGCACGGCGGCGCGCAAGCTGCTGGCTTCGTTTTTGCCCAAGGCGTATCGCCGGCCAGTGGAAGCCGCGGAAGTGGACCGGTTCCTTGGTTTGTACGATAAGGCAGCCGAGCGTGGCGATCCCTACGAAGAACGCGTCAAGCTGATGCTGCGGGCGGTGCTGGTTTCCCCACGTTTTCTATTCAAGGCAGAGAAGCGCACAGCGGATGCCGCGATTGTGCCGCTCGATTCTTACGATATTGCCTCGCGGCTTTCGTATTTCCTCTGGGCGACATCGCCTGACACGGAGTTGCTGACGCTGGCGGCGCAGAACCGGCTGCAGGATCCACAGGTGCTGCGGGCGCAGGTGGACCGTATGCTGGATGATCCGCGGTCGCGTGCCTTCGCCAGTGCGTTCATCGGGCAGTGGCTGGGCACGCAGGAGATCGGTGGACGGGCGGTGCCGCTGCTCACCGAGTTGCAACATTTCTATACACCGGAGGTCGCGGCCGATCTCAGACAGGAGCCGGTGCTGGTGTTCCAGCACATCCTGAACGACAACCGTTCTCTACTCGATTTGATCAACGGAAACTACACGTTTCTCACGGAGCGGCTGGCGAAGTATTACCAGGTGGAAGACAAAGTGAAGGGCTTGGCCGGAGATGCGTTCGTGAAGGTGCAGTGGCCGGACAACCGGCGCGCGGGTGTGCTTGGATTTGCCTCGGTGCTGGCGATGACGTCGCACTACAAGCAGGGCAGCCCGGTGCTGCGCGGCGCCTGGGTGTTGGATACGCTCCTGGGGACTCCGGTACCGGCTCCGCCGCCGGATGTGCCGCCGCTGGAGGCAGCCGCGAAATCGGACAAAGGACTCACAGTGCGGCAGATTCTGGCGCGGCATCGAGCGGATGCTACCTGTTCGGCCTGCCACAATCTGATGGACCCGATTGGGCTCGGCCTGGAGCAGTTTGACTGGATGGGCCGGTGGCGCGATAGCGACGTCGACGGCAAGCCCGTGGATGCGACGGGCGTTCTGCCTTCGGGTGAGAAGTTTAATGGCGCGGCGGAACTACGGGAATTGCTGATGCAGCGGAAGGATGACTTCACCCGGCATATGACGGGCAAAGTGCTGGGTTACGCGTTGGGCCGCGGGATTCACGATCGCGACCACTGCACGATTCAGCGAATTGGCGATGTGTTGAAGCGGGAAAATTACAGCGCGCGGGCGTTGATTCGTGAAGTGGTGCTGAGTGTGCCGTTCCGCAATACGCAAGGGGGAGCGGAAGCGATGCAATCGTCGCACGCGCCATCCAAGAAGGCGCCGCGCCGGTTGTTGGGAGAAAAGTGATAGGCTGATCGCAAGGGCTAGCGCGGAAAATCATGGCGAAATCGAAGACCTTTACCCGTAGAACATTGCTTCGTGGCGTGGGCGCCGCGATGTCGGTGCCGTGGCTGGAGTCGATCTCGGCGGGTGCGCCGGTGAAGGTATCGGAAGCCTTGGCCGAGCCGCCATTGCGAGCCGCCTTCTTCTTCATGCCCAATGGCGTGCGGCCGGACCATTGGACACCGCCCGGCGATGGCGAGGACTTCGAGATTACGCCGCATTTGAAGCCGTTCGAGAGTCTGAAGAGTGAAATTCTGCTGCTCGAGAATTTGTGGAATAAGAACTCAGTCGGCCGCAACGGGCATTGGCCGAAGGTGCCGGCTTGGCTTTCCGGCGGATTCGTGGAGCGCACCACGGGCGGCGATCTGGATTCGGGCGGGACGACGGTGGATCAGATGATGGCTCGAAACGTCGGGCATGAGACGCCACTTCCATCGCTCGAATTGGGGCTCGATCCGCCGCGGACGGGCATCGACACGGCAGGCGGCGGGTTCCCTCGCGCTCTCGGCTCGTTCCTGTCATGGGCCGATCCGAACACTCCTGTGCCCAAAGAAATTGTTCCGCAGGCGGCATTCGACCGGCTGTTCCGCAGTGGAAAGTCGCGCGTGTCGGGCGATGATTCCAGCGTGCTGGATATTGTGCGGGATCAGGCCCAGTCCCTGAGGTCAAAGGGCAGCAAGGATGATCAGGCGCGGCTGGATGAGTATTTCGAATCGGTGCGGTCCATTGAGCGGCGGCTGGAAATTGCATCCAAGCCGCAACGGCGGTGGATCAACAAAGAGAAGCTGGCGTTCGAGCGGCCTGGGCCGGGAATTCCCACGGAACACAAGGAGCATTTGCATCTGATGATGGAGATTCTGGTGCTGGCCTTCTGGACGGACACGACGCGGATTGCGACGTTCATGATCGGCGATGCACAGAGCTCGCAGGATTATTCGTTCCTGCCGGGAGTAAAGGGCAACTGGCACGGACTGTCGCATCATCGGGATATTCCGGAGACGCGCACACAGTACGAGAAGATCATCAATTGGAACGTGGAGCAGATGGCGTGGTTCCTGAATAAGCTGCGCGGGCTGAAGGAAGGCAACACGTCTGTTCTGGACAGCTCGATGATTTTGTTTGGGGCGACGTTGAAGGACGGCAACCGGCACGATCCGGAAGATCTGCCGACGATTGTGGCCGGGCGCGCCAAAGGCCAGTTGAAACCAGGCCGGCGCGTCCGGTTTGAAAAGAAGACGCCGCTCTGCAATCTGCATTTGTCGATGCTGCACCGCATGGGGATCAAACAGGAATCCTTCGGCGACAGCACGGGCGTGCTGAGCGGGCTGGCTTAGGTTCGGCGGCGAAGCGCCAGAAGGCCGAGGCCGGCCAACGTGGAAAGCACGGTCAGCGGTTCCGGCGTTGGCGAAGCATCGAGCAGCACATTGTCAAAACCGAAGTAATCGGAGAATGGGCTTCCGAGAGTGCTGATTTGTGCCCAGCGCACGGCCATCGTATCGGAGTTCACGAGCGACCCTGTGGTAGCGGTGACCGTGGCGGAACCGGAAAAACCAGTGAGGGCCATGTCTGCCAGGCGGGAAACAGTTCCCGTTACAGTAGCGAAGGGGGTGAAGTTGAGCAGTCCGTCTACGCTCCCCACTTCCAGCCGGTAGCCGGAGTTCCCGCCGGTGAGGGCCGCGATGTAACCGATATCCACGCTCAGCGTGTACACCATGTTGGGTTGCACGGAAACGCCGGTGTCGTACAGCACCTCGTAATTGCCGTAGGCGGTGGTGCCGATCATGGCGCCGTTAAGCGAGGTGCTCCAGTCGAAGACTCGCGCCGTGCCGGAGGTGTTCACCCAGCCGTAGAAGGGAAGCGGGTTGGAGACAGTACCGTTGGTTTCGAAGGTGCTGGACGACGAGACGAGGTCGAGGCCACCGATTGGCGTGCCGAGACTCAGCCCGCACGAGGCGATCAACAGGCCGCAAATACGCTTGATGTAGGTATCCATAACCTGAAATGCGGGACCTGCGGAAAACCGGGGTCATTTCTCCTGCGGCTGGAATGGAGTAGTCTCAAAATATAATTACTTTCGCTCTCGCCGCTCGATCCCACGTCTCGGCACGTCGCGCGCAGGGCAAGCCGGGGCACTTGCGGCGGGTAGTCTTCATAAGGAGATTCATTCGTCATGGACCGTCGCACGATCGTCAAGAACGCACCCCTTATCCTTAGTTCTGCAACCGCATTTGGCTCACAGGCAAACTCCGCCGTACGCTTCGGGATTATTGGAACCGGCGGCCGCGGGCAGTATGTCGGCACGCTGATGGCAAAAGATTCGAGTGCCCGGATCACCGCGATCTGCGACAAGTACGCGGATCGCATTGACGGGGCGAAAACAAAGATACCCGGCGCTGACAAAGCCACGGTGTATCGCGATTACCACAAACTGCTGGGCGATCCGAACGTGGACGCGGTGCTGATTGCGACCCCTGTGTTCCTGCATCCGGAGCATTTTGAAGCCGCGGTGCTAGCAAAGAAGCATGTGTACTGTGAAAAGCCGGCCGGCGCGGATGTGGCGGGGTGCAAGCGGATCCTGAAAGCCTGGGAGAAGCGTGACCCGAAGAAGCGCATCCAGTTCGGGTTTCAGCAGCGGTTCAGTTCGCAGTATCTAAAGGCGCGAAGTTACCTGACCAGCGGCAAGATCGGCGAGATGAAGCTGATGATGAGCTACTGGGTGCTGGGGTACCTGCCTCCAGTGAAGGACAATCCGCAATACCTCGATCTGCCGGCGGATGAGCAGAAGTTGCGGCGGTGGGCCAGTTGGAACAAGCTTTCCGGCGGGCCGATTGTGGAACAGGATTGCCACGGCATCGACACCATCAACTGGTTTGCCAAGGACGTGCATCCGCTCAGCGCGGTGGGACGAGGCGGGCTCCGCTATCCGCTGGCCTATGGCGATTGGGGGACCGATCACCACGACGTGATCTACACGTACCCGGGTGGGCTGGAAGGCTGGTTGATCTCAATTAAGCACACGGCCGGCTACCGTGACGTGAAGGAGCAGTTCTACGGATCGCGCGGGATGCTGGAGACTTCCCGCAGCTATATGAAGCTGCACGGAATGACTCCCGATGTGCGGTTCAAAAGCGCCGACGATCTGCGGGACACAAGCCTGATGGAGAAGGAAGAGTCGATTTCCGATATCACCGGCGAGGCGACGGCAATCTTCTTCAAAGGGGTTCTGGCAGGCGAAGCTCTGGACATGACGAAGACGTCCGTGGAGAGCACGCTGACGGCGATCATGGGCCGGATGGCCATTGAGACGAAACGCGAAATCACCTGGGATGAGATGCTGCGCAGCGCCTGAATGGAGGCGCCGGGCGAAAGCATATTAAAATAGGACCATGCGCACTCGAATCCTGTGCCTCGCCGTGTTTCTATGCCTGCCGTTGCTGGCCGATCCGCCCATGACCACGCTGAGGGTGGAGATCAAGTCATTGAAAGACAAGCCGATTGACCGGGCGAGCGTGGTGCTGGATTTCGTCGAAGGACGCTCTATTGCGAAGCTCGGCAAGAAGGTCCGGACGCACTGGGAGACACGCACCAACCAGGAGGGTGTGGCGAAACTGCCGCCCATTCCTCAGGGCAAAGTGCGAATTCAGGTGATCGCCAAGGGCTTCCAGACCTTCGGTAACGTGTACGAATTGAACCAGGATGAGCAAACGGTGGAAATCAAGATGAATCCGCCGCAGGCGCAGTTCTCCGTGCACCAGTAGCCTGAGGGCGCCGGCCTCGTACAATAGAGGGATGAGATTTCGCGTTCACGTGTCCTTGAAGCCGAGCGTGCTCGACCCGCAAGGCCAGACTATTTGTTCTTCGTTGCGCAGCCACGGCCATGGATCGATCGCCGCGGTGCGGCAAGGGAAGTTTTTCGATATCCAGGTAGATGAAGCCGCCGGGGCCAACGCCCAGACGGAAGTGGAACAAATTGCCCGCGAAGTGCTCACGAATCCGGTGATCGAAGAGTTCCGCGTCGAGCAACTCTAAACAACTTTCGCCAATCTTCCGAAGGAAGAGGAGCAATATGTGCGGAATCATGGGCTACATCGGGGAGCGCAAAGCCGTCCCTATCATTCTGGATGGTCTGCGCCGCCTGGAATATCGCGGTTACGATTCCGCTGGAATCGCGGTCCTCGATGACGCCGGCGAGATGGTAATCCGCCGGGCATCGGGGAAACTGCGCAACCTGGAAGAAGCCATCCGCAACAAACCGGTGGACGGCTCGTTCGGCATCGGCCACACCCGCTGGGCCACGCACGGGCGGCCAACAGAGGAGAACGCGCATCCACACCGCGACAGCAAGGGCGATATCGTTGTCGTGCATAACGGTATCGTGGAGAACTATCTCACGCTGAAACACCGGCTGGAGGCCGCGGGGCACCGCTTTGTTTCGGAAACGGATACGGAAGTGGTGGCGCATCTGATTGAAAGCCACTATGCGAGCGTTTCGCTGGAAGAAGCCGTGGCCGCGGCGTGCCGTGAGATCCAAGGGGTGTTCGCGCTGGCGATCATGGCCAAATCGAGCCCCAACAAAATCGTGGCGGCACGTTCCGGACCGCCGGTGGTGGTGGGCCTGGGGGACAAGGAATACTTTGTGGCGTCGGACGTACCGGCGTTGTTGAGCCACACGCGCGATATGTTCTTTCTGGCCGATGGGGATCTGGCGGTGGTGACTCCGGACGGAGTCCACCTGATGGATTTCCATATGAAGCCCATCAAGCGCCAGGTGTCGCACATTTTGTGGGACCCGATCATGGCGGAGAAGGGCGGCTACAAGCATTTTATGCTCAAAGAGATCTTTGAGCAGCCGCGCGCTGTACGGGACACCATGCTGGGGCGATTCGGGCAGGAATCGGGAAGAGTGTTTCTGGATGAGATGGACATCAGCCCCGCCGAGTTCCGCTCTTTTGACCAGGTGCGAATTGTGGCTTGCGGGACAAGCTGGCACGCCGCGCTCGCCGGGAAGTTCATGATCGAGAAACTGGCGCGGATTCATGTTGACGTCGACTACGGCAGCGAATTTCGCTACCGCGATCCGATCGTGGACTCGCGCACGTTGACGGTGCTGATTTCGCAATCGGGAGAGACTGCAGACACGCTCGCGGCGCAGCGCGAGGCGAAGCAGAAGGGCTCAAAAACATTGGCAATTTGTAATGTTTTGGGCTCGATGATCACACGCGAGGCTTCGGGGGCTCTGTTGACGCATGCCGGGCCGGAGATCGGCGTAGCTTCGACCAAGGCGTTCACATCGCAATTGACGGCGCTGTTTCTGTTGGGCATGTATCTCGGGCAGGTGCGGGAAAAGTTGCCGGCGGCGGAATCGGAACGGCTGATGGAGGAGATGATCCACATTCCCGGGAAGCTGGAACAGATTCTGCACACCGATCCGATTCATGAAGACCTGGTGAAGAAGCTGTTCCGGGCGACGGACTTCCTCTTCCTCGGGCGGGGGATCCATTTTCCGATCGCGCTGGAAGGCGCGCTGAAGTTGAAGGAGATTTCGTATATCCACGCCGAGGGGTATCCCGCAGGCGAGATGAAGCACGGGCCAAATGCGCTCATCGACGAAAATCTGCCCGTGGTGGTGATTGCCACGCGCGATCCCGGCAATCCAATGAGCAAGGTGCTGTATGAGAAAACGCTTTCCAATATCCAGGAAGTGAAGGCTCGCGGCGGCATGGTGCTAGCGGTAGCCTGTGAGGGCGAGGAAGAGATCGGGAAGATGGCGGACGAAGTGCTCTGGGTGCCGCCTTCGGACGAACTGCTGCTGCCGATTCTGGAGATTGTCCCCCTGCAGTTGCTGGCGTATCACATCGCAGTGCGCCGGGGCTGCGACGTGGATCAACCCCGTAATTTGGCCAAGAGCGTCACGGTGGAATGAAGCAGTTCACTCATCGAGTGGATGTCCGCACCGACGGCAAGGGCTTGTATAACGTCACCCGGCCGATTGAGGCCTGGGTGCGGCAGTGCGGATTGAACACGGGGCTGCTGACCGTGTTCCTGCAACATACTTCGGCTTCGTTGACCGTGCAGGAGAATGCGGATCCGGACGTGGTGCTGGATCTCGCGGATTTCTTTCAGAAGCTGGTGCCGGATAACCCGAAACTGTACCGGCATACGATCGAGGGGCCGGATGATATGCCGGCACACATCCGGGCGGCTTTGACGATGACGCAACTTTCGATACCGGTGATTGCGGGGGAACTGGCGTTGGGGACCTGGCAGGGGATTTACGTGTTTGAGCACCGGGAGATGGGGCACCGGCGGAGCGTGGTGCTGCACTTGTTGGGGGAGTGAGCGATACGGACCCGGTTGACACATGGGCTGGCGGCAATGATTAGCTCCTTAATCGAGGTGGACCCGAAGAGGTATGGCCGACTTCTTGCGCGTAAATTGCCCACAGTGATCCGTACGCCGGAAGAGAACGAGCGGCTGATTCAGGAACTGAGCGAATTGGACAAGCGCTATGACAAACTCAGTCCTGAGGAACTGGAATACTACGAACTGCTGACCGTACTCATTGAAGCGTTCGAAGAAGCGCACTACAAGCTGGAGGGATCCACTCCAGACAGCCGCCTGCGGGGCCTGATGGAAGAACACGGATTGCTTCAAAAGGATTTGCTCGATATCTTCAGATCACGCGGAATCGCGTCAGAGGTTGTGAGCGGGAAGCGTGCGATCAGCAAGGCACAGGCAAAGAAGTTGGCGGAGCGGTTTCACGTGCCGGCGGACCTGTTCCTCTGACGCTGCCCCCTACTTCTTCTTCATCAGCCACGCCTCAGAGACAATGGTCCCCCAACCACCGCTGTTGCGCCAGACTTCGCGCTCCACGCGATCGCCTCGGGCCACATCGGCGGCACGGTCGAACCGGACGATCAGTTCGCCGTTCTTGATTGCGGAAGGCGGTATGTCGAAGGTGAAGAAGTCGCTGATCTTTTCCGGAATCTCCAGATCGCGCGCCAGCACTTGATCGCCGGCATAAATCGTTTCTGATTTCTGCGGCATGCGGAAGCGGTAGCGCTCCTGATACCAGGGGCGCACCAAGGTGAAGCGGATGCGGTAACGCGCCGATGCATCGAGCCCTTTGTAGTGAAACGTGATGCCCTGGTCCTCATCCTGCGTGTAGTGCATAGTTCTCTGGCTGACGCGATTGCTCTCCCAGAGCATCTCCGGCACGAACGGCTGGCCGAAGTCGAAAGGATAGCCCCGCACGATATTAGGGGTGCGATCGAGCGTTCCTGCATCGTCGTAGAAGCCACCCTCTCCGGGGTCTTCGTAATCCGTAATCATGTGCAGCAACTCGGCACGCTCTTCCCCGGTGGCTTTGCGGGCGCGCTCCAATTGGCGCTTCAACCAGCCGAGGCCGATGAAGTCATGATCGAGGTTGAAGAAGCCTTCGCTGCGCACACCGTAGAGCGCGTTGCTCTCTTCGCCGAGACGGCCCGCTTCGCGCCGGAGCGCTGCCATCTCGGGGCTTTCCCTCTGCTCGTTGAGTAGAGCCAGTGCGCGGTCGATGGCGCGGTCGGAACCGCCGGCACGAACCGCGGCTTCCACACGCTTCTGTATCGCCTCCTGCTGGCGAACGTTGAGTTGGATGTGTTTGTCCAACGCTGCTTTCTGCATATGCTCGCGCCAGAGCCAACTGGTCTTCATGACCATGGGCGGCATCTTGCGTCCAGCATCGGCCACTAGTTTGTAGTAACGATCGAAGCCGTCCCGGGCGCTGATGGAGACGCCGGGCTTTTCCGCGAGGTTCTGCTCCAGTTGGAAGATGGCATCGGACATGAGCGGGGCGGCTTCGGGACCGAACCAGACGCGGGAATATTCGGCCACTGCGTCCTCCACCGTGGTCTGCGGCGCCCACAGCAGGCGCTGCCACATCCACTGGTTGAAGTGATCCTGCGTGCCGCTGGAGTGCGTCACATCGCCGATGCCGTAGCGCATCACCTGGTTGAAGAACCAGTGGTAGTAGCGCGGCCAGGCGAAGAAACTGAGCCGGTCATACACCATGTTCAGTGCGGGGTCGGGATGACGTTCATAGAGCCAGTGGTTCCATGGCGGTGGCTGGTCGCCGTTGCGGTCAGCGCGGGGATACATCTGAATGAACGCGTTCTGGGCGTACCGCCAGTGCGTGAGCTCATTGAAGAAGACCAAGTCCTGCCCCGGAGGCAGTTCGTGGAGAATCTCCATCGGATAGCGGCCGGGAGGGCCGAAGCCGGGGTACTGGAACAGGTCCATACGATGCGTCTGGCGATGGCCCGGCTGCCAACTCATGGCATCGGAGCCGGGGCCGTAGCAGAAGGCCCGAAGCCAGTCGCGCGGCTGCTCGCGCAGGTAGCGGAAGATCGCGTTGTCGCCGTCGTTATCGAACTTCTGATTGGTGGCGAAGAATTGGGTTTCCGGATGATAGCGTCGAATGATCTTCGCCATGTCTTCGCATAGGCGGATATAGACACCGCCGTAGGGACGGCAGCGGTCGCACTCGCAGCCGCCTCCATCGCCGCCGACGAAGCGGACGTAATCGACGAAAGGCTTGTTTTTGAAATGCTGCTCGCAGCGCTCCAGCAAGGCTTTGCGAGCCGGGGCCACGGATGGGCAGAGATAGCCTTGCCGGCCGATGGATTCCGAAGCGCGCCATTCGGGGGGGCCGTCGCCCACATTCGGCCCGTAGTGGATGAGCGTCTTGAGTCCGAACTCGCGGGCCACTTTGTAGATGGGGGTTTCCGTGGTGATGTTCTCACCCACTTCGATGGTGTTCATGCCGGCGAGGGCGAAGTCGAGGACCTTGCGGCGCAACTCCTGCTCCGTCCAGCGGCGCACTTTCCCTTTGGTGATGGCAACACCGCTTTGTCCGAACTGCGTGCCGCGTACTTCGAAAGCGGGGGCTGTGCGAACGGTGAGCGGATCAGGAAACTCGAAGGCGGATTCGCGGATCACCATGCGCCGCAGAATCTCACCAGCGGCGTAAAGCACACCGCGCGGGTCGATGCCGGCGGCGAGAAGCACAGTGGACTTCCCTTCCCTCACGGTCTGCAGCAGGAAGCCTTCGGCTCCAGGGGCAAGCGCCGTGAGAGGCTTGATGCGCCGGGCGGCCATCTCCGAGCGGAGTTTCTCATGGTGCTCCGGCATTCCCAGCAGGATGGTGAACGGGGCTGGGGATTGCGTGGACTCCTCAACCACGCGCGCATCGATCCGCGAAGGCTCACTGATGCGCTCCGCCAGCAGTGCCGCCACTTTGCGTTCCAAGTCTCCGGCCTGGGCTCCAATGACGATTTGGGCGCGGTGATAGGAGGCTCCCTCGCACGGAGCGATGGCGGCGAGAGCGAGCAATAACAGCGTCTTCAACGGGGGCATGACACCTCAAAAGCTATACTAATATTTATGTCCATTGATGGAGAAACCAAGAGTGGTCCCGCGGTCAGCGAAGCAGTGCGGCCTTCCAATTTTATCCGGGATATCATTCTTCAAGATAACGAGAGCGGTAAGTTTGGCGGGCGTGTTCGCACCCGGTTTCCTCCCGAACCAAACGGGTACCTGCATATCGGCCACGCCAAGTCCATTTGCCTGAACTTCGGCTTGGCGATTGAGTTCGGCGGAGAATGCAATCTCCGCTTTGACGATACGAATCCCTGCAAGGAGGAGACCGAGTACGTCGAATCCATCATCGAGGACGTCCGCTGGCTGGGATTTGATTGGGGCGACCGGCTGTTCTACGCGTCGGACTATTTCGACCAGTTGTATGAGTGGGCGGTACAGTTGATCAAACAAGGCGACGCCTATGTTTGCGACCTGACGGCGGAGCAGGTGCGCGCGTATCGCGGCACGCCTACCGAGCCGGGCAAGGAAAGCCCCTATCGCAACCGTTCGGTGGAAGAGAACCTGGAGCTATTCGAGCGCATGCGCGCGGGGGAATTCCCCGATGGTTCGCGCACGCTGCGGTCGAAGATCGACATGGCGTCGCCGAACTTCAACATGCGCGACCCGGTGATGTACCGCATCCTGCATGCCGATCACCATCGCACGGGCAGCAAGTGGTGCATCTATCCGATGTACGACTTCACGCACGGGGAAAGCGATTCGATTGAAGGCATCACGCACTCCATCTGCACGCTGGAGTTCGAAGATCACCGGCCGCTGTACGACTGGTATGTCGACCGGCTGGGCATTCATCATCCGCAGCAGATTGAGTTTGACAGGTTGAACCTGACCAACACCGTGCTGAGCAAGCGCAAGCTTCTGATGCTGGTGGAAAAAGGCCTGGTATCGGGTTGGGACGATCCGCGCATGCCGACGATCTCCGGCCTGCGGCGGCGCGGCTACAGCCCCGAGGCGTTGCGCCTGTTCTGCAGCCGGATCGGCGTATCGAAGACGAACGGCATCATCGAATTCGGGCTGTTGGAACACTCTCTACGCGAAGATCTGAACGCACGTTCGGCGCGCGTCATGGCTGTGCTCGATCCGGTGAAGGTAGTCATTGAGAATTACCCTGACGATCTTGTGGAAGAGATGGAGGCGGTGAATAACCCGGAAGACCCTTCCGCCGGCACACGCAAGGTTCCGTTCTCCAAAGTGCTCTACATCGAACGCGACGACTTCCGCGAGAACCCGCCCAAGCAGTATTACCGCCTGTCGCCGGGCAAGGAAGTGCGCCTGCGTTATGGCTACCTGGTGACATGCACCGGCGTGGTGAAGGATCCGGCCACTGGCGAAGTGGTGGAGATCCGCTGCAGCTACGATCCGGCCACGAAGGGCGGTAATGCCCCCGATGGACGCAAGGTAAAGTCGACCATTCATTGGGTGTCGGCAGCGCATGCGCTGGATGCCGAGGTGCGGCTCTACAACGATCTGTTACGGCGCGCCGAGGGCGATGATCTGGAAGAGAATGTCGATTTCCTTTCGACCTTGAATCCGGATTCGCTCGAATTGCGCACGGCCAAGGTTGAGCCGAGCGTACAGGGTGCGGCAGCGGGTACACGGTATCAGTTCGAACGGATCGGCTATTTCTGCGTGGACAAAGACTCCACGGCGGAGAAGATGGTGTTCAACCGGACCGTGGGTTTGCGCGATACCTGGGCGAAGATCGAAAAGAAATCGTCGTAGTTTTCAGCCAAGCAGTTGGGCGGTTTCCTGTAGACGGGCAACCGCCGCCTGCTGGCCGAGCGCGTAGACCGATTCAAACAACGGCGGCGTGACTTTCTGCCCCGTAACGGCGATCCGCACCACCAAAAACACAGGACCCACGGCAAGACCGAACTCTTCGGCTAGCTTGCGCAGCGCCGCTTCGATGGAGGCGGCATCGAAGGTTTCGAGCGCACCGAGGGCCTCTGCACCGCGCAGGCAAATGCGTGCGGCCGTGGGCGCATCCATGCCCTTCTTCAGCATGGAGCCCATGTCGCGCTCAATTTTTTCCTTGAAGAGGAACTCGACGAGTGGCTTGGCATCGGGCAGCAGCTCCAGCCGCTGTTGGATGTGCGGCGTGATGCGGCGAAGGCGCTCGTCATCAACGGTAAGACCGGCTTGTTCCAGGAACGGCTTCAGCCGCGATTGCAGATCCTCCGGCGCAAGAGCCCGGATGTAGACTCCGTTCATCCATTTGAGCTTGTCGTAGGAGAAGACACCGCCGGCGTTGTTGACGCGGTCGAGCGAAAAGCGGCGGGTGAGTTCGTCCATGCTGAAGATTTCCTGCTCTTCTCCTTCTCCAGGCGACCAGCCAATGAGGGCCATGAAGTTGAGGATCGCCTCCGGCAGGTAGCCATCTTCCCGGAAGTTGCGTAGAAACGTAGCGCCGTGACGTTTGGAGAGCTTCTTGCCATCCGTCCCGAGTACAGGAGGCAGGTGAGCGAAAACGGGCGCTTCCCAACCAAGCGCTTCGAACAGCAGCAGATGCAGAGGCGCCGTGGACAGCCATTCATCGGCGCGGAGCACATGGGAGATGCGCATGTCGTGATCGTCGGCCACCGTGGCCAGGTGATAGGTGGGATAGCCGTCGCTCTTCATCAGCACCGGATCGCGGAGGATGATCTGGTCCCAGCGCACTTCGCCTTTGACCGCATCGTGCAGGACGACGGAGCGATCCGCGGGGATGATGAAACGCACCACGTGACGCGCGTCAGCCGGGACATTGCGATTGCGGCAATAACCGGAGTAACCGACCATCTCCTTGCGCGCGGTCTGCTCTTCGCGTTCCTTTTCCAGGCGCTCAGCGGTGCAATCGCAGCGATAGGCCACGCCGAGGCGGATGAGTTCCTCGGAAATCTCCATGTAGCGCGCGGCGCGCTGGCTCTGGACGTAGGGTTGATGCGGGCCGCCAATGCCGAGGCCACCTTGGTAGGAATCGTCGACGGCGGCGATCTCCGCATCCGATGGTCCTTCATCGAAGTGCAGGCCGACCCATTTCAGATCTTCGATGAGTCCCTGGATGGCTCCGGGCACGAGGCGTGTGCGATCGGTATCGTCGATGCGTAGCAACGCCTTGCCACCGTGGCGGTGGGCGAACAGAATCTCAAACAATGCGGTGCGAACGCCGCCAATATGGAGCCAGCCGGTTGGGCTCGGAGCAAACCTTGTGCGAACTTCAGGCATCCTATCCATTATGGATGGTGAGGCCTGGGCTGGGCCATTTTTCCGTTAGCGGCAGCCGGTGGCGTGGGCTTTTCACTTCTTGCGATAGCCCTGCCAGACGTATTCGAGCGCAAGTGGCAGAGTCTGAGCCTTCACTCCACGGTCGCAATGAGAGGCGTTGCGGGCAAACACAAACTGGTAAGGATAGCCTTTGTCAGCAAGCACCTTGGCCATGCGTTCATTGGCCAGGACCCAATCGTGATAGTCGTCCCGTGTGTTGAGGTTGTCCCGGTCGCTCACGTGCATCCAGATACGCAGCGGCTTCTTCGCACTCTTGGGGATGATGGATTCGTGGTAGTCCCAGGCGCCGTGCGGAGTGTCCGGATTGTAGGGCCACTGCTGATAGACAAAAGTGCCGGAGTAGCTGAGCACGCGGTGATAGAGATCGGTGCGATACCAAGCCATCGACATGGCAGCCGAGCCGCCGGAACTGCAGCCCATGGTCGCGCGCGCATCGGGATCCTTGGACAGCTTCACGTTGAATTTCTTTTCCACCAGCGGCAGCACTTCGCTCTCGACAAACTGCGCATAGAGTCCGGACATGGTGTCGTATTCGAGCCCGCGCTGGCTGCCTTGCGCGTCGCCGCTGCCGTTGCCGATGGAGATGGCAATCATCACGGGGACTCGCTTTTCCGCGATGAGATTGTCGAGGGCGGTGAACAGGAGGCGGTCCGGCCCATCAGCGCCGACGATAAATGGGGCCACTGTTCCCGGCACATATTGTTTCGGCACATAAACGGCGACCTTGCGTGTGTAGGGGGCGGGATAGCTGTTGACGATGACCTTACCGGGATTGTTGGGATCGGGCTGCGCGAAGGTGCCAGGCTCACGGGCGATGCCGGGGTAGATCTTGCTGTCCTTCGACTCCATGGTGAACTCGAAGACTTCGCCCTTCGGCACGCCGGGCTTTTCCTGCATCTCGGGCGCGGGGGTGTGCGTCGGGCCAATGATGAAGTTCCCGTTCTCTTTCGGAGAAGGCACCTGGCCGTCGGGGAGTTCCTTGGCTTTGACGTAGCCGGGTGTGTTGGGATCACGCGTAGGCGGCGGGGTACGGACCCTGCGAGCCTGCTTCTGATCGGCTGGCGCCTGCGCGGCAGGCTGTTGCGCCAGCCCGGCGGCCAGAACAAAACACATCACAAACGTTGTGGTAAAAAATCGGTGCATAGGGAGCCCCCCAACGATCTTATCGTAAGTGTTGCGGGGCTCCGCGGACATTCAGGCCTCAAGTGCCTTTGTAGTTGAGGATGGGGCGCAGGGTACGGACCACCTTGACGAGTTCCTTTTGTGCCCGCAACACGGCGCGGATGTCTTTGTACGCCGCTGGTGCTTCGTCGCGCAGTCTGTCGCTGAGACGAAAGTCGTACCAGACGCCTTCCATCTGGCGGTGCAAGTCCTGTGTGGTGAGTTTGGCTCGCGCCTCAGTGCGGCTCAATGCCCGGCCCGCGCCGTGGGCGCTGGAACAAAGAGCCGGCGGGTGGCCACGGCCTTCGACGTGAAAGCTGAGCGTACCCATGGAGCCGGGTAGCACTCCAGGTTCGCCCAGCAGCGCTCGCGCCGCGCCTTTGCGATGCACCCAATACGGGCGGCCCATGTGGAATTCGCTGAGAACGTGATTGTGATCGGTGGTGATGGCCGCATCCCAGTCGAGTGTGGCTTGGAGCACGCGGCCAACGGCTTCCGCCATGGCTCGGCGGGAAGCATCGGCATAGCGTCTGGCGTAGCTCAGGTCATGAAGATACGCCGCGCCTTCATCGCTTGCAGCATCGATGGCACGGAGGCGCGGTGCGGCCGGCTGAGCGCGCGCCAGGTGATGGGCGTGAATCGCCTGGCCCAACGCGCGTGACCCGCTGTGGATCATCAGCCACAACCGCTCGTCTTCATCCGATTGCAGTTCGATGAAGTGATTGCCGCTGCCGAGCGTGGCGAACTCAAGTTCGCCTTCACCACGGCGAATCGCCTCCAAAAGCGGATGACTGAGCGTACCTTCGATGAGCAGTCGCGGTTGCGAGATCCGTTCACGACGGTTGCGCCGCCGTGCGGGAATGTCACGGCCAAGCGCAGCGAGGACTCTGCCTGCACGGGAGGCATCGCGCAGTGCCGGTGCATGGAGGTTCGAGGCAACGGCCAACATGCCACATCCGATATCGCCGCCCACGGCTTGCGGATAGAGCAGATGAGTGGTGCCCGTAGCCACACCGACGCAAATGTCGGATGACAGGTGCACGTCCGGCATCACGGCAACGTGTTGTACATCCGGCGCGTGCCGGAGGCGTTCCACTGCCTCCGACACATCCGGGCGCATGGGCGCCGATAACCAGGCATAGAGTGCCGCTTCACTCATCGGCGCCTCCTTCCGTTACAACCGGCGCAAAGAACAATTGCGGAGCGCGTTTGCGCGCAATCGCCATTGCCACTTCCGACCGCAATTGGGGCGCGGCCTCGCGCAGTTGTGCCATGACTTCCGCGACGGCACGTCCAGGCGGAAGAGCTACGTGCACCAGTAACCGCCCGCAATCGGGCGCGGGGATGACGTCATCAACGAACAAGGCTTCCCCCGCGAGTGCGAGGTTCAAGGCGCGTTGCACTTGCCGGCAGAGTTGCCGGGCTTTACGTTCTGCCTGCCAGGCGTTCGACAGGCTGTCGGGCTCGCTTCCGCATAAGGCATCCGCGAAGCCAGGATCGATTTGCCGCGAATGCTTTCCGCGGCGAAAACCGGAATGTTTCAAAACTGGGGCTCCCTATTGCGCTAGAGCGCACTTGTGCCCATGGCCACACGAATGACGTGCAAGCTCAGGGCTGAGTTTGTGGGTGTGGGAAGCGCGATGCGGAGCCGGTTCTCGGCCGGCCTGACGGTTAGGCGAGGCGGGCGGCGGACAGGCTCGACATCGGGTTGTGTGCAATCGGGAACATAGATGTCTCCTTCCGGTCGAGTCTTCGCAATACGAAGCCTTCTCATTATCGCCGCGGGCCGCCGCATTCGCAAGCGGTATACTGTCTGCTTTTGAGGAGGGTCTGTATGAGACTGCGATCGTTATCAGTCTTGATGATTGGCGCAGCACTGGCAGCGCAGGAAAAGCCTAACTACCGGATGGAAGGATTGAAGATCACCGAGATCGTGAAGGACTCGGCGAACTTCATTTCCGAAGCGAGCATTGATTCACGCGGCAAGGAGGTGATCACTGTATACGTGCGGCATCGCGCGCTGCGTCATACCGACGATGGGTCTATCATGTTTCTCGCTTCGCACGACGGCGGCGAAACGTGGGATCCGGAATCGCTCACCGTGGCGATGCCGGAATCGGCGCGCTGGGGATTCACTTCGCCGGCGTGTCTCATCTTGCGGGATGGGACGTTGCTGGTGTTCGCCGTGGCCAATACCGCCGTGGGCCAGCGCAACGGCAGCGAATCGCGTTTTCGCGGGGGCTACGTCGCCCGATCCACGGACCGCGGAAAAACATGGAGCACGCCGGAGCGCATCGATGCCTGGCCGTTGCGCGTAGCCGGGCCCTGGGACAACCCGGTCGAGATGCCGGATGGCAATCTGGTGATGGCCGTGTACGGCGCGCTCGAGAGTGGGCATGCCGTGGGAACCTATCGCGATCCTTCGCGCGCCACATTGCTGTGGTCCGATGACAAAGGGCTGAGCTGGTATGCGTATGGAACAATCGCCTACGATCCTTCGGGCTTACGGCAGTTCTACGAACCAAGCATCACGCGCACGCCCGATGGCAGGCTGGTGGCCTTGTCGCGGGAACGGCTGGGTGCGTTTGGAAATAATCCGCCTGCCGGGTACTTGTTTTTCTCCGAGTCGGAGGATGGCGGGGCAACCTGGTCGCAAGCGAAGCGAACCGAAGTCTGGGGTTATCCGGCCGACTTGGTGACCTTAAAGGACGGGAGTGTGTTGAATGTGTATGGGCATCGCAAAGATCCGATGAGTGTGAAGGTGGTGGTCTCGGAAGATGGCCGCACTTGGCGCGAGAAGAATACGAGCGTGATGTACTCCGCGCCGAATTACGACACGCGCAATATGGCGGGATCAAACGCAGTGATTGATTCGGGATACCGGCATATCGGATATCCCTCGGCTACGGTGTTGGATGACGGCACGGTCCTGGTGGCATTCCATTCGTTCAATGAGGCGAAGAAGCAGATCGTGTTGGTGGCCCGGTTCCGCATGGTGAAGAATTGAAGACCATTCGAGTAATGTTGGACGCGAAACTGCTTGGAGCGGCTGACAATGCGGCGAAGCGACAGAAAGTCAATCGCTCCGAACTGGTGCGCAGGGCTTTGCGCGAGCATTTGAAGCGCCTTCGCATCTTGGAAGACTGAGCCGGGGAAAGATGCAGCAAATCTGCCAGGCATTGCGCTTCTCGTTGGGATGTGGTTAGACCCGCGCACCGAGCACGGCAATCGACCCTTTCCGCCAGAAGCACTCTGCTTGTTCGAATCCGGCATCCGTCATTGCCCGCAGTTCCTCGCGCACGGAAAAATAGGTATCTTCCTCAGACCAGTCGTCCAGGTTCCGATATCCCTGCTCCAGCGTGAAGCCTTGCGTGGCCATGAATGCGGCCCATTCGTCCCTTAGGGTAGTCCAAAACGGACCGCTGACAGCGTCGTTGTTCAGGAATACGCCCCCGGGGCGAAGCGACTCACGAATTCGCCGGTACACTTCGGTCTTCTGGTTCAGATCGGGAACATGATGCAGCGCGAAGGCACAGAGGACGGCATCCGTTTCCGGCAGCGGATCGAGGAAGGCCCCCAGCCCGAGCTGCACGCGTGGGCCAAAACGGTCCAACCGCGCACGAGCCTGCTCCAGCATCGCCGGATCGATGTCGCGCACAAGCACAGAGACCCGCTGGAAGCGGTCAAGGATCGCCTCGGCGAGTGAACCGGTGCCTCCACCCAGATCAATGATCGTAGCTGCCTCGGGCAGGTGCGCCGCCTGAAGCAGATCCAGTTGCACACCACGGCTCTCATCGTAGTAAGGGAGGTAGGTGCGAATGATGCGATCGTACTCCGCGGTGTCCAGACGGAGGTGAGAAGAGACTGAGTGCTCGCTGGGATGCGCCATGTATTCCCACTGTAGTGAAAAAAAGCCGCAGGGGCACAGGTTTGCCTCGCGGCTATGCTTGTCCGCCGCCCAACCAATACACTCATTAAAACATTTAATCCCCGCGCCATCTTGCATTTGGCACACTCCTCCCGTAAACTACAAAGAAGGGTACACCCGAACCACTATGCTTCGGCTCAACGAGATTCTCAGCGTCAACACCACCGTAGAGATCTCTGTACTCGTAGGTATTGGAATTATTGGGGTCATCGTAGCCGGCCCCGCGTAGCCTCAAATTCTCCACAAAGAATCAAGGCCATCGGCGGGGCGATCAAAAGCGGCCGGTGGCCTTTTTTATTGCCCCCCGCTCGCACCCGCTAGGTAACAACGAACTCGATAGGAAGGTTTTTCGAACACTATATGTCCAACCTGATGAGTGGCGCAAAAATGTTGCTCGAATGTCTGGCTCGGGAAGGAGTCGACATCATCTTTGGTTACCCCGGCGGCGTAACCCTCCCCTTCTACGACGGTCTTTACGACCACCCGATCAAGCACGTCCTGGTGCGCCACGAAGAGAATGCAGCCTTCGCCGCCGAGGGTTACGCACGCTCCACGGGTAAGGTTGGCGTCTGTTGCGCCACCTCCGGCCCCGGCGCCACCAATCTGGTCACCGGCCTGGTCGACGCGATGATGGATTCGATTCCAATCGTTGCTCTCACCGGCCAGGTCTCCACGAAGCTCATCGGCAGCGACGCGTTCCAGGAAGCCGATACCTTCGGCATCACCCGCTCCTGCACGAAGCACAATTTCCTGGTGAAGACCATCGCCGAGCTTCCGCAGGTGATCCACGAGGCGTTCTACATCGCCGCCTCGGGCCGCCCCGGACCCGTGCTGGTGGACGTTCCCAAGGACGTGTTCCAGGCGCAGGGCCACTACGCCCCGGTGAACTCGATTCACCTGCCCGGCTACAAACTGGTGACCGAAGGCCACTCCGGCCAGATCCGGCGCGCCGCGCAGATGATCTGGGAAGCGCAGCGGCCGTTCATCTACGCTGGTGGCGGCATCATCCTAGGCGAAGCATCGCCGGAACTGCGCGAACTGGTGGAGATCGTCGATGCGCCCGCCGTCTGCACGCTGATGGGCCTGGGCGCGCTGCCGTCCAATCATCCGAACTTCATTTCCATGCCCGGCATGCACGGCTCCTACGCCGCCAACATGGGCATGACTCACGCCGACCTGCTGGTGGCGCTGGGTGTGCGCTTCGATGATCGCGTGACGGGCCGTCTCGCCGCCTTCGCTCCCCACGCCAAGGTGATCCACGTCGATGTGGATCCTGCCGAAATCGGCAAGAACCGCACTCCCGATCTGCCCATCGTGGGCGACGTGAAGAAAGTGCTGCCGAAGCTGAACAAGGCGCTGGAAGAGCTGAAGCCGGAAATGGCCGACCGCAATGCTGGCCATCGCCGCAACTGGAACAACCAGATCCAGTCCTGGAAGGAAGAGCATCCGCTGGTGCCGCAATTCTCCACCAGCGAGATCAAGCCGCAGCACCTGATGTCGGAAATCGACCGGCTTTCGGGCGGCGAAGCGATTGTCACTGCGGACGTGGGCCAGCACCAGATGTGGGCCGCGCAGTTCATCCGCTTCAACCACCCGCGGCTGTGGATCAACTCCGGCGGTCTGGGTGCGATGGGCTTCGGCCTGCCCGCCGCCATCGGCGCGCAGTTTGCCCGCCCCGACAAACTGGTGTTCTCCATCGTTGGCGATGGCGGCTTCCAGATGTCGATCCCCGAACTCGGCACCATCGTCAATCACGGGTTGCCGATCAAGATCATCGTCATGAACAACGGCTACCTGGGCATGGTGCGCCAGTGGCAGGAGCTGTTCTACAACAACCGCCTCAGCTCAGTGACGCTCGATTGCTTCCCCGATGTGACGCAGCTGGCCGGCGCCTATGGATTCAAGGGCCGCACCATCGACAGCCCGACACAGTTGAGCTCTGCGCTTGAAGAGGCCGTGCGCGAGCCCGGTCCATATCTCCTCAACGTGAAGGTCGCCCCCACCGAGAACGTGTTCCCGATGGTGCCGGCGGGCGGAGCGATCAACGAAATGGTTCTGGGTGCGCCGCAACCGGTGGCCGTGCCAGCAAAGTAAGCAGGTATTCCATGATTCAAGTCATCTCTCTACTCTTGGAGAACAAACCCGGCGCTCTGATGCGCGTGACGGGATTGCTGAGCGCGCGCGGCTACAACATTGAGAGCCTCACCGTAGCCCGCACGCTCGATCCGACACTGTCGCGCATGACCATCGCCGTCGATGTCGAACCGCAGCTCCGCCGCCAGCTCATCAAGCAGATGAACCGGCTGATCAACTGCCTGCAAGCCGTCGACCTCAGCGACGGCCCGGCGGTCACCCGTGAAATGGTTCTGTTGCGTGTGCGCGCTGCCATGGAAAGCCGCACCGCAATCCTCAAGGAAGCCGAAATCTTCCAGGCCCGCGTTGTCGATTCCTCCATGGAAGGCTTTGCCATCGAAGCCACCGGCGACGCCGAAAAGATGGACGAGTTCATCGATGTCATGCGTAGCTATGGCGACATCGAAGTCACACGCTCCGGCATGGTAGCCGTGTCGCTTGAAGCCAAGAAACTGCGCCTTTCCCCGCCAATTCCCACTGGCGCCGAAAAATCCAAAGACCGCAACGGAGTGTTGAATGCCTAACCGCTACTACGAAAAAGACGGCAATCTCGAACTGCTGAAGAATGATACCGTGGCCATTGTCGGCTACGGCAGCCAGGGCCACGCCCACGCGCTCAATCTGCGCGATTCGGGTGTGAACGTCGTCGTCGCCCTTTACGCCGGCAGCAAGAGCGCCGCCAAGGCCGAAGCCGCCGGGCTTCGCGTCATGTCGGTGTCGGAAGCCGCCAAAGCCGCGTCCGTCATCATGATCCTGGTCTCCGATCACATCCAGGCCGAACTCTACAACAATGAGATCGCGCCGCACATGGGCCCCGGTAAGACCCTCATGTTCGCCCACGGCTTCAACATTCACTTCGGCTTCATCACTCCGCCCAAAGATGTCGATGTAACGATGATCGCCCCGAAGGCTCCCGGCCACCGCGTGCGCGAGCTGTTCACCGAAGGCGTCGGCGTTCCCGGCCTGGTTGCTATTCACCAGAATGCTTCCGGCAAGGCGCTGGAGCGCGCGCTGGCTTATGCGCTCGGCCTCGGCTGCCTGAAGGCGGGCGTGATTGAAACCACCTTCCGCGAAGAGACGGAGAGCGATCTGTTCGGCGAGCAGGTGGTGCTTTGCGGCGGCGTCAGCGCCCTCATCAACGCCGGCTTCGAAACGCTGGTGGAAGCCGGTTACGCGCCGGAAATCGCTTACTTCGAATGTCTGCATGAACTGAAGCTGATCGTCGACCTGATCTACGAAGGCGGCCTCGGCTACATGCGTTACTCGGTGTCCGACACAGCCGAGTATGGCGATTACACCCGCGGTCCGCGCATCATCAATGAGCAGACCAAGGCCGAAATGAAGAAGATTCTTTCCGAAATCCAGCAAGGCCAGTTCGCCCGCGACTGGATGGAAGAAAACAAGACCGGCCGTCACAAATTCCTGGCCATGCGCGCTGCAGGCGCGGATCTTCGCATTGAGAAGACCGGCGCTCCGCTTCGCGAAATGATGACATTCCTCAAACGCAAGAAGGAGGTTGGAGTACCTCAGGCGTAACCGCGCCACTACTCCGGATAGGGAACCATGCGCATCTTTACTTTCGATACCACGCTCCGGGACGGCACCCAAGGCGAAGCCGTCGCTTTCTCCGTGGAGGACAAGCTGATTATTGCCCAGAAACTGGACGAACTCGGCATTGACTACATCGAAGGCGGATGGCCTGGTTCCAACCCCCGCGATAAGGAGTTTTTCGCTCGCGCCCGCGAGTTGAAGCTGAAACATGCCAAGCTGACCGCGTTCGGATCCACCCGTTTTGCACGCAACCGCGTCGATCAGGATCCGAACGTGCGCCAGTTGCTCGAAGCGGGCACTCCTGTCGTTTCCATCTTCGGCAAGTCCTGGGACCTGCATACCCAGCGGGCGCTCGGCATCACCGAGGAAGAGAATCTCGCCCTCATCGGCGAGACCGTGAAGCACATCCGCGATCACGGCAAGGAAGTGGTCTACGACGCCGAGCATTTCTTCGATGGCTACTGCGGCAATCCCGACTTCGCCTTGCGGACCCTGGAAACGGCGCAGAAGGCCGGCGCCAGTGTGCTCTGCCTTTGCGATACCAACGGCGGCATGATCCCGTCCCGGTTGGTGGAGATCGTGGCCGAAGTACGCAAGCGCTTCGACGGTATCATCGGCATCCACTGCCACAATGATTCCGACGTCGCCGTGGCCAATACTCTAGCCGCGGTGGAACAGGGCGTGACCCACGTGCAGGGCTGCTTCAACGGCTACGGCGAACGTTGCGGCAATGCCAACATGTGCTCCATTCTGGCCAACCTGGAATTGAAGCTCGGGCATACCACCATCGGACCGGAGAAGCTCACCCAACTCACGGCCGTTGCCCGCTTCATTGCTGAACTGGCGAATCTCTCCGTGCGCAATGATCAGCCCTACGTCGGACGCAGCGCCTTCGCCCACAAGGGCGGCGTGCATGTCAGTGCGGTATTGAAGGACAGTGCGACCTACGAGCACGTGCGGCCCGATACCATCGGCAACCGCCAGCGGGTGCTGCTGAGCGATCTCAGCGGGCGCAGCAACATTCTCTACAAGCTGAAGCAGCACGGCCTGATGGATCGCCTCGATGACGCTTCGCACCGTGAACTGCTGGAGCGCATCAAGCACATGGAGTTCATGGGCTACGAGTTGGAAGCGGCCGAAGGCACGTTCGAACTGTTGGTGAGGGAAGCGCTGCATCCCGGCACGAACCTGTTCGATGTCGTGAGCTACGAGGTCACCACCAAGGGTGGCGCCAAGGAATCGCAGACCGTGGCTACGGTGACGCTGAAGGCTCAGGATGGGATACATTCCGCCACCGCCAGCGGCCACGGCCCGGTGAATGCGCTCGATCTCTGCCTCCGGCAGTGCCTGTCGCAGTTGTATCCGGCGATCAAGGAAGTGCACTTGATGGATTACAAGGTGCGTGTCATTGATTCGAAGAAGGGCACGGCGGCCAAGGTGCGCGTGTTGATCGAATGGTCGGATCACAAGCGCAGTTGGGCCACGGTGGGTGTATCTGATAACGTGATCACCGCAAGCTGGCAGGCCCTTGTCGACGCAATCAAACTCGAATTGATGCGGCTCATGGAGAAGGACGACACGCTGGAAAAGGCGGTAGAAGATTACTGCTGGGGCGTTTAGCCGGACTCAAGCGGAACACCTTGCCCCTTGGCCCGAAGGGCAGCGCATGCCCCTCAGGCAACAGGATCGCATGGTCCCTGCTGGTGCGGAAGTGATCGCAAAAACCGTCGGTGATGATCAGGATCGGACCGTCCTTGGGAAAAGTCTCGGACTTTTCGAGCAGGTCAATCCCCGGCTGCAGCACCGTCCCTCCACGCCCGCGTACGGTCACGCGCCCGGCAATCTCATCCGGGCGCATGTAGCCCGCGTCATAGGCAGTGGCGTCACAAAACACGACACGCGCGCTGAACACGTCGCGAGCTTCGCAGTAGCTGGCAATCGCACCTAAGCTCTCGGCAAGCAGACGCCGATCCATCGATCCGGAAGTATCCAACACGACGCCGAACGTACGTGCCGCCAGCACCACCGGATCGGCCACGTACTTTGGCCGCGCGATGTCCGGTGTGCTGCTCTGGCGGCGGCTTTGCCGCGCATATGTGCGGCGCTGTTCAGGCGGTGGAAAGTGATCGTCAAACCAGCGCGCTAACTCGACGTCCCAAGGAATGGGAGGCTGGCTCAGCGCGCGGATCTCTTCCACCAGGCCGGCTGGAAGCAAGCCCCGGCACTGCTCATGGTGATAGAGCAGCCCCTGCGCCTGACAACTACGGTAGAACGCATCGAGATCCGTTCCCGCCTGCGAGGCCCACCATCCCGCGGAAGGCCCATCCAGCAGATCGCCCAATCCCACACCGCGGAACGTGCCCATCCGTCGATAACGCCGCAGATCGGTCACGATCCTGTCGTAAATGGCTTCGGCCGACAGATCCTTCAAATCGGGATCGTGCAACAGCCCCAGCTCCGGTGGCGCACCGACCTGCATCTCGATCAACCATCCGTTAATCACGAAATCACAGGCCACGTTCCACAGGTACGGATCGCGCCCGCGGCAGCGTGTGGAATGCCGCAGCGACACATGCAGCAGTTCGTGCGCAATCACAAACCGGCATTCCTGATCGGAAAGCCCGGCGCCAGGGTGGACGTAGATTTCTTTCGCCGCATCGTTTACCGCAGCCACCGAAATCTGCATGCGGTGGCAAACCAGCGGGTCTTCGATGAAGTCAAACGACGCCGCCAATGCGCCCAGCAGAGGATAGCTGTTGATAAACCAGTCGCGGGCGCGGGCAACTACCGTGCTCAGCTTCTTCGTCTTCGAGCGCGGCTCGCCGGACGCCTGGTCCACGGCGTAGGCAACGGCCTGGCTCAAACCGGAGCCAAACAGCTTTTCCCAATCCTCGTTCTTCACGCCGTGAAAGCGTGAGCGGCGGGCGGTGCATAGAGGATCGGATTCCAGCATGTCGGAAAACCCTGTGCCGGTGAGGCTGTAGGACGGCAACGTAGCCGGAATTCCTCGCTCGCGGAAGTGCTGGAACAGTGCTTCTTCCGTGCGGCCGGGAAGTTCCACGCTGCCGAGTTGCGGCAAGCCCTGCAAATGCTCGGGAGTCTTGCCCAACTTGAGCGTGGCCAGGAACTGCCACACGACGCACTCGCAGGCGAGTTCCCATTCGCGCTGCTCAAAGCGTTTCTGAAAATGCCCAAATCCAAGGTGCAGCAGACAGTGCGCGATGACGTAGAACCACTCCTGCGGCTCGGCCAGCCGCTGCGGATGGACGTAGATGGAACCTTCGGGGGACACCACCGCCCAGCCTTCCCGTGGATACGGCGTGCCATCGTGGCGGCTCACGGAGGCACGATGCATCATGGGGCTCAGCAATGGATGATGCTGAGCCAGCCGCATCCCTTCCTGAAAATTCTCCGTGGCCTTGGCAGCCTGTTTCGAAGCGGGGCTGGACTTGCGTGCCATTAGCTGCCGCTTTTCACCACCAGGCGCGGCAGGTCGCGCACGATTTCCACCATCAGCCAGTGCGGCAGCGATTCTCCGCCCTCTTCGCTCACCACCATTTGCGCCATCTCCAGACTGATGGACGCCAGATCGCGCAGCAGTGCCTTGCCGCGGTGAGCCAGTTCCTTGTGCGCGGCGCTGACACCGGAACGATCCGACGGAAGCTCTTTGATCAACTGCGCACGAAAGGACTGCGCCAGGAAATAAAGGATGTCGCGATCCTGCGGCTCAGCGGGCCAACTGGCGTCGCCATCCAGAATAGCCTTCAGTTTGAATTTGCTGCGCAACTGCTTGACGAACGCCTTGAACTGGCCGGCATGCTCGGCGGAGAGGCAACCGTAAGCGAGGGTCTGCAGCACCTCGTCCGTCACCTTTTCCCCATACTCGTGCAGCGCATCGCTCAGCATGTGCCAGGATCGCGGGCTGGAGAAGGTCTCTTCGTGGCGCGGCGGCTGCGTCCAGAGGTGATCCGGCCGGTTTTGGATGTACTGCATCACCAGTGGGTGGATATTGCTCTCCCCAGCCCATTCCAGCCAGTCGCGATGCGACACCTTCAGGTGTACGTGAATCATGCGATTGATCAGCGCCGAGGACATCGGCTTCACGATGGCGCTGTCCTGCGAACGGTTGCCGGCGCCAATCACCACCGATCCCTGGGGCAACTCGTACTCACCAATGCGCCGTTCATGAATCAGACTGTAGAACGCCTTCTGCACCTCGTGCGAGCAGGCGTTCAATTCATCGAGAAAGAGGCAATAGGGTGTCTTGCGGGCAATGGAAACGGGTGGGCAGAAGCGGCTGCAGCCGTCCACGATCTGGGGCACGCCAATCAGGTCTTCCGGTGCAAGCTGGCTACCGAGCAGCGACACACAGGGCATACCAACGGCGTCGGCGAAGCGTTGCACGAGTGCCGACTTGCCGATTCCAGGCGGCCCCCAGATGAACACAGGCCGCACGACGGCCACCTGAAGCAGAAACTCGCTCAGTTGCTTTTGCGACAGTGTGGTGGCGGCGTTCATGAAGGAAACAGCAGCGAGGGCTGCTTCCAGTGTAGCGACCTATCAGTCTACGAATCCTCGCCACACGTTCCCCTTCTCATCGCGCAGAATCACACCCCAGCTATCGGAAATGCCGCTGATGGTCCTGCCATTGGAGTCGCGGAAACGGTATTGCACGGTGTCATCCGTCTGGCGCTCGGCCGAGCCTCGCCATATGTTCCCGAACTCATCGCGAAGGCGAATGAAATCGCCGTAGCCTGAGCCGTACACCACGTTCTTCGATTTCAGGGATTCAAAACGGTAGAACCCGTCCGTTGAGCCGAGTCTTCGCCTTTTTCGCATAGTACGCCCCCATTATCGTCGTCCCCGCGAAGCGTGCACATCAGCAATAAGCAGTAAGCAGTTCTGGGGGATCCACTGAGGCGTTCTAAGTACAATCGCTCAGGCGTTGGCCGGAACGATCTTCGGCTTGATCACAGCAATCTGGTGCGGCGCCATTACGTGAACCAGCTTACGAAACATCTCTTCTCCCCGATAGGAGCCCGCCACCGCCCCTCCCGATCCAGCGAAATTCGCGCTTGCCCCCACGCTCCGCGCCAGACGGATCATCTCCATGTTCCCTTCCCCGATCTGGTATAGCTTCGCCCGCAAATCAAAGTTGCTGTTGATGAGACGGTCGAGTGCATCGTAGTCGCGCTTGAGGATCGCCTCACGCCCCTGCTGGGCATAAGAACCCCAGGTGAACATGGCATCCACCACCTCAGCGTCCCCGCGGCGCCAGCGCTCACGGATATTGGAGTGGAATACTTCAGTCCCTTCACTCAGGCTGGTGCGATAAGCCAGATACAGCGTCGGCAGCAGAGAAGGATCGAGCCGCTCATATTCGCCATACCCGCGCGATTCCATCAGGTCGCGGCGGAAGTCCATGTAGACAACGCCTTCATAGGATTGAATCACGCGATCCTGCGGGCCGGCCGGCACGCCGAGTTCGTGCGTCTCGGCCTCAAGGACAAGCTTCGCCTGAATGGCGGGAGACAAATCCACCCCGTAGAACACGCACAGAGCGCGCAGGGCGGCCGTGATGATGGCGCTTGATCCGCCCATCCCCAGGCGTAGCGGAACCGTGGATTCATATTCCAGCGTGAAATTCCGTTCTTCGATCTCGATCCCGTTCTGCCGGCAATAATCCACAAATCGGATAATGATGGCCTGAATAATACGAATGCCGCCGTAGTATCCACGCCAGCGAATGGTGGAATATAAGTCGTCCAACCCCTCGAACACAGGCATGTCCGCCTTGCCTGGCTTGATTTCCAGCCTTGCGCTGGGATAGACCAGCACGCGGGCTCGAAAGTTCCTCACCAGGAATGCTATCGTCTTTCCGTAGTACCCATCGCTGGGATTGCCGAGTAATCCAGCGCGCGCATAGGCGTATGTCTCAATCACGATTCATATGATAGCCGATCCCCTTCCGGAAGGAGAAGAATGAAAGCCGTTATTCAGCGGGTTCGCCGGGCCAGCGTCACCGTGGATGGCGCCGTCAGTGGCGCCATTGGAAGCGGGTTGCTGGTGTTGCTGGGAGTTGGCAAAGGCGATACCGAAGCAGCCGCCGATTACCTCGCCACGAAGATCGCCGGGCTGCGGATCTTCCCCGATGCGGAAGGCAAAATGAACCTCAGCCTGGTGGATGCCGCGGGAGCCATGCTGGTGGTCTCACAATTCACGCTCTATGGGGACTGCCGTAAGGGAAGGCGTCCCAGCTTCGATGCCGCGGCTCCGCCGGATGAAGCCCGCCGTTTGTATGAATACTTCGTGTCGCGCGTGCGGGCGGCGAATATTCAGGTGGAAACCGGCGTGTTTCAGGCCCACATGGATGTGGAGTTGCTCAATGACGGACCTGTGACGCTCATTGTGGAGTCGGTGTGATACGTTGAAGATGCATCCCTTGATTGACCCGTCCGCTTACATCGCACCCACCGCGCGCGTCCACCCGAACGCGGCCATTGGCCCACAATCCCGCATCGGCGAGTTCTGCGTCATCGAAGAAGACGTCGCCATCGGCGCCAACTGCCTTCTCGAACCCTACGTGTATGTGAAGCGTTGGACCACTATGGGTGACCGCAATGAAATCTCCGCGGGCACGGCGCTCGGCACCGATCCGCTGGATAAGAATTTCACCGGCGAACGCAGCTACCTCATACTCGGAAACGGCAACCGTATCCGAGAGCACTATACCGTCTCGCGCGGTACTAAGCCGGAGACCGTCACCCGGATCGGAGACGACAACTACGTTATGACCAGCGGACACATTGCCCACAACTGCACCGTTGGCAGCCGCTGCGTGATCGCCAGTTGCGCCCTGGTGGCCGGCTATGTGGAAGTGGGCGACGGAGCCTTTATCTCCGGTGGCGTCGTAGTGCACCAATTTTCGAAGATTGGCCGCTATGTCATGGTGGGCGGAAATACCCGCGTCAATAGCGATCTGCCGCCGTTCTTCCTCTACACCGGCTTCAACGTGGTGGCCAAGGGCCTGAATCTCGTTGGCCTGCGCCGCGCCGGATTCTCACGCGACCAGATTCGACAGCTCAAGGATATCTACCGCCTGCTGTACCGCTCCGGGCTGAAACTGCAGGACGCCCTTGCCCGCATCGAAGCGGAGCATCCTGGGCCGCTGGCCGAAGAGATGACCGCCTTCATCCGATCCTCCAACCGCGGTATTGTGAGGGAAAGAAATCAACCCGGGATTGGTGCCGATGAATAGACTCCACCTTGTACTTGCGTTTGGGCTGTTGGTCAGCCTGTCCTACATTGTCGTCGCGGAGAAAGATCCGAAAGTGAGTGAGGATGTGCTGCATCGCCCAACACCGATCCCGGATCGCATCATTCTCACCTGGGCTGGCGACCCGACAACGACGCAGGCCGTCACGTGGCGTACCGACGAGAGCGTGAAGAACCCCATGGCCGAGATCGCCGAAGCAGGCGATGGCCCCGAATTCGTCAAACACGCCGTCGGGCACGCTGCCGCCAGCGAAACATTCCAGTCCGATCTGAACACGGCCCGCTACCACTCGGTGCGATTCACGCAGCTCAAACCCGGCACTATGTACGCCTACCGCGTCGGTGACGGCTTCAATTGGAGCGAATGGAACCAGTTCCGCACAGCCGAATCGAATCGCGCCCCAGTGGAGTTTCTCTATGTCGGTGATGCACAGAACGATATCTACCAGCTTTGGTCGCGGCTTATCCGCCAGGGCTATTCCGAAGCCCCCAAAGCCCGCTTCATCGTGCATGCCGGAGACCTGGTGAACAAGGCCACGCGCGACGCCGAATGGGGTGAGTGGCACGCCGCCGCCGGATGGATCAACCGCAGCGTCGTCGCATTCCCTACACCCGGCAATCACGAGTACGGCACCAAACAACTCACCACTCACTGGCGTCCCCAGTTCACATTGCCCGAGAACGGTGTTGCCGGATTGGAAGAGACGAACTACTACCTCGATATCCAGGGCGTACGCATGGTGGCGCTGAATTCCAACCGCATGCAGCAGGAGCAGGCCGAGTGGCTCGACAAACTGCTCACCAACAACCCCAACCGCTGGACGGTGCTGACCTTCCATCACCCGGTATACTCTGCTGCCCGCTCCCGCGACAACAAGGATCTGCGTGCCATGTGGCAACCGATCTTCGACAAGCACCGCGTGGATATCGTGCTCACCGGACACGACCATACCTATGCCCGCAGCAACCTGCGCACCGGCGTCAATACGCAGGAAGGAAGCGCCGGAACAGTATACGTGGTTTCTGTTTCAGGCCCAAAGATGTACACTCTCGATCGCGAGCCATGGATGCAGCGCGCGGCGGAGAATACGCAGCTCTGCCAGATCATCAGGATCTCTGGCGATACGCTGCAATATGAAGCTCGCACCGCGCGCGGCATTCTGTACGACGCTTTCGATCTGCACAAGCAGGATGGCAAACCGAACCAGCTTGTGAACAAAGTTCCTCAGACCGCGGAGCGGCGCCGTCCATAAGCGGCCAACAAGACTGCGATCCCAGCGCTAGCCATCATCCACGTGGATGGCTCCGGAACATTTCCGTCGGCCCCGTCCACCGTGATGTTGTCCAGCAGGAACGTGCCCGTGTTGTTGTATCCCTGAAAACTGACCCACATGGAGGCGGAGTCCGCCACAACGTCTGTGGAGAAGAATGTCCAATTGAAGCCACCGCTGTCAATAACCTCCGTACTGATGGGGATCAGGTTGCCCCATTGAAAGTGGAACGCATTGTCGGGACCCGCCGTGGACAGGCTGTTGTTGCGCAGCCAGAACGATACTGTGTAGGTAGCTCCTACCACCGTAGGCACGAACTGGTGGATATTTCCCAACGGGGCGGGTCCATACTGGCCGCAGAAATTCGAGCCGGCGATACAGCCGCCGGGAAGGTTCACTACGCTGCCCGCACCGCTTGTGCTCCAGGCGCCGCCACCCGCCTCAAACGTTCCATCCTGTACGATATCCGCCGCGAAGGCGCGCATTGCGCCGAGCAGACACAAAGAGAGTACTGCTGTTCTTGCCATTCCTGTGATCCTCCGAGTTGATGAAAGACCGCCTGCAGAAACGCGGTCTAGGAACAGCACATGTGCTTGACAGGAATATGCGGAATTCGCTCATTTCCCCTATCACAGGGAAACGGCAGCTTATTTCTTTTTGCCTTTTTTGGCCGGCTTCGAAGCTTCGCCATCCGCCGTTACGGCTGTGGATTCGGCCGCCTCGGCTCCCTCTGCCGGCTCGGCGGCTTCGGCGCCTTCGGGCTCATCCCCCGGCGCGGCCGCCGGTGGCCCGCCCGCTGCCAACACCTCATTGAAGAGCTGCATCTTCTTCAGATCTTTCTTCGAAGGTGGAATCTCGCAGCGGCGGAAATCGTGGTCGTTGTAACAGGTCCGGCAACGCACTTTTGCCGGTTCCTCAGCCATCAGGGAAACGATGGCATGATTCGTGATCCGCTTGCACTTGATGCAATAATCGTCGACATCATCGCCAAGTCGATAGTCAGGCATTGAGCGCAGTATAACAAAACTGGCGAAGCTGAAACAGAACAGCCCCGGAATGTTACGGAGCTGCAGCCACGCGCGTCCGGAAGTAGGCGATGGTCTCTTTTATCCCCTCTTCCAGACTGACCTGGGGCTCCCATCCAAGAATGGTTTTGGCCTTCGTGATGTCCGGCCGCCGGCGCTTCGGGTCATCCTGCGGCAAGGGTTCAAATCGCAGCGGCAGATCCGCATTCACTTCCCGCCGGATGTGCTCAGCGAACTCCAGAATCGTCATTTCCCGGGGGTTCCCAAGATTCACCGGATAGCGCTCCTCGGACATAGAGAGGCGCACCAGACCATCCACCAGATCGCGGACATAGCAGAAGCTGCGAGTCTGCGATCCATCGCCAAAGATGGTCATTGGCTGTCCCCGCAGAGCCTGATCGACGAATGCCGGCACCACCCGGCCATCATCCAGCGCCATGCGCGGGCCATAAGTATTGAAGATGCGCGCGATGTTTGTCCTCACTCCGTGCGCCCGGTGGTAGGCCATTGTCATCGCCTCGGCGTAGCGCTTGCTTTCGTCGTAGCAGGACCGGATGCCCACAGGATTCACGTTGCCCCAGTAAGTCTCCACCTGAGGATGCACCTCCGGGTCGCCATAGCACTCCGATGTCGAGGTGACCAGGAATCGCGCCTCATGCCGGCGGGCCACTTCCAGCATATTCCGCGTCCCCGTGGATCCGGATTCCAGAGTCTCGATCGGGTAGGCGTAGTAGAACTTTGGGCTGGCCAGCGAGGCGAGGTGCATGACAGCATCGAACCGGCCCATTTCCGGTAGCGAAGCCGTCACGTCATGCTCAAAGAACAGGAACCGGGAGTTGCCCTTGAGATGCTCTACATTGTGCGCTGCGCCGGTAATGAAGTTGTCAAAACCAGTCACCTCATGGCCGTCATTCAACAGCCGTTCGCACAGGTGGGAGCCGACAAAGCCTGCCGCTCCTGAGATTAGAAATCGCAATCGGGTTTCATCCTCTTTCCTTTTTATTGTAGCCAACCCACTCGTGCTACCATCACTCGTTTATGGACAACCCATCCTGGATCGAAATGGCGATCCTGGCGCTTGGCATCGCGGCTTCCGGCTATGCGTTCTGGCGCCGCTTCGGCACTGTAGTCGCCCTAATCCAATCGGCAAAGAAAGACCAGAACTTCAGCCTCGCGGACATTGCCACACGCGCCCGAACCTTCCTTTGGGAGGTCCTTTTCCAGGCCAAGGTAATCCAGCAGCGTCCGATTCCGGGCTTGGCACACGCCCTCGTATTCTGGGGATTCTGCGCCTTTTCGCTGGTCACTGTGAACCATTTCTTCCTCGGCTTCGGCCTCAGCCTCATCTCCCCATCGGGCGTCTTCGGCCGCGCCTACTTCGCTCTGGCGGCGCTGTTTGCCGTTGCCGTCAGCGCGGGCATTCTCTTCCTCGCCTTCCGCCGTTTCGTGATGCAACCTCGCTGGCTAGGAAAAGTGAATCCGGAATCGGGCTTTATCGCGTTCCTCATCTTCACTCTGATGTGGACCTACCTCGTGGACTACGCTCTGCACACACAGGGAGGCGCGGGCCGGTTCATCTGGTGGCTCCACACGGCATCGATTCTGATCTTCCTTCCGCTAGTGCCGCATACCAAGCACCTGCACCTGATTCTCAGCCCGCTGGCCGTGTTCCTGAAGCGGGAGACGTTCAGCCAAATTCCCCCGCTGGTGGGAGACGAAGACTTCGGGCTCGACACAGGAAAAGACATCACGCAGTTGCTCACCCTGCAGGCCTTTTCTTGCGTGGAGTGTGGGCGCTGCACGGAGCATTGCCCCGCCAATAACACGGGCAAGCTGCTTAATCCGAAGGAAATGATTCTCGGCGTTCGGTCGTATCTCAATGAGCACGGCGCCAACGCCGACGCGCCACTGCTCGACAAGCATCTGTCCCAGGAAGCCGCCTTTCAATGCACGACCTGCGGCTCCTGCGAATTTCAGTGCCCGGTAGGCGTGCAGCATCTGCCGTTGATTATCGGGTTGCGCCGTGGCGCCACCAACACGGGCAAGTGGGAAGACGATTACGGCAACAAGCTGTTCCTCAACCTGGAGCGCAACGGCAACCCGTTGGGCATGTCCGCCAGCCAGCGCGAAAGCTTCGTCACGAAGCAGCAATTCCCCATCTTCGACGGCACCCAGGAATACTGTTTGTGGCTCGGCTGCATGGGCGCATTCGATCCTCAGGGAAAAGAGATCATCATTTCTTTGACCGAAGTGCTGCGCCATCTGGGCGTAACCTACGGTGTGCTCAAGAAGGAGCGCTGCACTGGCGATTCGGCGCGGCGCCTGGGCAACGACCTGGTGTTTTCGCAACTGGCCGAGCAGAACCTCGACAACCTCAAGGCGCAGAAGGTGACCAAGGTGCTGTCAATCTGCCCGCACTGCGTGCGCACGATGAGTGAGGATTACAAAGAATTCGGCGCCAGCGTCCAGATTGAGCATCACAGCGAGTTTCTGGCGCGCCACGCCCATGTGCTGCCGAAACACGCCCAGGACCGGCGTATCGCCTTCCATGATCCCTGCTACCTCGGCCGCTATCGCGGTGTCTATGAGGCTCCTCGCGATGCAGCGGCGCTGGGTGGGCTGGTACTCGATCCACCGCGCAGCCGCGAGCGCAGCTTCTGCTGTGGCGCCGGCGGCGGGCTAGCGTTCCTCGGCGAGGAGAAAGGCACACGCGTGAATACGACACGCGCCGAGGAGTTGATGGGTCTGGAACCGGCCGTCGTGGGCACCGCCTGCCCATTCTGTAACACGATGTTCCGCGATGCTTTAGCAGCCGTTTCCAACAAGCCGCCACAGTTGATGGACATCGCCCAGATAGCCGCCGAATCCATCCGCGAGAACGCTTCACGGTAGTTTTCGAAGACGCCGTTTGGTATACTGGGAATTCGTCCTGAGAGGCCAGGTAGCTCAGCTGGTAGAGCGCAGCCCTGAAAAGGCTGGCGTCGGCGGTTCGATTCCGTCCCTGGCCACCACCACTTCCCAAACACTTACATCTATATCTGCGGGCGATCGCCGTCCGAGATCATACTTGACGGCCTAAGTCGCTATCCTTATCAAGGGAACAGCGGCGTGTGAATCGCAAGTCCCGGCTGATTCGTTCAAACTAATGATTTCGAGAGCCTGGATGACGCTGACCCACCAGATTCGTAAGTCCTCGCTTTCACCCGCGCTCCGGAGACTCGTGGAACTCATAGAAACCGAGTCGTTCTGTCTCTAAACTTCGACACTTCACGACAAATCTGTCGTGCACGCGATGATTCTGCGGAGGATCGCGTGACAGACATGTCGGCGACGGCCGACAGACGGTCGCATGAAGTTGGACACGAACATCTAACTCGTTGATTCGACTGACAAAGCCTGCCTTACCCCGGATTCCCTGGAATGGGTTCCCGAGTTGCACTCACCAGATGCGAAGGACAACCGGGATGAATCAAACCCTTATCGCTAGTGACGCAATGAGCACTTCGATCCCGGCGGTAATTGGAGACAGACCCAAAACGGCCGGGCTCAGCCAGCGCTGGTGCCGACCTACAACTCCGAGTGGACTTCAAACTCGAGATCAGAAAAGGGCAAAACAACATGAATTGCAGGACTCTCATCGCTTCAATAGTGGCTGCCGGAACGATACTCCAGGCGGCAAACGCGCAAAACACAATCAAAGTCGGGGTACTTCACTCGCTGTCCGGCACCATGGCCATCAGTGAAACCACGCTGAAAGATACGATCCTGATGATGATCGAGCAACAGAACCAAAAGGGGGGACTGCTGGGCAAGAAGCTCGAAGCCGTGGTTGTAGATCCGGCCTCCAACTGGCCTCTGTTTGCCGAAAAGGCCGCACAATTGCTGGAGAAGGACCGGGTTGCGGTGGTGTTCGGCTGCTGGACCTCGGTTTCGCGCAAGTCCGTATTGCCCGTGTTTGAAAAGAACAATGGCTTGCTCTTTTACCCGGTGCAATACGAAGGCGAAGAATCCTCCCGCAATGTCATCTACACTGGAGCGGCACCAAATCAGCAGGCGATTCCGGCCGTCGACTACCTGATGCGCGAAATAGGCGTGAAGCGCTGGGTGCTGGAGGGAACCGACTACGTTTATCCACGCACGACCAACAAGATCCTCGAAGCCTATCTGAAGTCCAAAGGCGTCAGGGCCGAGGATATTTCGATCAATTACACGCCTTTTGGCCACTCGGATTGGCAGGCGCGCGTGGCGGCGATCAAGAGATTCGGCTCGGCCGGCAAAAAGACAGCGGTTGTGTCGACCATCAACGGTGACGCCAATGTACCCTTTTACAAAGAACTGGGGAACCAGAAGATCTCGGCCGAGGACATTCCGGTGGTGGCCTTCTCGGTGGGCGAAGAGGAGTTGTCAGGGGTGGACACGAAGCCGTTGGTTGGGCACCTGGCTGCGTGGAATTATTTCCAGAGCATCCCCACTCCGGCGAACAAAGCATTCATCGATCAATGGCACAAATTCATCCGGAATGGCAAGCGCACGACCAACGATCCGATGGAGGCGCACTACGTGGGTTTCCATCTTTGGGTAAAAGCTGTGGAGAAGGCGAAGAGTACGGACGTCAACAAGGTGCTTGCAGCGATAGTCGGCACTGAGACCCCCAACCTCACGGGCGGAATGGCGAAAGTGCTTCCGAACCATCACATCACGAAGCCTGTATTTATCGGCGAAGTGAGATCGGACAGGCAGTTTAGCGTTGTCTGGAAGTCCACGGGGGCGGTGCCTGGGGAGGCCTGGAGTTCGTATCTCCCAGGCAGCAAGGATATCCAAGCAGATTGGGTCACACTCAAGTGTGGCAACTATAACAAAGTATCGAAAACCTGCTCCGGCACGAGCTACAAATAGGCATCGCCATGACGCTAATCCTAGGGGGCGGTCACACGGTACGTCTGCTGCTGACCGTCCTTTGGAGCGCGGCGCTGAGCCTCGCTCAAACGGCAGACGATCAGGGTTTCACCGCTAGGCTCGAGAAAATGCGTGAGGCAAGTTATATGGAGAAAGTCACGATCGCCGAGCAGTTGGCTCAAACGAATCACCCAGCGGTTCGCGCAACGCTAACAGCGCTCATTGAGGACCGCCTTGCATATCGCAACTCCGATCACCGGATGTTCGTCCTGAAGTTGGCTGACCAGGATCCATTGATCCTCATCGACCCCGTCACGATGAAGGAATCAGGAACCGGGCCGGCTGTGGATTTCACTACAATCGGCACCAATAATGCCCTTCGCGGCGCCTTGCGAACGACACTCGCACAATACTCACTTGGGGACAAAGACGAGGCTGTCCGTCTGGAGGCGGTCCGAGAGATGGCGCTGCACATCGGCGCGGCCAACGCAGCCCGGCTGCGCGATCGCGAGCGAATGGAGAAGAGCCCCACGGTGAGGAGTGAACTAGCAATCGCGCTAGCGCTCTATGATCTCGACACGGGGGATAGTGCCGCCCGGAAGGAAGCGGTGGTCGCACTCAAAAGGAGTCTTAGGGGAACCGTTCGCAACCGATTGGGACGGGTGGCCGAGGAAGATAGTGATGCAGCGGTAAAGTCCGCTGCGCGCGAAGCCATTGGCTGGATCGACTTGTGGCGGAAGTTTTACTCCGGCATTGAGATGTTGTTCTTCGGGATCAGCATGGGGTCAGTACTTGTTCTTATTGCGACCGGCCTGGCAATCACATTCGGTGTTGTCCGGGTACTGAACATGGCCCATGGGGAACTAATGATGTTAGGAGCCTACACTACCTACGTCATTCAAACAGCCATGCCAAATTACATCGGGGTATCGACGCTGGTTTCGATTCCGGCAGCATTCATGGTGTCGGCCGCGGTGGGCGTATTGATGGAGAGGTGCATTATCCGTCATCTATATGGACGGCCGCTCGAGACGTTGCTGGCGACGTTCGGAGTTGGGCTCATTCTGCAGCAAGCCGTGCGGAGCCTGTTTACGTCGCTCAACCGCTCCGTATCCACTCCGCAGTGGATGAGCGGCTCGCTAGTCATTAACGATGCCTTGTCAGTCACGTACAACCGACTCTACATCGTCCTGTTTTCTTTTCTGGTGTTTATGGCGGTAAGGCTAATCCTGAATCGAACGCGGCTTGGGTTGCGGATTCGGGCTGTTTCGGAGAACCGGTCTATGGCTAAGGCGATGGGTGTTCGTACTGAATGGGTGGATGCCATATCGTTCGGTCTCGGTTCCGGGATAGCTGGCGTAGCCGGAGTGGCGCTGAGCCAACTCACCAACGTCGGCCCCAACCTGGGGCAAAGCCACATCATAGATTCCTTCATGGTGGTGGTGTTCGGCGGTGTGGGAAGTCTATGGGGGGCGCTGATCGGTGGACTCAGCATGGGTATCGGAAGCAACCTGCTGCAACCCTTTCTGGGCGACGTCCTGGCCAAAATCGTGGTGCTCATCGCCATCATTCTGTTTATCCAGGCGCGGCCGCGGGGGTTGTTCCCACAGACCGGGCGCTCGGCGGAGGACAAATAAAATGATTCCAACATCCACTGTAAGGTGCATCCGCGCTGATTGGGCTGTGTTAGCCGCGATTGCGCTGGTGGCCATCAGCATCCCGTTGTTGAGCTTGGGGATACCGTCTTCCTGGGCGTTTCACACCTCTCCATACGTGGTTACGCTCGTGGGGAAATACCTGTGCTACGCGATGCTGGCGCTTTCCGTAGATCTAATTTGGGGCTATGGCGGCATTCTAAGCCTGGGTCAAGCAGCGTTCTTTTCGATTGGGGGTTACGCGATGGGGATGTACCTCATGCGGCAGATCGGAACGCGGGGAGTCTACGGGGACCCGATATTGCCCGATTTCATGGTCTTTTTGAATTGGGAGTCACTGCCATGGTTCTGGCATGGGTTTGACCACTTCGCGGTCGCCTTAGCGATGATGATCGCGGCCCCGGCGGGGCTGGCGTTTGTGTTCGGCTGGTTCGCGTTCCGGTCACGTGTCACCGGAGTCTACTTCTCTATCATCACGCAGGCTTTGACGTACGCCCTGATGTTGGCTTTCTTCCGCAACGACATGGGCTTCGGGGGCAACAACGGGTTCACGGATTTCAAGGAGATTCTCGGCCTGGACGTCCATGCGGTGAGCACACGTGCCCTGCTGCTGGTGGCTACCTGTGTGGCGCTGTCGGCCAGCTATGTGGTGTGCCGTGCGATTAGCAACTCACCGGCAGGGTTGGTCTTGCGAGCTATCAAAGAAGATGAAAGCCGCCCCCGGTTCCTCGCCTGCCGGGTAGAGTCGTTCAAACTCGGAGCGTTTGTGGTCTCGGCGGTAATAGCGGGCTTGGGTGGAGCGCTATACGTTCCGCAGGCTGGGATCATCAATCCCAGCGAATTCGCCCCTATCAACTCGGTGGAGGCTGTGGTGTGGGTCGCGGTCGGCGGACGCGGCACGCTCTATGGCGCCCTAGCCGGCGCGGTGATCGTGAATTACGCCAAGACTTATCTAACTGGCGCCTTCCCGGAGGTGTGGCTGTTCGCGCTGGGCGGACTGTTCGTGCTAGTAACACGTTTTCTACCGGGCGGACTCGTGAGTTTGCTGCCGTTAGGCAGAGAGGAGAGATAATGTCTCGCGCCCAACGCCTCGTCGTAGACAAACTGACGGTCAGCTTCGACGGTTTCAAGGCTCTCAATGAGCTATCGCTGCATGTCGAGCCCGGGGAACTGCTTTGCATCATCGGTCCGAATGGCGCCGGAAAGACAACCATGATGGACGTCATCACCGGAAGGACACGACCGAGCAGCGGCATGGCGCGGTTCGGTGAGGCGAACCTGCTGAAAATGGACGAAGCTCAGATCGTAAGCACCGGCATCGGCCGCAAATTCCAAAAGCCGAGAATTTTTGACGATCTCACTGTCAGCGAGAACCTGATGCTGCCGCTACTGGGAAGCCAGTCATTTCTCAGGGGATTGCTCATGCGCCTCACCGGCGCACAGCGCGAACGGATCGACGAAGTCCTGAATGTCATTGGATTGCAGGATTGTCGTAACGCGCCCGGCCGGCTACTGGTGCACAGCCAGAGACAGTGGCTGGAAATCGGAATGTTGCTGATCTGTGACCCGGGCCTGCTGTTGGTAGACGAGGCGGTGGCCGGCATGACTCCGCAAGAGGTAGATCGCACCGCCAAACTGTTGTTGTCGCTGGCGGGTGAGCACTCCATTGTAGTGGTCGAACACGACATGGATTTTGTCCGCTCCATTGCGCGCCGGGTGATTGTCCTGCATGAAGGTCATGTGCTCGAGGAAGGCGGAATGAAAGCCATTCAGTCCAGCCCCCGGGTGATCGAAGTCTATTTGGGAGAGTGCTGATGCTATCGATCCGGCGTTTGAACCAATTTTACGGCGGGAGTCACACGCTCTGGGACGTAGACCTGGAAGTGCGCGCCCGTACGCGCATGTGCCTGATGGGCCGTAACGGCATGGGCAAGAGTACACTTCTGAAGTGCATCATGGGCCTTGAAGAGACGCGCTCCGGCACCATGACGTTCGACGGGGCCGATCTGACGGTTATGGGAGCGGACAAGCGCGCCCTGTTGGGTATCGGGTACGTCCCCCAGGGCCGCGAAATATTCCCGCGCCTGACTGTGGAAGAGAACCTGCGTGTGGGCTTGGGCATTCGCGCGCGGTCGATAAAGCCGCGAATCTACGAGTTGTTCCCGGTCCTGAGGCAAATGCTCCACCGGCGTGGTGGGGATCTCTCCGGGGGGCAGCAACAGCAGTTGGCCATTGCACGGGCGCTTGTCCTGGAGCCTCGGTTGCTGATTCTGGACGAGCCCACTGAGGGCATTCAACCGAATATCGTCAATGAAATTGGAGACATTCTGATCCGGCTCAATGAGGAAGAGGGGCTGACGGTGCTACTGGTTGAGCAGAAACTACCTTTCGCCCGTCGCGTTGCAACCGAATTCTGCATTCTCGACAAGGGCCGCCCGGCGGCAGCCGGTGCGATCAGTGAACTGACACGCGACGTCATTCACGGATATCTCACAGTGTGACCACGGCAGATACCGGAAACAGGGCCAGTCCCCGCCTGGACCTGAGTTGGGGAATTTTTTCCTAAGTGTAACGGCGGCGGTTTTTCAGACATATTGCTGCAGGGCGGGATGCATACCAAGGGGAAGCTCCTCATTTCACTGACCCTGCTGGCCCGCAAACGGGCAACGTCTGCCATGTGCTTCGAGTTGGGGCAACGGTCTCCAACTGTTGGGAGGGAGATATGAACAGCGTCCAGGTTGGACTCCTATTTTCGACAACTGGTGTTATGGGGAAGACAGAGAAGCCGCTCCTGCTTTTTGCCAAGTACTGTCTCGGCCTCCTGAAACCTGAGTTTCCGGCAATGGGACTCGAACTCGAAATCATGGAGTGCGACTACGGATCGGATGTGGACGCGCTACGGGAAAAGATCGGAGAGTTAGAGGCCAGCGGGTGTCGATTCTTTTTTGGCCCGTACACATCACTGCACCGGAGAGCGGCAAGAGAAGCCATGATAGACCACTCGCTGATACTCTACCCCGTTCAGTACGAAGGGTTCGACGACCAGGGAGCGACGCTTTTCTTCGGCGGAACACCAAACCAGCAATTACTGCCAGTCTTGCAGTGGTATGCCGCTGCCAGGCAACCGGTCAACGGCGCGGGACGGCGACCAGTTTATTTTATTGGTTCGGACTATGAGTACCCACAGATGGTGCTCGAGATCTTGCGCGAACCTGCCATCAATAGAGACCTTGAGCTCAAAGAACCGCGATTGCTGCCGCTTACCGATCACAGGTCGATACCGGGGTTCGTGAGATTTCTGAGTGAGAGCAGGCCTGGTCTTGTTATCAACGCGATTAACGGCAACGCGAACCGGGAGCTATTCGAGGAAATCCAGAAGTTCAAAGCCGCCGGAGCCTGGCCCAGAGATATCTGCCTGGTTTCGCTATCCCTTTCCGATGTGGAACTCCTCCAATATTCGAAGGCCGCTTGTGATGGAAGCACTGGTTCGTTTCTCGCCGCCAATTGTTTCGACTCGCAAATAGCACAATTCCGGCCGGAAGAATCGAAGCTTGCTCGCGTCCGTGCGGGATTCCAAGAGGCATTGAGAGAGGCAGTTCGAAATGGCGAGCGCAACATTCCACCCGGGCTGTTGTCAGACGCGATGGTGAACCTTTATTCCGCAATAGATTTCTGGAGCGCCGCATTCCTAGGGAGGAGACGGGCAGAGTCGACATCGGTAAGCGACGTCGTCGCATTCCTGCGGCGCAGGCAGGTTTCCTTAGAGGGGCCCATTGGCCCCCTTCGGTTTCGGGGTGGTGAGAAGCACGGCGACAAACGGTTTTTCCTTGGTGAGCTCCACAACGGCCGGGTGAAGAGTGTCTTTCAACCTTTTGATGTCCTCTATCCTGCCGAGCCGGTTCTGAAGCATGGAATTCCAGCCAATTCCCGGATCTTCAAACTTGCAAAAGATCTCCAGCACACGGTTCCTAAGCCGCGGCGGGCGTTCTCGGGAACATTTGGCAGCCGGTTGGCTTCGGGTGACATTCGCTACGAGACGGATCTGAGTCATCTATTCACATTCGGCTACTCCGGGCATACCGCGCATCGAATGTCTGAGATCTATGATTCGGCGATTGCGTGCATCAAGAACGACAGAACAAAAGAAGAGTGGGGCGATCACTGGCGGGGCCTTGTGACCGCAATCGAAGACCTCAACTGCGTCGACGAGGACATTACGTGGGCGGTCAACGCGCTCAAGCGTAGTGGCGAATATGGCGCGGAGGAACTTGCCTTCGCCACATGCAAGCTTCGAGCGGTCTACACCAGATGCATCCCACGATTTCAAGACAAAAGGCGCCTCTACATGCTGGATCTGCTGGATCTTGCATTGACTAGCGGCGCTTCGGTTGAGGTGAACTCCAAAGCGGTGGAAAAAGGCCATCACCTCGCTGTTGAAATGGCCAGGATGGGCGTGCTGAACGTCAATTGGGAAAAGGGAGACAAGATTGACAACTGTGCTGTAGCGGAAATACTACGAGCCTTCGACCAGGCAACGCGCGATGGTGTTTCTGAAAGCAAACATCGCCTCTCTCTCGATGGGGAGGACCTGCTTTACCAACTTGAGCTAAACCTGCTGCCAAGACGGTACGAGGAACTGACGGTAGACAAGATCGTGTTCGCAGAACGACACCCTGGAGGAGGCCTCGCGAGTCTGATTCGCCGTTACCGTCTTCTGGAGCCGAAGCTTACTGCCGTCATTCCTGCCCCGATCGAAGCGCCCAACAACTCGGGAATCGAGCGATGGGAGCCAGTGGACCGATTCGCCAAAATCGCGCCTGTCTTCGTCTATCAGACGCAGTATCGAGCGAAGGAATCCGATGGGCCACTGGAGTGCAGCGCCCGTCTAACAATCACATTGAAGAGAGGCCGAGAATGACTAGCCGCCTATGGATCATAGAAGACAACGAACGGAAAGCTCACGCGCTACAGAAGCAGTATCCCGGCTGGGAGCATGTATTCTGCAGAACCTTTGAGCACGCTATAGCCGCTTGCGGTCGGGGCGGTAGCGGAGGTCCGGGTGGAAGGATATCCGATAGCGACGTGGTAACCGTCGATTCGCAGTTACCTGGCATGGTGGATGCAGCGCCGGACCCACTGGCAGGCCAGAAGTTCATCGTCGCGCTGCGAATGCAGGGACTGCGGTGCAGGGTGTTCTGGCACAGCGGCGTTCCGCTCGACCAGGACTTTCGGGATGATCTGGCGGTGGAATCGGCTCCAGAGACCGGGTTGACTCACGTTACCGGTGAGACCCGGCCGCTTCCGGCTGACATTCAGTATCGCGCCCGTCGTTACGAGAGCCAATTGCGGTACCGGCGCATCGAACACTTCAATAGCCTGTTGGTCGCCATGCAGGCCTATTTGTTCGTACGGGATATGGAGTCGGCAAAGAATCGGATTGCAGCTCCCTTCAACCTTGTGCTGGAGGAACTTGGGGTGGATGCCGCCCATGAAGTGTTCACTCACCATGAGCACGCCTGGTCTTGGTTGAGGGAACGATTGCAAAACACCTGGTGGTGGTTCGCCGGCCCTGTTCGCACGGCTCTGGCGGCGTGGCGTCCGGAGGCCCTGTCACTCGCAGCCTTTTGCAAAGAATTCCGGCCGAGCCCGGCGCTGGCAAGCGTATTCGACTCGGCTATATTGGGCCCAGAGCGCTGGCTCAAATACTCCGCACTTTGCGCCAGAACAGCAGGTGACGCAGAGGCAACCCCAGCATGTGTCTACCAAGGAGCGATCCAACAACTTTGGCAGTTCTGCAGCTTAGTTCAGCAGCGCCCGGAATGTGCTCTGGAAGCAATGAACGTGGACGCTACCTATCGTGCACTTCAGTTGATCGCTTTGCTCCACTATCCATTCATCAAAGGCAGGAACCTTGCGGACCGTTCGGTATTGAGTCATCAGGACCTGAGCACGCAGTTGCGAGTACTCTTTCAACGGCCTGGGCTGACGGAAACCGACGGTGGTAATCCGGTTCGAACAGGGAACGTATTGACAGGGAAGGTCCCCAAGGGGACCTATCCAGAGATCGACGAGGCACTTGACAGATGGCCAACAGCGCGTAGCCGTATTCAAGAGAATATCCGGTCGATCGCGACGAACATCGACCCATTCTGTGGGTTTCTGCATGACATTGAGAGCGAGTTTCACTGGCAATGGCACGCAGTCGTCGACCTGCACGCGGCGTGCATCAACAACTGGCTGGGCATCAAGGAATGGGCGTCGAGAGCAGCGAATGCATTGCAGGAGTTCGATTGCGGGCTCGAACTAGTCAAGAAGGGGGAGTTGTCTATGGATCAGCTCCTGTCTCGCTATGAAGCGCTTCGAGAGGTCTACAGTGGACGAGCTTTCTTTAATTTTCAACAGACAACTTAATCTACCGCTTTCGTCCGGCCTGCCCAGCCGATCCTGGCTTCGCACAAAGAGCCGCACACGCCTTTTAGTGATCGATGACGATATCTTCGACCGGCGCCATCTGTTTCCGACGGGAGGCAGCGCGATCGAGCGTGTTTTCGAAGATCGGCTAAACGTTGGGGTTGAGTTCTTTTCCATGCCCGAAGGCTATAGTGGCGGGCCCGCACACCAGCGTGGCCTGTTCACTACTAGTTGGTTCGCCGGGGAACTAGAACGCCGTCTGCAAAACAAAGTGCCGGTCTGCGCGATCCTGCTGGACCTGCGCTTCGGCTTGGAAGATCTGGGAAATCCGGAGGAGCCTATTGGAGCAGCGTTTCTTCAGATCTTGGACGAGAATGAAACTCTTCGCGAGCAAGGCGTGCCTGTAATCATTGCCTCCAGCATGGAGGAAGGGCCACGGCTCCACGACTATCTGAAGAGATTCGGATCTTACAAGAAGTTCATCCAGAAAACGCACGATGTCAACCTGCCGGAGGAACTGGTTCGAGCGTTGGTTCAGTGGGGTAAATTGGCGGATCCCAACCTGGGAGCGTTTTCCTCCGCGATGCGAACCGTAGCGCGGTCATTACGCCAGGTGGCAGTCAGCCCAAGCCAGATCGCCTATGAAAACGACTCACATCAGGAATCGGAATCCTCGTCATTGTTGGCTCCAGTCGTGTTCACGGGAGAACTCGGTTCGGGTAAGAACTGGTTGGCTTCGAAGCTGGTTCAGATGTCGGAGCGGGCGAGCCGGCACTTTGACACATTCACATTTACCAGTGCATCCAGCCTGGATAGCACGATTTTGCAGTTATTCGGCGGTGGGCGTCATTCGGCGTCGCAACCGAACCCTTACTTCGTCCATCCGCCTACCGGATTTCTTCTCGATCGCGACTACGGCAGGGACAGCTGTGTCCGGCTCGATTCAATCGGCAAAGTTCATTGGGCCGACGTCGGAACCCGCCGATACACATTACCGCAAGCGAATTCGGGGCGTGCCGAACCGGAGTGCGGGACGCTCGTCCTCGATGAACTGCCCGAAGTCCGGGAAGAATACCAGATCCCATTCCTTGAGGTGTTGAATCACGGGCGCTTCACGCCGAATTTGTCGCACACGCTTCCGGTGAGACCCGAGGGCCGGCGAAGTCCCGGGACATGCTACCGGCAACTGGATGTTTGGTTCCTTTTCACCTGCACGAAGGCGGGTTTCGACAACAGGCTGCGGTTGGATCTGAAAAGCAGGCTGTGTCGCTACGAACCGATAGAAGTGCCGTGCTTGCCGAATCGTGACGGGGATGTCGTGCCGCTCGCGGTGGGGATGATTCTGGACAACTTCGAACGCCGTCAATTGCTGAGCAAGGAGAAGATGGAGAATCTCAAGCGAGACGCCCAGGAGTCTCCGGAGGCCGTGTTCAAAGCGGGGGCCATTGAAGTACTCGAGCAGTTAGGACACTTCGCTTCGGTACGGCAACTCAACGGTGTCATCAATCAGTTGCCTGGCATCACGCATGAAGTCCCTTTCAACGCAAGGGAACTGGAGATGGCCTGCCGTCACGCCCGCCTTCCGCTCAGTGCCGTGCAATCCGCTCCGCAGGATGTCGAACCGCGGGTGAGCAAGAGAGAGATCCGTACAGTTCTGGAGTGGATGGGCAACGTGCGATTGAACGAACTTGAGCTGAAGCCGGAATCCGGTCTTCCCGGGCCCTGTGCAAGGGCGGCCGCCGCTTCTGTGCTGTTGGCGCAACTGGACCGCGCCCTTCGTGACGAGTTTGCGGGCAAGAGACTGGAGGAGATGAAAGCTGTACCAGCGGCAAGCCTGTGGCGGCGCTTGTGGGGCGAGACGCTCGAGTCGAATATCGCGCTCTCCAGAATTGTCTACCTGCTGGCACTGGACCCGGCGGTGACGATCGTCCGGGCAGAAGAATCGCCATTTTTGCGCTGGCTGCTTCAGAGCAGGCAGATGTCGGCAAGGAGCAAGAGTATGCGGGATATGGCGGCCGACTTCAAAAGGGTTCGACCCGCGGCGGTGGTTGAAACAAAGAAGGAAGGGTAGCCGATGTCTTGGAAACAGTCGCAAATCTCGTTGATCCAGGTGCCAAGCGCTTTGGGCGTCTGGCGCCACTACTACGATGACGTAGCACAGGCCCCTGCGCAGCTTCTGGCCCATCCCGGGGCCCTCCGGGCGAGGCTAGTGGAAAAAGGCTGGAAGATATACGATGCACCGCCAATACGAATCCCTGCCCGTCCCTGTCCAGGGAACTCTCTTCCTCCGAACAAGGATGAGGTTTATGAAGTCTGTAGTCAGGTATCGAAAGCTGTCGACGACGCTCTCGCCCATGGCGACATTCCTCTGGTATTGGGCGGCGATCATTCAATTGCGATCGGATCCGTGGCCGGAGTCAGCGCATGGGCAGCGGCAGAAGAAAAGAGCGTTGGCGTAATTTGGATGGATGCTCATCCCGACATGAATACGCCCCGGACAAGCCCGACCCAGAATATTCATGGGATGCCGTTGGCATGCTGTGTGGAGCTAGCGGGTGAAGACCAGGAGGCAATTGGGCTGCTGGGCCGGCTGGCGCATCTGGTCGAGCCGAAACTGAAAGGCCGAAACGTCTGCTTGGTGGGAGACCGCGATGTCGATCTAGGAAGCCACGGATACCGCGGAGAAGAACGGATTATTGCGGATGCAGGTGTCCGGGAGATCAAGATCACCGAAAATACCGATGCCGCGGACGCATGTGGGCTGATGGAGGCGGCAATCTCCATCGTGACGAGAGAGACAGAGGGATTTCACCTGTCGTTCGATATCGACTTCGTCGACCCGAAATTTGCGCCGGCGGCCGGTACGCCTTTCCTGAATGGCGCGACAGTTGAAGCCACCATGGCTGCCCTGGAAGTAGTTCGCGAATCAGGAAAGATGCTGTCCATGGACCTCGTCGAGATCCACTCGGGACGGCGCGGCGCCGACCTCACGCTGGGGCTTGCAATCGATTTCCTGCTGCATCTCTTTACGAGGTGATGAAAAGACATGCCAGGTCCTGTACTGTTGATTGACAATTCCCCGGAAGGCGGCGCCCCCTTCAGTATGGGTACAGAGTGCCTCCGGGCGTCGAGTTATACCAGCGCACGGGCGCTAGCCCATGCAGTGAGTCAGCGCTCACCGGCAGAGGTGCGGATTAATCTGGGGATAACGTTGCGAAACTCGACCGCGCCCTCCGGTCTGGAAGTTGTACGCTGGCTGCGGGCCTGTCCAGGCAACCGATTTCCAATCCTGGGCTATGCAAACGACGCGGCTAAACGGGAGTTTGATCAAGATCTATTCCGGCAGCTGTTTGACACACAGCTCGAACCATTTCACTGCTATGTCGACCTGGGTCGACCTGCCATCTTCCCCAAAGTTATGTTTGTGGAAAGCCTGTCGAATCAGGTCGCTTCTTCCATGGCGGAAGATCTCGCCCGGTTGGCGGACATTCGTTTGCGCCACGGTTTCCCACAAGCTCTGATTGCTGCCGTTCGATTCTTGCTTGGTGCAGTCCGATGTGGTGCGGTACCGATAGACAGGGGACAGCGTCTCCTCGCGTCACTCTCCCACCGGGCGAACCAAGCGGGCACAGGAGAAGGCTTGGATGGAGAGCTGCTGCGTTGGTACATCCAAACGAGGAGCGTCGGCATACCGCAACCAGGCGAAACCGGCATTTCAGGGCGGTGTGTCCTGTTGCTCGATGACGAAGCGGAACGAAATGGATGGAGTGCTGTGTTTGCTGAGGTGTTTGGCGCGGAATTCGTCGCGGTCCGAACACCCCAAGCAGCTCTGCAGGCCCTGGCGGGAGCAGTCTTTGACCTGGCCCTGGTCGATATTCGGTTGATCGATCCAAACTCTTCCATGGTGTTCGACGGCGTCAGCTTCATCCACTATGTTCGGCGGAAACACCTCGAAATGCCGATCATCGCATTTTCGTGTTTTGACGAATCGGACACTACCCAACGGGCGTTGCGGGCCGGCGCCGATTGGTATTTTGCCAAGTCCCTGGAATCTCCGCTCGATAGAGATTCCGAGGACTATTTCCGTAAGCTGTGCGCTATCGTGTCGGAATGCCCGCACCGGGATAGTCCCATGCGTCGATTCTGGCGCAAGTTCTCGAAGCTGGAAGAGTCGTTGCGGCGTCTGGGGACGGCGTCTGATTCACAATCCGACCTCTGCTGTGAATTTTTCCGCCTGGCTTACTTCTTTGGGGCGGAGAAAAGGGCTCTGGGCGATCGATCCCGGTCGCTCGATGTTCGGCAGGAGGCTCTTTTTGGACGTCCCGAGTACGCCGCGCAGCCGGCACTCTCCGCGGCTGTCCGCTTGCTGATCGCCAAGATAAATGGCAGCCAAACAAGTCAGGATGTGGGATTCTACGAATCCTGCTGCGAAGCATTCCGCCGGTTGAAGGTGCCCATCAACCAGTGGAGAGGGCTTTATGAGCCCTGGGGATTGCTTCAGCGAGCGCGGCACAACCGGCGCGTGCTTACTCCCAAGAGGTTCTGCTCGGCAATGGAATCGTTCCTGCTCGTTGCGGATCGAGCAACGCACGGTGGCCGCGCCGGTGCTCGAGAGGCCAACCCTCCGCACGGATTCGTGAAAACCCGGCCGGCTGCTGGCAACGAAGTGATGCAACCAGGCTTGGCCGGCGAAGGCGCTGAGGGGGCGCGAAAGGCGTGGGTGGCTCTGGGGTCACCGAAGCTTGAATTGCCCGAGGCATGCTACCTCATTGTTGATCCGGAGGGCCGCAAATGGGCGAAAGTACTCGGGGAGATCACTGGAAGGCACTTTCAAGTCTATGAGCCAATCAATTCTGAAAGTTGGCACGAACCGCTCCGTCAGCGCCTTCGTGTGCAGCCCGCGGTAGTCTGGCTGGGGATTAGGAATCTTGGTAAGCCCGCAATCAAGCTGATTCGCAGCCTGAAATCGGAGTTCTTCAGTGACCCAATATTGGTCGCAACAGAGACGTTCGATAGTGTGTCCGTCCGGCGGGCTTTTCGCAACGGCGCAAGTGCCTATGTTTGGACAGGCGGTCTGGGCAGGGAAAGTGTGGAGCATCTAACGTCCCTAATTTCCGAATTGCGGCGCCTTGGCGAGCTCGCAAACGTGGCGTCGGCGCACTCTTTATGGAGGAACATTGTACAGATTCGAGCGAAGGCTGCGTCGGACGGTGGCAACCAACTGCTGCAGGATTGTGCCGATCTACTGGCAATCGCGTATTTCTGTCATCACCCCGACAGCGACCCGCATGAAGAGTGGAAGAGCCAGATCCTGGTGCCGTCATCGGCTCATTTGGCGCTAGCCTTTTGGATGGTGGGGCGGGCGGCGGAGTGTATCACGGATGTGGCGGAAGCGCGGCTCTCTCAATCGCAGCGCTCGCAAATGGTTGCGGTTGTTCAGGCGCGCAATATCGCGCTGTATGGCGGAGACGGTGGCCCTTCGCTAAGGAAGTGCGCAAAGATCGTTTGCGACGTGCTGAGAAGTCTATGAAGCGCGGTCCTAATGAGAGAGTCAGTTTCTATGCCGGTCAATGCGAAAGCGCCGGAACTCTGCGGGCAACGGCGGGTCGCTCACGATCTGCGTCCGGTACTCTCCGGGAGCCAGAAGGGAACCAGCTACTTCGAAGAATAGTACCTGTCCATATGGCGTGGGTTCGGAGCGGACCTGATGATCGCCGGTCCAGTGCGCTTTCCAGGCACCATCGGCCGATAGGAGATCGATACGGATCCGGCCGGTTACTGCGGAGGTCTGTCCGGGTAGAGAGATTCTCATCCGGATCGTGCCAGTTGTCCTCGGCATATGCGGAATACCGGAACCGCCATCCATGTATGTGCCGGCCGGGAGGTCGAGCACCTTTGCCTCTAAGGCAGGGAGCCGTGGTGGGATCGGAATCCGGAGGATTGTCATTTCCGCGTGATCCTGTCGGGTCATCCAGAGGCTACCGGTAACAACGAGTAACGCAGTGGTGGCCAGAGCCAAGACAACTCCAAGGCGATGCTTGCCGGAATGCGTGCTCGCCTCGTATTCGGCGCGCGCGGCTTCCACTTCCTCCCTGAGAGCGGGAAGTTTGCGGGTCTGGGCTTTGAAAGCACGCTCTTCGTCAGCCGGAAGCCGTCCAGCGACGTAGTCTGCGATCAGTCTTCGTTCTTCCGATTGAACGGACAGGAAGTAGGCGCGGTCAGAGAAGCAGCGCCCCTCTACGGCTGCGGCGGCATCGTTATCGAGCAGACCAAGAACGAAAGCTCTCACGGATCCTGCTTGCATATGCTCCTTCGCGGCCATTCGTTACCTCCTTCGCTTCCAGTACTGAACAAGATCTGCCAGCTTCGTTCGTGCGCGGTGCACTCGGACACGGTGGTTCCCATCCCTCGGCTGGGTGTGGGTTTCGTCTGAACCCTGCGTTATGGTATCCCAGTCGGATTCATCGAGGTTCTCCTTCCCAATTCGCAGTAATTCGCTCAAGTAGACTTTCAGTTCGGCGTCTTCCAACCCTTGAGTTCTTGAGCGCAGGAGGGAGAATGCCATGCTCTCGATCGATCTCATTTCCTGCCCGGCCTTCCGGCGGGCTTCCTGCAGGATGTATTTCGCAAAACCGTGACAGACTTTAGGAAAGTCGAGTTCCTCTGTGAACTCATAGTCCTTCCGGCGCAGAATCGCTAGTAGGGTATCGTGGGCGAGGTCTTCCGCGTTTCGCATACCTCGATACTTGAAGAATAACACCAACGACTGGCGGGCAGCCTCCCATTGCGCAGGCGATACAGATGTCCAGTTGATCACGGCGGTAAAGAGATTATACCTTCGCGGCCCAGGCACCCTACTGCCGGACAAATCCCGAATTGTTGCTCGGGCGTCCAATAATCGTAAATGTGGACCAGAAAAAAGGATCGCCCCACGGCTTCCCCGGCTTGAGTATCTCACGCCGTGCATCCCGTATTGCCGCCTCCATGGAGACGGGGGACGGGCCAAGCAACCTGCGGTAAACTTCCCGAAAGAAAACGGGGGCGAATTCCGCGTCGACCTTTGCCATGGAGGCGACAACCTGGCTCGCGCCTGCCGCAAGAAACGCCGTGGCAAATCCGGTTACTCCCTCACCGGGCACATCCTTTCCTCCGGCCGATTCGCACGCTGCCAACACGACCGTAGCTCCATCCAGACGGTAGCCAGCCATCCGAAAAGGGTAGAGATTCCCGTCGGCTTGGCGCCCGTTACGATCGACCTGCGTCAACACAATGTGCGATGCTTCCGGTATCCCGGGTTCGATGATCGCGTGAGCGGCAAAGTGGATCAGCCCAAAGCGGCTCAAGTCGATGGCTTGAAGCACGCGCGGGGTGGCGTCGAAGCGCCGAACCACACGGAGTCTTCCGGGAAGCAGGGATTGCAGAAACGTTCTCTCCTGAGCAAATGGCAGACGCGGGAGATCGAGCCGGCCGGCCGTATGTGCAAGTGGCGTGGTGAAAGCAGCGTCCTCCGTCGAGAGCACCGCATCGGCCACGGCGAGCATCGATTGGGAAAAGACCGTATGCTCACGGGGCGGCTTGGCTGCCACTAGATATGCCGCGGAGGGGGAGCGTACGATCTCAAACGCCAGCCCGAGGGCATCCCGCGAGCCAGGCACAATCAAGGCCTCGACCGGAACTCGATTCAGGATGCCATCCAACACAAGGATCAGGCGGCGAGGGAGAGCGACTCCTTGCAATGGTCCAAGGAGCAGACGCGATAGGTGGGCGCGTTCCGTCTGGAAGGCGCCTTGCAATTGCGGCGACCCACGCCGCCGGTCATAATCCGCAAACAGGCGGATCCAGCGTGCGGCAACGCTTTCGATTTCTGTTCTCGACGGCAACGGATAATGTCGCAGCTCTGTGCCGGTCGCTACCCATAGGTAACTCTGTTTGCCCAGGTTGTACTCTAACACTGCACTTCCCTCGGGAATCGCAGAGCGGAATTCTTCCCAGGACTGGATAGGCCGGCCGAAGCTCGTGGCGGCCCAACGGGCGCGAATTTCGGCGGCGATACGTTCCGCTTCCGCTATGGCGATCTCCAACTGCAGGCGCTGCTCTTGGCGACGCGCCAGGAATTTACTTCGCGCCGAACCGGCTTGGCTCGGCTCCGCATCACCCAGGTGAGTCCCCAATAATGCGATACGGGCGAGCACGCCCGATTGGCGGGCCAGCAGTTCCTGGCTGATGCTGTCAGAAACGGGTGTCCCGGCTTGGATGTCCAGAATCGAGCGTCCCCGAGCCAAGTCCGCGGCCAACAATCCGCCGGCGCCCTTGGGAGAGTCCGGAAGGGACATCATGGCCTCCGTCAGCAGATCGAAGAAGCGGCGCTTACCTGCGAAGTATGAAGCACGGAGAAGTGGATCGGCGACCTTGGCACGGACGGTTTCAATCCCCCCTATGGCTTGGTGAAGGCGTTCGAGGGCTTGGCGGGTGCGACCGTTGGCGAATTCCATCTGCGCCAGCGCAAGCTGCGATTCCGCGGCCTCATCCAAGAGCCCTGAATCTCGCCTGATGCGGGCAGCTTCAGTGAGATGTCCCCGCGCGGAATCCGCGTCTCCGAGCTTGAACGTCACTTCGCCGAGATAGTGCAGGGCGGTCGCCTCGCCGCGTTTCGAATGCACTTCGCGCTGCATGGTTACGGCATCCCTCAAGTATTGATGCGCATTCTCCATCCGCCCCCCACGAAAAGCTTCCTGGCCAAGGTAAGCCAGTGCATCTGCGTGGGCGGGCTTGTCATGAGTCGCGCCGGCCTCCGCCAAGCCGGCTAGAAATGCTGCACGGGCCTGCTTAAGGTTCCCGAGAGCCATATATGACCGGCCACTATTGAGATGCAAGCGCGTTGTACTACGCCGAGTCGATGAAAAAAACCGGAAGGCGCCATGAAAATAGCCGAGCGCTTTGCGATGTTCAGAAACGGCTCCGTAATAAAGTCCTATATTGTGCATCACCCTGGCGTGTCCAACGGGATCGGAACTCGCCAAAAGGTCGCGCGCTCTCAGCAGCGCGCCAATGGCTTTCTCCAACTCGCCCGCCTGCAGATAAAGCAGGCCAATGTTAGAAAGCGTCCGGCCTTCGGGAACTGGCATGGAGAGCGCCGCCCACAAGGAGGAGGCTTGGTGCAACCGGCTCCCGCTCTTCACATAGTCTCCGAGAAGAAAGGAACACCAGCCGCTGTTATTGCTGGATTCGGCCAGGCAGCGGCGATCCCCCGATGTCGAACATAGGGTCCAGCCCTGGTCGTACGAATCGCGCGCTCGCGTAACCTCGCTGGTGGATAAAAGCCAGTCCCCCTGTTTTAGCCAGGTGCGGGCAATCGACGGACCATCGCCCAAGGCCTGCCATGCTCTCAAAGAATCAGCGAATTGCTTGTCCCCGGGATTGCCTTTAGACAGTGTAGCCAGCGTCTCTGCTTCCATCCAACCTTTCGCTTCGCGCATCGAAACGGCTTTCAATGTGACAGTTAGGGCAAGAAAGCGGGGACCACTGCCGATAGGCTTAATCTGGATGTGGTACGTACCCGGATCGACAATAGTGCATTGCTCGTCACCAAATTCGAAGCCATCCACAATTGCCGGTGCTGCGCTTCCCGTCAATATCAACCGCAGGTCGATGGGTTGCGTAGTCGAGACTCTCACTGGTTCGCGAGTGACGAACGTGAAGCACGCTCCCACATTAGCGGAATAGCGCAAAGCTATGGTTTGCTCAACGCGTAATGGCAGGCACGAAGACCCCGCCGCGGCGGACATAACGGGCAGCAATAGAGAAAATGCTAATGCCCTCAATACGGTTACCATTTTATGGAATTTTCTCATAAAAGCGCGGGGAAGGCGGAAGCCCTCCCCGCGGCCATGATTAACCCGCGTTTCCACAACCTTGTTGCACGATGCAACCGCCGGGATCGATACCAGGGGTGGTGCCCGAACCGTCATCGTTGCCATTCAGAAAGTCTCGCAATCCAAGCAACAGGATCATCCAAAATTGAAATAGAGACACACTAGCCGTCCTTTCCGCCCGTTGAAAACGGGGCGTTTTGTAAGCAGAAGAACAGGCAGGTTGGGCTCGTCCTACTTACCAGTCATCGAGGCAGCGCCGATGACTCTCGTGCGTCAGGCGGCAAGCCCGCAGTAAGCACAATTGGTGCTCTGCCGGAGCCTGCCGGTGACGTAGGCTTTATGCGGTCAAGTTGTTTCGGGCGCCAATCTCTCCGTGGGCTCGGGATTGGATGTGTCTAAAATCGTTGGGCAGCCCTTGTGGATCTCAATCGTGATGCAGTGGGTCGCCTCTGTTGTATCAGCCGGGCAAAGCAGTTGTTTCAATTTCTGGTCGTCCCAGCCATACACCGCGTGGAGGATTTCGTGTGCCAGCACTGGTGCCCAAAAACGCCGATGACGAAAGAACGCGGGTGTCAGAAAGATGCGGTGTTCAAGAAGCGGTGCCACGGCAACTAAAGTCATCCCCCCTTGGGACACCGCTTGACTTGCGTCTGCTACCTCGGGGAGCAATCCCGACGCGAACTCGATTGGCCATAGGGTGACGACTCTGGAGACCGCACCAGTTGTCAAGAGTAATTTGTGGCACGGAGTGGAGTCGAGAAGGGCGTATGCTTGTGGCAGCGCTTGCTCGGCCTCCGCCACTTTCTCGACCGACGCAGTGCGCATACGGTAGTGGATATCTTGCGTGTATTGAGCAACCGCCAACGCGACTGCGATGGCGATGACATGAACTGCTGCACTAACCACAAAACAACTGAACGCACGCATGGGTCACCCTCAATGTGGAGATTTATCCCCGAGATTGTTCGGGGCGCGTGCGCTTTAGTGATCAATGCACTGAAGCGAGTCAATAATTCGCTGTCCGGTTATTCTGGGAGCCGCTCATGTCGTGCGACCCTCCTCTATACTTTGACGGTTATAGGGGAATATGTGTTCCCGGCGCTAGCAAGACAAAGCGGACATGTAACGGCTGGTGAGCCGGGGAACGTGGAGGCCCTTCTCATCCAATACGGTAGCCACTGCGGCGAATCGTACCGCCCACTCAAGCGAGGCACGCGTGCGGCGGCTTCCTTGAGGCTACGCGTTCCATGCGCAGCCGCTGATGGATTGCCTCGAGTATGGTCGAAAACTGACGCTGGGCCATTGTGCATCTCAGGACGGTTTCAATCATCTTTTGTTTTGCCTCGCCCGTTTACACAGCAATTTTGATGCCATGAGACGGCGCTCTCAGGAATCCGTAACACCTCGATTTCAAAGGAGTCATGCAGCCCTAAGGACCCGTAGCGTCAAGACACACGACTGATTTGTCAAGGTCGCTCGATGAATTCGTAATGAGTCTTCCAATTCAGTAAGAACCGTCAAGGTTTGCGAAGTTGTTTCTGCGCGCTCACCGCGATCGGCGGGAATCAACGAGTAGCGCCTAATACCGGTGACCCATCTGCGTTTCTTTCTCGGAGGCGGTCTTTTATGAAATTCTGCCTGATCCTGATGTTCGTCGTCGGCGCTGTGGCGCCGGCCTCGACGGTTACGAATACGGCGGCGACAGCATTTTGCACACAGACAACCGCTGGGGCGGCGCAACGTACCTGGCACAGGCGTCATTCGCGCTGCAAGCGCCGGCGGCGAAGGCGGATGCGTCAAACTCGATGGGACAGATGGATATTCGCTTTATCGATCAGAACGGAAACGATGTGTCTCACCAGTTTAAGGCAACGACCGAGTCCGGGAGCGGTATTGCCGATCCGGAGTTCACCACTATCGGATGTGCGGAGCCACAAACATCTTGGCTCATTTTGTTTGGAGTGGGGTTTGGCGTGGGCGTGGCTGCGAAGATCCGGAGGAAGGCTACGCAAGGGTGAGTGGGAACTCATCCAAATCAAGGACGAGGGTGCGGACTTACGCTGAACAAACGACACCTTGCACGTGGGGGCGGCCTCGCCTCGGACTGCAAGTCGCCCACCCGTTCATGTAACGGCTCCAAATACCGCACATCGCCTTCAATCGATTCTTCAAGAATCCTGCATTCCGCTCCTGTACGATGTGTCACCTAGTACGAGTACGCGGGGCTACAACGGCTAGGCCGGCTGAAATTCGGACATCCAGGTACCCCAGTACCCAGGGACTAGACAACACTGATATAATCCCACCCCATAGCCGAATCCCTTCGGCCATTGTTTCAGCTTCAAGGATTCGATCGCTCGCTCGGGCTATCGAGGAGGTTCCATGTTGAAAGTTACCCTACTGGGCACAGTTCTCGCGGCGGCGCTCTGTTTACCCGCTACCGCGCAGACATCGAAAGCACTGATTTCCGGCATCGTCACTGACAGCAGTGGCGCGGCCATCAGCAACGCAAAAGTCACAATCACCGACACGGCGCGCAACCAGGACTTCCGCGCCGACACCAATTCCTCAGGCGTCTACCGCGTCATCGAGCTCACTCCAAGCACCTACCGCGTTACCGCCGAGGCGCCTGGATTCCGAACATACGTGCTCGAATCCCTTCGCCTCTCCACGCAGCAGAATGCAACGCTCAACATCACCTTGGAAATCGGCGCCGTTTCGGAAAAAGTGGAAGTTACCGCCACCGGACCACTGCTCGATGCTTCCAGCGCGGCATTAAGCGCGGTGGTCGAAAACAAGAAAATCATTGAGCTCCCGCTCAACAACCGCAACATCTATACATTGCTCACGCTCGTTCCGGGTATCACACCCTCCACCCCCAACAACGCCGAAAGCGACTTCTTCACTTCCACCATTCGCTTCTCCATCAACGGCGGCAAGGAGTCCGTCAACGATATCCAGTTGGACGGCGTGTCCGCCATGGTCCAGAGCGATATTCAGGGCATCTACGGCGCGTCCGCCATCCCTTCCGTCGAAGGCATTCAGGAGTTCCGCGTCCAGACCAACTCCTATACTGCTGAATACGGACGTTCCGGCGGCGGCCAGGTGACGATGATCACCAAGTCCGGCACCAACCAGTTCCATGGCTCCGCGTTTGAGTTCCTTCGCAACTCCGCCATGGACGCGAAGAACTTCTTCACCAACCGGAACAACCTGCCCAAAGCGTCGCTCCAGCAGCATCAGTATGGCGCCAGCATCGGCGGCCGGGTCATCAAGGACAAGACCTTCTTCTTCGTCCTTTATGAAAAGAAGCTGACGAAATCCGGCAGCCTTGGCACCTTCACGGTCCCCACGCCTGCCCAGCTTGCCGGCGATTTCTCCAACACCCGTAACGCCAACGGCGCCGTTCGTCCGATCTACGATCCTTTCACCACCCGCGCCAATCCGGATGCGCCCGGCACATTCATTCGCAGCCCGTTCGCCGGCAACCGCATTCCGACGGCCATGATGGACCCGATTGCACTCAACGTGGTGAAGCTTTACCCCGCGGCCAATGGGCCAGGCACGAACATCTTCACGGCACAGAACAATCTGGCCATCCAGAAGGTCCCACAGTCTCCCACAGACCGCGTCGACTTCAAGGTGGATCACAATTTCAATACGAACCGCCGCATGTTCGCTCGCTACAACCGGTTCAAACAAGCCACCGCCGCGGCCGACTTCTGGGACAACGGCGCCGCGCCCTCGGACGGCATTATGTACTGGGGCTCCCATAACGCCGCCCTCGATTACACGGAAACCATTGGCGGCGGCACCATCATTAATGTCCGCGCCGGTCTCAGCCTCTTCACCGCGTGGCGTCCCGCTTTCTCCTACGGCTACGACGTCACCAAACTCGGCTTCCCGCAGGCGCTGCAGGACGTCACCCTGAAAACGGGCGCGCCCCGCATTCCGCGCTTTGACATCCAGGACTACAACTCCATTGGGCCCAACAACGGATCCACTTACACCAGCGATAACGTCGCCTACAGCCTCGTTGGCAACATCACCAAAATCACCGGCAAGCACAGTATGAAGTTCGGTGGCGACGTCCGCCAGTTCACGCTCGGCTTCGCTCAGTTCGGCAGCTCCCCAGCCAATTTCTCTTTCACACGCCTCATGACTCAGGGACCCAACCCGCTGGTCGCGGGCAACGGAGACGGTCTCGCTTCGTTCCTCCTCGGCACCGGCACCAGTGGCGCAGCCACGCACCGCATCAAGCCGGCCGACTATAGCCGTTACTACGCCATGTACGCGCAGGACGATTATAAGGTCAACTCGAAACTGACCCTCAACGTCGGGCTTCGCTATGAGCTGGAGGGATCCAATATGGAACGCTACGACCAGCAAACCATCATGGACCCCTATGCCAAGAACCCGCTGGCGGACAAGACCGGCCTCGACCTGCGCGGTGTATACCTGTTCTCCGGCAAAGACCAAAGCGCTGGCCGCCGTGGCATTCGCCCTATCGAACATAAGTTGAACCCTCGCTTCGGTATCGCCTACCAGTTGAATGCGAAGACCGTCATCCGCACGGGATACGGCATCTTCTACGGTGTGCCGAAGTTCGCCGCCACTGACCGTTACACCGGCGCTCCCTATGCCAGCACCACTCCTTGGAACGCCACCCTCGACACGGTCAATCCCACAAACCTCCTCCGCAATCCGTTCCCGCAAGGCTACGTCCTACCCGTTGGCCGTGGTCCCGGCGCCATGTCCGGCGTCGGCTTCGCCCTCAGCTCCGCTTGGGCCAGTGAAATGAGAACGCCCTATAACCAGCAGTTCAATCTCAACGTCCAGCGCCACCTCACCAGCAACATGATGTTTGAAGTGTCCTACGCCGGTAACAAGGGCACACATAACGAAATTGTGCAGGGCGATTTGGGCCAGTTGCGGCCGGAACTGCTCACTCCCGCCAATAACCTGCTCGCGCTCACTCCCAATCCGTTCTTCGGTCTGGTCGACCCGGCCAGCACCATCGGGGCTGCCAATGTCCAACGCGGACGCCTGCTTCGCGGCCAGTACGCCGAATTCACCAGCGTCGGCCCCGGCAACCCCGCCTGGGGTAACTCCAACTACCACTCCTTCCAGACTCGCTTCGAAAACCGCTTCGGCGGCGGCGCCAGCTTGGGCATTGCGTACACATGGTCCAAATCCATCGCTGACTCCTCCGACGGCATCTGGAATGACGGCCAGGGAACATTGCGCAATTGGTATTGCCGCGATTGTGAACGTTCGCTCACCACCTACGACGTTCCTCACCGCCTGGTCTTGAACTACAACTATGAACTACCGTTCGGCAAAGGCCACAAGTTTGGCAACAGCATGCACTGGATGCTCAATGGCCTATTCGGTGGATGGCAGACCAACGGTGTCTTCACCATCAACTCCGGCCAGCCGCTCATCTTCAGCCAAACGACAAACAACAGCTTCTCGTTCGGCGGCAGTCAGCGTCCCGATGTAGTCGGCGGAGATGCCCGCATCCCCGTCCGCTCCATCGACAGGTGGTACGATACGTCCCAATTCCGAGTTGCCGCGAACTATACCTTCGGCACAATGTCTCGTACCCATCCGAACCTGCGTGCCGATTTTACCCGCGGCTTGAACTTCTCCATGTTCAAGAACACTCGGGTACGCGAACGGCTGAACTTCCAGTTCCGTGCCGAAGCGTTCAACCTGGCCAACAACCCCGTGTTCGGCGCGCCGAACAACAACGTGGAATCCGGAGCCTTCGGAACCGTCACCGGCCAGAGCAATGGTCCCCGCACTGTCCAGTTGGGTCTGAAACTCCTCTTCTGAGAAGGGACGTTCTCAATCAGGCCGGCTTTCCTCCGCAAGAGGGAAGCCGGCTTTTTCTTTTTACTCACTCCTCCGTCGAATCGCCCGTTTTGGCCGTCGGAAAGTGCCAGTCGTGATAGATCGCCAGAATGCGAATTCCGAAGCACAGCAGCGCTCCGCCAACTGCCGTAATCTGAGCCGGCCATTGCTGCACATTCCCAACCACAACAACACTCGCGCCGGCCAGGGCGGCAACAGCGTAGATATCGGTGCGAAAAACCGCGGGAACCACCGATACAAGAACATCCCGAACCACGCCTCCGCCGATTCCGGTCAACATCCCCAGCAGCGCCGCCGGAACCGGATCAAGGTGATAGGCCAGCGCTTTGCCCGCGCCGGCTACCGCAAACAGCCCGAGACCCGCGGCGTCGAATAGAAGAACGGCATTGCGGAACCGGCTCACCTTCGAATACCAAAAGAATGTGGTGATGCCCGCCAGCGCGGATACAGTTATGTACCGCGCATCCTGGATCGAGGCCGGTGGAAGTGCGCCGATCAGCACATCGCGAACGATGCCGCCTGATGTGGCAGCGGCAAAAGAAAGGACGAGAACACCGAAAACGTCGAGCCTGTGCCGCGCACCTGCAATCGCGCCGCTAATGGCGAAGGCAAAAGTTCCGACAAGATCGAAGATCGTCAACAGCAGGTTCACAACAACTTCTTCTCTGGGCGGCATACCCATCCATTGTGTTCCCTATCGTTGCCGGCTTGTTCACTGGCCGGTCGCCCAATAGCTCGGACGGCTGCGAACTCGCGCCCCCGCTCTCGCCACTCGCACTTCAATCGAATGAACGCCGGCCGTTCGGTCGGAAGGCACGAAACTCAGCAGATACTGGGAGTGCAACTCGCCGCCGAGTTTCTGGATCGCCTCTTCCAAACCTTTCAGCCGCGTGAAAGGGAACTCAGCCCCGCCGGTCTGCAGGGCGAGCACCTCGGTGGACTTCACCGAACCAAGCCGCTTGAGTTCACCCAGGGCGCCCAGAATGTCGGCACGTTGCTCACGGGGTGGCAACGGAAAATCCGGGCAGCCGTTCGGGTTACACGCAGGTGGAGCGCCGGTATGAGTGCCCGTCTCTTCGCTCGGCGTCTTTGGCCGCTTGGGCTCCTCGCGATTCTTGGGCGAACTCCGCGTTGTGAATGCAGTTTTAAAGGCCGAATACGTCGCGGCGTACACCGTGACCCCCAAGGCCTGCGCGCGGTTCGTCACTTCCTCCAATGTGCTTTCACTCCCGCGATCGCGTGTTTCGGAGATGAGCAACAGCACCCGCCGCGAGTTCGGCCGCAGGGTCAGATGACTGACCGCGCTATTCACCGCGTCAAGCATCCTCGCGCCCTTCGGGGCTCCAGGCTTGATGCGATGGAATGCCTGGGCAATGAGATCCACGTTGCCCGTGCATTCCTGTACCCAGTCGATCCGCTCAGAAAACGAAACGACACCCGCACAGCCTCTCTCTCCGGTGATGAGTGGCTGGATCATCGCACCTACCTTGCGCAGCTTGTCGAGCACCGGCTCAGAGATACCCGCAGCCTGCACGGCAACCACCAGTGCGATGGGAGCAACACCTGTAGCAATCGTGTCCACACCAATGGGCTGCGCGCGGCCATTGTCGAAGATCGTGAAATCCTTCGGCTCCAAACCCTCTATAGTTCTGCCTTTGCTGTCCGTAACGGTGGTGGGCACAAGTACCAGCCTGGACTGGACGCCGAAAGGGGTCTCCTGGGCAGCTAGCATCAGGGGTAAAAAAGCCAAACGAAGCCATCGCATTCCCTTGTTTGGTCTGCAAGTCAGTGACCATTGAAGTGTAGGATTGAAAGTGACCTCCTATGACACGACGCGAGTTCACTGCTATGGTAGCGGCTTCCGCCAATGCCGCGATCGCGAAGGACCTCCGCCTCATCGCACATCGCGGCGGCGTCGTGGACTCGATGCGTCCCGAGAATAGCCCAGGGGCGGTGCAGGCCGCGATCGATCATGGCTACTGGATGATCGAGGTCGACATCCGCCAGAGCCGCGACGGCGAACCCGTTCTGCATCACGACAACGCCCTCACGAAGTACTACGCAAACACCCATCGTCCCGAAGAGCTGACCTGGGCTGAAATGAGCAAACTGAAGTCCACGCCGGGCGGAAAGCCGCCGCTGCACTTCGAAGAGCTGTGCGCCATGTGCAAGGGCCGCATCCGGTTGATGCTGGATCTGAAAGCCCAGTGGGAGCCGGCGTTCTATCAGCGCCTGCTGCGGTATATGGTGGACGGCGGTATCCCAGGCCCGATCTACTCGTTGGGCGGTCCGCGCGTGCGGCCGTTCTTCGATGGCAAGGTGATGGTGTCCGTCAATCGCAAAACCCTGCACGAGGCTGCCGAGGCGGGCGAACCGGTAGCGGAGCGCTATTTCCTGTTTGAACTCGGCAGTGATCTCGATCCGCAGACCGTTGCGTTTGCGCGAAAACTGCAAGTGTTACCGGTGGCCGCGATCAATACCTTCCGCTACACGATGGCCAAGCGCGATGAGTGGGAAGGGCCGAAGCAGGACATCCACACGCTACGCGCATTGGGAGTCAAGGACTATCAGGTGGATTCGCGTTACGAGCCACTGTTCGGATAAGGTTCACTATGGACACGCCATCATTGCAGATCCGCGGGATCGTACCCGTCATACCAACCCCCTTCGACAGCGGCGAAAACATTGCCTGGGACGAACTCCGGAACTTGATTGATTTCGCTTCTGCCGCCGGCGTCAGCGCCGTCTGCTTGCCGGCTTATGCAAGCGAGTTCTACAAACTCTCCGAAGACGAACGCTCGCGTCTCGTCATTGAAGCCGTCGCGCTCGCCCAAGGCCGCGTTCCTGTGGTCGCGCAGGTGAACTACTTCTCTGCATTGCAGGCGGCGCAGGTCGCTGCCCGCATGTCAGCCGCTGGGGCGTCTGGAATCTCAGTGGCCGTTCCCAGACTGTTTTCCCTTTCCGAACGCGATCTGTTCCGTTACTTCGATCGCATCCTCAGAGCCATCGATGTGCCGCTCATCATTCAGGATTTCAATCCGGGCGGCCCCAGCCTGTCTCCTGCTTTTATCCGCGATCTACATAAGCAGCATCCCCATTTCCGCTACGTCAAGCTCGAAGAGCCAATGATGGCGGGGAAAGTGGAAGCGATTCTGGAAGCAACAGACGCCGAAGTGGGAGTGCTTGAGGGATGGGGCGGCATGTACATGATGCAACTGGTGCCGGCGGGAATCTGTGGAGTCATGCCGGGCCTGGGAGTGGCGGACATCTTGAGCCTGACGTTCCGCCTGTTGACCGAAGGCAAAGCAGAAGAGGCATTCGATATCTTTCAAGGCGTGCTGCCTCAAATTGCGTTCAGCCTGCAAAACCTGGAGCTTTACCATCACGCGGAAAAGAAGCTCCTGCAGGCCCGCGGAATACTGGCCAGCGGCATCGTAAGAGACGCAGGCATGGACCTGCGGGCCAGCGAGAGGGATCACATCGACTTTCTCAACAGCCGCGTTCTCGCGCTCCTGGACCGGCTGCACATGCGCCGGAATCCCGCGCGTCCTTAGGCCTTGGCGAAAATCTCTTGCAGTCGCTTTGTCACCAGGCGATGTTCCCCAGGCCGCATCATCCAAACGGAAATCTTCAGCTTGTTTTGCCCGAAGCCAGACACCGCAATTGATGGCTCGCCCTCCCTCAGTTGCCGTATGACTTCACCGGCGCTGAAAGAAAACACCGCTGGATCCCACGACACCAACGTGTGCGGCACGCAGTTCGCAATCGGCGGGAAGTACCGCTCCGTGGATAACCCTGGGATGGAATCAAGCGCGCTCCGCATCTCGGCGACTCGTGATTCCAGTTCCTTCTGTTCGGCCGCATGATCGAATTTCAGATACCGTTCCACGGCGGTAAGCAGGCCCACCATCTCCTCCTTGCCGACTTTCATATTGCGGCCAATCCCGGCGAAGGGATTAGCTGCGGGCACCGCCGCCTCAATCAAATCCTTGCGGCCCATGAGAATCCCCGAACACTGCGGACCTCGAATGGCTTTCCCGCCGGAGAATGCCACCAAATCAAACCCCTCGCGCACGTATTGTGAGAGCCGCTCCAATGGCGGTGTGTCAGCGGCAGCATCCTGGAATGTCGGCACTCCCCGCTCCTTACCCACGCGAATCCACTCATGGCGGTCAATCTTCCCCATCGGCTCGTTCTCGTTGTAGAAGAACATCATTGCCGTTCGTGGGTTGATCGCCCGGTCGAGTTCCTCGCGCGTCTCCACCCACACGATCTTTGCGCCGACAAGCAGCATCTGCTGCTCGTAGCCTCCGCGATGGCTTTTCTGTTGCACGATCTCGTTCTTCATCCCCGTGGTATCGGGAAGGCGTCCCAACTTCTCCTTGTCACCCATGGCCACACAGGCTGCCGTACCCAACGTGATCGCCGAAGCCGCCCCGCCCGTCACCATCGCGGCCGGTGCATGCAATAGCTCGGCAAGCCGCGCGCCCACTCTGGCTTGAAGCTCAGTCAAACTGACGAAATGCCGCGAAGCCTCGTCCATCGCTCGCAGAACTTCGGGCGCCATCAGGGAGCCGCCTAAGTGCGTCACCACACCTACACCATTGATCACTGGGCGAACTCCAAGCTGAGCATATATGTTGCCAGGTGCAACCTCGGGCGCGGCGAATGCGCTGCCCGCGGCTCCAACCACAGTGGATGACTTCAGAAATAGTCGCCGGCTTGCTTTGTTCATGACTCCCCCTGTTGGCGTCGCGGATGCGGCGGCGCACCAACAAGCGTATCAGGATCAATGTTGTCTTTTGAGCAATGTTTGCCGCAGACTGGTTTTGTCCGCTCGAACGATCTACGTGCAGGAGTCTCTCTTGATCTGGCGTGATTTTCAGGACCCGAATGATCCGGAGCTGGATGTTCTGGCGGAGAGCTATCATCTCCACCCGCTCCACATCGAAGACTGCCGTCACGGGGATCAACGAGCCAAAGTGGAAGACGGCACGGGCTACATCTTTGTAGTAATGAAGCCGGTGCAAGTCACTGCATCAGGCCAATTGGAAATTACCGACCTCGATCTGTTTCTCGGGCCGGACTTCCTCATCACCGTCCTCGAAGGCAGTTGCCCGGGACTGCGGACTCACATCGACCAGTTGAAGGCCAGCCAGAGCCAACCGCGCGCGGCCCAGTTGTTCTACAAAGTGATGGATGTCACCGTGGATTCCTACACGCCCGCGCTCGATTGGTACGACGAGGTGATCGACGAACTGGAAGACCTGGTTCTGGCGCAGCCCTCGCCCACCACGCTGCAACGGATTCTCGACACGAAGCGCGGCTTGATTGAACTGCGGCGAGTCCTCACCAACACTCGCGACGTCGCCGCCCACCTGCAGCGGCTGGAAAGCGAGTTGATCCCGCGCGATTTGTGGCCGTTTCTGCGCGACCTCTACGATCATCTGGCGCGCAATCTCGATCGCGTCGAAATGCAGCGCGATATGCTGACGGGCGCCATGGATATCTACCTGTCGAGTGTCGCCAACCGCACCAATCAAGTCATGAAGGTGCTTACCGTGTTGGGCACGATCGCGCTTCCCGCCATTGGCATCTCCAGCTTCTTCGGGATGAACCAGGACGACTTGCCGTGGATTCACTCTCCTCATGGAACAGCATTAGCGCTCGGGCTGATGGTCCTGGCGACAGCAGTTCTGCTGATCATCATGAAGAAATTCGATTGGCTCTGAAACTACCAGCGCACGCCGCTACCGATGGGATAACGCGTGCTCACCATAACCGGCAGCTTGCCTTCGGGCTTCAGGTCGCCTTTCAACACCCGCACGAACGAGTCGAAATAGATCGGCTGGTTGCCGAACCAGCTTCGTTCCCCGTAGCCAACGAGGAACGCCGGAACATCTCCCAGCTTGCGAATCAAATGGGGATTCCCGTAAGCCATCGCGATCACACGGCCCGGCTTGGCGGCGCACAATTCGCGGATCAGGCGCAGATCGCTTTCCCGCAACGGCGTGGCTTCTCCCATCTTGTCCCGCTGCACAAACAGCGAAAGCACAATCAGGCTGGAAGCCTCCGCCTGCTTGCGGATGGAAGCATGGAGAGCGGGATCCGAGCCGGGACGCAGCGTAACACTCGACAGACTGGCAAACGCTGCCTGCAACTTCGCCGTCAGCGCATCGGGGGAGGGATCATTCTCCAGCTTCTGAATGTTGAGATTGAGAATCCGGCTGCGCGCCTCCGCCGGGAGTGGAAACACTCCATCGTTCTTCAGCGCTGTGACGGAGCGGTCCGCCACTTCCTGCGCCAGTGCGGAATGCGTCGTAGTCCCCACACTGCCCGCAACCTTGGACTCATCCACCAGACGTTGATTGTGCAGGTTCAACCGCGCCTTCCACAACAGAAGCTTGCGCACCGCCTGGTCGATGTGCGCCTCCGGCACTTCCCCCGCACGCACCGCTCGAATCACACCTTCGATCATTGCCACCGGATCCTTCGGCTTCAGTAACAGATCGTGTCCGGCAAGCAGCGCTTCCACGCCCACGCGCACGGGACCGAAGCGGTCCACCATGTGGTCATACCAAAGATCATCGGTGGTGAGTATCCCCTTGAACCCCAGCCTCTCGCGCAGCCATCCCGTGGCCAGTTTGCGCTCCACACTGGCCGGACGGTCAGAACCCTGCGCCATGCCGGGAAGGATGACGTGCTCCGTCATGACAAAAGGCACGCCGGCATCGATGGCCTTGCGAAATGCCGCGAAGTCTTCCTTTTCGATCGCCGCGGGGTCCTTGCCAACCGTATAAAAAGCAGGCGCGGGAGCATAGCGAATCACACTGCCCCGTCCGGGAAAGTGCTTCGCGGTGGCCAGCATTCCGTGATCCATGTAGCCGCGAATGTAGGATGCCACCAGTTTGCCCAGCAGGTTCACATCGCCGCCGAAAGTCCGGACGCTCTCCGCCGGATTCTCCGGCTGGGTGGATAGATCCACCACCGGGGAATAGGTCAGGTGAATACCCATCGCCCGGCCTTCCGTCGCTCCTGCCTTTGCCGCACGATACACCAGTTCCTCTGAGCCGATAGCGGCAAACGCCATGTTGCCGGGGAACTCCGTCGCGCCTGCAAATTGCTGCCCTGGCCCGCCTTCAAAATCGGATGCAGCGAGCAGCGGCAGGGTCGATGCGCGTTGCAACTTGTTGAGCAGCGCAGCCGCGTCTCGCGGCGATCCTCCGTAAATGACAACACCGCCGACACCGTAATCCCGCACCAGCTTCATCCAGCCTGCTAAGCGCGGATCGTCGTCGGGCAGGTAGGTGCCGCTTACATCCACAAACACAATCTGGGCTACCTTCCTGGCCAAAGGCATCTGGGCGAGAGTGCGCTCCACCCACTGGGCGGAATCATCGGCGGCTAAGCAGACCGCGGCCAGCGCTAACGAGAGAACGAATGTCTTCATGGGTGAATCCTGCCGGTACAAGGAACAGACGTGCGCGGCAGGCCGGTGGACTGACGAATCCGCAGTTCGGCCTTGAGCACAATCAACTCCGGTTCATCTGCACCGTCCAACAGCATTTGAGCCGCGCGGCGTCCCATCTCCAGGCCGGGCTGCGCAACGGCAGTCAATCGAGGCCGGAAATAGGAGGCCCAGGGAAAGTCGTCATAGGAGAGCACGCTGATTTCCTCCGGACAGTGGACCTTTGATTCTGACATAGCCTGCATGAGCCCGAGTGTCATGTTGTTGTTGCAGGAAACGATCGCCGTCGGCGGCTGCGACAAACCGAGCAATTCCAGCCCGCGCCGGTAGCCCGATTCGATGCTGTAGTCGCCAGGACGAAAGTAATCGTCCCGCACCGCCAGATGCGCTTCCTGCATCGCCAGGCGAAAGCCTTCAATCCGCTCCAGGCCGGCCAGCAGATCGAGCCGGCCGGTGATGATGGCAATGTCCGTGTGGCCAAGCTCGATCAGGTGGCGCGTGGCCTGCTTCATCGCCGCAACGTTGTCCGTGGTCACCGCGCGGCCGCGAAAGCCAGCCACCGGCAGCCGGTCGACAAAGACCACCGGAAACCGCTTCAGCGCACCTTCATAAGCAGTATGAGCATCGGTGGAACAGACCACAACACCGGCCGCGCGATGCGCATACAGCATCGCCAGGTTCTCCTCTTCCCTCGCCTGATCTTTATTGGCGTGACTGAACAGCACGGAATAGCCGGCCCCACGGGCCACTTCCTCCACGCCGCACATCAGCTCCGCGAAGAAGTGATTCCGTAGATCGGGCACAATCATGCCGATCACTTTGGCGCTGCCGGTCTTCAGGCTGCGCGCCATGTGGTCCGCATGGTAGTCAAGGGCCCGCATCGCCTGGCGCACATGCGCGCGCATCTCTTCACGCACGGAAGCCTTCTCATTAATCACGGCCGATACGGTGGCTGTCGACACACCTGCCAGCCGTGCCACATCGCGAATTGTGGCGAATGTCTTCTTCGTCATTTCTGTTTAGTGCCACCGGAACTCTCCCGCATCAGCCGTTCCAGTTCCGCTTTCCAGATTCTCGGGCGCGAATGGGTCGAATGTCCGCGAGTCTCAGGACCGGTCGGGATGAGCACATAGCGAGCCTTGGGAATGCGCTGCATCGCCTTCTCCAGGATGCCGAGGTCCGGTGGATTCACTTCATCATCGGCAGAGTTGATCGCCACCAGCGGCGCGCGGATCCTTTCCAGATCGGGCCAGGGGTTGTACTCGCGCGAGCTGTCGAAATGATAGAGGATGTCGTTCGCGTCCGCCGAGCCTACCTTGCTCAACACGTTCTTCTCGAACATGGCGTCCGCCAGTTCCCTGGTTGGCGCCTGCGCATACATCTGGTGCGGCGCGCTCGACATCAGCGCGGTGACGAACGTCATGGCCTGCAAGCCACGCAGAGGCGGAGTCGTGTAATCACCGCCCTTCCAGTCAGGGTCGCGCCGAATGGACTCCATCACCATTTTGCGGAACAAACGATTGCGCCCGGCGATCTCCACGGGTGCGCTGGCAAGCGGCATCAATGCATCCATGAAGCTGGGGTAGGTGACACCCCAAAGCCACGTGTGCATTCCGCCCATCGATGTTCCCGTCACTAAACGCAGGTGATCCACCTTCAACCCCTCGGTGAGCAGAAGATGCTGGGCGCGAATCATATCGGCGTACGTGTAGCGCGGAAACTTCATGCGGAGGCCGTCGCTCGGCTTGCTCGATTTCCCGTGCCCGATCCCATCCGGAAGGATGATGAAATAGCGCCGGGTATCCAGCAATCCTCCGGGCACGAACAACTGGCCTCCGAACTCCTCCGACAGAAACCCGCGCCCCTGTCCCCCTGTGCCATGCAGAATCAGGACGGCATTATCGACAATGCCCTGCCCATTGCGGTGCGGCTGGCCGATGGTGGTGTAGTGGATGCGCAGCTCGTCTAATTTTTCGCCCGTGCGGAACGTGAAGTTTCGAATGATAAAATCGCCCTCGCGGCTTCCAAAATCGTCGGCCCACGCCAGGCCCAAAGCCGCGAGGAGAAGCACCGCAATCCGGATGGTCATTTAGAAGGCATAGCGCAAACCGAACTGCAGGATGCGCGGATTGCCCGCGCTCAGGATGCGCCCGAAATTGCCGGACGTCCGATTCGTCGTCGGATTGCCCAGATTCACGTGGTTCATTGCATTGTAGGCCTCGGCGCGCAGTTCCAACGTATGGCTCTCCTTGTAAGGCATGGCCACCTTCTTGAACATCGAGAAGTCGACGTTGAACAGGCCTGGGCCGGGCATCAATCCCCGGCCCGCATTGCCAAACGTGCCAGGGGCGTTGATGGCAAATACGTTGGGATTGAACCAGCGTAGAATCTGATCCGCCTTGGGACGGCCGGAAGGAAGATACGGATCGCCGCTGATGTCGGCTCGGTCCAGACCGATGCCGCTATAGGAATTGTCCACCCCCGAACGGAAGGTGAGCGGAGCCCCCGTCTGCGCGGTCACGATGCCGTTCGTCTGCCATCCGCCTAGGATGTAGCGAGCCAGCGTCCGCCCGGCAGCATAGGGCAGCGGATAGTTGAAGGAGCCGACAAAGCGGCCGGTGCGGTTGAAGTCCGATAGACCGTGCTCGTTCTGGATGGAACCGTACGGCGATGCGATCCCGTTGCCTTCGAACGCCGTGCTCGACATGACGTCCGTGCTCTTCTGCCAGCTATAGCCGATCAGATACACCAGACCGGAACGCGCGCGGCGCTCTGCCTGGATGACCAGTGCGTTGTAGTCCGCCCAGCCGTACGTGCCGGAGCGGGTGATGGTGGTGTACTCAGGTCGCGGGCGGCGCTGGTTCGTGTTCGTGCGCGTCGCTGTCGGCCCGTACACCGCCGCGTTGAACTCGGCAGTCTGCAGCAGGCGGCGTCCCGCCGAACCCTGGTAAGTGACACGGATCAGTGTCGTCTTGTTCACCGCCCCTTCCATCGTGAAGTTCCATTGATGCACGTTCGGATAAGTGAACTCCGGATCGAGCGCAACCAGCAGGAACGGCGTGGGGAACACGATGTTCGGCGGTGTCGGCCGGGCAACCGGGTACGGATTCACCCGGCCCCGATAAGGATCCGAGTAGCTGTAAGGGGCAACGATGTCCACCCGCACCGCAGCAGGTGGCGAAGCATTCGGCCTGTTGTAGGTCAGCGCCGTGGTTTGATCGTGGAACCGGCCGTAACCGCCGCGAATGGCGAACTTGCCGTTTCCGAGCAGATCGTAGGCAAAGCCCACTCGTGGATCAAACACGGTATACGAAGGATGCACCACGGACTTCGGCACTCCCGGGTCGCCGCCGATCAGCATACCCTTCGGCAGTGTGGGGAAGCGTGTCGACCTTACCCCAGCCCGATAAGCCGCGTCATCGAACAACGACGCCAGGCCGTTCGGCGTGTCCGTAAACGGCAGGAACGGATTCCAGCGCATACCCAGATTCAATCCCAGCCGCTTGCTGACGCGGAAGTTGTCCTGCACGTACATGGAGTAGAAGTTGCGAGTCAAATTCACATAGTTGGGCGTCACCTGCGTAAACGCCGATGGCTTGCCCATCATGAAGTCCACCAGGTTGTCGCCGCTGTATCGGCCCGCGAAATCGAACCGGCCCACCGATTCGAAATCCTGATCGAGCAGACTCTGCTCCCGCAACAGATCCGCGCCCCACAGAATTTCGTGGCGCCCTTTGATCCACGTCCAGGAATGCTGCAGGTTGTACTGATTCCGAGGCACGCGATAAGTATTGTTGTAGCGGACGTTGAAGTAGCCCGAAATCAGCGTGCGAATCTCCGGTCCGTGCGCCAGATTGGGCGCGTTGATCCCAAACGACTGCTGGCCGGGAAAGTCAGGACCGAACGCGATGTTGAACGTCCGGTTGAATGTCAGCGTCGTGTTGTTGAGCATGTTCGGGCTCACCGTGAATGTGTGGCCGAACGTCGCGCTCTGGCTCTTCCACGTGCGGTCCGTGATCGGCGAACCGCTCTGCTGGTTGTAAGCCGTGAGCACGTTCGCCTTGTCGACAATCGCCGGCAGCTTCAGGCGATCGTAAAAGTAACGGAACGAGAGCCGGTGCCGGTCCGTTGTGTAGTGGTCCACGCGCGCCAGAATCTGGCTGTCGTTGCTTTGGTCAATCGTCGCGTAGCGGAAGAAATTGTCGGGCGTTTGGGCCACCGGAATCAGCTTCAGAAAATTGAGCGAAGCCGGATCCAGTTGCGAGGCCGGAATAATGTTGCCCGGCAGCGGCTGATTCGTCCCCGGGTCGATCAGCTGCGTGCGGAAGCTGGAAAAATCGCCTCCCCGCTGCGGAGCCGTCGGCACCAGCGCCGAAGCGTTGCTTGGCGTGGAGCGCACCTTCGTCCCCTGCCAGGAGGTGAAGAAGAAAAGCTTGTTGCTGATCACCGGTCCACCGAACGAAAACCCGTATTGATTGCGCTTCAATCCGTCCGTGCTGATGGAGAAGAAGTTTTTGGCGTTCACTTCGCTGTTGCGCATGTACTCAAACAGCGACCCGTGGAACTGGTTGGTACCGGACTTGGTGACGATGTTCGCCACGCCGCCGCCGCGTCCGCCAAACTTGGCGCTGTAGGTGTTCGTGTCGAACTTGAAGGCCTGCACCGCATCCGGATTGGGAACAACGTTGGGCACCTCGGTGTACGGATCCTCATGCGTGCCGCCATCCAGCACGAAATGCGTCGAGTTGCCGCGTCCGCCACTGGCGGAGATCAATTGGCCAGCCGATTCCGGTCGAGTCGCGCCCTGGTTAAAGGCGGAGGCGCTCGCATCGAGCGTTCCAGGCGTGATCGCGAGCAGTTGTAGAACATTGCGTCCGTTCAGCGGAAGATCCGTGATCATCTTCTCCGAGATTTCCGTGCCGACGGTTCCCGAACGGGTCTCCACAGCGGCTCCCGATGCCTCAACAGTAACGGATTCCGACACACTGCCAACCTGAAGGATGATGTTCAGATTTGCCTCCTGGGCAATCTGCAACACCAGCTCCCGGACTCTGTGGGAGATAAAGCCGTCCCGCGCTACAACGATCTCGTAGCGGCCGGCGGCCAGGGCATTGATCACAAACAAACCGTTTTCGTTAGATAGAACGGTTCGATTCACTCCTGTTTCCAGGTTCCGAGCCGTGACCTTTGCGGCTGGGATGACGGCCTGGGTACTATCCGAGACCGATCCAGAAATAGAACCCGTTTGTCTTTGAGCACTTAGCGGACTGAGCGACAGGGCAGCCACCAGCGTGAAAATGAGTCGAGCAAGCATAGCGAAGTCCCTCTTTCTCCTGGTGAGATATTCGAAATCATAACGTTACGATTTTGCAGTGTCAAGAGAGAAATTGAGCTCGCCCGCCCCTTTACCGCGGTCCCGCCGTGGACTCCCGCACGTGCAGCTCCGCCTTCAGCACCTTCACCGTGCTCCCCGTCATCGAGTCCTCGCCCCCCTGCGACTCGATTCCCTCAATCAGCATCTTCACCGCCTCGCGCCCCATCTCGAGCGACGGTTGCGACACCGCCGTCAGCCGCGGCTGGAAATAGGTCGACCAGGGAAAATCGTCAAACGAAATAATGCTCACGAACCCCGGACACGCCACACCCGTTTCCGCGATGGCTTTCATCAAACCCAGCGTCATCTTGTTGTTGCAGGAAAAAATCGCCGTCGGCGGATCGGCCATCTGCAGCAGATCCATGCCGCAACGGTAGCCGCTCTCCAGACTGTAGTCGCCGCGCCGGAAATACTGGTCCCGAATCGGCAGGTGCGCCTCTTGCATAGCCTTACGGAAGCCTTCCACCCGGTCCGGACCGTTCGATAAATCCGTCCGCGGCGCGATGATCGCGATCTCGGTGTGCCCCAGCTCAATCAGGTGGCGCGTCGCATCGTAAGCCGCCCCCGCGTTATCCACAATGACCGCCTTGCCGCAAAAGCCGGTCATCGGCAACCGGTCAATGAACACAATCGGAAAGCGCCGCATCGTCATCCGGTCATAGGCCGCGTGGCTATCCGAACAAGCCAGCACCACTCCGCCCACGCGCTGCGAATACAGCATCGCCAGATTCGCCCGCTCCTGCGCCGGATCTTCATTCGAATTGCTGAAGATAATCGAATACCCCGCCTTGCGGGCAGTATCCTCCGCCCCACACATCAACTCCACAAAAAACGGGTTGGTCAGGTCGGGCACCACCATGCCCACCACTTTGCTGCGCCCTGTCTTCAGGCTGCGAGCCATGTGATCGGGATGATAGTCCAGCGCCCGCATCGCTTCCTGCACGCGCTGCAGCATCCTCTCACTGACACAGTCTTTTCCGTTGATCACTGCGGAAACGGTGGCGGATGAGACTCCGGCAAGGCGAGCGACGTCGCGAATGGTGGAAAAACCCGACTGCTTGATCGGCATTACAGAATCATCTTTTCTACCACATGGCCGCCGACATCCGTCAACCGGAAGTCGCGGCCGGAGGAGCGGAACGTCAGCCGTGTATGATCGAACCCCAAACAATGGAGAATGGTTGCCTGCAGATCATGGACATGGACGGGATCCCGCGTAATGCTGAGCCCGAGTTCGTCCGTCTCCCCAATTACCTGTCCGCCCTTGATTCCGCCCCCAGCCAGCCACATGCTGTAGGCGTTGGGGTTGTGATCCCGTCCCGCGTCCCCCGCATCGCTAGCGTTACGGATCTCCACCATCGGTGTGCGCCCGAATTCTCCGCCCCACACCACCAGTGTGGATTCGAGCATCCCGCGCTGTTTCAAATCGGTGAGCAGGGCCGCCGTGGCGCGGTCGATTTTCTCGCATCGTTTGGGCAGCTTGGTATTGATCTGCGTGTGGTCGTCCCAACTGGAGTCCATCATCAGAATGAAGCGCACACCGCGCTCCACCATGCGCCGTGCCAGCAGGCAGTTGGATGCAAACTGGCGGGTATCGGGGTCGGGATCGTCGATTCCGTACAGCGCCCTCGTGCGCGCATCTTCCTTCGATAGGTCCATCAGTTCCGGACCCGCCATCTGCATGCGAAAAGCGAGTTCATAAGAAGCGATGCGGGAGGCAATCTCGGCATCGGCGCTCTCCGCCAGACGCCGCTTGTTCAAGTCCCCGATCAGATCGAGTGCGAGGCGCTGCGATTCGGCGGTAATGCCCGGCGGGTTCGAAAGGTACAGCAGCGGATCGCCGCTATCGCGAAACACCGTGCCCTGGTAGTGGGAAGGAAGGAACCCGCTGGCGAAGTTGCTCGCTCCGCCACTCGTGCCTCGCCCGGAGGTCAGGACAACGAATCCCGGCAGAGATTGAGACTCGCTGCCAAGGCCGTAAAGCACCCAGGCGCCCATGGTCGGCCTGCCAAACTGAGTGTGACCCGTGAACAGGGCGAGCTGCCCCGGGTGATGATTCACCGCATCGGTATGCATGGAGCGCACCAGGCACAAATCGTCGGCAAGCGCTCCGGTGTGCGGAAGCAGTTCCGACAGATGCATCCCGCACTGGCCATGCGGGCGGAACCGGAACCGGCTCGCCATCACCGAAGCCGTCGGCTTGATGAACGCCAGCTTCAGATTCTTTGTGATCTCGGAAGAGAGCGGCTTGCCATGATACCGGGTGAGCGCCGGCTTTTCATCAAACAGTTCGTATTGGCTGGGGCCACCTTCCATGAACAGGAAAATGACGTTCTTCGCTTTGCCCGGAAAGTGCGGACGCTTCGGCGCGAGCGGCCCCGCGGTCTCCGCCGCCGGCAGCAGGTCCGCGAGGGCAATCGCGCCGATGCCGGCGGCTGCCTTTTTGAGAAAGCCGCGGCGCAGCCCGATGCGTCGAAGTTGAAGTGGGTCCATTGCTTTACTCCCGGGTGAGGAACTCATCCGTATTCATCAACGCCCTGGCAACCGCCACCATTGCCGCCTGCGCCGGTGTCGCTGCCACCTTCCCTGACGCCTCCGGGTTGCGCTCAAAGATCGCGCGCTGTGCGTCGCGAAACACCATCATGCGCTCGAGCTCCTCCGGCTTCGCCTCACGGCTGAGTGCGGCCCGGAATAGCTGCCTCAGATCAGGAGCCCTCGCCGCCAGCGCCTGCGCCGCCTCAAAGAAGACGGGATCATTCAGTAGATTGAGAGCCTGCAGCGGTGAGTTGGAACGCCTCCGTAATGTGCAGGCGGTGTTCGAATCCGGCGCGTCGAAGTTGACAAGCTGCGGGTATGGGGAGGTCCGCTGGTAGTGGATGTAAAGCCCGCGGCGGTAGCGCCCCGGAGCCGGAGTCTCATTCCAGGTTGCCCCCCGCGAATAGGTGACTTTCGATACGCTTTCGGGCTGCGGCGGCCGCACACTCTTTCCGCCAATCACAGCGTGCAGCAGGCCCGACACCGCCAGGCTCGCGTCGCGAATCTGTTCCGCGCTCAGCCGGAATCGCGACTGGCGGGCGAGTAGACGATTCTCCGGATCCTTTTCCCTCAGCAGGCCGGTGCTGTTGGACGAGCGCCGGTAGGCCGCCGATGTCACAATCTGCTTCTGGATATGCCGCAAGTTCCAGCCCGATTCCACGAACTCGGCCGCGAGCCAGTCGAGAAGCTCCGGATGCGTTGGTGCCTCCCCACGAATGCCAAAGTCTTCTGGAGTCCGCACCAGACCGGCGCCGAAGAATTCCTGCCAGATGCGATTCACGACAACACGGGACGTGAGCGGGTTGTTACGGCTCACCAGCCAGCGGGCAAGGCGCAGCCGCGCCGGTTCGTTCGATGCCGGCAGAGCCCCGAAGAGTTCCGGAATGCCCGCCTCGACTCTGGCGCCGCGCTGGCGATAGTCGCCGCGAATGGCCACATAGGTCGGTTCCGCGGCCCGCGGAGCGATCAAAACGTTTGCCTGGCTGAGCACAGGCGCCGCGTCGTTGAGTGGGCGCAAGTCAGCCCGCAATTGCTCCAGCCGGGCAAGGGCAGCCTTGTCATTCAGAACAAAAGGACCGGGGTTCGCAACGAAGTAATTCTCTATTGTCCTCTTGTCCCGCTCGGAACGGCCCGCAAGTCCTTCCCGCAACATGCGATCGCTGTAGTCGATGCGCGCGCGCAGCTCCGTCAGCCAGTAGTCCCATTCGACATCCTCCCCAGGCTTGGCCATCGCTTCCAGCATGCGAGCTTCCCATCGCGCCTGCGCCGCCGGGACGTCCGCGGCATCCAGTAACGCCCGCCGCTTCTGTTCCCAGCCCGAGCGCGCGCGCTGGTAAGCGTCCCACTCGCCGGCCAGCGGAGCATCCATCTCGGCGTCTTCGCTGTCGTTGAAAAAAGCAAACAGGCGGTAGTAATCGCGCTGGCTGATGGCATCGTACTTGTGGTCATGGCACTGCGCGCAACCGGCCGTGAGCCCCAGCCAGACCGTGGCAACGGTGTTCGTCCGGTCGACGGTTTCCTCAAAACGGGCTTCGGCGCGGTTCACTCCGGCTTCCCTGTTCTTCAATGAATTGCGATGGAAGCCGGTGGCAACCCGTTGCCCGGTTGTTGCATCGGGAAGCAGGTCACCGGCGATCTGTTCCAGTGTGAACTGGTCAAACGGCATGCCGGAGTTCAGGGCCTCAATCACCCAGTCGCGCCACCGCCAGGCGTTGGGGCGAAACATGTCTTTCTCGTAGCCGTCACTGTCCGCATAACGGGCCAGATCGAGCCAGTGGCGCGCCCAGCGCTCACCGTAGTGCGGGGAATGAAGCAGCCTGTCCACCACACGCTCATAGGTATCCGTGCGCGTATCGGCGACAAAGGCCGATACTTCCTCCGGGCTGGGCGGCAGGCCGATCAGATCGAAGCTGAGACGGCGAATCAGCGTCACGCGGTCCGCTTCCGGCTGTGGCTCTAACCGCTGATCGCGGAGCTTCGCCAAGATGAATCCATCGACAGAACCGGACGGACGGCGCAGCGGCTGGAACGACCAATGCATCGTCCGGCTGGATGCGCCGCTCCATGGGGCACGCTCTTCAATCCACCTCCGCAACACGTCCACCTCGGCTTCGGGAAGCGCTCCCGCTGGTGGCATCCTTTTGCGTGGGTCGCTGTGCGTAACTCGCTCCAGCAGGGTGGCATTCAGAACGCGGCGCGCACTCTGCTCCTGGTCCAGCCTCAGGTTCTGCATCTGCACCGAAGGCCCGTGGCAACCATAACACTTGGCTCGCAGCAGAGGCTCAATATCACGGGAAAATTGCACCGGACCGGCGGCAAAGGCTGGTGCGAGCAGAACCAGAACAGCACCGGACAGATGGCGCAACGCGATAATCATAACGTTATGAATTACTCCAGCTAGTACCTTCAAACACCCATACAACAGCTCTTTCTCCAAATCATAACGTTTCAGTTGACTGACGACAACTCAAGATGATACAAAGTAATTCGTCGCTATGGAGAATACCGTCAGCCGCCGATCCGTCCTCGCCTTGCCCTTCGTTGCCGCCGCTCACCTGCATGCCGCTAAAGACTGGGACGTCGAGATCACTCAATTGACCCATGGGCCGAATCACCATTATTTCGGATACATCGGCCACGTCCGCAACACGCCATGGAACGGCAACGATCGCTACATGGCGCTGCTTCGCACTACCTTCCAAGATCATATGCCCGCGCCGCACGAAGCGGCGGACGTCGTCCTGGTCGACACCAAAAACAACAACAAGATTCAGGCCGTCGAAAAAAGCCACGCCTGGAATCCCCAGCAAGGCACCATGTTCTACTGGAATCCCGACCAGCCGGACACGCAGCTCATCTTCAATGACCGCGATCTGAAGACCAACCGCGTCTTCACCGTCCTCTATGACATCGCCAAAAAGAAGCGCATCCGAGAGTTCAAGTACGACGACACTCCTTTCGGCAATGGCGGCGTCGCCCAGAATGGAAAGTTTTTCCTTGGATTGAACTATGGGCGCATGGCTCGCCTCCGTCCCGTGACCGGTTACCCCGGAGCCTACGACTGGAATCCGAAAACCGCGGCCCCTAAGGACGACGGCATCTTCATCGTCGAAATCGCCACCGGCAAGAAGCGGCTGCTGGTTTCTTTCGCCCAACTGGCCGATGCCATCGCACCCTCGCGGCCGGATGTCGTGGGCAAGGAACTCTTCATCAACCACTCCCTCTGGAACCGCGACGGAAACCGCATCTATTTCTACGCCCGTGGCAACTTCGAAAAACCAGGTAGCGTCAACGTGCCCTTCAGCATCTGGCCCGATGGTTCGCACCTCACCATGCACACCCAGTTCGTCGGCGGCCATCCGGAATGGGAGTTCGGGCCCCACGTCATCGGCAGCGTGAAAGACCGGCAAGTCCTCTACGACGTGGACAAGAAGGAATTGGTGGGCCAGTTGGGAACTCCGGAGATCTTCCCCAAACCGGAAGGCGACGTGTCGCTCTCCCACGACGGCAAATGGTTCGTCAACGGGTACAAACAGGGCAAGGAAAACTTCTACGTCGTGTTTCGCCGCAGCGATGGCGCCTACGTGCGCACGGGCGGCCTCCCGATCGACGACTGGAGTGGCGATCTGCGCTGCGATCCCGCACCCTGCTGGAACCGCGCCAACGATCAGATTGCCGTGCCTGCCATTGCCAATGATGCCGGCCGCACCCGGCAGACATTTCTGCTTCGCATTCGCAAAGGATGACTATGCGCTTCTCTGCCTTGCTGCTCACCATGGCGGCATTCAGCCAAACGCCTCCCCCGTTGGACTCGCGAAATACAGACATTCCTCATACGGATACGCACTTCTCACCGAAGGCCTTCTGGCGATATTCCTCGCACGGAACTCTGCCGCAGTGGGAGGAACGAAAAGCATTCCTGCGGCGGCAGATCCTCTCCGCCGCGGGTCTCGATCCGTTGCCCCCGAAGGCCCCGCTCAATCCCATCTTCACCAAGCGCATGGAGCGCGACGGCTACGTCATCGAGAACGTTTTGCTCGAAACCTATCCGGGCTATTACCTCGGCGGCAATCTCTTCCGTCCACTAGGGAAGAAGGGAAAATTCCCTGGAATCCTGTTGGCCCACGGACACGCAGACAATGGCCGCTTGGAGAATACCGAACTCGCTTCGCCGCCCTCCTTCGGCATCAGCATGGCGCGCCAGGGCTACGTCGTCTTCTCCTATGACATGGTGGGTTGGAACGACACCAAACAGACCATCCACGAATTCGGCGGTCCGCGGGAATTGATCTGGGGCTTCGGGCCCTTGGGCGTTCAGTTGTGGAACTCCATCCGCGTGCTCGATTTCCTGCAATCCCTCGAAGATGTCGATCCGGAGCGCATCGCCATGACAGGCTGGTCCGGCGGAGGCACACAGACGTTCGTGATGACCGCCGTCGACGATCGCGTCAAAGTGTCGGCCCCCGTCGACATGGTGTCGGCCGTGATGCAGGGCGGCTCTCCCTGCGAAAACGCCCCGCGCATGCGCATCGACACTTATAACGTCGAGATCGCCGCACTCGCCGCTCCGCGCCCCATGATCGTTGTCTCCAGTCCCTGGGACCAAAGCCGCTTCTCGCAACCCGAAATCAACACTCCGATCCGCGGCATCTACTATCGCTACGGCAAGCCGCACCTGTTCGAAGGCGTGGAAGTGGAAGCGCAACATAATTACAACCGCGAAAGCCGTGAGGCCGTCTACCGCTTCTTCGGCAAGCATCTGCTGAACGAGACCGACGCGACGAAGTTTCAAGAACGGCCGATGGTCATTGAAAAGCCGGAAGACATGCTGGCGCTCACCGGACGCAAACTGCCCGACAATGCCAAAACCTACGACCAGTTGTTCCAATGGTGGCGCGAAATGGCGGTCAGCCAGTCCGAACAAACCACTGATCTGAACGTGTTGCGGCAACGCATGAAGATCACGCTCTCCGCGGAAACTCCCGGCCGCCTGCTTACCGAACCGGGAGAAAACGGCCACTTGGTCATCGGGCGCTACGACAAACGCGATCGCATTCCCGCCCAGTGGCTGCCCGGCGCCGGCGCCCCACTACTCTTCGTCCATGAAGGCGGCGTAGCGGCGGCTGCAAAACACCCCGAAGTGAAAAAAGCGATTGCCGCAAAACGCCCTGTGCTGCTGATCGATGCCTTTCAAACAGGTTCAGCCGTGGCCATCCGCGACCGCTCCGCGCGCTACTTCCTGGTGTTTAACAAAAGCGATGACGCCAATCGCGTGCAGGACATCCTCACCTCCATTGCATTCCTGCAGAAGCAATCGCAGGAAAAAATCGAACTCCGCGGCGTAGGCAAAGCAGGCGTGTGGTGCTTGTTCGCGGCCTCCGTGTCGCAGGCCCCATTGCGCCTCCATGCAGACCTCAACGGTTTCACCGGCAAAGATGAGGATTTCCTCCGCGCCTTCCTGGTCCCTGGAATTCAACGCGCCGGAGGTCTCGATGCCGCCATGCGTCTGACAGCCTCCATGCGGCAGAATTAACTCTCATGAGGACGCTGTTTCTGATGCTGTTCTGCGCGGGCGCCCTCGCCGCGCAGGAACTCACCGCTATCCGCTGCGGCCGATTCTTCGACGGCAGAAATCTGCAGTTGCAGGACAACGTTACCATCCTGATCGAAGGAAACCGCATCCGCGCCGTGGGCAAATCGGTCACCGTCCCCCCGGGCGTGAAAGTCATTGATCTCTCCCGTGCCACGGTGATGCCGGGATTGGTCGACGCCCACACGCACATGTTCCTTCATGGCACACCTTACGAGGATGCGCTGTTCAAGAAATCCCAACAATACCGGGCCATCTGGTCAACCGTAGCGGCACGCAAGACCCTGCTTGCCGGTTTCACCAGCATCCGCGATATCGAGACGGAAGGGGGTTGGTACGGCGACGCAGCGCTGCGCGATGCCATCAATGACGGCTTGGTCATCGGCCCCCGTATGCAGGCGGCGACTCGCGCGCTCAGCATCACCGGAGGCTACACACCGTATGGCTACTCACCGGATGTCACCATCCCCTACGGTGCGCAATTGGCCGATGGAATCGACGGTGTGCGCAAAGCCGTTCGCGAGCAATTGGCTAACGGCGCGGACCTCATCAAAATCTATGCCGACCATCGCCGCCGAGGAGCCAACAATCCGGACATGCTCACGGCATTCCCCACCTTCTCTCTCGATGAAATGAAGACCATCGTCGAGGAAGCATCGAAGGTCGGCGCCAGGGTTGCCGCGCACGTCTACCACAGCGGTGCGGCTCAAACGGCCATCCAGGCCGGAGTAGCCTCTCTCGAACACGGAATGTACCTCGATGACGCCACCTTCCGCATGATGGCCGCAAAAGGCGTCTATTGGGTCCCGACGCTGATGGCCTACCTCCAGGGCATGGAAGACCCCTCGACAATTCCTCCTGACCGCAGGCGCATGATGCTGGGCACAACCTCGCGCCACAAAGAGACATTCCAGCGAGCCCTCAAGCTGCCCGTCAAAATTGCCTTTGGCACTGACTTGAGCGGCAATCATGAGAACGCAGGCCAGGAGTTCGTCTGGATGGTGAACTATGGCATGTCCCCGCTAGTGGCGCTCCGTTCGGCTACCCTCGCCTCCGCGGAGCTAATGGGTTGGCAGGACCGCGTGGGTACCGTCGAGCCGGGAAAACTTGCCGACATCACCGCCGTGGACGGAAACCCAGTGACGGATATCACATCCATGAAACGGGCGGTCTTTGTGATGAAAGACGGAGTGGTCTACAAACAGCCCTGACGTTTCACTCAGTATGTGATCTTCACCCCCACTTGCATCAGGCGTGCGGAATTGCCCTGTCCGGCAATCCGGCCGAAATTCGCCGCGCTCACGTTGGTTGCGGGCGCGCCCCACACCACTCGATTCAGTGCGTTGAACGCCTCCCACCGTAGTTGGCAGTTGAACCGCTCCTTGATCCGGAAGTTCTTTGAGAGGGTCATGTCTTCGTTGTACGGAGCAAAGCCCCGGAAGTTATACCGAAGCGCCGCGTCGCCCAATGTGAACGACGCCGGCAGCCGCATGAAGCCCGCACTGATGTAGGCGTCCTTGAACGGATCGAATTTGTCGCCTGCCGTTGCCGCGCGGAACGGCACGCCATTGCCCACATTCGGCCGGATGGGGCCGCCGAGCAAAGGATTCGCCAGGTTGGTGGAAAAGCTCAAAGGGACCGCCGTCTGGTAGCTGTAGATACCCGCAAGTTGCCATCCGCCCAACACCAGATTCAACGGGCCGCGAAGCGAGAAGCGCTTTCCTTGCCCGAACGGCAGCTCGTAAATGTAGCTCACCACGAAGCGGCGAGGCACATCGTTTGGCGAAAACGCTTTCAATGTCCGGTAGTCCGCGTTGTCCTGCGGCGCCGCCAACCCGAACAGCGAGTTCCCGCCGCTGAGCGGATAGTCCGCGTTCACCAGGTTCTTTGACCACGTAAACGCGCCTAGCAACGTGAGCCCCCCCGAGTAGCGCTTCTCTGCCTTCATCTGTAATGAGTGATAGGTGGTGTGGCCGTCCTTCTCATAGAACTGCCCAATGCCCTGATATTGCGGGAATGGCCGCAGCGCCTGCGCCACGGTTCCGGTGAAACCTGCGTAGGGAACCGAGAATCCCGCATTCCGCGCCGCGTCCGATGTGATGCTCTGCTGCAGCAATGGCCCCAGCGACAGGTAACGCGCCGCCACCTGATTGAAGGCATGATAGCCGGATAGCGTCTTCGCCGCCCCGGATCCGGCGTACGTGGCATCCAGCAGGAAGCTGTTTCCGAACTGGTGCTGAATTCCGAAATTCCATTGATTCACATATCCCGGAGCTCCGTCCGAAGCGAATCGCGTGCTTCCGCTCAACCCATTGATGAACGCCGGATTGATCGAGGGAGCACGAAGATAGTTCTGCGGAAAGCCGCCGTCCAGCGCAAACGATGGGCTCAGGCCATTGTCCTGGCTCACATATTGCGCCGTGCCGAAAAACCCGTTTGCGGAAATGTTGGAAAGCCCGTTCACGTTGTTCGGCTCAAAGAACATGCCATACCCCGCGCGGATCACCATCTTGCTGGACACGGAGTAGGCGATTCCCACACGCGGCCCGAATTGGTTGTAACTGGTGTTCCAGATCTGATTCGTTCCCACCTGCCCATCGCCCTTGCCGTAGAACACCAAAGCTCCTGGCCGGTTCGCCGCTTGCGGATTCGGCCGCTCCAGGTCGATGAACGACATCCGTCCGTACGTCTCGGTCATCGGCGCGCTCACTTCCCACCGCAATCCGAGATTCACCGTCAGCTTTCGCGATACCTTCCAACTGTCCTGAATGAAAGCGGCGCCATACGGAGTGCTGTATCCTGTCACCGAATAAGGCGGCGGCCGGAACAGCCCATTATCCACCAGGCCCAGCATAAGGCTCGCAAAGGAATTTCCGCCTCCCAGCGTTGGGCTGCCTGTCTCCGTTGGCCGGAACCCAAACGTGCCTACGATGTCGTTGAACAGCCGTGCGTACATCTTCTTATCGCGATAGTCCGCACCGATCTTGAAGGAGTGTTTCCCCGTAACCCAGTTCAAACTCGCCGCCACCTGTTTCGTATCTTCAAACTTGTGGTAGTCCTTCTCCGCTCCCAATTGCGGATATTCAGAGAAAGTGAAAATGGGAAAGTTCACCTTGGCGAGATTCGGAATTCCCAGCTTGTCTGACCAGTCCTCGCCATGCGTGATAGCGCGCTCAAACAGGTGGTTGCGGTTGTATCCGGCACGAATCTGCGACACGATATTCGGACGCCAGATCTTGTCGTAAACAATCCGGAAGAAATATGTGTTCTGATTGTCGCCCGTAAACTGCGAAGACAGCGGATACGGCAGCGGTCCATTCAGTTTCGTCGGATCGGTGCGCCGGTAGCGCTGGCTGAATGAGCCCCCAATCTTATCGTTCGGCGTGATGGAGTGATCAATTCGCCCGTTGCTCTGATAGATGTTCCTCACAACAGTGCCCGAAGAGAGAATGTTGTTCACCAGACGGTCGGGAAACGTCATCGTCGGGAAAACCTTCACCAGGTTCTTCGCCACGCTGCTGATTCGGTTCTGCGGGATCGTGTTGCCGGCAAACGGATCGCGCACCAGCGTCGTCCCTACAGACCGCGTCGTTTGCGGATCATAGATCGGAATCAGCGCATTCTGCGCATTCAGGTACCCTGAGAAATTCCCCTGCTGCATAGCCGCCGTGGGCAGCGTCTGGAAGGAACTCGGCGGGCCGCCACGGAACGTGAAGCCTTCAAACCCCGCAAAGAAGAAGGTGCGATCACGGCCTCGATACAGCTTCGGAATCGTCACCGGGCCGCCGATCGTCGCGCCAAAATCATTCTGCCGGTTCACCGTCGGAGCGGCCAGCACGGAACCACGCGCATCCAGCTCATTGTTGCGCAGGAAGTGAAAGAAATTTCCGTGCAACTCGTTCGTGCCGCCCTTGGTCACGAAAGTGATCAGAGCTCCTGTCGTGTGCCCATATTCGGCATCAAACGAATTCGTAATCACCTTGAACTCGGCGATGCTGTCTGGCCCCGGACCTTCCAGGTTCAAATTCCTTGTATTGTTCGACGCCCCTAATCCGTCAATCACGTACTCCACACCATTCGAAGAGCCTCCGCCCACCTTGAAGTTATCGAACGTATCGCCGTTGGCGCCCGGAGTGAGGAAGGCGAACGAAAGAATATTCCGGCCGGCATTCGTCTGCCCCAACGGAAGTTGCAGGATGGTGTCGGAAGACACCTGTTGCGAGACCTCGGCGGAATCCTGTCTCAGTTGAGGTGCGGCCGCTTTGATCTCCACCGCCTCGGTAACCGCGCCGATCTCTAGCGTCAAATCAGCCCGGACCGTGGCCCCGCTATTCAACACCACGTTGGTCGTAACAGCGCGCTTGAAGCCTGCCATCTCCGCGGATACGCGATACGTTCCCAGCACCAGGTACGGGATCGTATAAATTCCATCCGCGGATGTTTTCGACTCGGTCTTTACGTTCGTCCCCAAATCCACCACCGTGATGCGAGCGTCTTGCACTGCAGCTCCGGTGGGGTCGGTGACGGTGCCTGTGATGGTTGCGCGATCCGTTTGTCCGATCAGCAAGCAGACAGGCAGAAGGGTGAAAACTACAAGGTTTTTCAGCATGTGGGTCCCAGGGTGGAGAAAGTCTATCGACGCAAACCGTCTGCGTCAAGGGTATGTGAATGAGATATGATCAATTTGCCTTTTTTCCCTAACGATGAATCGCACACGCACTCTTGGCCTTATTTGCCTGCTCAATGCTTTTGCTTTGAGCGGACAGGACACGAAGAAGCAGCCGGAGTTGTGGTCGCTGCAAAAGGTGGCGAGGCCCGCCGTATCCGCAACCGGAAGCAGTGCCATCGACGCACTGGCCGCGCGGAAACATCAGGAAAAAGGGCTGCAAAAAGCCGGCCCGGCGAGCAAGGCGATGCTGCTGCGGCGCGTCTATCTCGATCTCATCGGCCTGCCGCCCACACCTGCCGAAGTCGACGCGTTCCTCGCCGACACTTCCCCGGATGCCTATGCCAAGGTGGTGGACAAATTATTGAATGACCCGCAGCACGGTGTGCGCTACGCCCGCCACTGGCTCGACGTGTTGGGCTACGCCGACGTGGATGGCAACATGCTCGCCGACCAGGGAATCCATCACTGGCGGGACTGGGTGATTCAAGCACTCAATCGCGATGTCCGTTACGACCAGTTCGCGCGTGCCCAAATCGCCGGCGATCTCTCCGCCAATCCCGAAGACATCTTCGCCACAGGCTTCCTCTCCCGCGCGGCCCACTCCGCAGCCGACGCCAATGAGGACGTGGCCTTCTCCGCTGTTGAAACCGTCTCCACCGCATTCCTCGCGATGACCACTGGTTGTGCCAAGTGCCACAACCACATGTACGACCCCATCTCGCAACGCGACTACTACGCCATGAAGGCCTTGTTTGACCCGCTTGTGCTGGAGAAGCGCTTACTGGCGAGCGCCGAACAGATCCTGCGCCACCCCGAAGTGCTGGCAAAGTGGAAAGCCGATCAGGATGCCATTCAAGCCCGCATGGATGTCATAACCAGACCCTACGAGAAGCAGATCTTCGAAGAGCGCATGACGTTCCTGCCTCCCGATGTGGCCGCCATCTTTCGCAAGGATCCGGCCTCCCGCACCGCTGCAGAAAAGAAAGTGGTCACCGAGTATGAAACGGTGGTCACTCCTGACGCCCGCAAGTTTCGAGACGTGATGACCGCGGACGAAACCGCCCGCTATGAGGCGATCCGCAAAGGGTTGACCGAATTGCGGCGCGATCCGCCGGTGCTTCCTTCCTTCTGGACCGTGAGAGCCGATCCCGAGCGAGCCGCGCGCAAGAGCCACATCTACCTGGGTGGCGATCGAAGCAGAAAGAGCGACGAAGTGCAGCCAGGCTTCCCTTTTGCCCCCAAAGATGTTTCGTTCAAAGGCGACCGCCGGCAAGTGTTCCTCACCTGGTTAACCGCACCGGACAATCCCTTCTTCGCGCGTGTGGCCGTCAATCGAATCTGGCAGTGGCACTTCGGGGAAGGCATCGTGGAAACTCCCAGTGACTTCGGACACACGGGCCAATTGCCCTCGAACCCGGAACTGCTCGATTGGTTGGCATCCGAATTCACCGCCCGCGGCTACAGCATGAAGGCAATGCACCGCCTGATCGTCATGTCGGACCTGTATCAACAAAGTTCGGCAATGCCTCCCGAAGTGGCAAAGGCGAACCAGGCCATCGATCCCCAAAACCGCTTGCTTTGGAAGTTCCCCGTGCGCCGTCTCGAGGCCGAGGCAGTCCGCGACTCCATCCTGCAAGTGGCCGGCACACTCGATACCTCCATTGGCGGACGCTCCTTCCGTGCCGAAGACATCTTTGAGCGCCGCGTGATGAGTGCGCCGCGCACCGGCAATTTCGACACTCGTTCCAACCGCAGAGGCATCTACATGGGGCGCGGAACCGACGCGTCGATGATCATGATGCCCGCCTACTTGCGCCTCTTCGATGCTGAGGACGGCCATCTCCCCTGCGCCCGCCGCGAACGCAGCATCTCCGCCCCGCAAGTGTTGTTCATGCTCAACGGCGAATTGGCGCAGTCGGCATCGAAGAGCTTGGCGAAACGGATCGAGACCGAGACCGGGGCTTCCACCACGGCGAAACTCGAATACGGCTACAAGGTCGTGCTGGGCCGGACGCCCTCTGCCCGCGAACGAGACCACGCGCTCTCTTACTTGCGTGACAGCAACCCCGCCAGCCTCGAAGGCTTTTCCTGGATGCTTCTCAATTTGAGTGAGTTTGTTTTTCTGCCATGAACCACCGCTATTCCATTTGGGACGGAGGACGCCGCACTTTCCTGCGGAAGATGAGCTTTGGTGTCGGCGGCGCCGCGCTCAATTGCCTCTGGAGCGCCGAAGAAGAATATCTGCGCCCCGGCGGCAAGCCTCATTTCACTCCACGTGTGAAGTCCGTCATCTTTCTCTTCATGTGCGGCGGCGTCAGCGCCATGGATACCTTCGATCCGAAGGACAACAAACACGCGGGCAGAATGCTGGAGACCGTCAACTCGAACAACGGCAAGCCGCAGCTTCGGCCCGTGCTGCATTGTCCCCGCGTATGGACCCGCTATGGAAAATCCGGCACACCGGTCTGTGAATGGTACCCGCACATTGGCAGCGTCATCGACGACATCGCCATGGTTCGTTCCATGTACTGCCATGAGGTCGGCCATTTTCCCGCAGTCTGGGAAATGACCACCGGACGCCGCAACCGTGTCTTCGATTTTCCATCGATGGGTGGCTGGATCAGCTACGCCCTCGGATCTGCCAATCGCAATCTCCCCACCTTCGTCAACATGGGACGTCCTTCCGCTCCAGCTCAGGCCGGCGGAGGCTATTTCGGTGGTCAGGAAGCAGCCACGCAGTTTCAAGCCGGCAACACCCCACTGGATAACCTGACGCTGCCTTCCGGAGTGACCCGCGCCGAACGCGACCGGCAAATGGAAACACTGCTCCGCCTCAACCAGGAGTTTCACGAACAGCACACCTTCGATGCTGAAGTTGCCGCGCGAGTGCGCAGCTATGAGTTGGCAGGAACACTGCAAGTGGCGGGTCCGGAATTAGTCGATTTCTCAAAAGAGCCGGAGCATGTGCAGAAGCTCTACGGATTGAACCAGCAGCCTACCGATGATTTCGGCAGACAGATGCTTCTGGCGCGGCGCCTGGCCGAACGTGGCGTGCGATTCATCCAGGTCTGCCACGGCGGTGGCATGGGAAACGGCAAGTGGGACGCCCACGACGATGTTGCCGATCACGGCCCCTTATGCCGCCAAACGGATCAGCCCATCGCCGGACTGATCTGCGATCTCAAGCAGCGCGGAATGCTCGATAGCACCATGGTCGTTTGGGCCACGGAGTTCGGACGCACGCCTTACTCGCAAAACAATGTCGGGCGTGATCATAACCCGCACGGCTTTACGTGTTGGGTTGCCGGCGGCGGCGCGAAGGGCGGACTGGTCTACGGCGCCACCGATGACATCGGCCATAAAGCTGTGGAGAACCGTCACTACGTCACCGATCTCCAGGCAACCATCCTCAAGCAGATGGGCCTCGACTATCGGAAGATGAGCGTCGTCATCAATGGACGGCCCATGCACATGATCGAAGAATCGACGGGGCCGATTAACGCAATTATCGCTTAAATATCAAACTATTTAAGAATTCTTACCGCCCGAACTGTGATAGGATGCAACGGTCCATCACAGGAAAAACAAAATGGAGCCAAGTAAGCCCAACAGATTTCTTTCTTCGATCCGCCTGCCCCTGGCAGTCCTCGCCATACACGTCATCAGCCTCCTGGCGCCGGCGCAGATCATTCCCGTTGGATCCATCGACGGCACCGTCTTTGATTCCAGCCGCGCCGTGATTCCCGCCGTGAAAATTACCCTCGTCAGCATTGACCGCGGTGACACCCGCGTTCTGGAATCCGACGCACAAGGTCGCTACATCCTCGCCCAGTTGCGCCCCGGGCAGTACAGGCTCGAAGCGGAGAAGAACGGCTTTCAAAAGAACTCGATCACTGTTGTTGTCGAAACAGGCCGCAAAGTCACCGTCGACGTCACGCTCGCCGTCGGAGTGTCCACCGAATCCGTGCAGGTGAAGGGCGAAGCTCCACTCGTCGAGGCCGGCTCCGCTTCCATGAGTTCCCTCGTCAACAATCGCCAGGTCCTCGATCTGCCGCTGGCCGGCAGAAACCCATTGCGCCTCGTGTACCTCACGCCCGGAGTGACGACAACCGCGGCCCCCGGATCGAGCGGCGTCACCGACATCAGCAACACTTCCTATATCTCCACAGCCGGCGCAAACATCCGTCAGAACGAGTTCTACATCGATGGTGTCCCCAACACCATTCAGGATCGGGTCCTCTACATCCCCACCGCCGATGCTGTACAGGAATTCAACATTCAAACCAATCCGCTCGACGCCGAGTTCGGCCACGGGGGCGGCTTCTACGCCAATCTCACAACGAAGTCAGGCACCAACCAGTTGCATGGCACGCTGTTCGAATTCCTCCAGAACGACAAGCTGAACGCCACCAATTTCTTCGTCAACCGCAATGGTGGAAGGAAGGCGCCGTTTCGCTATAACCAGTTCGGTGGAACAGTGGGCGGACCGGTTGTCAAAGACAAAACATTCTGGTTCTTCATGTATGAAGGAGTTCGGCAAATCACCGGCACCAGTTCGGTCACCACTGTTCCTACTGCCGATCAACGATCCGGCAACTTCTCCGCAACATTCCCCAACGCGAATCAACCGGTGAACATTTTCGATCCCGCCACCACCCAGCGCAACGCGGCGAACCAATTGGTGCGCACCCCGTTTGCCGGCAACGTGATCCCCACAAATCGCATGGATGCCGTCTCCAGAAACCTGGTGCAGCTCTGGCCCATGCCCAACCTCCCCGGCATCGGTCAAAGCGGAGTAAACAATTTCCTCTTCGTCGGCAGTGCGCCCCTGCGCACCAATGCGTTCGTCACCCGCGTCGATCATACCCAGGGCAAGCACAAGCTCTTCGGACGATTCTCCATCGCCAAAACCCTGGCGCTGACGCCGCAGGTGGTGGATATCGGAACCGTCGGTGGCTCCGGACCAACCATCGGCAACAATCGCGTGCAGACGTCCGTCGGCCTCGGCGACACGTTCATGCTCACGCCCACCACAATGATTGCCCTCCAGGCCGGCTACGCACGCTGGACGCAGGAAGGGCTCACACCTCAGTTCGATTTGACCAAACTCGGTTTCTCCAGCACCTATGCCTCACGCCTTCAGGAACAGATCTTCCCCACCATCGGCATCTCGGGCTATCAGGGCGCCGGGAACGAAGGCAATTGGTTTGAACACACGAACACGGTATCCTTCCAGGCCACGGTCAATCACGTCAAAGGGGCACACAACCTCAAATATGGATTCCAGTTGCAGCCCAAGCGAAACAACTACCAGTTGGCCCAACGGCCCAGCGGAACGTTCGCCTTCAGCCAGGCGTTTACCGCCGGACCCGATCCGAATCAGCGCGGCGCCACCATCGGCCAGAGCCTCGCGTCATTCCTGCTTGGTGCCGCCGATAGCGGTTCAGCCAATATTCGCGCGGCATATTCGTTCCAGGGCAATTACTACGGCACATTCATCCAGGACGACTACAAGTTGACCTCGCGCCTCACCCTCAATCTCGGCTTGCGGTACGAACTGCAGCCGAACGTTACGGAGCGCTATGACCGCTCCGTGCGCGGGTTCGACATGACAACTCCGAACCCCATCGAGGCCGCGGCCCGCACCAACTATGCGCGCAATCCCGTAGCGGCGCTCCCCTTGGATGAGTTTCGCGTATTGGGCGGGCAGATCTTCGCCACCCCAGAGAACCGCGGCAACGGCGGCCTTGTGGAGAAAACCATGTTTGCTCCGAGGATCGGCGTAGCCTACCGCTGGAATGACCGGACCGTGCTTCGCATGGGGTTCGGTGTTTTCCGCAGCTTCTGGTGGCAGGTTTCCTCCACCACCGAAGGGACTGGTGCCGAGACCACCACCACAATGGTCAACTCCCGCGACGGTGTGACACCCGCCGATATCCTGTCGAACCCCTTCCCACAAGGGCTCGTGCAGCCGACTTCGAATTCCGGCCTGTCCACTCTGGTCGGCTCTTCCATCTCTCCATTCTTCTACTTGAAGCGGTTCCCCTATAACAGCCGGTGGAACTTCGGTGTGCAGCGCCAACTCACCCGCGATGTCGGAGTCGAGGTCAACTACGTCGGCAATACCGGCTTCCGTCTCCCCGTGGGCACCAACGGAGCCGAACAAAATCGCCAGCTCCATTTCTTGCCCGCGAAATACCTGAGCCTCGGCTCGCAGTTGAACACCGCCGTCCAGAATCCCTTCTTCGGCGTCATCACTACACCCGGTCCGCTCAGCCAGGCCACCATTCCGCTCAGCGCCCTGCTGTCCACTTACCCGCACTTCAACAGCGTCAACATGCTCCGCCAAACGGAGGGAAGGTCCTACTATCACTCCCTCCAGATGTCCGCGACAAAGCGCTATTCGGCGGGCCTTCAACTCGGCTTCACCTACACCTTGTCTAAGCTGATTGAAGGACTGCGCTATATCGACGTCACAAATCCCGGCCCCTCCAGAATGATCGGCGAATACGACCGGCCGCATCGCGTCACGATGAACATGCTGTGGGAAGTGCCCTCGCTCAAACGCAAGAATGCCATCAACCACGTAATCGGCGGATGGCAGTTGAACGCGCTTCTCATCTATCAAAGCGGCGGTCCGGTGCCACTGGGCAATCTGCTTCCCACCGGCACCAGTCCCTATCTCAGCCGCGACCAGCAATCCGTTGAGCGCTGGTACAACACTGCGGCCTTCCGCATCTTCCCCGCGTTCACGGTCCGTACACTTCCCAACTTCATCAACACCCTCAGAAATGACGGACAGAACAATTGGGATCTTTCGGTACTCAAGAACTTCCCCATCCGTGAGCGCATCCGCATGCAATTCCGCTTTGAGATGTTCAATGCTCTGAACCGGGTGCAATTCGGCAACCCCACCATCAGCCCCACTGCCGTCACCGATGGGGGAATTTTCTCCCAGGCAAACGGTCCTCGTTCACTGCAGTTCGGCCTGAAGCTGATTTTCTGACCGGCGCTACCGAGCCGAGCACGTGAGTAAGCGGTCTACTGGGCGTTATCCGCCATCGTGCAAGCGCCATTCGTGCGGAAGTTCGTACCATTCCGATTCGACGTGTTCCCCACCAGCACTCCTGGGCAGACACCATCGAACCCGTAGTCGCCATTCCCATACGCCGTATTTCCCGTGGCCGTCGCGTTGTTCACCGAAATCCCACCCACGGCATTGTTGACAGCACTGTTTCCGCTCGCCACTCCACCGGGCCGGATAAATATCCCGAAGATATTGTTCGCCGCAACGGAATTGCGCACAATGAGCCCCACCAGGGCCGCGCCCGAACCGTTCAACTTGACCACGCTGTCGATCACGGTCCCTTCCCCAACCACAATCCCGGGCCCGCCGTTGCTCACCGAGTTCACCTTCTCCACCACCGTGCCATCCCCCATCATGCGAACCCCATGTCCGCCCATGCCGCGCACGGTCCCGTTCATCACCCGAACATTGGCTGGACTGGCTGTCGTTGCATTCACCGCCATAATCCCAATACCGCCTCCGGAAAACGTGCAGCGCGTAGGATTCGGCAGACACACGTTCGGCCCGATGATGGCAAATCCATTCAGGTCGATGGTCACGTCATCGGTCGTCACTTGAATCCCCGTCGTGCCCGCATCCGGCACAATCAAATTGCTCGCCAGCCGGTAGCTGCCGGGTTGCGAAATCGTAACGGGGAATCCCGCCGTATCCCCGGGCGTCACTTTGCCTGCTAGCGCGTTCCGCTGGTCTATCAACGTCACCCCGTCAATGGCATAGCTGGCCTGCGCCAGCGCGGCGATGCAAAGCAGCCGCTGCACTGAATGTATGGTCATTCCTGAACTCCTTGTTTCTTTGTTTGTTGTTTTGGGTCCGAAAGCCGGTCCTCAAACAAAGAAGCGGCAAGCACTTCAGGATTTCGCAAGCTGTACGGTCGCACCCCTGGCCGGCAAAAGCTCCTTGATCGCCGCCCCGCCCGGCTTCAAACTCATCCCCTTGAAGACCAACTCCACGCTCACCCCATGCGCCTGCTTCAGCACGGAAACAATCTCAATCCCACTGAGGTTCAGCACAAAATACGGGTTCTTCGACCCCGGAGCCAGGAACTCGATAGCGCCGTTCTTCTCCAGCTCGTAGCTCACTTTGCGATCCTGCGCCGCGGTATGCCACTGCTGGAAATCGATCCTGGCCAGTGTACATTTTCTTGAACCCCTGGATCACCTGCAGACCCAGTATCCGCTTCACTTGGGTGCAATCAGTGTGCAGCCCGTCAATGCTCAATCGGAAATGGTTCACCGTCCATGCGTTGGCAAGGCTCGACGTATACACCCCAAAACTCGCCGCTGTCTCCTTCAGGATCCTCGTCCTCTCCGGCTGCATCTTGAATCGAATCACCGCGTCCTTACTCGACGAAACATCCAGATCGGGAAAAGACAGATTCGTAATCACCGCATCAAAAAACTCAAGCCGGCTGGTTCAGCGCCCCTTCAGCATATGAGGCCTTGGCCAACCCACCCGCGGCAGAGAACAGTCTACCGGCAAGCCGGCCGTCTAACTCCAGCAGAAATCGCTGCTCCATGCATCTCCCCCCCCGGCGCCTGCAATCCCAGCGTCTCTCAAGATACGCTTATTATTTCTGGATTGCAGGCCGGGGGCTTGCCGGCCTGCTGTCTCTGAAGAACTAAAAATACAGCTTCATCGCCAATTGGATTTGCCGCGGCGAATTCGCTTGATCGCCTGCCGTCTGGCTCAGCACACCGAAAGTCTGCGACTGCAAACTCAGTGAGCCCAGACCAAACCGCGTCCGATTAAACGCATTGAACAGTTCTCCGCGGATATCCAGCCGCACCCCTTCCTTGATCGGCATCGACTTCGAGAACGAAAGGTTCTCGTTCAGCACATGGAACGAGCGGAACTTCGGATTGAAGCGCGTCATGTTCCCGAACGTGTTCGCAGGCTGCGCCGGGAAGAAGCTCACCGGTTGAATCGTCCGGTCCACCGCTGGATCGAAGTCCCCGCCCTTCGTCGCCGGCCGCCAGCCATCGTAGGTGCTGATCACTGGCCTGTTGCCGCCTGCGAAAAGTGGCAGTCCGACGGTGGTGCCCAACGCCGCCGGCTGACCACCCGAATACGTCGCAATACCAGACATGCGCCACCCGCCCAGGATCCAGTTCACCGGTCCGCCCATGTTCAGGAAGCTTCTTCCCTTGCCAAAGGGCAGATCCCACACCGCGCTCACCTTCAGGTTGTGCGTCACGTCGAACGCCCCGATGGATTTCTCCAGGCTGCGATTGTAATGATCCATCGCAAAACCGTAAGAATCCGACCAGTAGCTGTCGGCATCCGTAAGAACCTTTGAGAAAACATACGACGTCAGGAACTGAATCCCGCTCGAATAGCGCTTCTCAAAGCGCACCATCGCCGAATGATACGTCGAATGCCCGCTATGATCGCCGCCGCCGCTGCGCGTGTCGATGTTCTGGAACTGCGGATACGGCCGGAGTGCCTGCCGTACCGTCGCTCCACTGCCCCACAGACTCACAAAGCTGCGGAACGGAGAGCGGAATCCCGCCGCCACCGCCGCCGGCGATGTAATCGAGGAATTGAGCAGCGTCGCTCCCACCGTCGTCAACAGCGATGGATGCAATGCGTTATAGGAAAGCAAACCCGCCTGCAGCCGGCTGCCAAGACTCCCGTTGTAGGCAACCTCCATCACTGAAGTCGGTGACAACTGCCGCTGGATCGAAAGGTTGAAACTCTGATAAGCAGGCGGCCTCGTCGCTTCTCGCCCTTGCCACCACGGCATCGCCCGCCCATTGCCGAAACTTGGATCCACAAACGGCGGTGCCTGCCAGAACGGCTGCCCGTCCTTTACCAGAAACCGCGGCTGCAACCCCTGTGTGGAATCGCTTTGCGTATCCGTCAGCGTGAAGCCCAGCGTATGCGTCGAGCCTGTCACCGTCGTGATATTGCCGTAGCTCAATCCATACGAGAGGCGGATCACGTTCTTCTCTTTGTACGTATAGGCCAACCCAAACCTCGGCCCGAATGCCTTGAAATAGCTGTCGGCCAAGCTGCGTGTGCCTTCCAACCCCGGCCCCTTCCCCGCGTAAATCAATGCCCCAAGAATATTATCGGCCCCTGGATTCGGACGATCCGGCGCAAACTCGCTCCAGTTGTCGTTCTCCCCAAGCGGAGGCAGCGTCGTTTCCCAGCGCAGACCCAGATTGATCATCAGGTTGGGCCGCACACGCCAATCGTCCTGGAAGAATCCGGCATAGGAAGGCCACTGCTGGCCGATATAGCGAATCGTGTCAATTGAACCCGCATTGGCGTAACCCAACAGCATCGACGCCACCGGACTGCCGCCCGCCGTGGCAAAGTTCGTGTCACCAGGCCGCCCCGTGTTCTTGAAGTCGAACGTGATGCAGCCGCTCACGCACTGGCGCCCAAACCCGTTGTAGTACTGATACTGCACTTGCCCGCCAAGCTTGTACGTGTGCTTGCCCTTGATAATCGTCAGATCGTCCGCGAACATCTTGATGAAATTCTCACTGCCATTGTTCGCCCGCCCGCCCCACTGCGAATAGCCGTTGGAGAAATTGAAATTCACCAGGTTCTGATCGCAATCCGGCACGTTGACAATGCACACCTTGTCCTTCCAGCGGATCCCGCTGCGAATCGTCGCCTGCGGCGGATCATGATTCTCTTTCCAGTTGTTGCCGCCGCCATAGAAGTGATTGAACATCGTCGGAGTGATGGAATAATCCCAGCTTCCGCGGAACACATCCGAGTTCCGCGTCGTGTCGTTGTAGTTCACGAAGTTGCCAGGCAGATCGGCCACCCCAAACGGGCCCGGTTTCTGGCTCGTGCGATTGTAGCCCCAATATCCCGAAATACGGCTCTTCGCGCTGAACGAGTGGTCCCCCTTCACGCTGATCTTCGTGTTCGGACGCACTTCCGTCCCCTGCGTCACCAGATAGTTGTTCGTCACGTAGTTCACCGAACCCGGTGCCGCCCCGTTATTCGGCAGCGGCGTGGGCCCTTCCCGAAATGCAGCCAGCGCTTTGACCACAGTGGGATCAAACAGGCTCCGCGGGACTTGATTGTTAGCGAAAACTTGCCGCGTGACCGTGCCGTCATTCGCAGTCACCTGCGTCGTTGGATTGTAAATGGGTATCTGCACTCCGTTCGCGTTTACCCAGTTGCGAAAATCCCCGTCATACATCTCCGAGGTCGGCACCGTCCGCGTCGCGCCGTTCGCTCCATCGCGGTTGCGAAACGCTTCATAGCTGAAGAAAAAGAAGCTGCGGTTCTTCCCGTTGTACAGTTTCGGAATCCAAATCGGCCCGCCCGCCGAGCCGCCGAAATCGTGCTGCTTATAGATCGGCCGACGGATGCCGCGCCCCGTGTTGAAGAAATTGTTCGCGTCCAGCGCATCGTTGCGCACAAAGTCGTACAGCGTCCCGTGAAACTCGTTCGTCCCCGATTTCGACGCGAAGCTCATGATTCCGCCTGCCGCTTGGCCATACTCCGCCTTGAAGCCGTTCGTATCAACAGTGAACTCAGTGACTGCTTCGATCGAAGGAGCGTTCACCGCCACCCAGCTTTGCGAAAGCGCTCGCGAAGTATTGGCCGAAACACCATCCAGATTCGTCCCATAGCCGGCAGCCTGTCCCCCGCCAAGGATGAACCCGTTGTCCCCGCCCACGTTCTTCGCCTCAGGCGTCAGCGCCGCCAGATTGAACGGACTGCGCATCGTGCCCCCAACAACCAGCGGCAACTCGTCCACCAATTTGTTGTCCACCGTAACGCTGGTCTTCGCGTTCTCAGTGGCTAACGCCAGCACACTGGCCGAAACCTCCACCGCCTGCACAGCCGTGCCCACCTCCAGCGTCGCGTCGGTTCGAATCGTCGCCGATGCATTCAGAACCACGCCCGATACGCTCGCCGGGCGGAACCCATCCTTTTCCACGCGCACCGTGTAAATCCCCGGTTGCAGTTGAGGAACGGTGTAATCGCCCGCCTCGTTGCTCGGAACGCTGAAAGCAACTCCGGTTTGAGTGTTAGTGAGTGTGACCTTGGCGCCCGGCACTACTGCGCCCGTTGCGTCCTGCACTGTGCCCGTAATCGTGCCGCGGTCCGATTGTCCAAACAGAGCCGTTGCCGTTACGAAACCAAACATGGCAACAACAAGCATCCTGCCTACATGGTGAATCATAGCTCCCCTTTCGAAGCGGAATTCAGGTTCTTACGAACCTACTAGAATCGGACGTGCATGTCAAATATAGGATCCCCCCACAAATCGCTAGAATGAACCGAGATGCTGATGCGCGCAGCCCTGGGCATTTACTTTGGATGGTTCCTGATCCCGCTCCTGTTGGCATCGCTCGCGCGGCCCTTCGCCTTATGGGACTACTTCACCTCAACCGGGTTGTTCCATAAAGGCAGACCGATTGAGTGGGGCACGCTGCTCAGCAATACCGTGCACCATCTCGCCACCGGCCAGTACGTCATCCGGCCCACCGCGGTGTTTCTCTACGACTTGCAAACACTCCTCTTCGGCGGCGAATTCTGGCTCTGGTATCTGCTCAAATGGGCCGCGTTTGCCGCCTCCGTCTGCCTGGTCTGGGATTTGCTCAAAAGGCTCGGGTGCGATTGGGTCGTGCGCGCGGCGATGGCAGCCGTGCTCTTGTTTCATCCCGCCCGCTTCACGCTCATGCTGCACGCACCCGATGGCTGGATGGCCTTGGGCATGGTGGCCCAACTATGGCTGCTCGCCCTGTTTCACTTCGATGCCGTGCGTATGGGCCGCTGGGCGCAGGTTGGCTGGTTTGCGCTCGCGCTCTTCACCATCGGCACAAAGGAAGTGGCCTGGGTGTTTCAGGCATTGCTCGCCCTCTTCGCCATCACGAAAAATCGAAAGTGTTGGAAACGCGTATTGCCGCACGTGGCGTTGATCGCAGCCTGGCTCTGGATCTTGAGCAGAGGCGCGGAGCGCGCCGCGGGCTTCACCATAAGCGCATGGTGGCCGCGGTTTGTCGAACAAATCGGATTAGTGATTCCAACCTCTCCGGCCTGGCTCCTCGGCATCGTGTTTTGCGCCCTGCTGCTCGCCGCCATCCTCCGGCGGGATTCGCTCGCCTTGTTTTGCCTGCTCACCGCTGCCGCCATGATCGCCTTCGTCGTCATCCCGCCGCTGGTAGCGTTGCGCTATGCCATCGCACCCTCCTACCTGCTGGCAATTGCAATGGGATTGGGCTTGCAGTCACTGCCTCGCGGTCGCATCCACACGGCGCTCTTTCTCATCATCGCCGTCCCGCTGTTCACCGCCGGCAGCATCTACCGCCAGGAACTCGCCTATCAGCATCAGTTCTTCGAAGTCTCCACCGCGCTCGCGGAAATGGACACCAAGGCCCGGGGTGGGTATGGCCTGGCCATCACCGGCCTTGCCGGAGACTTCGAAGGCGAAGCCTTTCACACCATCCAGCGCTTCTTCTTCCAATACGGTCCGAAATGGTATGGCCTCGATGCCCCTCGCGCCATGGTCGTCGTGAAAGACAAGGGTTGGCCCCAGCAGCCATTCACTATGCTCAGCCTGTTTGACCCGCAACGCATGGAACGCGACGCGAAGCTGGACATGCGGCGCGTCGAATCCGCCTACGCCATGGTGCCCGGTGATCACGGTGCGTTCGGACGGTTGGCCAATCGCTACTATCAACTCGACCGGCTCCTCGGCAGAACGGATGTCTACCGCTATGACAGCGGAGGCCCTGAGATTCGAACCGCTCCGCACTTCTATTTGTATATAGTGGGGGACGCCAATACCGCCGGCCGTCGCCTGTACACGCTGCACCAGATGCCGGCAGGCCGCAGGCCCGGAGGGTTTTAGACAATGCGAGTCAACCGCAGAGAACTGATCGCCAGTGGTGTCGCCACGTTGCCATCCGCCGCTGCACAACGCACACCGGCCCGGCGAAAAAACATCCTGTTTCTCCTCTCCGATCAGCATCGCCCCGATGGCCTCGGTATCGAAGGCAATGCCCTCGCGCAAACGCCCCGGCTCGATGAACTGGCCCGCCAGGGCATTCGATTCTCCAATGCCTATTGCACAGACCCCGTCTGTACGCCCAGCCGTGCCTCCATCCTCACCGGCCTCTACACTCGCCGACATCGCGCCTTCACCAATGGCACGCCCTGGCCATTTGAGATCAAAACCGTAGCCCATCACTTCGCCCGTGCCGGCTACATGACCGCCGCCATCGGAAAAATGCACTTCGTCGACGCCCAAACTCACGGCTTCGATTACCGCATGGATTTCAACGAGTGGTATCAGTATCTCGGCCCCAAAACCGCGCTCTACGCCGACGAGTTGAATCGCTCGAACTCCGGCTCCGGATTGCCCCAGATCGCCACCCTCTGGGAACACGGTGATCCCTGGAAAGGCGCGCGCAAAGACGATCACCGCAAAGGCCTCGTGCATACCGGCCGTGCTTCCCTCATCAAAGAAGAAGACCACTTCGAAAGCTTCGTCGCCCGCGAATCCGTGCGCTTCCTCAAACAGCACGCACAGAAGCAGCCGTTCTTCCTTGTCAGCGGATTCCTCAAACCCCACGATCCCTTCATGCCCGCCGATCGCTTCGCCCGCATGTTCACCGCCGATCGCATGAAGTTGCCCGACACCTGGGGCAAAGTCAACATGAGTGAAGTACCGGTGGAGATACGCAAGCGAATTGAGGTCCATGCGCCCACTCCCGAAGTGAACGCCCCCGCCGAAGCCAAACAGCGCATCGCCATGTATTGGGCCAACGTCGCCCAATTGGATCACGCCCTCGGCCAGGTGCTCGACACCTTGAAGGACTTGAATCTCGACCAGGACACCATCGTCGTCTATAGCTCAGACCACGGCGAGATGCTCGGCGATCATGGGCTCTTTCAGAAATTCGTGTTCTATGAGCCGTCGCTCGGCGTGCCTCTCATCTTCCGCGTGCCGGGCATGCAGCAAGGAAAAATCTGCCGCACGCCGGCCAGCCTCGCTCAACTCGTGGCCACCTTCTGCGAACTGTGCAACGTCCCCGTGCCCGCAGGCCTCGATGGCCCATCGCTGGTCCCCGCCTTGCGCGCTCCCGACAAGACCACCAATCCCATCGTCTACGCCGAGTTCGCTTCTCACACCAAAGCCGGCCGCGCCATGATTCGCAAAGGCTCCTACAAATACAGCCACTACTTCTCCGATTCTCCAGAGCTCTACGACCTGTCCAAGGATCCCCGCGAAATGCAAAACCTCGCCGCCTCCGCCCAGCACAAGGGCCTGCTCAATGACCTCCACGCACAGCTTGTTGCCTGGCGCGGGGCCGGTCCATCGAATCCGGTATGATCGCTCCATGCCGATTCGCCGCCGTGACTTCACGCGTGCTCTAGCCGCTCTGCCCGCCTGTGTTTCCGCTGCCTCCGCGCCCTGGGAATGGAGCCATTATGCAGGCGGCGTGGACTCCTCGCGCTACGCCCCGCTGGACCAGATTCACTCCGGCAATGTCAGCGGATTGCGTGTCGCCTGGCAACTCGAAACACTGCCTCCGCGCACACGCCCCGTCGGCATGATTCAGTCCAATCCCATCGTCGTCAATGGCGTCATGTACGCCCCCGGCTACGATCTGCACACTTACGCCATCGAGGCCCACACCGGCAAGGTCCTCTGGACGAACAAAGGGCTCACCCAACGGCGTGGAGCTGCCGCCGGTGTTTCCCGCGGGGTCATGTATTGGAAGAGCGGCGCCACCGAACGCATCTTCGCTCCCGTCCGCGAACACATCCTCGCCATCGACGCCAAGACCGGCGAACTGGTGAAGGACTTCGGCGATGGCGGCGGCATCGAACTTCGCCGTCACCTCGACCGCGATCTGAATCCCGCCACCAAGCTCGAAATCACCACGCCCGGTGTGATCTTCGAAGACATGATCATCACCGGCTTCCGCCCCGGCGAAGGCCCGCGCGAGGAAGCCCCCGGACACATTCTCGCTTTCGATTGCCACACCGGAAAACGCCGCTGGATCTTTCACACCATTCCCCATCCCGGCGAATTCGGCTACGATACTTGGCCCAAGGATGCGTGGCAACATTCCGGCGGCGCAAACTGTTGGGGCGGCCTCAGCCTCGACCGTGCCCGCGGGCGCGTCTATGTAGCCACAGGCTCGCCCACCTTCGATTTCTGGGGTGGCGATCGCAAGGGCCAGAACCTCTTTGGCAATTGCGTGCTCTGCCTCGACGCGCGCACCGGCCGCCGCATCTGGCACTACCAGACGGTGCATCACGATCTGTTCGATTACGACCTGCCCTGCGCCCCCAATCTGGTCACCGTGCGCCACAACGGCCGCATGGTCGATGCCGTCGCCCAGGTCAGCAAAATGGGTTGGGTATTCCTTCTCCACCGGGACACCGGCAAGCCTCTCTATCCCATCGAGGAACGCGCCGTCCCAAAGTCCACCGTGCCCGGGGAGGAGTCCTGGCCTACCCAACCCTTCGTCACCAAGCCGCCTCCCTTCTCCCGTCAGCAGATGACGCCACGCGACGTCGCCCGCCTCTCGGAAGAATCGGCGGCATCGCTCAAGGAACGATTGAAGGATGTGGAACTTGCGCCCATCTTCACTCCGCCGCGCTTGGACAAAGAGATCATGTTCTTCCCTGGATTTCACGGAGGAGCCAATTGGGGCGGCGCAAGCTGGATACAGGAGAAGGGCGTGATGTTCGTCAATCACAACGAAATCCCCTGGAGCCTCAAGCTCGTCAAAGCGGCCACGGATGCCGGGCACCCCTACGAAATCACTGGCTACTTACGCCCCGAAGACAAAGATGGATACGCAGCCATCTCCCCGCCTTGGGGCCGGATCTCCGCCATTGACCTGAACAAAGCCGAGATCCTCTGGCAAGTGCCCGTCGGCGAATACAAAGACCTGTCCGCAAAGGGAATGAAGCCCACAGGCAGCTACAACCGTGGCGGCAACATCGCCACCAAAGGCGGCCTGCTCTTCAGCGCCACCGCCCTCGACAACATGCTGCGTGCCTACGATCAGCGCAATGGAAACGTGCTCTGGCAGCACGAACTCGGCGGGGGCGGGTTCGCCACCCCCTGCACCTATGAGGCGGATTCACGTCAGTTCGTGGTCATCGCCACCAGCCCCCGCGAAGTGAGCGGAAAGGGAGTTCGCGCTGGATTCACCGCGTTCTCCCTGTAAGCCCTCAAAACAGGAACTTCAACGCAAACTGCACTTCCCTCGCGTTCCCCGCCCCTGTGATCTGGCCAAACGTGCTGCTCGTCAACGTCACTCCAGGATTGGAAAAATTCGGCCGGTTGAACAGATTGAATAACTCGGCCCGGAACTGGAACCGCATCCGTTCGTTGATGGCGATGTTCTTGAACGTCGAAAAATCGAACGAGAACGAGCCAGGTCCGCTCGGCGTGAATGCCCCGAAATTGCCGTAAATACCGCAAGGACGCCGCGCCGCCCGCGCATCACACGGATCCGCGAACGCAGCCCGGCTGATGTACTGGTGGTTGTTCGTGGTCCGGTAATTATCCGCAAACACGGGAACACCGGCGACAAGATCAGGCCGCTGGCCCTGCGTCGTGCCCGTGCCGTAGTTGTCGCGGCCGGAAAGCACCAGCAGCGGAGTTCCACTCCGCAAAGAAGCGATGCCGTACACTTGCCACCCGCCTGCCACCTTGCGCGCCGCTCCCGAATCGGCATGCAGCCAGCGATCAAACGGTACATCCCAACTGTAATCGGCAACGAAGTTGTGATTGATGTCCGAAACAAAGCGGCTCCTCGACGCCCGCACATTGGCATGATCCTGTACACCCTGCACCGTCGCCGCGGTCATGTTGTCCACGCCGCCCTGCTGGATCCCCTTCCCATACGTATAGTGCACATTGAACGTAACCCCGCTGCTGAATCGCTTCTTCAGCGTCGTCTGCAGCGCGTGGTAGTTGCTCATCCCCGAATGCTCCTGATAGGAGATCCGCGCGATGCTCGTCACCGGACGCCGTCCCGTCGCAATGTCGATATCGTTCAGCCAATGCAGTGTCAGCAGCTTCAGCGCGTGATTCCCCACATACCCGAAAGTGGCCACCAGGTCCTTCGTAACCTCGCGTTGATAGTCGAGAGTCCACTGCATGCTGTAGGTCGTGCGTTGGAACGGGTCGAACACATTGCGCGACGTCCCCCCGGGAAACTTGCTCAGGTCGATCGTGCGAATGTCCACCGGGTAACGCAGATTCGGAAAATCTACTGACGAAAGCTGCACCGAATAAGGTGCCGTCGGCGGATTCACGAACGCAGTCACCTCGCGATAGGTATTCGGCGAATAGAACACTCCGCCTCCGCCACGAATCACGTTTTTGCTGTTGCCGCCCATGTCCCACGCCATTCCGAAGCGCGGTCCGAAGTTGTTGCGGTCCGGCTCCCAAATCGGCTGCCCCTGTTGACGGAATGCACCATAGGGACTATCCACCACGTTGAACAACAATCCATCGCGCTCCTTCACCGGAGTGAAGTACTCATAGCGCACTCCCAGATTCAGTGTGAGCCGCGCATTCACGCGGAAGTCATCCTGCACATAAATCCCCCACTGCTTCTCTCGCAACCGCCGCAGGTTATTCCCGATAGTGATGTAGGCATTCGTGAAGCGGCTCGCCAAAAGATCGGCTAGCGTGGGCATTTCGTACGCCGGAGCTTCGTGATTCGCGCGGCCATAGTGGAAGCTCCGCAACTCCATCCCAATCTTGAGCGAGTGCCGCCCGGCATTGCGCGCAAAGTTGTCGATCAACGTCCAACTCCCTCCATTGGCGCGCAGCAACTCCTGATTGGGTGTCGAGATGAAGCCCGTTAGATTGCCGATCTGCTGCGGAATGAAAGCCTGCGTCGCACGGGGAATGTCCTGCTTGTTCACTCCCACACGCAGTTCATTCATCGTGCTCGGCGTCAGAATGCGATTCCAGGAAAGCGTCCCGGACCGGTCCTGCGCCGGGTACTCCGTCCCGTTCACCGGCGAAAGGCTCGGCACCACCGTGTACGAATCCAAAATGTTGTACCGGACAAACAGATTGTCTTTGCTCGTCGGATGAAAATCCAGGCGTGCCATTGCCGCGTTCTCCGTGTTCGTACGAACGTCGCTGCGGCGATGGAAGCCGCGATCCGGATTGCCGCGATCCTCCGTCGAAGGAGGCAGCAATGCCAGCAGTGGCCCGTACAGAGGGTTCGCCGCCAGCATTCGCTGCCGCAGCGAATCCGTGGGCACTTCGCCCGATATCTGCCGCCCGCGCCGTTCCCTCACTCCTTCCCAACCCAGGAAGAAGAACGCCTTGTTGCGAATCACCGGCCCGCCCGCCGTCGCGCCGAATTGGTTCAATCGCAGTTTGTCTTTCCGCGCTGCAAAAAAGTTCCGCGCGTCCATGCTGTCGTTGCGAATGAACTCATACACCGACCCGTGAAAATCGTTCGTTCCCGCTTTCGTGATCACGTTCACTCCGCCTGATGCCGCCCGGCCCAGCTCCGCCGAAAACACACCCTTCGTCGTCTTGAATTCCTGTATGAATTCCACGCTCAACGCGTTCTGCTGCGTCTGCCCGCCAAAGCCCGACGTCGCCGGCCGGTCGGGGTTCGAAGCATCCGTGCCGTCAATCGTGATGTTCACGCCGTCACGCGTCAACCCGTTGAAGTAAACCGCTCCGCCGCTCACTACCGCGCCCGGCTCCAGCGCAATCAACTGGGAAAAGTTCCGCCCATTCAAAGGCAGATTCCGAACTTGCTCCTCGCCAATCACAATCCCCATCTCGGTGTTCTGTGTGCTCACCAGCGGCGCGCCGCCTTCCACCGTGACGCTCTCGGTCACACCGCCAACCTCCAAAGTCACATCGATCTTGACGCGATTCGTCGCGTCCAGTCGAATGTTCTTACGCTCCGAAACCTTGAACCCGGCAGCCTTCGCCGTGAGTGTGTATTCGCCAATAGGCAGCCGTTCCAGCGAGTAGGACCCGGAATCGTCCGTCTGCGCCGTTTGGCTGGCTTGAGTTGCCATGTGTGTCACCGTGACGGTAGCCCCAGGAGCCGCAGCCCCCGATGCATCGGTCACGGTTCCAAGAATCGTTGCGGTGTTCACTTGGCCGAAGGCCATCAGTGTCGCCAACGCGAACATCACCGTATATCTGTAACAGGCGTGCATAGACCCTCCAAGGAAGAACGTGGGACGCCAAACTTGATTTGCAGACTATATCACTCCCGACGCTGGAGAATTGGAGCCCTTTACCCGATTCTCCTTCTCGCATACAATGGCGCTCACATGGAACGACGCAACTTCCTTCAACTCACAAGTGCAGCCGCTATGACGGCGGGCGCCGTGTTGCCCGCGGCCAAGCCCATTCGCGCCGGAATCCTCGGCACGCAGCACAGCCACGTCCGCGGCAAACTGCAAGCCATGAAAGACTCCGCCGATTACCAGGTCGTCAGCGTCTGCGAAAACGACGCCGCGGCCCGCGGCAAGGCGCAAAAGGATGCCTTGTACAGCGGCCTTCGCTTCGTCACTGAAGAGGAGTTGCTCGCTGACCGTTCCATCGACTTGATCGTCGTTGAATGCCGCGTCTGGGAAGCCCTCGCCTGGGGAAAGAAAGTCATCAACGCCGGCAAGCATCTGCACCTCGAAAAGCCTCCTGGAGCCGAGTGGGCGCCCTTCCGTGAACTCGTCGAAGAAGCCCGTCGAAAGAAGCTCCTGCTCCAGACCGGCTACATGTATCGGGATCATCGCGGCATGTGCGCCGCCATTGAAGCCGCCAAAAATGGCTGGCTCGGCGATGTCTACATGATGCGTGGAACCATCAATTCCGATCGCACACCGGAAGGCCGCGCCATTGAAGCGCGCTATCCCGGAGGTGGCTTCTTTGAACTCGGCGGGCACATGGTCGATCGTGCCGTCGAGTTGTTCGGCCGCCCCAAGAAAGTGAACAGCTACCTCCGCCACGACACAAGCATCGCCGACAAGCTGGCCGACAACAATCTCGTCGTCCTCGAGTATGCTCGCGCCCTCGCCGTCATCGCCTCCGCCGCCCGCATGTGGGGTACTGACCAGCACCGCTCCTTTGAATTAATCGGCTCCGACGGGAGTATCATGGTCCAACCGGCGGAAGGCTCTCGTCCGAAAATGCGCGTCGGATTGCGCAAGGCGCAGGGCCCCTACAAAGCCGGATGGCAGGAGATTGAGCTGGGCGCGCAACCCAGATTCGTTGGAGATTTCCAGGAGCTGGCACGAGCGCTCAAAAGCGGTCAACCCTTGAAACTGGGCTACGACCACGAATTGATTCTCCATGAGACGTTGTTGAAAGCATCGGGGCAAATGCAGTGAGGAGCACAAACATGGATCACACATCGCGTCGAAATGTCCTGAAGTCGGCCGCTGTTCTGTCGGCTTCCGTAGTGGCTGGTTCGGCAGCCAACTCAGCAGTAACCGTAGGCCTCATCGGATCTGGGAACCGGGGCACCTACGTCGCCACGGAAATGGCGAAAAACACGCCCGCCCGCATCGTAGCCCTCTGCGATCTCTATCCCGAAAAGATGGAGCAGGCGAAAACGAAAATCGGTGTGAGCGACCCCAAGATGTATAAAGACCTCCGCGACATGCTCTCCAGCAACGTGGATGCCGTCATCATTGCCACTCCCGTCTTCCTCCATGCCGAACACTTTGAGGCTGCCGTGAAATCCGGCAAGCATATCTACATCGAAAAACCAGCCTCCCTCGACGTCCGTGGTTGTAAGCGCATCATCAAAGCCGCCGATTCGGCCGACCGCAAGCTCAACATCACCTTCGGCTTTCAACGCCGCAGTGGGCAGGTCTATCTAAAGGCCAAAAAACTGGTCGATTCCGGCGAGATAGGCGCAATCCAAATGGGCCACGCCCACTTCGTCAAGAGCGGCGGCGCTGCTTCCACCACCATGCCTCCCGAACGTCCCAAAACCGACGAAGAGAAAATCAAGCGCTGGTACGCATGGAAAGATCTCTCAGGCGACCTGATCGTCGAAAACAACGTCCACAGCATCGACGTCCTCAACTGGTTCCTCGGTGGTCATCCCAAGAGTGCCATCGGCTCCGGAGGCACCACCACCCAGCGCCGCGGCGACGTGCGCGATCATAACTTCGTCGCCTATGAATACGCGAACGGAGTCCAGGGCTCCCTTCTCGGTGCAACGCTGGCAGCCAACAACTACCGCCACGTCACTGAGCAGTTCTTCGGCTCGAAGGGCATGGTCGAAACTTCCGAGAACTTCTGGCGCCACGTCAAAAGCCGTGAAGACGATGTCACCGAAAAATCCCCCCGCAACATCACCATCGATTCCGTCGCCGCGTTTGTCAAACGGATCGCCGATGGAACGCCCGAAAATCACGCCATCCGCGGCGCGGAAAGCACCTTGACCGCCATCCTCGGCCGCATCGCAATGGATGTGAAACGCGAAGTCACTTGGGAAGAGATGATGAACGCTGGCTAGTGCGTGTCGTGACAAGTAGCACAGTCATTGCGTGCCTTCTTCTGCTCGTGACACCGCATGCAGGCGTACATCGAGAGAGATTTCTCTTGATGCAACACCTCCCGCTCCTCCACCCGGCCGTGACACGTCTCGCAGCCGATGGCCGCCTTACGATGATGGATTTCGTGTGAGAAATACACAAATTCCTTGAGCTTGTACACCCGCTTCCAGGCGATCGCGGTTTGGCTCTGCTTCGCCGCGGCCACCTTCGCAATGTGAGGGCTGTCCTTCTTAATGGCGATGTGACAGGCCATGCACTTCGCCTCCGCCGGGAAGCCGGCATAGTCGCCAGGCTCCTCAATGGCGTGACATTCCGTGCATTTCAGGCCAGTGGCGACATGCGCTTTGTGGCTAAAGGGAACCGGCTGCTCAATCGCCGGACCCGGCGTGAAGGGGACTTCCTTCGGTGGCGTGCGGCTCACCTGGGCGCTTAAGCAAGTAACAAACAACAGCAGCAGTGGTAGCACTTCCCGATCATCATACCCGGGTCATTGCTGAGGTTGCTGCTGCCACACCGTCTTGCCCGCCGGATCAATGTACGCCCAGCCATCCTTCGTCAGCACCATCGACAGACAGTTGACAAAGTCCGTGGCCGACCCATACACATTCGCAATTTTCAAATTCCCTGATGTATCCAGGAAGCCATACCGCCCGTCCACTTTGATACGAGCCAGCCCACACGTGAAATCGCGCGCTTCCTGATACCGCCGGAATGCAAACGCCGGCGTCCCATCGGCCTTCAGATAGCCGAGTCGATCCCCGTCGCGATAGAGCGTCAACCCCTCTGAAGTCTTGCCAATCCGCTCCAGTTTGGGTGCCTCCACCTGCCTGCCGCTCGTATCAATCCACTGCCATTTCCCCTCCAGTTCCACCCGCGCCAGCCCGTCCTTGAAATCCGAAACCTGATCGTACTTGGCCGGAATAGCCCAATCCCCCGAAGCGTTCTTGAACCCCCAGTAGAAGCCTTCCTTGAAGCGCAGCAGTCCATCGTGAAAGGCGTCCGCGCGATCCTTGCCTTCCATGGAAACGCGCAGAATGATCTTGCCGCTCGGATTGAAATAAACCCATTCGCGATTAAGTCCACCCACGGCGAGCCCCTTCCCATCGTCGGGAAATGCACCCGCGGGCATGAATTGCGGCTCAATCACCATCTTCCCGTCGCGGTTGATATACCCATACGCCGATGGAATCGTCTTCCCGTCTTCGCCCGTCGTGCGAGGCCGTTGCACAGTCGCCAGCCCTGCATGAAAATCGCCCAGTACACGGTACGGAATCTCAGCGATCGTGTTCCCCTGCTTGTCGATGAGCGAGTACTTCCCCTCCTTGCTCACCAGTGACCGGCCGCCTTCGAAATTCGTTGCAGTCGCGTAAATCGGCTTGATCACAAACTTCCCCGTGCGATCAATGAAGCCAGCCTCGGAACCGACGTATATCCGCGCCAGGCCTTCCGAAAAATCCTCGGCCGTCTCAAACTTCGGCGCAATCACCACTTGCCCGGTACGATTGATAAAGCCAACCTTCCGGCCTTCCCGGATGCGGAACAACGGATCGGAGTCCGCCGCCGCAGCGACGCCAACAAGTGCCAGCAGTAAAGGCAGAGATCGCATGCAATTCTCCCTACCCACACAGGCGGATTCCACCCGCCAATTCCCTCACCAATAAATCTTCAATGCCACCTGCATCTGCCGCGGGCTATTCGCCTGGCCCGTGACACGCCCGAAATTGACGTTGTTCAAATTCGTTTGCGGATTGCTGAACACCGTCCGATTAAGCGCGTTGAAAGCCTCACCCCGCAAATCGGCGCGCACCTGCTCCGTGAGGTGGAAGGTCTTCGACAAGCTCACGTTCTCTGAAAGATTCCAGAACCCGCGGACCTGCGGGTTATACCGCGTAGCGTTGCCGAAACCCGCCGCTGGCTGTGCCGGAAACTGCGCCGCCGGCTTCAGGTAAATATCCACTCGCGGATCGAAGTAATCCCCCACCAGCGGAACCCGCCAATCATCATAGGAATCCACCTGCGGACGCGTTCCGCCATTGAAAATCGGCAGCGGATTGTTACGTGCCAACGCCAGCGGCGCGCCGCTCGTGTACACCTGAATGGCCGATATGCGCCAGCCTCCGATCGTTTGACTCAGCAACCCTCTCGTCAGCCAGCGCTGCCCTTTACCAAATGGCATGTTCCAAATGGTGGAAAACTTGAACGTGTGCGTGCGATCGTACTGTCCAATGGATTTCTCGATCCGCCGGTTATAGTGATCCATCGACGCCGTCGCTGAATTCGCGAAGTAGGTATCCGAATCGGTCAGCAGCTTCGCGAACAGGTAGCTCCACTGAATCGTCACATCGCGCGCATAGCGCCGGCTCGCCTTCACCAGCACGGCGTGATAGCTGGAATGCCCGCTCTTATCCCCGTTCTGCCCGCCCGTCACGATGGTGGAATACTGCGGAAAAGGCCGCAACGCCTGATTCACCGTGCGCGCGCGCTGCTGCACAAAGCTCGGATAAGGCGGCGTGATCCCAGCATTGCGCGCCGTCGCCGACGTGATGTCCGAGCGCAGTATGTTCAGCGCCTGCGTCGGACCAAAGCGCGCTACCAGATCGTCCAAAACCGCCGATGGTACCTGGTTCAGATTCAGCAGCCCGGACTGCAGATGCATCCCGATGGTCGCGTTATACCCAACATCTACGATCGTGTTCTTCGCCACCTCGCGCTGGATGCTGTACGTCCACGAAACATTTTGTGGCGCCCGTGTTGCATCCTGCCCGTTCCAGAAATCCACCGTGTTTCCGTTGGAAAACGCCGGATCAATGGCTGGCGGCAGCCGGTAAGCAGGCAACCCTTCATCCAGCCGGAAGGTCGGTTGAATGCCCTGCGTCGTGTTCTCGAATTGATACTGCCCGATAAAGCCTGCAAAGTGTCCGCTCCCCTGCACTGCCGTAACGCGCGAGTAGCTCACGCCAAATCCCGCGCGCATCGCGGTCTTGCTGTCCGGCGCGAACGCGAACCCAATCCGCGGGCTGATCCCCTTGTACCAGCCCGGCACCAAGCTCCGCGCATTCTCCCTCCCCGGCCCGAACCCCGCAAACCACAGCGCCCCTGCACGTCCGTCCGCACCCGGATTCGGCCGTGTCGGATTGAAATCGGAATACTCGTCCTTCGAACTCGTCGGCGGCAGCGTTACGTCATAACGCACACCGTAGTTGAACGTCAGCCGCTTGCTGATCCGCCAATCATCCTGCGCGTAAAAACCAAAGTACGGATACTTCTGCTTCACCGCGCGAATCGTCTCGGTCCGGCCCAAAAATGCATCGCCTAACAGAAACGAAGCGAACGAACTGCCGCCGCTCGCCGGAAACGTGGTGGCCCCCGGGATGCTCGTCGACAAGAAACTGAAATCGGCCCGCCCGCCAATGTCCTGCTGTCCGAAACCATCCGCGTTCTGATTCTGATGTTGAAATCCGAACTTGAACGTGTGCGAGCTCCGGATATAACTGAGATCATTCTTCAACCCCCAACCGGGCTGCTCCGTGCCGTTGTAGGAAACCGCACCCCAACCCGTGAACTCCGTGAAATTGATGTTCGGAAAATTCTGGTTGCAATCCACCGCGTTCTTGATGCAAGCCTTGTCCTTCCAGTTCTGATCCACGTTAGGCGAAAAGCTGTTCTTCACAAACGAATTGATGGCGAAGGACACACGATTGATGATCCGCGAGTTCACCGTCCAGTCGTGCGACACGCGATAAGCAGCCGTATCCCAAGCCTGCATCTCGCCGTCCCACAGCGGCAACGGAAGCCCCGGAGGTCCGCCCGGACCCGGCTTATTGCGGAACGTCGTCGCATTCCACAGAAAGCTGAACCGGTGCGCCGCACCCACCATGTGATCCGCCTTCGCGCTCCACTTGTCCGTGGGCCGGATCAGAGTTCCACCCGGCACCTGGTAATTCGCGGTGATGTAGTTGCGATTGCCGGGCACGCGCCCGCGATTGGGCTCCACCGGCTGCGCCAGCGCCATGATGGCCGCCGCTGTCTTCGAAAAGCGGTTGACCGGAATCTGGTTGTTGGGAAAGATGTCGCGCACAAAGCCATTGCCCGCCGCGTTCGCGCGCGTGCTCGCCGGATCGTACACCGGAACCAGCCGGTTGTTCGTATCCACCCAATATTGAAAGTCCCCTTTGTACATCTCCGGAGTAGGCACCGTCAGATTCGTGTTGTTCGCCCCAACGCGATTGCGAAAACCTTCGTAAGAAACAAAGTAGAAACTGCGATTCTTGCCGTTATACACCTTCGGAATGACCACCGGCCCCGACACGGTCATGCCGAAATCATTCTGCCGGTAGATGGAACGGGTCAACGCGAAAAAACCTCGCGCATCCACCCAGTCGTTGCGCAAAAAATCGAACGCAGTGCCGTGGAACCGATTCGTCCCGGACTTGGAAGCGAACGTCATCACCCCGCCGCTTGCCTGCGAATACTCAGCCTTGAAGCCGTTCGTATCCACAGTGAACTCCGTCAGCGCATCAAGCGACGGCGTGTTCAACGCGGCTTCAGCGGTATCCGCGGAACGGTTCGTCCCCACGCTGTGGCCGTCCAGCGTGGCGTCCCACGCCGCAACCTGCCCGCCGCCAAGAGAGAGCGTTTGACCCGCGCCCCGAGCCTCCGGAACCACCGCCACCAGATTGAACGGGCTCCGCATATCACCGGCAACCTGCAGCGGAAGCTCATCCACAAGCTTGTTGTCCACCTGCGTGGTCACCTTCGCATCGTCGGTCTGGATCCGCGATACCTCAGCCGTCACCTCGATCGTTTCCGAAACCTGCCCCAGTTGCAGTTGTGCATCGGCGCGGATGGTCCCCGACGTGGCCAGCACAACGTTCGGCCTCACGAACTGTTTGAATCCTTGCGCCGACACGACAACGCGATACGCGCCCGGCGGGAGATTCAGGATGTTGTATTCGCCCGAATCCGTGGTCGTGGCCTTTGACGTCGCGTTGGTTTCGCGTTGGATGATCGAAACAGACGCGCCCGCAACGGGTGCGCCGGTGGGATCGGTGATCGTGCCGGTGATGTTTCCCCGCTCGCTTTGAGCAAGCAGCAGGAACGGCAATAGAAAAACGCAGAGCGAGATGCGCGGCATGGAGCCCCCTCTTTGGGATAGGGATATCTTATATCAGACCGCGCTACCGCCTCGCATCGTCCAGCGCTCCGTTCACAGCATTCGACACCACCCGCAAAGTGCGCCCGCCGTCCATCGAAGAAGGACGGTTCGTGAGGATCACGCATAGCAGTTGCGTGGAAGGGTCCGCCCACGCCACAGTCCCCGTCGCGCCCGAATGCCCGAACGCCCGTGGCGAAACGAGTTCGCCGGAGTAAATCCACACCGGCGACGAAGCCAGCGCCCATCCCAATCCCCACGCTTGTTTGATGTGCGTGTTTTGGTCCGTCGTCATGGCCGCAACCGTAGCCGGGCTCATCCACCGTTTACCCGCATAGCTCCCGTTGTTCAGAAATGCCTCGAGCAGAATCGCCAGATCCGTTGTCGTGCTGTGCTGGCCGCCCCAGGGGTGCCCCATGTCACGCCAGTAAGCGCTGTTCGCCCCAAAACGTAAATTGTCCTCTTTGTTTTCCCTCGCGCCTTCAAACACCCGCACCGTATCTTCAATCTTCCACCCGGGCTTCATACCCAACGCCGTGTTCTTCATGCCCAGTGGCCCGAATATCTCCTTCTGCTCGAAATCACGCAGACGCATCCCCGAAACCCGCTCCACAATCTCCCCAGCCAGCAGGATCCCCATGCTCTGGTATTGAAACCCCTCCCGAGGTGTATAAAGCAGCGGGGTCTTCAACGCCCCCGCAACAAACGCGCTCAACGGAGCATGCGCCCGCCGCAACTCGGCGTTCTCCGGCAACATGTCCGGCAACCCCGATGTATGACTCAGCAACTCGCGCACCCGGACACGATCCCGCTGATCCCCCGTGAATCCCTGCAAATAGTGCGACACCGGATCGTTCAGCGACACTTGCCCTCGTTCCACCAGCAGCATCAACGCGGATACCGTGATCGGCTTCGCAATCGAGGCAAGCAGAAAGATCGAATCGGGCTGAACCTTCGCCGAACCGGGCCCCGCCAGATTCCCGAATCCACGGTGCAATACGATCTTTCCCCGCCGCGCCACCAGGATCGACGCCGCTTCGAGTTTCCCCGCGCTAACTTCCGATGCCAGCAGCCCGGCGGCCCTCTCCAATCGCTCCGCGGACATTCCAACCGATGCCGGCGGCGCGCTCGTCAATTGCGCCAAACCTGCCATTACCGCCAAGAAAAACAGTGCTGCCAGCCGGAGTACCATAGCAACTTATGCTATCCGTTTTCTGCTCCCCCTGCCGCTATACACAAGGCCGCAATGCCACCGCATCGCTTGGCGCGGAGATGTCGGCGCTAGGCTTGGAAGGGCCTGTGCTAGTCGCCGCGGGACGCTCCGCGCGGCGCTTGCTGGAAGACACTTGGCGCCAGACCTTCGGCGATGCCGGATACGCATATGAGATCTTCGACTTCGGCGGCGAATGTTCGCTCGTCGAAATCGCGCGCATGGAACAGGCAGCCCGCCATCTCAAGGCGGCCACCATCGTCGGCGCCGGTGGCGGAAAGGTGCTCGACGCGGCCCGCGCTGCTGCCGCAGGACTCGGATTGCCCGTCGTCAACTGCCCCACTGTAGCCTCCAGCGATGCCCCCTGCAGCGCCTTGAGCGTCATATACACCGACGAAGGAGTATTTCAGGAATACCGCTTCTACAAACGCAATCCTGACCTCGTCCTGGTGGATACCACAGTGGTCGCGCAAGGCCCGCCGCGTTTGCTCGCCGCCGGTATGGGTGATGCCCTCGCCACCTGGTTCGAAGCGAAAACATGCGTCGCCGGCCACGTCCGCAACATGCGCGGCGGCGGCTCCACCGCCAGCGCCCTCCGCCTCGCCGAACTCTGCTACCGCACATTAATTGAAGATGGGCGCGATGCCATGCGTGCCCTCCAACTGAAGGCAGTCACTCCAGCCCTGGAGCGCATCGTCGAAGCCAACACCCTCCTCTCCGGCTTAGGCTTTGAATCGTCGGGATTGGCCGCGGCCCACGCCGTGCACAACGGACTAACCGCCGCTTCCGCCACTCGCCAGTATTTTCACGGAGAAAAAGTAGCCTTCGGCACGCTCGTGCAGTTGGTCCTCGAAGGCGCATCGCGCGCCCAGTTCCGCGAAGTCATCGCCTTCTCCAAAGAGGTCGGCCTGCCCGTCACTCTGGCCGAAATCGGCTGCGCGGAAATGCCCCGCGACCTTCTCCTCCAAGTCGCTGCCCGCGCCACCGCCCCCGGTGAAACCATTCATAATGAGCCCTTCGAAGTGACGCCATCCATGGTCGCCGATGCCATACTCGCCGCCGACGCCGTGGGCCGTCAGGAATACTGAATATTCAATTGCGGAGTGTCCAGCCACTTCTGTCCCTGCACCCGCGACTCCAGCCCGAATAGTGTGATCCCCGTCGACACCAACGTGCGTTCAATCGGAAACGCCATCTTCTTCGTCAGCACCAGATCCTCGAACGCCTTCACCATGAAGCTCCAGTGATTGTGCACGTAAAGCTGGATGTAGAAACACGAAGAATACACTTTGCCGGCCTTGTCGCGCGCCGCAAACAGGTAGTCCAGCGTCATCCCGTTTAGGTTCAAAATCGTCGCCTTCAGCCCGTCCCGGTACCGCACCTGAATGGCCTGCGGATTCTTGCACTCCTTGCCGTATCCCGGGTTCTGGCGATGACGCAGTGCCGCGTCCAGCAGATCCTTTGACCACCCGAGTTTCCACACCTCATCGCCTTCCACGCAGCGGATAGCCTCGATCCCGGTTTCCCCGCCCTTGCGCCGCTCCGCCATGGCCTGCATCAGCTCAATGGCGTGATATCCGTGCTCTTCCAAATCGGAAAAACTAACCGCCATGACTTCGTCCAGTTCAATCCCCTTGGCAAACTCCAGTGGCGGCCGCCGCCATGTGTGCGGCAGCGAAGAGCCGCAGAAAAACGGGATCTTCATCTCCTTCACACGGTCATACAGCCTCCGCGCATCGTCCCATTCGTACGCGAAGTATTTGTCGTTCATCACCGGAACAATGCGCCCATCCTGCCGCAACACGCTCGTCACTTCATCGAAGCGTTTCCACCGCGGGTACATGAAATTGCCGCGCTTCGTCCGTGGATAATTGCCATGCTCGCCCACAATCGCCACGCCATCCACCGCCAGCTTCGATCCGCCCAGCCGCAGTGCGCTCGCAACATCCGGATAAATGCGCACTCCGAACTCGGCCGCCTGCTCCCTCGCCATGTCGTTGTTCGGAAACTGATCCACATAAAAAGACGACGTCTGAAGCCGTGGCCGGTGCGAGACTCCGTTCAGCCGGTAGCCATCCAGCAGCCGTCCCACAAATACATCGGCGTGCGAATTAGGGAAGTAGACATTCATCACCACAGCCACCTTGGGCTTGGCTTGCATGCCTTGCAATGGCGCCATCAGGCTGGGCGTAAACAACAAAGTGCGGCGGGTCATAGGAATCTTCGATGATGCCATGTTACCGCTCGCCTTGTCGTTGGAACCGGTCACGCATCCACTCCTCCGTCTTCGCCGGATCATAGGCGTCCGGAGTGGGCACAGGCATCTGCGCGCCTACTGATTCACGCCACGCCGCCAGGTCGCGTTTCAACTCCGCCACCTTCGCCTTCATCGAGCGCGCCAGCCCTTTTCGCTCCCCGATATCCTGCCGGATATCGAATAGCTCCGTGTGCCCGTCTTCGTAAAATTCGATCATCTTGTAGTCGCCCTTTCGGATCGCCCCGCACGGCCGCGTCGGAATCAGCGGTTGATGAAAGTTGTAGTGCGGATAGTGCCAGTAAATCGCCTCTCGCTGCAGTGTCCCTTGCTGCTTCAGCAGCGGCATCAGGCTGACTCCATCGCTCGGCGGAGCCTTCACACCTGCCATCTCCGCCAACGTCGCAAAGTGATCGATGCTGTGCACCGGCACGTCACACACCGAACCAGGCTTCACCACCCCCGGCCACCGAATCAGTAGCGGAACGCGGATGCCGCCTTCATACAACGTCGCTTTCTCTTCCCGCAGCGGTTCATTCGACGTAATGTGCCTGCGCCCAACCACGCCACCGTTATCGGAGGTGAAGATCACCACGGTGTTCTCCGCCAACCCCAACTCGTCAAGCTTTCCCAGCACCCGCCCCACGCTATCGTCCATGCTCTCCACCATCGCCGCGTACACCGGATGGCTGTGCGATTGTCCCGGCCGCACTCGCTGCTGATACCGCTTGGCTACAGCCTCCTTCGCCTCCAGCGGAGTATGCACCGCATAGTGCGCCAGGTATAGAAAGAACGGCTTCGCTCGCGACCGCTCCACAAACGCCAAAGCCTCGTCGGTAAGCCGGTCCGTGAGATACTCACCCATTTTGCCGCTCGCGATATTCGGAATCTTGTAGGGGTAAAAATAGTTTGGCGGCGAACCCAAATGACAGCCGCCAAAGTTCACATCGAACCCCTGTTTCTCCGGATAGAATTCCTCATCGCCCAGGTGCCACTTCCCAATGCTGGCCGTAGCGTAGCCCGCGCTCCGCAACACCTCCGCGATCGTGGTTTCTTCCAGCCGCAGTTGCGGAGTCCAATCCGGTGGTCGCATCTTCAACCCCGGCGGAACGCGGCCCGGAATCCAATCCGTGACATGCAAGCGAGCCGGATACTTCCCCGTCAGAATCGCCGCCCGTGTCGGCGAACAAACCGGGCAGGCGGCATACGCGCTCGTGAACCGCATCCCCTGTTGCGCCAAACGGTCAATGTGCGGCGTCTGATAAAACGTGCTCCCAAAGCACCCCAGATCCGTCCAGCCCAGATCATCGGCAAGCACGAACACCACATTCGGTGGCCGCCTCCCTTGGGCGCTCACTCCGGCTGCGGTCATCAGATAAGTCAACAACTGGCGGCGTGTCATCAATCACGCCCATTATATGATCGCTAGGGAGGAACACTCGTTTGCTCAATCTCACCCGTCGTCAATGGATCTGCGGCGCCGCTTCACTATTCGGCGCGCAGCCCCGGCGGAACAACGTGCTCTTGATCGTCGTCGATGACCTCCGTCCCGAACTCGGCTGCTATGGCAACTCCGTCGTAAAGACACCACACATCGACGCCCTCGCGCAGAAAGGTGTCCTCTTCACCCGAGCCTATTGCCAGCAGGCCGTCTGCACGCCTTCGCGCACCTCTTTCCTCACCGGCCTTCGTCCCGACACCACCAAGGTCTACGACAACGGCAAGGACGAACCCTTTCGCGCCGTCCTGCCAAACGTCACTACCCTGCCCCAGCACTTCCGCCGCCACGGCTACATGACCCGCGGATTGGGCAAAGTGTTTGGCGAGGCCTTCAACGATCCCGAAGCCTGGACCACCCCACTCTGGCCCGAAGGAATCGCCGGCATGCAGTATGTCGATCTCGAAAAGTGGGCGCAGGTCCCCGCCACCGAAAAAGCTCGCACTCCAATCCCAACGCTCGAATGGAAGAAGCTCGATTCCATCCAAGCCCCCGATGTCCCCGACAACGCCTTGCAGGACGGCCAGGTGGCGGACCGTGCCGTCGCAGCACTCCGCGAATTGCGCGACAAACCATTCTTCCTCGCCGTCGGATTCCTGAAGCCTCATCTCCCCTTTGTCGCCCCGAAGAAATACTTCGATCTCTACACCGGCGCGCACATCCCCGAACCCGCCAATCCGCAAGCCCCCGAAAACGCCCCGCCTGTCGCCATGCACGATTGGAAAGAACTGCGCGGCTACAAAGACATTCCCCGCAAAGGACCGCTCCCGCCCGGGAAAACCAAAGAGCTCATCCGAGCCTACTACGCAGCCACCAGCTACACCGACGCCCAGATCGGAAAAGTTCTCGCGGAGCTGCAACGGCTCAACCTCACCGAACAGACCACCGTCGTCCTGATGGGCGACCACGGCTGGCACCTCGGCGAACACAACCTCTGGGCCAAAACAACAAACTTCGAGCTCGACACTCGCGCCCCCCTCATCGTTGCCGGCGCAGGCGTCCCCGCCCGTAGCACGCAATGCGCGGAACTCGTCGAGTTCGTCGATCTCTTCCCCACACTCTGCGACATGCACGCCCTCCCCGCGCCCGCTCAACTCGAAGGCTACAGCTTCCTCCCGCTCCTCCGTACACCGGCCAAACCCTGGAAGCGGGCCGTCTTCAGCCAGTTCCCCCGACCCTTCGATTCCCCCTCCAAACGCGGCGCAGGCATGGGCCGCTCCGTCCGCACAAAACGCTACCGCTACACCGAATGGCATGTCCCCGGCGTGGAAGATGCAGTCGAGCTGTACGATCACCAAAACGATCCCCGCGAAACCGTGAACATCGCCACAGACCCGCGCAACAGTGCATTGATCGCCGAACTGCGCAACACCTTGAAAGCGGGCTGGCGCGCCGCTCTACCGGAGGGAAAATGATCCTGTCATCCAGACGTCAATTCCTTGCAGCCACCGGCTCGTCCCTCTTCGCAGCCGCCCCGCAGCGGCCCAACGTGCTCTTCTTAGGTGTCGACGATTGGCGCGACTGGGTCGGCTGCCTCGGGCAAAACGCCGTCCAAACTCCGCATCTCGACAGCCTGGCCGCCGAGGGCCTCCTCTTCACCAACGCACACTGTCCAGCGCCGATCTGTAATCCTTCGCGGACAGCCCTGATGACAGGCCTGCGGCCATCCACTACCGGTGTCTATTCCAATGGACAGTGGTGGCGCCCCGTCTTGCCCAGCGCAGTCACTCTCCCCGCGCACTTCCGCCAGAACGGATACTACGTCGCCGGCGGCGGAAAAATGTTTCACCATGAACCCGGCTTCAATGACCCCCAGGCCTGGGACGACTACTTCTTCTGGTCCGCCGGCATGAAACCCGCCGGTTGGGGAGGCGGCTACAACTCCGACGCCGATGCCCGCCCCCCGCGCTTCCCCATGTCCGACGTCAATGAACTGCGCCAGAACTTCGACTTCGCCCCGCTCGACCAGCCCGACGAGAATTTCCCCGATTACAAAGTGGCATCCTGGGCCGCCGCATTCCTCTCAAAGACGCACGGCAAACCCTTCTTCCTTGGCGTCGGCATGTTCCGTCCGCATCTCTCCTGGTACGTCCCTCGCAAGTATTACGACATGTACCCCCTGCACTCCATCCGCCTACCCGAAGTGAAGGAAAACGATCTCGAAGATGTTCCCCCCGCGGCTCTGAAAATGCAGCAGGTCGTGATCCCCGATGAGCACAACCTCGTCGTCAAGAAAGGCCGCTGGCGCGAAGCCATCCAGGCCTACATGGCCTGCATCACATTCTCCGACACGATGGTCGGGCGCGTACTCCACGCCTTGCGCTCCGGCCCCAACAACAGCAACACTATCGTCGTCTTATGGAGCGATCACGGCTACCACCTCGGCGAAAAGAGCGCCTGGCATAAATTCACCCTCTGGGAGGAATCCACCCGCGTGCCTTTGATTGTCCGCGCCCCCGGCATCACCAAACCTGGCGCCCGCTGCGCGCGGCCCGTCAGTTTAATCGACCTCTACCCAACCCTCATCGATCTCTGCGCATTGCCCGTCAAACCCGGCCTCGACGGCCAGAGCTTCACACCGCTACTCCGCAATCCCGCCACCCCATGGGAACGTCCGGCCCTCACCACAATGATGTTCGGCAATCACAGCCTGCGCGATGAACGCTGGCGCTACACCCGCTACAACGACGGCTCAGAGGAACTCTACGATCACTCGCAGGATCCCAAAGAGTGGCGCAATCTCGCCGCCGATCCGCAATACGCGGCCGTCAAGCAGCGCCTGTCGCCATGGTTCCCCAAGCACAATCAGCCCGATGCTCCACCCAAAAAATCCTATCGCTTTGACCCGCTGACCTACACCTGGAAGAAAGGCCGCCAGTGACACGGCGAAGCTTTCTCACCACGGCGGCCGCCACAAAAGTATCCGCGGCCCCCAAGCCCCCGAACATCGTCCTCGTCATGGCCGATGACATGGGCTATTCCGATCTCGCCTGCTACGGATCGGAAATCCCCACTCCGCATCTCGATGCCCTCGCTCGCGACGGCATTCGCTTCACTCAGTTCTACAATGCCGCCCGCTGCTGCCCCACACGCGCCTCCCTGTTGACCGGCCTCTATCCTCACCAGGCAGGCATCGGCCACATGGGGCGCAACCTCGGCCTCCCCGCTTATCAAGGCTTCCTCAACGATCGCTGCGCCACCCTCGCCGAAGTACTCCGCGATGCCGGTTACAGAACCGTGATGGTCGGCAAGTGGCACGTCGGCGCCCGCCGCGGCCAATGGCCTTGTGACCGCGGCTTCGACCAATCCTACGCCCTCCTCGGCGGCACCTCCGACTACTTCCACCCCAAAACGCTCGTCCGCGGCAAAGAAGAAATTCATCCCTCCGCGCAAGACTACTACATCACCGACGATTTCACTCGCCAGGCCGTGCAAATGCTGGAACAGCCGGCCACCACCCAGCGCCCGTTCTTTCTGTACCTCGCCTACACCGCGCCGCACTTCCCCATTCAGGCCCCCGCCGCGGACATTGCACGCAATCGCGGGCGCTACACCGCCGGCTGGGAAGCCATCCGCCACCAGCGCTACCAGCGCATGCGAAACCTGGGCATCGTCAATAAACGATGGGAACTCAGCCCGCGCCCAAGCGAAGTCCCGCCCTGGAACTCCGTCGCAGACAAAGCCGGTTGGGATACCCGTATGGCCACCTACGCCGCCATGATCGAACGCCTCGACGCAGGCGTCGGCCAGGTCCGCCAATGCCTCTCGCGAATCGGCGCCGCATCCAATACCCTGTTCCTCTTCCTCTCCGACAACGGAGCCTGCGCCGAATCGAAAGAAAACGGAGCCGTCGTCGAGCCCCCCTGGGCCAACGTAAGCAACACCCCGTTCCGCAAATACAAACATTGGGCTCACGAGGGCGGCATCTCCACGCCGCTCATTGCCTCTTGGCCCGCACGCATCCGCAACGGCGCCCTCACCACCCAACTCGGCCACGTCACCGACATCATGCCCACCCTATTGGAAGCCTCCGCCGCCCAATACCCCGCCAGCCGCATCCCGCTGCCCGGAACCAGCCTGATGAAAGCCCTCCGCGGGGAACGCCTCCAACACCCCGCCCTCTTCTGGGAGCACGAAGGCAATCGCGCCATCCGCCACGATCGCTGGAAGCTGGTCGCCGGCTTCAACGCACCGTGGGAACTCTACGACATGGCAAACGACCGCACCGAACTGCACGACCTCGCCACCCTCCAACCACGCCGCGTCCATGAACTCACCGCCTCATACAACCAATGGGCCCAGCGCTGCGGAGTCGTCAACTGGCGCGAAGACTGGGAACGCAACTCCGGTATTCCTCTTTAATCCAAGTTGGATCTCACCCCCACTCCTGCTATACTAATCGTTACCCCCACGCCCGAACGTGCTTGGGAGTACTGTGGACAGGTGGCCGAGTGGTTAATGGCAGCAGACTGTAAATCTGCCGCTCCTTGCGAGCTACGGAGGTTCGAATCCTCCCCTGTCCACCAGCTATACTTGACACACGGGCCGATGTAGCTCAGTTGGTAGAGCGCGTCCTTGGTAAGGACGAGGTCACCAGTTCAATCCTGGTCATCGGCTCCATTCCCTCCCCTAGTCCCGTCGAATGGTCATTCTTCTTCGGCAAATGTCGATCGGACACATTGTCACTGTTGGTCGCCAAAAGGCGCACGCAGGAATGCGAAAACCACGTGGTGTTACCGGTCCCTCGAAAGCAACGTGACAAGATAATTCTGTGCTAGCGGTTCGTTGCGAATGGCCTTCCAACTGAAAAAGGCTGCGGCAACAGAGTTTACCTTTGCGTTGACATCAGTACGCGTCCACTTTGTTCCACTGTCGTAGTCGGCGGTGTGGCGATGCTGCTGCTTCTCAACAAAAGTCTCAGCGATAAGGTGAATGTGCTGTTGGACTATGAGCGCGGGAGTGGAAGGTGGGTGCGTGCTGAAATAAGCGTTTAGCTCATTGCGTTTCGCAGTGCAAGCTCTCTTCATCATCCCGTGGTCGAACATGCGAGCGAGAGTATTGCGTTCTTTAGGGCGCTTCCAGTTCTGGACAGTTTCGCCGATCAGTAAGTGAAAGAGTGCGTAGTAAGCAGTAGAGACGGCGCGGCGCAAGCTTGCTTGCTTCGGGCGTTTGGGTTCGCGCCGGGCCAGATGCTGCGCTTGCTCAAGCAAATCATCGGGAAAGGGCATTCAACTAGGCCCACGCTTCTTCTTTCAATACACGCTGTTCGGAAACGCTTCGGAAGTTGAAGTACGGCTGCAAACCAGCCAACTGAGGATTCACCTCTTGGAGAATAACACTGGTGATCTGCTGCGGGAGTTGCTTATCCCCGCTTGCCGCATCGGAGAGCAACACACGAAAGAATATGGCAGGGTCGTCGCTCCAGTCCCGGCCAACGCTGTACCGCACATGGACAACCGTCGGCCTCAACTTCAAAGCAGCCCGTTCAACAGCGACCGCGATGTCTCCGTGATTGATAATAACGCCTCGCGGAAAAATGGCCACTTGTTCTCCAATTCCAACGATAGCGCGTGAACTTCAGACTACACAAGCTTGGCTTTCGTTGCAGGAAGCGCCGCCCGGGCACCGCGCTATGCCGTGAAGAATGGTTCTTGCGGCGCATTAAGTATTTCTCGTGCGAGTTGGAGGTGGGGCCAGATGCGCGCGCCAGCAGCAAAATAGTCGCCAGCATCCGAGAATGTGGCGACAAGTTGTACGCTCGGTTTTCTGATCGTTCCCCGGAGCGTGAGTTGCCAAACTCCGCCGCCACTCGCGTAATGCAACGGCACCTTGCGTTCACGTTTAAGAAGCAGGCGATTCCGAGGTTTGACATCGTGCTGGGAGTAGACGATGGGATCAACTTCGGCGAAGAGGAATGGGGTTTCCATTCTGGTAATCGCACCGCTTTCGTCGTCGATCTCCGTATGGCTCTCGGGGTACCCAATGAGCGCGTACACTGTCGAGGTAGGATCGACCGGTTGCAGAATGGCGTCAGCGTCCTCCAACTGCACACCGCTGTAATTCACTGCGAACTCGGGAGGAATGTGGAGCACTCCCGCATCGAGCGTTTCGTCTGTGACTGCGCCGAGCAATCGGCAGTCAAGGCGCATGAATTCATCACGCAATCGCAGCCAGATGACTTGCTGTTTGCAGGAGTTCAAGACATGCTCTACGGTAAACACGAACATCTCACGGCGGTACTCGACAAGAACACCAGACCCCTCCAGTTGCACACCTGTGGAAGGCTCACCGGAAAAGAGTTGCACCCCATAACGCTGCAACTGGCCCTTAACTTTCTCGCACATTTCAATAATGTCCGACTGATTGAAGATCCCTATCTGGAGCGACATTCCCACTAATCATACTCAGGCCGCAGGTTCCCGCAGTCTCAACCATCGACACACTCCCCTCCATCCGCGCCTATAATCAGGCAGGCAAAAAGCTATGCCTCTTCTCCAGCCAACCAGCCAGGAAAGGAATTCGCCATGCCCTCCTCTCTGCATTCCTACGGCGTTCTCGCCGACCCCAATGACCCCTTGCTCGACCTCGCCCTCGATCTCCAATGGGCCTGGAACCACTCCTCCGATGAAATCTGGGGCTTCATCGCGCCCGACCTTTGGGCCCTCACCCACAACCCCTGGTTCGTCCTCCAAACAGCGTCCACCACGCAACTCGAGGCCGTCCATCAGGACCCCGAATTCCAGCAGCGTCTCCAAACCACCCTCAGCCGCCGCCGCAACATCTATGAATCCCCCACCTGGTTCCACACCACCTATCCCCAATCTCCGCTAACCTCCGTCGCCTACTTCTCCATGGAGTACGCCCTCAGTGAGGCCCTCCCCATCTACTCCGGCGGCCTCGGCAACGTCGCCGGCGATCAGCTCAAATCCGCCAGCGATCTCGGCGTCCCCGTCACTGCCATCGGCCTCCTCTACCAGCGCGGCTACTTCCGCCAGGTCCTCGACGACCAGGGCAACCAGCGCGCCCTCTACCCCTACAACGATCCCACCCAGCTCCCCATCTCCCCCGTCCGCAATCCCTCCGGAGAATGGGTCCGCGTTCTCGTTCATCTCCCCTCCGGCACCCTCATCCTCCGCGCCTGGCAAGCCCGCTGCGGCCGCGTCAAACTCTACCTCCTCGATAGCAACGACCCCGCCAACTCCCCCGCCGCACGCGGCATCACCAGCGAGCTCTACGGCGCCGGCCTCGAACTCCGCCTCCAACAGGAAATCGCCCTCGGCATCGGTGGCTGGCGTCTGCTTTCCGCCCTCGGCATCCAACCCCAGGTCTGCCACCTCAACGAAGGCCACGCCGCACTCGCAGTCCTCGAACGTGCCGCCGCCTTCCGCTCCGCAACCCATCAGCCCTTCGCCGTCGCCCTCTCCGTCACGCGCGCCGGCAACCTCTTCACCACGCACACCCCCGTCCCCGCCGGCTTCGATATCTTCCCCCCGGATCTCATCCGCCACTACTTCACCCGCTATGCCGAAGACCACCTCGGCATCCCCATCGACGAAATGCTCCAACTCGGCCAGAACGGCGCCCCCGAGTTCAACATGGCCCATCTCGCCATCCGCGGCAGCGGCGCAATCAACGCCGTCAGCCGCCTCCACGCCACCGTCAGCCGCACGCTCTTTCAACCCATCTTCGCCCGCTGGCCCAAGGAAGAAGTCCCCATCCATCACATCACCAACGGCGTCCATGTCCCCACGTGGGACTCCCCGCAAGCCGACAACCTCTGGACCGAAGTCTGCGGCCGCGGCCGTTGGCGAGGCACCCAGGAAGGGCTCTGCGATCGCTTCCGCACCGTCTCTGACTCCCAGATCTGGGACATGCGCGGCCACATCCGGAACGACCTCGTTCATGAGGTCCGCCGCCGCCTCACCCTCCAATCCGCCACCTGCCCGCTCCACACCGGTTCTATCCTCGATCCCAACGTCCTCACCCTCGGCTTTGCCCGCCGCTTTGCCGCCTACAAGCGCCCCAACCTCCTCCTCCACGATCCCGATCGCCTCGCCCGCATCCTCACCAACCACGAACGCCCCGTCCAAATCGTTGTCGCCGGCAAAGCCCACCCCAGCGACCTGCACGGTCAATCCCTTCTCCGTCGCTGGATCGATTTCACCAATCGCCCCGACGTCCAGGGCCGCGCCGTCTTCCTCGCCGACTACGACCTCGACCTCGCCCAGTTCCTCGTCCAGGGCGTCGATGTCTGGATCAATACCCCGCGCCGCCCGTGGGAAGCCTGCGGCACCAGCGGCATGAAGATCCTCGTCAACGGCGGCCTCAACCTCTCCGAACTCGACGGCTGGTGGGCCGAAGCCTATGCCCCCGAACTCGGCTGGGCCCTCGGCGATGGCAACGAGCATGGTGACGACCCCACCTGGGACGCAGCCGAAGCCGCGCAACTCTACGACATCCTCGAAACCAGCGTCATTCCCGCCTTCTACACCCGCGATTGGAACGGCATCCCCACCTCCTGGGTCGCCAAAATTCGCGAAAGCATGGCCCGCCTCACTCCGCAGTTCTCCTCCAATCGCAGCGTCCGCGAGTACACCGAAAACCACTACCTATCGGCCGCGAAAGCATACCTCCGCCGCGCCGATGCCGCCGGCTCTCTTGGCGCAGCCATCGTTCGCTGGCGCGAAATCCTCGATACCCACTGGGACAAGATCCGCCTCGCCAAGTGCGAAATCGAATCCAGTGACCAGTCCCATCACTTCCGCCTTCACGTCTACTGCGACGAGATCCCCATCGATGCCATCCACATCGAACTCTACGCCGACCCGCTCCATCCCGGCGACGCGCCCTTCCGCCTCATCATGGAACCTTGCCGCGAACTCACCGGCATCACTGGCGGCTTTTGCTTCGACGCCACCGTCCCCAATAACCGCCCCGCCGCGCACTACTCGCCTCGCGTCGTCCCCTATCATCCGGACGCCGCCATCCCACTCGAAGCCGCGCACATCCGTTGGCTTACTGAGTAGCGCTCTTACCAGCGAACACCGCGTTATACACAACCATGCCGGCCGTCGCCGCCAGCCCTACGCCCGATACCACGTACCACATATGATGCGGATTGCCGCCGCCCTCGATAAACGTCGACACCAGCCACCCCGCCAGCGGCCCCGCCGTGAACGATCCGATCGCCACCGGCAAAAACGCAAATCCCATATACGTCCCCACCTGATCCTTCGGAGCCAGCCCCGCCACATACTCATAAAACCTTGGCGCCAGCAATCCCTCGCCCGCCGCGAACAACGCCACCGCCGCCACTACCGCGCCTACGGACGGTGCCATCGGGATCAATAACCACACTACAGACGCGATCCCAAACCCCGTAGCCATCGCCGTAATCGGCCGCAAGCTCTTCGCCAACGCCGTCATCGGCACCGTGAGAAAAATGATCGTCAACGCATCCACCGTCTCCAGCAACTCAAACTGCTCGAACTTCAGCGCCTGTTTGGCATAGAAAGGCAACGAATAAAAAATCTGCCAGAACATCGCGTAGAACCCCGAAAAAATCACCAGAAACAGCATGAACTTCAGGTTCCCAAACACCAGCACCATGTCCTTCAGCACCTGCGGCAACGTGCGCCCGCTGGTCTCCCTCGCCACCGGCTCCTTAAAGAACAGCAACGTCCCGATCAGCATCGCCAGCGATGTAATCGACGACATCACCAGCACATATTCAATCCCCAACCCTTCCCGCACCTGCAACGCCAGAATCGGTCCCAACGCCCCGCCGAAGTTCACCAGCGTGTAATAAATCGAATACCCTAGCGATCGCGTCTTCTCCGTCGATGTATTCGCCACCGTCCCCACAATGCACGGCTTGATCAGCGATCCACCCACTGCCGTCAAAAACAGCACGCCCGTGATGTACGGCCCTTTGCCGAACATGTCTACGAGCGGCTGTCCCATGCTCAACCCCGCCAGCCCAATCAAAAAATACCCAACCGTAAAAAACGCAAAACACGCCGCCAGCGTGCGCCGGAACCCATACCGGTCCACAAACGTCCCCGCCACAATCGGCAGCGAATACAACACGCCCGAAAACGCGCCCACCAGCGTCGCCGCGAGTTGTGCCCCTAGCCCCACTTTCTCGGCGACATACACCGCCAGAATCGCCTTCGATCCATAGAACGCCAGCCGCTCGAACAGCTCCAGCGTGTTCGCCACCCAGAACGTCGGAGCAAACCCGCTCCGCAACTCGCGCAATCGCTCAGCAAGAGACATGATTTCCTTCAGTTTCCAAACGGTAAGTATAGATCAGAAGCGTCGCCACGCACCGAAACTATTCCCACCGCCCCGTGTTTTCAAAATCGGAGGTTCCAACCGAATATGAAAACAACAAACCAAATCATCGGTGTCGCCGCCCTGGCCCTTGCTGCCCTCACCTTCGCGGCCCCGTCCCATGCGCAGCCCACACGGCGCGAGCGCATCGCCGGGCGCATTCTCGACCGCCGCATGTCACACCTCAAACAGGAGCTCAAACTCACACCCGAACAGGAACCCGCGCTCCGCGCCATCTTCTCCGATAGCGCCAAACAAACCAGAGAAATCCGTCGCAAATACGGCAAACAGGAATCCCCCAGCCAGGATTTCCGCAAGGAACTCCACGCCCTTCACGATCAAACCCAGGAAAAACTGAAGTCCGTTCTCAACGAAGAGCAACTCACCAAACTCCGCGATCTCCGCAAACAAAAGCTCGATCAGTTCCGCTCCCGCCGCAAAGGTTGACCGCGTCTACAAAAACCCCATCACCGCCGCCCGCATCGCCTCCACCGTAGCCCCACGCGCCTGATGATGCGGCTCATGCGCCGCGCCCGCAATCATCACCCGCCCCGCCGCCGACGCCACACCCCGCAAAATCGCATCCACCTGCGCCTCAGTCCCATACTCATCATCCACACCCTGCACCACCACCACCGGACACTTCACCCCGCCCAACCCCGCGCACAAATTCCAATCGTCAAACGAAGGAGCCAGCCACGTCCCCGCCCATTCCCAAAACAGCCGCTCCGTATTGTCCCCGTGATACCTCCGCAACTTCTCCCGCATCCCGCTCACATACGCATCCACCGTCAATCGAATCCCCCGCCGGGTCACATCCTCCACAAACACATGCGCCGATTCCGCCACAATCCCTCGCGGCGCAACCCACCCTTCCAACGCGCCATACAGCAGCGCAATCGAGCCCCCATCGCTATGCCCGATCAACACAAAATCCCCAACGCCCTCGCGCTCCAGCAACTCCCCCAACACCTCCGCCTCCCGATGCATATACCGCGGCGTCCGAGCCTCCCCACACGCCACCGACCGTCCATGCCCGCAGCGATCGTACGCCAATCCCGGCAGTCCCGTAGCCGCCGTCAACTCCGCCGGAAAATCCCGCCATTGCCCCACGCTCCCCAATCCATGATGCAGAAACACCAACACCGGCCCGCTTCGCGTTCCGTCCCACCGCTGCACAAACAATCCGTCGCATGCCATCCCACAAATTATAATCAGGTGGTGGATCCACGCTTCCTCGAACAAGCCGTGCAGCTTGCCCTCAACAACGTTCGCCAATCCCTGGGCGGCCCCTTCGGCGCAGTCGTTGTCAAAGACGGCATCGTCATCGCCGAAGCCGCGAACTCCGTCACTCGCACCAATGACCCCACCGCGCACGCCGAAGTACTCGCCATCCGCCAAGCCTGCAGCCACCTCAACTCCTTCCAACTCACCGGAGCCGAACTCTACTCCAGTTGCGAGCCCTGCCCCATGTGTCTCGGCGCAATCTACTGGGCCCGCCTCGATCGCGTCTACTTCGCCAACACCCAGCAGCAGGCCGCCGCCGCCGGCTTCGACGACAGCTTCATCTACCGCGAAATCGCACTCCCCACGGGCACCCGATCCATCCCCATGACCCTCCACACCTACCCCGAAGCCGACGCGCCCTTCACGCTCTGGAAGCAAACCACCGCCCGCATCGACTACTAAAATCCATGAAACATTTTCTCCCGTTCCTGTTCTACACCCTCTCCCTCCACGCCGCCGACTCCTTCGTCGCCAAGCCCCTCACTCTCGAAGTCGGCGACCCTCAACTCATCCACCCCGACGCTGTCTTCCCCTATCTCTGGACCCTCCGTGACGGCTCCGCCCTCCTCCAGGTTGCCACCGGCAGCCGCACCTACCGCCGCGCCCCCGATTTCGAATACAAACAACAAAACCCCTCCTACCTCGTCTCGCGCGACGGCCTCAAAACATGGCAACCCTGGGAAGCCGCAGCGGGCGTCAAGGATCTCCCTTGGCTCGAAGGCGCGGCCCTCCAACTCAACGATGGCTCCATCCTCATGTTCGAATACATCGCCAACAAAGTCGGCGAGGGCCAATACCAAAACCTCCTCTGGCGCTCCACGCCCGGCTGGAAATCGCTCACCGGCCCCGAGCCCGTCCTCGTCTCCGTCCCCCAATACGAACGCGAAGGCGACAGCGACCTCGGCACTCCATTCAAAGCAATCCCCTGGCACCGCAGCGTTGTCGAACTCCCCAATGGCCACTTGATCGCCGCCATCTACGGCCGCTTCCAGGGCGACAACACCCCTACGGACTACCAGCCATCCATGAAGAAATTCCGTGCCTTTACCGTAATCTCCCGCGATAAAGGCAAATCCTGGTCCTATCAGGCAACCATCGCCGCCGCCCCCGTCGAGCAGGAAGGCTTCGGCGAGCCGGTCCTCATCCGCCTCCGCTCCGGCCGTCATCAAGGCCGCCTCATCGCCATCATGCGCACCGGACGCGCCAACCCGCTCTATCAATCCGAATCCGACGACAACGGCGTCACCTGGACCGAAGCCCGCCCCCTCCGCTGGATGTATTCCCGCTTCGGCAAGTTCCGCGACATCGCAGGCGCCGACCCCGACCTCATCGAAATGCAGGACGGCACCCTCGCCCTCACCTTCGGCCACAAGCCCGACATGGAAGACGACGGCAACTTCATCGCCTTCTCCGTCGATCAAGGCCAATCCTGGACCCAGGTCACCCGCCTCTCCATGGACCGCACCTGCGCCTACACCTCCGTCCGCGAAATCGCCCACGGCCAACTGTATGTCGTCTATTCCGCCGGAGGCCACAGCACCCGCCCATGGACCGCCCCGCAAGGCAGCGCCTCATGGCGTTACAGCGGCTTCAAGATCCTTGGCCAGCGAATCCGCGTCACCCGCCCATCCCGGTGACACCGCTCGCAAAAATATTCGCAATTTCTAACCGCCCGCAAATCAACATTTTCCATAATTCGCGACTCATTCTCCGTCCTCACACCGCGAACCCGTCATTTATCCTCAGATCAGCCATGAAACAGCTAACCCCCACCCAGGTCACCGTAGTGCAGGCCCTTGCTCTGGGCGCCACCGTGACAGCGGCTGCCAAGCTCGCCTCCGTTTCCCGTCCCACCATTTACAAGTGGAAAAGCGATCCCGTCTTCAACCAGGCCGTCGCCTACGCCAAGCAGGAATACGCCATCACCATGCATGACCGTATGCAAGCCCTCACCGCCAAAGCCATCGACAAACTCGAAGAAGTGCTCGACAACCCAAAGTCTTCCCCATCGGTGATCCTCAAAGCCGCCTTAGCCATTCTCAACCGCCAGAATTGGGCCATTCCCGCTGAAGACTTCAAAGACATCGCCCGTCAAATCCACGCCGCCGCTGACGAAATGGAAGCGCACCCGGAAATCATGGCCGAAGAAGCCGCCTACGAAAAGCAGTTGACAGATCTTTACGAAAATCTCAACCACCCCACAACTGTAAAAGGCTGGACGATCATAAAAGACAAAGTAGCCTAGAACCCCGGCCATCGGAACACGTCAAATCTACCGAGCCGCGCGCGTGAGCAAGCGGTGTTCTGCGCTTTTCGACACAGGCAGCCTAGCGCCGTGTATCCGCTCCTCGAAGCTGTTCGCGCACGCGCTTGTAAGCCTCGCGCATCTCTTCCGCGGTGAAGCGCCCATGCTCCTTCTCCCAAAGCGCGATCGCTTCCAAACCCTCGCGCTGTACTCTCGCACGCGTGGCACTGCTCAGCTTGGTCGTGAACTCCGATGGTGAATTGTCCGGCAGCATCCAACTCAGTCTACCAGCGATCCATGCCATACACCCAGTGTCTTACTATGATTCTGATGCGCTCCCTGGTTCTGCCGCTCATCCTCGCCGCCGCTGCAGGCGCTCTGCTCTACACGCGCTACGTGTCTCCAAGCCCTGAGCCTGCCTTCGCCGCAAGCGACAAGCCCGTCCCCTGCTGCGCCTTCAAAATCACCTTCGGCAATAAACGCCGCGTCTCCGGCGTCAACTGGAGCGGCGGCATCCGCGACTCGGCCCAGGTCCGCCGCATCGCCGGCTGGCATCTCGACGATCAGGACAAGCTCATTCCACCCACCCAGTGGAGCGTCACTCTCCGTGCCATCGGCAATCTCGTTCCGCCCAAAGGCATCATCGTCGATCTCCTCAGCCCGCCCGAACAACCGGTCACCTTTTTCACGCGCACCGGCGATGTCACCTTCATCCCGGCCGCGATTCCATACGGCAAGCCGCTCGAGCCCGCGCAGTATGCCGGCGACGTCACCATCGAGCGCGTCCCTGTTCCAGTCACGCCCACAACCGCCGAGTTCGAAGATGACGACCCCGCGCTCCTCCGCGCCAAAAACGGCCGCCACTGGATGGCCTGGGTCGGCTACAAAACGCGAGCCAAGGATCAGTACACCCTCGAAGGCGCTGACGAAGTCTTCATCTCCCGCTCCATCGATGGGGCCGCATGGTCCACTCCCGAAAGCATCACGCCTCCCGGCGATCACTTCCGCGTCCAACTCGCCGAAGACGCGCAGAGCCGCATCTGGGCCATTTACAGCGTGCAAAAGAAGATGGAGTCCGGCAACTTCGACCTCTACGCCCGTTACTATGACGGCCGTCGCTGGTCCAACGAACAGCAACTCACCAACAGCCCTAACCCCGACGTTTTCCACAAAGCCGTCTCCACCCGCGACGGCGTCATCTACCTCACCTGGGCCGGCTTCCGCGGTCAAACCCCGCAGAGCGACATCCTCCTCAAGGTCTATCAGAACGGCGCATGGAGCAATGAACTCAACATCAGCGCCTCTCCCGAAGACGATTGGGAACCGGCCATCGCCGCGGCGCCCAACAACGAAATCCACATCGTCTGGGACACCTATCGCAAAGGCCGCAATCCCGTCGCTTCCTACGACGTGATGCATCGTTCAGTCAAAGGAACGACACTCAACCCGGCGAAACCCATCTCCGAAACCGCATACGCCGAAATGCGCTCCGATGTTGCCGTCGACGCAGCCGGCCGCGTCTGGATCGCCTGGGAAGAGGGCGGCATCAACTGGGGCAAAGACACCGGCTACGAAAATCCCAAACACCGCATTCGTCTGCGCAAAGGCGGCTACGAACTCTACGGTCCGCCCAACTCCGCCACGGCGCTCTACCGACGTCCACGCGTGGCCATCCTCGCGAACAGCGCGCAACAACAACCCGTCGATCTCGCCACCGCATTCCCCGATGGCCTGCAAAAGAACACTTGGCAGAATCCACGCCTCGGCATCGATGGCAGCGGCAAGGCCTGGGTCTTCCTGCGCCATCAAACCGTGCCCGCCGGCCGCTTCGCCGGCCACATGTTCGATTACTACGCCACCACACTCACCGGCGACGCAGCAGAGCAGAAATGGATGCGCCCGCGCTTCTCCCCTGGAGCACCGGCCGCCAGATACGCTCCTCGCCGCTATCCCTACCGGCGCGGTCACCAGCTGTCGTCGAGCCGCCCTGCTCGGTCTCCCTGAAAACCACGACATCACGATTGCCCAACTCGATCCGCAAGCGCTCGATCGCCGCGAACCTGTGCTCGCTGCCTTCAAAGCCTCGCCCGAAGGGCAGGTCCCCGTCACCCACCCCGAAGAGGAAGAGGCAGTTCGCCGCGTCCGCGCCTACCGCATCGATGCCGCCGGAGCACGTTACAAAATTTTACGCGGTGACATCCACCGTCACACCGAAATCTCCATGGATGGCGCGCTCGACGGCAGCCTCTGGGATCTCTACCGCTACGCCATCAACGCCGCTGCCTTCGATTACATCGCCGTCACCGATCACAACTACGGAGCCTGGCTCGACACCGACGAGCCCGAGGGCCGCAACACCGACGACATCTATCAATATTGGCGCACCCAGAAATCCGCCGACATCTTCCACGTCCCCGGCCGCTTTACACCTCTTTACGCTTATGAGCGTTCTATCAACTTCCCGCTCGGCCATCGCAACATCGTCCATGTGCGCCGCGGTGTCTTCAGCCACCGCGTCCCGCGCCTCCATCAGCGAGCGTCCGACCTGATCGAAAAGGACGCCCAGGGACTCTGGGCCTATCTCCGCCGCACCGATGGCGTTGGTATCCCGCACACGTCCGCCACCAGCATGGGCACCGACTGCGCCCTCCCGCGATGACGATGTCGAACCCGTCACCGAAATCTATCAGGGCGATCGCAACGCCTACGAAGACGAGGGGCCAGCCGCGCGCCGCCAAAGACCTAACGTCCCGGGGGAAGGCGGACGCCAGCCCTTCCAGAAAGGCCTTATCTGGAATGCCCTCGGCGTCGGCTACAAAATGGGCTTCATCGCCTCCAGCGATCATTACTCCACTCACATTTCCTACGCCAATCTCTTGGTCCCTGAAGGAGTCACTACCCGGGACGATATCCAGGAATCGCTCCGTGCCCGCCGCACCTATGCATCCACGGACAACATCGTCGTCGACTTCCGCGCCGGCAACACGCTCCAGGGCGGCGAACTCACAGCAGCAACCACGCCGGTGTTCACCATCAAAGCCATGGGCTCAGCACCCATCCTGCGCTACGAAATCATCCGCAACAACCGCATCGTCTACAGCGCCGCGCCAACCGGCGATGCCTCTCTCACCTGGCGTGACGATTCCTTCGCCGACACATCCATGAAAGAAACGTCTCAAATCCGCAATTGGGACAAACCCGAAACCGGCATCCGCCCGCGCTCGAAACAGCCCGCTGCCTACTACTACGTGCGGGTCATCCAGCGGTACTCCACCGCCGAGCCCGAAGCCGAAGGTGAGATCGCCTGGAGTTCACCCATTTTCGTCCATCGCCCGTAATCGCGCCGCCGCTGACTCCGCCGTGATGTCCCGCTGCGGATTCGCCAGCATCTCGTAACCGACCATGAACTTCTTCACTTCCGCTGACCGCAGCAGCGGCGGATAGTAATGCGCGTGAAAGTGGAACGAAGGATGCGCTGCCCCATCCGTGGGCTTCTGATGGAACCCCATCGTGTACGGAAACGCAGTCTGAAACAGGTTGTCGTAGCGCGTGGTCAGCCGCTTCATCACATCGGCCAGAGCCCTGCGCTCTGAAGCGTCCATCTCCGGCATCGATGCGATATGCCGCTTACTCACCACCATCGTTTCAAACGGCCATACGGCCCAGAAAGGAACCAGTGCCGCGAAGCTCTCATTCTCCACAACAAGCCGCTCGCCCAGCGAAAGCTCCAGCCGCGTGTAATCGCACAGCAGGCAAGACCCGGCCCGCTTGGCATACTCCAGTTGCGCCGCCGTCTCCTTCACCAGTTCCGTGGGCACCGTCCGGTTCGCCCAGATCTGGCAATGCGGGTGCGGATTGCTCGCCCCCATCATCTCCCCGCGATTCTCAAATATCTGCACAGAACGGATATCGGCCATCGCCCCCAATAAAACATATTGGTCCGTCCATGTTTCAATCACTTTCTCAATCGCATGGAGCGGCAGCCGCGGCACGCTCAGGCTGTGATCCGGGGAAAAGCACACCACGCGGCAGATGCCCGTCTCCGTCTCCGCAATCAGCAAGCCCTGCTCATCCAGGCTCACCACCTCGCTCTTGGGCAGCAGCGCCGCGAAGTCGTTGTCGAACACGAACGTCGCTTCATAGGCCGGATTCCGCACACCGCCGGCCCGCTCATTGCCCGGGCACAGATAACAACTGGGGTCGTAGCTCACTTGCGGCTTGGCCGCGGGCTTGTCCACCTGCCCCTGCCACGGGCGCTTCGCCCGGTGAGGCGATACCAGGATCCATTCGCCCGTCAACAGATTCCGCCGCCGGTGCGGCCGTTCCAACAACAGTTCTGGGAGTGCCACGAAGCCTCTATTGTCGCGCTATTTCGCCAGTTGAAAGACGAACAATCCCGTGCCCGAAGCGACCGCGATCTTCTCACCACTTGCCGTCCCATAGGCGATCGGCGAAGCGATGATCTGCCCGCCCAGGTTGCGCTTCCACAACTCTTTCCCCGTCTTCGCATCGAGCGCGATGAAGTAGCCTTCTTCCGTTCCGGCGAAGATCAGATTGCCCGCTGTCGAAAGCAGCCCGGCCCATGGAGCGCGGAACAGCTTGTACTCCCACACCCGCTTCCCCGTCACCGGATCGAGCGCGCGCACAGCGCCATGCCAGTCTTCCATCACGTCTTCATTACGGAAGAAGCTGCCTTGATAGCGCGCCCCTTCGCGATACACCGCCTCGCCCGTGTAGTACATGCTCGACCCTTCCCGCGCCGCTACATAGAACAGGCCCGTGTCCGGATTGAACGCCGGCGAGTTCCAGTTCGTTCCGCCTGCCACTTGGGGATAGACGCGCACGCCATCGGCAGTCGGATCAATACCCACATTACGCACCGGACGTCCCTTCGCATCCATCTCCTTCGCCCACGTCTGCTTCACGTAGGGCGTCGCGCTCAGATACTCTCCCGTAGTCCGGTCCAGCACATAATAGAAGCCGTTGCGATTGGCCGTCACCAGCAGCTTGCGCTTCTGTCCCTTTACCTCGCGGTCGATCAACACCATCACCTGCGTCGCATCCCAATCATGCACATCGTGAGGCGTGAACTGAAAGTGCCACTTGCGCTCGCCCGTATCCGCATCCAGCGCCACCACCGAGTCCGAGAACAGGTTGTCGCCCTTGCGCACTTCCCCGTTCCAATCCGGCCCCGGATTGCCAGTGCCCCAATAGGTCAGGTTCAATTCCGGATCATAAGATCCGGTGATCCAAATTGGAGCGCCGCCCCTTCGCCAGGAGTCGCCGGCCCACGTCTCATGTCCGAACTCGCCCGGCCCCGGCACCGTATAGAAGCGCCACTTGCGCTTCCCATCAGCCACGCCATAAGCATCCAGAAACCCGCGGATTCCATATTCGCCGCCGGCTACGCCCACGATGACTTTGTCCTTCACCACCAGCGGGGCATGCGTCGCCGAATAGCCCAGCCGGTAGTCCGTCATCTCCGTGTCCCACAGCACGCGCCCGTTCGTCCGGTCCAGCGCCACCAGGTGCGCATCCAGCGTGGCCAGGTACAGCTTATCTCCCGATACGGCAACACCGCGGTTCACCTGCCCGCAGCAGACGTTGATCTTCGGAGGCAGATTGCGCTTGTACTCCCACAGCTTCACGCCGGTCTCCGCATCGAGCGCCACCACTTCGTTCGGCGGCAGCGTGATGTACATCACGCCTCCCACCACAATCGGCGAAGTCTCGAACTTCTCCCGCATCCGGGCCGTGAAAGCCCACGCCAGGTTCATCCCGCTCGCGTTGCCCGAATGAATCTCTTTCAACGGCGAATGCCGGTGCGCCTGGTAGTTCTGCGAGTAGTGAACCCAATCGTTATCCTGCGCCGCCAGGCAGCCCGCCAACAGAAACAGCAACCTCATCGCGACCCTCCCCGGCACGAACACAAGAAGCTCACCATGTCCTCAATCTGATTGGCCGGCAGCTTGTCATAGGCAGGCATCGACGATTCCTTGCTTCGTGGAGCCGAGTCCGCCTGCTGCTTATAGAGCGAAGTGATCCGCCCGCTTGGCTCCAACAGGTGCACCGTGTACCCGTCTTCATTGAGCAGCACGCCGCGCTTCACCCCCGATGGCGATGAGACCGACACCATGCGCCACTTCTCCGCCACCTGCGCGTTGGGCTTCACCAGCGACTCCTTCAGATGCTCGCGAGACCGCGATGCGCCCATCGTCGAAAGGTCCGGCCCCATTCGCCCGGAGCCTTGCTCGCGCAAGCTGTGGCAGCCCAGACAGCCAATGGCCGCAACCAGCTTCTGCCCGCGTGCCGCCGCGTCCGCATCGAATGAGCAAAGCTCCTTCGAGGAACTCTCCAGGGTCCGCACGAACGTGAGGATCTTCCAGATCGTGTCTTCGTCCAGCCAGTGGCCCGGCATCTCGGACCCCGAGATCCCATTGGCGATCACCTGGTACAGTTCGCGGTCGGAGTTGCCCACGCGATGCGTCTTCGTCGCCAGCCTTGCGCCGCGCCCCGAAGCGCCATCCAAGCCATGACAGTTGATGCAGTAGAAGCGATAGAAGCGTTTCCCTTCGGCCAGATCCTTCGCCGACGTGAAGGGATTCGTATCCCGCGACTGCGCCGGCAACAGGGCCGCGCAACCAAGCAACAGGAGAAGCACTCGCATGTTAGAAGTTCGCCGTAACCGAATTAGATGTACCCACCGCATTCGTCAGCGTGACAGCCACGCTGCTCACCTGCCCGTTAGTGCCTTGCTGCACCGTGAACGGAATGGTGATGGCGCATAGGCTGCCGAACTGCTGCGACGCTGTGCCCTGATACCACGGGCCGGTCACCGCACCCACGTTCACCGTGAAGTCCGTACCCTGCACCGTGCCCGATGTCGTCAGCCGCACGCTCGCCGAAGTGATTTCCCGCGGCGTGGCGTAGGCCACAATCACCAGCTCGAAACCGTTCGCCGTGCGATTGACCCGCGCGCTGTTGATCACCGGCGCGGCCCTCGCAATCGTGATCGTCTGGCTTGGCGCAGGAGTCGGAGTGATGTCCGTAGCGCCCGCGCTGATACGCGCCGTCACCACGATCGTGCCCGCCACCGTGCCTGTCTGGATGCCCAGCGTAGTGGCATTGAACACGGCATCGGTCTGCCCCGCCGGGATGTTGAACGCCGCGCGGCGTCCACCCGTGGAGAACTGAATGGCCGGATCATCCACCACCACAGCCGGGTTGAAGGTCAACGTCAGTTCCCCCGTCAGCGCCACTGGATACGCTTGCCCAATGCTCACTCGCGGGCTCACCTGTTGTCCCGCTCCGCCTGCCGTGGGCAGGCCCGTGATGGTTACCGCTGGAGCAGGCGGCAGAGCCACCGCGAGGGTCACGTTCTGCGTGGACACGACCTGTGCGTTGTCTGTCACGCGGATGGTGAACTCGAAGCTGCCCGCGTTCGTCACACGCCCGCTGATCGCGCCCGAGGTTTCGTTCACCGTGAGGCCCGCCGGCGCTCCGTTCAATGACCAGCGATAGGGCGGCGTTCCTCCCGTGGCCGTGGCCGTGAACAGATAGTTCACGCCCGCCGTTGCGCCGGGCAGAGTGGCCGCGCTGGTGATGCGCAGCAGCGGTGCATTGATGTTGATGATGATCTCGCCCGAGGCAGAGAGGTTCGCCGCATCGGTCACTTCCACAGTCGCCGGGAAGCGTCCCGCACGAGTCGGTGTGCCGCTGATCAGGCCGCTCTCCGCGGTCAACTGCAACCCATCGGGCAGCGCTCCATCGCGGATGCGCCAGCGGTACGGGGTCGTCCCGCCGCGTGCTGCTAAGTTCACGCTATAGGCCGTGCCCACCACACCATTGGTCAGTGTGCCGGTCGTCTGCACGCTCACCGCGGGCAATACGTTCAACGTCAGCGAACGGGTGGCGCGCGCCCCTGTCGCATCGCTTGCTTCCACGGTGATCTGCGGCGTCGATGCCACGAATGGCGTACCGGAGATCACACCCGTCGATGCGTTCAACTGCAAGCCGTCCGGCAATGTACCCGCGGAGACCCGCCACGAATAGGGAGGCACTCCACCGGTTGCCAGCAGGGTCTGCGAATAGGGTGTCCGCTCCACCGCATCGGCCAGGTTCGAAGTGGTGATCTGCAGGCTCGCTACCACCGTCAGCGTGTAGCTGCGCAGTCCCAATTGGCCGGCAATGTCGCTGGCGCGGACGGTGAACTCGAACACTCCCGTCTGCGTCGGAATGCCCGACAGCACGCCCGTAGTGCTGTTTAAGGTCAAGCCCGGCGGGTTCACCGAGATGATGTACACGAACGGCGCCAGACCGCCAGTCGCCGAGAAGGTCTGTGTGTAGGGAGTACCCACCGACCCATTGGGGATCGTGAGCGGCGCAATCGTGATCGTCTGGTTCACGATCAGCGTCAGTTGCTTTGTCGTCTGTTGCCCCACACTATCGGTGGCCGTTACCAGCAACGTGAACGTTCCGCTCTGTGCCGGCACTCCATTGAGTACGCCAGTGAATTGATTCAACTGCAATCCGGACGGAGCACCGCTGGAGATCGACCAATAGTAGGGCGCCGTTCCGCCCGATGCACTCAGTGCCTGCTCATAGAGAAGCCCCAATGTGCCTGCCGCCAGCGACTGCGTAGTGATGGTGAACGCCGGCGATATGGTCACGCTGAAGGAGCGGATGGCACTCGCACCGATTGCGTCCTGGACACGCACCGTCAGGTTGAAGATGCCCGGCAATGAAGGGACGCCAGTGAGCACACCCGTGGTGGGGTTGAGGAATAGGCCAGGCGGGTTGGGCGACGTGAGTGACCACGTGAACGGCGCGATGCCGCCCGTGGCGAAGAAGAAGTCTTCATAGGGTTGCCCCACGATCCCGTTCTTCAGCACCGGAGTCGTGATGCTCAGCAATGTGCCGACCACCAACTGGAACGAGCGCAGGTTCGTTTGATTGAGCGAGTCCTGCACCTGGATGTTGAAGCTGAAGACGCCTTCCTGGAACGGCGTCCCGCTCAAGATGCCGCTGGCCGAATCGAGCACGAACCCCGATGGCAGCCCGCCGGGCGCGGTCCAGATGTAAGGCGCCGTGCCGCCGCTGGCGCTGATCGTCGTCGAGTAGTTTGTCGACAACGCGGCCTGCGGCAGCGACGTGGTGGTGATCTGCAGGTTGGAGGTGACGCTGAGAGTGAGCGTGCGGTTGGCCGTTTGGTTCAACGCATCGCGCACGGTGAAGGTGATGTTGAAGGTCCCGCCCTGGCCTGTCACTCCCGACAACAGGCCGTTGCTCGCTAAGGAGAATCCCGTCGGCAAAGGACTGGTGGTTGTGAACACATAGGGCTGTGTGCCGCCGCTCGCAGTGATCGTCGTACTATAGGCAACGCCCGAAGTGGCAGCCGGCAGCGAGCTCGTTTGAATCTGCAACTGCGGACCATTCACGGTGAGGGTGAGAGTCCGCGTCACCTGCGCACCGACGGTATCGCCGACGCGGATCTGCAGGTTGAAGCTCCCCGCTTGTGTGGGAGTGCCCGAAAGCACACCGGAAGTCGAGAGCGTGATGCCCGCGGGCGCCCCACTGAGCAGCGTCCAGGAGTAAGGAGTAGTGCCGCCCACCGCCGTCAGTGCGAAGGTATAGGCGGTGTTCAGCGTCGCGGCGGGCAGCGAAGTCGTCAGCATGTCCAGCGGCCCGCGCACGTTCAACGTGAACTGCCGCGTCGCGAATTGATCGTGGGAATCGCCAACCCGGACCGTGAACGGGAAGGCTCCGCTTTGCGTTGGAATGCCCGACAGCAGGCCCGTCTGCGTGTTGAGCGTCATGCCTTGGGGCAACGACCCGGCGGTGACGGTATAAACATAGGGCGTGACGCCCCCAGATGCCTGAATGAACTGCGAGTAGTTGCTGTTGAGGGTCGCGTCGGGAAGGCTGTTGGTGACGAAGGTCAGCGCCGGCGGACCGACGCGGAAGTTCACGATGTTCGAAGTCACTCCCGGATTGGAGCAGGACGACACGTTCACACCGTGCTGCACCTGCACTGGAACATCGCCGAACAACCCTTCGGTGATCGCTCCGGGAATCGATGCATTCAACTGCGTGGTGCTGACGACGCTGGTGGACACGACCTGGTTATTGAACCGCACTTGTGCACCGATACAGAACCGCTGTCCGATCACCTGCAGGGTGAAGTTCTGCCCCCCCAATTGGGAGGTAGGATTCAAGGAGTCAATCTGCGGTGGGGCACTGTTCTGTGCCATCACTGTGGCTCCACACAAAGTCAGCAAGACAGCGATTCGATTCATCAAGCAGCTAGTCCTCCAATTCCGGCTCCGGCTCCGATGGATCCGGTGGGACAAAGATGGTGCGGAGTCCCGATTCCTGCACTTCCACCAACCACAGCGGCCCGTTCGACACTTCGTTCAGGCGATAGATATTGGCGCCCGTCATTCGCGTGAGCAGCTTCGGCGCGCAGGGGCATTGCGCATCGCGCTTCGATCCGGCTTCCACATTCACCTCAACCACGCTCTGCACTTCGTTGTCGACGATGAGGAAATGCTGCTTGTCGATGGCGGCCACGGCTCCTGCCGAGACCACTTCCGCGATCCTTTCGAGTGGCCCATCGGCGCTCACGTCGCGGGAGAGAAACACTCCATCCTCAGCGGCGAGCAGTACATCGCGCGAGTCTTCGAGGAAGGCAATCGACTTGACCGGCGTCTCCTTGGCGAGAGGGAAGCGATTGCCCGAGGCATCGAACAGCGTGGCCCGCGCCGCGTCACCGAAAGTGCCCAGCACGGCATCGCCGGCGTCGTTGACGGCCAACGCCGCGGGGAGCCCTTCATTGGCCAGATCGAGTTCCACCTTCTTTTCCGGCGCGGTGTTCAGAGCGCCCACCACGATCATCCGTGGCGGCTCTTTGTAGACGAGCACTGCCGCTGCTCCGGTGGGGCTAAGCACGACGCGCTCGGCACCGGCGGGGATGTCCGCAATGCGCTGCGCCGCGGGTGCGAGCGGCTTCAAATCCACCACCGCGGCTTCCTTGTTGTCTCCCAGCAGGACGAAGGCCGTTTCCCGCTTGCCCGAGATGGCGGCAAGCTTCACCGGCGCTCCCAGGTCGAGGCCTGGGCCGAGCACGGACGAACCGGCAATGCCGAGTATGCCCCGAATCGATTCTTTGCGAGCATCCCACACCCAGCCAAGCATCGGGCCACGGATGGGATCCTGGGCGCACAACGGCAGAACCAGAATGCCGGATAGGACGCTAAGGAGGAGAGTGCTGTGACGATTCCTCAAGTGTGTTTGTCCCTGTCTCTCCAGTATAGGTGGCGCCACTAATCGTTGGCTGACGCAACGGCCAGTTGTGTGAAGGCCTGGCGCTCTTCACTGCCGCCTTCGCGGTGGATCATAAAGATGCCGATCATCTGGCGTTTCGGGTCAAGAAAGCAGAACGTCCCGTAGCGGCCGCCATGGCCGTAGGCGCCGCGTGAGAGCATCGAGAGTTCGCCCATCGCGTCCTTGACCACAAACCAGCCGAGTCCCCAACCGTTGCCGGGCGAGCTGGTGCGCAGATCGCCGGTATGGTTTGAGGTCATGAGGTTCACCGCTGCTTTCGACAGGAGGCGCTTGCCTTTGTACTCCCCGCCGTTGAGCATCAACTGGTAGAAGGCAAAGAGGTCTGCGGCCGTGGAGTACATGCCTCCTTCGGGCAACGGATATTTCGCGCCTTCGCGGAACTTCATCTTGCCTTCACCCAAAGGATCGGAAGTGTATTTGAGCGGCTTGCCGTCCTTCAGGATGTAGGCCGTGGGCATGCGGTGGAACTTCTCTTTGGGCGGGTAGATGAACGTGTCCTTCATCCCCAGGGGCTGGAAGATTCGGACGTCGAGGAACTTTTCCAAAGGCATGCCGCCGAGCACTTCCACGAGGCGGCCGACGGTGGCGATGCCCATGTCGCTGTATTGCCATCGGGTGCCAGGATCGAACTCGAGCGGTTGTTGCGCGACGATGCTGACCACCTCGGCGAGGCTCTTGTGCAGGGCGCCGTGCAGTTCACCGATGGCCGGTGGGGGCTTGCCGACGATGCCGCTGGTGTGCGTCATGAGGTCGCGCACCATGATGGGGCGCGATGGCTTGCCCTGGCCTTTGACGGTGACGCCGCGGAACTCCGGCAGGTGCTTCTCCACGGGGTCAGTCAGTGCGAGGCGGCCTTCTTCCATAAGCATGACGAGCGCCGTGCAGACGAAGGGCTTGGTCATGGAGTGCAGTTGGAAGATGTTGTCCGTCCGCATCGGCTGGCGGGTTTCGATGTCGGTGTAGCCGACCGCATCGAGCGCCGTGATCTGGCCATTGCGAGCCACCAAGGTGACGATGCCCGCGGCCGTGCCACGGTCAATGAACTCCTTCATGCGCGCGGGTATCTTCTCGAGTCCCTCGGCGGACAGAACTCCGGCCAGCAACAGCGCAATGCAAAAACGCATAGTGGGTTTGATTGTATAAGATCTACCGGCAGACGGGTTGCTTGTCGTCGACCATCCACCGCTTGCCGTTGAGCATCGTCTTGCCTGCATCATCGGCGAGGGTCCAGACGCTGGCGCCACCAGCGGCGGAAGTGAGTTCGAGAGCGGCGTGGCTGGCCTGGGGCACAATGCGCCAGCGGCCTGCATTCACGTTGGGATTGCCGCCGACGGTGGCTGAGGCTCCGGGCACGTTGATGGCTCCATTGAAGTCGCCACGGTAGAGAAAGGTGCCATCGGCGCAGAGGTTGAGGGTGTTGTGCTCGCTGGTTCCGGAGAAGCCGCCGCCGCCGCCGCTCGAGTAGCGGCTGAAGTAGTGCAGCAGCTTGCCGCGCAGACGCCGATCCCATTGGGTGATGGCCGATGAGGCGTCGACTTTCTGGAAGCGCAGACTGCGTGCGACGGCATCGGCCAGAGCTGCGTATTCGGCTGTGTAGATGGCGGAGCCTGCGCCGGCGATGATGAGCGCGCCGCCTCCATGCGGGGACAGGATGGCGAGCGCACGGGCCTTGGCCGGCTGCTGTTGAATGGTGCCTGAGAGATCGACACCCACGGTGGAGGCATTGATCATCTGCGGAGGGCCGAGCGGGCGGAGGTCGACGGAAGAGCCGTCCTGCAGGCCTTCGGACGCCTGTTGCTTGAGCTTGTTGATGTCGCGTTCGGTGTGGCCGAGGACGAGGATCATGCCCTGCTTCGATGTCGATTGGAGAGCGAAGCCCGCTGGAACACGTTGCGCGTTCCAGCCGGCGGGCGGAGTGAAGCGGAAGCCGAGATCGGAGGCATCAGCTTCGGCTGCGCCCATTGCGACGGGGGCAGCGGGGGCCGGCGCGGGCGCATCGGCTCGGGTGAAGGAGAGTTGCACGGCGCCGTTGGCTCCGAGGGCGAGCGCGAGTTGATTGCCGTTGAAGCGGGCGGTGAAGGGCTCGGTCTCGCCGGAGGCTGTGGCGGTGCCGGAGTAGATGCCGTTGGTGACGCGGCCACTCATCTGGATCTGCTGGTTGCCGGGCAGAACGAGCGTGCCTTGCACGGCTCCCCCTGCTGCCTGGGTCAGGGTAAGCGTGGCGTCACCGTTCGGTCCCTGCATGGTGTAGCGTCCGGCAAAGGACTGCGCCCAGAGAGTGACGGATGCCCAGAGCAGCATCCACATTGATAATCTAGTCACCCTTGCAGTATAGTGGCTCGCGATGCGTACGATCACGACTTTGCTTGCTGCTGCTGTGCTACTTGGGGCGCAAGCGCAGAACCCGGCTTATGCCCCGATTGAAGAGAATCCGGCACTGCCCCGGGTTCTGCTGATTGGCGATTCGATTTCGATCGGCTATACCCTGCCTGTGCGAGAGATGCTGAAGGGCAAGGTGAACGTGCTGCGGCCGCCAACCAATGCCGCGCATACAGGGAATGGCGTGGCCAATATCGACAAGTGGCTCGGGACGGGCAAGTGGGATGTGATCCATGTGAACTTCGGACTGCACGATCTGAAGATCATGGAGGATGGGAAGCATCAGATTGCGCTTGATGTCTATCGCGAGAACCTGGACAAGATCGCTTTGCGTTTGAAACAAACGGGGGCGAAGTTGATTTATGCGACCACGACGCCCGTGCCGGAAGGAAAGCTGAATCCACCGCGCAACCCGGGGGATGTAGTGCGGTACAACGAAGTGGCGGTGGAGGTAATGAAGAAGCACGGCTTCGCGATCGACGATTTATATGCCGCCGTGCTGCCAAAGCTGAGTACACTGCAAAGGCCGGTGAACGTGCATTTCACCGATGAAGGATCGAAGTTTCTGGCGGGCAAAGTAGTGGCATCGATTCTGGCTGCGCTGCCTCCGCACGTGGGGTTTCAGTGGGTGAATCCTCTGCCCGCGAGCGTGCAGGCGATGTTGCGCCACGAGACGTATTTCAGCAAGCTGCACAATACCGAGGTGGGGTACGCGGTGTATCTGCCCCCTGGTTATGAGGAAGGCACGAAGCGGTATCCGGTGGTTTACTACCTGCACGGTGGGCGGCCGGGTGGCGAGAACAAATCAGCGGGGATGGTGAAGTTCTTCGATCAACACATGCGGGCCGGCGCGGTGGCGCCGATGATCTATGTGTTCGTGAATGGCGGCGCGGTGAGCCACTACGACTATCCGCAGTTGAAGTCGTATGGGGAATCGGCGTTTGTGAAGGAACTGATTCCGCACATTGATGGGAAATACCGCACGGTGGCATCGAAGAAGGGTCGTGGATTGGAGGGCTTTTCGCAGGGCGGGCGAGGCACGGCGCGCATTGCCTTCAAGCATCCGGAGTTATTCTGCTCAGCGGCGCCGCTAGGCGGCGGGCATCAGCGGGAGAAGAAAGTTTCCGAGAACAAGGGGCCGGAAGGCGAGGCGGAAGGGTATGTGTTCGAGGCCGGCAACAACACCTACGATCTGGCAAAGAAGGTGGATGTGAAGTGGCTGGTGGCGGTTGGCACGAAGGATCCGAACTACGAGCCGAATCTGGATTGGATGAAGCATCTGGCTTCCCGCGGAGTGAAGTTCGAGAAGATCATCGTGCCGGATGTGCCGCACAGCGCGACGCAGGTGTACGAGAAGATCGGGCCGGCGGCAATGAAGTTTCACGCCGCTTGTTTCAATGCTCGATGACCTGGGCGGGTAAGTCGATGCGCTTTTGCGGCGTTTGGCCGTTGAGCTTCATGGCGAGGCTGCGCACGGCTTCGTAGCCAATGCGGACGGGGTCCTGGACGAGCATGACGTCGATGGTGCCCTTGGCGAAGGCGGCCTTGTGCGGCTCGCTGGTGTCGAAGGTGACGAGCTTCACTTTGCCGGCGAGGTTGCGGGATTCGAGAGCTTGGATGGCGCCGATGGAGTTGGCTTCGGCGGAGGCGAACATGCCATCGAGGCCGGGGTGAGCGGTGAGGATATTTTCGGCGGCGGCGCGGGAACGGGCACGATCGGCCATGCCGTACTGTTTGGCCACGATCTTGATGTTGGGGAACTCTTTGGCGATGATTTCTTCGAAGCCGCGCTCGCGGTCGCCGGTGGACTGGCCGCCGGGTTTGTGCATGAGGTGCGCCACTTCGCCTTTGCCTTTGAGCAGCGCGCCGAGCTTGCGGGCGGCGGTCTGGCCCGCGCCGTAGTTGTCGGTGGCGACGAAGGTGACGTAGTCTTCGAACTCGAGGCCGGAGTCGAAGACGCTGACGGGGATACCTGCTTCGACGGCGCGGCGGACAGGGGCGACGAGCGCTTTCGAGTCTGTGGCGGAAATGGCGATGGCGTCGACGTGTTGGGCGATCATCGAATCGACGATTTGAATCTGGCGAGCGTAGTCGGTTTCTTCCTGCGGGCCGTTCCACTGGGCTTCCAGAGCGAACTCCTGCGCAGCTTTGTTCACGCCTTCGTGGATAGAGACGAAGAAGAGGTGGGATGTAGCTTTTGGAACGACGCCGATGATACGGCGCTTCTCGCGGCGGCATCCAGCGGCGAGTAGGGAGGCGAGGGCGATGCGTCGATTCATGCGCGATCGAAGCTCGGGACTTTCATGAGTTCGCCGCCTTTGAGGGCGGATTGATGAGCGATCATGCCGGGGACGGTCATGGCGAGGGCTTCGTATACGTTGACCGTGGGCTCACGGTTTTCGATGAGGGCTTGGATGAATTCGGCGGAGATGAACGATGCGCTGCCGCCGTGGCCGCTGTTGTGGCGCATGGCTGGAGGGAGCAGATCCGTGTTCCAGAACTCGGGGATGTTGGCTGGTTTTGGTTTGCCGAAGCGATCCTGCCAGATGTCGCCGTGGATGCCGGGCTTGGCCATGAGGAGCGATCCTTTTTCGCCGTACCATTGGGCGCGCTCCATTTCTGGGGCGGCGATCTGGCGAAATTCGTTGTGGCGAACGAGATTGCCCTTGTTGGTTTTCATGGCGGCGAATTCGTTGAAGAAGGGGTTCTTGTAGACGTTGGTGGGGATGCGGGCGGCTTTGGCGCGCTCTTCGAGGCCCTGACAACTCACCGTGGCGATGCGCTCGCCGGTGACGCCAACGACGAAGCCGAGCGAGTGGGTGGGGTAGTGCATGGGCGGCAGGCCTTGGCGCCAACTATGCGATCCGTCGGGATGAAACCATAATGAGGGCTTTTTGTTTAGACGGTCTTCGATGTTGAAGTCGTGGTAGTACTCGACTTCGCTGTAAGTGATGTTGCCGAATGCGCCCTGCTTGTAGAGATTGCGGGCGTGGATGGCGGCCTGGCGGTAGTAGCTGGATTCGGCCATCATGTAGCGGAGTCCGGTTTTTTCTTTAACGGAGCGGAGTTGATCGGCTTCTTCGAGGCTCATGGCCGCGGGGACGGCGCAACAGACGTGGAGGCCTCGCTCCATGCAGAGCTTGACTTGCTTGACGTGATCAGGGGCGCCGGAGAAGATGGCGATGGCGTCGAGGTCTCGGCGCTTGGCGAGGAGGTCGTCGAGGGAGTTATAGACGTTGTCGCACTTGTAGTGATCGCGGAGTTTCGTGCGCCGTTCGGAGTAGAGATCGGTGACTGCAGTGACGGTGCAGTTGGGGTGTTCGTGGAAGTGGAAGGTGGCTCCGAAGCCTCCGCCGACAACGGCGAGACGGATCTTTTTGTCGGATGGGGGCAGGGCCGCGAAAGCGGCGGCCTGCCCGAGGAAGGATCTGCGACTTGGCATGATGCGGTGGCTCCTATGCGGTTGGGACCGCTCCCTCACGGTCGCGGCTCGGTAGAGGGGAGGGGCCGATGATCAGATGCAGGCGATGACGTCGATTTCGACTAGGGAGTTGCCGGGGATTCCGCCGGCGGCAGCGATGGTGGTGCGGACGGGCGGTTCGGGGCCGAAGCGTCCGAGGAAGGCCTCGTTCATTTCCTTGTAGTCCTTGAGGTCGTTGAGGTAGACGTTGCACTTGAGGACTTTGTTCATGGAGGAGCCGCAGGCGTTAAGGCGTTTTTCGATTTCATCGAGGACGTGTTTGGTGTGGGCCTTGATGTCGCCTTCGAAGTGAGCGCCGATGCCGGCGATAAAGACGAGGTTGCCGTAGGAGACAATCCCGTTGAAGAGCGGGGTCTTTTCGGGCTTCTTGCCGTTGTTGTAGTGGACCTTCTTGGTGGGCTTGTCCTGGGCCTTGACGGCAGGGGCGGCTACTGCGGCGGCCGCGGTGACTCCCGCGGCTTTCTTGAAGAATTTACGACGATCGGTTGCCATAGATGGATTGTATACTGGCGCAATGGCCCAGTATCCGGCCCGTTCCATTCCGTTCGATCCTGCCGGCTTCGCCAAGCACGCAAGCCTACAACGCATCGCCGCCTTTGAAAAGAACGCCGATGACGCCTCACGCCAAGCGGTCATTGACTATGTGGTTCAGGCGCATGGCTTCAGCACGACGAAGACGGCCAGCCTGGTGTACGACGCTTCTCTCGATCAGCCAGGTCAGAACGTGGCCGCGCAGATCCGGATCGGTCCATCGGCCTTCAGTCAGGACGAGCCATGGCTGTCGGGGATTGTGTACCACGAACTGATCCACACACCGCAGTACTTTCATTACGCGGGCCAGGGTATTACGCAGATCGACGCCAAGCGTTCGGAGACCGAGCGTTTGATGTTCGCACTGGACGAACTGGAGGCTTATTGGTGGACCTACCAGCGGCGTGTGGAGTTGGGATTGTCGCCAGCCCAGCACGGCGAAATTCGCCGCCGCGCGATGCGAGCCCTGATTGATGTGGACGAGCCCACCGCGAAGGCGTTGGCCGAGAAGCAGCGCTTCGACGACGCCCGTAATGCGCTGATCGCACAGTTCAAGGCTAAGACAGCTCCCAAGGCTGTTGCGGCAAAAGGCAGCCCACGCGCCTGCTGTTATGCCTGAGAGCGGCGCCGATTTCGAAGGCGATGCGCCATTGAGCGGCTAGCGTACGGTAGGCATCCACGATCGTGACGGCGGGATCGTAGATGTGGGTAGCTTCGGCGGTGACTCCGTTGAGTTCGAGGACTTGAAACATTCCTTGCTGCAAATGTTCCGGGGATGCGGAGCGAACGTCGTAGCGGCCGAAGTAGAAGCCGGGGTGGGATTTGCTGATTCGATCGACGGCGGCTTCGAGTTCGGGAGTGTGGAGATGGCGGCCGTCAAGGAAGATGGCTCCTTTGCAGTGGGAGCCGAGTTCGGCGATGGGGACGCGTTCGCCTGGTGCGGGGATATCGCTGGGGTTACGACGGAGACGGGCGCAGTACATGGAGGTGAGGCAGGCGGCTCGGGGGTCGTTTTCGATGAGTTGGCAGATCGTGCTTGCGCCGTCGCCGGTGACGTGGGGGAAGTGCTTTTCGGTGATGGAGAAGAGATGGCCTTTGGCCTCGCCAGGCATGCGGTAGTAGAAGAGGCCGTATTCGTGGCCTGAAACATATTGCTGGATGATTGTATCGGTGGTGGCGTTGCGGAGGTAGGCTTCGAGTTCGGGTTGGGAACGGATGATGGCGACCCCGTTGCCTCGCTCGCCGACGTCGGGTTTGAGGACCACGGGGAATTGCGTGCGGAATTCGTTGGCTTGTTGGATGCGGGCGTTGGGCGCGAGTTTCGCGGGGAGCAGACGGTAGGGAGCGACGACGGATGGATCCAGCGCACGGAGGATTTCGAATTTCGATTCGCCGTATGCGCCGCCGTTGTGGATGCCGGGATTGGCGGACATGAAAACCGTTGGGCTGCGGTGTTTGATGGCGAGGTAGAGCAGGTAGGGGAGCAGTGGGAGGTAGGTTGCCCAGATGGGCCAGAACTCCCAGCGATATTTCCGAAGCCATGCGGGCAGGGCGGCCTTCGGTGTGACGAGGTAGCCGGCGGTGACGAGGATTGGGGTCCAGGCAACGGCGGCGATCAAGAGCCAAGCGGCGAAGAGCCAGATGTTGACGCCGAGCAGGCCTGCTGCGAGGTAAGTGGGTAGACGCGTGCCCGGGGTGAAACGGCTGACGAATGCGACCCATGCTCCGTTGGAGGTAAGCCAGGCGGCTGCATCGCGGATGGCTTGTTCGTTGGCGAGATTGTGGACCACGGTTGCTTCGGCGAAGCGGCCGAGCGCGTAGAGAATGAGGTCTCCGAAGAAGATGCCGAGGATGCAGGCGATGGTGGCGGGGAGGAAACGATGACGGCCGCGAGCAACGAGGGCTCCGGCGGCGAGCAGGGCAAGGTCTTCGGAGGCAAAGGTGCTGAGGGAGATCATGATGAGTTCCTTCATGCGGCACGCTCCGACTGGCAGGGAGAGACGGGTGAATAGTGGAAGCGAATGGAGCCGGGTGTGACCTGGACCCAACTGAAGCTGACGGTTTCGGCGTCGGGGCGATGCATGCAGGTGGAATAGGCATCGGGGTGCGGGCCGTGGTTCTCGTGGAAGTGGAAGAGGAGTTCGGGGGTGATGCGGCCGTGCGCTTTGGTGAGGCGGGCGAATTCGGCTTTGCGGCGCTGGCTGACGTTGTCGGGATCGAAGGAGGAGGAGGTGACGGGCATGTAGTGATCGGCGTAGGGGACGATGGCGGTTTCGATGCCGTCCCATTCGATGAGGGTGGCCGGGCTCAATGGTTCGAGTCCGATCAAGGTGAAGGGCGCGTAGCAGGCGAGGTTGGTGTTGGTGATGCGCTCGCATACTTCCCACAGTGTTTGGGCGGCGATGAGTTCGGGGATGAGGTGGCCACGGCTGCGGCTGTGGATGAAGCGTTCTCCGTTGGGTGTGCCGTTGAGGAGGCAGAGGGACATGCCGCGTTCGTTGGTGGCAATCCATGTGCCGCCGTGATCGCCGTCGCGCGGGGCGATGTAGCGGGTATCGCCGTGTGTGTCGAGTTGCGGCGGGAAGGCCGGCTTGCGAGTGCGCTTTTCGTCGCGGTTGCAGAGCAGTTGATAGCCGCCGTCTTCGTGGATCCAGCTTACGGTGCACATGGTCAGGCCGCCTGTTGTAGTTGGTAGCGGAGGGTGGAGGGGGCGACGCCGAATTGCGGATCGACGGGGAGGCCTTGGAGGCGCATGGCGACGGCGATGAGGGCGTAGTGATGAATGGTGTGGCTGACGAGGGACTGGAGTTCGCGCGCGAGTGAGGACGGGGTGACGGCTTCATCGACGTGGACTTGGAGTGTACGGTCTTCGGTGATGCCGGCGAGGCGGTGGGTGATGTGGTCGATTCTGTTCAGGGCCGCGGTGCGAGAGGTTTCGAGCGTGTGGTCGCGGCGGCGGGCATCGTAATCGATGCTGGTGTGCGGAAGACCGTCGAGGAGGCACTCGTAGAATTCGAGGATGTGGCGCAACTGAGCGCCAGCACTGTTGGAGAAGAGGATGTAGAGGCGCGTGGAATAGGCCTCGTCATCGATGGAGGCGAGCAGATGGCGGCCCTGCGCGAGGAGGGCGAGATTCGTTTCGATGAGATGGCGAAGCATAGTGGTCGGCAGCTATATGCCGAGCCACCGATGCGTTATTCCCCGCCGTTGCGCGTGCGGACGGAATCGGGGTGATTGACCGTGGGAAGCCAGCGAGCGAGGTCGCGCTTCACGGTTTCGTACTGCGGGTTGGAGGCGAGGTTGTGCCACTCGAGGTCGTCGTCGACGTGGTCATAGAGTTCTTCGGTGCCGTCGGAATAGCGAATGTAGCGGAAGCGCTCATTGCGGACGGAATGATTGTTGCGGCCGAAGGTGGTGAGGGCGGGGCGGTCCCAGGTGGCTGCGGGGTTTTTGAGAAGCGGAACGAGGCTGACGCCTTCGAGGCCCTTCTTTGGCGGGAGGCCGTGGAGTTCGACGAGGGTTGGGTAGATGTCGAGGAGGTTCACTGGGCGGTCGCAACGCATGCCGGGCTTGGTGATGCCGGGGGCGACCATCATCATGACGTTGTGGGTGGCTTCTTCCCAGAGGGCGAACTTGCGCCAGTGGAGTTTTTCGCCGAGGTGCCAGCCGTGATCGCTCCAGAGGACGATGGTGGTGTTATCGCGATAGGCGCTGGCATCGAGGGCATCGAGGACACGGCCGAGCTGGCCGTCGGCGAAAGCGATTGACGCGAGGTAGGATTGGACGGCGCGGCGCCACTGCCCGTGTTGGATGACCTTCTTGTGATCACCATCGGGCTTGGCCATTTTCTTTCCGATGGGTGGGACGTCGTCGAGGTCGTCGTCCTTCACACTAGGCAGCTTGATGTTGTCGCGAGCGTACATGTCGAAGTACTTCTCGGGTACGTACCAGGGCAGGTGAGGGCGGAAAAGGCCGCAGGCGAGGAAAAACGGTTTGTCCTGTTTTTGTTTTAACTGGCCGGTGACGTAGTCGACGGTTTTGTAATCGCCCATGTCGGAATCGGGGTTCTTCACGGGGCCCCAATCGAAGTGGCCGGTGCCGGGGATGCCGTTGGCAGGTGTCTTTTCGGGCGAGGGATCAGGGAACTTCTGTTTGTCGAGGGCGGGAGCAAATTCGTCCCAACTGGCCGGGTCGGGGAAGGCGTCGTGATAGATTTTGCCGGAGCCCATGGCTTTGTAGCCGTGGGAGCGGAAATAGGCGGAAAGCGTGACGGCGTCCTTCGAGACAGGGGATTGGCGGAAGGGCTGGTTGTTGTCGTAGATACCGGTGGAAGAGGGGCGGAGTCCGGTCATGAGCGCGGCGCGGGAGGGATTGCAGAGCGGGGCGGCGCAGTAAGCCTTGGTGAAGAGGACACCACGCTTGGCGAGGCGATCGAAGTTGGGGGTGCGGGAATCGGGATGGCCTCCGAGGCAGCCGATCCAATCGTTGAGATCGTCGACGGCGATGAAGAGCACGTTGCGACGGGGGGAGGTTTGCGCAGTCAGTGTCACGGGCAGGGCCGCGGCTGCGGCGGTCTTCATCCAGGTACGGCGGTTCATGTTCATTTTTGAGTCCTTATTTCAGGAAGCCGCTGCGGAGCGGATCCGCGAGCGAGATCTTTGCATTATATTCGTCGCCGATGGCGAGGAGCTTGCGGAGTTCGGGGGTGAGTTGGGACTTGGTTTGTTCGCTGAGCATGGCGTCCTGGAACTGCTGTTGGGGTTTGTCCCAGCGGGTGTAGAAAGCGTGGATACAACGGCGCGGGCCGCCGCTGCGATTGGCTGTGCCGCCGTGCCAGGCGTGTGTGTTGACGATGGCGATGCTGCCTGCGGGGGCGATGAGAAGGATTTCCTGCGGGTGGGGAGCCATGGGATCGGCGAGGACTTCCTGCGGGAGCTTGCCCCATTTGTGGGAGCCGGGAACGAGACGGGTGGCGCCGTTATCGGCGGTGAAATCGTCGAGCATGCAGATGACGTTGCAGATGGTGTTGCCCTTTTCGTCGGGGAGGGAGCCGGTGTCGCAGTGGAGGGGCTGGACCCAATCGGATTTGGGATTGGGGGCGCGGGCGTTGAGGCTTGAGAGCTTGAAGTCGCCGGGGATGACGGCGGCAACGTATTCGAGGATGGTGGGGTGGGAGATGAGGCGGCGGAAGGCTTCGCCCTTGTCGACGAGATTGGCGAGGCGCTGGGTGTCCTGCTCACGGCGGAACTCGGCGCCTGCGTTGTCGCCTTCGGCGGCGAACACGGCTTCGAGTTGGATGCGGAGTTCTTGTAAAAACGTGGGAGGGAGAAAATGTTCCAGGACGACGAAGCTCTGTTCGTCGAGCTGGCTGCGATGTTGCTCCGGGATCATGGGATGATTGTACAGTTGTGGCTGATCCGATTCCACAGTTGAAACGAGTGCTGGTGCGGGCCACCAATTGGGTGGGCGACGCGGTGATGAGTCTACCTGCGCTGCGGGCGATTCGTGCGCGGTTTCCGGACGCTCATATTGCGGTGCTGGCGCTGCCGTGGGTGGCGGACTTGTATGGGCGGGAGCCGTTTTGCGATGAAGTGATTCCGTACACGGCGGTGCGGGGCGCGCGCGATTGGCAAGGGAAATGGAAGCTGGCACAGGAGCTGCGGGCGCGGGAGTTTGAGGCAGCGATTCTGCTGCAGAACGCGTTTGAGGCGGCGTTTGTGGCGTGGCTGGCGGGGATTCCATTGCGGATCGGGTATAGCCGGGACGGGCGCGGGCCGTTGCTGACGCATCGGGTGGCGGTGCCGCATAAGGGCGAGATTCCGCGGCATGAGAGCTTTTACTATTTGGAGTTGCTGCGGCGAGCGGGGTTGTATGCGGGGGAGTTGCCGGGAGAGGCGTTGATCCGGCTGGATGGGGCGGGAGCGGCTCGGGAGGCGGGTTTGGCGCTGTTGGCGAAGAAGGGTGTGGTGGGGCCGGTGATTGCGGTGAGCCCGGGGGCGGCGTATGGGACGGCGAAACGGTGGCTGCCGGAACGGTTCGCGGAGGCGGCGGCGCTGGTGGTGAAGGAAAAACATACGTCGGTGATTTTGTTTGGTACGAAGGAGGAGCGGGCGCTGTGCGAGATTGTGCAGTCTTATCTCGGGTCGTTTGGCGTGAGCGCTTTGAATTTCGCGGGTGAGACGACGCTGGGGGAATTTGTGGAGATGACGGCGGCGAGCCTGTTGAGTTTGACGAACGATTCGGGGGCGATGCATATCTCGTCGGCGCTGGGCGTGCCGACGGTGACGGTGTTTGGCGCGACGGACGATGTGGCGACGGGACCGACGGGTCCGCTGGCGCGAGTGGTGCGGGAGCCGGTGTTCTGCAGTCCGTGTTTGCTGCGCGATTGTCCGATTGACCACCGCTGCATGACGGAAGTGCAGGCTTCGCGAGTGGCGCAGACGGCATTGGAACTGCTGCAATAGAGAACTTGGAGTTTCGCGATTGATAGACACGAGAAAGAAGATCGTCTCGCCGGAGGAAGCTCGGCGGATTGTGGCCAAAGGAGAGGTGCGCGCGGTGCGGACGTACTGCGATCCGATGCTGCCGGCGCATGTGTCGGATCTGCGCGCTTTGGCGGGAGATGGCCGGTTATTGCTGGTGATTGATACGCCTGCGGACGCTTATTTGGAAGTGCGGGCACGGCAGGAGATTGCGGCTTCGCTGGGGTTTGTGGCGGCGGTGACGGCTGGGGATGTCGCGTTTGCGGAGAGTTTGGGGGCGGTGGATGCGGTGATTGGCGAGTCGGCGCATCGTTTGGAGTTTCTTGCGACCGTGCGGCGGAAGTCGGGATCGTAGATGCGGATTTTGATTGTGCGGCTGGGGGCCATGGGTGATGTGATCCATGCTTTGCCTGCCGCGGCGGCGTTGCGACGGAGATTTCCGAAGGCGCATATTGCATGGGTGATCGAGCCCCGGTGGGCTGCGTTGCTGGAGGGGAACCCTTTTGTGGATGAGATCGTGACGTTGAACCGGAAGCAGTGGGGGAGCGTGTCGGCGGCGTGGAAGCGGTTGCGGGCGGAGCGGTTCGATGTGGCGTACGATTTTCAGGGCTTGATCAAGTCGGCAGTGACGGCGGCGGCATCGGGGGCGGAGACAATTGTGGGGTATGACCGGACGATGGTTCGGGAGTGGCCGGCGACGTTGTTTTATACGGAGACGGTGCGAAGCGAGTCGGCGCATATTGTGGATCAGCATTTGGAGTTGGCGGGGGCGAAGGGTGGTCCGGCGGTGTTTGCGTTGCCTGGGGGGAGTCGCGAGGGTTCGTTGCCAGCGGGGGAGTTTGTGTTGTGCTCGCCGATTGCGGGGTGGCCTGCTAAGGAGTGGCCGCTGGCTCGGTATGCGGAGTTGGCTTCTCTGCTGTCGATGCCGTTGGTGTTGAATGGGCATGCGGCGGTGGAGGCTCGGTTGCGTAGTGTTGCGGGGTGTTTCGTGCATGTGTCGTCGGTTGCGGGATTGATTGATGCGACACGGCGGGCGCGGGCGGTGATTGGCGTGGATAGCGGACCGCTGCATCTGGCGGCGGCGTTGGGGAAGCCGGGGGTGGCGATTTATGGGCCTACGGATCCTTGCCGGAATGGGCCTTATGGGGGGAGTATTCGTGTGCTTCGCGATGCGGGGGCGGTGACGAGTTATAAGCGGCGGGAGACGGTGGATGAAAGCATGATGGCGGTGACGGCGGCGATGGTGGCTCGGGAGCTGGAGGTGGCGCTGCAATGACGTTTCCGAAGGCTTATGCGGATGTGGTGCAGAGATTTCGAGTGCCGGGTGGTTTTTTGCTGCTGGGGTCGTTTGTGGTGTTTTCTGAGCCTACGATGTCGTCTGTGCTGTGGGGTTTGCCGTTGAGTTTGATTGGGATTCTGATTCGGGTGTGGGCGGCGGGGCATCTGGCGAAGAATGAGGATCTGGCGCAGAGCGGGCCGTATGGGCATGTGCGGAATCCGCTGTATTTGGGGTCGCTGTTTCTGGCGGGAGGATTGGTGTATGGCGGGCGGAGTTGGGTGGTGCTGGGGATTTTTGCGGGGGCGTTTTTGTTGATTTATTTGCCGGTGATTCAGTTGGAGGAGGAGCATCTGCGGAAGCTGTTTGGTGCGTATGGGGAGTATGCTTCGCGGGTGCCGGCGTTGGTGCCGGTGCTGCGGGGGCGGGGTTTGGCGAAACAATTTCGGTGGGAATTGTTTCGGCGGAATAAGGAGTGGAAGGCGATGTTGGGGTATTTGATTGGGCTGGGGTGGTTGTTGTGGCGAATTTGATTTGGGGTGGGGATGGGGAGACGGGGATGACGGATATGCGGGCGGTGTTTGATGCGCTGCCTGGGGTACTGCGGGGGCATGACTGGTTGGTATCGGATGCGGAGTGTTGGCGGGATTTGGGGTTGGGGGGCGATCCCGTGTGGATGACTGGGGCGGAGTTGGATGAGTTGATTGGGGCGGAGCCTGTGCAGTTTATCTGGGGTGTGTTTAGTGGGGTGCCGGTGGGGTATCGGGTGAATTTGGAGGTGGCTCCGCGGGCGTGGACTGACGACTTTTATCGTGGGTCGCCTCGGCCTCGGTTGGAGGGGGCCGAGTTGGAGATTGTCTGTGTGGATAGTAGTTTTTGTTTGTTGATTGGGTTGAGTGAGGAGTTGGCGGGTCAGTTTCGGGCGGCGTTTCCCGGGGAGGTGGATGATTTGGATGAGGAGAACCGGAGACGCCTGGTGGATTGAAAGTTACGCGCCAGCCGGAGGCCCGCGCCACTACTGTGGGGCGGCATTTACCGGTGATTCAGTTGGAGGAGTGGAAGGCGATGTTGGGGTATTTGATTGGTCTGGGGTGGTTGTTGCGGCGGATTTGACGCTGGAAGTAGTGTAGTGTGAATCAAGGCGATGGAGTATTCGCAGCAAGAGCCAAGCAAGATCCCTCCTGAAGAGGTCGCCGTACAGATCGGCCGGTTGGCCAAATCCGCGGGGCTGAATAAGGCGGACAGTTTGCAGCGGCTGCTGCGGTACACGGTGGAGCAGACTTTGCAAGGGCGCGGAGCGGAGCTGAAGGAATCCGCAATAGCGATGGACGTATTCGGGCGCGGGGCAGCTTTTGATCCGCGTATTGATCCGATTGTCAGGGTGCAAGCGAAGAAGCTGCGGGACCGGATTGAGGCCTATTACGCGGGGCCGGGCATTCAGGACTCTGTACGGATCGAATATAAGAAGGGCTCGTATAGTCCGGAGATCCGGTTTGCCGGCGGTGCGTCGCCTGAACGGCTCCGGAGGAGGCGTACGGGCCAACTGCTGGTGGCAGGTTTCGCGTTGTGCCTAGCGGCGGGTTTGTTTTGGTACGCCACACGGCGGCCAAAGACCCCGGTTGAGGCTTCCTTGAACCGTTCGGTGGTGGTGTTGCCGTTTGTGAGTTTGAGCGAGTCGGAAGCAGACAAGTATCTGAGTGACGGCCTTACGGACGAACTGATTACGCTTCTGACCAGCGTGCAGGACCTGAAGGTCGTGGGCCGGACCTCAGCTTTCCACTATCAGGGGGCGAAGAAGGATGTGCACCAGATCGGCCGCGAGTTGAATGTGCAGACTGTGCTCGAGGGCAGTGTTCGGAAGGACGGCAACCAGATCCGGGTGCAGGCGCGGTTGATCGATGTGGCGACGGGATACAACACGTGGTCGGCGAGCTACGACCGCACGTTCCAGAGCATTCTCGATGTGCAAGAGGATCTATCGCGGACGATTGTTGCGGCGGTACGGGAAAAGTTAGGCGGCACTAATAGGCCTCGACCTCAGCCGTCCACTAGTAGTGAAGACGCGTACTATGCATTCCTTCGAGGCAAGTATTTTCTGATTCATCCTTCGGCGGATAACTTCCCCAAAGGGATTGCAGCGTTAGAAGCTTCGGTGAAGGCGGATCCAAAGTTCGCGGCAGCTTACGCAAGCCTTTCGGAAACGTACGCGTTGTCGGCAAATTTCGCACCGGGCCTATTTCCCGACGCCTACCACCGGGCAGAAGTGGCAGCGGGGCGGGCGTTGTCTCTCGATCCGAACTGCGCGGAGGCGCATGCGGCGCTGGGTTACATCCGGTTCACTGAAGCGAACTGGAAAAAAACGGAGTATCACCTTCGTGAGGCAGTGCGGCTTAATCCGGGATTGACATACGGTCATCAATGGCTGGGGTCAGCGTTCCTGCTACCGCACGGCCGGCTTACTGAAGCGTTGGCAGAACTCAAACTTGCTTTAGCAACAGATCCGGCATCTCCCACGATTCAACAGGACATGGCGCGGATCCAATGGTTTATGGGCGATCTGGATTCGGCAGAGAAGAGCTTTCGGGCGGCGATAGAACTGGAGCCGCGGTTTGCAAGACCGTACCGAGATCTGGGAGTGCTGTTGGGCCAACAGGGCAGGTTTTCAGACGCGATCGCCATGTCGTTGCGGAGCGTGGAACTGAGCCGCCGTCATCCCCTGCATCTTGCCGATTTGGGATGGGTGTACGGGGTTGCGGGAAGGCGGGTGGAGGCAATGGCGGTGATCCGTGAGTTGACCGAAAGAATAGACAAGAAGACGATCTCACCGGGCAACCTAGTGAAACCGTGGATTGGTCTGGGAGACAGCGTCAAGGCGGCCGATGCTTATTTGCAGACGGCCGCCAATGACATCTTTCCCAACCACTACGTTTACCTTGACAAACGCTACGAGCGATTTCGTCAAGACCCGCGGATAATGGCACACACGCGAGCGATTGGCATGCCCTGTCCGCCGTGTCCGCGCACGGAGGAGGCAGAAGCAGTGCCTAAGGGGCCTTTGCGATCTCGGCGAGAATAATCTGAGTGAATTTGTCGACGAAGGGCTTGCCGCGCTGCATCAGGTTCTCGCGTGTCATGAAATCGAGAGGGATGTCGGGCTCGACGCCGATGTTTTCGATGTAGGGAGAGGCTGGGAGCCCAGGTGTCGAGCTAACCTTCTTGCGCACGACGAGTGCTCTGGTATTGGATGCCAAGCCCTCCGAGTAGAACCCGGCGAGATAGAAGCCGGCTGCTCCGCCACCGCGGCCATCGGTTCGGACACCTACGACCGGACCGCGGTGGTTGTCCTGAAACATAGCGGCGAAGATGTCGCCCATAGAGGCACTCATTTCATCCGCCAACAGGATCATGGGTTTGGTATAGGCCAGCATATTCCCACTGGAGTCACGGGCAGGCACTCCTGTTTCGGTGGGGGCCGGATAGGTGACGGATCCGCAAGCGAGGGGGATGGGTGCGCTTAAGGTTCGATTGGTGGCGGCGGCGTTGGTCAGTACGTCGTACAGGTTCTGATAGGTCTCAATGATCCATGACTCGGCGTTGGACTGCTTTGCGGCGCGGAGGCCGGCCTCAGCGGAATTGATCTCCTCCAAGGTGGGAAGCAATTCAGCCCGGAACGTGGTGAATGAATAGGGAATGAGATAGGACAGGTAGTCGAAACTGATACATCCGCCGCCGGTGTTGCGCGTTACGTCGACGACCAGCCCATCGGTGTTGGCCTGAAAGAATTGAATCTCCGCCGCGAACTCTGCCACGGCGACCGGCGGACTGGCGGGACTGAAGCGCGGAATCCGGATATAGCCGATCTTGCGGCCGCCAGATTCGTAGTATCCGGAATGGAAATTGTCCGCGGCGGCCGAGCCTCGTCGGACGACAAAGCCTTGCGGCAAGTCGAAGTAGGGGGGACGGGCAGCGAGACCCGCCACAAAGAGATGGGCGACTGAGTTTTGGTTTTCGTCGAACAATTCTCTGGTGTGACGGGAGGTATCATACTCGCTGAAGCCGAAGTTCTGAAACTCGGTTAGAAGATTCTCGGGGGAAGTCTCAGGGGCGATGGCGGCGCCTGGTGTGCCCTTGGGAACGGGGGTAGGGGCGACGTTCACGAGAGGATGTCCCGTTTTCAGCCAAGTCATGCGGTAGCTCTCCAGATTTCCGTTGGCGCGACGGATGACAACGTCCGAGAGATCGGGTAGTTCCACGGCTCGGGGAAATACGGATTGGGGACGGCGAACCACCCAGTCGGCGGCAAACCGCCGAGATGCGCGTTCCGTCCCCTCACGGCGGAAGCGTAGGTTATCCCGGATCAAATCTTCGGCGAGGCGTCCGTCGATGGAAACGAGTTCGTCGCCTGTACCGAATGGGAAGGCGTCCTGCGGATAGCGGCTACGGTTGACTGTTTCGACGAGCAGTTTATTGTCGTACAGGTCGACAGATATGCCGAGGTCGGCCATGAAGTTGGAGGGCACCACATAGGTGGTGTGGCCGTCCTGGAAACTGGCGGTGTATTCCATCATCACTTCGAAGAAATCGATATCGGTCTTGGCTTGGCGGACGCGATCCATCCAGGGGGTAATGTCCAATGGGTTCACGCCGAGGGCTTGCGTCTTCCAGGATGCGGGCGCGTAGCGCTTGGCGTAAAGGGAGGCCAAGCCCTGGAAGTCGAAGAGCTTCTGCGCAGTTGTCAATTGAGCCGGAGCGGGAAGCTGGAGAAGAATGAGAACCGCAAGTTTTGTCGCTGATCGGAGCATATTTGGAATGCTGCCCAACATTCCGTGAATCATCAAGTTATCAGGGGTTAACGAGAGGTAAACGGTAGAACCAAGCCCTTTGTTCTGAGAGGCGGAGCGCCACAACAGATGCTTACGCAAAGACGTCCCGGCCGCTTACTTCAACTCGAAATAGCTGCATGAATCGAGTCCGGATGGCCGAATCAACAGATCGAGCCGCTTCTTGCTCCGGGAACTCGGATCGACTCTGATCTTTGCGTTTCCCGAGCAGAAACCTTCGCACTTCGCGACAAGTCGGTACTCCCCGTTGGCAACGCCCCTGAACTCGAAACTTCCTTCGCGGTCGGTCTGCGTCGCCATAATCAGGTTGTGATCTTTTGGTGTGAAGATGCCGATACACACGCCAGGAACCCTCACGCCCTTAGAGTCTTTCGCGGTTCCCCGAATGCTGGCGAGCCTTAACGGACCGTAGTCCGTTTGGCTACGGTTTTCGTAAACCATGCCTGCGCAGGGCAGAACGACTTCCTGTGAAATCGAAGACCAACCCATGACACCCGTAGTGATTATCGACAAAAGTAGCGTTCTCATATTGGCCTCCCATCCTTTGATGCATCCGGCGGCTTCGTTGAGCAGTGATTCGCGAACCGCGGGGTCGGTTGAAAGTTACGCGCCGGCCGGAGGCCCGCCACTACTGCCAGGATTCGTTGAAGTAGCCGGCGGCGGTGAGTTCGCCGTTTTTGTTTAAGACGGCCCAGTCGCCTAAGCGGGGGTACAGAAGGGCGTTGGTGCCTTTGAATTCTTTTTCGCCGAAGGTGTGGCCGGAGTTGAGGACGATGTAACGGCTGGGGTTTAGCGGATTGGGGTAGATGGCGACTAGTGTTTGACCTTCGCCGTCGAAGGTGCGGCCGGCGATTTGGATTTGCTTCGGGGTCCAGCGGAAGGGGAGCTTTCCGGCGATTTTGGCGTAGAACTTGTTCGTCGAGGCGTCGCCGAAGAGGATGAGGTTGTGCTGGCGGATGTCGTCGTTGGTGACCGAACCGGCATCCTTGATGCGGATATCGCCGCGGAGAAATTTGTCCCAGTTGGCCTTGAAGGTGTCGAGGCGTGGGTTGGGCGTGGAGGGTTTGACGCAGAGGAAGGAATCGAGGAAGGCATCGTCGATGGGGCCTTGGAGGCCGTGACGCTTGCGGAGTGCTTTGCCGGTGTCGGGCTGCCATTTGCCGTTCACTTTGGCGATGGCGGCGGTGGGGGTGACGATTTGCTGGCCGTCGATGGTGAGTTTCGAGGCTCGAGCCAGTTTGAGGTGGGTGACGTTCTTTGTGGCGATGCGGATGGTGTCGGCTTCTTTGACGGCATCGACTTCGGCGCGGGCGTAGTGTTGTTCGAGGCCATCGATGGTGATCCAGGCGGCTTTGTTGTAGCGCGTGGTGTAGGTGAGGAAGCGGATGTGCTTGGGCTCGGTGCGCGGCTCGGCGAGTGCGGCTTGGATGAACTGTTCGGAGATTTTCTTACTGTCGGGAGAGAATTTGTGGCCGATGGCGGGTCCGATTAAGAACAGGGCTCGGAGATCGGTGGGTTGGATGTTTTCGTTGGCGAGTTGCTCTTTGACGTTGGTGGAGGCCTGGAGTTGCGGATCGTCGATGCTGCCGTAGCCGACGGTGGGTACGAGGGCGGCGTTGCGGGCGTAGAGATAGGAGTCGTAGATGGGCCAGGCGCGCTGCTCGTGGTAGGGTGCGTTTTCTGCTTTGGCGTAGCGGCGGGTTTCGCTGAATCCGGCTCCGGCTTCGGTGGCAGCCCACATGGTGGGGTAATGAAGGCCGATGTGCCAGGTGCCTGCTCCGCCCATGGAGAAGCCTCGAAGGACGATGCGCTGGTCGTCGATTTTGTAATTGGCTTTGACGGCGTCGAGGGCTTCGAAGACGTCGGCTTCACCGGCCCAGCGGTAGGCGTTGTTGGTGCGGCCGTAGACGTGGAGTTCGATGCGGTCGGGTTGTGGGGTGAGGGGCTTGCCGAATTCGGCGTCGGCGAGGAAGCTGACTTCGTTGAGTCGGGCGTTGCGGCCGTGGAGGACGAGGTCGAGGCGCATGGGCTGGCCGGAGTAGGTGTCGGGGATGATCACCATGTAGGGCTGGATGCTGCCATCGACTTTGGAGCGATAGGCGCGGGCAACGCGTCCTTTTTGTTTGGTCCAGGATTGGGCCGAGTCTTTGGCGCGGGCGTTGCCGATGTCGAGGAGTTTGAGGGCGTTGTCGTAGTAGGCCTTCGTGAGGAATTCTTCCGGGTGGCGGAGATTGTAGTCGGCGGCCTTCGCGTAGATGGCGACGTCGGGGTTAGTGGAACGCGCCGCGGAAGCGAGTTTCGCTTTCAACGCGGCGAGTTCGGTTGCGGAGGGCTGGAACGGTGGCGCGGTCTGCTGAGCGTGCAGCGAGAGTGAGAGAAGGAGAAAGAAGGTCATGAGTTAGCTGTGGCGGATGACGAGGACATCGCCGTCCTTCACGATATACTCTTTTCCTTCGAGACGCAGCAGGCCCTTTTCGCGGACTCCGGGGTAGCCTTTGAGGTCGACGAGGTTTTTCCAATTGACGACTTCGGCGCGGATGAACTTCTTTTCGAAGTCGGAGTGGATGGCTCCGGCGGCTTTGACGGCGGGGGAGTGTTGGGGGATGGTCCAGGCGCGGACTTCGGTTTCGCCGGCGGTGAGGAAGCTCATCAAGCCGAGGAGGGCGTAGCTGGCGGTGATGATGCGATCGAGGCCGGGTTCGGTGAGGCCGTAGGAGTCCATGAGTTCCTTGGCTTCGTCGGGGCCGAGTTCGGCGAGTTCGGCTTCGATTTTGCCGCAGACGGCGGCGACGTTGGTGCGGGGTTTGTTGCCGAGTTTGGCTTTGTACTCTTCTTCGAGTTCGTGGAGACGGCTGGCATTCTCTTCGCCTGCGTTGATGACGAACAGCATGGATTTCTGGGAGAGGAACTGGAAGCCGCGGAGGCGTTTTTCCTCGTCGTCGGTGAGGGTCATTTCGCGGAGGGGCTTGTTCTCTTCGAGGAAGGCTTTGGCGCGAGTGAGGACTTCGAATTCGTGATCGAGCTCGGGGTTCTTGAGTTTTTTGCGATCTTTTTCGAGGCGTTCGAGGCGCTTTTCGGCGACGACCAGATCGCTAAGGATGAGTTCGATGTCGACGTCTTCGCAATCGCGGAGGGCATCGACGGAGCCTTTTTCGTGGGGGACGGTGGGATCTTCGAAGACGCGCAGGACGTGGGCGAGGGCATCGACAACGCGGAGGCTGGCGAGGTATTGGGGATCGCGCAGGGTTTCCTTGGAGATGGCCGGGAAGTCGACGTATTCGACGACGGCGTGGGTGATTTTAGGGGGCTCGAAGATGGTGGCGAGGGCATCGAGCCGGGGATCGGGGACTTTGGAGACGCCGACACGGGTCTCCATGGAGCCGACGCGGGTGGATTCGTGCACGCCGGTGAGGATCGTGAACAAGGAGGTCTTGCCTGTCATGGGCAGGCCGATGATTGCAGTTCTCATTTGAAAAAATTCGCTTTCTAGCCGCCGGTGGGCGGGTTACAAGGGCACCTCGACGAAGGTGAGGATTTCCTGGAGGATGCGATCGGCGAGATCGCTGGAGCGCTGGGAGGGCGCGACGCGGTTGTTGACCATGACGCGGTGGGCGAAGACAGGCCCAACGAGGCGTTTGACGTCGTCGGGGATGGCGAAGTCGCGGCCTTCGATCATGGCGAGGGATTGAGTGGCGCGGAAGAGGGCTTGGGCGCCACGAGGGCTGACGCCGAGGGCGAGGGAATCGTGCTGGCGGGTTTTGCTGACGATGGCGAGCATGTAATCGACGAGGGCGTCGTCGACTTTGACTTGGGTGGTGAGGTTCTGGAGCTGGACGACTTCGTCGCCGGTGAGGAGGGGGCGGATTTCGGCGGGAGGGCGGGCCATGTCGCGGAGGATTTCGCGCTCACTGGCGTTATCGGGGTAGCCCATGCGGAGGCGCATGAGGAAGCGATCGAGCTGGGATTCGGGGAGGGGATAGGTGCCGTGATGTTCGGCGGGGTTCTGGGTGGCGATGACCATGAAGGGCTCGGCGAGAGTGTGGGAGCGGCCGTCGATGGTGATCTGGTGCTCATTCATGGCTTCGAGCAGGGCGGATTGGGTTTTGGGAGTGGCGCGGTTGATCTCGTCGGCAAGGAGGAAGCTGGTGAAAACCGGGCCGGGTTTGAACTCGAATTCGGTGGTGTGCGCGTTGTAGATGGTGACGCCGAGGACATCGCTGGGGAGCATGTCGGAAGTGAATTGGAGCCGCTGGAAGGAGGAGTGAACGGAGCGCGCGAGGGCGTGGGCGAGGGTGGTTTTGCCGACGCCGGGGACGTCTTCGATGAGGAGGTGGCCCTTGGCGATCAAGCAGACGAGGCTCAGGCGGAGTACTTCCGGTTTTCCGCGGATGGCCTGGCCGAGGGAATCTTCCAATTCCGCCAGGCGGTCAAAGGCTCTGGAGAAGGAGATTGCGTCCGGCGGGGCAAGGGTGGTATCCCGCTGGCTCATTATTCTAGTTTAATCGGGTGAGGGGGAGGTTTGGGCGGAAGGTGCAGTAGAATATCGGTATGCCTCTATCGGAGCGCATTGTGGTTGACTCTGGCATCTTAGCCGGCAAGCCGGTGATTCGGGGAACTCGCCTTGCGGTTGAGTTTGTTCTGGAACTGCTGGCGGCGGGACAGTCCGAAGAAGAGATCCTGAAAAACTACCCTGGCCTGACGCGAGAGGACATTCTTGCGTGTCTTTCCTACGCCAGCTACCTTGCTCACGAATTCAGGGCGTTTCCTATTCCTGCGTAGATGCGCCTGCTCGCCGACGAGAACTTTCCGAAACCGATCGTCGACGAACTTCGCGCCGGCGGATACGATGTTTGGTGGGCTCGAACAGAATGCGCCGGAGCGCGAGACACCGTGCTGTTGGAACTGGCTGAAGCGGAAGCGCGAAATGTGTTGACGCTCGACAAGGATTTCTGGCAGGTTGCGATGCAACGTCGAAGTCCATTGACACATTCCGGGGTCGTTCTGTTTCGCGTACATCCAGCGACGCCCGAGACGCTCACACCGCTCGTGCAAGCCTTTTGTGAGGCGCACGCGCATTGGGCTGGTCATATCAGCATCATCACGATCGATGGGATTCAGATGTTGGCCGCGCCGAGAAGGTGAGCGGACGGGGAAAGCTCTTTTCCAGGACTCATCGAGAAGCCAACTTCTTTACGCTCCGATGGTTTCCGGGGCATGCCAGAATGCCGATCAGCTTGCCTTCGGATGGAGTGTTCAGCTTCGCTGGAATCCGCTGTTGAGGATAGCTGATTGCCAAAGTGGTTCAGGCTCCGATAAAACCGCGGTTGTTTGGAGAGGGCGGCCAGGGGGCCGCCCGCAGGCGAGGGCCCCTGCCCCACATGAGCTAGCGTGTGCGGAAGGTCTTGCTGGCGATGAGGGCGAGGGCAAGGTCGCGAGCGCCTCCGCCAGTGCGCCGGTTTTCGGCGACGATGGACTGGATTTCGCTGCGCTCGGCAAAGTTTGGTACGCGGCCGGTGGCGTAGGTGAGCAACTTTTCGGCGAAACTGGCGGAGAAGAGGTGGATGTTGGCTACCAGCCAGCGCTTCAATTCGATGGCGTCGCGGACTGCGGTTCCGTCGGGCAATACGACTGCCGATTCGATTGGCTTTTTTGACTTGGGCCAGATCTCGCGCCAGCGGCCGACGGGGTCGTAGTTTTCGAGGACGAGGCCGAAGGGGTCGATCATGGTGTGGCAGGAAGCGCAGCGGGGCTCCTTGGTGTGGGCCGCGAGCAGTGCGCGCGGGGTGGTGGCGCCCGCGATGTCCGGAGTGAGTGCGGGCACGTCGTTGGGCGGTGGCGGGGGAGGCGTGCCGAGGATGCGGTCGAGCAGCCAGACGCCGCGCAATACGGGCTGCGTGTCGACGCCGTTGGCTGTGGCGATCATGGTGGCGGCGAGTCCTAGCAATCCGCCGTGACGCCCACCTCGGGTGAGGGGGAGCCGCATGATGCCGCGCGGGTCGCCGGTTGGGGTGCCCGCGTCTCCTTTGTAGCCGTAGTTGCGGGCGGCGAAGCTTTTGGTGGTGAAGGTGAAATCCGGATCTATGAAATCGGTCATAGGGAGATTCTTCGCGAGCATTTCGGCGAAGAACCATTCCACCTCCTGGCGGGCGGTGGCGATGTCGGCTTCGGGGAATTGGAAGGCAGGGTCGGGCATGATGGAGGCCAGCTTGCGCGTGTCGAGCCACTGGCCGGTGAAGTTACGCACCATGGGGGCGTCGGGCTTTTTCGGGAGAAGGCGATCGGCCTCGGCGCGGAGCCCGGCGGGAGTGGAGAGGCGTCCGGATTGGGCCGCGTCGATGAGCGCCGCATCGGGCGGACCTTGGCGGAGGAAGTAGGCGAGCCGCGTGGCCAAATCGTAGGCATCGAGGTCGCCGGGGTGCATTTCGCGATAGAGAAAGCGCGGCGACATGAGGATTTTCCGCAGCATCAGGTGCATGCCCTGATCGAAGCTGTGGCCTTGCTGCCAGTGCTTGGTGGCCACCTGGAGAAAACTGGACCGAGTGGCTTCATCGACGGGGCGGCGGAAGGCTCGGGGGAGGAACCGATCGACGACGCGCTGCGCGTATTCCGCGGGTGTCACGGCATCGGGGGCCACTCCGGCGAGTGCCTGCTGGATTTGCTTGCGCTTCTTGTCCTTGGGGCCCTCGGCGGGGGCGAGCGGGCCTTCGACCACCAGATCGTGGATCTGGAGCGACGGACCATGATCGAAGTATTCGTGAGCGAGGGTGTCGTGCAGGTTGTTCAAGCCGCCGATGGTACCGATCATGGTGAGCATGCGTTTGGTCCGCTCGGAATCGAGCGTGGCGTGAGTCATGTCGAGCTTGTCGTCCTGCATCAGGCGGTTGATGAGGTCGTAGCCATTGCGTCCGCGGAGGCGGGCGGGTGAGCGCGGTGTGCCATCGGGGTTATGCAAGGCCTGCAAGTAGGCGGCGAGGAGGCGCGGATTGCGTTCGAAACGCTGGCGGAAGAGCGCGGGAAGTTGTTCACTGGTGTGGTCGAGTTCGGCATTGGCCCAGCGGATGAGCGGGGTCTGGCCTTCGTACAACTCGGCTTCGAAGGTGAACGTTTGCGGGGTTTCCGATGTGACCTCCATGGTGTGGAGGCGGCGGAATGCGCGGATCTTGGAGCGATCGGTGGCGTCGATTTCGCGGGCGTACACTTCGAGGGTCATCGCCTGGCCGGGTTGGGGTTTGAATTGCGAGGCTTTGAGGGTGATGCGGTAGACGCCGGAGTCGATGATTTCGATGCGGGCCGGCCAGGTGCAGCTTCGCATGATGTCTTCAGCGCGCGAGGCCATGCGGAGGATGCCATCGCGCACGGTGGAGGCCGAGAAGCTGGTCACCATGTCCTGAGGTGGGGAGTGCCACTGGCGCTTTTGCGGCTTGCGGCCGGGTGGCGGGAAGACGGTATCGGCGATCTCCCATGCGGTGTTGGCGTAGGCTTCCATGAGGGGCGCGGACATGGACAATGCCGCGGCCACGTTGTCGAAGCCGTGCATCTGCGTGTCGGGTGGGAAGCCCATGGGGAGGCGGAATTTCGGCAGGTCGAACAGCTCGCGGATGGTGGCTTCGTATTCTGCGCCGTTGAGACGGCGGGGGACATCGCCGCCGAACGGTGTATGCTTTGTAAGCTTGTCGCCGAGGTGCGCGGATAGGGCTTCGCGTTCGGGCGCTGTCATGCGGGGCAACGGCGGTGGCGGCATGCGGTTCTGATTGATGGCGCGGAGGGCGCGCTCCCAAAGGGACCGCTCCTTGGGGGAGTGCCAATCGACGGTGGTGCGTTCGAGGTCGACTCCACCTTTGCGCACGGATGTTGCATGACAACCGAGGCAGCTTGTGCGGATGGTTTTGGCGAGGGCGGGTGGCAGCGGTTCGGCCGCTCGCGCCGTGAGTAACAGCGAGAGCAAGGCTGGAACGACGAAGTATCCTTTCATGGCTTAGAGGAACAGGTGGTTCAGATTGCGAGAGGCGTTGGAGAACTCACCGATCTCCATGCCGAGGCGCTGCATGAGGGTCACGTAGAGGTCGCCGAGCAAGGGCGCGTCGGAGGCGCGCTGGTCGATGGCGATGTGGCGCCCGTGTTGGAATCCGCCTCCGGCCACGAGCGTGGGCAGATCGCGGTTGCTGTGGCGGCTGGCATCGCCCATTCCGGTGCCGGCGAGGACGATGGTGGAGTCGAGCAGGGGGCGGCTGTGGGCGTCTTTCTTCTCGCGCAGTTGGCGAAGGAAGCCGGCGAGTTGCCGCATGTGGGAGCGCTCGAGCTTGACGAGGTCGCGCATCATGCCGGGATCGTTGCCGTGGTGAGAGAGCGCGTGATAGCCGGCCGAGAGCGGCTGGCCGTCGATGGTGAATACTTGCCCAAGGCCGTAGAGGCCGAAGGTGATGACGCGGGTGGATTCGGTTTGGATGGCGAGCGCTGTGAGGTCGTAGAGGACCTGCTCGGCTTCCATCATGAGATTGGGCGTGATGGGATCGGTTTCGGGGAGTTTGTAGTCGGGCTGGGGAACCGGATCGTCAATGGTCTCGATCTGGCGCGACATGCGCTTTTCCACGCCGCGGACGGATTCGAAATACTCGCCGAGTTTGGCGCGGTCAGAGGCGGGGAGTTCGGCTTCAAGCCGCTTGGCGTCGGCGACGACATCATCGAGGGCGCTTTTGCCGCTGGTGAGGACGTATTCGACGCGGGCGCGATCGGCTTGCGACATGAAGAGGCGCTTGTAGAGGACGCTGGGGCGCTCGATTTCGGGGAGGGGGACGCCTTCTTTGGTGTAGCTGATCTGGCGCCCGTTGGTGTGCTCACTGGCGCCGGCGATGAGATGGAGGGACGGGAACCGCGACTGCTGGCCGATGCGGTCGGCAATGATTTGATCGAGGGAGTAGGAGCCGGGCGTTTTTCCGCAGAGGAAGTTGTTCCACGCGTCGTGGCCGTTGGGGGCGCGGTGATCGAGGCCGGAGAAGATGGTGAAATGGTCGCGGTGCTCGGCGAGCGGTTCGAGCAGGGGTGGCATCTCATAGCCTGCGCCGGTCTGCTTGGGGTAGAAGGCGGGGGCGTGCCAGCCGAGGTAGGCGCCGATGGCAACGAAGGTGCGGGGGCGAGTTGGCGGGGGTTGAGGCGGGGCGAAGGCTTCGAGGGCCGGCAGGGCGATGGTGGAGAAACCTGCTTGTAGAAAGCGGCGGCGTGTTGCGTGGAGGCGTCGGGGATTCTTCATGGCAGGAATCACTCCTAGCCTATCACCGTGGGAGTTGTAGCAACGGGTTAGCAAGCAAAGCGAGCGAGTGCGCTTGCTGAACGGTGTAGGAGTGACGTCAGAGAGAATCCACCAATCTTCGTAGTTCCGCTGAAAGATGGCGGTCAGTTGCGGGTTGAAGAAAAGACACTTAGCAGGATGTATGGCAGTGGGAGGGGGTGGGCTTCGAGGGATCTGCGATTTTAGAGGGCAGGATAGTAGGAAGTCTCCTGGACACCGCCAGCAGAATGCACGGCTTCAACGGGGAGAGGTAATCGTCGATGTCCTTCATCGTAGTTCGTCTCCGGACGAGGCCAACTCAGCCTCGATCTCTTCAATTGATGGCAAGCTGCCCTTTAAATCGGCTGGTAATTTTTCAAGATGCTTGAATTCCGCGATCCCCATTGGCGTTGCCGTGTTGCGAAGTGCGTACTCGACAACCAGTTCCTTCTTGCTCTTGCAGAGAATCAGCCCGATGGTGGGGTTGTCGCTCGGGTGCTTCAACATGTCATCGACTGCGGCGAGATAGAAGTTCATCTTGCCGGCGTATTCCGGTTTGAATGGCCCGGTCTTTAGATCGATCACCACAAAGCAACGAAGCTTCAGGTGGTAGAAGAGAAGGTCCAGCCGGTAGTCGTCGCCTGCGATCTCAAGCGAATACTGGCGGCCGACGAATGCAAAGCCAGTGCCGAGTTCTAGAAGGAACTTCTGGATGTGCGCAACCAGACCAGTCTCGACGTCTCGCTCGTCGGCGTCCGTTGTGAGCGTTAGGAAGTCGAAGTTGTAGGGGTCTCTTAGAAGTTGCTGGGCCAGGTCGGACTGGGGAGATGGGAGTGCTTTGCTGAAGTTCGTTATCGCCTTTCCCTGACGCCGATAAAGTCCAGCTTCGATCTGGATGACCAGTACGTTCCGGCTCCAGCCGTGCTCTATGGCTGCACGTGCATACCAAAGTCGCTCTTCTTGGTTTTTAATCTTCTCCAGCAGGGTGAGGTTGTGAAACCAGGTCAATTTTGCAAGAGGGTCTTGCAAAATTGACTCATCTGGCCACGCCTCCGCGAAGGCCTTCATGTAGCCGAGGTTCCTGGGCGAGAGACCCTTCATCGCGGGGAACTCGGAGGATAGGTCCGCTGACAGGCGCGGTATGACGTTCTTCCCCCAACCTTCCTGCTCCTGCCGCAAAAGGATCTCCCTCCCGATCCCCCAGTAGAGGAGAACCAACTCCTGGTTCACGGCAACGGCCGCCCGCACCTGGGCAGTCTGAATCCGCTCCTTGATGCTCTTGAGGAGGGCGGCGTACGACTGCGTGCTGGGAGCCTTTTTCATTGGCTCTCTCTGTCGTACCAGATGAAGGGAGTCCACAGCAAAGTAAGCTTTCCGGCCCCTTCCCAGACTGGGGCCTGGGGGGTTTTGAGCGACCATCGAGACCGACCTTTGATGAGATGTTACTCAGCGATGGTTTTGCGGCCGGGGAAGCCTTTGACGTTGGAGGCTTCGAGCAGCATGTAAGTTGCGGTGGCGAAGCCAGCGAGGTTGCCTTGGGTGTCCTTGAGTTCGACGGAGCCGACGACGAGGTGTTGGCCGATGCGGAGTAGTTTGGAGCGGGCGATGATTTTGCCGTCGGCGATGGGGCGGAAGTAGTTGATCTTGAGATCGACGGTGGTGCAGGCGCGGCGGCCGCCGAAGTGGCGGAGGATGGCGATGCCGACGGCGGCATCGGCGATGGTGGCGCTGACGCCGCCGTGGAGTAAGCCGGCGAGGTTGCGGAGGTCGTCGCGCATCGGGATTTCGATGGTGACGCCGTCGGCGTGGACTTTGGCGATGCGCAGTCCGAGACTGCGGTTGAACGGCATGCGGTTGCTCAACTCGCGCAGTTGCTGGAGTGTGAGCTTGTCGTGGGACATGGGCTACTGGGGCTCGGGGCCGGCGGAGGATTTAGCGGTGGCATCGAGTTCGTTGAGGAACTCTTCCTTCTCGCGCCACTCTTCGCTGACCTTGACGAAGACTTCGAGGAAGATCTTGCGGTCGAGGATTTTTTCCATTTCCATGCGGGCGGCGGTGCCGATCTTTTTCATCATTTCGCCGCCGCGGCCGATGATGATGCCTTTGTGGCCGGGACGTTCGACGTGGATGGTGGCCATGATGCGGGTGAGCATGCCGCCTTCCTTGCGCTCCACCTCTTCCCACTTGTCGATGAAGACGGCGACGGAGTGAGGGACTTCGCGATGGGTGAGGTTGAGGATCTGCTCGCGGATGAGTTCGGCGGCGAGGAAGCGTTCGGGCTGATTGGTGATGTAGTCTTCGGGGAAGTAGCGCGGGCCTTTGGGCATTTTGGCGAGGATGGCGCGGCGGAGGCGGATGATGCCGTCGCCCAATTTGGAAGATACGGGGATGATTTCGTTGAAGTCGTGCTTGGCGCGGTAGGCGTCGATGACGGGGAGGAGGTCGGACTTGCGTTCGAGCAAGTCGATTTTGGTGAAGACGAGGAAGACGGGGGTTTTGAGGCCATTGAGCCAGGTGAGGGCGGATTCGTCTTCGGGCTGGAAGGGGCGCGAGGCATCGACGCAGAAGAGGATGAGCTCACGGCCCTGGAGTGCCTCTTTGACGCGCTCATTCATGCGGTGGTGGAGGCGATTTTTCGGATCCAGGATACCGGGCGTATCGAGGAGGACAATTTGCGCGCCGGGGTCAGTGTAGACACCCTGGATGACGTGCCGGGTGGTCTGCGGCTTGTCGGCCACAATGGCAATTTTGGTATCCAGGAGGGCATTCATCAAGGTGGATTTTCCGGCGTTCGGACGTCCAACGATGGAGACAAAGCCGGAGACGTGAGGTTGTTTCATTCGGTACCGTTCTCTGATTTACGGATGCGCACGCGTTCGACGCGGCGATCGTCACTAGCAACAACTTCGAGGCAGATTCCTTCCCTCGAGACCTGTTCGCCGACTTTGGGGACATGGCCGAGCCATTCGGTCATCAGGCCGCCCACGGTAGTCGCCTCGGTTTCCTCTTCGGGAGTGAAGTCGAGGAGTTGCTTCAGGTTGTCGAGGTCAAAATTACCGGCCACGAGAAACGCGCCATTGTCTTCAGGGACAGCATCGACGCCGGGCTCGTGCTCATCGCGGACTTCTCCGATAATCTCTTCCACCAGATCTTCCATAGTAGCGATTCCGGCGGTGTTTCCGTATTCGTCGACGACGCCGACCATGTGGACGCTCTCGCGCTGCATCTCACGGAGGAGAATTTTGACGGGTTTGGTTTCGGGAACGCAGGGCAGATTGCGCATGAGGGAGCGCACCTGGCGGGTGGCGCGCTGCTGGGCGTCGAGCTCAAACATATCGCGGACGTGGGCGAAGCCGATGAGGTTGTCGATGGTGCCTTCGTAGACGGGGATACGCGAATACTGCTCATTGATGACGAGTTGGCGCATGTCTTCGAGGGTGCGGTCGGCGGAGATGGCGACGACGTTCGGCCGGGGAGTCATGACCTCGCGGACGGTCTTGTCGCCAAAGGCGACGACGGAGTGTATGAGGCGGCTATCGTCTTCCTCGATGATGCCTTCTTCCTTACCGGCTTCGATGAAGGCATCGATGTGCTCTTCGGCGGTGGGCTCCTCCTGATTCTGGGGGGCCTGATCGCCGAGGTCGGCGATGCTTTGGAAGAAGTCGAGGGTGGCGATCATCGGCTTGGCGATGACGGCGAGGAGGCGGAAGAGGGGGAAGAAGGCGATGGACCAAGTGGCGTTGGTATTGCGATAGAGAAAGCGCGGCGCGACGTAGCTGGTGGCCAGCATGAGGACGGAGGAGAAGAGGAAGGCTTCAATGAGGGAGAGCCAGACTTTGCTGCTGCCCTGAAGAACGACAGCAAGGGTGACGACGGCGAGGGCGAGCAAGCCGAAGTGGCGGATGAGGCTGAAGGCGAGGGCTCCGGTTTCGGCGTCGAGGCCGATCTTTTCCTGGAGGGTGCCGCGGTAGAAGGCGAGCGAGGGGAGTTCACGAGCGGTGATGCGGAGGCTTTCGCGGCAGAGGAGATGAACGAAGCTGACGGCAACGACGACGACGCTGATGGCAAGAAGCGCAACGAGGAGGAGGAGTGTCACCGGGTTCTCCGGGTGCGGGCGATGAGGCTGGAGGCGAGGCCGAGTTTTTTGCGCCAGGCGGTTTCTTTACGGGCCATGGCTCCGCGATCGGCTTCGTGATCCATGCCGAGGAGGTGGAGCACTCCGTGCAGCATCAGGATTTCAATCTCCTCTTCGAGGGAATGACCGAATTCGGCGGCTTGTTGTTTGGCGCGGTCGACAGAGATAGCGAGATCGCCGAGGTGGAAGGCTTGGCCGCTGGGGAAGGAGAGGACGTCGGTGGGGTAGTCGTGGTTCAGAAACTGGAGGTTGAGGCGCTGCAGTTCAGCGTCGTTGGAGAGGAGGCAGGTGAAGGGAACACCGAGGGTCACTTCCGTGACGAGGCGGTGGTGGAAGGCGCGGACGCGTTTGCGATCGAGCCCGCGAGGACAACGGGAAAAGAGAACACTACTGCCTTCGGGAGACATGGGAGGGGATCACTCGCCTGCTGGTGTGTCGGCGGGCTCAGGGGGCACATTCAGCTTGAGAGTGAGTTGGCGTTCCTGAGATTGCTCCTGGTATTTTTCGTACGCTTTCACGATGCGTTGGACCAGGGAGTGGCGGACAACGTCTTTTTCGTCGAAGTAGACGAAGCTGATGCCGTCGATGCCGCGAAGAACTTCGGAGGCTTCGAGGAGGCCGCATCGGCGGGGAGTGGGGAGATCGATTTGGGTGAGATCGCCGGTGACGACGGTTTTGGAGTTGAAGCCCTGGCGGGTGAGCACCATCTTCATTTGCTCGGGAGTGCAATTCTGGGCCTCGTCGAGGATGATGAAGCTGTCGTTGAGAGTGCGGCCGCGCATGAAGGCGAGGGGGGCGACTTCGATGGTGCTGCGTTCGAGGAGTTTTTCCACTTTATCCGGCTCGATCATATCGTAGAGCGCGTCATAAAGGGGGCGGAGGTAGGGATCGATCTTTTCCTGGAGGGTGCCGGGGAGGAAGCCGAGGCGTTCGCCAGCTTCGACGGCGGGGCGGGTGAGGATGATGCGGCTGACCCGTTTATTGAGGAGGGCGGAGACGGCGAGGGCGACGGCGAGGTAGGTTTTGCCGGTGCCGGCGGGGCCGATGCCGAAGACGAGGTCGTTGCGTTCAATGGCCTCAAAGTAGCGCTGCTGGTTGATGCTCTTGGGGGCGAGCATTTTCTTACCGAAGGAGCGCTGTTTACTGCTTTGGACGAGGGCGCGGAAGTTAACGCTGACGTCTCCGGTGGCAACGCGGAGGTAGCTATTGAGGGAGCCGTTGGTGAAGACGGTGCCCTCCTGGATCAACTGCTGATAATCGGAAAGGATCTCTTCAGCGCGGCGAACGCCGGGCTCTTCTCCTTCGATTTCCAAGTTATCGTTGCGCATTGTGGCGCGGATTCCAAGTCCGGCTTCGAGAACGCGAATATTCTCGTCACGGGTCCCAAACAGGGATTCAATGCCGCGAGTAATCGGAATGCTAACTCTCATTCTTTCGGGATTTGGTCACCTGAAGAAATTCGGCGGAAGGGCGGATGCTTGTTGTGCTGTCCAGTTCGGTCGTCCTCCGCATGAGCGGATTGGCTAGTAGCATCCATGATGAGTATAACACAGAGGTAGTTTTTGGATGAGACTGGATGACGCCTCTCCCAGCCGCGGTAGGGGTTCGCTTGACCGCAAGTCCTTCGGCATTGTAATCTCAGGCTTCAAAAGCACTATGATTCTGCCAACTACCTATTGGGCTGCTTTGCTGCTGGCCATTCTCTCAATGATCTGTTGGGGATCATGGGCGAACACGTTCAAAATGACGGGCAAGTGGCGGTTTGAGCTGTTCTATTTTGACTATTCGTTCGGAGTGGTGCTGGCTGCGGTGGTTGCCGCGTTCACATTAGGGCAGATGGGGACAGAGCTTTCGTTTGTCGACAACGTATCGGTTACAGGGAAGCGGCAGTTGGGATACGCGTTGGCGGGCGGAGCGATTTTCAATCTGGCAAACATGCTGCTGGTGGCAGCGATCTCGTTGTCGGGGATGGCGGTCGCCTTTCCGGTGGGGATCGGGCTGGCGCTGGTGATTGGAGTGGTGTGGAACTACTATTTGAATCCGCAAGGGAGCCCTACGTTTCTGTTCGCTGGAGTAGGGCTGGTGATTGTGGCGATTGTGTTGGACGCGCTGGCTTATGGAGCGCACAGCAAGGCGCAGGCAGAGGCCACCGGGAAGAAAGTGAAAGGCGGGACAAAGGGAATTGTGGTGAGTCTAATCAGCGGTGTGCTGATGGGGTCATTCTACCCGGTGGTGGAGCTTTCGAAGGTGGGGGATATCGGGCTGGGGCCGTACGCGGTGGCGTTCTTTTTCGCGATTGGCGTATTCGGCTCAACGTTCGTGTTCAATATTTACTTCATGAATCTGCCGATCCACGGCAAGAGCGTGGATTTCGGGGCGTATTTCAAGGGGACGCGGAATCAACATTTGCTGGGGGTATTGGGCGGGATATTGTGGTGCACGGGAGCGATTGCGAATTTTGTGGCGGCGAGCGCACCGAAGAGCGTGCAGGTGGGTCCGGCAGTGAGCTATGCGCTGGGCCAAGGGGCGACCATGGTCAGCGCGTTGTGGGGGCTGCTGGTGTGGAAGGAGTTTGCGGGGGCGCAGGGGAAGGTAAAGGGGTTGATCGCGTTGATGCTGTTGTTATTTGTGGCGGGATTGACGCTGGTTTCGCTGGCGCCACTGTTTAAAAGCTAGAGGAAACTGACACCGGCCCTGGTACGTTGTAAGAGATAGGAGGCCGGAGATGAAGACCTTAGTCGCATTTGCGGGCGGAGCATTGCTGGCGGGAACGATTGCGTTTGTGGCGATGCGGGGTACGAGTGAGAAGGAAGCGTCTCCGGAAGCGGCACCCACGCCGGTACAGGCGGTAGCTCCGGCTCCAGTGAATCCCCCGGTAGCGGCGCCGGCTCCCACTCCAGCGGTAGAACCTCCGGCGGTGGCGGCACCTGCACCTGCACCTGCACCAGTGGTGCGGAAAGCAAAGAAAGAACCGGGAGTTGTAAAGAGTGACGTGGTACGTGTGCCGGAACGTGGACCCGCGGAGGCTCCTGTACAGGCTGTGGTTGCGCCGCCGGTTGCACCGCCCCAAGCACCGCCCGCTCCGGTAGAACCGCCCGCGCCGGCAGTAACGGCGGAAGCGCCCAAGCCGGCATTCACGCCGATGAAGCCGAAGGAGCCGCCGAAACCGGCGGAGCCGAATTCGGTGACGGTGTCGGGGGGGACGACGATTCCGATCCGGCTGGCGCAGACACTGGATTCCAGCAAACTGGAGGATGGCCAGTCGTTCCAGGCGACGCTGGACCAGCCGCTGGTGGTGGACGGATTCGTGATTGCCGAACGGGGAGCAGCGATTGAAGGACGGGTGGTGTCGACGGTACAGGCGGGACGGGTAAAAGGCCTGTCACACCTTTCGATTGAACTGACGCGGCTGACGACTTCCGACGGGCAGCGGGTGCCGATCCGCACTGCTGCCTGGGAGAAAGAAGGGGAAAAAGATACGCGGGGCGATGCGACGAAAGTAGCGGTGGGGGCCGGAATCGGAGCGGCACTGGGCGCAATCTTCGGTGGAGGGAAGGGCGCGGCGACGGGCGCCGGGGCGGGCGGGGCGGCCGGAGCAGGGACGGTGCTGGCCACCCGTGGGAAGCCGGTTGTGCTGGCCGCGGAGACGCGGATCAGCTTCCGATTGAAGGACCCGGTGACGATCATTGAAAGACGTTAATATTTCCTGCTGGCAAAATGAGAGATTTGGGTTATATTGGATGCAAGGGGTTAGTGTAGGAACGATCCTACAAAAGGGGCACAAAAAAATGCTGTGCAGGATGAACCTATGTCTTCTTTACAACCCGTCCGAGCAGAATCGCTGAGCGCGCAAGTGGCTGAAAGTATCCGGGAAGCCATTTTCAGCGGGGAGCTGAAACCCGGCCAAGTTTTGCGCGAACTTGGGCTTGCGAAGAATATGAACGTGAGTCAAGCGACGGTGCGTGAAGCGCTATCGCACTTGGAGCACTACGGTTTGGTGGTAAGGACCCCGAACCGGAGCACTTCAGTCACGAGCCTGAGCCGGGAGGATGTACAAAACCGGGCTAGCATCTGGCTGACACTGGAGAGCAGAATCTGGGAACAATCGGGGCAAGCCTCGCAGGATTTACTGCTGGATCTGTCTGGAATTGTTTCGAATATGGATCATAGCAACGAGGTCGCCAGTGCGCGCCGGTTCCACGCGAAGGTGTGGGAATCGACTGGGAATGGTGTGCTGGTACGGATACTGGACCAATTGACGACGCCGCTGTTCGCGTTTGGAAAGCTGAATGGCGACGATGCCGGGAAGCTTTCGGAGCGGTGCCGGCGGATGTTGGACGGTATGCGGTCAGCGGACGTGGGCGCCTCGCAACAGGCGTTACGAGAGCAAGTGGATGCCATTGAGAAGGGCAACACGGCTTCGCCGGCAGCGGTGGAAGAACGTGAAGCCAGCGCAACGGCGTAAGGGAGCGTTCTATCGACGAAGGGAACTTTCCGGGACGGGGTGGTGTCTATAGAGACAGCCACGGATTTCGGGAGTAGAATCTGAGATAGAGGCGTACGGTGGCAGACACGACTGTCAGCTTTCCGATGGACCCGACGATGGAGCAACCGGCTCCAGCAGACCCGGTGTGGCTACTCGATGGGCTGAGGAACGGGGACGAAAACGCTTTTGAAGCGTTAGTTTCGCGTTACCAGCAACCGGTGTACAACCTGGTATACCGTCTCATGGAAGATCCTTCCGACGCCTGCGATGTGGTGCAGGAAGTGTTTCTCAAGGTGTTCCGCAATGTCGGAACATTTAGGGGCAGCAGCAGTCTGAAGACCTGGATTTACCGCATCGCAGTGAACGAGGCGCACAATCACCGGCGCTGGTTTCAGCGCCACCGGAAGCGGGAGATAGGCCTGGAAGCGGAAGAAGAAGGCAGCCGTTCGTATCAGGACGTGCTGAGCGATCCGGGCCGATCTCCATTTGATCTGGCAGTAGGGACGGAGACTCGGGCGCTGGTGGAACAGGCGCTTACGGAAGTGAGTGAAGTATTCCGTCCAGCGATCATATTGCGCGATATGGAGGACATGAGCTACGAGGAAGTTGCGGAGATTCTGCAAGTATCCATCGGAACGGTCAAATCACGTATCCTACGCGGGCGGGAAGCCCTGCGGCGGACGCTAACAGGGCGGCTGGAACCGGAGACATCGGTTCGCTTCAAGCCCCAGGTGGTGGAATAATTTTATGGCATTTCCATTGGCATTCCTGTCCCCGAAACCGTGCACGCGGTTGAGCCGGTTGCTGTCGGCGTACGTGGACGGCGTATTGCCGAACGCCGAACGCCGTGAGGTATCGGTGCACATCCGCGAATGCAGCCGTTGCAAGGAGCAGTACGAGCAACTGGAGCAGGCGCGGAGTCTGGTGAAGCGGCTACCGCTGCGGACACCTCCAGCGCACTTATCGGTGCGGCTGCAGAGCATGGCGGCGGCGGAGAGCGCGCGGCGGCGGGCTGAGATCGGGAAGGTGAATCCGGTACGATTCGCCTGGCAGGCAGTGCAAATCCGGATGGAGAATCTGATGCGTCCACTGGCGATTCCATTTGCCGGCGGGATGGTATCGGCGATGGTGTTGTTCAGCATGCTGGTTCCGACGTATCCGGTGGCAGCAGCACGAACAGTGCTGGAAGATGTGCCGACGGCGCTGTACCAGGAGCCGACGGTGAAGAGCGTGGCTCCATTTGCGTTTGCCGACCAGGAATTTCTGGTGGAAGTGACGATTGACGATCAGGGTCAGGTGATCGACTATACGCTGCCGCAAGGCACGGAGAGCGAGGAATTGAAGCGGGAGATTGAGAACACGCTTCTGTTTGCGCGCTTCACTCCGGCGCTGGCTTTCGGGCAACCGACAGCAGGGAAAGTGCGGCTCTCGTTCCGACGCTCGTTCATCGACGTAAAGGGCTAAGCATTGGGCCAGCGGCTCGGGCAGCATTTCCTTCATTCGCAACCCGCTTTAGAGAAGATTGCACTCGCGGTGTGTCCGGAAGAGACACCGCTGGTGGTGGAGATCGGGCCGGGGCGAGGCGCGTTGACGGAGCACTTGCTGCCACGGGTGCGGCGATTGGTGCTGGTGGAATTGGATGGAGAACTCGCCGGGCAATTGCGCGAGCGGTATGCGGGGGATGAGCGGGTGACGGTGGTGGAAGGGGACGTACTGCGGATCGACCTGGGGCAGTGGGGGCCGGCGGTGGTTGCCGGGAATCTCCCTTATTACATTACTTCTCCCATTCTGGACAAGACTCTGCGGCTTGGGCCGCTGTGTTTGCGGGCGGTGTTCCTGATGCAGAAGGAAGTGGCGCTGCGGCTGATGGCGAAGCCCGGGAGCACGGATTACGGGTATCTTTCGGTGCGGACGCAGGCGCTGGCTACGGCGAAGAAGGTGCTTGCCGTGCGGCCGGGGGCTTTTGAGCCGCCGCCGAAGGTGGAGTCGATGGTGGTGGCGCTGACTCCACATGCTCCTCCGGTCTCCGATGTTGGCGATTTCCTGCGGTTTGTGGGGTGGTGCTTCGAGCACAAGCGGAAGACGCTGCGGAACAATCTGGCGGCGCATTTGCGCGGGTTAACGGAGAGTGATTTGCCGGAAGGCAGAATGCGGGCGGAGCAATTGAGCGTGGAGGAACTGGCGGAATTGTGGAAGCGGCTGCGCGGGGGCAGTTCAGGCGAATAGGTCCAGGGCGGGCTTGGCCTTGCCATCCTTGGTGACGTAGACGGGCCGCTGCTCATAGGTGTAGGCGAGATCAGGCGGGACACCGGCGGCGTGGAGGATAGTCGCCTGGAGATCGACGAGCGAGACGGGCTTTTCGATGACGCGCATGGGACGCTCGTCGGCCGTCTTGCCGTAGGCGATCCCCTGCTTCATGCCGCCGCCGAAGACGAGAACGCTTTGGGCTCCGGTGAAGTGGCGGTGCATGCCGTAATGACGGGGGTCGGACATGCGTTCAGGGACCTGGATGGTGCCGTCGTTGGCGATGAAGCGCTCGGGCTTGCCTTCGGTCATCATGTCGCGGCCGAACTCGCTGGCGACGAGGATGAGAGTGCGTTTGAGCAAGCCGCGCTCGTGCAGATCGCGCACCAGTTGGGCGATGGGGGCATCGATTTCTTTCTTCATTTCAATCAGGCGTTCGTGGCCGTTGGCGTGGGTGTCCCAACGCTGGAATGGCATGTACTCGGTGGTGACTTCGATGAAGCGGACGCCGATTTCGGTGAGCCTTCGGGCGAGGAGGCAGCCGAGCCCAAAGCGGCTGGTGTTGTAGATGTCGTAGGTTTTCTTTGGCTCCAGCGACAGATCGAAGGCTTTGGCGGCGGGGGATTCAAGGAGGCGATGGGCGTTCTCCACGGAGCGGAGGAGCGATTCCTGATGATACTGGCCGGCTTGGCGGAGGAGAGAGCTGTTTTTCATCATCGCCCGGTAGGTTTCCAAGCGGTTGCGGAAGCGGAGAGGCGTCATATGCGCAGGAGGGCGCATGGCGGAGACGGCGTCGCGCGGATCGGGGATGAGGAACGGGGCGAATTCGCTGCCGAGGAAGCCGGCGCTGTGGAAGACCTTGAGCGTCTCGGCGTCGGGGTTGCCTTCGATGGTTTGGCCGATATCGACGAAGCCGGGGATGTCGGGGCGATCGGGCGGACGAGTGCGGGCGATGATGGCTCCGAGGTGGGGCACGGCAACGCTCTGTGGCGGCTCATAGCCGGTGTGCCAGTGGAATTGATGACGGCTGTGGAGCAGGCGGCCGAGGTCTGGCGGGACGACGCTGCGAATCACCATGCCGCGATCCATGACGGTGGCGATGTTTTCCAAGCCTTGGGTGAGTTTTACGGGATCGGCGGCGGTGTCGATGGAGGGGAAGGTGCTGAGGACATCGGCGGAACGGAGGCCGGGCTCGTAGGGGAGGTAGTGTTTGGGATCGAAGGTGTCGGTTTGGGCCATGCCGCCACCCATCCATAAGAGGATGACGGTATCGGCGGTGGGCTGCGGACGGGGCGTGTGCTGGCTCCACAAGGCATCGGGACGGCCGGCGGCGAGCGTGGCGGCGGTGAGTGCTGCCGAGCGGTGGAGGAAGTGGCGGCGGGTGGCTGGCTGCATCGTGGTGGTCCTTATGGAATCAACTGAAACTCGGGAGAGAGGAAGAGGGTCCAGAGGAGGTCTTCGAGACCAGCGGCTCCCTGCGCGAGTAGTTCGGTAGCTTTGCGGCGCTCGGCGGGGATGGGGTCGCGCGCGAGGGCGTGGCGGAAGAGACGGGTGACCAGAGGGTTGCCAGTGAGACGCGGAGGCTGTGGAGTGGGCGTGGTTTCGGTGACACGGAGGAGGCGCTTGGCGTCGGGCTCGTCGGCGAAGACGAAGAAACGGACCTTGCCTGTGGTCTCGGAGCGGAGGCTGATTTCGTCAACTGCGACCGTGGCCTGAAAGCGGGTGAAGCCGCGGTTGGCGATATCGAAGGAGCCTTTCCAGAAGGGGGTGGCGGCGAGGGATTCGTGCGGTTCGCCCTTCGAGGTGAGCTTGCGGATGGAGGCACCGGCGGGCACGGGGAGATCGATGAGACGGACGGTGCCCTGGGGGCCGGTGAACTGCGCCTTCATCCAGCCGGCGATGACTTTGGGCGGATCGTAGGAGCCGAGGTCTTCCATCACCAGCCAGAGGCGGGAGACGTTGGTGATATCGATGTCGATGGTGGCGGGGATGGCTTTGATCAAGCCGGAGTCAAAGAGGTTGGCCGGCGCCGGGGGTGGAGGGGCGATGAGGCGTTGCGCGGCACGGCGGAGATGGGTGGCGAAGATTTCACCGTTGACGAGTTCGAGGGCCTGGAGGGTGGTGGATTCATCGGTGCGGGTGGTGTTGACCTGGCTGCGATCGGGGCGACCGAGGGCTCGGGTGAGGCGATCGGAGCGGAAGCGCCACTGGCGTTCGTAGCTGGCGGGCTTTCCCTGCTGGCGGTCATAGAGCTTCCATTCCCCGGTGATGGCGCCGATGGCGTCGAGGAATTGCTCGGCGGTGAGGCGGCGGGAGAGGGGGCCGCGGAAGACGAAGGCTGAGTTCGTGGCTTCGCTTTCGTCGATGGAGACGGCCTGGTAGGCGCGCGAGGTCATGATGCGGCGGAGGAGGTGATGCAGGTCGTAGCCGTGATCAGCGAAGTCGGAGGCGAGCCAATCGAGGAGATCGGCGTCCCAGGCGGGGTTATCAAGATCGTCGACGGGTTCGACGAGGCCACGGCCAAGCAGTTGGCGCCAGTAGCGATTGACGATGGTGCGGGTGAAGCGGCCGTTATTGGGCGAGGTGAAGAGGGCGGCGGCGCGCTCGCGGCCTTGGAGCGCGGAGGATTCGCGTTCGAGTTCGGGAAAGAGGAACGTAGGCCGCGCGGTGACGCCGGTCTTGATTTCACAGCGGGTGAGTTCGAGCGGCTTGTCGGAGAAAAAGGCGGCGAGGGAGAAGGTGTCGGCCAGTTTCCAGCGGCTGACGAAGCTATCGTGGCAGGAGGCGCATTTGAGATTGGCTCCAAGGAAGATCTGGGCGCTGTTTTGCGCGGCCTGCATGGGTACGGATTGGCTGCCGCTGACATCACCGCCCCAATTGATGCCGGCGAGGAAGCCCTTGGGTGCGTCTGTTTCGGTGGGGTTGAGGAGAGAACGCACCATGCGGTCGTAGGGCAGGTTGGTTTCGAGGGCGCGGAGTAGCCAATCGGTGATCCATGTGCGGGTCTCGCCGGGATAGGCGACACCGTCTTCATTGCGCAGCAGGTCGTTCCAAAGCGTGATCCAGTGTTCGGCGTAGGGGCGGCGGTTCTGAAGAAGGCGGTCAATGAGTTGACTACGTTTGGTGGGGCTGGAATCGCGAGCGAAGGCGGTTTGCTCTTCGGGCGAGGGTGGGAGGCCGGTGAGATCGAGGTAGGCACGGCGGGCGAAGACTGCATCGGAGGCAAGCGGGGGAAGTTCGACGGCTTTGGTTTTGGAATAGGCGGCGAGGAAGGCATCGACGGGATGCGCGTGGCCGTTTGCTGGGACGGCAGGTCGGCGCGGGGCGACGGGGATCTGGCCTTGGAGCGGCTGGCCGTTGGGGTTCCATTCGGCTCCGGCGTCGATCCAGGCTTTGAGGACAGCGATTTCGCGTTCGGTGAGTGGCGCCTGCCCCATAGGCATGCGGGTAGGACCGTTGGCGGTGACTCGGGCGATGAGGAGGCTTTTGGCGCTGGATCCGGCGAAGACGGCGGGGCCGTGCGTGCCGCCTTTGAGTAGGGCTGCACGGGTGAAGACGGAGAGTCCGCCCTGGGGTTTTTCGGCACCGTGGCAGCCGCCGCAGCGGGTGTGCAGAATGGGCTGGACGTCGCGGGCGAAATCGGCCGTGACGGCGGGCAGGTGCAGAGCCGCAGTGAGCAGCAGCGCCAGTTTAGAGATTGGCGAAAGCGCGTTCCAGGCGTTGCAGAGTATCGGCAATGTCTTGCTCCGTGTGGGCTGCGGACACATAGACACGGCCGTCGGGGACGAGGATGACACCTTCGGCCATGGCCGCAAAAAGGAAGCGCTGCAACAGATCACGATTGTCCTTCAAGGTATCACGGTAATCGTGGAGTTCCGGGAGCGTGGTGAAGTGCAAATAGAAGGCTGCGCCGAAGCCGGTGACGCGGAGGGATTGGCCGTGTTGGGCGGCAAGATCACGGATGCCCTGCATGAGCCGTTCGCCCATGCGGTTGGCGTGGCGGAGAGCAGCGCCGTCGTCGCGGCTGAGTTCGTCGAGGCAGACATTGGCTCCGGCGAGCGAGAAGGGGTTGCCATTGAAGGTGCCGCCGAAGACGACACCGCCGGTGAACATCTGTTCCATCAGTTCGGCTTTGCCGGCGACGACGCTAAGCGGGACGCCTCCGCCGACGGCTTTGCCGAAGGTAGCCAGGTCTGGCGTTACGCCGAAGTGCTGCTGAGCGCCGCCGGGATGGATGCGGAAACCGGTGATGACTTCATCGAAGACGAGGAGGCAGCCGTGCTCGCGGGCGAGGGATTGGACGCCTTCGAGGTAGCCGGGGGCGGGCATGAGGCAACCGCTGTTGCAGAGGACGGGTTCGAGGAAGATGCCGGCGATTTCACCCGCGTGCGCCTTGAGGATACTGGAGAGGACATCGAGGTTGTTCCAGGGGGAGACGACGACGTTGTCGGCAGCGTTGGCGACCTGGCCGCGCGATCCGGGGACGGGGCAGGGGGCTTCGAGGGGGCCGGTTTCGTTTTCCTGGGGCTTGTAGCTGTGGAGGGCTCCGTCCATCCATCCGTGGTAGTGGCCTTCGAACTTGAGGATTTTGGGGCGGCGAGTGCAGGCGCGGACGAGGCGATGGGCGAGTTGCACCGTCTCACTGCCGCTGGAGGTGAAGGCGACGCGCTCCGCACAGGGGACCATCTGCTGGATTTTTTCGGCGACGGCGATTTCGAGGGCGTGCTGCGCTCCGTAGCTGAGCGGTTTTTCCACTTGCTGCTTGAGGGCGGCGACCATGGCAGGGTGGGAGTAGCCGAGGATCATGGGGCCCCAGGCGAGTTGGTAGTCGATGTATTCGTTGCCATCGACATCCCAGAGGTGAGCGCCTTTGCCATCCTCAAAAAACAGCGGCACCGGCGCTTTGGCCCGGAACGGGCTGCTGACGCCGCCCGCCAGTGATTGGCGAGAGCGCTGAAGCATGGCCCGCGACTGATCCCATTTCATCTGAACTAACCTCCTCAAGTGGTATGGGGTGGCGCCGTGGAACCCCGCACGATCAATTCGGTGGGGACTGCGACGCGGCTGGGGGCAGGGTCGCCATCCAATTGCTCAATGAGCATCAACGCCGCACGGCGGCCGACCTCTTCCGGATGGGAACGGATGGTGGTGAGCGGCGGATTCTGATCGCGTCCCAGGTCGTCATAGCCGATGATGCTGATTTCCCTGGGAACGGCGATGCCAGCAAGTTTGAGCGCTTCGATCATGCCCATGGCGACCAAGTCATTGGTGGCGAGGAAAGCGGTGGGCAAGGAACCGGCGGCGAGGATGGATTGCATGGCGTGGTAACCGGCGAGGATGCCGGGCTCGACGTCGGGCAATTGCAGAAAGTGGACCCAATGCGGGTTGTAGCGCAGATCGAGTTTCTCCAACTTACGCCAGAAGGTCTGATATTTTTCGGAATTGGGGAAGCCGACGAAGCCGACTTTGCGGTGGCCGAGGCCAACGAGGTGTTCCAGGGCTTGGCGGGTTCCGCTGGCATAGTCAGGGCCGACGGCGCTGGTGTTGCCATCGACGACAAGATCCGTGAGGACGACGGGGACGCCCCAATCGAGGATGCGCTCGAGGGATTTTTTGCGGAGGCCGCCGGCGACGAGGCAGCCGCGGATGCCGTCTCCGGGGGACAGTTGGAGTTTGGGGTCGGTTTCTTCGTCGGTGACGGTGTGGAAGAGGAGGCGATAGCCTTGTTGGCGGCAGGCCTGTTCGGCGCCGATGAGGATGCGGGTATAGCCGGGCTGGACGAATTGATAGATATTCTGCCCGATTAAGAAGGCGAAGTGGTTGCGGGCACCGGCTGGCGAGGAGACCGGTATGTTAGGGGCCGAGGCGATGAAGGTTCCCTTACCGACGATGCGGACGAGGAGGCCATCCTTGACAAGGATGTTGAGGCACTCGCGCACGGAGGTGCGGGAGACGGCGAAACGATCGGCCAAGGCTCGTTCGGAAGGGAGTTTTCCGGCATCTCCGTAGAGGCCGCGCTCGATTTCCTCAGTAAGGACGGAACGCAGCTGCAAAGGGACGCTGGGACAAGAGGCATCTTGAGTATTCATTTGCTAGGCAACGTGGTCAGACCGGGCTTTCTCATTAGAAGTCAACAGGGTTGCCAGTGTCAATCCCGATTTTTTGTCTTGACATGCATACCGGTCTGCAAGTAGCATAACTTCCAAAGCATACCGCTCTGCCTGGGAGGCTGCCATATGTTACGGTTCGCCATTGGACTGACACTTTTCCTGTCGACAACACCAACCTTTTCACAGACTACCACTGCCAGCATCGTGGGCACTGTCCGCGACGCATCGGGCGGGGTTATCCCCAACGCCGCCATCAAGGCGAAAGCCGTGGCGACGAACCAGATTCGCGAAGGGTCGACGGACCCGGACGGGAACTACATCCTGACGAACATGCCCATCGGGCAGTGGGAGTTGACGGTGTCGGCGAACGGCTTCCGAACGGAAGTGAACGAAGGGATCGTGTTGCAGGTGGCGCAACGAGCGCGCCTGGATGTGACGTTGCAGACCGGTAGCGTGGCGGAATCGGTGAACGTGAGCGCGGAAGTGCCAATCGTCAACACGGAAGACGCGGTATATGGCGATGTGATTGACAACAAGCGCGTGGTGGAACTGCCGCTGAATGGGCGCAACTTCAATTCGCTGGCCTTGCTGACGCCGAACGTGCAAAGCGGAGTGCCAGGCGGAGCGACGCTGCAGAACTTTCTGGCCGGCGGGATTGCCGTGTGGGCGCATGGAGCGCGCGATACGGATAACGAATGGAACCTGGACGGGGCGAGCATGAACGTGGGCTTCTATAACTGGAACTCGTTCAACCCGTCAGTGGACGCAATACAGGAGTTCAAGATTCAGGCTGGGGCGTATTCGGCGGAGTTCGGATTTCAATCCGGCGCGAACATCAATATCGTGACGAAGTCGGGGACGAACAGCGTGCATGGGACGCTATTCAACTTCCTGCGCAATGACAAGATGGATGCCCGTGGCTTCTTCCCGACAACGAAGCCGAAGCTGCGGCAGAACCAGTTTGGCGGGACGATAGGTGGACCGGTCTACATTCCGAAAGTGTACGATGGGCGGGACCGCACGTTCTTCTTCTCTAATTTTGAAGGAATCCGCATCCGGCAGGAGCAGTTCGGGCGGTTTACGATGCCGACGGACGAGTTGCGCGCGGGGAATCTGAGCCGCACATCGACAGGCGCGCCAAATACGACGGCAGCCATCGACCCGTTGAACGGGCAGCCGTTTGCGGGGAATATTATTCCGACGAGCCGGATCCGATCGCAATCGCTGAAGATTCTGCCTTATTTTCCGCTGGTGAACAGGCCGGGGCAGGTGTTCAATTACGAGGTTCTGGCGCCGGTGACGACGATGAGCAATTCGACGATCCACCGGCTGGATCACCGCTTCACGACGAAGGACCTGTTCTTTGCGCGGGGCGCGTATGACAACCGGGACAGGCCGGATCCGCTGTTTTTCCCGGGGTTCCAGCGGCGTACCGGTCTGAAGGCCTATAACGTGGTGGCGGGCTACACGCGCATCTGGACACCGTCGATTGTGCAAGAAACGCGCGCTTCCTATAATCGGAGCTTCATTTTCCAGGCCGATCCGCGGGAGAACACGGACTTCAACATTCTGAACGAACTGGGCATTCCAGGGATTCCGGCGAAGGGACAGACGAACGGGTTCCCGTGGATTGCGATCGCCGGATACTCGGCGGTAGGCGATTTGACGAACAATCCGCTGATCCAGCCGGACAATCTGTACCAGTTGTCGAGCAACATTTCGATCACGCGGCGGAAGCACACGATCAAGGCCGGGTTTGATGTGCGGCAGGTGCGCTCAGACCGGACGCAGGGATTGACGGTGCGCGGGCAATTCAATTTTGAGAACACGAATCCGGTGGGATCGCGGAACTCGGTGGGGGACTTCCTGCTGGGATTGCCGCAGCAGACCACGGTGGGCGACCGGGCATGGACCATCCGCATGCGGAATCATCGCATCGGGCTGTTCGTGCAGGATGATTTCCGGGTAAGCCAGAAGCTGACGTTGAGCATGGGGCTGCGATGGGAGCCGAGCACGCCGGTACACGATGCGCGGGGCGAGGTAACCGGATTTGATTTCGCCACTGGATCGCCGATTCCGATGCAGGCCGGGACACCGTTCTATCCGAAGGATTGGAACAACCTGGCGCCGCGATTCGGGTTTGCATGGCGTCCGTTCGGATCGGACAAGACAGTGATCCGCGGCGGATACGGCATCTACTATAACTACACGATGAACCTGGCGCTGTTCCGGTTGGGGAGCAATCCGCCGTGGGCGATCATCAATACGTTCATCGCCAATCCAGGCGCGCTGCCGATTACGTGGGACAATCCGTTCCCGCGCGCGGTAGCCGGTACGCCGCCGCCGCCGAACTATGGTTCGGTGACGAACGACTTCGGAGTGGGCTATTCGCAACTGCGTTCCCTGCATCTGTCGCAGCAATTGGGGCGCAACGATGCGATTGAAATTGGCTATTCGGGGAATACGGCACTGGGCGGCGATCGAGGCGTGAATGCGAATGATGCCCCGGCTGCACCGGGAGCGATTCAACCGCGGCGCCGGCTGCCGCAATTTGGCGTGCTGACGGAAGTACGGTCCGATTCGAAGAGCTTCTATAACGCCGGATCGTTGAAGTACACGCGTCGGTTCACCGACGGGCTGACGGTGCTGAGTTCGTACACTTTCTCGCGTTCGCTGGATCAGGCGTTCTCGTCGGTGGCGGGCAATCCCACGGGCGGCGCGGTGTCGCAGACTTATTTGAACCTGTCGCAGCGTGGATTGTCGGCATCGCACCGGAAGCATGTGTGGACGACGAGCGCGGTGTATGAACTGCCGTTCGGCAAGGGCCGCAGTTTCCTGAACAAGGGCGGCGCGCTGAGTTATGTTGTGGGCGGATGGCAGGCAAGCACGATCGCCACGATTCAATCGGGCGGGGCATACGCAATTACGGTGCAAGGCGGCGCGGCGCGTGTGAATACGGGAAGCGACCAGCGGCCGAACCGGCTGCGCGATGCGTCACTGTCGAGTTCGGATCGAAGCATCAATCGCTGGTTCGATACGGACGCTTATGTGTTTGCACCGCTCTACACTTTCGGCAGCGAAGAGACGCGGACATTGATTATGCCGGGGCTGGCGAACGTGGATGTGAACCTGAAGAAAGCGTTCGCGCTGCGGGAGGGAATGAACCTGGAGTATCGCGCCGAGTTCTTCAATTTCTTCAACCGCACCAACTTCGGGCAGCCGGGCTCAGTGCTTGGGACACCCTCGTTCGGGATTATCTCCTCGCACGGGCCGGCGCGTGTTAGCCAGATGAGCCTGAAGCTAGTATTCTGAAGACCCGGAGGAGTTTTGCGGATCGCCATTGCATCGATGCTGCAGGAGAGCAACACGTTCTCTCCTGTGTATACCCACTACGAGGACTTCACGCCTGTTTTTGGAAAGGCCGTGCTGGAACGCCATCGCGGCAAGCTGACGGAGATGGGCGGGTTTCTGGATGTGCTGGACGGACAGAAGGTAGAGGTTGCGCCGGTGTGCGCGGCCTGGGCCATCACGGCGAATCGACTGGTGCGCGCCGATTTCGAGCGGCTACTGGAGCAGTTCGAAGCCGGGCTGAAGAAGGCGAAGCCGGATGCACTGCTGCTGGCGATGCACGGCGCGCAGACGGCTGAGGGCGAGGACGACGTGGAAGGCCACGTGTTGACGATCGCGCGGCGCGTGCTGGGGCCGGAGCGGCCGATTGTGATGTCGCTGGATCTGCATGCGAACCTGACGCGGCGCATGGTGGAGACGGCGAATGCCATCGTTGGTTATCACACCTATCCGCACATCGATATGTTCGAGGTGGGACAGAAGGCTGCGCGGCTGATGATGCGCATCCTGAGTGGAGCTTGCAAGCCTTCGATGGCGTTGCGCAAACTGCCGCTGATTATTCCACCGGAGAACTCGCAAACGCACCGCGGCCCGATGGCGAAGATGATCGCGGCGGCACAAGCACTGGAAGCATCCGGGAAAGCGGAAGCAGTGTCGATTTTTCCGGTGCAACCGTGGATGGACATTGCCGAGATGGGTAGCGCGGTGGTTGCCGTTACGAACGGCGATGCCCGCGGCGCGCAGAAGATCGCCGATGGGCTGGCGGCGCGATTGTGGAAGAACAAGAAGGCATACGAAGTGCAACTCCACTCGGTGGAGGATGCGCTGGCGGCGGCGGAGAAGATCAAGGGCGGGCCGGTGGTGCTGGCGGAATCGTCAGACAGCACGGGGTCTGGATCGCCGGGCGATAGCACTGGCGTGTTGAAGCATCTGGTGAAGGCGAAGTTGTCGGGTCCGGCGGCGATTTTTCTGGTGGATCCTGGTGCAGTGGCGAAGGCTGCCGCGGCGGGTGTTGGGGCAACGGTGAAGATGTCGATCGGCGGGTGCTTTGATAAGAAGAACTCGAAGCCCGTACCGGTGACTGGATATGTACGGTTGGTTTCGGATGGGCGCTGGACGGCAAGGGCGCGAGGGTACAACACAGGAATCACTACGGCAATGGGCCGCGCAGTGGTGCTGGAAGTGGGGCAAGTGCAGATCCTGATTGCCGAGCGTTCGTCGATGACGGTGGATCCGGAGTTGTTTCGCAGCCACGGCATCGAGCCGCTGTATTGCAAGGTGGTGGTGGTGAAATCGCCGAATGGATTCCGGGCGGCGTATGAGCCGATTGCCAAGGGCATCTTTCTGGTGGACACACCGGGCGTGAGCACGTCGAATTTCGTACGGCTGCCGTTCCGCAAGATCGCGCGGCCGATGTATCCGATGGATGTGGACACGCCTGCTCCTGAGGGATTGCGGCTATGACGCCGATGCCGCGCGTCCGCTATTCGGTGGTGCTGCTGGCGCTGTTGATCAACATGGTTTGCTATACGGACCGTGTGTGCATTGCGGTGGCGGGACCGGAGATGCGCAAGGCATTTGATTTTTCGCAGGCGCAGATGGGGCTGGTATTCAGCATCTTCAGCCTGTCGTATTTTCTGGGGCAGACACCATGGGGCATGGTGGCGGATCGCTATGGATCGCGGTGGCTGGTGAGCCTGGCTGTGGCGGGCTGGTCCGTGTTCACGATCTTCACCGCATATGCATGGAACTTCGTTTCATTGATGGGGATTCGACTGACATTTGGCGCGTTGGAAGCGGCATTGTCGCCATCGGTGGCGTCGGCGTTTACACGGTGGATTCCGCTGAGCGAGAGATCGACTGCGTTTGGCGCATTTGCCGGAGGCGGGCGGTTGGGTGGCGCGATCACACCGCCGATTGCGGGCTTCATTCTGATGCACTATGGTTGGCGAACACCGTTTATTGCGTTCGGGCTGGTAGGCCTGCTGGGGGCGATTGCCTGGTTTTACTGGTTTCGCGACCGGCCGGAGCAGCATCCGGCAGTGACTGCGGCGGAGTTGGGACGGATTCGCGCGGAGTTGCCGCCGGCTGGGAAGACCGCGGAGAAAGCGCCATGGGGGCAGATCTTGTCTTCGCCCCGGTTGTGGTGCCTGTTGGCGGCGGCATTCGGATCGACGTTTTTGTGGCAGTTCTACATCACCTGGTTTCCGACGTATTTGCGAGAGCATCGGGGGATGTCGCTGGCGCAGGCCGGTTATTACGCGAGCATTCCATTTTTGTTGGGCGTGTGCTCCACGTGGGTGGGCGGCGCGCTGACAGACTATATCGGGCGGCGGACAGGCGACCGGACAGCGCGCACCATCATCGGGCTGATATCGCTGATCACGGCGGCGCTGCTGATGTCGGCGGGCGTATGGTGCAAGGAAGCGGGATTGGCGGCGTTACTGATGGGCTGCGCCGCGGGCGCTGTGGATTTGTATCTGGGCGCAGCGTGGGCATCGGCGATTGATATCGGCGGCACTTCCGGCGGCGCCGTGGCTGGGCTGATGAACGCGGCATCGAACTGCGCGGGCTTCTTCTCTCCGGCGCTGATGGGCTGGGTGCTGCAGACATCGGGCGATTGGAATTTTGTTCTCCTGTTGGGCGTTGGCACGACGGCTGTCTCGGCGGTGTTGTGGCTTTTCGTAAACCCGCGGCAGGCGCCGGCGAGCCGGATCGCCATGGCGGGCGAGCCGTAGAATCGGAGTAAGGATGTTGAGGCTGGGAATCCTCTTTTTTGTGGCGACGGGTGTGTGGGCGGCGATTGACGCGGATCTGCCATCGCCGGCTCCAGTGGTGCGCGCGGCGTATCCGGCAGGAGTGCAGCGCGGGACCTCGGCAGAGGTGGAACTGAGCGGCGCGAACCTGCACGGTACGCGGAGCGTGGAATTCGCGGGCCGCGGCGTGAAGGCATCGATTGTTTCGGCGTTTGGATCGAAGGTGAAGCTGCAGGTGGTGGTGTCAGCAGATGCGGAAGTGGGCCGGAGGGATTACCGGCTGACCACTTCGCGCGGTGTGTATGTTGGCGTGTTCGATATCGGCGGGCTGCCGGAGATCCTGGAAAAAGAAGACAACGACAATTGGAAGAAGCCGCAACCGGTGACGCTGCCGGTGCTGGTGAACGGGAACATTGGAAACGAGGATTGGGATCACTTCCGTTTCCATGCCGAGGCTGGGCAGACGATGATCTTCGATGTCAGCGCGGCGCGGCACGGGTCGCGGTTGGACGCGGATGTGGCGCTGCTGGATGAGCGGGGCGAGGAGTTGGCGTGGGTGGATGACACCACGATCTATGGCGATCCGCACCTGGAGTTTACGTTTGCGAAGGCTGGGGATTATGTGGTGCGGGTAGGGTCCTTGAACGGAGGTGGGAATTACCGGCTGTCGGCAGGAGTGCTGCCATATGCGCGGCGAACGCTTCCGGCGGGACTGCAGGCGGGCAAAACGACGCTGCTGACCTTTACTGGAACGTTGCTGGACCGGGTGGATGAAATCTGGGTAGGAGACCGGCTGGCGAAGGGCGAGATTGTTAGCAAGTCTTTGACGGAGGTTCGCGCGCGGTTTGCCGTGCCCGCTTCGGCGGCGGAAGGGCGTGCGCTGGTGCACCTTTCGATGGGCGGGAATGAAGTAGCGCTGCCGACCGAACTGCGCATCTCGCGGCTGCCGGAGATGACGGTGACAAAGCCGGCGTTGGATTGGAAGACGGCGCAGGCGATTCCGGCCGAGGTGGTGCTGAATGGTGCGATTGAGCAGCCTGCGAGTTCGCATTACTTTCGTTTCGAGGCTAAGGCTGGGGATACGTTTCTGTTTCGTGCCGAGTCGATGAAGCTTGGTTATCATCTGGACCCGACGATTACGGTGTTGGATGCTTCCGGGAATAAGGTTGTGTTTGCGGATGACCCTGGCATTGATGACCGGGCCGATGAGTATCAACTAGATCCGGATCTGAGCCTGCGCTGCGAGAAGGCCGGCGCTTATTATGTGGCCATTCGGGATGGAATGTATCGCGGCGGGGAACAACTGGTGTACCGACTGACGGTGAAGAAGCAGGAACCCGACTTCCTTGTGGAAGTGCGCGAATCGTTGAAGACGCTTTATGTTGGGCAGAGCGATACGCTGCAGGTGCGCGTACGCCGGCGTTCGGGTTGGGATGCGCCGATCGAGATTTGGGCCGAAGGATTGCCGCAGGGCACGGTGGCCGAGCGCCAGCGGGCGGAACCGAAGGACTCGATTGTGAAGGATACGTGCGGGGTGGAACGGACGGTGGACGGCACGATTGTGCTGATGCCGGTTCGGGTGGGCGCGAGTACGGCGGGGAGCTACGATTTCCGGATCAAAGGACGCGGCGTGGTGAACGGCAAGACCGTGGAGCACGAGGCGATTGTTTACTACAACCATTTGTCCGTGGGATATGTGTATGGCTCGATGCAAGTGCAGCGGGCGCAGTTGACGGTGACGGCTCCGCCTTCAGTATTGCTGAGCGGGCCGGATACGGTGGCGCTGGGTTCGTTGAAATTGGCCGTACGGCGTTTTGGCGAGGCGAAGCAGGCTGAGTTGACGCTGCGGGCGAAGGCTGGCGCGGTGCGATTTACGCCGGTGGCCGTGGCGGCGTCTGTGAAAGAAGCGAGCCTCATGCTGGAGGGCGATGTGCCGGTTGGCGGCGCAACGCTGATTGTGGAAGCTGTGGCCGATGGCAGAGTATTGGGCGAATCGGCGCCGATTCGCGTGGAGGCAAAGAAGTGAGCATCCTGTTCCTGTTGGCATTGTTTGCGAGTGGCGTGTCTGCCAAGACCGTGGAGTTGAAGATCTATCCGCCTGAAGTTCGGTTCCATGCCGGCAGCGCAGGGCAGAAGATCCTGGTGGTGGCGACTGATGAAGAAGGAGTCAGCCGCGAGGTGACTGCCTCGGCGACGTTGTCCGCTGGGACGCTGGCACAGGTGGAAGGCAATCGCACGGTGAAGGGTGCGCAGGCTGGGACTGGCAAACTGCGGGCGTCGTTTGATGGTTTGTCGGCGGAAGTGCCTGTTGAGGTGTTGAAGGCGCGGGCGAATGAGCTGAGCTTCATCAACGATATTGTTCCCATCTTCACGCGCGCCGACTGCGCCAATTCAAACTGTCACGGTTCGGTACGCGGGCAGAAGGGATTCAAGCTGTCGCTGTTCGGCAGCGATCCGGATGTGGACTATGACGCCATCACTAAGAAGGCAGATGGCAAGCGGATCGACAAGGGGAATCCCGCGAACAGCCTGGTGCTGCGCAAGCCGGCTTTTCAGGAGCCGCATGGCGGCGGGCAGAGATTCAAGGTTGGGTCTGATGATTACAACTTGATTTTGGATTGGCTGAAACGCGGTGCGCCGTATGATGCGGCGGGGCAGGCGCGGTTGCGCACGTTGACCGTGTATCCGCCGGATTGGCGCATGATTGGAGCCGGTACGCAGGTGCAGTTGATTGCGGTGGGGGAATACAACGACGGTTCTGTGCGGGATCTGACCAGCGCGGTGGCGTTCAGTTCGAACATCGGAGCCATTGCTTCAGTGAAGCCGGGCGGCATGGTGACGGCGGAGCAGGCGGGTGAGACGGCGATCATGGCTCGTACGCTGGGCCGTGCGGCGGCGGTACCCATTCTTGTAGTGAAGGATCGCCCGATGAAGAATTATCCCCAGGTAACGGAGAACAATTTCATCGACAAGCATGTCTTCGCGAAGTTGCGGCGGACGAATGTGATTCCTTCAGAGCTTTCCACCGATGAGGAATTTTTGCGGCGCGTATATATGGATACCGTGGGGACGGCGCCGACGCTTGAGGAGGCGCGCGCGTTTCTGCAATCGAAGGACGCGGGGAAACGGGCGAAGCTGATTGATCAATTGCTGGAGCGTCCGGAGCGCGCCGATATTTGGTCCATGCGTTTTTCCGATATGTACCGCGCAGGATACAACGAGGCGGGGCAGAAGGGTGGCGGCGCCTATGGACGCTGGTTCCGCGATCAGGTACGGAAGGATGTTCCGTATGACGTGATGGTGCGGAACATGCTGGTGAGCCAGGGACGGCACGACTTCGAGGGGATTTCGAATTTCTATTTTGTGAGCCGCGAGATTACGCCGGAAGAGTCGGGCGTGAACGTGAGCCAGTTGCTGCTGGGTCTGCAGATCGAGTGCGCACGTTGCCACAATCATCCGTTTGAGAAATGGAAGCAGGACGATTTTTATGGCTTCGCGGCGTTCTTCGCGCGTGTGAGCCGCAAGGACATGTACCTCAACAATCACAACGGAACGTATTTGAAGGAATCGGGCGAGGTACTGCATCCGAAGACGAACAAACCCGTGACGCCGAAATATCTGGATGGCGACTTTGAGCCGGAGACGCCTGGGACCGATGTGCGGGAGAAACTGGCGAAGTGGGTGACCTCGCCACAAAATCCGTACTTCGCCAAGGCCACCGTGAATCGCATCTGGAAATTCTTCATGGGCCGCGGGATTGTGGAGCAGGTGGATGATTTCCGGGTGACAAATCCGCCATCGAACGCGGCTCTGCTGGATGCGCTGGCTCAGGAATTCGCGGCAGGCGGGTATAGTTTGAAGCGCCTGGAGAGGGCGATTTTGAATTCGCGGACATATCAGCTGTCGTCTGTGCCGAATGAGACGAATCGGGCGGATCAAGTGAATTACTCTCACTTCCTGGTGCGGCGATTGATGGCCGAACAACTGGTGGATACGATGGCGCAGGTGACCGGAGTACCGGTGAAGATGGCGACGCAGCCATTGGGCAAGCGCGCGATGACTGTGCCGGTGCTTAATTTCGGCAAACCAAACTACATGATGAAGGTGTTCGGCCGGAACGATTTGAGGGAGGTGATCTGCGAACGCGACACGAAGCCGAGCGTGGCCCAGGTGATGCATCTGGTGAGCGGCGATACGATTCAACAGCAGATCACGGCGAAGGACGGACGGCTGGATGAATGGCTGGCGGATTCGCGGATGACGAACCGGCAGATTGTGGAGAACATCTATCTGGCAGCGTTGACGCGCCTGCCGGGCGAGGATGAAGTGAACGCGGCGCTGGCTGGTGCGGCGGGCGATGCGGCTGCGCGGCGGCAGGCGTTTGAAGACCTGTTGTGGATGGTCTTCAACTCGAAGGAATTTCTCTTCCATCACTAAAGGAGCCTCACGATGCAGAATTTCGACCGGCGTGCGTTTATCAAAGTTGGCTCCATCGCGGCGTTCCAATGGCTGACGCTGGGCGATGCCATGAAGGCACAGGCCGAGACGAAGAAGGGGGATGACGTCAGTGTCATTCATCTGTTCCTGACCGGCGGCATGAGCCAGATGGACACGTTTGATCCGAAGCCCAGTTCGAAGCCGGAGTTTCGCAGCAAGTTCAGCCCGATTGCGACCAGCGTGGCAGGGGTGAAGGTTTCCGAGCATCTGCCGCGATCGGCGAAACTGGCGCACAAGTACACGATCATCCGTTCGATGACGCACAAGACACCGGTCCATGTGCCTGCCTGCGGATTGATTCTGAGCGGGCACCTGCCGCTGTCGAGCATTACGCATCCGGCTGTGGGATCGGTGGTGGCGAAGGAGTTGGGACCGCGGAATGAACTGCCGGCATTTGTGTCGGTGCCGGGATCGACGGGGTATTGGGAAAGCGCGGGCTACCTGGAGCCTCGCTTCAACCCGTTCGATGCAGGGAATCCGAACGTGGCGAAGTATCAGGTGCGCGATCTGGAGTTGCCGCTTGGGGTGGATTGGGGTCGCATGGACCGGCGGCGATCGTTGCTGAAGCTGGCCGATGATAAGTTCCGGCGCTACGATTCGCAGAACCTGATCGAGAACATGAACTCGTACTACCAGACTGCGTTTGGATTGATGCAGTCGGAGCGAGCGAAGAAGGCGTTCCTCATCGGGGAGGAATCGGAGAAGCTGCGCGATCATTACGGACGCACTTCGTTGGGGCAGGGCGCGCTGCTGGCGCGGCGATTGGTACAGGCCGGGGTCCGGTATGTGACGATCACGCGCGGGTTCAACACGTGGGACCATCACGCGAACATTTTTCCATCGCTGAGCGAGACGTTTCTGCCGGAGTTGGACATGGCGTTCACGGCGCTGGTGGAGGATCTGGAAGCGCACGGTATGCTGCAAAAGACGCTGGTGATTGTCACGGGCGAGTTCGGGCGTACGCCGGAGATCAACAACCTGGCTGGGCGCGACCACTGGGCCAATGCATTCTCAATGGTGCTGGCGGGCGCTGGAGTGCCGGGCGGGCAGGTATGGGGCGAGACGGATGAGAATGGCGCTTACGTGACCAAGGACCCGGTGGAGATTCCGGACTTCACGGCCACGATCTTTGATAAGCTCGGGATCAATTACAAGAAAGAATATGTGAACCCGCTGGGCCGGCCGACGAAGTTGTCGGCTGACGGCGCGAAGCCGCTTCCGTTTCTCTATTCCTGATCATGCGAATCACCCTTCCACTTCTTTTTCTTTTGGCGCTGCCGTTGGTTGCCGAGCGGCAGCCACTGACGTTCGAGATTACTTGGGTCAATCCGCCCGCGACTCGCCCTTCCGGCGTGCAGCACGGTGTTCTGGCTAGCAAGTCGATGGGGCGCGATGTCGGCTACAACATTTATCTGCCTCCTGATTATGAGAGCTCGGGACGGCGGTATCCGGTGATCTACTGGCTGCATGGATCGGGCGGGAACGAATCGTCGAGTTTGTGGATTGCCGAGGAGTATCAGAAAGCCATTGCTGGCGGGATTGCGCCGGCGATTCTGGTGTTCCCCAACGGCGGGCGGAAGACGGAGTATCGCGACTGGCCACGGCAGAATGTGCTGATTGAAACGATGATCATCCGCGAACTGATTCCGCACGTCGATGCGACGTTCCGCACGATTGCGACGCCGGCGGGGCGGAGCCTGGAGGGGATGTCGATGGGCGCCAACGGGGCGCTGAAGCTGGCGTTCAAGTATCCGGAGTTGTTCCATTCCGTGGTGGCGTATGCGGGCTCGTACAAGCGGCTTCCTCTGGATGGGTATTTTCCCGGGATCGCGGCGGAGCAGCAGGCGTGGATCGCGAAGCTGCAGCAATGGTGGTCAGCGGATGACGATGTGTTTGAGTTGGCGCACAAGAACTCGGCAAGGCTTGGGGAGTTGCGAATTCGCTTCGTCGCCGGGACGAAGGATATTGCTTTAGGGGATGCGGAAGGATTGCATCCCTGGCTGGTGGCGCGAGGGATTCCGCACGAGTACGAGATCCTGCTGGGTGTGGGGCATGATGCGCGGGCGTACTATAAACGCTCGGGTTGGAACGGGTTCCGCTTCCACTTTTAGCTACAATCAGGGAATATTTTGCGTATGAAGCAGAGCGGCTTCTTTCTCCTTGCGATTGTGGCGGCATGGCCTCTGTGCGCGCAGCCGGGCCAGGATTTCTTTGAATCCCGTGTGCGCTCTGTACTGGCGAAGAATTGCTATGCGTGCCATACGGGCAGCGAACTGGGCGGACTGCGAGTGGATTCGCGCGACCGTCTGCTGCGGGGCGGGAAATCCGGACCGGCGGTTGTGCCCGGGAAAGCGAATGAAAGCCTACTGATGCGGGCTGTGCTGCGCGGCGATGCGCGGTTGAAGATGCCTCCGCAGGCGCCGCTTACCGAACGCGAGATTGAGGATTTGCGAACGTGGATTGATGGAGGCGCCGCGTGGCCTGAAACCGCGGTGGCGGCAAAGGCGCCGGAAAAGCGCGCCTTCTGGTCTTTTCAGCCGGTTCGTAAGCCTCGAGTTCCGGAGACACGGCGCTCGGGTTGGGCACGTAATGACGTGGATCGCTTCGTGCTGGCGCGGATGGAACAGGAAGGGCTGACGCCGTCCGGAGAAGCTGACCGCCGCACGTTGATTCGCCGGCTTGCGTTCGATTTGACGGGACTGCCGCCGACACCGGAAGAGGTGCGGGCATTTGTTGCGGACACTCAGGTGGATGCTTACGAACGCGTGGTGGAGCGGCTGCTGGCTTCTCCGCGTTACGGAGAGCGCTGGGCGCGGCACTGGTTGGATCTGGCTCGCTATTCCGACGGGACAAACGCTGCGCGCGAGGATACGCCGCTTGCCAACGCTTACCGCTATCGGGACTGGGTCGTGGGGGCGCTGAACGCCGATATGCCGTACGACCGGTTCGTGCGAGCGCAGATCGCCGGCGATTTGTTGCCGGAGAAGGAGCGCGAGAGCCACCTGGCGGCGTTGGGCTTTCAGGCCATCGGTGAATCCGATAATGACCGGTTGGATGTTACCACGCGCGTGTTTATGGGCCTGACGGTGGGCTGCGCGCAGTGCCACGATCACAAGTTTGACCCCATCCCGACGCGCGACTATTACTCACTGCTGGGCGTCTTCAAGTCAAGCAAAGTGGATGAACATCCGCTGGTGGAAGAAGCGCAGGTGAAGGCTTACAAGGACGCCAAGGCAGCGTCGGAAGAGAAGAAAGCGGAGCTGAAACGGTTTCTCGATGCCCAGATCCGGAATGTGACGGATTACCTGGCGGCACAGACGTCGCAATACATTGTTGCTGCGTGGCGATTGATGGTGAATCCGTCGGAAAAGGCGGAGGCCTTGGCTACGCGCGAAGGCCTGGACATCGAGACGCTGGGGCGGTGGGTGAAGTATCTGCAAGCGCGGGAGAAGGATCACAGCGCGTTTGCGAAGTGGAATGAACTGGTGTCGCGGGCGGGGGTGAGCGAGGCGGATGTGGTGGCGTTGGCGCAAGAACTGGAACAATCCGTGCGCGGAGTGCTGGCAGAGAAGAAGGCAATTGACGATCGCAACTACGTCAAGCTCGGCGGCATCGAGGGGATGAAAGACACGGGGCGTGTGATCGGCACGCTGGTGGATGCGCTGCCGGTGGAGCGCTATTACTTCTGGCGCGATATGGCGTCGGGGCCGTACAAGATCGAGGACATCGTTTACAAAGGCGGCGTCTATTACTACGACTCGAAGCAGGTGGAGCGCTTTCTTGGCGCTGCGGCGCAGCGATATCTGAAGCGGCTGCGGGAGGAATCGGCGGCGCTGGAGAAGGCGATTCCGAAGCCTTACCCGTTCTGGCATGTATTGAAAGAAGCGGCGAAGCCTGCGGATATCAAGGTTGCCGTGCGCGGTGATACGGCGAATCCGGGTGAGATTGCTCCGCGGCGATTTCTGTCCGTGCTGTGCGATGGCGAACCGGCACTGTTCCGAAAGGGAAGCGGGCGGGCGGAACTGGCGGATGCGATCGCGTCGCCGGGCAACCCACTGACCGCGAGAGTGATTGTGAATCGCCTGTGGCAGCACCATTTTGGCGATGGGATTGTGCGATCGGCTTCGAACTTCGGACAACTGGGTGACCGGCCGACGCATCCGGAACTGCTCGACTACCTGGCCGCGGCGCTGGTGGAATCGGGTTGGTCATTGAAGGCGATGCACCGGATGATGGTGCTGTCGAGCACGTATCGCATGCGGTCAGAAGGGGAAGGACCGGGTGTTGCCAAGGATCCGGATAACCGGTTGCTGTGGCGAGCTAGTGCGCAGGAGCGGCTGGATGCAGAGAGCCTGCGCGACGCTGTGCTGGCCGCGGCCGGCACGCTGGATGGCGCTATCGGCGGTGCACCGAAGAAGTTGAGCGACGATTACGGGCGGCGCACGCTGTACACGATTGTGAGCCGCGGGCAGCCGGACCGGACGATGGCGCTGTTCGATTTTCCCGATGCGAATACGTCGACGGAACAGCGGATCACCACGGTTGGTCCGATGCAGCGGCTGTTCTTCATGAACTCGGGTTTCGTGGCGCGGCAATCGGAAGCGCTGGTAGCGCGGGTGCGGCGGGAAGCAACGGGTGAGCGCGAACAGATCGGGCGGTTGTATGAATTGCTCTACGGCCGGCCGGTGAGTGAGGAAGAAGCGCGCCTGGGGATGGAGTTTCTGAATGGGCGCGAAGAAAACTGGCCGCGCTATGCACAGGTGCTGCTGGCCGCGGCCGAATTCAGTACAGTGAAGTAACGAGAGGACAACCGAGAAGATGCAACGCCGCGAGATACTGCACATGCTGGGCGCCGGTTTCGGCTCACTGGGACTTGCCGGCACTGTAGCCGCGGCTCCCCATTTTGCACCAAAGGCGAAGCACGTCATTTTTCTTTATCTGAATGGTGGCCTCTCGCAGGTGGATACGTTTGATCCGAAGCCGGAGTTGACGCGACGGAACGGGCAGCCGCTGCCTGGCCCGAAGGTGAAGACCGATTCGGCCACGGGGAATCTGATGGCATCACCGTTTGCGTTCCGGCCGCGGGGTAAGAGCGGCATCGAAGTGGCGGACATCTTTCCTAAGGTCGGCGAGAGGATCGACGACTTCTGCGTGCTGCGCTCCTGCTATGCCGACAACGGGAACCACGGCCCTTCGATGATGCTGATGAACACCGGGCATCAACTCGCCGGGCGGCCGTCGATGGGTTCGTGGATCGTGTACGGGCTGGGCACGGAGAATCGCAATCTGCCGGGCTTTCTGGCTTTGTGCCCTGGGTATCCGGTGATGGGGCCGCGGCTGTGGAGTTCGGGCTTTCTGCCCAACATCTATCAGGGCACGTACATTCCAAACGGCGAGCGCACACCGGACAAGCTGGTGCAGTTCATCCGCAATGAGAAGCTGACGCGGGCAGAGCAGGAACAGCAACTGGGATTGCTGGACCGGCTGAACCGCCTGTACCTGGCTCGGTCTGAGGGGCAACCGAAAATTGCCTCGGGCATTGAGGCGATGGAAGTCGCTTTTCGGATGCAGGTGGAAGCGCCGGAAGCATTCGATATCGAGAAGGAAACCGAAGCCACGCGGGCGCGGTACGGCGATTCCGACTTCGGACGCGGCTGCTTGCTGGCGCGCCGGCTGGTGGAACGCGGGGTGCGCATGGTGCAGGTTTATTTCGGCAACTCGCAGCCATGGGATAGTCACGAGGATATCCGCTCGCACAAGTATCTGGCGCGGGAAGCAGACCCGGCGATTGCGTCGCTCGTGGACGATCTGAAAGCGAACGGGCTGTTCGAGGAGACGGTGGTGATTGTCGGCAGCGAGTTCGGACGTACGCCGATGATTCAGAGCGCGGGGCAGCTCCGTGTGAATCAGGGGCGCGACCACAACGTGCATGGGTTCACGACACTGCTGGCCGGTGGTGGATTGAAGCGCGGCGTGGCGTATGGGGCTTCGGATGAGTTCGGTTTACGGGCGGTGGAAAAGCGGGTGCATCCGCACGATATCCAAGCGACGGTGCTGCACCTGCTGGGCCTGGATCACACGCGGCTGACGTATCGCTATTCGGGGCGGGATTTCCGGCTCACCGACGTCGGCGGCAATGTATTGCGGGAGTTGTTGGCCTAGGACACGAGGTGGGGCAAGCGCACGCGGAAGCAAGAGCCTTGTCCCAAGGTGCTGCGAACCTCAATCTCGGTGCCGTGCACTTTGGCGATCTGCTGCGCGATGGCGAGACCCAGGCCGTAGCCGCCGGAGCGCCGATCGCGCGAGGTGTCGACACGGTAGAAGCGATCGAAGATGTGAGGCAGCGATTCCGCTGGAATCCCGCAGCCGGAATCGGTGATTTCTACTATTTGGGCTGAATCTTCCGAATGAAGCTGCACGTGAACGGCGCCGCCGGCTGGCGTGTATTTGAGGGCATTTTCAAGCAGTGTGGTGAGAAGCCGCTTCAACCCGATGGCGTCACCGGTCACTGTGGACATGGAGGACGGAATGTCCGTGGTGAGCCGCACCTGCTTATCTGTGAAGAGCGGCAGCAGTTCAATGGAAACGGTTCGGATCAGCCCGGCGAGGTCTACTTCGCTGAAGGAGACTTCCTGCTGATTCACGTCGCCGCGGGCCAAGGTCAACAGTTCGTCGAGGAGGGTGCCCATCCGGACGGTGACGGCAACGACCTGCTCCAGTGATTCTCTGTACTCGCTCGATTGACGTTCCCTTCTGACGGATAGCTCGGCGGTGGTGCGCAATGCCGTTAAGGGAGTTCGGAGTTCATGGGCCGCATCGGCGGTGAAGCGTTGGATTCGATTGACGGATTCTTCCAACCGCGATAGCATCTCGTTCCAGGCCTCGGCCAGACGGCTCAGTTCGTCTTTGGCTGCGGGCACGGGAAGCCGTCTGCTCAAGTCCGCCACGCCGATGGAGCGCGCCAAGCGGGTCATTCCATCTACCGGAGCCAGCGCCCGGCCACTGATCCAGTAGCCGAGGGCGGCGGTACCCAGAAGCAGGAAGGGCGCAATTGTGATGAGCAGCCAGCGTAACTCGCGGAGGGAGGCTTCCATGTCCGCCATAGAGGCCCAGGCACGCACGTGGTAGGTTCTGCCGTAGATGCTGAAGTCTTTGTCCTGGTAGATGGATGGCGAAGGAGCCAGTTCGCTGCGAAGCAGGATGCGGCCGGTATCGTCCGTTACCTGGATGAGGTGGCCCTCCGGTTGAGTAAACGCGTACTCTTCCATCTCGAGTGGAATCATGTGGGCCGTTTGGGGAGTTGTTTCACGCCGCAGAAAGTTCTCGACTCCCTGAATGCGGGTGGCCAAGGAGACATGGACTCGGGCGGTGAGACGGATTCGCAGCAACCGGACGGCGGCTGCGCCGGAGAGAGCGAGAGACAAGAAGAGGAGACTGCTGTAAAGAAGTGTCAACCGCGTGCGGATGGAAAGCGAGCGGAACATCTACTCCTTCTCCCGAAGGGCGTAGCCAACGCCGCGCACGGTATGGATGAGCCTTGGCGCTCCCGGCGGATCCGTTTTCGCCCGCAGGGATGAGATGAAAGCGTCGAGAGTATTGCTTTCGACGTTCGCGCCGTAGCCCCATACCGCATCGATGATCTGCTCCCGGGGAACGACGCGACCGCCGCTTCGCAGCAGCAATTCGAGCAGGTTGAATTCGGTGCGGGTGAGGATGATGCGTTTTCCGGAGCGGCAAACCTCACGCGTGCCAGTGTCCAGTTCGAGGTCGGCCACGGAGAGCTTGGCGAAGAGCGGGAGCGAGCCACGCCGCGCCACAGCTTTCAATCTGGCGAAGAACACGTCGAGGGAGAACGGTTTCACGAGGTAATCGTCGGCGCCCAGATTCAGCCCATGGATGATGTCCCGATCGGCGTCGCGGGCGGTAAGAATCAAGATGGGAGTGTGGCGACCCTCCTGGCGCAGGCGTTTAGCCAAGGAGAAGCCATCGAGGCCGGGCAGCATGACGTCAAGAACGATGGCATCGAAGTCATAGAAGCGCGCGGCTTCGAGGCCGGAAGGCCCATCGGTTTCGACAACAACGGTATGGCCCTCCTCCCGGATCGCCTGTTTGAGGAGCGCCGAGGTGGTGGGGTCATCCTCAACCACGAGTATTCGCATTCCTCCCATATTTTATGGTTCCGAAATGAATCTGTGGATTGGCTGAAGGTCTGGTTCAGACAATCTTCAGGTTGGAGTAATGAGATCGAAGTATGAACAGAGGTTGGCCTCTGCTGGCCGCAGCCATGCTGCTAAGCGCATGCGCGGCACGCAGGATTCCCCCGAACACGGTGACCGCGGATGGAATCCAAAGCCGGACGGGCAAGCCTGTCCAACCGCGCAGCCCAGAGGCAAAGAGCGCGCTGCCTCCGGGGACGACTCTTGAGCGGCCGCTTTCCCATGAAGACGCTGTTGGCATTGCTCTGTGGAACAACGCACAATTGAGGGCGGATTTGGCCACAGCGGGGCTGGCCGAAGGCGATTTGGTGGATGCCGGCCTGATGCGAAATCCACGGCTCGACATGCTGATTCCAGTTGGCGCGAAGCCGTTCGAATTGCTATTGAACTTTCCTGTTGAGGCATTCGTGCAGCGTCCACGGCGGATTGCGGCAGCGCAGCGGGCAGTGGATCAATTGGCGCAGAGTCTCATTCAGAACGGGCTGAACACGGCTCGCGATGCGCGCTGGGCTCATGCCGACCTGGTGCAGGCGATGGGGCGCATGGAGATCGGCAGGCGATCGGTGGAACTGCGCGAGCGAGTGAACACACTCACCGGGGCGCGCCTGCGTGCCGGGGACATCAGCGAATTGGAGACGCTTGCCGCGCGAACCGAGCTTGGCGCCGCGCGCGAACAGTTGGTGCGATTTGAGCACGATGTGCAAGTTGCGATGGAAAGATTGCGAGCCGTGCTGGGGCTTGCCACAGAACGGCCCCATCTGCAGGCGGCTGCCACGCCTCCTCCGCTGGAGCCGCCTGCAACCATCGCTGACCTGCTGGAGAAGGCAATGGCCGCTCGCCCGGATCTACGGGCGGCGGAACTGGCAATTACGGCGGCGATGGAACGGGCACACTGGGAGCGATCGCGGGTTGTCTGGCTCACGGGTCAGCTCAGTTCAAAGGGAGTGGGCACATCGGGCATTCTTTCCGGGCCTGGCGTGAGTTTCGAGATTCCTGTATTCCATCGCAATCAGGGACTGATTCGCAGGGCGGATGCGGATGTGGATGTGGCTTCCCGAAACTATCTGGCGGTGAAGCAGCGAGTGGCTTTCGAAGTGGCGGAGGCTCGAGCGCAGTTGGTGCAGGCGCAAGACGTCCTGAAGCGCCTACATGAAGACGTTCTGCCGCCGCTGAAGCGCGCCGTCACCGTGGCGGAGGATCAGTATAAGACCGGCGACGTGGCGTATCTTTTCGTGCTGGAACAGACACGAGGACTGGTGGACACGGAGGTCCGGGTGGTGGACGCAGAGACCGCAATCCGCCGGGCACAGGCGCAGTTGGAACGGAGCGTGGGAACAAGGTGAAAGAGATGCACAAACATTACGCGCGCACTTTAATTGGGTTCGCCTGCTGCCTGAGCGTGAGCTGCTCCTCTGCGCCGGAAAAGGTTGTCCACGCGCAAAAGGCGGTTGCGGCGAAGGTGGAAAACCGGGTGACGGAAGCGGATCTGACACGAATCAAGCTCTCGCCACAGGCCGAACAGCGCCTCGGGATTGAAATGGCCGAAGCGGTGGAGGCTCAGGTGGCGGACAGTTCTGAGATTGCGGGCGAGATTCTGTTGATTCCTGGAAAGGCTCTGATTGCGACCGCGCCGGTTGCAGGCACGGTGCAAGTAGTTCGTCCCAACCTGACAGCGGGCCAGAGTGTTCGCAAGGGAGAAGCGCTGTTTCGGTTGACGCCGTTGCTTGGCCCACAACGCGATTTGCGGACCACGTATGAAGCGGATGTGCAATCCGCCAAGGTGCGGTTGGAGATGGCCACTCAGCAATTGCAGCGGACGCGGCAGTTGCTGCGGGATTTGGCCGGAAGTCAGAAAAGCGTCGAGGCCGCCGAACAGGAGTTTGGGCAGGCGAAGGCTGCTTCGGAGGCGGCAATCGAGCGGCTGGAGCGGCTGAAGACACATCCGCTGGAGGCTGATGTCGATCTATTGATTCCCGCGCCAGCGGCGGGAGTGGTGCGACAGATCCAGGCGGCTGAGAACCAGACGGTGGCATCGGGGGCGGCACTGGTGGAAGTGGCCGACCTCAGCCGTGTGTGGCTTCGCGTTCCCGTTTATGCGGGCGATGTCGATGTGCTGGCGAAGCAGAGCGCAGTTCGTGTGCGCAATGTTGACGGGCAGGGCGTGGTGCGCCAGGCGACGCGAGTTACGGCTCCGCCAACGGCCGATCCATTGGGGATGACGGCCGATTTGTACTTTGAGCTGGGGAACCAGGATGGGCAACTGCGGCCAGGCCAGCGGATGACGGTAATGCTGCCTACGCGCCTGAGCGGGCGGCATGGGATTGCAGTGCCGTCGTCGGCAGTGCTCTATGACATCCATGGCGGCACGTGGATCTACGTGATGGGTGCGCCGCAGGAGTACCGGCGGCAACGCGTGGAGATTCTGCAAACAGAGGGAGCGAACGTGATACTGGCGCGTGGCCCCAACCCCGGCGCGAAGGTAGTAGCGGCGGGAGCGGCTGAGCTGTTCGGCACGGAATTCGGAGCGGGCAAGTGAAGGCACTCATTTCCATTTCGCTGCGCCTGCGTTGGGTAGTGACCGTGCTGTCGTTGTTATTTCTGATCGTCGGCTTCCGCGTGATTCAGACAACGCCGCTCGATGTGTTTCCGGAGTTTTCACCGCTGCTGGTAGAGATTCAAACCGAGGCCCCAGGGCTTTCCGCGGCGGAAGTGGAGAGCCTGGTGACGTCCCCCATGGAGTATGCGCTGAACGGCGTGAGGGGACTGAAGACGTTGCGATCGAAGTCGGTGCTCGGGCTGTCCTCTGTTGTTCTGATTTTTGACACAGGGGTAGAGCTGATGCCTGCGCGGCAACTGGTGCAGGAACGGTTGCTCACACTGACCGGGCAATTGCCGGCGCTGGCCAAAACACCCGTCATCCTTTCTCCGTTGTCATCCACCAGCCGGGTGATGAAGATTGGCGTGTGGTCAAAGACTCTCAACCAGACGGAGATGACGACGTTGATTCGCTGGACGGTGCGGCCGCGGCTGATGTCCATTCCGGGTGTGGCCAATGTGGCGATCTGGGGGCAGAGGGATCGCCAGTTGCAGGTGCTGGTGGATCCGGACCGGCTGCGCGATTACAAGCTGACGTTGGACGAAGTGATCCGAATCACGCGCGATGCGACCATGCCCGCTGCAGGCGGATTTGTTGAGACCGCTAACCAGCGTCTTTCAGTCACTCACGTTGCCGCGGTGCGGAATGCCGACGATCTGAAGAACGTTCCGGTTGCCTTTCGCAACGGAGCCCCACTCGCATTGGAGAAAGTGGCTGAGGTGACGGAAGGGCATCAGGCGCCCATCGGAGACGCGGTGATCAACGATGGGCCCGGACTGCTGTTGATTGTGGAAAAGCAACTGGGAGCCAACACACTGGATGTCACGCGCAATGTGGAGAATGCGATCGGGCAGCTTCGGCCTGGACTGAAAGGTATCGAGCTCGATACGACCATCTTCCGGCCGGCCACGTTCATCGAGTTGTCGTTGGACAATCTTCGAAAGGCGTTGATCTGGGGCTGTGTGCTGGTGGCCATCATTCTGATTCTGTTTCTGCTGGAATGGCGTACTGCGCTGATCAGCCTGACGGCCATTCCGCTCTCATTGATGACGGCGGCGCTGGTGCTGCACTGGTATGGGTCGACGCTGAACACAATGGTCATTGCGGGGTTGGCGATCGCGCTGGGCGAGGTAGTGGACGATGCCATTATCGACGTGGAGAATGTGTTCCGGCGGTTGCGGTTGAACAAGCTGGCAGCCGAGCCACAGCCGGCGTTGCGAGTGGTATTGGAGGCGTCACTGGAAGTGCGGAGTGCCGTTGTGTTCGCCACGCTGATTGTGATTCTCGTCTTCATGCCAGTGTTTTTTTTGGATGGGCTGGCGGGGAGCTTCTTCCGGCCTTTGGCGCTCTCGTATGTGCTGGCTGTTTCGGCGTCATTGCTAGTGGCATTGATCGTCACACCCGCGCTGGCGCTCATTCTGCTGCCAAGAGCCGCCAGCGCGCCATCGCACCGTGAGGATACGGCATTCGCACGAATGTTGAAGCGAGGGTACCGGGCGATGCTCCCCCCGCTATTGGGCAGCCCTCTAGCGATGATTGCCGGGTTGGTCATCACGTTTGCGCTTACCGGTTTCGCCGTTACGAAGCTTGGGGAGGAATTCCTGCCGCACTTTCAGGAATACGATTTCCTCATGCACTGGGTAGAGAAGCCCGGGACTTCGCTGCAGGCGATGCAGCGAATCACGGCGCGAGTAAGCAAGGAGCTTCGGGGCATTCCCGGTGTCCGCAATTTCGGATCGCACATTGGCCGGGCGGAGGTGGCGGATGAAGTGGTGGGTCCGAACTTCACGGAGCTGTGGATCAGCCTGGATCCGAATGTTGCCTATGAGCCGACGGTTGCCAGGATCCAGGAGGTTGTCGACGGATATCCCGGATTGACGCGTGACCTGCTGACATACCTGAAGGAACGGATCAAGGAAGTGTTGTCCGGAGGAAGCGGAGCGATTGTGGTGCGGCTGTATGGTCCTAATCTCGGCGTGCTGCGGCTGAAGGCGGCGGAGGTTGGGAAAGTGTTGTCGGATGTGGAGGGAGTGACGAATCTCCAAGTAGAGCCTCAGATCGAGATTCCTCAGATTGAGATGCAGCTTCGGCCACGGGCCGCACTGCGTTTCGGCGTGACTGCGGGCGACGTGCGGCGTGCGGCAATGACGCTGGTACGTGGCACGAAGGTTGGTGAGGTGTACGAAGATCAGAAGATTTTCGATGTCGCGGTGTGGAGTCCGGAGCGCCTGCGCAGTGACATTGCATCCATTGGCAAACTGCTGATCGACACGCCACTGGGCGGGAAGGTGCCTCTGGCCGACGTGGCAGAGTTGCGAATCGCACCGACACCGAACATCATCCAGCATGAGAACGCGAGCCGTAGAATCGATGTCAGCTGCAATGTGAAAGGACGCGATCTGGGCAGCGTTGCTAGGGATATCGAACGGCGCATCGGGTCAATGAACTTTGATCCGGGCTATCATCCGGAACTGCTGGGTGAGTATGCCGCGCGCCAGGCCGGGCAGCGGCGATTGTTCGGATTGAGCGTGCTGGCTCTAGCCGGAATTGCGCTGGTGCTCTATACGGATTTTCGCTCCGTGCGGCTGACGACACTGGTTCTGGTGAGCCTTCCTTTCGCGCTGGTGGGAAGTGTGGCGGCGACATTCCTGACGGGGCGTGTTCTTTCGCTGGGATCGCTGGTGGGCTTTGTGACTGTATTGGGAATCGCGGCGCGGAATGGGGTGATGTTGATCAGCCATTACCGGCACCTGGTGGAACGGGAAGGGGCTGAGTTCGGCCGGGGGATGATCATCCAGGGGGCAGAGGAGCGGCTAGTGCCTATCCTGATGACTGCCTCCGCGACAGCGCTTGCGTTGTTGCCGATTGTGATTGGAGGGAACCGGCCGGGACACGAGATTGAACATCCGATGGCGGTTGTGATCCTGGGGGGATTGGCTACGTCCACGGTGCTGAACCTGTTTGTGATGCCTTCGCTCAGTTTGCGGTTTGGGAGGACGATTGAATCGGGTGGGAGTGAGTGAGGGGAGGAGAGTGAAGGGTCTTGGTTGCGGGGGAAGGATTTGAACCTTCGACCTTTGGGTTATGAGCCCAACGAGCTACCAGACTGCTCCACCCCGCACTCTTATCCTACCGAATCCACTCCCTGACGTCAAATTTTCTGAGGAAAAATCATCGCCTGCGCCACGCTATACTACCAACCTCAGGGATGTGCATCATGTTTTTCCTCGTATTTCTATGTTTGCTGCCAGGCTTCGCCCAGACTCCCGACTACTCCGGGCTTCGGTTCCGCAACATCGGGCCCGCATTGACCTCGGGCCGGGTGACTTCGTTTGCGGTTGATCCGGGCAACCGGTCGCTCTACTACGTCGGGGTTGCGAGCGGCGGCGTATGGAAAACTACCAATGCCGGAGTCACGTTTTCGCCGGTCTTCGAGAATGAAGGCTCGTACTCGATCGGGCATGTGGCGCTTGATCCGAAGAATCCGAACACGGTCTGGGTGGGCACCGGGGAGAACAACTCGCAGCGGAGCGTGTCCTATGGAGACGGCATCTATCGCTCCGATGACGCCGGGCGCACGTGGCGCAACCTCGGGCTGAAGAAATCGGAACACATCGGACGGATTGCCATCGATCCCACCAACTCCAATCACGTGCTGGTGGCGGCGCAAGGGCCGCTATGGGGACCCGGAGGAGACCGCGGACTGTACCGGTCCACAGACGGAGGGCAGACGTGGAATCAGGCCATCAGCATCTCAGAGCATACCGGCTTCACCGATGTTGCCTTCTCTCCGCATCATCCGGAGATCGTGCTGGCGGCCAGCTGGCAGCGCCGGCGTCATGTATACACGCTCATCAACGGCGGCCCGGAATCGGCCATGTACAAGTCGAAGGATGGGGGCAAGACCTGGAACAAAGTGCGCGGGCTTCCGAACAAGGACACGGGGCGCATCGGCATTTCGTTTTCACCGGCACAGCCCTGTCTGGTGTACGCCCGGGTGGAGATTGCGGATAACGAGGGCGGCATTTACCGTTCCAGCGACTGCGGGGAATCTTGGGAAAAGCGAACGACCTACAACGGCCAGGGGATGTATTACGGGCAGATCATCGCTGACCCGGTGAATCCTAACCGCATCTATCTGGGCGATGTTTTCGCGAAACTCTCTGACGATGGGGGCGCCACACTGCGCAACGTCGGCGACCGCTCAAAACATATCGACACCCACACGTTCTGGATCGACCCTAAGAACAACCAGTACGTCCTCACGGGTTGCGACGGCGGAGTCTACGAGTCTTTCGATCAGGCCGCGAACTGGCAGTTCAAAGCGAATCTCCCCACCATGCAGTTCTACGATGTGGCTGTCGATAATGCGACACCGTACAACGTGTACGGGGGCACGCAGGACAACTGGTCCGTCGGCGGCCCTTCGCGGACGTTGACGGGCAACGGCATCCGGAACTCGGACTGGGTGGTGACCAATGGAGGCGACGGGTTTCAATCCCGCATAGATCCGACGGACCCCAATATCGTCTACGCTACCAGCCAGTACGGAGGACTGGTGCGTTTCGACAAGCGCACGGGCGAGCGCACGGGAATCCAGCCAATGGAAGGCAGAGGCGTACCGCCGTATCGCTGGAATTGGGATTCTCCCATTTTGATCAGCCCACACTCGGCACAACGGCTCTACTTTGCGGCCAACATTTTGTTTCGCAGCGATGACCGGGGGAGTTCGTGGCGCGCGGTTTCGCCCGATCTGACGCGTCAACTTGATCGCAACTCGCTACCGGTGATGGGCCGCATCTGGCCCGCCGATTCCGTTGCTAAGAATCAGTCGACATCGTTTTATGGAAACATCACGGCCCTGGCCGAGTCGCCGAAGAAGGAAGGGCTGCTGATTGTAGGCACTGACGACGGGCTCATTCAGATTACGGAGAACGGGGGCGGGACGTGGCGGAAAATCGACAGCTTTCCGGCGGTGCCGGAGCGCACTTTCGTGGCGCGCGTGCTTCCTTCTCAACACAACGACTCGACGATTTACGCTGTGCTGAACAATCACAAGAACGCGGATTTCAAGCCCTATCTGCTGCGCAGCACGGACCGTGGTGGGACGTGGTCGCCGCTGGTGGGCAATCTGCCGGAGAGCGAACCGCTGTGGGCGATTGCGGAAGATCCTGTCGATGCCAATCTGCTGTTTGTGGGCGGCGAACACGGCCTTTACATGACACAGGACGGCGGTGCGTCCTGGACGCGACTGAAGGGCGGGCTCCCGACGATCGCGATCCGGGATCTGGCGATTCAGGCGCGAGAGAACGATCTGGTGCTGGCCACCTTCGGGCGAGGCTTTTACATACTGGACGACTACAGTCCGCTGCGATCCAAGACGCCGGCGGAACCAGCACTTTTCACCGTCAAGAAATCGACCATCTACATCGAGGCGCTACCGATCGCCAACCGCGGCAAGGGCTGGCAAGGCGAAGCTTACTATTCGGCGGACAATCCGCCGTACGGTGCGGTATTCACGTACTATCTGCCCGAGACGCTTCGGTCGTTGAAGGACCAGCGCAACGAAGCCGAGCGCAATGTGATCAAGGAGAAGAAGGATCCGCCGTATCCCAGTCACCAGCAACTGCGGGCCGAAGCGGCGGAAGAGGCGCCGGCGATTCTGCTCACTGTATCCGATAGCGGGGGCCGCGTGATTCGCAGACTCACTGCCCCGGCAAGCAAAGGCTTTCATCGCATTGCATGGGATCTGCGGATGGCTCCCACGACGCTTGCGGACAATCAGGGAGCAGGGCCTTTTGTCATCCCCGGCCAGTATCAGGTGACGATGGCGAAGCGCGTGAACGGGCAGATCACGGCCATCGGTCAAGCGAGGAAGTTCGACGTGGAAGGCCCGGCGACATTGAAGCCGCTTCACGAGTTTCTGAGCGGGGTGCAGAGACTCCAGCGCTCCGTCACCGCAGCCAATCGCCAAGTGACGGAGGCCCGCGCCCGTATTGCCGGCATCCTCAAGGCTGTAGACAATTCACCGGCCGATCTCAAACATCGCGAGGAAGCTGTGCGCATTGACCGCAACCTCAAAGGGGCACAGGAAGCGCTCACTGGCGATCGCGTGCTGGCCGATCGCTACGAGAATCTGCCGCCATCCATTCAGACTCGCGTCAACAACATCCGCGACAACTACCGCATGTTCACGGGGGCGCCGCACAAGACCGACCAAGACAGCTACAAAATCGCCAGCGATGAGTTCGCAACGCACTTCAAAACGATCCGCCAAGCCATTGATAGCGATCTGAAGAAACTGGAAACAGCGCTTGAGGCGGCTGCGGTGCCGCTACCGTGAGTATCGGGCCTGTATCCACTGGGCCACGTAGTCGAAGAAATTCTTCACGCTGTTGCCGTACTGACCGGGCGTGGTCTCGCATTCCTTGCAGGGCGTTGCGCCGTGAGTGGCGCCTTCAACGACGATGAAGTCTTTGTCTTTGCTGGCGGCGAGTTCGTAGTGCAGTTCGTTATCGCGGATAAAGGTGTAGCCACCCATGGCGGCAAACAGCACCGGCACGGTGATGCTCTTCACGGCGCAGGGCACTGAGTTATTCGTGGAGCAGTAGTCGATGGCATCCTGCGAATGCGTGGCGCGAATTGCATTCGTGCTGAGGAAAGAGCGAATGGTGAGGAGGCGGGCGGTATCGCGGAAGCTACCAGCCGAGCGCGTGGGCGGGCCATAGTGCATGGCGCTTTCCACAATCTGGGTTGCGATGGTGCCGTCGTTTCGGAGCAACTTGCGCGGGTGCGCCGTACGGTCGCGCAGGCTGGGATCGAAGGAGATCAAGCGTGCTCCCTGGCCGTGAGTGATGAGGAAGACGTCGTCATCGCGGTACGGATATTTTCCTTCCTGCATCTGCTTCATGCGGCTCTGGGCGTCGGCGATGAGGCGGTTCGTACGCTCTGCCTGGGCACGAAAATAGCGTTCCTTGAATTCGGACGAGTAGTGGGAAGGGCCGCTCGGATTGAATCCGTTTTTTGGATTGAAGGGATCAAGGGTTGCGTCGATCCTGGTGGGATCGTTGCCGAGAATGGCCGGGTTGATGCTGCGCAGACCGTTGATGGAGTTGCCGGGGTGTGCGTCCATGAAGACGACGCCGTCGGCGCGAGGAAGGCCGGCGAGCACATTCGAGCAGGGCATGAGCTTCGCCGCACCTTGGCAGATGGCGGGGCCATTCTCGGCGACCGACTGATAGAAACTCATTGAGGTGCCGCCGCCGCTGTGTCCAAACAGGATCACCTTGGCGATTCCCGGCTGCTTACGGAGAAACTCGACGCCGGACCGGATATCGAGGGCCACTTCGTCCCAGTTGACGGCTGCCTCATTATTCTCAAAGCGCGGATTCATGGCCAGAACAAGGAATCCACGCCGCGACAGCTCGCGTGTGGCGATGTGAGAAAGAAAGTTCGCTGTGCGGTGTGTCAGAATCACGGCCACGCGCGGGGCAGGGCCGGAGGCCGGGCGGTAGAGAGCACCTTTGGTGGTTGACGGCGAGAACTGGACGAACACCGGATCATTCTGCGCGAGGCACGTGAGGGCGGAAACAAGGAAGAGGAGCGGCCGCATGGTGTCTCCGTTATCGCATAATCGCGCCAAGGGAGCGATCGAGGAATTCGTATGCGGCGAGCCGTGATTCCGTCGAGAAGCCGTGGCCGCCTTCGGGGTATCGAGCCACGAGACGCGGCTCCACGCCGAGCAATCGGTAGAGAGGGAGCGCTGCTGTCACGCAGTCCCGCACTCCCGAAACCTCGAAGTTGTCGTCGTTGAGTGGAGCATTGACGAACACGGGCCGTGGCGCAATGGCGCCCAGCACCTCGGTGAAATCAAATGGGACGCGCTCCGGCCGCAACTGGTATTCCGAATTGATGCGGGGCATGTAGCGATTGCTTGTCCAGCCCTTCAGGTTCCCACCGTAATATTTGCGGAAGGTGTTGAAGCCGGCACTGGTGACGGCGGCGCGTATCCGCGGCTCAAACACGGCAAGGAAGAGCGCGTTGTGGCCACCGAGCGAAAGGCCGATGGCGCCAATCCGCTTCCGGTCCACCTGCGGCATTGACACCAGAACGTCAACGGCACGGATGTGATTGACGATGCCCTTCATCGTGCCACTGACGTAACCCATCGCAAAGGGATCGGCTTTGTAGTCGGGACTGAGAAAGACGTAATCCGGGGCGATGACGACATAGCCGCGGGCGGCGAGTTCCTGCGCGTACTGCGAGTCTCCGCCGGGGGTTGGCTCAGCGGTGGGGACGTAGCGGCGGTAAGTGGTTCCATGCAGGCTTACGACGGCCGGTGTGCGCCGATTGGGCTTGAGGCCGTTCGGAATGTAGAGGTAGGCGTAGGCACGGTCGCCACGCTCAGCGGAGTAAGTGATCCGGCGCCAGGTGTATTTCTCTTCGCGGACCTCTTTGAGCACTTCGATCTGCAACGGGAATTTGTGATCGATGGGTGGCAGCGGGCCCATCACCAATTCCATGTTGGCGAGGATATGGCGGCGGCGCTTTTCCCAATCGCCCTTTGATTTCACCGGACGACGGACGCCGCGCTGATCGAGGTAGTAGAGCAGGTCATCCTTGTCGGAATAGAACGGTGGCTTAGCGGCGGCGTGGAGCGCGGAAACGGCCAGAGCGGCGAGGCAAAGCAGACGGAGTGTGCGAGTCATTGAGCTACGTGGGGTCCGAGCCGAAGGCCAATAATCGGCCGTCGCAATCCTTCACTACGAATTCGCGCATCTCCCAGGGGGTGTTCCCCAGTTCCCGTGTGAACTCCACATCTTTGGCAGCGTACTCGGCGTAGAGGGCATCGGCATCTGCCACAAAGATGTAGGCGTCGAGCAGTTCGTCCGCATACTTGTCGGGATTCGGCACGGGCGGCGCGGCACAGCGGAAGTGGATGGCGTGCTGGTCGCGCGCCACAATCGCGTAGACGGGCGGATCCATCCACGTGCTGAGACATTCGAAGCCGAGCTTGTCTTTGTAGTAAGCCAGAGTGGCGGGTATGTTGATTGCGAAGAACTGCGGAGCGATCTGACGGATCACGAGGGGTCACCTTCCCTTCCCTGAGAACCGGTACAAGCTGGCGCCGGCACGAACATACAAATCGCCTTCCACGATCGCGGGGGTGGCGTAGCATTCTTCGCCGATGTCATTGACGGCGAGCACTTCCCAATCCGGCCCTGCGCGCACCACCGCGATCTTGCCCTCCTGGTTGGCGGCGAAGATCTTGCCATCCGCGGCTACCGGAGAGGAGTAGTAGTCGCCCAATGCGCCCGTGAGGCGACCCTGCTTCTTCACGACGCCTGTGGTTGGATCGAGCACCGAGAGAATACCGCCATTTTGCACCATGTAGAGCAAATCGCCATAGAGCAGGGGCATGGGCACGTCGGGAATATTGCGGAAGAACTGCCAGCGTACGGCCTTCGCGGTGAGATCGCCGCGCCCCTCCGGGCGAACGGCGAGAAGGGTGCTTTTCGGCGCGGCCACTTCCATCATCGTCTCCCATTCCTTGGCGTCCACTTTGCCGTCCTTGTTGCGGTCGACCACGCCGAAGAACTGTTTCGCCGGGCCTTCGGGCGCTTCTTCCTTGGTGATGACACCGTCTTTGTTGGCGTCGTTCTGTTGGAGGGCGGTTGCGAAGACGGGAATCACGGGGAGGGCATCGCCGAAGAAGCTGCGGGCATATGCAAAGATGGTGTCACCGGCCACCACGGGAGTCGCTTTCGGCTGCGGAGGCAATCCGGCCACCCACCATAATTTTTCTCCGGTATCCACGGAGAATCCCGCCAATTCGAAGGGAGAGAAGGTCACGAATTGGTTGGAGCCAAAGAGCACGGGGGATGCGTAGGCGCCGCCCGGTGCTGGACGCCGCTCCTTCTTCCACAGGGTCTCTCCATTGCGCACAGCGAGGGCCAGCATGTAGGAATCGGCGGTCTGATCGACGACGAGAATCAGCTTGTCGCCAGCGAGCAGCGGCGACGCCGAAACGCCTTGCATGCTGGGCATGGGAGGGAGGGGCATGCGCCATCGCTCCTTGCCGGAGGGATCGTAAGAAACGAGCCCGAAATCGGCGAAGAAGGCGTACACGTTCGTTCCGTCGGTGACGGGAGTAGGAGCGGCCGCGTCGTTCAACTTGTTGCGCCGTTCCACGCGGGCCCGCTCGATGGCGGCCTGCCACAAGACCTGTCCGGTTTCGCGGTCCACGGCTATGGTGATCAGCTTCTCGCCTTCATGCCCGGTGAGGAAGATGCGTTTGCCGGCGAAGACGGGCGACGATTTCCCGGCCGGGAGCGACGATTTCCAGACGACGTTGCGCGTGGGCCCGAACTCAGTGGGGACTCCCCTGCTCTGCGACACACCTGTTCCATTCGCCCCGCGAAGCTGTCTCCATTCTTCCGCCCACAAGTCTTCCGCCCGCAAACCGGCAATCAGAGTGAGGCAAACCAGGATCGTGTTCATAGCGCAGTCTCTCGATCCTATCTCAGTTGCATTATGATGTGAGGCGTGAAGCAGAAAGTCTCCCGCCGTCAACTATTGGCCTCGGTCGCCTCGCTCGGTCTCGCTCCTCTGGCCGCCGCGCAACGTGCAGCGCGCCGCCCGAACTTCGTGATTATTCTCGCGGACGATCAGGGTTGGGGTGATTTGAGTGTCCACGGCAACACGAATCTTTCCACACCTAATATTGATTCGATTGCCCGGGATGGCGCCATCTTTGAGCGCTTCTTCGTGTGTCCTGTTTGCGCTCCTACGCGCGCCGAGTTCCTTACGGGGCGCTATCACCCTCGCGGCGGCGTGCGCGGTGTCACCACAGGCGCCGAGAGGCTGAACCTGGATGAGCACGTGATGCCTCAATCGTTCGTCGCCGCGGGATACGCGACGGGGGCGTTCGGCAAATGGCACAACGGGATGCAGCATCCCTATCACCCCAACGCCCGCGGCATCCAGGAATTCTACGGTTTCACGTCCGGCCACTGGGGGATCTACTTCGACACCGAAATGGATCACAACGGAGAACTGACACGGGGCAAAGGCTACATCACCGACGATCTCACCGATCATGCAATGGCCTTCATCGAGAAGAACAAGGACAAGAATTTCTTCTGCTACGTTCCGTACAATACGCCGCACTCGCCGATGCAGGTGCCCGACCAGTATTACCGCAGGTTCGCGGACGCGAACCTTAAACTACGCGCAACGGATCCGTCGCAGGAAGACATTCCACACACCCGCGCCGCGCTGGCCATGGTGGAGAACATCGACTTCAATGTCGGCAGGCTTTTGAAGAAACTGGATGACCTGAGCCTGTCCTCCAACACGGTGGTGCTGTATTTCAGTGACAACGGTCCCAACGGTTGGCGCTGGAACGAAGGGATGAAGGGACGCAAGGGGACGGTGGATGAGGGCGGAGTGCGCTCGCCTCTTCTGGTGAGGTGGCCCGGACACATTCAGCCTGGGACGAAGATTGGGCAAATCGCCGGGGCCATCGATTTGTATCCCACCCTCACGGATCTGGCAGGCATCCCCATTACATCGAAGAAGCCGCTGGATGGCAGAAGCTTGAAGCCACTGCTCACGGGACAGTCGGCGAACTGGCCGGATCGGATGATTTACTCCGTGCAGAATCGCCGCGTCAGTGTTCGCACGCAACAATACCGCCTGGATCCGGAAGGGCGGCTCTTTGATATGAAGGCCGACCCCAACCAGAAAGTCAACGTCGCTGCCCAGAATCCTGAGGTCACTGCAAAACTGAAGGCCGCGGTGGCCGCATGGTCACAGGAAGTGCTGCCCAAGGGGCCTGACGACCGGCCGTTCACTGTGGGCTATTGGAAGACGACGCGACTGCCGGCCCGCGACGGCGTTCCTGAAGGCAGCGTGGAACGCAGTGGCAAAGCGCCGAACTCCTCCTTCTTCACGCATTGGGTTTCTCAGAGCGACCGGATGACTTGGGATATCGAAGTGGGGAATGCCGGCACGTATGAAGCAGCCATTTACTACGCCTGTCACAACGGCGACGAAGGCTCACTGGTGGAGTTGAGCTTCTCAGGCGAGAACCTTCAAACTCGCATCGCCGCGCCACATGATGTGCCATTGAAGGGCAAGGAGCATGACCGCACGGATCGCGGTGCGGAGTCGTACGTCAAGGATTTCAAGCGATACTCGCTTGGCAAGATCAAGCTGGCCAAGACGCGCGCCAAACTCACGCTTCGAGCAGTGGAAGTAAAGGGCAAGGAAGTGGCCGAGGTGCGCTACGTCGAGTTGGTACGAGCGTGATTTGATTTCAAACAAATTTATCCGATATTAGATAATTTGCCTTCGACAATCCGGTTTGATATCATCCCACCCATCTGGGTTAGAATCCCGTCCTGACTGGGTATTTCCAAGTTTTCGAAATCTACTGGAGGTGTTGTCTTGAGAAAGGCAATCCTGGGCTTAGGCCTAGCTGTTTGGGTTATGGGAGGTGTGGCGTATTCGCAAATCGGTACGTCCACGATCACGGGGCGAGTAACGGATACAACGGGCGCAGTGGTCCCCTCTGTCAATGTGACCGTCGTGCAAACGGGCACGAACTTCACTTTCAACGCAGTGACAAACCATGAAGGTTTGTACCGCGTTCAATCGCTCCAACCAGGAGCTTATCGCATCACGTTTGAGGCGCAAGGCTTCAAGAAAGCCGTTCGCGAGAACGTGGAACTGCGCACTGGCGACACGCTGGCAGTCGACATGGGCTTGACCGTCGGTAACGTCACGGAATCAGTAGAGGTCACGGGCGCAACGGCGCTGCTGGAAACAGAAACCTCCGCAACGGGCACAGTGGTCAGCGGCAACGTGCTGTACGACATGCCTCTGTACCAACGGTTCGTGAACTCCACGATGAATATCACGCCGGGCATGACGACGGGTGGTTACGCCTACGGAGGCGGACTGGGATCCTACCATCTGGCGGGGCAGCGCGCGGGCGCAATCGGCATTTTCGAAGATGGTGTCAATGGCAACGATCAGAACAGCGGCACGGAAACGACGAAGCCAATTCAGAATTCAGTGGCTGAAGTGAAGGTGCTCACGACGGTTCCCCCGGCAGAGTACGGTCACTCGGCGGGCGGTGTCATCAGTGTGGTGAAGAAGAGCGGCACGAACGATGTCCACGGGCTCGCCTCCTTCTACGGACGGACGCGCCGGATGCAGCACCGGCTGTTTTTCGATCAGCTCAAAACGTCACAAGCAACGGCTACGCGTCCGAACGGCGTTCCCACGTTCTTCATGATGCCGGACGCAAATCTCTCCGGTCCCGTGGTAATTCCGAAAGTTTATAACGGCAAAAACAAGACATTTTTCTTCTTTGGCTATCAACGGCTTCACGAAAAGAAGGTGGCGCAGGTAGACAGCACCGTGCCCAGCCCTGGCATGCGCGCCGGCGATTTCAATTTCCCTGGCGTCACTTCCAACGTGATCTACGACCCCGCCACGACGCGGCGCGTAGACGGCCAGTGGCTGCGCGATCCATTCGTTGGCAACATCATCCCGCAAAACCGCATTGACCCGGTAGCGCGCAAGGTGCTGGAATTCGATCCGTGGCGCCAACCGAATCGCGCGGGCACGTTCAACTCGGGCGGTCCCAGCGGCAACTATCTAGCCGATGAATTCGCCAAGGTGTTTTTGGATGATTACAACCTCAGGCTGGATCACCAGTTCACAACGGCGTTCAAGATTTACTATTCCTGGACGGACAACCGGTACAGCGGCTTCCAGCGTCCATGGAACATGCGCGACGACCGGCCGGACTTTGACCACGTAGCCGGCAACTACGCACCTTCGCGCAACCAGAACATGTCGCTCGGCAAGACCTGGATCATCTCTCCGTCGCTGGTGAACGATGCCCGTGTGGGCTATTACCGGCGCTGGGCGGAGACCCAAGTTCCGAGCTACGGGAAGAATTGGGCCCAGCAACTTGGGATTCCGAACGTGAACGCCGACCTCATGCCGGCCTTTGGCAGCGGCGACCGCAACAGCCCGGCCAGCATTTACGGCATCAGCGGCGCGACGCCCAATCGCACGGTGAACGAGACCATCTCTTTCCGCAATGACCTGAGCTATATTCGCGGTACTCACGCGTTCAAGTTTGGCTATGAGGTGTTGAAATTCCGGCTGAACACGGCGACGCTGGCGAATCCGGTGGTGTTCGACTTCTCCGGTTCCACCACGGGACTGCAAGCCGCCAACGGACAGGCTGTGCCGAACACGGGAAACACCTTCGCCGGGTTCCTGACGGGTTATGTCAACGCCGCCACCTTCCGCACAGAATTGACGAGTTGGCTACCGCGCAGTTCGATCCACAGCTTCTATGTTCAGGACGACTGGAAGGTATCGCCGACTCTCACGCTGAACCTTGGACTGCGCTATTCGAACGAAGGCCCATTCAACACGAAGTACGGGTTGATGAGCCAGTTTGATCCGACAGCGACAGACACTTTGACGGGGCGCATGGGCGCGCTGACGCATCCCACATCCGGCCTGAATCGCAGGGACAATAACAACTTCAACCCGCGCCTGGGCTTGGCCTGGCACCCGCTGCAGAAGTTTGTTTTCCGCGGTGGATTCGGCTTCTACACGGTGGACGTGAAGTTCCCTGCAGGGCGCGAAATGTATGACGAATACGTAGGCATCGCCCAGCAGCAGGCCAACCCTGGCGACCCGACGCCGATTTACCAGATCAGCCGTGGGACAGCGGCGCCGTCGGCCGTCGTGCGCAATGGCTACTCACCCTATCAGGGTTCCAACTTCGGGGGACGTAGCGTTTCCTGGTGGGATCCAAATCTGCGCAACCCGTATGTGATGAACTGGAACGCTGGGGTTCAGTATGAAGTCGCCCGCGACTATCTGATTGACTTCAGCTATCAGGGCTCGGGTGGTGTTGGCCTGGTGGAACGGTGGAATCTGAACACCTTCCCGCTGGACTTCGCCGCCAACGATGCCGTGTTGCGCAACGCGGTGTTCGCGGCGTCTCAGAACTACCGGCCCTTCCCGCACTTCGGTGACATCACGATGCGCTCCAACTTTGGACACAGCACGTTCCACTCGGGGACGATCAAGGTGGAGAAGCGTATGTCGCAGGGGCTGTTCTTCAGCACCTTCTACACGTACTCGAAGGCGATCAACAGCGCCGATACGGACAACTCCGGCGGCGGCGTTGCTCCGATCCAGAATCGCAACCTGGAGAAAGGCCGCGCGGGCTACGATCGCAACCATCGCTACATCGGCACGGTGAACTACGAACTTCCAGTGGGCCGCAACAAGAAATTCTTCAGCGGCATGTCAGGCTGGAAGAACGCGCTGGCCGGCGGGTGGGAACTGAGCTGGATCCAGACGATCGAATCCGGCAACCCGCTGAACTTCAGCTTCGCCAACAGCCCGTTCAACTACTACCCTGGTTTCGCCGGCAACCGCCGTCCTGACCTGGTGAGCGAGCCTGACTACGACTTCGGCAAGTGGAACAACGGCGGGCCGAACCGTTTCACGCTGCAGACGCGTCCGGCCGTGATCGACATGAACGCCTTCGCTTACCCGGCCGCGTTCGCCGCCGGAAATGCGGGGCGGAACATTCTCACCGGGCCTCGTCTGGTTTGGGCACAGGTTTCGGCGCAGAAGAACTTCCGTATCAGCGAGCGAATGAACGCCCAGGTCCGCTGGGACTTCCAGAACGCGCTGAAGACGTATAACTTCACGGGACCGACGACCACGGTGGACTTCCGCAATCCGCAGACGTTCGGCAAATTGCAGGACGATCCGCGGACCGCGTCGCTGGGTGGCCAGCCGCTGATGAATATCACTGTTGCGTTTATGTTCTAGTTGGGTTGGGTTGGAAATGGCCCCGGAGTGCATTGTGCTCCGGGGCTATTTTTGTTGGTGGGATGGATGTGGCGGATGGGTGGGGAGTGTGGCAAAATAGGGGATTGGGCCACCCTAGCTCAGCTGGTAGAGCGGCTGATTCGTAATCAGCAGGTCGCCGGTTCAATCCCGGCGGGTGGCTCCATTCTTTTCCACAACATAGCGGCTAGCTGGCCTTCGTAGAGGCGGGTTTGACAGCCAAACTGACAGCCACGGGCTTCAAAATCGAATTCATCTTTTCGGCCGCGTCTTTTCTCATCTCATCCACGAAGTGTGTATACCGGTCAACCATGGCTGCTTGATCCCATCCGAGGACGCTCTGGATAGTCTTCGGATGAACGCCTTGAACGGCCAGTAGTGTGGCTGCCGTATGCCGCAGATCGTGAAAACGGTGATGCGGAATGCCGGCTGCCTTGAGAATGCGCTGAAAGCGTTTTGTGACGTTACGGCCTTCTAGCGGCGTACCAATCGACGTAGTGAAACCGAAATCGTCCATGATCTCGGTCCGGCCTTCGCAATGAACCTCGGCGGGTTTCCATTTGCTGCCAGCCAGGACGCGGTCAGTTGCCTGGTTGCCCAGATGTTCGGCCAGAGCAGTTCGAGTGACTTGAGGCAGTTCAATGGTCCGCCGGCTTTTCTTGTTCTTGGGCTCGACGAGGTGGATTTGGGTTCGGGGCTCTTCTTCTGTCGGTACGCCATTAACGCTGTTAACGCTCTTCGACGCCCTCAGTTTGAGGCGCTGAAGAGCGAAGCGAACGCGGAGGGTTCCGACCTCCATGTCTATATCTCTCCAGCGAAGTGCGAGTGCTTCGCCTTGCCGTAGGCCAAGGGAAACGGCGACGGTTAACAAAGCTTCCAAGCGGTTCCCGCAGATGTGAGAGACGAAGCTTCTCGCCTCGTCGGGCGACAAGGGACGGACTTCTTCAGCCTGCACTCGCGGCGGTTTCACGAGAGTCATCACATTTCGCGCCAGCACCTCATCACGAACCGCCGTTGAAAGGGCGGAGCGCAAAACTGCGTGCAAGTACTGAACAGTCCGAGCACTCAGCCCCGAGTCACGTTTCTGATTCAGGAAGCTTCGGACCTGCTGAGTGCTCAGCTTGGGAAGAAGCGTTTTGCCGAGAAGCGGCTTTATGTGGAGCCGGATGAGTTGCTCGTAGCTGCGATATGTGGCAGGGCGATTCTGACGGCGAACAACCTCTTCAACCCACCAGTCGAGGTACTGGGAGACTGTTTGCTGTTCAACAACAATCGGAATACCCTTCCGCTGATCGCTTAGCGCTTCATTCAGTTTCTGCTGCACCTCCTGACGCGTTTTGCCATAGAAGCACTTTCGGAATGGACTCCCGTTGACCTCTATGCGAAGCCAAGCGGTCCACCTGCCATCCTTTCGCTGGAGGATTGATCCTTCGCCGGAGCCTCGTCTCGACATGGCTATTGGTTATCCTTCCGAACCTCGTGTCAACTCCGGCTGAAAAATCCTCAAAGTTCCGGTCGAAAATTCCCCACCCCAACACATGCGCTAGAACCTCTTCTCTCCGGCCCCAACTGAAGCGGAGCCCAGCGGCGCCCCTGGGCGCCGCGTTTTGGGCGTAGTGGAAGTGGGGACCGGAGTAGGCGACCCCGGTTGTCCCTCCTGCTGCTCCCTGCCGGCCAACAAGCCCGCTCTCCTTCGATCCTTCAGCCGGTAGCTTTCCCCGCGAATGTTGATCGTCGTGGAGTGGTGCAGCAACCGGTCCAGTATCGCCGTTGCTATGATCGGGTCTCCGAAAACTCCGCCCCAATCGCCGTAGCTCTTGTTCGAGGTCAGAATAATGCTGCCTCGTTCATAGCGTGCACTAACCAACTGAAGAAGATCGTCGCTCCCAACTCATCCAACGGCAGATATCCCATCTCGTCCACTACCAGAACTTTCGGCGCCAGATACACTTTCATCCGCCGGTCCAACCGCCCTTCCCGATACGCTCTTCCCAGATCATCCACCAGATCGTGCGCCGTCATGAAATACGCCGGCTGCCCTGCCTGAATCGCAGACTCGGCCAGCGCTACCGCCAGGTGCGTCTTTCCCACTCCCGGCGGCCCCTGCAGGATCACATTGCTTGCCTCGTGGACAAACCGCAGCGTTCTTAACTCCTTCACCTGACGTTCGTCAATCGACGGCTGAAAGCTGAAGTCAAACTGCTCGAACGTTTTCACGTTAGGGCAAATGCGCCAACTGCAGTCGCGTCTTCAGGTACCGTTGCCTCCTCGCTTCCACCTCCGTGGTCAGCACGTCCAGCAGAAAGTCTCCATAGCTCGGCTCTCCTTTGGATGCCTGTTCCAAAATGCTTTCTACTCTCTGTTCCACCGCCGTCAGCGACAAGGCCACCAACGTCTGCTGCAATCGTTCCAGCGTTGTCATTGTCCACCTCCAGCGGCAGCAAATTCGTATGCCGCCAATGGCCTGACCTCTACTTGCGGCGCTGTTTGCCGGATCGCAACCAACGTCTTGTGCGGCTGCCGTGCTCCCAACGGATCCCAGCATGATGGTCCTGCTGCAGCTGGATGCGGTGCTTTCCCAGTGCTTGTGCGTGTTCGGCAATGCGCCGCTCTCCGTAGTGCACCTCAACCATCCCTCCGCCCTTTTCCCCGACCCACACTTGCTTGCCCGCATACTGCCAGGGAACCGAATACCGGCTCCTCGCCAGTTCACGAACGCATCCCGTGCCACCTTGCGCAACTCCTGGTCCAGATAGGGATAGGCAGAGTGGCCCTCTACGAGTGGCTGCAGTGAAAACTGATCGGCTTCTCCACGCAGCGCCACCGATTCATGGGTTGTGCCATGGATACGTTGATTGGCCACCTTCCACACCCACTCCCGCAACTGCGCATTCAGATCCTCCAACCCATTCGGCTCGCGTCCCTGCAGTCCGCACAGAAAGTTCCGCCGGACGTACTTCACTCCCGATTCCACTTTGCCCTTGGTTTGCGCCCGATACGGCCGGCACAGCCGCGGCTTGAAGCCCCAGTATCTGGCGAAGTCCAGAAACACAGGGTTCCACACAATCTCTCCGCGTTCGTCCGTTTCCAGCCACACCGTTTTCATGCGGTCGTAGAGTATCTCCTCCGGCACGCCGCCCAACTGCCGGAATGCCTCTTCATGCATGCGCAGCAATGTGCCCAGTTTCTGGTCGAGCGCTGCCTCGGCCACCATCATTCGGCTGTAGCCGAGCGTGAAGGTGAATGCCCACAGCTTGTGTTCCTTGCCCTCGATGTCGATCTTGCCCAGGTGGCCCCAATCCACTTGCGCCTGATGTCCTGGCGGCGTCTCAAACCGCCGGACCGCAACCACACTGGCGGCTTGCCGTTGCGGCCGCAACCAGTCGGTGAGGATCGTATAGCCGCCCTTGTAGCCGCGCTCTCGCAACTCCCTCATCAGCACGCACGCATTCCATACTCCTGCCTTCAGTCGCTCCTCCAGATACGGCTTAAGCGAATCCAGTTTGCTTGCCGGCTTCGCTCGTGGTCCGTAAACGGGTGAGGTCTCCGGCTTCAAGAGATACTTGCGAACGGTCTTTCGATCGAAGCCCATCAGTTCGCTGATGGCTTGAATGCTGAGGCCTTGCCTCTTCAGTTCCGTTATGTCGCTCACTTCTTTGCCCCTTAACAGATCGCGCCACCTCCTCTTCCGAGGATCGGTGTCGGTTTCTTCCTCTGTCACGGGGTGGGGATTTTTCAACCGGCACTATGGGGATTTTTGCACCGGCGCTGACAATTCAGCGTTTTGGAGCTTTGCATCACAATCCGCCGAGGGCACGTGCGCGTTTTTCGTTGCCCAGCTACGGAGCGCGGCGCTCGCGCAGTTCACGGTACTGGCGCCCCAAATTGTGCTCGCCGAGTCAACCCTCTCCTTCCTCGGACTTGGAGTGCAGGAACCGGGGGTAAGTTGGGGAATCGTACTCGCCAGCCTGCGCGACACTCCCGTACTGATGACGCATGCATGGCTGGCAATACCCTGCGTCCCCATCGAGGTGGTAGTCCATCTTCTCCAATGGGTATCCCGCGCAATGCAGTACACTGATGAATCATGACCGTGTGGCTGACCGCGGTTCTGTTCTTTTTCATCGCAGCATGTTCGATGGCGCAGGAGAGTGTGTCACCCGGAATCCCCGGAGGAACGCTACGCGTGGCGCAAAAAGCAGAGCCCAAGACACTCAATCCGTTGCTGGCGATCGACGCGCCTTCGCGGGAAGTGATTCGGCTTCTGCATTCCGATCTCATCACAATCAATCGTGGGACGCATCGCGCGGAGGCTGAGCTGGCTGCGGCGTGTCTTTTCGATGGCATTCCGATTCTACCGAAACACCTTCTGGAAGCCGATTACCGGGCTGGCCGCATCACCAAGCTCTGGACATTAGCCAGCAAGCCGGATCCGATCTCCGGGCCCGGCCCCTTTCGCCTTCGCGCACACAAGCCCGGCGAATCCACCAGTCTCGTGCGCAATCCCCACGACTGGGAGTCCGCGTTAAACGGCGACCGCTTGCGCTACTTTGATGCCGTCGAATTGCGCCCCATGGGCTCAGAGGAAAACCAGATCGTGCGGTTCTTCGGTGGAGTCGAACAGAAGCAGTTTCCCGGCACTCGCTTGGTGGGCGCCGGCTCAAGCCTCGAATACAACGCGGCCTTCTTCAATCTCGACGCAACTGCGCCAGCCGCGGTTCGCGCCCGCCAACGATGGTTTCGCGACAGGCGCATCCGGTATGGAGGCAGGACCTTCGCCCGCTGGAGTCACGTTCCCCCGGACAATCGCCAATTGGTGGATGACGAAATCGCCAAGCCTCCGCGTTCCATCCCCGGCGCACGCACGCTGCTCCAGCAGGCATGCTATCGCTGGAATGGCGCCCGGTTGCTGGATGCCGCCGGAACTCCGGCGCAGTTCAGCATTCTCGTTTCGTCGAGCAATGCGGAACGTATGCGCATGGCGGCAATCCTCGCTTCTGATTGGCGGGAATTGAGGGCGGATGTGCAAGTGGCCGGACTGGATCGCCTGGCCGATACCAAGGACTTCGATGTCTGCCTGATAGGGCTGGGCGGTGGAGATGCCGATCCCAATCCTGAGATGAACGTTTGGCTTTCCAGTAGATCGATGCACTTGGGGGAATCCCAATCAGACCCGCTCCGACGACACCTTGGGAGGCGCGGTTGGAGCACCTCATGAAAGAACAGATGACCACGCTGGACCCGGCCCGGCGTTTCACGCTGTTCGGCGAGGTGCAACGGATATTGTCTGAGGAGAGGCCGCTCATCAGCATGGTGAGTCCGAACATCCTGGTTGCCGCCCGTCAGGCTGTCGGCAACTTCCACCCGGCGATGCTGGATTTATCCGCGCTTTGGAATGCGGAATTCCTCTACCGCATTCCAAAGCACTGAGGTCAAGGAGGCGCCCATACCCAAGTCCCTAAAAAACAAGTGGGAGAAGCTGAGCGATCCTGAGGTAGTATCGCGTTGCGTCGAAGGCGATCAGGAAGCATGGCGTTGCATCGTGCACCGATACCGGAATCTCGTCTATTCCATCCCCGCCCGCTACCACTTGCAGCCCGCCGACGCAGCCGACATTTTTCAGGACGTGTGGCTCGCCCTATATCGCGAGTTACCTCAATTGCGGGAAGCGGGCGCTTTGCGTTACTGGCTGGCGACGGCGACGGTTCGGCGTTGCTTGCGGGTGAAGTCTCGCGTGCAGCGGGAAGAGGAACTGCAGGACACGATGACGGGAACTTCCGTCGAACAGGATGTGCTCGATGTGCTGCGGGACCAGGCAGTGCGCGATGCCATTGCGGCGCTTCCAGCCCGCTGCCAAACCATTATCAAGCTGCTGTTCTTTGAGCACCCACCCCTCAGCTACCGCGAGATTGCCAACCGGCTGCATCTGGCGGAAGGATCGATTGGATTCATCCGCGGACGGTGCCTGAAGAAACTGCTTGATCTTTTGAAGGAGAAGGGATTTTGAGTGACGGAGCGGATGCTTTGCAAGAGTGGGTGTCGGCGCTTGCCGGTGAAGCCTCGGAAGCAGCGCGCAGAGCGCTATGCGCCGCAGCGCCTGCATCCGCGGACGCTTTGCTGACTGTGGTCCAGGCCAAGCTCCTCGAACTTGCCTACAGCGATGCCCAACAGGCGGAGCGATTGGCGCAGTGCGGGGAGTGGCTCGCCCTCCTCGTGGGCGACTCGCAGAGTCAGGGTATCGCCGCTCGCGGCTGCGGCCATGTCGTTTATGTCATGGGACGGTATCCGGAAGCGGCGGCGCAGTATCGCAGGTCGGCGCAACTGCTCGAATCCGCTGGGGCCTCGCTCGAATTGGGGCGCACTCTAAGCAGCGCCATCCAAACGCTGCTCTATTTGGGTTGCTTCGACGAAGCATTGGATTGGGCGGAACGGGCGAGGGCTATTTTCGAACAGGCCGGCGACCACCTTCGCATGGCGCGGCTTTCCAGCAATTGCGGCAACATCTGGTACCGCCAGGACCGCTATGACAAAGCCCTCACCTGCTACCAGGACGCATTGCAGGGGCTCCGCCAACATGGTCAACCCACCGATGTGGCGGCCGCGCTTTCCAACCTCGCCGTATGCCACATCAGCATGGGTGAGTTCCAGCAGGCGTTGGCGCGCTATCGCGAAGCAAGAGCGCATTGTGAGCAGCACGGGCTTTCCCGCTTGACTGCGGCTGCCGATTACAACATCGCCTACCTGCACTTCTTCCGTGGACAGTACACCGAAGCGCTTCGCCTCTACAGCCTTACCAAACAGCATTGCCGCGACGCCGCGGATCCGTATCACGCCGCTTTATGCGACCTCGACGAGAGTGAACTGTTCCTGGAGTTGAATCTGTTCGAGGAAGCGGAGCAATCCGCCATGGCTGCGCTGCAAGGGTTCGATGCATTGTCGATGCCGTATGAAGGCGCCAGAGCATCGGCATTTGCCGCCTTGGCCGCCGCGCGACTGGGCCGCGTCAAGCTTGCCCATGCGCGGTGGAAGGTAGCGCGGCGATACTTCCAGTCCACCGGTAACCACCACTGGCTGGCAACGCTCGAGTTGTTCCGCGCCTCCCTGGACGAACAGGCCGGCAGGATCACGGCGGCGCTCTCCGCATGCCGCCGGGCCGAAGCCGGTTACCGGCGCGCGGGCAGCAGCTATCGCGCTCTTCTGTGTCACTTCTACCGCCTGCGGCTTCAATTGAAAACCGGAGCGTGGTGGGAAGCGCGGGCGGGACTGCCCGCGGAAAACTGCGAGCTACCTCCGCCGCTGCGTTATCAACTTGCACTGCTCTGTGGAATCATCGCGCAGGCCGGCGGCGACCTTCGTGAGGCCGAAGCACAGTATCGGGCCGCGCGCGACGTACTGGAGCAACTACGCGGTCAAACCAGCACGCTCGGGCAGCGCTTAGCCATGGTGGAGGACCGCTGCGAGGCATATCACCGGCTGGCAATCCTCGCCTTGGAGCGATCCGATCGTGACGAAAACGAACTATTTCACCTCTTTGAACAATTCCGATCCCGCACGTTGTTTGAATCCCTATTTGCCGGCGCTGGGCCGGGCATGCCTATGCATCCAGACATCGAATCGCTGGAGTCGGATCTGAATGCGTGCTACCGGCGTCTGGAGACGAATCAGGCCGGCGGCGGCAGCGCACAGGGCCTTAGTCCCGTACGCAAGCGCATCCGCGAGTGCGAGGAAGAACTCACGGCAGTACTGGCGCGGCTGCGCCCCCGCCTGGCCCAAGATCCCTTGGACGCCCGCGATGCCATCAGCGCAAAGGCCATGCGTGGTGTGCTGGACCCGCACACCACGCTCGTCGAGTGGGCAGTCCTGCATGATCGAATCTACGCCTGCATTCTCGATCACAACCAAATCCGTACCGTACCTGTCGCCACCGCCAACGATGTGCGCGCCGCGTTACGTCTTTTGCAGTTTCAGCTCGCACGTCAACTGGAAGGACCATCCCCAAGCAACAAGGCAGTCATTCATCATCTGCGCTTCCTGTACGATAAGCTCATCGCGCCCATTCGCGATTCCATCAACGGTTCGCGGCTGCTGTTTGTGCCGCACCGCTTCCTGCATGCGTTGCCCTTCCACGCCCTCACCGATGGCGCTCACTACCTGACAGACCTATTTCAGATTCAGTACGCACCGAGTGCAAGTGTGTTTGCGGCATGTTCGTTGAGGCAGCGAGATTCGGACCCCGCCCTCGTTCTCTCTTTCGGTGATAGCCAGACCCCTGCAATTGACTGGGAAGCTGAACGGTTGTCGCAATTGCTTCCACGGGCCAATTGCCTGAGCGCCCAGGCAGCAACGCGCGAAGCCTTCCGTATCCACGCTCCAAATTGCGGCCTGCTGCACATCGCCGCGCATTCCATCTTCCGTCCCGACAATGTCCTCTTCTCGTCTCTGCTGCTGTCTCAGGGCGCCGTTCCTTTGTGGGAAGTTTGGCAGACTCCGATTCGCGCGCAATTAGTTGTTCTCAGCGGCTGCGGAACGGGTCTCAACTGCTGGAACGGCGGTGACGAACTGCTCGGCTTTGTGCGCGCCTTCCTGGGCGCAGGGGCCAACCAAGTCGTAGCCAGCTTGTGGGATGTGCAGGATGATTCGGCCGCCCTTTTCATGGACTCGTTCTACCGCCGCTGGGTGCAAACGAATGACGCGCCCGAAGCCGTTCGTCAAGCTATGTGGACGGTTCGGGATCGGTATCCCAACCCCGCCCAGTGGGCCCCCTTTGCTGTCTGGGGTGGTAAAAACTCTTAGAACTTTCTACCGGTCTAGTATTTTTTTCATGGCCCCATATATTGATCCCTTAGGTGAAATGCCCCTATCTAGTGAGCAGATACACTTCAGCGTCGTCGATCAGCGTGTTCTTCGGGAACGCGATGTTGGAATTTTGTCTGCTATCAGTGGCAATCCCCAAATTTGATAGCCTGAAACTCGGAAGACGGTGATGAAGCATTTTGATGCAGGAGATTGGGCCGATTTTGCTCGCGGGCAAGTCAGCGGGCAACAGCGGCTCCTCATGTCCGCGCATCTCGCTGAATGCGGGGAATGCAGCCGCGTTTCCAGTGTCCTGCAACGCGTCAGCGCCCTGTCTCTCGATCCCGCCCCCCCGCCTCATCTGATCGAAGCCGCATGCAACGTGTTCCCGTGCACCGCACTCCCCTCCGGGTTGGATTTGCCCCTCTTGGCGACCAGGCGGCTGGCCTATGCGGCTTCGGCCGGGGTTCGCAGGCAGGGAGAATGGACGGCCCCGCGGGAGAAATACCAAGCCCAAGGACTGATTCTGGAACTACAGTTGCAAAGGGGGTCGGGTCAGACTGAGGGAACTCTTGTTGGTATGCTCGGCCATTCCGCCGCGCTCCCCTCAGGAGATTCACAGGTTGATGTTTCGGGATTTCCGGTTTATCTCTTGTGGAAGGGCAAAGTTCTGTCGCAAACAAGCAGCAATGAGTTGGGCGAGTTTCTTCTGAGCTTTGTGCCTCGATCGCGCTTGAGGCTCTGTCTCCCGCTTCCGCAGGCGGGTGGACGGATTGAGATCCCACTCAAGCGGTTGCTCGGTTTGTAACTGAAGTTCTTTGAGGCGTAATGAACTGTTTTTCGATATGGGGGCGGCTGCTCCTGCTCGGCGCCATTCCGGCTGTCTTATCTGCCGATAGCAGGCTCATTCTCAAGACACAGCCCGACAAGTTGGCTTCCGTCCTGGCCCGCTACAACCTCAAAGATATTCGCGAGATCGCGAGCGGGAGCGGCGAAACCAGCCACGTAGTCAGCTCGGCGTCATCCATCACCGCGTCCCAATTGGCCGCCGTCACGCGCAACGACTCCGACGTTCGCAGCATCGAAGCCGATTCCGATCTCGAGATCGAGGAGTCGCGCCGCATTCTACCTCTGCCCGCTTCCACCGCGGCAATTCCAGGCTGCGCCTATGACAATACTCCGATCCCGTTCTTTTCTACCCTCGTGCGCTCCGGGTATGTGCAGCAGCCAGCCAATGCGGTCGTCGGTGTAAGTGCGGCTCACGCCATAGGCATTACGGGTGCTGGCATTGTCGCCATCATCGACACCGGCGTAGACCCCTTCCACCCGGCTTTGCGCACCTCACTTCTCCCGGGCTACGACTTCACGCGCGATCTCCCAGGCGTCGCCAACGATTGGCTCGACCTCCCGCCCGCGGTCGCCGGCGGCCTCGCACAGTCCACCGTCGCCATTCTCGACACCGGCCGGCCAACCGCGTTACTCAATCAGTCCACCGTTGCCATTCTCGATCAATCCACGGTGGCCATACTCGACCAATTGCGCGCTTACCAGTCGTTTGGCCACGGCACCATGGTCGCCGGATTGATCCACCTTGTCGCACCGACGGCAAAGATTCTGCCATTGAAGGCTTTCCGCGCGGACGGCGGCGCCAAGCTCTCCGATATTGCCCGTGCCATCCGCTATGCCGTGGATCACAATGCAGCCGTGATCAACCTCAGCTTCAGCATGACCAGCAACTCCGCCGAATTGTCGGATGCTCTGCTCTACGCGAAGTCGAAAAAGGTGATCGTCGTTGCATCCGCGGGCAACGCCGGCCGCGAATCGGCAGCGTATCCCGCTTCTTCCTCCGGCGTCATTGGCGTGGGTTCCGTCAATCTTGCCGACCTGCGCAGCTACTTCAGCAACTACGAATCCAACGCCAAAACCTCTGCTCCCGGTGAAGCCTTACTCACCACCTATCCCGGCGCCCGCTATGCCGCCGTGTGGGGCACCAGTTTCAGTGCCGCCCTTGTGTCCGGTGCGATTGCTCTCTTTGAACAGGTGAACAAGAGCCTTGATCCAGGGAAAGCGAAGGATGCTTTGAACAAGGGGAAAGTGATTCGTCAGGAAATGGGCGATGCACGACTAGACCTCACCCGCACGCTGCAGTACCTTACCTCCCACTAAGTGATTTCCGCTAGGCCTCGGTTCCAGACGCACCTATTCCCGTTACTTTCTGGCTAGGCCTATATTGATCGGCGTACTGCCCGGCCCTATTGAAGTAAGGGACCGGTGTTCGTACACGATGCCACATCTAATCGACGACAAAAACAATTCGCTTGTGTTTTGTTTTTTCTTGCCGGCCTCTGTCACGCCCAAATTTCACCCGGACCATTGTCCAACTCCCACGCGGAGTGGGACAGTTCTCTTCGCTGCACCTCGTGTCACGTGTTCGCGGCGGGACAGCCGGCGCTCAAGTGCAATGAATGTCATCGCGAGATTGGCGCCCGCCTGGAGAGAGGCCGTGGGTACCACGCCATCGCGATGAAGGGGAAGACGGAAGAACACGCGTGCGCTTCGTGCCACCTGGAGCATCTGGGCCGGGCCTTCGTCCTGATCAAGTGGGACCCGCGCAAATTCGATCACCGCGAAGCCGGCTACCAATTAGAAGGAGCGCACGCGAAACTCGACTGCCGACAATGCCACCAGCCGAAGTTCATCAGCGACGACCGACGCATCGGAATCCGTGTGAAGGATCTCCGCCGTAGTTACCTTGGCCTCGATTCCAATTGTGTCTCCTGCCACACCGATCCGCATCGCAACACTCTCGATTCGGATTGCCGTAAGTGCCACACCATGGACAACTGGAAGGCGACGCCGGGCTTCGATCACGGAAAGACCCGATTCAGCCTCACCGGGAAGCATGCGGCCGTTGCATGCGCGCAGTGCCACAAACCTTCCGAAGGCGGTCCCGCTAAGAACTTTCGCGGCCTGAGCACCATCTGTGAAAGCTGCCACAAAGATCCCCACAATCGAGCCTTCTTCGAAGGGTGCGGAGCCTGCCATACGACCAGCAACTGGAAAGAGCGCCTGGATATTTCACGCGCCTTCTCCCACGACAACACGAGCTTCCACCTTCGCGGCAAGCACGTGGCGCTGCAATGCGGCGACTGTCACAAAGACAAGAACTTCGGGGCGAAGATTGCGCATGCCGCCTGTCTCGATTGCCACAAGGACAAACATCGCAACCAGTTTGCGGCCCGTGCCGATAAGGGCGATTGCGGCAGTTGCCATACGGTGGACGGATACACGCCGGCCACGTTCTACCTGGAGCATCATCAGAAAACAAGCTATCCGCTGCTGGGAATGCACAGTGGTGTGGATTGCGCCAGATGCCATCCGGGCAAGGGCGCGGACATCGAGTATCACCCCCAACATGGGCGCTGTCTCGACTGTCACAAGGATGCCCATGACGGCCAACTGAACCGCGCCGCGTCCGGAGGAGAATGTGGCAAATGCCATACGGTGGAATCCTTCACGCCCTCCTCCTATACCCTCACGATGCATAGCCAGTCGCGCTTCACACTGAAAGGTGCGCACGCCGCCGTACCCTGCGATTCCTGCCACAAGACAACAGCGCGCAAACCGGAAAAGGTCAACTTTCATTTCGCCGCCCTCGAATGCAAATCCTGTCACCGCGATCCGCATGACCTCCGCATGCCGCTCGAATGCAATAGTTGCCACGCCGAAAGCACTTGGCGGCGCATCGCGGCGTTCGATCACTCCCGTACCCGTTTTGCCTTAAAGGATGCACATACGGCCGCCACCTGTCAGGGCTGCCACAAACCTCAACTGATAGCGGCGGCGAAGGGTCTGGCTTCGCGCAGGGTAATCTTCCACGAGGCTGGATCGCAGTGCGGCGATTGCCATGAAGATGTCCACGGTGGACAGTTTGCCCGCGACGGCCGAAGAGTAGGCTGCGAAGTCTGTCATACCGGCCAGTCCTGGCGTCCGCCGCTTTTCGATCACGACAAGTCCACCAGCTTTTCCTTGAGTGGAGCGCACTCCCACGTGCCATGCCGCCAATGTCATGCCACTATGGCCGACCTCGACGGCCGCCAGGTGCGCCAATATCGCACGGGCTCCCGGCGCTGTGAGGATTGCCATTGATCCGAGCCGCTCTAGCTGCGTTGCTCCTCACGGCTTGCCTTCCCGGGCAGGCGCAGGAATCCACGCGTGGCCAGACACGCAATCCGCACGGTTCGTTGAAGCAGGCGTGCGAAACCTGTCACGCCACCGCCGCATGGAAGCCCCTGCGGGCCAATATCGAGTTCGATCACAACCGGGACACCGCGTACCCACTGCGCAGCATGCACCAAAACGTCGATTGCGCCCGTTGCCACGTCAACAAGGTCTTTACCAACGTCGGCAAGACCTGCGCCAACTGCCATGCCGATTTCCATCGACGCCAGATGGGGGGTCAATGCGAGGATTGCCACAGCGTGCGCGGGTGGAAACTCACCACGCAGGCCGACGCGAAAGCGCATCTCAACCGCTTCCCCCTTGTCGGCGCACACGCCGCGGTCAACTGCGAGTCCTGTCACCGCGGCGCTGCGAGCGGTTTATTCAAGGGACTCAATACGGAGTGCGTTACGTGCCATTTGAACATCTACGAAACCTCCGTCACCGTGAATCACCGGCGCGCCGGGTTCACAACCAACTGTGAAAGCTGTCACTCGCTCGATACCTGGCGCAAGGCCAAATTCAACCACGAATCCTTCACCGGCTACGCTCTCACCGGCCGCCACACCACGCTCGAATGCAACTCCTGTCACAACACGCTCCAATACAAAGGCACATCCGCCAACTGCTTCAGTTGTCACAGCACCGACTTCAACGCCGCGAAGATCCCCAATCACGCCGCCTCCAACTTCCCGCGCGATTGCTCCTTTTGCCACTCGACGCAGGCGTGGCAAGGAGCGAAGTTCGATCACAACACCACCACCAAGTTCCCCCTGACCGGAGCGCATGCCTCCATCGGCAACTGCGCCAGTTGCCATGTGGCAGGCCGTTTCACAGGCACGCCGATGAATTGCTCAGGCTGCCATCTACCGGACTTTGAAAGGACCACCAATCCCAACCACGCCCGTGGACGTTTCTCCAGTGTCTGCGAGGACTGCCACACAACCACCCAGTGGAAAGGCGCGAAATTCGATCACAACCTGGCGCGCTTCACACTAACAGGCGCCCACGCCCGCGTCGATTGCGTCCAATGCCACATCGGCGGCAAGTGGACCGGCACAACGACGGAATGTGCCGATTGCCACCGCACTGACTTCTCCAAGCCCCTCAATCCGTCGCACACGGCCGGTGGATTCCCTCAAAACTGCACCATGTGCCACACGACGGCACAGTGGTCCGGCGCCAGCTTCAATCACAACACGTCCACGAAATTCGCTCTTACTGGCAAGCACACCGCCACCATGTGTAGCCAGTGCCATGTCAATGACAAATTTGCCGGCACCGGCCAGGACTGCATTTCGTGCCACCTGGATGGGTTCAAAGCCGCAACGAATCCAAATCACGTCACCGGCGCGTTCCCCACCGAGTGCACCATGTGCCACACGACGGCAACCTGGAGCGCCGTTACCTTCCACCACGACACCAGTACTCGCTTCGCGCTCACCGGAAAACATTCCGCCGCAACCTGCCAGCAATGTCATGCCAACGGCCAGTTCGCCGGGACCTCGATGCAGTGCATCGGCTGCCACCGCGCCGAGTTTCAGAAAACGGCCCAGCCGAACCACCTCGCCGCGCGCTTCACCGAAGACTGCGCAACCTGTCACACCACCGCGCAATGGAGCGGCGCCAAGTTCGACCACACCGCGTCCACCAAGTTCGCCCTTACCGGCAAACACACCGCCGTCAATTGCCAGCAATGCCACGTCAATGACAAGTTTGCGGGACTCGGCCAGGAATGCGCGGTGTGCCACATGGACGAGTTCCATAAAACCAAGACTCCGAATCACGCGGCCGCCGCCTTCTCGGCCTCCTGTCAAACCTGCCATACCACCGCCCAATGGAGCGGAGCTACTTTCAATCACTCCACATCTACGAAGTTCCCACTGACCGGCAAGCACGCGGCCGTGTCCTGCGCCCAATGCCACGTCAACGACAAGTTCGCCGGCTTGGCCCAGGACTGCCTGTCCTGCCATCGCGACGAACTGGAGAAGACCGTCAATCCAAACCACGTCAACGCAGGCTTCCCTACCAACTGCACGATGTGTCACAACACGGTGCAATGGAAGGGGGCGAAGTTCGATCACAACACCGGAACAAAATTCCCCCTCACCGGCAAGCACACGGCTCTGACATGCCAGCAATGTCACGTCAACGAACGCTACGCCGGACTCGGGCAGGATTGCGCCACTTGCCATCTGGATGAGTACCGCAATACAAAAACCCCCAATCACACCGCCGCCGGATTCGCCACAGCCTGCCAGACCTGCCATTCCACGCTGCAGTGGAAGGGTGGGACGTTCGATCACACCAAGACTCGCTTCCCGCTGACCGGTAAGCATATCGTGACAGCCTGCCAGCAATGTCATGTCAATGACCGCTTCAACGGCACGGCCCAGACCTGTATCGGGTGCCACCAAACCGATTTCCGTAAACCCACGAACAATCCGAACCACGTTGCAGCGGGAATCCCCGAGGACTGCACCATGTGCCACAACACGGTGCAGTGGAAAGGGGCCCGCTTCGATCACAACACCGCGACGAAGTACCCGCTTACAGGGCGCCATGTCTCCACCAGTTGCATGCAGTGCCATGCCGGAAACAAGTTCAAAGGTACCGCCCAGGACTGCGCCGGTTGCCACATGCCGGAGTTCCGCAACACGAAAAATCCCAATCACACCGCGGCGCGCTTCGCCACCACTTGCCAAACGTGCCACAACACTTCGTTCTGGGCTGACGGGCTTTTTGATCACAACCGCTCGAAGTTCCCACTTACCGGCAAGCACAGTTCGGTCAGTTGCAAGACCTGCCATGTCAACGATCAGTACGTCGGGATCGCCACTACGTGCATCGGTTGCCACCGCGCCGACTTCCAGAAGCCTTCCAACAACCCCAACCACGTCGCCGCAGGGTTCCCCGAAGATTGCACTCTTTGCCACAGCAGTGTCCAATGGCGCGGCGCGAAGTTCGATCACTCGGCGAATACGAAGTTCCCGCTCACCGGAAAGCACACCACCACGGCCTGCATGCAGTGCCATGCCGGGAACGTCTTCAAGAACCTCGCGCAGGATTGCGCCGCTTGTCACCTCAAGCAATTCCAATCGGCCAAGAATCCCAACCACGCCTCGGCGGCATTCTCCACCAAGTGCGAAACCTGCCACACCACGGGGCGCTGGCAGGGGGCCACATTCGATCATTCGAAAACGCGCTTCCCGCTCACCGGCAAACACACCGCCACGGTCTGCGCCCAATGCCACGTCAATAATCAGTTCACCGGCATTGCCAACGATTGCGCCAGTTGCCACCTGCCGGCCTACAACGCCACCGTCAATCCCAACCACAAAGCAGCCGGATTCCCCACTAATTGCACGATGTGCCACACGACGGCGCAATGGAAAGGCGCTGTGTTCGATCATTCCACAACGCATTTCGCCCTTACCGGGAAACACAACACCGTGGCCTGCCAGCAGTGCCACGTGAACAACAAGTTCGCCGGCACGGCACAGGATTGCGCCGGGTGCCATCTGCCGCGGTTCCAGAACTCGGTGGACCCCAATCACGTGGCCTCGGGGTTCCCCACAACCTGCCAGACTTGCCACACGACCGCACAGTGGACCGGCGCCCGCTTCGATCACAACGCAGCCACGAAATACCCACTCACCGGCAAACACGCTACCGTTGGTTGCCAGCAATGCCACGTCAACAACAAATTCGCCGGTACTTCACAGGACTGCGCCACCTGTCACAGCAACACTTATAACGCCACTACTAATCCGAATCACCGCAATGCAGGATTCTCCACGGCCTGCCAGACCTGCCACACGACTGCACAGTGGAAGGGCGCGCAGTTCGATCATTCCAAGACGCGCTTCCCGCTCACCGGGAAACATCCCTCAGCCAGTTGCGCCCAGTGCCACAGCAACGGCCAGTACACGGGAACGTCCCAGCAGTGCTCCACATGCCACCTGCCGGTCTACAATACGACCACCAATCCTAATCACAAATCAGCCGGATTCCCGACGGCGTGCCAGACCTGCCATTCCACGGCCCAGTGGAAGGGAGCGGTATTCCAGCACGACACGATGACGAAGTTCGCGCTTACCGGCAAACACACCAGCGTTTCGTGCCTGCAATGCCACGCCGGCGACCGTTTCGCGGGCACGCCGCCGGATTGCGCTTCCTGCCACCTGCCACTGTTTAACTCCACCACCAATCCCAATCACAAGACGGCCGGATTCTCCACCGCTTGCCAGACATGTCACACCACCACGCAGTGGAAAGGCGCGCAATTCGATCACTCGAAGACGAAATTCGCACTCACCGGCAAGCACATCGCTACCACCTGCCAGCAATGCCACGTCAATAACCAGTACGCCGGAACTTCGCAACAGTGCGGTTCGTGCCACCTGGCCGCATTCAACAACACCACCAATCCCAATCACAAGAATTCCGGGTTCCCCACCGATTGCACCCTCTGCCACACCACCACGCAGTGGAAGGGCGCGACGTTCACTCATACCAAGTTCGCACTCACCGGGAAACACAGCACCGTGCAATGCGCGCAATGCCATGCCGGCAGCCGCTTCAACGGCACGCCGCAGGACTGCGCTTCCTGCCACATGGCCGGTTTCAACGCCACCACCAATCCGAACCACAAAGCTTCCTCATTCTCCACCGCGTGCCAGACCTGCCACACCACATCTCAATGGAAGGGTGCACAGTTCGACCATTCCAAGGCCAGGTTCCCGCTCACCGGCAAGCACACCACCACGGCCTGCGCGCAGTGTCACGTAAACGGGCAGTACACCGGCACAGCCCAGGATTGCGCGTCCTGCCACCTCCCGGCCTACAACGGCACCACCAACCCCAATCACAAGGCCGCCGGATTCGCCACTGCCTGCCAGACGTGCCACACCACAACGCAATGGAAGGGCGCCCAGTTCGATCATTCAAAGACCAGGTTCCCTCTTTCCGGCAAGCACTCCGGCACGTCATGCGCGCAGTGCCACGTCAATGGCCAGTACGCAGGCACTTCCACCCAGTGTTCCAATTGCCATCTGGCAGCTTACAACTCCACCACGAATCCCAACCACAAGAATTCCGGTTTCCCCACCGATTGCACGGTCTGTCACACCACCACGCAATGGAAAGGCGCGACGTTCACGCACTCCAAGTTCGCGCTTACGGGCAAGCACAGCGCCGTGCAGTGCGCGCAATGCCATGTGAACGGCCGGTTCACCGGCACTCCGCAGGATTGCGCTTCCTGCCATCTCGATCGCTTCAATGCCACCACGAATCCGAATCACAAAGCGGCAGGGTTCCCGCTGACCTGCACATCCTGCCACACCACCGCGCAGTGGACGGGCGCGAAGTTCGATCACAACACCGCGACGAAGTTCGCGCTCACCGGAAAGCACACGGCAGCCCAATGCTCGCAGTGCCACCTCAACGGGCAATACGCTGGAACCTCGCAGGAATGCGCCTCGTGCCATCTCACCCAGTTCAACGCCACCACCAATCCGAACCACAAATCCTCAGGATTCTCCACCGCCTGCCAGACCTGCCACACGACGGCGCAGTGGAAAGGGGCACAGTTCGATCACTCGAAGTCGCGCTTCCCGTTGACGGGCAAACACACTGCCACGGCGTGTACGCAGTGCCACGTGAACGGACAATACACCGGCACCTCGCAGGATTGCGCGTCCTGCCACCTCAGCGCGTATAACGCGACCACCAATCCTAATCACAAGACCGCCGGATTCGCCACCGCCTGCCAGACCTGCCACACGACATCGCAGTGGAAAGGGGCACAGTTCGATCATTCCAAGACAAGCTTCCCGCTCACAGGCAAGCACTCCGCTACGGCTTGCGCGCAGTGCCACGTGAACGGCCAATATGCGGGCACTTCCCAGCAGTGCTCTTCCTGCCACCTCACCGTGTACAACTCCGCCGCGAATCCCAACCACCGGCAGGCCGGCTATCCCACCGATTGCACGATGTGCCACACCACCACGCAGTGGAAGGGCACCAGTTTCTCGCACACCAAGTTCGCGCTCACCGGTAAACACAGCGCCGTGCAGTGCACCCAATGTCACGTCAACGGCCGGTTTAGCGGCACTCCGCAGGATTGCGCATCCTGCCATATCGGCGATTTCAATGCGACCACCAATCCGAATCACAAGGTGTCGGGATTCTCCACTGCCTGCCAGACGTGCCACACGACGGCGCAATGGAAAGGCGCGCAGTTCGATCATTCCAAGGCGCGCTTCCCGCTCACCGGCAAGCACACCACCACAGCCTGCGCGCAGTGTCACGTCAACGGCCAGTACACGGGCACCGCGCAGGATTGCGCCGCATGCCATCTCACGGCCTACAATGCCACGACAAATCCCAATCACAAATCCGCCGGATTCTCCACATCTTGCCAGACGTGCCACACCACAACGCAATGGAAGGGCGCCCAATTCGATCATTCGAAGACCGGCTTCCCGCTCACGGGGAAGCATACCGCCACGACCTGTGCGCAATGCCACATCAACGGGCAATACAATGGCACCTCCACACAGTGTTCCGCCTGCCACTTGACGGCTTACAATTCGACCACCAATCCCAGCCACAAATCAGCAGGCTTCCCCACCGACTGCACGGTTTGTCACACTACCACGCAATGGAAAGGCGCCACGTTCAATCACACCAAGTTCGCGCTCACGGGGAAGCACTCCACGACACAGTGTGCGCAGTGCCACACCAACGGCCGCTACACCGGCACGCCGCAGGATTGCGCCAGTTGCCACATCGACGCCTTCAACGGCACTACGAATCCGAACCACAAATCCGCTGGGTTCTCCACCGCCTGCCAGACGTGCCACACCACCACGCAGTGGAAGGGCGCCCAATTCGATCACTCCAAGACGAAGTTCCCCCTCACCGGTAAACACACTGCCACAACCTGCGCCCAATGCCACGTCAACGGCCAGTATGCGGGCACATCCACACAATGCTCCAACTGCCATCTGGCGGCCTTCGATTCCACCACGAATCCCAACCACAAAACAGCCGGCTTCCCCACCGATTGCACGCTCTGCCACACCACCACCCAATGGAAAGGCGCGACGTTCACCCATTCGAAGTTTGCTCTCACTGGCAAACACAGCGCCACTCAGTGCGCGCAGTGCCATGCCAATGGCCGTTTCAGCGGCACTCCGCAGGACTGCGCTTCCTGCCATATCGATGCCTTTAACGGCACAACGAATCCGAATCACAAGACCGCCGGGTTCTCCAACGCCTGCCAAACCTGCCACACCACCAGCCAGTGGAAGGGCGCGCAATTTGATCACGCCAAGACTCGCTTCCCACTCACCGGCAAGCACACCTCGACGACCTGCGCGCAGTGTCACGTCAACGGCCAGTACGCCGGAACATCAATGCAGTGTTCCAACTGCCACCTGGCGTCCTACAACTCCACCACGAATCCCAACCACAAGAACTCCGGATTCCCGACCGATTGCACCGTGTGTCACACCACCACACAGTGGAAGGGCGCAACGTTCACGCACACCAAGTTCGCGCTTACCGGCAAGCACACCACCGTACAATGCGCGCAGTGCCATGCCAACGGCCAATACGCAGGCACGCCGCAGGATTGTGCATCCTGCCACCTCGCCAACTACAACAACACCACCAACCCGAACCACAAGAATGCGGGATTCTCCACATCCTGCCAGACCTGCCACGCCACCACGCAATGGAAGGGCGCACAATTCGATCACTCCAAGACCCGCTTCCCGCTCACGGGCAAGCACACCTCGACAACATGCGCGCAGTGCCACGTCAACGGCCAGTACGCAGGCACTCCGATGCAATGCTCCAGTTGCCACCTGACTGTCTACAACAGCACCGTGAACCCCAACCACAAAACCGCCGGGTTCCCCACCGATTGCACGATGTGCCACACCACCACGCAGTGGAAGGGAGCCACCTTCAACCACAGCACCACGCAGTTCCCGCTGACCGGCAAGCACACCACGGTGCAATGCGCCCAGTGCCACGTCAACGGCGTTTACAAGGGTACGTCGCAGGATTGCGCCACCTGCCATCTCACCGCCTTCAACGCCACCACGAATCCCAACCATAAGCAGGCAGGGTTCCCCACCACTTGCACCACCTGCCACACCACCACACAGTGGAAGGGCGCAACATTTAACCACTCCACGGCAACGAAGTTCCCGCTCACCGGCAAGCACACCACGGTCGAATGCGCAGCCTGCCACGTGAACGGTAAATTCGCGGGAACGGCACAGGATTGTGCCTCCTGCCACATCGCCAACTACAACGGCACCACAAACCCGAACCATAAGGCTGCGGGCTTCTCCACATCCTGCCAGACCTGCCACACCACCACGCAGTGGAAGGGCGCCCAGTTCGATCACAGTAAGACGCGCTTCCCGCTCACCGGAAAACACACCTCGACAACCTGCGCTCAGTGCCACACCAACGGCCAGTACGCCGGGACGTCCATGCAATGCTCCGCGTGCCACTTGGCCTCCTATAACGGCACCACCAATCCCAATCACAAGAGCGCGGGCTTCCCCACGGATTGCACCCTCTGCCACACCACCACGCAATGGAAGGGCGCCACGTTCAATCACAACACTGCCACGAAGTTCGCTCTCACCGGGAAGCACACTACTGTGCAATGCGCGCAATGCCATGTGGGAGATCGTTTCGCAGGCACGCCGCAGGACTGCGCCTCCTGCCATCTCGCCAACTACAACGCCACTGCCAACCCGAATCACAAATCGGCGCAATTCCCCACCACCTGCGCCACCTGCCATACCACCACGCAATGGAAAGGAGCTACGTTCAATCACAGCGCCACGCAGTTCCCGCTGACGGGCAAGCACACCACCGTACAGTGCGCCCAGTGTCACGTCAACAATACCTATCAAGGTACGGCGAAGGATTGCGCTTCCTGCCACCTCACGGTGTATAACGGCACGGCGAATCCGAATCACAAGACTGCCGGCTTCCCAACGGATTGCACTCTCTGCCACACCACAACGCAGTGGAAGGGGGCTACGTTCAATCACACCAAGTTCCCGCTCACGGGCAAGCACACCACCGTGCAATGCGCCCAGTGCCATACCAACGGCCGCTACGCGGGGACGCCGCAGGACTGCGCTTCTTGCCATCTCACGGCCTACAACGGCACAACGAATCCAAACCACAAGAGCGCCGGCTTCTCCACGAACTGCCAAACATGCCACACCACCACCCAATGGAAGGGTGCCGTCTTCAATCACTCCAGTACCCGCTTCCCGCTCACCGGCAAGCACGGCACTGTCACCTGCGCTCAATGCCACGTCAACAACGTTTACGCAGGCACCTCGATGGTTTGCTCCAATTGCCATCTGACGGCCTATAACACCACTACCAACCCCAATCACAAATCCGCGGGATTCCCCACCGATTGCACGATGTGTCACACGACGACGCAATGGAAGGGCGCTGTCTTCAATCACAGCACCGCGACGCAGTTCCCGCTTACCGGCAAGCACACCACCGTGCAGTGCGCCCAATGCCATGTAAACAACGTGTTCAAGGGCACGGCCAAGGACTGTGCCTCTTGTCACCTGACGGCCTACAACGGAACATCCAATCCCAATCACAAAGCGGCGGGCTTCCCAACGGATTGCACTGTCTGCCACACCACCACGCAATGGAAGGGCGCGGTATTCAATCACAGCACCGCAACGCAATTCCCGCTCACCGGCAAGCACACCACCGTGCAATGCGCCCAGTGCCACGTGAACAGCATCTTCAAGGGCACATCCAAGGATTGCGTCGGGTGCCACCTGGCCGCTTACAACGCGACAACTAACCCGAACCACAAATCGGCGGGCTTCTCCACCACGTGCACGACTTGCCACACCACCACGCAATGGAAGGGGGCGACGTTTAACCACTCCGCCACGCGCTTCGCGCTCACTGGCAAACACACCACGGTGCTGTGCGCACAATGCCACGTCAACAATGTTTATGCCGGCACCACCATGCTGTGTTCCGGCTGCCACCTTGCCGCCTACAACGGCACAACCAATCCGAACCACAAATCGGCCGGCTTCCCCACCGATTGCACCGTCTGCCACACCACCACGCAATGGAAGGGTGCGGTGTTCAATCACAGCTCGACGCAATTCCCGCTCACCGGCAAACACACCACCGTACTCTGCGCGCAATGCCACGTCAACAATGTATTCAAAGGCACCACGAAGGACTGCGCCGGCTGCCACCTCACCGCCTACAACGCCACCACGAATCCCAACCACAAGGCGGCCGGGTTCCCAACAACCTGCACCACCTGCCACACCACCACGCAGTGGAAAGGCGCAACCTTCAACCACTCCGCCACCCGCTTCGCGCTCACGGGCAAGCACTCTACCGTGCAGTGCGCTCAATGCCACGTCAATAATGTCTACGCCGGCACCACGACGCAATGCTCCGGCTGCCACCTCACCGCCTACAACGGCACGACGAATCCCAACCACAAGGCTGCGGGCTTCCCCACCGATTGCACCGTCTGTCACACCACCACGCAATGGAAGGGCGCGGTGTTCAATCACAGCACCGCCACCCAATTCCCGCTCACTGGCAAACACACCACCGTGCTCTGTGCGCAGTGCCACGTCAACAACATTTTCAAAGGCACGACGAAGGATTGCGCCGGCTGCCACCTCACCGCCTACAACACCACCACGAATCCCAACCACAAGGCGGCCGGGTTCCCAACAACCTGCACCAACTGCCACACCACCACGCAGTGGAAAGGGGCGACATTCAACCACTCCACGGCCACCACGTTCCCGCTCACCGGCAAGCACACCACCGTGCAATGCGCCCAGTGTCACGTCAACAACATCTATAAAGGGACGGCGAAGGATTGTGCCTCCTGCCACCTCGCGCGCTACAACGCCACCACAAACCCAAATCATCGCTCGGCTGGCTTCCCCACCGATTGCAGCCTTTGCCACACCACCGCGCAATGGCCCGGAGCTACGTTCGATCATTCCCGTACAAGATTCCCGCTCACCGGAAAACACACTACGACGGCATGCGCCACCTGCCACGTCAACAATGTGTACACGGGACTGGGCACGGCCTGCTCCACCTGCCACCTGGCGCGCTACAACGCGACAACCAATCCCAATCACATCACGCTCGGCTATCCCACCGATTGCCAGATATGCCACAACACGACAGCATTCAAGGGCGCGACATTCAACCACGCCACAACCCGCTTCCCATTAACCGGAGCGCACCTCACCAAGCCAAAATGCGCCGATTGCCATGTTGGCGGCCGCTACACCGGCACACCAGCGGATTGCTACTCCTGCCACCAGACCGTCTATCGTTCCGTCACCAATCCCAATCACGTCGCGGCCAACTTCTCCCAGACTTGTACGAATTGCCACACCACCACTCGTTGGACCGGCGCACGCTACTCGACGCACCGCTTCCCCATCTACAGCGGCTCGCATTCGGGCAAATGGACCAAGTGTAACGATTGCCACAACAACGCCTCAAATTACCAGGTCTTCAATTGCCTCGGGTGTCACGAGCATAACCAGACCAGTATGGATAGCAAGCATCGTGGCCGCCAAGGGTACGCCTACAATAGCGTCACCTGCTACGGTTGCCATCCACAGGGGAAGAGTTAATGCTGCGGACCATCGTTTGGCTCAGCGTGGCCGCAGCCTTGTTGGCACAGAGCGAAACACGCGGCCAATTCCGCGTCCGCCAGGTTGCCGGTGGCGTCGTCTATCTCGATGCGGGCGCGGAATCCGGACTGATGGAAGGGATGAAGCTGGAACTGCGGCGCTTGCCGCCCGGCGCAGCGCTGATCAGTGCCGAACACCTTGGTACCGCTCTTGTCACTGCCGTCGCGTCGGCCACCGCTCTCTGCGAGTTGCAGGCCGGAACGAAGCCCATCTTCCCGGGAGACATCGCCCTCATGTCCGCCACCGACACGCAGATGCTCGATTTGATCGCCACAAAATCAAAAGGGCGCAACGCCCTGCAGACCATCTCCTTCACCGAGGGCGATCCCCTCGAAGAAGAAGCCCGCGCCTACGTACCCAAGCCGCCGCTGGCCGAAGTGAATCGCTTCGACGGCCGCGTTTCCTTTGAGGTCAACCTCATCCGCGACCGCGCCGGCGACGGCGTCACCAGCCGCCAGGATGGTATGTCCTTTCGCGCTGACTTCACCCGCATCAACGGCTCCTATTGGAATGCCACCGGCTATTGGCGCGGCCGCCGCAATTCCACCAGTGGAGCAGGCCGCCCGCAAACTCTCACGGACCTCGTCAATCGCACTTATCACATCGGCCTTCAATACAACAATCCGGCTTCCCCGAACATCGTCGGCTTCGGCCGGCTCTTCGTGCCCTGGGCCAGCAGCCTCAGCACCATCGATGGCGCTTACTATGGACGCCGCCTCAACAAACAGGTCACTGCCGGCTTCTTCGGCGGATCCACGCCGAACCCCGCATCCTGGAACTACGACCCCAATCGCCACATCGGTGGCGCACTCGTGAATCTGGAGAAAGGCTCCTATGAGTCATGGCGCTACTCGGGTACCACGGGCGTGGCGTTCACCCAGATTCGCGGCCTGCCGGAACGCCGTTTCCTCTTCCTGGAAAATTCGGTCCTCTTCGGCAACAGCGTATCCGTGTTCCACAACCTGGAGGCCGATGCCATGAGCAAAGGCCGCTTCGGCAGCCCGCTTGATGGACCCACGCTCTCCCGCAGCTTCCTCTCCGCCCGGTATCAGCCTGCGCGCCGCCTGTCCATCGATCTCAATCACAACTACTTCCGATGGCTTCCTACCTTTGATACCCGCCTCATCGGCACGGGACTCGTCGATCAGTTGCTCTTTCAAGGCCTCAGCACCGGCTTTCGCGTCGAGTTGCCCAAACGGCTCATCGCCTCCGTCAACATCGGCCGCAACAAACGCGAAAAGGACAACGACACGGCCTGGAATCAGATGTACGGGCTATCCTGGACCCGCGTCCCATGGCTCGGAATGCGCGCCGACGCCCGCTACGCCCGCTTCCGTAGTTCCTTCGGAGATGGCGCGTATCAGTCATTCACCCTCGTGCGCGAGTTCCCCAACCAAGTGCGGCTCGAACTCCAGGGTGGCCGTCAGATCTTTCATTCCGCATTGTCATCCAACAACCGTTCCAACTTTGGGGGAGCCACCGTCGAGTGGTTCTTCTCACGCCACTACTTCATCGGCTCCGGCGCCGTTTTGTATCGAGGAGAAATTCAGAACTATGATCAGATCTTCGTTCATATCGGCTATCGCTTCTAGCTGCTTCTGGATGGCCACATCCGCTGCGGCCAGCAGTCTCACGGACACGCTCGCGCTTGCTGCCCGACATAGCGAGCAGTTGCTCGAGCGCGTCACCGGCGTGACCTGCGTGGAAACACTCGAACAACGCAAATTCGACGCCAAGAACCGCCTGCTCGCCCGTCAGGATGGTCAGTACGCATACACACTCCTCATCCAGATCACCCCCGACCGTCTTTTCGCCGATGAGTCGCGCGAGTTGCGCGGCAAGGGTGGAAAACGTCCGGCGCATCCGCTCCTCGCCTCTAATGGCTTTGCCACCCTATCTCTGATCTTCCACCCACTGCTTCAGTCGAGTTTCCGTTTCACTGCGCTTGACCCTGGCCCGGAACCGGGCGTCACCCAGCATGTCGCCTTCGAGCACATCAACGGACAACGGACTCCCTCACTACTCCAGACGACCTCTGGCTCAATCCCTATCGAATGGCGTGGTGAAGCGTGGATTGATCCTTCCACGGGCGCTGTCACGCGCATCCGTGCCGAATGGAACGGACCTGGACAGAGTCACGCGCTCCGCCGCCTGGCTGCCAACGTCAACTACGCCCCGGTCAATTTTACTGCTCCTTCGGAAACACACTGGCTCCCTCAGTCCGCCGACATCGAGGTGCTGACTGCCCACAGTCTCTGGCGCAACCACCATGACTATTCCTCCTATAGCCGGTTCTCGGTATCCACGGAAATTCGCCTCGGAGAAGTGAAATGACATCTCTCCTTGCCTCTCCCGCAGCCGCCGCTCCCTCCCAGTCCGCTGCGCCTTCCCTCAATCTGCACCGCATTCGACTCTACTTCGCAATCCTCGTCGCGCTCTCGGCCCTCGCCTGCCTCGCATGGTATGGCTACGACTATTACTCGCTCGACGTGATCCACCGCACGCAACATCCGAAACATAAACTCCTCCGCTCCACCGGCGCCGTGGGACTCCGACTCGGCATGGCCGGCGGCTTCCTCTTCTTCTGGCTCTATCTCTACTCCGTGCGGAAAAAAGTCAAACGTCTCTCCAAAATCGGAAAGACAAAAAACTGGCTCGATTTCCACGTCTTGATGGGGATCTGCGCGCCTATCCTCATCACCCTGCATTCGGCGTTCCGCTTTCAGGGCCTCGCTGGAGTCGCCTACTGGATCATGATCGCCGTGCTGCTCAGCGGCATCGTCGGCCGTTACCTGTATTCCTTGATCCCTAAGAGCCTGTCCGCCACTGAACTCGGCTACAAGGAACTGGAGAACCTGTATCAGCAATGCGCCGCCGATCTGTCGCAGTTCCACCTCGTGCCGCCCAGTGACCTGGAGCACATTGCCTACTCCCCCGACGCTTCCCTAGCCAAAGCGATGCCGTTGTGGCGCGCATTTGGCATGATGCTTTGGCTCGATGTGTCACGGCCGTTTCGAGTCGCTTCTCTGCGCCGCCGCTTCATGACTACCGGTGAGCGGCTACGCAGCGCGGGCGGGCTATTCCGATCGACGAATCCCACGCTGGAGCGAACCATCGCACTGGCTCGCAGGCAAGCATGGCTCGCCGCGAAGCTGTCGTTCCTCGATCGGGCTAAGGAGATCTTTCATCTTTGGCACGTCGTTCACCGCCCGTTCAGCTATTCCTTCCTGGTGCTCATCGCGGTCCATGTCGCCGTGGCACTGTTGCTCGGCTACTACTGAGGAGACGCAATGGAGACACTACTTGCCTTTGGAATCGGATTCACTGTCACGATCTTTTTCGTCTGGCGCTATATGCGCCGCATGAAACAGCCGGCGGCTGAAAGAGTGGTGGTGAAATCCATCGCCTGCACGCCCTGTCCGCGCTGCGCGAAAGATGTGCCGCAAGGATCGGGGTTCTGCCCCGCCTGCGGCGCCGCCCTGGCGATGTGGAACATCCACCGGGCTACCGTGTCATCCGGCCAGGCGCCCACCGAGAAGGGCCGGCCGCGTCCGGTCATCAACGCAACGCTTTGCATTGGCTGTGGCAGTTGCGTCGACGCCTGCCCCGAGACCGGCACTCTCGCCGTCAAGTCCGGCAAGGCCATTCTCGCCTTCCCGGAGCGTTGCCAGGGCCACGCGAAATGCGTGGACGCCTGCCCCACTTCCGGCATCCATGTCGCCTACGGCGATGCGCTTCAAACCCTGCGCGTCCCCCTCGTGCACGAAAACTTCGAAACCAACTTGCCCGGTGTGTTCATTGCGGGCGAATTGGGTGGCATGGGCCTCATCAAGACGGCGATCAACGAGGGACGCATTGCCGTGGAGCGCATTCGCACACGATTGGAGGATGCTGGTATCGCGCGGATACCGCTTGCCTGTCACGATGGGCACCACGCTCCGCCTGACCCCCAACCCGCGGCAGGTGAGCCCTTCGATCTCGCCATCATCGGCGCCGGCCCCGCCGGCCTCAGCGCATCCCTCACCGCCAAGGAACTCGGCATCCGCTACATCACCCTCGAACAGGGAGAAGTAGCCTCCACCATCCGCAATTACCCGCGCCACAAGTTCCTCATGGCCGAGCCCATCGACATCCCCCTCTATGGAACCCTTTATGTCAGCGACGGAACCAAAGAGGCCTTGCTCTCGGTGTGGGAAACCATCATCGCCAATACTGGCGTCCGCATTGAAACCAACCAGCGCGTCAGCGCAATCCGCCGCGACTCCGGTTCCGGCACGTTCCGAATCACCGCGAATGATCAAACGATCGCGGCGCGATTCGTTTTGCTCGCCATCGGAAAACGCGGCGTCCCGCGCAAGCTCAACGTCGCCGGTGAAGATCTGTCGAAGGTCTCCTACCGCCTCATCGAAGCCAACGATTACGAGAACCAGGACATTCTCATCGTGGGTGGCGGTGACTCGGCCATCGAGGCTGCTCTCGCACTCTCCAAGCACTGCCGCAACCGTGTCACGCTCTCCTATCGAGGGGACAACTTCGACCGTGCCCGCGAGCGTAACCGCGCTGCCCTCCTCCAGGCAGAAAACGATGGTTGGCTCTACATCATGCGCAAGTCTACTGTGGCACGCATCCTCCAGCACTCCGTCATCCTCGCCCAGAAAAGCGAGGAAGTCGAGTTGCCCAACCAGTTTGTTTTCATCCTCGCCGGCGGTGAATCGCCCGAGGACTTCCTCCGCAAGACCGGAATTGAAATTGTCGAGAAGGTGATCTCCGCATGAAACTCTCAAAACAGATTCTGATTCGCGCCGCCGGGGCTATCCTCGTCGCAGCCGCCATCTACGTGCCGGTGAACCGGTACGTTCTTTCGAAGAAGGAACCTGCTCCTTCCGGGCAGTCCGCGCCTTCCTCACCGCAGGATGTGGCGAAGACCAAGGAACACGAAGCGAAGGTGCTTCAGGCCCAGTTGGAGAAAAAGCCGGGCCATGCGCCCGTTTTGCTGCGCATGGCGGAACTCGCGCGTGAGTCGGGTAAAACGGAGGATGCAGTCAAGCACCTCCGCGAAGCCGTGCAAAACGAGCCCGGCAACACCGAAGCCAGACTCGAACTGGGCCGTGCGCTCTACGATCTCGGCGACGCACAAGCAGCCATTCAGGAAACCAGCGCCATTCTCAAGACCAATCCAAAGGACACCGACGCCCTCTACAATATCGGCGCCATCTACGCCAATACCGGAGATTTCGCCAACGCCGTGAAGTTCTGGCAGGATGCGGTTCAGGCCGGGGCCGAAACCGAGTCCGGCAAGCGCGCCAAGGATAGCCTCGCCCAGATCACCAAAACCCCGCAGGTTTCCGGCCCGAATCCGCACGCCGGTGGCCTACCGGGCGGGCACCCTCCAGTTGGCGATTCCTCCGGAGAGGTGGGCGATTTCATCCGTTCCGTCGCCACCCGGCGTTAGCCATCCGCCGGCGCCGACGCCACAGGGTGGCACCCGGCTATCAGTCAACACCGGCTGGAATGCTTGAGCGGGCGCAGTTGCCCCAGATTGCCTTGTTACCCGTCGAGGACGGAGACAAAGTTGATGCGGGCTTCGAAGCCCAGCGTCGGGCCGATACCGAGCGAGCTTCGGCACCGCCGGACGGGGCCAGAAACCCTCCGGCATCTACCCCGAGATTGCTCGGATATGCTCGACGCGAATATTCTGATTCGCGGTGTTTGGATCGCGACTTTGCGTTCCAGAAAGCACGAGAACATCTGCCTGCCATCCTGACGGCGCGGGAGACATCAGCGGTGCCTGCAGTGGTCGACGCTTGATCTGGTGGCGCGCCTTGTTCAGACGGTCGAAGCTGACGCGTATTCTTCCCGCGAAGCTACAGTTCGCAGGCGCATCGACCGTCTGGACGACAACGATTGGCCAGTTTTTGCCGCGGCCCTGGCGCGGGGTGGCCCGATCTGGACCGAAGACATCGAATTCTCTGGCTGCGGCGTGGAACATGGACACGCGGTTCTGACAGCTAATGAGTTCCGGGTCCACGCAACTACGCCCGCGACCGCTACCGGTGGTTAGAGGGGGTCGCGCTCCGACAATTCACGCCAATGGCTTACGGCAAGCCGAAACTGCGAGAAACGAGATGAGCATGCCGTTAGGACTCGGCCTTCTTCGAGCCGAAGAGCCGAAGGTTAGGGATGCGCTTCCAATTCTTAAACTTAATATTAAGAAACGGTTATCGAATTGATTCCATATCTTTTGCGCCACCTAAAAAAGCGACAATTTCCTTTTCCACTTGGCCTAACCAACCAATGTTTATGTTATCGTCAAGTAAGTGCAGGGCCGTTCCCACAGCCTTAGCGATCACACCGCATTTCACCTTGCGTGGATCGCTTTCGTCTGTGTGATGATGGGTTTCTTCAGCGGGCCCACGCCATCGATCAGCGATTTCGTCCAGCAGGTCGAATCGCCAAACCAACACCCTGGGCCGAAAATCTGCCTCGACACTAGTTTTTCCGAGGACATTCCGCAGGAGTTGGCCGAACCCGCCGAACTCACGGATGACGAGACGGGTGAGGACGATACCAAGCACTACATCCTACGAGCCAACTTAGCCGCCTTCCGAAGCCCAACGGGCCTTCACCAATCGCCGGCCAACCAAGCAGCGCTAACCCCCTTTCGACTGCTTGCGTTTTCGAGCCGCGGCTCCCCTTTAGCCTAGTTTCCGCGCCCCCCAACTAGAACCACCGACTTCCGGCAACGGATGATTCCCTACTGCGTATCCCGCCGGATGTGAGCGGTATCTGTGTCCTGATAGCCCAGTGGTAGATCGGTCGATCAGGACCAGACGAACAAGTATTTTCAAACAGATACAAGCCAAGATGAACAAAATTTGGGAAACAGAGTCCAGAGCCAAGACCGGGCGGATGCGCCGCACACTCGCCGCAACATCCCTTGCGATAGTGGTCACGATGGCGCCCGGGTGTATGCCAAAGCCCCCCCAGAGAATTACCCACGTCCCGACCATTGTTGTGCCAGACACTTTTGCCGGGCTAAGCGACACGCGAAGTGCCGGTTTGATCCCTTGGCGCGACTTCTTCAAGGACGCCCAGTTGGTCGCGCTCGTCGATGCGGCGCTCCAGCACAACCAGGAACTCAACATCGCGATTCAGGAGACAGTGGTCGCCAACGCCGAAATCATGGCTCGGCGTGGTGAGTACCTGCCTAAGGTGGGCTTCGGTGCCGGAACCGGTGTCGAGCGCGTTGGCAAGTTTACGAGCCAAGGTCAAAGCGATGAGAGGTCCGAGATCGGACCGAACCTCCAGAAACACGAGTTTGGGCTCTACTCGTCATGGGAGATTGATGTGTGGGGGCGGCTTCGAAACCTGGCCAACGCCGCGTCCCATCGATATCTGGCGAGCATCGAAGGCCGGAACTTCATGGTAACGCGGCTGGTCGCCGAAATCGCCAGTCAGTACTACGAGTTATTGGCGCTTGACCGGCAACTCAAGGTCGTAACCGATAACATCGCACTCCAGCAGCAGTCCCTCGAGCTCGCACGGGCGCAGTTTCAGGCGGGCCGCGCCACCTCGGTGGCCCCGGCACGATTCGAAGCCAACCTCCGGGCGATGCAGAGCTCACAGTACACAATTCAGCAACGGATCGTCGAAACCGAGAACCAGCTCAACTTCCTGGCTGGTCGCTTCCCACAGCGGGTTGATCGGTCGAGGACCGACTTTCTCGATAATCAGCCCGCAGCAATGGCAGTGGGCGTCCCCTCTGAGCTTCTGGCCAATCGTCCCGACGTTCGCCAGGCGGAACTCGAGCTTGCGGCAGCGGGGCTCGACGTCGAGGCAGCCAGAAAAGCCTTCTATCCGTCTCTCGGCATCGAATCCCTGGTCGGCTACCAGTCCTTCGACGCGACTAAGCTGATCAATACGCCCGACTCGCTGCTCTTCGGAATCCTCGGCAAAGCGTTCATGCCCCTGCTCAATCGGAAGGGAATCACGGCGGACTACATCTCGGCGAACTCCCGTGAGATTCAGGCGGTGACCCACTACGAGCGAGCCGTGCTGACCGCTTTCGTCGAGGTAAGCAACCGCGTCAGCCTGACACGAAATCTCAGCCAGAGCTATGAGCTGAAACAACAACAGGTCGACCGCCTCGCCCAATCGGTCGATATCTCCACCGAACTCTTCAATTTGAATCGAGCCGACTACCTGGAAGTACTGACAGCTCGGAGGGAATTGCTCGAGGCACAGCAGGAGCTCGTTGAGATGAAGCAACGGCAGATGGTTGCGACCGTGACACTGTATCAGGCCCTTGGGGGCGGCTGGCGCGGCAGTGGTTTGCAGCCCGCCGAAGGAACTGACGCCGATCATCAATTCACGCAAAGGGAGAAGAAATGAAGCTGCAGCAACATCTATGGGCTACGATCATCGTAGCCGGATTAGGCCTCCTGAGTGGCGTCGCTTGCTCGAAGAAGCACGCAGACGCTGGCCACCATGAAGAGGAACCGCAGCCTGTCGTACTGACCAATCCCAGCGTGATGGCCGTGCCCACAACGCAGGCCTACGTCTGCCGAATGCAATCCCGGCGTCACATCGAGATCCGCGCCTTAAATGAGGGGTATCTCGAAGAAGTCCCCATTCAAGAGGGTCAGGCGGTGCGCGCTGGGGATCGTCTCTATGAGCTCTATCCTGTCCTCTATAAGACGAAGCTCGAGGCCGAAAAAGCCGAGTTGCGGCTCGCTGAGATTAATCTACAAAACACGGAAAAACTCGCAGGGCGCGGCTTCGTGTCAGCTCCAGAACTGGCCCGGGCCATGGCCGAGCGAGACCGGGCGAAAGCCAAAGTCGACCGCGCCACGGCCGAAGTTGGCTTTACCAGCATTGTCGCTCCGTTCGACGGCATCATCGGTCGTCAACTGATGCAGCATGGAAGCCTGATCGAAGTGGGGGACACCCTCACGACACTGTCTGACAACGCTGTGATGTGGGCCTACTTCAATGTCCCCGAAGCCGATTACCTGCGATTCAAGTCCTTGCGGGGAGCAAGCAATGCCGGATCCCCCCGGAACCTCGATCTTTCGGGTGCAACAATCCAGCTTCGACTTGCGAACGGGCAGATATTCGACAAGAACGCGGCGACGACGCTGACGATTGAATCAGAGTTCAACAGGGAAACGGGAAACATCGAATTCCGCGCTGACTTTCCCAACCCCGAAGGCCTTCTGCGGCACGGTCAGACCGGTACGCTGCTGATCAACCAAAGGCTCTCAGGAGCCTTAGTCATCCCGCAGCGGGCCACGTTCGAGATCCTCGACCGGCGCTACGTCTTCGTCGTCGACGAGAAAGCTGTCGCGCACCAACGCGAGATTACCGTGGCCCGTGAGTTGGAGGACATCTACGTCATCCAAAGCGGCCTCAAGGCTGGCGAAAAATTCGTACTCGAGGGAGTTCGCCATGTCCGGGATGGCAATCACCTGGAGCACACAGAGACTCGCGCGGCTAACGATGCGGTCAAACACCTGAAATTCAAGGCCGAATAAGGGCGGTCAAGAACCATCATGTTTACACAGATTCTCCACCGCCCCGCCCTGGCGATCGTCCTGTCGATTCTCATTTTGCTTCTGGGAGCACTCGGAATCGCAACCCTTCCCATCGCGCAGTTTCCTGACATCGCACCGCCGACAGTCTACGTTTCGATTGCGTATCCCGGAGCCAGCGCCAAAGTCCTCACCGATTCCGTTCTTATTCCTCTTGAGCAATCCATCAACGGCGTCCAAGGGATGCGCTACATCGTCTCCGACGCGACAAGCGCCGGTGAGGCAACAATCCGGATCTTCTTCGAGCCGGGCACGGATCCCGACATCAACGTGGTGAACGTACAGAACCGAGTCAACATCATGACGAGCCGGCTGCCCGAGTTGGTGGTACGCGAAGGGATTCTCGTCAGCCAGGTCGTGCCCAGCATGTTGATGTATCTCAACGTGTATAGCACGGACCCAAACACCGATCAAAAGGACCTCTTCAACTACGCCAACGTATACATCATGCCCGTACTCAAGCGGATTAAGGGCATGGGTATCCCGGTCAACCTTGGCAATCGCACGTTTGCGATGCGCATTTGGTTGAATCCGGAGCGCATGCGCGCCTACGACATATCGGTCGAAGACGTGATGGAGGCCTTGGCCAAGCAGAGCATCATTGGCTCACCGGGCCGGCTCGGTCAGGCGACGGGCATGACCTCCCAGTCGAAAGAGTACGTGCTCACCTATGTCGGCCGATTCAATGAGCCGGATCAGTACGCCAATATCATCTTGAAGGCAAAGCCAGACGGCGAGATTCTCCGGCTCAAAGACATCTGCGTACCACCCTCCAACGACCGCAAGGGCACGGAAAAAAGCGATGATCATGCCAGTATCGAGCTTGGCTCGGAGTTCTTCGACATCTATTCCGACGTCAACGGCCGTCCGGCCGCATCCATCGTCTTAAAACAATCGCCCGGCTCCAACGCCGCCCAGGTGATCGCGGAAGTGAAAAAGACGCTCGAAGAGTTAAAGGGGTCCTTTCCTCCTGGGATGAACTACGAGATCGCCTACGACGTATCCCGGTTCGTTGAGGCCTCGACCGAACAGGTGCTCCACACACTCGTGGAAGCGTTCATCCTGGTGTCGCTGGTGGTCTACCTGTTCCTGGGCGACGTGCGCTCCACAATCATCCCGGCGCTCGCGGTGCCCGTATCGCTGGTCGGCAGCTTCTTTGTGCTGCAGTTGATGGGCTTTTCCATCAACCTGATCACGCTCTTCTCCATGGTCTTGGCCATCGGTATCGTCGTCGACAATGCCATCGTGGTGGTCGAAGCCGTGCACGCCAAAATGGCCGAGACGCACCTTTCCCCATACCGGGCCACCATCGAAGTGCTGAAGGAGATTAGCGGCGCGATCATCGCGATCACACTGGTCATGAGCGCCGTGTTTGTTCCGGTGAGCTTTCTCCCCGGGCCGGTAGGCGTGTTCTACCGCCAGTTTGGCGTGACGATGGCTTCGACAATCGTCCTCTCCGGCGTGGTGGCATTGACGCTCACCCCAGTCCTGTGTGCCATGGTGCTGCAGCCTCATTCCCATCAACCCGCGGGCGCGGAGGCGCGCCAGAGCCTTCGGGAACAACTTCGGGGGCTAAGTGCCAAGACACTGCTCAGCTACGTTCTCGTGGGCGCCCCGCTACTGGCGGGTATCACCTATCTCGCCTATGAGCTTTGGGGACGCCTCGGGCTCCTGATACTCCTTGTGCCCTTCATACAAAAGCCTTTCAGCCACGCCATCGACAAAATCACCAGTCTGTACGCGTGGCGCCTGCTGAGGCCGATTGTCACGCTCCGGGTGGTAACCATGGTGGTCATCGGGGCATTTGCCTACGGCATCGTCACGACAAGCAAAGTTCTGCCGACAGGCTTCATTCCGGGTGAAGACCAGGGCATGATTTATGCCGTTCTTCAGACCCCGCCTGGGTCAACACTGGAATATACCAACGCCAAGTCGCAAGAGCTGGAACGGCTCGCCAAGGAAATTAGGGGCGTTCGCAGTGTCACATCGATTGCGGGGTACGAAGTGCTGACGGAAGGTCGCGGCTCGAACGCGGGCACGGCCATCATCAACCTGGACGATTGGTCCACACGAGCACAGACATCGTCCGAGATCATCGAGCATCTCAAGGAAAAGACCAGCAAAATGACGGACGTCAAACTGGAGTACTTCGAGCCGCCTGCGATTCCCGGCTTCGGTGCGGCAGGCGGGATCGCCTTGCGCGTGCTGGATCAAACACAGTCGAGTACGGCCGACTACAAGCTGCTGGGAGAGATCAACGAGCGGTTCATCGCGGCGCTGGAGAAGCGCAAAGAAGTCGGCAGTGTGTTCACCTTCTATGCGTCCGACTATCCGCAGTACGAGGTGGTCATCAACAACGATGTGGCCATGCAGAAGGGGGTGTCGATTCAGGATGCGTTGAACAACCTCAACATCCTGATTGGCAGCACCTACGAGCAGGGCTTTGTTCGTTTTAACCAGTTCTACAAAGTTTACGTTCAGGCCTGGCCGCAGTTCCGGCGGATGCCCAAAGACTTGGACGACCTCTTCGTCCGGAACGAAAAAGGGGAGATGGTCCCATACTCGTCGTTCATGACGCTAAAGAAATCGCAGGGACTGAACGAGATCACCCGCTACAACTTGTATCCCTCGGCCGCTATTCAGCTCGTACCCGCTGCGGGCTACTCCACCGGTCAGGCCATTCAGGCAGTGCAGGAGGTTGCCGCCACAACCTTGCCGCGCGGATATGGCCTGGGCTGGGAGGGCCTATCGTGGGACGAGTCGCAAAAGGGCAACGCGGCACTCTACATCTTCCTGATTGTGGTGGTATTCGTCTACCTCGTACTGGTTGCACAGTATGAGAGCTTCCTCATTCCTCTGGCTGTGGTGCTATCGCTGCCGGTCGGCATTTTCGGCTCTTTCTGGTTCCTCTCTGCCATGGGATTGTCGAATGACGTCTGGGCTCAGCTCGGGATGATCATGCTGGTCGGGCTCTTGGGCAAGAACGCGATTCTGATCGTGGAATTTGCGGTGCAGCGACGCAACCAGGGCGTCTCGATCAAAGACGCCGCAATCGAGGGAGGAAAGCTCCGCTTCCGGGCCATCCAGATGACGTCCTTCGCCTTCATTGCGGGTCTCCTTCCGCTGGTCATTGCCCACGGCGCCGGCGCGATTGCCAATCGGACGATCGGGGTCACGGGGGTCGGCGGCATGCTCCTTGGCACGGTGCTCGGCGTGCTTGTGATCCCCGGACTCTACTACCTGTTCGCTCGCATTTCGGATGGACGCGAACTCCTGCGCGGCGAAACCCATGTTCCGTTTAGTGAAGGCGAAGACCAACTGTCACACGGAGTTGAATCATGACCAACCAAAAGCCGGTCGTAGTAGCATTGCCGCTCGACCACCAAACCGATGAGCTGTTGGCCACAGCTCTGGACTTCGGCCGACGGCTCGAGTGTCCTTTTGTCGTAGTGCATGCGCTCGGCAAGCGCCGCCTGGAAAGCGAACCGGGTATTGCCAACCGTATCGCCAAGGCAAAGCAGACGCTCGGTCTGCGGCTGCAACCGATGTGGAATGCGAAGCTGGATGTTCGGGAGGAGGTGGAGGTTGGTACTCCCGCCGAACTCGCGATCAATACGGCTCTGCGCCTCAGCGCTCAGCTCATCATCACGGGCGGCGGCCGGCCGGCGACCATCCGGCGATGGCTGGTGGGCTCAACCGTGGAGGATATCGTCCACCGCGCAGTTGTCCCCGTCTGGGTCGTACGCGGGGAGCAGACCGTCAGGCGGCCTGTGCTCTGCCCGATCAACCTCAACTCGCCATCCGAGCTCGGGCTCGCATCCGCCGTCCGTATGGCTCGGCTCTTCGCGGTGCCTCTCCGCGTAATGACGGTGCTCTCGGACAACGCGCCTGGCGAGAGGCCATTGGTCGAGGAGGCACGCCGGGATCTGGACCAGATGCTTGCCAAGCACGAATTAGACGGACTGGACGTCTCAGTGGACGTGATGACGGGAAGCCGGGCCGAACGAATCATCGACGCCGCAGACGATGCGGGGATGCTGGTGATCGGCAGCCGGGGCTTCAATCCCCTGGTTCCCGGATCGCTCGAACCGGTAACCGCGCGAGCGCTTCGCCACAGCCGCTGCAGCATCCTGGCAGTCCGAGAGGTACATGTGGATCTGGAAGCGAACGAGGCTGAGATCGCACGGCTGGCAGATGCTTGTCGTGTCACCTGGCAGTTGATCGAAGACAACCGGGCGGTGGAGGCACTCCCGCTCATCGAGGCGGCGGCCCAGCGCGCCCCGTTCAATGCGACGATTCAGGAGGCTTATGCCATCGTGCTTGAGAAGGTGGGTAAAGAGGTAGAGGCTCGATCCCGCCACGAACTCTCCCGGATGATTCGCGCCCGCATTGACCGGAGTTGACCGGGTCCAAGCCGACGCGGCGGCAAAATCAGCCGCCGAGCGAGTCATCACAACTAAAGCCACAAAGGCACCAAGAACAGCCCACTCCGGGCAAGTAGGCGGCAACTCGAAAAAGCTGGCGGCAGTGAGGTGTATCCTCTGTACGAGTGAGCGTGATCCAGAAGGAATAGCGCTACTGCTGCTCGACTAGGGAGGTTTTATCCCGGCAACAAGCTGCTATTGGGCTCGCTTCAGCTTCCAAGGACTGTCTTCGGAAGCCGTCCCGATAAACTTCAAGAGCGCGTCATTCCCCTTCTGGAGAATCATTGCAAACTCCGTGCGCTTCGCGCCTCTGAACGTAAGTTCTGATCCACTCAGCTTGGCGTCGGTGATGGCCAGAGCATGTTTGTCACTCGGCGGATCTACCACCGTCGCGCATTGACCGTCGTCTCCTCCACGCATGTTCGCAAGGCGGACAGATCCCCCGAGGGTACCTCCCTCAAGCTGGGTGAAGGTCACTACAACGAAATCCTTTCCGTCAGCGCATACGCCCTTCCAAGTGCCTAGGAAAGCCTTCAGGGCTCGTTCATTGGAACTGAAACTTTGCCGGCCTTGCGACGCCAAGGGCAAAGCGCAACTCACGGTAAGGAAAACCAACAGGGGAATTCGCATGACTCCTTTAGACTCCAGGCCCGGTCGATCTGTTCCCACACCACAGCTCAAATCCTGTGTAACTCCGTAGGGTCTAGCTACGGCCGGCCAACTCCAGGTTCGTCGGCGACTCGGACATTGGTCACCAACTGCGTTGCTGGTATCCGCGCTCGGCGTGGTTCGCTGACGTAGCGTGCGGCAGTGCGTAATCGCCGAGGAACTCGATGATCGCCGGCATCTGCCGTACCTCCGGCTGCGACGCGACTCCAGAGGCGCCCTTCGGTTTGCTATGCCGCCTTCACCCCCAGCACTCGAGACGACTGATTCCGCTTTCGTAGGTACGCCTTCGCGGAATCAGCCATGACGACGAGCGCCGCGCCCAGCATGATGGCATCTTTCACCACAAGCCGCCCGGCGCCGCTCAAGAGCGGAAACCCATGCTCCGGCCCGCTCAGGTCCGGCACCCATGCCTCGGGTGTCGTGATCAGGAATGACAGCGTCACCAGGGACATCCCGAAAACAAGTAACCCACCAACCGCCGACACCTGTGGAGACCACCGATGCAGGGAGAGCATCAGACCGAACGCAACGATAACTGATCCCAACCCGATGGCGAATGGATAAGTATGGTTGCTCTCATGCCAGACGCGATTGGCTGGAGCGGGGTCGCCCTCGCGGTTCATGTGCTGCCGGTACTCCGGAGCCGGATGCGCGTAGAAAAAGCTCATCACCGGGCTGTTCGCTACAAACGGGACAATGCCGTCGGCTTCATACCGATAGATTTTGAGAGAACCGATCCAAACGAGGACCACGATCAGACCGACGCGGGTAAGTCGTACAGCCCACCCGTCCATGCGGGCCATGAGCTCAAAAATCCTTGCGCCATTCAGCATGGGTTCCTCTTTCTCTACTCAATGCTACGGACGCCGCGGAGAGAATGGAATGGACACGAGGCGCTACAGCATGGACGGATTTCTTCCGCTTCGAATCTCCAGTTCGTAGTCGCGAAAGAAGCTGGGAGGGCAGCCAGTCGCGCGTTTGAAGAGGCGGCTGAAATAGAAAATGTCTTCAAAGCCGAGGTCCAGCGCAATCTGCTTCACGGACTTCTCCGTGTGCAATAGCTCCCACTTCGCCTGCTTCACGATCCGTTCCCGGATCAATTCCGTCAGCGTTTTGTTGAGCTGGCTTTTGATCACGCGCGCCAACGATTTCGGTGCGACGGTCAACATCTCCGCATAGAATGCCGGCGAGTGGTGTGTGCGGAAGTGCATCTCCAGCAGTTCCTGCAGCTTGCCCAATAGCGCAGGGATCTTCGCGGCCGACTGGTAGGACACTGTCTGCTGATCGAGTTTGAGCCTGGTCGCTTGCACCAGGAAAATTTTCAGATAAGCGACGAGAACTTCCGCATGAGCCAGCGCGCCCGCCGCCAACTCGCGGCGCATGTCACCGAGCAGGCGTTCGAACTCCTGAACGTGAGCGGCGCCAACGTCCACGATCGGGACACCGTAGATGTTGTTGAACAGAACTCCATTGCATCCAACCTCCTCGTGATGCGCTTCAATGCAGAAGAAGTTGGCGTGGAATTGAACGATGGTGCCGCGCACCGGAGTTTCGGAGACGATGCGCGACAACTGGTAAGGAACCAGGCAGAGCAGCGAGTTCGCTTGGAATCCCCATCCGGCAAAGTCGGCAACAAACAGTCCATGGCCTTCGTGCACCCAATAGATGGTGAAGTAGTTGGTGCGTGGAAGTTCCGAATCGCCGGCCGGCAGATGGAGCGGCTCAATCTTGAGTGAGAGGCCCCCGCTTCGAGGATCGTACAGACTGAGCGGTGCGATCTTCGTAACGGGCTTCATGAAACGACCAGTTTATCCGACTCGGTCACGCTGACGATCGCTCCTACGCGCGTTCTCGCGGATGATTCGCGCACGCACCGACCGGAGTTGACCGCACCGAAGCTATCTTGCCCGCATCTGGCTTCTTTTCATAGAGCCAATGCTAAACTAAATTACGTGTCCTACGATGTCCTTGTAATCGGTAGCGGCCCCGGCGGCTACTCCGCCGCAGTGCGCGCCAGCCAATACGGCCTCAAAACAGCAATAGTAGAAAAGGATCCCAAACTCGGCGGTTGCTGCCTGCATGTGGGCTGCATCCCCACCAAGGCGCTGCTCCACGCCGCCGAAACCTGGCAGCATTTCGTCCATGGCGCCAAGGAGGGGTTCCTGTGCGATAACCCCCGCATGGACTACCCGAAGATCGTCGACCACAAACAGGAAGTCGTCGATAAACACGCCAAAGGCGTCGAGTTCCTCATGAAGCGGGGAAAGATCGATGTCATCAAAGGCTATGGGAAGTTGCTCGGCAAAGGCAAGGTCGAGGTCAGTTCGGACAAAGGCAAGCAGGTGGTGGAAGCGAAAAATATCCTTCTCGCCACGGGCTCGGAAGCGCGCATGCTGCCCAGCCTCACGCCGGACGACTCCATCCTCACGAACATCGAAATCCTGAACCTTCGCACGGTTCCCAAGTCCTTAATCGTCATCGGGGCCGGCGCCGTCGGTGTCGAGTTTGCCTCCATCTTCCACCGCTTCGGCACCAAGGTCACCATCCTGGAAATGATGAACCGGCTTGTGCCCGTTGAGGATGAAGACGTATCCAAGGAGCTCGCGCGCTTCTTTAAGAAGACGGGGATCCGCTGCGAGCCAGGCGCCAAGGCGGAGAACATCGAAAAGACTCCGCAGGGCGTCAAAGTCACCGTTACGCTTGCCAACGGCAAGACCGAAGTAATGGAAGCGGAGAAACTGCTGATCGCCGTGGGCCGCAAGCCAAACACGGATAAGCTCGGTTTGGAGAATACGAAAGTCGAACTGGACCGCGGCTTCGTCAAGGTCAACGCGAGTCAGATGACCGCCGAACCCGGCGTTTACGCGATCGGCGACATCGTTGCCGGCACGCCTCAATTGGCCCATGTCGCAACCATGGAAGGCATGGTCGCTATCGGCCATATCGCCGGCAAGCCGATTAAGCCCATCAACAAGAATCGCATTCCGGGCGCAACCTATACGGAACCCGGAATCGGCAGCGTGGGTCTTACCGAGGCGCAGGCCAAGGAACAGGGATTCAAGGTGAAAACCGGCAAGTTCCCCTTCGTCGGCAATAGCAAAGCCTCCATCGTCGGCCTGCACGACGGCTTCGTTAAGATCGTCGCCGACGAGAAGTTCGGCGAAATTCTCGGCGCACACATCATCGGCTATCACGCCTACGAATTAATCGCGGAAGTTGTGGCTGCCATGGAAGCGGAAGCTACCGTGGAAACAATGATGCAAACCATCCATGCGCATCCCACGTTGTATGAGGCCGTGGGCGAAGGGTTCAACGCTGTTTACGGATTGTCCATCAATGCCTGATTGCGAGGTACGCGACCTGGGCCGCATCTCCTTCAGCGAGGCGTTCGCCTTGCAGCAGGAACTCGTGTCCCAACGCAAGGCAGGGCTGATCCCGGATCAACTTCTGTTTTTGGAGCACTCGCACGTCATCACCATGGGTCGTAACGGCCATCGCGAAAACCTGCTCGCCAGTGAAGAATTCCTCACGCAGGCGGGCGTCGATTTCGTCCATACCGACCGTGGGGGCGATGTCACCTACCATGGCCCGGGCCAACTGGTGGTGTATCCCATTTTCGATCTGCGCGATTGGAAGCGGGATGTGGTGGCCTATGTCCGCGCACTGGAACAGGTGGTGATCGACACACTGGCTGAATCGGCGATCTACGGCACACGCTGCGAAGGCTGCACCGGTGTCTGGGTCGGCGGTAGTAAGATCTGTGCCATCGGCGTACACCTGAGCCGCTGGGTCACTTCGCATGGCCTCGCTCTCAACATCGATACCGATTTATCGTATTTCCGCTATATTGTCCCTTGCGGGCTCACCAAGCCCGTCACCTCAATGAGGCAACTGGGATCGGATGCCACGCGCGAGCAGGTCATGGCGCGCATGGCAAATCACTTCGCCCGTGTGTTTGAACGCCACGCGGTAGCTGAAACACTGGAGACCCTTTCATGATTGATGTCGTAATGCCCCAGATGGGCGAAAGCATTGTAGAAGGCACACTCACCAAGTGGCTGAAGAAGGTGGGCGATCGCATCGAACGGGATGAGCCGTTGTTCGAAATCTCCACCGACAAAGTCGATAGCGAAATTCCCGCGCCCGCCGCGGGTGTGCTTGCCGAAGTGCTGGTGGAAGAGGGCAAGACCGTCGCCATCAACACTGTAGTGGCACGCATTCAGGATGGCGCAGCCGCCGCGGCTCCCGCGCCGCAACCGGCCGCCGTTGTACCTGCCCCGGCGCCTGCCGCACCTGCTGCCCCAGCCGCGCCGGCCCCCGTTGCAGCGGCTCCTGCACCTGCGCCGCCAGCTCCACCTGCTGCGCCTGCGGATCCGCAAGGCCCGTTGTCGCCGCTGGTCCGCCGCATGGCGCGTGAATACAGCATCGATCTGAATCAGGTCCGTGGCACCGGCGCCGGCGGACGCATTACGAAGGCCGACGTCGAATCCTATATGGCGGCCCAGGGTGCACGCACTGTGGCTGCCGCATCCGCTCCGGCCCCCGCGCCGGTCACGATGCCTGCCCCGGTTGCGGCAGAACCCGTGGCCCCGGTGGCACGGCCAACCCCTGCCGCGGCTCGTGTCGAACCTATGGGCACGATGCGCACCAAGATTGCCGAGCACATGGTCTTTTCGAAGCGCACCTCGGCCCATGTCACCACCGTGCATCGCATCGACATGACGAAGGTGGCCAAGCTCCGCGACAAGATCAAGGGCGCTTTCCAGGAGCGCTACGGCTTCTCACTCACGTATTTGAGCTTCGTCGCGCGCGCCACGGCCGAAGCTCTGAAGGCCTTCCCTATCGTCAATTCGTCGATTGAAGGCACGAACATCATCTATCACAACAACATCAACATCGGCATCGCGGTAGCGCTCGATGGCGGCGCCGGTCTGATCGTACCCGTGATCAAGAACGCCGATGAGAAGAACGTGGCAGGTCTGCAGCGCTCGATCGCCGACCTGGCCAACCGCGCCCGATCGAAGCAGCTCAAGCCCGACGATGTCCAGGGCGGGACTTTCTCCATCACCAACTTCGGTACCTATGGAAGCCTGTTTGCGACGCCGGTCATCAACCAGCCGCAAGTGGCCATCCTCGGAGTGGGAGCCGTGGAGAAGGCCGTGGCTGTGGTGGACGACGCCATCGCCATCCGCAGCATGTGCTACCTCGCGCTCACCTTCGATCACCGCCTGATCGACGGCGCGCTCGCCGATCAGTTCTGCCAGAAGGTGAAGCAGATCCTCGAGAACTGGTCCGATCAGGTCCTTTAGGACGCAGCGATTCCGCAAACACGAAAGGGCGAGCCGTTCACCAGCGGGCTCGCCCTTTTTCTTTGTCTCCATCCACACTGGAGTGCATCTAGCTCGGTCTACACTAGGATTCATGCCTTCCGGTCTCCCTTTCCTAGTCTTTTTCTTACTCGCCCCCCTCCTCTTCCCCCAAACCGGCTTGCAGATGACGCGCGATGTTCCTTATGCCGAGCCGAAGAACGAGCGCCAACTCCTGGACATCTACTCCCCGGGCTCTGGCGCCAATCTGCCGGTGGTCGTGTGGGTCCATGGCGGAGGCTGGATGCGTGGCAGCAAAGCCGACGTTGATTCCAAGCCGGCTGCGTTTACGCAAAGAGGCTTTGTCTTCGTGCCTGTCAACTACCGTTACTTCCCCAACGTCTCCATGGACAAGATCGTCCGCGATGTTGCCAAAGCGACTGGCTGGGTCCACGCGAACATCGCCCGCTACAACGGCGATCCCCAGCGCATCTTTCTCATGGGCCACTCCGCCGGAGCGCAGCTTGCCGCCCTCCTTTGCACCGACACGCGCTACATCGAGGCCGAAGGGGTCCCGCGCTCTCACATCGCCGGCTGCGTCCCGGTGGATGGCGATACCTATGACGTGCCTCTCCAGATCGCCACAGCCGCGGCCCGCCGCAAGAGTCTCAAGCAGCCGCCACCGAAATATGGCCACGCCGAAAAATTTGGCACGCCAGCCCAGCACCGCGAGCTATCCGCCGTCAATCACGTCGCTGCCAATCGCGGCATCGCCCCATTCCTCATCCTCCACGTCGCCGACCATACGGACACCTCAGCCCAGGCGCAGCGCCTCTGGGACGCACTCGATCAGGCGGGGATCCCTACCACCATCTTTGGCGCCGATAACACCGACCACGTCAAACTCGATCGCGACCTGGGCACGCCTAACGATCCTGCCACCGCTCAATTGTTCGCATTCACGACGAGAATATTACGCCGATAGGGAGGTCCGCGATGCTCTTGGAAGACCGGCTGGGAGCCTGGCTCACGGATGCAGGCTGCTTCTTCCGCGTGTGGGCGCCGAATGCCACTAACGTCGCGGTGCTGATTCAGGACAGCTTGCAATGGGACCTCCACTCCGCCATTCAGCGGCTTGACCTCACGGCTAACAACGGCTACTGGAGCGGCACCGTGCCAGGAGCCCGCTCCTGGCAACTCTACCGCTTCGAAATCCAACACCCCACGGCCGGGCTGCTCCAGCGTCTTGACCCCGCTGCCCGCGATGTTCTCAGTTCTGAACTGACCCGCGACGATCCCGATAGTCATAACGCATCCGTCATCATTCCCCAAGATCCCTACCCGTGGTTCCCCTTCTCCACGCCACGGTTTGAGAACTTCCTCATCTATCAATTCCACACCGGCAGCTTCGCCGGCCGAGGCGATCACCTCAACCAGGCCTCGGCCCGGTTCCGCGACATGGAGAGCAAGCTCGGCTACATCCGCGAACTCGGCTTCAATTGCATCCAGACTCTCCCCGTTCATGAATTCGCTCAGGATCGTTCCTGGGGCTACAATCCGGCCTCTTTCTTCGCCCCCGAATCCTCCTACGGTTCGCCTTACAATCTGATCCACCTCGTCGATGCCGCACACCGCAACGGACTCGCTGTCATCTTCGATGTCGTCTACAACCATGCCGGCCCAGGCGATAACGTTCTGTGGGAATATGACGGCAACAACCACGAAGGAGGCATTTACTTTGAAGGCGGCCAGCAGACGGACTGGGGGCGCGGCCCGGCATGGTGGAAGCGCGAAGTCCAGGACTTCTTCTACCAGAACGCGTGCATGTTTCTGGAAGAGTACAATGCCGACGGCCTGCGCTTCGATGTCACCACGCAGATCAACGGCAACCACTTGAGGCTTGTCCTCGATCGGCTGCGGAACGATTTTCCGGACAAGTATTTCATCGCGGAGCATCTCCCCGATCATCCGTGGATCATCGACACCGGCCGTTTTTGCGCCACGTGGCAAGCCGCGGCTCACCACGAATGCCAGCGCGCCCTGGCCGGCCAGGATCCGCTCCGCAAGGTGAAAGGCTTTCTCGGATGGGACGGCTACGCGGCAGCATGGAACCTGGTGAAGTACACGCTCGGCTCGCACGATGACATTGGGGACATGAAGGAAGGCGATGCCGAAGAAGGCCTCACGAACTGGGACCGCCGTCACCGCTATTTTGTTGATCAACTCGGTGGCCGCGAAGACTTCACCGCGCGAGCCAAGTGCCGTCTGGCATGGGCACTGAACATCGCCATGCCGGGTACGCCACTGCTGTTCATGGGCTCGGAATGCCACATGGCCTCCCCCCATGTCTCCTGGGGTTACTGGCACGACGGGAACGACTCGCACGGCGACCATCGCTTTCAGTGGAGCATTGCGGGCGATTCGACGGGCATGGAAATGCGCCGTTTGGTGGCCGCCTCCAATAATGTGCGCTGGGACAACCCGGCCCTTCGCTCCGATTCACTCACCATTCCGCACGAGGACCATGACAACCAAGTGCTCGCGTTCGTGCGCGAACAGGACGGGAACACCGTGCTCACCGTGGTCAATCTCAGTAGCACTAACTTCACCGGCCACAGCTATGGCGTCCGCACGGGCAACCGCTTCGGCCAATGGACGCAAATCCTCTGCACGCAGGACGCGGACTTCGGCGGATGGGATGGCGCGGGCAACGCGTTCCACGAACCCTGGACGCAGGCGGATGGCCAGATCTATATCAATCTGCCGCAATGGAGCGTCGTGATGTTCCGGCGCAAATAGCTACTTCGCCAACCTCCAGGTGGCAGGCTTCCCAAGCGCAAATCGAACCTCATACACCCGGCCATCCTTCATCACCACGCGCCCTGCGAGCGGATCGCCAGCCACGCTCTCCAGCCCGCGCACCAAATCCCCGGCCCCGGCCCGGGACGGCGCCATCACATACATCAGATTCACCGTCTTCCCCCGAGCCTGATACACGGCTACCGGCGCCGGCCGGACACTGCTGATCGTCTTTGTTAACCAACCTTGCACCGGCTCTTGCTGGCCTTCGACAATCTTCGCATCAAGCCCCGCATCCCCCCGAGCCAGTAGCGTCAAATTCGCCTCGCCGGCATTCTGTGTCACCACCCGCAATCCATCCATCTTCACCGGCCCATCGAAATGAAACAAAGGCTCGTACAAATGTTCTTTCCCATCCACCGCCTCCATCCGGTCCAGCATTACCCAAAAATCCGGCTTGAGGAACAGCACCGCCCGTGTATGGCGCACCCCACGCCCCACATCCCCGCCAAACACCTCATCATATGTCGCCTCCACATAATCGCAGTCCTTCGTGGCCGACCACACATGGGGCAGGGGCTGCTTCACCACATACTCCATCCGATCCTTCGCCCCGCGCCGGCGTTGCGGCTGTCCGTCCACCAGCACGACATTGTGGCTCGGCGAGTCGATGAAATACGTCCGCCACTTCGACCGTTCATAGGTGTAATTGCCCGGATCGACAAGGAACCGCTTGCCATAAGCCTCCACCATGATCTGCAGCTTGTCCTCATGCTGGTGCCCATATCCAAAGGGCCCGCCATCGAACCACAACCAGGGCGCATCCGCGCTCCAATCCGAGCGCTGCACGAAGTATCCCGCCCACGGAAACGCATGGCTTGTCTCCTTGGGAGGCCTACCCTGCTTTCCATCGCTCCCGTACCAAAGAAAATCCTTGCGCTCCGGGAACAGCTCTGCTGCCTCCCGCAACGCCGCCCGCACATCGAAGTAATCCCCGTCCTGTACACCCGGCAACTGCCGCGACGGCGTCGCCCCGTAAACATCGAAGTCGTACATCTTCTCCAGCCGCTTCAAAAAATCGGCCGGCAAAGTGACATCATTCAACCGCGCAATCAAATACACCTGAAGGAAATTCTTCAAGCTCACATGGTGATACCCGCTCGCCAGCTCAAACTGCACGCCGTCGGGATACACCTGATTGTTCATCTCCGCGTAAATCCACTTCGATGCCGTATCCCGCCACGCTTCCGCATCGCGAAACTCCGGAAACAGTACGCCCACATGGAACAGCCCGTTACCCTCCATCGCCAGCCAATTGCCCGTCATATGAAACGCCATCAGATGCCGGGCATGATCCACATAGGCACCCAAGAACGCGAGCAGCGCGTCATCCGTCATTGCCGGAGAGTGCAAAAACCGGAACCACAATTCGGGCCACACCTGCGCCGCGCGAATACCCGTTTCAATCGTGCGCCATGCCGAGCGCGGGACATTGCCCGCCGTATCGGGCATCGGGCAGTCCCGCACCCATGCGGTCATCTGCGCCACAAACTCCCTGGCATACTTCTCATCTCGAGTGTCGCGGTAGGCCCGCGACAACGCCAGCCACTCCGCGTGCCGGTTCAACTGCCACGTCCATTCATTGTTCGGGGCCAGGCCACCCAACGCAGTCTTATCGAAATTCCAATCAATCCGAAGCCCGAAACTGTGCCCAATCCCGATGCTCTGAAATTCATGCCGCATCGCCCGGTCCGCGCGCTCCACCTCGGGAGGCGTCACGGGTTTCGATAGTTCAAACAGTGGCCGCGTGCGATGACGGAAATACTCCGCCAGTTCGTGCGGCGTGGAAATCGCGCGTAACTCCGGCCTGCCGCGGTCCAACGCCTGCAGCAACTCCGGGGCCGTCAACGCGTACAAAGAAAAAGTGCCGCTGAGCAACGCAGCGGCAACTATCAGAAGGTAGGAAGACATAACAAACCCGAGCCCATCCTAACAATCCCCTTCACCCGATGCACCCCACACTGCACGGGCCTATAATCGAGCCATGCTCCTCGACCGCCGCCGCTTCCTGGAAGCCGTACCCGCGCTCTTCCCTGCCGCCGCGCAGCCCGCGCCCGAAACCGAGCCCCGCAAAACCCGCTTCTACATCCTGGAACAGTTTTATCTGGAGAACGGCTCTCAACCCGCGCGCATCCACGACTTCTTCTCAAAAACTCTGATCCCCTCCGTCCAGCGCATCCACAAAGGGCCATGCATCGCCCTCGAAGCCCTTATCGCCCCGCACATGCCGCAGGTCGCAATGATCCTCGGCATCGAGTCCCTGAACCAGATCTACTCCATCTCGCAATCTCTCTTTGGCGACAAGAGCTTCAGCCAAGCCTTCGATCAATGGGAAGCCGGAGAACCACCTTACGTCTCCGCCAGTGCCGCGCTGTTGGAAGCTACACCGTACTCTCCTGAAATCGCAACACCCGAGAAGCCGCCCAGCGCTCCGCGCGTCTTCGAACTTCGCACCTATCATTCCCCAACGGCCCGTCAGGCCAAAGCACTTCACCAGCGCTTCGCCGGACCCGAGATCAAGATCTTCCACCGCGTTGGCGTACACCCGCTTTTCTACACCTCCACGGTCTTCGGACTGAACCGTCCCAACCTCACCTACTTGATCCCCTTCGACACACTCGCCGCACGCGAAAAAGCGTGGAACGCTTTCGGCGCCGACGAAGAATGGGTCCGCGTTCGCAAGGAATCCATTGATCGCAGTGGCCAGATCTCCAACGTCATTCAGATGTCGCTCTACCGCGCCACACCTTACTCACCGATCCGTTGAACCCATCCGCGCAAAAAAATCCGCCAGTCCTGACAAAATCAACTCCACTTTGTGCGCATGGGTCTGTGGAAGGACAAGTAACCCAAATGGCTCAAAAACTCACCGCGCTACAGCCCATCGCCGGGATGAACTACATCTATAACGTTTCTTCTCACGTTGGCTGCCGCCGCAAATGTCCCAATAACCCCGACGACGTCCAACTCGTCCAGTTCTTCATCCGCGAAATTGTGCCGCGTTTCTACGAAAGCCAGATCATCCCGGAACTCCCCCGCCTTACCGGCCAGATTGACGGGATCACCGCGTTCTACATTTACGACATCCAGCGCATGGGAGGCACCAGCATGGAGGTGGATGGCATCGTCAGCCCCGCCCGTGGACTCGTCTACGCAGGGTCTCACCCCTGGCTGATCTCGGTCCTTAACTTCAAGTACAAGTCCTTTTTCCCGGATCTTTACGACAAGATTCCCTTCCACCCCGAACTGCGCCCAACGTTACGAGCATCGCTCGCTGCCTGAGCGGCCACCGGCCGTTCGCACGACCCCTGCGCTACCATTTGGGCATTGAGGAGGCTTACGTCCCATGCCATTACCGTCCGACGAAAAACTCGTCCAACTGGGCAAAGACATCATCCAAACTTTCGACGCCGCCTTTGGCGTGCATCCCGGCAAGCGCCCCGCGCATGCCAAAGGCATACTGCTCAAAGGCGAATTTCACGCCTCACCAGATGCCCGTACACTCACCCGCGCCCCACACATCCAGCGGGATAGCGTCCCCGTTGTCGCCCGCTTCTCCAGTTCCACGGGACTGCCCGCGATTCCCGATAGCGACCCCAACTCCAACCCACGCGGCCTCGCCATTCGCTTCTACCTCGCCGAACGCTCCCACACCGACATCATCAGCCACTCCGTTGATAACTTTCCTTGCAGGAACGGCGACGATTTCCTCGCTCTCCGTCAAGCCGCGGCTGACCCCAACCCCGCTGCCATCCAGCAATTCCTGGCGGCTCATCCGGAAACCCTGGCCTTCCTCCAGATCCCTAAGCCATTCCCCGCCAGCTTCGCCCGCGAGAATTACTTCGCCGTCAACGCCTTCTCGTTCACGAACGCAGCTAACCAGCAGCGCTTTGGACGCTATCGCATCCTGCCAGCCGCCGGGGTCGCGCATCTCGACAATGCCGACGCCGCTGCGAAAGGTCCGGACTTCCTATATGACGAACTTCGACAGCGGATCCAGTCCGAACCGATCCGTTTCGACATCCGAGTGCAAATCGCCGGCCGCGGCGACACCGTAGACGACGCCACCGCCCGATGGCCCGAGGACCGGCCACAGATCCCCTTCGGCACTCTCACCCTCAACAGCGTTCACCCCGATGATGAGTCCGAGCAGAAACACATCATCTTCGATCCCATCCCGCGTGTGGATGGAATCGAGCCATCGGCAGATCCGCTGCTCGACCTCCGCGCCGCAGTCTACCTCCTCAGTGGACGCCGCCGCCGCGAAGCCTGATCCTTCGGCCCCGGGGCGATAGCATAGAGCAATATGCGTTTCATTGCGCTTTTATTCTTGTTCGGTGCTCTCGCCCCGGCCCAATCCATCGATTCATCGAAAGCGATTGATCTCACCTACACCTTCGATGAGAAGACCATCTACTGGCCCACTTCGCCAGGCTTCCACTGGGAGAAAACGGAATGGGGCAAAACGCCAGGGGGATACTTCTATTCCTCCGCCAACTACGGCGCCAACGAGCACGGCGGCACGCACCTCGATAGCCCCATCCACTTCGCCGAGCGTGGCATCTCCACGGAACAGATTCCTGTTTCGAAGTTGATCGCACCCGCCATTGTCGTCGATATCTCCGCGGCCTGTTCCCGCAATCCCGACTATCGCCTCTCCCTCGCCGATCTCACCGCCTTCGAGCAGAAGAATGGCCGCATCGCGAACGGCAGCATCCTCCTCATCCGCACGGGGTGGGGCAAGTTCTGGCCGGACAAGAAGAAGTATCTGGGCACGGACAAACAAGGTGATGTCGCCAATCTGCACTTCCCAGGCATCTCCCGTGAAGCCGCCGAATTCCTTGTGAAACGGCGATCGCTGAATGGCCTCGGAATCGACACGGCGAGCATCGACTACGGCCAATCGAAGGATTTCATCGTCCACCAAGTCCTGTATGGGGCCGGGCTCTACGGCCTGGAGAACGTCGCCAACCTGGAGAGAGTTCCGGTGAAAGGCGCCACCCTGATCGCCCTCCCGATGAAGATCAAAGGAGGCACCGGCGGCCCGGCGCGCATCGTCGCCATCCTACCCTAGTGAGCGCGCGTAACAGATTGGCAATCTGCGCCCTCTTTCCAACATGGGACAGCAACCACAATCCGAACAGCATTTCACGCCGCTGATGGTGGTGGTGTTTGGGATGTCAGCATACTTCATTGCCACTTGGCTTCGCCCCATGTTCCCCTCGCGTAAAGATCCCGTCGATGAAGCCTCCGAGGAGTCCTTCCCGGCCAGTGATCCACCGGCCTGGACGGGAGCGCACACCGGCTAGCCACGCTGCTACGCTGTAGCAAATGCATCGACGCGACTTCCTGCTACTGACGGCCGCCGTGCCTCTCGCGGCCCAAGACCGCCCGCCACTCTTCTTTCGCGAGGACTGGAAGCAAACCGAGGCGGCCACACCCGTCACACAGGAACATGTCGCCAATCCGGATCTCATTCTCACTGTGCACGGCCCCGGCCGCGACGGTGTGAAGAAGAGCCACCACGATAAGCCCGCCGATGATCCGTTCTACATCTGGTCCGGCACGGCCAACGGCAACTGGGCTGTGTCGCTTCGCCACAAATCCTCATTCGTCGATCTCACGGGACTCGCCAAAATCCGCTGGCGAAGTAAGCAGGCGGGCTTCCGGCATCTGCGCATTATCATCAAGCTCGCCGCTGGCCAGTGGCTCATAGGGGATGCCGCCGACGGCGAATCGGTCGATTGGCGGGAACGCGAATTCCCTATCGCCGGAATCCGCTGGCGGCGCCTGGATATCAAGAAGGTGATCGAAGGCGCATGGGTGGACAAGCCCGATCTGTCACGCGTCGATGAAGTCGGATTCACGGATCTCATGAGCGGGGGCGAATCCATCGCCTGCTCCCGGCTGGATTGGATGGAGGTTTACGGCCGCCCTCAACCCCGAGCCAATTGACTGCGCTTCGCCCACACCTTCTCAAACGCCAGCGCATACTGCTCCAGCAGTTCGGCAGCCTCTTCCCGGAACAGCGGTAGTTTGATCGCCGTCCGGTTCACTTCCGTGGTCCCATGCAGATCATTGGGGATCACCACAGGATGATGCCACCACTTCGCCTCCGCATAGAGCCGGTATTTGTGCTGCTCATCGTAAGCGCCGGGCATCACCTGCACTCCCTCTGCCCGTAGCGCCTTCATCAACGCATCCTTCGGACACCCCGCCTTCTTCTCATCCACAAACAACACGTGGCTTCCCCAATACACGCGCTTCGCATCGGGCCGGCAGTACGGCCTGCTCAAGCCCGGCAATTGCACCAGGCGGTCGGTCAACTTCCGCACCTGGGCATCCACCACCACGTGATTCGCCTCCATCTTCCGCAACTGCTTTCGCGCAATGGCCGCGGCGAGCGGATGAATCCGCAACTTCGGTCCCATCCCCGTTCCCGCATACCCGCGATACGGGCTGTCCTCAGGAAACGATGCAGGAAGCTCGTAATTCCCGAACATCGTCGCGCGTTCGTACAACTCGCGTGTCTGATACACGCCCGCGCCGCCTTCAATGGCGGGCAGCAACTTGCTCGATTGAAAACTGAATGTGCCGATCGCGCCCCAGGTCCCCATCTGCCTGCCTTGCAGCGAAGCTCCCTGCGCCTGGCACGCATCTTCCACCACGAGCAAGCCCTTTTCCTTGGCGAAGGCACAGATCTCGTCCATGTCACAGGGATTCCCAGCCGAGTGCATCACCACAATCGCCTTTGTGAGCGGTGTCAAACGCTTCTTGGCATCGGCCAGATCAAACGTCATCGACCGGGGCGAGATGTCCACGAATCGCGGGACGTAGCCAAACAGATGCAAGGGAGCCGTTGTCGCCCAGGCCGTATAAGAAGGAGCCAGAATCTCGCTCCCCTTCGGCAGATCAAGCGCGAAGAACGCTGACAGCAGAGCCCCCGTCCCATTGCAGTGCGCCTTCACATACGGAACGCTCAGCGCCTGCTTCATCTCGGCTTCGAGTTGGGGAATCTCCTGATAGAACTTGTTGTTGTCGAGCAGCTCGGTGACGGCGCGCTTCTCTTCGTCGTTGAAGCGAGGCCAGCGAGTCACCTCCGCGATCCGTTCCGCAGGGACGCGCACGGCCTTCGGGCCGCCATCCATCGCCAACGCATCGGAGCCTGTGGCCATCACCGCGGCCGCTGCACCCGCCTGCACAAACACGCGCCGAGTTCCACCGGATTCGCTCTGCATGACTCCCAGCATACACGGCGCGGGCGGGTTACAATCTCACCTGACATGACTCTCTGGTTCGCCCTCACACTCAGCCTCGGTGCACAACCAAGCGGGCCTGATCCCCGGGAAATCCCAATCCCAACAATCCAGACACCCATCGCCAAGCTCGCGGGTGTGAACGAACTCCCCGCTCGTCCGGAAATGCCAGACGTTCTGCTGACGAACGCCGGCCGCAAAGTCACCAGCACGCGCGAGTGGCAGCGCCGCCGCGAGGAGATGCGGCGCATGCTGGCCTATTACGCCGTCGGGCAGGCGCCACCGGCTCCCGGCAACGTGAAGGGGAAGATCCTCAATTCCGAAACCGTTCTTGGTGGAGCGGTGAACTACCGTCTGGTGCGTCTCACCTTTGGTCCTGCGGAGAAGCTCGAACTCCACATCGGCATCTTCACGCGCGCAACAGGCGGCCCGTTCCCCGCCATCATTCTGCAGGGTGGCACGCCTCCCGGCGCACCCGTGCTGCCCCGTCAGCCGCAAGGTCCCAATCAAGGCCGTGGTGAGAACGTGCTACTGCTGGTTGGCCCGGGACCCAACGCCGCCCCTCCACGCACGCCCACCCAATCGCCCACAGCGGAAGCCATCGCCAAACAGCGCGAAGACGTTTTCCGCCGGGGCTATGCCTTGGTCCAATTCAATCCCAACGATTGCGCCGAAGACACCACTCTGCGCAATGCCGATGGCAGCTGGGCATTTCGCAACACGCGCTTCTATCCGGCCTACCCCGGTTACGATTGGGGCATTCTCGCCGGTTGGGCGTGGGGCGCATCCCGTGTCGCTGACTACCTGGTCACCGATCGCACCATCGACAAAACCAAACTCATCGTCACCGGCGCATCGCGCAACGGCAAATCGGCGATGGTGGCCGCCGCGTTTGACGATCGCCTGATGGGAGCACCTGTTGTCACTGGCGGAGGCGGCGTGGGCGCCTATCGCTTCGCCGGCCCGCGCCGCAGCGAAACCCTCGATATCATGCAGAAGAAGTACCCCAACTGGTTCTCCCCTCATCTGCACGAATTCTGGGGCCAGCGGGATAAGCTCCCCTTCGATCAGCATTGGTTCCTCGCCCTCGCGGCGCCGCGCCCTTTCCTTGCACTGGAAGGAATCACCGATGCCATCTCTCTCCCGGAGGCCGTGCGGCACTCCATTACGGGCGCGCAACCCGCCTACGCCCTCTTCGGCAAACAGGATCACCTCGGTGTCCACTACTCCAATCACGGCCACGCCTTCACTGGGGAGGACTGGACCGCCATGATGGACTTCTTCGACAAGCATCTCCGCGGCAAACCCACTGAGCGCCGCTTCGACCGCTACCCCACGGAAGCCGAACTCGACCGCGCGAAAGCCTGGGAGGCGCTTCGCGCACGCCTCACCGAAGAGCGCTACCTCCGTCACTCCGCAGCCGTCGAAGCCATCGCCCGCGAACTCGCCGGCCCGAACGACAACGCGGCGCATGTCGCCCTCGGAGGCCTTTTGCACGACATCGACATCGTCGAAACGGCGAAGGATCTTTCGCGGCATGGCGTTGTAGGGGCGGGTATTCTAAGCGGTCTCGGCTTCCCTGAGCCCGTTGTCCACGCCGTCAATGCCCACGACGATCGCGCCGGCCTAGCCCGCACCAGCCGCCTCGATCATGCGGTCTACTGCGCCGATCAGCTCTTCTGGCTGGTCAATGCTACCGGACACGCCTTCTCATCCGATAAGCTTCACTCCACCCAGCCCGAGGCCATCTGGGAGCAAGCACAGCAGGCACCTTCCAAGCAGTCGGTTCTCGGCCAGATCACGCGGGAATGCGCGGAGACAGGCCACACCATGCCGCAAGCTATCGCCGCTGTGCAGTCGGCCTCGAAGAAAGTCGCAGCGACGAAGTAGTTTATAGCCGCTGCAGGTGCAGTGCCGTGCGATCATCCGATTGCCCGTGCTCGCCACCGAACACGTCTACGGCATCCCAAATTTCGTCCAGCAGATCCACGGAAGAGGTGGAAGCGATCAACCCCATCAAACGGTCCTCCCCGAATTCAACGCCACCGCGAAACACCTCGGTCAGGCCGTCCGTATAGAGCAACAACTGGCTTCCTGCGGGCAACGAGAAACTTTCCTTTTCATAGCGCCGGTCCGGCAATAATCCGATCGGCGGACCGCTCGCACTGATCTTCGTCTTCTCCCCATCGCGGCACAGAAACGCCGGACAATGTCCCGCGTTCACCGCTTCCAACGTATGCGCCCGCGCATCCAGGCAGACGAGAATCGCCGTCACATAGCGATGCTGCACTTCGGTGCCTTCCAGCCAATGCAGCATGTTCAACCGTGATGCCATCTCCGCCAGCCCCAGGCCGGACCAGCACACGGCGCGGCAGACGGCGCGAAAGTTCATGCTGATCAACGCTGATGCCAACCCTTTCCCTGCGACATCGGCAACAACCAGCATCAGCCGCCCATCCGGCAGTGCAATCACATCGACATAGTCGCCGCCCACTTCGTAGCAGGGAGTAAACCGGAAGCGCAGCGAATAGCCATCAATCGGGGGCATGGATTCCGGGAGCAGGCTGCGTTGAATCGAGCGCGCCGCCTCCAGGTCAAAGCGCACCCGCTCCCATTCCACCAACTGTTGATGATGCCCTGCGTCGCGCAAGGCCACCGCCACCTGGAGGGCTAATCCCTCAAGAAAATCGTGTTCCTCGAGGGATAGCGATTCCTTCCGGTACACCACCAGGTGCGCCAGTATCTCGCCTCCAGACCCGATGGCGGGCGCACTCGAATAGCCGCTGCGCCATCCTCGTTGATTCCATTCCGCGAAATTCCCCGGCACTTTGCCGTAGACCGGAATCCGCTCCCCCACTTCTACCGTGCCGGATGAGAGAAAAGCTCCTAGCGCCTGCAGTTCGCGCACCGCCATTCCCAGCACTCGCCGCAACAATTCGTCCAGCTCCCGCGAGGAGTGAATCCGCTGGGCGGCGTCCAGCAACCGTTGTTGTTCCATCAAAGCGCTCCTCAAAACTCAACCCCGATTCCGCTCGAAAGCTGGAGATTCTTCACACTCAGCAACTGCTTCTGCCGCATCTCCGGGGTGTCATACGCCCGCACCGTGAAGTAAGCCGGGCCATAGAGGGGAATCTTCGCCGATGCGTCCGTCGCCATTGCATGGTGACCCGCAACACCCAGCGGCTTGAAGTAATAGAGCCGCAGGCTAAGCTCCACCTTGTTCGGCAGAGTTTTGTCCCAACTCACGCCGGCCACAGCCAGCAGGTCATTCACGCTGAGATCACGGCGCGACTCGTCATTCATGGCGAATCCATCGCCCCGGCTTCGCACCAATCCCGTCAACAGCGAAACCTGGTCCGGCCGGTGGCGATGAAACGTCCACCCCAGCCCGCCGCCATACTGCTTGAGTTGCCCAGCCGATCCATTGGCCTCCGTCTGCCGGCCTAGAAACGCATAAGGGAAGAGGAACAGATGGTCGCCCTTCAGATAGCGTTGTGCAATCAACCGGCCATAGGTTTGATAGGAAGAACTCGCATCTTCCGTCCCGCCGTAGTAGTTGTAGTGCATGACAAATGACCCGTCCCAGCGGCCTCCTTCGTATTCCACCTCAGCATTGGCGGAAAGCTGGTTGTACTTCGATAACCCGGAATAGCTCTGTCCGAAATCCGCGCTGATGGAACTCGCTTCGCGCGCCCGGCCGAGCCAGCCTTTCTTCGCTTCTGCAACCGCTTCGCCTTCGTGCAAGTCGCGAGGGTTCTCCAAAGTCAGTTTCGATACCGCTGCCCACTCAATCTGCAGCGGGGTTTCTGCATGCGCTGTCTGGAAATGGAGTTTGCCATTGGCCACTTTCACTGCCGACCCGGTCAACCGGTCTCCGCCCTGCAACTCCACGACATCCGCGGCAGGCAAAACCCAGCTGACCATTGCCCCTGCGATCCAAATCCATGTTTGTGCACGACTCATAACCACCCCGAGTATGCGGCCAACGGCGCTTCCAGAGGGAGTCTGATACCGTATGATTCTCGTTTTGACGGCCGTACCGCCCGCATACTGCGGTCATGAACAGATTCAATCCGGCTCGATTCCGAAATGCGATCGGTCTCGCGGCGCTTCTTACCTGCAGTCTTCTACCCGCAACCGAAATGCCCACCGATCCCGGCTGGCCCCGATCCTACACCGATGGCTCCGCCAATCTGGTTGTCTACAACCCGCAGGTGGACGGCTGGAAAGACTTCAAGACGCTCCACGGGCGTTGCGCCTTCGCTCTCACTCCAGCGCCGGGCCGGGAGCCACTCTACGGCACTTTCCACTTTCAAAGCGACACCCTTGTTGACGCCGACCAGAAGATCGTCCTGCTGCGCAACATTCGTGTTTCCGATATGCGCTTCCCATCCGGATCGTCCGTCGAGTCGAGTGAGCTGACCAGAAAGATGCTGCCCACCAGCGCCATGGTTGTCTCCCTGGATCGCATCATCGCCTACGTCAAAGCGTCGGAAGCGCCGAAGCGCGAAGCGCGAGTACTCTCGGAGCCTCCTCCCATCCATGTCAGCTACGATCTGGCCATTCTCGTGATCATCGACGGCGAACCGGTGTTGCTCGACATTGAGGGCACCTCCCTGCAAAAAGTGGTGAACACGAATTGGGACCTCTACCGCGACAAATCCACCAATCGGTACTTTCTCCGCCACAACGATGCCTGGCTGGCCGCCGCAGAGCGAAACGGCCCGTACACGGTCGCGATGCAACTTCCCACCGATCTGGCCCGCTTCTCAGCCCCCACCACGAGCGCGCAGAGCCGTATCGCGGCGACGCCTCGGGTGATCGTGACCACTCAGCCCGCGGAACTGATCGCGATCAACGGTCTGCCCAAATTGGCGCGTATCGCCGGCACCGATCTCTCGCTGGTGGAGAACACCGAGAGCGATCTCTTCTACCACGCATCTCTGCGCGCCTGGTATTTCCTCGCCGCCGGCCGCTGGTTCACTTCTCCCTCGCTGAAAGGCCCCTGGCAATCGGCATCACTCACGTTGCCCGCCGACTTCCGGCGCATCCCGGCCGATCACGCTCGTGCCCGCGTGCTCGCCTCCGTCCCCGGAACCCGTGAGGCGGAAGACGCCGTGCTGCTCGCCAGCATTCCCCGCACCGCAGTCGTCCAGCGCCACCAGGCCAAAGCCGAGGTTCACTACACCGGCGCTCCGCAATTCGAAGCCATCCAAGGCACGTCCATCTCCTACGCCCGCAATACGCCCAGCGATGTACTGCGCATCGGTAACCGTTACTATCTATGCCAGCAAGGCGTGTGGTTCACAGGGGCCAGCGCGCAAGGCCCTTGGGCAGTCGCCGATGCGGTGCCTCAGGAAATCTACTCCATCCCCGAAAGCTCGCCGAAGTACAACGTCACCTACGTCAAGGTCTACGACTCCACTCCGGAAACCATCGTCGTCGGCTACACGCCCGGCTACTATGGCGCTTACGTCGCGGGCGGAGTGGTCGTTTGGGGCACCGGCTATTACTATCCGCCATACGTCGCTGTGGGAGTCACCACCACGCCCGTGTACTGGGGATCATCCGTTTACACCTACGGCGCAGGCGCCTGGTATAACCCGGCTTCCGGCATCTACACACGTGGTTCCGCGGTGTACGGCCCCAATGGCGGTTACGGCGCAGGCGCCGCTTACAACCCGCGCACCGGAACGTACGCCCAGGGTGCGGCAGCCTATGGTCCGAACGGTGGAGCAGCCGCTGCCAGAACCTACAACCCCTACACTGGCGTAGCCTCGGCTGGATACAATGCCACGAACCCATACGGCAGTTGGGGCGAAGGCGTCGTCTCCAACGGCAGCAATTGGGCACGCGGCGGTTATCAATCGAACAGCCGCGGTACGGTGGCCACCGGTCAAACTTCCGCCGGTGGCAAAGGCGTCGCCGTTGAGGGCACCGCTGGAAACTCCGGATACCTGGCCCGCAGCGGCAGCGGCGATGTCTACGCGGGATCCAACGGCAACGTCTACAAACGCGAAGACGGGCAGTGGTATCAAAACCAGAATGGATCGTGGAATAGTGTCGACAAGAGTGCGCTGGACTCGCATAAGCTGGAGGCGTTAGCCAGGGATCGCGGAAGCAGGAATGCTGAACTCAGTGAGAAATGGAATGCCAACAGAGCAGCGGCATCAGGCAGGTTGGAACAACGTCCCCGTCCATCGGGCCGGCGCCGCTAGGCCGGCCCGCTTCTCTTCCCCTTAAGCCGCCACCGCGAGATGCAGCCCAGTGGAATGCCGCATCTCGCGACGCGTGGTCACTTCCCGCAACACATTGGCCGCAATCTTCGTCTGCACCGCGAGCAGTTCGCCCACCTCAAACTCATATTCATCCGACCACCCTGGACCGCCGGCTGTCGACTGCATCAGTTGCACCGTAATGCGACATCGCGCCAGCCCCAAGGAGGACACCGGTTCTTCCATCCGCGCCACTGCCTTGCGGAACACGGGGACATATCCACCCTTCGGAATCTCGATCACGATGTGATTCCCCGGTAGTGCCGCCTGGTTGTAGTATTCGAGCAGCTTCAGCCGTAACCGGCGCGCATCATTGCGCACAATCGGATCCAGCCCCGGTTCGAAATCCACTCCGCGGTCAAACACGGCGACACCCACGGCGTACTCACCGAGTTGCTCTTCCCGCCCGGCCAGTGTCTCCTCCACAACAAACTCGAGAAAGCGCTGCATCCGGCGTGAGCGGCTGAACACCTCGCTCGCCAGGATGCTCTTCAGTTGTTCTCGGATCGCATGATGCAGAATTGGATTTTTCATTTTGTTTTATGCTCCCCTCTTCACTCCCTCAAGAGTCTGTTCCAGAAAAGTAATCAGTTGCGCAGCGGACCGAAAGCGGATCTCCCGGCCCGTATCGACGTCCTCCAACCGTCCCTCCAGGACAGGCTGGGATTCGCCTTCCTCCGTTGGAGGCTGCGTGATCCAAAGGACGAACGTTTTTCGCGTTTCCACAAAGGTATCCTTAAGCAGCCATTGCCAGCACAACCCGGACGTTCTGCGCCGCGCAACGGCAATCTTCTTCGCGCTGGCAGCGGATGCACAACACGGCCGCCGGCATCGCCGCGAGACGCTTCGCCCCAATCGGCTCCTCGCATTCGGCACAGATTCCGTACGTCCCTTCTTCAATCCGCCGCAGCGCGGATTTCATCTCGCGCAGTTGCGTCGATTCCGATTCCAGCTTCCGCACCGCGAACTCCCGGTCAGTGGCGCCAACTTGCCGGTCCAGCCGGTCTGCGGTCATCTCAATCACAATGCCGTCGCGACGACGCGTCGACCAGGCCAGTTCCATCACCTTGCCTTGCAGGATGCTCATGTATTTGTTCATTTCGTTTTGTGTCATTTTGACCTCCATGGTTCGAGAGTAAAGGGAAACGAGTTTGGAGTTGTGACCGAACGGTGACCGTTCGGTGGAAACCGGCGAAATGAAGGGTAAGATGGAACGTACGCATGGCGGACGGCGCGGAAAATTACCCCTCAACAAGGCACGCTTGGCGAACTGTTGCGGTGCTCACAGCGGTTTCGATTTTTGCGTTTATCGATCGCCAGATCCTCAGCCTGCTGGTGCAACCCATCCGCCGCGATCTGAATATTTCCGAAACGCAGATGAGCCTGATTATCGGTTTCAGCTTTGCCATTTTCTTTACACTTTTTGCCATTCCTATCGGCCGTCTCGCCGATAGGTACCCACGGCGGTTCATTCTCGCCTCAGGGCTCGCCGGGTGGAGCCTCTCCACGGCGGCCTGCGGCCTCGCGCGGTCCTTCTCGCAGATGATGCTCTTCCGCATGGGAGTCGGCATGGGCGAAGCCTCTTTAAGCCCCTGCGCCTATTCGCTCATTAGCGATTCCTTCCCCACGGCCCGCCGTTCCACCGCCCTCAGCGTGTTCTCCATGGGCATCTACCTCGGCAGCGGCATCGCTTTGCTTGCGGGCGGTCTCGTTGTCCAATACGCCTCCGCCCGTCAATCCACAACCCTCCCTATCCTCGGCGCTGTTCATCCATGGCAATTGGTTCTCATCGTCCTGGGGCTGGCGGGGCTTTCTGTCATCCCCCTTCTTCTCACCCTGGACGAACCGCTCCGGCGAACCCAATCGAAGCAGCCTGGCCTCGCCGATCTGGCGGCTTACATGCGGCTACACCGTACCACTCTCACGCGCCACTACCTTGGCTTCGCCTGCATCACCCTTGCCGCTACCGCGGGCGCTGCCTGGATTCCTGAAATGTTCCGCCGCAACTTCCACTGGAGTATCCCCAAATTCGGAGTTATTTTCGGAATTGAAGTGGCAATCTTCGGCTGCCTTGGCGCATTCACGGCCGGCCGCATCGCCGATCGGCTGTTGCGCCGCGGTGCCCTCGATGCCAATCTCCGTGTTGCAGTGTGGATCGCTGCCCTCGCCATGCCAGTCAACACGTTGCTTTTCCTTGCCCCCTCAGGCGAGTGGGCCATGGTGTGGCTTGGCTTCGGCGCAGCGCTCACTGCCGCACCCTATGGAGTGGCCGCCGGAGCGCTCCAGCAGATTCTACCCGGCCATCTACGCGCGCAAATGACTGGCACCTACATCCTGGTGGTCAACCTCATCGGCAGCGCCACCGGCCCCACCTTCACGGCGCTTCTCACCCAACACGTCTTCCGCCGCGATACCGCCGTCAACTACTCCCTCCTCATCGTCCACCTGGCGGCATTTACATCGGCCCTGATCCTGCTCCAGTCCGCAAAGCGCCCATTTCTTGCGTCTCTGGAACGTCCGCACCGGCCCTAGCGAGAAAGATCTGCTGCAGCTGAGGACGCCCATTCAACGACGCGGCCAGTGCGCGCACAGTCTCCGCGGCAATCTGTGCCGATGCAATCCGCTCCGGATGCAACATCGCCAGGGTGCGGTGTACGCGCCACGCCGCCAGCGGAGTTTCGTAACCTTCCATTGCCGCCAGCGCCTGCGCCAAGCTGGCTTCCGCTCGCTGCAGATCCCCTTCCGCCATCGCCACACGCGCATCCAATTCCAAGGCCCGAGCCTGCCAAGTCCGCTCTGCCGAAGCCAATGTCCCTTCGATCGCCAGCCGCGCTTCCACACGCGCCTGCGCCAATTCGCCATTCCTCAGCAACGCCTCGCCGATCTCCAACTGCAGCGGCATGCGCCAATACCAACCCACAATCACCGGACGCTCATCCATCCTCGCCCGCAGCGCATACAGTTGCTGCAACGCCTGATCCACTCTTCCCAGCCCTAACTCCGCTGAGGCGGCCAACCGCAGCGCGATGTACCGCCGGTCGAGCATGCACGGTCCCTCCACCAAGGGAAGCGCTGCGGCACACATCTCGGCCGCTCCGGTGTAGTCCATCGCTTCCAGATGCAGCCACGCTTTGAACAGCAGCGGCATGGCCACTCGGGCAGTAGCCTCGTTCTTGCGCGCGTCCTCAATGCTTTCTTCCAGCACATCCAGTGCTTCTCCCCACTTGCCCCACATTCCCAGCGCCGTGGCCATCAAATCCCTGCCCTGCAGCACACGCACGATTCGGCCGGCTTCGAGCATCGCCTGCATGCTCGCCTTCACGTTGCGCTGGCTTTCCTCATAGTGCGACGACATCCACAGCACGTAGCTTTCGTCCATCGTCACCAACGCCCGAACCATTGCGTCCGAGGACTGCCGTGCCAGCGCCATCGCTTCCCGATGCTCTTGCAACAGCGCCGCGTCCCATCCGAACATGCTGAGGCGCATCACCGCGCACTGCTCCCGCGTCTGGCCCTGCTCCACCGGATCCGCCAACTGCGGAATCAACCTTTCCAGCCGCTCGAGATTCGGGATGCTCGCCGCGATATCATCCGTGGCCCGTATGGTTATAGTGGGCGCCAGCGCGCGTGCCTCGATATCGGGCCGGCCACACAGCTTCGCCCGCTCCGCAATGGACTCCAGCACAGGGATCGCTCGCACGGGCTCGTGCAGTCCGATATCCAGCACTGCCTGGTATTGCAGAATCCGGAACTCCGCCTGCATTCGCTCCGGTCCACGCGGCATCTTCTCCACCGCCTCCATCGCCTGCTCCAGAATCGCACGGGCCGCCCGGTATTCAAATCGCTGCCACGCGTTCTTCGCCGCCAGCCACAAATACTCCTGCGTCCGGCGCCAATCCGCACAGCGCTCGAAATGCCCCGCCAACAAGGAGGCCAGCGCCTCGCGCTGCGGAACCGGAGCCAGCGCCTCCATCGTCTCGCCAAAACACCGATGCAGTTTCGCCCTCCGCGCCGGAGCCAGCCGTTGGTACAGGACATGCCGGAATGCGGCGTGCAGGAATTCGAATTGCTGCGAGAACCGGCCATCCTCCAGACGATCGACGTGTGCCGCGCGCACCATGTGGTGCTGTTGCGCCAGCTTCAGACAAGTCTCTTCGATGCTTTCGGCGTCCATCTCCAGTGCCGTCGCAGTGATGACGGAGGAAAATACCATCCCATGCACACTGGCCGTTTCCAGCACTAGTTGTTCACGTGGCGAGAGCCGCTCAATCTGCAGTTCAATCATTTGCCGCAGCGTATCGGGAACGGAGCCCTCCAACTGCTCCAGCGGCGAAGCCACTCGCCAGCCATCGTCATTGCGGACCAGGTGCCCGCACTCCTCCAGGTGCTCCACCATGGTTACGATGAAAAGCGGATTCCCTTCCGTCTGCCTTCGGATCCACGCCGCCAGATGCTCCGCCTGCGCTCCCGGCGCCTGCATCCGGAGCAACTCCGCCACTTCGCCTTCCACCAGAGGAGACAGCGGAATCTCCTTCGATAGCCGCTGCGCCTTGAGCGAATGACTCACCTGCTTCAGCGGATGCTGCCCCAGCACGACATCCACAGGCCGGTACGTACCGATGAGCAGAAGCCGCGCGGGCGCGCGGCGGAAGGCCAGCGCCGCCAACAAGTCAATGGTGGAATGATCGGACCAGTGCAGATCCTCGAACACCAGCACCAGCGTGTTTTCCTCAGTCAGCCGCTCCAACGCTTCGCAGATCTCGCGGATCATCCGCTCGCGCGTCGCCCCCAGCAACTCGCGCTGCAGCACATCGCGGTGCGCCGGCTTCATGAGCGCCGGAAGCTGCATCAGCCATGTCGGAGCTTGCGCCTCCAGCACATTGGCCAGCCGGTCCTTCCCCGCACCCCGCGCCAATTGGCCTAACGCATCCAGCACCGGATAATAAGGCTCCTTCGCAGCGCCGTATCCCTCCAGGCACTGCCCGCGCGCCACGTCCACAGCACTCACCGGCTCCAGAAACGCATCCACCAGAGCAGTCTTCCCCAACCCCTGTTCGCCCGTGACAAAAACAATCTGCCGCTCGCCCTTGCGGGCCTTCGCCAGACACTCCCGCAGCGCGGCCATGGGCCCGATACGCCCCGCCAGCTTTCCCTCCACGGCCGGTGCCTCCACAACTTCCACCGGCTCCCGCACGGAGGCAATAAACCGGTATCCACGGCGCGGCACCGTCTCAATAAACTCCGGATCTTTCGCCTTATCCCCCAACGCCATCCGCACGTCGAGAATCTGGCTCTTCAACACCTCCGGTTGCACAAACGTGTCGGGCCAGATGGCGTCCAGCAGTTCGGTCTGCGTGACGAGTCTTCCGGCGCGTTCCACCAGATACTGCAACACCGCGAACGCCTTCGGAGTAAGCGGAACTCGCTGTCCTTCCCGCCACAAGCTCTGGTCCTGCGGGTCAAATCGAAATGGCGGAAATTCTTTCATCAGACTATTGCTGAATTATAACCGCGGTCATACGGTATGACACTTCAACCCGCCGGCAATCGCGGGCACACTGGGATTGTGATGAACAGGAAATCGAAAACAATCCTCATGCTTCCCCTGCTGGCGAGTACGCTACTCGCTCAAAACCCCGCCAAACAGGCCATTCTCATGGCCATGGGAGCCAACGGCAGGCAGGTCGTCGCCTACCAGTGGAAGCAGAAAATCACAGTCATCCGCAAAGGAACCCCATTGGAGCCGGTGATTGAAGAGATCCGTTTCGACCCCACCGGCCAACCGCGGCGCACGACCCTGGTGCAGCCGAGAGAAGAGAAGATGGGCCCTCTGCGGGCAAAGAAGAAAGCCGAAATCAAGGAAACGATACAGGAGGTGATGCAACTTGCTCGCGTCTATGCGAGCCCCCAGAAACTGAAGGAAGCGATCCAGAAAGGCGAGGTTTGGGACGGCCCCAACACCTTGCGCGTGCAAGCTCGTGGCCTCATCCACCCCATGGATGATGTGACCCTCACCATCAACAAATCCAGCTTTCTAGCCACCAGGCTCGACTGCAAAACACAACATGAAGGCGATCCCATCGCCATCTCGATCGACTACGACCAACTACCCAACGGGCCCAGCATTATGGCGCGCATGACGGTGCAACTCCCCACCGATAGCATCGTCGTCAACGTGACCTCGTTTGACTTCCAGCGCCTGGTTGCCACCCTCAACTAAACACCACTTAAAGACCCGAATTCACAAAAACAGGAGAACAAGAAAATGAAGCTCATCGCTTTGACAGGATTGCTGTGCCTCGGCACCATGGCTTTCGCCCAGGACGTTCAGTTCGACTATGATCGCTCCGCCAACTTCGGCGCCTACAAGACTTATCAGTGGGTGGATGCGAAGGGCGCGGCCGCCAACCAGCTCATGGACCAGAACATCAAGCGTGCCGTGGACGCCCAGTTCGCGCTCAAGGGCATGCAGCGTGTCGAATCCGGCGCTGATGTTCAGATTACCTACCAGGTGGCCATCGACCAGGAGAAGCAGTTCGATGTCTGGGGCACCGGCCCGCGCGGGTTACGAGGTCCTTCCAGCGTCACCTCATCCACCGTCGAAATCGGCAAGCTCGCAGTCAGTGTCTTTGATCCGGCCAAGAACCAGATGGTGTGGCGCGGCTCCGCCTCGAAGACGCTCGACATCAAGAAGGATCCCGAAAAGAACTACCAGAACCTGCAGAAGGCTATGGCCAAGCTGTTCAAGAATTACCCGCCCGCGCCCGGCAAGTAGAAATGCCAGCACCAAGGAAAGAAACGATGATCAAACTCCTCTTGCTCTGTCTCACGTTCGTGGTTGCGCTCCCCCACCTGGGGGCGCAACCCCACGAAATCTTCGGTGGAGTCACCGTGGCCCGCATGAAGCCTGATCTCGATTCCAATCAGGCCACACTGAACGGCTGGAACTCTTCCTTCACCACTTACCTTCACCCGCGTTTCGGGCTTACCGCCGATGTTGCCGGCTTCTACGGCAACGCTCATCCCGAGCCGAGCCTCGCTCCGGTGAGCGTTCGACAGCACAGTGTGCTCGGCGGCCCGCAATTCCGCCTGTTCCGCACGGCCCGTGTCGAAACCAGCGTCCGCGCTCTCTTCGGCCTCGCTCACGGCTCTGTCGAAGACACCACCTACAGCAACGCCAACCGCAACAGCTTTGCAGCCTTGATCGGCAGCAACTTCGATGTCAACTTAAGCCGGCACGTCGCCCTGCGCTTCTCTCCCGGCATGTATCTCACCCAGTACGGATCCGGCACCGAGCGCAACTTCCGCATCAGTGTCGGCCCGGTCTTCCGCTTCGGCGGTCGCGAGGAGTAATTACGTCATGAGAATTCACGGTTGGCCGGAAGCGGCCGCGGCAGGTCCGCAGATTTGCGGAGGCAAGGGACATAGGTTGGGCATGCTGGCCCGGTACGGTTTCCGAGTCCCGCGTGGCGGGGTCATTCCCGCCGCGTGGTACACGGAGCAACTGCGCCGGTCGAAGCCTCACCTGTTCGAACGCACCGCGTCCGTTTCCGCGGCGGATACGACGCAGCCTGCCGTGGTGGAAGCACTGTCCGAGATTCGCAATTCGATCCGTTCTTCGCTGCTACCCTTGCCGCAATGCCGCGCCCTCGCCGAGTTCCTCGAGCTCAATCAGCTCTCCTCCGCGCACGTTGCCGTCCGCTCCAGCGCGACCGTCGAAGATGGAGCCAAAGCCTCGTTCGCAGGCATTCATCAAAGCTTCCTCAATGTCCGCGGGCTCGCCGCCATTGAGCGAGCCATCCTCGACTGTTACGCCTCGCTCTGGACTCCGCAAGCCCTCGCCTATCGCCGCCGCATGGGCTTCGACGACAGCGATGTCCAATGCGCCGTCGTCATTTGCGAAATGGTCCATGCCGAAGGCGCGGAGGAACCGCAATGCGCCGGCGTCGCGTTCACCTTCGATCCCCTCAGCGGGCGGCGCGACCTTATCGTCATCGATGCCGCTGCCGGCTGCGGCGAAGCTGTTGTCAGCGGCCAGGTGGACCCGCAGCGGATCGTATTCCGCAATACCGCGGGCAAGCTGAGTCCGCACAGCCACAGCGCGGGAGCACCCCTTCTCACGCCCGATCGCCAGCAGGAACTGGCGAGGCAGTTGCATCGTCTCCACTGGGCTTTCAGCGATGGCAACGATCCGCAGGACGTCGAATGGGCATTCGATGGCGAAGAGTTCTGGTTCCTGCAGGCGCGGCCGGCGACGAACGTGCGCCGTTGTCTTCCCAAAGCCGTCGCCAAAGCTCCACGCCATTGGTCCACGGCCAACATCAAGGACGCGGTGCCCGGTGTGATTTGCACGCTTTCCTGGAGCCTGTTGAAGGAAGCCGTCGACAACGTTGCCTTCGCCGCGCCGATCGCGACGCGCTACGCAATGCCCGCGGGCGCCGAACTGATGCGCCGCCACGATGGCCGCACCTATTTTGAGCTCACGCTCATGCAATGGGTGATGTACGATGCCCTCGGCATTACGCCGGCCCAGGTCTCCCAGGCCATGGGCGGCCACCAACCGGAAATCTCCGTCCCTGCCGATCCCTGGAGCGGCCCACAAGGCCGCAAGCGCCTGCTGGCCAATCTTCGACTGATGAAGCGGCTCTGGAACATCGAGCAGGAAGTGGGCACAACCATCCACAACCGCACCAGACGCCTGGCTCAGATCCCCACCGATCTCTCGTCCCTGTCCAAACAGGAACTGCGTGAATTGTTTGCGGCGATCCAGCTCGACACGGACTCCATGGACATTGCTGTCGGCCTCGCCAATTCCGCCTCGTCTCCCTGGGAGATGGCTCTCGAAGCGGCCCTCAAGCCAGTATTCGGCGACAAGGCGCGCGCCATGCTCACGCGCCTGCTGGCAGGCACCGGCGCGGTCACCAGCGCCGAGCACGGCTACGCCATCCTCCGTCTCGCCCGGACTGCGCAAAGCGATCCCGAGGCGCTCCACTGGCTGGCCTCCGCGGCGCCTGCCACGGACTGGGTGCACCTCTCCGCGGACTCCCCGTTCCGCAGCGATCTGCAGCGCTTTCTCGAAGAATTCGGCCATCGCGCTGTCTACGAAGTGGACTACCTCAACCCGCGTTGGATCGAAGACCCCAGCTACATCCTCGACCAGGTCCGTTTCGCTCTTGCCAATCCACACGCCTCCGCTCCGCGCGATACGGGGCAGCGCGTCTCCTACGAGGCGGAAGCCACGGTTCGCCGCGAAGCCGGTTGGCGCGCCTCGTGGATTCTCTGGCTGGCGCGCAAGCTCCGCCGCGCGATGGCACTGCGGGAAGCCGCCAAATCAGCGCTTGTGGCCTCTGCCCTGCCCTCGCGTAGAATCGCCCTGGAGATTGGCCGCCGCCTGGCGCAAGGCGGATATCTCAACCAGGCCACGGACGTGTTTCACCTCTCTTGTGCCGACCTTCAATCCTGGCTGCACGGCCACTGGAACGGCCCCGGCGCCCAGGCGCTGAGCGAAGACCGCGCCCGCCAGCGAGAAGCCTGGCTCCGGCTCGATACGCCACCAGACGTCATTACCGAGCACCCCAACGGCAAGACTGCTGCACCCAATACGAACCCGAAGCAGAATGCTGCCGAAGCCTGGTCCGGCATCGGTGTCGCACCCGGCTGCGCCACAGGCTTGGCCCGCATCATCCGCCACCCCAACGAAGCGCATTCGCTCGCCGCCGGCGAAATCCTCGTGGCCCCATCCACTGACCCCGGCTGGACTCCGCTCTTCCTGCGCGCTTCAGCCATCGTCATGGCGAGTGGAGGATACCTAAGCCACGGCGCCATTGTCGCCCGCGAATACGGCATTCCGGCCGTCGTCAACCTCCCGGGCATCCTTTCTGAACTCCGCCCCGGAGACACCATCGTCGTCGACGGCGACCAAGGCAAGGTTCTCCGCCAGTCGCGAGTTCCCGAACTTCATACCGTATGATTCTTCATCCCACCACCCCATCCACTGCACACTGAGGCTGTGACGAAAACAGACAACAAACGTGGAGGCAAACACAAGGAGATGAAACAGAATTCAGGTCACCGCGCGCTGCTCGCATTGGCGGCGTGCGCACTCTCGGCAATGCAGCTCACCGCTCAGTCCGATGTGCTCACCCTGGACCAGGCGCTGCAACTGGCTCTCAAACACAATCGTGCCATCGAGCAGGCGGAACTTGGATTGAGCGAATACGACGACGCCATTCATGCGGCCAAAACGCAGAAGCTCCCGTCGTTCCGCTTCAACTCAACCACCGGCATGTTGCTCACCCGGCCCACCATCACTTTTGAGAAAGGGGCCTTCGGAGAATACCCGGGAATCGGATCGGTGCCCGGCAACACCACGTCGATTTCCTCCGCCCGCAAGCCCACCGCGATGCTTTCCGCCGAAGCCGTGTTGCCCATCACGCAGCGCCGAAAGATCGGCCTCGGCATTCAGCAACTGGAAGTGAATCAGCGCATCGCCCAGCAACAGACGCGACGCACCCGTCAGGACGTCATCAAGCAGGTGCGCCAGTCTTACTACGCGATCCTCCAATCGCAAAGCTCACTCGATGCCGTCGAGCACACGCTCGCCCTACTCCGCGAGTTGAGCACCCAAACCACGCAATACGTCAAAGCAGGCACCGCACTCAACGGCGATTTGCTTAACGTCAAGGCCCGCCTGGCGCAGGCGGAATACGACAAAGTGGCCCTGGCCGGCCCGCTGGCGACGCAGAAGGAGCAGTTGAATTTCCTCCTCGGCAGACCGGTGGACACTGAGTTCCGCGTATCTCCGGGCCTCGCGCGGGCACCCTTCCGGCGCTTGCCGAGGCCCGCGAGCGCGCCCTCACCGCACGCCCTGAAATCGAGCAGTCGCGCCTCAAAGTCCTCTACGCCGAGCTCGACTACCGCAAGAAGAAGAGTGAGTACATTCCCGATGTCGGCCTCAGCGTCAGCTACCACTCCGCCGTGAACATCTCCGGCACCTTACCCCGCAACGTGGCCATCGCGGGTGTCCAGGCAAGCTGGGAGCCCTTCGATTGGGGCCGCAAACGGAGCGAACTCGCACAGAAGGAAAAAGGCATCCGCGAGGCCGGTCTCGCCCTGAAGGAAGCCGAAGACAAGATCCGCATCGAGGTGGGCAACGCCTATCGCAAGATGCGCGAGGCGCAGGTCATGCTCTCGGCGAGCGTTGCGGGCCAGGAGAACACACGGGAAGCCGCGCGTCTGGCAACGGCTCGCTTCCGCAACCAGGCTGCCCTGCTCAAGGACGTGCTGGAGGCTCAAGCCGATATGGCGGGCGCGGACAACAAAGCACAACAGGCGCTTGTCGCCTTCTGGTCCGCCAGCGCCGAGTTGGAGATGGCAATGGGAGAAGGACAATGACGAAATTCCAAGCATTCGCCTCCGTGGCGATCTTCACCGCGCTCTTCACGGGCTGCGAAAAAGAAAAGCCGGCAGTAAAAGCGATACCAGCCGTGCGCACCGTCTCCGCCGAAACGGCTGCCGCGCCAAACGACATCCGCTACTCCGGAGTCGTTGAAGCCGACACCCAGGTCGACCTCGCCTTCCGCGTCGGCGGCTACGTCGAACACATCGGCGGCACACGCGATGCCTCGGGCCGCTTCCGCGAGTTGCAGGAAGGAGACTTTGTCAACGCCGGCGCAGTGCTCGCCCGGCTTCGCCCCTCCGAGTATCAAACTCGCGTCAACTACGCCTCAGCGGTGAGTGCCGATGCCGCCGCATCGCTCAAGGCCCTTGAAGCGCAGCTCGAAGAGGCCGAGGCATCTCTCACGCAGGTCAGCCGCGATTTCGAACGCGCCACCAATCTCTACAATGAGAAGGCGCTCACCAAGGCTGACTTCGACGCCGCTGAGGCCCGCCGCAATACGACGCAGGCCAAGCGCAGCGCGATCCTCGCGCAGATAGCCGCCCAGAAGGCGCGCATCGACGGCGCCGGTGCACAGCAGCGCGAAGCCTCCATCTCTCTCGCCGATACGGCCATCACTGCGCCATTCCCCGGCGTCATCGTATCGAAGCGCATCGCCCGTGGTTCGCTCGCCGGAGCAGGCACGCCCGCCTTCGTCATCGCCGATACACGGATCGCTAAAGTATCCTTCGGCGTACCGGACATGGCCCTCAAGAACATCCGGCCCGGCGACGCGCTCACCGTCGTCGCAGAAGCTCTTCCCGGGCGCGAGTTCCAAGGCCGCGTCGGGGCAATCGCCCCTGCCGCTGACCCGGCGAGCCGCGTCTTCGCCATCGATGTCGATGTCCCCAACTCCGGCCAGGCACTCAAGGTCGGCATGGTCGCCACCGTCATCTTCTCCGGCCCGCGCGACGCTGCCCCCCTGCCCGCCATCCCGCTCACCGCCGTCGTCAAGGCGAAACAGAGCGACAGCGGCTACGGCGTCTACACCGTGGAAAACCGTGCCGGCATCGATCATGTCCGTCTCCAACCCGTTGCCCTCGGCCCGGTGCGCGGCAACGCAGTCCTCATCACCTCCGGCCTCAACACCGGACAGAAAATCGTGGCCACCGCCGGCTTGCAGTTGAAAGATGGCGAGCGCGTGACGCTCATCCCCTAACGGAGCACAACCATGGATCACAATCACGACCTCCAGTCCATTGAGCGCACGCACAACACCGCACGCTTCTTCGTGGAGCAACGCCAGGTAGCCTGGGTGCTGCTGCTCGGTACCTTCTTCTGGGGCATCTACGGCTACTTCAAAATGCCTCAGCGCAAAGATCCCGAAATCCCCGTGCGGGAAGCCATGGCCATCGTGCCGTGGGGTGGCATGCCAGCGGAAAAAATCGAGCAGCTCGTTACCAAGAAGATCGAGACCACCATTGCCCAGAACACCAAGGTGACGGAGATCCGCTCCGTCACTCGCACGGGAGTCGCCGTCGTCTACATGAAGCTGGACGATGCCGTCGCTGAGCCCGGCAAGGAATTCGACGACATCAAATTGAAGCTCGACGGCATCGACGATCTCGCGGAAGGAGCCGGCCCCATCGACTTCGTCAAGGACTTTGGCGATACGGCAGCTCTCATGCTCACGGTCGCCGGGCCGCGGGTCGAAGACTCCGATCTCGACCTTCGCACCCGCGACATACACGACGCCATCGCCAAGGTCCGCAACCGCGAGCAGGGCCGCGTCTCGGTCGTCGTCGCCTTCCCGCGCTCGCTCGAAACGGCAGCATCCTTGCGTCTCGCGTCCACCGTCAAACACGCATTGTCGGCCACCATCGAAGACCTGAAGCTCATCGAGGGGCCGGGCTTCATCGCTCTCGATGGCCGCTCGGCAGAGACCGACGCCGCAATCCTCGCCACGCTAAAGCAATTCACGGAGAAGCACGCCTATCAATCGGAACTGCACCCCGACACGTGGGCTCCGTTCACCGTTCGCGATCTCAGCCAGCTTCGCGCCGCCATCGGCAAAGTCGCCGGGGACAAATACAGCTACCGCGAACTGGACGGCCTCAGTGAACAAATCGAGAAGAGCCTGAAAAATGTGCCCCAGGTGGCCAAGGTCAGCCGCTCCGGCCTTGTCTCCGAACAAGTGGAACTCCTCTACTCGCAGGAAAGGCTGGCCGCCTACGGCATCTCTCCCAACACGTTGCGCCAGACACTCAGTGCCCGCAACATCGCCATGCCCGGCGGCATCGTCAATGCCGGTGGCCGCAATCTCCCCGTGGCCCCCAGTGGCGAGTTCCGGAACGAGCGTGAAATCGGCGACGTCCTGGTCGCCCCCGATGCAGGTGGCCGCCCCGCCTACGTCCGCGACCTGGTGGATATTCAGCGCGGCTACGAAAGCCCCACACGCTTCTTCCACTTTTACAACTGGCGCGACAACCAGGGCCACTGGAACCGTTCCCGCGCCATCACCCTCGACATCCAGATGCGCTCCGGTGAGCAGATCGGTGCCTTCGGCAAAGCTGTCGACGATACCCTCGCCGACCTCCGCCGCCGCCTGCCCGCCGATCTCGTCATGGCCCGCACTTCCGATCAGCCAGTGCAGGTGGAAGAGAACGTCGAGCTGTTCATGAGCAGCCTGTGGGAAGCCATCGCGCTGGTGGTGCTCGTGTCGCTGCTCGGCTTCTGGGAATGGCGCTCCGCCGCACTGATGGCGGTCTCCATTCCGATTACGCTGGCGATGACCTTCGGCATGATGCAACTGCTCGGCGTCGATCTGCAGCAGGTCTCCATCGCCAGCCTCATCATCGCCCTTGGATTGCTGGTTGACGATCCGGTGGTTGCCGGCGACGCCATCAAGCGTGATCTCGCTTCGGGCTTGCCGCGCAGCGTCTCCGCCTGGTGGGGACCAACGAAACTGGCACACGCCATTCTTTACGCCACCATCACCAACATCGTTGCCTACCTGCCGTTCCTCATGCTCACCGGCGACACAGGCCGCTTCCTCTACACCCTGCCTGTGGTGATCACCTGCTCGCTGGTTGCATCGCGCCTCGTGTCCATGACATTCATCCCCATGCTCGGCTACTATTTGCTCCGCGGCAAAATGGAACCCACCGTCGCCGAGCGCCGCACGAAGGGCTTCGCCGCTCTTTACTACCGCATCGGAAGCTGGGCGATCGACAACCGCTGGAAGGTGCTGGCCGCATCCACCTTCGTGCTCGCAGGTGGCTGCTTCTTCGGCTCGCGCCTCAAGCCGCAGTTCTTCCCTCAGGATCTGCAGTACCTCGCCTACGTCGACATCTGGCTGCCCGAAGACACGGCGCTCGCCTCCACGCACAATGCCGCGCGTCAGGTAGAAGAACTGATCCTTAAGACCGCGGGCGATGGCGTCATCGAATCCGTCACGTCCTGGATCGGTGGCGGCGGCCCGCGCTTCTGGTTCTCCGCAGCTCCCGAGCCGCGCCAGCTCAACTACGCCCAGGTGCTCATCAAAACTACCGACAAGCATCACACCGCGCATCTGCTGCCTGAACTGCAGCGTGTGCTCGACGCCAACGTCGCGAACGCCCGCATCGATGTCCGCCCACTTGAAACCGGACCACCCGTTGGCGTGCCGGTGTCCATCCGCCTGTCGGGTGAGGACATGGCCAGCCTCCGTGCGGAAGCAGCCAAACTCAAAGACATCCTGCGCAGTTCCGCCGTCTCCACCCGCGTCCGTGACGATTGGGGCGAGGAGACACTCGCCGTCGACATGGCGATCGATTCCGATCGCGCCAACCTCGCGGGCATCACCAACTACGACGTCGCCACGACATCGCTCGCCGCCTTCAACGGCATCTCGCTCGCCACGCTGCACGACGGTGACAAGAGCATTCCCGTCGTCGCTCGCCTGCGTCTCGAACAGCGTTCGCAGGTGGAGGACTTTGAGAGCCTATACGTCCACTCGCAACAGGGCAAGCGCAGCGTGCCGCTGAAACAACTGGCGACACTCTCCTATCGCATGCAGCCGGCGAAGATCCGCCGCCTGAACCAGTTCCGCACCATCACAGTCTCCGCGTTCCCCGCCGAAGGGCACCTGCCCTCGGAACTGTTGGCGCAGTCCATGCCAGGCATTGAGGAACTCACCGCCAATCTGCCGCCCGGCGTCAAGCTCGAAATCGCCGGCGAATACAAGGAGCAGGTGAAAGGCTTCGCCCAGCAAAGCGTCGTCATGATGATCTCCGTGGCGGCCATCTTCCTCGCCCTCGTCATCCAGTTCAAGCACGCTATCAAGCCCCTGATCGTCTTCGCCGCAATCCCGTATGGGATGGCCGGATCCCTCACCGCCCTATACCTCATGGGCGCGCCGTTCGGATTCATGGCCTTCCTTGGGATTGCCAGCCTCGTCGGTGTCATCGTCAGCCACATCATCGTGCTGTTCGACTTCATCGAAGAGCGGCACGCCGAAGGTGCGCCGCTCCGCGAGGCTCTGCTCGACGCGGGAATTGTGCGCTTGCGGCCCGTCCTCATTACCGTTGGGGCCACCGTCATCGCACTGTTCCCGCTCGCCTCCCACGGCGGACCGCTGTGGGAACCGCTCTGCTATGCGCAGATCGGTGGACTCACCCTTTCCACTGCTATCACGCTGCTGCTTGTCCCGGTGGTCTACGCCATCTTCGTCCTCGACCTCAAATGGGTCCAGTGGGAGCACACCGAAACCGAAACACAAAAATCCGAGACGCCGATCGCGCTCGCTGCAGGAGTTCTGTCATGATCGTCATCCAACTATCGCAAGCCACTTCTGCCATGCTGCCCCTCGTCGGCGGCAAAGCAGCGAATCTCGGTGAGATGATTCGCGCGCAACTCCCCGTCCCCGGCGGCTTCTGTGTCACCACGCACGCCTACGCCCAGGTCGCCAAAGAGCATTCGTTCATCCCCAGTGAAGCGCGCCAGTCCATCCTCGCGGCCCCCATGCCCGATGCCATCCGCAGCGAGATCATCCGCAACTACGAAGCGCTGGGGCCCAACATCCCGGTGGCCGTGCGCTCCTCCGCCACCGCGGAAGACCTGCCCAACGCAAGCTTCGCGGGACAGCAGGACACCTACCTCAACGTCATCGGCGCCGGCAATGTCGTCGATGCCGTCCAGCGCTGCTGGGCTTCTCTCTGGACCGATCGTGCTGTGGTTTACCGCAACACCAACAACATCGATCACGCTACGGTGCGCCTGGCTGTAGTCGTCCAGCAGATGGTGGAAGCGAAGGTCGCGGGCGTGCTCTTCACCGCCAATCCCGTCACCGGCAAGCGCCGCCAGGCCGTCATCGATGCGAGCCCCGGGCTCGGTGAAGCCATCGTCTCCGGCGCAGTCAACCCCGATCACTTCACCGTCGATACCACCAACGGCACGATCCTCGAACGCCGCATCGGCGACAAGCGCTTTGCTGTGGAATCCGTGGCCGGCGGCGGTACACGCCACGTCGATCGCGGCGCAGACTCCGATGAAGCCTGCATCACCGACACGCAGGTGCGCGCACTCGCCGTTCTTGGCAATCGCGTCGAGAGGTTCTTCGGCTCACCGCAAGACACGGAATGGGCCATCGACGCCACTGGAGCACTCTGGCTGACCCAGGCCCGTCCCATCACCACGCTCTTCCCGATTCCGCACGGCCCCGCTTCGCGCAATGATGACTTCGCCGTCTACTTCTGCTTCAGCGTCGCCCAAGGTCTGTATCGTCCCATCACTCCCATGGGGCGTTCCGCCGCGCGCCTGATTGCCTCGTCCGCCGCCAAAATTCTCGGCATCCCCGTGGATAACCCCCTCGAAGGTCCGCCCGTCTACGCCGAGTCCGCGCAGCGCATCTTCGTGAATCTGACGGGCACACTCCGAGGGAGAATGGGCCGCTGGATCATGCCCCGCATGCTGGACGTCATGGAAGCCCGCTCCGCGGCGAAGCTTCGCGCACTATTCGATAAACCGGAACTCTCCGTCAATCGCCACACACCATTCCTTTTCTTCAGCCGCATCCTGCGCCTGGCCGCCCGCTACGCCATTCCTGTCCGTATCGCCGAGGCCATCCGCAATCCGGAAAACGCCCATCGCTCCGCAAGCAACCTGGCAGCCAAGGTTACCAGCAAGCTTTCGCTACCGCCCACCGCTTCGCCAATCGAGCGCCTCGATTTCGTTGAGCGCATGCTCAGCGACGAAGTCATCGGCATGGTTCCCGGCATCATGCCCTCCGCCGTTGCCGGCTTCGCCATGCTCGCAATCGCCGCCAAGCTTCTCGGCAAAGACGCAACACCGGCCGACCTCGAATCCGTTCTCCGCGGCCTTCCCCACAACATCACTACCGAAATGGACCTCAGCCTTTGGCGTCTGGCGCAGCAGATCGGCACCGACAAAGAAGCCGCGCACCTCTTCCGCGAGTCCACGCCATCCGATCTTCACGCCAAATACATGGCCAACCAACTCCCCGCCGCCGCGCAGGAAGGTGTCCGGGAATTTCTCGCCCAATACGGCCACCGGGCCGTCGCTGAAATCGACCTCGGCTTACCTCGCTGGTCTGACGATCCCACGCACATCCTCGGCGTTCTCGCCAACTATCTGCGACTCGAAGACCAGAGCCACGCGCCCGATGCCATGTTCGCGCAGGGAGCGGAAGAGGCGGAGCGCACCATCGCTTCCCTCACGGCCAGGGCCCGCCGCCGCGGAACACTGCGCGGCAAGCTGGTCAACTTCGCCCTCAACCGGGTCCGGCAGTTGGCCGGCATCCGCGAATTGCCGAAGTATTACATGGTGGTCGTGCTCGCCGCAGCCCGCCGCGAACTCGCCCTCATCGGCGAAACGCTCGCGGCCAAAGAGGCGATCCATCAACCCGATGACATCTTCTTCCTCCATCTCCCGGAGGTCCGCCGGGCCCTCAACGGTGAGAATCAGAAAGCCACCGTCACGCGCCGCAAAGAAGACTACGACATGGAACTGCGCCGCCGGCAGGTTCCTTCCGTCATCCTCTCCGACGGCACCGAACCCGTCTTGTCGCAACGCCAGGCCACGGCCGGTGAACTCGAAGGTACCCCCGCATCCACCGGTGAAATCACCGGCATCGCCCGAGTCATCCTCGACCCCGTCGGCGCTCATCTGGAACCCGGTGAAATCCTTGTCGCACCATCCACAGACCCCGGCTGGACTCCGCTCTTCCTCACCGCCGGCGGCCTGGTGATGGAAATGGGCGGCGCCAACTCCCATGGAGCCGTCGTCGCCCGCGAGTACGGAATCCCCGCCGTGGTCGGTGTCCCGGATGCCACGCTACGGATCACCACCGGCAACCGCATCCGTATCAACGGAGCCACCGGCCAGGTCACGTTCGCTTAGAACTGCGTTGTCGATGTAACAGGCGTGGCGATCCGCACCGTGACCTCATACCCAGGTCCGGTGCTCTTGATGGGTCGCCCGCCTTTCGGCGCCGGCTCAAACCAGTTCTTCATGATGCGAAACACCTTCACGCCGTTCCCAAAGTCCGCGGATTTTCCGAAACTCACCCAGGATGCGTCTTCTGAGTTGCCGCCATCGTAGACCATGTTGCCAATCAGCACCAGTTGACGCGACGATGGCGGCACAGGAACGGTCACCGTCGCCTTCGCCGGTGCAAACCAAACCTGATTCTCCACCATCGGCGGAAGATTGAAATGCAGGTTCGCGAAGTCCGCCCAGAACTCCAGCGCGGGCTCTTCCACGGGATCGTACACCGGTTGGCCGGAAAGCCGCTTTAGGGGCAAGCGCTTCACTTGCAGCAAGGTCACTGTGAGGCTATTCGGCGCCACCTGCGGGATCACCGGAAACGCATCGTAGTTGATCGTGTCGAAGGGAAACCCCTGTGCCTTCGTGCTCACGCCAAGTGTGTTGCACGCGTTGGTCGTCGGCACCTCCGCGACGATGGCCGGAATGTTTGCCAGGCGCAGCGTCATTTGCTGATCGATGTAAGTGGGCAGCCGGTTCACCAGCAGGAAACTGAAAGCCTCTTCCAGAAACGTGTGGTCGGTATCGAGTGTCGGCGCCTCTGCCCGCGTCACATGCTTCAGCACCCCGCGGCCCTTGTACCACCCATCGCAGGTTGTCTGAACATAAATCGACTGATACAACGTGCGATCGAACGGATAACTGACCCACACTCCGGCGACATTGGCTTTCAGTCCCGTAACCTTATACGACAGGAAGTAGGGAGTGAGCGCAGCGAACTCATTGGGGCGATCCAGGTTTGCGGTGGACACCATCGCCGGCGAATAGATCGTCGGAGTCACCGAGATCACGGCCCGGTAATTGGGGTCCGTCGCCAGCGCCGCATTCTGATCGGCGACAATACCGTTCACGATCTCCATTACTTTGCCTGTGATCGCGGTGATGGGCAGACTGTGTGCGTTGACCGTCGCCGGCGCTGGTCCCTGTGCGGGCGGCTGTGCTCCGAGGGTTGCGGCTACCATGAGCGCGACTCCAATAGTGGTAAGCGATTTCATTGTTCTTTCTCCTCAATTCGAAATGGAAGGTCTAGCGCCTTCACATAGGAAATAGGAAACGGAACCCAAAATCCGACCAGGGACTCGTAAGTGTTCGGTAAGAATCCGGTAAGGGCGGTCAGCGCAGCATCGCTGCCAGTTCAGCCGGGTGATCGGTTTGGATGCCGGTTGCCCCACGTCGCACAGCATCATTCCACGCAGAAGAGTTATCGTCCGCCCCGAGCCGGTCGACGAAGATCCCCACTCCCGCTTCGCGCGCCACGGCAATCACCTCATCGCGGAAATCGCGCCGGTCGAACGCCACCACGCGTGGCTTCAGTTCATCCAGCGATTTCCGCAACCGTTCCACCGACACAGCCTCCGGCATAACAACCCCACCATGGCCGCGCTGCGCCAGTTCCGCCAACAACGCAAAGCCACCATACACCACAGCCCGATCCATCATCCGGTGCCGGGTCAACGCCGCCACGATCGCCTCCGCCCCAATCGCCTTCGCGTCAAGATACACCCCGCACCGCCCGCGCATCGTGTCCAGTGCTTCGTCCAACGTGGGCACCCGTTCACCGTTCATCCGCAACTCGCGGATCTGCGCCAGGCTCAACTCCGCCACCATTCCCTTTCCGCCAGTCATGCGCTCCACGCCGGCGTCATGCATCAGCACGAAGGCGCCATCCCGGGTAGTGCGGACATCGATCTCCACAAAATCGCTGCCGAGCCGGATTGCCGCGTCAATCGCCGCGACGGTATTCTCCGCATGGGCCAAGTGTTCGCCCCGGTGAGCAATCACCGCCACTTTCGCCCCAGCCGCGAATGCAGCCCCGCCGATCATGCCGAGAATGGTCCGCCTTCTTGTCACCACCAAATTCCACTATCGCACTCTATTCGTTGATCCCGACGACGAACCAACGGGTGCCGTTGAGGAACGTCTTCGTCCCCTCTCTTCCAAGCCGGATTAGCTCCCCGTTGCCACCATTGGGCAGCAATTCCAACATCGCTTGCCCGTCCTGTTCCACCACACGCCAGCGGCCCTCCTGTCCATCACGACTGGCCGACGACCCCGATGCCCCAGGCACATACACCGATACGGAGCCGGATGAGCGAAAGGCATAGCTGCCGTTCGAAGCCAAGTAGAGTTTCTTCTCACTGCTGTACCCGCCGGAGCCATACCCGGAATTGTAGCTGCTCATATAAACCAGCTTTTTATCCGTCAGGCGCTGCATCCATTGCTGCGTCAGCGGAGTGCCGGCCGCGGATGTAGACGCAGCCGGTGCTACTGCCGCGTTCGCGACCCTGTTCAGGCTCGCCGCTGTCACCACCAGCCCCGATTCCCGGGCGGTAAGCAGTTGCTGTGTTCCACCAGCGATGAGGCATGCAACTCCGCCTGCCCGCAAACCCACGGCAAAGACCAGAAGGCGGCCCTGTTCGCCATTGTTCTCAATATCGAAGCCGTACAGGCGTCCGGCGCCCCCTTGTGCCTGGAAGGCGATCGGCTTCCCCGACGCTTTCACCTTCATCCCGATCGCCGAGATCCGGCCCTCAATGAGAGGCGCTAGTTGCGGGTCGTTCAGATCCTTCGCAGGCAGCGAGGTGACTGCGTACAGTTCGTTTTCCTGGGAATAGTTCGGCGGCATCAATGCAGCTGCATCTTGGGCAGTCCGTACGGTCCATCCGCCGGGCGCTCGAAACTGCAAGCCGCTGGCAAGTTGGTGGACATCCTGCGCGGAAGCACCCAGAGTGCAAAAGCAGGCGAGAACGGTGGCAAGTGGAATTCTCTTCATGCCACCCAACGCGGAAAGCGCGGAGCAATCCCGTCATCCATTCCAATAACTTCGATCCAGACTCCGATACTGCACGGCCTCCGCCACATGCTTCGCGCACACCGCATCCGAGCCGGCCAGATCGGCCACTGTCCGCGCCACCCGCAGAATACGGTCATGCGCCCGCGCAGAAAGGCCGAGCCTCCGCACCGCCATCTCCAACGTCCGTTCCCCTGCATCATCCAGCCCGCAATACTCCCGCAACTGCGCTGGCGGCAGGGCCGAATTCAAGGCGCCGCGTTTTGCCTGCCTTTCGCGCGCCAGTAACACACGTTCTCGCATCGTCCCACTCGACATCCCCGCCTCCCGTCCCCGCAACTCCTGATACGGCACCGCCGGCACTTCGATATGCAAATCAATCCGGTCCAGCAACGGCCCGCTCAACTTCCCTAAATACCGTTGGATGATCGCCCCTGTACAGCGGCATTCCCGCGTCGCATCCCCGAAAAAACCACAGGGACACGGATTCATTCCTCCAATCAACATCACATTCGCCGGAAACGAGAGCGTCATCGTCGATCGCGCAATCGTCACCGCCCGGTCTTCCAGTGGCTGCCGCAGCAACTCCAGGACATTGCGCGGGAACTCCGGCATCTCATCCAGAAACAGGACCCCGTTGTGTGCCAGACTCGCCTCCCCTGGGCGCACTAACCCGCTCCCACCGCCGATCATCCCCGCATCGGAAATCGTGTGGTGCGGCGCACGAAACGGCCGTTCGTACAACAGCCCGGCCCCCTTCGGCAGAATCCCCGCCACACTGTGGATCTTCGTCGTCTCAATCGCTTCTTCAAAAGTCAGCGGTGGCAAGATCGACGGCAGCCGCTTCGCGAGCATCGTTTTCCCCGACCCCGGCGGGCCCACCAGCAGCACATTGTGCGCTCCGGCCGCCGACACCTCTAGTGCCCGCTTCGCCGTTGTTTGCCCGCGCACCTCGCGAAAGTCCAATTGCTCCGTCGCCGCGCACTCCGGTTTCGCGCACACCGGAAGTTGCCTTGTGAATCGTTCCGGCTCTTTCAACAGCGCCACAGCCTCGGCAATATGCCTCACCCCAAACACGCTCACCCCTTCCACCACCGCCGACTCCGATGCATTCTCCACCGGAACCACAATGTTCGGAACCCCTTCCCGCCGCGCGCAGACGGCCACCGGCAGCGCTCCCCGCACCGCCCGCACACTCCCATCCAGCGACAATTCCCCCACAAACAGATACTGTTCCGTCCCTTTCACCGCGCCCATCGCCCCCAGAATCCCCATCGCCATCGGCAGATCGAACCCCGCCCCTTCCTTCCGCACATTCGCCGGCGCCAGATTGATCGTCACCGCCTTATTTGGATACCCGAACCCCGAATTCATCAACGCGCTCTTGATCCGCTCCCGGCTCTCCCGCACCGCCGTATCCGGCATCCCCACCGTTATGAAGTCCTTCGCGCTCCCCGAACGGTACAGATCTACTTCTACATCAATCAGGTGCGCGTCAATGCCGTACACCGCCGCGCTGCGCGTCCGGAAAAGTCCCATCAACTATTAGTCGCCGCGCCGCTCGGAAACTCTCATCTTCGATTGCAGAAAGAGTCCAGTAATCGCCTGTCGGCAGTTATCGCCCAAAATACCCGCTGATCTCCACCACCGCATGAGTACGCCGAAACGCATAGATATCGATGGCCCCATTCGTTCCCGCCGGAACGATCGTGGAATTCGTCACCGTCTGCCCCTGGAATGCGTTCAATACCGATGCGTTCGGCCTCGCCTGCCCTGTCGGAAATACCGTAATGAAAGGCATCGGCGAGCCTCCGGGAACCGCCGTCACGTTCACCACGTAGCCCCTCGCCGTCGCCGGAATCCCGCCGCAGTTGCCGGCAGTCGGCACATTGATAGTGCGGGTACTGTCGTCGGCATAGATTCCGCCGGTTAGCGTCGAGTCGTTCGCCCTGCATTGCGTCACAGGGAAATAGTAAAGCCCCTGCCCATTGTCCGGCGCAAAATACCCATTGATATCAACAATAAAATCCGTGCGGTCGAAAGCGTATACGTCGACACTGCCATCCCCGCTGGCCGGCACGATCACGTTGTTCGCCAGAATTCGACCCACGAACGAATTGATGGATGAGACGTTGGGTTGACTTCCTCCCGCGGGCCATAGCGTCATGAACGGCAATGGAGCCGGCGGCACCACGGTCAGCGTCGCCGAGTAAGCCGTGGCGCCCGGTGGCACGGTGCAATAAGGAGTGGCAGGAATCCGAAATCGTCGCGTCTCCCCTTTCGCCATCGTCGGCGGACCGAACGGGCCCGTCGGAGAACGGTAGTCGATCCGGGTCTCGATCACCCGGCACGGCGTCAGCGGGTAATACACCAGATTCGTCCCACTGGTTACCGGATCGGCAAAGTATCCACTGATGTCGATAAGCATATCGGCATCGTGGGACACATAGACCTGGATCGCGCCGCCACTCGATTTGACGATGGCCTGGTTTGCTACGATCTGGCCGTCGGGAGAGCGAATGGTGTAGAAATTGGGCCTTGTCTCACCGCCGGGCCACAGCGTTGCGAAGTCCACGCCGCCACGAGGAATGAGCGTCACATTCAGCACGTAGGCGCGTGCCGTTGCCGGTATCTGGCAGACGTTCGAATTGGCCAGGGTGAGTGTGCGCGTCTCGCCCGCCCGCAGGTACGGCGGACCGAATGCCCCCGTCCGGCCTTCAAAGTTGTATTCGGCTCGGGTCTCCATGAGGCGGCAGGGGGAAAGCGGAACGAATCGGAGCCCTGTCGGCCCGGTTGCCAAGGTGGGGAGCTTGAACGCATATGCGGACCCCAAATCGTCATCGTATGGCGCACCTGCAATCACGTAATCGCCGCTCACTCCGACGCCTTCCCCAAGGCTGTCCAGGTATGCACCATCAGAGGCGACCAACTTGGCTTCTTCTATCCATATCCCATTCACGAGCCTGTAGACGTAAGCCGCTCCCGATCCGGAAGCCAGTCCGTCTTCGTAAATGTCGCCAGCGACAAGCCTGGTACCGTCGTAGAAAACGGATGACTTGCGGTCCGCAAATGGAGCCCTGGGCAGCCATGTTCCGTTCGTCCTCTCAAATACGTGGCCAGTATTGAATACAGCGATGTCACCGTGGATGGAAGTATTCCATCCAAACCCGATTGAACTTCCGGCAGGAAGCAATTTTGCCTGCTGCGCCCAGCCGGTTCCCGTTCGCAGGAAGGCGTAAGCGGCTTTTCGCTCATAAGCGCCAATGATCACGGTATCCCCGTGGATCGCCAATCCTTCGGGCCAGGTCAGTTGATCACCGCCAACCGCATCGGCAGACAAGAGTTTCTGTTGTTGAGTCCACGTGCTTCCACTGCGAACGAACACGTATGCCGATCCGCGGTTTGAATCATCGCCTGGCGCGCCCACCACCGCCGTATTGCCGCTCAGAGCAACAACGTATCCGAACTCATCCCCAACATCACCATCGTTTGCCACGAGCTTCGCCTGCTGAACCCAGCCCGAACCAACCCGCACGAACACATAGACAGCGCCGGTGACGAAGCGCACGCCGTCGGCAAGCCATGCACCTACGATCACGGTATCTCCGTCAACCGCAACCGATTCGCCAAAAGCCCCATACGTTGAATCCGAAGGCTTGAGGGTCGCCTGCGCGGACCAAGTTTCACCAGTTCGCCCGAACACATAGGCATCACCATCACCCGAGAACACCGCCGTGTTGCCGCTAATTGAAACCGATTCTCCGTCACGATCGTACTGCTCGCGAGTCGCGCCGATGAACTTTGTGTGCTGCGTGATTTGCAGCGGGGCAGAACGAAAGTTACGGGCTTTTTCGCGAAAGTTGCTGCCGCGGTCGCTCAGCGCTTGCTGATGACGCACTGTGGTTTTGGCCCTTACCAGCTCGCGTAGCGCTTGCTCATCAGCGGCACTGCAGAGGGCCACCAGCCCAAAGCTGAAGGCGATAAGGAGTTTGCTGAGCGGAGCCATGACGCGACCGTCTTTCCATTAAATCAGACTTTTCTCTCAGATATGGATCGACAGCACGCCGCCTTGCCCGACCGCAGGGTTGGGGCTATTGCCGCCAAGGTACTTCAGGGCCCCTGATTTTATATTATTGACGATGCACTTTCAAAGATTGATCGTCACCACCTTATTCGGATACCCGAACCCCGAATTCATCAGCGCGCTCTTGATCCGCTCCCGGCTCTCCCGTACAGCCGTATCCGGCATCCCCACCGTTATAAACTCCTTCGCGCTCCCCGAACGGTACAGATCTACTTCCACATCAATCAGGTGCGCGTCAATGCCGTACACCGCCGCGCTGCGCGTCCGGAAAAGTCCCATTAACTATTAGTTGCCGCGCCGCGGAGAAATCCTCTCCCCGCTTTTCCACTTTGAGTTCTTGGCTTGCACAACGTCGCTGAGATCGCAGCGCCAAAACATCGGGATCGTTATATCCGTATGAGGCAACGATTTGCTTCACGTAGTCCAGCTCCTTGTTGTGAACAGCCTAACCGGCCGAGAAAGGTGACATGGCCGAATCAATTTGACGGTCCGGACAACCGGAACGAGACTCAGAAATAGATGCGCAGCGCCCCTTGCATCGACCTGCTCCCTCCGGCACTGGTGATCACACCGAACGTTGCCGGGCTCGACATATTCGTACTCGGAGCGTTGAAATTCGGCGTGTTCGTGAGCCCCTGCGCATCCAGCCGCAACTGCATCCGGATATGCTCGCGGATCGGAAACGACTTGAACAGCGACATGTTGAGGGCAAGCGACACCGGTGCACGAAGTTCGTCGAAGCGGGGCGCCTCCGGGGATATCACATACTGGTTCGCCAGCGGCTGAAAAGCACCTGTATCAAAATAAGGATTCAGGATCCGGCGAGTCGCGGGATCCACACGGTCGCCCAACCGCTCATTCACCGGCCCGCTCAGCACCGCGTTACGGATCCGCACTGGGCGCCCGTTCGCATGCGTGATTCCCAACGGCAAACCCGTTTCGTAAACATAGTAGCCGCTCGATGACCACCCGCCGGCCACCTGCCGCAGAAACTTGTTCCCTGCGAATTTCCAGGGAAGTTCATACGTCACGGCCAACCGCATCACGTGCGACTGGTCGAACTGAGACACTGTGCGATACCGCCGTGGATTCACAATACTCGTCGTCTCGTTGTCCATCAGCTTCGAGAAAGTGTATGTCCACAAAGCACTCAGTCCCCGCGTCAGGCGCTTGTCAGCTTTCAACTGCAGCCCATGGTAAACCGCTTTCCCCGTGTTCACACCCTGAATGGTGACGTTCGTGAACTGCGGGAAACGCGGCCACAGACGGTTCTGCGTAATGGTCGCGCCCTGTCCCAAAACCGATGTCTCCGGCAACCGCCCCAGAAATGGGTTCGTGACGCGGTTGTTCTCCGCCGTGCCCTGCGCCAGAAAAGCATCCGGCTTCTCGTTGAGATTGAAGCTCTCAAATTGCTTCAGACTCAGCATGCCCACATAAGCAGCCTCCAGCAGCAGTTGAGACGGCATCTCGCGCTGGATGCTGAACTGCCATTGCTCGTTATAGGGCGAAACACGACGGCCATCGAAGAAGCTGATGGCATCTCCCGCTTGCGCCATCAGTCCCGCCGAGGCGCCCAGTGGCTGCCGTAACCCCGTCGGAAACGGATTGGCAAATGTAGCAAACGGCGTAGCCCCATTGTCGATGCTGCCCACAAATGGCGTCACTGCGTTAAACACACCTACATCCGCCAGGAATCCCGTGTTGAATGCCTGCCCGCTATAGAACATCCCGTATCCGCCGCGCAGCACAGTCTTCGCATTCACGCTAAAGGCGAAGCCAAATCGTGGCCCGAAGTTATTCCCATCCACCAGCCCGCCGCGTCGCGGATTGGATTCGGTCCCCGCAAAGAGAATCCCGCCGCGCAAATCCAGTCCCGGCACGGTGACCGGAAAACGCGCACTCTCATCGAACCCGTAGCTCATCCGGTTGTACCGTTCCGTATAAGGCGTCTCCAGTTCGAAACGTACCCCGAAGTTCAATGTCAGCCGCGGAGAAACTTTCCAGTCCTCCTGAATAAACAGCCCCAGGTAGTGATTCTGCAGTGAGAGCGCGCTGTTGCCGCCGAAACTCCCGCTCGCCGGCAGCCCCAGCAGCAGGGATGCCATCCCCGTGCCCGATACATCGGCCGAGGTAGGTGTGAACGGATCAGCCTGCGTAAAAACAGGATTGTACGTAAATGTTCCGGGCGCCGCCGAGCCGGGAGAATTCCGGTTCCAGCGCAGCACACGCCAATCCGCGCCCCACTTCAAACTGTGCTTCCCGCTTAGCTTGTTGAACGTCGCCATGAACGAATGCTGGTCGTTCGCCTCCCCCGACTTGTCCGTGCCCAACACAGGCAGATTGCCGCCGATATCGAGTGTCGGCCATCCCGACACGGACTGGTTCGAACCCAGAATCGACGGAAGCCCCAACGGAGCAGTGTCGAATCCCGCCGCGCCCCGCACCGTGCTCGTTTCCTTTCGCACGAAGCCGTACCGGAACGATCCGATGAAGTTCGGCGAAAACGTGAACGTATCGTCCATGCCAAGATTCCAGAACTTCCGGATCAGCCGCTCCAGAGATCCGCCGCCGTCAATCGGCATCGAATATTGGCCCTGAATCAATTTGTCGGCGTCCTGATCGCGCGTCAGCAATCCAAACCGGACGAACATCCGCTGGCGTTCGCTGAAGTGATGATCCACCCGCGCGCTGGTCTGGCGATTGATCACATCGTACTTGCCGCTGGAAACCCAGTTGAATGCCTCCAATTGCGAGTTGTCCCGTACCGGATTGGGGAACAGTTTCATCCACGCCACCCCCGTCGCGTTCTGCCGGGCGGTGGGAATCACGTTTCCCGCGAATGGCTGCCGCGTCGCACGCCCCGCCGTGACAACCGTCGTGGCTGGATCGTAGATCGCGAACGCGCCGCCACGGCGATTGATCGTGCGCGAAAAATCACCATTGCGTTCCAGCGCCGTCGGCACGCGCGCCTGGCGCGTCAGCTCGCGAGGATCCGCGTCACTTTCGAGCGTGGTCGAAAAGAACGTGCGGTTCCGGCCGTTATAGAGCTTCGGAAGAAACACCGGGCCCGTTACCAGATAACCGTACTGACGGTAGTTCGTCGGCGCCTTGGGAAGCCCCTCGCGATTGTTCTGCCAGCTATTGGCGTCCAGCGCGGCCCAGCGTTTGTAGAGATAGGCCGTGCCGCGAAGATCGTTCGTGCCCCCGCGTGTCGTAATGTTGATCGCGCCCCCATTGGAATGCCCGTACTGCGCGTCGAACATCGTCGTGTGCACCTTGATTTCGTCCACCGCGTCCATGGAAGGAATGTAGACCACGCCTCCGTTGTTATGCGCCGTGGTGTTCGGTATCCCGTCGATCATGTACTCCACACGTCCTTGCGTGCTGCCGCTGCCCGCGACGCTGAAGGCTCCTGCGCCATTGCCCGTAACACTTCCGCCGCCACCCGTGATGCCCGGCGCGAGGCGAAGGTTGTAGAGCACATTGCGCGAAATGTTGACGGTGACATTGTTGATCTGATTGCGGTCAATAACGGTGCCCAGATCGGCAGTGGCGGTTTCGAGAACAGGAGTAGTAGCGGAGACGGTAATCTTCTCCGTCGATGCTCCCAACTCCAGGGTAAAATCGAGCGTCACCTGCGCTCCGGTCAGCACCCGAACACCGCTCCGTTCCACGTTCTTGAAGCCTGCCTGGTTCACCCTCACCGTGTAAGTCCCGGGGTTCAGAAAAGGAATCTGGTAATTACCCGATTCATTTGTGACACTCCCGATCTTCACACCAGTGTCAACGTTGACCGCTTCCACAACAGTGCCCGCGGTGGGTGATCCCGAAGGGTCGATCACACGTCCGAGGATGGTCCCTCGAAACTCTTGCGCATACGCGGAGAACGCAAGAAACACGACAAGTATCAGGCGCAACATGGCTGTCTCCCAGAATGAGGAATTGTTGGTCTAGTCTATCGTATGCTGTGAACCGCGCGGTTAACGGAATTAACCACGTGGTTTGGCGCGAGTCCGGCACACGCGGCTTTTCAACACGATACCGCTCCCCACCCAATTGGTAAACAGCATGCAAACCACTCCCCACCATGAATCCCCTCAACAAACTGACCCGTCGCAGTTGGATCCAATCGGCCGGCGCCGCCGGTCTCCTCTCCCTCGCCTCAGCAGAGAACATCCTTGGGGCCCCCAGCAAAACCAACACCGACTCGCCCGCCCTCCAGCTCTACAAGAGTCTGTCCGACTCGCAGAAGGAAAAGCTCTGCCTCCCCGCCGATCACCCCAAACGCCAGTACATCAGCAATTGGTGGTACGTCCACCCCGAACACCGCATTCCCTCCAGTTTCACTCCCGATCAGCAGGAATTGATCCGCTCAATCTTCGACTCCCTCCACAGCCCGGAGCATCAGGACGCCGTCCACAAGCAAGTCATCAGCGACCAGTTCGGCAAACTCCAAAATGCGCCCTCCGCCGGCTTCTTCGGCACCCCCGCCGACGAGAACTTCGAGTTCATCTACACCGGCCACCACGTCACCCGCCGCTGCAACGTTCGTTCCCACAAAGGCCAGGGCTTCGGCGGAGCACCCATCTTCTACGGACACTTTCCATCTTCGTTGGACGCCAACGGAGAGATGCGCAAGGAGGGCGGGCGCACGGTTGGTTTCGTCGAAACCAAAGACCACCCCGGCAACCCCTACTGGTATCAGGGCAAGGTCTTCAATCGCTTCGTCCAATCCCTCAATGGGCGACAGCAGGAAATGGGCCTCATCCCCGGCGAGCCGCGTAGCGAGAAGCCCGATGACGTAATCCAGATCGCAACCGAGAAGCACGGTCTCCGCGCCTCCGAGCTCAGCAAAGATCAGAAGAAATTCCTCGTCGAAACCATGCGCTCCATGTTGGCCATGTTCCGCCAGGACGACGTCAACGCAACCATCGATACCATCCGCAAAAAGAACCTCGTCGACGATCTCACCGTCTCCTGGTTCTCAGGAAAATACGACGTCGGTTCCGACAAAGTGTGGGACACATGGCAAATCGAAAGCCCCAACCTCGTTTGGTACTTCCGCGGCGTGCCCCACATTCATTGCTATTTCCATCTCAAGGCCTGAAATCGCTTCCCGGAGCGGGTGGGGAAACATCGCGGCGCCAGAAAGCAGTAGTCTGTTGAACATGCGTCTGCTCCTCCTGCTGCCCCTCCCGCTCTTCGCCCAGACACCTTGTCGCGAAATGGCGCGACTCAGCGACGTCACCGCCGCTGAACAGACCGCAACGCATTGCCGTGTCTCCATCACGCTTCGCCCATCATCGGATTCCGAAATCAAATCCGAAGTCTGGCTGCCCCCAGCCCCCAATTGGAACGGCAAGTTCCTCATGGAAGGCGGCGGCGGTTTCGTCGGCAGCGTCAACACCGGCGGAATGACCAACGCCGTTCGCGAAGGCTACGCCACGGCCTCCACCGATACCGGCCACAGCGGCGGCAGCGGAAGCTTCGCCCTCGGCCATCCCGAAAAAATCACCGACTTCGCCTATCGCGCAGTCCATGAAACTGCTGTCAAGGCAAAAGCGTTGATCGCGGCCTTCTACGGCCGTGCCCCACGCCTGTCTTATTGGGAAGGCTGCTCCACCGGCGGTCGCCAGGGCCTCATGTCCGCGCAACGTTATCCCCAGGACTTCGATGGCATCATCGCCGGAGCTCCCGCCAACAACCAGATCCACCTCTGCGCCTGGCGCATGCGTCTGCTGATGACAGCCCTCAAGTCCCCCCAACACGCGATTCCACCAGACAAGCTGAAACTCCTCAACGACGCAGTCCTCGACAAATGCGATGCCAACGACGGCGTCAAGGATCGCCTCCTCGAAGATCCCCGCAGTTGCAACTTTGACCCCGCCGCCCTCAAATGCACTGGCGCGGAAACCGCCTCCTGCCTCACCGCGCAGCAACTCGAAACCGTCAACGCCGCTTATACCGACACGCGAAAATCCACTGGCGAACTCCTCTATCCGCGCCTCCCCTTCGGTGGCGAACTCGGCTGGCGCGTCCCCGCCGGCGCCACTGAACCCAGCGGCATGGACATCGACATGTTCCGTTACCTCGCCAATCAGAATCCCTCCTGGGACTGGCGCACATTCGATCTCGAAAAGGACACCGAACAAGCGTTCCGCCATGGCGGCGATATCCACGCCGTGAACCCTGACCTCGCCAACTTCAAGGCGCGGGGCGGCAAGCTGCTCATCTATCACGGCTGGAGCGACGGCGGTTCCGGCGGTGCTATCTCCGCCTTCAACACCATCTCCTATTACCAGTCTGTCCTCAAACAAATGGGCCCCAATCAGGACAACTGGCTCCGCCTCTTCATGGTCCCCGGCATGGCCCACTGCGGCGGCGGCACTGGACCCAATCAGTTCAACTCGCTCGCCGCGCTCGAACGCTGGCGCGAACAGAACCTGGCCCCTCCATCCATCCCCGCAGCCAGAGTCAACGAACGCGGGCGCATCGAAATGACTCGGCCCCTGTGCCCCTTCCCGCAACGCGCCGTCTACAAAGGCACTGGCAGCATCAACGACGCCGCGAACTTCGTCTGCGCCACGAAATGATATTCTTCACAAACACACCCATGAGACTCCTCACCCTGGCCCTCGTCACCCTCGCCCTCGGCGCCCAGCAGGAGCAGAAGGAAGCCGCCGTCAAAGCCCACATCGACGCCGCCCGCAAAGCCGCGGGCAAGGAACATCACGGCATCTTCGAAGGCATCTGCACGCAATTCGCCCAACCCCAACCCGCCGCCGCGAAGCAGCCTTCCACCCCAAGGCCACCCGCCCGCTCTGGCCCTCCCGATCGCGCCACCTGGCACGCCGAGCCCGTCAAAGTCTTCGACAACCTCTACTTCGTCGGCGAAAAAGAATACGGAGCCTGGGCCGTCACCACCTCCGCAGGCATCATCATCATCGATGCCATCTTCGATTATTCGGTTCAAGATGAAATCGTCAACGGCCTGAAAAAACTTGGCCTCGATCCCGCCACCATCAAGTACGTAATCGTCAGCCACGCCCATCGCGACCATGTCGGCGGCGCAGGCTACCTGCAGGAACATTACGGCGCACGGGTCGTCATGGGCGCTGCCGATTGGGACCTCCTCGCCAACACCAAGGCCACCTGGCTCAAGGCCCACCGCGACATCGTCGCCACCGACGGCCAGAAGCTCACCCTCGGCGACACCACCATCACCCTCTACGTCACTCCCGGCCACACCCTCGGTACGCTCTCCGTCCTCGTTCCCGTCAAAGACAACGGCAAGCCGCACCTCGCCGCTTCCTGGGGAGACACCGGCTTCAACTGGCTCCGCGGTGGTCCCGACTACATTACCCCCGATCGCCCCAACAAATTCTGGTTCGATCACTACATCGCCTCCGCCAACCGCTTCCGCGACATCGTCGCCAAATCCGGCGCCGACGTCCTGATCGCGAACCACACCCATCTGGACGATGCGAAAAACAAACTCCCCATGATGGAGAAACGCCGTCCATCCGATCCTCACCCCTATGTCATCGGGAACGACGCCGTCGTCCGCTACGTCTCGGTCGCCAGCGAATGCGCGCAAGCGGGACTCATTCGCACGAATTAATAAACGCGTGAGCGATAGCGCCCGCGGATTACCCTATCTGGCATGGAAGGACAATTCTTGCCAACAATCTGCGCCCACTGCAACACCCCGGAATCGGTATGCAATTCGTATGCCCTCATGAAGGAGCCCGCCAACTGGCGCAGTTTCCTCTCCGGCAGAACCTGGATGGGCCCCGTCGGCGGTCATCGGCTCTTCGTCGGAGACAACCCGCGCTACAACTGGCAGTCTCTCGCGGACTCGACGGTTGCCGTTACTCCCCCGATGGGCGACGCAATCTCAGTTTCCACTACGCCCGGCCCGGCATTCTCTTCACCAGGCATCCCCACACCACATCCATTCCTAAAGTGGGCCCCGGCTATGCGCTTCTGACCGGTTCGCCAAGTGTTGGCCTCTGAAAACAGACTCAGTGAGCTGTTTTATCCCCGGTTCGCCCTATACAGAGTATGATGCTGCCTTGCACCTACCTCGAAGATTTCGCGAAGATCAACGCAAGTCAAACACCGTGGGGTCCCAAGGGGCCGTTCCCCATCCACCGCTACCGCAACGCGAGCCACGACGCCGATGAGAAGCCCGACACCAGCGCCGCAGCCGGTCTCGCACTGAAAGACAAAATCATCACCGCACTCGGCGACCGGTACAAAAAGATCACCGGCTCAGCGCAATCGGGCGACTGGATCGTTGTCCCGGAAGCAAAAGCCAAGGACTGGTTCCCCGGCCTTGGCCTGAAAATCTGCAAGCCCTGGATCGCCCAGGCCTTCAACGGCAAAGGCCGTCCATTCACCATCGATTTGGCCCTCTCCGCCGGCTTTTGCACCGGCCACATCACTCTCACCAATGTCAACACCATTTGTGAGGAATGTATTGGCCTCGATTGCAATGGTTTCGTCGGCGGCTACGCCAAAATGCGCGAACTCACGGGCCCTGACGGCCACCTCGGCCCCAACTCGGCGCCTTCCACCTTCGCCTCACGCGGCACTCCCCGCAACACCTGGAACGAAATCCGCGCCCACGATGTCCTTCTCACTCCGGGCTCCCCCGAGCATGTCCGCATCGTCCAAGCCCGTTACGACAACTACCTCGACGTCTGCGAATCCGCCTCTTCCCTCCAAGGACTCTCCCGCCGCGCCTATTTCTATATCGAGGAATCCTTCGGCAACACCATGGTCAACGGTTTCCACGGCAAAGCGCGCATGTACAAAGTGCGCCGCTCCACTCTCGCCGGCGGTTGGTCCGATCACTGGGTGCTCGCCTGCGGCGTCGGCTTCTGAAGCCGCGACCGTGAGGGAGCGGTCACTCCCCCACGATCGGCCCTCAAAAAAATCGAACCTACAGCAACGCCGTCGGACGCCGCACCCACTCCTTGCCCTTTTCCTTCGCGATGCCTTCCAGCGCCGCAATGTGCGCCCCGGCCTGCGTCAGAACATGGTGCAAGTCGTTCCCGATGCTGATAAACGTGAAGCCCTTATCCAGAAACTCGCCCACGCGGGCCGTCCCGAACAGGAACAACCCCAGAATCACATCGTTCTTCTTCGCCGCCGCAATCAGCTTGTCCGTGGCCGCGAACAGTTCCTTCGACGTGTACATCTCAGGGAATACGTAGGTCTCGAACAACCCCATCGACATACACAAATCGTTCTGCCCAAGGAACAGAATATCGACGCCCGGCACCGCCGCGATCTCTTCGATATTCTCGATGCACGAAGCAGTCTCCACCTGCAGCGCCACAATGATGTTCTTGTTGGCATTCGGCACATAGCCCAACAGCCCGGCCTTGTTGGTGCTCCGCTGCGGGAAATACACCGACCGTGTTCCGGCCGTCGGATACCGCGCGCAACTCACTGCCTGCCGCGCTTCCTCGGCGTTGTTGATGTACGGCACCAGCACGCCATCCGCGCCCAGATCCAATGCCTGTTGAATCCCCGCGCGGTCGTCATAGCCACCGACGCGTACCATCGACTTGGCGCCGCCGCTCCCGATCGCGCACAACGTGTACGACAACTTCTCGTGGTCCATGGGGCCGTGCTGGGTATCCACCAGCAGCCAGTCGTAGCCGGAATGCGCCAACTGTTCAGTCACGGTCGGGCTGTGCGAATTCAGGAATAGGCCCATCTTCGGCGCGCCGGCGCGCAACTGTTGCTTAAAATCTGCTCCCGATACGGAGGCATTCGACATGTTCTTCTGTTCTCCTTCTATTTACTACGTGGGGTGCTGTGGACGGTATCGAAACGCTTTCGCAAGCATACCCGATTGCCCCGAAATGAGTCAAAGCCCCAATTTCCGCCCATCCTCTCGCGAGCGGCCTGACACCTTCTGTATACTAGTCAATTCCATCTCAGAGCGGCAAGTCCACGAAGGTTACTCGCCAGAGGAGCATCCCGTCATGCAGACTTCCGCCATCCGCCATCGCGTCGTGGATTTTCTCGAGCGCCATCCGCCCTTCCAGGCGATGGAGGAGAACGACCTGCTCGCCCTCGTCGAGCGTGGCCGCGTAAAATTCCACGAGTCCGAAGAATTCGTCTACTGGCAGAAATCGGCCCCCGGCCCCAACATCTTCGTCATCCAGCAAGGTACGGTCTCCTTGATCGAAGAAACCGGCGGCCAGGAGAAGCTCTGCGACGTGCGCGGCGAAGGCGACATCCTCGGCATTGAACGCTTTCTCGGTGCCTCTCACCATCTCTATTCCGCTCGCACAAATTCCGACGTCATCCTCTACGCCCTGCCCGCGCAGGATTTCGAACCCCTCCTGCGCAAGTATCCTGCCGCCGCCAGCTACGTCGAAGCCCACGCCTCCGTCAGTGCGGATTTCCATGCGGCCGGCCCCCGCGAACTGCCTTCTCAGGTGCGTGTCTACGATGTGGCCTGGGCCCGCGCCGCCGTCACCGGTGCAGCCACCGATACCGTGCAACAAGCCGCGCGCCGGATGTCCGAGGCCGGTGCCCGAGCCATCGCCATCCTCGACGACCAGCATCGTGTCCTTGGCATGCTCACCACTGACGCCTTGCTCCGCGGCCTCGGCGCCGGTTGCTTCCACTCCGCCACGATTCTGGACAAAGCCATGGACCCGCCTTGCTGCGTCGCTCCACAATCGTCCGTCAGCCAGGCCATCCTCGCCATGGCCGCCGCCCGCACCGAATTCGCTGCCATGACCAGCGACGGCACTCCCGCCGGCCGCTTCGAAGGCATCGTCAGTTCCAACGATCTATCCAGCGTGTTCGGCTCATCCCCCTTCGACAGCATGCCGCGCATCGCCACTGCCGACGGCACGGCCGCGCTGCACTATCATCACGGAAAGGCGCGCGCCTTCCTCCTGGAACATGCCGCCACCGCATCATCCATCTCCTGGATGGCGTCCTGGGCTACGGAATTCGATAAGCAGATTCTCCACCGCCTGCTCGAACTTTCCAGCGGCGGTGGTCCCGGCCTCTGCTGGTGTTTCACCGGCGCTTCCGGACGCGGCGAGAAGCTAACTGCCGAACTCCCCGGCCTCGCTCTCCTCGTTGCCGATCCCGCCCGCCTCGATGAAGCCGCCTCTCTCTATCGCGACATCCTGCGCCAACTCGTGGAGTGCGGTTATCGCCGTTTCGATCCGCCGCCTGAGGATCCTGCCTACGCCTGCGCCACCCTCGCCGGTTGGATCGAGCGCTTCCAGGGCTGGATTCAAAACCCCATCCTCAACTCGATCTACGAAGCCCGACCCTTCTTCGACATGACTCCCGTCCACGGTGACACCTCGTTGTATCACCAACTCATCGCATCGGTCCGCAGCGAGATCGAAGCCGACAGAAGCTTCGTCAAAATCCTTGCCCACGATTGCCTCAATAGCCTCCCGCCCATCGCCTTCCTCCAGGATTACGTCGTCGATGAAAGCGGTGCGCAGCGCGCCTCCTTCCAGCTCCAGCGCTCCGCTCTCTGGCCGCTCGTCGATGTCGCCCGCGTCCTTGGCATGGCCGCCGGGCAGGCTCTCGGTGGATCCACCACGCAGCGCTTCGCCACGGCCACCCGCCGGTTGCCGCATCACGAGCGCATCTTCCGCGAAGCCGCTGAAACCCTCCAGGTAGTGCTCTATCAGCAGACTCGCAGTGGCATTCGCACCGATTCCAGCGGCGCGGAACTACCGCCATCCCTCCTCAGCCGCCACGATCGCCAAGTGCTCAAGAGCGGCTTCCGGTCCATTGTCCGCCTCCTCGAATTCATGGAGAGCGGTCAGTGGCAGGAGGCACTGTGAGCTACACCGGCGATACCCCCATTGAGCAGGTGCGCTTCATCGTGCTCGACTCGGAAACCACCAGCCTCGACCCGCGCACGGCACGACTCATCACCATCGGAGCCGTCGCCGTCCAAAACGGCGAGATCCTCCTCGAAGATTCCTTTGAGGCACTCCTCCGCGTCACCCACAACACCAGCGCCGTCACCGTGCATGGCATCACTCGCGATGAAAGCCAGGGCGGGCTGGAAGAGCCCGAGGCACTCAAGCTCTTCCTCGATTACGTGAAGGATGGAGTTATCGTCGGCCATCACATCGGCCACGATATTTCCACCTTCAATGCAGGCTACCAGCGCAACTTCGGCTTCACCATCGACAACCGCAGCCTCGACACCATGGATTTAACACTGCATCTGGAGCGCGACGGCGCATTCGCCGGCCAGGAACAGATTCGCAACTTCTCCCTCGACGGGCTCTGCACCCTGTTTGGCGTCATCCCGCACGACCGTCATACCGCGGCTGGCGATGCCTGGATTACTGCCTTGATCTTCCTCCGACTGTTGCGCCTCGCGGCAAAACACGGGCGCACGACGCTCGACCGTTTGGCCGAGCCGTTCGTGCCCGAAGAACAAGCCGTGGTTTAGAAATTCAGCCGCAACCCGAACCGGAACATCCGCTCGTCGATCCCCTCGCGTCCCGTGTTCTGCACGCCCGTGATCAGGCCCGGCTGCGTCGAGCTGATGTCCGAACGTGGATTGCCGAAATGCGGCGTGTTCGAGATGTTGAATGCCTCGGCCCGGAACTGCAGTCCGAAGCGCTCACTGATCCGGAACCCGCGATACACGCTCGAATCCAGATTCACCAGCCCCGGCCCGCGCAGTTGATCCCACCCCGCGGTACCAAAGCGTACCGCCGTCACCGGTGCATACGCCGTCGGATCGAACCACAGGTCGCGCGACCCGAAGATCTGTACCGACGGTTTGATCTGATCCGCTGTCTGCCCGTTGGCGGGAGCATTCAATGACCCGCCAGCCGACGTCACGCTGAACGGAGCCCCCGTGTACATCGTCAGTAGGTTGTTCACCTGCCAGCCGCCCAGCAGCATCGATCCCACACCACCGGTGGCCCACCGCTTGCCCTTGCCGAACGGAAGTTCCACCGTCGACATTGCGTTGAACGTGTGCGTGTGATCAAAGCTTCGCACCACCTTCGCGATCAGCGGGAAGTACTCCGGAGTGTTGTTCGTATAGCCGTCCACGCCATTTTCATTGCCGCGTGGCCCCAGCGCCTTTGACCACGTATAGGTGAACCGCAGCATGTACCCCGCTGCATACCGCTTCTGCAGCGAGCTCTGCAGCGAGTCATACCAGGAGCGGAATCCGCCTACGTTCGAATGGAAGTTCGTGTCCGCCGTGCGCCCGAACTTCGCGTTCAGCACGCGGCTGGCGTTGCCGCCGCCAATGTAGCCGTAGTTCGCATTCCAGCGGTTCTGCAGGTTAACCTGGCGATTGCCGACATAGCCCGCTTCGCCCACCCAGTTGTGTCCCAGATCTTTTTCCACCATCAGGTTCCACGCCTGGATGTAGCTCCGCTTGAAGTTCGGATCAGCCAGTTCCAGCGACACCGTGCGCGGCGGAGTCACGACGCCATTCCCCAGATCGGGAGCCGGCACCGCGGGCAACCCGCTCGCGATCGGTGCGTAGAACTGATAGTTATTCGCTGCCGGGAAATTGTCGATGCTCACCATCGGGTACGTCTGCAGCGGATTGCGCCCAATGTTCACCGGATCCCATGCGATGCCGTATCCGGCGCGGATCACGAAAGTGTCCGTGGGCCGGTAAGCAAAGCCGACACGCGGAGCGAAGTACCGCTTGCTCATCGTGAACCCGCAGTTCTGCGGCTGGTTGCCCACGCCGCACAATTTCAACTGGCCATTGTTGAAATCGAAGATCTCCAGCCCCTGGCCGTTGATGCGTGTCGGCACCCCGAAGTAATCCCAGCGCAGGCCCAGTGACACGGTGAGACGCTTCGTCACATCCCACTTGTCGCGGGCATACAGACTGTGCGCCCAGGTGCGCGTATAGCCCGTCACCACGCGCGTCCGCCGCTCCATGTTGTTCGGCAACCCCAGCAGGAACGAGGCGTATGCGTTGTAATCGTTCACCGCGGTACCTACCGTGCCGGTCACTTCCCGGTTGAACGTGAACCCGCCCGGATAGCCGGCCGGCTCATTGCCGTCCATGCCCATCCACAGTGCGTCCCAGCCAAAGCGCAGGTTGTGTTTGCCCTTCGTCCACGCCAGGCTCGATACGTACTGCGACTGCGGCAGCCGCAAGCCCCATGGCGAGTTGTTCTGCGCCCGCCCATAGGTCGGGAACCCCGTCACACTGAAGCCCGGCCATCCGCCATAGTTGCGATTCGGCCCGTTTGTTCCGGGAATGCCCAGAAACTCCGACCCCAGCTTCTCATCGAGCCGCGTGTTTTCCACCGAGTTGTCGATCACCGTGTAACCGACGTAGCCATCGATCACCACCGTCGGCGACAGCGTGTACACCGCCGAGTAAGTCATCGTCAGCGTGTTGCCCAGCCCCTTGCCGTCATAGGAGCCGCGGCTCTCAATGCCCGTGCCGCCAAGCGCTCCAAACAGCGGCGGATTGTCGAATTTCCAATCCAGGTAGCTCACGCGTGCCGCTAAATTCAGCCGGTCCGTCGCCTGCACGTTGAACTTCGTATCCAGTACATGCCGGTCATACAGGAACGATCCGTTGGCGAAATAATTCGTCCCCAGCGCCTCAGTATTCAGATAGTTCGGATTGGGCGTCAGGTCCACCATCTTCTTGATGATCGGGCTGATCCGCGCCGCCGGAAGAATGTTGCCAGCAAACGGTGTGCGTCCACTCCCACTCGCCGCGCCAGTCAAAGGATCGAAGATCGGCAGCGCCGATGCAGACATGTTCCCCTGCTTCATCGCCACTGTCGGAGTCACCACGGTTTGAAAGCTCGACTGACGGTCCGGCGTCCCTTCGTAGGACGCGAAGAAGAACACTCGGTTTTTCACAATCGGCCCACCCACAGTCCCGCCAAACTGGTTCAGAATGCGCTTGTTCTTCCCCTGCGTCGGGGCCAGAAAATACGGCCGCGCCTTCAAATGCTGGTTGCTGTGATACTCAAATGCCGACCCGTGCACCTGATTCGTTCCACTCTTGATCGTCACGTTCACTGCGGCGCCGCCGGCATAGCCCAACTCCGCTTCGTAACTGCTGCTCTGCACATTCACCGCCTGGATCGCCTCCAGCGCCGGAACGTAACCACCTACGTGCGGCAGCCAACTGTTCCACGCCGTTGCCCCATCAATTCGAATTGCCGTCGATTGCGCCGTCGTCCCGTTCGCATTCAATTGCAACGACCGCGACGGATTGGCCGAAATCGAGTGTGCGTCGCGCGGCGGTGCAATACCTGGCACCGTCACCAGCAATGTTTGAAAGTTGCGCGTCACCGGCACAGGAATGTTCTGCAGATCGGTAGCTGCAATCTCACTGCGCACGTCCATCGTATCGGTCTTCAACGTGGACCCTCGCGCGCTGATCTCAATGCTCTCCGACACCTGTCCCACTTCCAACTGGAAGTTCACGCGGACCGTGGAATTGGTAGCTACAGTGACGTCCGTGCGGCTGGCACTCTTGAAACCCGCCGCCGTCACCATCACGCGATACATTCCCGGCGGCAGCGTATTGATGGTATAGCTGCCCTCGCCGCCGGTTGTCAGTTCCCATTGTTGCCCGGTGGCGGCGCTGAGAACCTTGATTTGCGCCGACGGGATGGCCGCCGAGGTCGAATCCGTAACATCGCCTACGATCGAACCATAGAGTACTTGAGCATTTGCCTTTTGCTCCGTTACAAGCAAACAGGCATACACAAACAGAGTAAGGAAGAACTTCACTTGGTGCCTCCAGAAGCCTAATTCAGCGGGGACTTTGAATCAGTTTATCCATTCCTCCAACGTTTTCCAAATTCAGTCGTCCTTAACAACCATGAAGCGATCCCTGGCGCTCGTCTTTTTTCTTCAATTGCCGCTGACGGCCCAATTCCCGGCGCAGCCCTGGCCGTTACTCGGAACGGTCGCTTAGTCCACGCCCGTGGTTACGGCTTCGCCGATCGCGAAGCCCAAACTCCCGTGCAATCCGATTCGCTCTTCCGCCTGGCCAGCCTATCCAAAGCCATCACCGCGGTCGCCGTCATGCACCTAGTGGAAGAAGGAAAGATCAGCCTCGATCAACCGGCCTTCTCCCTGCTTCCCGATTTGCAGCCCTCCGCCGGCAGCCGGGAAGACCCGCGCCTCGGCCGCGTTACCATCCGTCACCTGTTGGAACACTCCGCCGGTTGGGACCGCAATGCCTCCTTCGATCCGATGTTCGACACATCCCTCACAACCGAAGCTCCGGCCTCTGCCGAGAACATCATCCGCGCCATGCGCGCACGCCCCCTCCAACTCGACCCCGGCACACGCTATGCCTATTCCAACTTCGGGTATTCCGTCCTTGGCCGCATCATGGAACGAGTCGCCGGAACCAGCTATGAGCAGTATGTCCGTTCGCAGGTTCTCGCCCCAATGGGAATCTCTGATATGAGGATTGGAAACACCCTGGAACAGGGCCGTCTGCCCGGCGAGGTGAAGTATTACACCGGAGACACCTCGACCAGTGTCTTCTCCGATACGCCTCGCTCCCTGCCCACCGCCTACGGCGGATTTGCCCTCGAAACACTCGATGCCCACGGCGGCTGGGTGGCCAGCGTGATCGACTACGCGAAGTTCCTCAACGCCGTTGATGGCCGCCGCGGCAAACGCTTCCTATCGGCGGCCAGCGTTGCCGCAATGACCGCTCGCCCCAGACTGCCCGAATACCGCGACGCACAGTCTTGGTATGGCTTCGGCATCAGCGTGCGGCCCATCGGTTCCGAAGCCACATGGTGGCACAGTGGCTCGCTACCCGGCTCCATCACCTACATGGCGCGCACCGCCAATGGCTTCACTTGGGTCTTGTTCCTCAACTGCCGCCCCACCCGCTCCGGCGGCGAAGACATCCTCACCGATATCGACCGCGGCCTGTCCACAGCCTTCACTCGCGTCACCGCCTGGCCGGCCACGGACCTCTTCGCCAACTACCCCGATGCCACCAAGGCGGAGCCCGCACTCACCGCGCGGGAAGGGGTCATCAATGCGGCCACCAACGGCCGCGGCATCGTCTCCGGCTCCTGGCTTCGTATCCATGGAGCGAACCTCGCGGCACACACTCGAATCCTGCGGGGAGAGGATATCACCGAAGGCCGCCTGCCTCTGGAACTCGACGGCGTTAGTGTGAAGATCAATGGGCTCGCCGCCGCTCTCTATTCCATCAGTCCTTCGCAGATTGAAGCACAGGCGCCTTCCGGCTTGGAGCCGGGTTGGGCCAAGGTCGAAGTGACTCGCGACGGCGCAACCTCAAACCCTGTCCTCACCAACTCCCGGCATCATGCCCCTGGAGTGCTCTCCGTCAAAACCGCCGCCGGACAGCGCGGCAACTCCATCGTCATTCTCGGCACCGGCTTCGAACCCTCTCCCGCCGGAATACTGCATCCACCCGTAACATTGACCCATCCGGTACAAGTCGAAATCGGCGATTACCCCGTTAGCGTCACATCATCCCGCATCGCCGGCCCTGGACTGTTTCAAGTGGAGGCAGACCTTCCCAGCCTGCCCGCGGGCGACTATCCGCTGACGATTACCGTAAACGGCGTTCGCTCTCCGGTGGGACCGGTTGTTTCGTTAAGCGGCGCTGGGGCGGAAGTATTGCCATAGCCCCTTCCACTTGCGCAACAGCAGTTCAATCACATTCGCCGCGATCGCGATACCGAGCAGCATCGGCCAGAGACGAACCGTGGCAGGCACAGACTTGCCGCCCGCGCTGAAGATGTCCGCCGCCGCTGGTTGGAACCGCCCGCCGGTGTATGTCGAAACCTGCTTCAGCAGCAACTCATCGGAGCCAAACTCCGTAAGTTCATCCTCGGGCCGGTAGTGGCCGATCTCCGGAAACGCCATCGACTCCGACAGCGTGCGAACCCGGAACAGCCCGCGCCGGTTCCCGATCGCCACCCGTCCACGGAAGACTCCAGGAGACACCTTCTGCAGTTCCACCGGCTTCTGGAAATTGTCCGGACCAAAGGCAAACAAACCCGGCAGCGGTGTGGGTTCCGGCACATGCGCCGCCAAACGGTACTCCGCAATCAGGCTCCCGCTGGGGCTGTCGTATTCCAGCCGCGCTTCGCCATGCTGCGTGTGCGGCAGCAGGTCGCGCAGCACGTTCGCCCAGAAGCGGTCGTAGCTCTTCCACGTCACCCAGTCCGCCGCCCAGCGAGCCTTCGCGTCGCTGGCAAACACGGCCGTGCGCCCCAACCCGTACTGCCAGCGCGCAAACAGCGGATCGCGCCGGTCGATACTCAGAATCGTATCCGCGGAAGGCTTCGAGATGAACTTCACATAGCCCTTCAAAGCCGGCGCCGACGCCATGTCTACACCATCCAGCACCTCGGTATTCTTCACCACCAGCGGGATAATCGGCTTCTCAATCGCCGTCGATCCCGTGTGCTCCATCACGTCCTTGAGCAGAATTTGTTCCAGTCCCGATGGATCATTGAGGAAGTACGATTTGCCTTTGGCGAAAGTGGCGATCTTCTCCAGGTACGCGCGGTTCACGTCCTGGCCCAGTCCCACGGTCGAGATAGTGACGCGCTCGTTGGCCGCCTCCTTCGCCAGGTTGATCGAATCGCCTTCTTCTGAGATGCCATCCGTCAGCAGCACAATGTGCTTGAATGTCGCCTTCTGCGGTACTGCCTTGCGATACGCCTCACTCAATGCCGGCGCGATCTGCGTACCGCCGTCCGGCGTGATACCAGCCACCAGCCGCTTGATCGATGCCCGGTCCTCCGCCTTGCGGATGGGCACAGCCCATTGGAAAGAGTTGTCGAAGATCAGCACGCCTACCTGGTCGACCGGCCGCAGGTTCTCGATAACACCGATCGCCGCCACCCGGGCCAGTTCCATCTTGCGCCCTTCCATCGACGATGACTTGTCGATGATCAGCACTACCATCGTGCCTTCGGGCGAGCGCGGCGGCGCCAGTTTGGCCGGTAGCGCGCGTTCCACCGGATCTTCTTCCTTCTTGCCTTCCACGAACACGTTCTGCTCACCGCCGATGATCAACATTCCGCCACCCTGCTTCACAAAGGCTTCAAGATCCGCTTTGCGCTGGGGTGGAATCGCTTCCATATTGTGGTTGTTAAAGACGATCAACTGATACTCGGAAAGCTTGGCTGAATTGGCATCCGCCACACGCTCCACCTGAAAGTGGCCCGCTTCGAATACACCCAGGATGTGCTGATCGACGCCTGCCGGATCCTGCGAAACATAAAGCACACGCGGGCTCCGAACCATCAACGCCTGCTCGAAGCGCACATCGCCGAGATCGGTCGTCCGCAGGATACCGGACACATCGATCGCTCCGGCTGAGTTGATGCTGGAGAACACACGTACCGAATTTTCGCCCGCTTCCAATTGAAGATTGTTTGTGCCCAGGGTACGGCCTTCCGCGTTGATTTCGACGGTCGCTTGCGTCTTGCGCGGCGTGCTGATCAGCATCTCGATCGGAAAGCGTTCGCCGGTGAAGGCAATCGAAGGCATGCTCAGCGACTCGATACGCAGCCCCGGCTTCGGCCGTCCCTTCAATGCGAACGTATCCACCGGGATGGCGAGTTGTTGTGCCTGCCACGCAGCGCGAGCAATAGATCCTCGGGTTTCCTTGCCATCCGATATCAGCACAATGCGTCCCACCATACCGGCAGGCAGCGAAGCCGTTGCTTCGCGAATCGCTGCTTCCAAATCCGTGGCGCGGCCCACTTCACCCGAAGCCGGTTTCAACTTCCAGGCATTGGTGAATTCACCGGCCTCCACCGGCCGCGTGGAGCGCCCAAAAGGAATCACGCGCACCCAGTGCCTGCCGCGAGACTTCTCAATCTCTGTCGCAACTTGCGACGCCGTCTCCAGGTCCGAAGTCGACACACTGGCCGAGGTATCCACCAAAACAGCAACGGCCATCTTAGTTTCAAACACCGAGAGGTTCGGCTCCGCCAGCGCCAGCACAATTGCCAGCAACGCAATGGTCTTCAGAATCAGTCCACGATGAAACTGCGTGCGCCGCCATTCCACTAACGGGAAGATCGCTACCAATGGCAACAGAAATAGAACCCAGCCGCGATCGAAGTTCATGACGCTTTCCTCCGCGGCGATTCCGTCTTCTTGAGGAACGGCAGAATCTTCTGCGTAGTGGCCGCGGTGGCTGCGCCCATCCCGAACAGGACCCATTCGGCGATCAGCAGCAGGCCCGCCAGCACGGCGAGCCATTGCCACACGTCGCGTGCGGCGGACTCCACACCACCCACACCGGCGAATCCGGCGCGCACGGTCTTCGGCGGCTCCCATTTCGCTTCGCCGATCTCCGGCAAAGTCATCGAGTAAACCACATCGCGATCGCCCAGGCTGACCCGTACCGTCTCCGGCGTCCCGCTAAAGAAGCGGAGCGTGCGGTTACGGATGGTGAACGGCAGGTTGGTGCGTTCCCCAGCCAGCACGCGCACGCGGCTCGAATCATAATCGCCATCCAGTGGCAATGACACCGTGCCCGTGCTCCCCGCCTGCAACTCCACGCGCGTAAAAATATCAGGCGCCATCCACTTCAGGATGTTGGCGAACAACAGCGGAGTCGCAAGCTCATACCGCATGGTGGAGCGCATCGGATGGAACCCAAACACCGCGGTCTTTGTCGTGCCCGGCCGCGCCAGAATCGCTGCGTTACCATCGGCCTCGGCAATGATCATATCGCCCGGCGCACCGCTGAACAGCGATGTCTGCTCCAGCCGGATGTCCTTCGTCCGCAGTCCGGCCGCAAGAAACTGATCCACTCGCCAGTGCACAGTGACATCCTTTTTCTCGGCGCGAACCGGCACCGGCGACCCATTGGCCGGTGGCTCAATATAAATGGCGTTCTGCGAAACCGCGGCCGTGGGACGGAAGCGATCGAAAATCAACAGCCCCGCCTTCGCATCGGGTTCGTACACCGTAGCCGGCCGGAATACGGTTTCGACATGCGGATTAGCCGCCAGCAGCGGCCGCAGCAACTCAGGCTGATTCGTGTAGACCACCACGCGCAACGCAGCCTCGCCCGGCAATTCCAGCGTGGCCGTGTCGTCAGCAGGAAGAGCATCGTTGCTCTCCAGTTGCGCCTCCAGCCATCCGGCTGCCTTCGTGCGGAACTCAAAACTGGAACTGACCTCCGCACCCGGAGCCAGCGACAAGCGCCGCGTGCCCACCGGCGCGCCGCCATAAGCCACCGTAAGCGGGACCACCCGCGGCCGTTGCCCGTAGTTGCGAGCCGTTACATAGATCTGCCACAACTCGTGATCCTGCGGAGACCGGCGCAGGCTCAGCTTCCGCAATCCGCAGTTCTCCAATTCCCGCTTCACAGGGAGCAACCGCAGATTCTCAGGCAGGCTCGGCATTTCCGTAATCGAGTCCGGCATCATGCGAGCCGAGCCGGCAAATACAATCTCCCCGGCACGCTTGCCTTCCAGCCGCAGCGCTTGCGCCGCGAACTCGATGCTCTGCCCCAGGTTCAGCGACGCCGACCCTGGCTGAATCCCGCGGATGGCCTGCTCCAGCGTCCCGCGATTCGTCTCAAAGCCCGTAACAGGCGTAGCCAGCGCATCGGCCTTGACCAGCATCACGCGGTCCGAAGAAGGCAAGGCACGAATATAGCGGATGGCTGCGGTCCGCGCCTCATCCAGCAGTGTGCGGCGATTGGCGCCCTGCGCCCCCATCCACGCCGACGCATCCACTACCAGCACATGATCCCGTGAGCTACGGTCCGGTGACCCGATCCGCAGTTGCGCGATGGCAAGCAACAGGCACAGGATCGCCAGCAGCTGCAGAAGCAGAGAGAGCGGTTGCTGGATCTTGCGGCGATGCTTGCGCTGCGAGGGAATCTCCGATTGCTGCCAGAAACGCAAAGTGGCAACCGTCACCTTCTTGCGGCTCCGGTCGAGCAGATACAGCACCACCACCAGGGACGATACCGCGCCGAACAATGCTAAAAATTCCGCCGCGGAGAGGTTGAAGAAGAACATTAATAAACCGCCTGCGCCTGGCTCAGCGGGCCGAACACGGCCTCCTCCACGGAGGTGTCAGTGCTCAGGCTGATGAAGCGCCCTCCTTTGCGCAGGGCCAGATCGCGTAGCCCGCGCGCATAATCGTCGAACCGTTCCGTATAAAGCTGACGTACATCGTCTTCGAACGATAGCTGCATGTGCTCGCCCGATTCGGCATCCACCACATCCAGTTCGCCGCTCCATGGCGGCACCCGGTCTTCGGGGGCGAAGACATGGAGAAGCAGCAGCTCATGCCCGATATCGGCCAGGTACTGCAGCGACTTCTCCCACTCCTCTTCACCCAGAAAATCGGAAATGATAATCAGCAATCCGCGCTGCGGAAAACGCGAGGCGAACTCCTTGGCGACCGACAGAAACCGCGTGTTGCCCTGCGCTTTCAGCGAATCGAGATAGTCCGCCGCGGGCGCGAATCGATGACGACCCCCTCCGCAGGCAAGGCCGTCCGCCAGTTCCTCGGCAAAAGGAAGGATGTGGATAGACTCCAGCCGCACCAGGCCGACATAGCTCATCGCCCCCGCCAGTTTGCGGGCAAACTCAAACTTCGTGCCCCCCTCGCCGCTGGCCATCGACGCCGAACAGTCCAGTAACACGCGCACCGGCACTCTGGGCTCTACCTGGAACATCTTCAGGAAGAGTTTCTCCAGACGCATGTAGGCGCGCCAATTGACCGCGCGCAGATCGTCGCCATGATGGAAGTGGCGATGGTCCAGGAACTCCTGGCCCGCGCCGGCAAATCGGGACGAGTTATGCCCACCCACCAGACCGGGGAACGATCTGAGCCAATGGATGGTCAACCTTTCAAGGCGCTCTAAGAAAGCGCGGTCCAACAACGCCGCGGGCATGGCTACATCTTATCGAAAAGCCCGCGCGGGCCGGGGAACGCTTAACCGTTCGTGGCCACCACCGCTTTCACCGGTTCCACCACCACGGCCTTCTCATCGCCAATGTGGCGCAGCGAATGACCGGTGTAGATCTGGCGCGGGCGAGCGATTTTCTGTTCCGGATCTTCCACCAGTTCATTCCATTGCGCCAGCCACCCCACGGTGCGCGGAATGGCAAAGAGCACGGTGAAGATGTCCGGTGTGAACCCCATCGCCTGATAAATGATTCCGCTGTAGAAATCCACGTTCGGGTAGAGCTTGCGGCTCACGAAGTACTCGTCTTTCAGCGCGATTTGCTCCAGTTCGATCGCTGTCTCCAGCTTCGGGTTGAAGCCCGTGACCTTGAATACCGCATCGGCGGTCTGCTTGATGATCTTCGCGCGTGGATCGTAATTCTTGTACACGCGGTGGCCGAATCCCATCAGCTTGCACTGCCCCTTCTTCACCTTCTCGATGAATGTGGGGATGTTCTTCGCATCGCCAATCTCATCCAGCATCTTCAGCACTTCTTCGTTTGCGCCGCCATGCAGCGGACCCGCTAACGCCGAAGCCGCCGCCGAAACCGAAAGATATGGATCGGTATGTGCGCTGCCCACCGCGCGCATCGTGTTCGTGGAGCAGTTCTGTTCATGATCGGCATGCAGGATGAACAGCACTTCCAGCGCCCGCGCCAGAACGGGGTTGGCGTCGTACTTGGCTTCTGTCATCTTCCACAGCATGTTCATGAAATTGGCCGCGTAGCTCAGGGAATTGTCGGGGTAGACATAGGGCAATCCCAGGCTGTGGCGATAAGCATAAGCAGCAATGGTCGGCACCTTGCCGATCAGCCTCATGATCTGCATGCGGCGGTTCGCCGAACTCTTGATGTCGCGCGCTTCGGGGTAGAACGTCGACAATGCCGCCACCGAGCTCACAAACATGCCCATCGGGTGGGCGTCGAACCGGAACCCCTCCATGAACTTCTTCAGGTTTTCATGGATCATCGTGTGATGGATGATCTTGTCTTCCCACTCCGCCAGTTCACCCGGCGTGGGCAGTTCGCCGAACAGGACGAGATAGGCCACTTGGAGAAAGTTACAGTTCTCCGCCAGTTCGTCGATCGAGTAGCCGCGGTAGCGCAGGATTCCACGGTCGCCGTCAATGAAGGTGACCGCACTTCGGCAAGATGCGGTGTTCAGAAACGCAGGGTCATACGTCATCAGACCGAAATCAGAAGGATCGGTCTTGATCTGACGGAGATCAATGGCGCGCACGGTTCCATCGGCGATCGGCAAATCGTAGACTTTTCCTGTGCGGTTGTCGGTAATTCGCAGGGTCTCTTCTGGCATTGGAGTCTCCTGAGCTTTCGTTTAGTACGTCAAACTGTGAGGGACTCTCAGCAATTGATATGCCAGAGTGATAAGCCTATAAATCCAAGCTATACGCCAGACTCTCCCCGCGTGAGGTTGCGCAGGGGTTGGGGGAAATGGGCCAATTCAGGCTTCGCATGGCGCTGCAAGGATAAACCTCCGAGGGTATCTAGCGCTTCGTGGGCCAGGGCGGCCCCTGCTCCTTCTTCGCCACCGGCCCCACGCCGCGGAACAGGAACTTCTGGACGCGCTGGCCGCGATAAGTCTCGGTCGTGTAGATGTTGCCCTTCGAGTCCGTGGCGATGCTGTGCACCGCGTAGAACTGCCCCGGCTGGCGCCCGCCGTCTCCGAAGGTCGTCAGCGTCTCCAGCGACTGCCGGTCCAGCACATGGATCTTCATGTTCGATCCGTCGGCGACATAGAGAAACTTCTGTTGTGCGTCGCGCGAGAGAGCCACATCAAACGTGCTGCCGTCGCCGAGTGTATTCGGAGCAATCCACTTCTCTTTGACAAAAGTGCCATCGGTCTTAAATACCTGGATCCGGTCGTTGGTGCGGTCGCAGACGTACAGCAGTCCGTCGTTGGCCAGGATCACGCCATGCACTGGCGGACGAAACTGCTTGGCTGGCGGCTCACCCGGCTTGTAAGGCGGCAACGTCGTGTCGTCCGGCTTGCTGCCGTAAGCGCCCCAATGCCGCTTGTACTTGCCGGTGTCGGCATCGAATACAATCACGCGGCGATTCCCGTACCCGTCGGCAACGTAAAGCTCGTTCGTCTTCGGATCCACCATGGTCTTCGCCGGAAGGCGCAGGTTCGCGGTGTCATTGCTGCCCTTGCTCATGAACGGCTTGCCGATCTGCATCAAAAACTTGCCCGCTTGCGTGAACTTCAGCACCGAACTGTCGTGCACCGCTCCCGCCGCGGCCATCTGGCTCTCATCATGCGAGAGCTTCGCCCCTTTCGCGGCGCGGCCGTTGCCGCCGATCCATACGTTTCCCTTGTGGTCAACATCGATCCCATGATTCGAGGCCGGCCAGTTGAAGCCTTCGCCAGGGCCGCCCCAATGTGCGATGAGATCGCCATTCTGATTGAACGCAAGCACCGGCGGCGCCGCCGCGCAGCACTCGGCGGCCTTCGGATTCATGGTCGCGTACTGCTCCTTCTCTTCCAGCGAAGCACCGCGATGGATGATCCAGACATTGTCTTGTGCGTCCACCCCGACGCCAATCGTGGCGCCAATGACCCAATGGTTGGGAAGTGGCTTCGGCCAGAACGGGTCTACTTCAAATCGTGGCGCCTGCACGGTGGCGGCCTCCACTTTTGCTTTCTGGTCAAACCAGACGGAGCCAATAGCAAGCGCCCCAAACACGGCGGCAAATGCGGCAACGGAAGTCCAGATACGTTTGTTCACTCAGGTCCCTCTCTTCGCGGATCGGCGTAGGTTATGATACACGATTCGTGGCTCTGATTATTCTGGCATTGGCGTTGATGGCCGGTGGCGCATTCGCGCACGATATTCCGGCCGATGTCCGCGTGCAGGCAATCCTCAAACCGCAAGGCAAACGGTTGCACCTGCTGGTCCGCATCCCCCTGCGCGCCGTGCGCGATGTGGTCTTTCCCGAACAAGCCGGCGGGTACCTGGATGTGGACAAACTCCGTCCAATGCTACCGGACGCCGCGAAACTGTGGATCGCACAGCCGTTGAAAATCGAGGAAAACGGCGCACTGCTGGGGGAACCCCAAATTGCCGCGACGCAGATCTCGCTGCCCTCCGACCGCTCGTTTGCCACCTATGAAGAGGCACTGCGGCACGTCCGTGCTCCGTTGCTCGCCAACAGCGAGAACGCGGTGTGGAACCAGGTCCTGTTCGATGTGTTACTGCAATACCAGATCATATCGGACGCCTCCACGTTTTCCATTCATCCTTCGTTCACACACCTCGCATCCCAGGTGGTGACGGTGCTGCGCTGGATGCCCCCCAGCGGCGAAACGCGGGCGTTTGAGTTCACTGGCGATCCCGGCATGACAACACTCGATCCCAGTTGGACCCAGGCCGCCCTCACCTTTGTGCAGCACGGCTTCTGGCACATCCTGGATGGCACCGATCACCTCCTTTTCCTGCTGTGCCTGGTGATTCCCTGCCGCCAGTTGCGGCCTCTGGTAGCGGTGGTGACAGCGTTCGCCTTGGCCCATTCCATCACGCTCATCGCTTCGGCGTTCGGCTGGGCGCCGTCAGCGCTATGGTTTCCCCCGCTCGTGGAAATGTTGATTGCTCTCTCCATCGTGTTCATGGCCGTGGAGAACATCCTTCGCGCAGGTGGCGAAGCGGCGCACGGACGCTGGATGGTGGCGTTCTTTTTCGGCCTGATCCACGGCTTCGGCTTTTCCTTCGCACTGCGCGATACGCTGCAATTCGCCGGCAATCATCTCCTCACATCGCTGTTCAGCTTCAACCTCGGTGTGGAATTGGGTCAGTTATTGGTGGTGGCTGTACTCACGCCCCTGCTCGCCCTCCTGTTGCGCGCTGCAAACACCCAACGGATCGGCACCATCCTGCTTTCCGCATTTGTCGCCCACACCGGATGGCACTGGATGACAGAGCGCTTCGACGTGCTGCGTAAGTACAGTTGGGAAACGCCCGCTATGGACGCGGCGGGCATAGCGATGATGCTGCGCTGGGCTATGGCCGCAGTCGCACTAGCTGGGCTAGTGCTGCTGATGAACCGCGTCGTTCTCCCCAGGCTCAGCGCCCGAAGTAGCCGCTGATTTCCAACGCAACATGCGTCGCGCGGTACGCGTAGATATCCACCGATCCGCTGGTGCCACTGGGCACTAGAAATCCGCTGCTCACCGTCTGCCCTTGAAACGCGTTGATGATGGATGCGTTCGGCTGCGCCTGGCCGGTGGGCCACACCGTGAGGAAGGGCATCGAGTTCCCATTCGGAATCACCGTCGCGTTCAACGAGTATGCCTTGGCATCTGCGGCGACACCGCTGCAGCGATTCGAAGCCGGAACAGGAATGGTGCGTTTTGTTGTATCGCCGTAGATGGGTCCCCCGTAAGGACTGGGGAACGAAGCATCGTTGGAATTGGCGATGCGGCATTGCGTCACGGGGTAGTAGAAAAGCCCCGTTCCATTGTCGGCGCCAAAATAACCGTTGATGTCGACGATCACATCGGTGGCTTCGAAGGCATACAGGCTGATCGCCCCACCCGGACCCGCGGGCAGAATCACGCTGTTCGCCAGAATGCGCCCGCTCGGTGAGTTGATGGAGGACACATTCGGTTGCGGCGAACCAGCCGGCCACGCCGTCAGGAACGGCAACGCCCCCGGAGGCACCACCGTGATCGTCACCGAGTACGCCGCCGCTCCCGCCGGAATCTGGCAATCCGTGCTTTGCGGAAACGTAAACGTGCGTGTCTGCTTAGCGGCCAGTGACGGCGGTCCGAACTGCCCGGCTTGCGGGCGATAGGCGGCGCGCGTTTCGATCACGCGGCACGGAGTCAGCGGGTAAAACACCAGGTTCGAGAGAGCCGTATCATCGGTGAAATAGCCGGCAATGTCGATGATAATGTCGGTACTCTGCGAAGCGTACATGCTGAGGCCGCCTCCCGTCCCCGCACGCACAATCGCCGAATTGGCCACGATCAGGCCATCGGGGGAACGCACGGTCCAATAGTCGGGACGCGCTTCGCCCGCCGGATACACAGTGACGAAATCGACGTTTCCTTTCGGCACCAGCGTGACGTTCAGCACGAAGGCCTTCGCCGCCGGTGGGATGGCACAGAGAGTAGAGCTTTGCGGAACGAACGTGCGTGTCTCGCCTGCATTGAAAAAGGGCGGGCCAAAGGTGCCGGTCCGTCCTTCGTAGTTGTAATCGGCGCGCGTTTCCACCAGCCGGCAAGGTGTCATGCTGGCAAAGCGCAGCGGGCTACTGTTCGATGTGGGGGCGAGCCCCGCCTGCGTCACCGTCAGCGTCTGCCCGGCGATGTTGATGTCCACGGAGCGTGGCGAGGCCGATGGGTTGGCCGCTGCAGTGACATTGATCGTGGCCGAACCCGTGCCGCTGGCCGGCGACAGTGTGATCCAGTTACTGGCATAGGCCGAAGTCCACTGGCAATTCTCGCCGGTGGGGTTGTTCAGATTCACCGGCGCGCCGCCACCTCCCACGGGTAAAGAGAGAGTGGACTGCGAAAGATTGAAGGTACACGGTACCGGCGCATCGTTATAGGTCACCACCAGTTCGCGCACCATCACTCCGGAGGCGGAGTTAAACAGCCTCTCCGATTGTGCTCCGGATGTCAGCGTCGTGATAGCGCCGCCAATAGCGATGGTCCCATTGACGGAATTCAGATACGCTATCCCTGCCGCGTTGAGGTTGACTTCGACAACTGTGCCATTGGCCGAAGCCGAAACACTGACCGAACCTAGTTGTGTCCCGGATCCGAGATCGTTGAACGCAGCAGTGCCGCCCGCCAGAGTGATCAGTGTGTTCAGCGTCGTCGAAACATCAAAAAGAGAATATGTTTCGCTCGCGTCCGGACTCGAGAAGCCCGTGGCCGGGTTGAACGCCCGCAACTTGGCAGCCGTGATCTTGCCCGCAAGCCCGGTGAGGTTGAACGTAAAGAAATTGCGCAACTCTCCGGGAGGCGCGCCCGTGTAGTACCCGACAGCATGGTTCGTGCCGCTCGTGAACGTGCCATTGCCATGGTAAAAGCCGAAGCTGGTCGCAGGAATAGTGGTCGTAGCAGCCTGACCGGTTGGCAAGAGAAGCAGAAGCGCGGCAACGAGTTTCATATGTGTCCCACTTGGATATGCGGAAAACCGTGCGCGCGCTCTATCAGGGGGTGGAAAGAAAGTTCAAGTAAGTCATTCTTCGAAGAAGGCGAGTTCCTTCATCGGATAGTGCTTGCGGTTCCGCGTCCAAAGCAATGCACTGGATTGAATGGCGGTTGCCGCAATCATCGCATCGGCGATCTCCACATGGTGGCTTTTCCGATAGCGGTTCAGAATCTCTCCGGCCCGCCGCCCGATCTCGGAAGTGATGGGGACGCACACCAAGGCATCGAACATGTCGCGCAGGGCCGCGTGCTCCGATAGCCTTGCGCCAGCCCAAAGTTCGGCAACGCTGATCGGGGAGCAGAGGATCAGGTCCTCACGGATTCCGAGATTCATCCATTTCGCGGCGATCTCTTCATTCCGCCCGCGTGAGAGTTCAATGAGGATGCCGGAATCAACCAGGACAGTCACCGGTTCTCCATCCGTTCCAGGCGTGTTCCGCGGCGCAGGGCACGTACCTCTTCCTCGGCGGTTGGCGCATCAGCGGCAGCCTTGCGGCTTCCGATGAAAGCCTTCATGGCCTTCAGTCGCTGCTGCTGATCGCCCAGATAGCGCTGGCGTACCGCTTGCCTGACCAATTCCGAGACTGTAGCATTCTGCGCCTTCGCCTCGATGTGCAGGGCGTCCCAAAGTTGATCATCGAGATAGAGCTGCGTTCGCCTCACGATGTATACTATACATCGCGCAGCTTACCCCAACAGTTCCTTGATCGGCTCCCCTGTCTTGTCTTCCAGCGAATTCGCAATCTTGATCGGCCGGCCGATCGGGCTCATGATTTCCTTCGTGTAATCAATGCCCATCGCCTTGTACACCGTCGCGTACAGATCGCCCATGCTCACCACCCGGCTGGTGACGTTGTAGCCCTTCTCATCGCTCGACCCCAGCACCTGGCCCATCTTGATGCCGCCCCCGGAAAGCGCCAGCGACCAGCAGTTCGGCCAGTGATCACGGCCCAGGTTCGGGTTGATCGCCGGAGTGCGGCCGAACTCACCCATCGCAATGACCAGCGTCGTCTTCAACAACCCGCGCTGGTCCAGATCCTCAATCAGCGCCGTCAACGTACGATCCAGTGTCGGGCAGAGACGATCCTTGTGGCCTTTGTCGTTGTCGCTGTGCGTGTCCCACGAAGTGCCGTGATAACCCGCCGCGGTGACGAAGCGGCTCCCCGCTTCCACCAACCGACGCGCCAGCAGCGCCGATTGCCCGATCGAATCCTTCCCGTAACGCTCCTTTACCTTGTCCGATTCCTTGCCGAGATCGAACGCCTCGCGCACGGTGGGCGTCAGCAGCATCTTGTAGGCCTGCGCGGTGAAGGCGTCCAGATTCGTGTGCTCCGCCGTCTCGTTTAACTGCCGGTAGCGGCGATCGACAATCTTCAGAAACGCCGAGCGGCTGTCCACCGACGCCTGCGAGACCGACTTCGGCAAACTCAGATCGGTCACTTCGAAATCGGGCTTGCTCGGATCCGGAATACACATCGGATCGTAATCGCCACCAAGGAACGAAGAGCGGAAGTAGTCCTCATATTGGCGGCCCCGATCCCACTTGGGAACCAGCACGTGTGCCGGCACGGCGTTGCGCGGCCCCAGTTCCTTGGTGATCATGGAGCCGACGCTCGGGAACTGCATCGCCGGATTAATCTCGTGGCCGGTGATGACATAGTGCGTGGCCTGCGGATGGTCGTTGCCCCGCGTGTGCATCGACCGCACCAGCGCATACTTATCCATCTGCTTCGCCATCTTCGGCAACAGTTCGGAGATCTGGATGCCGGGTACGTTCGTGGAAATTGGTTTGAAGTTGGAGTTCGACTTCGGGTCCCAGGTGTCGATATGGCTAGGACCGCCCTCCAGCCAGAAGAGTATGACCGAATTGGCGGTGGCCCCGTTCGGCATCTTCACTTCGGCCGCGGCAAGATACTCCTTCAGCGAGAGGCCGAGAAAGCCGAGCGAGCCGGCGCTGATGAAATTACGGCGGGATATGGGGTGACGCATCGAGCCTCTCCTTTTAATGATTCTCCGCGAATTCGCGCGAACTGAGCAAGGCCCAGACAAACTCGCGCAGAGCGGCTTCCCGGTCGCCGCGCTGGGCGACCAGTTGTTTCAGGTCAGTCAGTTCCTCCTTGGTCGGGACGCGGCTGAAGGAAGCAAGGTAGAACTCCTCGATGACCCTATCGTCGGTGGCGCCCGTGGCCAGCATCTTGGCGAGGCGTCCGTCTTTCGAGCCGAGGCGTTCGGTGTAGGTATCGCCCGCGAGCATATGGAGGGCTTGAGAGAGATTGGGCTGGCGGCTGCGTTCAGGAATCGCCCCGCGATTCGGCCGCCCGTAAAGCTCCAGGAAACGCGAGAAGAACATGTCCGGATCCTTCAACTCAATGGCGCGCGTTCCCACCGGCGTCATGCCTCCGGCGTTGCCTTCGTTCACCGCCGTGGCAAACCGCTCCGGCACGCCGCTAGCCGCCACCACTGCATCCAGCAGCACTTCCGCATCCAGGGCGCGCGGCAGCGAATGCGAGTAATTCACCACGTCCTCTTTATTCGTCGCGTTGGGACGGTGCGAAAGCTGATACGTGCGCGACAGCACAATGGTGCGCATCAGATGTCGCAAATCGTAGCGATGAGCGGCAAAATCCTTGCCCAGCGCCGTGAGCAGTTCCGGATGCGTCGGCGGATTCGTCGATCGGAAATCATCCACCGGATCGACAATTCCGCGCGCGAAGAAGTAACCCCAGATGCGATTGACGGTGGCTTCGGCAAAGTAAGGATGCGCAGTCATCCACTCAGCAAGTTCCTTGCGCGGATTCGCGTCCGGGGCTGAGCGCGACGGCTTGCCATCAAGGAAGGCAGGCTTCACCACAGCCTTCGTCCTCGGATGCAGCACCTCCACCTTGCCATCCACGTCCTTCGAGCTGTAGTCCATATTCGTGGGGTGATCGAAGACTACTGAGCCCACCTTGAACAGTCGTCCGAAGAACGCAGCCATCCCCCAGAACTGATCCTGGCTCCAGTTCTCGTAAGGGTGATTGTGGCACTGGGCGCAATCCAGGCGGCGCCCGAAGAAGACACGTACTTCCTCCGCCATCACATCCGCCGGCGGCCCAATCTGGTTGTAGGGAATGAAGTGCCGCGAAGCCGCCCCATACCCTTGCGCCGAGAGCCGCTCCCGCGCCACGTCATCGTACGGCCGGTTGGTCTCAATGTTGTTGCGGATCCATTCCCAATACTTCTGGCTGAACTTGGGAGTCAGTCCGTTGGCGAAGATTGCCACGCGATAGAGATCGGAAAAGCGGAACGTCCAGTATTCCACGAACTCCGGTGAGCCGATGAGAGCATCCACCACCTTCTCGCGCTTCTTCGGATCCTTGCTGGCGATGAATTCGCGCGCGCGAGCCGCGGGCGGTAGCGTTCCGGTGAGATCAAGACAAACGCGGCGCAGAAACTCGCTATCGCTCGAAAGTTCGGAGGGCAGAATGTGAAACGCCTTCAGCTTGCGCAGGATGTGGTTGTCAATAAAATTGAAGCCGGCGATCGGCGGGTAGTTCGGGATGGGCGGCCCCACCACACCAACAGAAGCGCTCGCCAGTTGCCCCGCGGCACGAATCAGGATCGCCGTTTCACCACGGCGTACACCCGTCACGATTCCCTCGGCATTCACCGACGCTGTATCGCTGCTGTTCGACGCATAGATCACTTTGTGCGTGAAATCCTCGGTGTGGCCATCGAGAAAGCGTGCCGTCACCAGAATGCGATGCTTGCCCTCCACCGGGAGCGCCACCATCGGCGGATAAACTTCCAGCGCCACCAGCGAAGGGCCCGTGCCGGCTTCACCATAAGGTGCTCCGGCGCGGATCCACGCGGCGATCGTGCGAAAGTCTTCCGAGTCTGCGGCGAAGCGCTTGCCGCCGCCGTGAGGCGTGATCATCGACGCTTTCGTCAGAAGCAGGCTCTTTTCGGGCTGCTCCAGATTGATGCGCGGCACCCGTTCGCCCTTCACTTCGTTGGTCAGCACCTGGTAGATGCCGCCTTTCCTGATCCACTCGTAATCGTCCTTGGGGAACAGCGCGTTGGCGGAGAGTTTGAAGCCTCCTCGGCCTTTCACCCCACCATGGCAGGCCGCCGAGTTGCACCCATGCTTGGTCAACACCTCAACGACATCCCGGGTAAACGAGAGCTCTCGCGAAACCGTCGTGCCTGCGATCTGGATGTTCGCCACCGCCTTCGTTCCCCGAAAGGAAGCCGTCAGCGTCAGCTTGCCGTCGGCCGCTGCACTGAGCCGCGCGTCTCGCACGGCCGCAAGCCCCGGTTGCGACGCCGACCACATGGCTTCGCCAGTTACATCGCGTTCCGCTCCATCGGAAAACGTGGCGATGGCCAGGAACTGCTGCGATGCCTTCGCGCCTTTCAGTTGAGCCTGTTCCGGATACACGCGCAAAGAAACGGGGCGCTGGGCGCTTAGCGCCACAGTAGTCAAGCATGCCAGCAGTACAAATTTCATGGCTTCGATACCACCATCAACGGAATCTCCTTACGGGCAATAATTGCGCCCGGCTTGTTGCCCGCGATCGCCCGCGCCACCAGGCGGATGAGGACGGGTTGTGGCGTCACTTGCGCATCATCCACTGCGCTGAACGCGACCACCGTGCGCTCCGTCCGCGCCTGATACCGCTCGCGCTTCCCCGCGCTCAGCGGAGCATCTTTGTCCGGTTCGAAATCGGCGCTGGCCAGCGCTTCCACCCCAGCCGGCAAGCCTTCCACGGAAACCGCCAGCGCGCCGCGAAAATCTTCTTCGCGATCAAAAACCACCCGTACCGTCTTCGCTTCACCAGGGTAAAGATTGACGTGGTCCTCGGTGATGCGCACTTGGCCGATGTGGGGAATCTGCGGGCGCACCAGCACGCGGTAACGGAATTGCGGCCCGGCCAGATCGGCCGTCACCTCTCGCACTTCCACCGTGTAGTCACCCGTATCGCGTAACGGCACGGTCAGCTTCGGCTGCAGCGATTTAGTCAGTGCACCGGTGCATGCGCCGCGGCCTGCCTGAACGTTGGTAGCCACCTCTTCCCCTTTTTCATTCAGTAGCCGAACAACAGGGTTAAACAAAGGCGGCGAAGAATCCGGTGTCTCGATTTCGATGGCGATGTCTTGCGGCGCCGGCAGGTGAAACTTCGCCTGATGCGTTTCGCCAGGCTCCGCGATGGCCCCCTCCAGCATGCCCGGCAAAGAAAGTTTGGACCGGTAGGTTTCAATCGCCGCATGTTTCTTCGCTTCGCCCCGCGCCGCAATCTCACTCATCCGGTCGTGCGAGAGACGGCGCGTGTAAGACCGTTCCTCCCACTCGGAGGTCGATGGTTCGCTCGGCGGCAACACGTCGCCCTGCCGCACCATCAGTTGATAGCCGTAATCAGGGCCGCCTTGTCCGGAAAAAGCCTCCACACGCAGAACGTATGTGCCTCCCTTTCGGAAGCGATAAGCAAGCGCCGCATCGGTGTTGCGCCCGATCACCCACAAAGGTTCGTCATTGAAGGCGAGGCGGTTCCACCGCTTCTCTTCGAACCAACTGGAGCCAGGCTCATACAGGGTCAACGATGGATCGAAGCCGCGGGCGTTGCCTCCAGGCGCGCCTGGCGCCGGCAATCCCGACCCGGCGGTGAACGTCAGCGTGTCGCCCGCGTTCACCTGGAAGGTGTAATAGTCGGATTCGCCTCGCTCCGCAATCTTCCCGTTGAAGACAACGGGCAGAGAGGAAATCGCGATGGCGGTCTCCGGCGTCTCATGAGTTCCCGCGGGCTCTTCGATCAGCGTAAGATCCGTCACCTGCAGCGTGAGCGCGTTCGACACGCCGTTTGCCGTGATCAGTCGCAGGGCGTACGGGCCTGGTTTCGCCCCCGCTTGCACGGTGATTTGGAGTTTCACCACGTCGATGGATTTGTCCTTGGAGACACCTTCCACGGCGAATGTGAGCGGCGCACCCGGAGCGTGAACCCCGGTGCATTTTGCGATCGCATTCCCGCGGATGGAGGCGACGAACGTGGAGCCTGTTTTGCCGGTGGTGGGATAGACAGAAATAAGGCGCGGATCGGGCGGAGCGCCCGCCAGCGTGACGGCAGTAAGGAGAAGAGCCCAGTGCATTGCTCTGGGCTCAATCCTATCATTGTTGGGACAGTTACTTCAGGGCCTTGATTCGGATGTTCTTGTAGTAGATGGTGGACTTCGGGTCGTGGCCCTGCAGGGCAACGGTCCCGGAACTGATCACCCGGCCTGGCATGTTATTCGCGCCCTTCCAATCGGCGGGCTGCGTCCATTCCGAAGTCTTCTTCCCGTCCACGTAGATGGTGACGTGGTTGCCCTTCACTACGATGTGCTCCGTGAACCACTTGTTGTCGTCAGCCACTTTTTCCTTGTTGTCCGCCACCGCATACAAACCGCCGGACCGGCGCCAGTCGGTGTGCGAGTTGTTCACCTGAACTTCAAACCCCTTCGATGGCCAGTTGTTCTCCTGGTATTCGGTGTGGAAATAGATGCCGCCGTTCGAGCTGGGCAGCGTCATCACGTCAACCTTCAGTTCGAAGTCTTTCCAGTTGTGGTTGTCCACTTTGCCCGTGTAATAAAGGTGGCAGCGCGGGCCGCTGGCGACAATGGCGCCATCTTTGACAGAGAAGGTGCCTTCGTTTTCTTTGGCTTTTGTCCAGCCATCGAGATCCTTGCCGTTAAAAAGGGCTTTGAAGCCTTTTTCCGGCTTGTCTTTGGGGAGCGCGGACGGTGCCAACAGCAACGACGCGGTCAGTGCAGCGGTGAGGATTCGCATATCAGCTCTATTTTATGCCTTCTGGCGACCGCCGGTTTTCCACGCCCCTAAAGCGCTCAACGATAATTGGCGATACAGTTAGGTCATGAAATGGTGCACCTTTTTGCTACCCGCGCTTCTCGGGGCGCAGTTGGTGGAGTTGGGACCGGCCCCAAGGTTGATGCCGCCCCTAGGTCACAAAGCAGAGGAGCGCGCCGCTACCCAGGAACGCGGCGCCTGGTACGACACCTCGAACCGCGAGACCGTCCGTCAGGCATATCTCAATACCTTCACCTCGGTTTCTATGTCGTGGACCGGCGCGGTCTCCGGCTGCACCGAAGGCACTACCTCTACCGCTTGGCGCACCAGCGCCGCCGCCCGCATCAACTGGTTCCGCTCCATGGCCGGAGTCCCTGATGGCATCACGCTGAATGACACCTACAATACAAAAGACCAGCGCGCCGCCCTGATGATGAGCGCCGCCCGCGCCTTGAATCACACCCCCGATCTCGGTTGGCCCTGCGCCAACGCAGCCGGCATTGATGCCGCCGGTAATTCCAACCTCTGCTACTCCTGGAACATTACTCCCGAACCCGGCTGCGTTTCCCAGTACATTGACGACCAAGGCGCCAGCAACTACTTCGTCGGCCACCGCCGCTGGATCCTCCACCCCCAGACCCAGCAAATGGGCACCGGTGATGTCGACCAGACCGGCAATTATCCCACCGGCTATCCCTACGCCAATGCCCTCTGGGTCTTCGACGGACATACCTTCGATCCCCGCCCCGCCACACGCGATGGTTACGTCGCGTGGCCGCCAAAGGGCTATGTGCCCTATCAGAAAGTGTTCGCCCGCTGGTCATTCGCCTATCCGGGAGCGAATTTTTCCGGCGCCACGGTGACAATGAATGGATCGTCCTCCGGCGTGACGAAAGAAACAACCAACAACGACGCAGGCTACGGTGAAAACACCCTCGTGTGGACTTGGACAGGAACTCCTTCCGGCACGCCCGCCAGCGATACTACCATCACCGTCACCATCAGCGGCATCACCGGTGCGCCGCAGTCCTCCTACACCTACCAGGTGATCATCTTCGATCCCGCCACCAGCGGCGGCGGTGGCACCACTGCCGTCACTGTCACCACAAACCCCGTCGGACGCTCCTTCACCGTCGATAGCGTAAATTATTCCTCCCCGCAAGTCTTCAACTGGACCCCCGGCAGCCAGCACACCATCGCCACCACACAGACACAAACCGTGGGAACCACCCGTTACCAATACTCGAACTGGAGTGACAGCGGAGGCATTTCCCATACAGTGACAACGCCTGCTTCCGCCACCACCTACACGGCCAATTTCACCACACAATACCTGTTGACCACGGGCGTTTCGCCAGGCGGCTCTGGCACAATCACCCCCAACCCCAGTTCCGCCGATGGATTCTACAACTCCGGCACATCGGTCCAACTGACAGCCTCCGCCGCGCAGTTCCAGAACTGGTCTGGAGATCTGTCCGGATCCACCAATCCGCAAAACGTCGTCATGAACGGCCCGAGGTCCGTAACAGCAAATTATTCCGGCGGAACCGTGAGCATCACCGTCACGACGAACCCTGTGGGACGGTCGTTCAGTGTGGATGGCAATACCTACACGTCCGCGCAGGTCTTCAATTGGACCCAAGGCAGCCAGCACACCATTGCGACCACGTCTCCGCAGACAGTCGGTACCACGCGCTATCAGTTCTCCAGTTGGAGCGACGCCGGTGGCATTTCGCACACAGTCACCACCCCAGGCTCCTCCACCACCTACACGGCGAGCTTCACCACGCAGTATCAACTGACGACATCGGTTTCACCGGGCGGCGCAGGCACCATCACCGCGAACCCCAGTTCCGGCGACGGATTCTACGACTCCGGCGCCACCGTGCAGCTAACTGCCTCCGCCACGCAGTTCCAGAACTGGTCCGGCGATCTCGCCGGGTCCACCAATCCGCAGAACGTCGTGATGAACGGACCACGCTCCGTCACCGCGAACTATCTGGGCACGATCAGCATTACAGTGACCACGAGCCCTACAGGCCGCTCGTTCACCGTGGATGGCAACAACTACACCTCCACTCAAGTCTTCAACTGGACGCAAGGGAGCCAGCACACCATCGCCACCACCGACCCGCAAACGGTAGGCACCACTCGCTACCGCTTTGCCAGTTGGAGCGACGCAGGTGGCATTTCGCACACCGTCACCACACCTGGTTCATCCACCACCTACACGGCAAGCTTCACCACGCAGTATCAACTGACCACGGCCATTGCACCAGTTGGCGCCGGCACCATTACACCCAATCCGACCTCCGCCGATGGCTTCTACAATTCGGGCACCAGCGTGCAGTTGACGGCATCGGCGGCGCAGTTCGCCAACTGGTCCGGTGATCTCACCGGAACCACGAATCCGCAGAGCGTCGTGATGAACGCCGCGCGCTCCGTTACCGCCAACTTTACCTCCACCAACAGCATCACGGTGACCACCAGTCCCGCCGGCCGCTCCATCGTCGTCGATGGCGCCACCTACACTGCGCCTCAGGTCTTCAATTGGTCCCAGGGGAGCCAGCACACCATCGCCACTACGACTCCGCAGACCGTGGGCGGGACGCGCTTCGTATTCGCCAGTTGGAGCGATGCCGGAGCGATTTCGCACACCGTAACCGCGCCAGCCACGGCAACCACCTACACCGCGAATTTCACCACTCAGTACCTGCTGACGTCCTCGGTGTCACCCAATGGCGCAGGCACCCTTACGGCGAATCCATCCTCCGCCGACGGCTTCTACAACGCGGGCACCAACGTCCAATTGACGGCCTCGGCCGCTCAGTTCCTCAACTGGTCCGGCGATCTCACTGGCACCGCGAACCCGCAGACCGTCGCCATGAATGCAGCCCGCACCGTGACCGCGAACTACAGCACGGGTCAGGCCTGCGCATTCAACACCCAGCAATCCACCTACAATGTGCCTGCCACGTTCTTCACTGGCTCCATCGCCGTAACGGCGAATTGCGCCTTCACCCCAACCCCGCAATCGAACTGGATCCACGTGCAGTCCGGCGCCAGCGAAACCCCGCTGCGCTACACCGTCGACCGCAACACCGGCACCTCGCGCGTCGGCGTCATCACAGTCGGAACCGCGCAGGTGACCATTGTGCAGGACGCAGCCCCCGGCGCCTCAGCGGCACTGCGCTTCGTCTCCCTGGAGCCTTGCCGCTTGATGGAGACCCGGCCGGAGTACAACTACCAGGGCCGCACTGGTACCTTCGGGCCGCCGTTCCTGCAGCCCGGCGAGACGCGTACGCTGATCCCCTCGCAATCGAACGTCTGCACCGTCCCCGCTGACGCCAAAGCCTACGTGTTGAACGTGACGCTGGTGCCGCGCGGCGGCGTCGATTTCATCACCGTGTGGCCGGCCGGCCAATCGCAGCCCAACTTCTGGACCGTGCGCTCCCCCGATGCGCAGATCGTGGCCAACGCGGCCATCGTAGCCGCGGGCACCGGCGGCGGCATCCAGGTCTATTCCTCGAACACCGCCGACCTGATCATCGACATCGCCGGCTACTTCACCGATTCCACGGCATCGAACCTGGTGTTCTATCCGCTCACTCCCTGCCGCGTGATTGATACGCGCCTTGACTACCGGCAGCCCGCCGGCCCCTTCGGTCCGCCCTCGATGACGGCCAATTCGAAGCGCACCTTCCAGTTCCCGGCAGGCACATATTGCAACGTTCCCGCTACGGCGCGCGCGTTCTCCGTATCCTTGACAGCGGTGCCCAAAGGAGCTCTGCAATTCATGACCATCTGGCCGGCAGGCGGGCCGCAGCCCAACGTGTCGAGCATTAATTCGCCATCGGGACGCATTCTGGCCAACTCCGTCATCGTGCCGGCCAGCGCCAACGGCAGCATTGATGTCTACGCCTACAACGACACCGATTTCCTCATCGACATCAACGGCTACTTCGCGCCCGACGACGGCCAGAACGGAATGTACTTCTTCACCGCTCCGCAATGCCGTGTCAGCGACACAACAGCAGCCGATGGGCCCGCCTATCCGAACGATTCCACGCGCACCATCGGCATTGCAGCCTCTGACCGTTGCCTCGGCATCCCCACCAACGCGAAAGCGTTCGCCATGAACTTCACGGCAATCCCCGGAGGCTCACCGATGCCGTTCCTCACCGCGTATCCAACCGGCCAATCACAGCCAAATGCCTCGGTGTTGAATGCCTTCGAAGGACAAATCGTCACCAATTCGGCGATCATTCCATCGGGCCCGAACGGGCAGGTGAACGTATACGCCTACCGCGCCACCAACGTAGTAGTGGAACTCAGCGGGTACTTCGGGCGGTAACGCCGCTACCCCGCCCCGAGCCACGCAAACCGCAACAGGAAGATCGCGGTCAACAGGTACACCAGCCAGTTGATCTCGCGGTGCCGTCCGCTACAGGCATTGATCACCGTGTAGCTGACGAAGCCGAAGGCGAGCCCGTTGGCGATGCTGAACGTAAGAGGAATCGTAAGGATGGTGAGGAATGCCGGGATGGCCGTGCGCGGTTCCTGCCAGCTGATCTCGCGCGTATGCGACACCATCAGCGAGCCCACCAGAATCAGCGCCGGCGCGGTAGCCGCCGCCGGGATCACTCCGAAAAACGGAGCCAGCAGCGCCGCTATCAGGAAGAGGATACCCGTGACGATCGCTGGGATTCCGGTGCGCCCTCCACTGGCGACGCCCGCCGCGCTCTCAATGTAGCTGACCACGGTGGACGTGCCCATCAGCGCCCCGAACATCGTCGCCAGCGAATCAGTGAACAGAATCCGTTGCACCCGCGGAATGCGGTGCGCCGCGTCGAACAAACCGGCCTTCGTCCCCACACCCACCAGCGTGCCGATATTGTCAAACAGATCCACGAACAGAAAAGCGAAGATAATCTCCGCAAGCCCGATGCGCAGCGCGCCGCCGATATCGAGATGAAAGGCAGTCTGTGCAATCGCCGTAACATCCTGCGAGGCTGGCGTCCATTTCGAAACTCCGCTGACAATTGCCGCCACAGTAGCTCCCGCGATACCCAGCAGAATCGCCGCTCGCACGCGCCAGGCGATCAGCACCGCCATCAGCAGCAAGGAACAAACCGCAAGCGCCGTCGATGGCGTACGCAAATTGCCCATCGTAACCAGCGTCGCCGGATGCGCGGCAATCAACCCCGCATTCTTCAGCCCAATGAACGCAATGAACAATCCAATACCCGCGGCCACCGCCGCGTAAAGCTCCGTGGGGATCGCGTTCACAATTAGCTGCCGCAACCCCGTGACCGTAAGAATCAAAAACGCGACGCCCGAAAGAAACACAGCACCCAGCGCGGTCTCCCACCCGATGCCCATTCCTTTCACCACCGCGTAAGTGAAGTAGGCATTCAGACCCATGCCCGGCGCCAGCGCAATGGGATAGCGGGCCAGGGCGCCCATCAGAATCGAGCCCAATGCAGCGGCCAGGCACGTCGCCACCGTAACCGCCGCCACCGGCATCCCTGCATCGGCGAGAATCGCTGGATTCACGAAGATGATGTAAGCCATCGTCATGAACGTCGTGCATCCAGCCAGGATTTCCGTGCGCCAGTTCGATTGCAGACGGTCGAATTCAAAATAGCGCTCAAGGCGCGCGGCGAGGGACATTACGGATAGTATCGCCGCTCAGCGGGCAGCGAGTTCGTGGGACTCGAAGTGCAGGTCGCGATCCAGCATGATTTCCAGCGTCGAGCCGGATTCCAGCACCACATCCGCGCCGCGCGAAACCAGCACTCCAGCAAGCCCTGCCGCCGCCCCGGCAGCTGCGCCCACAGCGGCGCCACCGCGCGGGATGCGGTTCCCCACGTTCGCCCCGGTGCTGGCCGCGCCCCCAACCTTTGCCGCGTCGCTCGCCTTGTCGCTCCCTTGGCGGATTGTGCCGTCATCACTGACAACAGGCTTTCCATCGGCCGAGGAAGCACGCGCCCGAATCTCGCGGTGCGTGCCGTTCTCAAGCGTGATGGAATCAAACTGCAGCAGCAGTTCCGCACGCCCTTTGGCCCGCCCCGCGCGCACGGACTCCACCACACGGCCCGCCACCTGCGCTCCGGCGGGAATAACCACAGTGTGCTCCGCACTCAACGGAACAGCGACTTCAAAATAGAAGCGATGTCCGGGCACAGCTTGCTTCGTACTCAGCGTGTGCGTCACACGCAACAGCACCGGCGTGCCCGCGCGGATCGTGACACTGCGCGGCTGCGCCTTGGCTTGTGGCTTCACCAGCATGGCCTTCGGCGTCGATTCCTTCGTAACACTGCTCGTGAGACTAGCCCCTTCGCGCAGGTACAGCAGCGTCGATTCATGTTCCACCGCGCCCTGCTGGAACTGGCGGCGGATGGTGAGCGTGTTGCGGTCGCGCGAGAGCCGCAGCCGGTCCGCAAGCGTAAACCCGCGCCCCTGTGCGTTATTGGAATGCACCATCAGCGCGGCCCCTTCCCACTTCGTCATCGAACTCAGATTGTGGCCGGAGTAGGTTTGCGTCGACGCCACTCCATTGAGCGCGATCGCCCTGCTGCCCGAATCGGAGCCGATCGTAATGTGCGAATCACTCTGTTGGATGCGCAGCGTAGGCTCGGCCGCCCACGGCAGCACTGTGATGTTACTTTTTTCGTGGCTGAGAACCCACACGCCCGCGAAATCCCGCTCCGCATCGGCGGCGGACAGGATGTTGGCGCAAAGGATCGCCCCGAGCAAAAACCGCATACATCCAATGTGCCTGGAAGTTCCATGGGGGTCAATGGGGTTACATAATGGCTGGGTACCATGACGATTCTGCCGCTGTTGCTTTTGCTTCCTGGCCTCCTCTTGCCCGCCCAACCTCCCATCCCGATCGTTTACGACACCGACATCGGCAACGATATCGACGACGCGTTAACTCTGGCTTTCCTCCTGCAGTCCCCCGAGTTCGACGTGCGCGCCGTGACCACCAGCCGCTTTGAATCCGAAACGCGGGCCCGGCTCGCCTGGAAGCTGCTGCGCCTCTACGGCCGCACCTCTATCCCGATTGCCTCTGGAGCAGACGATGCCCTGTTGCACCCGCAGTACCGGCCGCCCGCACCTCAGTTCGGAGCGTTGACCGAAGCCGATGTTCTACCCCCAGGCGCGGCCCACAAAGGCGTCGCCTTGCTCGTCGATACGCTCCTCCGCTCGGAGCGCAAATTGACGGTGGTCACCGTGGGCCCCTTATCGAATGTCGCGCTGGCACTCAAGACCGATTCCCGCGTCCGCGATCGCATCGAACGCGTAGTGCTGATGGGCGGTGCCGTGGAAATGGGCCAGGCCGAAACGAACATCGCGAACGACATCGGTGCCGCGGCCATCGTCTTCAATGCCGGCCTGCCTGTCGTGATGGCCCCTCTCGACGTGACTCGCGACTTGCATCTGACCGGCGCCGATCTCGCCAAGATCACGGAGTCCAAAGTACCCGTCACCATAGAACTCGCCGGATTGCTCCGCAGATGGCAAACCTGGCGTGTGGGCCGCGACCCCGTGCTACATGATTTGCTCCCTCTGATCGCGCTGCTGCACCCCGGCTGGTGCCGCTTCGAAGTCGGAAAGGTGGAGGTGGAACTGGCGAGCCCGTTAACCCGCGGGATGACGAAGTTTACGCCCGCGTCCCGATTACCCGAAGCAGCCGAAGCCAACGTGCGCGTCGTTCGCGCCGTCGACAAACGCAAAATGCTCGATCTCTTCTTGTCTCGCGTCACCGCGCCGCCTATCCGGCCATGATCCGCTGGGCCAGGGAAGATAAGCGCATAGCAGGCATAGGCAGCGGTCGATGCGAGGTCCGCGACCAGCGCCTTAGGCCTAACGCAGCCCGCGGGCCACCACAGGCATCCCCGAATGAACGCATAGGTGCCTCTGAAGGTCCGCAGTCGAACGCAGAGCAAATTGAGGCCAATTACTTACTCCGGCGTGACCTCGATCGTATCCTTCGCCTCCACATTCCCAAACTGCAGCGCAAACGCCCGTCCCGCATAATAGGCATCCCACTGATCGCGGAAATGCGGCGAAAGCACCTGCCCGGATTGCCCGATCGTCACGCTATACAGCGACTGCTCCCAGTTCGACAAATCCGCAACAAACCGCATTGCCGGACCCTGCCGCCGCGTCGTCTGCTTCACCGTCGTCGAACTCCCCGACATCGGCACCGGCCCAATCCGGAACCAGCTACCCAAATACGGCACCCGGCTGATCACCGGATGCTGCAGCGTGAAGCCGGTATACTTGCCGTAGTCCCACTTGGCCACATTGTCGCCCAGTTGCTGCTTCCCTTCGGCCATCGCGTCAGAGAAGCATTTCACCAGCAGTTGGTCAAAGTCCGCGAACCATTCCTTCGGCCGTGTATCCAGCAGCTTCTCAATCACCGCCGGCGCCATCTGCTGCTCATAGGCGGCGCCTTGCCCCGGCGACGCCCGCTCACCAATCGCCCGCCGCAGATGTTGGAACACCAGCGTCACCACAACCGGCGCCGCAAGGCCCGCCTGCATCTGGCCGTTCCAATCCTTCAGCGTCACGGCCGCCTCGCGCAGCGCCGCGTTCCCCTGGGCACGCTTCTCCCAGGCCCGGTACACATCCTTCGCCAGCCGGTGCGAAAACGCCGAATATACATCGGTCTGAATCGACAGCATCTCCTCCGGCTTCCATCCCGTCTTCTTCCGCAGCCGCGCATCGATCTGGTTGGCCCGGTAATGCGGCGTGAAATTTCCATTAACCGCATAGTCGTACTTCGCCGGAAACGGATTCTGATTCGCCGTGATCAGCATGCCCGAAGGTGGATTGTAAACCGATGGCATCGCCTCGAAGGGCACTACGCCTTCCCACTCGCTTTGCCCGGCGGCGCCATCGACAGGCACATCGCCGCGATGGTTACGCCGGATCGGCATGTGCCCCGCGGCCTGATAGCCAATGTTGCCCGCCGTGTCGGCATACACGTAGTTCGATCCGGGGCCCGTGTGCAGTGCCACCGCCGCCCGGAATTCCTCCCAGTTCGTGGCCCGGTTGATCCGCGGAAACGGATATCCGAAGCCGCCCGCTTCAGCCGCAATCCACCGCAGCGCAAAGTGCGTATTGCCCGCCGTCTGGAAAATCGGCCCATGCCGCGTCACCCAGATCTGCAGTTCCACCGGCTGCCGCCCGCGCACCCGAATCATCTCGCGCTCCAGTTGCGCCTGCTCGGCCTTGCCCTGAAAAACATAGCGCCCGCTACGCGGATCGAAACGCTCCATATACAGATCCTGCACATCGAAATGCAAATTCGTAATGCCCCAGGCAATATGCCGGTTATGTCCGATGATCACCATCGGCAAACCGGGGAACGAGAAACCTTCCACATCCAGATCCGCCGCCTTCAAATGCACCGCATACCACGGTCCCGGAAAGGCCCAATCCAGATGCGTGTCGTTCGCCAGCAGCGGCTTGCCTGAGGCCGTCAGCTTACCGCTGATCACCCAGGCATTCGACCCAAGCTGAACCTCGTGGCCCGTGGCCAGCGGCAGCAGAAAGTTCACCTTTTCCGGATCACCCTTGGCAAGCAGCGCCTGCTTCACCAGTTCGTCCTTCCAGCCTTGTGACAGGTTGCGAAACATCTGCAATCCCACAAGCAGCGAGTCCACCACTGACCACGGCTTGGGATCGTAATCGAGCAGTTTGAACTCCACCGGCAGCTTTCCGCGATGCGTCTCCAGAAAACGATTGACCCCGCGGGCATAGGCGGAAAGCAACACACGGTCCTCCGGCTTGAGCAACGTGGCGTGAAACTCGGCGAGCCGCCGCATCCGCAAGCGGCGCGACTCCTGGTCCGATTCAAGACCCGCCGCCCCCAGTATCTCCGACAGGTCTCCCGCGGCCAGCCGCCGCAATGCATCCATCTGCCACAGGCGATCCTGGGCATGCACGTAGCCCTGAACGTAGGCCGCCTCCTCGGCGGATGCCGCTTCAATATGCGGCAGCCCCTGAGCGTCCCGGACGATTTTCGCCGGCTTTGTAACGCCCAGTTGCACCGTCCCCGACAACGCCGCCAGCGGCCGGTACGCGTACCAGTAGACGAGCGCAGCCACACCCACCAGGGCCAAGCCCACGCCCCAGTTTACGATTCGCAGAATTCTATTCACTTTGGTCGATTGTCCCTATGCCGTGCGAGAATAAGAGCAGCTCCCACATACAGTCAGAATGAACGAAACTACCGGCTACCAGTTCCTGCTCCTATTCTTTATGGTGGCACTAAACGGCTTCTTCGCGGCAAGCGAAGTGGCCCTGGTTTCCAGCCGGCTCTCCCGCCTCCGCTCGCAAGCCGAAGAAGGCCACGTCGGTGCGCAGGCCGCGGTCAGCCTGCTTTCCAACTCAGAGCGACTCCTCAGCGTGGTGCAAGTGGGCGTCACCATCTGCAGCCTCGCCATCGGCGCCACCGGCGAAGAGACCCTGAAAAGCCTGTTCTCTTCGTGGCTCAAACCTTTCATGCAGACCAAATACATGGAAGATGCCCTCGTTCTGGTCAGCGTAGTGCTTGCTTACATGCTCATGACCTACCTGCACGTGGTGATCGGCGAAGTGGTGCCGAAGAACGTCGCCATCGACAAGCGCGAACGCCTCGCCGTGATTGTCGCGCCCCCCATGCTCGTCTTCTTCCGCATCGTCGAGCCCTTCGTTCTGGTGCTCGAAAAATCGGCCGCCTTCCTCTCCCGCGCCATCGGCGTGAAGGGAGAAGCGGCCAGCGGCCATTCGGTCGAAGAACTGAAGTACATCCTCAGCTCCAGCATGAATGAAGGCGTGCTCGAAGGCTTCGCCGAACGCTCCATGCAGCGCATGCTGGAACTGCAGGAATACCTCACCCGCGAAATCATGGTGCCTCGCAACCAGGTAATCTCCGCAGCCGTCGATACCTCGCTCGACCACCTCCTCCGCATCGCCAACGAACATCAGTACACGCGCCTGCCGATCTACGAAGGCCGCCCCGAAAACCTCATCGGGTACATCCATGTGAAGGACCTGCTGCGCGAGTGGGAAGACCGCCGCATCGCCACCGAACGTCGCCGCTCGGTGCGCCCCTTCGTACTCCGCCGCATTATGCGCGTCCTGCCGATCGTGCCTGAATCGAAGCCGGTCAGCCAGTTGATGGACGACTTCCGCAAAAGCCATTCGCACATCGCAATGGTCGTCGATGAATTCGGCACCGTTGTCGGCGTCGTCACCCTCGAAGATCTGGTGGAGCAAATCTTCGGCGAAATCGAAGATGAGCACGATGTCCGCCGCCCAATCGTCGAGCAGGCCGCCGAAGTCATTCTGCTCGACGGTGCCACCCCCATTCGCGATCTCGACCTGCAATACGGCATCGACCTGCCGTCCGAAGCAGGCTACGAAACGCTAGCCGGCTTCCTCCTCTTCCGCCTCGGTCGAATTCCCGCCGTAGGCGATGAAGTGACCGAAGGCCCACGCCGCTACGTCATCACCGAAATGGAGCGCCACCGCATCGCCCGCGTCCGCATTGAGCGCCTGCCGGTGTGAAACGATGCCGGTTCTACAGGTAGCTCTGGAACTGCTGGATCGACATGCCGGAAGTGCGAATGAGCGCGCGTAGAGTGCCTGGAGCAAGTTCCCGGTGCAGCGGCACAGATAACACCGCAGCATTGCCTTTTTTGACCAGGATCATATGGCTGCCGACCTGACGATCTCGGCTCCAGCCCGCTTGGAGAAATGCCCGAACGGCACGTTCTCCCGAGATTGCGGGTAGTGCCACTTAAGCGACTTCCACCTCAACCTCGCGAACCTCGACTGCCACCGGAAGGTTGTTAGCTTTCCGCGCAGCCAAACATCCTTGAATGGCCTCTCGAAGGTTCTCCATCGCCTCCGCTTCATTTGCACCTTGAGAGATGCATCCCGGAAGAGATGGGCACTCGGCGACGATCATTCCCGTTTCATCGCGCTCCAATGTCACCAGCAGCTTCATGAATCCCATCTTAGCGAAGTATCTGAACGACTCATCCGGTGGCTGGCCTAAATCTTATCCAACCCCTCCGTCAACTCCACATAAGCCCCCCACGGATCCGTAAAGAACGCAATCGAAATCCCCAGCGCCGGCACCTTCCGGTACGGCACATCAAACTTCACCCCCGCCGCCTCCAGTTTCTTCACAAACGCTTCCAGCCCTTTAATCTCAAACCCGATATGATCCATTGCCCGCCCCTTGGTCGGCTCCACCGGAGTCTCCGAAGCCGAAAACGTCAGGTTCACCCCCGGCAGATCCGCCGCGTCGAACCGCAGCCGTTTCCCCGGAATAGCGCCGAAATGCTTCGCATACCACGCCTGCGTCTCCAGGTGCTTCTGATTGAAGAAATGAATGTGATGATGCGCAATCGGCATGCTCATCGTCTTGTCTTCGCTCAACTCCACCTTCACTTCCCCCGGAGCCATCACAAACCCCTGCCGTGTTTGCGGATTGCGCGCGGCAATGCGAAAACCCATCTGCTCACACTTCGCCAGATACGCATCGAGATCCTTCACCTTGAACCCCAAATGGTTCACCGCGCTCCCTTCTGACCCGCCGCCCACGCTCGGCTTTTTCGTCACCACGACAATGGCATCGGGAAACTTGTAGATCTCCATCTTGCCCAACAGCCCCACCGTGCCGCCGAGAAAATCCACCCAGAATTTCTTCGACGCCTCGGGATCGGTGGTGCTCAAGTGGAGATGGCCCATCGTGACACCCGTGCTGTTGTGCGGGGGCAGTTGCGCCAGAAGCGGCATGGCCAAGGCAAAAAGGGCAAGAGTACGCATGAGGAGATGGTACAACGGCTTCAACGTCCGCCGCGAAGATACCAGCGCGAAACCACCTTCATCGCCGGCTTGTTCCACGGCGTATGCGAACCATCCTCCAGCCCTCCAAAACCGTTCGTCCCCACCTTCCACCAATACATGCCCTGAAACCACGGCTTTTTATAAAACCCCTGGAAAACAGCTTCATAGCACCGCGCCTGATCCTCCGGCGAAAGCTTCCGCGGTGTCTCATCCCACGGCGCACGGTGCGGCGCCGACAAACTCGTGAATCCAGTCTCCGGAAAAATAACCGGCTTGCCGAACCGCTTCTGCACCGCCTCCACCCGAGCCACCACCGCCGCCGTCGAAAGATCGTCCGGCAACGGGTAGTAGTTGTTCAGCCCGATATAATCCAGCGCGTCGAAAAATCGGGTCGTCTCGAACTCCGGACCCTGGATCGCCGAATACGTCAGCTTGCCTGGATAGATCTGCCGCGCCCGCTGAATCAAGCTGCGCCATTCGCCTTCATAAGGCGCCATGCGGGCGAACTCCACCCCAACCGAAAACAAGTCCGCCTGAATCCGCGCCGCCAGCCCGGCATAGTGCTCCAGAAAAAGCCTGTATTGCCCGAACCACTGCTTCCGCTCCGACTGCTTGGGGAAATCGATGTCCGTTGTGCTCCCGCCACGCAGCCAAAGCTGCGGCTTCAGCAGGACCTTCATCCCCACCCCGCGCGCCACCTCGCTCAATTGCGCGATTGCTTCGTCCTTCTCCATGCTCCGTGTTCCGCTGAACCGAACCACAGGCTCCCCTTTGGGAGCGAAGCCATAAGGAACGAACGCGACAGCATTCACCCCATATTGCGGCAACGATCGTAGAATCTGCCGGGCCCGTTCCGAGCCATACCCATCGGGAAATTCCGCCGTGTAGTTGATGCCGCGTTGAAAGGAAACCGCGCCCACCGCCGGAGCAGCGGCCAGCGCCAGCAGTTCGCGCCGCGTAAACCTATTTGCGGAGATGTGCATCAAACCACCCCTCGGCATGGCATGCCCAACTCGCCTGCGCCTTCGCGCCCCGATGCCGGAACACCGCTGCGGCCCGGTCGTTCACCCCCACAATTGCCAGGGAAGCCATGCAGATAGAGTATTCCAACCATAGCGCCAAAACCAGCGCTGCCGATGGGTGAAATGCCCCGAACAGAATGCGCAGGATGTGCATGGAACCCGCCCGTCATGCCACAACTAACTCCAAATCCAACGATTCCAAGAATTGGCATTCCAGTTGCACGAAGGATCGCCGAGTCTTCTTTAGAGGGAAATCCTGACAAGGCCATGAAGCCGGCAATCGCAGAGAACGAACCCGTGTCCGCTAGCCGGACACCACGTCAGATCGAACAGCACATCGTCGAGATCGTAAGCGATTCCGGCGAAGGCGCTCAAACCTGCGGCCAGATGTTTGCCTCGCTCTGCGCACGCAGCGGGAATGGCATCTGGACAGTGGAGATCATCCCCGCCGAGATCGAACCCCCCGCGCGTTCCCGTGCCGGAGCCAGTGGCTACCGCATCCGCCTCGGCTCGAAGCCGGTCAGCAACGCCGGTGATACCGCCGATATCGTCGTCGCCTTCAACGAACAGGTCCTCTACAGCCGCATCGACACCAAGGCCCTCCGCCCCGGCACCATCGTCTTCCTCGATCAGTCCTGGGCCGAGCATCAGGCCGAAGATATCCGCATCAAATACGCCGAAGCCGTAAAAGATTTCGAAAAACTCGGCTACATAGTGGTGGAAATCCCCATCGAGCGCGAATGCCTCAAACACACCGACGATCCGCGCCGCGGCAAAAACATGTGGGTCCTCGGCCTCCTCTGCGCACTCTACGACCTCGACATGGAAATGGTCCGCGGCGACATCGCCAAACGCTTCGCCAAAAAGGGCGAAGGAGTCATCCGCAAGAACGTTCTCCTGCTCGATGACGGCTACCAGTGGGCCATCCAGAACACCGCGGAGCGCTTCCGCATTCCAGCCCAAAAGGCCGCCCAGCCCATGGTGGTCATGAACGGGAATCAGGCCATCGGCCTCGGCGTGATGGCCGCGGGCATGGAAATGTGCGCCATGTACCCGATTACCCCCGCCACGTCCGCCTCCCATTTCCTCGCTTCCGCCTTCGATCAGGTCGGCGGATTCGTCCATCAGGCCGAAGATGAGATCGCCGCCATCGGCTTTGCCATCGGCTCCTCCTACGCGGGCAAAACCGCCGTCACCATCACCTCCGGCCCCGGCCTCGCGCTGAAAACCGAATTCATCGGCCTCGCCGTGATGGCCGAAGTGCCGCTGGTCATCGTCGTCGTGCAGCGCGGTGGACCCTCCACCGGTCTGCCCACCAAAATTGAACAGGGCGACCTGCTCGCCGCACTCTACGCCTCGCCCGGCGATAGCCCCAAAATCATCCTCGCCCCGGCCACCATCGAAGAGTGTTTCCACTTCATGATCCTCGCCCGCAATCTGGCCGAAGAGTTCCGCGGACCGGTCATGGTGCTCACCGACGCCAACCTCGCCACCGGGCAGCAGCCGTTCCCCCGGCCCAAATGCAACGAAGCCTGGTTCGCCCCGCCCGTGGATCAATCGGATTGGGACCGCGACATCGCACCGTTTGCCTGGGACGATGAAACCGGACTCTCACGCCGCGCCATTCCCGGCCAGCGCGGCGGCGAACATGTCGTCACCGGCCTCGCCCACGACCGCGCCAGCCACGTCGCCTATGAATCGGCCATCAACCAGCAATCCATGGAAATGCGCAGCCGTAAACTGGCCGTGTTCCAAAGCTCGTTGAAGCCGCCCGTCGTGCATGGCGACCCCGAAGGAGATTTGTTGGTGGTGGGATGGGGGTCTACTCTGGGGGCGATTGAGGAAGCCGTGGACAGGCTGCGCGCCGAAGGACATCGTGTATCCAGCCTGCACCTGCGCTTCCTCTCGCCCTTTGAGCCCGGCTTGAAGCAGATCTTCTCGCGCTTCCGCAACGTCATCACCGTCGAGATCAACTACAGTGACGAAGCCGGCAAACCCTACATCAATGAGGATTCGCGGCGCTACGCCCAACTGGCCATGCTGTTGCGCGCACGCACGCTGCTGGATATCGACTGCTGGTCCCGCGTGCCGGGCAGCCCCCTGCCTCCGGCAATGATTGAGCAGGAATTGCGCCGCAGGCTGGCAACCGCGGGAAAGGCATAAAGGAGGCGCCATGCAGGGACTCAAAAAAGATTGGGAAGTGGAAGCGCCGCCGCGCGAATGTTCGCTCGAAGATTACATGGGCGCCGAGCCGCGCTGGTGCCCCGGTTGCGGCGATCACTCCGTCTTGGGCGCAGTCCAGCGCCTCGCCCGCGATCAGCAATTGCAGCCCGAACGCACCGTCGTGGTCTCCGGCATCGGCTGCTCCAGCCGCTTCCCCCACTACATGAAAACCTACGGCTTCCACGGCCTCCACGGGCGCGCCTTCCCGCTCGCTTGTGGCGTCCGCAGCCGCCGCCCCGACCTCGATATCTTCGTCGTCACCGGCGATGGCGATTGCTGCGCCATCGGCACCGCTCACTGGATTCATGCCATCCGCTACAACATGGATCTCACCGTCCTGCTGCTCGACAACAATATCTACGGGTTGACGAAAATGCAGACCTCGCCCACTACCCGCCCCGGCGAGCGCTCCAATACACACCCCAAAGGCTCCGTGCTCCCCGCCCTCAATCCCATTCAGGTCACGCTCGGCATCGAGAACGCCAGCTTCGTCGCCCAAACCATCGACTGGCATCCACCCCACCTCTACGCCACCATCAAAGCCGCCCACGCCCACCGCGGCCTTTCCTTCGTGCGTGTCTACCAGCGTTGTCCCCACTACACCTCGCACATCTTCGCCCCAGCCCAGGCCGACTCCGCCCGCGTCACCGTGATGACCCATCCCGACGGCATTCAGGCCGACGAAGCCGCCATGAAGCTCTTCCCGCACAAGGTCGTCCACGATCCTTCCAACCTCGAAGAGGCTCGTAAGTTGGCAAAGGACGACGAATCCTTCGTCATCGGGCTGTTCTATAAATCGGACGATTGCGCCCGCTACGATCAGGCCACCTCACAGGGCATCGGTATGACCAGCATGGAAAAGCTCAACGCCATGGAACGCGCCCTCGACCGGTTCGCCTTGTAGGAGATCATCATGCCGGTATCCGCGGAACAAAGCACGGCGGTTCGGGGAGGTTGGCGAGAACAATTGCGAGCGTTTCACCTCACCGCGCAAGGCCTCGACGACTGCCGTTCGATTCCAGTCCCCATCGCCGAAGCCGATCCCCGAGCGAACCTGCTTGCCGAAACCTGCGGTCGCGCTCTCTGCGACGCCCGCGCCGCTGCGCGCAATGAGTTCGTCGCGAAGGTCACGCGCGAAAAAGCAAGGCTCGAAGACCTGCTGCGCATGGATGACAGCCATTCCGCGGCTTCCGTCACCAGCGAATCCTTGTCCTCATCCCTCGGGGCGGAAGGCAGTCTCCTCGATCCGGCGGCATTGGCTAAGGCTCTGCGCCGGCCGCAACGCCCCAAAGGCATGGCGCCGGGCCGGCGTGAATGTATCGAATGGGCGCAAAAGACGCTCGAGGAGTACCTCAACGTGGTTCGCGGCGGCGCTCCATTCCACGTCGTGGCCGCCGTTGGGGACGACCCCTTCGGACCTGCCATCGAGTTTGACGAAGTGTTGCTCCAGAACATGAGCGAGGTGCAGCGCGCTCTCCGAATCGCCCACCTCGAATGTGACAGCCACGAAGACGCCACCCGCCATCAGGAAGCCTTGAACCGTGTCACCTGGCGCTCGGCAAAGCCCGAAGATTTGCTCGCCATACCGCCGGTGCTTGCCCTCGACAGCGCCGCTCTGGCCTCCGGCCCCCACATGGCTTCGCTCGTTCGCCTGATGCGATCCGGCCGCCCCGTGGTCGCCCTCGCCATCGGCGATGCCGGCGACTTCGCCACCTTCGATTTCGGCTACCAATGTCTCGGCTTCCGCGAGGCCTGTGTGCTCCAGAGCTCGCTCCACCAGTGGGAACATGCCGCTGCCCATCTCCCGGAAATCGGACTCCAATCCCGTCCCGCCGTGGTCTTCCTCGATACCAGTGGGGCACCCGTCGGGCACGAACTGTTCTCTTCGCGAGCCTTTCCCCACTTCTCCTATAACCCGGCCAAAGGCTCCAGTTGGAAGGATCGGTTCTCACTGTTGCTGCCCGGCAGCGAACCGGCCAACGCCGCCCGTGCGGCACTTCATTGCGAAACCTGGCGGGATCACTTCCGTCTCATCCCTTCCGGTGGTTGGGAAGAAGAGCAACTCGACATCGCCGAATACCTCGCGCGTTATACCACTGAGCCCCCTCTCGCCGTGCCCTACCTGGCACTCACCGCAGAAGACGGCGCACCCATGCGCATTGCGCTCACCCGCGACCTCGCCGACGCCTGCCGCGACCGTATCCTCGCCTGGCGTCTCCTCGAAGAACTCGCCGGCATCCATAACGCTTACGTCGAATCGGCCACCGCGCAATTGCGCCAGGAATTTGGTTCTACTTCGGTGAAGGACGAGGCGGCGCTGGTGGAACGCGTCAAGATCGAAACCGTGCAGAAGCTCGTTTCGGTGTTGATGAGTTCCCAACCTTTGCCGGCCGGGTCGCTCACGGCGGTGCTTCTGCCACCGCTGCCTGCAATGACGCCCCCAGCGCCGCCTCCCGCGCCTCAGCCTCCCCAGGAACAGGCCGCTGCCCCCGTGCCTGCTCAGGCTGAAGCCCCAGCCGCCTCCGAAGACCCCTACATCGATTCGTTCCTTTGCACCAGTTGTAACGACTGCATGAAGATCAACAAGCTCGTCTTTGCTTACGACGGCAACAAGCAGGCCTATATCGCCGACGCCAAGGCGGGCACGTTCGCGGAATTGGTCAAGGCGGCCGAGGGATGCCCCGCCAAGTGCATCCATCCGGGCAAACCGCGCCCCGGCGATGCCTCGGCCACACCACAGGTTTTGGCTCGGGCGGCGAAGTTGGGATAGAGGAGACTCATATCATGTCTATGGAGAGAGACCGCCGGCTTGCCGCCCTTTTTTCGTTCGTCTGAAGGAAGGTTGACTGCGATGACCCCTGATACCGTTCCGGCCTTGAATCTGCCGCACGATGCGGACCACGATCATGAGTCCTGTGAGGTGGAAGACTGCCAGGTCTGCATGCGCCTCACAATCCCCCAACACATTGACAATCACGGCACCAAGCTGGAAGACGAAGCCGGCATCGGGGAGTATGAATCGCTGGGCGGCTGACCTGCCTCGCTCAGCTTGAAAATCGCGTCTCGATTGGCAAAATTATATGGAAACTCACTCATCTCAGGTGATCTTTGGCTGGAGTGCCGCAGCGTTGGCCACTGTCATCTTTATCGCCGTATATGCACTCGTTATCGCCGAGAAGCTCAACCGGGCCATCCTCGCACTGTTGGGCGCAGGCGCTCTCATCCTGTGCGGCGTCCTCACCCAGGAAGCCGCTCTCCGTGGAGTCGACTTCAATACGATCGGCTTGCTGTTAGGCATGATGCTGATCGTCAATATCACCGGCCGTAGTGGCGTCTTTCAGTACATCGCCATCTGGTCCGCCAAGAAGGTGAACGCGCAACCCCTTGGTGTGTTGATCATGCTTTCGCTTGTCACCGCAACTCTCTCTGCCTTCCTCGACAACGTCACCACCGTGCTCTTGATTGTCCCCGTTACGTTGCTCATCACCGAAGAGTTGAAGGTCGAGCCCTACCCCTTCCTCATCTCCGAAGTACTCAGTTCCAACATCGGCGGCACCGCCACCCTGATCGGCGATCCGCCCAACATCATGATCGGTTCCGCGGTGGGCATTCCCTTCAACGCCTTCGTCAACAATCTGACCCCTGTCATCATCGTGGTGGAATTCGCCACTGTGCTCGCTTTCGCGCTGGTCTGGAAGAAAAGCCTCGTCGCCACTGAGGAGGCACGCCGCCGCGTGATGCAGTTCAATGAATCGGAAGCCATCAAGGATCACCGCCTCCTCAAGCAGTCCCTATCGGTCATTAGCGTGGTCATCGTCTCCTTCATCCTGGCCCACTCCCTGCACCTGGAACCCGCCACCATCGCCATGTTCGGCGCCGCAGTGCTCCTCTTCCTCGATAACTACCGCGAAGACGCCGATCACCAGACCAAGAAGGTGCACAGCGCCTTCGCCGAAGCCGAATGGGTCACCCTGATCTTCTTCATCGGCTTGTTCATCCTGGTCCACGGCCTCGAAGCCTCCGGCGTCATCCGCTGGATGGCCGAAAAACTCCTCGCAGCCACCGGCGGTGATTTCAAAGTCACGGCCATCGCTATCCTCTGGTCATCAGCCATCCTCAGCGCGTTTATCGACAATATCCCCTTCGTCGCCACCATGATCCCCATGATCAAGTCGATGGCCTCCACCTTCGGCGGCGCCGACGCTCTCATGCCCCTCTGGTGGGCCCTCTCCCTCGGCGCATGCCTCGGCGGCAACGGCACACTCATCGGCGCATCCGCCAACCTCGTCGTCGCCGGCCTCGCCGATCGCGCCGGCCACCCCATCCGCTTCGTGCGCTACATGAAGTCGTGCTTCCTCATGATGATCATGTCCATCATCATCTGCCACGTCTACATGTATTTCCGATATCTGTAGCAGTAATTTCCCCTTGGGCTGCGCCGCGTTCCGGTCTATACTGTGAACGCAGCGCGAAGGAGATGCATCCATGATCGATACCGTTCGTCCTGGACTGACCCTCAAAGCCCCGGCCTTCATCGAGCATGAAGGCTGCACCGATGACGACTGCCTGGTGTGCCTGCGCCTCACCATCCCGCAACACATCGACAGCCATGGAAGCAAATTGGAGGACCTCGCCGGCACCGGCGATTACGAGGTGCTAGGCGGCTGAAAGGCCAATGAACGTTAGCACTATCATGAATGCCAGCCCCGTGACCATTTCCATCACGGAGACCTTCGGAAATGCGTTGCGCCTGATGGAGGACCGCCGCGTCCACGCCCTTCCCGTCATCGACGCCAATGGTGTCTACAAAGGCACCTTCGACTTCGCCGACGTCTGGAAAACTCTCCTCCCCAAGGCAGCCCTCTTGGGCATGGATTCCCTCACCGACCTCTCCTTCGTCTCCGACGCCCAGGAGATCCTCCGCGAGAAACTCGCCAGCGCCGGTGTTCGCCCCGTGTCCGAGTTCCTCGACCGCCGTGTCGAACCCGTCCACCCCGACACCCCGGTCAAGGAGGCCATCCTCCTCTTCTACCGCCTGGACGAGGACATCCCCGTCGTCGAGCGCAACACTAACCGCCTCGTCGGCGTCGTCACCCCCTGGGAGATTCTCAACGCTCTGCGCTAGAATCATACGTTCAGATCTTTTTAAGGACGCCTCCCGGAATGATCGCTGCCGTTGTCTTCATCGCTGTCTACGCACTGGTCATTTCCGAAAAAATCAATCGCGCCATCCTTGCCCTCCTCGGCGCCGGGCTCATGATTCTGTGCGGTGTCCTGACCCAGGAAGCCGCCATCCGCGGTGTCGACTTCAACACCATCGGCCTCCTCCTCGGCATGATGGTCATCGTCGCCATCACCGGTAAAAGCGGCGTCTTCCAATACGTCGCCATCTGGTCGGCAAAAAAAGTGAACGCACAACCGGTCGGCGTGCTGATCATGCTCAGCGTCGTGACCGCGCTCTTCTCCGCGCTCCTCGACAACGTCACCACGGTGCTGCTCATCGTCCCCGTAACCCTCCTCATCACGGAAGAACTGAAGGTCCCACCCTATCCCTATCTGTTGGCCGAAATCCTCTGCTCTAACATCGGCGGCACCGCGACCCTAATCGGCGATCCGCCCAACATCATGATCGGCTCCGCCGTCGGCATCCCCTTCAACGACTTCGTTGTCCACCTGACTCCGTTGTCCTGGTGATCCTGCTCGCCACCGTGGCCGTGTTCTACTTCGTTTGGGGCAAGGATCTGGTCACCACCGAAGAAGCCCGCCGCCGTGTGATGAGCTTCGAAGCGCGCCAGGCAATCAAGGACTGGCGTCTGCTCCGGCAATCCCTCAGCGTCCTCGCCGCGGTCATCGCCGGCTTCGTCGCGGCCCACTCCTTGCACCTCGAACCCGCCACCATCGCCATGTTCGGCGCGGCCTTCCTCCTGCTGCTCGACAACTACCACCGCCCCGCCGACGAGCAAACCCACAACGTCCACAATGCATTCTCCGAAGCCGAATGGGTGACCCTCATCTTCTTCCTCGGCCTCTTCATCCTCGTCCACGGCCTGGAATCCGCCGGCGTCATCCAGTGGATGGCGCGGAAACTCCTCAACGCCACCGGCGGCGATTTCGCCGTCACCGCCATCGCTATTCTCTGGGGCTCGGCGATTCTATCCGCCTTCATCGACAACATCCCCTTCGTCGCCACCATGATCCCTCTGATCAAATCCATGGCCCCCACCTTCGGCGGCGAACAGGCGCTGATGCCCCTCTGGTGGGCTCTGTCCCTCGGGGCTTGCCTCGGCGGCAACGGAACGCTGATCGGAGCCTCCGCTAACCTCGTCGTCGCCGGCATCGCTGAACGCGCAGGACATCCCATCCGCTTCATGCCGTTCTTGAAATCCAGCTTCCTGCTGATGCTGATGTCCATCGCCATCAGCCACGTCTACATCTACTTCCGCTACCTCTAACTACTCCTCCAACACCTTCAAAAAACCCTCCGTCGCATGCCGCTTCCCCGCCGCATCGATCGCCAGCACTTCCACCCCCTCTGCCTTCGCAATCCGTAACCCTTCTTCAGGCCCCAGGATAAACACGACTTTCCCCATCACCACCGCCTTCTCCGCCTCAGCCGCAATCACACTCACCGATTGGCAGGCCATCGCCGGATACCCCGTCCGCACATCGATGATGTGGTGATAACGCACTCCATCCACCATCCGAAAGCGTTCATAATCCCCCGAACTCACCAGCACCCCGCTCGTCAGCCGCACTCGTCCGATCAGCGTCCCCCGAGGCTCTCGCGGATGCTGGATACCCAAACTCCACGGCTGCCCGTGCTTCTTCCCCGACACCCGGATATCGCCGCCGCCATCCACCAAATAGTCATGGAAACCGGCCTTCTCCAGCACCGCCGCCGCTCGGTCCACCGCGTACCCCTTGGCGATCCCCCCGAGCCCGATGCTCATCTCCGGCCGAGGCAAAAAGATGCGATTCCCCTCAATCCGCATCGCCCGGTAATCCACATTCCGCCGCGCCTTCTCCACCTCCGCCTTCGTAGGCACCGTGAAGCTGTCGTCAAAATGCCAGATGCGCCCCATCCCCCGCCAAGTGACATCGAACGCCCCGTGACTCAACTCCGAAAACCGTACCGACCGCTCCAGCAAGGCTCGCAACTCTTCCGGCACTTCAACCGGTTGCTTCCCCGCCGCCTGGTTCACCTGCGAAATCGGCGAATCCGGCTTCCATTCGCTCATCAGCCGGTCAATCCGCTCCAACTCCGCAAAAGCCCCGTCAATCGCCCGTTGCGCCGCCTCCGCCGGGCCGCGATGCATCACTTCCATCCCCCACACGGTTCCCATCAACGGCCGCTGCACCTTCAGCGAATGCTCAGGCTCCTCCGGCGCTTTCCCTGCTGGCAAAAAACGTAAAGCGGCCAGCCCCGCCACCAGCGCCAATCCGATCAGGGTCTTCCGCCACATGCCTCTAGATTGGCACGGAACTTGCACAGATAACCAGGGGTTATGCTTTTCAGTCACGCCAAGCCATGGATTACCAATGACTTCGAGCTGTCCGGACGGCGTAGCCGGGGGATTTGCCCCATAGCCGGGAGCGCAATGTTATGCAAGATTTGCTGATGGCCGGCGGCATCATGGCCGCCTTCGGGTCTGTCTTGGCGGCGATCATTGCCATCGCCAACAAGAAGCTCTACGTCTTTGAAGACCCCCGCATCGATGAAGTGGAAGGAATGCTCCCCGGTGCCAACTGCGGAGCATGCGGCTCAGCTGGCTGCCGCAACTTCGCCGAAAAAGTGGTCGGCAAAGAGGCCGCTCCGGGCAAATGCACCGTCAGCGCCCCATCCAACATCATCGCCATCGCTTCTCTGCTCGGCGTCAGCGCCGGTACCGAAGAAAAGCGTGTCGCCCGCCTCGCCTGTGCCGGTGGAGCCAACGTCGCCCGCAACCATGCCCGTTACGCCGGCCTCGGCTCCTGCCGCGCTGCCGCGCTCATCGGGGGTGGCGGCAAAGGCTGTTCCTGGGGCTGCCTCGGCCTCGCCGACTGCATGCGTGTATGCGACTTCGATGCCATCCACATGGACGAACACGGTCTCCCTGTGGTGACCGAATCGAAGTGTACCGCCTGTGGCGATTGTGTCGAGGTCTGCCCGAAGAACCTCTTCTCCATTCACGTGGTCAGCCATCGCCTTTGGGTGGCCTGCAAGAACCTCCTCAACGGCGACATGGCGGAAAGCGAATGCGAAGTGGCCTGCACGGCCTGCGGCCGCTGTGCCGCCGATGCCCAACCCGGCCTCATCCAAATCGTCAACAATCTCGCGGTAGTGGATTACTCCAAGAACAACCTCGCCAACCAGACTCCTATCCAGCGCTGCCCCACAGGCGCGATCGTTTGGTTCGACGAAAAACTCGGCATCGTAAAAGGCATCGAAGCCAAAAAAATCACCCGAAAATCCGCGCTCCCAGTTGAACCCGCGGATCTCCCCGTCGCACGCTAAGCCAGACCTCCAGCACTCGCGTCGACTTTGAGGCGGACCATACACTCACGCAGCGACCAGAAAGGTAGCAGCGGCGGAGTCCGGCGGCAACTCCCCTTGGGCAACACGGTCCAGAAGTATCTCCTGAGCAGTCTTCTGCGCACGCTCGATTGCTTCAACCATGGAATTGCCATAAAGCAGCACATTGAGTTCTGCAACTTCGGCAATCCAACGTCCGTCGACCTCTCGATCCAATGTGATCGTCAGCCTCATATGCTCAGCCTATCAATGATTCGTAGATTACCGGCAAGAGCCCGAACCGGGCCCTCGCGGCACTCACCCACCTCCACCACGATTCAACAGCAACACCAGCACCACCACCAACACAATCCATAGTGCTTCCACATCTCCATCATAAAGCGAAAAGGCAGACCCGGAGGCCTGCCCTTCTTGCGAGAACCTTCCGATTTGCGATCTTCACATCTCTCGGCAAGCCGCAAAGCCGCCACCTTCAACGCCCACAAATCCCCCAGCACTAAACCCTGGAGAACTTTGCGCACTTTGCAGCTTGGCGGCTTCGCGAGAACCTCAGAGGAACCTCAGAAGATAAACTTCACCCCGAAGCGTCCCACAAACCCCGGCGAGAAGATATCCGACAACCCATACCGAGGATCATACGCGCCACGTCCGCTCCGCTGGTCCGGCGTCGCATTGATCAGCGCGCGATAGTCGAATCCCTTGTACAGATCGACATTCGCCAGATTGATCGCCGATCCGCCTTCCGCCGCGCCCGCACCCCGGTTCAGATAATTGAACCGGCTGCGTGCCGTCTTCTGGTTAAACAGATTGTCCATGTTCATTTCGAAGCGCAGCTTCTTGCCTTCACCCACACTCACTTCGTGCGAGATCAGCAGATCCGTCTTCGTCAGAAACGGCGTGCGCCCCATGCTGCCACGCCCATCCACAAACATCGGAATCTGATTCGTCGTTACCACGTACGTGGAAAGCGGAGTGCCGCTCCCGCCATAGAAGAACAACCCAAACTCGGTCGAGTTGTTGTTGTTGATCTTCAGCGTCTTCGATCCATACAGTTTGAACACATGCGGACGATCCGTCGCCAGGCGGCCCCGCACATCCAGGTTGCCGTGCGAATCAAACAGCGTTTCGTCCAGATCCCAGTTGCGATTCGCGTTGGCGCCCTGCCGCGCCGCCGCACTCGTGCCCTGCGCCGCCGTCGACAGCAGCCCAGTGGCTGGGCTCGTAATCTCATCCGTGCTCGCCAGCCCGGCGTAGTTGCCATACAACCGGCTATACACATAGCTGAAATTGGCGAAATACCCGCCCGAAAAGCGCTTCGAATACGTCAACTCCATCGCGTCGTAAGTGCGCTTCGGTTTCGGATACGGAATCGGCCCTGGGGTCGCCCCGGAAGGCGTCGTCGTCAATGCCGCGCCTTCACCCGGGTTCGCCTGGATGTAGTGCTCATCGCCATCAATGATCACGCCCAGATCCTCCATCGTGCGGATGAGATCATTGCGCACATAGCTGGCACGGATCACAGCCTGTGATCCAACCTGGAACTCCACCCCGGTCGACAGCAACTGCGTTTGCATCGGCTTGATATTCGGATCCACCGCCACGTTTCCAAAGCTAGGCACGCGCCGGTCGCGGAACGTATCCACACCAGGCCGCCACAAATTCGCACCAGGTAAGTTCGATCCGCTGATGCTGAATACATCGGTGGTGTCCAGGGCACGGTAACGGATCCGCCAGATGTCGCCGCCGAACGTGCCGCGCGACAACTCATACTTCACCCAATCGAAGTACCGGCCATAGCTCGCGTACACCTTCACCTTGCCGTTGCCGAATAGATCGTAGCTCGCACCCAGCCGTGGCGCGATTTTATCCCCATAGCCGAATTGGAACGCCAGATCCTGAATATCCCGCCGGAACGATGGAACCTGTTCGTTCTCGAAGCGCACGCCCAGCGTCAACGTCAGCCGAGGCACAATCCGCCACTGGTCGTTGAAGTAGAAATTGTTGATCCTGCCCCCCGTCGAACCCTGCACGCCGCGATCGTTGATTTCGTAGTAACCGTATTGCCCGCGCTGCGCCGGAGGCAACCCGGCAAACGTGAATGCGCCATTCCAGAACACGCGCACATAACCGCCCCCCGGATACACTTCATTCACGTTGTTCACCGTCTTCGACGTCCCGATGCCCGCTTTGAAATTGTGCTGGCCCAAGAACTTCCCGAACAGTGAATAATCCGCCTGAACGTAAGTGCGCGTCGTCAGGTCATGGAACGTGTTGATCAGCCGCGGCGTGTTCGTGAAACCCACCGGCTGCCGCAACGACGCCGGAATGGCGAACGGCAGGTTCGTCGACGAAGTCGCCCATTCCACCGACGGCACCGACGGTATGCCCGTCGTCTTGTAGTTGTCCCAGAAACGTCCCCCGCGCACGGAAAGCAGCGACGTCGAACTCAGCGTGAAGTCCACCTGCCCCGTGTAGTTGTTCTGCGGTTGGAAGAAGCCGATGCCGCTGTTCACACTGTCCGCCGCCTTCGTCGTTACCCGCCCGTTCGGAATGTAATCGTTGTACAGCGGCAGCCGTCCCACTGACTTCAGCGGCGTCCACAGCCACGTGAAGTTGGTCCGGATGCGGCTCGAAGGATCAAACGACAGCTTGTTGAACATCATGTGTGCCGTCTGCTTGTTTTCCAGCGTCCCCTGCTCCGCACCGCTCGAAAACAGGTAGTCCTGAGACCGGTTCCGGAACCGTGGCATGAACGCGCTGAAAAAGTACAGCTTGTTCTTAATGATGGGTCCGCCGATCGATCCCCCAATCTCGTGGTTATCGTCCTTGAACTTCCCGTCTTGAATATGCTTCGCCGCCTTCTCCGACGCCGGGTCAATCGCCAGGCGCAGAATCGGCGCCGCGCTGATGCTGTTCCCGTTGAAGTAATAGTGCGCTTCCCCGTGGAAATTGTTGCCGCCCGACTTCGTGATCGCGCTTAACACGCCGCCCATCGCCCCGCCGTACTCGGCGTCGATGCCGGCCGTCTTCACTTGCACTTCCTGCAGAATTTCGAACGCCGCGTTCTGCCGCGACCGTCCGTTGATCAGCGAGTTCGTGCTGATCCCGTCAATCACGTACTGGTTCTCCGCGCCGCTCGCGCCGTTTACCTGGAAGCCGCCTTCGATTTCGCCCGCGTTCACCGACGGGCTCGTCAACACCAAGCCCTGGAACGACCGCGCCTTCGGCAGCCTGTTGAATTCCTCCGAAGTGATGTTATGCGCGATGGCCACGCCGCCAGTGTCAATCAGAGGCGCGGCGTCGCTGACCGTTACCACCTGGTCCAGCGCTCCAACGTTCAGCTTCGGATCCAGTTTCACCGTGCGGCCCACCAGCAGAATCACTTCCGCCGTTTCGAAGCTCGCAAAACCTTTCGCCTCCGCCCGCACCGTGTAACGTCCGGGCTCCATGTTGCGTTCGATATAAGTCCCATTGGAGCCGGCCGTGGATACGCGCGCGACTCCGGTATCTTTATTCGTGAATGTTAACTTCGCTCCAGGAATGGCCGCCCCTGTGGCGTCCATCACCGTTCCTGTGAATTCGCCGTATCTTTCCTGTGCCAGCGCGGGAAGCGCCAGGCAGGAAATCAGCGAAAAGGCGAAGAAAGCGCGGTAACGAATCTTGCCCAATGCTGCTGTATACATACTTGTTTCCTTTCGGGTGACTTGCTGGAAAACACAGCACGGCCGCTTCGTTCCACAACTTGGGGTAGGTAGTCGGAGAGGGCTTGAGTGGAGAGGTTCCGGTTCTTCGAAATGGATGTAAGGTGTTCCACTTCCAGTGTGTTAGGGGATTTCCAAAATCGTTTTCAAGCTTCGCGCGCGGGCAGTCTTCTCCCGATAGGGATTAGAGGAACCTCTCCCGAGGCTCCGCCCAATAAATCCAGCGACCCCTGTGTTTATCCGCTTCGAAGTGTAACAGAAGAATGGACGTGTGCATACACCTTCCCGATAAGTTAACGGAAGTAACACACGCCATTTCAAGGCGTTATAATTTGTAAATCGAAAAAGAGATTATGTTAACGAGGAAATTGCTTCGCGTCCAGCCCCGGCACCAGCTTCAACGCGTTCTTGTAGTAGATCTTCTTCAACACCTCGTCCGGCAGTTCCAGCCCGTACATCTTCCAGATACCGTGATACTTCCGGTCGTGATCGAAGTACTCGTCCGCCGTCTCCAACGTGCGGAAATACGTCCCGTATTCCGCCTTCCGGTACGTGTCCTTGCCGAACAGCACCCGGTCCTGATACTTGATCAGAAACTGCCGCGCAAACCGCGGCTGCCGCCCCAGTTCCTCAATCACCGCGCCGATCTCCGAATATACATTCGGCAGCCGGTCAAACAGTTGTCCCAACCGCGCCAGGTCGTTCCCCATCCACCCCAGGTGCGCGTTGATAAAGTTCGTCTTCGGATGCTTCGCAAACAACCGGTGCTGCTCCGCCATCAATTCTTCCCACGGCGGATAGTTGTCACGCAGCCGCCCCCGCTGGGGGAACATCTTCAACTCCAGCCACCGCTCATTCGTCTTGTCCATCGGCAGAAACAGGCCGAACGGCTCGGCCGTATGAATCAGCACCGGCAACTTGTGCTTCCCGGCCATTTCAAAAACCAGATCGAACCGCGGATCGTCGACATGAATCCGGTTGCCCTTCGTATCCTTCAAATCCATCCCGAAATTCTTGAAGATTTTCAGCCCCTGCGCTCCGTTTTTAACATCCTGCTCCAGTTGCGCCGCCGCCCTCTTGGCGTAGTCCGGATCGTCGATGTTCGTGAAGTCGATGTTGGCGAAAATAGCGAATCGCTTCGGATACTTCCCCTTCTGCGCCTGCACATTCTTCGCCAGCCGCTCCCCGTAGCCTCCCGTGAGATTCACCATCACGCCCATGTTGATCTCGTCCATGTCCTTCACCAACTGGTCCAGTTGTTCACCGGCGGCGCGGTTCTGGTGATTGTGGATGTCGATAATGGGGAACTTCGCCCGCGGCGTCTTATGCTCCGGCACCACCAGCAGCGATTTCGGATTGTAATCCTCAATCGTCATGGTGGGTTTGGGAGCATCCTGCGCCCAGGCACACGTACCGAACAAGGCCAGAAGGACGGTGGTCATATTAGAACAGTGTACGATGCTTCAGGCCGGCGGTTTCGGAAGCCCCGCCAGCATCGTCTCAATCTGATCGCGCACCTGCCCGGTCAGCTTCCCCCGGTCCTTCGGCGTCAATCCCTCCGTCGGGATCGGATCGCCAATCGCCACATACACCCGCCCCGGCACCATCCGCAACGAACCCATTGGCATGATCTGCCGTGATCCCGTAATCGCCACCGGAACAATGGGCACTCCCGCCGCAATCGCAATCAGCGCCGCGCCTTCCTTGAACGGCCGTAACTCTCCATCCGTCCGCCCGCCTTCCGGAAACAGCAGCACGCTGATCTTCCGCTCCCGGATAATCCGTCCTGCTTCATTGATCGCCCGGATCGCCGCCCGCGTGTCCTCGCGCGGCACCGGAATGTGCCCGCCCCGCCGCAGATGAAACCCGATGAACGGAATCTTGAACAGTCCGTGCTTCGCCAAAAAACGGAACTGGCAGGGAATGTGCGCGATCATCAGCGGCGTGTCCGAAAAGCTCAGATGGTTGGAGGCAAACACATAGCTCCCGTTCCGCACCACCTTCTCCAGCCCGCGCAAATCCACCCGTACCCCACCCACAATCAGCAGCGCCCGAGACCAGCGCTGGGCAATCGAATGCTGCCAGTCCCCCGTCGAATCGAAAAAGCTGGCGATCAGGTCCAGCGTCCCCCAGAAAATGGTCAGCAACAGGACCAGCGGCCCCGTAAAGAACAGCGTTCTCATCCAACTCAGCATGTAGATTCCTATTGTACGAGCAGCGCCCGCGCTTCTCCCACCAGAAACAGCGATCCGCTGATGAACACCGCATCCTCTTCCGCCGCTTCCGCCCGCACTATCGCCAATGCATCTTTCAAACACCCCGCCACACGAGCCCGCGCGTGTCCACAAATCTTCAACAAGCTCCCCGGCTCCAGCGATCGTGGCGAATCCGGCGCGGTGAGAATCAGTTCCTGCACCAACGGAAACAGCACATCCGCAATCTCTCCGATGCTCTTATCCCGCATCGTGCCATAGATCAGCCATACCTTGCGCCCCGCGTAATGCTCCCGTAGATGCGCCGCCAGCACCCGTACACCCGCCGGATTGTGCGCCCCATCCAGAACAATCTCCGGCCGTTCCGCCACCTGCTCCATCCGTCCCGGCCAGCGCACATTCGCAATCCCCGCGTGAATCGCCTCTTCCGCAATCCCCACTCGCCGCAGCGCCAACACCGCCGTGGTCACGTTCTGCGCCTGATGCGCCCCGGGCAGCGGGCATGCGAACAACGCATCTCTCACCGTCACATCCACCCCATCCCGGCGCCCTCGCACCTCAACCGGAACCTCGCCCGCCCGCAGCACTTCGCAACCCAACTCCGTCGCGCGCCGCAAAAGCACCACCTCCGCATCCGGCCGCTGCGGAGCAATCACCGCCGGCACACCCGCCTTCAAAATCCCCGCCTTCTCCCCTGCAATCGACTCAATCGTCTTCCCCAGAAACGCCTCATGATCGTAGTCAATCGGCGTAATCACGGCAATCTCCGGCCGCACCACATTCGTCGCATCCAGCCGTCCGCCCAATCCCGTTTCCAGCACCACCCATTCCACGCCCCGTTCGCGAAACAGCAGGAACGCCATCGCCGTCACCGTCTCAAAATACGTCGGGTGATGTTCGATCGCCCCCTCGGCCAGCATCGCCTCCGAAACTTCATGCACCGCGTCAAACGCCCGTGCGAAATCCGCCGCACTCACCGCCTGCCCGTCAATCCGGATCCGCTCCGTCGGCTCCAGCAAATGCGGCGACGTATACAACCCCGTGCGCAACCCCGCCGCCCGCAGCGCGCTGTCCATCATCGCGCACGTCGACCCCTTCCCGTTCGTCCCCGCTACATGAATGAATTTCGCGCACCGCTCCGGATGCCCCATCCGCTCCAACACCAGTTGGATCGTCTCCAGGCCGAACTTCACCGCCTTGATTTCGTTGCCGAGCGAATACAGGAACCGGACCGAATCCGGGTAGCTCTTCATCCGTTCTTATGTTCCGGGTGCGAGCAGCCGTAGCTCGACGGAACGCGCCCGCCCTTGTTCAACTCGCGGAACCCGATCTCCGTGGCGTAATAGATGCTGCTCGTCAGTTGCTTCGCCATGCGGAAGAAACGATGCCCCACCTCCACTGCCGGATCGCCCCCGCGGTCGAACGTCTCCAGCACCGCCGTCTGCTGCGCCGCCGTCAACTTCACAAACGGAGCCTTGTGTTGCCGGATCGAATACCCATCCAGAAACGCCAGCCCGTCGAAGAACCGTTCGCGTTCACTCGCAGTCCCGTCAGCCAGCATCAGATCCATATACCGGTTCACCTGCGCCGCCTTCGCCCCCGGCGTATCCGTAGCCGGAATAATCAACTCCGTCAGCACAACCACCGTATCGTTCTGGTGCCCGTCAAACAGCTTCGGCTTCCAGACCGCTGTTTGCGGCAAGGCAGGCAATGCCCCGGCCACGGACGCGGTGACAAGAATCAATTCACGGCGATTCATACAGGTTTCCTCATCGTAGCATCAGGCCTTCACCGCCGCTCCACGATGCCTCTTCCGGAATCGCATCCGCCGCAGTCACAAACGCGCAGTATTCTACCGTCACCGAACCCTTCGCCGGAATCCACCGGTAACAGGGCTCACCGAACATCCGCCCCCGCTCCAGTTGCTCCCGCCGCGATTCCGGCATCGGCGATACCCCAAATTCCATCCCGCGCGTAATCTCCCGCTTGTTCCACGGTGCGATATCCCGATTCCGATTCTCCTCCCACATCCCCAGCCACGGAAAATCGCTCCGCTGCCACACATAGCCGCACAGCACTTTCGACGCCGGCGACCAAGCCAGAAAATACCCCTGCTCCCGCCCCGGATCCATCAGATGCGCCGTGAACCCGCCGCTCCGTTCCGACCGCGGATACGTCCGCATATCCATCGTCCCGCCGTTCTTCAACGGCACATGCGGCCAATCGAACTCCGCCCCCGGCTGATACGGCCCATACTCCCCCGCGAAATCCGCCTCATACACCTTCGACCGCGTCGCCGACACCCGGAACTGCGTCTCCCCCGGCACAACAAAAGGAGCACTCAACGACACATGCTGCGTCCACGCCGTCGCCTTATCCACCGCCAGCAGGTTTGTCACCGTCTCGCGAATCACCGCCACCGCGCCTTCCAGCCGGATGCGCCGCTCAAACCCCAACTGCGCTTGCGGAAACACCGCCTCCGCAATCAACTCCCCGCCTTCCACTCGCACCCGGTAAGGCACAATCGAGCCTTCCCCATGCGGCGTCAACCCTGCCCGCGCCTCGTCATCCGACGTGCCGCCGAAAATGTCCATGCACAGGTTGTGGCCCGCCACCCCCGCCAGCAGTTTGCTCTCCGCATGCGCGCCGAAGAGCTCGCCATGCTTCGCCGCATCGAATTCCGACGGCTCCACCGACGGCCATTGCGGCGTCCACATCGGATTCACCCCCGTCGCCTTATGGCAGATCTCCGCGATATGCCCGCCCTCCACCAGCACGGTCACGCGCACCTGTTCGTTTTCAATCGAAACGGCGCGCCGGTTGCGAAACGTTGTTTCTCCCATGATGCAAAGGCCAATATAATCAAATCGGGACTTACGATGCACCTCTTGCTGCTACTGGCGATGCTGTTAGCGCCGCCTTTCTGGGAATCCAAATCACCGCGCGAGTGGTCTGACGAAGACCTCCTGCAACTCCTCACCAATTCCCCGTGGGCCCAGACGACAGCCTTCCGCGACAACGCCCAACTTCCCGTCTACCTCTGCGCCGCCAAGCCAATGCGCGAAGCCGAAGAAGAACTGCTTCGCCGCTACACCAGCAAGAACCCCACGAAGCCCGCCCCTGACATGGGCTCCCGCAACGAGTACCTCGCCTACCTTGAAGAAAACCCCGGCAAATCCTTGGTCATCGCCGTCCGCGAGCCCAACCTCAAGGCCCTCTCCGAAGCCGCTGAGGTCAAGCAAATGGAAGAGGAATCGCGCCTCAAAGCCGGCGGCAAGACCTACAAAGTGACCGGCTACTTCCCCCCCGCCCCCTCTGACCCCGTCCTCCGCATCGTCTTCCCGCGCCCCCCTGCCACCGTCAAAGATCTGAACTTCGAACTCTACATCCCCGGAGTCACCGGCCCCTACCGCCAAGCCAACTTCCGCCTCAAAGAACTCACCTACCGCGGCCAACTCGAATACTAACGAATACTAACTAGCCTCAATCGCCGCGCACATCATGGTCATTTTCCTTGCGGGGCGCGACGGCGGACTTCGTCGAAGAAGTTGAGCAGGAAGGTTACGTGGCTACTCGATCGCTGGGCCTCTGGCCCCTCAGCGGGCATCAGCACCAAGAGGCGTTTGCCATCGGGGGCGATGTCCATGTTCTGAAGAACACTGGTATCGGCGAGCCTTCTTTCGGACCACAGGCGTGGCTTGTCCGGCACGAAGGAATCTCCTTTCACCGTGTAACCAGCTACCATGATCTGCTGCTCTGTGGTGCGCCAGAACAACTCACGTCCATTGGGCGCCCAGACCGCGACCACCCCGCCGCTGTTGGAGACTTGCCACTTGCTACCATTATCGGGAAAGGACCGCACATAGATTTCGCCGGTCCCCGACTCAAAGGAACGATAGGCGATCCATCGGCCATCAGGGGAAAATGCAGGGTTCATCTCATTTGCCGGGGTCTGAAGAAAGGCCTCCGGTTGTCCAGCTCGGAGTACCTTGCCATTGTCTTCCACCGGTACGATCCAGATGTCCAGCCCATTGGAACCTTGCTGCGTGAACGCCAACCGCTTGCCATCCGGCGCATAAGACGACGGAATCTGCGCAAACTTACTGTTGGTGAGGGGTTCCGGATTGCTCGATCCGTCGGCGCGCGCCCAAGAGATGCCCGTCTCAGAGCGGAACACGAGATAGCGGCCATCTTGACTCCACACGGCGTTTGAGGATACACCGCCGGCCACCCTGGTCTTGGCATCACGCTGCCAATCGTAAGTCACTATGTTGTTGCTACCTTCTGAGGCTTCGGTCAACGCCACCAACTTGCCGTCCGGCGATATGCGAGGGTAGCCGTAATGTCCCGACTTGACTGAAAGCGGTTGCAGTTTGCCCGCGCCATCTAGCCACTGCAACGTGACTGTCGCCGTATCGCCGCCGTTTCTGTAGACAAGGGTACCGGATTGAGAAAAATCGAACTGCGCGCTGCCGTTGACCGGGACGTTAGCAACGTCTTGCAGTACTTGCGCTGCGGTTCCAAGCCGTGTCGCTGTATCGGGATCGAAGGGCACCGCGAACAGGGTGCTTTTGCTCACATAAAGAAGATGGCCCGCTGCAGACGAGAAGAACCGATTGGGGCCGGGCACATAGCGTCCGTAGATAGCACCCTGCTGAACCGTGACTCTACGGCGATCCTTGAAAAACAGGACCTCAATGCGGCCATCCACTCCCATCGAACTGCTCGCAGTGAACAGTACTGCTTTGCCTCCGGGCAGAATTTGGGGCCAGCGATGACGGCTCTCTCGTTGTGTGATTTCGGTGAGCGGCTGGGGTACGCCTCCCGTGTCGGGAATCAGCGATAACCCACTGCCTTGGTCGAGCGAGGCAATGATGTTGTGATCCTCGCCCCAAGTGCCGCCACGCCCGGATGGCACGTCGCACAACACGATCGGGGAGCCGCCTTCCACGGAAATCTTCTTCAACTTCGACGCCGCAAAAAAGGCAATCCATTGCCCGTCCGGAGAGAAGAACGGAGCGAAGGCGCCCTCGGTTCCCGGTAATTCGATGGCTTTCGGTTGATCGAGGCGGCGGGTGAGGAGCCGTGACTTTGACACGAACACCAGCCTCGAGCCATCCGGGGATAAGATTACGTTGGGGCCCACCGGGGAGCCAAGTGAAACATCGGCCCCGAGATCAACTTCGAGTTGTATTAACGGCCGGTCGATGGGCCGGCTGGTGGACCACCAGATGACGCCTCCAATAGCGGCGATCAGTCCCATCACCGCAGCGGCTGCCCATGCCGTTTTGCTTTGCACAGCGCTGGCCGCAGGCCGCGTAGAAGGAACAGCATCGCTCGCCGGGTTTGCAAGATACTTCTCGATGGCCAGACGCGCTTCACCGATATCTCGCAGGCGGCTTTTCATGTCGCGATCCAGACACCGCAGCAACAGGCCGCGGATCGCTTGCGGCGTCTCGTTCGGCAATCCGCTGAGATCGATGGGCGCTCGCAGGACGTCCGCCAGGATGTGTACCACGTTCTCGCCGGTAAACATGCGGCGGCCTGCCAGCATTTCCCACAGCACAACGCCGAATGCCCAAATGTCGGTGCGTTTGTCTACTGGCTTGCCTGCGGCCTGTTCGGGGCTCATGTACTCGGCGGTGCCCATGATCATGCCCGCCATCGTGGGCGATTGGCCTTTCACGATCGTTGGCGCCAAGTGTGATTTCTCGGCGGTTTCGCGCGGGTCGGCGAGTTTTGCCAGCCCGAAGTCGAGCACTTTAACGGTTCCTTCGGGCGTGACTTTGATGTTCGCTGGCTTGAGGTCCCGATGGATTACATTCTTTTCGTGCGCAGCTTCAAGCGCTTCGGCTACATGACAGGCAATGCGCAGCGCTTCGTCTTGCGGGATCTTGCCGGCTTCGATGCGGTCGGCTAGCGTCGGCCCTTCCACCAGTTCCATTACGATGGCGTGCTCTTCTATGCCGAAGATGCTGGCGATGTTGGGGTGGCTCAACGAAGCAAGTACTTGTGCTTCGCGCGTGAAGCGCATGAGCCGGTCGGCATCATGGGCGAATGCGTCGTGTAGGACCTTGACCGCCACGTCGCGGTTGAGCTTAGTGTCGGTGGCGCGGTAGACAGCTCCCATGCCGCCTTCACCGAGTTTGCCGGTGATGCGGTAGTGCGCTATCGATTCCAAGGACATGCGGATTCCGTCCTCACATCCTACCACCTGCACTCATCTCTGCCCCCAAATCAGAAATCACGCCTGGCTGAACAATGACTGCACCACATTCCCCTCAATCTCCATCCGCAACAACGCCGCCCCAAACGTCTTCCCCTGCGCATCCACCCGCAACGACAACGTCCCACCGCCCCCCAGCGCCTCCTCAAACAAAAAATTCAGCGCCCCCAAATTCGGCAATTCAAACCGCACCACCTTGCCCCTAACCAACTCGCCGAAGTGAGCCTTCACACGCTCCGCAGTCACTTCGCGCACCAGCACCGGATAATCCTCGGCGCGATACGCAATCACCCCGATATTCACCGTATCCCCTTTATCCCCTGACCGCGTGTGCGCAATCTCCGATAGCTTCATCCCACCACCTCCACATGCGTCGATATCTCGCTCCGATCCAGCAGCGCCGGCCAATACGCCACCACCTCGCGCACCGGCGGACGCCCGTCGCCAAACCCCGTCCCTGTCGGCGGCCCATTCAACACCAGCGGCACCAACTCCCGCGTGAAACGGTCCACAGCCTTGCGATCCGCACCGCGCACGCCGATCCGCACCTGCACCTCCGCCGGATCCGCCACCTCCACCGCCGCCGGTCCGTGACACGCATTCACCCCGAAATACTCCGTATAAATTTCATCGAAGCGAAGCCCTAAAGCCCGCAGCCTCTCCCGCACAATCGCATCCGCCGCCCGAGCCTTCTCCAAAGCCTTCGGCCACGAATACACCAGCGTCCCGATCGCCTTAAAACCCCACGCGTAACTAATACTCACCTTCAACATCGGCGGACGCCCGCCGCCCCGTATCCCGCTCACCCGCACACGATCCGGCCCCACATCTTCCAGCCTGATCGACGTAAAGTCCGCCACGCAATCCGGCGTAATGTAATTCCGCGGATCGCCCAGTTCATACAGCAACTGCTCCTTCACCACATCGCTATGCACGCGCCCGCCCGTACCCGCATGCTTCGTCACCACAAACGTTCCATCGGACTCGGCCTCCACAATCGGATAGCCGATATTCGCCATGTCCGGAATCCGCTCCCAGTCCACCTGGCAATTCCCACCCGTGCACTGCGCCCCGCATTCAATGATGTGTCCCGCAATCGTCCCCGCCGCCAGCAAATCGTGCTGATCCTCGCGCCAGCCGTATGCGTGAATCATCGGAGCCAGCGCCAGCGCAGTATCCGTGCACCGTCCCGCAATCACCACATCCGCGCCCGTGGCCAAAGCCTCCGCCACCGGAAACGCCCCGATATACGCATTCGCGCTCAGAATGCGATCCCGAATCGCAGCCAGCGGCTCCCCCGTGTCCATGTTCTTCATCGCATGCCCGCGCCCCAGCAGATCGCCCACGCGGTCATACAGATCATCGCCCAGCACCACGGCCACCTTCAGCTCCGGAGCCAGCCGACGCACCTCCCGCGCGCAAGCCACCGGATTCACACCTCCGGCATTCGCCACCACCTTGATCCCGCGCTCGCGAATCCGCTGCGCAATGCGCCCGATCAAGGGCGGAAAATCGCGTGCATACCCCAGCGCCGGATCGGCCAGCTTCTGCTTCTGCACAATCGACATCGTTACCTCCGCCAGGTAATCCAGCGCCAGGTAATCAATCGGACCCTGCTCCACCAGCCGTACCGGGGCCTCCAGCCAATCGCCCCAAAAACCCTGCCCATTGGCGATCCGAATCATCGTAGTGTCTCCAATACCAAATGCTCGCGATGCCCGCTGTAAGCGAGAAACTCCAGCACAAACGCCAGCGTCCGCCGCGTCGCCAGCGGATCCAGCATCGCATCGCAATGCCCGCGCGAGGCCGCATGAAACGAATCGAGCCACCGCTCGTAATCCGCGCGAGTCTTATCAATCCGCTCCTGCAACTCCGCCGGCACCGGCTCGCCCGCGGTCTTCAATTTGTCCAACTCCGGCCCGTACACCGCCTGTATCGCCGAATCGCCTTCCATCACTCCGATGCGCGCCGTCGGCCAACTGAACGTGAAGTGCGGATCAAACCCCTGCCCGCCCATCGCGTAATACCCCGCGCCCGAAGCATGGTTCAGCACCAGCAGAATCTTCGGCACCGTCACGCACGCCATCGATTCCACCATCTCCGCCCCCGCACGTATGATCCCCGATGCCTCGGCGTCCGGACCCACCATGAACCCGCTCACATCCTGCAAGTACAAAATCGGAGTCCCCGCCCGATCCGCCGCTTCCACAAAATACGAAACCTTGCGCGCCGATTCCGTATACACAATCCCGCCAATCCGAGGCTTCCCGTCCTGCTTCAAAAAACCCCGCCGGTTGGCGATCAACGCCACCGCATGCCCATGAATCCGCGCATTCGCGCACAAAATCTCCGGCGCGTGCGCGGGCTGAAACTCCAGATAATCCTCGCCATCCACCAGCCGCCCCACCACTTCATCCACCGGATACGGCAGCCGGTGATCGGCAGGCAGCACTTCATACAAACCCTCCGCCGGTTTCGCCGCCGGTGCCCCCTTCACCGCCGTAGGCGCAGCCCGCATCTCACGAAACTTCTGCCGGATCAAATCCAGGCAATGCCCATCGTCCTTCGCCACATAATGCGCCACGCCGCTCGTCGTCGTGTGCATCGTAGCACCGCCCAGCGATTCCGCATCCACCTTGTGTCCCGTCGCACCCTTCACCAGGTTCACCCCACCCAACCCCATGAAGCTCGTCTTGTCCACCATGAAGATGCAATCGCTCAACGCCGGCAAATACGCCCCGCCCGCAATGCACGGCCCCATCACCGCAGCAATCTGCGGAACCTTCAGCCGCCGCCGCATCAGCGAGTTGTAATAAAAGATCCGCGCCGCTCCATACTGACCCGGAAATATCCCATCCTGCAGCGGCAGATTCACACCCGCCGAATCCACCAGATACACAATCGGAACCCGCGCCCGCATCGCGATTTCCTGCGCCCTCAGAATCTTCGTGATCGTCTCTGGCCACCAAGCCCCAGCCTTCACCGTCGCATCATTCGCCACAATCACCGCCGGCCGTCCCTCAATCCGAGCCAGCCCCGTAATCACACCCGCCGCCGGAGCCTGTCCGTTGTATTGATCGTGCGCCACCAGCAGCCCGATCTCCAGAAACATCGTCCCGCGATCCATCAGCCGAGCAATCCGCTCCCGCGCCGTCAGCTTCCCGTCCCGATGCTGCTTCTCAATCTTCGACGGCCCACCGCCCTTGCGCAGTCCGTCCTCCAACTGCTGGAGCTTCTCCACCAGCAGTCGCATATGTTCGGCGTTCGACTCGTGACTCACTCCCATCAGTGTAGACTCACCGGCTGTTCCACCGGAACGACTCCACATGGTAATCAAACCAGATCGTCCGATAAAGCTGCAGCATCTCCGTCTGCTTGTGCGCCAATCCCTCAATCTCGAAATACGTATGATCCACGCCCGCCTCCAGCAGCGCCTGGTGAAACTCCCGGACAGTCTTGATATGCCCGTCATCCTGCGTCCCGCATGCAATCTGGATCCGCATCTTCCCCTTGATCTGCCCCAGGTTCTTCTTCAACAGCAGATACGCATCATTCTCCACATACCGCGCCCGATCCGGCCCCAGATACGCATTCGAAGGCTGCTCGGAAACGTGATACACATTCCCCGCCTGATTAAACAAGGAGCAGAACATCTCCGGATACTTCATCGCCAGCTTCGTCGATCCACGCCCGCCCATCGAAAATCCCTCAATCGCCCGCCCCGCGCGCGAAGCAATCGTGCGATACGTCTTGTCGATATGCGGAATCAGTTCCTTGATGACCGTGGTCTCCCCCATGTACTTGCCATCATGCGAATCTTTGTACAACGTGAACCGCCCGCCGTTGGGAAACACCAGGATCATCGGAGGCCAGCGTTTGCTCAGAATCCCTTCCTGCAAAATCTCCGCCGCCAGTTGCCCGTGCAACTCGTTCCCGCCCGCGCCATGCAAGTTGTAGATCACCGGATACCGCCGCGCGCTCTCCCGCCCGTAATCCGGAGGCAGATAAATCAAGTACCCCACATCGTGCCCCATCGAGGCACTGCGATACGTGTGGTGCGTGACTCCAGCGGGAAGGCTCCCCGGCTTAGGCACATTCACCCAAACAGTAGTGGCATTATCCTGCTGCTGTGCCGCTGAAACCGCAGCCAGCGCAAAAAAGAGAAAGGTGGCAAAACGCACCCCCCGATTCTACTCCCGATTCAACTAATGATTCGGAGGCGCCGCCCCCACGTTCGGATTCGGTCCGCGTCCACCGCCGCTGCCTTCTGACACTCGCCGCTTCGCCCGCGACGCCGCAGGCTCACTCGCCGCAGCCGCCGGCGCTGCCGCTGCGTCAGGAACAGAACTCGCTGCCACTGCCGGAGCCGATCCCCGCGTGATCATATAAGGCTGCTCCGCGCGCCCATCATCGGAAAGAAACACCCGCCGGTAGCGCACTTCACACTCCGGATGATTCTTCCGCGTCTGCGGAGAAAGAAACACCTGCAACTTCCGTCCCGCCACCTGATCGCCATCCATCATGTAATGCAACGAATACCTCTGCCGGATCCGCGAAAGCGTCGTCTCCAACGCCGATGGAGCATACACAGAAGAACTATCTCCGCCCGACTCCCGAGCAATCTCCTCCGTACCGGCACTATTCATCTGCCGTCCCGCCGGAGGATACCCGCCACCACCACCACCGCCGCCACCGGGATAAGGCCCACCCATCGGTCCGCCCCCCGGAATCGGGAACGGCAACGATAACCCACCGCGCCTTGGTGCTCTGCCCGGAGGATATCCACCTCCGCCGCCACCACCCCGGCCATTGCGATACGCCATCGCGTCCGGCGCAATCAACGCGCTCAGCACAGTCCCCGCCCGCAGCAGCGCCCGGCTCACTCCAAACACATCCGAATGAAACTCCGTCCGATCATCGGTAAGAATCACAATCGCCCGCCGTGCTTCCTTCCGCCCGTTCTTCGATATGTACTGCACCGACTCATGCAGCGCTTGTGTGATATCCGTACCGCCATTAAAATGCTCCTGATCGAGCAATCGCTGAAACTCCCGCGATGCATTGCCGGCCACACCGCGAAACGCCATCCGCACTCGCGCCCGCCGGTCAAACACCATAATCGCCACCCGGTCCTGTTCCCCCAGCACCCGCAGCGCCTGCTGCGATGCCGATGCCAGCGTCTCCACGTGCGGCCGCATGCTTCCGCTCACATCAATCAGAAACAACAAATCCACCGGCATATCTTCACTCGAAAAATTCCGGATCGGCTTCTGCTTGCCATCTTCCATCAGCAAAAAGTCTTCCGCATCGAGCCCGGTCACCGCCCGCCCTTCCTTGTCTAACACCTGCACATCCACACGAGCCAAAGCGACATCGCTGCGAAAAACAACCTCTTCTTGCGCAAAGGCAGCAACACCGAGCGCGAAAACGGGGAGAAGGCTAAAGTGTTTCATGCGCCTATGCGTCCATGGACGCGCCATCGCACACTCACGTTCCACTCGCACCACATGGAACACCTCCCCAAGCGTGATCGGCGTTCATCGGCGTTCATCAGCGGCCAAATTCGGCTTTGCCCCGTGCCCTACGCTCCCCCCACTCGGTTGACAAGCCTAACCCACTCGGCTACTATTCTGAAGTACTGTTCTTTCAACGGCTTGCCCGTGGATTCCCTAGGGATGGCGCTAGCCCCCCGCAGGTGGCCGCTGAGACCGGAGTGTGGCGATGGCCGAAAAACCTCAGGATCAATCGCTAGAGATGGCCTTGGAAGGCCTTGATGAAGGGCTGGATGAGGGCCTCGAGCAACTGCTCGACGACTACTCCCATTTCGCCCCGCCCGCCGAAGGCGAGCTATTGCAGGGCCATGTCCTGAAGGTCACCGACAAGGAAGTCATCGTTGACTTCGGCTACAAGTCGGAAGGCATCGTCCCCCTCGCCGATTTCCTCGGCCCCGATGGCACTGCCACCGTCCGCCGTGGCGACACCGTCGATGTCATGGTCGATCGCCATGCGCCTTCCGTCGAAGGTTACGTCACTCTCTCCCACGAAAAAGCAGTCCGTCTCCGCAATTGGGACACGCTCGAAAAAGCCTTCCAGGAAGGCCTCCTCATCTCCGGCCGCGTGCTCGGCCGCATCAAGGGCGGACTCATCGTCGACGTCGGCACCAAGGCCTTCATGCCCGGCTCCCACGTCGATGTCCGGCCCATTCACAACCTCGATACCTTGATCGGACAGGACATCGCGGTCAAGCTCGTGAAGCTCAATCGCCGCCGCGGCAATGTCGTCGTCTCCCGCAAGCTCGCGCTCGAAGAGGATCTCGCCCAGCGTAAGGAATCCGCGCTCGAAGTGCTCGGCGAAGGCTCCGTCGTCACCGGCGTCGTCAAAAACCTCACCGATTACGGCGCCTTCATCGACCTCGGCGGCATCGATGGCCTCCTCCACGTCAGCGACATGTCCTACGGACGCGTCGGCCATCCCTCCGAATTGCTCCACGTCGGCGAAACCATCACCGTCCGCGTCCTCAAATTCGATCGCGGCAAAGAACGCATTTCGCTCGGCATCAAGCAGCTCCAGGCCGACCCCTGGGAGTCCGTCATTGAGCGTTACCCCGTCGGCCTCAAAGTCATCGGCCGCGTCGTCAGCATCACCGACTACGGCGCCTTCGTCGAACTCGAAGCCGGCGTCGAAGGCCTCATCCACATCACCGAGATGACTTGGTCCCGCCGCCTCAAACATCCTTCCAAGGTTGTCAAAGTCGGCGACACCGTCGAAGTCGTCGTGCTCGAAGTAAAGCCCGGCGAAAAGCGCGTGTCCCTCGGCATCAAACAGCTCGAAGCCGATCCTTGGACCACCGTCGAAGACCGCTATGCCATCGGCAGCGTCGTCGAAGGCCGCGTCCGCAAACTCACGGACTTCGGCGCGTTCATCGAAATCGAAGAAGGCATCGACGGCCTCGTCCACGTCTCCGACTTGAGCTGGACCAAGCGCGTCAAACATCCTTCCGAAGTCCTCAAAAAAGGACAGATGGTACAGGCCGCCATCCTCCAAATCGACGCCCACAACCGCCGCCTCTCACTCGGCGTCAAACAGTTGCAGCCCGATGCCTGGGAGACGTTCTTCCGCTCCCATCAGGTCGGCGACCTCATCCGCGGGCGCGTTTGCCGCACCTCCAATTTCGGCGTCTTCGTCGAGCTCGCACCCGGCGTCGAAGGCCTCTGCCACAATTCCGAAATCCCCGGCGCCACTGGGCGCAAGGACGAAGCCGCCCTCCCCGTCGGCGAAGAATTCGACTTCAAAATCATCAAGCTCAACGAAGCCGAAAAGAAAATCGGACTCAGTGTCCGCGCCGTCGCCGAAGAAGAAGAGCGCACTCGGCTCGAAGACTACCAACGCCAGGCCGCCGCCGCCACCATGACCATCGAAGAGGTCATCCACTTGAAGGGACAAGGCGAAGGCCGCTAAGATCATATTTTCCCCGGAGTACCCTGCCAATCATGGAGAATCGAACCACAATGACGAAAGCGGATCTGATCGAGGAAGTTTCCCGCGTAGTCGAAATGACTCGGAAAGACTCGGAGGTAATTGTCGAAGCCATCTTTGACAGCGTTGTCCGCTCCCTCCGCACAGGCGATAAGATCGAAATCCGTGGTTTCGGTAGCTTTCGTACCCGCCAGCGCCAGGCCCGCGTCGGACGCAATCCCAAAACCGGCACCCGCGTCGAAGTACCCTCCAAACGTATCCCCTACTTCAAGCCCAGTAAGGAATTGAAAGACCTCGTCAACCGCGGCACCGCTGACGGAGCCCCATCCGCTTAAGAGATGGATCATCTCTGGAGCCCCTGGCGATATCGATACGTAACCAAAGCGGCACCTGAGCCAGGATGCGTCTTCTGCGCAAAAGCCCAGTCCAACGACGACCAGGCTAACCTCGTCCTCTACCGCGGCGCGTTCTGCTTCGTCATCCTGAACCTGTATCCATACACAACCGGCCATCTCATGGTCGTTCCCTACACTCACGTCTCCACTCTGGAGGAGGCCACGCAGGACGCCACCACCGAGATGATGATGCTCACTCGCTCCGCCTCGCTCCACCTCCGCAGCGTCTACCGCCCCAAAGGCCTCAACATCGGTATGAACATCGGCGAATGTGCCGGAGCCGGTATCGCCGAACACATCCACATGCACATCCTCCCCCGCTGGCCCGGCGACGTCAATTTCATGACCTCCATCGGCGAAACCCGCGTCCTCCCGGAAGACCTTGACACCACTTACCAGCGTCTCCACCAGGCGTTCCATTCCTGACAATGCCCGTAGAAGTACGTTCCCGGCGCAATCTCCTCACTGAGCCCGTCTCCATCCTCCTCCCCGTCTGCGATGAGGTCGAGGGCATCGAATCCGTCCTCGCCGAACTCGTCGAAGTCGTCTACCGCCATCTCCCCGAAGGCTCCGAATTCCTCATCGAGGAAAGCGGCTCGAAAGATGGCACCAAAGAGCTGCTCCGCGAATTGCAGCAGCGCTGGCCCTTCCTCGATATCCGCTTTCAACCCAAGCGCGAAGGCTTCGGCCCCGCCGCCCGTGCCCTCTACGCCCGCGCCAAGTGTCCCTGGGTCTTCTTCACCGATAGCGACGGCCAGTGCGTTGGCAGCGAGTTCTGGTCGCTCGCCGAACAGGCCAACGCCAACGACTTCGTCCTCGGTGTGAAGCGCGTCCGCTACGATCCCCTCGTCCGCCGCATCACTTCCCGCGTCTTCAATCAAATCGCCAAAACACTCTTCTCCGTCCCCGGCGAAGACATCAACTTCGGCTTCCGCCTCGCCCGCCGCGAAGCCGTCAATCGCTGCCTCGCCCTCTGTTCCGATCTCCCCACCCTCCTCAACGCCGAAGTGTCCATCTACGCCCACGCCCTCGGCTATCGCATCGCGCCCGTGCGCGTCCACCACCGCCCGCGCATCTTCGGCCTCAGCCGTGGACTCACTCCCGGCTCTGTCCCCGCCAACTCCTGGAAGGCCTTCGTCGGCCTCCTCAAAATCCGCCGGAAGTTCGCCAATAAGCATCCCCGCGAGGACGCATGAACGTCCTGCTCTGGCTCCTCTGCATCGCTCTCCAATTCGCCGTCTTCACGGCCTTCGGCGAATGGATCGCTATGCGCCTCTTCGCCTGGCGCCCCGTGCGCCAAGGCGTCCCCGAATTCAGCTATTGCCTCGGCATGGCCGGCTATCTGCTAACCGGAGCCGTCGTCCTGCCCATCGCCCTCTCTGCCCGCTCCGTGCCTGTTGCCGTTGTAGTGGTGGCCGCCGCGCTCCATGTCTACGGCCGCCGCGACTCGCGCCCGCTCCCCGAAGCCCTCCTCCAATTCGCCGCCTTCCGCAAAACAAAAGCCTGGCGCGCCTCGCTCGCTCTCTTGATCCTGTTCGCCGCGGCCGTCAGTGCCCCGCGCTTCCCCTGGCTCCTCGGCCTCACCAGTGGCACGCCCATCTTCGACGATGTCCGCACCATCGGCTTTCCCCTCGCCCTCGCCGCCGAAGGTTTCCCCCTGCGCAGTCCCATCGCCATGGAGATGCTCCTCCCTTACGCCGTCGCGCCCTTCACATGGTCCGCCGCCGCCATCGCCTGGCTCCCCGCAATCGCTCTCCCTTTCCTCCTCGCCGATGTCGTCGCCCAAACACTGTTCTACGGCTTCACCGTCCTCCTCCTCGCCTGCGCCTTCGTCACCGCCCCCGCCGCCCGCCTCCTTCTCGCCGCCACCGCCTTCTTCGGAGCATCCATCAACCTCTGGGATCTCGGCATCAAAGCCCAATGGGGCTGGGTGTACTATTTCTACGGCTATTTCAAACTGAACCAGCTATACACCACCATCGGCTGGGATCCCATGCGCGGCCTCGTCTGGATCCCCAATCACGCCCTCGGCCTCTCCGCCATCCTCCTCGCCGTGCTCTCCTTCACCGCCCTCCGCGAGCGCCGCCTCGCACTGATCTTCTCCCTCTTCTCCGCCGTCTCCAGCCTCGACATGACCGCCATGGGCCTCGCCGCCATCGGCCTGCTCACCGCGCCGTCCCTGATTCGCCTCATCCTCCAACGCCGCGCCCCCGCAGACTGGGTCTGGCCCGTCATCCGTATCTGCACCGCCGCCGCAGGGACGCTCATCCTGGTCAATCTCCCTTCCCTCACCGGCCGCGTCGATTCCCCCTACGATCCCGTCTTCCCCATCATCACCGTCCCCCAATTCAATGCCGGCATGTCCAGTTCGCACTACGGGCTTTACGTGCTCCTCTTCCTCGCCGTCGTGCTCATCTGGAAGCCGCCCACCGCCTTCCGCACCCTCTGGCTCATCCCCCTCCTCACCGGCCTCATCTTCTCCTGGGCCTTCGAGTACCACTCCATCTGGTTCTGGCGATTCACCTTCGCCGGACACCTCCTATTCGGCATGTGGTTCGCCATCCACTACCCCGCGACTCGCACCCGCCTCTACACCATCCTCTGGACCGCCATCCTCCTCGCAGGCGTGGGCCAGATGGGCATCAATCTCGCCTTCGTCCCCAAGCAGGGCCCCTTCGCCACCCCCGATAAAACCGCAGCCATCGGCTGGATCGAAACCCACACCCCCATCCACGCAAAAGTGGCCGACTTCCGTCCCGCTGAAGCGAACCTCGTCGCCGACCCCGGCTTCCTCCGCACCGGCAATCGCGCCGGAGTTCGTCCCTATGACCGCAGCCACGCCCTCATCGGCTACCAGGACTACATCCACAAATTTTCCTACCTGCACTCCGGCATCGTGGCCAACGATTATGTCATCGCGCCTCGCTCCGCCCGTGAGTTCCTCTCCGTCATCGAAGAATGCGGCGCGGCAGTCACCTTCGCCAACTCCACCGAAGCCGTTTATCAAGTCACCCCGGCCTGCCGCAAAATACTCACCGGCGAAACCCGCCAGAGAAAATACATCTCCTGGAGCGGCCAACTCGCCCTGCGCGCCGCCGTGGCCCGCGACACAAATCCCGAAAAGCTCGAGACCCCGCTCCTCGCCGAGTACGTCATCCTTCACCCCGAAGCCATGTGGGCCCTGCGCAATCGCATGGATCAACTCTGGGGCAAGAGCAAAGCCGACGAAGCCGCGCGTATCCTCCAACCCGTAGTCGAAGCCCACCCCGAACTCGCCGAAGCCCACTACAGCTATGCTTTCTCCCTCGGCATCTCCGGTCTCGACAAGGAAAAAGCCATCCAGCACTACACCAAAGCGCTCGATCTCGGCTACGCCGAATTCTGGGTCCGCTACAATCGCGGCGCGACCTTCCTCGCCCTCAACCGCTACGCTGAAGCCCGCGCCGATCTCGAACGTGCCCTCGCCCTCGACCCCAAACATCAGGACGTCCGCACCATGCTCGCCAGAATCCCTCCAGGGGCCAACCGCTAATCCGCAACCAATGATCCTCAACCAACTCCTCCTTTGGGCCGGCTCCCAACACTTCACCGTCCGCGTCAACGACGAACTCCTTCGCCTGCCCCGCCGCCTCTATCGCCAAATCGGCGTCGATCTCGGCATGCGCCGCGGCACCTATTTCGAAGTGCCCGTCATGGCCGGGCTCCGCCGTATCCTCCGCCCCGGCGATTGCGTCTTCGACGCTGGTTGCTCCTACGGCATCCTCACCTGCCTCATCAGCCGCATCGTCCAACCCGGCGGCTCCATCCACGCCTTCGAAGCCAATCCCGATGTCCTCTCCTGGACCCGCCGCATCGTCGCCGATAACATCCCCTCCGGAAACGTGCACTTCGTTTCCGCCTGCCTTGCCGATCACTCCACCGGCACTGCCGAGTTCTACGCCGTTCCCAACAAATCGAGCGTCGCCTCCACCCGCAACAAAGACATCCTCCACTTCCACCCCGATTCCCGCCGCGTCTCCGTGCCATTGCTCTCCCTCGACGATTACTGCGCCCGCGCCGGCGTCACTCCCCGCTGCATCAAACTCGACGTCGAAGGCAGCGAGTTCCTCGCCCTCCAGGGCGCCCGCCGTCTGCTCGAAACGCACCGTCCCGCCCTCCTCATTGAAACCCATGGCCTCGAAATCGATGGCATCGGAGGCAGCGTCGGCGAGCTCTGCCGCCTCCTCCGCGACGCCCGCTACAACCTCCAGGATCCCATTTCCAATCAACCAGTTACGGACGAAGAATACATCCGCGAACATGCCTCCCAAATCGGCTACCTGCTGGCAACCTAACACTTCCCCGCGAAACAACCGATAGACCTACATGGCGGAAGCCACGCCTCAGCGGAATCACTCTGTCTTCGCGGCCCTCATGGCCGTGACTGTGGCGGCCTATTTCGCCTTCACCCTCTACGCCGCCTGGGTCATCCTCCAGTACGGTGTGAAGACCGCCGATTTCGGCTGGCAAATCCAAAGAATCGGCCAAAACCTCTACGTCGTTTCCATCGAAGAGAAGGGTCCCGCCATCGGCTCGCTGGAAATCGGTGACCGCATTGTCGCCATCAACGGCGAAGCCATCACTACCGAAGGCGAACTCGGCATCGCTCTCAAATCGGTGGCAGGCGCCGGACTCTATGGCCTCCGCGTCCAGCGCAACGGCATCGAACGCGAAGTCTGGCTCCGCTCCCGTACCCGTGCCGGATTCAGTTTCTTTCAGCACCGCCTCCCCCTCCTCGGCTCCAGCATCCTCATCTTCTTCTGCGGCCTGGCCATGCTCCTCAAATGGAATTCCCCAGCCGCCCGCTTCGGCTTCCTCGCCGCCGCCCTCACCGCCCTCCGCATGGGCTCCTGGGCCATTCTCCCCCTCAGCACCTACTTCCAACAGCGCGAATTCCTCCCCCTCTTCCTCTTCTGCCTCCCCGCGGGCTTAGCCATCCCCCTCGCCTTCCAATCCCTTCGCATGCTCTGCGAAAGCGCCCCATCCACCTCCGCCTGGAAGACAGCGCCCTGGGCTTTGGCCGCCATCTGGATCACCATCCTCCTCTTCGGCGCGCCCACTGGCTCCATCCCCGCCCCCGTGCCGGAAGGGCTCGCCTTCCTCTATGCCGACCGCGTGGAATATCGCCAGACTTCGCCCATCGTCCAATACGGCATTCCCCTCTACGTCGCTTCTTCCGTGCTCCTCATCGGCATCTGGATCCGCCGTGTCTATGCCACCACGCCGGAGGGCGACCTCAAACGCCGTCTGCAATGGATCTTCTTGTGTGGAGTCTTCTTCGCCGCCCCTGCCGGAGTTTTTGAAATCACCGAATGGCTCGGCGCCCATTCCGGCGTTACCGGATGGAACTGGCTGCTCGCCATGACCGCCCTCGCCTACCAGCACGTCCTCAAGGTCGATCGCATCGCCAGTCCCTCCCAGGTGATTCGTAGCGCATTCAGCCGCGTCCTACCCGAAAGCCTCTTTCGAAAATTCGACCGCCGCTACTTCCCCAAGGAAGCCGCCATCGAGAATAGCCTCCGCGCCGTCGCCACCGAACTCGACGCCTGCAACCAACTCGACCGCCTGGACACCATTCTCACCCACGGCCTCGAACAGGCCGTCGGCGCCCCCGGCATCGATCTCGGCGAAGAACGCGAATCCACCGATACCCTTCCCCTCGCCCCCAAACAAAACGGCGAAGTGTACACCCGCCGTGAGCGCCGCCTCATCGAACGGGCCGTCTCCCATTTCTTCGTCGCCCAGGAACGTCTTCGCAAGAAGGAAGAGATCGTGCCAACGCCCTCCGGCAATCTCCTCAACCTCATGCGCGAATGCCCGCGCTGCGGCTCCTGCTTCGACAGCGACATCATCCGCTGCCCCCACGATCAGGAAGTGCCCCTCCTCCGCCTCCCGGTCGAGCGCATGGTCGATGGCAAGTACCTCCTCGAGCGCCTCATTGGCCGCGGCGGCATGGGCGCCGTCTACGAAGCCCGCGATCGCCGCCTCAATCGCCGTGTCGCCTTGAAAGTCATGCTCAGCGAGTTGTTCGGACAGCAGGCCGCCCTCCAGCGCTTCGAGCGCGAGGCCCAGCTCGCCGCAAAATTGAGCCACCCCAACATCATCCAGATCCACGACTTCGGCCCCATCGGCGCCATGGGGGCCTACCAGGTCATGGAATTCGTCGAAGGCCGCAGTTGGCGCGAAGAGCTCAACACCGGCGGCCCCATCCCCGCCGAGACCTGCGCCCCCTGGTTCGCCCAACTCCTCGACGGAATCGAGGCCGCCCACTCCTGCGGCATCATCCACCGCGACCTCAAACCCGAAAACCTCCTCCTTGAAGACCGCGGGCACGGCCGCACCCAGATCAAAATCCTCGACTTCGGCCTCGCCAAAATGCAGTTGCTCAACCTCTCCCGCGAAGAGCGCCTCTCCATCGGCGTGAACACCATCGGCACCGTAGGCTACGTCCCCCCTGAGCAACTCACCGGCGCCGCCACCGACGCCCGCAGCGACATCTACGCCATCGGCCGCATCCTCGCCGAAACCCTCACCGGCTCTCTCCCCGAAGAAGGCTGCCCCGGTCTCGACGGTCCCCTCGCCGCCATCGTCACCCGCTGCACCGCCGCGCGCAAAGAAGATCGCTACCCCAGCATCGCCGACCTCCGCCCCGAACTCCTCTCCGCTCTCGATGCCAAAAACAATCCGCAACCCAATCCTCATTCCGTTGTAACTCCAGGACGCTAATCTCCACAGTGGAGAAACTTGCGCCTGTCATGACGCCTACCCACGTTGCCCCTGCACCCCCTACCGCATCCCTTGTCGCGGATTGGCTCCACAAACTCATCATCGCTTTCCACAGCGGCCATCGCGCCCTTCCCTTACGCTCCAATCGCCTCCTCGAACAACTCCACGCCGAAGCCGAAATCGTTGCCGGCTCGGCCCGCGTCCTCAGCATCGGCATGGAATCCGGAGCTTGTCCCCGCCTCCAGCCCGACCTCGAACAATGCCTCGAAGCCGTGCGTCACATGGACCAGGAACTCACTACCGTCCTCTGCCGCACTCTCATCACTCCCATCGACGCCGAAGACCTCAAGCTCCTCTCCAGTCACTGCGTCCGCCTCGTCCGCCAGCAAACGCGCATGGCCCGGCTCATCGCCTCCGAAGGGGAAGGCGGCTTAACCGAAGCGCAGCTTTCCGTCGCCGCTTGGGCCGAATCCTTCCATCAGGCCATCGGCTACCTCCCCGGAAAGAATGCCACCGAACCCGCCGCACAGATGCGAGTCTCCGTCCGCCGCGCCCTCTTCCTCCTCCGCGACGCTCGTTGCCGCCTCATTGCAACCGAAACTGACACCCGTACGCTCATGCGCGATCTCGCCCGCATCGATGTCTTCGAAGAAGCTATCGAGCAAATGAAAATCGTCGATGCCGACATCGCCCGTATCCTCCTCAAATGGCACTAGAGCCCGTGTCTTCATGATGCCGTGCTCTCTCGAGGCCACCTCCTCTTCGCCGCACGGCTGTCGTCGAAGAGTACCAAAGGACGGTATGGGCCGGAAATATGGCGGGCTGTCACTGCCTTCGCTACCCAGTGCACGATAAGATACCCCCATGCACCGCCGCTCCTTCCTCGCTACCCCCATCGGCGCCTACTACGCCTTCCCCCAACTCGCGCCGCCCAATGAAGTCATTGAGCAATCCCGCGCCGCGGCCCTGAAACTCCTCGCTCCATCCGAAAAACAAATCCAGCACGGCCTCGAACTCCACGCCCAATCCACGGTCGTAGAATCCTACGGCTTCATGCCCCGTGCCGCCATCGACGGCGACGCCATCAAATCCGCCATCGAATCCGGTGCCTCCGACCTCGAAATTCAGGACCTGCTCGAAGAGCAAGCCATGACCCGCTACGTCACCAACCCCGCCGAGCGCACCGAATACCTCAACGCCTGGCGCGCCTCCGGTGTCACCTGCATCATCCAGAACTCCGGCGAGGAAGGCTCCGCCCCCATGCGCCTCATCAAACGCCTCGCCCGCTACACCTTCACCGCCCAACACCTCCGCGATCACGTCTCCCTGTGCATCAACCCCGACGACATCCTCGCCGCCAAAAAAGCCGCCCGCCATTCCATCACCATGACCACCAACGGAGTCCCCATCCCCCAGGACTGGGTCTCCGTCGATGAAGAACTCCGCTACATCCGCATCTTCTTTCAGCTCGGCGTCCGCATGATGCACCTCACCTACAATCGCCGCAATGCCCTTGGTGACGGCTGTGGAGAACCCGCCAACGCCGGCCTCTCCGATTTCGGCCACGCCGCCATTGCCGAAATGAACCGCACCGGCGTCATTGTCGACGTGGCTCACTCCGGCTGGCGTACCAGCCTCGAAGCCGCCAAATCCTCGAAAAAACCCATGGTCGCCAGCCACACCACCTGCGCCGCCCTCCATCGCCACATCCGCTCCAAACCCGACGACGTCATTAAAGCCATCTGCGACACCGGCGGTCTCATCGGCATCTGCTCCATCCCCGAATTCCTCGGCCGCACCGGCGACATCCGCGCCATGCTCGACCACATCGATTACGCCGTCAAAACCTTCGGCCCCGATCACGTCGCCATCGGCACCGATGTCGCCTACGTCTCCCGCAACGCCGCCGCCGAAAACAGAAAACTTCCTAAACGCAACCGCCAGCGCACTCGATGGGAAGCCCTCTGGCCCGCCGGTTCACTCGGCGGAGGTACTCCCGAACAAGCCCGCTCCATGGCCTGGACCAACTGGCCCGTCTTCACCATCGGCATGGTGCAGCGCGGCCACTCCGACGCAACTATCGCCAAAATCCTCGGCGGCAACGTCCTTCGCGTGCTTCGCGCCAACTTCGATGGGGTGAAGCTGTAACCACATCACCTTGGTGCATTTCCACCACCAGCCTGGTGGAATCCGGCCAACCTACTGAAACAAAGTGACTTCTTCGAAAAAATTGCGTGTCTCCTGAAACCCGAAAACAACACCCCGCGTCAGTTCGGGTGTAGGCAGCACAAAGGAGACAACAAAAATGAAAAACACAAAAAGAACGATGATCCTGGCAGGAACCCTGCTCGCCGCTGCGATGATGTTACCCGCTTCGTCCAGCTCCGCGGCCGCTCCCGCCAAACCCATGGAGGAAAAGATCCGCAAGGAACTGGTCACCCTTCCCTTCTACAACGTCTTCGATAACCTCGCATTCCAGGTCAATGGCGATGAAGTCACCCTCGTCGGTCAGGTGACCCGCCCCACCCTCAAATCGAGCGCCGAAAACGTTGTCAAGCGGATCGAAGGTGTTGCCCGCGTCAATAACAAGATCGAGGTCCTGCCGCTGTCGCCCTTCGATGACCGGCTGCGTCTCGCCTTGTTCCGCGCCATCTACTCTTACCCTGGCCTCGACCGCTACGCGCTCGGCGCCATCCCCGGCATCCACATCATCGTCAGCAACGGCAACGTGCGCCTCGAAGGCGTAGTCGCCCGCGAAATGGATAAGAACATCGCCAATCTCCGCGCCAACGGCGTCGCCGGTGTCTTCTCCGTCGAAAACAACCTCCGAGTCGCCTCCAAGTAACACATACAAACACACACTCAAGCATCGGGGCAGGCCTCAACCGCCTGCCCCGTATCTTTTTCTAGCGCGCTTCCACTGCCGATAACCTGTTCAACCGCGCAATCAGGGGCTGCGCCACTTGCGGCATCTTGCCCGCTTTGCCGTGCAGAATTTCCTCATGTGGAATCGCCTTCCCGTACAACACCTTGTTTGCGTCATCGTCGGATCGCAACGTTGCGCCCGTGATCTCCGCTCCCGCAAACAGTCCCCTGGATCGTGAATACGACAGAATCTCGGCGTGCATCAACGCATCCGTCTCCGCCTTTGCGGAACGGCCCACCGGACCCGCCATCGCCGATGCCTCCCCACCCAGCGTGAACTCGCTCTTCATCAACTTCTCTGCACCACGGGCGTTCATCACCATCAACACGACATCGACTTCCCCTCCGCCAATCTGCAAACCGAAACTCCCGCCCTCTATCCTCACCGTCGATGGTGCCGTCCAACCTAGCTTCCCTCCCGGATTCCGGCACGTCGCCACTCCCACACCGTACCTCCCTCCGACGATGAACCCCGCCTTCTTCATCCCCGGCACGATCACCATGCAGTGGGCTTTCTCCAAAAGATCCTGGGGAATGCCGGACTCAGGCACCTTCATGATCTCCTGCAGGACTTTATCAGCCTCTCGAACACGCTCCAACTCATGGGTTGCCAGCCCCATGGCAGCCGTCATCAGCGTGCCCATCGTAATTCGCAGAAACATATCGCGAACTCCTTTCTGAGAATCAGGACACTCGCGCCACCACCGCTGTTACCGCTTTCGTAACACCATTCCTCCCCCGCCGCTCTACTGAACAAGGAGTCAACGCAACATGACCAGAATCACGATTGCCGCACTCGCACTCATCGTTTCCTCAGGATGCTCTCGCGAAACGAAAACAACCGCGCAGGATGTGAAGCGCGAATCCACCGAAGCCGCTCAAACAGCAGTCGACTTCACAAAGGAGCAGGCAGAGCGGGCCAAGCGCGAAGGGGAAACCAGAATTGCCGAACTCGACCGCCGCATCGACGAACTCGACCGCCGCGCCTCGAAGGCCTCGGCCAAAATGAAAGCTGACCTCCAGGCCGCATCCAAAGACCTGCGCGCCGAATCGAAACGCCTCAAGGACCGTATGTCCACCTGGGATGACAAAGCTGTCGAAGCCTGGCAGACCACGCGTATCGAAGTCGAACAGGCAGTGAGCAAGGCGGAGAGCGCCATCGACCGCCTGCTCGAAAAAGCCCGCAACTAAAACTCGAAGCGAGTTACCAGTTGGATCTGTCGATTGCCCGTAATGTTCGTCACTTGTCCGAACAGCGCGTTGTTCACATTCGTGTTGATTCCGGCCAGCGTGGAACGATTGAAGGCATTCAGCAATTCGGCTCGGATGAGCCAGCGGTAACGGTCGTGATTGAGGATCGCTTTGCGCAGCACCAGATCCTCGTTCATCGTGCCGAAGCCGCGCAGTTGCCCGAAACGCCGCGCGGCCGTACCTAAGGCAAGGGGCGCTGGTTGAGAAAACTTGCTCTTGTCGAGATAGGTATTTGATGGCGCGGACGTATTCCCCAGATTGAAGTTCGACTTGTCGAAACCTGCTGCGCGCAGATCACCAGCCAGCACGTTGTCACGATTTGATCCGCCGTTCCAGCCATTCGAAAGAGGCGTACTCGATGCGAAGCTCAGCGCTGTGCCGGAGATGTAGTTCAGAATCCCCGAGATGTTCCATCCGCCCACAAGATGATTCACTACCGCGGGTGCCGAGCCAAGCAACGCTTTGCCACGTCCGAAAGGTAAGTCGCTGAAGAACGTCAACTTCAGCGCGTGCGGAATATCGCCGTCAGAGAATGTCTTATCCAGTTTGAGGTTGTAGTAGTCGAACGGCGCGTTATTCTTTGACGCCATGGAAGAGATGGTGTTGGTGAGCGCCTTCGACCAGACGTAGTTCCCGAATATGCTGGTTCCCTTCTTGATCTGGCGATTGAAGGAAACCTGCAAAGAATGGTAATTGGAAAAGCCGAGCGGCGCGCCGTAATCCTGAATCGTGTTGTTGCCGAACACCTGCGGATACTCGCGCAGCGCGCTGGCAACCGTGCCGCGAAAACCTGGATAAGGATACGCCACACCATTGGCCCGTGCCTGGGCTTCGTTTGTGACAGCGTTGGTCAACGTCCGGCCGTAGGTGGCAAGGTTTTCGGCGCGGATCTGGTTGATGGCCCGCAATAGGCCGTTGCGCAATCGAGTGCCCTTGTTGGCGATATAGCCAACGTCGAGCACCGTTTTGCCAGGAAGTTCGGTCTGGATGTTGAAGTTCCACTGCTGAGTGTACGGGGTGACGCCGTACTCAGGGTCGATCATCCCGGGGCGCGAGTTGTTGCCCCAGGAAGCATCCATCACCGCCGGAACATAGCGGTTGGTGGGGAATCCGTTGTCCCAGTTGAAGACTCCGGCCCAGGGCCGAACAACGTCCGCAGCCAGGTTGTACGTGCCTCCCCAGGCCGTGGACGTTGCTTTATTCAGCGGCGTGCCGGTGCCGTCGTAGTAATTGAACAGGTTCGCTTCGTACACGATACCGTAAGCGGCACGCAGGCTCATCCGCTTGTTGAGCCGATAGGCGAGGCCAACGCGGGGCCCGAAGTCGCGCCATGAATTCTTCCCAAAATAGTTGCGGCCCGTACACTGTGAGCAGTCCCCCGCAAATTCGTACGCGCCGGGACGGCCTGTGGCTGGATCGATCTTCGTCGCGCTCCAACTGGAGAGCCGGTTCGCCACCTCCGTCTGGGGCGGCTGATATTCCCAGCGCAGGCCCAATTGCAGCGTGAGACGGTTGCTCAATTTGAAATCGTCCTGAAAGAAGAGCGCGTAGTAGCGGACACGGTCGCCGATGCCGACAGGATCGTTGACGTCTGCCGAATGCACAACACCGAGCAGGTAACTTGCGAAGCTATAGCCCGTACGGTTGCCCGCGAAAACCTCGCCCGGAATCGATGTCCCTAGAGCAGAGAAGTTCAGAATGACATTCTGGCCGGCACGCGAATTTTCGTGGTTGCGCCGCAAGTCGACACCCGCCTTCATGAAGTGGCGGCCCTTGGAGAAGCTCAGGCTGTCCAGGAACCCCATACCGATATAGGCCTGCACATTCTTGCGTGTATAGCCGGGCGTGTTCAGCCCAACGAAGGGCCCGCCGCCCCACTCCACCTGTGGATAGCCGTTGGTATGGAGATTATTGATGCCGAGTTCCTGCGCTCCATCCACCGACGCCCACAATCCAGTCGTGGGGTTGTAGGAACGGTTGTAGGAAAGAGTCATGTGGTTGAGGAGGCGTGAGGATACGATCCAGGTGTGAGAGAGCCGGTACAGGGTGTTCACCAGTTGCTGATCCTGCCCTCGGGTGAGCGGGCCGCCGTTCTCTTCAGCCGCATTCCACATATAGCCGCTCCACAGGGTGACACGCGGACGAGCCGTGTAGTTGTACACACCGGAAATCTTGTGGGCGTCATTGAAATTGTGATCGCCCTTGACAGAGAAGTTGTATTGATCGAACGAAGGCTGTGCGGTTACTCGCGAATAGGCGTTGTTCTGCAATGCGAAGCGCCCTGAGGCGTCCTTCACCTGGGGCATGTAGTATTTCTGCGAGATCGCATTCAGCGTGTTGGAAACCCGGCTGATACGGGAGACAGGAATGCGATTACCGGGGAACATGTCACCGACCCAGCGGCCATTCTCCAATTGGCGAAAGGTCGCCGGATCGTACACGGCGCCCTGATAAACATCGCGTCCAAGTGCGTCCTTGAGACCGGTGTTGGGGCCCAGCAGGCGGCTGAAGTCCCCTTCATAAAATTCTGGAATCGGATAGGTCCAGGTGGGAGCACCGGCGCGGCGGTCACGATCGTAGTAACGTTCGTAGGCCGTGAAGAAGAAGGTCTTGTTGCGTCCGTTGTAGATATTGGGGAGATACACCGGCCCGCCGATACTGCCCGCGCCATTCAGCATGCGCTGATAGGGGCGCTTGATACCCCGGAAGTTGTTGGCAAAACTGTTCGAGTTCAGAACCTCGTTCTTCAACCCTCCGTAGCCGCTTCCGTGCAGTTGGTTGGTGCCGGACTTCATTGTGTAATTGAACACCGCGCCTTGCGTCCGGCCATACTCGGCGGAGACGCCGCCCACCTGCACCTTCAATTCCTGTAGGGCTTCCATCGACGGGGCGGATTCACCGGAGAAGCCGGAAAGGTAGGTGGCCGCGCTCGCCCCTTCAATCAATGTTTCCTTCGAAAAATTGGTGGAGCCGTTGATGCGCATGTCCCAGGAGTCGCCAGAAACACCTGGCATGACCTTACCGGGAAGGTTATCTGCCTGTCGACCGCCATAGGGAACAGGAAGAGCGGAATCGAGAAGATTCTGTCCCGAAAACCCGGATGCCACCTGTGGAGTCTCCGTCTGGATGAGGGCAGGGGCTTCCGTAACCGAAACCGTTTCACTCACCGCGCCGACTTCGAGAATCGCATCCACTCGAACAACATCGGTGGCGCGGATTTGGATGTCGGTGCGAACCAGCTTCTTGAAGCTGGCCGCTTCGAAGGTAGCCGAGTACACGCCAGCCGGGAGCGTGGGCATGTGGTATTGCCCTGTCCCCGTGGTCCCTGTCTGGTAAGTGACCCGCGTGCCAGTGTTCACGATAGTCACCCGAGCGCCCGGAATGACGGCGCCGCTCGTATCTGAGACCAAACCGGTAATGGCGCCGCGGTCAAGCTGGGCAAGGCACGGCAGAAGCGCAGCGAGGGCAAGCAAAGTCAGACGCATGGCGAGTTTCCTCATACTGCAATGGTTAACGTTCGAGGAGTACGGAATCGGACGGGAAAACAAAACTTATCGGGCTTGGCGGCTCAGTGCGGCGCACCCCGCCGCGAGTGTTTCGCGCCTGCTTTCGCCGGCTGCAGAGACACTACAGGAGCGCAGCACACTGGCAGCGAACGCCGCAGGACTCAATCCAGCGCCTTGCCCCGGCTCAATGGCGGGATCAAGAATCCGGGCCGCATGGGCAAGGTTGATCCGCAGCGCCGCCAGGTGCTCCTCAATAGCTTTCCCGAAGCCCTCCACCAGCGAACCCGCAGGCACTTCGATGCCCGCGGTGTGACGGCGCAGTGCCTCTGCGTCAGAGGTGATGGCCTCAAGCAGCGCAAGCAGGCTGATGACGTCGGGTTCCGCCAGGCGAAGGTGCGCCGCCATCTGCTCCAGGTTCACGGCAGGCTTCGATACACTCTCGGCAACTTGAATGTCCAGCCGCAGCAGCGGCAAGTCGGCAAGCGCGTCAAGAAGACGGGCCTTTCGTTCTGAGCTGGGTACCGTCCCACGAATATCGACGCGGTCTGGCGATTGGCGCACGATCTCCAGGTGCTCGGTGGCGCAATCGCCGCTGCGGTGGAGCGCCGCGTGCGCGGTGAGAGCGGCGGCCAGCAGATCGCCTGGATGAGGCAGGATGCTGAGCTCAGAAGCTCCCGACGGAGGCGCAGGCACAACGGAAGGCGGGGGCGGGACGGTAACCGCCGGTTCAAAAAGGTTGCGCGGCAGCGAATCGAAGGCCACTACCCGCAAATCCATTTCACGCAGCTCGTAGAGTTCCGGGCCGGAATCGGTGCGAACCGTCAGCCGCTGCGCGATAGGGTGAAAGTCGCTGGGACGGAAAGTCATACTGGCTTCCACCAATCCGCGCTCCGCAGCCCGAGTGGTCCGCAGCTCAAACCCGGTGTCGCGTCGATCAACGCTTTCACCCGCGGGTTGAATACTGCGCCGCCAGGAGGAGTAAGCAGCCGCGGAGAGTGGCCGGTCCGCATCGAAGCCATTCCGGGCAAGCGCGCTCCGCACTTCCTCAATCAATGGCGGCTGGGGCTGATGACGTACACGGGCAGATCCCGATGCACGCCACACTTCCCACACAGCGGATTGAACTTCGGCCTGACCGGAGCGCCTGCGGCTGACTTGCAACGTGCGGCGCACCACGCCGGACACGGACGCAGCTTCGGAACGTTCCGCACGAGCGAGTGCTTCGACAGCCGAGACCGGTGCGGCAGGCGTTTCCCGGCGCAATGCAATGCTGGCGAACGCGGCAATCACAATGACCGCAACCGTCGCATAGCGCCACCAATTCTGCACCGGAGTCCGTTCGGCAAGTTGGGGAGCAATGGTCTCCCACACACGATGCGCCGGTGGAAGTTGAGGCTCGGGGTGATAGACAGTGGCATCCATGTAGAGCTGGATGTCGCGCTCAATGGCGGCAAGCCGGTTGCGGGTCTCCCAGGAGGCGGCAATCAGTTGGCGCATCTCCTCCCGCTTCTCCGGCGGGAGTTCGCCGTCGAGGTAAGCGATGAGTTCATCGTCAGCCGGCAGTCTCATCGTAACCTCTCAATGGCTTCCGGCCGGCTTTCTTCTCGTCGTGGACCATGCGAAACTTCCGCAAACCCCGGGTCAGCGTCGGGCCGATGGATTCCGGGTTCAGGCCCAGGACGCTGGCGATCTCCGAATAGGAAAAGCCGAACGCCCGCAACCTGAGCACCTCTCGCTGCCGGGGGTCCAATTCCTGCAGCACCTCCTCGGCCAGGCGCAGGCGCTCGTTGCCCATAGCCGTGCGCTCCGGGTCTGCTGGCATCACCAGCACTTGGCTCGCCGCCTCCCGGGCGTGGCGTTCGCGGACATTGCGGTGCCGCAGCAGATCAATCACGTGATTGCGCGCCAGCCGGAAAAGCAGCGCCGGTTGCTCGGCGGAAGAGACATGGTCGCCCGATTGCCACAGTCGCAGGAAGGCTTCCTGGACTATTTCGAGGGTGTCGTCCAGGCTGCCCACCATGCGGTACACATAACGGCACAGCGGAGCGTACTGCTCCTCAAAGAGCCGTTCGAACCTCGCGATGTCCTTATGTTGACTCAAAAACCGTGCCGCCTGTCATCTTAACTTAACGTTCAGAGACGGCAATTTCGGACATCCTCTCAGGCGATGATGGTCGCCGGGCCGTTGGTCTGCCCGTGGATGTCGCGACAGATGCCAATGCTCCCATGGTCCAGCGTATCGTGGCCGTTGAAACGGACTTGCTTGTTCGTGACTGTCCATTTTACGCTCCGGCAGGGCTTCCCAAAGGGGCAGCCGAAGATGAGATAGGTGTCTTCAGGCGTCAGGAATGGCCCAAACAGGGGTATGGGCATCCTCACGCGGGCCCCGTGCGGACAGATGACATGGGAAGTGGGAGTGAGCAGGTTGTTGATCGACGATCGGTAAAAATACTGGCCGCAAAGGTACTCGTCAATGAGGTGAAGTGTAGTGGCCCCGGCAATGCCATCGCACATCAGTGCCTCACGAGCCTGAAATTCGCGAATGGCGCGAATCGTCTCCTTGCCAAGCACACCATCCGCCGCTCCACGGGCAAAGGATTGCGGCAGGGAGTAGCCCAGGTCGGCCAAGGCCCGCTGCAGGGCCTGAACAGGTTCTCCCTGTTCCATCAGGCGCATGGGAGGTGCATTGGTGGCCGCCTTCTGCAGGCGAAGAAAGTAGCTGAGGTCTCGGGAACGCAACATAGTGGCAAGTGTCTCTGCCCGAGTAGGCGCAGGTACACAGGCGAATTCTGTCAGAGAAATTCACCTTAGGCGCGCACTCGGTCGTAGGGGGGTAGGGGTCCGCGCATGAAGCGGGATTCGCGCTGCCCGCGATATCGGACGCCAAGATGGGGCGTGTCCACCTTTCGCCCCTTTTCGTAGGCCGAGTTCATCAATTGCTCCAGAGCTCCGGTAACAAGCAGCGTGCGTTCCGGAGGATAAAACTCGCGGGCATGAAGAATGGTTTGTTCCACCCAATAGCTGAGGCCGTTACCGTGACTCCAGGGCCGCCCCCATTGGGTGAGAAAACAGCAAGTCACAGGATCGGCATGGCCTTCCAGTTCGGCGGCAAAGCCAGCCTGCTGCGTGTGGCCGGTAAGCAAATAGAGAACACCGAGAAGGCCACTCCGGTAACCCACCAGAAACAGTGTTGGCTGTTTTACCGTGTCCTCCATTCGCCCACGAGGGACAGTATCATCATGGCGTAACGCTTCCTCTAGCAGGTTGCGTGCCCACGGGTTGGCTTCGCTCCAGCGCCATACCTCCGCACCGTCGATGCACTGCACCCAGTCGATGCCCGTCTCGCCGCCCTTGCGCCTCTCCACCATGCCTTGGAAAATCTCCAGACCGTGATAGCCGTACGCTTCCTTGCCCCCGTAGAAGTAGCCGACCGCGCGCTTCACCGGCGCCTCCAGGTCAAGTTCCAGCACCGGCCGCCGCCAGGTGAGTGTAAGTGAGGTGCCGGCAATCAGCGGGAACTTCAATTCGCGCGACCAGTCGAACATCTGCTTCGCCTTCTTCCACTCCGTGGAGAAATGTTTGTCGACAAACAAGGGTAGCGGACGCCCGGTGCGGCGATACGCATTTACGATTTGCTCCATCAATTCATACCGCGGATAAAGCTTCTGGCCCTTTTCGTTGGTGGGGTAATCACCGTGCTCACCAATCAGCGCCACACCCCGCAGCCCCGGTACAATGGCTTCCGCAACGCTCGGTTTCATCGGAATACCGTGACGCGACGCCTCCCCCCGGCCGATGTCGTTGGCCGGAGTCTGAGCGAGGTACATGGAGGCAATCTCCAATTGCGACTCATGCCGGCGGCCGTCCCAGTAGAATCCACGCAGCATGTTGCCGAGGAAGACATCGGCGTGGGAATTCCTATAGTAAGCGGTGACAATCGTCGCGATCTTCGCCTTCCCCTGTTGTGCCTGGGCGGCAGAGGCGGCAGTTGCGGCCAGAAACATGCGGCGGTCCATGCCACATATGTGTATCATGCCAGGGGATAACGATGGGCCCCTCCCCCGGCTCTCAATGCGATGTGGCCTGCGCTTTCCACGCACGCTGCTGCTGGATATGGGAGCGGCAGTCCTGGGATGGAGAACTGAGAAACGCGCCGTAGAAGCCGCGTACGTGCTTCTCTATCGCTTCCTCCATCCGCACTTCATCATGGGAACGCAGAATTTGGATCAACTCTGCATGCGATCGATGGAGTGACGACAGATCTTCACGCGTTGCGCTTCGCAAGACACTGCTGAAGGCGAACAGTGGAGTGCAGACGGAGTCTAGTCCGCCGGCCAGGGCGTGATTGCCGGAACATTCCCAGATATAGCGGTGGAATTCAAGGTCCGCCAGGGCAGCCCGGTGAACATCCTCCGCGGCAACAGCTACATCGATAGCGCCAAGACGGTGATCGAGTTCCGCAAACTCTGCCTCCGTCATCCGCTGAGCCGCCTTCCGAAGTGCGGTTTTCTCCAACAGAAGTCGCAGTTCTAACCGATCTGCAATCTCTTGCTTAGTGAAATTCGTTACCGTTGTCTCGATATTCGGCCGACGGACCACAAGCCCCTGACGCTCTAACTCCATCAGGGCTTCACGTACCGTAGGCTGGCTGATTTGCAACTCCTTGGCGAGATGCAACTCGCGGAGAGCATCGCCTGGAGCGAGATCCCCGTTGAAGATTGCATCCCGTACCGAAGCGACGGCACGATCCTTCAAAGAAATGCTGCGTACCGGTTTCAGCGTACTCATTGTGGATTATCGTTTGCATCATAAATCCATTATCCGGCGGAGTCAATGCTGTTTTTGAGGTATAGGTATGATTTTGCCCGGTCTTACTTTAACGTTAATCCGCAGGCCACAGCCACACACCCTATTGCGTGGGTCTGGCCTTGGTATCAATCTGCTGCAACAGTTCGCGCACCGCGGTTTCCAACTGCACATCGTTGGAAGTGTAGGCTTCGCCAATGTTGCGCTCCACAGGGATATCTACCGGCCGGGGATGCATCTCCATCAGCACGCCATCGTTGTCGAAGACCTTCGTCCGTGGCATGCGCAGGCTGGATCCGTCGATTAAAGTCTGATTCCATGTATAAACGATCCAGCCGGCGGTGGGTTCGCCCACCACCTTGCCCAGACGCAGCCGCCGGTAGCCTTCTGTGAAGTCTTCCGCATCGGAAAGGGAATGCTGATTTGTGACCAAAATCGTCGGCAATTCCAGCGAACGCTGGCCCAGGGCGGCACGTGCAGGAACGGCATTGCGTCCGCGCTCCTGGAAGGTGAGGTAGGGCCGGCGGGAAAAAACATCCAAGGCGTAGGCGTTGACAAAGCCGCCGCTGTTGTTGCGGATGTCAATCACGACGCCCTGCTTAGAGTGATTGGCGACATCCAGATCGAGGTGCAGGCGTTCCAGCGCTTCTTCGCTCATGTTGAGCATGTGCACATACCCCAGCCTGCCGCCGCTCTGTGCTTCGACGAAGGCCCGGCGCCCATCCACCCAGGCTCGATACGTCAGTTCTTTGATCTCAGCCAAAGGGGCAGGCATCACCGGCAAGGACCGCGGCTGCGACCCGTCGGCTTCGGTAACGGTAAGCGTGACGCGCCTGTTCTTCTTGAACTCGAGCAGCGACTGGAGGCTGGAATCGGCAGTCAGCGCAACGTTGTCCACCGCAAGAATGCGTTGGCCTGCTTTCACCCCGGCGATAGCCGCGGGCGAGAGAGGAATCACCTCGCGGACAAGGAAAAGACCCTTCGATTCGTAGGCAACGGGATCAAAGGCTAACCCGAGGTAGCCGTCCTGTGACGCCTGCTGCTCTGGAGGCGTCACCCCGAGATGCGAGGCATTCAATTCCCCCATCATATAGCTCAACAACCGGTAGACTTCTGATGGCGTGCGCGCCGATTCAATCAGTGGCTGATACTGCTTCCGCATCGCCTCCCAATCGACACCGTTGTACTTCTCGTCAAAGAAGTGGTCGCGTTGGTAGGTCCAGGCCTGATGCATCAACTCCAGCTTCTCCTTGTGAAAATCAACGTCGAATTCGGCCTGCACGGCGAGGGTCTTGGGAGCAGAACCCTGCAGAGCAACATGTTGGATCTTGCCCTTCTCAATGTAGAAAAGCTGTTTGGCGGAACTCGCCCACTGCAGGAACGACTTCTGTTCGCTGTTGGATGTCACCTGCCGCGGGGACGGCTTGGTACGCTGCGTTTCATCGAGCGAATAGCTGTACAAATCGTCCCGCCCTGACGAGGTGGCAGCGGCAAATAGCGATTTGCCGTCCGGGCTGATAAGAAAGGTATCGACATCCAGCCCCAGAGGTAGAAATGAAATGCGAGAGCGGATCTGGTCGAAGTCGATGGCTGGAATAGCGGGTTCCTTTGCCGGCGCCACGGCGAAGAGACTCTGAAACTGCTCTTCCCGGAAAGGACTCTGCTGCGGCACAAGGTCAACCCGGGCAATACGCCGAATTTCGGTGCGCTGCGCTGTATCGAACAGCAGGTACTTGCCACTGGGATGGAATGCGATGTTCCGGATACTCGAGTTGGAGAGGAAGGAAACAGGCCTGGCAGGCTTCCCATCCAGCGAGGCGATCTCCACATTCGTAAACCCTTTTGCCCCGCGAGCGGCAAAAGCGACGTAACGGGAGTCTGGCGACCAGGCTAATGCGCGTGGAGCCACGATGGGTTGGCGTGCTACATCGCCTGAGGCGATCTGCCGTTCCTGCTTGGCCTCGATGTCATAGACCCACACGCTTTGCCCGCCCCGCAGGTACGCAAGCATTTTGCCATTGGGAGAGAAGCGTGGAGTAACGTCCGATTCCTGCGCGGAGGTGAGCTTGGTTTCCTCCCCGGAAGCGAAGTTATAAAGATAAACATTGTACGGGCCGCCACGATCGGAGACATAGGCCAGGCGAATACTGTCCGGAGCCCACTCCAACTGGGTTTCATGGCCATGCGTGCGCGATACGCGGACAGCCTGCCCACCTTCATCGGATGACGTCGCAAACACCTCACCACGCACCGTGAACGCCACCTTGCGGCCGTCCGGCGATACAGCCAGTTCGTTGAAGTGGTCTTCCATCAAATGATGCGTAACGGAAGGCGTCGGAGCCGCGCCACGAAGGTGGATGGGGATGGCAGTGGCTTTCGCGTTATTGGGGTCCATCTTCCAGATGGTGAAGTCCCGCTCGAAGACGAACAGCTTCCCGTCGTAGGAAAGCGTCGGCCAGAGAACGCGCCCATCCTTGAATTGGCTCACCTGGCGTGAGGTCCCACCAACAGGCTGGCGCCAGATGTTTTCCACTCCCGTCCGGTCGGAAACAAAGTAAAACGACTTGCCGTCCGGCGCCCACATGGGCCAGATTTCACGGGCAGCCCCGTCGCTGACACGTTCGTAGACGGGAGTCGCCCCTGGCTTCACCAGCCAGATCTCACTGCGATCCAGATTGCTGTGGCCCTTGCGCCACCACTGCTGGGACGCTGCGCCGCGGGCATTGATGGCCACCATGCTTCCATCCGGCGAGGGAGCAGAGAAGAATTCGTTGGCATAGCGGTCGGCGGCAACAGGCATCGGCGTTCCGCCTGTCGACTTGACGCGGAAAACATCGTTCATCCTGCCGATGTCCTGACTCGAAGAATGAAAGTAGAGCCATTTCCCATCGCGCGACCAGGCATCCAGCATCTCCATACCGGAGTCGAACGTAATGCGAGTGGTGATGCCTGTTGCCAACTGCAGAACGTAGATGTCGCCGCCTCCAGTGCGCGTCGAGAGGAATGCCAGTTGGGAGCCGTCCGGTGAGAACAGCGGCCTCGACTCATCGGCCGGGTGCGAAACCAGCAACGAAGCGTCTCCACCGTTGACGGCGACTCGCCAGATATCTCCGCCCGAAACAAAAACGATTTCGCTGCGGTTGGGGGACAGATGCGGCTCGGTCATATAAACACGCGCCTGCTGGGAAAAGGCTGTCAGGGCGCACAGGCAGCAGAGGAAGGAAAGGCGCATCATGCCACTTCTTATATTACTTGTGTTAGGCGGGACTCGCCCGCGTTGCTTGCACAGGTTGCGTAGCTGGTTACGCAGTGTTTGCGTCCTTCAGCAGCCGCGGCTGCGCCAAGTGGTTGGTTTTCCTTGTTCGACAAGAAGGCATAAGTCTTGCGTGAGTAAGAACGAGGCCTGAAAGGAGGCCACACCCATGAAAATCAAGTATTTTGCCGGAGCGTTGGCGGGAATGCTGCTGGCCGGAATCGCCCTCCCCATCGATCTGCCACCGATGTATCAGAACTCAGGACAGGGTCAGGGACAAACCAAGAAGGCAAAGTCCCAGAAGAAGACGGGGCCCCAGGACGGTTCCGGCCCGATCCATAGCCCGGGCACCGGCGGTGGCAACGGTGGCGGAAAGCAGGGGAAGCGGGGTGGCCGGCGCTAAACCCGGAATTGGCCCATTTCACCCAGTTGAGCGCTGGCAACCACTGCTCTCGCTCGTCGGAAGCAAGGAATTGCTGTGGTTGCCAGCCCGATCTTTGGAACATGGAATGCAAGCAAGTCGCGCGGAGGTAATCTCTGTGGCCACTCATGTTTTGCCTATCTCCGGTTTGTTTGAGCATGGAGAAGATGGTGAGCGCGCCGCCCAACTCCTGCGCGAGAAGGGCTTTGAGAAGATCGCCATGCGTCCGCTCTCGCAGGTGAACCTGCGCCTGCTGCCGATGACGGAAGCCGAAACCAAAGAGAAGATGTACCGCACCTTGTTCGCGGCGCCAATCGGATTCTGCGCCCTGGGCTCAGTGGGATTAGTACTGGGCAGCACCATCCGCTTTGGCTTGGGGTTGGGTGCTGGAATCCTATTGGGAATGTTGGGAGCCTTGATCGCCATCGGGTGGATGGACAGGCCCGCCGATCGCTACCGCAGGATCTCCCAGGAAGGTGGGGTGTTGCTGACCGTGGAATGTCCCGCCGAAGACGAATCGAAGGCCGCGGATGCCCTTCGCAGCGGCGGCGCCCTCGAAGTGGAGAAAGTGGTTCACGCGTCCTGAAATGCTCGCCACTAACGCACCCACGCAGAGTGCCCGCTACACGTGTAACCAATCGCGACCTGGCACGTCTTTGAAACGTCAGTCCATTTGACATGCGGCTGCACGATTCTTAAGATGTAGAGTGCAACGCCATCCAAAGCCATAGCCTGGCGAGGGCAGATTCGCCCAGGAGTCAATGGCACGGCGTCTAATTCGTTCATTCCTCTTAACCAACTATGATCAAAGTAGAAGGCCTCACCAAGCGGTACGCGCGCAATGTCGCGGTGAACAACATCTCGTTCGAAGTCGAGAAAGGCCAAATCGTTGGTTTTCTTGGCCCGAACGGTGCCGGCAAGACAACAACCATGCGCGTCCTCACCTGCTTCCTGCCACCTACCGATGGCAAAGCGGAAGTGGCGGGATTCGACGTGATCGAAAAGCCGATGGAAGTGAAACGAAGAATCGGCTACCTGCCGGAAACTCCACCCGTTTACCCGGAGATGGAAGTGGTGGAATACGTGGAATTCGTGGGACGCCTCAAGGGCGTTCCGAAAAGCGACTTGTCCCGGCGCGTGAACGAAGTCTGCGACCGCTGCAACGTCGGCGACGTCAAAACGCGCCTCATCGGCAAACTTTCTAAAGGCTACCGGCAACGTGTCGGCCTGGCCAGTGCGATCATCCACAACCCCGACGTCCTGATTCTGGACGAGCCCACTGCCGGACTCGACCCGGAACAGCGCAAAGAAACGCTGGGCCTCATCAAAGAACTGGCCGGCGAGCACACCATTATTCTCAGTACCCACATCCTGCCCGAAGTGGAACAGACCTGCGAAAAAGTGATCATCATCTCGCGCGGCAAATTGGTGGCCACCGACACAATGGCCAATCTGAATAGCCGCCTGCGCGGGGCGGAGTTGGTATCGGTGGAAGTGGAAGGTCGTGGCGATAGCCTCAACCGCGATTCGGTGCAGCAGCGGCTTGAACAGATTCCAGGCGTGAGCAAAGTCACCTATCGCGAATCGCGACAAAACAGACTCCTGTTCCATGTCGAGAGCATGCAGGGCAAGACAGTTCGCCCCGACATCGCCCGCTGCGTCGTGCAGGCCGACTGGAACCTCATCGAATTGCATACGGCGGGACTCAGCCTGGAAGAGATCTTCCTCCAATTGACATCCTCGGACAAAGCCACGGGAGGCGCCCAGTGACGAACATCTGGATTATTTGCAGAAAAGAATTGAAGGGCTATTTCGCCTCGCCTATCGCCTATGGGCTCATGGCGTTTTTTGCCTTGATCTTCGGCTACTTCTTCTACGCCGCGGTGGCCATATTCGTGCTTCGCAGCACGGATCCTATGATGATGCAGCGTGGCATGCCGATGGACGTGAACGAGTGGGTAGTGCGCCCCGTAATGATGAACGTCAGCGTGATCGGACTCTTCATCATCCCGATGATCACCATGCGGCTGTTCGCTGAGGAAAAAAAGACAGGCACAATCGAGTTGCTCGCAACATCCCCAATCGAAGACATCGAAATCATTGTGGGCAAATGGCTCGCGGCCGTGCTCTTGTATGGCTCGATTCTCTTGCTCTCCTCGGTCAATCTGGCCATTCTCTTCCTCTATGGAAACCCGGAATGGAAACCAATCTTTGTCGCCTATCTCGGGCTCCTGTTGCAGGGCGCATGCCTTCTCGCCATCGGAACTTTTATCTCCAACTGCACCAAGAATCAGATCATCGCCGGCGCCGGCACCTTCGCCATTTGCCTGCTGTTGTGGGTGCTCTCCTGGGTCAGCGCCTATGAGACATCCACCATGGGCAAGGTGATCGCTTACCTTTCCGTCACAGACCATTTTGAGAACTTCTCCAAGGGTGTGATTGATACAAGAGATGTGGTGTACTACGCATCGTTAACCTTCTTCGGCCTGTTTCTTACTTCCCGGTCGATGGAATCGCTGCGGTGGAGGGCGTAAATGGATAGCAATTGGATGAAGACACGGCAAACGAAGTTCACTGTCTACGTCACGATTTATGTGGCGGTAATCATCGGTGTGCTGGGCGCAGGCAACTGGCTCTCGACACTGTACAGCAAGTCGTTCGACCTCACCTCCAACAAACGCTTCAGCCTGGCGGACCAGACCGAGAAGGTGGTGAAAGGGTTGAAGACTGACGCGAAGATTCTGTACTTCGATAAGACCGCCGATTTCCCGCGGGCGAAAGATCTGCTCGATCGCTACGACGCTCTTTCCACCAAGCTGAGCGTGGAATACGTGGACGTAGTGAAGAAGCCGCAGGTGGCCAAGCAGTACGGCATTCGCAACCTCGGCACCATCTTTGTGGAAGCGAACAACAAGCGTGAAGAAGCCCGCAGCCTGTCGGAAGAGGAAGTCACTTCCGCGTTGATCCGCTCGCTGAAGAGCGGTGAGCGTCGCGTCTGCTCCGTCATTGGTAGTGGCGAACATAGCTTCGACGACAACTCTCCTCAAGGCGGTTATTCCAAACTGAAGGAACTGATCGAGCGCAATAACTATAAGACGCAGTCGATCCGGTTGCTTGAAAAGCCGGAAGTCCCCAAAGAGTGCACCATCGTCATCGTGGGTGGCCCTCGCTTTGATTATTCAGATCCCGCGCTGGGCGCATTAGCGAAGTTCTACGCCGAAGGCGGCCGCATTCTGGTAGCCCTCGATCCCCCCATGCAGTTGGGCAAAGAGACCATTTCAGAAAACGAGAAGCTCATTGCCCTACTGGGCGAATGGGGCTTCACTGTGGAGAAGAACCTTGTGCTCGACACGAGTGGCGTTGGCCAGTTGTTCGGTCTGAGCGAAGTGATTCCGCTGGTTACCAGCTATGAGAACCACGTCATCGTGCGCGATATGCGCGAAGTGGCCACCGCATTCCCCTTATCCCGTTCCATCGACATCAAGACAGGCATTCCCAACGTCACGACGGAAAAGCTCTTCTCCAGTTCCCCTAACAGTTTCGCCACCACGAACCTGAAGTCCGCCGAGATCAAGATCGACCCGAAGAACGACAAGAAGGGACCGCTGGTGTTGGCCGCGGTGAGCGCCTACACTCCGCAGAAAGATGGCAAAGCAGCCATGGGCCGCGCCGTCCTGGTCGGCTCCTCCAGCTTCATGAGCAATAACATCCTCGGGTTCAACGGCAATCGCGACCTGGCGATGAATATGCTCAACTGGCTGGCCGCCGATGAGGACCTGATCTCCATCCGGCCCAAGGATCCGCAGGATCGCCGCATCAGCCTCACCCGTCGTCAAATGTCGTTCGTATTCTATTCCAGTGTGATTCTGCTTCCGTTGCTGGTCATCGGCGCCGGAATCAGCGTCTGGTGGAAGAGGAGATAACAGCGATGCAGTTACGCGGATTACTGACGGCGCTGGTTCTGCTGGCGGTGCTCAGCGTAGGCGTCTGGTACGGAAACAAGCAGAAGGCCGAAGAGGAAAAGCAAGGGCCGAAGGACACGCCGAAGATCCTGACCATCGCCGAGGATCAGTTGACACAGCTCGAAATCAAGCGCGGTGACGGTAAAAACACAACTCTCAAGAAGACCGACAAGTGGCAGATCACCGCACCTGAGCCGCTCCAGGCAGATCAGGACGCAGTAGGAGCGATTGCCACCACCGTGGGCAGCCTTACGGCCGATTCCGTGGTGGAGGAGAAAGCCGGGGACGTCTCCACCTTCGGCCTGAACTCGCCCAAAGTGGTGGTGGTCATCACGAAGAAGGATGGCAAGACCACAACGCTCAAAATCGGCGATGAAATGGCCACTGGCAGCGGCTTCTACGCCATGATCGATGGCGACCCGCGCTTGTTCACCATCTCCACCGCATCGAAGACTTCATTCGACAAGACCCCGCTCGACCTGCGCGACAAGCGCTTGGTGGCATTCGACGCTGACAAACTCACCCGTGTGGAACTCACCGGCAAAGGCACCCCCGTGGAGTTCGGCAAGAACGGCCAGAACGAGTGGCAGATCGTCAAACCCAAGCCGCTACGCGCCGATAACTGGGCCGTGGAGGAACTCGTTCGCAAGATCAAAGAAGCGAAGATGGACGCCACCGTATCCGAGGAGGATGCCAAGAAAGCGGCAGGCAACTTCGCTTCTGGCACGAAGATCGCCGTTGCCAAAGTGACCGATGCCGCCGGCACCCACGAAATCGAGATCCACAAAAAGGAAAACGACTATTTCGCCAAAGGCTCAGCGGTGGCGGGCATTCACAAAATAAGCAATGAACTCGGTGAGGGCCTCGACAAGGGCCTCGATGATTTCCGCAACCGCAAGCTCTTTGAGTTCGGCTTCAGCGATCCGACCAAACTGGAAGTAAAGGGCGCCGACGGCCAGACCAAGGTCTACACCAAGACTGGCGAGAAATGGATGCGTGGGTCGGAAGCCATGGATTCGGTGAGCGTGCAGTCCTTCATCGACAAGCTGCGCGATCTGTCAGCTGTACAATTCAAGGAAACAGGCTTCAGCACGGCTGTGCTCGATCTGCGCGTAACCTCGAAGGACGGCAAGCTGGTCGACCATGTGCAAATCTCCAAAGGTCCAGGCGCCGATGCATTTGCCATCCGCGTGAACGAGCCTACGGTCTACCAGATTTCGATGGCCGCACTGACCGAATTGGAAACGACAGCCGGGGCCATCCGCCCTCCGGCGCCACCCGACACCAAGAAGAAGGACGAGAAGAAAAAGTAGCGACTCAGTGAACGCTCTACTCACGGATCTGTATCAGTTGACGATGGCCGCTGGCTATTTCGAGGCTGGCAAGATCCAGGAGACGGCGACCTTTGAGCTCTTTGTCCGCCGCCTGCCATTGAACCGCAACGTCCTTGTCTGTGCCGGATTGGCCCAGGCCGTCGAGTACCTCTTGAATTTCCGATTCAGCCAGGAAGAGATTGCCTGGCTGCGCACCCTCCCGCAATTCGCCAATGCTAGCCCGGCGTTTTTCGATTACCTGGCCCAGCTTCGCTTCACCGGCGATCTGTTCGCGATGCCGGAAGGGACTCCTGTGTTCCCGGGGGAACCGCTGCTGACAGTGCGCGCACCGCTGGTGGAGGCGCAAATCCCGGAAACCTATCTGCTCTCCACCATCGCGTTTCAAACGCTGATCGCGACCAAAGCGGCACGCATCGTCGAGATCGCAGGCCCAAAGGCGGTCGTGGAGTTCGGCACACGCCGCGCCCATTCGCCTCAGGCCGGCGTACTGGCTGGACGCGCCGCCTTCATCGGCGGTTGCGTAGGCACCAGCAACACCTTGGCCGGGATGCAGTTCGGAATCCCTGTGTTCGGCACCGCGGCTCATTCCTGGGTCCAGACGTTTGCCCATGAATCGGAAGCCTTCCGCAGCCTGCAGCAACTGCTGGGGCCCAACACCGTCTATCTCATCGACACCTACGACACGCTGGAAGGCGCCCGCCGCGCGGCGGCACTCGGAAAGCCGATGTGGGGCGTGCGCATCGACAGCGGAAACCTCGTCGAGATGTCGCGCGCCGTCCGCAAGATCCTCGACCACGCCGGACTGAAAGAGGCGAAAATCATGGCCACCAGCGATCTCAACGAATATAAAATCGCCGAACTGCTGGCAGCCAAAGCTCCCATCGACGCGTTCGGCGTCGGTACGGATCTGGCAACATCGGCCGATGTGCCGAGCCTCAGCGCCGTGTACAAAATCGTTGAATTGCGCCGTGGCGCGGAGCGGCGATACACCGCCAAACTGAGTGAAGGCAAGCGCACACTCGCCGGTGCCAAGCAGGTCTTCCGCTTCCCCGATCATGACGTCGTCGGCTCCAGTTGGGAGTGCGTCGGCTGCAAGGGTGGGCCGCCCGCCGAAGCACTCCTACAACCCGTGATCCTCAACGGAGCACTAGTTCAACCCCTGCCCGAAATCCAGGCTTCACGCCAGCGTTCGCTCGACTCCGTGAAGCGCTTGCCCCGCTCTTTGCGTACGCTGTTTGAATCCAAGGAACCGTGGCGCGTCGAATACAGCGAAGAACTGCTGGCGCTCAATGCCCGGGTTCAGCGATCCTTGGAACAGGAGGAGAAACCATGAAGACGGTATTCTTCGACGTCGACACGCAGATCGACTTTAT
>JAXLQM010000005.1:0-511550 GCA_046331645.1 Bryobacteraceae bacterium
CCTTACCCTGGGTTTCGAAGTTCTGATCGAACAGGAAGTGATTGTAGGCGGCGCGCAGTTCGTTCACCATGCGCGAATTGACGACGTGAGTCCACTGGACGGAGGCGAGCCAGCTCGATTGCTGGGTGACGACGCCGGAGAGCGGAATGACGGCAGGGATGGGCGCGGTTTCCTTGGAATAGAGATATTGGCCGAAGACACGATCGCTGGTGGAGAAGTTGTGATCGAGGCGCACCGTGTTCTGATCCATGCGGACGGGCGTGCTGGTGCTGGCTTCGAAGTTATTGCAGGGAGTGGCGCAGTTGCGGGTGGGCGAAGGCCAGTATTTGAGCAGAGCGGAACTGACGGGCGCGAACTGGCTGGCCGGAACGCGGTTGCCCGATAAGGGGCTGCGGCTAATGGGCAGGGCCTGTCCGGGGGTGAGGACGCCGCTGAGCGGATCGAACAACTGGGTGGGCCAGGCGCTGAAGTCGCCGCTCTTTTCGGCGGCGGTGGGGACCTGGCCGAGGCCGACAGCGCCGATGACGCGGCGGCCACCCTGATAGCTGACGAGGAAGAAGGTGCGGTTGCGGCCGTCGTAGAGTTTGGGGATGTAGACGGGTCCGCCGACTACGCCGCCGAACTGATTCTGTTTGAGCGGTGTCTTGGTGCGGAAACGGGGATGGAATTTCTGCAGCTTGTCGTTGCGGAGGAAGTCGTACAAAGAGCCGTGGACGGCGTTGGTGCCGGACTTCATGGCGATGCTGACCTGGCCGACGCCCATGCCGAACTCGGCGGGGTATAAGGCATTTTGGAGCTTAAACTCCTCTACGGCCTCGATGGGCGGGATCTGGCTGGGGAACTGGAACAGGGGTTCGTTGAGCGAGACGCCATCGATTAAGTATGTGACCGAGGAGGGACGGGCGCCGTTGATGCTGACGTTCTTGATGCCGTCATTGAAGCCCTGGCGGCGGATGGAGGGCGTGACGCTGATGCCGCCCTGGGGTTCGGTGACGCCGGGGTTGAGGCGCAGCAGGCTGCGGAAATCGCGGCCGTTCAAGGGCAATTCGTTCAACTGGCGGGCGGTGACGACCTGGCCGATGGTGGTGTTTTCGGTTTGGACGAGGCTGGAGAATTCCTGCACGGTGACCGATTCGGCGGTTTCGCCGACCTGGAGGTTGAGGTCGACACGGACCGTCTGATTGACGTTGACGGTAATGGGTCCGGCCTGGATTTTCTTGAATCCGCTGTGTTCGCAGACCACCAGATAGGAGCCGGGAAGGAGACTGGGGACGACGTAGTTTCCTTCGGTATCCGTCTGGAGGCGGAAGACGACGTTGGTTTGTGTATTGGTGACGACGACAGTGGCGTTTGGAACTGCGGCGGCGGCGGGATCGCGGACGAGGCCAACCAGCGCCCCCGCTGAGGTTTGTGAATGGGCGGTTCCGGTTGCGAGCAGAAACAGAACCGCGAGTAGCCCAGCGAGAGGACGTTGCATATGGTTGGCTATTGTAGCTCAGGCAGGCCGTGGGATTGCGGCGGCGGTTTGCGTATTTCTTATGGAGAGAATATGAATAAGACCTGGATTGCGGAAATTACGGTTTGGGCCAACGTCATTGCGTTGGGGATTCTGGTGGGTGCGACGGTATATCAAATGCAGGTGATCGTGCCGGAGTATGAACGGGAGGCGCCGCGCGGGATGGCGGCATTCGCGGCGGGCCCGGTGTTGCCGGCGAACTTCTGGACTTCGTTCTCCACGCGGGTGCTGGAAATGGTTCCGTTCCTGGCGCTGGCACTCAATTGGAACACACCGCGGCGGAAGTGGCTGCTGGCCACGGCGTTGCTGTGCCTGTGCTATTACGCCGCCACGGGGTTGTACTTTGTGCCAAGGCTGAAGGTGATGGGGCAGACGGTTCCACGGATGCTGACAACGGACATGGCTTTGCTTGAGGTAACAGTGCGGGAGTGGCTGTGGGCGGACCAGATCCGGTTCTGGGCAGGGATGGTGCCGTCGCTGTTGACGGCAATGAAGGCAATGACCGTCACCAACGGGCGGCCCACGCGGGGGCAGGCTGTGGGTCAGGGCGGAGGGAATTGAGGCTGGCGGACCAGGCCGGGTGGAGTTTGCCGTCGCGGCAGGTGGAGATGGTGAGGGTGCGCGGATGGGTGGCTAGCAGGAGGCAACCGCGGCGATCCCAGTCACACCAGGTGGTGTCGGGGAGAGGGGTGAGTTTGCCGGCGGGGGCTTCGAGGAAGTAGTCGGGGAGGACGCCTTCCCCGTGATTGATGAGGATGAGGGTGGCGTTGCCGTTGGGCTGGGGACGGCGGAGGATGGTGGGATCGGCAGTGGGGAGCCAGCCGCGCTTGGTTTCGTTGGCCACTTCCCGGGCTTTCCAGTCGCAGGAGAAGCCCCGGCAGCGGACGGGGTGGGGGTAGGCGCCGTGAAAAGGCTGGTCTTCGATGCAGGCCTGGATGTCGAGGGCGCCGTTGCTCGAGAAATGGCAGCCCCAGGTCCAGGTGCCAGCCGTGTTCCAGGCGGCAAGCGCTTGCAGATAGGGGACTTTGGAGACGGCGAAGTACGTCATGGGCCAATTGGGGCGGCCGGCCTTGAGGGCGAAATAGCCGAGCAGGCGGCCATTGGGGGAGAGGTCGCAACGGCGGGGGTAGAGAGAGCCATGAAACCACGCTCCGGGAATGAGCTGAGGGGAATCGAGCCGCCATTCGAGGAGATGCCACCAGGCGGAGGGGCCGCGGCGGAAGACGAGAGCCAGGTCGGCTTCACGGGCCGGGATGACGTAAAGCGGGGACGGCATCGCCTCCTTATTGTATCGACCGACGATTGTATCGGGTGACGCTAACGAACCTCCTCTTTTCCGCCGATAGAGGACTGAGGAGTTGTCCGGATTGTCTGCCAAAAAGAAGAGCTTAGTACCCCTGTTCGGCGTTGCGTTTATCGTGGCGATTGTCTCGACAGGGATCTTCTACGGACTGTTCGTAGGGAAACTGAATTCGGCTACGGCCCCGCCTCCGGCGCAGGCTTACGTGTTGGTAGCGGCGCAGGCCGTCCCTGCCGGGACGGTGTTGAAGGCGGAGCACGTGAAGCGCGTGCCGTGGTCGTCTACGATACTGCCGGCGGGAGCGCTGGGGAAGGTGGAGGACGCGATTGGCCAGATGGTGGTGGATGGACTGGCGGCCAATGAACTGGTGACGGCGGCACGACTGGCGGCGAAGAACGGCGGGTCAGTGGAAGGCGGCAGCATGGGTATCCCCGACGGCATGCGCGCGGTTTCCATCACCGTACAGGATTCGGCGGGGGTGATGGCGTTACTGAAGCCCGGCCACCACATCGATATTCACGTCGTGGCACAGATTCAGGGGCCGCACGGCAATGAACCGCAGTTGCGCACGCTGCTGGAGAACATGCAGGTGCTGACAGTGCCACGCGATTCGCAGATGGGCCGGGGCAACGGGCAGGTGATCACGCTGCTGGCGAGTCCGAAGGAAGCCTCGATGCTGGGGCTGGCTGATTCAACGGCAAAGATCCGCATTGCATTGCGCAATCCGGTGGATGGAAAGACGGAACGCGGCGGGTCGTTGGGATACGGCAGTGTATTCCATCGTCCTTCTCCGGCGCCGGCGCCCGCGCCTTCGGCTGGGGTCTCGGTTCCAGCAGTACGGCCATTGCGCCAGGTGGAGTATCTGGTGCAGGTGGCGAGCGCGGAGAACGAAGCGGTACGGCAATTGGAAGCGCGGTTGCTGGAGGCGGAGCGCGCGCCGTTGGGCATGCTGCAAGTGGCTGCATTCCGCACGGGCGAGGGCCTGGAACAATCGCTGGCCAAGATGCGCGAGCAGAAGACGCTGGATGTGGTGAGTTCGTCGCAGGTGCAGAGCGGGCCAAAGGCCGAAGCTGGGGCGCAATGGGCGCTGGATGCGGCGAAATCCGGGGCGGGGCTGAAGATCCGATTTGCGCCGGCCGGCCAGGCTGATGGCAAAGTGCGGCTGAAAGTGAGTCCGGAAGTGACTACACCGGGCGCCGATGGGCTGCGCATGCGGCGCGTGGAGACGGAGATTGAAGTTGGCGACGGGCAGAGTTTTCTGGTGCGCGGGCTGGCGGATGCGTCCAATCTGCCGGTGCTGTGGGAAAAGCTGTTTCCGGAAAAACACGCCGAACCGAAGCGCGAGATGGTGGTTCTGGTGACGCCGAAGCTGATCCGCAACTAGGGGTGACATGGCACTGCCTACCGCATTTCTGGTGTTCCTGGCGACGTTCACGCTGGCTGCCGTGGCCGTGTGGATTGCGCGCCTGGTGATGGATCGCCGCAGCGGGGAAGTAGAAGTGGACGAACCGGCGGCACTGCCCAGTTTCTATGCCGATGAAGAGGATTCGCCGCTCCTGCGGCGGGAGGCCGAAGTCAGTTCGATATCGGGGTGGGCGTGGGTGCTGGAGCGATTCAACCTGGTGGAACGGGTGAAGCGCACGCTGGTGGAAGCGGACATGGATTGGACGGTGGGGCGGACCACGCTGTCGATGCTGGTGAGCGCGACGGTGACCTGGGCTATCCTGAGCCAGATTCCCTGGTTGCCGCTGTGGGGACTGGCGATCCTGGGGACGCTGGTGGGAATGACGCCCTACTTCTATATCGGGCGGCGCAAGGAGAAGCGCTGGGAGAAGATCGAAGATCAATTTCCCGACGCGATGGAATCGCTGGCGCGGGCGTTGCGCGCCGGCCACCCGTTTGCGGGAGCACTGGACCATGTGGCGTCGCAAACGCCGAATCCGCTGGGCAAGGAGTTGAAACGGACCTTCGCGGAAGGGGCATTAGGAGCACCTTGGGAACGGGCGCTGGAGAACCTGGCGGAACGGCTTCCGCTGCAGGAGGTTTGTATCTTCGTTTCGGCGGTGCAGATGCAGAGCAAGTCGGGCGGGAATCTGAGCGAAGTGCTGGAGAAGCTATCGGAGAACATGCGCGAAGCGGCGGCGTTGCGCGGAGAAGTAAAAGCGATGTCGGGCCAGGGGCGGATGGCGGGCTATATTTTGTCGGCCCTGCCTGTAGTGATCACAGGGTTCATGTTTTATGTGAATCCGACGTTCCTTGATCCGCTGTTTACCGAGGATATCGGGCGAAAGATGGTGACGGGTGCGGTGATCGGGCTGATCGCGGCGCACTTCGTGATCCGGAAACTGGTGGATATCCGGCTATGACTCCCACGGCGATGATGGCGTTGTTCTTTTTGTTTGTGATGGGGACGGTGTCGGTGATCGGGTACGTAGCGTTCGCACGGCGGGAAGAAGCCGAAGAAGAACGGGCGCCGCTGGATCTGTTGACGGCTGGCGAGCCAGAGGGAAAGGGAGTGCGGGCGTCGCTGGTGGGGATGCTGCATTCGATTGGGGAGTCGATGCCGTCGTCGGAATCGACGCGCGGGGCAACGCAGAAGCGGTTGGGCCTGGCGGGTTACCGATCGGAGGCGGCCCTTACGTCCTACTTCGGGCTGAAGTATTCCTGCGGGGGAATCATTGGGCTGGTGTTCTGCTTCTATGCACTGCAGAAGCAGGACGATGTGGCGGCAATCGTGATTGCGATTGCGTGCGGGCTGGGTCTGGGTTTTCTGATACCGGAACGATTTCTCGATTACCTGATTTCGTCGCGGAACGACCGTTTGCGGCGGGCACTGCCGCCGGCGCTGGATCTGCTGGTGATGGGGATGGAAGCGGGACAATCGCTGGATCAGGCGATGCTGTTGGCGAGCCGGGGATTACAGAAGTTCTCTCCCGATCTGGCGAGTGAACTGCTGACCGTTTACCTGGAGACGCGGGCGAGCAAGAGCCGGGCGGAGTCGATCCGGCACATGGCGGAGCGGAATAGCGAACCGGAGATCCGGAAATTCTGCGCGTTGCTGCTCGATAGCGACCGGTTTGGATCGAGCCTGGCGCCGACGCTGCGGCAACATGCGAAGTATCTGCGGGTCCGGTACCGGCAGAGGGCGCAGGAAGCGGCACGGAAATTGACGGTGAAGATGGTGTTTCCGGTATTCTTCCTGATCTTCCCGGCGATCCTGGTGGTGACCCTGGGACCCGCGGTGCTGCTGCTGATGCGGCAGATGAGCAGTCTGTTTCAATAAGATTCAAATCCATTTTGTACTTGCGCTCCGGCCGTTTTCGAACATAATTGAGAACGGACAGGAGGATACCGGATGGATTACAGCAAGCTACTAGATTCCGCGGTGACAACCGCGACTCAGGTTGGATTCAAGGTCATCGGCGCACTGATTCTGTACATGATCGGGCGGTGGCTGGTGAACATGGTGGTGTCGATCATCTCGCGGGGCCTGGAGCGCCAGCACCTGGAGCCGACGCTGCTGAGCTACATTTCTTCGACCATCGCCGTGTTGTTGAACATTGTGCTGGTGGTGGCGATTCTTGGCTACTTTGGGGTAGAGACGACGTCGTTCGCGGCGTTGCTGGCGGCGGCGGGTGTGGCGATTGGCGCGGCTTGGGCGGGGTTGCTATCGAACTTCGCGGCGGGGGTGTTTCTGGTGATTCTGCGTCCCTTCAAGACCGGAGACTTCATTTCGGCGGGTGGGCAGACGGGGACGGTGAAGCAGATCGGGCTGTTCGCGACCTCGATCATTACGCCGGACAACGTGATGACGTTCGTCGGCAATAACAAGATCCTCAGCGACACGATTCAGAACTACTCGACGAATCCGTACCGGAGAGTGGATCTGGTGGCGCAGTTGAATGGATCGGTGGACCACAATGCGGCCATCAAGCTGCTGAAAGAACGGTTGGCGAAGATTCCGAATGTGACGGCGACGCCTGCCCCGGACGTGGAGATTCTGCAGTTCAACCTGGTGGGACCCGTGCTGGCAGTGCGGCCATACACGCACACCGACAGCTACTGGCAGGTGTATTTCGATACGAACAAAGTGATCCGCGAAGCGTTTGGCGAAGCGGGTTATCCGGCTCCGGAGCCGTCGCAGACGATCCGGATGGTGAATGCGATGGGCGCGTCGGCGTCTTAGGAATTCGAGGGAAAGGACGGTTTCTCGTGAAGCACGGGTTTCGCGCAAAGCCGCAATGCCGCCAAGATCGCTAAGCGTCCAAGGACAGGGAATGAGATTGGATGGCTCTGATGACGCTCGCGGATGTGAGGGTTGCCCTGGGGGTTCAAGAGCGCAAAAAAACGGGTGTTTCGCGCCCACACAGAGCCGCCAAGGTTAGTCTTCGACGGCGATGGTCGGGCCTTTGTTGGCCGCGGCCTGTGCCACGCGGCTGATGACGGTGCGGGCGAGTTCGAAGAATGGTTTGGCGATATCGGCCGTTTCGCCGGAAAGAGCGGCGGGACGGCCGGAGTCGCCTCCACGGCGCACTTCGGGTACGAGCGGGAGTTCGCCAAGCAGGGGGATCTGCATCTGATCGGCGGTACGGCGGCCACCGCCTTCGCCGAAGACGTCGATGCGTTCGCCGGATTGCGGGGCGATGAGGTAACTCATGTTTTCGACGAGGCCGAGCAGGGGTACGTGTAGCTGGCGGAACATAAGGACGGCTTTACGCGCGTCTTCGAGTGAGACGTCGGAAGGCGTAGTGACGACGATGGCTCCGGTGATGGGCGTGCTTTGGGCGAGCGAGAGCGAGACGTCGCCGGTGCCGGGCGGAAGGTCGATGATGAGGTAGTCGAGAGAGCCCCAGACGACATTGCGGATGAACTGCTGCATGAGGCTGTGGAGCATGGGTCCGCGCCAAATGATGGGGCGGTCGCCGGGACTGAGGAAGCCCATCGACATGAGCTTTACGCCGTGTTGCTCAATGGGGGCGATGCTTTCTCCGGAGGCGCGCGGGGACTCGTTGATGCCCATCATGCGGGGCACGTTGGGGCCGTAGACATCGGCGTCGAGGAGGCCGACGCGATGGCCGAGGGCCTGGAGTGCCAGCGCGAGATTGACGCTCACGGTGGTTTTCCCGACTCCGCCTTTGCCGGAGCCGACGGTGATCAGGTACTTCACGCCCTCAATGGGGATCTTGGGCATTTCCATGGATGGAGGAACTGACATAATCCTATTTCCCTGCCAGGGCATCCCATTGTTTGGAAGCGCGCTGCTCAAGCGCGAAGAGGTCTTCGGCGAGCACGTAGCGATCCTTCACGAGTTGCCTGGCGGCGGTTGCGATCTTTTCGAGGTAGGCCTGCTTATTGGGGTAGCGTTCGGCGATGGAGGGGCGGGGATCGCCGGCGGCCGCTCGGGCGGCTTTGGCGGAGGCGAAGGGGAAGAAGGAGCCCACCATGCTGTACATTTCCTGGGGGGCGCCGATGTGTGGGGCGCGCATGTTCCAGCCGGTGTAGCTGGCGAGCGGGACCTGGATTTCGGGGAGGCGGATACCGGCGAGTTCGTTGCCGTCGGCATCGACTTGGGGAACGAGGGTGACGAAGGGACGGCCAAGCTTTGGCGGGTCGTTGGTAATGATGCCGTGGGAACGGAACTCGGGGCCGAAGTCGGCGCGCCAGGCTTGTTGGATGCGCTTGGGGAGGGTGACGGCCTGTAGTTTGGGGAATGCGAGCGCGGTGTGGGCCACGAGGGTGCCGTTCGCGACCTTGGGAATCTGCGAGGCGGGGGGTTCGGCGCCGTCCTTGAGCCAGTCGTGCATGGAGACCAGCAGGGCGCGCATGAGGTAACGGTAGTCGTTGGCGTTGGCGAGATTAGCGGTGACGGACTTGGAGGGAGGGAAGGCGCCGGGGCCGTGCTGGGTGCCGCTGAAGAGGTAGGCGCGGGTATTGGCGGAGGTACCGCCGTCGGTTTTGCCGTCGATGGAAGTGTGGATGAGCGAGGCGGAGCGGCCCCAATACTCGTAGGAACTGTTGGTGTAGAAGATCTTCGGGGCGACGTTGTCCTGTTCGGCGCGGGCGAGGATGCTGTCGGTGAGGCCGGTATCGGGGTCGGTTTGCGGCTGATCGGAGAAGGGGAAGATATCGGTGGGATAGAGGATGTTCATGTAGGGATGGCCGTCGCGGGAGGGCTGGGCGAAGCGGTGATTGAAGCTGCCGCGTCCGCCGCCGGCGACATGGGCCCAGACGCCGTCGAAGACTTTACGATTCTTTTCATCCTTATTGAAGCCGAAATAGAGGAAAGTGCGAAGAAAACGGCCGCTTTGCGAGGTGCCAACTCCTATGGCGCGTTTGAGGAAACGGCTTTGGTCACCGAGGAGGGTGGTGCCGGCGTTCTCGTATTTGAGGAAGCTGATGATGTCGCGGATGCCGGCGGGGCCGAGGCCGACGATGGTGGGATCCTGCGATTCGTAGACGAGTTCGTAGATCTTGCCGGGGACGAAGCCTGCCGGGTAGTGGACGATGCCGCGGTCGGGGACGAGCTCGCCGGAGACGGTGCGGGCGAGCTTCCACTGGTCGCGCGGGATGCGGCGCGGGGCGGCTTCGTAGGAATCGCGCACGGTGAGCTTGAGGGCATCGTCCGTGCCGGGGCGAACGGGATAAGGGATGTGGGCACGGTCGCCGAGGTTGTGCTCGGTTTCCTTGGTTTCAGGGATCCATTGGGAGCGGACGGTGCCGGTGATGGGATTGCCGGGGCGGAGGGCGGAGGGAGCGAACATGCGCATCAGGCCGGCTTCCTGTGCCACATCGGCCTGCCAGCCGAGCCAGACGAGAGTGAAGCCGCGGCGCATGAGGAAGCCGTCTCCGAAGTCGCCGGGGGCTTTCGGGTCATAGGTGGAGGCGCCGAGATTGAACATGTTGATCAGGCCTTTTCGGCCACGATTGCTGACCTCGAAGAGGATGGTGCCGTTGCCTTCGACGGGGTTGCGTGGTTTGAGGACGAACAGGTCGGCGGAGAACTCGACTTGGCCGGAGGCGTTTTTAGGGGCGTAGTCGATGTCGCGGATGATGCGGTTGGAGGGGTTTTGCGGGTCGAGGGTGAAGTAGGCCTTAGCGGCGATGCGCTCGTAGTTGTAGGCAGGGATGTCGCTGCGGTCGACGACTTCGATACGGGTGACGGCGGCGGAGGCGAGGCACGTTGCGGCGAGGGCGAACGCGGCACAGCGAAGCAGCATAAGCGCCATGGTAACGCAATCAGGCGAGGGTGAGCCCGGCTTGGGCTTTGAGGGTGAAGTTGGCGAAGTCGCCGCGGTGGAATTTGGGGAAGGCAGCGGCGGCAATCATGGCGGCGTTGTCGGTGGAGAGGGCGGGCGTAGGGAAGAAGACGGGAAACGGAAGGCGGGCGCTGCGGGCGGCGTCGCGGAGGCCGGCGTTGCAGGCGACTCCGCCGGAGACGACCCAACTGCGGGCGGCCATCTGTTCGGCGGCGGCTTCGGAACGGGTGAGCAGTTCTTCGATGACGGTGTGCTGGAAGGAAGCGATGAGGTCGAGGGTGGGCTGGGGGGTGAGGTCAAGCCACTCGGCGGTGGAGGGGCGTGGATTGGTTTGTGTGTAGGCCTTGCGGCGGGCGATCTCGGCTTCCATGGGGTGCGATTCGACCCAGCGGAGGACAGCGGTCTTGAGGCCGCTGAAGCTGAAGTCGAGGGCGTTCCCTTTCATCTTGGCGAGGGTGAAGCGCACGGCTTTGGGGTTGCCGTAAGGCGCGAGGGCATCGAGGATGGGACCGCCGGGATAGCTGAAGCCGAGCAGTTTGCCGACCTTGTCGTAGGCTTCGCCGGCGGCATCGTCGCGGGTTTTGCCGAGGAGGCGGTATGCGAAACCCTCTTTGATTTCGAATAGGTGCGTGTGGCCGCCGCTGACGACGAGCGCGAGCGCGGGGAACTCGAGGCGGCCTTCGGCTTCCATGGCGACAGCGTGAATGTGGCCTTCGATGTGGTTGACGCCGATGAGCGGGAGTTGGCGCGAGAAGCAGATGGCTTTGCCGTAGGTCATGCCGACGAGGAGGGAGCCGACAAGGCCGGGGCCTTGGGTGACAGCGATGGCATCGAGATCGGCGTAGGTGCAGCGGGCCTGCTCCATGGCCTGGCGGACGACGGGAGTGATGGCGCGGAGATGCTCGCGGGAGGCGAGTTCGGGGACCACTCCGCCGTATTTGCCGTGGACATCGAACTGGGAGCTGACGATGCTGGAGAGGACGGTGCGGCCGTCTTCGACGACGGCGGCGGCGGTTTCATCACACGAGGATTCGATGCCGAGGATACGGGGCATTCCTTTTATGTTAGCCGCCCGCGCCGGCCTGGAGGCCCGCGCCACTAGGACACGTTGAGTTTGATGTAGCCTAGAGCCGCGGCAGTCATGATGATACCGATGAGGGTGATGGCTGCGGCGGAGAAGATGGGGAGCATTCGGAAGAACGGGCTGTTGGCGAACCTGGGGGTGTCGGGGAGGAGGTTTTTGGCGAAGAGGACGATGCCGCCGATGGAGATGAGGACGAGGGCGAGTCCGAGGCTGAAGCTGGTGAGGAGGGCGAGTCCGAAGCCGATGCGGCCGAGGGCAATGGCGCTGAGCAGGAGCACGAGCGCGGAGGGACAGGGTACCATGCCGCCGCTGACCGCGAGCGTGGTGAGGCTGGAGAAGGTGACTTCGCCTTCGGGGACGTGGGTGTGATCGTCATCGTGGTGGTGATGGTGGCCGATGACGTGGTGGTGATCGGAATGAGAGTGTGCGGCGAGGATATGGAGGCGCTTGTAGAAGAGCATGGCGCCGATGGCGATGATCATGGCTCCGGAGAGCGCGCTGAGGATGGGATAGATCTTGTCTGGGACGACGTAGCGGGAGAGAAATAGCGTGCCGAGGCCGAGGAGGAAGACGCTGACGGTGTGGGTGAAGGTGACCATGGCGCCAAGGAAGAGGGCGTGTTTGAAGGTGCCGCGCGAGCCCACTAGATAAGCGGCGACGATGGTTTTCCCATGGCCGGGGGACATGGCGTGCATGGCTCCGAAGCCGAAGGCGAGGGCGAGGGCGAGGAGCATGGCGGAGAAGCCGAGGTCCTGTTTACCGAGGAGTTGGGAAAGGGTGTCGCCGCGTGGGATAGTGCCGGGTTCCGGTGGTGGCTGGGTTGGAGATTGCGTCAGAACAATTTGGGGCTCTTCTGCGAAGTGCGCAGTCGGGTGCTGGGCAGTGGCGAAAGAAACTGCGAGCAGGAAGAGGAATGCCGGGCGGGGGTTCATTACAATGGAGAGTGCGCGCCGCGCGCTTGATTGGATGTATGCGTAAAGTTCTAACAGCAACGGATATCCCTCTCACCGGGGTGGTGAAGGTAGCGATCGGGACTATTGTAACTCCCTCGGCAAGAGACTTGATCCGGGAACGCGGTCTGGCGCTGAGAGAAGTGCCGGAGCACGAGTTGGATGGGATGGCTCCAGCGGAGCGGACGGTGGCGCTCGGGTCTGACCATGGCGGGTTCGAGATGAAAGAGGCGTTGAAGCCGTTGCTGGCGGAGCTTGGAATGGCCGTGCGCGATGTAGGCGTACAGGAGGCGAAAACGGCCGATTATCCGGACATCGCGCTGGCTGTGGCGGAGCTTGTGGCGGAGGGAAAAGCGGCGTGCGGAGTGATTGTGGATGGGGCAGGAATCGGGTCGGCGATGGCCGCGAACAAGGTGCCGGGTGTGCGCGCGGCCCTATGCTACGATAAGGCTACTGCTCGCAACAGCCGCGAACATAATCACGCCAATGTACTGACTTTGGGCGGGCGCATGTTGACCGTGACGCAGGCCGAAGAAGTGCTGCGGGAGTGGCTGGCGACGCCTTACGGAGGCGGCCGGCATGCGGCTCGAGTAGAGAAGATTACCGGCATCGAGAAGAGATACGCGGCGTGGACTCGCAACAGCTAGATCGTTTGGTGGCGCAAATCGGGGAGGAGATCCTCGCGCGGATTCCGGTGAGCGGCGGGCATGCACCGAACGCGGAAGGGCTGAATGTCGCGGACCTGGTTTGCCCCGGATGCACGAAGCGTTGCGCGCAGACTTGCTCGCGGAAGACGAAGGAAATTGTGGCCGCGGGAGCGGACCGCATTTCGGCATCGGAAAAGTTGACTCGCATTGAGCCGGAACTGGCGAAGCTGATCGACCACACGATCTTGAAACCGGACGCGACTCGAGAGGATATCGTCAAGCTGTGCCGCGAGGCTCGCGAACATGGATTCATCAGTGTATGCGTGAATCCGTATTGGGTGCCGCTGGCGGCGCATGAGTTGAAGGGATCATCGGTGCTGGTGTGCACGGTAGTGGGTTTTCCTTTGGGCGCCACGCCGACTGCGATCAAGGTGGCCGAGGCGGAGCATGCGATCCGCGCCGGGGCGCAGGAAGTGGACATGGTGCTGAATGTGGGCGCGCTGCGATCGGGCGATTACGATACGGTGCGGATGGATGTGCAGGCGCTGGCCGAGGCTTGTCACAAGGGCGGCGCGATTCTGAAGGTGATTCTGGAGACGGCGCTGCTGGACGATAACCAGAAGGTGATTGCGAGTTCGCTGTGCAAGATTGCGGGGGCGGATTTCGTAAAGACATCGACGGGTTTCGCGAAGTCGGGAGCGACGGCGCACGATGTGGCGCTGATGCGGGCGACGGTGGGTCCGGATGTGGGAGTGAAGGCAAGCGGCGGCATTCGCACGCTGGCTGATTTGGAAACGATGAAGGCCGCGGGGGCGAGCCGTATTGGGGCGAGCGCGAGCGTAAAGATCGTACAGGAAGCCGCGGCACGCAATGCCTAAGCCGGGAGGATCGCGAGTGCAGTTTCGCGAGCGGGCGGAACTGCTGGACTTTCTGCTGGAGGTTTCCTCCGTCACCAGCGAGACGCTGGATCTGGATCAACTGCTGAACAACGTCACGGAATTTGTGAAGCAGGTGGTGCCGACGGATTTGTTCGCCATTCTGCTGTATAGCGAGCGGATCAAAGGGATGCGCATCCGGCACGCGATCGGGCACCGGCAGGAAGTAGTACGGAACCTGGTGGTGTCGCTGGGCGAAGGGCTGACGGGGATTGCGGCGGAGACGCGGCAGCCGGTGTTGTCGGGCGATGTGAGAAACGACCCGCGGTATCTGAGCGCGCTCGATGCGGTGCGGAGTGAACTGGCGGTGCCGATGACGGCGCGCGGCAAGCTGGTGGGCGTGATCGATGTGCAGGCGACGAAGCTCAATGCGTATAACGAGCATGACCGGGCTCTGCTGCAATTGATTGCGTCACGGGTGGCATCGGCAATCGACAACGCGATGCTGTACGGCAAGGTGCAGCGGCAGAACCGGATGATGCGGGCGCTGAGCAGAGTGTCTCAGGAGTTGTCATCGATTCTGGCTGTAGATGAATTGCTGCGCCGGATTGCGGAAGCGATGCGCAAGCTGGTGAACTTCGATGCGTTCAACATTCTGCTGGTGGACGAGCAACAGAAGGTGCTGCGGAACCGCTTCAGCATGCGGTATGACCAGCGTGTGGAGATCGACAATATCCCGCTGGGCAATGGAATTACAGGCGCTGCGGTGGAGGCTCGGGAGCCGGTGAAGGTGAACGACACGCTGACGGATCCGCGGTATATCGCTTCGCATCCGGATATTCAGTCGGAAGTGGCGGTGCCGCTGATCTATCAGGACAAGGTGATTGGGGTGCTGGATCTGGAGAGCGAGCGGCTGGGATTCTTTACCGACGATCATGTTCGGATCCTGTCGCTGCTGGCTCCGCAGATTGCGATTTCCATTGAGAACGCGAGTTTGTATGAGCAGATTGCGGCGCGCGAGAAGCGGATGGACCAGGATCTGCGGGCGGCGCGAAAGCTGCAGAAGGTGCTGCAGCCGAGAGAGGCTCCGGAGATCGCTGGGCTGGAAGTAGCGCTAGGGGCACGGCCGGCCCGGGAGATTACTGGGGATATTTACGATTTCTTCGATTGCGAAGAGAACTGTGCACTGATTTGCTTTGGGGATTCGAGTGGGAAGAGTGCTGCGGCGGCGTTGTATGGAGCACTGATCAGCGGATTGTTGCGCAGCCTGGCTTCGAGCAAGAAAAACCCCGCGGAATTGATGGGGATGCTGAACGAAGCGGTGATGGAGCGCAAGGTAGAAACGAAGTACGTGACGCTGCTGCTGATGCAGTGGAACTCCAAGCGGAAAACATTTCGGATGACGAACGCGGGCAATTCTCCGCCGATGGTGTCGCGCGGGGACAAGATTCTGTATCCGAAGGTGGAAGGGATTCCTGTCGGGCTGCTGGAAGACCGGCCGTATGATGAATTGGAATTTCAGGCCGAGGCGGGGGATGTGGTGTTGCTCTATAGCGACGGGGTGCAGGATCAACAAGGGGAGAAGAACCCGGACGAGGAGTTTGGGGTGCGGCGCATCGCGCGGTTGTTGAAAAAGCATCGCGACCGGCCGGCGGCGGAGATTGTCGGCGCGTATTTCAAGGAACTGGATGCGTATGCCGGGAAGCTGCCAATTAGCGACGATCAGAGCATTATTGTGATGAAAGTGATTTGAATGTTAGAGACTCCGTTCACCTATCGCGACAACGTTTATTACGTGGAAGAGACCCCGCTCGATGAGATTGCGAGGAAAGCTGGGACGCCGTGCTTTGTCTATTCGGCGAATGCGATTCTGGGCCGGTATAAGGCGTATGACCGTGCGTTCGGAAATTTGCCGCATCGCGTCTGTTACGCGGTGAAGGCGAATCATAACCTGGGGATTTTGTCGATGCTGGCGCGGGCCGGCGCGGGGTTTGATATTGTCTCGGGCGGCGAGTTGTATAAGGTGCTGCGGGCAGGCGCGGAGCCGGACAAAGTTGTGTTTTCCGGCGTGGGCAAGACGGCGGATGAAGTGGAATATGCGCTGGAACAGGGGATCCACAGCTTCAATTGCGAATCGGAGCCGGAACTGGCATTGATCGATGCGCTGGCGGGGCGGCTGGGGAAGAAGGCTAGGATTGCGCTGCGGGTAAATCCGGATGTGGATGCGGAAACGCATCCGTACATTTCGACCGGATTGAAGGAACACAAATTCGGGATTGATATTCAGGAAGTAGAGGAGATTTACCAGCGGGCTCGGTGGCATTCGAATTTGATTCTGGATAGCGTGAGCTGTCATATCGGATCCCAGTTACTAAATCCGGAGCCGCTGGTGGCGGCGCTGGACCGGATGCTCGGGTTGATTGACCGGCTGCGGTCGAAGGGGATCGCGATTGAGTACCTGGACTTGGGTGGCGGGCTGGGTGTGCCGTACAGGCCGAGTGAGAATGCGCCTTCGATCGCGGATTACATTACACGGATCCGGAATAAGGTGGAAGGGCGGAATCTGACGTTGATGGTGGAACCGGGACGGAGCCTGGTGGCGGAAGCGGGCGTGCTGTTGAGCCGGGTGTTGTACCGGAAGAAGAACGGGAACAAGGAATTCATTATTATTGATGCGGCGATGAATGATTTGATCCGGCCGGCGTTGTACCGGGCGCACCATGAGATTTTGCCGTTGAAGCGGGATGCGTCGCGGGGGATGGTGACGGCGGATGTGGTCGGGCCGGTGTGCGAGTCGGGGGATTTTCTGGCGAAGGACCGGGAAATTGCGAACGTGTTTCCGGGGGATATGGTGGCGATTTGCACGGCAGGGGCGTATGGGGCGGTGCTGTCGTCGAATTACAATGCTCGGACGCGGGCGTCGGAGATCATGGTGGCGGGGAATGGGTGGAGGGTGGTGCGGCAGCGGGAGTCGTATGAGGATCTGGTGAGATTGGAGAAGGTGTGAGGGGGAGGTTTCTCGCAAAGGCGCGAAGGGGCTAAGGGCGCAAAGTTGACTGGAATGGAATGAGGCTAGGGCTTGGCGGCTTGGTTTGGGTTTTGGGGTGATGGACGCTCGCGGATTGGGGTTACATAGGGGCTGACAAGACCGCGAATCGAACTTTGCGATTGTTCGCTTGGTGAGGTTTGCTTGGCGGCTTGGGGGGGCTGGTGTTCTTGGGTTTCGCGCAATGCTGAGTTCTCGCAATGCCGCTTAAGGCGCTAAGGACGCAAAGAAGACCGGATGGAATGTCGCACGGATGGTGATTGGAGGGTTGGGGTCACGGAGCTCGTGGATTGGGGTTTCATAGTGGCCGACAAGACCGCCAATATCAAGTTTGCGATTGTGCGCTTGGATGACGCTGAGGACGCGTACGGATGGCGGCGTGATTTGAGTTTTGGGGTTACGGGACTCGCGGATTGAAGCTGCTTTGCGGCTTGGCGAGTAAGACGGCCAAGGGGGATGGGCGTATGATAATGTCCATGTCTTTCTCGCGGCGTGCGGTGCTCTCCCTGTTCCCTTCCTCGGTGTTTGCGCAGAGGCCGAGGCATCCGAACCTGCTGCTGATCATGGCGGATGATTTGGGGTTTGGCGATGTGGGATTTCATGGGAGCGAGTTTCCTACGCCGCATATTGACCGGATCGCGAAGCAGGGAGCGCAGTTTAGTCACTATTACGCTTATCCGCTGTGCAGCCCGACTCGGTGTGCGCTGCTGACGGGGCGGTCGCCGCTCACGATCGGCATCCATGGGCCGTTTGGTCCTTTTGATAAGACGGGGCTGCCGTTGGACGAGCACACGATGGCGGAGAGTTTCCGTGCAGCAGGGTATCAGACGTGGATGGTGGGGAAATGGCATCTGGGTCTTGCGCGGCAGGCGCAGTTGCCGCACCGACGAGGGTTTGATCATTTCTATGGGCATACAGGGGGCTCGGTGTCGTACTTCACGCATCTGCTGGCGGGAGCGTATGACTGGCAACGCAATGGGAAGAGCGTGCGGGAAGAGGGATACACGACGGAATTGCTGGGCAGGGAGATGGAATCACTGATCCGTGGGCGGGATAAGAGCCGGCCGTTTTTCGCTTATACGGCGTTCAATGCTCCGCACACGCCGTTGGAAGCGCCGAGTGAGCGGATTGCGAAGTTCGCGGATATTGGCGATGAGAACCGGCGGACGTATGCGGCAATGGTGAGTCTGGTGGACGACCAGGTGGGCAGACTGCTGCGCGTGCTGGATGAGGAGAAGATCGCGAAGGAGACGATGGTGGTGTTTCTGAGCGACAACGGGGGAGCGATTGGAGCGAGTAACGGGCCGCTGCGGGAGGGCAAGTCGACGGTGTTTGAGGGCGGGATTCGGGTGCCGGCGGCGATGTGGTATCCGGGGGTGATTGAGGGAGGCAGGACGATCGGGCAGATGATCGCGGCGCATGATCTGTTTCCGACATTGGCGGCTGGCTGCGGCGTGAAGCCGCGTAATACGAAGCCGTTCTATGGACGGAATCTGTGGGGGAACCTGGTGTCAGGGAAGTCGAGTGCGCCGAAGAATGTGGTTATCGGGGCGGTGGGATCGTTCGCGGTGTTTGATGGGGAGTGGAAGTATGTTTCGGGACGGACGCGTGGGGGCGATGAAATACGGGCGCTGTTTCGCATCCGGCAGGATCCGGGGGAGAAGCAGGATTTGTTGGGCGCGCATCCGGAGGTTGGGAAGCGGATGGCGGAGGCGTTGGCGAAGTTGGAGATTGGGGAGACGCTGAATAATACCGGGGGGCCCGCGGAGGGAGCTGGCGGCGGGGGATTGAAGAAAGGGGGTGGCGGCGGGATGAAGAAGGGGTTGAAGAAGAAGGGGGCGGGTGGGGGACAGCAGGGGGAGACGCGGCCGGCGGTGGCGGAGTCGGCGGTGCCGTAGAGGAACCCTGTATATACTTGGATATATACTAGAAGTTGGCCTTCGAGTGGGATCCGAAGGAAAATGCACTGAACGTGCGTAAGCACGGTATAGATTTTGTTGACGCCAGCACAATATTCGATGGGCCTTGTTTGGAGCAAGCAGACGCTCGCTTCGACTATGGAGAGGATCGGATGGTGGCCTTTGGAGAAATGGGCCCCTATGTAACCGCAGTTGTCTACGTCGCGAGGGGAACTCGCCGACGGCTTATTAGCGCGCGCATAGCAAGACAGCAGGAGAGGAAAGCATTCTACGAGGCGATGTATGGCAAGAAATAACGTGAAGAGCCGCACGGACTGGGGACGGTTGTCGAAGCTCACGGACAAAGCGATCCATAAGGCGGTGGCCGAGGATCCCCAAGCAGCGCCGATCCTTTCAGCGGAGTGGTTCCGGAATGCGAACTTGCTCGAACCACAGCCGAAGAAAGCGGTGTCGATTCGCCTCGACGAGGATGTCCTCGAATGGTTCAAAAGGCGGGGCAAGGGCTACCAGACGCGAATCAACGCTGTTCTTCGGGCGTTTGTGGAGTCGCACCGGTGAGGTTTTAGGATTTCACCACTCTGACGTTAGGCGGGTGGGTGATCGTTGGGAGGCGTCGGGGAGTTCGCGGTCATTCGGTGTTGTCGGAGAGCGCTTGCTTACGCGCGCGCCTCAGAAGGTTAGTTTGCCGGAGGTTTGGTTGAGCTAGAGGGCGCCGGGCATGGGGGGTTCGGCTTCGGGGAGGCGGGCGCCGGCGAGGGCTAGGACGTTGTGGCGGATGGTGTCGCAGATTTGCTCTAGAGGGCCGCTGCGGGAGGGCAAGTCGACGGTGTTTGAGGGCGGGGTTCGCGTGCCGGCGGCGATGTGGTTTCCGGGCGTGATTGAGGGGGGCAGGACGATCGGGCAGATGATCGCGGCGCATGATCTGTTTCCGACATTGGCGGCTGGCTGCGGCGTGAAGCCGCGGAATACGAAGCCGTTCTATGGACGGAATCTGTGGGGGAACCTGGTGTCAGGGAAGTCGAGTGCGCCGAAGAATGTGGTTATCGGGGCGGTGGGATCGTTCGCGGTGTTTGATGGGGAGTGGAAGTATGTTTCGGGACGGACGCGTGGGGGCGATGAAATACGGGCGTTGTTTCTTATCCGGCAGGATCCGGGGGAGAAGCCGGATTTGTTGGGCGCGCATACGGAGGTTGGGAAGCGGATGGCGGAGGCGCTGGCGAAGTTGGAAATTGGGGAGACGTTGAATAATACGGGCGGGCCGGCGGAGGGGACCGGTGGCGGGGGGATGAAGAAGGGGTTGAAGAAGAAGGGAGCGGGTGGGGGGCCGCAGGGGGAGACGCGGACGGTGGCGGAGTCGGCGGTGCCGTAGAGGAGATCGCGACCACACTTGTGTGCTCTGTTTGGTTGAGGGAATGGCGACACGGCGGGAAGAACGCGATTACCGAAGATTCAGTTGGTTAATCTGCCGCGGCCCGGTTGGGTAGGTGCGCCGCATCCATAGACTGGCTTTCCGCAGCGGCGCGAAAGGAGTTCACAGAAGTGACCGGAACCGAAGTGGTACGGTGTGTGTTCAATGGTTGTACTGGCGCCAATCACGGTGGTGGTGCCGTCAGCTTGAATGGAGATCGCTTCCACGAAGGCGTACGGTAGCCGTTTTTTCGCCATAGCAGGCTGCGCTGAGATACTTCAACGTCTCCGCAGGTTATGGTTCGAGGCCAGCCATAGAACGCGATGGCGGCGAGCCCCAAAGGCAATATCTGTATCCAGAGGGGCTCCCGTTCTCGATGTGCTTGCAGCGTCAACCATACAGAGCCTACCATCGCAAATCCGTATAATCCTGCGACGAAGGATTGGGCTGGAAAATGAACCGTCTTGGCTGATCCCATCCGGCTCTCCTTGCGCGAATCCGCGAGTGTTGAGAGGAATACAGCTGCAAACCAAGCCAATCCTAATGTGGTCCCAACGGCCACCGAGGACCTCCAATTGACGCGCACATTGTCGCCAAACATCAAGCCAATTAGGGCGGCTATGGGAATGCTGATACATGTCACCAACAGGAACTGCAGAGCGGGCCACTGTGGCGCTCAAACGGATCTGTGAAAGCAGGTGATTACTCCGCATCTGACGAGCAGTTTGATTATAGCGATCGCATACGGTCTTGACCCAGTTGAAAGGGTCTGGGCAGAATGAGAATCATGAACCGAGACGATGTCATCGCCACACTGCGGGGACATGAGGCGGAACTGAGGGCCGCTGGCGTCGTGCGACTATCTCTGTTTGGCTCCACCGTGAGGGGAGAAGCTGGGCCGGATTCCGATGTCGATTTGCTTGCGGCGTTCGACGACTCATGCCGGATTTCGCTACTTGATCTGGCTGGTATCGAAATCAAGCTGTCGGAACTGCTGGGCCGCAAGGTTGACCTCATTGAGGAAAGTGCTCTTAAACCTCGTATTCGGGCATCGGTGGAAGGTGATGCCGTTCGTGCCTTCTAAAGATCCCCTTCAGCGGCTTGAGGACATTCTGGCCAACATTATCATGATCGAGGAGTTTACGGCGGGTATGAGTTCTGTGGAGTTCGCTGCCGATCCCAAGACAACGAACGCGGTGGAACGGTGTTTGGAACGAATCAGCGAAGCGGCGACGAAACTTAGCGGGCAGGCAGAGTTGATTTGTCCTGAGATTCCGTGGCCGCAAGTGCGTGCGTTGGGGAACATGTTGCGTCATGAATACGACAGGATTGAAGTTGTTCGAATTTGGTTCCTGATTGAAGACGATCTTCCGCCATTAAAAGCTGCCGTTGAAAGGGCACTGAAGTCAGGAGAAATTGGAAGACAATTTCCACAGTAGTCCAGGCATGGAGCGACGGGTTGGTTGAGCTACAGGGCGCCGGGCATGGGGGGTTCGGCTTCGGGGAGACGGGCGCCGGCGAGGGCGAGGACGTTGTGGCGGATGGTGTCGCAGATTTGCTCTAGAGGCAGATCGTTGTCGTCGTAGCCGAAGGGGCCTTCGATTTCGACTCCGATTTCTTCGATGCCGAAGAAGACGTAGCTGAGTAACAACGTGTCGGCAACCGTGGTCCAGCCGAAGGTGTCTACCAGGGCGAAGGGGAGCGTGAAGCAGTAGAGGACGAGGGCGCGGCGGAGATGCACGACGTAAGCGAATGGCAACGGCGTTTTGCGGATGCGTTCGCAGCCGCCGAGGTAATCGACGAGTAACTGGATGTTCTGGTCGATGGCGATTTGCGAATAGTCGGTGAGGAGACCGCGGCGGCGGGCCTCGGTGAGGCAGGCGCTCATGCGCATGGCGACGGCCATGGGCGTGTGCTCGGCTTCGATGGCGGCTTGGACTTCGGCAGGGGGGAGACCAGAGGCGGCGTCACCGAGATCCTGTTTGCCGCGGAGGTGGTTCATAGTGGCGAAGGGGAACGCGGCAGTCCAGGCGGCGAGTTGTTGGAGAAGAGCGGGGTCTGTGTGGAGGAATTGGGCGGCGGCGCGGATGAGGTTGCGGGTTTCGTTCACCATGCCGCCCCAGAGTTTGCGGCCTTCCCAGAAGCGATCGTAGGAGGCGTTGGTGCGGAAGACGAGCAGGAGTCCGAGGGCGAGGCCGACGAGGGTGTGGATGGTGGAGGGGATGGCCAGTTTGAAGCCGTATTTGTAGGCGGCGACGACGGCGACGGACCAGAGTACGCAGAGGGAGACGCGGCCGAGGATTTCGCGGACCATGGAGCCGCGGATATCGAAGAAATGATCGAGCCACTTGTGGGGATCGTAGTTGATCATGGCTCAGGCCAAGTGGGCGCGAAGGACTTCCACGAGACGATCGGGGATGCGGGCTGGACGCTGGGTCTGTTTGTCGATGCACACGACAGTGATCTTGCCTTTGGAGACGGGGCGGGCATCGACGGTGACGTGGAAGAAGATAGTGAATGAGGAACTGCCGACGCGCTCAATAGTGAGTTCAATGTCGATGATGTCGTCGTAGCGGATTTCGGCGGTGAAATCGCATTCGACGTGGACGCGGGGGAAGCTGTAGTCGCGGAACTCAGGGCTCGAGTAGGGGCAACCCATGGAGCGGAGGAACTCCTGCTCGGCGGCCTCAAAGTGGCGGAACATGGCCGTGTAGTGGATGCGCTGGGAGGCATCGGTATCAACGAACCGGATGCGATTCTGCCAGTGGTAGGAGCGGGCCATCAGCGGAGGTTGAACTTCTTCATCTTGTAGCGCAAGGTATCGCGGGTAATGCGGAGCAGGCGCGCGGCCTGGGTCTGATTCCCGCCGGTTTTTTCCAAGGCTCGAATGAGGAGTTGCTTTTCGGTTTCCTGGAGGGAGACGCCCTGATCGGGGAAGAACTCGGTGGAAGTTGCCGCGGCCGCCGCTGCCTCAGTGTGTTCGGTCAAGGTGAGAGGCAGGCTGGGGGGACAGATGAGGGAGGAGTCTTCGAGAATCATGGCGCGCTCGATGGCGTTGCGGACTTCGCGGACATTGCCGGGCCAATCGTGCTGGAGCAGGAGATTCTCGGCATCGGGGCTGATGCCTTCGATCTGGCGTTTGAATTTTTGGTTGTAGTGTTCGATGAAGAAACGGGCGAGGGGGAGGATGTCGGCGCGGCGCTCGCGGAGCGGGGGGATCTGGACGTGGATGACGTTGAGGCGGAAGTAGAGATCCTGGCGGAAGGCTCCTTCGCGCACGGCTTCGCGGAGGTTGCGATTGGTGGCGGCGATGACACGGACGTCGAGCTTGATATCCTTGAGGCCACCGAGGCGGCGGAAGGTTTGATCCTCGAGGACGCGGAGCATTTTCGCCTGAAGCATTAATGGAATTTCGCCGACTTCATCGAGGAATAGGGTTCCCTTATCGGCTAATTCGAAAAGGCCGCGTTTTTGGGCACGGGCGTCGGTGAAGGCGCCTTTCTCGTAGCCGAACAATTCGCTTTCGAGGAGGGTATCGGGGATGGCGGCGCAGTTGATGGCGATGAAGGGCTCGGCCTGGCGCATGCTGGAGTAGTGGACGGTTTTGGCGACCAAGTCCTTACCGGTACCATTCTCGCCTTCAATGAGGATGGTGCTGGCTTCGCTGGCGGCGATGCGGCGGACGAAGGTATAGATGTCGCGCATGGAGTTGGATTCGGCAACCCATTCGCGGCGCTGGGAGAGGAGTTCCTCAGTGACTTCGCGGATGGTGGCGACGGCTCCCTGAACCTGGCCGTTATCGCCGTGGAGCATGGTGGTGCGGATGATGGCCATGCGCTCGCGGCCGTTGAGGGTGCGGAAACGAATGGTACCGTTGGCGAGGGAGGGCTGATTAATTCCGACGAGCATTCCGCAGTCGTTGTCACAGACGGCACAACGGAACATGTCGTGGCAGTGACCGCCGACGCTATCTTCGGCTGTCATATCCAGCAGTAACTCGGCGGCGCGGTTCATGCCGGAGATTCTCATGTCGGAATCATATAAAACGATGGCATCCGACAGATGGTCGAAAACTGCTTCCAGTATTTTCGCTTGTTGCCACTGCTCCAACAGTTTAGACATCTCGGAATCAGTGTAACACTGTGGTCTGTCGAGTGTGTGTGAAATCCCCCACCCCCCAATGGAACGTGCTACAACTGCATGAAAAGAAGGGCTACCCGGGGTGGCCTCAGACGTGCTGTAGTAAAGGTGGCGACGTTTTCGAAAAGGAGGCAGAACGATGTTCCAGCTAGAGAACGTACTGTTCCCGGTGGATTTTTCCAGCCGATGCCGCGGGGCGGCCCGTTTGTTGGACGCTTTGCACGCCAACTTCCAGTTGAACGTAACCCTGGTGCATGTGTTGCCGCCGCCGCACATGGAATACAGCATGGCGGACCTGGGCGGTGGGATATTCCAGGAGTACACGAAGGCGCGGGAAGACCAGGCTCGAAAGGATCTGGAGTACTTTCTGGATGAGGAATTGAAGCATTACAAGCTGAACCGGGTGTTGTTGGAAGGAGACCCGGCGCGGCGGTTGGTGGCCTACGCCAACGATCATAAGATGAACCTTATTGTGATGCCGACGCATGGCTATGGCGGGTTCCGGCGGTTCATGTTGGGCTCAGTGACAGCAAAGGTATTGCATGACGCGGACTGTCCCGTATTCACGGGCGTACACCTGGAAGATCTGCCGGAGGCGGAAGGGATTCGGATCGCAAAGGTGGCTGTGGCCATTGATCTGAGCCCGGTCAGTGAGAAGGTGATGCGTTGGGCCTCGTGCTTTGCGCAGAAGAGCCAGGCCGAACTGAAGATCTATCATGTCACGCCCAGTGTGGAGGGGATGAGCGGCGAATACTTTGTTCCGAACTGGAGAGAGCGATTCGCCGAGGAAGCCATGGGGAGGCTGGACGAATTGATGCAGAAGGTAGGGATCAAGGCGCCGGTGGAGATGGAAGCGGGCGACGCGGTGGGGCACATCTGCGATCTGGCGAAGAAGAACGGTGACGATCTGCTGGTGATTGGCCGTGGATCGAGCGCGGGAGTGTTTGGTCGGATCCGGGCGCATTCGTACGGGATCATCCGGCAGTCGCCGTGCCCGGTGATCAGCGTGTGACGGATTCGTGTATTCTTGAGAGGTGAATCGAAGGAACTTTCAAGCCGCCATGCTCGCCTCTCTAACCTCCGCTCCGGCCCAGACTGCCGGTGTAACGCGTTTTGTGCGCTTTTCTCATCGTGGACAGACGGCGCACGCCGTTCAGGAAGGTGAAGAATTACGCGTGATCCAGGGAGACATGCTGGGCGCGTATAAGGTCACTTCGAAGAAGTTGAAACTGTCGGAAGTGAAGCTTCTGTATCCGATTACTCCGTCGAAGGTGCTGGCGGTAGGGCTGAATTACAAGAGCCATTTGGGTAATCGGACACCTCCGCCACAGCCGGAGATTTTCTACAAGCCGATTACGTGTTTGCAGAATCCGGCGGATCCGATTCGCATTCCTCGCGACGCGAAGAATGTTCATTATGAAGGGGAGTTGGTGGTGGTGATCGGGAAGCGGCTATCGCGGGTTTCCAAGGATGAAGCAACGGCGGGGATTTTTGGCGTAACTTGCGGAAACGACGTGAGTGAGCGCGACTGGCAGAACGGGGCGCAGAAGGATTTGCAGTGGTGGCGGGCGAAGGGGGCGGACACGTTCGGGCCGATGGGGCCGGCAATTGTGAAGGGGCTGAATTACGGAAAGCTGCAATTGGAGACGCGGCTGAACGGGAAGAGCGTGCAGAAGCAGTTGACGTCTGACCTGCTGTTTGATTGCCCGACCATTGTGAGCTACGTGAGCCAGTATGTAACTTTGGAACCGGGCGATGTAATTTATACAGGAACGCCGGGGTCGACGCAGAAGATGTCGCCGGGGGATGTGGTGGAAGTGGAGATCGAAGGAATCGGGATTCTCAAGAGCACAGTGGCTTGAGGGCCGCGGCCACAGTGGTGGGTGTGTCGTCGTTTAGCTGAAGGAGAATTGCGGCTTCGAGTCCTTCGGGGTCGATGTGGACGGCGCAGGCGGCCATTTGTTGTTCCGATGCTCCGGTGTAGCAGAGCTCGCAGGCGGCGAGGCCATCGTCTGTGTAGGTGACGGGGCCAAAGACGCGGCAGGTGATGGGGCGGAACTCGTAGAGATCGCAGAGGCCGGAGTGCGGGTTCAGCGCGGGACAGGGTGCGTCATCGTGAGGCACGTAGGCGGCGAGGCGGGCTTTGATTTGGGCGGCGTTGGCGGGGTCGGTCTGAGTGAGGCCTAGGCGGAGGCGGTGGGCGTCGAGCGGGGTGATCTCAAAAGGGCCGAGGCAGCATTGATTGCAGCCGGGGCGGCAAACAAGCCAATCGCCGCTCTTGCGGGCGGCTTCTTCCATGGTGGAAGCGATGCTCGCGAGGAGGCGGCGATCGGCGGGTTCGATTTGGATCAGCTTTGACAATTAGTCGAGGCCGAGGATGCGGCGGTTACGGGCGGCATCGGTGGCGGCTCCGGCGAAGTCGTCGAAGGCTTTCTTGGGGACATCGATCAAGTGCGAGGCGATGAAGGGGGCACCTTCGGCTGCGCCCTGCACACTATCCTTGTAACAGCATTCCCATTCGAGGACGGCCCAGGAAGAATAGCCGGCGGCGGTGAGGCGGGTGAAGACCTGTTTGAAATCGACCTGGCCGTCGCCGAGGCTGCGGAAGCGGCCGGGGCGGGCTTTCCAATCGAGGTAGCCGCCGTAGACTCCGGCTTTGGCGGAGGGGCGGAATTCGGCGTCCTTTACGTGGAATGCTTTGATGTGGGAGCCGTATTCATCGATGAATCCGACATAATCGAGGCATTGCAGGATGAAATGGGAAGGATCGTAATTGATGGCGACGCGGGGGTGATTGCCGGTAGCTTCGAGGAAGCGCTCAAAGGTGGCGCCGTCGTAGAGATCTTCGCCGGGGTGAAGTTCGTAGGCGATGTCGATGCCGTGCTGGTCGGCGGCATCGAGAATGGGCTTCCAGCGTTTGGCGAGTTCCTTGAAGCCCTCTTCGGCAAAGCCGGCGGGGCGCTGGGGCCAGGGGTAGATGTAGGGCCAGAGGAGGGCTCCACTGAATGAGGGGGTGACGGTGAGGCCCATGTTGGCGGAGGCTTTGATGACGAGGTGCATCTGGGCGGTGGCCCATTCGGTGCGAGCTTTGACGTTGCCCTTCACTTCGTCGGCGGCGAAGACATCGAAGAGCTCATCGTAGGTGGGGTGGGAGGCAACGAGCTGTCCCTGGAGGTGGGAGGCGAGTTCGGTGACGACGAGGCCGTTGGTTTGACCTTTGAGTTCATCGCAATAGGTTTTGGACTCTGCGGCTTTCTTGAGGTCCATGATGCGGCCATCCCAGGAGGGAAGCTGGACGCCTTTGTAACCGAGCGACTTCACCCATGCGGTGATCGACGGCAAGGAGTTGTACGGGGCTTCATCGCCCATGAATTGGGCTAGGAAAATGGCGGGGCCTTTGATCTGTGACATAAAAGACAAGGTTACTACAGCGGGTGGCGGAGGAAGTGGATGGCTGCAGCATTGCATTTTTGGGCCACGAATGAACACCGATGGGGAGGCAGACGACTTCGTTGTGGGTGCCGTTATCGGGCCGGGCCGGGGATTGCGGTGAGCAACGCGAGTGCGGCCCAGTTGGTGGCCGCGGCGGAAATGAATTGATCGTAGCCGTGGGGGAAGCCGCTCTCGAAATAGGGCTGGATGGATGGGGCGCGGGACTGCACGTACCAGGAGCCGTCTTCGAGTTGGGTGTTCAAGAGGTAGCGGAGACCGTGTTTGAACTTTTGCTGAGTAGTGGCGTTCGGTTGGGCCGTGGCGATGGCGAGTAATGCCTGGCCGGTGGCGTAGGCATCGGAATCGAGGAGAGTGGTCTGGGCCCAGCCTCCGTCGGGCCGCTGGCGAGCCCAGAGATCCTCGACGGTCTTGGGGAGCATCTCGCGATTGCCTGCACCCCACACGAGGCCAAAGATCTTGAAGGCGAAGTCTTCGGTGTGTTGAGGGGGCGTGGTTTCGAGCCAGCGCAGGCCCGCGGCGACCGCACGATCATAGGAAGCTTTGCGGCTTTTCAGACCGAAGGCGCGGAGGGCACGCACGGAGGAGGCGGTGACTTGAAAGTCGCTGGATTCGATGGGCGGGCGGCCAAGTAAGACGCGCCAGGAGCCGTCGGAACGCTGGAGGTTCTTCAGATACCGCACCCAGATATCGGTGGCAATGTCGCCGGGATAGTTTTCGGCGGCCATGCCGAGGAGGATATAACTCACCGTATCGACGCCGCCGGGAATGCCCCGGTTTTCCATGCCGCCGGGGCCATTGTCGAGGAGGAAGGCCGAGATTCGGCGAAGTTGCGCGGATGCGATTTGCTCATTCACGGCGAGGCCCTTTGCGCGCGCGGCGGAGACGGTCATGGCGGTGAGGGAATTGTTATGACAAGACACACAGCCCGCCTTTTCGAGAAAGGTGACGTCAGAGCGCTGGAGCAGAGGGAGGCTTAGCTCGACGGCAGCGCGGGGGGATGGAGCCGGTTTGGGTTTCCTGGCGGGCTGCGTGGGGATTTCGTCTGGTGCTTTCGACTGGCGGAGGAAATGGACGAGGTCCGCATTTCGGTTCCGGTTGGCAAGGTCGAGGAGAGTGACGCCGTAACTGGTTTTTTCCTTGAGTGATGCGCCGCGGCTGACGAAGGTGGGGAAGAGCTCGGGGGGAATGGACGAGGGGGTCAAGGCAGCGGCCTGCAACAAGTCGGGACGGGCGGTAGCGCCACGGTCAAGGAGGCTTCGGATTAGGGAGCGCTGGCCGGTCAGGACCGCGCCTTCGAGCAGGCCGCTGAGTTCTTTAGCGTCGGCTAGTGGGAGCAGAAAGTCGAGGCAAGACGCACAGTAAAGAGTGAGCGCATTGAGGCGCGGCTTTTTCGCGCCGCGTTCGACGAGCAGGCGGATGGTGTCGAAGTCGCCGGCGGTGGCGGCAAGGTTCAGCGGCTTGAGCGGAGTGGGATCGCCGGAGTTTTCGGGGTCGATGCCCCTTTCGAGGAGGAGTTTGACGGTGGGGGCGGATACGGTCCATCCGGAGGCGATGACGAGCGCGGTTCGACTGAGGCCGGAGCGAATCCTGGGATCGGCACCGCTATCCAGCAGGAGTTTGGTTTTGGCCGGATCGTCAGTGGCATACATGAGTGCGGTGGCGCCATCGTCGTTTTTCTGGTTTGGGTTTGCGCCGCGGCTGAGAAGGAGATTCACCTCCTCGGCTCCGGCGTAGAGGACGGCGTACATGAGGGGAGTCCAACCGTTCTGTCCGATGCTGTTGACCGATTTGGGATGTGCGGAGAGGATGCGCTGAAAGGCCTGGGTGTCTGCGTTGCGAAGCGCGGTGGATATTTGCACAACGGCGGGATCGACGGGCGAAGTACGACGATCGCCGGCCACGGAGTCGGGCCATTCCGCGCCTTCGTCGATCCAGGCTTTGAAGAGAGCGATTTGTTCGGCGGGCAATGGCCCCGCGGGCGGCATGCGGTTGCCGGCGGTGGTTCCGGAGATCCGCAAATAGAGGCGGCTGGACTCGCTTTTGCCGGGAACGATGCGGACTCCATTGGCGCCGATTCGATTGGGGAGCGCATCCTTGCGGCGATCGAGGCGCAGGCCGGCCATCTGTTGCGATGGCCCGTGGCATTCGACACAGTGTGTTTTGAGGAGGGGAAGGATTTGGGCGCCGAAGTCGACTTTCGCCGGGAGTGGGGGCGTAGTGGACAAAGTGATAACAGCGGCCAGGGCCAGAGTATGGGCGATGTTTCGCTGATTCGGCATAGGTACCTATTATGTATGCGGAATCGGTGAGATGTCAGGCAACCTGATCGTTGGAGTTGGTGAGCTGGTTGATGGCGTGGTTGGCGACGCGGGTGGGGCGGGGTGATGTAGGAGACAAGGTTACTACTGCGGGTGGCGAAGCCGTGGATGGCTGGAGCATTGCATTTTGGGCCACAGATGAACACCGATGAACGCCGATGGGGAGGCAAACGGTCAGGGGAGCTTTGCGCTATAGGGATAGCGTATGGACATCTCGAAGACGGGGAGAAGAAAAGAGACCGGCCCGTCCGCGACGATCAAGTCGATACGGCTAGGAGGCGAATCGAGCCAATCGCCATCTTCGCGCTGGCTTGGTTGGAGCATGTATGAAAGACCATGCCGCCCGAAAAAGAGAGGCCTATTGTGAGAAGAGCACAGGCATGCGGGAACATTGACAAGTCAACGCGACTGCGTTGTTGGCGTTGGTGAGTTGATTGATGGCGTGATTGGCGACGCGGGCAACGTAGAGGGCTGGAAGACGTAACGAGAACGAACATTGTCCTCCAACAGCGGTAATGGCAAAAGGAGAAAGTACGTCCATCCTGCCGATGACATGAGCTCGACGGTATTGAGGGGCGCATCCAGCCATTTGCCGGGTTCCTGCCGGACGGCTTCCACCAGTTCGGCTGGGGCGGGGCCTCGTTGCGCCAAAGCATGCAGTACGAGGCGGTCCTTAGAAGCAAGTGCGCGCAACCCGGTTTCCACAACTTGCGAATGGGATAGGTTTGGATCCAGGCAGGAAGTGTAGACATGGTGGCGGTAGGTAACGTAGGTGGTGAGAAGCAGAATCAACAAGGCGATCGAAATAGCCGAATAGCTGTACCATTTCCGAGTACCTCCCTTGGCGATGAGGCGGCGAGCATGCACGATGTGATAGACGATCCACCCAGCCGCTAGTCCGATTGGGCCAACGAAAACGATCGCCATAATCAGGATGGGCACGATGATTATGCCGCCCATTCCCGGTGGTTCTGCCGTCAGCATGAACAACAGGACAGCCGCGGCGAGAGCCAGGAGCGCGGCGGCCGCGCCGCGCAGCATCCAGCGCGCCGGCCGATTGAACCACTTACGATAGAAGGACAGAGCAAGAGCGCCGAGTGCAGCAACGAACGGGATGACAGCAAAAGGCAGGAAAGCGCTCATGCGACTTCGTTGTTGGCGTTGGTGAGTTGATTGATGGCGTGGTTGGCGACGCGGGCGACGTAGCGGTTTTCGTCTTTGAGGGCTTGGCGAAGGGCGTCAAGGGCGGGGCGGGCTTTGTCGCCGAGTTCGTCGAGGGCCTGGGCGGCGGCGAGACGGGTCCAGGGATCGGAGTGGGTGAGTTCCTTGATTAAAACAGGAATGCGGGTCAATGTTTTGGCGGCGGCGATGCGGACGGTGGCGGATTCGTCAGTGAGTCCGGATTCCATTTCGGGGCCGCCGCCGCGGATCTTGAGGGCGGCGCGGGCCCGGACGGCGACGTGCGGGCTTTTCAGGGCTTTGCGCAGATCGGGCTGAGAGGCGGTTTCGAGTGCGATCAGGTCATCGAGAAGGGTGGCATTTTCGGGGGCGCGGAGGATCGCCATGCGGTTGCCGTACTGCGCTTCCATGCGCATGATTTCGGGCTCGGGGATGAAGCCGATGTCGCGGATCTGGCGCATCCAGGCGAATAGCTCTTTGCGCATGGCTTCGAGCCGGGCTTTGTGCGCGGGTTGGGCGGCGAGGTTGTGGATCTCGTGTTTGTCGGCGGTGGAGTCGTAGAGTTCTTCGACGGGCTTGGGCTGGAAGTAGCGATCGGCTTCGTTGCTCAGTTTGCCTTCCTTATGAAGACGGCGCAGCTCGATCATGGTGGGACCCTTTTCGGGGGTGTTCATGAATTGGTAGTGCGGGCGATCGTGATCGAAGTTGCGGATGTAGCGGTAACGGCCATCGAAGACCATGCGAACCATGTCGTAGCGTTCATCCATGCGGTCGCGGGCGCCGTAGAGGAACTTGCGCTTGGGTGTGAGATTGGGGCCGAGGAAGGCACGCGACTGGATATAGGAAGGGATGGAGACGCCGGCAAGGTTGAGGACGGTGGGGCCGAGGTCGATGAGGCTGACGAGTTCGTCGTTGGTGGAGCCGGGAGTTCCCTGCCCCGGCCGGCGGAATTTCGCAGGGATGCGGACGATCAAGGGGACGCGAGTGCTGGAGCCGTAGAGCCAGCGCTTGGCGCGGGGGAGACCGACTCCGTGATCGGACCAGAAGAAGACGATGGTGTCTTCGGAGAGGCCGGCGTCTTCGATCTCTTTGAGGAGGTCGCCGGAATCGTAGTCCATCTGCGTGATGACATCGTGGACGTTGGCGAGGTCGCGTCGGACTTCAGGGGTATCGGGGTAGTAGGGAGGGACTGCGACTTTCGCGGGATCGCGGCGTTCGTTGGGTTTGAGGCGGGGTGTGTCTTCGAGTTGTTCCTTGCCACGGAGAGGCAGGTGGCTCTCATGAGTGACCGTGTTGTTGAAGACGGCGAAAGAAGGGTTTGCCGGCGGGACGTTTTTCAGTGTGCTTTGCGGCTGACGTCGTCCCAGGAAGATTTGGAGTGCTTGAAGTTGTAATCCGTCTTGACGTTGTTAGTGCAGTAGTAGCTTCGGCGGTGCGGAGGGAGATTCGGGGAAACAACGGATTTCCTGGGGGAGTTTGGCGTCGCAACGCATGTGGAGCGTGCCGAGGAGGTGGGATAGACACCGGTGATGATGCCGGAGCGGCTGGGGGCGCAGACTCCGATGATGGAGTGCGCGTTGGTGTAGCGAACACCTTGGGTGGCCGAGTTTGTCGAGGTTGGGAGTGATGGCGAGTGGATCGCCGTAGCAGCCGAGTTGCGGGCTGGAATCTTCGCAAGAGATCCAGAGGATGTTGGGCCGCGGGGGTGGATTGCGCGGCGAGCAGGGAGGCGGATGTGGCCAAGGAATGCGCTGCCGCGACTGCATGAGGCTAGTGCTCCCAGGGGCGCTTGGCAACGCCTTTGTCGCGATCTTTCACACGGTCGTAGAGGTGAAGTTCGTTGATGGAGCCGAGGGACTCATTGTAGAGGCTGATGAGGCCGAGGCCTTCCTTCAGATCCTCTTCAAAGTTGTGCAAGGCACGGAGGTGATCGGCGGCGGCAGGGGCACGGCGGCCACTGGGGGCGAGCCAGAATTTCTGGAAGCCGCCATCGCAGAGCTGGCCGATCTCGTCGCCGAGGAGGATGCCCGCTTTGTTGACAGCGGGCCGGTCTTTACCCTCTTTGACGACAGCGGCGCAGAGGCCTTTGTTGACGCGCATCCCGCCGCCCTGTTCGGGCTGGACGGTGAAGCCCTGCTTGCGCAGAGAATCCATCAATTCACTGAACGTTGGGACGTGGGGTTTTTCCCGGCGAAAGAACATAAGTCTCTATCTTATCGTGTTAGGATGCCAAAGTGCCCTACCTGATTTCACTCGATGAAGGAACGACGAGCGCCCGGACGGTGCTCTATAACGAGCGCGGCGAGAGCCTGGCGATGGAGTCGCGGCCGATTGAATGCCTGTATCCGCAGCCGGGGTGGGTGGAACAGGATGCGATGCAGATCTGGATGGCGCAAATGGAATCGGCGCGGGCGGTGTTGGACCGGAGCGGAGTGCCTGCAGCGGCGGTAGCGGCGATCGGGATTACGAATCAGCGCGAAACGACGATTGTGTGGGAGAAGGCGACAGGGAAGCCGATTGCTCCAGCGATTGTGTGGCAATGCCGGCGTACGGCGGATTTCTGCACGGGGCTTGCGGTGACGCATGGGGCGATGATTACGGCGAAGACCGGGCTGATTGTGGACGCGTATTTTTCGGCAAGCAAGATCCGCTGGATTCTGGAGAATGTGGCGGGGGCCAGGGAGAAGGCGGCGGCTGGGGAATTGCTGTTTGGGAACGTGGACACGTGGCTGGTGTGGAAGTTGACGAACGGGGCGGAGCATGTGACGGATCCATCGAATGCTTCGCGCACGATGCTGATGAATATTGAGACGGGCGAATGGGATGCGGAACTGCTGCGGGTGTTTGATGTGCCGCGTTCGATGCTGCCCCGTATTGTGCCGTCGAGCGGCGTGGTGGCTTCGACTGCCGCGGAGCACTTAGGGGCGGCGGTGCCGGTGGCGGGGATTGCCGGTGATCAGCAGGCGGCGCTGTTCGGGCAGGCGTGCTTCCGGGCCGGGCTTTCCAAAAACACTTATGGCACGGGATGTTTTGGATTGATGCATACGAGCGGAGTGCGTCCGGTATCGAAGAATAAGCTGCTGGCGACGCGGGCGGCGCAGACTGACGGGCCGCAGTTCGCGGTGGAAGGGGCGATCTTCATTGCGGGAGCGGCGGTGCAGTGGCTGCGGGACTCGTTGGGGCTGATTGCGTCGGCGGGGGAATCGGAGGCGATTGCGGCTTCGGTGGCGGATAACGCGGGGACGTATTTTGTGCCGGCGTTTGTGGGGCTTGGGGCTCCGTATTGGGATTCGGCGGCGCGCGGGACGATTACGGGGTTGACGCGGGGGGCAACGCGGGCCCACATTGTGCGGGCGACGCTGGAGTCGATTGCTTATCAGACAAGGGAGATGATCGAGGCGATGGAGGCGGATAGCGGGGCGGCGTTGACGGAGTTGCGCGTGGATGGCGGGGCGACGGCGAACAACTTCCTGATGCAGTTTCAAGCGGATATTTTGGGAAAGCGGATTGTGCGACCGGCGGATATTGAGACTACGGCTTTGGGCGCGGCTTATTTGGCGGGGTTGGCGGTGGGGGTGTGGAAGTCGACGGATGAACTGGAGGGGTTCTGGAGGGTTGACCGAGCGTTTGAGCCGCAGATGAGTGAGGGGGAACGGGCTTCGCTTTGGGCGGGGTGGAAGGCGGCTGTACGGAAGTGCCGTGGTTGAGGTTTTAGAATTTTGGGCCACAGATGGACACAGATGAACACCGATAAGCGCAGTTCATGGGGTGACGCGTTGAAGGGTCCAGGTGGCTTCGCGGCGGAGGTAGGCGGTGTATGGGGCGAGACGGCTGAGGCCCATTAGTTTGCCGTCGCGCAGCTGGAAGTTGTGCATTTCGACGGTGCCGCTGGGCGGAGTGATGGTGATGAGGATGCCGTTGGGCGCGAGGGAGCAGGTGGCGATCACTTTGGATAGTTGGAATCGTGGGGCTGCGACGTTGTAGCTGATCTTGCAGCCGGCGCCTTCGGGCGTGATGTGGAGCGTGAGCTTGGCGGGTTCGGGGTAAAGGCGGGTTTCGCCGGTCCATGTGCCGATGATGTCTTTGACGTTTAGATTCGGGATGGCGGGGAGTTCGGTGACCGCGGAGTATGTTGGCTTCGGTGGTTGCATGGCGGCGGCGTCTTTGACGGCTGCGGCGGCGACGGTGCGGATGTGACGAGCGACTTCTTCGGTCATGCCTTGAGGAGGGTTGATGCAGGGTTTGCGGAAGAGCGCTTCGGTAAAGACGCAGGCGGTGAGGTAGCTGCCGGCGATGGTGGGATGGAGATTGTCGGGGACGTAGAGCGGGTCCTGCGGCATGCGGGCCCAGGCGAGGCCGACGGGGACATTGGCGGCTTTCAGTTGTTTGGCGATTTCGAAGAAAGCGTAATCGACGTAAGGGCGATCCTCGGGGTTGATCTTTCGCGTCCAGTTGTGGAAGAAGACGGTCTTGGCTCCGGCAGCGCGGATTTCGCTGTCCCAAATGCGCGACCATCCGAAGAAGGCGTTGGGTGTGTTGACGGCACGGGCGCCGTTGACGGAGGCGATCCCGAGCGAGCCCTGTTCCTGGAGAACGACGTAATCCCATTTGCGGCTGCGGAGTTTGTGGAGGGCTTCGGTCTGTTCGTAGAGGATTTGAAGCGTGGCGCCGGGGGCGGTGACGGATTCGGCGTAGACCTTCACGGGCGAGCTTTCGGTGAAGATTTTCGGAAGATCGTTGGTATAGGTGAGGCTATTTCCCAGAAACAAGATGGCCAGCGCCTGTTGCATCGATCAATCTCCCCAGCGTTGTTCTAATTCCTCCAGAACCCAGTTTTCTACGTTCGCACATCCGAGGCTGACGCGGGGCTTGACGGTGCCGTGGAAGTCGGAACCGCCGGTGATGGAGAGATCGAGGCGGCGGGCGATTTCGAGGTAGTGGCTGCCGTAGTGACCGGGTTGATCGGAGTGAAAGACTTCGACAGCGCGGAGCCCTTCGCCGGCGAGGGAGCGAAGGAAGCTTTCGTCGTCGGGAAGGGATAGACGGATGGGATGGGCGAGCGAGGAGACTCCTCCGGCTTCATTGACGCGGCGTATGGCTTCGGCAAGGCTGGGAGCATCGTGTTCGACGTAGCCGGGAGCGTCTTCGCCGAGCAGTTGTTGAAAGGCTTCGTCGATGGAGGGGAAGTAGCCTTTGGAGACGAGGACACGGGCGAAGTGAGGGCGTCCGGTCATGCTGCGGCCGAGGGCTTCGACGTCTTCGAGGGCAATGTCGAAGTCGAGCGACTGGAGGCGGGCGATGAGGCGGCGGTTGCGATCGCGGCGCTGCTCATAGCGTTCCGTGAGCCATTCGCGGAATTCCGGAGCAGGTTGGCCTTTGAGGAAGTAGCCGAGCAAGTGGGGCGCTTTGCGGCCGAGCTTGCAGGTGATTTCGATGCCGCAGATGAGGCGGAGGGCTGGGGGTTGAGGGAGTGCGAGCGCGGCGTCATAGCCGGCGAGGTTGTCATGGTCGGTGATGGCGAGGGCATGGAGTCCGCGCTGGTAGGCGAGTTCGAGCAACTCACCGGGGGCGCAGGTTCCGTCGGAATAGTGCGTGTGGGAATGGAGATCGATCACGGAGCAAGCGGCTCCGAAGGGAACTCGAAGACTTCTCCTGCGGCTCTCACGACTAATTTGCCGTGGCCGAGGGGTTTGCCTTGGGTGGCGTAGAACATGGCTCCATCGGTGCTCTGGCCGGGGAGGAGTTTGATGTCGACGAAGGCGATGGCGGAGGCTGCTGCGGCCGCTTTCAATTTGCCTTGCACCAATTCCGCGGCAGCGGCCTGGCGGCGCTGTTCGTAGCCGTTGGTGGACTGGAGGCGATTGAGGCCGTAGAGGCCGATTTCGTAGGTGGCGACGAGTTTGATGACGTCGCTGCGTCCAGCCTTTTCGATCAGCTCGTTGACGACGGTGCGGGGGTTGGTGGGGCTGATGGGTGCAGCGTCGGTACGTTCGAAGCGGAAGTCCGTGGGCTTGATGGTCCAGGGAATTTGAGAGCCATTGGAGACGGCCACCTGCATGATGGCGTAATCGCGGATGTGGGTGGGCAGGTGGGCGAACATGATGGTGACTCCGTTTTTGGTGAGCGTCTTATAGTGAAGGCCGCCGGATTCGAAATCGATGACCTGGGCGGCGGCTGGGCACAATGCGAGCGCGAAGAAGAGGAGCGCGCGCACGGGAGTCATACAGCCATTATGCTATAGTCCCTTTCTAATGCGGATAGATGGCCAGAATTTGAGTGCTCAGGGTCTGTTGCACACAGGTGAGGTGCATTGGAACCTGCCGACGTCGCAATTGATTGAACAGGCGTTGATTCGGAGAGAAGGCGAATTGGCGGCCAATGGCGCGCTGGTGGTGCGCACGGGCCAATTCACGGGGCGTTCGCCGGGCGATAAATTTATCGTGCGCGAGAGTGAGACGGAAGCCTCGGTGGATTGGGGCGCGGTGAATCAGCCGATGACGGAGGAGCACTTCGAGCGGCTGCATGCGCGCGTGGCGGCGTTTCTGCAGGGCCGCGACATTTTCGTGCAGGATTGTTTTGGCGGAGCGGAGCCGGAACATACGTTGCCGGTGCGGGTGATCACACAGAGGGCGTGGCACAGCCTGTTTGCGCGGCAATTGTTCATCCGGGCGGAGCCGTCGCAACTGGAGGGCTTCGAGCCTGCATTCACGATTTTGTTCGCGCCCGATTTTCAAGCGAATCCGGCGCTGGATGGATCGCGAACGGAAACATGCATCGCGCTGAGCATGAAGCGGCGGACGGTGATCATTGCCGGGACGCAATATGCGGGCGAGATGAAGAAGTCGGTGTTCACGATTTTGAACTACCTGCTGCCGGAGCGGGGCGTGTTGCCGATGCACTGTTCGGCGAACACGGGGACGGATGAGCGGGTGGCGCTGTTTTTCGGATTGTCAGGGACGGGGAAGACGACGTTGTCGGCGGATCCGGCACGGCGATTGATTGGCGATGACGAACATGGGTGGAGTGAGCGCGGCGTGTTCAACTTCGAAGGCGGCTGTTATGCGAAGTGCATCCGGCTGTCGATGGAGAATGAGCCGCAGATCTGGCGTGCGATCCGGTTTGGAAGCGTGCTGGAGAATGTGGTGATGGATGCGGGGACGAGGGAGTGCGATTACGATTCGAGCGCCATTACGGAGAACACGCGGGCGGCGTATCCGGTGGATTTTATCGATGGCGCGGTGATTCCGGGAGTGGGAAATCATCCTTCGCAGGTTTTGTTTTTGACGGCGGATGCTTTTGGGGTGCTGCCTCCGATTTCGAAGTTGACGCCGGAGCAGGCGATGTATCACTTTTTGAGCGGGTACACGGCGAAGGTGGCGGGGACGGAGCGGGGATTGAGTGCGGAGCCGCAAGCGACGTTTAGCGCGTGTTTCGGCGCACCGTTTCTGCCGCGGCACCCTTCGGTGTATGCGGAGATGTTGGGGAAGAAACTGGCGGAGCACGGTGTATCGTGCTGGCTGGTGAATACGGGCTGGGTGGGCGGAGCCTTCGGTACGGGGCATCGGATGAAGCTGCCGTACACGCGGGCGATGGTGCAGGCGGCAGTGGATGGGAAACTGGATTCGGTGAGCGTAGTGCCGCACCCGGTGTTTCATATTCTGGTTCCGCAGAGCTGTCCGGGAGTGCCTTCGGAGTTGCTGGACGCGCGGCATATGTGGGCGGACAAAGCGGCGTACGATCATGCAGCGGCGGACTTGGGAGCGAGATTCCGTAAGAACTTTGAGAAGTTTGGCAAAGTGAGCGACGGGGTACTGGCGGCCTCACCGCGGTAGATGCGGGGTTGGTGGCAGCGGCGGCGGAACGCAGTGGTCGCTGTGTATTTCGCATGGTTTGTTGCGCCTCTGGTGCTGGCGTCGTTGTACCGGCCGCTGGCGTTTTGGGACTACCTCACATCGGCGGATCTATTTCACTTTGGGCGGCCGATTGAGTGGGGCACACTGTTGAGCAACTCGGTGCACCAGTTTGTGACCGGGACCTACGTGGTGCGTCCGACGGTGACGTTTCTTTATGATTTGCAGGCACTGTTGTTTGGCGGGGAATTTTGGCTTTGGTATGCGGTGAAGTGGGCGGCGCTGTTTGTGGCGATGTGGGTTGTTGTGTTGTTGCTTGGAAGAATGGGATGCGGGTGGGAGGCGCGAGCGGCGGTGGCGGCGCTGTTGCTGTTTCATCCGGCGCGGTTCACGTTGATGCTGCATGCTCCGGATGGGTGGCTGGCGTTGGGGATCTGCGGGCAATTGCTGATGCTATGGAGGTATGAGTTTCGCGCCTCCTTGTTGGACTGGCGGGCGCAGGTGTTGTGGTTTTCGCTGGCTCTCTTCACGATCGGAACGAAAGAGGCGGGGTATGTGTTTCAGGGCCTGCTGGTGGTATTCGTGTTGTGGCGGGATTGGCGTGGATGGGCGCGATTGTTGCCTCATGTGGCGATGTTGGGAGCATGGACCTGGAGACTGAAGGCGGCATCGGGGCGGGCTGGAGGTTTCGTGGTTGGCGAGTGGATGGGGCGGCTCGTGGAGCAGAGTGTGATGATGTTGCCGGAGAGCACGCTGAACGTCGCGGAGATGGTGTTGTTGGGATTGGCGGGGTTCTCGGTGGTATGGGCTTGGCGGCAGCGGAGTTCGTTGACGGGGCAGGTGGTGTTGTTTTGTTGGGTAGTGCTGGGGGCGATGGTGGCATTTGTGACGGTGCCGAAAGGGGTGGCGCTGCGGTATGCGATTCCGTTGGTGTTTGTGGCGGCGATTCCGGTTGGCGTGGCGTTGCAGCAATTGCCGCGATACGGTGTGTGGGCTGCGACCGGAGTGCTGGCGGCGTTTCCGTTGATTACAGCGGGGCATGTGTACCGGCAGGAGTTGGGGTATCGCGATCTGATGTACCAATCGGCGGAGTTGTTGCGGCGGTTGGAGACGAAGGGCCGGGATGGTTATGTGCTGGCGATGAGCGGGTTGGAAGGGGATTTTGCAGGGGAACCACGGGCGACGGTGGAGTACTTCTTTGGGGATCGCGGAGTGGAATGGTATGGATTGCAGGAAAAGCGGAAGTTTCATTCGGTAAAGGAAGCGGGCTGGCCGGCGGGACGGTTTGCTCTGGCGAGTTACATGCCGCCCGAAGTGGTGACGAAAGGGACCGGGTTCGATATCCGGAGGATCGAGGTGGTGGAGGTGATTCATGCGGGGGATCACGGAGCGTTGGGGCGCTTAACGGGGTGGTATCTGTGGCTGGATGGAGTGGTGCGGCGGGGTGGTTTTTATTTGATGGATTGGGGTGCGCCGGATGTGGAGACGAAGCCCCGGTATTATTTGTACACGGTGGGGGAGGTGCATGAAGGGGGGTACCGGATTGAGCCGGTGCCGGCGGGGAGAAGGCCGGGGGCGTTTTAGTGGATGGCGGAGACGAGGTTAGTGGAGAGGATGCGCTGATCGGAGGTGAGGAGGCGAAGTCCGTGGACGCGGGCGGTGGCTACGATGGAGCGATCGGCGGGGTCGCGGAGGATGCCGAGGTAGGAGGATTCGAGGGCAATTTCGAAGGTGATGGGGAAGACTTGAATCTGTTGGTTGAATTTCAGGCTGTCCAGAAGCTGGTCGAGCGGCTGATGGATTTTGAGTTTGCGATCGCCGACGAGCATGGCGAATTCAAGGAGCGTAACAGCGCTGATGCCTACTTGCTCCCGGCGACGAATGGATCGATCAATCGTGCGACGCTGTTCCTGAGTGAGGAGCTTAGGAGCGGACAACCACCGGATCAAGATGTGTGTATCCAGCAACAGGCTAGGGCTCATACTCGCCGTTGACCACGTTCCAGAGATGCGAGGTATCGAGGTTTACGATGTCACCGACGATGGTTACCTTGCCTGCCCAACTGTTGGCGGGGTTTTTCCAGGCGGTACGCTTGCTGCGCTTGAGTTCAGCGACGGGACGACCGCGCTTGGTGACGGTGATGGTGCCGCCGTGCTGGTCCACTTCGTCGAGGAGGGCGAGACATTTCGCTTTGAACTCGGTGGCGGTGATCACACGATGCTTCATGGCTTGAGGATAGCAAAGTGGTCAGATGACCAGTTCCGCCTTCCCAGGCGGAACGCGACCGGCCTGGAGGCCCGTCGCCACCGTGACCACGTTCCAGAGGTGGGAGGTATCGAGATTTACGATGTCACAGACGATGGTTACTCTGCCGGCCCGACCGTTGGCGGTGTTTGAAAGACCGGTCGCTCACGCTCGCGGCTCGGTAGACTAGCGGCGGCGGTTGCTTTGCGGGGTGGTGAAGTAGGGATCGGGTTCGGGGATGGCGGCTCCGTCTTTGCGCGGGGAGGAGGCTGCGGAGTTGATCTTGGTTTCGTAGTCGCGCATGACGACCTGGCCTCCGCCCATCCAACCGGAGAAGTCGCCCTGGATTTCGAGGCGATGGCCCTTGGCTGTGAGGGCTTCGCGTGTGGTGACGGGGACGCGGTTTTCGATCATGACGTCGCAGCCGCCGAAGTTGAGCTTGGTGAAGCGGGGCGCTTCGAGGGCGAGCTGGATGTTCATGCCGTGATCGACGATGTTGCTGACGAATTGGGCGTGGGCCTGAGCCTGGTTGAGTCCGCCCATGATGCCGAAGCCGATGCGGACACTTCCCTTCTCCATGAGCGCGGGGATGATGGTGTGGAAGGGGCGCTTCTTCGGGGCGAGGGCATTGGGGTGGCCTTCTTCGAATTCGAACAGACCGGCGCGATTGTGGAGATGGAAGCCGAAGCCCTCGACTCCGACTCCGCTGCCGAAGCTGAGATAGACGCTTTGGATGAGCGAGGCGATGTTGCCTTCTTTGTCGATGGCGGCGAGGTAGATGGTGTCGCCGGCACCGGGGAGCGGCTGGCCGGGGTCGAAGTCGCAGTTGGCTTTTTCGGAGTCGAGAAGTTTGGCGCGCTCGGCGGCGTAGGTTTTTGAGAGGAGGCCGGCGAGCGGGATGCGGGCCTGGCGCGGATCGCCGAGGTATTTCTGGAGGTCGCGGTAGGCGAGTTTTTGGGCTTCGATCTTGTAGTGCCAGGCGAGGGCGCTGTCGTGGGAATGTTGGTCAACGGGGAGAGTCTCGAGGATGTTTAACATCTCAAGTGCGGCGATGCCTTGGGAGTTGGGCGGGAGTTCGTGGACGGTCCAGCCGCGGTAGGTGGTTTGGATGGGATCGACCCATTCGGCGGCATACTCGGCGAGGTCGGTGGCGGTGAGAAGGCCGCCGAGTTTTTTGGAAGTGGCGAGGAGGCCTTCGCCGATGGGGCCTTTGTAGAAGGCGTCGGGGCCTTGTTCGGCGAGGATATCGAGGGTTTTGGCGAGGTCAGTGTTCTGGATGATGTCGCCCACGTCAGGGGCACGGCCATCGCGGAGGAAGGTTTTGCGGGTGTACTCGCTGAAGTTGAGTTTGGAGACACTGTTGCGCCAGTGGTCCTGGATGATTTCGGTGAGGGGGAAACCGTTGCGGGCGTAGTAGCGGGCGGGTTGAAAGATTTCGCGCCAGGGCAGGCGGCCGTAGCGCTGATGGAGTTTGCGCCAACCATCGACGCAGCCGGGGACGGTGACGGAGTGGATGCCATCCTGCGGCATGGAGTAATTGCCGAGTGATTTGAGCTTGGAGATGGTCATGGCGGCGGGGGCGGGGCCGCTCGAATTGAGGCCGGAGATTTTTCCGGTTTTCGCATCGTAATAGATGGCGAAGAGGTCACCGCCGACGCCACAGCTCATGGGCTCGACGACGGTAAGGACGGCGTTGGCCGCGATGGCAGCGTCGATGGCGGAGCCGCCGCGGGCGAGGATCATGGCTCCGGCTTGCGAGGCGAGGGTTTGGCTGGTGGCCACGATGCCGTTGCGAGAAAGCACCATGGAGCGGGCTTGCGTGCGTTGTTGCGGTTGCATGGGTATGACTGTGAGGAGAAGAGTGACGAGGAATTTTTTCATGCGCGCGGCTCCGGCGGCAGGGTTTTCGCATAGAGCGAGGCGCCGGTGAGGTCGCGGAGGGTGACGGTGAGTGCGCGGGTTTTTCCGTTGATTTGCACGTCGCCGAAGAACTGGTAGCCGGAGAGCGGGGAGAGATTGGACTGGCCCTTGGGCGGAGCCTTGGCGAATTCGACGCGAGGGCCGAAGGTGTCGTCGAGGACTCCAGGGCCGAAGGTGCCGGCGTTGAGCGGGCCGCTGACGAATTCCCAGAAGGGGAGGAAGTCAGTGAAGCGGGCTTTGGCGGGGTCGTAGTAATGGGCGGCGGTGTAGTGGACGTCGGCAGTGAGCCAGACGGTGTTGCGGATGTTGTTTTGACGGAGGAAGCGGAGGAGGCCGGCGATTTCGAGTTCGCGGCCGAGGGGCGGGCCGTCGCCGTTGGCAATGGCTTCAAACTGGGCGCGGCCTTGCGCATCCTTGCCATCAGGGACGTTGAGACCGATGGGCATGTCGGCGGCGATCACTTTCCAGGTGGCGTGGGAGGACTTGAGGTCGTGTTTGAGCCAATTGATTTGCTGGCGGGCGAGGAAAGCGGTTTCGGGGGATTCGGCTTCCTGGCGATTGAAGGTGTTGGGACCGCGATAGCTGCGCATATCGAGGACGAAGACATCGAGCAACGGGCCGTAGGGGATGCGGCGGTAGATGCGATTGGGCTCTTTGCGGTTGAGGCGGAGAGGTGCGTATTCGAGGTAGGCTTTGCGGGCGCGATCGACGAGGACCCGGATATTTTTCTCCTGATATCGGTTATCCGCGGAGAGGTCCTTGGAAGGAGACCAGTTGTTGGTGACTTCGTGATCATCCCATTGCCAGATTTGGGCCACTTCGGAAGAAAAGCGCCGGACGTTCTCGTCGAGGAGGTTGTACCGGTAACAGCCGCGGAAATCGTCCAAAGTTTGTGCGATGCCGCTTTTCTCTTTGGTCACGCGGTTGCGCCAAATACGGCCGTCGGGGAGTTTGACTTCGGCGGGAACAGGAGAATCGGCATAGATGGAATCGCCGCTATGAAGGAAGAAATGTGGTTCGAGCTTACGCATGGCATCAAAGATGCGGATGCCACCGAGGTCGGGGTTGATGCCCCAGCCTTGGCCGACCATGTCGCCGGACCAGAGAAAGCGGACGTCGGATGGCGTGTTGGGCGGGGTGAGGAAGTGGCCCTGCAGAGGAGGCGCTTCGCCCAGTTGCACTTCGTAGAGGATGCGTTGCCCGGGAGGCAGACCGGTGAGTTCCACGCGGCCGGTGAAATCGCTGGCGGCGAAGAGCGCAGGTCCGCGCACGGTTCGAGAGGCCACGCTGGCGGCAGTTCGATAGTGCACGGTCATGGAACTGGGCGCTGCGGCGCGGGCCCAGACGATGGCGCGGCCGGGTGTGACGTCGCCGGTTTGAATGGCAACAGGTTCGAGGCGATCCTGGGAGCGCAGGAGAGTGGCGCCCCAAGGGGACATGGCCATCCGAAAAAGATCTCTGCGGAGCATCCGTATTATTCTCTCAGCAATCGGAGGTTAGAATGGGAGCTGGGATGCTGCGATCGATAGGTTTGTTACTTTGTCTGGGCCACGTCCTGATTGCGGCCTCTTTGCAACCAACGACGGATCGCTTCTATCTCAGCTATCTGGATAAGGTGGAGAAGCGGTTAGGCGGACGAGAGCATTTTCTGTTGGTTGATCAAGCTGCTGGTTTGCGGGAGCGGGTGAAGGAAGGCGAGCTCTTCGTGGAAGAGCGGCGGCCAACGAATGAGCCGCCCGGCGGTCTGATCCATCATTACGAAGGCGCGGTGTTCATTCCTCGGGTGACGGTGAAGCAGGTAATCGATCTGGTGCAGAATTACGAACAGCACAAGAAGTACTACTCCGAGGTGATCGATTCCAAGATCCTGAAGCGGGATGGGAATGATTTCGAAATCCGGCTGCGGCTGCTGAAGAAAAAGGTGCTGACGGTGGTGCTGGAGACGGAGCACAAGGTGAAGTACAAGGAGTTGGCTCCGACGAAGTGGGAGAGCGTGTCGCGGTCGACGAAGATTGCGGAAGTGGACCATGCGGGCACGGAGCGCGAGGCAGAGGGCCCCCCAGGCACAGGACACGGATTCGTATGGCGGATGGATAGCTTCTGGCGATTTCTGGAAGCGGATGGTGGCGTGTATTTGGAGTGCACGTCGCTGTCGCTATCACGGGACATCCCGTTTGGGATGGGACGGATGATCCGGCCAATCATTGCGGATCTGCCGTTTGAATCGTTGCGCGGAGTGTTGAGCAATACACGAAAGGCGATGAAGCGGTAGCGATGCGGCGAAGGGACTTTTTGCTATTGGCTGGCGCGCTGCCTGCGGCGGGAATGCGGTTGCAGGCGAAGCAACTGGGGGCGAACACGGCGATCACGGGATACAGCTTCGAGCAGGCCGTGCGGTTGCTGAAGGAGATTGGTTTTCCGGTGATTGAGATTCAGGCGATGGGCGTGCCGGAGGCAACAGCAGGCGCATTCCCGGGATTTCGATTCGGGGAGCTAAGCGGGGCGCAGAAGACGGCGATGAAGAGCTTGTTGAAAGGCGTGCCGCATATTACTTCGCATTTGCCGTATACGGGGCTCGAGTATTTTGCGAGGGACAAGGAGGTAGCCGCTGCCGCGGTGCGTGTGGTGGATGAGGCGATTGATGGCTCAGCGTATTTTGGGGCGAAGATGGCGGTGCTGCATCCGAAGCAGGGCAAGGGATTCACGGATGAAGAGCAGTGGGCACCGATGGTGGAGCAGATCCGGAAGTGGGGCGATCGGGCTCGAGGGCTCGGGATGAAGATCGGATTGGAGACGGGGTATCCCGCGTCGGTGACGGATTTCGTGCGGCTGATCCGCGAGGTGGATCACCCGTTTGTGGGCGCGACGATCGATGTCGGGCATCAGGGCCGGTACAAGGAATTGGTGGCGAAGGTGCCGCCTGAGAAGCGTGGGACAGCGGAAGGGATCCGGGCGTACAACGATACGACTTTGGCGATTATTGAAGGGCTGGGAGCGAAGACGTTTCACTTCCACATTCACGACATTGAGCCCGAGACGTGGAAGGAGCACAAGCCGCTGGGCACGGGGTTTGTGGATTACGAGCGGCTGTATGCGCTGCTGGAGCGGATTGGGTACAAGGGGTATTTCATCTTCGAGATTGGGGGAGATGCGGCGAAGATGGAGGGGTATTTGCGGGATGGGAAGTCGCGGATGAAGCGGTGGTTGTCCTGAGTTTGATGCAAACTGGGCGAATCCTTTGTGGTGTGGGCGCATCTGTTACCCTGTAGTTTGCGCGCTGGGAAAGTCGGGAGGGGCATGCAGGCCGTCTGTAAACGCCACACAGAGCTACCACATACATCGAAGCTTTTTAGCGATCTGCTGTACCGATTTGATCGTGTAGAAAAGTTCTATCCGCACGCACCGCTGGATGGTGCAGCCTTGGAAGAGGTGGCGCGGGGAATGGATTTTCCGGCGGAGCGGCGTGCGGCCCTGGTGGAGGCGTTGCGAGCGCAGAATCCGGAGAGTGCTTCGTTACGGCTGTTGGCCGAGGCGGGCACGGTCGCGGTTCTGACAGGGCAGCAGGTGGGGTTGTATGGCGGGCCGGCGTACACGATTTATAAGGCGCTGACAGCGGTTCGATTGGCGCGGTTGCTTACGGACAAGGGCATTGCGGCGGTTCCCGTGTTTTGGGTCGCGACTGAGGATCACGATCTGGCTGAGGTCAGCTCCTGTTGGAGCTTTGACAGCGACCAGAAGCCGGTTTTGTTACGCACTCCGCATGCGGAGGGTTCGGACCGGCCGGTGGGCGGACTGACGTTAGGCGAGTTGCCGCATGAGGCGTTGCGGAAGTCGCTGGCGGGTTTTCCGTTTGGGGACGAGGTGACGGCGCTGGCCGAACGCTGTTACCGGGACGGGATTTCGTTCGGCGAAGCGTTTGTCGAGTTGCTGCGGGAGTTGCTGGGGCATTACGATCTGCTGTTTTTCGATCCGATGCATGCGGCGTCGCGGCAACTGGCGGCTCCGTTTTTGCGGAAGGCGGTGGAGGCGGCTCCGGAGTTGACGGCGAAGCTGCTGGAGCGGAACAAGAAGTTGAACGATGCGGGGTATCACGCTCAGGTCCACGTAGAGAAGGAAACGTCGCTGTTCTTCCTGTTGGAGGATGGGCGGCGATTGTCTTTGCGGCGGCGGGATGGGACGTATCATCACCGGGACCGGCAGTGGAGCGCGGAAGAGCTGGCGGGCAGGGCGGCTTCGTTGTCTCCGAATGCGACGTTGCGGCCGGTGGTGCAGGATTACATGTTCCCGACGGTGGCTTACATTGGCGGGCCGGCGGAGTTGGCGTACCTGGCGCAATCGCAGGTGATCTATGAAACGCTGTTGGGGCGGATGCCTGTGGCGATGCCTCGCAACTGTTTCACGCTGATTGACGAGCGCAGCGGGAAGCTGATGAAGCGCTACGATCTGCGGCTGGATGCGCTGTTTCCGGGCGAGGACACGTTTCGGGAAACGCTGGCGGCGCGGCTCTCGCCACCAGAAGTGAGCGCGGCGATTACGGAAGCATCGCATGCGACGAAGGCGCAGATGGAGCATTTGCTGGGGGTGGTGGGTGGCTTCGACGCATCACTGGGCGCGGCACTGGTGAAAAGCTCGGCGAAGATTCAGTATCAGATCGCGAAGATGCAGCGGAAGGTGGCGCGGGAATCGCTGCGGCGGGACCTGCGGGCACAAGAGGAAGCGCATTATTTGTTCCATGCGCTGTATCCGCACAAGCACTTGCAGGAGCGCTTTTACGGCATACTGCCGTTTCTGGCGCGGCATGGGATGGACCTGGTGGATCGCATCTATGAACACGTGCATGTCGATTGCCCGGACCATCATCTGCTATTCCTGTAAGTAACCATGAAAATCAATACCGTGAAGCAAGCCCTCAAAGAGGGCAAGGTGCAGATTGGCACATCTTTCGGGATGTTGCGCTCACCGGACGTAGGCCGCATCCTTGCCGCAGCAGGATTTCATTGGGCATTCATTGATTGCGAGCACGGATGGCTGGGGCTGGAATCGGTGCGCGACATCTGCCAGGCATCGACGGAAGCAGGGATGATGCCGATTGTGCGGGTGGCGGATTTGCAGTACGACCTGGTGGCGCGCGGGCTGGATTGCGGTGGGATGGGGATCATGCTGCCACGGGTGGAATCGCCGGAGTTGCTGGAGAGGGCGGTGAGTTGGACGAAGTATCCTCCGGTGGGGATTCGCGGGTACGGGCTGACGCCGCATCATGTGGGTTATGCGAAGGCGGGGATTCCCGATGTGATCGCGCATATGAACGAGCATGTGATGGTGGTGCTACAGATTGAGACCGTGAAGGCGTTGGAGATGCGGGATGAGATTTTGTCGGTGAAGGGGATCGACGCGGTGATGATCGGGCCGGCGGATTTTTCGATTGCACTAGGGGTGCCGGGCGATTTCATGAATCCGAAGTTGATCAAAGCGATGGAGCAGGTGCGGGACAGCTGTTTGAAGTACGGGATTGCGCCGGGGACGCAGACTCGGCATTTGCAGCTTGGGAAATTCTGGCGCGATAACGGTATGCTGTTCCTGGGATGTTCCAGCGAAGTGGGCATGATGTACGATCGCGGCGTCGAGCTTACCAAGGCGCTTGCGTAGCGGCGGCGTGGACGCTGCTGGTTTGTGCCGCGGAAGCGAAGGGACCACTGCGGGTTTCGGCTTCGAATCCACGATGGTTCGTAGATGATTCGGGCAAGGCTGTGGTGCTGACGGGTTCGCATGTGTGGCAGAACCTGCAGGACAACGGGCTGATTATTCGCGGCGCTGTTTCCAATCCTCCGCCGGTGTTTGATTACAACGGGTACCTGGATACGCTGGCGCGGCACGGGCACAATTTTTTCCGGCTGTGGCGTTGGGAGACGACGCAGTGGACGGACAAATACACAGGCAGCGAAGTGAAGTATTGCACGCCGCATCCATGGGTGATGGAAGGCGGCAAGTTTGATCTGACGCGGTTTGACGAGGCGTATTTCCGGCGGCTGCGCGAGCGGGTGAAGGCGGCTGGGGATCGCGGGATCTATGCGTCGGTGATGCTGTTTGAAGGCTGGGAGGTTCAGTTCAGCGATGCGTGGGGGCATCATCCGTTTCATGGGCCGATGAATCGGAATGGAGTGGAGGCCGATGCGGATGGAGACGGACTGGGGGTGGAGTTCAACACGCTGCAGGATACGCCGATGGGGAAGCGTGTGCTCGCGTTGCAGGAAGCGTATGTGCGGAAGGTGATCGAGGCGGTGAACGATCTGGACAACGTGCTGTATGAGATCGCCAATGAAGCGGTGATTGCGTCGACGGCGTGGCAGTATCACATGATCCGGTTCGTGAAGCAGGTGGAGAAGGGGATGGCGAAGCAGCATCCGGTGGGGATGACGTTTCAATATCGGGGAGGGTCGAACGCGACGCTGGAGGAGAGCCCCGCTGATTGGATATCTCCGAATCCAGGGAACGAGAAGGAGCGCTATCGCGACGATCCGTGCGGGAATTGTTCGAAGAAGGTGGTGGTGAACGATACCGACCATTTGTGGGGGCACACGGGCGGGGACAACATCTGGGTTTGGAAGAGCTTCACACGCGGGTTGAATGTGCTGTTCATGGAAGAGATGCTGCCATCGCCGACCTGGCAGGATTCGGCGCGCGTGGCGATGGGGCAGGTGCGGATGTTTGGGGATCGAGTGAATTTGGCGGCGATGAAGCCGGAGAGCGGGTTGTCGGCGACGCGGTATTGTCTGGCGGCGCGGGGGAGCGAGTATCTGGTGTTCCAGTGGGACAAGGGTGAATTCACTTTGGATTTGAAGGATGCGAGCGGACGGTTCGCGGCGGAGTGGCTGGATGTGAACGGCAATCGCGTGGTGAAGGCTTCGCACGTGAACGGTGGGGCGGTGCGGACGTTTACTACGCCGTTTCCGGGACCGGCGGTATTGTATTTGAGAAAGGAGTAGTTCCCATGTCGAAGCGATTCGCGGTAGTGCTGCTGGCCTTGCTTGGTGGAGCAGCGGGCGTGACGTTGTACTCGCAGCGGAGCACGGGGAGTGCGGCTTCTGCTGTGCCCGCGGCGGCGGGCGGCTCGGTGTCGTTTCGCATTCTGCTGGGCGTGAACGATCGTAGCGGCGCGAATTGGGATGGGACGATCACGGTGTCGCCCGGGCGGGTGACGGAGATCTGCGGATGGCGCTTTGGCGGGACGGATTCGACGGACCTGAAGGGGTGGAAGGTGGCGACGCGGCCATCGGATGGGAAAAAGGGCAAGGCCGGCGGAGTACTGGAGAATGGCGTGGTGGTGACGGCGGATGCGGGGGAGGATGCGCGATTCGAAGTGCGGCTGGCGCAAGGGAACTTTTCGTTTCAAGCGCGGGAGTTGCCGTTTGGGGAATCGAAGGAGTTTCTGCAGGGCAAGGTGGTGGTGGATCGGGCTCCGATGATTACGCAGTTGACGGAGTCGGCGGAGGAGCAGGATTTTCCGGCGATGGCGGTTTCCGGGGACACGGCGTATGTGAGCTATGTGGAGTTCCGGCATTCGGACCGGGCGGCGGAGGCTCGGCGGACGTTTGAGGAGGAACCGAAGAGTTTTGATTTTCTGACGCGGCCGGTGGGCGGGGATCAGGTGATGCTTCTGGAGTATTCGAAGAGTGGGAAGAAGTGGGGGGCTCCGGTGGCGGTGTCGGCGGCGAAGCAGGATGTGATGCGGAGCGCGGTGGCTGTGGATGGGCAGAAGCGGGTGTGGGTGATCTGGGCGGCGAATGTTGGCGGGAACTTCGATTTGTTTGCGAAGTACCGGAGTGGGGGCGCGTGGTCGCGCGAGATGCGATTGACGACGAATGAAGGGACGGATGTGAATCCAGTGGCGGCGGTGGATGCGCAGGGGCGCGTGTGGGTGGCGTGGCAGGGCTATCGGAATGGGAGTCTGGATGTGCTGGTGGCGGCGCAGAATGGGGATGCGTTTGGGGACGAAGCGGTGGTGTCGTCGTCGAAGCAGAGTGATTGGGACCCGTCGATTGCGGCGGCGGGGAATGGGGAGATCGCGGTGAGTTGGGATACGTACGACAAGGGCGATTACGATGTTTGGGTAAGGCGCATGAAGTGGGACGGCGGCGTGCGGATGCAGGCGGGAATCGGCGTGGCGGCGAGCCGTAATTTCGAGGCGCGGAGTTCGATTGCCTATGACGCGAAGAACCGGCTGTGGGTGGCGTATGAAGCATCGGAAACGCAGTGGGGGAAGGATTTCGGAGCGTATGAGACGACCGGTGTGGCGTTGTATCAAAACCACAATTTGAAGGTGAAATGTTTGGAAGGAAACCGCGTGATGGAGACGGCGGGCGCGTTGGAAGAGGCGCTGGCCGGGAATTCGACGGGGGCACTGGCGGCTCGGCGGCGGCGGGCCGCGGAACAGGCCGCGGGGAAGGCGCTGCCGAATCCTGAGTTGGTGAAATTGCGGCAGCCGAGTGGGACGCCGCAGCCGCCTCCCATGCCGATGAATAGTTTTCCGCGATTGGCGGCGGATGGGGATGGGGGAGTGTATTTGAGCTATCGGGCTACGACGGCCGCTCGCGGGCCGATGGGGACGACGTGGATGCAGCAGGTGGCGCGGCTGCGCGGGGATCGCTGGGAGGGACCGATTGCGATTCCGGAGACGGACTACTGGCTGGACAACCGGGCGGCGATGGCGATGATTGCGCCGGGCCAGTTGATGGTGGTGTCAGGGACGGATCACCGGATGTCGGCATCTCGTGCGCGGCGCCGTGCTGCGGCGGGTGCGGGCGATGCGGCGGCGATGATTCAGGCGGATCTGATTGCGGCGGAACTGGCGTTTGGTGTTGCGCCGGCAGCGCAGTTGAAGGCGGTATCGGGGGTGGGTGTCGCTGCGCCGGATCCATCGGTGGCGGCGGAACGGGATCAGGTTTCGCTGATGCGGAATTACCGGGCGAATGTGAGTGCGGCGCCGTTGCAATTGATGCGCGGGGAGTTTCACCGGCACACGGAGATGTCGGGCGATGGGGGACGGGACGGCCCGCTGATTGATGCCTACCGCTACATGATCGACGCGGCGTATATGGATTGGGGGGGGGGTTGCGATCACGATAATGGCGGGGGTCGCGAGTATTCATGGTGGATTCAACAGAAGCTGACGGACGCTTATAAACTGGGCTCTTCGTTTGTGCCGATGTTCAGTTATGAGCGGAGCGTGCGGTATCCGGAAGGGCATCGCAATGTGGTGATGGCGCGGCGTGGTGTGCGGCCGTTGCCGCGGTTGCCGAAGGTGGCCGATGAGGCGCCGCCTGCTCCGGCGCCGGATACGAAGATGCTGTATCGCTATCTGCGGGAGTATGGCGGGATTGTGGCGTCGCACACGTCAGGGACGAACATGGGGACGGACTGGCGCGATAATGATCCGGCGGTGGAGCCGGTGGTGGAGATTTATCAGGGCGACCGGCAGAACTATGAGATGCCGGGTGGGCCGCGGTCGAATCATTCCGGTGATTCGATTGGCGGATGGCGGCCGCTAGGGTTCGTTTCGCTGGCGTTGCAGAAGGGGTACAAGCTGGGGTTCCAGGCGTCGAGCGATCATATTTCGACCCATATGTCGTATTGCAATTTGTGGGTGACGTCGCCGACGCGGGAAGGGATTATGGAGGCGTTTCGCAAACGGCGCGTGTATGGGGCGACGGATAATATTTTGGCCGATGTGCGGGTGGGTGGTCATTTTATGGGCGAGGAGTTTACGGTGAGTGAGCCGCCGGCGATTGCGGTGAAGCTTTGGGGGACGGATGCATTTGCGAAGGTGCACGTGATTCGCGATGGTGTGTATGTGTATACGGTGGAGCCGAAGAGTAAGAAGGTGGATTTTACGTGGCGGGATGCGCAGGCGGTGAAGGGGAAGGCGGCGTATTACTACGTGCGCGGGGAACAGGCGGATGGGGAGATTGTTTGGGTGAGCCCGATGTGGATCACTTACCGGTGAATTGCTGTGGATTGGGGATGGGGGAGTTTGGTAGGATGGAGAAGTTCTGACGCTGGAGTGGCGGAACTGGCAGACGCACGGGACTCAAAATCCCGCGACCTTCACTGGTCATGTGGGTTCGACCCCCACCTCCAGCACCAGCTCTAAATTCCGAATCCAAGCAATACGGGCTCTGGCTCTACGACATTAATGGGGGCACCCATCCCTGACCATCTTCTGCACTCCTTCAACTTAACTCAATCCATCGGTCTCATTCTCGGTCTACTCCATTGCTTTACTCGTCTGTCTTGCCTCATCCTCCAGCCAGGGATCGGGTGCGGGGAAAGGGGGCAGCGTTTGAGCCCCCTTTCCCTTCTTCATTTCCGTCGAAATTCCAGCCCACCGGCGGTTGCTAGCCACACATCATACGCACGCGTAACCGGCAACTGGCGAAGTTGCGGAACCCATATGCTGCCTGGCAAGTATCTCCATCTTGGTGTGAAATCCTTCCGTAATCCCGTTGCTGCGCGTAAACCGCCACATCCTGGCGATATCCTCCGACCACGGCCGTAACGTCTGACCCAGTTGCGCCAACGAAGTCAACGCCGCAGAGAGTGCAGGTTCACGTGCGGGCACACTTATCAACTGACAGATTGAACCTCAGTAGACTGCAGGGTCATCGAGTGCTGATTGAGTAACTTCGAACTGATAACCGAAGGCGCGTACCGCGGCCTCGACAGCACTTGTCGACCATTCCGGTGTGGCCGGGGCGAGAAACACGCGCTGCACCAGGATATCGACATCAGTTGGGATGTTGAGGCCAGTAGCTGATCCGAGGTTTTGGGGAGGAGGAGCTTGTAAATCGATGATGAGGCGAACTTCTCGTTCATGCTCGAAACTCTTGCGCTTATGGAAATAGGGAAGGTACGTGTTGTGGTCAGGTACGCCTTGTTTTCGTGGATCGAAGTATCTGACGCGCCCGCCGATGATGGTTTGTGGGGCGTCGATCAGTGCTTGTCGGACGTTTCGGTAGCTTGTCTGTACGGCAACTCCAAGGCCTCTTGGAGCGTACTGATTCCACATTGCCAAGGATTCATGCTCACTCTCGTGCCAACACGAGACACAAATCACATCACGCATCTGTTGAATTGCAAGTGAGTGTGCTTCATTGAGCTTTTTGCGGTGCTCCTCAGGAAGTTCAGCGTACAGCGTCGGCCGAACCAGGTGGTTGATAGGGGAGACGCTGCCTTCCCAGCGATCATCAAAAACGCTCGCACAAGGGAAGAAGAGCGTTCTGTGTTGGAGCAATGAGAAAAACTTCAGTACGTCCATGTAGCGCCATAGGACTGCGTCGTCGTCGACGGCAGGTATGTAAGGATGGTTGACGACCAAACGGAGAAATCCTCCTTCCGATTGATGGAAAGTTGCGTGGTTTTCAGCGTAACAACTCCCTGGACAGCTGCGATGCCGGAACACACCTCAGGTACACACGCGATCAAGGTCACTTCGAGATTGGCTGAGGACGTCGAGGCAGCCGCCTTTCGAGAGTTGACCGTTCGGGTTGCACACCGAGTCCGGACTTTATCGCAACGGATCGAATGGTGTCGAGGAATGCTCGGGACGCCAGCGGGGAGACTACGACGCGATCGACTAAGCTGTTTAGGTCGACCGGCACGAGAACGCCCTTTCCCTTGTGGTGGCTCTTCCCGATGCCGACAGCTCTCCATTCCTCTTCATATTCGAAACATCGCCGTTTTCTCAAGTTGATTTGACACACCGTCTCTAAGCTTGCGCTGAGCTCCTTTGAGTAGTCAAAATCCGCAGTAGGCTTGCCGTCGTAGTACTTCACGTGGTCGGTGTAATACACGGCGAAGTGCGATTTCATATCGACGTGCTTCAAGAACTTCGGGATCGTCGATCGGATGGCAACGCCAGACTCACCTGGCGCAAAGATCCTCCATAGCGGGATCGATTCATCAGGGCATGCTGACCAGCAGCTTACAAAGACGACTCTTTTCATTGACCCACGCATCCAATTGTCGTGCAATCGCACGCCGTCCAGATAGGCTTCTATCGCTGCAGTGGTGCCACCACTCATCTTTCGCGATGCCGGTAGCGCATGACTAAATCCTTCCCAGCGGTCATCAAACGTGTCGCTGCGCGAAAACCACAGTTTCCTTGCTTGGAGCAACGACAAAAACTTGTCTAGCGTCAGATACCGCCAGATTGGATGGTCAGAATTACGTTTCAATACTCCAAGGATACGCCAACACACCCTTCGATTTATCTAGATAATAGAAGGGCGTGCTTCACGCTCGCCACATGTCATCGGAATTCCGCGCGGTGCTGGTGATCGCCAGTGGTGCTCTGCCCGCGCCGGATGATGCCTGACGCCGAAGAAGTATCGAGGCGCGAAGACTTCGCCGAGTAGTGGACGCAGCTCCCTGCCTGCGAGAAGGCATCTTCGGCTACATTGAAGGATGTTTGCGACCGCTGCAAAGAAACCCATCAGCACTTTACGCTCGGCGGCATCCCCGTCTACACCGTGAACATCAGCAACAGCAGCTTGATGTTGGAGGGGCTTTCCTGAGCGGCGGGCATCTCCACAGCGCAGGTATACTGCTAAGGTCCTCCAGAAGTTCCTCGGACGCAGCAGCATCACGATCACGGTGGACACCTACGGCATCCTCAGCCTTTGCGAGATGCAGCAAATGATCGCAGCGAAGACAGGGGACTACACGCTGACTGGGATTCGAAGAGTTGTCTGGGACATCGCCAAAAAAGCACGAGAACACCAGAGCGGCGAGCACATGGTGGAAAGATCGCAATCCATGCGAGGGCAACTACAGTCAAGAGTTTCGCCTTTGCCTTGGACCAGAACTATGGTCGCCATCATGATCTTGCCTGTGATACTATGATGCCGTTATGCCTGCACTCCTTCGAGGTATCCGCCGTTTCCGGCTGCTAGGCTCAACTCTCTTCTACGTCCAAACACTGATAGAGAACCACAATCGCGCTTATTTCGTCGCCTCTCCAAGAGATCTGCTGAGCGTAAAAGGTATACCTTGGTGGATTGCTATATTTGTCTTCGGCTCGATACTTCTTTTGAATCGCCGCGCTTTGACTCCTATTTTCTTGGTGTTTGGGCCCTTGGTCCTTCTGCTCATGGCTGTGACTACAACAATGTTCGTGTTTCAGGGCTTAACCACCATGATGAGACTTTATGTTCGAGCTAGGTTCGCAGATTCGAGTTCTGATTTTAACAAGATAGTTGCCTTGCTCCTCACTTATCCAAAGCTGTACACACGAGTGGTCCCTGATAATGCAACCTTGATGTCGTGGAGTAGAAGCAGAAGGAATCTTTGTTTGGCTGCTTACGTCGTTACGCAGGCCCGGCAGTATCCTTTCGTCGAGATCCGAATTGATGAGCCGACCTATCGGCAAGCCATTCGACGCATCAATGCTAGTCTCCCGCTGGATTCATTTTTGTCATGTGAGTTCCAACCGGAGGTGTCCCACATCGGAAAAGGAATCGGATACGAAGAGTACGAAGAAACGATCGATTACGGCTATCCTTCTCGCAAAGGAGGAGACGATAACAGGGGCGGTCGTGATACATATTCTTATCTCGCGACCCGTGAAGTAGAAATTGACGTCAAAGTGATTGATTCTAAGGCTGCGGTGGAGTTTAGAGCTCCGGATGAAGTTGAGCTAACCAGCACCTGCCGCTAGCTGGAGAAGTGCTTCTTCTACATCCGGGTGCTATCCTAATCCGTCATCGACGCCCGCAAGAAGCGCACCCTGTTCACGTCGCTCTTCATCTTGGCGTTGGCAGTCCCGCCAACCATCAACAGCATCGACAACCCGGGTCTTGCGGGGCTTCGCGGTCCTGATATCCTGCGGCTCATCGCTATCGGGTTCTGCGTCGGGGTTGCCTTCGGCAACTTCATGGCCGGATTCGTTGGCAGGCGCGGATTGTCGTAAACGTTTCACTCCCCGATCATCGGCCTTTGCCGGAACAGGATGTCGTGTGGTCTGTTCCACTCCGTTCGTCGTTTCGTGATCCATGCCTTGAGTAGTTCGCCGTGCGCGTGGAGGATCTTGCCGTCCGTGGTGAGTTCGAACGTCGTTCCCCGTGGTAGGCATCGGCATGCCGCACATCGGTATATTCTCCGAGGTCTAATTTGCCGATGGGCCCAGCGTGCAATAGCGTGCAATGGGCGTCGGGAAATCTGGGATTCTTGGGAATGGCGGGAACGCATTCTCTGCAACTTGCTGATAGCACATGCTTTGAAACCTCCGCCCCCACCTCCAGCACCATCCCTAAATTCCTAATCTTAAGAACCCATTCAAAGTTCTAATTCCCAACTCGTCTGGGTTGTCCAGCGCATTTGCTAGCCACTTCCTCGGCGTTGGATATTGGCCAGCGCCCTCCGCCGCGGCGATTGAGAGCTAGGGCCTCGGCGGCATAGGTGCATGCCGTTGGCGAACCGGCCGCTGCGAGGGTTTTTGATGCATCGGAAAGCGTCCGGGCCCATTGTTCCACTTGTTGTAGGGTGAGGGCGTGGCGGGCGTCGAGGTCTTTGGCGATGCGGTGGCCGCGGCCGAAGTCGCGCTCGCCGGCGGGTCTGTCTCCGGCGCGGATCTCATATAGGCCGAGATTGCGTAGGGCGAAACCGAGACGGTCGAGGGCGCGGGCATCTTGCGGGTTTGCGTTGGCTACCGCCTCGCGGATGCTGCGGACTTCGCCCATGTACTGCACGGCCTTCCTGTAGTCGCCCCGCCCGGCGGCGAGTGTGCCCATCTGGCTGAGTGAGAAAGATACATCGAGTTTTCGCTCGGCGTTGTCGGGTTCGGCGGCGAGGAACCGGCGGTCCAAGGCCAATGCCTCCTCGGTGAGCCGAAGAGCCTCCTCACCGAAGCTATCGATGTTCGCGGCAAGGGTTTTGAGCAGCCGCGATATGTTTCTGAGGACCTCGTGCTGCTGTGGATAGTCCTTTGCCAGCGTGCGGTAAGTGGCCAACGACTCGCGCAGCTTTCCCTGCCGGAGGCCGCCGTCGAGGGTCAAGGCCAGCGCATGTTGCGACCTGGCTACTTCGGCGCGCGCGTCGTAGTCGGCGGGGACCCGGCGGACACGCTCGGCGGCGAGTGCGGCGGCACGCTCGGCATAAGGGCGGCCGGCAGCGGGTCCGGATTGGGAAACACGGAAATAGGAGAGATCGCTGTAAACGCGCACGGCAATGCGCAGCGCTCGTGAGCTGCGAGAGACGACCAGAAGGCGGCGCACGGCATCTTCGGCGAGTGAGAGATTGTGGGCGGCGCCTTCGAAATCGCCCAGGCTGCCGGTGCGGTCGCTGCCTTGGAGCGAGGCCAGGGTGGCGTAGGCGACCGCAAGATCGGCTAAGACGTCGGGATCTCCCCCGGCGTCGGCATTCAACTCATCGAGGTAACGGACGGAACGGTCAATGAACTCTTTGCGAAGCTCTGTCGAGCCGGCGAGGCGTTCGAGCTTGGGCTGGAGGTCCACGATGACGGAGTGAATCATGGCTCGCGAGTGCTCCACCTGGCGCTGGCGGCGTGCGGTGGCACGGAAGTGGTTGACCAGGGCGATGGAAGAGATGACGAGAATTGCGGCGAGGGCGGCAGAGAGGGCGCGGTTGCGCAGGAGGAAGCGTTTGGCGAGGTAACCCCAGCGCCGCTCCAGGGCGGCGACGGGCATGCCGGCGAGGTAGCGGTCGAGGTCGGCGCGGAAATCAGCCAGAGTGACATATCGCTGCCCGGGGTCCTTCGCCAGGGCTTTCCCTACGATGGCGTTGAGGTCTGGAATATCGGTGGGAGGAGCAGGCACTACGGAGAGCGCGCGGCGCCGTGTTTCGTCGTTGTCGACGGCGCATTGTGGGTTGTGGCCCGCCAGCATTTCATAGAGCAGCAGGGCAAGGGAATAGATATCGGTGGCAGGCGTGAGCACCTCTCCGCGTACCTGCTCCGGACTGGCGTAGGCAAGGGTGAAGGGATGGACCACGGTGTCATCTGGTGCGCCATCGAGCAAGCGGGCAATGCCGAAGTCGAGGATCTTGACTCTTCCTTCGGGGGTAACCAGAATGTTTCCCGGTTTGAGGTCGCGGTGGATGACAAGACGCTGGTGTGCGTACTGGATGGGGTCAGAGAGTTCCTGAAAGAGGCGGATGGTTTCGGGGATGGACAGCTTGGCGGCGCGGGCATAGGCGACGATGTTTGAGCCCTCCACCAACTCCATCACCAGATAGCGGTGTCCGTTCCAAGTGCCCGCATCGAGCATGTGGACGATGGATGGATGATCCTAAGCGGAGAGAATGCGGCGCTCCTCAATGAAGCGGCGGCTGGATTCGGGCGCGAACGGGCCGGGAGCGACAAAGCCGGTGGCCACATGTTTCTGAAAGGCGCCGTCGCGGCATTCGGCGCGGTAGACCACTCCGTCTTCCACGCCGCGGCCAATGAGGTGGAGCAGAGCGGGGCCTATTCGCTCGTAAACGAGATTGGTTTCAGTGTAGGCTCAAGGAAGGAACCGGCGGAGTCGTGGGCTTGGAGCAGGGAGAGCAGTTCGTTGCGTAGTTCGGCCGGGACCTGGGCGAGGATACGATCCCGCTCAGCGGGGAGCGTCCAGCAGTTGAGAGAACAGTTCGCGAGTACGGCCCATCGCGCTTGGAGGATTGTACCACCGGGTGAGGAAATGGAACAGAAAAAATCTTGACGCTGATTTGCGGCGGCGACGCACAACCGGTGGCGGAGATTCGTTCCACACAAGGAGGATAGATGAAGACACTGTTGAAGACTGGAGACATGGGCCGTCACGCAGGGCTACTCACGTTGACGGCGTTGCTCGCCGGTAGCCCGGCGTGGGCCGGTGCGCTGTTGTCGACGAATGCGTCGCCGGGCGGAAGGGGCACAAATTGTGACGTTCCCGAGCGTTGCGACTCCATCTCGCGCGCAGCTGGATTCACAGCAATAAGCGGGATCGTCGTACACCCTGGACGACATTGTGGTGCATTTATCGGACGGGGAACCCAACGCTGACGTTAAGCGCCTTGCTGTATCTCTGGATGTAGAGGGAATCCCGGAGGTCGGCGGTGGCGGATCTCGCGGTCGGTAGCGCTTTGAACAGCGATCTGAGCTTTACGCTAACGCCGTCAGCGGCGTTTTGTGTTGAATCCATCCACTACCTACTGGCTGGTGCTGGAAGTAGCGGGTAGTGCCAGGTGAGCCGCGCAATGTGGCAGGCGGCGACTGGCCCCAGCGATCCCTATACCGGTGTTTTGAGCTATTGCCGGTGGGCGCGGGATAACAGTGCAGGAGGCTGCTGACACGCCTCTTACGAACAACCTGCTGCTCACCGTGGATGGCACTCTGGTAGATATGAGTGGAGATGTTCCGGAGCCGGGCCGCATGCTGCTGTTCGGGCTGGGGCTGGCGAGTTGGGTATCTGCGAAGAAGGTGGCAGGCACGGCCGGTTTACGGCAGAGGACCGCAGGCGTGCGGGCTAAGCCTGCGGAATAGCCAGGCGCGCGCAAAGGCCCAGGTACGAGTTACGGACCAGGCGGTGTCCATCACGTCGGCGGTTTCTTCGACGGAAAGGCCGCCGGCCAGCACGCTCGACCTGGGCCGCAAGGGCATCTTCGGCGGCAAGGGCATCGAGGGCGTCGACCAGGCTGGATGACGTCCAGATCAGGTTCGGCTGAGACGCGAGCGATTTCGTGTTCCACTTCGCTTAGTTGTTTGGGGACGAGGCCGGAGCCGCGCTTTTCGGCGAGGCGCTGGCGAGCCTTTTCGACGAGGATGCGGCGCATGGCGCAGGCGGCGGCGCTCAAGAAATGGATTTCGCCGTTCCTGCGCATTGGCGGCGTAGGCGAGGGCGGGCGAGAAGGCTTCATGCACTAAGGCGGTGGTTTGGATGTCGGCGTGTTCCTGGGAGAGCTCGCGGTGAGCGTGCGCTGAATCTAGTAAGGGCTCAGGACCCTTCTTCGAATACGGCGCGGTCGCCCTCATTGGAGCGGCGGAAGAGGCTTGTGATGTCGATGTCCCTGACGGTCGATATCAGGTTAGCGCAGGTTGAGCGTTTTATCGCTGCTTCAGGAAAAGTTCGAAATCGGCGAGGGCATCGGCGGCCTGTTGCATCATTTCGGTGAAGGCGGCGCCTTGACGAACAGAGTTGTGCTTGTCGAAGTCGGAATCGCCGGTTGCCGGGAGACCCACGAGGATTCTCGTCGAAGCCTTCGATCTCGCCGTGAACTTCGCCGCCTGCCATGTCGGACCACCAATCCCAGTGAGAGGTAGAGGCGGACCCAGGTGACGTGGTTGCCCTCGGTTTCGAAGAAGCGGTGCGCGACGAAGCTGCGATCCAGTTTGACTCGCGGGGGCACCGATTGGTCGAAGGTCAGGTCGGCGGAGAGAAGGACGCAGAAGATCGCGCACCCGCTCTCCTTGAGTCGGTGGAAGTAGTGGGGCGACTGAGCAGCTTTGTTGCTCGATGTGGAGGACGGGCAGTTTGTAGGCGAAGAGGGGGATGTTGGTTGCGCCGACGTAGCGGAGTTGGGGCGCTGAGCGGTTGCCGTTCGAGTTCCACGGCAAGCCAAAGGCGAGAGCAGCACCAGTGCTCTTCCACGATGGACATGCAATGCCTCGGAATCCGCCGGCTTTCGCGCCGACGAAATCGGCCACGGCGCGGATAGGGTTATTCCACATCGCCCAAGCAGCGCCGATTTCGAAGGCATACCAAGTTGGCAGCAGGTATTTTGCGGTCATTTCCGGTTTCGGCCATCATCGGCGGGCGTTTCCTGGATCGGGCCGAAGGGAACTCCGCCACGGAACCACGATATAGAAATCCAACATGCGTCAGGGTCTCCTGTGCTGGCTGCCTTGCAGGCACTCCGGTTCCTTTCCCTCTCTGGGGAGGACCATTTCGGTATCGAGGGCGCGGATGGTCATCTTTCAACGATCATCGTCGGCCTGGATGATAGCTGGAAGTTGATGATTCTGCGCTTTCGCTTGTACTCGAGGACGGCTTTGGCCGTGTCAGGTCCATAGCGGCGGCCATCGATCTCCGAACCGGAGATAGTGCCGTCGCTTGAGGTTGAGACGGCAAGGTGGATTTCAGAGACGAAATCGCCGGCATCGCCGCGTAGCACGTGGGCCGGATCGCTGATGAGGCAACGTTCCAGCCGCGGGTCGCCCCTGAATAATTCCGATTGAAGTCCAGCCATAGAATTCCCCCTCCTGTATGTGAATGGCCTCGGCTATGAGGTCATTCCCAAGCAGAAGTATAGAGAGAAGCCAGGACTTCAGAAAAGAGCATGAACATGCGTTCTTTGCGGCGAATTTCAGGAGATGGAGAAGGCGCGGATCACTTTTTCGTACACGGTGGGGTAGCTCTCTCGAAACCCGTTGCGGAGATAGAGGGGGCCGGCGAATTTCGGCGAACCTGTTTTGCGGAAGGCGAAGATTTCGTCCCAGGGCAGGTGCCCGGGATAGGCGACCTCGTGTTCGCGCTCATAATCGCCGACCCAAGATGCTTCGGAAGCAGCCGGGATCACATAGCCTCCGCGGACACGGGTCAGATAGACCCAGCCGTTCTTGCGGGATGAAAACTCCCAGGCGACCGAGACCGCCCGGCTGGTGGAGATGTAGCCTTTCAAGGCCTCATAGAGCACCATTCGCGGGATGTGGAGGGCTTCATGCTCTACGAGCGCCCGCCAAATAAAGTAGGCGCGAATCACGGGCGCGTCACCGCGTTTACCGGCGGTGTGGGCGTTGAAGGCGGTGCGGAATTCGGCCTTGGTGATCCGGATCTGAAACCGCCGCTGCATGTAACTTTCAAACTGCGGAAAGATGACGGTGTCGACGTACGAGTCATCGGTTCGAGTCAAAGGTGGGGAGAAGCCGTTGGCGATGGAGATGTCGCGGGGGCCGCGGCCATCGCCCCGGAACGTAAAGGCGCTGATCCGCTGGAGCGGTTTCATGAGATGCCAATCGTTGACGAGGCCCAGTTTGGGCGGCGGCGCCAGCGGCATGTCGGAGAACAGACCTTGGTTCTGCTGGACGGGCCGCATGAGTGGTGCGACAGCCTTCACGTATGGCGCGTTGCGTTCCTGGAATTTCCTGGCGGCAAAGATGTCTTCCGGTTTCCAGCTATTCGCCGCCGGGGGTTGTCTGTTGTTGCCCATCTGCAGCCCACTTCGGGCTTGCGGATTCGACACCGAGGCCGACTTCCAGCACTTTTCTACCATCTCCGCCAGTTTCGATGGAAGGTCGACAAACGGGAGATTGTCGCCGGTCAGAATCGCTTCATTGGAGACTGTCTTCCAACCGATCTTCTCGTGGAGAAGGATGGGTTTGAAATTCGGAATGTTGAGAGGGGCTTCGGTGGATGGCCGTGCTGGGGGCCTAGTTTGGCTGAAGTTCATTAGTATCCAGGTTGGAGGGACACCATAGGGATAGCATGTATGCCCCATGCAGCGCAGTTTTTGTACGGCACTGGGCTAGGTGCCATTTGTGATATGTTGACCGCGTCGACAGGCTCCATGTGTGCCTATCGCCTATTCAGAGGAGACTGCAATGTTCCACGTGTCCGCTACGGTCCGAAGGCTGGCTATGCTGTTCCTGTTCACACCGCTCGCTCTCGGGCAGACCATCACTGCATCGCTGGAGGGAATTGTCACCGATCCTACGGGAGCGGTGATTGTAGGAGCAAAGGTCCGGGTGATCAGTGTGGCCACCAATGCCGTCAGTGCGTTGGAGACCGACAGCCACGGGAGGTTTCTGTCGCCATCGCTTCCGCCCGGATCCTATCAGGTGATTGTGGAAGCATCGGGTTTCAAGAAGGCGGAGCGGACAGGGATTTCGCTGCAGGTGAACCAATCGGCGCGATTGGAACTCCAGTTGGAGCTTGGGGCGGCGACGGAAACGGTGAGTGTGAACTCGACGGCGCCGCTGCTGGAGGCGAACAGTTCGGCGCTGGGGCAAGTGGTGGCGAACCAGAGCATCGTCAACCTGCCGCTCAATCAGCGCAATCCGTTTGCGCTTGTTTTTCTGGTCCCGGGGGTTGTGGGCAGCGTCGGCTTCAATTTCAACAACGCCAATATCTCGATCAATGGCGGGCGGCCAGGATCGAATGAAATCCTGGCGGACGGGATACCATCGGCGCCTCCGCTGGTGAACCCGATACAAGGCTACTCAGTGTTCCCGTCCGTGGACGCGGTGCAGGAGTTCAAGGTGCAGACCAACAGCTACTCAGCGGAATTCGGCCGGAGTGGAGGGGGTGTGATCAACCTGGTGTTCAAGTCGGGGACGAACCAGTTGCACGGCAGCGTATTCGAGTTTTTGCGGAATTCGAAGCTGGACGCGAACGATTTCTTTGCCAACTCGCGGGGTGTAGCGCTGCCCAGTTTCAAGCGCAACCAGTTTGGGGCAAGCGCGGGCGGTCCGGTGTATCTGGGCAAGTGGTATGACGGGCGCAACCGTACATTTTTCCATTTCACGTATGAAGGACTGCGGCAGGGGCAGTTGCAGAATCAGTTGACGACGGTACCGACAGCACTGCAACGAGTGGGCAACTTCTCGCAGACAAGAAATGCCGCGGGGCAGCAGGTGGTGATCTACGATCCATCGACGACGACGGCATCCGGGAACGCATTCCTACGGCAGCCGTACGCGGGGAACGTGATGCCCACGGCGCGGTTGGATCCCGTGGGTGCGGCTGTAGCGCGCTACTATCCGTTGCCGAATGGTCCGGGCGACCTCAACTCGGGCACCAACAACTTCGCTGCATCGGGAAAGAGCGTGGTGAACATCAACCAGTTCGATATCAAGGGTGATGAGATCCTCAATGACTATCACCGGCTGTTCTTCCGTTACTCGCGGCGCCGCCTTTCGCCGGCGCCCCCGGACTACTTCCCCTCCGATGTACTGGTGGCGCAAGGCGGTTCCTTTCAGCCGCAGCACTATAACAACGCGGCATTCGATTACACGTGGAGCGCGTCGCCCACGACGCTGTTGAACTTCCGGTATGGATTGGGACGCACGGCCTTTTTCTACCGTCCCCGGAGTGATGGATTCAATCCGACGCAGCTTGGCTTTCCGTCGTACATCGCGGCGAATGCGGACCGGAACATGTTTCCGGGGTTTGCGGCGCAGGGTTACGTGGGTCTGGGCAACGGTGGCGCGGGGGACTTTTCGAACGCGGCTTTCGAAACTCACATTGCGAGCGCATCGGCGACGAAGGTGCTCACGAGCCACACATTGAAAGTGGGGTACGAAGCGCGCATGCTGCGGGTGAACACACTGCAGGCAGGGGCGGCCACGGGCAACTATGCGTTCACGCGGGCGTTCACACAGGGGCCGAATCCCAACCAGGCGTCGGCGATCGCTGGGGACGGGGTTGCGTCACTGTTGACGGGCCTCGGTTCAGGGACGTTCACGCAGAAATTCAAGGATGTCGCGACCACCAGTTCCTACCATGGGATTTACTTCGCCGATGATTACAAGGTGAGCCGGAAGCTGACGCTGAATCTTGGAGTGCGTTATGAACTCCAGGTGCCACGGACGGAACGTTACAACCGGTTGAACGTATTTCATCCCGGCGTCGCATCGCCGCTGGCAGGACCATCCGGCCTGGCGGGGCTCACTGGGGGCCTGCAGTTCGTCGGCATGGATGGGCGCGGAAGGCAACAGTATGGAACCGAGAGGACGAACATCGCGCCGCGTTTCGGCTTCGCTTATGAAGTAAACCGTGGGATGGTGTTGCGCGGAGGATACGGGCTCTTCTTTGCTCCATCGCTACGCAGCGCCGCGGGCACGGTGAGCAACACAGGCTACCGGAGTGATTCGAGCTATGTGGCGGCACTGGACGGAGTGACACCGTCGACGTACCTACGCGATCCGTTTCCGACTGGATTTACGCCGGTATCGGGCAGCAGTCTGGGCCTGCTGACCGGCATTGGATCCCCATTGAATGCCGAGTTGCTTGGCGACAATACGGTGCCCTATTCACAGAACTGGAACCTGAACGTTCAACGGCAACTGCCGGGGAGCATTCTTGTTGAAGCAGCGTATGTGGGGAGCCGGGGTCTTCATTTGAATCAATCCGGCGAGAACGACTACAACCTGAACCAACTGACGCCGGAAGTGCTGGCGCTTGGCACGCAGTTGCAGCAACAACAACGGAATCCGTTTTTCGGACTCATCACCACGGGACCGCTGGCTACGGCGAATGTACCGCGAAGCGTGCTGCTGCGGCCCTTTCCCCAATTCGTGAGCGTAACCGGGCAGTATCTGACGGGCGCCGCTTCGATCTATCATTCGTTCCAGATGAAGGTGGAACGGCGGTTTGGGCAGGGTTTCAGCATGCTGGCATCCTTCACGGGGGCGAAGCTGATCGACAACCATGCCATGATTTCGAACGTAGGGCGCGATTCCAACATGCAGAACATTTACGACCGGGCGGCGGAACGCGCGGTTTCGCCACAGGATGTCTCGAAATCGCTGGTGATCAGTTCGGTGTATGAACTACCGGTGGGACGAGGCCGGCGATTCGGGACGAACTGGAACCGGCTCACGGATGCGCTGTTGGGGCGGTGGCAGATGAATGGGATCCTGACGCTGCAGGCCGGTCAACCATTGACGATCACGACGCAAAACACTTCGAACGCGGGGGGCAGCGTGCTGCGGCCGAACAATAACGGGACCAGCGCCAAACTGGATGGACCGATCCGCAGCCGCCTCAATCGCTACTTTGATTCCAGCGTGTTCTCACACCCGGCGCCATTCACGTTCGGCAATACGGGGCGAAGCTTGCCGGATGTGCGTGCACAAGGCGCACGCAATCTCGATTTCTCTTTGTTCAAGGAGTTTGTGATCCGGGAGCAGGCACGGCTCCAGTTCCGCGCCGAAACTTTCAACCTGCCGAATCAGGTGCAGTTCGGTTTTCCGAACATGGTGCTCAGTTCCGGGCAGATCGGGATCATCTCGGCAACGGCCAACGCGCCACGTCAAGTGCAGTTCGGGTTGAAGCTTTTGTTTTGAACTTGTAGAAAATCATGCCGTGTGAATGGGCATCCTGGTATTCTGTGGGTTCTCGACCAACATGCCACGACCTGAACCATTCATTAACGGATCTTTGAACAAAGCTCTGGCGACCGCCGTGTGGGACCGCGCGTTGATGTTCAAGATTCACCCTGCCGACGTAGTGCGGCGCGGATTGTATACCGGATTGGAGCCGCTGCCGGAGTTTCCGAGGAACGAACTGCGGAAATTGATTCTGGCGAACGCGTTCGTTTCGACTGAGAAACCGTACATGGGCGGGGGCAGTCCGGAGGAGTTTTCACGGGCGTTGGGGGTGGGGTCGTGGAAGATGGACGAGATCACTTATGTGGAACACTTCTACATGGCGGCGTTCATCACCTGCTTCTTCAGTGAGCATTTGAGCACGGCGGGGACACTGCTTTGGGATGTGATTGGCGGGCCGCTGGCGGCGCTGGTTTTCCGGGATACGTGGGAGAGCAGGTGGGCAAAGATCAAGCATGATCTGACGCAGGCTGTGACGTGCAATGCGGAAGGGACGAACTTTGGCAAGCAGTTCTGGACGCTGTTGCAAAACGAGTGGTCGATCAAGATTGTGGAAGACATGATGGGGAAGAAGGCGGGAGAGACGCCGCCGACGGGACAGGTGGGTCCGCCAGTGCTGCCTGTGCCTCCGCCTTCGGCGAGCACGCCGCCATCGAATGGGCCGGCCATCCTGGGGAGCCATGCAGTGGCGCAAGGGGACTGGCTTTCGAAGATTGCGGGCAAGTGGTACAACGGCGAGGTGCTATTGTGGCCGGTGATCTTTGATGCCAACCGGGCGGTGATCGGTTCGAATCCAAATGTGGTGAAGGTGGGGCAGGTGCTGAAGATTCCGTCGATTGCGGGATACACGAAAGCGCAACTGGATGAGTTCAAGGCGCGTGGGCGGAATTGGCGCAACTACTGATAGACGCCGGCGTTAGAATGAAAGCGGAGAAATGGCGCGGTGAGTGAGGCGGAGTGAGAGGCAGTGAGGCCCTCCGGTGGAGGGTTGTATGCGACAAGCATTGGCCGTCCTGCTGATCACTGTCTTGGCAGCGCCTTGTAGCGCGGGGCCAAAGAGGCAATCCGTAAAAGAACAAGCAGTCTCGATCGCCCGCGATGCGGCGGTGGAGGTGCGTTTCACCAACGGAACGAAACAAAGAGGAAGACTGGGCGCCGTGAGCGACTCAGGCTTCGAGTTGCAGACCGAGCGGAATGGCACGATCACGAAGGAACAGGTGGCGTTTGAGCGGGTGAAGTCGGTGAGGGGTTTGCGGCACGAGTCCACCGGCCGGTCGATTGGACGTACTTTTCTGATCACGGGGATTGTGGTGGGCACGGTGTTCGGAGTGATTGTGCTGGTGGTGGCGCTGGCAATGGCGGCGGATTGAGAGAGGAGGCAATCGATGCGCGAAACAATCGCCTTGTTTCTTGTTTTGACGCTGGTCTATCCACAGGGGGCTACCGCGACACAGATTTCGCCGAAGGAACAGGCTGTCACGATCAGCCGTGGAAACGCGGTGGAAGTGCGCTTTCTCGATGGGTCAAAACTGCGCGGGTGGATTGGCGAGGTTTCCGATACAGGGTTTGTTCTGACTACGGAAAAAGCCGGAGTGCAACAGATCCGCTTTGATCAGTTAAAGTCGCTGCGCGATATGAAGAAGACGACGTTCGGACGTTCGCTGGGAAGAGGCTATCTGATCGCCATCATCGTGGTGGTGGCGATTGCGGTGACGTTCGGAATCGTTTGTCACGAGAATCTCTGTTCTGGTTAAGGAACGGAACGCCGATCGAGGCCTATGCGCCGGAAAAGACGAACCCGCGTTAGCGGAAGGTAATGGTGCGGCCGGAGCCGGAGCTTGCACTGAACGTAGCAGTGTCGACACCACGTGCTTCGAAGCGGACCGGCTCAGAATTGATGGTTAGGCTGAGCGTACCGTTTGCAGCAGGAGGCAGAGCGGAGAGGACCCAAGCGGGGACGGTGAAGGTACCCACTGGCGCGCGCTCCAGGCAACGGAAGGTGGCGACGAACTGCGGATTCAGTTGAACACTGGTTCCGATGATGGAGACGGTTTCGGTGTCGCGTCCGCCGGTCCAGTTGAAGGTGACCGGCTTGGTGCGATCGATGTTGTTGGCGCCATCGTTGCCGACGGTGTTGCGGTTGGTCCAGTTGAGGGGCGCGCCGAGGGTAAGCTTGGCGGAGAAGGCGCCGACGTCCGCGCCGCCGGGTCCGGTGATGGTGTACTCGCCGGGATCGAGATAGGGGCCACTCGCGCCTGGGAGGGAGGGCAACCCAGGGATGGATGGAAGGGCCTGGCTGAGCGTGGCGGAGTAGACTCCTTCTTTCTTGTCGAGCTGCTTGGGGCCCTTCGGGCCGGTGAGTGTGAGGACGGGACCGGCATCGAGGACCTGCAAATCGACATTCAGGTCGCCGATGTTTGCGGCTGCGAAATAAGAGACGACGCAGGAGCCAAGTGAGGGATTGCCGCCGAAGTTCTGGACGGCAACAGTGCCGGAGATCTTCACCTTGTTGAAGCTGCCGGAGGCGCTTTCGGAGGCGAGCTCAAAGCCTTGCACGGTTTGCGAGGAACGGCTGAGAGTGACGCCGCCACTGCTGAATTCGGTTTGCACGCTGATGCGTTCGAAGTCGGCGGGAGTGAAGCCGCCGGGATCGGAACAGGCGCCATCAGCGGCGACGGAGGTGGTGACGAAGTTGCTGGTGCGGCCGGCAGCGACGACGGCAAGAGCCTGGAAGCAGCCGCTGACGCCGTCGGGGACTTCGAAGACGATCTGATCGACGCCGGGGGCCGTGCCCGCGCGGGCTTTGGAAATAACGTTCGCTTTCTTGCCGCCGATGTAGACGTCGACTTCGGCGGAAAGCGCATCGGTGAGTGCGGCGCCGGCTTCATCACCGGTGACCGCTCCAAGCCCGGTGCCGAGGAGAGCGATCTGCTGGCCGGGGCGCGCAGGGGCTGTAAAGGTAATATCTGCTCCATCGGCATTTTTGAGGCGCGCGGGGCCACTGCCTGCGCCGGAGAGATCGAAGACGCCGAAGTTGGTGGCGACGACGTTGATGGGAGCGGTGGCTGTCTTACCATCAAAGCTGAGCGTGACTTCGCCTGTGCCGGTGGGAACAGTGGAAGGGACGACGGCAACGACTTTGTTTTGCGCGACGGAGATGAGTATGGCGTCAGCAGTTGTGCCACCGACCGTGATTTTGACGGTGACTCCTCCGAGTCCATCGGTGGTGGGGTAGGGGAATGCAGTGGCGGCGACTGCTTCGGCGGGTCCGAGACCGGTGCCGAGGAGAGCCATCTGCGCGCCTTGGGCTACACCCGCGTTGGGTGCACCGCTGGGAGCGAGGCTGGCGGCGTTGGTGACGCTGCGAATGGTTTGGGCCGGCAGGATGGCGGCGCATCCGGCAAGGAGGATTAGAGCAGTGGTGCGGTGCATGGTGCGGGTTCCCTCATCTCTTCAAGTTACTCGATGTGCGGCTCAAACGGCGGGATGGTGATGATTTTGCCGCCGGCCAGTTTGACGGTTGCGGTGCGCGGGCTGAAGTTGAGCAAGGCGAGTTTGCCATTTTCAAGCACGGACCAGTAGGTGGTGGCGGGCTTTTGCATCTTCAATGCGGCCTGTATGCGCGGATGGATGGAAGGCGTCTTGAGAAGGAGATCCTTCATGCCTTCGGTGAATTCGAGGGCGGGGATGACTTCGCCACGCCAGGAGATGACTTTGCCTTTGCCTGTGTCGCCGGCGAGCCACCGATTGGAGATGGAGGCGTCGCCTTCGACGGTGACGGGATTGCCACGGGCACGCGGGCAAAAGACGAGGATGCCGCCATCGCGGACCCAGCGATCGATGCGCTCCAGAGTGGGTTTCTCCATGACGACGCCCCAAAGGAGGATGAGCACTTTGTACCGGGAAAGCGCTCCGTCTTCGATCATCTGCTCGCTGGCGTAATCGAAGTCGACTTCTTCGCGAAGAGTGCGGGCCACAGTGAAGTAAGTGGAGGCCCAGCGGTAGCGGAGCGCTTCATCATCGAGTTTGAGGTAGGTGTCGGGATAGAAGGCGGCGACGTCGATGATGGGCTTGGCGCGCTGGTCGAGTTTGTTGGCGTGACGGATCCAGGCATCGATGGCCTGGTCGTTGGAGGAAAGATTGCCGAGGTAATAGAAAAGGTGGACGGCTCCGGTGGTGACGGCGTTGTAAAGGCGTGCCATGACGCCTCGCTTGCTGCCGAAGCCGCCGGGTTCGTAGCCGAGTTCGGCGCCGTAGAAGCGGGCAGCGGAAGAAGCCATGCGGGTGATGGTGAAGTTATCCGCGAAGTCGTCGCTTTCGTTGGTGAGGCGAATGCCGCCTTTGACACGCGCCATGCTGCGGGCCTGATAGCTGTAATCGGTGCCGATGGGGACGGGGCCCCAGCCGCCGGAGGATTGGTGGATGCGCGTATTGGGGAGCGCGGCACGCGACCAGATGGCCCATTTTTCGCACCAATCACTCATTTCGCCCATGTACCAATTGGCGAAGTCGAGGCGCTTGCGGCGAGTGAGGGCGGTGTCGGGGAGGAAGGTTTGGACTTCGTCGAAGGAGTTGTATTTTTCTTCCCAGGCGGCGTTGAGTTTGGTGATATCGCCGCTGTATTTGGTCTTCATGTTGTTGCGGAAAGCCGCTTTGGCAAGGTCGTCGGCGGCCCAATAGCCGATGTGCGTGTGGTGCTGACGGAAGCCATAGCCGGGGCCGCGGGCGGGGTATTGCGCCTCGCCGTAATCGCCACTGGGGCCGAGACGGATGCCGAGCAGGGACTTGCGATTGCCGTAGTGGCGGCCAAACTCGGCGATGAACTTGCTGGCGTATTCGGTTTGGAAGGGATGGAAGATGGATTGCGTGTCGTGGACGACTCCATGTTCCAAACATTTGAACCCGAAATTGTCGGGGCCATCGTGGAGCCATGCGGGGAGGGCGTAGCCGGAACCGGCTAGCAGCATGGGAAACCATTGGAGACCGTGCTTTTCGATTTCGGCGAGGATGGCATCGTAGAAGCTCCAGTCATAGGTGCCGCGGTTGCGTTCCACGTAGCCCCAGCGAACGTAGGTTTCGACGCCATTGAAGCCGAGGGCGCGGAGGAGCGGGGCTTGATTGCGAATGCCTGCAAGGGCGTCTTCAACGCCTTTCGGTGTGGTGGCATCGCCGGGGACGGAACTGACGCGTTCGCTGGCGGTGGTGAATTTGGTGGCTGGTTCGACCAGTGGCGCGTGCTCGAGCGGAGGCTTGTCTTCGGTGAGAGTGATGGAGCGGAGGTAATCGAGGCCTTCGACACGAATACGGGCCGGATGAGGGCTGTCGTAAAGGAAGACTGCACGGCGGACTTTGCCGGAGTTGACACGCGTGGGACCCCATTGGCGGATCTCGGGGACTCCGGGAGAGGCGGTGATGAGGGCGATGCCGCGATCCAGAAACTCGAGCACGAGGTAACGGTTCGGGCCGGGTGTGGCGCTGATGTTGAGATGGAAAGCGGAACGAACGAAGTAGTCCTTGGACGGCGCGAGGCGGGCCATCTGGGTTCCGGAAACATTTTCGATGCGCCAGGGGGAGTCGTCTGCTTTGTCGAGCGTAATGCCGTTAGATTTGGCGGGCTGCCAGGAGGCGATCTCTTTTCCCTGTGCGATAGAGATAAGAACGAGGAGTATTAAGGTACGCACACCAAGAGTATTTCAAAACTCAAGGGCGGACGAGTGAGCCATCGATGGCGCGGACTGTGAAGCCGTCTTCGCGGCCGGGTGGCGGCTCCATCGGATATTTGCGGGCCATGGTTTCGTTGATGTCGATGCCAAGGCCGGGGGCTTCGTTGACGTAGGCGAAGCCATCGGGGAGTTTGGGCGTGCCGGGCAGCATCTCGTGGATGAGATCGGGCCAGCGATTCTCCTCTTGAATGCCAAAGGCGGAAGAGGCGAGATCGATGTGGCAGGCAGCAGCGAAGTTGACGGGATCGTTGTCGCCGCCTTCCTGCCAGGCGGTGCGGACGCCGAAGGCTTCGCAGAGCGCAACCACTTTGCGTCCGGGGGTGATGCCGCCGATGGTGGAGATGCGGTGGCGTGCGAAGTCGATCCAGCGATTGGTGATGCAGGGGACCCATTCCTGCGGGTTGGTGAAGATTTCCCCCATGGCAATGGGGGTGGAGGTGACTTGCTTGATGTTGGCGAACCATTGGACGAGTTCCGGCGGGAGCAGGTCTTCGACGAAGAACATGCGGTAGGGCTCGAGACGTTTGGCGAGTTCGACGGCCATGGTGGGAGAGAGGTGTTCGTGGACGTCGTGGCAGAGTTTGACCTGCTTGCCGAGTTTGACGCGAAGGTGTTCGAACAGTTTGGGGATGGTTTCGATGTATTCCTCTTCGTCGAAGGCGGGTCCATTGAAGCCGCCTTTGACGCGAGTTCCCTGTCCTGGTGCGATCATGCCACCGCCGCCGTAGCCGCCCATTTGGGCGCGGACGTGGCGGAAGCCGCGGTCCATGAAGCCTTTGACGTTGTCGGTGACTTCGTCGAAGGAGCGGCCGTCGGCGTGGCCGTAACAGGGGACGGCGTCACGGACTTTGCCGCCGAGCAAAGCGTAGACGGGCATGCCGGCGCGTTTGCCTTTGATGTCCCAGAGAGCCATGTCGAGGCCACTGAGGGCGTTGTTGAGGACGGTGTCAGAGCGGCGGTAGTTGCGGAAGTTGGTGGCGTACCAGATGTCGTCGATGCGATCGACGTCGCGGCCTTGCCAGAAGGGGGCGAGGTGTTTTTCGATGGCAGCAGCGACGGTGAAGGCTTGATGAACGTTGCTGGCGGAGCCGATGCCGTAGAGGCCGGGCTCACTGGTTTCGACTTTGACGATGACCCACTGATAGCGGCCACCGGCGCTGGTGAGGATGGGGTAGACGCGGCGGATGGTGACTTTGCCCATACCGCGAGTTGGGGACGGAGTGGAGGATTGCTGGGCGGCTGCGGCGGCGGGAGCCAGGGCAGCACCTTGGAGGAAGCCTCTGCGTTGCATGATGGGCTTATTGTATCGGAGGGTTTGCGGGAGTGGTCAGCGGAATGTGTTGTCTCCCGGCCCACATTGCGTGAGGGACTCCTGCGGAACGAACTCTGTGCGCACTCCAATGGGGATGGATTTCGCCAACCAATTCGGGTCACCGGGCTTTTGGATGGACAGGCTGTATCCACCTGGCGGGAGCGTGGTGGGGATGCGAAACGACACCCGCTGCACGGCGACGTCGGTGACTGTTGCCGGCGTGGATCCGAGGAAGACCTTCACTGCTTCTCCGGGCATGACGTAGGCATCCACGGTAATCACTTGCCCCAGCCCGGCTGAAAGAGAGCCGCCATAGAAGGTCCCCGAGCAGTGCGACGGCCAGTAAAAGGCAGCCACCGGCCCGATGAATTCCTGCTGCTGGCCGGTGAGCAGAGAAATCTTCAAGAGGCGTCCGGTGCGAGTGGCGGCCCAAGAGACCTCGCCGTTGCCGGAGAGGATCGCTGACATGACGCCTTCGGGGATGGCGATAACTTGCCTTCGTTGCGAACCATCCGGGTTGACGCTGTAGATCTGTGGATCATCGGTATCGGACGGCGTGGAGAGAAACAGGATGCGTTGGCCGTTGTCGCTGATTCGCGGGGCGAAATCGCGCCAGCCTGGCGGGGTCAGGTTCAATGGTGCGGAAAGCCTGGCGGTTTGAACTACTTGCAGTGTTGATGGGCGCTGGAGCACAACAGTGGAAGCACTCGCATCTATAGCCACCCATTCTCCACCCAAGAATGTCTCCTGCATGCCGGAGGAGGGATGGAAGAGGATGAGCCGACCGCTTTGCAGGTAGGCGACCGTTCCGTTATCGGCGACTTTATGGAGGCGCCAGTACCGGTTTCCGAGTCCGGTGGGAAGTGCATAACGCCGGCCGGTGGCGACTTCGATCAGCGTCAACTGCGTGAAGGGCGCGGCGGCGCTGACACCGACGGCGAGGGCCCACTCCCCGTTGGGGCTGAACGAGACCAGGCCGTTGGCGGTGAAGAGGTATTGACCCTGGTTGCCGTAGACGTCGGATGTATCCATGAACTGGCAAAACTGCACGGTTACGGTGCATTCGCGGGCGCCGGCCACGGCAAGGCGGGAACCATTGGAGGCCAGGTCGACGCCAACCAGATCGTAGGCGTTGGTGATGTGCCCATCGTTGAATACGCGGACGGGGGTAACGTCGCGGGACCGGATGAGGAACGGGCGAACGCCTTCGTCACCGGCGATGAACAGTTTGCCCCATGCGGGTTGCGCTGAGTCCGGCTGTGTGAACTCGGCGGTGAAGAAGAGGGTGGAGCCGATGGAATCGGTAGAGAGGCTGGTGTACTGAGCCTGGAGTGCGACTGAGACAGCGAGGAGAAGACCGAGTTGGTGTGGGATCGAGATGCTGGGGATGAACCGGCTCACCTCTTTCAGCGTAGTTGAAGGTGCGATCAGACGAAAGCCTCGACAGAGATACGGAACTTCGCGGCAAGGGAGGAACCAGGCGATCCTCATACTCCGTGCAGAGGTGTGCGAGTAGGGCCTGCAACTCCAGTTCTTCTGGGTTGAGTTGGCGCGCTTCCTGGGTGGTGTCCAAGGATTCCAATTGCGCGGCGAGGCGCTGGAACTCCTCGTCACTTTGAATTTTCATTTTGTCCTGAACGTCCACTTGCGCCTTGAGTTCCTCTCCAATCTACTTTGCACCATATGCCTTGCGGGTGTCTTGGAGTTGGACCGGGGCGTATACTGAAGACGCTGTGAGACCCTTGATTTTATTCGTTCTTTTTACTACTTCCCTGTTCGCAGTGCAGTTGGCCAGGCAGGGGAAATCCGAGTACAGTATCGTGTTGCCCGCCGTGGCAATTCCATCGGAGCAGCGCGCGGCGGAGGAACTGCAACGGTTCCTGGAAGAGATGAGTGGTGCGCGGCTGCCAATCGTGCGGGACGACCAGGCTGTGAGCGGCGGAATGATTCTGGTTGGCGAGAGCGCGGCGCTACGGAAGCTGAACCTGGGGATTGATGTGGCGGGGTTAGGTGGAGAAGGCTTCGTACTGCGAACCGCGGGAAAGCATCTGGTGATTGCCGGCGGCAGACCTCGGGGGACGATGTATGGAGTGTATACGCTGCTGGACAAATTGGGATGCCGTTGGTTCACACGCGAGGTGAGCCGCATTCCGAAGCGGCAGACGATTGAGACGGGGGTGTTGAAGGAGACGCACCGGCCGGCATTTGAGAATCGGGAACCCTTCTTTACCGAGGCTTGGAACAAAGACTGGGCGGCCCGGAATCGCACCAACGGCGATCATACGCAGCTTGATGAATCGACGGGCGGGAAGCTGAAGTATTACCCGTTCGTGCATTCCTTTTATGAGCTGATGCCTCCGGAGAGGTATTTCGCGGAACACCCGGAATACTATTCGCTGATTGAAGGCAAGCGGCGGCATGAGCGGGGACAACTGTGCCTGACGAATCCCGATGTGCTGCGCATCGTCACCGCACAGGTGGAGAAGTGGATCGAGGACAAGCCGGACACAACAATGTTCAGCGTGTCACAGAATGATTGGGAAGGATGGTGTGAGTGCGACCGGTGCCGGCGTGTGGAGGAAGAAGAAGGCGGCGAACATTCCGGACCGATGCTGCGGTTTGTGAATGCCGTAGCGGAACAGATCGGGAAGAAGCATCCGGGGAAGCTGATTGACACGCTGGCGTATTGGTACACGGAGAATCCGCCGTTGAAGGTACGGCCTGCTCCGAACGTGCGGATACGGCTGTGTCCCATTGGGATCTGTGTTTCGCACAGTTTTCTGTCGTGCCCGCGGAGCACGTATTTCCGAAAGAATCTGGAGGCGTGGTCGAAGATTACGAATCAGCTCTACATCTGGCACTACAACACGAACTTCTCTCACTACCTGCTTCCCTTCCCCGATTTTGATGAACTGGCGGCGGACGTGCCGGTGTACAAAAAACAGGGAGTGGTGGGTTTGTTTATGCAGGGGGCGTATGCTCCGGGCGGCGGGGGAGAACAATCGGAATTGCGAGCCTATGTGCTGGCACGGCAGTTGTGGGACCCGGCGGTGAATGTGGATCAGACGGTGAATGAGTTCCTGGACGGGGTGTATGGAGCGGCAGCAAAGCCCATGCGGGAGTACTTCGACCTGCTGCATCGCGAGGTGCGCGGGCCGGGGGGAAAGCATCTGTGGATTTTCAATATTCCCGATTATTCGGCGGAGTTTCTGCCTCGGGCGAAGGAACTGTTTGCCCGGGCCGAGAAGCTCGCGGGCGATGACGGGACGAGACGCCGGGTGCGGAAGGCAAGGCTGCCGGTGGACTACTACCAGTTGCTGCGGGATTCGCAGTTTGGCGTGCGAGATGGATTCTATACTCCGGTGCGCCTGGATGAGTTGAAGACGCGGGCTTTGGCGTTGATTGCGGAAATGCGGACGCATGGAATCGAGAGCATTCATGAGGGGCAGCCGCTGGAAAGAGATGTGAAGACGTGGACGGAGATGAAGAGCCTGCGCGCGTACACATTGGAGAACTCCGCTTGGCGGGTGGATGTGGTGCCGGAGTTGAATGGGCGCGTGGTGCGAATGATGGAGAAGGCAAGCGGGAGGGATCTGTTGCGGCAGTTTCCTCCGGGTGAGAGCGGGTATCCGAATAATGGCGGGATACTGGCGTCGCTGCATGTGGACTATCTGGCGCGTGCGATGGAGCTCCCGTGGAGCGGCGAACAGCAGGGTGATCGGGTGCTGTTGACGGGGCGCGCGGAGAACGGCTTGCGGTTGAAGCGGATGCTTTGGCTGGAGGCGGACGGGCTGCACACAGAGTCTGTCGTGGAGAATGCATCGAGCGGCCCGCTGACGGTAGCGATGCAAGTGCGGGCAGAGATTGCGCCCGGTGACATTGATGCGGCGTCGTACGAGTTTGTACGCGCGGCGGGAGATCGCGTGAAGCGAAAGTTCATTGAGCCGATGGAGCAACCGACAGGGAAGGAGGCGTGGAACAAGGGCGAGGGGCCGGCGGGTCTGTTCACGATTACGCCCTCCATAGGAACAGCGTTCGCGACCAGGTTTGAGCAAACACAGGCTGCGCGCAGCTATGTCAGTTGGACGGGGAAATCCCGTGGCGGCGTGACCTTCGGCGTGTGGTCAGAGGAGAAGGCGCTGGCTCCGGGTGAATCAATGAAGATCGGAGCCAGGCACAGCGGCGCGCGCTAGTTGCGGCGGAGAGCAAGAGCGGCAAGACCGCAGGCTGCCAGGATCATTGTGGATGGCTCCGGGATCGCTTCTGGCAGATCGGCGAGATAGCCGGCGGCGGACGCGCCGGTCACGTCGAACTCCTGGAGGTTGCCTTGGGCGTCTGTGACGCTGAGGCCACTGAGGACGGCCGTGTTGTCCCAGAGCGTTGAGAGCGAGAGACCGGAGATGAAGTTATTGATATTGATCAACGCCACGAGATTGAACGAGAGGGTCATGGATTGACCGAAGACGATGGGCGTAGTGAGCAAGACGTTGGTGGGATTTTGCAACGTCACGGAACTGAAGATGGTGGGGCCGCTGAAGGCGCTTATCGTGGCGTTGGCGAGGTTGCCATTGCCGTAGCCGGCGGTGCTGCCGGTAAGTTGGAACAACCAGTGAGCGACACCCGCTGTTCCGGTTGGCAGGCCGGTGAAGAGGAAGTCGTCGGTGAAGGTCGCTCCGCCACGAACCACGCTAAGGCGCGATGCGGGGGTTGAGCCTGTTCCGGAGAGCGTTGCTTCAGCCCGTGTCTTAAGAGTGCCGAAGGCGCTTTCCGAGTAGGCGCTGTAAGTAAGGCTCAGTCCGCCTGTGTCCGAAAGGGCGACAGTATCAGAGCATTGGAGGGCAGCACCGGTTCCCATAGTATTGCAGAAGACGTTGTTGAAAACGGCGGGGGTAACGGTTTCCCTGTAGTTGGCGAAGACGGCGTTGGAGAGAGTGGGGGCCGCGGTGGCGAGAGAAGTTGAGAGGAGAAAGACAGCACAGATCCGTTGCAGCATTCCATGAGCATAAAAGGCTCTAATTGTCTTAATCAATCTCAAAGAGAAATCAGTTCGCCGGTGGCGGCGGAGCGATAGGCGGCGAGCAACGTTTCGAGAATTCGCACGCCGTCGCCGACTGTGATCTCGGCTTCGCGGCCGCGTTCGATGCAATCGAGGAAGCCGGATTGATCGATGTTGGGAGGCAGAGGCGGAAGGAACCACTCAGGTGCGCCGGTCTTCTTCTGATCGGTGCTGGCCCAGAAGCCCTGCGGATCTTCGGGGTTGACCGCGGGGACACGCCAGTAGGATTGGGCATCGAAGCACAGTTCACCATGCGCGGCCTGTCCATCGAGGAAGGCGTTGCCGCGCGAGCCGATCAGCTTGGTCCGGAGATGGCCGGATCCGGCCTGACTGCGCCATCCGGTGCGACCGGAAGAGATGGTGGCGGTGATGCCGCCGTCGAGATTGACGGCGAGAATGCCGAAGTCTTCGAAGTCGCGCACACGGTTGGCGGCAAGGAAGTAGTTGCCGGTGACGGAGCGGACGCTGCGGAAGGCTTTGCGACCGGAGAGCCAGCGAATGAGGGCCAGCGAATAGACGGCGATGTTGAACATCTCGCGCTTGGCATCGGGTACGAGGAAGAGATCGGGATTAGCGTTCTCGCGGCGCGGGGTAACGGGCTGGTTGTCAGCGAATCCTTTGGCGAAGAGGAGATCGGCGTGAACGGCGCGAAGTTCGCCGATGGCGCCGGAGGCGAGGACGCGGCGCGCGCGCTGCGCGGGAGGAAAGAGCACCTGGGTAAACATCTGGCTGCGAAGTCCGCGCTGCCTGACGATTTGTTCGAGCTGGCGAGCCTCGTTGAGATTGCCGGCGAGCGGCTTATCGAGGTAGACGTGTTTGCCGGCCTGGGCGCAGCGGATAGAGACGCGGCCTTGGCGGTGGTGCTCGGTGGTGACGGAGACGAGGTGCACGTCGGAGCGTCCGAGGGCATCGTCGAGATTGGGGATGTAGGGAACACCGAGATCGGCGGCAAGTTTGCGATTGAGGCGGGCGCGGCGCTCATCGACAGTGGTCTCATCGGAGACAGCGATGATCGTGGCGCGCGGGTCTGCGCGAAATCCCGCCGCGTAGCCCTCCTGATGAGTCATGCCGCCGGTGACAAGCAGTACGCCGATAGGCATATCAGTTGCCCCTCCTGACGAGCGGCTTGCCTGCACGGAGGGAGTCTTCGACCCAGGCGATGGATGAAGCGGAGGCAGATGGTGCTTCGCGGAGTTGCTCCGGCGCGGGGAAATCGTCGTAGCGAAGAGTGCCGTTGCGGCCGACCAGAAGCAGTTGCACGGCGGGTTCGGAATGCGCGGCTTCGGCGGCGATGAGTGCACTGGCGCCGTTGGCGAATTCGACGGTGAGGGAGATGTAACCGGACTTCACGCCACCTTGGGAATAGACGCTCTTGGGTTCGGAAGCGATCCACTTCGCGGCGCTATCGAGGCCGGCGGCAGCAAGGCGGGTGAGCAGACCGTGATCTGCTGTCAGCTCATAATTGGCGCGGACGAAGACAACAGGGCCGATAGGGCCGCCCGCATTGGTGCGGGTGGCGACGACGGGTTCCAGCCACGACAGGTAGTGCATTTTGCTCCAGGTGCGCATTATGCCATGAAGCGGGATGGTGTTGAAAAGGGGGCCGAGACTCTTATAGACTGCCTACACATTTGATTCTGGAGCATCCCCGATGAATGCAATTCCGTTGGTGTTTTTTCTTTTGACTGCGGCCGCCTGGGCACAGACCATCACAGGCACGATTGTGGGCACGGTCACCGATACAGCCGGAGCAGCGATCCCTGGCGCGGAGGTGCAGGTGGAGCATGTCACCACGCGCGCGGCTCGCACGGTGCAGACGTCTGACTCAGGCGATTTCGTGATCGGAAGTCTCTCGCCGGGAGAGTACCGCATTGCGGTGAAGATGCAAGGATTCAAATCGGCGGAGCGCACCAGCGTGATGCTGACAGCGGCGGAACGGCTTTCGCTTGGCACGCTGACGATGGAGATTGGCGCGGTGGAAGAAAAGATTACGGTGACGGCGCAAGGGGCGACGGTGCAGACGGTGAGCGCGGAGAAATCGGCAGCAATCACCAGCTCGCAGATTGACCAGTTGCTGGTGCGCGGGCGCAGTGTGACGGCGCTGTTGGGATTGTTGCCGGGTGTTGTGGATCCGCAGGAAGGCAATATCGACACGCCGACAGCAACCTCGAATTTCAACGTGAACGGCAGCCGGAACAACACCAACAACTTCACGATGGACGGAGTTGTGATCTCGGCGCCGGGCGGCGCGGCGAACCTGTTGCTGCCAGTGAGCATGGACGCGGTGTCGGAAGTGAAGGTGATGTTGAGCAATTTCCAAGCGGAGTACGGACGGTTGAGCGGGGCGACGGTACAGATGATCAGCAAGTCGGGAACACGCAATTTTCATGGGTTGGGGTCTTACTTCAAACGGCACGAGCAGTTCAATGCAACGGACTTTTTCCGCAACTTCAATGGACTGGAAAAGGGGCGGTACCGGTTCAACACGTGGACCTACAACGTGGGTGGACCGGTGTACATTCCAGGGGTGTTCAATCGCAACCGGGAGAAGCTGTTCTTCTTCTGGAGCCATGAATACTGGCCGAACAAGACGACGTCAGCATTGCAAACATCGACGCTGCCGACGGAGTTGGAGCGGCTTGGGAACTACTCACAGTCGATCGACGTGAACGGGGCGTTGATCCCGGTGCGAGATCCGATGAACAACCGCAATCCATTTCCGGGGAATATTGTTCCCACGAGCCGCATTGACCGCAACGGACAAGTGCTGCTGAATTTCTTTCCTTTGCCGAACGCACTGGACCGGAATGTGACGCGAGGGAACTACAACTACACGACGCAGTGGGAGAGCACGAACCCGAGCCAATTGATGACGGCGAAGATCGATCACATCATCAGCATTAAGGACACGCTGGCGGGGAGTTACAACATTCAGAAGATCCAGGGCAGCGGTTATAACGGCGGCGGTCTGACAACAGTGCCATTCGCGGCCCTGCCGACAAGCAACAATACGACGAACCACGCATTTTCGTTGCGGCATCAGCACATTTTTTCTCCTTCGCTGACCAGTGAGCTGACATTCGGTTTTGTGAAGAACGGCGGGCCGATCATCATTGATCCTGAGGATTTGAAGAAGTTGCAACGGGCCCCGAACAAATTCACGGCGGGGCAGTTGAATCCGGCGGCGAATCCTCTGGACCTGCTGCCGGGGATGGCGTTCGGCGGAATTGTGGGCGCGGGCGCGCTGAATTACGACGGCCGATTCCCCTACGATTTGACACGGGACAATGTGGACTTCGGCGGCAGCATCGGAAAGGTGTGGGGCGGGCACACGTTCAAGGCAGGAGCTTTCTACCAATTCATTACGCAGTATGACGGATACTGGGCGAACAACTTCACGGGGCGGTTTGATTTCGGAAGGAACGTGAACAATCCGCTGGATACGAATCATCCGTACGCGAACGCGGCGTTGGGGCTGTTCAGCAATTACACGGAAGCAACGTCGCGGCCGATTTCGGACATCCGGGCCAGTGGGATCGAGTGGTATGTGCAGGACAACTGGAAGGTGACGCGGAGACTGACGCTGGATCTGGGGATGCGATTCTACTGGTTCACTCCGTTCTATGTGAATGACAACCGGCTGGCGGGATTCGCGATGGATCGCTACGATGCGGCGAAGGCCGTGAAGCTGCTGGGGCCGGCGATGAACGGGAACACACGAGTGGCGCGGCATCCGGTGACGGGGCAGACCTATCCGGCGGCACTGATCGGAGCGATTGCGCCAAACACGGGGAACGAGACGAACGGGATGGTCATCGCGTCGGAAACCGCTGGTTATCCTAGAGCGCTGATCAACAATGTCGGGCCGGCGTTAGGGCCACGGGCGGGGTTTGCGTGGGATCCCTTTGGCGACGGGCGTACGGCGGTACGCGGCGGATTCGGCATCTTCTACAACCGGTTCCTTGGGTATGCGTACAATGCGGTGAATTCGTTCCCGATCGTGCAGACGCCGGTGATCAACTACGACGCATTGGCTACCTTCCGGTCGGCACAGGGCTTCCAAACGCCGCCATCGGTGATTGCGTGGGACCGCAACATGAAGGCACCGACCGTGATGAACATGAGCCTGTCCATCCAGCGTCAGATCGGGTTTGGGACGGTAGTGGATGTGGGCTACGTGGGATCGCTGGGACGCAATTTGTGGTGGGAACAGAACCTGGGCGATATCCCGATTGGGGCGAGGTTTGACCCGAAGAACGCGGACCCAACGAATCCTCGCGTGCCGCTGCCCGATGTGTTTTTCCGGCCGATTGCGGGCTATAGCGATGTAGCGCTGCGGGACGCGGCAGGGACTTCGAACTATCACTCGATGCAGGTGACGGCCAACCGCCGGTTCGCCAAGAGCCTGGAATTTGGCGGATCGTGGACGTGGTCAAAGGCGATGGATTATGTGGATGGCGACCAGGCGCGCATCACGACGGTGGTTTCGCGGCGGGTATGGAATTATGGGCTGGCCGGGTTTGACCGGACGCATATTTTCAAGTTGAACTGGCTGTGGGAGGTGCCGGGTCGGAAGTGGAGCCACGCCGCACCGCGACTGGTGTTCAACGACTGGCAGTTGAACGGCATCGCAAGTTTCGTGAGTGGAGCACCGGTGTCGGTGGGTTACAGCCTGGTGAGCGCGGCGGATATCACGGGAACCCCGAGTGTGGGAGCGCGGATTGTGATTACGGCGGATCCGAATCTGCCAAAAGGGGAGCGGACGTTTGACCGGAATTTCAAGACCGATGTATTCCAGGCTCCGGCGGTGGGGACGTTGGGGAATGCCGCGCGGTCGAATTTACGCGGGCCGGGGATCAACAATTGGGACGTTGCCCTGTTCAAAAACATTCCGTTGCAGGAACGTTTGAAGCTACAGTTCCGGGCGGAGTTGTACAACGCATTCAACCATACGCAGTTCAGTGCCTACGATGCGGCGGCGCGCTTTGATGCCCAGGGCCGCCAGGTGAATACGCGGTTCGGCCAGTTCACTGCTGCGCGCACGCCGAGGATTGCGCAACTTGCGTTGCGGATCAGTTTCTAGTTACTGCACTTGCTTGAGGGTGCCGGCGAGACGGTCGGCTTGCCAGACTTTCATACCGTCGAAGAGAAGGGCGGTGGGCTTGGTGCCGATTTGGAGTTCGTTCAATTTGCGCGAATCGGTGCCGTGGAATTGGACGATTCTGTCGGTGGTGGCGACCCAGAGGCTGGTGCCATCAAAGAGGAGCTTCTTTGCGCCAGGCGCGCCGGGGATCTTGCTGACGAGGGTCTTCGATTGAAGATCGAACCGGGAAACGCTGCCGGTGCCGGAGTTGACGATCCAGACGCTGGCGCCGTCGCTGACCGAATCGACGATTCCACCACTATCGGTATCGACATCGTGCTTCTTCTGCGTTTCGCCGTTGGGGAGAACGGGCACTTGCAGAATGGTGCCGTCGGCACGAGCAATCCAGGCATAGCCGGATTCAAGGGTAAAGCTTACGGGCTCCGGTTGGGTGGTGGTTGCGCTCTGGCTGAGACCCACCGTCAGGTACGTGCCATCGGGCCGGACGGTGGTCATCATGCCTTTCCAAAATGTGGTGGCGCTGAGTTGAACCAAACCGTTGGATAGGGCGACGATGTTGGTCCCGTCGGTGGCGCCCTTGATGACTGACCCGGTTCCGAGCGTTACGGTGAGGGTCACCTTGCGCAGGCTGCGGCTGTAACGATGCAACTGGGCTTTGGTGGTGCCGACCCAGATGTTGTCACCGTCCAGGAGGAACGATGATGCGTCCGGGATGTAGTGGGACTCAATGGGCTTGGTGGTTGCGGGATCGAGGCGCACGATTTCCTGCCCTGTCGTGAGGACCCATATGGTGGCGCCATCGTAGACGGCGCTGACGGGTTCCTTGGTCGGGATTTCTTTGCGGGCGCTGTCCTTGACCTGGTCACCCGTGACGAAACGTTTGGTGTCTTTTGGCTTGGCGGGCACGGCGAAGTTCGGGGTGGTGCAGTTTGGGTACACAAGGGGGGTGGCCGCGGTGGTGGTGGTGATGATGGTGGTGATGGTTTGTGCCCCAAGCAGGTTTCCCAGGATCAAGCCCAAGGTGATGATGTTCCGTTTGGTGTTCATTGTTCAGCTCCTCACTGGGGTAAACGATGTTCCGGTGCGCGCACCCTCATGAGGGCGCGATTTTTTTGGTTTGTTAGCATGAAGGACTGGAATACATGGCAAAACCATTGGATGGGATTCGTGTGCTGGACTTTTCGCACGCGCTGGCGGGACCGTACTGCACGATGCTGATGGCAGCTTACGGGGCGCAGGTGTACAAGATCGAAGGCACTGAGGCGATCGACATGGGGCGGACCTGGGGGCCGCCGTTTCAGGGTGGTGAAGCGTCGTACTTTCTGGGGATCAACAGCGGGAAGCAATCGGTGTCGATCGACATCAAGCATCCGAAGGGGCTGGAATTGTGCCTGCGGATGGTGGAAAAAGCGGATGTGTTGATTGAGAACTTCCGGCCTGGGGCGATGACGCGGCTGGGCTTGGGATATGAGGCAGCGCGGGCGCGCAATCCGCGGCTGGTGTACTGCTCCATTTCGGGCTATGGCCAGAATGGGCCGAGGCGGGACGATGCGGCGATGGATCTGATTCTGCAGGCGTCGTCGGGATTGATCAGCGTAACCGGAACACCGGACGGGCACGTGGCACGGTGTGGCCATTCCGTGGCGGACATCACGGCTGGAATGTTTTCGTTGATCGGGATTCTGATGGCACTGCGAGTGAGGGAGCAGACCGGGCGCGGGCAGTTCGTGGATGTGGCGATGCTGGATGCGATGATCTCGGCGATGGGCTCGAACTATGCAAATTTATTGGGAAGCGGAGTGGTACCGAAGCCGTTGGGGACGGCGTTTGCCACGATTGTGCCGTATGCGGCGTTTCCGGCAAAGGATCGCGAGATTGCGATTGCCGTAGCGAGCGAGAAGTTGTGGGGGACGTTTTGCCAGGCGATTGGGAAGCCGGAGTGGACGAACGATCCGCGTTTCCGTACAAACCCGCTGCGAGTGGCGAATCGAGGCGAATTGGAGCCGATGATCGTGGAGGTGTTTCGGACACGGACCGCGGCGGAGTGGACGGAGCATTTCAAGAAGACAGGGATTCCCTGTACGCCGGTGCGGACTCTGGATGAAGTGGCGGCCGATCCGCAGGCCGAGGCACGGGAGATGTTTCCCGTTGTGGAGCATCCACGTGCGGGCGCGGTGAAGGTGACGGGGGCTCCGGTGAAGTTTTCAGAGACGCCGGGGAAGATTGAATCGGCAGCGCCGTTGTTGGGGCAACACACACGCCAGGCGTTGAGCGGGTTATTGGACCTGACGACGGCGGAAGTCGATGCGCTGGCGGGGGAAGGCGTGCTGAAGCTAGGTTCGTAGGCTTCAGTTCTTCTCGCGGATATAGCGCAGGGCGCGTTCGAGAACGGTGTCTCTGCCGGCTTGCAGATCTTGCGGATCCTGCTCAATGGCGATGTCGGGAGGGATGCCGTGACCGACCCACTCACGGCCATCGGGATAGGTGTCCTTCTTTGTGCAGACGCGTGCGGATCCGCCTCCGGGCAGTTTGAAGAAGAGCGGCTGGCCGGTGCTGCCTCCGGAAGCCGAGCCAATCACGGGGCCGCGATTGCTGTCTTTCCAGGCAACGAGAAAATCCTCCGCGGCGGAGTATGTGGCGGCGCCGGCGAGTACGGCAACGGGCCCTTCGAAGCGATCGCCCTGGAACGGCTGAATCTCGGTGGCGCGGAGTTCGGTGAACTCGAGTAGAGAGCCACGAGCGCGATCGGTGGGGTTGTACCGGCGCATGACCTGACGCGAGGATTTGGCAGGTTTGCGGAGGAAGCGGCGAAGAATCTCGAAGCCCACGCCGCTGCTACCACCACCGTTTCCACGGATGTCGAGGATGACGCCCTTTGTCTGACGGATTGTGGGAAATGCCTCCACCAACCTGCGGGCCGTGGCCATGTCTTCGAAGCTATTGAGGGTCACGAGGGCGATTCCCCCTGGGAGCATTTGCAGGGAGAACGCTGGATTGGAACGAACGCCGGAGTAGCCTGTGCGGGGGACTGTGAAATCGGATTCCGCACCGGCGGCATCGCGCACGGTGAGGCGCACAGGCTGCGATCTGGGACCGCGCAGGAAGGCGTAGGTGAAGACGCGGACGTTGAGGTCAGCCGGTGTAGCAGCGCTTTGGTAGGGCTCGTACTCACGGCGCCCATAGGCGATCGCAGGCTCTCCATTGACGCGGAGTATTTCCATGCCCTTGCGGAGACCCTGTGTTTCCAAGGCCGGAGCGAAGATGTCGACGATCCAGACACGTCCACCGATCAGGGCGGTGCGGAGGGGCGGCTTGTCGAACCCACTGGGATCGGCAGGTGGATAGACATTGGTGTGTCCGTCCTGCAAGCGGGCACAGAGTTGCATCAGTTGCCGGTAGTAGTCGCTGGTGGTGCGTGTGGCCTGTACTTTGGGAATCCATTCGAGGTAGAGGCGATCCCAGCCGATGGTGACGAGCTTTTCGGGATAGCCGAAGTTGTGTTTCACTTCGGACCAGAATTTAGAGAGGCCGGCGATGCGTTCGGCTTCACTGATTTCGGCGCTGTAGGCGGTGCTGAGTTCAGGGGAGTCCCAGAAGTGTTCGAACTTGCTAAAGTCGCGGAGAATCGCCTGGAAATCGGGGGTTTGGCGCAATTCGCGAAAGGCTTCGCGAGAGTCAAGGAATTTGGCGACTGCGGGGATGGGAAACGTGGCCGAAGTCTGGCGCAGGTAACGCAGGGCTTCCTGATTGCGGCCCGCGAGGGCGTGCGCCTGGGCGAGGTCCATCCATATGTTTTCGCGCCTGGCGGCGAGGACGTTGCTTCCGGCGGCGAGATCGGCCACTAACGGCTGCGCCAGATAGGCGAGCATCTCTTCGAGCATGGCGATGCCTTTGGGATCTTTCGCGGCCCAGAGTTTGCCGGCTTCCACGCGTTTCTGGTTCACGAATTCGTAGGCGTCGATGGCGCTGGTTGGCGCCGGCCACTGCGCCTGCGCAAAGGAGACGATGGAGAACAGCAGAGTGAGAACGGGGGCCATGCGGCGGGGGCCGGAACGGATGCGGCGGACAACGGCGTGGACAAACGCACCGAAGCACGTGGCAACAGTGCCGATGAGGAGCGCGAGCATCATGGTGATGGTGATGGAGCGGCTCCAGTGTTCGAACGACTGGCGCGAGTTGATGAACTCGTGCATGAACGCGTTTTGCGCGATGAGGTCGTTTGGGGATCGCGCTTCCTGGAAGCGCTTCAGGGGCAACTCACTACTGACGGACTCGAAGCCGATGCTAACCGAGAGTAGAACTGCGCCGGGGATGATCACTCCAACGAGAAGAAGGATCCAACTGCCGGCGATACCGCGGAGCAGAGAGCGACCCCGGCGAGAGGCGAGGAAGCCGACGGCCGCACAGGTGAGGATTGCGGTGAGTGCCAGGAACACGAAGGTAGCGGTGGCTTTCCACAGGGTGTGGCCGTCGGTTCGCGAAACGATGGCGTTCACCATGCCAGTGAGGAAGAAGAGCGAGGCCAGCGTCCATTCCAGTCCGTATGCTGAGGCCCAAACCAACGATCCCCAGGCGCGCACCATATTGGTGAACACGCCGGCGGTATCCTTAGCGCCCAGGCATGGCATGTCCAGCAGCAACTGGCGAAACTCCTGCTCATAGCGACGACGCCAGGAAGGCGGGTAGAGGAAGAGCAGGCAGGCGCTGAGATGCTTCACAAGGCCTCCATACGGGTCAGGCCCAATTTGCTGATTGCGCGAAGCTGGGTGAGTTGCTCCTTCAAGTAGTGGCGCCCGTTGTGGGTCAGCCGATAGGGTTGGCGGCGATCTTCGCTTTGCACGGCTTCAATGAGCTTTCTCTCTTCCAGACGCTGGATGACGCCGTACAAGGTGCCGGGGCCCAGTTTGACACCGGCGAACTGCTCGACGTCGGTCATGATGGCGTAGCCGTGCTTCTCGCCTTCGGCCAAGCTGGTGAGGACGAGGAGAGTAGGATCGGAGACTCGTTCGGCAGGGTTCATATTACGCTTTGCGATATATCGCTATCCGTAGTATACGCGAGAGATTTGGGGAGTCAATCTTTTTTTGAGCCCGATGTCGAAACCGGAGAGGCGGCTCCGACTTCTCTATGCAAACGCACAGCAGGTGCGAAAATCGAAAGGAGAACGGCTATGAAATACATGATGATGATGGGCGGAACAAAGGCAGGGATGGCGAAGGGAATTGCGACGTGGCCGAAGGAAGACATTCAGGCGCATATCGCGTTCATGATGCAGTTCAACAAGGAACTGAAGGAATCCGGGGAGTTCGTGCTGGCGGAAGGCTTGGCCTGGCCGGATCAGGCGAAGCTGGTGCGAGCGGGGGCCGATGGGACTCCGGTCACGGACGGTGTGTTCCCCGAATCGAAGGAATTTCTGGCGGGGTTCTGGATGATCGACGTGGAGAGCCCGGAACGAGCTTACGCACTGGCGGCAAAGGCGTCGGCAGCGCCTGGCCCTGGAGGAAAGCCGTTGAACATGGGGATTGAAGTGCGGCAGGTGATGTGTGCACCGCCGGAAGAATACCAGTAATGCCTGAGTTGGACAGCAAGGCCGGGCATCTGCTGCGCGAGTTGACGCCGCAGGTGCTCGGGGTGCTCGTGCGCCGGTATCGGGATTTCGTAGCGGCTGAGGATGCGGTTCAGGAGGCTGTGCTGGCGGCGGTGCAGCAATGGCCAGCCGATGGAGTTCCGGAGAATCCACGGGCATGGCTGTTGCAGGTGGCCTCGCGGCGGTTCGTGGATGGCGTACGGAGTGATGTCTCGCGGCGGCGGCGGGAGATGGAGTCGGCAGTTCTGCAGGGCTACACGATGCCTGCACCAGCAGAAGGGCAAGTGGAGGACGATACGCTGGCGCTGCTGTTTCTGTGTTGCCATCCGGCACTGACTTCAGCTTCGGCGATTGCACTGACGTTGCGCACCGTGGGGGGACTTCGGACAAGCGAGATTGCGAGTGCGTTTCTGGTGCCGGAAGCAACCATGGCGCAGCGCATCAGCCGGGCGAAGCAGACGATTCGGGACTCCGGCATTACGTTCACTCTGCCGTGCGAAGCGGAGCGTACGCAGAGGCTGGGAGCGGTGATGCATGTGCTGTATCTGATCTTCAATGAAGGATACACAAGCAGCGATGGGGAGGAGTTGCATCGCCCCGATCTGGCGCGAGAGGCAATCCGGTTGGCTCGGATATTGCGGCGGCTGGCTCCGGAGGATGCCGAGTGCGCGGGCTTGCTGGCATTGATGCTGCTGACCGATGCGCGGCGGGCGGCGCGCACGGGAGCGCTGGGAGAACTGATTCCGTTGGACCAGCAGGATCGCTCGCTGTGGGATCGCAAGCAGATTGAGGAAGGCGTTGCGCTGTTGACTGGCGCGATGAGCAAAGGCGCCGTGGGGATGTATCAACTGCAGGCCGCTGTTGCCGCCGTACATGGGGAAGCAGCGCGCGCGGAGGACACCGATTGGCCGCAGATTCTGGCGCTGTATGGCGTGATGAAGCGGATTGCGGCGAACCCGATGGTTCTACTGAACGAAGCAATTGCGGTGGCGATGGTTCGGGGAGCGGAAGAAGGATTGCGGTGCTTACAGGCGCTGGATGCGGACCCGCGGATGGCGGGGAATCACCGGCTGGATGCGGTGCGAGCGCATCTGCTGGAACGGGCGGGCGATCTTACGGCGTCGATGGAGCACTACCGCCGTGCTGCGCAGGGAACAGCGAATGCATCTGAGCAACGGTATTTGTTGACGCAGGCGGCGAGGCTGGCAGATCACTTGCGGACGTAGCCCATGGCGGCGCTCCGCTTTCCACCTTCGCGGTGCTCTTCATCGGATAGCGCATGCACACCTGTGGCATCGATCCAGCGGTTGTAGAAATTGAACAAGGCGCAGACGGTGATGGCGTAGTAGATTTGCTCGTCAGACCATCCGGCCTGATAAAGCGGCTGCATGTCTTCGGCGGTGATGTGTGGCGAATCGTGATTCACTTTGTCGATGAAGCGCAGGAGAGTCTTCTCGGCGTCTGTAAGCGACGAGGACTCCATGTCGTTCATCACTTCTTCGACGAGGCGTTCGTTGGCAAGCAATTCCGCCGCGACCGCGGCGTGCGACTTCGTTCAAAACGGGCAGTGATTGCGGCGCGAAGTGTAGGCGGCGATGAGTTCGCGGAAGCCGGGGGTAAGCGGGGCGGGCTCACGCATGATCTCTTGCGTGAAGCGGGCGAGGTGTTCAGTGGCGGAGGGTTTGAAGGCGAAAAGGTGCCAGATCTGGGGGTAATCGCGGCCGAGCCGCTGCATGGCTTCAATCGCCTGGAGATACCCACTGGGCTGCGCATTGGCTTCTACATCGGGTAGAAAAATCGGCTCCATCGCACCTATTAGTTTGCCAAAAAGTGAGTCACTTCCGGCGGAACCAGAGGACCTTGTCAGGGCGTGTGCCGGTGAGGAGTTCGCCCGTTAGTGTGACGGCGACGGAGTGGTGTCCGGTGGATTCCACCGCGCCGAGGACGCGTCCGGATTGGCGATCCACTTTCATCAGCCAGCCGGGAGCGCCGTTGGGTTCGTTGCGGGGCTGGGTGCCGATATAGAGTGCGCCGCCCTGGATGGTGAGTGAAAACGTCTTGCCGAGGTTGGTCCACATGCCGAGGAATTTGCCATCGAGGGTGAAGCGCTGGATGCGTCCGTTTTCCCGGTCGGCGACATAGAGGATGTTGTTTTCGTCGATGGTGATGCCGTGCGGGAGGAAGAACTGGCCGGGCCCGGTGCCTTGCTCCCCCCACTGTTTCACGCGCTTGCCCTGGAGGTTGTATTCGAGAATGCGATTGTTGCCGTAGCCATCGGAAATGAATAGACGGCCATTGGGACCAAAGGTGATGTCGGTGGTGCCGCGGAATTCACTGCGGCCTTCGGGGATTTCGCCGACGGAGATGGCGAGCAGTTTTTTCCCTTGCGGAGTGAACTGATAAACCATGGAACTGGCGGCATCGGTGGTCCAGATATTGCCGCGGGGATCGACGCGGATGCTGTGGGGAATCTTGTAGAGGCCGCGGCCCCAACTCCGCAACACACGGCCGGAGGCATCGACGGCGATGACGGGTTCCGATTGCGTGCCGCGCTGGAGGAGATAGAACGTACCTTTGCCATCGGTGGCGACGGAGGAGACCATTTCCAGTGGAACGGGCACGTTGAGTTCGGTGCGGTGCAGGGGGAGCTTCGGCGCGGCTGCCGCCATTCGCTTCAATTCGGCAGCCTGCTCCGTGGTGGCCGGGATCTGCGCCAGACAGGGCAGAGAAAGTATCGCGAACCAGAATCCTCGCATGAGGGAGTATTCTATTTCTTTTTCCTGGCGGGTGCTTTCTTGACAGCCTTCTTCGCTGCTTTCTTGACTGCCTTCTTGACGGCTGCCTTCTTGACAGCGGCCTTCTTCACCGCCTTGGGTTCGGCGATCTTCAACTCTTTCAATTTGGCGAGGAAGTCGCGGCGATCGACGATGTAGTGCATCTTAACGCCGCCATCGCCTCCGGCGAGCTGGTGCATGAGAGATTCGAACACGTCGCCCGGATTGTGGCTGGAGATGCCTATGGCGCGAAGGTATCCACTGTGGCGCAGCCGGTTGACGAGTTCCTGCAAGGTGAGCCGGCCCTCAAAGGTCTGACCGCCGCCATGGTGCGAACGGCTGACGATGTACTGCACGGCCACGGCTTCCCAATAGAGCACAGGGGAGAGGAAGAGGCGGCGGGCATCGACCTCCCAGCCTTCGTCGAGACGGGCTGAGCGGCGGATCATGTAAATGCCGTTGAAGACCTCGTCCCAATCGGTTCTGGGCATTTGGCGCTCGAGGTAGGCTTTGGTGACGTGACGGATCCAGTGCTCGTCGTTGGAGTCGAGCTTCGCCAGTTTCTCCAGCCAAGTGAAGAAGGCCTCGTCGTGCGTGGATTTCCCTTCGAGCACCAGGTAGTGGCCTTGGGATAGAGGAAGTCCGGCGATGAGTTTGCGGCGGGCGGCGTCGGTTGCTTTGCCACCTTCGATGCAGTGGGTGGTGATCACCGCGTGTTTGCGGGACGAAGAGTCGCAATAGGGACAACGCGAGGAATCTTCAGCGGGGATGAAGTAAGGCCGGACCAGCGCCGTGCCGGTGAGTTCTTCCACCGCGGGCGTGTAGCCCTTCATCTCCTGCGCGGTTTTCTTGGCGGGGATGCCGAGGAGTTTGGTGAAGGCATCGGCAACGCAGGCGAGGCAGAGGGTACGCTGGAGCGTAGTAACCGTGTTGTGAGGAAAGGCGGAAAAGTCGAGTGCGTCCTGTTTGGGCATCGGCAAACCATTAGGTTAGCGCACGATGCAGATGCAACCGGGGTGGCTCGGCTTCCCGCTCCGCCCAGGCAAGGATTTCGTCTTCCGGCAGATGGAGCAGCACATGCGTGGCCCGATGCAGGAACATGTGGCGGAGGGAATGCAACCCGTCGTGCTGGCTGCGGTCGGCGAGCCCCAAGGGACGCAGGAGATCGAAACAGGCCCCCACGGTTGCGCCGCGGCGCAGTGCGGCAATCATTTCCCAGGCCAATTGACGCTGGGCGGCGAAGGTGGACACCATGCCCCGGAAGAGATCAGACGTATCGGGGCCGAGCACGCGGCCGTCTTCGAGGAAGACGACATCGAGGGAGAGTTCGATGCGATTGAAGCCGCCGGGTGCGGTGCCGCCCGCGCTGCCTCCGCCGCCGAAGCCTGACCGTCTGCGGACTTCGGGTGGGATCACGTCGTGGTTGTCTCCGTAGATTCCCTGCTGGGTGATCAATCGTTGTGAGCCGGGAAGCACAAAGGTGTGGTCATCGGGGCCAACTCCCGCTCTTCCACAAAGGGCCTCGATTTGCCTGCTGGAGCTGAGCGTGGAGATGCGGTGTGTTCGCGATTCCCCGGCGGGATCGGTGTAACGCCAGACGATGGCAAAAGCGAGGATGGTTTGGCCGGTGAGGTTGACCAGGATTGCCGCGGGTTCATCGTGGACTTCCGGGACGGGGAACCAGCAATTATCGCGGATGCTGCGAAGTCGAGTAGCGAATGCCTCGTCGGAAGGTGTCACAAGCGGGAGCCCGTCCGAAGCAAGGCCCTGATAGTGGGCTTCCGGCATGCTTTATGCTAACCCGATTCACGGACCAACGAAACTTTTTTTCGCGGGCCGTGATATATAAGATGCTATGCGCCGGACCGCCACACTCCTGGGATGTGTTTTTATAGCTGCACTATACAGCTATACACAGCAGGCACCCACCGTTGAAGAGAAGCCCACGGCCGAACAGATGGAGTTCTTCGAGACGAAGATCCGTCCCGTGCTGGCGAAGAATTGTTACCAATGCCACGGAAGCGATTCGAAGACAGCGATGGGCGGCTTCATCATCGATTCGCGCGCCGGAATGCGGCGTGGCGGCCAGGGCGGGCCGGCTGTGGTGCCGGGCAAGGTCGAACAAGGAACGCTGTTACCCGCGTTGCGGCACGAAGGGCGGAAAATGCCGCCATCGGGCAAGCTGCCGGATGCGGTGATCGCGGATTTCGAGAAATGGGTTGCAATGGGAGCTCCGGATCCACGCGAAGTGAAGGTGGAGTGGCGCGAATCCGGCATCGATATCGAAAAGGGGCGGAAATATTGGGCCTTTCAGCAACCGGCGAAGGCAACGGCTCCGAAGGTGCGCAATGCGAAGTGGTCGACGCAAGTCATCGACCGGCTGCTGCTGGCAGCGATGGAGAAGAAGGGCGTTACTCCCACGGCTGATGCGGACAAAGCAACATTGATCCGGCGCGTGACCCTGGATTTGACCGGACTGCCCCCGACAGCGGACGAAGTGGAAGCGTTTCTCAAGGACAAGAGCACGAATGCTTACGCGAAGGTGGTGGACCGGCTGCTTGCCTCGGACCGCTTTGGCGAGCGCTGGGGACGGCACTGGCTGGATGTGGCACGGTACGCCGAATCGGTGGGACGCGGCCGGAACTATGTGATGCCGTTTGCGTGGCGCTACCGCGATTACGTGATCGACTCCTTTAATAAGGACAAGCGGTTTGACCAATTCGTAATGGAACAGGTGGCCGGCGATTTGCTGCCCGCGACTACGGATGCGCAGAAGAATGAGAATCTGATCGCGACGGGCTTTCTGGCGCTGGGCTCGCATGATCTGATCGAAATCAACCAGCAGCAGTTCACCATGGACGTGGTGGATGAGCAAATTCACACGGTATCGAAGGCATTTCTGGGACTGACCGTGGGGTGCGCGCGATGCCACGATCACAAGTTCGATCCGATCCCGACCGCGGATTACTACGCGATGGCAGGCATTTTCCGCAGCACGGAAATGTTGAGTGGATTGCAGCGGCGTCCACGAGACAACGTGAGCTACTTCAATGCCAGCCTGCTGGCGAAATTGCAGATGAGCGATGAAGAGCGGAAGAAAGCCTGGATCACCGATGAAGCGCAACTGGCCGCCTACAACAAGCTGGTCAAGCAGATTGAAGATTCACGGCGCGGCGCGTTTGTACAGGCCGTTGTAGCAAGGAAGAAGAAGCAGGCCGTTCCCGTGCGCACGCAGCAGCAGGTGAGGCAGGAAGTGACGCGACTGCTGGCGCAACTGGACAAATTCCCGCTGCCGAAGGACCTGGCGATGGGCGTTCGCGAAGGTAAGCCGACCGATGTGGAGATCCACATTGCGGGAGACGTAAAGAAATTGGGCAAGGTTGTGCCGCGCGGTTTTGTGCAGGTGGCGAGCACTCCGGGGCAAGCTGGATTTGAGATCGGGCCGAAGGATAGCGGGCGGCTGCAATTGGCGAAGTGGATGGCGCGGGCTGACAATCCGCTGACCGCGCGGGTCTATGTCAATCGCGTGTGGAGCCACTTGTTCGGACGGGGCATCGTACCGACTGTGGACAACTTCGGCAAGATGGGCGAGCAGCCAACGAATCGCGAATTGCTGGACCATCTGGCGGTGCGATTCAAGGAACAGGGCTGGTCAACGAAGAAGATTGTGCGTGAGATTGTGATGACTCGCGCGTATCGCATGGGCACTTCACACAACGCGAAGAACGCCACCGCCGATCCGGACAACAATCTCTTCTGGCGGCAGAATCGCATGCGGCTGGAAGTGGAAGCGATCCGCGACTCGGTGATTCAGGTGGCGGGGAAAATTGATTTCCACCGGCCGGATGCATCGCCGGTGCTGGGCTTCCGCCGCGGCTTCGATCTGGGACGTGGGGCAGGCACGTATCCGGAAGACTACGCTGTGAAGACGAACTATCGCAGCGTGTATGTGCCGGTGATCCGCAACTTCCTGCCGGCCATGTATGAGACGTTCGACTTCCCTGAGCCGAGTGAGGTGAAAGGGCGCCGCGAAGTGACCACGGTCCCGACACAGGCACTGTTCATGGTGAATTCGACTTGGGTGCTGGACCAATCGAAGAACGCCGCGGAGAAGCTGGTGGCGGCCAATAACGTGGCTTCGGGGCGCGACAAGGTGAATCGTGTGTATCGCGAGGTGCTGAATCGCGATGCGACGCAGGCTGAGATCGAGCGATCGCTATCGTTCCTGGACACGATGCGATCCACGCAATCGGGCGACAACGATGAGAAGACCGCATGGGCACGGTTGTACCAGGCCCTGTTTGCCAGTGCCGAATTCCGGTACCGTAGTTAAGTTTTGATCCCTGGGAGATCCAAATAATGAGCGTCAATCGCCGCAATGTACTGAAGAGCCTGAGCGCAGGCTTTGGATATACGGCATTCGCCGGACTGGCGGCCCAGGCCGCGACGGCGTATAAGAGCCCGCTGGCGCCGAAAGCGCCGCACTTTGCGCCCAAAGCGAAGCGAGTGATTTATCTGTTCATGCAAGGCGCTCCAAGCCAGTATGAGACGTTCGATCACAATCCGGAACTGGCGGCCGCGGCGGAGAAGAACACGGGGCTCATCGCTCCAGTGGCGAAGTTCAAGCCGAGCGGGCAAAGCGGGATCCATATTTCCGAATTGTTCCCGAATCTCGCCAAGCATGCCGATGATCTGTGTGTCATCAACAGCATGACCTCTGATTCTCCGGCGCATCCGCAGGCAACCATCCAGATGCACACGGGCAGTTTCACGTTTGTGCGGCCTTCGATTGGCGCGTGGATGGTGTATGGATTGGGCACGGAGAATCAGGATCTGCCGGGGTTCATCACCATCAATCCGGCGGCGCTGGGCGGAGCACAGAACTACGGCTCGGCATTTTTGCCGGCGGCGTTCCAAGGGACACCGTATCAGACCAGAACCGGCAAACTGCCGAACATCAGCAATCCGGAATTGAGCGGGGACACGCAACGCAAACAGATTGACCTGATCCAATCGTTGAACCAGGACTATCTGGGGAAGGCAACGGTGGACCCGGAGATTGAGGGCGTGATCGAGTCGTACGAACTGGCATTCCGGATGCAATCGGCGGTGCCGGGCGTGATTGATGTAAAGGGCGAATCGGAAGCGACGAAGGCGCTGTATGGTTTAGACAATGCGGCGACGAGGGGTTTCGGAACCCAGTGTTTGCTGGCGCGGCGCATGGCTGAGGCCGGCGTGCGGTTCATCGAGATATCGCATGGCAATTGGGATCACCACAACAATCTGAAGCAACGCATCACGCAATTGACGGGTGAGATCGACAAGCCGATTGCGGCGTTGATTGCGGATTTGAAGCAGCGCGACATGTTGAAGGACACACTGCTGGTTTGGGGCGGCGAGTTCGGACGCACGACCAACGGGCAGAACGGGGATGGGCGCAATCACAACAATCGTGGATTCTCTTACTGGATGGCCGGCGGTGGAGTAAAGGGCGGCATGCGGTATGGAGCCACGGATGGCGTGAGCGGATCGGCTGTCGCCAACAAGGTGCATTTGCATGATCTCCATGCGACCATCCTGCACTTGATGGGGCTGGACCACACCAAACTCACTTATCGCTACGGGGGACGGGACTTCCGGCTCACCGATGTGCACGGGGTCGTGCAAAAAGACATTCTGGCCTGATTCCGTAATTTTTCGGATGTTGGCGAGGCGTGCCTCCGGGTTTCAATGGAGATGTAGAGGACATCTCAACAGGAGGCATGAACATGAAAAAGAGCAAGATCTGGGCTACGGCGATGACGGTTTGCGCAGCTGTGGTGCTATCCGCCGCACCTCCTTCCCCGGCTGTTCCGATGGATGTGAAGAAGTTGGAGTCGATGGCGAAATCGGCCAAGACGGCCACGGAGCATAAGGAAGTGGCGACCCAGTACACTGATCGAGCGCTGTTCTTCGAAACCAAAGCGAAGCAGCATGACGCCGAAGTGGAACGCCTCACCAATAGCCGCAACTACAATCCCATGGCTGCGAAGTGGCCTGCCGTTGCCAACGCGCCGGTGGATTATCACAAGCGTGCCGCGATGCAGGCGCGCCGTGCCGCTGAGGAATCGCGGCAGGTAGCGGCGACACATCTGGAAAGGGCCGGCCAGAGCCGGGCTTCCGAATAACTACTGCCCTCCGATACGCGCGGCTGCCACCCTGATATGGGCAGCCGCGCCTTTTTATTTGGGATCAGCCTGTTGCTTTGTCCTGGGCCACCCGTACCGGCATCGCGTGGACACGATGGCCGGTGGCCGCGGAGACGGCGTTGGCGATGGCCGGTGCGACAGCGATGATCGGTGTTTCGCCAGCGCCTGCCGAGGGAAGATCCTCACGATCGAGCAGCACGATCTGGAGCGGAGGCACATCGCGAAAGCGGGGAACTCGATAGCGGAGAAACGAGCCGTTCCGCAAGCGGCCGTTTTCGAACTCGATGGCTTCGGTGAGCGCGCCGCCTAATCCTTGAATGATGCTGCCTTCGACCTGCGCGCGGAGATTCGATGGATTGAGGATGGCGCCACACTCATAAGCCATGGTGAAATCGCGAATCTTTACGGAGGCGCCGATTTCCACTTCCACACATGCCGCGACATAGGAGCCTTTCTCCGTTCCACCGGCGATGCCGACGGCACGGCCCTTTGCCTGGCTTTTGACGCGCTCCTTCCAACGGAACTTGTCGGCGGCGGCCGTCAGCACATCGCGGAGACGCGGGTTCTCGGTGTTGCGGAGCCGGAATTCGAGCGGGTCCAGCTTGGCGGCGGCGGCGAGCTCATCCATAAAACATTCACGGGCAAATGTGTTTGCGGTGGCGGCAATGCCGCGGTACGAACCTTCGCGCAGCGGCGACTTGGTGTAGACGAATTGCGTGCGGGTGTTAGGAACCGCGTAGGGCGTCTCCATGGCAGCGGTGCCGGCGTTGTAATTGATGTAGTCCCAGGCGGTGAGGCGGCCGTCCGCATCGAGTCCACCTTCCATTTGGAAGACGCCGGCGGGACGGAAATAGGCCCAGGCGAACTCTTCCTGGCGAGTCCAGCGCAGAGATACGGGGCGGCCTGCTTCCTTCGCCAGTCGAGCCGCTTCGATGGCGACTTCGCCGGTGTGCTTGCCGCCAAATCCACCGCCGAAATCAGGGACGATGACACGCACACGTTCAGAGGGAAGACGAAAGGCTTGGGCCAGTTGATCGCGGACGCCGAACGGATTCTGGGTGCCGGTCCACACGGTGAGGCTGCCGTTCTCCCACTCGGCGACGGCGGCGCGAGGCTCCATGGGAGCGTGCTGGATGAAGGGGACGTGATACTCACTCTTGATGCGGCGGGCGGCACGGTCGAAGCCCTGCTCGATATTGCCGCGGATCTGGACACGGGGTTTCCTTGGGCCATCCCAGATCGCGTTCTGCTTCAAGAACTCATAGAGGTGGTCGCTGGAAGGCTGGGCAAGCACCTGATACTTTGCAGTTTCAGCGACAGCCTCGACGGCTTTGCGAGCGGCGTAAGAAGAGGGGGCGGCGCAGCCCACGAATCCGGATTCTTCCACGGCAACGACACCGGGGATTTTCTTCGCCGGGGTCAGATCGATCTTGTCGAGTGTGGCTCCGTAGACCGGTGGGCGCAGCACTGCAGCGTAGAGCATGCCTTTGCGGACGATGTCGGAAGGGTAGCGATGGGCACCGGTCACCACTTCGCGCGCATCGGGCCGGCCTTGCGAGGTGCCGAGTATTTTCCAATCCTTCACGGCTTGCAGGGTCACATCCGCCGGCGCAGCCTTTTGCCAGGTAGAGGCGTACTCCGGCGCGCGGGCCAGTTCGGCGTAGTCTTTCTTGCCGCTATGCGCCAGCAATGTGCGGGCCGCGGCCGCAGCTTTGCGCACAGCCGGTAGCGTGGAAGGAGTGGTGCGGCTGCCGGCGGTGATGCCGTCATTGGGAACGAGCTTCGTGTCGGCCATGATGAGGCGGACACGCTCGAGGCCGATGCCGAGTTCTTCGGCCGCAGCCATGGCAATCTCAGACCGTGCGCCCTGGCCGCATTCGACTTTGCCGGTAAGCACCGTAACGGCTCCGTCTTCACCCAAATGCAAGCGGGCTGCGAGGCCGCCACCGGTTTGGGCGTCGGCGGCCACAGAGATGAGCAGCCCTACTCCAGCGATCTCAATGAACTCGCGGCGGCTCAGCGAGAATTGGTAAGCCGGCGATTCGTTCAGTTCGTAACGTTCCGGTTCCATGGCGCTATGCCTCCGCTGCTTTCTTTACGGCTGCGATGAGATTGGGATAGCCACAGCAACGGCAAAGATTGCCGTTCATCGCATCAACAATCTGCGCGTCCGTAGGTTTCGGGTTCCGCTCCAGCAATGCTGCCGCGGTGAGCACCATGCCCGGGACGCAGTAGCCGCATTGCATGGCATTGGCGTCAACGAATGCCTGCTGGACACGGTGCAGCTTGCCATTTTGCGAGAGACCCTCAATGGTGGTGATTTGCTTGCCTGCCGCGGAGTTCACCGGGGTACGGCAGGATGTGACCGCGCGGCCGTCCACCAGCACCGTGCAGGCACGGCACTGCCCTTCCCCGCATCCGTACTTGGTTCCGGTGAGTCCCAGATCTTCGCGCAGCACTTCAAGCAACGGACGGTCGCCTTCGGTTTCGACCTGGTGCGGCTTGCCATTGACGGTGAGTCTGATTTTCATGTGCCCCTTTACAACGTTCGCAGATGAAAGCCCCCATCGACATTCAATACCTGGCCGGTGGCGTAGTCAAGCAAACCATCGGCGATGGCGCGGACGGCGCGGGCCACGTCGGCAGGCTCCCCCATGCGGCGTTGCGGCACCAGTCCATTAGCGATGCGCTCCTCGTAGAGTTTCTCTACCGTGGTGATCATGTCCGTCCGAATCACGCCGGGCTGGATTTCGAAGACCGGGATTCCTTCAGGGGCGAGACGGGCGGCCCAGAGACTGACGCTCATGCTGAGGGCGGCTTTCGACATGCAGTATTCGGCGCGATTGACCGAGGCGGCGAAGGAGGAGATGGAACTGACAAACACGATGCGCCCGCCTTGTTTCTGATCGAGCATCCAGCGAGCAGCGAGTTGGGTGAGAAAATGCGGTCCTTTGAGGTTCACTCCGATCAGTTCGTCGAAGCTCTCTTCGCCGGCTTCCACCACATCGGCCCGTACACGCTGCGTAATGCCGGCGTTGTTGACCAGCAGATCGAGGCGGCCGAATTTCTCGCGGCAGAAATTGATGAGGCCGAAGCGGTCCGCACTTTGCGAAACATCGCACTGAAAGATCGCACAACCGGTTTCCGCTTGCAGGGATTGAGCCGCATCGAGGCGGCCCTTGTAGGTGGCCACAACGTCGTGGGTCCTGGCCAATTCGATGGCGATTCCGCGTCCGATGCCGCGGCTGGCTCCGGTAATGATGGCAACAGGCTTCATCGGCGCCTCTCCACCTCGGCATTGATTGCCGCGCTCAGTTCTTCCAGCGGAACCCATTCGATGAAAGCGCGATCGCCAACGAACACAGTAGGGGTTTTGTCGACGCCGCGGGCGAGGCCCGATTGAATGTCGGCCTCCACGACAGCGGCGAGTTTCGGGTCATTGAGCGAGGCCTCGGCGGCATCGGGATCCGCACCGTAGTCCACGGCGAAATCGCGCACCCAAGCGGGAAGCGACTCCTTGGTGATGATGGAAATCTCGCTGAGGATGGTGCGGCGGAAGGCGATGGCGGTACCGTAGCCCACGGTGGTGAAGAAGCGTGCGGCCATGGAGGCCTCTTTCGACCAATCGTGTTTGTCGAGGGGGAAATCGCGGTGCTCAAAGGCGACGTGCCCGCCGAATTCCGGCAGGATCACTTCGTCCATCTTGCGCCGCAACCAGGCGCAGTCCTTGCACTGCAGATCTTCATAGGTGATGACCCGCACGGGCGATTCCGGATCGCCTTCGGTGAGCGGAGGGTACTCAGAGGCCATAAATTGCTGTTATCGCACATTTGAACGGCCCGCCTACACTGCTAAAATAGAAGATTCGGTAAACATCCCCCACCGAACAATCTAGGAGACAACTTGGCGGATCAAGAGAACCAGAACAACCCACCTGCGCCCCCAGCGGGCGGCGGATCGCAACTTCCTCTGGGCGGGGACGGCGGCAAGAACCAGATCCCCATCAATATTGAAGATGAGATGCGCCGTTCGTACCTCGATTACGCGATGAGCGTGATTGTGGGCCGGGCGCTGCCCGATGTCCGTGATGGTTTGAAGCCGGTGCACCGGCGCATCCTCTTCGGGTTGAGCGAAATGGGGTTGGTGCACAACCGGCCGACCCGCAAGTGCGCCAAGATCGTTGGCGAAGTGTTGGGTAAGTTTCACCCGCACGGCGATGCACCGGTGTACGATTCGTTGGTTCGCATGGCGCAGCCGTTTTCCATGCGCTACATGCTGGTGGACGGGCAAGGTAATTTCGGCTCGGTGGACGGTGACCCGCCGGCGGCGATGCGATACACGGAAGCGCGTTTGTCGCGGATCGCGTCCGCGCTGCTGGAAGATATCGACAAGGAAACCGTCGATTTCAAGCCGAACTACGACGAAAGTGAAGTGGAGCCGGAAGTTCTGCCGACGCGTGTTCCGAACCTGCTGATCAACGGCTCTTCGGGAATCGCGGTGGGCATGGCCACGAATATCCCACCGCACAACCTCACCGAGATGATCAATGCGGCGATTCTGCTGATTCAGAACCCGCAGGCGACGGTGCAGCAGATTCTGGAAGTGGCGCCAGGGCCGGACTTCCCCACAGCCGGATTCATCCTGGGAAGAAACGGGATCTACGATTACTACACGCGAGGCCGCGGAAGCCTGAAAATGCGGGCTCGCGCGGCGACGGAGAAGTTTGGCAAGGATCGCGATGCGATTGTCGTCACGGAAATTCCCTACCAGGTGAACAAGGCAAAACTGGTGGCGGACATTGCCGCACTGGTGAACGACAAGAAACTGGAAGGCATCTCCGACGTACGCGACGAAAGCGACCGGCAGGGGATGCGCATCGTGATTGAGCTGAAGCGCGGCGAGCAGGCCGAGGTGGTTTTGAACAACCTCTACAAGCACACCCAAATGCAAACGAACATGGGTGTGATCATGCTGGCCATCGTGAACGGGCAACCGCGCGAGTTGGGCATCATCGATGTGCTGAAGCGGTTCATCGACCATCGTGCCGAAGTGGTTCGGAGGCGCACGGACTACCTGTTGCGCAAGGCGCGTGACCGGGAGCACATTTTGCTGGGCTTCCAGAAGGCGCTGGATCTGCTGGACGCGATCATTGCGCTGATCCGGGCGGCGGGGAATCCGCGAGAGGCCCGCGAAGGGCTGATGACGCGGTTCGACTTCAGTGAGCGCCAGGCACAGGCGATCATCGAATTGCAGCTGCAGCGCCTGACCGGCATGGAGCGGCAGAAGATTCTGGATGAGTTGACGGAACTGCAGCGGCGCATCGCCGAGTATTTGGAGATTCTGGGATCCGACCGCGTGCTACGCAACCTGATTATCAAGGAACTGAAGGAAGTACAGAAGGACTTCGGAGACGAACGCCGTACGCAGATTGTGGAAGACGTCGGCGAGATCAAGCTGGAAGACCTGGTGCAGATGGAAGACGTCGCGGTAACGGTAACGCGCGGCGGATACCTGAAGCGGACGGCGGTGGACACCTATCGCCGGCAGTCGCGCGGCGGCAAAGGCCGCATCGGCATGACCACGCGCGCCGAGGATGTGGTGGAGCATCTGATCGTCGCTTCCACGCACAGTTATCTTCTGATCTTTACCACGAAGGGTAGAGTGTACTGGCTGAAGATCTACGAGGTGCCCGATGCAGGCACGGCAAGCAAGGGCAAGCACATCTCGAATCTGATCAACCTGCAGCCGGATGAAATGCCGAAGGCATTCCTGAGTGTGAAGGAATTCTCACCGGATCAGTTCATCGTGATGGTGACCAAGCAGGCCGTGATCAAGAAGACGGCACTGGATGAATTCGACAATCCGATGTCGCGCGGCATCATTGCGTTGTCGCTCGATGAAGGTGATGAATTGATTTCGGCTCGTCTCAGCAACGGGCAGAACTTCATTTTCATCGGCACGCACGAAGGCAAAGCGATCCGATTCCAGGAGGATCAGGTGCGGGCGATGGGCCGTCCGGCACGCGGCGTACGGGCCATGGACCTGACCGATGGGGATTACATCGTGGGCGCCGAAGTGGTGGACGAGAACGGCTTGATGCTGTCGATTTCCGAATCGGGCTACGGCAAGCGCACGAAGCTGTCGGAGTACCGGTTGACGGCCCGAGGAGGCAAAGGTGTGATCAACATGAAGGTCACGCCGCGCATCGGCCGGGTGGTGGCAATCCTCTCCGTGAAGGAGGAGACGGAGGTCATCATCATGACGAAGGAAGGCAAGATCATCCGCATTGAGTCGAATGATATCCGGCAAGCCGGCCGCTCCACGCAGGGCGTACGGCTGGTGCGGATGGAAGAAGTCGACCGGGTGGCCGCGGCCAGTGTGATTCCGGAAACGGAAGAGGTGACGGGACAGGAAGACCTGCCGTTGCAGTAAGGTTCTCGCGATATGATGAGAGCATGGCCATCAAGGCTGTGCTCTCCGAAGCCGAATACCTCCGGACCAGCTTCCCTGGTGTTGACCAGGAGTTCCACGATGGGGAGCTTGTCGAGAGAACCATGCCCGATCTGTTTCATAGCGAGGTTCAATCAAACCTCTCTGCGTTCTTCCGCACTCGCAAAGGCACACACAGGACGTTCTCCTACAGTGAGCTTCGGCTCAAAGTCCGGCATGACCGCGTGATGATCCCGGACGTAGCTGTGTTCTGGCCAGACAAACCAACCGAAGCTTTTCCAACCAACTGCCCGTTCATCGCCATTGAGATCCTCTCGCCTGACGATCGCATGGCGGAGGTGCGTAACAAGCTCCAGGAGTATGTCGATTGGGGTGTGGCGCACGTGTGGCTGATCGACCCGCATATGAAGCGGCTGTATCTCTGCAAGGATGGGTTGCATGAAGTCCCCTCTTACGAACTGCCGGAGATTCAGCTTTCGGTAACGCCATCTGATTTGTTCGACTGATGTCACCCGCACCTGCAGAAGCCGAATTAACAGCAACACTCGGTGAGACCAAGGGGCTTTGGGACGCCATCATCGCCGAATTTTCCACAACACAGGAATGGAAGCGCTATTCGCAGAAGGCACCCTGGTCATTGCGATTGTTCCGAGGCAAGCGCACGATCATCTGGCTGAGCCCACGCGAAGGATGGTTCCAGGCGGCCATCATTCTTGGAGATAGAGCAATCGATACGGCAAAGGAAAGCAAGCCGTCGCAAAGGTTGCGGAAACTGATCGACGAGGCACCGCGCTACCCGGAGGGAACCGGTTTGCGCATCGAAGTGAAAAATACGCGCGATCTGGCATTGGTGCGCAAGCTGGCCGCGATTAAGATTGCTCACTGACCTTTCTGGCTGACAATTTTACAGGAACCATCCGCGTGAAACTCCGTATAAAGCGGGTATGAGCAATCTCCTTCCGGACTTGCGCTTCGCTTTGCGAGGGATCCGCCGCAATCCGCTGTTCGCCGCCGTGGCGATTCTCTCGCTGGCGCTGGGCATTGGGGCCAACACGGCGATCTTCACCATCATGGATCAATTGATGCTGCGGCAACTGCCGGTGAAGGATCCGGAGCAACTGGTGATGCTCTTCCAGCGTGGCGCGCACAACGGCAGCAATATGGGCGACCGGATGCATTCCTATCCGATTTACCAGGATTATCAGCAGAAGGCTGCGCCGTTCGCCGAGGTGCTCTGCCGGCGACTGGTGCCGACATCGGTCAGCGTGGATAACACCACCGAACGTGTGGATGCGGAGGTCGTGTCCGGGAATTACTTCACTATGCTGGGGGTAAAACCTGCGGCGGGACGTGTATTCAGCTCAAAGGAAGATGACCGCACGTTCATGGGACATCCGGTGGCAGTGCTCAGCTACGACTATTGGGTCACCCGGTTCGGCCGCGATCCGAAGGTAATCGGCAAAAAGATCCTCATCAACAACTATCCGATGACCATTGTAGGGGTGTCGGCGCAAGGCTTCTCCGGGCTCGATCCGGCGCGATCGCCGCATATTCGCGTGCCTGTCCTGATGATCAAGGCGATGGCCCCGGAGTGGAGTTGGTTCCGGCCTGACGACCGGCGCACGCGCTGGGTCCAGGTTTTTGCGCGGCTGAAGCCAGGCTACACAGCGGCTTCGGCGGGGGCGCCGATGCAGGGACTCTTCACCCAGATTCGCCGCTATGAAATGTCGTTGCCTGCCGCCGCGCAATGGTCCAATTACCAGCGTGACCGGTTCATGCAAGGCACGTTGCATGTGGACAAAGCGATGACCGGCTACTCGCGTTTGCGCAACAGCTTTTCCACGGCACTGATCGTATTGATGTGCATGGTCGGCCTGGTGCTGCTAATCGCCTGCGCCAACGTGGCGAACCTGCTCATCGCGCGCGCGTTCGCACGGCAGAAAGAGATCGCCGTGCGGCTCTCCATCGGGGCATCCCGGTCTCAGCTTGTGCGCCAGTTGCTGGTGGAAAGCCTGGTGCTATCTGTTGGCGGCGGCATTGCCGGAATTGGCCTGGCTATGGCGATGACACGCGGCCTGCTGGCCGTGGTGCCGTCGGAGGGAAGCCCGCTTCTGATTGATCCGCATCCGGACATGCGCATTCTCGCCTTCACCCTTGTGCTGACTGTTCTGACGGGTGTTGTGTTCGGACTACTACCCGCGCTGCGCGCGAGCAAGCCCGATCCGTGGACTACCTTGAAAGACGCGGTAGGCTCCATTGCGGGCCACGGAGGCTCACTGTTCCTCCGCAAGGGCCTCGTTTCGGCGCAGGTGGCGCTCAGTTTCCTGCTGCTGTTCGGCGCGGGATTGTTTGTGCGCAGCCTGCAGAATCTGAAGTCGACGGATACGGGGTTCGATGAGATGGAGAACCTGGTCACGTTCCAACTGTCTCCGGCTCTGAACGGATATGACACGCCGCGCGCCGTGAATTTCTACCGGCAATTGCTGGAGAACGTGCGCGCCGTGCCGGGAGTGAAATCGGCGGGGCACGCCTCCGTTGCGCTGCTCAGTGGCGATGAATGGGACAGCAGCACACAAGTGGAAGGCTATCAGGCCAAGGATGGCGAGGACATGCAGGCCTTCATGAATTCGTTGTCGCCGGGCTACTTCGACACGATGGGGATCCGGATTCTGGAAGGCCGCGATTTCGATGTGCGCGATTTCCGCGAGGACTCCAAAGTAGCCATCGTGAACCGCAAGTTCGCCGAGCATTTCTTCAAAGGCAAGACCGCCGTCGGGCGCCACTTGGGACGAGGCGGACCGCACGGCAAGCTGGACACGGAGATCATCGGGGTTGTGGAAGATTCGCTCTACGAGGGACCGCGCGAAGGCGTGCGCCGGCAGGTGTTCGTGCCGCACTATGGCTCCTTCGGCGTGGCGTTCTATGTGCGCTCCTCGGTGGGCTCCTCGCAGATGTACGCTGCGTTGCGCAACGAAGTTCGGAAGTTGGATGCGGCGATGCCGGTGTATTCGATGAAGACGCTTTCCGACCAGTTGGACCAGACGCTGCTCTCGGAACGGTTGATTGCGATGTTGTCGGCCGGCTTCGGCGCGCTGGCGACGTTGCTGGCGGCGATTGGGCTGTACGGGGTAATGGCGTTCGTGGTCACGCGTAGAACGAAGGAGATGGGGCTGCGTATGGCGTTGGGTGCACCGCGCGGTACGGTGCTATGGCTGGTGATGAAGGAAGTGCTTTTGCTGCTCGCCATCGGGCTGGTAATCGGGATTCCGGCGGCGCTGGGATTGGCGCAGTATGTGTCTTCGCAACTCTTCGGGATACAGCCGCGTGATCCGATGCTGGCCGGCGGCACCGTACTGCTGCTAGTGGCGATCTCTGCTTTCGCGGGATTGATTCCAGCGCACCGGGCGAGCCGGATTGACCCGATTCTGGCGCTGCGCTACGAGTAGCTAGCGCCGCGCGAGCGTGTGGGGATCGTGGCAGGTGGCGCAGATCAGCTTGCCTGCCGTGGCGCCTTCCTTTTTGCAGGCGGCGGGCAAGGAAGCATGGCAACGCTCGCACTGGCGGAGCATGGCCACGGCGTTGCGAGCGCTATGGACTCCGTGGCAGGTGCCGCAACTCGCTGCTCGCGTGCGGCTCTTGGCGAGCACCAACTGCCCGTGCTTGCTGGATTCATAGGGCTTGCGCTGTGCCGGGTGACAAGCGCCGCAGAGTGCGGGTTGTTGATCGGGAGCCGCTACCTTATCGGGTGGGGTGGCGCCCACCGCATTGCGATGCTGCTCACTCGTGCCGTGGCAAGTTTCACAACTGATCGACTTGGCGAAATGCTTGTGCTTCTGCAGTTCCTCAAACGGATCGGTGTGGCATGCGGCGCAGACCTTGGCGCCTTCCTGCGCCTGCAGCATCAGGCCGGCCGCGAGAAGCAGCCACATCATCCGATGCGCCTCACGGTCTTGCGGTTAAGCGCGGCAAGATTGGCGGCGCCACAGAGCGCCATGTCAAGCTTCAGTTCAGCGCCCAACATCCACAGCACGCGTTCCACTCCGGGTTGGCCGAAGCAGGCTAAGCCCCATAGCGGAGCACGTCCTACCAACACTGCTTTCGCGCCAAGAGCAATGGCTTTCACGATGTCACTGCCGCGGCGAATCCCGCCATCCATCAGGACGGGGATCTTGCCGCCGGCCGCTTGCACGACATCCGGCAAGGCGTCAATGGTGGCGATGACACCATCCTGCTGGCGGCCTCCATGGTTGGAGACGATAATGGCGTGCGCGCCGCGCTGCACGGCCAGTTCGGCATCCTCCGGATGCAACACGCCTTTGATGATGACCGGCAGATTGGTGGCTCCACGCACCCAGTCGATGTAGTCCCAGGTGAGATTCGGAGTGTGCGGCTGCCACATGGCGGCTTGGGCAGGATTGCGTGGCTTGCGCTTCTCATCTTCGGCAAGCACCCCAGTGGACATATAGCCGTAGTCGAAACGATTGCGGTTGTTGCGGTCGCGATTGGATTGGTACTGATTGTCGACGGTTACGGTAATAGCTTTTGCGCCCCGTTCTTCAATGCGCCGGGCATAGCTTTGTGCCGTATCCCTGGTGGGTTGGCCAGTGGTATTGCTCCACCAGTGAATGGCGGTGCCGTCTTCCACGGCGCGCTCCGCTCCGCTGCCTGTGCAAAACAGCGTTGTGGTCTTGGCGCAGGCACGCGCCACTACTGTTTCGGCATCGGGGAGCACGAGATTCTTACCGCCAGTGGGCGCAACGAGGATTGGGGCCGGCACCTTCACTCCGAAGATCTCGGTGGAGGTGTCCACTTTGCTGACGTCTGTCATCACGCGCGGTACGAGATACCAATGCTTGTAAGCTTCGCGGTTGGCACGCAGCGTGAGTTCGTCTTCCACGCCTCCGGCAATGAAGTCGTAGGCCAGTTTGTGGAGCTTGCGTTTGGCAAGCGCTTCGAACTCATGGACGTTGACAGGGCCCAGCAGATCCTGGTTTTGGGCAAAGAGCGGCGAGGCCGACACAAAGCTCATCAAAGAGCGGAACGCATCCCGGCGATTCATAGGCGTTTTCCATCATACTGTAAAGAATCTCTATGAAGCCGATCCTTTTTCTGACCCTGTTTGTCAATGCGCTGGGCGCGCAGAATGCCTCGCCGGAATGGAAGCCGGAAGAGGTGAAGAAGGGCACAGCCTATTCCGCCAAGGGTGGTGATTTTGTATTTCAGGTGGAGTCGGCCAGCGAGCCGAAGCTGGTGATTGACGACCAGCCCGGACCACGGATGACGAAGGTGAAAGGGGCCGCCAATCAGTGGTCGGCGAAGACGAAGCTGGCCACCAGCCGGACGCACAATTTCCACTACCTGGTGGACGGCAAACAATTCGGTGGACGCACGGATGTGATGGCATACAGCGAATACCACTATCTGAAACCGGGAGTACCACAGGGGAAGCTGACGGAGAAGCTGAGCCATACATCGAAGGTCTATGAAGGAATGGTGGCGGATTACTGGGTTTACGTTCCGGCACAGTATCAGCCCGGCACACCGGCGGCGGTGATGTTCTGGACGGACGGCGAAGTGCATATCAACCGGGATAGTGGATCACGAGCCTTGAATGTCTGGGACAACCTGACGCATGAGAAGAAGATTCCGGTGATCATTCAGGTTCTGGTGTCGCCTGGATTGAAAGATGGGCGGCGGTGGCGCAGCATTCAATATGACTCGGTGGACGACCGCTTCGCTCGCTATGTACTGGAGGAGATCTTGCCGGAGGTGGGCAAGACATACAATCTGCGCCAGGATGGCTACAGCCGTGCGATTGCCGGGGATTCTTCGGGAGCTATCTGCGCGTTGAATGCGGCATGGTGGCGAACCGGTGATTTCGCTCGCGTGGTGTCGCGCATCGGCAGTTTCACCAGCATCCAGTGGAAGCAGCGCGATTCCGACGGCCTCACGGAGAAGGATGGCGGCCACATCTTCCCCTATCTGATCCGCAAGTCGCCCAAGAAGAATATCCGTATTTACCTGCAGGATGGCTTCGGAGATTTGGAGAACGATCACGGGTCGTGGCCGGCGACAAATCTGGCACTGGTGAACAGCCTGAAGTTGAAAGGCTATGACTTCAAGATGGTGTGGGGGAATGGCTCGCATTCGCGCAACGGCGGCAATGTGGAGATGGCGGAAGAGATGATCTGGCTGTGGCGGGATTACGATGCGGCGAAGACGAGCCAGGAGTTCTTGCAGGATCCAGCGGAGAAGGATAAGCCGTTCTTCCGCATCAAGGCTTTGAACCGGGTGGAGTAGCGCAGTCGCCGGACACAACGCGCATCAGCAACAAATTTACCTTGACATACTAACGGACTCATACTAAAAAATTAGTATGAGGCAGCGAACGACGACTCTCACCGAGCAGGAACTAGAGATCATGAAGATCGTCTGGGCGCGGGAGGAAGCCACTGTGCGGGATGTTTACGAGACCCTACTCGAACACCGCAAAGTGGCGTACACCACCGTGATGACGATGATGAAGATTCTGGAACAGAAGGGCCACCTGAAGAAGCGGTCCGACGATAAGGCGCATGTGTACAAGCCCACAAAGCCGAAGTCGGCGGTAATCAAGAATATGGTGCGCGACTTCGTGGAGCGTGTTTTCAATGGTTCCGCGGAGCCCCTGGTGATGCACCTGGTGGAGGAGCGGCATCTTTCGGATGTGGAAATCACCGAAATTGAGCGGATGCTGAAGGAACGGAGGCGGCCATGACGCACTTCATGCAAAATCTGCTTCTGTATTCGGCGCAGTTTGGTGTGGTCGTGCTGGCTGCGTCGTTCGTGGCGCTGTTCCTCAAGAAGACCGATCCGCGAGCACGCCTGTTGCACTGGCAATTGACATTGTTTCTCGCCTTGATTTTGCCGTTTTTCGGCCGTTGGGAAACTCCGGAAGAGGATGCGGTGTCTATTACGGTAGGAATGGCTCGAGCGTGGAACACACCCACGGCTCCGGTGGCAAGGCCGGTGCCGTGGGTTGAACTCCTCGCCGGGATTCTGGCTGCGGGAACGGCATTGTTCCTGGGGCGGCTGGCACTAGGGGTCGTGCGAATCGCACTGTACCGGCGGCGCTCCCGGCCCATGCACGGTTCCTGGCGGGAAGCAGAGTTCCGCGTATGCGGAGAGCTCAACACACCGGTGACTTTCGGCTGGTTGCATCCAGTCGTATTGCTGCCGGAAGACTTCGCCCACATGAGCGACGCTGAGCGGCAATCTGTGATTGCTCATGAAATGGCGCATGTGCGGCGCAATGACTGGTTATACGCGGTGAGTGAAGAGGTGTTGCGAGCAGTGCTGTGGTTTCACCCAGCAGTGTGGTTTCTGCTGCATCGCATCGAGGTGGAGCGTGAGCAGGTGGTGGACATGGAAGCCATCCGCGAGACGGGGAACCGGGAAGCCTATTTGCAGACATTGCTGGCAGCGGCGGGATTAAAGCCATCATCTGACTTCGTGCCCGCTCCATTGTTTCTGCGCAAACGTCAACTGGCCCAACGCGTGGCCACAATCTTGAAAGAGGTGAATCCAATGAATGCGAAACGAATGGCCATGACACTGACGGCGAGCGCGGCAGTGCTGGGGCTGGCAGGAGTGATGGTGTCTACATTACTCCCGATGAAGGCGCGCGCTCAGGAGAGCCGCGGCGCCACGAGCGAAGGAACGCCGAAGAGCGGACCGAAGGTGCTGCACAAAGTGCGTGCCGAGTATCCACCCATTGCCAAGGTGAAACGGATCGAAGGAGTGGTGTCGATGGAGGTAAACATCGATGCCCGCGGCGTGGTCTCCGACGCGAAGGTGCTGAGCGGGCCGGAAGAACTGCGGCGTGCCGCGATGCAGGCGGTACTACAGTGGCAGTTTGAAGCGGGCGGCTATCCCACCCGTTCGGAGATCGACATGACGTTCAGTCTGGTGAAGGACTCCGGAGAACGGCTGGCTCTGGGCGCCTTGCGGCGCGTGGAATTCGACAAGGTGCCGGCGGAAGTGCAGGCACGAATGCTGCCCCGGTTGCCGGTGAAAGAGGGCGAAACCCTGTACGCGGATACAGTGAAAGAGATCCAACGGGCAGTCACCGAAGTCGCGCCGGGATACAGTGTTTCCTTCAGCGAAGATCAGGTGTTGCGCATCTCCACAACGCCGCAGACCATCCGTATCGGCGGCAATGTGCAATCGGCGAAGCTGGTGAAGCAGGGCAAGGTCATCTACCCGCCAGAGGCAAAAGCAGCGCGGATTCAAGGCACGGTGCGCTTCAGCGTCACCATCGCTCCGGACGGCAAGGTGTCCAACGTGGAGTTGGTCGCAGGGCATCCCATGCTGGTGCAGGCCGCTCTGGATGGAGTGCGGCAATGGGAATACCAGCCGACCCTGCTGAACGGCAATCCCGTATCGGTGTTGACGATGGTGGATGTGAACTTCACGTTGTCGGACGGGCCGCCGCCGCCTCCGCCTCCGGCTCTATAGGAACGGCAGTGATGACAAGGGAACCGCTATAATGAGCCGCGATGGCATTTCGTGAGGGAACACCGGTAGACATTCTGCATCTGCACACGTACTTCCTGTTTCCCTTCTCCATTGATAAGAGGGCGGTTCAGACCAATCATAGTGGGGCGTGGTCATCGACGACACATTGGATCGACGGCCTGGATAATTGGATTGCGGCACATCACAATGCGGCGGATTCGCCGCTGGTAGCGAATATTGGCGGATGGAAGAGGGCAGCCTATACGCGGTTCGATATGGACTCACCCGCGTATCAGGACATGGTCTTCTTCCATCCGTTTGTGCGCCGGGTGTTCTTCGACAGCGCGGGAACACCGGAGTCGGGTGAGTCGCTGTTGCGGTGTTATCACATCCCTCTGGAAGAGAAACGCCTGTTTCTGGAAGCGCAGGACAACAAGGGGCGATCGGCGCGCGTTCAAATCACCGACCTGCGACTGTTTCTGTTTGCCAATGGAATCGGCATCCTTACACTTGGCGTTGAGGCGTACAAACTTCCGGTTGCACAGGCGCTGTGGATCAATGAGACGATGCGCAAGGTGTACCCTTCCTCCAGCAGGCAGATCCGCGAGGGCCGCTTCCCTTCCCGCTTTGCCATCCTACAGAACCGGGATGGTAAGGATCAGGTTCTGGCCGAAGAGCATTTCGCGGATTGCACCGGAATGCAGGGCTTTCTGCCGCCCTTGTCGAAGACGATCACCTCTCTGCTGTACTTCGCCGACTACGACAAGGATGAATTCGAACCGGTGCTGGATGAGCGGATGATCGTGTTTACATATGCCGCGCTCGACCCTTCCACGCTTCCCGACAACTATGTGGCCAGTGAAGAATACCGGATCCTGCTCAGCCGCTTCCTATTTGTCGATCGCGATGGTGACGACTACCGCTACGACAAGTATTTCGTGCGCCAGCAGATGATGCGCCAGTTGTACACGCGTTGGGCGCATCAGGGGACCTACTACGGCGCCACCAGCTATTCCAACATCACGGTGTGCATCGGCAATTTCGATTGCGACGAACACGAGTTGCGCGAAGGTTTCCTCATTCACCGCATGTTCGACGGCCGTTACTACCTGATGGCGATGGTGGCGTTGTTCTACCGTGCGACGCTGCTGCATTTTGCGGAGATCAGCGCGCAGGTCTCGAAGGTGTTGTACATCGATCAGCAGGACGGGAATCTCTCACTCGAGAACATTCAACTGGCGAACGACCTGCGGGCGGACTTTCTCCATTTCGCCAACTACTGGTACTTCGACGAACTTGCGAACAAGGAAGAAGAGATCGATCACTTCCTGCTGCAATGCCGCGAATACCGCACGCAGGTAATGAAGGAAGAGATCGAAGAAGAGGTGGAGAAACTCAATGCTTCGATGCACACTTACTTCCAGTTCCGGAACACGGAAGCGGTGAACCGGTTGGCGATGTTAAGCCTGATTTTCGGCGCCGGCGCGATTCTTACGGGCTTCTTTGGAATGAACTTCGGGCGTGAGTTTGCGAAAGTGTTCTTCGACGCGGATCCGAGGGCGCCATGGGTCCACTACGCCTCTGTCAGCGGCGTAGTGCTGTTGGCGTTTGGAGCACTGGCGTTCGGCGCCTATGTCGTAGTGGCGAACTGGAACGACTATAAGACGATTCTGTTGCCACGCAAGAGTGCGAAGCCGAACTTCTGATCAAAGCCAGGCGATAGCGTGATCGGACGTTGCCTGCATGCGCGCACGGAGTTTCTTGCGCAGATCATCGCGAACGGACTGGAGTTTGGTGTCCGCGATGAGATCGTTGGTTTCCCCGGGATCGGCCACGCAATCGAAAAGACTTTGCTTCTTTGAGGCGAACACCACAAGCTTGTGGCGTTTCGTGCGGATGAGGCGATAGGGCTCGACGGCCACTTTCGCTGCCAGCCCTTCGGCGCGAGGATCATCCCAGGAACTGAACGCCGCGTCCAATTTACCTTTGCCCGTATCGAGATAACTGCGAAGTGAGCGCCCCGCCAGTGCGTGAGCCGGTTTGATGCCGGCGACATCGAGCCAAGTGGCCACTGCATCGACACTGGCGACGGGATCCTCCACCTTGCCGCGCCCTTTGACGGCGCCGCCGGAAGCAAGGTAGGGAACACGCACCGATTCGTCCCACTGATAGACCTTGCCTTTCCAATTGCGCGAACCGGCCGTGTAGCCGTTGTCTCCGATGAAGAACAGCACCGTGTTGTCCCATTGCCCTTGAGCCTTCAGCGCCGCCACTAAGCGGCCGACGGCCTCATCGAGATGGGTGATGACGGAATAATAGGTGATCCAATCGAACTTGCTGCCGCCAGGAGGATGAAGCGGGGGAGCAATCTGCTGGCTGTCTTTCCCCGCATAGTGGCGGCGGTAGTTTTCCGTGGCATACAAGGGCGTGTGCGGCGCGTTGTAGGTGAGCCAAAGGAAGAACGGCTGACGGGCTTCCTTTGTGGCGGCAATCGCAGCATCGGTGAACAGGTCCGTGATGTGGCCTGGCACGGTTTCGTCCTTTCCCTGCTGTCCACGGCGCAGTTTAGGATCACGATAAACACTGCCGCCGCCGCGGAGCCAGAGAGGAGAACGGGCGAAACCGCACTCGCCCGGTTCAGGCCCGATATGCCATTTCCCGATGTGAATGGTGTCGTAGCCAGCCTGGGCCAATTGCTCAATGGCCGTGGGCTTCACGTTGTTCTGAAAGCGGATTTGGCCGTTACTGATGAGGCCGGTCTGGTAGATTTCGCGCCCTGTCAGCATGATGCCGCGGCTGGGAGCGCACTGCGAGGTGCTGATGATGCCGTTGGTGAACAAAAGGCCATCCTTCGCCAAACGGTCGAGGTTTGGCGTATGGATATGCGGGTTTCCCGCCGCGCCCAGGCACTGAAAATGATGATCGTCGCTGAAGACGAAAACGATATTGGGTTTCGTGGCCGCACGAAGCGGCGCAGCCAATGAGGCGAAGAGAAGTTCCCGGCGAGTGAGCATGGTTTCCTTTCAGCGGCGAACGATAGAACCGGAGTTGATGGCGGCAATGCGGGGCGTGCCCGCTGCTCGCAGAATGAGGTCGAGTTCCTGGGTGAGGATTTCCAGAACACGTTCCACGCCCGGCTGGCCGAATGCGCCCAAGCCCCATAGATAGGGGCGTCCGATGCAAATGGCGCGGGCGCCAAGAGCGAGCGCTTTGTATATGTCTGTGCCTCGACGGATGCCGCCGTCCATTAGGACCGGGATGCGCCCACCGACGGCGGCGACTACTTCCGGTAACGCTTCGATGGTGCCGCGGCCCGCATCGCTATCGCGGCCGCCATGATTGGAGACGATGAGGGCATCGACACCGGCCTTCACCGCCAGCGATGCGTCCTCGGCAGCTTCGATTCCCTTCAGAATGAACTTCATCTTTGTGATGTCCCTGAGGCGTTGCACAAACTGCCAGTTCATCCCGGAGTTGGTGTGCTTTTGATTCACCATGTCCATACCGGCGAACATGGGCTTGCGATCGTAGAAGCGGCCCACAGGATGGCAGGTGAGACAATTGCGGGAGTCGAGCTTCTTGTAGCGCAGTTCGGTCTCCGAGTTCCGCGGACCGGGGCGATCGACGGTGAGCGCCAGCACCGGGCAGCCAGCCGCTTCGGCGCGGGCCACAATCTTTTTTGTTTTCTCCCAATCCGGCGGCGCGTAGAGCTGAAACCAGACCGGCTCGCCGCGCGCTTTGTTCACTTCTTCGATGGGACGGGTGGTAACCGTGGAGAGAATCTGCAGCGCCTTGCGCCTGGCCGCGGCACGGGCGACGGCGACCTCGCCATCGGCATGAAACGCGTTCAGACTGCCGGCCGGCGCGAGGATAATCGGAGTGTCCCACGTACGGCCGAACAACTCGACCCGCATGTCCACTTTGGAGACATCGATCAAACGGCGGCTACGGATCTGCAAGCGTTCGAAGCCCTGGCGATTGGCGCGGAGTGTCAGGTCATCATCCACTCCGCCGGCAAGATAGCCGTAGTGGGCCGGCGGGAGTGCCTTACGCGCGGCAGCTTCGAAATCGAAGACGTTCAGCGCTTCGGCGGGCGTGGCAGCCACAGGCGGTGGGACTTCCTGCGCCAGGGCAGGACTGGCGGCAAGGTAGTTGAGGAAACGGCGGCGCGAATGCAGCATGTTGCTCCTGTAGAGGAATCTATAGAATATTATCCGAACCTGCATGATGAGAAGAAGAACGTTCCTTCTTAGTACCGCCGCCGCGAGCCTTGCGGCTGCGGATCGGATCCGCGTGGGCTGTCAGAGCCGGTCGTATGCCGCGCCGACTCGCGATGTGCCGCAGTTCCTCACTTACCTTGACGACATGGCCGCGGCGGGATATGCGGGCTTTGAGACGAACTACATCAGCTTGGAGGCGGGCTTCGCTAATCCTGCTCCGCTGCGGGCCGAGATCGCCAAGCGAAAGATGGAATTGATCGGACTGCACGCAGGCGCGGCGCTGCACACGCCGGAGCAGGTTGCGAAGGCGGAGGCATTGTTCGCGCATGTCGCCGCTGGGGTGAAGGCGCTGGGCGGCCAGTACGCGATGCTGAGCCCTAATGCGGGGAAGGATCCGGCACTGTGGCCGGCCAAGGCCGCCGCCATCGAGCGTCTAGCCGGCGTTTGCAAGAAAGCCGGTGTCGAGTTGCTGGTGCACAACCACGTGGAAGAGGCTCGAAACAATTTTGAGGAGTTCCGTTTCCTGCTGCGCAACTCGACGGTGAAGCTGCTGGTGGATGTGGGGCATGCGGCGCGGGCAGGAGTCAACGCGGCAGGCTTCTGTAGTGAGCATCACGGGCGTATTGCGGCCGTGCATGTCAAGGACTGGAAGGGCGACGCCAATACGCAGGTCACCATCGGCACCGGCGATGTCGATGTCAAGAGCGCACTGGCGGCGCTGCGTAAACAGAAATGGCAAGGCTGGGTGATTGCGGAACTCGAGGGCAATCCCGTGCCTGGGGTGTCGCGCGAGCAGAATGTTCGCAATGCTCGCGACTTTCTGCGGAACGTATTGCGTTAGGAGCGAAGCCAGGCTGCAGCCGGATCGGAAGTCTCCTTCATCCGGCTGCGCAGGCGCGCTTGCATCGCCTTGAGCAAACCGGCGTGCTGCGCATCACTGGCCAGATTCTTCTCCTCGAAGGGATCCGAGTCGAGTTGGAAGAGCGCCTGTTTGCCGGACTCCCAGAGAATGTACTTCAGCTTCTGCGTGCGCACAGCGCGATAGGGCTCCACGGACATATTGGCAAACAGCGCTTCCACACGCCCATCGTTCCAGGAGGAAAACGAAGCATCCCGAGAGAATGCTCCGCCGTTCAGCGCGGGGCGAAAACTGAGACCGGACATCTTGTGCGACGAACGGATGCCGGCGTAATCGAGCAACGTGGCCGGCACATCGACTGAGGCCACCAGAGATGAACTCTTGCGTCCACCCTTCACTAAGCCACCCGAGGCAAGGAATGGAATCCGAATGGACTCTTCCCAAGGCTGAACTTTCCCCTGCAGTCCTTTGCTGCCGCAGAGGAAGCCGTTATCACCAAGGAACAGGATCAGGGTATTGTCCCACTGGCCCGCGGCTTGTAACGCGTCGATCACTTTGCCGATGTTGGCGTCCAGTTCGGAGAGAACAGCGTAATAGGTCTCCCAATCGTAGACACCATCGGGGCGCACCATGGTTGGTCCACCACCCTTCTTCTTGAGCGCTTTCTGCAGCGGCGCGGCGCGCGCATTCGGTTGCGGCTTGGGATGATTGGGCGGCGCAAGTGACGCGTTCTTGCCTTCGTACAGTTTGCGGAACGGCTCACTGGCGGTCCAGGGAGTGTGGGGCGCGTTGTAGGTGAGCCAAAGCAGATAGGGCTGCTTGGCCTGGCGGATGACATTCACCGCTTCGCGAGTGAAGACTTCGGTGGTGAGCCCGGTTTCCGGAGCGTCTTCGCTGGCATCCAATCCGTGGCGCAGAGGCGGATTGACATACGGCATGGCCGCAGGCTGCATCCACAGGGGCGCCTTCGTAAATCCGCAATCCTTCGGCGTTGGAGTGATGTGCCATTTGCCGACGAGATTGGTTTCATAACCAGCGCGGCGCAATTGTTCCACTACCGTAGCTCCGCGAAACGTACGGAACTCGGTGTGCCCGTTGCTATCAAGGCCGGTCTGATAGCTTTCCTGGCCGGAAAGCAGAATCCCGCGGCTTGGCGCACATTGCGAAGTGGAGATCACGGCGTCTGTGAACAGCACGCCGCGATTGGCCAGCTTGTCCAGATTCGGCGTTTGAATGTTCGGATTGCCCGCCGCACCCAAGCATTGCCAGTGATGGTCGTCAGAAACTATGAGAACGAGATTAGGCTTGCGAGCCTGAGCCCACAGCGGGGCAGACATGGCAGCAAGGAACTTTCTGCGAGACAGCATGCACACATGCTAATACAGCGCGCTCAGAATAGGAACTTCACGCCGAGCGTGATCTGACGCTGGCCGTGCCCTTTCTCGCCGGTAATGGTGCCGAATGCCGCGTTAACCGGAGTGGTATTCGGCCGGTCGAATTGCACGTGATTGAGGGCGTTGAAATTCTCCAGCCGGAACTGCGCCGTGTACTTTTCCTTCATCTTCACGTTCTTGAACAGGGACAGGTCGAAGTTGTTGATGCCGTCGGCGCGAATGCCGGTGAAGCGATTGCTGAGACCCTGCATGTTGAATTGCAGTACCTGACCCGAGTTGCGGTTGAAGCCAGCATCGGTATTAAACCAGCGTTCGTTGCGGCGTTGGGAAACAGGTAGTTCGATGTCGTGGAGATTGCCGTTGAAAATCGCGTTCCCAAAACCGAGAGTGTCGCCAGACTGGCCTTCAAACCAACCCTGCAACTGCCAACCGCCGACCACGAGATCCGCAAGGAAGGGCATTTTCGCACCGAAACGGCGCCCGCGCCCAACAGGCAATTCATAGATGGTGCTGAGCACGAAGCGATGGGTGAAGTCCTGGTCGGAGATCACCTTTTCCGGCAGCGTATCGGTGTCGTTGCGATAGGCGATGGCCTCCATAAATTTGGAGTAGGTCCAACTGAGCTGAAAGCTGAGGCCCCCGCTCATGCGCTTTTCGGCGCCTAATTGGAGCGAATGATAGTAGGAGAAACCCGAAGGGAAGCGTGCCTGGACACTGGTGAAGTGCGGATAGGGACGCACCAGTTGCGAAACGGCAATGTTGCGGTTGGCAAGGCCGGTCCCATTGAATTGTGGGATGCCGAAGAACGGATTGGACACCTGGCGAGTCAGCAGGTCGATGACAGGCTGATCGCGCACAGCCGAAGTGGAAAGGTACTGCTGCGGGATGGCGTTCAACTCACGCGTGACCCCAAGCTTGGTCCCACGGTTGCCGACATAAGCGGCTTCCAGCACGATGCTCTGCGGCAACTGGCGCTGCAGGGAAAACGACCAGCGCTGATTGTACGGATTGACGGGCTTCTCGGCAAAGAACGTCACGGCACGGCCGAGGAAGGTATTCAACCCACCGGCAGCGCCAGTAGCGTCATCGATCCCGTTCGGAAATGGATTGCGGAGTGTGGCAGTGAAGGTCTGGCCATTGTCGATGGTGGGAATGAGATTCGTCGGCTGATTGAACCCGCCCTGATTCACGTCGTTGCGGTCCACACCGAGCACGTCATAGAAGATGCCGTATCCGGTGCGGATGACGGTCTTCGGATTGAGGGAGTAGGCGAGTCCGATGCGAGGAGCGAAGTTGTTCCGGTCGGCGTTCCACAAACCGCGGGGCTGCCCACCGACACCGGCGAACTGCAACCCACCGATGGTGGTGAAAGCCGTTACGGGCAGCTGAGGAATCGGACTGGTGGCATAATTGGCGCGCGCCTGCTGCGAAACGGGGTTGGCAGTGACGAAGTCATAGGCGCGGATGGTCCGGTTATACCGTTCCGTCACTGGCGCCTCATATTCGTAACGCACACCGAGATTCACCGTGAGTTTGGAAGTGACGCGCCAATCATTCTGCACGAAGAGTCCCCAATAGCTGCTTTGTTGCGCTGAGGATGCGTTGTTGTTGATCGTGCCGCCGCTGGCGATGCCGAACATCATGGAAGCCAGTCCCTGGCCTATGGGTGCGGCCGCTGCGTTGTCCAGCGGGCCGTTGGTATACACGGGATTGAAGACGAGTTGCGGAGCGGCGAAGCCGTAGTTGAACGCGGATTCGCGCATCAAACGATACTCAGCGCCGATCCTCGTGCTATGCGCACCGGTAATCTTCGTCAGTGTGGCGGATGCGGTGCTGTAGTTGGTGGATGCCGTATCGCCGCCATTGCGGCTGAGCGCCGTGAACCCGTTGTTATCCACCTGAACGTTGGGGAACGCAATCCCATTGGGACCCAGCTTGTTCACGATGTTCGTCACAAGACTGGAGGGGAAGCCGAGTGAAGTGAGATCAAACCCCTGGCTGCCTCCGCTATTGGTGTTGTTCTCAAAATTGATGCCGTAGCGGATATTGAGCAGCAGGCCGGGATTGAATACATGCACATCGTCGACGACGGCGCCCCAAGCCGTGCGGTCAAGGATCTCAATGTTGGTGATATTCCCCAGGCGGTTGGCATAGTTGTCGTGCTGCTGATTAAACCAGCGTGTGAAGAACCGGTTCTTTGAAGAGAACGTGTGGTCCACGCGCGATGTGTAGAGGTAGTTTTCGCGGTTGATCTGCTGGGTGATGAAAAAGTTGTTGCGCTCTTCGGCGTTGAGTCCGGATTGATTGGGCGCCGGGAAGTAACTGGCAATCTTCGCGCCAACAGGATCCACGCGGCTGGCCGGGATGATGTTGCCAGCAAGAGGAGTGCGGCTGAAGCGTCCGTTGGCGGCGGCCACCGTGGTGAAGGGATCGTACACCTGATAGCGCGCGCCCAACTTCAGCAAGTCGGAGAAGTCGCCCCGCCGCTGCGCTTCGGTTGGCACGGTGCCCGTAAAGGAAAGGTTGCGTTGGATGAGCAGATCCTCAAAGCCGAAGGTCCAGAAAGTCTTGTTGCGCCCGTCATAGACTTTGGGGATCCAGACAGGTCCCGTCATCGTGGTGCCCCATCGGCGATGCAACCAAGTGGGAATTTGTTTGGCGCGATCTTCGGGTGCGATGTTGTTGCGTGGGTTGTAAAGAAAGTTGTTCGTGTGCCAGGGAACGGCACGCAGATCGGAGCGGTCCAGGAAACCGGTGCCATGCAGTACATTCGTGCCAGACTTCATGCTGACGTTCGTCATCGCGCCGGCAGCGTGACCGATGGACGCATCGTAAGTGGCGGTGTTCACCTTGAACTCCTGCACCAGGTCCTGCGGTGGCGAGAAGGAAGCGTTGCGATTGGTCATGACAGGCGAACCGTCGACGGTGGCTTCGCTCGAATTGCTGCGGGTGCCGTTGACGATGATGCCCGTTGCGCCGCCGTTGTCCATGGCGTTGCCTGCGCTGCGCCCGCCGTTGGAGAGCACGCCCGCGGTGAGCCGTGTCAGGTAGAACGGGTTACCTCCGACGACCGGAAGTTCCTGCACGCGGCGCTGCTCCATCACGAGGCCCATGTCCGCCGAGGCAGCCGTCAGCACGGGTGTCTCCGCAGTGACCATCACGGAATCCGCCACATCTCCTAAGGTGAGGGGAATATCGAGTGTGATGCGATCGCCGATGCGTAGTTGCACGGCTTCACGCACATACTTCTTGAAGCCCGCCATCTCCACGGTGACGTTGTACACGCCGGAGATGAGGTAGGGGATATCGTAGCTGCCACTCTCGTTGGTTTGGGTGTTGACCGCGGTGTTGGTAGCGGTATTGGTGGCACGCACCGTGGCGCCCACCACGGCTGCGCCGGTGGGATCGCTGACTCGGCCCAAGATCGACGCACGCGACTCCTGCGCCAGGGAAATGTTGGCCATCGCCAACAGAGCAAATACAACCGACAGGGTGTAACGCATAAAGACCTTTGGAGGAGTATATATCAAATGTCTCCAGGCGGCTTTGGATACACTGGACTCGGACATGATTCCCACTGCCACGCCACTGACCCGCCGCGGCTTCCTCGGTTGCACTGCCGCCGCTTTCCCTGCGCTCAGCCAGAATCGCACGAAGCCCAACGTGATCATCCTCATGACGGATGATCAAGGCTACGGTGATCTCTCCTGCCACGGGAATCCGATCTTGAAGACACCGGCCATGGACCGGCTACATGGGGAAAGCGTTCGGTTCACGGATTTTCATTCGGCTCCGATGTGCACTCCCACGCGCGGGCAGTTGCTGACGGGCTGGGATGCGTTGCACAACGGCGCCACCTCAGTGACCGCAGGAAGGGCGATCGTACGCCGGGGTATTCTCATGATGCCGGAGTTGTTCCGGGCCAGCGGCTATGCAACGGGAGTGTTCGGGAAGTGGCATGTTGGGGATACGTACCCTTACCGGCCGATGGACCGCGGCTTCGACGTAGCCAAGTATCACCACGGATTCGGAATCAGTTCGGCGGTGGAGCTTGGCAACGACTATGCCAACGGGCGCTATCAGGATAACGGTGTGCCGAAGAAGTTCGAAGGATATTGCACCGACTTCTGGTTCACGGAAGCGATGCAGTTCATGGCCGATAGCATGCGCCGCAAGAAGCCGTTTTTCTGCTACCTTCCCACCAACACACCGCATGGGCCGGCCTGGGTGGATCCGAAGTACTCCAAGCCATACACAGGGGCCAGGCAGGCCGCCAATTTCTTCGGCATGATTTCCAACCTGAACGAAAATATGGCGAAGCTGGAAACATTCCTGGAACAGAATGGTTTGAAGGAGAACACGATCTACATCTTCCTCACCGACAACGGGGGCACCGGGGGAGTGAATGTTTTTAACGCCGGGATGCGGGGCAGGAAAACGCAGTTGTACCACGGCGGACATCGAGTTCCGTGTTTCGTGCGCTGGCCCGCCGGCAAGCTGAAAGCGCCTTCCGATTCTTCTGTTCCGGCACAGGTGCAGGATCTGCTTCCCACGCTGGTGGAGCTTTGTGGATTGCCAATACCTGCGGGAGCGCGATTTGATGGCGCAAGTCTGGCGAAACTACTGCGTGGCGAAGCGGAGCAGTTGGAAGACAGGATGCTGGTGGTACAGTACGGGCAGATTTTGAAGAAGTGGGAATCCTGTGTCATCTGGGGCAAGTGGCGCCTGGTGAACGGGACCGAGTTGTACAATCTCCAGGACGATCCCGGCGAGAAGCGGGACATCGCCGCACAAAACGCTGAGGTCGTTCAGAAGATGCGGGCCCACTACGAGAATTGGTGGGGCCGCGTGGAACCTGGATTGCGCGAGTATGTGCCTATCGTGATTGGTGCGCCACAACAGAACCCTGTCCACTTGTGCAGCGCCGATTGGCAGGACATCTATTGCGACAATCCGAATGCGGTGCTGAGTGGAGCCGCTGGTCCGCAGGGCGGGCCCTGGAACGTTTTGGTGGATCGCGATGGAGAATACGAAATCGCCCTCGCCCGGTGGCCGTTTCACGATCCGCTGCCGTTGCACGCGTCGCGGCCACCGCAGAAGCTGACGTATGGCGCGCTTGCCGAAGGAAAGGCGTTTCCCATAGCAGGGGCGAAGTTGTCCATTGCAGGCCAAAGTTTTGCGGCGAAGGCCAAACTCGGGGAGACGAGTGTTGTGTTCCGCGTCAAGCTGAAGCTGGGAACACGAACCCAAATGCATGGCTGGTTTCAGGATGAAGCCGGCACGGATCTTTGCGGGGCATACTACGCACGAGTACAGCGAATGAGTTGAGAGGAAACGCGCCCAAGGCTCGGAGCACGGATGGGCGCGTTCGCCGCCCGGTGTGGCGCAACGTTAGCGCATCACCTTTGCGGCAACTACGACACGAACCGGAATCTGGGCAACCACGCGGGAAGTGACCAATTCACGTTCCTGTTTCGATTTCGGAAGCTCACGAGCGATGGCCGGGTGCCAGATTTGCGAAAGGAAGTAACGATCGCCGTATTTGTTGAACACGAGCTTCGCTTCGCCCGGTGTCTTTTTGTCGAGAGTGACGGAAAACGTCACCCCGAGAGCGGAGTCGCGCGCGTTCTCCATGGACTTCACGGTGATCCAACTCCGGTTCTCAGAAAAGTCGATCCTGTACTCTCCCCCAGTTAGCGTGACTCCTCGCATCTCGAATGCGAATGGGATATCCGCACGCAGGGCAGGTAAATTAGATTGTGCGTTGGCGAATGTGGCGGCAAGCAGCGCCAAGATGGCCGTTTGGATGACTCTCATGACCATCTCCTTTCATATGTATTGACGTTCGCCGGGCCACTGTGGTTCGCGTCAAACTGCGTTTCAAGTGTCAATAATTGGCATTGCCGCCGACAGACGCGATATCCTCTAGCGCATGGCACGGTTGCGATGGAGCGCGATTGGTCCGGCGATACTCCTCACCGCCACCAGTGTCGGCGCTGGTGACATATTAACGGGCAGCCTGGCTGGCGCGGAAGGTGGAACAGCCGTTCTGTGGGCAGTGCCGGCCGGCGTGCTATTGAAATGGACATTGACCGAAGGAATCGCGCGATGGCAGATGGCCACCGGCGCCACGCTGCTGGAAGGCTGGGTCACTCGTCTGGGCGGTTGGATCCAGTGGATATTCTTCCCTTACCTGTTGCTGTTCGCGCTGGTTACTGGCGGGATGCTGGCGAGCGCTTGCGGAGTTGCCGCAACAGGCATCTTTCCACTGGGCGATGCGCAGACCTCGCGCATGGTCTGGGCGGGGATTCACTCGATTTGTGGCGTGCTCATGATCTGGTTTGGCGGCTACGAAGCGCTGAAGCGAGTGCTTGCGGTGTGTGTAGGCGCGATGTTCTTCACCATCGTGAGCACGGCGTTTCTGCTGGCTCCGGATTGGAGTGCCGTACTTGCCGGGTTGGTGCCGTCCATGCCGGCGAGTGGCAGCCGCTGGGTAGTGGGTCTGATCGGCGCGATTGGCGGAACGATGGCATTAGTGAGCTATGGATACTGGATTCGGGAAGAAGGCCGCACCGGTGAGCAAGGGCTGCGCGACTGCCGTTTCGACTTGCTGTTGTCCTACGCCGTTATCGGAGTGTTTGGATTGGCCGTCGTCACCATCGGCTCGCGCGTGCAGGTGCGGGGACAGGGCACGGAACTGGCCTTATTGCTGGCCGCGCAATTGGCGCGCAGTTTGGGTCCGGCCGGATAGTGGATTTTTCTCGTCGGATTCTGGGCGGCAGTGTTCTCCGCATTGCTGGGAGTCTGGCAGAGCCTCCCTTATCTCTACGCCGACTTCCACCGTTTGCGGCAACGCGTTCCGGGCTCCCTGGATGGCCTGGATCGCTCAAAACATTATCGGGTCTTTCTGATTTGTTTGGGAACAATCCCGCTGGTTCTTGTGCGGTGGCCTGTGAAGCAGTTGCAGCTTGCGTTCGGACTGACGGGCGCAATGCTGTTGCCATTGCTTGCGCTCACCTTGCTGATCATGAACAACCGGGTGGAATGGGTGGGATCGAAGTTCCGCGCCTCGCTGTGGCTGAACGCGGTGCTGATTGCGGCTCTGGCCTTCTTCGCTTATGTGGGTGTGCGCGAGATCCGGCAACTGCTGGGAATGTAGACTAAGGAGTCTATGCTCTCACTTGTCATTCCTGACGACTTCCCAGCCGTCATGGCAGCCAGCAAAGCCTATCGCGACCTCACCGCCACGCACCAGGTGACCTATTTCGATTCTCTGCCCGGTTCCGAAGAAACCCTCATCGAACGCATCCGCGATTTCGAAGGTGTCATCAACATCCGGTCCTCCTCAAAGTTCACGGAACGCGTGTTCGCCTCGTGTCCGAAGTTGAAACTACTTTCGTTGTGGGGCACCGGAACTGACAACGTCGACCTGCCCGCGGCGACGCGCCACGGCGTGACGGTGACCAACACTCCTGGGGTTGCCGCGGTGTCAATCGCGGAACACTGCCTGATGTTGACGCTGGCTGTGGCGCGCAAGATCATCGCGTTGCATAACCGCACCGTGGCGGGCGAATGGGCCAAGGGACAGTCCATTCAACTCAATGGAAAGACGCTGGGCATCATTGGACTGGGCGCGATCGGAAGGCAGTTTGCACGGTTGGGCCAAGGGATCGGCATGAAGGTAATTGCCTGGACCATGAACCCCAATCCTGCCCTTGGGTTCGAGTTGGTGGAATTGGAAACACTGCTGCGCACCAGCGATGTCGTCAGTGTTCATCTGCGCCAATCGCCGCAAACGATGGGCTTCCTAGGGCGAGAGCAACTGGCGATGATGAAAGCGGGCTCCATCCTGATCAACACGGCGCGAGGGCCGATTGTTGATGAACCGGCGCTGATCGAAGCGTTACGCTCCGGGCACCTGGCCGGCGCAGGATTGGACGTGTTTGACGTGGAGCCACTGCCGCCGGCACATCCGCTCACTCAATGCGACAACGCGGTGTTGACGCCGCACTGTGCCGGAATCACTCCGGAAGTGCTGGAGGCTGGGCTCGCGCTCTCCATCGAGAATGTCTTCTCTTATTTGCGTGGAGAGGCGCAGAACGTGGTGAACCGGTGAGGCGGCGCGGATTTCTTGCTGTTTGCACCGGTGCGGGCCTGGCCATGGGCCAGGCGCCGGCTCAAAAACTGAAGGTCACCTTGGGTCGTGAACAAGCCATCGCCGCTGGTGTCCCCTGGCCCTATCTCACCCAGTTGCGCGACGGCACTTCCATCATTTTCGGCCATCGCGGCTGGCCTCCCGGCGGGAAGTACCCGATTCACTACACCGGCGTTTCGCATGATGGCCGCAAAACGTGGCAGGAATGGAAGCATGAGCCCAAGCATGGCAAGGGCCCCATCACCGAAGGTACGGCGGTCGAGTTGCGCGATGGGCGCCTGCTGGTTTTCGATGTGCACGCCGAGCACGTAGGCAACAAGCGATTTGTGCACAACTACTGGATCACACGCGATGGATTCCGCACTGTGGATGGCCCGCATCCCTACAGCCTTTCCCTGCCTGATGCGGAGGTGAGTGGGTTCGACGATCGCGGGGAGCCGATCTCGCGCTTCTACATCCGCCGGTCCATGATCGAACTGCCAGGAGGAGACTTGATCGCCTCTGCCTACGGCCGGTTCGAAGCGGACAAGATGCCGGTGGAGTACCTGGAGAAGATGAGCAAGACGCGCTCCGTGTTGATCCGTTCCCGCGACCAGGGAAAGACCTGGACCTACGTTTCCACCATTGCCGCCGATCCGGTGGAGCAAGAGGGCCCGGGCGAGCCGGTGCTGGTGCTGCTCACGAAGGGGCGGCACAAAGGAAGGCTCATTTGCCTTCTTCGTACGGGCCGTGAGAATCCGATGTATGAATGCCACTCCGATGACGAAGGAGCCACCTGGAGCCGTATTCAGCCCATGCGCTTCCGCTATTCCCGCTTCGGCCGTGAGCGCGACATGGTGGGTGTCGATCCCGACATCATCGAAATGAACGACGGAACGCTGGCAATGTCCTATGGGCACAAGCCGGACTACCACGACCATGGAAACTTCGTTGCCTTCAGCACAGATCAGGGGGAGAACTGGAGCGATGTGGTTCGCATCAGCTCCAGCGTGACGCAAGCCTACACGGGAGTGCGGGAAGTGAAGCCCGGCGAACTATTTGTGGTCTACACCACGTCGTCCCTGGTGCAATCGCACGACTATCGCAATGCGCTGTTCACCACTATGGGGCGCTCCGTGTTCGTGGAGCGTTTGGGTTAGGGAACGATGTTCTGGTTCAAACGGAAAACGTTCGCCGGATCGTACTGCCGCTTCACGGCGACAAGCCGGCGATACTTCTCTTCGCCGAATGCCGCCACCAAAGCTCCTGCCTCGGCGTTGGCTTCGTAGTTCGGATAGAAGCCCCCTGAGGCGAACGGCTGCATCTTGGCCGCGAAGTCGCGCACCCAGGCCGTGACCTTGGCGTCGTCGGCTGGATTTTCCCACATGCCGATGCCGATCACCGCATGGCGCGCGCGGCGGTAGGAGACAGCGGTATCCGCGTCCGGCACGGCGGCCACACGCCCACCCAGGGAATAGACCACAATGTGCGTCAGCGGGGCGGGCACGGTCGCATAGTGCTCCGTCAGGGTGGCGATGGCATCGTCCGTGAGTTCGTCGAGATAAACCATCTTCCAGTAATTCCGCATTCCGTGTGGGTTGAAGTTTTCGACAATACTCTGCACAGCTGTGTATGGCATAGGCTGAATTTGATCCGCTATCGGAGTGCAGCGCGTGCGAAGTGGACGCAGCACCTCTTCGCCCTGATCGAGCTTGCCTGAGTAGCACGCCAGATGCACCAAAGCCTTAGTGCCGTCCGGAAGGGTCGCAAGCGCGGCGAGCACACCGAGTTCATTCGGCGCGTTCGCGGCGTAGCTGTCGTAGAACTTCAATTGAGCTTTCGCTTCCGCAAATGGAATCAGCAGCACGCCGCCCAGGATAGGTCCCACCTCATGGAGCTGGTATTGAAAGGAAGTCACGATGCCAAAGTTCCCGCCGCCTCCGCGCAGCGCCCAGAACAATTCCGGGTTCTCCGTTGCGCTGGCTTTCACCAGACTCCCCGATGCAGTGAGCACATCCGCGGAAATCAGGTTGTCACAAGCAAGCCCGTAGTGGCGCATCAGGAAGCCGTGGCCGCCGGCCAGCGTGAGTCCTCCAATTCCGGTGGAACGAACCAGGCCGCCGGTGGTGGCGAGGCCAAAAGCCTGCGTCTCATGATCGAACTGCCCCCAATTGGCGCCGCCCTGCGCTCGCGCCGTGCGGGCTGCGGCATCCACATAGACGTGATTCATCCGCTCCAGATCAATCATCACGCCGCCATCGCAAACGCCATAACCAGGAAGGCTGTGCCCGCCGCAGCGAACCGACAGTGGCAGAGAGCGAGTGACCGCGAATTCCAGAGACCGCATCACGTCAGCCACTCCGGAACATTGCGCGATCACCGCCGGATGGCGGTCAATCATGCCGTTAAAGATCGCCCGGCCTGCGTCATAACCGGCATCGCCGGGAAGCAGCGCCGCGCCGCGCATCGCGGCTCTCAGTTGCTCGACTCCTTGCATCGTCTATCCTTTCGTTGCGGTTACTGCTCTAGCGTTGTGTCAACTGCTGATGAACCCAATCCCATTTCGCTTGCGCCGAGCGCCGCATGGCGGGAATCTCATCGGCGAGCAGCAATCCCTGCTTGGCGAGCAGCTGCGCCTGTTCATCCCAAAGGCGAAGATAAAGGTGCATGCTGAGGTAACGCTTGTCGACTTGCTGCGGGGAGAATGGGAGAAAAGAACCGGAATTTCCGATGAGGGCGCCGCTTTGGCCGATCTGCGCCGAGCGTAGATTCCAACCTGCGTAGACCGCCAGTGGAACCGCCAGATCCGGCGTGCGAACTCCCCCAAGATCGTTGCCCGTCTCATCGACTTGCGGCACCAGTGCAATTCCTGGCTTGCCCACCGGCTGTAAGGCCGCTCGCGGGAAATCAATTCCGCTGGTGCGGTTCAACTTCGCGGGACTGGTGAGGGTGCCATCCGCAATCCGCGGAAATCGCGATGGCGGTGGCTGCTTGCCGTCCACCAGCCACTCGCGCAGCCGTTCCAGCAAAGCCCGCACAACAGGCCGGTAGTCGTTGGGATTCTGCAGGTGGACCGCGCGCCCGCGCGACGGCGGAAAGCCGGATGGACCATGCTGCCCGCCCGAGAGCATGTAGATGCGTGTACTCTCCGGAAGCGGAACATCCTGCTTTCCATCAGCTGTCGTATGGAGCAGGGATGCGGTCGCGCCCCAGTATTCGTAGGCAGAGTTGCTGTACAAGATCTTCGGTGCGAATGGTTCAGCCACCCGCTCCAACATATGCCCTTCCGTGCCGTAGCCGACCGCGCGCAGCGGAGCCGCAGTCCGCGAGGGCTGTGCGAAACGGGGATAGACGATTCTCCGGCCGCCGGCTGTGTGAGCCAGGACTCCATCGAAGACGCGCTTGCCATCCATGCCTTCGTTGAACCCGTGATGGAGAAACGCGCGCAGCAGCATCGCACTCTGCGAAACGCCAAATCCGATAGTGTGCTCCATGTCGTTGCCGTTCCGCAGGTGGGTGACGAAATCGCGGATGGCCGCGAGGCCAATCATGGCCACCTCCGGATCGCGTGACAGGTATGTGACCTCGTAGATCCTTCCCGGAACCGCATCCGCATGCAACACGATGGCATCCGATTCGATGCGGTACGTATCTGGCGCCAGACGGCGCGGCGCGTCCTGCGATCCGTCACGCTCCGTAACAACCACCGAATCGCGGTCGGCAATGGCGTAGGCGGTGTGACCGGAATCGCCAAGCGGGATCCGGCGTGCCGGTTGATCGGGGATCCACTGCGCCCGCACTTCGCCGGACACTCCAACTGATTTCGGCGCGTGCAGGCGGAGCGCGTAGTTGCCTTTGGCGATGTCGTGCTGCCAGCCAACCCACGCGAGCGTGTAGCCTTGCCGAAGCAGGCGTTCGTCGCCGAAGTCACGTGGACGGCGCGGATCCATGGAAGATGAGGCACCGTTGAACATGCTCAACGTTCCTTTGCCTCCGCGGTTGCTCGCCTCGAACAGCAGTGTGCGATTCCCTCCCTGTTTCGGTCGCAGAATGTAGAAATCGGCGGAGTATTCCACCATGCCGCCCGCATCCTTCGCTGCATGCGCAATATCGGTGATGCCGCGGTTCAAGCGGTGCTGTGGATCGAGTCGAAACCATGCGGTGCCCACGAGCCGCTCATAAGGGACGCTGGCTTCCACATCCGAACGTTCGCGAATCTCCAGCCGCACACCCGCGCGCGGCTCGCTTTCCGCCACTCGCAGGATGCGGTGGTTATAGGAATCGGCGATATAGAGATCGCCGGAGCGAGTCACGAAGACTCCGTGTGGCCGGTTGAGTTCTGTGCGCAGCGGATCGCCAGCATGGATCGCCGTACCCTTCGTTCCTGTACCGGCGATCGTGGTGGTGACGCCAGACTTCGGATCGAAGCGCCGGATGAGATGATTCTCGGCATCGGCGATCACAACGCGGTCCTGGCGGTCGATGCAGAGGTGCTTGGGTCCTTTCATGTTGGGCGTGATGTTACCGGGGGCAATGAGCGTGCGTATCTTTCCATCGTTCTCGATGACGCGCAACGCATTGCCGTTTCGCTCCAGGATATAGACACGATGCTTCGAATCGACGGCCACTGCGCGCGGATCCTGCAACGGGCTGTCTTTGGCCAAGGCACCATCGCTGGGGACGCCGGTTTCTCCATTTCCGGCCACGCTGGTGACAACCCCGTTGCGAAGGTCGACCTTGCGCACGCGCTTGTTGCCGAGATCGGCGATGTAGAGCGCGCGATCATCCGGTGAGAGAGCAATCCCGAACGTGCCGCGGAAGGTGGCCTGTGTGGCAGGGCCACCATCGCCGGAAAAACCTTCGTGACCTGTGCCTGCGATCGTGGTGATGATGCCGGTCTTGCGGTCGATGCGGCGGACGGTGTGGTTACGCGTGTCGGCGACGTACATCCAGGCGCTGTCTTGCGTGATGGCAATGCCGTGCGGATCGAACATCCGCGCTTGAGTTGCGGGCCCGCCATCGCCGGAGTTGCCCACCTCACCGGTACCGGCGTACACCGTGGTGGCGAGACCCTTCGCACCGACTCGCAGGATCACTTCGCCCTTGTGTTCGACAACGTAAAAGTTGCCTTCGCCGTCGAAGTCGACCCCGAAGGGTTCGTTCATCGCCCGCTGCTCCGGCCCCAGCACAAGGTCCACCTTGGCTGCCTGCAGACACAACGGGAGTGCGAAGAGTACGATGCTGCCCAGCATGTTACGGGATAGAATATCATTCCATGAAACTCGCCAAGTATTGGGTGTGGGACTCGGTGACGGCGAACGGTGTCCAGGTTCGTTGCCGCGGTTGGTCGGATGAAAGCGAGGCGGCGGCGCACCGGAAGGCAAGGCAGATCGGGGAAACGATGGCCCGGCGGATCGCCGCTGGTGAAATGAATACCGCGGACACGGGCTACCTGTATGGCGACCGGCCATTACCGGAGCCCGTATTGGAGACGCTTAACGGCGGTCTGATCACACGCAATGCTTACGGCGCCGCTGTGTTGAACACGTCCTCGTTGATGTTCCTCGATGTCGATCGCGAAGACGCGGAGCAGGCACCAGCCGCGCTCGATTTGTTCTCGGGGCTGCGCTCCCTGTTTGGAAAGACGCCAGAGCCTTCCGCACCACAGCCCTCTGGGGTCGTGACCGAAATGGAAGCCGTGGCACGGCGTTACAACCTTGGGCTGCGAATCTATCGCACGGCCGCCGGATTTCGCGGGATTATCACCAACCGGCGCTTCACACCGGGGTCGAAGGAGGCACAGCAACTGCTCACGGAGTTCCGCTGCGATCCTCTCTACATCCGTCTCTGCGAAGCGCAGGAATCCTTCCGTGCGCGGCTTACCCCCAAACCCTGGCGCTGCGGTTTGCATCCTCTGCCGGTGAAGTTTCCCATCGAGGATCGGGCCGCGGAAGACATTCTGCAGGACTGGCTACGGCGCTATCAGGCCAATAGCGCACGTAATGCCACATGCCGCTTGGTGCATACGATTGGCCCCGAAGCCACAGACCCCGAACTCGCCGCCCTGATAGCGCGGCATGACCGTGGCACCAAGGCGAGCACACAAATGCCATTGGCGTAGCGGGGATTGCGATAGACTCAACTTCAATGCGCGCTCTTCTTCTGCTCTGTTGCTCCCTTCCGATGGGCGCCCAGGAGCCCGTCGAATTTTTCGAGACGACGATCCGGCCGCTGCTGGCCAAGCACTGCTATTCCTGTCACAGCGCGAAAGGGAAGATGAGTTTCGCAGGCCTGCGGTTGGATTCGGCTGCTGGTATCCGCAAAGGAAGCGACGCAGGCCCTGTGATCATTGCGGGTGATGCGGCGCAGAGCAGACTGATGAAAGCGGTGCGAGGCGAGCTGCCGCAGCGCATGCCGCCCTCGGGCAGGCTCAGCGATGAGGAAGTCGCCGCTCTGTCGAAATGGATCACGATTGGGGCGCCGCTACCCAAGGATACGGCCCCACTAGAGGCTTCCTCGTTCTCTGTCGAGGAGCGAAGGAAACAGCATTGGGCGTGGCAACCAGTCCGCGCAGTAACGCCGCCTTCGATCCCAGACGATGCCTGGGCCCTCGGTTCCGTCGATCGCTTCCTTCTCGCCGCAATGAAGGCGAAAGGAATGACGCCCGCCGCGCCCGCAGGCAAGCTCTCGCTGTTGCGGAGAGTGACGTATGACCTCACTGGCCTGCCGCCGACGGAAGCGGAGATCACATCGTTTCTGGCCGACAATGCCCCCGGCGCCCACGAACGCCTGGTGGACCGGTTGCTGGCATCTCCGCGATATGGAGAGCGGATGGCACGCCGTTTCATGGATATCATCCGCTTCAGCGAGTCGCATGGCTCCGAAGGCGATCCGGATGTTCCCCAAGCCTGGCGCTATCGCGATTACTTGATTCGCGCCTTCAATCAGGATGTCCCCTATGATCAGTTGATCCGCGAGCACCTCGCCGGCGACCTGCTGCCCAAGCCACGCGTGCAGGACGGGCGCAACGAATCGCTGTTGGCCACGGCCCACTACCGCATGGTGGAGCACGGCTTTCAACCCGTGGATCCATGGGAAGACCGTGTGAAGTGGACCGACAATCAGATCGACGTGATCGCCAAGGCATTTCAGGGACTGACCGTCACCTGCGCACGTTGCCACGATCACAAGTTCGATGCCATCAGCCAGAAGGATTACTACGCGTTGTTCGGAATTGTAGCCGGGCCGAGGCCCACCCAGCGCGCGATTGATGCTCCGGAGATACTGGCGCGAAATCGGGATGCGCTCCACGCAGCGAAGCCGGCCATTCAGGAAAGGCTGATCCAGACATGGCGGCGGGACGTGGCGGCGCTGCCACAAAGACTCGCTTCGATGCCGGCGCGGCAAGTTGCTAAGGAGAGCCCGCTCTACCCGCTCACACAAGAGCCGTTCGACGCCGGCCAGTGGAGCAACGAGCTTCGCAAAGAGCTTTCCGAGCGCCGCGAGTTCAATCGAAAGAACTTCACCAATGCCTGGGATTTAAGCGATGATGCGGCCTACGCGAAGTGGGTCCGGCAAGGCACGGGAGCGCCGCAGCATTCATCCGCGGCAGGAGAATTCTCCATACTGCCCGAAGGCGACCGCGCTGTTGGAGCGATTTATCCACGTGGCGTCTACTCCCATCTCCTCTCCAACAAACATGGCGCAGTGATCTCATCCCCGCGATTCAAGGTGGAATCCGACGCCATCAGCGTGCGCTTCCTCGGCGGCAATTTTTCCTTTGCTCAACTGATCATTGAGAACTACGCTGTCCCACGAGGCGGCATCTATCACCTGCGTTCCAGCGCCAAGCGCGACGCGATGGGATGGTTCCATTGGGATGCCACGTTCTGGAAGGGATTCACTGCTTACGTGGAGTTCTCCACGCAGGACGAGACTACACTCTTTCTGCACGATGATCAGGACAACAAGATCAAGCCGAAGCCGCAACCCGTGCGCAACGGGCGCAGTTGGTTCGGTGCGCAGCAGGTGGTCTTCCACAACAACCAGCTCACTCCCAAGGAGGAACTGGTCCCGGCTTTGCTGCTGTTGGATGGTCAGTCCGGTGAGAGCCGCCAACAGTACGGACAGCGCGTAGCTGCGGCAGCAGGCAAGGCTTTGGATGCGTGGTCAGCGGGCAAGTTGTCCGATGAACAGGCGGCTCTACTCGATCATCTGCTCCAAGAGGGTCTGCTTTCGAACGATGCGGCGGCGATTCCTGAAGTCGCATCCTATCGCCGGTTGGAGAATGAGATCCCATTGCCCACGCGCGCTCCGGGCATCATGGAGGAAGCGCCCGGCGATCATCCATTGCTCATTCGAGGCGATCATCGCAAGCCGGGTGAAACCGTTCCCAGACGCTACCTCTCTGCATTGGATAGCAAGCCCTATCCGGATGCACGCTCGATGCGGCTGGCACTTGCCGGGGAAATCGCATCGCCAGCCAATCCGCTCACCGCCCGCGTCATCGTCAACCGGCTGTGGCAAATCCTTTTCCGCCGCGGAATCGTGCGCACGGTGGACAACTTCGGGAAACTGGGCGAATCGCCCACCCATCCTGAGTTGCTCGACTGGTTGGCGACACGTTTCGTGGAAGAGGGCTGGTCAGTGAAGCGGATGATGCGTTTGCTGGCGACGTCGCAGGCATATCGCATGAACGACACCGTAAACCCCGCGGATCCCAACAATGATACCTTTCATCACATCCCACTGCGGAGGCTGGAAGCGGAGGAGATTCGCGATTCCATCCTGCTCGCAGCAGGATCGCTGGACGAGACGATGACCGGGCCCTCGGTCCCTGTGTTCTACGCTCACGACACCGGCGCTACGAAGGGCGACCGGCCGAAGGGCCCGTTGGATGGCAACGGCCGCCGCAGCGTCTATCTTGAGATCCGCCGCAATGCGACGCATCCTTTTCTGGAAGTGTTCGATGTCTACAAACCCACTTCCACGCGCGGCCAGCGCGACGTCACCACCGTTCCCGCACAATCCCTGGCCTTACTGAACAGTCCGTTCGTCGTGGAACAGGCCGGTAAATGGGCGCAGAAGAAGCCGGACGTCGACAGCATGTTCCTTCGCGTCTTCGGACGCAAGCCGAGCGGCTCGGAACGCGATAGCGCACTCACATTTCTCAATGCCCAGGGCCGCGCCAACCTGATCCACGCGCTTTGGAACCTGAAGGAGTTTCTCTATGTCCGCTAGAACTCGCATCCTGTCCCGGCGCGAATGGTTGAACCGTGCCTCCAACGGATTCGGCATGCTCGCTCTGGCCGGACTACTCGCCGAGCAAACCAAGGGCGCGACGCATTTCACAGCCCGCGCCAAGAACGTCATCTTCTGCTACATGTCGGGCGGGGTGTCACACATCGATTCCTTTGATCCGAAGCCGCGCCTCGCCAAGGAAGCGGGGCAGCCAATGCCCGTGCCGCTCGACCGCACCATGTTTAACGACAACGGCAACATCATGCCTTGCCCGTGGAGCTTCAAGAACTACGGGCAGAGCGGGATTCCGGTGAGCGAGATTTTCGCCAGCATGGGCGATATCGTGGATGATCTCAGCGTCATTCGCTCCATGACGGTGAAGTTTATGGAGCATGCGCAGGCCAACAACTACTTTCACAGCGGCAACCCCTTGACCGGCTATCCTAGCCTCGGCGCCTGGACCAGTTACGGTTTGGGCACGGAGAATCGCAATCTGCCGGGATTCGTGGTGCTGGGCAGCGGGGAGATTCCGCTCGGGGGCATCAACGTCTTCGGCAGCGGCTTCCTGCCGGCCATCCATCAAGGCTCGTTCCTCTATCCGGAACGCAAAGAGCCGCTGCAGGACATCTCGCCCAAAGAAGCCGACGAGAGCCAGCGGCAGAAGCTGGCGTTCATCGCGGGTGGAGACAAGATGTACCTCGATCAGGTGCACAATCACCAGATGGTGGAATCGGCCATTCGCAACTATGAAACCGCGTACCGCATGCAGACCGCGGTGCCCGAGTTGGTGGACCTTCGCGGCGAATCCGAAGCCACGAAGAAGCTCTACGGCGTGGATTCCGACAATACGGCCAAGGCCGCGTATGCCCGGCAGTGCCTTCTGGCGCGCCGCCTGGTGGAGCGGGGAGTGCGCTTTATCGAACTCAGCATGGTTGCACCAAAAGGGCTCGGCGGAGGCAACACCTGGGATCAACACAATAAACTGCAGGAGCATCATGCCGCCAATGCTTTTGTGGTGGACCAGCCGATTGCGGCGCTGGTGAAGGATTTGAAAGCACGCGGGCTGCTCAAAGACACGCTTGTGATCTGGAGCGGCGAGTTCGGGCGCACACCCTTTTCCCAAGGAAAGGATGGCCGCGATCATAACCCGTCCGGCTTCTCACTCTGGATGGCCGGAGGTGGCGTGAAAGGCGGGATGATCTTTGGGCAAACCGACGAGTACGGCTACCGGGCCATCGAGAATATTCTCACCATTCACGATTTCCATGCCACCGTGTTGCACCTGCTCGGCATCAACCATGAGCGTCTGACGTTCCGCTTCGGAGGAAGGGACTTCCGTCTCACCGATGTGCATGGCCAGGTGATCAAACCAATTCTGACGTAGGGGGATTGACAAGAATCGTGACGAGGCGTAGCCTGACTACAGACTAGTTTGTAATACAGACTGGTCTGTGAGGTACACACCATGCCCGATCCTATCCTCGAAGCACAGCGGCGCATGCAGCGCGCCTGGTCCGCCGACGGACTCTCAGAACTCGCTGCCGGCATCATGCTTTTTCTTCCCGCACTCTTTGAATGGGCGAAGAGCACCGTCGCCGCGCATTCCTCCGAGTGGCAATCCCTCAACATGATTCAAATGATGGTCATCTTCCCCGGCGTGTGGATCGTTGTCTGGGGCCTGCCCCGCCTGCGCAATCGCCTATTCGGTGACCGCGAAGGCTTCATGATTCCACACCTGGCCCCGCAAGGCTGGTCGAAAGCGGCCGCTCTACTACTGTTCGCCGCAATGACGGCACTAGTCGCAGCCTTGGCGTTGAAGAAGACCGGTTTCACCGTAGCAACCATTCTCCTTGGCTTCGCCGTTGCCGCGCTCCTGTTTCGCACGGGACTCGCCGCGGGAATCCGCCGGTACCCGGTGATGGGCATTGCCGTGGCGCTCGTATCCATTCTCATCGCTTTCCGCGCCTCGAACTTCGAAACCGCTTTCACCTGGCAGATGGGATTCATGGGAGCGCTGTGCATCGCCACCGGCTCCATCACCCTGCTGCGCTTCCTGAGGCAGCGGGCATGAGCACGCCTCTCAAAGCGCTGAATGATGTGGATCGTACGATCCACGAACCGGCGCGGCTGATGATCGTTTCGTTGCTCTATCTGGTGCGCGAAGCCGATTTCAACTGGCTGCTGCAGCAAACGGAATTGACGAAAGGGAATCTCTCCGCTCACATGGCAAAGCTGGAACAGGCTGGGTATATCGACGTGGAGAAACGCTTTCAAGGCAAGATGCCGCAGACACTCTACCGCCTCAACAAAGGTGGACGAAAAGTGTTGGAGCAATACCGCACCGCGATGCGTAAGGCAATCGACTATTCGTAGCGCAAGGCATCGATCGGATCAATCTCCGCAGCTTTCACCGCCGGATAGATGCCGAACAACACGCCAACGGCCATCGAAACCGTGAACGCTACAATGATGGAGCCTGTGGTGACGATCGTCTTCCAATCCGCGGCGTTGGCGATGAGCCAACTGAGAAGCACGCCGAAGGCAACGCCGAGAATCCCGCCTGCGCCTGAGATCAGCACCGATTCGGTCAGGAACTGGCGCACGATATCGCCCCGCCGCGCGCCCACTGCACGCCGGATGCCGATCTCACGAGTCCGCTCCATCACCGTCGCCAGCACAATGTTCATGATGCCGATGCCGCCCACCAGCAATGAGATCGCGGCAATGGCCACCATGACGTAAGTGAAGATGGTCTGTGTTCGCTTCTGCTGCGCCAGCAATGCTGCAGGAATAGTGACGGAAAAATCCTCTGTGTTGCGATGCGTCGAGTTGAGAATGGCATTCACTACCTTCGCCGACTCAATGCTGTCGGCCGCCTCTTTCAACCGGATGTCCACGCCGTCCAACTCATCTTTGAGGAACCGGCTGGCTTCCCAGAAGCGATATTGAAACGTGTTGAAGGGGATGAACACGGTGTTATTGCGATCGGCGGACTTCCCTGCCCCGCCGCTCTCCACCAGTTGTTCCCGCAGCACGCCCACAACTTTGAGCCATGTGTCGTTGATCTTGATGTATCGCCCGGCGACGGATCCATATCCCAACAAACTGACCTTCGCCGTCTGGCCGAGCACGCACACGGCGGCGCTCGATGCCTCTTCCGTCTCGCTGAAATAGCGCCCCTCCTGCACCTGCAGGTTGTGAATGGCCGCATAGGATGGGCGGACTCCGAACATCGCCGGCACACTGCCGGAAGGCTTCGGCAGCACTTTGGCCGGATGCAACGTGCGCTTGGGGGATAGTATTTCCAAGCCTTCCAGATTCGCCTCCAGAATGCGCACGTCCCGCTCCGTCAGGCCGGGTGAGGCTCGCCGGCGTTGCTGCAACTCCTCAGCCGACATCGCGGGTCGCGATTCGATAAGGATGTTGCGCACACCCAGTTGCTCAATGAACTGCAGCGACTGCTCTCGCGCTCCAGCGCCGATTGCCAGCATCCCGATCACGGAGCCAACACCGAACACGATACCCAGTGCGGTCAACAGGGAGCGTGTCTTCTGCGCCCGCAGGTTGTTTGCCGCTTCCAACAAATCCCAACCGAGTTGCCGGATCATTTCGTCAGCGCTCCCGCAGCGCCTTTCGGCGTATCCTTCGTTTCGTTGCGTTCGGCCGGATTGGAAAGGGCCACCAGTGTGCCGGCTTCAATCCCTTTCAGCACCACCTGGCTCTCGCTGCGCCTCACCAGTTCCACATCTTTCTCCGTGAACCCGCCGTTGGCGCCCCTCACGTACACGAACTTGCGCGCGCCGCTTTCAAACAGCGCCTGCGCCGGAAGCCATAGTGCATCGGGGATGCTCTGGGTGCGCACCACGACACGAGCACTCATGCCGGGCCGCAGTTCCACGGATGGATCTTCCAGGCTCAACCTGCACTCGAAGCGTCGATTCCACGGTGGTCCGGTGGTGCCGCCGAGATTCTTGACGGCGCCCTTGTATTTGCGCTCCGGAACAGCGGCAACGCGCACGTCGGCGGTTTGCAGCAATGCGAGGTGCCCGCGATCCTGTTCATCGATTTGCGCCGTGATTTCCCAGCTCTTCAAATCCGGAATCTGGACCACACCCATTCCAGCACGCACAATGTCTCCCACCTGCAGGAGCGGGAACTGCATTCCCGGGAAGAAGAAATTGCTGTTGGTGTTGCGCTCTACGCTGACATAGCCGCCCATCGGAGCTTTCAGCGTCATCATGCCGATGTTGCGCGCCGCAGTGTCGGCCAGCATCTTCGCCTTGCCACGCGCGGCTTCCTGAATGGCAATGGAGGCTTTCGCTGCCCGCTTCCGTTCGTCAAAGTCCCGTTCCAACTTCTGCAGACGGTCCCGAGCCGCCTCCAGGTCGAGGTCATTCTGCTTGGCGGCAATCGCGGCGATCAGGGGATTGCGCCGGCACTCCAGTTCGGCCAGACGCACCGCGCTGCGAGCCTGCACCAGTTCATTCGTCAATTCCTCTTCGCGCGCCAGCACTTCATTCTTCGATTGCTCCAGTTGCTGCTCAGCCTCTTCCAGGTCCGCCTGCGCTTCGCGGAGTTTGAACGATTCTTCCGTCGTGTCGAACTGGGCCACCACGTCGCCTTCCTGCACCAGGTCTCCGGACTTGCTCAACTGCGTAATCACCAATTGGCTATTGCCGGTCATCGGCGCGGTGAGCACCTTGGTATTGCCGCCCTGAAGCGCGCCGCGAGCCGTGATGGTAAACACCACTTCGCCGCGCTTCACGGCAGTGGTGGGGACGCGGGATCCGGTCTGAGGCTTGAGATTTTCGTAGGCCCGCATCGCAGCGAAGGCAGCAAGGGCAAGAGCGCCCAGCATCACGGCGACAACAATCAGCCGCATGCGATTCATTTCTTGCCTCCCGGCGTGCCCGGCTTCTGATCATCCACCAGCGCCACGGTGACTCCCGCTTTGAGCCCTTTGATGGCCACTTCGTCCGGATTGCGGGCCAGCACTTCGACGTATTCCGGCTGCAGGCCTTCCGGTGTTACCACCAATACGGCGGGCTTACCCATGCGCACGACAACGGCCTTGGCCGGCACGCTGATCGCATCCGCAATGCGGTCCACTACGACATCCAGCCGCCCGTTCATGCCCGGGCGAAGGCGCGTGTCGATCTGAGCGAACGCGCCGAACGCGCGAAAATTCCGCGACGGCGGCCACTCGAAGTTCTGTTCCGTCAAGGCGGAGATGGTGGCCAGTGTCCCGGTAAAGATCTTCTCCGGGAACGGATCGATCACGATCTTCGCCGCCTGCCCTGGGCGGATTCGGCCGCGATCGATCTCCTCCACCTTGGCCTTGATCTGCAGGCTGTTCAGATTGGGAATCTCTGCCACGGAACTTCCCGGCCACACCTGGTCGCCGACGCGGAACGGCTTGGCGTTCATCCACCCTTGGGAGTAGTTCATGAGGTAGCTCACCACTCCGGAAGATGGCGCCTTCACTTCCATCCGCGCGATACGGCGCTTATAGAGGTCCACTTCCGCCTGAGTCTTGTCACGCTGGCTTTTGAGCGATGCGATCTTCGATTCACCCGATGCCTTGTTGTGTTCCAGCGTAGCCTGCTGCACCTTGAGCTTTTCCTGGGCAAGATTCAGATCGATGGTGCTCTCCTCGGCCTGCAGCTTGCTTACAATCTCGGCTTTTGAAACCTCCAGGCGCGCCCGTTCCACGGTGTGGCGTTGCTGGGCCAGTTCCAGTTTGTCCTGCTCTTCGGTAATGCGCGTCTGCGCCATGGCCTGATCGAGCGCCGCCTGCGCCTGCGCCAACGCGGCTTCTTTCTCTTTCAGCGTTCGCGTGGCGCTGGAAGGGTCGAAGCGGAGCATCGTTTCGCCCTCCTGAATGATGGAATCGGGCGTGGCCTGCCACAGAATACGCAGGTCGGGAACGTTGGGCGCGACGATCTGCGTGGAATCGTGAGCCACCAGTTCTCCGCGGCAACTGACGATGACAAGGAACTCGCCTTGCTTGGAACTGGCTGTAGGCTGCGTGTAGCGGGTGGAGGCACGCCCATATCGGGAATAGCTGAGGATCAATGCCGCCGCGCCAGCGAGCGTTGCTACCGCGCCCAGCACAATGCGAAGTCTTCCCTTACGTTTCGGTTTGCTCATGGTTTGGGGAGGGCAATTTCGAGCGATGCGGAAAGGTCGGGGAGCAACCGCGGATCCTGCTGCTCCACGCGAAACCGCGCTGCAAATACACGTACCGGCGAATCGAGGCCGGAACTCGCCACCGGACTCGCCGATTCCAGCCGCGCGCTAAACGTCGCATCGGGATAGGCATCGAGATACACTTTCGCCGTCGCCTGTTGCGAAAGAACAGCGAAGTCCGGCTCATTCACTGAGGCATCCACCACCATCTGCAGCGGATCAAAGATGCGCAGCACAGGTTGTCCCGCGAACAGTTGATCCCCTTCCTGCGGCGGGCCTTGAGAACCGTTTCGCCACACGTTTTCGAGCGCCACCATTCCATCCTGCGGCGCCTTGATCATCAGTTTGTCTTTGTTGCTGCGAATCCGTTCCAGTGTCACCTGCTGCCGTTGCTGCTTCAGCTCCAGCACCCGAATGGCAGCCTTCTCTTCGGCTTCATGGAACTGATGCGATTTGGAAAGGCTGTCGAACTTCGCTTTCGCGGCCACGGCCTTCTCCTCGTTCTTCAGCCGGTCGATCTGATTGAGGATCGGCCCTTTCTTCAGCTGAATCTGGGCACGGCTCAACTCGGCCCGCGCTTCCTCCATCTGCGAGATCCTCTTTGCGGCGTCGCTGCGAGCCTTGGCCACTCGCTCTTCCACCTGGTGAGTAAAATCCTGAATTTTCGCCAGCGTCTCCCGCTCTTCATCTTCAAGCGCGGTGAGATCGAACTCCGCCAGCAAATCTCCCTTCGCAACTTTGCTGCCATTCGGAATGAGATGGACCAGAGTGACGCGGGAAGACTGGCCGGAAATCTGCGGCACGCGAATGGAAAGAGCCTTCAACGCCTGCGTAGTACCGGTGGCCCGCACAATACGCGCGCTATCGCTTGCCGCCGGTTCCATTGCGTGCACGACAGACGGTGCTTTCTGCGCCGGCTGTTGCGCACAACCGAACAGTGTGGCCCAAAGGGCACACCATGCCGTACTCCGATTCGCCAATCCCATGTTGCAGGATTAGACGCCGCAAACGGGAAAAGTGTTGTCAGAAAAATTAAGAAATATTTGTCAATAAACCATTGCTGTGGTTTTTACCACTCCACAGCGACGCCAGCGGAGGGCACAATGGGGAACATCTGTTCGAATCCGAGACGAATGAGACGGGTTCGCGTATCGATTCCGCGCACGTCGTCAAAACGCGCGTTGTCCCGGTTGTAGAGGTTGATCACTTCCACGAACAGCATGATGTGCCAGCCCTTCTTGACGAAGGTCTTGTTCGCCCGCACGTCGAGCCGGTGATACTCCGGAAGCCGAAGTTGATTGCGCTGCGTGGAAAGGAAGAACGGATTCGTACCCTCGGCAAACGCGCGCACGGGGAAGCCACTGCCGTACGTCCAGCGTCCGCTCAGATTCACGGTCGGCCGCAGACGGTAGCTGAGGAACAGATTCACCAGATGTCTCTGATCAAAGTCGGCGGGATACCGCAACCCTGTGACACCTTCCCGCATCCGGGTCGCATTGTACGTATAGGACGCCCAGCCTGTGATGCCGTTCGTTGATCGCCGCTGTAGCAGGAACTGCAGACCGCGAGCGTAGCCGCGTAGCGAGTTTTCGTAGGGCGCCAGCACGTTGCCCGTGTACACGCGGCCGTTGAGCATGCGTGCATCCTGCATGGGCCGGGCAATCAAATCCCGGTCCGCCCGGTCATACGCCGTCACGCGCACACGCGTCCGCTCGCCCAGCCTTTGTTCCAGCGATAGTTGCGTCTGCACGGCGCGCTCGGCCAGAAGATTGATGCGGCCGAAGCGCGAATAGCTCTGGTTCAATTCCGGATACTGCACGTACGTTCCCCAGTTCGCATTCACCTGTGTGGATGGAGTCACGTAAAGGGAAACAGAAGCCTGGGGAGACAGGGCGCTGACCTCGTTCACCGAATGCCGGTCGAATCTCCCGCCCGCGCGCAGGGTGAGCTTGCCGCGGAATCCCTGCCACTGCTGCACGGCATGCATCCCGCCGCGCAGGCCGGTTCCACGGTATTGATCGATGCGCTGCACCAACGGAGGCGCTGTCGAGCGGCGGTCGAGAAATCCTTCATCGCGCATGCGACGTAGATTGGCGCCAAAGGAAAGGTTCGCATTCTCGTTCCATTGCCAGTTGTTGTCCGCGTTCGCTACCCATTCGTTGTAATGCCCTCCGGCAAGCGGATCGCGAGCCCGGTTGATATTCTCAAACCGTTCGCGAATCCAGGCTGCATTCGATTGCATCAGCAACCGTCCGGGAGTCCATCGCGATCCTGCTTTCACCAGCGAAAAGGTGTAGCCACTCTGGAAGAACGTGTTGATGCCGATGGCCGATTCCGCGCCGCTGCGGTCCAGGCCGGAGCGCCCTGTGATCCCCGTCAACGAAACCATGTGGCGCCGGGAGAGATCGTAACTGGCACGGCCCTGGACATCGGAAAAGCCGAAGGCGATGGAGGGCTCGTCGCTGGTCGTGTTGATGATGTACTGCAGGTAGCTCTTGCGTGCACTGATCAACCAGGCGCCACGCCCGGCCCGTAGCGGCCCTTCGAGGAGTATCGAGGCATTGGATGCGCTGGCCGCTCCGCGTCCAGTGAATTTCTTCCGGTCTCCCTCCCTCAGCCACAAATCCACTGCTCCGGCGGTACGGTCAGCAAACTGCGCGGGAGGAGAGGACGCATGCAGTTCGGCCCGTTCCAGCAGATCGCTGCTGATGACGGTGAGCGAAGCAGAGGTCGGATCCGCCTGCAAGGTATGAAACGGCGTGTGCAGCAACACGCCATCCAGGTACACACCGACGCGATGCGGCGCAGCACCCCGTAGAGTGATCTGGCTCTGAAAATCGTCGTTGGGATTGACGCCGGGCAGCCCCTGGACGGCTCTGAGCGGGTCGTCGGCAAGCACACTGGCCAGGTTGCGCAGTTCCATCCCAGCCAGACTCAGCGCGTTCTGTGCCTCCACGGCATAGGGACCTGCGGAGACTGTCACCTGCTCGGATTGCCGCAGTGTGTCGGGGGTGAGCAGAATCTCCAACTCGCCATTTCCACGAAAGGTCATCTTGAACGGCCGGTATCCAGAGCACGACGCCTGCAGTTGCGCTGGTGTCGCGGGCACATCCACCGAGAATCGTCCTTTGGTGTCGGAAACAGTTTGTGTGCCCGCGGACAGGTTCTGAATCAGCGCCTTGCCCACCGGCTCCCGCGTCGAAGCATCGAGCACTACTCCAGTGATATCGGCGGCATTCACCGCCAGGCACGCCAACCCGAGCCACAAGCGCATTTTCTTTCAGTGTGCACCTTTGTGGACCAGGCTGGCGTGCACTGAGATCAGAATGAGAATCGGAGCATCAATTCAATCCGCCGGTTCGCCGCCGAACCGCCGCCACCGCCCGGTCCGAATCCACCGGCGAGTTGCGTCGACTGCCCGAACAGCGGAGAACTGAGGTTACCATTGGGCGCCGCCAGATTGACGTTGTTCAGTAGATTGCGCGCCTGGATAGACAATGTCATGTTGTAGCGCTTGCCACTATTGGAGTTGAAGAAGCCGCCCGGGCCGCCCCGTCCACCGCCACCCATCATCGGGGGAGGTCCGCCACCGCCTGGCCCACGTGAACCGCCGGGTCCACCGAAGCCGCGGCCGCCCTCGCGGGGTCCCCCGTCCGCGGGCCCCGACTCGCCCTTGTTTCCAAAGCTCCATGTCTTGCCTAGCCGCATGTTCAAGGTGAACGAGCCAGGTCCGCGCCCGTAGTTGCGAGGAATGATCGTATCGTTCGGTCCCGGATTGAGAAGGAACGCACCCCATGGAGTTTGCGCTACCCCAGGCGCATTGAGGTCCGTGGCGAATGCCGGCCGGTCGTTGAACATCGTATCGCCGTTGTTGTCCCGTCCCGTGATGATGTTGAACGGCGCTCCACTCGACGCCATCACAAAGGGGTTGAAGCTGATGCCATACTTCACGTTCACCGCCCCGCCAAGCACGAAGCGGTGCCTGATGTCGAACGCCGATGGCCCGTATTCATTGGCGAGATTGTAAGTGTTCGCGGGGAAGCTGCCCACACCGTCCGTGTCACTGCGGGAGTGGCCATAGACATAGAATCCGAACAAGCTCACTTTCGAGGAGAACCGGGTGCTGAAGTTCGTCATCAACTGATTCTGCCGGCTGAATCCGGTTGATTCGTATTGGTAGAGATTGCCCACACTGCCGTAGGGATAGGTGCCATCGGCCAGTGGAGTGTTGATGTTCCGCGCCCGCAACTGGTGCACTCCGCGGCTAAAAACATAATTGAAGCCAATTGTTGTATTGCGCGGAAGCTGGCGGTCGACGCCTACCGAGCTCTGTAACAGGTAAGGCGTACGCAACGACTGATCCAACGTCCGGACCGTGCTCACGCCTTGATACATCGCCAGCGTGGTTAAATCCGGAATCGTTGGGTAGAAGTCGGGGTTCGGAACAATATAGTTCACCTGGTTCAGTCCGTTGAAACGCAAGGCCTGCAGTGTCAGATTGTCCGATACACGGTCATAGAACATGCCTGCCCCTAACCGCAGGACGGTCTTCGCCTGCCGGTTCGCGCCGCCATCGATCGCCCACGCCAAACCTAGCCGCGGGGCGAAATTGTTGTGGTTGGCAATGTTGTTTTGATCTTCCCACCGCACGCCCGCACTCAGCGTCAATGTCGGCTTCACGCGCCAGTCTTCGGTCAGGAACAGCCCGACGTCGGTCTGCCTCACATCGGTCAATGGATTGCCCCCATTGATGGTGAACTGCGTCGCACCGCCGCCCAAGGCGCGAATCTGCGCCGGCGAATAGCCCAGTTGCTGGAAGAGCAAGGTACGGCGATACCGCTCGAGCGAAGTGATGGCACCCAGTTCTCCCGTCGGCAACATCCCGTCCAACACCGGAGCGAATCCGCCGGCGAAGGTGAACGTGCCTCCGAAATTGTTCGGCGACTCGTCGTTCAAAAACGACGATCGCAGCCGCACACCGAACTTGACGCTATGCCGGCCCTGCAGGTATGTCGTCAGGTTTTGCACTTCCAGATGGGTCTGCTGCTGGTTCGTCAGTCCCACCTGCGCGCCCCCTCCGCTGAATGCATCCAGCACATTGATCGCGGCCAGAGAGTTGTCCCCGTATTGGCGCAGGCTGGAGCGCTGCATCTGGAATCGCGTTTCGTTGACCGACTTCGCACTGAGAATCGCCGTCTCCGTCAATTGCAGTGTATGCTCCGTATCGCGTGCATCATAAGCTCGGGACAAGAGCGAAAACTCGCCCACACCGCGATTGTCATTGCGGATCGGCGAATAGTGATAGCGCGCCACCAGGGTGTTCTTATCATTCAATTGATAGTCAAAGCGTGGAGAAATGTTCAACCGCAGTTGCGGTGTCACCACCGATTCGCGGAAGGATTGCGCCTGCAGGTTGGTGTCCAGGATGGTCGCGTTGATGATCGCGTTCTCATCTACGCTACGCCCCTCGACATCGAGTCCGAACGACGATTTCTTCGTCACCGGCCCGCTGATTCTGCCGCCGAACATCCGCGATTGAAAAGGCGCGCGGTTGGGCGAGAATGGGTTGCGGGAATTGAGAGACTCGTCGCTGAATCCGAAAAACGCGTCACCGCGAAACTTGTCCGTTCCCGGCTTGGTGAGAATCTCGATGCGTCCGAACCCGATGCGATCGAACTCGGCGGAATAGGGATTCTGGTTGATCCGCACTTCGCGAATCGAGGACTTGGGTGGCAATCGCCCACCCGTGAATCCATCGATGTAGATCTGCCCACCGTTGGGTCCGGCGCCGGGCCCGGCCAAAGCCTGCAACTCCGAAGCGAGTTGATCGGGATCGTCGGAAAGACTCTTTAAATCCTCTTCGCGGAGAACCAATGCACCCGCATTCTGATCCGGGTCCGTGCCGACGGAGTGCTTGTCGTCATCCACGGTAACCGTCTGCGCCTGCTCGGCGATGGTCAATTGCAGGTCGAGGACGCGTGCACCACGCACCTCCACTTGCGGTGCGGTATAAACCGCGAAGCCGCGCTTGCCCACGCGCACGGAATAGACGCCCGCCGGCAGACCGCCGATCTCGTACAGGCCCTGTTCATCGGTTGTGGCGCGCCGTTCCTTGCCGTCGGCAGCCTTCACCACCACGGTGGCGCCCGGCACGGAAGCGTCCGACGGGTCAGTCACGCGGCCCTTCAATGCCGGCACGCTGCTTTGTGCGGCAGCCATCGCCGCCAACATGGCCACAGCCAATGTCCAGACACACCAATCGTACATTCTCCGCATAAGATGTTTTCCTCGCCAGTATTTAGAAAATAACTACTGCATGCCTGGCATGCCCATCATGGAATCGAGCCCGCCCAGGCCACCTGCCATCCCCATGCTCTGTCCGGCTCCTGGCCCGCGCTGCGTGTTTTCAGACGCACTGGCCAGACGCGCCAGCAGTCCGCCGGCGTTGCCAAGTATGAGGAATGCCGTCAGATCTCCCGGCTGTTCTCCGACAGCCGCGGAGGCAATGATGGTTTCACCCACCTTCAAATCCTTGAGTTGCGAAGCGGGCATGCGCTCCAGCAGAGCGTTGATGTCGGGAGCGCCGCCACCGGGGCGCATCATTCCGGGGCCGCCTGGACCTCCTGGCCCGCCTGGGCCACGAAAACCGCCGGAACCGGGTCCACCCGGCCCAACACCCATCTCCGGCATCCGCTTGATCTGTGACTCCGCCTTGGTCTTGACCACCACCTGCTTCCCGCTCACCTGATCCTTCAGTGTCATCACGCCCGTTTCCGCATCGAGCGACGTAACCGCGCCGGCCACGGAGCGGAATGTCCCAAACAGAACCTTCTCTGCTTTGAGCCGCGAATTGTCGGCGCTACGATCCCCCAGGGCGCGCAGTTGGTCTCCCTTCTTCACGCCGGCCAGCGCGCTTGGCAAGGCATCGGCAAAGCGCACCGAATCGCGGGCATAGCGAAGGAAGGTTGCACCCGAGGCATCCACCGTAATCGGTTTCATTCCCTGCTCCCCGCGCACCAGCACCGTGATCTCGCCATTCGGATTCACTTTGTCCACCAACCCCGCCACGCCGCGCGCCGTCCACTCGCGACGCAAGTCATCGTTGCGCTTGGCGATCTCTCGGGCGCTCATCAGAACAACGGACTCCGCCAGCACCACTTCCTTCAGACGATGTCCACGCACCAGCACACGGTCACCCGCGGCCAGATCCGACCACTGCACATCCTGTGCCTGCGCCATGTCACGGGCTCCTGGGGCTACCTTCTTCACTTGAGCTTTGCCTTCATTGGCAATGGCGATGGTCTGCTTCTGGTCCGTAACCAATGACAACCCGTCGGAAGCCACAGCCTGGATCGTTCCCAGCAGGCGCACGGGTTCCGGCGACTGCGCCATCAGCGCGAAAGAAATCCACCATGAAAAAATCGCCAACCGGACAGGCATTCGTTGCTCCTGCCCGTGAAGACGCAAAATGAGGGACCAAGGTACCGCAGAATGGGGAAACCTTTACCTTCTTAATGAAACCTTGGCTGGAGCTTAACGCACAATCGGTCTACGATAATTCGGTTACACTTTGTGGCTGCGCTTTGCGCCAAGTACCTCGACGCCCGGATATACGGTAGAGGCCTTCTCCGCGAAGGCACGGTCCGCGGTAATCATGCGAGCCCCTAACCGCACCGCCATCGCAAGGTACAAACAATCGTGGATGGCGTGCCGCAGATCCACGGATAGCCGTCCCGCCTCAGCCAGATCATCCAGCCCCGAATACACCTGCACTGCACCCTTCTTCAAAACATCAGCCCACAACGCAACGATTTCCTTCGCTTCCACCGCTGTCAGTTCCCCACGCCGGAATCGCTTGGTAATGGCAGCCGCCACCTCCACGCGAATCAAATCCGGCGCCACCAGGATATCTTTGATCTGTAGAATTTCCCCCGCCGCCTCAGACAGTGGCTCCGGCAGGAACCACTTCACCGCCACGTTGGCGTCAACCAGGATCACCCGCGCTCCTCACGGTCTTCCCGGATCAGCTCTGTACTGTCGCTGAATGTGCCGTACTTTGCCTTCAGGCTTGCCGTCAGTTCCGCCGCCTTGGCCGCGAACTCCAGCTTTGGCTTCAACGCCGCTTCCGTCAGCACGACTCTCAATTCTTCTTCCAAGCTGACACCCTCCTGCTCGGCCCGGGCCCGGTGTGCATCCAAAACCCAGTCCGGCAATCTCCTAATTTTAACGGCTTCCGCTGCACTCACACTTTCATACTAACCCATTCTGTAGATGCCGTCAAGACCCCATGGGGTCACTGCTTCGCTTTCTTCACTTCCTCTGTCAGGGCAGGCACCACTTCAAACAGGTCCCCCACTACCCCGATATCCGCTACCTCAAAGATCGGCGCATTGGCGTCTTTATTGATGGCAACGATGCACTTTGCCCCTTTCATACCCACCAAATGCTGGATCGCTCCGGATATCCCAACCGCCATGTATAACTTAGGAGCAACAGTTTGACCGGAGCTTCCCACTTGGCGTTCCATCGGCAACCATCCGTTATCACATATCGGCCGAGAAGCAGCCAATTCAGCACCCAGCGTCCTGGCCAACTCTTCAACTAGCGGAATATTCTCCTTCTCCTTGATCCCGCGTCCCACGGAAACAATAAGCTCGGCCGCTGTCAGATCCACGGCACGCGACGATTCGCGGAACGGCGCCTCAGGCTTCGAACGCACGGAATCCGCTGCAATGCCAGGACTTAACACCTCGACAGCGGATGATCCGGCGATCACCTGCTCGGCCCGGTAGGCTCCGGCTTGAACGGAGGCGAAGTACGGCCCGGAGCCCTGCATCTTCACATCGCCGTTCAACTTACCCTGGAAGAGAAGGCGCACAAAAACCGGCTGCCCGCCCTCCGCGCGAATCTTCGTGACGTCACTCACCAAAACCTGAGAAAACCGGGTTGCCACCTTGGGGGCAAAGTCGCGAACCTGATACGTATGGGGGAACAATACCACTGAAGCCGCGCTCTCCCGTACCACAGCCTCCACGACAGCCGCATAAGCATCGGGGGTATACTCCGCTAGCGCCGCGCTCTCCACCGCATAGGCTTTTTCCAGCTTCTTTCCCGTCAACTCAGCGGCGAGAGCCTGCACCGAGCCGCCCACCACCGCCGCCGAGCAACCGATGCCTAACGCCGCAGCCAGCTCCTGTCCGGCAGCCAATGTCTCCAGCGACATGCGGTTCCAGGCTCCGCCCCGCTGTTCCAGAATGACTAATACGCCGCTCATAGGACACGCACCTCAAACTTCAGCTTCTCCACCAGCTTGGCCGCCACTTCCTTGGCTGGCCCTTCCAGCAACTGGGTCTGCTTGGATTTTTGCGGCAGGTAGATTCGCTCTACCACCGCCGCCGCGGCGGGCAAACCGCCCAAATCCCCGGCGCTCTTTTTGCGCACTTCCTTCGTTTTGGCCTTCTTGATGCCCATCAGCGTGGCATAGCGCAGTTTGTTGATGCCCGATTGAATCGTCAGCACGGAAGGCAGCGGCATCTCGATCCATTGAAACCAGCCATCTTCCAACTCGCGCTTCACGCGAATGCGGCCGGCGTTTACTTCCACCTGCATGATGATGGTGGAATGGCACCAGCCAAGCAATTCGGCCAGCACGACGCCAGTTTGACCCGCGCCGAGATCGTCCGATTGCAGCCCGGTGAGCACCAGGTCCGCCTGCTCATCGGCGACTGCCTTGGCCAGCAACTTCGCCACGCCCAACGTATCGAGTGAGTTCGCGTTCTCTTCCTCGATGTGGATGGCCCGGTCAGCGCCTTTGGCCAGCGCCTCGCGAATGGTTTGCCCGGCGCGCTCCGGCCCCAGGCACAACACCACCACTTCGCCGCCGTGCTTTTCCTTCAGTTGCAGCGCTTCTTCCAGCGCATAGGCATCAGGCTCGTTGATCTCGTAGGTAAGATCGGCTTCCTGAACCCATCTTCCGTCTCCTGATACTTTCAGGGATGAATCGCGGGCCGGGACCTGCTTAATGGCCACGATGATTTTCATGAATTGACTCCTCAAGAGCGCGTCCAGCCGCAATGCCGGACCACGCCGGTGCCGCCACTACTTCGAGTATCGCTTGAAAATGAGGCAGCCGTTGGTGCCACCGAAGCCGAACGAATTGCTCAACGCATAGTCGATCTTCATCGGGCGCGCCACGTTGGGTATGTAGTCGAGGTCGCAACCTTCCCCGGGCGATTCCAGATTGATTGTCGGTGGCGCGATCTGGTCACGCATAGCGAGCACCGTGATGCCTGCTTCCAGGCCGCCGGCGCCGCCCAACAGGTGGCCCGTCATCGACTTGGTGGAACTCACCGCAAGCTTGTAGGCGTGATCACCAAAGGTGCGCTTGATTGCTGTCGTCTCGATCTTATCGCCCACCGGCGTCGAAGTCCCGTGTGCGTTGACGTAGTCGATCTGCTCCGGCGATAGCCCGCCGTCGCGCAGTGCATTGCGCATCACGCGGAAGGCGCCCTCTCCGTCTTCCGAAGGAGAAGTGATGTGGTAGGCATCGGCGCTCATGCCGTAGCCAACCACTTCGGCCCAGATGGGAGCATTCCGGCGTACGGCATGCTCCAGTTCTTCCAGAACCAGGATGCCCGCCCCTTCGCCCACGACGAAACCATCGCGATCCTTATCCCACGGACGGGAGGACCGCTCCGGCTCATCGTTACGGACCGACAGTGCACGCATTGCCGCGAATCCGCCGATTCCCATTGGCGTGACACAGGCTTCTGCGCCGCCGCAGATCATCACATTGGCATCGCCGCGCTGGATGATCTTATAGGAATCGCCGATCGCGTGAGCGCTGGTCGTACAGGCCGTTGCCGTAGCGGAATTGGGGCCCTTCGCGCCCGTGCGGATGGATACGTACCCCGACGCCAGATTAATGATGGTCGCGGGGATAAAGAAGGGAGAGATGCGGCTGGGGCCGCGTTCCAGCAGGGTGCGGTGCTCGCGTTCGATCACCTCAAACCCGCCAATCCCGCTGCCGATGTACACGCCCGCCATTTCCGCATCTTCGGGCGCAATCTTCAGCTTCGCCATTTCCATGGCGAATTCGCTGCCGGCGATTCCGACCTGGATGAACCGACCCATCTTTTTGACTTCTTTTTTGTCGATCCACCGCAGCGGATCGAAATCCTTTACCTCGCCGGCAATCTGGCAGGCAAAGGCCGAGCAGTCAAACTGGGTGATGCGTTGGATTCCGCTTTTACCGGCTCGCAACGCGCTCCAGGTCTCTTCTGTTCCGATACCGAGCGCCGACACTAGACCGACGCCGGTCACTACCACTCTTCGTGACAAGCTGCTTCTTCCGTTTTCTTAATTCCAGAAACGAGGGTTACTTCTTCGATTTGTTTTCGATGTAGTCGATGGCGTCCTTCACCGTGCTGATCTTCTCGGCATCCTCATCCGGGATATCGATATTGAACGCTTCCTCGAAAGCCATCACCAATTCCACGATGTCCAGCGAATCAGCGCCGAGGTCGTCGACGAAAGAGGCGGTGGAATCCACCTGTGCCTCATCGACACCCAACTGCTCGACGATAATCTGCTTCACCTTTGCTTCAATGGACATGTATCCTCCAGGGGTTACTCGCTCGATCATAGCGGGCGACAGGGCCGTGGCGCAACCGCCCGATCCGTAACGCCGCACAAAGCGCCTATTCTAGCCTAAGTCGGGCTCACCGCGCCCGCTTTTATTCCACCCGCACCCATCGACGGCTGCGGGTGGGCTCCAGACCCACCACCTCCGCGGTCGCCGTCAATTCGGTGTCGCCCGGTTTTTTGGGAGCGGCAAGCCGCAGATTCCACGTGTGCGCCCCGAGTGCCGGAATCTCAAAGTCCTGAGACGCCGTTTCGCCTCCGCGAAACGACAACGTCAGCTTGCCTTTCCGCGCCACTGCGTCATCGTTCACCATCATCACGCTGTAGTTGCGTCGCTCACCGGAGCGCAACTTTGGCGCCCAGAAGTTGATATATACGCCCAGAGGCTGGAAGGCTTCCTTCACCCAATCGGCGAAATACGGTTCCAATTCCAGTTTCTCCACATCCCGCCAGTGGTCCCCCGTCTTCACTCCCGGATACGAACAGGTCAGCCAGGTGAAGTGCAGAACAGCAGCGAAATTGCGGTGAGCCCGCCAGAACTCCGTCAATCCCGCGAGCCAATAGGCATAGTGCCGGAATCGCTGCTCGGGTGTCGCATCCTTCCCCAGCAACTTCTCATACACCGCCTCCGTCAGCAGCGTCGGCACACCATCACGCGTCAGCCACAGCCATCCGTATTCATTCAGAATCACCGCATGGGCAGACGGATGCCCCGCATTGGTCGTCTTCGCTCCGGTCATCTGCTCCAGGTCCGTCATCGCGAACGCCGCGTTCCCGCGCAGCCGCGAGAACAGATAGGGATGATCTTCCACCGGATCATCCGGCCCGGATGGCACCGAATAACCGTTGTCCCAAGGGCGGTTCGATAGATCGAGCTTCCGCACCGCTGGAATCACGCGCTCCCGAAGCAAATCGGAATCAGTCTCATTCGATGCATCCCACACCGCCACCGACGGATGATTCCAGTGATCGCGCATCCAATCCCGGTACTGCGCCAGGAGTTCCTCCTCCCGGTAGGGCGGAAAGTATTGCCGCCCGTTCCAGATGAAGAACTCGTTCTGAATCAGCAGCCCTGCTTCGTCCGCGAGATCGAACCAGAAATCGGGAGCCGGCCCGATGCAGAACCGGAACGCATTCCAGTGAAATTGTTTCGGCAAATCGACGAGCAGCCGCTTCACCCAAGCCCGGTCCCACGGATGCTGTTTCGCCAGCGGATCTTCGAAGAACCGGTGCAGAGTGATGTTGGATCCCCGCAGGAAATACGGCTTCCCATTCAAATACGCGCGCTTCGTGGTGGTATCGAAGCGAAACTCGCGGAACCCGAACCGCGTGTCCAAGGCATCGGCGCCAGCGGTAGTCCGCACGGTGTAGAGGAAAGGATCCTCGGGGGACCACAAATGGGGCTGCACCAATCGCACGGTCTCCCGCACCGCCACTGACTCGCCCGCAGGCACCGTGATCGTGCGCGAAGCAGAAGGCCGGCCGGCCAGCACATGCCGCACCGCTACGCGGGCCACCGCTCCGCCCCGATTGCGAACGGTCGTCTCAACCACCACGCTGGAATCCGAGATCCGCGGCGCCACCTGCACATGTTCGATATGCACATCCGAGGGCAACACAATCAAATCGACATCGTCATAAATTCCAGGAGTCCATTTGTACTTCTCAAAATCGGTACCCGCCGGAGCCCAGACCGGCAGCGCGGCGGGATGGGCGCCAATCCGCACCAGCAGTTCATTGCTGGCGCCCCAACGCACGGCGCCGGTCACATCGAAGTAGGACGCAGAAAAGCACGCCCGCGCGTCGCCCACGTGTTTCCCATTCACATACACGGAATGGCCGAACTGCGCCTTCCGAATACGCAACAACAACCGCGCCGCCCGCGCTGGAGCGTCGAAGTTGCGGCGGTACCAAAGATGATTCCGCGTCTGCCGTGGCAGACCCGCGTGCTGCACCTGCGCCGATTCCGGCAATCGCCGTTCCCGCACCGACACCTGTATGAATTCCCGCGAATCAAAGGCATCTACGCCGTCCAGCGGCGGAGTGGCCGAATGTGCCAACCCCGGCACCGGAACCGTATGCCCGAAATTTCGCGGAGGTTGAGGATCAATAGATTCGCCCAACTGCCACGTGCCGTTCAACGAAATCTGCGAACGCGCGGCTAGCGAGGCAAGCGAAGAGGCAAGAAGAAGTAGGATGAGTCGCATGCCGACTTCACCCTAGCACTTGCCCATCCCGGATGACACCACCCGCCCAACTGCGATATAAAGCAGGAATCTGAAAAGGAGCTAGACCTCGTGGAATCTCAACCTCGCCCATCCCGCCGCAAGATGCTCGGACTGCTTGCTGGAGCCGCCGCCAGCACGATCAACGTGCAGGGAGCGACGCCCGATCGCCCCAACATTCTCTTCATCTACACGGACGACCACTCCTACCGCACCATCAGCGCCTATGAGGACGCATACCCCTGGGTCCGCACCCCAGCCATCGACAAACTCGCCAAGGAAGGCGTGCGATTCCTCGCCACCTACAATGGCGCATGGTGCATGCCCTCCCGCGCTACGCTCCTCACCGGGCACTATCAGCATGGTGTCGAGTCTATGAAGATGCAGGGAACGTACCCCGACAGCACCTACGACCCGGCAAAGTGTCCCTTCTGGCCCAAAGTGTTTCGCGAGCGCGGCTACGTCACGGCACAAATCGGCAAATGGCACACCGGTACCGACACCGGCTACGGACGCGACTGGGATTTCCAACTGGTCTGGAATCGCCCCAAATACCCGGACACCAGCCAGAATTACTACTACCATCAGCCCATCACCTATCAAGGCGGCAAGACCGAGTTCCTGGAACGCTACTCCACGGATCAGTACACCGATTGGGCCATCGACTTCATGAAGGGCAACGGCCGCGACAAAAGCAAACCCTACTACCTCTGGCTCTGCTACGGCGCTGTCCATTCTCCCTACCAACCCGCCGAACGCCACAAGAAAGAATATGCGGGAGTCGACATCGACACACCCAAGGACATCTTCCCGCCGCGTCCCGGCAAACCGGATTGGGCACAGAAAATCAACATGTGGCAGAAAGATGCCAACGGCAAGCCCGTTGCTGCCGGAAAATCTTTCATGGATTGGGTTCGACAGTACCACCAGGGCGTCAACGCCATCGACGAAGGCGTGAAGAAGATTATGGATTACCTCGACCAATCCGGCGATCGCAAAAACACCTTCGTCATCTTCACCTCCGATCAGGGTCTGGCCTTCGGGCAGCATGGCTTCCGCGGCGTGAAAGTCGCCGGCTATGACGCCAACATCCGCTCTCCGCTCATCTTCACCATGCCAGGCAAAATCCCGCAAGGAAAGGTCTGCAAAACTCCAGTCGCCGGAGCGGACATCGTCCCCACCATCTGGGCCTTCGCCAAGGAAAAACTCCCTTGGGAGATGCACGGCCGCGATCTCACGCCGCTCATCATGAATCCGGAAAAAGGCTGGCGCTACCCCGCCTTCATGACGGCTACGGGCCAGACCTACGGCTCCGATACCAACAACATCCCCAAGGGCGAGGGCGCCATGCACAATCAGGTGCCCTGGTACGTCCTGCTTCGCGACGAGCGCTACAAGTACGTACGCCCGTTGATCGAAGACCTGGAAGAACTCTACGACTTGCAGAAGGACCCCGACGAACTCGACAACCTCGCTATCAAATCCGAACATCAAGCTCTGCTCAAGAAGATGCGGGCAGCGGCAATCGTGGAACTGCGCCGCACAAAAGCCGGCTTCGTTGACCGCATGCCGCCGGTGAAAGAACGAATCGGCTAATCCAATGAAGTTCCTCCTGCGCGCCATCGTCGGCCTGATCGCCATCTACCTGGTGGCCGCCGGAGGCCTGTTCGCCATCATGTGGCTGCCGCCCGGTCAATTCGCCGCGGTAGCCGCGCACATTCCCGGCCCAGTGATGATGATCGGTTTCCCGTTTCGCGCAGCCTGGACCATCGCCCGCGGAGGCTCGCTTTCACCCGGCGATCCCGCGCCCGGCTTCGACCTCGCCCGGCACGATAAGACCGGAAGAGTCACCCTGAGCCAGTTCTCCGGCCGCCCCGTCGTCCTCATCTTCGGCAGTTACACTTGACCGCCATTCCGGCGGGAGGTTCCTGCCCTCAACGGTCTCTACCAACAATACAAAGACCGCGCGGAGTTCTTCGTCGTCTACATCCAGGAGGCGCATTCGAGCGATGGCTGGCAGCTCCCCATCAACGAGAAACAGAGCGTCATTTACACCGACCCGAAGACGAACTCTGAGCGTGAGGCCGTGGCCGACGCCTGCGTCCGCGGTCTGAAAATCGAAATCCCCGCACTCCTCGACAACATCGAAAACACAACGGAAAAGGCCTATTCCGCCTGGCCGGACCGGCTCTACGTCATCGACAAACAGGGCCGCATCGCCTTCAAAAGCGCCCCCGGTCCCTACGGCTTCCATCCGAAACAGATGGAAGAGGCACTGCTCAAAACGTTTTGATCAGCGTTTCTCCTCTTGATGAAGCTCCTTCTTCAGAGGCTGCAGCAGACGCAATGTCAATAGCGTCACCAGCGCCAGCACAATAGCGATGTGATACATCCCGAACCCCACCGCGGCTCCGGCAATACCGATGCTCCAGATGCTGGCCGCGGTCGCCGTGCCGTGCACGCTTCCCCGGTCCCGAAGAATCGCTCCGCCACCCACAAACCCGATGCCGGTGACCAGCCCTTGCAGGATCCGCGAAGAGGCATCCGGCCCTGAACCAGGCATACTCGTCCCCACCAATGCCAGACCGCAACTGGCCAAAGCGACGATCGGAAAGGTTCGCACTCCCGCGGTGCGCTCCTCCTTCTCGCGATCCCATCCAATCGGAAACGCCAGCGCATAGGCAAGCACCATCTTCGTCGCATCCGGCACCAGTGTGTTCAACCAATTGCCATCCATACGCCACCACCGCCTTCACAATACACCCTTGCGTCAGTCAACGTCGACGCTTGAGCTGCCATTCCGCCTGCTGTGCCACCCACTGCTCTTTGTCCCCAGTCAACGCGCGCAGGACAGGCTCTGGAGTGCTCCGGTTGCCGGCAACTCCACCACGCACTACCGCCTTTTCATGCTGTGCCAGTCGCTCCAACAAAGCCGCGGGCGTGGAGGGATTGTGCCCCAGATGTTGCGCCACCACCGCGTCCTGCTCATACGGCAGCCTCTCCAATATCTCCACTGGAGTCGACCGGTTCCAGGCCAAGCCCCAGTCGACCAGGTACCCATGCGGCTCCGCGGCCATCTTTCTTAGCAAATCCACGGGCGTACGCTGCTGCTGCGCCACGTCTCCCCGTACGTATTCATTCTTCGATGCGGCGAGTTTCACCAATGCCTCCGGCGGCGCATTGGGATTGTGGATCACCTTGCGCACCACCGCCAACTGATCGCCATCGAAATAATTCACCCATCCGCTCCGCTTCTCGTGCAATCCATCGTCGGGATAGGTTGCGATCGCCAGCAAACTCGCGGACGGTGTCTTCGGATTTGCCGCAATCGCCGCCAGTAGGAAATAGTCCCGCTGCGGAAGTTTGGCGGCAGCGGCGCCGGCGAGTGCATCGCGATCGCTCTCGTTCTTCATTCGTTGAAACTCCATCACCCGCCAGCCGGCCGCTGCGGAAAGCCCCACCACCCCAACCAGCAACACCAGGGACAAGATACCCCGCACGCTTCGCGGTTCAAACCGGATCTCATGCGCCATCACCCCAAACAACGCACCCAGTGGCGCAGCCATCCCCATCGCCATCGGGATGAACAGTATCCCAATGCCCGCGGTGGATGACGTCGAATGGAAGATCGCGGCAAGGTATATGACTCCAGTCAACACGGCTGCCGCCGCACTACCGCTCACCATCCAGCGCACACGCCGGACATGCCAGAGCGACTTGGCAACAATCACCAGCGCTACCAGCAGGACAACCGGCAGCATGAAGAAGAAAGGGACAATCATTCCCGCTTACCTGGCTCCATACCCCGCCAACTCCAAACCCACTTCATCCTTCTGCGCATGTGCCCACTGTTCCAACTGCCGTGACAACTGCCGCACGGTCTCCCGCTGCGAAGCCCACAGATTGCGTTTCTCTTCCTTGTCCACACGCAGATCGTAAAGCTCTCCGGCCCGCATCTCCGGCCGCGCATCGAACTTGCGCAGGATCAGCTTGTGGTGTTCCGTGCGCACCGCCCGCTCATCGAAGTACGAGCCGTCCATCGCCGCCTGCGGAATGTTCTCGAGAATCACCGGCTCCGTCCAACGGTCCTCATTCCGCTTTACACGCTCAATCAGGCTCTGCCGGGGAAACACAGGCCCCAGCGGCGGCTCCACAATGCCGCCCTTAACAGCCTGCACTCCCGCCGCATCCAGAATCGTCGGCGCGATATCCGTCAGCGTCACCCCCGAATTCCACACCTTGCCCTGCGGCAGCCGCTTCGGATACCGCAGCAGCAACGGAATCCGCGAAGTCTCCTCGTAGGAAGTGCAAATCCCTTCCAATGTCCCGGGCCGCGCATCCCAACTCCGCCCGTGCTCCGTCGTCATCACGAACAGCGTGTTGCCCCATACATTCGCCTTCTTCAGCGCTTCCACAATCCGCCCCACGTTCCAATCGAGATTCGTCACAGAACCGTAATAGCCCGCATGCTCATCGCCGCGGTAATGCTCCAGCCATTGCTTCGGCGGGTCTGAAGGCTCATGCGGCGCGTAATACGACTGGTACAAAAAGAACGGCTCATGCGCGTGCTGCTGGATGAACTGCATCCCCAACTCCGTATGCACATCCGGCCGGTAGCGCGATTGGTGCGGCTCCCCAATCCAGTGCCGCAGCGTCGAATTGAACGACTTGAAGTAATCGTAGAAGCCTGGATTCCCCGGCCCCAGATGCCACTTCCCGATATGCGCCGTGGCGTATCCGGCATTGCTCAGATAGAACACAAAGTTGTCCCACAGCTTGAAGCGCTTGTCCCGGAACGGGTCGGGGATCGCCTCCGGATAATTGCTGTTCATGTTCCCCGGATTCGCCGGATACACGTTCCGCCGCAACCCGTGCGCGTGCGGAGCCAGCCCGGTCAGTATCGACGCCCGCGCCGGACCACACAGCGCCTGCGGAGTAAAGCAGTTTTGAAACCGCACCCCCTCTTTCGCCAGCGCATCCAGATGCGGAGTATGCACCTTGCGTTCGCCATACGCTCCAATCGCATCCGTGCGGCATTTGTCGAAGAGAAGAAACACCACGTTCGGCGGGCGTTCCGTCATCGACTGCGCGTGCGCCGCCGCACCGCCCAGCACTCCCAGAAACGATCTGCGTCCAATCATGCGCGAAGTTTCTCCTGATACCGTCCAACTGCCTTCTCCAGCGATTCCCCGAACACCGCTTCAAACTTCTCCCGCCAGCGCGGCGGGTCCGTCATCACCTCAAGCAAGTACCGCTGAAACGTTTCCCGCCCGTAATGTTCCATCAAGAATTCGCAGAAATAGCGCCACACCTGGTAGGCATAGCGAATGGAAAACATCGCAGGATCGCGCAACTGAGGGTCAATGGAGGACAGCACCTCCTGCTTGCGAGCCCTCGCCACCATTTCTTCCCTGGTGAAGTAAGACTTCTGATCCCCGATCCACACAGCCAGCCCCTCCGACAACCACTCGACATGCGTCATCCGGTACGCATCCACAATACCCTGGTTCTGATGAATCACCGCGTGACAGATCTCATGCCGTAGATACTCGCCATGGTCGAACCTCCGCTCCTCGATTTTCGGCGTCACGTAAATCACAGTGCCGGTCGCCAGCGTCACTGCTCCAATCCCGGTCGATCGCATGTGCGGCATCAACCGCCGAAAGTGGCTCCAATCCGGAGTCAGGACCACGGTCATCCGCGCCGCGGCATGCAGTTGCAACAGATCCTCAGCCTTCCGCACGTACGAGTCAATCTCCCGGTACGCCGCCGGCGCAGCCATCCCCAACGGAATATAAACATCCGCGCGCCCCAGGTGCATCACCTCGTAACCGGGCTTCCATGGTGACAACGGAAACAGCGGTCCCCATGGAAAGGCAGCCATCAGCAAAACAAACGCCGTCAGGCCGAGCCCTCTTCGGAGCACTCTCATGGGGGTTATCATAGTCACAAATGACTACCCGCCGCACTTTCCTCGCAGCGGCAGCGGCCACGTTGGCCGCCTCCGCGAAGAGCCTCAGCACCGTTGGCGTGCAACTCTACACCGTCCGCAACATCCTCCCCAACAAGCCTCTGGAAACATTGAAGGCCCTTGAGCAGATCGGCTATCGCGAGTGCGAAGTCGTCGCCCGCGACATCGACAAGATCTGGTCCAGCCTCCAGCAGACCGCGCTCAAGCCGGTCAGCGTGCATCTCGATACCGCGCTCTTCATGAAGAACCAGGCGCAATTGCCCGCAGCCCTCGATGACGCCGCCAAGCGCGGATTCAAATTCGTCGTCTGCCCCTACGTCAACCCCGCCGACCGCGGTGGCGCCGACGTGATGAAGAAGCTCGGCGAAACCCTCAACAGCGCCGGACAAAAAGCCAAAGCCGCGGGCATGACCCTCGCTTATCACAACCACGCGTTCGAGTTCGAACCCTCCGGCAACGGCACGCTTCTCGATGTCCTGATGGGTTCCTGCGACCCCAAACTGGTTCAACTCGAACTCGACATCATGTGGGTCAAAGTCGGCGGCGCCGACCCTGTCGCGATGCTCCAAAAATACAAGGGACGCATCCCGCTCATGCACGTGAAGAACCTGCAGGCCGGCGTGGAGCAACGCTACAACGAGAAAGTCCCACCCACCGCGTTCGCCGAAGCCGGCAAGGGCGTGATCGACATCCCTGCAGTCCTCACGGCCGCTGGTCCCGCCGGAGTGAAGCACTTCTTCGTGGAGCAGGATCAGACCCCCGGCGACCCCGTGGCCAGCCTCCGCGAGAGCTTCCAATACGTGCACAGCCTCAAATTCTAAGCCATGAAACCACTCCTGCTCATGCTCACTTCCTTCGCTCTTTCCGCCGGCGAACCCACGTCGTTCACCATGGCCGGAATCCGTGTCATCCCCGATGCCTGGGACAAAGCTGCCAACCTCAAGCGCATCGAGAAATACACGCGCGAAGCAGTAGCGAAAGGAGCGCAGGTGGTGGTCACTCCGGAGGGTTTCCTCGAAGGCTACGTCGCCAACAACAAACGCCAGCCCGACATCACGCGCGAACGCCTCGCCGCCGTGGGAGAACGCCTCGACGGCCCGCTGCTCACGAAGCTCAAAGCTCTGGCCAAGGAACTCAATATTCACCTGGTCGTCTGCTTTGCTGAGCGCCGCGGCGACAAATCGTTCAACTCACTCGCCATCTTCACCCCACAGGGCGAAGTGGCCATGAGTTACCACAAGTCGCACAACGCCGATGACGAACCCTTCAACGACACGGGCACGCAATTCCCTGTCGTCGACACACCGCTTGGCCGCTGGGGCACGCTCATCTGTTACGACCGCCAGTTGCCCGAAACTTCGCGCATCCTGGCCATCAAAGGAGCCCAGCTATTGATCATCCCGGCCTGGGGCTCCTACGGCGACATGAACACCGCCATGATGCGCACCCGCGCTTTCGAAAATGGAGTGTGGGTGGCCTTCGTCCATCCGCAGCAATTCCTTCTCATCGACCCGAAGGGCAAGATCGTGGCCCAGGACAACGGGGAAAAGGGTGACCAGGTCGTCTTCGGCCGAGTCATTCTCGACGACCGCATCGGCAAGGCCGCCATTCGCAGCCGCAAACCGCAGCTTTACGGTGAAATCCTGAAATAGCGGCATCTCGCCCTATTCCAAACACATGCATAAAGTACCTTAGAATGGTACGATGTGCTTGTGAATCGACCTTCCACCCTCGCCCACTTCGTGGACTCCCTACAGGAGCGGGGCCGGTACACATTCTCCCGCGAAGAAGCCCTATCGGCACTCGGTGTGACACCGGTCGCGCTAAAGCGCGCAGCGGAGAGGCTTAAGGCAAAGCGCCGCTTGGCCGCCCCCCGGCGCGGCTTCTACACCATCGTGCCGCTGGAATACCGGCAATCGGGTTCGCTTCCGGCTGCGTCATTCATCGACCAGTTGATGCATTACCACGAGGTGCCTTACTACGTCGGTTTGCTTTCGGCTGCCGAGATCCACGGAGCCGCCCATCAGCGCCCCCAGCAGTTTCAGGTCATTGCTTCAAAGCAGTTGCGGCCGGTTGTAATTGGCAGGAACCGCATCCAATTCTTCCTGAAGAAGGACCTGGAACGAACTCCGGTTCAAGTTGTGAAGACTGCCAGCGGACAGATTCGCGTTTCGAGCCCGGAGTCTACCGCGCTCGATCTGGTGCGTTTTCAGGATCGCGTCGGCGGGCTGGATCACGTTGCCACGGTGCTTTTGGAGTTGGCGGAGAAAATGGACCCGGCCCGGTTGGTGGCCGCCGCCCAGCGAGAGCCCGAGATTGCCTCGGTCCAGAGACTCGGATACATTCTGGAGTTCATTGGCAAGGAACAGGTGGTACGCAAAGTGGCGAACTGGGTGGACCACCGTGATCCCAAGATTGTTCCGCTGATAACGGGCGAACCGGCTTCCGGAAGCGCGCGCGATTCCCGGTGGCGGATTCTCCGGAACCACGACCTCGAAACGGACGAGTTGTGATACCCCGCGACTTCATTACCGAGTGGCGGCAACAAGCGCCGTGGCCAACCGATGCACAAGTGGAGCAGGATCTTGTCCTGTCGCGCGCGCTTGTCCAGATTTTTCAGCATCCGTTGCTGGGAAACGCTCTCGCGTTTCGCGGAGGCACGGCCGGTCACAAACTCTTCCTTCCCACACCGGCGCGTTATTCCGAGGACATCGATCTGGTCCAAGTCGATGCCGGACCCATAGGCCCTGTAATGTCGGCCCTACGCGAAACCTTGGATTCGTGGCTCGGTAATCCGCGGCGAAGCCAGGGGGAGGGCCGGATGGCGTTCCTCTATCGGTTCGAGTCCGAGTTACCGCCGGTCCTTCCCTTGCGGCTGAAGATCGAAGTCAACACCCGCGAGCATTTCACGGTCATGGGCCATGTGACCAAGACGTACACAGTCCAGAGCAGATGGTTTGAGGGTTCCGCGCCAATCCGTTCTTTCGAATTCGAGGAGTTGCTGGCAACGAAGTTACGCGCCCTCTATCAGCGGAGAAAAGGCCGCGATCTGTTTGACCTCGGCATTGCGCTGCAACGCGGAACACTCAACACTACAAAGCTCGTGCAGTGCTTCGAGGAGTACATGGCCCGCAACGGCGCCTCCGTAACGCGCGCCCAGTTCGAAGAGAATCTAATGAAAAAACTAGCGACAGCCGACTTCGGCGCCGATCTTCAGCAAGTTCTTTCCGGCCCGGCGTTGCTGGACTTCAATCGGCGGACCGCCGGAGAAATGGTGTTGCGCATGCTAATCGCGCGACTGAAGGGCGAACCTTGGCAAGGAGCCCTTTGAGCGGGACGGACGCAACTCAGCCCGCCGTTCCTCCCACCGTCATCTTGTCAATCTTCACCGTCGGAATCCCAACACCCACGGGAACACTCTGCCCTTCCTTCCCGCAGATGCCCATGCCTTCATCCAGCTTCAGATCGCTACCCACCATGCTCACGTACTTCAACGCTTCCGGCCCATTGCCGATCAACGTCGCTCCGCGTACAGGCTTCGTCAATTTCCCATCCTCAATCAGGTAGCTCTCCGTCGCCGAAAACACAAAGTTCCCGCTCGTGATATCCACCTGCCCGCCGCCGAACGTGGCGCAATAGATCCCCTTCGGCACCGACCTGATGATCTCGTTGGGATCACTCTCCCCAGCGAGCATGAACGTATTCGTCATCCGAGGCATCGGAATATGCTTGTAGCTTTCCCGACGTCCGCTGCCAGTGGCCTGCCCGCCCATAATCCGGCACGACAACCGGTCCTGCAAGTACCCGCGCAGGATGCCATTCTCAATCAGCACGTTCTGCTGCGTCGGCGCACCCTCGTCATCCACATTCAGCGATCCGCGGCGATTCGCCATGGTCCCGTCATCCACCACCGTGCACAGCGGGCTTGCCACCTGCTGCCCAATCCGGTTGCTGAACGCCGAAACACCCTTGCGATTGAAGTCCGCCTCCAACCCGTGGCCCACCGCTTCATGCAGCAGAATCCCCGGCCAGCCTGACCCCAGTACGACGGTCATCTCTCCGGCAGGGGCCTCCACCGCGCCCAACTGCACAATCGCCTGCCGCGCCGCTTCCTTCGCAAAGTACTCCGGCGGCTTGTCCCGGAGGAAGAAATCCAGTGAAACTCGCCCGCCGCCGCCGTGATAGCCCTGCTCCGGCGATTCGCCTTCGCCCATCGCCAGCGCCATCACGCCCATCCGCGCCATCGGTTGCGTATCGTAGCTCAGCACGCCCTCGCTGGTGGCCACCAGCACATGCTTGATCGAATCGGCGTAGGCCGCCTGCACTTGAATAATCCGCTCATCGTGCGATCGTGCCGCCTCATCTGCGCGCTTCACCAGCGCCACGCGTTCGTGCAGGCTGGCGTCGGAAGGCGCCAGCTCCAACCGGTACAAATCCCGCTTGGCCGCCTCTTCAAATCCCGTCTTCGTCTGCGACGCCGGACCGCTGGCGATACAAGCCGCCACCCGCGCCGTATGCAGAATCTTTTCCGGGCTCAAATCGTCGCTGTACGCGTAGCCCGTTCGTTCGCCCGCCAGCACCCGAATCCCGACGCCGAGCGAAACACCCTGCGTCGCGTTCTTGACGATCGACTCTTCCAGGCTCACCGACGTGGTGAACAAATACTCAAAATACAGGTCGGCGTAGTCGCCGCCCGCCGAAAGGGCTTCGGCCAGGTAACGCTCCAGGTCCCGTTCCGTCAGCCCGAATTTCTGTGCGAAGAAGGAATCGCGAAATGCCATGTACTTCCAGCTTACCGCCTGGATGTAGAATCGAGGGGAGGTTGCTGCCATGAGTCCCATCGATCGCCGCCGGTTCGGAGTGTTTTTGGCCGGCGTCGAATGGACAGCCGCCGCCGTCCAGGGCGCCGCCCATGATCCGGAATCCATCCAGTTCTCGCGTAACGGGTGGATGCCGAACAACGCCCATTTGCCGGTGTTGCTCTACCGGGGCGCAGTGGACCGAGCCGCCCGTGACGCCGCCACGGTCATGGAAGCTGTCTTCGGCAAGAACGGCTGGCCTGCCAAGTGGCGCAACGGCGTATATCCCTTCCACCACTACCACTCCACGGCGCATGAGGTGCTGGGCTTCGCCCGCGGCCACGCCCGCATCCTGCTGGGCGGCGAAAATGGCCGCGAAGTCACAGTAAAAGCAGGCGATATCGCCCTCCTACCGGTGGGGACAGGGCATTGCCGCATCGAAGCCAGCAGCGACTTCCTCGTCGTGGGAGCCTACCCCGAAGGCCAGGATTGGGATCTTTGCCGCACCGCCCCCGACGACGACGCCCTCCAGCGCATCCGCACGCTCAGCTTTCCCGCATCCGACCCCGTCGCGGGTAGCAATGGACCCACAACCCGCCTGTGGAGACCACAGCCATGAACTTGTCGTCGCTGTTTCAGGCCGTGGCCGATCTGCCGCCCGCGGAGCGCAACGCTTATTACCGCCAGCATGCGGTGCCCGACGATCTTCGCGCCGAAGTGGAATCCCTGATCGAGTTCGATTCCCACGCCACCACGTTCCTCCTCGATGGCGTGAGTAACGCTGCCAGCGGCATCGTCGATTCCATGGAGCGCCCCGAACGCTGCGGCCCCTTCCACCCCGTGAAACTGCTCGGCCGTGGGGGCATGGGATCGGTGTGGCTGGCCGATCGCACCGACGGCCAGGTCGATCAGCAGGTCGCGGTCAAGGTCCTTCGCGCCGGCGCACCCACGCCCCGGCAGCAGGAGCGCTTCATCCAGGAGCGCCGCATCCTCGCCACGCTCTCGCACCCCAACATCGCCCGCCTGCTCGATGCCGGCCAGACGGACACCGGACAGCCCTTCCTCGCGATGGAATATGTCGAAGGACTTCCCATCGACCACTTCTGCCGCCAACTCGACCATCGCAAGACACTCCGCATCTTCCTCAAGGTCTGCACCGCGGTTGCCTACGCCCATCGCAACCTCATCATCCACCGCGACCTGAAGCCTTCCAACATCCTCGTCAATACCGATGGGGAGCCCAAACTCCTCGATTTCGGCATCGCCAAACTGATCAACTTCGCGGGCGATCGCACCACCACTATCGAGCGCGTGCTAACCCCCGATTACGCCAGCCCCGAGCAGGTCAACGGGCGCAACACCGGCACTGCTACCGACGTTTACTCTCTGGGCGCGATCCTGTACAAACTCCTCACCGGACAGACTCCCCACCAGTTCGCCGAAACCCATCCTGCTGCGATGTCCGCAGTCATCTGCGAACGGCCGGTCACTCCGCCCAGCCACCACGACAAATCGCTCGAAGGCGACCTCGACAGCATTCTCCTCAAGGCGCTCCGCAAAGAGCCCGAAGAGCGCTACGCTTCCGTGGAAAAGCTGGCCGAAGACATTGAGAACCATCTCGAGTTCCGCCCCGTGAAAGCGCGCTCGGGCAATGTGCTCTATCTGAGCCGCCGCTTCCTCCGCCGCCATTGGCTGGCCGTCACCGGACCGGCAGTCGCCATGGCCGGGCTCGCCGCCGGACTCATCGTCGCCCAGCAGCAACGCGCCGAAGCCGAAGCCGCCCGCACGGTGGCCGAGTCCCGCCGCATCGAAGCGCAACAACAGCGCGACAGCGCCACCCATGAACGCGCCATCGCGGTGCGCAACGAAGCCGAAGCGCGCCAGCAGCGCGAAGAAGCACAGAAACAACGTGCCATCGCCGAGCAGCGCTTCCAGCAGGTCCGCCAGATCGCTCTGCATCTGCTCGATCTCGACCGCGACATGGTACGCCTCTCCGGCGCCACCAAAGCGCGCCAGGCCCTGGTAACCACCTCCCTCTCCTACCTGGAAAAACTCGGCGCCGAAAGCGGCGACGACGAGCGGTTCCGTCTCGAACTCGCCACCGCCTACCAGAAGGTGGCCCAGGTGCAGAACAACCCCGGCACTCCCAATCTGGGCCAGCCCAAAGAGGCTATGCAGAGTCTAGCCAAGGGCGAGAAGATCCTGTCCACCCTGCCTGCGGATTTCCCCGGCGTTACCTTGGCCATCCTCGAAAACATCGACCTGCAGGCACGAATCCTGGGCAGCACCCAGGATTGGGACGCCACACTCGCGGCGACACAGCGTGGACTGCGCATCGCCGAAGCCTCCCGCATCGAGTCCATCCAGATGCTGGAGCGTAAGGCAGCTTTGACCTACGCCGCGCAGGCCGCTTGCGTCAACCTCGATCGCACGCCGGAAGCCTTGCGTTATGGCCAGCTCTCAGTGGACTACCGCAAAGAGATCTCCCGTCTGCGTGGAACAGCCACCGCCTCCACCAACCTCGCCAACACCCTCCTCGGCATGGCCGCCACGCTGCGCACCGCCGGCGATCTGCAACAGGCCGAAATCCGCGCCGGCGAGGGCCGCCAGGTCCTCGAACAACAGTACGAAAAGGAGCCCTCCCCCACCACCTCCCGCCGCGTCGTCTGGGCCCTCTACCAGCAAGCCCGAATCCTTGGCTCCCGGGAAAGCATCAGCCTCGAGCGTTGGGAAGACTCGGCCTCGCTCCTGGAGCGATCCCTCACCATCGCCCGCCAGTTGGTGAAGGCCGACGCCGAAGATACCGCCACCCGCAACAACCTCTGCGGCATGGCGGCCGAACTGGCCCTTCTCCGGCTCGATTCCGATCCGGCCTCCGCCCTGGCGCTGTTCGATGAAGCCTACAGGATCCGCAACCTGCTGCCGCCTGCGCATATCAACCATCAGGAAAAGTGGAACATGCAAGCCGGGTCGATTCGCGCCCTGGCGCGGCTCCACCGTTTCGACGAAGCTTCACAGCGGCTCACCACGTTGTTCGCGGCGCTCACGGCAGCCAAGTTCGTCCCTGGCCCGGTGAATCCCAATTCGTTCGCGGCTCACGCCCTGCGCGCCAAAGCCGAACTGCTGGAGGCGCAAGGCAACCGGCCGGCGGCGATCGGTGTTTGGGAAGAACTGGCCGCCGCCTACGCCTCCAGTGCCCGCCGTGCCGACACGGATTTGCTCTGGGCGATCCAGCATTCGGAAGCATTCCGCGCACTGGCCCGCCTGCAGGAAGCCTCCGGCAACACGCAGGATGCCGCCGCGTGGCAGGAGAAGGATCGCGCCGTTTGGTCGCAATGGTCGCGCAAGCTCCCCGCCAATCCCTTCGTGGAACGTCAACTTCGCGCCAGCCGCTGATCACGCCTCGGGCGAATTGCCCGCCAGTTCCCGATGCAGCCACGCCTGCGCGAACCGCAGTTCCCGTTGCACCGTCGCCGGGGAAACCGCCAGCGCCGCCGCCGATTCCTCCACCGTCATCCCCCCGAAATAGCGCATCTCCACCACCTTCGCCGCCCGGCCGTATTCCGCTTCCAACCGGTCCAAAGCGCTATTCAATTCGAGCAGCATGTCTTCACCGCCGTTACCGATGTCGCCACAATCCTCCAAATGCACCGTCATCCCCTTCGATCGCTTCTCTGCCTTTTCATAGCGCACCATATCCACCAGCACATTGCGCATGATCCGCGACGCCATCGCGAAAAAATGCGCTCTGCTTTCAAATGCCTGATTCCCGCTGCCCGCCATGCGCAGATACGCCTCATGCACCAGCCCGGTCGCGCTCAGTGTAACCGACCAGTCCCCCCGCAAATGACCCGCCGCCAGCTTCTTCAACTCTCCATACAACACGGGCATCAACTGCTGCCGTGCTTCCGCGTCCCCCGCCCCGGCTTTCTGCAGCATCACCGTGATGTCCATAGTCCCCAGGATAACGGACCTCACATCAACCCGGCAGATGGGTTTCAGCTCACCCATCGGCCGAGTTGCGCGGGCCCGGCTGGCATGTCAGCGCGAAAAGCCGTGCCGGCCGTCCCGGAAACGAATTGTTATGGATTTTTTGAAGCGTGCACGTTCTCAATGGACACAAGGGTTCGGGGCACCCACTGCACAGCGCCACCAAGCAGCTTCGGCGGGTGGTAAGCTGCCCAGTCGTTCAATGATTTGATCTCCTCCTCCGTATCGAATTCCCCTTCCAACGCCACGGGAGGTTTGATGGAAAGGTCCTTTTCCTTGCGTGCCGCTTGGCGTTTCGCTGTCTCCTGGGACTCATAGGAAGGTGCTATGCCAATCCAGCCTTTCGATTTCAACTTCTTCACCAGGACGACATCGAGATCCACCAGCCGGTTCACCACCGTCTCACGAAGCATGTTCCCATCCTCGTCCACCGTAGTCGGACCTATCGTGTCCCACGGCTTCGTTCCGATCAAATGATACTTCCGCTTCAGTATCCACAGCGCCCATATCTCAATCTCGATCTTCTTACTCATCAGATAAAGATCTTCCTGTTTCGGATCGTTGCCGAAGTACACCCATTCCCTTGCCCATTTCGCTCGCACTTCGTTCACCGCAACCCGGATCATGCCTTTTGTGATGGCTTCCTGGCGCTCATAGGGGAAATTCGCACTCTCGGGTAGGTTGCGGTACATCTTGTCGACAAGGTCCTGTCCGTACCGAACGTCATTGAGGATCTCCATCGCCAGGTTGTGAATGGCCCCACTGCGCAGGCTCGCTTCCTGCAGCAGGGCATTCTCCAACAACGTCTTGAAGCTCTCGATTTTGCCGTCCGTGGGTATAGAGATGGCCCCCGTGGCCCCGGTCCCCGCCTGCAATTTGAACACACGGTCGGTCCCCACTTTCACCGTCGAATTCACCAAATCGCCAAAAACTTTCGCCGCCAGGCTATCGGGTTTTTCTCCCTTGAGGGCGGCCTGGATCACCTCAGGCTTGTTCTCAATATATTTGCCCACGCTTGCGCCGAGCCCTGCTTTCACGGAATGCGAGAGCCACGAGAACATCGGCCCTGCGACAAACGTCAACGCAAGCATCGCCACTCCATCCTCAGCGGCCATCTTGGCGAACACGTCTTTGTGATTGTTGTAGGCATTCTGCTGCGCATCTACTACGCGGTTCAAATGCATTTGCCATTTCTTGATCTGGTTGTTGTACTCCGCGACGACATGCGTCCCTACCAGACTGTGCGCATAATTGCGCAGGTCAATCTCCAATACTCTTCGCTCTTCGCCGGAAAGCGTTGCCGGTGTTGTTTTTCTTTGTGGAAGTGCCAATCCGTTCTCCTCGCCTTTACCTTCGAAAAGCAAGGAGGAAAGCGATCAGCCCTCGGATTTCTTCTCCAACTCCCGTTGCAGCCATGCCTGGCCGAACCTCAGTTGCCGCCGCACCGTTACCGCCGAAACACCTAACGCCAGCGCGCACTCCTCCACCGTCATCCCACCGAAGAACCGCATCTCAATCACCTCCGCCGCCCGGGGGTGCGATTCCGCCAGCCGCCGCAAGGCATTGTCCAGATCCAGCAGGTGCTCGGGACGTTTCGCCCCCACGTCGCCGAAATCCTCCAGATGCACCACCAGCCCGCTGCCCCGCTTCTGCGCCTTGTTATGACGCACCATGTCCACCAGGACATTGCGCATGATCCGAGAGGCGATCCCGAAAAAATGCGACCGGTTCTCGAAATCCGGGTTCACGCTTCCCGCCATCCGCAGATACGCCTCATGCACCAGTCCCGTCGCACTCAAGGTGACCGGCCAGTCGTTTTTTAAATGCCCAGCCGCCAGCTTCTTCAGCTCCGTGTAGAGCGCCGGCATGATTTTCTGCTGCGCCTCCTCGTCCCCTGATCCTGCCTTGCGCAACAGTCCTGTGATGTCCATACTGCTTCAGAATAACCGAAGGGGCGTGGTAGAATAAGAGGAGGTTGGCCGCTACCGCGGCTGGATGGTTTCCATTTGCGAAGGTTCATCTTTTGGGAGTTTCCCCGGGCAAGCTGGCAGTACGACGTCATGGTCGGCCTGATCCTCGCCTTCATCTTCTTCACTCCCCGGGCCATGTTTCGCGATCAGCCCCGCGCCTCCAGCGTCGTCATGCTTCCTTCCGAACGCGGTGTCACCCAGTTCTGGATTGAACCCGACCTCTTAGTCAATCTCAATGAAGCACAGCGCCTTGATCGTGCCAACCAGTTGCTGCGCAGCCGCACCGGTGGACCCCACCGGGTCACTCGCCTCGAACCTATCTTCGATTCCGAAGAAGAGATCCGCGGCTACATGGCATACGCAACCGAGTAAGGACGGAAGGCATCCCACTTTCAGGATGAGAGCGCTATCCAAACTGGCAATTCTCTGCACGATGAGTGCAGCCGCGCATGGGGAGTCCCTTCCCGAACTGCAAGCCCGAATCGATCAGTCCGCGACAGCCTTCCGCGGCATGACTGCGAAACTTCGCCGCATCTCCTACACCGCTGTCATCAAAGACACCAGTGAGGAACAGGGCACCATCGCCATCAAGGCGGCCAAGCCAAAGGAAATGCAGGTCCGGGTCGACTTCACTTCCCCGGACGTCAAAAGCTGGGCCTTCCGCGGCCGCAAAGCCGAACTCTTCATCCCCAAGATCAATACCGTCCAGGAATATGACCTGGGTAAGCACGGCAAGCTCCTCGATCAGTTTCTCCTTCTCGGCTTTGGCACCCTCGTCAAAGACCTGCAGAAGAGCTACAACCTGAAACTGGCGGGCGAAGAAGCCCTCGGTGGCACAAAAACTTCCAAACTGGAGCTGATTCCCAAATCCGAAGAGGCTCGCGCGCATCTACAGAAAGTAGAGATCTGGTTTCCCCTCTCGGCCGGGAATCCCATTCAGCAAAAGTTTTATCTCGGTTCTGGCGATTATATGTTGGTGACTTACCAGGACACCAAAATCGATCCGAACCTGCCGGACTCCGCTGTCCGGCTCGCTCTCCCGGCGAACGTGAAACGGGAATACCCCCAAAAATAGGCACCGACATCCTTCATGGCGACACCATCCCAACCGGAATCAAACCCTGCGAGTAGCTCTTCCCCTAAGGTATCCCGACTGGCTTTCCTCGATTGGACGCGCGGCCTCGCCGCCGTCATCATGCTCCAAGGCCACGTTTTTCATTCCTTCGCCCGCACCGATCTCCGCAACCAGGACGCGTTCATTCTGTCACAGTTCGTCGGTGGCATGCCCCCCGCCATCTTCCTGTTCCTCACCGGCGTAACTCTGGCTTTTCTCATGGAAAGCACCGAACGCAAAGGCGTTGCCGGCTGGGACCGCGTGTGGATCTCGATGCGCCGCGCCGGCTACTTGTTTGCGCTGGCCATCGCCTTCCGCCTCCAGTTGTACCTGTTCGGCATGCCCCAGAATGACATCGGCCAGTTGTTCCGCGTCGACATCCTCAACTGTATGGGGTTCGGCATCGCAGCCGTTTCCGTCATGGCTCTCTTTACCACGCTCGAACGGGTACGCCTTTGCGCGATCCTCGGCTTGGCCATCGCCGGCATATCCCCCCTAATTGCTTCCCTCGACTCGAGCGCCATCCACCCGTTCCTCCGCGCCTACTTTGTCCCCGGCGCCGATAACTTCAGCTTCTTCCCCTGGGGAGCATTCCTCGCCTTCGGCCTCAGCGCCGGCAGCGTTTTGCGGCTCTCCCCTGCGTCTCAGCTGAAAGAGGCCATGCAATGGGGCGCATGGCTCGGCCTTGTCCTGGTTATCGCCGCTCAATACTTCAGCAATCTTCCCTATTCGCTCTACCCCAAATCCGACTTCTGGCTCGATAGCCCCGGCCTCGTTCTCATCAAGCTTGGCGTCATCCTCATGCTGCTCGCCTTCGCTTACCTCTGGAATACCTACATGGTCACCGGATGGAGCTGGGTCCGCCAGTTGGGAACCACGTCCCTGTTGATCTACTGGGTCCACACCGAGTTGGTTTACGGCCGCTGGCTCAGCTACTGGAAAGAAGGGTTGTCCACGCCGCTCACGGTTCTGGTGGCGGCCCTCGTCATCGCTTCCATGCTGGGTCTTTCCGTCGCCCGCACCCGTTGGCCCCAGATCAAGGAAGCCATCTGGCCAAGTTCCACCGCTCTTCCCGAAGCGGACTGATCCCCCATTCGGGGGACCCCGATTTCCATCCCCCGCGTGATATTCCCACCCGTCTGTCTCACCCTACACTGGGTGCATGACAAACGAGAACGCGAGCCAAAACCGCTGGGAGGCACTCGACATAGCCTGGGTCTTTCGCATCTATGCCTGGATCGCCATCTTTGGCGGAGTGTTTCTCATCGCCTGGGGAGGCGCATGGTTTGGGGCGCACCTGGAAGGCTTGCCTTGGGGAAAAGTGGTGATTCTCCGCGTATTAGGAGCGTATACCGTGTTGGTAGGCTTCTGCGCCCTCGCCATCGCCGCCATCGACAACCCCGCCACACTCCGCAAGGCACTGCTGCTATTCAGCGTTGGGCATGCCATAGTAGGCATTATCACGCTCGTTCAAACCACGGTCATCGACACGCAGATCCTCTCACAGATTTCCGTCTTCTACCTCTCAACCTCCTTTGTTCTCCTCGTGATCTGGGGGAATGCCAACGGTCCCCGTCAGCCGGCTCCTTTGGTTTCGCTGTTCTCCGGCTCCGCCCCTTCATCCATGCCCAGCCTCCGCTCACAGTATGAACGACAGATTGGGGAAGCAGCGCGCCAGGAGGAACGCAACCGGCTGGCGCGTGACCTGCATGACTCCGTCAAACAACAGATTTTCGCCATCCAAACCGCGGCTGCCACCGCGCAGGTTCGATTCGACAGCGACGCGGAAGGAGCAAGGGAAGCGCTCAGTCAAATCCGGAACGCAGCGCGCGAAGCAAGCGGCGAGATGCAGGCCATGCTCGACCAGCTTCGTGCCGCGCCGCTCGAAAACGCCGGGCTAACAGCCGCCATCCAGCAGCTATGCGATGCAACCAGCTTCCGCACGGGAGCCGATGTCCAATGCTCGATCGCGGAACTGCCCCCCTCACACGAATTTCTACCCGGCGCGCAGGAGGCCATCCTCCGCGTCTGCCAGGAAGCCTTGTCCAACACGGCCCGGCACGCCAGGGCGAAACACATATCCTTATCGCTCAGTGCTTCCGGCGGGCGCATCCAGCTTCAGATCCGTGACGACGGCGCGGGGTTCGAAATCCTCGCGGACAGCGGCGGCCGGGGCCAGGGGCTGGCCAACATGCGCGCCCGGGCCGAAGAGTTTGGCGGCACATTCGACATCGACAGCGCACTCGGAAAGGGCACCCTGCTCAATTTCTCCATCCCCTACACGCCCGCCGAGCCGGCTCGCGTCTATGCGCGGCGCGCCATCCTCTACGCCGCGGCCTTCCTCCCGTCCGTTGTGCTGCTCTTCTGGCGGGCCAGTCCCGGATTTGAGTTTGTCTCCGTGCTCCTGCTCCTGGGCGCCGTACGCAACGCCGCCGCTTGGACCAGACTCCACCGACTCGCGAGGAGGAGCATCGCGTGAACCAGCCTATTGCCATCGTCCTGGTGGATGACCACCGCGTCGTCACTGCGAGTCTCAAGGCTTACCTCGAGTCTTTCCCCGAATTCCGTGTCGCGGGCATCGCCGCCTCCGGTGAGGAACTGCTCCAGCATGTCTGCGAGTGGAACCCGGTTGTGATTCTTCAGGACCTCCTCATGCCGGGCGGAATGGACGGGATCGAGGCCATTCGCCGCACACGGGAGCGCATCCCTGAGGTCAGAATTATCGCCCTCACGGCCTCCACCGACGAAGCGCGCATGATGGGCGCTCTCCGCGCCGGCGCCGCCGGTTATATTCGTAAAGACGCCGCGCCCGAGGTCCTCCTCGCCGCGGTCCGTGCCGTCGCCACGGGACGCACCTACATTGATCCCTCCGTTGGGCGCGTGCTCCTGAACGCCGCGAGCCAGAGCCACCACGCCCAGTTGAGTCCTCGCGAAACCGAGATCCTCCGCCGGATTGCGCTCGGGCTCTCCAATAAAGAGATCGCCGCCGCGCTCTCCATCAGCGAGGAAACAGTCAAAACTCACATCACCAGCCTCTTCACCAAGCTGGAAGTGGAAAACCGCGCCCAAGCCGTTGTCCAGGCCATCAAACGCCACCTCATCGACATCGACGAACTCTCCTGATGGCAATCACTCCGAAATAACATTTATTTTTCACCTGATTTCAACTTCTTTCCCCAAAACCTGCCCGGTCCAGCCGAACCCGGCTGCTACCCTCGAACCAGAAATCAATCTCGCGCCTCCCCAAAGGCGCCCAGGAAAGAAGTCATCCCTATGTTCATCGAAGCCGTCGTCGTCTGCGATCGCTACCACGATTTCCTCGCGGAAACCTTGCCCCACAATCGCCTCCTCTTCGACAAGATGGTCGTCGTTACCTCCTACGAAGACAAAGCCACCCGCCGTCTCTGCGAATACTGGAACGTCGAATGCGTCCCCACGGACCGTCTGCAAACCCGCAAAGGCCAGTTCTGCAAAGGCGCAGGCATCAACGATGGCCTCGCCCGCCTCAGCCTCAACGGCTGGGCCGTCCACATGGATGCCGACATCATGCTGCCACCGCTCACCCGGCAGATCCTCAGCCAGGCGGACCTGGACCCGTCGTTCGTCTACGGCCTCGATCGCCATATGGTTCCTTCCTACAGCGATTGGCGTAAATTTATGTCAACCCCCGGCCTCCAGCAGGAAGCCAAAGTCTTCTGCCACACCCGCCACTTCGAGATCGGCGTGCGCGTCATCCCGGAATGCTTCCAGGGCTACGTCCCCATTGGCTTCTTCCAACTCTGGCACCCGCAAACCAGCGGCGTCCGCACCTATCCCGAACAGCACACCAATGCGGCCCGTGGCGATGTCCTGTTCGCCACTCAATGGCCGCGTGCCAAACGCGCGCTCATCCCCGAAGTGATTTGCTACCACCTCGAATCGGAAAAAGCCCCCATGGGCGCCAATTGGAACGGCCGCGCCACCAAACGCTTCGGAGCCGAGCCCCAGCGCGAGGAAAACTACGAATTCGAATGGTGATCCTTCACCGGCTCACAAACCGGTTCCCCTGCAACCAGAAACGCAGCGGCCAATCGGCAGCCTTGCGGATCCCGATTCGCGGTCCTTCGGCAATCGGAAATTCCGTGAGGCTGCCGTCATCTTCCACCGTAAAATCGCCACGCGTCACATCCGCGCCGTTCAACCGCAGATCGATCCCCATCGCCAAAGTCAGCTTTCCCGGCCCCGATGCCAGCGCTTCCAATCGCTCCACGCCCCGCCGCCGCCGCATCACGGCAATTCCCCGCAAGGGCTCCAAAGCCCGAATCAGCACGCACCCCGGCGATCCTTCCGCCTCCGCCACGATGTTCAGGCAGTAGTACATCCCATAGATGAAGTACACGTAGGCATGCCCCGGCTCACCGAAAATCACCTTCGTGCGCGGAGTCAGCCCGCGCGAGGCATGCGCCGCCGCGTCATGCATCCCCACGTAGGCCTCGGTTTCCACAATCCGCCCCGCCGCCCCGCCATGAACAACGACCTTCCCCAATAGATCACGCGCCACTTCCACCGTGGGCCGGTCATAGAAACTCCGCGGCAGAATCATACGATAATCTAGGAGATTACCATGCGCCTGTTCGTTGGTCTCGATCTGCCGGACACAATAAAATCGAACCTCGGCAAACTCGTCGATTCCCTCCGTCCAACCGCGAAAATGCGCTGGAGCCCGGTCGCCAACCACCACATCACCACCAAGTTCATCGGCGAATGGCCGGAAACCCGTTTCGAGGAAATGAAAGCCGCTTTGCTCACGGTCAAAGGCATCGCCCCCTTCTCCATCGACATCCGTGGACTCGGCTGGTTCCCCAATGCTCACCGCCCGCGTGTGTTCTGGGCCGCCGTCCGCGCTCCGGAGCAACTGGCGCAACTTGCCGCCTCAACCGAGAACGCAGCGTTCTACCTCGGCGTTGCCAGGGAAACGCGCCCCTACTCCCCGCACCTCACCCTGGCCCGCATGCCCGATCCACCGGTCGATCTCGCCGCCATGCGCCGCGCCGTCGCCGCGCTCCCTTCCGACGACTTCGGCACATTCAATGCCACAGCATTTCATCTCTACTTGAGCAAGATGGGTCCGGGAGGATCTGTCTACACGAAACTAGCCACCTTCCCCTTGGAATAACCATGAAGCCCCTGATTGCAATCGCCGCCGCGTACCTCATCGGAGGGATTCCCTTCGGCTACCTCCTGGTCCGCTGGACCACCGGCCAGGACGTCCGTGCCCTAGGCAGCGGAAACATCGGCGCCACCAACGTTTGGCGCAGCACCAGCCGGGCCGTCGGTCTGGCCACGCTCCTGCTCGATATCTTCAAAGGATTCGCCGCTGTCTGGTTCGCCGCCTGGCTCACCGATCACGACGTCACCTGGATGAGCGCCGCGGCCATCGCGGTCATCCTCGGCCACGCCTTCCCTGCCCTTCTCGGCTTCCAGGGAGGCAAAGCCGTTGCCTCCTTCGTTGGGGCATTCCTTTTCCTCGCCCCGCTGCCCTTGCTCGCCACCACTATCTTCTTTGTTGTAACCGTGGCCGTTAGCCGCTATATCTCTCTCGGCTCCATCCTCGGCGCCGCCACCTTTCCGCTCGCAGTCTACCTCATCCAGCATCCGCCCGCGCCGGTCCTGTTCGCCGCCCTGTTCGGCGGAGCCTTCATCATCTGGCGTCACAAATCCAACATCGCCCGCCTCCGCGCCGGCAATGAGAACGTCTTCCGCCTCAAAGGAGCCCGCGCTTGAAGCGCCTCGCCATCGTCGGCGGTGGCAGTTGGGGAACCGCACTAGCCGTAGCGCTCAGCAGCCGCTGCGCAGACATCCGCCTCTGGGTTTACGAATCCGATCTGGCCGAGCGCATGGCCGCCACCCGCGAGAACGATATCTTCCTCCCCGGGGTCCAACTCCCCGCCAATATCACCCCCACCGCAAGCCTGGAAACAACCCTCGATGCCCCCGACATCGTTCTCAGCGTCATGCCGAGCCACCACGTCCGCGGTCTCTCCGCGCGCATGGCCCGGCTGCTCCATCCGCAAACACCCCTGGTCAGCGCCACCAAGGGCATTGAAAACCACACCTTGCAGCGCACATCGGAAGTCCTGGCGGATGTTCTGGGAGGCCCGGAGAGGATCGCCGTCCTCAGCGGGCCCACCTTCGCCCGGGAAATCGCCCAGGGGAAACCAGCGGCGGTCGTCATCGCCTCCACCAATGAAACCCTGGCCACCACCATTCAATCCGCCTTCTGCACCCCCACTCTCCGCCTCTACACCAACACAGACCCGATTGGTGTCGAAGTAGGCGCATCGCTCAAAAACGTAATCGCCATCGCCGCAGGCGTTTGCGACGGGCTCCAACTGGGCTCCAACGCCACGGCCGCCCTCATCACCAGAGGTCTCGCCGAAATCACCCGGCTGGCCATCGCCATGGGCGGCAAGCCATTGACATTAATGGGACTTGCCGGCCTCGGCGACCTCGTCCTCACGTGCACCGGCCAGCTCAGCCGCAACCGCACCCTGGGTCAGAACCTGGCTGCCGGAAAACCCCTGGCCGACCTCCTCGCCTCCACCCGCATGGTCGCCGAAGGCGTTCAGACTACCTACGCTGCCCTCGACCTGGGCCACAAGTTTCAGGTCGATCTGCCGATAATCGCCCAAGTGGGTGCCATCCTCAGCGGAGACAAGTCGCCCGTCGACGCCCTCCGTCACCTCATGGATCGCGCCCTCAAAGGCGAGTAAAACATGGGCGAAACCCCACCGCAACCTTCCCCGGCAACTGGTGTTCAAGAAAGTGTGACGGCGGCCGTGGGTTTGGAGCGAGATGCCGAACTGATGCTCCGGGTCCGCGACGGCTGCACGGTGAGCTTCCAGTTGCTGCTGGAAAAACACCGTGGACCGGTGGTTCATTTCTTGTACCGGATGGTGCAGAACCAGGCCGTCGCCGAAGAGCTTGCACAGGATGTGTTCCTCCGCGTCTATCGTTCTAGAGCCTCCTATGAGCCTTCGGCCAAATTCACAACCTGGCTGTTCCGGATCGCGACCCACAGGGCGCTCAACTTCATCCGCGACGGCCGCCACGAAAAGGGCCACCAGAGCCTGGATGATGAGGTTGGCGACGGCATGGCCCGGCAGGTGGAAGACAAATCCTCCACCGTCGAGCAAAACATGCTGAAGGAAGTCCGGCTACAGGAGGTACGCAATGCCATTGAGGCCCTGCCCGCCAAGCAGAAGGCGGCTGTCTTGATGCATAAGTACCAGGAACTGGACTACTCCCAGATCGCGGGTGCGCTCGAATGTTCGGAATCAGCCGTCAAATCGCTGCTCTTCCGGGCCTACGAATCGCTGCGGGCGCGCCTGGCGCACCTCGATGCCACTGGGACCAAAGAAAGTTAGCGGGGAAGGAGGGAGACAATGGCGGAACCAAACCGGAAACAATATTACAATAGACAATTCCAGATGAACCACTGCCCGCTGGCCTCCGGCGAAGAAAACGTGGATATCCTGCTCGATTATTGCAATCGCACGCTCGATCCCGCGCTGGTGGATATCTTCGAAAAGCACATGGAAGTCTGCTCGGCTTGCCGCGACTTCTCTGAGTCCCAAATGGCCGTGTGGGATGCACTCGACGCCTTCGAGGCGTTGCCCGTCTCCCCGGACTTTGACCATAAGCTCATGGCCCGCATCGCTCGTGAAGAGGAATCCCCCTGGCGCCGCATGTGGAACCGGATGACCGCCGGCGGCACCGCCATCTGGCGCCCCCTCGTTCCTGTCGCCGCCGCGCTCGTCCTTGCCGTTGGTCTCTGGATCGGCAACTCAGCCCCCGACGCGGCCACCGTCGCCGACAGCCAGATGGATGCCGAACAGGTGGAAACCGCCCTCCAGGATATGGAAATGCTGCGGCAGTTGACCGTCAACGAGCCGGCCACGCAGCAGAAAATGTAGAGGCTTCTCCATGGCGCCCCGTTGGTTCGCTTTCGCCGCCCTCTTCCTCTTCCTGGCCCCTCATCCTTCTGAGGCCCAGACGAAGAAAGGCGCGATCCTCAAAAACAAGGCCGCCCGTAAAGCGCGCCTCGTCGAACGCTTCAACAAGCTTTCTGAGCAGGACCGCGAGCGCGTCCTCAAAAACCTCCCCGAAGACCGGCGCAAAGAGCTCGAAAAAAACCGCGAACGCTACAACAAGCTCTCCGACGACCAGCGAAAGAAACTCGATCGCCAGTACGGCAACTTCGCCGAAATGCCCGCCGAGCAGCAACAGGCCACCCGTTCCGCTTTCCGCCAAATGGGTCAGATGCCCATCGAGCGCCGCCAGGCCATGCAGCGTGAACTCCGCAAACTGCGCCAGATGGAGCCATCCGCCCGTAAAGAGCGCATGGACAGCGATGCTTACAAAGGCGCATTCTCCGCCGACGAGCAGAAGGTCATCGAACGCCTCAGCGTCCTGGTTCCGCAGCAGTAAACAACGGCAACCCGCGCTTTCGTTCGCCCTTCAATGAGAACCACGCATTCGCCAGCGCCGGCGCCACCAGCGTAATCCCCGCCTCGCCTGCTCCCGCCGCCGGTACCTCCCGCCGGTCCACCAACTGCACCTCGATCTCCGGCAAATCTGCCATCCGCGGCACCCGGTACCGGCTCAGCCGCGACGTCAATACCTGCCGCCGATCATGCCGCACCGCTTCAAACAGCGCTCCGCCCATGCCCTGAATCAACGCCCCGGTCAATTGGTTCCGCAGATTGTCCGGGTTCATCACCGCGCCGCAGTCAAACAGCAGCAGCAAGCGCCGCACGCGCACGGGCTTCTCCTCTTCCACTTCCGCAAACAGCGCCAACCGCGCATCCTTCTCGATGGTGCAGGCCACGCCCACTCCGCGCTGTCCTCTCTTCCACCCAAACCTCCGAGCCCCGTCTTCCACCACATGCCGCAGCCGCGCATCCTCAATGTGGCGCAGGCGGTAATCCACTGCGTCTGTGCCCGTCAGGTGCGCCACCTCATCCATATGCGATTCCCGTGCAAATGTGTTCGCCACCGCCGCCAATGACCGGTAACTGCCCTGCCGCAATGGCGAATCCGATTTGTGGAACCCGCAGTAGGAATTGGCGATCGCATACGGGACAGCCAGCCCCGAGGCCCCCGAATTGTAGTTGTGAAAATCCCACCCTACGATTCGTTGCGAAGCATCCAGCCCCGTCTTCACATCCACTACCGCCGCGGGCCGGAAATACCCGGCCAGAAACTCATCTTCCCGCGACCAGGCCAGCCGCACCGGCTTACCAACAGCCTTAGCCAGCGCCGCCGCCTCCAGTTCGCACTCCCCCCGGTGCTTCGAACCAAACCCCGCGCCGATGGTCGAAACAATCAGCCGCACGTTGCTCACGGGAATGCGGAATGCATCCGCCAGTTCGCGCCGCACCACCTGCGGAGCCTGCGTCCCGCAATGCACCGTCAGCTTGTCCCCATCCCAGGCAGCAATCGCCGACCGGCAATCCAGCGCCACATGCGCAATGTACTCCGCCGTGTACGTCGCCTCATGCCGCCGCACCGCACTCTTCATCGCCTCTTGCACGGAGCCTTGTTCGATCACCGCCGGATATCGCGATCCACGCTGCAACACCGGCGCTTCCGCCGTCTTCCGCAATTGCGCAAACACATCGCCGTGTGCCGGAAGCGGCGTCTCCTTCCACTCTGCCTTCAATAACCGCAGTGCCGCGAAAGCAGTCTGTTCGTCCCCCGCCACCACGCCGGCCAAGGTCCCATTCCGCACAAAACGAACACCGGCAAGCTTCTCCGCCGCCGATCCATCCACTTTCATAAGCGAGGCATGATACGAAGGCGCGCGCAGCACCTTGCCATGCAGCATCCCCTCCACGCGAAGATCCGCTCCGTACTTCTGCCGCCCCGTGACGATATCCAGTCCACTCACCGGCGGCAGCGAAGTCCCCAGCACCTTCCAATCCTTCGGAGCCGTCAGTGTTACCGAAGCGGCCACGGTCTGCTGCAATGCCTCGGCCTTGAACCCCGCTTCGCGCAACGCCGCCGCGGCCATGCGCACGGCAGGCACAGTTTGCGGAGTCGTCAGGCTCGCCCACGTCCCACCATCATCCGGAGTCACCGCGGTATCGCAAGTCTGCACCCTCACCTTTTCCGGCGGCAGGCGCAATTCCTCCGCCGCGGCCTGCGTCAACAACGTGCGCAGTCCCTGCCCGACATCCACTTTTCCCGTCAACACCGTCACCATCCCCGACGGCGCAACATGCAGCCGCATGGCGATCCGTTCCGGCTGTTGCCCCTCGGCATCCTGAGCCGAAATCACATACAAAACACCCGCGCCCAGCAACGTAAAGAACTCGCGCCGCGAAAATTCGAACCGGTGCGCCGCAGGAGCGAAGATCTCAAACCGGTCCGGCTCCAGATCCATCGTCTCGATCTTGTACTGCGTCTTGAAGTCCATCACCGGCTCCCCTTGGCGGCAGCCATCCGCACCGCTTCCACAATCCGCGGATACGTCCCGCAGCGGCAGATGTTCCCATTCAACTCCCGCCGGATCTCCGCCACGGCAGGCTTCGGCACCCTCCGCAGCAACGCCTCGGCCGCCATCAGAAACCCCGGAGTGCAATAGCCACACTGAAACGCAGCCTGTTCGAGAAAGGCCTCCTGCAGCGGATGCAGCCGCCCTTCGCGCTCCAATCCTTCCACGGTTTCCACACGTTTGCCGGCCACCGATGCCGCGGCAACCACACAACTCCGCACTGCCTTCCCATCCAACAGGACGGTACAAGCCCCGCACTGCCCTTCCCCGCACCCGTACTTCGCCCCGGTCAAATCCAATTGATCGCGCAGCGCATCGAGCAGCGTCATTCCCTGCGCAGCCGTAAACGAGCGCAACGTCCCGTTCACCACCAACGAAATCGGATCGCTCATGCCGGGCTCCCTTCTCTATGCGAACACCGTATCCCCCGTCCGCTTCGCCAAATCCTTCAACAACCCACGATGCTCCACCAGCACCTTCTTCATCGCCGCCACCCCCGCCAGATTCCGAGTCTCCCCCGGATCACTCGCCAAATCAAAAAGCTGCTCGGGATTCTTCCCGCTATTGAACAACACATACTTAAACCGGTGCGTCCGGATCATCCGCCCTTCCCGCGACGCGTCCCCGTATCGCAGTTGCGAACTCACCATCGTCCGCTTCCCCTGCAACAAACTCGTCCCCGTGCATGACTCCGGCGTCTTCACCGACGCCAGTTCACAAAACGTCGGCATCAAATCCTCCAGTGACGCCAGCGCCGGATTCATCTTCCGTTTCGGAATCCGCTGCCCTGCCAGAATCAACGGCACCCGCGCCGATTCCTCATAGAACGAAGCCTTCTGCACCCACCTGTGCCCGCCCGTTCCCTCGCCATGATCGGAACAGAACGCGATCACCGTGTCTTCCCGCCACGTATCCTTCCCCAACACCTCCAACAGCCTCCCCACCTGCCGGTCCACATCCTCCACCATCCGGTAATAATCATGCAGGTAATGCCGGAACTCCTCTTCCCGCCACGAGGAAGCAATCCCCACCGCCTGCGACATCAGATCATATCCCTGCTGGCGGTGATACTGAATCGCCTCCGGCTCATTCGGATCTACGGCCAGATTCTTCGGCGCGTCCGGATACGACGCCAACGCAGGATGCTCGCGAGTGCCCTTATGCTGCCGGATCCAATCGCAAATATCGTGCGGATTCATGAATGAGGCCACCAGGAAAAACGGGTCGTTCGGCATCTTCCCCAACCAATCCACACAAGCATCCGCCAGCGGCGAATCCATGTTCTTCCCTAAAGCGCTGCCGCCGGCGATCTTCGTGAATCCCGTCATTCCATCAAACGACTTTGGCAGATGCCATTTCCCGCCGTAAGCGGTGTTGTAGCCGGCCTTGGAAAACACCTCGCCCAACGTCGGCAACCCTTCCCGGATCGGCTTGCCGTTCTCCATCACGCCCGCCGCATGCGGCAACACGCCGGTGAACACACTGCTCCGCGACGGCGAACACACCGGATAGGCGCAATACGCCCGTGTGTAACGCGTGCCTTCCGCCGCCAGACGGTCCATCGCGGGAGTCTTCACCCACTTGTTCCCCGCGCACGACAGCGCATCGCGCGTCTGCTGGTCCGTCATGATCAGCACGATATTCGGCGGCTTGGCCCCGCGCAACACTGCCGGAGCGGCTGCCGCTGTCAGAAATCCACGCCGTGTTACATGCATCCCACTACCTCGCAAATGTTACCCGGAAACCGGTCGTAATGATCAGATCATTCGTCTTCCGCCCTTGCACCGGATTGCTCAAGTAGCGATTCGAAAAGCTCAGCTGCCACGCCAGCCACTTGTTCAAACTCGTCGCCTGGCTCATATCAAAATTAATACGATACTCACCCTGCTCCGTCAGATTCGGGTAGAACACCAGTTTCTCCCGCAGCAGCGTGCGCCCCCCAATGATCTTCCGCGAGAATTCGTTGCCGATCACGGCTTCACCCGATGTCCTGCGCACGCCCGTGGAAAAGAACTCTTTGTTCAACGCGCCGCCGCCAAACAGATCCAGCACCGTGCCCGCGCTCTTGATCGCGTGGAAACCGAAACCGGCCGAAGGCACAAAGCGTAAATCCAACTTCTGGAACTCATCGAATTCCAAATCGGTCGATCCATACGCATACGTCTTTGGAGACAGGTTGACGTTATACGATATCCCTCCGCGCATCGCGTTCGCCGTAAGCAGACTGTTCCCCGTCACCGTGTTCTTCGAATAGATCGATGTGAACGTCACGGCAATCTTATCGCGATTTGTTACGCGGCTCGCATTCGCCGACGAAGTCAACGTCGAAATGATCGAGTTCCCCGTCGCCTGCGAGAAGCCCAGATCCACAAACCCTGCCCATAAATCCACCAGGCGCGGATTGCGGAATCGCTCAATCTGCGTCTCATAGGACTGCTGCTCCGCGGCATTACGGATTCCCGTCACCTTCGTGCGATCGGTCTGCACCATGCCCGTGTCCTTGGTCTGCACCCGGAACAGGCCGTTGTTCGTCGTCAGTGTCCCGGCAACGGTCTGCCCGTCGGTCAGAGTCACAAATACCGTCCCGTCCGATTTCAGATCGGTGATCGCGTCCCATTGCACCTCCACGGTGCCTGCGAATTCCGTCTTCAACGTGAGCGACTTCTTGTCCGACTTCACGATCGCTCCGGTGAGCCGGTCGCCGTTCTTCAAAACAATCTGATCCGCGCACAACACGCCAGGGGTGAGTGCGGCTAGTAGGAAGTAAAAAGCAGGTTTCATGCGTACGAGTTAAAACAGAGGGGAAAGACTCCTCATTATCTCAAACAGCCTTGCTCCACCGCCCGTCGGGTTTCGGTACCATGTGCGGAAGGCATCTCAATGAATCGCAGAGCGTTTCTCCAAACCGCACTCGCAGCCACGGCCGCTGCCCAACCATCCAACGAATGGGGAACCTCGGTTCTCGATATCCACTTGCATCCCCGCCGCGATGGAGGCTCCGCTCTCGATCACCTCACCGGTTCCGGAGTCACCAAAGCCGTCCTCCTGACCCACCTCCGGGCGCGGCAACAGGCAAAGAAGGACATCGCCGCTCATCCCGGCCGCTTCGCCTGGTTTGCCGCCACTGATCCCACTCAACCCGACGCCCTAAACCTCCTCCGCAAAGCCGTCGAAGAAGGCGCCATCGGCTTCGGCGAAATGAAGAACCACGTCACCGCCGATTCCAAGGAAATGCGCCGCGTCTACGACCTCGCCGCCGAACTCCGCGTCCCCGTGCTCATTCACTTCCAGGAAGTGGAGCACTTCGCCGGCGAAGGCGACTGGAACACCGGGTACCGCCAATTCGACCAGATGATCAAGGCTCACCGCAAGACCACTTTCATCGGCCATGCCGATTTCTTCTGGGCCAATATCAGCGCCGATGAGCCGAGCAAAATCGCTTATCCATCGGCCAAAGTGAAACCCGGCGGCCTCACCGACCGCTGGCTCGCCGACCATCCCAACCTCTACGGCGACCTATCCGCCAATTCCGGCTTCAACGCCCTCACCCGCGACCCCGATTTTACCCGTGGCTTCCTCACCCGCCACCGAAACAAACTGATGTTCGGCTGCGATTGCAGTTGCAAGGACGGCCGGGGCACGGGTGGCAGCCCCATCCTTCCCCAACTCAAGGGCAAATGCGTGGCCCGCTCCACCCTCCAGGCGCTCAAGGACCACTCCTCCCCCGAGATCTTCCGCAACATCGTCTGGGACAACGGGGCCAAACTCCTCCACCTGAAATAAATTTTCACTTTCCTGTAGGTGCGCGCCCGAATCCGTCGCCTCCCTGTGTAGACGGGACAAACAAAGCCCGCAAACACAGACCGGAGATAAGAGGAGGAGAAAATCCATGGGCGTCAAAACCTACACCAGCGTTCCCAGCGCGAGACAATTCCAGAGCGATTCCAGCGTGGCCTTCGCGGTCCGCAAAAGCGATATCATCCTAACCCACATCGACTGGCTGCTCTCCAAACTGGAAACCACGCCGGAAAAATCCACCGTGATCCTTTGCGATCTCTTCATGACCTGCAATTTCTGGATCAAGTCCTACCACGACCGCAATCCCACGCTCGATCGCGGCCGCTACCCCGTGATCCTCGCCCTCTTCGAATCCGTGGTGAACGCACTCGCAGCCGCCTGGAGCTGCGGACAAATGAAGGTCGCCCAGACACTGCGCGAAATCTACGGCCGCGACATGCACGAACACGGCTTCACCGTCGATCTCACCTCAGGCCGCGCCCAATATTTCTCCCCCCTCGAAGCCGCTCAATACCGCGCCCGCTTCAAAGGCGGTCTCGTCTATCAATACCAATGGTGGGAAAACAAGGCCAGCCACAAGCTCGTCCTCGCCGACTCCTACCGCTGCTACACCGAGGTGCAGCGCAAAGGCACCGATGGAACCATGACCACGAACTCTCCAGGCTTCTGCATATTCGCCATGGACATCGAGCGGGTCCTCTATCTCGGCAAGGCGGATGTGGGTGGCGTCGGATCCTACAGCGGCACGTTCCATTCCTCCTTCAACAGCGGTGGGCTGCTGACAATGGCCGGCACAATCTATATCATGAACGGCAAGATCGAGGCCATCCGCGCCGACAGCGGCCACTACAAACCAAACGAACAGAACATGGCCTTCTTCCTCCAGGCCCTGGCCATGTATGGAGTAAATGTCGAGAACATCATTCTCTACAGTTGGGATGGCCAAAGCATGGGCTTCGCTCTCAACTTCCTCAAGTCGAAAATGAGTTGGCCGGCGTTTGAACAAACCCGCCGCAAAGAACGGGCCCACCGGATAGGCGGCGACGACTATCGCGAACTCAAGGGCATGCCGCGCAAATTCCCCGATCTCAAACGCGGTCCCGCCTACACGCGCCCTTCTGCAAATCAATCCCAGGTGGCCGTCGTCGCGCCTTCCGGCGACGCCGACTTCTACATGGCCGAAGACTAAAGCGTTCCTGTTTCCTCCTACCACGAGCCTCGGCATCCGCATAAGATGGATGCTGAGGCTCGATTCTTTTGAACAATCGTAAAGTCGCTTTGGTAACCGGATCGTCCCGGGGAATTGGCAAGGCCATCGCCCTGCGCCTGGCTCGCGATGGTTGCGCCGTCGCCATCAATTACCGCGAACGCCGCCAGGAGGCCGATCAGGTCGCCGATGCCATTCGCCAACAGGGAGGCGAAGCCGCTGTCTTCGGCGCTGATCTCGCCATCCCCGCCGATTGCACCGCCCTCGTCGATGCCGCTTGCAGCACTCTCGGCCCCATCGACATCCTCGTCAACAACGCCGGCATCATGCGCCGCGGCGATCTGCTCGACTTCGATTTCGCCGAAATGGGCCCCATGCGCAGCGTCAATGTCGATGGCCTCGTGCACGTCACCCGCGCCGCCGCTTCCATCATGCAGCCCCGCGGCTGGGGCCGTATCATCAACCTCACGTCCGTTGCCGCCATCGGCACCGCCATGGCAGGAACCACGTTTTACGCCGCCACGAAAGCCGCCGTCATCGCCCTCACCCGCCGCTTCGCCCTCGATCTCGGCCCTTCCGGCATTACCGTCAATGCCATCGCCCCAGGTTTCATCCTCACCGAAATGGCCGCGGCCAGCGGCCAGAACTTCGATGCCGTCGCGCAGAAAGCAATGATGCGCCGCATCGGCAAACCAGAAGACATCGCCGCCACCGCGGCTTTCCTCGCCTCCGAAGACGCCGGCTTCGTCACCGCCCAGGTGCTCACCGTCGACGGTGGGCGCACCGATTTCATCGCTCATCCCTAACTCGTTGCTTCACCCTGACAAGGAGGGTTTCTTTCATGACCACCAGCAGAAGGCAGGCCATCCAGGCCACCGCATTCACGGCGCTTTCCTACCAGCGCATCCTCGGCGCCAATGACCGCATCGGCATCGGCTTGATCGGCTGCGGAGACCGCGGCATCAACGCCCTTATGAAGGGCGCCATCCCCTTCAAAGAGCAAACCAACGTCGAATTCCGCGCCGTCTGCGACATCTGGAAACAGCATCGCGAAAAGGCCGCCGAAACCTCCAAACAGGCCAACGCCGGCGATCCCAAACTCATGGGCGCCTACCGCGAACTCCTCTCCATGAAGGAAATCGACGCCGTCATCATCGCCACTCCCGATCATCAGCACTCCACCATGCTCACCGACGCTGTCCGCGCCGGCAAGGACGCCTACGTCGAAAAGCCCCTCGCCATGGAGATGAAAGAGTTGCTGCTCGCTGTCGACACGGTCAAAAAATCCGACCGTATTGTGCAAATGGGCACCCAAATTCGCTCCCTCCCAAGCTCCATGGCCGCTAAGAAATTCGTCACCGGCGGCGGCTTGGGCAAGGTTTTCAAAGTCGAACAGGAAAGGAATTCCCTCAAGCCCTACTGGCACGGACGCGGTGCCCGCGAGTTGAAACCCGAAGACACCGATTGGAAGGCGTTCCTCTTCAACCGCAAAGACCGCCCCTGGGATCCGCAAATGCACACCGGCTGGTACGGCTACCGCGACTTCTCCCGCGGCCCCCACTCCAACCTCATGGTGCACTTCATCGACCTGGTGCACCACGTCACTAGTTGCGGCATGCCCAAACGCTCGGTCACCCTCGGCGGTTCCTTCCGCTTCAAGGACGCCTACAACGCCCCCGATTCGGTCGAAACCACTCTCGAGTACGACGACTTTCTTGTCCGCTATAGCACCGCCTTCGGAACCGGCGCCGGCAACTACCTCAAGTTCTTCGGCACAAAAGGAACCCTCGATGCCGCCGGCTGGTCCGGCAAACCGTTCCCCATCCTCACCCAAGGCGCCGAAGATCCAGTCCCCGAAGGAACCACCATCCCGGAAATGGAAAGCGACGCGCACATGCTCAACTGGCTCAAATGCCTCCGCTCCCGCCAGCAGCCCAACGCGCCCATCGACGCCGGCTACGCCCATTCCGTGGCGGTCATTTTGTCCGACGAAGCCATGATCCGCGGCCGCCGCATGGTCTTCGATCCGGTGAAGCGCGCAATTCGAGAAGGCTAGCACCCCTTCTTCGCCTCATTTTCGCTAGCTCCAGGACGAAAAAGGGACGAAAGGTACAGATGGTACGCTGCTTCGCACTATAGTACACAGGCATAAAAGTACCGCCTGGCTGGTACCCGCAGCGTACCATCAAAATCATACCTTCCTCCTATTCTCCTCTCTCTCAGGACTTCCTACTCTAGGGAAGCCCCGCATTGCGCAGCGAGAGGCATATAGGAGGAACGTGAGTGAAACGGCTAGTCGTATTTGGCCTATGGTTATGGTCAGTAGGAGCGAGTTGCTTCGCATCCAGCGTCGAGTTCACGGTCGGGAACTCGAATGTTCAATTTAGTCTCGTCGGCAACAGCACCCTGCAAGTCACGCTTACCAACAACTTGATGACAGCTACGTCCGCCAGCGACGTGCTTACCGGCGTCTACTTCACTTCACAGCCAAATCTGGCGCCCGTTTCGGCTTCTGTAAACAGTGTTCAGAATCTGCTCAATTGCCCCACATGCACCAACGCTTCCGTAGATATCGGAGCCGAGTGGGCCTACCAGAGTTCGGTCAGCGGTATCCTGCCGGCTACGAACGTCAACCTGCTCGGTGCCGCCGACTTTGGAACGCTTGGCCTCAATGACCGCTTCGGAACAAATAATGTTTATGGCTCCGCAGGAGTAGGCGGCATCGATTTTGGAATCGTCGGCGGTTTGAGCAGCGGCCAGTCCGGATTGACGGGTTCGCCCCTCATCTCCCGCCAGGCCATCTTTGTCTTCGATGCCCCCAATGGCTTCAACGTCAATAGTATCGGCTCGGTAGGTTTCCTCTACGGTTACACGTCCTTCGGCGGTTACTATGGAACGTTGGATGACACCGCGCCAGAGCCGCAAACCTGGCTTCTGGCCGGCATCGGCTTAGCCACTCTTGGCTGGATCCGCCGCAAGCGGGCAGTCTGAGCAACACACTGGCTGTTACGGCATCTGCGGCGGCGCGATGTACGCCGCAGGTAGCTCTCCGGTAAGAGATCGCAGCCAGACAACAATTTTCTTCTGCTCGGATTCCGTAACGGGACGCTCCACTTGATACTCCGCCATCAGCTGGACCGCCTTCTCCAGAGTGGGCACGGACCCGTCGTGCAAGTAAGGTCCCGTTTTTTCCACGTTCCTCAAGGACGGAGCCTTGAACAGGAAGCGGTCCGTATCTTTCCGCGTTAGGTTGAACCTTCCAAGATCAGCTCCGTTCGGCCAGGGTTTGAATAATCCCAGCTTCATGAACACTTGGCCCCCCAGGTAGGTGCCGCCATGGCACACGACACATCCGGCCTTGTAGAAGGCCAGGAATCCCGCCTGTTCTTCCCTGCTCAGTGCAGTCTTGTCCCCCTTCAGAAACCGGTCCCAACGGGATGGCGTTACCAGCTTCCGCTCAAACGCCCCAATCGCCTGCGCCGCGTGCTCCAGTGTGACCGGGTGTGCCTCGCCTGGAAATGCCTTGGCAAACAGTGGCGCATAACCCGGAATTGACCGCAGCGTCTTCTCCACATCCCCAGCATCCTTCATGGCCATCTCCACCGGATTCATCATCGGACCCTTGGCCTGCTCTTCGACGTCCTTCGCCCGCCCGTCCCAGAACTGCAGTTTATGTCCGGCGGCAAAGTACACGGTGGGCGCATTGCGCGCGCCGCGCTGCCCCCGATGCCCGCTGGAGGTCGGCTGCCCATCCACGCCGTAGCGGTCCAGCGGATGACAGGAATTGCAAGAAATATTCTTATCCTTGGAGAGCCTCGTTTCAAAATAAAGCACCCGGCCCAGCGCGGCTTTCTCCTCGCTATAAGGATTCGCCTTGCTGTCCATCAACTCCGGCGCGGGGCTGAAATTCGCAATATATTCCGGGTCGATACCTTCCGTATCAAGCGGCGCCTGCCCGCAGGAAACCAGCAGCACACACACCGCCGCCATCGAACGCTTCATGCCTTTACCAAAGCACAAGCCCGATGCTCCCGGCAAGCTTGACCCTCCCTGTTAGAATGGAACCATTCAAAAAGGATGCAACTCGAGCCGCGTTACAAACACCTGGATCATCTCATCAACGCCTTCGTTGTCGTCTTGATCATCTCCAATCTGGTCGCCCCCAAGTTGATTGCCATCGGCGATCTACGCCTGAGCGGCGCCCAGATCCTCTTCCCCATCACCTACATCTTTGGCGACATCTTCACCGAGGTATACGGCTACGGTGCCTCCCGCCGCGCCATCTGGACCGGATTCATCGCCTCGGCCCTGCTTGCCGTCATCGGGATGACCATCGTCGCCCTGCCCGCCGCCCCCGAATGGCACGATCAGGAAGCCTACGCCAAGGTCTTCAACTTCGTTCCCCGCCTCGTGGTCGCCAGCCTCATCGCCTATTGGTGCGGCGAGTTCGCCAATGCCTTCGTCATGGCCCGGCTCAAAGTCGTCACCGAAGGAAAGATGCTCTGGGTCCGCACCATCGGCTCCACCGCGGTCGGCCAGATGGTGGACACCGTGGTAGTCATCGTCATCGCGTTCGGCGGCACGGTCGGCATCTCCACACTCATCAACCTCATCTTCTCCGGCTACATCGGCAAGGTCGTCTATGAAGCTGCGATGACCCCTGTCACCTACCTCGTGGTGAATGGATTGAAGAAATCCGAAGGCATCGACGTCTACGACACCAATACCGACTTCAATCCCTTTCACGGCGACAAGTAACAACCCGCCCTCCGTCGTCGCCACTTCAGGAGTACACTGAGTGTAGCGAAAGGACTTCAGGGTCATGACAAAAACTGCGGTTTTTGTTCTTTGCCTGCTTGCCTTCCCCGGTCACTCTTTCGCGAAACGGAATTACCGCTTCGATGGGAGCCTAAGCCGAGAGGTCCTGGAAAATTACCTCTCCCGATCCATCACGATGACAGAGATGTATCGTGCGCCGGGGAACCTCGACGACGACATCCGGATGCTGAAGAACATCGGCGCGAAGTTCGCCGGACGCGCCATTTACGTGTGGGGCCGCGAATCGCGCCTCATCGATCCCGAGTTTTGGAAACAAGGCCGAACCATGGTCGATCGCCTCCACCGCATCGACCGCGATATCGTGCTCCAATCCTGCCTCTTCGAAATCGTCACCGAAGAGGTCGGCCAAATCCCCATCCCGGTGTGGGTCTTCGAGCAGTTCCGCCTCCCCCGCGAAGAGCGCAACTTCAACTATCAGCAAATGCTCTTCCCCGACGGCCGTATGGTCAACCACTGGCGCAAGGGTTCTTCGGTCCCCGACATCCGTCAACTCGAAACAAAAATGTGGTTTTACTTCCTTGCCGCCTCCTACATCGACATCGGCGTCGAAGCCATCCACGTCGGCCAACTCGACCTTATGGGCCGTGGCGACCCCGAATACCGCAACTGGTTCGACCTGCTCGAACGCATCCGCGGCTACGCCAAAAACAAGGCGCGCCGCCATTACGTGATTCTCGACGCCCATGTCCCCAAAGGCGGCCCGGTGGTGGATGGAAAGCTCCTCCTCGATTTCCATTCCTTCCCCCTTCGTCCCAAAGAAGTTCCCGGCCAGCCGCTGAAGGCGGTGCTCGAAGTCGGTTACTCCGACGGGCTGTACCTTCGCTCCCGTGGTGGCATCGCCCCCAGCGGCTGGAAATGTGAACACCTGCCCTATCTCGTCGAGTTCGATAACTTCGGTGGCACCCGCAATCCCGGCCAAGCCTCACAAACCGAAAAGCCCTCCATCTTCACCTGGGGCTACGACGAAATCACCTGGCTCTCCCATCAGCCCGAAGCCTACCGCAACGAATGGTTGCGCTATGCCTGGAACTGGCTGAAACAACACGACCCCGACGGCTTCCTCGAAATGCCAGGAGGCCGCATGATTACCAACGGTCCGCCCGACCCCAACGGCGGCGGCAAACTGCGCTGGTATTTCGCCAACGCAAAAAGCGCAGCGTTTCCTCAGGGCTTCTCCCAGGAGGAAACCATTAAGGCCATCTGGCGTGCCGACAAACACTGAACTCGCCCGCTGTCACGCGATTCCTCGCTCGCGCCAATCGCGCCTGCCCCGCGGCAGCAGTCCCACCGGAAACAGTTTTTTTATTTGCTTCAGGAGTCTTATATGATATTTCGATCCCTGTTACGGCTGGCGGCCCTGTGCTTCGCCACCAGCCTGATCTTCGCTCAAGTCGAGCAAGGCGGCATCTCCGGTACGGTCATCGACCCCAGCGGTGCCTCCATCCCCAAAGCCAAGGTAACGGCCAAGAACCAAGCCACCGGTGTCATCGCGGTGGTGGAAACCACAGACAGCGGCAATTATAAAATTCCTTACCTCGCCGCCGGAAAATATAACCTCTCGGTCGAGATGCAGGGCTTTTCCACCAATCGCGTCTCCGATATCCCTGTTCTCGTCGGCCAAATCGCCACCATCGACGTCACCCTTCGCCCGGGCAGCGTGCATGAAGAAATCACCGTCACCTCCAGCGCCGTCATGGTGGATCAGGTGAGTTCCTCCCTCGGCTACGTCACCGGCGCCAAACAGATCATCGAGCTTCCCACCGGACGCAGCCCCTATTCGCTGCTCACCCTCTCACCGGGAGTCATCGCCGCCGGCAACACCGGCACCGGCCCCATCGTCAGTGGCGGCCGTTCCAACACCAACGCCATCCTCTTCGATGGCCAGGATACCCGCAATAACTCCACCCTCGACAATGCCTACACGCCTCCGCAGGAAGCCGTCCAGGAAGTGCGCTTCGTCACCAATAGCTTCTCCGCCGAATACGGCCGCTCCGCAGGCGGCGTCGTCGTGGCCGCGGGCCGCTCCGGAGCCAATGAACTCCACGGCAGCGCTTACGACTACCTCCGCAACGACAAGCTCAATGCCAATAGCTGGGCCAACAATCGGAACGCCCTCGCCAAAGGCCGCCAACGCCGCAACGAATACGGATTCACCCTCTCCGGACCCATCTACTTACCCCGCGTCTACGACGGCCGCAACAAAACCTTCTTCTTCTTCAACTGGGAGCAGGTGAACGATCACGGCGTGCAAACGCCAACCGCCAACGTGCCCACCGCTCTGCAGAAGACCGGCGACTTCTCACAGACATTCACGGCCAGTAATCAGTTGATCCGAGTCTTCGACCCGGCCACCACCGTCTCCGATCCCACTACCGGCAGCCGCTACAGCCGCAGCGTTTTTCCCGGCAACCTCATCCCGGCCAGCCGCTTCGACCCCATCACCCGCAAGCTGCTTGCCTACTACCCAGAGCCCACGCTCCCCAATTCGCCCACCGTCAACGTCAACTGGTCGGCCAACTTCGCCCAAATCGTAAAGACCGACAAATACTTCGTCCGTGGCGATCAGAACTTCGGCGACAAGAACAAGCTGTTCTTCCGTTATGGCTATCAGACAACGCCGCGCACCAGCCCGTTCACCAACATCGCGTTCCCTGGCGAAGGCACCAACGGCGGCGGCAATCAGGAATCCATTTCCCAAAGCGCAGGTCTCAGCGACACGCACACCTTCCGCCCCAATCTATTCGGTGAATTCCGCGCCGGATACACGCGCTCGGTGATCAAACTCACTCCGCTCAGCGTCGGCTTCGATATCACCACGCTCGGCCTGCCGTCTTACCTTAAAGCGGCGTCCGCCGATGCCCTGTTCCCCCGCTTCAGTCTAGGTTCGGATTTCACCGCTCTCGGACCCGACCGAGCCTCGCACAATGTGGACGCCGAAACCACTCCTGAATTCCAGGCACACTTCACCTGGCTCAAAGGCTCACACGCCGTGAAAACCGGACTGGACATCCTCATCTGCCAATTCAACACCTTCCGCCCCGATTATCCCTCCGGCTTCTTCACCTTTGCGCGCGCCTACACACAGGGTCCTGATCCCGCACTCGCTTCCGCAAACGCCGGATACTCCCTGGCCAGCATGCTGCTCGGTGCACCCGAGAGCGGCCAGTTCACCATCGGCCCCTCGCTCGCCCTGGCGCAGCCCAGCTTCAACTGGTATCTGCAGGACGACTACAAAGTCACCCGTAAACTCGCCCTCAACCTCGGTATGCGCTTTGAATACCAGACCCCGTTCAAAGAGCGCTACAACCAGATCGCCTTCTTCGACGCGGCCGCCATTGAGCCCACCACCGGCCAGCGCGGCGTGCTCACCATGACCAGTGCCAGCAACCGCTACCCCAGCGATCCCAACTACAATTGGGCCCCGCGCGTCGGCCTCGCCTACACCTTCCTCACCAACACCGTATTCCGCGCCGGCTACGGCATCTTCTATGCCCCCGGCAGCGGCGGCGTGGGCTCCAGCCCCGGCGACCTCGGCAGCGGCTCCTCAGTCAGCACCAGCACCTTCTTCGGCCAACCCGTAGCCGCACCGAACACTCCGGTCCCCGGTTCCTCGCTGGCCAATCCCTTCGTCACCGGACTCCGCCCCTACCCCAATAGCCTCGTCGGCAGCGGCATCGGAGCCATCTTCCGCGACTGGCGCACTCCCATGAACCAGATGTGGAATGCCAACATCCAACGCGGCGTCGGCAAAAACATGCTGTTCGAAGTGGCCTACATCGGCAGCCGTGGCCAGCGCATTTGGAACAACTACAATCGCAACGCCACCTATCCGCAGTTCCTCTCCATGGGCACCCAGCTCAACAACCTGGTGACCAATCCTTTCTACGGCAAAATCTCCATCGGCACGCTGAGCGCTGCCACCGTGCGTCAAGGTGGCCTGCTGGTCCCCTATCCGCACTACACCGGCGTCAGCCAGACGCGCGCCTCCATCGGCGATTCCATCTATCACGGCTTCACCCTCCGCGCCGAGCGCTCCTTCGATCACGGCCTCATGTTCCAGGCCTCCTTCACTGGCGCGAAGCTCATCGACAACGTCAATGAACGCTTCCTCGGCGGCACCAACTACATCAACCCTTACGACCTGAACATGTCCCGCTCCATCTCAGCCGCCGATGTCAACAAGCGCTTCGTCGCCAACTACATCTACGAACTCCCCATCGGCCACGGCAAGACGCACCTCTCCAAGGGCATCGTCGGATGGATCCTCGGCAACTGGCAGAACAGCGGAATCATCTCGGCGCAAACGGGCAATCCGCTCTCCATCACTCCGGCCTGTAGTTTCCCCGGCGTGAGCGGACTCGGTTGCTACGCCGTCAAACTCCGCGACGGCAGCATCCCCGCCAATGAGCGCAACATGGACCGCTGGTTCGATACCACCGCCTACACCAATCCCGTAGCCTATTCCTTCGGCTCCGGTGCTCGTACGGAACCAAACCTCCGCAACCCTGGCACCTTTGCCTTTGACTCCGTCATGAGCCGCTGGCAGCCCATCCGCGAACGCATGCGCCTGCAATACCGCGCCGAGTTCTACAACCTCCTCAATCACCCGAACCTCGGTGCGCCGACCACGGGCATTACCTCGTCCACGTTCGGCCGCATCACCTCCAAAGCCGGCAACCGCACCATGGCGATGGCCCTCCGCCTGGAGTTCTGAACGTGAGACGCAATCTCGTTTTCCTCGTCCTCGCCTGCCTCGTGCAGGCGGCGGACGTCGACCCCAGCAGCATCGACAAGAAGGTGCTGCTGGGATACCAGGGCTGGTTCGCCTGCGCCTCCGATGACGCGGGCCGCTGGGTCCACTGGTCACGCGGTGTCCCCACTCCGGACACCCTCACCATCGACATGTATCCCGACATGCGCGAACTCGATCCCGATGAGTATTGCGAAATGCCGAACATGACCATCGGCGACAAACCCGCCGTCGTCTTCTCCTCTCGCAACGCCAAAACCGTGAACCGCCACTTCCGCTGGATGAAGGACTACTCGCTCGACGGAGTCCTCGTTCAGCGCTTCGTGAACGGTATCCGCGGCAAGCAGGCCGAAGGCGACGTCGTCCTCAAAAACATCATGGCCGCGGCCCAGGAGCACGGCCGCGTCTTCGCCATCGAGTACGACATCTCCGGAGGCAACCCGGACACCTTTGTCCAAACGCTGAAGGACGACTGGATCTATCTCGTCGAAACGATGAAGATCACCGAACACCCCATGTACCTCCATCACAACGGCAAGCCCGTTGTCTCCATCTGGGGCATGGGCCTCGATGACGGCCCCGGCCATCCGCCCGCCGAAGCGCAAGTCGCCAAAGAGCTGATCAGTTGGTTCAAGGAGCGTGTCACCTACATGGGTGGCACGCCCTCCCGCTGGGGCACGCTCACCAACGACTCGAAGAAAACCGAAGACTGGGGCGAGGTCTACGCCATGATGGACATTGTCCAACCCTGGACCGTAGGCCGCTATTCCACCCTCGACCTCGCCGACAAGTGGAAAGGCAACATGCTCGTCCCTGACCTCAACAAGACCGCCGCCAACAATCAGATCTACATGCCCGTCATCTTCCCCGGGTTTTCCTGGAAAAACCTGCAGAAGAACGACCGGCCCAACCAGATCCCGCGCCTCGGCGGCGAATTCCTCTGGCGTCAGGCCTACAACGCGAAAACCGCCGGAGCCACGGTCCTCAAAATCGCCATGTTCGATGAAGTAGACGAAGGCACGGCAGTCTTCAAAATCGCTTCCAACCGCTCCGACGCCCCCGACCAAGGCTTCTGGCTCACTCTAGATGCCGACGGCCAGGATCTCCCCAGCGACTGGTATCTCCGCCTCGCCGGAGCCATCACCCGTATGTTTCACGGTGACCTGGAACCGACACCGAAGTTACCCGACGATTAGAACGTTTGCCGGCTGCGGCGGATCCGGTAATCCTCCACGGCCGGCATTCGAATAATCCGGCACATCTCATACATCCGCGACCGCGCCCGCATCCCGATGCGTTCCGCCAGCGTCGTCTTCACCCCCATCGCCGAAGCCGCGCGCTCCGTGATGCCCATCCCCGCGTCCTGATCAATCAGGTTCGTCGTCGCAATCGTCGCCTTCCGGTTGTTGCAGCGGTACGTAATGATCGACGTCACAGTGTCTTCCACCCAGTCCGTCACCCGGTGCGCCCCCAGATCATCCAGCAGCAGCACCTCCGCATCCAGCGCAATCCGGTATGCCTCGCGATCACTCGACCCCGAGTTCGGATCGTACCCCGACCGGATCCGCTCCAGCAGGTTCTGGTAATCGAAGAAAATCCCTTCAAACCCCTTGGCAATCAGCAGCCGCAGCGCGGCCACCGCCAGGTGAGTCTTCCCCGTCCCCGGATCGCCGATCAACAACAATCCCGGTTTATCCAAACCAGGGAACTCCCGCGCATACGTCCGCACCGTAGTCAGCACCTGCCCCAACGACCGGTTCGCCGTCGGGTTGTCCTGCGGCAGCGAAAAATTGTCCAGCGACGCGTTCTGATACAGCAGCGGAATCTGCGACTTCTCCATCAGGATCGTCGAACGTTCCGCCAACGCGCACTGGCATCGCTCGGCGGCAGTAATGCCGTCCCGCTCAATGACGCGAAACCCGGTGCCTCCGCAAACAGGACATGTATCGGCCATACTTACTCTAGTGTGACAAGAACCTGACCCGCCGCGATGCTCGCCCCTTCCTTTGCGTGCAGGGCCACCACCTTGCCGTCCTTCGGAGCCTTCATCTCGTTCTGCATTTTCATCGCTTCCACCACCACCAGACCCTGCCCTTCTTCCACTACATCGCCAACGCTCACCAGCACACGCACCAGTTTCCCAGGCATCGGCGCGATAACGTCGGCCCGACCTTGCCTGCCTAGATGCCGCGCTCCAGATCGCAATTCGCGCGGGTCTTCCAGTTCAAACTCCAGAATCTGCCCATTCAGATCCACCACATACCCTTTGTGATTCCGGCTCACGCGCGCTTCCAAAGAACGGGTCCCATCTAATATCGAATACAACCCCGGCTCGATCTCAGAAATCTGCCAATTCGGTGGTAACCCCTTCATCGCAGCACCTCCGCGTGATGTGCGCTGCGCCATCGTGACTCCGTGGTCTTCCCCGCCGCCACCGGCTTGCGTTTCGCCTCATGGAACGCCGCAATCGCCGTCGCTGCAGCCATCTCCTCCTCCGTGGGAGGCACGGAACGCCCCGCCCGCGCGAAAAACTCTGGAATGTAGTTGGTATGAAAACTCCCCGTGCGGAACTCCGCATCGGCCAGCACACGGTCAAAGAACTCCAAGTTCGTCTTGATCCCGCCAATCCGGTATTCCGAAATCGCCCGCCGCATGCGCTCAATTGCCCGGCCCCGCGAAGAGGCCCACACCGCCAGCTTCGCCAGCAGCGGATCATACTCCATCGGCACCGTCATCCCCGCGTACACCGCCGAATCCAGCCGGATCCCCGGCCCAGAAGGCTCGCGCACGGATTCAATCCTCCCCGGCGACGGCATAAAATCAGCCGCTGGATCCTCCGCATAAACGCGGCATTCAATTGCCCATCCGCGCCACTGAATATCTTCCTGCTGCAGCGTCAGCCGCTCTCCGCTCGCAATCCGCAACTGCCATTCCACCAGATCGAGCACCGTCACTAACTCGGTCACCGGATGCTCCACCTGCAACCGCGTGTTCATCTCCAGAAAGTAAAAATTCCGGTTCGCATCCACCAGAAACTCGCACGTGCCGGCATTGTAATACCCCGCCGCCCGCGCCACTTTCAACGCAGCCTCTCCCATCGCATGACGCAATTCCGGATGCTGCATCATCACCGGCGACGGCGATTCCTCAATCACTTTCTGATGCCGCCGTTGCAGCGAACATTCCCGCTCGCCCAGATGAATCATGTGCCCATGCTCATCGCCCAGCACCTGAATCTCGATGTGCCGCGGCTCCAGCACCAGTTTTTCGATATACACCTCGGCATTGCGAAAGGAGCGTTCCGCTTCACTCGAAGCATCGCGCAAAGCGGCTTCCAGATCCGCTTCCCGATCCACGCGGCGCATCCCTTTCCCGCCACCGCCGGAGACAGCCTTCAACAGCACCGGATACCCAATCTCCCGAGCCACCCTGCGCGCTTCATCCACCGACGACACGGGATCCTCGATCCCCGGCACAATCGGAGCCCCTGCCGCCTTCGCCACCTGCCGTGCCGCGGTCTTCGATCCCACCGCCCGAATGGCAGCAGCCGAAGGTCCGATGAACTTCACGCCCGCGCTCTCACACGCGGCAGCAAAGGCATCGTTCTCGCTCAGAAACCCATAGCCGGGATGAATCGCCTCCGCCCCGGTCGCTGCCGCAGCCTCCAGGATCCGGTCCATGCGCAGGTAGCTCTCCGCCGAAGGCGCCGGCCCCAGCCGCACGGCCTCATCGGCCATCCGCACGGCGAGCGAATTCCGATCGGCATCCGAATACACGGCCACACTCGCAATCCCCATCTCGCGCAGCGCCCGAATGACGCGCAACGCAATCTCCCCCCGATTCGCAACCAGAACTTTCCGAAACATGTAGCGGTGATTGTACCAGATGGGTCAGCCTCGGCTTCCGTCGCGGGAAGACGGCAGCAGGAAACGATATCATGGGGCAAGCACGCATGACGGACAACGAACTTCTCGACCGGATCACCATTGACCCGAAAGTGATGGTTGGCAAGCCTGTCATCCGTGGGACTCGGCTAACGGTGGACTACATCATGGGACGCCTCGCCCACGGTGCCACTGAGAACGAAATCCTGGAGGAGCATGACTACCTCAGCTCCGCAGACATCCACGCGTGCATCCAAACCATCGCGCGCCGATAAGCGACTCCATGCCAACACGCAAGTTTACTGAACTGGAAGAGAAGTTTCCCTCCCACCTCCGCGCCGAGGTGGCCAAACGAGTCGAGGCAGCAATAGCAGAGATAACGCAGGTAGACAGCTGCTGCGCACCATCTCCCGAAGATCCTTCAACCAGCCAACCTCCGCCCCAACAGTAATCCCCATCCACCCGCCTCCAGTACAATACGGAGGATGCAACGCCGCCAAGCGCTCCACCTCCTCACCGCCCTCCCTCTCTTGGGCAAGCCCGCCAAAGCCATCATCCGTGACGTCACCTTCACCCGCGTCGAAGGCCACTACGATTCCCTCTCCGGCATGGATCGCCAGCACCAGGTCCAACCCAATCACGTCTACGAAGAGCTCCGCCCCAAGCCCTACCGCGACGCCGACAACCCTACCCCCCGCAAAACTCCCGTCTCCGCCCTCTACCTCAAAATCACCACCGACGCAGGAGTCGAAGGCATCTACGGCCCCATCGACAAAGAAGCCGCCATCGTCGTCGATCAGCAGCTCCGCTCCTTCCTCACCGGCAAAGACGCCCTCGCCGGCGAGACCCTCTGGGATCAGCTCTACCGCCTCAATCGCCATTCCACGCGCGGCCACTTCATGATGGCCATCTCCGCCGTCGACAACGCCCTCTGGGATCTCCGCGGCCGCTACTTCGAGGCTCCGGTCTATCGACTCCTCGGCGGACCCACCCGCGCCAAAGTCGAGGCCTACGGAAGCTGCCTCGGCTTCTCCGTCCAGCCCGACGCCGTCGCCAAGCAATGCGTCGCACTGCAGAAGCAGGGCTTCCGCCACCAGAAATGGTTCATCGCCTACGGTCCCGGCGACGGCCTCGAAGGCATGGCCAAGAACGTCGAACTCGTCCGCACCCTGCGCCAATCCATGGGCCCCTACGTCGAGATCATGTTCGACGCCTTCATGGGCTGGGACCTCAACTACGCCATCCGCTGGGCCAAGCAGGTCGAAGAGTACCGCCCCCGCTGGATCGAAGAAGCCTTCGCCCTCGAAAAGATCGACAGCTTCGTCGCACTCCGCCGCGCCACCAGTATCCCGGTCGCTTCCGGTGAACATCTCTATAGCCGCTGGCACGCCCAGGACTACCTCAAGGCCGGCGCCCTCAACGTCGTTCAGGCCGACCCGGAATGGTGCGGCGGCGTCAGCGAACTCGTCAAGATCTGCTCGCTCGCCTCCATCTACGACGCCCAGGTCATCCCCCACGGCCACAGCCTGCACGCCGCCCTCCACGTCGTCGCCAGCCAATCCCCCATGACCTGCCCGCTTGTCGAATTCCTCATCACCAAGATGCGATCGTATTATCACTTCGAAAAACAACCGATCATCCCCGTCAACGGCATGATCACCCTGCCCGATAAACCGGGCTTTGGGATCGAACTCGATCCCGCCAAAATCGAAAAGCAATCCCCCGTCAAGTGGAGCTAATGATGAAGCCTTGCCTGCTGGCCCTGTTGCCCTGCGCCCTCTTTGCGCAGGCCGTCCCCGATTCCGTCATTGTCGAGAAAGGGATCGAATACTCCCGAGTCGGCGAACGAACCGACCTCGACATCGCCCGCCCCAAAGCCGCGGGCCCACCCCGTGCCGCCATCGTCGCCGTCCACGGCGGAGGATTCCGAGCCGGCAAGCGCGAAGGCTATTCCGCTCTCATCGTAAAACTGGCTGAGCGTGGGTACGTCGCCGCCACCATCGACTACCGTCTCTCCCCCAAACACCAGTTTCCCGCCCACCTCGAAGACGCCAAAGCCGCCGTCCGCTGGATGCGCGCCAATGCCGCCAAGTACAACATTGACCCCGACCGCATTGGCGTCGTCGGTGGCTCCGCCGGCGGCCATCTCGCCCTCATGCTCGGCCTCACCGAAGGCGTAAAAGAATTCGAAGGATACGGCCCCAACCTCGACCAGTCGAGCAAAGTGCAATGCGTCGTCAACTATTACGGCCCGACAGATTTCACCAAATCCTACGGCAAGAGCGTCGATGCCGCCGAAGTGCTCCCGCTCTTCCTCGGCGGTGACCTCGAGCACCAGGAAGTGGCCCATCGCAAATCGAGCCCGCTGAACTGGGTCAATCCCAACGCCGCGCCAGTGCTCTCCATTCACGGCACGAAGGATCGCTACGTCGCCTACGAACATTCCGTCTGGATCACCGAGCGCCTCCGCGCCGCGGGCGTCGAAGCAGAGTTGCTAGGCCTCGATGGCGCAGACCACGGCTTCAAAGGTGCAGACGCCGCCAAAGCCGAGAACGCCATGTTCGCCTGGTTCGACAAACACCTCGCGCCCAAAAAGCAGCGCAAACTCCTCGTCGCCGATCACGGCCCGCTCGGCGAAGTCCTGCTCGTCGATTTCCCCTCCGGCAAAGTCCACTGGAAGCTCCCCAACAACCGAAGCCACGACGTGCAACCGCTCCCCAACGGCCACGTGCTCTATACCAACGGCCCCGGCAAGCGCGCCATCGAAGTCGATGCCAACCAGAAGGAAGTCTGGAGCTACAGCGAAGGCCGCGAGCACGTCATCGCCGCCGAACGCCTCGCCAACGGCAACACCCTCATCGGTGACGCCGTCAAAGGCGAAGTCCTCGAAGTCACCCCCGACAAGAAAGTCGTGTGGCAATACGCGAGCCCCGACCTCGACAAGATGAAAATGCGCAACGTGCGAAGCACACCCCAAGGCACCGTCCTCATCGCCATCGAACGCATGGGAAAAATCATTGAAGTCGATCGTTCCAAGCAGATCGTCTGGACCTTCATCCCTGAGGGCGAAGCCAAGCGCCTCCCCTACCGTGCCATCCGCCTCGCCAACGGCAACACCCTCGTCAGCATGACCGATCCCGGCGAAGCCGTCGAAGTCGACAAGAGCGGCAAGATCGTCCGCTCCTTCGGCGGCAATCAGATGAAGATGCGCATGGGCTGGATCTCCGGCACCGAAGTCGTCCCCGGCGGCGGCTTCCTCCTAGACGACTACACCGGACGCCGCATCGTCGAAGTGAACGCGAACGGCGACGTCATCGCCGAATGGAAAACCGGCGCCCGCACCATCGCCAGCATCGCCCTAGTCCCGTAGCCAGCGGTGACGCGGGCCTCCAGGCCGGCGGCTAATCCTTCGCTAAAACTTCCTCCAACCTATCCGCCATCACAAACTGATCGAAATAAATCGAGTCCACCGAAGGCCGGTGCGGGCTCCGATGTATCCCCGGCTGGCAAAAATACACCGCCTCCGCACCCTTCGTCTTCAGCTTCTTATCCATCGCCAAAGCGCCATCAAACCACAAGCGCACATTGCCCTTCGTCGCATCCTCTGACCAATGCACATGCATCGCCAGGTGATGCCACTTGCCCGCAACAAACTCCGCCTCCCACTCCGTGCCATTGCGCCCCAGATTCCCCGTCCCATAGCGAATCATCGCCCCGCCGCCATCCTTCGGCTCCACCCACCACGTCATCACATTGTTGTAACGTGGCGGCGGAGCGCCTTCCCAATAAAAGAAATTATCGCGATCCTTCGGAGCCTCGGCCATATACAAATAAAACGAGAGATACGTATCCGATCCCTCCGACACCGTGATCCGCGGTCCCCCCAACTGCGCCCGCAGCTGGCGGTCATTGAACACATCATCCGGATGAATCGTCACCTTCACCGCATACTTACCCTGCCGCACCACATCCGTCACCACCTGAATATTCCGCGGAGTCCCGTTCTGCCCGCGCGTGCCCGTATTCGCAAACTGGCTCAAATCCCCAGTCTCAAAATCCGCCTTCCACAGCACCTCCCCCGGCGCAACCACCGCGACCAACCACATGAAACCGAGAAATCTCATGAAACAAGCCCCCTACCTATAAAACGGCTTCCAGGTCAGCCACCGCGGCCCATAGTGCGGCTCTTTAGCACCAACCTCCAGCGCCCCCAGATCCGGAGCCTTCCCCGTAAACCCATCGTTGATCGTCGGCAGCGCCACTCCCGCATCCACCGCCTTCGAACCCGCCTTCAACCGGAAATTCAAGTCCATCGAGTGGTACACCTGATGCCGCCGCGCCGGATCCGGCGGCGCCAGATTCTCGAAAATATCGAAGTCCACTTCAATCCCGTGCGCCTCCTGCCCCGTAGCCTGCCGGAACTCCGCCAGCGTCGCAAAGCTGCGCAGCGAAGCGCCAGGAACCAGCCATCCATACTGCTCCTTGGCAGCCCGATTCGGCCGGAATCCGTTGTAATCCGTGCTGTAGTTCGCAGTCGCATTCGCCCATGTCATAATCCCGCGCCCCGCCACATCGCGCCCCACAAACAGATTGTTCCGCCAATGCACATTCGAATACCCTTCCCGAGCCGTCTGCTCCCCAATCAATGTGTTGTGATACACCAGCATCCCCGCCGGAGCCGCGCTGAACTTAAACGCCCCTCCCGCCGGCACATGGTACAGAATGTTCCGGAAGAAATAAATCGGTCCGCCAAACACCGGCTGGGAGCTATATCCGTTATGCGCCGCATTCACCCCCCGGTTCTGATACACGCGGACATTGTGCGTACTCCCATCCGTCTCAATAAAGTCATCGTTCGAAAGATGGATGTCATTGTTGTAAATGTCGATCGACGAAGCCCTCCGGTCCGGATCGGCCTCCGGCGGCCCATACGTCGAAATGCAAATCGCATCATGAAAGTACGCCACGGCATTGTGCGCAATCACGTGCCCCGGCCCGTACACTTTCACCGCAAAGAAACTCCGCAACTGATGCGAAGGATAAATCCCGGCAGTCCGCATCCCCGCCTGATTCCAGCCAATCAGACGCATCTGGTCTTCCCGTCCCAGAAACAGATTGTCGGCGATATAGAAATCGCTGGACCCCGCATACTCCGTCCACACGCCAACGCCGATATCCTCAAACCGGCAGTTCTTCACGGTCAACGCCACCGCGCCGGTCACCTCTTTATCGCCCGCATAAAACACAACCTCGGTGTTGCGAAACGTCAGACCGTCGAAAATATGATGCGCCGACCCCATCACATCGAACAGCTTGTGGTTCCCTGCCCCATCGAAGATCACCTCGCCATCGCCGGCCGCCTTAATCGTAATCGGCTTCTCCTTCGTCCCCTTCAACGACAACGACCACGAACCCGTAAACGGAGCGCTCAGCGGATCCACATAGTTCAACCGGTCGGGACGATACAACCCCGCATGCATCAGAATCGTGTCCCCCGGCTGTGCCTTCGTCATCCGCACCGCGGTCCAATCCCCGCGTCCTTCCCCGTAATAGGCTGCCTTCAAACCGATAAAGCTCGGCTCCTGTTTCGGCCCTTCATGATCCGCCGGATACACGTGTAACACGCGCCCGCCGGAGTAGGGCATCGGCTCCGTCCGCGTCGTCACGGTCGCCTTCTGCACAGCCTGTCCCGTCACCCCATCCGCATCCTTCATCGTGAACTCGCACTCATACGCCGTGCCCGGCTCCAGATTCAGAATGCTCCCGGCGAACCCGTGCGGCACCGTGTACTTCATGCTCTCCCGGTCGCGATGCACGTATTCCCCGCCCATCCGCAACATCGGCAAACCCTGCCGCCACGCCTGCGTTCCCACTTTCCGGAAGCGCACGTCCACGGTGGCATTGCGATTCGCATCGCCGTCAATGAGCCATTCGAATCCCAGGTTCAACAACGTCGGATGCTCGACATGGAATCTCCCCGGCCGGACATCATTTTGCGCCTGCGCGAGACAGGCGCCAAGCAGAAAAAGGGTAGCAACGCGCATGGTTGGAGTTCTGATGATATTACATACACCCACCGCACGTGCTCATAATAGAAACCATGCGGCGATTGGCCCTCCTTCTGCTTTCTCTGTCCACCGCCGGCGCCCAGGATTGGCGCCCCCTCTTCGACGGCCAATCACTCAAAGGCTGGACCATCACCCCCTTCCGAAACCACGGCGAAGTCACCGTCAAGGACGCCACTCTCTTCATCGGAACAGGCCAGGGCCGCCTCACCGGCATCACCTGGAACGGCGCGGAATTCCCCAAGACCAACTACGAAATCCGCTTCGAAGCCGCCCGTCTCGCCGGCGGCGATTTCTTCGCCGGCATCACCTTCCCCGTCGCTGAATCCTTCTGCTCCTGGATCAACGGCGGATGGGGCGGAACCGTCGTTGGCCTCTCCAGCCTCGATGGCGAAGATGCCTCCGACAACGATACCTCCACCGTCTTTCAGTTCGAAACCGGACGCTGGTATTCCTTCCTCCTGCAAGTCACTCCGGACCGTATTCGCGGGTGGATCGACGGCAAGATGATCATTGACTCCGACATCAAAGGTCGCGAAGTCGCACTCCGCCCCGGTGAAATTGACCTCAATACTCCCCTCGGTTTTGCCACTTATGCCACCAAAGGCGCGATTCGCAAATTGGAATACCGCCTCATAGCGCCCCCCGCTCGCCCCTAATATCCATGCCTACCGACCCGCACGCGTCAGCCAGCGGCCCCTAATATCCATGCTTACCGAGCCGCGAGCGTGAGCGAGCGGTCCCTAGCGCCTCTACCAGACAGTTATAATGCATTCCAGGAAGCGGCTACGATTGCCGCTCGAAGGAGATCAATGAACAGGCGCTACTTCCTGATGAGTTCCGCGGCGGCCACGGCAAGCCAATCCGTTCGAGGCCTCGCAAGTCCCAACGATACGGTGCGCGTGGCGGTTGTAGGCTGCGGCGGCCGCGGCAGCAGCCATGTCGGTGCGTGGACATCCCAGCCCAACGTCGAACTCGCCGCCCTCGTCGATGTCGACGATTCCCACTCGGAGCGCTACGTCGGCTCCCTGCAAAAACGTGGTAAAAATCCCGTTCCCACTTTCCGCGATATCCGTAAAGTCCTCGACGACAAAAATATCGACGCCGTTTCCATCGCTACCCCCAACCACTGGCACACCCTGCAAACCATTTGGGCCTGCCAGGCGGGCAAAGATGTCTACGTCGAGAAACCTTGCTCTCATAACGTCTTCGAATCCCGCCAGATCGTCGCTGCCGCCCGCAAGTACAACCGCATGGTCCAGCAGGGTAGCCAAAGCCGCTCCTCCGCCGCCCTCCAGGAAGCCGTGCAGAAGATGCGTTCCGGCGAACTCGGCGACCTCTATATGGCCCGCGGCCTCTGCTTCAAGTCCCGCAACACCATCGGCAAGACCCCCGTCGAGCCCGTGCCCCCCGGCGTCGACTACGACATGTGGAGCGGCCCAGCCCCCATCCGCCCCTTCACCAAAAACCGTTTCCACTATAACTGGCACTGGTTCTGGGATACCGGCAACGGCGACCTCGGCAACCAGGGCATCCATGAAGTCGACATCGCCCGCTGGGGCCTCGGCGTCACCCACCCCACCAAGGTTTCTGCCATCGGCGGCAAGTTCATGTTCGATGACGACCAGGAAACACCCAACACCATGACCGCTTCCTACGAATTCATGGTCAACGGCAAGCCGCGCATGATGACCTTCGAAGTCCGTCACTGGTATAGCCACCACGAAGCCGGCATCGGCGGCGAAAAACCCGGCAACACCATCGGCAATACCTTCTACGGTTCCAACGGTTACCTCGTCATCGACGGGTACAACAAATACACCACCTATATGGGCCGCGAGCAGCAGCCCGGTCCCTCCCGCAATGAACGCGATCACCACTTTGAGAACTTCATCTCAGCGGTCCGCAGCCGTAAAGCTTCTGACTTGAACGCGGAAATCGAGGAAGGCGCCCTATCCTGCGTGCTCGTGCACTTGGCCAACATCTCTTACCGCCTCGGCCGTACCCTGCACTGGGATGAAAAGACGTGGACAGTCAAAGGCGACGCGGAAGCGAACAAAATGCTCACCCGCAATTACCGCGCGCCCTACATCGTTCCCGCTAAAGTGTAATTGTCTGCAATTTCAGTCCTGGGGCGATCCGTCGCCCCGGGCTTCCCTGCCCCCCACTTCCAATCCCGCCGCTCCTTTGGCCCGCCTCCGCAGTTCCCGCCGGATTAGCATCTTCCCCGAAACCGCCAGCAGCAGGATAATCTTCAGCACTTCCAGTCCGGAAAAATAGCGGTGGAAACTCCAGAACCGGCTCCGCACCGGAGAATCCAGATCCAGAGGGGTGAAATCCATCAAACGCCCCAAGTACGTGATCTCCGGAAACAGGATCGTGCGCTCCACTACCACCAGCGCCAAAAGCACACCAGCCAGCGCCATCACCAGTTTGTTCCCGTTCGTGGCGAATAGCAGGTTCAACAGCAGGATCACCGCCAGCCAGATCTGGGCGATGCCATACCAATCGAAAAAATAGCGATTCAATTCCGAGGCCAGATAACGCAGCAATTGCCGCGGCGACTCGGCCGGGAGTTTCCCCAACAGCGCTCCGGCTTCCTTCGCCGGAGCCTCCAGCAAACGGTCAACGCCCCGGAAGTTCTCCGTGGCGACAAAGAGCATGGCTAAGGTCAGACCCAGCCATAACCCGGCAATCAGCATCGAAAGACGTCGGACGTGCATGTTGTTGAGTTGATTCTCCAGTCTAACGCATCAACGCCGCTCGCGAACCGCCGCCTCGCCTGCCCGGCGGGCCGCGCCCAAATCAGGATCACTATCGAAAAAAAATATTATCTCTATTATTTTCAATATAGACTTTAAAAAACAAACCATAAACGGAAAGTCCGAAAAATAACATGAATCCAGAGTCCAGCCACGCGCTGGAAGAAAGGAGCATCATATGCCGGACTTTCCTCCGAACTGGCCCCCCACCGAACCGGATCCCCCCTTCGGTTTCTAGTGAATCTGGAGACGCTGCACGTAGCGGCTAACCAGCCGTAACGGCAGGACGCGCTTGACAGGCTGCCTGTTTTTCTTCAATGTTGGTTCTAGGGGTGCCGGAAGTTCCGGTACCTCTAGGATCATCCCCCTGCCACCGGGGCCCTCCGCCCAAGATGGGAGATCGTTCATTCTCAATACGCTTCTCATCCTCTATCTCTCTTTGGCCGGCGTTCACGATCCGGACCGTACCATTTACACCTTTTGGAACCGTTCCGCCGAAGCCGCCATCCGCGCCAGACAATGGTCCAAACTCGTTTCACTATCCCGTCAGGCGGTGCTTCACAGTGAAGGCTTGCCCAGCCAGGTAGCCTATTTCCATAGCCTATCCTGCCTCGGACTGGTCAACATGGAGCGCTTCGACGATGCTCTACAAGCGGGCTTTGCCGCTCGCGCCGCTGCTCTCGAAGGGCGCCGCGGCCGTACGCTTGCCCGCGCCGACAACTGCCTCATGCGCGTCTACCGGATCCTCGGCAACATGGAATTGTCCTACCAGGCCGGCCGTTACATGATCGCTGACCTCGAACGTGACCCAGGCGCCCGAACCATCGAATACCGCTCCTTCTTTGCCCACGTCATCGCCAGCATGGGAAGACGCGAGGAAGCCATCGCCCAACTCCAAATGGTCATCCGCGAAACCGACCGCATCCCGCTTCCCCCTAAAATCGACCGTTTCTTTGTACTCCGCCTGGAATCGGCTAAAGCCGACGCCCTCGAACAGATCGGCCTCATCCTCCTCCGCGGCGGCGATCCGGCACAGGCCGAGGAATTCATCGTCCAGGCTTTCCGCATCCGCCGTAGCTTCGACCCCGCACGCCTGTCCTGGTCCTTCAATTCCCTCGGTGAGTTGCGCATGGAACAGGGCCGCGCCGCCGAAGCCGCAACTTTCTGGACTCGATCCGTCGCGGCCCCCGATCCCGGTTTCCCCCTCTGGTTCCCCCACTCTTATCGAGCCAAGGCCAACCTCGCGCTCGGCCATCCCAAAGAAGCCCTCAACAACCTCCTTGCAGCCTTAGACTCCATCCGCGATCTCCGCCTTCATCTCCCCCTCGGCGACCAGGTCCAAGTGGAATCCGAGGTCAGTCTCCAGAGTATCTTTACCCTTGCCGTTCCCACCGCAGCCGAGTTGGGCATGTATGATCTGGCGTTCTCCATCGCCGTCGAAAGCCGCGCGCATAGTTTGCGCGCTAGGGCTGCCACTGGCTCCAACTGGCGCCACCGTTTACCCTCGCGCTACTGGCAGGTGCTTGCTTCCCTCCGAACCCCGGCCATCAATTCCGACCCGGAACAATATGCCAGCCTGCGCCAGGAATTAGCCGAGATGGAATCCGCGGCTGGGCTCTCCAATCAGCTCCAATTCTCCACTTTCCAACCGAAAACCATCGCCCGCCAATTGCCCCCAGGCGACCGCTTTACACTTTTTTACACGCTCGACAAAAAGTCCCTGCGCTTCACCATCGAGAATGGCCAGTTGCGCCTGGACTGGATTGCCTCCCGCAACGCCATCGCCCGCGCTTCCGAAGAATTCTCTCACGCCGTTCAGGAGAATTCCCCCGCGCACCACGACCTTGGCCGGCGATTACATCAGTTGGTTCTTTCTGGTTATTCCCCCCTGCCACCCGGCGCCGTCTGGACGATTCTTCCCGATGAGCAGTTTTTCCAGGTTCCCTGGGCCGCATTGACCAACCCCGCGACAGGCCGCTACCTCGTCGAGGAAACAACAATGCGCATTGCCGCCGGAATCGCTCCAGCAGGCCTTCCCGCAGCTTCCGCCCGCACGCTGTTCGCAGCATTCGCCGACCCTGTCAGCAATCGTGCCGATCAGCGCTGGAACGAAGGGATGCGCTGGTGGAGCCGCCACCTCCAGCCACAGCCGGCCGGGGAACCACTGCTGCCTAGCCTGTCCGGCAGCCGCGTGGAAGTCGAACGTTGTTCCCGCGCCTGGCGCCTCGGTGCTTCTCGTATCCTGCTCGGCAAAGACCTCCTCAACGCGAATAGTCTGCCGGCCCAAGCCGCCGTCTTTCACTTCGCCACACATGTCCTCCAAACCGATGCCGCTCGGCCTTCTTCCCCTTCCATCTTCCTGGGATTGAGTGACCGCGGCAATTCCGTGTTCCTCACAGAGCCGGAAATCCAGGCCTTCTCTTCCAGCCCCCTGCTGGTGACTCTCAGCGGTTGCGGCTCCGGCGCTGGGCGCTTCGCTCCGGGTGCCGGCGTAATCGGACTTACCCGCGCCTGGCTGATGGCCGGCGCCAATGGCGTCCTTGCCAGCCTGTGGGCCGTCCCCGACGGCTCCGGCACGCTCTTCGAGGATTATTACAAAACTTTACAGCAATTCGAGTCCCTTGACTCGAGAAATGCCGCCATCGCTCTGGCCCGGGCCCAGATCGCTGCCATTCCCCGAAGCCGCCCCTCGGTTTGGGCGGCGTATTTTGTAGTTGGCATGATTCCTAACGTACCGTCATGACACAAGCCTCGCCAACAGAGCCGTTTGTCCGCGCTCCTCCACTCCGCAGGTTGCGCATAGTACTAAGCCTCGCTCTTTCTCAAATTGCTGAAAAAATTGCCATTGACTGAGAAAAGTAAGGTTGTACTACCACTTACTTATTCCTAGTGGAATACAGAACCGGACACACAAGCAGTAACTCTGCCACTTTCAGGGGTGGCTGGAAAGGACGCGGTGTGCATGTTAGCAACGCACGACGACATTGGCAACGACGACTCGAATTCTGACAATCTAGACTCTCCCGAAACATTACCGGCCTCGGCGGGGAATACCCAAAATCCTCCTATGGAGCTCAATCTCCAGGACTTAGTGGACAGAATCCAGGCTGGTGAGCCTTCCGGCATGGAGGACTTGTACCGGATTTTTTCCAAGGGTGTGCGCTTCTACCTCTGCCGCCAGCTCGGCGCGCAGGAACTCGAAGACAAGGTGCATGATACCTTCGTCATCGTGGTTCAGGCCATCCGCCGCGGGGACCTTCGGGAACCAGACCGCTTGATGGGCTTCATCCGCACCGTGGTCCGGCGCCAGGTGGCGGCCCACATCGATGTCGCCATCCAGAGCCGCAGGGAGCATATGGGCATTGAAGGCAGCCCGTCGCTTGTCGACGCGTCCTCTGATCCCGAAGAAAACTACATCGTCCAGCAGAAAGCCGAGTTGATGGAGAAAATTCTTGGCGGCATGCCTAAGCGTGACCGCGAGATCCTCACGCGCTTCTACCTCGACGAGCAACCCCAGGATCAGATCTGCCGCGAAATGAGCCTCTCGGAAACCCAGTTTCGCCTCCTCAAATCGCGGGCCAAGAGCCGGTTCGGAGAGCTGGGCAAAAAAAAACTATTCCGTAAGCCGATCCAATCAGTTTTCTTGAGAAGATCCGCCTCCGCATAGCACTAGGAAGGTTAGATACCCACAGAGCCGTTTCATGCGATGTGGAGAAAGAGGTCCTGCCAAGGATGAGCTATCTAGACCATTTGCACGAGGACACTCTGGAAGCCTATTTGATGGGGAACCTTCCGGAGAATGAACTCAACTCTCTCGAAGATCACCTCCTGCTATGCGAACATTGTCAGCTCCGCACCAGGGAAGCGGAAGTCGACTGGAAGGCCAAACGTCTCGCGCTTCAGAAGATACGCGACCGCCAGGGCACTCCGGTCACTGTCTTCCGAAAACTATGGGACGGAATGTTCAGCACTCCATCGGCAATAGCCGGATGGGCCGCCGTTGGGGTTACCGCCGCCATCGCCGCCTTCCTTTTGCTTCCTGCCTTTCAGCAAAATGACGTCCATTACCGAACCGTCGAGTTGTCTGCGATGCGTGGCGGTGAGAAGTCGTCTGGCCCCGTCCAAGCCAAGGAGAGGTTGCGCCTGCACCTCGACCTCACGGAGTTGGAAAAACTCCCTGTTTATCATGTTGTTGTGGTTGACGCCTCCGGCGATCTGGTTTGGGAAGCCGATCAGCAGAGCCAAACCGGTGACAAGTTGGAAGTAGCTGTTTCCAGGCAACTCCTACCGGAGATGTATTGGGTCCGGCTCATGGATACCGGGGCCAATCGCCGTCTCCTCCGCGAATACCCTCTGCCGTTGCGTTAGTCCGTCCGTCTACATCAACAGCTTCTGAATCAGCGCTTCCAGCGCCTTGAGGTCTGCCTCCCCCACTAAGACCTTCACTTTGTTTCCTGCCTTGTCGTAGACCAGGGATAGCGGTAATGCGCCACTCCATTTGGGCTCAACCGCCCGAATGAAGTTATCCTCGTTCGCCGTCTTGCGCAAGTAGTGCGGCCCGGGAACCTTCACCGTTGTCAAAAACTGTAAAGCCTTCGCCTCATCCTCAGGCTCGTCCGCCGAAATCGTCATCAGCACCAAACCCTTTGGAGAATACTTTTGCTGCAGCTTCACCAACGCCGGCATCTCCGCACGGCAGGGCACACAGTAGGTCGCCCAGAAGTTCACCAGCACCACTTTGCCCTTCTGTGAGGCGACCAGCTTCGCGTAGCTGGCTTCGGTGACAGGATTCATGGCTGCGGGCAAAGCCCATGCCGCACACAGCAGGAAAGCGGATAGGAGTCGGGTCACGATACTTTTCTCTCCCGTTTGATGGTACAGCCGGTCGCCTTGGCGCTCGGCCGGGCAACTGGCTTGCCGGCCAGCACGGCCGCAATGGCATCCTTGAGGAATTGCACTTTTACTCGCGCCGGGTTGCGGGCGTCATCGAAAGCTCCCTGGTACCGTAGCTTTCCTCCCTGATCGAGTAGAAAGGCCTCCGGCGTAATGGAAGCTTGCAGCCGGTTCGCCAGTCCATGGTGTATATCACGGTAGACCGGAAACGGGAACCCCGCAGCGGCGGCATGATCCCGCACCTCCCCGGCCGGTTCGTTGGCGTTGGAATTGACGAAGAGAAACTGCACCCCCTGCGGGGAGTAGTCGCGCCACAGTTGGATCATCCGGTCGACGTATTCGTTGCTGATAGGGCAAACCGCGGAAAGAAACACGACAGCGGTCACCTTCCCGGTGATGGGGACCATCTGCTTCTGTCCATCCAGCGCTAACAGAGTAACCGCATCAGCGGCAGAAAGGAGGCTTCCAACCAACGCCAGTGTTCCCAGGCGGAAGATCACTTCTTTCCTTCAAGCTTGAGATTGATGACCGCGGTCTTGCGGCTGTCAAAGACACTCAGCGTCTTCACCCCGCTCGATGCGCCCTTCATGTCGGCTTTGACCTGGTAGTCGACGTCCGTGCTGAGCCCATGGAAATGATACACGCCATCCTCACGGGTAATGAACGAACGCACTTGCAGACTCTTGGTATCCTTCAACTGCACCACGGCCCCGGTTGCCGGGTTGTCCCGCTCATCGGAAACTTTGCCTGTGAGGCTGCGCGACTTGCCTTCATCGTCTTTGCCGCGCTTTTCGCCCTTGAAGAACGGTGGATTTTTATTCTGCGGAACGATTTGCGGTTCCGCAAGCAGATAACCAGCCGTCAACAATGACAATAGGAACAGGACGTTTCGCACTCAAATTCCTCCCTTGGCAGGTTTCAGCGTGACGTAGATGTCCTGGCGATCCGGACCGGAAACCACCACTTCTTTCGTTTCAGGAACGAAACCCTCTGCCTGGAATTTCAAAGTATAGCGCATGGCAGCCGGTGGAACGCGAAAGCTGAATTCGCCGCGGCTATCGGAAACCGCTTTCATCTTCTTCACCCTCACCTTAGCAGACGTCTTCCCGTCCGGTGCGGGTTCCAACAACACTTGGACGCCCGGAAAGGCGAACCCCGGATCACGGAACACGGTACCCACCAGAAGTGCGGATTCCGATTCTGACTTGCGCTTCTGTGCAAGGCCGGAGTCGTGCAAAACGGCTCCGGCGGCGAACGGAAGGATCAGGACATACCGGCGGTTCATTGGGCGAAGACCAAAAGACTACCAGTCTTCCTCTTCTTCTTCCTCTTCTTCCTCGTCCTCGTCTTCGTCGTCGAAATCGTCGAAGTCCTCGTCGTCTTCGTCATCCTCATCGTCCGACTCGAGTTCGATGGGGTCAACGCCTACAACTCTGATGCTCGCTCCGCACTCATCGCAGCTAAGCGGATCGCCTTCATCCAGATCTTCTTCATCCACATCAATGACGGCATCGCACATGGGGCAGGTGACCATCTATGAATCCTCCCAAAAAAGTAGACGCCCATTCTTTTTATCCGAAAGAGCGTGTCGAATGCAATCCCACCCGGCAACTATTTTTTACCACGTCAGAGCACAGCGATGGGATTGGCGATTCTCTCCAGCATAAGGGCAAGATCGGGGCTTGGACAAGGGGCTCCTCACACGGCGCTAACATTAAGAAAGTAAAGTATTCCCCTATACTGGTAACCCATCCCCCCAGGAAAGAGGTCTTGAGAAGCATGAGTCTCCTTGGACGTGCAGCCTTAGTCGTCTGCCTGGCGTCGCTGCTGCAGGCGCAAACCGTCCCTTTGACGGGCACTGTACGTTCCCATCAGCAGCCCGTCCCCGGAGTGCTGGTGACAGCAACGGATGGAACTAGCCGGCTGACCGCAATCACCGATGAGTCTGGTCACTACCGCCTGGACAAGATGACAGGCGGAACTTGGAAACTGACCGTCGAAGCAATCGGTTTTCAGCCGCTCTCCAAGGACCTGACAATCGCAGGAACCGCCGCAGCGCAAGACTGGACTTTGGAGATCGCACCACGGCCGGCCGCCGCGCAACGGCAGGCGCGGGGGCAGGGCTTCCAGCGTCTTGCGGTGACCCGGGGCCAGAATGTGCAGGAAGTCGATCTGCAGCCGGAGCTTCCCGCCACCGAGGAACAACAGCAGCAAGCAGCCATCGGTTCGAACGAAGCGTTCCTCTTGAACGGCAGCCTCAGCAACAACCTCGAAGGCAGTCTGCAGCGCGGAGAGATGGAGGGCCGCGAAGCGTTCCTGCGTGGCTTCGGTGGTCCGGAAGGAATGGGCGGCCCTGGCATGGGCGGACCCGGCGGATTCGCCGGAGGCCCAGGAGGCGGGCCTGGTGGTCCAGGTGGCCCTGGAGGTGGCCCGGGCGGTGGCGGACCCGGAGGCGGTGGTCCCGGCGGAGGTGGTCCGGGTGGCTTCCGCGGTGGACCTCCCGGCGGTGGCGGTGGACCCGGTGGAGGCTTTGGCGGCGGACCTGGTTTCGGTGGTGGTCCCGGCCGCGGTCCCGGCGGACGCGGAGGCCCCCCCGGCAGAGGCGGCCCTCAGGGACGCAGGCCCGGGGGTCCCGGATTCCGGCCCGAAGGCGCTTTCGGCAACCGCGCCGGCCGTGGCCAGCAAGGCATCCGCACCTCGCTCTCTTTCAACTTCCGCAACTCCGCGCTCGATGCGCGGCCCTATTCCCTCACCGGCCAGACTTTCGAAAAGGCCGCCTATTCGAACTACCGGATCAATTTGAACCTCGGCGGACCGCTCAAGTTCGGGAAGCTCATCAATTCCCCCCGCACGTTTTTCTTTCTCACCTATTCGGGGACATTAGGAAACAATCCGTTCAATGCGATCAGCACGCTGCCCGGTGACTCCCTGCGGAGTGGCGATTTCACGGGCCGCCCGGCGATCTACGATCCCCTCAGCAATACACCTTTTGCCGGCAACCGGATTCCGGTCTCGCGGATCAACTCCGCTGCATTGGGCCTGCTCAAGTACTATCCGCTCCCCAACCAGCCCGGCGACGTGCAGAACTACCAATACGTCACCTCGCTGAACAACTACAACAACCAACTGGGCGTGCGGGTCAATCGCAGTTTGAGCAGCAAAGACCGCTTCGACATCAACGCGAACTTCCAGTTCCGAGACGCCACCAGCGCCCAACTGCTTGGCTTCCGCGATTCGAGCGATGGCTTGGGGCAGAGCTGGTCGCTCGGTTGGACCCACAATTTCTCGCGCTCGCTGATCCACACGACGCGGGTCAATTTCAGCCGCAACCGCTCCGAGACGGTGCCGTTTTTCGCCTTCAAAACCGACGTCGCGCGGGAGTTGGGAATTCAGGGGGTGTCGAGCGATCCGGTCAATTACGGGCCTCCGAACCTCAGCTTCACCAACTTCGGCGCGTTGAGCGATGCCAGCCCCATTCTGCGGCGCGACCAGACGCTGGGCTTTACCGACTCCCTACTGGTGGTGCGCGGAGCCCACAACGTGACCTTTGGCGGCGGCTACCGCCGGATGCAACTCAACCAGCGCACCGATCAGAATGCGCGCGGGACCTTCAATTTCTCGGGCTTGGCCACCAGTTCGCTCGATGCGGCGGGCCAGCCGCTGGCGCAGACCGGCTTCGATTTCGCGGACTTCCTGCTCGGGCTGCCGCAATCGAGTTCGGTGCGATTTGGAGGCACGAACACGTACTTCCGCGCCGGGGCCTGGAATGGCTTCGCCATGGATGACTACCGCATCCGCAGCAATCTGACGCTGAACCTCGGCATGCGCTATGAGTTCTTCACGCCCTATTCGGAGAAGTACGGAGAGATGGCGAACCTCGATCTGGCGCCGGCCCGCAATGCCGTCGCCGTGGTCACCCCAGGGCAGGCAGGGCCGTACTCGGGAGTATTTCCCGCCGGTCTGGTGGATTCGGATAAGAACAACGTTTCGCCGCGCATCGGCATCGCCTGGCGGCCCATTCCGAAAAAGACGCTGCAGATCCGCGCCGGCTACGGCATCTTCCACAATGGCGGCATTTACAATCAGTTCCCTTCGCGGCTGGCCTCGCAACCGCCGTTCGCGCGCACGGCGTCCATCAATACCAGCCTCACCCGCACGCTGACCATTCAAAACGGCTTTGCCACCGCGCCCTCGCAGTCCATCACGAATTCCTATGCGGTGGATCGGGCTTACCGTGTGGGGTATGCGCAGACGTTCAACTTCTCGGTGCAGCAATCACTGCCGCGGAACTTCATCGTGGAACTGGGGTATCTGGGCACGAAGGGCACGCGGCTCGACCTGCAACGGCTTCCAAACCGCGCCGCACCCGGATCGCCGCTCACCGCCGAACAGCGGCGGCAGATCGGCAATGCCACCGGCTTCACCTACGACACGTCGGAAGGCAATTCCATCTATCACTCGGCGCAGGTGCGATTGACGCGGCGCTTCTCGCGCGGCATGTCGGGCAACCTGCAATACACCTACGGCAAGTCGTTGGATAACGCCTCGACCCTTGGCGGAGGCGGCGCCACCGTGGCACAGAACGACAATGACCTGCGTGCGGAGCGCGGCCGGTCGAGTTTCGACCAGCGCCACCAGGTGAACCTGTTCTACATCCTGACTTCACCCATCCGTCCCAACAGCACGCTCTTCGCGGCCAGCCCCAAAATGGCGGCGTTGCTCCGCAATTGGTCGCTCAGCGGCGGGATGAACCTGTCTTCTGGAACACCGCTCACAGCGCGCGTGCTCGGCAATCAGGCCGACGGCGGTGGAACCGGCGCCACCGGTAGCCAGCGCGCCAATGCCACGGGATTACCGCTTTACGACGGCGTGGGCTTCTTCAATCTGGCGGCTTTCTCGATTCCGCAATCGGGCACATTCGGCAACTCGAGCCGCAATATCATCGACGGGCCGCGCCGCTTCTCGCTCAGCGCCAGCTTTGGACGGAGTTTTGAACTGGCGGACCGCAAGAACGTGGAATTCCGCATGGAGAGCCAGAACATCACCAACTCCGTCAGCTTCACCAACCTCGGAACCGTGGTGAACGCCATCAACTATGGATTGCCAACGAATACGGCAAACATGCGCAGCGTCAGTGGGAGCATCCGGTTCCGGTTCTAAACGCCATGAGACTCTTCTTCGCCATCGCCACGTTGACGGCCGCACTGGCCCAGCAATCGGATGTCGTTTTTCGCACGACGACGAAGCTTGTCGTCGTGGATGTGTTCGTTCGAGACAAGGACGGGAAAGACATCCTGAATCTGAACAAGGATGACTTTACCATCCTCGAAAACGGCAAGCCGCAGACGGTTTCCATCTTCGAGGTACAGCGGCTGGATACGGAACAACCACCCGCGCCACTGGCCCCGGCAGCGCCAGCGCCAAAGCCCGATGAACCGGCACGCCCGAAGGCCATCACCACCGCGGCCGAAGGGAAGATCCAATACCGTGACCGGCGTCTGATGGTTCTGTTCTTCGATATGTCTTCCATGCCACCCGCCGACCAGATCCGGGCGGAAAAATCGGCCCTGAAGTTTGTCGATGAGCAGATGAAACCGGCCGATGTTGTGGCGGTGATGAGCTTCGCCACCAATCTCAAAGTAGAGCAGGATTTCACCGACAACCGCGACCTGCTGAAGCAGGCGATCAAAGGGATGAAGATCGGCGACGGCAGCGACCTGGCGGCGGAAGCAGGCACAGGCGACGAAGAGTCGGAAGACACCGGCGCGGCATTCGAGGCCGACGAGAGCGAGTTCAACGTGTTCAACACCGATCGCAAGCTGTTCGCGCTGGAGTCGGCGGCGAAGATGCTCGCCAATCTGCCGGAGAAGAAAGCGTTCGTCTATTTTTCCAGCGGCGTAGGCAAGACGGGCATGGAGAACCAATCGCAGCTTCGCTCCACGGTGAATGCCGCGGTGCGCGCCAACATCTCCTTCTATCCAGTGGATGCCCGCGGATTGACGGCGATCATTCCCGGAGGCGATGCCTCGCAGGCGGCTTCGCGTGGCAGCGGGCTGTTTTCCGGGCAGAGCCAGCGGCGGCAGCAATCGCGCTTCCAGGATCAACAGGAAACGCTGGTATCGCTGGCTTCCGATACCGGCGGCAAAGCGTTCCTCGACAACAACGATCTTTCCCTCGGAATCCAGCAGGCGCAGAACGACATCCGCAGCTACTACATCCTCGGCTACTACAGCACGAATCCGGCCTCGGACGGGCGTTTCCGCCGGCTGCAGGTGCGCTTGAACAACAAGCAACTGCAAGCCAAGCTCGACTATCGCAGCGGCTACTTCGCACCGAAGGATTTCAACAAGTTCAACAATTCGGACAAGGAACAGCAGCTAGAGGAAGCGCTGTCGCTGGGCGATCCGGTGACCGATCTGCCGGTCGCACTGGAGGTGAATTACTTCCGCCTGGCCAAGGACCGTTACTTCGTACCGATTGCGGTGAAGATCCCGGGCAGCGAAGTGGTGCTGGCGAAGAAGCGCGGTGGCGATGCCACGGAACTCGATTTCATCGGACAGGTGCGCGATTCGAAGGGACGGCTGGCCGGAACGGTGCGCGATGGCATCGAAGTGAAACTGACGGCCGCCGATGCGGAAAAGTTGGAGAAGCGGAACTTTCAGTACGATACCGGCTTCACGCTGTCTCCCGGCGCTTACCGGCTGAAGTTTCTCGCTCGGGAGAATCAGAACGGCAAAATCGGGACGTTTGAAACCACGTTCACCGTGCCCGACCTCAGCACGGCGACCGAGAAGCTGAAGGTCAGTTCTCTCGTGCTGGCCAACCAGCGCGAATCGATCAAAGCCGCAGTAGGCGGGGCCACCAACAACCGCAAGCAACTGGCGTCAAATCCGCTGGTGGACAAGGATCAAAAGCTGATTCCCTCGATCACGCGCGTCTTCCGCAAAAACCAGAGCCTGTATGTCTACCTGGAAGTTTACGATTCGGCCCCGAACATCTTCAGCGCGGTATCGTTCTTCCGGGGAAAGACGAAGGCGTTCGAAACATCGCCAACAATGGTGACAGAGGCATTGGCGAAGCGTCCTGGGGTGTACCCGGTGCAGTTCGAGTTGCCGCTGGAGAAGTTGGTGGCGGGCAAGTACACCTGCCAGCTTACCCTGATTGACGAAGTGGGAAAGCGGTTTGCATTCCCGCGCGGGTCTATTATCGTGCTGCCGTAGAAGCGGCGCGGCGCGCTAAGAGCGGCCCAGGGTGCGGAAGATCTTGATGCCGAGGCCTACCAGCAGGGCCAGCATCCAGCCGGATGGGGGCTGGACATCGGCGGCCTCCGCAGGGGCAGCCCAAGCGAGCATCGCCGGAAGCATGGTGGCCATCAGGATGGTGCGCCGCATGTGGGTTCTATCGGTTCCCTCAGGGCTGGGCTTTAGTGGCCTCTGCTAGGGAAACAGCAAAGGAAGCACCGCGGGGCTCGCGTACATGCAGGTGGCGGAGTGGCCGCAGCCGCCGACAACGGAGATCCTGTGCTCGGCCTGAAACTCCTGGCGCATGTAGTTCCAGAAAATGAGGCCGCGCTCTTTGCGATTGAACCCCTGCGCCTGGGCGTTGCAGGTGGATTCGAGATCGGAGTCCTGGTTCACATCCAACGCCCCGACCAGGTAGGTCACGCTACGCGTGGGGAAGCGCGAGAGAATCTGCTTTGCACCGATGCCCGCGGCGTAGCCCGTAAGCTCTTCCAACCCGTGTTTGTAGTTGTTGTACGTGGTGCAGTTGCCGCGATCCCAATAGGGGCCGAAGCGTCCCTTGCAGTTCCCTTCGATGTCGCAGGTGCCCTGGCGCGAGATACGCTTCTCACTGAGGTACATGTACGAGGAAGGGTTAGCCGCAAAATAGCGGATGGGCAGGCGGGATTCGACCGCGCTCATGGCGGCATAACGCTGGACGAACTGCCCTCCCGCCGAGTGGCCCGCCACAACGATTTCCTTCAGGTTGGGGAAACGGGTTTTGTTGTTCAGCAGGCGGATGAAAGAATCGACGAAATCGAAAGAATTCGCGGCCTTTCCTTTGGCGTTGGCGGCTTCGTTGCCTACTTTCCAGTCTTCGCAGGTCCAGGCGTATTCGGCGGGTTCCACCTGATCCTTGCATCCGGCGGCGTTGGCCCGGAACTGCGGGGCAATTAAGACGGTATCGGCAAGATGCCCGGCGGCAGCAGCCGAAGCCATCGCCACACCGTAGTAGGCATCTCCGTTACGGGCAGCTCCATGGACCATGATCATGGCCCGTTCCACACCGGGGTGGATGCCGTTCTGCAGGGAATGGGAGCGATAAAAGACGATGTGCTGCTCTCCCTGGTACAGACGCTCCGCGCATTCGGCGGTGGGCTTGTGGCAGGGCTGCGGCGTGCGCGTGGCGGCAACCGGTGTCAGTTCCTTGTGCCCCCCGGCGGCAACAATCAGATCGAGGAGGCGGTGGAAGTCAGCGCTGGAAACGCTATTGCGGTTGTCGAAGGTATCCACGCGGTGAGCCACCACCAGCCGCATGGCGGGAATGACATATAGATAATGGCCGCCCGCGCCGCGCGCTGAGTAGCCATGCTCGTCCACCCACCACATGTAGCCGTAGCCATCGCCGCCGTAGGTGCTGGCGTCGGAGTACGATTTCGTGGATTCGGCGACCCATGCCTCGGGCACGATCTGCTTACCGTTCCATTTGCCATGATTCAGGAACAGCACACCGAAACGGGCCAAGTCGCGGGCAGACATTTTGAACGGGTAGGCGGCGTGGATGGAATCTTCGCCCTTGGTATAAGACCCGTCGCGCTCGCTGTAGTGCTCCATGCCGAGAGGCTGAGCGATCCGCTGCTCGAAGCTGAGATGAATCTTCTCACCCGTAAGCTTTTCATAGATGGTGCCGAGGGCATTGAAATCCCAATTGTTGTAAACCCAGAACGAGCCCGGGGCGTGGCTGCCGCGGAGTGGCTTCACGGCCTTCATGGACGCGGTTTCGGCGAGGGCGGGATGATAGATGCCGCTGCGGGCTTTGAGCAGGTCGTGAACGGTGGCTTTCTTCTCGCTCTCCGTCAGGGCGGGTTCGTTGTCGTCAATACCGAGTTCGGCCAGGGTCTTGGAAAGGTCAATTTTGCCGTTTGAGACGGCAATCCCGTAGAGGGCGCTGAGGAAGCTCTTCCGCATGGAGTGGCAGAGATACTCCTTCTCCACGTCGCCCCATTCGTCCACGATCCCCCCATCTTGGACAATGACTACGGCGGCAGTCTTCAATGTAGCGGCATAGTCGCGTGCGGCCTTCAATCCGGCTTCCGACCAACCGGCCGGGCGGCGTTTCTCCCAGGACTTGCCGGGGAAGCGGGGCGCAGCGGTTGCGGCCAGACCCACGGCCAGAAGAATTAACAAGCGAGACCGGCACATGCCCCTTAGGTTAAACCACCGGGGCGGAACTTTTCCCGGCGCGCTATCGTATAAGCGAGCAGAGACACGCTCTATGAATTACATGCGCACCGCTCTTCTATCTTTGGCGACGGCCGTTGCCGGATTCGCCGCCGACCCTGCCCTGTTGCGGATGATTCCCTCCAACTCGGCATTTCTGGCGGGCATCCATGCCGATCAGATCAAGACTTCGCGGTTCGGCCAGTTCCTGCTGAACCAGTTGAAGAGCGAAGAAGCGAACATGAACAAGTTCATCGACGCAACGGGGTTTGACCCGCGGCGCGACCTGACCGAACTGATCGTGGCTTCTTCGGATGCCAGCGGGAAGGGGAAGAGCGTGGTGCTGGCTCGCGGGCGTTTCGACACGAATCGCATTAATGCCTTCGCCAGCACGGGAGGCGCCAGGCTGACCACCTACAACGGCGTGCAGGTGATGTCGGGCGGCACCGAGGGAGGCAAATCGGGATGGCTGGCAGTGCTGGATAACGTGACCGCGGTAGCCGGCGATCAGGACGCGGTGCGTCTGGCGATCGACCGCTACAAAGGGGCACCCGGCGCACTGGATGCGGCCACGGTGGCGCGCATCAACGACCTCAGCACCCGCTATGATGCATGGATGATCTCGAACGGCGTGGCGCGGATTGCCGATGACATCCAGAATCCGCAGGTCGGCGGGATGATGAACAACAACCTCTTCCAGTCGATGCAGAGTGTGATGGGCGGCGTGCGCTTCGGCGCGAACGTGGAGTTGAGTGCCGAGGCGACCATGCGGTCTGAAAAGGATGCCACGGCGATGGTGGATGTAATTCGCTTCCTGGCCGGGATGCTGCAGTTGAACACGCAGAACGACAAGCGCGCGGCGGAACTGGCCACGTTGCTCGAGAAGATGCAGTTGAGCTCCAGCGGAACACAGTTTAAGCTTTCGCTGACGATTCCCGAAGACACGCTGGAAGGAATTGTGAAGCCTGCCGCTGCGAGTGGTGCGAAGGCAAAGGTTACCGTAATCTAACGGATCAGGATGCAGTGCTGCGGGTGGACTGCAGCCAGTGCCTTGTCAAATGTGGCTAGGCGCGCTTTGTGGGCCGCGGCAATAGCCACGAGATAGAAATCCGTGATTTGCCCGTGGCCTCGCAGTCCATGTGAAGGAATTTCCAAGCAGGGCAAATCAGCGGGCCAGAAATGATGGCGGGGAAGAGTGGTTAAAACTTGCAGGATGGCACGGGCGTGCTAACAGTGGGGGCGATGAGCACGTTCGCGTCCAGCAAATGAATTTTGATCATTCAGTTTCTTCTAGAATGCAGTTTCTTCAAGAATGGCGCGCACATCCTCTGCTCCAATGGGCCGCCCAATCGTAACGACAGGCAATCCGTTTTGGAACTCAATGGCTAGAGAAGGATGAGCAGGTGTGGAAAGACGCTCAAGTATGAGTTGGCTGATGGTCTTTCCAAGCGGCAGACCGCGTTCTCGGGAAACGGCTTTGGCCAAATGATAGGCCTCGTCCGTCAGATCTAGAGTCGTTCGCACAGTTACGAGCTTGGCACAACTGTGCGGCTTATGGATTCAGTAACGCTCTTGCGTTCTCCGTGCGGATGCGGCGCTTCGTGGCTTCATCGCGATCGAGGAAATCCATTTTGAGGAGTGCGGCCTCGGGGTAGTAGAAGGGCATACCGGTTCCGAATACCACTCGTGAGGGACCCAGGTTATCGAGGAGCGCACCGATCTCGTTATCGAGTTCCGCGCGCAGCAGGCAGATGTCGACGGCGTAATTGGTGGGAAGCCCGTTGTTGGCTTTGCCGAGAATACTGCCGGTGAATCCAGTTCCGCTGAGCAAAGCGAACTTCGCCTTAGGCACGGCGCGGATGAGGCCAGCGATTTCATCCGCGGGGACATCCGGCACATCGACGAGCCAGCTTTGTTGGCGGCGATCCTCGACGCGAAGCGGGATGGTGACGAGCATGCCTCTGACAGCGGCTTGCTGCACCAATTCCACGCAAGCCGGATCGGTGAGTTTGTAGGCGTGCCATTTGGGATATAGCCGCAGGGCTCGCATCCCGAATTTTTCCCGGCAGACCGCGAGGTCGTCGCGCCAGCCGGCGTAGGCGGGGTTGATCACGGCTGCACCTAACAGCCGCGTGGCGTGCGGGCGGATCTCGGCTGCCAGATCTTCGTTGGCAGGCTGTGCATTGCGGTAGGTGATGGCGGCCGCACTCGAAACAAGGGCCTGTTCGATGCCTGCCTTATCCATGCGGCGCAGTAACGTCGCGGCGGTGTTGTCGCGCAGGCGGCGAAAAGCATATGGGCCGAGGTAAGCATTCAGGTCAATCATGCGCGGGGCCTCCGGGCGAGAAGGCGGCTCATGTTGCCGCCAAGGATCGCGTTGCGTTGCGCGTCGTCGAGCGTTGCGGCGCGGATACGCGCCACGCTGGCGGTCATGGAAAGATCGCAGGCAAACAGCAGCCGCTGGGCGCCGAGTTCGCGCACCGCCATGTCGAGCACGCCATCGTCAATCACGCTGCCGCTGGTGTCGAGATAAACAGTGGGTGCGCCGCGCAGGCTCTTGATGGTCCATTCCCAATCACCGCCACCGCAGATGTGGGCGCAAATGAGCATGGCTTCGGGATAGCGCGACGCCAGACTGGCGATGTGCGAACCATCGCTGATACGAGGCTGGGCGGAGGGCAGCCATGTCGTGTGGCCGGCATGCTGCAGGATGGGCACTTTGAGTTGAATCGCCAGTTCCACGATGGGGTAATAGACGGGTTCATCGGCACGGTAGTCGTTGTACAGCTTGATGCCGATGAAGCCGCGGTCCTCGATGCAGCGGCGGGCTTCGTCGAGAGCGGCTTTGCCATAGCCCGGGTTCAGCGTGCAGTAGCCAAGCACGCGGCCGGGGAAGCGCCGGATGCCATCGTAGGTCCATTCGTTTGAGGCAACACAGCCCTGATGCGACATGGGGCGTTCGGGAGGCAGCGTAGAGCAACAGAGCTGATGGATGCCGAGTTTGTCGGCGGCATCGATCAACTGGCGATCCGCCTCAGGGCTCCCGCGCCGGAGGTGGTTGTGGGCATCGATCACCCGCGGTGCGGCGGGCTGCGCCAGGGCCGTTGCCGCGGCGGTGGTGGCGATCCAATGACGGCGTGTCATGAACTTCGATGGTAGTAAACTTGAAGAGGTTTCCACGATACCCATGTCGCTCTCACTCAATCGCCGCAAGGCTATCCATTCCGTCATGTCGATGCTTGGTATGGGCATGACCGCTGAAGCCGCCGCCGCACAAGGCGCGCCGGGCCGCAAAGCGAACGAAGCGCCCGTTCCACCGAAGGACAAGTTGCGCATCACCAAACTGGAAACTTTTCTGGTGAAACCACGGTGGCTGTTTTTGAAGATTCATACCAATGCCGGCATTGTCGGGCTCGGCGAACCGGTAACTGAAGGACGCGCCATCACGTGCGCGGCCGCGGTGAAAGAAGTGGAGCCGTATCTGGTGGGCAAGGACCCGCGAGCGGTGACGCATCACTGGCAGGCGATCTACCGGCATGCGTTTTATCGCGGCGGGCCGATCCTGACGAGCGCGCTGAGCGGCATCGATCAGGCGCTGTGGGACATCAAGGGCAAGGCGCTCGGCGTGCCTGTGTATGAGTTGTTGGGCGGGCCGACCCGTAATCGGGTGCGCGTGTATTCGCATGCGCGCACGCCAGAGGCGATTACGGCCGACAAAAAGAAGGGCTTCACGGCGTTCAAGACCGGGCCAGCGAAACGCCGTCCCGCGCGTTATGTGGAGAGCCCATCGGAGGTGGCGTATGCCGCCGAGCAGTTCGCCCAGTTGCGCAAGGCGGCAGGAGAGGATTGCGATATCGGCATCGACTTTCACGGCGCCATCAGCCCGGCTCACGCCAAGATGCTGATCAAAGCCTTTGAGCCGTATAACCCGATGTTCATCGAAGAGCCGTGCCAGGCGCAGAATCACACGGTGATGGCGGAGATCGCCAAATCGACGCATCTGCCGATAGCCACCGGCGAGCGGGTATTCACCAAGTGGGGCTTTCGCGAAGTGCTGGAGTTGAAAGCAGCAACGATCCTTCAGCCCGATCTGTGCCACGCCGGCGGAATTACGGAAGGCCGCATCATCGCGGGCATGGCCGAGGCTTACTACGCGTCGATCGCGCCGCATAATCCATTGGGGCCGATTTCGCTGGCGGCCGGTGTGCAACTGGGGGCATCGATTCCGAACTTCCTCATTCAGGAACAGGTAAGTCTGGGCGAGGGCTACATCAAGAAGCCGTTCACCGTCCGGGAAGGATACCTGGATCTGCCCACTGCGCCGGGTTTGGGAATCGAGTTGGATGACAATGCGATGGCCGACAAAATCGGCCACGATTGGACCAATCCGCAATCTTATGATGCCGACGACGGCAGCGTTGTCGACTGGTAATGGAACGATATGAATAAGCAAACGATCATCAGCAATATTCTGAACATTGGCATTGTGCCTATTGTCCGCGCGGGAAGCGCGGAAGAAGCAATCGCCTCAGTGGATGCCATCTACGAAGGCGGGATTCGCGCCGTGGAGATTACGATGACGGTGCCCGGAGCGATCAAGGCACTGGAGAAGGTGGCGGATAAGCTGGGCGATAAGATCACGCTCGGCGCGGGCACGGTGCTCGATCCGGAAACCTGCCGGGTGTGCTTCCTGGCCGGCGCCGAGTTCATCGTGACTCCCGCGTTGCGCGTGGCCACCATCGAAATGGCAAGGCGCTATTCGAAGCCGATCATGCCAGGGGCGCTGACGCCCACGGAAATCCTCACGGCGTGGGAACACGGCGCGGATTTCGTGAAGGTGTTCCCCTGTGGAAACATGGGCGGGCCGAAGTACATCAAAGCGCTCAAAGGGCCGTTCCCGCAGATTGAAATGATCCCCACGGGCGGGGTGAATCTGGAAACCGCAGGCGATTTCCTCAAGGCAGGCGCCGCGGCGGTGGCCGTTGGCGGCGAACTGGTGGACGCCAAATCCCTGAAGGAGGGCCGCTACGACGTGATCACGGAGCGGGCCAAGCAGTACCTGGATGTGATCGCCAAAGCACGGGCTTGACGCGGCGGCGCTTTCTTGCCGGGTTGACGGCGCCTGCCTTTGCGCTGGCGCCGAAGCCGAATCTTGTCCTGATCCTTTCCGATGATCTGGGCTACGCCGATTTGCCGGCCTTCGGGAAATCGGAGATTCCAACACCACACCTGGATCGCCTGGCGCAAACCGGTGTGGTGTTTCCTCAGGCATATTCGACAGCGCCGATTTGCGTGCCTTCGCGGATGGGAATCAACACTGGGCGCTATCACCAGCGGCTGGGCGTTTACGACAACATGTATCAGCCGGAGGAACTGCGGCTGTTCGACTTCGAAGGTCCCACGCTGGCCGAGTATTTGAAGAAGTTGGGCTATGCCACGGGTCTGGTGGGGAAATGGCATCTCAGTGCGAACCGGTTTCCTCCGATCGGGCCGACGCCGGAGAAACGAGGCTTCGATGAATGGGTGGGAATTGAGGGCGGGATGTCGCCGTACTTCCCGCCCGCGCGCTTGTATCGCAATAACCAGCCGTTTGAAACTCCAGAGTATTTGACGGATTTCTTCGGCAAGGAGGCGGTACGGTTCATCCGGGAAAACCGGTCGAAGCCCTTCGTTCTTTATCTTGCGTTCAATGCTCCGCATGCTCCACTGGAAGCAATAGAGGGAGATAAGACTGGCGGCGAATCTTCGAGTCCGAACCGGCGCACCTATGCGGGAATGGTGCGCGCCATGGATCGCAATGTGGGCCGGGTGCTATCGGCGTTGCAGGAATTCGGACTGGAGCGGAACACGCTGGTGGTTTACGTCAATGACAACGGGGGCGGTGGGAATCATACTCCCGCGCATACACGCAACACGGGCAGGAATGCGCCGCTGCGCGGTTACAAGTTCGATCTATTCGAAGGGGGCATTCGCGTTCCGATGATCATACGGTGGCCGGCACGCATTCCCGGCGGGCGCCGGTTCGAACCAGTGGTCTCGAGTATGGACATCGCACCGACGTTCGTGAAAGCAGCGGGCGGAGCGTTGCCGGCGGAGCGGCCGTTCGATGGTGTCGACCTGTTGCCCTATCTTCGCGGAGAAAACAAGCAGCAGCCGCATCCAGTGCTGTGCTGGCAGAACCGTGCCTGGATTGGGCCGCGCGGCGCGCAAAGGCCCGGTGGCAACAAGTACAATCGCGCGATTCGCAAAGGGTGGTGGAAGCTGGTGCAACTGGCAGACCGAAAGGATTGGGAACTATTCGATCTCAATGCGGATGTGGGTGAACAGCACGATATGGCAGTCGAGCATCCGGAGATCGTGCGCGATCTGGAAGCGGAGTTCCAGCGCTGGCGCGCGCAGATGCCCGATCCCGTTACGCTGCCGTAGCGATCAGCCATCGTTGCGCAATGCGTCGATTGGAGCCACGCGTGTGGCTCGGATGGAAGGCGTGAGCATGGCGAGAAACGCCACCGTTCCGAGAAACCCCACCACGGCGAGGTAGGTAACGGCGGAGCGCACGGGAAGCAAGCGGAGTGATGCCGAGAGAACTCGTTCGGCGCCAATGGCCACGAACATACCGAGGACCAAACCGGTCGCCACCAGAATGGTGCCCTGCCGCACCATCATGCGCACAACCACGGTGGAAGTAGCGCCAAGCGCCATGCGGATCCCGATCTCCTTGGTACGCCGGGAGGCGAGGTAGGCGGTCACGCCGTACAGGCCGACAGCAGCCATCCACAGAGATGCGATGGCGATCGTGAGTGAGGTGGCGGATGTCAGACGCGGCGCCCAACGGGTGAATTCCACCGCGGTCTCCAGGGAATTCAAGCTGGGTACGATGTCCGGGTTGCGGGTCCGGATTGCCGTGCGAATGGCGGCGATGGCAGTTTGACGGTCCCCGGTGACCTTGATCTGAATCGTGCCCGGAAAAGGGGCATTGCCCATCGGATAAAGAATGGAATGGCTCCCTGCCCCACCCTCGCCGATGGTTTTTTCCGCGATGACGCCGGCAATTTCCTGCCACGGTCCGGCTTGACCTTTGGACCAGATCCGAATACGGCGGCCGACTGGGCCTTCGTTTGGCCACCAGTCGCGGGCCATCGGCTCATTGATCAGCACCACCGGTGCGCCGCGTTGCGATTCGGCCGCGGTGAACTCGCGCCCGGAGGTGAGGCGCATGGCGAACACATCAAGCCCACCATCGGACACATAGCCGTCCATTCCTGGCGCGGGCATTCGCATCCCAGTGCGGCCCTCGATCTCGAGTTCCGCGCCTACACCGCGCCCGAGCGACCGCAGGAAGGGATAAGCCGTGATCGCCGTCGCCTGAACACCTGGGATTTCGCGTAGCTGCTCACGCACGCGATCGATTGCCTGGCGTGACGCCTCCAGAGAGGCGTTCTGCATGTTGAAGCGAAGCTGCAGTACGGGTTTCGCATTCAGGGCATTGAGAAAATCGTCGATCACCGACATGGAGTCGTGCAAGCTGGCTGTCAGCACAAGGAGCGTCACGCAGGCAGCCATCTGGATGGCGATCAGTGCGCTACGCAAGCGTGCTCCAGGTGCGGCGCCGGCAACACCGCGGGACTGCGTCTTCAGGGCGCCGGACACATTGGTGCGTGTGGCCTCGAGAGCAGGCACCAGGCCGAAAAGCACCGCCGTAGCGGCACACAGCGCCAGTGTGAAACCGAAGACTACCTGATTTACACCGACGTCCATCCACGGGAGACTCGTGTCGTCAGGCAGGTATTTTGGCAGCATGGCAGCGGCAGTACGGAGCAGGCCATTGGCAGCCATGAGACCGAGCACTCCGGCCACGGATGTGAGCAGGAAGCACTCTGTGAGAAGTTGGCGGACGAGACGAAGGCGCGATGCACCGAGCGAAAGGCGAACGGCCATTTCGGCGCGGCGGGCCTCGGCGCGGGCCAGAAGGAGGTTGGTCAAATTGGCGCAGGCGATGATGAGCACGAGAATGGATGCAACGGGCAGAAGGACGGCAGGCCCCGCGGTTTCTCCTTGCGTGCCTTCCGCCAATCGCGCGTGTACGGCCAGCGGGCGGTAAATGCGCTTGTCCTTGCCATGCTCCATGAACCAGCGTTGCGCGACAACGTCGAGCGCCGTGTGCACGGCTCCCAGCTTCGTGCCGCGCGGGAGGCGTCCGAGCAGACGGAGATGCGTAGCCGTGACGGCCAGGCGGACGCGCGGCGCGGATCGCAGGGGGAGGATGATCTCCGTCGCGGAGTTGGCGACGCTGAACGAGCGATTGGAGATGACACCGGCGATGGTGAATGGAACGTTGTTCAATAGCAGCCTGCTGCCGATCACATCGGGGGTGGATTGGAGCCGACGCTTCCACGCGGTCTCGGTGATCCAGAGCGCGGTCTCTTCGTCGCCCGGCTGCGGCATACGGCCCTTTAGTATCTCGGCGCCGATCATGTCGAAGTAGTTAGGCGCAACAAATGAAGTGAGAGCGGAAAGCGCGGAGCCCTGCGGCCATTCGGCCGCCGTTGTCTCTATGGAGTAGCCGGTAACCGCTTCGAGTGCCCCCGATTCCTGGTAGTGGCGCAGTTCTTCTTCCGAGAATAGTGAGCCTGTGCGATCGTTCGCATCCAGGCGGTGGATGCGAATGACGCGGTCGCCTTCCTTCACGGGAAACGGCCGCCAGTAGACCGCTTCAATGACGGAGAAGACAGCCGAGTTGAGACCGATTCCCAGCGCGAGTCCGGAGAGACAAACACAGGTGAAGAGGCGATTCTGGATGAGCTGCCGCGCTCCATAGCGAAGATCCTGGAGGAACGATCCGAGTGCCTGTGGAATCCACACGGCGCGGGCATCTTCCATGTGGATGGCTGTGCGAGGAATGGATTGATCCCCGCGCATGCGGCGATGCTCTTCCATTTCCTCCCGCAGTTCGCGTTCGTACCTGCTGCGGTGCAGCCAATATTGCATCTGGCGAATGAGTTTACGCAGGGCGAAGAACACGGAGCATGGCCTCCAATAGACGATCGAATTCGGCCTGGTCTTTACGCAGTTGACGCGTTCCCGCCGCAGTGAGCTTATAGAATCGGGCGCGGCGATTGTTCTCGGACTTGCCCCAGTCTGCGTCCACCCACCCTTCCAGCAGCAGACGCTGTAAAGCGGGATAGAGCGAACCCTCGTCCACTTCAAAGACGCCGTCGGTAGTGGAGGAGAGGAATTGGGCGATGCCGTAGCCGTGCATCGGCTGGATGCGAGAGAGGGATTTGAGGATCAGGAGATCGAGGGTGCCGGGCAAAAGGTCGAGACGCTTTCCCATAGTCTGTCTATTGGAGTATGCGACGCTGCGGCCCACGTGTCAATAGCAATGTGATCGTGCGCCCGTGTTGTTACAATTCTCTGCAATGACACAGGCAAACCGGCGGCGGATGCTGCAACTGGGCGTGGGATTGGGTAGCGGGATGCTCACCCGAGCCCAGGAATTGAGGACTTTGGGCAAGCCCCTCAGCGGCTACGGCGAGCGCTCTCCGTACGTCAAAGCGGCGCGCACAACGCGAGTGAGCAAGACTCCGGAAGCGGGGTCGAGCGCATCGCCGCTGGCGGAACAGTTCGGAATCCTCACGCCTTCCTCGCTTCACTATGAGCGGCATCATGCCGGCGTTCCCTCGATTGATCCGGCGCAGCACACGCTGTTGATTCATGGACTGGTGAACCGCCCGCTGGTGTTTTCGATGGCTGACTTGAAGCGCTTGCCTTCGGTCTCGCGCATTCATTTTCTGGAGTGCGGCGGGAACTCGGGCAGCGAGTGGCAACCGAAGACCGGTGTGGATGTGCAGCGCTCCTACGGCCTGGCGAGTTGCAGCGAGTGGACGGGCGTGCCGCTGCGCACTGTGTTGGAACTGGTGGGGCTGAAGCCGGAAGCGAAGTGGATGATCGCCGAGGGCGCGGATGCCTGCCGCATGCAGCGCAGCGTACCTCTAGGCAAGGAATTGGACGACGCGATGCTCGCCTACGGGCAGAACGGCGAACCGTTGCGTCCGGAGCAGGGTTTTCCATTGCGGTTATTGACACCGGGGTGGGAAGGCAACATTCAAGTGAAATGGCTGCGGCGGCTGCATGTCACCGCCGAGCCTTACTACGTGCGCGATGAAACATCGAAGTACAGTGACCTGATGCCCGATGGCAAAGCGCGTGTGTTTACGCTGATGCAGGAAGCGAAGTCGGTAATCACTTTTCCCTCCGGGGGGCAGCGCCTGCCGGGCGCGGGGAAGTACGAAGTGACGGGGCTCGCCTGGACGGGACGCGGCAAGATCACCCGCGTGGAAGTGACCTTCGATGGCGGGCGGACGTGGCAGGATGCGCTGCTCGATGGGCCGGTATTGCGCAAGGCGTTCACGCGGTTCCGGCTGCCGTGGGTCTGGAACGGCAAGCCCGTATCCATCGCCTCGCGGGCAACGGATGAAAGCGGCTACGTGCAGCCAACACGCGAAGAACTGATCGCCGTGCGCGGAACGAACTCGGGGTTCCATTTCAATGGGATCAAGGTGTGGAACATAGGGGCTGACGGGAGCGTGACGCATGTGGAGGCTTAGCCTGCTGCTGGTCTGCGCGCTTGACGTCATGGCACAACAGGTGGGGCGTGCTCCACAAGCAGATGAAGTGCGGCAGTACGGTCTCACGGTTGCACCCGATGGGAAGGGATTGCCTGCGGGCAAGGGCACGCCTGCACAGGGGCGAGAACTCTTCAGTGCCAAGTGCGCGCGTTGCCATGGTGAGAAGGCACAGGGCGATGTGGGGCCTCCGCTGGTGGGCGGGCAAGGAACACTGGCCACGAAGAAGCCGCTCAAAACCGTGGGCAGTTTCTGGCCCTATGCGCCAACGGTGTGGGATTACGTGCATCGCGCTATGCCGTTCGACAAAGCAGGCACTTTGGCCAACGATGAGGTCTATTCGCTGGTGTCGTATCTATTGTTTCTGAATGGCATCATCGGGGAACAGGACACAATAGATGCGAAATCATTGGCGAAGGTGCGCATGCCGAATCGTGACGGCTTCATTCCCGATCCGCGGCCGGACGTGAGGCGAAAGTAGCGCGCCGGATAAGGCCGTTCGTGGGAGCATGTTGACAAGCGCAACCGCGGGGCGAAAGACTGTGGAGCGATGATCACCCGCCGGGCGTTATTTCAGACTGGGGCCTCCGCGTTGCTGGGTCGCGCAGCCGCCGTGTCCAAACCGAACTTCATTCTCATTTATGCCGACGATCTTGGTTACGGAGATGTGGGCGTGTACGGGTCGCCGAACATCCGCACACCGCGCATCGACCAACTGGCGCAGGAAGGAACACGGCTCACTTCGTTCTACGCGCAGCCGATCTGCGGGCCGTCGCGCACGGCGTTGATGACGGGCTGCTATCCCATGCGCGTGGCCGAACGCGATAACAAAAAGCATCTCCATCCGGTGCTGCATGCGAAGGAAGTGACGCTGGCCGAGGTGTTGAAACCTGCCGGATATGCAACAGCGATGATCGGCAAATGGGACATGGCGGGGCATTCGAACACTGCCTACAAGCCGGATCTGCTGCCGATGCATCAAGGCTACGACATGCAGTTCGGCACACCCAGCAGCAACGATTCCGTCACTCAGACTGTGCTGATGCGGGATGGGAAGGTGATTGAAAATCCAACCGTGCAGGCGACACTCACCGAGCGCTACACCGATGAAGCGCTACGCTTCATCGAACGGAATCGCAAGCAACCGTTCTTCGTCTATCTGTGCCCGAACATGCCACACACCGCGCTGGCAGCATCAGAGAAGTTCCGCGGCAAATCAAAGCGCGGCCTCTTCGGCGATTGCGTGGAGGAACTGGACTACAACGTGGGCCGCATCGTGGACACGGTGAAGAAACTGGGTCTGGCGAAGAACACGTATATCCTATTCACCAGCGATAACGGACCGTGGCTCGTGAAGAAAGAGGAAGGCGGCTCGTCAGGTCCACTGCGCAGCGGCAAGGTATCGACGTGGGAAGGCGGGGTGCGCGTACCGTGTATCTTCTGGGGTCCGGGGCGCATCCCCGCGGGCCGCGTGTGCTCCGAGTTGGTGGCGACGCTCGATGTCATGCCGACATTCGCTGCCCTGGCCGGAGCGGAGGCGCCGAAGGATCGTGTGCTCGATGGCCTCAACGTAAGTGACTTGCTGCTGGGCAAATCAGAGAAGAGCCCTCGCGATACGTACCACTACTACCTCTGGACGCACCTCCAGGCGGTGCGCAAAGGGAAATGGAAGTTGCACGTCCCACGGCCGGGGCAGCCGGAGTGGATCATGCCGCTGCTGCGGACCCGGCACATCGATGCCGCCGATGCGCAGGACATCGCCCAGCCGCTGCTGTACGATCTGGATGCCGATCCAGGCGAACGCTATGACGTGGCGGCGAAGCATCCCGGCGTAGTGAAGGAGATGCTGGCGCACGCCGAGCGGGTGCGCGAAGATCTGGGGGATTACAACCGCCTCGGCCGTAACGTCCGGTTCTTTGACCCGATGGAGACGCGTCCGGCCGAACCACAGCGCGCCGTGTAACGCTCCTGTTTGGACCGCGCAACCGTACAGGGCTGTCCCACAATCGGACACCACCCCTCCGAATAAACGCGCTAAAGTATTGAAGACACATTGCATCGGAGGCATTTCGGGATGGCACCCGCCGTGCCAATACTGTTCCGTGAAGGTATCTATCCATGGACGTTCCTAGAAAAGGCGCCAAGCGGGCGAAAATCATCAAACGCGCCATCGCAATCATTGTTGTGCTGGTCGCGATCCCGCTAATTACGGTTGGACTGAACCGGCTCAAACCGGCTGCGCCCAACGTGGAGCGGTCATCGGTTTGGGTGGACACGGTCAAACGCGGCCCGATGCTCCGCAACGTGCGCGGATTAGGGACCTTGGTTCCCGAAGAAATCCTCTGGATTCCCGCCGTGCAGGATGGGCGCGTGGAGAAGCTGCAACTGCGCCCCGGCGCACTGGTCACACGGAATTCCGTGATCATGGAGTTGTCGAACCCGGAATTGATGCTCGCCATGAATGATGCCGAATGGCAGGTGAAGATCGCCGAAGCCACTCTGGCGGACTTAAAGGTAAAGCTCGAAACCTCGCAATTGGAGCAACGGGCGCGCACGGCGCAACTCGAAAGCGAGTTCACCCGTGCCAAGCTGCAATACGATCGCGACGACAAACTCAGTCAGGAAGGACTCACTTCCGAACTGACGGTAAAGCTCTCCAAGGCCTCTTCGGAAGAATTGAAGAAACGTTTCGAGATCGAAGAGAAACGGCTGGCGATCAGCGGCGATTCGATCGAAGCACAGTTGGCCTCACAGCGCGTGCAGATTGAGAAGTTGAAGGCTGCCTACCAACTGAAGAAAGAGCAGGTTGAAGGCCTGAAAATCCGCGCCGGTACGGAAGGCGTGCTGCAGGAAATGACCCTACAGGTCGGCCAGCGCGTGACTCCCGGCACCATTCTGGCGAAAGTAGCTCAACCCCAGAAGCTGAAGGCGGAATTGAAGATTGCCGAGACCCAAGCCAAGGACATTCTGATCGGACAACTGGCGGTCATCGATACACGCAACGGAACGGTGGACGGACGAGTGAGCCGCATCGATCCGGCGGTAGTCAACGGCACGGTGACGGTGGACGTGCGGCTGGAAGGCAAATTGCCCGATGGCGCGCGGCCTGATTTGAGTGTCGACGGCACGGTGGAAATTGAGCGCCTCAACGAAGTGGTGTTTGTCGGCCGTCCCGTTTTCGGACAGGCCAACAGCCTGGTGACATTGTTCCGTCTCGACCCCGCCACCAAGGAAGCCAACCGTATCCAGGTGAAACTGGGGCGCAGTTCCGTCAACACCATCGAAATTCTGGAAGGTTTGAACGTGGGTGATCAGGTGATTCTCTCCGATATGTCGGCCTGGGACGCCCATAACCGGATCAAATTGAACTGAACCGAAAATTTCACGGAACCAGCTAACGTCTGTTACGTAATAAGAGTCTAAAGGTAAACCCGAAGGAGATGCGATGAGCACGCAAGAGACCCTGATCAAGCTGGATGCAGTCACCAAGGTGTTCGTCACCGACGAAGTGGAGACACATGCCCTCGCCGGAATCCACATGGACATCAAGAAAGGCGAGTACGTAGCGATTGCAGGCCCCTCCGGCTGCGGCAAGTCGACGCTTCTGGCCATTCTGGGACTGCTCGATTCGCCCTCCGGCGGCAGCTATACCCTCAAAGGCAAGTCGGTGGAGAACTTGAAGCTGAGCGAGCGGGCGCGTATCCGCAACCGGGAAATCGGATTCATCTTCCAGGCGTTCAACCTCATTGGCGACCTTACCGTGTATGAGAACGTGGAACTGCCGCTGACCTATCGCGGGATGGGCTCGGCGGAGCGCAAGAAACGCGTGCATGAGGCGCTGGAGCGCGTCGGTATGTCGCACCGTGTGAAACATTACCCGTCGCAATTGTCGGGCGGTCAGCAGCAGCGTGTCGCTGTGGCGCGCGCTCTGGTGGGCGAACCGGCCATCCTGCTGGCGGACGAACCGACCGGAAACCTCGATTCGGCCAATGGCGAGGCGGTGATGGAGCTGCTGCGCGAACTGCACCGGGCCGGGGCCACCATTTGCATGGTGACGCACGATCCGCGTTACGCCCGTCACGCCGACCGTAGCATCCACCTCTTCGACGGGCGGATTGTGGAAGAGAACGTGGAGGTAGTGTGATGCAATCCCACTCCTGGCTGCGCCGCAATTTCGATCTGGCCGCGCTGCTGTTGATCGTGTTCATCGGGGCGGTGACCTCCCTTTCCCGCGATGTCACCATCCCGCATATTCGCCGCGTGGAACCTGTGGTGGTGGATGTCAAGCCGCGGTTGATGGAAATCGGCGATCAATCGAGGGAAGCGATGCGCGAAGTGCGTGAGGAAGTGCGCCGCGCACAGCAGGAAGTTTCCCGTGAAATGCGCGGGCATCGCGATGAAATGCGCAATGAAGCCTGCCGCATGCGGAACGATGCACACGAGTTGCGCGACCACGCGCACCGACTGCGGGACGAAGTGCGGAGGCTGGCTCATGAACTGCGAGACCAGTTGCGCGCCACATTCCGGCGTGAAGTCCGAATCTGATCGATAGGGCCGTGCGGACCTAGGGCGCCTATGCGAAAATTGCCCTAATGGAAACTCTCTGGCAGGATGTGAGGTTTGCCTTCCGTTCGCTTGCGAAGAGTCCTGGAGTTCTGGCCGTTTCCGTTCTTTCCCTGGCGCTGGGAATCGGCGCGAATACCGCCATTTTCACCATCGTAAAGGCTGTGTTTCTGCAGCCCGTGCCGTTCGCCGATCCCCATCGGGTGGTGGTTTTATCGACGGCTGACGAACAAGTGGCTGCGCTATTGCCGACGTCACTGCTCAATCTTCAGGATATTCGGGATCGGACCACTGCCTTCTCCGCCATGTCCATCTATTTTCCTCTGCCGCTGAGTATCGCAGCCGGGTCGAACGCTCCGCGGCTGTTTGTTGGCGAGGCTGCTTCGGGCGAGTATTTCCGCGTATTGGGAGTGAAACCGGCCTACGGGCGCGTCTACGACGAGTCCGACGACCGCACGGAAGGGAGTGCACCGCTGGCAGTGCTGAGCCATGGATTCTGGACATCGGAATTCGGAGCCGACCCCAGCGTAGTGGGGCGCAACATCTCCGTCAACCGGCAGAATTTCAGCGTGATTGGCATCATGCCGTTCGGATTCAAGGGAATCAATTCGATTTCCGAACCGGCCATGTGGGTGCCCTTTTCCATGGTGCGCGGGCTGATGGAGCGGCCAGAGGCGATGAAGGAGCGCCGCGCTCTCTACTTCCATTCCGTGGCCCGCCTCAAGCCGGAAGTGACCCTGGAGCAGGCACGTGCCTCGTTGGCGCCGATTGCCGCGCAATTGGCCGCTGAACATGAAATCAACAAAGGGCGCACATTCCGGCTGCGGACCGCGCCGGAGGTGCTGACCACGGCGCCGAATCGCGGAATGCTGGAGAATGCCACCCGCATCCTGATGACGGTGGTAGGCCTGGTGCTGCTGATTTCCTGCGCCAATGTGGCGGCGCTGCTGCTGGTGCGGGCGCGATCGCGCAATCGTGAGTTTGCGGTTCGCCTCGCCGTCGGCGCGGGCGTATGGCGCATCGTGCGCCAGATGTTGACGGAAAGTCTGCTGCTTTCCCTTGCTGGTGGATTGTTGGGATTGCTGTTCGCGCGCTGGGGACGCGATTTGCTGTGGCATTTCCGGCCGCCTTGGATGGGAACCAACACGGCACTCGACCTTTCCCTGGATTGGACCGTGCTTGGATTCACGCTGGCTGTCTCGCTCTTCACCGGATTACTGTTCGGACTTGCGCCGGCGTTGTCCGCATGCCGCAGGAACTTAGCCGTGGAACTGAAAGAGCGCGGGGTGAGCGGCTTTCGTGAACACCGCATTTTTGGAGTGCGGTCCATGATGGTCATGGGCCAGTGCGCACTCTCGGTGATTGCGTTGGTGGGCGCGGGTTTGTTCATCGAGAGCCTGAACCGGCTGCATCAGGTGGATCCGGGGTTTGACATCGACCATTTGCTGCTGCTGCGGCTGAACCCTACAGGCGCCGGATTGAACAAAGAGCAGAGTCTGAACTTCTACCAGCGATTATTGGAACGGATGAACGGGCTGGGGATGGTGCAATCGGCCAGCGTATCGAGTATCAGCCCGCTCAGTTCCAGCGGCTTTCTGCGCGGCACGCATCCCGTTGGGGCACAGGTGCCACAGCGCGGCGCGCAAATCCTTACCAACGCCATCGCGCCGCGCTATTTCGAAACTGCCGGCATCCGGATGCGGGACGGCCGCGAGTTTACGGCAGCGGACCGCGCGGGAAGCGCTCCGGTGGTGATTGTGAATGCCGCCTTTGAGCGCCGCTTCTGGCCAGGTCAATCGGCAGTGGGAAAAACCCTTCTGTTTACCGCCGACACGATGCCGCGCACGATCGTAGGGGTTGCCTCTGATACGAAGATCTTCTCCCTTTCCGAGGCGGCACGCTCCTGTATTTATGTGCCGCTGTGGCAGGAGTTCCAACCGGAAGCATCGCTGTTACTGCGTAGTTCCGGTGATCCGCGCAACCTGGCGGGCGCGGTGCGGGAGGAAGTTCTGCGGTTGGAAAGTAACCTGCCATTGCCCGCGCCAACTCCCATGGCAGATCTGGTGGAACGTTCTCTGTGGGCGCAACGTCTCATTGCAGGCATGCTTGCCGTATTCGGCCTCCTGGCGCTGACGCTGGCGGCGATCGGTGTGTACGGGCTGTCTTCGTACGCCGTGTCGCAACGCACCAGCGAAATCGGAATCCGCATGGCGCTGGGCGCCTCCCCTGGCGACGTGCGGCGCAGCATCGTCTCCAACGGAATGATTCTGGTGATCCCCGGCGTGGTCTTGGGGCTCGGCGCTGCTTTCGCGTCCTCTCGCGTTGCCGCGAACCTGCTGTACGGGATTACGGCGACTCACATTCCTGCTTATCTCTCCGCGGCAGTGTTGCTCACGGCCGTGGGCCTGGTGGCGTGTCTCATTCCGGCCCGCCGCGCCACCAAAGTGGATCCAGTGCTGGCCTTGAGGCATGAATGACGCATATCCTCGAAACGATTGCCGAAGCCTCGCGCCGCATGTGGCGCAATCGGGCTGTCACCATTCCGGTCGCACTTTCGCTGGCGCTGGGGATTGGCGCCAATACCGCCATCTTCACGCTGGTGGATGCTCTGTTTTTGGCGCCCCTTCCGCTGCACCGTCCGGATCGCCTGGTTTCCGTCTTCACCTCCGATCCGCGAAATCCTGGCTATCACATGGTTTCGTTCCCCAACTATGGTGACATTCGCCAACAGTCGCAGTCGTTTGAACATCTGGCGGCCACGGTGGGCGTGCGGGTAAATTTCGCCGCGAAAGGCGAAGTGGCCGAGGTGGCCAGCGAACTGGTGACCGACAACTATTTCCCCATGCTTGGAGTGCACCCGGCATTGGGCGAGGCACGTTCGAAACTGGAGGGGGACGAGTCCACGGATCTGCCCCCAGTGGTGGTGAGCGACTCATTCTGGAGAAAACACCTGGCCTCGGATCCCGAGGCGATTGGCAAGACGGTCACCATCAACCGCATCCCATTCAGCGTCACCGCGGTAATGCCCTCCTCATTCAAAGGAATTGAGCGCATCGCATGGACGGATGTGTGGCTCCCACTGAAGCTCTACCGCACCTTGCTGGAACGGCCGGACTGGGTGAGTGGCCGGCGCGCGCTGATGTTCTATTCGCTTGGCCGGTTGAAAGACGGCGTCACGTTGGAAGCCGCCACGGCCGAAGTGAAGAGCATCGGTGGACTGCTGGAAGCGAAGTATCCGGAAACGAACGCAGGGCGTACCTACCAACTGGTGCCGTTGGAAGAATCTTCGCTTGGACCGGAGCGGCGGGACAAGGCCCTGCGCGCCGCGGCGATCCTGATGGGAGCCGCGGCAATGGTACTGATCATCGCCATCGCCAACGCAGGGAACGTGCTGCTCTCGCGGCTCACCGCTCGGCGGCGGGAAATGGCCGTGCGCATCGCGCTGGGCGCCACGCGGCGCACCCTGGTGAAACAGGTGTTCGTGGAAACATCGCTACTGGTCGCATTGGGAGGCTCGCTGGGATTGCTGGCCGGAATTGCCGGACGCCAGTTGTTGTGGCAGTTGCGTCCCTCCGATCTATCCTCCGACCATTTGTCCTTGGCCATCAGCGGACGCGTGCTGCTGTTTGCCGTCCTGCTATCCATTGTCACCGGATGCCTGGCCAGCATGATTCCGGCATTGAAGGCATTGCGTGGAGAGATCACCAGTGAATTGCGCGAGCGCTTCCAATCGGGGAATCGCTGGTGGCAGCGGCTGCAGTTCCGCGAAGGGCTAGTCGTGGCGCAGGTGGCCCTTTCCATGGTGGCCCTGGTGGGCGCGGACATTTTCCTCAAGAGCCTGTCGAACGCACGCTCCATCGATCCCGGCTTCGACACTCATAACATCGCCACGTTTGAAGTGAATCCGCGGCGGCTCGGCATCAGCGGCGAAGACCGCGTCAAGTTCTATCTTGGGCTGCAACAGAAACTGGCCAAACTGGATGGCGTGGCATCGGTGACCATATCGGCCAATCCGCTGTTTGGCGAGGACCGCATGCGGCGAACCGTCCTCAGTGACTCCAACGATCCCAAACGCGGCGGAACCATCGCCAGGGTAAACGCCGTCTCTTCCCGTTACTTTTCCACGGCGGATGTGCTGGTGCTGCGGGGCCGCGATTTCCTTCCCTCCGATGATCTGCGGGCGCCGATGGTGGCGATCGTGAATGAAACCATGGCGCGCTCCTTCTGGCCGGGGCAGGAAGCCATCGGAAAACGCTTCCGGCTGTTCGGAGACATGGAGGATCACACCGTAGTTGGTGTGGCGCGCGATAGCGTCTACAGCTATCTGGGCGAAAAGACAGGGCCGTGCGTATATGTTCCGCTGCTGCAGAACTCGCCGCCCTTCGCCTCTTTGATCGTGCGCACGGACAAACATCCCTCTCAATACAGCGCGGCGCTCGCGGCTGCTGTGCGGGCGTTTCATCCCGAGTTGCCGAAACCGGAAGTGACACCGGTGCTCGATGCCATTGAGGAATCCCTGTGGGCGCCGCGCATGGCCGCCACGCTGCTTTCCGTGTTCGGCGTGCTCGCCTTGATTCTGGCCAGCGTCGGCGTTTACGCCATCACGGCGCAAATGGTGACGCAGCGCTCTGCCGAATTGGGCGTGCACATGGCGATGGGCGCCTGCCCCGTGGATGTCGCCGGGCTCATCCTGCGCCAGTGTTTCACGCTCATTCTCCCCGGTCTGGCAATCGGTTCCGTGGTCTCGTTTGCCATCGGACATTTTCTGCTCCGCGATCTTCTATTCGGCGTGCGCCAAACCGATCTGGAGCCTTATATCGTCACCTCATTACTGCTCAGCCTGGTCGCCCTCACCGCAATCTACCTGCCCGCGCGCCGCGTGATCCGGTTGGAGCCAGCCATGGCTCTGCGCCGGCAGTGAATCTCAATTTTTGAAAGCATCGAATGATCAAGCTTGCCAATATCGAAAAATTCTATGATGCGGGCCCGACCCGGACCTGGGTTCTCCGCCGCATCAATCTCGAGATCAAGGAAGGGGAGTTCATCTCCATCATGGGGCCGAGCGGCGCGGGGAAATCGACGCTGCTGCACCTGCTGGGAATGCACGACACCAGTTGGGCCGGAGAGTATTATCTCTACGAACATCCCATCCACCGCCTGGGCAAGAAAGATCGCTCCGAAATCTACAAGAAGTATTTCGGCTTCGTCTTCCAGAGCTATCATCTGCTCGATTCGCTCACGGTGTATGAGAACCTCGACATCCCGCTCAGCTACCGCAACATCAAAAAATCCGAGCGCGACAGCATTGTCTGCGACGCGCTCGACAAGTTTCACATCGTTGGAAAGAAGGATCTATTCCCGAATCAGCTCTCGGGCGGACAGCAGCAACTGGTGGCGATTGCCCGAGCCATGATCGCCAACCCCAAGATCATCCTTGCCGATGAGCCGACGGGGAACCTGCATTCGAGTCAGGGCAAGGAGATCATGGAGATGTTCAAGAAGCTCAACGACGAAGGCACCACCATCATCCAGGTGACGCATTCGGAAGTGAATGCGGGCTATGGGAACCGGGTGATCAAGATTGTCGATGGCTGGATTGCCGACTAGCGGTCAAGCTTTCCGGCGCAGCAGCCCCGCAGCCACCAGACCCATGCCAATCAGGGCGTAGGTAGCAGGCTCAGGCACTTCCGGTTCGTCGTTTTGCGGCTGATAGTCCACCGAGCCCGAGTAGTTCAACCCATAGCTCCAGCCTCCGCGCTGGGCCACATCGAAGCGCAATGTGTTGGCACCTTGCACCAGGTAACTGGCGATGTCCAGAGTCAACTCCGTTTGCGCCAGGCATCCCACGGGAAAGTCGGAACAGGTGTAGTAGGTATTGCCGGCCTGCGGCGCTTCGGCCCGCACCAGCACATTGTTGATGTAGAGCGCGGCCGAGTCATCGGCGCGAAATGTGATCGTCCCCGCGGTTGGCACTTCCGGCACCACCAGCAGTTCAAAGAACGACAGCACGTAGTTGTTGGGAGTGAAGTGGAATCCCTGTGTGAATGCTTTGCCGGTGTTGTCGTAACTCACCCAGGAAGATCCCGGCAGAGCGGCCGCCCACCCGTCGTTGGGTACGATGGCCAACGTGTTCCCAATTGCGTTCCATTCATAGGGATCCAATGCGGATCCCTGCGAAGCGAAAGTGATCGTATCGGCTTGAACCAATGCGCCCGCACTGAGCGCCAGCAAAGCCAATTTCCCGATTCGGTACATTCATCGTCTCCTTTACAGAAACGATTTTCAGGCTTGAAACTGTAGCGGGAAATCGGAGAAACGTACCGAAAACGGGAGGCCCGTCGGTCAGGCCTATAAGGCTGGGAAGACTGGGTGCTAGCACGTACCACGCCTTGGGGCATAGCCGGGTGTAGCGCTTCGCGGCCTAGAAGGCGATGGAAAAGCCGATGGACCCTTCCAGCGTCTGCAACAGCCCGCCCCCGATCTTCGTCTCGTCTTTGTAGCTGAGATCGTAGGGTTTTCCGCCAATGTAGTCGCGCACATCGACGCGCAGCAGAACGTGCCGGTGCAGAGTCACTTTAACCCCACCGCCAAAGTTGCCTCCAAAGGTGCGGATGGAGCCCTGGCTCCATTCCAGGAAGCGCGGTTCGCCATAGCGCTGCGTGTGAACACCGACGGTGAGGAATGGGCGAAAACGCTCGCGCGGAGGCATCATGTAGGCCAGGACGTTGAACGACCCGTAGCCGACGTTGATCTTTTCCTGGCGGGTGACTTCCGGCAGCCCAGTGAAATTGACACGTGCCGACAAAGTGTGGCGGGCCCGCATATACATGCCCTCAAAGCCGTAGTAGCCGCGCGTGTTCAGCGTCACGCGCACTCCATAGCCCTGCCCATACTTGATCTTGGTATCGTCGTCCCGCTTGTCGTTATTATCGGGAAGCGAGCCGAGCAGTGACGACTGCTTGGGACGCATGACGCCAAAGACAGGGGCGATTTCATAGGTTTGCGCGGAGGCGATGGCTGCGGAAAAGCAAAGCGCGGCGACACAAGTACGTAAATTCATGAACTGGGATTGCGTCTCCTCATGAGGCGGGGAATCCGGTCCCCGGCATTGTTTCTTTGAAGCACGAAGGGCTTTCCGCAGTATAACCCAATCGGCACAAGCCGGGTTACGCCTGGAGTTGGTTTAACGTCGAAGGACATCCCACAACGCTACGCGGTCGTCGGTCCAGGCGTTCGATTGCGGATGCCGGTCGGTCCGTCCTTCCACGATCACCCACGTCGCGGCGAAGACCTGTTTCTCCGCTACCGGCGAGTTGACGATGGTACGCGCCTTCCATCCCAAAGAGGCCGCGATGGCCTCGGCCACTGGGGCCAGGTTCACGTATTTGCCCGTGACATGCAGGGCGAGAACACCATCCGGCTTGAGATGGCGGAAGTAGACCTGGAACGCCTCGCGCGTCAGCAGATGGGTGGGCACCGCATCGCCGGAAAAAGCATCGATTACCAGCACGTCATAGCTCTGTGGTTGCTCCCGCTCCATGGCCAGGCGGGCGTCGTCGAGAACGATCTCGGTGCGCCCCTTCGACTGGCGCAGAAACAAAAAGTGCTTCTGCGCCATGTCCACCACGGCGGGATTGATCTCATAGAAGCGATAGGTGTCCTGGTCATTGGCGTAAGCGCTGAGCGTGCCGATCCCAAGCCCGACGACGCCGACGCGGCGTGGGGCTACCGCCTTTGCCAAAATCTGCCCCACCGCCGTTTCGGTGGCGTAGTAGGCCGTGGCGGAGCGCGTTCGTGCCGGGTCGCGGAACTGCACGCCGTGGATAATGGTGCCGTTCGATAGCAACCGGATGTCCGGCTTGTCCTGCACCTCCAGAATCCCGTAGAAGTTGCGAACGCGCAGTCCCCCGCCCTGCTCATATTCGGCGTAGGCAAAGGCAGCGGTAGCCACGGCCACCAGCCGCACCAGGTTGCCCCGGGTCAACCGGATAAACAGCAGGCCGAATCCCGCCACGACACAGGCTACCACGGCGATGTGGAACTCGGTATGGTCGGAAAACAACGCAGGCGCCAGCAGGCTCACGAATGCGGTGCCCAGTGCGCCGCCAATGGCAATCGACAAATAGAAGCGCACTGGCCGCGCCGCGTGCGGCTTGCGCGCAGCCAGTTCTCCATGACAGATCATGGCGCAGACGAATAATCCACCGAGAAACAGCCCGACACCTAACGGCAGGCTGGTGTTCCAGTGGTGCTGCTTGGAGGCGAACATCAGGGCCGCGATGGCCGGCGTCAGTAGCCACTTGAACAGCCATGGACGATACCAATTGCCTTCAAAGCAGAGGATCAGCGTGAGCAGATAGGTGCCCAGCGGCAGAATCCAGAGCAACGGAACCGGGGCAACCGACTGGCTGATCTGATTCGCCACGGCAAGCCACAGTGCGGCGGGAATGGCGCTCAGTCCGATCCAGAGGGGCCAGTCCGATGCAGTATCTTCGTCCCCGGATGCCGGAATGGGCGTTGCACGCCACGCCGTGTAGACAAAAGCCAGGACATACACTGCGTAGGCGGCGGACCAGACGACTAACTGCCGGCTGCGCGCCAGATGAGGCTCAATCGCGAATGGGTAGGCGAGCAACGCCACCAGCGACGCAGCATTCGAGAGAGCATACAGACGGTAGGAGCCGAACCAGGATTGCACCGTAGGGCTAGTGGCCGAAAGCACGAAAAACGGGATGCCGACGCTCGCCGTCAGTTCCGCCAGCAACGTCCAGACGGGGTGCGACTGGCCACCCATCACCGGAACGCGGAGGGGCAGGAACAGGAGGCTCACCAGGGCGACACAAGCCGCGAGCCTCGGCTGGCGCGCGGCAATCGATGCGTAGGCGTACCCAAGCAGCAGCACCGCGGGGAAGAAGAACATCGCCACCGCCCATACTCCCGCCACACCGCCGTGCCGCGGCAGCAGTAATCCGGCAAGCATCGGCTGCACCAGAAACAATAATAGGGCGGACAGGCTGACGGTAAAGATGTGCGCGACGCGGGCGATTTTTCTATCGTACACCGAACCTTGGCCGCCGCTCCCTGCGTGCTATCTTGGATAGAAGTGTCGTCACAGCCCTTGAATTTCCGGCTACAAGAATACGAAGGCCCTCTGGACCTGCTGCTGGACCTCATCCGCAAGCACCAGATCAATATCTACGACATCCCGATTTCCCAGATCACCCAGCAGTATCTGGAGTATATGGCGCAGGCAGCGGCCCTCGATGTCGAACTCGGGGCCGAGTTCGTCTTCATGGCGGCCACGCTTATCCACATCAAAAGCAAGATGTTGTTGCCGCGCGACCCGGAACTGGAAAAAATCTCACCGGAAGAAGACCCGCGCAAGGATCTGGTGGACCGCCTGCTGGAGCATGAGCGTTTCAAGAACGCGGCGGAGATGCTGCAACAGAAGCGCATGATCGAAGAAGCGGTGTGGACGAACCCGCAGATGGCCCAGTTTCAGTCCGAGGACGACGACCCGGGGCTCGCTGTCAGCCTGTTCGACCTGGTGAAGGTGTTCCAGGACATTCTGGAGCGCGCCAAGAACCGCCCCGTCTACCAGGTGCAGAATGACGAAGTTTCGGTCCCGGACATGATCAACTACATGCGCACGGTGCTGGACGGCAAGCCCAAAGGCTCGCGCTTCTCCGTGACGCAGCTGTTTGAAAAACAGCGCAGCCGCCGGGCCATGATCTGCCTCTTCCTCGCCCTCCTGGAGTTGGTGAAGCACCAGGCGATCTCGCTGCAGCAAAGCGAACTCTTTGGCGATATCGACGTGGCCAAGGAGAGGTCGGTGGATGAGCTCATGACCGCAAGCGGGGAAGCCCTGGAACGGCTGGAAGAAGAATACAAATAGGATTGTCGAAGTCAGTTGCAATGAATCCCAGTGAAGACGTGAAGATGGAAGAACAGGATCAGACTCCTCAGGCAGAGGCAGATGTACCCACAGAGACCGAACAGGCCGTCGTAGAAGCGGCGCCTGCGGAAGAAGTGTCCGTGGTGGAAGCTGAGCCGGTTGTCGTGGTGGAAGTGGAAGCCGAAGCGGCGGTGGAAGCCGAGTCTGGTGCCGTGGAACCCGGCGTGGAATCCGTAGCTGAAGTGGAAGCGGGCGCGGCCGTCGAAGTTGAGCCTTCGCCGGAAGAGGAAGCACCCGAACCCCAGGTAATGGACGCTGAGGAGTTGCTCGGCGCATCCACCTCCGATCAGCCCACCGAAGCCGCCTCCGCCGAAGCGAGCATGAAGGCATTGGTGGAAGCCGTCATCTATGTCACGGAAGAGCCTCTCACCCTGGACCAAATCGCCAACGCGCTGGATCAACCCAAGGAACGCATTGTTGCCGTGCTTCAGCAACTCACCGAAGAGTACGCAAATGCCGACCGCGGCATCACCATCCGCGAAGTAGCCGGTGGATACAAGATGGGCACCAAGCCCGAGCATCATGAGTCCATCCGCAACTTCGTGAAGCGCATGAAAGCGCCGCTCAAGCTCTCTATCGCCGCACTGGAAACGCTAGCGGTGATCGCCTATAAGCAACCCATCACCGCCCCGGAGATTATGGAAATCCGCGGCGTACAGGGCGCGGGCGTAATCAAGACGCTGCTCGACCGCAAGCTGATCGCCATCGGCGGACGCAAACAGGTAGTGGGTAAGCCCATCCTCTACAAGACCACCAAAGAATTCCTGATGCAGTTCGGATTGAAGGACCTGGCCGAACTGCCGACATTGAAGGAGTTCGAAGAACTGCGCCGCCTTGCCTTTGCCGACACCGACGACGGTGAAGCACCCGCACCAGCCGGGGCGCCGAACCCTGCTTCGGAACCGGAAGCACAGGTGGAAGCTGCCGCGGAAGCTTCCCCCGCCGAATCTACGGTGCAGGTGGAACAGGCATCCGAGGAATCATCTTCGCCTGAGCCGGCGGAAGCTGCTGCCGAATCCACCGACAACACTGCCGCGGCATCCTCTGAGTAAATGCCACAGGAACGCCTGCAAAAAATCATCTCGCGGGCTGGAGTCGCCAGCCGCCGCAAAGCCGAAGAACTGATTGCGGCCGGACTCGTCACCGTCAACGGACAGATCATTACCGAGCTCGGTTCAAAGGCCGATCTGGACACGGATCACATCAAGGTCAATGGCAAGTTGCTGCATCAGCCGAAGAACATGGTGTACCTGCTGATGCACAAGCCGAAAGGCTGCGTCACCACCATGTCCGATCCTGAAGGCCGGCAGACGGTGATGGAACTGGTCCGCGGCGTCAAGGAGCGTGTCTATCCCGTTGGCCGCCTGGATTACGATAGCGAAGGCTTGCTGCTGCTCACCAACGACGGGGACTTCGCCAACAACATCACTCACGCCAAGAGCGAAGTTCAGAAAGTGTACGTGGTCAAAACCAAGGGTGTGCTCACCCTGGCGCAGGAGAAGGAATTTCGCGAAGGGGTCCCCATACACGGCAAGCGCACGGCGCCGGCGGGATTGAAACTGCTGCAGCGCGCTGACAATCCCTGGTATGAAGTGAAACTGATCGAAGGGCGGCAGAATCAGATCAAGCTGATGTTCCGCCACTTCGGCCTGCTGGTGGAGAAACTGAAGCGCGTCAAGATCGGCTTCCTGGAACTGGGCTCGGTCAAAGCCGGCAAGTTCCGCCATCTCACCGAAGATGAAGTGGAGCGCTTCCGCCGCATCCTGAAGCGCAAGCCTGCTGCCAGGAAACGTATACCGGAATGACGATTCGCGAGCTCCTCACCACCTCGAAGACGATCGCCGTTGTGGGCCTTTCCAGCCGCAAGTTTCGGGCCAGCTACGGTGTCTCCCAGTACATGCAGGATCAGGGCTATCACATCATCCCGGTCAATCCGAACGAAACCGAAGTGCTTGGGGAAAAGGCCTACAGCACGCTCGAAGAAGTGCCGGAGAAGATCGATATCGTCAATATTTTCCGCCGCTCCGATCAGGTGATGCCGATTGTCGAGTCCGCCATTCGCGTCGGAGCCAAGGCGGTGTGGATGCAGGAAGATGTCTTCAACGAAGAGGCGGCAGCCAAGGCTCGCGCCGCTGGCCTCTTCGTGGTGATGGACAGTTGCATCCTCAAAGAGCACCGGGTGATGCTGTTCGGGGATTGACCGTTAACTCCACAATCCGGCCCTCCGCCCGCAGCTTCATCTCTTCCTGTTCCGGAAGGAAAAACTCGTTCAGGCGCACGCCCGATTCAGGATGCGCCGTAATGCGCTGTTCCGTGCCGCGGGTGAGGAAGACGTAGGTCTTCTTCCGTTCCACGAATGGGTAGTGCGCCACGGCCGCCCAGAACTGCTCATCGGTCACTCCTTCCAGCAGAATGAGCTGATCCGGATTGGCCTGATGCGCGGCAAACACGCGCCGCACCAACGATTCGGCCACCGCGCCGCGTTGTCTCCACCATTCGGTAGCACGGTGCGCGCAGGGTGCCGAGAGCAGGATGAACGCCGCTACAACAGCAGCAGCAGGCCGCCACTGCGACACCATCCCAGCGCCCAGCAGGGCGAAAGCAGCCAGCGGAATGGTGAGGTAATAGCCGGTGACATGGCCGGCCAGTGGCAGCACAGGCCCCAGCAGGATGACGAACCAGGCCCAAAACAAAATCCCCGCTTTTTGTTTCCGCCACAGCGGCACCCCGATTGCCACTATCGTGAAGCATACACCAAGCCCCTGCAGCACCCACCCAGGCACGCCCGTGAATACGGTGAAATTCTCCGGCTCAAAGATCATCCGCCAGTAGCGCCACAACGTGTGAAGCATCGAGGCATCGAAGTGCATGGCGTAAGCACCCGCGCTCATCTTCGGCGCCAGCCACATGTGCCCGGCGAAGTAGGCAATCGACACCGCCCAGAGCCACACCACCCGCCGCGCCATCGACCGGTCAAACAGCAGCCACCACGCCGTGGCTAATCCTGGAAACACCACATTGCTTTCCGAGGCGAGAAACCCGAGCCCGAAGGCGCACCACAGGAGACGGACATGTCCGGCGATCAAACTATGCACGGCCAGCAGCAGAAAGAATCCCCCCATCACGTGCACGTAGGCGCCGTTGGAGATCATGGCGATGGTCATCTGGCTGGGGGCCATCCACAACAACGGGGCCGACGCAGCCCCCCAGCGGGAACCGGTGATGCGCCAGGCGATATCCTGCAGCAGCATCAGGCTCGCCCCCTGCGTGAGGAATGCCGCCAGCCGCATCGGCCACGCTTCGTAGCCGAACAACGCGGGAAACAGCAGGAAATACGCGCGCTCGCTCAACGGCCTCCACGTGCCATGTTGCGAGGGCTTCAACAACGTGTCCCACAGCGAAGCGCCTTCGCGCACTTCACGCAGCAAGCCCATCCAGGCAAAATCGTCCTGCTGGAACCAGGCCCACAACCCCGGCCAATAGATCGCCAGCGCCAGCAGTGGCGGCAGTAAGCGGAATGTCCATTCAGCGCGCAACTTCACAACGTAGCAGGAAAGTCCTCATGGAAGTATAATCAGGCATCAGCGATGCGCCGCAGAGATTTCGTCACCGCCGCCCTCCCGCTGGCTTGTGCGGCAGCGCAATCCCCCGCCCTCACGCGTTTCCAACTCGCTTGCATGACGCTGCCCTATTCCGCGTTCCCGATGGAGCGTGCGCTCAGCGGGATCGCCGCCGCCGGCTATCGCTACGTGGCCTGGGGCGTGAATCATCGTGACGCGGGCGGCACATCCAGGCCGGTGCTGGCGCCGGATGCAGCACCCGCCGATGCGGCCAAACTGGCCGGACGCTGCCGCGACCTCGGCCTGGAGCCCGTCATGATGTTCGCCACCGTGCATCTAGAAGCGGCCAATGCTCTTCCCGTGCACCTGCGCCGCATCGAACAAGCTGCCGCCGCGCGGATTCCCTATCTGCTGACATTCGGCAAAACCGAGCCCGGCCAATACGAAACATTCGTCGCTAATCTCAAAGGGATGGCAGGCCCAGCGCGCAAGGCAGGCGTCACTGTGGTAATCAAGCAGCATGGCGGCAACTCCGGCACAGGCCAGGCTTGCGCGCGCATCGTCGCTGAAGTCGCCGATCCCGGAGTTCGCATCTGCTACGACGCCGGCAACGTGCTGGATTACGAAAACAGCGATCCGATTCCCGATATCCTCACCTGCGCCAAGGATGTGCGAGCGTTCGCCATCAAGGACCATCGCAACACGCCCAAGGATGAGGATTGCGGACCCGGCTTCGGCGAGATCGACCACTACAAGCTGCTGCGGCCGGTCCTGCGCACCGGGCTCGATCTACCGCTTGCTTGCGAAAACATTTTTGAGCCGCTTGTTCCCAGGCCTTCCACGCCGGAGCAGGTGGACGCATTAGCGCGCCGCGCCCGCGAGTTTCTGGAGACCGTAGTGCGCGGATTGACCCATCACGAAAGGGCTATATGAATTTTCCTCGCCGGACGTTTCTTGTCGGATCGGCCGCCTCGCTGGCCGCACAATCCACGGCACAGATTTCCACTGCCGTAATCGGAACCGGAAACCGCGGATCCTATCTGCTCACGGGTGTTCTTGAACAGACGAACACCAAAGTCGCCGCGGTCTGCGACATCAAACCCGATCGCCTGGACAAGGCCGCCACCGCGGCCGCCAAACACAATCCGCAGACGTACACGGACTGGCGCAAGATCATCGACCGGAAAGATATTGAGGCCGTATTCGTCGCCACCCCTCCCCATCTCCATTCGCAAATGGCGGTTGCGGCGCTGCAATCGGGCAAGCACGTCTATTGCGAAAAGCCGATCGGCGTCACGGCGGCGCAAGTGCGCGACGTGGTGAAGGCGGCAAGAGCCTCAAAGCGCGTGTTCACCGCCGGGCAGCAGATGCGTTCCTACAAGATGCTCAACGAAGCAATCCGTAAAATCCGTGAGGGCGCCATCGGCGATGTACTCATGGTGAAGGCGCAACGGCACGCCACCGCCGACATCGCGCACGACGGCACTTCCGGCGATTGGTATTTCGACGTTTCCAAATCCGGTGGCTATCTCATCGAACAGTCGGTACACAACCTGGATCTTTGCAACTGGGTTATCGGCGCGCACCCGTCCCGCGCCAGTGGATTCGGCGGCACGCAGATGTACAAGAACGATCCCCCCGGCCGCACCATCTTCGATTGTTCGCTTCTCAATTTCGAATACACAAACGGGGTAAAGATGTCGTTCACGCAGAACGTCTATCACCCCAGGACGTTGCCCTCCGGCGGGCAATATGTGTACGTGTATGGCTCCAAGGGCGCCGTGGATCTGATTACCACCACGATGATGCATCCATTGAGCCGGGATGCAAAGCCAATGGCACTTGCCGAAAAGGCGGAAGAGTCGCGGCATGCCCACATCACCGCGTTCTACGACGCAATCACTAAGGGCTCCCCTTCCCCGGCCGATATCACGATCGGCGCCACCGCGGCGCTCACCGCCATCCTTGGCCATGAAGCGATGGTGAAACAAACTGTCGTGAGTTGGAAGGACCTGGGAGTAGACGTCGGCTAGTTGTAACAACGAAGCCGGTTCCCTGCGGGCATCTGCGGCGGTACGCTAGCCACATGACTCGACGCACCATCGCCGCACTCCTCCTGGCCGGCGGCGCGGGCAAAGCCGCCCCGAAAAAACAGGCTGAGGCGATCCAGGCGATACAGAAGGCCGACCTCGATTTCTGTGCGGCCACGAAGGCCAAAGGCCTCGATGGATGGATGAGTTACTTCGCCGAAGATGCCGCAGGCTTCCCCGCCGGCAAGCCGCTCATTCACGGCAAGGCCGCGCTCCGCGAGTATTACGCGGAGGCGCTCTTCTCTACTCCCGGGCTCGTCATCGACTGGCGTCCCGTGAAGGCGGACGCTGCCGCCAGCGGCGATCTCGGCTACACCATCGGGACCGCGGAGTTCCACATTCCCGGCAAGGACGGCAAGACTACCGTCCGCAAAAGCAAATACCTCACCGTGTGGAAGAAGCAAGCAGATGGCTCATGGAAGGTGTCCGCCGATCTGGGGAATCAGTCCTAAGCAAGCCACAGCGCTATCGTGGAGGATATGAGGCCATTCCTGTTCTTATTCCTCCCTGCTTTCCTTCTGGCCCAGCAACCCGACCGTGCCCCGCTTGCCGATGAATGGGGTTATCGCCCCGCGGAGGGTGAGACGGTAGCGGTGAATCCGCCGTCGCTCTCGTGGGTACACGAAAAAGACGCCAGTTCCTACACCGTGCAATGGGCCGCCAATCCGCAATTCAAGAACGCCACCGAGGCCGGCGCTATCCCGTGGTCCGTTTATACACACCATAAAACGCTTGCTCCGGGCACTTACTATTGGCGCTACCGCATTCACGGCGCAAAGGCCGTATCGCCCTGGAGCCGCCCGCGCCGCTTCACCGTTCCCGCCTCCGCAATGGAGTTTCCACAACCCACGCTAACCGAGTTGAAGTCGCGCATCGGCACCGCACACCCAAGGCTGTTCGTCAGTGCGAAAGAGCTGCCGCGCCTCCGCGCCTATGCCAATGGCGATGGAAAGGCGGCTTTCACAGCGCTGCTGCAGCGGGCGGATCAACTGACAACGGCCAAACCCACGCCGGAGCCAAGCGTGCGCGGCGATTCCCGCAATCCCGAAACACGCGATCACTGGTGGTCGAACCGCGTGCAAACCCTCAAGGCCCTGAACGAAGCCGAGGTGCTGACCTTCGCCTGGCTGATGACACAAGACAAAAAATACGCCGCGCCGGCGCGGGAGTTCACGCTGAAGCTGGCCGCATGGGATCCCGATGGGCCGACGCAGTTCGCACTCAACTGCGAAGCGGCCAAGCCGATGCTCCACCGTCTGCCGCGGGCCTACGACTGGGCCTACCCGTTGTTCAGCGAGGAGGAACGGGCCCGCATCCGCAAAGTGATGCAACGCCGCGCGCACGATGCCTGGATCAGTGGAGAGGTCCGTGAAGGCGTCGGCCACCTAAACCAACCCTACGGCAGCCACGCCAATCGCACCTGGCACAAACTGGCGGAGAATGCCGTCGCCACCATCGGCGAAACGCCCGAGGCGGATCGCCTGTTGCAATACGCTGTCACCAAATTCTACGCCGCCTATCCCGTCTGGTCCGACGAAGACGGAGGCTGGCATGAAGGGCTCTCTTACTTCGCGGGCTATATGTCGAAGGTCACCTGGTGGATGCATCTCGCCTCCCAGGCGCTCGGTATCGACGGCTTCCGCAAGCCCTTCTTCCAGCACTTCGCCGATTACGCCATGTACAGCGCGCCGCCCGGGACGCCCGACCTCGGCTTCGGCGATCTCTCCTCGGGGCAGCCCAATCGCGGTTGGGCCTTCATGCAGTTCTTCATCGCCCACACGAAGAACCCGCAGTGGGCGTGGTGGGCCAAAGCCTGGGATCTTCCGGAAGATGTCGATGAGCCGGTGCTCAGCTTCCTCTGGAGTTCGATGGGACATGTCGCTCCGCAAAAGCCCACGCTACCGCCATCCAAGCTGTTCCGCGGCACAGGCGTGGCGATTCTGAACACGACGTTGGAGTCAGCCGCCGACAACGTTCAGGTGCGTTTCAAATCAAGCCCCATGGGTCGTTGGAGCCACGGCCACGATGCCCACAACTCCTTCACCTTGTCCGCCTATGGGGAAGCGCTGCTGGTGAATAACGTCTATCGCGATATCTACGGCAGTCCGTTCCACAAGGAATGGGTTTGGACCACGCGCGCCCAGAACGCCGTGCTCGTGAACAACACAGGGCAGAAGGAACACTCGGCTGATCTCGGCGGACGCATCGTCAAAGCCGACTTTCAGGACGGCTTGGACTATGTGGTGGGAGACGCCACCGCCTCCTATCAAGGCAAACTCGGCCGCGCCCTGCGGCACATTGTCTTCGTCAAACCGGACGTGGTGGTGATCGGCGATGAACTATCGGCACCCACCGCTTCCACCTATCAATTCGTGTTGCACGGACAGCAACCGTTCCAACTCGACGAACAACAACGCCGGCTGGTGCTCGACCGGGAGAAGGCCGGTGTTGTGGTGGATTACGTCACCCAGGCGGCGCTCACGTTCCGGCAATGGACGGGCTATTCGCCGGAGCCGGACAAAGGGTATCTGGACTCCATCAACCGCCCGATGATCCCACCCCAGTGGCATGTGGAGGCCTCCACGCGAGATGGCGCTTCCAACAATCTCACATTCACTGTGCTGCGCCCGTATCGCAAAGGGACGAAGCCGCCGGACACGGCCATTCAAACCGCGCGTGGCGAAGAGGGCATGGAGATGACCATCACCGGCGCAAGCGGTGTACCTGTGTCGATGAAGCCCAGCCGCGATGCCATCGTGATTCGCAAGGGCGAGCGCCAGTGGCGCATTGAGCGGCTCAGGGATTGAGCAGTTCCACAGCGAAGAGATACACCATGGCGCCGCCCCGCGGGTCTGTGCCGAGGATCGCTTTGCGGTTCAGGTAATCGGCCAGTGTCTTCTGCGCGCCCGTGGACTCGCAGACGTCGATCAGTTCTCCCTTGGCGGAGGTGCGTGCCTTGATCGCGCTCCAGGCACGGTCGATACGGGGCTGAAATTCTTTCGCCGGCAGCCATCCCTTGCGCACGCCGACCAGCATGGCACGGGCAATCATCGCCGTAGCCGAGAACTCCAGATAGGAAGATGGATTGTCCACCACCTGCCGCCACATGCCGGAGGCATCCTGCTGTTTGGACAGGGCAGCCGCAAGCGTACGATAGTCCCGCTGCAATTCGGAGTAGCCTTCGTGCGACGGCGGCAGATCGGCCAACGCCAACACCATGCCCAGCAGGGCAAAGGCATCGCCACGCCCCCAGGCGGCTTCGTCCAGTGGCGAGTGGCGCCACAGGCCATCGGCCCGCGCATCCAGCTTCTTCATGAAGCGATAGTGCTTCACCGCCATATCGAAGTATTTCGCTTCCCCAGTCAGTTTCCCGGCCTTCACCAGGATGGGGCAGCCCATGAAGACGGAGTCGCTCATCTGGTTGTGCATCGGCATCGATTCCTTCATCTGCCCATCGGGTGTGAAGGCGAAGTCAGCGGCGGCCTTGACACGCGCGATGTATTCGGGCTTGCGCGTGCGTTCCGCCAGTTCTGCGAACACCAGATGCCCGGAGAAGTGGCTGGACGAAGCTTTCGCCAGGCTATCCTTGGCGCCGGTCACATAGGGCGCTACGATCCGTTCCACATCCGCCTGATGCCCTGTCCGCAACCGCGCGATGAGGGAAAAAGCGGGAATGTAGACGGCCTCGTTGAGATCATGCCCGTAGATGGGCTCCAACTGTTCGGCCACCTGCTGCGGCGTCCGGGCCAATCGGCGTTCCATCTCCAACCGCGCTTCCGATTGCGCTTCCACTTTGACACCACGCAGGAAGCCGGCTTTGGCGTCGACCCGCCGCACGGCGACGCGCCCAACACCCGCCACGCTCTCGCGTTCCAGCGCCTGCTGTAACCCATAGGGATCGGCGCCGGCGATCAGCACCAGATCCGGCGCGGCAGTAGCAATTCTCCGCCACACGCGATGCGAAGCGCCATTTTCCTTGTACGCATTGCCTGTGGGCGGAAACACCAACGCTTCCTTCGAAGGATTGGCCGGAGCCAGTAACGTCACGGCCATCGTTTTCGGCGCGCGCTGCACTTCGCGCGCTACGGACGGATCTACCGTGCCATCAAGGCCGGCAATCACCAGGATCACTGGCAGCATGCAATCTCCTTAGCTCTTGTGCTGGGTTATGAGGAATAGCGGCTCGCCGGAATCCACCAGCGGCTTGGCATGCACCAACGCTATCACACCGCTCACGGGCGCATGGAACTGCTCGATCAGATTGCCGGTAAGATCCACCAGGCGCCCGAGCACTTGTCCCTCCGACACTTCCTCCAGCGGCGTAAGGTCCGTGATGAGAAAGCCGCGATTGCTGGTGGAAATGGATGCGTCGACGTTCCCATCCCCGAACAGATGGTGCTCCACGGGAACACGTTCCGCTTCACCCGGCAGAATGCCCAAATAGCGTAGCGCATTGCGAAGACCGCGGCGGAGGAAAGCGAGATCATCGGGATGTACACGCCCTGCTCCCCGCATTTCCGTGTAGATCCATGGAATGCCGCGAGCCTTGGCAGCAGATACCGTACGGCCCGGTGCGATCACCGGATGCCCCCACAGCACCGGCCCGCCAAAAGCTTCCGCCAACGCCAGTGACGCCGCGTCGGCGGCATCGTAACCCGCCAGGGCCGGCATGACGAAACTGGTTCCCGCGCTGTGCAGATCGATGTAGGCATCCGCCAGCGGCAGAATCTCCCGCTCGAAATGCCAGGCCAGCACTTCCGTAGGCGAGCCATCGGGCTTCCCTGGGAACACACGAGCCAAATTCGCTCCATCCAGCGGACTGCACCTCGTGCCCGCGCCATAGGCGGCCACGTGCAGCACCGGCACGGCCACGATGTTTCCCCTCAGTTCATCGGCGTTGAGTCCCTCGAAGAAATCGTAAATGGCGCGCATCCCTTCGTACTCGTCACCATGCACGCCGGCGGTAACCACCAGCGTGCGTCCAGGCGCACGCCCGACCGCCAGTAACACTGGGATGTTGGGAGGATGCAGGAAGCGGTGAATCGCCCCTGAAGGAAAATCAGCCAGTTGCATTATGCCGGGAAGAAGGGCAGTAGTTTGTCAAAGAAACTGCGCACAAACTGGCTGGCGATCTCGGTCGCTTTTTCGTTATCCACGCCTTCGCGAATAGGTACGGTCACTTTCACCACCGCCGTGTCTGACCGGTTGTAGCGAATCGCGTCCACCACCGTAAAGACCTTCGCCGAATACTCGCTGGCGACCGTGCGCCGGTGCGTCTGATACCAATACAGCACCAGCGACTTCGCCTCTCCGCGGGCCACGATGAAGCGATTCGCTTCTACCGGCACTTCGCGGCCAGGAATAGTGATGTGGATCCGGTCGTTGACCACTGGCAGCCAACCCGCACCGGGAAGGCAATTCTTCGGCGAATGCGGCGCCTTTCCCGTGCGCTGAGTATTGAAATAGGCGATAAACAAGTGCGCCATCTGCCCCGCGGAGCGGTCGGCGTAGGAACGCGTGATGACCTCATCAGCCTTGAGGATGTCCATCACTTCCTTTTCCACCGTGCCTTCGTTGATCATGCTCCAGCTGCCGAAATCCGTGGGGAAGGTTTTCAGCGGATTGACGATGTGCACTTCTTCCGTTCGCGACATGCCATAGAAGGCCGCCGCCTGAACGAGGAAGAAGATGCTCAGGATCTTCGCAGGTTTCGAACGGAGAAACTCAAACATCCGGGCTACGCCCCTTTCGGCTTCCGCGCCACAATGCGATTAGTAAGCGAATGCACCATCACCAGGAATATCAGCGCCACCATAAATACGACCCAGCCGGAGGCACTGTGGTAAACCCCCGATGCGTACTCCGTATTGATCTCGCTCAAAATTCCGGTCAGCGTCACACGGGAGGCATTGGCGGTGATGGCAATGGGGACAGTGGAAAGCAGCAGCCACCACTTCATCCAGGCTTTGGTGTCGAAGAAGAATCCGTACACCAGAGATAGAAAGGACAGAGACAGCAGGGAACGGATGCCGCTGCAAGCCTCTACCACCGAAAGTTTCTGGCTCGGTAATTCCAACACATTGCCGTCGCGCAGTACCGGGATGCCAATCGCGCTAAGAGCGACTTCCGCCACCCGGCTTGCCAGCAATTGCAGCGGGAAGGTGATCTGGTTATAGATGATGGCCGGAATCGGAACCATGAAGAACAACAAAAACAGCGGGAAGGCCAACACCCGGATAGCCGGCATACCACCCATATACAACACCGTCCCGATCACGGAAAACAGGAAGGCGGTTCGCGATACAAACAACTCGGCGCCTAACGTGCCGATGATCGACTGGGCTGCGGCGAGCGCCAGAATCACAAGACCGAAGGAATTCGTCTTCAATGGAGCTGCGGCCAGTTCCGCGCGCTTCTGCCAGGCAATATATCCGGCAATCACGGGAACAAAAAACCCGTGCCCCATATCTTCATCAACCATCCAGTGATTGACCAGCGAATAGAGGATGGGGACATAACAAAGAATAAGCAGCCCGACAAACCACGCAATGGCCGGAATGCCAAATGGTAGTTCTACCGGACGAATATCCTGGGCGGGCTCGGTTTGGAGCGTTGTGTTCATGTACTTCCCGGGAGTGAACTTCTAATGATTTCAGTAGAACATAGGTTCGCGTTTCGAACAACTGACGCAAAAGGGGGGAGGGTACTAAGGTGACAGGTCCTTCCCTTTGGTTCGCGCCGGTTCCCTGCCCCTGCCATAATCGTAGAAAGATGCATTTACGCTGGATAATCGGGCTGCTGGCGGCGGTGACCTACGCCCAAACCACGTATCTGCCCGTGCGGGATATCCGCGCAGGCATGAAGGGCTACGGCCTTACCGTCTTTCAGGGTGAGAAGGTAGAGCGCTTCGAAGTGGAGATTCTCGGAGTCCTGGAGAATGCCGGACCGCGCCAGAACGTCATCCTGGCCAGGCTGAGCGGAGGCCCTTTGGCCCACACTGGCGTTTTGCAGGGCATGAGCGGTTCCCCCGTCTATATTGACGGCAAACTGGTGGGGGCCGTCGCCTTGGCCTTCACCATGTCCAAGGACCCCATTGCCGGCATCCGGCCATTCGAAGAGATGCGCAACGCGGAAGCCCCACCTCGGCGTGCTGCTGTGGAGCCGTGCCTGTTGCAAGGCCGCTGCGCCCCGGAGCGATTGCATGCGGCTTTGGCCGCCCAGCCCTCCGCATTCACCTGGGGCGAAAGCAGAATGACCGAAATCGCCACCCCTGTATCGTTCAGCGGCTTCACCACAGGCACCCTGGAAGCATTCGCCCCAATGCTGAAGAGCTTCGGCCTGGAACCCCGGCAGGGCGTCACCGGCGGAGGAGGATCGCGGCTGCCGGTTGGCGACCCGTCGTCCTTAAAGCCCGGCTCGATGATCAGCGCCATGCTGGTCACCGGCGACATGAGCGTCGGCGCCGATGGCACGGTCACGCACATCGATGGAAAAACCGTCTACGCCTTTGGCCATCGATTCGTCGCCATGGGGGAAATGGAGATGCCGTTCGCCTCGAGCGAGGTTCTCACCCTGCTCCCCAATCTCTCCACTTCATTCAAAATCTCCACCGCGCGCAAAATGCTCGGCGTCATCACCCACGACTACAGCACCGCCGTGCGCGGCGAACTGGGCCGCACCGCTTCCCTGATGCCGGTGAGCATTTCCGTGAAAGGCGGGACACGATCTTCGCGCTATGACATTGAGATGGTGCGCGACGCCGCTCTCACCCCGTTTCTGATGCAAATGACGGCCTTCGCCGCGCTCGACGCCACGGAGCGTGTTCTCGGCCCGGTCAGTTTCGGGCTGAAGCAGCGGATCGAGTTCGCCAACGGCGTGAAGGTCGCCTCCGACAATATCTATTCCGGCGAGTTCAACATCCCGATGCTGGCCGCGCAAAGCGGCGCGGTCCCGGTGGGCTACGCCATGCAGACCGGCTTCCCCGATCTCGCCGTGAAACGGGTGGACCTCGAGTTCGAGGCCGCGCCGCGCAAACGCCAGACGCAGATCGAAGACATCGTGGTGGTGCGCAAAACCGTGCGTCCGGGGGATACGATCCCGCTGATCCTCACCTTTGCCAGCGAGGGCAAACGATTCACCCGCACGGTGCCCTACACGGTGCCCAAGAGCTTTGCCTCAGGCACTCTACAATTCACCGCCTCCGATGCTTTGATCGCAAATTTCAATGAATTCCGCTTGTCTATTATGAGTCCCCCGCGTTCGGCCGCGGCCGTTGTGAAACTGCTGCAGTCGCTGCGGGACAACACGAAGGCGTACATCCGCGTATGGCGAGCAGAACCCAGCTATCAGTCTCAAGGCGAAGACCTGCCCTCGCCGCCTCCCTCGGCGGCCATGGTGTTGGGCCGGTCGCAAGGCGCGGGTTCCATCGGAGTGGGCTACAGCTCAAAAATCACCGAACTGAGCGTGCCGCTGGGCGACGTGATGGTTTCCGGGACGCATACGGTAAGCGTGGAAGTGAAGGAATGAAGAAGCTTCTTGAGATCGCCCCGTTCGTGTTGTGCTTCGCCGCACGCGCGGCCACTACCAGCTATTGGGAAATGAACAGCTACTCCGACTTCCTCAAAGGCAAGCTGGAAGGCGCTTCGCTCACGCGCGAAGGCAGGCTGCGCATCGCGCCCAAAGCCGAAACACTGTTCACCTCGGAGCAGCCCGTCATCTGGAGCATGGCTCGCGGGCCGCAGTCCTCCGTCTATCTGGCCACCGGGCATCTGGGGCAGGTGTATCGAGTCGATCGCGCCGGAAAGAGCGAGTTGATCTGGACCGCGCCCGAACCGGAAGTGTTCGCCATCGCCGTGGACGCCAAGGGCGTGCTCTATGCGGGCACATCGCCTGACGGCAAGATCTACCGCATTGAGGCGGGAAAGGTCACCGAATATTACGCACCGCAAACGCGGTACATCTGGTCGCTGGCGGTGGCCAGTGACGGAACGCTCTACGCAGGCACTGGCGATGGGGGCAAGATATTTCGCATTACGGCAGCGGGCACAGGCGAACTCTGGTACGAATCGGGGCAATCCCACGTCACCGCGCTGGCTTTGGATACGCAAGGGCGCCTGCTCGCCGGCACCGAGCCGAACGGTATCCTCTACCGCGTGACGGCGAAAGACAAGGCGTTCGTGCTCTATGACGCCAGCCTCCCCGAGATCCGCGCCATCGTGCCCACGGCTGACGGAGGAATGTACGTCGCGGCGCTGGGCGGCGCATTCGGCACGAAACCAGCGGGCGCTGCCGGCGCTGTCACGTCGCTTGGATCCGGCGCGGTGGTTTCCACCACTCCCACCACCATCACCGTGGAAGCCGCCCAAACGCAAGGCGGCGTCGAGATCAAGCCCACGCCGCAACAACCGAAAGCACCGGCCCCGCAGGTGAGTTCGAACATTGTTTCCACGCCCATCCTGGACATGACCGGAGTGGAGAAGGCCGCGCTCTACCGCATCCAACCCGATCAAATGGTGGAAACGCTGTGGAGTTCGAAAGAAGAGAATATTTACGACATCGCGCCGGCGGGTGAGACCGTGCTCTTCTCCACCGATGGGCAAGGCCGCGTCTATCGCCTGGAGAGCGATCGCAAAGCAACCTTGCTCGTGGAAACTCGCGAGGGCGAGGCCATGCGCCTGCTGCCTACGCCGGAAGGCTTGTTGACAGCCACCAGCCACGCGGGGCGCTTGCTGCGCATCGGCTCGCAACCGGGAGACACCGGCAGTTTCGAGAGTCCCGTACACGATGCTTCCAGCACCGCTCGCTGGGGCCGCGTGCGCTTTGTCTCGGACGCGCCGCAGGGTACGAAACTCGCCCTCCGCACACGCTCCGGCAACTCCGCCAAGCCTGACCAGACCTGGAGTGATTGGTCGCAGCCCATCACCACTTCCGACACCGCCATTTCCAGCCCCAATGCGCGCTATATCCAATGGAAAGCCGAATTCACCGGCGCCGCCGGCCGCACGCCGGAATTGGATCAGGTGACCATTGCCTACTTGCCCCAGAACACGCCTCCGGTGGTGAAATCCGTAACCATCACCTCGCAGGCAACGGCGGTATCTTCGGGAAAGCCGGCTTCCGCTGCTCCCAACTCCGTCTACACCGTGACCGTCAGTGACAGCGGAGACGGATCGTCGAGCGCCGCCGGCAGCCCGTCGCAGACCGTGTCCCGCCCATCCAGCGGCCAGTTGGTCATCACCTGGCAGGCCGACGATACGGATGGCGACAAGCTCGCTTACACCATCGCCTTCCGAGGAGAAGAAGAGCGCGAGTGGAAGACGCTGAAGACCAACTGGACGGAACTGGCCCTGACGCTCGATGGCGATGCTTTCGCCGACGGCCGCTATCGCTTCCGCATCGTCGCCTCAGACGCCGTGTCGAATCCCGCCGCGCAGGCGCGCGAAGGCGAACTGCTGAGCCCGCCGGTGCTGATCGACAACACCCCGCCCAAAGTGCAGCCGGCCGTACCCCGCCGCAACGGCCCCGCCGTCGAACTGGAAGTGGACGTGGAAGATGGAGCCTCAGTGGTGAAGCGCGCCGAGTATTCGCTCGATGCCGGCCCCTTCTTTCCCCTCGCCGTGGAAGATGGCGTCGCCGATTCTTTGCGCGAGCGCTTCCGGGCGTCGCTTGCCAACGTCGCACCCGGTGAGCACCTGTTGGTCATCCGCGCTTATGATTCCGCCGGCAACTCCGGAGTGGCAAAGGTTGTATTGAAATGATCCGTTGGTTTCTGATTGGGATGACGGCCGCGGCCGTTTGGGCGGAAGAGCCGGAAAAAGACCGGCCCGGCGAGGCCATGCAGTATTACCTGGAAAAGCGGCTGCCGGTAGGCCAGCGGCAATTGCCCCTGGAGCGCTATGTCGCCGCGCGCGAAAAACTGCGCCGCATGCCGGTGTATTCGTCCAAAGCCCGAAGGCGCATTGCGGTGGAGCGGGATGCCAAAGGCAATGAGCGAAACATCTCCCTCGGCCAGTGGACGCCGCTCGGTCCGGGAAACATCGGCGGACGCACGCGCGCGCTTCTCATTCATCCCGAAAGGCCGGAAATTCTCTACGCTGCCGGTGTGGCCGGCGGCGTGTGGAAGTCCACCAACGCCGGGGATCGTTGGGATCCGTTGAACGATTTTCTCCCCAACCTCGCGATCTCCACCATGGTGATGGACCCCGCCGCGCCGGATACGATCTACGCAGGCACCGGCGAAGGCTACAACAACTTCGATGCCGTGCGCGGAGCGGGCATTTTCAAAACCACCGACGGCGGCGCGCATTGGGAGCAACTGGCCTCCACCAACAACCCCGACTTTCACTTCGTGTTCAAAGTGGTGGTTTCGAAGACCAGCACCAACCGTGTCTACGCGGCCACGCGCACGGGCGTGTGGCGCAGCATGGACGGAGGCGCAAGTTGGGAAGTCATACTTGACCGCAAGGCGCCGCTCGTTGGCTGCCAGGATCTGGTGATCCGCACCGACGTCGAAGACGACTACGTGTTTGCCGCCTGCCAGGGAGATCCGCAGGGATTCGTCTTCCGCAACAAGAAGGCGCAGGAAGGCGGCGAGTGGGAGCGTGTGCTCACCGCGCCCGGTATGGCGCGCACATCGCTCGCGCTGGCGCCTTCGCGGCAAAGCGTTATCTACGCCATGGCGGCCAGCAGCGAACCTGGCACCTGTCCCACGAACCCGGGCCCGAATCCGCCTGCCGCCTGTTATCGCGATGGACTGCTCGGCGTGTTTCGCTCCACCGAAAACGGCGACGCGCAAACCTGGGAAATACGCACCCGCAATGTGGAAGGCAACCGCATCGGTTCGTCGCTGTTGAGCAACACCATCCTCTTCTTTGACGATGTCTGCACGCCGAACGGGCGCAAGGGCTTCTCCAATCAGGGCTGGTATGACAACGTGATCGCCGTCGATCCGCTCGATCCGGACAAAATCTGGGCCGGTGGCATTGACCTGTTCCGCTCCGACGACGGCGGCACGAACTGGGGCATCGCTTCTTACTGGTGGGCCCGCGGCGTGCCGCAATATGCTCATGCTGACCAGCACGGCATCGTGTTCCACCCGCGCTATGACGGCGAAGGCAATCAGATTCTGTACGTCACAAACGACGGCGGCATCTTCCGCTCCGACAATGCCCGTGCAGACACAGCCACAACGGAGCGGGCGGCCTGCAATGCATCCAATGCCAAGATCAACTGGGTGGATCTGAATCGCAACTACGCGGTCACCCAATTTCATCACGGCTCCATCTATCCCGGCGGCCATTTCTACATTGGCGGCGCACAGGATAACGGCACCAATCGTGGCACCGATGCCGGCGGATCGGAACGCTGGACTTCGATTTCCGGAGGGGATGGCGGTTATACGGCGATCAATCCGAAGGATACGCGCACGCTCTATGTGGAGACCACGCGCCTTTCCTTGCGCCGTTCCACCAATAGCGGCGCCACGTTCACCAGCGCGATTTCGGGCATCAGCGAACCCACCGATAACTTTCTCTTCATCGCGCCCTTCACCATGGACCCGGCGGATCCGGAACGCCTCTGGATCGGCGGCAGCTTCGTTTGGCGAACCACGAACGGCGGGCGTATCTGGGAGCGCGCCAGCGTGTCGCTGGCCACCGGCTGCACCGACCGGCGCACCGCCTGCCCCATTACCGCCATCGCCGTCGCACCCAGTGATCCGAACCGCGTGTTAGTGGGCTTGCGCGATGGCCGAATCTTCCGCAACTCCGCCGCCGGAGATGCCAACAGTGAAACCGCATGGCCATCGGCGCAACCGCGCATCGGCGTAGCAACCTGGATTGCTTTCGATCCCACCAACGCCGACGTGGCCTACGCCGTCTACGGCTCATTCAACGCGGCGGCCGCCGACAAGCACATCTACAAGACGACCGACGGAGGTGCTACCTGGACCGCCATTGATGGAACGGGGGACACAGCCATTCCCGACATCCCCGTTCACTCCATTCTCATCGACCCTCGCAAGACGGACACCTTGTACTTAGGCACGGATCTTGGAGTGTTCGTTTCGCTCGATGGCGGCGCGTCCTGGTCCAAGGAAGACACCGGCTTTCCGAACACGGTAGTGGAATCCCTGTCGTTGGAGCGGCAAGGCGAAGGCGCGCTACTGGTCGCATTCACTCGCGGCCGTGGCGCGTGGAAAGTGTTTCTCGGCCCCGGCGAGCCTTGTTCTTACACTCTTGGTCCTCCATCACTGAAAGCAACTCTCGCCGCCGGTACGTACAACGTGGAACTCCAGACCGCTGCGCATTGCTCCTGGAGCATTCTCCCCGGAGCCATCTGGGCAGTGGTGGATGGACCCGCCAACGGAACCGGCCCCGCCTCCATCAAACTGCAGGTCAACTCGCTAGGCGCCGGGCGGCGCGAAACCTCGCTATTGATCGCCGACAAGACACTCTCCGTCACGCAGGAAAACTGAGCGCCCGCGGCGGGAGTATCCTGTCAACATGGCTCATTCGCGAAGAACGTTTCTCGCTAGCATGGCGGCCGCTACCGATCCACCGAGGCCCATCCGCCTGCTGGTGGTCACCGGCGGGCACGGTTTCGACAAGCGCTTCTTCGATCTGTTCGCCAATCATCCGGAGTGGAAGTGGGAGCATCGCGAGCATGCGCCGCGCTCCACCAGCACGGTCTACGCAACGCCCATCGCGCGCGACTTCGATGTCGTCGTTCTCTACGACATGCCCAAACGCATCAGCGAGGAAGAAGAACGCAATTTCCTCGATCTGTTCCGGCAGGGGAAAGGCGTCGTCGTCCTGCACCATGCCCTGTGCAGCTACCAGACCTGGAACACATTCAACGAAATCACCGGCTATCGGATGCGCGAAGCCAACGCCGGGGCGCTACCCACATTTACCTTCCTCCACGATGTGAATTTCCCGCTGCAGAAGGTGGCGGTGGATCACCCCGTTCTGGAAGGCGTGCCGAACTTCGATGTCTTCGATGAGACCTATGGGCGCGTGTACCTGGATGGGGGCAGCCAGCCGCTGCTGGTCACCAACAATGCCACCAGTATGCCCATTGTGGCCTGGACGCGCACCTACATGCTGTCGCGGCTGGTGATGATTCAGCCCGGCCACGGGCCGCAAATCTTCGCCAATGAGCATTACCGGCGGCTGGTGGCGAACGCAATTCGTTGGGTTACGCCACGATGATGCTCCAACTGCTGCTGCTGGCGGCGCAGGCTCTGTTCGACGGCAAGTCGCTCGATGGGTGGCGGCCCGCGGCGGGGCTTGCCCCCAACGGATCGTGGGTGATCGAGGATGGCGCCATCGCAACTGGAAAGCCAGGCGGCGGCCGCCACGATTTGCTCAGCGCGCCCGTCCCCGCCGATTTCGATCTGCGCTTTGAATACAAGCTGGCGCCCGGCACCAACAGCGGTGTGAAATACTTCGTGCGCCACTCGCTGTTCTACGAAACCGGAGGCGCGGATTTCGCCCGTGGCGCGGCGGCTGTCGGACCCGAGTTGCAGTTGGTGGACGACACCAGCCCAGAAGTTCCCAAGCCCAATCAAAAGACCGGCGCCCTCTATGGCCTGGTTGCTCCGCAGAAGCCCGCGCGTGCGCCCGCCGGCGTCTGGAATCACGCCCGCATTGTGTGCAAAGCCCAGCGCTGCGAGCACTGGATCAACGGCGATCGCGTTCTGCAAATCGACTTCACTGCTCCGGCAATGATTGAGAAAGCCCTGGCCTTGGCGGCGAACCCGGGTGCTACCATCAGTGCCACCGGCGCGGTCGCCGTGGCACATCTACGACCTGGACCCGCTTCCATCGCGCTCCAGCATCACAACGGGAAGGCGTGGTTCCGCAACATCACAGTGCAGCCCGCCACTCCGGATTAACGCCCCGCTACCAGTTCCGCCATCGCCGCATCCTCGGCCCTGTCCTTCTGATCGTCGAAGAAACCGTACAAAGCGGGCAGTACGATCAGCGTGAGTTGCGTCGAGGTAATGAGTCCTCCAATCACCACGATCGCCAGTGGGCGCTGCACTTCTGATCCCGGCCCCGTGGCAAACAGGAACGGCACCAATCCGAGCGCGGCAATCGTGGCTGTCATCATCACCGGCCGGAAGCGCAGTAGCGCTCCTTCCACAATCGCCCTCTTGCGCGCCATCCCTGCCTGGCGCAATCCACGGATGTAGGAAACCAGCACCACGCCGTTTAGCACTGCGATGCCCCACAGCGCGATGAACCCGACCGAAGCCGGCACCGAAAGATACTCTCCCGTGAAGTAGAGCGCCGCCACACCGCCCATCGATGCGAACGGCAGCACCAGGATGATCAGCAGCGCAAAGCGCACGGATTGAAACAGCAGAAACAACAGAAAGAAGATCGCCCCAATCGTGATGGGCACAATCACCATCAGATGACGCCGTGCGCGCTCCATGTTCTCGAACTGTCCGCCATAGGAAAAGTAGTAGCCGGAAGGCAGCTTCACTTTGCTCTCCAGTGTGCGTTGCAACTCTGCCACGAAGCTCCCTAAATCGCGGTCGCGCACATTCACTCCCACCACCACGCGCCGCTTGCCCATCTCCCTTTTAATCTGCGACGCGCCGTCCAGCAGTTCAATCCGCGCCAGGCTCCCCAACGGCAACTGTGCACCATCCGGCGCATTCACTAGAATCGTTCGCAGATCGGCGGCGTTATCGCGAAAGCGCTCCGGCAGGCGAACCACCGCCTGGAACCGCCGCTCGCCTTCGTAGATTTCCGTGGCCGCCTTGCCGCCGATCGACGCCTCGATGACGTCGTGCACATCCGACGCATTCAAGCCATGGCGCGCGATTGCCTGCCGGTCGATGGTGACCGTCAGGTTCTGCTGCCCCATGACGCGATCCACCTTGACGTCCGCGGTTCCCCGCACCGTGCCTGCCAGCCGCGCCACTTCGTTTCCTTTGTCAATCAAGGTCTGCAGGTCATCGCCGAAGATCTTCACCGCGACATCGGCCCTCGCGCCGGTGAGCATCTCATCCACACGGTCGGAAATCGGCTGCGCCATCACAATATTCAATCCTGGCAGCGTCTGCAACTTATTCCGGATCTCATCGGAAATGCGCTCCTGCGGCCATTCCTTGCGCTTGTCCATCGGCGCAAGACTCACCATCGCATCGATTTCGTTGTACCCGGCCGGATCCACCGGCGACTCGCCACGTCCCAGCCGCGTCACGACATTGGTCACTCCTGGCGCTTGCAGAATGAGCCGTTGCGATTCCAATTCCATGCGCATCGATTCTTCCAGTGAGATCTGCGGGACACGGTCGGCGTTCGGCGAAATGGTTCCTTCCTTCATCTCCGGAATGAACGAAGTCCCCAAATAGGGGAACAACGACATGGTGAGCCCGAACGCCGCCAAGGCCAGCGCTACGGTGCTGAACGAATGATGGGTCGCCCAGTTCAGCAGAACCACATAGGGCTTCTTCAACAAACGGACAAAAATGGTGTCGTGCTCGCTCCCGCCACGCAGCAGGAAGGCCGACAGCACCGGCGACAGCGTCAATGAAATGACCAGGGAAATCGCCAGCGCAATGGAGATGGTGTACGCCAGCGGGGCGAACATCTTTCCCTCCATCCCTTCCAGCGTCATCAGCGGCAGGAACACCAGAATGATCACGCCGATACCGAAGATCACCGGCGTCGCCACCTCCAACACCGCTTCCTTCACGAGTTTCAGGCGATCCGTATGCCCGCCGTGTCCCAGGCGCCCGAAGACATTTTCCACCACCACCACGGAGCCATCCACCATCAGCCCGATGGCGATGGCCAGCCCGCCCAACGACATCAGGTTCGCCGACAGCCCCACCTGGTTCATTACCAGGAAGGTCAGCCCAGGCGTCAACACCAGCGTGCCGATCACAATCAGGCTCGAACGCAGATCGCCGAGGAATAGAAACAGCACCACCACTACCAGCACAATGCCTTCCAGCAGCACACGGCTCACCGTCGCCAGCGCCGAATCCACCAACTCCGAACGGTCGTAGTAGGGAACAATGCGCAGCCCGTTCGGCAGCATGCCTTTCATGTTGATCTCGGTGACGCGCTGCTTCACGCTCTCCACAATCTGCTTCGCATTACCGCCGGCCACCATCATCAGGATGCCGCCTACGCTTTCCGTATAGCCGCCCTTGACCATGGCCCCATAGCGCACTTCCTCGCCGATCTTCACCTCAGCTACGTCTCGAATGAACACCGGCGTGCCGCTCACTTCTTTCAGCACAATCGCCCGGATGTCATCCAGATCGCGGATCAGGCCCACACCACGCACCAGGAAAATCTCCGGCCCCTGCGGCAGCATGCCGCCACTCGAATTGGCGTTGTTGCGCGATAGCGCTTCGAACACGTCGTGGATGGTGACCTTGTAGTAGCGCAGCTTGATGGGATCCACCAGCACTTGATACTGCTTCACGTAACCGCCGGTGGAGTTGATCTCCGCCACTCCGGAAATCGAGCGCAGCAGTGGCCGCGCCACCCAGTCCTGAATGATGCGCCGCTCGATCAGTTCCTCCTTCGACAGCGCACGCTGTCCGTCGTTGGGATGTTCGATGGTGTATTGATATACCTCGCTCAGCGCGTTCGACACTGGCCCCAGGATCGGGTTGATCCCCGCGGGAAGACGCGTGCGCACTTCGTCCAGCCGTTCTCCCACCAACTGGCGCGCGAAGTACACGGGCGTTTTGTCGGTGAACACCATGGTCACAATCGACAACCCTGGCTCGTTCTGCGAACGCAGTTCGGTCAAACCCGGCAATCCGGTCATCCCGATTTCCACCGGCACCGTGACAATGCGCTCCACCTCGTCTGGCGAGCGCCCCGGAACTTCGGTGGCCACCTGCACCTGTACGTTGGATACATCGGGGAACGCATCCACGGAAAGGCTGCGAGTCGCATGGATCCCCGCGGCCAGCCCCATGGCCGCCAGCACTACCACCACCACCCGCTGCTTCAGCGAGCCGGTAACCAGTCCGTCAACCATCTATGAGCCCTCGGCTCCGCGCACGGCCCTGCGGCGCCGCTCATTGTTGAGATGAAACGCGCCGTCGACAATGATGCGCTCTCCCGGGCGGATCCCATCCAGCAGCACGCGCCTGCCGGAGTGCTCCTCACCAAACTTGACCTCGCGCAGAGCGAACATGTTGCCGGCGCGCTGCACAAACAGGCACTCGCGATTGTCATCGCGCACAACGGCAGTCATCGGAACCACCTGCTGGCGTTCCGTATGCTCCTTCAATTCCATCGTGGCCAGCATCGCGGGCTTCAGCTTCTTCTCACGGTTGGGCACATTCATCCGCACCATCACCGTTCGGGTTTCGGGGTTCACGGTCGCGCTGACAAACGCCAGTTTCCCGGAAATCGTCATCCCCGGCAATGCGGCGATCTTCGCCTCCACCAACTGCCCCACGCGCAGATTGCCCGCATTCGCTTCCGGTACATCCGCTACCAGCCAGACCTGCGAGAGATCGGCGATTTCGTAAATCGTATCCGCCGGCTGCACCATCTGCCCTGGAGTCACTTTGCGTTCCAGCACCGTGCCGTCCATGTTGGCCGGTATGCTCGAAATCGAATTCATGGTACGCGTCTTGCGGAGTTCTTCAATCGCTTCCGCGGGCATGCCCAATTGCAGCAACTGGTCGCGCGCCGCATCGAGCGCGGCGCCGGCTTCCGATAGTTCCGCTTCCCGCCGCTGCAATTCCGCCGATCCGATCACATCGGCCTTGAGCAGCACCTGCGCCCGGTCCACGGCGCGCTTGGCCACCTGGTGTTGCGAGATCGCCTTCAGAAAATCGAGCTGCGCCTGCGACAGTCCCGTGCTCAGAATCGTCGCCAACACCTGACCGCTATGCACGTCCTGCCCCTCGGCAGCCGCCAGCGATGTGATGCGCCCCATCACAGGGGAGCCCACACGAGTGGTACGGGTCTCGTCCACTTCAACCCGCCCGGCCACACTGAAGCTGGCCCCTACCGTGGCCCACTCCACTTCACCGATCTTGACCCTCGGCTCCAGGTTTTCATCCAGCTTGATTTCGTTCGGATCACTCGGCGTGGATTGGGCCTGCACCGCAACCGCGGCAGGCTTCCCGCATCCGGTAAAGAGCCCCAATAGGCTCACCAGAAGCAATGCAGTCAGGATGTGCAGCATGACTCAGGGTCTCCTTCGCGGATCGATGGCCCGCAGTTCTTCGAGATCGACGAGCGCAGCCTGGCGGTCGAATTGTGTGTTGAGCAAATCGAGGCGCACCGTACGCAGCACGCGCTGCGCGTCCAGCACCTCAAGGATGCCGCGTTCCCCCAGCCGGTAAGCCGTCTCTGCGGCACGCAATCCGGCTTCAGCCTCCTGCAGCAAACCTTGCTGGAAGGCTTCCAATTGACTGGTGGCCAGTTGATACCGTTCGTAAGCGCTCCCTAGCGCGGCCAGCAGTTGCAGTTCGTTACTCTCGGCCAGGGCCCGAGTCTGGCGGATCAGTGCCGCGGCTTCTGCAATCGGCCCTTCACGCTTGTTCCAGAACGGCAGAGGAATGTTGATCCCCGCGCGATAGATAGGGACATCGGGCGGGCGGTCCACTTCCACCACTAGCGAAGGTTGCGGACGACGCAGCGCCACTTCGTACTTCAGCCGCGATTCGGCCCGGTCCACTTCCGCCCGCGCATAGCGCAGCAGCGGATGCCGTTCAATCATCTCCTTGCGCAACTCCTCGAGCAAAGGCAGAGTCAACGGCGCATCCAGCGCACCGTCGATGGTAAGGTTCGGATCCACCGTTGCGCCGATGGCGGCGCGCAATTGCGACAGCCCGGCCACGTACTGCAGCCTCGCGCTGTTGGCCGCCGTGCGTGCAGTAACCACCTCGGCATCGGCACGATACAGTTCCAGCCGCCCGGCCTCGCCCACATCCACGCGAACTTGCAGCCGTTTGCGGAATTCCTCCACCAGACGCAGGTTCTCGTTCAGGATGCCAATTTCTTCCCGCTTCCGCAGCGCCTGGAAAAAGGCTCGCCGCACGTTGGATAACACCGCCAGCCGCGTCGCGTCCAGCGCATGCTCGCTGCTCACCCGCCCGCGTTCGGCCACCTCCAGCCGCGCCGGCCGCAGTGGCCCCAGTTCCAACGGCTGCGAAAACTGATAGGTGCTCACGAAGCCGCGCACGTTCCCGGGCACACGGTAGTCCTGTCCGCCGGCGCGAAATCCTCCTTCCGGATTGGGATAGGCTTTCGCCGTCACCAGCCCGGCTCGCGCCGCATCAATCTGCGCCGCGCCAGCCCGCAATTGGGGATGGTTCTGCTCCGCAAGGTGGAGAGCCTCAGTCAGAGTGAGGTCCGCGCCGGATAGAAGAGGGAAGCCTGCAACAAAAGATAGTAATACCTTAAATCGATAGAGCATTCTCAACCTGGATAGGTGGTCGGACCAGGACCTTAAGGATTCTTAACCTTTATGATGCCTCAACTCTACCCGAGGGATCAAACTTTATTCGAGATAAATTGATCCGCAAGTATTTACGGAGAAGGGTAACGGAGGTTCTCGATGGTGTTCGCCGCGCAGGCATCCACACCCGTGCGGTAGCCGGAGAGAAAAGAGCTGTAGCGCACCCGCCAGGAAGGGTGTCCTTTCTGGGCATTGAGCTTACCGATGATTGCCATCGTCGATTCCGCCTCTTCCAGCGTGCCGGCAGTGAGGAATCGCTGCTCGCTGGCCGCACGGATGAGCACCCCAGCCAGGCAATCCGCGACTTTCTCCTCTCCATAGCCGTTGAGTTGCTGGATTCCCCCCCGTGGCTGCCGGTCACGGTTCATCTGCGAGTAAACGGCGTGTCCCAATTCATGCGCGATGGCGATCAGGGGGGCCGCATCTCCGGAGGTTCCGGTCTCCGAGGCGACGCGCAGCCGCAAGGCGGCTAGAAACTCCTCGTCGTAGTAGATGATGTTGTCTTTAGCGCAGTAGTAGGCGTTGCCCGGATTGACCTTTCCGCACGTCCGGCTAACCATCTTTCCGCTGAAAGGGACAATGTGCGGCGGCACGTACTTCTCCCCTCGCGCCGCGAAGTATTCCTTCCAGATCCGGTCGAACAACCGCGCGGCCTGCGCCAACTTCGGATCAGCCTCGCCCTGGAGGCAGACCAACAACACCAAGGCCAGGGAAAGCCGCATGCTCCCTCAGACGGACCAGCCTCAATTCGGTTACCCCCGCTTTTGGAGGAAGGCCACGAACTCGGCACTGTCCTTGGTCAGGCCCGGAAACGTCGCTACCACCTTTTCGTCCCCATCCACCAGCACATAGTAGGGGATGGCGATGGTGGCGAATTTGGAGTTCTGAAGCTCCTGATTCTTTTCGCTTTCCCCATCGGCGCCGTCGGTGTAGAGTTCCAGCAGCACGTGATTCTTCAGTTCCGCGGCCACCTCCGGGCGGGGGAACATGTTCGCTTTCATCCAGTGGCAGTTCGTGCATGCGTAGCCGGTGAAATTGACCAGCACCAGTTTGTTCTCCGCCTTGGCTTTCGCCAGCGCTTCCTTGTACTGGTTCTTCATCCAGACGAGCTTCTCACCGCCGCCCCCGGCGGATTGCGCGCCGAACGAGGACTCCGAGGCGAGTGGCACATAGGCATCCAGATCGCCCAGTTTCCCGCCGAACATCCCCGGAATCAAAGATACGGCGAAGATCAGAAAAATCGCCCCCATGGCAGCCCGCGCCGATCCCACCTGGTCTTCGGCCTTAATGCCTTCCATGCGCAGGAATCCCAGCAGATACAGCCCGGGCAACGCGAACAGCACCACCCACGCCGCCAGGAACCGCTCCCGCGTCAGCACATTCCACTGCAGTACGACGTCAACATTGCTCACATACTTCAGCGAAACCGCCAGCAGCACGAACCCGAGCACCGTTTTTACCCGTGGCAGCCAGCCTCCGCTGCGCGGCATCTTGGACAGGGTTGACGGGAACAAAGCAAGAAAAAAGAAGGGTGAAGCTAAACCAGAGGAAAACGCGGCCATCCCAATGGCGGGCTGCAACTTATCCCCCTGCACGGAAGCCGCCAGCAACGACCCCATGAACGGCCCGACACAAGCAAAGGAAGTGAGCGCGAACGTCAGCCCCATCAGCAGCGCCCCCACCACTCCGCCCCTGCTCTGCGATGCCTGATCCATCTTCGTCAGCAGGCTGGATGGCAGTGTGATCTCAAATGCCCCCAGCAAGCTGAAGGAGAACGCCAGAAAGACCACCGCAATCACCCCGTTCACCCACGGGTTGGAACCCAGTTGCACCACACCGAACGGACCGACCACCGCAGTTACCAGCAGCCCTAACGAAGTGAAGAACAGCACGATGCCACCGGCATACACCGCCGCTTGCAGCACGCTGCGGTTGCGAATGAACGCCGAAACCGTGAACGGAATCATCGGGAATACGCACGGGGTGAATACCGCGGCCAATCCCAAGCCAAACGCAACGGCGGCAAAGCCCAACAGGCTCTCTTCCTTCTTCGGCGCGGCTGCAGGCGCAGGCGCTGCGCTGGCAGCAGGAGCTTTCGCGGTTGCCGCCGCCGGAACCAGCGCGTAGCCTTCCGGCACCGTAAACTGCGGATCGCCTGCTGACGCGGAAACCTTCAGCGTGGCCTTGGCCGATGCCCGTTGGGGCAGGCACTCCTTCTCCGTACAAACCTGGTAGCGCATGTTGACCTGCACTTCGGCAGGCATTGCCGGCGCACTCGCTTGCAACTTCAGCTTGAGGAAGAATACCGCCTGCTTGTCGTAGGTTTCGGCTTCGATGTTGAAGTTGGGATCCAGCTTCCGCACCGGCTGCGGCCTGTAGATTTCCATCGACTCCACTACCGGGCTCTCCGCCAGCGTGATCTTCGTGATCATCGGCCCGCCCGGCGGCGTGGTGGGCGAATACATGTGCCAAGGCTCATCGATGGTAGCTGTCAGCTTGGCGATCGCCACCCCTCCCGGCTTGGCCTCCGCGGGAGTGAACTCCATCGACCACTTGGCCGGAGTGAGTCTCTTCGGAAGCTGCCCGAAGGCGGCCACGCCAAGCAGAAGTAGGGCAAGAAAGCGCATAGGGAGTGCAGTACCTATTGTATGCCCGGAGGAGGAGAATTGATTCCGCTACGCGCCGGCGCCGAGCCCATGTTCGCCTAGCTCGTTTTCGATGCGCTGGTTGATTCCGGACCCGGCAAACTCGGAAGCAACACGGATGGCGTTCTTGATAGCGTTGGTATTGCTGCGTCCGTGGCAGATAATGCATACGCCGCGCACACCGAGCAACGGCACCCCGCCGTATTCGGAGTAATCCACCCGCTTCTTGAAATCGGTGAAAGCTTCGCGCGAAAGCACATAGCCGATCTGGCGGGTGATGGTGGCCTTCAGGCTGTCCTGCAGCATGTGCTTGATCGCCTCCACCAGCCCTTCACTCACCTTCAGCACCACGTTTCCGATGAAGCCGTCGCACACAATCACGTCCACCGTGCCGGTGTAGACATCGCGGCCTTCCACGTTGCCCACAAAATTGATCGGCAGCTTCTTCAGGATGGGAGTGGCGGCCCGCGTCAGGTCGTTGCCTTTGTGTTCCTCCTCGCCGATAGAGAGAATGCCGACCTTGGGGCGATGCGTCTTGAAGATCACCCGGGAGTAAATTTCGCCCATGATGGCGAACTGGGCCAGCATGTTCGGTGAGGAATCGACGTTGGCGCCAACGTCCACCATTACCGCGGGCGTTCCCTTCACCGTTGGGAAGACGCTCGCCAAGGCAGGACGTTCCACGCCCTTCACCATGCCCTGCACCATCTTCGCCGTGGCCATCACGGCGCCGGTATTGCCGGCGGAAACGACACCATCCGCAACGCCTTCCCGCACCAGGCGGCAGGCGACACGGATGGAAGAGTCCTTCTTTGAGCGCACGGCTTTGGCCGCGCTGTCTTCCATAGTGATCACTTCACTGGCGTGGCGGATTTCGATCGGCAGATCCCGCCATCCGGAGTGCTTGCGCAATTCCGCCGAGACAATCTCCTCTTTGCCGACGAGAATGACTTTGACAGGATAGTGCTTGACGGCGTGAATCGCCCCGTCGACCTCGGCCGTAGGGGCGTGATCTCCGCCCATGGCGTCAACCGCGATGGTGATCATTGTGGGTGTAGAAAGAGACGAACGGAACTCGCGTACCGGCTCGCGGCACGAGCCTATTGCTCGGCGACTTCTACGACTTCCCTGCCCTTATAGGTGCCGCAGTAGGGGCAGACGCGGTGGGGCATCTTTGGCTCGCCGCACTTCGGGCATTCGGCCAGCGAGGCGGACTTCAGATGGTCGTGCGCCCGGCGAGTGGAGGTTCTCTGGGCAGAGTGTCGGCGTTTTGGATTTGGCATTCTTACATCCCTCTTCGACTATAAATTCTTTAACGCCGCCCAGCGGTCATCCGCCGTTGGAAGGCGGCACTCGCAAGCGGCACTATTTCGGTTCCCCCCGCAAACGGGGCAGATACCCTTGCAATCCTGGCGGCACACGATTTGTATCGGCACCTGCAACAGAATGAACTCGCGGAGAACTTCGGCCAGTTCCAGGCCATCGCCCTCATAGAAGCCCATTTCCGCTTCGTCGTCGTCCAGCTCAACCTCTTCGCCCGTGGTAGCCATCTCGGTTGGGCGATAGCAGAGATCGAAATCCGAATCGATCAGAAGCCTTGCGGGCTCCAGGCAGCGATCGCAGGGAGTCTCCATTGTCACGCGAACATGTCCGTGAATCCGGATTTCCCCCAGCGTGCTGCTCAGCAATTCAGCTTGGCCAGCCGCATTCAGGTTCCCGTCCTGTTTCAGTTCCGGGTCCAGAAAATCAATCTGGCCGGGGGGAAGTTCCACCGCGAAGGGAAGCTTCCGTAACTCCAGATCTCGAATGGAAAAGAACACACAACTCTCCCGGCCGGCGACTCGCGCTCAAACCGTTCAGTATAGCGTGTTTGAGCGAGAACCGAAAGCACCCCTAGGGTCCAATTCCCCCTTCCCTCGGAAAATTTGCTCCTGTATGATTATTTCTACCCCGCTTTCGCGCGTTGATCCAGTGAGGTTAGGGTTTACGTAAGAAGAGAGGTGGAAAAAAACCACCCGGATGCTGTAACACAAGCGGGTTGTTTAGACACGATTCTAAAGAGACAAGAAACGAGCTCCGGTCCATCCGCAGACCGGGCCACACGGAGCAGTACGCCATGCCAGCAGCAATTGGGCCAGGCCAGTTTGAGTATCAGGTGCACCCTTCCCCGTATGTGGAACACTACGTACGGCTTTTCAATTTCGACGCAGGCGGAGACCGGCTCAAGCCGGAACACCGCCGGTTCCTCGGAACCCATTTGGTTCCCTTGCTACGCAAGTCACGATCGACCTACGTCGTGGTGGCCGGAGCAGCGGGCCGCGTGGGAGCACGCCGGGAACACACCGAGGTCGCTCGCGCCCGGGCCATCCGCATCGCAGCGTATTTGGCAGGCTGTGGAGTTCCTGCCGGATTACTGCGCTTGCTTCCCGTGCGCAGAGGACTGAATCTGGAGGCGCCCGGCGGCGACCAGTGGCATCGCGCCGCGCAGATCGCCATCGTTCAGCCCCCAACCAGCATTGCCGATCCCGTCAGTCTGCCCCTTGGCAGGCTCGCCCGGAGGCGTGCCATAGCCCGTAACAGGTTCGCAATCCGCATCGGGGTCTCCATCGGCTCCGAACTGCCCATGATGGATGCAGGCTTCGCCTCCGCCACCTTCCAGATCCGCGATTTCGGTATGCAGCCCAAAACGGTTGTCTACCACTTCGCCGCCGGCGCCATTGGCGTTGGTGCTCCCGCCGCTTCCAAGTGGTGGGGCAAGTGGTCGGAATTTCGCGCCCACACCGACGATCCGCTGCAGGTCGACGACTTCGCAGGCATCCTCGAATTGGCCGGCGCGGAGAACGACCCGCTCACCGGATCCACCAACCTCATCATCCACGGAGTGCCCGGCGGACCGCCCATCACCATTCCCAACTTCGACACCGGCGCTGGCCTGCGCTTAGGCGGTAGCCAGACGCGTGGGTTAATTCTCCCGCTCACCCCGGTCATTGAGTACCCGGGCTTGGAAGTCTCCCGGTAAAAGTAGTAGGGGCAGGCTTCCCTGCCCCCTCCACCGGCAATCAGAAGTGAAGCCGTAGCGTGTACTGCACTTCACGTCCGTAATTCACCTGCGACGTGATCCCGCCGAACTGTGTGCTGGTAACCGCCAGGTTCGGATTCCCCGGCATCACGCTATTCGTCAGGTTGTAGCCTTCCAGCCGGAACTCCAGCTTGAACTTCTCGGTCAAACTGAAATTCTTCGACAGCGTGCTGTCCAGGTTCCAAAAGCGCGGCCCCGTAATACCGTCGTACTGGTAGGGGTTCGTGCGCGGCGTGAACGGCGTCGCCTGGGCAAATACCGAGGTGTTGAACCACTTCGACCAGTCCCGCGTGGCATTGCCCGGATCGCCCGAGACATCCAATTGCCCGAAGCGCAGGAAACTCCCCGTGTTCCACACGAAGATGTGGCTGGTGGACCAGCCGCCCACAATGTGGTTCAGCACGGGATGCATCCCCGAACCAAAGCGCTTGCCCTTGCCGAACGGCAGTTCCCACGTCGTGCCCAGCGTCATCCGGTGCCGTGGCGACGAAGAAGGAATCATCGTCAGTTTGTTGATGTATTCATCCGGTGCGTTGAAGTACCCGCCCGTCGATTCGCGGTTGTAGTTGTAACCCCAGATGATGCTATAGCCGTTGGCGAAGCGCCGCTGCACGCGCAACTGGACAGCCTTGTAGCGGTTGTCCACTCCCGGCATGAACCCTTCGCTCAGATCGCCGTAGTGCGGATAGGGACGCAGCAGCGTGGAGAGCGGTACCGTCCGCTGCCCGCGCAACTGGCCCGGCATCACGTTCGCCGGTAATCCGAAGAACGGATTGGTCACCGCCGTCGTCAGCGCCGTCTTGTACGTGTAGGAAAGCTGCGGATCCACCAGGTTCAACGAACGTCCGAACCCGGCGTTACCGCCCTGCCCTTCCGGCACCATGTGATGGCCGAAGTTCATGAAGAACGTGCCGTCAAACTTGAAGCCCCCCATCAAATCGCGCTCCACCGTGAAATTAAAGCGGTCGTTCATCGGCGTCCGGATGTCCTGGCGGGACCACGTGGCCGCGCCGCCGATATTCGTGTAGCGCCCGTATCCGCGCCCCACCGGCATAACCAGTGGATTGGACGAAGGGAACGGATTGCTGAACACGCCTTGCGGCACGCCCTGTATCTGCACCGGCCCCGTCGACGAAGTGGAGAATCCATCCGTCGCCGGCAGCCGCCACGAATAGCCGAGGACGCTCATCACCGGCACCGCATACCGCGCGTACCCAATGCGAATCGCCGTCTTGTCGTTGGCCCGGATGGCAATCCCCAAACGCGGCAGGAAATTGCGCGCCGGCGCGTGATACAGCCCCTTCGCCTTTTCGTCCGTGTAAATGAAATTGCCGTTGTAGGTCGGCTTCACCGCGCCATTGATGGTCCCCACCTGCGCCGGCATGACCGGCGGTGTGCGCTGAAATTCGGGAATCGGATCGGTCAGATCCAAATACCGCGCCAGCCGCAGTTCGCGCTCCGAGGGCGCTGTTTCGTACTCCCAGCGCAGGCCAAGGTTCAGCGTTACCCGGCGGCTCATCTTGAAATCATCCTGGAAGAACACGCCATACTGATCCTGCTCCGTATAGCGGGGAGACACGTAGCTGGTCGTCAGAGAATTGTCGATCGCCCCCAGCAGGAACGTCGCCCACGCGCTGCCGAAGTTCAGCAGGTTCGGAGCCAGATTCGTATTCGCCGTGAGGTTCGCTGTGAACGGGAAGGTGCCGAGGTTGGGCAACTGCGAATATTCGAAGCTGTGCCGGTAGGCCATCCCGAACTTCATATAGTGCCGGCCCCGGTCGTGCCCCATGCTTCCCTGATAGGAATACTTGCGCGGACGGTAGCTCCACCAGCTCGATTTGCCGAACGTCGCTCCGCCAATGTTTAGATTCGGGTAATACACCGCCGGCATATCCGCCAGGTAGGGTTTGTACCAGGGGTTGTTCGGCCAGTATTTCGACAGACCCTGCTCGCCCACCTGCGCCCAAGCCGAATCGTACTCGTCTTCGGAGTACACCACGCCCAACCGGAAGTTGATCACCGTGCGCGGGCTCAGTGTGTACACACTGTCAAACGCGCCGTTCAGCGCATCCATCAGTCCGCCGTTGTCCGACGTGGTGGCGATCGTGCCGCCGTAGTTGTTGTTGTCCAGACGCGTGCGGATCACGCTGTAGCGCGCGAACACCTTCCATTTGTCGGAGATGTTCCAGTCCGTGCGATCGGAGAAATTCCAGTAATCCAGGAACCATGCGTACCCGGTGCGGTAGTTGTTCACTCCGGTCAGATCGTCGCCCGGATTGTTCGGACCCCAGATGTCGTTCATGAACAGCTTCGAAGTAGCGTCAATGCGCGAAGCGGGAAGTATGTTTCCGGCAAACGGCGTGCGCGTTGCCGTGTTCGTCGCCGTATCGGTGACCGTCGTCCATGGATCGAAAACAGGACGCAATACCCCGGCGCGGTTGACGGTCTTCGAGAAATCGCCGATGCGTTCCAGATCCGTGGGCAAGGTCATCACCTTGGTGTAAGGCTGCCGGTTCTTCCACTGCTCATAGGTGACGAAGGTGAACAGCTTGTTCTTCACGATGGCCCCGCCAAAAGTGCCGCCACCGACGTGATTGCGAACCACGTTGGGAGCGCGCGTAAACACGTTCGATACCGCGTTCAATTTCGGGTTGCGCCCGAAGTAGTACAAACTGCCGTGGTAGTCGTTCGTGCCCGCCTTCATGCCGACGTTCATCACGCCGCCCGCGGAAAAGCCGGACTCGGCATCCACCGAGTTCTGCTGCACAGTGAATTCCTGCACCGCGTCCATCGGAGGAGCATACGAGCCGCGCGAACCCACGCCGATCGGAGATCCGTCGATCTGCACTTCATTGCGCCCGCTGGTCTGTCCGCCAACATCGACGCCCGTGGTGGAGAGTTGATAGAACGGATTGCGTTTGGACACATCCGAATACCGGTTCACCACCGCCGGATCAAGCAGCGCCAGCGTGAACGGGTTTCGCGCCAGCACCGGCAGTTCCTTCAGCATCGTCCCGTCAATGGTTCGGGCCAGCGTCGTGGTGTTGAACTGCAACTCCACCGCCGAGTCCGAAACGGTGACCGTTTGATTCACGTCTCCGACACGCATGATCATGTTGACCGTGAGATCGGAACGCACCAGAACACGAATGTTCTCCTGCGTGAATTTGCCGAAACCCGAAGCTTCTCCCGTAACCGTGTAAGTTCCCGGTTCGACGAAATCAAACAAATACCGGCCCGACTCGTCCGTCGTGCGAGTGGTCGCCGTTCGAGTGCTTGTGTTGAGCAGCGTCACAGTGGCGGAAGGGACAGCGGCGTTTGTCGCGTCGCTGACCAGGCCCTGTACACGGCCGCGGTAATCTTGTGAAAATGCTACGGAGCAAAAGAGAGCGAAGAAGGCAATGCGAAGCATTGTTACCTCCCTTAGGTGAGATGGGGAGTAGTATTTCATCCCACCCATCGGAAGTCAAGGTCTTCTATACACTTGTCTCCATGCTGGTTTTGCGGTGGAATAGCAGGAGTCCCATGAAGAAGATCGCATCGCTGGTATTGCTAAGCGCGGCGCTGTTACCGGCAGCCCCGCCGATCGTTGAAGCCTCCAAAGCCGGCATGGACGCCGAGCGCTTGGCCCGCCTCTCCGCCCGCATGAAGGAGTACGTCGATCGCGGCGAACTGGCGGGCGTCGTCACCCTCGTGTCGCGCCATGGCATCACCGCCGCGCTCGATGCGCACGGCTGGGCCGACGTGCCCGGCAAGAAGCCGATGAAGACCGACTCCATCTTCCAGATCATGTCGATGACGAAGCCCGTCTGCGGCACCGCCATCATGATGCTGGTGGAAGAAGGCAAACTCGCGCTCACCGATCCCGTGGAAAAACACCTGCCCGAGTTTCGCGGCCAAATGATGGTGGCCTATCGCGACAAGGACAGCGTCACTCTGAAAAAGCCCTCGCGCCCAATCACCATTCGCGACCTGATGACGCATACTTCCGGAATCAGCGGCGGGCCACAGGCGGGCATCGGTGAGTTGTACCAGAAGATGCACCTCACACTCGCCGAGGCAGTCCATTTCTATTCCCAGTTGCCGCTTAACTTTGAGCCCGGCACCGAATGGCAGTACAGCAACACCGGCATCGCCACGCTTGGCCGCCTGGTGGAAGTGGCCTCCGGCATGCCCTTCGAGAAATTCCTTGAAACCCGCCTCTTCCAGCCGCTTGGCATGAAAGATAGCTTTATCTTCCCTCCCGCCGATAAGGTCGATCGCATCGTCATCGTCCATCAGGCCAAGGATGGCAAGCTCGTCGACGCCCCGCCCACGATCCTCGGCGGCGATTCGCGACTGCATCGCAAGGGCGCCAAATACTCCGCCCCCGAGTTCGGCCTCCATTCCACCGCGCAGGATCTGGCCGCGTTCTACAACATGATGCGTGCCGGCGGCGTGCACCAGGGCAAGCGCCTGCTCACTTCGGCTTCGGTCAAAGTAGCGACATCGCTTCACACCGCCGATATCCGCGCCGGACACCTGCCCGGCACCGGCTTCGGACTCACCTGGGAAGTGACCCGCGTCCCGCTCGGTACGTTGAACCTTATGTCCATCGGTTCCTTCGGCCACGGCGGAGCATTCGGAACTCACGGCTGGATTGATCCGGAAAAGGATCTGGTCGGCGTCTTCCTCATCCAGCACACCGGACTCAACAGCAATGCCAAACAAGTGTTCATGGGCATGGCAGCCGCCGCAATGAACGAGTAGCAACGGGCAAGCGAACGCCCCGGCACACCCTTTCCTGTTAGAATCACGATTTATGTTTCAAGGACTCGAACACACGGCCATCGCTTCTCCCAATCCAAAGAAGCTCGCCGACTGGTACGTGGAATACCTCGGCTTCCACATCAACTTCTCCTACGATGTCTTCTTCTTCGTCAAGGCGCCCAATGGCAGCATGCTGGAGATCATCCCCTCCGACGGCGTCATGGCTGGCACTCCCGGAATGAAGGAGCCCGGCATCCGCCACCTGGCCATCGCTCTCGACGATTTCGACGCCGGCTACGAACAACTGAAAGCGCGCGGTGTGGAGTTTCTGGGCGAACCCTACAACAACCAGGGCAACCGTCTGGTCTTCTTCAAAGACGGAGACGGCAACATCCTTCATTTGATTCACCGCGAAAAGCCGCTCCCGTAAGGAACCCCATTGGTCAAGCGGGTTTTCAAGGCGTTCGCATACCGCGACTTCCGCTTAATGTGGATCGGGGCATGCACGTCCAGCATTGGCACGTGGATGCAGACGCTGGCGCAAAGCTGGCTCGTGCTGGAGTTGTCGAAATCGCCGTTCATGCTCGGTTTGGACGCGTTTCTCGGCCAGATCCCGATCTTTCTCTTTTCCCTGGTGGGCGGCGTGGTGGCCGATCGCATGGATCGCCGCCACCTGCTCCTCATTTCGCAATTCATCCAGCTCAGTTGCGCGTTCCTGCTCGCGTTCCTGCTCCATCTGAAGGCCGTCCAAGTCTGGCACATCCTCGCATTGTCTTTCCTCGTCGGAACGGCGCAGGCCTTTGGCGGGCCCGCCTATCAGGCGCTCATCCCGCGATTGGTGAAAGGCGAGGACCTGCAGAACGCCATCGCCCTCAATTCCATTCAGTTCAACCTCGCCCGCGTCATCGGACCGGTAATCGGTGGATTGGCCATGTCGAAACTCGGAGCCGTCTGGTGTTTCGGGCTGAACGGCGTCTCCTACATCGCGGTCATGATTTCGTTGCTGCTGCTGCATGAGCGCTACACCCCGCCGGAAAAGCGCCAGTCCATGCTCGACAGTATGAAGGAAGGCATTCAGTTCATCCGTCAGAAAGAATCGATGGAGGCGCTCATCATCATCGCCTTCTTCATGACGGCCTTCGGCATCCCGCTCATCAACTTCCTGCCGGTCTTTGCCAAGGATGTTCTGAAGGGCGATGCCAACACGTTCTCGCTGCTACTATCGGTCTCCGGTCTGGGCTCGGTAACCGGCGCGCTGTTCGTGGCCGGCATTGGCAACGTGCACAACAAAGGACGCGTCGCCATCACCGCTCTTGTTGGTCTCGGAACGATGATCGTAGCTTTCTCCTTCAGCACGCACCTCTACCTGAGCTGTTTCTTCCTCTTCCTTTCGGGCGGCCTGCTGATGGCGAGTTTCGCCATGATCGCCTCGCTGGTGCAACTGATCACCACCGACGCCATGCGCGGGCGTGTGATGAGCGTGTACAACGTGGCCTTCCGCGGCGGCATGCCGTTTGGCAGCCTGGCCTCAGGAAAACTGATCACGATGTTCTCCGCCCCTTATGTCATCGCGGGGAACGGGGCGCTGCTGGCCTTAATGGGGTTGTGGTTCCTGCTGGTGCACCGCCGGGTGGCGAAGCTGTAGACTTCAATCTTGGCCATCTGGGGACGTTTCCTTCATCGCCACAAGATAGAAGTCGATCTTATCGCGGATCAGGCACTCGACTTCCTGGCGAGAACCGCCAACGGAAATCAGACCCGGCAGGACGATGCGATAGTGATACGTTCATTTTACCTTCGAGAGGAAGGTCTCCAAGCTAAGCCCCGCTTTGGAAACCAGTGCACGAAGTGTCCCGCGGGCAACCAGAGAATGATCTGGGATAGAGAGTGAGGAGGGACTGCCTTCTTTAGTCATAACAATGTGACTGCCACGCTGCCGCACCACTTGCCAGCCCAATCGTTCGAACGCCCGAACAACGTCGCGCGGTCGAAGCAAAGGGATTGGCGGCATCAGACGGTGACGACAACTTCCTGTGTTTCGACAGTCAGCGGCATACCCCTTTCCGCGCGGACGGCGAGACATTCCCGGATAGCGTCGGTAATATTCGTCTCAGCCTCTGCTTTTGTCCGTCCTTGGCTGACACACCCGGGGATGGAGGGGCATTCCGCTATATACGCTCCATCCTCATCCCGGCAGATGATGACTTTAAACTGCATGGTTTCAATCATAGCGCGCAGCGTCGTAGTCAGAGCCAGGGCGTCGTCCGAGTTGAACAGATAATGGCAACAGCAACTCCAACAGAACCGCCCCGATATGTCACAATAACAAGAGACCGCTCGATTCCTTCGGCGTTCCCAAACAACATCATGGACTTTCTCGCGGGGATGAATCCCCAGCAAGCCGAAGCCGTACGCCACCTCGACGGGCCTCTGCTCATCCTGGCCGGCGCCGGCAGCGGAAAAACACGGGTTATCACGCACCGCATCGCACACATGATCTGCGAGCGCGGGGTGCCCCCATGGTCCATCGTCGCGGTCACCTTCACCAATAAAGCCGCCGAGGAAATGCGCAACCGTGTCAAAGCGCTGCTCTCCGGCTCCCGCCACACCGAATCCCCCACCGTCTGCACCTTCCATTCGTTCTGCGTGCGCCTGCTCCGCCGGCACGGCGACCGGCTCGCCGACATCCGCCCCGGCTTTACCCGCAACTTCTCCATCTACGACGACGACGATCAGGTCTCGACACTGAAATCGATCTACCGGCAACTCGGCCTCGAAGCGAAGAACCCGGAACCGCGCGCAGCCCTGTCGATGATCAGCAAGGCCAAGTCCGACAAGGTCTCGCCCGATGAGATGAAGGCCAAAGCCACCGATCCGGTCGCCCAGCGAGTTGCTGTCCTCTACGAAAATTACGAGGCCCGCCTGCGCGCAGCCAACGCCCTCGATTTCGATGATCTGCTGCTCGAATCCGTACGCCTGCTGCAGCACGACACACAAACCCGTAACGCCTGGAACGAGCGCATCCAATACCTGATGATCGACGAGTATCAGGACACCAACCGCTCCCAATACGAGTTGATGCTCCTGCTCGGCGGCGTTCGTGGCAACGTCTGCGTCGTCGGTGACGAAGATCAGTCCATCTACAGTTGGCGTGGCGCTGATATTCGCAATATCCTCGACTTCGAGAAGGATTTCCCCCGCGCCAAAGTGGTGCGGCTCGAACAGAATTACCGCTCCACCAAGCACATCCTCGAAAGCGCCGGCGCGGTTGTCGCCAATAACAAAGCCCGCAAAGGCAAAACCCTCTGGACCGCCGGAGCCAAAGGCGACCTCATCACCGTCTACGAAGCAATGGACTCGGACAACGAAGCCCTGTTCATCGCCGACATGATCGAAAAGATCATCCGCTCCGAGCCCAGCACGCGCGTCGCCGTGCTTTACCGCACCAACTCGCAATCGCGTCAGATTGAAGAAGCCCTCCGCCGCTATAAGCGCAAGTACATCATCGTTGGCGGTTTCAGCTTCTATCAGCGCGCGGAGATCAAAGACACCCTAGCCTACCTCCGCCTCCTGCTCACCCCCACCGACAATGTCGGCCTGCTCCGCGTCATCAACACCCCCGCACGCGGCATCGGTAAGAGCACGATCGAGGCCCTGGAACAGGCGGCCAATACCGAGAGAATCAGTATCTGGGAATCGCTCGGCCATTTCATCGACAGCAATGAACTTGGCTCCCGGGCCACCTCCGCCCTCAAGGGCTTCCGCGATCTCATCCTCTATCTCCGCACCTTCATGGGCAAGAATGTGGGCGAACTGATGTCGGCCGTGCTCGAACACACCGGCTATCAGAAAATGCTCGAACTCGACCGTAGCGAAGAAGCGCAATCGCGGCTCGAAAACGTGAACGAGTTAGTCAACGCCGCCGCCGAAGCGGCTGAGCGCGACGAGACGCTCGCCGATTTCCTCGATCACGCCGCCCTCGTTTCCGACGCCGACTCCGTCGACGAGCAGGCACAGGTGTCGTTGCTGACCATCCACAACGCCAAGGGCCTCGAGTTCCCGGTGGTCTTCCTCGCAGGCATGGAGGAAGGTCTGTTCCCGCACCAGCGCTCGCGCGATTCGGAAACCATGCTCGAAGAAGAGCGCCGCCTCTGCTACGTGGGCATGACGCGCGCCGAAAAGATGCTCTACCTCACCTGGGCCCGCATGCGCCGCAAGTGGGGAGGCTCTCCGCCGGAACCCTCCATCGCCAGCCGCTTCCTGCGCGAAATCCCGCCGCAGTTAGTGCACAAGATGGGCGGCAGCCCCTCGGCTCGTGAAGTCGACCTCTTCAGCGAACAGTATGAGGTCCGCCACACGGTGCGGAAAAATCTCTACACTGGAAAGACGTACAATTCCGTGGAGAACGTCGCCCAGTTTTTTAAGGACCGCAATCTGCCGGTAAACGTGGCGGGCATCGCCAATGCAGCCCCCCGTCCGCAACCGCAGCAGCAGGCGCCCGTGCGCCCACCCAATCCACAAGCGGCCCACAAACAGGCGCCACAGCCATCGAAATCGAAGATCTCCGCCGGCGCAACCATCCGCCATCCCACCCTCGGGAAAGGCACCATCGTGCGCATGGAAGGCGAGGGTCCAGACGCTAAACTCACCGTGAGCTTCCCCGGCCACGGGTTGAAAAAATTGATCGCGAAATACGCAGGAATAACTGAATAAGCATGAACACGAAACACATCACCGATAAAACCGAACGTAAAGCGGCCAAGCGCTCCGCGCGCAAGAAAGCCGCCCCAGTTGCGAAGCGGGCTGCGGGCGTCTCCCGCGGTTCCCTGAAGAAGAAGGTCCAGAAAATGGTGAAGGGCCAACGCAAGCGCTAGTTCCTCACAACCTGATACACTTCTCGCGCGGCGGAGTGCTCGCTCCGCCGCGTTGCCAATTCCATGGGCCAATACCTGCGCACCAAGTCTATCGACGACCTCATTGCCGCCAGCGAAGAGCCCGGCAAGCGTCTCAGCCGTACGTTGGGACCCTGGAGTCTGGTCGCCCTTGGGATTGGCGCTGTCATCGGCTCGGGCATCTTCATCCTCACCGGTACCGCTGCCGCTGGGGAAACCCTCAGTGTCCCGTCCATCATGAATGCGCCCGTGCTCGATCTCATCCGGCACGGTGTCGATTCGGTGTCCACCATCGGACGGCCCGGCGCGGGCCCTGGCATCGCGCTTTCCTTTGCCTTGGTGGCCTTTGTCTGCGCCCTCGCCGGCCTCTGCTACGCCGAGCTCGCTTCCATGATCCCCATCGCCGGAGGTGCGTACACCTATTCCTATGCGACACTCGGCGAGATTGTCGCCTGGATTCTCGGCTGGGACCTCATCCTCGAATATGCGGTCTCAAACATGGCGGTCGCCGTGGGCTTCTCCGCCTACTTCAACGACATCCTCGACGCGCTGTTCGGCTTCCATCTGCCCAAGGCCCTCTCTGAGCCCATGTTTGTCGGCGGCCAGGCCACCGGCAGCGTCTTCAATCTCCCGGCGTTTCTCATCCTCATGGCGCTCACGGCCCTGCTGGTGCGCGGTGTGCAGGAATCCACCCGCGCCAACAACATCATGGTGGTCATCAAAATCGCCGCCATCCTCCTCTTCGTCTTCGCCGCCTCGAAACATGTGAAAACAGAAAACTGGACGCCGTTCCTGCCCAACGGCTTCAGCGGCGTACTGACTGGCGGCGCCATCGTGTTCTTCACCTACATCGGCTTCGATTCGGTATCGACCGCCGCCGAAGAGTGCCGCCATCCCCAGCGCGACCTTCCGTTCGGCATCATCGTCAGCCTGCTCATCTGCACCGTGCTCTATGTCTCCGTATCGCTGGTGCTCACCGGCGTGATGAATTGGAAAACACTGAACAACCCCGCGCCCGTCGCCAAGGCCCTCGAATACATCGGCATGGATAACATCCGGGCCCTGGTGACTACCGGAGCCCTCGGCGGCATGCTCAGTTCCCTGCTCGTGTTCCAATACGGCCAGGCCCGCGTCTGGTTCGCTATGTCGCGCGATGGGCTTCTCCCCCGCTACTTCTCCCGCGTGCATCCGAAATACCAGACGCCGCACATCAGCACCTGGATTGCCGGATTCGCCGTCGGCCTCCCCGCCGGAATCTGGGATATCGCTACCTTCGCTGACCTGAGCAACATCGGAACGCTGTTTGCCTTCGTCACCGTTTCCGCCGGAGTTCTGGTGCTACGCAAGAAGCACCCGCAGCGCCCGCGAGGCTTCCGCGTCCCTCTGGTGCCGCTCATTCCCATCCTGTCCATGCTCTTTTGTTTTGTTCTGATGCTCAGCTTGCCCCTGCAAACCTGGGTCTGGTTCTTCTGCTGGCTGATCATCGGATTGTTTATCTACCATCTGTATGGCCGCAAGCATAGTCTGCTCGCGGCCAAAGACTAAGTCCGTCGAGGAAAATGGAGTTCTCATGTTGCGTGACAAATTGAAGGGTGTCGTTGGATTCCCCATTACGCCGTTTCGGAAAGAAGATCTTTCCATCGATCTGGAGTCGCTCGAGTTCAACGTGCTCGACATGATCAAGCACCCGTTCTGCTCCCTGGTGGCCGCCGGCGGGACGGGCGAAATGTACTCCATGACTCCCGGCGAAAACATCGAAGTGGTGCGCCGCACTGTGGCCGTCACCAATGGCAAAATGCCCGTTATCGGCGGCGTCGGCTTCAACGGCCGCATCGCCTCTGAGATGGCCCGCGAGATGGAAAAGGCCGGCGCCGACGCCTTGCTGGTGATGCCGCCCTATTACACCAACGCGCCCGCCGAAGGCCTCTACGATTACTACGCCGAAGTGGGCCGCGCCAGTGGGTTGCCGCTCGCCATCTATAGCCGGGATTGGGCCGTCTTCACCCCCGACATGGTCGCCCGCCTCGCCGACAAGGTGCCGACCCTCCAGATCTGGAAGGATGGCCAGGGCGACGCCCGCCGCTATCAGAAGATCATGTCGAAGCTCGGCAATCGTCTCGCCTGGCTCGGTGGACTCGGCGATGATTGCATCACCCCCTACTTCTCCATCGGCGTCCAGGGCTACACTTCGTCCATCTCCAACGTCGCCCCGCGCCTCTCCCTGAAAATGGCAGAACTCGGCATCGCTCAGGACTTCGTCGCCCTGAACAAGCTCGTCGACAAGTTCGTCCATCCCCTCTACGCCCTCCGCGAACGCAAGCGCGGTTACGAAGTCTCCATCATGAAGACCATGATGGATCTCATCGGCCTGAAGGGCGGCCCCGTCCGGCCCCCTCTCGAGAACAACACCGCCGAGGAAACCGAAATGACCAAAAAGCTCGTGGAACTCTACAAGGAGTGGATGTAACCCTCCAATGCTGAGTCCGACGATTTTCCGTGAATACGACATCCGCGGCGTGGCCGATGTCGACCTGCCATCGGATGGCATCGAACTGCTCGGCCGGGCCATCGGAACCTATTTCCGACGCCTCGGCGAGACGCAGATCAACCTCGGCCGCGATTGCCGCCTCAGCGGCCGGCGGCTGCGTGATGCCATGGCCAAAGGCCTGCTCTCCACTGGCATGCAGGTCACTGACATTGGCGTCGTGCCCACGCCGCTGCTCTATTTCTCCGTGTTTCACCTCCACGCCGCCGGCGGCGTCATGATCACCGGAAGCCACAATCCATCCGACTACAACGGCTTCAAAGTGATGCACGGCAAGAGCACCATTTACGGAGAATCCATTCAGCACCTGAGGCGCTTGATTGAGGCAGGAGATTTCGAACAGGGCGAAGGCACGCTCCATGGCGCCGACGTCATGCCTGCCTACGTCGACGAAATCTCCTCTCAGTTCCAGTTCTCGCGCCGCATCAAAGTGGTGCTCGATGCGGGCAACGGAACCGCCGGGCCCACCCTGCATCACCTGTTCGCCAAGCTCAACGCCGACACCGTCGAGTTGTACTTCGATATGGACGGCCATTTCCCGAATCATCACCCCGATCCCACGGTGGAGAAAAACCTCGAGCATTGTAAAGCCGCCGTCGCCGCGCATGGCGCGGAGCTTGGCATCGCCTTCGACGGCGATTCCGACCGCATCGGCGCCGTCGATGAAACAGGCGCCGTTGTCTGGGGCGACCAGTTGATGCTCATCTACGCCCGCGAGATCCTCACCCGCAAGCCCGGGGCCACGTTCATCGGCGAAGTGAAGTGCTCGCAGGTCATGTACGACGAACTGAAGCGGCTCGGCGGCAACCCCATCATGTACAAGACCGGTCACTCCCTCATCAAAGCCAAGATGAAGGAAGAGCACGCCGAACTCGCCGGCGAAATGAGCGGCCACATGTTCTTCGCCGATCGCTACTACGGCTTCGACGATGCCCTCTATGCCGCCTGCCGTCTGGTGGAAATCGTCGCCGCTTCCGGCAAGCCGCTATCGGCCCAACTCGCCGGCCTGCCCAAAATGGTCGCCACCCCCGAAATCCGCCACGATTGCCCCGAAGAAAAGAAATTCGAAATCGTGTCCAAAGTAGCCGCCTGGTTCCGCAGCCGCCGCCCGGTTATTGAAGTCGATGGCGTTCGCGTCCTGTTTGAAAAAGGCTGGGGACTTGTTCGCGCCTCCAACACACAGCCGATCCTCGTCCTTCGCTTCGAAGCCGAAAACGAAGACTTGTTGGCTCAATACAGGGCGGAAGTGGAAGCCGCCGTTGCCGCCGCCGAATAGCCGTTCCAATAGGGGAAATCCCGAGGTTCCCTGCGGCGTTACCCTAGGGTTCCATAACCCACGTCCCACTTCACGCTCCAGTACGAAATCAATACAAAAGTAACATTCCCCACACTTCTCGTACCTGTTACCTTCGAAACACAGCAAGAGTGTTGCCGCAAAGATAGGAGCCGCGAATCAGGAACGCGGCTCCTCAGCCCGCGGTGTCCCAGCACTGCTAAATCCATTCGAGATCCCAGAAAACAGGAGCCATGTTCAACATCCAAATCGGCACAATTGTTCGCACGCTCGCCATCGCGTGCATCGGAGGAACGTTCGCGGGAGCAGCCACTTTCGACTTCACCAGTGGCACATTGACCAAAGTAGATCAGGGAATCACCATGACGGCGGCAGCGTTCAGTCTGCCCTCGTCGGGTACTTTTGAGACGGCGCTTTCGGCCTTCTTTTCCGGCATTGGAACCGGTATCTGCAACGCGGCCGAAGGCCCCGTCGATTGCGGATTCACCAACCATCACATCGAGAATCAAGCCCCAGGCGGTGTGGACTTCTTTCTTCTGAAATTCTCCACGCCTGTCGATCCAGTGAGCATGGTGCTTCAGTCGTGGGTCGGCAGTGACCGCGACGTCACGATGTGGGTGGGCAGCGTGGCGAATCCGGCCACATTCACCTTGGCGGGCTTAACCCTGGCCACCATGCCGGCGGGGCTGACTCGCATCGACAGCGATACCACGAACAACAACAATCCACGCACGGTCGCCATCGGCGGAAGCACCTCGGCCAACATACTCGTCTTCGGCGCACGCATCGGACAAGCGGACGACTTCTTCAAACTGGTCTCGCTCACGGTCGACCCGCCGGTCAATGATACGGCAACCCCCGAACCCGGAACACTGGCTCTCATCGGAGGAGCGCTGCTCGCCATCGGCACCTACCGCCGGCGCAGCGCATAGCTGGTCCGTAAAAGGGGGCCGTCAGCCTCCCCAATCCACCTGAACCTCCACAGGAAAGCGACGGACCACTTCACGGCTCACGTTGGGCATCGATCCCAGCGTGAGCCTTTTTAGTTTTGGCAGCATGCCGAGCAGGGCAACACCCCGATCCGTAATTCCCGCGCACGACCAGAACTCTAGTTTCTCCAGCGATTCCATCGTGCTCAAAATTTCCAGACTTCGATCCGTAATCCGGGTCTGTCCCGCATAGTAACTGCGCAGCCGCCGCAACCCGCGGAGTTCCTCCGTAGCTGCGTCACTCGTATCCCGGCAATACATGCACCACAGCGCCTCCAGGCGCGCGCAGGCGCCAACGTGCCGGAACCCCGCATCAGGAACATCCATCGGCATGAACTCATCCAGCATCGGAAACTCCGGCAGCAGGGAGAGCGCACCGTCCGAAACGTTCTTGCAACTCACCGAAAGCCCGCGCAAGGATGGCATGCGTGACAGCGCTCGAAACCCGCGATCGGAAAGCCCATAGCACCGTCGGCCCCAGATGTAAGCCAAGCTGCCTGACCGGCCCAGCGCTTCCCACCCCGCATCGCTCGACGCCGTATCCTGGCACATCAGCATCTGCAATCGAGGCAGTGCGGCAATGGCCGCCATCGTTTCATCGGTGGCATCGAAGCCCAACCATTCCAGATGCGGCAACCCCGCCAGCATATGCAGACCCGTGGAACTCAGCTTCAACCGCGAATCATCCAGGTTGAGTGCGAACAATCCCTCCAATCCCCCAAGCTGCGCCAGCCCCGCATCGGTGATCGCACCGCGCAGCAGCAGATAATTCGGCTCCGCCTCGAAGCTCATCAGCGAATACTCCGGGGTTCCTCCCTGCCACCGCGCAAACACCGGAAACTCCGCGAGCAGCGAAAGCCCGGCGTCGGTCACCCTGTCTCCCGATTTGAAATGGCGCAATCGCGCCTTGCCCGCCAGCGCCCGGATCGTGCCATCCCCGCAATGCGTCCCCAGCAACTCCACCCGTTCCAGCCGCGGGCAATGGCGCAGGTTCGCGAGCCCCGCATCGGAAACGCCGCCATGATGGAATATCTGAAATTCGCGCAGTGACTGGAGTTCCCCAACAACAGCCAGCCCCGCATCCGTAATGCGGCACGCCGTCAGGTTCAGGCTCTCCAAGCGCTCCATCCTCGCAATGTGCCTCAGCCCCACATCCGTCACGCGCCGCGATCCCTCCAATTGCAGACGCCTCAGCCCGTCAAGACCCGCAATGCGTTCCAGCACGGCATCCGTCACCTGCCCCGCCGAGCGCAGTTCGCGAATGCCATGCGCTTCAATGACCGCGAGGATCTCGTCCCAATCGCGCTCTGCCAGTGGAGCCCGTGCTTCAATCCAGCCTTCCTTCCAGTTCACCCTATAAAAGGGCGGAGTCATCGTATCGCCGCTCCGAGCCGGTGGCGAAGCAGCGCTGGCTGCCAGTTCGCTCCATTTGCCGAAGCCGAACAACTTGGCCACAAACAGGCGCGCGCTCTCAGCGGTGAGTTCGCTTCCTTCGAGTCGCTGCATCACATGATCCCGCAATTGTTCGCCGCTGAAGTTGAGCCCGAATACCTGGCGCAGGCGTTCCAGCGCCTCGGCATCTCCTCCGCACGCTTGGAGTACATCGGCAGCAATCGACTGATAGAAATACAGCCGCGCCGGCAACACCGCCTCCAGATGATGTTTCAACGCGGCCCAAGTCGGAAAGCCCAATTCGCGCGCCAGCACGAACTGGGCGTCCGCCAATACCGGATCGCCCGGCCTTCCGTGCCCCGCGAATCGCTCCCGCGCCGCAACATCACCGGCACGGTAGCCGCGCAGCAATTCCTTGGCTTGTTTCTTCAGTTGTTCCAGAGAGAGGCCGGTGGATCGGCCCCGTGGGGAATGGGTCATGACGGATCTCCTTCCTGTCAGGCCCGCGTCCGCACACCGGGCAGAAAGAAGATCAATTCGATCAGAAATCGAAGAAAACCGGTGGGCACGGCCCTTTCCCGCGGACTGGATGCGCCCGATCGCGCTAGCCACAGCCTACCACCGCCGCTCCTTCATCCGCAATCCCAATACTTCTCTCGCTTAATGAGGCAACTTCTCGTTTTATTCGCAAGAATTTCGCAAGCAACGCTTGACGTACCTCCCAAGGTTCTATACACTTGCTGCAAGTAATCGATTCTTTCCCGGAGGCCCTACCCTTTGCAACAGCCATACGTCGGCGCCATCATGTGCGTCGCCTTCGAGCGGATTCCTGACGGCTGGATCCTGTGTGACGGGAGCCTTCATCTCCCCGCTCAATACAGCGCGCTCTACGCCGTCATCGGAAACCGCTATGGAGGAACTCCGAATTTCAACTTCGCCGTGCCGGACATCCGCAGCAGGATCTTGCGAGGCCCGGACAAGCAGACTCCCATCGCTACGCGGGAAGGTGTGGAGACGGTCACCCTAACGCCTGGCCAATCCGCACCGCATACCCACAAAGTGCAGGCCAACAGCGCTCCCGCCAACACCCCTACTATTTCCAAGAACCTGCTCTCGGCCGGCGCTTCGCGAGGCATCGCTGCATACGCCCCGCCGGGAACCACCGTCAATCTCGATGCCCCTTCCATCAGCCCCGAAGGTGGGGCCGACGCCCATTCCAATTTGCAGCCCTATTTGCCCATCAACTTCCTGATTGCGCACTCCGGCATTTTCCCTGATCAACCTTTACCCGATAGCGATCCTTATACCGGCGAGATTCGCATCTATCCCTGGGGTTTGATCCCCAGTAATTGGGCGCCCTGCAACGGCCAGAGTCTCTCCGTCGCCGGCAATCCGTCGCTCTTCTCTCTCATCGGCAACACCTACGGCGGCGATGGCGTCAATAACTTCAACCTGCCCGATCTCCGCGGCCGGACTCCGCTCGGCGCAGGCCAGGGCCCCAACCTGTCCAGCTATCCCATCGGCCAGCCGGGAGGCGACGAAGCCGTCAGCCTCACCACGACCCAGATGCCGCAACACTCCCATCAGCCGCATGCGGTCGCCGGCGCTGCCACAACCATCAACCCCAGTGGCGCCATGCTCGCCAGCGGCGCTCCCATCTTCGCCAGCGGTCCCAACAATTCCAACTTAAACGCCGATGCCATCGCCTTCGCCGGCACGGGAAAAGGCCACGACAACATGATGCCTTTCCTCTCCCTTAACTTCTGTATCTGCCTCCAAGGCTTTTACCCCAACTGGAGCTAATCACATGCCATTCATCGGTGAAATCTGCATCTTTGCGGGATCCCGCGTCCCTCCTCCGGATTGGGCCCTTTGCGACGGCGCCATTCTTCCGATCGACGGAAACGACGAGCTCTTCTCCTTGATCGGCACTACTTACGGTGGCGATGGCGTCACCAACTTCGCGCTCCCCAATCTCACCGCCCGCGTTCCCATCCACATCGGCCAGGGCAACGGCCTCTCCAATCGCAAACTGGGAGAGTTCGGTGGCCAGGACTCTGTCTCGTTAACCGAAGAGAACCTCCCGGCGCATACCCACAGTTGGTCCGGAAATCAGACGCCACCCACCACCGAGAACACGGGTGTGCTCGCCGGTGGACTCACCTATCGCCCGGCCGACGGCAACCTCTACGCCATGCTCTCCACCGAAACCTTGGGCATGACTCCTGCTGATCCTTCACAGGCGCACGAGAACCGGCAGCCGTCCCTTCGCGTCAATTTCATAATTTGCCTGATCGGAAAGTACCCGCAGCACGGCTAGTCGATCACTCGACGATTGGTAGCAGCCTCGCCCCATCCGCATGCCGCTCGCACACGGCGCCCAGTGCCATCGCCCAATCCTTGCCCCGTGCATTCTCTACCAGCCGCCTCCAGTGCACGCGGCCGTAATTCACTTTGGCCTGACTGCCCGACAATTCGATCTCCCCGCGCCACATCCGCTCGTGGAACGGCTGGAACGACGGCGCAGGCTCTCCCCAATCGACGGCCTTCTCCGCCGAACCCAACAACAGAAACACTGAGGCATACATCAGGTGCACCACCTGCCGCATCAGGTACAACCGCGCTAGTTCATAAGCGGACACCGGTCTTTCCCAATACGCCTCCAGGAACACCCGCTCCTCGGACTCACTGCCCGCCAAGAAATTTGTCACCATCGCCAGTTCAAAGTAACGGTCATTGGCAAACGCCGCTTCCCAATCCACCAGCCACACCCGCGCTCCATCAAACAGCACATTCTCCGGCTTCAGATCATTGTGAGCAGACACCATGTCCTCATCCACTCGCGGATACGTGGCGCAGACCGCTGCATACATCCGGAACACGTCAACCACTTCATCCTCCGGCGCCAGCTTCGCTCCCCGAAACCGTGCGATGAACCCATCCTGCAGCTTGGCAAAAGGAAACTCGCGCCCGAACCGCGGCATCGCGTGTAGCCGGCGCAGTACGCCCGGCATCAACCTTCGAGCCTCCTCCAACCCAAAGGGCCCCGCCTCCACGAAGTCTGTAATCGCAATCCCATCCTCTACGCATCGATAGCGAACGGCCGGCCCTAACCCGGCCTTCGCCGCCGCCTCCATCACCTCGAATAGCCAATTCGGATCAGTCCTCCCCGCCATTAGCCGTAACAGATACGGCGAGCCGGCCACCACAATACGAAACACCAGGTCGGCGCTCAGCCCCTTGACCATTCGCTGCGCATCCTCCCATCCGGATGCGCCAAACGCCTCGCGCAAACCCTTGATCACCGCGTCATGCTTCTCATCAGGAATCAAGCAGCCTCTCCTTCCTTCGCCATGTTACCCGCACGGATCCTTCGATTCCAGCTTTTCCAACACTCGCAAAACACGAATATTTCTTTTATTTCCTATCGTTTAGACAAAAACAAACGAACTCTGCTATCCTCCAATGGGGAGCCACCCCCACCCCACCCCATACTGAGCTATCTTACTGAGTAAGCTATCTATGGGACGACACGACGCTTTGCAGGGCTCTCTGCCCCTCCTCGTTCTCAAAATTCTCGACGCCCGCGGCCCCACTCACGGCTACGGACTCACCTCCCAAATCGAATCCATGTCCGATGAAGTGCTCACCGTGGAACAGGGCTCACTCTACCCCGCCCTCCATCGCATGGAAGAGGAAGGATGGATCAAAGCCAAATGGGTGGTCACCGAAAACAAGCGCAAAGCCCGCCTCTATGAAATCACCGCCAATGGCCGCAAGTACCTCGGCGTGGAAGAAGCGCGATGGAAAGCCGTCACCTCCGCCGTCAATCACATCCTGCGGCACGTCTGATGTCTCGCCTCACCCGCGTCTGGAATGCGTTGCATAGCAGCCCGCTCGAACAGGAACTGGACGACGAACAGTTGTTCCATCTCGAGTCGCTGACCGACGATCTTGTTCGCCGCGGCATGTCCCGCGAACAAGCGCAGGCCGAAGCCCGCCGCCGTTTTGGAAACATGTTGCGCCAGCGCGAGCAGAGCCGCGAGGCACGCCTCCACCCTTGGCTCGATTCGCTTTTTCAGGACATCCGCTTCGGAGCTCGCATGCTCCGCGTCCACGCCACCGTCACCGCCATCATGGTCATCTCCCTCGGACTCGCCATCGGCGTATGCACCTCGGCCTTCGCTCTCATCGACGCGCTGCTCCTCCGTCCGCTCCCCGTCCACGATCCGCACCAACTCTTCTTCCTCAGTTACAACGGCCCCGGCGCGGGCGGCGACCACCACAACGGCGAAAACCTCAACTTCTCCTACCGTATGCTGCAGCAACTCCGGCTGAGAGCCGCGAACGGCATCCATCTCTTTGGGGTCATGTACGGTGGCCCCATGCAGACCGCTCAGCTCGACGGCCAATCCACGCCTCTGCCGGTCCGCCCCCAATGGGTTTCCACCGAAACTTTCTCGATTCTCGGATTGCACCCTGCCGCCGGCCGCCTGATCAGCGCCGGCGAAGCGCTTCCCGCCGTCATTAGCCACTCTTTCTGGCAACGCCACTATCGAGGAGACGAAAGCGCCATCGGGCAGTCGCTGACACTGTTCGTGCGCGGCAGCAACGAAGGCCGCTTCCGTATCATCGGCGTCGCCCCCAAAGACTTCAGCGGCCTCGAACCAGGAGCGCCCGCCGACCTCTGGCTCCCCATCGCCTCACGCGGCGCCGGTGCATGGGCCCGCCGCGACGACGTCGATTGGCTTCACATCCGCACGCGCCTCGAACCGCACCTCTCTCCTGACCAGGCCGAACAGCAACTGCAACCACTCTTCCAACAACTCCGCGACGAGCGCGTCCCAGTCCTGCGTGCACGCAACCTGCCGCCACCAACCATCGACGCCTTTCGCGCGGCCCGCCTCCACCTTCGCCCCGCTTCCGAAACCCCATCGCTTCTCCGCGCCCAGTTTGAGCGCCCACTCGGGATTCTCTCCCTCATTGTGGCGCTGGTCCTTCTCATCGCCTGCGCCAATGTCGCCAACCTGTTCGTCGCCCGCTCCACTTCGCGAGCCCATGAGATGGCTCTCCGCCTCGCCGTCGGCGCACCGCGCGCACGCCTTGTGCAACAGGTGCTGATCGAGGGATCGCTGGTTGCCGCCGCAGCCTGTGCCCTCGGCCTGCTGCTCGCCTCCATCGCCTGCCCCATCATCGTCGGCATGCTTGCTCCCGCCGATTTTCCCGCCTATCTCGATGTCCGCCCCAATGCCCGTCTGCTTGGATTCCTCTTCTGCACCGGCCTTCTCACCACCGTGCTCTCCTCCCTGGTTCCGGCCCTCCGCGCATCGGCGGTCTCCCCCATGCATGCACTGCAACCGCCGCGCTCGCAAACCCCACGCACCGGACTGCTCCGCCCGCTCGTCGCCGTCCAAGCCGGATTCAGCTTCGCCGTTGTCTTCACCGCCGTCTTGCTGCTTCTGTCGTTCTACAATTTGATGCGTGCCGACCTCGGCTTCTCCAAGGACGGCGTCACCCTCCTCACCGTCGGCTCTGCCCAACCGGCACGGGAGCCACAGCCGTCCGCCATCATCCAACTCCTTCAGCGGCTGCGCAACCATCCCGGCATACACGCCGCCGGGCTCTCCATGGTCCCGCTCGTCAACGCCTTCAACCCCGCGCGAGCTTCCATCAACGGCCCCGGCACTCCCCAAGACGCGCGCCCCATCTACCTCGGCATCTCACCCGGCTTCCTCCATACAATGCAGATCCCGTTACTGGCAGGCCGCGACTTCACACCCGCCGAGTACCTCCAACCCGATACCCCCGCCGTCATCGTGAATCAGGCCTTCGTCCGGCGCTACATTCCTTCTGTTGCATCGCCCCTCGGCTACACCTTTCGCCGCGCCAACGCAGGCAGCCCCATCGAGCAACGGGTCGCTGGCGTGGTCGCCAATGGCCGCTACCACACCCTGCGTGAGTCCGAGGAACCCATCGTCTTCGCCACCTTCCCGCGCCTCAATCAATCCACCATCGCCATTCGCGGTACGCTCGCTCCCGGCGACGCCCGCTCCTTGCTGGACCAGGAGTTGGCGCACATCGCGACGGGAATGCGCGTCATGTCTCTCATCACTCAATCCGACCGCATCGGCAACACTGTACTCCGCGAACGCCTGCTCGCTCTCCTCGGAGCCTGCTTCGCCTTCCTCGCCATCCTTCTTGCCGGCGCGGGCATGTACGGCATGCTTTCCTATTCCTTCCTCCAACGCACGCGCGAAATCGGTATCCGTCTCGCCCTGGGCGCGCACCGCTTCCTGCTACTCCGCCTCGTCCTCGCCGATCTCATTCCGCTCCTCGCCGCCGGCCTGGCCATCGGGATCCTCTGCGGCCTCATCCTCTCCCGATCGCTCGCTTCCCTGCTCTACGCCGTCACGCCTTCTGACCTCTGGAGCATCGCCACCTCCGCCGCCAGCCTCTGCCTCGCCCTGCTCGCCGCCGTCGTTCCCATCAGCCGCCGCATCCTCCGCCTCCACCCGATGGATTCCCTCCGCAACGAGTAACGGTTGCTCACGCCAGCCGTCTTGACAGGCGGAAGCCTTTCTTACATACTAAGACAACTCAGTAAGAACTCTACCTAAGACAACTCACGCAGACATCTGCTCTTTGGAGGCTCCACCATGAACTCGGTTGTTCCCGCCTGCTCCCGCCTGGCGCTCCTGCTTCTCGCCACTGCCACCCTCTTCGCTCAGTCGCAAACCGGCTCCCTCGCCGGCTCCGTCGTCGACACCCAAGGAGCCCCCATCCCCGGTGTTCTCGTTGAGGCCCGCTCGGAAACCTCCGGCGTTATCCTCAAAAGCATCTCCAACGACACCGGCAGCTACGTCTTCCCCAACATTCAGGCAGGCATGTGGGCCGTCACCGCCGAGAAAACCGGTTTTAAGAAACTGGTCCGCTCCAGCATCCAGATCTTCATCGCCCAGCGACAGGTGCTCGATTTGCAGCTCGAAGTCGGCGATGTAAAACAGAGCATCGAAGTCTCCGCCTCCCAAACCTTGCTCGACACAAACATGAGTGAGCGCGGCCAGACGCTCACTCCGCGTATGTATCAGACTCTGCCCCTCTGGTCCGGTGGACTGCAGAACCCCTCCGCTTTCCTCGGCTTCATGGCAGGCGTCAATAATTCCGCCGAACTGAGCATCGCCGGCTCCACCGGCCGCGCCCGCGAGCAGTTGATCGACGGCACCAGCAACGTCATCCCCGAATCCGGCGGCACGGTCTTCAATCCTCCATCGGCGGAAGCGTTCAGCGAGTTCAAACTACTGGTCGGTACCTACACCGCTGAATACGGGCGCACCGGCGGCGGCATCGAGATCCTCACCACCAAGTCCGGCACCAACGCATTGCACGGAACCTGGGCCTACAGCATGCGCCGCCAGATCTGGAACGCGGCCGGCTGGAGCGTCAACCAGAATCGCGCCAACGCTCCGGGCTTCCGTCCCAAGGATCGCCTCAACGCCACCAGCGGCGGAGTCGGCGGTCCCGTCTACATCCCCAAAATCTACGATGGCCGCAACAAGACGTTCTTCTATTTCACCAGCGACAATGACCTCCGTCCCGCTGCGCCTACGTCCATCGTCAACACTGTTCCCACGGCCCTCATGACGCAAGGCAACTTCAGCCAGTTGCCGCAGGTGATCTACGATCCCGCCACCACCGCCGGCTCCGGCGCCACCGCCACGCGCACGCCATTCGCCGGCAACATCATCCCCATCACGCGCTTCAGCCGCATCGCATCCAACATCCTGCCCGTCATTCCCGCGCCCTCCAGCCCGGCCCTCACCAACAATCACGCCTTCGTCAATTCCGCGCAGCTCACCGATCACGTCTGGTCGCTCAAATTCGATCACGTCTTCAGTGAGCGCAACCGAGTCTCCTATTTCCAATCCATCGACAGTCAGCTCGTCAAAGCCGTCTCTGACTTCGACGGCCCACTCGGTACTGGCCTCGGTGAGCAATACCAGCGTCCCCGCATCTTCCGCGTCAACCACGACCTCATGTTCAGCCCCACCGTGATGCTTCACAGCACCTACGGATACTCGCGCACGGTGCAGGTCTGGTACGTCCCCGATCAAAGCGGCTTTGCTTCCAAAGCCGGCTTCCCCAACCTCACCGGCGATTCCGACGTGACTCCAGTCATCCAGTTCGCCGGAGCCGACGGCTACACCGCCTGGAGCAACCAGCAAGGCAAAGTCAACAATGGCGGCCAGAACAACTACACGCACGAAGTGAACCAGGGACTCACCGTCATCCACAAGAAACATGAGTTCAAGATGGGCTGGGACATGCGCCAGCTCAAGACCTTCGGCCGCGATCTGGCCACCACCAATGGCATCTACGTCTTCGCCCGCAACCAGACCGCGAACCCCGCGGCTACTGGCACCACGGGCAACTCCTTCGCCAGCTTCCTGCTCGGCCTGCCCGATTCCGCCAATGCCGCGGCCACGCCCGTACAAAACGCCGAAATCCGCTATCAGTATTACGCCTTCTACTTTCAGGACAACTGGAAGGTGACGCCAAAGCTCACCCTCAATCTCGGCCTGCGCTACGACATCCCCATCAATTGGTACGCACCCACCATGGGCTCCGTCTCGCTCACCACGCCCAACCCCGCGGCCAACAACTATCCTGGCGCATACGTGTTCCCCGGCAGCGGCCCCAATCGCCTCGGCGTGACTCGCTTCTGGCCCACCGACTTCACCAATATCGGTCCCCGCGCCGGCTTCGCCTATCAACTCGGCGCCAACACCGTCATCCGCGGCGGCTTCGCCATCTTCTATGAGGGCACCGGCAATGGCGGCTGCGGCTGCACACTCGGCGCCAACGGCTCCTTCGCTCAGCTCTCCGATGGCCTGAATGCGCCCTTCCAGTGGGATGGCGGAATTCCCAAGCCACCCGGCTATCAACCGCCTCCCTTCCTCAGCCCCAACGTCGGCAACGGCCTCTCCGTCGATTACATGGGACCCACCTTCGGCCGTGCCCCGCGCGTCTTTGACTGGAGCTTCAGCCTCCAGCGCCAGATCCGTGGCTTCCTTGTGGAAGCCGATTATGCCGGCAACCGTGGCTATCGCCTCAACTCCACAGTCGACCTTAATCAGGTCAACCCTTCGTTCCTCTACCTCGGCTCGCTCCTCCAGCAGCCGGTCACTTCGCCGGCGGTGGTCCAGCGCGGCTTCACCAAGCCCTATCCCAATTTCCCGGACAACGGTACGCTCGCCCAATCGCTCCGCCCCTATCCCCAGTTCCTCAACGTCTGGTCGCGCAATAGCGGCCATGGGCGCACCTGGTATGACTCAGCGATGTTCAAAGTGCATCGCCGCTTCGGCGCATGGCAATTCTCCGCATCCTATGTCCGCTCGAAGAGCCTCGGCCTGATGACGTTCCGCCGCATCTTCTCACAGAATCAGGTCTACGCCCAGGACATGTACAATCTGACCCAACCCAAATCGTATCTGCCCTTCGATCAGCCCAACGTCTTCAACTTCCTCAGCACGCTCGACCTCCCCTTCGGCAAGGGCAAGAAATTCTTCACCAATTCCAGCCGCCTGGTCAACACCATCATCGGCAACTGGACCATCTCCAACACCCACAACTATCGCAATGGCAACCTGCTCGGTCTGGTCTGCCCCAACACACTCGGTAATGGAGTCCTTTTCACCTCCGCGCGCATGTGCAATGCCAACGGCGGTCCTGTCCTCACCGGCCAGGAGCGCACCTCCCTCGATCCCAACAATCCGGCGAGCATCTATTTCAACTCCGCCGCTTTCTCCATTCCGTCGCAATTCGCCTTCGGCACCGCGTCACAGTACAACAGCTTCTTCCGCCAACCGCGCGTGACCGTCGACAACATCTCGGTCATCAAGCAGTTCTATCTATGGCCCACCGGAGATGGCGCAAAACTACGGCTGCAGCTCAGCGCCAACGCCTTCAATCCGTTCAACCGCACAAACTTCGGCGTGAACGGCACAGTCGGCAACGCCAATTTCGGCCGCGCCACTGGCCCGCAGTACGGCCCGCGCATCATCACCATGGTGCTCCGCGCCTACTTCTAAACACGGCGTCATTCGTCTTTGCGGGTCGGTACCTTGCACTTCGCGGCTCAAGCCAATCTTTCAATCTTTCGCACTAAAAGTAAGATCATCACGAACCCCAGCGGATGCATCAGTCCGGAAATGGTGAACACGGGCCCGTAGCTGTGGAAATGCGTGATCATCTGCCCCACCAGCAGATTGAACAGCATCGCTCCAAACGAACCTGCGCACCCCAGCAAACCCGCCACCGCGCCAACCGTGGAGGACGGAAACATGTCCGCTACCAGCGTCTGAATGATCGTCGACCAGAACTGATGCGCGAACATCGCCGTACTGAAGAACGCAATCGCGATGCCCAGCGGTGCCGACAGTATCCCCAGGGAAACCGGCATCAGCACAGCGCTCAAACACAAAGCGATCTTCCTCGACCGGTCGATCGAATACTTCCGCCGGATCAACTCACTGCTCAGCCATCCGCCAAAGAAACTCCCCACCCCGGCCAGCGCGTACGGGATCCACGCATAGTATCCAATCTCCTTGATATTCAACCCGCGCACATCCGCCAGATACTTCGGCAGCCAGAAAATGAAGAAGAACCATGCCGAATCCGTGAGGAACTTCGCAATCAGTAAGCCCCACACCTGGCGATACGCAAACAGCTTCAAGTACGACGCCTTCGCTCGATCCCCGCCACCCTCCAACTGCGTCCGCAGATACTCCCGTTCCTCCTCGGTAATCCGCTTGTGCCGCGATGGCAACTCATAAAACAGCAGCCAGATCGCGCCCCACACCACGCCCAGCGCTCCTGCCACATAGAACACCCAGCGCCACCCGCTGCTCGACACAATCAACGCAATCAGGGGCGGCGCAACCACGGCCCCCACGCTCGATCCTGTGTTGAAAATCCCGAACGCAAACGATCGTTCCCGCGCCGGGAACCACTCCGACACTGCCTTCGCCGATCCTGGAAATGCTCCGCCTTCCCCCAAGCCCAGCAGGAAACGGAATATCTTCAACTCCCCCACCGACGAAGCGAATCCATGCAGCAGCGTCGCCGCCGACCAGAACACAATCATCACCGCATAGCCCACCCGCGTGCCCAGCCGGTCCATCAGCCGCCCGCCCACGGCATACATGATCGCGTAGGCCATCAGAAACAGCGATTGCATCTGGGAGTATTCCACTTCGGAGATGGGAATGTCCTTCTGCAACTCTCCCACCACCACAGGCAGACTCTGCCGGTCCAGATAGTTCAATGCCGTGGCAAGGGCCAGCAGTCCCGCAATCCACCAACGTAGGTTCGTCACTGGAATCTCGGCATCACATAACTGTACACGTCGTAGCGAAACTCGCTCCATCCGCGGAATGACGTGGACCGCGTTTGCCCCGGCACCAGCGGGCGATCTACCGGCGTGAACTTCACCCGCACTCGAATCATCTCCTTACCCGCCGTCAAATCGCGCGGTACCAGAAACTCATCGTCGCGGAAACGCCGGTTCGAAATTTCCACATTGTGCTGGGTCGCGCCCAATTCATCGCGATCCGGTGGATACGAATACACACACGCATTCGACCCGGCGAGATACCATACGCCCGCCGGCTTCCAATCCCCTTCCTTCGCATCCGGCGGCCCGATGAAAATCTCCGCCCGCTGGTTCGCCAGCGAATAATCCAGCTTGCGCCGCAGAAGCACGCCCAGATTGTTCCGCTCCAGCTTCACATTGAACTCCGATACGCCAGTCGTGTAACGCCCGGAATCCGTATGCGCCGGATACACTTCGCGGCCTTCTCCCGACACGGGAGGCAGATTCGGCCACAGCCGCTCCAAGGTATCCGGACCGAGTTCATAGCGCGAGGTCAGCTCATACACCTCAGACGCATTCGGCGACACATACCCATGCGCCCGTTCACTCTCCGCATCACCAATCTTCAACACATCGGTGCGCACCAGCGAAGCCGCTGGCAATCCGTACCAGTAGCTCACGGTCTCGTAATGCTCGGTGGAAAGATTCGTCCCCCCATGCTCAAACTGGATCCGCGCATTCTTCCCAAACGGCATCAGATCCGCCAGTAGGAAACGATACGCCGAATGAATCTTATCCTCCGGCACCTTGGCATCTTCCGGACGCCGCACGCCCACCGGATGCCCTGCCAGCGGCAAAGTCATGTTGCGTCCGCCCCAGTAGTCCCCGCCTCCGCCCCATTCCTCCGTGCCCGTGCCCTGTGCCTGCGGTGTCTGGCTGTCGTCGAAGAAGAATCGCGGATCGCCTTCCAGTGTGTTCAGCACGCCGTTATGCGTAAAGATCAATGATGTGCCGACGAAGCTGCCAGACCAGTCGCCGCCGCCTTCCGTCTTCGTCGTATCCAGCAGCACCATATCCCGCCCGATCTCAGGCTTTGGAATGTCCTGATACGTAGCGTGGAAGTAGCCCACATGATTCGCCGGATCGCGGAATGGCTGATGCCGCACACTCCAGCGAACGTCCGCAATCTCGCTGTCCACTCCAACCAACTCAATCCGCGCCGATCGGAAGAACGGCATCGGGAAGAAGCAACGCAGATGCACTCGCCCTTCCTTAAACTGCACCACCATCGGCAATCCCTTCACCAGGTACTCTCGGTTATCCTGATTGTGCAAAATGCCCGTGCCGTAGAACAGTGCCACTGGCGCATCAATCGAGGGCTCCGGGCGTCCATCCCAGCGCACCCGCAACCGCACCTTCGACAGAGCCAGCGCATGACTCACCGGAGCCGAAAACTCCAGCGCCCGGATCATCCGCGCCCCAGTCGATTCCCACACCTTCGCCGTCTCGCGCGCCCCCAACCGCAACTGCCCCTTCTGCTCTACCGTGCCATCCCTGCCCGCCGCCGGCGCAATGTCGGTTCCCGCCCGATTGAGCAACGCAGCAATCCCCGCATCAGGCGCAGTCTGTCCATCCCAGCTCTTCACCGGCTGCGACAGCTTCGCCCCGCGCACGTATTGGTGGTAGATGTAGTAGCCCGTCCCATAGAACGTCCGCGAATAGGCCATCCGGAACGTCTTCTCAAATCCAATCGGCACCCACATCAAATCCGCGCCCTTCGTCACGGACCACGTCCACGTCAGCGGATTGGGGAACAGATGCTCCGGCAGAAACACGGAGTCCGGCACCGGTTTGCGTGGATTCGCCGTGCTCGTCTCCTGCACGATGTTGTCTTTCCCGTCCACTTCGTAGTGCCAAGGACTCCCGTGCCAGTGGTTGTAGCGGGCGAAATAAAGCATCCCCGGACCCGCCACATCCAGCGTCACGTTGAAATCATCTGCTTCCTGATACAGAAAGTGGGAGGCATCGGCCGTATGATTGCCGCCCAGACGGTCGTAGGTGCTCCGCATGTACGCCCGCGTCCCAATACGTTGGTACGCCCATTTGTCCCACATCTTGTATGCGTCAGCGCCAACCGGAATGACGGGCGGTTCCTGCCCCAGCAGCGGCAGCAGCAGCGAAGCCGCAAAAACGAGATATCGCCGATAGATCCACATAGTCTAGCCTCAGCCCTTTCCACGCGTTCTGCCCACCGCCTGCAGTGCAGGCGGCTTCCCCGTCGATTGCCGCACCCGCAGCTCTCCCGCCAGCCGGACATTTTCGAAACGTTTCGTTTCGCCACCCTCCCCGGCTCGAATCTGCGCCAGCAGCATCTCCATCGCCTTCCGCCCTAACTCGTGCGCCGGCTGCGCTATCACAGTCAGCGGCGGCGTGAAATGCTGCGTCCAGGCGAAATCGTCAAACCCGACAATACTCACCTGCGCCGGACACCGGATCCCCAACTCGTTCACCGCCCGCATCAATCCCAACAGCATCCGGTTATTGCTCGCAATGATCGCCGTCGGTGGCACCGCCAGCCGCATCATCTCCAATCCCGCCTGGTATCCGCTTTCAATGCTCTGATCGCCCATCCGCAGATACTCGTCCCGTACAGCGATATGCGCCTCCTGCATCGCCTTGCGGAAGCCGCTCAACCGCTCCGCATGCGGCGAATGCCGCAAATTCCCGGCTACGAACGCAATCCGCCGGTGCCCCAATCCAATCAGATGCCGCGTTGCCACATGACCAGCGCCCGCATTGTCCGTACACACACCCGTGTGTGGAATTCCTTGTGGAATACGGTCCAGAAAGACAATCGGAAATCGCCGCTGGATCAGGCTGTCGTAGGCCGCCGCCGCATCCGTGCATGCCAGCAGCACCCCATCCACCCGGCGCGAGAACAGCGTGCTCAAATGCCGCTTCTCCTGCTCCGCATCCTCATTCGAATTGCACAGGATGACGCTGTACCCCTCCACGGCGGCCGCGTCCTCCACGCCACGGATCACCTCCGGGAAAAACGCGTTGGTCACGTCCGGCACCACCATCCCGATCACCTGCGTCCGCCCCACCTTCAAACTCCGCGCCACCTGGTCCGGATGGTAGTCGAGCGCCGCCATCGCCTCCGATATCTTCGCCGTCAGCCGCTCACTCACACCCGCCGTTCCATTGATGTAGGCCGAGACGGTGGCAATCGAAACACCCGCCAGCCGCGCCACATCCCGCATCGTGTACTTCGCCATCGCCAAGCATTATACACTCTTCCGTCAACCATTTCGAAACGGTTCGAAATGAAATGCGATAAATTTGTCTCATGTGGCCCAAACGCGTTGACACCCGCAAATCACAATGATAAGATCGCTTCCCAAGTACGTTCGACTCGACGAGTGCGGGATTCGAAACGATTCGCACTCACCGAAAGGGGCCGACCTTGGGCATTCTCCGCTGTCTCACCGTGTTGCTGGGGCTCACCGTTCCGGCGTTTCCGCAGGCCACTGCCTTCGTTCAGATCTCCGGCACCGTCTACGATCCGGCCGGCGCCGCCGTCGCTGAGGCCCAGATCAAAGCCATCAACGCCGACACCGGCCTCGTGCGCTTGCTCACCTCCGGAACCGACGGCGCCTATCGCGTCCCCAATCTCCCCGTCGGCCGCTACCGCCTCGAAGTCACTGCCGCCGGCTTCAAAAGCTACGCCCAGGACGGCATCGTCCTCCAGGTCAATGCAAACCCCGTCATCAATATCCAACTCGAACTCGGCCAGGTGTCCCAGGAAGTCCAAGTCACCGCCAACGCCGCCATGGCTGAAACCCAATCGAACAGCATCTCGCAGGTCATCGACAACCAGCGCGTCGTCGAACTCCCGCTCAATGGCCGTGACCCAACGCAGCTGGTGTTGCTCTCCGGCGCCGCTGTCGTCGCGCCTCCCAGCGATCTCAAAAGCAGCAAGAACTATCCTTCCTCCGCCGCCATCTCCGTCGCCGGTGGCCAGTCCAACGGCACCTACTACCTGCTCGACGGCGGCGATCACGCCGATTCTTTCGGCCTCATCAACCTCCCGCTTCCCTTCCCTGACGCTGTCCAGGAATTCAGCGTGCAAACCAACGCCATCCCCGCCAACTACGGCGTCCGTGCGGGTGCCGTCGTCAACATGGTCACCCGCTCCGGCACCAACGAATTCCACGGCAATCTCTTTCATTTCCTCCGCACCGGAGCCACGAACGCCCGCAACTTCTTCGCCACGGATAAGGACAGCCTCAAGCGCAATCAGTTCGGAGGCACCATCGGCGGCCCCATCTTCCGAAACAAGCTCTTCGTCTTCGGCGGATTCCAGGGCACTCGCGTGCGCACCGCTCCGCCTACCTCCACCTCCTTCGTCGCGACACAGGCAGTCCAAAGCGGCGATTTCTCCGTCATCAACTCCACCGCCTGCGGCGTCGCCCGCAACGTCATCGATCCAACAACAAACACCCCGTTCTCCGGCAATCGTATTCCCGTCAGCCGCTTCTCCGGTCCAGCCGTCGAGTTCATGAAACTCGTCCCCGTCAGCAGCGATCCCTGCGGGCGCTTGCAGATCTCCATCCCCAACCCTACGGACGAAGATCAGTTCATCGGCCGCAGCGATTACAACAAGTCCGAACGCCACACCCTCTTCGGCCGTTATTACTTCACCGATCTCCGCAACCCCGCCGCTTGGGATGGCAAGAACCTGCTGCTCACCACACGCCCCGGCGTGCTTGACCGCGTGCAATCCCTCACCATCGGCGACACCTACAGCCTCACGCCCACCATGATCAACAGCATTCACGTCACCTGGACCCGTGAGCGCATCACCCGCGGCCCCGCCTCGGGCCTTCCCACAGCCCGTTCCATCGGATTGAATGTCGCCGATTCTCCCGATAACTTCCCCAACATCTCGGTCAGCGGCAAGCTCACTACTTTCTGCGGCACCTGCTCAAAAGCGTTCATCAACTCGGGCTCGATGCAGTTCGCCGAAGACCTAAGCTGGATTCGCGGCAAGCACCAGTTCTCCTTCGGCGGCGAATACATCCGCCGCTATCTCAATTTCCAGGTCTCTACCCAACAGAACGCCGCCTACAGTTTCACCGGTATTCGCACCAACGACCCGCTCGCCGACATGTACCTCGGTCTGCCCAACTCCTTCACCCAGGGCAATCTCACGCAAACTTCCCTCATCCAGCACTACACCCCGCTGTACATCAATGACAAAATCCGCCTCAGCAAGCGGCTCAGTTTCTCCGCCGGCCTCCGCTGGGAGCCCTTCTTCCCGCCCGGCGAAGAGTTCGGCCGCGCCACTCACTTCGATATGGCCGCCTACCAGGCGGGCCAGCGCACTTCCGTCTTCAGCAACGCACCCATCGGGTTCTGGTTCACCGGAGACAAGGAAATGCCTGGTTCCTCCGCCGCGCGCAATCGCTGGGGCAACTTCGCGCCGCGCCTTGGCCTCGTCTGGGATCCCTCCGGAAACGGCCGCACCACCATCCGCTCGGCCTATTCGCTCCAATACGACTTTCCCCCACTCCAATACTTCGATCGCTTCGGCTTCGGTCCACCCTGGGCCAGCACCATCACCATCTTCCAACCCGCGGGTGGATTCGCCGATCCCTATCGCGGCTATCCCGGCGGCAATCCCTTTCCGCAACCGGTCCCGCCTCCGCGCGATGCCGTGTTTCCGCTCGGCGGCCAGTTCGCCGACGTTCCACTCGACATGCGCCTTCCTTACACACAGCAGTGGAACCTCAGCATCCAGCATCAGTTCGGCCAGGATTGGCTGGTTTCCGCCAACTACCTCGGCAACAAGTCCACACACCGCTGGACGCTGCAGAATCTCAACGCTGCGCAATACATCCCCGGCCAGTGCGGCAACGCGCTTTGCACCACCAGCGGTAACATCGACAGCCGCCGCATCCTCACGCTGCTCAATCCTCGCGAAGGCCCCAAGGTCGGCTCGCTCACCCACGCCGATGATGGAGCAGTCGCCTCCTATCAAGGCCTGCTACTCTCCTTGAATCGCCGCTTCCGCAATCACTTCAGCGCCCTCGTCAATTACACCTGGTCTCACTGCATCAGTGACGGCGATGTCACCTCCGAAATCACCGGCGGCTATGACAATCCCAATAGCCGCACCATGGAACGCGGCAATTGCGAAATCGACATTCGCCATCTGTTCAACGCCTCACTGCTGGCGGAAACACCACGTTTCGACAATCGCCTCACCCGCACCATCCTCGGCGATTGGCAGCTCTCCGCCATCTTCACCAAACGCAGCGGCTACTGGTTCTCGCCGTCCGCCGGCCGTGACAACAACTTCAACGGCCTCGGCGGCGATCGCGCCAATGTCGTTGGCGACTCGCATGTCGCTGAGCCCACACTGAACCGCTGGTTCAACACCGCGGCCTTCGCCCATGCGCCCGTCAACACGTACGGCAACGCAGGCCGCTATTCGCTGCAAGGCCCGGGCGCGTTCACCTTTGACTTCGCTCTCATGCGCCGCATCCCCATTCGCGAGCGCATGCACATGCAGATCCGAGCCGAAGCCTTCAATGCCTTCAACCACCCCGCCTTCGGCAATCCGCGCTCCTCGCTCACCGACAACAACAACGGCCGCATTCTCTCGGCCAACGATCCGCGCATCTTCCAGTTCGCCTTGAAATACGTATTCTGACCGGCCCGGTACACCACCGGCTTCTCGAGCGGCATAAGATAGGAAGCTACGATGCGCATCCTTCTCACGTCGCTGATCGCCATCTCTCTTTCCGCCGCCGACTGGCCGCAATTCCGCGGCCCGCAAGGCTCCGGCCTTTGCCCCGATTGCGGCGCCATCCCCACCGAGTTCGGCCCCGCCAAAAACGTTCTCTGGAAGACCGATCTACCCGCGGGCAAATCCTCGCCCATCCTCACCGCGAATCGAATCTTTCTCACCGCGGCCGACGGCGACGAACTGCTCACCATCGCCCTCGATCAAGCCACGGGAAAGATCCTCTGGCGCCGCTCCATCCGCGCACCCAAACGCGAGCATCAAAACGCCCTCAATCACCGCGCTGCGCCCACTCCTGTCACGGACGGAAAACACATCTTCGCCTTCTTCGCCGATTTCGGCCTCGTCGCCTACGATCTGCAGGGCAACCAGAAATGGCAACTCCCGCTCGGCCCCTTCAACAGCCAGCACGGCATTGTCGCTTCGCCCGTCTATGCCTCCGGAAAAGTGGTCCTGGTCGTCGATGGAGACACCGACGCGTTCATCGTCGCCGTCGATGCCGCCACCGGCAAAGTCGCCTGGAAATCCCCGCGCAACGTGATCAACGGCTACTCCACCCCGCTCGTCTATCAGCCCCCCGCCGGCCCTGCCCAAATCATCGCCCCCGGCTCTTACCAACTCACCGCCTACTCCGTCACCAACGGCGAAACGCTCTGGTTCGTCGGCGGACTCACCTGCCAGCCCAAATCCGCGCCCATCGTCGCCGGCAACATGCTCTACTTCAGCGGTTGGACTACGGGCAACGACGACGGCCAGCAAGTCGATCTGCCGCCATTCTCCGAAGTGGCCGCCGCGGCCGACGCCAATCACGACGGCAAGCTGGCCCAATCCGAACTCCCTAAGCCCTGGCAGCCCACCGGCACCTGGCGAGCCATTGACCTGGATCGCGATGGCTTCCTCAATGAGCGCGAATGGACCTTCTTCCGCACCCGCCGCGCCTCCCGCAACGGCCTCTTAGCCATCAAACTCGGCGGCACCGGCGATCTCACCGCCACCAACGTCAACTGGCGTTACGAGAAATCACTCCCTGATGTACCCTCTCCCCTCGTCTACAACAACGTGGTATTCCTCTTCCGCAACGGGGGCATCGCCACCGCGCTCGATGCCGTTACCGGCAAAGTCCTCAAACAAGCCCGCCTCACTGGAGCCCTCGAAGACTACTACGCCTCCCCCATCGGCGTCGACGGCAAGATCTACATCGCCACGGAGCATGGCAAGGTCGTCGTACTTCGCGCCGCGGGCGACTGGGAAATCCTCGCCATCAACGAATTCGATTCCGATATCTTCGCCACGCCCGCCATCCACGGCAACAGGCTTTATCTCCGCACCGCCAACGCGCTCTACGCCATCGGGTCATCGAACTAACACATCCGCCGCCCGCGCCGATAAGTACATCACCTAAGTTCGAAAAGGCATTGGAGGTCCGCCATGCGTGTCGAGTCCTCGCTTCTCTCCTATCAAACGGCGCATCAGCTCACCAGCGCCACCCGCATCTCAGACGCAACCATTACTCCACCGTCCACCGACACGGTATCCCTCTCTCCGCTCGCAGCCTCCTCCACCCCAACGGACTTCGAAGATCTCGACCCCAAACAGCAACTCGCCCTTCTCATCCTTCAGGCCCTCCTCGGACAACGCGTGAGCAGAAGCCACGCACCCGCAACGCGCCCATCCACCAACCCGAATACAGCGGCGCCAGTCGCCGTCCAGATCCATCGCCGCACCGAAGTCCACGCCGAAGCCGAACAGATGAGCTTCCAGGCCCAGGGCGCCGTTCAAACAGCCGATGGCCGCTCCATCACCTTCTCCGCCTCGCTTTCCATGCATCGCGAGTTCTATTCCCGCGTCACTACCAACTCAACCAGCGCACCCAACACCACCGATCCCCTCATCCTGAATCTCTCCGGCGCGCCCCCACGCCTCACCAACGCCAAAATCGCCTTCGATCTCAACTCTGACGGAACACCCGATCAGATCTCTTTCCTCGCGCCCGGCAGCGGCTTCCTCGTCCTCGACGCGAACGCCGACGGCGTCGTCAACAACGGCAGCGAACTCTTCGGCCCGCAAACAGGCAACGGGTTTGCCGAACTCGCCGCCTACGATTCCGACGCCAACGGCTGGATCGACGAAGCAGACCCCGTCTTCGCCAAACTCCAGATCTGGACCCAGAGTGGCCTCGCCTCTCTCGCCGAATCCGGTGTCGGCGCCATCTCCACCATCTCCGCCGAAACACCCTTCGCCATCAAAGACGCCGCCAACAATACACAGGGAGAGATCCGCGCCACCGGCGTCTATCTCACCGAGAACGGCGGCGCCGGCACCATCCAACATCTCGACCTTACGACTTAACCCCGCGCAACCAAGCCGCCACATCCGTATGCCCCGCTTTCTCCGCCGCCGCCAGCGGGGTCAAATGATCCCACCCCATCCAACCAGCATCTCCTCCGCATTGCACGAGAAACTGCACAGTCTCGATATCCCCGCCGCGGCAGGCATGCCACAGCGACTTCGTGATCTCCTCCCGCGGCGGCGCATCCCGCGTCACAAGTTCCCGCACACGGTCCACTAATCCCAGCGCTGCCGCCTGTGAAAGAGTCGTCTTCGCGCCTCGCTCCAGCAACCGGCGTGCCGCCTTCCACTGCGCGAAGATCACCGCATCCGACATCGCCGTTCCGCCCGTAAACACCGCCCCCGTAGCCTCGATATCCGCTCCTCCATCCAGCAGTGCATCCAACGCCGCCACATCATCCGAACTCGCCGCCCAGTGCAGGGGCGTCTCCCCTTCCCTTCCATCCGCGAACCGCACACGGGCATTCACCTCCGCCCCCGCCGCAATCAGCACCCCAATTGTCTCCGCCACTCGTGGGAAGTGCCCCGGCCAATCCGTCGCCACATGCAGCAGGGTGCGCCCTACTCCCTGTTCGTCCAGCATCACTGTCCGGGCCCGCGAAGCGTCCCCGCCGAGCAGCACCCGCAGTTCCTCCACACGTCCGCCGCGGATCGCCCGCACCATTGACTCCTCCACAGAGAGCATCCCTCCATCTTCACTTTTTTCCACGCCGGTGAAAAAAACACACCCCTCACCACGCTGTCTTCATTGGAGGACTGTCCATGACAAAACTAAAAACATTTCTATTGCCTATCGTTTTGGTCTCAACGTCGCTTTCCGCCGAGACCCTTCTCAATCAGCCGCTCGCCTCCATTGACGGCCGCGCGTCGCACACCAGCACAGGCGCAAACGGCTTCAAAACCTGGGAGAGCTTCTCTCTAAGCCAGTCCGCGGTCATCAACCGCATCACCTTCATCGGGGCATTCATCGACACAGCCACGCCCGCCAACAACCCCGTCAACCCCGTTGGCGATACCTGGAACTTCGAACTCGCTCCCGACAACGCGGGGAACCCTGGCTCCGTCAGCGCATCTAATTCCCTCGCCTTCAACACCGTTCAACCAACGTTCCTCGGCAATGCCACGCTCTCAGGTCAACCCGTCCATTTCTACTCCTTCGTCGCGGATCTCCTCACCCCGTTCCATGTCAATGCCGGCGAAACCACGTGGCTCGCCATCTTTGTGCAAGCGTCCTCCATGGACCCGCGCTTTTCCTGGATTTCCGGCTCCGGCGGCGACGGCGTTGCCAAACAGGTCACGCTGAGTAACGGCAACTTCACCACCTACACGGATCGCGCCCTTACGCTCGATGGATCCAACGTGCCCGAACCCGGCTCATTAGCCCTGCTCAGCGCTGGCGCTCTCCTCATCGGGATTTTCCGCCGCCGCCAGGCGCCTGCCGCCTACCGCGCGAAGTAGCCGGCCACCTCCAGCGCAACGTGGGTCGGTCCGGCAACCCGGATGTCAATCCAACCGATGGAAGATGCAGGCACGATGCCCGAATTCGCCACGGTCTGCCCTTGAAACGCATTCAACTGGGAGATGTTCGGCCAGGCCGTTCCCGATGGCCACATGCTCAGGTAGGGCATCCCTGCTCCATTCGGCGCCACCCAAACATTCAGCGCCCATGCCTTCGCCGTTTCCGGCAATCCCGCGCACCGGCCCGCGGGAATTGGCACAGTCCTGTCTGCCCCAGGTGACATGGCGGGGCCTCCAAACGAACCTGTCAGCGTCACCTCTTGCGTGTTCATCACCCTGCATTGTCGTGTCGGAAAGTAATACAGCCCGCGCCCCGAACCATCATCCGGACCGAAATAGCCGTTGATGTCCACAATCAGATTCGTCGCATCGTACGCGAATACGTCAATGCTGCCCGACGTGCTGGCAGGTACGATCGCGCTATTCGCAACAGCATAGCCGAAGATCGAATTCATGTTCGATATGTTCGGCTGCGCTACACCCGTTGGATACGCCGTAAGGAACGCTACCGGAGCCCCGTTCGTCAGTTCCCCGGGCGCTAGTGTCAATTGCATCGAATACGCCGCCACCGCCGGCAGTGTGCATGCCGGGCTGCCCGGCAGACGGAAGCTGCGGTTGTCCCGCGCCTGCATCCGCTGGTTCCCATAGGGTGGTGGCAGCGAACTGTAGATCGGCCCTCTTGTGTCTACGGCACGGCACGGATTCACCGGATAGTACAGCAGTCCCCCGACACTGAGGTCATCGGTGAAGTATCCGTTGATATCCAGTATGAGATTGACGGATTGCGATGCCAGTACATCCACAGCTCCATTCGTACCCGCCTTCACAATCGCCGCGTTCGCAATGTATCCACCCGTCGTCGTCCGCGCCGTGTAATAGTCCGGGCGAGATTCCCCTGTGGGCCATACCGTAACGAAATCCACCGGACCCGTCTGATCATAGAACGTGTCCAGCGTCACGTTGAACACATACGCCTTCGCGCTCGCCGGCACTGCGCACATCGTCGAACTCGTGATCGGAATCGTTCGCGTCACCCCTGCACTCAGCGCCGGTGGCCCGAATGAGCCGGTGCGCGAACCGGCATACACCGGCCGTGTGTCCACCAGCCGGCACGGAGTCATTGGCACAAAGCGCAGTCCGCCGGATGCAGCGGTGCTTCCAAATACATACACCGCCCCTGCTCCCGGTGCGCTGTTGTCACCCTGATTGCCATTCACACCCGTCGCGGCGCTGCTCTCCCCCGCTGCCGCCGCCACCACCGTATCGCCCGACACCCCCACCACCCAGCCGAATTCATCATCACTCCCCGGGTTGGAAGCCTTCAAATAGGACCCTTGGCTCCACACACTTCCACTTCGCACAAATACATACGCCGCACCCGCGCCAAGGATGCTGTTGTTCCCCTCACCCGTTCCACTGCCATCTTCATCCTCCGCTCCAACCACAATGGTGTCTCCGGAGATCGCCACATCGCCGCCAAAGTAGTCCGCGGCATCCGCGTTGGATGCCTTCAAATACGCCTGCTGGCTCCACGCATTCCCGGAACGGACGAATACATACGCCGCGCCGGAATCGAGCCGCCCCTCATCGTTCTGGACGCCATTGATCCCGGTTGCGCTGCTATCTTCCGTCGGAGCGCCAGCCACCAATGTCTCCGCCGACAACGCCACACGGAAACCGAACATGTCTCCAGCTCCCGTGTTCGACGCTTTCAGATAGGCCTGCTGGCTCCACTGACCGCTGTTCCGCACAAACACGTAAACCGCTCCCGACTCCAGCGAGTCGTTGCGGCCCGCATCCCCGTTGATCCCAGTCGCGCCGCTGTCCTCGTACGGGGCGCCAACCGCAATCGTCTCCCCCGATATCGACAACGATTCACCGAAGTGATCGAACGCTCCGGTGTTCGACGCCTTCAGGTACGCCTGCTGGCCCCATACGACGCCGTTCCGCACGAAGACATACACGGCGCCGGAATCGGGCGCATCACTACTTGTCTGGTTACCGTTCACCCCCGTCGCAATGCTGTCCTCATAAGGGGCGCCCACGACTATGGTATTTCCCGAAACCCCCACCGCTCGTCCGAAGTTCTGGAACTGCGCCGTGTTCGATGGCTTTAAATAAGCCTGCTGGCTCCACGTCCCCGCATTGCGCACAAAAACGTAAGCCGCCCCCGAACTGGCCGCATTGTTATTGCTCTGATCCCCATTCACTCCAATCGCTGAACTCGATTCTCCTGGCGCTCCCACCACAATCGTATCGCCGTGAATCGCCACCGAGAATCCAAATCCATCAGCCGAAGCCCCCGGAGTCGAATCGGTATTCGACGCCTTCAAATACGCCTGCTGGCTCCAAACACCGCCAGTTCGCACAAATACATAGACAGCGCCCGAATCAGTCGCTCCGTTGTTGCTCTGATTGCCGTTGACACCCGTTGCGCTGCTGTCTTCATTCGGGGCGCCCACCACCAGCGTGTCACCGGAAAGCGCCGCTGCCCAGCCAAACCAGTCGCCCGCACCTGTGTTGGATGCTTTCAAGTACGCCTGCTGCGCCCAGGGATCGATCGTAAGTGGATACTGAGCACCCCTCACATCCACCTCTATCAATAGACCGTAGTCCCCTTCCCCCTGGAACTCCGCCCGTAGTTGCCGTCCACTCGCGTCCCATGCGCGCAAGCCACCGTAGTGAACCACGCTTTGACCTGCGTCATTCACAAAAGCGATCGCCCGCCTCCCCTCTTGCACCACGCCGCGCAAATCCCCTTGCACCACCATCCGCAACTGCAGCCACTCGCCCCCACCACTCGGCCTTCGGTGCACTGTGAATCCATGCTCCAGCCCGCCAGCCTCATTGAGGAACCATTCCTCCAGATTGTTATCCCAGGTATAGACCAAACCGTTCCGCCGCGGCTCCAGCCGCACGGCGTGTTCACATGGTTGCTCATCGCCTCGCAATCCGTAACGGTGCAGGCGTAAACCCCACCTCCAGCTTCTGTCAAGCGGTTCAACGGCGAACCCGCTGCCGTCAAACGCGGTTGTCCACCGTTGCCCGAAGTTGCTGGCGCGATAGCCGCCCTTCGATGCAACAGGGGTATAGGAATAGCGCTCGTGCTTCCCTTGAATCATCCCCCGTTCCGCAACGCCAATGCCTCCAGGAACCTTGGGCTCCCACTGCATGAGCCCGGAGGGTAGGTTGCTCCCATTGAGAACAAGCGATGACAGGAAGACGAGTAGTGAGAAACGCGAAATTGTACTACTCATACCCCCATCGTTGCTCCGCCTCGCCACAGCGGCAAGCCCACCCTGCCGCTAGCGCACCCGAAACTCAAACAACCGGCTGGGAGCGTCTTCCGGCAACAAGAGCAGCCTCCCCTTCCCCACCTTCATCCCTTCGTTCATATACGGCACACCCCGGTCGGTCTTCCCCGCCCTCAAGCTTCGCACCAGTTTCAAATCCGGCAAGCTCACCCAATCCATCGCCCCATCCTTCTCCTTCGTCACTCCCGACCCCACCAGCAGTTCCCCATCCATCTTCAAGTCCTGCCATTCCGTCGCAATCGGATTCGCTCGCTTCCACAACTCCCGGCCGTCCCGTGTCCATCCATACAATGTCCGGCTCGCCCAACTCCCGCCAACCAGGCCCATCTTCCCCGCCGCTATACAGCCGATATGATCCGGCGCCTCAAAGCTTCCCAGAACAGCCAGTGTCTTCTTATCGCGCCGCTGCACAGTCGTCGGCCCATCGCGATCGTACTCCGCCACCGGAATCCAAATCGAATCGCCCTCCAACATAATCCCGCCCGGATGAATGCGCTCTCCCTCCTGCACCTCCACCTGCTTCACCACACGCCCGGATGGCAACTCCACCATCGACAAATACCCCTTGCGCGCCTTCCGGTCCACCGACGACACCCACATCATCTGCCCTTCCACATCGATCCCCTGCACATGATGCAAATCCGCCTGCACCGTCACAGTCGCATGCAGCTTCCATCCGGCTTCCAACGTGTCCACACGCTGCCCCCACACCATCACCGTCCCCAGCGCCACCATGAGCAATCGCATAGGTCCCAGAATGCCATTTCGCCCGGGCGTGTAACAAATACCGCCCCATTCCCGAAGTACCTCTTCAGGAAGCCGGTCTTGACCATCACACCCATTCCCGTTGTCGATTCCTTCGCCATTGCTGGCGACGCAAACCGCTTCTACGCACTCTACGCCAACACCCCCATCATCATCCGCAATTGCTTTCCTCCCCGCCACCCGATCCGCCAGTTCAATCTCAACGCCATCCAACACCTGCTCGGCGAAATCCCCATCCACGTCTACGGAGCCGCGGCATCCACTTACCGCGAAGTCCCCGCGTCCCAGGTTTTCGCTGGCATCCGCGGTTTTGGCGAGCCCTACAATGTCGTCGACTTCTATCTCCATCACACCTCACTGGGCACCCTCTTCGAAGTCCCGTCATTCCTCCGGAACAACTGGTTCCTCCAGCCCCCGGCCAATCAGGATCAGTATGAGAAAAGCCTCATCCTTTCGCCTTCCGGTGCCTATACACCTTTCCATCTCGATTCCTACGCCATGCAAGGCTGGATGTTTCTCATCGCCGGCCACAAAACCTGGACCTGCTACCACCCCGATCATCTCCACACTGCCTTCCACTCCGCGCAAGCCCGCTTCTACGATTCCCGTGCCGATTCCATCGACGATTTCCCCGGCCTCTCGGCTTGCCCGCGCTGGCAAGGCGACATCGGTCCCGGCGATCTCCTCTACTTCCCCGCCGGCTGGATCCACGAAGTTGCCACCCACGAAATCAGCTACGGAGTCGGCGGCAGCGTCCTCAACGACTATCAGATCGAAGACCACATGAAGTGGTGGCTCTGGGAGCTCGACATGGGCTTCCAGGGCGCCATGGACCTCAAATACGTCATCGAAACCATGCCCCGTCACCGCTTCTCCGGCCCCGCCGGTCTCAAGCGCGCCGCCAACGCCCTGGCCCTCTACCAGCACGCAAACCCACAAGCGCTCACCGGAGTCCTCTAGATGAAAATCGCCATCCTCCAAAATTCATACGAGTCATCGCTCGATCCCATCAGCTCCCTCGATCCGCCCTGCGATCCCTCGCGCTTCATCCCCGAACACGATTGCACAGTCTTCCCCATCGTGAAGCAGCGCGCCGTGCAGCAGATCATCGCCCTCCAGCAGCAAGGCTTCGATGCCGTCATTAATCTTTGCGACGGCGCCTGGCACGGCGACACAGCGGGCATCGAAGTCGTCCAAGCCCTCGAACAACTCAACATCCCATTCACCGGAGCCGGCTCCACCCTCTACGACCCAACCCGCGAAGCCATGAAAATGGCCTCCCACGCCGTCGGTGTCGGTTTCCCCAACTACGTCATGGTCCGCTCGCCGAAGGACATCGCCAAAGCTCTCGCGCGACTCCGCTTCCCCATCCTCGTCAAGCATCCGCAAGGCTATTCGAGCATCGGTCTCACCCCTGCCAGCCGCGTCACCAATGCCGAAGCGCTGCGTGACCAGGCCATCGAAACCCTCACCACCTATGGGGCGGCGCTCCTCGAAGAGTTCATCGAAGGCCCCGAATATACCGTCCTTGTCACCGAAGCCCGTCATTCCGGGGAAGAGGCCTGGGCACTGCAGCCGCTTCAGTTCGTATTCCCGCCCGGAGAATCCTTCAAACACTTCGATATGAAGTGGATTCACTACGGCCGCATGCATTCCCACGCCGTCACTGACATTGCCCTCAGCCACACTCTCCGCCAACAAGCCGCACTCGTCTTCAAAGGCCTCGGCTGCGCCGGCTATGCCCGCTGCGATTTCCGCGCCGATCAAAAGGGCCGCCTCTATCTCCTCGAAATCAATCCGAACTGCGCGGTCTTCTATCCCGAAGGCCAGTATGGCAGCGCGGACCTCATCCTTGACGCCGACCCCGCCGGCCACCGCGGCTTCCTCCTTCATCAACTCCAGTGCGCGCTCCGCCGTAAGACCCAAGCCGAGCGCCCCTGGCAACTCGAATACTCGCCGCATCGCGGCTTCGGCCTCTACGCCGCACGCCCCATCGCCGCGGGCGAAATGATTGAACGCTACGAAGAACGCGCCGCCACACTCGTCTCTCGACGTCACGCCGAGCGCCACTGGACCGGCCACCGCCGCCGCTGGTTCGATCAATACGCCTGGCCCCTCACTCACGATATTCACGTCTCCTGGAGCGACAACCCCGCCAACTGGCGCCCCATCAATCACTCCTGCGATCCCAACACCTGGCTCGATGGCCTCGACGTCATCGCTCGCCGCCCCATCCCCGAAGACGAAGAACTCACCCTCGACTACGCCACCTTCTGCGGTCCCGACATGGAACAGTTCGAATGCCACTGCGGCTCGCCCTCCTGCCGCCGCGTCATCACCGGCACGGATCATCTCCTCCCCGACATTCGCAGCCGCTACCGTGGCCACGTCTCCGACTACATCCGGCATCAATACCGCCTCAACCTCGATTCCTCGGCTCCCGGCATGATTGCCCGTCAGAATCGCTATGGCATCGGCGTCATCGCCTGCCGCACTTACCGCAAAGACGAAACGCTCTGTTCGTTCGCCTGGGGCCCCATGCAAAACGAGCCCTCCGTTCACAGCATTCAGGCCGGCCCCAGTATCCACGCCGAACCGCGCCCCTTCCTGCTCCGCTACATCAATCACTCCTGCCATCCCAACGTCTTATTCGACATCGAAGCCATGGTCCTCCGCGCCCTCCGCGATATCCATCCTGGCGATGAGCTCAGCTTCTTCTATCCGTCCACCGAATGGGAAATGGTGCAGCCCTTCCAATGTGAATGCGGCACGCCGCAGTGCCTGCGGTGGATCGCCGGGGCCTCGGCCATTCCCGCCAATATCCTCGAACGCTATGAGCTCACCGGGGTGGTCGCCAACTGTGACGCATCCCGCTGATTACCGCGCCGCGTTGCGCACTTTCCTCGGTCCGCATCGCAAGCTCTGCCTCGCCATCCTGCTCGGCGTGGTCGTCGAAGCCTGTTACTACGCCGGTGTCCCATTCACCTTCCGTCACATCGTCGACGATGGCCTGCTCGGCGGCAACCACCAACTCCTCGTCACCTTGATCGTCGCGCTCATCGTCTGCGCCCTCTGCGTCGCCGGCATCGGCCTCCTTCGCGACTACGCCTACGCCCGCCTTTCCGCCACCGTGCTCTCGGAAGTTCGCCTTGCCATGTTCGATCACCTCCAGCGCCAGTCCATGGGCTTTTTCACCGTCAATCCCACCGGGGACCTGCTTGCCCGTTTCACCACCGATCTCGCCGCCGTGGAGCGCGCTGCGGCAAATCTCATCGCCTGGTCCATCCTTCCCGCACTCGATGTCATCGCCGGCACAGCCCTCCTCTTCGTGCTCAGTGGGAAGCTCGCGATGGTCTCCCTGCTCGTGTGGCCGCTCACCGTCTTCACTCCCGCCATCCTCGCCCGCCGCCTCGCCAGTGAAAGCCGCCACAAAAATAACGAGGAGGCCAAAATGCTCGGCGCACTGCAGGAAAACCTTCACGCCCAACTCGTCATCAAAACCTTCAGCCTCGAACAACACTCACGCGCCGGCTATCTGTCCCGCCTCACCGATCTCCGCGCGCGCATGGTTCGTGTGGGCCTGCTCTCCAGCCTCGTCGAGCGCTCCGCCTATATCGGCGTCATGCTGCTCCAGGTCGTCCTCCTCGCGCTGGGCGCTTACCTCGTCAGCCACGGATCACTCACCGTCGGTGCCCTCGCCGCCTTCCAAACCATCTACCTCAGCCTCAGCTACTCGCTCGCCAGTGTCACTCAATTCATCCCCACCCTGGTCCAGGCCGGAGCCGGCCTCAGTGGCATTCAATTCCTCCTCTCCCAGCAGCCCCGCCTCACGGACGAAGGAACCCAACCCGTTCCCACGAGCTTCAGCGAAATTCAATTTCACAATGTCCAATTCGGCTATGACGGCCGCACCCGCATTCTCGATGGCCTCACCGTTTCCATCCCTCGTGGCGCTTTCATCGGCGTCGTCGGCGAAAGCGGATCAGGCAAAAGCACTCTCCTCACGCTCCTCACCCGCCTTTACGATCCCGACTCCGGCCACATCGCTATCGACGGCCGCCCCATCCGTGATTGCGCACTCGCCGGCTACCGGGCCATCTTCGGCTACGTCCCGCAGGAAAGCTTCCTGTTCGATATCTCCATCCGCGAAAATATCCGCCTCGGTAACCCTTCCGCCACCAGCCAGGAAGTCGAGGAAGCGGCGCGCATGGCGGAAGTGCACGACGCCATCCGGCAACTGCCCGACGGCTACGATACCCTCCCCGGTGAACGAGGCAGCCGTCTGTCCGGAGGCCAGCGCCAACGCATCGCCCTCGCCCGTGCTCTTGTCCGGAACCCCGCCATTCTCATCCTCGACGAAGCCACATCTGCCCTCGATCCCGCCACGGAAGCCGCCATCCAAGCCACGCTGGAGCGCCTCCGCCTCCATCGCACCATCCTCACCGTCACCCACCGTCTCAGCGGCGTCGTCACCGCAGGCCGCATCCTCGTCCTCGAAAAAGGCCGTCTCGCCGAGCAGGGCACACACACCGAACTCCTCGCCGCCGGGGGCCTTTACAAGCATCTCTGGGATCGTCAACAAGGCTTCGTCTTCAACACCACCCGCCACCAGGCCGCTGTCTCGATCGAACGTCTGCGCCTTGTCCCTGTCTTCTTCGGCATGTCCGATGACACCCTCGCCCAAGCCGCGCGTCTCTTTCAAACCGAGGAGCATCCGGCCGGCCACACTATCATCCACCACGGCGACCTCGGCACATCGATGTACATGATTGTCCGAGGAGCAGTGCAAATCGATGCGCCCAACACCCACCCCATCATCCTCGAAGACGGAGACTGCTTCGGCGAAAGCGCGCTCTTCGATGCACTCCCCCAATACGGCACGGTCCGAGCGCTAACCCCCAGTATCTTCCTCACCCTCTCCCGAGCCAGTTTCGACTACCTGGCCTCTGCCCGAACCTGACACTTGGGTACCTGTCGCCCCCTGATCCTTTGCGCTCGGAACGCCGCCTAATGAACTTCCTTCACTGACCAGCCCCAGACTGGCCCTCTGCTTTGCGAGAACCTTCCGATTTGCGATCTTCGCATCTCTCGAGAAGCCGCAAAGCCGCTGCATTTCGCCACCCAAATCTCCAACACTAACTCCTGGGCCCTTTGCGTAATTTGCGTCTCAGCGGCTTGGCGAGAGACTCAGAACGCCCGAACCTGCTCCAAATACCCCTCATAATTCCGCCGCGTCTCGCGCAACGAGTCACCGCCGAACTTCTCCAAAAACGCCTGCGCCAGCACAATCGCCACCATCGCTTCCCCAATGACACCGGCCGCCGGCACCACACAAACGTCGCTGCGTTCGTACGCCGCCAGTGCTGCCTCCCGAGTCACCAGGTCCACACTCTCCAGCGGCTTGCGCAACGTCGAAATCGGCTTCAATAACCCGCGCACGAAGATCTCCTGCCCGTTCGACATCCCGCCTTCCAGCCCGCCCGCCTTGTTCGCTCCACGGAAAAACCGCCGGTCGTCTTTGTTGTAATGAATCGTATCCTGCACCTTCGATCCATACGACGTCGCCTGCTCTTCCGCGCAGCCTACTTCAACACCCTTCACCGCCTGCATCGACACAATCGCCTGTGCCAGCTTCCCATCCAGCCGTGTGTCCCACGTAATGTGCGATCCCAGGCCCGGCGGCACGCCGTGCGCCCGCACCTCGAAAATCCCGCCAATCGTGTCGCCCGTGCGATACGCCACATCCACGGCTTCCTTCATCCGTGCCTCGGTCTCCGCATCCACGCACCCCAGCAGCACTTCTTCTTTCTTCGAAAGCGCAACAATCTCTTCCCACGTGGCCTCGCGTTCCAATCGCACCTGGCCCACGCCAATCACGTGGCTCAATATCTCAATGCCAAATTGCGATAGAAATGTTTTTGCCAGCGCACCCACGGCCACCCGGGCCGTAGTCTCCCGGGCGCTTGCCCGTTCCAATATGTAGCGCGCATCGGGAAAGTCGTACTTGATCGCGCCCGTCAAATCCGCATGCCCGGGCCGGGGCCGTTCCACCGGCTTCTTCTTCTCTCCGCTCCCCTCGTAATCTTCCACGGGGAGTGTCTCCGTCCAATTCTTCCAGTCCCGGTTGCGAATGATCATCGCGATCGGCGAACCGATCGTCTGCGAATGACGCACTCCCGACACGATTTCCACCGTGTCGGTCTCAATCTTCATCCGGCCGCCACGGCCGTAGCCCTGCTGGCGGCGCCAAAGTTCGTGATTAATTGTCGGGAGTGAAACGGGTATGCCGGAAGGTAGTCCAACAAGGGTAGCCACCAGGCACTCGCCGTGGGACTCCCCGGCGGTCTCAAAACGAAGCATGTATCCTATCAATGGTAGCAAGACGGGACTTTCCCCGAAACGAACCCTGCTTGCTAGCTCTGCGCGGCGCTCAGTTCGAGATCATGCGGGTACATCTCTCCGATGTTTTCGCGGGTGAGCACGCGCATCCTCGCAAACAAAGCGGGCGGCGCCGGGCGCTTCTCCAGCATCGCCGACACCAGATTCCACACCTGATCTCCATACCGTTCCGGTGCCAACCCAATCGCACCAATCATCGGGCTCCCCTTTCTCCGCAATTCCATCCGCACATCCAGTGCGCCGCCAAAGCTCCACACCATCCACTCCCCCGCCCGCCCACTCTCCTCCACTGCCTGTGCCGCCCCCATCGCCGTCGGATCGTTCTGGCACACCACCAGACACCGCCTCTTCCGTGACGACTTCATCCGCAACCGCGTCAGCCGCAATCCGCTGGCAAACGATCCGTTCCCCTCCACCTGCGTCACCATCATCGCCGCATTGCGTTTATCCTGCTCCTGAAACGCCTTCCGAAACGCATTCAACCGCGCCGCCGAAGGCGAACCGAATCCCGGATTCCCCACAATCAACAACTCCTCCGCCCGCACACCCGATTTCAACAGCAGCCGCGCCGCGGCCCGCCCCGCCGTAATTCCCGCCGAATAGCTGTCCGCACCGAAATACGCCGCCCCCGCAATGGGCATCTCCAGCGAGATCACCGGTGTCCCGCTCTCATGAAACAAACTCGCAATCTCCGGCCCCAGCGCCGCATCCGGCTGGAACACGATTGCCACTTCCACCTTTTCCCGGATCATTCGCTCCACGTTCTTTAGCGTCTGCGTCCGGCTGCCGCGATTGTCCAGTCGCAGGAACTCCACCCCTTGCCCAGCCGCCGTCTGTGCAAGCGACTCACTCACCGCCAGCGGAAAAGCCAGCCGGTCATCCCGCGATGCATACCCCACCCTGCGTGGCCGCGCATCCACTCGTTGAAATGCCAGCCGGTACTGCCCCGGAGCCGCCTGCACCACCCAACCGCAATGCTCCAGCGTCCGCAGAATGCGGAGCACCGTCGTCTTATTCACCGCAGCCTCCCGCGACAACTGGCTCAGCGGAATGGCCTCCACAGGATTGGCTTGCAGCAACTCCACCACACGAATGGCCCTCTGCAACGATTCCAGCAGATACCGCATCGTTTCTCCTGGAGAAACAGCCTATCATGGGCTGTCATTCCCGTACAAATGCAAAATCGCCAACAGATACCGCTGTCCGTAGATTTCCTGGTTCTCTCAGCGAAATGATGAGCCGGTTGAAATTGGAGCCCGGCAATGAAAGAATCGCATCCGGGTCTTCCATCATGAACTGCCACTCTGTCGATCGCAGACGCTTTCTCTCCGCCCTCCTCGGCGCCAGTGCGGCCACCGCGGCACAGCCCAAGCGCAAGCCCAACGTCATCTTCATCCTCGCCGACGACCTCGGCTGGCGCGACACCACCGTTACCGGCAGTAAGTTCTATCGCACCCCCAACATCGACAAACTCGCCTCCCGGGGCATGCGCTTCACCAACGCCTACGCCGCCTGCCCGCTCTGCTCCCCCACTCGCGCCAGCATCCTCACCGGCCAGTGGCCCGCCCGCCTCGGCATCACATCACCTGCCGCGCATCTCCCCGAAGTGGTCCTCGAACAAACCATCGGTGAAAAAGCGCAGCCCCATCACAAAGCACTCCAGGCCAACACCAAGACTCGCCTCCGCACCGAATACTTCACCCTCGCCGAAGCCTTCAAGGATGCAGGCTACGCCACCGCCCACTTCGGCAAATGGCACCTCGGCCGCGAACCCTACGACCCGCTCCACCAGGGCTTCGACGTCGACATGCCGCACGCTCCCGTCCCTGGCCCGGCCGGTGGCTACCTCGGCCCCTGGAGCTTCTGGCCCAATAAGGGTGCCGCAGGCGAACACATCGAAGACCGCATGTCCACCGAGGCTTCCCGCTTCATCAACGATCACAAAGACAAACCCTTCTACATGAGCTATTGGGCCTTCTCCGTGCACTCGCCCTGGCAAGCCAAGCAAGCCCTCATCGACAAATACAAGCCGCTCATCGACCCCAATAACCCGCAGCGCAATCCCATGTACGCCGCCATGGTCGAATCGCTCGACAACGCAGTCGGCAAACTCCTGGAAACCATCGACCAGGCCGGCCTCCGCAACGACACCATCTTCGTCTTCTTCTCCGACAATGGCGGAGTCCATTGGCCCCTCACCAAGCCCGGCCTCATGCACCCCGAGTTCGAAAACATCCCCGCCACCAGCAACGCTCCGCTCAAGGGCGGAAAGGCCACACTCTACGAAGGCGGCACCCGCGAACCCTGCATCGTCGTCTGGCCCGGCCAAACCAAACCCGGCGCGGTCAGTCACGAACTCGTCCAGAGCATCGACTTCTATCCCTCTCTTCTTCAAATGGCCGGCCTCCAGCCACACGGCGATCTCACCCTCGACGGCATCGACATCCGCCCCGCCCTCAAAGGCGGGAAGCTCACCCGCGACACCCTCTATTGCCACTTCCCTCACTACACCCCGCTCACCGGCAACACCCCCGGCACATGGGTCCGCAAAGGCGACTGGAAGCTCATTCGCTTCTACTGCGAAAACGACGACCAGTCCGACAAGCTCGAACTTTACAACCTCAAAACCGACCTCAGCGAAACCAAGAATCTCGCCGCCCAGGAACCGGCTCGCGTCAAGGAAATGAACGCGCTCATTACAGCCTTCCTGGAACGCACGAAAGCCGCCGTGCCGCGCCCCAACCCCAACTACCGCCGCCCGGCCTGAGCTTCATAAGGAGAAATATCATGATGCAACGTCTGCTCATCCTCGCCCTCACCGCCTTCAGTCTGTTCGCTCAGTCCGGCGGTAGCATGCTCACCGGAACCGTTCAGGATTCCACCGGCGCACGCATTCCCAAAGCCCGCGTCACCATCGTCAATGAAGAGTCCGGCGTTGCCGCCTCCACCGAAACCAATGAGAGTGGCATCTATCACTCGGCGTCGCTTATCCCCGGCACTTATCGTGTCGAAGTGGAAGCAGGCGGCTTCCAACGCCTCCTCCGCCGCGGCATCACCGTTCAAGTCAGTCAGACTCTACAACTCGATCTCACCCTCACAGTCGGCGCCGTGCAGGAAACCGTCGAGGTCACTTCCTCCGCACCACTGCTCGAAGCTCAAAGCGCCACTACCGGCCAATTGATTGAGCGCCAGATGATCGAAGGCATGCCTCTGCCCAATCGCGCGGCCACTGCGTTGATCGTCCTCTCTCCCGCGGCCGTAGTCCAAAGCCAGGGCGGAGGCGGCGAAAACCTTCCCATCTTCAGCGTCGGCGGCGGTCGTATGCGCAACCAGCAGTTCAACCTCGATGGCGGCAACGTCACCAACGTCGTCGGACTCGCCGTCCCCCAACAACAAACCAGCCTCCCCATGGAAGCCATGCAGGAGTTCCGCATTCTTTCCAATAACTACACCGCCGAGCATGGCCACTCCACCGGCGGCGTCATCACCCTCTCCACCCGCTCCGGCACCAACGCCTTCCGCGGCAGCGTTTTTGAATACGCCCGCAACGAAGCCTTCGATGCTCGCAACTTCTTCGCCGCCACTCGCCCCAAGTTCCGCCAGCATCAGTTCGGCGGCGCCATCGGCGGTCCCATTCGCAAGGACAAAACGCACTTCTTCGCCAGTTGGGAACGCACCCAGCAGGTCACCGGCGGCAACGTCCAGCAGACACTGCCCACCCCTGAGCAGAAACTTGGCGACTTCTCCAACACCCGCAACGCCGCCGGAGCCGTCGTCCAAATCTTCGATCCCGCCACCACCGTGAATCGCGTCCGCACCGCCTTTCCCGGCAACATCATCCCCGCCAGCCGCATTGATTCCGTGGCCAAGAATATTGCAGCAGCCTATCCGAATCCCAACCAACCCGGCACCATCACCGGGGCCAACAATTTTGCGCTCAACACACGCCCCCAGTTCGATCGCGACATCTTCGTCACCCGCGTCGATCACCAGTTCCGTGCGCAAGACACGCTGATGGTCCGCTATTACATCAACAACAACGGCAACAACAACCCCGGTGTATACGGCGACTACGTCCCCGCCGATGCCGCCGCCACCATCACCGAAGGCCGCACCCAAAGCCTGCTGGGTGCGTGGACGCACACCTTCTCCTCCACACTTCTGAACGAATTCCGTCTCGGCTGGGTCCAGCGCAAAAACATCAACACACGCCCCGGCCGCGATGGCGGCTATGCCTCCGCACTCGGCCTTAAAGGCGTCTCCGACGTTGCCTTCCCCATCATTGGCATCACCGGCTACCAGGGACTCGGCGCAGCGCCCTTCCGTCTACAAACCCCGATCCGCGACATCCAGGCCCAGAACGCCGTCAGTTGGTTCCGCGGCAAACACGCCCTCAAGTTCGGCTTCGAAGGCCGTTACGGCTACAACCGCGATGACACCGATACTTCCTCCTCCGGCAACTTCAGTTTCGTGCCGCAAATCACCGGCCAAGTCGGCAACAACAATACCGGCAATGCATTCGCGTCATTCCTCCTCGGCGAAGTCAACGCCGCCAACATCGTCCGGCCCGATGTCATTGCTTCGCACGCCGCCTACTACGCCGCCTACGTGCAGGATGATTGGCGCGTGAGCGAACGGCTCACCCTCAACTTCGGTCTGAGGTGGGAAGCCGAAGTCCCGCGCACCGTAGAAGACGACCGCATGAACGCCTTCGACATGACAAAGGCGAACCCCGTCTCCCGCACGCCCGGCGTCATCACTTTCGCCGGACGCAACGGTGTCCCGCGATCCTCCTACGATTTCGATCCCAACAACTTCGGCCCGCGCTTTGGCTTCTCCTATCGCCTCCTCAGCAAGACCGTCCTCCGTGGCGGCGGAGGCATCTTCTACGGACCCACAGTGAGCGGCATCGTCGCCACCGCAGCCACGCTCGGCTTCTCCACGGACTCGCGCATCAACGCGAGCGAAGTCGGCATCACCAGCGCCATGCGTCTCCGCGAAGGTTTTCCATCCGTCCCGCGCACGCCCATCGATCAGCTCGGCGACGGCTTCGGCGCGGTCGCTCCCGGAGCCACCCCCACCACGGCCGTCAGCTTCTTCGAACGCAACCGCGCCACCCCCGACAGCTACCAGTACAACCTCGACATCCAAACAGAATTGCTGCCCAATGTTTTATTGGAAGTCGGCTACATCGGCAACCAAAGCCGCCACCTCACCGCCAACGACATGTCCATCAATCAGGTGCGTCCGGAACTGATCGGGCCCGGCAACGCCCAATCCCGCCGCCCGTTCCCACAATTCAGCAACGTCACGCTGATCAACCCGGCTATCGGCAGTTCCAGCTACCACGCCGGCTTCGTCAAAGTGGAGCGCCGCTTCAGCAAAGGCTTCTCCTTGCTGGCCCACTACACATACTCGACGTTCATCGATGACGTGGAATCCTTCACCGAAATCGGCAGCACCGGCAACTACATGGACTTCTACAACCGCCGTCTCGACCGCGGCCGCAGCGGCAGCGACATCCCGCACCGCGCCATCCTCAGCGGCGTCTACGATCTGCCCTTCTTCCGTGACCCCGGCATCACGCGCACCCTGCTTGGTGGCTGGCGCACGGGAGCGCTCGTCAACTTCCAGCAAGGCGCGCCCTTCACCGTCTTCAGTTCCGTCAACAACACCAACGCCTTTCCCTCCGGCGGCCTCCGCGCCGACATCATCGGCGATCCCAATACCGGCGAACAATCCATCAACCGCTGGTTCAACATCGACGCCTTCCGTGTCCCCGCGCAGTTCCTGTTCGGAACCGTCGGCCGCTCCACGCTGCGGTCTCCAGGCCTGGTCAACTTCGATCTCAACCTGATGAAGAACTTCCAGGTCACCGAGCGCTGGAAAGTCGAGTTCCGAGGCGAACTCTACAACGCCTTCAACCAAACCAACTTCGGTTTACCAGCCGCCAGCGTCGGCGCCCCCGCATTCGGCACCATCCGCAGCGCCCGCGCCGCCCGCGCCGTCCAACTCGCGGCCCGCATCACATTCTGAAGCGCCACTCAGATCGCTGTATAATGCAGCGACGAGGGGAAGATGAGTCCTGAAGTGCCGGATCTTTTCGCTGAAGTCGCCGATCTTTCCGGCCCGGATCGCGCACGGTACTTCACCGAACGAGGCATTTCCCAAGAACTGCGCGCGGAAGTTGAGTCCCTCCTTGAGTTCGATTCGCGCGGCTCCCGTGACCTCACCGATTCGGTCCGCCGCATAGCCCAGAAAGCTCTGCCACCCGACCACCCAGGCATCCCCGAACAGTGCGGCCCGTACAAACTGATACGGACCATCGGCACTGGCGGCATGGGTGCGGTCTACCTCGCCGAACGCACCGATGGCGAGATCCGCCAGCAGGTGGCCGTCAAACTCCTGCGCTGGGACATTGAGCGCCCTGCCTGGCGCGACCGTTTCTTGCGCGAACGCCAGTTGCTCGCCAACCTCAGCCACCCTTCGATCGCCAGACTGCTCGACGCCGGACACACCGGAGGCCGCCCCTATCTCGTAATGGAGTATGTGGAGGGTATCCCCATCGATGCCTATGCCCGAAAGTTGGACATCCGCGGCCGCGTCGCTCTCTTCGCTCGCGTGTGCGAAGGAGTTTCGCACGCCCATCGCCACCTCATCATCCATCGCGATCTGAAGCCCTCCAACATCCTCGTCGATACCTCCGGCCAGCCCAAACTGCTCGATTTCGGCATTGCTAAGGTCTTGAGCGACACCAGCGACGCCACACGCACCGTGGAGCGCATGCTCACACCCAACTACGCCAGCCCCGAACAACTTCGTGGTGCGGCGCAGACGACAGCCACCGATATCTACTCCCTCGGCGCCGTCTTGTACAAAATACTGACCGGCCATTCCCCGCATGAGGGCGAAGCGGGCACCTCGCAGGCCCTGGAAGTGGCGTCCGGAACGAAGAGCATCCCCCTCGCCAGCAGCTTGAATCCCTCCATCGCCAGTGATCTCGATTTTGTCTTGCGCAAAGCGTTGCGCCATGAGCCGGAGGAGCGTTACGCCACCGTCGATGAGTTGGCCGCGGATCTGCGCGCATTCCTCGATCGCAAACCCGTGCAGGCTCGCGCCGGCGACAAGTACTATGTCGCGAGAAAACTGTTGAGGCGTTACTGGGTGCCGGCCACCGCGGCAGCCGTGACCGTGGTCGGCCTCACGGCCGGCCTGTTGATTGCCAATTCGGAACGCACCAAAGCCCAGAAACGCTTTGCCCAGGTGCGGCAGCTTGCCAATCAAGTGCTTGCGCTCGACAACCTCATGGTGGGCCTGCAGGGCTCGACGCAAGCCCGCCACGAGATTGTTCGAATGTCCAAGGAATATCTCGAGGCGCTCGAGCCCGATGCCCATCGCGATCAGGACTTCGCCCTCGAAGTTGGCAACTCCTATCTTCAGTTGGCTCGTGCCCAAGGTGTTCCCACCACCCCCAACCTTGGCAACGCCAAAGAAGCCGAAGCCAGTCTTCTGAAGGGGCAGGGCATTGTGGATCAGGTGCTCACGGCTTCACCCAACAACAGCAAAGCGTTATTAACGTCGGCATCGATTGCCGAAGGACTGATGATACTTGCCGACAGTTTCCGCCGCGACTCGCGGTCGGCATTCACCCATGGCAAAAAGGCCGCGGCCCTCATCGAGACCCTCCTCAATACCAGCAATCTCACCAACGAATCGCGCCAGGAGTCAGCCCGTATTCTCTCCAACATTGGCCTCATGCACAAAAACCAGGACCTCTTCGAGGATTCGATCCGCTATGTTCGCCGCGCCACCGAGATCCTGCCGGCAACACCCACCGGGCACCTCAGAGGCGCAGACGGGCTCAGCGTGATGGCCGATTCATTGCGCCTGACAGGGGATCCCGAAGCGGCAATCGAAGCCATCCGGCAGGCCTACGGGAGACTCGAACAACTGCCCCAGGACAGGCGCATCTGGGTCGTTCGCGTCAACATCCTCTACCGCGAAGGACTGATCCTCGGCGGCCGCTCTGGTTTGAACCTGAATCGCACCACCGATGCCATCGCCGCCTTGGAAAAAGCCTGGCAATTGATTGAACAAGCCGCGCAAGAGGACGCCAACGATTCCCATGCGCGCACACTCTCCGCGCAGGTATGCCGTGAATTGGGCGCAATCCTCTACGCGCACGATCCGGCCCGTGCCTTGGCGATCTACGACGGCGGCATTCGTCTCCTCCGCCAGGTTCCGAATAACGTCAAGGCGCGAAGAGGAGAAGCAGAGTTGCTGGCGGGATCCGCTTATCCATTGCACTTATTGAAACGAAACGCCGAGGCCAAAACCCGAATTGAAGAAGCCTTCCGCTTGCTCCACCAGACAAAGCAGTATCCAGTGGCGAGCATTCCCCCCTCCCACGAGGCCGAGACCGTTCTGCGCGCCGCAGCCGACTACTATGCCGGCACAGGAGACCAGAAACAGGCCATCCAACTCAACCAGGAGTTGTTGAACAAGGTCCTTGCTTCGAAGCCCGACCCCGAACACAACCTCCGCCATGCGGGCACCATTTCTGCCATCTACGCGGCGCTTGCCGAAGCACACCACCAAATCGGTCAGCAGGAAGAAAGCAACGCCTGGGCGCAGCGACGCCTCGCACTGTGGGAACATTGGGACCGGCGCCTCCCCAACAAGCCCTTCATTCGCCGGCAAATCGACGCTTCGCGCGCCCAATGAATATCGCAACTAGCCCCAATCCGCCCAACGCCACCGTCCCTGGCTCAGGACATTCCTCCCCCACCGCGCGAATCAGGAAGTTGGCGTCCGCCAGCGACTGATACGCACCGCCCAACGTGTTCAGGTTCGGAATGGCTGCTGTCGTCCCCAACTGAAACCAACTCTCGCCAAAGATACTCCCGGGTGTCAGGTCGAACCCCGCCGGCAAAAATCCAGGAGCAGCCGCCGCAAGGTTCGCCACGGTGCCCACAAAAATGTGTGTCCCCGGCGTCAGGCAGCACGGCGGATTCAGATCCAGCGTAAGAAACGTGTTCGTATTGGCGTCCCCTGCTTGAATCGTTACATTGTTGGTCTGCGTCAGCAGCGTCGCTCCTGCGGGATTGTTGCTCGTCCCCTGCCACAAATACACGGGAAACGTCGTGAACGGCGTCGAAAACGGCGATGGAAACTGGCATCCCGGACTCGTACAACCGTACGATATCTGAACCTGCTTGATGTTCTCCCCACCCGCCTGCACTACGAAGTGATTCATCCAAATCAAATACCCACTTCCCAGGGGCGTGATTGGTCCCATTGCCCCCTCTGCTGTCCCATCCTCATTGGGAATCTGATACGTCACGGCCCCCATTCCCAACCAGCACGTCCCCATCAGCAATGCAGTAATCCTTAGTCCACGCATATCCTTGCTCTCCTGAAACGAATCTGAGCTCCATCAACCTATGCGTGCTTCCCTTCGAAACGGGGTCACCTCTCCCCCGCCCCAAGCGCTAAAATAAAAGTTTTCCCCAACATGCTCGAATCCCAACTCCAAGCCCTCGCCACATCCGCCCAGCAGCGCATCGATGCCGCCTCCTCCCCCGATGCCCTCGAAGCCGTCCGCGTCGAAGTCCTTGGCCGTAAAGGCGCGCTCGCGGAAGTCTCCAAAGGCATGGGCAAGCTCACGCCAGACGACCGCGCCCGCATCGGCAAGCTCCTCAACACCACGAAAAACTCCCTCGAATCCGCCTTGGAGGCGAGGCTGAAATCCTTCGCCGATGCCGCCCTCGCTGCCCGCCTCGACGCCGAATGGCTCGACGTCACGCTCCCTGCCCCCGGTACGCGTCCTGGCGCACTCCACCCGCTCACACGCATCCAGCAGGAACTCGAAGATCTCTTCACATCCATGGGCGTTGCCGTCCTCGATGGTCCCGAGGTCGAAAGCGAGTACAACAACTTCGACGCCCTCAACATTCCCCCCGATCACCCCGCCCGCGACATGCAGGACACCTTCTGGCTCACCGCCGGCCAGTGCCTCCGCACCCATACCTCGCCCGTGCAAGTCCGCGGTATGGCCAAACTCGGCCCGCCGCTGCTCATGATCGCCCCAGGCCGCGTCTTCCGCAACGAAGAGGTCGACGCCTCCCACGAACACACCTTCTACCAGCTCGAAGGCATGATGGTCGATCGCAACGTCTCCATCGCCCACATGCTCTACTTCATGAAGACGCTGCTCAAGCACATCTTCGGCCGCGAAGTCACCGTCCGCCTCCGCCCCGGCTACTTCCCCTTCGTCGAACCCGGCTTCGAACTCGACATCCAGTGCCTCATCTGCAACGGCTCCGGCTGTCCGGTCTGCAAACAGAGCGGCTGGGTCGAACTCCTCCCCTGCGGCCTCGTCCATCCAAACGTCCTCCGCATGGGCGGCATCGATCCCGATCAGTGGGGCGGCTTCGCCTTCGGCCTCGGACTCACCCGCCTCGTCATGATGCGCTACGCGATCGACGACATCCGCTGGCTCCAAAGCGGCGACCTGCGCTTCCTGCGCCAATTCTAAATTCTCCCCTGACTACGAACGAGGAACACTCTCTTGAAGTTCTCCTACAATTGGATCCGCGAAATGGTCGACGGCCTCGACACGCCGCCGCAGCAGCTCATGCAGCTCATCAGCATCAAGACCGCCGAATGTGAAGGCGTCGAAGAAGCCGGAGCCCACTTCGCCAAGGTCGTCGCCGCCCGCGTGCTGGAAGCCGAACCCATCCCCGGCTCGCACAACCAAAAAGCCCGCATCGACGCCGGCCCTCTCGGCGAGCGCACCCTTGTCTGCGGCGCCTCAAACTGCCGCGCCGGGCTCATCACCGCCTACGTCCCTTCCGGCACCGACCTCGAAGGCACCCACATCGGCAAGCGCGTTGTCTCCGGCATCGAAAGCGACGGCATGCTCGCCAGCGCCCGCGAACTCGGCATTAATAAAGACCACGAAACCATCGTCGAGCTCGACGGCGCCACACCAGGCCAACCCCTCCCCAGCCTCCAACCCGATCACCTCATCGAAGTCGACAACAAGAGCCTCACTCATCGCCCCGACCTCTGGGGCCACCACGGCATGGCTCGCGAAGTCTCCGCCATCACCGGCAAACCCCTCCGCGATCCCGTCAACATGGCGCGCATCCCCCAAGGGCCCGCACCGGTCAAAATCGAAATCGAAGACCTCACCCTCTGCCCGCGCTACAGCGCCCTCGTCTTTGAAAACGTCACCGTACAGCCCTCTCCACTCTGGTTCCAGCACCGCCTCCAGATCCTCGGCCTCAACCCCATCAACAACATCGTCGACGTCACCAACTACGTCATGGCGGAACTGGCCCAGCCCATGCACGCCTTCGATGCGGACAAGCTGCACGGCGACACCATCTTCGTGCGCAACGCCCGCGAAGGCGAGAGCGCCGATGCCCTCAACGGCGAAACCTACCCGCTCACGCCCGCAGCCCTCGTCATCGCCGACTCGGCAGGCCCCATCGCTCTCGCCGGCGTCATCGGTGGAGCGCATTCCGCCATCAACGATTCCACTACCCGCCTCGTCCTCGAAAGCGCCAATTTCCACGCCGCCAACATCCGCCGCACCTCCTCCCGCATCAAGCTCCGCACCGACGCTTCCATGCGTTTCGAAAAATCGCAGGACCCCGTCAACAGCGTCCGCGCCCTCGCCCGGGCCGTCGAGCTTCTCGAACTCGTCAGCCCCGGCATCCGCCTCGTGGGCGGACTCGCCGACCTCGCCGCGCCCCCCAAGCCTGCTCCTGTAATCGAACTCCGCATGGATTGGCTCGTCCGCAAACTCGGCCGCGAGATCTCCGCAGCGGAAGTCCGCTCCATCCTCGAAGCCCTCCACTTCACCGTCGAGCCCTCATCCGAAGGAGTCTTCTCCGTCACCGTCCCCTCCTGGCGCGCCACCAAAGATATCTCCATCAAGGATGATCTGATCGAGGAAATCGGCCGCATGATCGGCTACGCCACCATCACCCCCGTCGCCCCCGTCACTCCTACCGAAGTCCCCGCCGACAACCCGCGCCGCCGCTTCCACCGCCAGCTTCGCCAGCTCGTCACCGCCCAAGGCTTCGACGAAGTCTACAACTACAGCTTCCTCAGCGAGGACGACGCCCGCCGCTTCTCCCTCGATCCCGCCGCGCACGTCATCGTCGCTAACCCCATCTCCGTCGATCAAGCTCTGCTCCGCTTCACGCTCGTCCCCGGCATCTGGAAAAATATCCAGGAAAACAGCAAACATTTCGACGAATTCCGCCTCTTCGAGATCGGAAACGAAATCCACAAGCGCGACAACTCCCTCCCCGAAGAAGTCCCCCATCTCGCCGCTGCCATCTACCAAAAGACGAAAGAAGCCGGCCCGCTCTACGAAGTGAAGCGCCTCGCCGAATGCATCCTCCCCGGCTGTGAATTACGCCCTGCCCCGCAGCCCGCCGTCCACGAACACCCAACCAGAACGGCGGAAGTCGTCTGGCGTGGCGAAACCGTCGGACGCCTCTTCGAGTTCCACCCCATTTTCGTCGAAGGCCGCGCCGTCGTCCTCGACCTCAACCTCGGCCAAATCGAAGCCATGGGCTCGCCCGAAAAGCGCTATCAGCCCGTCCGCCGCTACCCCGAAAGCGCCTTCGATCTCTCCGTCATCGGCCAGCGCCGCACGCTTTCCGGAGACGTCGAAAAACTCATCCGCTCCTTCGCCGGCCCGCAACTCGAATCCATCCGTTTCTTGCGCCAATACGAAGGCGCCCCACTCCCCGAAGGCGCAAAGAGCATTAGCTTCCGCCTCGTCGTCGCCTCCCGCGATCACACGCTCTCCAACGACGAAGTCACCGCCATCCGCGACGCCATCATCGACGGTATGCGACGTCAGGGTTACGACATGCGAGTCTGAGCCACAAAACTATTACATTCCCCACATCCATAAAGGGGCATAATGGGACTTAGCCAATGTCCCTCCACCCCACCATCATCCAGGGCGGGATGGGAGCAGGAGTCTCCCACTGGCGTCTTGCCAACTCTGTTTCCCGCCTCGGCCAACTCGGCGTTGTTTCCGGTACGGCTCTCGATCAAATCCTTGTCCGCCGCCTCCAGGACGGCGATCCTGACGGCCATATGCGCCGCGCCCTCGATCATTTCCCGTTCCCCGAAATGGCCGAGCGCGTTCGCAGCGCCTGGTTCATCGAAGGAGGTAAAGCGGCCAACGCCCCCTACAAATCGCCGCCCATGCACTCCAAGGACAGCCCCCGCCACCTCAAGGAACTCACGGTCATCGCCAACTTCGTCGAAGTGTGGCTCGCCAAAGAGGGACACACCAACCCCGTCGGCATCAATTTCCTCGAAAAGGCCCAACTCCCGCACTTGCCCTCCATCTACGGAGCCATGCTCGCCGGAGTCGACTACGTCCTCATGGGCGCCGGCATCCCCATTCGCATCCCAGGCGTACTCGACGCTTTCGCCCAGCACCAGCCCGCCACGTATCCGCTCCACGTTGCCGGCACAGGTGATCCCGTCAACCTCGAATTCAACCCCGCCGAATACATGGAGCGTCCCCTTCCGCCGCTCACGCGCCCCATCTTCCTGCCCATCATCGCCTCCAACACACTCGCTGTCACGCTTCTCCGCAAAGCCAATGGCGCTGTCGATGGCTTCATCGTCGAAGGACCGACCGCCGGCGGCCACAACGCGCCACCTCGCGGCAAGCTGCAACTGAGCGAAGCAGGCGAGCCCATTTACGGCGAACGCGACGAGGTCGATCTCGCCAAACTCCGCGAGCTCGGCGTCCCGTTCTGGCTCGCGGGTGGCTACGGCACTCCCGAAAAACTGCGCGAGGCCCTCGCCGCCGGAGCCGCCGGCATCCAGGTCGGCACACCATTCGCCTTCTGCACCGAAACCGGCCTCAGCCCTTACTACCGCGAATCCGTGCTCCAACAGGTCGCCGCCGGCACAGCGAAAGTCTTCACTGACCCCACGGCGTCACCCACCAACTTCCCTTTCAAGGTTGTCCAGCTCGAAGACTCCGTTGCCCACCCGGGCACCTACGCCCAACGCACCCGCGTCTGTGACCTCGGCGTCCTCCGCGAGCCCTACTTCACCGAAGACGGCAAGATCAACTACCGTTGCTCCGCCGAGCCCGTCACCACGCACGAAGCCAAAGGCGGAAAACCAGAAAACACCGATGGGCGAAAATGTTTGTGTAACGCCCTGCTTGCCAACATCGGCCTTCCACAGACCCGCGCCACCGGCTACGTCGAAAAAGGACTCATCACCGCCGGGGACAGCCTCACAGGTGTCTCCGCATTCCTGCCCCCCGAAGGCATCGACTACTCCGCCGCCGATGTGGTAAATAAGATCCTGGCATGCGCTTCTTCCTGATCCTCCTCTACGCCGCCGCGGCCCTCTCCGCGCAAACCATCGCCTGGACCGACATCAGGCAGTCCGACATCGAAGGCCAGGGCTGGCGCGATACCAAGGCCCCGTTTGACCGCATGCCGGCCAAGGCCGAGAAAGCCATCCGCCCCGCCGTCTGGTCCCTCTCCCGCAACAGCGCCGGAATGCGTGTCCGCTTCACTACCGGAGCGCCCGCCATCCATGCCCGTTGGACCGTCATGAAAGAGAACCTCGCGCTCCCCCACATGCCGGCCACCGGAGTCAGCGGCCTCGATCTTTACGTCAAACAGGATGGCCAGTGGCGCTGGATCGCCAACGGCCGCCCCGAAAAGAAAACCAACGAGCAGGCCCTCGTCCAGAACTACAAGGGTCCGGTTCGCGAATACCTCCTCTACCTCCCGCTCTACAACGGCATCGAATCCATCTCCGTCGGAGTCCCCGAAGGCGCCAAACTCGAACTTCTCCCGCCCGACACCCGCAAGCCCGTCCTCTTCTACGGCACCTCCATCCTGCAGGGTGGTTGCGCCTCCCGCCCCGGTATGGTCTACACCAGCATCATCGGCCGCCGCCTCGATTACCCCACCATCAACCTCGGCTTCTCCGGCAACGCCCTCTCCGAACCCGAAATCGCCCAACTCCTCGCCGAACTCGACCCGGCCGTCTACGTCTACGATTCCCTCCCCAACCTCGGCACCGTCGCCATGGTCAATGAGCGCACGGAGCCCTTTCTTCGCACGCTCCGCAAAGCCCACGCGACCACGCCAATTATCCTCATCGAGAACGTCATCTACACCCAGGCCGAGGCAGTTTCCTCACGTCCCGAACAAGCCCGCGAGAAAAACCGCGCTCTTCGTGTGATCTACGAGAAGCTCAAGGCCGAAGGCGACCAAAATTTGTACTACGTCTCCGGAACAAACCTCCTGGGTCTCGATGGCGAAGGCACCGTCGATGGTTCCCACCCCACTGACCTCGGCTTCCTACGTATGGCCGAAGAAATCGGACCAGTCGTGGGACAGGCCTTAGCTCGGAAGGTTGACTCAGTTCGTTAGCTCCAGTCACAATGAGGCCATGGGCGGTACATCCGATACCGGTCCCGTGCTTGCCATTGATCACGACCAAAGATTCAAGATCCTGCTCGAGACGTTTTTCTTCGAGTTTCTTGAGTTGTTCTTCCCCACACTTGCCTCGTCCATCGAGCCCGGTTCAAAGACAATCAGGCCTTCCTGATTGTCCATACCGAACACCAGAGCACTACTTCGCGCGAGTTCCCGCGCCGCTTCTTCCGCTACTTCGCCCTGTTGACGGAGAAGTACGATTGCCCCGTATTTCCGATTGTGATCTACTCCCACGATAAACCAACGCGGCGCGAGCCAGACTCCTATCGAGTGCGCTTCGCCGATGGTGAGGTATTACGGTTTCAGTATCGCGTGGTGCAGTTGAACCGGCTGCCATGGCGGAAGTTCGTGAAAAAACCCAATCCCGTGGCAAGCGCACTGATGGCTAAAATGAAATAGCAGCAAGAGACCGGCCGCTGGTGATGTTGGAATGTCTGCGGCTGATGCTGACGTTGCGGCTGGACCCGGCTCGGATGCGGCTCATTGGAGCGTTCGTGGATTCCTATTTACGGATGAATCAGCGGGAGGAGCAAGCTTTCAGCAGGAAGCTGGACGAGGCGAAGTTGCGGCCGGAGGACAAGGAGACCATCGTGGAGTACGTCACCAGTTGGGAAGAGCGCGGCATGGTAAAGGGCATGCTGCAAGGGCGCGTCGAAGGCCGTGTGGAAGCCCTCCGCGAAATGCTCCTGGATGTTCTCACCACACGCTTTGGCGCTGTCGATGGCGGCGTCATTGCCCGAATCGAGCAAATGCACTCCGCCGAAGCTCTGAAAGACCTGGCCCATCGTGCGCTCACCGCCTCCTCGCTCCTGGAACTGGGGCTGGACACGCCACTTTCCTAGGAATTCCTCCAAACACAACCCAGTCCCATCTCTCAAGCGGGTCAGCGCTTGACTCATTTCATCAGGGTTCGGCATAACCAATCCGCACGACATCCAGCTTTCCAATCCAGCCACTCTCCATCCCATCCCGGCGGCGGATCAGGCGCGTTTTCCAATGGCGCGGGAAACGATCCCGCCGCCTGGCTGGAGGATTCGGTAGCGGTGGATCTGGTTCCGGCAAGGAGGATGGATCGACTTTCACCTCTATGACCTCATCCTCCGGCCGCGAACTCCTTTCCTGGCTCACCGGCAAGCCCTAACACCGCGTTCCTCCAGGCTCGCGAGAAATCCAGCTATAATCACATCCAATCCGCACCAGCAATCCGTAGGAACAGTATGGGGAGGAAATTCACCCGCAGCAGCGAAACAGGCGCAAGGCTCGCCTTCGCCGCCCCCCTCCTGCGTCCCCGTCCCGAGCTTCGCGCACGGCTGCTCGCCGGCATCAAACCACAGGAATCTGTCCAGGTCTGGCGCGATTGGTCCGATACCCCACCAGCCCCCATCCACAAAATCGCCTCCGAGGAAGGCGCTTGGGAACCTATCGACATCGAAGGAATCCGCGTCAAGCGGCTCTACGTCGACCCTGCCAAAGACACCGTCTCCCTCCTCATCCAAATGGACCCTGGCACCAGCTATCCCTCCCACCGTCACGCCGGCCCGGAACATTGCTATGTCATTTCCGGCGACCTCGAGGTCGGCGGCCAATCCCTCAAAACCGGCGACTATCAGGTCGCCCACACCAGTTCCGTTCACACCGTCACCAGCACCAAAAACGGCTGCACCATCCTCATCATCTCCTCGATGAAAGATGAACTGCTCTAACCAGAAAAATCCGCCAAAAAGACATTGACGTCCGCATCGCATCCGCTATAGACTTCCACTACTGACATTTCAGTCCTGGGAAGGATGCTGCTCCTATGAACCGCCGAAGCCCTGTCCTGCTTCTCCTCGCGCTCATCTTCATCGCCGCGCGCGCCAACGCCCAACTCACCGCCCAGATCACTGGCGTCATCACTGACTCCACCGGCGCCATCATCCCCGCCGCCGCCATCACCGTCACCAACGAAGGCACCGGCATCAAATGGGAAACCAAATCCAGTGAGATTGGCAGCTACACCGTCCCCCTCCTCCAACCAGGCAACTACCGCGTCAACGTCCAGTCCGCCGGCTTCCGCTCCGTCTTCCGAGCCATCAAACTCGAAGTCGCGCAAACCGCCAAACTCGATTTCGCCCTCGAAATCGGCACCGCCACCGAATCCATCGAAGTCCGCGACACCGCCCAACTCCTCGACGCCGGCACCAACTCCATGGGCGGCCTCGTCACCTCCGAAAAGGTCGAAAATCTCCCCCTCAAGGGCCGCAACTCCAACGCCTTCATGATGCTCGTCCCCGGCGTTCGCACCACCCGCGCCACCACCGGCGGACCCGTCCTCGAAAGCCACTACCAGTTCTTTTCCGTCAACGGCTCCCGCCCCAATCAGAACCAGTTCACCCTCGACGGCGGCAATAACACCGACCTCGCTTTCAATAGCCCCGAATACAGCGCCCAGGTCGAATCCATCCAGGAGTTCAAAGTCCAAACCAACAACTTCAGCGCCGAATACGCCAACTCCGGCGGCGCCGTCATCAACATCGTCACCAAGGGCGGCACCAACGAAATCCACGGCAGCCTCTTCGAATTCGTCCGCAACAACGTCCTCGCCGCCAACGATTTCTACTCCAACCTCTCCGGCCGTCCCCGCCCCACCTTCCGCTATAACCAATTCGGCGGCACCATCGGAGGCCCTGTCATCAAAAACCGCACCTTCTTCTTCTTCGGCTTCGAAGCCCTTCGCTTCTCCGATCCCGTTGTCCGCACCACCAGCGTCCCCACCGATCTCCAGCGCCGCGGCGATTTCTCCCGCACCCTCACCAGCGCCGGACGCCTCATCGCCATCCACGATCCCCTCACCACTCGCGCCAACCCCGACAATCCATCGCGCTTCATCCGCACACCTTTCCCCGGCAACACCATCCCCACCGCGCGCATCAATCCCGTCTCCGGCAAACTCCAGAGCTACATGCCTGCCCCCACTTCCCTCGGCGATCCCAACACCAGCCTCAATAACTTCTTCTTCAGCGGCGCCCGCACCCGCCCCACCAACGACTTCTCCATCCGCGGCGATCACCAGTGGAGTTCCAGCACCATGATCACCGCCCGCTTCTCCAAATCCTCCACCACCATCACCGAACCTGGCACCTTCGGCACCGACAACATCGCCAGCCCCGCCTACACACTCACTCCGCAAAATCACCCCTCCGCACTCTTCAAAGTCACCAAAACATTCACCCCCAGCTTCTTCGGTGAATTCGTCGGCAGTTGGGTCCGCTTCTGGTTCGCCCGCAGTTCCCTATCCAACGGCTTTGATCCCACCCAACTCGGCTTTCCCTCTTACCTCGCCGCCAACAGCAAGGCCCTCGGCTTCCCATCCATCGCCCCCGGCGAAATGGTCGCCCTCGGCGGCTTCGTCAATCCCCACGACATCGGCGACCGCGTCGAACTCAAAGCCAATCTCTCCAAAATCAGCGGCAAGCACACCTACAAATTCGGAGCCCTCTACAACTTCGGCAAATACGTAGCCCGCATCAACAACAACGCCGTCGGCACTTACAACTTCAACAAGGCGTTCACCCAAGGTCCCGATGCCCTCTCCGCCGTCCAGGAGTCCGGCTTCGGCTACGCCACCTTCCTCCTCGGGGCCATCTCCGCCGGCACACACAACCCCACTGAACTCCTCACCAATCTCCAGCAAAACTACATCGGCGGCTACCTGCAGGACGAATACAAAGTATCACCGAAACTCACTCTCAACCTCGGCATCCGCTATGACTACGAAGCCCCCCGCACCGAACTCGACAACAAACTCGCCAACTTCAATTTCGACGCCGCCTCCACTCTCTCGAATGGCACCCCGATCCGCGGCGGCCTCATGTACCCCGGCCTGGGCGGCCTGCCACGCGGCCACTGGGATAAGGACCGTAACAATTTCCAACCCCGTATCGGCTTCGCCTACAACGTCGCCAAAAACTCCGTCATCCGCGGTGGCTACGGCGTCTTCTTCGCCAACAGCTGGGGCAGCGGCCGCAACGGCAACGGCCAGCCGCAAACCGGCTTCGTCTGCACCACCGCCGTCAACTCCAGCCTCGATGGCGGCTTCACCCCCAACGCCTTCCTCAACGATCCTTACCCCAGAGGCTTCTGCAAAGCGCCCGGCAACACCGCCGGCCTCCTCACCAATCTCGGCCAGGCCATCGACATGATCGACCGCAATCAGCGTGTCCCCTACGGCCAATCCTGGAACCTCGACATCCAGCACAAACTACCCGGCGATCTCGTCTTTGAAATCGCTTACTCCGGTTCCCGCGGAATCAACCTCGCCGGCACCCTCGAATACAACCAGCTCGCCCCCGAATACATGACCCTCGGCACGCAGCTCAACACTCGCGTCAACAACCCCTACTTCGGCATCATCACCGAAGGCCCCCTCGCCGAGCGCACCATTACCCGAGGCCAGGCCCTGCGCCCCTATCCCCAATTCCTCGGCATCTCCAGCCGCACCGCCAGCTATGGCGCATCCGTCTATCACGCCATGTTCCTCAAAGCCGAGCGCCGTCTCACCAATGGCTTCAGCATTCTCGCCGCCTACACCTGGTCCAAGCTCATCGACGATCTCATCCCCAGCCTCACCGGATTCCCCGGCGAATCCTTCTCCGGCGCGCCCCTGCAGAATTATTACGACCGTCGCAGCGAACGCGCCCTCGCCAGTTGGGACACACCCCAGCAACTCGTCATCAGCTACGTCTACGAACTCCCCTTCGGCCCCGGCAAGTCCCATCTCAACAGCGGCGTCCTCGGGTGGATCGCCGGCGGCTGGCAACTGAACGGCATCACCATGTTCCAAAGCGGACCGCCCATGCAGATCTCCGGAGGTAACGACCCCGGTGCCTTCGCCGGCACCACGCGCCCCAACTGGACCGGCGCCAACGCCACCAAGACCGGCCCCATCACCGACCGTCTGGGAGCCTACTTCGACACCACGGCCTTCACGCTCAACGCCCCATTCACCTTCGGCAACGCCCCCCGCATGATGCCCAATCTCCGCGGCCCCGGCGCCAACAACTTCGATATCTCCGTCTTCAAAAACCTCCGCATTCACGAGCGCGTGCGGGCACAGTTCCGCGCCGAGGCCTTCAACGCCTTCAATCGCGTCCAATTCGCCATGCCCGCCACCGCAATCACCACCAACAACTTCGGCCGCATCAACGGCCAGCAAAACTCACCCCGCGACATCCAACTGGCATTGAAGCTCTTGTTCTGAGAAATCCACCTTGGCGAGCCTGACGGCACCCGATGAACTTCAATGCCGTTCGTTATGAACTTCCCTTGCTGACCAATCCCAGACTGGCCCTCTGCTTTGCGAGAACCTTCCGATTTGCGATCTTCACATCTCTCGACGAAGCCGCAAAGTCGCTACATTTCACCTCCCAAATCCCCAAGCACTAACGCCTGGGCCCTTTGCGAACTTGGCGCCATCTTTGCGGCTTTGCGAGAAAGCGGCTCCCGATGAACTTCCCTTAGTTCATTCCCTCACTGACCAGTCCCAGACTGGCCCTCCGCTTTGCGTGAAACCTACCGGGACACCACAGGCTTCCCGTTCTCATCAATGTGCGGATACGGCCCTCCAATCCGGAATCTATCCAAAATGTAATCGTCGTACTGCGGCGTCGGCTCAAAGTATCCGCCCTTGCGGATATGTTCCTTGATCCGGGCCTCATCCAACTCCACTCCCAATCCCGGCGTATCCGGAACCGTAATAAACCCATGATCCACAACCGGCTTCGATACCCCGGTCACTAAATCTCCCCACCAAGGAATATCCACGGCATGATTCTCCATCGCCAGGAAATCCTTCAACGTCGCGATCATATGCACCGAGGCCAGACATCCTACCGGCGACCCCGCAAAATGGATCGCCGTCTGCACCCCATGCATCGACGCATAATCCGCAATTCGCTTCGTCTCGCGAATCGCCCCCGACGTCAACGGGTCCGGATGAATAATGTCCACCGCCCGGTTGTCGATCAAATCCTTGAATCCTTCCTCCAATCCGAACAGGCTCTCCCCCGTCGCAATCGGAGTCACTGTCGACTGCGTCAACTCCTTATACGCCCGCCAGTTCTTCGGAGCGTCGCCGCCCGCACCCAGATGCCCCACCTGAATCATGTCTTCCGCCCACGCCAGATCGTAACGCTCAAACGCCCGAGCATACCGGATGCTGTCATTCACATCCAACGCCCCGAAATGGTCCGTCGCCAGCGGCACATCCCATCCAATCGCATCGCGCACCGCCTGGATGTACTCGCACAAATATCCCAACCCCTTCTCCGTCGCCGTCCCGCGCGTATTCACCGCTCCCGGCCTCTGCGCCACCAGCCGCGTCCCCAGGTCCATCTTGAAATACGTGAACCCCATCGCCTTGCGCTTCTTCAAACGTTCCGCGAACACCGCCGGATCCTGGCTCTGATCCGTATCGCAATAAACCCGGATCTTGTCGCGATACTTCGATCCCACCAATCGCCAAGCAGGCACGCCGTACACCTTGCCCGCGATATCGTGCAGCGCCATATCCACGGCGCTATATCCGCCCCCCAGCCTTTGCTGGCCTGAGAAATTGCGGATGCTGTCCAATATGGGCTCGATCCCCAACGGGTTCTTGCCCACCAGGTGCGGCTTCAATACCAACGCGGTTCCTTCGCGCCCCGCATCGCGCACTTCGCCCAGACCGTAGACCCCCTGATTAGTATCAATGCGAATAATGGGATAGTCGTAATTCGATGCGATCAGAACCGATCGCATGTCGGTGATCTTCAGTTGGCTTGGTGCCGAATTGCGGTTGAAGTTGCCGGTTTTCGATTGTGCCGAAACACTGCCTTCCACCATTTTCAATAACCCGGTGAAAGCTGCAGCTTGCGAGAGGAGTTTCCTGCGGCTGAGGAAGCCACGGGAGGAAGAGGACATAGTCGGGAAACCTCCTTGTCCTACACTACACCCATTTCCTATCGCACGAGTGCCACCTGCCGGATATTCAGCGTATATCCCGGATCCAACGTCATCGTGATATTCGCGTTCCCGCCCAGCGACAACGTGCTTACAATAATCTCCCCAATCACCTGCGTCGAACTCCCCGGAGTCCCCTGCAGGTCGAATGCTTGATACTGCGCTGCATTCGCCCGCATGACCGCCTCCGTATTCGTCAGATAAATCGTTCCACGCAGCGTCAAGCCCCCGCCTCCGTGCATGCTGTGCAGATGGGCCGCCGATGTCCTGTCCTGAAAAAACAGGATCCCCTTATAAATCGAGCCGTTCGGAGCCCCTAGAAAACTGTTCCCATACTGCACTCCACCGTTTTGCCCCGAATTCGCCTGAATCTCGAACACATCCTTGCTCGCGTTCCCCGTGTTGTACACCACCATCCCCTGCCCCGTATCCGCATGGCTGCCAAACCCTGTCGCCATCTGCCCCACTCCGTTCGCTTCCAAATGGAACCCGCCGCCCGTGATGTAGTAAATCCCCGGCTTGAATAACGCAAAGTCATTCTTCACCGTAATCCCCGCCGGATAAGCCCCCGGCGAATACAGTTGACACCGCTTGCTCATCGTCGCCGGACACCCGTTGCTCCCCTGCGCAACCGTCGTCACCGCCGGAGCAGGCCCCGGATTTGCCGGCGGAGCCACCGGCGCCAGTGGATCCCGTATCGGCGACGCCGGCTGGATATATCTTCCATTGCTCCCCAAATAGATCGTACCGGGATACGTCGAAGGCCCGCCGAAATCCCCGAAATCGCCTCCGCTCCCATTGCAAAGCCCCGGCGTTGTATCCGGCCCCGCGTGCGATAAATCCACCGTCCCGCTCACTCCGCTGATCGAAATCGATGTACTGCTCGACGAGTTCACCTGAATGCTCCGCTTCGGACCGCCACAGATGATGATCGTATTGCTCCCGTTCTTGCTGAACGATCCGCTCAACGTTGGATGCGTCACAATAATCGGCACCGGAGCCACAATATCCACAATCGCCGCCGTCGCCGACACCTTGATCGATGCCGCGGCAGGGGCCACAAACCGTACCAGGCCCGTCGTTACGTTCCGCGTAATCGTCACGTTGATCAACGCAGGATTATCCGTGGGCGAAAGATTCACGCCCGGTGAGGAATTCGGAAAGCTCACTTCAATCGTGTCTTCTGCATTTGCCCCCACCCCGTTCTGCCGCGCATACACACACGGTGTCCGGACATCCGTGGTAGTGCAGGTAAACGCGCTCGCCCCAAAAACGTTCGCCCCCGTATTTGTTTTATTGAACAGGCTCATCACCCCCGCCTGGGCCGCCGAATCCGCAGCCGCCTGCAGCATCTGCCGGTGCGAATACAGGTTCGATCCGTCAATCGCGATCCCCAGTGCCCCCAGCAGAAATATACTCAGCCCCACCAACACCAGAATCAACGCCTGCCCCTTCTGATTTTGCCTTCGCCCTCTCATAGCGCCTCCTAGAAGCTGATCACGCCTTCCGATGTGGAAGCCAGGTTCACCCGCAGCGGAAGCACGGTAAATGGATCGTAAGGATAAGTCAGCGTCACCCGCACCCGCGACCCCGGATTGTTGTTCCCGTCCGGATACGCCACCGCCACCGTCACACGCCCCGGATCCAGTAGCCCCGCTCCTGCGTAGTACCGCACGTTGTCTTCCACGTTCGTGCTCGAACCCGAACTGCTCGGCCCATCCACTCCCGTCCCCGTCCGCGTCGACCCATGCACAATCGCGTAGCGTACTCCTGTCCTCGCTGCGTTCGCCACCGATGTGCTCACCAGCACCATCCGCCCAAACTCCAGCAGCGATAACAGCACAAGCATCAGTTGCAGCGCCACCAGCGCGAACTCAACCAGCCCCGCCCCTCGCTCCGATCGCTTCCGTCTCATTGCAGCATCCTCATCACCGCTTGCCGCCGCACTACCGTCGGCGGAAGTGTCCCGTGAATCCCCAGGCCCGGAAAATGGAACGCGGGAATTAACGGTTGGAATGTATACTGCACGTCCACCCAAGACATCACGTAGAGGTTCGCCTCCGCCCGCGTATCCGCCGCCGGATTCGCAAACGTGCCCGAGCCGGTCGTGCCACACGCAATCGTCCCCGCCGTGTTCGTGCACACGCGCACCGCCAGGCTCCCCACGTTCGGCAGCGATGACATGTCCTGCCGCACCACGTTGTATACCTGCGTCGAATTCGGTGGCGATGGCGATGTCACCGTCGCCCCACCCATAATCCGGTACTGCGCTCCCGACCGCGCCGCACTGGCCACCGTAATCCAGGCATAGAAGAATCCGCCGAAGTTCACCGCATTCACAATCAGCAGGAACAGCAGTGGGATCAGCAACGCGAACTCCACCAGGCTGTGCCCCGCTTCCTTCCGGTCTTCAGCGTTTCGACTCACGGCGTGTAAAAACTCCTGAAAATGACGTTGCTGCCGCCGGCCTGCAAACAAGAACTGCACCTCCAGCCCATCGGCACGGCATTCCACCACCGCACCCTCTACCAGATAGGAAACGCCGGTCCCCCCGTTTCCTCGCTCCTGAATGCGGATCTGCAGTTGCGTCCCTGCCCCCCATAAATCCTGCGTGCGGATGAACGCGCCATGTTCATCGATCCTCTCAATCCCGTATCCCCGCACCGGCCCCCCGCTCCAGTAGAAGGCAAGCAATGGGGCAATCACGCAGTGGCCGCTCCGGCTGCGCTTCCGCGCCAACAACTCCCGGATTGGCCTCAGCCAGTTCATTGCCCCACGTAAGATTCCATTAGTTCCGGCAGGCAGATCACTAGCTTGTCTCCCACCTTCGTGCGAGAAGCGTAGATCGTACGCACAGGAAGCTCTAACACGGTTTGCGCTCCTGTCTTCACGGGAGCAATTCGAAACGGACTCAGGTGCTCAATGGCATGAATGACACGCAGGTCCGCATCCAGATACACAAGGTCGATCGCAAATAGCAGCCCGATGGTATGGATGCCTTGCGACGGGACCATCCACAACCCTTCGTCCGCTTGCAGCCGCCTTCGCCCTAACAAGCCCCGCAGCCTCGACCACATGGTGTCGGCCCGGCTCACGTTCATCCCCAGAAAGGACTGCGCTGTCAGGTTGTAAGCACACAATGCTTCCGGCACAGTAATATTCCTCGCTTCAATAACTCAGCAACTTTCTGAGCCGCGCGCGTCAGCAAGCGGTCGCCCACCTGCCGAGCCGCGCGCGCCAGCATGCGGCCTTAATTCACCCGCGTACGACGCCGCTGGATCAGAATCGCCAGTACCACTACGAAGCAGATGCCGGCTGCGATGCGAATCAGAGTGATGTTATCCATGGGGTTTTGCTCCTATTCAAGAGATTTTCTATTTCAAAAGGTATTTGTTGAAGGCGTCGACCATGATGATCATGGACGGGCCCAGGACGACGAGGAACAGCGACGGAAAAATAAAGAACACAAGCGGAAACACTAGCTTCACCGTCGTCTTCGCGGCTTCTTCTTCCGCCTTTTGCCTCCGCTGCGTCCGCAGCGAATCCGAATGCACACGAAGACACGTCGACACACTCGTGCCAAACTGGTCGGCTTGCATCAGCATCGCCACCAGCGCGCGAACACTCTCCAAATCGGTGCGCGACGCCAAACCTCGCCAGGCTTCGGCCCGCGATCGTCCGGCGCGCTGCTGCAAAATCACAATCTCAAACTCCTCGCTGATCTCGCGGCACGATATCCGCAGCTCCTCTGAGACCCGCTGCAGCGTTTGATCCAGCCCCAGCCCCGCTTCGATGCATACCACCATCAAATCGAGCGCTTCCGACAAGCCCAGCTGAATATTCAGCTTGCGATTCGCAATCCGGTTGCCAATATAAAAGTCCGGCAGCAGAAAACTCAGCCCCGCCGCCAGCATGTACCCAATGAAGGGATCGAATGCGCCTGTCCCGGTCACCGTCAGAATCACCACCGCCGCCACCGGAGTCAGTACCTTCGACGCATAATACAAGTCCACGTGAAATTGTTTGCGGTATCCCGCCAGCATCAGCCGCGTCCGCACAATCGACAGCTCCTGCGCCGTGCGTGGCAGCAGCTTCTGCACCGGGTCAATCAGCTTGCCCACTGAGTCCGCCGACGGCCGCAGAAAATGATGCAGCAGCCCTTCAGAGCTCTCCGCATCCGGCCGCACCACCGATGCCATGCGCGTCCGTAAAGCCTGCCGGTCCACTAGTAGCAGGCCCGCCGCCACCACCACGAGAAACACGCTGACAAAGGTGAGCAGGATCAGTTGCATCGTCAAATCCTCACGTTAATAATCTTGCGGATGATCAGCGCGCCAATCAGCGTCATCCCGCCCGAGGTGTACATCAGCTTTACGCCCAGTGGGTTCTCCCACAGCTTCGCCATGTATTCCGGGTTCACAATGTAGATCCCGAAGCCCAGCAGCAGGGGCAGCATCGCCAGAATCCATCCAGTCATCCGCCCCTGCGCCGTGTGAACCTGGATCTGCCGCTTCAGCCGGAACCGCTCGCGAATCACATGCGCGGCCTTCTCCAGAATCTCGGCGAGGTTGCCGCCGCTGTCGCGTTGGATCAGAATCGCGGTCACCACGATCTGCACGTCATGCAACGGCATCCGCTCCGTCAGATGGATCATTGACGTCCGCAGGTCCATGCCAAAATTCTGCTCGTCATAGCACTTGCGGAACTCCGCCGAAATCGGAGGCGGCGTCTCCCTCGCTACCGTTCCAATCGCCATGTTCAGGCTGTGCCCGGCGCGAATCGCGCTCACCATCATGTCCAGCGCATCCGGCAGCTTCTGTTCAAACCTTCGGATTCGTGCCGCGCGTTGCGCCAGTACCTGTGCCACCGGCAGCGCGCCGGCCATCGCTCCCGCAACACAGGCCGGAAGTGGATGCCCCGTACGCCACAGCACGGCGAGAAAACCACACAGAAACGCCAGTATCGTATACGCCAGCAGCCGCGCCACAGTCCATTTCGAGTCGGCCTGCAACAGGATCGTTTGCAGCCGTCCCAACACGTCAATACTCTTCAGAATCCGGTTCAGCCACGGCACCTGGCTCATCGATTCATCGCGCAGGATGCCTTCCAGTTCGTCCCCAACTTCCTGAAAATTCGGATCCAACGGAATGGCCGCCAACCGCGAAGTCGTCAGCTTCCGCCGCGCTTCCGGACTGCCCTGCAGCCCGAACGCCACCAGCAGAACCGCCGCGAATATGGCCAGAAATACAGTGACTGCCAGTACCATGGTTAGTTCACTTCCACTCGTGCTTCAAACAAGTGCGCCGGCAAAACAATCCCTGATACCCGAACCCGTTCCAGAAACTTCGGCCGGATTCCGCTCGGCTTAAACACGCCCAGCACCCGTCCGTCCGGCCCGATGCCTTTCCGTTCAAATTGGAAAATCTCCTGCGTGCTGATCACATCCAGATCCATGCCCGTGATCTCCGCGATGCTCACGACACGCCGCGTTCCATCGCTCATGCGCGAGATCTGAACGACAATCCCGATCGCCGACGCCATCTGCTGCCGCACCGCGCGCTCCGGCAAACTCAGGTTCGCCATCGCCACCATCGATTCCAACCGCGACAGCGCGTCGCGCGGCGTGTTGGCGTGAATCGTTGCCATCGACCCTTCGTGGCCCGTGTTCATCGCCTGCAGCATGTCGAACGCTTCTTCGCCGCGAACCTCGCCGAGGATGATCCGGTCCGGCCTCATACGCAGACTGTTGATCACCAACTGCCGCTGCCGCACAGCGCCTTTCCCTTCCACATTGGGTGGCCGCGTCTCCAGCCGGATTACGTTCTCCTGCTGCAGCCGGAGTTCCGCCGCGTCTTCAATCGTGATGATCCGCTCATTCCGCGGAATGTATGCCGACAGCATGTTCAGAAATGTCGTCTTGCCCGCCCCCGTTCCTCCCGATATCAGAATGCTGATCCGTGCCCGCACCGCGGCGGCCAGCACATCCAACATTGCCTGGCTGATGCTCCGGTTCTCCAGCAGCCTGTCCGCCGTGAATGGCCGGTTTCCAAAACGCCGGATCGAGAGCGATGGCCCATCAATCGCCAGCGGCGGAATAATCGCATTTACGCGCGATCCGTCCTGCAGCCGCGCGTCCACCATCGGCGACGATTCATCAATCCGCCGCCCCACTCGCGATACGATCCGGTCAATGATCCGCAACAGATGCTGGTCGTCCCGGAACCGTATGTCCGTCTTCTCAATCTGGCCTTCGCGCTCGATGTACACCAGGTCTTTGTTGTTCACCATGATGTCCGCGATCGAGTGATCCTTCAGCAGCGGCTCCAGCGGCCCTAGTCCGAAAATCTCGTCCATCAACTCCGCTTGCATGCGCTCTTTCTCGCCCGCGCTCAGCGGAATCTTCAAATCGAACAGCAGGTCCTGGATCACCATCGTGATCGCTTTCCGAGCCTTGCCGTTCTGCACGGCTGCCAGCTTTTCCAGGTCCATCTTCCCCAGCAGGGCGTGATGCACATCATTTTTCAGTTGCTGGAAGTCTGGTGTTTCCATAGTCAGATCCTGTTTCCCACTAACCTTTCTTCATGCCAAACAGCGTCCACGATTTCGCTGCCGCTTTCGGCGGCTTCCCGGATGCCGTCTCCGCCATCCGCCGGAACATCTTCGCGATCGGCGAGCTCTGCCCCGCCAGGCACAATCCCGCGTTCGCCGCGCCCGTCACATTCCCGTAATCGTTCGGAATCCGCCACTTCGCCGGAAACGTCAACGCTCGCTCCGCTTCCGTCGCCGTGATGCCGCTGTTGCGGGCGTCAAAGCGGTTGATGATGATTTGCACGCTGTCCCGCCGTTCGATTTCCTCGCTCAGAAACGTGGCATACCGCTGCGCATGCCGCAGCGACGGCACATCCACCTGAGTCACCACCGATACCGTCTCGGCATGCTTCAACACGCTCGGCGGCAAGGCGAACATCCGCCCTGCATCCACCACCACGTGCGCGAACTTCTCTCGCAGCAGCAGAAATAGCTTCTCCACCCCATCGGCCCGGTGCTCCCCATTCATCAGCGACAGTTGATCGTGCGCCGCCAGCAGCCGTACGCCGCTCGAATGGGGCGTCAGTAACGTCGACAGAAAATCCCAATCCAGCCGCTCCGGTGATCGCACCGCGTCCAATACGGAAAACCGCGGCGAAAGATTCAGTAACACCGCCAGATCGCCGAACCCTCCGTTCCAATCCACCAGCGCCACCTCGGCCTTCGTTTCGTACGCCAATGCCACCGCGAAATTCACCGCTACCGTCGATGCCCCCGCTCCACCCTTCGCCGAATGAAACACGTGCATCTTCCCAAGCCGCCGCGGAGCCTGTGTCTCCCTCCGCGCGGCGGCTCGTACAATCGCTTCCGTCAGTGCATCGTCTTCCACCGGCAGGTAAATCAATTCCCGCGCCCCGGCCCGCATGCATTTCACCAGCAGTTCCGGATCTCCGTTCTGCGTGTACAGCATCGCCGTCACCGGCTTGTTCAACGTACAGTACGTCTCCACGAACAGCAGCGCCGATTGCGGATCGGCATCCAGGTCAATCAGCACCGCATCGCATTCATCTGCTGCCAGCGCCGCCGTCTTCGTGTACGAAGGATACTCGGCAACCTCGTGCTTCACTTCCACGCCCAGCCGCTGCAGCGCCTGTGTCACCGCTCCGCGCCTGCTGCGATCCGGCCCGATCAGCAGCACCGAAGCCGATTGCACGCTAATGTCCGGCGATCCGATTTCCATATCACCCTTCACTGATTGACGCTCTCCGATTTCCTGTCCGGTACCGTGACCGACGTCACACGGTCAGCCCGAATCACGATCACCGTCGACGGCGGCTCCACCTTCTCCACAACCACTGGCGGTGCGGGAGCCGGGGCCGGGGCCGGGGCGGCAACAGGCGCGGCCTTCGCACGAGGTGCCGCCGCCACTGGCGCCGGCCGTGCTTCCCCATACAGCGCGCTGCGGCCCACCATCGCCACTCGCTCTGGTACCGCCGTGTCCGTCGGATTGCGCAACACCAGTTGAATCCTGCCTTCATTCGCCGCCAGTGTCACCTTTGCCGCGTCTTCTCCAGTGCACAGCAGCGTCACCACGTTCACTTTCTCCGCCCGCCCTTCCGCATCGGGCTGTATCTTCTGCCCCGCCGCCAGCACTTGCACGTTCTGCAAAATCGTCCGGGTCAACGCCTCGTTCTTCGTCCCTGGCGTACCCGTCAGCAACACATCCACCCGTGTTCCCGGCCCAACAAATCCGGCCACTGCGACAACGTCATCCACGCGAATGGATACCGCTCGCATCCCTTGTGGGATCACCGCCGGAAGCCCTGCTCCCGATCCGGTCGCGGCCAGCTTCATCTCCAGCAGCGGCTCGTTCTCCGCCACCGGATACAGCACCGCCCGGCCCTTAAGGTCCGCCGCGCGCATCACCGCGCCCTTCGGAACATTGCCGGCCGGCCATTGGACTTCGCGAACATCCTGCGGACCGATTGCCGACCCGATATCCAGGTTCTTCGCAGCCACCACCACGGTCGCCGTCGCCGCCGGCTGATTGCCCTGATTGATGCGTTGGAACACCAGAATGCTGGCGCTACCCGCCAGCGCGAGCGCCAAGAACAGTGTCACCAGCAGTTTCGAACGGTTCATGTATTACCTCCAATGAGCAAACATCGAAACAATCACACCAGCCGCCATCGCCGGCCCATACGGGATTGACCCCGAGGGAAATCGCAACAGCGAATACAGCACCGCGTGAATCCCCGCGGCCATCGACGCCACAAGCAGCGCCAGCACCATCGCCTGGGGAGCCATCCATGCCCCCAGCGCGCATCCCAACTTCAGATCCCCCATCCCCATGCTCCCCAACCAGCACTGGCTCCCGAAAAACAACACCGCGATTCCCACCGACAGCAGACTTTGCCACAATCCGTCACTCCCGCCCTGCACGCCGGCCGCTACCAGCCCCGCCACCATCGACGGCACAGAAAGCCAGTTGGGGATCCTCCGTGTCCGGGCGTCCACCCCCGCCGCGATCACCGCGGTGGCCAGAGCCGGAATCCAGAATTCGTGCCTCATGCGTACATCCTTGGGATGGAGGGCGCACCAGATCGCTCCGTACACCCTCCAGCCTTTGGTCTCATTTCTAGGACGCGCCCGTGTAGGACGACAGCGTGGTCCCGATGTTGATGAACGCCTGGTTGATCTGCGAGGCCACTGCGCCCATCCCGGCCGTAGCCGCGAACGCAATCAACGCCACCACCAACGCGTACTCGATCAGGTCCTGCCCATGTTCCTGCTTCAACCCTTGGGCCAACATCGACAGGCGAAGAATCGCTTTCTGCATTTGGGTAACTTCCTTTCTTGAATTTGCCGCCGGAAATGCGGCACCCACGCTTTATTGCATTTTTCCTGCCACACCCAAATACGGCAAATTCCGCCTTACTTCCCCCGCAACTGTGTTCGCCAGTTGTCACTCGCCCGCCACGTGTCAACTTCCGTATACACCTGCGAACGCGGAAACAGCTCCCGCAATACTTCCGGCGCGAACCGGCACACATCGCCTCCCACGCACCCCCCGCCGCTCCGCTTCATACGCCCAACCCGCTGCAGAACGGACTTCAGAAACTCCCTGTATTGCCCTTCATCAGGCAAAGGCGCCAGCGCTACTTCCTCCACTCCGGATGCGTCCACCTTGCCAAGCAAAGCCGTTTGCCCCCCATTCACGCCAAACACTTTTACCTCATCTCCATAAATCATTTCCGGATATTGAACAACACGATACTCGGGCAGATAATACCCCGCGTGCCGGTACCCCAGAAAATGCGAATCAAAACCCACCAGCAAGGTCTTCGATGGATTCACCTGCGCCCGGATCGCCGCCACCGTCCCTGCCAGTGTGCGCTCAAAATGCCGCACCTCGCGCCAGGAAAAATACCACGGCCCAAACAGGTACATCGCGCTGTTTACACACACCACGGCTAACATCCACCCCCTGCGCGCGCAGGCCATACGGTGCCCTAGCCACGCAAACAGCGGTGGACTCACAATCAGCAGATACCCGCTGTTCACATACTTGAAGAAAACCAGACAGAAAAACACCAGCGCCGGACTCACCCACACCCACAGAAACCGCCTCTCGCCGCCAACCACGCGTGCGAAGCCAAGCAGCGCCGCCACTCCGAAAATCGTCACCAATACGAAGCACACCGTCGCTACGCGTCCCACCACCATCGCCGGACCCGCAATCTCCTGCGATACGTTGCCGGGAACCAGCGTCCATAGCGCCCACAGTGCCGCGCCATAGACCCGCACTCCGCCCGCAGCCCACACCATAGGCAACACCCACAACAACGTCGTCGCCATAAATACACCCGCGCCCCACGCGCGCGTAGCCCAGCTGGCCCGCCGCATCGAATACACCAGCAGCGGCAGCAGAAACAATGCCGATGATTGACGGAACCCCGCGCTCACCGCGATCATCGCCGCCGCCCCCACTAGCATCGCCGGCCGCCCTCGCCAGCAGAGATACCCCACCGCCGCCGAAAACATCATCTCAACGCCATACGTCAATGCCACCGTCCCGTGAAACCAGACCAGCGGCGACACCACGAACAACACCCCCGCGCACGCCGCTGCCCGAGCCCCATACCAGTCCTCCGCCAAACGGTACACCAGCCATACCGCTACACAGCTACTCACCAGGCTCACCGCAACCAAAGCGTCATTGGCATCGCCCATCACCACCCGTACCAATCGCCCCAACAACACGTACAAAAAGTAACCCGGTGGATGCGGCTGATGGACCGCCGGGTCCCAACGGTCCAGCCCCATCGCAAAGTTCACGGAGTCGATGTCGTACAACACATGGCTGCGGGTCAAACACCGCGTCACCGCCGTCAACAACACCAGCACAATCGGGACGTAGCGTTCCTTCCGCGGCATACCGCCCAACGTGCAAGCCAAAGTCCACTTCCACAAGTGGCCATCAAATCGCATGGCAATCCCCGCATGCTCAAGTTCGCTTCACTCACCGCCGCAACTCTGCTCGCCCTCACCATCGTCTATTTCCGCCTCGGCGCACTGCTGCAATCCTGCCTCGATTTCCCGCAGTTCTACTTCGCCGCTCAACTCGTCGCCGCCGGAAAAATCCACCTGCTCTACGACACCTCCACCTACCAACCGCTCATCGAGGCCGCCGGTCTCCCCCCCGGCGCCGCCAGCGTCTACTTCAACCGCCCCGCCTTCGCCGCGCTCCTCTTCTGGCCTCTGTCCTGGTTCTCCTTCACCACCGCCAAGGCCGTATTCGTCGCCATCAACGTCGCCCTCTGGTCTGTCCTGCTCTGGAAACTCCCAATATGGCTCAAAGCCCCGGCACACCTCCGCGTCTGGATGATCTGCTTCCTCCCCTTCGTCACCAGCGCCGGCCTCTGCCAGGACACACTCCTCATCACCCTCCTCCTGGCCTACGTCTTCTTCGTCGCCATTGACCGCAACGAATTCCTCGCCGGAGCCATCCTCTCCCTCTGCCTTCTCAAGCCACACCTGCTGGTCTTTCTCCCCGTCGTCCTCTTCCTCCATCGCCGCCATCGCACCCTGCTTAGCTTCCTCGCCTCTGGCGCCTTCCTCGGCATCTTCTCCTTGTCTCTGACCGGAGTGCACGGCTTCCAACAATGGACCCAGTTGCTCGCCGCCCCCACCACCGATCTCCTTCCTCAACTCATGGGCAATCTCCGAGCCCTGTACATCCAATCCGGCCCCTACACAACCGCCGCCGCGGCTGCCATCTCCATTTCCTGCAGCTTTTTCGTACTGCGCCACGGAACGTATTCTGAAGTACTATCCACATGTATTCTATTAACCTTGTTGCTAGGTCCTCACGTCTACCCGCAAGACTATTCTTTGGTCGCCATTATCGCTCTCAGCACCAATAACCCCTCCATCCGTTATGGAATATTACTCCCTTGGTACTACTTCGCCCCAAACTGGAGCTTCCTCCCTGTCATCTGGCTATCTGTTGCATGCATTGCTATTACGGCTTGGCGATACACCCCGCGCCCGTCACTCTTCCGCTCCCGGGAACACATTTCCGCAGTCTAAATACTGACTTTCGGTACCAGCCATAACCATAGACCGCTCAGTACCGAAAATTTATTGCTACTTCTTGTCAATTATTTCACTGTTGTTGCGAACGAGCCCAAGGTTTTATGATTCGTGTGGTGATCATTTCGGGCCAGTCCGCACTCGAGCGTCCACTGATGGTGACTCTCGGGGAAGGCTTCCACGTGCGCGTCACCGCCGACCGCAGAGCCGCGCATCAGGAAATCGCCCGTGGCCAGGTCGATGTCGTCGTAGTCGATCTCGACACCCGCTTCTCCGCTCTCGATGATCAGTTTCAATTCCTCGACGAACTCCGCGGCTCCGATCTCCCTGTCCTCGTCATGACGGATGACGACCGCCGTTCCACGGCTCTCGATCTTCTCCAGCACGGTGTCTACGATTCCTTCCGCAAGCCGCCGTCACCCATCGAAATGCGCATTGTCATCCGCCGCGCCCATGAACACGCCCGGCTCAAAGCCGAGCTCGCCGAGATGCGCCGCAAGATGACCGATGTCACCTCCTGCGACGAACTGCTCGGCGAAAGCCCCCGCATGCGCGCCGTGTATGACCTCGTCCACCGCGTCGCCAATCTCAATTCGCCCATCCTCATCACAGGCGAAAGCGGTACCGGCAAAGAACTGCTCGCCCGCGCCATCCACAATCTCGGCCAGCGTTCCGGCGCTCCCTTCGTCGCCGTCTCCTGCGCCGCCCTCCCCGACACCTTGATCGAAGCCGAACTCTTCGGCCACGAAAAAGGAGCCTTCACCGGAGCCGCCACCGCCCGCCGCGGTCTCTTCGAGGAAGCCGGCCAAGGCACTCTCTTCCTCGACGAAATCGGCGAACTGAGCCTCGCCACTCAGGTCAAGCTTCTCCGCGTCCTCCAGCAGAAGGAGTTCACTGTCCTCGGCGGGAATCGCACCGTGCCTCTGCGCGCCCGCGTCCTCCTCGCTACCCATCGTGACCTGGAAGCCATGGTCGCCGCCGGGCAGTTCCGCCGCGATCTCTTCTTCCGCATCAATGTCCTCAAAATCGAGATGCCCGCTCTGCGGGAACGCGCCCAGGACATCCCCATCCTCGCCTATCACTTCCTGCACCGCTACGCCTCCAGTTGCATGAAAAGCATCACCAACATCGATGCCCAAGCCCTCGCCGCACTCACCGCCTACGACTGGCCCGGCAATATCCGCGAACTGGAAAACATCATCCACCGCGCCGTCATCCTCGCCGACACGGACACCATCGGCCTCCTCGACCTCCCCGAATTCCTCCATCACAAGTTCGCCGCCAAAACAGAGGACATCCCCACCCAGGGTTCCTACGAAGAGGTGCTCCGCGAGTTCAAGCGCAATATCGCTGAAAAGCGCCTCAAAGAGTGTAATGGCAACAAAACCCTCGCCGCCAACACCCTCAGCATCTCCCGCGCTTATCTCCACCGCCTCCTCCGCGAAACCTCGGAATTAGACGCCCCGGGTTAAGCCATGCGCCGCCTGCTCTCATTCCCCGCCATGCTCTGCGCGGCGCTCGTCTTCCTCACCCTGCACACCTGCGCCGGCCGCTTCGACGATCCCGACCTCTGGTGGCACCTCCAAACCGGTCAGCGCATTCTCACCGAACGCACCGTACCCACCGCCGATACATTCTCCTTCACCGCGGCTGGCCAGCCATGGCTCACCCAGGAATGGCTCGCCGATCTCCTCCTTGCCAAAATCTTCCTGACACGCGGAGAACAAGGCCTCCACATTTTGTTTGTTGCCACCGCCTCCGCCATCGTTGTCCTCGGCTACATTTTATGCAGCCTTTGGTCTGGCAACTGGAAAACCTCCATCTTCGGCGGCATCCTCATCCTCTATTTCCTCACCACCTCGCTCACCATTCGTCCCGCCCTCATCGGACTCCTTTTCCTTACCATCGAACTGCTTCTGCTTTGGCAATGGCAATACGGCCGCGGCCGCCTCACGTTCCTCCTCCCGATTCTCACCGCACTCTGGGCCAACACGCACGCATCTTTTTTACTGGGGTTACTCGCCATCACTGCCCTCACGGCGTGGCGCATCCGGTGCCGCCAAAACGGCTGGCACTGGCTCCCTCTCTGCATCGCCACAGCCTGCCTCACTCCGCACGGCATCCGAACCCTCGCCTACCCCATCGAAGTGCTCTTCCACCAACCGGACAATCTGAACAACATCGCCGAATGGGCCCCGCTCTCCCTCGCCGAACCGCGCGCCGCGGCCTTCCTTGTTGTCATCTCCTTCATCGTCGCCGCGCACGCCATCAACTGGATCCGCCTTCTCCCCATCGAATGGCTTCTGCTTGCCACCGGCAGCCTCATGGCCATCCAGCACGTGCGCATGCTCCCCATCTTCGGCCTCCTCGCCGCCCCCGTCCTTTGCCGCATCCTCGCCCAATGGTGGGAAACCTACGACCCAGCCAAAGATCAACCCGTCTTCAATAGCGTTCTCATCCTCATCGCAGCCCTCAGCGTTCCCATGCTGCTTCCGGCCTCCGCCGACATCCGCCGTCAGATCGCCCTCACCGAACCAGTGAAAGCCGTTTCCGCCGTGCGTCGGCTCGGCCTCACCGGACCCATGATCAACGATTACACCTGGGGCGGTTACCTCATCTGGGCGCTCCCTGAGCACAGAGTCTTCCTCGATGGCCGCGCTGATCTCTACGCACCACTCGGCATCCTGAAGGAGTACCGCCGCTGGGCACTGCTCGAAGAAGATCCCGCTCTCCTCCTCGATCGCCACGGCATCCGCTTCTGCTTCCTCCGCCGCTCCGCCCCCGTCGCCCAAGCCCTGCGTTATATGCCCGCCTGGAACCTTGCTTACGAAGATGAACAGGCTGTCATCTTCACTCGGCGTTAAGGATGACAGCCCTTCACGGTCAGAATTGATACTGGATCGCGAAATACCCCCCAACGCTCGGCCGCGTACGAAAGCCCCGGTCCTGTTCAATCGCTGCCGCACTCGATACCACTTGGTTCACCTGCAGCGTCTTCAAATCCTTCACCCAGGCAAACATCGCGCCGCCTCCGATGGCAAGCCCGGACTTCCCGCCGAAGAGACGGAATCCCGCCCCCACCAGAGCCCCAGGCGTGTCCTTCGACGCCGCCGCGCCCAACTGAATCATGGGACTGATCCGTGATGTGCCGCACCGGCAGACGAAATTCACCATCGCCGAAGGAGCGACAGAGATCTTTGCATCATCAGTCCGCGTCACGATCGTCTGTCCCTTGTCGTTTGTTCCGGCCGCATACTTCGGCTGTGTCACCGTGGCGAACACCGCACCCACCGCCGGTTCCACTGCAAATCGCGAAAACCGCCGCACCGTAAGGCTCCCGCTGATCGCCTTTCCCTCTTTCACTGCAAATGCACCCGAATCCGCATCGGCTTGATAGGCGATCGGCGTCACTTCAATCGCCACCACTTCCATCATTTCGAACGTCGGAGCCACGCCCCGCAGCACGACGTAATCCGCGGTCACATTTCCACGCCTGTCTTTTACCCAAGCATCAGAGTCCCGAAAAGCCGTCAGTTGCTTCTCCACCTCTTCTGCCTTCGCCACTACCGTCTTCATGGTGCTCACACGTTGCGCCGGGTTCCCCAGAATCACTGTGATCGCATGCAACCGCAGAGCCCCCAACGTATCCGCGCGTCTCTTCTTCGTCTCGTAATCCAGGTACTCTTGCCGCTTCTTCGTCTGCAGTTGCCACTCCTTCAGCTTCTCCTCCTTCTCAGCCCGATCCTTCAAAGCCAACCGGAATTGCTCCAGTTCAGCTGCGCTCGGCGCATTACCGAGTGGCTTCGGAATCTCAGGGACGACGGGTTGCGCACCAGGCTGCGCAACAAAATCGACGCGCGAACCAGCGTCCTCGACCGTGCTCTCCGCACATGCCCGAATCTTCTTGATGGCATCGTCCGCGGCGGTGATCGGCTTCTTCCACTTCTCAATTCCCTCGTTAACCGCGTCAATCCCCTTTCCCACTGCCGATGGGCCCGATACGTTCGTCGCATACGCATCGTCGATAGCCTTCGCCCATCGCTCCACTTCAGCGCCTACCGCCTTTGGCGTAAACGCGGCTGACTCCAGACTCTTGGATAAGCTATCGAGTTGCTCAGCCACTGTGGAACATGCATGATCCTGTGGTGCGCTGCTACCTGTTGTTTTGGCGGTCTTAACCAACTCGGCAAGACCTGGTGATCCCGGAGCCACCACATTCACCATGTTCAGGAAGGTCGACACCAGATCGCTCATCGTCGCCGCCGCCGGGTCCGCCACGCTCTTTGAACTCCCCTTTAACTTGAGGCGAAGTGGATTCGGCTTCAGAAACGTCACGTTCACCACCCGGTTCGTGAGGAACAGTTTGTTCGCCGGAAGCGTCTGAAAGCCTTCCTCCGCTTTCTCCGGAATCACCCACTGCAGACTCTTTCCATCTCCGGAGAGCTGCAGCCGGATGTTTTTCGCCACGGGCGCATCGAGAAAGTCCGATGTCCCTTGCCCGAACAGTCCCTCACAACATAAGACGGCCATCAGCGCGAAGCGTCGATTGCGCATAATCCCCTCCTGCTTGTACTGAATTCGACCCCCTCGCCCAGCGAAACTGGAATACGAAAGGGCTTCACTCGATGTAGCGGGAGAGGCACATGAATCGTGCCATTCGAATTGCTGAATTCTTACTTCTTTTGATTGCGGTGCAGAACACCCGCCTGGGCATAGTCGACCCAATCGGCTTCCTGCTGCTGTAACTCGCTCGCGACACTCAGCGAGTCAGCTCCCTCGGGCAAACGAAATACACCTATACCCATACGATTGAATGGCGATTCTACGCGCGTTCCTTCTGGAAGGCGCTCCAGCACCTTCTCCATGGCACCCGTATCTTTCACCCACGATCCTTTCAGCTTCACCACCAGTTGATCCGCGAGATACTCGGCCTTTGCGCCTTTGAGCGTCCCCTCCCGCACTATGCGGTCGCCAAATTTCGTCATAATCCGGACATGGCCGCCATCGCGTCGATTATACCGCTCCCGAATTCATGCGCATCGCCGAGCGGTGCGGCGGTCTCGCGTATCCTTTGCGCCACTTCTTGCGCCGTCAGCTCTGGCCTCTGTGACCAGATCATGCACGCCAAGGCCGCCACCAGCGGCGTAGCCATCGATGTCCCGCTCATCGAGGTGTACGATGCTCCACCGGCATTCACAGTTACCGGGTAGTTGGGAAACGTCGAGAAAATATCCACGCCAGGCGCCACCACTGAGACCGCGGGCCCCACGCCCGAACTGCTCGCTCGCTGATGACTGGCATTCACGCTCCCTACACAAAGCACCGCATCGTTCACCGTGGAATACCCTCCCGGGAACCCAACACCCGATGTCCCTTGATTGCCTGCCGCCGCCACCAAAAGCGCACCCTCCGCCCGAAGCTGATCCACCGTCGCCTTGCTTGTCGGAGTATCCGGCCCCTCGCCCGAGTAGTTGATCACCAGCCGCGCACCGGCCGCCTCCGCAAAATCGAGCGCCTCCAGCACGGCATTATTGAACATCTGATCGGTCCCGATGTTGTCCTCATTGAAAACCTTGTAGGCCACAACGCGCCCCCCACCCCACAGCCCTGCGATCCCTTCCTGGTTATCCCGGCGTGCGCTCAGGATTCCCGTGACATGCGTCCCGTGGCCATGGTCATCAATCGGCGGTGATTCCGGACTGTGGAAATTCTTCCCGAAAATCAGCCGCTCTTCCGAAAGATCCGGATGCGATCGCGTGTTGTCCGCAATTGGGATCCCGGAGTCGATCACAGCCACCACAACGCGTTCCGCGTTCCCACTCCACATGCTCCATGCATTGTCCGCCCGGATATGGTGCAGTCCCCATTGCCGGTGAAACTCAGGATCGTTCGGCAACACAGCCCCACGGTGGACCGCAAGCGGATTGACCACCAGCGCCCCGGACGCGGAGGCACCGATCGCCGGCACACCCACACTCCAATCAAAATAGGTACGCCGTTTCCGCGCCTCCGCATCAGCTACGTCCCTCGTCGCTGGCGCAACCGGTATTTGCGCCCACGAATACAGCCCTTCCACCGTCTCCACAGGTTTGCCGTTGACCATTGTCGTGACAATGCGCCGGCCTTTGTAGGTGCCTGTCTTGCGATTCTCTTCCATGAATGCCTCCTATGCCTTCTTGGTGAACTTCGAGTTCGCCTTGCTAATGATCCCCGCCCCCGCCGTCGAGATCCCCAGCCCATACAGCGCTGTCTGCAAATAGTCCGTAAAAGTCCCGTAGTCGCTTTCGTTCGCATAGATCGTCAAATAGGCGGTCGAAAAAACGGCGAACCACGTGGTCATCTGGATCAACAACTTCATCCAATCTCGCTTCGCTTTGAGTTCCGCCTGCGTCGGTTCCGCCTCCACCGTAAACGTCGGCACTGAGGTCGGCGCCAACCCTTCCGCCGCGCCACCCACCCGCGCCGGCAGATTCTGGATTTCCTGGCTCAGCCGGTCCCCATAGTCCACAGCCGCGGGGTTCAATGCGTCGAATTTCGGAAAGACCTGCGCTGCGGTTTCCGGCCGGTGTGTCTGAATGTGGGTAACCGCCCGGACCAGTTGCCGAAGCCCGGTTGCCAGCGTTCCCGCCTTCTGCCGGATAGCGTCCAACTCCACTTGCGGCCTTCGTTGCGCTACTGCCAGGCATTCCGCAATGTCCAGCAGCATGGAATCAATGGTGAATTTCGTCCGCGGCAATAACCGCACCGCATCCGCTCCCAGTTGCGCCACGATGCGCTCCAACTCCTGGCGGCTGCTATGCAGACTCAACAGAGTGCTGTTCCGCTGCTCCCCACCCAGGTCAATCCACTCGGCAAGCACAAGCGAAACTCCGTACCCAATCGTCAGCGTGAGGAAGAACAAAACGAACGGTATTCCGTCGTAGACGCACGGCCCGCGAGAACGTACAGTGATAGACACCGATTGCGCCGGCGAGCCGTCCGCGGACACCTTAAGCGCCCCTTGATACACACCCGCTCGCCGCACCCTTGGCAACGGAATCGCGAAAGTCTGGAACTGATTCCTCTCCAGCGCAACCTTTTCTTCTTTTGTGTCCGGTTGAATCTCGTTTTTGTTCTCTCCGTCGGTAAGCGGCGTGAACACAAAACGCACCGTGTTGATTCGTGCGATTCCTCTGTTCTCTACGGTAACTCGCACCACGTTGTTGTCCCGAAAATGCGTGAACACGGATGCAGTCGCCGGACTCACGTTGAATTCCCGCGTCGTCGCGTCCACCACCTGCAATGGGATGTGAGCTTGTTCCCCCTCCGGCCACCTCAGGACGATGCTTCCCGTGGCGTCGGAAAACACAGGCAGCTTCTCTTTATCCTTGATCCACACACGCAGCGTCACCACTTCCGCTTCATCCCAAGCCCGGCCCTTCTGATCCCACTCGTGCGCGAATGCCGTGGCCGGCAGAATCGTACCGCCTTGTTGCGGCGGCACGATGCTCACCACGGGCGGGCGCACGCCGAATTGACGCTCGAACAAAATAGGAACCTCGCCAATACCCCCGTCCGCCATACGAAGCTGGACTGTCGTGCTCCCCACACGCTTCAGCCGGTCCGCGATAGGCCGCCTCGTTGTGATCGCAATCGGCAGATCGTGTAGCTTCCCGTCAAGGGTGTATTGCAGATGGGCTGTGCCGCTGGAGATTGGCAGAGCGGAAGTGACTGTCTTCATCACCAGGTCAATCTCCGTCAACGCTTCGTTCGAACTCGGCCGCCATTCCGCCTTCAGGGAATCGCCGTCCACCTGCCGGCCTGTCCCTGCTTCCACGATCGAAGCCACGCTAACGTCCGGCGCGCTCGCGCCCGCGGGCTTCTCAAACCGCATCCGCACAAAGCCCTTGCCCTCTTTCAAATGCATCGTCGTCGCTTCGCCCTTCTTCAGGCGCAACCCCGGTTCAGCGGCGTTGCTGAACATCGCCGCAGAGGAAGACAGAACAAGTAGTGGCAACATCACAACTGCCCTCATACCGCATGCAGCGCCAACCGGACCCAAAAAGTGACATCCACTCGAAGTTACAATTGAGGCATACCCTTCATGCCTACTTACCGATCCCGTACCACTACGCATGGACGCAATATGGCCGGTGCCCGCAGCCTTTGGCGCGCCACCGGAATGCAGGATGGCGACTTCGATAAGCCCATCATCGCCATCGCCAATTCCTTCACCCAGTTCGTCCCCGGCCACGTCCATCTCAAAGACCTCGGCCAGCTCGTCGCCCGTGAAATCGAAAAGGCAGGCGGCGTCGCCAAAGAGTTCAACACCATCGCCGTCGATGACGGCATCGCCATGGGCCACGATGGCATGCTCTATTCCCTTCCCTCCCGCGAGCTAATCGCCGATGCCGTCGAGTACATGGCAAACGCCCACTGCGCCGACGCCCTTGTCTGCATCTCCAACTGCGACAAAATCACTCCCGGCATGCTGATGGCCGCCATGCGCCTCAACATCCCCGCAATCTTCGTTTCCGGCGGCCCCATGGAAGCAGGCAAGGTGAAGCAGTCCGATGGCCTCATCCGCGCCGTCGATCTCGTCGACGCCATGATCGTCGCCGCCGACCCGCGCGAGTCCGACGATTTCGTCAACGACATGGAGCGCTCCGCCTGCCCCACCTGCGGCTCCTGCTCCGGCATGTTCACCGCGAACTCCATGAATTGCCTCACCGAAGCCATCGGCCTCGCGCTCCCGGGCAATGGCACCATCGTCGCCACCCACGCCGATCGCAAGAATCTCTTCCTCGAAGCCGGCCGCCGTATCGTCGATCTCGCCCGCCGCTATTACGAACACAACGACACCAGCGTCCTGCCCCGCAGCATCGCGTCTTTCCATGCTTTCGAGAACGCCATGTCCCTCGACATCGCCATGGGCGGCTCCACCAACACCATCCTCCACTTGCTCGCCGCGGCCCAGGAAGGCGAAGTCCCCTTCACCATGGATGACATCGATCGCCTCTCCCGCCGCGTCCCTCACCTTTGCAAAGTCGCCCCATCCACCTCCAAAGTGCACGTCGAAGATGTCCACCGCGCTGGAGGCATCATGTCCATCCTCGGCGAACTCGATCGCGCCGGCCTCCTCCACAAACACACCTACACCGTCCACGCTCCCACTCTGGGCGCAGCCCTCGCCGATTGGGACATCACCCGCACCAGCGACCCGCATGTCCACGAGTTCTTCCGCGCCGCCCCGGGCGGCATCCGCACCACCGAGCCCTTCTCCCAATCCGCCCGCTACGATTCGCTCGATAAGGACCGCGCCGGCGGGGCCATTCGCAGTCTGGAGCATGCCTACAGCCGGGATGGCGGCCTCGCTGTCCTCTACGGCAACATCGCCGAAGAAGGCTGCATCGTGAAAACCGCCGGTGTCGACCAAAGTCTCCTCACCTTCCGCGGCAAGGCCCGCATCTTCGAATCACAGGATGCCGCCGTCGAAGCCATCCTCGGCGACCAGATCCAACCCGGCGATGTCGTCGTCATTCGTTATGAAGGCCCTCGCGGTGGACCCGGTATGCAGGAGATGCTCTACCCCACCAGCTACCTCAAATCGAAAGGGCTCGGCAAAGCCTGCGCCCTCGTCACCGACGGCCGCTTCTCCGGAGGCAGTTCCGGCCTCTCCATCGGCCACATCTCACCGGAAAGCGCCGAAGGCGGAGCCATCGCCCTCGTCGAAGAAGGTGACACCATCGAAATCGACATCCCCAATCGAGTCCTGCGCCTCGACGTCACCGACACCGAACTCGCTCGTCGCCGCCGCGCCATGGAAGATCGAGGCGAGAATGCCTGGAAACCGCGCAATCGCCAGCGCATCGTTTCCCGCGCCCTCCAAGCCTACGCCGCCCTCACCACTAGCGCTTCCCGGGGAGCCGTCCGCGACCTCTCCGGCCTCCAACGCGCCAAAACCCTCGAACCCGTATAGCGACCTGCGTGTGCATTCCAGCGAGCCGAGCCGGCACACTATGGCAGCCGGCTCGGATGCGTGCCTGGGCTCTCGCCCCACTTCTGCATCCACGTATCCACTTTCTGATATCCCGGCTCGGAAAGATAAAAGTAGAAAGCTCCGTACGACTCCAACAGGCTTGCGATCCATCCCCCCATTTCCACCACATCGCGCTCAAAGTGCTGATGTTCCACCTTCCCACCCGCCGCGCCCACCAGCGTGTCGTGATCAAACCGGTCCAATGCCGCCGCCAGCCGCGCCACCTCTTTCCGAATCTCCGGCAGTTTCTCCCGCATATGCCTGCAGTTCATTGATCGCATTTCCGCCGCCGTCGCTTTCCCGTGTATCGCCGACGAGTCCAGTGCCGCGAAAAAGCCGCTCTTCCGCCACAGCTCCTTGAAAGCGGGTGATCCATATTCCGCCATATTCCCTCCCTCGCCCCTACTAACGAAACCAGTGAAGGAAACCTGTCAAAAAGCACTCAGAAGCAACCTCCGAGTCGAGGCCAACCGTACCCAAGCGGTCGATCTTGGGCTACGCGATGAGGGCGGTATGCACCAACTCCCACCCGTTTACATAGCCTGGGCCGCGGGCAACGCAGGGTTGAACAGAATTAGCAATCCGGTTCAGCCGCACGCTATTGACCCTTGGCTGACGCTTTTTTGATCTCTTCTATAAGACCTTGTTCGGGATGAACCTCGACAGTCTGGCCTACAGATGTATGCACCTGCGCGACAAGCGTTCTCAGTGCCTTGTCGGAAACATCTTCCACAAAGTCCGTGGCGAATTCTTTCAGCCAGTCGGGCACGACAACAAAACTGACCATGAAATTGGCACTTCTTCCGTGCGCAAGCTCAATAGGGTATTGGTTGCTGTATGGCCCTGATACTGGCTGGATAGCAAACCGCCGCTGCTTGCTTTTCCCTACAGCCCACCCAACTGAATTCACTGTAACCGTTCGCTCTCCCAAGTTGGTAACGCTGATGCAGACATGCCTTTGCGACGGGTTTCCATTGCCCGGAAACACCACGCGCACTCCGGCGGCAACTCTCAGCCGAATTTTTTCCACACGACGTGCAAGGTGCAATGCTACGAGGATCGCCCTAGGGTACCGAGGCTGGATAGCCAGGTTCCAACCACGGCCCAGACTTGAATCTTCTGATCAAGAGTCATTCAAGTGAATCTCGCATGGGACGGCCACGCGAGCAACTGGCGCCGTATCACGAACGCGTGAACAGCTTCTTCGGCGGCAAGGGAATATCCACTTCCACGTAGCCCCCTTGCGTGGCCGCGTTCACCGCAGCGACAACCGCCGGGATGCACTGTCGGACAAGCGGCCAAGGCGATTGGCCGAGTACCACGATTGAAATCTTTCGCCCAGTAAAATTCTGCTGGTAGAGCAAATTCTTATCCGAGGTCAAAAACACCTCATAACCCGCATCCTCGGCAGCGGTTAGCAAATCTCCATTCTCCAATCGTCCCCACCCGCATTGCTCCGCTGTCGATACAGCGTGTCCTTCGAGATGACGCGCTAGGCCGAACGGAGCTCTTTTGTCAAAAAGTACGCGCATCAGCCATACCGCGCGCGGCGGAAGGCGGGGGCGGAGCAGCGCTCTGCGCGGCGAACTCCAGCACAGCCTGAACCTGCTCCCGGGTCACACTGTAGTTCTCGATGATCTCTTCGATGGTAGCGCCGTATTCGAGATTCTCGAAGATCACCGATACTGGCATCCGCGTATCGCGCAAAACCCATGCGCCGCCGACCTTGCCAGGGATGCTTTCCACTGCAGGACATTGCGACCAGTCCAGAGCCGCCATGACGATCTCCTCCCGTTCCATCGTAACCATTTTCCTACGAGACGGAAACGCACAACCTCTACAGCGCCCCTTCTGCGTCCGGTTCCTCCACTCGTGTCACCAGCAACGCGCTGTCCCCCAGGCGGCCCGATGCTCTCTATCATCGAGTATCTCCGCCTGGGTGGCTGTGGAACAGCGTTTCCCGGAGGGGGATCGCATCCTTGAGCGCACATGCCACCCAAGGAAAAACCTCAACCGTATGTCAGGATCTGCGTATTGGCTCCCACACGGCTTCATCAATTCCTGCCCGTCTCGCACCAGTGCGTTCGACGGGCCAAGCCAACTGAGCTGTCGCGTGTGGGGGAGGTGGGGCTCAGTTCGCTTATATTGTTGATACCGAAAAAACATTTCCACGTCAAGTTGTTTGAAGCAAAAAAGTGCACAAATGTACCGAGCCTTGCGCCTCCGCCCCCACCATGCGAACCTGAATACGGGTTCGCCGGACGGGCAGCCGCGCCAACCAGCGCCCGCAAGGGCTACGGCTAGCGAGGAAAGTCCGGTCTCCATAGGGCGGCGTGCCGGCTAACGGCCGGGGGGGTTCGCTCAAAGCGGATTTCACGGAAAGCGCCACAGAAAATATACCGCCTCGGCCCACACCCGCAAGGGCAAAGCCGCGGTAAGGGTGAAATGGTGCGGTAAAAGCGCACCGCGGCGGCAGCAATGCCGCTGGCAGGGCAAGCCCCACGCGGAGCAAGACCAAATAGGGGAGGAGGAGCGGCCCGTTCTGTCCGACTCCCGGGTAGGTTGCTAGAGCCGGTCAGTAATGATCGGCCCAGAGGAATGGCTGCCGCCGCTTGGCAACAGGCGGTACAGAAACCGGCTTACAGTCCGGCGAACCCTTCAACGCACCGGCAACACGTCCGCAATCGCCTTCCCCGCCTTCGGCATTGCCGCCGGATAATCCTCGCCCAACAACCCCGCCAGCGTCGCCGCAATCTGGTTCTGCTCCACTGCACCTACATTGCTCCGCTCCCCCAACGCCTTCGTGTCCGGGCCCAGAAACGCCATCCAGATGTACTTCGAATCCGGCACCTTCTCCCCATGACTCTTCCACTGCACCGGAGCCTCCCCACGCCCATGATCCGGCGTGAAAATCAACGTCGTCGTTCCCCGATACTCCGGCATCGATTGCACCGTGTCCCACAGTTCCTTCAAATACGCATCCACCCGGTGCGCCGAATCCAGATACTCCCTGTACTTGCCCGCATGTGACCATTCGTCAGTCTCCCCCAACGACACAAACAGAATCCGCGGCCGCGCCGTCTTCAAATACTCCATCGCCGTGTGAAACGTGAACGAGTCATAGGTCTCCGTATCCCAAGCCCACGTCGTCTCTCTCTTCAACCGGTTGATCAACTCTAGCGCCGGCGTCATCGGTTTCATCTGAAACACATCATGCCCCGCATTCACCGGAAACCCCGCCCGCTCTGCATGAAAGATATACGGAAACACATCCCACGCCCCAAACGCCGCCACACGCCCCTGATACTTCGGCTTCCGATGCAGCCACTCCAGCACCGTCACGTTCGGATTCGGCTTCTTGTCATTGCTGTCAATCCGGTCATCGGCAAACCCGCAAAGTGTCTCGCTATACCCCGGATACGAGAAATTCCGCCGGTTCGTCACCACCGCCTCCGAACCCTTCGCCCGGTTCCCATACACCTGCCCCTGCTTCGCCATCGTGCCCCACACAAACGGCAGCAGCGCTTCCCGCCGAGCCTCTTCCGTCGGGCGCCAATAAGCCGCCTTCAACGCGTTCACATCCTTCACCGCGCCATTCTCTTTGTTCAACAGAGCCGCGTCCGCACCCGTGAACATCTCCTGCACTCGCAACCCGTCCGTCATCACAAAAATCACATTGCGAGTCTGCTGCGCCGAAGCGGCAGCGCACACAACTCCAGTCAACACGAGGAATCGGAGAAAGCACATCCCCTCATGATACAGGTGGCGCGGGCCTCCAGGCCGGCGCGTAACTCAATCGCACTGCTACCATCGTGAGAAATGACCCGCAGAACCCTCCTCTCCACAGGAGCACTCCTCTTCTCAGGTAATTCCATGGCAGCCCCATCCCTCAAACCCAAAGCCCTCCGTGAAGGCGACACCGTCGGCCTCATCACCCCTTCCACCTACGTCTCCGACCCCGATCGCATTCTCCTCGCCGAGCGCACCCTCCGCTACTTCAACCTCAAACCCAAATTCGGCCGAAACGTGAAAAAGAAGGAAGGCTACGTCGGAGGCTCTGTCCAGGAACGCGTTGCGGACCTCCACGACATGTTCTCTGACCCCGCAGTCAAAGCCATCTTCTGCATCCGCGGAGGCTTTGGTGCCGCCCACATCCTCGAAGCCATCGATTACCCCCTCATCGCCCGCAATCCCAAAATCCTCCTCGGCTACAGCGATATCACCGCCCTCCACCTCGCCATCCACCGCAAAACCGGACTCGTCACCTTCCATGGCCCCGTCGTCCTCTCCCGCTTCTCCCCCTACACCCAAGAACATTTCCGCAAAGCCGTGTTTCAAACAAAACCCCTCGGCGTGTTAACCAATCCTCCTGACTCCGATCCACTCCGTCCCTCCCACACCATGCGCACCGTCCGCCCCGGCAAAGCCCGCGGCCCTCTCATCGGCGGCAACCTCACCCTCATCAGCACCACTCTTGGCACCCCCTACGAAATCGACACCAAGGGCAAGATCCTTTTCATCGAAGACGTCGACGAACAGCCCTACAGCGTCGATCGCATGCTCACCCACCTCAAACTCGCCGGTAAGCTCGATGCCGCCGCAGGCATCGTCTTCGGCGAATGCGCCGATTGCCGCCCCCGAGACTACAAGCCGTCCTTCGACTCCACCTTTACTACCGGCGAAGTCGTCGACCGTATCCTGGGCAAGCTCAAAATCCCCGTCTTCACCGGACTCACCATCGGCCACACCGACGATCAACTCACCCTCCCCCTCGGCGTCATGACCACCCTCGACGCCGACGAAAAGCGCCTCACCATCGAAGAGGCCGCCACCACCGATTAACCGAACGGTTAACGCCATCAACACAACGGTTCACAAAACCCACAAGCAACACAGCTAACTCCAAGCAAACAAACAAACCGCCCAGTTTGGCCAGCCGCATGCTTCCTCTCCCGGCACCGAAAGGAGATCCGATTGACCAAACCAACCCTCTGCACCATCCTATGGGCAGCAGGCTCGGCGATGGCCGCAACTCCGGTCACGTTCCACAAAGACGTGCTCCCGGTCTTGCAGAAAAATTGCCAGACCTGCCACCGGCCCGGCGAAGCTGCACCCATGGCGTTCCTCACCTACAAGGAAACGCGCCCTTGGGCCAAGGCCATTCGCGCTGCCGTCGCTAGCGGCAAAATGCCGCCCTGGAGCGCCGAAACCGGCGCCGGCAAGAAGTTTCATAACGACCGGACGATGTCGGCCAATGAAAAGCAAGTGCTCAGCGATTGGGTGGAGAGTGGGGCTCCGGAGGGCAATGCGGCCGATGCGCCGCCCGCGGTGCGGTTTGTTCAGGGTTGGATCATGGGGAAGCCGGATAAAGTGTGGCAATTGCCGGAGGCCTACACAGTGCCTGCCTCCGGCACCGTCGAATACACCTACTACATCATTCCCAATGCGTTCACAGAAGACACGTGGATCGAGTCGGCCGAAATCCGGCCCGACGCGCGCCCTGTCGTTCACCACGTCATCGCCTACGTCCGTCCGCCCGGTTCCACTTGGCTCAATGGCCACGAACCCGGCCGGTTCTTCGTCCCCGCCGAACGCAAAACCGGTAATCAAATGCCGCCCAACGTGAAACCCTCGCAATGGCGCCAGTGGATCGCCGGCTATGCCCCTGGAGTCCGTCCCCACACGCCAGTCCAAGGCGGCGCGCGCCTCGTACCTGCAGGCTCCGATCTCGTCTTCGAACTCCATTACACCGCCGCCGGCAAGCCCATGCCCGATCGCTCCTCCGTCGGCATCATCCTCGCCAAGGAAAAACCCGAGCATCGCGTCGTCACCTCCGTCGTGCTCAACACCGGGTTCAAAATCCCCGCTGGCGCGGATAACCATCGTGTCGATGCCTCCGTCACACTCGCCGAGCCGGTTACTATGCTGTCCGTCACCCCGCACATGCATCTCCGCGGCAAAGCCTTCGAATACCGCGCCATCTATCCCACCGGTGAATCCGAGGTCCTCCTCCGCGTCCCCAAATACGACTTCAACTGGCAGATCTCCTATGAATTCGAGAAGCCGTTGAACCTCCCCAAAGGCACGCGCATCGAATGCACCGCGCACTACGACAACTCCGCCAACAATCGCTTCAACCCCGATCCCAACAAGGAAGTGAAATGGGGCGATCAAAGCTGGGAAGAAATGTTCGCCGGTTTCATGGAATTCTCGCTCAACCTCAACCAGGACCCGGACACGCTCTTCGAAAAGGCCAAAAAGCCACCGGTACAAACCGCGGCCAACCGCTAACCGTCTCCACAGGGCGCCTGCAATACAATAGCGAGTGATGCGCGTCATCCCCGCTCTCCTCCTCCTCGCAGGCGCCCCTTTGTTCTCCGCCGATGAGTCCGGCTTCCGCAAGCACATCCAACCTTTTCTCAACCGGCACTGCACCATGTGCCACAACCCCAAAGCCAAACTCGGCAATCTCGATCTCCAGCGCTTTACCTCCGCCGAAAAAGTCCTCGCCGAACAGGATGTCTGGGACAAAGTTGCCGCCAAAATCACCCACGGCGAAATGCCTCCCAAAGGCCGTCCCGTACCAGCGTCAGGCGAAACGGAAGCCCTCCGCAAATGGCTCACCACTGAGTACGCTCGCTACGACAAACGCTCCGATCACGACCCCGGCCGCGTCACCGCCCGCCGCCTCAATCGCTTCGAATACAACAACACCATCCGAGACCTCACCGGCCTCGACCTCAAACCCGCCTCAGTCTTCCCGCCCGATGATTCCGGCTACGGCTTCGACAACATCGGCGACGTGCTGTCCCTATCGCCCGCGCTCATGGAAAAATACATGAACGCCGCGTCTCAGGTCCTTCGCGAAGCCATCGCCACCCCACGCACCTACAAAGAAATGAACGATCGCTACCGGGTCGATCGCGTCCCTCAAACCGGCCCGCCCGGCTCCATAGAAGTCAAACACCGCTTCCCCGTCGAAGCCGATTACACCATCCGCATCGCCATGGCAGGCCGCCGCGTCGCCGAAGGCGAATCCCTCCGCGTCAACGCCGATCTCGACGGCAAAACCGAAACCTTCGACGCCGCCACTCCTCCCAACCGCCCCCGCATCCTCGAATGGAAAATCCGTACCCAACCAGGCACGAAATCCATCAAAGCCCAATACTCCGCGCCCGTCGAGAACATGCTCATCGAATACCTGGAAGTCCGCGGACCCTACAACCCCGCTCCCTTCACGCCTCCCCCGAGCCATTCCCGCATCCTCGTCTGCGGCGAATGGCCCGGCAAATACGACGACGCCTGCATCCGTCAGATCGTGGAAACCTTCGCCCGCCGCGCCTTCCGCCGCCCTGTCACCGCCGCCGAAACCGAGAAATACACCCGCATCGCGCTTGCCGCCAAACAGGATGGCGAATCCCCCGAACAAGCCATCCGCTACGCTCTGCAGGGCATCCTCGTTTCACCGCACTTCCTCTTCCGCATCGAACGCGATACCAAGCCCGGTGCCGCGCATCCCGTCTCCAACTTCGAACTCGCCTCACGCCTCTCCTACTTCCTCTGGTCCAGTATGCCCGACGACGCACTTCTCGAAGCCGCGAAAACGGGCAAATTCCAAGGCCAAACCGCGCGCATGATCGCCGACCCGAAATTTTCCTCCTTCATCGAAAACTTCACCGGCCAATGGCTGGAGCTCCGCAACCTCGACGAAGTCAAACCCACTCCCGAAAAGTTCCCCCAATTCGACAACGCCCTGCGCGAGGCAATGAAAAAAGAAACCCAGCTCTTCTTCGCCTCCCTCATCCGCGATAACGGCAGTATCCTCGACCTGATCGATGCCCCCTACACCTTCCTCAATGAACGCCTCGCCCGCCACTACGGCATCCAAGGTGTCGAGGGCCCCGAGTTCCGCCGCGTCGCCCTCAACACGCCACAGCGCGGAGGCGTCCTCAGCCACGCCAGCATCCTCACCGTCTCCAGCTACCCCAACCGCACCTCGCCCGTGATCCGTGGAAAATTCCTCCTCGAAAACTTCCTCAACGCCCCGCCACCGCCGCCGCCTCCCAACGTTCCCAGCCTCGAAGAGTCCGCCGGAGCCATGGGCGGCACCCTCCGCCAGCAAATGGAAAAGCATCGCACCAACGCCGTGTGCGCCTCCTGCCATCAACGCATGGACACCCTCGGCTTCGGCCTCGAAAATTACGACGCCATCGGCGCCTGGCGCGACTCCGAAGGCGGCGTCCGTATCGACCCCTCCGGTGCCCTCCCCGGCAACCGTGCCTTCAACTCCCCCGCCGAACTCCGCCACATCCTCAAGTCCGAAAAAGACGCCTTCGCCCAATGCGTCACCGAAAAGCTCCTCATCTACGCCCTCGGCCGCGGACTCGAACGCAATGACCGCACCTTCGTTCGCCAAATCGTCCACAACGTCGCCGCCAATGGCTACAGCATGCAGCGCCTCATCGAGGAAGTCGTGAACAGCGCCCCCTTCCGCATGCGCAGAGCCGAAGCCGCACGTGATAAAGTAGCCAGCATCGGGAACTGAACCTACAATGCCACGACATTTGCCCCGTAGAACGTTTTTGCGAGGAATCGGCGCAGCCATCGGGCTCCCCGTCCTCGACGCCATGACACCAGCCTTTGCCGCCCCGGCCAAAGCCTCCGGCAAATCCCCCACGCGCATGGCCTTCGTCTACGTCCCCAACGGCATCGTCATGCCCGACTGGACTCCCGCCGAAGATGGCGCGGCATTCAACTTCCGCCGCACGATGGAGCCCATGGCCCCGTTCAAAGACAAGTTGCTCGTCCTTAGCGGCCTAACCCACAACGGTGGTCGAGCCCTCGGTGACGGCCCCGGCGATCACGCCCGCGCCGCCTCCAGTTTCCTCACCGGCATGCATCCGCGCAAAACCGCTGGAGCCGATATCAAGATCGGAATATCTGTAGATCAACTCGCCGCTCAAAACCTCGGCGCAGCCACCCGCTTCCCCTCCCTCGAACTCGGCCTCGAAGACGGCCGCCTCGTCGGTAGTTGCGATTCCGGCTACTCCTGCGCCTACTCCAACAACCTCGCCTGGCGCACCGAAAACTCCCCACTGCCCCCCGAAATCAATCCCCGCCTCGTCTTCGAACGCCTCTTCGGCGCAGGCGATGAAGTCGAAGACGCCGCCACCCGCGCCCGCCGCCTCAAATACCAGAAGAGCATTCTCGATACCGTCACTGAAGAGACCTCCTCCCTCAAATCCACCCTCGGCGCCACCGACAAACGCAAACTCGACGAATACCTCCACTCCGTCCGCGAAATCGAAAAGCGTATCACCACCGCCGAACGCGATTCCAAGGAACTCACCCCGCCCTTCGCCAAGCCCGACGGCGCTCCCTTCGATTACGCCGAACACGCCCGCCTCATGTACGACCTCATGACCGTGGCCTTCCAAACCGACTCCACTCGTATCATCACCTTCATGATGGGCCGCGAAGGCTCCTCCCGCGCCTACCGCGAAATCGGCATCTCCGATGCGCACCACCCCCTCACCCACCACCGCGGCAACGAAGAGATGGTGGAAAAAGTGCGCCGCATCAACCGCTATCACGTCGAGCAATTCGCCGGCTGGATCGACAAGCTCAGCAAGACACCCGATGGCGACGGCACCCTCCTCGATTCCGCCATGATCATCTACGGCAGCGGTCTCGCCGACGGCAATCGCCACACCCATCACGATCTCCCCGTCCTGCTCGCCGGCGGCGGCAACGGCAAACTGAAACCCGGCCGCCACGTCAAATACGCCGTCGAAACACCCATGGCCAACCTCTTCATCGCCATGCTCGACAAAATGGGAGTCACCGCCGAACAACTCGGCGACAGCAACGGCAAATTAGGATACCTCGGGGAACTCTAACCCCAAAATCGTAAGGAACAAGAATGGATTTCATCGAATATTTGAAGACCGTGGACACACCCACGCTCTGTAACGCGATTGAACTGCTCAAGGTGCGCAAGGACCACGAAGGCTTCACCCCCCTCGAAATCCGCTGCCTCTTCCCCGAATTCGGCCGCATGATCGGCCACGCCGTCACAGCCCAAGTGGAAACCTACACCTCGATGGAAAAGCGCGACAACCGCCTCTTCGTCGATCTTTACTCCCTGCTCGACAAGGGCCCCAAGCCCGGCGTCATCGTCCTCCAGGAAGTCGGCGGCCACGGCAACTACGCCGCCCACGCCGGTGAAGTCATGTCCACCATCTTCCACAAGCTCGGTGCAGTCGGCCTCGTGAGCGATTGCGGAGTCCGCGACATCCCTGAAGTCCGCCGCCTTGGCTTCCACTACTTCGCCCGCGGCACCGTCGCCAGCCACGGCAACTTCCGCATCGTTCGTGTCGGAGTCCCCGTCCAGATCATGGGCCTCGTCATCAAAACCGGCGACCTCCTCCACGGCGACGAAAACGGCCTCGCCCTCGTCCCCGACGAAAAGCGAGACCTCATCCCCGAAATGGTCGACCTCATCCGCTCCCGCGAAGGCAAACTCCTCGATTACGTCAAAAGCGATGCCTTCACCCTCGACGGCCTCCGCGGCCAAATCGTCGAATAACAGTGGCGACGGGCCTCCAGGCCGGGCGCATTTCAGCCTGGGAAGGCCGAAAAATTGCTGCGCTACACTGAACGTGTAGCCAATGCCAGCGCCCTACGACGGGCGGTTCAAACTTCTCGCCGAAGAGTTTCCCGGCCTGCTGCTTCGCCTCTTGGGTATCGTCGAGCCCGGATGCAGCCTTGAAACCATCGACATTCTCCGTGAATTGCAGCTCGATCCGGTGCAGGTGGACCATGTCTACAAGATCGCCAACGAGCGCCTGGTCCACTTTGAAGCCATCACCAGTTGGCGCACCGATCGTGTCCCAAAGCTCGCCCTCTACCGCTTCCTGCTGCACCAGAAGTACGCACTCCCTCTCGACAGTTACCTCGTGCTGATGGCGGAAAAGTACGCTCCGCGCACCCTCCCGGAGCGCGTCGTCTACGAAGAAAATGACGGCTTTCGCATCGAAGCCCCCTACCGGGTCATCCGCCTCTGGGAGATCGATCCCGCCATCGCCTTCGAACCCGGCTGCGAAGCCCTGATTCCTTGGGTCCCTGCGCTCAACTCCGATACCGAGGACCTTGTCCGGGCCACGGAAGCCATCCAGCACCTCAGCGAGCACCCCGCACAAGCCCCCTATGCCGTCGACACCATGATCGGAAACCTCGCCGCCCTCGCCTCCCTTCGCTACGATAAACTGGAAATCAGGAACCTACTCGAAAAGCTGCAGAGGAAGATTATGTTGTCCACCGACCTCTTTACCGATTCCTGGCTCTACAAAGACGGCAAAGCCGAAGGGGAAGCTATCGGCGAAGCGAAAGGCAAACTCGAAGGCAAACTCGAAGGCAAACTCGAGGGCAAACTCGAAGGCCAGCGCGAAGCCCTCCGCACCGCCTTCCAACTCCGTTTCCCCGAAGCTCCACTGCCACCCGAACTCGAAACCCTCACCTCGCCCGAAGCGCTCCAACAAGCCTTCCGAGCCGTTCTTCAGGCCACCACGGCAACCGAAGCCAGCGCGGCCGTCCGCCAAGCCGCCCAATAACCCGCTAACCCACCGTATCCCGAATCCCCGCGGCCTGCGCCAGCAGAGCGGCTCCTTCCCTGCTCCGTCCGTGCCGCTCCAGAAGCGCCCCATAACGCTCCAACAGCCGTGCCACCTCGATATGCCGCGCCCCCAACCGCTGCTCCATCAGCTCCCGAGCCTGCTTGTACAACTCCTCCGCTGCCCGAACATCCTGCTGATCATCATGAATCATCGCCAGCGTCATCACCCCAAACGCGAAGCTCTCATCCCGGCTCCGGCCCAATTGCTCCAGCGATCCCGCCAGCACGTCCTGCGCATCATCAAACTGCCGCCGCTTTCGATGCAAGTCTGCCAGGTTCATCTCACACATCGCCCGAGCCTCCGCATCATGCGCTGTATGCAACGCCCGCCGGCAAAAGCGCTCCGCCGTCTCCAAATCGCCCTTCTCGCTGTACGCCGCACTTAAATTATTCAGTAGCCGCCACGTATTCCCCGCACGTTGCGCATCGGCGATATGCTCCCACAACTCCAGCGCCTGCTGGTACGCCTCGATCGCTCCATCCGCATCCCCCGCCGCATGCCGGCAGTTCCCTAACTCCATCAGAGCCAGCGCCTCGTTCGGACGGTCCTCCAACTCCGCAAATACAACCGACGCTTCCCGTAGCTTCGTCGCCGCCTGCTTAAAGCGGCACGCCGCCACATCCATCACCCCGCTCTCGCACAACAGATGCGCCGATTTTGCTGATCTCTTCTTCCCCACCTTCGCCGTGTACAGCACCAACCCGGCCAGCCATTGCCAGCGTCCCGGCCCTTGCACCGAAAGCTCCGCCGGCCTTCGAAACCAGCGCACAATCGGCAGGACTATAATCGGAATCCCCAACAGCGAACCCACCACCAACGCAACAGTTGCCGGCGCTACAATTTCCTGGTCGCGAAAGCAAAGGATGAGCGAAAGCGATATCGTGTTGCAGCCCGTCAGCAACACGCCCGCCGCAACTCGAATCCAATAACGCATGAAACCCATAGATCGGCGGATTCCACAAGAAAGCACATAGGAATTTGGTCCTGCAACCAAGCCCCGTCTAGTTTGCCAGGGAATAATCGATGCACACCACGGCATCTTTCCAGCGACATGCTCCAAACACGCATTCCCGGCATGAATACCCTGCGCAGCATCTACCAGTCCATTCGCACACAACAGGACGAACACACCATCGGAGGCCGGCTCCTCCACCAACTCCACATCCGCTTCCGCGCCTCGCAGCACGACCTCGCCCTCATCCCACGCTCCGGCCCAACCATCCTTCTCCTCAACCATCCCACCGGACTCCTCGAAGGCGCTGTGCTGATGGAAATCCTCCACCGCATCCGCCCCGGCGTCAAGTTCCTCGCCAACCACAGGCTCGCCGAAATCCCCGAACTCCGCGACTCCATCATCCCCGTCGACATCACCACCAACACGCCGCAAAACAACATCGCCGCCATGAAGCACGCCGCCCAACACCTCGCAAACGGCGGCCTCCTCGTCGTCTTCCCATCCGGCGAAGTCTCCAGCTTCCACCTCCGCAAACTCGCCGTCTGCGATCCCGCCTGGCATCCGTCAATCGCCCGGCTCGTGACCTTGGCAAATCGCCGTAGCACCGGCTTGCAACTAGTCCCGGCCTTCATCACCGGAGCCAACAGCGCCCTCTTCCAATGTGCCGGCCTCATCCATCCGCGCCTCCGCACCTTACTCCTCGTAAGAGAACTCCTCAACAAACAAAACACCGAAGTCGAACTCCGCATCGGCCGTCCCATCCACGCCACGCGCCTCCAGGAGTTCCCCACCGACATCGAGCGAATGGACTACCTCCGCTGGCGCACCGACCTACTCTCCACACGCCATCGCTTCAAGCCACAAACCAACCTCCCGCTACAGGGCAACCGCTCCGCACAGCAGCCCGTCGGCCCACCGATCAACCCCACCCTCATCGCCACGGAGATCGCCCAACTCCCCGCACTCGTCACCACCGGCGATCTCTCCGCCTACCTCGCCACTGCCGGTCAAATCCCTAACGCCCTCCAGGAAATCGGCCGCCTCCGCGAGATCACCTTCCGCGCCGCCGGCGAAGGCACCGGCAAATCCACTGACCTCGATTCCTTCGACCCTCATTACCTCCACCTGTTCGTCTGGAACCACGCCAAACAGGAGATCGCCGGAGCCTACCGCCTCGCCTCCACCACCGCCAACAAAGCGCTCTACACATCCACCCTCTTCCGCTACGGTCCCGAATTTCTCCAACGCCTCGGACCCGCCCTCGAACTCGGCCGCTCCTTCGTCCGCGTCGAATACCAAAAATCCTTCGCGCCCCTGCTTCTTCTCTGGAAAGGCATCGGAGCCTACATCGCCGCCAACCCTCGCTACAAAGTCCTATTCGGCCCCGTGAGCATCAGCAACCGCTATCAATCCCTCTCCCGCGACCTCATGATTGGCTTCCTCGAACGCTACGCCCAACTCCCCGAATGGAAGCAACTCGTCAAAACCCGCAACCCCTTCCGCCGCTCCACCACGCACACTCCCGACGCCTTCATCCCCGACATCGATCAACTCTCCGACCTCGTCAACGACATCGAAGCCTCGCGCGATGGCATCCCCGTACTACTCCGCCAATACTTGAAGCTGGGCGGAAAACTGCTCGGCTTCAACGTCGACGAGGAATTTTCCAACGTCGTCGACGGATTAATAGTCGTGGACCTCACCCGCACCGAGCCCCGCCTCCTGGAGCGTTACCTCGGCCGCGCCGAAGCCCATCAATTCCTCGCACATCATCTTCCGAGCCGCGAGCGTGAGCAAGCGGTTTACTAATAACGCCATGAAACAATCCAACACCATTCTGTTTTTAAGCTGGGGATTGCGCGGCCTCGCCGCCATCATCCTCCTGCAAACCCTCTTCTTCAAATTCACCGCCGCCCCCGAGTCGGTCTACATCTTCTCCACCCTCGGCATGGAGCCCTGGGGCCGCATCGGGTCCGGCATCGCCGAACTCATTGCCTCCATCCTGCTGCTCATCCCTTCCACCGCCGCTTACGGAGCTCTCCTCTCCCTCGGCGTCATCAGCGGAGCCATCTTCTTCCACCTCACCAAACTCGGCATCGCCCTCACCTTAGTTGGCGACAACGGCGAACTGTTCGCACTGGCCGTCATCGTCTTCATCGCCTCCGCCGGAGTGCTTTACCTCCACCGCCACGAACTCCCCGTCACTCTACGTACAGCGTGACACCGCTCTGGCTGCGCACACCGGCCGACACCACATACAGGGGCACTTCACCCAAGGCAGCGGAAAGGGGCACGGCAAACTCCACAATGTCGCGCCCCGCTCGTCCTTCCACCGCCGGAAACACATGCAAAGCCCGCACCCTTTCCCCACCAAGCTCAACCCAAACATCATCCGGTTTCACCCCCGTCACCGATATCCACGCGATGGACCCTCGCCGCACCTTGGCATAAAGCCAGGTCCCGCTCGCGTTTCGCACCACAGCAAGCCCCTTCCCCGATCCATCCACAGTGTAGACACCCGGCGCAGCCTCCGCCAACGGCACCCGCCGCTCCACGAAACTCGCCCCATTCTCCAATCGCAACGTCACTTCGTTCCGCCCCGTCAACTCCACCGGCACCATGGAATCCGTCACCGGAATGCCATCCATCCGTATGGCGCCAATCGAATCACCATAAAAGCTAACCCGTTCCCCGGCGGCAAGAACCCCTTCCCGCCATGACGCCGCGTTGATCACAGTTCCCAAATACGGCACCGGCACCGTCCAGGCAAGCACCACCAGCCGCACGGGAACCACCACGGACTGCAACGACGTCCTGGCAATCACTCTCCCCGTGTACACCCCAACCGGCAGTTTCGGAGAGTCCACCCGAATATCCTGCGACCAAGGATCATCCGCCACCGGCTCACGGCTCAGCCATGCACCGCCGCCGTCCACCTCCACACTCCACTGCAAGCCTTCCACACGCAGCCCCGATGACAATTGCACCCGCTGCGGCTTCGCCTGGGAAAGCTCCGTCACCCGTAACTCGATCGCCGCAGGATCCGCAACCAGTGCTGCCGCGGGCTGCGGATAAATCAGCAGCGCAACAGGAATCTCGCGAGGCCCCGCCGCGCCAACCGCCGTCAACGTCACAATCCCCGTATACGCACCCGCCTTCAATCCCGCCGCATTCACGCCCAATGTAATTGCACCCGCCTCACGCACCATTGTCAACCAATCCCCGCCATTGTCCGTCCGCACCGCAGCCTCGTAGCGGCCCGGAGCCTGCACCGGCAACCGCTGCCCCTCAGGCGCCTTCCCTCCCGAAGCCATCACAAACCGCACCGCGCTCGCCGACTCAATCAACGGCGAACCCGCAACCATCGTCGTCACCTGAATCACATCCGTAAAGTTCGACCCGCGCAACACCACATGCCCCGCATAGTATCCCGGTCCCAGCAAATCCCCATTCGAAGCCACAGCCACTGTGTTCCAGAAGTATCCATCCACCGCCATCGCCGTAAGCCACTTGCGAGATGCATCCGGATACACCGACACCGTAAACGGCCCGCTCGCCGCGAATCGCTCCAAATGAAACCGCGGAAAGCTGCGCGACACAAACGACAATCGCTGCTCCGGCTCCCCGGACACGGTGAGCACAGCCCCAATCACCAACGGAGCGCCTTCCTCGAAGAACAGTCCACCCACCGGCGTCACCACAATCGCATCCCGATACACACCCGCCGCAAGCCCCCGCGGATCCACGTCTACCTGCAAGTCCATCCCATTCGCCGCAACCCGCAACCACTTCGCTGTCGTCGAAACAGCAAACTCCGGCCGCAGCGTCGGCGCATCACGAGCCGACAGTGGCACCATGATCCCCGCGGGCGCCGCAGTTCCGATCTGCCAGTGCCATTGCAGCGGGCTATCCGCCGAGAACACGACCGGACGCACATAAGGGCGCGCCATCGGCGATGCCGAAAAACTCTGCGGCCATGCCTGCGCCATCTCCACGGGAGCGCTCGCCAGTATCCGCCCGTAGTCCACCGTCACATTCACAAACCGCGACTCCCCTGCCGCTAACGTAAACCGGGTCTCTGTCCGCACTTCACGAGATGGAGAAGTATTCTGATACAGCACATCCACCGCATAGGACTGTGGATTCCGCACGGCGACGCCGCCGGGGACGAGAGGCCGAAACGAACCTCCTTCCCCGGCGGTGAGACGCTGCTTGGGGAGCTGTATCTGATACCTTCCCGCCGCAATAGAAACAAATCGCTCCTCCGGCAAATCCTCCGGCACCGGCCCTTCCGCCACCTGCACCCTGCTGATCCCATTCCAACCCGTGGGCACGGTAACCTTCACCCGATCAAACGAAGCTTTCCCCACTAATGGCGCGCGCACCGTCAATATCGGCCGCTCCGCCACCATCCCAAGCCCCGTCCGTCCCGAAAAAAACGAAACCCGTATCCGGCGGCCCTCGATCAACGCTACCGCCGCTTCACTGCCGGATACCTCGGGCACTTCGAAACCCGTAATCTCTCCGAACACCCCTTCATCAAGTTCCACCACCAACTCGCCTCGGAGAATCGGAACAGGCCGCTCCGGAGTAAAACGTATCCGGGCCTCTCCATCGGGACCACTTTCGATGGAAAGCAGCAAAAGCACAAGAGGAATCATCTGCTTCCTAAACTCATTAGACCCGGAAACCCCGTCAGATTCTACACCCGCGTTGTAGGGCGGACGCCCTCGTCCGCCACCGACCGCCACACCGCGCCTGGGAATCCCCCCACCAGAAGCGCTAACCTGAATGGGAAATGAAACTCGCTGACATTGCCCAGCGCCTCGGCTGTACTCTCGCAGGCGACGAAAACCTCGACATCACAGGCGTGGCCGGCATGGAGCACGCCAAGCCCTCCGAACTCACCTTCCTCTCCAATCCCAAATACGCCCCCAAGGCCAAGAAAACCCAAGCCGGCGCCATGCTCGTCCAGGAGCCCATCCCCGGACTCCCCATCTCCTTCCTCCTCTCCAAGAACCCCTACCACGACTTCGCCCGAGCCCTCGAACTCTTCTACCAGCCCCCCAAACCGGCCCCCGGCATTCATCCCACCGCCGCCATCGCTCCCACCGCCACCATCGGCGAAAACGCTTCCATCGGAGCCTACGCCGTCATCGGCGATCACGTCACCATCGGCCGCAACGCCGTCATCCATCCCCACGTCGTCATCTACCCACACGTCACCATCGGCGACGATTTCCTCGCCCATTCGAGCACCATCGTTCGTGAATACTGCCGCATCGGCAACCGCGTCATCCTCCAGAACGGTGTCATCATCGGCGGCGACGGCTACGGCTTCGCCAAAACCCGCGAAGGCACCCACTACAAGATCCCGCAATCCGGCATCACCGTCCTTGAAGACGACGTCGAGATCCAGACCCTCACTTCCATCGACCGCGCCTCCATCGGCGAAACCCGCGTCAAACGCGGCGCCAAAATCGACTCCCTCGTCCAAGTCGGCCACGGTTGCATCGTCGGCGAAGACAACATCATCTGCTCACAAACCGGACTCGCCGGCAGCACCATCCTCGAAAAGAACGTGCTGCTCGCAGGCCAGGTCGGCATCTCCGGCCACCTCACCATTCACGACAACGTCGTCGTCTACGCGCAAAGCGGAGTCGGCCACGATGTCCCCGCGGGCTCCGTCATCTCCGGCTCCCCCGCCTACGAAGCCAAAACCTGGCTTCGCACGCTCCCCATCATGCCCCGCCTGCCCGAACTCCTCAAAACCATCCGCGACCTCGAACGCCGCGTGAAAGAACTGGAAAAGCCCGGCGCCACCGAATAGCACCAACCGAAATTCGCGCTAACATATCGGCATTATGCGCGCGCTGTTGCTATTTATACTCACGCTGCCCGCCCTTCCCGCCGATCCCCAGTGGGTTCGCATCAAATCCCCCAACTTCGAGCTCCTCACCACCGAAAGTCCCCGCCTCGGCCGCGACGCCGTCAACCACTTCGAGACGGTCCGCGCCTTCTTCCTCCAGGCACTCCAACTCGAAGCGCCGCCACTCCCATCCCGCATCATCGCCTTCCGCTCCAAAAAGGATTACCTCCAATACGCCCCTTACGATTGGACCACCGCCTACTACCATGGAGGCGCGGAGCGTGACACCATCGTCATGAGCAGTCTCGCCTCCGAACACTACCCCGTCGCCATCCACGAATACGTCCACCTCCTCATGCGTCACAGCGGCGCAAAAAAAGCCCCCGTCTGGCTCCACGAAGGGCTCGCCGAACTCTTCTCCACCCTCAAGCCTCGCGAAGGCAAAGCGCTCGTCGGCGACCTCATCGCCGGCCGTCTCCAACAACTCCAGAATCAGAAATGGCTCCCCATGGAAACCCTCACCGGTTCCACCCAGCAGCAAGCCTACGCCAACGAGCGCAACAAGGTCAGCATCTTCTACTCCCAAAGTTGGGCCCTCACCCACATGCTCAACCTCGACAAACCCTACGGCCTCGCGTTCCCCAAATTCTTCAACCTCATCGTCAATGGCAACGACCCGGCCGCCACATTCCAAGCCGTTTACGGTAAATCCCTCCCCCAGGTCGAAGCCGACCTCAAAAAATACATCAACCGTTCCAGCTTTACCGCCGTCCTTTTCCCCGTCAAACTCGATCGCAAGACCGAAGATCTAGCCACCGACACACCCAGCCCCTTCGACACCGAACTCGCCCTCATCGAACTCCTCACCTCCAAAGAGAAGGAAGCCGAAGCCACCACCCGCCTCACCAAACTCGCTGCCGCCAACCCCGATCGCGCCGAAGCCCACGCCCCGCTCGCCTACCTCGCCTGGATACGAGGCGACCAGGACACCATGAAGTCCCACCTCGACTCAGCCTACGCCAAAAGTACGCTCAGCCCGCGCATGCTCCGCCTCTACGCCTCCACACTCCACGGCGACGACAGCCGCGCCAAACGTTGGGAAGTGCTCACCAAACTGCTCGCCGAAGAACCCCACGACACTGCCCTCCGCCTCAACTACATCGGCGATCTTCTCCACGGCAAGGAATACGGCAAAGCCATGGAGCAGCTCAAACAAATCAAGCGCATCACCTCAGACCAGGCTGCCTTCTTCTACCGCGCCACCGCGCTTGCCACCCACGAACTCGGCGACCTCAACCAGGCCCGCACCGCCGCCGCCAAATTCAAGGAGCGCGCCGCCACCGATGAAGAGCGTGCGCAAGCCGACCGCCTCATCCAATACGTCTCCAAATCCAAACAGGAGTGGGCCAAACTCCAACAGACACCCACACCGGCGCCGGCACTCGGGCAATACTCCGAAGAGGAAGACAACCCCTCACCCGTCGTCCGCCGCCGCGCCAGCGGCGAAAACCAGGTCGAAACGGTCAAACGCAATACGACTCAAACAGTCAAAGGCAAACTCACCCACATGGATTGCCTCGCCAACAAACTGCGCCTCACCCTGGAAACCCCTGAGCGACGCATACTCCTCCTCATCGAAGACCCGCAGAACATCGTCCTCAAGGGCGTCTCCGAAGGCCGCCAGCTCGAACTCGGTTGCGGCCCGCAGAAAGGCGCCCCGCTACAAATCGAATTCGAACCCACTCCCAACGGCCCGCACACCACCGAAGGCGCCGTTCGCAGCATCGAACTCCTCAACCCCTAAAACTTCCGGTACGCCTCCAACCCTGCGTAGCAAAACTCAATCTCTTCCACCGCCTTCGCACTCAACGCGAACTTGCTCCGCCGCGACACCATCGTCTTGAAAACCCCGCGCCGCTTCATCATGTACTGCCGTGTCCCCGGGATCACCGTGTCCAGATTGATCATCAGCAGCAGCTTCGAAAAAATCTCCCGGGCTTTCTCCTTCTCCCCCGCCTGCCACGCATCCCAAATCCGCACGTAAACATCGGAAAACGGAGCACCCGGCATCGTCCCATCCATCCCCAACCGCCACTCGTAAAGCATTCCCTTCCCCGCCGCGCCACTGAACAAACTCCGCACCACCGGCCGTTCCTTCGACAGCGCCAGCATCCGCTCCACCACCGGCTCCGCCTCTTCCTTCACATACCCCAAATGAGGAAACTGCCGCGCCAACCCCGCAATCATCTCCACCGCTGGAGTGATCCCCTTCGCCCCGCCCGTCGTCTGGATAAACAACGGCCGCTTCGTGGCACCACCCAAAGCCTCGTAATACCGCCGGAAATCATCCACTGACTTCGCCTCCGTCGGTGGAATCGCAATCAACGCATCCGGCCCCAAATCCTCGGCCTTCTTCAAATACTCCAGCGCAGCCGCAACATTCGCGCCCTGCACCCCCAGCACCAGCGCCGGAGCCTTCCCCCTCGCCGCCTTCGCCAGCACCTCCATCCCGCGCATTCGTTCCTGCTGGTTCAGCGACGCATACTCACTCGCCAGCTGCGGCCACACCATCCCATGCACTTGGCATCGCACCATGAAATCGACTTCGCGTTCCAGATCCTCGTAATCCACCGCGCCCGATTCCGTAAACGGAGTCGCCATAATCACAAAAATCCCGCGCATCGGCTTCGCTCCCGCACCCCACGCCGGTACCAACGGCAGCGCAGCCAGAAAAGAACGCCGGGAAACTTGGTGTCGCATAAAACCTATCTTATCTGCGTTCATCGGCCTTTATCGGCGGCCGAAAATTCATTCGCAACACCCCCACAAGAGCCCCATCTTCTCCACCCATCGCCTCCACACTCGCCAGCCCCACCGCAATCCGCCGCGCCAACACCCGCGCATCCATCTCCACCGTCTTCGCCGGCGCAAACAGCTCCTGCGCCGCTTCCATCCATCCCTCTACATCCGCAAACACATCACTGCCGGCGCTCACACCCGATGGCAGTATCGCCCCAATCAATCGCCGCTGCCGAGCCGCCAGCGTCTGCAATTCACTCCGATGATCCCGCGCCATCGACAGCACAACCGCCCGCGAATGCTCCGGCAATTCCCGCCACTTCCCGCCAAACCGCCCGGCGAGATCCCGCAACGCCCAAGCCTCGCTCCAGGCCAGATCCGCCGCCATCACACTCCCATTCGCAATCTCCCCACTCCGAGCCTCGGCATCGCGCGCGGAAACGCCCTGCCCTCGCAGCCACTCCACCAACAACGCCTCCCCCGGCGCCACCACTCGCACCACGCGCTCCCCGCCAGTCGCACCCGCCACACCCGTCACTCCAATCTCATCCACTGCCTGCAACTCCAACCGCACAGGCACCCCCTCCAGCCGCGCACGCAATCGTTCCCGCACCTCCCCGCTCGACACCACGCCCACCAGCCGCATCCCGCCATCCATCTCCTCCAATCGCACGGCCCGCTCCCTGCACAACCCCAACTCATGCAATACACCCCAAACCATCGCCACATCGCCGTCTCCGGAAACCCGTCCCGCCACCTCGCCAACCACTGGAGAGACCATCACGCCCACCGGCTCACTCAGCCGCGGAGCCACCGCCCGAGCCTCCACCGGCAACGCCTTCTCCGCACTCTTCTGCGGCACAACCACCGGCCGCTCGGAGACAACAGCAGCCCCGGGCCGCCACACATCCCACAACCCCACTGCCCCCGCCAAACACAAACTCCCCAGCAACCCATACGCGGCCACGCGCCTCCACAACACCGGCGCAACCTCCGCACGCTCCCGCATCTCAATGCGATGCAGCACCCGCACCCGCGCCTCTTCCACCCGCTCCGTGGTCAAAAACCTCCCCCGCCCCCGAGCCTCCGCCACCCCATGCACCACGTCCTCCAACTGTGCCACCCGAGTCCGGCATTCCCAACATGCCTGCAGATGCCGCCGCGTCATCGCCGCCGCCAGCAATCCCTGTTCCCCATCAAGCCACGCCAGCAGCCGTTCGTCACTGCAGTGTTTCGGAGTCATTCCGCGCCTCCCATCTCCGAACCACTTCGGCCCTCCGGCCTCGCTCCGGAACCCCCACAAACGCCTGCAGCTTCTTCAACGCCCGCGCCAGCAGCACGTTCACCGAATTCCCGCTAATCCCCAACGCCGCCCCAATCTCCCGGTACTTCATCGATTCCAGCCGCAGCAGCACAACCTCCGTCTCCCGCCGCGTCAGCACCGCCATCATCCGGTCCCAATCCCCATACGCCTCGAACCCCGGAGCCACCCCCATCGTATCCAGCACATCGGCATCATCGAGCGAAACTTCCCGTTTCAAATGGTGCTGCACGCGCTTCCCCGCCCCTCGCCGCACCACACAAAACGTCCACGCCCGCGGATTCTCAATCGCCTTCCCCGTCACCAATTCATCGAACAACAACAAAAACGCCTCCTGCACAATCTCTTCCGCCTCATCCACCGAACCGCACAGCCGCGCGGCATAGCGCACCATCGACTCATACCAGGAGTCGAACAGGCCATTCACCACCGCCGTGGCGTCATCACGCGTCAAAAAACGCTCCTCATCAACAAGGTGCTGTCCACCCCCGATTTTAGCGACACCCCACCCAACAATCTGGACCCTTGCATACCAGCGAGCACAGGCCGATACTTCGGAATGAAAGGAGTCCGCTCATGCCGCAATGCTACGAATGGGTTCCGAACCCCAACCCCGAAGCCCCAGGGCAACCATTCGTCGAACCGGAAACTCTCTCCGGACTAGGCCCCTACCGCCATCACCTCCTCGCCAGTGATGGGCACCGTTTACCATTCCCCCTCGAAGTGATCCGCAGCGATCGCTACTGCCGCGCCACACGCTGCCGTACGCTCGTCCTCTCCCAAAACGATTTCTCCGGACGCCGGCCCGGCCTCGATTACGTCATGGAAATCCGGCTCACCAACCCGCCTCACGTCCAGGAAATCATCGACACCGCCGACGCCCTCGGCGTCATCGTTCCCACCTCTGGCTCCGGCCTCTTCATCGCCGGCCTGGAGGCGCTTGGATACGCTGCCGCCACCGCCGCCACTGCCGTCGCAGCGGGCGTGACGGTGCTCACCACCCCCAACCCCAATACGGGTTCCGACATCGTATCGCGAGTCCGCGTCCAGCTCACCACAGGAACCGTAACCCTGCAATACGAATACCTGCCATAAACAGGCCCCGTCCCCTACGCTTTCCGCGTTGCGGTGAACTTCGCCATACCGTATTCGCCGAGATCGACCACACCCGACATCCGGCTTCCATCGAACGTCCCCTTGTACGTGTATTCGAGCGACGTCCCCTCGAACTTCCCGCTGCTGTGGAACTCCACCTTGTTTCCATCCAAATGCCCCTTCAACGCACCCTTCACCAGCCTGCCCGTGTATTGGCCGCTGAGGTCGTTGCCCTTGGCATCCAGATAGAACGTATGCCGCGCCGAACCCACCTTGAACTGCAGTACAGACTCCCACAATCCCGCCACATCCCCTACCGGCTTCGCGCGCTGCACCTTCTGCTTCGGTCCCGGAGCCTTGCTCAGAATCTGATACAACCGTTCCGCCACCACCTTGTATTCTTCCGGCCACATCGCCGCCGGACGCAGCAACATCTCGTTCGACTGATCGCCTTCCTTCAATCCGGCATGCGTCATGATTCTCGGCTCGCCCTCCAGCAGCATCTTGCCGATCTCCCCAGCCGTAATGCCGAGCTTCCTCGGATCCCAAACTACCTTCATCGTTGGATAATACTGCTTGTCCTTCGGCTCGATAATCTCTCCGGAAACTCCGGAAACCTTCGTAACGGTGTCAGTAATGTGGCGGAACCACGCCCGCCACTCGGCGTCCTCGGCATCGCGGCTCCGCTTGCCCGTTCGCAACAGCTCAATCGCCTTCACCATCCCCACAACTTCTTCCTTGCTCACCTTCACCGCCCGCGCGAACGCGTGGTGCGGAGCGCTGTTCATAAACGCCGCCGCCACCAGATCCTTCCTGCCGAGCAGCATCCCCGCGGTCTGCGGACCGCGTATGATCTTGCCGCCCGAATACGCCACCAGATCCACGCCCCGCGACAGATACGGATTCGGCACCAGGGGCAGCCGGTCGGCCACATCCATCACCACCGGAACGCCATGCCGGTGCGCCGCCGCCACGTACTGTTCCAGCGTGAACGGATTCCCGTCCGCCGCAAGATTGATTTGTCCCGTCGCCATTGCCGTCCGCGGACCGAAGGCTTTCTCCAGATCCTCCAGCGTATCCACCTCAATCATCTTCATGCCCGTGCTGCGGATGGCATGATCGTACACGCTCCGCGACCAGCGCGGAACGATCACTTCGCCCTTGATTCCTGTTGTATCGGGAAGCTGCTGCATCTTCTCCGGATCGCCGCCCGCGACACAGGCCAGCGTGGCGCAGGTCATCGCACCCGCTGCTCCCGAACTGACCATCGCCGCTTCCACCTGCAACAATTCCGCGATTCGCTTACCCGCGCCCTCCATCAATTCATCGATGTTCACCGGGTAATACGAAGCGCTGTTCATCGCCTCGATCACTTCCGGCAGCATCGCCGATCCGCCATTAATCGTATAGGTGGATGTGCAATTAATAAACGGCTTCACGCCGAACTGCGTATACGCCCCCGGGCCATTGGCCCGACTCTTGAGGCTCGTCTCGCCGTTCACGCCCTGCGGGCTGAACAGACTAGCGACTCCAGTGGATGCGCCGGCGAGAAACATCTGGCGGCGATTGATCACGGACGTGGACTTCGGCTTCTTCGATTTCATGGCTGCCTCCTGCATTGGCAAGATGCGAGGAGTGTATCACGGAGTCACCAATCCCCGCACGGATCGCAGCTCCGTAACACGTTGAATCTACTGAGCCGCGCGCGCGAGCAAGCGGGGGCAACTCGTTGATGCGTATAACACATGGATCTACCCGCGATGAATCGCTTTCAGCGCAAGTCGTGGCTCATGCGCGATGATCCGCAGCAGCGCCGCGGCCGGACCAGTAGGACGGCGCCGGTCCTGTTCCCAGTTCTGCAGAGTCTTCACGCTCACCCCAATCAGATTTGCGAACTCGGATTGGGAAAGGCTCGTGCGCTCGCGAATGGAGCGCACTCCCGATCCCTGCGCCACAAAACTACGCGAGGGCTTACGCTCCCCCCGCAAGATCGCTCCACCCTCGCGGACGCTTTCCAGCAGTTCTTCGAAAGTCTTCGTATCAAGCCCCTTTTGCTTCATCACCAAACTCCTTTTTCACAATCTTCGCGAGCTGTGCAGTCTGGGCCGCCGTCAAATTAGCAGCTACGTTCTTCGGCAGTACAAAAAGGAGAAAGATCAGATTTCTCCGCGCTGCCCAGTAGTAGATCACGCGGGCGCCGCCGCTCTTGCCTCGCGACCCCACCGACACACGAACTTTCCGGATTCCGCCGCCTCCCCGCATGACGGGCACTCTGGCAGGATTCGCGGCGAGTTCCGTCTGAAACTGCCGGTACTCTTCTTCGTCGAGAGTTCGGTGATTTGTCTCGTGAAGACCGAAGTTTCGATCAGTTCCACCTCTTTCGATCATACGCCATTGGCGGATAGTCCGGATATCATTCGGATTGCCGCCGACTAGCCGGCGATTCGGTGGCTTGGCCGACAAACGGCCAATTGCCATATTCTGAAAATGGAGATGATGAGCCATAAACCCTCGAACCGAAATCGCCGAGCGAGTTGCGAAGCTGAGCCCCCGGTTACAGCATCGCGGGATGCCCTCGACCACGTCTCCGCCCGTGAAATGACCAGGCGATCGAGCAAGAGCACGCCTTGACAAACCTCCCGCCCTCTGATCGGCAATAATGGAGGAAGGTCAACAATGTCCATCGAACAGGCGATTCTTGAGGCAGTACGGTCTCTTCCCATCGAGAAGCAACAGGAGATCTTGGGACACGCCACCCGCCTCCGCGATGAAGCACGTCCGAAGCAGCCGTTCCAGAGCGTCAAAGGCATCTTGGGCGGACGTGGTATTTCCATCTCGGCTGAGGATATCGACCAGGCCCGTCGTGAGATGTGGAAGAATTTCCCCAGGGAAGACGTGTAGTGGCCTCTGTCCTCGCCGATACTCACACCATCCTCTGGTATCTGACCTCGAACACCCGGATTTCTCGCGCCGCCACCGATGCACTGGACGCCACCACCGCTAGTGGCGAACCCATATACATATCAGCCATCACCCTTGTTGAAATTAGGTACCTTGTCGAAAAAGGACGTCTAAGCCCCGACGACCAACAGATCATTCTCGCGGCAATCGACGCCCCTGGAACCCCCATTCGCCTCGCGCCCGTGGATCGCAATGTCGCCGCGGCGCTCGAACAAGTCCCTAGAGAAGAAGTCCCTGACATGCCCGACCGTATCATCGCCGCCACCGCCCTCGCCCTAGGCGTGCCTCTCTTGAGCCGCGATGGCAAGATCCGCGCTTCCCGCGTCCTGACAATTTGGTAGCTTCCTTGCACGGCGCTTGCCAGCCAAAGTCGCGATGCGGCTATCCTCAAAAGGGACCGTGAAGACGCAGCCACACTTACTAATCCCGATTGGAACAAAAGTGCTTGTCCGCGCAGATCAGCGCGTTGGCCTCGTCTCACACGCACCCGCAACTCCGGAGCATGCCTATCGCGTCCGCTTTGCCGACGGTAAAGACGACACTTTTCACCGGAAGGAACTGTCCATTTTTAGACATGCCAACTCCGAAGTTCCGGGCGACATAGACGCCGGCTACCTTCGAAAATACGTTCAGTTTCGTTGCGTAGTTGGGTCACGAGCGTATGGACTGGACGACGACACCTCGGATGTTGACCGTCGCGGTTTCTATCTGCCCCCAGCTCATCTGCATTGGAGCCTGGCCGGCATTCCGGAGCAACTGGAGAGTGAGGATGAGGAGTGCTACTGGGAGATAGAGAAGTTCGTTCGCCTCGCACTCAAGGCAAATCCCAACATCTTGGAATGCCTCTACTCTCCCCTGGTTGAGACGTGCACGCCGCTGGCGCATGAGTTGATCAAGATACGCAGCATCTTCCTCTCCCGGTATGTCCACCGGACCTACAATTCATATGTCTTGTCTCAGTTTAAGAAGTTGGAGCAGGACTTACGCAACCAACGCGGACTGCGGTGGAAGCACGTGATGCATTTGATACGGCTTCTTCTATCCGCTACTGTCGTGCTCAAAGAAGGCTTCGTCCCACTACGCGCGGGCACACATCGAGAGCGGCTGCTCGCTATCCGTCGCGGTGAAATTCCATGGGAAGAAGTCGACGCGTGGCGGCTAGACCTCCATTCGATGCTCGATGAAGCGCTCAGAACTACTTCATTACCCGAGCACCCGGACTACGAAAAAGCAAATGATTTCCTGATACGAGCCCGGCGCTATGCAGCATCAGCCGAATACGAAAAGGAGGGGGATTGATCGATTACCTCTTGCTGCGCTCAGAAGCCGCGCGCCATCCTTACAAGCTATTATTCGCGACGGTAAGTGGCGCTCACTTGTATGGCTTCCCTTCTCCAGACTCCGACTATGACCTGCGAGGAGCGCACATCCTACCCCTTGAGCAGGCCGTCGGGTTGCTCCCAAAACAAGAGACGGTCGAAGTACAGGGGAAGCGTGACAGCATCGAAATGGATCTCGTGACTCACGACATCCAGAAATTCTTCACCATGCTGCTGAAGCGTAACGGCTACGTTCTGGAGCAACTATACTCCCCTCTCATCGTGCAGACCAACTCCTGGCACGAGGAACTCAAAGTGATCGCGCGTGGCTGCATCACGCGCCACCACAGCCATCACTACCTGGGCTTCGCACAGACGCAATGGAATCTGTTCTCCAAAGAAAACCCGCCGAGAGTGAAGCCGCTCCTGTATGTGTATCGCGTATTGTTGACAGGGATCCATTTGATGCGAACGGGCCGAGTAGAGGCAAATCTTGTTACGCTCAATTGCGAATTCCACCTGCCGTTCATCGCCGACCTTGTGCAGCGCAAAGTGAGCGGCGAGGAGAAAAGTACACTGCAGAATCCGGAGACGAACTTCCACGAGCGCGAGTATCATCGGATCATGGCACAGTTGGAGGCTTCCGCAAACGAATCAAAGCTGCCAGAGACACCGTCATGCATTGACGCCCTGAACGACCTTCTCGCGAGAGTACGCCTCCAAGCCTGAGGCCCCCTTCACCGTCGCGAAAACTCCGCCCGCGCTTGTTATGCTGGCATTGCTTCCAGCCTCATCGCTCTGCAGGTCACTATTTGATCGCATGTTCTCGGCAAGCCCGCCGCCGTGAAATACGCGGCGAGTCCCTAACCCCCTCGGCTATCCCAAACTCATAAAGTTGATCTTCGAGATTCGCGATGCGGAGGAAGGTGGCTTCTACGCTCGCGCCCTGGGACATGTCATCTTCACCGAAGCCGATACCTGGGAAGAGCTCCGCGCCAACTTGATCGAAGCAGTATCTCTCCATTTTGAAGCCAGACTTAGCACCCACGGCTTGATGTGTCCGGCGATCCTCTGATCCGGATACTGCAAGTCCCCCCCAAACAAAAAATCCCCAACCCGTCGCGAAAAACCCCACCCAAACCCTACTTACTAACCAGAACATCTTCAGGAGGTCCGCATCCATGACTCGCCAAGTCGCCCCATGGGCCCTAGCCCTCATCCTCACCCTCCCCGCCGCCGCCCAATCCACATCATCCACCGTCAGCGGCAAAATCACCGACCCCTCCGGCGCCACCGTCCCCGCCGCCTCCATCACCGCATCCAACGAGGACACCGGCCTCCGCCGCGCCACCACATCCAATGACAACGGCGTCTACGTCGTCCCCCTCCTCCCCCCCGGCCGCTACCGCCTCAGCGTCCAAAAGGACGGCTTCAAACCCATCACCCGCTCCGGCATCGTCCTCCAAGTCGACCAGGTCGCCCGCATCGACTTCGTCCTCGACCTCGGCGCAGTCGCCGAAACCGTCGAAGTCACCGACAACGCTCCGCTCCTCCAGCAGGACACCTCCGCCCTCGGCCAGGTCGTCGACAACCAGAAAATCCTCTCCCTCCCCCTCAACGGCCGCATGACCTTCCGCCTCGTCAACCTCACCCCCGGCATCATCGTTACCCCCGGCTCCAGCGGCCAGTTCGGCGACGTCTCCGTCGGCACCTTCGACGACATCAATTTCTCCATCAACGGCGGCCGCGCCCAATCGAACGAAGTCATGGTCGATGGCGTCCCCTCCACCACCGGCTTCCTCAACCTCATGACCACCGTCCCCTCCGTCGACGCCACCCAGGAGTTCAAAGTCCAGTCCAATGCCATGTCCGCCGAATGGGGCCGCTTCGGCGGCGGCGTCATCAACGTCTCCACCCGCGGCGGCACCAACCAATTCCACGGATCATTATTTGAATTCGTCCGCAATAGCGCCTTCGATTCCAACGAATTCTTCAATAAGCGCGCCGGCCGCGACATCCCGCCCTTCCGCATGAATCAATTCGGCGGCTCCGCCGGAGGCCCCATCCAACGCAACAAGACATTCTTCTTCGCCAACTACGAAGCCACCCGCTGGCGCCGCGGCGATATCTTCAACACCACCGTGCCCACTCTCCTCCAACGCGGCGGCGATTTCTCCAAGACCTTCACCCAAACCGGCGACCTCATCGTCATCTACGATCCCCTCACCAGCGCCCCCGTCACGCCCGGCAGCACCAACTTCCGCCGCACCATCTTCCCCAACAACGTCATCCCCCAATCCCGCTTCGATGCCGTTGGCTCCAACATCGTCAAGTTCTTCCCCACCCCCAACGTCCCCGGCACCGCACTCACCGAAACCCAGAATTTCCTCAGCAACGCCGCCCGCCAGATCAACAAAAACGAGGGCGCCATCCGCATTGATCGCAACGTCACCGACAAGCTCCGCATGTTCGGCCGCCTCGCCGTCACTGACAACGTGCTCGGCCAGCCCGATCACTTCCGCAACGAAGCCACCCCCGGCGTCGGAGCCAACGGCAATATCCAGTTCCGCTACTACACCGCCGCGCTCGATGCCACCTACACCCTCTCCGCCACCTCCCTCCTCAACATCCGCTACGGCCTCGCCCGCTTCAATTGGGCCCGCAAAACGCGTAGCTACGGCTTCGATCAGCGCTCGCTCGGCATGGCCGACTCCGTCGTCAGCCAGATGCAAATCCCCGTTTTCCCCAACATGTCCGTCGAAGGCTACAGCGGCATGGCGGGCGGCAGCTTCATTGACACCGGCCAGGACACTCACAGCCTGCTCCCGTCCCTCACCATCATCAAAGGCAAGCACACCTGGAAAGCCGGTGGCGATCTCCGCCTCCGCCGCAACAACCTCTGGATCATCGCCAACGGCGGCGGCACCTACAACGTCACCCGAGCCTTCACCCGCGGCCCCGACCCCAACGTCTTCACCGCCAACGGAGGCAACGGCGTCGCCAGCCTCTTACTCGGTACTGCCGCCGGCGGCTCCATCGGCAGCTACCCCGGCGCATCGCTCCAAAACTTCTACTACTCCGGCTATTTCCAGGATGACTGGCGCATCTCCAAACGCCTCACCCTCAACCTCGGCATCCGTTACGAAACCGAGACACCCTACACCGAACGCCGCAACTACCTCGCCTTCTTCGATGTCAATCAGGCCAGCCCGCTCGCCAACCCAACCTTCCCCAGCCTCAAGGGCGGGCTGCGCTTCACCACCAAAGACGGTCTCGGCCGCTCCGCCTACGCGCAAGACAGCAACAATTTCTCCCCCCGCATCGGCCTCGCCTACGCCCTCAATAGCAAGACCACCATCCGTACCGGCTTCGGCGCATTCTACGGAGCCCTCGAACTCAGCAACGACCTCAACAATTTCACCCCCGTCAACGGCAACGGCTTCAGCGGCAGCACGCCCTTCGTCGGCACCATCGACAACGTCACCCCCTTCGCCTACCTCCGCAACCCCTATCCCACCGGCCTCCAATCGCCTCCCGGAAGCGGTGCGGGCGCGCTCGCCATGGTCGGCCAGGCCATCTCCAGTTGGGATTACGCCGGACGCACGCCCTACACCATGCAGTGGAACTTCGACGTCCAGCGCAGCATCACCTCCGATCTGTTGGTCGATGTCGCCTACGCCGGCAGCCGTGGCCTCCACCTCGCCCGCGGCTACGATTACAACGCGCTCCCCACTGACCTGCTCGCCCAAGGCACGCGCCTCCAGGAACTCGTCGACAATCCCTTCTACGGCAAAATCAACGTCGGCACCCTCGCCCAGCAGCGCGTCCAGCGCCGCCAACTCCTGTTGCCCTATCCGCAATTCACCGGAGTCACCATCCTCAACGCTCCGGCCGCCAGTTCCATCTACCACTCCCTCCAAGTCAAAGTGGAAAAGCGCCTCTCCAAAGGACAAAGCCTGCTCGTCTCCTTCACCGGCGCGAAGTTAATCGGAAACTCCAACAACAACCTCGCCGGACTCGGCGTCCAATCGAACGGCACCGGCACCCAGGATTGGTACAACCTCCGTGGCGAGCGCTCCATCAGCGAAATGGACATCTCCCGGGCGATGACCATCAGCCATCTCATCAAACTCCCGCTCGGCTTAAACCTCAGCACCATCATGACCGCCCGCGGAGGCATGCCTCTCGCCCTCAGCGCCCCCATCCCTGGCGGCGGCAACCGTCCCAACTCCACCGGCACATCCGCCTTCCTCACCTCCGATCGCAGCCGCAACGATCAGATCAACCGCTGGTTCGACACCACCCAATTCACACTACCGGCCTCCTTCACCATGGGCAATGTCAGCCGCACGCTAGCCGACGTAAGAGGCCCCGGAGTCATAGCCTTCGACTTCTCGCTCTCCAAACAAATCGCCATCAAAGAAAAAGCAACCGTACAACTCCGCGCCGAAGCCTTCAACGCCTTCAACCGTCCGCAATTCTGGATGCCGAACGTCGCTTTCGGCAGTCTCGATTTCGGCCGCATCACCGCGAGTCAGCAAACGGTCCTCCCCCGAGTCCTGCAATTCGCCCTAAAATTAGGATTCTGATCCGCAGTGGCGCGGGCCTCCAGGCCGGCGCGTAACTGAAAAAGCACCCGCAATGAACCGAAGAACATTCATAGGCACAACCGCAGCCGCTCTAACCGCCCAAGCGGCCGCACCCCCACGCCCCAACATCCTCCTAATCCTAGCCGACGACCTGGGCTGGTCCGACCTCGGCTGCTACGGCGGCGAAATCGAAACCCCCAACCTCGACAAACTCGCCGCCAACGGCATCCGTTTCACCCAGTTCTACAACTCCGCCCGCTGCTGCCCTTCCCGAGCCTCCATCATGACCGGCCTCTACCCGCACCAGGCAGGCATGGGCAACATGACATCCCCCAAGCCCCGCACCGATTTCCCCGGCTACGCGGGCATGCTCAACAAAAACAACACCACCATCCCCGAAGTCCTCAAAACCGCCGGCTACTCCACCTGGATGACCGGCAAATGGCACCTCGGCCCTCCCGGCCCCGTCAACCGCGGCTTCGACGAATACTACGGCATGGTCCACGGCTTCGATTCCTTCTGGGATCCCACCAAATACACCCGTCTCCCCGCCGGCCGCCCCACGCGCACCTACCCCGATGGCCAGTTCTACGCAACCAACGCCATAACAGACTACACGCTCGAATTCCTCTCCCAAGCCCGCACCCAAAACAAACCCTTCTTCTTCTACCTCGCCTACAACGCCCCCCACTTCCCCATCCACGCCCCCAAAGAAGTCATCGATAAATACCAGCCCATTTACGAAAAAGGCTGGGACCACATCCGCCAACAGCGCTTCGAAAAGCAAAAGAAGCTCGGCCTCATACCCAAAAATTCCCAACTCACCCCCCTCAGCGAAATTCCCCCCAACCGCTTCAACACGCAAACCGGCTGGGCCGGCAAAGTCAACCCGCCCTGGGACTCCCTCCCCGCGGATCGCCGCAAAGATCTCGCCCGCCGCATGGCCATCTTTGCCGCCATGGTCGACGTCATGGACCGTAACATCGGCCGTGTCATCGAAGACCTCCGCGCCAACAATCAACTCGACAACACCGTCATCTTCTTCACCGCCGATAACGGAGCCTGCGCCGAATGGGATCCCTACGGCTTCGATAAATCGAGCGGCCCGCAAAACACCCTCCACACCGGCGACGCCCTCGCCACCATGGGCCAGCCCGGCACCTATCACAGCTACGGCTCCGCCTGGGCCAATACCAGCAACACCCCCTGGCGCCTCTACAAACACTACGCGCACGAAGGCGGCATCACCAGCCCCTTCATCGTCCACTGGCCGAACAGCATCAAACGCCGTAACGCCATTGACCACACTCCCGGCCACATCATCGACTTCATGGCCACCTGCGTCGATCTCGCCGGAGCCGCTTACCCCGCCTCCATGCCACCCATGGAAGGCCGCAGCCTCGTCCCCGCATTCCACGGCAAGCGCATCCAGCGCGACGCCATCTACTTCGAACACGAAGGCAATCGCGCCATCCGCATCGGCCGCTGGAAAGCCGTCGCCCTCCTCCCCACCGGCAAATGGGAACTCTACGACATCGACACCGATCGCACCGAACTCCACAACCTCGCCGAAAAGCACCCAGCACGCCTCAAAGCCATGATCCGCCAATGGGAGCAGTGGGCCCGACGCACACAAGCCATCCCCTGGATGTGGACCCCGCAATACGAACCCACGGAGCAACAATGACAAGACGCGAACTCCTCGCCTCCTCGCTCGCCCCGGCCCTGCTCAGCGCCGCCACCACCCGCTGGAGCGAACAACAGGCCAAAGATTGGTACGCCCGCCAACCCTGGTTAATCGGAGCCAACTACGTACCCGCCACCGCCATCAACGAACTCGAAATGTGGCAGGCCGAAACCTTCGACCCCAAACGCATCGACCTCGAACTCGGCTGGGCCGCGGCCATCGGCATGAACACCATGCGGGTCTTCCTCCACGACCTCCTCCATCAGCAGGATCCCGCCGCCTACCGCAAACGCATCGACACCTTCCTCACCATCGCCGCCCGCCACAAGATCCGTCCCATGCTCGTATTGTTCGATTCCGTCTGGGACCCCTTCCCCAAACTCGGCCCCCAGCGCCAACCCACCCCCGGCGTCCACAACTCCGGCTGGATGCAAAGTCCCGGCGCAGCCGCCCTCACCGATCCTGCCCAGCACCCCCGCCTCGAAGCCTACGTCAAAGGCATCGTCTCCGCCTTCGCCAACGACAAACGCGTCCTCGCCTGGGACCTCTGGAATGAGCCCGACAACAAAAACGGCAATTCCTACGGCAAGAAGGAACCGCCCAACAAAGTCCAACTCGTCCTCGATCTCCTCCCAAAAACCTTCGCCTGGGCCCGCTCCGCCAACCCATCCCAACCCCTCACCTCCGGTGTCTGGCAAGGCGATTGGTCCACCGACGCCAAACTCAGCCCCATGGACCGCATCCAGCTCGATCAATCCGACGTCATCAGCTTCCACAACTACGGCAAGCCCGCCGACCTCGAGCGCGCCATCCAATCCCTCCAGCGTTTCCGCCGCCCCATCCTCTGCACCGAATACATGGCCCGCGGCAACGGCAGCACCTTCCAGGGCTCGCTCCCCGTCTTAAAGAAATACAACGTAGCCGCCATCAACTGGGGCCTCGTCGAAGGCAAAGCCCAAACCCATCTCCCCTGGGACTCCTGGCAGAAACCCTACGTCAACCGCGAGCCCGCCGTCTGGTTCCACGAAGTCTTCCGCAAAGACGGCACACCCTACAAACCCGAAGAGACCGCCTTCATCAAACAAATCCGCTAACAATTGTTCAAGGGTATAATCGTGGGGTCACCCGTTGACGATATCTCATTAACAACCGAATCTCGGAGACCCATCCACTACATGAAAATCTCGCAAACCGCGCGGGTGCTCGCATCCGCAGTATTCTTCCTGACGGCCGCTTCCGCTTCCCCCATCGGCCCCAAAGGCCCGGACTTCTTTGGCTACCAAGGCAACGACATCGCCTCCAACCTGCGCAATGTCTCTACATCGGGAACCACCGTCAGCCTCAGCGATGAGCAGATGAGTTCAGCCATCAACATCGGCTTCGCCTTCAGTTTCTACGGAACCAGCTTCACTCAGTTGTTCGTCTCCTCGAACGGCTTCCTCGATTTTGACGGCGGCAACCCCAGCATCACCCTTCCCGAACCTGTGCCCGGAAATGGTGTCATCGGTGGAGGAATCATTGGCGGTCTCCTCCGCGATCACGATCCCAGCCAAGGCGGCACTATCGCCTTTCAGACCCTCGGCTCCCCAGGCAGCCGTCAATTCGTCCTCGGCTTCTACGATGTGCCGCAGTTTGGCTCGCCAGCGGTTTCCACCTTCGAGATGATCCTCCACGAAGGCTCCAACAACATCGAGTTCCAATACGGCACCCTCAGCAACTTCGCCAACACCACATCCGTGGGCCTCGAAGCACCAGGCTCCAACACCGGACTCGCCATACTCCTCGGGGCTCAACCCGACAACAACTCCGGTTACCTCATCACCACCCTCGCCGACGTCCCCGAACCCTCCACCATCGTTCTTTCGGCATTAGGCATGGCGGCTCTCCTGCTCCGCAAGCGCCGGTAATCCATCAACAAACAAGCGGGAGCGTGCCATCCATCCACCTCCCGCTTTACCCACTCACCCCTGCCGCACCACCCGCCCCGCCTGGATCATCCCCAACAGCGCCTTCACCTTCGTCTCCGTCACCGCCCGCAGCGCATCCTCCGCTCCCATCCCTTCCGCCGACGCCCGCCCCTCCGTCGTCGCTACATTCGACATGAACCCGTCCACCCAAACATTAAACGTCGCGACCACCGAATTCACCCGCCCCTGCGACTTCAATGTCACCAGCCGCCCCGAAATGCTAAACCCCGGAGCCTTCAACTCCCCCTTCGGGGCCTCCCTCACTTCCACATCCTTCGTTTTCTTTGCCACACTCTTGGCTTCATCGTCCATCGCCGCCAGCAACGGTGCGCTCGTATCTTTGTTGATTGTCTTCTCTGCCGTCCAAGGTCCAAATGTGATATCCATACGATCAAAAAATCCCTCCACCTTCTTAAGCGAAATCGGCGCATTTTTTGATCGTGGAACTTCACCTACATCTAGCACCGCGGGATAGACAATCCCGCAATCGCGGCCCCCACCAGCCCCAACGTAGTTGCCGGATTCAAGTGGCATCCCGAAACCATTCAAGGCTTCGGCATCTGCTCCACATCCACCAATTGCAACCACACAGATAGGTGCCCCGCTCGGTGCGAAACGCAAATACCCCCCGCCATTCTCGGCCGTCACGTAAAATCTCAACCTCCTCCCTCCCGGTCAAGGCGCCCAACACACTGGTATCCTGGGATTCGACCAGGAGCGTTCCCATGAGATTCTTGCTGATCATCGTAACTGCCACCATCGCTGCTCTCACCGCGGCCCCAGACCCGCCCCCAAGCCTCAACCAGCCCTCGCAGGGCGCCTCCGCCGACCAGATCTTCGACGTCCGCAATGGCGATCAAACCGGAAAGCTCATTCTCGGTGAAACCGAACTCGCCTTCGAATCCCTCACCGACGCTCGCCATTCCCGCCGCTGGAAATACGCCGACATCCGCGAATTGTCCAAGAAGAAAAGCGAGTTCACAGTGCGCCCCTTCAAAGGCGACCGCTACGACTTCCAATTCAAGGACAAAAAACTCCGCGATCGAATCTACAACATGATCTCCGATCGAATCATCGCCGCCCGCCGCCCACGGTAATCCGGCCGGCCCTTCACTTCACCCGCTTCGCCAACGCCAATAGCGCCGCCCGCTCGGCCTCCGTCATCCCCCGCCCGGTCTTCTCCCGGTGCGCCGCCAGCATCAGGTCGGAAGGCTCCGCGCTCAACGCCCGCAATCCCACGAACCGGTAAACCACGCTCAATTCGCTCTTCGTCGGACGATCGTGCACATGCACCAGCCATTGCTTCCCTTCCCCATCAATCCGAAACACGAAGTTGTATGGATGCTCATCCCGCAACCAGCTGCGCCCAAAGTGCCACCGCGCCCGTTCCTCCAATCGCAACGGATCGAGCAGCACCAACTCCGCCACCTGTTCCACATCACTCACCCCTCCCGCCGCCACTAGCCTCCCGAGTTCCGTCTCCACTTCCCGCAACGCATGCAGATGCCCCCTGTGCCGGTACTCCGCCAGTTTCTTCCCCCTCACATCCAACCGCACAATCTGTACCGGATCCTTCAAGTTATGGTGACTCGTCAGAATCACATCCTTGCCCTGCACCAGAAACTGCCGGGCCATGAAGAGCGCTCCCGACCCATCCCCAGGCTCGAAACGCCATCGCTCCGTGCCATCCTCGTTCAAACACACCAGCGGGATCGACCGCCAATTCGACACCAACGGAATAAACAGCACTTCCCGCTGTCCGTCACCGTCCAGATCCCCCATCCAGAACTTCTGCTCCATCAGATGGTACGACTCGGAATTCAGCGCGCCATACACCCGCCGCCAAATCTCTTTCCCATTCCTGTCGAGCCCTGCCACCCCATCCGCCGTTACCGTCACATCCGCCAGGCTGGGACGCAATACCCACATCGCCCCCATCCCGATCCCACACAACATCACCACCAAAGCCACCGCCCACTTCCACCATCCGCCCCGCCGCGTCGGCTCCGCAACCACGCCCGGCACAAACTCCGGCGCAGCCTCGGGCGCCTCCACCTCCACCTCTCCAGCAACACTCCGCCATGCATCGATTTCCGGCGCCAGCGCCCGCACCTGCCCCCGTGGTCCCGGCAGCCGCTTCACCGGCATCCCCCGGTCTTTCTCCCACTGTTGCGCGGTCCGAACGCTTACCTTTAAATACGCGGCGATTTCCTTCCAACTCTGTAATTCAACTGGTGACGGGTCCGAAGCTGCCATGGCGGAAGCCACAGCATAACATTCCTACCTCCCCAAATACCCGCTGATCTCCACCACAACGTCTGTCCTCCGATACACATACACATCAATCGCGCCGTTCGCTCCCGCCGGAATCATGGCCCCGCTCGTCACCACCTGCCCTTCAAACGCGTTCAGCATCGACGCGTTCGGCCGGCTCTGTCCCGATGGATACGCCGTCAGAAACGGCATCGGATTCCCATACGGCAACACCGTGGCCTGAATCGCATACGCTTGCGCATTCGCCGGAATCCCCGTGCACGACGCCGCCGAGGGCACCGCCACAGTCCGCGCCGTATCGTCCGCGTATATGCCCCCGCTCACTCGCGAATCACTCGCCCGGCACTGCGTCACCGGGAAATAGTACAACCCCTTCTGCCCATCATCCGCCGCGTAATACCCGTTGATGTCGATCAGCACGTCCGTCGCTTCAAACGCAAATACATCAATCGACCCATCCCCGCTCGCCGGCACAATTACGTTGTTCGCCAGCACCCGCCCGGCAAACGAATTAATGCTCGACACATTGGGCTGTGTCTGCCCATCCGGCCACATCGTCAAATACGGCAATCCAGCCGGAGGCGCCACCGTCACCGTCACCGAATACGCCGCCGCTACCGGCACCTGGCAATACGGCGTCGCCGGCATCCGGAACTTCCGCACCGTTCTCCCCGGCAAAGACGGAGGCCCAAACTCACCCGCCACCGGCCGGTACAAAGCCCTCGTATCCACCACCCGGCACGGCGTCATCGGATAATACACCAGCCCGTTCGGAGCATACGCCGGATCCGTGTAATACCCGCTGATGTCCATCAGCATGTCCGTCCCATCGGAAACGTACACGCTCACTCCGCCATTCGTCCCAGCCTTCACAATCGCCGTGTTCGCCACCACCTGCGCATCCAATGACCGCACCGTCCACACATTCGGCCGCGCCTCTCCCGCCGCCCACACCGTGGCGAAATTCACTCCCGCCGAAGGAATCAGCGTCACGTTCAGCACATACGCCTTCGCCGTCGCCGGTATCGCGCACACATTCGACCCCGGCAAATTCATCGTCCGAGTCTCTCCGCCCGCCAGCGCCGGCGGCCCAAACGCCCCCACCCGTCCTTCGAAGTTATACACCGCCCGCGTCTCCATCACCCGGCACGGAGCCAGCGGCACAAACACCAGCCCGCCGGCCGGCGGCGGTGTTCCTCCCGTCCCCGCTTGTGTCACCGCAATCGTCTGATCCCCAACCGTGATCGTGCCCGTCCGCAGCCCACCTCCATTCGCCGCAATCGAATACGTCAGCACATCCCCGCTCAGTTGCGCCGTGATCCAACTCGCACTCGTCGTGACCGGCACCGTCCCCGCTGGCGTCACGCTCAACCGTACCGTCCCGCCCCCGCCGTTCAATCCTGCCTGCACCGCCCCCTGGCTCAACGTAAACCGCAACAGCGGAAAGCTGAACGCACTCGGTAGCACCACCACCGGCGAACTCGTCGACGACGGCATCATCGACCCAAACCCGAAATCCGCCGATCCCCCGCCCATCCACGTCACCTGCCAAGTCAATTCCGCGCTCGCACCCGCCGCCAGCGCTCCCACCGCCTGCCGCGCATTCGTCACCGTAAACTCCGCCGAACTCAACTCCACGGCCGTCCTCCGCCGCCGCCGCGCCGCCCGTATTCATCACCGTCCCCCGAATCGTAAACGGAGCCCGCGCCACCGCCTCCGTCGGCGTTGCAATCCCCGTCACCGTCAACCCCGGCCCCGCCGTATCCAACAGCACACTCGTCGCCGTCTTCTCCGCCGCATCCAAATACGCCGCCAGCGCATTCAACGCCGCTTCCACCGCCGCTGTGGCGCTCTGTTTATTCTGCGCTGTCGCGGATTCGTAAGCCACCTCCAACGCAGCTAGCATTTGCGCTTGCGTCGCTGACCGGGTCCCGCTCAACAGCAACAGTTCTCCACTCGCGGCGGCATAGCCCTCCGTCGTAGTCTTGCTCGTAGGCCCGTAAGAGCCGAGGCTCGCCTTCACCAGTTTGTCCAGCGCATCCGCCCGCCCCGCCGCCTCATACAAAGGATCAATCGCGTTCCGCAGCGCGTCTTTGTTCTCGTTCTCCAATTCCGCCACCGCCCGCTGCGCCAGCAGCCGCATTTCGTTCCGCACATCATCGGCCCCAAACAGCGCCCCGCGCATCGTCTGCGACGCCGTCCGTTCCTCACTCACCGCATCGCGCAGGTCCACCCGCTTCACGCTCGATCCAACATAAGACCCCGGCACGATGCTGTTGAACCCCGGCCCAACCGTCTCCGCCATCGACCGTAGCGATTCCCACCCAGTCAACGCCGCCGACGCATACACCGTCGCACTCAGTATTTTGGATACTGTCGCCACAAGCGTAAATACACTGGATGCGCCAGGAACCAGCGCCCCTGCCGAAGCAATGTCCCCGATCAGGCTGAATCCTCCCGCCACCTTCGTTTGCACTTCCACCCCGTTGTGCGCCACCGTGGAAAAATCGCCCCGCAGTCTGACCTGCGTATCCAGATCCGCATGCGCCCGGTCCAACGCCGGCAACCCCGTGGGACGCTGTCCAGTCAATAGCACCATCCGGTCCCAACCCGGCTGCGTCATGTTCACATACTTCGGCCCCACATACTCCGCCAGCCACTTCTGTATGTAGCCGCCAAGTACAAGAGCAACGATGTCCACCGATGTCTCCGTCGAATCTCCCACCGTCTTGTTCGCCGCGTTGTTCGCCAATATCACCGCGGACTGGCATAACGAATCATCCGAATCCGCCAGATCCGCGAGATAGCAGATTACGTCCCCCACATGCTCCTGCAAACCCACCACCGCCGCCGCTGCCTGCTTCCCCAATTTCTGCAAAACAGCTTTCACCAGCGGATTTTTCTCCAAAGTCGCTGCCTTCGTTAATTTCCCTGCCATCTTGAACAAGGGAATCGACCATGCAAACACATCCGCCCCGATCCCTCCCAGATCCGCCGACAATTGCCCCGCGCCAATTCGCAGCGTCCGCCCATCCTTCGCATCCGCCGCTCCCCGCCCCCACGCCTGATGCAACGCCATCAGCCCCAGCGTCAGCCGTTCCAGCAGGTCCACGTCGGTCGCCGAGTTCAGGTTCAACGACGCAATCAGAGTCCGCGTCGATTGCATCCTGTACCGGCCCACATTGGTCACATTCTGCCCGGGCAGTTTGTCCAAAGCCGGCAGCCCAAGGCTCTCCAGCGCCGTCACGTAACGCAGCGCCAAATCCCTGATCTGCTGTGCCCCCACCGCTACCTGAATCCGCTCCCTCGCCGCCCCGCTCACGGCCTCCACCGTCACCACCCCCGATGCCCCCACCGCCCGCAGCCCCGTCACCAGTTCCCCTGGATTCACCGTCACGCCCGCTGCCGCCGTTAAAGACCCGATCGCCGTTCCATCCACTACCCCAAACGACACTTGCCTCGCCTCGTTCAACACCGTCCGCCCCTGCGCATCCTGCAACTCCGCATGGATCACCGTCTGTTGCCCCAGAAACAACGTCGGCCGTTCCACCCACAGCCGGATCTTTGAAAATGGCCCCGCCAAATCCTCCGCCCGGTACTTCACCAACCCCGACTGCAACTGGTTCGGGGCCGTCAGAAACACCTGCACCGAATGCTCCCCTGCCGGATCCGTCACCACTGTCGTCGAGACCTTATTCGTCCCCGCCCCCAACGCCGCAATCTGAAAATCCTGCCGCGTCCCCCCGTCCAACATCCAATACCCCGTCACCGCCCCAGTGTGCCGCCCCGTCAACGTCGCCGTCGCCGTCACCCGGCTCCGCCGTTGCACCGGAGACGGAATCCCGCTCAGCGTCACCGACGACACCGGCAGTTCATTCCCCATCCTGAAATTCCCCGCACTGCTAAACGCCCCATACCCCGCGCTATTCCCCGCCCGCACACGCCAGTACACCGTGTAGCTCCCAAACGGCAGCGCCACCCCAACCTGCGTATTCCCCGTATCCGACAATCGCACCGAGTTCCCGAAATCCGCCCGCGTCGCATATTCCAATTGGTACTTCGTCGCCCCCGAAACCGCGCTCCACTCAAACGTCACCGGACTCTCCGTCAACGTATTCCCATCCGCCGGCCGCACCCGGTTCGGCGCCCCCGGAGCCGTCACTGTCCCCCCCAACCGGTACCGCCTCACCTCGCTCCACACCGAGGGCGACTCTCCCAATCCCGTCAACGCCCCCACCCTCCAATACACATCCTGGGCCTGGCTCAACACCCGCACATTGTCCGGCACCAGCAGCGACGTCCGGTTCGTGTAGAACGCCTGCATGCTCGCAAACCCCGAACTCGGGGCCACCTGCAACACATACCGCGACGCCCCGTTCACCACCTTCCACGAGAACGTCTCCGGCAACCGCCCGGCTACCCCGTTCGTCGGTGCCAGCAACTCCGGCGCCCCCAACGTCGTCGCCCCGCTCTGCCGCACCGTGAACGACAGCCCGCCTGCCCCCGTGAAGCTCCCAATCCGCTCCGTCCCTGTCGAATTCACGTCCACCGTGTAACTCACCGTCCCGTTCCCCGACCCCGAAGCCGTCCCCGTCGCCCGCATCCAGTTCGCATTCGACACCATCGTCCAGGCACAGCCGCTCCCCGCCACCACCTGGAACGACCCCGTCCCCCCTGCCTGCCCGAAGCTCGCGTCCTCCGGCTGCAATCCATAGGTGCACCCGCCCTGCACCGTCACAATCACCGTCCCCGAATCCGCCGCATTGCAGCCATTCGTCACCCGCACCCAATACCGCGCCGTCGACGTCAACGCACCCGTGAAATAGCTCGATCCCGTCGCCCCGCTCACCGGCTGGCTCGTGTCCCCCGAGTTTCCCCGGTACCACTGGTAGCTGAACGGCGTCGTCCCGCTCGCCCCAACCGACAAATTGGTGCTCCCACCCGTGGCCACACTCAACGACGGGCTCAAGCTCGTAATCACCGGCGCCGTGCAAGTCTGCAGCGGCACATACGTTCCATTGAATTGAATCGTCGACCCGGCCGTCAGGTTCAGCGTCTGCTGCGACGGAGTCTGATAGCCCGCCACCGCGCCCCAAGTCATCGTGTAAGATCCCGTCGCGGCCCCGTTCACCGTCTGATTCCCCGTTCCGTTGTAACTCGCCGTCCCCCCGATCCCCCAAGTCGCATTCCCCAGATTCGTCGAGACCTGAATCGTCCCCGTACTCGCCGCGCTAAAAGGGTACGCCTGCCCCGCCCCGCCGTTATACAAACTCGCAACCTCCCCCGCCGTCAACACCCGGTTCCACAGCCCCACTTCATCTATCGTTCCCCTCGTCCCAAATCCGTTGTAGCCTGCCCCCCACACAATCCTGGATTGTTGCGCCCCCCACCCGGGGATGCTTCTTGTCCCCTCCAATTGCCCGTTAACGTACACAGCCGTGGTGGAGGTGCTCTTGTTCCAAACCGCCACCAGGTGATACCAGGTGTTGTCCGCGAGCGCGGTCGTGCCATCAAGATTCGCATCGGCGGTTGACGTACCCACCGTAAACTGTACCTTCCGCGTATTCGATGTGACGCTCAGCCACAGATGCCCAAAGCCACCGGACTGTGGCACTTGCATTACCGTTAACTTGTTGACGGAACTGTAAACGGTCACCTTAATCCAAGCGCTCATACTTCCGCTTGTCCACCCCGACAGCCCTGTCACGTTCGCCGACACGAGACCATCGCTACCCGCTCCCGCCGCATTGTATGTGTAGGCCCCACCCAGCTTCCCCGATGCCGTGTAAGTAACCGACCCGGTCACCGATCCGGTGTTCCCCCCCACGCTGTCGCTATGTGCCCCCGACACGTCTTCCTTCCAGTAGGACACCAGCCCGCTATTCAGGTTCTGCGCCCCCACTTCACCTGCCAGGAACCCCAGCATCAGCCCGATCGTTATCATTCGCGTCATAGGATCGATCCATTGTCCGTGCCCCCTCCCGGTCCACCAAGAGCGAAGAAACGCAACGAAGCGAAACGAAACGCAATCAGACTCAAAAAGAGTGAGCCGATTCGACGACTTTTTGCGCCACCACTTTGCTACGGCAACAATTGTCATCTCTCGGAGGTCCGTTTATGCGCACTCCCCTACGCGCCTTTCTCCCTTCCTTCGCCGCGGCAGCCCTGCTGCTCGCCGCCACCGTCCCCAGTAACGCCGGCCCCATGGCCTACGCCGTCACCGGCGTCAACGGTACCGACCTCGTCATGCTCGACTTAGGCACCGGCAACACCACGTCCATCGGTTCCTTTACCGATTCCGGCATCCGCGGTCTCGCACTCGCCCCCGACGGCACCCTCTACGCCGGTACCCAGGTGGCCTTCTACTCCGTCAATACCACCACCGCCGCCACCACCCTCATCGGCAACCCACTCGCCGTCCTCGAAGACATGGACTTCGACGGTAACAACCTCCTCGCCAGCAACACCGCCCTCATCTACAACATCAACACCACCACCGGAAGCGAAACCATCATCGGCTCAGGCATAAACAATTTCTTTGGATTCGCCGTCATCGATAGCACCACCGCATACGTCACCTACCGCGATATCAACGGCGACACGAACCTGGGCATCCTCAACCACAGCACCAGCATCATAACCCCGATCGGAGCCCTGGGGGCCGCTCTAGGAGCCGGCAACATCATCTACGGCCTCGACATCGCCTCCGACGGCAACCTCTACGGCGTCAGCATCGGCGGTGAAGTCCTCCGCCTCGACACCACCACCGGCCTTGCCACCCTCATCAGCCAGACCGGAATCAACTTCCGGGCCCTCGCCGCCATCCCCGATGCCGGCGTCCCCGAGCCCTCCACCGTCGCCCTCAGCGCGATCGGCCTGGCGCTCCTCCTGTTCCGCAAGCGTCCGTAAAAGCAAACAAATTCGTACGCATTTGTGTGAATTCGTGGCCCTCAACGCCCGAAGTACCCACTCACCTCCACCACCACATCCGTCCGCCGGTACGCATAAATATTGATCGCCCCGTTCGTGCCGGCGGGCACAATCGCCGAATTCGTCACCACCTGCCCCTGAAACGCATTCAAAATCGAAGCGTTCGGCTGCGCCTGCCCCGTCGGATACGCCGTCAAAAATGGCATCGGATTCCCGCCCGGTAGCGCCGTCACGTTGATCGCATACCCCTTCGCCGTCGCCGGAATCCCGCTGCACCCCACCGCAGTCGGAATCGCAATCGTCCGCGTCGTCTCATCCGCGTACTGTCCCCCGCTCACCGTCGAATCACTCGCCCGGCACTGCGTCACCGGGAAATAATACTGCCCGTTCACTCCGTCATCCGCCGCGTAATACCCATTAATATCCACCAAAAAATCCGTTGCGTCATAAGCAAACACATCAATCGTCCCATTCCCGCTCGCCGGAATAATCACGCTATTGGCCAGCACCCGCCCCACAAACGAATTGATGCTCGACACGTTCGGTTGCGCCGACCCATCTGGCCACGCCGTCAAATAAGCCAGCGGCCCCGGAGGCACTGCCGTAATCGTCACCGAATAAGCCGCCGCCACTGGCACATTGCAATATTGCCCCGCCGCCGGAAACGTGAACTTCCGCGTCTCCTTCGCCCCCATCGACGGCGGCCCGAATGGCCCCGCCTGCGGCCGGTACAGCGCCCGCGTATCCACCACCCGGCATGGCGTCAATGGATAATACGTCAACGCCGGCACCGCCGTGCTGTCCGTGTAATACCCGCCAATATCAATCAGCAAATCCGTCTGGTCCGACGAGTACACGCTGATCCCCCCATTCGCCCCCGCCTTCACAATCGCCGAGTTCGCCACAATCTGCCCGTCCGGGGATCGAATCGTCCACACATTCGGCCGCGTCTCCCCCGCCGGCCATACGGTCACAAAGCTCACCGTGCTCGACGGAATCACCGTCACATTCACCACATACGCCTTCGCCGTCGCCGGAATCGCACACACCGTCGACACCGGCAGATTCATCGTCCTCGTCTCCGCCGCCTGCAACGACGGCGGTCCAAACGAGCCCGTCCGCCCTTCGAAATTATACGGAGCACGCGTCTCCATCACCCGGCATGGCGGCAGCGGCACAAACCGCAGCGGAGTCGCCACCGTCGCCGCACGATAAGTCGTCGCCGCCGGCGTCCCATACGCCCCGTTCACAAACGCCAGCACCTGCACATACAGCGTCCGCCCATCTTGCGGTAAATTCGCCACCACCATCGAGGTCCCCGTCGTCTCCTGGCTGAACAGATCCGTCCCTCCAGCCGCGCTTCCCACATCCAGCCGGTACTTCGTCGCATTCGGCACCGCCGCCCATTGGAACGTCGCCGATGTCCCGCCCAACGTCGATCCCGGCACGGGACTCGACACCGCCGGCGACGCCCCCGACAAATTCACAATCGCGATCAGGCTCTGCGGAAACGTCCCTTGCGACCCCACCGCATCCGGCTTCCCATCGCCATTCAAATCCACCGCCCGCAGCCCCTTCTGCCCCAATCCCGTCACCAAAACAATTTCCGTCTGAAATGTTCCATTCCCATTCCCCACCGCCAGCGTCAGGTTCGAACTCCCGCAGCAATGCCCGATCAGCAGATCCACCTTCCCATCCTGCGTGTAATCCGCCACCGCGATCTCCTGCGGCGCGAAGCTCGTTGCCAGCGGCGTCTGCGCCGCGAATGTCCCGTTGCCCTGATTCAAATACAACAACACCTGGTACGTCACCCCCACCGTCAACGCCGACGACACCGCGAAATCCGCTCGCCCGTCGCCATTGAAATCCCCCACCGATGCCGCCGTCGCCAGCACCCCGCCCGGATACGTCACCGCCGCGTTGAAAGTCCCGTCACCCTTGTTCGTAAAAACCGCCACACTCGCCGCCGCCGCCCCAATCTGCCCCCGGTTCAACACCACCAGATCCAGCCGTCCGTCCCCATTCACATCCACCATCTGCACCCCCGCCGGAAACGCACCGCTCGTATACCCCGTCGCCCCCGCGAACCCGCCAGCCCCATTCCCCAACTGCACATACACCTTGCCATCCGCGTTCGAATACGCCAGATCCTGCTTCCCGTCCTGATTCAAATCCCCCGCTGCCATCAGAAACGCATCCGCTACGCCGGTAAACGTCGTCGGCGCTTGAAACGTCCCGTCTCCCTTCCCCAACAACATGTACATCCCCGTCGACCCCGATTCCGTCGCCACCAGATCCGCCTTCCCATCTCCATTGAAATCCCCCACCCCCAGCGCCCCCAACTCCACGGCCCCAGTCACCTTCACCGAACTCCCGCCAAACTCCGCCCCGCCCTGTCCCAGAAACAGCGAAATCGTATCCGAAAATTGCGGCGCCCGAGCCGCATCCTGCCGCCCATCTCCATTGAAATCCGCCCACACCGTCCCCGTCCCACCCTTGCCCGCCGCATACGCGCGTATCCCGTGGAACGTCCCATCGCCCTTCCCGAACAACACGCTCATCCGCCCGTTGTCCATGTTCGGCACCAGTTCGTCCGGATGCCCCGTCGCCGCCACAATATCCGCATTCCCGTCCAAATCGAAATCCATCACAAACAGCGACACGCTATGCTCGGCCATCACATACCGCGGACCCGCCGTCATTTTCCCCGCCCCATCCCCATACAGAACCCCCACCGTGCTCGCAGACTCATCCGCCACCACCGCGTCCAATTTTCCGTCCTTGTTCAAATCGCCCAGCGCCAGATAACTCTGATCCCCCGCGACAGCCAGCGTCTGCAATCCCTGAAACGTCCCGTTCCCATTCCCCAATCCCACCCCCACCACATCGCTCCAACCCACCACCAAATCGCCCTTCCCATCGCCATTCACATCGCCCAGCGCCAGCGAGCTAATACCCGATGCCACCGCCGTGTTCACCGGCAATTGCATCAACCCGTTCCCGTTTCCCAGGATCACCGTGTACCCAACCGACGTCACCGCCACCAGGTCCATCTTCCCGTCCCCGTTTACGTCATACGCTGCCACCCGCCGCACAGTCAGCGGGATATCGTACCGAGCCGATGCCCCCAACGCTCCATTCGCCCCCAACAACTGCACCGACACAACGCTAGTGAACTGTCCATTGCCCACCAGCACGGCATCGCGCCGCCCGTCTCCGTTCATATCCGCCGCCAGCAAACCCACCGCCACAAACCCGGCAATCGCCGTTTGAGTCTGCGCACTCAAATTGAAATTCGAATCCAACACACCCGTCAACAGCTTCGTCCCGTTATACGCGCTGCTCCCGCAAAACGAGGTGCAATACCCCATCGCACTCCCATTGTTCAGCAAGTCCCCGCCTGCCACTCGATCCGACCCCCGTCCCACCAACCCATCCCCGCCCACCTTCCATCCGCCCGGCAACGCCTGCCGCGCCGGACGCGCCGCCAACCCCGTGCACGTGAAAAACTGGTCCTGCACGTTCGACACCGCCGCCTGCTGCGTCACGTTCGATGCATTCGTCCCCGTATAGCTCCGCTTCGTGAACGACCCGTCGGCATTGCGCTGCAACCCTGCCCCTACCCGAGGCGATTGCGTCGCCGCCACAAAGTCCGAACTCCGCGCAAATACCAGCGGCGGGCAAGTCTGCCCATACGCCGCCATCGTCAACAACGCCAAGCTCCAGATCATCATTCCGTCACTCCAACGCTGCGCTTCACCACAAACACTCGCATCAAATGTAATCCATCTAATATTTCATTGCTTCCGTAAATTACATAAATCTCGGCCGTATCCCCTCGCAAATTCCCCCAAAACCCTGCCGGTACAGTAAACTTATCATTCATTGCGGAAGCCACACAATAAGTGGCATTCGCCTCCATTCCATCTCGCGATACACCCAGCACACCTATCCATCCCTCCCGCGCCCCGCCGCTCCACGCCACCTCCAACGCCTTTCGCCGCGACACCGCCGCCGGAACGTTCCGCCACTCCAGCCGCACCGGAGCCTTCACCCCAACTCCAAATGCCGGAAAATCCTTCCCCCCACTCCCCGTCACAAACAGCCGCTCCGCCCGTGCATGCAACCCCCTCCGCCCTTCCAATCCCATCCGGTACATCCCCACCGCGCCCACGCCCCCCGGCATCTCCACCCGGAACGACCCATCGTTCACCGCCAAACTCCCCGCATCCAGCCCAACCCCGCCATACCCCCGCAGCAGCATCGCCCCCACGCTCTCCCCCGCCGCCGTCACAAACGTCGAGCAGGTCCCCACCGCCGGCGGGCTCATCCGCCTCCCATCCGACGCAAAAAACACCGCCGTCACCCCGGCTTCCGGCTCCTCCGTCCGCACCACAATCCCGTTCTTCCCATCCCGCACAACCGGCAACGGCCCGCCATACACGCAGCCGCCGCTTCCTTTCCGCACCGCGATCGCCACCACATTGCTCAAACCCGCCATCACCGGCACCGAACATCCCTCCACCACATCCGCCGGCAACACAAACCGCACCGCCACTCGACGCCCGGCGCCGCGCACCACCGTCCCCATCACATTCGAACGCCCTACCACCACCGGCACCCGCGAGCCCACAGCCAAACCCGTCGCCGCCAGTTCCACCGCCTCCCCCGGAGCATACGGACCCGCCTTCTCCGCCATCCCCCAACCCATTCCGTTCGCACTGAACAATCCCCCCGCCCCACGCCGCAACACCACCGGAATCCGCAAAGCCCCTACACCCAACTCCCCTCGGCCCACCCCCAACTCAGGAGGCACCCAAACATCCACCCGCTTCTCCATAACCCGCACCACCTCCAACCGCACTCCCGCCCGGCCCGCCATCGCCAATTCAAACCTCGAACCCAACCCCACCCCATGCACCGAAACCACCGTTCCCGGCCCGATTTCCGCCCACTGGCTCGCCGCATTCACCATCGGATTTCGTCGCAACTCCGCCCCAAATCCAACCATCACCAGCAAACTGGCCAAAACAATTCCCGGCATTCCCCGCAGAATATCAAACCGCGATGATAGACTTCTCCTATCCGCATGGGGTCCGTTCCTGCATCCTGCCGCTACGCCCTGCGCGACCTCCGCGCCTCCCCATTCCGCGCCGCCTCCACCTGCCTCCTCCTCGCCTCCGCCGTCGCCATCCTCTACGCCGCGCAAACCATTGCCACCGCCACCCGCGCCCTCGTCCACAACGACTCCCGCGCCTGGCTCGGAGCCGACATCGCCCTCGTCACCGCCGAAGCCCTCACCTCCGCTCAGCAACGCCTCATCGCCCCCCACAACCCCATCGTTTCCTACGAAGCCATCGCCGCCGTCTCCTCTCCCAACGCCGCCAACCCCATCGCCACCGCCATCCGAGCCATCCACCCCGCTCGCTATTCCTTCTACTCCACCATCCGCACCGAATCCGGTATCCCGCTTACCGAAGCTCTCAACAACAACCGCGTCATCCTCTCCCCCGACGCAGCCGCCCGCCTCCACGTCACCACCGGCGACACCATCACTCTCGGCCACGCGCAATTCACCATCTCCGCCATCATCGCCGCGGAAGACGATCGCCTCGCCGCCGCACTCGAACTCTACCCCCGCCTCATCCTCAGCCACGACGCCTTCCGTCAATCCGGCCTCGCCCAATCCGGCATCCACGTCCGCCAGCGACTCCTCTTCCGCCATGCTGAACAACTCCTGCAGCAACTCGACGCCGCCTTCCCGCTCGCCATCCTCACCGACTACCGGCGCCCCGACCCGCGCCTCACCCGCACCCTCGATTCCATCGCCGCCGCGCTCGCCATCACCGCCGTCACCATGTTCCTACTCGGCTCCCTTGCCGCCGTCATCCTGTTCTTTACCCACATCGAACGCCGCCTCGACGACGTCGCCGTCCTCAAAGCCCTCGGCGCAACCCAGCGCTACATCGTCCAAGCCTTCGCCTTCCAAATCCTCACCATATCCGCGACCGCCACCCTCACCGGCATCGCCGCCGGAGCACTCCTCGCACCCACCCTCACAAAGGCCGCCAACGTCTACTGGAGCCTCCCCCTCAAACTCAACCACACCCCCGCACCACTCCTCCTCTCCATCGCCGCGGGCATCGCCATTCCGCTGCTCACGGCACTCGCCCCCATCCACCGCCTCCGTCAAACGCGAGCCCTCCCCGTCCTCCGCCGCCACATGCACGAAGACAACCGCCGTCCACTCCTCCCCGCCACCGCCATGTGGATCGTGTGGACCACCTGCGCCACGCTCATCGCACTCCCCCAACTCCTCCGCGGCCCCGTTCTCCAATTCAGCCAGTCCGCGCTCCCTTACTCCACCTCCGACCTCATCGTTCTCGGGCTCCGCCGCCACGAAGCCGAGCGCCTCACGCAACAACTCCGTCGACACCCGGCTACGCGCACCGCCGAGCCCCACGCCCTCGCCCGCATCCGTCTCGCCAATCAATCCGCCATCGCCGCCTGCACCGACGACCTCGCACCCAACACACTCCGCCTCTCCACCCACTACGCCGGTCTGCTGCATCTCCATCCCAACCAAACCATCCCCATCTCCGGCGACCGCTTCACCATCGCGCAAATCCTCCCCATGGACACGCTCACCAACACCCGCCACGGCATCCAACTCCCCTGCGCCTATCTCCAACAAAGGTTCCCCGCCTTTTACGAAATCGCCATCCACGGAAAACCAGACCAACTCATCCCATTCCTCCAAACCCAATCCCCCACCGCCGCCATCCTCCCCACCAACGAAGTCCGCCTCGCGCTAGCCGCAATCATCCACCGCGCCGTCGCCGCCTTCCAATTCCTATCGAGCCTCACCTTCCTCGCCGCCACCGCCGTACTCGCCTCCCTCATCGCCTCCAACCGCCGCCGCCGCACGCGCGAAATCGCCATCTACAAAGCCCTCGGCGCAACCAACCGCCGCCTCCTCACCAAAATCACCAAAGAATTCGCCCTCATCGGCCTTCAATCCGGCCTCGCCGGCACACTCCTCGCCACCATCGCCGCAACGCTCATCCAATCCCAAATCCTCCGCAACCCAGCCCCCGTCTGGTCCCCCGCCGTCCTCCAGGCAACGCTAATCGCAACCCCGCTAGCCGCCGCCATCACCGCAATCCTAACGGTAACCCCCACCCTCCAAACCAAACCCCTAGCCCTCCTCCGCACCAACTAGACCCGCGGCGAGCGGCCGAATTCATGAAGCCGCTCTCCGTTGTGGGGCGGGCGCCCTCGCCTGCGGCCGGCCCCCTGGCCGGCCATCTCCGAGCAACCGCGTCTTCAACGGAGCGGTCTTCTGCTCTACCGAGCCGCTATCGCCCCGCCAGGTCCCGAATATCCACCATATGGCGTTCCGCGAAGCTCTTTTGCAGTTCAACGGCCCGCCGCCGCGCGATCGCAGCCTGCGAACTCTGTCTCGTCATCCGAAAAGCCTTCGCCTCCAGCATCAGAATCCGGTAGAGCACCGGCGACGATTCGCCAAAAGATCGTTCCGCAATATCCCGAGCGCGCGTAAGCGCCGCGCCGGCTCGATCGGCCTGATTCGCCTCCAGGTATCCGCCCCCAAGGTTAGTCAGTATCGTGACCAGCGTAGGGTGCTCCTGGCCCCATGCCGCCTCGCTTTCGAGAAGCGCTCGCTCCAAGGCCTTCACCGCCTGGCTCCACTGCCGCTGTCCCGAAAGAGCCACCCCTAAGCTATTCCACAACACGCCTTGCATGGCCCTGTCGCCAACCTCACCCGCCAGCAGAATCGCCCGGTTGTAGCATTCCCCAGCCTCTGCCCACCGGCGCTGCGCCTTCCTCAAGTCCCCCGTCGTTCCCCAATAGCGAATCTGCTGGCGCCGATCCGCCGTCAGTCGTATTTCGGCCGCCGCCACCTCCGCCTGCTTCAGCCACCCCGCTTGCACGTACATCGACACCAACTCGAACCGGGGATCAGCCTCGGCGGCCTGCTCCGCGGCAGACGCCTGGTCCCAAACCTGCACCGACCGCCGGTAGAAGCCCTCTGCCTTTCCATACCGTTCCGCCTCTATCTCCAGCGCCGCAAGATTGTTGAGGGCCTGCACCAGAAGCACCGGCGCACCGGTCTGCTCCAGCGCCCCCACCACAGCCTGCAGTTCGACTTGAGCCTGTTGGTACCGGCCCTGGCGAATCAGCTCATTGGCCATCTGAAGCCGGGATGGCAGACTTTCCGATCCTGCCAAAGCGACAGCCGTGGCGAACAGCAGGGTAACCAATCGAGACATGTCCCCAACCTGCCCGAAAAATGCCCCCAACCGGCAGTAAAATACCGTATGGATACCGTATACTTATTGATTCAAAAGGGCTTACCCGTGATATACTGCTCTCCGTGCCAGAGTCCTTGGAAGCCGACATACGTGCCGAACTGACCCGTATCCTCGCCAGTGAGCCGTTCCGCGCTTCCGACTCCGCGCGCCGTTTCCTCACCTTCGTTGTCGAGGAGAAACTGGCCGGGCGCTCCGCATCCATCAAAGAACTGGTCATCGGCCGCGAGGTGTTCGGGCGTGGAGAAGACTTCGATCCACGCATCGACCCAGTGGCCCGGGTCCAGGCCGGAAAACTGCGAACCCGGCTCAAGGAGTACTACGACGGGCCGGGAGCCGGCGCGGCGCTCACCATCGATCTCCCAAAAGGAACCTACGTCCCCGAGTTTCGCCCCTCTACCTCCCCGACGCCACCACTGCACCGTCCTTACCCTCGGCAGTGGATCGCTGTCGCCTGCGCGGCGGCGGTCACCTGTCTGGCAATCGGTTACTGGCTCGGCCGCCCTCGCTCCCAGCCCCCCGCTGGACCTGACTATCAACTTTCGGTCCCCTTGCCCCCCGGTTTCGTCCATGTATCGTGGCCTGTGATCTCCCCCAATGGGCAGTGGCTGGTGTTCACAGGCCAGAAGGAAGAGGACAGCCGTAAACTCTGGCTCGTGGATCTCACAACCCAAGCTCTCCGCCCGGTCGCGGGAGCAGAGCAAGGAACCTACCCTTTTTGGTCCCCGGACAGCCGTTCCATTGGTTTCGCGGAAATGGACAAGGGAACCATCGAGAAAGTGCCTGTCGAAGGCGGAGTGCCGCACCGGCTTGCCCAGGGGTTGGGCCTGCGCTGCCGTGGCGCATCCGCAAACACTGGCGGTGAACTGCTCTACGCCGAAAGCGTTGGCCCGATCCATTGGATCGGCTCCCCCGGCGCAACCGCCCGCGCCGTGACCTCGCTGAATCCCGGCGAGTATTCACACCGCCACCCCGTCTTTCTTCCCGATGGACACCGCTTTCTCTATTTCGCCGCCACGCGGCAAAGCGCCACCGGCGCAATTTGGGCCGCCGACACCCGGTCCGCCACTCGCAAAAAAATCACCGAGACCCAGTCGAACGCGATGCTCTCCGGCGGCCACTTGTACTTCGTGCGCGATGGAGTGCTCGTCCGCGCCCGCTTCCAACTCAACTCGCTCGAAATCCACGACATCGTCCCCGTCGCGCCTGTCGAATTCAGCGCCGATTTGAACATCGGCTATTTCTCGGTCTCGGATCACCAGTCGGTAGTCTGGAGCCCGGTCCTCAACCAGCGGCAATTGGCCTGGGTGGACCGCACCGGCAAGCTGGTGGAAGTGATTCACGACCGCGGAACCGAACAGGTGTCCCTGGCCCGTGGCGCCCGCAAATTGGCCTTCACTGTTCTCGATCCTCGCACCAACTCTCGCGACGTGTGGTCGTTCGATCTGGCCGGCCACGCCGTAACGCGTGAGACCCACCCGCCAGGGTGGCACAGCCATCCGGTGATTTCCATGGACGCCAGGCAGATGGTGCTCTCCGCCGACCGCGGCGGCGGCCTGGATCTGTTTCTCCATGACGTGGGCGGCCTCGGACCAGGCCGGCCGCTGTTGCCACAACCCTCGCCACATCGCTATGCCTCGGATTGGTCGCGCGACGGAAAATGGCTCCTCTTCACCCAACAGAATGCCAAGACACGCCAGGATATCTGGATCGTGCCCATCGACAACCCCACGGCGGCGCGCCCATTGCTGGCAACTCCTTACCAGGAATCCCAGGCGCAATTCTCGCCCGACGGCCGCTGGATCGCCTACACTTCCAACGAATCAGGCACCCCGCAGGTCTACGTGATGCCGCTCGGCGGCGGCCTACACCACCAGGTTTCGCTCAAAGGAGGCCAGGCCCCGCGTTGGCGCGGCGACGGACGGGAACTGTTTTTCCTCAGCCCCAAGGGCATGTCGTCCGTCGAGGTTCGCACTCAACCTTCCTGGAGCGCCGGCCATCCGCAAGAGCTATTCGTTACTACGGAAGGTGTGGGCTACGGTCCGACTTCGGACCTGGGCTACGACGTGTCCGCCGACGGAACCCTCTTCGTACTCTCGATGCCGGAATCTCGCAATTTCGGGTTCACGGTTCGCGTGCCAACTCACTTCTAGATTCTCCACCCATGTCTATCACCATCCTCACCACCCGCTTCGGATCCCTCGGCCCCTACGTCCGCGCACGCAACTACCATCGCCTCCTCTCCCCACACTTCCCCACCAACCTCTACGACATCTCCACCCAACCATCGTCCCCCGTCCAAGCCGCCACTCACCTCTGGCGAGCCATGCTCACCCACACCCCTCACATCTGGCGTTTCCTCTACCAACACTGGCAACACATCCCCACCTTCGACACCATCCGCCGCAACATCTCCGCGCCCTTCTTCCGCCGCGCCGCCCGCGAACTCGCCGCCCTCCATCCCTCCCTCATCCTATCCACCAACGTCCACACCACCACGCTGGCATCCTGGTGGAAACTCCACGGCAAACTCCGAGCACCCATCGTCGTCGCCCTCAACGCCTGGCACTTCCAACCCTCCTGGTGCCTGCCCGCCGTCGATCACTACCTCGCCTGCACTCCCCATCAACGCGACCAGCTCATCGCCCACGGTGTCCCATCCACCCGCATCACCATCGCCGGCTTCCTCATCGCCCCCGAATTCCACAACCACCCGCCCCGCCCGCAATCCGCCACACCCAACGTCCTCCTCATGGGAGGCGGCGAAGGCTGGTTCCTCCGCCAAACCATCGAAGCCCTACACAACATCCAAACCCCAGCCCGCTTCACCATCCTCTGCGGCAACCAGCGCAGCGCCCAATCCATCGCCGCGCAAATCGAACGCATCCACCAGCTCCGCGACCGCACAACCATCCTCGGCTACACAGACAACCCCGCCCCATACTTCGCCGCCGCCGATCTCCTCATCACCAAGCCCGGAGCCATGACCATCGCCGAAGCCTTCGCCTCCGCCACTCCGGTCCTCGCGCTTCACGCCGTCGCTGGACACGAAGAAGCCGGACTCGCCATCCTCCGCGCCGAAAAAGCAGTGGCCGCGCCGCATCCCAACGAGCCCCTCGCCCAAGCCGTTGACCGTCTCCTCCAATCTCCCGCCGAACTCCAGCGCCTCGCCGCCCGAGGCCGCGCACTCGTCGACACACCCGCGGCCTGCATCATTCCTCAAGTCATCCGTCAATCCATTCCCGCCTGACGCCATGCTCAACCTCCCCAACCGCATCACCCTAACCCGCATCGCACTCACGCTTCTCCTCTACATCCCCGCCATCCATCACATGCGCACCTTCCTCATCGTAGGATTCCTCATCACCTTCGCCACCGACATCCTCGATGGCTACCTCGCCCGCAAACTCAACCTCTGCACCCACCTCGGCATGCGTCTCGACTCCTTCGCCGACTACTTCCTCTACGCCTCCGCCGCCTTCTGGCTCTGGCGCTTGGTCCCTGCCATCTTCACCCAGCACCAAACGCTCTGGATCGCCATCGCCATCACCGTCCTCATCCCCCAAATCATCGCCCTCATCAAACTCCGCACCATCGCCGCCTTTCATCTCCACACCGCCAAACTAGCCGGCTGGATCGCCGCCGCCCTATTCCTCCACGCCATCCTCACCGGAGCCCCCAGCACCCTCCTTCTCTACGCCTTCGCCCTCACCGTAGCCTGCAAAGCCCTCCAGGAAATCACCATCTGTGTTCATCTGTGTCCATCTGTGGCCAATAAAACTATGTCTCAAAATCCCCGGTCACCACATTTCCAAAAAAATATTTCTAATTTCTTATCAACAACATAACAACACCCGCAATCCCCGCCAATACCCGGAAATCCAACCACCCCCTGCTACTCTCCCAACCAGGAGAGCCTCATGCACCCCCTCAATGCAAAACAGCTCGAAGCCATCCAGGCCCTGTCAACCGGCCTGACCGCAACCGCTGCCGCCGATGCCATCGGCGTTCATCGCACCACCCTCCACAACTGGTGCCGCACCATCCCCGACTTCCGGGACACCCTCGAAGCCTCCAAACGCGCCTACATCGACAAATACCGCAGCGAAATGAACGCCCTTGCCGCCCCGTCCATCAACATCCTCCGCGGCATCCTCGACGACGACACCGCCTCCCCGTCCCTTAAGCTCCGCACCGCCCTGGCCATCATCAAATTCGTCACCACCGCCGAAAAATCCACCACCCCAAAGCAGCAAACCTCCGATCAACTCCTCGACGCCGCCTACATGGCCGGCTACCGCGCCGCCCAGCAGGATTCAGTTGCCCCTACCGCCCCTGAAAACGACGAAATTCATCACAATTCATCACTTTCATCAGAAGTAGAAACTGATGAATCCGCGACAACCGAGGAAACCGAAGAAACCCACGATACCCACCAGACCCCGCGCAACGCCCTCTGCCCCTGCGGCAGCGGAGCCAAATACAAGCGCTGCTGCGGCAAAAACGCGCCCCCCGTTCTCTCCCGCTCCAAATCCAAAACCCAGGAGGCACGGTCATGAAACGCACCTATGACAGCCGCCCCGTCCGCAACAAGCCATCCCGCTTCAAAGGCGTCTACTTCCGCCCGCAAAGCAACCGCTGGTATGCCATCCTCAATACCGGCAAGCAATACCACTACCTCGGCACCTTTGATACCGAGGAGGAAGCGGCCATCGCCTTCGACAAAGCAGCCCTCCAGCACCGCGGCCCCCAAACGTTCCTCAACTTCCGCGACCTCGGCACGAAAACCGACCCGGTCATCGATGGCGATACCGCTCTCGTGCCTACCACCAGAGGTGCATTCTTCCGCATCGACAAACAGGATCTGCCCGAGGTCTCCCGCTACTATTGGCATGGCGAACCCTATCCCAAAGGCGTCATCGGCAGAGGCAATACCATCTCACTCCATCAACTCCTGCTCGGGCCGGTCCGCTCCACTCACCGCGTCGTCCACGTCAACGGCGACCTGCTCGACTACCGCCGTTCCAATCTCATCGTCGTCTCTCGGAAGCTGCACCACGGCGTCACCCGCAAACGCAGCGGCACCGCCCATTCCATCTACAAAGGTGTCAAGCGCCGCAAAACCAATCGCTGGCACGCTCGACTCGAAGGCCGCCACCTCGGCGCCTTTGACACTCCCGAGGAAGCCGCTCGCGCCTTCGACGCCGCCGCCCGCATCAAGTACGGCCCCTTCGCCGCCCTCAACTTCCCTGAGCCCGGCGAACTCTCCTGCCTACTGCCCAATCCCCCAATTCATCACATTTCATCAGATTTAGGAGAAAAACAATGAAACCCTTCGACGGTCGCCCCATCCGCAACTCCCTTTCCCGCTTCAAAGGCGTCACCCGCCGCCGCGGTCGCTGGATTGCCCAATACTACTTCGCCAAACGCCAACCCCATATCATTGGGTCTTTCGAAACCGAAGTAGACGCCGCCCGCGCCTACGATGACTTCGCCCTCCTCCATCGCGGCATGGACTCCTTCCTCAATTTCCGCGACTTGGGCGTCAAAACCGATCCCGTCGTCGATGGCGACACCGCACTCATCCCGCTCGCCGCCGGAGGCCACTTCCGTATCGATCTCGCCGACCTCCCGCTCGTATCCGAATACTATTGGAACTGTGGCAGTCACGGTGGGCCAGGCGGGAATAGCGGGACGCACTGTGTCACCCTTTCCGTCCTCCTCTTCGGCCCCATCCGCATTGAGGACATGCTCGTCCATCGCAACGGCGACCACCTCGATTTCCGCCGCGATAACCTCGCCATCATCCCCCGGTCCATCGCCTATGGTGGCCATTGCAAACGGCCCGGCACCAAAGGTTCCGTCTACAAAGGTGTCAACCCCAAACGTGCCCACTGGCAAGCCCGTATCGGTCACACCCACATCGGCACCTTCGACACCGAACAGGAAGCAGCCTTGGCCTACGACGATGCGGCTCGCAAACGGTACGGCCCCTTCGCCGCCCTCAACCTCCCACTTCCCGGCGAGCGATCCTGCCTCCAGCCCGCCGCCTGATATCATGGCGCAGAGAACTTCATCACATGCTGCGCCATTCCGCTTTCCTCCTCTGCGCGATCTCCGCCTTCGCTCAGAACAACGTCGTCATCGACAACGAACATGTCCGCGTGCTCAAGGTCGTCTCCGGCCCCGGCACGCGGACCCGCATGCACGACCACAAAATGAACCGCGTCATGATCTACCTCCAGCCCGGCGGCCAGGACTTCGAATGGCAGGACGGCAAGCGCTCCTCCATCAAGTGGAAAGCAGGCGAGCCCCTCTGGAGCCCCGCCGCCGGCATGCACATCGCCGTCAACAAAAGCCCCGCCCCCGTAACGATCATCGAACTTGAGCTCAAGAACAGAGGCACTTCCGCCAAGGCCGGAACCAACCCCCTTGACCCCGTCCGCGTCGATCCCAAACGCTATAAGGTCGAATTCGAAAACGATCAGGTCCGCGTCGTTCGCGTGAAACTGCCCGGCAAACAATCGATTCCCATGCACGAACACGCCACCTTCCGCGTTACCACCAACATCACCCCGCAGGACTTCGTCGTCACCGCCGCCGATGGCAAAGCCACTCCCGTGAAGCGTGCCGCCGGCGAAGCCGCTTGGGGCACCCCTTCCAAACATAAGGAAGAGAACCTCAGCGCCGACCCCTTCGAAGCCATCATGGTCGAACTGAAGTAATTCCCTACCTCGCTTCGTAAAAAATACCGGATGCTGGCCTACAGGTCTCTCCCTGAGCCACGCATCCGCAATCACTTAGCGCCCCGTCCACGGTGGCACGCCAAATGCTCCCTCTTCCTCCCAAAAGGAGGATTGACTTTGCACCTTCGATCCGCGATCATCATCACCCTCGCCTTAGCGACTTGCCTCGCCGCCGATAACGGCAAAGGAAATGGGAAAGGCAACGGAAACGGAAAAGGCGAAAGTGAAAACCACCGCCAGGATGACCCCACCGTCTGGGAGACGGACTTCGTCCGCATCGGCACCCTCGGCATCCAGAACGCTACCGGCACCGACCCGCTCAAACAGGGCGCCATCGAAGTCACCGCCGAAGGCACTGTCGAAGTCACCCTCGAAGGGGCCACGCCAAACTCTGCCTACACCGCCGCATTCTGCCGCTTCGCACTCACCAGCGTCGGCTGCATGAGCCTCACCAACGGCACCTTTACCACCAATAACGACGGCAATGCCAAGGCCGAAATGCAGATGCCCATGCAAGCCGCCAATTGGTCCGGCATCTTCATCCTTTCCCGCTCCACCGTCCCTCAGTTCGCCACAGCCTTCACCACTCGCAACCCCAATCCGCCCGCCGGTGCGGATATCGAACTCAAGGGCCGTGTCTCTTCCGTCGACCTGGGAACCAATAGCTTCCGCCTCGACGGTTTCCCCATGCCCATCTTCATTACTAACCGCACCAACCTCGTCCGTCTCGATTCGCTGAATCAGCTACGGAGCGGCGACCGCGTGGAAGTCACTGGCGTCTCCATCAACGGAGGCATCGAAGCCAGTCGCGTCAAGGGAGAGGACTAGCTCATGCCTCCCGATTCGCCATCCACGCAGCCTGCCTTCTCCACCGGGAGCCTGTGGCCCATCGCCGCCGGCTCTCTTGTTGCGATCCTTGGTCTCGCCTATGGGTTGCGGGGCGGGACCCGGGATCGCGAGGTTATCACCAACCAGCACACCCTCACCGTCTCGGTCCACCAGTTGCAGCAGCAGGTCAAAGATCTCTCCGAACGCCTCAGCGCTCTCAACGCCCTGCAGGAAAAACGCGCCCTCGTCATTGAGCCCGAACGGCCGCCATCTGCCCCACCGCCTCCCGTTCGCCAGACAGCGAAGGCCGCGCCTCCGCCGCCCAAGATCGCCAACGACCTGAAGGTACTCCGTCAGCAATTGGACGAACAAACTCGCCAGCTCTCTACAACGCGTCAGGAACTCGACCGCGCCCATCGCGACCTGGAATCCCGCCTCGGCTCTACCCGCGATGACCTCGGCAACTCCATCGCCCGCACCAACGAGGACCTGGCCGCACTCCGCCTGCGCGGCGAGCGCGACTACCACGAGTTCCAACTCGCCAAGTCGAAACAGTTCTCCCGCACCGGCCCGGTCAGCCTCGCCTTGCGCAAAGCCGACGTCAAACACAAGCGCTATGACCTCGACCTCATCCTCGACGACATCAAGCTCGAAAAGCGCAACGTCAATCTCTATGAGCCTATCAGCTTCCGCTCCGGCAACCAGACTCTGGAGCTCATCGTCAACGAAGTCGCCAAGGACAAGGTGAAAGGCTATGTGAGTGTGCCCAAATCGCAGCAGGCCCGCCGCTAGAGCCGCGCACGCACTACCGAGCCGCGCGCGTGAGCAAGCGGTCACCTGTACAATAGAGTTGTACCTCACTGATGTCTTCCCGCATTCGTTCCACTACCATCCTTTGTGTTCGACGCGACGATAAGGTCGTCATGGCCGGTGACGGCCAGGTCACCCTCGGCAGCGAAGTCCTCAAAGCCTCGGCCAAGAAACTGCGCCGCCTCTATAACGGCAAAATCGTCGCCGGATTCGCCGGCTCCACCGCCGATGCCTTCAGCCTCTTTGCCCGCTTCGAAGCCAAGCTCGAACAGTTCAACGGCAATCTCCCCCGCGCGGTGGTAGAGTTAGCCAAGGACTGGCGCACCGACAAAATCCTGCGCCACCTGGAGGCGCTCCTGCTCGTGGCCGATGCCTCAAACACATACATCCTCAGCGGGAATGGCGACGTCATCGAACCCGATGAGCCCATCGCCGCCATCGGCTCCGGTGGACCGTTCGCCAAGGCCGCCGCAGTCGCCCTCATGGAGAATACCAGCCTCCCGGCTCGCGCCATCGCCGAAAAGGCCATGAAGATCGCCGGCGAGATCTGCATCTACACCAATCTCAACAACATCTATGAGGAGCTCGGCTAATGGTTATCTATCTCCCCAGCCAGTCGCTCGACGAGGCCCCGGCACTCGATGAGTTGACTCCGGCGGAAATCGTCCGCGAGCTCGACAAGCATGTCATCGGTCAGGCCGAGGCCAAGCGCGCCGTCGCCATCGCCTTGCGCAACCGTATTCGCCGCCAGCGCCTCGACCCCGAAATGGCCGAAGAGGTCATGCCCAAAAACATCCTCATGATCGGGCCCACCGGCGTCGGCAAAACCGAGATCGCCCGCCGCATCGCCAAGCTCGCCAACTCCCCCTTCCTCAAGGTCGAAGCCAGCAAGTTCACCGAAGTCGGCTACGTCGGCCGCGACGTCGAAAGCATGATCCGCGACCTCGTCGAAATCGCCATCGACATGGTCCGCGAAGAGAAGCTCGATGAAGTCGCCGAGCGCGCCGAGCGCAACGCCGAGGAGCGCCTCCTCGACTTGCTCATGCCTCCTCAGCCCGAGCCCTCCGAGTCCATCGAGCGTACCCGCGAAAAGCTCCGCGACAAACTCCGCCTCGGCAAACTCGATGACCGCATCGTCGAACTCGATGTGAAGGAACAAGGCCCGCGCCTCGAAATCACCACCATGCCCGGCCTCGAAGAGATGGACATCAACCTCAAGGAGATGATCCCCAACCTCTTCGGCCAGCGTTCCAAGCGCCGCAAGCTCCGCGTCTTCGAAGCCCTCGAATACCTGATCCAGGAGGAAGAGCAGAAGCTCATCGACATGGATCAGGTCACCCGCATCGCCCTTGAGCGTGTGGAGAAGAACGGCATCATCTTCCTCGACGAAGTCGACAAGATCGCCGGCCGCGAAGGTGGCCACGGCCCCGACGTCAGCCGCGAAGGGGTACAACGCGACATCCTCCCCATCGTCGAAGGCACGACCATCAACACCCGTTACGGCTTCGTCCGCACCGACCACATTCTCTTCATCGCCGCCGGCGCCTTCCATGTCTCGAAGCCCGCCGACCTCATCCCCGAACTGCAAGGCCGCTTCCCCATCCGCGTCGAATTGAAGTCGCTCACCGAGCAGGATTTCATCCGCATCCTCAAGGAGCCGAAGAACGCCCTCACCAAGCAGTACGTAGCCTTGATGGAGACCGAAGGCATCAAGATCAACTTCACCGACGACTCGCTCGAAGAGATGTCGCGCATGGCCGCCCAGGTCAACCAGCAGATGGAAAACATCGGCGCCCGCCGTCTCCACACGATCCTTGAAAAGGTGATCGAAGAGATCAGCTTCCAAGGCCCCGACCTCAAAAAGAAGAACGTCAAAATCGACGCCGCCTACGTCCGCCAGCAACTCGCCGCCATCGTCAAGGATCAGGACCTCAGCAAGTACATCTTGTAGTCTGACAACCATCTTGATCTCTCGCGGCAATCGCGCATGCCCTACAGGCAGCGGTCACACCGAAACCTCAGTGCCAGATCAATTCACTATCCGATGGATCATCTGTCACATACAGCGCCCCGCCAATTAAGATCTCATGCGCCAACCGGCCGCCAGCGCGGCGCTGGCTATATACTCGGGCTTGAGGGTTCGGCCGGAAGTCGAGTACGCTCGACAATCTCCACCCACTCATGAGCGGTTTCTCCTCCCATTTACCCTATCCATGGCAGAGGAGATTCCCATGGCATACAAGGAAACAAAACACTGGCGCGAGGACATGAAGTACTACTTCAATGTCAGCAAATCGGTTGGGCCCGGCCGCACCAACAACAAGACCGATGTGGCCCTGGTGCAGACGCTGTTGCGCAATTGCTATGACGGCAACGAAATCGCCAACCTGCAGATCGATGGGGATTGCGGCCCCAAGACCCGCGCCGCCATTCGCAAGTTCCAGGCTGAGTTCTCCTTCTACAGCAAGAAGCAGGGCCTGGAGCCGCTGGAACAGGACGGCATCGTCACTCGCGCCGATAACTTCGGCTTCGATGGCCCCGGCGGCAACGTCGTCGCCTACACCATCGTCGCCCTCAACTTCAGTCTCAAGAACCTCAAACCGAAGGTCTGGGAGAACCTGCCCTACAGCCCGAACGTTCCGGCCTACCTCCGCGTCGAGTTGATGAAGACCACCGGATAAATATTTTTCGCAAGCGGTGGCGGATTCCGCTCCTCTCTTGCACATGTGCCTGGTGAGAGAGGAAAACGAACCATGTACATCGCACCCGCTGAGTTCCATACCTGGGCACAACAATCTCTGAACCGTATCCCGGGCATCCAGTTCAAAATCAATGGAGATAGCCACGAGGTTTACTCCGAATACAAGGAAGCCGTGAGAGCTTTCCAGAAGAACTTCATCGGCCAGGTAAACGGGGTCGTCGACGAGAAGACCTACAACGCCCTCATCGCCAACAACCATATCCACCCGGACTATAACCGGTGGATCCGGGAGTCGCTGGCAAAGGCAGTGGGCAAGCCCGGACTTACCGTCGGGAACGGGCAGACTCCCGATCTGGTGAAGGCCATCCGCGATTACCAGAACTCGAAGAAGGGCGCGTTGAACGTGGATGGTTGGGTTGGGGTGAAGACCGAACTCGTGCTCAATTTGGAGACGGGCGTGAAGATCCCCGTTCCGAACCCCGATGGTCCCGTCAGCATACCGCTGGAAGTGAAGGTCACCCGGTGGCTGGAGCGCATGGCGGATGAGCTCGGGAACCCCGTCCTGCCCAAGGATCTCCAATTCGTCCGGCACATGCACCCGGATGATCAGAAGAGCTTTGTGAAGTTCGTCAAGCTGCTTGAGTTGGGCACCATCGACTACCGTTACTACGACTGGATGACCGCGAAGGATTTCGTGGAGAACCGGCTAGGGGAAAACCTGACGGCCGTCAAGCCGGCCAATGCTTTGTTCTACCTGCGCAACCTGATGCGGTACTACGAGAACCTGAACAATCCACAGATCTACTTTCGCTTTGCCCTGCGCTGCCAGGAAGTGTGGAAGGACGTGGATCAGGGGCTCTTCCAGATCATCTATCAGCAGAAGAACAGTTCGGCGGATGGGATCACCAAGGGCCGGGTCGGCCAGTTGATTGATTGGGTCGATAGCCGGAAGTCGAATCCCAATCACATCCTGAATGCCTGGCCGCAGTGGAACAGTTGGGGCGGCAAGTGGAACTAAATCGCTAGTGCACCATCTTGCGCTTGCGCAGTTCGTCGAAGGACACGGCGATGATGATGGTGGCGCCGATGATGGCTTGCTGCAAATAGGGGCTGATGCCCAAAAGGTCACTGCCGTTCGCCAGCAGGCCCATGATGAACGCGCCCACCAGCGTGCCGATGACACTGCCTTCGCCGCCGCGCAAGCTGCCGCCTCCAATGACCACCGCGGCGATTGCCTGTAGCTCATAGCCCTGCCCCGCCGTCGGCTGGCCCGTCATCAGCCGCGAGGCTTCGATCATGCCGCCGAGTCCGGTGAGCATGCCGCAGATGGCATAAACGGCCGTCGTGTGGAAGGCCACCGGAATACCGGCATAGTAGGCCGCATCGGGATTGCTGCCGATGGAGAAGGCATAGCGCCCAAGACGTGTGTGTTCGAGAATGACATGCACCAGCACGGCGCAGATGACCAGCACCCACAGCACAAACGGCACTCCCAGCAGGTTGCCTTCGCCGAGGTAAGAGAACGCCGGCGGGATCTCGTGAACCGGCAGGCCGTTGGAGATGATGAGCGTCGTACCCCGCAATATACCCAGCGTGCCCAGCGTCACGATGAACGGATTGATCTTCAGCTTCGTAGTGAGGAAGCCGTTGAAGAAGCCGCACACACAACCGGCGAAAACACCAATGAATACGCCCATCAGAATGGGCTGGCCCTTGGCCATCGCCATGGTGCCGAGCAGTCCGCCCATGGCGAGAATCGCGCCCACGGAAAGGTCGATGCCGCCGGAAATGATGACCAGCGTCATGCCAAGCGCCATGAGGTTGATGACCGCGGTCTGGCGGACCACGCTCGAGAGATTGGTCTTGCTCAGGAAGTGATCGGGAGAGGCGATAGAGAGGCCGACAAACAATGCGATCAATGTTAGAAACGGGAGCAGCCGCTGGATCATTCGGTCCCTTCCTCCGCGAGCAATGCTCCACCGTCGTGCAACGTGGCAAGCTTCATGATTTCCTCCTGGGTGGTGCGCCCCGGCAACTCGCCGGTGATGCGCCCCTGCCGCATGACGAGAATGCGGTCGGCCACCTGTAACAGTTCCGGCAGCTCCGAACTCACCATCAGAATCGCCGCTCCGGAACGCGCTAACTCATCCATGACCTCGTACACTTCCACCTTGGCGCCGACATCGATGCCGCGTGTCGGCTCATCGAATAGAAACACCCGCGCCCCGCGCACCAGCCATTTCGCGATGACCACTTTCTGTTGATTGCCGCCGCTCAGACGTCCGGCCAACTGGCGCGGCGACTCGCACTTGATGCGAAGCTTTTTGGCATAGTCTCCGGCAAGCGAACGTTCCTTGTCGTGATCGAGCAGGAAGCCCATGCGGCTCACTTTCTGGATGTCGGCGATGGTGAGGTTATAGCCGATGGGCAGCGCAGTGGCGAGGCCGGTCTTCTGCCGGTCTTCGGGGATGAGGGCAATGCCCTCGGCGACGGCCTCGCGCGGGGAGCGCACTGCGACGGCCTTGCCTGCAACCTGCACGCTACCGGAGTCCGGATGATCAAGGCCGAACAATGCGCGGCAGGTTTCCGTTCGCCCGGCGCCCACCAGTCCTGCCAGTCCGACGATCTCGCCGGCGCGCACAGTGAACGATACCTCATGCAGCAGTGGCTTGCGGGTCAGCCCCTGGACGCGCAGCAGTTCCTCGCCCGGCGGCAGTGGCGCGCGCTGATACAACGCGCCCAACTCGCGTCCCACCATGTGCTGGATGATGCGTTCGTTGGTGATCTCATTCAACCCGCAGCTATGGACGGTCTCGCCGTCGCGGAGGATGGTGACGCGGTCTCCCACCGTGCGCAACTCTTCCAGCCGGTGGGTGATGTAGATGACGCCCATCTGCCGGTCGCGCAGGGTGCGCACAATGCGGAAGACTTCCTTCGTTTCGCTTTCGGAGAGCGAACTGGTGGGTTCATCGAAGATGAGCAGCGAGGAGCCGTGCGCGATGGCACGGCAGATCTCCACCAACTGCTTGCCGGCGGGGCTCAACTTCTCCACCCGCCAATCGGCATGCAGCGGGAAATGATGCTCCGCGATGAGCTTGCGCGCGGCATCGAGCATCTTGCCGCGGTTGACCCAGCCAAAGGGCAAGCGCTCCTCGCGGCCCAGGAAGATGTTCTCGGCAACAGAGAGGTGAGGAGCCAACAGCGACTCCTGGTGGACCATGGCGATGCCCACGGCGGAAGCATCGGCGGGCTTGGCGAAGCTGACCTTCTGTCCCTTCCACAGCATGTCGCCGCCGTCGGGCTGATGCATCCCGGCGACGATCTTCATCATGGTGGACTTGCCTGCGCCGTTCTCGCCGAGCAGCAGATGCACCTCACCCGGCGCCACCGTGAGGTTTCCATTTTTTAACGCGACCACGCCACCGAAGCGCTTTTGAATCGCTGTAAGCTGGAGAAGCATCTCGAAACAGGTTAGTTTACCGGATTCACCGGGGAGCGCGTTATGCCGAAATTCACAGCCGCTGTCTGGATCGAGGCACCCGTCGAACGGGTGTGGGAATTCCACGAGCGTGAAGACGCTCTGGAGCTGTTGTCGCCGCCCTGGGCGAGGCCGCGCATTTTACTGCGGAAGGGGAAGCTGGCCACCGGCAGCCGCGTAGAAATGCAACTGCCGGTGGGTGTATTCCACATTCGCTGGTTAGCGCTGCACGTGGATCATGAGAATCTTCGCCACTTCACCGATGAACAGATTGCCGGGCCGTTCCGCTATTGGAAGCATGAGCACCGGTTCGAGCCGGAGAACAACGGCACGCGGCTCACCGACTCGGTGGAGTTCCGGCTGCCGTTGTCTCCCGTGAGCGACTGGCTCATCGGCTGGGTGGTGAAGATGCAACTGCGGGCCATGTTCCGTCACCGGCACGAGGTGACGAAGCAGTACTGCGAAGGCCGCGCTTAGTTGAGCTTGACGGAGTCGGTCAAGCGGAAGCTGAGGACGGACTCGGCAGGGACCACGGCGGGTTCGCCACGAGTGGCGAGAACAACGCCGGTACCCGCGCCTGCACCCGCACCAGCGCCGATAGCCGCGCCCTTTCCACCGCCGGCGATCGCGCCGATTGCGGCGCCGATACCGCTGCCGATGCCGACCTTGATGGCATCATTCTTCTTTGTCGTACGGGCCTGGTGCGTAACCGTGCTGGTACGAACGGCGACCGGACCTTTATCGGTTTCAATGGAAGTGAGCCGCACGGAGATGCTGGCCACACCTTTCACACGGCCACCAGGATCGGAGTTGGCGACCACACCCTGAACCCTGGCGCCTTTCTCGGCGACCACTTTGCCATCCACGGTGAGCGGCGCATCGAGCGAGCCATGGAAGGCGTCGCCAGCAGCGTTGTTCTTTGTTGACAGAGCGGTGGTGCTGCGCACACGGATGTTGGTTCCCGCGTCGAGAACGATGGGCGCTGGCGCCCGCCGCACCGGCGCCGGCGAGGCGGCAGGCACAGCGGCTGGAGCGGCAGCAGCCGCGGATTTGGCGTCTGTAGCGACAGGCGCCATGTTGCTGGTTGCAGTCTCGGTAGCGGACTTCGAGCCGCCACAAGCCATTTGCCACGCCATGGCAACTGTAATGGCCCCTACATAAATGATCTTCGTATCTTTTTTCATACTTGGCTCCTCTTGTGCAGCCAGTATTGCAATCCCGGTTCCAAACAGCAACTTGTTGGAAAATCGGTATATTCGCATCTCTCAACAATCGTGCGGGTCGAGTAATTCGTACCAACCCGGCAGTTCCTTCGCTACACTCACTGTACGTATGCTGGAGCCGGGATATCACGAAGTGCCAGGCGGCCACATTGCCGCGGTGGTGACCTATCTGGAGATGAAGGAAGCGCCACGTCTGGTGGGACTGCGTCCGGATGGGGTGAGTGTGCGAAAGATGGAGCAGCCTGCCGTGGGCGAGTACCGGACCGTGTTCCGCGCCGTCGGTGAGCCGTGGCTTTGGTTCAGCCGGATGATCCTTCCGGAGACGCAGTTGACGGCCATCATCCATCATCCGGAGGTCGACGTCTTCTTTCTCGATTCGGGCGGACGGCCGCAAGGATTGTTGGAGATTGACCGGCGCCATTTTCCGGAGATCGAGTTGACATTCTTCGGACTGGCTCCGGAAATGATTGGGAAGGGCGCGGGACGGTATCTGATCGAGTACGCGATCCGGCACGCGTTTTCGTTCAAGCCCAAACGCTTCTGGCTGCACACCTGCACGCTCGATTCCCCGCAGGCGTTGGGGTTCTACATGAAGACGGGCTTCGTGCCTTACAAGCGCGCGGTGGAGATCGCACCGGACCCGCGGCTGACCGGGCGGCTGCCCGCGACAGCGGCGCCACAAATCCCTATGATTGAGTAATGCCAGCAAAGATCGTCACTTTCACCGAAACCAGTGGCGTTTACAAAGCCACTGTCGACAATGGGCCGAAATTCGAAGTGGGACGGAGAGTCAAGTTTGGCAGAGCGGATCCGACGGTAGGGCTGTCGAACATCCGTACGCCGGGCGCGAAATACAATCCGGCGGACCATGTAGGCACGCACGGCTTCTGGGCGCATTTCATACTCCCGACGTGCATGGCGGAATCGAACGGCGCGTTCAATTGCCTGAACACCTACGACCGTGCGTTCTTCACCTTCACGTTCCTGCAGTACGCGGCGCATGTGCCGAACGGGGACTTCGTGAAGTACTTCCGCCGGCTGCTGGCCGAGCCGGAGGCCGCGGAGTACTTTCCCGACTTGCTGCTGGATGGTGGCCGGATTGCGCGGGATACACCGCTGGGGCCGGTGCGGCTGGAGTCCGACACATCCACCGATGGGCTGATGAAGTATCTGAATCCAACCATCCAGGATGTGGAGCCGTTGGAAGTGATCAACGCAGCGAAGATGGTGGATTGGTCGGAGAACTTCGCGAGCCACCGGGCGATTCAAGTGGAGACGGGGATCGAGCATTTCAAGGTCGCGATGGAGAGCTATGCGAGGCGCTATAGCCTGACAGGGCGCTTGGACAAGGTGTGCCTGGTGGTGGCCGATATCCGCCATCAGGGGCGCGGCTCGAGTGTGGACATCCTGGCGGCGCTGAACACCGGCGGGGATGATGAGAAGGCGTACAAGAACCTTCTGCAGATTGGCTCGCCGGTGTATCAGAGCCGCATCGACACGATTGACCGCGAGGTGAAGAAGCTGGTCACAGCGGGGATTCTGGGACAGAAGAAGTGGCCATTCTAGAAGTTCGCACGGGCGATGGCGAAGAAGTAGCTGGACCCGCCGCGATTCACTTCGATCAGGACGTTCCGGTTGTGGGATTCGGTGACCTCGCGCTTGACGTCGGCGAGTGAGGCGACAGGCTTGCGGTTGACTCCGGAGATGACGTCGCCCGGGCGGACGCCGGCGGCGGCGAATTGACCTTCGGGATCGACGGCGAGCATGAGGAGTCCGGACACGATGGCGCCGCCGGGGAGTTGCTCTTCCTGAGATAGGGAGGCGGTTTGAGAACGCTCCGTGAGCGTGACGGGTAGAGTGCGCTCGCCGCTGGACGTTGCCACCTTCAGTTGGATGGTGATGCCGGGCTTGGCTTCCGAGATGTAGAGACGGAGACGATCGAAGCTGCGGATGGGGAGTCCATCAATGGCCGTGAGGACGCTGCCTTTTTCGATTCCCGCTTTGGCGGCAGGGCTGTCCGGTGTGACATCGGAGATGAGCGCACCGTTAGGGGCATTGATGGAGAGGGCTTCGGCGAGGTCGGCGGTCATGGGTTGCAACCCGAGACCGAGATAGCCGCGGCGGACGTGGCCATGCACGATGAGGTCCGACATCACGGTGCGGGCGAGATTGGCGGGGATGGCGAAGCCGATGCCGTTGCTGGCGCCGGAGGGCGAGAGGATGGCGGTGTTGATGCCGATGAGGTCGCCGTCGCGGTTGATGAGCGCGCCGCCGGAGTTGCCGGGGTTGATGGCGGCGTCGGTTTGGATGAAGTCTTCGAATTGGCGGAGACCGGTGGAGCGGCCGCGGGCGCTGACGATGCCGGAGGTGACGGTGACGCCGAGGCCGAAGGGATTGCCGATGGCGAGGACGGCGTCGCCAACACGGAGCCGGGAGCTATCGCCGAATTCGAGGAATGGGAGTCCGGCGGCTTCCACTTTAAGGACGGCGAGATCGGTTTGGGGGTCGGAGGAGACAAGGGTGGCCGGGAGTTCCTGCTCGTCATTGCGCTGGACACGGATGGCAGTGGCGCCATCGACGACATGGTGGTTGGTGAGGATGTAGCCGTCGGCGGAGATGATGACGCCTGAGGCTTCACCGGCTCCGGCTTTGGAGGCGGCTTTGCGTTCGACTTGAACACGAACGACAGAGGGGAGGGTGCGCTCGACGATATCGGCGACGCCTTCGCGGAGTGGGGCGACACGGGCGGCTGGCGCCTGGAAGGCAGCCAGGTGCGCCAAGGTGAGGAGGGCTAGCATTCTCGCGGTCATGCCTGTTGGACGTTTGCGGCAGGCGGCGAGGAGTACGGGGCTTAACAGAGCTTTACAAGGACTTAACGGAGGGAAGAGTACCTGAGTACCAGAGAAAGGGTGTCCAGGCTCAATCTCACACAATGAATACTAGTTCTTAAAGCAATAGTACTTTTCCCATTCAAATCTTTACTAAAAAATTAACTCATTCACCATGAACAACATACATCGGTACCGGGACTCTTTTCACGAGTTTTGGCAGATGGCATTGTGCATAATTTCCATTTACAATCGGGAGGAATCGCAGAATTCAGTAAGGGACAATACAAAGATGATAACGAATCGATTACGGAGGATTGGCACGCGGGCATCCTTGGCACTGGCAGCATTTGCCATGAGTCTGCAAGGCGCACCGATTGTTTTCAACGCGACGGGGACGAACAGCGCATCGGGCAATGCTTTGAGCGCAAGCGCCTCTTTCGACATTGTAGGGACGACGCTGACGTTGGTTCTGACGAACAACAATGCCGTATCGGTCCCGAGCGACGTGCTGATCGCGCTGTTCTGGGACATGGGAACGAACACGACGGTGCTAACGGGTTTTGACGCCGATGTGAGCGCGGGTTCGACGCCGAGCGGGCAGGATCTGGACGCGACGGGCGGCAACGGGGAATGGAAATACGCGGCCAACGCGGCAGGATTGGCCGGAGTGACGCAGCATTATGGTGTGGGCACAGCGGGGCTGGGGATTTTCCCTGGCGGGGGCGGACAGCAGTTCAACTGGGGTTTGATCAACGGGAAGTCGAACGCGAATCCGGCGGTGAGCGGCGGGACGTTCATCGACAACTCGGCGACATTCACGTTCACGATTCCGTCGAATTTCACGGGTACGATTTCGAACGTGCGGTTCCAGTTCGGCACGGCACTGAACGAGCCGTCGATCATCTGCTCGACGCCGGAGTGCACGCCGAACGATGACACTCCGACACCGGAACCGGCGACGTTTGGCGCGATGGGTGTTGCAGTGGTGGGCTTGGCGGCGATGCTGCGCAAGCGCGGCTAGCGTCTCACGAACGCTGGAAGTAGGCTTCGCGCGGGGGGCGGTAGGCGATGGCCAGTTCCGGGGTTTCGAGACGTTTTTTCCAGGCGCGCGATTCAAAGAGCATGGATAGCGCGCAGGTGGTGAGCAGGGTGCGCTCGACGGGGTAAAGCGGCTGGCCGGTGAGGAACATCTCTTCCATGCAATGGACGAGTCCGTCGAAGTGGGCGAGGGGACGGGGCGTGCCGGATTCCTTGGGCTGGCCGAAGTGGGTGGCAAGCGGTTCGGGCTTGCCTTGGAGCTTGGCGGCAAAGGTCCAGCCGCTGACGTGGCCGTTGAGCATATAGGCTACCGCTTTGAGGCCGTCCCGGTATTCGAGGAGGAAGGCGGCGGGGGATTTGACGTTGTCTTCGGGGCGGCCGGCTTTGAGTTGCGGGGCGCGGGCGAAGGCAGCGTCGAGAAGGGGGCGGCTCCATTGGCCTGCGGAGTCGCGCCATTTCCAGACGGCGTCGCCATCGAGCCATTCCACCGACCGGATGCCGGTTTCCCCGCCTTTGCGCCGTTCGATCATGCACTGGAGGGATTCGAGGGTGTGGAAGCCATAGGCGTCCATATCGCCGTAGCCGAGCATGAGTGCGTTCTCGACGGGCGCGCCGTAGGGGATTTCGAGTTGGGGCGTGCGGACGGTGAGGGGGATGGAGGAACCGGCCATGAGGGGGAAGCGCAGCTCGCGCGACCAGCCGTACATGGCTTTCGCCTTTTGCCAGGAATAAGAGAAGTGTTTGTCGTGGAAGACGGGGACGGATTTGCCGGTGCGGCGGAAGACTTCGACGATGCGCTCCATGAGTTCGTAGCGCGGGTAGAGCTTCTGGCCGCGGTCGTTGGTGGGGTAGTTGCCGTGTTCGCCGACGAAGCAGACGGCATCGACGGCGAGGTCATTGCCGTTGAGGGTGAGGGCATCACGGATGGTGGTGCAGATCTCAAAGCCGTGTTTGGCGGCGAGGCCACGGCTGAGGTCGGCGGGCGGCGTCTGATCGGTGAACATGGAGACGATGCGGGTACGCGGTTTGGTGAAGGCGCCGTTGGGGGAGTAGCCATCGAGCAGGCGGCCGATGATGACGTTGGCGTGGGTGTTGAGGCGGCCATCGTTGGTGTACATGGTGACGATGGCGGCGACCTTTTTGGGTGCTGGCTGGGCCTGGAGGGAGAGAGCCAACGGCGAAGCGAGCAGGTGGCGGCGGGGGATCATAGGGCGAGCATTCCCCGGAGGCGGTTGGCGGTCCATTTGACGGCGATGTCGATCATGGCTTCGCCTTTGGCGGTGGTGGCGAGTTTGGCTTCGCGGGCGAATTCCTCTTCCTGGATGGCGGACTTGGGATCTTTGATGTGGAGGTGGGGTTTGATCTTGTCGTAATCGACGCCTTCCCAATGGATGCGCTCAGGGAAAGCGGCCATGGCGAAGGAGGTTTCGAATTCGGCGGCGTGGCCGGGAGCTTTGCCGCTGACCATGTATTTCTTAATGATTTCGGGGGTATAGGCGTCCCAGTAGGAATTCGTCTCGATGCGGATGCCGAGTTTCTTAGCGAATTGGGGAACGGATTCGCGCAGCGGGAGGACGTTGCCGCCGTGGCCGTTGAGGACGAGGATATTCTTGACGCCGTGCGTCTGGAGGCTTTCGCAGATGTCGAAGACGACGGCGAGGAAGGTCTCCTTTTTGAGGGTGAGCGTGCCTTTGCGATCCATCCAGTGCGGGGAGATGCCGACGGAGACTGGGGTGGCGACCATGACGTTGGGATAAAGGAGGAGGGCGGCCTTTTGCGCGACGAGGGTGACGCTGGCGGTGTCGTTGATCATGGCGAGGTGTTCATTGTGCTGTTCGGTGCTGCCGGTGGGGACGATGACGGCCTTGAGGGCGCCACCCTCGAGGGCTTCACGGAACTCTTTTCGGGTGCTTTCCCAAAGGAGCACTTTGCGGGGGTTGGCGTAACCGGAAGCGGCGGCTTCGATGCCGGCGTGGGCGGAAGAGGAAGCGGCGAGGGCCGCAAGCAGGGAGCGGCGGGAATGGGAGCTCATGGAACCTGATGATATCAAGTCCACGGGGGTGGGAATTGTTCAAACTTGGCGCGTTTCAATCGATACGCAATGACAGGCAAGGAGACGTGATGAACGCAGCCGCGTGGATGACCGGTGCACAGGGACGCACAGAGACGGAGATCAGTCTGGAGGACAAAGTGACGTTCCTCGACTGGTTACCAATGGGCAATTCCGGACGTTTTCCGAGAGCGCGACGTCACTGGCGTCGTCGGCCGAGGAGTTGTCGACGGTGAGCCAGCCAATGGCGAGCAACGCGGAAGAGACGGCTACTCAGGCGAATGTAGTTTCGGTGGCGAGCCGAAGCAAACGAATCTGCTGGCGCTGAACGCGCCGATTGAGGCGGCGCGGGCGGGATCGGCGGGGAAGGGGTTTGACGTAGTGGCGAGCGAAGTGAAGGACCTGGCGAAGAAGACGGCGCTGGAGACAGCTATGGAGCGGCGAAGGAGCTGAGAAAGTTCTGAGGGACGTTCAGGAAGACGAGGTGGGCGCGCCGAACTGGGCTACGGCGGCGAGGAGTTCGCCGACATGGATGGGTTTGCTGACGTAGCTGTCCATGCCGGCATCGAGGCACTTTTCGCGATCGCCTTTCATGGCGTTGGCGGTGAGCGCGACGATCGGGACACGGCGGGAGGAGCCGTTTTCGCGCTGGCGGAGGATCCGGGTGGCGGTGAGGCCATCCATTTCGGGCATCTGGACATCCATCAGGACGAGGTCAAAGTAGCGCTCACTGAGGGCGTCGAGGGCGAGTTTGCCGTTGGGAACGACCTCCACAGAATGACCTTGTTTTTCGAGGACGCGGAGGGCGAGTTTCTGGTTGACGGGGTTATCCTCGGCGAGGAGGATGCGGAGGGGCGAAGAGAGATCCTTGAGCGGGGCTGCGGCAGGGGAAGGCTGTGGCTGCGGTTCGACGCGATCGAGGCGAAGGGTGAAGTAGAAGCAACTGCCTTTGCCGGGCTCACTTTCGACGGCGACTTCGCCGCCCATCATTTCGACGAGGCGGCGGCTGATGGCGAGGCCGAGTCCCGTGCCTCCGTAGGTACGGTTGGTGGAGCCGTCAGCCTGGCGGAAGGCTTCGAAGATAATGCCGAGCTTGTCTTTGGCGATGCCGATGCCGGTGTCGGAGACAAGGAAGCGGAGGATGACCTGATCGCCGAGGTCGCGGAGCAACTGGACGGTGACGCGGACCTCGCCCTGAGCGGTGAACTTGAGGGCGTTGCCGATCATGTTGAGGAGGATCTGGCGAATGCGTACGCTGTCGCCGAGGACGGAATCCGTTACGGCATCCGGGATGGAAGAGCTGAGGCGGATGCCTTTTTCCGCGGCTTTGGGGATGAGGGTCAGCACCGCTGCCCGGACGCATTCGCGGATAGAGAAGGGGGCAGGGACGAGTTCGAGGCGGCCGGCTTCGATTTTGGAGAAGTCGAGAATGTCGTCGATTAGGGTGAGGAGGACGTCGGCGGAGGTACGGGCGGATTCGAGGTAATCGGTCTGCTCGGCGGAGAGTTCGGTAGTGGAGAGCAACTGGGCCATGCCGAGGATGCCGTTCATGGGGGTACGGATCTCATGGCTCATGTTGGCGAGGAACTCGCTTTTCATGCGGCTGGCCTCTTCGGCGCGGTGGCGGGCGGCCTCTAGTTCCCAGGTACGTTCGGCGACGAGGGCTTCGAGGCGGGCCTTTTCGCTGGTGAGTTTGCGTTCACGCCAGAGCCCGAACTGAACGGCGGCCATGATGAAGAGGAGAGTGCCGCCGAAGAGGACGGGGATGGTGCGATACCAGGGGGTTTCGACGATAAAGTGAAGGCGGTCAATGGGGCCCCAAGGCGAATCGGTGCGGCGGGCCTGGACTTCGAAGGAATAGCTGCCTGGGGAGAGGTTGGCAAGGGAGATGGAACGCTCGGTTGCGAGTTCCCATTCGGTATCCATGCCGAGGAGGCGGCGGCGGAATTCGACCGCGCGCTCATTACTGAAGGAGAGGCCGGCGTAATCGATGACCAGCGCGCCTTCCTTGGGGCCGATGCGGAGTTTTTGTGGATCGATGGAGCGGCGCTGGCTGGTGCGGATCGAGGTAATGAGGGCGAGCGGGCCCTGTTCGGGGGAACGGCCCTTGGGGCGAAAGCGGCTGAGTCCGCGGCTGGTGCCGATCCAGAGCGTGCCGCCGGGTTCGGCAAGAATGGCGCGGCTGTTGCAGTCATCCCAGACGAGCCCGTCCATGGCGGAGTGGCGGCGCCAGCGGCGGCCATTCCATTCGTGAAGGCCATTGAGACTACCGAACCAGATGGAGCCGAGCGGGCCTGGGGTAATGGAAAGGGTGTTGTTGGGGATTTTGGAATCTCCGGCAGGAGCAGGAGAAGCTGTCCACCTGCCGCCGGAGTTGCGGAGGATGGAAAGCGGGGCGTGTTCGCGGTAGCCGACCCAGTATTCGCCGTTGTGGTGCTCTCGAATGAGGCTGACGATGTCCTGGCGGAGGCCGTTGGCAGTGGTAATGCGCTCCGTTTTTGCGCCGTCGATGAGGAGGATGCCGAGGGCGCCGGCAAGCCAGATGCGGCCTTTCGAGTCCTGGAAGCCGTCAAAGAAGCTTTCCTGCGGGTCTTCACTGGAGATGCGCTCAAAGGTGGGTTTGGAGTTGTGAAGAACGGAAGCCGTACTGCGAAAGACGCCGGGGGTACCGGCGACCCAGAGGCGGAAATCGTGGTCGAGGAAAAGGCGGCGGACCATGCGAACATTGAGGCCGGAGGAAGCAGGGATGAGGGTGGAAGCGAGGCGGGCGGGATCGATGCGCAGGAGTTGGCCGCGGTTGGTGCCGGCCCAGACGGCGCCATCGGGGGTGGTGGCGAGGGAATAGACGGTTCCCTCGGAAGGGTTACTTTTCCAGGGCTGGAAACGCAGAGAGCCGGCAGCCTCCTGGCCGTAGAAGATGCCGTTTTCGGTGCCAACCCAAAGGCGGCTGGCGCTGTCGCGGGCGATGGACCAGACGTAATCGTCGGTGAGGCCGTCGCGGCGGGTGAAGCTGGACCATTCGCCGAAGCCGATCCAGCGAAGCAAGCCGTGGCCACCGGTACCGATCCAGAGATTGCCTTCGCGGTCCGTGAGGATGCTGCTGGGGACGGTGCCCACGAGGCCGTTTTCCTGGGTGACGGCATGCCATTCCCCATCGCGGCGGATGGCGACTCCGTTGTTGGTGGTGATGATGAGATTGCCGCCAGGATCGAAAGCCATGGCGATGCGGCGCTGGGATTGGAGGGGTGGGCCGAAACTCCAGTCTTCGAAGCTGGAAGCGCCGGCGGGGCGGGCGAAGAGTTTGCTTCCGTTGCGGACGAAGAGGGCGCCGGAGGGGTGGGAGAGAATGACGGCCCAGCGTTCCTGCGGCAAACCGGGGGTGTCGGCGAGAACGATGCGTTCCTGGCCGGGTGCGCCATCAAGGCGGCAGAGACGGAGGCCGCAGCCGATCCAAAGGGTCTTGGCGGAAGCGTGGAGGGTATGGCCACCCTTGTTGGGGTCATCGGAAGAAGCGCCGGTTTCGGGGGGAAGCTGGAGGGCCTTGGTGACGGCAAAGCCTTCTCCGGAAGGGGCGATCAGGGCGAGGCCAGCGGGTGTGGTGAGGAAGGTACGGCCGTCGGGCAAGGAGGCCATTGGGAAGCGGCTGAAGGGTAAGCCAAGACGGGGGACATTCAGTTTGAGAGGGTGGAAGCGGCCCTGCTTGTAATAGGCGACACCCTGGGTGGAAGCAGCCCAGAGGGTACCATCCGGAGATTCGTGGAGGGCGTTGATGAAGATGCTGGGGAGGCCATGGTCAGTAGTGTGCTGGAGGAAGTTGCGGCCGTCGTAACGGTAGAGCCCGCTTTGAGTCCCGATCCAGAGGAAACCGGTACGGTCCTGGAGGAGGGCCTCCACGTTGCCAATTTCGAGCCCATCCTGGGGTCCGTACTCGCGGAAGGTATAGGTTTGGGGGACGGCAAGTGTTGCCAGGCACACGATTACCAGGAAGAGATTCCGGGCAATTGGCCTCGCCATGACTGTAGTTCTATCGGCAGTATCCTGACATACCCATAGGCCATGGTGCAATATCGGTACAATCAAAGGCGTGATCCAGACAGTGATCTTCGATTTGGGGGGCGTGATCGTGCCCTTGGATTTTGCGCGGCTGTATGGGCGGCTGGCGGAGCATTGCGCGGTGCGGGCGGAAGAGATTCCGGGGCGCATTGCGGAGACGGGGCTGGTACCGCTGCTCGAGTCGGGGGCAATGGCGCCGGAGGAGTTTACCGAGAGGATTGTCTCGCTACTCGATTTGAAGGTGCCGGAGGGGCGTTTTCAGGAGTTGTGGAGCAGCCTGTTTCCGGGGCACACGCTGGTGCCGGAATCGCTGATGGAGGGGGTGAAGAAGCATCACCGGCTGGTGCTGCTTTCCAACACCAATGCGATTCACTTTGGCATGGTGCGGGAGAATTATCCGCTGCTGCGGCACTTCGATCATTACGTGCTGAGCCACGAGGTGGGGGCGATGAAACCGTCGCCGAAGATCTATGAAGCGGCGATTGCGGCAGCGCAATGCAAGGCGGAGGAATGCTTCTTTACGGACGACATTGCGGCGTATGTGGAGGGAGCGCGGAAGGCGGGGATGCGGTCGGAACAATTCCGCTCGTATGAGCAAATTACTGCGATTTTTGATGAAATTGGGGTGAGGTGGAAATAATTTAAACAGCTTGAAAGAGCGGCCGGAGCGCGGGATAAGCGCTCTGATAGGCGGCGTGCGCGCGGCGGTAAAAGGCGGATTGGGCGGGGTCTGGGGCGTGTGTGTTGACTTCACGGATGGCACGGCGGCAGACCTGTTCGACCGGTTCGGATTCGGCGGCGAGGGCAAGGAGAGCGGCTCCATGGGCGGAGCCTTCCTGGGATTCGAGCGTGGTGACCGTGCAGGCGAAGACATCGGCGAACATCTGGCGCCAGAAGGGGCTGCGGGCGCCGCCGCCGGAGAGGCGAACGCGGTTCACGGGGACTCCCATGGCGGTGATGATTTGGAGGCCATCGTTCTGGCTGAAGGCGACACCTTCGAGGATGGCGCGGATGAGATCGGCGCGGCGGTGTTTGGCGGTGAGGCCGATCCAGGCGGCGCGGCAGGAGGCGTCGAGGTGGGGGGTGCGTTCGCCCATGAGATAGGGGAGCCAGAGGAGGCCGTGCGCGCCCGCGGGCGATGTGGCGGCTTCGGCGGTGAGGGCGTCGTAGGTTTCGTTGGGAGCGAGTTGGTTGCGGAACCACTGGAGGCTCAGGCCGGCGCCTTGGGTGACGCCCATGACGTGCCATTTGCCGGGGACGGCGTGGCAGAAGGTGTGGACGCGGCCCTGGGGATCGTAGGCGGGGGCATCGGTGTGGGCGAACACGACTCCGGAAGTACCGATGGTGCAGGAGACGATGCCGGGTTCGACGATGCCGTTGCCGACGGCGCTGGAGGCCTGATCGCCTCCGCCGCCGACGACGGGAGTGCCGGGGCGGAGCCCTGTGGCGGCAGCGGCTGAGTTAGAAATTGTTCCGGTAATTTGGGGGGATTCGTAAACTTTTGGGAGCCATTCGAGGGGAATTCCGAGGCCTTCACACATGTCGCCGGACCAGCGGCGGCGGACGACATCGAAGAGGGCGGTGCCACTCGCGTCGGAGACGTCGGAGGCGTACTCGCCGGTGAGCTGGAAACGGACGTAGTCTTTGGGGAGGAGGACTTTGCGGACGCGGGCGTAGAGTTCGGGTTCGTGGTCGCGGACCCAGAGGAGTTTGGGGAGGGTAAAGCCGGTGAGGACGGGGTTGGCGATAGCGGCGAGGACACGGTCCGGGCCGAGTTTGGCATTGATCCAATCGACCTGGGGCTGGCTGCGTTGATCGCACCAGATGAGGGAAGGACGGAGGACGGCTCCGTGTTCGTCGAGGATGACGAGGCCATGCATCTGGCCGCTGAGGCCGATGGCCTGGATCTCGTTGGAGGAGATGCCGGATTGAGAGAGGACGCCGCGGATGGCGGTTTGGGCGGCGGCCCACCAGTTTTCGGGACGCTGCTCGGCCCAGAGGGGTTGGAGCATGGTCATTTCGTCGTGGGGGGCGGTGAAGCCGGAGTGGACAGCGCCGTTTTCGTTTACGAGGAGGGCGCGGGTGCCGCCCGTGCCGACGTCAATGCCGAGCCAGTACATAAGCAGGAGCATTATCGCACGCAGGCGGCGTGCGGCTAAATCTTACCAGCGCTGCCGGCGAGAAAGACCGAGCGGATCTCGACGGGATTCAACGGGCGGGCGTAGAGGGTTAGCTCATCGAGCAGGCCTTTGTACCTGTTTTGCGCCCCTGCGCTGTGGGCGCCGATGAGGAGTGGGGCGGTATTGGAAAATGTCCCGGAGATGGGCGTGAACTGGTGAACGCGGACTGCGTTCATCCAAATGGAGGCACCGTTGAGGGCCTGTTGAACGACGATGGCGATGTGTACCCATTGATTGGCGGGGAGGCCAATTGAGGACATCTGATTGACGGCTTGCGTTCCGTTCGCCAATTGGATTCCGACGCGGGTGACGCCGCCGCTGGTGTAGAGGAAGACGTGATAGCCGCGATTGCCGGAGCGCTTGTCGAGAATGCTCTGGAGACCGGTGAGGTTGCCGCGGTTGATCCAGAATTCGATGGTTATTCCGGTGGAAGGGTCGAGGTTGACGCAAGGCAAGGTGCCTTTGGCTTCGAGGTTTCCGTTGGCGAGGTCCACGGCGTTGAAGACCTTTCCGGAGGGATAGGCTACGGTGCCTGTGGTTTTTAGGGATGCGCACGTTCCGCCGGCGGACCCATTGAATCGCCAGCGCGCCAAATAGGGACCAGTGGCGGCGCGGACGGGGCCCCAGCTTTCCGCCACAGCGGAGGGCGGACTGGCGGCCAAGCGCCCGCCGGTGGCATAGATTCTTCCATCGGCGACGGCGGCGGCGAGATCGCGGCGCAGAGTGGCTACCTGGGGAGTGCTGCCCCATGTGATGGCGGGGTAATCCACGCGCCAGGCTTGCGGTTGCAGCCCTCCGATCACGTAGACACGGTTGTCAGGCGCACTGACGCCTTTGTAGTCGGTGGCTCCGTAGGGAGTGTTGGAGAGGTCAGTCCAGGCGGATGAGAAGCTGTAGTTCGACCAGCCGTGGGCGTAGAGCAGGCCGTTATGGGCAGCGCCCATGTGGAACAACTCTTCCCCGTTACCAATGGCGGGTTCCTGTTTCCAGCCGGCAGACTTGTTGAAGACGTCGAGGGAAAAGACGGGGTCTCCGCTGGGATCGGCGGCGTAGATGCGGCAGTCGGCGCCGGATGTAGCCACGACGGATTTCGTGGTGGGGCTGACGGGGATGGAATTGGGGAGGGACTGCTGTTCGGTCTGCCAGGCTGCGGAACTGGGGTCGTAGGATTGGACAGTGACGCCGGGGGTGCCAGTGTTTGGGTCTGCATATCCGCCGATCACGTAGATTCTGCCGTCGCAGCCGGTTACTGCTGCATGCAGGGCTCTGGGGTTCATTGCCGGGGCGGTTGACCATTGGCTGGTAGCGGGATCGAATCGAATCACGCTGCCCGAGGGTTTCGGGTTTCCCTGGATAACACCTCCTATGACGTACAACTGCCCGTCCGGGCCGGTGGCGGCGGAATGAAAATAGCGTGTCAGGGGCATTGCGGGTGGCGTGCTCCACTGCGCGGCGGCGGTGGTGGACAAAGCCAGAAAGGCTGGTAGCGCGATGAGCAAAGGATGATGTTTGTCTGTCATTTTGCGTTCTCCCGTTGGAATCTCTTTCAGTGGGTAGAGCGTTGGCGGGTGGAATCGCGGGTCAGCGGGCGAACGGGGGCGGAGCGGTATACAATGGCTGTTCCGGTAAATGCCATGAATCGCAGAACCTTCTTTCAAAGCTCCGCGGCGGGCGCACTCGCCGCTAATGCGCCGCAACCGGTGGAGGCCGCCAAATGGCCGAAGCCTATCCTGTTTAAGCTGGGATGCCAATCGGGCCCGACGGACGAGAAACGGCTCCAATTTTTCAAACGCCATAGCGTGAATCACATTAACGGGTATCCGGCGCCGAAGGGCGAGAATGTGAAGTACACGCTGGAGGATTTGCAGCGGCTGAAGGATCTGTGCGAGAAGCACCAGGTGAAGCTGGAGATGATCGCGCCGCCGTACCTGGCGTCGAGCCATATCGACAAGACGCAACGGCCGGCGATCATGCTGGGGGATGGGGCGAACCGGGACCGGGATATCGCCGAGATCCAGCAGTTAATCCGGGATTGCGCGAAGGTGGGGATTCCGGGAATCAAATACAACATGAGCATTCTGGGGGTGGTGCGGACGGATCGGACGCCGGGGCGCGGCGGCACGGAGTTGAGCACCTGGAAATACAGCATCGCGAAGCCGGCGACGCCGCTGACGCGGGCCGGGGAGATGACGGCGGACAGGTATTGGGAACGGATCACGTACTTTCTGGAGCGAGTGATTCCGGTGGCGAACGAATTCAAGATCCGGATGGCGTGCCATCCGCACGATCCAGGCATGCCGCCGAAGGGGTATCAGGGTGTGGATACGGTGCTGGGCACAGTGGACGGGTTGAAGAAGTTCATTTCGATCAAGGAGAGCCCGTATCACGGGTTGAACTTCTGCCAGGGGACGGTATCGGAGATGCTGGAGAATCCGGGCAAGGAGATTTTCGATGTGATCCGCTACTTCGGGTCGCGGAAGAAGATTTTCAATGTTCACTTCCGGAATATTCGCGGAAAGCGGAGCGACTTTCAGGAGGTATTTCCGGACGAGGGCGATGTTGATTTTGTGGAAGCGATCAAGGTGTACCGGGAAGTGGAGTATCCGTACATGCTGATGCCGGATCATGTGCCCCACCATCATGACGATCCGGGCGGGCACCAGGCGTTTGCTTTCTGCTATGGATATATTCGGGCGCTGATTCAGGCGTCTGACCGGTTGTCCTAGCGGGAGGTTGCCTATGCGGCGACGGGAGTTCGTTTCGCTGGCTGCGGCGAGCGCAGCGGGTTTAGGCGCGGCGAGCCGCGCGGAGTCACTGGAGTGGATGAAGAAGGCGAAGTTCGGGCTCTTCATGCACTACGGCGTGTACAGCCTGCTGGGACGCGGCGAGTGGGTGATGTTGAATGAGGCGATTCCCGTCGCCGAGTATACGAAGTTGAAAGCGCGGTTCACGGCGGACCGCTTCAACGCGGATGCGATTTGTGACATGGCGCAGGCGGCGGGGATGAAGTATGTGAACATGACGGCGCGTCATCACGACAGCTTCTGTTTGTTCAAGACCGGGCAGACCGACTTTTCGAGTGTGGCGGCGCCGGCGAAGCGGGATCTGATTGGGGAGTTGACGGCGGCGGCGCGGAAGCGCGGGCTGGGGATTTTCTACTACTATTCGTATGCCCTGGACTGGCGGCATCCGTATTTCTTTTCGCGGGCGGCGGGAATGGATTCGAAGAATGCTCCGTGGGACAGGGGACGGCCGGATTACAAGGCTGGGGAGCCATCGTACCGGTATCAGAAGGCGGAGGATTTCCGGAAGTACATCGATTTCGTGCATGCACAGTTGCGAGAGTTGTTGACGCAGTACGGGCCGGTGAACGGGATCTGGCTGGATCCGATCATGGGGTACTATGCGCGGCCGGATCTGTTTCCGATTGCGGAGACGTATGCGCTGATCCGGGGTCTGCAGCCGGGGTGTCTGATTTGTTTCAAACAGGGGGCAAATGGGGACGAGGATTTCGTGGCACCGGAGCGGACGCTGGCGCCGCATTCGCGGGGCGGGGAGATTGCGAAGCAGGTGTGGGAGAAGAACAAGAACAAGCTGCCGGAGATTTGCGACACGTTGCAGGAGCGGATTTGGGGGTATCAGTCGAGGGACGACCGGAAGCACCGGGATGCGGATTGGGTGCTGAAGACTTTGGAGTACTGCAAGTCGATCCGGGGGAATTTGCTGCTGAATACGGGGCCGCTGCCGGACGGGTCGATTCATGCGGAGGATGCGGCGACGTTGCGGGAAGTGGGGAAGCGGTGGAAGGGGTAACAAGGGCCATTCCTTGCAGGCCACTGATTATCCGAACAGAAAGCGGGCGTGTTTGTGAGTGCGCAGGAAGCCGATTAGCTCTTCGACCGAAGTCATCTCCAGATCCTGCATGAGGTGTATTTTTTCGTTGTTGCCGGCTGAGGCCTGAAATCGAGCGGTGAGTTGCACAACGCGGCACTGGTAGTCGTAATAGCGTTCGATGTCTCTTTCGAGGCCAAGCCCCTCCTGCATGGAGTGAAGTGCGGCGCCGATCAAGGCGACAACAATCGCGCTGATTCCCACGTTGGAGTGGATTTGCGGGGGGAGATGGAATGTGTGTCCGTAGATGAGGACGAGTGAGCAGGCGATTGCAGCGAAGAAACAAATCGCACCGCAACCGGAGAATATCCGGAGCTGCAATCTCGCTGGCCAGGAGAGGAAATTCCAGACGGGCTTTCGGGTTTCATCTTTGAGCTTATAGGCCGCATAACCGGCTTGATGCTCGAACCTGAGTTGGCGATAGGCATCGCAGACGGTGTGGAAAATGGGGCCTGGGGAGTATTGCGTTTCCGTGTGCAGCCAAGGTTTGGCCAGGGTGGGCCCGGAGAGCAGTTCGCTCAACTTGCCATCGAGGTGGCCCTGATAGGATTGAAGGAAGTCCGCGAACCATTGCTCGCGATTCCTTTCAAACTCTGCTTGAGCTGCGGAACTCTGACAGGAGTTCTCAATCTCCTTGCCGCGGTTCAAGAGGAGCTGGAAATGCCACTGTCGCATGCGTTCGGTCATGAGGCGCTTTTCGAGCCAGCGGTTCTTCCAGGGGCCGAGCAAGAAGCCCCCAGCAGCAGCGATTGCGGCGAGGAGTCCACCTAGCTCAAGAGCGAGGGCGAGCCAATGGAGCGCAGGCTCATTAGGCCACACGGGCTTGGTGGCGACGGCGATAAGGGATATTGCGCCAGCGAGGATTACAGTAGAGCCCAGGCGGCGGAGCTTATCACGGGAGCGGCCGGCCTCTTCATCGTAGTCGCGGAACTTGGCCTTAAGGGTGGGGAAATCGAGCACATGGAGAATCTTCGGGAAACGCTTTTTGGCGTAGGCAAGGTCTCCGGGGTTGAGCAGAAGATCGTCATTAAAGACGTGTTCCGGATCGGGTTGTTGTTGAGACAAGGACAGTCTCCACGAATTTCGAAAGTTTGATTGCTGGTTGAGGAAAGTATAACCTGCTTTGAACGAGCGTGCGAGGTCCACGAACCCGAGGACCGTTCAGAAGCGGCTTGGAAGTCGGCTGCGTTTGCGGGCGCGGCTAGGGGGCGAAAAAAATGGGCGGAAGGCTTGACGTGCGGCGCGCTGTAGAGAGAAAATAGCCCGACATAGATTTAAGGCGCATTCCTGGCCCGGCAAGTCCACTGGGTGGGGAATCGCTGGCAGTAAAAGCAGGAGATTTTCGTAGTGAGAGAAAAAGGAACAGTCAAGTGGTTTAATGCCGCTAAGGGTTATGGATTCATTCAACGGTCGACTGGAGAGGACGTATTTGTCCATTATTCAGCGATCCAGATGAATGGATATCGCACGCTCGATCAAGGGCTGGAGGTTGAGTTCGAGGTCAAGACGGGTCCGAAGGGCCTGCAGGCCGAGAACGTGCAGCGGCCCTAATTGAACCACTGGTAGACTTAAACATGGTGAGGCCGCTCCGGGTGGGGCGGCCTTTTCCTTTGGAGGCAAGGGTATGAGACCGGTATGGCATGCGATGGCGGCGGTATTGACGGTTGTGCCGGTGCTGTGGTTGGTTTCGATCTATCCGGATCTGCCGGCGCGGGTGCCGGTGCACTGGAATATCCATGGGGCTCCGGACCGGTGGGCGGCGAAGACCCTGGCGTCGGTGTTTCTGGTGGGGGTAATCAGCATCTGGGTGCAGTTGCTGTTGGGGTTGCTGGTGCACGACACGGATGTGGCGCGGGAACAGGCGGGTTCGGCGAGTTTGCGGCAGAGCATGAGTGTGATGTATCAACTGATGCAGCCCTTGCGGTTTGTGCTGGCGTCGATGATGGCGGTGATCATGGTGGGGTTGCGGGCAGGCGAGCGGCAGGCGTGGTTCAGTCCGGCGATGATGACCTGCACGGCGGTGTTGATCGGCTGGACGCTGGTTGGGGTGTACCGCGGGTGGAAGGCACAGGAGGCGTATGAGGCAACGTTACCGCCGGACGCGCCGGAGTTGCAGGACGAGAACTACCGGATGGGAGTGATCTACTACAATCCGAACGATGCGAATTTTCTGGTTCACAAGCGGCTGGGGATCGGGTTCACGATCAACGCGGCACACCGGCGGGCGTGGTTGTACCTGGGGGTGATGGTTGGGCTGGTGGCAACAACGCTGAGTGCGGCGTTTACGCTTTAACGGAAGACGGTGGACATCCACCAGCCGAGGAAACTGCCGACGACACCGCCGACGGCGACATCGCTGAAGTAGTGCATGCCGAGGATGACTCGGGAGGCTCCGATGCTGGAGGCGGCGAATAGCAAGGGTATGGTGAGTTGGGGGTGAAAGGGGATGACGGCGGCGATTACGGCAAAGGCGCTCATGGTGTGACCGGAGGGGAAGGAATACTTGTCGGGAGCTTTGGCGCGGGACCAGACGTGGGGTTCGATTTCGAAGGGGCGGCGGCGGACGACGATGCGTTTGACGGCGGAGTAAAGGGCAGTGGAGAGAAGGGCGGAAAGGCCGAGCGCGGGGAGGCTTTGGCTTTTGCGCCAGTAGAGCATCATGGCGAGGGCCCACCAGAGCCAGCCGTCGCCGAGCCAGGTGGAGGCGATCATCCAGGCGCGGACCCAGGACGGGGCATGCCAGCGATGGACGCGGAACATGAGCCAACGGTCGAGGGTGCGGATCTGGCGCAGCAGGGGCACAATTCCACTGTAGCGGGTAGGGGGTTTGCTAGAGTTGATCTACTGCATGCAGAGGAAGCTGCTCGACTTCGTTTTCTTTGACGCCGGCGGGGGACATCGCGCGGCGGCGACGGCGTTGCAGGCGGCGATTGAGGGGGAAGGACGGGAGTGGGAAATCCGGCTGGTGAACTTTCAGGATGTGCTGGATGAGCTGGACATTTTCCGGAAGATTACTGGGATCCGGCTGCAGGACATTTACAACCTGATTCTGAAGAAGGGGTGGACGCTGGGATCGGCACAGATGCTGGTGTTTCTGCACGGAATGATCCGGCTGTACCATCCGGCACAGGTGAGGGAGCTGAAGAAATTCTGGGGAACGCGGGAGCCGGACCTAGTGGTGTCGCTGATTCCGAACTTTGCGCGGGCGCTGTATCAGTCGCTCGATGCGGTGCATCCTTCGGTGCCGCTGGTAACGGTGTTGACGGACATGGCGGACTATCCGCCGCATTTCTGGATGGAGCCGGGGCAGGAACAGTATTGGATTTGTGGGACTGCTGAGGCGTGCGAGCAGGCTCGGGCGATGGGGTATGAGAAGGATCGGGTGTTTGGTGTGTCGGGGATGGTGCTGCATCCGCGGTTTTACCAGCCGGTGGAAGTGGACCGGGCGGCGGAACGGGTGCGGCTTGGATTGGAGGCGGAGAAGCCGACGGGGTTGATTTTGTTTGGAGGGCAGGGATCGCCGGCGATCCGGAGGATTCTGGAGAAGCTGGAGCAGGCGGCGTTACCGGCGCAGTATATCGTGATCTGTGGAAAGAACGATGCGCTGCGGGCGGCGCTGCAGGGGCGGAAATGGCCGTTTCCGGTGCATATCGAAGGGTTCACGAAAGAGATTCCGTACTTCATGAAGCTGTCGGACTTCTTTGTGGGGAAGCCGGGGCCGGGGAGTATCAGCGAGGCGTTGGCGATGGGGTTGCCGGTGATTGTGGAGAAGAATGCGTGGACGTTGCCGCAGGAACGGTTCAACGCCGATTGGGTGGGACGGAACAAGGTTGGAGTGGTGCTGGGGGGATTTGGGGAGATTGCGGCCGCGGTGGGGGAGATGCTGGAGCCGGGGCGGCTGGCTCAGTATCGGGGGGCCGTTGCCCGGTATCACAACCGGGCGGTGTTTGAAATACCGCCCATTCTAGAACGGATGATGAGGTAGTTTTATATGGAAAAGATTCTTCTCGCGCAGACGGAACTGCGGGTTTCGCGGATTGTGCTGGGTACGATGACGTTCGGCGGACAGGCCGATGAAGCGATGAGCCGGGAGATTCTGGATTGCGCACTGGATGCCGGGATCAACTTCGTGGACACGGCCAATGTGTACAACAAGGGCATTAGCGAGGAGATTGTCGGGCGGCTGCTGAAAGGGCGGCGGCAGAGCGTGGTGCTGGCGTCGAAGGTGTTCGGGAAGATGGGCGATGGGGCGGATGATGCGGGTTTGTCGCGGAAGGCGATTTTGAAGGCAGTGGAAGAGAGCCTGCGGCGGCTGGATACGGATTATCTGGATGTGTATTATCTGCATCAACCGGATTGGAATACGCCGATTGATGAATCGCTGGAGGCGATGGATGCGCTGGTGAAGCAGGGGAAGGTGCGGTATCCAGCGAGTTCGAACTATGCGGGGTGGCAGGTAGCGGAGATGCAGGAGATCGCACGGCGGAACGGGTATGTGCCGGCGGCGATCACGCAGCCGATGTATAACGTACTGGCGCGGGGGATTGAGCAGGAATATACGGCGATGGCTCAGCGGTATCAGGTGTCGATGCTGGTGTACAATCCGCTGGCTGGGGGGTTGTTGACGGGGAAGCATGCGCGGTCGTCGTTTACTCCGGGGACGCGGTTTGATAACAACAAGATGTATCAAGAGCGGTATTGGCACGAGGATATGTTTGACGCGGTGGAGGGGTTGAATGGGGCGGCGGCACAGGAGGGACGGAGTTTGATTAGTCTCGCTTTGAACTGGCTGCTGCATCATTCGACGGCACAGGGGATTATTTTGGGGGCTTCGCGGGCGGAGCAGTTGGCGAGTAATTTGCGGACGCTGGGGGATGGGCCGTTGTCGGAGAACTCGGTGAAGACTTGTGATGTGATCTGGACGGCGTTGCGGGGGCAGACTCCGAAGTACAACCGGTGAGAGTGGCTCTGCGAAGCTTTCTCGCAAGGCCGCTTTCTCGCAAAGCCGCGAAGGCGCAAAGGACGCGAATAGACTGAAGGGAATGAGGCTACGATTGGCGGCTTGGTTTGGGCTTGGGGTGGTGGACGCTCGCGGATGTGGAGTTTGATAGGGGCGCCAAGACCGCCAATCGAACTTTGCGTTGCGATCTTAGCGACTTCGCGCCTTTGCGAGAAAAACGGCCGACTGGTCGGGGGAAACGCAAAGCCTATTGCGGTGGATAATGGGAGACGCACTTATGAATCGCAGACAGATGGTGAAAACGCTTTGCGCGGGGGCGCTTCCCGCGATGGTCCCTGGGCAGGCGGAGAAGACGAATCTGCTGATCCTTTATGCCGATGACATGGGTTGGGGGGATGTCGGGTTCAATGGGCGGAAGGATTGGGAGACGCCGAACCTGGACCGACTGGCGTCGCAAGGGACTGTGTTCGAACGATGGTATACGGGGTTTCCCGTTTGTGCTCCTTCGCGGGCGTGTTTGTTGACGGGGAAATATACGATTCATAACGGGGTGAGGCGGAATGGGCCGGATTTGCCGGCGAGCGAGGTGACTCTGGCGGAGGCGTTGAAGCCGCTGGGGTATAAGAGCGTGCTGTATGGGAAGTGGCATAAGGGTGCGTTGCCGGATGGGAGCTTTACGCATCCGCTGGATCAGGGGTTTGATGAGACTTTCGGGTATCTGGATGCGCGGCATGCGTGGGAGCACTTTCCGAAGAAGTTCTGGCGCGGGCGGACGGAAGTGGATGTGCAGGGGTATTCGTGCGATCTGCTGGCGGATGAGTCCATCAAATTCCTGAAGGGGATTGGGCGGAATCCGTTCTTTTTGTATGTGCCGTTTATTGAGCCGCATTTTCATGTGGAGGCTCCGGCGGAGGATGTGGCGAAGTACAAGGGGAAGTTTCAGGAGAAGAACCCGGCTGAGCCGATCAATGCGCAGTATGCGGCGATGATTCACCGGCTGGATAAGGCGATCGGGCGGATTTTGAAGGCGCTGGATGAGACGGGGTTGGCGAAGAATACGCTCATTGTGTTTTCTTCGGACAATGGCGCGACGTTTGAGACGGGGAACAAGGGGGCGGCGAATTATCACGACAGCAACAGGCCGTTCCGGGGACAGAAGCGGAGTTTGGAAGAGGGCGGGATTCGCATGCCGGCGATTGTGCGCTGGCCGGGGCGTGTTCCGGCTGGCAAGCGGAGCGAGGTGCCGATGCATATGACGGACGTCTTCCCTTCCCTGCTGGCGGCGGCGGGTGGGAAACCGGATCCGGCGTGGAAGGTGGATGGGATGAATATGCTGGATGTGTGGACGGGGAAGGCGGCGCCTCCGGAGCGGACGATCTTTTGGGAGTTGCATGCGGAAGGCGGGAGCATGCTGGCGGCGATGCGGGGGGATTTCAAGTATCTGCAGATGGGGGAGAACCGTTTTCTTTATAACGTGAAGAAGGACCCGGGTGAGAGGCGCACGTTGGCGGCGGAGTATCCGGAGATGTTCCAGCGATTGCGGAAGGAGACCGAGGCTTGGATGGCGACCGCAGTTTCGAGATAAGCGGCGAGGAATTCCGCCGGTTGGGATACCGGGTGGTGGATTTGCTGGCGGAGTTTTTGGATGAGTTGCGGGATGTTCCGTTGACTCCCGGGGAGACTCCCGCGGAGGTGCGGGCGGCGCTGGGTGGTGGCGGGCTTCCTTTGGCGGGATCGCCGGCTGAGGAGGTTTTGGAGGAGGCTTGGCGCTTGCTGCGTGAGCATTCGTTGTTCAGCGGGCATCCACGGTTTGCGGGGTATGTGATTTCGTCGGGGGCTCCACTGGGGGCGCTGGCGGATTTGCTGGCGGCGGGGTTGAATCCGAATGTCGGGGCGTGGAAGTTGTCGCCGATGGCGACGGAGATGGAGGTGCAGGCGGTCCGGTGGATTGCGGAGTTGTTGGGGTTTCCGGTGGACTGCGGCGGGTTGTTGGTGAGCGGCGGGAACATGGCGAATTTCATCGGGTACCTGGCGGCGCGGGGGCGCGCGCAGCGGACGGGGCTGCGGGTGTATGCATCGCGGGAAACGCACACTTGGCTGGAGAAGGCGTCGGATTTGTTTGGTGAGGTTGGTGTGCGGTCCATAGGGGTGGATGCGGAGTATCGGATGGACTGCGATGAGTTGGAGCGGCGGATCGCGGAGGATGTGGCCGCAGGTTTCACGCCTTTCCTGATTGTGGGATCGGCGGGGACGGTGAGTACAGGGGCGGTGGATCCGCTGGTGAGGTTGCGCGCGATTGCGGATGCGCATGGGTTGTGGCTGCATGTGGATGGGGCGTATGGGGCTCCGGCGGCGGCGTTGCCGGATGCGAGCGAGGACTTGCGGGCGGTGGGGTTGGCGGATTCGATTGCGATTGATCCGCACAAGTGGTTGTACACGCCGGTGGAGGCGGGATGCGTGCTGGTGCGGCGGGCGGCGGCGCTGCGGGAGACGTTTGATCATTCGCCGGCGTATTACCGGTTTGAGGAGGAAGGCGCTCCGGTGAATTTTTACCAACTGGGGTTACAGAACTCGCGTGGGTTTCGGGCGTTGAAGGTGTGGATGCAGATGAAGTGCGCAGGGCGGGATGGGTTGGTGCGGATGATCGCGCACGATGTAGAGATGGCTGGGTTGTTTGCTTCGCTGGTGAGGGAGGAGGAGCGGCTGGAGTTGATGGCTACGGGGTTGAGTATTGTGGTGTTCCGGTGGGTGGGGGATGGCGGGATGAGCGTGGAGGTGTTGAACCGGGTGAATGCGGAGTTGCTGGACCGAGTGCAGGGGGGCGGGGAGTTGTTCTTGTCGAATGCGGTGCTGGAAGGACGGTTTGGGTTGCGGGCTTGTTTTGTGAACTTCCGGACTCGGGGGGAGGATGTGCGGAGGATGGTGGAGAGTGTGATTTTAATGGCCGCCGAATAAGCCTGGCGCGCGTGATATCGTTGTGGTTAGATGAGAATCCTCGTCATTGAAGACGAAAAACGAATTGCGGACTTTCTGTCGCGGGGGCTGGAGAGCGCCGGCTATGCGGTGGATGTCGCGCATGATGGACAGGGCGGGCTCGACCTACTGCATCAAACGGATTACGATCTGATGGTGCTCGATTTGGGTCTGCCGGACATGGACGGGCTGGATGTGATGGAGAAGGTGCGGAACCGTAAGGTGTCGCCTCCGGTGCTGATTTTGAGCGCTCGGAATGCGGTGGATGACCGGGTGAAGGGGCTCGAGTTGGGGGCCGATGATTACCTGGTGAAGCCGTTCGCGTTCGTGGAGCTGCTGGCCCGGGTGCGGGCGCTGCTGCGGCGCGGGCAGCCGATTCCGGAACGGCTGCAGGTGGGTGATCTGGTGCTCGATTGCATCCGGCGGAAGGTGACGCGGGGTGGGCATCCGATTGAACTGGCTCCGAAGGAGTTCAGCATTCTGGAGTATATGATGCGGAATCCGGGGCGACCACTGAGCCGGACGATGATTGTCGAGCATGTGTGGGATATGGACTATGACGGGCTGACGAATATCGTCGATGTTTATATCCGGCACCTGCGAACGAAGATTGATGAGAACGCGACGACGCGGCTGATTCATACGGTGCGTGGGATCGGGTATATGCTCGACCTGCCGGAGCGGGCCGCGGAGAAAGCGGCGGAGATGTAATTGGGGCGATGGCCAAGAAGCCGAGGTTTTCGTTTCTTCGCGGGCTGCGGTTCCGGCTGACGCTGGCGAACGGAATTTTTCTGGTTGGGCTGCTGGTGTTTCTGGGGTTCTTCTTTCGCGGGGTGCTGAGCCTGATTCTGGATAACCAGATTCAAGACATTTTGAACGAGGAATGGTATGCGGTGAAGGGGTATCTGATCATTCATCGCGGGGAAGCAGACTGGCGGTACGATTCCGAGGATCGCGAGGAAGAATTCATTGTGAAGCGCATGCAGCGCGTTTTCTTCCTGGCGGATGCGAAGGGGAAGAAGATTGCGGCGTCGGACATTTTTGAGGATCTGGGGATTCCGCCGGAGAAAGAAGTCGTAGCGGCACTGGGGTCGAAGCAGCCGTACTGGCTGGAGAAGCGGACATCGTCGGGGGAGTTATACCGGATCCGCGGCGGGCTGTTTGTGGACGACGACAACAAATCGTATTTCGTGGCGATCGGGCGGCCGAATTCGGCGAACGAAGCGATTCTGGATGAGTTTTCGCGGGACTACCAGCGATTGCTGCCGGTGTTCATATTGAGCGGATGCCTGCTGGGGTGGCTGGTGGCGGGACGGGCGATACGGCCGGTGCATGATCTGGCCCGGACAGCGGAGTTGGTATCGGGAGACAACCTGAGTCTGCGCATTCCGCCGAGGCGTTCGGGGGATGAACTCGACAATCTGATCCATACGTTCAACAGCATGGTGGAGCGGCTGGAGCAGAGCTTTCGGATGACGCGGCAATTCAATGCGGACGTGTCGCATGAGTTGCGGACGCCATTGACGGCGATTCGCGGGCAATTGGAAGTGGCGTTGTTCACGGCGACGACGAAGGAGCAGTACCGGGAGGCGATGATCAACGCGCTGGAGGATGTGGAGCGGCTGTCGCAGACGGTGCGGGCGATGCTGCTGTTATCGCAGGCGGAGAGCGGACAGTTGGCGCTGACGCGAAGCGTATTCGATTTGGCAGATGTGGTGCGGGACCTGGTGGGTGAGTTTCAGATTCCGGCGGAAGAGGCTCGCGTCGAGATGTTGTGCGAAGCAGGCGGCGCGGGGGCGATTGAGGCGGACCGGATCCAGATTGAGCGGATGGTGAACAATCTGTTGTCGAACGCGGTGAAGTATACGCGCAGCGGGGGCAAGGTGGTTGCCCGGGTGGTGGCACAAGAGGAGCAGGTGTTGCTGGAGGTGGAAGACACTGGAGTGGGAATACCGGCGGACCATCTGCCGCATATTTTCGACCGCTTCTACCGGGTGCCGGGGGCATCGAAGGAGCAGCAGGGATTGGGGCTGGGGCTGAGCTTTGTGGCGTGGATTGTGAAGGCGCACGGCGGCACGATTCATGTGGACAGCGCGCCTGGAAAAGGGACGCGGTTCGCGATTACTCTTCCCGGAGCGCCGAAGACGGGAGGAGGCGAGAGGCTCGCCATGCAGGGAGCAGAGATGCCAGCAGGGCCACCGCCAGCAACGTCGCAGGCACAGCGGTAAAGGTGAAAGGGTCAGTGGGGCTGATGCCGTAGAGGATGCCCTGGAGGAGTTGCGCGGAGGCGAGTGCGGCGGCGAAGCCGAGTGCGATGCCGGTGGTGGCGAGGATGGCTCCCTGGCGGAGGACGAGGCGGAGGATGCGGCCGCTGCCGGCGCCGAGGGCCATGCGGATGCCGAACTCGCGGGAGCGGCGGCTGACGCCGTAGTGAATGACACCAAACAGGCCGGTGACGGCGAGAAGGATGGCGGTGAAACCGGCGAATCCAAAAACGACGGCGGCCATGCGGGGGAGAATGCGGGCGCTGGCGATGTGATCTTCCATGCGGGCGATGTCGTAGACGGAGACTGTGGGGAAAGCAGACTGCAGTTCGAGGCGAAGGCGATCGGCGGGGACACTGCCATCGGTGCGGACGAGGAGGCGGAAGCCGAAGATGGCCTGGCCGGAGAAGGTGTCATCGAGGATGGGGAAGAAGGCGGGGCGCGGGGCTTCTCCGAGGGAACGCATTTTGGTGGTTTGAAGGACTGCGGCGACCTGATGGGGTTTGTCACCGCGGTAGAAGACGCGGCCGGTGGCTTCGGTGGCAGGCCAGAGCTTGCGGGCGAGTTCTTCGTTGATGAGGGTGGGCACGGGTGCGCCCGGGCGGGCGGAGAGGGTTGTTGCGCCGGCGAGGGGTTTCATTCCCATCGCTTCGGCGAACTCTTCGCCGACGGTGGTGATATCGGCGGAGATGGTTTCGGTTTTGGCATCGGCGGAGCTGCGTTCGGTGCGAACGGTGGTGGATTGGCCGCCGATGCTCAAGGGGAGCAGATCGCAGTAGCTGACGGCCAGGACTCCGGGGATGGCGCGGAGGCGCTGGCTGAGTTGAGGGAGGAGTTGCGCAAGTTGGGGTTTCTTGACGCCATCGAGGACCGGGTCAACGGAGATGGTGTAGACGTTGCGCGGATCAAAGCCGAGGTTGATGGTGTGGGCGTTGCGAAGGCTGCGGAGAACGAGTCCGGCGGCGGTGAGGAGGACGAGGGCGGCGGCTACCTGACCCACGATCAGAACGTTGGCGGCGCGGAAACGGCGGGGCTTGGATGCACCATCGGCGGTAAGGACGCGGAGGGAGGAGACGAGATCGGTGCGTCCGGCACGGAGGGCGGGGGCGAGGCCGAAGGTGATGGTGGTGAGGAACGTCAGGAAGAGTGTAAAGAGGGCGACGCGCCAGTCGATTACGGTGGACAGATCGATGGGGACGGGAAAGGGGAAGGAAATACGGGCGATGGCGAGTTGCGCAGCGCGGGTGAGGAGGATGGCAAGGGCGGCGCCGCCGAGGGCGATTAAAGAGCTTTCGGAGAGAAGCTGGCGGATGAGGCGGAAGCGTCCGGCACCAAGGGCGAGGCGGGTGCCGATTTCGCGCTGGCGGCGGGCGGAGCGGGCGAGGAGGAGGTTGGCCACATTGGCGCAGGCGATGAGGAGGACGAGCAGCATCACGGTGAGGAGGAGGGCAAGGAAAGCGGTAGTGGAGGCACGGAAGCTGGGGTTGATCTGTCCGGCAGGTTCGAGGTAGAAGGACTTGTCCTTTCGCGTATCGGGGAACGACTGGGCGAGGCGGGCGGAGATGGCATCGAGGGCGGCGCGGGCCTGCGGGAGCGTGACGCCAGGCTGGAGGCGGGCGATGGAGAAGAGCCAGAAGTTGCCACGGGAGGTGAATCGATCTTCACGGCCTTCGCTCAAGGAAGAGGCGACGGAACGATGGAGGGACATGGGGATCCAGAAGTCGCCGATGAGGCCGACGTCGGCGCCACGGAACCCGGGAGCAGCGACGCCGATGACGGTGAGGGGATGCTGGTTGATGCGAATGGTTTTGCCGATGATGGCGGGGTCCGCGCCGAGCTTGGTGCGCCAGGTGTGGTGGGCGAGAACGACGACGAAATCACGATCGGGGACCTGATCTTCGGAAGGGAGGAAGGTGCGGCCGAGGAAGGGGCGGACGGCGGCCACATCGAAGTAATTGCCGGTGACCATTTGGCCCCAGAGGCGGTTGGGGCGGCCGTCTTGGCCGGTGAGGTTGGCGGGGACGAGAGGGAAGTAGGCAGCGAGGGATTGGAAGACGGAGGTTTCGGCGGCGAGGTCGCGGTAATCGGGGAAGGAGATGGTTTCGCCGGGCTGCTGGCCTTTCTGGGCTCCGTAGAGGGAGTAGAGGGATGCGTGGCGGTCGACGGCGAGGGGTTGGAAGAGGACTTTGTTGGCGACGGTGAAGACGGTAGTATTGGCGGCGACTCCTATCCCAATGGAGAGGACGGCGGCGAAGGTGAGCAACGGCTCTTTACGAAGGACGCGGACACCGAAGCGAAGGTCCTGGAGGAAATCCTGGAAAGCGGGCATGCCAGGAGTAACGGAAGCGGCAGGGTAAATGTTTCCTGCGCGGATGAAGTTTGGTCAGGTAAGGGGCGTCAGTTTTTCGCCAAGGCGCTGAAGATGGCGAACAGGTCCGCGACATGCGGTTCCATGGTTGAGGCATCGATGATACGCGATTCGCAGCAGTAGAAGCGGACAAGTTGAGGGGTAGTGTTATTCATAGAATTATGCGTCGCGTTCCGGTTGGACTCAGCGATCAAGGTCTCCATGCAGTGATTTGAACTCCTGTAATCAGGATTACCCAACAAGAGCAATAAGGAAATTAGCGGGAAGCCTCAGGGGGTTTGGGAAAGCTCCCAATTACGAAAAACACCGGAGTACGGTGACGGTTGGCGAGGGGGTACTACTTCGACTGGAAATGGGACTCGCGGAGGCGGAAGCCGGTTCCGGAGCTTTGCGGGAAGACGATGGCGAGGACTCCGCCTGCGTCGGTGGCGAGTTCGGCGAGTTCCTCGTCGTCGACTTCGACCTCGTAGTTGGTGGTGGGTTTGAGACCGATTAAGAAGTAGCGAGTGGGCTCAGCGAGGTTGAGGGTGAGCTGCATGGGGTTCTCGCCGACGACGACCATGTTCTGACCGATTTCGAGGGGTTCTTTGATGGCGCGGGGCTGTAGGCCGCTGCGTTTGCCATCCATGAAGAGTTCCATGTCGCCGCGGTTGTAGCTGAGCCAGGTGGCGCTTTCTTCCCAATCGGAGCGCAGGATGAGGATGCCGGACTGGGGATCGTGGAAGAAGGTGGGGAGATGGTGGTAGCTGAGGCCAGGCTGGTAGGGATTGGCCCAGAGGAACTCATAGGGAGAGCCAAGGGCGCCGCGCATGATGAAGCGATCCTGGATGAGCCAGCCCTGGAGGAACTGGTGGGCAAGGGCGTTGGGGTCGTAGGCGACGATGCTGAGGTCGGCGGCGCGGTTGAAGGCGGCCTGGGTGAGATCGGGTTCGCCGAGTCCGGAGTATTGGGCGATGTGGTAGAAGTTATCGGCGGCGGGGAAGGTGGCGGGGTAATAGCTGATGACGCGGTGATTGGGGAAATCGCGGAAGAAGACGAGGGCGTTGTCGCGCATGTCGAAGTTGAGGTTGTCTTTGATGGCGTGCATCAATTCGAGGAGGGCGTAGGAATCGGGGAGGGGGAAGGCATTGCGGTTTTTGCGGATGGCCGGGACGATCTTCCCCATCCACCAGGAGTTCCAGATGGTGCGGAGGGTGGATTCGGTGATATTGGGGACGTGATCGGCGAGGGCGATGGCGGCGAGGGCGCGGGAGCGGACGGAGGAGACGGAGTCGCTTTTGGCTTCGCGCTCGATGCCTTGGACGAGTTTCGCGGCGAGGGCTTTTTCCTGGGACTCAGTGAGATTGGGCTGGCACCAATCGTAGACGAAGGCGAGCTGGCGGAGGTCACTGGCGGGGCCGAGGGCCCATTGAATGGCTTGTTTGGCCTGGGCGGTGTCTTCGGAGACGACGGCGTAGAGGGCGAGGGAGAAGCCGCGTTCGGGCATACTGGCGCCGCCTGTCATGAGGGATTGGAACTGCTCCCAGCGAGGGGATTTGCGATCGCGCTCACGGCGAAGGAGGCGCAGGCGGCGGGCGTTGAGGAGGAGGCGGGGGTGCTCGGTGTAGACCTTGAACTCTTCGGGGGAGATATCGGGGGAGACGAGGCCTTCCTTCTGGTTGGTGGGAGGAGTAGCGATAGAAGGAGCGGAGGGAGGAGTTTGCGCGAAGGCCGGGAGGGCGAGGAAGAGGGAGAGGAACAGGCTCATTCTACTCGATTGTGTCATAGTGACACACCGGACACTGTAGTGGGCGGGGGCAGGAGTGGGGGCGAGATGGGAAGTCTTTTGTTTTCAACGTCACTTTTTTGTGCAGACATGGCCCCGGACGTGCTAACTTAGATAACGAATTGATGGAACAACCTCTTTGACCTGCCCTCTGCTGCAATTAGCGGATGGATTCAGTGAGCTGAGGCAAGAGAGTGCTTGCGGGAGTCAGTATTCGGATTGTTTAATTCGCTCACTTACGTTCATATGCTGGTTGCAACAGAGGGTACTTTTTTCAAGAGTTGTTCCGTGATGAGATCCCCGAAACGAAGGGGTTTGTAGTACCGGTCTTACCTTGAGTTGAGGTTTCGGCCAACGGCTGGCGTTCCTGAGGCGGGAATAGATTGGACGCGGGCCTGTCCAGGGATGTTGGCGGTGCGGGTATCGTCAATATTCAGCCGCGCCGGCGCCTGACTCTCATGCCCGAATCATAAGGGCAGACCGCACTGGAAACGGCTTCCAAATCCTGTCTCTCTCACCGTTTCCAGTGCGGTTTTTCTTCTCAGCGTGGCTGAAACCCTAACGATACCTGTTTTCAAACCTTTTCGCAACCCTTTTCTTTCGCACTTTGCATTTGTTTGCCAGAACCGGCCCCTCCTGATACGCCTTCCCTTGTAGAGAGAATCAACAGACATGAATGAATTTGAGAGCGTGGTGTACGACGTGGCGGGGCGCGACGGGCTGAGCTTCCGGATGGAGAAGCCTCGGTCATGGCGGGTGCTGGAGATTCCGGAAGAAGAGGCGCAATTCGATAATCCGGAGTATATGCTGGCGTTGCAGGTGTGCATGGCGCCGTATGGAGCGGTGGTGCATTCGGTGGCGGCGCGGCCGGCGTACGGGGATGGGGCGGTGTCGCAATGGATGACGTGGTTGTGCGAGAAGCAGGGGATCGAGGTGGAGGCTGTGGAACGCGTGCAGGTGGGTGAGGCTGGGGCGATGGCGTGCATGGGTGTGCAGGATACGGAAGCGGGACGGATGCGGATGCGAGTGGTGTTTCTGGAGGATGGGCGGCGGTTGTTCACGGTGACGAGCATGGCTCCGGAGGAGATTTGGGGGAGTGTGGCGCCGGTGTTTGCGCGGATGACGAATTCCTTCCGGCTGGTGCATGTGCATGGGGGGACGGCGTCGCTGGAGCCGGGGGATGATTCTGAGGCGGCGGATTCTGAGGTGGCTGCGACGGAGGCCAAGGATGTGGCGCTGGCGGAGGATGCGGGGTCATTGAATGAAGAGCATCCGATGAATGCGCGGTTGCGGGATAACGGAGTGGGGTTAGTGCCTCGGGTGCTTTCGGTGAATTTGGAAGAGCGTTATGCCGTGGTGGGAGCCGGTGCGGTGGAATCGGTGTTTCATGTGCCGCTGGGATGGCATGTGGTGGACGATGGACGGCGGACGTTGATCTTCGATGCGGGCGGGCGGATTCAGATCAATCTGGATTTGCGGGGATTGGGGGACGACGGCGTACATGGATTGCTGGAGCGGATTGAGCGGGAGCATGTGGAGCAGCAACCGGGGATTGAACATGTGCACTTTCATGCGGTGGGATTTGAGTGCTTGTCGTTTCGCGGGATGGAGGTTAGGGAGGAAGTGCTGGAGCAGACGTTTCTCGTGAAGCAGGCGGAGCGAGAGGGGATGGCGTTGGTGGCTCGGGTGACGGCGAAGGAAGAGGATATGGGGATGGCGATGAATGTGGCGGAGGTGGTGTTGCTTTCGTTGGGTAGAGGGGATTGAGGGGCGCCGTATTGCGATTTCGGTGGCAACCACTGTTACGCTGTGGAGAATGGCGTACGGAAAGTTACTGTTGTCGCCGCTGTCGGTTGTTGCGGTCTACTTTGTGCTGCTAATGGTTACCTTGGTGGTTCTTATTGTGGCGTACCTGCTGCAGTGGCTGATCACCAAACTTACGGGAATCAACACGAGGCCTGTACACCGATTACAGAGCCGGATCGACAGTTTGATCTCCAAGCAGCCAGCGGCAGCCATGGCCATGCTGGCGGTGCCGGTGCATGGCTGGTACTCCGCGCTGCCGCTCGTCATGGCCCGTGAACTGGGCCAGGATGGCGCGCCGCTGTGGCTTGCGCAGACATGCGTGATTTTGGCGCTTGCCACTGTCACGGCGCTATTCTTCGGCGCAGCTCACCTGAATGATGTTCCGAACCGTCATCGCAACCTTGGCACGGCCCTTGTTGGGGCAACCACGGTGAGCGCGTATCTTTATTTCTTGTTCGAGCCGGATGCGGCGATCCGTTCGGCACGTGTCTGGAAATCGATGGCCTGGGCCGGGTTGGAGATGATGCTGAACAGCGATTAGGTACTGCCAGTGGTGGTCATTGGAGAAGATCCGGATGATATTCGGGTTGCGCTGCTGGGGGGCGGCTATTGCTTTCCTTCCGTTTGGCGGCGCAGGCGCTCAGCGTATGCCAGTGTGTAGTTGCGGGCCGGGGTGTTGAAGGTCCGCTCACCGATGATGTCGAGCGCGGCTGCGAGGAGAAGCTTTGGCTCTTTTGCGCCGGGCTGGAGGCGCATGGCATGCTGGGCGAGTTGTGCGGCCCAGACGGGGTCGTTGGCGGTGAGGGCGGCGCGGGCTTTTTCGAGCAGGCCCTGGAAGCCTCCGGCGAGTGCCGCCATGTGCTCGGATTGGCTGCGGGGCGGGAGGCGGTGGAGATTGAGGGGGTCGCCGTCAAACCAGCCGACGTGCTGGGCGTAGATTTCGCGGACGGTGCCCCAGAGGCTGCCGTAGTAATCGGCGAGGTAATCGAGGTTGGCGAGTTCGGGCCGGAGTTTGACGTAATCGACGAGTTCGTCGGGGGTAAGGAACTTTTCGGCGCCCTCGATGGTTTTCGTGTAAACGAAGCGGAGGGCGTCGCGGTAGTTGCGGAGGACTTGTCCGGCGTCATTGAGGATCGGGCGGGTGTGTCCGCCTACGAGGTGGAGGGGTTTCTCCTGAACCATTTTGTCGATGCTATCGGCCCATTGACGCGTGTCGCGGCGGGCGGTGCCGCGGAGGGGGTAGGTATTGGGCCAAGACTTGTAGAAGTTGTCGCCGGCGAAGACGACGCGGCGGGCGGGCAGCCAGACGTAGAGTTGGTCGTCGGTTTCCCCGGGAGCGGCGACGAGTTCGAGGCGAATGCCCGCGATTTCGAGGACACGGCGGTCTTCGGTGAATTTGTGCGTAGGCGGGAAGGTGCGGGGCGCAGGCGCGGGCGAGTTCGAGAGGCCGTCACGCATTAGTCCGCCGGCAGGAGGACGATCGGGTGGAATGCCGATGCCGATGCCCAGACGCTTGATTGGAGGAACGTCGAAGCCTTGTGTGTTGACGGGACGGACGCCGTTGGCGAGGCCGGCTCCGCGAACCGTGGCGGCTTCCGAGCCGAAGTTGGAGCGCGCCCAGATGGGCACTTCCCTGCCCTGGTCAACGAATGCCGCGGCGCCGCCGGTGTGGTCGGGGTGGCTGTGGGTGTAGATGATCGCTTGGATGGGTTTTGTTGTGATTTTGGCGAACTCATCGCGTACGCGGCGGGAACCGGGGACGGTTTGGCCCGGGTCGATGATGATGACGCCCGTGTCGCCGACGATCATGGAGTTGGCGGAGACTGTGTAGCCGATGGCGGTGTAGACACCTTCGGCGACGCGGATGATGGCGGGTTCGAATTCGCGGTTGCGCTGTTTGAGGCGGAGGGTAGCGGGTGAGTCTTGTCCCGGGGCAGGCGAGGTCATGAGAGTGAGCAGAGCGAGTAGTGTTCGCATGCGGTGTCTTTGATCATGGTGAGCGATGGCGGCCGCTTCGCCAAGGTGATAATGGGAAAGAGTATGGTCAAAAGTGGACAAAATGCGAGTGGGGCGAAGGAAAAGATCCGCGAAGTGCGGTTCCAGAATCCGCGGCTGCAGAACCTGGGAGTGGACACGTTGACGGTGGCTCAATTACGGGGCAAGTGTACACCCGAACATTTTGCAAGGCCGGAGCGGCTGGAGTTCTACCAGTTGATTCACTTCACCGGCGGCAGAGGGCGGCATGAGGTCGATTTTCGGAAGTACAGAGTCGGGAAAGGAACGCTGATCCTGGCGCAGCCGAAGCAGGTGCAGCAATTTCACTTAGATGCTTCGCTACGCGGGCGGTTGCTGTTGATAGATCCGGTTTTTCTGGGTGGGTTTGAGCTGGGTGCGGCTGGGCCTGCGCTCCATATGGGGGAGTGGCCGTCATGGTTGGAATTGCCCACCTGGCTTGACGGCGATATCGGGCGGGCCTTGGATATTGTTGCCCGGGAAACGGCGGGTTATCGCGGCGATGGATTGACTGCACGGTTTCTGCAGCATGTCGTGGCAGGGCTGCTGGTGGAGATCCAGCGATTTGTGGGGGAGGAGCGGAGGGACAAGAAGCAACGGCCGGGGCACACTTCCGACGTGTTGCGATTGTTGAAGGCGGAGGTAGAGAGCAGTTTCGCACACGAACGTTCAGTGCGGTATTACGGACGGCGACTGGGGTATTCGGAGAAGACATTGACTCGTGCTTGTATGGCCGGGGAGGGGAGGACGGCAAAAGAGTTGATCGACGAACGGGTGGCACTGGAGGCGAAGCGAATGCTGGCACACAGCCGGGCGAGCTTTGCTGAGGTCGGGTGCCAAGTGGGATTTAGCGAGGCAACGAACTTTGTGAAATTCTTCAAGCGAATGACTGGTGTCACGCCTTCGGCGTTCCGGCGCTGGTATGGCCGGGAGTGACGATTAGCACAAGGCGAGGAATTTGTGCGGCGCGAGCAGATAGGGGGAGATTACGCCGGGGAGGTTGGAGAGAGGCAGCAAATCATCGGGGATTTCGAGGCCGAGGACCGTGCGCATGAATTCGCGGCGGGCGAGGCATCGAGTGAGGCAATCGGGGTGGTCGCGCTGGAGTTCGGCGCGGAGGGCGGCACCGGCGAGCACGTAGGTGTCTTCCATGCGGGTGGAGATGAAGATGGGGTGAGACGGGATGACGTCGGATTGGATGGCCATGCCGGAATGAAGTTCCACGGTGGAGCCGGGGTAGAAAGGGGAACTGAGCCACTCGTCGAGATGGATGAGATGGCCGGGGTTGAGCTTGACGTGAAATAAGTCGAAGGGGAGCAGGTGGCGCATGCGTGCTTCGATTTCTCCGGCGATGGCGCCGATGCGGAGCATGGAGAACCATTCGTTCATGGCATTGAGATAAGGGGTGACGAAGTGCTGGACATAGCCTTCTGGGGCTTCGTATTCGTCTTCGGCGACGAAGGCGCTGCGGCAGCAGTTGGCGCCGGCGAGTGCGATGTTGGCGGAGAGAGGCTGGCCGCGCTGGACGATGTTGCCGCTGGGGCTGGCGAGGCTGATGCGGTTGGGGCCTGTTTTGACGTTCCAGTGGCAGGAGTGCGGCAGACCGTTGAAGCCCATGTGTGCGGCGAGATCGAAGTCGGACATGCCGGGACGGATGGCTTCGATCATGTTGCGCATGCCGTTTGAGGCGAGGATGTTGGAGTGTTCGAAGACGGCGATTTCGGCGGCGGAGCAGAAGGTTCGGAGTCCGGTGGCGGGGTGATGGAAGATGTCTGTGGCGTTGACAGTGTGGGGTGCGATGGCGCGGATGGTGTCGGCGATGAAGGCGGGGATTTCGAGGGCTTTCTGACCGAGTGGATGCTCGTTGGGGTGGAAGTATTTCCAGCCCACGGTGCCTACAGTGGACTCGGCGTTGATGCCTTCGCCACGGAGGATTTCGTCGAGTTGGCGGGAGTTATTGCGGGCGATGTTGAGGAGGGAGAAGGGCTCGAAGCGTTCGTGACGGAGGCTGCGGGCTTTGAACAGAGGGCTGATGGGGAGGTAGGATTCACACTCGGTGCCGACTAGGATGAGGGGGGTGGTGCCGGGGGTCAGGATGAGGAGGGCTTCTTCGAAACGGGGATCGAAGCCGGTGAGCCATGCCATGTTGGCGGAGTGCTCGCGGTCGGCGTAGACGATGAGGTGGGTGAGGTTGCGGCGGAGCATGGCGTCGCGGGTTTTGGCGAGGCGGAGGTTGTATTCGGGGAGGGTGATTTGCGGGGGCGTTGGGGGCATCGAGGAGGAGAGAGGGAATTGGGGGAGTTCGGAGTGGATGAGCGGCATGGCTGCTGAGTTTCAGTTTAGGGGGTTGAGGGGGGTGGTTGGATTTGCCTGGGTGTGTGGGGAATGGGTAAGATAGGGAGATACGTTCCCCGGTCGTCTAACGGTAGGACAGCGGCCTTTGGAGCCGTGAGTCGTGGTTCGAATCCATGCCGGGGAGCCACCGAACTTCATCCCTACACATTTTCTTAGGCGGTAACTCCGGTTTCGAGGAGTGTTGGCCGGTAACGCCCGATCGTCAAGACGATGGATAGTACAACTCTGTATGTATTGCTGGTGGTGTTCTGTGCCACGATGATCCGCTCCACTTTGGGGTTTGGCGAGGCGCTGATTGCCGTCCCGTTGCTCGCGCTGATTATTCCTATCGAGATTGCCGCTCCTGTTGCCGTTCTTCTCTCGATCACGATAGCTGCCATCATCGTTGTACAGGACTGGCAGAGGATCCACGTCAGCAGCACAGGCTGGTTGCTGGCATCGACGTTTCCAGCTATTCCATTGGGCATTGCGCTATTGACCAGTAGTCATCAGCACCTGGTCAAGGGTGTGCTGGCGATCGTCATTTTAGTGTTTTCGGGATACTCTCTTCTTGGCAGGAAACCTCCTGAACTGCACAGCGACAGCCACGGCTGGCTGCTTGGCTGCGGGTTTGTTGCCGGGGTGCTCGGTGGTGCGTACGGGATGAACGGGCCTCCGCTTGTGGTCTACGGAGCGATGCGGCGGTGGCCGCCACCGCAATTCCGGGCAACGCTGCAAGGATATTTCCTGCCCGCGAGCGTGGTCGCCATGGCGGGATATTGGTTGGCTGGGCTATGGGTTCCCGCGGTAACGAACTTGTACCTGCTCTCTCTGCCGGCCGCGGTCCCAGCCATATTTCTTGGCAGAATTGTGAATCAGCGCCTGGGGCGAGATTCCTTTCTGGTCTACATCCACGGCGGTCTGGTGTGCGTGGGCGTGCTCCTGCTGGCCCAGGCCATCCGTCAGCCATAGATTCACCGGAGGGCTATAATTCACCATGGCCTTCAGTCTTCTCTCCCTGGTTCTGCTGGCAACCGCGGCCGATTGGATTCCGCTACAAGATCAGCGCCTCGAAGTACGCGGGCTGCCGTGGTTTCAGGAGAATCATGGTGATACCAGCCGACTGCCGGTGCGGCTGAAGCCGGTGCTCCCACCTGCCGTTTGGAATCTCGGTTTGTCGCCAAGTGGAGGCCGTATTCGCTTCCGGACGAACTCGACGCGGCTTGCGATCCGCCTTGAGTATCCCTCGCCACCGAATATGGCAAACATGCACGCCTTCGGGCAGACGGGAGTGGATCTGTACCTTGATGGCGTCTATCGCTCCACGGCCACCGCGCCGAAAGACGCTGCCGCGGGAAAGACTGTTGAATACGTGTACTTCGAAGGGCTTTCGCGCGAGGTGCGCGACGTGCTTCTCTATTTGCCACTTTACAAACCAGTAAAGGTGCTGGGCCTTCAGATTGACGAGGACGCAAAGATCTCGCCGCCCCGCCGTTTCAGCACTTCGAAACCGGTTGTTTTCTACGGCACTTCCATTACGCAGGGTGGATGCGCAAGCCGTTCCGGCATGAGCTACCAGGCGATTCTTGGACGCCAACTCAATCTGGATTTCGTCAATCTTGGCTTCTCCGGGAATGGCAAGGGGGAGCCAGTGGTGGCGCAAATGACTGCCGAGATCGACGCGGCAGCATTTGTGTTGGATTTCGCAGGAAACAATCCGACCGTGGAGTCTCTGAAGGAAGTCTATGCACCATTCCTGGAGACGGTGCGGGCAAAGCATCCCAACACTCCAATCCTCGCGATCACTCCGATTGCCAGATCCCGTGAGGACTCGCGGCCCGCTGAGATGCGCCAGCATATCCGCGACGTGGTGACGGCGAAGATTGCCGCCGGTGACAAACTGCTGACCCTGGTGGATGGTCTTTCCTTACTTGGTCCCAATCAACTCGACGGGCTCGTGGACGGAGGGCACCCGAATGATCTGGGGTTCCAGTGGATGGCCGATGGACTGGCTCCGCACATCGCGAAGGCGCTTCAATTGCCGCCTCCGGTTCTCACCGACGATCGAGTAGTTGCCGTTACTTCGGTAGCGGCCGCGGAGTTCAAGCGCTCCGAGATCATCCGTTACATCTGGGGGGCAAGCGGCTTTCCCCGAAACCAGCGTCCGGCAGCCGTGCAGCCTAACGCCCCCAGCCCTATCGCGGGGTTGAAGAATATGAAGTCGGTGGATACCATGACGATCCGCATGGAGGCGGGCCAGGAAAATACGACGCACCACTTTGCGCCGCAACGTCCCAGCGGAAAGCTGGTAGTGCTGCAGCACGGTCATGGATGCACGTTCGACGACCTGCAGGCCGAGAAGAGCTATGGACTCGCCCACGCCGTAGACGAGATGTTGGGCGAGGGCTACGGTGTGCTCATCGCCTACATGCCCCATATGCGTCCCAATGATTGCGGAACGATGTCCCACGGCAAAATGTTCGGTCTACCTGTCAGTGCGGGGAGCCCGCTCAAGTTCTTCCTGGAGCCGGTCGCCGTCAGCTTGAATCACTTAAAGCCGCGATACAAGGAGATCCACATGGCCGGGCTTTCGGGCGGAGGCTGGACGACAACACTCTACGCCGCAGTCGATCCGTCGGTGCGTACCAGCTATCCGGTGGCCGGCTCGATTCCGCTCTACCTGCGCATGGGTGGATCCGTTGGCGACCTCGAACAGTATCTTGATGAGTTCTATAAAATCGCGGGTTATCCCGATCTCTATGTGCTTGGTTCCATCGGGCCGGGAAGAAAACAGGTCCAGATTCTGAACCGCCGCGACGATTGCTGTTTCGGCGAAGCACAACACAATGCACGCAGGGTGGGCGCATCTTATGATGAGGCCTACAAGGGCTATGAACGCGTGGTTCAGAATGCCCTTGGAGCACAGGGCGAATTCCGGCTGGTCATTGATGAAACGGCACCCCGCCATATGATTTCAGCCGATGCGGTGCGGATCATGTTGCTGGAAATGAAGAAAACGAAGTCAAGCAGGAATCAGCGATGAGAAAGCTATTGATGAGCCTCCTGGGGCTGGCCGCAATTGCCCATGGCCGCTCCCTGCTCGTGATTTCGATTGACGGCTTGGACAACCGTTATCTGCGTGACGCGGACAAGATGGGCCTCAAGATTCCCGCCATTCGCCGCCTGATATCCGAGGGCGCGTGGGCCGCCGGCGTGGTTGGCGTCATGCCGTCAGTGACTTTTCCCTCTCACACAACGATGGTCACAGGCGTTCTGCCCCACCAGCACGGGATCATCAACAACAACGACGGAAACAACGTCCGCTACTGGTACACGCGGCAAATTAAGGCTCCTTTGCTTTGGGATGCGGCACATGCGTCGGGTTTGAAGACCGGCGCCGTGGACTGGCCGGTCACAGTAGGGGCCAACATTGATTTCAATTTCCCCGAGAAATTTTCGGGAGGCGACGCGGGGCGAATGGAGATGGCTGCGCATGAGGATGTGTCCACTCCTGGCTTGATCCAACAAATCACTGCGATGTTTCCCTCGTTCCCGCGGCCGATTGTGGACGATCGCGCGCGTACGCAGGCGGTGCTCTACATGCTGAAGCGGAAAGCCGACCTGATTCTGGTACACCTGGCTGATCACGACGCCGCGGCGCACGCTCACGGCCCTTATGGAAAACCGGCCAATGCCACACTGGAACTCGCCGATGAATGTGTGGGGATGATGATGGGGGCACTTCCCAAGGACGGGGTAATCGCGCTGGTGAGCGATCACGGCTTTGAGCGCGTGGACAGGCTTGTCAATCCGAAGGCTTACTCCACGGGAGAAATGACTGTCTCCAGCACGTTGGTCACGACCAGGGACCCAGAAGTTGCCGCCGCCCTCCGAGGCAAGGATGGAATTGGACGGGAGATTCCGCAAGGCGAATTGAGCCAAAGATCCGCGGGACTCGCAGGGTTGTTCGCCTTCGCTCCGGTAGAGCACGTCAACTTCGGAAGCGGACAGCTGGCTTCTCCGAAGGGAAGCCACGGGTACTGGCCGGTGCGCGACGATTACCGGTCTGTGTACGTACTTTGGGGTGCTGGAGTCAAAAGGGAACGCCTTCCAGAAATCGAAATGACCAGCATCGCCGGGCGGCTGGCGGTTGTTCTGGGTCTGAGGTTTCCTTGAGAAGTCCGGCTTCTTCATGGAGAAGGTTGGGCTTATACTGGACTTCTACTGGGACTCTCTTGTTGACGATGCGCACGATGCTCTTATGTAATTCCTGCTGTACGATGCACGGCCGCCACTGGTTCGTGGCCACCGCATTGACGCTGTTGTTCACCTGTACGGCGAATATGCAAGGCGAGGATTGGCCACAGTTTCGCGGGCCGAACTCGGGCGGCATTGCGGCGACCGCCAAGCAGTTGCCCGTCACATTCTCTTCTTCGGATCACGTGCGCTGGTCAGCCAACGTCGGCGACGGTGCGGGTGGCGCCGCCGTGGCCGCGGGGAGACTTTTCGTGAGCGGGATGACTGGCTCCCAAACGGTGAGTCTGTTTGCGTTCGACGCAGCCACGGGGAAGAAGCTGTGGCAGCGCGACTGGCCGACAGGACAACTGGCTGAGATTACTGCGCCGAACAGCCATGCGAGCACGACGCCAGCCGCTGACGCCGACCGTGTTTACTTTTATTTCAGTACGCTCGGTTTGCGAGCGGTGGACGCGCGTACGGGCCGCGACGTCTGGCACCAGCCGCTTCCGACTCCGTTTTTTGTTTTCAAATGGGGCCCTGGCGTATCGCCGGTGCTGTATCAGGATATGGTGCTGTTCGGCCAGGATGACGACCTGTCCCCTGCCCTCTACGCATTCGACAAATCGACCGGGAAGCTGCGCTGGAAAGACGATCGGGTGGACATGGCCGTGAATTACACGCATCCTATCGTCTGCACGGCGGATGGGCGCTCCGACATCGTTGTGGCGGGCACGGGCATGCTGATCGGTTATGATCCGGCATCGGGCAAGCGCCGCTGGTACGCGAAGGCGCTGCTGCGCAACATCAAAACGACGCCGGTGTGCGCCGACGGCGTGATCTACATTTCGGTGCAGAGCGGCGGGATCGCCAATCAGTGGCTGGCGTCCGTGGATCTGGCAAAGACCGGAAACAACGACGGCAAAGTCACAAAGGCTGAGATCCAGGCATTTGTGGGCGACGCACCCATTCCGAAGGTATTCTTCGAAAAGACTTTCGATCGCGGCGACCTCAATAAAGACGGGGTGCTGGAAGGCCGTGAGTTGGACATCGCCTTTCTGCATCCCGATAATTTCGCGGGAGCGGATTTCCGGGCGGCAGGCGAGAAGGCCGCGGAGGAGTGCATCCTGGCGGTGCGTGGGGGCGGTGAAGGGGACGTGACCAAAACCCATCTGTTGTGGAAGCACGCGACGAAACACACGGACCATATCGTCTCGCCGTTCGTCTATGACGGCCGCATGCTGCTGATCAAGGGCGGCGGCATCCGCACTGTATTCGATACCAAGACAGGCCAGCCGCTGAAGAGCCCGCAACGGATTGAGAACATCAGCAACTATTACGCGTCACCTGTCTCGGGCGACGGAAAAATCTATGTCGCCGGAGAAAATGGAGTGGTCGTGGTTCTGAAGAATAGTAGCGATTACGAGGTGCTGGCAAAGAACGATATGGATGAGAGCATCATTGCTACACCGGCGATCGCCGACGGCAGCCTGTTCATCCGGACGCGCACGAAAGTTGTTGCCGTCGACGGGGAAGAGCGAGGAGCTGCGCGAAAGCCCAAAGGAGAAGGCCGGGGCCAGTGATGCGTATTGCAAGACATTGTCTCTTTCTCCCGTTGATTGGCAGCGTGCTGCCGCAATTGGTGAGCGCTCAATCCGCCACAGATCAAGTGGGACGCAAACTCTATGTAGAACACATCCGGCCTATATTTGAGCAGCAATGCCAGCCTTGCCATAACGGCGCTACCAAGCAGGGCGGGTTGGATGTCTCGACACGCGAAGGGCTGATGCACGGCGGCGGGCGCGGTGCTTCCCTGGTTCCGGGGAATTCCAAAGGCAGCCTGCTGTATAAGCTGGTCACGCATCACGAACAGCCTTACATGCCGGTGGGGGGCAAGAAGCTTCCTGGCGAAACAGCGGCGCTGATCGCACTGTGGATCGATCTGGGGGCTCCGGATGACGCTTCCGCGGCTTCTGGTACAGTGATGCCCACTTCCGCGCCAGCCACTGCGAGCGATCCTTTGTTTGAGAAGGTGCGCCCGGTGCTGGAGACCAAGTGCTTCACCTGCCATGGCGGCAAGTTTAAGCAGGCGGGCTTCGATATCTCCACGCGAGAGACATTATTGCGCGGCAGTGACGGGCACAAGGATGTCGTGGTGCCTGGCAATGCCGCCGCAAGTCTGTTGATGAAGAAGCTGCGGCACACGCATGAACCCGGTATGCCATTCCAAGGCGAGAAGCTCCCGGAGGAGGTGATTGCCAGCATTGCCGCGTGGATTGACGGTAAGGCTCCTTATAGCGGCGAAATCCGCTTGCGTGCTGGGGGTGAGCAGAAAGCGTTCCTGCATGGCAGCGATCACTGGGCCTACCAACCGCCCAAGAGGCCAGCGGTGCCCAAGGTGGCCTCCGCGGCATGGGTCCGCAATCCCATTGACTCTTTCGTTGCGGCTGAGCACGCGAAGCGGAAGCTCAGTCCCGTGCCCGAAGCGGACAAGCGGACGCTGCTGCGCCGGGTGTATCTCGATCTCATCGGGCTGCCTCCCACTCCGGAGCAAGTCAGCGCATTCGTGAACGACACTTCCCCAAAGGCTTACGAAAAGGCGGTGGACACGCTTCTTTCCTCACCGGCCTACGGCGAGCGTTGGGGCAGGCATTGGATGGACGTGTGGCGTTACAGCGACTGGTATGGCCTGCGCAGTTTCGGCATTTTGCAGAACAGCCAACGGCACATGTGGCACTGGCGCGATTGGATTGTCGAGTCGCTGAACGAAGATAAAGGCTACGACCGCATGATTCTCGAAATGCTCGCCGGGGACGAGCTTGCTCCCACCGATCCGAAGACGCTGCGAGCCACGGGATTCCTGGTCCGCAACTATTTCCGACCCAATCGGAACGCGTGGCTCAAAGAGACCGTGGAGGGTGTGAGCTCGGGGTTTCTGGCCACCACGCTCAAATGCGCCCGCTGCCACGATCACAAGTTCGATCCGCTGGCGCAGGAAGAGTACTATCGTTTCCGGGCTTTCTTTGAGCCGCACGATGTTCGCACAGATCCGGTATCGGGGGAGCCCGACACATTCAAGGGAGGCATGCCCCGGGTCTTCGACTCTGAGCCACGGGACATTGACGCAACGGGCCCAGCCATCTACGCGCAGACGTTTCGGTTTGTGGGCGGAGACGAAAAGAATCCGGATAAGGCGAATCCACTTTCTCCTGGGGTTCCGGAGATCCTTGGCAAACTCGCTGATCCCATCCAACCCGTGAAGCTTCCGGTTGCCGGCTATTATCCGTCTATCCAGCCTTTTGTGGGGCGGGATATGACCGAACGGGCACGGCGGGACATTCAGCAGGCGAAAGACAGCCTCGCTGCAGCGAGACAGGCACTGGCTGTTGCGGAGAAACGTGCGGCGGCTCCTCAACAACAGGAGCAGGCACTGCAGGCAGCGAAGGGAAGCTTCGCAAACGATCTGAAACCGATCTTCGACAAACACTGTGTCACCTGTCACGGCGACTATTATCCACGGGGTGAGTTCCGGGTTGTGAGTATGGAACTGCTGATTGAAGGAGGCGCGAAGGATGGCGCGGCAGTGATTCCGGGCAACAGTGCGCGAAGCCCATTGATTCAGCGTTTGCGTGGAGAGATCGAGCCGCGCATGCCTGGTGAAGCGGCACCACTGGCGAATGAGGAGATCGAGCGAATCGCGCAGTGGATTGATCGCCTGCCCCCAGCGGACCCCCAATTGGCGTTGTTAAGAGCGCGGGAAGCCGTCGCGCTGGCGGAGAAACGGCTCGCCTGGCGGACGACCAATTTGCCGGCGATCGAGGCCCGCATTGCCGCCGATCAGGCCAAGTTCGCCACTCCGCCCGCGCCCAATGCGCAAGAACTCGGGAAAGTGGCGAAAGAGGCGGAGCGCTCGGCCGAGTTGGCGAGGGCCGAAGTGAATCTGCTCGACGCTCAGCAGCAACTCGCCGATGCGTTTCGAACGCCGGCCGCGAATGCTCATGAAGCGGCGCAAGTGCGTGAGAAGCGAGTGAAGCTGGCCACCAGCCAAGTCTCGGCCGCGCAGGCCGCGCTGGGAAAGGCGAAGGACGATTACACCGCGCTCGGCAAGCAGTACCCGAAGACGAGCACCGGGCGGCGCACGGCGCTGGCGCGGTGGATCACACGAACGGAGAACCCGCTGACGGCTCGCGTCGCCATTAATCACATCTGGCTGCGTCACTTTGGGCAGGCTCTGGTCGATTCGATGGACGACTTCGGAGTGCGTACCAAGGCGCCTTCCCACCCGGAACTGCTCGACTGGCTCGCCATGGAACTGATGGAGAACCAGTGGAGCATGAAACACATCCATCGCCTGATGGTGACGAGCAGCACTTACCGGATGCGGTCATCGGTGAGTGGGACGGATCATCCGGGCCTCACCACGGACCCCGAGAACCGGTATCTGTGGCGCATGAATCCGCGGCGCATGGAGGCGGAAACACTGCGCGACAGCCTGCTTTCCGTCGCCCAGGAGTTGGATTTAACGCGCGGTGGACCTGAGTTGGATGAATACGCGGGCCAGACTTCGCGGCGGCGCAGCCTGTACTTTACGCACACGCCGAATGAAAACGTGCAGATGCTGAAGACGTTTGACCAAGCCGACCCGGCCGGCTGCTACCGGCGCTTCGAGAGCGTTGTGCCGCAACAAGCCTTGGCGCTGGCCAACAGCGAAATCAGCTTTACTCAGTCGCGCCTGCTGGCGCGGAAGATCACAGCAGCGGTGGGTGAACACCCGCGTGAATTTGTCGCGTCAGCTTTCGAACGGATTTTGGCGAGGGCGCCTTCGCCCAGCGAGCAAACGGAAAGCTTGAATTTCCTGGAGCGGCAAACGCAGCTGTTGAAGGATTCCACGAAGCTCACGCGAATCCAATCGGGCCAATCGAGCGAGGTGCCAGCGGCCACGGATCCTTCCTTGCGCGCTCGCGAAAGCCTGGTGCACGTATTGATCAATCGAAGTGAATTTGTGACGATTCGCTAGGGTATAATTCATGGGAATGAACCGCCGGATGCAGCGCAGGAGTTTTCTCTCAGAGCTGGGCATGGGCGTGGGCGGCATGGCCTTGGGCGCGATGTTGCACCGCGATGGCATCGCGGCTCCAGTGCCCACTGTACAAGGGTGGAGGCCACCCGATGGCAAGCCGCACTTTGCCCCGAAGGCGAAGAGCGTCATCTGGTTGTTCATGCAGGGTGGCGCCAGCCATTTGGAGACGTTCGATCCCAAGCCGGCGCTCAACAAATACGCGGGCAAGACCATCGACGAGACGCCGTACGCCCACGTCCTGGAATCGCAATTCAAGAAGAATACTGTTCTGTTTACGGGCAAGGAGCGCCGTGCCCAATCGAAAATTCTGCCGCTGCAAACGGGCTTTCGCAAACGGGGTCAGAGCGGCATCGAAGTCTCGGATTGGTGGCCGCACGTGGGCGAGTGCATCGACGACATCTCCGTCATTCGCTCGATGTGGACCACCGACAACAACCACGCGGCGCAAACGCAATTCCACACGGGACGCCACATCTTCGAGGGCATGTTCCCTTCCCTGGGCTCCTGGATTCACTATGGTCTCGGCTCGCTGAATGACAATTTGCCGCAGTTTATCGTGCTGGGCGGGAGGATCATGCCCCACGACGGTGGGCCGGCAGGCTATTCCGGCGACTACCTGGGGCCGCAACACAACGGAATCTTAATTGATGTGAACCCGGCGAATCCGCTGCCATTCTCCACGCCAGTGGATGGTGTCTACAAGGAGGAGCAGGAAGCGGAGTTCCAGTTGCTGCGGCGCTTCAATCAGCTGGAGTCGGTGGAGCACCCTGACGATCCGGCGCTGCTGGCGCGGATCAAGTCCTATGAACTGGCATACCGCATGCAGACCTCTGTTCCGGATCTGTTCCGGTTTTCCGAGGAGGGGGAGAAGACCAAGCAGTTGTATGGGCTCGACAACAAGGTGACGCGTCCGTTCGGGGAGATCTGCCTCACGGCGCGCCGGCTGGTGGAGCGAGGCGTACGATTTGTAGAACTGATTCACGGCTACTCGACCGATACGCTTGGATGGGACGCTCACTTCGACTTGAAGAAGCTGCATGGCCGGACTTGCTCTGAGGTTGACCAGCCGATCGCGGGATTGCTGAAAGATCTGAAGCAGCGAGGATTGCTGGACGAGACGTTAGTGGTTTGGGGCACCGAATTCGGCCGCACTCCTGGTGTCGAAGGGAAGACGGAAGGCCGCGACCACCATCCGACTGCATTCAGTTGTTGGATGGCTGGGGGCGGGATCAAGGGCGGTGTGGTGCACGGAGCTACCGATGAACTGGGCTTCCACTCTGTGGAGAACCGGCATTACGTGACCGACCTTCACGCCACGGTCCTGCATCAGATGGGTCTTGACCCGCGTAAGCTCACGGTCCCTGGCCGCCAGCGGATTGAACTGGACTACGGTCATCGCATTTCCGAAATCATCGCCTGACCAACGGATGTCTTTGTTTCCCCACCATCGAATCATGCCCGTTCTCAAATCGAATCGCCGAGATTTCCTCCATACTGGGGGCATTGCCACTGCGAGCTTGTCTGTGCCGGCGCTGGCCGCGCAAACCGCACAGCGAGGCGGGATGCCGAAGCTGAAGATCACCGCGGTGAAGGCGTATCTGCTGCGGCACAAATTGTCGAGGCCGATGGGAGTTTCGGTATCGGTGCCACTGGACAAAGTCCGGCAGGCGCTAGTGGTCAAGATTGAGACGGACGCAGGCTTGTCCGGCTGGGGCGAGACGGCGCCTATCGCCGGGGTGAAGGCAACCGTGGAGGGCCACCTGGCGCAGCTTTTGATTGGCCAGAATCCGCTGGAACACCGCCGTCTTTGGCGCCAGATGTGGGGAGCGAACTTCGGGAATGCGATGGCCGTCGGAGCGGTGGACATGGCGCTGAACGATGTGCGGGGCAAGGCTCTGAACCTGCCGGTGGCGGAGCTGTACGGTGGACGGGTGCGGGACCGCGTACCAGCCTATGCATCGGCCATGAACTACGTGGAGGGCCTGGAGCCCGAAGAGCAGTTTCCCAAAGAGGCGGCGGAGATGGTGAAGCGCGGGTTTAAGGCGATCAAGATGCGGATCGGACGATATCCGGTTGCGCGCGAGGCGAAGGTGGCCGCCGCCGTTCGCGCCGCCGTTGGTCCGGATATCCGCCTGATGGCCGACGGGAACGCGGCGTACACCATGGGCGCAGCGCTGGAGATGGGCCACGAACTGCACAAGCTCGGTTTCGCAAATTTCGAAGAGCCTTTGCCGCAGTCGCCTAAGTACGCCGCCTACGAAGAACTGCGGAAGAAACTACCGCTGCCTCTGGCTGCGGGCGAAGGCGTGGACTCGCGGGCGAGCGGCAAGGAACTGATTGACCGGCGGGCGATGGACATCATTCAGCCGGACGTGAGCCTGTGCGGAGGAATCAGCGAGGCGCTGTTCATCGCCGAAACTGCGGCGCTCTCGGGAATTGGCTGTCTACCGCATTGTTGGGGTAGCGATATCGTCATCGCGGCCACCGTTCACCTGCTGGCCTTACTGCCCGACCCGCACCCCGGATTCGCTACGGACACGCCGATGCTGGAATACGACCAGGCGGAGAATCCATGGCGGGACGGACTGGCCAAGGGCTCGTTCCCTTTGCAGGATGGACAGGTGATGGTGCCCACCAAACCAGGTTTGGGTATTACGGTGGACGAGGAGATGGTTCGGAAGTACGCGGTGTAGGCAGCCAGTTTCGGAATTGAGGGACTGTGGAAACCAAGGATCGATCTCCAGCCGAAATCACCCAGCTTCTAAAAGCATGGGGGGGAGGCGATAAGTCGGCTCTCGATGCCTTGTTACCGGTTGTCCACAAAGAGCTGCGCCGGCAAGCGCATCGCTACATGCTGCGCGAGCGCGGAGGAGGATTGCAAACCACCGAACTGGTGAACGAAGTCTACCTCAAACTGGTCGACAGCAGCCGCGTGGGATGGCAGGACAGAGCCCATTTTTTCGCTATCTCGGCACAACTGATGCGGCGCGTACTGGTGGACATGGCGCGGTCGCGGCGATATGCCAAACGCGGGGGTGACGCCATCCGCGTGACGTTGCAGAAGGCCTTGGAAGCACCCGAAATCCAAGCCCCTGACTGGATCGCACTCAACGACGCACTGGACACCCTCCAGACGGTGGACGCGAGGAAGTGCCGCATGGTTGAGTTACGGTTCTTTTGCGGTTTGAGCGTTGAGGAAACGGCCGAGGCCCTGCAGGTGTCGCCGGACACGATCGCGCGTGACTGGCGTTTCGTCAAAACCTGGCTGCGCCGGGAACTGTCGGGGAATCCTGAGTCATGAGTGCCGCCGACCGGTGGCTTGCTTTGCAGCAACTGTATCATGCGGCGCTGGAACTCCCCGAGGAGGAACGCGCCGCTTTCGCCGCCAGAGAATGCGCCAACGACGCGGAGATGCAGCGGGAACTGGAATCGCTGCTGGCGCATGAAGTGGAGGGTACGGCGGATTTTCTCGATCGGCCGGCGGTGGAGGTGGCTGCCCGCGAGTTGATGGCGGGCGAAAGCGAAGCGGCTATGGAGCCGGGTACGCAGTTGGGTCCGTACAAAATTCTGGAACAGATTGCCCGCGGCGGGATGGGTGTGGTTTACCGGGCCGAGCAGCAGTATCCGGTGCGGCGCGTGGTGGCATTGAAAGTGATCAAGCCGGGTATGGACACGGTGGAGGTGGTGGCGCGCTTCAACTCCGAGCGGCAGGCCCTCGCCGTCATGGATCACCCGGCGATCGCCAAAGTGTTCGATGCCGGCAGCACGCCTCAGGGCCGGCCGTACTTTGTGATGGAGTACGTAGTGGGCACTTCTATCCTGGACTACTGCGCCGAGCGGAAATTGACAGTTCCGCAAAGGCTGCAATTGTTCATCGGCGTCTGCGAGGGCGTGCAGCATGCACACTACAAATCCATCGTCCACCGGGACCTGAAGCCTTCCAATATTCTTGTCGTGGAAGTGGATGGGAAGCCGAGCCCGAAGATCATCGACTTCGGGATTGCGAAGGCACTGCACGAGCGGCCGGCGTCAGGCACATTCGCATCGTTGACCAGCGCCGGAGCCATCGTCGGAACACCGCACTACATGAGCCTGGAGCAGGCCGAAGGCGCCGATTTGGACACACGCACCGATGTTTACTCGTTGGGCGTAGTGCTCTATGAGTTGCTGGTGGGGGCCTTGCCGCTGGATTTCGCCAAAACGCCGGCCCATCAGTTCGCCGAGAAATTGCGCGATGAGGACGCGCCGCGGCCAAGCACCAAGGTACGCACTCTGGGCGGCGAGGCCGGGCGGCATGCGGAAAACCTGGGCGCGGATGTACCGGCGTTGTCCCGCAAGTTGCGGGGCGATCTGGATGCCATTATCCTCAAGGCGCTGGAGAAGGATCGCAACCGGCGTTACGCTTCTCCCGCTGATTTCGCCGCAGACCTGGGACGTTATTTGCGCTTCGAGCCGGTGCTGGCCCGGCCGGCGGGCATGGTGTACCGAACCGGGAGATATCTGCGGCGGCACCGCATTGCTGCTTCGGTAGGCGCATTTACACTGGCTTTGCTTGTGGTGGCGGCGGTGGCCCAGCGGAGGGAGTTGGAAAAGACGCGGCGCGAGCGGGACCGTGCCGACCGCGTGACCCAATTCATGACTCGCATGTTTGAAGTCTCCAACCCCAGTGAAGCCCGCGGGAACGAGGTTCGGGCCCGGGAGATTCTGGACAAGGCAGCGCAAGAGATGGACAAGGAGTTAACCTCGGATCCGCCCCTGCGCGCCCAAATGATGCACGTGATGGGCCGCGTGTACCAAAACCTGGGGCTCTACGCAAAATCGGAAAAGCTGCTGCGACAGGCGCTGGATGTGCGGCTTCGGACTCTGGGCGCCGATCACCCGGATACGTTGCAATCGATGGGGAACCTGGGAGTTGTCCTGGAGGCAGAGACACGTTTCCCCGAAGCCGAGAAGTTGCTCCGTGAAACCGCGGAACGGCGCGGTGTCGTTCTCGGGGAGGCGCATCGGGACACTCTTGGAGCGAACACCAGCTTAGCAGCCGTGCTGGACAGCCAAGGGCGTTACCAGGAAGCGGAAACCCTGAATCGTGAGGTGCTCCAGGTGGCCCGGATCAAGTTGGGCTCCGCAGATCCCCTGGTGCTTTCCGTATTGCGGAATCTGGCTGTGGATTTGGCCTATCAAGGCCGCTTTACGGAGTCGGAGAAGGCATTCCGCGAGGTGCTGGAACTGGGCCGCCGGGCGTTTGGGGAAGATCACCCCCGAGTGTTACTTGGCATCAGTAATCTGGGCGCTGTGGTGCAGAATCAAGGGCGCTACGCCGAAGCCGAGGGCTTATATCTGGAAGCGATTGCGCGGTCGCGCAAAGTTCTCGGGCCGAAGCATTCGACCACTTTGATGACGATGGGAAATCTGGGACAGGTGCTGGGAAAAGAAGGCAGGAATGCGGAAGCCGCGAAGCTGTATCGTGAAGTCTACGAGGCAAAACGAAAAACTCTCGGGCCGGAAAATCGCTCCACCCTGGTCACGGCAGGCAACCTGGCGGGGGTTCTGACGAACATCGGCCAGTTAGGGGAGGCCGAGCAGATCGTAATGGAAACTCTGCCCACTATCCAGCGGGTGATGGGACCGCGTCATAGCGACACGCTAATCATCCTTGAAGAGCTCGGCAATATCCGAAAACGCCAGGGCCGCTTGGGCGAAGCGGAAGAGTTGAGGCGGCAACTGCTGGATCTCCGTCGCCAAACGCTGGGCATGAAGCATACGCACACGGCCCTCTCCTACTACAATCTGGCGCGTGTGCTGGCGTTGGTGGGCAAGCGCGAGGAGGCTATCGCCCACTTGCGAACCGCTGTGGAACTGCCGCTTCTAGAGAACGAACGCAAGGCACTGGAGAAGGAGTCTGACTTCCAATCACTCCATGGAGATCCGCGATTTTCTGAGATTCTGACGATTTCGCGACAGCGCCTGGCCGGGGAAAAGCGCCCCAAATGAGCGCATTCACCAGCCCCGCCGTGAACACCGTGTACAGCGGATAGGCGGCGCTTGTCCAATTCCACTCATCAATTGCCAGCAGGTTGAGCACGTTGCTGAGCAAAAACAGACCCCAAACCAATGGTGGTTCCGAACCAGGGTTGCGGTAAGCGCTGCAGAAAGTTGGAATGGCCGCCAAAAAGGCAAGAAACAGGTTGATTTGCAGCGTGACCACGGGTGAGCCGGTAAGGCGCCAGCCAATGAGACTCACGCCGGCCAGCACCAAGCAACCCACGTCCAGCCGGTTCCACTCCCCCTTTCCATGCCGCATGGCGAGGGCGGCAATCAGCGCGGGCCCAAGTGCATCGGCGAGCGGCACCCAGCGCGCAGCGCCGCCGGCCGCTGCGTTGTAGCTGGCAAACAGGAGTCCACCCACCACCGTCCAGATGATCCACGTGGCGCGGTTCGGCTGGGCGTTGCCGCGCATTGTATCGAGCGCGTAAGGCAGATAGGCAATCAGCGAAAGGAACCCGGCCACAAGGCCGGCCAAGGTCGCGACGGTCATACCAGATGCCCTTCAATGAGGGCGACTCCGCGGTGGCGCGCCGCATCCGCGAACACATTGCGGCGTTCGTGCACGAATGTGTCGTACGCGACTTCACCCAGTAAACGCCCGCCCTGCGAGGTGAGCGCCAGATAGCGCGTCACAGCATTGGTGCAGAGGCTGACTACGCGGTGAAAGCCGCGCCCGCGTGCATCGTGAAGCGCGCGGCCTTCGAGAGCTTGCGCGATGGTGTACCCATCGGCATCGGGCGCCGCTCCCGTTGCGGCAAGCTCCAGGACCTGGCCTGGGCGGGGCAGCACCGCCTGCGTGTATTGGGTATGCAGCCCAGCCAGCAGATCGAACAATGGAGTGAGCTTCGGCGAATCCCGCCGCGCGTCAAAGCGCAGGGCCGGACCGGCGAAGTCGTGCGCGAGGCAGAATCCAACAACTCGCTGGCTAGCCCGTTCGACGGCGACATACGAAAAAGGCTCCGATTGACAGCGCTGGAGCAGCGCCCGGGCAAAAGGCAGCAGGTCCCGCGGTTCAGCGCCGAGTGCGGCGGCCATGGGCTCGCGCAGCGAGAAAGACTCGATGAGCAGCGCGAGCAAAGGATCGTGGTGCCGTTGCGTCACTGGGAGGATGTCAATGCCAGTGAGCGAGGCCGGGGCGTACGTCCCTTGTTCCAGGAGTGCGGCCATGGCCGCCACGGTGAGTGGTTGCGGGATGGCGTCGACGGCGATCGAGCGTCCGAGAAGACTCTCCGCCTCAGCCAGAAACTCCACGAGTCCGAGCGAGTCTCCGCCAAGGAGATGGAAATCGCTATCGAGTGAAGCCGGCGGCGCCGGCAACATGCGTGCCCATAGCGACATGACCAGTTGCTGCATGGGCGTGGCATCGGGGACTGCGGCGGCGGGAGGAGTCTGGAATGCCTCCAGTTGCTGCCGGTCGACCTTACCGTTGGAGAGCAGCGGCAGCGCCTCCAGTGCGAGGATCACGGCAGGCATCATGCCGCTGGGAAGCCGGCGGGCCAGCTTGGCGCGGATCACCGAGACATCCAGAGTTTGCGGAGCCACGAAGGCGGCGACGTGTCTCTCCGCGCCTTGGGGCGAGGTGCGGGCGACGACCGCGCACGTTGCACCTGGGCCAACGGATTCCAGCAGTGCGGCTTCCACTTCATCGAGTTCGATACGCACGCCGCGTACTTTCATCTGGCGATCATTGCGCCCCACGTAATAGAGCTCGCCATCCGGGCCACGGCGCACACGGTCTCCGGTGCGGAAGACCGGACCTTCGGTGAGATGAGGCAGGGAAAGAAAACGGGCCGCGTGCTCTTCCGGGCGGCGGTGGTAGCCGCGTGCGATCACGGGGCCACCGACATAAAGCTCTCCCTCCGCGCCGCCAGCAACTGGCATGCGGTTCTCATCCAGCACAAACAGACGGGCATTGGGCAGTGGCATGCCGATGGGCACGGGGTCTGGCGTGGGAGAATCCGCGGCAAATGCAGCGCAAGTCACGTCGCCCGCCACCTCAGTGCTGCCATACAGGTTGAGCACCGTACACCGGGGCAGAGCCGCGCGAACCCGCGCCAGTACGGCGCTTTCCAGACGTTCCCCGCTGCTGATCCACACACGGACCGAGGAAAGCGCGCCGCTCTGGCGCGTCCGCGATACAAGCGCATCCAAAATAGATGGCACCACCGTGACACGGGTCACTCGGTATCGCTGAATCAACGCCGCCATGGCGCCGGGATTCCCGGATTGCTGCGGCGGAAGCAGAACAAGCGGTACGCCCTGCAGCAGCGGGCCGAAGATTTCCCAAACCGCATCGACAAAAGTCAACGCCGTGCGGTGAAGATACTTCTCGCCGGGCGCGAAGGGAAACTCGCGCCACATCCAATGCAGCCGGTTGAGCGTGGCGCTCTGGAGACCTACTACTCCTTTCGACCGCCCGGTGCTGCCGGAGGTGTAGAGCAGGTAGATGGGCCGGTCTCCGGGCGCAAGCGGAAGCAACTGGCGGGGCACGGGCGTGGGGCGCCACAGATCCGGCATCTCGTTGACATCGAGAACCCGGGTGGGATCGAGGAGCGTTCGCGCTTCGGACGCATTCCCGGCGCAGATCATCAGATCCAACCCGGCGTCGCTCACAATGAAGCTGCGCCGCTCACTGGGGTCGTGCGGATTGATGGGCACATAGACGCCGCCGGCCTTCAAAACCGCAAGCATGGACACGATTGCCTCGACCGAACGCGGCATGTAGATCCCGGCATGTCCGCCTTCCTTGAGGCCAAGGCTGCGCAATTTCGACGCGAGCTGTTCCGCGGCGTTGTCGAGCGCAGCGAACGTAACACGACGCTCCCCTGCGATGATGGCGACGCGAGCGGGCGTGGCCTTGGCCTGCCGCACGAAGCATTCCGCGAGCGTGCCCGGCGCGGGCGTGGCGGCCATCACTTCCAGTGCCGCGGAGCGAATATCTTCCAGTCCTTCCATCACACGATCCTCATGCGTACGAAACGAAAGTAGAGAAAAGCGAAGAGTGAAACGGCCGTTCAGGCGTGTCGAGGAGAGCAGGACGCGCTGCCGCTTGACGATCGCTTCCAGAAGGCGCCGGTTGTCCTCGTCCGTTTCTTCCGAGCTGCGGCCCGGCAGAACGAGGCGGAATGCCAGAATGGAGAGCTGCGGGCCGGCCACGATCTCGATGTTTGGCATGGCGCGTAACGCCAGTTCGGCACGGTGGGCAAGCGCCAGTTTCTCGTCCAGGTTCTGACGGAAGGGAGCCACTCCATACATCTTCAGAGGAAGCCAGACGCGCAAGCCGCGCCAATCGCGGGACAGTTCGGGGGACAGCCCGCAGAAATCCACTTCCCCATCCACTTCATTCATTGCCGGGAGATATTCCGCGCGCGCGCTGTAGGTGCGCTTCAAAGTATCCAGATTCCGAACCACCAAGGCGCCGGTGCCGTAAGGCAAGCACAGTCCCTTGTGTGGATCGAGCGTGATGGAGTCGGCGCGTTCGATGCCGGCCAGCGTTTTGCGCCCCGTTTCGGTGAGCAGAAAGAAGCCGCCATAAGCGCCGTCCACGTGCATCCACAAGCCCTCACGCTCGGCGACAGTGGCGATGGCGTCGAGTGGATCGACGGCGCCCGTATTGGTCGTGCCTGCGGTGGCGGCAACGAGGAAGGGCTGCAAGCCCACAGCCCGGTCCATGGCAATCATGGATTCGAGACTTGTGGCATCCATGCGAAAATTCGCATCCACCGCAACCATGCGCAAACAGCGCTCCGGAAACCCCGCCAGAAGGGCCGCCTTGGCAACTGAGTAATGCGTCTGCGAGGTGAGGTAAATGACTGCTTTGCCGAAATCTTCCCCTAGACGCGTGGAGCGCGCCGCGATGATGGCGGTCAACGTGGCCATCGACCCGCCGGAGGTGAGCACTCCCCCTGCCTCTGGCCCGTAGCCGGCAATGTCGCAGAACCACCGGACCACATTCCATTCCAGTTGGACCATCGCAGGCGACATGTAGTAGTAGCCGACGTGCCGGTTCACTGATTTGGCAATGAAGTCGGCCAACGCGGCGGGGAAAATGCCGCCTCCGGGAACATAGCCGAGATAGCCAGGGCCTGCCGTGTTGACGCTGGCCGGAATAACGTCCTGAAACAGACCGCGGAGCAGGGTGGGCAAGGATTCGCCGTTTTCCGGCAATGCATCCTCCATCGCCCGGGCTACGAGCCGGCCTCGTCCGGCATCATCGGCTGGGCTCGTGGAGAGGCCTTGCAGGTGGTGGACGATGTGGTCGAGCGAAGTAGCCACCATCTCGCGCATCGTGTTCTCGTCAGGCTCGAGCGAAGCATGTCCAAGGGGAGCTTTGTCAACTCGCGGGCGAGTTTCTTCCCAGCGCGGGATGGCGCCCGTCAGTTCCACATGGCTTTCGCCCATCATCTCAGTCACGAAGCTGTTCATAAGGCCCTCCCCGCGAAGTTTGAGATCGTGTCCCCGATTTCCGTTTGTTCGTCCAGAATCGCTGTGAGGTCCCGGCGAGTGGTGAGCGGGTTGGCCAGCACGGCTCGGAGGGTGACGAGGGGTGAATCCGCACCGTACCTCGTGTTGGTTAGTGTTGTCCTGGAAACGAAGCTATTGCCCCGGTTCCACTGGAGTTCCTGCAGGCGTCTGTTGCAATCGTCAATCATCTGGTTCTGTCCGGTGGACAGGCGCCGCGTTTGCACTGCCTCCCGTAATGGGGGTGGGATGTAGCGGTATACGACGATATTGAGTTGGGGTTCGGAGAGTAGTTCAAACGCCGGTCTTGTTTGGATGCTGTGAGCCAGGTAGGCAGCCTTTTCGATTCCGGCGTCCATCAGTTCCTGGTATCCGCTGCGCCCGAGGATGTGCAGCGCACCGTGAAGATACGCCGCCATCGCGGGACGGGAACCTTCGATGGTGCGCCGGCCCGGGTCGGCGGAATCGGCACGAATAATGTAGTTCGCCGCCGTTTCGATGGACTGTGCGAGCGCGGGGTCACGAAACAGTGTGAGGCCCGCGCCCATCGGCACATAGAGTTGCTTATGTCCATCAATGGTGACCGAATCGGCGCGCTCGATGCCATCCAGCAGATGACGGAACCTGCGCGAGAACAGCACCGGTCCGCCCCATGCCGCGTCGACATGGAAGTGACACCCATAGCTCGCGGCCAGGTCTGCCATGGATCCGAGCGGGTCGACCGAGCCGGTTTCCGTTGTTCCCGCGATGCCAACAAGAGCCAGGATCAGATCGCCCTCGGCCACGCTGCGGCGCACCGCCTGTTCGAGGCGCGCGAGGTCGACGCGTCCGCTTTCGGTGGCCTGGATCCGCAGTAAGGACTTCCTGCCAATGCCTAACAGGTCAGCGGCCTTTTCCAACGAGTAGTGCATTAACGAGGAGCCGATGATCACGGCACGCCGGTAGCCGTGGGCACGCAGTGCTTCGCTCAAGCCTTCCTGGGAAACCCCAAGGAAGTGGCCCTTGGGCCCCAGGCTCCGGTTGCGCGCGCACCAAAGGGCGGAAATGTTGCCTAGCGTCCCACCGGACACCATGGTTCCCAAGGTGCTTCCCGGGTTTTGGATGTGGGTGTCGTAGAAGCTTTGCTCGAATGCGTAAACGAGGCGGTGGAGAATGGCGATCGCCTGGCGCTCCTGATAGACCAAAGCATCTGCAGTCTCCATCTTCACCACATTCTGATTGAGAGCGGTGATGAGCCGTCCCAATGGGCCGGTAAAGGCGGGGAGCGCTGACGTCATGTGGCCGATGAAACGGGGATCGTGGGTTCGAACCGAGTGAGGCACAACTTCCTCGAACAGTTGCTGGATATAGGCTTGGGCGGGCATGCCGTCTTCCGGAACATGGGACTGGAGAAAACGCTGCTCCCGTTGCGCCGGGCGAACCCTTGGGCAAGACGTACTCGTGAAGTGCCGGTCCAGGCCGGCGCTGACACAGGCATCGAGGTGGGGGTTATCGAGGAATGGATCGGGGCGTGTGGCGATGCCCTTCATGAGCCTTAAGTACGTGGCGGCGCGGCTTCCCGGCCCGCGATGGTGTGATTCACTTCCTAATGCAAGATTGGATTCGGTGGTCAAATGGCGCCTCCCAGTGGCTGAAGCGCCTCGTAACCTGGTTCCAATGACGAGTCCGAAAGCGCTCTTGACTGGGTAGGCGGGATTGGAAACAAGAAACTAGAATGACTTTGGGAATTTTTTGAAGGAGTGCCAATAGGGGGAATTGGGATCGTATTCGCGGCGTGGTCACGGCTGGAGATTGAGCAGAGCCGTGATCGTTTCCGTGAACTCTTTTCGGCTCGCTGCGCCGACGTGGATTGCAGCTACACGCTGCTTCCGGTCTATGAAAAACGCTACCGGCAGAGATTCTACTTCCCCATACAAATAGGACACTCTCGGCGTGCCCAGTACAACGGGGTAAGTGACCTTCATCCGCTCCACGAACGGGCGGACGATTTCCCAGCCGTCCTGGTCCATTGAGACGCCGATGACTGCAAGGCCGGCTTCGCGGTGTTTCTCGGCCAGTTCGCTGATCCACGGCATCGAAGCTTTGCACGGTCCGCACCAAGTGGCCCAAAAATCGAGCAGCACGACCTTGCCTGCATAATCGCTGAGACGAATCGTCTCGCCCTGTTGCGTCTTCAACTCGAAGTTGGGCGCACGTTTGCGCTGGGAGTCGCGCTTCAATTTGATGCGGCCATCGAGCGGCAGGCTGAAACAAAACGCTATCCCAATGATTGCCAGCAGTCGCATGGTTGCTCCTCAAAACCGACGAGAGAATCCGAGCACGAGAGTGTAGTCGGCGAAGGCCGCATCGCCGCTGCGAAATCCATTGGCGATTTCCGCCACGCTGCGCCGCAGGTTCCGCTCCACAGCCCAGGGTACACTGCAGGAGAAAACGTAACCCCAGCGTGTGTAGAGGAATCCAGGATCGGCAGAGATGGCGTAGCCGGGACGGCGGAAGCCATTGCTTTGACCCAAGAGATCGCGAACCGGAACGCCTTCCCAACGGCCGCCGAAGGTAACGGTGAGTCCGGGCACGCGGGGAACGGGGCGCGCAATGCCACCACGCACCAGATACTGGTCGGGAACCGACAGCACTGTTTCGCGGAACCGTGTGCGCGAGGAATCGACGCCGTTGGTATCCCGGGGATTGAACAGGTACAGCCCGCTCAAATAGAGCATCGTGCGGAAGCGGAATGGCTGGTAGGCTTGCATGTCGAGCGCGAAGCCCACGCCGCCGTCACCGGCCTGGATGGACTGATCGGCGGTTGCGACGATCAACTGGTTTCTGGCATTGCGGGCGGGTCCGACGGCGTTGTACTTGCCGGTGGGCAGCTTGAGGCTCGCACCGATCGCAATGTTTCCGCCGCCTTCACTTGGTGGCCGGAAGATCCAACTGCGGCCGCCTATTGTCATGTCGCCGATGCTGTGGACGCGGAACTCTCCGCGGGGCACGTAGAGTTGGTTGCGATAGGCGAACAAGACGGGCAGGCTGACGGCAGCGCTCCAACGCCGCGAGAGCTGCCGGTCTATTGAAATATCGAAGAGATGATAAATGTTCTGGATCTGCGTGTTGTCGATCTCGCGCTGTTTCTGTTCCACCGTACCGAGGAAATGGCGCGAGGAAGGCTGATAGCGATATCCGATGCTGACGCCCCAACGTTGCGGCCGGTACACCTCGCGGGGTGTGATCCGCTCCTCATCGGGAACATCGGGACCGCGTGCGGCGAGTTGGGCCGCCTTTTCCTCTTTTGTTTTGACGGGTGCCGAAGAACAAAGCGCGCCAAGCACGGGCGTGCTGCTACGAGCCGCGACTCAACCCTGGCCGGAAGCCGGGCGGGAAAGGCAAATCAGTAGCAGCGGGAGGAAGAAAGCAGCAAAGGAGCGCGGCCAAGACTGAAATGGTGATTGTTCCAGAAGTCTCATCACGGTAGCTGATGGCCGGCGTGTTGCTCAATAGTATTTTTATACTATTGCGTAGTCCCACCCTCAATCCGTATTCTGGCGAAGATTTTGTTCTGGGACATCTCCAATGAAAAAACGAATTTTCGCCGCCTGTATTGTGTCCATTCTGCCTGCGTTTGGTTTCAATAGTCTTGAAGACGGAACCGCAAATGCAGCCGTAAAGTGGAATGACGCGGTAGTCACCGCCATCAAGAACACGAGCGCCGCGCCGACCGTTGCGGCTCGCGCTCTCTTCATTGTCCATAGCGCTATGTACGATGCCTGGGCTGCCTACGATGCCAAAGCCGTGGGGAGCATTGCGGGGGCGCCGGCGCGGCAGCCTGAAGCCGCCAGAACCCTGTTAAATAAGACGTCCGCGATCAGCTACGCCGCCTTTCGGACGGCGTTGGATCTGTTTCCGACGCAAGCGCAGACATTCAACCGTTTGATGATTGATCTCGGCTACGATCCTGCGATTACGTCTACAGCGCTCACTAGTGCGGCGGGCGTCGGCAATGCGGCTGCCGCTGCGCAGATTGCCGTGCGCCACAATGATGGAGCAAATCAGATGGGTGACATGGGTGCGCCGGCGTATCAGGACTATACGGACTATACACCCGTGAACTTCCCTGAGACCCTGAACGATCCCGGACGCTGGCAGCCGCTGCGCGCAGCCAATGGCACCGTGCAGCGTTTTCTGTCGCCGCATTGGTCGAAGGTGACTCCGTTCGCGCTGAAATCCGCCGATCAGTTTCGCCCGGGGCCGCCCCCGAAGTTCGGAACGTGGCTGTACGAGCAGAGGCTTCGGGACATCATGCGGCTCAACGCCGAGTTGGACGATCGCGGCAAAATGAGCGCCGAATATTGGGATGATTTTGCCGGCACTGATACGCCGCCCGGGCATTGGAATCGTCTGGCAGAGGAGATCTCCGAGCGTGATTTCAACGAACTCGATGTCGATGTGAAGTTGTACTTCGTGCTCAATGCCGCCGAGCACGACGTCGCGGTGGCTGTGTGGGAAGCCAAACGCGTTTACGACTACATTCGGCCAGTGTCGGCTATCCACAACCTCTACGCGGGGAAGGTGATCAAAGGCTGGGGTGGTCCCGGCAAGGGGACCATTGACATGGACGGCTCGCAATGGACTCCGTACATCGCAACTCCGCCGCACCCGGAATTTCCCTCGGGGCACAGCGCGTTCAGCAACGCCGCGGCGGAGATTCTGAGACGGTTCACGGGCAGTGACGACTTCGTATTCAAAGTGACGTTCGCCCCCGGTTCTTCGCGCATCGATGGCGGCAAGTCGCCAACCGCGGAGACCACGCTCGAATGGAATACATTTTCGGAGGTGGCCGAGGATGCCGCATGGTCGCGGCGCGCGGCAGGGATCCACTATGACGAAGCCGACTTCCGGTCGAGAGTGCTCGGCCGAGATGTCGCGGCGGTTGTCTGGGAGCGCTACGCGAAACTGCTGGAAGGGACTCGATAGGCTCTGTTCAGTGGCTTCCGACAACGAACAGGGTTCCATCGTTCTGCGTATAGATCAATCCGTCTCCACCGATGGCAAGGGGCGTGTATGCCGCCCCTTGCGCACGTTTTAAGAACACGCTGCCGAGGCTTTGGCCTGAGCGATCGATGGCATACAGATTGCCATCTTCGCTATTGGCGTAGACCACGCCGTCGCGGTCGACTGCGAGCATATTGACGCACCACTCGAACCTTTCCCCGGTAGGCGTACAAGAGACACTTCCGTCGTCTTTCCGCTCGCACGCCTGATCATTGGTGTTTTCGTAACTCCATTCCCGGCGCAGATCGGCGTCGAGGCTCGTGATGCGGAAACTGGGTGCGCCTTCGCCGCATTGGCCCAACACGCTGCAATACGATCCTGAGGGGTAGAAGTTGTCCTTGAGGATTACCGACCACGTATCGTCATGCTCATAGATCGCGGGCGTGATGTCCCAACCGTAGTCGTAGGAGCCGAGAAACTCTCCCGCGGCGCTGAATCGAAACAGATGGCCCCGGCCATAGTTGTAGCGGGTATACGCACCGTAGAGAACAGATCCGTCGGGAGCAACAACGGGCGAGGAAGTGGCTTGATCCATCACTCGACCGGCGGGCATTTCGTTGGTGGATGGGTCTACTCCGGCGCGGCTGCCTAATCTGCACCCGCCCAATGTTCCGCTGGGCGGGAGCAACACGTCGCAACCATCGTTCAAGCGGTCACGGAGCGAGGCACTCCATCGGGTTGTCAGATCCGGATTCACTGCGACCAGATACGCGTAGGCCGGATTGAAATGGGCCCGGCTGACGACGTAAATGGTTCCGTCGGGCGCGATGGCAGGGGCTGCATTGAGGCCGGGGCGCTGTGACCCGCAGGGTGCGGTGGGAGCCTTCGCATCTTCAGATGGGGGCCATGGCAACTGATTCGCAGCGAACACTGTCGTGCAATGCTGTTGCGGCGCATCTTCCACCAGTTTGATGAAGCGGACCCTTCGGGCGCGCCCTTTTGGATTGATCTTGATGAGCCAGGCGCCTTGTACATCGCTGGTCCAGGGCGCGGATGCGTCGAGTTGCATCACCGTGTAGTAGAGGGAGCCATCGGAATCGAGTGTCAGCGGGCTGGTGACGAACCGGTTTGGATCGTTCTCCGGGAATGGCTGGATGCATTCCAGCACTGCTCCGGATTGCCGGTCCAATTTCATGATCATTCCGGAATCTGCCGGGACGTACACAAACGGGCCATGAAGAACCGGATGAAACACGGGCTCCCAGCCTGAGCCATTGTCGGGCGCGGGCTTCCAGGTTGACATGGTTGTCCACTCATCCCGGAGCGCACCTCCGGTGTTGCGCAGTTTGGTGACACCCCACTCCATTTGCTCCCATCGGCGCGGGCCGCAGGGTTCCGGATTGTTGCGGCAGGATAACCAGCGGCTGGCGCCACGGCTCATGGTGAACACTTCATCGCCGTCGACCAGCGGCGCCATGTAATGCACGAGGAGACTGCCTCCGGTGTCCTGCCGGATCTGGTCCGCCAATCTATCTGAAGTGTGCTGCCCGAGTAAGCGATCTGGTCTCTGCCCAGTGACTGAAACGGCGCCGCTATGACGGGGATTCTGTCCCCATTGCGGCCAGTTCTGCGCGCTCAAAGCGGCTGCCATGAGACAGAATACCAGCGCGCTTTTATATCGATTCATGAAGGGATTGATGAGGCTACACAGAGAAGGGATGAAGATCATCTCACCTCGATTGTACGTTCATACGTGCGTGTCGAGAAGCGCAAAACACCGGGCTTGCTGATGCCCGCAAGTGGGCCATCCATGAGATTGGGATATGATGTGCCGATGTGGCCCCGCTGCTGCCTTCTTGTGTTCGCTGTTTGCGCCGTGGGCATGGCGCAGATTCACGAGACGGTTGTCCGGGTGGCGGAAACCCAGGCGATGTTGCCATGGTTCTGGTCGCCTCCCCTGGAGGGATTTCGCGAGATTCCCTACACGTTCCAGAGCGCAAATCTGTACCGCGTGCGCGATGCGCGCGGAAAAGACAAGCGCCCGCCGCTCACACTGCTGCTGGAACGCACCGCGGTGATTGGAGGAATCTTCAATCGTTGCCTGGCGCAGAACGGCACATCGCCCTGTTCGGCCGAAATGCTGGAGGTCTACAAGGCGGGGAACGAGAAGGCCGGAGCGTTTCCACCTGAGGAGAAGGCCGCGCTGCGCCAACGGCGGCGGGACTTTTGGCGCGAGTTTCCCGAAGCGTTCCGGTTCGAGGCAATAGGGACCAACGGGTTCCGTTTCCGCCCTGCGGGAAAGCAGCATTCGCAAGCCGACTCGCCAGCGGGCTTGCTCGGCAACATGCAGGGAGAGGTCCGGTTTGATCCTCGAACCTACGAGATTACGTTGTTCGAGTATGAGGTGTTGCACAACGTGACGATCCCAGGGCGACAGTTGCCGAAGACGGCGAAGTATTCGATCACGTTGTCGAAGTCTGTCGATGGGCACTATTTGCCTGAACGGCTATTCTTCGATGTGCCTCGGGGTAAGGACCGGGTGATGGAGTGGAACGAGTATTCCAAATACCGGCGGTTCGCGGTTGAAAGCGAGATCCAATTCGGAGATCGATGAAGTTAGTTCGCTAATAGCGTCTTCAATGTTGGCGCGACCGCTTCGCCCCATCGATCGTATCCGGCTTCGGTGGGATGCAGATAGTCATTCATGATTGCGGGGGCAATGGCGCCATCGGCTTCGAGGAAAACTTTGCCGATGTCCATGTAGGTGATGTTGCGGGTGCCATGCAACTTCGCGAGTTCGATGTTCACGGCCGCGACTTTGTCACGGGTGGCGTCGGGTTTGGGGCCGCGGGGAAAAATGGCG
>JAXLQM010000006.1:0-481394 GCA_046331645.1 Bryobacteraceae bacterium
AGGGCTGCTCCTGCTCGCCCGAGTCCCGCTACGCCGCTTCGCCCAGGCCGCCCGCGAGCCTTTCCTCGTCGCCTTCGCCACCACATCCTCCGCCGCTGCCTTGCCCTCCGTCCTGGAACGGATGGAGCGCTTCGGAGTCCCCAAGCGCGTCCTCGGCTTCGCCATCCCGCTCAGCCTCTCGCTCAATGCCACCGGCAGCACCATTCACCTCGCCATGGCCACGCTGTTCGTTGCCCAGGCCGCCGGCATGCACCTCAGCTTTGGGCGGCAACTCCTCATCCTCGCGACCCTCAAGATCACGAGCAAAGGAGTCGCCGGCATCCCCCGCGCCAACTTCGTCATCCTCGCCGGATTGTTCACTTCTTTCGGCATCCCCGCCGAGGGCCTCACCATGCTCCTCGGCATCGACGCCGTCATCGACATGATCCGCACCAGCGTCAATGTCCTCGGCCACTGCGTAGCCGGCCCCGTCCTCGCCCGCTGGGAAGGCGAACGTTAGCGTCCCGTTACCAGGTACTCGCCCGTAGTGGCATCGACAAAGATGGAGTAGTTGCTCTGGCTCACACGCTCGCCCCAAACCACGCGCCAGGCGGGGTTGGGAAACCGCGGCGTGGACTCCAACAGGAACGACACCGGCATGTCCGGATTCTTCTTCATGTACTCTTTGCTCTTGTCCGCGGCGGTCTTCCACACTTCGTCGGAATCCGTCTTCAATGCGGCAATGAGGAACGGCTTCGCCTGTCCCCGGCTGCCGGAGAAGCTCTCGTCCAGCGACGCAAAGACGCCCTTGTGCAGATTGCCACCCGCTTCGATAACCGAGTAAGTATACGTTTTCAACCGGCTCTTCGAAGGCGACACGAACATACACTGCCAGGCGCCGGACTTCCCGTCTCCGGACTTCACTTCCTTTAAGTGAATGCTGGCCAGTTGTAGCGGCTGCAGATCGGTGGCCCAGTTCCGGGCCGCGGCATACATCTGATAGAAGGCGTAACGTCCCGTCACGGCCTCTGGCGGCTTTTCGGGCTCCTTCTTTTTCACTTCCTGTTTGGGAGCTTCCGAGCACGCCGAGCTAAGCATGATGGCCGGAGCAAGCAATAAGGACCGGCGGTTAATAGTCATGTCTCCATTCTACATACCTGTGCGAGACACCTGCGGAATACTGTGACATAATCAAGCCAATACCGCCCCCTGCGGCACCGCTCTTCCTAAGGAGTACCCGATGATCCGATTCGGAGACTGGAAACGTATTTCCCTTACTCTTGCGCTGGCAACGTGCGCACACCTTGCAATCGCTCAGAATCAAGGCGGACAGGCTGGAGGCGGAGCCACCGGCGGTGGGGCGGCAGGCGGCGGCGGTACGACGGGAGGCGGCTCGGTAGGCGGCGGCACCACCGGCGGAACGCCAGGTGGATTCCCCACCGGCGGCACCAGCACCACGACACCCCGCAATCCTTCTACGTTCCCGGATCCGCGCGAATCCCAACGCTCACCGTTCCCCGATCAGATGCAGCGCCCGCTCTTCCTCTCCGGCAAGGTCGTTCTCGACGACGGCACTCCGCCCCCGGAACCGGTCGTCATTGAGCGCATCTGCAACGGCAACCCGCGCCCGGAAGGCTACACCGACTCGAAAGGCCGCTTCAGCTTCCAACTGGGGCAGAACAACCAGGTGATGGCGGACGCCAGCGTCGGCAACAACGACGGCTTCGGCGGGACCAATCAGAGCAACCGCTCTCCCGGCATGGGCGGAGTCAGTGAACGCGACTTGATGGGCTGCGAACTGCGCGCCTCGCTTCCGGGCTATCGTTCGGAGATCGTCAACCTCTCCGGACGCCGCTTCATGGACAACCCGGACGTCGGAACCATCGTGCTTAAGCGCATGGCGAACGTCGAAGGACTCACCTTCAGCGCCACTTCCGCCATGGCCCCTAAGGACGCCAAAAAGGCCTACGAAAAGGGCCGCGACCTCATCAAGAGGAAGAAGCTCGCCGAAGCCCAGAAGGAGATCGAAAAGGCCGTCCAGATCTATCCCAAGTACGCTAACGCCTGGGCCGACCTCGGCATGCTTCTCGAGGCGCAGAACCAAACCGAAACCGCGATGAAGGCCTATCAAAGCGCCATTGAGGCCGATTCCAAACTGGTGAAGCCCTACGTCAACATGGCCCTCATCTCGGCCCGTCAGAATCCTCCCAAGTGGCAGGAAGCCGCCGACCTCAGCGCCAAAGCCCTGCGCCTCAATCCCTACGATTTCCCGCAAGCCTACTTCTACAACGCCGTCGCCAACCTTAACCTGAAGAACATGGATGAAGCCGAGAAGAGCGCGCGCGAAGGCGTCAAAAGCGAGGCCGGCAAGAAGATCCCCAAGATCCACCATGTGCTCGGCATCATCCTCGCTCAGAAGAACGACATCTCCGGCGCAATGCCGCACATGAAGAACTACCTCGCCACGCTGCCTGCCGACGGGCCGGAAACCAAGATGGTGAAGGACCAGATCGCGCAGATGGAGAAGTTCGCTTCCAACCAGGGCGGCCCCGAAACTCCGGCCGCCGGCCAGCAGCAACAACAGCAACAATAGCTGTTCCATGGAATCGAGCGTTGGGGCACTGATGCGTGCCGCCGAGCAGGGCGAAGAGTCGGCTGCCGAAGCACTATTCGCAGCCCTCTACAACGAGCTGCACTCCATGGCGAGGCGCGAATTGGCGCGGCGTGGCTTCGCCGCCACTCTGGGTGTGACCACCCTGTTGCACGAAGCCTACCTCGACATGGCCGCGCGCGAAGATGCGTCTTTCCCTGACCGGCCTCGCTTCATGGCGTATGCCGCCAAAGTGATGCGCGGGCTCATCATCGACCATTCCCGCAACCGGCAGGCGATCAAGCGCGGCGGACAGTTCGAGATCACCTCCATCACTTCGAGCGAGCCTATCGACGGCAACAGCGGCAGAGGCGATCTGACGCCACTGGGCGATGCGTTGGAGGAACTGGCCAAGAGCGACCCGCAACTGGCCGAGATCGTCGATCTGAAGTTCTTCTGCGGCTTCTCCTTCGGCGAGATTGCCGCCATGCGCGGCGTCTCGGAACGCACCGTCCAACGGCAGTGGGACAAGGCTCGGATCTACCTGCACCGCAGAGTAAGTGCCGACGCCTTGCGCTGAACACCCATGACACTCCGGGATCAATGGCAGGCAGTCAGTCCCTACCTGGATGAACTGCTCGCCCTGCCCGAAGAGCAGCGGCCGGCTTGGCTGGCTGGGCTGCGCGAGCGAGATCCGGCCCTGGCCACGGTGTTGCGCGTCTTCTTCCATGAGTATCAGGACTTGGCCGGAGAGCGCTTTCTCGAAGGGGATGCGCTGCCTTGGGGGCAGTCCTCGCTCGCGGCCGGGCAGGCCATCGGAGCCTATCAGTTGCTTGCCCCCATCGGTCAGGGCGGCATGGGCAGCGTGTGGCTGGCTGAGCGCAAAGACGGACGCTTCGAACGCCGCGTGGCCCTGAAGTTCCTCCACATCGCCCTCAGCGGACACGGCGGGGAAGAGCGCTTCAAACGCGAAGGGTCGATCCTGGCGCGCCTCGAGCATCCCAATATTGCCAGGCTCTTTGACGCCGGGGTGCATGCCGGCGGCCAGCCCTATCTGGTGTTGGAGTATGTCGATGGCGAATGGATCGACCGCTATTGCGACAGCCACGCCCTTGAGGAGCGGCAGCGTGTCACCCTGTTTCTCGATGTTCTGGCCTCGGTCGCGCACGCCCATGCGCACCTCATTGTCCATCGCGACCTCAAGCCCTCGAACGTGCTCGTCGCGAATGACGGGCAGGTGAAACTGCTCGACTTCGGCATCGCCAAGCTGCTGGAAGAAGAGGATCGCGACGCGCTCACCCTGCTCACCAAAGACGGGGCCGCGCCGCTTACCCCGCAATTCGCCGCCCCGGAGCAATTGACCGGCGGCAACGTCACAACAGCCACCGACGTGTATGCCCTCAGCGTGCTGCTCTATCTGCTCCTCAGCGGCCAGCATCCGGCTGGGCCGGGCCCGCACTCACCGGCCGAGTGGATGAAGTCGATTGTGGAGACCGACCCGCGTCCCCTGCTGCGCGGTGACCTCGACACCATCATTGCCAAGGCCCTCAAGAAAGACCCGCGGGAGCGCTACCCCTCTGTGACGGCCTTCGCCGATGACCTGCGCCGCTATCTCGCCAATGAGCCGATTGGAGCACGGGCCGATACGTTCCTCTACCGGGCCGGAAAGTTCGTGCGCCGCAACCGGCTGGCAGTGGCCGGCGTGGCCGTAGCCAGCGTGGCGCTCATGGTCACCGCCGCCGTTGCCGTAAGCCAGGCCGTCGACGCGCGCCATCGCTTCCAGCAGGTCCGTAAGATGGCGCATACCTTCCTCTTCGATTTCTACCCCGAGTTGGGCAAGGTGCCGGGCAACACCAAGGCCACCGCATTGCTCATGTCCACGGCACGCGAGTACTTGAACAATCTGTCCCAATCGGCCGGCAGCGATCGCAGCCTGCTCATCGAACTGTCGGAAGCCTACGAGTTGCTGGCCACCACGCAAGGCAATGCGCCTACGCCAAACCTCAACCAACGCGACCTGGCCCTGGACAACCGTCTGCGCGCCCTGGAGATCCGCACGCGCCTCAACGACGAGTGGCGAAGCCTGCAACTGATGGCCGCGCTGACCGACGATCTGCGCAACCTCGGCCGGCTGCAGGAGGCGAGGGAAATGGGCATCCGCGCCACCCGCGCCGCGGACGAACTGCTGCGCGCCAACCCGAATCCCTCGCCGGAGATGCTGATGGAGGCTTCGAATGCGCATCTCCACCTGGCACGCGTCATCTCCGAGTTCGGTGAATTGGAGCAGGCCGAAGCGGAGATCGCAATCGGGGAGCGGCTACTAACCACGGGCCTGCGTGGCAAGGTGACCCGTATCTCCATCGTCGCCCGCCAGGACCGCGCCGATCTCTTGGTCTCGTTGGGCCGGCTTGGCGAAGCGGTCGCAGTGCTCGAAACAGCCGAACGGGAGAACGAGGTTCTGCTCGCGCAGGCAAAGCCCGGCGCGGAGTATCTGCGCGCCTATCGCAACCGCCAGGTGACACGCGCCTCACTGGCCGAAACCTACGACAATCCGCTGCAGGCCAGTCTCGATCAACCGGAACAGGCCATGGCCTATCGCACCACCCTGCGCCAGGGCTGGGAGTACCTCACCGGCCTCGATCCGAACAACAACTCGGCGCAAGCGGACCTTGCGGTCTGCTACTCGGAAACCGCCGTCACACTGATGAAGCTGGACCCTGAGCAAGCGATCGCCTTGGCCCGGCGGGGAGTGGCTCTCTTTGACCGGCTGGAGCGCATCAGCCCCGAGGATCTTTCCATCCACATCCGCAACGCCAGGGCGGCAACGCGGCTGGCCATGACACTGCTGGCCGGCAAACGCGAGGAGGAAGCGCTCAAGGTGATTCAGGGCTCCGTCGAGAAGCATCGCCGCTTGATTGCCAAGCGCCCCGGCAATCGGGGCTTCCAGTTGTCGCTGGTGTGGGCGCTTACCGTGCTCGGACGGGTGGACAAGGCGCATGCCCGCGCGGCACTCGAGGAGGCAGTGCGAATTGCCGAATCGACGCCGGTCTCACTCGACCTGCAGCATCTGCGGCTGGCCGCCGAGGCCCGCCAGGCATACGCCGCTTTGCTCACCGGCGAGGAGCGATGCCAGTCGCTGCGCCGGGTGCAGGAACTGTGGTCGCAGTGGAAGGGCCACTCCTCCCCGTGGGTGGATGCGCAGCGGAAAGCCGCGGCAAGTCTTGTGAGTGGTTGCGCCGCGGGTGGATAAAGTTCGCCTGTCGTCTTTTTCCTCTGGTTCCCGATCCTCCGGTTAGAGGAGGAACAACCATCATGTCCTGGGCAGAAGAGACGATGGATCATTACAACAATCTGTTTCAGAGGAAGCTGGGGCCTTTGCCGCCCCTGAAGGCGCCGCCAAGGAACCCGGAGGAAGACGCAGTCCGCAAAGCGAAGCTGGACAGGACCCTGCTGCACACGAACGCGATTGAGGGGATCCTGCGCGTGGTGCTGCATCGCCTCATCGACGCCTGGATACACCGCCTGCAACTGGACCGCAAGCGCGGCATGGCATGGCCCGGAGTGGACATGCTGTGCGACGAGATGACCCGTGAAGCGCGCCAGGCACAGGCCCGCATGACGGAACTGGAACGGGCACTGTGGGATCTGGCAGGCTCCGGGCAGGATGCCGGCACACAGATTCTCTTTGATACCCTGAACGGCCTCAGCGAACGGCTGATGGCCGAAAACGTTCAGTTCGAAAAGACCCTGGCGCTGGCGGGCGGCAAGAGCACCACGCCAACCGCCGATGTCCGAATGGCGATCGCGTTGAACGAAAGGCTGGTCCTCCAAGTCTCACTCGAAGCAGTGAAGATGGTGCTGACCACGAAAGAGAAGTTTCAGGTGAAGGATGTCTTCCAGAAGTTAGCCGCATACCTTGGCACGTTGAAGGCGAATAGCGAACGCAGGTTCACCGCCGTGCTGGCCATCGCCGGGGCGGGCAGCAACCGGCAGTCGATCCAGAACTATTACGCCAGCCTGATCCACGAGATCATGGAAAAGCCGGCTCAGGGTCTGCAGCCGATCGTCGCCGGATGGTGGCCATTTTAACGGGGTTCGAGGCTGCGCGCCTTGATATAATTTGAAGACCCCGTATTACCAACCATGTTTCCAAGTAAGAACTTGCTTCACACTCTTGCTGTGCTTGCTTTAGGGGCAGCATCGCTATTCGGACAGGCCGGGTCCCAACTCACCGGCATCATCACCGACAAATCGGGCGCCGCTGTGGCCGGCGCCGAAGTCACCGTACACAACGCAAACACCGGCGCTGAGCGCAAGGTGGAAACCAACGAAGCGGGAATCTACACCTTCCCGTTTCTCACCCCCGACAACTACACCGTCACGGTCAGCAAATCCGGCTTCCGCCAGGTGAAGCGGGAGAACCTGCACCTTGAGGTCAACCAGACGGCCCGTGCCGACTTCAACCTGGAAGTGGGCGCGGTCACCGAAACCGTCAACGTAGTGGAATCGACACCCTTGATCGACCAGGACTCCTCGGCCATCGGCCAGGTGGTGGAACGCAAAGCGATCGAAGATCTCCCCTTGAACGGGCGGAACTTCGTGCAGCTCGCCATCCTCGGCCCAGGCGTCGTGGGCGTCGGCTTTGGCGCCAAGGGCACCATCATGAGCGGCACGCGCCCCGACGATTTGCGTCCGGGCAGCGAACTGTTCGCCAACGGCAACCGCGAAGGCTCCAACAACTTTCTCATGGACGGCGCCGACAACAATGAGCGGCTGACCCTGTCCATCACGCTTCGCCCCTCCGTCGAGGCCGTGCGTGAGTTCAAGATCCAAACCAGTCTGTTTGCCGCCGATCAGGGCCGCAACGCAGGCGCCACCGTCAACGTCATCACCAAGTCCGGCTCCAACGAATGGCACGGCAGCGCCTATGAGTTCCTGCGCAACGACAAGCTGGATGCGAAGAACTACTTTGCTTCCCCGCTGCTGGCCAAGCCGACCTTCCGGCAGAATCAGTTTGGCGCCAGCTTCGGCGGCAAGATCGTTCCCAACAAGCTGTTCTTCTTCGGCAACTACGAAGGGTTCCGCCGCCGCCAGGAGCGCACGTTCGTGAACACCGTGCCAACCGCTTTGATGCGCACCGGCAACTTCTCGGAGACGCGCGACATCTTCGATCCCTCGACCACGCGGGCCCAGGCCGGCGTCGCTTCGGGCTTCGTGCGCGATCCCTTCCCGAACCGCATTGTTCCCACCAACCGCTTCGACACGGTGACACGGAAGCTGATCAACGCTTATCCCAGCCCGCTGGTCGGCGGACTGACCAACAACCACACCACCAACCCGAAGGATAAGCAGCGCTGGAACCAGGCCGATATCCGCATGGATTGGAACTGGAGCGACAAGAACGTCGTGTTCGGCCGCTTCTCGCGGCAAGACACGGTGACCACGCGGCCATCGACGTTCGCCCCGGTGAATCTCGATGGCGTCGGCACCGTGAGCCTGGGCAATGAAGACACCTTCGCCGGGGACTCGTCACTGAAGAGCTACAACTCGGTGTTGAGCTGGATCCGGACCATCTCGCCGACCTTCATCATGGAAGCGAAGATGGGCTTCAACCGGTTCAACCTGACCTTCCTGCAGGAAGGCGCAACACCCGGCGCACAGTTGGGCGAGAAGCTGGGAGTGAAGGGATCGAACCAGGGCCCGCTGGCGGACGGCATTCCGATCTTCAGCCCGGCCGGATACAGCGGCATCGGCCAGACGCGCTCCCTGCCCATCTTCCGTGTGGAGAACACCTTCCACCCGCGCGTGGACTTCACCAATCTGCGTGGGGCTCACAGCCTGAAGTTCGGGCTGGAAGCGCGCCGCCGCCAGATCACGCAGTTCCAGACCAACCGCGGCAACGGGCGGTTCAACTTCGGCCGCACGTTCACCGACAATCCGAACTCGACGGGCAACACCGGCGAGACGATGGCCGCGTTCCTGCTGGGCGACGCAAACACCATCGAGCAGGACTTCACGCTGGTCTTCCCTGGCTATCGCCAGACGGAGTGGAGCATGTACTTCCAGGATGACTGGAAGGTCAACGACCGCCTCACGCTCAACCTCGGCATCCGCTACGAATACGACACGCCGCTGGTGGAAGTAGCCAACCGTCAGAGCAACTTCGATGTGGTGAGCGGCAAGCTGCTGATCGCCGGCTTCAACACCGATGCGCGCACGGGCGTGATTGCCGACCGCAACAACTTCGCCCCGCGCTTTGGCTTTGCCTACCGGCTGCGCGAGGGCACAGTGCTGCGCGGCGGCGCCGGCATGTTCTATAACCCGGCAGGCAGCGAGGGCGCCTATATGCGGCGTCACCGCCAGTTGCCGTTTGGCCCCATCAATGCCGAGGACATCAATCAGTACAACGCCAATCCGCGGCGGGTGCAGGACGGGCTGCGGCCGATTCCTGTGCTCGACTTCAACGTGGTGGCGAACAATCCGGTGGGCGCCATGATTGCCATTGTTCCGAACTTCCGCTCCGGTTATACACCGCAGTTCAGCCTGCAGTTGCAGCAGGCGATGCCGAAGTCGCTGGTGGCGAAGATCGGCTACGTGGGCAACGTGGGACGGCGTCTGGACACGACGTGGGATTACAACCAGCCTCTGGCTGGCCCCGGAGCTCCGGGACCGCGCCGCCCGCTGATCAACATTGCTCCGAACGTGGTTGGTGTGACCTACAACACGACCGATGGTTTGTCGAACTACAACTCCCTGCAGGCATCGCTTGAGCGGCGTTTCGACAACGGGCTTGGCTTCCTGCTGGCCTACACATGGGCACACTCGATTGACGTCATTGCCAATGCCTTCGGCGGCGCCGACAACGGCCCCTTCCCGCAGGATATCCGCTGCCGCTATTGCGACCGCGGCAACTCCGGCTTCGACATGCGCCATCGCATGACCTACTCGATGAACTACGCCCTGCCGTTCGGCAAGGGTCGCAAGTGGAGCTCGCAATCGAAGGCTCTCACCGCTATCGCGGGCGGCTGGGACACCAACGTGATCTTCACATCGCAGACGGGACTGCCGTTCACGCCAGTGCTGCAGACCTCGGTTTCCAATGCCGGCGGCAGCCGTCCCATGCGCTTGAAGGAAGGCTCCATCGCCAACAAGGATCCGTTCCTGTGGTACGACACGACCTTCAACACGGCGGACGCGGCCTGGGGCATCCCGGCGCAGTTCACCTTCGGCAATTCCGGCCGCAACATCCTGTACGGACCGGGACGCATCAACTTCGACTGGTCGCTGTTCAAGGATTTTTCGTTCAGCGAACGGTTCCGCTTCCAGTTCCGCGGCGAGGTGTTCAACCTCTTCAACACGCCGCAGTTCGATTTGCCCAACACGTCCATCGGCAACCCGGCCGCGGGGCGCATTACGGGTATTGTCGGCACGCCGCGACAGGTGCAACTGGGCCTTCGCTTCTCGTTCTAAGTGCCCGGCTTCGAAACGGGGTACCTTGCCAGTGGCAGGGTACCCTATGTCCGAGGGGGCGCAGGCGCCAAGGAAGCAGTGGTCTTCTCTGGCGTCAACGCCCTGCTCAAACCTCTTCACTCCAATCCCGAGCGTTACGCCCGCCAGGTTTCCCGCCTTCTTCCCCACCACCGGTTCACTATCCTTGGCTATGCGAGTTCGCGCTACGAAGACATCGTTGCGGACATGGCTGCGGCAGTGGCCACGCCCCCTGACGTGCTGATGGGGATCTCGTTCGGGGGGTTCGTTGCGATGCGTTTCGCGGCGCTGCATCCGGAGCTTGTGAGGCGGCTCATCCTGCTGGTTTCGGCACACCGGTTCTCCGCTGGTGGGGTGCTCCGAATCGAACGCCAATTGGAAAAACTGCGCCACAATGACCTGAAAACATTTCTGCGTGAGAATGCAACAATGTTCCGCCGCCCCTGGTACAACTGGCTGGTGCGGTTGCGGCTGCTGCGGGTGTCGCTGGGAGATTACCGGCCGGCTGCGCAGGTTCTCGCGGACTACGAACAGCTGCTTGGCCCGGCACTTGATGAGAACGCGGAATACTGCCGGCGTATCAGCTGTCCGACACTCGTTCTAGGGGCTGGCGGCGATCCGTTATTTGATGAGACGGCGCTGGAAGAGACGGCGGGGCTTATTTCGAAGTCGCGGCTGTCGGTATTCGCAAATGAGGCACACATGCTGCCCATCGAGAAACGCGAAGCGGTAGCAAATGTGATCGGCGAGTTCCTGCGCTAAAGACAGTCCCGGTTGTCTTTTTTGGCACGGGAATTGCTGTAGCTCTCACCGACGGTGAAGCGGACCGGCCTAGACAGGCGGCCGCCGATCTCCCCCACTCCAACTCGTGCGACCGGCGGGGAAGAGCCACGTGTGCGCCGGCACGATCAAGGAAAAGGATCATGTTTGTTCCGTTGCTGCAATTTCTCATGATTGCCCGAATTTCGGCTATCGGCGAAGGAGGCGCAGTGGCGGAGATCCAGGTATTTAACCGGACGGGGATTCCCGCAGCGACCTACGAACGGGCGGTGAATCACGCGCAGGAACTGTTTGAAAAGGCGGGCATACCGACACACTGGCGAAGGTGCCCCAATCCTCACACCGTTCCCAAGGAGAAGGCTTGTCCGATGGTGGAAGGGGCATTTCTGCTGGGTGTGGTGCGCGAGGACAAGAAGCTGCACTCGCAAAGCGACAGCCTCACCATCGGCTACACACTGCGCACGGCGGGGCGCAATAACGCCGCGGTGATCTGGCCGCGGGTGCAGACGTTTTCCGCGCTGCTGGGTATCAATCCGGATCTCCTTTTGGGATTCGCCATGGCACACGAGATCGGGCATCTGCTTTCTCCGGTGGGCTTTCATTCCATTGGAGTCATGGACGGCACCTGGGACCGTGAGGACGCCCTGGACATGGCTCGGGGGCGGCTCGGGTTCTGCGATCGCGACGCGGTGCAGATGCGGGAGCAGGTTCACCGTATGGCCCAATCGGGTGAGTCAAATCGCCAAACTCACGCAGTGGCAGCGCCATGAGACCTAGGTAGTTTCCCTGATTCGTACCATAGCGGTTTTCCTGAGGAGCCATTCTGCTAGGCTGGGATCGATGCCCACTACAATCGATTGGAGTTATCACCGTCCTGGTTGAACGACCTGTGGCCGCACGCAAGAGTTTCTTGCGGCTCATTCCGTTGCCACAGCCGAGCAGTTGGACGCCAGAAAGAAGACGCTCGGACCGGCCGATGCCCTCGCTCTAGTGAAAGACGTAAACGAGATCTACGCGATGAAGGGGAAGCGTATTGTTCACTACAACCTCAAGAAGGACGCCCCTTCGGAGGATGACCTGAAGGCGATTCTTCTCGGCCCGACGGGCAACTTGCGCGCGCCCACGATTCGCAAAGGGAGGACACTCCTGGTAGGCTTTGACGAGGAGGTCTACCGCAAGGTATTCGGATAATCCCGGATGGACCGCGAGCGCGTACTGGCACTATTGCGTGAAAGGATCGTCGCCTTCGCGGCATCTCGTTATAGAAGGGATCTCGCCGAAGACGTGGCGCAAGAGGTCCTTGGCCTGTTGCACGAAAAGTACGCGCACGTCACGGAGATGAGCGAACTGGTTCCGCTGGCGTTGCAGATTGCGAGGTTCAAGATCATGTCCGGAGTCCGCACAGGACAGCGCAGGGGCGAAGCGACCGCCATCCCGGTGGACGAGCTGCCCTTGGCGACGGCGGATCCGGACCCGGCCGAGCAGGCGGAAAAGAAGGAACAGCTCCAGCGCCTGAAAGAGGCGATGCTCGCGTTAGGGGAGCGCTGCCGCGATCTGATGCGCTACAAGCTGGAAGGCAAATCCTTCGCGGAGATCCAGCGCCTGTTTGGCGCGGCGTCGATCAATACGATCTACACCTGGGATCTGCGCTGTAGGAAGCAACTGATGGAAGCCATGGGCGGGAAGTGGGAGAGCGCGAAATGAACGGCCCCAACCAGGATCCGCGCACGGACAAGCCCCAACACCTGCTGGGGGGGCATGCTATGGGAAACCTGTCGGAACAGGAACGGGAGGAATTGTTTTCCGCCGCTTTAGAGGACCAGCAACTGTTTGACGCGCTGATGGCCGAGGAAGGGTTGCGCGAAATACTGGAACAGCCGGGGGCGAAGCGCGAATTGATCGAGGCGCTGCGGCCGAAGGAAAGTATCTTCGGGCGATTGCGGAAGTGGATGGGCACGCCGATGGGGTGGGGCGCGGCAGGTGCGGTTGCTACTACGGCGCTTGTCGTTGGCTTCTTTGCGACGCGATTGCCGCAACCGGTTGCCCAGACGCAGATGGCGAAGCAGAACGAAGCCGCTCCGGTGGCGATCACGGCGCCGCCGGCGGCACCGGCTCCGACAGCGGCGCCGGAGGCTCGGAAAGCCGTTCGAGCGCGTCAACCGGAAGCGGAATCCAAACGCGTTACGGCTCTTGAACGGGACAAGCGGGAAGAGGCGCCCGCGGCGAAGGAGATGGCGCAGAACCAGGCCGCGCAACAGGCGCCACGGCAGGTGCAGATGATCCGGGAACAGCAGCAGGCCGCTCCGGTTTTCGATCAGCAGATCCAACGGCAGGACTCACAACAACAGGTTGGCGGTATTGGCAGAGCGGTTCCCCCGCCGCCGGCGGCCGCTGTCCAGCAAGCGCCGCCCGCGGCTCCGGCTGCGGCTCCTGCCGTCCAATACACTTTGCTCAAGCGCGACGAACTGGGCAATTACGCGCCGGCCACCACATTCCGCGAGTCGGACGCGGTGCGCATCCAGGTCACGGCGAGCCAGGACGGCTTTGTGGCGCTCACGCGGCGCGGCGAGCCGAAGGCGATCGTCGGCCTCACCGCGGTGCGCGCGGGTCAAACGCTGCAACTGCCCGCGGCGGGGTTTCTGCTGCCGAGTTCGCAACCCTACCGGCTGGAATTCGCGCGGCAGATTCCGCAGTCTCCGGGGGCTACGGGGGCAGTTAGCGGTTTCCGGGCAGGCCCGCCGTCTCGTGCGATGCAGGATGAACTGGCGAAGTCGAAGGATGCGGCGCGGCCGGCGCCATCCACCTTTATCGAAATCCTCATCCAAGGAACGGAAAATTGAAGATCTATTTTGCCGGCTCCATCCGTGGCGGCCGGGAAGACCAGGCCCACTATCATGCCATTCTGGCGCTGCTGCGCGAGCATGGCGAAGTGCTGACCGAACACGTGGCTGAGGCATCGCTCTCCGATAAAGGAGAAGACGGTCCGAGCGACCGGTATATCCATGATCGCGACATGGCGTGGCTGGGCGAGGCGCAGGCGATCGTGGCTGAGGTGACTACTCCGAGCCTGGGTGTCGGGTACGAGATCGGGCGCGCGGTGGAAGCGGGCAAGCCGATCCTGTGCCTGTTCCGCGAGGATGGCGGGCGGGTGCTTTCGGCGATGATCGCGGGGTGCCCACAGATTCAGGTGGTGCGCTACACGGACGCTTCCACGCTGCGCGAGCCACTACGAGCTTTCCTTCAAGTGCTTGCGCAGTAGCTGGCGCATCTCTTCGAGCACGGGCGCGTTTTCGGGATCGGCGATGCGGTTGCGCAGTTCCTGGGGATCGCGGGCCAGATCGTACAACTCATCCATGCCTTCGAGCGTGGGGTAATGAATGTATTTCCAGGTGCGGGTGCGGACACCCTGCCAGTCAGGGAAACGAACGCCCACTTTTTCGAGGAAATACTCGCAGAGGAACGAATCGCGCCCGGGCGCCGTGGGGTCCTTCAACACATTGACGAAGGACCGGCCATGCACCTTGTCCGGCCATTTCACTCCAGCCAGCTCCAGCATGGTGGGAAAGATGTCGATGTTGAGGGTCAACTGCTCGCGCACGGAGCCGGGTTTGACGAGTTTTGGATAGCGGACGAGGAATGGAAGCCGGATGGAGGGCTCATAGGCGAGGCGCTTGTTGTCGAACAGGCCGTGCTCACCCATGAGGTAGCCGTTATCGCCGGTGAAGATGAAGAGGGTGTTCTCCAACTGGCCGGTTTCGGCGAGCGCCTGGCGGAGCATGCCGATGCCGTCATCTACGGCGGCGAGGCAGCGCAGTTGATCCTTATATACAGCGTCGGGCGTGCGGCCACGGCCACGGCGCGATTCGGCGGGCTCGGGCGTTGCGCCTTCGATGCGCAGCACGTCCACCTTCTCCTGCACCTTGCGCGTGAGCATGGGTTTGCCTTCGAGGTCGCCGGCTGGGGGCTTCGAAAGCTCAAACGGAGGCAGGTCAGTGAACAGCTTTTCGTGGCGCGGCGCGGGCAGATACGGGATGTGCACGGCTTTGTGCGCGACATACAACACAAAGGGCCGGGAGTGTTTTTGGCGCACGAAGCGCACGGCTTCGGTGTTGAGGAAATCGGTCATGTAGCCGCGCAACTGGCGCGACTCGCCGTTGTAGTTGACCACGGGGTCAATGTAGATTCCCTGCCCCTTGAAACTGACCCAATGATCCCAGCCGGGGCGGCGCGAATCGTCGAGGCCCATGTGCCACTTGCCCACAAAGCCCGTCTCGTAGCCCGATTCACGCAGCAGCCGGGGCCAGGTCATCAGCGTGTGGGAGATCTCGGTCAGCCCGATCTTGTCGTTGTTGATGACGCGGTGGGTGTGCGCATAGAGCCCGGTAAGGAAACTGGCCCTGCTTGGCGAACACAGCGGGGTGGCGCAGAAGAAGTTGCGGAAGACCGCGCCTTCGGCGGCGAGACGGTCGAGATGCGGGGTGCGCGCCACTTTGCTTCCCGTTGCCCCGAGGGCGTCGTGGCGCAGATCGTCGGCAATGACAAACACCACGTTCGGCCGCGGTTCGGCGGCGGTAAGAGCGGCACCGGCCAGGGCGCCGCAAAAGGTCCGTCTTCGCATCACTCCAGATTTTGTCAGAAAAGCGGTGAGGCCGTGAAAGGATCTCTCTTGCGCGGGAATACCCCCAGCAGAGGAGACACACATGACTCTATTGCTTCCCTTTCTGGCCACGCTGATGGCCGCAGCCGCTCCGAGCGGGGCGAAACCGGTTTCGGACGACGCCGGATCGTTGCGGGTGATTGACCGCGAGGGCCACCCCGGCGCGCACTGCCCGCTGAAACGCACCGAGGTGAAGGCCAATATTTCCGGCTTCCTTTCGCGGGTGACGGTGACCCAGCATTTTGAGAATCCGCTGGGCGAGCGGATTGAAGCCGTGTACACGTTCCCGTTGCCGCAGAACGCGGCGGTGGACGATATGACGATGCTGGTGGGGGACCGGGTGATCAAAGGCAAGATCAAACCTCGGGAAGAAGCCAAAGCCATCTACGACGCGGCACGGCATGCGGGGCGCACCGCCAGCCTGCTGGAACAGGAGCGCTCGAATATCTTCACCCAATCGGTGGCCAATATCCGGCCGGGGGAGAAGGTAAAAATCACGATCAGTTATGTGGAAACGCTGCGCTACGAAGCGGGCAGCTATGAGTTTGTGTTCCCGATGGTGGTGGGGCCGCGATACATCCCGGGCAAAGTGGCCACAGGCCGGTCGGGCGGAGGCTGGGCTCCCGATACGAGCCGCGTGCCGGATGGCTCGCGGATCACTCCGCAGGTGACCCCGGAAGGGACTCGCGCGGGGCACGACATCACGGTGGAAGTGGCGCTGGACGCCGGAGTGCCGATCGACATTCTGCGCTGCACCTCGCACGATGTGGCCACGGAGCGGCCGGATGCGCGCCGGGCCACGGTGAAGCTGAAGAACCTGGCCACGATTCCGAACAAAGACTTCGTGCTGCAGTACGATGTGGCGGGGCGGAAGATTGAAGACGCGGTGCTGACGCACCGGGGCGGCAAGGGTGGGTTTTTCTCACTGATCCTGCAGCCGCCGGATCGCGTGGCACCGGCGGAAATCACTCCGCGGGAGCTGGTGTTCGTGCTGGATACATCGGGATCGATGTCGGGCTTTCCGATGGAGAAATCGAAAGAGGTGATGCGCATGGCGCTGGCCTCGATGCACCCGCGGGACACCTTCAACATCATCACGTTTGCCGGAGACACGCACATCCTCTTTCCGCAACCGGTGGCGGCCAATGCGGAGAATATCGAACGGGCGCGGCAGTTCGTTGAGCAGCGGCGCGGGGGCGGCGGCACGGAAATGATGAAAGCCATACGGGCCGCGCTGGAACCGACGCGGAGCCAGGAACATCTGCGCGTGGTGGCGTTCCTCACCGACGGCTACGTCGGCAACGATATGGAGATCATCGCCGAGATCAAGAAGTATTCCAATGCCCGCGTGTTCAGTTTCGGGATCGGCAGTGCGGTGAATCGCTTCCTGCTGGACAAGATGGCGGAGCACGGGCGCGGCGAAGTGGAATACGTGACGCTGAATGCCGATGGCTCGGCGGCGGCGAAGCGTTTCTATGAGCGGATGCGCGATCCACTGTTGACCGACATCCGGATCGAATGGAACGGCCTGCCGGTGAGCGATGTGTATCCGAAGCGTGTGCCCGATCTGTTTGCGGCCAAGCCGATGGTGATTCACGGCCGCTTCGGCGCCGCCGCCAAGGGAGTGGTGAAGATTTATGCCAAGAGCGCGGGGCGGGAGATCAGCCGCACGATCGCGCTGGATCTACCCGCGGCGCAGCCGGCCAACGATGTGCTGGCTTCGCTCTGGGCGCGGACGAAGATCGAGGAACTGACCAGTTCCGACTATGCCGGGGTGCAACGCGGCACGCTGTCCCATGAGCTGCGCAATGAGATTACGAAGCTGGGGCTCGACTACCGGCTGATGACTCAGTTCACGGCTTTCGTTGCGGTGGAAGAGAGAATGGTGAGCGAAGGAGGCGGCGCGCCGCGGCGGATCGAAGTTCCGGTGGAGATGCCCGAGGGCGTCAGCTACCAGGGGGTATTCGGAGAGCGCCAGGCAGTGAACGCGCCGATGGCGGCCCAGGGTATGGTGAAGTCGCAGATGGCCGCCACGCCGGGGTTTGTGGGTGGCGCCCGCCCGATGGTATCCGCGCAGCCTGCCCCGCGCATGGCGATGGAAGACCGCAGCCGGGACGCTAGCGCAGAAGGACCGGCGGCGAAGGAAAAGGACGCTCAGACGAAATTGCATCCCACGCTGGCGGCGGCGTTCGCGATGCAGCCGGCCGCAGTGGCCAAGGTGAAGGTTTACGTGGCTGGCGACTTCAGCGCCGCGGCGAAGGTGCTGCTGGCGCTGGGTGTTGAGATCGTGGAGCACCACAATGCGGAAGGGTACATGGTGGTGCGGACGACGAACGGGAAGCTGCCGATGATTGCGAAGCTGGCACAAGTCCGGTACGTATCGCTGAACGAGTAGCGATTGGAAGAAGGGGTTGGGGCGGGCCGGAAGCTCGCCCCAGGCCCAACCTTAGAGAATCCCCTAGTCTCCACCCTAAGCATCCTGCTCTAACCGGGAGGATAATCCGCAAATGCCTAAGGGCTTTCCCGCCTAGCTTTATCCTCCCTCCACTCCTAGTATGAGAATGAGTCAGGAACTATCTCCGGCATGAAATGCCTATATTGCGGCAAACGGTTGGCTTTGCTCCGCAAGCTCACGGACAGTGAGTTCTGCACGGACGCGCATCGCCGTGCCTACCAGAAAGAGCAGGAGCAAATGGCGCTGGCGCGCCTGAATGACTCGGCCAAACCGAAGCGCAAAGGCAAGGTGGAAGCGGAGAAACCGATCGCTGAGCCGAAGGACGAGCCGGCGTTCGTGGAGTGGGCGCTACGAGCGACGGCGTGGAGTTCGATGCACAAGCCGGAGGCGGATCCGATACCGGCCGAGCCGGCCCGTTTTCTGCCGGAAGGCTGCGTGCGATTGGAAGCGTGGCCGGCCCCAGCGGGCAAGCTGCCCTTGGCTCAGCCGGAGGAGCAGGTTATTGCGCCGGCAAGTGTACCTTTGGAAGTTACTCCGGCGGGCGCATCGATTGAGGTGTTCCATCCGCGACACCGGGAGATTGCGGTGGCTGCGCCGTTGGCCGGCGCGACCCCGCGTCCACCACTGCCGCAACCTTCCAGCGGCGGCGCCCGATCCACGCTTCTGGCTCCGTTCGGTCCGGTGGCGGAGACGCATGCTCCGCAGCTTCCGGTGTTTGGCGATGGGCGCATTATTGTGATGCCGGCGGCCAGTGACGTGGCCGTGCAGTTGCACACGCTGGAAACGGTGATGGAGAGTCATCCGGCGACAGCCACACAGTTTGGGACCAAGCCCCTCTTGTCGAAGCTCGATCAACAACTACATGTGGTGGAGAGCGCGATCGCCCACCATGAGACGCACCCGGACCTACCGATTGACCTGCCGGGGGTTTTGCTGGCGTTGCGACGGCCGGATGCGCGGGTGGGGAAGCGGAGCGGGCGGAAGGTAAGGCCGCGCGAGCTTTTCTTCCCTCTGCCGCGGCTGGGGGATCTTTCCGCAACGGCCTCCCACCTGGGCGGGAAGAACATTTCGGTTACGCCGCATCCGGGGGTGAACGGGGCCCGGTGGAAGCCGGGCCAGGTGGCCATCCGCTTCCGCATGGAAGCGCTCAATGATCTGAAAGGGAAAGGGCTTCCGGCCTTTCCGCCGCGGGAAGCCGATTTGACGAGGGAGCGCCATCTCCCCACGATGGAGGTGGTGCAACCGCCGATCGGGGCGCTGGGGATGGGACCGCGGCTGGACGACATTACGCTGTTCCTGGCAGGCGATTCGGCGCAGGACTCGGCGATCCGCATCGCGGGGGAAGTGGTGGGGGAGCCGATGGAGGCACCCACGGCGCGGCCCGAGCTATGGGTGTGGATGCCCGAACCGGCACTGGGCCGGATGGAGGATCTGGATCCGCTTTCTCCTCCGGCGGTGCGGGCCGAGGCTGGGGCGCGCCAGATGGCGTATCAGCCCTTTGCCGCCAAGCAGGAACCCCTCCGACTGCCGCAGGTTGTGATCCGGCAGGGGCAAAACGCGCTGCGCGCCGATTCACGGCTGGCGATGACGCCGATCGTTGTGGAAGCTCAGATCGGGCGCACGGAAAGCCACCGCGGGGCATCCCTGGAATTCGCGATCACGCCGCCGGAGTTTAAGGCCACCTATCCGGGCTCGGTGCTGCGGCGCGAGTACATGCCGGAGATGGCGCGCAAAGTGGTGCCGGTGGCATCGGGGCCGGGCATTCCTTATCCGCAGAACACGGTGGCTATTCAGGATTTATCACCGGTTTGGCCCGAAGCGGAGTTCCTGTATCCAAACTCGAGAAACTCGGTGATCGAGGACAGCGCCATGCGGGAAGCGGTGAAGGCCATGAGCGCGCTGCTGCTGGCTGAGGAGAACCGTTCGATCTTTTCGCGCCTGCGGATCCCTTCCTTCTCGCGCGGCGATTCGAAATGGCTGGTGATGTCGGTACCCGCCATTCTGCTGCTGTCCTTATACCTGGTGACGAACAAGGACCAGCGCCCGGATATCGCGGCGCTGCCGAAGGCGGAGCAAGTAGAGGTGCAGCACGAGCCGGTGGCAGAGCCGGAGCCGGTGAAAGCGGTGGAAAAGCCGCAGCCTGTGATGGCGGAGAAGCGGCCTGATCCAACGCCCGAGCCGGCGGCGGCAGCAGCGGCCGTTACGGTTCCCGCCTCGACGGCGAAGGTGGAAGAGGGGTTTCTTGGCAACATCCAGCAAACGATCATGAAGCGGGCGGCGGTGAACCTGAGCGATGATTTCCGGGCCGGGCTGGGGGACTGGGAAGGCGAAGGGGACTGGTCAAAGCAGTGGGCGTATGACGCTGCGGGCTTTCTGCACACGGGTCCGCTGATTCTCTACAAGCCATCCTTGGGGCTGACCGATTACCGTATGGAATTTCTCGCCCGGATCGAAAAGAAGAGTATGGGCTGGGTGTATCGAGCCGCCGACCGGAAGAATTATTACGCGCACCGGATTGTATTGACCAAGGGCGGTCCATTGCCGACGGCGGTGGTGGAGCACTATGCGGTGATCCAGGGGAAGATGGTTTCGCTCGCCCGGCGCCCACTCCCAATGCAGGTACAGCCGGACACCTCTTATCGGGTGCTGATGGATGTAAGAGGTAATGGCTTCACCCTATCGGTTCAGGGGCAAGTTGTCGATCATTGGAGTGATGACCGGCTCAAGACCGGTGGTATCGGATTTTTCAGTGCACGTGGTGAACAGGCAAGTCTGCGATGGGTCGAATTGTCCCACCAGTACGATTTTCTCGGCCGGCTGTGCGCCTTCCTGGCGCCCTATAACCTGCCCGCAAAGGAAGGAAGTCAGAAGTGATGAACCCGAAAAAGCGAACTGACAAGGATATGGGCCCGGTGGCGGACGGACTCGGGGAAACGAACTCCCTGTCCAATATCCATGCCAAGGCCCTCGCCAAAGCGGTTTCGATGCATCTTGAGGGCAAGCCGAAAGAGGCACTGCGCGAGTTGGATAATGCGGTGAACAGCGGCGCGGATTCGACCGAGGTGCATTCGGCGCGCGGCCATTTGCAGTACGAACTGGAGCTTTACGACGACGCGGCGCAGAGCTATTCGCGGCTTCTGGCGCTCGATGCGCGTCACCCCAACGGCAACTTCAATCTGGCGGTGTGCCTGGAGAAGCTGGGCCGGTGGGAAGACGCGGCGCAGCAATTCGAAAAGGCACTGGATGCCGATCCGCAACGGCTGGAGGCGTGGCTGGGGCTGGGTATTTGCCGGCTGCATAGCGAGAAGGCGGAGCAGGCGCTGGAAGCCTTCGAACGCTGCCTGGCGCGCGATCCGGAACACGAGACGGCCCGCTTTGGCAAAGCCGTGGCCCTGCAGTATTTGTGGCGCTTCGATGAATCGGCGGAGATTTACCGTGCGATTCTGGACAAGAATCCGAACTCGGAAGAGTCGCTGGTGAACCTGATCACGATCGGGATGGCGCGCAAAGATGAGAAGATGATCCGGGATTACTCGGAGCGGCTGTTGACGATACGGCCATTTTCTCAAGCGGCACTGGAAGGATTAGCGACTTGCGCATTCTCCAGCAACGACTTTGAGGCCGCTTCGCGGTGTTGCGCGAAGCTTGTCGAGTTCACTCCGAACCATTTTGAGCGCTGGTTCAACCTGGGCGTTGCCTATCAGAAGCTGGGCCGGCACGAGCAGGCGGCGCAGGCCTACGCCGAGGCGGTGCGGGTGCGTCCGGACGCCAAACAGGGATTTGTGAACCTGGGGATTGTGCGGCAGGAACTGGGGGATCTCAAAGGGGCACGCGAAGCGTACGAACGGGCGCTGCAACTGGCGCCGGACATTCCGGAGATTTTGTACAACCTGGGTTCGGTGCTGGAACAGCAGGGACAGAAGGACGAGGCGGAGAAGCTGTACACGCGGCTTCTGGTGAAGAACGCGGATTGGGAGGATGCCTGGTTCCGGCTGGGTTATCTGCGATTGACGCGTGGCGACCACCATGGTGGAGCGGAGGCTTTCGATGCCTGTTTGCGGAAACGCAATAGCTGGCCGGAGGCTCTGGTGAATCTGGGGTTGTCTTATTGGAAGATCGGGGACCGGGAATCGGCGCGCCGTACATATGAACAGGCGTTGGAGTCGCAATCGGATTCCGTGGATGCGCTGCGGGGATTGGCGGCGCTAGCGATTGAGCGGAGTGATTACGAGCAGGCGTTGGATTATCAGGCACGATTGATTGATCTGGGTGAACGCAGTCCGGAGCTGTTTTATAACACCGGGTTGTTGTTGCAGAAATCGGGTCAGGTGGAAGACGCGATCCGGTTGTACAAAGAGGCATTGGCGGAGCGTCCGAACTTCGCCGAGGCATTGTTGAACCTGGGGCACGCGTTGAAGGCCAAGGGGCAGCAGGAAGAGGCACGGGGTTATTGGAAACAGGCGTTGGAAGCGAAGCCGGAGTTGGCGCAGGGGTACTTCGAGCCGGTGCACAATTAAATACGAGCCACTTGTTCAGTCTTCCCAGACTGAACTGCGACCGGCCTGGAGGCCCGTCGCCACCTTGATCGCTACAGGGCTACGTCGGCGACCAGGGGGAGATGATCGGACGCCATCAGGGCCATGCGGCTGGTGTGGAAGAAGGCGTCACGCGCCTGCAGGCTGTTCTCCAGATAGATGTAGTCGAGGTGCAGGAGCGGAAATAGCGCCGGATAGGTGCGGCGGCGGAAGATGGGGACTTCGAGGTCGACGCGGCGGAACTCCTCGCTGAGGGTTCGTGTCACCAATCCGCGGGTCCATTCGTTCAAATCGCCCATGACGACACGGTGGCCGGTTAAATCGGGAGCGCGGAGAACGTGATGCTCCATGAGGGCACGGGCCTGAAAGCGGCGCTCAAAGTAGCCGGTACCAAGATGCAGATTGAAGAAATGCAAGCGGTAGGCTCCGACGGGGATGTCGGCGCGGAGGACGCAGCGCTCTTCCCTGCCCTGGTGGGTGATGTCGAGGTTGTTGTGTGAATCGACGGGGAAACGCGAGAGCAGGACGTTGCCGTAGACGCCGCCGTGGAGCTTTCGAGCTTCGGCGTGGATGTAATGCATGCCGAGGGCGGAGGCGAGAAAGGCGGCCTGATCGGACTCCGGACGGTGGCCGGAAATGCTGAGCACTTCCTGGAGGCCGATGACGTCGGCGTTGATTTCCTCGAGCACGCGGGCAATGCGTTCGGGCTTCACGCGGCCATCCATGCCCTGGCATTTGTGAACGTTGTAGGTGGCGATGCGTACCGTCCTCATACCTGATCCTGCAGGAGGGCGGCAATCCATTCACCGGCGCGCTTGCCCCAGCCGCGGGCGCGCCAGCGGGCCAGATCGACCCGGCGGCATCGCAGCAGGTCGGCGTCGAAGGTTTCGCGCAACTGGTCGACGATTTCGGGATCGTAGAGGCAGACAATGGTCTCTTCGTTGAGCCGGAACGAGCGGTGATCGAAGTTGGCGGTGCCGATGGTGGCCCACAGGTCGTCGACGAGCATGGTTTTCTGGTGAAGCATGGTGGGCATGAACTCATAGAGTTCGACACCGGCCTCGAGGATTTTGCCGTAGAGGCGCATGCTGTTGGCCTTGGCGAGCCAGGTATCGGAGCTTTCGCCGGCGAGCATGACGATGACATGAACGCCGCGCTCGACGGCATCTTCGAGCAGTTCGAGGGTGCGCGGGCCGGGGACGAAGTAGGGATTGGCAATGAGGATGCTTTGGCGGGCGCAGAGGATTCCGAGCGAATACAGGATGGAAGCGGTGTAGAGATCGCCCTTCGGCGAACTCATGACGGTTTGCACCTCGACGCCGCCGAGGGGTTCGAGCACGGGGAAGTAGCGGGGGCCGGTGAGGGCTTCCCCAGTGGTTTCGAGCCAGTTTGTGGCGAAGCCGGTCTGGAGGGGCACGACGGCGGGTCCATCGATGCGGATCTGAATATCGCGCCACTCGGCGGGATCGCGGGCCGAGCCGAGCCAATGGTCCTGAAAGCCGGCCCCGCCGGTGAAGGCGACGCGGCCATCCATGATGAGGGACTTGCGGTGATTGCGATTGTTGACGCGATGGAGGTTGTACCAACGGATGGGGTGGAACCAGCGAAACTGGCATCCGGCCTCGGTGAGGACGCGGATCTGGCCGGCGCTCATGCCGGCGCCGCCGACAGCGTCGACGAGCAGTTTCACGGAGACGCCGTTGCGGGCCCGTTCGGCGAGGGCTTCGACAAACTGCCAGCCGACGCTTTCGGCGGTAAAGATGTACATTTCCATGGTTACCGAATACTGCGCGGCGGCGATTGCCTGGAGCATTTCGGGGTAGAATTCAGCGCCGTTGTTGAGAATCCGGACGCGGTTTCCGCCGACCAGGGGGACGCCGGTGAGGCCGGACATGGTGCTGAGGAACTCGGCGGAGTCGGTACCGAAGTCGTATTCGAGGCGCATTTCGAGTTCGCGCATCTGGGGGCGGAAGATGAGGAACACGACGCTGACGGCGGCGGCCAGTAAGGCGTGGGGCCAGAGGCGATGCCAGGCGCCGAGCCAGACGGCGATCAAGGCCCAGAGGGCGGGGGAACGGACGACGACGCGGACGCGGTCCCAGACGTCACGGGCACGCTGCCGCATGGGCCGGTCGGGCATTGGGGAAAGGTCGCGGATGCCGCGTTTGGGGAAATTGACCTGCCGCCATTGCGGCGGCCGCTTGCGGCTGCGTACGGCGGGCCGGGTGGCACTCATCCTGCCTTCAGTCTACAGCACAGGCTGGCGTTTCCCTGCGAAGATAGTCGCATGGAAACCGGCGTGCTTCAATTCACGTGCATTCCAGGCTGCACGGCCTGTTGCGAGCAGAAGGGCTGGGTGTACCTGACCGAAGGGGACGTGGAGCGGGCGGCGGGGTACCTGTCGCTGAGCAAGGAGGAGTTCGAGCGCCGGTATGTGGTGCGGACGCGCCACCGGCTGCGGCTGCGTAAGCCCAAGGGCGCGCAATGCCATTTTCTGCGTGAGGGGGGGTGCTCAATTCATGCGGTGAAGCCGGTGCAATGCCGGTTGTTTCCGTTCTGGCCGGAGCTGGTATCCGACCGCAAGCAATGGAGCGAGACGGGGCGGTATTGCCCGGGGATCGGGCAGGGTCCGTTGATTCAAATCGGGACGGCGCTCGAAACGGCACAGGAAATGGAAAGGGCCTATCCGGCGCTGTACCCATCGGAGGAGCTTTAGCGGGGCGGCGTTTTTTTGCCGAAGTGACAGATTTATAACGCTTTGCGGGGTTCTGACGGGGTGAAGAGCAGGTTTTTCAAGGGGTGGCGATAGACGTGCAATAGTGTGGGCATGATGGAGCGTATTGCCGGGAAGCTGGAGCAGTACATGACGCTGCTCAGCACGCGCCAGAAGCTGGTGGCGTCGAACATTGCCAACGTGGACACACCTGGCTACAAGACCAAGGATGTCGATTTCCAATTCGAATTTCTGAGCCGCGTCGACGGCGCGGCGCCACAGGTGATCGAGCCGGAGTTGCCATCGAAGAATGATGGAAATAACGTCAGCGTGGACCGTGAGGCGCGGTTGCTGGCGGAGAATGGAATCCGGTTTCAGATGGCGTCACTGATGGCTCGCGGCGAGCTGCGGCGCATGCGCAATGCCATCCAGGAGGGCAAGAGCGGATGAGTTTGTTTCACCTTCTTTCGATTCCCGCATCGGGCATGGCGGCACAGCGCCAGCGCGCCGAGCTATTAGTGGAGAACCTGGCCAACGCGGAAACCACGCGCACGGTGGAAGGAGGCCCCTACCGACGCCGCGATGCCGTGTTTGAAAGCCAATCCCAAGGATCCCCTTTTTCGGCGGTGTTTGAAGAGCAACTGTCCGCGTCCAGTGTGGGGGTGGCGGTGTCGGAGGTCACGGTGGATGACCGGGAGCCGGAACTGCGGTATCAGCCGGGACATCCCGACGCACGTCCGGACGGGTATGTGGCGTATCCGCGGATTCAGCCAGCCGAGGATATGGCGGATCTGATGAGTGCCACACGCGGCTATCAGGCGAACGTGTCGGCGATGACGGCGATTAAGGATATGTTGCAGCGCTCGATCGACCTGATGCGCTGAAAGGGAACATTATGGCCATCGATCCACTTTCGGCAATCCGCTTTCCGAATCCGGTGGAGCCTCTGGACTCGGTGTCTCTGTCGCCGCAGGCGAAGAAGACCGCCCAGAGTTCCTTCGGCGATCTATTTGAGCAGGCTGTGGTGCGGGTGGAACAGGCGCACCAGGACGGGGAACAGAAAATCGGCAGCCTTCTGCGCGGGGAGAAGCAGGAGTTGCATGAAGTGGTGCTGGCCACGCAGCGGGCCGATTTGACGTTCGATTACTTCCTGCAGGTTCGAAACAAGTTTGTCCAGGCGTACCAGGAGATTATGCGAATGCAGATGTGAGCCGCCCCTTTTTGCGGGCGGCCCAATGTGAACTTCCATGTGGGATCAACTGAAACGGCTCTCCGCGAGCCTCACCCGGAAACAACAGATTCTCATTGCCCTCACCGCGCTGGGGGTTATCGCCGGTCTGTACGGATTCCTCCATCAGAACCGGGAGAAAGACTTCCGCCCACTGTTTACGGGGCTGGCCGCCGAAGACGCCAACCGTGTGGTGACGAAGCTGAAAGAAGCCAATGTCGAGTACCGGTTAGGGGAAAGCGATGGGGCCGTGCTGGTGCGCTCGGGGCGGCTGGCGGAAACCAGACTGTTGATTGCGGGGGCCGGATTGCCCAAGTCCGGGCGAATCGGGTTTGAGCTGTTCGACAAGACGAACTTCGGGGCGACGGACTTTGCCGAACAGGTGAACTTCCGCCGGGCGATGGAAGGCGAGTTGGAACGGTCGATGATGTCGCTGAGTGAAGTGGCCGAGGCGCGGGTTCACCTCACCTTTCCCAAACAGAGTGTATTCGTCGAACAGCGGCAACCGGCAAAGGCAAGTGTACTGCTGAAGCTGAAACCGGAGGCGCGCCTCTCCGCACGCAATGTCCTGGCCATTGAGCACCTGGTGGCCAGTGCGGTGGAAGGCCTGGCGCCGGAGCAGGTGACCGTGGTGGACATGCAGGGCAACATGCTGAACAAGCCGCAGAGCACCCCGGATGAAGAAGAGAAGAAGGACCTCCGTCTCGAATACCGGCAGAAGATCGAGCGCGAACTGCAAGCCAAGGTCATTGCCACGTTGTCGCCGATACTGGGGCCGGAACATTTCCAGACTGGGGTGTCGGTGGAAGTGGACTTCACGAGTGGGGAGCAAAGCGAAGAAGCGTGGGATCCGAATCGAAGCGTGATGGTGACGCAGCAGAGAACCGAGGAGATGAACACACCCTCCGCGCCGAGCGGGGTACCGGGAACGGCGTCGAGTTTGCCGCGTCCCACGTCGCGCCCTGGGGGGAAAGATCAGGGCATGGTGCGGCGGACGGAGAACATCACCTACCAATCGAGCCGCACGGTGCGCCGCACGACGTTGCCGCAGGGCGGGATTCGCAGGCTGACGGTGTCAACGGTGCTGGATCAGAACGTGCGATGGGAAGGCACGGGAGGGAAGGCAAAACGCATCCTGGAGCCGCCGGCGGAAGATACGATGAAGAAGGTGCGGGAGCTGATTGCCGGAGCGATTGGGTTCAATCAGCAGCGAGGGGACCAGATTGTGGTGGAGAGTCTGCCGTTCGAGAGCACGCTGCGCAAGGCAGTGCCGCCTCCCGATCCGGCCGCGCCGAAGGCAGCCCCGGGCAAACCGGGGACAGTGCAAAACCCGTCTCCACTTGACGGGCTGACGAAGTGGCTGGCCGATAAGGGTATCAAAGTCAATCCCATGATTCTCCTCGGTGCCGGCGCGGGCGTAATTCTACTGTTGTTGAGCGGTGCGGCGTTCTTCGTGATGCGCAAACGGAAAGCGAAGAAGGCCCTGATCCTGAAGGCGAAGGCGGAGGCGGAGGCCGCATCGGCGGAACTGCCACCGGCGCATACGAAGCTACCGGCCCAGCATGGCGGCAGCGCGGTAACCGCGCATGGCGCTGCGCATGAACCCGAGATGTCGGAGGAGGAGCGTCAGGCGTTCATCGAGCAGCAGGAGCGCGAACTGCTTGCCTCGCTGCGTGGCCCGGAACTGGCCACTAAGAAGTCAGAAGTCCTGGTGAAGCACATCACCGAACAGGCACAGAAGAACCCGGTCGCCGCAGCCCACCTGTTGCGCAGTTGGCTCGCGGAAAAGGAGCGTACCTAAGTCCATGCCAGCCGCACCCGTTCAGGAGAAACTTGCCATCCCAGGCCCGCGGAAAGCGGCCATTCTCTCCGTAATGCTGGGCGACCACATCACGGCGGAGATTTTCAAAGAGCTGGAGGAGGAGGAGGTGCACCTCATCAGCCGCGAGGTGGCGAAGATCGGGAGCGTGACGAGCGAGGAATCGGAAACCATCCTGGAAGAGTTCTACCAGATGTCGCTGGCGAGCGACTATGTGCACAAAGGCGGCATTGAATACGCGCGCAAGGTGCTGGTGAACGCATTCGGTCCGGAGCACGCCAAGAAACTGCTGGACCGGCTGATGAAAGCCCTCGGCAATGAAGGGGCGAATTTCGACGCGCTGCAGAAAGCAGACCCGCAGCAGCTTGCCAAGTTCATCCACAGCGAGCATCCGCAGACGATCGCGCTGGTGTTATCGCACCTCAATCATTCGCAGGCAGCGGGTTTGTTGAACTCACTTCCGCCGGAGATGCGCGCGGATGTGGCTTTGCGAATGGCGCACCTTGACCAGATTTCTCCAGAGATTATCTCCAAGATTGCCAGCATTATCGGGCAGAAACTGAAAGCCTTAGGTGAACTTAGCCGCGAATCCTATGGCGGTGTCCGCGCGGTATCGGAGATCTTCAACCGGCTGGACGTGGCGACGAGCAAAGAGATCCTCGAAGCGATTGAACACGAAGACCCCAACCTGGTGGAGACAATTCGTCACCTGATGTTTGTGTTCGAAGACCTGCTGATGCTGGACCAGAACGCGATCAAGGAGATCCTGGGGAGAATCGATCGGAAGCTGCTCACGGTGGCACTGAAGGGAACAAGCGACAAGCTGAAACAACATTTCCTCGGGTGTATGAGCGCCCGCGGCGCGGAAATGATGAAGGAAGACATGGACTCGCTGGGACCGATCAAGATCAAGGAGGTGGAAGCGGCCCAGCAACAGATCATTTCGATCGTTCGCCAACTGGAGAACGAAGGGGTGATCAATACGAAGGGGGCGGGCGGAGACCAGTATGTCGTCTAGGATCCTGCGCCGGGGAGAGGCCGGGCAGGCGGCTCCGGTCAATTGGAATCTCATCCCGAGCACGGAGGGAGACGGAGAACCGCACATCTACCAACAACCCGGAGCAGCGCCGCAGGTGGTGGAGCCGCCACCGACGCCGCCGGCACCACCGCCCGGTCCGCCGCTGGAGGAGTACCTGCGGCTGGAAAAGAGCTTGCGCGCAATCGAGCAATCACTTCCGGAGCGGGAGCGACGGGCGCAGCAGAAGGGGCGGGAGGAAGGGGAATCGGCGGCGACCGCCAAATGGCAGGCCGCTATGGAAAACGCCACGCGCGCGGTGGCAGCGCTGGGATCGCTGCGATCACGCATCCGGCGCGAGGCGGAGCAGGACGTGATCCGGCTGGCAACGGCGATGGCGCGGCGTATTCTGCGGCGCGAGTTGAGCATTGATCCGGAAGCGATCTGTGGTTTGCTGCGGACCGCTTTTGAGCGCCTGGACATGAGAGAAACCAGCCGCATTCGGGTCCGTCCGGAAGACCGGGAAGCGGTTGGCGCCTATCTCGGGCGCATCGGCAGCCCGCAGCGGATTGAGGTGATCGCGGACCCTGCCCTTGAACGGGGTGCGCTGCTGCTCGACTGCGACCGGGGCCAACTGGACGCCTCGGTGGAGACGCAACTGGAGGAAATCGAGCGCGGGTTTGCCGATTTGCTGGAACGGAGGAAAGAGGCGTGAGCGCGATTGACATCTCCCCATACCTGACTGCCGTGGAGCAGGCGACGCCGGTGCGCTGGACGGGGACGGTGACGGCGCTGGTGGGCCTGCTGGTGGAATCGGCGGGTCCGGCGGCTGCGATTGGCGACTTCTGCGACGTGGTCACTTCCACGGGGAGGCGCATTCGGATGCAGGTTATCGGCTTCCGCGATGGGCGGGTGCTGTCGATGCCACTGGAGGAGATCGACGGACTGCAGTTGGGAGACCGGATTGTCGCCCGCGGCCAGGAAGCGCGAGTCGGGGTGGGGCCCGCGCTGCTGGGGCGCGTGTTGGACGGCTTCGGCAAGCCGTTGGACGGAAAAGGCCCGGTGGAGGCGAGCGAAAGCTACGAACTGTTTCGCCAGCCACCGGGGCCGCTGGAGCGCGAGCCCATCCGGGAGCCGCTGGTGACGGGTATCCGGGCAATCGACAGTCTGCTGCCGTGCGGCAAGGGGCAGCGCATCGGGCTGTTTGGAGGGTCTGGGGTTGGCAAGAGCACGCTCCTCGGGTCGATGTCGCGGCACAACTTCGCCGATGTCACGGTGATCGCGCTGATCGGGGAACGCAATCGCGAAGTGCGGGGGTTCATCGAACAGGAACTGGGGCCGGAGGGTCTGGCGCGATCGGTGCTTGTGGTTGCCACCAGTGACCGGCCGGCGCCGCTGCGGATCCGGGCCTGCTTCGTGGCGCTGGCTATCGCCGAATACTTCCGCGATCAAGGGGCCGATGTGTTGCTGGTGATGGACTCGGTCACCCGGCTGGCGATGGCGCAACGGGAAATCGGTCTTGCCGCTGGGGAGCCTCCGAGCCAGAAGGGGTACACGCCGTCGGTGTTCCACATCCTGCCGAAGATCTTCGAACGCGCGGGATCGTTTCCGCGGGGCTCGATCACGGGGTTCTTCACGGTGCTGGTGGAAGGCGACGACTTCAACGAGCCGATTTGCGACGCGGTGCGGGCGATCCTGGACGGGCACATCATCCTCTCGCGGGAGTTGGGGGCGGCTGGACACTATCCGGCGATCGACATTCTGCAATCGGTGAGCCGGCTTGCCTCACAAGTGGCGACTCCGGCGCAGAAGCAGGCGATGATCAAGATTCGCGACGCCATGGCCTCCTACCAGCGAGCCCAGGATCTGATTCTGCTGGGGGCGTACACAGCGGGGTCCAACGTGAAGCTGGACGCAGCGATTCGGGCACGCCAGGAACTGGATGACTTTCTCAAGCAGGACTCGCATGCAAAGTCGAGCCGTGAGGAGACCCTGGCGAAACTGGAACAACTGGCAGCGATGCTTGCGACATGAAACGCTTTCACTTCCAACTGCAGACGGCCCTCGACTGGCGGAAGCGCCGGATGGAGACCGAGCAGGCGCGGCTGGACGAACTGCTGTTGCGGGAGGGGCAATTGCGGCAGGCGCTGGAGGACACGGCACGCGACCGGGCGCAGTCGGAGGCCGACCTGCTGCGGGCACGAAGCCTGGAGGCGGCGGATCTTGCGGCACTGGATGGATACCTGCGCGCGTTGGATCATCAGAAACGGCGGCTGCACACGGCCATCGCCGAGACAGAGCAGGCGATCACGCGGCAGCGCCAATTGCTCCTGACAGCGATGCGCGACTACCGGCTGATCGAGAAGCTGAAGGAGCGACGGCTGGGCGAGTGGCGGCAGCAATTTGAACGCGAGTTGGAGGCCGAGGCGGCGGAACTGTATCTGTCGAAGCGTGCGCGCTCACAGGGCTCGTAGGAGGGCGGCAATGCGGGCCAGTTCGGCGGAGAGTGCTCGAATGGCCTTGGCCAACTCTTTGGCTTGGGCGTTGGCCTCCTGCCAGCGCTTCGCCTCGGCAGCTTCGCGAATACCGGGCAGGGTTTTCACGCTATAGCCGGTGTATTGGCCGGGAGCATACAACTGATGCCGGTACCAGGGCCGGCCGGGCAATCCGGATGGGGCGATCAAGGCCCGCTCCGTACGGTAGATGGCGGCATTGGCGGCGGCCACCTTCTCCCTGGCGGGTGCGGCCCAGCGCTTGAGAGCAGCCTGGTATTCGGTTTCAAACGTCCTGGCCGCGGCGGCCAGCTTTCCCATTTCCAGTTGCAGTTCCTTCGCATCGAGCTTCTCGACGTCGCGCCCAGCTTCCTTGGCGATCTCACTCCAGAAGCGTTCCACCGTTTTATGCAGGGCGGTGAATTCAAAGGGGACCAGCGCGGCACCGGCGAGGCGCATGAGAAGCATCGCATTTAATCCACTAAATGTACGGCTATACATGAAATCACCGTCGGAAAACTTCGTATACCAGGAAAAGCTGTCGTAAATAGAATGATAGACTCCGCCGCCGTCATCTCCACTAAATCCGAGATTGAGGGAGGCGATTCCTGCATGGTCAACAAAAGCGACGTAATCGGACCCGGCGCCGAGGGAACCGAGGCGGAATGGTTCTCCGGTTGGGGCGGCATCGCGTCCGGGGCGCGAGCCTTCGATGAGGGGCCGGCCGCTGCGCGGATCGTTTACCTCCGCCAGCAGCTCCTTCATGAACGACTCGAGGGAATGCGATCCTGCGGCGCCGATCCTTCCCTTCCCCGTGGCATCGGAATTCAGATAGGCAACAAGGTTCCGGTCCAAATCGGGCAGATGCTTTTCGACCCACTCAGTGGATCCGACGAGGCCGAACTCCTCGCCATCCCAGAGAGCGAGTTGGATGGTGCGCCGCGGCTTCCAGCCGGCCTTGCGGAGTTGGGCGAGAGTCCGCGCGGTTTCGAGTAAAGCCGAGGCTCCACTGAGCGGGTCACTGGCTCCGTTGACCCAGGCGTCGTGATGATTGCCGTAGAGCACACGCTGCTCGGGGAACTCGGAGCCGGGGATGGTCGCCACGACGTTGTAGAGCGGTTTGGTTGAGTTATCGAACTCGAGCTTGATCCGGACCCTGGCCGGCCCGGGTCCGATGTGATAGGTGAGGCCTAGGGCTCCGCGCCAGTTTTCGGGCGCCACCGGGCCGCGCAGTTCCTTGAGCAGTTCGAAGGCATCGTCATAGGACATGGGCAACACGGGAATCTTCATGAGCGTGGTGGCCTCTTCGATCTTGAGGCGCTTCGATCCAGGCTCGGAGGCCCAGCCGGGCGAAAGGGGATCGCCCACCATGACAGGCATATCCATCACACTGCCGCGTTGCACACCGTGAGGCGGGCGGAAGGGGCCGAGGGGATACACATCGCCCTGAAAATAGCCGTCGTCACGCGGGTCCGAATAGATGATGCAGCCGACGGCGCCATTCTCCGCGGCGACTTTCGGTTTCGTTCCCCGCCAACTTTTGCCATAGCGGGCAATGACGATCTTGCCTTTGACATCGACTCCCATTCGCTTTAAGTGCGCGTAGTCTTCGGGAACGCCGTAGTTGACATAGACAAGGGGCGCAGTGACGTCGCCAGAACCGGAATAGGCGTTGTAAGTAGGCAACTGCCTGGTGTCGCCGGAATCCGGATCCTCGGCGATGACGGGTTCCTGCAGGCGGGCGCGGAAGTGCACCGGCTCCACCATCTCCACGACTCGCGCGGAGGGATAAGGAAGCAGCGCTTCGAAGGTTTCGATGTTCGTATCCAAGCCCCATTCCTTGAGGAGTCCGGCGGCATACTCGGCGACGGCGCGGGAGCCGGGGGAACCGGCGTGGTGCGGCTCCGAGGCCATGCGCTGCATGTATCCACGAATTCGCGCGGCTTCGGGGATGGCGCGGGCTTTCTCTTCCCATTGCCGCAATTGCTTGCCCCAATCGGCAGGAAATCCACGTGGGGATTGGGCCGTTGCAGGCAAGGCGAGCGCGACTGCGGGCAGCAGGAAGAGGATGTGGTGGTTCATGCCAATGGGGGTCATGGTAACACCAACGGCCGGGCTGGCAGGCGAAGCGCTGCTGCTAATTTTTTCGATGGCGGCTGGAATCCGAAGGGCGTGACGGCACCGTATAGTTGAATGCCGCCGCGAAAGAGCGAGCGGCACAAGATTCACAAACCAAGACAGCGCGCGGCGAGTTTGCCCGCGCGATTCGGAGATTCCTTCATGATTGCCAAGACCATGTTCGTACTCGGCGTGTGCGCACTCGGCGCCACTGCCCAAAGCAACTTCGCTCCGCGCTGCAACAACGGCACCTTGCGCGGGAGCTATGCCTTCACGGCGCAGGGATTCACCACAGCGGGATCGCCTGTGCCGGCGCCACTGCAGGGGCCATTTGCGAGCCTCGGCACCGCGGTGTATGACGGCCGCGGCGGCGTAGTGCTGACGGCCAGCGCGACGTTCAACGGGCTGACCCAGGCGCTTCCTCCGGTGAAGGGAACCTACACGGTGCGGCCGGATTGCACGTTCGTCTCGACGCTGGAGAACGGGGCCACGTTTTATGCCTCGATTGTGGACGGGGCGCGGGAGTTGTTCGTGATCCAGACGACGCCGGGTGTGATCGCGTCCGGTTCCGCCATGCTGCAGAACACTCCACGGCGCAATGACGATGATGACTTCTTTGAACGAGGGCGGCCCAACTCGTGCCGTGTGGCACTGACACGGGGCGTTTACGGATTTATTTCGCGGGGCTTCGCAGGGCCGCCCACGGTGCCTCCGCCGGCCGCCGGTGCGCTCACGGGCGTGGGCACGGTGGCATTCGATACGAACGGCCGGTTCCGGCTGACGGCGGTGCGGAGCGCCAACGGCATTATCGACCCGCAACCGTTGAATCTCACCGGCATGTACACGTTCACGCAAGACTGCAACTTCACGATGGTGTTCGATGTGGTGGGGTTCCACTTTAACGGCACGATTGCGGACAGCGGTTCGGAAGTGAGTTTTCTGGAAACCGATCCGGGCACCACGTTCGTGGTGGAAGCGAAGAAGATGTAGTTTCCCTCCCCAGCGCAAAGGGCACGGTCCGCGCCGTCAGTGTCCCGGGAACACGCGTGCACCTCAAGGTGCGGGGCGGGATCCGTTTTGCGCGTGTTCCTGAGAAGCCCGCGCAGGCCGGGGCGTTGCGCGAGAATGTTCAGGAACTCGTGCACCACGGCTGGACCCGGCGCGTTGTGCGGGCGAGTGCCACAAATGAGACGCGTGCGGTGGGGCTCAATGATATACTCCACCGCATGCGATTTTTCCTGATCCCGGCTGGGTTGTTTCTGATCGGCTGCTCACAGAGTTCCAGCCCCACGGCGCCGCCCGAAGCCCGCCCCATTACCTCGACGGTTCCCAACCTGGAAGCGACCGCGGCAACGATCACGGCCTTCACGGAAGGACCGACCGCGGATAAGGACGGAAACATCTACTTCACGGAGCATATCCACCAGCAGATTTTGAAAATGACGCCCGATGGAAAGCTGACCATCTTCCGCGATCCGTCGAATAACGCCAACGGGCTTGTGTTCGACACACAGGAGCGGCTGATTGCATGCGAGGCGGCATCGTCCAACGCGAAGAGCCCGTACTTTGCGCGGAAGCCCAAATCACGGGTCACACGCACCAATCTGAAGACGGGCGAAATCGAGGTTCTGGCCGATAACTACGAGGGGCAACCTTTCGACGGCCCGAACGACGTAACGTTCGACGGGAAAGACCGGATTTACTTTACGGACATGGGGGGCGGCGCGGTGTATCGCATCGACACGGACAAGAAGCTGACTCAACTGCTGAGGCGGCCGGAGATCCAGCGGCCGAACGGGATCGCGATCTCACCAGACGACAAGACGCTGTATCTGGTGGAAGCAAACCCGGTGGAAGGCGGGGCGCGGATGCTGCGGGCGTACGACCTTCAGGCGGATGGCTCGCTGAAGAACATGCGAGTGTTTCACAACTTTTCACCCGGCCGTTCGGCCGATGGACTGTGCATGGATTCGGCGGGCAATCTGCACGCGGCCGCGGGGCTGCATCAGAAGCGCGGGTCGAGCGAAACGCTCGATACAAAATGCGGCGTTCATGTTTTTTCGCCGGATGGGAAGCTGATCCGCTTCATCCCGATTCCGGAGGACACGATTACGAATTGCGCTTTCGGAGGAAAGGATCTGAAGACGCTGTATGTGACCGCGGGCAAGGGTGTGTATCAGGTGGAAGTGCCTGTGCCCGGCACGCGGCGATAACTACAGGGTCTGGCTCATATCGCTGGACGTGCCGCCGGCGGCGGGGACGTAGCATTTGCGGGTGTAATCCATCACCATGCGGTCCGCGTTGAAGCGCCAGCCGAGGGTGCGGATGGTGCGCTTCATGCGCTTGATCCAGCCGCGCGGCAATCCGTCGTGATCGCGCTGGTAGTAGAGCGGAATGACTTCATCGCGAAGCGTGCGGTAGAGATCCTCGCCGTCCTTGCGATCATGCACGTCGAGATTGGAATGGGTGCGTCCCTTGCCGATGGCGAAACCGTTCAAGCCGTCGTAGGCCTCGGCCCACCAGCCATCGAGGACCGAAAGGTTCAATCCACCGTTGAGAACCACTTTCTGGCCGCTGGTTCCGGAAGCTTCGAGCGGGCGGCGTGGGTTGTTGAGCCAAACATCGACACCCTGTACCAGGTGTCGCCCGACGTTGATGTCGTAGTCTTCGACGAAGACGATCTTGTCGGCGTAGCGCGGATCGCGCATCAAGTCGGCAATCTGTTGCAGGACGCGCTTGCCGGGCTCATCGCGAGGATGGGCTTTGCCGGAGAAGACGAACTGCACCGGCATCTTGGGATTGTTGACCATCGAAGCGAACTGCTCAAGGTCGTTGAGGACGAGATTGGCGCGCTTGTAGGTGGCGAAGCGCCGGGCGAATCCGATGGTGAGGGCATCGGGGCTGAGCACCTTTTTGAGGCGCTGCACACGGTCTTCGGGCTCGCCCCGCTTGCGCGCCTGTTCGATGGCGCGGCTGCGCACAAACTCAATCAGTCGCGATTTCAAGCCGAGATGTGTTTCCCACAATTCGGCGTCATCGACGCTTTCGATGCCTTCCCAAATGCTGGACTGGCCGCTGCGCGCCTGCCACCCGGTACCCAGGTGGCGATCATAGACGCGGGACATCTGAGGCGCAAGCCAAGTGGGCACGTGCACGCCGTTGGTGATGTGCCCGATAGGCACGGCATCCTCACGGCGGCCGGGAAAGAGGCCGGTCCACATTGCGCGCGATACTTCGCCGTGGAGCGCCGAAACAGCATTGGCACGGCGGGAGAGCTTGAGGCCGAGCACGGTCATGCAGAACTCTTCGTCATGATGATGCGGATTCTCGCGGCCGAGGGCCATAAGGCGGTCATGGGAGAGACCCAACTGTTCGCGGAGCGGCCCGAGGTGCTCTTCCACGAGGTCGCGATGGAAACGGTCATGACCGGCAGGCACGGGCGTGTGGGTGGTGAAGATGACTTCGCGCGACACTTTGGGCGCGGCCTGATCGAAGCTGATGCCCTCTTCGTGCATGCGGCTGCGGATGGCTTCGAGGACGGCGAAGCCGCTGTGACCTTCATTGAGATGGAGAACGCCGGGGGTGATGCCCATGGCCTGAAGCGCGCGGAAGCCGCCCACGCCCAAGAGGAGTTCCTGGCGGATGCGCACGCGGCCATCGCCGCCGTAGAGGCGCGAAGTCAACTGACGGTCTTCGGGCGCGTTGCCTTCGACGTTCGAGTCGAGCAGGAGAAGGTCGCAGCGGCCCACCTTGATGCGCCAGACCTTGGCTCGGAGACTTCCTCCGCGCGTCTGCAGTTCCACCATGACGGGAGTGCCGTCGGCGCCGATGGCGGGCTCCATGGGAGTGTGATTGATGTCGGTGGGCAGATATTCTTCGTGCTGCCAGCCACCGGCATCGAGCGACTGGCGGAAGTATCCCTGGCCGTAGAAGAGGCCGACGCCTACCAATGGGATATCAAGATCTGATGCGCTTTTAATATGATCGCCGGCGAGCACACCCAATCCACCGGAATAGATGGGGAAGGATTCGTGCAATCCAAACTCAGCGGAGAAATAACCGACGGGCCGCGGGCGGAGGACGCCGGCGTGCGTAGCGCCCCAGGTGCGGTCCGCTTCGAGATACTCGCGCTGGCGGCGATAGGCGAAATTGATGCGGCTGTGGAGCATCAGTTCATTGGCGCGCTTCTCAATGAGGGCCAGCGGCATTTCCGAGAGCAGGGCGATGGGATTGTGGTTGAGTTCATTCCAGCGGACGGGGTCGAGATCGCGGAAGAGGCTGGTGGTATCGGGATCCCAACTCCAGCGCAGGTTGCGGGCGAGCGACCAGAGGCGTTCCTGAGCGGGGGCAATGAAGCGGTCGAGCGTTCGGGCCTCGCTGATGACGGGGGCCATTTCGGCGGCGGCCTCCACGAGGGTGCGGACGTCGTCGTCGTCGAAGGTGCGTATTTCTTTGGTCTGGACGACCAAGGTACCCTGGAGCACGCCGCGGTCAATGACGGGGACGCCGAGGAAGGACTGGAAGTCGTCCTCACCGGCCTCGCGAAAATACTTGAAGCGAGGATGCGTTTTCACCTGGGCAACGGCAACCGGCCGAACCTCTTCGGCGACCAGGCCGGTCAAGCCTTCGGTGAGGGAGAGACGGAGGGTGCCGATGCATTGGGGGCGCAGTCCGACAGTAGCGGCCAGGACGAGCTTGGCGCGATCGGGTTCCAAGAGGTAGGCGGAACAGACTTCCACCTGGAACCGACGCGCAATGAGCGCGACCACATTCATCAAGGTTTCCGCGGGTTTTCCGCTTTCTGCAGCCAGATCGGCTATTTCGGCGACAGCAACACTCATGGTGCTCCTTCCTCGTAACCTCCGCACTTGCGGTTTTGCTACGAGGCAAAGAACCGAAGCGTTTCAGAACGCTTCGCTGTGCGTTGGATTTATATAGTCTAAATGCAATCGACGCACGGTAGCAACATGGGCCGTTTCTGAGTGGCGTGCATTTTGCCGCCAAAGGGCCTATCATAACCCGGAGGAGATCTGCTCATGCCATTCTGTCCCAACTGTGGCCAATCCGCCGAAGGCCGGTTCTGCGCGGCGTGCGGGGCCACGATCGGAGCCGCTTCCCCGGGAGCGCCACCGCCGCCTCCTTCCTATCAGAGCGCACCGCAATCGAATGCGCAGGCCGGACTCCCGGAAAACGCAGCCAGCGCTCTTTGCTATGTGCTCGGCCTGGTGACGGGAGTGCTGTTTCTCGCCATTTCGCCTTACAATCAAAACCCGCGGATCAAGTTTCACGCCTACCAGGCGATCTTTTTTCATCTGGCCACGATTGTCTTCTGGGTAGGTTCGATTTTTCTGCTGTACCTGCTGCCGGGTCCACTGGCGTTCCTGTACGGACTGCTGCAGTTGGTGATCGGGCTGGGGGCGTTTCTGTTGTGGCTGTTCCTGATGTGGAAGGCTTACAACAATGAGCGGATGGAGCTACCGATCGTGGGGCCGATGGCGGCAGCGCAGGCGGGACGCTAGGAAGCAACGCGTTGTTTTCGCGGCGTGCTTTGTTGGCCATGTTGCCCGCGGCTGGTTGGGCGGAGGCAACGGTGTCGCCACGCCTGATCTGGGATGATTTGCAGGTCAGCCACCTCGGGGCGCCTTCGCCGGACGGACGGTTTGTCACGCTCACGGATCCGAAGAGCGGCAGCTTGTCGATCCGCATGATTGGCACGGGCGAGGTGAAGCGCTTGACGGCTCCGACGCCTGGTGAGTTTGCCTATTTCTCCATTGTTTCGGCCGATTCGCGCCGCATTGCCTACGCGTGGCGCAATCGGGAGAACTTCTACGAGCTTCGCGTGATTGATGCGGCGGGGGGTGAGCCGGCCACCATTCATCGCAATCGCGAGCGGCCGTTTGTGCAGCCGTGCGCGTGGACGCCGGACGGGTCTCGCATACTCACATTGTTCTTTCGTGAGGACAATGTGAGCCAGATCGCCTTCGTTCCGGCGGGCGGGGGCAATGTGCAGGTGCTGGCCTCGCTCGACTGGGTGTATCCGAACAAGATGGCTCTTTCGCCGGATGGGAAATGGATCGCTTTCGATGATCTGCGCACGGATGCAGAGGGGCGGCGCACCATTTTTCTGCTGGCCACCGATGGATCGGCGAAGAAGCGTGTGCTGGCGAAACCGGATCACGACACATTCCCATTGTTCACGGCGAGTGGGAAGCGGATTGTGTTCCTGCGCGGGGGGGATTTGTACAGTTGTCCCGTGGATGGTGGAGAGCCGGCGCGGATCGCCTCGCTGGGCAGGGCGCTGCCGCTGGGGATTACGCGGGACAACGTTCTTTATTACGCTTTGCGCAATGGGGAACCGGGCGTGTTTGTTCACGCTCCGGGTGAGAAGCCGGTGCGGCTTGGCAATGCGTCGAGCGACCCGGCCTGGTCGCCGGATGGGACGCGGCTGGCGTTTCTGACGCGGGCGGCGAACGAGAATTTCGGAATGGAATCGAAGTTCGTTGCCGTTGCGGACAGCAGTTCGGGGAAGACTGTGATCCTTGATCCGAAGCTGGCTCATCTTGATTCGGTGTCGTGGCTACGCGACGGGCGCGCGCTGCTGGCCGGGGGCAGTGACCGGCACGGGCAGCGCGGGTTGTTTCTGATTGATGCGGAATCGGGAGCGGCAAAGCCGCTGGTGCGCGAGCACGCGGGCACGTATCTGGGACTGGAAGGTGTGGATACGGCGAAGGGCGTTGTGTACACAAACGGCGAGACCATCCGGCTACGCGAGGCATCGGGGGCGGAGCACGAACTGTATCGTGGCAGCGGTGCGCGCGTGAAGCATCTCACCGCTTCGCACGATGGCGCGCGGATCGCCTACGCGCTGCGCAGCGATGGCGTGGAGAACATACTCACGATGGGCTTGGATAGCGCGATGGCCCGGCAGGCCGCCAATCTACGGGGCGGCGGCGCGAGCGGGCTCGATTGGGAAGCCGATGGCCAGACGTTGCTGGCCGCCATTCCGACTTCGCCGCCTTCGGTGTGGCGGATTTTCTCCAGTGGGGAGAAGCCTTTTCGATTGGGGTGGGATTTCCATCCCACAGGCGCGGTTCGCGTGCAGCCGAAGCAAGGGCGGCTGGCTTATCTATCGGGATTTACGAAGACGGAGATCCACGCCATCAACTGCCCTGAATGAGGTGGAAGTAGCCTCGCCGCTCCAGCACTTCGACGGGCATCTCAAACAATGCCGACAGTGCTTCGGTGGAGAGGACATCTTTCTTCGGCCCATCGAGAAACAGCTTGCCCTTGCGCAACAGCACGACGCGCTGGATCTCGGGAATGATGTCGGAAAGCTGGTGGGTGACGAGGATGATAGTGGTTTCGCGGGCCACGCGGCTCATGATGTCGATGAGTTCGTGTGTAGCGCGGATATCGAGGCTGGCGGTCGGTTCGTCGAGGATGAGCGCTTTCGGGCGGTGCACGAGCGACCGTCCGATCAAGAGGCGGCGCCCTTCGCCGGTGGACATTTGGTTCACGGTGCGATCGGCGAGATGAGGGACTTCCATCAACTCGAGGATTTCGTCGGCGCGCTCTTGCATGGCTTCGGTCACTTCGTGATTGGGCCAGATGCCGACGCTTGAGAAGAAGCCACTGAGAATCACCTCGCGGCCCGAGTATGGGTATCGGAGATAGCTCTGCATGAGGTCGTTATGCACGATCCCGAAGAGGGGGCGGAGGTCGAAGATGTTCCACGTTTCGCGTCCGAAGATGCGCACCGAGGATTCTTCGCGCCACAGCGGATAACAATCGCGGGTGAGCGTCTTGATGAAGGTCGATTTGCCGCTGCCGTTCGGGCCGAGCAAGGCGATGTGCTCGCCGTCGCGAATGGTCAGCGTCAAGTTATCGAGCCCGATAAAGCCGTCGTGGGAGACGGTGATGTTGCGAAACTCCAGCAGTGCAGGTTCAGCCATGAGACAAACCTTCAGGGTATCGCAGAGCATCACCCGATCAGCGGGACGGCGAGGAATTGGGGCATCACGCGGTCGAGCGGGTAGACACGGTCGACGTTGGCACGGGTGATGAGTTCATGCTTGGCGAAGACGGCAGGGGGCACGGACCGGCCACCGAGGATCGCTTCGGCAAGGCGGATCACTTCGTCTCCGTAGCGTTCGGGGAAGTAGGCCACTGAGCCAACGAGCGGGCTGCCTTTGCGGCGCATTTCGACGCGGGCTTCGAGGGTGGCGTTCTGGCCCATGACGGCGCAGTCTTTGGCGCGGCCGGCTTCTTCGAAGGCCCGGATTGCGCCGAGCGCCATGCGGTCATTGCCGGCGAGCACCACGGTTTTGCGCGGCGGGGCATGGCGGAGGCGGCGGCGCACGACTTCGAGTGTTTTTTCCAGGGAGCCGCGGCCGTCCATTTCAGCTGTCTCGACATGTTCCACAGCGGGCAGCACTTCGCGCAATCCGGCGAGCATGCCACTAACGCGCAGTTTCACCAGCGGCCCGGCTACTTCCTCTTCGACGAGAAGGATGGATGCGGCTTCGCCCTTCCAGTTTTCTTTGACCCAGCGGCCCATGGCGCGTCCGCCGATGAGTCCGGCCTGGTAGTTATTGGCTCCGAAGAAAGTGGCGCCGGGATGCGGGATTTCGATGGCGATGACGGGGATGCCGGCTTCGACAAAACGCGAGGCAATGACGGGTGCGAGGCGTTCATGGCTTTGAAACTCGATGACGAGATCGACGCCTTCCCTGACTAGCGATTCGGCGTTGCGTAGAGCGGTGCGTGGACTGCGGTGACTGCTGACGGTGACCAGTTCCATGGCACCTTCGGCGGCGGCGCGTTGGACGCTTTCGGTGACGGCTTTGGAGAATGGGGTATCCACGCCACGGGTGGCAAAACCGATGCGATAGCGGCTGCGGCTGGGGACACGTATCGCACTGCGAAACCGGGAATCGCCGACTCGCTCTATGAGACCTTCTTGCACGAGGGTGCGCAGGATGCGCGATGCGGTGGCTTTGTGGAGGCCTGTGCGTTCAACGAAATCGCGGAGGCGGAGGACTTCGTCTTCCTGACGGAAACTTTTTAGGAGGCGGCAGGCACGCTCGACGGCTTGGACGCTGGATTCCATGTTTGTCTCGCATCATGATACATGACGGGTCGCGAGGGGGCTGGGTTCAGACGAGTTCCAAGCGAATTTCTCGGCCCACTACGGTCGCTGCTTTTCGGAGGGTGGTGAGTGTCACGGAGTCGTTCTCGGGATCCAGCAACCGATTCAGCGCCGCCCGGCTTGTCCGCATTTGCCGCGCCATTTCGCTGCGGGATACGTTCTTCTCTTTCATCGCCTGTTCCAACTGACGCGCCAGAACCCGCTTGATGGCTCCTGAGGTTGCTTCCTCGTATATCCCTTCTTCACGAAGCCAGCTATCGAACGTTGATCCCTTGTTCTTCCGGTTCATTGCACTCCCCCTTTCATTCGCCGCAATGCCAGTTCAATCTCACTCTGCGGACTTTTCTGAGTTTTCTTGAGAAACCTTTGCAACAGAATCATGCTGCTCGCGTCGACGCAAAACAGTACACGAGCAATGCGGCCCCCTGGCAGGTTACTTCGCACTTCCCAAAGCCCCTTACCCAGGAATCGAACCAACGGCATTCCAATCGGCCACGAAAACTCCACATCTTTGATGTCCTCACCGATCACACGCCGATCTTCAGGGTCCAGGCGCTTCAGCCATTCCCGGACTGGTTCGCGGCCTTGATCACTACGGTAGAAGACCGCGGGAAGTCTCTTCAGAGGCTTCATGCCTTACCGTATCATTTTTGATTCAGCACGTCTATGAAAGCACGGCACCTGGCTTTAGGATGGGCTTGACGCCCACACCGGGCTGGAGTCCAAATAGGAATCATGCCTCGCTTGATTTTGCTTCTGCTTTCCGCTCTCTTTCCATCACAGCCGTCACTTGAGGAATCGTTTCGTAATCCACCTCTGAGCGCACGGCCCAGCTTTTATTTTCTGCTTTTGAACGGCTATCTCAATCGGGAGTATCTTCCCACGGAACTGGCGCAGTATCGGGACGCCGGCTTCGGCAGCCTGACGCTGTTTGATATGGGGGCGCGGGGGGAGAAGGCGGCGCAGCCTCCGGCGGGGCCGGAATTCTTGAGTGCGAAGTCGGCGGACGACATCGCGCACGTCATTCGCACCGCGGGGAAGCTGGGGATGGATGTCGATCTATCGGTGAGCAGCTCGTGGGATATGGGCGCGAGTTGGGTGAAGCCGGAAGAAGCGAGTATGACGCTGCTTTCCTCGCATCTGGATATCGAAGGGCCGGGATCCTTTGACGTGCCATTGCCGCTGCCGGCGCTGCCCGCGGAAACACCGAAGGGGCCGGGAGGCGAACCGCTATTCCGCAAGGAGATCGCCACGCTCGCTATCGCTAACCCGCGGGCGTTGGAAGGCTACACGTTCATCATTCAACTGGAGCCGCCTTATCCGCGACGAATCCACCGTGTGGTTCTGTTCAACACCAACAGTGGCGAAGCGGAGAATTACTTTGCGAAGGATTTCGTCGTCAGCGTGTCTAATACTACGGCGGACACACCGGCGTTTACGCAAGTGCTGAGCGCCGCGCTGGAGCCGAAGGAAGGTGCGCAGGCGTTCTCATTTCCCGCGACTCAGGCGAAGTATGTGAAGCTGACGCTGAAATCGGGCCATAACAGCAGGTCGAGCAAGCTGCAGTTGGGGGAGTTTCAAGTCTGGACTACCGCAGAACGCAATGTCGCGCTGTCACACAAAGTGAACCGGCTGGTGGACGGGGCGGATCTGGTGCGGCAGCCTTCGGCACAAGGCCAACTGGGCGACTGGGCGGCATCGAATATTCATGACAACGTGCTGTCGGGCGCGCGGGGAAGTTGGGCATCGGGCGCCGCGCCGCTGCGGGTGGACAAGATGGATGAGATCCAGGACATCAGCCGGCACGTTGATGCGCAAGGGCGGCTTCGATGGAGTGCGCCTGCGGGCCGGTGGCGCGTGATCCGCTATCTTGCGGTCAATACCGGGGAACGACTGAAGGTTCCGAGCCCGAATTCCGACGGGTTGGCGACCGATCATTTCAGCGAACCGGCCACGGTGCGCTACATCAACGAAGTGGTGCGGCGCCTGCAACCTGCCATCGGTGATATTCGCAAGTCCGCACTGAAGGAGCTGTATCTGGCGAGTTACGAAGTGCGCGGGCAGGTGTGGACGCCGCGTTTTCTGGAGGAATTTCGGAAGCGCAGGGGATACGATCTTACGCCGTACCTCCCTGCCCTGACCGGCAGCCAGATTGGGGACGAGGCGACGACCGAGCGTGTGCTCTACGACTACCGCAAGACTCAGGGCGAGCTGCTGGTGGACAACTACTACCGGGCGGCGGTGCGCACGGCGGCGCAGGCGGGGCTGGGAGTGGAATCGGAAGCGGGCGGACCCGGCCCGCCGATCCACCAGGTGCCGGTGGATGCGCTGTTGGCGAATAGTGCGGTCACTACGGTGCGCGGCGAGTTCTGGCCGTATCGCCAGAATGCCGCGGCGATGTGGGTGGTGAAGGAGACGGCCGCAGCGGCGCATATTTATGGCAAGCCAATTGTGGCGATGGAGGCGTTCACTTCGAGTTATCACTGGTATGAAGGGCCGCAGGATCTGAAGGCTTCGGCGGATCGCGCGTTTGCGGAAGGGATGAATCACGTGGTGTGGCACACGGCGTCGCATCATCCGCCGGAGGCTGGCAAGCCGGGATGGGTTTATTACGCGGGAACGCATCTCACGCCGAATGTGGTTTGGTGGCCGTTCGCGCGGCCTTTTCTGGATTATTTGGCGCGGGCGTCGTTTCTGTTGCGCCAGGGTGTGCCGGTGAGCGACGTGGTGCATTACTACGGTGATCAAGGGTATAACTTCGTTCCGCCGAAGCACGTCGATCCGGGGACGGGTTATGGGTACGATTACGACGTGATTAATGCGGACGCAGTGATCCGGCGGTTGACGTTCCGGAATGGCCGCCTGACGCTTCCGGAAGGAACAAGCTATGCCGTGCTGGCGCTGCAGGATCGCGAAGACATGGACCTGGATGTGTTGCGGAAGATCGCGACGCTGGCCGAACAAGGGGCGACGATTGTTGGTCCAAAACCGAGGCGTGCGACCGGATATAGCGGGTATCCAGGGAAGGATGCGCAGGTGCGCGAAGTTGCGGATTTGCTTTGGGGACGGCGGTTGATCACGAACCGCACGGTGCGCGATGCGATGGCTTCGTTGCGGGTGGGGCCTGACCTGCGGTTCTCCGGGGATGAGGCGGCGATCGACTTTGTTCACCGGCGTACGGCGAAGGAGGATGTTTACTTCGTGCGAAACAAGACGAAGCAGTGGGTGGAGGGAGATGCTACGTTCCGTGTGAGCGGCCGGCATCCGGAGATCTGGGATGCGGCGACGGGGAGTATCGAGGCTCGCTCGGGGAATCCGGTGCATTTGCGGCTGCCTCCTGATGGGTCCACGTTCGTTGTATTCCGTGAGGGAGCCGGCAAGTCGGCGCCTGAAGCGAAACCGGCGGCAGTCGTTTCTACGCTGGAGGGGCCGTGGGAGGTGCACTTCGGGCCGAAGCTGGGTGCTGCTGAGCGGGCGGTGTTCCCCAAGCTCATTTCTTGGACCGATCACACGGACGAAGGGATTCGCTACTATTCGGGCATCGCGGAGTACCGCAAGCGATTTACCGTGCAGGGGAGCGCGAGCCGCGTGACTCTGGACCTCGGAGAGATGTGGGCGGTGGCGGAGGTCAGTGTGAATGGCGGCAAGCCGCAGGTGGTGTGGCAGCGTCCGTTCGAGGCTGATATTACGGCGGATGTGAAGCCGGGTGAGAATGAGCTTCGCGTGCGGGTGGCCAATAATTGGGTCAACCGGTTAGTTGGCGATGCCCGCGGGGCCGGTGCGAAGATCGCGAAGACGAATGTCACGACGAACTCGCCGGCGGGGACGCCGTGGGCTAAGGTGGAGCCGCGCGCGTCGGGCTTGTTGGGGCCGGTGCGGGTGATGATTCGCTAGGCTTCGGGATATTTCCAAGGCGAGCGGTAGGGGCGCCGCAGCAGCTTGTTGGCCGCGGCGTCGTTGGGGCAGTGCCGTCCGTCCCATTGCACACTGCGGCCCAGGCGCCAACTGACCATGCCGAGCAGGATGGCGGCTGTCGCGCGATGGCCGATCTCGATGTCGCGGACGGGCTTTCGCTTTGTGCGGATGGATTCCATGAAATCGGCCCACAATTCCTTGATATTCTGCCCATCGGGATCGTTCAACTTTGGGGGCACATGAATGGCGGGTTCGCCTTTCTTCACGGGATAGAACGTCCAGCCGTCGCGCCAACCCATGTGGAACACGCCTTGTGTGCCGTAGAAATAGGCTCCGATGAGATGCTTTTCGGCGCCTTCGCCGGCGTAGTGACGCTGCTCCCAGGTGGCTCGGAAGTTTTCGAATTCAAACGAGACGATCTGCGTGTCGGGGGCATCGGTGGAATCCTGGCGGATGAAGCGGCCGGCGGTGGAATGCACGCTCTTGGGATGCGTCTCTTCGGTCCACCAGAGAAGCTGATCCATCCAGTGGACGCCCCAGTCGCCGAGGGTGCCGTTGGCGTAATCGAGGAAGTGGCGGAAGCCGCGAGGGTGGATCGCCTTGTTGAAGGCGCGCTTGGGGGCGGGCCCGAGCCACATGTCCCAATCGAGGCCAGCGGGCGGCTCGCTATCGGGAGTTTTTTGTCCGGGGCCGCCGGAGGCATTGGCGAAGAGGCGCACCATGCCGATCTTTCCCACTTTGCCCGATTTGAGGAACTCCATGCCGGTGATGGGATGGGGGGAAACGCGGCGGTGAAGGCCGACCTGCACGAGGCGATCGGCTTCGCGCGCGGCCTTCACCATGGCCTTGCCTTCGTCGATGGTGTGGGAGATGGGCTTCTCGACGTAGACGTGTGCACCGGCCTTGACGGCGTCGATGGTGGGCAGAGCGTGCCAGTGATCGGGCGTGGCAACGATGGCGATGTCGGGACGCTCCTTCTTGAGCATTTCGCGGTAGTCGGGGTAGCGCTTGACCTGGTCAGGACTGAATGTCGCCAACTGGGCGGCGGCCTTGTCCATCTGGCTGGGGTCGGGGTCGGCGAAGGCGACGGCGGTGCACTCGCCGGAGGCGCAGGCCTCGCGAAGGATGTTCATGCCCCACCATCCGGAGCCGATTAAAGCGGTCCGATACTTTTTGCCGCGCTGCGCGAGCAGGGGCGCCGCGGAAAGGGCAGCCTGGAACAATGCACGCCGATTTGTGTTCATGCCAATGTTCGCAATTGTACAATCCCGGCTCGCGTGGCGTCTGCCTAAGGGGTTCAGCCTTCCCAGGCTGAACTGCGACCGGCCTGGAGGCCCGCCGCCACCTTGACCGGGCGGAAGAAGCGGGATGCGGGGAGGGCGAGTTTCTTCCATACTTCGAGGCACCAGGTGATGTCGCCAATGGCGTCGGCGTCGTGCGCGTTTGAGCCGAAGGAGAATTGGAGCCCTTCGCTTTTCGCTATCTGGAGGAAGGCCATCGAAGGGACGTGGTACTTGGTGTTGATCTCGATGGCCATGTGGTATTTCTTCGCCGCCTCGATGATGCGCCGCATGCGCTTCTCCGTCCAGAGGCGGGCCGCATCCGGCTGGAGCACCGAGGGCAGGAAGGTCGGGTTCGCCAGAATATCCAGAGGTTGATTCGCCATCACCTCGACGTGGTATTCGACGTAGCGGTCCATGAAATCCTGGGGATTGTTGGTGGAGAATTCGGCGGTCCACAACTTCACCGGCTTTCCGCCGTAGGGCATGGTGAGCGCATCGCCCAAGACGTAGTCCAACTGCGCGATTACGGACTTTGAAAAATGGCGGTGCCAGTCCATCCCTTCGGCTTGAATGCCGCAATAGACGGGTTTTCCGGCCAGCTTCTTCACCCAGGCTTTCAATTCGTCATCGGTGGAGAGGCGGTGCGACACGGGGGATTCCTTCACTCCCGCATGTTCTACGAGCCCCAGCTTCACTCCACGTTTCCGGGAGATTTCCAGCGCCTTTTCCACGGTCATGCCGCTTTCCGGATGAGCGTGGTAGTCGACTCGCGGCGTGTCGCCGGGGGCGGCGGCCGCCGAAACAGCGCTGGCCAAAAATGTTCTACGCAACATGAAGGTCACCTCAGGGGAATCCACACCTGCATCGGCGTTATGTCGCGGTTGTGGAAGGTGTAATAGGGAATGAGGGTCACGGTGCCGGTCACCGCCTTGGTGGGTGCAGTGGGCAGATCGCGATACAACGGCGAGTCGCTGGAGGCCACTGCGGGACGCATGGCGGGATGCCGCAGGACAGTGACGCCGCCGAGCATCTCTGCTTTCCACTCGCTGGTGAATTTTCCGCGTCCTTCGAGTTCCCAATCAAACAGGCTTGCACCGGAGGGCTGATCGAGCCCTTCCATGCAATAGACGAGCGGGCCGCGTTCCACGGCGACCTTGCCGAGGTTCTCGCGGACGCGCGAATTGGACACGGTGAGACGCTCGCGCATGGGGAACTCGATGGTCACGCTGTCTCCGGGCTTCCAGATGCGCCGCAGCGTCATGTAGCCGTTGCTCATCTGGGGCGTTACCGGCTTGCCATCGACGCGGACCACCGCGCCTTCGGCCCACACCGGACGCCGCAGGTGGAGCGTGAACTCGCCGCCTCCGGATTGCAGGCTCAACTCCACTTTGCCTTCCCAGGGATAGCGGGTGGTTTGCTTCCACTGTACCGGCTTCCCCTTCACCTGCCACGTCAGCGTGTTGTTGTCGTAGAGATGGACCCACAATCCGTCCTTCGAGGTGCTGTAGAAGTAGCCCGGCAGCGACGCCATCACGCGCTGCAGGTTCGGCGGGCAGCAGGTGGTGTCGTACCAGGGATTGCGAATGCGGTCCTCGGGATTTCCGGTTAATTCCAACGGATTGCGGTAACAATACAGATTGCCGGCCAGCGACAAGCCGCTGTTGGCTCCGTTGTAGAGGGCACGTTCAAAGAGGTCCATGTACTTCGAGTCGCCGGTAGCCTGCAACATACGCCAGTTCCAGAACATGGTGCCGATGGCGGCACAGCTCTCGGTATAGGCCTGTTGGTTGGGCAGCTCATAGGGTTCGCCGAACGCCTCGCCCGAGGCGCGCGAGCCCACGCCGCCGGTGAGGTAGATCTTGCGCTGGGCCATGTCGTCCCAGAGTGTTGCCAGTGTCTTCCAATAGGCGGGCGCGCCGGTTTCGAGGTAGTAGTCGGTCGCGCCGGAGCAGGCGTACATGGCGCGCACGGCGTGTCCTTCGAGTTTGGTGCGCTCGGTAAATGGACGCACAGTGAACAGGTACACACGGTCTCGCGTGGAGGTTGCGGCCATATTGCGAGGGTCGCCTTCCAGCAGATACTGTGCGAACTGGAGATATCGCTTGTCGCCGGATAACCGGTACAACTCGACCAGGGCCAGTTCGATCTCGGGATGGCCTTCGTAGATGGCCTTTTTGCCGGGTCCGAATTCGCGAATGAGGTACTCCACCATTTTGCGGCTGGAGTCGAGGAGTTTGGCGTCGCCGGTGCCGCGATACCAGGCGATGCCGGCCTGGACCATGTGCCCGAGGCAATAGAGCTCATGCCCGCCGCGCATGTTGGTATGGCGCTGGTTCAACCCTTCGGCCGAATAAAAGGTATTTAAATACCCCGATTGTTCCTGCGCCGCGACAATTTCGTCGATTACGGCCTCGGCTTTCGCACGTAATTCCGGCGCGGGTCCCGATTGGAGGACAAAGCCAACCGCTTCGAGCCATTTGTAGACATCGGAGTCAGTGAACAACGGGCCGCGACGGGCGACTTGCTTGCGGCCTGAGATACGCCGGAAGTTATCAAGGATGCCCTTCTCTTCAAAGAGGAGGAGCAACGTGGGGAGGCTGACCTCCACGTTCACTTTGCGGCGGGGAGACCAGAACCCTTCCTCCACGCGGACCGCGCTGACAGGTACCCCTTGCAGCACGGCTTTCGGGGACGCGGCGGTATCGAGCACCGGCCTGTCTTTCCACGGCTGCGCGGCGGCAGCCCATGCGCAGAGCACGAACGATAAGGCAAGCTTCACGGCTCGCCTCCTTCCTTATACGCCCTACTGCCTGGCGCGCGCCCTAGTGCTCTTTCGAACTACTGCTCGACGCGGTAGTTGGGAGCTTCCTTGGTGATGATCACATCGTGGACGTGGCTTTCGCGCAACCCGGCAAAGGTCACACGGAGGAAGCGGGCGCGCTCCTGCAATTCCGGAATCGTTTCGCAGCCGCAATAGCCCATGCCGGCTTTGACGCCACCGACGAGTTGATACACCATTTCGGACAGCGGCCCCTTATAGGGCACGCGGCCTTCAATTCCTTCGGGCACCATTTTCTGCGTCGGATCGAGCGAATAGCGGTCGGCGGCGCTCTGGCCCATGGCGCCCATGGAGCCCATGCCGCGATAGCTTTTGAACGTGCGGCCCTGATAGAGGATAGTCTCACCGGGGCTCTCGTCGGTGCCGGCGAAGAGCGATCCAATCATGACGGTGTCGGCGCCGGCAGCAATGGCCTTGGTGACGTCGCCGGAGTATTTGATGCCGCCATCGCCGATGAGCGGGACGCCCGCGGCACGAGCCGCTTTGGAGCACTCCATGATGGCCGTGATCTGCGGCACGCCTGCGCCGCTGACGATACGGGTGGTGCAAATGGAGCCGGGCCCAATACCGACTTTGATCCCATCCACACCCTGGGCGATCAGTTCCATCGCGCCTTCGTAGGTGCCGACGTTTCCGGCGACGATATCGACGTGCGGCAACGCCTTCTTCACCGCAGCGAGGGCGGCAATGACGCGCTCGCTGTGGCCGTGCGCGGTGTCCACCACAATGACGTCCACCTTCTTGGCGGCCAGTTCCATGGCGCGTTCGAGGAAATCGCCTGTGGCTCCGATGGCCGCGCCACAACGCAGACGGCCGTGCGAATCTTTCGCCGCGAGCGGATACTTCAATTTCTTCTGGATGTCCTTGACCGTGATGAGGCCCTTGAGGACGTAATCTTCATCCACGACGAGGAGCTTTTCCACGCGATGCTGGTGGAGAATTTCCTGCGCCTGTTCGAGCGTGGTGCCCACGGAAACCGTGATCAGGTTCCGCTTTGTCATCACATCGCGAACCGGCAGATCGTAACGCGTTTCGAAGCGCAGATCGCGGTTGGTCAAGATGCCCACCAACTTGCCGTGTTCGGTAACGGGGACGCCCGAAATGCGATAGCGCTTCATGAGGGCCAAGGCATCGGAGATCAATTGATCGGGCTCAATGGTGATCGGGTCGACAATCATGCCGCTTTCCGATCGCTTTACACGGTCCACTTCCTCGGCCTGCCGCTCGATGCTCATGTTGCGGTGAATAATGCCAATGCCGCCCTGCTGCGCCAACGCGATGGCGAGGTGGGACTCGGTCACCGTATCCATCGCCGAGCTGGTGATGGGGATATTCAGCGGGATGTTCTTGCTGAATTTGGTGCGCGTGTCCACCTGGCCCGGCAGCACATTGCTGCGTGCCGGTTGCAGCAGGACATCATCGAATGTGAGACCTTCGGCGATGTTGTCCTGAACCATAGTTTAGAAGTGTTAGCTTAGCGCAGTTCGCCAACGCGATGCAGCTTCAAAAGATTGGTTGTTCCTTTTCTTCCGATGGGCTGTCCGGCCACAAACACCACCATGTCGCCAGGCTTCAGACTGCGTCTTCCGCAGAGCACTTCATCGACTACGGCGAGCATCGCGTCTGTGCTTTCCATTTGCGGCACCACCACGGCCCGAACCGCATAGTTCACCGACAATTGGCGGGCCACTTCGGCCTTGTGGGTGAAGACATAGACGGGCATCACGGGGCGGTAGCTGGAGACGAGCCGGCCGCTGGACCCACTGACGCTGAACACGGCAATGGCCGAGGCTTCGACGAACTGCGCGGCCTCAAAGGCCAGATGGGCGATGATCTGCGGATCGTTCCCGTTCTGTGGACGCGACGGCTCCTGATAGCCGCGCTGCTTGACGCAGGCCTCGCTCTCATTGGCAATGCGCGCCATCATCTTCACGGCCTCAATGGGGAATTTGCCCGCTGAAGTTTCGGCAGACAACATGACGGCGTCGGTGCCATCGTAGATCGCGTTGGCCACATCGCTGACCTCGGCGCGGGTGGGCACGTTGCTTTGAATCATGGATTCGAGCATCTGGGTGGCGGTGATGACGAACTTGCCATACTGGCGCGCGCGCAGAATGATGGCTTTTTGGATGGCGGGAACTTTTTCGAGCGCCATTTCGACGCCGAGGTCGCCGCGGGCCACCATCACGCCGTCGGATTCTTCTAAGATCCCGTCGAGATTCTGCCAGCCTTCGGGCTTTTCGATCTTGGACACGATGGGGAGGCTGACGTCGTTGTTTTCGAGGAAATGGCGAAGGCGCAGCACATCTTCGCGCTTGCGGACAAACGAGAGCGCGACCATATCGACGCCAACGGTGAGGGCCTCCTGGAGATCGGCCATGTCTTTCTTGGTGAGGGATGGAGTGGAAACCTTCACACCCGGCAGATTGATGCCCTTGCGGTTGCCCACGGGGCCGCCGGAAACAACTTCGAACAGCACTTTCACGCCATCCGAGTCCAGGGCTTTCAGTTCTACGCTGCCGTCGTTGAGCAGCACGCGATCGCCGGCGCGGACATCCTTGGCGAAGTCTACGTAGGTGGTGGATGCGCGTTCGGCGTTTCCTTCGATGGTCTCGGTGGTGATGGTGAAGCGGGACCCTGTTTGGAGCTCGCATTTGCCGCCCTCGAACATGCCCAAGCGGATCTTGGGACCCTGGAGATCGAGGAGGATGCCGGTCATGGTGTGGAGGTCGGCGGCCACCTCACGAACGCTGGTGACGAGGTTCGGGATGTCACCCTTCTGGGCATGGGAAGCGTTGATGCGGAACACATCGGCGCCGGCGAGGATGAGGTCGCGGATGGCTTCTTTGGTTTGTGTAGCGGGCCCGAGCGTGGCAACAATCTTAGTGGTTGGCATGAGTCACTTTCGAAACGTACTGTTCTTATCGGAAAATTACGGACGAGAGAGAACGGCGTGGGTCTGCGTCTTCTTATTGTAAGCGATCCATTTGCGAGAGCAGATCCCATGTGTTTGACAAAAGGAGTTCGTTCGCATCAACCTGTGAAAGGTGAACATCACTTTCTCGATCGATGACGAAGTGTTCGACAAGGTTCGACGCGAGGCAGAGGCCATGGGGACCAGTGTCAGTCAATTGGTGCGTGAGTATTTGGAGACACTGGCGGGCGAGCCTGAACGGATCGCCGACGCTGAGGAATTCGTGCGGCTTTCGTATCTTTCCCAAGGTAACTCCCATGGCTGGCAGATGAACCGTGATGAAGCCCATGAACGCAAATGATGGGCTTTGCTGAACACATGCCCATCGACTCCTTCCGCGACTAGTCGCTCAAACGGCGGACGCGCACATTGCGGAATGCAACGCGCGAGGAATGGTGTTGGAGTGCGATGGGCGTGTCGCGATTCTGTAGTTGGTGCATCATGGCCCCTGCCGAACGGCTCAGCCGCGCGGTTCCCTTTTCCCAGTCGGGGCTGCCGATGTCGAAGGCCAGCACCCGCTCGCCATCGAGCCAATGTTCGACATGATCGCCCTTCACCACCAGCCGGCTGTGATGTACCTGGCCAGCGCGGATGGGGGTCACGTGCAGCGGCTCCAACATCCCATAGAGGGCGCCCGTGCGCTGGATTGGTCCCATGGAGGCAGGGAGGCTCTCTTCCTCGATCAGTTGATACTCGTATCCGATGGTGTATTCAAATGCTCCATCGGCCGTCGTGAGCCCGGAGCGATCCATCGGCTCATGAGGTTTGCCCACCACGGGCCGGCCATTGACCTGACGGCCGTGCAGCCAATCCTGAATCAGATATTTGACCCCGCTGTTGCCGTTGGCTTCGACGCGCCACTCGAATTCCAGTTCGAAGTTCCGGTATTTCTCTCGAGTCCAGAGATCCTGGGCGAAGAGCGGCGAGGGAATGGTTTGCAACCAGCCGTCTTTCACTTCCCAGCTGGTGGCTGGGAATTCGTTGCCGGTGGCCGTGCGCCAGGATTCCGTGCCGTGGCCATCGAAGAGCACGGTCCATTCCTGAGATTGCAGGGAGAGAGTGCCGAAGGCGAGGAGCAGACAAAGACGCATGGCGTCAGGATAACAGCAACTTATCTCTGGTCAAAATTGCCGGGATACCGGATATAATGAATAATCGGAGAATAATTGGGAAACCGGCGGAAAAGCACTATCAAGAAGATCAGTTCGGTGCAGCCGCGCATGTCACCACCTGATGCGAATCCGCCGTCGCTTCCTTTGCAGCCTGCCGTCCAGCAAGCACCTCCGGGCACTGCGGGGAAGGAGTCCGCTTGGGGGCTCCGCGAACTACTGGCCTTGGCCAGCATTCTTTTGGCGATCACGGCGATCAGCGTCTCTGCCTGGGTGGCATGGAGCGTCCAGTCCCGCCGCGAGCAGTTGCAATCCTCTCAGATTGGATACGCCTTCTTCATAGAGCCGGCGCCGACGCCGGGACAGACAGTGGAGAACTCCGGAAGGTGGAAGGTATCCATCATGATCTTCAATAGCGGACCGGCCAATGTGAAAACCATGGTTCTTCATTTGCGAACTCCGCCAGCCGATGTTTTTCTTCATTCGAAACCACAAGTCATGAGTTCCCCGGCCGCGGCCCGCATCGAAGTCAAGGACCGGTTGCCGGACGGAAACTACCAGATCGTCTTCGACAACCTGATCCATGGCGATACTGCCTTTTTGAGCATGTACTATCAGGTTCCCGAAGGCCAAATTACGGATATGGTGCGGGAGTGGAAGCAGAACATGTTCACTCGCACGTTCGCACGCCGGTTTGTGCTGGAGTTCTTTTTCAGCGGTGAGTATCTCAGCTTCCGGAACTTCGGCGCAATCCCGTTGACACCGGCCGGCGGGGAGTAGGGGAGGCCAAGCGTCGCGAAGAGTCGCGACGCGGCTTGGTAGCGCGTTGAAGCTAGGAGGCGCGCATCAGCAGCATGCCGCGGATGGCGGGTAGTGCTCGCTCGGCGGCTTCCATGCCGGCTTCAATGAGGCGTGAGACTTGGGAGAAGTCGTCCCAGCCGACTCCGCGCACGTCGGGGGTCAAGACGACATCGGAGTGGGCACGCCAATGGGCTTCGGTGCGGCGTTGCATGATTTGAAAACAGCGGTTCACGACCGAGAAGACGCTGGATGGGTCGGGGGAGACGAGCGGCGGTGGCAGGGCCACACTCACCGTAGGGGTGACACCCAGATCGCGGAGCGCCTTGGCAGGGATCTCCATGCTGATGGCACCGTCGACGAGGAATCGACCTTCGTGCTGCACCGGTTGGAACAGACCGGGATAGGAGCAACTGGCGCGCACGGCGGAAAAGATCTGGCCTTCGCGTCCGAAGACCACGGGATCGCCAGTGGAGAGGTCGGTGGCGACCACCGATAACGGCACTTTCATGTCTTCGAAACGGTGGACGGGGAGCGCCCGGCGCAGGAACTCTTCCATGCGGTGGCTGGCCACTACGCCGAGCTTACTGAGCCTCCAGCCGGCGACATCTTTGAACTTCATGGAGCGGGCCACGGCTTCCAGATGACGGGAATCGGCGCCACCGGCAAAGCCTGCGGCCACGATCGATCCGGCGCTCACGCCGGCGATCCAGCGGACGGGGATGCCTTCGCGCTCCAGGACGCGGATCACGCCGACGTGGGCGATGCCGCGGGAGAATCCGCCACCGAGGGCTAAGCCAATCCCGGCGGGCCTGGCCGAGCCGTTGGTCCGGAGGCGTCCCCAGAACGCCCCGGCCGCTTTCGAAAGAGCGTTGATATTCATAAGCCCCTCCTCAGCCCCATTCCCAGGAGCCGAAATCCTCTACGATAGAAAAGACGCCTTCCACCGGATCGGGTTCACAAAATCTGCTATGCGCACCCTCACTCTTCTCATCGGCATTGCCGTTGTAACAACAGACCTGCCCGGGCAGTCTAACCCCTACACTTCGGGCGAAATCCAGCAGAGGTTGAGAAAACTGGCCACAGTCGGGTCGGTTTTGCACATCGCGGCCCACCCGGATGACGAGAATACGCTGCTGCTCTCCTATTTCGCCCGGGAGCGGAATCTGCGGACCGGGTACCTTTCGCTGACCCGGGGGGAAGGCGGGCAGAATCTCATTGGGACGGAGCAGGGCGCGCTGATGGGGCTGATCCGGACGCAGGAATTGCTGGCGGCGCGTCGGATCGACGGGGCGCAGCAGTTCTTCAGTCGCGCCACGGACTTCGGCTTTTCCAAGACTGCCGATGAGACGCTGGCTAAATGGGGCCGGGACCGCGTGCTGGCGGATATCGTGTGGGTGATCCGGCGGTTCCGTCCGGACGTGATCTTTCTGCGTTTTTCGGGAACTCCTCGGGATGGGCACGGGCAGCACCAAGCTTCGGCGATCCTGGCGCGGGAGGCGTTCGCCGCTGCCGCCGATCCGGCGCGGTTTCCCGAGCAGTTGCGCTCTGTGAAGCCCTACCAGGCGCGGCGGTTGTTCTTCAATCTGTTCAACTTCTCAGCGGAGATGGAGAAGGAGAACCGGACGCAGCCGGGCACCTTGCAGATCGATGCCGGGGGGTACAATCCGCTGCTGGGGCTCTCTTACGGGGAGATCGAGGGACGGAGCCGCTCGCGGCATGCCTCGCAGGCGATGGGTTGGCCGGAACGCAAGGGGAGCCGGATCGAATCGCTGCGCCTGATCGCTGGGGAACCGACGGGGAAGGACCCGTTTGAATCGATTGACACGTCCTGGAACCGGGTGGCCAATGGGGCGCCGATCGGCAAGTTGATCCAGGAAGCGATGATGGCCTTTGATCCGACGCATCCGGACCGTATTCTGCCGCAACTGACGGCCCTGCGGCCCATGGTTGCGGCTATCGGGGATGAGGCGGCCAGCGGCAAACTGCAGGAACTGGATGAACTGATCTTGAGCTGCGCGGGGCTGTGGCTGGATGCCTCGGCGGGGCGGGCGACGGCGACCGCGGGTTCCACGCTGCCGGTGAATCTGGAGATTGTGAAGCGGCTTCCGGCGAGTGTGACGCTGATGAGCGCGGCCATTCGTGGAATTTCTTCGGCTAGCGCGCGGCTGGCGAACAAGGAGCTTCCGACCAACGAGCGGGTGACGGAAACGGTGAGCGTCGCGATCCCCGGCGATGCGGCGTTGAGCCAGCCATTCTGGCTGCGGCAACCCATGGACGGCACGCTTTACGGCATTGCCGCCTTGACTAACATTGGACCGCCGGAAAACGAGCCGGAACTCACCGCGGAATTCCGGTTCCGTGCGGGTTATACCGAGTTCAGCGTGAGCCGGCCGGTGCTGCACCGTTACGTGGACAATGCCCGGGGGGAATTGACGCGTCCGCTGGCGATTGTGCCTCCAGTGGCAGTTGAATTTCCGGAATCGACGCTTGTTTTCGCCGATGCCAAGCCGCGCGAGATCGCGGTTACGGTGAAAGCCAATCAAGCGGGTATGCGCGGGAATCTGACGCTGCAAGCCGGGGCGGGCTGGCGCACGGAGCCGGCTTCCCTGCCCTACTCGCTGGAGAAAGAAAACGAACAGGTTACGCTGCGCTTTAAGCTCACGCCTCCGGCCCAGAACGGCACGGTGATGCTGAAAGCACTGGCCAACAACGCCGCGACCTACGGTACGCGGGTGATCGCCTATCCGCACATTCCGCCGATCACCTATTTTCCGGAGGCGACGGCGAAACTCGTGCGGGCGGACATCCGGGTTCTGACGCGGAAGGTGGGGTATGTGATGGGGGCGGGGGACCAGATTCCGGACGCGCTGCAGCAGTTGGGCATCGATGTGACTCTGCTTTCGGACGATGATTTAGGGGCCGCGGATCTTTCCCGTTTCGAGGCCGTCGTGCTGGGGGTGAGGGCCTACAATGCGCGCCCCGCACTTCGGGCGAACCGCCAGCGGCTGCTCGATTTCATGTCGGCGGGGGGCACGCTGATTGTGCAATACAACGTGGTGGAAGGCTTCGGACCGCGGGCGGCGACGAATGCGCTGGATGCCATTGGCCCGTACCCGATTACCGTCGGGCGTGGCCGTGTGACGGTGGAAGACTCCCCGGTTGCGCTGACCGACCATGCGGTGTTGCGGGGCCCGAATGCGATTACGAAGACGGATTTCGAGGGTTGGGTGCAGGAGCGCGGGCTGTATTTCGCTGAGAAATACGACTCGCAGTACACGTCGTTGTTCGCCACACAGGATCCGGGGGAAGATTTTCTTCCCGGTGGGATGCTGATCAGCAAGTACGGGAAGGGGGCCTATGTGTTCACGGGGTATTCCTGGTTCCGGCAGCTTCCGGCCGGGGTGCCTGGGGCGTACCGCATTTTCGCCAATCTGCTGAGCGCGGCGCAGTCGATGCGGTGATCGGACAGTCCTAAAAGCGAAACGCGGCGCCCGAGAACGGGTGCCGCGTTTCGAAGGACTTTCCGTTGATTGTTACTTCCGGCGGGACCACAGACCAAGGCCGAGGAGGCCGAGGCCCATCATTGCCATGGTCATCGGTTCGGGAGCCGGGTCGGCATTGGCGGAGATGATCTCCACGCGGAGGCCGGTCGGGTTTTCACCGAAGGCGATGGGGGAGTTGTAGACCACGAAATCCATTGCCATGAGCCCTGCGGCGAAGGCCGACGGCGCGATGTTCACGATCGGAGCGGTGTTGAAGGGGTTGGTGTTCTCGGCGCCAGGCTGAGAACTGGCAACCATCTTCGAAGTGTCGCAAACGGTGCGGTTGTTGGGGTCGGGAATCGAGCAGACGCGGATGTGTGAGTTTTGCGTCGGATTGCCGGTGGAGTTCACGTTATTATCCGCAGTCCAGCGCAGACTGATGTTCGCCGTCAAAGCGTCCAACCCAAGCAGGTTCAGGTTGAAAATCATTCGATAGACGTAATAGTCGACGGTGCTGTTGTAGAGTCCATTGCTTCCCACGGCGCCCTGCTGTTCCACGGGACCGATCCACTGCGACTCCGTGCCGTTTCCACCAGGCCACGTTCCATTGGTGGGTGGGCCCACAACCAGCACTGCGTTCGGCCCAAACCCGGAGCAACTGGCCGGTGGATTCGGAACCGTACAGCCGGCAGGTGGCACCAACACATAATGACTGTCGGCGGATGGGGCCGTCAGCAGAGCGGCGGCGTTGTTCAAACCGGTGTTCCAAACACCGTTGGCAACGTTTTTGAAAGAAACCGCATAGCTACTGACCGTCAAACCGAACAGCAAGCCTCCGAGAACTAGACTGCGCATATATCTCCTCCGCTATACACCCATCGGGGTATGCCCAATAGTAACAAGGGCCTAGTACAGCAACCAGCCAATGAATCGCTTGTACCATGGGGGATTACACCTTAGAACTATTAGGGCCTAGAGTCCCAGTCCGAAGATGTCAGATGGCGTCTGGAAACTGGGGGGGACGGCGGAGTTTCGTAGCCTGCTCATAGGCATAGGCGGCCTTGAGCAAGGCGGCCTCGCTGTAGGCCCGTCCGACAAAGGAGAGGCCAACGGGGAGGCCTTGGACTTGGCCCATGGGGACGGTGATGTGCGGATATCCGGCCACGGCCGCGGGGGTGGAGAAACTGTTGGTGAAGTGATCGCCGTTGATGAGATCGGTCACCCAGGCTGGGGAATCGGTTGGGGCGAGGAGGAAATCGACCTTGCCGAAGACGACATCGAGCCCCTCGAAGCGGCTCAATCGCTGGCACTTAGCGAACGCGTCGCGATACTGGCGGGTGGTGAGCGGCCCTTTGGCCTGGGCCTGCAGGAAGGTCTCCTGGCCGAAGTGGGGCATTTCGCGGGCTCGATTTCTGTCGTTGAAGGCAATGATGTCGGCGAGGGTCTTGATTGGGGTACGGGGTCCTAAGCCGGCGAGGTAAGCGTTGAGGCCATCTTTAAACTCGTAGAGGAGCACTTCCCACTCGGCGTCGCTGTATCCGCCGTAGTGGGGGATCTCGACCGGATCGATAACCTGGGCGCCGAGTTGGCGGCAGGCGTTGATGGCTGTGTCGAGAAGCTGCTCCGTACCGACTTGAAAGCCGGCCGCTTTTCGGACGACGCCGAGTTTGACCCCGCGCAAGGCGTCCGGACTCAGGCCCTGGGGGTAGGGCTGACGCCGGGTGGGGTCGGCCATGGCCTCCAGCAGCAGGGCGGCATCCATCACGGTTCGGGTCATGGGCCCGGCCGTATCCTGCGTGCGGGAGATTGGAATGATGCCCGTCTGGGGAATCAGGCCCACGGTCGGCTTCAACCCAACCAGGCCGCAAAGAGAGGATGGGGACACAATGGAGCCGTCGGTTTCCGTGCCGAGGGAAGCGGCGCAGAGATTGGCCGCGGTGGCCGCGCCGGAGCCCGAACTCGAACCCGAAGGATTGCGGTTGAGGGCGTAGGGATTGCGTGTCAGGCCGCCACGGGCGCTCCAGCCGGAAGTGGAGTGGGGGGAGCGGAGGTTGGCCCACTCGCTGAGATTGGTTTTGCCGAGGAGAACCGCACCCGCATTGCGGAGCCGGGCCACGGCCGGTGCGTCTTTTGCGGCAATGGACTCGGCCAGGGCGAGAGAGCCGGCGGAGGTTCGCATGCGGTCCCCGGTGTCGATGTTGTCTTTGACCAGGATTGGGATGCCGTGGAGTGGGCCCCGCACCCGGCCGGATTTTCGCTCTTTGTCGAGCGAATCGGCGATGGAGAGCGCATCGGGGTTGATCTCAATGACGGAGCGCAACGCGGGCCCCCGCTGATCGATGGCCGCGATGCGCTCCAGGTAGAGTTGGGTCAGCCGCCGCGCCGTGAACCGCCCGGACTGCTGGGCCTTCTGCATGTCCGCGATGGTGAGTTCGTTCAATTCAAATGTGGGGGTCCGCATTTGGCCGAACGCGAACAGTTCAGTAAAAGAGCGGCGCGTCATTTCTGATACGATACCGCTTTGCGGGCGGCGCTTAGTTGGGTCTTACGTTGTTGAAGCCCCTGATCCGGAGCAGTGTCCGCGTGGATTCGTGCAGGATGGGAAATTCGGCGACCGTGGTGCTGGCGCCGCAGAATCCGGTGGAGCCGGGTGTGGTGGTTGTGGCCGGTGCGAAGGTGGTTCGGCTGTGGATGGTTTCGACGTAGAGGATGTTCAACGGGTCGTTGAAGACGAAGCTCTGAATGCCTTTGTGCGTAAGGACGGATTGGCCGCCAGGGGAAACCGTGCAGGACAATTCCGGCGTTTCGACGCGGGTCAGGCTGCGAAGGACGGGGGTGGATTGACCGAGCCCTTCGTCGATGAGTTCGAGGCCTTCTATATTTGTGCCGAGCGGAATGCCTTGCTGGGTTACGGCGCGCTCGGTTGGCAGCAGTGTCTCTCCGGCGCGGGTGAGGCGCGTTCCCTGGCGGATCATGAGGGTGGGATTACCGGAGATGGTGGTGCATTGCAATTGCGGGGGCTGGGTGGCTGGCGTTCCGGTTTGTTGGGAGGGCATGCACTGCTCGATGAGGGAAGCGACGACTTCCGTGGTGTAGCCGGTTGGCAGCGATGTGATGTTGACCATGGGAAGGCCGGCGGTGCCAGGCGCGGCGATGGTTTGCACCGGCCACTGACCTCCGGACTGACCCCATGCGGCGGCAGAGAGGAGGAGGACGAGAGTGCATTTACTGAATGTGGACATTATTTCTCCTTTGAATTTGAAAAACCGCTTGCTGACGCGCGCGGCTCGGTAAATTTAGCGCACGGGGGTGCTGGTTGTTATGCAATCCGCTGGCCAGACGGGCGCAGACGGTTTTCCAATGGCTTAAGAATGGAGAGATGCGGTAGGATTTTCCGGGTGGCAATTTTTCCCGGATTGCCGATTAAATCTGGGAATAATTCAATCTTAGAGATATCGAAAATTGACGATTTACTTGCCGATGCAGAAGGTGGAGAAGATGCGGTTGAGGATGTCGTCAGCGGTTGTCGCGCCGGTGATGGCGTCGATGGGTTGAAGGGCGGCGTAGAGGTCGAGGAGCAGCATCTCGTGGGGGATGTGGAAGGCGACCGCTTGACCGGCTTTGCGCAGGGCTTCGATGCTTTCCTTGAGCAACTGCTCATGGCGGAGGCTGGTGATGAAGCCGGATTCCTGTGCGGATTCGGATGCCAATCCGACGGCTTCGCGGATAGCCTGGCGCAGCGTGTCGATTCCCGCGCCGGTGAGTGCGGAGACGGGTAGGCCGGGCGCGCTCTGCGGAGCAAGGTCGATCTTGTTGTGGACTACCAGGTGGCGGCCGAGCGTGCGCGCCTTTTCGAGGAGCTTTTCGTCGTCCTCGTCAAGGGGCGAGGAGGCATCGAGGACCACGAGAGTCAGGTCGGCATCCGCCATAGCCTGGTAGCTGCGTTCGATGCCGAGGGTTTCGACGAGATCACTGCCCTCGCGGATGCCGGCGGTGTCGAGGAACTTGACGGGGACGCCACCGAGCGAGGCCACCTCGGAGACGGTGTCGCGGGTGGTGCCGGGGATATCGGTGACGATGGCCCGGTCCTGCTCCAGAAGGCGATTGAAGAGGCTGCTCTTGCCGACGTTGGGACGGCCGACGATGGCCATGGTGAAACCGTTGTGCACGAGGCGGCCGTAGCTGAATGTGGACACCAGCTTCTCCAGCCCGGCGAGGACTGGATGGAGGCGGCGGAGAATCTCTTCATCGGGGGCAATGTCGACGTCGTTATCGGCGAAGTCGATGCCGGCTTCGAGCAACGAGATCAATTCGAGCAGTTGGTTCTTGAGCGGCTGGATGCGTTTGGAGACGGAGCCTTCGATCTGTTGGGCTGCGATACGGGCCTGATAGAGCGTGGTGGATTCGATGAGATCGCGGACGGCTTCGGCGCGGGGGAGATCGATGCGGCCGTTGAGGTAGGCGCGAAGCGTGAATTCGCCGGGTTCAGAGGGGCGGGCGCCGAGCGCGCAGCAGCGTTCGACGCAGTATTGCAGCACGATGGGAGAGCCGTGGCAGGAGATTTCGATGACGTCTTCGGCGGTGTAGGAAAGCGGCTTGCGGAAATAGGCGATGACGACGTGATCGATGGAGTGTTCCTGATCATCGGTGAGAGTGGCAAGGAACGAGCGCCAGGGCTGCCAGTCGGGCTGGCTGCCGAGCAGGCGGGCGACGATGGATGTGGCGTCAGCGCCGGAGAGGCGCACTACACCGAGGCCGCCACGGCCGGGCGGAGTGGAGATGGCAATGATCGTGTCGTTGAGGCGCAAGAGTGGAGGCTAGCGCGGTCCGCGGCGAGGGCCACGGCTGGGTCCACGGCGATCGCGATCCCGGTCACCACCACCGCCGGGTCCACCACGTCGCGGCGGTGGCCCACCGGAGCGGGGACGTTCGTTGAACGGACGGGGAGGAGGTTCCGGAAGCGACGCCATGCCGGCGGGATAAATGACTACCTGGCGGAAGGGACCGGTGCCGGCGGATTCGCTGCGGACTTCGGTTTCGTTGCGCAAGGCAAGGTGGATGATGCGGCGCTCGCGGCTCGACATCGGCGAGAAGCGAAAGGGCGTGTTGGAACGCTTTACGCGCTCAGCGGCTGTGGCGGCGCTGAGGCGCAGTTCCGCAATGCGGAGCATGCGGTAATCGTTGGCATCAAAGCAGAGGCGCTCATGATGATCGGAGGGCATGCGGAGCGCTTCCATGGTGAGGTATTCAAGGGCAAGCAGCAGCTCGCCTTTGTTACCAAGCACCAGGTCCACATCGGGACCCCAGAACCGGACTACCAGTTCAGGATCCTCGATTTCCGGATGCGGGTTCTCGCCGGTGGCGACTTCAAAATCCAGATCGAAGCCGGCAAGGTCAATGACGTTGCGCAAAAACGCTTCGATGCGGGGGCCGTGTTGTTCAACCGTGTAAATTCGCTCTGACACGTTCCATCCAAGGCTCTATTTCTTCTTCTTCGGCGCCTCTGGCGGCTTGGCCGGTTGACCCACGCCCATCATCTTGTTCAAGATGTACTGCTGAGCAATACCCACCACGTTGCCGGTCAACCAGTATAACACCAAGCCACTGGCGACACTCCAGAAGATGAAAATGAACATGAGGGGCATGAGCATCATGATGCGCTGCTGCTGGGGGTCCGCGCCCGGCTGCTGCGGGGTCATTTTCTGGATGATGAACTGAGTGGCGATGGTGGCCAGGGGGAGAATGCGTAGGGAAAGCTGTTCGGGCTGGGAGAGATCGGCGACCCACAACCATTGCGCGCCGCGCATTTCAATGGCGACGGTGAGCACCTTGTAGAAGGCGAACAGGAAGGGCATCTGCAGCAGCATGGGGACGCAGCCACCGAGGGGGTTGACGCCATGCTGCTTGTAGAGATCCATCATCTCGGCCTGCTGTTGCTGGCGGCGCGGATCGCGCATGGGCAGATTGCTGTACTTATCCTGAATCTGCTTCACCTGCGGCTGAAGAGCAGCCATCTTCTTCATCGATTTCACGTTGGAAACCTTGAGCGGCAGGAGGAGGAAGTTGATGAGGATGGTGACGACGACGATGGACCATCCGTAGTTGTGAATATAGTTATCGTTGAACCAATTGAGGGAAGCGAAGAGGGGGCGGGCGATGAGGCCGAACCAGCCCCAGTCGACCACCTGCTCGAGTTTGGGATCGATGGAGCGGAGGGTGTGGACGTCTTTGGGACCGATGAAGAGGCGCGCATTGTTCACGCCATCGCCACCGAGGGCGACGCCGATGTGGGGCTCGTCTTTGGTGGCGCCGTCGCGGGTGAAGGAGACGCTGTCGTTCCAGGTCTGCACTTCGAACGAGGTACCGGGTGTGGGCAGGGCGACGGCGGTGAAGTAGGTGTCTTCGAGACCGGCGAACAGGAAGCGGCCGCTGACGGAGACCGGGCCATCCTTGGCTACCTTCACTTCGTTGACGATGAGTTTGTTCTCGTTGTTATCGAAGTAGAGGGTGTGCTGGGTGGAAAGCGTGTTGATGACGGAGAAATCGCCGAAGCCGCCGCGCCAGGCGACCAGATGGGGCACATTGCGGCCCTGCTCGCGCAGTTCGCTGGTGACCTTGACGAGGTAGCGGTCCTTTTCAAACTCGAAGGATTTTTTTCCGTACACTTTGCCGTCGTTGTATTCGAAGCTGACGCCGAGTCCGTTGGGAGCGTGCGTGGCGAGGTACAGCACCTGATTGGGATCGGGAGCGACGGCGGTGCCTTTGGTGAGGGTGGTGAAGGGGAAGCCCAGTTTGGTGCCACCGGCGGCATTGACGAGTTCCACCGGCTTCTTCTGTTGATCGAAGAATTTCTTCAGGACCCAACTGCGGACGACGGCGCCGCGGTTGGAGAACTGGATGCGGTAGAGGTCCGTTTCGAGGGTGATGTGATCGTCCTGGCGCTCGGCGACGATGTTGGTGGAGGCAGACGGATCGGCAGCGGCGGTGGGAGCAGGAGTTGCCGCGGGAGTTGCGCCGGGAGCGGCCTTGGGAGGCTCCTGCTTCTGGGCGGCGGCATCCTTCTTCTGAGGAGCGGCCGGCTGGGGCGCCGTGTTCTTGAGGATGTAGGGCGTGAGAAACAAGACGAGGCCCATGAGGACGAAAGTGATGAGGAGGCGGACCTCCATTGACATTTCGCCGGATTTGCCAGGTAGTTTCGGTTTGTTCGATGCCGGTTCGTTGGCCATGATTGGGTTAAGAGATCACTGGACGGGGTCGTAGCCCCCCGCATGGAAGGGATGACATTTTGCGAGGCGTATGAGGCCGAGATAGACGCCGCGCAGCACGCCGTGCTTTTCCACGGCTTGCCGCATATAGTCGGAGCAAGTGGGATGGAAGCGGCAGGCGGAGGGCAACAGCGGGGAGATCCACCGTTTGTAGAAACGCAGGAAGAGGACTACGAGTTCCCGCATCGGGCCACCAATTTACGGAGTTCCTTTTCCACGGCGGGCCAGGGGGCGTCATGCAGGGCTTTTCGCGGATTGATGACGATGTCCCACTGCGGGGCTATGGAAGGAAGCTGCATGCGGACGGCCTCGCGGAGGCGGCGTTTCATAAAATTTCTCCGCACGGCGCGGCCGAGGGCGCGAGGGGTAGTGAACCCCACGCGAGGCCCAAGTGGTTCCTGGTTAGCCAGGAAGAAAGCCGTGAAGAGGGGACCAGAGTATCGGGAACCGTTGTCATACACGCGGCGGAACTCGCTGGACTTCAGCAAGTGGTTTTTCTTTGGGAACGGAAATTGCCGGGTACGGTCGGGCAGACTACTTCATCTTTGCGTAGCGGACCACGCGTTCGTCGGAGACGGTCAACTTCCAGCGGCCCTTAGCGCGGCGGCGGGAGAGAACCTGCTGGCCGTCCTTGGTTTCCATGCGCGCGCGGAAGCCATGTGTTTTGGCGCGCTTACGGTTATTCGGTTGAAACGTACGTTTTGGCATTGGTTATGATCTCTGAGCGCTTTCCGGAGGATTTGCTACTGTCTCGGGGGAGGGACCGGAAGGCGCACTGCTCCTGTCCTGTCGAAGTACCCCAAAGAGTTTAGTTTAGCGGTGGATGGGGGGGTGTGTCAAACCCGCCATTTTCGAGCCGGAGATGTCAGGCCAAAGAACCGCCTATTGCGGAATAGGGGGCATGCCATCACCAGGAGCACCATTGTAAGGGTGGGTGGTTCGGGTATGGCCCCCGGCCTTGCCTCCGCAACCACGTCGTCACCCAGTTCAAATCGAATGGAGCCACCTCCGATGGCCAAAAAAGTCAACTCAAGGAAGCCAACAAAAGTGTCAGCGTACATGTTGGTGCAAGGTTGTTCGTAGGAGATGCCGTGGTAAGGGCCTGACAACGGATTATCGGAACTACTGACGGGTGAAGCCCCAGTGCAGTTGAACAAAGGGTTAAAAGGGTCGGTCTGACCTGCTTGAGCCTGAACGCTAACTGATCCGTGAGTCACATTGGCTGAAAGTTGGACAGTTAGCGATAGGTTTGTTCGAAGGGTAATATCAACCATCGGAGAAAGCGGACGCTCTACACGCAATTGGAGGCCTCCGGTGGAATGCGAATCACCCTGGAGATTGATCAGTCCCTCAATGACGCCCTGAAATCGGACCCCTTCGGGCGTGTCCACTACCGAGAATTGCGACAGATCGAAAGTAATAGGTGACTCGGGTTGATGACGATCCACCACTGAAAAGACTCCGGGACCTGCAAAGAGCCCAGCAAAGCCCTGTTCCTGAACGATGGCCAATAGAGCAGCGAGTAGCAGAGATTTCATCGAGAAGCCTTTTCTTTCCTGGAATCGGCACATAGAATAACGGTATCTGCCCCTTGCGTCAAGCAAGTCTGCATGTTTGTCAAGGCAAAGTGGAAATGTCACGGAGGATGTTTGTCAAGACTGCATGTTGCTCTTCATGCATGACAAATCATGTATTCCAGTCCTACAATAGCAACCATGGAATCCCTCTCCCGTCGAAATTTTCTGGCCGCGGGCGCAACTGTCATGTCGCTCGACGCGGCGGCGTACAATCGCGTCATCGGGGCCAATGACAGGCTCCGGATCGGTATTATCGGTTGCGGGGGCATGGCCGGCGGGCACATGCGCGCGCTGGTCCGCATGAAAGAAGCGGAGAATATCGAAGTCGCCTCGGTTTGCGATTTGTGGGATGTGCGAGCCGAAGATGCGTCGAAGATCACGGGCGGCAAGGTGGTGAAGGGTTACAAGAACCTGCTGGCCGATAAAGATATTGATTACATTCTGAACGCGACGCCGGAGCACTGGCATGCGCAGATTACGCTGGATGCCGCCGATGCGGGCAAGCACGTGTACTGCGAGAAGCCGATGACGTACTCCATCGACGAGGCGAAGCGGGTAGTGGCGAAGGTGAAAGCCACCGGAATCAAGATGCAGGTGGGCGTGCAGGGCATGTCCGATGAATCCTATGCCGAGGCCAACAAATACGTAAAAGACGGGTATCTGGGGAAGGTGGTGTTGGCGCAGATTGATTATTCGCGCAACCACAAGGACGATTTCTGGCTGTACGAAGAAAAGCCGAACGCGAAGCCGGGCGAGAATCTGGATTGGAACACGTGGCAGGGGAATACGAAGAAGCGGCCGTTTGATCCTGAACGGTTCTTCTCCTGGCGCCGGTTCTGGGATTATTCGGGCGGCATCGCCTCCGATCTGTTTGTGCATCGCGTGACCCGGCTGATCAAGTCCCTGGGGCTGACGTTCCCGGACAAAGTGGTGGCGACGGGTGGCAAGTTCCAGTTCCCGAACAGCAAGGCGGATATTCCAGACACCTTCAACATGCTGCTGGATTACCCGGAAGGCGTGACGATTCAACTGGTGTCGTCGATGGCGAACGACACGCCGGTGACACACATGCTGCGCGGGCACAAGGCTACCTTGGAGTTCACGCGCACGGGATTCACGATTACGCCGCAGAAGCTGTATGAAGGCGAAGTGAAGCCGGTGACCTACACGAAGCAGGGCGCCGAGGATGTTGCGCTGCATCACAAGAATCTGCAGGCGGCGATCCGGAAGAACGAAGCGTTGAAGTGCGATTGCACGTTGGGCTACTACGGCGTGGTTGCGGCGCGGATGGGCGTGGAAAGCTTCCGCAAGCGCAAGTACCTGGCTTGGGATCGGGCGAAGGAACGCGTCGTCAATGCATAGGCTGATTTTGCTGAGCGCGCTGGCGTCGATGGCCGGCGCGCAAAGCTACGATCTGCTGCTCAAGGGCGGCCACCTCATCGATCCGAAGAACAACATCGATGCGATTCGCGACGTGGCGATTCGTGCGGGCAAAGTGGCGGCGGTGGGAGAGAATCTGCCGGCGGCGCAAGCAAAGAAGACGGTGGATTTGAAGGGGCTGTACGTCACACCGGGGCTTGTGGATATTCACGTCCACGTGTTTCATACGACCGGTGTGAAGGACGCCTGGGCTGGGGATAACAGCATCGCGCCGGATTCGTTCAGCTTTCGCACGGGCGTGACGACGATGGCCGATGCCGGCTCGGCGGGCTGGCGGAATTTCGAGACGTTCCGGCATACGGTGATTGACCGGGCGAAGACGCGGATCTTCGCGTTCATTAATATTGCCGGGTTGGGGATGCTGACGAATATCGTGGAGCAGGCCACGGCTGACATGAAGCCGGCGGAAGTGGCGGCACTGGCGAAGAAGCATAAGGACGTGGTGGTGGGCGTGAAGACGGCGCATTACGAGGCTCCGGACTGGACTTCGGTGGACCGGGCGCTGGAAGCGGGACGGCTGGCCGATGTGCCGATCATGGTGGACTTCGGGTGGTTTCGCAAAGAGCGGCCGTACTGGCAACTGGTGACGCAGCGGCTGCGGCCGGGCGATATCAGCACGCATTTCTTCCGCGGACCGGTACCGGTGATTGGACCGGACGGAAAGCTGTATGAGTATTTGAAACAGGCTCGGGCAAGGGGTGTGAAATTCGATGTGGGCCACGGAGGCGGAAGCTTCGTGTGGCGGAATGCGGCTCCGGCGATTGCGCTGGGGTTCTATCCCGATTCGATCTCCACCGATTTGCACACAGGTTCGATGAACGGGCCGATGTTTGATATGCCGACGACGATGTCGAAGATGCTGGCGGCAGGGATGCCGTTAAAGGATGTGATTCTGCGCTCGACGTGGAATCCGGCGCAGCAGATCCGGCATCCGGAGGTGGGCCATCTCACGGTGGGCGCCTTTGCGGATGTGGCTGTGTGGCGGGTGCTGGATGGGGAGTTTGGGTTTGCGGATCCGGAGGGGGGACGGGTGGTTGGGAAGCAGCGGCTGCAGTGCGAGATGACGGTGAAGGATGGGACCGTTTTGTATGATTGGAACGCGCGCGGGGGAGTGGATTGGAAGACGTTGCCGTCGCAGTATGGAGTGCGGCCGGTGGAGTTTTTGATTCCGCCGCCGCACTAGGACGTTACTGCACGAAGGTTCCGTAAGAAAAATCGAACCCGCCGTTTGCCAGATGGAAGAGCCGAAGGGGAACCTCGCCCGAAGGTGCGGGTTCGGGAATAGCGAACTGGATTTGATATAGAGCGACCACACCGGGAACAAGACCCGCGAAGATCTTGGCGGTGCGGACTCCTCCCACTTCGATTGTGAATTCAATGAGCGCACGCGTTGGAGTATCCAGTGGAGCTGCCGCCCCTGCTGGGAGCGGAGGATCCACAGAGCCCATACCCGTAGCATAGGCTGTGACTATCTCGCCCCGGCGGGCTGGATTCCCGCGGCTGACAAGGCTTCCATCGGGACGGTGCAGCATCGCCGTTTTATCTGGTTGCCGGTAGAGCAGAACCACGCCAGGCCACGGTGTGATCCAAAGAGGCAAGGTGCGCCGGTCCCGATTTTGAATGACAATCGGGTAGAATGTGGGGTTCAGTAACGAAGAGGGTGGGGGAAAGTCGTAGGGAATGACGATGTTGATTTGTTCCAATCCATCGACATTCGCCACGGCAAGCAGTGGAAGCTTTGTTCCGTCGATTTCCACCGAGATTCCGTCGATTTCCAGAGGGAGTGGGGGTTGCGCGGCAAGAATGCCTTCGCTGTTGGTGATGTTCCTGCCATAAAGCGTAATTGCCTCTCCCGGGCAAAAGGTATCCAGTGCGAGACTCGAGATCCACTGTTTCCGGATCAGCATTGGTTGGCCGGCAGGGCGGATACGGGTGGCAAACAGGCTGGATCGCGGCGAGCCCGGCAGCGGCAAGGCGGGCGGAGAATCCGGAGCATCGCCGGCCACAATGAAGTCACCTTCGGCGGTGAGCGCAATCCCGACCAGCGAGTCCTGGTACTCATTTCCCAAGAAAGAGGAAAACACGACAGAACTTCCATCGGGGCTCAATACTCGAATCAATCCATCCCTGCACCACGTGGTCTGGCCACTCGGGGGCGAGGTCTTGCACAAGGGGAGCGGAGAATTGAATCGTTCTCCTCTGCCCGGCTGAATAGGATCCACTTGCGGGATGACAAAGGAAGTCGTGTCTCCCGCTACGTACGCTTTGCCCTCGGCATCCACGGTCACTTCGCGGAAAAAACCGTCGAAGCCGGAAAGGAAGGTTGTATACTCGGCTCGGGTTCCGTCAGGGGCAAGCCTCACGACAAACGTCGTTACGTTCTGGAAATCGTGCTCGGCGGCGCCGGGCGTGACGGGGAAGTCCAAGGAGTTGGTTTCTCCCACGATGTAGGCTCTTCCCTCTTCATCCACTGCAATTCTCGACGCGGTGTCGTTATCGCTGCCACCCAGATAGGTGAGATAGTGCAGGGAGGAAGTTGCGGGTGTAAATTTGGCGGCGAATACGTCGTAGCATCGACTCTCGTTGCAGGTCAAGGGCGAGGGGCGCGGAATGGCGCCCGGCGTAGCACTGAGATCCGCGGAATTCGTTGTTCCAGCGACATACACCGCTCCAGTCCGGTCAATCGCGATGGACGCGATGGTGTCTTCCTGGCTGCCGCCGAAATAGGTGAGGTATTCCAGGCTTCCCGACGGCGATAATTTTCCGAGGAAAGCGTCCAGCTCTCCTTTCCGTTCTTTTTGGTAGGCATTGGCTGTAATAGGCAGATTCTGTCTGGACCCGCCGGCAAAATACAAACTTCCCTGCTCATCTACCGCGATGCTGGATACCTGCGCGGCGAGCATGTAGCAGTACTCCAAGTGAGCGCCCTCCACGCTGACTTTGCAGATAAAGCGGCCTGGAAACGAAACGGGCGTTCCACCTGGAAAGTCGCCCATGGTGACTCCCGCTACATACGCATTCCCTAAGGAGTCCACGGCCAAGGCAGTCACGCTCTCATCGGCAGAGCCGCCGATACGGGTCGAGTATTCCAAGCGGTGGCCATCTTTGCTGAACTTGGCGACAAAGGCGTCTCGTCTGCCCCCGCTGACCCGTTGGAAGGCGTTTGCGGTAACGGGGAAATCTTCGGTTTCGGTAAAGCCGGCCAGGTAGACAGAGCCTTCCCTGTCGACGGCCATCTTTTGTGTTCTGTCGACGATGGCGCCAGATGGAGTTCCGCCGATGCCTGAGGAATACACCACTACCGGGTCGATGATCAGCTTTTTGCTCCGGTCATAGGGGCCGACGAGGAAGCCGGCTTCCGTACCCTGCCGCAGCGTCCATTGTCCGGAAATTCGCATGCACCCTTGTGTGGTTTTCTGGTAAATGAAGGGTTTTTTGTGCCGGAACACCTCCTGTCCACGGCTTGCAACAAGGTCACCGTCCGCGTCGATGTGCAACCGCACGTTGGCTGGAAAGACCATGCGGATGGCGGCAGGTGTCGAGTGAGGAGAGATTTCCCAGTCATACTCGACGCCTGCTGCGCCCCGGTACAACACGAAATCGATGCCCGGGTAGACGTTCCGCTGGCGGATGGAATGACCGGATGGGGAGACAGCACTGGTTCCGCTGGCGGCGAATTGCACATCGAGCGATGGTCCGCCGCGAGCAGGGTGGAAGCGCATTCCCCCCTCAGTCACGCGCACTTGAAAGCCGCCGCCGACAACGGTTGGATCAGTTGTTGGGGAAAATTGGGGCGTCGAGCGGGCCCCGTCGAATGCGCCCACGGCGGCAGGCCCGAGGAGGAGCATTCCACAAAATCGGAGGGTCATAGCCCTCCTTGTAGGAAACTGAAAAGATCGGTGAAGGCCGGCGTCTAAACCGCTCCCTCACGGTCGCGGCTCGGTAACAGAGTCGCGTGTGCAAAGCAGGACGGCTGTTAACCTGATTATTGCACTAAAGGGTGTTTTTTGCAGGTCATTTGGTGAGGGCGCGGAGGAGCCACGCGCGGGCGAAGGCCCAATCGCGTTTCACGGTGGCGAGGCTGATGGAGAGGACTTCGGCAGACTCTTCCATGGTGAGTCCGGCGAAGAAGCGGAGTTCGATCAACTGGGCGACGCGGGGGTCGACTTTTTCCAGGCGCACGAGGGCTTCTTCGAGGTCGAGCAGCGCTTGCTCTTTGGCGATGCCGGCGTCGAGGGCTTCATCGAGGGCGACGACCACGTGTCCGCCGCCGCGGCTCTCGGCCGTGCGGGCGCGGGCGTAGTCGATCAGCATCAGGCGCAATTGGCGGGCCGCAACGCCGAAGAAATGGGCTCGATCCTTCCATTCGACGGCGTTGCCCGCGGTCAACCGCAGATACAATTCGTGCACCAGCGCGGTGGGTTGCAGAGTGTGTCCGGGGGCCTCGGATTTCATATATTGGGAGGCGAGGCGGCGGAGGTTATCGTAGGTGAGGGCAAAGAGCTCGGCGCCGGCGGAGCTATCCCCACTGCGCCAGCGAAGCAGCAAGGCCGTTAACGGCTCTTCCCTCGGTTCCCCCATGCGATCCATAGTAGACTATCCAACTAGCGCGACATGGAGTCGTTAACGCCACATCAGTACGCGCGGCTGCGGGAGTTGTTCGATCAGGCGCTGGCGATGGAGGAGTCGCGGCGGAGAGCCTGGCTGGAATCGCTGCCAGGGGAGGACTCCGCGCTGGCGCCGATGCTGGGGGAATTGATCGCATCGCACCAGCAGGAAGAGCCGGCACCCGCTTCGGTGGTGTCTCCCGGTGAGGTGATGGGCCCGTACCGGCTGGAACGGCTGCTGGGCCAGGGCGGAATGGGATCGGTGTTTCTGGCCACACGCGAGGATGGGGCATTTCGCAAGCAGGTGGCGCTGAAGGTGATGCGATTCGCGGGGGGCAGCCATGAGTTTCAATGGCGGTTCGCGCGCGAGCGGCAGATCCTGGCGTCGCTGGACCATCCCTCGATTGGGCGGATTCTCGATGGCGGCACTTCCACAAGCGGGGTGCCGTACCTAGTGATGGAGTATGTCGACGGCTTGCCGATCGACCGCTACTGCGAACAAGAGCAGCCATCGGTGGAGGAACGGATCCGCATGTTCCTGCACGTTTGCGCGGCGGTGCAGTTCGCGCATCAGAAGCTGATTGTGCACCGGGATCTGAAGCCGGGGAACATCCTGGTGGAGAAATCGGGGCAACCGAAGCTGCTCGATTTCGGAGTCTCGAAGGCGCTGGAAAGCGGAGACACGGGCGGCGGAGAGACCATCGCGTTCGGGACGCCGCGCTATGCGAGCCCGGAGCAATTGCGGGGAGCGCCACCTTCGACGGCCGCTGATGTTTACTCACTCGGCGTGATTCTGTATGAGTTGCTGACTGGCAAGTGGCCTTATGGGAAAGAGCCCGCGGGGTTGCTGGAGACGGTGGATATCATCTCGTCTGAGGAGCCATTGGCACCGAGCGAGATTGCGCGGCGGAGCGGAGATGGCCGGTTGTGCCGGAAACTGCGGGGGGACCTGGATCATATCCTCACCAAGGCGGTGGAACGGCAGGTGGCGGAACGTTACGGCTCGGCCGAGGAGTTGCGTCTCGACCTGGAGCGGTACCTTGATGGGAAGCCGGTGCTGGCGCGGGGAAACGCGCTGGCCTACCGGGCGCGGAAGTTTGTCCATCGCCACAAGGCGGCATTCGCGGTGGCGGCTTTGTTGACGGCGTCGCTGGCGGGCGGAATTTATTCCACGATGCGGCAGGCACGGATTGCCATGCAGCAGGCGGAGGAGGCTCGGCGGCAGCGCACCGAGGCGGAGCGGATGGCGAGCGAAGCACAGGTGCAGCGATCGAATGCCGAGGCACGGGCATCGGATCTGCACGATCTGGCGCGATCCTTGCTGTTTGAGCTGCATGACGGAATCCGGCACCTGGCGGGGGCTACACCGGCCCGGCAAGTGCTGCTCGAGAAGACGCGCGGGTATTTGGAAGCGCTGGCCCGGCAGGCGGCGGGCAATGCGGCGTTGCAGGAAGAGCTGGCGGAGGTGTACGACCGGATGGGTGATCTGGAGTCGACGATGTATCTGGCGGGGAAGAATCCGAATGCGCTGCGCACGTTCCAGGAGGCGCTGGCGATTCGCGAGGGATTGGCGAAGATGCAGCCGGAAGAGCCGAGACATGCGCGTGGAGTGGTGTATGCGCGGATGAAGTTGGGGGACGGATACTGGTCAGCGGGGGATACGAACCGGGCGGTGGAGTGGTTCCGGCGCGCCTTGCGGGAAGCGGCGGTGGTGGCGCCGAAGGATGCGAAGCTGGCGGGGATGGCGACGCACCGGTTGTGCAATCTGTTTCCTTTGCTTGGCAAGACGGCGGAGGGGTTGGAGGCGTGCCGGCAGAGCCTGCGGCATGCCGAACCTTACTATGCGGCGCACAAGGCGGATCGGGATATGCAGTACCTTCTGGTGCTGACGCATAGCAATCTGGGCAATGTGCTGCGGCTGCAGGGGAAGACGGAAGAGGGCTTGACGCATTTCCGGCGCTCGATGGAGTTGTGCAAGGACCTGGTGCAGGCGCAACCGGCCAATGCGCTGGCGCGGGCGGCGGCGGGCACAACCGGCATCTATGCGGCGGCGGCGTTGGAGCGATTACGCGATTTTCAAACGGCCGCGCCCGCTTACGCCGAGGCGATTGCGGCGATGAAGGCGTCGCATGAGATCGATGCGTCGGACCTGCGGGTGGCGAAGACGCTGGCGTTTGCCTTGACGCGGCAGGCACAGGGGCTGGTGTCGATGGGGGACCGGGCGGGAGCGGAGAGATCGATGGCCGATAGCCTGCGGCTGCACAAAGAACTGGTGGAGCGGCCGGGATCGACCCTGAGCGAGTGGAACGAGTATGCCGATGCGCTGAACAAGAATCCGTTCCCTGCCCTGAGCAAGCCGCAGGAGGCGCTGCAGTACGCGCTGAAAGCGGTTCAGGCCTCGCAGGAGAAGAACCCGTTCTGCCTGGACACGCTGGCGTGGGCCTATTTTCGCAGCGGAAATGCGGCGGCGGCCGTGGAAGCATCGCGCAAGGCGCTGAAGCTGCTGCCGCCGGCCGGGGCGTTGTACAACGAGATTCTGGCGGGGTCAAAACAATTTGAGGCGGCGCTGCGAAAATAATTGAGCCGTTTTGTCCTACCGATCCGCTTACGCGGCAGGAGGACAAACAACATGAGCAGCCTTCGGGTGAAAACAATTAATGGAGAGTTTGCCACCGGTGAGTATGCGGAGTACCTCGACCAGGACATCGCGGCCTGGGGAGAGGTTTGGAACTTTCCACTCAACAAGTCAATTCCTGTTCCGGACCACTACCCTGCCCTGGGAGCGTGTGCCGATTTCCTGAAAAAGAACAAGGGTCTGTACTGCCGGCTGATGGGCCTGGCGAGCCGATCGGGCACGGACCGCTTCAATTACGCCATTTCGGATAAACGTTGCCGCAATGTGCATGGCTACCTGGTGGTACATGGCGACGTTGCGCCGGAGCAACTGACGCACTCTTCGGGGAGCTACTTTATCGCGCTGGGCGAGGAGGCATGGAAGATCCTCGGCGTCGCCGATGGCAAGGTGTCGGAGAAGGAACGCCATCGCGCGGTGGTGATGACGGTGTGGAAGCACAACAAACCAAGCATGCTGCAGCAGATGAAGGTGCTGAAGCGCATCATTCAGTGGGACGCCCGGTATTAAGGAGACACCCCATGGCAACGGAAACACAAGAACTCACGCGAAAGACGCGGCAAGAGCGGTATGAGGAGGCAGCGTTATTTTATGAGCTGCGGGCGCCACGGTTTCGTACTCCGCGGATCAGCGCGAAGGCGGCGAAACGGCTGCAGCAGGCGTTGAACAATGCTCCACCGCTGGCGCTGAACGAACAGCACGAAGCGGTGACGGTGCTGCAGCGGGCACTGATTGAGCTTGGGGATTGGCGCATTTCGATACCCGATGGCGCCACCGGGTATTACGGCAAGCAGACGGAAGCTGCGGTTGTTGCATTCCAGAAGGCGTACAAACTGGCGCGGCATGACGGCAAAGCCGGCAATGAGACGCTGGGGCGGCTGGACCAGCTGTATACGGCTCCGGATCCACCGGTGAATGAAGACGTGCTGTTCTGTCCGGGCGCGATCAACATCCCTCGCATGAAGCAGCCGATGACCAGTTCGTGCTGGATCACCACGGTTTCGATGATGTACTTCTGGAAATACGGCGAAGGCAGCGCGGCGGGGCTGATTGCCGATGGGCGAATTCGTTACGTGATTGAGCAGGCGCGGCAGGGGAAACAGAAGTGGCTGGATACGTACTCAAGCAACACGGGTCTGCCGAGCGCGGACAATGTTCCGCTATTTCAGGGGGCTTACGGGATGCAGTTGGTTTCGAGCCGGGCCGATGCGGATTATTTTCACACCACCCGATTCTGGACGTCGCATCTGCAGCGGGGCCCACTGGCGGTGAACACACTGCGCACGGTTTTCGGCAAAGGAATTGAGAACCACTTCGTGATCGTGATCGGGATCAAGCCGATGGCCAGCGGCGGGCCGGTGCTGTATCTGATCGACCCGTGGACAGGCGAGGACTATGAGCGGAGCTTGAGCTACATGGCGCAGATGATGGGTTGGGTACAGGACGCCGAACACGGGAACCAATTCCGGGATCGTGTGTTCGCGTGGTAAACGGCGGCTCTAGTTTTGCGCTACGCTCTTCGTTCGAATGCTTCTGATTGTATTTCTATTCGCGGCGGCGTTTGCGAGCGCCGCCGCAGTTCCTGAGGTAGTGATTTACGGCGGCACGGCTGCCGCGATTACGGCGGCAGTGGAGATCAGCCGCAGCGGGCGGAGCGTTGTGATTGTTGCGCCGGAAGCACACATCGGCGGCATCATGGTGGACGGCTTGGGGAGTGCCGACATCAACAATCACTGGTTCCGCAACGACATCGCGGTGGGCGGACTGGCGGCGGAGTTTTACCGCAGGGTGGGGGCGAAGTACCGGCGGAGCGAACCGGTGTACAAGTTCGAGTCGCACGTGGTGGAAGCGGTGTTTGACGAATGGCTGCGCGAGGCCAAAGTGGTGGTGCACCGGCGGCAGCGATTGCGCGAGCCACTGCAAGCGGCAGTGGAATGGGTAGCGGGAACGCGGCGGCTGGCGGCGATTCACACGGCGGCGGGATTGCGTGTGGAGGGCAAGGTGTTTCTCGATGCGACGATGGAGGGCGACCTGCTGACCGCATCGGGAGTCCGGATGACCTGGGGGCGCGAAGCGAACGCGAAGTATGGGGAGACCAAGAACGGCATTCGCGGCGAGACGACGCATGCGCAGTTTCAGGTGCGGGTGGACCCGTACCGGGTGCCGGGCAATGCGGCGAGCGGCTTGATCCCGACGATCCAGGATGAGCCGCTGGGGACGGCGGGCGATGGGGACAACAATATCCAGGCATTTTGTTTCCGGCTGTGTTTGACGCGTGAGGCGGGCAACCGTGTGCCGTTTCGCAAGCCGGCGGGCTTTGACCGCGGGCAGTATGAGATCTACGTGCGCTACGCCAAGGCTGGGGGAAAGTTGTGGAGACCTGGGGCGAACCTGCCGAACGGGAAGACGGACCTGGGAAGCTGGCATGACTTGTCGGCGAATCTCTATGGGATGAATCGCGAGTGGCCCAACGGGAGCTTCGCGGTTCGCGAACGGCTGTATGCGTTTCACCGTGAGTTCACCGAGGGCTTGCTGTGGTTTCTGGCCAATGACCCGGAGGTACCGGAAGAGACTCGGCGAGTGTGGAGCCAGTGGGGGTTGGCCAAAGACGAGTTCACAGACAACGGGAATTTCCCACGGCAGTTGTATGTGCGCGATGGACGGCGGATGGTGTCGGATTTCGTAATGACGGAGCACCACACGCGGCGCATCAATCCGGGGCAGGTGCCGGATCCGGTGGCAGTGGCATTCTGGCCCACGGACACGCACAGTGTGCGTCGCATCGTGCGCGACGGAGCCGCTTACAACGAGGGCTTTGTGTTCGATGACAACAATTGGGGGCCGTTTGGGATTTCCTATCGCGCGTTGACACCGCGGAAGAGCGAGGTGGTGAACCTGTTGACGCCGACTTGTCCGTCTTCGAGCCATGTGGCTTACGGCGCCATCCGGCTGGAACAGACGTTTCTTTCCTTGGGCCAGGCAACCGGCGCTGCGGCTGTGTTGGTGCTGGAGACCGGCAAGGCTGTTCAGGATATCGGCTATGCGCAGTTGCGGCAGAGGCTACTGGCAAAGGGACAAGTGCTATCGTTGGCGTTGGTGCCGGCCAAGGCGCGGGATGCAGTGCAGTGAGCGGCGGGTGCGCTGCGAGTGGCGTTAGCTGCGAAACACGACGTCATTTTGTTCAGTCTTCCCAGACTGAACTGCGACCGGCCCGGAGGCCTGACCTGGAGGCCCGTCGCCACTATTGATTTAGACGGATTGGACGACGGCGCTGACGGGTTTCGATCCGACAGGGACCATGGTGAGCATGGTGGGGAACTTGGCGCGGCGGGCAGCGGATTGCGTGAGGACGGCCATGTCTCCACTTTGCTGGTTGAGAACGAGGATGTACTGGTTATCGGGCGTGATGACGACCTGCGAAGGCTCGGCACCCATTTGGAGGGAGGCCACCAGCTTGCGCGTTTCGATGTGAATGATGCTGAGTTGGCCGGCCTTGGGGTTCGTGACGAAGAGCAGTTCGGGTGTATCGAGGGTGATCGGCGATGCGGCCATTTCAGCGGGCCCGCTGCCGGCGAGGATCGTCTCGGCCACTTCGGTCCAGTAGGGGAAGACGATCGCAACGCCATCGGAACCTTCGCCGGTCACAAACAATTCGCCACCGTTGTCTTTGAAGCAGAAGTGATCGGGCCGCATGGCGAGAGGGAGCCGGACGACGAGTTTGGAGGAAGCCGTATCGAAGAAACTGATCTTCTTTTCGGCATGGCCGGCGATCCACTGGCGGCCATCCTTGCGGAAACGAACGAGCCCGACGGGGCCGCCGCAGGGAATCGGCACCAGCTTATTGGATTCGAGATCGACCGCTCCGGCGATGGCGGCCTCACCGAAGCTGACCACGGCTCGGGGCTGCTCGATGGATACATCGAAATTCAAGGGTCTTTCAGGGAGGGCGATCCGGCGGGCCACTTCCAACTGGGTGAAGGTTACTTCCACCAGTTGACGAGGCTCATCGAGGAGCACCCACATGCTGTTGCCCTTGGGGGAAAGGCGCATGTCGAGGGGATGACCGCCCAGCGCGACCCAGCGTTCCCGCTGCAGCTTGCCGGAGGAGATTTCGTGCAGCATGCCGCTTTCGGGTGTCAGTGCGTAGACCATTTTGCGTGCCGCGTCGCCGGCGAGTTTGGTAGGGGCGTGATCGAGCCGCAGATGACGGACGACGGCCATGGCGGTGAGGTCGACAGCGGCGATGGCCTTGCCTTCTTCATTGGCAACGAAGGCGAAGCCGGAGAATCCGGGTTTGGGCTTCTTTCCGCAACCGGCGAGAGCGGCGGCGGAAGCAAGAAATGTCCGGCGGTTCATGCGTGCGCGGCTCCAACGGCCAGGAGGCGATGACCCTGCTCGAGATCGAGGAGGCGCTGTTTGATGTCGAGTCCTCCGCCAAAGCCGGTGAGCTTGCCGGAGGAGCCAATGACGCGATGACAGGGGATGATGATGGCGATGGGGTTGGCTCCGTTGGCGAGGCCGACGGCGCGCGATGCATTGGGATTGCCGATGCGGCGGGCGAGTTCGCCGTAAGAGATGGTGACGCCGTAGGGGATTTCCTGAAGTCTCTGCCAGACGTTCAATTGGAAAGGCGTGCCCTGCGGGTTGAGCGGAATGTCGAAGTGATTGCGTTCGCCGGCGAAGTAGGATTCCAGTTGTTCCGTCCATTGGCGAAACGGGGCGTCATCTTCGCGCCATTCCGGTTCGGGCTGGCGGGCGCGCGAGCCTAAGGTGAAGCTGAGCATGGCGAGGGCGTTCCCGTCGCCGGCCAGCAGAAGCCGGCCAACGGGGCTCGGCATTATCGTGTACCACATGCAACTACCAGCTTAGCAACCACTCGCGGGTGAACTTGGCGTAGCGGATGTCGCGGCCATTGTCCGCGGTATTCTCCTGCCAGACGGCGATGATGCTGCCATCGCGGAGCTGGGTCAGGCCGGGATAGCTGGCTGGGCGATTGTTGTTGGAAAGGATGCGCGGGTTGGACCAGGTGCGTCCACCGTCTTTGGAAAGCGCGGTCACCAGCGGCCAGCGCTGGAGGGGATTGCTGTTCCAAACGGCGACGATATCCGGTTGCCCCTGCAGACGGTAGAGTGCGACCGGTGTGTTGCTGCCGGTGAGCGGGCTGGGTTTGGGCTTTGACCAGGTGAGTCCGCCATCCTTGCTGCGGGCTTCGTAATGGTGGGTGGAGCCGTGGCGGAGCAGCATGAACAGTTCGCCATTGTCCAGTTGAACAATGGAGGGCTCAGCCAATCCGTTGGTGAAGCTGGGACGGACCTTGTCGTGTACGGGCGCGTGGAGATCGCCGTGGATTGTCCAGTTCTCGCCATCGAGGGAGAGCAGGAGTCCGGAGGAGAGATCCATCTCGCCTTCCGTACGTGCGTTCATGTTCTTCTCGGCCCAGCGATCCCAACTAATGCCCATGGCGTATGTGCCGTCGCGCAATTTGATGCCGTTGTGCTGCTTGCCGGGCGTGTACTGGCGAGGAATGAAGAGCTCTTTCGGCTGAGACCAGGTAGCGCCGTTGTCGGTGCTCTTGATCATGAGAGTCCAGGCCTTCTTGATGTCGTTGGGCGTTTTCACCTTGGTGGCGTAGACCCAGACGGTGTTGCCATCGATGAGCATGTTGGGATCGCCGGTGGTGAAGGGCGGGTCCTCGACAAGGAGGCGCGGAGTGCTCCACGTCTTGGCGCCGTCGGAGGAGAACGCGCCGAAGACGCGGCCGTGCTTCACATCCTTGCTGGAGACGCCGAAGACGGAGAAGAGGCGGCCATCCCCGAGGAGGCCCACCTGCGGGATGGTGTAGCGGAGGGTGTTGCCGCCGGATTTGGCAACCGTTCCGAAGTCCTGTGCAGTGGCACTATACAGCGCGAAGGAAGCGAGAGCTAGTTTTGATAGGATTCCTCTGATTTGAAGGGCTAACATGAGAATCTCTATCGTACTCGTCTGGCTTGCCTCGGCGCTATGGGCGCAAGAGGCCAATCAAGGCTCCATTACCGGATTCGTCTACGACGCCACACAGGCGGTGATTTCGGGAGCGGAAATCACCGCCACAAACGGGGCGACGGGACAGCAGCGCACGTTCCGGACCACGGAGGACGGGCTGTACAATCTGATCGCGCTGCAACCGGGCGTGTATGTGGTGAAGGCCACCGCGACAGGGTTCAAGACGGCAGAGCGGCGCGGCGTGGTGCTGAACGTGGGAGCATCGGTGCGCGTGAATTTCACCATGGAAGTGGGCGAGGTATCGGAGAGAGTGACGGTGGCGGGCGAAGCTCCGGTGTTGAAGACCGAGACGGGAGAGGTGTCGACGCTGGTTTCGGGGACGCAAGTGACCGAGGTGCCCATCAACGGACGCAACTTCACCCAATTCCTCTCGTTGGGAACGGGCGTGGTTTCGCAACAGAGCGGACGGCAGATGGGATTGGGTCAGGAAGGCAATCCGCTGATGGCGGTACACGGCGGACGCATTTCGATGAACAAGTACACCTACGATGGAACGCTGGCGATGGACACGGGCGGCAATCGTGGGCTGGATCTGTTTCCTCCGATGGAAGCCATTGGAGAAGTGAAGGTGCAGAAATCGAACTACGGGGCGGACTCGGGCGGGTTTGGGTACGGGATTGTGAATATCGTCACGAAGAGCGGGACGCAACATTTCCATGGGGATTTGTATGAATACTTCCGCAACGACAAACTGGATGCGCGGAACTTCTTTTCGAACAGCAGGCAGGGTATCCGGCTGAACAACTTCGGCTACACGATCGGGGGGCCGGTTTCGTTTGGCGGCTACAACAAGGACAAGACGAAGGATTTCTTTTTCTGGTCGAACTCGTTTGCGCGGCGAGTGGGACCGCAGTTGGATTCGTTCACAACACCTCCGCTGGGTGTGTATACGGCGCAGGTGCCGACCGAACTGCAGCGGGTTGGGAACTTTGCCGGCGGCGCGGTGATCCGCGACCCGAGCGGCACGCCGTATGCGGGAAACGTGATTCCGGCGGCGCAGATTGATCCGAATGCGCGAATTCTGATTGAAGCGTTTTACCCGCTGCCGAATCGCAGCGGGGCGCAGAACTATGTGCACAACACGCGGGCGTTCACAAAGTATCGGGAAGAGTTGCTGCGGTGGGACCACAACTTCAATCCGAACTGGGTGTGGACCATCCGCTATGCGCAGGACACATGGACGCAGGACCAGGACATCAAGAAGCCGGGCCCATCGACGCTGCCGACGTTTCCGAATCTGTTCGGAAAGCCGGGGAAGAACGCGACGACGAAGCTGACGACGGTGGTTTCGCCGACGATGGTGAATCTGTTCACTTTCGGGTGGTCCTACAACGAGATCAGCAACGCACCGAAGGGAGGGTTTCGCCCAACGAATCTGCGCATCACGGAAGCGCTGCCCGGGAATTACCTGAATCGCATTCCCACCATCACGTTCGCGCAGGGCTTTGCGGGGCTGGGCTTGGGGGATGTATTGAACAACTCAAATCCCATCTACACGTGGAAGGACGACTTTTCGCTGAACCGCGGCAAGCACACGATTAAGATCGGGGCGGAGATGATTCTGCACACGAAGGCCGAGCAGAGCAATCCGGATGAACAGGGCACATTCAATTTCAACGCTGGAGTGACGGGCAACGCGTTCGCGGATTTTCTCATTGGGCGAGCGTTCAACTACACCGAGAGCGGGGTGGATCCATCGACGGAGGTGCGCCAGTGGGACAACGAATTCTATTTCCAGGACGATATCAAGGTGACGTCGAAGCTGACCTTTAATGCAGGGGTGCGGTATTACCTGATATCGGGATCGAACGGAGGCGCGGCTTACAACAACAAGATCTCAGCATTCGTGCCGTGGCTGTATGACCGGTCGAAGGCTCCGCAGTTGCTGGCGGACGGGCAGATTGTGCGAGGCACGGGCGATCTGACGAATGGGCTGATTACGGGAGAGGACCGGCGCGGGCTGCCGATCGGGCCGCAGTTGATGAGGACGAACAAGGATGTGTTCGGGCCGCGCCTGGGATTTGCCTACAGCCTGAATGGAAAAACAGTGATGCGCGGCGGTTACGGGACGAACTATTTCTGGGGCACGTCGAACAATGTGGGGCGGCACCGGAATCCGCCGTTTGTCGATTCGGTGAACATTGTCAATACGACGCTGAGCAATCCGGCCGGAGGAACGGGACGGCTGTTTCCGGCGAACGTGAATTCGCTGGACGTGTTCAACCTGCAGCCGAGCGTGCAGAGTTGGAGCTTCAATATACAGCGGGAGCTGTTCGCCAATGCGACACTCGAAATCGGCTATTCGGGCACGCGCGGATCGCATTTGCCGCGCACCACGCAATTGAATCAATCGTTCCCGGATCAGCCGGGCAATGCGAATCTGCGTAAACCATTCCTGGGTTATGGGAGCATTCCTTACACGGAGAACAGCGCGGTATCGAAGTATCACGGGCTGGAAGTGTCGTTTGTGCGGCGGTTCTCCAAAGGGCTGCACTTTGAGTCGTCGTACACATGGTCGAAAGCGACAGGGCATTTGGAGGGCATGCCGCTCGATTCGCGGAACAAGGATCTGGACTATGGGCTGACGACGCTGGACCGGACGCACATGTTCACGGTGAACTACGTGTGGGAACTGCCGTGGATGAAGGGGAACCGGCTATTGGGCGGATGGCAGATGAGCGGCATCACGAGTTTCCAAAGCGGGCTGCCGGTGATGATTACGCAGGCCGGGGACGTGGCCAATTTCGGCGGGAATACCGGGGCGCAGCGGCCGGACATTGTGGGCAATCCCCATGAGGGCCGCGGACAGAGCCTGAACCGCTACTTCAATGTCGATGCGTTCCGGCAAGTGACCCGGCCGCTGGGCATCGGGACAGCACCGATTCATGCAGTACGCGGTCCGGGGATCAACAACTGGGATATTTCGATTTTGAAGAACATTCCGGTGAAGGAGGGGATGCGCTTCCAGATCGGACTGGAGACTTTTAATACGTTCAATCATGCGCAATTTGAAGGCGTGGGCAGCCAGATAGGGGCAGCCACCTTCGGCGTGGTGACCAGCGCCCGCGACCCGCGCGTGATGCAGCTGCGTGCAAAGATGAGTTGGTAATGGATGAGTTGGCACGCGACTTCCGGGCTGCTTATGGCGACGATTTCGAAATCGTGGCGGAAGGCCGGGAGGAGGTGGAAGGGGCGGCCTATTGGCTGGTGACCGTGCGGCCGCGGCGGAGCGGCGAATTCTATTTCCGGCATCGATTTGAGCAGGCGGCGAGCTATCGCTTTCACGATGACGAAGGGCGCATCGTGGTGCTGCGCGCGGGAGAACGGCGGCAAGTGCGGTTTGATTCGGCCCCTCAATCGGTGTGTGTGGGCGATACGCTTTTGGTTCCCGTGCCCTTGCCCGCGGGGGCGGCGCAGCACCGGTTCCTGAAGGAGAGCCGGTTTCCCCGCTATTACGACAGCGAGTTTGCAGGCCGCGATTTTCGAAGCGCGGAACGAGCACAGACGCACGGACCGCTGCTGTACGTAGGGCGGGAATCGCATATGGCCGTGCATCGCGATGGGCGCATGGCCACGCTCAGTTTTGACGCATTCTTTGAGGCAGCCACGCCGGGGCGATGCAATCTGCGGTTAGCGGCGACTGCGGCGCCGCTGTCGATTCTGGTGGTGAGCGGCGAAGCGCCTATCCAGGCGCTGCTGGCGCACGTATCGACGCATGCCTTCGACAAGCCGGAGCAGGTTTCGACAGGGTGGTCGGCGTTCGACACAAGCCTGGTGATGATGCGGCCGGGTGACCGCCTGCGTGTTGCTTACGGCAGAAGAACCGTGGCGTCAGAGGATGGGATGCGGCAGTTGGCGGATGAGGTGGCTCCACGCGTGGAGATTGCGCCGTTTGCCGTGGCGCGGCAACCAGTATGGAACGCGTGGAGCGGACGTGGAATTACACGTTCTTGACAGGGCGCACGACACCGCCCGGGCGCCCGTAGCTGTGTCGCTTGGCGGTGAAGGTAGCTTCTCCGTACTCACCCAAGCCGACCTTGCCGGTCATGGTGTCGCCGGAAACCTGGCCCTGGAACTCATAGCCGATGCGCGTTCCTTCGTAGCGATGCGAACTGGAGAAAAAGACTTCGTTGCCGGAGACGGAGCCGCGCAGATCGCTATCGAGGAACTCGCCGTGATGGGAGCCGACGAGGGAAGCGGACTTCTGTTCGAAGACGAGGCGGTGAGTGGCTTTGCCGAGGATGTACTGCACGTTCACATCCCACTGGCCGCTGACATCGACGGACGGAGCAGCGGGCGTTTTGCGGGAGATGGCCGGCGGTTTGGAGAGAACGGCGTGAATACGCTCAGCGGCGATTTTGGCATCGCCGGGCATCATCATATAGGGCATGATGGTGAGGGCACTCTGCTTCATGCCCATGCGTTCGGAGCCTGATGCGCCACCGAGGATGATGCGCGGGTTGCCTTCGAGCAGGAGTTTTTCCGCTTCGACGCCAGAGATTCCCAGCGCTTCGCCGTCCCACTGAATGACCAGCCGCGGCGAGTTGTTGGAAAGGCTGTCCGGCTGCCGGACCTGTGTGGTGACGCCCTTGACGCGAGTGACGCTCTTGGAGATGGTGTCGAGCCAGCTTTCCCATTCCTTCCATTCGGCATCGTGATCGCGCTTGACCCACATCTCGACGGCGGCAAGCATGCCCATGATTTCTTCCTTACCGGCTTTCATCGACCGGCCGTAGGCGTGATGCGGAGCAGATTGGATCCAAGCCGCCTTGACCAAGTCTTTGCGGCCGAGAAGGAGGCCGGCTGCTTGAGGGCCGCGAAGGCACTTGCCACCAGAGTAAGCGACGAGGTCAGCGCCGCGGGAGAGATGGACGTTGGGAACTTTCAGACGCTCGGCAGCGGCGTCGACGAGTACGGGGACGCCATGCTGTTTGGCGATGGGAGCAAGAGCCTGGAGTCCGAGGGGGCCATCGTCGCCAGGGCCGGCGAGCACCATGACCATGCCGGTACGCTCATTGAAGGCTTTCTTGAACTCCTCAATGTTACGGACGTCGACGAACTTACCACCGGCGCCGCGCACGGCGTGATCGTAAACGTTACGGGAGTAGGCGGGCGCGATGACTTCGTTCTTCAGGCCGCGCGCATCGGGCAAACGCTGCATTTTTTCCGGATCCGCGCCGGCGATGCAGGCAGCGGTGGCATGCGCCAGGGCGGCGGCACAACCGTTCGACACCATGCCCCATTCGGCTCCCGTCAATTCTGAGAGGCGCTTGCCGACGGCGTCCATCAGTTCGTCCAAGTGGACATAATGACGCGACGCTGCTTCCATCGCCAGTTTGACTTCGGGGAGCGACTGCGAACCGGAGATGATGGTGAAGGTTCCCTTGCAGTTCACGAGCGGGCGAACACCGATGGATTGGAAGATATCCGGTCCGATGCGCAACGGTCCGGCCGCCCACAGACGGCTCGGCACGGATTGCAGGTATGCCAGCAGGGCGCCCCCGCTGAACAGGTCGCGTCGCGAGAAGAATGAGCGTAGCATTGTCTTCCCACTCTACTCCACCTGCTGCTTGTACCGCACCCGTTCGAGGAAGAGTCCGGCGGCGGGGGCGGTCCATTCGGAGACTTTCATCCCTTGGCCGCATTTGCCATCGAGCAACTGGCGGAACTGATCGATGGTAATTTCTTTCTTACCCAGTTTTACAAGAATTCCTACAATACGGCGCACCATGCGCCATAAGAAATGAGATGCCTCGATACGAAACAGGACGAGATCGCCATGCTCTTCCACTTCCGCCTTGTCGACGACGACGATGGTGGACTCCAGAGGTTTAGAGGGATCGACGGCGCGGAAGCAGACAAAGTCGTGGCGGCCGGCGAGGAGCGCAGCGGCCTCGCGCATCGATTCGACATCGAGCGGTTCCTTGATCCACCAGACGTGCTTCTTCGCAAAGGCGTTCTTGCGGCGCGAGATCTGGTAGACGTAGCTGCGGGAGACGGCGTCGTGGCGGGCATGAAAGCGATGAGGCACCTCTTCCACTTGCAGAATGGCGATCTCAGCGGGCAGGCGGTCATTGAGGCCGCGCATGATCTGGTCGGGGTGAAAGCGCTGTTTGGTGGTGACGCGGAGGTGGGCCACCTGGGCCAGCGCATGCACACCAGCGTCGGTTCTGCCGGCGCCCTGCATGTCGACGGGCGAGCGGAAGAGATCCTGGGCGGCCTCGCGCAGTTCGCCCATGACCGTGCGTGCGTTGTTCTGATCCTGCCAGCCGCTGTACTTGGCGCCTTCGTATTCGAGGGTAATCTTATAAGTCTTGGACAAGACTATATTGTCTCTCAAAGAGGGCGGGCAAGATATTACTTACTTCGCCATGGAAAAACACTGTCAATTAGACTAATATAAAGGTACCCGGTCACACCGTGTTTCTTACTACCCCGGGAAAGCGCAGTCAAACGTTCGTTGTTATGATTGCCATCCAATGCCGGCTAATGGCACTGGAACCCACACAGAGCCTCAAGTCCTTTGCCCTCGAGCAGTGGGGGGTGCGGGAAGGATTTCCGGAAGAGACGATCACTTCGCTGACGGCCACCCCGGACGGATACCTGTGGGTGGGGACGATGAACGGGTTAGTGCGGTTCGATGGGGCGAGCGCCACGGTGATTCACCCGGGGGTGAATGGCGACGTTTCGTTCCGTTCGTTGCTGGCCTCAAAAGACGGGTCGTTGTGGGTTGGGTCTTATCGGGGGATTCTGTATCACGCCAAGCCAGACCGGTTTCTCACCCTGGCCAACCCCACGTTCGAAGTGCAGGCGGAGTTGAATGGCGGGGCTCGCCCGGTGATTTCAGCTCTTCGCCGCGATCCTTCCGGAACATTGCTGGTGGCGAACCGTTCGGGAATGCACGCGATTGCAGAAGGCTCGCGTGCGCATACCAAAAAGACTGTGTGCACAATCCCGCCGGAAGACGGTCAACCACAGGCACTGCATATCGGCCTCAGTGGCCGGCTCTACATTTCTACGCCCCTGAATGGAGTGCGGGCCTGCCAGGCGGGCCGGTGGACACGGTTGGCGGGGGGTGCAACGGAACTCGCGAACGCTGATCATTTATTGGAGAGGCGAAGCGGTGAGGTGGTGGCGACGCATGGCGCATCCATCCGGCAATTCGCAGTGCCACCAACTGCGTCGGTCCCGGTCACCCGGTTGCCGCTTGCCGGCGGAGCGATCGATTCCCTGTTTGAGGATGGGGAGGGAAGTTTGTGGATAGGGACAAAAGGGGCTGTGTGCCGGGTCGCGGCCAAGAGCGCAGAATGCCGGACGCTGCCAGGAGAAGGCGAAGCGGTGACTGCCTTCGCGGAAGATCACAACGGGGGAATCTGGTTCGGAACCACTCAAGGGCAACTCTCGCGACTGAGCCAATCGGAGTTTCAGCTGACGGGGGTGCGAGAGGGATTGCCTGATCCACGGGTTCGCGCAGTCCATCGCGACAGGAGCGGAGAACTTTGGGTGGGCACACACGCGGCGACGCTGTCCATGCTGCGCGACGGCCGAGCGATCCCCGTGCCGGCCGAGGCCGGTCCGCAGGTGCAGGCGATCGCCGATGCCCCATTTGGCGGAGTTTTTCTTTTATCTCACCTCGGGTTGATGCACGCTACGCCGAAGGGCGTACGGAGAATGCCGATTGAGTTGGGGCTGCGCTTCGAGTCCCAGGTGGCGATGGTGAAGAGCCGCAAGGGCGAGGTGCTGGTCTCGACTGGAGAAGAGGTGGTGAGGTTGCGGGCCGCGTCCCCAATGCAGGTGGGGGCGCGCCGTGTGGCCATGATACCGTCGGTGCGTTCCATTCTCGAGGATGAAGACGGGTCGGTGTGGATGCTCTCCTGGAGCAATGGGCTTGCTGTGGCGAGGAATGGCGCGATGCGAAGCTATGATGCAACGCCGCCGCCTGTGCTGCGCTGGTACACGATGATGCGATCCGGCGAGGATTTGCTATGGCTGGGAACGAACGACGGATTGTATGCGTTCTCCCGCAAGCGTGGCCGTTTTCTCGGTCATACACGGTGGCCCAAACCAAGCTCGATCTTCTTCCTATGTGAAGACGCAACGGGAAGGTTGTGGATGGCAACTCGATCGGGGTTGCTGGCCGCGCCTGGCGATGAGTTACTGGCGTGGATAGAGGGACGGGGTCCGGAGCCGTTTGTCCAGCGCTACGGCTCAGAAAGCGGATTGCCGAGCATCAACTTTGGGCTGGGAACCTCTTCGCCCGGCTGGCAGGATGACGATGGAACCATTTGGCTGGCATCGCTGAAAGGCGTGGTGCGGTTTCATCCGCAACGACTGCAAGGGAAACCACCGATGGCGCGCATCGGCATGGAGCAGGTACTGGTGAACGGCGCGCATTGGGATTTGGGGCAGGCCATTTCGCTTCCCGCGGGAAACAACACATTGGAATTCGTGTACGCGGCGCTTGATTTGCAGAACCCACGCACGCGGCACTATCGCTACCGGCTGGAAGGAATGGATCCGGTCTGGATTCTGGCGGGCGACCGGCGGGTGGCGCGCTACACCAATCTGGAGCCGGGGCATTACCGGTTCCTGGCGCAAAGCACCGTCGATGGAAATCCGTGGGGCGGGCCGACGCTTCTGGCCGAGGTCACCGTGACGCCGCGGTTCTACCAGACCTGGTTGTTCCGCACCGCGCTGATCGCGATGTCCAGTCTGGCTGTGCTGTTGGCCATCCACTTGTATAACCGCAGCCTGTTACGGTCGAACCGCCGCCTGGAGGCTCACGTAAATGCGCGAACAGCGGAGCTTTCGCAGGCCAAGGAAACAGCGGAAGGCGCGGCACGGGCGAAATCGGAGTTTCTTGCGACCATGAGCCACGAGATCCGGACTCCGATGACAGGCGTGCTTGGCATGGCGAGCCTGCTGCAATCCACGCGGCTCGACATCGAGCAGCGGGAGATGGTGGAGACCATCCGGCTCTCCGGTGAAGCGCTGCTCAGTGTGGTGAACGACATCCTGGACTATTCAAAGATGGAGGCCGGGAAACTGCGGCTAGAGCCCACTTGCGTGCGGATGATTGAGCTGTTGCAGTCTTCCATCCGGATGGTGGCGCCGGAGGCGCAGAAGAAGGGGTTGGGGCTATACCTGCAAGTGGATTCGGCCACTCCGGATTATGCCTGGGCGGACCCGATGCGGCTGCGGCAGGTGCTGCTGAACCTGTTGGGCAACGCGGTGAAGTTCACCTTGGAAGGCACTATCGATCTACGGGTGTACGTACGGCAGAAGAACAACAAGGCATGGTGGCATTTTGAGGTGGCGGATACAGGAATCGGTATTCCGGCGGAACGCATTCCACAGCTCTTCCAGCGCTTCATGCAGGTGGACTCCTCATCGACGCGCCGCTTTGGCGGCACGGGACTGGGACTGGCCATTTCCCGGCACATCGCCGAAGCAATGGGGGGAGACATTCTCGCCGAGAGCGAAGTGGGGGCTGGATCAAGATTCACGGTGATGCTTCCCTTGCCGGCGCCACCGCACCAGGTGGATGAACCCAGGCAACGCGCGGAGACCGTTGCGGTGACCGGATTGAAGGTTCTGATCGCAGAGGACTGCGCGGTGAATCAGTTGCTCACGCGGCGAATGCTGGAGCGGGAGGGATGCGTCGTCAGCGTGGTGCAGAATGGGCTGGAAGCCGTGCAACGGGTTTCCGAGGAACGCTTCGATCTCGTGTTTATGGATATGCAGATGCCGCAAATGGACGGGATCACGGCGACGCAGGAAATCCGCAAACTCGGTCACGAGGCGGCGACCACGCCGATCGTCGGGTTGACGGCAAACGCGATGGATACGGACCGGCTGCGCTGCCTGGAAGCGGGGATGAACGACTACCTCTCCAAGCCCTTCTTCCCTGAACAACTGCGTGGGATGCTGTCGCGGTGGTGTTCCGCGAAGGCCAAATCGCACTCCGCCGGTCACTGACTGAATCAACGCGGGTGGCGAAGCAGATACTCCGCCGGCCCGCATTGACTCCTCCACTTGTGCCCAAATTCAATATAGAGCTTTTCCCGGCAGGGGGCGCGCTGCCTGAGAAATTGTTGTACCACATCGATGGTGCGCTGGGTTGGGGGCCGCGTTATCCGACAAAAAAGTCCCGAACTTCCTGGAAGTCCACGACCATCTGACCGGCAACCGGATCGATGTAGACGAAATCGCGGCCGGAAGGGGTATGAGTGAGACGCTTCGTCCAGTCGATGCCGAGGGTGGAATAGATGGTGGCGCAGATATCCTCGGTGTAGATGGGACGCTTGCGACTCCAGCCGAAGTCAACCACCTTAGAGGCTTCGGGATCCGTAGCGCCAATGGCGCGGCCGCCTTTGACGCCTGCCCCGGCGAAAGCGGCCACCATCGCTTTGGCATAGTGTTCGCGCCCGAGGTTCACGGTGAGAGGTCCCGGGGTACGCCCGAACTCGCCCATCACAACCACGAAGGTTCTGTCGAGCAGGCTTGTTCCATCGGGGCGTTTGGTGCGTTTCAGATCGAGCAGAAGAGCCGACAGCGCACCATCCAGTTCGGCGCACATCTTGTAGACGCCGCCCTTGCCGTCTTTACCATAGATGTTGCCGTGATGATCCCAATCGCCGTGGGTGAGGAAAAGAAAGCGAGCGCCGGCGTCTGCGGCGACCATGTTGCGCGCAATAATGCAAGCGTCGCCAATGGCGGAGGCCCCGTAGGCTTTGCGTTCGGCCTCCTCAAGCCGCATGACTTTGGCGATGGCCGGGTTGTCCATCATGCGGAACACCGCTTTCCCGAAGCTGTCGAACTGGCGAACAGGTTGAGGGGAATCGGCGCGAAGGGCATGCCGGCTGGTGTCGAACCGGGTGAGCAGATCCCAGCGCTGTTGGAGGCGGGTGCGATCCTGTTCTTCCACGAGAAACGGCAGGCTACCGCTTTTGAGATCGAGCGTGAGCGGGGAGTGCTCACTGGCGAGACACCCTTCGCGCTGCAGCGGGCCGTACATGTTGTTGGCGTCGTAATTCATGGCCACGAAAGGCGGCAGGAAATCGGATTCCTTGCGGCGAGTTGCGGTTTCATAGGCGATGACTGCGCCCATGGAGGGCATCTCTTTGCCGCGGGCGGGGCTGACGGCGTGGCCGGTCTGGAGGTAATACTGCCCGCGCGAATGCACTGTCTCCCAGGCTTCCATGGAGCGCACCACCAGCAGATCGTCGAGGTGGTCTATCAGCTTCGGCATGAGCCCGGCGGGAAAGGCGTAGCCTTGCTTCACCGTGCGGATGCCGCGGTTCTCAGGCCCCCATTTGCCTTCCTTCACGTCGAAGGTATCCATCTGCGAGGGGCCGCCGAGCAGATTGAGGAAGATGACACAATCGGCCGAGGACCGGGGATTGACTTTCGATTGCGCCTGCACGTTGCGTGGCGCAAGCAGTGGCAGCAGATCATAACCCGAGATGGAGAGCGCTCCGAGACGAAGCAATTCGCGGCGGCCGAGCGTGGGGATGGCGGTTTTCATCATGCGCTCCTAGTAGAAGAGGAAATCGAGGCGATTGCACATCGCCCAGACGAGATCCTCGACTCCTTGTTCCTTGTTGCCGGCCAGCACATCGCCGGCAATCTTCTTTTCCACTGCGGAAGGCTGGCGGGAGAGCGCGGCCCAGAACAAATCATCGACGATTTGTTCCGGTGGATTCTGCAGCATCGCCTCCAGTTTCCCGCCCTTGCGCACTTTCACGGCCTCGCGCAGCGTCTTGTCGTTCATGAGCAACGCCGATTGGATCATGTTCGGGCGGCGGTCGGCCTCGGCGGTATAGCGATCACACTGCCCAAAGGCCTGGAGAATTTTGTAGAGTGCGCGATTGGTCTTTTCCACATCCTGCGGAGAATGGGTCTGGTTGATGTAGCCGACCTTCTGTTCGGAGAAGGTCACCTTGTAGGTGGGCAGTGCCGCGGTCAATTGGTGGATGGCGTCCCAGGTTTGTTCGGCGGAGAGCCGGCGCACAACGCGGCGGGCGAAGTAGGTGTCGTACTCCGCTTTCCAAGGGCCAGGATGATTTGCCGAAAGCTGATAGGCACGAGACGAGACAATCATGCGGATGAGCCTGCGGAGGTCGTGATTGTTGGCGCGGAAATCGGCGGCCAGCGCGTCGAGCAGTTCGGGATGGGACGGCTGCACAGTCCACCCGGCAGGCAGAGGCTTCGAAGGATCCTGACGGTCGAGATCGAAGTCGAACGGGGGATCGACAATTCCCTGCCCCATCAGTTCGGCCCAAACCAGATTGACGGTGGCGCGGGCGAACTGCGGATGGGAAGTGATGAGGCGGGCATAGGCTTCACGAGGTTTCTCGGTGCTTTCGCCGCGAGCGCCATCGAGTACGAAGGTGGGGGTGATATCGGCGTTGGAGTCCCGCTTCGGCCGGAGCGCGGATACTGTCTTCAGGTCATAGCCCGCACGCGTATCCTTGACCATGAATTGCGGAGAACGGCCGAACACCGGCGCGATGAATGTCTTGCCGAAGAAGCTGGCCTGACGGAATAAATCGGAACGCTTGTGGCGGGTCAACCAGAGATTGATCTTCTCCAGATGCCCCTTGCCATCGTGGCAGGAGATGCATTCCAGGTTCACGCCGAGGAAGAGCTTTGTGGTGGCGATGGCAATCTCGTCCGCCGTGTCTTCATGGTTCATCATGTAGCCATCACCTTCGAACACGTGGCTCCGGGCGATGAAATTGGCCGGTCCGTTGGTCCAGGTGGACACGGTGGAGGCAGTTATCATCTCCCTGACCATTTCGTCGTAGGGGATGTTCAGCAGCAACGATTTGTAGATGTAGTCGTAAAAGGTGTTGATGCCCTGTTCCAGCAATTGGCCGTTGCGGAACAGGTCATTGAACCAGTAGGTCCAGCGGTCGAGGAAAGGGTGGGTAGAGATGGACCGCATTCCTGTCACGGGGAGCGGAGGAAAGAGGGAAGCGATGAGTTTTTCGCGCTTGGCGGGCGCAGGGTCGGCGAGGAACCGGCGAGCTTCGGCGGGTTCCGGCAGGTGGCCGGTGAGATCGAGGTAGATGCGGCGGAGAAACTCGGCGTCGGAAGAGAGCGGAGCGGGCGGCACTCCGTTCCGGTTCATCTTACTGAAGATGTGTTCATCGATGAGGTTGACGGGGGCAGGCTCCGCACCCGGGCAGGAAAGGGTCCCTGTGATCCAAAGGCACGAAAGAATTCCAAAACGCATAAAACTCACCCTTTGACGATATACCAACGACGAGATTAGGTCTTCCTGCGGGCGACAACGATGAGACTGAGGCCGTTCCAGGGAAGCAGGAACTCCAGCCGCCGCCAGATCCAAACGGTCTTGTCAAAGAGCTTCAGCCAAAGTTTGCTGATCTGCTTTTGCCCGAGAAGTTTGCCGAAGAGGAACCAGGAAAGAGCGCCCATCTTCGCCAATTGGTGCGAGGTTTCCACGTCCAGGCCGCGCTGTTTGAGCATTGCCTCCAGTTCACTGGGCGAGAAGCGGCGCTTGTGGCCTAAGGTCTCATCCAGCTTGCAGTAGAGCCCCTTGCCTTGCGGAGCAAGAATGACGATGCGGCCACCGGGTTCGAGAATGCTGACCGCCGCATCGAGTGTACGCTCCGGTTGGTCCAGGTATTCCAGCACGTTGATGAACAGCACCGTGTCGAAGCGCTTTCCCATTTCGTGGAACTGCGCGCCATCGGCCGGATCGAGCTTTACGACCTCGACATTCGGGGTGCGAAGAAAACGATTGTTGAGGGCATGGAGATGAAGGGGATCGCTTTCGGCAGCGACGTAGAGCTGCCGCTTGGCCATGAGGCGGCCGGAGAGATTGCCGATGCCTGCGCCGAGTTCGAGAACCGCATCACCGAGGTAGGGACGGACGAGGCGTGTGATCCAGTTCACGTACTGGGGGGTGCCGCTGAGGTTGTTGAGGAATACGCGGCCGTACGGACGCTCGTACAGATCGTCGACAAGCCAGAAATGGAGGATCACGCCAAGAGCCTGGATGCCGTCCTTGAGGCCGATCTTCTTACCTTCTTCATAGGTTCGGCCGTGGTAGCTGATGGGCACTTCGTAGATGCGCAGCTTGCGCTTGGCGCACTTCATGGTGATCTCGGGTTCGAAGCCGAAACGGTTGGAGCGGATAGGAATGCTTTTGAGGAGATCGGTACGGAAGACCTTGTAGCAGGTTTCCATATCGGTGAGTTTGATATTGGAAAAGAGGTTCGACAAGAGTGTCAGAACCTTGTTGATCATGGAGTGGTAGAAGGGCAGAATGCGCGTCTGCACGCCGGCCATGTAGCGGGATCCGAAGACGGCGTCGGCGCGTCCGTCGAGAAGCGGCCTGAGGAGGACGGGGTATTCGTTGGGATCGTATTCGAGATCGGCGTCCTGCACGATGGAAAAATCACCGGTGGCATGCTGGATAGCTGTGCGCACGGCCGCACCTTTCCCTTGATTCACTGCATGGCGGATGAGGCGGACACGCGGATCCGCCGCAGCCATTCGTTGCAGAATGGCGTAGGTTCCATCGGTGGAGCAATCGTCCACGATGATCAACTCGCGTTCCATATTCTCCGGAAGAGGCGCCGCCAAAACCATCGACAGACTGCGCTCCACCACGGCCCGCTCATTGTAGACGGGTATCAGAATCGACAAAAGCATGTATTCTCAACAGTATAATATGGGGCATGGCTGAAACTCCCGTTTCCATGTCTTCGCGCCGCGTCTTTGCCACGGCGGCCGCCACTTCGGCTGGGTTCCTGATTGTGAAACCCGAGCAGGTAAAAGGCTCGCAGGCCAACTCGGCTTTGACCATTGGGCTGATCGGCTGCGGAGGACGCGGTCTGCACGATTCCGGAATCGCCGCGAAGAATGAATTTGCGCGCATTGCCGCGATTTGCGATATCTATGACGATCGGCTGGCCGAGGGCCGGAAACGTTATTCGGGGGCCAAGGAATACAAAAACTACAAGGAATTGCTGTCGAGCAATCTGGACGCGGTGATGATCTGCACCCCGGCATTTCTGCATCCGGAGCATTTCGAAGCGGCCGTGAACGCGAAGAAACACATCTTCATGGAGAAGCCCGCGGGCGTCGATCCGAAGGGCTGCCACCGCATTGTGGAAGCGGCGAAACGCGCGGACAAAACCAAACGCATCACGGTGGATTACCAGCAGCGCTATGGGACCGAGTACCGCAAGGCATACCAGATTCTGAAGTCGGGCGAATTGGGAGCGGTGAAGATGATCCGCGCGGCATGGCTGGGTGGTCCGCCGCCGACGCGGACCGGGCATCCGCAGAGCGAAGAGAAGATCCGCAACTGGTACTTTTACCGCGAGACTTCGGGCGACATTATCGTGGAGCAGGATTGCCACAATCTGGACGTCGTCAACTGGTTCATGGGCGGGCATCCGGTGAAGGCGAACGGATATGGCAGCCGCGCGATCCGCACCATCGGCGATGTGCTGGACAATCTCTCCGTGACTTACCAATACGAGAACGGAACGGTATTCAGTTACAGCGCGCACCAGTTCGGCCGGCAGACGTACCAGGACATCAGTGAGACGTTCATCTGCGACAAAGGCTACATCCAGACATCGCGGAAGGGCTACACCGTGGGGCGGGACGGGAAGCCGCCGGAGACGGTGGATACGAAATACGACATCACGCAGGACTCGGTGAATCAATTCATAGAGGGGTGCCGCACCGGGAAGCTGGAGAATGCCGCATTCCACGCCGCGGAGAGCACGCTGATGGCGATTATGGGCCGGGAGGCGATCTACAGCGGCAAGGAAGTGACCTGGGACAAGCTGGTGAAGTCGTAGCTGCTCAGCGCATCAGGCGCAAGGAGCGGAGGATTTCGACGAACCCGGGCTCGCCACTCAGGTTGTGAAGCCGGTATTCCACGCCCGCATAGACGATGCTGTGATCCCTTGCGGAGTAGGCTTGATGAAGCCAGTACAGAGCGGCGGGAGCATCGCCCATGCCGTTGTGCACCAGCGCCATGGCGTATTGCACCTTCTTGCCTTTGCGGCGCAGGTCTTCCAGTTCGCCTAAGACCCGCTGGGCATCGGCTTTGCGTCCCATGACCCCGTAGAGGTGGCCGAGCGCGGGCAGGCAGCGGCCATCGGCGGGTGAGGTTTCCAGCACCTTTTGGAATGCCTCTTCGGCCTCGGCGTAGCGCCCCTGGCGTTCATGGCAGAGACCGCGAATCCACAGCGCTTCGGACAGGCCGGGGCGCTCGGCAAGAGCGAGGCGTGCTTCGGCGAAGACCTCCTCACAGCGGCCCGCATCGTAGAACAGCAGTCCGCGCTGCACGCGCAAACGTGGATCGTTGGGCGCCAGGGCGATGGCTCGCTCCACTTCCGTGCGTGCCTGCTGAGTGCGCCCGGTAATCCGGAGCAGGTCGGCATATTCGCGGATGGTGTAGGAGTTATGCGGGGCAAGATCGATGGCGCGCTTGTAGTGGCGCTCGGCAACGGGCAGATCGCGCTCGCGATAGAAGGCGATGCCGGCCAGCAGCGCGTAGGCGTCGGCCTGCTCCTTGTTGATGGCAATTGCTTTGCGCCCCGCTTGCTTCGCCTTCTCCAACCATGTTTTCTCATTGGCGCTATCCAGGTCCGCGGTGAACTCGCAGGCTTGGCCCAAGAGGCTCCAGGCCGCGGCGTAGCCCGGTTCGAGCTGCGTCGCCTGCTGGAGCAATTGCAGGGCTTCGATGAAGTTGGGAGGGATGGAGGAGGATGTGTCGCGAATGTCGGGGTTCTGGCGGATCAAATCATGGGCGCGGATGTAGAGCAAACGGACTCGCGGATCGGAGGGTTCTGCCGGTGCAACCCGGCGCGAAGACACTGCGGCAAGCCCGGCGAGCCCCACCACGGCGATCATGGCGGCCACGGCCCACGATCGTTGGCGGTGTGGAACGGCAGGCGGTCCACTCTGCGCGAGAGGCTCTTCGCGCAGCAGCTTCCCGATGTCTTCTGCAAGGTCGCGGGCAGAAGCGTAGCGATCGGTGGGCTCCGCCTGTGTGGCGCGGTCAATGATACGCGTCAGGTCGCCTAATGCAGGCAGAGCATTCGTCAATTCCTTCAGGACGCGACCGAGGCAATAGATATCGGAGGTGGTAGTGACGGGCCCACCGCGCAGCTGCTCTGGACTTGCCCAGTCCGGAGTGAAGATACGGATGCCGGGGCGGGTGATGGGCTGCCCCTCCGGCAGCAGGCCCGGGTTGAGAATCTTGGCCACGCCAAAATCAAGGAGTTTCGGGATGCCGCCCTCGGCCACCAGGATGTTGCCGGGCTTAATGTCGCGATGGATGACGCGGCGCTCATGGGCATGCTGGACCGCGGCGCACACGGCCTGAAACATTTCCAGGCGTTTCTGTAGCGGGAGATCGTTCTCGCGGCAATACGCCAACAGCGGCTTGCCTTCGATGTACTCCATCACGAAGTAGGGCCGGCCGTCGGGGGTGGTGCCGCCATCGAGCAAAGCGGCGATGTTGGGGTGCTGCAGGGTGGCGAGAATCTGGCGCTCGGCCCGGAACCGCTGCAGGATGTGAGCAGTCCCCATCCCATGGCGCACCAGCTTGATGGCAACAGAGTGGATGAACTCGCCGTCGCTGCGCACGGCCTGGTAGACAATGCCCATGCCACCGCGGCCAATCTCGCGAGTCAAAACATAGGGGCCTATTTGTGTTCCGATGTCCGCGACCGGCAGTCCGGCATCGAGCGATGCGGCCACGCCTTGCACCACGCCGCCGATGTGCGTATCGGCGTTTTCGTCACTGGCGAGCAGTGCTTCCACTTCTTTTCGAAGCGAAGGATCGCCCGCGCAGGCGCGATCGAGAAACCCCGCGCGTTCGGCGGCCGGCAGCGCCACTGCTTCGTGAAACACGAGTTCCAGCTGTCGAAATCGTTCGGGATGCACCTTTCCTGTATTATCATGCGGAATACCGCATGGCTGAGAAATCGGAGAACATAACGCGCCTGCTGATGGACTGGACCGACAAGCGCGACGAAGCAGCGCTGGAGGCGCTAACCCCTGTAGTTTATGGGGAATTGCGCAAGTTAGCGCTGAGCTATTTGCGCCGTGAGCGCTCCGACCACACGTTGCAGCCTACGGCGCTGATCCACGAAGCGTATCTCCGCCTGGTGGATCAAAACGTGCCCGAATGGCGAAGCCGGTCGCACTTCTTCGGCGTGGCGGCGCAGTTGATGCGGCAGATCCTGGTGGATCATGCCCGGGCGCGGTCAGCGGCGAAGCGCGGTGGCGGCGAAGCGAAGCTGTCGCTCGATCAGGGGCTTCAGTATTCCGAGGAGCGATCGGATCAATTGGTGGCCCTGGACGACGCACTGACGGATCTGGCAAAGCTGGATCCGCGCAAATCGAAGGTGGTGGAGTTGCGGTACTTTGGGGGACTGAGCGTGGAGGAGACAGCCGAAGCACTGGGTGTTTCCGTGGCCACGGTGGGCCGCGAGTTGCGATTCGCCGAAGCATGGCTGCACAAGCTGATGACTGGGGAAGAACGCGAGTAACATGCACAAAATTTTCAATTGGTCTTTTCGGGCCAGCCTGTGGCCCATGCTGGTTTGCCTGGCTGGTGTTGCCGGGGCACAGGACAGTCCGCAGTCCGTGCGCCGAGGAACGAAGGTTTTCCAAAAGCGTGTGGTCATCTCCGGTTTGGAGAACCCATGGGAAGTGACCTACGGGCCGGACAATCAGCTCTGGATCACGGAACGAACGGGCAAGCGCATCGTGCGCGTCGACCCGCAGAGCGGAGCACGCAAGGTGGCTGTGACCATCGATGAAGTTTCGGCACCAGGCGGCCAGGACGGCTTGCTGGGCATGGCGCTGCATCCTGAATTACTGCGCGGCACGGGCAAGGATTTTGTCTATGCGGTGTACACGTACGTGGATCCTTCTAAGCCTGCGTGGAAGAAAGTGACTGATCCGAACAGCCCGTATCTGCGGTTGTATGCGAAGGTGGTGCGGTTCACCTATGACCGCTCGACGGAGACCTTGGGACAGCGCGTGGATCTGTTGACGGGGCTGCCGGCGGGCAATGATCACGAGGCAGGCAGAATCAAGGTGGGCCCGGATGGCAAGCTCTACATGACGCTGGGTGATCAGGGGCACAATCAATTGGGGAACTTCTGCTCGCCGATTGAGGCGCAACGCATTCCCACGGCGGCGGAAGTGCAGGCCAAGGACTACTCGCGGTACGTGGGGAAATCGCTGCGGCTCAATCCGGATGGGTCAATCCCGGAAGACAATCCGAAGCTGGACGGCGTGGTGAGCCATGTATTCACCTACGGTCATCGCAACACACAGGGGATCGACTTTGCTTCCGACGGCACGTTGTACGCTTCCGAGCACGGGCCGAAGAGTGACGATGAGGTGAACATCCTCAAGCGCGGCGGCAACTATGGATGGCCGAATGTGGCCGGGTTGCGCGATGGCAAGGCGTACGTATATGCACGCTGGGCGGAATCGAGTGTGCCTTGCTCGCAGATGAAGTTCAGCGATCTGGAGATTCCGGCATCCGTACCGCGCGAGCCGGAGTCGGCATTTCGTAAACCGTTCACGCCGCCGATCGCGACGATGTTCACGGTGCCCAACGGCTTCAACTTTCAGGATCCGAAGTGCGAGGGCGTGCACTACATCTGCTGGCCGACGGTTGGGCCATCCAGCATTGAATATTACGAGTCGAAGGGGACAGGGATTCCCGGGTGGGACAAGGTTCTGATGGTCACCACGTTGAAGCGTGGATCGCTGTACGTGGTTCCGCTGCGCAAGGATGGGCAAGCGGTCGCGGCCAAGTTCTGGCGTTACTTTCAGCAGGAGAACCGGTTTCGCGATACGGCAGTGAGCCCCGATGGGAAGACGATCTTCATCGCCACGGATTCCGGCGGACTGGTGGAATCCTCAGGCGGCGGCGTAACCACGAAGATGCAGGACCCGGGATCGATTCTGGCCTACACCTACGAGCGCGAAGGCACGGCGGCGGATTTGCAGACTTCCACGATCAGCAAGAACGAGACGCGGAAAGAAGGCGGCAAAGGCACGGCGGCTGTGGGCAAAGCACCGCAGTTCACCGCTGAGCAATCGGCCTCGGGCAAAACGGCCTACAACGCCAATTGCGCCGTGTGCCATGGGAGCACGTTGACCAACGGGACATTCGGCACGCCGCTGGCGGGATCGTACTTCAAGAACAAGTGGTCAGGAAAAACAGTGCAGACGTTAGTGCAGAAATCGAAGGCCATGCCTCCGAACGCGCCGGCGAATTTGCCGGAGGACACGCTTGCCAGCATCGTTGCTTACGTGCTGGAAACCAATGGGTCAGTCGCAGGAAATGAAAGGCTGCCGGTGGGCGCGGGTGCGCTGGCAGAGATGGTGATTCCATGATGGTGACCTTCTTATTGACCTCGCTTGCATTCGCCGCGACGCATGAGATCTATCCCGATCATCACTCGCGAGTGTTTTCCGCGCACAAAGAGCCTGTGGCGCGCGTCCGTTCGGGCGACACGGTGATCACGCGCACTTGGGATTCGGGAGGCGCGGATTGGAAGGGCGTGAAACACATACAGCATCCCTACGTGTATCCGGAGTCGGGGAATCCGTTGATGGGGCCTTTCTTCATCGAAGAAGCGGAAGTTGGGGATACGTTGGAAGTGCATCTGGACAAGGTGCGGTTGAATCGCGATTACGGGTATACGTCGTACCGGCTGAGTCCCGGTGTGTTGAATCCCGGTTCCATCGAAGGGCTGTACAAGAACTTCTACAAGATGGATGTGCTGCGGCCGGGCCGCGCGGATCTGATCCCCTGGGATTTGGATTTGAAGCGTGGGATGGCCCGCCCTCGGCTGCTTTCCGGCACAGGGTTTGAAGTGCCGGTGCGGCCGATGATCGGTTGTATCGGTGTCGCACCGCCGGGCGAGCGGGCAGAGACTTCGGGCCCCGCGGGCAGCTATGGCGGCAACATGGACTACAACGAAATGGTGGAAGGCGTCACCGTGCTGTTTCCCGTCTATCACAAGGGCGCGTACTTCTACGTCGGCGATGGGCATGCGCTGCAAGGCGATGGGGAGGGGTTGGGCAGCGGAGTAGAGACATCGCTCGATGTGCAGTTCACGGTGAAGGTTCGCAAGGGGAAACGGATCTCGATTCCTCGTCTGGAAAATGCCGAGTACATCATCTCCATCGCCAGCCAGCCGGAGTTTTCTTCCAGCATGGACGTGGCCGTGCGCACCGCGAATTCGGACATGATCGAGTGGCTCACCAGCGAGTACAAGCTGACTGCTCCGGAAGCGCATTTGCTGATGGGCGCGGCGGTGAAGCATCAGATTGTCACGTACTTCGGCACGGTGACGGCGATGATCCCGAAGCGGCTGTTGCAGCCGCGGAGGTAGTTACGGCCGCACGGACCACAGCGTGCCACTGTATTCGGCAACAGCCAGTGCCAGCTTGTCTGCGGCAATGCTGAGGCCGATATCACGCGGGCGGAGTTCATTGATCGACAGCCGGGGCCCGGTGAGATCGAGGATGCGCTTGGATTGGCCGGCGGGCTGGCCTTCCGCGTTCATGGGAAGCGCCCATACGGCGAGGGTTCCGCTTTGATCGGAGAGATAGTAGATCCACTTTCCGTTTGGGGACCATTCGGGCTGCGCGCTGTTGTAGTCTTCCGGCAGCAGATAGGTCCATTGGGATTCGTTGTCAATCACCTTTCCGGTGACCGGCGCCAGTGCGAGGCGAGAACGGTGTGGCGCGAAGGGAACAGGGAAAACGATCCATTTCCCATCGGGCGAGAGGCGGGCATCCGCGATGGACAGATTCAGCTTCGGGTGCCGCATCAAAACAGTTCGCTGCTTCGTGGCAAGGTTGAGCAGGCCCACAGTGCCCGGCGGCTCGCGATGGAAGTACAACACAGAGTCAGCCTGAGCGGTCCATTGGAAGGAGCCTTGCCCGACGTTCTCTTCATGCACTTTGACGGCTTCGCCTCCGGAAAAAGCGGAGCGGTAGACAGTGACCTTTTCTCCATCGTGGGCATCGTAGACGAGACTTGCGCCATCGGGGGATAACGCGGGCATGTGTTCGCGCAATGGACCGCTGGTGAGGCCCTTCTCCGTGCCCGTGATCAGATCCTTGACCCACACTTCGAAGTTGCCGCCGCGGCTGGTCTCCCAGGCGATGCGCTTGCCGTCGCGCGACAAGGAAGGCCGTTGATCGAGGGCGGCATCGGTGGTGAGGCGCTGGAGTGCGCCTTTCGTTGCCGCGGCATCGGCCTGCAAGGGGAGCGTGTAGACATCGATATTCGCAGTGCGGCTGCTATAGAAGACGCGGCCGTCGGGGGCGATCGAGGGATTGCGTTCGTCGGCATCGGCGCTGGTCATGCGCCGCGGCGCGGCATCGACACGACCGTTGTTCAGCCGCAGTGTCCATAATCGCGTGTTCTCGCCGATCTTCGCCGAGAACAACACGGCGTTGCCGGCCGCGAGCCAGGCACCGGCAACGGGCAGTCCGTCCATATGTAATTGACGGAAGTGCACGGCGGCGTTGGTGGCAATGGCTTCCCCGCCGTTCGAAGGGCTGATCCACCAATCGCAACTTGCTTCCGTCGAGTCTTTGCAGCCCGCAAAGAGCAGTTGCTTGCCATCGGGAGACCAGAGGGGATGCTTCGCCGAGTGGAAGCCTGGATGAATGGCCTGAGGCTGGTTCTTCTTCAGATCGCGGACGAAGAGCCCGTTGGAGGACCAATAGACGATGCGAGCGCCATCGGGGGAGAAGCGCGGGCGGTGTCCGCCTGCGGCCAGCAATCGAGGCTTGCCCCTGTTCGTGGGCACGAGGTAGATGCCACCGCCGCCTGTTTCGCTGCGATAGGCCACGCTGCGTCCATCGGGTGAGAAGGCAGGTTCGGAGTCATCCTGCGGCCCGCCAGTGAGCGGTCGCGCATTGCCGCCATCCAAAGGCCGGAGCCAAATGTGCTGGAAGCCGGATTTGTCGCGAGTGGAGGCGAAGGCGAGCCACTGGCCGTCAGCGGATACGGCGGGATCCACCGCAGGAGCACCGGCATCGATCGGCGTCTGTGCGCCAAGCACAGCGGAGACAAAGAGTAGGGAGACGATCATGTTGTGCAATCAAGCGAGCGCGGACAGGAGCCGGGTGACATCCTCCATGTTGTTGTAGAGCGCGGGCGAAATGCGGACACGGTTTGCGCCGGTTGTGGTCACCTGCACGTTGGCTTTACGCAGTTTTTCCTGCGTCGCCTTCAGGTTGCTGGATTGCACCGTCACGATGGAGCTGGGCGCATCCAGCGGTGTGATGAGTTTGTAACCCAACGAAGGAAGCTCTTTCTTCAGCCGGTCACACATCGGTTTGGTGTAGGCGTAAATGTTATCCATCCCGATGGCGAGAATGCGTTTCAGCGCTTCGTATTGGCCGGCGTAAGCCACGTAGCTAACGTTGCCCGCTTCGTAGCGATGCGCGCCCTTGGCGGCTTCGTAGGGAAACTCATCGGCGGAGGCATCGCGCTGCGGCACCCACGGTGCATAGTTGAAATGGACATAGCCGGGGAAGCTGAGATCCTTCACCACGGCGCCTTGCAGTTCCTCCCGCACGTACAGATAGCCTGCGCCACGCGCGCCATGGAGCCATTTGTAATTGGAGCAGGCCGCGAAATCGAGGCCGAGGGCCTTCACGTCGACAGGCACACTGCCGGCGGCTTGAATGATATCGGCATATACATACGCACCGTGCGCATGAGCGAGTGCGCTGATCGCCTTGGCGTTTTCCACCCAGCCGTTGACGTTCGAAACCAGCGTGATGGAAACCAGTTTGGTCTTCTTGTCGATGACCTTCTCCATGTCGCGCAGGTCGATGCGCCAGTCGCGATGCTTCACGATGCGCACGTCCATGCCCGCTTTGCGCCGCCCGATGTAATCGTGCACGGAGCCGGCGTAGTGCAGGTCGTTCGTCACCAGGTTGCCGCCGGCTTCCTGAATTCGGAGTCCATTAATGACGGCCGCTTCGCCAGCCTTGGTGCAGATGACCAGGCCGATCTCAGAGGGTTTTGCGTTGATCAGCTTGGCGAAGAGGACGCGCGCTTGTTGCACCGATTCGGTGGCATACTGACCGCGGCCTTCACCGGGGCCGTACATGTGGAAGTCCATGTAGCGGCGCATGCCTTCGGCCACATACTTGGGCAGCGGCATGTTCGCTGCCGCATCCAGGTACACTTCCTGATTGGCGCGGGGAAACTCCTTGCGGATAGCGGCGAACGCAGAGGGTGTGGACGCAGCGGCGAGGTGAGACGCGCCGAGTGCGGCGGAACTGAGAAGTTGGCGGCGATTGATCGGCATGAAACCTTCCTGTGGCCTCTCATTCTAACTTCATCCGGGCGGATCGCGGTAGAATCTGCCGATATGGCCGTGCTGACGCTGCTGCTCTTGATTGCCTCTTTCCTGCCTGCGCAGACGCAACGCAGGGTCTTCTCGCGCATCATGACGGGCGAACCGTACACGCTGGAATGCTATCTTCCCCAAATCACGAACGGCCCCAATTTTCCCACCTGGGCGCCCGACGGCAAGGAACTCGCGTTCTCAATGAAGGGTTCCATCTGGAGGCAGAAGCTGGGTGATTCCGTGGCGCACGAGTTGACCACGGACCAGGGATACGCGGGCATGCCAGCGTGGTCGCCGGACGGAAACTTCATCGTCTACACATCAGACTGGAACGAACAGATTCACCTCCGGCTGCTCGATCTGCGCACCGGTGAGAACAAGGCTTTGACCACGGGCAATTCGATCAACGTGGAACCGGAGTGGTCACCCGACGGAACGAAGATTGCATATGTGTCGACGTGGCCGAATGGCAACTACAACATCTACACCATGCGGTTGAGCAATGGAGTTGCCGGGATGCCGGTGCAACTGACGAAGGATTTCGAGCTTGTTCCGCCTACGGTTTATTACGGCAAGTGGGCGCTGCATATTCACCCCACCTGGACTCGCGATGGGAAGGAATTGATCCTGGTATCCAATCGGGATAACAAACATGGCTCGGGCGGATTCTATCGCATGCGGGCGGAGCCGAATTCGCCGCTGACACGCTTCCACTATGAGGAAACAACGTGGAAAGCGCGGCCTACGCTATCTCCGGATGGGGCGAAGCTGGTCTACAGTTCCTATCTCGGCCGGCAATGGCAGCAGTTGTGGGCGATGCCGCCCAAGGGTGGCGACGCGTTCCCGCTGACCTATGGGGACTTCGACCGCACTTCGCCCCGCTGGTCTCCTGATGGAACGCGCCTTGCCTTCATCTCCAATGAAACCGGCGATACTGCGATGTGGTTGTGGCACTGGTTCGGTGGAAAGATGGAACAGATCAAGACCGCGCGGCTTCAGTACAAGAGAGCCATGGGCAAGGTGCATGTGCGCGTGGTGGATGCTGTGACGAAGCAGCCGCTGCGGTCGCGTGTGTATTTGAACGCCGCCGACGGGAGAGCATATGCTCCGGCGGAGAGTTGGTTCCGCGCCGACTGGTTGATGTTCGATCACATGGATCAGGAAGGCGAGTATCACTACTTCCACACCGATGGCGATTTCGAGGTTGACCTCCCCCCGGGCAAGGCGAGCCTGGCATTCTCCAGAGGCTTTGAGTATCAGCCGGTGAACCGGGAGATCACCGTTACGCCCGGTGGCACAGCCGAACTGGTGGTGCCGCTGCAGCGCATTGAGAATATGGCTGCGCGCGGATGGTGGGATGGCGATAACCACTTCCACATGAACTATGCCGGTGTGTATTTCAATACACCGAAGCGTCTGATGGAACAGGCCGAAAGCGAAGATATTCATGTGCTGAACAACCTGATTTGCAACAAGGAGCAGCGCATTCCGGACATCGGGCATTTCACGGGTGCGCCGGATACAGTGTCCACGGCATCGCGCGTCCTCTTTCACAGCCAGGAGTATCATCCGCCGTTCTGGGGACACGCGACGTTCCTGAATCTGAAGAAACACATCGTCATTCCGGATTACGTGGGTTACCAGAACACGATTGTCGACTCCATCTCTCCAACGAATTCGACGCCGTTCCGTGTTGCCAGGGAGCAAGGCGGGCTTGCCGGATACGCTCATGGCGCGGGCTCGCATTTCGCGGTAGATCTGGCGCTGGAGAATGTCGATTTCGTGGAAGCCAATGCATTGAGCGGCATGGAGCCGTTGTATAAGGCGTGGAACTGCGGCTACAAAGTAGTGGCCAGCGCAGGCGAGGATGCATTCCCGAATTTCTACCGCAGCTACATTCTCGGATCGAATCGAGTCTATGTACGCAGTGGGGCGAAGCTCGACTACGACAAGTGGACCGCGGACTTTCGTGCGGGAAGATCGTTTGTGACTTCAGGCCCGCTGGTGCTGCTGAAGGTGAATGGCAAAGAGCCAGGCGATGAGATTCAACTGCCTGCGGGCACGCATACCGTGAAAGTGGATGTAGAGGTGAAGTCGATCACTCCGGTGGAGTCCATCGAAGTGATGCATAACGGCCGGTCGCTCGGTAACGTCAAGAGCGTAACCTTGGACCGTAGCGGCTGGATCTCCGTTCAAGTGAAGGCCAAGTACACTCGCGATCCGATCCGGCGGCCGTTCCCGTTCGCGGCGACGATGCCGGTGTGGATTACGGTGGGCAGCAAACCGGTGCGATCGAAGGCGGACGCGGAGTACTTTGTACAGTGGATTGACCGCACGCTGGAGCGCGCGATGCAGCTTTCGTTTAACAACGAAACGGAACGAAACGAAACAAGAAAGCTATATGAAGAAGCGCGCGGCAAAATGCTGCAGCGCGCCGCGGAGGCAGGCCAATGATCGCACTGTTGTTGTTGTTCTTCCAGCAGCCGGCAGCTCACGAGATGCCGCAGGAGATGGTTTGGGTGAGCCGCGAGGGCAAGGTGCTGGGCCGCGTAGGTTCGGTGCAGAATACGATCTTCTTTCCGGAAATTTCTCCGGATGGGAAGTCGATTGCCGTTTCCTCACGAGACGGCGAGGTCAATGACCGGGATGTATGGATTCACGATGTCGCGAGCGGAACAAAGCGCGTCCACTCACCGGCAAAGGGGAATGATAATTTTCCCATCTGGTTGCCCGGCGGGGGGCAGGTGCTCTTCACCAGCAGCCGCAGTGGCGAGTATGAACTCTACCGGCATGAAACGTTGTTGCTGCGCCAGCCCGGCGCGCAGTATCCACGCAGTGTCTCCCCCGATGGAAAATGGCTGCTCTACACGCATGCCGACAAGAAGCGCGATCTGTACCTGCTGAATCTGGAGGGCGAGCCGAAACCCAAGCCAGTGTTCCCCGGCGCCTCGCATTGGACAGAAGCGGGACGATACTCGCCAGATGGAAAATGGTTCGCTTTCGTCTCCAATGAAGCGGGGCCGTTCGAAGTCTACATCGCCAGCGTAGAGAATCCGAGTGAGCGCCGGAAAGTATCCCGCGGTCTGGAGAACGGCTGGGGTGGAGGCGGTGGTGGACCACGCTGGCGCGCCGATGGGAAGGAACTGTTCTACATGATGGGCGACGCGATGATGGTGGTGGATGTGGCCACAGGCACTGCCAAGCGCTTGTTCGCGGTGCCGGGAATGAAGGGCAATTTTCCCGATGAGGCTCCGTGGCTGGCCAAGTATGACGTCGACGCGGATGGGCAGAAGTTCGTCTTTGTGCGCACCGTGGTTCGCTAGTTACAGGTGGGCTAACCCGCGGAACCAGAGCTTGCGGGCATTTTCGCCAAGGATCAGCTTTCGCTCCGCGTCTTTGAGCGGCAGCACTTCGCTGAAGATGCGAAGATGCTGTTCGTAGGTGATCTTCGGAGTCCAGATTTCGTTGGGGTAACAACTGGCCCAGACACAGCGTTCGGCTCCATAGGCGCGGATGATCTGCATGGCGGGATCGTGCAAATCCTCGCAGGGAAAAGCCTGCTGTGTGCCGGTGCCGATGAAGTCAACCTTGGCATACAGGTTCTTGAATCTGGCCAGATCGAGCACCGCCTTTAGGTCGTGGGCCAGGTTGGGGCCCGGCTTCAAATCCATGCAGTGACAGAATCCGTAGGTGAGTTGGGGAAACTCCGCCATCATCTTGGCAGCGCTTTCCACCATGGCGAACTGCATCAGGAAGATGTCGATGGTGATCCCTTCCTCCACGGCCACCTTCCACAGGGCGCGAACGCCGGCATCGTCAAATGTTTTAGTTTTCGCCGAAGGAATGCTTCGCAGCGACTTCACTCCGTAAGACCGCACCAGGCGGCGAAGCGTGGCGGGACTGGTTGGGTCATCGGGATCGAGCGTGCACACCCCGCAGACCCAGTCGCGATGGGCTTTCGTCGAATCGGCGAGGTAGCTGTTGTCATATCCGTAGAACGTTACGGTCTGAATCGCGCGCACGGCGGAGACGCCCGCTGCCTGGCTCACATGATGCAGATGCTCCACCGATCCCACACCCTGAGGGGGCCGGAACGGGTTCGGCCGGACGGGGTATTTCTTCTCGTCGAAGGAGTAGATGTGAGCATGGCAGTCGATGATGAGCATGTGAATTACTATAATGGCCCTCGATGAAACTTGCATTGCTGTTCGTTCTGCTGGCCGCGGCGGTCCCGGCTCAAATGCGCCGCGCCAGCTTTGCCTCGGGTTACATGTACAGCTATTACATTCCACAATCCGCGAGCACGCCATGGAGGCCGGCCTGGTCGCCGGACGGGAAAGAGATCGCTTTTGGCATGTCCGGATCGTTGTGGAAGATACGCCCCGGTGATACCACTGCGTATGAATTGACGGCAAACGCCACCTACGACTCCGCGCCTGCATGGTCCCCCGATGGACGCTTCCTGGTGTACACGGCGGAGGATGCGAACGGTGTGAATCTGATGTTGTTGAATGTGGCAACGCTCGAAAGCACCGTGCTCACACGGGGCAGCGACATCTACACCGATCCAGTGTTCTCGCCCGATGGCAAGACGATCGCCTTTGTTCGGAAGATACAAACCAGGCGCAGCGCCGGACGTTCGCCTAGCGGCTTCCATGTGTACACAATGTCTTTCGACAACGGGAAAACAGGCAATCCCGTGCAGATCACAGAGGAGCACTCGTTCGGGCGCGCCCGGTTGTATTTTTCACCGGAGGATGATCACATCTCGCCGCACTGGTCGCCGAACGGTAAGGAGTTGATGCTGGTAGCAAACCGCGACATTCCACTGGGTTCCGGCGCGATCTGGCGCGCGCCCGTGGAGCCGAATGCCATGGCCAAGGCAAAGATGATTCTGCGCGAGGAGACGCTGTACCGCACGCAGCCGCAGTGGTCACCGGACGGAAAACGTATTCTCTACAGCTCGCATCGCGGATCGCAGTTCAACAATCTGTATGTTCTGCCCGCCGATGGCGGCGAACCGTATCAGATGACCTTCGGCGATTGGGATCACTTTGACCCGCGCTGGTCACCGGATGGGGAGCGCATCGCCTATATTTCGAATCGGCGCGGGATCTCGGAACTGCGCGTCCTGCGCACGTACGGGGGCGAGGACGACGCCATCGACATTCAGCGGCGCGTGTGGCGGCGGCCGATGGGGAAATTGCAGGTGCGCATCAAGGGAGCGGCACGCTTCTATCTCACAGCAGCGGATGGCAAGACGTACGCACCGTACACGTCTTATCAGCGAGTGGCGGGAAGATCTTCGCACCGCGATTTCTTTCATTCCGAAGACGGCTTCGTGGTGGATCTTCCACCAGGCACCGCCACTTTGGAAGTGGCAAAGGGCGTGGAATACAAGCTGCTCACGAAGCAGGTCACGATCGAGCGCGATCAGGTCACCATCGTGGACGTAGAGCCGCAGCGGGTGGCTAGTATGAACGCGGCCGGCTGGTGGAGCGCTTCGGACCACGTCCACATGAACTACGCGGGCAATCTGCACAACACGCCGGAAAACCTGATGATGATGGCTCGCGCCGAAGATCTGGATGTTGTTGGAGAGAAGGTCTGCAACAAGGATCACCGCATCTTCGATCATCAGTACTTCACGGGCAAGCCGCATCCGCTCACCAACAGCGAACAGATCCTGACGTTCGGTGAAGAGTACCGGCCTCCTTTCTACGGTCACATCAACTTCATCAATCTGACGAAGCACCTGATCTCGCCCTTCACCACGGGGTATGAAGGGTCGGGGATTGAGAGCCTCTACCCGAGCAACACCGATATGTTCCTGGCAGCGCGCAAGCAAGGCGCCATTGGAGGCTACGTGCACCCCTGGTCTGGCGATCCGCCGCGAGCCGGCTATTCGGTGGCGCGTGGTTTCCCGGTCGACCTGGCGCTGGGTTCCTTCGAATACCTGGAACTCCACACCAGTGCGGCGCACTTCACGTCGACTGCGCCGGTATGGCATCGGGCGCTGAATTGCGGCTTCCGCATTACGGCTTCGGCGGGAGAGGATTCCATCCTTGGCCTGCACGCCACGCCGATCATTGGATCGAGCCGGCTGTACGCCTATGTCGGAGACAAACTCGATTGGGGCGCGTACGTGGAGGCGATCCGCCGCGGGCGCACGTTCGTTACGAATGGGCCACTCCTCGCGTTCACTATCGATGGGCGCATTCCGGGTGATGAGGTTCAGTTGTCAGCCGATGGAGGATCCGTTGAGCTGAACGCCAGTGCACAGTCCATCGTGCCTCTGGAGAAATTGGAAGTCTTCTTCAACGGCAAGGTGATCGCCTCGAGCAACGGCGCTCCCATTCGCAAACGAATCCAAGTGCAGCAAAGCGGCTGGATCACGATTCGAGCCACGAACACGAAGCCGCAGCATCCCATTGACGACAGCTACGTGGTGGGAGAAACCAGCCCCATCTACGTGACTGTAGGCGGCAAGCCGATTCGCTCTAAAGCGGATGCGGACTACTTCGTCACCTGGATTGACGACATCACGAAACAGGCGCAAGCTCATCCGGGGTGGCGTTCGGACAAGGAGCGCAAGCACGTCCTCGATCAATTCCAGCGGGCACGCGAAGTTTTTGTGCAGCGTGCCAAGGAGACGCAATGATGTACCGCAGGGAATTTCTCGGCACGGCGGCGATGGCGGCCGCCGCTACTCCCGTTGATTTATCCATTGCATGCCGGAAGGATTTTCCGCGCGCAATGAACGAAACCTATTTCAACTCAGCGGCGCAGCATCCGCTGGGGAACCACGTGGTGGCAGGGATGCAGCGGTACATGAATTTCCTGCACAAAGGGCCGGGCGGCGGAAGGAAGGATTTCTGGGAAGACGGCTTTCCACAGATGAAGCCCATGTTCGCCAAGTTGATCAACGCGAAGCCTTCCGAGATTGCATTCACCGGATCCACAACAATTGGCGAGAACACAATTCTCAACGGGATGGATTTGCGCGGCGCAAACGTCGTCACCAACGATCTGCACTATACGTCTTCTTTGTCAAACTACCTGACGCGGCAGAAGCTACAAGGCCTGGACGTTCGCATCGTGAAGAATCGCGATTGGACCGTGGACCTGAAAGACATGGAGCGAGCCGTTGACAACCGCACGCGGCTCATTGCCGTCTCCCTGGTGTCGTCGGTAAACGGGTATGTGGAGAACATCAAGGCCCTGAGCGATCTGGCGCATTCGCACAAGGCCTACCTGTTTGCCGACATCATCCAAGGTTGCGGCGCCACGCCGATTGACGTGAAGGCGATGGGCATCGATTTTGCGTCCACGGCCATGTACAAGTGGATGCAAGGGGAACACGGATTCGGGTTCCTGTACATCAAGGAAGACCTGGCGGGCAGCGTGGTGAAGCCCACCGAGTTCACCGGGCACCCGGACTTCAACTACGCGCCGTGGACGGCAAGCCCAAAGCCCGGAGCCGGCGCCCTGATCAATCACACAGCGACGGGCGTGGCCGCATTCGATTGCGGAACTCCATCCGTCATCACTTATGCGGCGCAGTACGAAGCACTGCGTTACATCGAAAGGCTGGGTGTGGCCAACATCCGCGCGCATGCCGGCCGATTGATCGCGCGTCTGCAGAAGGAACTGCCGCCGCTCGGCTACACGTCGATCACGCCGCAGGGCTCCGCGTCCTCGATCGCCACGTTCCTCTGCAAAGATGCGGAAGCGGTGCGGCGCAAGATCCGGGCGAGCAAGGCGAAGATCCTTCTTACCGGACCCAACTCCGCACTCACCGTCGGCCGCTTTGGCAACCATATCCGATTCTCTGTTTCGGTCTTTAACAACGACCAGGACATCAACACCATTCTTGAGGTGCTCGCATGATGATTCGTATTCTTGCGCTTTCCCTGCTTTCCACTTTCGTGCTCTGCGCACAACCCTTCCGCTGGACCCGCGAGCAGATGATTCACTTCACGCCGGAGAATCCCTTCGAACGTTTCCCGGACGGCCGGCCCAAGGTTCCGGATGAACTGTTGGAGAAAGTGAAGGGGCTTTCGGTGGAAGAGGCTTGGGGCATCCTCCGTTCGAAGGGCTATACGCATCAGCACGCCGGCGGCGGGTTCAAGAGCCTTCACCCTGGCCAGAAACTGGTGGGACGCGCGGTCACCGCACAGTATCTGCCGACAAGGCCCGATCTGGAGAAGGTGCTGGCAGCCGATGCGAAGAAGCAGGGGCTCCCATCGACCATCAATCAGAAGGTGATTGACCTGCTGCAGTTGAACGATGTGCCTGTCGTCGATTTGATGGGTCCGGCGCCCGGACATAATTTTGGTGGCGACAATCTGCAAGCCGCCATCTACGGCGCGACGCGCACAGGGGCAGTGGTGGATGGAACGGTGCGTGACTTGGAGGGTATGTTCGACATGCCCACACAGATCTTCTTCCGCGACGGACATCCGGCGGCTGTGGAAGGCGTCACTGTGATCGGCATTAACATCCCGGTGAAAATCGGCGAAGCGATCGTGATGCCGGGAGATGTGGTGCTAGGCGATCGCACGGGCATCATGTTCATCCCGCCACAACTGGTGAAGGAAATTGTGGACAAAGCGGAATTGACGCACATTCACGACGAGTGGACCAAGGCGAAGTTCCTCACCGGCAAATACAAGGCAAGCGAATTGTATGGCGGTCCTCTCTCGCCCGAGTTGCAGAAGGAGTACGACGCATTCGTGAAACAGAAGCTCGGTTCAAAAAAGTGATATTATGTGTCCCCATTGGAGGGGACAGATGTTTCATATCCTCGGGCTGTTTGTATTGGCTGCCGCCAGCCTTTTCGGGCAAGGACGCTCTAGCATCCTCGGCGCAGTAACAGATGAATCAGGGGCCACGATCGCCCGGGCGACAATCACCGTGCTCAATACGGGCACACAACAGAAGTGGACCGTCACTTCAACAGAGAGCGGGCTGTTTGAAGTTCCCGCGTTGGAAATCGGCAGCTATGAAGTCAATGTAGAGATGTCGGGTTTCCGCAAGACGACGGTACGCGGCATTGTTCTCCAAGTGGATCAGCGCGAGCGCGTCGACGTTACCTTGCAGGTTGGCGAGGTGACCCAGCAAATCAGCGTCGATGCCAAGACACTGTCCGTCAATACCGACGATGCAACGCTGGGCACCGTGATTGACTCGGCGAAGATTCGAGAGTTGCCGCTGCCTGGCAACCGCAATCTGTTCCGATTGGCGCTGCTGGCGCCGGGCATGAGCCGCGGGCCTGCCTCCAGCGTCACCACCAGCGGGTTCGGGCCGGGATTCGGCGTCGCCGCGATGGGACAGAAGGTGCAGAACAACGCAATCTATCTGGATGGCGCACCGTTGCGAACCTCCATCCATGGAGCGGTGCGTATGCGTCCGTCAGTGGAAGCGATCGAGGAATTCCGTGTGGAGGCGGGCTGGTATTCGGCCGAATACGGCACGCAGTCCGGCGCGCAGATTGTGGCCACCATCCGTCCGGGCACAAACAATTTTCACGGCACTCTGTTTGAGTTTCTGCGCAACGACGTGCTGGACGCGCACAACTTTTTCGATGCTCCCGGTTCCGCAAAGCCGCCGCTACGGCGCAATACATTCGGCGGAGTGCTGAGCGGGCCCATCTGGATTCCGAAGGTGTATGACGGCCACAACCGGTCGTTCTTCACATTCAACGGGGAACTGTACAGAGAACGCCGCAGCACACAGGGTTTCGGCATCTACCCAACCGAACGGATGAAGCGTGGCGACCTGACTGAATCCTTCTTCCGGCGGGCTGATGGATCGTTCATCCCCATGATGGATCTCGATTCCCGGCTTCCCTTCCCTGGCAACCAGATTCCCGCCAGCCGCATTTCCCCCATTGCGCAGAAGATTGCAGCCTTCTGGCCGTCTCCGAACATGGCCCAGACGGAGTTCAACGGCACGAACAACTTCACCGGAGTGAGCCGCAATCGCGACAACGACGATCAGTATTTTATTCGCGGAGATCACACGATCAACGACAAGAACCGGCTCTTCGGACGCTATGGAGTTCAGACCGTGAACCTGCCGGTGTTCCCCATCAATCCGAATCCGTTCTTCGTGAATCGCCGCCCGCGGCGCCAGCAGAACGCGACCATGAATTACACGCGGGTGCTGACGCCAACATGGCTGAACGTGCTGAAGGTCTCCTATAACCGCGACGTGTTCAAGACGAATGACGATGTGAGCGGGTCCACGTTCAACATCCTCCGCGACCTCGGCATTCCTGGGCAGACGAACAACCCGAGCGACACGGGGCTGCCGAGTATCGGGTTGGGCGGCATCGTATCCGGACTTGGCACCACGGACATCAACACGATCTGGGACGAGTCGCGGCAGATTTCCGATCAGATCACGTTCACCAGAGGGAAGCACTCGGTGAAGCTGGGAACGGAATTCACCATGCTGCGCCTGGATCGGCGAACGATCAGCTTCGTGCGCGGGGCATTCGACTTTACCGGCATCCATGCGGGAACCGCGCCTGGAGTGGCGGGGAATGAGCGTGGCCGTCTTGCGTGGACCGATTTTCTGCTCGATCAGCCACAGCAGGTGCGCCTGGGTTTCACGGACAAGCTGCCCCCAGGGGCCGATCCGGGAACTTTCCCGCGCACCCGATTCTGGCGCTCGCACACCTACATCACCGACGACGTCAAACTCACTCCGAAGCTCACCTTGAACATCGGCGTGCGGTACGAGTTTAACTCGGCGATCACCGATATCGGCGGGCAATCGCGCAATTTCGATTTCACCAAGCAGGATCTGTTTCCGGCAGTGCTCACCAAGGGTCCGTTGAACGATCCGAGCAAGAAGCTGTTTGCGCCGCGCATCGGCTTTGCCTGGCGCCCGTTTGGCGGTAACAACACCGTGATCCGGACCGGCTACGGCGTCTTCTTCAACGTGAACATGATGAACATGTTCGTTCCAGCACTAGCGGCGAATCCTCCCAACAACCTCAACATCAACGAACTGAACACCGCCGGCGTGGTGCGGATTCGCATGCGCAACGCCGATCAGGCTGCCGCGTTGAACATCAATTCAGAAATCAACTCGGCGGATACGAAGCGAGGTGTGGGAGACGTGCAGCAATGGAACTTCAATATTCAGCGCATGCTTCCCAAGACCGTGCTGCTGGAGGTGGGCTATATGGGTTCGAAGTCTTCACACTTCGATTCTCCACGCACCGTGAACCCCTACGTGCCGGGCACAACGCGCCGCGTCTATCCCACTTGGGGCCCGATTGAGAACATCTCGCTCGATGCCGCCGGCAGCTATCACGGCCTTCTGATGAAAGTGGAAAAGCGCATGGGACAGGGTGTCACCTTCCTGCAGACCTACACATGGTCAAAGACCATGTTCGATTCGTTCGCCTGCTGCGGGGCGCAACGGCACAACAATCCGTACGCATGGAATCTGGAGAAAGGGCTAGGAGAGACGGATCAACGGCATCGGGGCACTACGGCGTTTCTGTGGGAACTGCCGTTCGCGCGGGGCAAGCGCGATCTGCGCGGACAGATCCTCGGAGGCTGGCAGGTGAATGGATCGTTCAGCCTGGAGACCGGACTGCCGATGCATCCGACACAAAGCGTGACGCCCATCGACGATGGTTGTCCGCGCTGCAACCGGCGGCCTGACCGGCTGGCGGATGGCAACCTGGATGGCAGCCAGCGCACTCTGCAGCGCTGGTTCGACACATCGGCCTTCGTGCTCGCCCGCGGGCACTACGGCAATAGCGGACGAAATGTTCTCTTCGCTCCGGGGCTGACGAGCCTCGACATGGCAGTGTTCAAGAACTTCCGGATCAGCGAGCGGAAAGACATTCAGTTCCGCTGGGAGAATTACAACTTCACCAACACGCCTCCGTTCAATCCGCCGACGCTGGAGATCAGTTCCGGTCAATTCGGACGCGTCACCAGTGCGGGCCTGGGCCGAGAGATGCAGTTCGGGCTGCGATTCCAATTCTGAACGACGATGAAATCGCCTTCGAAATTCAATCGCAGAAAGCTGATCGCGGGGATGGCGGCGATGCAGGGCCAGTTGCAGGCTTCGCCGCCCACCTATGGAGCGAACAGCATCTACACGCGGATGTTTGGACTGCGGCCGCTGCTGTGCGGCCGCGGCCATACCACGGTTTACGGCGGCTCGCTCATGCCCGCGGAAGTGATGCGGGCCATGGCGGAGGCCAACGACTATTTCATTGACTTGAATGAGCTGAACGAAGCGGCCGGCCGCCGCATTGCGGAGGTGATGCGGGCGGAAGCGGCTCTTGTTTCGGCAGGCGCGTTCTCCGCCATGGTGTTGGGCGCAGCGGCTTGTCTTACCGGAACCGATGCGGCGAAGATCGATGCGCTGCCGCATCCCACGTGGGAGAAGAGGGAGTGCCTGATCCAGAAAGCGCATCGCGAGAGCTATGACCGGGCCTATCGCAGTGCCGGTATGATCCTGCGCGAGTTTGAAACACGCGAGCAGCTAGCTGCCGCCATTGGTCCGAAGACAGCAATGATTGCGGCGTTGGCCAGCACAGAGAAGGCCGCGATGAAAGACGAGCGCATCATGAAGCCCCAGGAGTTTGTGGATTTGGGGCGAAAATCCGGAGTGCCTGTGTTGATCGATGCGGCGGCGGAAATCCCGCCTCCGGATTCGCTCACACGCTTCACGCAAATGGGGTTCGACCTGGTGGCGATCAGCGGTGGCAAGGGGCTGCTGGGGCCGCAAGGAACAGGGATTCTCGCGGGGCGGAAACACTTGATTGCAGCCGCGGCGCTCAATCACTCGCCGAACACCGGCGTCGGACGAGGCATGAAAGTGGGCAAGGAGGAAATCGTCGGCTTGGTTGCGGCCATCAATCTCTACGTGGCCCGCGACCATGAGTTTGTCCACGAAACCTGGAACAAGCGGGTTCGCTTTCTGGTGGCCGAATTGCAGGGCATTCCCGGTGTAACAGCCCGGCAGCAATTGGCGGCGAACGGTCACGATCATGGATTCCAGGAGCTCTTTTTCCGTTGGGACCCAGCCATTATTCCGCTCACAGCGAAGGCTCTCGCTGAGAAGCTGAAGGCCGGCGAACCGAGGATCATTTATTACCCGGAATACGGCGACGAACACAGTGGCGTGCTGCAGACACGCAGCATGAGAGAAGGAGAAGAGATTCTGGTGGCGCGCAGGCTGCGGGAACTGCTGAGCGGGAGACACATTTGACAGGTTGTGGGCCGGACTTTCGTTTGTAGATACGAGGGCCCATGGATAGCCACATCGAAGATGTCCGCAGCAGTGATTACGACTCCGCCATTCGTCCCCCCTACGTCGCCGAGGATCGCATCCATTACGAATTCACGTTGATCCTGCGTATTTTTATGGAGCAACTGAACCCGCCGGCTGGGAAACAGACGTTCCAGGCGCCCGATCATAATGGACGGCTCTGGCCGGCGCTGCGATGGAACCGGGCCACGTGGCTCGATTTCACCGGCCGCTATACGGAGCTGGTTTTGCGCACGTGGGACAAAGCGTTTCTGCTGGTTCCACCCGCCAACTTCGATGGTTTCCTTTGGCCACCTGGCGGGAAGCGGCGCACCCTGCTGTGCCGCCTGCGCATCAAGATCCAGGACTCGGCCGACAAGGCTCACGCCAGAATTCGTGTGGTGCGACTGGCCAGTCCCAGCCGCAGTTCCTTCCGTTCGAACTCCGGCTTGTATGATTCGGAAGACGTGAAACTGACGCGCATCCGGTGGAAAGATGGGGTGAGCTTTCTCCACAATACGCCGGCGCACGAAGTGGGCCATTTATTGGGGTTGTGGCATAGCAACTCCGGTGGCGAGAAGTGCTCTGAGGATCAGGGCTCCAATGAATGTTACGGCTCGAATCTGTATGAACGAATGAACGTCATGGGTGGAGGCGGCATGCTCGATCTGGAGGATTCGCGGCCATGGCGGCATCGGATTCCATTCCACACCAACCGCGGACGCATGGCCGATTGGAAAGCGGAGTGGGCTTCTTCAGAGGCTCAGCTGCGCGGGCTGGAGGGCTTCGAGGTCGAAGAACAATACAAGAAACCCTACGTGGCGCCGAAGCCTGGCCTGATCGACTTATAGACTTCAATCGACCCGCAGGAATCCGTTGGTGATGCGTTTGGGCACAGCGCCCACGGGGATAGTCTTCACGACCTGCAGCGTCTTGTTGTCGACAACCACCGTAGTATCGTCTCCAGCCACGGCGACGTAGAGGTGTTTGCCGTCAGGCGGAATGGTGAGCCAGTCCGGATGAGAGCCCACCGGCACCAGCTTCACGAACTGCAGGGAAGGCAGTGAGAAGGCAGCCACGGCGCCGTAGTATTTGCTGGTGGCCCAGAGCATTTTGCCATCCGGTGTGATGGCGAGCCCGTGCGAAGGCGAGCCCTGCAATCCTTCCGTTTCCTTGTGAACGCCCGGTGGATCGGGAATCGTGACACGCCGATACTCCTTGCGGGACTGGAAATCGACCAGTGCGAAGCCATGGAAATCCGACAACTGGACGATGATGTCTTTGGTTGACCCGTCCGCGTTGCGAGTGAAGGCCATCGGGCGGATGCCCGCGCTAAGCGTCAACGTCCAAGCCAGCGTATTCGTCGCCGCATCCAGAACGCTGATGGTGCTCGCCGCGATCGAACCGGCAACAACGTGCTTGCCATCGGGAGTGACATACACGTTGTGCACCTCTCCCTTTACAGCCACGGATTTCGCGTTGCGGAGCGACACGGCGTCGATCACGTCCACTGCCCCCGCGCCCTGGCGAATGCCCACGTAGACATACTTTCCGTCGGGGGAAACATCGAGATTGTTCGGACGCCCGCTGAGCGGAATGCGTTTGCTCACCTGCAGCGTCTTCACATCCACCACATCGAGCGTGACCACGGCTTCATTCGTGACATAGATGCAGCGCCCGTCCGGCGCTACAACCAGTCCATGCGGGACCTCTGTTCCTTCCATAACGCCGGCCACCTGAAGAGTTGCCGGATCGATGATGTGGATGTTGTCCCCGGCGGAATTCGATTGCAGCACGCGCACGCCGGATTGCGGCAGTTTCGCCGTGCGGCCATTCACCCATGCGGCCAAGGTCTGCCACTCGGGATCGGATTTTGAGGTCCAGTGCTTGCCACCGGCATGAAAATGATCGCCTCCGGCGGAAGCCGAGAGGGGATGCACCAACATCGGGCTCTTCCCCGGCTCACCCGGTTTCACAAAGGCTTTCCAGGCGTTGAAGTTCTGCCGCGACTGTTCTTCATTCCAAGTAGCGGCGTTGGGAGACAGCGGTTGCAGCGGTGGAATGCGATGGGTGTGGCAGGAAACACAGCGCGCATGGCCGGGACGCTGCCGCAGGAAGATGGGTTGAACATACTGCTGGAAGAATCCAAAGTCGAGCGCAGGGGGAGCCTGTTGTGCTTGAAGGCACAGAGTGAGCAGGGTCAAGAAGAGCATCACGCAACCTCGTTGCATGAAGCTATCACAGTTCCGGCGGAAGCGTCTTCAGATCCGCGCCTCATAGCTGCTGGTATAGTTGCGTGCATTCTTCGTGATTTCCCGCGCGCCCTCTCCATCGGCGGCAATCCACTTCTTCACGGCCGGAGAGAAGTGTACGGCAAGCGGGATTTCGAGCGCAGTCCGCACCTGAAGGGTATTTGACGTGATGCGGCCCTCCTCACAATCGCGGCGGAAGCGGTCCAGGTTGCTCATCTGCTCCGGGACATGGATGGCACCGCCGGACTTCGCCAGGATCGCTTTCAGCCGTACAAACATTGGGCCCAGATCGACCAGCGGATCCATGCGCGCCCGCTTGCGCGACACGTCCTGCCGCACTTGTTCCAACGCGTAGGAAAGGTAGTACAGCCACATCTGCCATTCCAGGATGAGTTCCGTCCTGTCCGCGTCCGGATGGGCGGAAGGCGGATAGAGAATGGGAGAGAGCAGCATGACGGCATACGCATTGCGCACATGATCCGTGGGCAGTATCTTGGTTTCCGAACCAACGGCCTTCTTCAGAAGTTCCAGGTTACGCGAGACCTCAGCGAGCGTGCGCTCAAAGCGATTGCGGACTTCCACAAAGGCACTCACTTCCGGCGCGGGGGCATACTCCGGCCGGAAGTGCGTCTGCTGATGCCCGCCATGCAGACTGTTGAAGATCATCTTGAAGTAATCGAAGCCGGCGCCCATTCCTGAGAACAGGTGATTCACCAGGCGGCTTGCAGGCATCGTCTCAACAAAGGTGTTTTTGAAAGCGCCCAGGGCGGCCTGCCGTTTGTCTCGTTTGTCGTTACCGGAATAGGGCGGCCGGTAGACAGAAGCTTCCAGGAAACGCTCCAACGCCATGATCTCGGCCCCTTGCAGGGCGATGACGATGGGCATCCAGCGCTGTGCCCGCCCGATGGTGGCGACTCGCAGCCGCTCCAGTTCCGCTACAGATGACATGGTGTTTGTCCCTCTTAACCTGCACAGCGTGTGTTCGGAACAAATTTAGAGGGGTGCAAGAAAATTTAGTTGGAGGCAAGCTCCACTTGCTTCTGGAGGAAATCCGCGCGTGCCTCGGTGGACAGTCCGCACACTTCATGGAAGATGGTTTCAATCTGCCGGCTCATGAGGGTTTCGCCACCAGGGAATTATCCCTATGATCCCATCCTTTGTACGCGGAGGCCAACGATGATGCGCCAACCGTCCAGTATTGTTACTCTTTCCAATTGGAGAAGGGGCGTGGCAGAGAACAACGCATCGGACAGTATCGCCCAGTTGTTGCAGCGCATCCAATCAGGAGACCCGGCGGCGCGTGAACTGCTGGTGGCCGCTCTTTACGATGAACTGCGCCGCATCGCGCAGGCGCACCTTCGCGCCGAACGCCCGGGCCATACGCTGCAGCCCACCGCGCTGTTGCATGAAGCCTACATGCGTGTCTTTGCGCACCATCCGGACTTTGCGGACCGCGCCCATTTCGTTGCCACCATGGCGCTGGCCATGCGCCGCATTCTGGTGGACTACGCACGTTCGCGCAACGGTGCCAAGCGGGGTGGCAAACAACGAGTTCAGTTAGGCCATGATGAGGAACTGAGCCTGGAAGGGGCGGACGCCTCTGAGTTGTTGATGCTCGATTCGGCGCTTGACAGCCTGGCGCAGGAAAAAGAGCAGGTAGCCCGATTCATCGAAATGCACTATTTCGGCGGGATGACCGCGGCGGAGATCGCCGAAGTCACCGGCGTATCCGTGCACATGGTTCGCCAGCGCATTCGATTCGGCCAAGCCTGGCTTCGCCGTTGCATGACAGACGCGCCGCCTGCAAGCTAGTGCAGGTCTACCCGCTCGCCGCGTTTCCGCTGCTTGAACTCGCGGGCGAACTTCACGAAATTCTCCACCACGGCCTCAAAGATCACCCGTCCCTTCTCCACGGTAGCGAGCGTGGGGTCGCCATTCACGCCGGATTTGGAGAACCTTGTCCAGATGTCCATCATGCGAACCGGGCCCGGATTGAGCAAATCGCTCCAGATGTATTCGGAATCGGGCTGCTCCATTTCCTTCACGGCCCGATTCATGTGCACGCGTTCCTGATCCAGGTAAAGGTACACAGAAGTCTCCAGTTCGCAGGCATGCGACATGCCGCCGCGGCCGGATTCACGCACCTTCTTGATATCGCCCAATGCCAGCGAAGGCCACAGGAACGGCGCACACAGCGCATCGGTTTCAATGATGGTGCGCCGCGCGACCAGATCGAGGATCGGCATGTTCGATCCATGCCCGTCGGCGAGCAGGATTCGCGTGAAGCCATGGCGCGCGACGCTCTTCGTCACGTCGAGCACAAAGTGGAGCATGTGTTCCATATGGATGTCGATGGTGCCGGGAAAATCCATGTGGTGCGTTTCGAATCCATAAGGGATCAGCGGCATCAGTAGAATGTCCCCGTTGGCGCGCCGCGCGGCTTCCTCACAGATCGACGAGATGAGAAAGTTGTCGGTGTCGAGCGGCAGATGCGGGCCATGATCCTCCACCGATCCCACCGGAACCACGACGACAGGATTCCTCGCCGCTACTTCCTTCAGTTCCACCCATGTGTAGTGCTGATACAGATAATCTTTCCGTGCCAAGTGTCGGTCTCCTTAATCGCAGATTGGTCCCTGTTTGGGATCGATGAAAAGCCATAGCAAAGCGCCGATCGCGTAGACTGCCGCCGCAACCCAGAATACAGCGGCGAAGGTGCCGCTGGCTTCGGCCAGCCACGCTGCGGCAATGGGCGCGGCTGAGCCCGAGATGCTGGATGCCAGATTCATGTAGCCGGACGTGGTGCCGCCGAAGCGGCCGCCCACATCGACGCACGTTGCCCACGCGACGGGCAGCGTCACGTCGTGCAGACCGGCTGCGAGCACGAGCCCGAGGATCGCCGCCTCGCCGGATTGGGCATAGGTGGAGCCCACAAACGCGATCGCGCTGAAGAGGAAGCCATACACGCCCACGGCCCGCCGCCCATAACGGTCCGCTAAAACACCTCCCACCAGGCTGCCTGCGGCGCCCGCCAATAACGGCAGCGACGCGTATAGCCCGGAGCGGCCCAAGGTCAGGCCGTGTTCTTTCATGAGGAACGTCGGCAACCAGGTGACAAAGAACTGAAATCCAAACCCCGATGCGAAGTAGGCCCAGAACAACGCCAGCAGTGTGCCGTTGGTCAACAGTAGCCGCCAGGGGACAGGGCCTAATGTAGCAGACCGCGGCTTGCTTTCCGGATTGTCGGAATACCAGCGCATCCATGCGAGGCACCAGAGTATCCCCACGATTCCGAACAAAACGAAGGTCCACCGCCAGCCGGCCCAGGCAATGGTCAATGCCGCAACAGCCGGGGCCAGCGCGCCGCCGAGCCTCGATCCGGTCCACATCACGCCATTGGCGCGGCTGCGGCGCTCCGGCGGAAACCAATGCGATAGCGCACGCGACAGCGTCGGGAAGGCACCCGCCTCCATTGAGCCAAAGGCAAAACGGATCGCCAACAGAGACACGTACCCGCGAGCCGCGCCCGTCAGCATGGTAAACAGCGACCAGCCACCCACAATGCGAAACATCATCCGCTTCTGTCCCCAGCGGTCCCCCAACCATCCGGAGGGTACTTCAGCCAGCGCGTAGGAGATGTTGAAAATACTGAAGACGTACCCCATCTGCACTTGCGTCAGCCCCAGTTCCCATTGCATGGCCGGGGCCGCGGTGGAGAGGCACACACGGTCAAAGTAAGTGAGCATGGCGGCCGTGAAGACAAGCGCGAGCACCCGTTTCTGGCCATTTGCCAGCATGCTCAAAGCGCGGCCTCCTCACCCAGCCAGTCCAGCGTGTGGCGAAATGCCTCCACCGTGCGTTCCACATCACCTTCGGTGTGAACCGAGGAGCAGAGACCGCCGGGCCAGCCGTTCAGGTCCACGCCGTGGCAGAGCATGCCGAGCCGTATCTTGTGCACCAGGCGCAGCGGAACGGTTCCCTTCTCCACCGGCGGCTTCGTGCCAACCGGATGAATGTGAAACTCCGAAAAACAGCCATGCACCACCCAGTTCACGCCCTTGCGCCGGATGGCGCCGTTGCAACCATCTCGAATCGCGGCCGCGGCCCTGTTGGCGCAATCAAGAGCATCCGTATCCCGCACCTGTTGCAGCGTCGCGATGCCGGCCGCGGCGGAAACGGGCTCTGCGTTGTAAGTGCCCTGATGCATCACACGCGGAGGCGCTGCTGCCGTGTAGTGCAATGGAGCAAGAATATCGGCCCTTCCCACAATCGCCGCTCCGGGGAAACCACCAGCCACAATCTTGGCCAGCACGGTGAGATCGGGCTGAATCTGAAAATGCCTCTGCGCGCCGCCCGTGGAGCAGCGGAAGCCGCTGATCACTTCATCGAAGATCAGCAATACCTGGCGCTCAGCTGTCACCGCTCGCAGCTCACGCAGGAACGCGCCATTCGTGGGGATCATGCCGAAGGATGCGCCCGTCGGTTCCAGGATCACCGCGGCGACATCGTCGTGCTCCATTAAGGCCTGCCTCACTCGATCGATGTCATTCGGTGGAAGCAGAATGACGTCATCCACAAGGCCATCAACAATCCCGTCGGCGCCTCCCGAGGAGAAGCAGACATGATCGTGCCATCCGTGAAAATGGCCGGCAAACCGGATGATCTTCGATTTCTTTTGGAAGGCCCTCGCGAGGCGGATGCCCAGCATTGATGCTTCCGTGCCGGTGACCGTAAAGCGCACTCGTTGGGCGCTGGGAACCATCTGCTGGATCAGCTCCGCCCATTGAATTTCCAGCTCGTGCGAGGCCCCGTAGTGCACGCCACGGCTCATTTGAGCGCGCGCCGCGTCTATCACGGACGGATGATTGTGACCGAGAATCAGCGCCCCGTGACCACCGAAATAGTCCACGTACTCGTTGCCATCCACATCGCGTTTGCGTGCGCCGGCGGCCTCGGTCACATAGATGGGGTAAGGCTCCAGGTATCGCCCCACATGGGTTACCCCGTTCGGAAACAGATGACTGGCTTTGCCGTGCAGCCGGAGCGATCCCGGTGTGCGCCGTTCATACTCTGCGAGTATCCGCGACATCTGTGCAATCTACCAGAGAAGCCACCGGCCGCGCCAACAGGGGTTGCTAACGTGCTTCCGCGGCACGGGCGACGTGACGATCGGCCACTACGGTCACCTGCATGTCTCTGGCTGCGCGGATCACCTTCATCACCAGGTTCCGCCGGGTGGCCCACAGGGGAATACGGGACCGCTGCGGCTTCGACAGAAAGATCTGCGTGATCGCGTTGGTGTAGGCGAAACCCACTAGCGCCTCGGCTTCATCATCGGCGTCGAGGACTCTCGTCTCGATGTGCAGCTTGCGTGCAAAATCGAGATGCCGTTCGATTGCTTCCCTTTTCAGCGAGGGAAGACTGTCAAGTCCCGGACCTTGCATCACGGCCACGGCGAAGCACTCGGCTCGCAGATAATCCGCTACTCGCCGTCCACGCCGGATAAGCCCCACCGTGGCCGGCGAGTCGGTGACATGGATCAGGATGCGCTCATTGCCGGACAAGTCGTCGGGGCGGTGCGCAGTGACCTCGTCCTGACGCAGATCCACCTCATGCGCAGTCTGGCGAAGCGCCATTTCCCGCAGTGCTGCGAGCGTCGGCTCTTTGAAAAAGTTCTCCTTCGCGCGCTGCGCTTTGTCGGGCGCGTAGACCACGCCTCGATCCAGGCGGTTCAGCAAGGCTCCCGGCGTGAGGTCCACCAGCACCATCTCATCGGCTCGCTTGAGGATCCAATCCGGGACTGTCTCCCGCACTTCGACACCCGACACCTCGCGCACCTGATCGTTGAGACTCTCCAGATGCTGGATGTTCATGGTGGTCACGACATCGATTCCGGCGTCGAGAAGAACCAGCACATCCTCCCACCGCTTGTTGCGCGCCGATCCCGGAACATTCGTGTGAGGGAACTCATCGACAAGGCAGATTTGCGGATGACGAGCCAGTATCGCGCCGGTGTCCATCTCTTCAAACAGCCGCCCACGGTACTCCAGCTTGCACCGGGGCACGATCTCCAGCCCGCTCGTTTTGTCGATGGTGTCTTTTCTGCCGTGGGGTTCGAAGTAGCCGATGACGACATCGTGGCCGGCTTCCGCCAGTTGTTGTCCCTCCTCCAGCATCCTGTAGGTCTTGCCGACACCCGCCGCGTAGCCGAGGATGATCTTGAGCCTGCCGCCAGCCGGCTTGCCGGATGAGGATGGAGAAGCGGCTTCCATCTCCTTAGGGTAGGGCACCTTGTTCCTTCTGAGGAAAGATCCGGATGTCGATGCTGCCCGATTCGAGTATCAATCGTTCCACAGGATTGATGCGCAGGTGTTCCAACAATCCCGTCCGCTGGCTATGCCCGACGAATATCTGCGTGATGCCGCTTTTGTTGGCGAACGCCAGAATGGCGGCTACCACGTCCTCACCATGCAGCATCGCGATCTGGGCGTCTGCATCCCGCGCCATTTGCAGGTTGCGTTCCAGCATCTCCTGATCCTGAGGCGAAAGATCCTGCTGCTCCACATAAGCGACAAACAGATCGCCGTGAAACAGGTCGGCCTGGCGCTTGCCGCGCTGGATCATTGAGCCGGCATTGGAACGGGGCGTGATACATATCAAAATGCGTTCCTGCGCGCCGTAGCTTTGCTCAATCCCGTGCCGCTGCAGATATCGCACCAGTTGCGCATCTACTACTTCGGCGGCCAACACCAAGGCGATTTCGCGCAGTTCGGAAAGTTGCCGCGAGTCGCCTTCCACACAATACTCCGGAGGCGCATCCACCACCTCGATGTCGTCGGCTTTGAGCAGGAACTCCTGGGGCACCGAATCGGCAACGGATTTTCCCCGGATGGCCTCCACCTGAGCCTGCTTCTCCAGAATGTATTGCAGGTTGACCGTAGTGATCACTGAGATGCCGCGGGCAAGCAGATCCTCCACATCCTGCCATCGCTGCGGATTACGGCTTCCGGGTGGATTTCGATAGGCCAGCCCGTCGATCAGACAAATTGCCGGACGCCTATCGAGTAGCCTGGGGACATCGATCTCAGGGCCGCCCCGGCTGGTGTGCAGAGGAATGACTTCAAAGCCCTGGAGCAGCTGATCGACAGCTGGATCGGATTTCGGTTGCGTTGCGCCAACCACAACATCCTGGCCACGCAGCTTTCTGCGGCGCCCTTCGTCCAGCATGCGAAACGATTTGCCGACGCCGGATGCGTAACCGAGGAACACCTTCAGCTTGCCGCGTTTGTGATGCGCCTCTTCCGCCTCGACACGGCGCAGCAACTCTTCCGGCGTCGGCCTCCGCTTATCTGCGTCCCGCATGGGCTTCACCTTGAGCTTAGCTTTCTATTTCTTGAAGGGGAACTTTTCATCCAACTTCAGATTGAGCAGCAGCACGTTCACTCGCGCTTCACCAAGGAAACCGAGATCGCGGCCCTCGGTGAACTCAGCCACCAGTGACAAGATCGCAGCGGGCGATGCGCCGCGAGCCGCGGCAACGCGCGAAGCCTGCAACTGCGCTGATGCCGGGCTCACGTGAGGGTCTAGGCCGCTGGCGCTGGCGGTCAGCATATCCGCGGGAAACTGGGTGATCTTCTCCTCCGCGCGCGTCTTCTCCGCGGAGGCCTTTACCCGGTCGATCAGCTTTTGACTTGCCGGTCCGAGGTTGGAACCGCCGGAAGCGGATGCGTCATAGCCGTCGCTTCCGGCCGCCGATGGACGCGGATGGAAGTATTCCGGCCGTGTGAAGTTCTGGCCAAGAAGAGAGGATCCGGCGACCTTCCCTCCGCGATAGACCAGGCTCCCGTTTGCCTGCGCGGGAAAGAGAATCTGGCAGATCACCGTCACCACGCCGGGGTAGATCAGCCCGGTCAACACGGTCAATAGGATTGTCATCCGCAATCCCGGCATCATTTGTTTCCACATATTCGATACTCCTCAGGCCGCTTCCAGAACGCGTACCAGGCGGTCACTGACTCATTCCGGGGAACGGCGCGATCAGCCCGCCCACGCCGTAAACCAGCAGGTTGCGGCGCAAGCGCGTGGCGGCGCCTTCGACGGTATTTCACCCCGCGCGAGCAAAGCGGCACCAGCGCCATATCAATCAGGGCGTTGAAGATCACTGCCGCCAGCACGGCGCCTGGTTATGCAGTCCCATCACGTTCAGTGCGCCAAGTGATATTAAAGCGTCATGAACATCGCGGGGATAATGGCGAAGTATTTCGCCAATCGTTGGCGATGGAGAACGTGGTGAGCGCGCCACGGGCAGATCAGCAACCGCTTGCCGATCGCACCACTTGATCAGCTTGCGGGGTTGGAATCCAGGTCCACCATGTTCCCGGCCTCCTTCGCTTGTCCCGGTGTTCATGGCCAGCCCCGACATCAGCCTGCGCCAGGGCGGGAGCGTCATTCGTACCGTCGCCGGTCATAGCGACAAGGCGGCCCTCCGCCTGCTCTTTCTTGATGTAATTCAATTTGTCCGCAGGTGACGCCTGGGCAAGAAAGTGATCGACACCGGCCTCGGCGGCAATCGCGGCCGCTGTCAGAGGGTTGTCGCCCGTGATCATGACCGTCTGTATTCCCATCCGGCGGAGTTGTGCCAGCCGATCCTTCATTCCACCCTTGACCACGTCCTTCAGGTGAATCACCCCAAGAGCCCTGCGTCCATTCGCCACGGCGAGCGGCGTACCACCCTGGCGCGAGATCCGTTCCGTGATCTCTCGTAACTCGGCGGGCACCGTGCCTCCCTGCTCTTTCACGAACTGGGCGATCGAATCCGAAGCGCCTTTGCGCAGATGGTCGCTGTTGATGTCCACACCGCTCATCCGCGTATAGGCGGAGAACGGAATAAAGTGCGCCTCGTGATGCGACAACTCGCGGCCGCGCAGGCCGTACTTCTGCTTGGCGAGCACAACCACCGAACGGCCTTCCGGCGTTTCATCGGCAAGACTGGACAACTGTGCGGCCTCGGCCAATTCCTGCTCCGTCACTCCCGTAATGGGAAGGAATTCCACCGCCTGGCGATTGCCGATGGTGATGGTTCCGGTCTTGTCCAGAAGCAGTGTGTTGACGTCGCCCGACGCCTCAACGGCCTTGCCGCTCATGGCCAGCACGTTGTGCTGCATCACGCGATCCATGCCGGCGATACCGATGGCGGAAAGCAGACCGCCGATCGTAGTCGGAATCAGGCAGACGAGCAGGGACACCAGCACGGCTACGCTCGGCACAGCGCCCGCTCCCGCCGATACCGACGTGTATTGCGAGAAAGGCTGCAGCGTTACCACGGCCAGCAGGAAGATGAGCGTGAGTCCTGCGATCAGAATGTTGAGAGCGATCTCGTTGGGCGTCTTCTGCCGTTCCGCGCCTTCCACCAGCGCGATCATTCTGTCGAGGAATGTTTCACCGGGATTGGAAGTAATCCGGATGCGGATCTCGTCGGAGAGCACACGCGTGCCTCCGGTAACAGCGGAGCGATCGCCACCCGACTCGCGGATGACCGGAGCGCTCTCGCCGGTGATGACGGATTCGTCCACCGTAGCGATGCCTTCCACCACCTCGCCGTCACCCGGTATGATGTCGCCGGCTTCGCAGATGACAACGTCGCCGGAGCGCAGTTGTGAGGCGGCGACCTTCTCCGTTCGCCCGCCCGAGGTCACCCGTTTGGCAATGGAATCAGTCTTGGTCTTGCGTAGCGTATCGGCCTGAGCCTTGCCTCTGGCCTCGGCCATGGCTTCCGCGAAGTTGGCGAAGAGCACGGTAAACCACAGCCATAAAGCGATCTGGAGGTTGAACCCCGCATCGGCGGACCCTTTGGTGAAATCGTGAATCAGCAACAGCGTAGTGATGACCGCGCCCACTTCCACCACGAAGATAACGGGATTCTTCAGCAGCTTGAGCGGGTTCAGTTTGAGGAACGAATCGCCGATGGCACGCTGCAATATCTCGCGGTCCAATAGCGGCCTTGAGTGCGCCAGCTTTTTTGGCAACAGATCGGCTGGGTCCGGTGTCGCGCGGACAGGCGCCGTTTGTGTCTGCATGTTAGAACAACCTCCCTTCGAGCATGAGGAAATGCTCGACGATCGGACTGAGTGAGAGAGCCGGGAAGAAAGTCAGCGCTCCCACAATGATCACGGTTCCGATCAACAACGTAATGAACAAGGGGCCATGGGTGGGCAACGTACCGCTGGTCACCGCTAGTTTCTTTTTCGACGCCAGGCTGCCGGCCGCGGCCAGCATCGGAATGATGATGAGGAAACGTCCCACCAGCATGGCGAGGCCGATGGTGAGGTTATACCAGGGAGTGTTGGCGCTAATGCCCGCGAATGCACTGCCGTTATTGCCGGCAGCGCTGGTGTAGGCGTATAGAATCTCGGCAAGACCGTGAGGGCCGCCATTGTTGAGGTTGCCGGTGGCCGCCCCGTAACTGCCGTTCCAGTAGGAATCCTTGGCGAAGGTGATCACGGAGCTAACGCCCGTGAACAGCAGAATCGCACTAGAGGTGGCAATCAGCGCGAGCATCGCCATCTTCACTTCCTTGCCTTCGATCTTCTTGCCGAGGTACTCCGGGGTCCGGCCCACCATCAGGCCGGCGATAAACACCGCCAGGATGGCGAACAACAGCATGCCGTACAGCCCGGCGCCCGTTCCACCGAAGATCACTTCTCCCGTCTGCATGTTGAAGAGGGGAACCAATCCCCCAAGAGGCGTAAAACTGTCGTGCATGCCGATCACCGCTCCGCAGCTGGCGGCCGTGGTGATGGTGGCGAACAGCGCAGTGGCCGCGATGCCAAACCGCACTTCCTTGCCCTCCATGTTGCCCCCTGGCTGTGTGTCGCCGGCAGCGGAAACGATACCGAGTTTGGCGAGGTTCGGGTTTCCACTTTGCTCGGCCGCGTAGACGATGAGCACACCACAGAGAAACATCACGCTCATGGCGGCAAGCAATGCCCAGCCTTGACGCGTATCCCCCACCATCTTTCCGAATGTGTACGTCAATCCCGCGGGGATGAGGAAAATCATCAGCATCTGGATGAAGTTCGTGAACGGTGTCGGATTCTCGAACGGATGCGCGGAGTTGGCATTGAAAAAGCCGCCTCCGTTGGTGCCCACCATCTTGATGGCTTCCTGCGAAGCAACCGGGCCCTGGGCGATGATCTGCGTCTTTCCTTCCAGCGTGGTGGCCTGCGTGTACGGCGCGAGATTCTGGATCACCCCCTGTGAGCAGAGAAGCAGAGCGCCAACCAGCGAGAGAGGTAGAAAGACGTAGAGCACGGCACGCGTGAGGTCGACCCAGAAGTTGCCGATCGAGTTCGCCTGCTGGCGGGCGAAGCCTCGCACCAGAGCGATCGCGATGGCAACGCCTGCCGCCGCCGAGGCAAAATTCTGAACGGTGAGCGCGGCCATCTGCACCAGATAGCTGAGCGTCGTCTCACCCATATAGGATTGCCAGTTGGTGTTGGTAGTGAAACTCACTGCCGTGTTGAAGGCGAGATCGGGGGTCATCGCGGTGGCGCTCGACGGCGCGTGTGCGGTAGAGAGCCCGGCCGGATTGAACGGCAACATCCCCTGCATCCGTTGCAGCAGGTAGACGAACAGGAAGCTGAAGAAACTGAAGGAAAGGACACTGCCGGCATATTGGGTCCAGCGCTGCTCGGCATCCTCTCTTACACCCACCACTGCGTAACAGAGGCGCTCCAAAGGACGCAGCAGTGGGTGCAGAAAGGTTCGCTCTCCGGCGAAGACTCGCGACAGGAACAGTCCCATCGGTTTAGTGAGTGCGAGGATCAGCGCGAGGTAGACAAGAATCTGTAGTATTCCATTGATAGTCATGCAAGTCTCCCCTCAGAACCGTTCCGGCTTGAGCAGGGCGTAGATCAAGTAGAAAAACAGGAACAGGGCACACAGCCCTGCAATGAGATAGTCCATGGGACGGCTCCTTTGAGACGAGTAGGTCTATAACTTCTCGCAGGCCTTCACCAGCGCCCAGCAAAGAGCGAAGAAAAGAAGGCTGGCAGCGATGTAGATGAGGTCCATCTTTGAGTCCCTTTCTGTGCGGCGGTGCGGACGACGTGATGACCGGCTGCGCGCAACTTGCCGGCAATGCGATCTTCCGGCTTGGGCCACCAACCACTGCGTCTTCCCACCACAATGACGGAATGGGGCCGCAGCCTGGCTTCCAGCGCGTCCCATAAATCCCGGCAGAGCACAACCTCGGCGACAACGGTGATTGCTTGGGTAGGAGCGGCCTGGCAAGGCTCCGCCGCAACCAGAGCGTGAAAGCGCCGCTCCAGGGTTCCGCCTACTACCGGAGGCCGGTCCAGCGCGAGGGGATAGGGAACACACTGCGGCGCCAGCAAGCGAACCTGAGTATCCAGGCTTTGCGCAAACTGTGTGGCTGTTCGCAGGGCGCGGAGCGTGGCTGGAACATCAGTGAACAGCACCACAATTTCCCGGCTCCATCCAGCTGACGACATATCATCGCCTCCATGGACAACGATACGGCCTAACTCATAAGGAAGTCATAAGGAACGCCTAAGGATTGCGTTAATGCGAAATTAACGGGATGAAGGAAGCACGAACCGGTATCCCACCCACGGTTCCGTCAACAGAAAACGCGGCTTGGCGGGATCGGGTTCAATCTTCTTCCGCAGTTGATTCACAAACACTCGCAGATACTCCACCTGATCCCCATAGTCCGGTCCCCACACGGCCTGCAGCAGTTTCGTGTGCGGAATGGCCACGTTCGGATTCGTCACCAGATAATGAAGCAGGTCGAATTCCTTTGGTGTGAGCCGGATTTCCTGTGTCCCGCGCCGCACGCGGCGGGCAGCCAGATCAATCACCGTCCCTTCGAGTTCCAGGGCCTCGTGCTCGTTCGACTGCACCAGGTGTGACCGGCGGAGCGCGGCCCGGATGCGCGCCAATAGCTCCGGGATTCCGAACGGCTTCGTCACATAGTCATCGGCGCCGGCGTCGAGCGCCGCCACTTTGTCTTCCTCGGAACTGCGCACGGTGAGCATGATGATGGCTACATCAGAGCCTTCGCGGATTTCACGGCACGCGGCAAGTCCGCCCATGCCCGGCATGTTGAGGTCGAGCAGAATGAGGTCGAAGCGTTGATCGCGAATGGCCAGCAACGCCTCTTCTCCCGATTTCGAATCGAACACTTCGTAGCCCTGCGCCGACAACGTCGTTCGCAGCACACGGCGGATTTGAGGTTCGTCATCCACCACCAGAATGCGCCCGGAGGTCATACGCCGGCCGTCCTTTCCATGGGTAAGGAGAAAAGGAACACAGAGCCGTGCGGAACGCCAGGCTCCATCCACAGATCGCCACCATGGCTGCGCGCGATCTCCCTGGCGATATGCAGACCCATGCCGCTGCCGGGCGTCCGGCTGCGCACACTGGCGCGCCGGTAAAACTTGTCGAACACCCGTTCGCGATCCGGCTCGGGAATCCCCGGGCCTTCGTCCTTTACGCGGATCACCAACCGTTCCGCCTCGCATGCGGCCGTGCAGGTGACTGGCGACAGTGCATCGGTATACTTCAGCGCGTTGTCCAGCAACTGACGCAAAGCCAAAATCACAAGTTCCAAATCGACTTTGATGGCCCCCTCCGCTTTCACTTGCACCTGTAATCGCTCCCCGCCTCGGCCCTGAAAACTGGCGGCAGCGCTCTGCAGAATTTCTCCCGGTGTAGTGGTGGTCCGGTGCAGCTTGACGCTGCCTGCCTCAACCTCGGCGATCTTCACGGCTTCGGATACCAACTGGCTGAGACGATCGGCCTCTTCCACAATCACCAGCGCCAGGTCCTGTTGTGCCGGGGGCAAATCCTGTTCGAGCGACCGCAGACCGGTAGCCGCGGCCTTGATGGATGTGAGAGGCGTCTTGAACTCATGCGCGATCGCGTCCAGCAGCGTCGATTTGAACTCCTCACTCTGCCGGGCCACCTCGGCGCGATTGGCCGCGGCCTCCATTCGCACACGCTCCAGAGCGATCGCCACCAGATTCAGCATGGATTGTATGGCGCCGTCGGATAGCCGTACGTCCTTGGCGGCAAGAGCGCCAACAGGGTTGCCCCCCAGCGCGATTGGCCAGAAATCCAGGTTCTGCCCTTCGTCCCGCTGATGGCTTCCCAGGCGCACCACGTCATGGAGTTTCTCATCCACTCCCGCCGCCTCCAGCGGACCGCCCCGGAAAGCCGAACCGCTCCTGCTGTCGAAGATGGCGACGAACGGCAGTTGGAAAATCTGGGCGATACTTTGCGCCGCCTGCGGCCCAATGGGACGAGCTGATTCCGACATCAGGATGGCCCTGCTGAGGGCATACAACTGCTCTGTTTCCGTTTGGCGCCGCTTCGCCTCCATCGCCTGCGTCTGCGCCCGGTCAGAAAGATGGCTGGCCACCAGCGCGGTAACCAGAAACGTGAACAACGCTACCCAATTCTCCGGATCGGCCACCACCAACTGTCCCACCGGCGGCAGGAAGAAGTAGTTGTAGCAGACCATGGCGCACAGCGAAACAACCGCCGATACGCGAAAGCCCCCAACCGTGGCCACTCCCAGAACCACCATGAGATAGAAGAAGCCCGCCGTAGAGGCATTCACCGATAGCCGTTGCGAAAAGACGAAGGTGACTCCCGCGACGCCCAATAGCCCGGCCACCAGAGCCGGAACGGGAATCTTCCAATGGAGGAACATGAATACCTCATCGGAACACATGGAACGTTGCCGGCACAACACGCGGCAGCCGGGACTTCTTGACACACCGCGTCCAGCAGCAATATGCTTGCTTTGCCATGATTCAGGCTGTCTACTCCAGTCCATTTCATACTAGACCGCACTTCCGCGCTGCCCGCATCGCGGGCATTCTTGCGCTGTTTCTCCTGGTTGCCCGCGGCAGGGTTGAGGCTCAGATCCTCTACGGCGGCATCGTCGGCAACGTCACGGATTCATCCAGCGCGGCGGTGCCCAACGCGAAGGTGACGATTGTGCACGTCGCAACCGGAACAAAGCGTGAGGCGGTGACCAACGAGATGGGGACTTACCGCTTCCCTACCATTGCTCCAGGAACATACGAAGCCACTGTGCAAGCCGACGGATTTCGTACCTTCAGCCGTACCGGCATTGAAGTGGCCGTGAACAACCTGACACGCGTGGAAGCCCGCCTCGAGGTGGGTGAAGTCTCCGAGCGTGTGACCGTGGAAGCGAGCGCCGCGGCGCTGCAAACCGACCGCGCCGAAGTCCGCCATGAGGTGGCCAAAGAGACGCTCGAAAATATCCCAGTCCCCATCGGCCGCAATTACCAGATGCTGCTGGGAACGCTTCCCGGCTTTTCTCCGCCGCAGAATTCGAACTCCGTGCCCGCCAACCCTTCGCGGTCCGTGCGCTACTCCGTCAATGGCACCAGCGACATGAACAACAACGTGCGCATCGACGGCACCACCTCCTACAACCCGAATCTGCCGCACGTCACGGGCATCAATCCCACCATCGAAGCGATCGAGGTGGTGAACGTCGTGTCGAATTCCTTTGAAGCCGAGCAAGGCCTGGCTGGCGGCGCCGCTGTGAACGTACAAATCAAGTCGGGCACCAATCAATTCCGCGGATCGGCTGGTCTTCATCACTTCGACCAGAACCTGAGCGCCTATCCTTACTTCAGCAACCGCTCCGCCGCTCAGCCGAAGTACATCTACAACCAGGTGGGCGGCACTTTCGGCGGGCCCCTGAAGCGCAACAAGGCATTCTTCTTCCTCAGCTATGAGCGCACTTCGGAACGCCAGAATGCGCAGGCATTCCTTGGGGTTCCCACCGCAGCCATGCGAGCGGGCAATCTGTCGGGCTCACCCACCGCTATCTACGATCCTTCCACCGGCGCTGCCTTCAGTGCCGCCAACGCCAACAATTTTGCCCGCGACCGCACACCGTTTCCCGGCAACATCATCCCCACCAGCCGCTTCTCCGGGCCGACGCGCAAGATCCTCGGACTGCCGGATTGGCCGCTCCCCAACGTTCCGGGGCAGGGTGCGCTGGGCATCAGCCTCAACTACCTGGCCGCGATCAATTATGCGTACGACCGCGACCAGATCGACTCCAAAGTCAACTTCAACCTGAGTTCCCGGTGGACGGCTTTCGCCCGGCTGAGCTGGCTGAAATACATCACCGACAATCCGGCGCCGTTCGGACGTCTGGCCGGACCGGCCGTTCACCCAACCGACACACGGCCAGGCAAAGGCAACGGCGGCGTGTACTCCGGCACCGTTTCCACAACCTACACAGTCAACTCCAATCTCATCTTTGACGCCTATTACGGCGTGATGCTGCTCAACACCAATGCGCTGTTTCCGGATATGGACCAGAACATCAGCCGTGACCTGTTGGGCATTCCCGGCACCAACGGCGACACCGCCTTTGCCGGCGGATTAGGCCGCATGCCGATGGATGGCTTCTCGCTGCTCGGCAACAACAACAACTCACCCTTCATCGGAAGCGACTATCAGTATCAATATGTCGCCAACGGCAACTGGGTGCGCGGCTCGCACGACATCCGCTTTGGCGGCGATCAGTATCTGCTTGCCTTGAATCAGGGCGTGGCCAACGCGAACGGTGCGGTGGGCGGGCCCGCGGGCGGCTTCACGTTCCGCAACGCCACCACGACATTGAACGGCGGCCCGGCGGGCAACGAGTACAACACCATGGGTTCGCTTCTGCTGGGCCTGGTGCGCGAAGCCGGCCGCAATGTGCTCTCCATTCCCGAGTACAAAGTGCGCGCGCCGTTCTACAGCCTTTATATTCGCGACCGCTGGCAGGTCACGAAGCGCGTGACACTCTCCTATGGGACACGTTGGGAGTATTATCCATTCCCCTACCGCCCCAATCGCGGCCTGGAGCGCTACGACTACAACACGAATGAGTCTATCCTGTGCGGGCTCGGCTCCACCCCGCGAGACTGCGGGTTGCCGCAAAGCAAGAAGCTCTTCGCGCCACGCATCGGCGTTGCCTGGCGGGTGACCGATTCGTTAGTGGCCCGCGCCGGATATGGAATCAGCTTTGACCCGTTCTCGCTAGCCCGCGATCTGCGCGCCAACTACCCCGTGCAGTTCGCCCAGAGCCTCGCCTTCGATACCACACGATCGTGGTCCACTACACTCGATCTGGGCTTGCCTCCCAGCCCGATCGTGGCCGAGAAGGAGCGCTTACCGTTGCCTCTCACCGCCACGTTCCTCACTGCCGATGACAACTTCAAACGGGGCTATGTGCAGTCATGGAATGTGACCCTCGAAAAGGAGTTCGGCAAGTGGCTCGCGTCGGCCGGCTACGTGGCCACACGCTCCGTCCGCCAGACGTTCTTCCTCGACGCCAACTGGGCGGATATCAACACCGGGAACAACGGACAGCAGTTGTTCAAGAAGTTTGGCCGCAACGCCGCCACCAATTTCATTGGCAACCTGCCCACCAACAAATACGATTCGCTGCAAACGCGCGTGCAACGCCGTTTTCGCGATGGCTATCAAGTGCAGCTTGCGTATACGTGGTCGCATTCCTTGGGCTACGGTGCGGAGAACTCCACATCCTCGCCGCGCGTGGCCATTCCTGCCTTCTGGTCGCGCAACTATGGACCGTTGCCGCAGGACATGCGCCACAACCTGTCTCTCAGCACTGTCTATGAACTTCCCTTCGGCAAAGGCAAGCGGATGGCGACGGGCAGGCTTGGCAATGCTCTGCTGGGAGGTTGGCAGATCAATGTTCTGTCGCGATTCAGCACCGGAACTCCGGTCACACCCACGGCTCCTGGCACCGTGCTCAATGCCCCAGGCTCAGGCCAGTTCGCGGACTGCCTCGGTCCGGTGACAACGATTGGGGAACGCACGCGCTGGTGGGATAAAACCAATCTCGCCGATCCCAACGCGGTTTCGCGCAACAACCCGCGGTTTGGCACTTGCGGCACAGGTGTGCTTCGCGCCCCGGGCCTGATCAACTTCGACGCCGGCGTATTCCGCCGCTTCGCCATTGGAGAACGCTACAGTGTGCAGATCCGTGGAGAAGGCTTCAACATCTCCAACACACCGCACTTCGCTAATCCAAATGCCGACATCTCCAACAGCAACTTCGGCATCATCGGCAACGTGCAAAATACCGGAAGAGAGGGCAACGATCAACGCATCTTCCGCATCGGGGTGAGAATCGGGTTCTAGCCGCCCCACAGCTCCTTCACCATGCTCTCTCCACCGAGCATGGTGGGGCGCTCCGCGCGCCCGTTGTGCAGATACGTCAACTGGAGGTGGTTCAGGCCCAGCAGCCAAAGAATGGACGCGTGCAGATCATGGACATGCGCGGGCCGTTCTACTGCGCGCAGGCCGATCTCGTCCGTCGAGCCAATGGTCTGTCCGCCCTTCACGCCGCCACCGGCAAAGAACATGGAAAAACCCCAGGGGTTGTGATCGCGCCCGTCGCCCTTCTCATTGAACGGCGTACGTCCGAATTCCCCGCCCCAGATGACCAGGGTTTCCTCCAGCATCCCGCGCCTCGCCAAATCTTCGAGCAGCGCGGCCACCGGCTGATCGGAGGCTTTGCACCACTTGCCGTGATTGCCTTCCAGATTGGAATGCGCATCCCAGCCAGAGCCGGACCCGCAGTACAACTCCACGAATCGCACACCGCGTTCCAGCAAGCGGCGGCCCATCAGGCAATTCCGACCGAACACGGCCGTCTCCGGCTTATTCAATCCGTATAGCTCCTTGGTCTCCTCGGTTTCCTTCGAAAGATCCACCGCCTCAGGGCCGGAACTCTGCAGCGAGTAGGCTAGTTCAAAGCTTCGAATGCGCGCTTCCAGGCCCGTGTCATCTTCACGGCCAGCCATGTAGCCGCGATTCAGCGTGTCCAGATACTCCAGCCGCCCGCGCTGGCGCTCATCGGTCTGCCCTTCACTGAGCTTCGTATTCAGAATCGGATTCGGCCCCTGGCGGAACAGCGTTCCCTGATACACGGCGGGCAGGAATCCCGAGCCCCAGTTCTTGGCGTTGCCAAACGGCTCGCGTTCGTCAATCATGCTCACAAACGTGGGAAGATTCTTGTTCGCCGTGCCCAGCCCGTAAGTGACCCACGCACCCAGACTGGGACGCCCAGACAGGATGTCACCCGTGTTCATCTGGCTCACACCGCCGGCGTGATTCAATCCGTTTGAAATGCAGGAGCGCACCACCGCCAGCTTGTCGGCATGTTTGGCAACGTGGGGATACAGCTCACTGATCCAGATGCCGCCCTTGCCGTGCTGCTTCCATTTGCGCGGGCTGCCCATCAGCGTGTTGCCCGCGGTTCCCATGGCGGTGATCGGGCGCCCGAAACTGGCAGGCATCGGCTGGCCATGCAACTCATTCAGCTTCGGTTTTGGATCGAGAAGGTCAATGTGCGACGGCGCCCCTTCCATGAAGAGGAAGATGACGGATTTGGCCTTCGGCGCATGATGGGGCTTGCGAGGCACAGTGGGATCGTGCAGCTTCGCCGCCTGTGCTTCTTCGGCCAGCATGGCGGCCATTGCCATGGCTCCCAACCCGCTTCCCGCGCCGCGCAGCAGCGCTCTCCGGCTCAATCGCAAAGGGTCCGTCATAACCGCCTCAATCAATGTACAAAAACTCACTCGAACTGAGCAGCGAAAGGCACATGTCTTCGAGTGCACCCTTCTGTCCACCGGCCAGCGGAGCCTGCTTCGCCAGGAATGCGACGCTGCCTTGCCGCTCTTTCGCCGCCGGCTCACGCCCCAGCGTCAGGCGGAATGCGCGATCCACCAGCGCATCCGCACTCTGCCCGGCATCATTGGCCACCCGCGATGCCAGGGCTTTGGCGAACCCCGCGGCTGCCGATCCGTTCATCAGTTCCAGCGCCTGGTCCGGCGTCACTGTCTCCTGCCGCCGCCCGCAGCTATCAATGGCCAGCGGCGCGTCAAAGCTCTGCAGCATGGGATAGCGCACCAGCCGCCGCGCAAAGATATAGACACTCGCCCGGTACTCATCAGCCGGTCCGTTGGCCTTCTTCCAGTGCCGGCCTTCCTGAATCTCCGTGCCTTTCGGAACCGCGGGAAAAACGCCTGGGCCGCCCATGGTGCGATCGAGCAAGCCGGATACGGCGAGCATCGAGTCACGAATCGCTTCAGCTTCCAAACGGCGGCGCGGATATCGCCACAACAGCCGGTTGTCACTATCCACCGTGGCTGCCTCCTGCCGGAAATCCGAAGCCTGCATGTAGGTCGCGCTCAGCACAATCCGCTTGTGCAGCTTCTTCAAACTCCAGCCGTCGCCGTGGGTGAACTGCGTGGTGAGCCAATCGAGCAATTCGCGGTTCACCGGCATCTCTCCCATCAAACCCATATCGTTCGGCGTGCCTGCAATGCCGCGGCCGAAATGATAATGCCAGATGCGATTCACGATGACGCGCGTCGTGAGCGGGTTGGAAGGATCGGCGAGTATGTTCGCCAGCGCGGCCCGCCGTCCGGAGGAGTTCAACGCGGGAATCGGAGTCACCTTGGCCGGCGATGCATCCAGAATGGAGAGCCAGCCCGGCTCCACTTCCTCCAGCGGAGCGCCAATCGCGCCGGCCCTCAGCACGTGCGTGGCGGGTGCCGTGATGTCCTGGTCACGCATGATCTGAAGTCGCGGCAGCGGTTTCGGCAACAGGTGGACGAAGGGCTCCAACTCCGCCTGCAGCGCTTTGTACTTCAACTTGTCGGCCGCGCTCAATTTCTTCGTGGCCACATCCGCATCCGGAACCTCCACCTGGGTGATGGCCTTGTGATAGATCTGCCAATCCATCGGCGTGCGCGCCGAAGCCGGTTTCAGAATCACCTCCTGCACCTCAGGGGGGAAGCGCTCCGTGTATTCCTTGCGATACTTCACTCGCGCCGGCTCAAGAAACGCGTCCATCTTGTCGAGCACCGGCTTGGCAGCTTCGCGATAGCGTTTCATCGCCGCTTCATAGGCGGCTATTTCGTTGGCCGATGCAGACGTGGCCTCATCGTCGATCTTCATGTTGGCGAAAAACGCCTGGAAACGGTAGTAATCCTTGTGCAGCAGCGGATCGAACTTGTGATCGTGGCAACGCGCGCAGGCCAGCGTGACGCCCATGAAGGCGAATGCCGTATTGTCGGTCACGTCGTTCAACAACTCCTGGCGGCGAAGATAGATGTTGGCCTGGTTGAACTCATCTTCAAACAACCGCAGATACCCCAGGCCCGGCAGCGCGGATTTGTCGCCGGGATACAATTCATCGGCGGCAATCTGCTCCCGCAGAAAGCGGTCGAACGGCTTGTCGTTGTTCCACGATTGAATCACCCAATCGCGATAGCGCCACATATCGGGCCGCGTGTCGTCCTGTTTGAAGCCATCGGAATCGGAATAGCGCACCACGTCGAGCCAGTGCCGGCCCCAGCGCTCGCCATAGCGGGGCGAAGCAAGCAGCCGGTCCACCAGCCGTTCTTCGGCGCCCGGCCGTGTGTCGCTGAGATACTCCTGAGCCTCCGCGGGCGTGGGCGGCAGCCCCGTCAAATCAAGGGTCACACGCCGCAGAAAGACGGCCTTGTCCGCCATCGGTGACGGGCGAATTCCCTTCCCGCGCAGTTTGTCATAAACAAAATGATCGATCTCATTGCGCGCCCATGCCTGACCCGCGGCATCCAGTTGCGGCACAGCCGGCGACGCCACCGGTTGAATCGCCCACCATTTGCGCTGAATCGGCTTGAAAGTCGCCGCGGGCTCAGCGGCAAGCGGCAGCGCTGCCAGCAGTAAGGGCACACTACGCCACACGGTCCTGAGTCGGGACATGACACAAGTGTTATCAGGCGCTTGCACAACTTGTCAAGGGACTGCCTAATCGGCACGCAGGGCATCGAGGGGATTGACCCGTGCCGCGCGCCAGGCGGGCACTGCACAGGCAGCAAAGGCCACTGCAATCGTGACCACAATCGCGAAGCTGAATACCGCGGGATCGTTGCTGGTAACGCCAAAGAGAACGCTGTCCAGGAGTCGCGCGGCAATCCACGCCATCACCAGCCCGCCGGCTATTCCCCAGCCCGCCAGAACGAACCCTTCCCGAATCACCAACCACCAGACCGCGGCGGGTGTTAAGCCGAGCGCCTGGCGAATCCCAATCTCGCGTGTGCGTTGCGAAACCAGGTAAGACAGGACGCCGTAGGTGCCGATGGCGCTAAGCAACAAGGCCAGCAAGCCAAAGTACAGCGTCAATGTGCCCGCCATGCGGCGTTGCCACACCGTATCGTCAACGCGTTGCGCAAGCGGCTGAAGATCGAAGACGGGCTGGTCGGGGTCCACCTGCTGCAGTGCACGAGATACGGCCACACCCAGTGACGCGGGCTCTTGACGGGTTCTCACAACAAAGAAGGTATCGCCGGCGAATTGCTGCTGATTGGAGAAATAGATATCGAGACCTGGCGCGGAGGTGAGACTTTCGCTGCGCACTCCCTCGGCCACTCCAACAATGAGCGCCCAGGACAAGGAGGTTTCATTCAATGCCGATAACAGACCCGGCAGTTGCACACGGCGCCCGAGGGGGCTTGTGCCGCCAAACAGACGGCGCGCCAGTGGCCGGCTGATCACTGCCACCGGAGTTGTCCCCAATCGGTCATCCATAGTAAAAGCACGTCCTTCGCGTAAAGGGATCCTCATCACCTCGAAGTAGCCTGTACTGACTATCTGCACGTTCACGAAGGGATTGCGTTGCTGCTCGTCCACACTTTGTCCTTCCACCACAATAGTGGGCTTGGCGTAGTTCCGATTCATCGCCAAAGGCATACTGTGGTTGGCTGCCACTGCGGAGACTCCGGGGATCTCGCGCAGCCGTTCCTCGGCAAGGCGGTAGAACCGCGCAGTCTGTTCGGCTTTGTTGTAGCGGCTCCAGGGAGGATCGGTGCGGAATGTCAGCGCAGAGTCCCGCGCGAACCCCGCATCGGTTTGTTGCAGGTGCCAGAAGCTCTTCACCAGCAAGCCAGCGAAGACCAGCAGAAGTACAGACAGTCCCAGTTCAGCCATGACAAGTGCCGATCGAATCCGGCGCGAGGAATGGCCGGCGGAAGATCCGCGGCTCCCTTCGCGCATCGTGGTGCTCAAATCCACCTGTGAGAACGCCAAAGCGGGCAACAATCCTGCCGCAATCCCAGCGGCAATGGAGACCGCTAAGGCGAACAGCAACACGCGCCCATCCACATCCACCGCCATCCAGGGCGGCAACTCCATGCGAATCCATTGACTCATCCAACGTGTCCACCAATAGGCAAGTCCCAGGCCGCCCAATCCGCCCGCAAGCCCCAGCGTTATGGCTTCCACCAGCATCTGCCTTGCAATGGCGCCCCTCGGCGCTCCAAGAGCCACCCGCACCGCCACCTCGCGGCGGCGTGTGAGACCACGCGACAGCAGCAGGTTCACCACATTGGCACAGGCAATCAGCAACACCAGCCCAACCAGCGCCAGCGTCAATAGTACGTAGGGGCGCACCTCCCCGACGTAGGCATCCCGCAGAGTACGGATGCGGAATCGCACTCCCCGGTTGGTGTTCGGATACTCCTGTTCCATCCGCGTGGCGATGGCGTTCAATCGCTCCGTTGCTTCATTCACGGCAACGCCGGGTCGCAAACGCGCCACGGCATAGAGACTGCGGACATCCCAATTTTGTGCGCTGCCCAGGTAGGCCGCGCGGAAGATCTGCATCTTTCCCGGGAAATCGAAACCGGGCGCCGCAATGCCCACCACCTCGTAGGCTGCGAAATCGAGCGGCAGCGTCTTGCCTACGATCGACACGTCGCCGGCGAAGCGCCGCTGCCAGAATTCATGATTCAGAACCACGACCGGATTGCGGTCACGATGCGTTCCCTCTTTCCAACTCGACCCAAAGGCCAGGGAAACGCCCAACACGCGGAACAGGTTCGCCGTCGTCATGCACGCCGTCAACACTTCCGGAGATCCTCCATGGCTCAGGTTGTACTGGCTTGGGTACCAGGCGGCCACACCCTCGAAGATCCTTTGTTCCCGATTCAGTTCCTCCCACTCCAAAGGAGTGATCTTCCCGATTTCGTTACCGCGGATGGAGTCGACACGAATCAGCCGGCCCGGTTCGGGAAAGGGCAGCGGGCGGAGCAGCAGGGCGCTTACAAAGCTGAAGATCGCCGTGTTAGCGCCAATGCCGAGTGCCATCGTGACAATCGCCGTGAGGGCAAACAGCGGCGTGCGCGCCAAAGACCGGATAGCGATGCGAATGTCAGCCCGCAACGGGATAGCGCCTCAACGCCAGGACCGCCGGCACACCAAGCAGAACGAGCGGAACACTCAAACTGGCAAGCGCCAACATGCATCGCGACAACACCGCTGCGCTGTCTTCCGGTTGGTAGTTGAACTGAGGCAGCAAGTCCAGATCCGAGCCTGACAACTGCTCCTTCTTCAGGATGCGCGGGACAAGGAACTCCCGCCAGCGCCGGTGATAAGCGTCCACCTGGGCGAGAAAGTGCTGGTAGCGGTGGGCGCCGGACCCTGCCAGATCATAGATCGCCGCTTGAGCGACGATGGCTGGCGACACATACCGAAACCGATCCACGAACTGCTGTTGTTGTTTCAATTGGTGGTCAAAGCGGGCAAGCACAGGTTGCACCTTTCGCTCCGTGGCATCATTCAACGCCACCAGCAGCGTGCCGAAATCGGGCGCGCCGCCAGGACCACCCGCGGGCGCCAGTTCCGGATGATCCTCCAGATAGCGCGCCAGCAGTTTGCTTCCTTCGCGGGTGGACTCCTCACCGGCAACACGGATTGCCTGGATTAGTTCGATTCGTGATGGCACCGGGTAGATCGCTTTCACCGCGACATTCAGCACCGAGGGAATGATGACGACGAGCAATAGCCAGAAGCCGGCGAGCACTATCGCATTCGTGGCGGAACCGCGGCCCAAGGCGTTCGTCCCAATTGCCAGCACGAACCAGAAGGCTCCATAAAGCACGGTGACTCCAACCCATAGGAGAAGCCTGGGAACCACGCCATCCGCCCCCAGCGGGGCTCCGCCCGCCACCACGCCAGCCACTGCGATCAGGATGGAGACTACGAATACGAGCGCCGCTCGCAAAATGACCTTCGCTGTGATGAGCCGGCCGAGGCCGACGGGTTGAGACAAGGCCAGCGCCAGTGTTCCGGCCTCCTTCTCCGCCGACACAATGTTGTAGCTGAACGCGAGGATCACCAGCGGAAACAGGTAGAGAACGGCGAAGGCCAGGTCGAAGCGGCCTGCCAGCAGGTGGACTGGGTTCTCGATTTCATCGTTGTGGAGAAAGGTGTCCTTGCTGTTGGTCGAGACCTTCAGGTAGTACGGCTGCAAGTCAGTTTGCCCCACCGCCAACGAACCGAGCGGAGACGGAGGCATGACGGCGTAATGCACTCCCATGTTGCGCCCGAAGGACTGGGGAAGGCGAGGATCGGCGAAGGCGCTTACCTTCTTCTCTCCCGCATTGAGCTTGGCGATTTCGCCGCGCAGATGAACCATCCGCGCGCGCTGCTCCGCCAGCACCGCGTCGATGTTGGATTGCTGGAACCGGACCCAGGAAGATCCGTTGGCGGCTCCATAGGCGATGGCCATGCCAAGAATCGCCACCACGGCAACCGGCATCCTATCGGCTTGCAGATTCCGCCATTCATACTTCATGATTTGCGCCAGCATCGCTATTGGACTCTCCCACCGTTTGCGGCCAGTATCGCCATCACGGCCGTTCCCATCGCCCACAGCAGGAGCACTCCGAAGGAGGGGAGTTGCCGCTCCAGTACCCAGCCGGCGTCCGGCGCGGTGTAGGCAAATGGCGGCACCTTCGCCCACAGATCGTTCCCCGCGAGATAGGGGCCCGCATTGCCGGCGTTCTTCATCAGGTCATCATTCATCGCACGCTGGAGCAAACGGCGGTAGTCTTCGGCCGCCTTTGCAAAATGGGCGTGCTGGAGAAAGTCCGCGCCTGCAAAAGCCATGGAGGCTGAGCGCACGGCCAGAGAGGGCGCCAGCAGGCTCGCTGCGCGGTGAATGCCTTCCTGCTGCGAGAAAATGTCCCACAACTGCGCATACGCCTCATCGAAGACCCGGTTCCCGTGTTCTTCTCCGTCCTGCAGTCTCGCTCCATTGAAATTGATGGGTAACGCCTCGATCCTGTCCACGTTGTACTTTTTGAGCAACTCCGTTTCCAACCGCTTGATTCGTTCCTCTGAAGCATCGTGTCCGGAGCCCTCGAGCGCCAGTTCCAGGTTGTGCCCGAATTCAAACGCCGAGGGAGTGGGCCGCAGAGTTTTGGCAATGTCGGAGGCTGCGCGCGGCGCCACCAGGCAATTGAACATCCAGAAGCCAAGCAACACGATCAACGCGGCCCGCGACGACGGCGCCCATGCCGAAACCGCCAGCGTCCCGGCAATAAACAGCGCGAAATAGAGCAAATAGGCGAGACTCATCCAAACCATGCGAGGCAGGGTTGCCGTCCATTCGCCGGGGCCTGACGCCAGGACCAGCGCCGTGACACCCACCAAGGTTGCCGGCACGACAAGCAACCCGAGCGCCCCTGCTATTCCCAGCGCCTTGCCGCGCACGAGGATCGACGGGCGTACACCAAGGCTCATCAACTGCCTGAGTGTTCCCAATTCGCGCTCCCCGGAAAGCGAAGAGAATGCCAGCAGCACGATCAGCAATGGCAGCAGAACCTGCAGCACCATCGCACCGCTGAGTTCCCCGAACCGCTGCACGGCGGTGGCATCCTGTGCCGGGCGGTATTTGAACTCATTCTGCTTGTGAGCTTCCAGCCAAACGGAAACACCGGTGTATGGGTCAGTGCCACGATCCACCAGGCTCAGCGGGATCTTCGGCTTGAAGGCATAGATGCCGTAATGCGCCGCCGAGTGCGGATTCTTCTTTCCCTGGTTCAACCACTGCTGGCGTGTCGCTTGCTGTGCCGCCTGCTGCTGGGCGCTGACGTCGCGGTAGTGCTGCCACCCCAGCAGCAAAGCGCAAGCCAGTAACAGGAAAACCAAACCTCCCGCAACACGGAAACGGCCGTCTCGCGCCATTTCCACGATTTCTTTGCGCGCAATTCGGATAAGCATGAGTTCGTCCTTTAGTCGTGCATGTGCTCCAGATAGATGCGCTCTAACTCCGCATGGCCCAACTCGGCGGTTGGGTATGTGGCCACCAGGTGCCCGTGCTTCATGATTCCGCAGCGGGAACCCGTTTCCTTGGCGCGAAACAAATCATGTGTCGCCATGAGAACGGCCGCCCCATCGCCACTGAGTTTCTTCAGCAGTTGAGAGAACTCGTTGGATGCCTTCGGATCCAGGCCGGAGGTGGGCTCATCGAGGAGCAGTGCCCGCGCCTTCTTGGCAATCGCGATCGCAATGCCGACCTTCTGCCGCATGCCTTTCGAATATGCGCCCACGCGCTTACCGGCATCAGATGGCGCCAGCCCCGCCTCTTCCAGGAAGCCTCGCAGTTCGCTCTGGGAATGCTTTGCTCCGGCCAGAGAAGTGAAGTAATCCAGATTCTCCAGGCCGCTCAAATTCCGGTACAACATGACCTGTTCCGGAATGTAGGCCAGCAACCGTTTTGACTCCAGCGGATGCTGCGCGACGTCGACTCCTCCTATCTTCGCGGCGCCCGAACTCGGCGCGATGAAGTTGAGAAACAGGTTGATCGTTGTCGTCTTGCCGGCGCCATTAGCGCCCAACAAACAGAACACCTCGCCTGGCTCAATCTTCAGGTTGAGCGGATGGAGTGCGGTGTTTCCGTTGTAAGATTTCGAAAGTTGGATGGCTTCCAGCATGGTCAGGCGTGAATGACCTCTCGTATGGTATGTGCCTGGCGCTTGCTCACAATCAACTCCAGGCCGTTCGACATCGTGACCAGCCAGCGCTGGCTGCTCAGTGCACTCATCTTGCGGATGTGGTCGAGATTGACCAGGGCGGCGCGATGAATCCGCCGGAAGCGGCTGCCTTCCAGCCTTCTGGTGAGCTCCTGCAGGGTCTGGTTCGCAAGATACCGCCGCTGCTCGGTGATGATCCACACGATCTCCCCTTCGGCCCGAAAGGCGAGCACGTCATCCAGGTCCAGCAAAAAGAAATCGCTGCCCTTCCTTCCCACAATGCGCTTTCGGGCAGAGGGCGCCGCTGCCTCGAGAGTCCTGGCGATGGACTCCATCGAGTTTGCCGGATGCTGGCTGCTTTGGCGAGCCTTGGCGACGGCCGCCTGCAGCCTTTCCTGTCGAACGGGCTTCAGCAGGTAATCGGCCACCCCGGCGTCAAAGGCCCGCAAGGCATGTTGGTCATAAGCTGTTACGAAGATGATCGCCGGAGGCAACACCGGAAGACGCCGTACCACCTCAAACCCATCGCACACGGGCATCTGGATATCGAGCAGAACCAGGTCCGGGCGCAACTCGTTGATTGCCTGAATGGCCTGGACGCCGCTGTCCGCCTGCCCGACAATGCTGACCTCCGGAATGAGGGACAGTTCCTCCTCGAGGATTCGTCGTGCAATCGGCTCATCATCCACAATCACCGTGCGAAGGACTGGGGGCGCCACCCTACTAGATCTACCGGACATGTCGCGGCGAACCAACGAATGGACGATGAGCGGGCCGCACTTTCCAATGAGTGGGCCATTTCGAGAAATGAGTGGACGCACCTGAGTATTGCGGAGCCGGGGCGTTTCTTGCGTGCCGCTCATCGTCCGGAAACCGCCGCTGACCAGCCAGGAGCAACCACCTGTCAGTTAGTTCAGGGAGCCGTGGCGGCTGCGCCTGAGAATCGAACAATGCGCCTGTTGCGTCTTGCCCTTCTCTTCCTTCTCTCCCTCGCGGTCTCCTCTGCGCAGACTTCCATCCACGGATCTCTGCGTGGCCGTGTGCTTGATCCGAATGGACTCGGCGTGCCCTCCGCCAAGCTATCCATCACAAACATCGCCACCGGAATTGGCAGGAGTAACGAAACCGGTCCGGACGGCTCCTACCTCTTTCTGCGCCTGAGTCCCGGAAGATATAGCATCGCCGTGGAGAAAGCCGGGTTTCGCAAGGCCGAGGTGGAGTCCATCGAGGTCGCCGTGAACGAGGCTGCGGTCGCTCCCATTCTCCTCGCCCTCGGTGAAACCAGCGAAACGGTAACCGTTTCCTCGGAGGCTGGGATCGTGCAAACCCAAGGGGTGGAACTGGGAGGCCGCGTCGATGAGCGCCGCGTGCGGGAACTTCCGTTGAATGGGGAAAACTTCGCCAAGCTTGTATTGCTTGCTCCCGGCATCGCCAGCGGCAGCCCCAACAATCCGTCGGTGAGCGGAGCCCGGCCCATTGCCAACTCCTTCACCGTCGACGGCTCCTCCGCCAACGATGAACGTGGTTCGAGCGGCCTTTCTCTGGGCGGCGGCGGCGCCGCTGAGTTCAACTCGTTCTCCCCGAACCTCGTCTCCACGGAAGCGATCCAGGAGTTTCGCATCATCACTTCGAATGCCGACGCCACATTCGGCCGTGGTTCCGGCGGGCAGGTGAACATCATCACCAAATCAGGCTCGAACCAGATTCATGGCTCCCTGTATCACTATCTGCGCAACAACAAACTCGACGCGCGTGATTTCTTCAACTACGGACCGTTTTTCAACAATGACGGGTCGCGCCGCAGCGTCGTCCCTCCCTTCCGCCAGAATCTCTTTGGCGGCTCGGCCGGTGGCCCGATCGCCCGGAATCGCCACTTCTACTTCGCCAACTTTGAAGGGTTTCGCCAAAAGCTGGAACAGACCGCGTCGGCAACCGTACCGAATGCAGACCTGATCAGCCAGATCCCCGGCCAGATGGGCACGCTCTTCCGTCTCTTCTACATGGATCGGGGTGTGGTTCCGGCTACTGGAAATCCCGCCGGATCGTTCAGCGCGCTTCCAGTAGCGGACCGCAACGCAGCACTGGGAGCCGGCTTCCCTGCCCCGCTATTCAATGGCAACCCAATCGATGGAGAGGCCGGTACTGTTCTGCTATCCACCACCAACACCAGAGATGTGTCTCAGGATGCCGTACTCCTTCGCACCGATCATCAACTCACGTCGAAACTTTCCGCCTCGGCCCGCTATGCCTTCGCCCAGCCCTTCGCGAGCATCAATCAGCGGGCCGTAGCTGGAGTCGTGGAAGAGAGCCGCCGCCGCTGGCAATCGGCCACGGCGCAAATCGTCTACATCCTGAATCCATCGCAGACGCTGGAAGCCCGCGCCAGCTTGCTCCGCTCGCGCATCTTCGATACACCGCGGGATCCCGTCGAGAAGGCGCTGGTGGATTTTGGTGTCGATCCGGAACTGGGACTTCAGATTCGCGCCAACGGCACAACCATCAGTCCTCTCGTCATTCCGCGCACGCTCGGCCTCATGGATAACCAGACCATTCCGCAAGGCTCCCTGATGCATAGCTGGACTCGCGGCCGCCTCTCGCTAAGATCCGGCCTGGACATTCGCCGCCTCATCATCAACAACATCCTTGTGAGCAACGCGTCCTTCATGCAATTCACCGGATATGTAGGCACGAACGGTTACCTTGGATCGCGGCCCGGTCAGGCACAAGCGATCGTGACCGAACTCAACACCACGCTTTACGGAGTCAATGGCGGACCAAACACGCCGCAGAGAGGCTGGCGCGCTACGGAGCAGGAGTATTTCACGCAGGCGGATTTTCGTCTCCGCCCTGGTATCACGATCACGGCGGGGCTTCGGTACAGCCCGGCCGGCGCCATCGGCGTCGTGGGGAATTATCAGGGAAACCTTTTCGCCGTTGACGGCAGCGGGAACCCGATCTCCGGCGTGAGCCCGTTTCAATCGGGGCTTACCGCAAACCGAGTCGCGGCTGTGGCCTCCGGACGTCCCTTATTCCAATCCGACCGTAACAACTTTCAACCGCGGGCAGGATTCGCATGGAACATCCACGGCGCCGGAGCCACCGTGTTGCGCGCGGCTTGGGGCGTTTACACCGACCGCTTCTTCCAGCGCCTGATCGATTTCGGCGTCCTCAATTCGCCTTTCGCCCATTCCAGTTTGTTCACGAATCTCCCCTTTCCCGATCGGGCACAGATTCCCCTCCGCACCGATACGCCACCCCAGCAGCGCTTCGTCGACCCTGGCCTGCGCAGCCCGACAACCCACCGCTTCAACGCCGCGCTGGAGCGAAGAATCGCCTCGCAGACCAGTGTGACGATAGCCTACGCGGGACTTCGGGCTCTTGGTCTGTACCGTTGGACGGAGCCAAACGGTCTTGGCAGCGTGCCGCAGATTGCCCGCCCCGATCAGAGATTCGCGCGCGTCCGGTTTACGGACAACAGCGGCGACTCGCTCTATCACTCGCTACAGATGTTCGCTCGGCACCGCTTCTCCCGCGGCGTCGATTTCACCGTCGCATACACCTACGGCCGCTCCATCGACACTTACTCGCAGGACGTCGGGGATAACTCCGTCCGTAACCCCGCTCCAGGCCTCGCCCAGTTCCCATCGCTGATTAATACGAAGGGCTCGGCGGCGGCAGGATTCCAGGGCGACGCCCAGAGTTGGATACCAAGGCCGGCGCTGGCCGAACGCGGCAATTCGGACTTTGATGTGCGGCACAACTTCATCATCAGCCACGTCGTGGAAATCCCGGTGGGCCGGGGGCGCAAGTGGGGGGCGAACTTGCCCCGCGTGCTCGACCATGTGATTGGCGGCTTCTCGCTCGCCGGCATGGCGCAACTACGCACTGCGCTGCCTGTCTACCTGAGTTCCGGCGTTGACTACGCCGATGTCGGGATCACCACCAGCCCACGGCCTGCCCTGCGGCAAGGATCCATCGGCGATCTTTACGCGAACGGCCGTTACGACAAAACACAATTCTGGCTGCCCAAAGGTGAAGCGGATCAAAGGCTGGGCGTTCCCGCCAACGTAACCGACCCTTATGCCGTCACCCGCCGCAATGCCCTATTTGGGCCGAATGTCCGGTTCTATGATCTCTCGGTGATCAAAAAGATCCCTGTGAGGGAAACCGTACAGCTTGGCGTGGAAGCAAACTTCTTCAACGTATTCAACACTGCCATTCTCGGTCCTCCCGTGGCCGTGCTCAGCGATGCCCGCTTCGGCCGCATTACCACCACGCTGCCCGGCGCTACTCCGCGTCAGGTTCAAATCGGACTCAAGCTCGCTTTCTGATGTCGGTTCCAGCATCGCGTGTCGCGGCTCCCACTGTGCGAAAGTCTATGAATGACATTACACCCGCCGGTGCGAATCCTTGTGGCACTTGCCGCCGTGCTCACCACCATCGGAGGGCTTGCCCTGTCGCAGACCCAACAAACAAAACCATACGGCATTTCCAAACGCGTCAACTGGACAACGTCCAGAATCATAGGCTCGCCGGACCCGCCGCGGAAGTACCAACTCAATCGCGCCTTTCCTCAATTCAAGTTCAAAGAGCCGGTGTTTCTCGCGCAGGATCCGGCTTCGGACCGGTTCATGGTGGCCGAGTACTCACCCGGCTTGATCTACAGCTTTCGGCCAGGCGATCCCGCGGGAAAGAAGGATCTGTTCCTCGAAATGAAGCGCGGCATCTCGGCGTTTTCGTTTCATCCGAAGTACAAGGAGAACGGTTACGTCTTCGTGTTCAGCCACCTGGACCCGAAGGTGAAAGGGGCGCAGAAAAGCCGCGTGTCGCGGTTCCAACTCGAAGCCGGAAGCAATCCGCCGCGCGTCCGCCCCGATTCGGAAACCATCATCATTGAATGGCCCGCGGGTGGGCATAACGGCGGAGAAGCCATCATCGGCCCGGACGGTTATCTGTACATCACCACCGGCGACGGTACCAGCGGATCCGATGTCAACAGCACCGGCCAAAGCATGGATGACCTGCTGGCGGCCATGCTGCGCCTGGACGTCGACCACCCCGACCCGGGCCGCAATTACTCCATTCCCAAAGACAACCCGTTTCACAGCATCCCCGGTGCGCGCGCGGAAGTCTGGGCCTACGGATTCCGCAATCCCTGGCGCTTCAGCTTCGATCCGCAAACCGGTCAGCCCTGGGTCGGCGATGTCGGCCAGGACATCTGGGAGATGATCGAGTTGGTCTCGCGCGGCAGCAATCATGGCTGGAGTGTGATGGAAGGCAGCCACGTCTTCCATCCCAACAGCAAGCGCGGACCAACCCCGTTTGTTGCCCCCATCGTGGAGCACCACCACACAGAGGCCCGCAGCATCACGGGCGGCTACGTGTACACGGGCGCGAAATTTCCTGAGTTGCAGGGCGTCTACCTGTATGGCGATTACCAGTACGGCAAGATGTGGGGCCTGCGCTATGACCACACCGCAAAGAAAGTCATCTCGCACGAAGAACTGGCCGACACCACGGTGAAGATCTCCAGTTTCGGCCTCGGCCGCGACGGCTCATTCTATGCGTTGGATTACGACCGCGGCCAGATCTACCAACTGGAACGCCAACCACCCGCGGCCCCGCTTCCCCCATTCCCGCGAAAGCTGAGTGAGACCGGATTGTTCACCTCCGCGCAACGCCACCAGGTTGCGCCGGGTGTGATTCCTTACTCCATCAATGCTCCCTTCTGGTCAGATGGAGCACAGAAGGAGCGCTTCTTTGCATTACCCCCCGCCACCACCATCAAGTTCAGCGATACCAAACCATGGGAATTTCCGGATGGCGCCGTTACGGTGAAGTCCTTCACGCTCGATATGGAAGAAGGCAATCCCGACTCACGGAAGCGAATTGAAACCCGGATCGTCGTCAAACAGAACGATCGATGGGTGGGTTACAGCTACCTCTGGAACGAGGAGCAGACCGACGCGAATCTTGTCGAGGCCGGCGGCGTCGATAAGACGTATCTCATCAAAGAGCGCAGCGGCGCGGTGAGAAAACAAGTCTGGCACTATCCCAGCCGCAATGAATGCATGTTCTGTCATTCGCGTGCGGCCGGCTTTGTGTTGGGACTGACGTCGGCGCAGATGAATCGCGATCACAAGTACGAACTCGCGGCCGACAATCAGCTTCGCACTCTTTCGCACATCGGCATCTTCCAGAAGGAACTGCCGAAGCCTCCCTCCGCTTACGCCGCGTATCCTAACCCGTTCGACCCTGCCGCGGACCTGGCCAATCGCGCCAAGACCTATCTGCAGGTGAACTGTTCCATGTGTCACGTCTCCGATGGAGGCGGCAACTCGATGATTGAGCTTGGCTACAAAACGCCGCTCTCAAAGTCGCGCATGCTCAATGAGCCGCCGATGCATGAGACATTCGACATTGCCAATGCCCTTCTGATCGCGCCTGGCGATGCCTCGCGATCCGTGCTCTACCATCGCATGAACCTTCGCGGCACCGGGCAGATGCCGCCCACCAGCAGCAACATAGTGGATCAAGCTGGAGCAGCACTCCTTCGCGAGTGGATCAACAAGCTTCCTCCCAAGTGATCGCCGCCGATTTGCATCCGCGGGCTGCAATGCGATGTGATGTTCTCTATGATGCTTCGATCCCTGCTTCTGCTTGCCTGTTTGACGAGTGTCTCCGCCACGGCGGCCAACTACATCGCCTACATCGGAACGGGAGGCCGGGAAAGCAAGGGCATCTACGCCTTTCGCTTCGATTCGAGCAGCGGCAAACTCGATCCCATTGGGCTGGTGGCTGAGGCGAAGCGGCCATCCTTCGTTGCACTGCATCCCAGCGGGCGCTATCTCTACGCCGTTGCCGAAGCCAATGGCGGTGCGGTCAGCGCGTATAGTATCAATGGCAAAACCGGGATGCTGACACTGCTCAACTCCGTCTCTTCGAAAGGCGATGGCCCTTGCTACGTTCGTGTCGATCCGACGGGGAAGAACGTGCTGGTGGCCAATTACAGCAGCGGATCCGTGGCGGTGTTGCCGATCGAACCCGACGGGAAACTGCGCGAATCGGCCTCGTTCATGCAACATGCCGGGACAGTCGCCGATGTGAAGCGTCAAGGTGGACCGAGGGCGCACTCGTTCAACCCTTCCCCCGACAACCGCTTCGCCGTGGCGGCCGATCTTGGCCTGGATCAACTGCTGGTCTACAAATTCGATGCCGCCGCGAACAAGATCACTCCCAATGAGCCGCCCTTTGCGAAGGTCGCCCCCCGCTCCGGCCCGCGCCACTTCGCCTTTCATCCCAATGGCAAGAAGGCGTATGCCATCAATGAAATCTCCTGCACCATGACGGCGTTCGATTATGATGCGAAGGCCGGCGTGCTGAAGGAAATCCAGACCATCTCCACCCTGCCCAAAGATGTTCCGGTCACCGACAAGCTGTCCACGGCGGAAGTGCAGGTTCACCCCAGCGGCAAGTTCGTGTATGGATCCAATCGCGGCCACGATTCAATCGCCGTATTTTCGGTCGCCTCCAACGGCACGTTGACCTTGCTCGAAAACGTTAGCACACAGGGCAAGATCCCCCGCAACTTCAGCATCGATCCCACCGGATCCTTCCTGCTGGCGGGAAATCAGGACAGCAATACGATCGTCGTCTTCCGCATCGATAAGAAGTCGGGACGCCTCACACCGACCGGACAGACGGTGCAAACCCCATCGCCGATCTGCATCAAATTCCTCGCCGTGAAGTAACTCATCGTTTTGGCATTTGGGAGACGTCATTTGCGGATCGACTTACATTAGCAGCTTCTGCACAATTCGCTCACTTCTCGTTAAGACGATCTCAACATACTTTTTAACGGCTGCGTCCAATTCGTGGTTATAATCGCCCTGCTTCACTCCGGGAGGAATCTCCTTTCTCCGACTATAGACACCTTCAAGCACACCCACCGCATCCTGCAACTTCTGCCCCATACTTCTTTGCCTGATTCGCTCCTCCTGCATTCGTTCCTGCCGGCCAACCGCCACGGTCTCACTACCTTCCAAAATCAATCGCAGTTGAAAGGCCCTCGCGCACGACCCGTAGGAGTCGACAATAGTAGCCAGCCTATAGGCGTCAACCCGAATCATCCGGATGGCGTCATCAAGGAGAACGTCGGCAGTTGTTGGTGCGCCTTGAACAACAGACTCCAACCCCAGGAAGGGAATTGGAGTGTCAACCTCCAATATGGAGGCCCAGACTGACATCGAGATCGCACGTAACCGCCGTTCAAAGAACCATGTGGTCCACCAGACATTGCGTCTGCGCTCTCTCAGAACGGGCTCAGCACGCCCAAGAAACCTCAATCCATCCAGGACGAGCGACCTCACTCGCCGAAGTTGGCCTTGCGCTTGGCTTAGTCCATCAAGCGAACCATTCACACAAAACTCCTCAATCTTAAATGTGCGTCCTTTTCGGACACTCGTGTTGTCTATTTCTTCGAGTCTCCGGCAGACTCCAGCGAAACAGACTTTGTCAACCCCTTCTACAATGCAGGCATCAGCTTCCCTCAGCCGCGCCTCAGCACGATGCAGTTCGATCATTGCCATATCCGGCCGGTGCCTCCGCGAATCCCCGATACGCAAGCTAGCCTCAGCGTCTCCAAGCAGACTCATTGCATGTTGCAGCAATGCCACTTTTCCTTCTGAATCGAGTTGAACTCTTCTGGCCGCACAAACACTCTGATGCATCAGAAGCCGACTTTTGCACCATAGTGCCCGCACCATGTAGTGGGAATCTGAGGAATGATCGTTCCCGAGGATGCTGCGAACTAAGTCGAGCCCAAACTGCACCAAATTCTCGACCTTTTCAATATCGCGTTTGTTATCCTCAGTTTCCTTGTTGTCAGCCCTTGGCACGCGGAGTCCCTGAATCCTAAGCTTCACACTCTGCTTTAGCAAAGAGAGGGCGACCTGCTGTTCAATAACACGGAGAACCTCGAGTCGCTCCCCCTGGGTACGCGACACTTCGAGACTGTACGGGCCTCCTGTGGCGTCATGCTTGGCATTTGAAGGTTTTTTAACCATCTTAGGCAAGGGCGTCATGGAATAGAAATAGGCTCTATTAAGAGAACTCTCAGCAGCATCGAATGACCGCGATGCGATGCCTAGCATCCCATTCCATCTCCACCACCGAATCCACTCCGTACGAACTTTTGATGGGTCGGCACCGGCCCTATTGAGCGAATCCAACACTAGTTTGCCAAAACCGCCATCTTTCCTATCTTCCCACTCCTTTCCCCATTCCTTTCCAGCGAGATTTACTGCATACTGGTGATGTCGTGGCGTGCCTTGCCGTCCTCACTCTACCTCGCGAGCGATCGCCCGCATGAGGTCTGAACAGACCATGCATAGCCTGCGCGATCGCTCCTTGAGGCTTCTTTTGGGCACGCGGCTGTTTTTTATCTCTTGCTCTTGAACTTACCTCACGGCATAAGGTATCGCCGAATATGCCGGCGACAACTTCCACACAGAATAACCCGGAGTTTGAACCAAAAGTGAGTGAGCCTTGAGGACAGCAGCAGCAGCACGAGCTTCAGGTATTCGGCGTTATAGATTCCCCACGACAGAGCACTTGACTTTTCTGAAGTCCAGGCGTAAAGCGATATATGCGCGTGGTATGCCATCAAAGACTGCACCGAGCCTGAGGCATCAAGAACCTTTTCATACCACTTGAAAGTTTGGCATGAATTTCAGAGACGCTTTCACGAGCTCCTGCAGTCGCTAAATCCCCTTTAGTACCTTTATCATCTGAAATACTCCCTCGGAATTCACATCATAGAATCGATGATGGCTTGCCTGCATCGCGAATGAATCCAGATGAATCCGCTTCCTTCACAAGGCCAGCCGTTCCAGTTCATCAACTCATCAGCGCTTCGGCGAAAGCCTCTGGCAATCAACTGTTACCGCCGTGCTCCAGATCGCCCAGAAGCGCGGTCGTTGCATTAGGACCAACGATGAAGAAAGCGACGCTTCTGCTCCTTCAAATGCCTTTGCTTCGAAGTTATCGACAAGCTCCGCCGACGCTGCGCAATCCATCTGACACCTTTCGGTAAATCGCCTGTCTCATCAAACTTTTCCACCATCGGCGGAATCAGACATCGCCCGGCGCACGTCGTGAGATGAGAGACCCTATTGTTAGGAAGAGGGGTTATGAAAGAGGCCCACCATGGATCAGTCCCTTCTTTTCTTTAGCCCATCACCGCATTGTCCTTTCCATTGTCAGCAGTGCGGCAGAGGAGCACAACCGAGATCCGCTCTGAGTCGGGTCCGCAGAGTTCCGCCAATAGACGTCGTCGAACGCCTCTTACACAACTTGATGTATCCTCATCACCGGGTCAACATCGTCACGTCGCGGCTTATCTAGCCACCCGTTCGAATCCACCACAGCATCATTCGCTAGGTGTTGGCCCCTGGGTTCCCCGCGCATTCAGAAAATAATCCATTCCAGCGTTTACCGTGTCTGTGACTCGCCGCCGAAACTCGCGCGCGGTCACCGCGTATCCGGCATCGACGAACGTGGGGGTCCAATGCTCTAACCCGAGTCGAAAGTAGGCGGCCCCGGGCAGAACCCTGAAGAGATTGTCTGCCCTGTTATATCGTTCGCGTCTAGCCAATAAGTGATTTGCATGTGACCTCTAGGTCACGGAATATCTATGGTCGAGGTCACACCGTGTACGTTTGGAGCTGACGTTGCCATAAGCAGTTTGAACTGTCTCTAGTTTTCCGAATGACCGTACTTTTAAGTGACGTTCTCAGAGAACTTCTCCTTGGCGAGGTTCTTGACAGTCCCCTTCTTCTTGCGCCTCCTTCCTAACGTCTAAAGCCAATGGAGGTACCGTTAGCCCGCTGATATCGATGCAGCATCCGCCAAGGGCGGCAGATTGCGGCGGATATTCTCGGTACATCTGCAGGAGCGCTTGCGGGCCGAAACTGTGCGTGACGCAGAATCACGACCCTTCCTCATGCGACAGCCTCGTTGAGGAACGCCTTAATCCTTTCGGCGTCATTTATCGAGAGCAAAACCAATAGACTCCAGGAAATCTCCACGGAGTCTTTGCCATGCATATTCGATGAGCGCGAATCCGTCGGTCGTTTGCAGAGCATCCGATTACAAGCAAGTGGTTCTGAAAAAGTGAGATCTTCGCCAACAGTTTACGATCTTGCCGTCCTTCAGGTGAGAGCGATATTCCAGAAATCGCCGCTTGTCATTCTCGGATGGCATTGCATCCAGCGGAATAGCCTCGCCTGAAGCGCGTGCCGGTTCCCATAAGCTTTATCAATGACCGCACATTTGAGACAGCGGACCAGTGTGGCAGTGTACTGCCAAGGGGAACCTCGAGAACCTCCAATGGGTTTCTAGCCGCGGCAAATGCACGCTCAAGCAGATCGTCAAAGTTTGTGGTTAGCAACAGGTCGAGACGAAGTACTCCCGCGAGCACACCCAACATCCTGTGCTCTAGTGCTGGAAACCTGCCCTTCATTACCTCACGCAAGCAGGCGTCAATAATCTCCTGCTGGGGCGCATCGAGAGACACTACATCACGGTGGTCTTCAGTCCGTCGCTCCCTGACTATCCGTGACAGAAACAAGAGAGCTGTGCGCCATTCAGCCATCGCACCTTCGCCCTCCTGAAGCACTGCGAGTTCGGGATCCCACAATCGTTGCTTTCTCTCTTCGATTAAGGCCCGCAACCTGTCCTTGTATGACTTACTATCGACGAACGGCGGCCACTGGTCGGTTCGTGGGTTCCAGGCCAGGGCGGGGTTTTCCACCCCGAGCGCCATGCAAATGCAGCGATCCAGATATGGTTTGATCTCAGAAACCAACGGAATACCTGAAGGTGCGGAAAACCCAGCCCCCACAAAGGGCACAAACCCGTACCCTTTGATTCGCTCTCGGTGCACGTCCTCAATAAACTGCTGAGTGGCACCATGCGTGATCAGATCTTGGCGTGAGTTGCAGAGTTTGACGCGCGGCTCTCCATTCCCCTTTATCGAACGACGCTTTGCTATTGTTCCCATAAAAAACGGATTGGTTCCTAGTTAAATATATTTAGCGCACACTTGCAGCATAGCCTCCTTCAATACAATCGTCAAACACAGGCATGTGCGTTAATCGACCGGACATTCGATATTAAGATCACCGACAAGCTGTCCACGGCGGAAGTGCAGGTTCATCTCAGCGGCAAGTATATGGATCCAATCGCGGCCACGATTCGATTGCGGTTTTCTCGGTCGCCTCCAACGGCACTTTGACCTTGCTCGACAACGTCAGCACGCAGGGCAAGATCCCCCGCAACTTCAGCATCGATCCTTCCGGTTCCTTCCTGCTCGCCGGGAATCAGGACTGCAATACGATCGTCGTCTTCCGCATCGACAAGAAATCGGGACGGCTCACGCCCACCGGACAAACGGTGCAAACCCCATCTCCGATCTGCATCAAATTCCTCGCCGTAAAGTAACTTCGCTACGCCGCTCAAAGCCCGCCTCATCCTCCGTACCCGTTTGCACACGGCCGGAGGAATGAGCTAACATGGCACAAATTACGACCACAAGATCCTAAAGTCTTTTAATGCAGGGACGAGGCTCCCTTCCGGACTTTTGAATTTCGATGGATGAGGTAAGCGATGATCCAACGTTGCACCATTCGCATGGCCTGCGTGGCCACTCTGGCAGGTGTCTTTTTCCTGTCATCTTCTCTCCGCGCGCAAAGCGGCGCCGGAGCAATCCAAGGCACCATAGCCGACGCGACGGATGCGGCCATACCAGCCTGCGCCGTGCATGTCGTCAATGTTCGCACCGGTGTCGCCACCGACACGACATCGAATGAAGTCGGGTTCTATTCCGTGCGCGGGCTGTTTGCAGGCAGCTACAACATCACCTTCACCGCAGCGGGGATGAAGAAGTACGAGACCACCATTACCCTGCAGAATGCCCAGGTGGCCGTGCTCAACCCGCGCTTGTCCGTCGGCGATGTCGCCGAGCAGGTCACGGTCAGCAGCGGCACGGTTCAGCTCGCCACCTACGACAGCGGCACCGTCAGTACCTTCCTGGACGCCAACCGCATCGACCAGCTGCCGCAAAATGGCCGCAATATTCTCGGCCTCGCCCAAAAGACCGTGCCTGGCCTGGAAGCCAATGGCACGCGTGCGAATGGCCTCATGGGCGAAGCTCTCGAATACTCCCAGGACGGCGCACCGATGACGAATCGCAACTTCGGCGGCGTTGCCAATACGGCGCAATCCACTCTCCCGGATCCTGACTCGGTGCAGGAAGCGAAGTTCGAAACTCTCAACTCGAGCGCGCAGTTCGCCACCCCAGGCACTGTCATTCTCACCACTAAATCGGGAACCAACGCCGTCCACGGTTCCTTGTTTGAAACCGCTCGTAACAACTATTTCGGCATCGCCCGCGCGCGGCAGAATCCCGCTAACTTCGCCGCGCCGCACCTGGTGCGAAACGAGTTCGGCGCCAACGTCGGCGGCCCCATTTACATTCCGAAGCTCTACAACGGCAAAAACAAATCGTTCTTCTTTTTCGCCTATGAGCGCTTCTCGCTGCGCCAGGACGCCAGCCAGTTGGTGCGTGTCCCCACGCCCGCCATGCGCCTCGGCGATTTCAGCGGCCTGGTCGGTTCGAACGGCGTCCTCAATCAGCTCTACGATCCCAGCACCACGCAAAGCGCGGCCAATGGCTACTCGCGTCTCCCGTTCAGCAATAACCAGATTCCGATCGGACGAATCAGCCCGCTCGCCAAGACGCTCTACGCAGCGACGCCACTGCCGACATCCATCGACAACCCTCTGGTCAACGCCAACCTCAACGACACGAACGTGATCACGCAGGATGTTCCTAACATCAACACACGCCTCGATCACGTTTTCAACGAGAGCAACCGGGTCTACCTGCGCTACACCGACATCCGCCAGAAACAGCAGGCGCTGCGCAACTATCCCAGCGCTTCGCCGGCCAACATCGAAGGCGGCGGTCTCCCCGCTGGCGCCACCGGCTTCCAGGCGATCCCGGTCAATACAGTGAGTTACGCCATGGGTTGGTCCCATACGTTCTCACCCACCTTCTTCTCAGAAACCATCATCAGCCAGCAGTGGCAAAGCATGTACGTCGAAGGCAACCCGGTCTCCCAAGGGAACTATGAAGCGCAACTGGGCCTGCCCAACAACTTCGGCCAGACGGGATTCCCAGCGATCGGCTCGAACCTGATCATGCCCTACGGCGGCTCGCAGTGGAACTACGGAATGAACCAGCGAATCGACAACATCGATCAGAATTTCAACAAGATTTCCGGCAAGCACCAGTTTGCTTTTGGCGGCCGTTACCGCCATGAACGCTTCGGCTATTTGTCTGACCGCTCACCGGACACCGTTGCGTTTTCCGGACTGGCCACCGGGATCTACGACACCACCACCGGCGCCAATTACAACCGGAGGCCGAACACGGGCTATCAGGATGCTGACTTCTTCCTCGGCGCGGCCAACGAGTATACGCAACGCCTGAACGCTCCGTTCGGACGCTCCCGCTTGCAGGAGTTCGATCTCTACATACAAGACAACTGGCGTGTCTCGCGCTCTCTCACCCTCAACCTCGGCTTCCGCTGGGAAGGACATCCCGCGCCCTATTCCGATGGAGGCAATTACGCTACGTTCTCCATGGAGAAGAACGCTATCGTGCTGAAGCACCCCATGCAGCACTACTACGACATCGGCTACACCACCCCGGCCATCATCACCAACCTGCGGAACCTCGGCGTGAAATTCATGACTCCTTCCGAAGCGGGGCTTCCGGAAGCTGGATTTCATGGCGCCTGGAAGAATTTCATGCCGCGCGCCGGTTTCGCCTGGGTCCCATCCTTCGGCAAAGGGGGCACCGTCATTCGCGGAGGATACGGCCGCTACATTTATCCAGTGCCGATCCGCAATTCCGTTCGCTACCTCACCTCCGTCTATCCATTCGTCGCCGCCTATTCGCAGAACTACAACTCAGCGCAGCAGTCACCGGATGGTCTGCCCAATTTCCTTCTCCGTTCTCCGGTCACCGTTGTCGCCGGACAGAACAGCCGCGATGTCGTCAACACCAGCAGCACCAACGCCCTGCTTCCTGGCATTGCGATGAGCAGAACACTCACCGCGGAGTATCCGCCTGCCACGGTGGATACGGCGAACTTCACCATCGAACAGCCCTTCAAAGACGGCTCAGTGCTGCGCGCCACCTACGTCTACACGCACGGAGAGAACCTCGACCAGGACTTCCAGTACAACAACGCTCCCTCGGCCTATGTCTGGCAGGTAACAACCGGCACGACGCCGCCGACGGGCGCACTGGCGAACGTCGCCACACGCCCTTACGACAATCGAACCTGGGGCGGCAATATCGCCTCCACGAAGTTCGGCTGGTCGAACAACAGCGCTTTGCAGTTGAACTATCAGCGCCCGTTCAGCAAAGGCTTTGCCTATCAGGTTTACTACGTCTACTCTCGCGCCTTCCGCGTGGGCGGCAACACATTCCGTGACAACCTTCTGTATCCGGCCGCCAACTACGCCCCCGGCGCGCTTCCCACCGGCATGGATCTCGGAAGCGCGCTCCAGCCCAGCCGTGAGTTTAACCGCTTCCAGAACTATGCCGTCGACGGCGCCATCCCCAAACAGCGGCTCAACTTCAACGGTATTGTCGACGTCCCCGTGGGCAAAGGAAAGCGCTACCTCGGCAATTCCGGCGGCTGGCTGAACGCGCTGGTGGGCGGCTTCCAATTTGCCTTCACAGGCCAACTAGTGGCCCAGGCTTTCCAGGTCGGTGACGGCAATTGGGGGGAAACCAACAACGTCGAAGTGTACAAGGACAAACAGCGGATCACCGATTGTCGCAGCGGTGTCTGCCGCGAAGGAATCCTCTGGTTCAATGGCTACATCGCGCCGAACCTTGTCAATCAACCGCGCGGCGTGCAGGGCCTCCCATCCGGCTACAAGCCCTATCTCGCCCCCATCAACAATACGCCAGGCACTGCATCGTTCGGCAACAACAATGTCAGCGTTCCGCTCCGCAACGGCACATCGGTCACCACGGCCTACAACCCCGGACCCACTGGCTTGCATCCCTTCGGCTTCACCACGCTGCAGGGCCCCTACAACTGGCAGACCGACATATCTCTCTACAAAGTCTTCCTCATCGGTGAGCGCTTCCGGCTGCGCTTCAACATCGATGCCTTCAACGCTTTCAACATGCAGGGCATTCCCAACCCGGATGCCTCCAGCGGCATTCAGACCTTCCAGACTTCTTACTGGACTCCACGTCAGATCCAGTTGACACTGCGCCTGTCTTTTTGATGATCAATAGCCGCACGTGACCTCCTGCACCGGCCTTCCGGATGAAGTATACTGCCCGGAATGCGATCGAACTGGGAATGCCTAGAACGTCCCAGAGGAGGTGCTATGTTTCGCACAAAGCTGACCGTCACCAGGAAGCTGATACTCGCCGTGCTGATCGCCGTTGCCGGCGTTCTCTTACCCACTGCCACAAACGCACAGGTGTCCACCGCCGCACTCAACGGTACCGTCACCGATTCCACCGGAGCTATCGTTCCGGAAGCAGCGCTGATCCTGAGGAACACGCAAACGGGAGTGGAAACGCGCACTACCACCAACGCGCAAGGCGTCTACGTCATCCTCAACATTCTTCCCGGCAAATACGTCCTGGAGGCCGGTAAACAAGGCTTTTCCAGCAGCCGCATGGAAGAGTTCGCGCTGGTGGTCAACCAGCGATCCGTCTTCGACTTTCACCTCGAAGTGGGCAAAGTCCAGGAAGCAGTCACGGTAGAAGCCGTCGGCGCGCAGCTACAGAGCGCCACCGCCGAACTCGGCAGCGTGCTCACCCGCCAGCAGGTGGTCGACCTGCCGCTGGGCCGGAACATCCAGAACATGATGCGTCTCACGCCTGGAGTCACTGCCATCGGCACTGGGCAGTCCAGCATCCCTTCGGTCAACGGCCAGATCAACCGCAGCAGCATGTACATGCTCGATGGCGTGAATAACCAGGCCACCTTCTTCAGCAACCTGGCCCTGAACCCCATCATCGAGACGATTGAAGAGTTCAAGGTGCAGTCCCATAACGACTCGGCCGAGGTCGGCGGAGTGATGGGCGGCATTATCAACACCACAACAAAATCGGGCACCAATGAACTGCATGGCAATGTTTACTCCATTGAGCAGAACGATGCCTTCAACGCCCGCAATACCTTCCTCGCCTCTGTCGCTCCCTTCAAAGGGCATACGTTCGGCGGCACCGCTGGCGGCCCGCTGATCATTCCCAAGGTTTACAACGGAAAGAACAAGACCTTCTTCTTCGGCGGATACCAAAGGTTCTACAGCGTGGGCCCGGCGCAATCCACACTGCGCGTACCCACTCCCGCCAATCTGCAAGGGGACATGAGCGACTGGCCGCAACAAATCTATGACCCGTTTTCCACGCGCGCCAATCCGGATGGCACCTTTGTCCGCGATCCTTTCTCCGGCAATCGCATTCCGGCCAGCCGTCTGAACCCGGGCATGGTGTACTTCGCGCAAACCGTGCTGCCGCCGATTGAGCCCACCGGCATCGCCAATCAAAACGCCTGGAACCGCACCCGCGTACAAACCTGGCAACACAGCATCAACGGCCGCGTGGACCACCGCTTCAGCGACAAGGATGCGATCTGGGTGCGTTATTCCGGCTACTTCAACCCCGGCAAAGGAGCCGCCAGCCTGCCTTCGCAGGGCCGTGTTTCCGATGGCCGCGCACACAACCTGGCGGCCAACTGGGTTCGCACCTTCGGGCCAACGGCGGTGTTCCAATATCAGTTCGGGCGTGTCTTCCAATGGTCCGGCTCCACCGATCATTACAAGTCCATTCCTTCTGATTTCGCCACCAAAGTGGGCTATTCGGCCAACGTCATCACGCCCTACCAGGATGGCAATACATACTTCCCCGGCTTCAATCCCGCCGGCTTCTTCAGCAGCCAGGAGCAGTGGAACGTCAGCCGCACTGGCGACAGTTGGCACCATCGCAGCAGCTACTCAAAGCTGGTCGGCTCGCACATGTTCAAGTTCGGCGCCGAGTATAACCGCGTGCAGTGGTATTACGAAAACGGCGTCACCAGCATCGGCTTCGCCAATCAAGGTACAGCCGACCCCCTTCGCATCGGCAACACCGGCAGCCCTCTCGCGTCGTTCCTCTTGAACGTCCCGGATAGCGCCACCCGGCGTGACATCATCGAGACGATGCCCTGGTGGGGCGGCACCATCGGCTTCTACGCTCAGGACTCCTGGAAGGCAACGAACCGGCTCACCGTAAATCTCGGCCTGCGTTATGACCGTACGTTCATTCCCACGGCTGGAACCGCGGATCGCAACAACAACTTCGCCGGCAATATGGACTTCCTCAGCGGCACCTATATCCTGCAGGTTCCGGCGCCACCGTGTGGTGCGGGCAACCAGAAGGGCGGCTGCATCCCGACGCCCGCAGGCGCTCCCGCCGGTTGGCTGCCCGATCACGTCGTGGTCGCCGAAGGCGGCAAGGTTTGGCACGATACCAAACTGAACTTCATGCCGCGCCTCGGCCTTGCCTATCGCCTGGGATCGAAGACCGTGCTTCGCGTCTCCTCCGGCGTCTTCTTCGACAATTTCTCCGGCATCACCCAGCTCGCCCGCAACTTCATCGGCACTTACCCGGCCCTCGGCTGGCAGTCCGCGGCGAACCTGAACTACGCCTCCGCGGGGCAGCTCACACCGAACACCTCCGGATTGAACCCGCTGCCATCGGCGACTCTGCCCGTGTCCAATCCATTCAGCCAGAGCACCTACAGCGGCGATCCCAACTGGAAAAACGCCTACTCCATCCAATGGAATGGGGGGTTCCAACACCAGTTGACCCGCGAGTTCCTGCTCTCAGTGAACTACGTCGGCTCCGGTACACGCCGCACCACCATCGGTGGCCGTTACGGCGGCGCGATGACACCTGGCCCGGGCCGCTGGCAGGACCGCGCTCCGTTCCCCTACATGATCTCGCCCCCCAGTTCCTTCGACCGCAGTTGGGGCACGGCCAACTACCACGGATTGCAAACCTCCTTTGAGCGACGCTGGTCGAGCGGGATGGCATTCACTGCCGCCTACACCTGGTCGAAGGCCATTGATGCCGGCTCCTCCGGCTTCTTCGGCGTGGAAGGCAACTCCATTCAGAACCCGTACAACATGCGGCCCGATCGGAGTGTCTCCAGCTACGATGTGCCTCACAACCTCGTGCTGAGCTGGGTGTACGACCTGCCGTTCGGCAAGGGTAAGGCACTGCAAAGCAGCAGCCGTGCAGTGAACTTGATCATCGGCGGCTGGCAGGTGAACGGCCTGGCCGACATCCGTTCCGGCCAACCGGTGAATCTCACCATCGCCGGCGACATCTCCAACACCGGTGGCAATGCCATGCGTCCCAACGTGGTCGGCGATTGGCGCGTGGACAATTCCACCCCCGCCCGCTGGTTCGCCAAGGAGGCCTTCGCCGCGCCTGCCGCCTTCACCTTCGGCAACGCGGGACGCAATGTCCTGCGCACCGATGGCGTGCATCGCGTAGACATGTCGGCTTTCCGCAACTTCCATTTCAAGGAACGCTTCATGGCCCAGTTGCGCGTGGAAGGATACAACGTTCTGAACGTGGTTACCTACGGCGCCCCAACCGCGGAGTTCACCAACGTCAATTTCGGTAGAGTCACCAGCGCCCAGGCGCCACGGTCACTGCAAATCGGCGCCCGGATTTACTTCTAGTTGGCGGCTCACTCAGGATTCGTAAACCGCCCCGCCGAGAATATGCATTCGCGGGGCGATGCCCAGACCCGGCCCCTGCGGCGCGGCGAGCCGTCCGCCGTCGCGCTGCGGTGCCCCTTCGGCGATACTCACCGTGACATAGCTGTTGAAATCTGTTGAAGAGAACAACAGCGATGGCGGCGTGCTATGCGCCAGGTGGGCGATGGCCGCCGTGACGATGTCGCCGCCCCATGTGTCCTCAATGGTCATGGCGATGCCGAGCGAGACACAGAGGTCACGAATCTGCCGAGCTTTGGTCAAGCCGCCGACCTTGGAGATCTTGAGATTGATTACGTCCATGGCGCGGTCATGGTGCCCGCGCAGGACCTGTCCGATATCGTCGATGACTTCATCGAGAATGAACGGCCGGTTGGTGTGTTCCCGCACGGCGCGACACTCTTCGTAGTGCAGGCACGGCTGTTCGATGTAGACGTCAACGTCACGAACGGCATCGGCCACGCGGATGGCCTGGTGCTGCGTCCAGCCGGTGTTGGCGTCGGCCACCAACACATCGCCGCGCTGGAGTTGGGCCGACGCCATGCGGATCCGTTCGATATCAACATCGGGATCGCCGCCCACTTTCAATTGGAATTTGGTGTAGCCCTGGCTGCGGTAGACGCCGACCATCTCCGCCATCTTCTCCGGACTCTCCTGCGAGATGGCCCGGTAAAGAGCGAAGCTTTCCCCGAAGCGGCCGCCAAGCAGTGACGCAACGGACTGGCCGCAAACCTTGCCGAGAATATCCCAGCAGGCCATATCGATGGCGGACTTCACGTACGGATGGCCGCGCATCGCCCCATCCATGGCGTGATTGATGAGCGCGAGTTGCGTCGGGTCGAGCCCGATCAGCCGCGGTGCGAGCTCGGCGATTCCGGCACGCGCCCCGGCCGCGTAAGCCGGCAGATAAGCAGCGCCGAGAGGGCAGATCTCGCCATAGCCGGCGATACCGGAGTCCGTGAGGATCTCAACTACCGTGGAGTCAAAGACCTCGACGGAGTTTCCGCCAGACCATTTGTAGCTGCCTTCGTGCAGCGGCAACTCAACCCGGTAGCACTTGATTTGTGTGATGAACATGGATCCTCCGCGGCGCACGCGATGGTGCCTCCACCAATCTATGTTATAAACGATTAGCCGAGGAAACCCCATGTCTGCAGCGAACATGCTGATGGCTCTCTGCGCCCTTCCCCTTTGGGCCGCCGCGCCGCCACAATTCGAGAAGGACGTCCTTCCTCTGCTGACCGCGAAATGCGCGAAGTGCCACACCGGTGTCGAAGCGCAGGGCAGCCTCGACATCCGCACCCGTGCCTCCCTCGTCAAAGGTGGTAAATCCGGCCCCGCATTCCTCTCCGGCGAACCCGACCGCAGCCTCCTCATCGCCCGCGTCCGCACCGCGCAGATGCCCCCTGGCGGACCCAAGCTCGAAGACGCAGAAATCGATCTCCTGCGCCGCTGGATCGAAGTCGGCGCCCCGGCGGCTAATCCCGACGCCGTGCCTTCCTCAGCGCACATCTCCGAAGCAGATCGCCAACACTGGGCCTTCCAACCGCCGCGGCGTCCCTCCGTGCCCACGGTGCGAACGCGCGCCCGCGTTGCCAATCCCATAGATGCCTTCCTCCTCGCCGCCCTCGAAAAGAAGGGTCTCGCGATGAACCCCGAAGCATCGCGCCCCGCCTTGCTGCGCCGCCTGTCCTTCGATCTCACCGGCCTTCCTCCGGCGCCGGAATTCCTCGAACGATTCCTCCAGGATCGCCGCCCCGACGCCTACGAGCGCGCTGTCGACGAATTGCTCAACAGCCCGCGCTACGGCGAGCGTTGGGCGCGCCAGTGGCTCGACATCGCGGGCTATGCCGATTCGGAAGGCGTCCTCGACGCCGACGTCATCCGCCCCAACGCGTGGCGCTACCGCGACTATGTTATTCGCGCCTTCAACGACGACAAGCCCTACGACCGTTTCGTCCAGGAACAGATCGCCGGCGACGAGTTGGGCGAGTTCTGGAAGCACGACCCGCTGCCCCCCGATGTCGCCGACAAACTCGCCGCCACCGGCTTCCTCCGCACCGCCGTCGATGCGACCCGCGAAGACTTCCTCCCCAAAGACTTTGCCGAATATCAGTGGCGCACGCTCTTCGACACCGAGCAGATTCTGGTTTCCGCGTTCCTCGGTATGACCATCCAATGCGCGCGCTGCCATGACCACAAGTACGAGCCCATTACGCAACGCGACTATTACGGCGTGCAGGCCGTGCTCGCCGGCGCCATCCGCCCCACCGGTCCGGTTCTTCCCACCTACAAGCGAATTGTGGTCGATGCCTCCAAGGCGGAGCAGGCGCGAGCCGAGGAAAACAACAAGCCCCTCGAAGCCGTTGCGAAGGCCTTGCGCGACTTGCAGAACGCCAGGCGCCAGCAATATCGCGCTCGCCATCCGAAACGCGACCAGGCCACCGAAGAAGAACTGCGCAAGGAGTTCGCCGAGTACGCGGCCAAAGCCGCGGCCACCGAAGCCGAACTCAAGGAAACCAACGCGAAGATCGTCAACCTGCCCACCATCCGCGCGCTGAACGATATCGACGCCGCGCCTCCGCCTACCTATGTGTTGCGGCGAGGCGACCCGCTTAACCCCGGCGAGACCGTCGAGCCCGCCCCCCCTGAGATTCTCTCGCGTGCGCCCAAGCCCTTCCTCCTGCCGGCGATCGCTAAGGACGCGAAGACCACCGGCCGCCGGCGTGCCTTTGCCGAGTGGCTCACGCAGCCCGAGCATCCACTCACCGCGCGGGTCATGGTGAATCGCATCTGGGCCGGCCATTTCGGCACGGGGATTGTTGCTTCGCCGGAAAACTTCGGAAAATCCGGCACGCCGCCCACGCATCCCCAATTGCTCGACTGGCTCGCCACCGAATTCGTGCGCGAACAGTGGAGCCTGAAAAAACTGCACAAGCTCATCGTCATGTCCTCCGCCTACCGCCAATCGGCCGCTGTCCGCGCCGACGGCCTCAGCGCCGATCCCGAGAACAGGCTCCTCTGGCGCATGTCGCCCCGGCGCCTGGAAGCCGAAAGTGTGCGCGACGCCATCCTCACCGCCGCCGGACGCCTCGATGAGAAAATGTTCGGCGAGCCGGTCCGCACCGTCACCAAGCCCTCCGGCGAAGTGGTCCCGGAGAAGGAACTCGAAGAGCCGGGCCGCCGCACCGTCTACCAGTTGGTCCGCCGGTCGTCGCCACAGAGCCTCTTGAACGCCTTCGACGCGCCGGTAATGGAGATCAACTGCGCGCGCCGCGTCAGCACCACATCGGCAGTGCAGGCGCTCGCACTCATGAACGGCCAATTCGTCACGACGCAATCCGAGCACTTCGCCCAGCGCCTCCTCCGGCAGCCTGGAGAGGATGCGCAGAAGGTCCGCGAGGCATTTCGCATCGCCCTTTCGCGCGACCCCAGCCCGACCGAGACAGACCAGTTGCTGACCTTCGTGCGAAAGCAGGAAACGTTCTATAAGGATCAGCCCGAAGCCGCCCGCCGCCTGCGCATCTACAGCGACCTCTGCCAGGCCCTCCTCGGGACCAACGAATTCGTTTACCTGGATTGACCATGAGCCACGTTCTGCACACCCCGATTCAACAGCTTCTCACGCGGCGCGGCATGTTCCGCAGCCTGAACGCAAGCGTGGCCGGACTCGCCCTTCATTCTCTGCTCGATGCCGCGCCCGCTGCCCGCTACGACGTCCTTCCCAAGCAGCCGCACTTCGCTCCCCGCGCGCGCCGCGTCATCCTCCTCTTTCAAAATGGCGGACCCAGCCAGATGGATCTCTTCGATCCGAAGCCCCAACTGAAAAATCGTCACGGCGAGAAGCCCGGCGAAGGCTTCATCAATACCGTGGATATCAAGAAAACCGGTACCTGGATGGGGAGTCCGTTCCAGTTCCAGCGCCATGGCCAGTGCGGCATGGAACTCTCCGAAATCCTCCCTGGATTGGCAAAGCATGCCGACGACATCACGCTGATCCGTTCCATGGTCAGTGAGCATTCCAATCACGAGCAGGCGATCTGGTATTTCAACACGGGCCTCACGACGCCGGGCCGCCCCGCGATGGGCTCGTGGGTCACTTACGGACTCGGCACCGAGAATCAGAACCTGCCCGCCTTTGCTGCCATCATGCATCCCAAAGGGTTGCCGGTGGATGGCGCGCGCAACTTCTCCAGTGGATGGATGCCACCCATCTACCAAGGCATGGCCATGCGCGCCGAGGGAACGCCGGTGCTGAACCTCAAGCCTTCCGGATCCACCGCGGCCGCCGCCGCCCGCTTCGAGTTGCTCCAGCAGTTGAATCGCGAACACCTCGCCGCTCATTCCGACCAATTGGCGCTGGAGGCGCGCATCGCCAGTTACGAGTTGGCTGCGCGCATGCAGATTGCCGCCTCCGAAGCGCTCGATCTCTCGCGCGACCCAAAGTCCATGCACGATCTCTATGGAACCGAGGACCCCGAGACCGGGATCCACGCGCGCCAATTGCTCCTCGCACGCCGCCTCGCCGAGCGCGGCGTCCGCTTCGTCCAGGTGCTGCTCAACGGCCAGCCCTGGGACACGCATTCGAAGAACGAATCAGGCAACCGCGAGATCGCGCGCCGTACCGATGGCCCTGCGTCGGCGCTGCTGACCGATCTCAAGCAACGCGGCCTCCTCGACGAGACGCTTGTCATCTGGGGAGGAGAGTTCGGCCGCACCCCGATGGCCGAAGGCAAGGATGGCCGCGACCACCACAAGTTCGGCTTCTCTCTCTGGCTCGCCGGCGGCGGCGTCAAGCGCGGTTGCGTCTACGGCAGCACCGATGACTTTGGCTACCACGCCACCGAAAATCGTGTGACGATGGCGGACTTCCACGCTACGATCCTGCACTTGCTCGGCCTCGATCACCAGCGGCTCACCTTCCACCACGACACGCGCGACGAAAAGCTCACCGACGTGCGAGCGGCGCACGTGGTGCGGGGGATCCTCGCATAAGCAAAACCTGGCTTTGGGGGCCGCTGCAACACTGTCATAGCGAGGATGAGGAGAAGTGGTCGGGGCGGAGTGATTCGAACACGCGCCCCCCTGCGCCCAAGGCAGTTCGCGAAGCGGATGACACTCCTCTAGCGCCCCTGAAGGCGCATGCGGAGTTCAATGGCTTCCTGGCTCATTCTGTCGCGGACGGAATCATCGGGTTGAGAACCGAAATGCCTTCCAAGGTTGCAACGTCCACCAGAGCTTGGTCTGCGACCACGAAGCGGTCGATGATGCCCTGCCTGTGGAGGTCCGTGGCCGTTGCCAGTTGGAGCGCATCGAGAGTTCGAAGGCGGTGTGTGAAACTGTGTCTTCCAACCAGGCGAGCCGCGCCGTCGAAGTGATCTCTCGTCAGGGCTATGACGTTCAAGTCTCCGGCTGCAATATCCAAGAGCAGACGGGCTCGGAGCACGCCTGCCGCATCCTTTGAGATCTCACCCGACCGGACCTTCGCCGCGAAGGCGGCTTGTGCCTCCACGAATCCGAGTACAGAAATCACATTCTGCCCGCCACTCATCAGTTTTGAGACGACCGGCGTTCCCGCCTCGGAGTGGTAGTACTTGACGAGCGCGCTCGTGTCGTAGAAGACCTTCGCCAATCTCAATACTCTCCGCGCTCTTCCATGACCACATCTGACATATTCCCTTTGATCGAGGAAAGGGCCTCGCGGACTTCGTCGATCGTGGGGTGACGTTGCATTTTGGCGACTTCGGCGCGAACTTCTTCGAGTAGTAAGTGATCGACGAGCCGCTGCACCGATGCCTCGGAGGCGTCTGAGATCGTGATGCGCACACGCTGGGATTCGCCGAGTGTGAGAGGCTCCAACGGACGAAGCAATCCGTTCTCGTAAATGGCGTCTAGTTCCCGAATCATTTTGCCTCCTCTTCTCCGGAGCGCTGGGCTTCGCGTCCGTCACAAACCCACCCAAGCCTATGTTACCTCGAAATGCTCGCCTAATCCGACTTGATAGAGATGGAGAGAACCTGCCCCGGGTGCAGGTGCGCTCTGCTCATAACCAACTGATTCTACGGCTCGCTTGTCGCCGAATGGTCACGACTTTGGAAGCTTGCTGATTCCCTGGGGACTCGGATGCTTCGGGCATCTACAAAATCAGCTACAGTCCGATGCTTCGCCCGGGCCCGATGGAACAGCGATTGTCGGGTCAAAGCACAAGAGTTGCTCGAGTTCCGCCACCTTAATCATGGTCTTATCGGCGGTAACGACCGCGTTCACGAAGCCACCTCAAGAAAGATCGAGCGCGACCGCCAGTTGCAACGAATCCAAGGCTCGCAGTGCTGCCGACGTACCGTGCGCCGCGATCAACTTCTCTGCCAGTTCGTAATGACGAACTCTCAACGTGATGATTTGGAATCGACGATTGCGGATGTCGCTGCGGAATAGCCGGAGGGCGAGGTCCGCATCGGCCTGAGTCAACACTCCCGTGCGAACTTTGCCCGCAAAAACCGAGTGCATTTCCAACACGCCGAGCCTGGACAGGATGACAAGTTGACCCTTTGCAAGCAGGGTTTCGACAACCGCGCTGCCCGCTTCGGTGTGGTAAAGCTTGCAAGAGCACTCGTGTCAAAGAAGAGCGACAATCCCGTTCACCCTCTCGCCTCACGTTCCGCGCGAACGTCATCCGAGAGATTCCCTGGAATCTTCGATAGGGCCGCATGCACCTCTTCCAGCGTGGGCTCCGGTTCATCCATCGCATCAATCGCGGCCATGTATTCGTGATCAAGCAACTCGTCGAGCAAATCCTCTGGCGTGTCGAAAACAGTGATGGACACGCGCTGGCTTTCCTGCAAGTCCAGGGGCTCCAGTGGTCGAAGCACGCCGTTCTCGAAAACCGCCGAAAGTGTCCTCGTCATGCTCCCATCTTACCTCGCTGAATTCTCGACGCCGCAAACATCCGCCCTATCGGGTCTCAGCGGATTCGCGACTAGGCAGGAACTGCCAGGATACCCTTGGCCGCCCTTCGCACCAACTGGTTCTTCTGAATTGTTCCATGAAGCGCCCCAAAACGGCAACAGCCGACCGACGCGGCGCGGCAAGCCCGGTCGTCCAGCAGTTCCGAAGGAGATTCGCGATCTGATTCGAAGAATCAGCCGCGAGAATCCGCTCTGGGGCGCTCCTTCGCGTCCACGGAGAATTGATGAAACTCGGAACCGAGATCGGCGAGTCGAGCGTCAGCAAGTACATGATTCGGCATCCCAGGCCGCCGTCGCAAACGTGGCGCATATTCTTCAAAAAATACGCCAAGAGCCTTGTCTCCGTTGACTTGTTCACCGTGCCACCTTCCGGTTTCAAATCCTCTACGTGTTCCTGGTGCCCGCCCATGATCGCCGCCACATTCTGCACTTCAATGTGACCGCGCATCCCACTGCCGAATGGACCGCCCAGCAACTTCGGGAAGCTTTCCCATTCGAACAAGTGCCGCGCTATCTGCTCCGGGATCGTGATCACATCTTCGGGCATGAATTCACAAGGCAGGTGGAGGCCATGGACGTCACCGAAGTTCTTGGCGCTCCCCGCTCGCCTTGGCAACGCGCTATATGGAAAGGGTGATTGGCACAATCCGACGCGAATGCCTCGACCACGTGATCGTCTTCAGTCAAAGTTCTCTGCACAGGCACTTGAATGCGTTCTCGACCTACTATCACGATTGCCGCACTCACCTTTCGCTCGACAAGGTCTCCCCAATTCCAAGGGCAGTAGAGCCGTCTGAACGGGGACGAGTCATTTCCATTCCGCAGGTCGGCGCCCTTCACCACAAATACACCAGGCGCGCGGACTGACTCGCTTCAGTAATAAGCAGCGGAGGTGTGCATCAGACGGCAGACGTGCGTTTCCCGGTCTGCCCATCCACCAACAACCTGCTATTGCCGAGCAACCTTTTGCTCCAAACGAGACGAATCCGTTGGCCTCTGCGGCGCAGGTTATTCATAGAACCTTTCGAAGGCTGTTGTTTGCTGCGCTTACGAGGCTTTCGGGAACCACAGGGGCGCGTGAGGCTTGGCACCGGGAAAACTGGACGCCAGACCGGCCAGATTTGCAAGAATTTCTGAGGGTGGTTCGAGAGATGGAGCTAGCCTGCGACACCTCAGTAATCGTCAATCTTGACCCAATCCCAGCCAGATGAATTTATCTTTTTAATGGCGTCTTCTATCAGAAGGTCCGGGACATTTTCAAATTCTTCTTGAAGCACATCTCGCGCATTGTAAGGGCCACCCAAAACATATTGATAGCCCCCTTCCCCGCTATCATAGGGCACGCCATCGGCAGGATCCTTGTAGTGTTTGAAGAACCATTCGATCATCTTCTCGACTGTTTCTGCACTCCCATCTTTGCTCCATGCCTTCCAGTCGCGCGTTTCTTTCTCGGTGAGCACAAACCGTAGGATATCCCCGCGTCTGATTCTATTTAACCTGTCATTCGTGGCCTGAAGCGAAGCACGATAATACTGCGCTAGCAATGGATTTGGCTCGTTGATCTCATTGATTCGATCAACTAGATCGTAGAAGCCCATCAAGTTGTGTCTCGCGACAGGAATGGGTAGATTCTTCTTGAAGGCATGCAACTGTCGGTCTGTCTCTACAAGGAGCGTCAAGAGATCTGACCGTTTCCAGGCTCGGGAATCCTTGGGGATGTCGCAGTTGTCGATGAAGTTGAACACAGCCTCAAGCCGATGTTCCAAGCCGTTCGACTCATCAAACTCGTCATTATATGTCTTCAGGTATTCTTCCAGTTCATCATCACGATTGAAATAACCAGACATCATCGAAACGATGACTGTTAGCACAAACCGGAGGTCGTGCATCCGGCGCAGTTCCATCGCGCTGAATATATTGTGCTTATCAAAAAACGAGTGACCAGCTATGGCCTCAGCAAACGCTTTGAGTGCTCCCTCGTATCGCGCATTGCTGATCTCCATCGCGTTCAGGGCATAGTTCGTCGAATTTATTCGTCGAAACACCTCCTTGATCTCGGTCAGGCTCATTTTGCCTAAGTCACGTACAACTACCTCATACTCCAGAAAAGAGAGCTTCTCTTCATTTGAGCGTTCAGAATACGCCAGGACATCCTTCGGCAAGCGCAACTCTGCTGAGCCCGTAAAATACTGGTATAGCGTCGTGATCCGCTGCTGGCCGTCAACGAGCATTTCAGATCCTTCTCCAGTATCCGGGTTAACATCGCCAGCAGCTAAGTAAATCTCTGGAAAAGGATACTGCTCAAGCACTGTCTGCAAAAACGCGACTTTGTGCTTGTTGGCCCACACAAGGCGACGCTGAAATTCAGGTCGCGGAACTAGAGTCCCATTTTTGATCGCAGTAAGAAGTTGTCTTAGCTTCCTATTTGTTGCTGTCGTTTTCATTTGTTGAGCTCCAACTCCGCTTTACAACTTGCAATGGCCCTCTCCTGGTACAACTCTAGGAACTCCATAGTGCGGTATAGTCCTGCCGAAACCTTAAATCTTCCGTCCTGCGTTTCCGTTCCCAACTGGCGAAAGAACTGCCACCATTCTCTGGTCAAAGGGTGTGTTGCTTCAATTCAAAGTTGAGGGCGTTTCGCCGATGAGGTTATTGGAGCGAGACGTTGAAGAAAGAACGCCGATACCTTAGCGCCGAGCAGAAAGTCAGCATTCTGCGACGCCATTTGATTGAGAAGCTGCCTGTTTCCAAGGTCTGTGAAGAGGCGGGCATTGCGCCTACGCAGCTGTACCGCTGGCAGGAACTGTTGTTTCAGAACGCTGCCACGGCTCTGGAATCCAAGCGCCGTCCGGATCACGGTGCCGAGCTTGCACGCATTGAGAAACTGGAGGGCAAGATTCGGCAGAAGGATGAAGTCCTGGCCGAGTTGTTGGCGGAGCATGTCGCACTAAAAAAATCATTTGGGGAGCTTTGAATCGGACTTGGGTCGAGCCGGACAAGCGTGACCAAGTTGTGGATTTCGTTCGTCGCTGGGCGGAGAAGACTTCCGTGCCGGTCGAGCGGATCTTGAAGTGGCTGGAACTCTCCGTTGGCAAATTCTACGACTGGTGCCAGCGCTACGGCCAAGTCAACCACCACAACGGCAAAGTTCCCCGGATTTCTGCCGCACGGTTGGGAAAAGCAACGCATCCTGGATTTCCAACTGTTGTACCCGCAGGAGGGATACCGGCGGCTCACCTACATGATGATCGACGCCGACATCGTCGCCGTGAGCCCGTCCAGCGTCTACCGGGTCTTGCACCAGCCGGGCGCCTGGCACGATACCCCAGCCGCAGTTCACGCAAGGGAAATGGTTTCGATCAACCACTGAAGCCGCATGAGCACTGGCACATCGACATCGCGCACATCAACATCCACGGCACGTTCTACTATCTGTGCGCCGTCTTGGATGGAGCCAGCCGCTACATGGTCAACTGGACTTTGCGGGAATCCATGCGAGAACCGGAAGTGGAGATTCTCCCTGAGCAGGCCAAGGAGAAGTTCCCGAGGCGCGCCCCGATCATCTCCGACAATGGACCGCAGTTCATTGCCAAGGATTTCAAGGAGTTCATCCGCATCTCGGGGATGACTCATGTGCGCACATCGCCCTACTACCCGCAGTCGAACGGCAAATTGGAGCGATGGAATCAGTCGATCAAAAGTGAGTGCATTCGACCCGGAACCCCACTCTCACTCGATCAGGCACTGGAGTTGGTGGGCAGTATGTGGACTATTACAATCACAAACGGCTGCACAGTGCGATTGGATACGTGACGCCGGCGGATTTCCTCGCTGGCCGGCAGGCCTTCATTCATGCCGGTCGGGATCAGAAGCTGAAGTGGCGCGTCAGAAGCGGGAGCAGGAGCGGCGCAAAGGGCGCAACGAGAATCTCGCCGCAATCGGTTCACAACCGGCCGGCCAGGTGCCGATACCATTCTTGTCAGGCGAAACAGAAGCGGGCTCTGCGGGGACGCAACCATGCTGAGGGATACCCTGACGGGCTCATCGAAACGATGACGGTTACGGGCGGTGCGAAGCCTGCGCCGCCCTGAAAACCGAATCGGACGATAGACCCTTATGCCTTGAAAATCCCCGCCCGAAGGGCGGAACTACTTCCCTTCGTTCGGAACGCTCCCTCATTTTCACGCTGAACCAACACAAGGGAACACCTCGCCTTTGGGAAGTGCATCCGGTCTGATCCATCCATTCATTAGGTATCGGCGAAACTTTCTCTTCTCCTCGATCCAGTCTGCAGCTTGGGCGTCATAGCGAAGCACTTCGAACCAGATTCGATCAAAGAGGTCTTCAGAGACGATAGCAACGTCAATATCGGAGTCCGGATTGAACGGGCGGTAGCGCTTGCCATCAACGACACTAAATCCTAATTGACCTGAACCCACCACGCGGATTTGCTCCGGGCGGATTGAGTACTGACTGGAAACCTTGGCAGAAAGTGTGTAACGCGCATCATGGTCCAGGATGTAGCAATCACCCATCAAGATGTGCTTCTGGACCATCTCGCGAGGTGCGAGATGGTCCAGATCCCGCCTGAAACGGTCGAGGCGATGTTTCACGAACCGGTTAGGCTGGTCGGTACTGGAGGAGAACGGAAAGTCGTCCAACGGGCAACTCCGATATCAGTGGATTGCTTGATCACTACATTGTGGCACAGGGTACGAAAATTACTTGACAGCACTGCACACTCGCGCTCTAGCAGGAACTTGGGACACCGACAGGTCATCCAATCGTTTCTTCGCCTGAACGGCCCTATTTCGCCCTCGATAGAATCCGTATGGAACGTTGAAGGGCGATCAAAAAAACGCCTTACTAATATCGCTCTAAATTCAAAAGCGGCGCGTGGACTGCGCCCGCTACCTCTCTATGATTCCATTGGTCGGGGCGGCGTGATTCGAACACGCGACCCCCTGCGCCCAAGGGAAGGGGACACACTTCCAAGCGATGATTTGCCAACGACTTGGCCCGGCAAGCGCCGGTAGCCGGGGTTGGTTCTGACCACATTCTGACAACAGGTCCGCTGGATTGCTTCAAATCGCGGTTAACGTGGTCAGATCGCAATTTCAACCGGGGCTTCGGCCCCGGTCTTGTTTTGCTGGTTGTAGGTTGGTTGCAAGGGCGCACTTTGCACGGCGCATGCTGGTTCCGTTCCGGCACCGGGGACCGCTATTCCCGCTACGCGGCCACCCGGTGGCGGTGCCGGACTGTTCTCACGTTATGGCCGCTCCCGCGCATCGGTACGGATCGGTGAACAAGCCTATTCCCCAAAGCGGGATCGAACGAGACAATGGGATGTGAGAGTCGTCGCCTACGCCCGTGTGTCCACCACCGATCAGAGTTGTGAGGTCCAGCTTCGGGAACTTCGTCAGTACGCCGCCGCGCGTGGCTGGACGCTGGCCGAAGAGTACGTGGACGCTGGAATCAGTGGAGCCAAAGCCAGCCGCCCGGCGCTGGACCGGCTCATGGCCGATGTCACGGCCCGCCGCGTGGATTGCGTCATCGCTTACAAGCTGGACCGGCTTGGCCGTTCCACACTCCACCTAAGCCAGCTTCTTGCAACGCTGAGCACCGCCGGGGTCCGCGTGATCGTGACCAGCCAAGGGTTCGACACGGATCAGAGTAACCCTACAAGCCAGCTTTTGATGAACGTATTGGCGGCGGTGGCTCAGTTCGAGCGTGAACTTCTCCGGGAACGCACCGCCGCCGGTATTCGCGCGGCCAAGGCACGTGGCGCGGCGGTAGGCCGTCCGAAGGTCATCTTCCGGCATGATGAACTGGTCCGGCTCCGGGATGAAGAGAAGCTGTCGTGGCGCGCCATCGGCGAACGGTTGGGCATCTCCGATGTCACAGCGATGAAGGCATACCCGGAAGCCGCTAAAAAACTGTCCCCTCAACCCGGCCCGGCAAACGATAGAAAACGCGCGGTGGCGTGAAGGCGGACAGCGCACTAAACTACCCTTCGGTTGATTAGCATGAACGTCGGCCTTGAACACCTAATTCGGTTGCGCGATCAACACGGAAGCGTGTTCGTTTTCGGCGTTCGCGGTGGATGGTTTTGGTCACGCGGCATTGAAGCCTATCCATTCGTGGGTGGTGTGCTGGTCATCCGGCAAGATGATGATGAGCACCGCTGGCCGGGCGCTTTTCTGACCGCCATCGCTGAAGGCAAGTACACGCTCCATTCCGATCTCCCCGGCGACCGCGCGGCGGCATTCCGGGACGAATGGATGGCACATCTGGCGGGCATCGTCGAATACGCCCCGGTCCCGGTCACGTTGCCGTCGTGGGCCTTCCCGCCGGGCGAAGGTGATCTCCATGTTCGATGAACGAAGTGGACGTTATCTTCATGGGCCGGAATGGGCGAAGGGGTATCGCGGGCGAACGGGCATATTCCGCTACGATCTTGCGCCGGATATACAAGTGACGATCCACGAAAGTGACCCACTCTGGCTGGCGGTGTTCTTGGTGAACGGAGAGCCGGTAGCCGGTGAATCGTGCATCGTGAACTATGATGCGTGGGTGACGCGGACCCGCGCGGATGCGGCATTCCTGAATCGACTTCGCACGATAGTCGCGGCCTGACATATATGTCAGGACCCGTGCTCCCGATTGCCGCCGGGACGCTCAGGCCGGACGCGCGCCGGGCCAGCGGTCAAATGAACCAAGGGGTCGATTCAAGAATCGGGTGTAGCTTGAACGACGGGGTCTGGCGAAGAAATGCCGCAGTCAGGTATGCGATGTCGCCTGCATACTTCGTGGTGATTGGCTCACCGCACAGGGAGTCAGTAGATGCCCAGTTCAGCTTGGTCAAGCAAAGGATCTGATTGGCAATAGACTTGTGGTCCACCACGGATGTGTGGCCGGGCGGTCCTTCCACGTGAATGTTTGCTTCCAGAACCAGTGGCGTCCCTAGCGTCTTTCGATACGGATTGAATCCAGTCGTGGACACGTAAAGCTGAGAAGGGGAAGTCACAACGAATCCGCCCCGCCGAAGACTTCCATCCGTTTCCGGTTTCTGATCGTAGAACCGCATGATGTGATGGGTGTTGATCCACACGAAGGTATAGCGTCCATCGGGTCGGACGGCACGGGCACCCGCAAGGATTGCGGCAATATCGTCACGGGAGAACTTCGCGGAATAATGGAACGCAATGCTTGGGGAAGGATGGAGCGCGTGCTGTTGCGCCAACCTTTCCAAGGTGCCTTGCACCAGTTTGGCGAAGTACTTGCTCCGGTCGGCGAACGGAAACGTATTGCCACTTCCTGAGTAAAACTCCCACTTTCCGAACTGGTTGAAGACGTTGGCGTATCCAAGGTACTTCTCTTGCCCGCGCGAACCATTTTGCGTGTACGAAAGCCCGACGAAGAAGTCAGCATCAGGGATGCTCTCTGGAAGCACCCACGGCGTCACTCCGCATTTCGCCACGATGTTCAATGCCAAGTTTAAGTCCTTCCAGTCTGGATTCACCAGTGTTGGCTGGTCCACCATCTGACATGGGATGCCAGCTTCCAAAAGGAGTCGCTTGCATTGGAAGTAGGGCGAATTCTCATCGTCGCTGGCGAAGTTTCTGGTTGGGGCATAAATCAGGAAGAGGCGTCTCAGTGCTCCATCGCCCTTCCATTCCGGCTTTTGCTCCAACAGCCGTCTAACTTCTTCTACGATTTGTTGCGGTTCCGTGGCGGTGACCACGGCGTTGTAGGTCAGGCGGGTTTTGAAGGTTCGCTCCGTTCCCTTGAACTTGTAGCTGCCCGCCCGAATCCGTTCAATCAACGTTTCCATCTGGCGCTTCAATTGAAGGGTCACCACGGGCACCAATTCGATTGAACGATTCGATGTTTCGTATGCGCCAAACTTCGTGATGCCATCCCTGATGTCTCTGGATTCGTTGTCGTGGTCGAATCGCACCGGCGGTTCATCAAGAGTTTGTAGCGTCAGACCAACTTGACCGTCAGAAGAGCGGGGCAACAGCATCGGCTCCTTCGCCAATCCGATGTTCAAATTGTCCACCCGGAGAGGAAACACGGTACCGGCCAGTAGTTCAACAACGCTGTTCGTCCGCTCTGCACGAAGACGGGCCGCATCCCGTTGTAGAGACAGGCTTGTGTCTTTGACTGTGCGATGCAGATCGAATTTCACGCCTTGGTCGGAAAGGATTTCAGCGATTCTCCACGTCGGCAATGAAGGGATCACATCTTGGTTCGGCACCGTCACTTCTTCCTTGGAATCGAAGAGAAATGCTTGGGAGCCGGTTGGACCGCACTCGACTAGCTTCGCCTGCTCCCAGCGGCCCGCGTAACGAACCAATGCGCGTCGGCCCCGACATTCGCCGATTGAAATGTGAGGCGTCAGTTCGGTCAGCCGCAATGGGTTCTTCACCTGAACGTCATAGTCTACGCACAGATGCAGGCGTTCGGAGATGGACCGCAGTTGTAGGACATACGCCGGATAGATTCGAACGAATCGACGCGCTTCTGTGGGGACGCGGATCTCTGCACCACGCTGATGAACGGTCGTCCGCCCAAATCGTTGTGAGTCCACGAACCAACCGGCGTTTCGGAGCCGGTTTGCTAATGCGATGTTGATCCTGCGGTTTAACTCCCTTCGCGCTTCCTCATCGTGAGCCTTCAATGGTGGTTCGAAGCGAAGGGCATAGAGGTTCGCGAATTCCGTGGTGCTGATCGATTCCTTTCTATACAACGCTTCGCGTTCTTCAGCCCGACTGTGCAGCACCAAAGTCGAATCAAATGGCGTCAGGCGAAATTCGGGAGCCGGAAGTCCAAGGGCAAGCATCTCCTTGGTCATCGTCTTGGTTCCTTCACTGAGCAACTGAACAAACGCGCGACCGTCGTTGTCCCTCATCTTCCGCATCCACTCAAGGATCTTCGAGTTGCGGGCGTGATGATTCAATGGCGTTGCGTCGAGGCCAAAGCTGTCCGGCAAATCCTGATTGGATTGAATGACACGTCCGGCATTTGTCACAACCAGCGCATCGCGGTACAACCGCACTTCTATACACGCACCCGCGCCATAGTCCCGGTGTGCGACGGCGTTAACAATAGCTTCATCAATCGCCACAAACGGCAATTCTGTCTCTTCCTTAAAACCGCCGTGTTCGGCCCTTCGCTGGTACGTTTTTAGGAAGGCTGATCCACGCAAGAAGGCCCGCACCTTGCGCACCTGTTCGGTCAACGGCCCATCGAAGTCTTTATCGAAGGAAGGGAGAGCGGAGCGGTCTACTTCATCGGATCGTCCCTCGAACTTCATCAGGCGGATGTAGGCGCGGGGAAAGTGACTCCTTGGGTTCTTGCCGAAAAACAGTAGCCCCGCCGTAGTGAACCACCGTTTGTCATGGTGATCCCGTTCAACGGCCCCGACACGGCGCAAGAACTCCGTATCATCCAAATGATTGGAATCTCCATCTGGACTGTGCGACTCCCGGAATTGCTTCAGGAGCGCCGGGTCCACGTCTTGAAGGTCAAAAGCGCAGCACGGGGAGTTTTCAAACGGGATCAGCCCCTTTTCTCTTTCGAGCGTCTGTCGCCGTTCTGGAGTTAGCGGAAGATTCTGAAGGTCATGCCGCACCCACGCGCGCCTTGATGCGTCAGCCGTTTCGCACAGACCGTTTCTGGCTGGCGGCACAAAGATGAACAAGACCTGACGGGTGCCGACGGTAGCTGGGAGTGCCTGAGTCTTACACTGACAGGATTCCTTCCGAAGCACCAAGTGAAGGCTAGTGAGCCGATTGCGATTCTCTTCCGTGAGATGATCGACGCCAACAACTTCGCCGTGTTTGGATATGCCGATCACTAGTAGCCCGCCGGTGGAATTCGCGTTGGCAAACCCGCTGACCACTTCGATCACCTGATCCATAAATTCGGTCAGTTGCTTCTTGGAAACCGCACCGTGCGATTCAAGCCGGGGAGCTTCCTTCCGATCTAGGTGCTGACGCTCGACAGTGCTGTCTAGCGATCCGGTGAGCAATTCAAGGTACTTTTCCGGCGCGTCGAAGATTTCCCTTGGAGTGGGCGAAGCCATGACGTTCATCGCACCCGGCTAGGCTGGCGCTACGCTCCCTTCGGATTCTGGGGACATGCGGAATTGCGACTTCAACCCGTCCAGCGTCGCCGCCGCGTCGATGGCATCGTGCGGAATGAGTAGGTACGACCACGGCTTCCCGCCATAGGTCTTCGCGTGCTCCGTGGCATGCTTGCACCACTGGACTGCCGCACGCGCCTTTGCCCGAACCACTTCATCGTTCATCTCCGTGGCCCGCTTCGGTTCGCACAACAACTTCTCTGTGGCGGTTTCGACGGCGAAGTCCGGCTCATAGGGGTGATCGGCGTGGGCATGGCGATAGAAGATTTGGAACTGGCCCTTGGCGGGCTTGAACCACTTCTCCACTCCCTTGTCGGACTCCAAGATCATGGCGAATCTTCGCTCCGGGTCGGAATCGAACTTCTGGACTTGATAGAGGCACTTGCGGAACCCGCCGAACAGGATGCTGCGGATGAAATTCTTGTCTTCGACGGGCGCGCGGAAATCAATGGGATCTTCCCCGGCGGGCCGGGTATAGTTGTTTTCCCGGAGCGTCGTGACACCTTGGTTCACCTTAACGTCGAAGCCCGGCTCCTTCGTCCAAACGTGGGACTGCATCTGAGCGTGAATCAGTTCGGCCAGCTTGCGTTCGTGGTACCGGATAACCGTCAGGACCGTTTCTTCGTCGGAATGAAGGCTCTGAATATGCGCCACCATCTGACCGGCCAGCTTGTACAGCAAATCGGCCTGATCGTCGTAGCTGATGTCATCGAACTCGATCAGCTTCCGCACGATGTAGTCTTCCAGCCGCTTCTCTTTATGGAATGCTTTGTCGGCGTTCAGGCGTTCCTGTTCGTCCGTGCGCAAGTAGGCCAGAAGAATTTCCTGTGACACCGGAGCGAAGTTGTGCCCGGCCACATCCAGATCGAAATCGTTATACCCGAACTCCGTTCCTTCTACCGGCATCAGCACGATGCGCGGGATGTCCATCGACTTCGACACCCATAGTTCGACCGCCTTCTGGACGGTGGCAGCTACCTGCTCTTGGTTGCCCATACCTTCAAGCGATTGCTGGTTGGGCGCAACCATCTGCTGCACCTGTTCCACGATCTGCGCCAGCACTTCCGGCTTCTTCAGGTCGGCACCGCTCTTCAGGGCTTCGACTGTTTTCAGTGGTGTCCCGGTCGCAACGCGGCGGATCACATCCAGAGTGGCTTGCGCCACCACCTGATCCGCTTGAGTCGGGAATGCAATCGCCTGTTGGACTGGCGCGGGTGATTCGTCGCTATCTGCCGGTGGCGGGTCCGGCACCAACGCCAAGTCCGCACCCGAACGGGCGATGTAAACCTCAAGCCGCTCCGTCGTCGGCTCAATCGTCACGCCGCCGCGAATCAGGCCATGAATCCGCGAATTGGGGTTGCGCGCATCATCCAGAATCTCTTGGAACCGGTCATGCGCCACGATGGTCAGCCGGTCGATGCTCTTCACGCCGGTGCGACGGCCATAGGGCAATCGTAACCCGCGCCCGATGGACTGCTCGACCAGCGTCTCCGACTTCGCTGCCCGCAACGGAACGATGGTGTAGAGATTCGTAACGTCCCAGCCCTCTTTGAGCATGTTGACGTGGATGACGATCTCCGTCGGCTCCTTCGGATCTTCCACGGCCAGAAGGCGCTCCACCACTTCATCTTTCTCTTCACCGCTCTGGTTGGAATGAACTGTGATGACGCGATCCTTGTACCGGCCTTCAAAGAGGTCATCCCGTTTGATGAGTTCTTCGATGCGATTAGCGTGCGTCGTGTCTTGCGCCACCACCAGCACGAACGGCTTCACGATTCGCTGGCCTTGTTCGCGGGCGAAGACTTCCAAGTCCACCTTGGCGCGCTCATGCACCTGAATTCCGTCTTCCAGCTTTAAGCGTTCCAGTTCTTCGTCGGTATACGAATCGCGCTTGAAGTTCGCCCGTGTCGCCACCACCGGCTCCTTCACAAAGCCGTCGTCCATCGCACGGGAAAGCGGATAGCTGTAGATGACGTTACCAAACGGCTTCGCACCGCCGGACTGTTCCACTTGAGGCGTGGCCGTCAATTCCAACCCCAGCACCGGCTGCAATTCGTTGATCGCCCGGACCCCGGCGGATGCCCGGTACCGGTGGCTCTCATCTTGGAGCATGACCAAATCGTCAAGCCCGGCCAGATACTCGAAGTAGCTCTGTCCGATGTACTCCTGAAGGCGTTTGATGCGCGGCGATTTCCCGCCCCGCACTTCGGAGTTGATCTTTGAAATGTTGAAGATGTTGATGTGGACACCGGATTCGCCGAACAGATCGTACTTGCGGACGCCGCGCCCGGTTTCATAATTGTCGCCGGTGATGATCTCTGGCGGTTCGGTGACGAACTCCGCGATTCCTTGGAGCACGTACTTCGGATGACCCGGTTGGAAGTCGGCGATCAGCTTGTTGTAGATGGTCAGGTTCGGAGCCAGCACGAAGAAATGGCGGACTCCCTTAGCAATGTGGAGATAGGCTACGAAGGCACCCATCAGTCTGGTCTTGCCGACGCCCGTGGCCAGGGCGAAGCACAACGAAGGAAAATCGCGTTCATCGAATCCGGCAACACTGGGGTAGCGCTGCTTGATCTTGTCCAGCGACCCGTTTGGTTCGCCGCCCTTCTTGGTTGGTATCAGTTCCGCGATCTCTGCCAAAATTTCAAGCGAATCGCGCTGCGGCTTCCGCAAGCTGAGCCGGTTGGAAATCATGTTGACGGTGCGGTTCATGCCTCTTCTCCTTCACCGCCAAACAGGTCGGCTTGCCCGGCCACCTTTGCCTTCTTCGGCGCGGCCTTCTTCTTCGCGGTCGGCGGCTCCCCATCGCCATTCACGTCAAGGGATTCCGCCGCCGGAAGATTGGAGATGGACAGACTGTAGTCGTCGCGACCCCATTCGCACCGTTCCATCACCGCCTTGGGGATCTTCTTCAACGTCAAATTCGGCCATTGGTCGGCGGACCCGCGAAATGCCGCGCAACAAACCAGAAGGCTGCGCTCTGGTCCGACCACTTCCGACAAGGCGTGTAGCTGTTGGTGGGTCAACTTCTGTGTCGTTACGTAGATGTAATCGCGTTCGGTGGAGTGGCCGTGCTCCCAATAGTGCTCTTGACTGGGAGCATACGTAAAGCCTTCCAGCTTGCAAACAGCTTCGGCCAGCATTGCGGAGTTGAACTGCTTGCTGATGACCCAGTTATCCCACTGGTCCCGTTCCAGAAGCGATGGGGCAAGCCGGTAGTATCGAAACCCGCCGCCGCCCTTCCAGTTCACCGATTCGGTCACTCCACCGGAATCGTCGCCGTCTACCACCTTGCGAAGCCGGGGCAAGATGTGGGTTTCTGCGTGGTCGCCAAGCTCGATCATGATCCAGCGGCGGCGCATCTTATGCGCTGTTGCGCCGGTGCTTCCGGTCCCTGCGAAGGAATCAAGTACCAAGTCGCCGGGGCGCGTGGACAACTCCAGTATTCGACGGACTAATCTTTCCGGTTTTGGCGTTTGGAAAACATCTACGTCTGAAGGAACCGCCGCCATCACTTCCTTCTTGGCTTCTTGCGTATTCCCAACCTCTTGATGCATCCAGATGGTCTGTGGCACAACTCCGTCCATCACGTCAGAAAGAAATCGTTTCAGCCGTGGCTGGTTGTCGCGATCCTTGCCCCACCAGATTCTATTGTCAGCATCAAGCTGTAAGAATTTCTCTTTCGAAACGCGCCAGAACATTCCCTTGGGTGGTCCCGGAATTACCCTTCCAGCCGGTGTAGTGATCGGGTACAAGCCAAGCGAATAGTAGTTCCGCGCGGAGAGGTCCCCGGATGTCCAAGGCCCACGTGGATCGTCATCAGGATTCTTATAAGCACTATTCTGTTTGTCCTCACGCGGGAGTAAGTTCCGCTCCCATAGCTCCTTGTTCTTGGCGTAGACCAAGAGGAAATCGTGGGCGTCGGAAAAATGTCGCGCCGTGCTCTTCGGGGAAAATATCTTCTGCCAAATAATGCTGGCAACGAAGTTCTGTCGTCCAAAGATTTCGTCGCACAGCACTTTCAGGTAGTGGCATTCGTTGTCGTCAATTGAAATCCAGAGGCTTCCTTGCTCAGCCATCAACTTGCGAAGGATTTCTAGGCGGTCCCGCATCAGGCTGAGCCAGATGGAATGCTCGACTCCGTCATCATAGTGCCCGAAAGCGGACCCCGTATTGTAAGGTGGGTCGATGTAGACAAGTTTGACCTTGCCGGTGAACTCTTGTTCCAACGCCTTCAATGCCAGTAGGTTGTCGCCGTGGATAAGTCGGTTGTCGAAGATGTCGGAATCCGTCACACGCCGGGCTGAATGGTGGCTCTTGTCTGGGTCTTCGATCAGGATGCGCGGCTCCAGTTTTGGCCGGTTCTCCTTGCCAATCCAAGTCAGTTCCAGCTTCGTATTCTTGCTCATTGCTTCCCCGAATCCCGGATGGTCCAGCGGATCGTCATCAGCGGCTCGAACGCCACCTTCTGCTTCAACCGCTCTTCGATCTGGGCGATCAATCCATCGCGTTTCAAGTCAATCTCATCCTGTGCTTCGAACAGCCGTTTCCGCTTGGTACGGCGCTCCGTGTCCAGTTCCTTCAGCCGCTTCTGGTGCTCCAGCTTTTCCTGAAGTGTCGGCGCGGCGGTGGACAGTCGCTTCTCATCGCGAATCATCTGGTCTAGCTCTTTGATTTCCCGCTCCAGCCCGGTCTTCAAGTCTTCCGCCCACCTGTCCAACTTTTCGACCTCTTCATCGAAGTACTTCAGGTTGCGCCGTTCGATTTCGCCCAGAGCGTTTGCACGTTCGTTGGTCAGCGCTTCTTCCACTGCGGTGGGTGGAACCGCGCCGGGTAGTGCTGTAGCAACCGTCCCCGGCAAGCCCAGAAGTTTCTGGCACACTTCGCCGTCCAATGGCGAACCATCCGCGCGGGCACCAGCCAAAAGCAACCGTTCTTCGATGTCGAAGGCTTCCACGCGCAAGAGAGAAACTTTGAGCCAGCCGGATTCCCCGATCAGCGGTTCCAGCACACTCAGCCGGGCACCGTATGCGTTGTAGTCGAAGACGATTTCCGCCGGTTCCAGCCTTCGCGCTTTCGTGTCATGGATGATGCGGTCGGCCAGCGGATGATCGGGCCGGAAGAAGTGGCAATTGCGCGCTTCAGCCTTTCGCCAGTCCAAGTGGTAGCCGGTACCCTCATGTTCGAAGAATGGCTCCCCGGCGGCGAATATTGCGCTGGCTCCCAGTTCCTGCCGGGTGAGGTTCAGGAGCATCCTCTGAACCGCGTCTAGCGTCTCCTGTGCGCGATCACGGTGCATTCTGAGGCGATGGTGGACTTCTTCGTCGAAATGCTCCAGCAAATCCCGGCGGGTCTGGGACAGCCGGTTGTTGATGTCAGCGTCCAGTTCCCACTGGATCTGGTTGAATGCGGCTTCGATCTCCGTGTTGGACCGGCAATCCTGATAGACGGCGGCGATCCGTTTCTCCAAATCCACTCCGCTCTCAATGGCCCCCAGAACTTCATCGCTTGCTCCGAACACACCGTCGAACAGGCGGAACTTTTCGGAGAGAAGCTGGAACACACGTCGGTCGGCGGCGTTGTTGCGGTTCACAAAGTTGACAACCACAACGTCATGCTTCTGACCGTAGCGATGGCACCGGCCAATTCGTTGCTCGACACGCTGCGGGTTCCACGGTAGATCGTAGTTGACGATCAGGGAACAAAACTGAAGGTTCACGCCTTCGGCGGCGGACTCCGTGGCGATAAGGATTGTGGCCCGGTCCCGGAATTCTTCGACGATGGCCGCCTTCATGTCGGCGGTGCGGCTTCCGGTGATCTGGTCGGTTCCTTTGTGACGTTCCATCCAGCGGCGATAGATGGCGGCGGATAACGGGTCGGCATTCGTGCCGGAAATCAGCACGATCTGGTCCCGGTAGCCGTTGTCGGAGAGCAACTGCAACAGGTAGTTCTGGGTCCGAAGGGATTCGGTGAAAATGACCGCCTTGTGCGGCGCGCCCAGTTCATCAGCTTTTTCGAACGCCTTCTTCAGCCCTTCGAGTAGCTGTTCGCCCTTGGAGTTGCGGTGGATGTTTTCCGCCAGTTGGACAAACTCACGAAGGTCCCGGATTTCGCCTTTGATTTTCTTGTTGCGCTCTTCGACTGGATCGGCTTCCGAACCTGCTCCCGCGTTACCCTCACCGCCGTTCTCCCATTCGTCCGCTAGTTCGTCCAGCCCGTCGAAATCTTCGGCGGCTTCGGTAGCGTCGGCGGGTGCGGCATCTCCGTCTAGTTCCAGTTGGAGCCGCGAAGCCAAGTTACGGAGCGTGCCGCTGATGGCGAAAGTGGAAGACGCCAACAGCTTGCGAAGCACCAGTGTGATGAGTTGCCGCTGGCTGGCCGGTAGCGCCATGAGTTCTTCGCGGCGAAGATATTCCGACACGTTGTCATAGAGCCGCTGTTCGTCGGCGGACGGGGTAAAGTCCTGCGTGATCGGGACGCGCCGCGTGAACCGGACGTATTCGCTCACTTGTTTGCGGAGCGTCCGTTTGCACAGTGGCTTCAATCGCTCCCGGAGCACCATGTTCCGGTGAGCTTCGTTGTTCGTCTGGACGTATTGAAGCCGAAACGACTTCGCATCGCCGAAGACTTGAGGATCGATGACGCTCACCAGTCCGTACAACTCCATGAGGCTGTTCTGAAGCGGGGTAGCCGTCAGCAACAGCTTGTGGCGCATCTCCAGCGATTCAGCGATGGCGGCGGCTGTCTTGTTGGTCCCCTTGAAGATGTTGCGAAGCCGGTGGGCTTCGTCGATCACGACCAGATCCCATGAGACGCTGGCGATATCGGTCTTCTTGGCCTTCGCGAATTGGTACGAACACACGATGATGCGGTTGTCCGCCAAGAACGGATTCGGATTCCCGGCCTTCAGTGCTTCGTTGTACGACTTCGACTCCAGAATGACGCACGGCAAGTTGAACTTCTCCAAAAGTTCCTGTTGCCATTGTTTGCGCAAGGTCGCGGGAAGGATAAGAAGCAATCGACGCCGTCGTTCTGCCCATCGCTGGGCGATCACCAGCGCGGCCTCGATGGTCTTGCCAAGGCCAACTTCGTCGGCCAGAATCATGCCTTTCGACAGAGGGGATCGAAGCGCGGACAGGGCGGCGTCAACCTGATGTGGGTTCAAATCCACACGGGCCGAAGCAATCGACTGGGACAATCGTGACAGGTCGTCCCCGCCACCGCGCAACGTCAAGGCGGTGGCCCAATAGAGGCTGTGATAAGGGGTGTACACGCTGAACCTCTACTCTAGCGGCATGCGCTGGTCTGGCGCACGTTGTCATCGGTCTATAGCACCGCAATAAAACAATTCTCCTACAATTTGTATGTGGAAAGTCCAACCGCATTTCAAACGTGAATGCGCGAAACTGTTTTTGATCCGCAAGGACACGGAAACTTCCGTCGATAGAGGGATATGACGCCGACACTTGTTCATCAGCAATCCCGCGTTCAAGAGATTATTCACGACTTCCGCGCTGGTCGGATCGTCGTTCCTGAGTTCCAGCGCGACTATGTGTGGACGCCGAACCGCGCGCCGAAGTTGATCGACTCACTGTACCGGCGCTTTCCGGTTTCGTCCCTATTGGTCTGGGAGAGTGACGAACGTGTCGAAGTCCGGCGCTATGCCCCGGCAAAGGCGATTGGCACGTCTGTCGGATGGCTGATCGACGGTCAACAGCGGGTTATCACCCTAGCGCGCACCCTCACGGGTGATGACGGTATCGACGTTGTTTTCAACACGGAAGACGAACAGTTCCTTCGTGCGAATGCCGCGACCCGGAAGGATGACCGATGGGTTCGCGTTGCAGATGTGTGGGATGAGGATTGGTATCGGCGGTACCGCCGCAATCTGCATGACGACATTCGTGGGCGGAAGATCGAAGAACGGCTTGAGAGACTAAGATCCGTCCTTGAGTACGAAGTTCCCATTGTCCGAATGATCGGCTACAACTTTCAGGACGCTGTGAATGCCTTTCAGCGGATCAACACCCTTGGCGTCAAGCTGCGGTCTGAGGACCTTCAGAGTGCCCAAGTCGCTGCCAAACACTCCGGGTTCATCCGAAAACAACTGACGCCATTTATTCACGACTTGCACAAGCGCGGTTTCGACCGAATCACGGCCACTCACTTGTTCCGGGCATGCGCGTTCATCGCCATGCCGGATGGACGGCGGCGAACGCCTCTGCACGAACTCCATACGAAAGACGTAGAACAGGCGTGGAAGCGCACGAAGTCGGCGGTCGAAGATGCACTCAGCCTGTGCATGGGCGAATTGGGTCTTGCTGACATGTCGATCCTATGGTCGGGCAGTCTTCTGGTGCCGGTTATCGCTCTTTGTGGCACACTCAGTCCCCGTGATCGTGACGACCGTGAAATTGCGGGGTGGGTGGGCTGCGCGGCCTTAGCGCACCGCTACAGTTCCGCCAGCGGTACCGCGCTGGAGCAGGACCTGAAGGCTTGCCGGAACGGTGATCCAGTCGGAGCGCTTCTGTCGAATTTGCGTCAAAGCCGACCTTCGCTGTGGGCTACCCCGGCGGACTTCAACGGCTCAATGGCCGACAGGAGTGGGCTACTTGCAACGTTCCTTGCTTGCAAGCAGCTTGGCGCGTCTGATCTTCTGACGCAACGACGGATCGTCAGCAGGACGCGCGTGGACCGCCACCATATCCTGCCACGTGCCTATTTCCAGCAAGGAAAGGCACGCCAAAGGGCCGATGTTCTGGCGAACATTGCCTTCGTCGCGAAAGACTCGAACCAGTCAATCAGCGACAATACCCCGGCAACGTACCTTGCCAACATTTCGCCGAAGGTATTGGAGAGTCAAGGAATCCCGGTGAACAACGAATTGTGGAGTATCGCCAAGGCAGAGCAGTTTTGGGCAGAGCGGCAACAGACCCTTGCCAACGCCTTCAATGAGTATCTGAAGGCCACGCTCACAAACAGACGTTTAGGTTAGGTCCCAATTGATCCCATGAATGTCAGGGAGATCGTCAGTCGGCGTAACGGAATCAGTTGCCCGGTGTTTGACGTTTCATGGACGCCGCACGTGCCGGACGTGCAGATCGCCCGACACAGCATCCGCTTTTCGCCGCATCTTCGCAACAGGTGGGCAGCGGCTTCTATGTCCATAGATCAGCCTTGTTATCTAGTCCTTTACCCACGGGTGTGAGGGACGGCAAGGACAGAAGAACACAGCAGAAAACGCCAAGCTGGATCGATCTACCCAAACGAACACACTCTGATGGTTGAAGTCGAGGGTGACGTGACTCCTCATCTTGTGAAAAGTCACGTCCCTTGTGTCCCACGGCACGGCTACGGGTTCAGGCCACCTTCGCCGGAAAGGAGCGCGGATGGCCGATCTTTGCCTGCAACCGGGTCAAGTCATCATCCGTGACCAACCCACCGGGATTGGCATTCAGCAATCCGATACCCCTGTATGCGCGTGCCTGCTGGCCGGAATCCAGAAGGCGTTTCGTGGGGATCGCTCCGTGATCTACCAGCGAAGCAGCGAAGGCCTTCCGGGATGACGGCGATTCGCCCCGAACAAGGCACCAATCGCAATAGCCTTTCCACAATTGATCCGAACTAGCCCACAGTGCCGGATCGATTTCGCACCTTTCTCCGATGAACTCCCCTACCGTGTCCATCTCATCCCGCAACGCTTCCGTTGACGCGATGATGAAGTCCGGCACCTGCAATCCAACCCGAAGATATTCGAGTGCGCCTTCGACAATCCAAGCCAGCACTCCGGGCAATGAGGTAGTCGGATCGACCAAGCGCTTCTTCAGGTTCGGATCGCGTTTCCCCTTCGCAACCACCTGATTGAAGGGTAACCGGATAATGCGCCGCCACATCGCGTCGTCGTCGTAGCTGATCTTCGGGACGTGGTTGCATTGGATGAAGAGAGTGCATTGCGGTGCCGCATTCTGGAACCGCTGATAGGGAAGACGTGCGCTGATTGAATCACCGCCGGTCAGCGACTTGAAGATGCTTTCAGCAATCGCCCGTCCATCATCGACTTCCGATGCAACTACCAACCGTTTGCCGCGAAGTTCAGCAAGATCGTACATCGCGGTAGAGGCGGCGCTGTTCCGCTTCAACAACGTTTCGGGGCTGAGGGTATGGCAGTAGTCGGAGCCGATTGCAGACTGGAGCACTGCCATAAACGTGCTCTTGCCCGTCGCTCCCGCACCGTGAACCAACACCGCGATCTGCTCCTTGGGTTCTCCTAAGAGAACGTATCCGGACAGCCGCTTAAGGAAATTGCGATACTCAGCATTCCCTGCGGTCGTTTGGTCCAAGAACTGTTCCCACTCTACCGATGTTGCGCCGGAAACGTAGTTGAACGGCACCATCCGGGTCAGCAAGTCTTCGCGCCGGTGCGGACGAAGTTCTCCGGTCGTCAAGTCGATAGTGCCGTTGTTGCAGTTGAAGAAACGCGGACTGGTGTCCAGTTCATCTTCGCCGACTGGAACAAGGACTTCGGCCATTTTGAGCATAGCCGCCTGTCGCGCGGCGCTCTCAGACTGATGTGCATGCCTGAGCAATTCGTCGCGGTCTTTGCGTTCACTCAATTGATTGGCATCCTCGAACATTGCGCGGACGGTTTCGCGGGCCAAGACGCGAACGCTTTGACGATCATCGCGCACCCACCGCTTGCCGTCGAAGATGAACCATGCTTTCAAGGATGGACAGTAACGAATGTCACGACCAAACCGCGCAACCAACTGTTCGGAATTTCCGGTGTCCGTGAGCCGGAACCCGAATGCGGGCAGGCCGTCAGGTGTTCCCGCGCAGGATATTGGTGCAAACGCCGATTCGTGCTGTGTACTCTTCCGTTGCTGGCGCTCTCCGTAGGTATCGCGACAACTGGCGATGGCTTTGCGGACTGTGATTTCGCCGTATGTTTGAGATCCCCGACGTTCATCCCACTTTTCCCGCATCAACCCGGATTTGCGGAACGCCGCGTCCATTTTCATCGGGTCCCTGTCCAGCCAGAACGCCAGCATGCTACAGAAAGCAAGGTCAGCGCGTGATTGATCCGGGCCGGTCCCATCGCGCTTCAAATAGTCCGACATGTCGCCAGTCATCAGGCGCGCGAAGCGGACACCATTCTTCGCCTTGAACGCCTTGGCAATCCGTTCGTCCACATCAACGTCGTTCGTCTCCCTTGTGCCCGGTTGCGGCGGCGCGGGGCCATCATCGCCGAAGACGCGGCGATACAGATCATGCACCGCGTCCGTCCGTTCTTCGATAGTCGCCGTTGCCCCGTCCTGCACGTTGCCTGTCAGTGCAACGAACCGGTCCCCGGAGTAGATTTCGATCCAGCCTGTGCGTGCTCCAGCCTTCGGAAGCGGCTTGGTCGTCTTGCACAGGATGTGCAGGCCGGTACCACTGATCGACACTTCAGTGAATGACGAAAGCGCAGAGACGATCTCTTCGGCTTCCGGGGTGATCGTACCCGTTTCGGCGTCACGACAGCCGTCAAGGTCAATAAATACGTAAGGCTCTGCGATTTCGTAGCCGATGCCATCAAACTTGTCCAAATCGCGATACGTGTTCATGGCTTGATCGAACGTGCCCCATGTATCGGGAGCATTTGACTTAGCGCGGCGGTTCTGGTGCTTGGGATCATACGGAACTTTCGCCTTCTTCTTCTGCTTGGGCCGTTCTTCGAGACGGAAGACGACCCAGTTGGGGTGCTGCCTCAGTTCGAGGGGAATGTTGTCATAGTTCATGTCCTTTCTCCATTGGGGTTGTGTTTTTGTCGGTTGAGGACCGGCGCGGCGACAAATCGCCGTTCCGGTCCTGATGCTTCGATCCACGGACGCGCCGGGACCGAATGTAGGCGTGGATGTCTTTCGGAGCGAAGAGGACACGCCCACCGATACGAACTACCGGCAGCGTGCCTTCAGACGCCATGCGGTAAATCGACACGGTGGACAGGCTCAGCGCCTTGGCCGCTTCGCGGACATTCCACAACGCTGGAAGACTAACTGTGGTTTGCATAGACTAGATCAACCTCAGATCGTATTTATCACCACGGGCCATGCTGATTCGATCAACGCGAACGTGATCGAAGGTGCGGTACGCTTCGCCGTAATCGCGGTTCCTGAGCGGAATTTCGGGCTTCGAGGCCTTAGACAAGATCCTTCCTCAAGGCACAGCTAGGCGAAAGTTCACTGTCTGCACCAGTTCGTTGAGTCGAACGTCGTTGCGTTCAGCCAGCGATATCTCCTTGGGGGACTTCGTCTTCGTACTCAAACGGCAGCACGAACCCCGGATGGTCCGGAATCACGTTAAGGAAGATCTCACAGTCGCAATATCCACCCCGCTCCATCAGCCATTCGACTAAGGGTTCGACAGGAATACCGAATTCTGGCGCAAGCCGAATGGTGTGGCGCAAGGCCGCATCACATTCTTCAACATCCAGTGCGTCGCTGAGAGCACCGAAGAACTCTTCTAGCGCTTCCTTTTCCGCAGGTAGACCCGAAACAAGTCTCATAACATCTCCTTTGGGGCAGCATCCGCGCTACACCCAAGATCAGAGTAAGGCCACTTTGGAAGTCGAAAAATTCGTTATCCCGGCTCTCCCCATCCCCGAAAACCGATTCGTTGGTGGTGGACCGAAAGCATAGCCTTTCTGCGCAGTGTCTTCGTTCGCCGTTGGAGAACCGGATCTGTACCACGGTTTCCGTACATTCTCGGTTTCCGAAGAGCAGCCTCGGTATTGTGTGAGAATTGCTTCCGGGGCGGTCGCAAGTGTTTCCACCCACCAGCCGATTGAAATATATGTCAGTCCCGGCCATCGAAGATCAGAACAGCAAGCGCACGCGCGTGACGCCCACCTTCACGTGGCTTCGCGATCATGGCGGGCCAGTTTGGGTGACTGAGTTCCTTCACTTGGCCGACGGCATCACGGCACCGGTCACGACGGGAGCAGTCCTTTCGGTGCGCGTCGGCAAGGAGCGGACAGTCGCCGCAAGCCCCAAGCGGTTAGCTTGGCTGATTCGCAACTCTCAGCCGAAGACCGAAGCGCTCCGTGCTGAGTTTGAACTACGGATTACGGCAAACCCGGATAAAGATGCGGTGTTGGCGAAGCTGGACGCTGGCGTCACAAAAGGTATCCCACGGGAATTGACCCTCGAAGGCCGGACGCACGCTGACTGCCTAATCGAAACCGAACACGCCGTCGTATGGATCGAAGGGAAGCGGAACGATTGGCTCTCACCGACGATCAAGTGGGATGTTTCGCGGGATCAGCTTGCCCGAAATCTCGAAGCCGCGTGGATGCTGGCGACAGCCGCCGGTAAGGACTGGTGGCTGGTCATCTGCCATGAGCACGGCCTTAAACATCACGAAGAGCATCTGGTTAACGGCTACCGGCACGGCACATGGTCAGCGGGGCTTCCCCATCTTCCCGTGGAAGTGCGCAATCAATTCCGCTCGAAGATCGGCACACTACGATGGGAGCGCATCTTCGACCGCTGGCCCGGCGCGCGTCCGGCCTGAGCGTCCCGGCGGCAATCGGGAGCACGGGTCCTGACATATATGTCAGGCCGCGACTATCGTGCGAAGTCGATTCAGGAATGCCGCATCCGCGCGGGTCCGCGTCACCCACGCATCATAGTTCACGATGCACGATTCACCGGCTACCGGCTCTCCGTTCACCAAGAACACCGCCAGCCAGAGTGGGTCACTTTCGTGGATCGTCACTTGTATATCCGGCGCAAGATCGTAGCGGAATATGCCCGTTCGCCCGCGATACCCCTTCGCCCATTCCGGCCCATGAAGATAACGTCCACTTCGTTCATCCGAACATGGAGATCACCTTCGCCCGGCGGGAAGGCCACGACGGCAACGTGACCGGGACCGGGGCGTATTCGACGATGCCCGCCAGATGTGCCATCCATTCGTCCCGGAATGCCGCCGCGCGGTCGCCGGGGAGATCGGAATGGAGCGTGTACTTGCCTTCAGCGATGGCGGTCAGAAAAGCGCCCGGCCAGCGGTGCTCATCATCTCGCGCGGATGACCAGCACACCACTGATGGATAGGCTTCAATGCCGCGTGACCGGGCTCATCCACCGCGAACGCCGAAAACGAACACGCTTCCGTGTTGATCGCGCAACCGAATTAGGTGTTCAGGCCGGACAGTTTCATGCTAATCAACCGAAGGGGCGGAACCGGTACGCTGTCCGCCTTCACGCCACCGCGCGTTTTCTATCGTTTGCCGGGCCGGGTTGAGGGACAGTTTTTAGCGGCTTCCAGGTATGCCTTCATCGCTGTGACATCGAGGAGATGCCCAACCGTTCGCCGATGGCGCGCCACGACAGCTTCTCTTCATCCGGGCGGACCAGTTCATCATGCCGGAAGATGACCTTCGGACGGCCTACCGCCGCGCCACGTGCCTTGGCCGCGCGAATACCGGCGGCGGTGCGTTCCCGGAAGTTCGCATCGGGCGAAAGGCCGCGCGCCAATACGTTCCATCAAAAGCTGGCTTGTGAGGTTACTCCTGATCCGTGTCGAACCCTTGGCTGGTCACGATCACGCGGACCCCGGCGGTGCTCAGCGTTGCAAGAAGCTGGCTTAGGTGGAGTGTGGAACGGCCAAGCCGGTCCAGCTTGTAAGCGATGACGCAATCCACGCGGCGGGCCGTGACGCATCGGCCATGAGCCGGTCCAGCGCCGGGCGGCTGGCTTTGGCTCCGCAGTTCCAGCGTCCACGTACTCTTCGGCCAGCGTCCAGCCGCGCGGCGGCGTGCTGACGAGTTCCCGGAAACTGGACCTCACAACTCTGATCAGTGGTGGACACACGGGCGTAGGCGACGACTCTCACATCCCATTGTCTCGTTCGATCCCGCTTTGGGGAATAGGCTTGTTCACCGATCCGTACCGATGGAGCGGCCGCAGCATGAACAGTCCGGCACCGCCACCGGGTGGCCGCGTAGCGGGAATAGCGATCCCCGGTGCGGAACGGAACCAGCATGCATAGCGCCGTGCAAAGTGCGCCCTTGCAACCAACCTACAACCAGCAAAACAAGACCGGGGCCGAAGCCCCGGTTGAAATTGCGATCTGACCACGTTAACCGCGATTTGAAGCAATCCAGCGGACCTGTTGTCAGAATGTGGTCAGAACCAACCCCGGCTACCGGCGCTTGCCGGGCCAAGTCGTTGGCAAATCATCGCTTGGAAGTGTGTCCCCTTCCCTTGGGCGCAGGGGGTCGCGTGTTCGAATCACGCCGCCCCGACCATTAAAATCAGCGGGTTGTACATTGCCCTCGTTGTTCCCGCTGTTGTCATTTGCTGTCAGAATCCCTTCGGTAATACGCTCAATCGCCACCCGGCGGCGGCTGAGCGCCTTCTGTGTGTAGTGAAGGGTCATGCGGAAATCTCCATGCCCCATCGTGCTTTGCCGGTCGCTGATTTCCAGATCAAGCTGGTCGGCCAGTGTCGCCCACGTCCGGCGGAAGCAATGCCACGAAACCCAATCACAGCCGATCCGCTTACCGGCGGGCTTCAGGTGTCGCCGCGCCAGATTGCGGTCGCGGTGCGCGACCAGCTGCCTGTGAAACACCAGATCGTCATCGGCCTTGAACGGTGATCGTTCCATCACCCCGGCCAGTGCGCGTACCACTTCTCCGCTCAGCGGAATGATTCGTTGGCGTCCGGGCGAAGCCCGGACGATGATGAAAAGGAAGCATTCCAGCGGGCCAGAAATGGAAAATCAATGGCCCGGAAGAGAGGTAACCAGCAAGGTTATGTTCATGAGAGAGGAAAGTGGTGGTATCTCACCTACCGCATCCCGTCTCCAGACAGCGATGGTAATTCTGTCCTTATCCGACAGCATCGCGTGTTGGGAGAGCGGACGACGTTGGACGAAGAGAAGGCACGCAAACTGGCGGATGAGTTCATGGCGGGGATCAACCCTTCGAACCGGCTCCCCGGAGTGCCCATCACGGTGCATGAGTTTGTCCAACAACGATTCATGCCGGATAGAGTTTCGAAGATGAAGCACGCTGGTCAGCTTCACTACAACTACATCCTCAACAGGCACGTGCTCCCGTGTGTCGGAAAGATGCTGTTGCGGGATGTCGGTTTCGATCAGGTTCAAGACTTGGTCAACGCAAAGCTGAAGGAAGGGCTATCCGGCCAGACGGTCCTTCACGTGAAAAATGCTTTGCGGGCGGTGTTTCGGCATGCACGTCGAACAAGGATGTACGCGAATGACAATCCCGCTTCCGATGTAGAGATCGGGGTAGTGGCGCGCAAGGAACTTCGCGCACTCACCTTCGATCAGGCTGGCGCACTCTTAGGAGAACTCAAATCGCCAGTCCGCGAAATGGTGTTGCTGGCGTTGACCACCAGTATGAATGTGGCGGAAATTCTTGGCCTACGTCGCAAACGGGTCAATCTCACCGGCGATGCTTGTACGGTAGACGGACGCAATCTTCCATCGTTCAGCCTATTCGTCAATGAGAACTTTTACCGTGGTGCTTTTGGCACGGTGAAATGCAACACGCGCCAACGAATCATTCCGCTGAGCGGAGAAGTGGTACGCGCACTGGCCGGGGTGATGGAACGATCACCGTTCAAGGCCGATGACGATCTGGTGTTTCACAGCAAGGCTGGTCGCGCACTGTGCGACCGCAATCTGGCGCGGCGACACCTGAAGCCCGCCGGTAAGCGGATCGGCTGTGATTGGGTTTCGTGGCATTGCTTCCGCCGGACGTGGGCGACACTGGCCGACCAGCTTGATCTGGAAATCAGCGACCGGCAAAGCACGATGGGGCATGGAGATTTCCGCATGACCCTTCACTACACACAGAAGGCGCTCAGCCGCCGCCGGGTGGCGATTGAGCGTATTACCGAAGGGATTCTGACAGCAAATGACAACAGCGGGAACAACGAGGGCAATGTACAACCCGCTGATTTTAATGGTCGGGGCGGCGTGATTCGAACACGCGACCCCCTGCGCCCAAGGCAGGTGCGCTACCAGGCTGCGCTACGCCCCGACTCTATACACAGCCCACAACTCACCCGCTGGCTCGGGCAAGGCTGTATCTCTTCATCCTACCACGCACCCACTCCCCAACACAGAATCTGCCACAATCACCCCATGGCAAATTTCACCGTAACCGCGACGCAACTGAACCTCCGGCGCACACCCGCCGTAGCCGCCAACAACATTATCGCGGCCCTTCCGCAGGGGCAACCAGTCGAGGACCTCGATCGCACCAACCACCCTTGGTGGAAAATCCGCACCACATTCCACAACACCACGCTCGAAGGCTTCGTCCACTCCCAACACCTCCAGCCGGCCACCACCACTCCCACGGCCGCCAGAACCACCGGCATCACCGCCGTACACCTCGGCGAACACGCCAACGCCAAACTCGATTCCACCGGCGGGCGAGCCTTCGCACTCGGCGACGCCACCAAGCCACGCCGCGGCACAGCCACGCCCGCTACCGACCTCGCCACCATCATCAGCTACCTCGACGTCGAACGCAGCGCCCGCTATCAGCCCACCTCCGCCTCCACCTTCTGCAACATCTACGCCTACGATTACTGCTACCTCGCCAAAGCCTACCTCCCGCGCGTCTGGTGGACCGGCCCCGCTCTCGAAAAACTCGCGCGCGGCGAAGCCGTCGAAGTCCGCTACGCCGTCACCGTCAACGAGCTCAACGCCAACTCGCTCTTCGACTGGCTCAATGACCACGGCCCGCGCTTCGCCTGGCGCCGCCTCTTCGATCTCGATGCGCTGCAATCCCACGCCAACTCGGGCGGCGTCGCCGTCATCTGCGCCAAACGCAAAGAACTCAACCGCTCCGGCCACATCGCCGCCGTGGTCCCCGAGACCGCAACCCAGCAAGCCGTACGCACCGCCGGCGCAGTCGTGCGCCCGCTCCAAAGCCAGGCCGGAGCCTCCAATCACCGCTACACCAACGGCCCCCGAGCCTGGTGGCAAGGCGCGGAATTCCGCGAGTTCGGCTTCTTCGCCGCACCGTAACCCCGCGCCGTCTTATATATTGTCAGTAAGCGAATGAATCTTCGACTACTGACTCGTCTGGGCCTGGCCACAACCCTCGCCCCCGCCCTCGTCACGGCAAAGACCGATTTCCAAAAACAAATCCGGCCCATTTTGTCGGATAACTGTTTCCAGTGTCATGGCCCGGACAACCGCACCCGCATGGCCGGACTGCGCCTCGACATCAAGGCCGATGCCCTCGCCCCGCGCAAGAATGGCGCCGCCATCACCCCTGGCAAGCCCGAAGCAAGCCTGCTCTACAAGCGCATCATCGAGACGAATCCGGCGCTGCGCATGCCGCCGCAATCCTCGCACAAAACCCTCACCGCGCAACAAATCTCTTTGTTCAAAACCTGGATCACAGAAGGCGCGCCGTGGGTCGAACACTGGTCCTTCACCGCGCCCTCCAAACCGAAGCCGCCCGTGGTGCGCAACGCCGCCTGGCCGCGCAACGCCATCGATCGCTTCGTCCTCGCCCGCCTCGAAGCCCAACAACTCGCTCCCGCGCCGGAAGCCAACAAGCGCACCCTCATTCGACGCGTCGCGCTCGACCTCACCGGCCTTCCACCCAAACCCGCCGAAATCGAGCAGTACCTCGCCGACGCCACGCCACAAGCCTACGAGCACATGATCGACCGCTACCTGGAATCGCCGCACTACGGTGAGCACCGCGCCCGCTACTGGCTCGATGCGGCGCGCTACGGCGACACGCACGGCATCCACGTCGACAACTACCGCGAGATCTGGCCATACCGCGACTGGGTCATCCAAGCCTTCAATCGCAACCTCACCTTCGATCGCTTCACCATCGAACAGCTGGCCGGCGATCTGCTCCCGAGCCCCACGCTCGACCAGCGCATCGCCACCGGCTTCCATCGCTGCAACGTCACCACCAACGAAGCCGGCATCATCGAAGATGAGTACGCCGAAATCTACGCCAAGGATCGCGCCGACACCACAGGCGCCGTCTGGCTCGGGCTCACGGTGGGTTGCGCCACCTGCCACGATCACAAATTCGATCCCATCTCGCAGAAGGACTTCTATTCCCTCGGCGCGTTCTTTCGAAACACGACACAGAACGTGATGGACGACAACATCCCGGACACCCCGCCTGTGCTGGTCGTGCCCAGGAAGGAAGACCGCGACGCCTGGAGCAGTGTCAATGCGCGCCTCACTGCCATCCGCGGTGAAATGAAGAACACGCGAACCTCGGCCACGCAGCCCTTTGAAGCATGGCTCCAATCGCGTAAGAAAATCACCGCCGCACAACCCATCGATCCGAAGAGTGAACTCTTCCGAGCCGACGTTGCCGCTCTCGCCAAATCGAACCCGCTCGTCAAACCCGGCGATTCCAACATCCCCGGAGTCCCCGCGCTGTATTTCACGAAGAACGAAGGACTCCCCATCGCCGACGCACCGCGGCTCGATGCCGAACAGCCGTTCTCCATCGCCGTCGGTTTCTTCTTCCCCAAGGCCGAGCAAGGCTACACCATCGCCGCGCACCAGAACATGAAAGACAAAGGACGCGGCTGGGTCATTGACGTCGGTGCACGCGTCATCGGCGCGAGGTTCACTGGCGACGATGGCCGCAATATCGAAATCCGCGCCGCGCACCTCGAACAAATCCGCCACGGAAGCTGGAATCACGTCGCCATCTCCTACGATGGGTCGCGTCACCAATCGGGCCTCACCATGTTCCTCAACGGACGCGCCATCCCGACGCAAGGCCGCGGCAATCAGAACGTGGAACTGCGCGGCAGCATCGCCGTTGAATCGCCGTTACTGCTCGGCCGTTCTCTGCCGGAAGGCGCAATCTCCGATTTCCGAATCTTCAACCGCGTCATCAATGAAGGCGAAGCCGCGCTGCTCAATGAGTGGACCGCCATCGAAAAAGCACTCGGCGAAGAGGGCCAGCTCAGCGAACAGAGCCGCGCCGCGCTCCTCACCTACTTCCTGCTGAAGGAGCATGAGCCCTTCCGCCAGCTCGCCGCCGAGCAGAACGACCTCACCCTCAAAGCCAAAGCGATCGCCCGCCGCGGCGCACTCACCCTCGTCATGCAGGAACGCGCCGATTCCAAACCAGGCGCGCACGTGCTCTACCGCGGGGCCTACGATCAGCGCCGCGACAAAGTCGAAGCACGGACACCATCCATCCTCCCGCCGATGCCAACGGACATGCCGCGCAACCGCCTCGGCTTCGCCCAATGGCTGTTCCGTCCGGAGCATCCGCTCACCGCACGCGTCACCGTCAATCGCATCTGGCAGGAAGTGTTCGGCACCGGCCTGGTTAAAACGGCCGACGACTTCGGCAGTCAGGGCGAGCCCCCCTCTCACCCCGAACTGCTCGATTGGCTCGCCGTCGATTTCCGCGAAAACAATTGGGACCTGAAACGTTTTTATAAGGAGTTGCTCCTCTCCGCCACCTATCGCCAGTCGGCGCAGACCACACCAGCGAAGCTGGCCAAGGATCCCGACAACCGCCTGCTCAGCCGCGGCCCACGCTTCCGCATGGATGCCGAAACCGTGCGCGACTATGTGCTCGCCGCCAGCGGCCTGCTCGTCGGCCAAATCGGCGGCCCCAGCGTCAAGCCCTATCAGCCCGATGGCATCTGGGAAGCAGTGGCCATGTACGGCTCCAACACGCGTTTCTACAAGCGCGATCAGGGCGACGGGCTCTATCGCCGCTCCCTCTACACCTTCTGGAAACGCAGCGCTCCGCCACCGGGCATGGAGATTTTCAACGCCCCGACGCGCGAAGCCTGCACCGTACGCCGTGAGCGCACCAACACGCCGCTTCAGGCCCTCGCCACGATGAATGATGAGCAATACGTCGAAGCCGCCCGCACGCTCGCCGAGCGCAGCCTCGAATCCACCGCCGCCTTCGACGCCCGTCTCGATTACCTCACCCTGCGCATCCTCGCTAGGCCGCTCCGCCTCGAAGAACGCGCCATCGTCCGCAAAGCCTACGACAACTTCAAAACACACTACGACGCGCATCCCGAAGACGCCGAAAAGCTGCTCTCGGTCGGCGATCGAAAGCGCGATCCTTCCCTGCCCTTAGGTGAGCACGCCGCCTTCACCATGCTCACCAATCAACTGCTGAATCTCGACGAGGTGCTGAACAAATGAGCGACCGCAAGAACATCCTGAAGCCCGACCACGAAGGGCACTACTCTTCCCAAGCGCACCAACTCGATCGCGCCTCGCGCCTCCAGCATGCCCCCGGGCAGCATCCCATCGACACCATCGCCGCACAGATGGGCCGTGAAGAATCCCGCCGCCGCTTCTTCGCCCGCGGCGCGCAAGGCATCGGCGCACTCGCACTCGCTTCCCTACTCGGGGAGGACGCCAAAGGCGCAGTCCCCGGTCTCCCGCACTTCGCCGCCAAAGCCAAGCGCTGCATCTATCTCCACCTCGTCGGCGCGCCGCCGCAGATGGAACTCTACGACTACAAGCCCGGCATGAAAGACTGGTTCAACAAAGACCTCCCCGACTCCATCCGCCAGGGCCAGCGTCTCACCACCATGACCAGCGGCCAGAGCCGCTTCCCAATCGCTCCTTCGGTCTTCAAATTCAATCAGCACGGCAAATCCGGCGCATGGGTATCGGAGCTACTCCCCAAAATTGGAAGCATGGCCGACGACATCGCCATCATCCGCAGCATGAACACCGAAGCCATCAATCATGAGCCGGCCATCACCTTCTTCCAGACTGGCTTCATGATCGCCGGCCGACCCTGCATCGGCTCCTGGCTCAACTACGGCCTCGGCAGCATGAATAAGGACCTGCCCGCCTTCGTCGTCCTTCAGGCCAAGCACAATCATCCGCGCGCCAATGTGCAAGCCATCTCCGCGCGCCTGTGGAGCGCGGGCTTCCTCTCCGGCGAATACTCCGGCGTCAGCCTGCGCAGTTCCGGTGATCCCGTGCTCTTCATCAACAACCCCGATGGCGTGCCCTCCAACGTACGCCGCGGCATGCTCGATGCGCTCGGCAAGATGAACAGCCTCACCTTCCAGCAAATCGGCGATCCGGAAACCAAAACGCGCATCGCCCAGTATGAGATGGCGTTCCGCATGCAATCCTCTGTCCCGGAACTCACCGATCTCACCAAGGAACCCGAATCCACCTGGAAGATGTACGGCGAAGACGCGCGCACGCCCGGCTCCTTCGCGCAAAGCTGCCTCATGGCCCGCCGCATGGCCGAACGCGGCGTGCGCTTCGTGCAGCTCTATCACCGCGGTTGGGACGTGCACGGCCTGTTGCCTGAAGTGCTCCCCAGCCAGTGCAAGGAAGTCGACCAGGCCTGCTGGGCGCTGGTGCAGGACCTCAAACAACGTGGCATGCTCGACGACACTCTCGTCATCCTCGCCGGCGAATTCGGCCGCACCATCTATTCCCAGGGCAAGCTCACCGAAACCGATTACGGCCGCGATCACCACCCGCGATGCTTCAGCTTATGGATGGCCGGCGGCGGCATCAAGGGTGGCGTGGTCCACGGCGAAACCGACGAGTTCAGCTACAACATCGTGCGCGACCCCGTCCACGTGCGCGACTTCCAGGCCACCATCCTGCACTTGTTCGGCATCGACCACGAACGCTTCAGCTACAAATACCAGGGCCTCGATGTCCGCCTCACCGGCGTCGAGCGCGCCAACGTCGTCAAGCCGATCCTGGCATGATCACGCCCCTGCTGCTATTGGCATCGCTGCCGCACTACCAGCCGGTTGGCCCTGGCCAATTCCGCTTCGTTGGTCCGGCGACGTTCACGCTCGACGCGGCAGGCATACACTCCGGCGACATTCACATCTCGTTCGGCACGGCGCACTCCACTCCACAACAAACCGGCGCAACGGTCACCTACGAACATCTCTGGCCCGGCATCAGCGCTGAATTCCATCACCGCAACAAAGCCCCTGAACTCGATTTCATCCTCGCACCCGGCGCGTCAACGCACTCTATCGCGCTCACCGCACAAGGCGCCACGAAGGCCACCATCCTCCCCAACGGAGGCCTGCACTGGAGCAACCGAAATCTGTCCATCGAGTGGAAGCCGCCCCGGGCCTGGCTCAATCACGACTCCACAAAACATCTCCCCGTGCGCTATCGCCGCATCGACCACCAAACCATCGGCTTCACCGTCGAAGGCTGGGACGGCCGCACCGCATTGCGCATCGATCCGGAATGGGTCATTAGTGCCTGGCATTACGATGGGCCGCAGCAGAGTATCGGGCTGCCTGCATTTCCCACCAGCATTCCTATCCAGTACCATCGCTCCGGTGCGATCGCCATGCACCCCGATGGATTCGCCATCATCGGATCCTCCGGACCTGCCCAGGCTGCCCCCACGCTTGCGGGCCAAAGCACCACCAGTTTCCCTTGCATCCTCACGCTCTCCACTCCGCAAGGAGAGGAATTATCGGCCGGCGTGCGCATGCGCTCGGTACGCTGGGCCGGTGGTTGTAGGCTACGGGCGTTGGCCATCGACCCTGGCGGCGCCATCTGGGTTGCGGGCACGGCGGACGCCGGCACCATCAATACCAGCAGCAACGCCTATCGCCGCGATGCCATCCGCAACGATGGATTCCTCATGCGTATCCGCAAAGACCTGTCCGCTGTGGAATACGCCACCTATCTCGGAACACTGCAGCCGGAGTCGCTCGACACAACCGGCCGCGCCAATGAGGTGATTGTCACCGGCTGGGGCTTCGGCGATCTCACCCTTCCCCCGGGTTACCGCAACCCCGCTCCCATCGGCCAGAGCATCGCCGCCATCCGCTTCAACGCCGATGGATCCGCACGCTGGGGCGCTGCGGTCAATGGTGGCCTCGCGCCTACCACTGCCTTCGATGCCGCCGGCGACACGCTCTTCATCGCCGCGCACGACAATGGCTGCTTCCTCTTCAAACTCAGCGGGGATGGCTCGCGACTGCTGGCCTCCCGCAAGTTCGCCGGCACATCCTGCGACATCCGTCACTTGCAGAGGGAACCCAACGGCGACCTCATCGCCGCGGGCGTTTCCGCCGGCGAAACCCTCGACGCCCCCCTCTACCCAATCGCCACAACATTCGGCGACACCTTCAACGTGGGTTTCGCCTTCCGCGTCCGCGCCGATCTTTCCACCGTTTGGTCCTGGCGCTATCCTTCCATCGGCTTTGGCGCCGGCGCCAGAGCGCCCAACGGCGACATCCACCTCTCCCAGTACGCAATGGATCCCGCCTGGAGAACTCCGGACGCTCTCCCCTCCGGCATTTCTGGACCGGGTTTGATTTCACTCCGGGCAACCGATGGCAAAGTGTTCTTCGCCAGCAGCACGGGGATCGCCGGTTCCACTCCGCTCGTGGCGGCAGGAGCACAGAATCGCCTCGTCCTGGTGACCGCGGCGGTGAGCCTCAATCTCCGCGTCCCCGATCAGCCTGCAATTCCAGGTTCCTTCGCCTATCAATGGATCCAGTTCGGCGATACCGCGCCCACACCCGCGCAGTATACGTTTCAAGGCATCACCCCCAGCATGATGCGCAAGGGCACTATCCAACTCACCGCCGCCAGTCTGCCGATGACCGTGTTCCCGCGCCCCAATGCATCCAGCCCCGCAATCCTCACCACTCCCACCACCGCAACCGGAACCCCCGCGGAGATTCCCTTCACACTCTCCTACGCGGGTATCACCGGGGCGCGCATCCACACGGCCAGCGTTGACTTCACCGCCAACGGAGGGCGCATCGCCCCATCCCGCGTGCCCATCTTCAGCTTCGTCGATCAGCTTCGTCTCCCCGCCACCCTGGAGCTACAAGCGTTGCGCACCCGGCCCACAAGCGCGGTGCTCCCTGTGGCCTGCACCTATGGTATTCCCGTCGAGATCACTTCCTCACAACCGTGGCTGCACGTCATCACCGCAACGGAAGTCTGTCCCGCTGAGATCCGCTTCGTTGTCGATGCCGCCGCATTGGAGCCCGCCACACACCGCGCGCAACTCACCGTAACACCCATCGGCGCTCCCGTCGATGCGCGGCAAACGGCGATTCAAGTCACCGTCCGCTAAAACACCACGATCCCGTCAATCAACCCCGGCCGCGCCACCATGTTCAATTTGTACACGCCCGCCTGCCCGGGCACCTCACCGGACCAGGTGACGGAAACCGCCGAACTCGACGTAAGTTCCAACGGCATCGTCACAGCTGTTCGCGGCTCCAATGACGCCGCTTCCCGCATTGGTTCGTGCGGCCCCAATCGGCCTACCCCAGTCAAATAGATCGACACCATGCTTCCCGAAGACAGAGTCATCCCGCTGCGCAGCCGGGTTCCATCCTCTTTCAAAATATAAGTCCCGTTGGTGATCGTATAGATACCGCTGAATTGCGTGACCACAGGATCGAGATTCTCATCCAGTTGCCTCAGCAGCCGCGGCACGATATCCACAGTCTGCGGCGCGATGGAGGCGCCGTTGCGTACCACCACCAACTCAGTCTTCGCCGCGGCGATGGTCCACGGAATCAGAATGCGCACCGCGAACCGGCTCACCGAAATCAGCGGCGCCGGCTCGCCGTTCAACAGCACGGATACGCCACTGATTTCGCGCGGCAGCCTGCCGGTCGCATCGGCCTTGCCGGCCTCCTCCTCCACCGGCCCCAGGTTGTAGCCATCAATCCGCAGCCTGCTGCCGACCGCTGCCGAAAGCGGCCCCGAAAAGCGTAGCGCCGGCACAGCTGGCGGCGCGCAATCAGGCAGTGTCCCAAAGGAGCGCACGGTGTACTGTATCGCTTGCACCAACATCCCCTCGCGGGAGACAGCAATCGCCGGCAAGAATCCGGAAAAGCCGCTCCCCAAAGCCGGCCACAAATGCACCGCGCCATCGGAACGCAGCACGGTGAGGGCGGTTCGCCCCACCACAGCCAGCGTGCCGTCGGCCAACTCCCCAACCCAGGAGTACTGTTCCTCCCGCGACCGCATCAACGCCGTCCATGTCTCACCGCCGTCCCATTGCGCCACACTGCTCCGCAAGGTAATGACCAACGAACCATCCGCACGCATCAGCAGCGAACTGGACGAGTGGATATCGTCGGCCGCCGGACCCACCATTGCCGCAATGCCGTTTTCGATCTTCCACACCTTCTGCTTCACGGCATCGGCGACATAGATGGCATCGTCCGGCCCGAGTGCAAACAAGCCTGAGGAGAGACGCCAGGTAATGGCGCGCGCGGGCAAGGCCGGTGGCATAGGGCTGCCATCCGCATACTCTGTCCCTCCGGCAATCACAGCCCAACTGCCATCCGTGTTCACCCGCAGGATGCGCCCATCGGCTTGCACATACGCGCGGCCCGCGCCATCGAACAGCACTTGCGAATAGTCGAAATACTCGCGCGGCACCGGCAGATACCGGTACAGGCGGCCCTCCGCGGACATGCGCAAAATGAACCTCGACGTTCTGTCCAACAGGTAGAGTTGATTGTCCGGCCCCCAGTGCAACGCGGCTACATCCATCGAGAGGGCTGTGGCGCGTATCCCATCCGGGAAGCGATCCGGGGCATTCACCACAGGTTGCGATTCCACTCCATCCGATTCCCAGATCACGCGGGCAGCGCGCAGATACACCTTGCCGCCGCCTGCCGCCGCAATGCCATCAATCGTCCCGCTCCGCGAAACGCCCACCGTACTTAGCTCGCCGTTATCGGCCAGCATTCGCACGCTGTTGTCATCATGCAGCAACAAGCGCCCGTCCAGCGTCACCGCGAGCCTTGACGACTGACGAAACGTCACCCCCTTCCACTGCGCGCCCAACGTCTCAATGATCCCGTCCGGGCGGATCAGCCGCAGCCTCCGCCCCGAACCGAAAACCTCCAGAAAATAAATGCTGCCGTCCTTCAGCACCGCCATCGATTCCAGCGCACCGAACCGCGCCTCAATCGCCGGTCCGCCGTTGCCCAAATCCGCATTTCCCCCGCCGTTGCCGGCAATCGTGTCAATGATGCCGTTCCCTTGCACCCGCCGGATACGAAAGTTGCCGCCGTCGCCAATCAGCAAACTACCATCCGCGGCAACTCCAAGCCCCGTCACATAGCCCAGACGCGCGTTCAGCGCCGCGCCTCCATCCCCGCTAAATCCGCTCTCCGCAGTGCCCGCCACCGGTTCCAGTTTTCCATCTTCCGTCAGGCGCCACACGCGCGCGCCAGTGGCCACATACAGCGAACCATCTGCAGACGGCGTCATGGCGGTGATCGCCGAACCCTCCGGCATCTCCCCCACCGGCGACAGCACTCCATCCTCCAGGCGCAGCAACTGCCGGGATGAATTCATCACCAGCAGCCGTCCCTGCGCATCCGACCCCATCAGCCCGGACGCGTCCTGATAACGAAAGGCCGCAAAGTCCCGAAACGACGTCGTTCCCGCGATCACTGTGTCCGGACACTGCCCCCGCAACGCGCACGCGCACCACAGCAGACAACCGATCCGCAGCCTCATCTCCAATCGAGCACCCCCAGATAAATATCGTTGAACCCGATAGGCCGCGCGCTCACCGTCGATCCCGGCGCAGGCAGATTCGTCGATTGCGCCGTCCCTGTAACCCACAATCTCCCGTCTCCGCTCCAACCCGCGATTCCCAGTAGATCGGGCCCATTCCCCGGATAGGCGCTCACGAACAGCGGCTGCAACGAAGCATCCATCACCGCAACAAAACCAGGGGGAAGGGCTGGTGCGGAGGTCTGCCGGATCCGTGCCAGAGCGTTCCCCGTCGTCTCCAGATCGAGAGAGGTACTGCCGCCTGATAACACGATGGTCCCATCGGAGTGCACAAAGACTCCCGAGGCGAATTCCGTTTCGCTACCGCCAAACATTCGGAACCCGCGAAGCTCCCGGCCATCCGGAGTGAACACAGCCACGAATGCATCCCGCACGCCCTTCTTGTCAGCCGTTCCGCGTACCCTCGTGCTCCAGTTCGTTGACGACGTCGTCCCCGCCAGCACGACGTTCCCCTCCGGCGTGAACGCGATCCCTCCAAGAGTCTCATCGCCGTTTGCGCCAAAGGTGGTCGATCCGGTGCGCTGGGAAAGATCCGCCGTAAACCGCGTGAAAAACAGATCGGAACCCGTGGTCTTGATGAGAAGCACGCCCTCGTTCGGAGCGCCTTCGACAATCAGTGTTCCCGTTCCCGTCGGTATATCGGGCTTCAGGCTCGCCCACGTCCTTCCACCATCCATCGTCCGCAACAGATCGGTGCTGGTAAAGACATAGAAGACACCTTGCCGGCCCGAGTCTGCGGCCAACGCGTTCCCAAAAGCCGGTGCACCGGGAATCGTCCCGCGGTTCTCGATCCCAGGCGCTAAGCGCACGAGTTCAACTCCCAGCCCGGCCTGCCGGAGCATATATCCGCCCAGCGGGTCGAACGGGTCGGGCACGGTAATAGAATTTTGTGGGCCGGTGTATGGGCCGAGGGGAATCGGCTGTGCATCGTCAAAGCCCCACGCAAAGAGTTGCGTATTGTTGAATGATGCCATCGCGCGCCGGTAAGAAAAGGGCCTCCAATTCGTGAAAAAGAGAGAAGGCCCGCTGAACTGCACATTGGCAAACGTCTTTCCCCCATCGCGCGACCGCAGCAGTGTGTTGAATGCGCACACGAGAATGTCCCGATTGGCCGGATTCACCAGCAAGTCCGTCCCAAAAGTGAGTGGAGTCCACGTGACCCCGTGGTCCGTACTGAGATAGGTCATTTGAGTGGTGACCGCGCCCAAGACGCCGTACACGGCAAGGAACGTGCGAAAACTATACGACGTGGCCGTGCCGGGAAGAGGCCCCACCTCTTCCCAGGTTGCTCCGAAATCCTCGCTCCGATGCAGCACCATGCGCGAGTCGTGAGCCCACAGGCGGCTCGCCTCGGTCGCATCCCGCACCGGATTTAGCATGAGCCCCCCCGACGCCGATCGCAGTTCAACTGGCCGGAACGTCTTGCCTCCATCACTCGACCGGAACGCGGAGAAATCTTCATTGGCCACCTGAAAAGCCCCCTCTTGCCGCGACTCCGCACCAGAGGCATTCCCCGCCACCACGACGTTCCCTTGCGCATCCACCGCCATTTGACCCACCACGTCTCCCGTGTTCTCCACATACGTTGCAGCCAGCACCTTCGTCGCCGACGGGTTCACTTTCACAATACGCTGCGGCGCCTGGTTCGTTGGCGCCGTCGTGCGGAAGGCTCCCGGCGTGGGAGTGAACTGGCTGAACGTGGAAGTGGAGAAATAAATGTTGCCACTATCATCCACAGCCATCGCCCCGGGATTCTCCGGCAGCACGCACGTGATCAACAGATCGTTGCCCCACGCATTCAGCTTGTACAGCATGTACTGCGTGAACAGGTTCTGACGCGCCAGGTTCGACGTCGGGCGTATCGCCACTGTGCTCCCTATATTCGGGCTCCCCAGCACAAAGTACAAATTCCCGCGCATGTCAGCAGCCATCCGCGGATTGCTGGTCAGTGATCCCCCTCTGGGCAAGGTGACCGCATAAACCAACGCGCCGTCCGGCGAAAACTTCGCCGCTACGTAAGGACCAAAAATCTGTGACTCGGGCGGTAATTGCGTGGGCCGGTCCCCCGCCGGCAGAATGCTCGTAGTCTGCGTGTCCACCAGAACATACAAATTCCCGCGCCGGTCCGTGATACTGCCCAACAACCGGTCGTCATTGGGCCCGCCAACATAGGTGCCGAACGTAATCGAAGGATCAATCACCAGCCGCCGCCGCTTGTCATAAGCCCCCAGTTGCACGCGCCAGGAACTGCCGGCGGCAACATACTGTGCTGTGACCGGAGTCTTCCGCCCCGCCGCATCTTCCGTCCACGCCACGGGCCGGTGTTGCCGCACCTCACCATTCACTCCGCTCCAAACCAGATCGCCTTCCTCCATCCGCACTGCCTTGCCAACAGTCCGAAAGAAGATGGCATCCGCCGAAGCACCAGGCCGTACTTCGAAATCAAACTCCAGCACTCCTTCCCGGAAGTGATACCGCAAGTCGATCCCCTCATACACCCCGCGAAACAACAGCTCCTGTCCAATCGCCACACTGCGCTTCTGCAAGCCAAACTGCGTCAAGCGCGCCGGCCGCAGCATCGCGCCAACTCGCACCCTTGCCCCTTCCAGACGCACATCCACGCCATCATCCGTCCGCCAACCCTGCGACGACACAACACCCGCGCCGCGCACACCGCCAACACGAAACTCATGCGCATTCCGCGCTGCAAACCACTTGAGCTTCGGCATCGCGCAGGCAGGAATCGCAAGTGCCACCAGCAACAGCCATCTCATTGCGCACCTCCGATCACCACCGTGGCCTGATTGCTCAGGATGCCGCCGATCTCCACCTGAACGGAATACTCGCCTTCGCGCAAACCCTCCGGCACTCGCAGTTCCAGTTCCCCCGCCGCCGCGATGCCGGGCGCAGTCCCAAGATAGAGCACCTGCGCCGGAAACGGTCCGACACGAGCCTTCGCGGGAGCCACCGCCGGAGAACGTCCGCTCGCCGGTTGCCCCGGTGGCGGCGCGTCGGCAATCGCACCGAAGCCCGCAATGTAGACCCGCAGTTTCTCGCCTGCTCTCACCGGCCGCGTGAACGAATTCTGCTGTCCGTCTTCGCGGAACGCCATCGCCAATCCCGTAGTGTCATCCGCGAATAATGTGGGCCGCGCCGCAAACACCCACACCGGAAACTCCGGCGAATCGACGCCGCCCCGGCGAATGATCAGACCATGCCCGCCCTCCCGTGCCGACCATGGAATCTGCACGTGATAGCGGTCCGGTCCCGCATACACCATCCCCGCCGGTTGGCCGTCAAACAGGATCTGCGTCCCCGCCAGTTCCAGGGGAAGCGATGGCCCTTCGGCGCGCGCCTCAGCCGCCGGCCCCTGCGTCAGAATCGCCACCGTCAAACCCGCCGACGCCATCTGCCGCCCCGGACTCAGCACGCCCCGAATCGCCATTGGCTCCTGAACGTTGGTCAAATCCGGCGCCGGCCACAACACCAACGATCCATTGAATCCGCTTTGTAGACTCCCTTGCGGAAGCCCAACCACAGCGTTCTCCGGATACGGCGAGGCCACGCTACTGGCCGTCATGATGCCGCCTTCGCCATCGCCAATTATCGGAGGCACCTGAATCGACGAACCGCTGAGGGCGAAATACGACGAGAACAACGAGGATTGAATATCTGCGGTCCCGCGCCAATAGTAGGCCGGTGAGCCGCCCCCGATCAGCCGATCGGCAGGTGCGCCTTCTTCGCTCACGGCTAGGCTTCTGCCGTCTGTCAGGCTCACTAGTACCGGAAAGCGCCCTCGATGCAGAAAGAATGCGGCAAACGTGTCCCGCAAATTCGACCCCATGTAGCTTGCCGCCGTGAACCGCGACCCATCCGGCTCCATCCGGGTCAGAAACAAGTCGCTATCGAACTGCGGAACACCAGCCGGTACGTATTCGGATTGCACCACTCCCGCCGTGGTCGGCAGATCGTGCGAGGTCGTGCTGCCCGCGGCCCACACCCGATTCTCTTCATCTACCGCAACCGCCAGCACCGCGTCGTTGCCGGCGCCGCCAACGAATGTGCAGAACTCCTGCCGCGACAAATCCGCATTGTACCGGCACACATATCCGTCGGTGCCGGTTTCCCGCGTTACGAACCACAGGTCTGGATTCACCGCAGTGTTCCACACCCTCCCATTCAGCAGCAGCCGCCTGGCGCTTGGGCTGAATCGAGGTGCAAACGGCTGCAGCGCTGCCGACGGCAACTGCATCACGGCCAACTCCATCAGTCCATCCACAGGTGCTCGCACCAGAACAGCATCGGTCCGCACCGGATGGAGTTGCACGAATTCGTGCGCCGACGGTCCGGCGTTTTGCCACGAACGCCCGCCGTCCATACTGCGGTAGATGTTCTCATCCCGGTAGAACAGCACCCCAGGCCGTGACGGGTGGGCATGAAGATTCCCCCTCTGCCCGGGAGCCTGCATCCTCTCCCATCGTTCTCCATCCTCTGACCGTTCGTAGCGGACGAACGGCGCTTCCGCTACACCGCGGTAAAGCGTTCGCCCGTCTGCATCCAGTTCCAGACTCCCTCCCAACACACCGGACAAGAATCGCCATGTGCGCCCGCCATCGTTGGACACCGCATTCGGACCCGTGCCAAGAAACAGCCGTCCTCCGCTCGCCAGGATCGGCAAGGGGGCCGCAATTGCGATCGGCAGAGCGTCCGGTATCGGCAACACGGTCCAGTTATTGTTCTCCCACCGGTACATCGACGGCCGCGGAAACCGAACAGCGAACGCGAAGACGTTTCCGTCGTCGTCCATCGTGACCTCACGCCGGCGGTCTGATACGGGATCAGACGGCGGCTCGGGCAGCACGCGCCACTGGCTTCCACCGTCCGTGCTCACCGCAATAGAGTTGATGGAATAGCTCAACAGCAGGCTCGGATTCTTGCGCGAGATCACCAGCTTGTCATTGGGTCCGGAAGAGGCGCCGGTTACCGTCCATGTCGCTCCCGCGTTGTCGCTACGGAGAATCCCCGCACCGCCCGCGCGCGGCTGTGCCTTCCCTGATACCGGCAGTGGGAACGTTTCCACCACGGTCCCACCCACCAACGGCAAGCCCTGTGCATCCAAAACCAACGAAGCCACGTCGCCTTCGGGCAGCCAGGTGGAGCGCAACAGATTGACGCCGCCCGCATCGATTTGCCACAGCATCAATCCCGCTTCAGCGTTGCCAGGGGCCGTCGTCGCCCCCGGCCGGTATGCCGTCTGCGCCGCGTCGCTAGACGCCTGGTTCCTGCTGGTCAACAGATCTGCACTCACCAGGTAGATCCGTCCCTGCCCATCGACACGTAAGCCCCGCACGCTAGATCGAGGCGCGGGGCTGAAAGTCGATCGAGCCCCGAAACAACCCATGCTCAACAGACGCCGTCCATCCGGACTCAGCCGCACCACGGCAATCGAGGCCAGTCCATCGGTGGGGAACCCATCGATCGAACATGCTCCTCCCCATCCTCCTGCCACGACCACATTCCCTTCGGCGTCCGCGGAAACCGCCTCCACCACGAACGGAAGTTGCGTCACCCAAAAGAATTGATCCCCCTCGGGACGCACCCGCGCCACATAGCCGCTTCGTCCTCGTGCGCCAATCGAATGAAAGCCGCCTGGCAGAACCACCTGCTCCGGCTGCGAAAACTGAAAGGAACCTCCCATATAGAAGCGGCCCTTCCCCGCATCCACCAGCAACGCGGGATTCGCCAGCCCCGGAAATGCTCGTCCCGACGCGTAGGGGTGCGGATTGAGAAGCTGCCCGGCAGCGGAAAACACGGAGCAAATCACTGCAATACTAGCGATAATCCATGGGCGCAAAGTCCGGTTTTCCATAGAGAGCCATTAGTATCGCAAAATGCCGGCGAAATTGGGGCCCCGTCCCGCTACACAACCGGCAGCGTCAGCCGCGCCCGCAATCCGCCCAGCTCCGCGCCTTCCAGCGCAACACCGCCCCCATACAATTCGGCCAGATCCCGCACAATCGCCAGTCCCAGCCCCGACCCCGGCGCCGATTGATCCGCCCTCACCCCGCGCTCCAGCACCTTCATCCGCAGCTCCGGCGCGAGCCCCGGTCCATCATCCTCCACTGCAATCTCCACCATCGCGCCGTGCTTCACCGCGCTCAACACCACCTGCCCGCCAGACCATTTGCACGCATTATCCAGCAAATTCCCTAACATCTCATCCAAATCCTCGCGCCGCACCCGCACCTGGATCTCCGCCGCCACCGAGGCACGAAACGTCAACGCGCGCCCCGAATACAACTTCGCCATCGTCCGCAACAAGGCCTCCGCGCACGGCGATAGCGCACACGGAGCCGCCCCACGAGTCCCCGAAGCCGCCGCCCGCGCCCGCGCCAGATGATAGTTCACCTGCCGCGACATCCGCTCCGCCTGCTGCCCGATGCTTGCCGCCAATTCCGTATTCCCTTCCCCAGCCGCACGTTCCGACTCCTGCATCAGCAACGCCAGCGGAGTCTTCAACTCATGCGCCAGATCGGCCGCCGTTCGTTGCGCCCGCTCCACCGCCTGCTCCCGTTCCGCCAGCAACGCATTCAAATCCTCAATCAGCGGCCGCACCTCAGACGGATATACTCCTTCCACCCGCGCCGCCTCGCCCCTCCGCACCGCCAGCAATCGCTCCCGCAGCGGCTGGAACGTCGCCAGGCTTCGCCGCGCCGCCATGAACCCCGCCGCCATCAGCATCAGTGCAGCCACAATCACACTCACCATCGACAGCCTGCGCATCGCGGGAAACGCGTGCATCAGTGCCAGCGACAGCATGTGGATCAACATCAACAACCCACACGTCCACAAAACCGATGCCACAATCCAACGCGATCGCAACGATTGCATCAGCCCTGCTCCGTGGATTCCGTCATGCGATACCCCAGCCCGCGCACCGTCTCAATCAACGGAGCCCCCAGCTTCCGCCGCAACCGAGCGATGAACACTTCCACCGTGTTCGAATCGCGATCGAAATCCTGCGCATAGATGTGCTCCGTCAATTCGGCGCGCGACACCACGCGGCTCCGGTGATGCATCAGGTACGACAGCACGCGAAACTCATGACTGGTCAGCTTCACCACGCTCCCATCCACCGTCACGCGAGCCGCCGATGGATCCAACACCACCGGCCCGCAACGCAATTCCGGTTGCGCCACCCCACGCGCCCGCCGGATGAGCGCCCGAATGCGCGCCAGCACTTCCTCAACCCGGAACGGCTTCGCCACATAATCGTCCGCCCCCCCATCAATCCCCTGCACCTTTTCGTGCCAACTGCCGCGCGCAGTGAGAATCAGAACAGGAGTCGTAATGCCGCCGTCGCGCCACCGGCGCAGTAACGTAAGCCCATCCACACCCGGCAAACCCAGATCCAGCACAATCACGTCGTATTGCTCCGTTTGCACCAGGAAGTCCGCGGTCGCGCCATCCGCGGCGCAGTCGGTGGCATACCCCGCCTCCGTAACGGACACGGCCAATTGCCGCGCCAATGCCGCTTCGTCTTCCACAATCAGAACGCGCAAGGCACCATGATAACCTGACACACGATGAACAGAACCTGAACGCGAACGTTCAGCTTGGGTTCAGGTGAAGCGAGTTAACTTGCCAACATGACAGCAAACGCATCGCTCGATTTCGGCTACCCGTGGTGGCTGAGCTACGGGCACCTCGTAATCCTCATACCAGCCGTAGCAGCACTAGCTGCGGGACTCCGCTTCCGCTGGCCGCGCTGGCTGGTGGTCCTTCTGGGAGTGACCACCATCTGGTCCGTGGCCGCCATGGGCGCCCTCAACTACGTCGGCATCAATAGCCGCGGCGCGTTGCCCACCGCGAATTTCTTCCGCGCCGGCGAAGGCAAAGTCCTCGACATTGGAGCAGGCACTGGCCGCTCCTCCATCATGCTGCTCGAAGCCCGCCCAAAGGCAACGCTCATCGCCCTCGATCAATTCGGCGAATCCTTTGAGCACCACTTCGGACATGGCCCCACCCCACAGGAGCGTCTGCAAGCCAACCTCAACGCCGCCGGCGTCGCCAACCGCGCATCCATCACGACTTCCGACATGCGCAAGCTTCCCTTCGACGACGCAAGCTTCGACGCCATCATCAGCGCCTACGCTGTCGACCACCTCCCGCGAGAAGGCGTGAAGCAAGCTCTCGCCGAGGCCCACCGCGTCCTCAAGCCAGGCAGCGAATTCCTGCTCATGTTGGTCCACAACGACCGCTGGATCAAGTTTGCCTTTGGCCCCGCTCTCAGCCACGGCGGCACGCGCAACAAACTCTGGTGGAACGAAAGACTAAAAGAAGCAGGCTTCCAAATCGCCGAAGAAGGCACCGCCCCCGCTACACTCTACTTCCTATTGCGGCGTTAGGAAACCATGTCCAATTTGCGATCTTCACATCTCTCGACGAAGCCGCAAAGTCGCTACCTTTCACCTCCCAAATTCCCAAGCACTAACGCCTGGGCCCTTTGCGAACTTGGCGCCATCTTTGCGGCTTTGCGAGAAAGCGGCTCCCGATCAACTTCCCTTAGTTCATTCCCTCACTGACCAGTCCCAGACTGGCCCTCCGCTTGGCGAGACACCTGCACGCAACTCAGAAAAACCGCAGAGTATACGTAAACCGCACCCCACGCCCAATCTCCGCCGCCCGGTCCTTAATGAACGAAAGGTGATTCCGGTACAACCGGTCCCCCAGATTGAACGCCTCCGCCCCGAAGATATGCGCCACGTGCTGGCGTGGCACAGTGTAGGAGGCGTTCATATTGAACACTGTGTACCCCGCTGTGCGCGTCTCCGTCTCAAACAACCGCTCCTGGGCCCCCGCCATCCGAACTTCCGGCCGCAAGCTGAAATTCCCTGAGCGAAAATCAAATCCCGCTCGCCCGCGCAACGGAGGAATGCGCGGCAGAGCCATGCCACTCTTCAACTCCGCGTTCACGTAATCCAGCCCCGTGTTCAACCAAAGCTTCGGGTGCAGCGCCACATCCAACCCGAGTTCCGTCCCAGTAAACCGGCTGTTCCCTTGGAAATAATCCGCCGCAATCAGTCCATCCTCAATCTCCCCGTTTGGCGCCAAATACACAAAGTTAGAAATGCTGTAATAGAAGAAATTCGCCTCCGCGCGCACCCGGCCCGCATTGTGCCGCAACGACATATCCACTCCATTACTCCGCTCCCGCCCCAGATTCGGATTGCCGATTTCAAACGTCAGATTGCCGATGTGCGGCCCCAGGTTGTACAACTCCTCCAACGCCGGCGCCCGGAACGACGAAGTGAAATTCGTCACGAAAGCCCCATTCTTCCACGTCGGAAGATAGATACCCACCGCACCGGAACCACCCGTGAATGATCGGTCCCGCAAGCCATCCGGCTTGTATCGCACATTGTCCACACGTCCGCCAAACTGCAACCGGAACTTCTCAAAGGCCAATTCCTCTAAACCAAAAACCGCGATATTGTCCTGATTCACCGGAGGCGCCAGCGCTTCCGCCCCCGTCGTCTTGTACGAACGCTGGGAACCCTGAAAACCAAAACTGCCGGTCAGCCGTCCTGCCTTCCGCTGCTGAAACACACCGCGGTATGTGATCTGCTTGTTACGGAACTGAGTCCCCACCTGATCCCCTTCCAGTTCTTTGTGCTGCCAGTCGGCGAAATTCAACGACAACCGGAAGCTCGGCAGTGCAAAATCCAGATCCTTCCACCCCGTGCCCAGCCGCAGATTGTGCCGCCGAAACGCCAGGCTGATGGGCTCGCCTTCCCCCTCGCCTTCAAACGAGGAAGCGAACGGCACACCGTACTTCCCTTCCTCATACCGGTAGCCCGTATCGAAGAACGTCTTAGTGCCAAACCACGACAGCCCGCCAGAACTATTGCTCAACCGTGTCCGCGAATTCTCCACCGTTCCTTCCGCACTCCTGTAATCTCCCGTCCGCTGCCCGCTCCCATTGCCCCAAATCAACCAGTGACCCAGCCCCAAATCGAACCCCGCGGCCCCGCCGGCTTGACCGTTCGTCGACCCTCCGAATGCCGTCGTATAGCCGCGAAGTCCCTGATGGGGGTGATCATGAATCTGGTGATGGCCCGTCACCGCGTTGATCGCTCCGCCGATCGCATTGCTTCCATAGAGCAGCGTCGCGGGCCCTTTCACCACTTCCAACCGGTCCAGGCTGGAAGGATCCAGTGACTCCCCATGATCCCCGGATTGCGACGAGAGACTGCTCGTCGGAATCCCATCCTGCATCACCAGCACACGGTCTCCGTCAAAGCCGCGGATCACCGGCCGTGAACTCCCCGGCCCGAAACTCCGCTTCGCCACCCCCGGCTGATTGTCCAGCAATTCACCCAGCGACGGCTTCGATTTCAGCGCCAGATCCACTGCATCCAACGACGTTACTGTTTGAAACGATTCGAACGTAGTTTGTTCTTTCTCCGTTGCCGTCACGGTCAGCGTCTGCCGCATCGTGGCCAGGCGCAGCTTGAAATTCACACTCACCGCTTCTCCGGCACGCACGGTCACCGTCTGAACTTCGTCACTCAACGATTGCAGGTGGGCGTGAATCGCATAGGTGCCCGCCGGAACCCCCGAGATCTCATACTTCCCGTCCTCGCCCGTCTCCCCGACCCGCCCCGTCCGGCTCACTGTCACCGTAGCGTGATGCAGCGGATCGCCCGATGCCTCCAGTGTCACCACACCGCGCACGGTGCCCGTTTGTTGGGCGGAAGCATGACTCAAAAGAAACAGAGTAATCGGCATCAGACGCAAAAGGTGCATGCATCCCCACTATAGGGTGGCCAGCAACAATCCCCTTAGCATTGGATGGCGAACGGGCCCAATCCAGCCGCAACCGGGCCCAACCCGTCGCTGAGCGGACTCGCTCCATCACGACCGGACCAGCGTCTCCCCTCGCGCCAGATCTTCCGGCCGCCCCACATCCATCCAATCCTGGGCAATCGGATACATCCGCACCACCTCATCGCTCCGGATCAGTTGCTCCACCGCGGTGGTCAGCTCATACTCCCCGCGCGGCGAAAGCGGAATCTTCGCCAGTTCCTCAAACACCACCGGACGGAACGCGTAGAGGCCGGCGCTGTTCCAATGCGTCGTCGAGGTCCCCACCGGCGGCTTCTCCACAATCCGCACCACACGGTCGTTCTCCTCATACACCGCGGCTCCCGGCGCCGGATCATCCACATACTTCACACCAAGCACTCCCGCCGCCGCCTGGTCCAGCTTCGCCATCAATCCCTGGTAGTCCGCCGTCGAACAGAGAATGTCCCCAAACGTCAGCACAAACGCATCGCCGCCCACAAACTCCCGCGCCAGCAATGCTGCGCTCCCCGTGCCATTCGTCACCTCCTGTTCCAGGTACTCGATCGACTGTGGATACCCCGCAAAATGCGCCCGAATCAAATCGCCGCGATACCCAACCACCACTAACACCCGCCGGATCCCCGCGCCCTGCAGCCGCTCCAGAATATGTTCCAACATCGGCTTGCCGGCCAGCGTCAGCATTGGCTTTGGCGTGTCCGCAGTCAGGTGCCCCATGCGCGTCCCCTTGCCTGCGGCCAGAATCACGGCGGTTTCGATCATCACCCTAGTTTCGCAAAGACGGCTCCGCACGCACCGGGCTTTATACTGGAAGTTACGATGTCCTATCAACTCGCCGTGGACTATCGCCCGCGTGGCGATCAAGGCCCGGCTATCGATCAACTGGTACGCGGTGTGTCCGACGGTGAGCAGCATCAGGTCCTGCTCGGCGTAACGGGTTCGGGCAAAACCTTTACCATGGCCAAGGTCATTGAGCGCACCGGCCGCCCCGCGCTCATCCTCGCTCACAACAAAACCCTGGCCGCGCAGCTCTACCAGGAGTTCAAGAGCTTCTTCCCTCACAACGCGGTCGAGTACTTCGTCAGTTACTACGATTACTACCAGCCCGAAGCCTACATCCCTTCCTCGGATGTCTACATCGAGAAGGAAGCCACGGTCAATGACGAGCTCGACAAACTTCGTCTCTCCGCCACCCGCTCCCTCTTCGAACGCCGCGATTGCGTCATCATCGCCAGCGTCAGTTGCATCTACGGCCTCGGCTCCCCGGAAGCCTACTACGGCATGCTCCTCATGCTCGAAAAAGGCCAGAAAGTGCGCCGTGAGCAGATCGTGCAGCGCCTCGTCGAAATCCTCTATGAGCGCAACGACAACGACTTCCGCCGCGGCACCTTCCGCGTGCGTGGCGACGTCATCGAACTCTTCCCCACCTACGACGACAACGCCTTCCGCATTGAACTCTGGGGCGACGAGATCGAAAGCCTCTACCAAATCGATCCCCTCACCGGCGCCATCAAGCAGAAGTACCTCCGCCTGCCCATCTATCCCAAAACTCACTACGTAATGAGCGATGACATGCGCATCCAGGCGATGAGCAGCATCGAAGCCGAACTCGCCTGGTGGATGGGCGAACTCGAAAAGAAAGGCAAGCTGGTCGAAGCCCAGCGCCTGCTCCAGCGGACCCGCTTCGATCTCGAGATGATGTCCCAGATCGGCTATTGCCACGGCATCGAAAACTACTCGCGCCATTTCTCCGGCCGCCTCCCCGGCGAAGCGCCGCCCACCCTCCTCGACTATCTGCCGCATGACGCGATCGTGTTCATCGACGAAAGCCACCAGACCATTCCTCAACTCGGCGGCATGTATCACGGCGACCGCTCCCGCAAGGAAAACCTCGTCAGCTTCGGCTTCCGCTTGCCCAGCGCCCTGGACAATCGCCCGCTCACCTTCGAAGAGTTCGAGAACCGCGTTAATCAACTGGTCTACGTTTCCGCCACTCCCGGCCCTTACGAGCTGACCAAAGCAGCCGGCGTGATCGTCGAACAGATCATCCGCCCCACCGGCCTCATTGACCCCGTTGTGGAAGTGCGCGGCATCCGCGGACAGGTGGACGACCTGCTCGGCGAAATCCGCCGCCGCATCGAATCGAACGAACGCGTCCTCGTCACCACGCTCACCAAGCGCATGTCCGAGGATCTCACCGAGTACTACTCCGAACTCGGCATCAAGTGCCGATACCTGCATTCCGAGGTCAGCACCCTCGACCGCGTGAAGATTCTCCGCGACCTGCGCAAAGGCGAGTTCGACGCCCTCATCGGTGTCAACCTCCTGCGCGAAGGTCTCGACCTCCCCGAAGTCTCTCTCGTCGCCATCCTCGACGCGGATAAAGAAGGTTTCCTCCGCTCCACCGGCTCGCTCATCCAAACCATCGGAAGAGCGGCGCGCAATCTCAACGGAAAAGCGATACTCTATGCGGATGTCATGACCGACAGCATGCGGCGAGCCATCGAGGAAACCACGCGCCGCAGACAAATTCAACAGGAGTACAACGAACTCAACCAGATCACTCCGCAGTCTATTGTGAAGCCCATTGATATGAGCCTGGTTGCCATTGCCGAGGCTGATTATGTCACCGTCCCGTTGGAGGCGGATCTCGATTTCGAATCTATGACGAAGGACCAGCGGGAAAAGACGATCGCGGAACTGGAAACGGCCATGAAAGAGGCTGCAAGCAATTTCGCTTTCGAAAAAGCGGCCCAGTACCGCGATAAGATCAAATCTCTGCGATCACCGAAGGCTTATGAAGAAGCAAGCACCCATAGCGTTGTTGGCGGCGGGCAGGACTAGAGATAGCTTTCTCCGGCGTGTCCCCAACTTCGCGGAGCGTCTGGGTCCCGTAAGCTCCACCTCTTTGCGCCTGGCAAGCCGTATCGTCAATATCCTCGAGGCCGGACGGCCTGTGGATAGCCTCGAAGCATTCGCCCAGGCCAGCGTGATCCTCATCTCCGTGCCCGACAGTTGGCTCGAACGATTCGAGGACGAGTTGTTGCGCTGCAATTTCTCCTGGAAAGGAAAAAGCGTTCTCCTGTTCGAATCCAAGCGCGACAGCAGCGCTCTCAGCAAACTGGCCGCCGCCGGCGCCGCGGTTGGCTCGCTGACTCCTTTGCTCTTGTTCGATGAGAAAGCCGTAGTCCTCGAAGGCTCTCGCAAAGCAGTCCAGGAAGGCCGCAAACTCGTCACTTCTCCCGGAATCCGCGTCCTCACCATGAACGCCGGCCGCAAGCCCCTCTTCTCCGCGGGCGCCGGCTTCGCCACCAGTCTCGCCCTACCGTTGCTGGCCGCAAGCGTCGAAACACTCCGCGCCGCCGGCATCGAACAATCCGATGCCCTCGCCCTCACCGAAAAGCTTTTTCTCAAAACGCTCCGTTCCTATATCAAATCCGGCCGCAAAGGTTGGGAAGGCGCTCTCCCCGCGCAGGACAGCGACGCCATCCGCAGTCAGGTCGAGGCACTCTTCCACGAAAGTCCTCTCCTCGCTGTCTACTACTTCGAAAACGCCCTGCGCGTCTCCGAAATCATGAAGCAGGACCCGGCCTGGATCCGGGAGTTGGCCCGCGATTTCTATCTCAAAGCTTCCGGAACCTAACCACTCTGAGTTTGCGAGCTTGGCGTCGCGAGAGCCGCCAACCCTCACTCCACCTTAGTTCTCTTAGCGAACTTTGCACCTTGGCAGCTTGGCGAGAAACTCGGGCGAGAAACCCAACCTACTTCAACAACCCCTCAATCCCCATCTGCTCCGCCTCCACCGCCGCATCCCGGGCCGTCTTACCCGCCTTGTTGCGGATCCCCTTGTTCGCCCCCCGGCCCAGCAGCGCTTCCACTGCTTCCCGCCGCCCATAACTCGCCGCTACATGCAGCGCCGTCCCCCCGGACTCCGCATCCACCGCATCAATCGCCGCCCCCTTGTCCAACAGAAACAAGATCACATTCACATGCCCGCCCAACGCTGCCTCATGCAGCGGAAACGTACCCGAGGCTCCGCGCTGTGCCACGCTCGCCCCGCGCTGCAGCAACAGATCCACCAACGCCAGATGCCCTTTGATCGCCGCATCCGGCAGCAAAGCGTTGGCCTCCCCGGCATCCTTCAACAACAGGTCCACAACCTCCGGTTCGCCCCGCAACACGGCATTGCGCAGCAGCTTCATTCTCTGCGCGGAATCCACCGCCGCACCCTTGCCCAGCAACACCATCGCCGTCGCGCGCTGGCGATAGCGCAAAGCCAGTTCCAGCAGCGTTTCCCCATCCGCATCCTTCGCTTGCACATCCATCCCGCTCTCCGTCAGCAACTTCACCACCTCCACATTCCCCTTCATCACCGCCTGCTGCATGGCTCGCGCCGAAGGCTTCGCACCCTTGCTCATCAGGATGCGCACCACCTCCGCGTGTCCCTTCGTCGCCGCTTCATCCAACGCCGTCGCGCCGCCATAATCCGGCTGGTGCGGATTGGCCCCACGCGCCAGCAACAGCACCACAATCTCCTTATAGCCGCGATTCGCCGCCAGATGCAGCGGAGTCGAGCCCGTCTGATAAAACGCTCCGATCTGCGCCCCCCTCTGCAACAGGTAGTCCACCACCTCGGCGTGATTGGTAATCACCGCATAGTGCAGCGGAGTGCTGCCCGCTTCCCTGTGCCGCGCATTCACATCCGCGCCCTTCTCCACCAGCAACGCCACCACTTCCCGGTCACCGGCCCAGGCCGCGTCATGCAGCGGAGTCCCCCCCAGGTTGTCCCGCTCATTAACATCCGCGCCGGCGGCCAGCAGCTTCTCAATCTGCGCCCGATCCCCGGCACGCACCGCCAGATGCAGATCTCCCGCGCAGGCTGCCAACCATGCCAGTAGAACCGCGGCGATGAGCCTCACTGCCACGAGCCCGGCTGTCCTCCGTTTTCTTTGTTCAGATGCTCCACCAGCGGCTTGAAGTATTCCAGCATCGCCCGCGAGCTGATGTCTTCACCCGTCTTCTCCCGCATCAATTGCCGCCAGTCCGTCGTCGCCCCCAGGCTCAGCAAGTCCCACAACCATTTCCCCACTTCCTTGTTTCCGTAATAGTTGCAGTTGTGCGGATCCTGCTTCAACAGCTTCCGAGAAATGTAATCGTGCAGTTGAAACTTGATCAAGTACGCCATGGCGTAGTCGTAATATTGCGCCGCATCGTCAATGATGTGCGTCTTCGTACAGGCGTCGCAGAATTCCTCCCCGCGCGGTCCCGGAGGCTCTATGCCCTGGTACTTCGCCGCCAGTTCCCACCACCGTTTGTTGAATTCCGACACCGGCAGCTTCTTCTCATACAGGTCATGTTCGAAGTGCGTCATCGTGCCCGCCGAAAATGGCAGGAACACCACAGCGTTGTCCAGCGCCTCGGCCAGCAGCATCTGCGTCGGATCCAGCTTTCGCGATTCCGGTAGCAAACCAACGCCCCGCAGATACGGTTGCTGCCGGGCCGCAATGGAAATCAGATCCCCCACGGCTTCGTGAAACGCCCGGTTCGCCCCTTCCCGCAGTACGTGCGGCACTTTCGGGTTCGAATAAGCCATGTAATAGTAGACGTGCCCTAACTCATGATGGCTCGTCTCAAACCAGTAGAAGTCCGGAACCACGCTCATCAGGCTCCGCACATCCTTGTCCTGATCGATGTGCCACGCCGAGGCATGTGTGTTCTTTTTCCGCTTCGAATCCGGCGGCAACTGGTATAAATCAGAGCGTTCCCAAAATGTTTTGGGCAGCGCAGGCATCCCCAACGACGTATAGAACCGTTCCGCCTGCTGCACAATCCACTCCGCGCTCTTCCCCCGGAACAGATCGTTCAGGTCCGCCGATTCCACCATGCCCGGCCACTCCTGCCCCCACCGGTTCCCCAGCCAGTGCGCCGGAATCTGCTTCGGAGCCGGCTGCTTGTAGCGCTCCGCCAACTTCTTCCGCGTCCACAGATGCAGTTGTTCATACAACGGCTGCATGTCCGCCGCCGTCTTGTCCATCAACTGCATCATCTCGGCCACGCTCATCCCGTAATCCGCCACCTGCAAGTGGAAATAGCTGGAATAACCAAGCTCGGACGCCACACGGTTGCGCAGATCCCGTAATTCGCCCAGGTTCTTCTTGAGCGCCGGCCCTGTCTGCTTCGACACTTCCCACAGCTTCCGCCGCTCGGCCAGATTGCGCGATTCCACCAGCGCTTTGTCAATTTCGTTCGGCGTCGTCTTCTTCGCGCACTGTTCTCCGCGCGGTTCCAGACAGAACGTAAATCCATCCAGAATCGATGACGCCCGCGCTTCAGCCTCAATGCGCCTCGTCACGATATCCGGAATCGTCCCCGGCGATTCCGCGGCTTGCAGCAGGATCTTATCCAGTTGCCGGAACTCGGAATCGGATAGCGATTTACGCGAGCCCAGCAGTGCCTTCGACTTCTCGATCACATACCGGCTGCCCCGAAATCCAGCCAGCGCACGATCCGCACCAATCCGTTCCCCTGTATGTTGCTCGTTGACGTCCGTCGATGATTTCCATTGCGACTCCGAGGCCACTGTTGCCAGCCGCCGGTCAATCTCGCTGTACATGTCCAGGAAATCCTGCACGTCGGAGCGCCCTCCGGAAGAGGAGGAGCTTCCGCTTCCAGCACCGGGCGGGCTGACACACGAAACCAGCAGGCAACAGATCGGGATCGCGATCGCTCGGGGATACACAACGGAATTGTAACAGCCTCGCACCGCGCTGAGAGCAATGGCGGGCAGAGTCCTGGCGGGACAGGCGCTCTGCCCTCAAACGAATCTTACGCGTTGGCGCCTTTGCGCGAGGCGAGGAGGTCGCGAATTTCCGTCAGCAGCTTTTGATCCACGGTCGGTCCGGGAGGCGGAGGCGCAGGCGCATCCCTCTTCATCTTGTTGAATCCCTGAATCACCAGAAACAGTACAAACGCCACGATCAGGAAATCAATGATGTTGTTGATCAGCATTCCGTAGGTGATCACCGGCACGGCCTTCGCTTTCGCCTCGGCCAGGCTCACCACCGGTGTATCGGAAAGATTGACAAACTTGTTGGAAAAATCCACTGAGCCCATAATCTTCCCGATCGGAGGCATCATGATGCCCTCGGTGAACGTACTCACGATCTTGCCGAAAGCGGCGCCCATGATGACACCGACCGCCATATCCAGAACATTGCCCTTCATGGCGAATTCTTTGAACGCTTGGAACATGGAATATCCTCCTGACTAACAAAATTGCGCGGCAACACGGCCGCCGCCGATTTTCGCGTAAGGATACCCTATCGATTGGGTGGGTGGCAACCGCCCTCCCATGTCCCGGCCGCGCGCGTCAACAACCGGTCGCCTGTGATGCATTTTTCCGCCAGACGTTGTAGTCTCATAAACGAGGCTCTTCGATACATGGCATACGGTTCCACCAGAAGGCATTTCTTTTTCGGCTCCCTGTTGGCCGGCGCGGTTCCTACCGGCGGTTTCGGTAGCTCCGCTTCCCTCCGCACCATGGGGTACCGCTCACCTAACGAGAAATTAAACATCGCCGCCATCGGCTCCGGTGGCAAAGGCAATAGCGACATCGATGGATGCGCCTCGGAAAACATCGTCGCCCTCTGCGACGTCGACGAGAAGCAGGCCGCCCGCAAATTCAAGGAATACGACAAGGCGCCAAAGTACAAAGACTTCCGCAAAATGCTCGACAAGGAAGCCAAAAACATCGATGCCGTCATTGTCAGCACTCCCGATCACATGCACGGCACGGCAGCCATGTGGTGCATGGAGCGCAATAAGCACGTCTACGTGCAGAAGCCGTTGACGCGTACCATCTGGGAAGCCCGCCAGCTCCAGGAAGCGGCCAATAAATATAAGGTCGCCACCCAAATGGGCAACCAGGGCTATTCCAACGAAGGCACCCGCCAGGTGGCCGAAATGGTCTGGAGCGGCGCCATCGGCAACGTCACCGAAGTCCACGCCTGGACCAATCGCCCCCTCTGGCCCCAAGGCATCACCACCGTGCCCGCCCCCAGCACCGTCCCCGACACCCTCGATTGGGACATGTGGCAGGGAATCTCCGAAGCCCGCCCCTTCACCATCGGTGGCGAAGGCTACCCCAATCAATACGGCAATTTCTATCAGCCCTTCAACTGGCGCGGTTTCTTCGATTACGGCTGCGGAGCCCTCGGCGACATGGCCTGCCACATCCTCGGCGCTCCCAACCTCGCTCTCCAGCTCGGCCCGCCCACCAGCGTCGAATGCATTAAGAAGGAAGGCGTCAGCGAAATTCAATTTCCCCGCCAGTCCGTCACCCGCTTCGACTTCCCTGCCCGCGGCAACATGCCTGCCTTGAAACTCTTCTGGTATGACGGCATGAAGGAGAATCCCAAGATCGAGGGCGTGCCCCAGGGCGAATGGCTCGGCGATCTCCCCATGCGCGGTGGCCGGCCCGGCGGTGGCCGCCGTGGTCAAGGCCAGGCGCAAGGTGCTGCCCCTGCAAGACCCACCCCCGCACCCACCGGATTCGTCGGCCGTGTCTTCGATTACGCCAGTTACGAAGCCACGAAAAACGATCCCGATTCCCGTGCTCCTGCCCCCAACGGCAGCCTCTTCATCGGCGACAAAGGCATGCTCACCACCGGCACCTACGGCGAGCAGACGCGCCTGCTTCCCGTCGCCAACATGAAGGACTACAAATTCCCAGATCCTTTCCTCACCCGCTCGCCCGGACACTACCGCGACTGGATCCGCGCCTGCAAAGGCGGCGATCCCGCTTGCTCCAATTTCAATAACGCCGTGCCCTTCGTCGAATGGATGCTCCTCGGCGTCATTGCTCTCCGCGTCGAAGGCAAGATCGAATGGGATCCGGTGAAGATGCGCATTACCAACAATCCCGCGGCCAACAAATACATCAAACCCACCTTCCGCAAGGGCTGGTCTTTCGTATAAAACACATGTTCCGATTGGCGATTGCCGGGATCCTGGCCGGGCTGTTAAGCGCGGCCGATCCCACTTTCCTGCGGCGGTCCGTGGATGAAATCCAACCCGCCGCGGACGATCTCACCGCCAACGCCAAGGGCGCTTCCTACAAGCCCATCTTCGGCATCGGCGATCCGCAGGCGAAGAACCTTCGCGGCATTGCCCGCTATGGTCACCTCACCGTAGATCCCAACGGCGCCAGCGCTCTCGTCCAATACCCCGCCGAAGAGCAGCTTTACTACATCCTCGACGGCACAGGCACGCTGCTCTACGACAACGACAAGGTGCCCGTGAAGAAGGATGACTTCATGTACTTGCCGCCCGGTGTCCGGCACGGCATGGCCAACTCATCCACCGCTGCTCTGCGCCTCCTGGTCATGGGCTACAAGATTCCCAAAGGCGTCGAAACCGCCCGGCCCGCCAAGGCCATGATCGCCAACGCCAACGACGTAAAGCTGCAAATCCTCGGCGGCCACGGTCCCACCGCGCAGTTCAAACTACTGATGGGCACCACCGATAGCACGCGCGACAAGCTCTCCGCGGCTAGCCAGATGGTCAGCCTCTTCATCATGGACTTCGCCCCCGGCGGCACCAACATCCCCCACCACCACGAAACCGAAGAAGAGATCTACTTCGTCCTCCGCGGACGCGGTGATATGGTCGCAGGCGGCGGCGCCGACGGCAACGAAGGCCGCTACCCGGCCAAAGCCGGCGACGCTTACTTCTTCCGCTTGAACACCACCGTCGGCTTCTACAGCGGCGCCAAACCCGGCGATGAACATGACCTCGTCCTCGCCGTTCGTTCCAAGTTCCCGTTCGGCTCGCGCATTCGATAACAACAGAAGGGGCATCCCGATGCGATTGTTCTTCGCAGGTCTTGTGTCCATCTGTGCCGCGGCGCAGATCGCCGATTCGCCCGCGGCCAACGTGGCGGGCATCCCCGTCAATTACACCGAATCGCTCGCCGGCAACTACACGCTGCCCGATCCCCTCAAGCTCAGCAACGGCAAGCCCGTCCGCGACGCCAAGACCTGGACTACCAAACGCCGTCCCGAAATCGTCCGCCTCTTCGAAGAGAATCAGTACGGCCACGCCCCGGCCCGCCCCACGAAGATGAGCTTCGATGTCTTCGACAAAGGCACACCCGCCTTCGATGGCAAGGCCACGCGCCGCCAGGTCACCATCCACTTCACAGAGAACAAGGCGGGCCCCAAGCTCGATCTATTGCTCTACCTCCCCGCCAACTCCACCAAGCGCGTTCCGGTGCTCCTCAACATCGCCTTCACCGCAAACTCCAACCTCGTCGACGACCCCGGAGTCCGGTCCGGCGAGGTCTGGAGCCGCGAACGCAAGCGTGTCCCCGCCAGCACAGCCCGGCGCTTCGGAACCCTCAAGGTGCTCCCCTTCCTCGAAGCTGGCATCGGCGTCGCTACGTTCTACTACGGCGATGTGGAGCCAGACTTCGCCGCCGGCGAAACACTCGGAGTCCGCGGCGTGTTCAAAGACACCTGGGGAGCCATCGGCGCTTGGGCCTGGGGCATCAGCCGCGCCATCGACTACCTCGAAACCGACTCCGCCATCGATGCCAAACGCGTCGCCATCACCGGCGTTTCGCGCCTCGGCAAAACCGTCATGTGGGCCGGCGCCCGCGACACTCGCATCGCCGCCGTCATCGCCAGTTGCTCCGGCGAAGGTGGCGCTGCCCTCAGCCGCCGCAATTACGGCGAAACCATCGCCCACCTCGTCGAGCCCACTCGCTTCCCCTATCAGTTCACCCCCAACTACTCAAACTACGGCAACCGCGTCAACGAATTCCCTGTCGATGCCAACCTGCTGGTGGCCTTGATCGCACCACGCCCGCTCCTGCTGCAAACCGGCAACACCGACAAATGGTCCGATCCCGTGGGCGAATTCCTCGCCGCCGTGGCCGCCGGCCCCGTATACAAACTCCACGGCAAACAGGACCTCGGCACCGATAAACTTCCTGCCCCTGGAGTGCCGATTCTCAACACACTCGGCTTCCTCATGCATGACGGCGGCCACGGCACCGTCCCCTCCGATTGGGACGTCTATCTCCAGTTCCTGAAGAAGCACCTGTAGACCTTGTTGTCTTGTATATAATGGGCGCACCGATTAAGGGGCCCATGTTGAAAGCACTTCTACTCCTCCTAACCTGCGTCGCTCTACATGCGCAGAACGCACAGATCACCGGCCGTGTCACCGATCCCAGCGGCGCTCTCGCGCCAGGCGCCGAAGTCACGGTCACCAACACAGACACCGGCGACAAGCGCGCCACCGCCACCAACGATCAGGGCTACTACACAGTCCTCTTCCTCATCCCCGGAAATTATCAGGTGCAGGTCCAGAAAGCCGGCTTCAAAGCCGCGGTCCGTTCCGGCGTCCGCCTGCAAGTCGAACAGATCGCCCGCCTCGACTTTACTCTCGAAGTCGGCGCTGTAGCCGATCGCATCGACGTCGTCGGCACCGCGCCATTAATCGAATCCGAAACCTCCACCGTAGGTCAGGTCATCAACAACAAGTCCATCGTCGAGATGCCGTTGAACGGCCGCAACGCCTGGCACCTGGTGCAACTCTCCGCCGCAACCGTATTCGTCGGCGGCATCGGTGACGCAGCCGAAATCCCGGTCGCCAGCATGGCCGGTGGCCGCGCCTTCTCCCAAGGCCTCTACGTCGATGGCGGCTCCGTTCAAAAATCCGGCATGGCCCGAGCCATGGCCGAGCTCGGCCCCATGGTCGACTCCGTCGAAGAGTTCAAGGTCATCACCAACAACTACGCCGCCGAGTACGGACGCAGCGCTGGCGGCGTCTTCACCGCCGTCACCAAGTCCGGCACCAATCAGTTCAAAGGCACCGTCTTCCACTTCCTCCGCAACAACGCCTTCGACGCCCGCAACACTTTTTCTCTCACGCAAGCCCCGCTCCGCTACAACCAGTTTGGCGGCACGCTCGGCGGTCCCATCAAAAAGGACAAGACCCACTTCTTCCTCGGCTACGAACAAACCAAGCAATCGCGCGGCACGCCAGTCATCCTCACTGTCCCAGATGCCAACCGCAAGCGCGGCATCTTCACCGGACTCACCGATGCCAGCGGCGCAGCCCTCCAGCTCTACAATCCCTTCACCACCCGCGTATCCCCCACCAACGCCACACTCCGCATCCGCGATCCTTTCCCAAACAACGTCATTCCCTCTTCGTTATTCGATCCCGTGGCCATCAAAGCCATGTCCTATTACCCCGACCCCAACGTCCAAGGCAATCTCGCCGGCGCCAACAACTTCAACGTCAACGCCACTCCGAAACGCACCCAACACCACGGCACCGCCCGTGTCGATCACGTGCTCTCCGACAAGAACCGCATCTTCTTCCGCTACATCAACCAGCACAACTTCACCCCGCAAGTGAACGTTTTCCCCGAACCCGCGGCTTCATCTTCCGGCCCGCAAACGCGCACCATCCGCAATCTCGCCCACACCGCCATGGGAGCCTTCACCCGCACCGTCTCGCCATCCCTCATCAGCGAAACGCGCTTCAGTTGGCTCAAGCAAAGCCGTAGCGTCCTGCACGACAGCATCGATCAAGGCTGGCCGTCGAAGCTTGGTTTCAAGACCGCTAGCGAGCGAGCCTTCCCTGCTTTCGCTCCGCAGAACTACACCTTCGTCGGCGCGCGCAACGCCTTCCGCGAACAGCGTGGCCCCACCTACATGGTCAACCAGACCTTCACCTACAGCCGCGGCAAGCACAATATCAAGGCCGGCTTTGAATACCGCTGGAACGGCCAGACCGACGAATTCGACACCATCCCCTCTGGCGACATGACCTTCGCCTCACAAGGTACAGGACTGCAAGGCAACGCGCGCAGCGGCGACGGCTTCGCTACATTCCTCATGGGCTTTGTCACCAGCGCCACGCTACGTGATCAGATCCCGTTGCGCACCCAAAACTACTCCCTCGGCGGCTTCCTCCAGGACGACTGGAAAGTCACTCCCAACTTCACCCTCAACCTCGGCGTGCGTTACGACATCGAGCCTCCGCCCATCTCGCCCGACGACACCTTCAACGGCTTCAGCATGACCGATATTCATCCCACCGCCCGCGTTCCCGGCGTGGTCACCTTCGCCGGCGTCAACGGCTATCCGCGCCGCATCGCCGATATCGACGGCAACAATATCGCTCCGCGCTTCGGCTTCGCCTGGCGTCCCGGTGGCAACGATCGCCGAGTCATTCGCGGCGGCTACGGCATCTTCTTCGGCAACACCAACGACATCGGCTATGGCACCGGCACCAACCTCGGCTTCTCCACCGAAGCCGCTTTCGTCAGCCCCGATCAGAATCAGACCGCGGCCTTCCTCCTCAAAGATGGACTGCCGAAATTCGACCTCCCCGGCCCGCAAAGCCGAACCCCAGCCTTCGGCCTCAACAACAACATCACCTACTATGAGCGCCACCGCCTCACGCCTTACTCGCAGCAATTCAACCTCGGCGTGCAGCAGGAAATGAAAGGCGTACTCGTCGAACTCCAGTACATCGGCAACCTCGGCCGCAAGCTCACCGCCACCGATGTCGGCATCAATCAGGTGCGTCCCGAACTCGTCGGCGGAGCTGGCACCATCCAAGCCCGCCGCCCCTATCCCCAATTCAGCGGCGTCACCATGGTGGCCCCCAATTGGGGCGCATCCAGCTATCACGGCCTCGTGCTCCACACCGAAAAGCGCTATCAGGGCGGCCTGCAATTCCTCTTCAACTACACCTTCGCCAAATTCATCGACAACGTCGATCACGTCGCTTCCGGCGACTTCGGAGGCACTCCAGGCGCCGGTTATCAGGACTTCTACAATCGCCGCCTCGACAAGGCGCTCAGCCCCAACGATGTCCGCCATAACGCCCGCTTCAACGCCATCTGGGATCTCCCCTTCGGCATAGGCCGCAAGTGGCTCACCGGTGGCCCCGCTGCGCAAATCCTCGGCGGCTGGCAATTGAGCGCGCTCGGCACCTTGCTCACCGGCCCGCCCTATGGCGTCGTAACGCAGAACAACACTTGCGAATGCTCCTCGGCAGGATCGCAGCGCGCGGACATCCTCCGCAACCCCGATCTTCCCGCCGATCAGCGCAACGCCGCGCGCTGGTTCGATATCACCGCCTTCGCCCAACCCGGCCGCTTCCTCTTCGGTAGCGCCGCGCGTTCCAACGGCCGCGCCCCCGGCACCACGCAATTCGACCTCGGCATCATGAAGAACTTCGCCATCCGCGAACGCTACCGCCTACAATTCCGGGGAGAAATGTTTAATGCCTTCAACAACGTCAACCTCGGCATCCCCGGCACCGCGCTCGGCAGCCCGAACTTCGGCTCCATCACCAGCGCCGCCGACGCCCGCGTCATTCAGCTGGGCCTGAAACTCTACTTCTGAAGCAGTGGCGCGGGCCTCCAGGCCGGCGCGTAAATCAATTCCGCCCCATCATCTTCCGGATCGCCGCCGTCATCTCCGTCGGCCGCACCACCGCGCGGATCTTTTCCGCATCGCCATCCGCATTCTGAATCTGAATCGCCTGCCGGTAGCGCTCCTGCTGATCCGCCAGATCATACGGCGTTTCCCCCAACTCATTCTTCACATCCAGCCGCGCCCCTTGCGCGAACAAAAACTCCACCATCGGCACCGACCCACCCAGCGCGGCAATATGCAAAATCGACTGCCCGCGCCGCACGATCGTAATCGGCTCCACCGGGTCCGGAATCTTCTCCGCCGGATTGTACCGGGCCTGCAAATCCGCCCCGCGCGCAATCATCTCCTTCACCACATCCACATTCCCCGCCATCACAGCCACGGAAAACGGCGTATGCCCGTCCTTCCGCATCTGATTCACATTCCCGCCCCGATCGGCCAGCATCTTCACCAGCTTCAAATTCGTCGAAGCCCCCGCCACATGCATCGCGGAAGATCCCGGCGGAGCTGGATTAATCCGCACATCGCCAGCCGGACCTGCCGTCGGATACTGTGTCTGCCGGTTCGGATCCGCGCCCTTCTCCAGCAACCTCGCCACAATCGCCAACCCCGCCTCGGCATCCGCGCCCTTCGTCGCACTCAACGTCAGCAACGCCGGATTGCGTCCATACGCGCCCCCGCGCCTTGCCCCCGCGCCGAGCGAAGCTTCCGCCACCGCCAGTGCCGCCCCGTGCAGCGGCGTGTACCCCGCCCCATCCCGCACATTCACCGCCGCGCCGCGATCCAGCAGCAGCGCCGCCATCTTCAAATCCGCGCCAAACTTCTGCGAACTCCCCGCCTGCGCCGGAGCACCCTTGCCCGGCACAAACACGCGATTCGGCGGATCCCAGTTGTAGAGCGCAGCCAGCAGCGGCGTTGTCCCGTCCGCCGCCGGAGCGTTCACGTCAATCCCCGCATCCATCAGGATCCGTGCCGACTCCACATCATGCTTCTGCACTGCGAAGAACAGCGCATTCTGCCCGCCCTTCTTCGACACATACTCGCCGTCCGTATTCCACGGAATGCCCGTCTTTCCCAGCGTCGCCGTCGTCGGCGCATAAATCACGTACTTCACATCCCACGATGCCGTCACCGCTTTCACATCGGCACCGCGCTCCACCAGCAGCCGTACCGCCGCCGGAGTACCCGCGGCCCACATCAGCGCCGTCTGCCCAAATTTCTTATCCCGCGCATTCAATGAAGCCCCGCGTTCCAGCAGCAGCCGCATCGTTTCCACCTGTCCCAACCGCGCCGCCGTCATCAACGGAGTCTCCCCGTTCTCCCGAGCCACGTTCGGATTCGCGCCCTTAGACAAAAGCAGCTTCACCATCTCCCCCGCCCCATTCGTGATGGCAATCATCAGCGGCCCGATCCCCAGCTCATTCGTTAAACTCGGATCCGCGCCCGCGTTGAGCAACAACGACGCGATCTCCACGTTGCTCCGCGCCGCCGCCCAACCAAGCGCCGTCGTCCCATCCGCATCGCGCGCGTTCAGCTCAGCCTTCTGCGCAATCAACGCCGCCACCGCCGCGCGATCGTCATTCCGCGCCGCGTCCAACAACGCATCGCCCAGCTTCGCCCACACCGGCAAGCACAGCAACAACACCAGAAGCATTCTCACCGCTACACCTCCAGCCGGTTCAGCCGCCCGGTGCTATCGCCAAACTTCTCCGTCGGCACACCCACTTTATCGAGCATCGTCAGATACAAATTCGTCAGCGGCGTCGTATCCCCTGCGAACTTCACATACCGTCCCCCGGCAATCCGTCCCGCCGCGCCGCCGGCAACAATGATCGGAAGATCGCGCTGGCTGTGCGATGTCGGCACGCTCAAATCACTGCCGTACAGCAGCAGCGAATGATCCAGCAGCGTCGAGTTCCCTTCCTTCAATGCATCCAGCTTAGACAGGAAATAAGCAAACAGCCGCGATTGATCCACGTTGATCTTCGCCAGCGCATCCAGCTTTTCCTTCTCGAAGTTGTGATGCGAGATCTCGTGATGCCCCATCGTGATCCCCAGATGCGGATACGTAATCGACGTCGCCTCGCGCGCCATCATGAATGTCCACACCCGCGTCAAATCCGCCTGCAGCGCCAGCGTCTGCAAATCGAACATCAGCTTCACGTGTTCCACCCACGCATCGGGCACGCCCGCCGGCCGCTTCGTATCCGGCAAATCCGTGGGCTGCTTCCGCATCGCTACCTGGATGCGCCGCTCCACGTCGCGAATCGACTCCACATACTCATCCAGCTTCCGCTTGTCCGCTGCCCCAAGCTGCTTCTTCAACTCCGCAATGCGCTCCGTCACCGTGTCCAAACTGCTGCGGTCCGCCGCATTCCGTGCCGCCGTCGCCACCGGGTCAATCTTCCCGCCCTCGCCAAACAAGCGCTCAAAGACCATCCGCGGGTTGTACTCAAACGGCAGCGGCACCGTCTCACTCTTGAACACCGGCCCAACATGCGCGCTGTTGACGTTGATCTTTTCCGCCGACAGTTCGAGCGAAGCGAACTGCGTCTCCTTCCCCAACGTCTGCGCCGCCAGTTGATCCACCGAAATGCCAACGTGGATCTTCCCCTTCACCGGCTCCACGCCCGTCATGAACGAAGCCAGCGCGCGGTCATGAAACCCCGCCTTCGTCCGGTCCGGATCCGACGACAATCCGCTGATCACCACAAACTTCTTCCGGTGCCCGCTCAGCGGAGCTAGCGCTTCGCTGAATTGGTAATCCGCGCCTTCGCCCTTCGGCCGCCACCGGTCCTGATCCACTCCCAGCGGATAGAAGATGAACCCCAGCCGCCGCACCGGAGCCGCCGCCGTCTGCCGCTCCGCCTTCAGCGCCGGAATCATCGCGTCCAGCAGCGGCAGCGCAAACGCAGTCCCTGCGCCTCGCAAAAACGTTCTACGGGGAATATGTTTCTGGGTAACGAACATCGTCATGGCTCCTCGTTCTGTCTCATCTGGAAGGGAACACTCTTTGCGATCGCCAGCACCAGGTCATGAAACCGGTGCCCGCCCGCCGCCGTCTCGCGCGCAATCGACCGCACCACCGGCTGATCCCGCGCCTCCAACTGCCGCCCCAACGCATACGTCAGCATCTGCTCCACCGTGCCCCGCACGAATTCATCGGAATGCCGCAGCATCCAATCCTTCAATCCCTGCGGTCCGGAAAACGTCTCGCCGCTCGCCATCTTGCCCGATGGATCAATCGCGCCCCCGTCATCCTCCGTGCGCCAGCGTCCCATCACATCGAAGTTCTCCAGCGCGAAGCCAAACCCGTCGATGCGCACATGGCACGCCGCGCAGGCCGCATTGGCCCGGTGCTTCTCCACCTGCTCACGCGTCGTCAGCTTCTTGCCCTTCTCCGCGCTCGCCTCCAGCGGAGGCACGTTCGCTGGCGGCGTCGGCGGCGGCGAATTCAGCAGGCTTTGCAAAATCCATTTCCCGCGCAGCACCGGCGAAGTCCGCGCCGCGTGCGAAGTCAGCAACAACACACTGCCCTGCGTCAGTATCCCGCCCCGAGGCCCACCTGCCTGCAATGCAACCCGCCGGAACGAAGGCCCCATCACTCCCTCAATCCCGTACAGCTTCGCCAGCCGCTCGTTCAAATAGGTGTAATCGGCCCGGATCAGATCCAGCACACTCCGGTTCTCGCGAATCAGACTCCGCAGAAACAGCCGCGTCTCCGTCTCAAACGCCATCCGGATCGACGCATCAAACTCCGGAAAAATCTGCGCATCCGGTACTACGGCGGCCAGCCCGCGCAGCCCCAGCCACTGCTCGGCGAAATTCGACGCCAGTGTCGCCGCCCGCGGATCGGCCAACATGCGCCGTACTTCCCGTTCCAACACCGCCGCATCCCGCAGTGTCCCCTTCGACGCCGCATCCAGCAGCGCATCGTCCGGGATGCTGTTCCACAAAAAGAACGACAGCCGCGACGCCAGCTCAAACGGAGTCACCGTATGCACAGGCCCCGTCTTCGCCCCCGCCGCATCAAATTCCAGCCGGAATAGAAAATCCGGTGCAATCAAAATATCGCGCACCGCCGCCGCAATCGCTTCCTCAAACCCGCGCTTCTGCCGCGTCATCTGATACGTCGCCAGAAACGGCCGCCGGTCCGCCGCCGTCACGTCGCGCCGGAACGCCCGCCGCAGCAGCGTCGACAAAATCCGCTCCGCGCACGCCGCCTCATCGCCCGCACCCGACGGACGGCAAATAAAAATCCGCTCCCGGCTCGGAGTCTGGCCCACCACAGCAGCGCCATACGGTCCTGCAATCTCAATCCGAGCCAGTGTCGGCGGCCCCGGCTGCCCGTCAAATGCCGCCTCGCCCGAAGTCATCCCACTAATCTCGAACAGCTTCACTCGCCGCCCATCGACACGAAAATCAATCGTCGGCCGCACCGCGGTTCCCAGCAAATCCAAAGGCCCGCCCAGAGCATCGCCCCCCGGCCCGGATACATCGGACACCGGCCCTTCCCGCGCCGCGAATTCATCCGGAAACGTCACAATCACCGTGTGCGTCCCCGCCTTCAACTGCACCGTCGTGCGGAAGAACCGGACACCTTCATAAGGAGTGAGACTCTCCTTCGCCAGAAACGCGCGCAGATGATACTCGCCATCGTGCGGGAAGTAATGCGTCACGCGAATCCCGCCGCGAGTCCCGAACGGCATGCCTTCGCCTTGCCACACAGCCTGCGTTCCCGTGGCCGGAAAAATCTCCGTCACCGGCGAAGCTTCCACCGTACCCACTGCCAATTCACTCACCCGCCGCGCGACCTTCAGATACCGTTCCAGCAGCAGCGGCGACATCGACAACGCATCGCCGATATTATCGAACCCGCCCGCGCTCTCATCCTGCGGCAACTCCGCCGCAATCGGCAATTCAATGTGCAGCAGATCCCTGATCGCATTGGCATATTCACCGCGATTCAACCGCCGTATCACCGGCCGTCCGGCAAACGGCGTACGCTTCCCCGCCGCATCCAAATCCGCAACCAGCCCCGCCGTAAACGATCGCGCCACCGAACTCTCCGGCCGCGGAGCACCAAGTGGAGGCATCTCCCCACCGTTCACCTTGCGCACAGCCTTCTCCCAAACATCGGGCCGCGCCCCAGCATCCTCCGGCGCCACACCCTCCAAAACAAATCCACCCGATTTTGTTTGCGGGCTATGGCACCCGATGCAATACTGCCGCACAAACGCACTCCTGCCCGAAGGCTGCGCCGCAGCCATCACGGAGAGCATCACAAAAAGGAAAACGGCCCGGTTCATCAATCCTCGGTGTACGCCTGCTAACGCTATGCTATTGACAATCCCCCGAGGAATCAAGTTGGTTCCAGTCACCGCTCCACTCTCGGAGAACTTCACGATGGAGAGGCTCGCGAAAGCCCCGTTCATCGACGTACCGTAAACCGGATGAACACAAGTACACCAGTGCGTGGCTGAACAGTTCGTCAAGTGTGCACCGTTAAGCTGCACATCCGGTCCAGAGAGCATGATCCCCAGTGACATCTCAGTACGGGAATCCGCGCACGAACCACCGGGTTGCCGTGAGGAAGCACATCGGCGCCAAGCCTTCAAACCTTTTTCGGGACGAATGCGGAGAATCGATTCTCCCCACGACGACCCCACCGACCGTCGGTAAGGCACCGCACGCATCCTTCCGTTGCTCTTTCTGATTCGATTTCGTAGGGTGAAGAGAGATGACCACTACGCCGCAATCGCGGCCGGCCATTTGGCTATGGCCGAATCTGTTGGGCTTGGATGCTCCGCTCGTTGCCCTCACCTGGCAGGCATTCCTTGCCCTTACCATCGCAGTGCCTCTGCGCCCCGTCGGCCGTGTCACCCTCGGCCTCACCGTGTGGGTCATCTACCTCGCTGACCGCCTCCTCGACGTTCGCCATGCTCCCACCACCCGCGAGACCGAACGCCACCGCTTCCACCGCCGGCACGGCCGCCTCCTCTGGAGCCTCCTCATCCTCGCCCTCTGTGCCGATCTCGCTGCCGTCCTCTTCTGGTTGCGCCCCGCCGTCCTCCAGACCGGCATGCTCCCCTTCACCGCGGTGATTCTCTACATGGGAAGCGTTCACCGCCAGCGCATGCGCATCCCAAAGGAATTCGCAGTCGCGATGCTCTTCACCGCCGGCACTTTCCTCATCGGCTGGACGTTCACTCCCCACCGCCTCAACCTCTTCCTACCCGCCGCGGCTTTCCTGCTGCTCTGCCTCGCCAACCTCGTCGCCATCGAGATTTGGGAGTGGCGCGAACTGCGCAACGGCCAGGGCAAGCCGCCTCACCGCGCCACCATCCTCATCTCCCGATTCCTCCCCTGGTGGTTAGGGGCGCTCGCCCTCAGCCCCATCGCCGCGCCCAGCCCGTGGTTCCTCGCCATCTCCGCCAGCGCCATCGCAATCCTCCTGCTGCACTGGACCCGCGCCAGCCTCTCACTTAACGCCAGACGAGTCCTCGTCGATGCCGCCCTCCTCACGCCCCTGATCTGGCTGATCGGATGAATGCCGACCCGCTCGCGCCCATCTACCGCTGGCTGGAATACGCTGCCTTCGGCCGTCTCCTCGAGACCTGCCGCTTCTTCTTCCTCCCCGAACTCCGCCTTGCCCGCCGCGTCCTGATCCTCGGCGAAGGCGATGGCCGCTTCCTCGCCCGGTTCCTGCAGTCGAACCCCACGGCAACCGTTGACGTCATCGAGCAAAGCCCGAAAATGATTGCCCTCGCCCGTGCCCGCCTCTCCGCCCCGGACCTCGCCCGCGTCACCTTCCACTCCAGCAACCAGATCCCGCCCCACGCCTACGACACCATCGTCACCCATTTCTTCCTCGATTGCCTCAGCCCCGCTGAAGCCTCCCGGCTCATCGCCGGCATCGCCACCACCCGGCACGCCACCTGGATTGTCAGCGAATTCCACATCCCGGCGCAAGGTTGGCCCCGGTTTCACGCCCGGCTGTGGATCACCATCATGTACGCCTTCTTCCGCTGGACCACCGGTCTCGCAACCAGATCCATCCCGCCCTACGAACCGATGCTGGCGCAACACGGCTTTCACCGCCACAGCCAGCAATTCTGGCGATGGGGCCTGGTGAAAGCCGAGCTGTATCGCAGAAACCCTACTTCGCCTTCCCCGCCTTCTTCCGCGGCAAAAGCTCCAGCACCTCAGAAGCTGTAGTCCGCCCCCCATGCAGTTTCGCCACCTTCTGGAAATACAGCGTGCCTCCCTTTTCAATCAGAAAGGTGGATGGATACGCCGTCTCCTTCGGGGCATCCCACCGCAGCCCATAGAGATTGGTGAATTCGTAGCCCGGATCCAACAGCATTTCGAAACTGTCCGGAAAATTCTTATCGTGAAGAAATTGGTTTGCCTTCGCATCCAGCGCATCCGGCGGCCCCGGATACACAAACACCAGCTTCACTCCAGCCTCTTCAAATGCCGCCGCATGCTTCACAAAATCGTGCACCTGACGCTGGCACAAAGGGCATTGGTAGCCCGGATACCCGCGCAGCACAATCAACGCCACCGGTGATCCGGCCGTCAACTCCGATAGGCGCACCGTCTTCCCGCGCGCCGATGTAAGGGAAAAATCAGGAAGACTTTGGCCCACTACGGGCCCGCCTGCTAAAACAGGAACTGCGAGCATCAAAGCCGCAAGGATAGTTCTAAAGGAAAGGTGCAAAGGACTCCTTGCCCTCTGTATCCCGTCCCCGCCCGAGTCTATTCCCGTACAAGTCAGTATTTTTTCAGGAACGCCTGAAACCCGCCCTTGTCCAGTCGCGCCTTCGCCTCGTCCACGCTCGCCTGCGTCGGCAACGGCCCCACCAGCACCCGCGGAAACCCCGGGCTCTGTCCATCCGCAATCCGCGCCCGTAACCCCATCCGCGTCAAATGCTCCACAAACACAGCCGCAATGCCCCGATCCACTACCCCTACCTGCCAGTAGGTCGACCCGGGCGCCGGCGGAGCATCCACTGCCATCGAAACCACCGGCGGCATGGCAGGCGCCACAGCCCTCGGCATCGCCGGCAACGGCTCAGCCTGCGCATGCATCGGCGTCGGCACCACATTCGACGCCGGCTCCACCACCATAGCCTTCGCCTTCTCTCCACTGCACGGGCCCTCAGCCAGTTGCGCCGCGCTAATCGATCGTCCGCTTACATAAGCCAATGTCGCCACCAATCCCATCGTCACCAGAAACATGCAACAGACGGCGATGAGTTGACGTTGGCCAAGAACAATGGCAAGTTGGTCCTCAGGTCTGGTTTGCATCATGCCGCTTCTATCGGCATGTGTAGGGTCGAACTGTAGGAAGTGGTAATGAAAAACCCTGATGCCGTGTAAGGCACTATTCTCTGGCTTACTTCCATCCGATAAAGGAACAGATGCCCTTCGACTTGCGCCAATCCCGCTTGGCCCATCTTCGCGCCACCCAAAACTCCGATGGAGGTTGGGGGTATTTCCCCAATAAGCAATCCCGCTTAGAACCAACCTGTTACGCACTCCTCGCCCTTCACGATGACAAACCCTCCACCGATGCCTGGATGCGCGGCTGGAGCCTCATCCGTAGTTGGCAGCAGGAAGATGGAGGCTTTCGCCCCGGTGCGGACATCCAGCTCTCCAGTTGGGCCACCGCCTTGGTCGTCACCTTACATTGTGTCCACGGCGTCTCCGATGCGCGCTTCCAGAAGGGCGTCTCCTGGTTGCTCGGATCCAAAGGCGTCGAAGGCAGTTGGCTGGAGCGAGCTCTCTCGCTGGTCATGAAGATGCCCGTCGAATACGACCGCCGCCACAAAGGCTGGCCCTGGCTCGCCGATACTTCCAGTTGGGTCGAACCCACCGCCCACAGCGTCCTCGCCCTCAAAAAGGCCGCTGCGCAGGTCTCGCTCCCCGCCCTCAAAGACCGCGTCCTTGAAGGGGAACGCATGATGCTCGACCGCCGCTCCCCCGATGGCGGCTGGAACTACGGCAACCGCCGCGTCCTCCGTACGGACCTTCCTTCTTACCCCGAAACCACCGCCGTTGCCTTACTCGGATTACAGGGCAGCCTATTAATGGAAGACCACAATGGCGCGGTCGCCGCCGCCGAAAAGCACCTGCTCGCAACCAAGTCCCGCCTCGCCAAGGCCTGGCTCACCATCAGTCTGCGCAACTACGGGCGCGATGTCGCGCTCTCCGCCGCGGCCCCCCCCCCTGAGGATCTGATGGTCGCCGCCCTGGAGGCCCTGGCTTGTCCCAATGGAGGGCATCAATGGCTCAAACCGGCATAGGATGGCGGGAAGCAATCTCCAGGCGTCGCTTCTGGCCAGCCGCTTCGGCCCTGGTCTCCGCCGGATGCTCCTCCGCCCCGGAAACACCTCCCGGCCCGCCCGGCAAATCCCCTGTCTTCGTCGCCAAGGCCCCCTCCTACCGCGCCGATCTCGAATCCATCCTCCGCCGCGGCATCGAAGCCTGCGGCCTCGCCGTCAAAGGTAAGCGCATTCTCCTCAAGCCCAACCTCGTGGAGTTCGACTCCGCTACCTGCGTCAACACCAACATCGCCGTGCTTGCCGCCGCCCGTAGCGCCTTCCAGGCCCTGGGCGCCGCCTCGGTCACCATTGGCGAAGGCCCCGGCCACCGCCGCGACACCATCTTCCTCGCCGAAGAGGCCGACTACCGCCAAGGCCTTGAGCGTTTTGAGAACTCCTTCATCGACCTGAACCGCGACGATGTCACTTTCATCAGGAACGTCACCCATCGCGGCGGCCTCTATCTCCCCAATACCGCCCTCGCCGCCGACCTCATCGTTTCCGTCGCTAAAATGAAAACCCATCACTGGGCCGGGGCCACCCTCACCATGAAGAATTTCTTCGGCCTCGTCCCCGGCGCAGTCTACGGCTGGCCGAAGAATGAGCTCCACCACATCGGAATCGCCCAGTCCATCCTCGCCCTCAACAAAGCTTTTCCCCGCTCCTTCGGCATCGTCGACGGCATCGTCGGCATGGAAGGCAACGGCCCCATCCAGGGCACTCCCAAACCCGCCGGTGTCATCGCCATGGGCCCGAACCTCCCGGCCCTCGACGCCACCTGCTGCCGCATCATGGGCATCGATCCCGTCCAGCTCGAATACCTCCGCATGGCCCGTGAAATCGGACACATCGACCAGGATCGAATCGAGCAGCGCGGGGAGTCCGTGGCCTCTGTCCGCACTCCCTTCCGCCTCATCGAGGAGTTCGCCCATGTCCGTCTGGCATAAGTGGGGGCTTGCCGCTGCCCTCACTGCCTTGGCCATTGCCTATTCCATCGCCTTCCGTGCCCCTGCCGTCGGCGCTTTCCACGATGACGGCGTCTACATCGTCACAGCCAAAGCCCTCGCCGAAGGGAAAGGCTACCGCATCATCAGCCTCCCTTCTGAGATCCCGCAGACGAAATATCCAGCTCTTTTCCCCATCCTCCTGGCCGCGGTTTGGAAATGGAACCCCAATTTTCCCGAAAATGTGCCGCTGCTGAAGCTAATTCCTTTGCTCTCGACACTGCTCTGGCTCGGGCTCAGCTACCGCCTGCTTCGCGAGGAAGACCTGCCCGCGCCGGTCGCCGCATGGATTTGCTGCCTTACCGCCGCCTCCACCTGGGTCGTTTACCTCGGCACCATGGTGCTGTCTGAGGCGCCCTTCGCCGCCCTCACCACAGCCTCTCTGCTTGCCTTCCGCCGCGCGGAGCGCCGCGCCTCCACCCGGCTCCTCACCGTCTCCGCCATCTGCGCCGCCCTTGCCTTCCACACCCGCACGCTCGGCCTCGCCTGGATCCTCGCCGGCGCACTCTACCTTGCCTTGGGCCGCCGCTGGCGCCAGGCCCTGCTCTTTGCCGCCGTCGCCGCCATTCTGGCAGCCCCCTGGATCTGGTGGGTGGCCTCCCAACCGCAGCCGGCCGGCGCCGTCGATGCCTATTATTCTAAGGAAAACTACCAGGGGTGGAACATTCTCTCCAATTTCACCCTATCCGAGAAGTTCACCATTCTCCTTTCGAATCTGACGATGCTTCTCTTCGCCCCTGGCCTCCTCGCCGGTATCCCCGCCAAAGGCTGGCTCGCCCTGGGCGCCCTCGCCGTTGGAACCGCCACCGTAGCCGGTCTGTGGAAGCAGCGCTCCGGCGTCTTCACCCTCCTCTTCCTGGTGTATGGCGGTATCGTCTGCGCCTGGGCCTGGATTCCCAGCCGCTTCGTGGTCCCGTTTCTCCCCCTCATCCTTTGGCATGCCTGGCACAGCCTGGAAAATCATCCTAGAGTGCGCCGCTCCGCGATGGCCCTGATCACCATCACCGCAGCCATCTCCCTCACCGTGGGGCTCGAGGCCACCCTAAGGCTTGGCTACCCGCCCTTGCCCACCCCCGCCGCCAATACCGATGGCTGGGATCGCCAGGAAGCACTGCTCCGCGAAATCCGGCGCCAAACTCCGCCCAACGCCATCCTCCTCGGCAATCTGGACCCGCTCTATTACCTCTACACAGGGCGCAAGGCCGTCCGCGGTTTTGCCGCCAAGCCCTTTCCCCTCTTCTACTCACACCAGCCGGCCGAATCCGCGGACAGCCCCATCGGAGGCCCCGCCCAACTCCTCCAAAGCATCCACGCCTCCGGCGCAACCTACTGGGTAGACACCCCCAATTCCGCCTTCGCCGAAGGACCCCACCTCCAACGAATCCTCCATCAGCTGCAGCAACGTTACCCCACCGCATTCTTCCCCGCTGCCGTCATTGCTGACTCGCATACCTTATACCAACTACGGTTGAAATCTCAGGCGTTGCCCGCAGAACAGTAATCGGTTAGGCCCTTCTCGACCCCTATTCGCGGTATTTCCCCGATTCTCCTCGCGTTGAAGCAGTGATACCTTTAGAACACGTTTGGTCCAAGTACTACTGCCAAAGCAGGAGAGGAAACTTATGAAGAAACTCACCAATATGGTCATTGCGCTGCGCATCTGGAAAGATACGCGCGGTCAGGACCTCATCGAATATGCACTTATGGCCGGCTTCGTTGCGGTCGCCGCTGGCGCCGTCATGCCTGGCATTTCCACCCAGATCTCCACGATTTTCTCGAAGATCCAGTCGCTCTTGACGACTGCGGCCGCGAGCTAGTCGATCATCCGGCTGTTACAGCCACAAAAGCCCGGTATCCATTCGAGGATACCGGGCTTTTTCTTTCTCCCATCTCATAGTACCAATGCGATCCAGGTTACAGAACCAGGCATAGAACAACCCCTTTCAAATCAATAAGGTGCAACCCTATCCCCAGCCCGGAGAAAATCTCCCCCCGATCAGTGCTTTTGCTAATAGCAGCCCCTCCGCCCAAAGCTTATTCTTGCAATAGAACTGTGCATCGTAAGTCGGTGCCACTAATCAGGAGAGAAACAAAAACTATGTTCAAAACTTGGAATGATGTAAACCTGACACTGCTGCGACAGGTCATCAAGCTCCGCATCTGGAAAGATACCCGTGGGCAGGATTTGATTGAATATGCCCTCATGGCCGGCTTCGTCGCCGTCGCCGCCGGCGCAGTGATGCCCAGCGTCTCAACGCAGATCTCTACCATCTTCTCGAAGATCAACTCGTTGTTGACCACTGCTGCCGCCAGCTAGGAGAAAACTCCACTCAACCCTTCCAAAAGGCTCGCCGGTTCACCAGACTGGCGGGCCTTTTTGCTTGCCTGCCCACCTGCCCAAACTCTGTATCCATTACCACCGTTCCATTATGGGCGTACTAACCCTTTATAAATCAGTAAGGTACACCCACCACTCCAGTTGAGTTCTTTCGCTAATGTTCAGATCACCTCAACTTCACGTATCGTTAACCAATAGGAGTGCACCGAATGGGTGCAGAAATCGACAGGAGAGGAATTAGAAGAACACTATGAACAAAGGTAAATTGGATCTGATGCGGATGCTCTGGAAGCTCCGGATTTGGAAAGACACTCGCGGCCAGGACCTCATCGAATATGCTTTGATGGCTGGTTTCGTCGCGGTTGCCGCCGGCGCCGTCATGCCCAACGTGTCCACTCAGATTTCCACGATCTTCTCTAAGATCGAATCGCTGCTCACCACCGCCTCGGCCAGCTAACTCTGACCACCCGGTCCATCAGCGGCCTTAACCCCCATCCCGAAGCCCGTCGCTACCCAGCGGCGGGCTTCGCGCTTTTGTAATGCAACCTACAAAAGAACAGTCCTGGGCCGGTCGTAGGACCAATGGTTCACCTCTTATGACATAGACCACACGCCCTTCTCTGGGGTTGGGTGGATTCTTAGATCACTTAGGGACTTCTGCTGATTTGAATGAAATCCGGGGGATGGTAACTTTGAATCACAGCAAACAAACACTGCCCATGCAGGGAGAGGAAATTTACAAAATGAAGAACCTTGTGAATATCGTATGGAAGCTCCGCATTTGGAGAGACACCCGCGGTCAGGACCTCATCGAATATGCTTTGATGGCTGGTTTCGTGGCCGTTGCCGCCGGCGCCGTGATGCCCGGTGTCTCCACCCAGATCTCCACGATCTTCTCGAAGATCAATTCGTTGTTGACCACAGCTGCCGCCAGCTAGTCAGTCGCGACCTTCTCGAAGATTGGAAGGAGCTGCTGCTTCCACAACGCGCAGACAGCAATCGGATCAGGCGAGTCCCCCCGGACTCGCCTTTTTCATTCCCCCCCTCCTACTCCCCCAACCGGAACACAAATAGCCCCCGCCCCGCCGCAATCGCCACATATTGCTTGCCTTCCACGCTGTAGCTGATCGGTGCCGCCCCAATATGTCCCCCCGTCCGGAACCGCCACAGCACCTTCCCCGTCACTGCATGCAACGCCACAAAATCGCTCTGCACCCCCGTTAGCACCAGGTTCCCCGCCGTCGTCAGAATCCCCGCGTTGGCCGGTGAATGAATCTTGAACTCCCACTTCACGTTCCCGCTCTCCGGATCAATCGCCCGCACCGCCCCATACGGCTCCTCATCCGGATTCGTCCGCTGCCCGCCGCCATTGAATTGCGCCCCTTCCTTAAACGTGGCCTCCCCCTTGAAGTAATACGCCCCCTGCTCCCGCACCGGAGCATAAAACAGGTTCGTCCCCGGATTGTACGCCGGGCTGAACCAGTTCGTCGCCCCAGCCAGCGACGGCCAGATCAGATTCCCCTCCACCGTCGGCTCCGTACTCGGAAACAGAATCGGCCTGCCATTGTCGTCCAGCCCCTTAGCCCAAGTCTGCTTGGCGTAAGGTTTCCCATGTAGGTACTTTCCGTTCTCCCGGTTCAACACATAGAAAAACGCGTTCCGGTTCGCGCTTAACACCACCTTCCGCTTCGCCCCGCGAAACGGAATCTCCGCCAGCACCGGCACATGCGTCGAATCCCAATCGTGCGTATCATGCGGCGTGAACTGGAAATGCCACTTCCGCTCGCCCGTATCCGCATCCAGCGCCACAAAGCTGTCCGAGTAGAGATTGTCCCCCTTCCGCACATCCCCATTCCAATCCGGCCCCGGATTCCCTGTCCCCCAATAAACCGTGTTCGTGTCCGCATCAAACGATCCCGTCACCCAAGTGGTCGCCGACCCCGTCTTCCACGAATCCCCCGCCCACGTATCATTCCCCGGCTCGCCCGGCTCCGGAATCGTCCGGAAGCGCCACGCCCGCTTCCCGGTCTTTGCATCGTAGGCGTCAATGAAACCCCGCGTCCCGTACTCCCCGCCCGCCATCCCGGTGATCACCTTATCCTTCACCGCCAGCGGCGCACCCGTCGACGAATAGCCCACCTTGTAATCCGCCAGTGTCACATCCCACCGCACCTTGCCCGTCTTCGCATCCAGAGCCACCAAGTGCGCATCAATTGACCCGTAGTACACCATGTCATCCAGCACCGCCACGCCCCGGTTCACGCGCCCGCAGCACAGCCGCAGATCGTCCGGAATCCGCCGCGTGTACGTCCACAACCCGGCCTGCGTCTTCGCATCAATCGCCTTGACCATATTCGGCCCGATGGTCAGATACATCACCCCGTCCACCACCAGCGGCGTTGTCTCAAACGCCTCAGTGGTGTACGTCTGAAGCACCCACTCCACCTGCAGCCGCCCGACGTTCGCCGCATTGATCTGGCTCAGCGGGGAATACCGCTGCCCGCTGTAATTCCCCGAGTACGTCAGCCAATTCTGCGGCTCTTTCCCCGCGTTCAGCAGCCGCGAATACGGCACTTGCGCCGCCAGCGTGGAAGCAAGTAACACCACAGCGAATCTCATGACGGCTCCTTCAACGAGGCCAGGTAGGCGATCAGATCCTGCAACTCCTCCGCGCTCAGCTTATCGCGAAACGACGGCATCGCCGACTTCTTCGGCTCTTTCCTTATGTCCTTCAACGAAGTCTTCACGAACACATGATTCCGCCCGCCAAAATCCCGCACCGCCAGTGTAAACGTGTCCTCTGAAAGCCGCGTCCCCGTCACCGCCGCACCCGTCACCGGCACCACGGTCACAATCAGATACCCTTCCGGCACCGATGCCGCCGGCTCCACCAGCGACTCGCGCAGATGCGCCGCACTGCGCCGCGATCCGATCACCGACAACTCCGGTCCACTGAGCGAACCCACCGGCCGCCCATCCTCGCGTATCGAGTGGCACCCCGCGCACCCAGCCTTCCCATACACCGCCTTGCCCTTCTCCCGATCCCCCGGCACCGGCTTCGATTCCACCTTCCCCAACGTCCGCACGAACGCCGCCACCTGCCGCACCTCGTTGTCGATCATGTGCCACGCCCCGGGCATCTCCGTGCCCGGAATCCCGTTCTGGATGATGTTCACCAGCTTCTCATCGCTGGTGGCGCGCTCCAGCTTGGGCTTCGATAGATCCGCGCCTTTTCCCCCATCCCCCTGCGGCCCATGACAGTATCCGCACGAACCCCGGTACAGTTTTCCACCTTGCTCCAGATCCGCCGCAGATGTCGGCAACGGCTTCGGCTGTGGTGCTGAATCTTGCGCCGCCAAGCCCGCGGCAACAAGGAAGGCCAAAATGCGCATGGCCGCTATCTTACCGCAGCCAATTCTCGAGAGTTACAGGAACAACTTCGGCAAATACTTCACATCCGCCGTGTACGCCGGCTCCCCTCCCGATCCCACCGCATACATCCGCTCATGCGAGGCAATCGCCCCTTGAGACAACTCCGGATACGGCCGGTGGCAGATGTCCAAAAACCCGATGTTATAGTTCTCCCCATCAAACCGCCCCAGCGCCGACTGATCATACAGCGTGAACCAGTGCACCCCAACGCAATTCGGGTTCGCCGCCGCGTCTTCAAAGTACACCCGATACGCCTTCGCCCGCTCCACCTGATTCTCCAGCCGCCCGATCCCCGATGCCGGCAGCCCCACATCCAAGGCCCCGAAGTGCCATTCCCCCACCATCACCGGCTGGCCCAGTAGCTTCCCGATCTGCTCGCTCGTCGCCCGCGGCAGCTTCTCCATGTAGCAGTTCAAACTGAACACATCGAACGTCTTCATCCCCGCCACAGCCCACTGTGGAGGCACCCCCGCCCAGCGCATCCCCAGATTCAAATGATTCGGATCCGCCTTCTTGCAAGCCGCGGACAACGTCGTGAAATAGCGCTCCACCATCTTCACCGTAAACGCTTCCAGATCCGGAACGGCCTGCGAAGAGAGCGCCATCTGCAACTTCCCGCGCTCCAGTTTCTGCCAGTTCAGCGGAGCCTTCCACGCCCATGCCAGTGCCTGTTCATCCCCATACTTCGCCTTCAAGAACCGCACCAGTTCGCTTCGCGTCGCGCATGCCTCCGTCGTGTACAACATCCCCGCCGCCGGCAGTTCTTTCGAAAAACCCCACGTCGGCTCATTCATCAGAAAATATCCGATCAACGCCGGGTCCTTTGCCGTCGCCTGCAACTGCGACGCATACGCCGCCGCATCGGCTTCAAACGAGCCATGAAACACATCCGGAAAATCGCGATAAATCATCGGCGTCTGCCGCCCGGAAAAACTCAGCGGACGCACATACGGAAAGCGTGCCTTCGCCGCCTCCCCATACTCAGACCAGTTGCCCACCGTATTGAACCGCAGCCGCCGCATCTCGGCCAGCGTCACCTGCGCCCACTTCTCATGCCACTGATCTTTGCCAAAGGCCCGAATGAAATTCGCCACCAGGTAATTCGCAAACTTCGCCCCACGCCCCGACGAATACATCGCCGCAAACTCGCCGTCCGGATCCGGCATCCACGTCAGCGCCGATTCCAATCCATCAATCCGCGCCTCGCAATCCGGCCGCACGCAATCGGCCCCCGCCGAAAAGAACGCATAGCCGTCCGGATCCACCAGCCACCACCGCGCCCCATCGTGATGCGTGCGGAAATACCCCTTCGCCTCCGTCAGCCGCTTCGCCTTCCATCCTCCCCACGCCGAAAACGTAGCCGGCCATTTCTGTTCCGAAGCCGTCCGCGATTGCGCCCGCAGCCGGTCCACCAGTTGCCCCACGCCCCGCGTCTTTCCCGGCCAGCGATGAATCGTGCTCTGCCCCAATTCATCGAGCAGTGGCCCCTTCGTCAACACCGGCTTCTCCAGCCGCTCCACCGCCGACCGCGCCGGTGACAACGGCGTCATGCAAATCCGCGCCGCATCCCCCGCCGTCCGCGACACCGTGAACGTCAGCCTGTCCACCTTCCCCAGATCCACCCGGTCCCCTCCGGCCATCGGTTTCAGAAACGCGCCTTCCCGCCCCGATTGCCACCGGTTCTGATCCGTCAGCGACAGATCCAGCCGCATCCGGAATGAGCATTGATTCAACCCCGCAAAGCGGAACGTAAACTTGCGCCCCTCTTCCCCCTCCTGCAGCGTGATGAGAAACACCACCAGCGTGCTCCCATCCAACAACATGTCCGCCACCAGCCAGTGAAAGTCCGCCAGAAACCCCGGCCTGAAGCGGAACGACAACCCATCGCCTTCCCGCGCGTTGAACCACGTGGCATTCGCGATCGGCGTGTCTCCCGTCTCCGCCCTCCACGCCCCAATGGGCTCAGGCTGCGGTAGCGCCGCGGCAAACCCGGGCAGCGGCAACAACGGCGCCGCCAGCAATTCCCTGCGAGTCATCGAAATCATCGCAAACCTCCCGGTAGGGCGGACCCCTGGCCCGCGTCAGAAATAGTTGCGCATCCGACACTCGTTTCTGAGCCGCGACCGTCAGGGAGCCGGTCCCAACGACTTCCGCAAGGCTTAACGGCGCCGTGTTGAACAGCTAACTCGCCAGCCACCGGACTCCCTCCACCGTATCCCCATCATTGCGCGCTCCCGTGATCAACACACTCAACAGCGCCTGCCCGGCACGAGGCTTCACCCTGAACTCCAGCCGGTTCATCCCAGGCTGCAAAGCAATCGGATATTGGAACTGCCCGATGCGGAACCGCGTCTCCGATTCCCGCGTCACCATCGGCTCGCCGTTCAACAGCACATGCGCATGGCCGCGCAGCCCGAACCACAGATACCCTTTACGATGCCCGCTCGCCTGCACATTCACCGCCACCTTATAAGAAGCATGCGGCCCTGCCGGAACCTTCGTCACCTCGGCCAGATCTAACGTATCGAACGGAGCCTGATGCGCCTGCCACTTCCCCGCCCCCGTCTCAATTAGCCACTCACGATTGCAGCGCCCGTACCACTGCTTCGGCTTCTCCCAACGCGCGCTCCCTCGATCCGGTTCATCCCCGCGCACGTCAATCAAACCCTCATCCATCGTCCCCATCCCGCGCCGTGCCGCCATGTGCAGAAACTCGATGTCATAAGGCTGGAACCCCAGTTGCCGCGCCACCATCGCATCCGTCGCCACCGGGTCTTCCCCTGCCATCACCAGATTGCTTCGCACCGTCTGATCGGCCCGGTGCACCGAGTGTTCCTGCGTCTGCAATCCGCGGATGCCATCCACCACGCAGTAGTCCGGCGGATGGAACGAAGCCAGGTCCACAATAAACGGATCAATGCGTCCACCGGCCGAATGCCCCGAGTGCAGATTCGCATTATGAAACACGCCCGGCGTCGCATACGCCTCGCGCGGCGCAGTCCCCACATAGTTCTTCAAACACGCCGTGATTCCGCTCTGCAAATGCACCTTCATCACCGGAATCGTGATCAGAAAATCGCACTTCGTGATTGTATTCGTGACAAAGTAATCCGGCCGCGCTCCGAACGCGCCCACTCCATTCGCCGCCTTCGGTACCTGCAAGCGCAAAAAACGCCCGCCCGCGTCGCGCACGGCATCGTAACTCAAATCCACATAATCGAACTTCTTCCCCGGAACAGCGCGCCGGTATTCGTCCATCATGCCGCCCAGCGACCCATGGAACCCGGGAAACTCCTCATGCCCCCAATCGAAGTTGTACGCCGTCACCCGCCGCCCATCCTGGGTCACCACGTTGTCCTCGGCCCGATCCTTCAGGCTCCGATACGTCCCGCCCTCGGCAATCGTGATCCGTCCCGCCTTGGTCCGCGTCGCCACATACTCCAGCACCGCCCGCGTCACGCGAAAGTCCGTAATGTCGCCCTTGGCATACGACGGATGCGGGCGCAGAAACACGATATTCGGCTTCAGCACCACCCACGCGCCCGGCTTGATCTTCGCCTCCAGCGATCCGGCTCGCGGCGCGCCGTAGGCAATCGCCTGAAACACCATCTCCCGCACCTGCTCATACGTCAGCCCATCATCGAGCGGCGCCGGCGCACGCAGCTTCGCATGCGTCGACCGCACAAACCCGATCCGCGTCTTCGCGTCCACTGCTGACGGCAAAACCCCTGCCGCCGCCGTTGTCAAAAGAAATTCGCGCCGAAGCATCCCGTGCCTCCTCAAACCCGCTTGCGGAATGGACCGCGGGCTTCCGCAATCTCATTCCCCCGCGTCCAGATGGAATCCGTGTTCACCACCCCAAACCCGCGCAGTTCCATCCGGTCAAACAGTGCCAGTTTCTCCGGATCGAAGCCCATCACCGCTGCACCCACCGCATCCACGCACAGTGCATTCTGCCCGGCAATCACCACGTTGTGATGGATCTTCCGCTCCCCATCGTGATGATAAGAGCCGCCCACAATCGCATACTCGGCCGGATGATGCAGATAGATATCGTTCAGCACATCCACGGCCTCGCCCATCGACGGCAATTGCTGCTGATTTCCGGCAAACGCCAAATAGCTCGACACCGACAAGGCCACCCCGGTCACCGGCGATGTGCGCAGCGGCGATACGGTGATCAGCTTGTCGCACTCCCGGAACACCCGCGCCAGCGAATAGATGCCTTCCGGATTCTTCGCCGCGAACGTGCGCCGTGGCGCAGCCGATTCCAGCATCTCCGCCTCGGCCAGGTTCACATACTCAAAGCGACGCCCCGCAAAACGCCGGTTGCAGTCTTCGATCAGCGCCAGCAATTCCGGCCGCGCCGGCGCGCCTTCGGCAATCGTGAACCGCTGCCCTTGCTTCGATTCGCCATAAATCCGCAGCAGCGCCGCCAGCAGCCGTGGATCCGTGGATGCATCGCGCGTCTCGGTGATCTTCACCACCACCCAGTCATCGCCGGAAACACCGCCCAGCGACATCCGCCTGCCCCGCGAGCCCAATTCCAGGGCCTTGCGCAGCATCGCTTCTACTTGTGTGTTAGTGAGTTCTTTGTGTACCGGCTGCGGATCGGCTAATCCACGAATGGGAGTGCCGTCATGCTCCGCGCCGCCTTGGAAACTGGAAAGGACTACGCCGATACGAGGTGTGTTATCAACGGTGGCTGAGGCCAACATCGATTCGCTCAGCGGCTTCTTCGGACTGCTGTTGGTGTCCGGCATCTAGAGCCTGCTTCGCCTTCAGTATACACCGCAAGGCGAGCAACTCTAGCTCTTTAAACACTCCGCGATTTCTTTTTCCGAAATGCTGCCTTCGCGAATCACGCGCCAGTACGGCTCGGTGATATCCACGGTCGTGTTGCCCGGCCCGGAACACGACCCGCCATCCAGCACCAGGTCGATCCGTCCGTCCATCGTCGCGAACGTGTCAATCCCCGTCCTGCACGTCGGCTGCCCCGATAAGTTAGCGCTTGTCGCGATCAACGGTTGATCCAGCGCCTTCAACAACGCGTTCACCGCCGGCGACTTCGATTGCCGCATCGCCAGCCGCCCCGTGTTGCCCGTCACCTTCAACGGCACCTTCGCCGCCGCCGGCACAATCACCGTCAATGGCCCCGGCCAGAAATGCCGCGCCAATACCAGAAAACGTTGCGTAATCTCCTTGGCCAATTCCTCAGCCATCAGCAGATCACTCACAATCAACGGCAGGGAACGGTTGAACTCGCGCCCCTTCGCATCGAAGACGCGCCCCACCGCCATCAGGTTGAATGGATCGGCAACGATCGCATACAGCCCATCCGTGGGAACAGCGACAATCTTGCCTCTCCGTATGCTCGCGGCAGCGCGCTCAATCGCCTCAGCGCTTGGGTTCTCCTGCTCAATTTGGATAAGATCGGTGGCCACTTCTGTTCCGTTCGTGTGAGAGTTTACCTGGGTCCGATCGCTTCGGCAACCTGTATCGCCATATCGTAGCGGCCAAACGGTGCCGACAACTGGACCCCTTGCACCATGGGCCGGATCCGCTCTACCATCTCCCGCGCAATGGCGACCCCTTCGGCGCGCGCTTTCTCCGCGCTGTCGGCCGCGCGCATCCGCTCCATATACTGCTCCGGAACGGGAACACGCAGTTCGTTCACCATGAACTCGGCGTTGCGGTAGCTGGTCAACGGCCAGATGCCGGCGATGAGCGGAATCTTGTACTGCGCAGTGGACTTCAGCCACGCCTCCAGCAATTCAATGTCGAAGACCGGTTGCGTCACCACATACTCGGCGCCCGCCTGCACTTTCCAGCCAAAGCGCCGCAGCTCTTCTTCCATGTTCAACGCGCCCGGATTGGCGCCCACGCCCAACACCAGTTGCGTCTGCGAACCGATGGGATTGCCGCCAATATCCAGGCCATGATTCAAGTTCGTGACAATGTTCGCCAGCCCGATCGCGTCCACATCAAACACCGCCGTCGCGTTCGGATACGAACCCATCCGCGGCGGATCGCCCGTAATGCAGATCAGGTTCCGCACGCCCACCGTGTGCGCGCCAATTAATTCCGATTGAATCCCCAGAATATTGCGGTCGCGGCAGCAGAAATGCAACACCGTCTCAATCCCCGCATCGCGCTGGATCAATTGGCAGCACACCTGGGCGCTCATCCGCGCACTCGCCCGCGGCCCATCGGGAATATTGATGCAATCGATGCCGTTGTCCTTACACAACTTCGCCCCGGCAATCTCCTTCGATGCATCCACCCCGCGCGGCGGCAATATCTCCACAAACGAAACAAACTTGCCTTCCGCCAGCTTCGCGCCCAGTCCCGATTTCTCCGCCACCGGAACCTTCGCCAGCGCCTTCACCTTCGACTCGGCGGCTTCCGTCGTCACCGTCAACCGCTTGTGCCCTGGCTGCAGAGACCGCGCTTCCGATACCACTTCCTTAATATGAGCCGGTGTCGTGCCGCAGCAGCCGCCCACAATCTTCACGCCGGCCCACAGCAGCCGCCGTGCATACTGCGCCATGTATTCCGGCGAGCAAAGATAAATCTGCCGTCCTTCCACCCGCGCCGGATGCCCTGCGTTCGGCATCGCACTCATCGGCTTCGAAGTGTACTGCATCATCTTCTCGATGGTCTCGAGCGTCGCCTTCGGACCCACCGAACAGTTGATGCCGATGATATCGGCCGGCCATTCATTCAGCAAGTGAGCGTAGGTAGCAACGTCCTTGCCATCCAGCATGTTGCCGTAATCGTCGATGGTGACGTGCGCCGCAATCACCATCTCCGGCCCCGCCACTTCGCGCGCCGCAAACAGCGCTTCCCTTAACTCACTGGCATCCCCGAAGGTCTCCAGCACCAGCAGATCCACGCCGGCATCCACTAGATACTGTGCCTGCTCAGCACAAGAGGCATGTGCCTCAGCAAACGAAGTAGGGCCCAGCGGCTCCAGCCGCACGCCCAGCGGCCCGATCGCGCCCGCCACATAAGCGCGGTCCTGCGCCGCCTCGCGGGCAATGCGCACCCCGGCCTCGTTGATCGCCTGGCATTTTTCGGCCATGCCGAACGCGCCCAGCCGGATGCGCGTCGCGCCGAACGTGTTCGTCTCCAGAATCTCCGCGCCAGCCTTCACGTAATCCTGATGGATCTCCTTCACCAGCGCCGGTGACGATACGTTCAGTTCGTCGTAACAGCGGTTGATGAAGACGCCCTTTGAGTACAGCATCGTCCCCATCGCCCCGTCGGCGACGAAGATGCGGTTTTGGAGCAATTCGCGGAATTCCGCGGCCCGGCTGAATTTCGGGGGGGAAGTAGTCAAGCAACCAATTTTAACATGAGGCCGCTCAACACCCGCGCGGTGCTAGCATGGGCCCATGCTGCTGCTGGCCGCCGCGATGTTGGCCGTTCCCGATTACCACACACACATCGCCCCCATCCTCGAACGGCGTTGCACCGGCTGCCATCGCAAAGGCGAGATTGGCCCCATGCCCCTCACCACCTACCCCGAAGTGCGCCCCTGGGCCCGCGCCATCCGCGAAGCCGTCCTCCGCCGCAAAATGCCGCCATGGTTCGCTGTCACAGGCCACTTCGCCAACGACCCTTCGCTCACCAAAGAAGAGATCGCCCTCATCGAACAGTGGGCCGATGCCAAAGCGCCTCCAGGCAAACCGCAGCCCCGCCCTTCATCCTCACAACCAGACTTGCCCAAGCCCGATTGGACGCTCACCACCCCCGCGCCCGTCCGCATCCCCGCAAAGTCCGAACTCGATTACCAATACATCATCCTCAACCCCGGCTTCCGCCAAGAGCAATGGGTCACCCGCGCCGACGTTCGCCCCACTGACCGCCGGGCCGTCCACCACCTCGTCGTCTATATTCGCCCACCCGGCGCCGCCTGGCTCGCCAAACACCCGCCTAACCAGTTCTTCACCGCCACACCCGAAGAAGGCGCCACCACCGCCGATATCCTCGCCGTCTACACGCCCGGCAGCGGCCCCATGTCCCTCCCGCCCGACATGGCCCGCCGCATCGCCCCAGGCTCCGAGATCGTTCTGCAGATCCACTACAACCCCTACGGCCGCGCCACCCAGGATCAGCCCCAGGTCCACCTTTGGTTCGCCAAAACAAAACCGCGCTACAACGTTCTCACTTTGCAATTGAACCAGCCGCGCCTCCTCATCCCCCCGTTCGCCAAAGACCACTCGGAAACCGTCAGCGGCACACTGCCCGGCGATGCCCTCCTCCTCAGCTTTCTCCCCCACCTCCACTTGCGCGGAAAGAGCTTCGAATATCGCCTGGTCGCTCCCGGCGGCCGCATCGAAACCCTGCTCAAACTCGAGCCCTACGATTTCTTCTGGCAATTGCAGTACCGCCTCCAAACGCCGCGCTTACTCAAGAAAGGCGCACGCCTCCAGGCCGAAGCCCATTGGGACAACTCCGCATCGAACCCCCGCAACCCCGACCCTTCCGCCGAAGTCACCTACTGCGAGCCCAGCCGCTGTGAAATGATGATCGGCTTCTTCGACATCGCCGTGCCCGCCGAAATGGATAAGGAAACCTACTTTCTCCGCCGCTAATTCCGTGTATAATCCGTACACGATCCAACGTCGCCGAATTTGAGGAGAAATCCCATGAATTCCAAGGGATGCTTCGCCCTGCTGTTGGCATTGCCGTTGTGCGCCCAATCCACCAAGGATGTCGTTCTGGTGGGAGAAAACACCATCCGCCTGGAGAAGGACACGGGCTCTACCACCCTCGAACTGCGCAACAGCGGTGGCGCCGACTTGCACGTCGACCTCTCCGCCACCCGCTGCGGCCACTCACCCGAAGCGCGCCTCCAGGCCGAGTTCCTCGACGATGCCCAGAAGCCCGTCCGCACCATTGTCATGAAGCAGGACACAGTGGCCAACGTCACCCTCAAGGTGACCGCGATATCTCCCTTCGCCGGATCGGTGGGCCTCCCCATCTGCAGTGGCCGCGAACTGATCACCACCATCCCCGTCTTCAGTTGGCGCGATCTGAAACCCCTCAAACTCGAAGGCGACAAGCCCATCCTCCAAACCGATGGCAGCTCCGCACTCCTGCTCCGCAACGAGGACCCCAACATCACCTATTACGTGAAGTGGCGCTTGCAGCACAAAGACCAGCACGCCGAAGGTTCGCTCCGCATCCTCCCCTCCAGTTCCGAGCCCTTTACCTTAAATCAGTCCGGCTTTCTCGGCAGCGATTGGAGCACATGGCTCGCCAATCCAAAGAAGCAACTCCCCCTCACCGTTGCCCTCAACATCGCCGGACCGGCGGAAATTGCCCCCTTGCGAATCCCCATTGAACTGCAGGCCCAGACAGCCAAAACAGGTTTCCCCGAAGCCTGGACCTTCCTCCTCCTCTTCATCGGCGCATTCTTCGCCATCTTCCTCTTCAACTACATCCCCAACCGCCGCCGCCAGCAGCGCCTGCTCTCCACGCTGGGCACACTCGGCCAGGACATCGGAGTATTGAGCACCACTCTGCAATCGCAGCCCCGTGTGGCCGTTGGCGTCGAGCGCAATCGCATCAAAGACTTGTTGCGCGGTGGCACGGGCACCGGAGTAATGGGCAAATCCTCCGCCTTTCTTCTGCGCCAACTCTACTGCATCAGCCCCGATTTCGTCCAGGTTATGGATCAATCCGAGACCGATATCCAAACCCTGAAACAGCGCGTCCAGTTGCTCTCCGACATCGACGGCAGTCTCCGCCGCTTTCATGAATTGAAGCGCCAGGGGCTCCCGCCTTCGCTCGTCGAACAGGTCAAATCGCCGCTCGAACAGGTGCTCGATCTGCTCATCAAGCAGAAGCCCACCGCCGAAGATCTCGCCTCCGCGAAACTGCTCGCCACCCAAGTCATCAACACCGTGGCCGCGTTCGATCTGCACGCTTCGCCCACTCCCACAGAGGAAGTTCGCAACCACCTCAAAGCCAATCTCGACCTCGTCCAGACCGCCTTCAACAATCCCCATCCAGCCCTGCAGCGGGAGTTGCCCGGGCTCTTCACCGCCTTAGCCGCGGCCCAGCCCGGCAGTGTTGCCGCTGGACTTCCTTTCCTCAAATTCGTGGAACTCGATTGGCTGGTTCACAAATTCCTCATCCTCCAGCGCTACGAAACCTACGTCGCGGCCCAAGCCACGCAAGCCGCCGCAGCCGCCGCGGCAACAGCCACCGGTGGCACCGTGGTCGCAGTTGCTCCCCCACGCCCCACCACACCCGTCGATGGCGAATTATTCCAGGCCCTGCGCTGCACCAGTTGGGAGCAACTGGCTTACGCCGACATGCTGGTCTCCGAATTGGAACAGCGGGCCAGCGTCACCGATTTGACCACCGCCATGCAATCGCTCGACAAGAACGCCATCGATATCGACCGCGTCATGGTGCGCCAGAATGAAGCCGTCACACTGCGCCTGAAGATCGACGATCCCCGCTACCAGACCGCCAAGGCCCGCGAACGCATCCAGTGCAAATGGACGTTCACCTACAAAAAGGACAACACCGAACTCCCCGAGTACGGCTGGGAAATCTCGCACTACTTCGCCAAGCCTGGCGACTACGACATCAAAGTGGCTTTCTCCTGCGGCGCCACCCACGGCGACATCGGACCTCGCACCATCACCGTCTACAGCCGCGAATTCTCAGCCTTGGGCCCCAGACTCGGCATCGAACTGGTGCGCATCGTCATTACGCTCGGCATCGCCCTCGCCGGCCTCATGACCGGAGCCAAGGACAAGATCGATCAGTTCGGCGTCTGGGGCTCCGCCACCGCCATCATCGCCATGGGCTTCGCCGCCGATTCCGTGCGCCGCATCCTCGCCGGCAACGGCGACTCCCGGCCCACTACTTAAGCTCCAACACATCCACCGTCTGCCCAAAGCCCTCACTGGCGCCCGCGGCCCGCAGCGCCTGCGCGCGAGCCTGGACCTGCCGCGCCTCGTCCTTCCGCTTCAGCTTCACCAGCAGTTTCGCATGCGTGTTCAACATGGCAGGCAACATAGGATCAGGCCTGGTCCGTATCTGCTCCGTCGTTCGGATCGCCTCCCCTAAAGCAGCTTCCGCTGCCTCATACTTCCGCATCGCCGCCAGTGTAGCCGCAAAGTCCGACAAGCATCTGGCATATTCATTGTTCCGCGTGCCGATCGCATTCGCCGTCAGTGCGAGGCTCGAACGAAACAGAGGCTCCGCCTTCACGAACCGCTTCCGGTTCACCTCCAACAGGGCCATCTCATGCTGCACCACGGCCAACACTGCGTTCCGTCTGCTCAACTCCGCGATCCTCCCCGCCTCACGCAGCATCTCTTCGGCTTCCGCATCTCGGCCCTGCAACCGCGCCAGCGACGCCAGCGGCACCAGAATCGATGCCAGATGCGGATAGTCCTTGCTACGTTGTTGCCGAATGATCGCCAGCCTTTGCTTCCAATGCCGCTCCGCGGCGCTCAGCCGCCCCATCGCCAGTTCCACCCGCGCCAGTTGATGCAGCGGCCCTGACAGCTCGGCACTCTCCCCTTCTCGGCTCTGCTCGGCGATCTTCACCGAGAGCGCAGCCTTCTCCAGAGCCTCACGCGTCTCCCCCCGTTCCAAATGAAACTCCGAGGCCGCGTTCAATAACGGCATGCGGTACCGGTGCTGCGCAACCCGGGAGTCGTTTTCATAAGGCACAGCCTTGTCCAGAACCTCGCGTGCATGGCGGAAGTCGCCGCTCTCCACATACAGCATCGCCAGGTTGCCGAGAATCGGCACAACCATCATCGGATCCACCGGCCGTATCCGCTCAGCCCGCTCCATCGCCAAATGGAGGCACTTCAGTTCCTCTTCACGACGTCCTGTCTGATGCAGAACATACGCCAAATTGTTGAGAGCGGCAACGTGTTCGCCCCCTGCTTCCCGCGGGTACCGGTTAAACACTGCCATCGCCGCCCGCAGCATCTGCTCTGATTCACCGTACCGTTCCTGGCGAGTCAGAATCATCGAATAGAAGCTGGACACGATGGCCTTCGCCAGCCCGCCATCGGCTACCCTCTCAGCTTGCCCGAACGCTTCCTGAAAGATTCCTGCCGTCTCCGGCGATCCCACATTCATGGCATACGCCGCACGGTTCAATACCTGCCTCCACGCCGGAACCGGGCTGCTCTCCTGGCTCCAAAGCAAGCCGAACGTCAACAATACGTGTACCACTCGTTCCTCCTGGGGATGGAAAAGATTGCGTTGGTGGAGAAACGAATACCCGACACGACATCGTCGCACCGGCTGATCAGAATCAGGCAGTTACCCCAGGTTCGGAAACGGTTACCGCACAAAATACCAGGTGGTTTCGGAAAGAAATCGTGGCATAATTCATCCAAGCTGGGTTAGGAAACCGTTACTCTCCATGGCCCCCCTCAATCGGACGAGAATCGATGAGTGCCTCGCTCGCCTTCTGCAAAGTCCGGAGTTCGAGCGGGCGGGAAGACTTCGCTCCTTCCTCCAGCATGTTGTCCAGGAGTACCTCGCCGGCCGGGGCGCTGAGCTCAAGGAATACTCCATCGCCGTTGCCGTCTACAAGAAGCCCCCTGACTTCGACCCGCGCACCGATGCCCTAGTCCGCGTCGGCGCCAGCAAGCTGCGCGCAAGATTGGATACGTACTATGCCGGCACCGGACAAGCTGACTCCATCCGCATCACCATTCCCAAGGGCGCCTACGAGCCTGTGTTCGAGGAACGAACGGAGCAGCCACGCCCCACTCGCCGCCGCTGGCCATTGATCGCCGCGGCCCTGTCGCTCATTGGCGCCCTCGGCACCATGCTCTATTCCAGAAGCACCAAAGAGCCCGCCGCCCAACCGAAGTTGATCCAGGTGACGGACCATCGCGGCGCGGAGGCCGACCCTTCGTTCTCCCCCGACGGCACGGCGGTCGCCTTCTCCGGTGAACTGCATGAGTCAGGAAACGAAGACATCTATATCCAAAAGCTGGGATCGAATACGGTTCTCAGGCTGACCTCGGATCCAGCCAGAGACTCGCGTCCCGCCTGGTCTCCCGACGGGAGATCGGTGGCTTTTGTCCGCGATGAGGGCGTTGGCGGAGCGGTCTACCTGGTACCCTCCACCGGTGGCCCGGAGAAGAAACTGGCACACGTCAATCTGGGTGGCCTGGCTTGGACTCCCGATGGACTGTACCTGTCCGCCCTGCACCGCCCCACACAACTCGATCCCCCGTCGCAATACTTGATTGAAGTGGCCACCGGAGCCATGCGCCCGTTGACTCCAACCAGCAACTCGATCGACTACACCGTCGCCTTCTCGCCGGATGGAAAGTTCGCCGCGCTCAGCCGCTGTGCCTCCCTCAGCCGTTGCGACCTGTATGTCAGCAGTGTGAACAAGGATCACACCATCGTCGAGCCAGTGCGCCGCCTCACCCGGCTAAACGAAATCCTCCAAGGGATGGCGTGGACCGGCGATAGCCGAGACATCCTGTTCTCTTCCGGTTACTACAACAGCTACCAGCTTTACCGCATCGACGCCCACGCCCCGAACGCGCATCCAGTAAAGATACGCGGCGTCCCCAACGTTCCCTTTCATCCGTCGATCCCGCTTCGAGGGCCGGGCAGCCTCCAACGGGTAGCACTGGAAGTCGCGGCGGCGGATGAGAATCTCTACGCGGCCCCCGTTCCTCGTCCGGATGCACCCGCTGCACCGCCGCGAGCCCTCCAGTCCTCGCCGTCGAGCGACTGGCAGCCGGAACTCTCTCCAGATGGCAAGAGCCTCGTGTTCCTATCGGACCGCGACGGCGCGATGAAGGCATGGATCAGCGACGCCGATGGCGGCAATGCCCGCGCCCTCCCCAACCACGGCTGCCGGCTGGTGCTCTATCCCCACTGGTCGCCCGACGGCGAAGAAGTGCTCTTTGCCTGCTTTCTCCAAACGGATGCAGGAGAAGACCGCGCCATCTATACCGTCCGGCGCGACGGCACCTACTTCCTCCGCATCTCGCCGCCCGAACACCAGGCCACCGAACCTTCGTGGTCTCAAGATGGAAAATGGATTTACTACGCCGCCACCACAAAGACAAGCCAGCACCAACTGTGGAAGTCCCCACGCGGAGGAGGAGGACGCCCTGTACAAATCACGAAAGCAGGCGGATACCGCGGCATCGAGGCACACGGGGTGGTGTATTACACAAGCACAGGCGACGGACTGTGGGCCGTCAACCCCACGGGAGGCAACGAACACAAAGTATTGCCCGAGGCGCATGACTCCGCTTGGTACCCGGTAGCGGACGGGATCCTGTTTACCACTCGCATCGTCGGCAAGCCGGGGTTTGGGAAAGAACTCGCCCACTGGAATGCCAACACGGGCGCCGTCCGCATCCTGGGTCCACTGCCTCATCCGGATCTACTGCTGTTTACAGTCAATGCCGCCGGCACGGAGATCATCTATCACCGTACGGACCGCAGCATCCGGGACATCGTGGTGCTGGAGAATTACCAGGGAGAAAACTAGCGGTCCCGGTCAGTGACCAGGTCCGTCACCGCCGCCAGCGCCCGTTGATACGGCGACTCAGGAAACTCCGCAATCAACCCCCGCGCCCGTTCCGTGAACTCCTTGGCTCGCTCCCGCACGCGGTCAATTCCCCCGCGCCGCTCCACCATGCGGTGAATCTTCGAAAACGGAACCTTGTCGTAATTCCGGTCCGCAAGCACCCGCTCCACCATGCCCCGCTCTTCCGAAGAAGCCGTTTCCAGGGCGTAGATCAACGGCAGCGTGACCTTGCCTTCCCTCAAATCCCCGCCCACCGGCTTGCCGAGTATGGTTTCCCGAGCCGTGAAGTCCAGTACATCATCCACCAGCTGGAATGCGATCCCCAGGTTCCACGCAAACTCACCCAGCTTGTTTTCCGATGCGTCGTCCGCACCGGCAATGTGCGAGCCCAGCTTCGCGCACACCGAAAACAAACAGGCCGTCTTGCGGTCGATCAACTGCATGTAGTCGGCTTCGGAAACCCCGATCTTGCCGATCCGCTCCAACTGCAGCAACTCCCCTTCCACCATCATCTGCGTCAGATTGATCAGCATGTCGAGCACATGAAAATTGCGCTCCCGCAAAGCAATCTGAAACGCCTGCATGTAGAGCCAATCGCCAGCCAGCACGGACATGTGATTGCCCCACATGACATTCGTCGAAGGGCGGCCACGCCGCGTCTGCGCTGCGTCGATCACATCATCATGAATAAGCGTTGCGGCGTGGATCAGTTCCACGATGGCAGCCATGCGGATGGCGGCCGGATTCACAGGGCCGGACATGCGCGTCGCCAACAGCAGCAGGATGGGTCGAATGCGCTTGCCGCCGGCGCTTTGCAGATACTGCGCAATGGCCGTTACCGTTTCCACGCTGGCAACGGATTCGACACTCAGTTCGGCCTCGACTTTCTTCAAGTCGTCCTTGACGAGGTCGAAGATTTCCTTGGCCGTGAGCGATTGCCCCAGTCTGCTTGAAAAGCCCATGTAGAGTCTTCCAGTTTAACGTACTTCAGGCCAGTCCCATCAGGGTCCGGAAGTTGATTGTGGTCTGAGCGGCGATCTCTTCGGGAGAGACACCGCGAATTAAGGCTAATTTATCCGCTGTATGTTTCACGAAGGCTGGCTCATTGCGTTTGCCGCGGTATGGCACCGGCGCCAGATACGGCGCGTCGGTTTCAATCAGGTAACGGTCCACCGGCACTTCCCGCGCAGCCGCCTGCACATCCACCGCCTTGGGAAACGTCACCACTCCAGCAAAGCTGATGTGGAAGCCGAGAGCCAGGCTCCGCTGCGCCTCCGCCGGGCCGCCACTGAAGCAGTGCATGATTCCCTTCCCTTTCCACTGCGCTTCGAGAATGGCGAACGTATCGTCCCACGCCTCGCGGGTGTGGATGATAATGGGCTTCCCAAAACGTGCAGCCAGGTCCAGTTGTGCCCGGAATACATCCCGTTGCACTTCCGGAGGCGAGAAATTGTAGTGGTAGTCGAGCCCCATTTCGCCGAGCCCCAAAACCTTTGGATGACGAAGCAGACCTTCGAGTTCTACAATCGTGCGATCCGTCGCTTTGGCGGCGTGATGCGGATGAACGCCGACCGTGGCGTAAATGTGCGGGTAGCGCTCCGCCAGCCGGATCCCTGCTTCCAGATCCGGCGGCCCGTTGCCGGTCCCGATGGCAAGCAGCGTAGTAACGCCCGCATCGAGCGCACGCTCAATGGCGGCCTCGCGGTCCGCGTCAAACTGCGGACCGTCCAGGTGACAATGGGAATCGACGAGACTCACTTCAGTCTTGCGCCCACCGGCACATCTTCGAGGAACGCCGCCAGCACCGGCGACCCGCCCTCGAGCGATGCGGCCACGATCATCCCCTGCGACGTCAGCCCACGCAGCTTGCGCGGCTCCAGGTTGGCCACGATCACCACCTTGCGATGAATGAGTTGCTCGGGCTTGTAGGCAAGAGCGATGCCCGCCACGATGCTGCGCGGCTGCGGTTCGCCAATGTCCACGGAGAGGTGCAGCAGCTTGTCCGCCCCCTTCACTTTCTCCGCGGTCAGCACGCGTCCCACGCGCAGATCCACCTTCGTGAAATCGTCGATGCTGATCGACGGTTCAATCGGGCTGATATTGGCAGGCGCGGCTTCCGGTTCCGCCGCGGCGGTCTTACCGAGCAGGCGATCCTGCCGTGCCTTCTCTTCCAGCTCGGCTTCAATCAACTTCGGCACGGCGATCTTGGCATCGATGCGCGGGAAAACGCCTTCGGGCAGACCGATCTTCTGCCCCGCGGGCAGTTGGCCCCAGGCCGTCTCGCTGATCTTCTGCTGTTCGATCGGCTCCGTCATGCCGAGTTGCGCCCAGATCTTGCGCGTGGCGTCCGGCAGGATCGGATGCAGCAGCACCGTGGCGATGCGGCACACTTCCAGCGCCGTGTAGAGCGTAGCATCGAGCGCCGCCTGGGCATCGGGCTCCTTCACCATCTTCCACGGGGCTTGCGTCACGATGAACTTATCAACGCTCGAAAGCAGCGACCACAGCGCTTCCAGCCCCTTCGAGAATTCGAACGCCTCGAAGCAGCTCAGGTAGCCCGCAATCGCTTCCTTGGCCTTGGCCGCAATCTCATCGCCGGTGTTCGCCGTAGCCGCTGGAATAACACCGTGACGATACTGGCTGATCATGTTCAGCGTGCGGCTGACGAGGTTGCCGAGCCCGTTCGCCAGGTCAGCGTTGTACCGCGTGACCAGCGCATCGTAAGTGAAGTTGCCATCCGAGCCAAACGGGATTTCACGCAACAGGTAATAGCGCAACGCTTCAATCCCGATCACGTCCTGAATGGGCGTGGCCCGCACGATGTTGCCCTTGGTCTTGCTCATCTTCTCGTTGTCGAACAGCAGCCAACCATGAGCAAAAACCCGCTTCGGCAGCGGCAGATCCGCAGCCATCAGGAATGCCGGCCAATAGATGGCGTGGAAACGGATGATCTCTTTCCCGATCAAATGAATGTCGGCGGGCCAGAGTTCGTCGTTGCGCACAGCGGTGAGATAGGTAATCAGCGCATCGAACCACACGTAGAAGATGTGCTTGCCTTCCACCGGCACCGAGATGCCCCAGGTGAGATTGGAGCGCGTGATCGACAGATCCGTCAGCCCCTGCTTCACGAACGACATCACTTCGTTGCGGCGGATCTCGGGCTGCATGAACTCAGGGTGTTCCTCGTAGAGTTTGAGCAGCTTGTCCTGAAATGCCGACAGCTTGAAGAAGTAGTTCTCTTCGGTCACCGTTTCCGTGGGACGGCCGCAATCGGGGCACGGATCACCGGGCTTGGCGTCATTGACGTAGAGATTGCAAGAGAAGCAATACTGCCCGGTGTAGGAACCTTTATAGATCCAGCCGCGCTCCACGCAGCGCTGGAACAGCCACTGCACCGTTTCGTGATGGCGCGGATCGGAAGTGCGGAAGAAGCGGTCGACGGCGAGGTTGGTCTTTTCCCAGGTGCGGCGGAACTCTTCGGCGATGATGGCGGCGTAGTCGCCGGGGGTCATATTGCGGGCCGCGGCGGCGCGTTCCACGTTGACGCTGTTCTCGTCGCTGCCGGTGGTCAGAACCACTTCATAGCCTTGCATTTGCTTGAAGCGCTTCAGGGCATCGGCCACCATGGTGGTGTAGAAATGCCCGATGTGCGGCGCGGCGTTGACGTAATAGATAGGGACCGTAATGTAGTATTTCATCGAGTGATCTTCAGATAAGCGAGATTGGCGTCGGCGAGGATCTGCCTCAGCGGGGTTCCGGAGGCTTCCGCGAGTTTGCGGCAATCATCATATTCCGGAGCAAAGCTGCCGCCGCCGGACACCTTCATTCTTATTTTGCCATGAGGCGTATCCACTTCGATGATTTGCCGCGACTGCACCCGCCGCTCGGCCTTGTACATTCTCAAACCGAGCGTCGAAGTTTCGAGGAAGATGATCTCCGCCATCTGCTCCTGTGTGTGCGGCGTGGCAATCACCCGCAGCAGCGAGCCTTGCCTGTTCTTCTTCATCAGCAACGGCTCAATGGTGACATCGAGCGCCCCGGCCGCGAAGAGGCGGTCCATGGCGTAGCCGAGCACTTGCGGCGAGCAATCGTCGATGTTCGCTTCGAGCACCGTGACCGTGGTCGCTTCCGTGGCCCCCGTAGTTTCCCCCAGCGTGAACCGCAGTACATTCGCTTGAATCGGAAAATCGCGGTCGCCGGCGCCATAGCCAATGGACTGGATGCGCATGGGCGGCATGGGGCCGAAGCTTTCCGCGAGCGTGACGGCAAGCGCCGCGCCAGTGGGAGTCGTGAGTTCCATCACCGGCCCCGCGGAATAGATGGGCTTGTCTTTGAGCAGCAGGGCCGTGGCAGGAGTAGGGACCGGCAGCACACCGTGTTCAGTGTTAGCCGTGCCGCTGCCGACGTTGATCGACGAGCAGTGGATGGTCTCGACCCCCAGCAAGTGCAGGGCGAGGCAAGCACCGACGATGTCGCAGATCGAATCAACCGCGCCGACTTCGTGGAAATGGACTTTTTGGATGGTGGTGCCGTGGACCTGCGCCTCCGCTTCGGCGAGGTTCTGGAAGACCCGGAGGGAGTTCTGCTTCACCGCGTCCGGCAGTGCGGAGCCCTCAATCATGGCGGTGATATGGTGCAAGTGCCGGTGCTTACTCTGCGGCTCGTAATCGACGTGGAACTTGGAGGCAGTAATGCCCTTGCGGATAGTGCGTTCGCAGCGAAAGGTGGCTCCCGTGTTCAACGAGGTAAGCCCGGCGGTAAGTTGCTCAAAGGATGCCCCGGCATCCAGCAGAGAGCCGATGCTCATGTCCCCGCTGATGCCGCTGAAAGCGTCCCAGTATCCGATTTTCATGGTGGTTCCTTCTTAGAATAACTGCTACTCCTCCAAGAAGAGGAAGTAGACCCGACCGCCGTCCTCTCCGGCGACTTGAATGCGATGCCGGATTGCGCTGCGGCTAGATCGAAATAATGTTCAGCCCCGGGGCCACAGCTTCCAAAAATTGCCGGGCAGTCTTGCCTTGACGCTCAGCAGAGACGACTGCAGTCGAGCCGAGCATCAATCCCAAGCAAGTGGCTCCAGAGGTTCCCGATGTGCAGCAATGGCGGCTTCAACATCTTCCGCAAAGTCAGGGTCGATAGTTGCAGTGGACTCGGTAGGCATCAGCGCAATGCACTCGGAGATGGTCCGCCGCGGTGGAGCAGCCGCACGGATCACGGCAACCGGCCGTGCATCGCGCTCGATAACGACTTCCACACCGGCCTGGACCTGTTGCAGAATGGCCGCAATGTCACGTACCACATCGGCTTCGCTGATGCGCAAAGGATCCATGGCTGCCATTATAGCGAGTCGCCCTACTTCAGAAGCTCGGGGAGAATCTGGCCGGAGGGGCCGCGAAGCGAGTAATCGACGGATGCCGACACCGGCGTCTCGGCAGCATTGATCTCGATCACCTTAGCGCCCGAGGACTGCGCGAGCGGGATGAGTCCGGCGGCGGGATAGACTTGGGCGGAAGTGCCGACTACAAGGAAGACTTCGGCGGCCCGGGCGGCTTGCTCGGCCTTCCGCCAGATGTCCTGAGGGAGCCCTTCGCCGAACCAGACGACACCGGGCCGCTGGATGGCACCGCAGCGGCAGAGGGGCGGGAGGGTTTCGAGGTTGGGGGTGTGATCCTGTATGGATACCCCGCAGCGCGTGCAGCGGAGGGTCCAGATGTCGCCGTGCAGCAGCAGGGGGGCACGCGAACCAGCCCGGGCATGCAAGCCATCCACGTTTTGCGTGATCAGTGTAAAGTCAGGCTTGGCTCGTTCCAGGGTAACCAGCGCGTAGTGGCCCGGATTCGGCTCCGCCTTGGCGATGAGGGAGCGGCGCCAGTTGTACCACTCCCAAACAGTGTGCGGGTCGCGCGCGAAGGCTTGAGGGGTGGCCAGGTCTTCGGCGCGGAAGTTGCGCCAGAGCCCGTTGTTGTCACGGAAGGTGGGAATGCCGCTTTCGGCGGAAATCCCTGCGCCGGTGAGGACAGCGATGCGGGTGGAGTTCTGGAGAAGAGTCGCGGCGGGGTGGGGCATGTGGTTCTCATTATCGACGAAAGTGATGAATCCATCTGCTTCTGGGGAGCCGGCCAGAACACAACATTCTTGTTGCGCTACGAATTTGTTGTGATTCTAACCTTCCTCAGCACTTCAAATGGCGAGTTCCTCGTCGCCGGTTTCCCCAGCCGCCGCTTCAAGAAGTTGACGGGTGTGCTCGCCTTGGTGTGCGGCGATAGCGGCTTCGACATCCTGAGCGAAGTCGGGATCGATGGTTGCAGTGGATCCGGCTGGCATCAGGGAAATGCACTGGGAGATAGTCCGCCACATCGCCGCCATTATAGCCAGTCCGCTCGTACTTGCGGATGAACGGAGCGCACTGCCATTGCGGTGACCATCCTTTCAGCCAAATAACTCCTTCTCCATCAACACGACACCCCCCAGACGCGTCACGGTTCCACAAACCTCACGCTATCCTGAAGCCAGCCCGCAGTGGGCCGTTCCCGAAATGGCGCATTCATCACATTTCATCACTTCTTCACGGCTCCAAGCAGGCGGCTTTACAAAACTTGACACCGATTTGAGTGTCACCCTGAGCCGCATTCATCACTTTTCATCACTCTACAAACTAGTCCAGCCAGAACGTGAAGTAGGTATAGATGGTCGCAACCAAACCCAGAACCACAACGGTTCCAGCGACATCCGCCATCCCCCAACTCGCCCGGTTCTCCGCCCGCTGCTCCGGTGTCGTCGAAGCATACGTCAAACCGAGCACCTTTGCCTCCGTCGGCGCCGGGGTAAACATACTCACCAGCACCACGAAAAACATGCTGAAAACAAACAACACTCCGGAAAAGTAGTACCCGTTGTAATCCCCGATCGCCTTCAACATGCCATCGGCCGCCAGCGTCCCGCTCTTGGCCAGGGTCTGAATCGTCAACTTCCCCATACCAAGAACGAAACCGACCACCAGCCCCCAAAGGGCAGCAGGCGCCGTGATGCGCTTCGAAAACAGCCCCAACAGGAACACCGCGGTGATCGGCGGGGCCAGGAAACCCTGAACATTCTGTAAATAATCGTAAAGTCCCGTATTGCCTTCCGAGATCTTCTTCATGATCGGGATCCAGATCAGCCCGCACACCACGACGAATCCGGTCGCCATGCGGCCCACCCGAACCAGCGTCTGCTCGCTCTGACCAGGACGTAATTTTTCGTAAATGTCCACAGTAAAGAGAGTGGCGCAGGAGTTAAACAGCGACGCCAGCGAAGACATCAACGCCGACAACAGTCCAGCGACCACCAGTCCACGAAGTCCGACAGGCAGAAGCGATTGCACCATGGTCGCAAACACCGCATCGCCCAGCAGGCCACCCGAACCGTCGGTCTTGAGCGGAATGTGCAACAGTCCTTTTTGATGCAGGGCGAAGCCAATCATGCCAGGGACAAGGAAGATCATCACGGGCCACAACTTGAGGAAGCCGCCCCAAATCGCCCCGCGGCGGGCGTCAGCGAGGCTGCGCGCCGCCAGAGTCCGCTGCACGATGTACTGATCCGTACACCAATACCAGATGCCAACCACCGGGGACGCAATCATCACCCCAAGCCAGGGAAAGTTCGGATCGGTGTTCGGGCGCCACAGAGCGAAGTTAGCAGCGTTGGGCTTGCAGGAGGCGATCAGTTCGCTCCAGCCGCCAAGCGCACTCAGGCCGAACCAGGTGATGAGGCCCGATCCTAATAAGAGGATGAACGTCTGCGCAACCTCCGTATAGACGACAGCGCGCAGCCCGCCAAACACCGTGTACACGCCGGTCAGAAGAACCGTGGAGAAGGCGCCAACCCAGAAGGCGTTGTCCGGAGAGCCGAACGTATCGGGCAACAGGGTCTGGAAGACGATCGCGCCGGCGTAGACGGTGACCGAAACCTTGGTGAACACGTAGGCGACCAGGCTGACCACGGACAGGACCCAGCGCGTCTGGGACGAGTAGCGGCGCTCCAGAAACTCCGGCATGGTGAACACGCCGGAACGGTAGTAGAACGGAACAAACACCCAGGCCAGCACGATCATGATCCACGCGTGGAGTTCCCAATGGGCTTGGGCCATGCCGTTGTTGGCGCCGCCGCCGGCTAATCCGACAATATGCTCCGAGCCGATATTGGAGGCGAACAGCGAACAGCCGACCACGAACCAGCCGATGTGGCGGCCGGCGAGGAAGTAGTCCGCGGAGGTCGATTGGTGGAGGGAGGATCTATAGACGATCCAGACAAGAAGGCAGAAGTAGGCGGCAACGACAACCCAGTCGAGAGCTTGCATCCGTACAAGCATAAAGGAAAACGGCGTCTCCCGGTGAAGGGAAACGCCGTTTTTGTTGGGTAAAGCGGTTTTGTTCGTGCTAGAAGATGAACTTCGCACCAAAGCGGCCGGAGAAGCCGGGGTTGAAGATATCCTGCATGCCGAACAGCGGGCTCAATGCCTTGGCGCCTTCCGAGGTGCCGCGGATCATCGAGTCGAAGTTGTAGCCCTTGGCGAGGTCAGTGCCGCTGAGGTCGATTTCAGCGCTGGCGCGGGCGCGATTGAGCTGGGTCCAGATGCTGCGAGCGGTCTGCTGGTTGAACAGGTTCTCCGCATTGAACTCGAAACGGAGGCGCTTCACTTCGCCGAACTTCAGTTCGTGGCCAATGACCAGGTTGGTGTAGTTCAGGAAGGGAGTGCGGCCGTAGTCGGCGCGGCCATTGACGAACACCTGCGTGCCGTTAATGGTGTTGACCAGGGTAGTGAGTGGCGTACCGGAAGCGGCGTAGAAGAACACGCCGATGTCGGAGCGCTGGCTGCTGCCCCAATCAAAGAAGCGCGAGCCGAACAGTTTCAGCACGCTCGGGCGATCGGTGGCGAGACGGCCTTTGGGATTGAGGTTGCCCTTGGAATCCCACAGCAGTTCGTCGATGTCCCAGGCGCGGTTGGCGTTGCCGCCCGGGCGCGAAAGCTGGCCACCGGACTGCTGCGCGACGGCAAACACGCCAGCGCCATCAGCGCCGGAGCGGATTTCGTCGGAGTTCGCCAGACCGGAGTAGTTGCCGTACAGCCGGCTATAGACATAGCTGGCCGAACCGAACCACTTGCCGAAACGCTTGGTCAACTGCAGTTCCATGGCGTCGTAGCGGCGTTCGGCTTTCGGCGTCGGGAACGGCTTGGTCAAACCGGAGGTCGGCGTGGTGAGCGCGCCGCCTTCGCCAGGGTTGGCATAGTAGTAGACTTCGTCGCCGTTGACGAGAACGCCCAGATCCTCAATGGTGCGGAGGAGCCGGTTGTTCACGTAGCTGGCGCGGAGCACCATCTGCGGGGCGATTTCGTATTCCACGCCCGCGTTGATGATGTCGCTGGCCATCGGCTTGATCTGCGGATCAATGGTGTCGAAGCCGGCCACGCGGCGGTTGCGGAAGGAATTCGGCACTGCCGGGTTCCAGATGTCCTGGCCAGGAAGATTCGTGCTGTTCAGGCTGAACACGTTCGGCGTATCCAGCGTGCGGTATTGCACGCGCCAGTAGTCGCCACCAAAGGTGCCGCGGGCGAGTTCATACTTCACCCAATCGTAGTAGCGGCCGAAGCTGCCCCAGATTTTCATCTTGCCGTTGCCGAACACATCGTAGGATGCGCCAAGGCGAGGAGCGAACTTGTCGCCGTAGCCCCACGAGAAGGCGATGTCCCGAACACTGCGTTGGAAGGAGGGGACCGTTTCCTTTTCAAAGCGGAAGCCGAGGTTCAGGGTCAAGCGGGGCATGATGCGCCAGTTGTCCTGAATATAGATGTTGCTCAGGTGCGCGCCCGTCGAACCTTCGGTACCGATCGAGTTGAACTCGTAGTAGCCGTAGGTGCCACGTGCGTTGCGCGGACCGCCGGGAACCGAGGAGTTGAAGGCGCGATTCCAGAACACGTTGATATAGCCGCCCGTCGGGTAGCCGGTGAACACTTTGTTCGCAATCTTCTGCGTGCCGATGCCGACCTTCAGGTCATGGCTGCCGGCGGCGCGGATCAGCTTGCTGACGTCGCCCTGCACATAGGTGCGGGTGGCGATGTCATAGTTGCTGACCGAAACGCGAGGGGTGTTGGTGTAGCCGGTGGGTTGCTGCAGTTCGGTGGGAATGGCGAAGGGAAGGCCGGTGCCGGGGACGCTGTAGGTGACCGGGGTGATGTTCGGCAGCCCGTAGTCACGGTAGTTGTCCCAGAAACGTCCGCCCTTGATCGAGAACAGAGTGGTGGGAGTGGCTACCCAGTCGATGGTGGCGCCGTAGTTGGCCTGGGGAGCATAGAAGCCCTGGGTCTTACGGATCTGGTTGGCCGCCTTGGAGGACGTCGTGCAGTTGGCGCATTCTCCGTTGTAACCGGGGAGCACACCGTCGACACGGGTCGGCGTCCAGAGCCAGTTCACGCTGGCACGCAGGTTCTTGGTGATATCGAAAGAGAGCTTTTCGAACACCGAGTAATCGGTGCGCTTCTGCTCGATCGTATCCTTCTCACGGCCGTTGCTGAAGTTGTAGTCGAACGAGCGGCGATAGTAGCGGGGAGAAGCCGCACTGAAGAAATAGACGCGGTTCTTGATAAGGTAGCCGCCGAGCGTATAGCCGACCTCGTGCCGGTTGTCCTTTTGCTTGGCATCGTTGTAGTAGCGGGTGGTCGTGTCATCGGTGGGGCTCAGCAGAAGCCGCTTTACGGGAGCCGCGCTGAGCGAATTGCCGGATAGGTAGTAATGAATATCGCCATGGAACGCATTTCCACCGGACTTGGTGATGCCGCTGATCACGCCGCCGAGAGCTCCGCCGAATTCGGCCGAGATACCGCCGGTTTTGACCTGGACTTCCTGCAGGATTTCAAATACAGCATCCTGACGAGACTGTCCGTTGATAAGACTGTTGGTGGAGATGCCGTCGATGGTGAAGTTGTTTTCAGCGCCGCTGGCGCCGTTGACCTGGATTCCGCCTTCGATCACACCAGAGTTGACCGAGGGGGACATGACCGCGAGGTTCTGAAAGCTGCGGGCCTTGGGCAGCCGGTCAAATTCTTCCGCGGTGATGTTCTGCGCGATGGTGGTGTTGGTCGTGTCAATCAGTGGGGCGGCTTCGGTAACTTGCACAGCCTGTTCCGACTTCGCCACAGCCATGGGGGCGTTGACAGTCAGTGTCCGTCCCAGCAGCAGGTTCACATCCGCAGCTTCGTGCGCCGCGAAGCCCTGCATCTCGAACTTCACGGAGTAGCGTCCGGGTTCGAGGTTGCGCGCCACAAAACGGCCATCCGCGCCGGTCTGAGTTTGAAAAACGCGACCCGTGACTTTGTTGGTAACGGTGACGGTCACATTCGGAATGACCGCACCGCTCGGATCGGTTGCAGTGCCATTGATTTCGCCAAATCGTTCCTGTCCCCATGCGGCAGTACCTAGCAGCATAACGAGACAGAACAGGTAGGGCAGGTAGGCCCTGAGGCCCTGTCTGAGCCTCATCGGTGTTAAGTTGTTCATACTTTCCCTCCAAAACGAGTTGCTCTTCGCGGTTACGAAGAACGCGTCCAGGGATTCGGGAATAACGCGGAGGAGATTGCCCCGGTTGAGAAGCGACCTCTGATCCATGAAGCAAATCCTGAACGATGTTCATTATTGTAACAGAGAAATTTGTAGTGTGTGTTGCGTAGACGTTACATTTGTAACGCGATAGCGCGATGGCAATATAGGCGAAATGACTGAGGACTGGAAGCACGTTGGTGGGGTGATACAATCGCTGAGCCAATGATTGACACGAACGTATACGTATCGCGCTGGCCGTTCCGAAGAGTGCCAGGAGATGAGACCGCGACACTCGTGCAAAAACTGCGATCCGCAGGTGTAGTGGAGGCGTGGGCCGGCAGTTTCGACGCTTTGCTCCATCGCGACCTTGGCGCGGTAAACCTCCGCCTGACTGAGGAATGCCGGAAGAGTGGCGGTGGACTGCTGAAACCGGTGGGGTGTGTGAATCCGATGCTGCCCGATTGGATGGAAGATCTGCGGCGTTGTCAGGAGCGTTATGGGATGAAGGCGATCCGGCTGCATCCCAACTATCATGGGTACCGGCTGGAGGATGCGGTGGGCCGCGAATTGCTTCGTGCGGCGGCCCAGCGTGGGTTGATCGTGCAGATTGCGGCGCAGATGGAAGATGAGAGGACGCAACACGCGTTACTGCGCGTAACACCTGTGCCGTTACAGGTGTTGCCCTCATTAACAAGTGAGATCGAAGGGTTGCGGGTGCTGGTGTTGAACCATCCGCGCCCGGTTCGTTGGGACCGGGTGTACTGGGACTTTTGTGCCGTGGAGAGCGTACACGGATTAGCAAACTTATTAAAAGGCGATGCGGCCGATTCGCTGTGTTTCGGGTCGTATTATCCTTTCTTCCTTTTCGAGTCGGCGCTGTTGAAGATGAAGGAGGCGGGCGCCGAGGGAGCGCAGTTAGAGAAATTGCGTACCGGCACGGCGCGGATGTTGATGGGAGGAGCGGGCCGATGATCTGGGACCTGCATTGTCACTTTTCGGGCTTTGGCGGGCGCACGCCGGAAGAGGGGATGGCGGAGGTGATCCGGTTAGGGGACCGGATGGGCATCGAGCGGTTCTGCATCTACCTGGGCTTTGGCCGCGAGGAGAATCCATCGCCTGCACAGATGCGTTCTCACAATGATGAGGTGCTGCGCGCCTTGGACCATTGGCGCCACCGCGCGTGGGCGTTCGTGTACCTGAACCCGAACTATCTGGAAGAGAGCTTGCGCGAGTTCGACCGCTGCGTGAAGAACGGGCCAATGGTGGGAGTGAAGCTGTGGGTGGCACAGAAGGCGAGCGGCCCGGCGCTGGATCCCATCATTGAGCGAGCAGCGGCGATGCAGGCGGTGATCTTCCAGCACACGTGGTGGAAGACAGGAGGGAACCTGGGTGGGGAGTCGACGCCACTCGATGTGGTGGAGTTGGCCAAGCGGCATCCCAAGACTCCCATCATTTGCGGGCATACCGGAGGAAATTGGGAACTGGGGATTCGGGCGGTGCGCGGGCAGACGAACCTTTCGGTCGATCTGGCCGGGTCCGATCCAACCAACGGGTTTGTCGAGATGGCGGTGCGAGAGCTGGGAGCGGAGCGGATCATCTGGGGTAGCGATGCGGGGGGACGGAGTTTAGGGTCTCAGTTGGCGAAGGTAACTGGATCGACGGTGCCGGATGCCGCGAAGAAGCTGATCCTGGGGGAGAACTTGAAGCGGATGATGATGCCGATTCTCACGGCAAAGGGGTTCCGGGTATAGCGCGGCTATGGCTTCTGCGCAGGAGGATGGTGGGCAAGAGCGAGTGCCGTTTCAATCGGTTTCGGCTTGATGAAATGGAGAACCAGGGCAATCACCAAACCGAGCAAGACTGCCAGCGGGAGCAGGTAACGTGCCACAGGTATGCCAATCAGCGCGATCAGCACGATACCGATCGCAACAATGGCCCCGCCCACATTGCCTCCGATTCCGAACTTGGAGATGTTGATCTGGGGGCACGATGGCTCTTGTTGGATCATGTTTGCCGCTCCTGCCTCAACGTATCATGCCGATGCGGCGCGCGGTGGGGGCGTGCCGCCCGCATTGGAGAAGTACTGACAGAAGTTCTCTTCTAGGAGAGTGCGGTGCCCCAGGGTGTTTTGCCTCCCGTTCCCAAAGTTTCGGTCATGCAGCCGCTATTGCAGCAGGCGGATGCAACGGTCCCATGAACAGCAGATCACCTTTACATGCGCATCAAGCCTGTGTTCGGCCCAGCATGTGCAGCCGGTAGAACCGATCCGCCGTACCGGCAAACAACTCCCTCTTCTCGCTGGCGCTCATTCCTTTGGTGAGCAGCTTACAGGCGTTCCAGAACACCGGATAGCTGTACGACACCTTATCAACAGGGAAGTTGCTCTCGAACATCACGCGGGAAACCCCGAATGCTTTGATGCACGTCTCGACAAACGGGCGGTAGGCGGTAGCCAGGACTTCTGACGATGGCGGCTCGGCTTGCGTGCCGTAATCCAATCCGATGTAGCGCATGCCGAGCCCACCCAGTTTCACGAAGACGTTGGGGTGAGCGGCAAGGGCTTTCATCGATGCTGACCAGCGGGAGAACACTTCGTCGCGCCGCCCGCGATAAGCCCCGATTCCTAACGGGGTGCCGGTGTGATTGATACCGCGAAAGCGATCACCACCGGCGCGAAGATGCGCGGCCAACACCGGCTCCACGCGGCTTCCCAGCATGAGATTGGCTTGTCCGACGATCCCCGCACAAGCACGGCTTTCGCCAAATATCCCACTGGCGAACATCGCGGCAACACCGTTGACGAACTCCGTCTCTCCGACGGGTTGCATCTCGACGGGCCCATCCTTGCGGTACATGGTGCGGCATTGTACATGGACGGTGCCGATGACGTTGTGGCCGCTGCTGAGATCCTTGAGCAACTCATCACTCATGTAGTGCGCCCAGGGCCGGATGAAGAGATGATGATGCGGGTCGATGATCGGCAGGGACGGCTCAAGAATCGGCTCCTTGCGCCGGTCGAGCCATTCCTGGCGGACGGTGCCGCCGCCCGGTGTAGCGCGCGTCTGGGCATGAACCCCGAGCGTCCACGCTGCCGCGCAGCCAACCTTCGCGAAGTTTCTCCGGTTCATTCGGGCTCCACATGTTACGGGATTTGGGTGAAGCCCTGTCGTTCCTGCTGAATAGGTCCTAACCCTAGCACAATCTCTCGCAGGAAAGAGCAGGTCACTTTTTCAATACTTTCGTCGCATAATGGAGCCAAGACTCCTACTCGCCGCACGTTCACCAAGTTTCGAATACTGGGTGCTCAGGACTTGTTCGGCTCTTGAACTGCGCTGGCTGCAAGGGTATTGAACAACGGAGCGTATGCTATGCTTTCGGCATGGTACGCCGAGAGATAGAAATTGATGAGTCGACAGATCGGCTCCTTTCGGACTTGGCCATCGAGTACGATGGCGATTTGGGTATAGCGCTCTCGGACCTGTTGCACGCACGGGAAGGCATGGAAGAAATTGCCGACCGCAGCGAAGAAATTGTTGGAGAGAGCTTGCGTTTGTTGCGGGACCGTTCCGAATCCGACTTCCGCGCCGGCCGGGTTGTCACTTGGGATGACGTAAAGCTTCGCAACAAACTGTGAAGATTCTGTTTTAGGCAATGACCGCCGAGGCGTTTGCCGAGCTTCCCGAGAAAGCGAAGCGGGATGCGGCGGTGACCATTGACATGCTCGACCGATACCCACGTATTCATCCTATCCGTCGGCGCGGTGTGATGCGCGGATATCGGTTCTTCGTTGCCGGGCGATTTTTGGTCTACTACCGGGTTACTTCGGAAGAGGTCCAGATCGCAGCCGTTATTCCCGGAATGATGCGCAGTGCCTGACGCGCTCCTCGTCAAAGGGGTTCCATCCATCGACATGCTTCTACAGAAGGTTGGATGCGCTGAGTAATAATGGAGCCATGACTCCTACGCGCCGCACGTTTACCAAGGCTGGGTCGGCAGCCGTTGTTTACAACTTTGTGAAGGGAGCCGCCCTGCAGAAAGCGGTGGCCGCCAATGACTCCCTCGGCTTCGGCTTCATCGGGACCGGCATCCGCGGGATGTATCTTCTGGAGGAGTTCTACAAGCTGCCGGGTGTGAAAGCGCTGGTTGTAGCGGATATTTACGACGGACATCATGCGCGGGCGAAGGAAGTCACGAACGGCGCCATTGAGACGACGCGGGATTACCGCAAGGTGATTGAGCGCAAGGATGTCGATGTGGTGGTGATTGCCACGCCGGATCACTGGCACAAACAGATGGCGCTGGAGGCGCTGGCCGCGGGCAAGCATGTGTACCTGGAGAAGCCGATGTGCTGGTCGATTGAACAGTGCATCGAGGTGGCCAAGGCAGCCGATGCTTCGGGGAAGATCATGCAGATCGGAAGCGGCGCGGGAATGGCGGCCCTGACGCAGAAGACGAGGGAGTTAATCAAGTCGGGGGCGATCGGGAAGGTCAACCAGATTCGCATGGACACGCGGCGCAACAATGCCGAAGGCGCGTGGGTGTATGCGATTCCTCCGGATGCCTCGCCACAGACCATCGACTGGCCGCGCTTTCTGGGGCCTTCCCCGAAGAAGGATTTTGATCCGAAGATTTTCTTCCGGTGGCGCTGCTGGTGGGAATACTCGGGCGGCGTAGCGACGGACTTGTTTGTCCATCTGTTGACGATGCTGCACCAGGCGATGGATGTGCCGGCTCCGAAGTCGGTGGTTTCCCAAGGCGGCATCTACCGCTGGAACGATGGGCGCACAGTGCCGGACATGATGGAGTCCGTCTTTGATTACGACGGGTTTCTGGCGAATATTTCGGTGAACCTTGGCAACTCGTTCGGCAACCAGGGTGTGATGATATACGGCAGTGAAGGAACGCTGCAGATGAATTCGCGCGGGTCGCTGATTCATCATCTGGAGCCGCAGCAATCCGATGTGCAGCGCTATGCGACGAATGCCTGGCCGAAGGCGATGCGCGAGGCGTACTTCGCGCAGAACGGCTCGCCACAACGGCCGGCGTCGGCGAAGCCGAAGGAGATTGCAATGGAGCGGGGCACATCGCATCAGGAGCTGTTCCTGGAATGTGTGCGCGGGAACAAGCAAAGCGGCGAGGGGCCATGGCAGGGCGCGGCGGCAGCGGGCGCGGCGCATCTGGCGAACCTGTCGTATCGCCAGGGCCGGCGCATGAGCTGGGATTGGAAGACGGGGAAGATTTCCTAGCCTTGCGTTTCGTTGCGTTGGCTTTGCTGGTGGTGTGCGCGGGATGCGGGCACCGCACGAATGTGGTGCGCGTGGGGATTGCGGCACAGCAATCGCTGACGATGATGCCGGTGTATCTGGCGGAGCAATTGAAATATTACGAGGCTCGCGGGTTGCAGGTGGAGTTAGCGGAGTTCCCCGGCGCATCGAAGGGATTGGAAGCGTTTGTCGGCGGGAGCGTGGATGTGCTCGCCGGGTACTACACGCAGGTGCTGCAACTGAAGAAGCAGGGGCGCGAGGTGGAGGCGTTTCTGCCGGTGTTCGATTCGTTGTTTGTGGCTGTAGCGGTGTCGCCGGCGGGTGGGAAGAAGATCACCGGCTTTGCGGATCTGAAGGGGTGTAAGGTGGGTGTGCCTGCATTGGGGTCGACGGCGCATCAGTTGTTGGATTACTTGCTGCGGAAGAATGGAGTGGATCCTTCCGAGGTGACTCCGATTGCGATCAGCACGGCAGCGCGGGCAGCGGCGGCGATGGAACGCGGTGTGGTGGATGCCGGGGTGGTTTCGGATTTTACGATCCGGTATTTGGAGAAACGGTTTGGGGCTGTGAAGTTGTTGGCGGATACTCGGACACGGGCGGGGATGATGGCTGTGCATGGGGTGTCTTCGTTTCCCGGGACGGTGTTGATGGCATCGCCTGCCTGGTTACGGGCGCATCCATCTGAGTCTACGAAGTTGCGCGAGGCTGTGATGGCGGCGATGACGTTTATGCGGGAACATAGTGCGGAGGAGATTACGGCGAAGATGCCTGCGGCGCATTATGGGGAGGATCGGGCGGCTTATGTGGCGGCCGTCGGACTGGGTAAAGGGCTTCTGGCAACTACGGACACGGTGAGTGAGGAGATGCATCGGGTGGGGGTGGAGTTCTTGAGGGAGGCCACAGATGAACACAGATAAACACAGATTGGGATTAGCTATTTGGTTGGTTTCGTTGATTGGGTGTGGTTCGTCTGGTGGCGGCGGCGCCGAAGTGAGAATCGCTGTCGGCGGACAGGCTCAGTTGGTGTATTTGCCGACTACTTTGGCGCAGCAGTTGGGGGAGTATGAGAAGCAGAAGTTGCGAGTCACGTTGAGTGACTTTCCGGGTGGGGCTAAGGCTTTGGAAGCGCTGCTGGGCGGGAGCGCGGATGTGGTGAGCGGCTTCTTCGATCATGTGATTCAAATGCGGGCCGAGGGGCGGAAACTGCGGGCGTTTGTAACGATGCAGCGGTTCCCGGGATTGGCCGTCGTGGTGTCACCGGCGACGAAGAAGACCATTCGTACGATTGCCGATTTGAAAGGCGCGGTGGTGGGTGTGTCGGCTCCTGGATCGTCCACGGATTTGATGCTGAAGTATCTGCTTTCGCAGAATGGCGTGGCTCCGGGGGATGTGAGCGTGAGCGGGATTGGGATGTCGGCCACGGCTGTGGCGGCAATGGAACGCGGCAAGGTGGATGCCGCGGTGATGGCCGATCCGGCGATTACGATTCTGGCGCAGCGGGCACGAATGGTGCGGATTCTGGCCGATACACGCACCGAGGATGGCGTGAAGCAGGTGTTCGGGACGACGCAGTATCCGGCAGCGGTTTTGTATTCGACAGAAGAGTGGTTGGCGGCGCATCCTTCGGAGGCGGCGGCACTCGCTAAGGCGATGAAGAACACGCTGCGGTTTCTCCAGACGAATCCCGGGGATGTGGCGGGAAAGATGCCGGCGGCGTTTCAGGGCGACGATAAGGCGCTTTATGCGGAGACCGTGCGGGCGGCGCTGCCGATGTATTCGCAGACAGGCGAGATGCCTGCCGATGGGCCAGCGACGTTGCAGAAGGTGCTGGCTGTGTCGTTAGAGAAGGTGAAGTCGGCGCCCTTCGATGCGCCGGCGACTTACACGAACCAATGGGTTACTCAATAAAGCCGGAGGCTTTGAGAGCGGCCTGAGGCTCGGATTTGTCGAAGATCACGTGCGAGGCTTTCTGGCGGCCGTTTTCGAGCGATACGCCGTAGGGCGGATCGCCGAAGGGAAAGAGCTTTTTGAGAGCATCCAGGTCTGACGAGTTGCCCGCGTTGAGCTTGGTGGACTGCATGAAGTCCTTACCAAAGTGGGGAACACGCGTGGGGATGCCGACAACCTTGGTGTCTTTCCAATTCCAGGTGGCCATGCGGCGCGCGGCTTCGTCGCAATGGGCGCACTCGGGGTCGTAGAAATAGAGGAAGACTTTGCCTGCATTGATGGCGGTTTGTTTGCCATCGACGGTGAGCGTATCGGGAGCCTTGGTGCCGGTGTTCTGCGAGTAGGCAACGCCGTAGCAGGCGGCGGAGAACACAGCCACACCACCGAGAATCATAGTGGCCTGCTTCAATCCGGCCGAGGGCTTCGCCCACATATAGGCCAGGACCGCCATGAGCAGCATGACGCCGTCACCAATGAAGAAGCCGGGACCGACGGCTCGCTTGACCCAGGGGAAGCAGGAACATTCGGCACCGGCGAGGGCTTCGTAGTAGAAGCCGACCCAGCCGATGAAGAAGACGGTCATGCCTCCGATGAGCAGCGCCCCCCAACGGCGGAAGCGCGGGATGAGGATGAGGATGGTGCCGAAGACTTCGAGTGCACCGAGGGTGATGGTGCCGGGCAGGGCGAGCCAGCCAGGGACTTTCGCCTGGGACAGACGGGCGGATGCGCCGAAGGGATCGATGGTTTTCCAACCGCCGGCCACTAAAAAAATGATGGCGAGAGCCACCGCGCAGGTGATGGCAACGCCATTCTTCCAACGGGCCAGATCCACCGCGGCATCCATGCGCGGCTGTGCCATACTGTCTTGCATGATTTTCATTGTAGCCCTGCTGGCCCAGGCAGCGTGGGGGCAGACGGCGGATCTGATTGTTGAGAACGCCAATGTTTACACGGTGAACGCGGGGCAACCGAAGGCACGGGCAATTGCGGTGAAAGGGATTCGGATTGTCGCGGTGGGGGATGACCTGGGCAAGCTCGCTGGGCCTGGTACGCGTCGCGTGGATGCGAAGGGGATGACGGTGATTCCGGGGTTGATCGACAGCCATGTGCACATGGCGGGATTGGGCGACAGCCTGGAGATGCTGGATCTGCGAAGCGCGAAGGCTGCGAGCGACGTCGTGGCGCAGGTGGCAGAGGCAGCGAAGTCGCGGCCGAAAGGGGAATGGATTCGTGGGCGAGGTTGGGATCAGACGCGATGGCCCGGCAGCGCGTTTCCGAATGCAGTGGAGCTTTCGCGGGTTTCGAAGGATCATCCGGTGCTGTTGACCCGCGTGGATGGACATGCGGCGTGGGTGAATGAGAAGGCCCTGGAGATGGCGGATGTGAATGCGGGGACGAAGGATCCTCCCGGTGGGCGGATTCATCGCGATGCTTCCGGCAAGCCGACCGGTGTGTTGATTGACCGGGCCATCGGGCTGGTGGCGCGCAAGGTTCCGGAATCGACCTTGGAGCAGACGAAGCGGCGTATTCTGCGGGCCTCGCAGGAATGCGCGCGGCTGGGATTGACGTCGGTGCACGATGCTGGTGTGGGCCCGGAACAGATTGCGGCCTACCGGGAGTTGATCGCGTCGGGACAGTTGCTGACGCGCGTGTATGCGATGATCGGCGGGGCCGGGGCGCATTGGGAGGCGTGGCTGAAGAAGGGTCCGGAAGTGGGGGAGTGGCTGACGGTGCGCAGCATCAAGCTGATGGCGGATGGTGCGCTAGGCTCACGCGGGGCGGCGATGAAAGAGCCTTATGCGGATGAGCCGTCGAATCGCGGGCTGCTGATCCTCAATCAGGAGCAGATTGCGCGGGTGGCGAAGCAGGCCGTGGAGCGCGGGTTTCAGGTGAATACGCATGCCATCGGCGATCTGGCGAACCGCACGGTGCTGGATGCGTATGCATCGGCGCTGGGTGGAGCCAATGACAGGCGGTTTCGCGTGGAGCATGCCCAGGTGGTATCGCTTGAGGATTTCCCGCTGTTTGCGAAGTATGGCGTGATTGCCAGTGTGCAGGCGACGCATGCGACCAGCGATAGGCGATGGGCGGAGCAGCGCGTTGGATCGAAGCGCGTGCTTGGCGCCTATGCCTGGCAGCGCTTCCTGAAGGCGGGCGTACGGATTGCGAACGGATCGGATTTTCCGGTGGAGGAACCATCGCCGATGCCGGGGTTCTATGCGTCGGTGACGCGCGAGGGATGGATGCCGGACCAGGTGCTGTCGCGGCAAGAGGCATTGGAGAGTTGGACCAAAGGTGGGGCGTATGCGGCGTTTGAGGAACACAGCAAGGGGACGCTGGAGGCGAACAAACTGGCTGACTTTGTGGTCCTTTCGAAGGACATTATGCAAGTGCCGCCTGCCGAGATTCTACAAACCCGTGTGATGATGACTGTAGTGGGTGGACGCATTGTCCACACCGCGATTCCATGATTGTTCTCGCATTGTTGCTGGCCGTTGTTCCGACGGCGATTATCGACCGCAGCGTCCGCGTGCCACCGACGGATACGCGGTCACTGCATTTTTCCATCAAGAACCGGCCGGCGACGCTGGCGGTGGAATACGTTGCCGCGGCGGCGGGGCCCATGGTGCGGCTGATTGTGATGGCGCAGGCCGATGAGAGCCGCTTTCGCGCCGGGCGCGAGGTGGCAGAGATTGCCGCCACGCCATTTGACCGGAGTGGGTCATTGCGATCCTATATTGCGACACCGGGCGAGTATGTGGTGGTGGTGGACAATCGCGCCGAGAAGCGGACGGCGGCCGTGGTGACATTGAAAGGGACGCTGGCTTATGACATGGCCCCTCGGGAGGCGCGATATTTGACGCCGGAGGTGCGGTGGATTGTAGTGAGTTCGAGTTTGCTGTTCTTCTTCGCGGTGGCGTGGTTTGCGGGACGGCGGTTGCATGCGGCGATGAGGGAGTAACATGGCACGGTATTCTGTTTTGGATTTAGCTCCGGTGTGCGAGGGCGGCAGCATCGCCGAGACGTTTCGCAATTCCGTGGATCTGGCGCGGCATGCGGAGCAGTGGGGCTACACGCGTTTCTGGCTGGCGGAGCATCACAGCATGCCTGGCATCGCCAGCGCGGCGACGTCCATTCTCATCGGTCATGTGGCCGCGGGGACATCGAAGATCCGCGTGGGTTCGGGCGGCATCATGCTGCCGAATCATGCCTCGCTGGTGATCGCGGAGCACTTTGGCACGTTGGAGACACTGTATCCGGGACGGATTGATTTGGGTGTGGGCCGCGCTCCGGGATCGGATGGCCTGACGGCGCACGCATTGGGATACAAGACCAACGAGGAAGATTTTCCCCGGCAATTGGACGATTTGCTGGCCTATTTGGGGCCTGTAACCACAGGGCGGCGGCGTCCGATGGCGTATCCGGGCGCGGGGACCGAGGTACCGGTGTGGCTGCTGGGGTCAAGCACGTATAGCGCGAAGCTGGCGGGACAGCTTGGGTTGCCGTTCGCCTTTGCGAGCCACTTTGCTCCGGCGTTGCTGCTGGACGCGCTGGCGATCTACCGGGCGGAGTTCCGTCCTTCGTCGCACCTGGCACGGCCGTATACGATGGCTGGTGTTCCGCTGGTGGGCGCGGAATCGGATGCCGAGGCGGAGCGGCTGGCGACATCGGCCAAACAGAGGCATTTGCGATTGATCCGCGGAGAGGCGGTGTTTGTGCCGCCTCCGGTGGAGAGCATGGATGGGCGGTGGAGCGAGGCGGAACGCTTCGCCGTGGAGACGCGGATGAGTGTGGCGGCGATTGGCGGGCCGGAAACACTTCGTGCGCGGCTGGCGGCGTTTCTCGCGGAGACCGAGGTGGATGAGGTGATCTTCACCTCAGATCTTTATGAGCACCGGCTGCGGCTGCGTTCCTTCGAGCTTGCGGCGGAAGCGATGCGATTGGCGGCGTAGCCTCGGATGAGGATCGCGGCCGCGCCGGCGAGGGCGAAGGAGACCGTGGAAGGCTCGGGAACATCGGTGAAGGTGAGGTCGTCGATGCCTTCGGCTTCGGTGGTGGTTTCAAAGAGCAGATCGGTGAAGCCACCAGCGACCGCTACCTGGAGTTGGTTGGCGGGGAAGCTGGTGGCGTTGTCGAGGCCGCTGGTGATGGCGAGAATCTGGTACTGATTGCCGCCGAGGCGCTTGAGGGCGATGAGACGAACGACGTCGGCAGCTTCAGGGTTGGCGGTATCGGTGACGAGGCTGGCGGAGGCCACAGGAGTGTCGAAGGAGAAGAGGAGCTCATCGCTGGCGAACACGGCGTGGCAAGTGGGATCGCAGACGACGTGGTGCGAGACGGCGAAATTCGGGGAGGAGGTGGCTGTGGCCGCGTTGACCGTGGCGAAGGCACCTACTCCGAAGCCATCATCGCGAGGCGTCGCGGTGAAGATGTCGCCGACTTGCAGGCCGTCTGTGGCGTTTTGGATCGTCTGGATGAGAACGCCCTGCGCGGAGTAGTGATTGGATTGCTGGACCACACGGGTGTTGACGGGTCCGCTGACGTCGTCGAAATTGATGAGACCCGCGGGGAGCAGGGCCGTGGAGCCGAGGATAGCGCAGGTGGTGAGTAGAGCGAGCTTCATGAGTGGAACCTCCGAATCAGACAAGTGCGGTTGCTGGATGGCAACTCTGATTAGGATTGAGGGAGGAAGGATGGGGATATTGGCAGGGGGGTGAAAATTTTCTGTGGGGCGGCGGGTGCACTACCCTATTGGGGTAGGAGGCTGAATGACCTGGACGAAGATCACCCTGGTGCTCGCGTTCGCGTGCTGGCCCGCATCAGCCACCGATGACACCTGCCCAGACCCACTATTCAGTTGCGAGACGGCGCACGGCAAATTGATCCGCATTTGCAGCGTGGAGGAAGAGGTAGGCCGGCGATGGAGTCACATTCAATACCGCTTCGGCACAATCGAGAAGCCGGAACTGGTGTACCCGGCCGATTCGGACAAAGGAGCATCGCTGTTGTTCTTTTCGCATGAATCGAAGAAGGGGATCTACGAAGTGACGGTGCGATTCTCGAATGGCGGCTGCACGTACCGGGTTTCTCGGTGGCGGATGACAAGGGCGATGGGGCCGCGGGAGTCACCGTGCGTAGCAAGAATGGAAAAGTGCTATCCATCGTAGCCTGCATCGAGCGGCCGTACATCTTTCCTTCGTACCTGCAGCGGACGCGAGCCTATCGCCGGCTGAGGATTTCCGATTCGCGAATTCTTACTACTTCGAGGAATGCCCCAGTGGGATCGGCTTTGCCGTCGGGCGCGTTGCTGGCGTCATAGAAGCAGACGACAACCCAGCCATTGATCACTTCGACGGAGGGATAGCCGGTATCGGTGTTGTGCTCGGCTTTGTCGTGAATCACGAAGTCGATGGGGAGCCAGGTTTTGCCGCCGTCGAGGGAACGGAGGGCTCGGGCGCCGCGCGGGATGGTGCGATAGCCGTGCACCGCGAGGAGCGAACCATCGGAGAGAACGGCGAGATCGGAGGGCAGGCGGCGGTTGGTGAGGAGCTGCGTTGGCTCGGACCATTTCCGGCCATCGGGAGAGCGGCGCACCAGGGAATGGCTGCCATGCACGTTGGAGTCGCGGCCAACCAGCACCCATTCGCCGGAGGGAAGCACCACATAGCCGGTCTCGTTGATGTCGTTGGCGACGAGAGTGAGATCTCCCCAGGTTTTGCCGTTATCATTCGAACGAAGCAGCCAGGTGGAGGCGCGGTAGTAGACGGGCAGCACCATCTGGCCGTTCTTGAGCGTGAGGATGCGGCCATAGGGAGAATACGTTCGCCAGGAGGCATTCTCGGGAGCCCATACTGGCTTGCTCCAGGAGCGGCCTTCGTCGCTGGAGTAGACGAAGCCGACTTTGGACACGGGCTGTTCGTTGGGAACGCTCTTACGCCAGTAGAATGCGGCAACCAGGGTGCCATCGGCGGCGGTGCCGAGCGCGGGGTTGCGGTCGTCGGCATCGGGATCCATGGCTACCGGAACGGGCGCGGACCAGGTGCGGCCAGCATCGGTGGAGCGAACCGAGACGAGGTCGCCTTTGGGTCCCTGGTGGCCTGCACCGGAGCGATAGATGATGACGAGGGCTCCGCCGCGGGTCACCGTGGAGCGCGGGAAGTAGCCGGAATCGCGGGCTACACGGATGCGCTCTGTGGAGCGCAGTGAGTCGACGTGAACCTCAGTGAGTGGGCCGGCGGAAGCAAGTGCGGCCAGCAGGGCGACGAATGCAAGACGGATCATTGATGGAAGAACGCTTGAGCGGCTTGAATGGTGTGCTCGATATCGGCGTCAGTGTGCGCGGCAGAGAGGAAGGCCGCTTCGAATTGCGAAGGGGCGAGGTAGACACCGTGTTCCAGCATCCAGTGGAAGAACTTCGCATAAGCCGCTTTGTCGGATTTGGCGGCGGTGTCCCAGTCGATGACGGGGCTATCGGTGAAGAACCAGGTGAACATCGAACCGACGCGGTTGATGGTGATGCCCTTGGGCGGGTTGGCGCAAAGCATGGCGGCGCGGCGTTCGAGATCGGAATAGACTTCCGGATGCGCGGCAAGGTGGCGGAGCATGGCGAGACCGGCGCTGACCGCCATGGGATTGCCGGATAACGTGCCGGCCTGATAGATGGGACCGACGGGCGCGATCTTCGACATGATGTCGGCGCGGCCGCCGTAGGCTGCGATGGGGAGTCCGCCGCCGATGACTTTGCCGAGGGTGGTGAGATCGGGCTTGATGCCGTAGAGAGATTGGGCGCCGCCGTAGGCAACGCGGAAGCCGGTCATCACTACGTCGAAGATGTAGAGCGCGCCGTGCTTCTCCGTGAGAGCCCGGATCGCCTGATGGAAGCCGGGAAGCGGCGGGACACAACCCATGTTGCCGACGACAGGTTCGATAATGACCGCGGCGATCTTGTCGCCATGGTCGGCGAATGCCTGTTCGAGGGCGGGAATGTTGTTGTAGGGCAGCGCGATGGTGGTAGCTGCGAAACTGGCGGGCACACCAACCGTGTCAGAGATGGCGAGCGTCGCCATGCCGGAGCCGGCTTTGACCAGCAAGCTATCGACATGGCCGTGATAGCAGCCTTCGAACTTGATGGTGAGATCGCGGCCGGTGAATCCGCGGGCCACGCGGAGAGCACTCATCGTGGCTTCGGTGCCGGAGTTGACGAGGCGCACCATCTCCATGGAGGGGACGGCGGAGCGAATCATTTCGGCAAGTTCGATTTCCCGCTCCGTGGGCGCGCCGAAGCTGGTGCCGACATCGAGCACACTGCGCAGGGCTTCGATTACTTCAGGAAAACGATGGCCGAGCAGCAGCGGGCCCCAGGAGCCAACGTAATCGATGTAGCTGTTGCCGTCTTCATCGATGAGGCGCGGGCCTTCGCCGCGGCGGATGAAGCGGGGAACACCGCCGACACCGCGGAATGCGCGCACGGGAGAATTGACGCCGCCGGGGATGGTCTGCTTGGCGCGTTCAAATAAAGCTTCGGATCGTTCTGTTTTCATGCCCTCTGATCACCTGGCACAATACGTTGCACCATGAAACTCATCATGATTTCGTGAAGCGTACCGTTCAGATTGCGGAGCAAGCGATGGCGCAATGTGAGGTACGGCTGGGTACCCGCGAACAAATCCTGCATCAGTTCGAGGAAGCGCGGGCTGCGCTTCATGATCTCGACCATGCGAGTGGGGACAGCGCGGAAGAGGAAGCGGCCGAGGAAGACGCGCTGGGCGATACAGGCTCCGAAAGCAAGGTCTTCGCCGAAGTCGTGATGGAGCTCGCGGCGGTAGACGGAGGACAGTTCGTGGACGGGGTGGGTATCGCGAATGATGGTGTCGGTGGCGAGGTCGGCGGAGCGCATGGCGTAGTAGAGGCCTTCGCCGGTGATGGGATCGACGAGGCCGCCGGCGTCGCCCACGGCCATCCAGCCTTCGCCGGCGAGGCGATTGCTTTTCCAGGCGGGGACTTCGAGTGAAGGAAGCAGATGGCTGTAGAACTGAGCCTTAGCGTAGTCGATCTGCTTCTCGCGCATGTAGGATTCCAGACGGGCGCGGAGTTGCTGAGCGGGCTCCCCCTTGCCGCAGATACCGACGGAGAGATGGCCCTGGCGGGGGAAGACCCAGATGTAGCCTTCCAGGCCCGGAAGGAACTGGATGTCAACGTGGCTGCGGTTTTCCGGGACGTAGTAGCCGAGGGCGATCATGGTGTCGGCGGGACGGAGTTGGGTGCCGACATCGCGGAGGGGATTGCGGGCACCGGTGGCGACGATGCAGTAATCGGCATCGAGGTCACCGTGACGGGTTTTCAGGCGCCAGCGTTTGTCTTCGCGATGAAGGCCGAGGACGCGCGTCTTTTCGACCTTGGCTCCGGCTTTTTCGGCGCGTTTGAGGAGGAGATTGTTGAGGTCGTAGCGGGAGTAGATGAGCAGCGGCTGGCGGAGGTTCATGCGCGCGGAGCCGGCTTGAGGGGCCGCGATATAGGTTTCGGTGACGATCTGTTTTGGGGTGTCGTTATCGCGCAGGAAGGGGTAGCGTTCGTAGGCTTTGTAGGTGATGCCTCCGCCGCAAGGTTTTTCCCAGGCCAGCTTTTCGTCGAGGACGAAAGTCTCCAGACCGGCCTGAGCCAGTTTATGTGCGGCGAAGGCGCCCGCAGGGCCTCCGCCAAGGACGACCACTCGCTTCATTTTTTCTCTCCGGCTTTTTCTCCAGATGGGGCGGCGCCAGAAGTGGGGGGATGTCCGGGGGGCATGGCGGGCATGGCTTGCGAGCCGCTGCCGCCGCTGGGGCCACCATGCTCAGAGGCGCCGGAGCGGCCCTTCACCGTCCACTTGCCATCCTTCTGTTCCAGCACGTACTTCATCTGCATGAGATTGGATGCATCGGTTGAGCCCTTGGCTTTGAAAGTTACCTGGGCGTCCGCTTCATTGCCACGGAAGGTGACGGAGGTGACTTCGATGTCCATGCTTTCCACGCTGATGCCGGAACGGCCGGCGAGGTAATCAACCAAGGCTTTTTGCACAATGGCCTTATCCTGGGGCGCCGATTTCGAGCAGCCCACTAGCGCAAGAAGGAGAGCGGTGAGAAAAATCCGTTTTAGCACTCTCCGATTATAAACGCTGGCAGCCCTTACAATGGAAGGATGGTATTCGGAGTGCTCTGGATGCTGGTGTTCGCGCTGCCGGGCGCGGAAGATCCCGCACTGGACAAACTGCTGTTGCGATTGGCGGAAGAGGCGGAAGCATTCGGGCGCTCGGCGGGAAAAGTCATTGGCCAGGAAGATCTGGAACTGGTGGCGAAAGAGCCGCCGCCGCGGTTTGTGCAACGGGGAGTGGTACACCAACCGAAGTTCCGTACACGGCGGCTGGTTTCCGAGTATGGCTACACGATGTTTCAGAACGATCAGAATCTGCATGAACTGCGACAGGTGCTGAGCGTGGATGGAAAGACGGTAAAGGCGAAGGGGAAGTTGCGCGAAACCCTGGCGATGGGAATGAAGGGTGAGGCGGACCGGGCGAAGAAGAACCTGCTGAAGGAATTTGAGCAATACGGACTGAAGGAAGCGGCCAATGTCGATTTCGCGCAGGCGATCCTGATGTTTGTGCGCCGTGCCCAGGAAAATTTCACGTTCAAGCTCGCGCGGACGGAGTTTGTGGGTCCGGACCGGGTGGCGGTGATTTCCTATGAGCAGAAAGAGGCCGACGGTGCGGCGATGACGGTGTTCGAAGGGAAGCATGTGGTGCGGCATAAGTTTCAGGGAATGGTGTATTTGCGGGAGCAGGATGGATTGCCGGTGCGCATGACATTGACTGCGCTGCGGAAAGAGAAGTCGTATAGTCTGGAGCATCACGCCTCGATCGACTATGTGATGAGTCCGCATGGGTTTCTGTTACCGGCCGCGGTTACCTATTCGGAGTCAGTGAATGGGGTGTTGATGATCGAGAGCCGCGCGCAATATACCGACTTCAAGATGTTCGGGGCAAGTAGCGAACTGAAGTTCACCGTTGAGGATCCCCCGGCTGAACCGGCGCCTGCAACGAAGAAGAAGAACCAATGAACGTCATTTATTTGCATGGATTTGCTTCGGGGCCGACCTCGAAGAAGGCGCAGTATTTTGCGCGGCGGCTGGCGGGGGAGGGAGTCACGGTGGAGATTCCGGACCTGGCGGAGGGCCGGTTTGAATGGCTGACGTTGACGGGCCAGTTGCAGGTGATCGAAAAAACAGCAGCGGGGCGAAATGTTTCGCTGATCGGATCGAGCCTGGGCGGGTACCTGGCGGCGTTGTATGCGGCGAGGCAAGCTTCGCAGGTGGAGCGCGTGGTGCTGCTGGCTCCCGGCTTTGGATTCGCGGCCCGGTGGCCGGTAAGCCTGGGTGAAGAGAAGCTGCGGCGGTGGCAGACGGACGGGGTGATGCCGTTCTATCACTACGGCGAAGGAAAAGAGATGCTGCTGCGCTACGATTTGATTCGCGACGGAGAGCAGTATGAAGCTTATCCGGCGGTGACGCAGCCGTGTTTGATTTTTCACGGCGTGAACGATGCCGTGGTGCCGGTAGCGTGGTCGCGGGAATTTGCGGCCGGCAAGCCCAACGTCGAGTTACACGAAGAGGAATCGGATCACGAGTTGCTGAACATTCTGGAGCCGATGTGGGAGAGGACGCGGGCGTTTCTTATTCAACCTTGAAAGGGAAACGCTCTTCGTAATTCTGTTTGGAGATCAGGTCGCGGACTTCGAGGACAACGGGATATTCGCCGGCGCTGAGTCCTTGCAGGCGAAGGTTGAGGATGCCGTTGACGTAGCGTTTGGGATAGAAGGAAGACTCATCGAAGACGGCGGCTTTGGGCTCCTCATACAGCAGCTTGCCGGAGGGGCGGAAGACCTTCAGTCCGTATTCCACCTGGATGCGATTCCCTTCCCCGAAGTGGAAGCCGGTGATCTCGAAGCGGGCCCAGAGTTCGTCGCCGGGGCGATAGGCGGCAACGGCGAGGGGTTTGCCGTCCTCCTCAGTGCGGAGGTAACGGAAATTGCGGACGGTGAGCGTTTTGCTGGGCTCAACGTTGCGGCTGCGAATCCGGAACTTGATCTCCTTGGTGGCTTCCGTGCCGGCGAGTTTGTCTTTGAGCCTGATGCGGAAGAGGCAATCTTCGCACTGGGCGGTATCCGGGGCAACGAATTGAAACCGGACCTTAGGTTTCCAATCCTTATCTTCGGGCGCGAGTTCGGTGTCGAGAGCCTTCGATTCCTTTTTCACCAGCGGGACGCCATTCTCATCGAGGGCTTCCATTTCGTAGGAGAGGGAGATGGTTTCCTTTTCCGTCTTGGTATAGCCGCTGAACTGGCAACTGAAGAACAAGGTTTCGCCGCTCACGTAGTCGGGCTTGCCGGGGATGGCCGGGCCGTCCTCGAATTGCGCGAAGACCGTAGTGATGATGTCGAGTTTCTGTCCGTAGGCAGCGAAGGCGAAGAGCGTGAGTAGGAATGGGCGGATCACTGTTTGCCGCTGGGGCCGGGCGTGATCGCCGGCGGTTCGGTCAGAACGGGATCGGACTCCATGCGCAGGGGGATGTCGACGTAGGCAACGATTTCGTTTTCGGTGTCGCCGCCATCGGTCACCTGGAGCTTATAACTGGCCGGTTGGACGTCGAAGAGGAGTGCGCCTTCGCGCGTTTCCACGCCATTGAGCATGCGGAGAAAACCCATCCAGCCTTCGACGCCTTCGCCGTTGTCGAGTTCGCGGTGTTCGTTGCCATTGGCATCGAAGAGTTTGAGCAAAGGCATGGAAGCCTGTTCCGTGCCGCTGTTGGTGACGGTGACGCGGACAACCAGGAAGCGGTGTTCGGGGACACGGGACGAAGCGCCTTCGCCGAGGTTGGTTTTCCACTCCGCCTGGGTGACGTTGTAGATGAGCTTGCCGACGGTGGCTCGCTCGCCCATGCGGAAGGTCATTCCACCGGCTCCTGCCTTGCGGCCACTGCAGGAGATGCCCAGAAACGTGGCGCCGGCCAGGGCAAGGAACGTGCGGCGCGGTTGAATCACCGGTGACTTCTGTTTCATGCTGTTAATTCACCCGTGATTATGAAGCCTTTTCCGTACCGATTGCAAGGATGCCGGATGTTGCCGGGGTCCTTTTGTGTTCTCTTCGCTTTGGGATTGGTCTATGGCCAGGAAAATCATCCCATTACGAATCGACGAATCGCTGATGTGATGGGTTTCGGCGGGGCGCCCTGGCTGGAGCGCAGCGAACGCGAAGAGGAGGAGGCTCCGGAGAAGGCGCTGGACGCGATTAAGATTACTCCGGGAATGGTGATCGCCGATGTCGGCTGCGGGACGGGATACTTCACGCGGCGGATGGCAAAGCGCACGGGATCGGGCGGGAAGGTGTACGGGGTGGATATTCAGCCCAAGATGATCGAGTCCTTGAAGAAGAACCTGGAGAAGGAAGGGATCACCAATGTGGAGGGCATCGTCAGCAAGGCCGACGATCCGATGCTGCCGGCGGGTACGATCGACCTGATTCTGATGGTGGATGTGTACCACGAGTTCGGGAATCCGCAGGTGATGCTGCGGAAGATGCGGGAAGCGCTGAAGCCAACGGGGCGGATGGTGTTGCTCGAGTACCGGAAGGAAGACCCGAAGGTGCCTATCCGGTTCGAGCACAAAATGACGGTGGAGGAAGCGAAGGCAGAGATTGAAGCGGAGGGTTTCCGGTTGGACAAAGTGATGTCGACGCTGCCGCGGCAGCACATTCTGGTGTTTGTGCCGGGAAAGCGGAGACTGCAATGAGCGTGCGCGGGACGGTGTCACCATCGGAGCATTCGACGTATCGGGACGCGAAGACGAACGCGCTGGTTCATCAGATGACGGCAGATGCATCGATCAACCATGCGACATACTTTTTGCAGAGTTCGTTCACGCCGGATGACCGGACGCTGCTGTTCACGTCTTACCGGACGGGATCGGCACAGTTGTTTGAGGCGGGGTTTCCCGATGGAGAGATCCGGCAGTTGACCGATGGGCCGGGGATTCATCCGTTTTCAGCGGCATTTCATCCATCGGGGGAAAGCATCTATTTTGTGCGCGGGGGAGCGGTGTGTGAGTTGGACCGGCGCACGCTGCGCGAGCGGGTGATTGTGGAGTTTCCAGGGACGCAGTTGGGAGAGGTGTCGCCCGACCGCAATGGCGAGTGGATCACGGCTGCCGCGAAGCAAGGCGCACAGAGTGGATTGGTGTGCGGGCATGCCAATGGCACGGAGTGGAAGATGATTCCCTTCCCGCGCACGGTGATTCATCCGCAGATGCATCCGGTGGATCCGGAGTGGATTGAGTTTGCCGGGGATCCGGCGCCGCGGATGCACCGCGTGCGGCGGGATGGCACGGGGCTTGAATGTCTGCACGAGCATGACAATGATGAGTTCGTGGTGCATGAAACGTTTTTGGGCACCACGGGCGATCTGGTGTTTACGATCTGGCCGCGGGCGTTGTGCCGGATGAAATGGGATACGCGCGAAATCTCGACGATTGTGGAGATGAATGCGTGGCACATCACGCCGAATCGCGCGGGGACGCTGGTGCTGTGCGACACGAATCATCCGGACGAAGGATTGTTTTTGATTGATGTGGCGACCGGTGAGCGGAAGGCGGTTTGTTTATCGCAGTCGAGCAATGGCGGATCGCAGTGGAAGACATCGCGGTATGCGTTGAAGGAGGATTTTGAACGGGCGCGGAGCGCGGCGAAGCAGGGTGCGCTGAGTTGGATGGAGGTTTCTACGGACACGGTATATGGGCCGCAGTGGACGCATCCGCATCCCTCGTTTTCGGCGAGTGAACGGATGGTGGTGTTCGCGAGCGACCGCACGGGGCATCCGCAGGTGTATGTCGCGGAGCTGTAGTGGGGCTAGTTGCCCAACACCTTGTGAAAGAATGCGGCGGCACGCTCGATGGTGTCTTTGTGCCAGGTGGGCATGTTCCAGAATGCGTGTGGAGCGCCGTTGATGGTGATGAGTTCGGCTGGGGTGCCTTGGCTGCGGCAGCGATCGCGCATGAGTTCGGATTGGGCGATGGGGACTGTCTTGTCGGCGTCGCTGTGAATGAGCAGAAAGGGCGGGGCGTCTTTGCCGAGGTGGGTCAGCGGAGCTAGTTTCACCGGGAATTCGTTGCTGCGCCCGGGCATGGCGGTGAAGTCAAAGACTCCCGCCATGGCGACGACGGCTTGCACACGGCTGGAGGTCTTGGCGTGGCCGCCTGGGCCTTCGAGATCGGCAGCTTTGGCGCTGGTGCCGAGCAGTGCCGCGAGGTGTCCGCCCGCTGATCCACCAATGGCGCCTATGGCGTCGGGTTTGATGTGGTAGGTTTTCGCTTCGGCCCGCATCCAGCGAACGGCTGCCTTCACGTCGTTGACGCAATCGTTGAGGGTGAACTCCGGAAGGACACGGTATTCAATGCTGGCGGCGGCGAAACCGCGTTCCGCCAGGCCCGCGGCAATGGCGCCGAAGCCGTTTTTGTCACCGCTGCGCCATCCGCCTCCGCGGATCACGACGATGCCGGGGATGGATTGCGCGGATTTGTTTTTCGGGCGGTAGAGATCGAGACGGAGTTGTTTACTGCCGTAGGTTGCGTAGATGATGTCTTTCTGGACGTTCACGGAATCAGGGATTTCAGCGGCCAGGGCTGCGCTCATTGCCAGGATGGGCAGGATCATCGGGACAGTTTATCTCAATTTACGCGCCGGCCTGGAGGCCCGCGCCACCGGCTACTCGAACAGCGTGTCGACTTTGACGATTTTCGTATTCGCCGCGGGGATGTTGAGTTTCAGCTTTTCCACCAGTTTATCTTCGGCCAGGATGTCGTCCGGTTTCGGCGAGTTGTACTTCATGGGGGAGACCGATTCCTGCACGATGGCGTCGCGCAGTTTGGCGGTGTCCTGTCCGATGATGGCGATGACCATGTTTTGCGGCGTGAGATGCTTGCGGATGGCGCGGTTGACATCGTCGCGGGTCAGCTTCCGCAGAGCGGATTTGAGGTAGGAGTTGTAGTCCGGGATTCCGTAGAACTGGCTGTCGATGAGGTAACCGAGTTCGGCGTTCTTGGTTTTGGTGAGCAGATTGACGTATTTGGAGAGGAAGTTTTTGGTTTGCGAAACATCCTCTTCCGACATGCCTTCGCGGACGAGGCGTTCGAGTTCGAAGATACCGAGGCGGAGCGCGAAGTGGGCCGTGGGCGGCTGCACGGGGCGAATCCAGATCTGGAAAATCTGCTGCTGGCGGGCGAGGTTGGGCTCAGGTTCAAAGCGATACATGCCTTGCGGGAAATATTCGATGTAGGCGTAGTCGCCGTAATTGAGGCCGCGCTTTTCCCTGATGCGATCGAACAGGCGGACGCCGGAGTTGCGGTGCTGGCCGAGCCAGCTTTGAGCCACCAGGAGCGGCACGAAATCGGGATCGCCACGCTTGACGGAGATGGGGAAGCCGAAGCTGATGGCGACGGAGCGAGTTTGCTTTTCCACCATCACCAGGTGCCGGCCTTTGACAGGGGCGGGCGCCGGGAGCTTGAGTTTGGCGGATGCACCTTTGGGCAGCGCGGCGAAGTCCTTCTCCATGCGAGAGACAAAATCTGCCGGATAGCCGCCGGCAACCGCGATGGTGATGTTAGCGGCGGTGTAGTTCGCTTTGTAGAACTTTTCGAGATCGGCAAGGGTGATGGATTGGATGGCTGCCACGCGGCCGATGTCGTGGTGCTCGTAGGGATGGCCTTTGTAAATGGTGCTGTAGAGAACTTCTTTGCCTAGCTCTTCGTCGTTGTTGCCGCGGAGAGAAATGCGGAGGCCGTTGATCATGTCGTCTTTGAGACGGCGCAAATCGTCTTCGCGCCAGCCTGGATCGAGCAGCGCATCGCGGAAGATGGCGTAAAACTTCTCCAGGTTGTCGATGTGGGTCTCCGCGGAGAAGGCGGTCATTTCCTTGTCCACATTCCAATTGATGGAAGCGGCCATGGGAAAGAGCGCGTCGATGCGCTGCTGGTAGGTCATCTTCTTTGACCCACCGTCGGAGAGCATGGCGGCGGTGAGAGCGGCGATGCCTTCCTTGCCTTTCGGATCGGAGGCCGCACCGGTCTCAAAGACGATGCGGAAGGTGATGAGAGGAGACTTGCCGGGTTGGGCAATGGTCTTTCCCGCGATGAGCGAAGTGGCGGTAAGCAGGGCCATGAGTGTCGTCCGGAGAGTCATGCGTAGATCCTGTCTGTTTCGAGCACGGGGAGCAGCGAAGCTTCGCGAAGCCCTTGTGGGGCGAGTGCTCCGATGTGGATGTCGATCAATTCGTGTTCCTGTCGCGGCTGTGTGAGTTCAATGCGGAGGTAATTGTGAGTAAGAGCGGTGCGGCCTCCATCCATGGTGACGGCACTGAGCGTTTGGCCGAGAAACGCGCGGCGGAAGGCAGCGTTCTTTTCGGCGGCGAGGTCGCGGAGAACCTTGTTGCGCTGTTTGCGCACGGGCATGGGAACTTGATTGGCGAGCGCGGCAGCTTCGGTGCCAGGGCGCTCGGAATAGGTGAATACGTGGAGGTAGGTGAAGGGCAGGCTTTCGATGAAGCGGCGGCTTTCTTCGAACTCGGCATCGGTTTCGCCGGTGAAGCCGACCATAACGTCCGCGCCGATAGCGGCATCGGGCATCCATTCGCGGGCCTTACGGATGCGATCTTCGTAGTGGCGCGGGCGATACTTGCGGCGCATGCGGCGGAGTACGGTGTCGGAGCCGGATTGCAGCGGAGCGTGCACGTGCTTGGCGATGCGCGGGGAATCGGCCATGAGACGAAGCAGATCGTCGGAGAAGTCCATGGGCTCGACGGAGGAGAGGCGGAGACGCTGGACATCGGTTTCGTTGAGAAGCAGGCGCACGAGATCAGCGAGGCGGAGGCGGCCTTCGAGATCGCGGCCCCAGCGGCCGAGATTAATGCCGCTGAGCACGATCTCTTTGTACTTGATGGAAAGCTGGCGCACCTGCTGGAGAACGCTTTCGATGGGCGCGCTGCGGCTGCGGCCACGCACGGAGGGGATGATGCAGAAGGAGCAGCGATTGTTGCAGCCATCCTGAATTTTGAGGTTGGGACGGGAGCGATCACCGGCGGCGTCTTCGACGGGCGCAGTGAGCAATTCCTGTTGGGCAAAGATGTCACCAACGTGGATCTGGCCGTGATAGGGCGCATTTTCGGCGACAAGGTCGGGGATGTGGATCTTGTGCGAATTGCCAACCACCCAATGGACGCCGGGGAGCGCGGCCAGTTGCTCAGGAGCGCGCTGGGCGTAGCAACCGGTGACGAGAATGCGGGCGTCGGGATTTTCGCGATGGACGCGGCGGGTGACCTGGCGCACTTCATCGTCGGCGGTGGCGGTGACGGTGCAGGTGTTGAGGATGACGAGATCGGCGTCGGTGGTGGCGGAAACGGGCTCAAGGCCTTGCTTGCGGAGCATGCCTTCGAGCGCGGCGCCATCGGCCTGCGTGGCACGGCAACCGAAATTGTGGACCAGGAACTTTCTCATTGCTTCGCTTTGGAGGTGAGCGTCACGGTGGTGCGCTCATTTTCGATGAAGTATTTGCGGGCAATGCGCTGGAGTTCCGCGGGTGTGACCTGGGCGTAGCGTTCAAAGATGCGGTTGATGGTTTCCGGCGTACGGCGCAGGGAGATGTAATGGGCCAGGGTGTTGGCGATGGCTTCGCTGTTATTGAGGCGCAGGGCGAATTCGTAGCGGAAGTGCTGTTTAACGGACTCGAGCTTTTCGGCCGCCACGGGCTTGGTGCGGAATGTTTCGAGCGTGGCGAGGATTTCCTTTTCCACGCGAGGCATGTCGGAGGCTTTCTTCACCCGGGCCATGACCTGGAAGAGGTTGGGATCGACATTATCGAAATTGCCGAAGCCGAGTGAATCGACGATTTGCTCTTCGATGACGAGTTTGCGGTAGAGGTCGGAGTTTTGCGAGAAGCCGAGTTGGCCGATCAGGTCGAGGGCGGCGTGATCGGTGACGTCGTCGAGGTAGCCGGAGTTGCGGTGGGCGACGACGATCATGGGGAGGGTGTCGGTGGGCCATTCGACATGATTGCGGCGGGCTTTGGAGTGGGCGGGTTCCTTGGGGATGTCGGCTTTGTAAGTGCCGTGCTTCCACTGGCTCCAGTATTTTTGGACGAGCGGCTTGGTGATGGCTTCGCTCACGTCGCCAACCACGATGATGGTGGTGTATTCGGGGCGATACCAGCGGTCAAAGAATGTCTTGCTGTAGGCGTACTGGTTCGGCATGTCCTCAATGTCTTTGAGAAACCCGATGGTGGTGTGTTTGTAGGTGTGCTTATCGAAGGCCGTCTCATAGAGAACTTCGTTCATCTTTTCCGACGGGTCCGCACTGGACTTGTTGTATTCGCCGAGCACGGCTAGAGCTTCGGTGCGGAAGACATCTTCGGGGTAGGAGAGGTTCTGAAAGCGATCGGCTTCGAGGCGAACGATGAGTTCCAGGTCTTCCTTGGAGAAGGCGGTGTGGTAGATGGTGCGGTCATCCCAGGTGGAGGCGTTGGAGGAAGCGCCCATCTGCTTGAGGGCTTTTTCGTAGACATCGGGCGGTGTGTTTTTTGTGCCGCGGAACATGATGTGTTCGAAGAAATGGGCGAAGCCGGATTTGCCGGGTTCGATTTCGTTGCGCGAGCCGGTTTGCACGACGATGTACAGGGCAACGACGTTGGGATAGTCCGTGGGGACGGTGATGAGCCGAAGCCCGTTGGGGAAATCGTGTTGCTGGTAAGCGTACGGAAAGGCTTTGGGCTGAGGTTCGGCTGCGCTCAAAAGCATAGTGATCCCAGTAAAGAGGATGGGTAGGAACCGCATGGGTGTGCTCTTGTCTTATTTTAGCCGGAAGGGGAACCAGCGCCGTTTGGCGTGCTGTAACTTATGTTCCCGTTTTCGGGCGAAGGAGTGGGCAGCGGCTTCGAGGGCGTCGGCGTCGAGAGTGGCGAGCGAGGCGATTTGTTCTTCCGTGAGATTGGCGGCGCGGGCTTCGGCGGCACGGTCTTGCAGGAAGCGGGCGCGGGCTTCAGGGTCCGTATAAAGGCGGGCGAGGAAGGCTTCAAACTCGGGCGAACTCATGGGCGGCGGCTTCCCTTCCCTGGCGTATGGCTTCGCGAGCACGATCGAGTTCAGCGAGGAGATCGGCGATGGGCGGGTAGGCGCCGTCGCGTTCGAGGAGTACGGTGAGAGGCTGCGGGGCGCGAGCGGCGACGAAGGCGAGCATGTCGTAGACGGGATCGGGAACCGGGTGGAGATGATCGTCGAGGATGCGTTTGCCGATCCATTTGCCGCCTGCGATGTGGATGGTGTTCACACGGTGGAGGGGGATGGTGGAGAGCAGACTGTAGGGGTCATAGCCGAAGTTGATGGAGTTGGTGTGGATGTTGTGGAGATCGAGGAGGAGACTGCCTGGGCTGGCCGCGGCGATGGCGCTGAGCCACACGGCTTCTGTGATCGTGCTGCCGGGGGGATCGATGAGGGAGGCGACGTTTTCCATCGCGGGCGCGATGCCGGTGGCTTTGGTGGCTTGATGGATGTTGGAGAGTGTGGCATCGATGCTGGGAGCGTTGCGCGGGGGTGAGGCCATGTGGCCGATCTCGATGCCTCCGGCGCGGACGAAGGCGAGGTGTTCGGACCACGATTCGGGGCGCACTTTTTCGATGAGCTTCGCCATCTGCGTGAGACGCTTGCGCTCTGGCGCGATGGTGCTGGCGAGGCCGAGGCTGACGGCATGGAGCATCACGGGGTGTTGCTGGGCGAGATCGCGAATGGCGCGGATCTTCTTCGATGGGGCCTCGAAGTAGTCGTCGGCGATGACTTCGAGAGCGTCGATGCGGTGGAGGTTAGAGAGGATGCCGGCGGCGAGATCGTCGCGCCAACCGAGCCCGAAACGGTCTGGGGTCTTCATGTTTTAGCTCCCGCAGCCTCCGCATCCACCGCCGCAGCCTCCGCCACAGGAAGACCCGCAGGATGAACCACAGGAGCTGGATGAGCCTCCATCGCCACTGCTGCTTCCAGAAGCACTTTGCGGATAGAGCATCGGGCGCTCCGGCATGGCGGCAATGGGAATGGCGGCTGCGCCGAAGGCGGCGGCGAGAAGCATCAGGTCCATGGTGTTTTCGTTGGGCCGCAGCGATTCGGGGCGATCTTTGAGCCGGCCGAGGAGAACGCGGAGGTGATCGAGCACACGGTTGCCGCGAGAAGTGAGACGCGGGTTACTGATGAGGATGGCGGCAACGACGCTGAGGACAGAGAGGATGATGAGGAATAGGAAGTTGGTGCGTCCGCGGGAGATGGCGATGACGATTTTGGTGAGGGCAACGGCGAGAAGAAAGAGGCAGGCGACGGCGGTGTCGCGGAGGCGGGCGGCCTTCTGATTGCCATCGGGGAGCAGACCGTGTTTGACGAGGTATGCCTGGTAGCCATCGGTGTGCCTTTCCAGGTTGATCTGGCGCGCGGTGGCGGCGCTGCGGGGCGCGCTGAGTTCGTTGAGCAGAGCGCGTTCCAGTGGATGCTGGACACCGGCGTTGGAGTTGGCGACGATCTGATCGTTTTCGATGACGATGCGTTTGCGATCGATGAGGGAGATGAGCGCGGTTTCGGTCGCTCCTGAGGGGCCATCGCGCAGATAGGCGATGAGGTAGGGGTCCTCGAGTTTCGGCAACGGGTCGGCGTCTTCGCGCTGGCTGCGAATGGCGTAGAGAAGCAGGATCACGCCTGCAGCGAGGATGAGATAGAGAAAGAGGAACTCTGGTCCTCGGAGATCGAATGGATTCATGTTTAGCTCCCGCAGCCTCCGCATCCGCCACCGCCGCCACAGCCGCTTCCGCAGGAGGAACCGCAGGAAGAGCCGCCGCTGTCGCCGGATGAAGTGACGCTTTGCGGATAGATGGCGGTGCGCAGGGGCATGGCTGTGGCGGGGATGGCCATGACACCGAACAGGGCGGTGAGGAGAACGAGTTCTTGCGTGTTCTGGTTGGGCTTCAGCTTGCCGGCGCGTGATTTGAGGTTGGTGAGTAGGGCTTTGAGTTGATCGAGGGCGCGCGTGCCTCGCGAGGTGAGGCGCGGATTATTGAGGAAGTACGTTGCGGCGAGGGAGATGAGTAGCAGGATCGCCAGAAACTCAATGTTGTAGCGGCCGCGTTGGATGGCGATGTACATCTTCGCGCCTGCGAACGCAACCAGAATGCATGCGGCGGCGAGGGTCAGGAAGCGGCGGTCCCGTTTCTGTTCTGAGTTGGGGAGAAGGCCGTGGCGGAGGAGGAAATCCTTGTATTCGGCCATTTCCTCTTCGCAGCGTATGTGACGGATCGCCGTGGCAGCGGTGGAGGGCTTGATTTTTTTCCACACGGCGCGCTCCAGTGGATGCGTGATGTTGGCGCCGGACTTAGCGACGACCGTCTTCTTTTCGACAGCGAGACGCTGGCGATCAATCAGGGAGACGACGGCCGACTCGACGGCGCCTCCGCTATCGCCACGAAGGTATGCGATGAGATAGGGATCTTCGATTTTGGGCAGCGGGCGAGTGCTGAGATCCTCACGCCAGCAGCGGATGCGGAAGGAGATCAGAATGACGAACGCCGCTAGGATGACATAGACGAGGAGGAACTCAGGACCGCGCAGATCGAATGGGTTCATAAGTGCGATTCCAGGCGCTGGCGCAGGGTGGTGGAGAGGGCCAACAAGTGGGCGATGACCACAGTGGGCGCGGGCGAAGCGGGTAGGCCTTGTTCGCGCACCTGGGAGAAGTATTCGGGAAGATAATTCCACTCGGGGTTGTTGAGTGAGGCTATGGTGGCGGCGAAGGCTTCTTTGGGGGAGTTGGCGGAACGGCCTTCGATTTGGTGAAGCGCGGCGGCGCAGGTGCGGACGGGGCCGATGGAATCGGCGATGGCGGTGGAGAGCTGGTCGGGATTGGCGGCAAGGATCGTGTAGCGCTCACGCAGGCGCATGGTGAGGTTGAGCAGCACCTGGCGGGTGCGGCGGATTTCATCTTCGCGGTTAACGGCGGCTCCCGCGAAGGGATCGGGGCCGCAGACGACGAAGTGGCGGCGGATTATATCGGCGAATTTCTGAGCGAAGCATTCGATAGCGGCGGGGATTTCCGCCTCGGCAAGGAACATGACCTGAAGGTCGATGGCGGCTCGGGCGAGGGCGAGCGCGGGGCTCAGGGCGGCTGCCTGTTCAGGGGAGAAGGATTTGAGGACGAGGATGAGGTTGACGTCGGAATGCTGGCGGAGGCGCGCTTCGGCGGCGCTGCCGAACAGGACCGCGGAGAGCAGGTTGGAACCGAAGGATTCCTGGGCGCGGGTGACGAAATCGCGCAAAATGTTTTGGGTTTGAGGGGGGAGTCCGGTAGGTAGGGTCAGTTGGGAGGACATGATCCTCTTGATTCTATTCAACGGGAGTGGGGTTAGGATACGGTGACGGAAATGTTACAGTACGGTCACGAAACTAATTTATGTTGTAAAGTACTTGACAACCACATTGAGAGCGAGTAGGATACAGACATGCTACCGGCACGGCCCAAGCCTGTCCCCATCCAGCAGCACGCAATCGACAACTTGCGGTACATCCGCGAGACGATGGAGCGGGCATCGAGTTTCACGGCGGTGCCGGGCTATGGCGGGATTGCGATGGGCTTGACGGCGGTGTTGGCTGGGGTGTTGGCGCATGTCCAGGGGGACAGCACCCGGTGGCTGACGGTTTGGCTGGTGGAGGCGCTGGTAGCGATTGGGATTGGCGCGTACAGCATGCAACGTAAGGCATTGGCAGATGGGCACAGCGTGACGTCGGCGCCGGCGCGGAAGTTTCTGTTGAGTTTCGTGCCGCCGCTGTTTGCAGGCGCGGTTTTAACGGTAGCCCTGTTTCCGGCGGGCCACACGGCATTACTGCCGGGACTTTGGTTATTGTTATATGGCACTGGAGTGTTGACCGCAGGGGCATTCAGCGTTCCTGTGGTTCCCGTAATGGGAGCCAATTTCGCCGGACTCGGGGCAGTTTGTTTGTTTGCGCCCCCGGCCTGGAACGACTACTTTCTGATCGCTGGGTTTGGCCTGCTGCATGTGATTTATGGGTTTGTGATTGCGAGGAGGTACGGTGGCTAAACAAAATCTTGCGCGCAAGTTGGATGGAGTAGCGCCGCGGCGCGGGACGGCGACGGCTCCACCTGTACCGGAATTAGACCGGCTGATCCATGAGCGGATCCGGCTGGCGATTGTGAGCGCACTGGCGGCGAACGAGTCGCTGACGTTCACGGAATTGAAGAAGCTGCTGGATACGACGGATGGGAATCTGAGTATTCACTCGCGGAAGCTGGAAGACGCGGGCTACATTGCCTGCGAGAAATATTTCGAAGGGCGCGTTCCGAAAACGGAGTTCCGGCTGACGGCGGCGGGACGGAAAGCGCTGAATCAATATCTGGATCATATGGAGGCTCTGATCAAAGCGATGCGCGATCCGCACTAAAGCGGGGGCGCGTCCCTTTTTTTGTGTATTCACTTTATGTCTCAAAGAACTCAACTGGAGAGAGCAGTGCCGCGGCACGTCGCCATCATCATGGATGGGAATGGGCGCTGGGCGACGGCGCGTTCCCTGCCCCGCGCGGCTGGTCACCGGCAAGGGGCGCAGGCGGTACGTCGCACAGTGACGGCGGCTTGCGAACTGGGAGTGTCCACACTGACCCTGTATGCGTTTTCTTCGGACAACTGGAAGCGGCCGCGGGCGGAGGTTACGGCCCTAATGATGCTGTTCCGCAGATACCTGGTTCAAGAGATTGAGGAATGCCGGCGCGAAGGTGTACGCCTGAGCGTCATTGGCAGAAGGGACCGGTTGCCGGCTGATCTGATCCCACTGATCGAATCCGCCGAGAGTACCACGATGGCCGGCAACCGGCTACATTTGCGGCTGGCGGTGGATTATTCGTCGCGGGATGCGATATTGGCGGCGGCGCAGACGGCGCGAACGCGTGAGGAGATGACGGCGGCGCTCGGTCCGGATGTGGATCTGCTGATTCGCACGGCTGGGGAGCAGCGGCTGAGCGACTATCTGCTGTGGGAGTGCGCGTATGCCGAGTTCTGCTTCACGAATCAGCTTTGGCCGGATTTCAACCGCGGATCGCTGGAGGCGGCGATTGCGGATTTTCAAAATCGCGAGCGGAAGTTTGGAGCAGTGCCGGCGGCCTGAGGCTATACTGGCCGTTGATGACACGCACACGGTTGGCGCTTGTTGTGGTGGCGGCTTCAGCGATTGGAGCCGCGGTGAAATTGGATCTGTCGGGGGTGCTGTCATCGACGGCGGTGGCCGGTAAGCAGGCGAATGACGCCTACCTGGTGGCATCGGCGCAGTTGGTGCGGCCGTGGTTACTGAAGACGCGGATCACGGGGCGGCCGGCGGACATGGCGGTGCACACTTCAGGTGCGTTTGCGGCGGTGTTGAATGGGGCGAGCGTGGTCACCGTGGATCTGGCATCCGGGCGCGAGATCAGCCGGGTGACGACGAAGACCACTTCGTACCTGGGGATCGCATTCCGGCCGAATGCCAATGAACTGTGGGCGAGCGAGGCGACTCGCAATGGACCCGATGCGCTGTTGCGGATTCCTTATGAGGCGAATGGGAAACTGGGGGCCTTGGAGCGGATGGAGATTCCAGGGCATCCGATTCCAGCGGGGTTGGCGTTTACACGCGACGGCAGCCGGTTGTATGCGGCGCTGCATCATACGAATGAGATCGCGGTGGTGGATGCGGCGGCAAAGCGGGTGACGGCGCGGTGGCCTGCGAACCTGGCTCCGTTTGGCTTGGCGCTGAGCGCGGATGGCGCGACGTTGTATGTGTCGAATCGCGGCGGCGCGGCGAATGCGGGAGCGAAGCAGGCTCCCAGTGGGCGTGTGGATCTGCCGACGGATGAAGCAGGGTCGGTGTTGCCGGGCACGGTGCAGGTTTTTGATACGGCTTCGGGCAAGGCGCAGTCTCTGGCCGCGGGTCTGGCTCCGGCGGGGGTGGCACTGAGTCCGGATGGCGGCACGCTGGTGGTGGTGAACGCGCATTCGGATTCCTTGACCGTGGTGGATACGAAGACGAAGGCGGTGTCGACGGTGGCGATTGACGCGTCGTCAAAATTGCCGGGGATTTTGCCGAATTCGGTGGATTTCTCACCAGACGGGAAGCGGCTGTATGTGGCGTGCGGCGGGGAGAACGCAGTGGCGGTGTTTGGGCGGAGCAGGTCTGCATGGAAGCTGGAGGGGAAATTTCCGACGGGCTGGTTTCCGACGGCGGTGAAGGTGGATGCGGGGGGCCGGGTGCATGTTGCTTCGGTGAAGGGGACGGGGAATGACGAGCAGTCGCCGGGAAAGCATAGCTCGCTGGCTTATGAGGGGTCGCTTTCGACGGTGGCGGCGCCTTCTTCCGCGCAGTTGAAGGCGGGGACACGGGAGGTGGGGTACACGGCGAATCCACGATTTGCTTCGAATGGCGGGGTGGCGGATTTGACGAAGCTGGGAATCAAGCATGTGTTTTTCCTGATCAAAGAGAACCGTACGTATGACCAGGTGTTTTCCGATATTGCGAAGGGGAATCGCGATGCTTCTTTGCTGATGTATGGGCGTGAGGTGACACCGAATCATCATGCGCTGGCGGAGAAGTATGTACTGCTGGACAACTACTATTCGAGCGGTGCGATCAGTTTCGAAGGGCATCAATGGCTGATGATGGGCTTTGTCAGCGATCACGTGGAGCGCGCGTTGCAAGCGGCTCCTCGCGGGTATGCGTGGAATATGGGGGATTCGCTGACGGTATCGCCGGCGGGGTTTTTCTGGCAGGACAAGAAGAAGCCGCTGCAGGTGCGACTGCTGGGGCCGGTGTCGGAGCCGGCGACGCCAGGGCCTGACGGATTGATGCGGGACATTAATGAGACGGATATGTTGAAGTGGGGGCAGTATTGGGAGCACTACAAGAAGGGGACGTGGCGGCAGGTGATTGGATCGCGATGCGTGGTGCCGGCACTGCGGCCGATCTTCGACGAGAAGTTTCCACCCTCTTCGATGAAGGTGCCGGACCAGATTCGGGCAGAGGCGTTTGCCGAACGGATGGATGGGTGGGAGAAGACTTCAGCGCCGGATCTGACGATTGTGACGATGACCAGCGATCACACGGAGGGGCGGAATCCGGCCGCGCCTCGGCCTCGCTCGATGGTGGCGGACAATGATTGGGCGCTGGGGAGGATTGTGGAGCGTGTGTCGAAGTCGCGATTCTGGGCGAATTCGCTGATTCTGGTTGTGGAGGACGATGCGCAGAACGGGGTGGATCATGTGTCGGGGCGGCGTACGGTGGCGTTGGCGATCGGGCCGCAGGTGAGGCGGGGGGCTTTGGATTCGAATTACTACACACACATTAACCTGGTTCGGACGATTCAGGATGTGTTCGGGCTGGAGCCTCGGACACGGTTTCTGAAGAATGCGCGGGCGATGAATAGTGTGTTTACGGGGGAGGCGGATTTGAGTGCGTATCAGGCGATTGAGCCGGGGGTGCAATTGGATGATATGAATCCTCCGTTAACGGCGCTTAAAGGGAAAGAGAAGTGGGCGGCTGCGGAGTCGGCGAAGATGAATTGGGATGATGTGGATGATGTGCCTAGTGATGTGCTGAATCGGATTCTGTGGTGGGATGCGAGAGGGTTTGATGTGGCGTATCCGGTTTTGCCACAGATGGACACAGATGAACACAGATGAATAATAAGAGGGGTTTGATTTTGCTCTGGCTGTTTGTGAGTCTCATGCTGTTGCTGGGGGCCATGCAGGCTCCTCGGGATTTGAAGTTGGAATGGGAGCGGCTGGAGCCGCAGAGTACGGCTGCGTCGAAGCGGTGGGCTTTGGTGGTGGGGATTTCTTCGTATCGAAATTTGCCTCCGCAGTCGCAACTGCGATATGCGCATCGGGATGCGGAGGATTTTGCGAGGTTTCTACGGGCTTCGCAGGGCGGGGCTTTGGGGCCAACTCAGGTGCGGCTGTTGACGGAGAAAGATGCCACTTTGGGGGCTGTGCGCAGCGCGTTGCAGGAATGGCTGCCCGCCGTGGCTGGGCCTCGCGATGTGGTTTACATCTACTTTGCCGGGCATGGTGTGATTGGGGAACGGAATGAGCCGTACTTTGTGGCTCATGATTCGGATCCGCAGAATCTTCATGCGACGGGGCTGGCGTTTCGGGAGTTGAATGAAACGATCGGGAAACGGCTGCGGGCGCAGGCGGTGGTGCTGATGGCCGATGCTTGTCATGCGGGCGGGATTGGTTGGGCCGATGCTTCGGATTCGCTGCCGCTGGCCGGGCCGGCGCTGGAATCGCTGGCGGCGGGGGATCGGATGTTTTTGAAGATCCTGGCGTCGCGTGGGACGGAACGCAGCTTTGAAGATGCACGATGGGGCGGCGGGCATGGGGTGTTCACTTACTCGTTGTTGCGGGCGTTGCAGGGCGAAGCGGATCGGGAAAAAGACGGCTTTGTGCGGGCATCGGAGTTGGTGGAATTTGTCGGGAAGGAAGTGGCGGAGCAAACCGGGTCGCGGCAGAATCCGCGCGTGGCGGGGAATTTTGAACCGCGTCTGGCATTGGCGGCGACACCGCGTGGCGCGGCGAATGCAGCGCAGAATCCGGCTACGCTGACGGTGATCGGGCCGCCGGGCGCGGTGGTGTATGTGGACGATGTATTTCTCGGAGCGGTGCGGCCAACCGGTCAATTGACGGTGGATGGACTGGTGGTGGGCGCGCATAAACTGGGCGTGGATCTCGCGGATGGCGTGTCGTTGGAACAGCAGTTGGCGTTGGGGGCGAGTACTTCGATTGACGTGGCGCATTTGCCGGGGGTGGCGCTGGCACGGCTGCAAAACATGATCGCCGCTGGGCAGGTGCTGGGAAAAGGCGAAGCACTGGAATTTTTCCGCACGCACAATTGGGATGCGCAGTACCGGCCTTCGGCGGCAGTGCTGGTTACGGGTGCGTTAGAGAATCTGGGACAGGCTTGTGTCAACGACTACGTGCAATCGGATTCGATGGTGTTGAAACGGCCGATGCTGGTGCGGGCGGTGGAAGCGTTTCAAGCCTTGCGGACGCTGCGTCCGAACGACGCGATGATTCCGGCGAAGATTTACTTCTGCGAGGCGCGGGCGCAGATTGCCGGGGGCGAGTTCGCGGCAGCGGAGAAGAACCTGCTCGCTTCGATTGCCTTGGAAAAGGACTTCGCCTGTGCGTACAACGCGCTGGGCGTGGCGCTGGGACGGATGGGGCGATCGGCGGAGGCGCGAGCGGCGTTTGACAAAGCTGCGGAATTGAATCCGCAATGGGGGCTGCCGTACTTCCAGATCGGGCAGGCGATTTTGAATGCGGGGCAACCGGTTCCGGCGCTGCCGTACCTGGAGAAGTCGGTGAAGCTGTATCCACGGGCGACGCTGCCGCGGTGGTTCCTGATGCGCGGATACCGGATGGCAGGGCAAGGCGCGGATTTTGAGCGCACGGCGCGTGAGTTGCTGAACGCAAATCCGAACTATGCCCCGACGTATCTGGAGTTGGGGAATTACTTCGAGGGACGGAAGGATTTCGCGCGGGCGACGCAGGCCTTTGATGCGTATTTGGCGCTGGCTCCGAACTTCGCCGATAGTGCGGCAGTACGTCAGAGAGTGGAACGGAGCCGCGCGCAGACGGGGCGGCAGGCTCCGTCGTTGCTTAAGAAGCGCTAGTGCTTGTGTAGACCGCTTCGACTTCGGCGATTTCTTCGGGAGTGAGGCGGAACTCACCGGCTCCGATGACACCATCGACCTGCGCTGCGTTGCGCATGCCGACGATGGCGGCGGTGACCGCGGGATTGCGCAGGACCCAGGCGATGGCGGCTTCGCCGGTCGTGCGGCCGTGACGTTTGCCGATGACACCGAGAATCTCCGCGAGTTTCAGATTGCGGTCGAGCGCGGGCAATTGGAAGGCGGGATTGCGGCGGCGCCAGTCATCTTCGGGGAGCGAGAGGGCGCGCTCGCGAGTCATGGCTCCGCTGAGGAGGCCGGCTTTCATCGGCGAGTAGACAATCGCGCCGATGTTGTTGGCGAGAGCATGGGGCAGGATCTCGGCTTCCACTTCGCGGCTGACGAGCGAGTAGGGCGGCTGCAGAGAAGTGATGGGGCCCAGGGCCTGCGCGCGCTTCATCTGGGCGACGCTGAAGTTGGACACGCCGATCCAGCGCACTTTGCCTTCCTGCTGGAGTTTGAGCAGCGTGGACCAGCCTTCTTCGACGTCTTCATCGGGCTCGGGCCAGTGGATCTGGTAGAGATCGATGACGTCCATGTTGAGGCGGCGCAGGCTCGCTTCACACTCGCGGCGGACGGAATCGGCTTTGAGGGATTTGGCGATCTGGCGCGTGGACTCATCCCAGATGCGGGCGCACTTGGTGAAAACGTAAGGCCGGTTGGAGCGGCCGGCGATGGCTTTGCCGACCACCTCTTCGGAGTGGCCGAGTCCGTAGACGGCGGCGGTGTCGATCCAATTCACGCCGTCGTCGAGCGCTTTGTGGATGGCGGCGATGGAGTCGGAGTCTTCCTGGGCGCTCCAACTGAAGGCCCAGCCTGCGCCACCCATGGCCCATGCGCCGATGCCGATGGGGGTGATTTCAAGGTCGCTATTACCCAGCTTGCGTTTCTGCATTTATGCCTTCCACTTGTAGAAATAGAACAGGAGGGGAGTTTTGCCGGTGTTGGTGATGCCGTGCGATTTATTGGCGCCGCAATACATCATGGAACCGGGGCCGATTTTGGTGGTTTTTCCATCGAGGAAGATTTCGCCGGTGCCTTCGGTGATCACCATGAATTCCTCTTCGGGGTGCGTGTGCGGCGGGTGCGGGCTCATGCCCGCTTTGAGGCGGAGGCTGCCGGCGGTCATGGAGCGGATCTGATCGGTGGCGCCTTCGAAGTAGATGCGGAGGTCGCCGAAGGGCTCCTTGGTGAGTTTCGCCTGAGCTTCCGGAAGCGTGATGTTGGGGAGCTTATTGCCGCCGGCGGCGAAGAGGGCCGGGGCCGCGACTAAAGATTGGAGAAAACCACGTCGTTTGGCCATAAGGTTCGATTATGCCATTTGCCAGGAATTGCCGGGATCTGGCGAGGCCAGTAGCACCTTCACGTTGTCCGAAACTACGGGTGATGCTTGACCAGAACGAACCCGGTATCCTGGATGGAAGGAGATGAACACACCGGTGAAGGGCAACACCGCAAGGCGGAGCGCAACGTTACTGGCCACCGCCGCCCGGTGGGAGAAGGAGCAACACGGATGATGAGCCCAAAAGAAGTAGAAGCGCGCTTCCAGCGCATCGAAGCTCTCCAAGCGAGCAACGCCGAGCATATTGCCATGTTGCTCGAAGACGCCAAGACGCGCAACGCCGATATTGAAAGACTAATCGACGAGACTCGGCTGTTAAACGAGCAGGCACGCGCAGCCCGGGAGGAACGCGACCAGGACGCCCAGAACATTCGCGCCCTCGCCCGCATAGCTGAAGCCCACGAACACCGTATTTCTCGCCTCGAAGGCGAGGACGAGTGAACAGCGGTGCTTCTGAGGGGTGCCAGTGACAAGGTTTGATTTGTTAGAACCCATGGGGATGGCATACTCGTAAGCGTGGAACGCGTGCCTTTCGGTTTTGAGCGGCTGACAGCGGCTGAGCAATTGGCGCGGAGCCGTGCGCTGCTGACGCGATTCGCGGCACGCCGATGCGTGCGGGAGTTTTCCGCGGAGCCCGTGGCCTGGGAGTTGATTGAGAATGCCATCCGGTTTGCGGGATCGGCGCCGAGCGGGGCCAATCAGCAGCCGTGGCGATTCGTGGTGGTACGCGATGCGGAGGTGAAGCGGCAGATCCGTGAGGCGGCCGAAACGGAGGAGCGGGAGAATTATGAGTACCGCTTTCCGGAGGAGTGGAAACAGGCGCTGGAACCCTTCGGAACGGACTGGCACAAGGAGTTTCTGGAAGTGGCTCCGTACCTGATCGTCGTGTTCCGGATTGACTATGGACTGGACGCCGGGAAGAAGATCAAACACTACTACGTGCAGGAGTCAGTGGGAATCGCGGTGGGCTTTTTGATTACCGCGCTGCATGAGGCTGGATTGGCGACGCTGGCGCATACACCGAATCCGATGGGTTTCCTGACACGGATACTTGACCGTCCCGTCAATGAACGCCCGTTTCTATTGCTTCCGGTGGGGTATCCGGCGGCAGGCGTGAGGGTTCCGGCGATTGAAAAGAAGCCGCTCGAGGAGATCTGCATCCTACGGTAAGTGCCCGCGCTGTGTTACCTTTTGAGATTGACCTATGGCGTTTGAATCCGACAAGACGATGTTCGAGGTGTACCGCGACAGCACGTACACGGGCAAGTTCCGTGTGGTGTATTTCACGGAGTTGCAGGATCACAATAAAGAGAGCGAAATCAATCACGCGATGGCTGGGGAACACTTCTTCGATGGATTCATCAAGAACTTCGGCAAGGACGAAGCGAAGGAAATCATCGTGGGATTGCTCGATCGCATGAACAATGGCGAGCCATTGAGCACCGGCGATTTCGTGAAGGCTCTGGGCGAGCACTTGTCCTCTTAGGCACCCCACTTGCAAATCACACGTTTCCTATCCCTGAACGAGAACCAGTTTCTCGGTTGCCTCAGCGCGTTTGTGGATACGCTATCAGGCGAGTTGAACTCGGCCATGGCGTATCTGCGGCGGATGGAGAACCGGAGAAAGGGCTCGGCGTTCGCTTTTGAGATGCAGCTGGACAAGCACCGCTATGGGGCGATGATTGTGCTGGAGCGGTGGTCTGATTTCACGCGGGCCTTTGCCGGGCACGTGGAATTGGGGGCGCATCAGCCGCTGTACGATAGCGCGGCGGAGCGCGTGCGCCAATCGCAGAAGATTCTGGAGCAGGCGAGCCAGTTGGTGGATAGCGCGGATCTGTATTTGAGCGAAGTGGTGGAGGCGTGCGCGATGGCGTATCGCACGGTGGAATTCACCTTTCAGGAAGAGCGCAAGGCCGCGGATCAGGCAGTGGCGTTGGGGCCGATGCTGCCGGAGGAGTTCAAGGAGTACCGGCGGGTATTTTTGATGGATTTATCGGAGCGGTAAGCTCGGTGGCTTGGTAACATATGCCCATGTTCCAAACCGCGTTCTTTCTCATCACGATGACCGCAATGGCGGCTGAGCCAGTGGTGGATTGGGACAAGACGAACGCGGAGACGCTGCGCCATTTTCAGTCGATTGTTCGCATCAACACCAGCAATCCACCGGGCAACGAGACCGAGGTAGTGAATTATCTGAAGGGGGTGTTGGACCGGGAAGGAATCGGCTACCAGGTGTTCGCGCGAGAGCCGAGCCGCGCGAACCTGGTGGCGCGGCTAAAGGGGAATGGACGCAAGAAACCGATTCTAATTCTGGGACACACGGATACGGTGGGGGTACAGGCGGAGCGGTGGCCGGTGGATCCGTTCGGAGCGGTGCGCAAGGACGGGTTCATCTGGGGTCGTGGGACTACAGACAACAAGGACGGCGTGACGGCCGGCCTGATGCTGATGCTGCTGTTGAAGCGCCAGGGAGTCGCGCTGGACCGGGATGTGATTTATGTCGCCGAGGCCAGCGAGGAGAGTTCCACCAGTCCTACCAATGTGGGGATCGACTACCTGGTGCAGGAGCATTGGGCGGACATCGAGGCGGAATACGCGCTGGCCGAGGGCGGGTTCGTGCATTCCGAGAATGGGCGTGTGCGTTTTGTGGAGATCGCGGCCACGGAGAAGGTGCCACGGCGCGCCAGGCTGGTGGCGTCGGGCACATCCGGGCACGGTTCTCGGCCGCGGCGCGACAACGCGATTGTGCATCTGGCCAGCGCCGTGAGCCGGATTGGCAAATGGGAGCCGCCGATGCGGCTGAACGATGTGACCCGGACGTTCTTCGAGCGGCTGGCCACGATCAGTCCGAAGGAAGAGGCCGCGCGCTACAACGGGCTGGTGGATCCGGCAAAGACGGCGGCGATTCAGAACTACTTCGCGGAGCATGATTTGGGGAAGTACTCCGTGTTGCGCACGTCGATATCGCCGACGATTCTGAGCGGGGGCTTTCGCCAGAATGTGATTCCCTCGCAGGCCGAGGCGATGCTGGATATCCGGGCGCTGCCGGACGAGAACATGACGGCGTTCTACGCGGAGATGGACCGCATCATCGGGGATCCGGCGGTGAAGATCGTACCGATGCCGCAGGGGCGGCCTTCGGCGGCGCCAAGCCGTCTGGATACGGAGATGTTCCGGGCGCTGGAGAAGACGCAACGGCGGATGTATCCGGGCGCGATCACGGTTCCGGGCATGGTGACGGGCTCGACGGACCTGGCGCAGTTGCGGGCCAAGGGGGTGCAGGCGTATGGCATTGGCCCACGATTTGACGAGGCCGAGTTTGCCGAACATGGCTGGCACAGCGATGTGGAACGGCTGAGCGAGGACTCGCTGTACGGGATGGTGCAGTTCGTTTGGTATACGGTGATGGAGGTTGCCGCCAGCAAGTAGATCGGTCCCGGCCAAGGAAATAGAGTAATAACTCCGTCCCCTGTGCCGAAATGAATAGACGAGATGCTGACGGCAATTATTGTTGGTGAGAACGCGGCACTGGTGAAGTACCTTCGCCAGGTATGCGCGGAATTCGGCGACATTTGCATCCACAGGACGATTGACGGTGCAGCCCGCCGGTACGACATTGCAGCGGCGCTCTCCGCCTACGAGCCGGACGTTGCATTTGTGGACGTGTCGGAGCTGGACCGGCCGGACTCGCTGGCGGCGGTGTGTCTGCAGGAGTTGTTGCCACGGCGGTTGCGCACGGTTCTGGTGCCGTTGGCCACTCAGCCACAAAGCGAATGCCTGGAAAGGGCGCCGGGCGGAGTGACCGGGCCGCTGCTCACACCGCCGTTCGATGCCGAGCAGTTGGACCGTGCGGTGCGGGCTGCTTTGCGCAAAAGATCGTCGCAGCAAGCGAGCCAGGTGCTGGCGGTTCTGCCGGCGAAGGCGGGCGATGGGGCCAGCACCTTGGCCATCAATCTTGCGGGCACAGCCGTGCGGGCGTTTAAAAAGAAGACGCTGTACATTGAGGCCGATTTGCACTCCGGGGCCATCTGTCACACTCTCAACCTGCAGCCGCGATTTCCGGTGGGGGAGATCTTCTTGAATTCCGGAAGCCTGATGGACGGTTGGAGCGGGGCGGTGACGCCAAGCCACGGGGTGGACATCCTGCCGACCGGCGGATCGACGCAGACGCTGCGAGGTTCGCGGTGGGACTTTTACCGGTTGCTGCGATTTGCGCGCGAACAATACGAAGTGGTGGTGGTGGATCTGCCCGCAGGCATCGACGAGGTAGCCGAGGCGGTAATCGCGGAGGCGGACCGGGTGGCAATGGTGTGCACGCCGGAGCCGTCGTCAGTAGGCCTGATTTCGCGGCGGCTGCGGGATTTGGAGGCGGGCGGGACGCGGCAGGGGCACCTGCGGCTGGTACTGAATCGCTATGCGGAAGGTGACCTGGATCCGCACGAACTGGCTCGCCTGGCGCGGCGCGAGGTGAGCACCGTTCTGCCCGAGGATGCCAAGGCCGCGAAGGCGGCGTGCCGGCAGAGTTCGCTGCTCAGTCCGGGCTCAAGGCTGCTCTCAGCAATCGTCGATCTAACCGGAGACCTGCTGCAAATGCCGGCGCCGGTACGCTCTTTCTCGTTGGGGGACCTTGTCAAGGGGATTGCAGGAAAGGTGGCAGGCACCCACTACCAGGCCGGAGACCGCAGCACCGAAATCAATTGAAATGGAGAGCAAAACAGTGTCGTACTTGATCTTCGCGGTAGAAGATAACCCGATAGCCGGCGAGATCGTGCAAACCGCACTGGAGAGCCGCGGGCATTCGGTTGCGCTGGTTTCCACCGGACGCAACGCTATTGAATGGTTGTCTAACAATCGTTGTGACCTGATTCTTTTGGACCTGATGCTTCCGGACGCCGACGGAGGGCAACTGGTAGAAGTATTACGCAGGCTGCCGAACGGGGCGGACATCCCGATTCTGGCGTTTTCCGCGTTTGCCTCGAAGCTGGCGGACCTGCGCCGCAGCGGAGCGCCGTTTGACGGCTACATCACTAAGCCGGTTGAGCCCGAGGAGTTGATCCGGATCGTGGAGCGGCACATGCAGGCGGCAACGGTATAGTGCGCAACGCTCGCGCAGCACGCACAAAATGCAGAGGTTAGCGGACCTGTTGTTTGCCGGCAAACGCAGTAACTTTGAGAATAGCGCTGAGATGAATCCACTTATCGAGTATGCATGGTCGAGGTGGTTCACGCGTGCAGGATTCCGAAATCCGCCCTGCCGGTAAACGGAGGGGGAAGGATTTACCGGCAGCGCTAGCGAAATGCCCAACCGGAATCCGGGGTTTGGACGAGCTCACCACAGGAGGTTTGCCACGTGGGCGGCCCACCTTGGTCTGCGGCGGCGCCGGGTGCGGCAAGACGCTGTTTGCGGTGGAGTTTCTGGTTCACGGAGCAGTTCAACATAACGAGTCTGGCGTACTGGTGGTGTTTGAGGAAACGGCCCAGGATGTGACCCGAAACGTGGCCTCGCTGGGCTTAGACCTGGATGATCTGGTGCAGCGAAAACTGCTGCGCATCGACCACATTCAAATTGACCCGGTGGCGCCCATTGAGAGTGGGGAATACAACCTCGAAGGTCTTTTCGTCCGGATCAAAACCGCCATTGAAGCGGTTGGTGCGAAACGAATCGCGCTGGACTCGATCGAGAACCTGTTTGGCGCCTGCACCGATGACATGGTGGTTCGTAGCGAGTTGAGGCGGTTGTTTGGCTGGCTCAACGAACTCGGTTTGACGGCCATCATCACCGGGGAGCGCGGGGCCGGCCAACTAACGCGGCGGGGGATTGAAGAATACGTTTCCGATTGTGTGATTCTTCTTGACCATCGCGTGTCGCAGGAACTGGCGACGCGGCGGCTGCGAGTGGTGAAGTATCGAGGCTCCCGGCACGGAACCAACGAGTATCCCTTCATGATCAACGACACGGGAATCGTGGTGGTGCCGCTGACCTCACTGCAACTGGAGCAGTCAGCTCCGGAAACATTTATCTCTTCGGGCTCGCCCCAACTGGATGAAATGCTGGGTGGATCGGGATTCTACAGAGGCAGTACGGTCCTGGTTGCGGGCTGCGCGGGGACAGGGAAAACAAGCCTGGCCGCCACCTTTGTCAATCACGCTTGCAGCCAGGGTACCCGGGCGCTTTACTTCGCCTATGAAGAGTCGGCGGACCAGATCCAGCGTGGGATGCGTTCCATCGGGCTGAACCTGAACCAGTGGGTGCGCCGCGGGCTGCTGCGGTTCCATTGTGCGCGCCCGCACTACTGCGGGTTGGAGACGCACCTGGCCGCATTGCATGCCGCGATCCATGATTTCGATCCGCAGGTGGTGGTTTTAGACCCGGCGACGGACCTTTCGGTGATCGGCACGGAGGCCGAAGTGCGATCGACGCTGACGCGGATCATCGACTTTTGCAAGTCTTGCGCGCATACCACCTTGCTCACCGCCTTGCATCACGATGGGCGTTCGGATACCAGCGGATCGGGAGCAATCTCGTCACTGATCGACACCTGGATCGAATTGCGCGAGGTGGAACAAGTCGGGGAGAGGAACCGGGCCATCTACGTGCGAAAGGCGCGCGGGATGGCGCATTCCAACCAGGTCCGCGAGTTTCTGATCACCAGCAAGGGCATCCAACTGGTGGATGTATGCATCGGTCCGGAGGGTGTTCTGACGGGGTCGGCGCGAGTGAGCTACGAAGGACGCCTGAGCAGCGAACGTGAGGTGGCGCTTCGCCGGGCGGAATCGATGAAGAAGGAGTTGCTGTGCCGGGAGGAGATCCTCTCTTCCCGTATCGCGGCCCTCAAGGCGGAGTTCGAGAGCGAGCGCTCGCGATTGGAAACCGAGTTCGCCCTTCTGGCGTGGCAGGAAGAGACCTATCGCGGAGACCGGGACGCCTCGGCGAGAACTCGAACGCGGGGCAGCGGATCGGGGACGACAGTGTCCAGGGAGGTCAAATGACGACGAAACCGGCACCCTCCGGAAATAGGGTCCAACGCACGCCCAAGGCGCCTGCAGCGCGGAACACAGGGCAAGATCACCGTTATGTGCTACGCCTATACGTTGCGGGCCTCACCTCTCGCTCCACCGCGGCACTGGCAAACCTCAAAGCCGTCTGCGAAGCGCATCTCAAGGGACGTTACGAACTGGAAGTATGCGATATCTACCAGCAGCCGGAACTGGCCCAACGGGAACAAGTGGTGGCGGTGCCGATGTTGATCCGGCGGCTGCCACCGCCAGTGCGGCGAGTCATCGGCGACCTGTCGCGGGAGGATCGTATCCTGATCGGGCTCGACATTACACCGGGGGTATAGATGGCCAGGGCGGTGCGCACTGCTTCCGGCACTCCCTCACCTGCGCTGGCCATGCCAGAGGGAATCGCCGCCGTAATTGCCGCTATCGGGGCCGGCGAAGTGGACGCGCTGCTGCTGCACACGCCGGCGGGAGAGCAGATCTTCACCGCGGTGACGGAGGAGCAGCCCTACCGGGCGCTGGTGGAGGCGATGAACGAAGGGGCGGTTACGCTTACCTGCGACGGCATGGTGGCTTATGCCAACTCGGCGTTTGCCGCGCTGGTGGGGCAGAGTCTGGAGAAAGTGATTGGAAGCAACCTGCGGCGCTTTGTATGCAGCCTGGACAGAAACAGGTTCGAGACATTGCTGGGGGAGGCGCAACTGGCTCCAGCCCGGGCCGAGGTCTCACTGCAAGCCGCCGCAGGCCGGTGCGTGCCAGCCCAAATCTCGATCCAGTCGCTGCCCGGCCGGACTTTGGAGCGATTCTGCGCCGTGGTCACGGACTTGACGCAAGTGGAGGTGAACCATGCATCGCAAGCCCGCCTGGCGTCCATTGTGGAAACCTGTTCCGACGCCATAGCGAGCGTGCTGCTGGACGGGACCGTGCTGAGCTGGAATCGGGGAGCGGAACGCCTGACCGGCTACGAATCCAGGGAGATTACCGGCCAGCCCGTGATGCGCGTCTTTTCCGCAGGCATGGGCAGCGAGTTCGGGGCGCTACTGGCGCGCATCGCCTTAGAAGAAGCCGTGGCCAGTGTGGAGACGGTGGCAACGCGGAGGGACGGGTGGGAAATCGATGTACTGCTGACGCTTTCTCCGGTCCACGACCGGCAGGGGAAGGTGGTGGCGGCGAGCGTGATCGCGCAGGACTTCACGGAGCGGCGAAGGGCGCACCGGCGGCTGCTCAGCGTGCTGGAATCGGCGCCCGACGCCATCGTGGTCGTGGATCTTCAGGGGCTGGTGGTGATGGTGAACACGCAGGCAGAGGCGCTGTTCCGCTTGCGGCGCGAAGATCTCATCGGCCTGCCGTTGACGACGCTGTTGTGCGGCGACGTCAGGGAGGAACTCGCGGAGTGGAGGCAGCCTGAGGCATTGCGGACAAAAGCGAACGGCCATCGGGAATTCACGGTGTTGCGGGCCGGCGGGGATGATGTGCCCGCCGAAGTTTCGATTGGTGCGGTGGAAACAGGTGATGGAGTTTTGCTGTGCGCCACGCTTCGGGACGTCAGCGAGCGGCGGCTCTACCAACGGGAATTGCAGGAACGGAATGTCCAGTTGGAGGAGGCCTTGCGGGCCAAAGATCGATTCCTTGCAGCGATGTCGCATGAACTGCGCACACCCCTGACGGCGATCATCGGGCTGACCGGGCTGCTGCTCATGAAGACCGCCGGTCCGTTGCAGGATACCCAGGTGCGGCACCTGGAGCGGATCTTGGGTAGCGGCCGCCATCTGCAGACGCTGATCAGCGATTTGCTGGACCTGGCTCGCCTGGAATCGGGCAACGCCAGCCTGCAGATCGAAACGGTGGATTGCGGCGAACTGCTGGATGACGTATTGCAGGAGCTGGCGGCACAGGCCGAACACAAGGGGCTTGTGCTGGTGGCGGCGCGCTCCGGCAACCATCCGTCGCTGCACACGGACCGGCGCTACCTGCGCCAGATCCTTTCCAATCTGGTGGGCAACTCCGTGAAGTACACCACGCAGGGCGAAGTGGTTGTCTCAGTTCGCGAGGAGAGCGACGGCCGGCGCGACCTGGTTCGCTTTTCGGTTCGCGATACCGGCGTTGGGATCAGACCGGAAGATCTGACCCGGCTGTTCTCGGAATTCTGGAGAGCGCAGGGCGCGGGTGGGAACCGGAGCGAAGGGACGGGGCTGGGGCTCTATCTGAGCCAGCGGCTCGCCTCTCTGCTGGGCGGCCGGATTACGGTAGAAAGTGAAGAATGCAAGGGAAGCACGTTTACACTGACACTTCCCGCGCAAACGCCCGCGGGCTGAGATTCCAGATTGCGGTTGGCCTGCCTCTTGGAAAGTTGATATATACTGGCCGGAACTGGTATTCCCAAGAGGTGAGCAATGAACATGACCCGGCGTAGCTGGATTCAGGCAGGCGCGGCGGCCGGCCTATCGGTAGTGACAGGGGCGGATCACCTGCTTGCGGCAGGCAAGGGCAAGAGCGATTCGCTGGCAACGCAGTTGTACAAGAGCTTGTCCGACGAGCAGAGATCGAAGATCTGCCTGGCGGCCAATGACCCCAAACGCCAGTTCATCAGCAACTGGTGGTACATCCATCCCGAACACCGGATCCCTAACACCTTTACGCGGGAACAACAGGAACTGGTCCGGACGATTTTCGATTCGATGCACCATCCGGAGTACCGGGATGCAGTCAACAACCAGGTGTTGATTGATCAGTACGGTGAAGCGAAGAATGCTCCGTCGGCGGGATTTTTTGGCACGCCGGAGGATGAGAATTTTGAGTTCATCTTCACTGGCCACCATGTGACACGGCGCTGCAACGCGCGTTCCGATAAGGGCCATGGGTTCGGGGGCGCACCGATTTTTTATGGGCACTATCCGCATCCGGTAACCAAAGGGCAGGAGAACTTCAACGAAACGAAGGAACACCCAGGCAATCCTTACTGGTATCAGGGCAAGCTGTTCAACCGGTTTGTGCAGGGGTTGAATGGGCGGCAGCGGGAGATGGGGCTGGTATCGGTGGAGCCGCGCGGGGAGAAGCCGGAGGCGGTGATCCAGATTGCCTCACGCAAGCAGGGGCTGCCGTGCTCGGAATTGAGCGGCGATCAGAAGAAACTGCTGCTTGATACGATGCGGGGAATGATGGCGATGTTCCGCGAGGACGATGTGAAGGCCACCATCGACACGATCCGGAAGAAGGATGTGCTCAGCCGGCTGCAGGTTTCCTGGTTTGGCGGGCAGTACGACATCGGGTCGGACCAGGTTTGGGACACGTGGCAGATTGAAGGGCCGGAGATGGTGTGGTACTTCCGCGGGGTGCCTCATATTCACTGCTATTTTCACTTGAAGGCGTAGCTGCGAAGCGCCGGATGTGGCGACACTTGGAGCAGGAACTCTACCTCAACTAGGACATTCAACTATTCGTGAAGGTGGAATGGAGGCATGATCGAGCCTCCATTTGCTGCGCATCGTGGGCAAGCCTGGCAACCAGCCAGAATTGGCCAGGCGGATGAAGAAGAGCGACCGCCGCGGAACATTGAGATCCGAGGGACCCCCATGATCTCGGAGCCAGTTTCATTCGCCTGTCCACTCAGTAGTGCCCGCTCGTCCGTCGACAAGAACAAGGCATTGTACACCGACAAACGATATGGCTGATCCTGCAGTTTGATGAGCCGCCCATCGCGGCGCAGTTCGGCCGTGGCCAAGTCGACTTCAAAGATGCCGAAGCGTACCGGCCGCACTGCCGAATTGGGTTCGCTGCCGTCCATCTCGCGTGGAATGCCGCCCTTCACCAATGAACTGCAACTTATCAGAATCGGGATGGCGCCACGCGTGGGGCGCACTCATGGGACGGTGAACGGTTGGATTTTTCGGCATCGTGGCAGAGCCGGCATCCCGGCGACTCCGCGAGGTGCAAGGTGGGCCTGGCATCTGATCGTCTTGCTTGCATGACGGCAGTGTATTACCTTCAATGTATGAGGTCCTTGACGGTGCGGCTTCCAGATCAACTCGTGCGGGAAATTGAGGCAGAATCCCGCGAACGCAATTGCGCGAAGTCGGATGTGGTGCGCGAACGCCTGCAACGCGGGGCTGTCCCTTCGTCGAATTCGTCCACGCGGCTGAGCCTCATCGCCGACCTGATCGGCTCGGTGGACGGCTTGCCGGCCGACATGAGCGGGAAAAGGAAGAGGTACTTGAAAACCACGGGCTATGGCAAAAAGCGTTCTAGTTGATGCCGGGTTTCTCGTGGCGATGCTGAGCCGCCGCGACTCACACCATAAATGGGCCGTACATGAGGCGTCTGAGAACTCGCCGCCTTGGTACACTTGCGAAGCTGTGCTGTCTGAAGCCTACCACTTGGTCGGCGAACGGGGCGCAGTTGGATTGAACGCGATGCTTTCAAGGAGAGCAGTAGTCGTAAGGTTCAATATGGACGACGAAGTGGATGCCGTGGTGGCGTTCTTACAGAAATACGCCAGCGTACCGATGAGCTTTGCTGACGCCTGTCTGGTGCGCATGTCCGAGACAATGTCCGATCCGGTGATACTCACCACGGATTCCGACTTTCACATTTACCGCCGCCATAGCAGGCAAGTAGTTCCTGTATCGTGCCCCCGATGATTGTAGCCAGCTTGAGTTCGAATCGATCCTGGAGTTTTGAGATCTGGCTCCCGAGCATGGATTCGAACCAGCCTATTGCACTACCAGCCGTAATCAAAAGATCAGCTTCAGCGCGAGTTGCATATTGCGTGGCTGATTGGCCTGGCCGCCGATGATCCCAAAGCCGGGGTTCCCCACCGTCGTATTCGGCAAGCCGAACACAGGAGTATTGGTGAGGTTGAAGGCCTCGGCGCGGAACTGCAGGCGCATGCTCTCATAGAGCGCGAAGTTTTTGATCAGCGAGAAATCGAGGTTGTACGTCTTCGGGCCGCGGTGACGGCCGTCGAGACGGGGAGTATCGCCGAACTCGAAGGAATTGGGACGGCGGAAGGCATCGGCATTCAGATACCCAGGACCGCCGGAAACGCCGCCGATGCGGCTGGATGTGCTGCCCGAGGTCTCCGCTTCCACCGAGGCAGAGGTGAAGCTCGCGCGGCCGCCGGCATAGGGCGGTGTGCCGGAGACGCCGAAGTTCAACGGCTGGCCGGATTGGAATGTGTAGATGCCGTTCACCTGCCAGCCACCGATGAGCAGGTCGACGGCTTTGCGGGAATCAGCAGCGAACTTGCGGCCTTTGCCGAAGGGCAGATCGTAGACTCCGCTCATCACCAGGCGATGCGGGAAATCGGAGCCGAGCACACTGCGGTCGGCGGCGCGATTGAATTCGTTCTGATACCCCGGGTTCTGGCCGGCATCGAAGAACGATGTCGTCAGCATGTTCACGTCGCCAAGATTCTTCGAGAACGTGTAGCTAAGCGTGCCCAGAAACCCGTTGGTCATGCGGCGCTGTACGCTGAGTTGCAGCGCATGATAGCTGGAATTGCCGGCGCCCACGAAGTTGTTGCCGAAACCAGTGAAATGCGGGAAAGCACGCAGCAACTGATTGCGCTGCACCTGGCGCGTGGCCAGCGGGCCGGAGGTGATGATGCCGAAGAACGGATTGTTCACCAGCGCGTTCAGGTCGGCCACTTTGTTGGCATCGCCGACGGCGCCGAAGAACGTGGGGTTCAGGGCGTTGAGGCCGACGTTGACCGGAAGTAGCACTCCCTTGTTGCCGGCGTAGGTGACGCTGAGTCCCGTGGCGCCCGGCAGTTCGCGCTGGATGCCGAAATTCCACTGCATGGAGTACGGCAGCGGCGTGTCGTATTTGAGAGCAGCGATGCTGGTGCCAACAAGGGTCGATGCGCCTTGCGAGCTTCCGGCGAGCGGTTGAAGGCCGGTGGGGAACGGATTGACGAAGTTGCCGACGGGAGTCACGCTGTCGATGGTGGCGACAAAAGGTGTGGTGACCGTGAAGCCGGGGTTGCCCGCGTTGAACAGGCGAACGAGGCCGGGAGTGTAGAAGACTCCGAAGCCGCCGCGGAAGATCGTCTTGGGATTGAGCGAATAGGCAAGACCGAGGCGTGGGCCGAGGTTATTGGCGTCGGTCTTGTAGCGCTGGCGCGATGCGCCATTGACGCCACGGAAGACGAGTCCGCCACGAAGCGGGAGACCGGAGGGCTGCGCCAGCGGCGAGACGATGTCCGGCTCCACCGTGGCGAGACGGTTGAAGCGCTCCGAGGGGCCCGTTTCCATTTCCCAGCGCAAACCGATGTTCATGGTCAGCTTCTGCGAGATCTTCCAATCGTCCTGGAAGTAGAGAGCGTGATAGAAGCCCTGCTGCGAAGTGGCATCGGAGAAGGTGAGCAGTCCGCCGGTGGGAACGCCCAGCAGATACGATGCGAAGCCAAGGTAAGGGGCTTGGCCGCCGGGAACGCCGGTGATGGGATCGGGGCCGGAAGTGAACGTCGAACTGAATGAGAAGTTGCCGCCGGGATTGCCCAGGCTCGCGTTGTGATCGAGGAACACACGGCCATCCCAACCGAACTTCATGGAGTGGCGGGAACGGATCCAGCTAATCGCGGTAGCGACGTTGTGCGAGTAGCGGGTGAAACGCTGGTTTCCCGATTCGTCGTTGCCGTTGAAGCCATTGATGCCGATGACGGGAAGGAAACGCTCCTGCACCTGGCTCACATAAAGCGGCGAGAAGCCGAGCGAGCCGAGGTCGGTGCCGAGCGAGTAGGGATCGCGGAAGTTGCGCTGGCGGGCGAAGCCGTAGCGCGTGTTCAGCACCAGCGTGGGCCGCAAGGTGTACACATGATCGAGCACCATGGTGTGCGACTTGATGAACTGATTGAAACCGGCGGGGCTCGCGACACTGTTCCAGTAGTTGGGCTCGTAATGATCGTTGTTCAACTTGCTGTAGCGGCCGAAGAGGCGGTTGCGCTGCGAGAAGTTGTGATCGAGGCGAATGGAGATCTGGCGATCGTCATCGCGGGAACTGGCCACGGAATCGAGATTGTTCACGATGCCGGCGCGCTGCGGAGCGGGATAGAGCTTGAGGATGTTCTGCGAGAGCGCGACCTGGCGGTTGGCGGGAATGACTTTGCCGGGGAACGGCGAGCGCAGGAAACGGCCCGCCTGCGCTGGGTTGGCGACCACGGTGGCGGGGTCGTAGATGTCGGAAGGCGCCTCGCTGAGGTTCCCCGTACGCATGAGATCAGTGGGCACGGAGAAGGTGCGGAAGAGGCTGCGGCGCAGGAAGACCTGTTCGTAATTAAAGAAGAAGAATGTCTTGTCCTTGCCGTTGTAGAGATTGGGCACGAGCACGGGGCCGCCCAGCGAGCCGCCGAACTGGTTGTAGCGAAGCGGCGTGCGGCGATCGTTGCGGCCGGGAATGGGATTGGTGCCGGCGCGGTTGCTGAAGAAGTTCGCAGCATCGATCTTCTCGTTGCGGAAGAACTCGTAGGCCGTGCCACGGAAGCGATTCGTGCCGCTCTTGGTGACGATGTTGAGGATGCCCCCGGAGGTGCGTCCGAACTCGGCGGGCGACATGTTGGTTTGAACCTTGAACTCTTCGGTGGTGTCGATGGTGGGAATGAGCGCAGGCTGGCCCTGGCAGCAGACGGTGATGGGGATACCGTCGAGGAGGATTTCGTTAGCGCCGGTCATGCCACCGTTGGAGAGGAAGTTGTTGGCGCCGGCGGCCTGGGCCGCGCCGCGTTGCTGGGCCACGCCCGCGCCGAAACCGGCGAGCGGTGTGACTCCAGGAGTGAGCGCCGCGAGGGCGAATGGATTGCGGCCATTTAAGGGAAGATCTACGACTTGGCGCTGGGAGATGACTTGGCCGAGATTGGAGGAATCGGGCTCGAGCACGACCGAGGCCGCGGACACGGTGACCGATTCGGAAACCTGGCCAACCGTGAGTTGGGCATCGATGCGAGCCTGTTGCGTAACAGCGATATTGAAGGTTCGGGCGAAGACTTGGAAGCCGCTCTTCTCCACCGTGATCTGGTAACTGCCGGGTTGCACCAATGGGAAGACGTAGCTTCCGGTTTCGTTGGTGGATGTAGTCTGCACCAAGCCCGTTCCGGTATTGGTGAGTTTCACCGAGGCTTCGGCGATCAACGCGCCTCCGGCATCGGTGACGAATCCGGTAACGGTACCGGTTGTGGTTTGGGCAGCAAGCGGAGTCGCCATTGCGATGGCGAGGATGAGTGACAGGAACTTCATAAAACCCCTTAACGTGAAGCGGGCGGCCCGCTGAAGCAATTCTTGCCTAGCAGGATAACAGGAATTGAGACGTTACCGGACGGCGGCGCGTGCAGGAACGACTTGCGTGACCCAGCCGTGCCGGTCGGGAATACGGCCGTATTGGATGCCTTGCAACTGTTCGAACAACTGGTTGGTGACAGGGCCGGGGGCAGCATCGCCGACGGCGATACGGTCTCCGTTTTCGAGCTTGAAACCACGGATGCCGGTGATGACGGCCGCGGTGCCGCAGGCCATGACTTCGGTGATGCGGCCGGAACGGATGCGGGCCAGCATGTCGCCGAAGCCATAGGCTTCTTCGCGGACCTTCAGTCCCATGTCGCGAGCAAGCGTGAGGATGGAATCGCGGGTAACGCCGTTAAGAATGGTGCCGCCGAGTGCCGGGGTCACCAATTCGCCGCCGTCCACGAAGAGGATGTTCATGCCACCCATTTCTTCCACGCGGCGGTCATTGCTGCTGTCGAGGAACAACACCTGCGCACAGCCGACTTCCTTAGCCTGGGTGATCACCTGGAGCGTGACCGCATAGTTGGCAGCGGCTTTGACGTGTCCGGTGCCGCCGCGGGCAGCGCGCACGACGGACTCACTGATCAGCACATCGACGGCGCCAGCGCCGGAGGGCAGTTCCGGAAAGTAGGAACCGGCAGGAAGAGTGAGGATGAAGAAGATGAATTCCGAGGAACTCTTCACACCGATGCAGGGCTCGGTGCCGATGAGCGTAGGGCGAACGTACAGGCTGCCCGGGAATGACGGCGTGTAGGCGTGATCGGCTTTCACGAGTTCGTGGACGGCATCAAGGAAGAGTTGTTCGTCGACGTGCGGCATCGACATGCGCGCGGCCGATGCGTTGAAGCGGCGGGCGTTCATCTCAGGGCGGAACAGCGCGATGCTGCCATCGGCGTGCTCATAGGCTTTGAGCCCTTCAAAAATGGCCTGGGCGTAATGGAATACGAGAGCCGCAGGATGAAGGGAGAAATTGTGGACAGGCTCAATACGCGCGTTTTGCCACTGGCCACCGCGATACTCGCAGCAAAAAAAGTGCGGAGTGAACATTTTGCCGAAGGCAATGTTCTTCGGATCGAGTGACGGCGGCGCGGCCTGGGGAACAGTTTTGATTTCGATCTTCATGGGGCAGGAACCGGAGTATTTATTATACCTATTGAAGCATAAGCAGCTACCAGGCGACACGAATCCACCCGAATGCGAGTTGGATGTTGTTAGACTGAGGGGGAGCTATTCTTCGCCTGAGCCGATGCAGTTACACCGCAGTTTTTTGTTAGCGGGCTTTGTGTGCCTGCTCAGTTCGTGCAGTTCCGAACCGCCGAAGGCGCGAGCCATCGGAGAGGCATACGTGGGCCCTGCCAGTGTGATTCTTCGCAGCGAGTTGTCGTCGCGTTCCGAGAAGCTGGCGGAGATGAAGTTTGGCGAGAAGCTGGAACTGCTGGCGACGCGGCGGGCCCTGGTGAAGGTTCGCAACATGGGCGGCAACGAAGGCTGGGTGGATGGCAAGCACCTGCTGACCAGCGCCCAGATGGCGGAGTTGAAACGAACGATCGAGGCCGCCACCAGCATGCAAGTGCAAGGTAAGGCGAAGGTGTTTGACGCCCTCAACGTGCATGCCGAGCCGAACCGCAGTTCGCCCAGCCCGTTTCAGATTCCGCCCGGCGGCGTAGTGGATGTGGTGGCGCGGAAGGTGGAGCCGCGAGTCCCTTACCGGCCGCTGGTGCAGGCTTTGGTGAACACTCCTGCGCCAGCGAAGAAAGCCAAAAAGAAAAAGAAGGGCAAAGGGAAGGACCAGCAGGAACAGAAAGAAGAAGAGAAGCCGGAGGTGCCACTGCCGCCGATGCCACCCGGGCCTGGGCTGCCAGACGATTGGGAAGAGCTGTCGCGAACGGAGCTGCCCGCCGATCCTTCACGGCCGCAGCCGAAGGCGGATGACTGGTCACTGGTTCGATTGGGCCCTGGCAAAGCGGGATGGGTGCTGTCGCGCATGCTCTACATGAACATTCCCGATGAAGTGGCGCAGTATTCGGAAGGCAAGCGGATTACCTCGTATTTCTCATTGGGCGAAGTGCAGGATGAAGCAGCCAAGAAGCAGCACTGGCTGTGGACGACGCTTTCGAAGCCTCTTGAGGAACACGATTTCGACGGCTTCCGCGTGTTCATCTACAACGCCAAGCGCCATCGCTACGAAACGGCCTATCGCGAGAATGAAGTGACTGGGTATCTGCCGGTGATGCGAGAGACGGTGGAGGTTGTGGAGAACAACAAGAAGATGCAGACGCCGGGGTTCACGCTGATCACCGAAGACAAGGAAGGACAGCGCTGGAAGCGCACGTTTGCGTTTCTGGGTTATCGCGTGCGGATGGTGAAGAAGGAACCTGCCGTGAAGCCCGTGGCCCAACCGGCGGCGATTCCCACTGCCGTGCCGTTGCCCGCTCCTGCCGAAGTGAAGAAGCCCTGGTATTCCCGTATTGCGCGAATTTTTGGAAAATAGGGAGCATGCAATCCCGCAGAAGTGCGTTGCTGGCGATGGCCGGCTGTGGCGCTGCATTCGCCCAGAAGAAGCTGCTCGACGTAACGGAGTTTGAGCCACGCAGCATGCTGGCAGTGAAGGAAACGCGCGTCGAGCGGGCGCGGTTTCCGGTGATCGACATTCACACGCACATCTCGTTTGCAGCCAAGAGTGCGGGTGGTGTGCCCGTGTCGGCGGCACGGCGCTTCCTGGCCACGGCGCCCGATTTGCTGGCCGTGATGGACGCCAAGAATCTGCGAACGATGGTGAACCTGACCGGCGGCTATGCAGAGGGATTGGCGGAATGCGTGGCGAAGTATGACAAGGCGCATCCGGGGCGTTTCGTCACGTTCGCTGAGCCGATGTTCGCCGAAGCGGTGAAGCCCGATTACGCCAAGCGGCAGGCGGATGCGATTGTGGCGGCGAAGAGCGCGGGCGCGCGCGGGCTGAAGGTGTTGAAGACCCTCGGGCTCTTTCTGCGCGAGAACCTGACCACGGGCCCGCTGGTGAAAGTGGATGACAAACGCTTCGACTTGATGTGGGAAGCGTGCGGCGCGCAGGACATGCCGGTGGCGATTCATGTGTCGGATCCGGCGGCGTTCTTTCTCCCCACCGATCGTTTCAACGAGCGCTTTGAAGAATTGAACAATCACCCGGACTGGTCGTTTCACGGGCGCGACTATCCTTCGAACGCTGAGATTCTGGCGGCGCGGGACCGGGTGTTGGCGCGGCATCCGAAAACGAAGTTCATCGGGCTGCATGTGGGCCACTCGGCGGAGAACCTCGGTCAGGTGGCGGCGACGCTGGACAAGTACCCGAATTTCCATGTGGAGATCGGGGCGCGCATTGGGGAGTTGGGGCGGCAGCCTCGCGCATCGCGGAAGTTCTTCGAGAAGTATCAGGACCGGATTCTGTTCGGCACGGATGCGGTGCCGGGCGGGAGAGAGACTCCGCAGCAGATCTTCGGGGCGAAGCTGTACGAGATCTACTTCCGCTTTCTGGAGACGGAGGATGAGTACTTTGATTACGCTCCGGCGGCAGTGCCTCCGCAGGGACGGTGGCGCATTTATGGATTGGGGTTGCCGGACGCGATTCTGCGCAAGGTGTATCACGCCAATGCGGCGCGGTTGTTGAATGTGAAGGTGGGGTGAATGATACGATAACGGCTCATGCCTAAAGGTTTCTCGCATTGGGAGAAGGACCAACTCGTCGCTCCTCCGGCACAGTTTGCGCAAAGGCTCAGTTCGTTGGTTGGCCCCGGATTGTTGATGGTGGGGGCAAACATTGGAGGGGGCGAATGGTTGTTCGGGCCACTGGTGACGGCGCAGTATGGCGGCGGGGTGATGTGGCTGGCGACGCTCTCCATCGCCTTTCAGGTTTTTTACAATCTCGCGGTGATGCGCTATGCGCTCTATTGTGGGGAGACGATTTTCGTCGGCTTCTTTCGCACCTGGCCTGGGCCAAAGTTCTGGACGCTGTTCTATCTGCTGTTTGACCTGGGTGGCGTGTGGCCGTACTTGTCATCGAATTCCGCGGTGCCGCTGGCGGCTGTGATTCTGGGGCGGATTCCAACGTCGGCCGACGATGGGCTGGTGCGCACGTTGAGCTACGCGATTTTCCTCACAGCATTTGTGCCGCTGATTTTCGGCGGCAAGATCTACAACGCGCTGGAAAAGGTGATGGTGACGAAGCTGGTGCTGATTCTCGGGTACCTGGGAATTGTGGTGGCGCTGTTCGTATCGCCATCGACGTGGTGGGAGATCGGCAGCGGGTTGTTTGAGTTCGGCAAGTTGCCGCAGGGCGATTTCAATTGGGCTACGCTGGCCGCGTTTGCGGCGGTGGCGGGATCGGGTGGCATGAACAACGCCGCATTCTCCAATTACGCGCGCGATAAGGGTTGGGGGATGGGTCCGAAAGTGGGCGCAATTCCCAGCGCCATCGGCGGGCGGAACATCAAGCTGACGCATACGGGTAAGACGTTTGAACTGACCGAAGGCAATCTGGCGAAGTGGCGGGGTTGGTTGCGGCACATCCAACGCGATCAGCTTTGGCTGTGGGCTCCGGGATGCATGCTGGGGATGGCGCTGCCGGCAATGTTTTCTTACGAATTTGTACGCGGGGTGAAGGTAGTGGATGGGAACTCCGTGGCAGCAATGTCGGCACAGGCGATCGCCGCACAGCATGGGCAGATTTTCTGGTTCCTCACGCTGCTGTGCGGGTTTCTGATCATGGCGCCGACGCAGGTGAGCCAGTTGGATACGCTGTGCCGGCGCTGGACCGATGTCATCTGGATGGGCGTGGGCAAGCTGCGCGGCGTGGAAGGCAACAAGGTGAAGTACATCTACTACGGCATCCTCGTCGCCTATGGTTTGTGGGGACTGTTCGCGCTCCGCATTACTCCGAACCCGCTGATGCTGGCGGTGGCAAGCGGGGTGATGATGAACATCGCCATTGCGGTGAGCGGGCTGCACACGCTGTATGTGCTCTTGACGCTGCTGCCGAAGGAGACGCGGCCGGGCTGGTTCCACATCGCGGGCCTGATCGGGTGCTCTGTGTTCTACTTCGGGATTTCGGCTATTACGCTGGTGCAGCAGTGGCCGAAAATCAGTTCGTTCCTGCGGGGGGTTTAGACGGAAACCAAGCCGTGGCGGATGGCGTGCTGCACCAGTTGGGCGCTGGTGCTGACACCCAGATCGTCCATCATTTTGTACTTGTGCGTTTCCACGGTGCGCGAGGAGATGTTGAGGATGGCGCCAATTTCCTTGGCGGATTTGCCTTCGGCCAGTAGCTGCAGAATTTCGCGCTGGCGGGGCGTGAGTTCGATGGAGGGCTTCAGGCGCCGGCGGGTTTCATCGAGCAGTTCTTCCACCGGCGCGCTGCGCAGTTGCGGAGAGAGGAAAGTCTGCCCGCGTAAAGCGTGTTGAATGGCGGTGATGAGTTCATCGGATGCGGCGTGTTTGAGCACGTAGCCCGAGGCTCCGGCATCGAGCGCACGGGTGAGATAGGTGGCGTCGGAGTGCATGGTGAGAAAGACAACCTTGGCCGTGCTGCCTTCTTCGCGCAGCATGCGCACCGCGTCGATGCCGTTGAGCAGCGGCATGGAGACATCGACCACGATGACGTCAGGCGAGAGTTCTTTGGCTTTGGCGAGCAACTCGCGGCCATCGGCGGCAAAGCCGATCAGGTCGAAGTCCTCACTGAGAAGGCCGCGCAGGCCTTCGGTGACGATCTTGTGATCGTCGGCAAGCAGGATGCGGGGCTTCGTCATGCGGGCACCTCAAAAGGAAGACTGACCGTGATGCGCGTTCCCTGGCCGGGCGCACTGCTGATGTACAGGCTGCCGTCGAGCAGGCGGGCGCGTTCCTCCATGCTGGCAAGGCCAACTCCGGCGCGCCAGCCGGGCTGATCGCGAAGGAAGCCTTTGCCATTGTCCGTGACCTGGAGCTTCAGTGCGGCGGGGCCGCGTTCCAGGCGGATGGTGACTTCCGTCGCCTCAGCGTGTTTGCGGATGTTTTGCAACGATTCCTGCACGATGCGAAAGAGAGCGAGTTGCGTGTCTTTCGGAAGTGGCGAGAAGTCGCCATCGGTGTGAAGATCGACCGGCGCGCCACCGCGTTCGAAGAAGCCGCGGCATTCGGATTCGATGGCGGCGGCGAGACCGAGGTCGTCGAGCGTGGAAGGATGCAGACGGCGCGATAGCCCGTGCACGTGCTGGCTGAGGCGCGCCATCTGGTCTTTGATGCGATCAAGCGATGCATTGCGCTCCACCGGTGGCAGGCGTGCGGCGTTGCCTGCCTCGATGGCGACGGCGGCGAGGCGTTGCGTCAGATCGTCGTGCAGTTCGCGCGCCAGGCGGCGGCGTTCCTCTTCCTGTGCTTCGATCAGACGTCCGGCGAGGTGCTCCAGCTCTTTCTGTTTTTGACGTAGTGCCGTCTCGGCCAGCTTGCGATCCGTGATGTCCTGCGCCGCGATGACGATGCCGGCGTCTGATCCTTTGCGGCCGGTGACGACCGCGGCAGTGAGCAGCACGGGCACGGGCGGCTTGCCGTGCGGATGGAACGTGGTTTCGATAGCGGGAAGGCGGCCCTGATCGAGCAAGGGGCGCCACAAGGTGCGCAGCGCCTCTGTTTCTTCCGGCAGGATGGAGCGCAGCGGATTGCCAAGCACCTTTCCCGCGAAGCCACCAAGCAGCTCCACCGCGGCAGGATTGGCGAAGGTGATGGGGGAGTCGAGGAAGTCGACGGCGGACGCAGTGCGGCTTCCGTCGACGACGAGGACGGCGTTGAGGAGTGATTCGAGAAGGCTGTGCAGTTGCTCGCGGGAAACGGTGGTGCGCTGCAGATCGGCCGCCATCGTGTTGAAGGATTCGGCCAGTTGCCCGATTTCATCGCTCGAAGTAACCGGGATGCGGACATTGAAATCCTGCGCGCCGAAGCGCCTTGCGCCGGAGGCGAGCGCGAGCACAGGCTTGGTGACGGATCGCCCGATCCAGCCGGCGGCGAGCACGAGCGCGAAGGCAATGCCGAGCCCATAGAGAAAGATCCGGCGGTGGAGGTTCGCAACGGGGGCGAACGCCTCTTCGGAGTCGATTTCCGCGGTGAGCCACCAGTTCAGCCCTGGCACCTCCAGCGGCGCGTAGGAGCGCAGCACGGCGGTGGCGGGATCGCGGCGGCCGATGTCCGTGCCGGGGGAACGTGTGTGCATCAGGGCGATTACTTCGGGTGAGGCCTGTTGTTTGAGCACTGTGGTGTGGCTGGGGCGCGCGTGATTGTCGGGATGCTCGAGTTCCGTGCGCAAGTCGCTGCGCAGTGCGCCATCCGGCCCCGTGATGTAAGCCTGTCCCGTCTGCCCGAGGCCCTCTTCCCGCCAATTGCGATTGGCGGTCATTACACGGTTGATCTCCTCAATGGAGATTTGGATGGCGAGTACGCCGATGGCTTCGCCCCTGCGCCAGATGGGCGCGGCAAGAAACGAAGCAGGCGTTCTGTGGGAGGGCGGGTAGACGGCGAAGTCCTCAATGACCGTGGTCTCCGGCTCGCGGAGCGCGATGGCTTTTTCGAATGCCTTCGCAAGCGAGGTGTCCTTGTAGGGCGCGGAGCGGAGATTGCCTCCAAAGTCGATTTCCTTGAACACCGAGTAGAGCAGGCGGCCCTGCGGATTGATGAGAAAAATATCGTAAAAGCCGAATGCGCTCTGGTAGCGGTGCAGCGTAGGATGGTAACGCAGGTGCGTGCGATCGTAGGGGCCGGATTGCGGCGCGCTGAGGAGGAGATCCTTTGCGCCCAGCGGGTGCGGGTTGGCGGCAATGTAGTGGTACTGCAGAGCAAGCGTGCGCGGATCGGTGGGGAACCAGGCGGTGGTTTCGGCAGGGTGGTGCTGGCCGTAGTGCGATTGCAGGGCGCGCGAGGCATCGGGAGTCGCGGCGGGGATCTGGTTCCAGGCACGGTCAAACTCTTCGATAGCGGCGATGGTGGACTCGTCCGTGGAAAGGGCGAGCACGTGGTTGCGGAGATCTTCGAAGTAGCGTTCAATCTGGCGGCATCGCGTCTGGCGGACGGCGGTAAGCCGGTCATAAGTGGCCGCTCGCAGAGCCGCGGTGGCTCCCACGGAGGCTTCCCAACCGGTGATGCCGATGGCGGCGAGTCCGAGGAAGAGGAAGGCTGCTTGGAGTTTGAGGCGATAACTCATGGGCAGGATGTGGGCTCTAGTGAGATGGTAGCAACGGTGGATGTAAAATGGTTAAGAATCTCTAATGAAAGCGACGCGCTACTTCCCTACCCTGATGGCGCTGCCTGTGTTTTGTCTGCAGGCACAGTCCGATTTTTCCTTTGGCGAAGCGCAGAAAATGTTGACCACCTACTGCGCCGCTTGCCACAAAGGGAAGACGGCGCTGGCGAAGTTCGACATTGAGCGCTACCAGACGCTGAACAGCGTATTGGCCGAGCCGCGGCGATGGACGACGGTGTTGAATCGCGTGCGCGACAGCGCGATGCCGCCGAAGGGCTCGCCTGCGCCTTCGCTCGAGTTAAAGGACAAGTTTTCCAATTGGCTGGATGGCACGCTGCGCAAGTCGGCCTGCGCCGATGGCATCTCGCCGGGCGTGGCGTTCACGCGGCGCTTGAACCGCAGCGAGTATTCCTCCACGGTGCGCGATTTGCTCAATCTGCATGTGAACGCGGGGCACGCGCTGCCTGCCGATGGCGCGGGCGGCGAAGGCTTCGATAACGCGGTGGAGACGCTGTTCCTGTCGCCGATTCACGCCGAGAAATATTTGGAAGCGGCGAAGACGGCGCTGGGCTATGCGGTGAAGGAGCCACGGTCGCGCAAGGTGTTTCTCAATACCGCACCGGGTGCGGGGCTCACCGCGGAACAGGCAGCGGAGAAAGTACTGGCCGAATTTCTGCCCCGTGCCTTCCGCCGGCCAGTGCCCGCGGTGGAGCAGCAGAAGTTTATGGAGCTGTTCCGGGTGGCGCAGAAGCGCGGCGATTCCTACGATGAGTCGGTGCTCTATGCGATGCAGGCGGCGATGATTTCGCCGCACTTCCTGTTTCGGGTAGAGAGCGCGAACAATGGCCGCGAGCCGGTGCGGCTGACCGATTTCGAATTAGCGGCGCGGTTGTCCTATTTCCTGTGGGGCAGCATGCCCGATAAGACACTGTCCGATCTGGCGGCCGAGGGGAAATTGCAGGATGCGGCTGTGCTGCGCGAGCAGGTGGCGCGGATGTTGAAGGACAACAAGTCCACCGAATTCGCTGAGAGCTTCGTGGAGCAATGGCTGGGCACGCGCGAATTGGGCCGCGACATCAAGCCGGACAAGAAACTGTTCCCCGAATACTACGATGAGGAAATCGCCTCCGGCATGCGCTATGAGCCGATCCTGTTCTTTCAGGAAATACTGGCGCAGAATCTGTCGCTGCTGAATCTGATCGACTCGAAGTTCTCCGTGCTCAGCAACAAGCTGGCGAAGTTCTACGGCTTTCCGAACAAGGATCTGCGGCAACAGCCGAAACATTACGATCTGCCGGAGAACAGCCGCCGGGGCGGCATCATGACGATGTCCGCGGTGCTGGCCGTATCGTCGCTGCCGAACCGGACATCGCCGGTGCTGCGCGGCAAATGGCTGCTCGATGCGGTGTTGGGCACTCCGGCTCCGCCGCCTCCGCCGAACGTTCCGGAGTTGCAGGACAACAAAGCGGGCGCGCCGCCTAAGACGCTGCGGGAGCGGCTGGAAACGCACCGGCAGAATCCGGTGTGCGCCAGTTGCCACAACCGCATCGACCCGCTGGGCTTTGGCCTGGAGAACTACGACGTGCTGGGACGCTGGCGCACGGAAGACTCAGGCAAGCCGGTCGACAGCAAGGGCGTGCTGCCGGATGGGTCGGAATTCGACGGGCCCGATCAATTGAAAGCGATCGTGTTGAAGAAGAAGGAACTGTTCCTGCGCAATCTGACCTCGAAGTTGCTGGGCTATGCGTTGGGACGCGGGTTGACGCTGGAAGAGTCGTGCACGGTGGACCAGATCATCGAGAAGCTGGAGAAGACGGATTACAGCGCCCACACGCTGGTGAATGAGATCGTGTTGAGCATTCCGTTCCGCTACAAAGCGGGAACGGTGGCCAATCTGCCGGTGCAATATACTGAGACAAGCAATCGGGATTGAGGATCTTAAGAACGAATGAGCAAATTCCCCATTTCGAGAAGAACTCTGTTGCGCGGCGCGGGTGCCGCGATCGGATTGCCGTGGCTGGAGGCGATGGCTCCGGCGGCGACCGTGAAGCAGGTGAATCCGGTGCGCATGGCGGCGATGTATGTGCCCAATGGAATGCTGCCTTCGGGCTGGGATGTACAAGGCGAGGGGAAGAATTTCGAACTGTCGCCGACGCTGACGCCGCTTGCCGATTTCAAGGACCAGTTGCTGGTATTGACGAACCTGTGGAATCAGGCGAGCGTGGGCGGCGACGGGCACTACGTCAAGATTTCGGGTTGGCTGACCTCCACGACCATCACCAAGACGCTGGGCGTGGACATCAGCGCCAACGGCACGTCGATGGATCAGGTGGCGGCGCAGCGGGCGGGCAATCACACACCGTTCCCGTCGCTGGAACTGGCGGTGGCGCCAGTGACCACGGGCGTCGATCGCAACGTCGGCTACACGCGCGTCTACGGCTCGCACATCGCCTGGAGCGGCCCGACCAGCCCGCTGGCGAAGGAACTGGATCCGGCGCATGTGTTTGAGCGGCTGTTCCGCGCGGGCCAGCCGCAAGCGGGCAAGGCGAAGCAGGACAAACTGCTGCTCGACCGCGTGCTGGAAGATGCGCGAGCGCTGCGGCAGGAATTGGGCGTGGTGGACAAGCACCGCATGGATGAGTATCTGTCGGTGGTGCGGTCATTGGAAGAGCGGATTGAACGCGCCAGCCGGCCGGGGCAATCGAAATGGAAGCCGCGGGTGAAGCTGGATGCGGCGGCGAAGCCCGCGGAAGTGGATCCGAAGAACTACGCCGATCATGTGCGGCTGATGCTGGACATGATGGCCCTGGCGTTCCAGACGGATTCGACGCGCATTGTGACCTTCATGTTCAACAACGAGGTGAGCAACCAGAACTTTTCGTTCATCGATGGAGTGAAGATCGGGCACCATGATGCGTCGCATCACCAGAAAGACGCCGAGAAGCAGAAGCAATATCAACTGGTGAATCGCTGGCACGTGGAGCAGTTCGGCTACCTGATGAAGAAACTGGCGGCGATGAAAGAAGGCGACTCGACGGTGCTGGATCATTCGATGATCCTGTTTGGCGGCGGCATCAAGGATGGCGACCGGCACGATCCGCATAACCTGCCGCTGTTGTTGGGCGGAAGAGGCGGCGGGCGGATTGCCTCCGGACAGCACCTGGTCTACCCGAAGGATTCGCCGCTCTCGAATCTGTTTGTCTCCATGCTGGATGCGTTCGGGACTCCGGTGGAGCGGTTCGCTGATAGCACGGGTCCGCTGGCGGGTGTACTCGTTTAAGTTACGGGAAACGTCCTATACTGAAGGCTAAGGGCTACCATGCTGTCTCGTCGTACGTTTTCACTCGCCGCGGCTGCGGCCGCCACATTGCGCGGTCAACAACCAGCGGCTCAACCCGCACCTCAGTCGAACATCCGCGTTTCGGTTAACGAAGTCATTGTGCCGGTAACGGTTACTGACGAGAAGAACCGCTTCGTGAGCGATTTGGATGCGGGCGACTTCGAAATTTTCGACGAAGGGCGCAAGCAGAAGATCTCTTACTTCTCGCGCGAAGGCAAGCAACCGGTGGTGGTGGGCTTCTTGCTCGATCTGTCGAACCAGAGCCGCCTGCACTGGAAAACGTATCAGGAAGCGGCGAAGGAGCTGGTTTGGAACCTGCTGCCAGGTGATAAGAAGTACAGCGGCTACCTCATCGGCTATCACACCGAAGCCGAGTTGATGGTGAACACGACGACGGACTCCGATCAGATCACGGACCGTATTTCGAAGCTGAAACCAAGCGGCGGGGCGGCGCTGTTCGATTCCATCTACATGGCCTGCACGCGGCGGAGCCTGGTGAAGGGCGAGCCGATCGAGCCGCGGCGTATTTTGATCATCATCGGCGACGGGCACGACAATGCCAGCAAGAAGACGATGGATGAAGTGCTGGAACTGGCGCAGCGCAACCTGGTGACTGTATACGGTGTGAGCACGGTGGCCTTTGGGTTCAGCTCTGAAGGCGAAAAGATTCTGGAGAAGCTGGCGCTCGAAACGGGTGGACGCGTGCTCTATCCGCTGCAGGGTTTGTATAAGGACGTGAGCGGCTATCTTTCCACGCCCTCCGACGAAGGCAACTACGCGCTGAAGGTGGGCACCGGTGGATACGCGGCGGAGATCGCCAGCGGCATTTTCCGGTCGATCGCGGCCGTGGCCGGTGAAATCACCACGCAGTACATCATGCGCTACATCCCCGACAATACGGACCAGGATAAGGTCTTCCGCAAGCTGGAAGTGCGCGTGCCGAAGCTGCCGCTGGTAAAGATCCGGGCCAGGACGGGATACTATCCTGTCGGTTTGTAGTTTGACTTAAGAAGGCGGCGGCAATTGCCGAAGCGATAAGTATGGTGACTACCGGGTTGGGGCAATTCTGGCTGGTGGAAGTGTCCCTGCCAGGAGAGCAGCCGGTGGCGGTGGGTGTGATTCTGGCCGATTCCGATGGAGCGTACCGCATGCGCTTCCGCCGGGATTGGGAGGATTTCGCGGGCGAAGAGAGCGAAGTGCTGGAAGCGCTGGCCGAAGATTTCGAGGACAAGGCACGGGAATTCGGGATCGGCGAGTGGCTGCGGATGTGCCAGGAGTCCTTTTCCAACACACTGCGTATCACCGATGCCGAGTCCGTCATGCTGGAGAATCTCGACCGCGCGGTGGAGCGGCTTTATCAGAAGCATGTGCGGCCCAAGGTGCTGCCCTTCCGCACCCATTTGCCGATGTATTCGGCGCGAGTGGCGGCGGGCCGTTTTCTCGAAGATAACGAAGTGGACGCGGAAGACTGGTTGGAGACCCCGCCGGGCATGCGGTTGGACGAAGGGATGTTCGTGGTGCGGATTACGGGGCGCTCCATGGAGCCGAAAATTCCCGATGGCAGCCTGTGCGTGTTTCGCGCCGGAGTGACCGGATCGCGGTCCGGCAAGCTGCTGCTGGTGGAACGGCGCGACGTATCGGAGTCGGGCGGTCGCTACACGGTGAAGCGCTATCGCAGCGAGTGGGGAGTGAAGGATGAGGAGCGCAGACACAAGGTGATCCGGCTGGAGCCTTTGAATCCGGAGTTTGACGCTTGGGAACTGGAGGAAGAGTCGGACACGTTCCGCATCATCGGTGAGTTTGTGCGAGTGTTGTAGCATGCAACACGAGTTTCCGAATGGCAGGCTGCTGCGCCTGATGCGCGGCGATATCACGCAAGTGGAAGTAGACGCGATTTGCAACGCCGCCAATTCCGGGTTGCGCGGAGGCGGAGGGGTGGACGGAGCCATTCACAAGGCGGGCGGGCCGTCGTTGATGGAAGAATTGAACCACATCCGGACTGCGCAAGGCGGATGCAAGACAGGAAGCGCGGTGGCCACCTCGGCAGGCAATCTGCCGGCGCAATTCGTGTTTCATGCCGTCGGTCCGGTCTATCAGGGCGGACGCGGGAACGAAGAGGATCAACTGGCTTCCTGTTACCGCACGTGCCTCGAATTGGCCCAGGAGCGGAAGTTGAAGCGCATCAGCTTTCCTTCCATCAGCACCGGGGTGTATGGGTATCCGCTGGAAGAGGCGGCCCCCATCGCCATCGGAACGGTATTTGACTGGCTGGCGGAGTTGCGGACAACGGTGGAGGAAGCCATCTTCGTGCTGTTTGATGGGCGAACACTGGCGGCGTATGAAAATGCCTTGCGTGCACGTGCGAGAGGCGCGGCGGGGCGATGGTAGAATAGAGAATTCATGCAGGTGTTGCAGGCTGGGACACATAAAATCCTGTTGCTCGAATTGGAGCCGGAATTGGTGACGGATATCGCCAAGCAGGCCGGGTTCGAGTGCCGGATTATCGACGAACGGAGAGTCTTGCAGGTGGAGTTGTCGGCGCCGGAGCGGCAATCGCCGCTGCTGTTGTTTGATGCCGCCGATCCGAGCAATCTGGGCTGGTTTTCCCGCTGTCAATTCTATGTGGACGGCAACACGGGCAACGTGCTGCAGACGCCGTTGCAGGTGGCCAATACACGCGATCGCGGAGGAAGGCCACTGCCGAATACCGTGCGGGTGCAGATCACCAAAGAACTGCCGGCGAACTTCCGGCTTCCCGGCAAACAGCCGGTGACCGAGCAACTGGTCTATTCGGTGCTGTTCAATTTCCTGCAGGCGCTGGCGCAGGTGGGTGTGGGGGTATGCGGCAACGGGATTGTGAAACCGCTTGCCGGGCGGGTGGATGGTCCGGGCCAGAAAAACTGATTACGCGCGGCGGCGTGAAGCGAGGTTGAGGTTGTCTCCGGGGTTGAGAAAGTAATACTTCTTGCCATCGGGGCCGGTGCCGTATTTCGCGTCGTAGATCGCTACTTTACTGACACCCATCACTTCGGCGGTGTCGCCCTGCACGATGATGGCGGTGCCTTCGTCGATGCCGATGCCGAGCAAGTGCGGGTGCTTCTGAATCACGGGAACCAGATCGTCCTGGCGATTGCGCTTCAGCAGGTGCTGATCGACGGCGACGTTGCGCAGAAAGCCCATGCCCTGTTCGTAACCAGGGGCCATCATGATGGTGTTCCCTTCGCGCGCGCCACGCACCAGATAAGAGCCCTGAATGGTGGCTCCGGCGGAGGAACCACCGATGACACCGCCGCGGTTGAGCAGGCGCCACAGTTCCTTATGCGTGCGCGTGTTGAGGTAGGAATCGACTAACCGCCACTGCCGGCCACCGCCAAACCACACACCGCCAGCCTTGCGGATGGGGGCGACGAACTCTTCGCTATCGGCCACTTTGCGATCCCGCGTGTGAAGGATGGTGATGTGACTGGCTCCCGCCTTAGACAGGAATTTCGTACCGAGCCATTTCTCGTCATACTGGTCGGCATCCCCGGCTGTGGGGATGAAGACGAAGGGTGCATTTTTCCCACCGCCGAGTTCGAGGAAACGATCGATGAGATCGGGAGGCATCGTGCCCCCGCCGACTACGACTAACGAGCCGCGGTTTGGGCCGACCTTCGGCTGAGCGGCATGGGCAACGGCAGCGCCCGCGAGCGATCCCAGAAACAAGCGGCGATGGAGCATGGCTATTTATCGCTTGTACCACGAACCATCGGAACGAACATAACGGGGAGGACGCTTCGGCGGCTGACCGCGCCATTGAGGGACTTCTCGATGACCATGAGGAGCTGCTCGCGATCGCCTTCGGGCGCGACGAGTTTCCCTCCCGGTTTCAGTTGGTCGACGAGGGCCTGCGGGATCTCGGGTGGCGCTGCAGTGAGAATGATGCGATCGAAGGGGGCATGCTCAGGCCAGCCCTGGTAGCCATCGCCGTGGCGCACGGTGACGTTGCGGCAGCCCGTGCGTTGCAGGGTTTTGGCCGACGATACGGCGAGTTCAGGCACAATCTCGATGGAGTACACGTGCTTGGCGAGTTTGCTGAGGATGGCCGCCTGGTAACCGGAGCCGGTGCCGATCTCCAAAACAATGTGCTCCGGTTTCGTTTCGAGCAGTTGAGTCATCAGCCCGACGATGTAGGGTTGGGAGATGGTCTGGTTGTAGCCAATGGGCAACGGGCGATCTTCGTAGGCGTGGGCCTGGAGTTCGGCGGGGACATATTCATGGCGAGGCGTGGCGCGGATGGCTTCGAGAACGCGGGCGTCGCGAATGCCACGGGCTTCGAGTTGATCCTTCACCATGGTGAGCCTCGCTTTCTCATAGGGGTCGGCGGCAAAGAGCAGAAGAATGGTCAGAACCGCGGCCTTCATGATTTCAGGCTGAACCAAAATAAAGCTGAGGACAAGTATGGGTTGATTCCGCCTACAATAAAAAGACCCCATGGCTCAGGACCGGACTGCATCGCGCACGAACATCCCCGTTCAGACGACAGGACTGCTTCGCCAGCTTGGCGTAGTAAGCGCGGCGGCGCTGGTGGTGTCGAACATGATCGGCACCGGGATCTTCACCACAAGCGGTTTCCTCGCCGGGGATTTAGGCGATCCGTCACTGGTGTTGGGCATCTGGGTGATCGGTGCGCTGTGCGCGTTGGCGGGCGCATTTTGCTACTCGGAGTTGGGCGTGAACTTCCCCAGTTCGGGCGGCGAGTATGTGTACCTCACCAATGCCTATGGGCCCAGTTGGGGCTTCATGACCGGCTGGATCAGCTTTGTGGCCGGGTTTTCGGCCCCCATCGCCACCAGCGCGCTGGCATTCAGCGAGTATCTGGGCTACTTCATCCCGGCACTACGCCTGGAGAACGCGATTTGGAAAACAAGCCTCGGCTCAACCACCATCATGGTGGGCGGCGGGCAACTGGCGGCAAGCACTTTGATTGTGTTTCTCACCATATTGAACGTGGTGGGCGTGCAGCGTTCGGCGAAGTTCCAGACGGTGTTCACTTCGTTGAAGATTACGGTGATTGTGGCGCTGATTGTGTTGGGATTCACCGTGGGCACCGGCAGTTGGGAGCACTTCAGCCAGCCGGCGGTGCGGACATCCACGACGCCGCTTCTATCGCAGTTCGGCATCAGCCTGTTTTGGATTTACGGCGGCTATAGCGGATGGAATGCGGCCACCTACATCGCCGAGGAATTGCGCAAGCCGGAGCGAACCCTGCCGATTGCGCTGACCGCGGGTACCATCCTGGTGGCGATTCTCTACGTCGCATTAAACGCGGTGTTCATCTACGCATTGCCGCTCGAAGAGATGAAAGGGCAAATCGCCATTGGCACCATCGCCGCGCGAAAGCTGTTCGGCGCGCAGATTGCCGGCCTGTTTGGCCTTTTGATGGCGGCTGGATTGGTATCGACGGTGAACGCGATGGTGACCGTGGGTCCACGCGTGTATTATGCGATGGCGAAGAACCGGGCGTTCTTCGCGGCCGCGGGGAAAGTGGACCCGCGCTGGCACACGCCGGTGAACGCGATTGTAGCCCAGGGCATCCTCTCTGTGTTGATGACGTTTATCCCGTTCGGACTGCTGTTCGTGTACATCGCGGTCACACTGAATCTGTTTGCCGGGCTGGCAGTGGCTTCCATCTTCGTGTTCCGCCGGAGGCCGAACTGGCAGAAGTTGCCGGTGGTGAGTTTCGCCTTCCCGCTGGTGCCCGGATTCTTTCTGATTGTGAGCGCGTGGATGTACTATGTAGGCATCACTAATGCGCCGGTGGTGACGCTTGCCACGGCGCTCACGGTAGGGTTGGGAGCATTGATTTATCATTTCCGCATTCGGCAACGCGATTAATTCATGGCAGACATATTGGATGGCAAACTGGTACGCGACGCGATCCTCGAGTCGTTGAAGCCGCGCATTGCGGCTTTGGAAGAACTGCAGCGCCCGCCGGGGCTGGCAGTTGTGCTGGTAGGCAATAACCCGGCAAGTGAGATCTATGTTCGCAGCAAGGTGAAGGCTTGCGAGGAACTGGGTATGTTCAGCGAGAAGCACATGCCCACGGACGATGTGACCACGGAGGAACTGCTGTTCCTGGTGCGGTCATTGAACGCGCGCCCGGACATCGATGGAATCCTGGTGCAATTGCCGCTGCCGGCACAGATCGACGAGCAGCAGGTGTTGATGGCCATCGATCCGATGAAGGACGTGGATGGCTTCCACCCGGTGAGCGCTGGTCATCTCATGGCCGGGCGGCCGTGGTTTCGGCCCTGCACACCCGCAGGCGTCATGAAGATGTTGGCTCATTATCAGATTCCGATTGCGGGTAAGCGCGCGGTGGTGGTGGGACGCAGCGATATCGTCGGCAAGCCGATGGCGATGTTGCTGCTACATGAAAGCGCGACGGTCACCATATGCCATTCGAAGACGCGCGATCTGGCCGCGGAGTGCCGTAGGGCCGATATCGTGGTGGCGGCTATCGGGCGGCCGGCGTTTCTCACTCCCGAGTTCATCGCGCCGCACGCCGTGGTGATCGATGTGGGCATCAACCGCTTGAAGGATCGCGCGGCCGTGGCTCGGATTTTCGAGGGAGACGAAGGGCGGCTGGCGGCGTTCGACAAGAACGGCAGTGTTGTGGTGGGCGATGTGCATCCGGCGGCATTCCGGAATTGCGCGGCCTACACTCCCGTGCCGGGCGGGGTCGGCCCGTTGACCATCGCCATGCTGATGAGCAATACGGTGCTCTCGGCCGAGTTTCGCTTTGGGAATCCACAGGCATGATTTCGCGGCGCACACTGGTTGCACTTTTGGGCTCGCGTCTCGTGGCGCGCGAATTGAAGTTGAGCCGGTTTGAATTGCACAGTGTGCGCGTGCCGTTTGCCGAGCGCGTGCGCGAAGCGTGGATGGAGAGCTGGAAGTATCAGAAGCGCGACCAATCCGATTATGTGCTGCAGTTCGTGAAGCTCTACACCAGCGATGGGCTGATGGGGATTGGCGAGACGAAGATGCCGCGGGCGCAATCGGAAGCGCTGTTGAAGAAGATGATGGGGCAGCCGGCGGCCTCGTTTGTGGAAGACGATTCGCTGCGGGGCGTGCTGATCGCAATCTGCGACCTCATGGGCAAGGCAGCGGGCAAGCCCGTGTCGAAGCTCCTCTCACCGGCAGCGAAGGATCGCGTGATCCCGACCTGGTGGAGCCAGTGTTTCCCACCGAAACTGATGGCGTCGGAAGCCAGGCTGGGCGCGAGCCTCGGCTATCGGATCCACAAGGTGAAGGCGCGGCCGTGGCACGATCCCATCGAACAGGCGGCGGCCATCTGCGCAGCGATACCGAAAAACATGCGGGTCTGGGTGGATGCGAATTCCACTTGGGGCACGGTGGAAAAGACGCTCGCGGTGACGAAGGAGTTGGCCAAGTTCCCGAACTACTTCGCCATTGAATCGCCGATTCCGCGCACGGATATCGAGGGTTACCGGAAGTTGAAAGGGCAACTGCCGCTGAAGCTCTCCGAGCATGTGGATGGCATCGACCTCGATCTATGGACGCGGGAGAAGTTGCTGGACGCGTGGATTTCCGGGACCCCGAAGCTCGGCAAATACGTGCGGGGCTTGTCGGACAAAGCGGTGGCGGCGAAGTGCCCCATCTGGATTGAGCATTCCATCGACAACGGCATCGCACAGGTGTTCCAGGCGCATCAGACGGCCGCGCTGCCGGGGATTCAGTACGCCATCGCCATCACCCATGTGCTGGAGGATGATTGCATGACGGAGCCGTTCACGGTGAAGGACGGGTATTACCACATTGCAAACAAGCCGGGCTTAGGTGTGACGCTGGATGAAGCGGCGCTGGAGAAATACAAGCTGCGCTGAAAGTCGATGACGTATCCTTTGGGTATGTCTGTTTTGACCAAAGAAGAACTGATTGGAAAGTTGCAGCATGAGGTTCACATCCTGCTGCATCTGTGTTCGAAGGTGAAGCCGGAGATGCTGGATTACCGGCCAACTGCGAAGCAGCGCAGCACGATCGAGTTGCTGCGGTATCTGACCGTGATGGGCCCGGTGCTGCTGCCGGCCTGCCAGACGGGGAACTTCGATGGCGCGGCGTGGGAAGCAAAGTCCAAGGCCGCCGAGGCGATGGACTTCGCTGCGCTGGTCGAAAACCTGGGAACGCAGGCGGGCTTCTACGCCAGTGAAATCGGCGCCATGAGCGACGCGGATTTCCGTAAGGAAGTCGAGTTGTTCGGTTTCAAGGCATCCACCGGGGCCACCATTCTGGGCCTCATCGTGTGCGGACACACCGCCTACCGCACGCAGCTGTTCCTCTATTTGAAGGCGTGCGGGCGCGAGGAACTGAACACGATGAACCTGTGGGCCGGTATGGACGGCTCGATGTAACGCGGACCCGCGATTAATATTCGCGGTCTTTTTTGATGCCGGGTTCGGGCATGGGGTACTTGCCGTTGGCCTGTAGTTGCAAAGGTGCGGGACCATCGGGAGTGAGTTTATCGACGTCAGGCCCGAACTCGTGCGGACAGTTGAGCATCTGATCGAAGGTGATGATCTGTCCGGTGTGCGCAGCCATGCGCCCCATCGAGGTGACGAGACTGGCTTCGGCTCCGCGGCGCACTTCGTTATACGGCTTGTCGTTGCGGATGGCCTCCATCAGATCGTCCCACTCCCATTGATAGGGGGTCTTCTCCGGTTGCGGGAAAGCCCACACCAGATTGGGATCAGGGGGCAGCGGCAGATCCTTACGAGAGTTCACGCGCGGGATGTTCTGTCCTTTGTAGATGCGGCAAATGCCCGGCGTGTGAGAGAGCGTGGAGATGACCGCCGAGCCTTTCGAGCCGTGGGCGTAGCTGGCGAATTCATCGCGCGCGCCGGCCATATTGCGGCCATCGAAGTAAAGGCGCGAACCGTCGGGGTAAACGAACTGCACCGAGTAGGTGTCGAAATTCTGATCGAGGGAATCGCCGCGATACTGACGGCCGCCAAGGCCGTGCGCTTCCACCGGCCACGCGCCTTTCATCCAACTGCATTCATCGATCTGGTGGATGTAGTAATCGCTGAATACACCTCCGCTAGCCCAGAGGAAGGCGTGGAATTTGCTGAGCTGATACATGACTTCCGGCATGCCGGCAGGCTTCGGCGGAGCAGTGCCGCCCCCCTGCCCCATGCGGTAGCCGCGCATGGCGACGATTTCGCCAATCTGGCCGTCGCGGATGCGGTTGAGCAGTTCCTGGCGGGCGCGGCAATGGCGGACCATCAGCCCCACAGCGACCTTCAGGTTCTTGCTGGAGGCAAGCTCGCCCAGCTCGAACATGCGCTTGGTGGTGGGTCCGTCAACGGTGACGGGTTTCTCCATGAAGGTATGCAGACGCTTCTCGATGGCATATTTGAAGTGCACCCAGCGGAAGGCGGGCGGCGTGCCGAGGATGACGACGCCACCGGGCTTCAGCGCATCCATGGCTTGCTTGTAGGCATCAAAGCCAAGGAAGCGGCGCTCGGGTGGGACATCCACCTTGTCGCCAAACTGAGACTTCAGTTTGTCGTAGCTGGAATTGAGTTTGGCGGGCACCACGTCGGCCATGGCGACCAGGCGGCTGGGTCCGCTTTCCACCGACAGGGCGTTGATGGCCGCGCCGGTTCCGCGGCCTCCCGCACCAATGAGGATGACGTCGATGGTGTTGTTCTCGGCCGCGTGAACATGCGGCAGAGCAACTCCGGCGAGGGCAGAGGCGCTCGCGACGCGGGTGGTTGCGGATAGGAATTCACGGCGGGATTTTGGATGGGATGGATTCTCGTTCATGGAGTATTTATTAGTCCTTTCCACTTGCCCGCCAGCATACCGCAATGGAAGAGAGGGTGGGGGATCAGCGATAGGATAATTGCAGGGGGATGGACGGGGTTCCCAAACAAATCGGAGTGTACACGCTGGTGCGGGAGATCTCGCAAGGCGGCATGGGCGTGGTGTACCTGGCGACGCGAACCTCGGATTTCAGCAAGCAGGTGGCGCTGAAAGTGTTGAAGCGTGGCATGGACACGGATGCGCTACTGCGGCGCTTCCGCCGCGAGCGGGAGATTCTGGCGCGTCTGGAGCACCCCAACATCGCGCGGCTTCTGGACGGCGGAGCGCTGCCCGATGGACGCCCCTATCTGGTGATGGAGTACGTGGACGGCGCGCCTATCACGGAGTATTGCCGGAAGCACGCGTGTTCGGTGAAGGAACAACTGCGGCTGTTTCTGCAAGTCTGCGAAGGTGTGATCTGCGCGCATCGCACGTTGATCATTCACCGCGATCTGAAACCGGGCAACATCCTGGTGACCGATGCGGGAGACGTGAAGCTGCTCGACTTCGGCATCGCGAAACTGCTGGAGGCGGATCGCGAAGAGACGATGGCCATGACTACCGAGGAGCACACGCTGTACACGCCGCAGTACGCGAGTCCGGAACAGGTGGAGCGGCTGGCGGTGACGGTTGCCACCGATGTTTACTCGCTGGGAGCGGTGCTGCGCGAAATGCTGGAGCAGCCAGAGAAGGAGTTGCAGGCGATTGTCGCCATGGCGATGCGCCACGAAGCCGAGCGCCGCTATGAGTCCGTGGAGCAGTTCGCCGCCGATGTGCAACGGTTCCTCGATGGGGTTCCCGTGGTGGCTCACGCGGACAGTGCGTGCTATCGCTTCCGCAAGTTCCTGGGACGGCACAAGGGCAGCCTGTCTGCCTCGCTGCTGGCGATAGCGGGCGTAGTGGGCGGCATCGGCATGGCGGTGCATGAAACGCGCGTGGCGCAGGGCCATGCGGCTGCCGCCGAGCGGCGCTTCGGACAGGTTCGCAAGCTTGCCTCCGGGATGCTGTTTGATCAATACGATTCGATCAAATCCACACCAGGAGCGACAAAGGCGCGGGAGGCGATTGTCCGCACGGCGCAGGAATATCTCGACCGCCTGGCCGCGGAGGCCGGCAACAACCGGGAGTTGACGCTGGAACTGGCCGGCGCGTATCACCGGCTGGGAGATGTGCAGGGCATTCCGGGAAGCGCTAACTTAGGCCGTGTCACCGATGCCATCGCCAGTTACGGCAAGGCTCGGACTCTGTTGGACAAGCTTCCGTTGAGCGATCCGCAAGTGCTGCGGCTGGCCATTCTGAACCTTCGTGCATCGGCACTGCTGGAGCGCGAAGGGCGCATGGAAGAAGGCCGCGCGATGCGTCATAAGCGGCTGGAGCTGGCCCAGCGGCTGTACGACATGGGCCGGGACAAATTGGACGCATGGTATGGGCTGATCTATGCGCTGCAATCGGCGGCGGTGGCGGATGCCGATGCCGGTGCGCGCAAGGAAGCGCTTGCCAATTTGCAGCGGGCACTGCAGTTGGCGCAGGAATGGGATGCGAGCCATGCGTCGAACCGCACGCAAAGCGTGCTGGCGCAGATCTACGCGGACCTGTCGCAAGTGATGCGGGGGATGGGCGACGCGCACCAAGCCGTCGCCTATGACGAAAAGGTGCTGCAGATGCGGATGCGCAACGTACAGCGGTATCCCAATCACGAGCCTTACCGGCGCCAGGCGTTTCTGGTGCACTGGTACCTCGGCACGGACCACGCGCATCCGCTGTTGATCAGTTTGGGTGACACGGCGAAGGGTGAGTATCACTGCAAGGAGTCGATTCGATGGGCACGCCAATCGCATGACTCCGATCCGGCGAATGTGCAGGCGAAGATCGATCTGGCGCTGGCCTACCGCTGTTTAGGAGCCGTGTATCTGATGAACAAGCCGGCGCTGGCGATTGACGAATACCGGCGCTCGCAGGCATTGACGGAGACCGTTTACCGGAAGCAGCCCGATGTGTTGCGTCACTTGGACGACGCCGCGAACTCGTGGTGGGGACTGGCATCGGCGTTGCGGCGCGCGGGCCGTCACAACGAGGCGGACGCACCTTATCAAACCACGCTGCGCATGTTCGAGCAGACCCTGGCGAAGTCCCGTGGCTTTTCTTACCGGCAGCAGATGATGTATGCGCTGCTGGAGTACGGCGAGATGCGCAGGAATGGCGATGATGTGAAGCGCGCACTGCATATGGCGCGCGAATCGGCACGCGAGTTTCCCGGAGCGCAAGCGGAGTTGGATTTAAAGCGCGCCATGACCGTGGCCAGGAAAATAGGAGAATAGAGCGCATGACTGCGCGATCAATGACTGCACTGGGTTTCCTCATGCTGGGCGTTGCGATGGCCGCGGACTGGCCGCAGTGGCGCGGTCCGGGAAGAACGGGGATCTCCACGGAAACGGCTCTATTGCGGCAATGGCCGAAGCCAGGGCCGCGGCTGCTGTGGCAGGTGAAGGATCTGGGGGAAGGCTACGCCACTCCCGCGGTGTCCGGTGGCCGGCTCTACGTCCTGGCCAACAAGGGCATGGAGAATGAATTCGTACAGGCGATGGATGCGGCGAGCGGCAAAACGCTGTGGACGGTGCGCATCGGCAACGTCGGCGATCCCAATCAGCAGCCATCGTACCCGATGGCCCGGTCGACACCCACCATCGACGGAGATGTGCTCTATGCCCTCAGCTCGGATGGCGACTTAGTGTGTTTGCGGCTGGCGAACGGGGCCGTGGTCTGGAAGAAGAGCCTGCGATCGGATTTCGGCGGAAAGCCCGGAAAATGGGCCTATGCCGAATCGCCGCTGATCGATGGCGAGACACTGGTTGCGACACCGGGCGGCGCGGAGGCAACGCTGGTTGCACTGAATAAGAAGACCGGCGCACTGATCTGGAAATCGGCCGTGCCCGGTGGCGATGTGGCCGCTTATGCATCGGCCATTGCGGTGGAAGCCGCGGGGCGCAAGCAGTATGTGCAGTTCGTCGATAAAGGTGTCATCGGCGTGGACGCAAAGACGGGCAAGTTTTTGTGGCGTTACGCAAAGACCAGCACGGGCCCGGCAAACATCCCCACGCCCGTGGCGGACAGCGGTTTCATCTACAGCGCGAACGCGCGGCGCTTCGGCGGCGGCTTGGTGCAATTGCACGCCAGTGGCGACGGTGTGTCGGCGGAGGAAGTATATTTTGAGCGCGATGTTCCCAACACGCTCGGCGGGCAGGTGCTGGTGAAAGGCACGCTCTACGGCACGAATCCGAAGGGACTGGCGGCAGCGGATTTCAAAACGGGAAAGATCCTTTGGGCGGAGGATTCGCTGGGCCCTGGATCGGTGCTGTACGCGGCGGGGTTGTTGTTCGTGCATACGGAGAATGGAGAGGTAGCACTGGCGGAAGCCAGCACGGAAGGCTATCGGGAGAAGGGGCGCTTCACGCCGCCCGACCGGCCCACGCATTCTCGCAATCGGGAGATGGCCTGGTCCTATCCTGTGCTGGCGGGCGGGCGGCTGTTCATTCGCGATCAAGACCGGGTGTGGTGCTTTGACGTCGCCACCAAATAAAAAGAGCCGCCCCTCACAACGGAGGAGCGGCCTTGGCTTCCATGGGCAGGTTGCCTATTGATCGAGCACTTCGCCCAGCGTGATGGAGCGGATGGAAGTAGTGGTGGTGCGGCTCTGCCCGTTAAAGCTGGAAGTGGCCCGCACACGGTATTCGATGCGTTCTCCAGGGAGCAGTGTTTCCGATCCGGGGACGGTGCCCTGGAAGAGATTCAGGCGTCCGGCTCCCGCGTCCGTCATATTCAGATTGACGAAAGCCGGCACCGACGTTTCAACGAGCCGGCGGAAGCGGAACTGCAGCGTCGCGGTGAGAGTGGAAGGCACCTGGCTGATCTCGGCGCGCACTTCCTTGCGGAAACCAGGAGTGGCGATAGGCACATCGAGGCCGGCGTTGCGTTCGCGGATATCGACGATGCGCGGCGATTCCAGCGGCAGGTTAAAGTCGAGCGTGGCGCGGCGGATGAGCGAATCGGCGTAGGCGCGGTGACCTTCGACATTCGGATGCGCGGTGCCGGTGTGCGTGCCCTGGCGGATAAAGGAATCGCCCAGCGTGTTCACCCAACGTTGGCCCGAGGCATTGCAGAAGCCATGCGGAGCGAACGTGTCCTCAGGCCCGGCGATATAGCGCCAGCCGTGACGCGCGGCCGCGGCCTGTATCTGATCGTTCAACGGGCGGATGAAGCGTTCCAGCAGGAACTCGGATTCCTCTTGCGAGAGGAAGCGCATGGCCATGCCCGCCAGGTCGCCGGTGGGAACAAAGAGATCGTCGAAGCCCCCGCAGAAAACGCCGTCTTTCCGTTTGAGGACGTTGGGATATTCGGTGATGTACACGAAGCGGGGATTGAGATTGGCGATCTGCGGAGCGAGATTGTCGTAGCGCTGCGGCAGCACGGAAGTGATGCGTTGAATGGCATTGAGCACCACGGGACTGGTGCGGCAATCGGTGGGCAGCATGCATTCCTTCACCACCGGGGCGAAGCCGACATCGTTGCCACCGATGGAAACCATGAGGATATCGATGGGGAGATTGCCGTTGGTGTTGGCCACGGCCGTGAGTTGCGGGCCGACGACAGTGTTCGGTGTTTCCGGGGCGGAACTCGTCATGGAAGTCAGAAGTCCGTCGTTGATGCCTGCGCCGGTGCAGGAGAAGTCACTGAAGCTGACGGAGACATTGGGAAGATCGTTGATGCGATTGGCGGCGATGCGGCGGCCATTATTGATGGAACGATGGCAGGGCGTGCTGGACCAGATGGCGGCTCCATTGGCGGCGGTGCCGTTCGGGTTCCCTTCCCCGGCGGCGTAGGAATCGCCGATGGATACGATGCGCAGACTGATCGGATCCTGCGCGAGCGCGACGGTGGCAATCGCCGCGCTCAGCAGTGTCAAGGTGAAGGTGGTGCGTTTCATTTCGCTTGGGCTCCTTGTGTTTGGCTGTTTCCAGCCGGTTATGTCTGCTACGTGGAATCCAGTGGGAAGGAGCATCCAGGAAACGGTAAGGACGAAGTAAGGAAGTGTTACGCACGCCGGGTCGCGGGTGCCGGGAAAACCCGTTACCCTAGAAATCATGCGACTGCTGATTTCCTTTGCTCTGGGTGTATTCATGGCGGCTGGGGCCGATTTGCCGCGGTTCAATGAACAGGGTGAACTGGCATTTCCGGAGAACTATCGCGACTGGGTGTTTCTGTCGTCCGGGCTGGGCATGACCTACGGGCCGGCAGCGGCCATGGCGCTGGAGAATCCGATGTTCGATAACGTCTACGTGACGCCGTCGGCATTCGCTTCGTTCAAGGAAACCGGCAAGTGGCCGGAAGGGACGATGTTTGCGCTGGAAGTGCGGTTCTCCACGTCGCAGGGGTCGATCAACAAGGGCGGGTTCTACCAGACGGATGTGGCGGCAGTGGAAATCGCATTAAAAGATACAAAGCGCTTTTCCACCGGCTGGGCGTATTTCGATTTCTCCGGCGGGTTGCGTCCGCGCAAGCAGGTGGCCAAGGAGTTGGGCCAGACTTCGCGTTGTCATTCCTGCCACACGCCCAATGGCGCGGTGGAGAATACGTTCGTGCAGTTCTATCCTTCGGCGTTGGCGATTGCGGAGAAGAAGGGCACAGTGAAGCCTTCCTATAGGGCGCCGGCGCCGTCACCCGTGCGGGCCTTTCATGACATCCGGGAGAAGAAGACGCCGGCCGCGCAGTTGCTCAATGCGGCCCAGGAGTTGGATCGCAGCGCGCCGGTAGTTAAGGAAAGCACGTTGAACATGATGGGCGCAACGCTGTTGCAAGTCGGCGATAAAGAGCAGGCCGTGGCTGTGCTGGAGTGGGCCGCGGCGGCGTATCCGCATTCGGCCAATGCCCAGGATTCCCTGGCTGAGGCCTATGAAGCCAGCGGGAATAAGGACAAGGCGCGGGCGGCGGCGGTGAAGGCGAAGGAACTGGTGAGCAAGGATTCGTCGCTCACCGCGGAGCGCAAGCAGCGGTTGGAGCGGGCGATTGAGGAGAAACTGGGGCGGCTGAAGTAGCGGCTTAACCCGCCAGCGCGGCCAGATCGTCAATCCAGTAATCGGGGTTGTAGGAAGCCATCTCTTCGTGGTTCCCATAGCCCCAGCGCACGGCGCAGATCTTCACTCCGGCGGCGCGGCCGGCAGCCATGTCCGTCGCCGCATCGCCGATCATCAGCACCTGATCCGGGGGCACTCCGAACACCTCCAGAGACTTGTGGATCACATCCGGAGCAGGCTTGGCTGGGAAGCCATCCGTGCCTTGCACGTGATCGAAGTGCGACAGCAATCCGAACTGATCGAGCACGGACCGCACGGTGGCCGTGGACTTCGTAGTCGCCGTAGACTTGCGCCCACCGATGCGAGCGATGGCTTCGTGGACGCCAGGATAGACCCGTGTCGAAGAATGCTTGCGCCCAAGATAAATCGTCCGGTAACTAGCCAGCAGCGCCTGCTTCTCTTCCTCCGTCACATCGGGAATCAGATCCTCGAACAGATCGAACAAGTGATATCCGATATAGCGGCGAAGATAAGCCTCATCAACGGCACGAGCGCGAGTCCCCGAGAGGGCTTCGCGCACGGCGCCACAGATGTCGGCGGCGGAGTCCACTAAGGTGCCGTCGACATCGAACAAATAAACAGGGAATGGAGGAATCACGCGGGTTGCGGACCGGCGCCTTCCATCAAACCGGGAACACGGAGTCCGCCTTCGGGACGAACGGCAGGTTGCGGCTTGCCGTCGCCGGAAGTGCGCACGGGGCCAATGGATTCGCCGTCAATCAACTGGCGCACCTGGTTGGCGTCCAGCACTTCGCGCTCCAGCAGCGCTTCGGCAACGCGAACCATGGCCTCGCGGTGGTCTTCGATGATGGCGCGGGCGCGGTCGTAGCCCTTTTGCACCAGCGCACGAACCTCATCGTCGATCTTCATCGCGGTGGATTCGCTGTAGTCGCGATGGGTGTTGATTTCGCGGCCGAGGAAGATTTGCTCATCCTTCTTACCGAAGCTCAACGGACCGAGCTCGCTCATACCCCATTCGCAAACCATCTTGCGAGCCAAGTCAGTGGCGCGCTCGATATCATTGCTGGCGCCGGCGCTCTTCATGTTGCAGAAGATCTCGTCGGCGATGCGGCCGGCCATGCCAACCGCGATCTGCGCTTCCGCCTGTTCCTTGGTGTAATCCACCTGGTCGCCTTCGGGCAGGAACATGGTCAAACCAAGGGCCATACCGCGCGGGATGATGGTGACCTTGTGCAGCGGCACTGCCTGCGGAATCTTGGCCGCAACCAGCGCGTGGCCGGCTTCGTGGAAGGCGGTGTGCTTCTTTTCATCGTCGCTGATGACACGGCTCTTGCGCTCCACACCCATCAGGACCTTGTCCTTCGCCATTTCAAAGTCGATCATGGTGACCACTTTGCGATTCTGGCGGGCGGCAATCAGCGCGGCTTCGTTCACCAGGTTGGCCAGATCGGCACCTGCAAAGCGCGGCGTGCCACGGGCAATTACGCTCAACTCCACGTCATCGCCCAGCGGGATCTTCTTGGTGTGTACCTTGAGAATGCTTTCCCGTCCGCGCACATCCGGCAGATCCACTACCACGCGGCGGTCAAAGCGCCCCGGGCGGAGCAAAGCGGGATCCAGCACGTCAGGACGGTTGGTGGCGGCGACGAGAATCACGCCTTCGTTCGATTCGAAGCCATCCATCTCCACCAGCAACTGGTTCAGTGTCTGCTCACGTTCATCGTGGCCGCCGCCAAGGCCTGCGCCACGATGGCGGCCGACGGCGTCGATTTCGTCAATGAAGATGATGCAAGGGGCGTTCTTCTTGCCCTGTTCGAACAGGTCGCGGACGCGGCTGGCGCCCACGCCGACGAACATTTCCACGAAGTCAGAACCGGAGATCGAGAAGAACGGAACGTTGGCTTCGCCGGCGATGGCGCGGGCGAGCAGGGTCTTACCGGTACCGGGCGAACCGATGAGCAGTACGCCCTTCGGAATGCGTCCGCCGAGCTTCTGGAACTTGGCCGGCTCACGCAGGAACTCGATGATCTCCTGCAGCTCTTCCTTGGCCTCATCCACACCGGCGACGTCCTTGAACGTCACCTTCTTCTGTTGCGAAGAGTGGAGCCGGGCGCGGCTCTTGCCGAAGGAAAGCGCCTTGTTTCCACCGCTCTGCATCTGCCGCATCATAAAGATCCAGAAGGCGAGCAGGAGGACAAACGGGACCACGTTCATGAGGATCGAAACCCAGTTGCTGGTGCCCGCTTCCTTGATCTCCATGCCGACGTTCTTGTCGCGCAGTTGCTTGTAGATGTCGGGGTAGTTCAGGGGGACCGTGGTGCGGAACTGGTTGTCGTCGTTCAATTCGCCGGAAACGTCGTTGCCCGCGATGACAACCTTCTTCACCTTCCCCGATTCCACCTGGTAGAGGAATTGGGAGAACGTGAGATTAGCTGGGGGCTTGTTCTTGCCGTGCTTCACCACCGTCCAGAGCAGGACAGCGACGCAGATGAGCACCACCCAGAATATAGCGGTCTTAACGTTGGAATTCATGATTCTCCCTAATCAGACAATCGCACACGCACGCGCAACTAATGTTATAGACGCAAGTTTGAGCCGGTTCGATTCCACTAGTCATTAGATAATTCATCAATTCTTAGCACACGGGCAGACGCAGATGTAGGCACCGCGAACCCCGCGGGCCCGAAGCGCCGTGACCAAACGATGCCCTGACTTGATTCTACCATCGGCCAAAACCGCCGTTCCCATAAGGGAACCCGGTGTAACTGGAACAAATCCTTGAGCTTCTGAGCGCGTGGGGCGCCGGCGGGAAGATAGGAATCGCCCGGCAGCCAGTACCGGACAGTCAACGGCCCCTCTAATCGATCCCAATCCAGTAGATTGCAACTGGTTCCTACCGCCTGATCCTCATTATAACTGTCAAGGAGGGATGCGCGGAGGAGCCTCCCCCCTTCGGGGAGTAGGGTATCCCCTGGAACCACCAGGGGTAGCGCGATCACACGGCGTTCCGGAGCGTAGCTGCCCAGCGGGGCGATGCGCAGATAATCGAACGATCGGAACAGGTCGATGCCAGGCAGGTGGGCCCGGCCGGCGCCTTCTTCCTGCAAAGCCAGGCGAAGGGCAATCTCGATGTGTTTGTACTCAATCTCCCTCAGGTCCCCCTTCACGCGGCGGATGGCTTCGCGCAGCAGGCGCCGGGCCGCTGCTTTCGGCTGCGCCTGAAGGCCCGCGGTTTCGAGCACGATCGCCTCGCCGCGCTTCGGCGGCAATGGATGCCGGGCCAGGTAGAGGCTCCAAAACTCCTCCTCCTCCCGGGCGATATCGGCGGTGTGCGCCAATTGGCTGGAGAGCGCCGGATTGTAATCGCGCTCCAGTTGCGGCAGCAGGTCGAGGCGAATGCGATTGCGGGTGAAGTCGCGTTGCAGATTGGTGGCGTCCGTCCGCCAGGCGAGATTGCGGCTGGTGAGAAATTGCTCCACTTCCGCACGGGTCACCGGGAGCAGGGGGCGGATGAGCCCTTCGTGGGTCAGCGGCAGAATGCCGGCGAGCCCCGACGTGCCCGACCCGCGGAGGAACCGGAACAGGACAGTCTCCGCCTGATCGGACAGTGTGTGCCCGGTGGCGATGCGATCCAGCGGGGGACGGAGTTGGCGGAAAAAGTCGAGCCGCGCCTGGCGTGCCGCCTGCTCCAGATTCTCGTTCGCCGGGATGCTCGTCCGGTGTAGGTGCAGCGGGAGCCCATATTCCCTCGCCAGATCTTCGACAAAGGCCTGGTCTTGCTCCGAGGCTTCCCCGCGCAACTGGTGGTTCACGTGGATGAGGTGCACGCTGAAGGGAATTTGCTTGCGGAGTTCGAGAAGCACCTGAACCAGGCAGAGCGAATCGGCGCCACCACTGACAGCGGCCCCGATGCTCTGGCCGGGCAGGATGAGGCCGTGGCGGCGGATGAATGCGGCTACCGTTTCAAGCAACGCCACTGTTGTAGCACAGATGGCTTTGCTCTTGAACTTCATATCTTGACAATCAAGAGGAATGGACGCATCCTGTGGAATATGGATGAAGCGAACACCGACGTCATTCAAGGCACCCTGGACATGCTGATTCTGAAGACGCTGAGCCTGGAGCCGATGCATGGCTTCGGCGTGGCCAAACGCATTGAGCAGGTTTCGCGTGGGGTGTTCAAGGTGAATCCGGGTTCGCTGCTGACCGCCTTCCAACGGCTGGAGCGGCTGGGCTGGCTCGATTCGGAATGGAAGCAAACCGAGAACGCGCGCAAAGCGAAATACTATGCGCTCACTCGCGCCGGAAGAAAGCAACTGGAGGTGGAAACCACCACTTGGAACCGGCGCGCATCCGCCATCGCGCGGTTGCTGAAAGCTGAGGCGTAATCCATGCCGTTCTGGCGCCGCTTGCGGGATGGCGTGCGGGTGCTCATCCGGCGGCAGCACGCCGATGAAGCATTGAACGAAGAGGCACGCCATTACTTGCAGGAGATGACCGCCGATTTCGAGGCGCGTGGGATGCCGCCTCAGGAGGCTCATCGTGCGGCGCGCCTGGAGATGGGCAGTGTGATCGCGGTTCGGGAGCAGGTGCGCGAATCGGGATGGGAGCACACCATCTGGAGCCTGTGGAGCGACGCACGCTACGCGCTGCGGCGTTTGTCGCGCAGTGCCAGCTTTTCCCCCACCGCGGTGATCACACTTGGATTAGGAATCGGCGCCACGGCGGCACTGTTCACCGTGATGGACCACGTGCTCCTGCGCCCGCTTCCCTACCCCGCTTCGGATCGCCTGGTGGCGCTGGTGCATCGCGCGCCGGGCATTCATCTGGAAACGCTGCGCATGTCGCCTTCGCTGTACTTCACCTACCGCGAGGAAGCGCGGGTATTCGAGGATCTCGCCCTGTGGAATGGCGGCCGAGCCACGGTCACTGGAATGGATGAACCGGAAGAAGCACGGACGCTGTTCGTCACCCACGAATTCCTGCGCGTACTGCGAGTGCAGCCCGCCATAGGACGCGGCTTCACCCCCGCCGATGGAACGCCGGGTGCGGCTCGCACGGCAATCCTCTCCGATGAATACTGGAAGCGGCGATTCGCCTCGGCGCCATCCGCGATTGGCCGGCACATCGTGGTGGATGGCAACCCGCATGAAATTATCGGAGTGCTGCCGGCTGACTTTGAGTTTCTCGATGAGCCAGTGTCTCTGGTGATCCCCAGGCGGTTGCGGCGCGAAGAAGAAGTGCTGATCGCATTCAGTGAGGATGGCATCGCCCGGTTGAAGCCTGGAGTGTCGCTCGAACAGGCCAACGCGGACATCGCCCGGTGCCTGCCCCTGGCGCCCGCCAAATTCCCGCTCAACCGCGGCTTTGCCGCGAATGCGTTTGCCGATGCGCGCATCGCCCCGAAATTGCAAGTGCTGAAAGACCAGTTGTTGGGCGATTCGGGAAGGACGCTGTGGGTCCTGATGGGCGCGGTTTTCATCCTCCTGCTGATTGCCTGCGCGAACGTAGCGAATCTGTTGCTGGTGCGGGCCGATGCGCGGCAACGGGAGTTGGCCGTGCGCGTAGCTCTGGGCGCAGGCTGGCTGCGAATCGCTCGCGAATTGCTGCTGGAGTCGATGTTGCTGGCCTTGTGCGGCGGCGCCTTGGGAATGGCGCTGTGTTCCATCGCCATCGGCTTGTTGAAGAGCCATCCATTCACCAGTTTGCCCCGCTTGCAGAGCGTCGTCGTCGACGGGTGGAGCTTGGCATGGGCCGCCTGCGTGGCACTTGGTTGCGGATTCCTGCTGGGACTGATTCCCGCCTGGCGATACGCGCGGCCCGCATCGACAGGCATGGCTGGCCGGTGGGCAACGGATTCGAAAGAGCGCCGCCGCACGCGTTCGCTATTGGTGGCGTCGCAGGTAGCGCTGGCTACGGTGCTGCTGGTCAGTTCCGGGTTGATGCTGCGCACGTTTCAATCGCTGCGCAAAGTGGATCCGGGATTCACACAGCCTGAGCATGTGCAGGCGGTACGAGTCTCCATTCCCACCTCGCTGATCCCCGACCAGATGCGCCTGTTCCGCACGCAGCAGGCGGTGTTGCAGAAGTTCGAAGCATTGGCGGGTGTGACTGCGGTGTCCATCACTTCGTCGCCGCCGATGGAGGGCACGGCGCGCAATCCGCTGCTGGTGGCCGATCACGATTACGGCGAAGGAAATCTTCCGCCGGTGCGCAGCATGCGGGACATCTCTCCGGGATTCCCCGCATCGATTGGCGGGCGGTTGATCGCGGGGCGGGATCTGCGTTGGGACGATCTGCACGCGTTTGCGCGCGTCTGCCTCATTTCGGAAAACCTGGCGCGGGAGCTGTGGGGCACGCCGCAAGCGGCCCTTGGCAAACGGGTCCGGCGCAACATGCAGGAGGACTGGAGTGTCATCGTGGGCGTGCTCGGGGATATTCGCGATGACGGATTGCAGAACCCCGCGCCCAAGATGGTGTACTGGCCATTACTCCGCTCGCGCCATGTCGACCTGTTGATTCGCACCCCTCGCGCCGGCTCCGCGGCGTTTGTCCAGGAGTTGAAGCAAGCCCTGGCCGCCGTCAACGCGAACCTGCCGCTAGCGAACGTGCGGACACTGGAACGCTACTACCGCCAATCGCTGGCCCGAACCTCATTCGCTCTCCTGCTGTTAGGCGTGGCGGGAGGCATGGCGCTGCTGATGGGCGTGGTGGGAATCTATGGTGTCATCGCCTACTCCGTCTCGAGGCGGCGGCGCGACATCGGAATCCGCATCGCACTCGGCGCATCGGCGAAGGGCGTCACAGGCCTATTCCTGCGCGAGGGTTTCTTAGTGGCCGGCTCAGGGGCCTTCCTGGGGATTCTGGCGGCTCTGGTATTGACGCGGGGGATGCAATCCCTACTCTATGGCGTGACCCCGGCCGATCCGGTGACCTACCTGCTGGCGTTCACCACTCTGGTGATCGCCGCGGTCATCGCCAGTTGGCTGCCTGCGCGAAGAGCGGCCCGCGTCGACCCGATAGAAACATTGCGCGCGGAGTAATCAACGCACGATGATGCGGTCGAGCTTCGCTTCATCGAATTCCACGCCAAGCCCGGGGCGATCATTCACCACCGCATAACCGGGCGTGTATTCAAGCGGAGTTTTCAGCAGCTCATTGCCCATAGGCCCGAGGTTCTTATTGCCGCCCTCCATGATCACGCAGTTGGGGGTTGCGACGGCCAGATGCACCGACGCGCTCATGTAAGGCGCGGTGCCCATGCTCACATGCGGCGACCACAGAACACTATGGGCATCGGCGAGTATGGCGATCTTCCTGCACTCGGTAACACCGCCGGCACGGCAGATGTCGGGATTGATCATATCCACGGCCTTGTTCATGAACAGATCGCGGAATTGAAAACGATTCGACAACGTCTCGCCGGCCACAATCGGCACATCGAGCGCGGCGGCGAGTTGCGGATAGCTGATCGTGTCCTCCGGCATCAGCGCGTCTTCCCACCAACCGATGGAGCCCATGCGGTCGAGTTCGCGGCCGAGCACGATCGCTTCATGCAGCTTGAACGCACCCAACGAATCGAGCAGCAACTGCCCCTTGCCTTTGATGACATCGACAACGGCCTGAACTCGCGCCATGTCGCGCGTGCCTGCTCCTTTGCCCAGGCCCATCTTCACCGTGGTGAACCCCTGCTCCAGCGCTTTGGCAGTGTTCTCTTTCAAAGCGGTAATCGAAGCGCCGCCCAGGCCGAGATAGGTCGGAATGCGGTCCCGATACTTGCCGCCGAGAATCCGGTACAGCGGCTGGCCCATGTACTTGCCGAGAATATCCCACAGCGCGAGATCGACTCCGGCAATCGCTTCGGTGTAGAAGCCCGTGGAATAGCCACGCAGACGCTGGGTGGAATACATGCGATCCCACAGCGATTCCACGTCGCGCGCATCTTCGCCCATCACCACAGGCGCCAGCATGTCCGTCACCGCGGCCTGATGCACGCGCGGCGCGGCGGGCGCGTGGCATTCGCCCCATCCGCTGATGCCGCCGGCAGTAACGCGCACCAACACCGCTTGCGAAAACTGTTTCGATCGCGACGGCGACGCGTGATCCAGCCGGTTGAACAGGCCCACGCCACCGGTCATCGCACCACGCGGGTACATCACCATCACGTCTTCATTCGTCGCCGCGGTGTTCGGCGTGCGGATGACGAACGCTTCCACCTTGGTGATCTTCAGCGGTCCGGATGCGGCCTGGGCCAGCGCCCCGGCGAGTGTGGGAAGGAATGCGCGCCGTTTCATGCGCCTATGCCTCCTTAAGATGAATGGGCTCCCGCACCAGGCGGCGGAAGACGAGATAGGCCGTGGGATGCATGAATCCCATCACAATGAAGATTGCATCGTACGAATAGTGCTGCACAATCCATCCGGTAAGCCAGGTGAAGAGCGTGCCGCCCAGCCCGTTGCCAAACGCCACGATACCGGCGAGCGAGCCCACCACATGCGTCGGATAGATATCGTTGGTGATGGTCATGATGTTCGTCTTCCACGCCATGTGCGCGAAAGTCACCACGCAGATGATGCCGAGCACTACCGTGTCGGACGAAGTGTAGGGGATCAAAATGCTCAGCGGCATCAGCAGGGCGAAAGGCCACATGCCCGTGGAGCGGGCGCGCAGCACTTCCCACTTTCGATTGACTAATGCTCCCGAGAGGACGCCGCCCGTCACTGAGCCCAGATCCGCGGTGAGATACGGCATCCATGCGAGCATTCCAATCTGCTCCATCGAAAAGCCGCGTTTATCGGCAAGAAACTTCGGCAGCCAGAAGAGGTAGAACCACCACACCGGATCAGAGAAGAAGCGGCCCAGCAGCAATCCCCAGGTCTGGCGATAGCCCAGCAACGAGCGCCACGGGACCTTGGCCGGCGGATGCTTCGGCTGATTGGCATCGAGCAGTTGCAACTCTTGGGCAGTGATGTGCGGATGATCCTTGGGCAGGCGATAGAGCCACATCCACGCCGCAAGCCAGAACAACCCCATCGCCCCGGTAATGACGAACGCGGTGCGCCAATCGTAAAACTTGAGGAGATAGACAACCAGCGGCGGCGCGATCACGGCGCCCACCGACGCCCCCGCCTGCACCAACCCATTGACGAACGCGCGCTCCTTCGGCGTGTACCACTCGGAGATGGCGCGCGCCGCGGCCATGAAGTTGCCCGGTTCGCCTAGCCCAAGCAGCAGCCGGAAAAATCCCAGTTGCAGGGCATTGCCGGCGAAAGCATGCAGCATGTTGCTGATGGACCACCAGCCAACGAATGCGCCCAAAGCCTTGCGCGTACCCCAACGATCCACCAAAACGCCCGAGCCCAGATACATCAGCGTATAGGCAACCAGAAACGCATTCAGGATGTACGAGTATTCCAGAGCGGACAGCCCCAGCTCTTTCGTGAGCCGGGGCGCAACGATCGAGAGCGTCTGACGGTCAACATAATTGATGACCGTCGAGAGGAAAAGAAGCCCCGCGATCCACCACCGGATGTTGGGGATCTTCATGTCGTGGCCTAGAATATCACCTTCATGGCAAGCTGCACGATGCGCGCATCACGCGAGCTATTTGCCGTACCGAACGTAGAGCTGTTGTTCTTGCCGTCGGCGCCGGGCGAGAAGGTATCATTCACCAAATTCAGGTTCACGCGATTGGATATGTTGAACGATTCGGCGCGGAACTCGACTCGGAAACGTTCCTTGATGTAGGTGTTCTTGATCAACGACACATCGAAGTTGACCGCTCCCGGATGGCGTACATCGGGGATGGTGCGGCCGACGTTGCCATAGAAGAAGTCAGGCGGATTGACAAAGGCCGTTGTGTCAAACCAGCGGTCACGCGTAGGATTGTCGATCTTCGCGCTCACACCGGTGGAGTTCGGCCGGTCGGCGGCGAAGTTGTTCGCGCCGCGCACAGTCAGCGGGATGCCGCTCTGCATCACGTTGATCATGTTGATCTGCCAGCCACCGACAATCTTGTTCACCACTTCGCTGCCGGGGTTAAACCACTTGCCTTTGCCGAACGGGAGTTCGTAGAGCAAGCTGATGACGCTGCGCTGGGCAACGTCCGCGGCATCCACGGACTTGTTCAGCTTGCGATCAAACTGGCCGCCGCCCTGGAACCCGTTCTCGTTGGTCTGCTCCACTGGTCCGAAGTCGACGGGAACCCAAACGCCGTCGCTCATCTTCTTACCCGTGGTGTAGGCCCAGTGGACCAGCAATCCATTGGTCATGCGCTTCTTGGCGTTCACCTGCAACTGGTGCGACATGTAGTTGCCGAGGCGCGGATCCTTGATGCTGACCCCGTTGTAGTGCGGGAACGGCAACAGGGTACGTTCACGCGTGACGGTGGCTGCGCCGAGTCCGCCGGGAACGCGTCCAGCCAGCGGATTCGGAACAACGTCCTGCAGCGAGCGGCCGAGTTGCTGGCGAAGTTCCGGGGTGATCTGGTTCAGCGCGTAGCCGTTCGTGAGGAAGTGGTTGCCCTTGTTGGCGGAGTAAGTGAGATCGAACAGCCAGCCCTTCAGCTCATGCTGTAACGATGCATTCCACTGCTGCGTGAGCGGCGTGGTGGAATCGCTTTCAAACGTGCTGACGCTTTGTCCCAGCAACGCGTTCGGGCCTGCTTTCGCGCCCGGCGATTCCAGCGGCGCCGTGGGGAAGCCTTGCGAGAAGCGGAAGGCGCGCTGGCCCGGAGCGGTGGCCACATACGATGTGCTGGTGGTGGAGAAAAGCTGCGTGCTGCCCAGGAAGTTGCGCCAGAAGATCGGCGGATAGAAGATGCCGTAGCCGCCACGCAGCACGGTCTTGCCGGAGCCGAAAATGTCCCACGCGAACCCAAAGCGAGGCGCGAAGTCATCGTAGTCTTCCTTCAGGAACGTGCGCGGCGCGCCATCCACACCGGCGTAGATTACGCGGCCCTGGAAGCCCGAAACGGGATCGCGCTGCAGATAATCAAAGTTGATCTGCCCATTGTGGCGCTCGTAGGGTTTCTGCTGGAAGTCCCAGCGGAAGCCGAGATTCAGCGTGAGCCGGCGGCTCATCTTCCAGTCATCCTGTACGAAAGCGCTGGAAGAGAAGCCGTGCCAGCTATTGCCGAGAATACGGTCAATCGAAGCGCTGGAAACTTCGCCCAGCAGCATCTGCGCCATGCCGTTGCCTGTGCCGGCCGGAACCTGCGGATTGGAGGTGAGTCCGCTGAAGGCGTAATTGCCGGACAGCGCCGCGCCCTGCAGATTGCCTCCCTGCAGAATGCGGTGGTTGTAGCCAATCTTGAAGGTGTGGTTGCCGGAGATCTTCGTCACCATGTCCTGGATGTCCCAGTTGAACGACCCGCGGTTGCCGGCAGCGCCCCCACCGATGTCTCCAAAGCCAACGTTGATCAGCGGCATCTGGTCCCGCGGCACAATCGCCGGCAGCCCCAGTTTCGTCGGCCAATCCTTGTTGAAATTGATGGCCACGAAGACGAACGACTGGCGCATCACACCCACGCGAAGATCGTTGAGCAACGTGGGCGAGAACGTGTGCGTGTCGCTCACCACCGCGTTGCGATTCGTCTGATCATCAAAGCGGTTGGAGCCAACCGTCTGATCCGTAAAGAACGAATCGGAGGACGGCTTGTGCTGGGCTGACGTGTAGCGCACAAACAGGGAATTGCGTTCATTGAAGCGGTGATCCACCTTGAAGTTCCACTGCCGCCAGTCAATCAGGCTCTTCCCCGCATCCTGGTAGTTCAGCGCTTGCGTGAACGCATTCTGCGGCGCGCGATTGGGCAGCGGCCAGAAATCGAGGATCTTCGGAGTGATGGGATCGAACCGCGCACGAGGCACAACGTTGCCCGGGAACAGGTCGCGGATCTGCCCCGCTCCGCTCGGATTGTTTCGCGTGGTGGCCGGATCGTAGATCGGAATCGCGGTGCCGTTGGCGGCGCGAAGGTCGCTGAAGTCTCCCGCCTTCCAGGCTGCGGTGGGTACCGAAGCGATGCGCGGGCTGCTGCGGCGAGAGCGGTAGTCTTCCCAATTGAAGAAGCCGAACGTGCGGTCTTTGCGAATCGGCCCGCCCACCGTGCCGCCGTACTGGTTGTAGCGGAACGGCAGCTTTGCCGTCGCGAAGGAGTTGCGCGCGTCAAACTTGTCGTTGCGCAGGAACTCATACAACGAACCGTGGATCTGGTTTGTGCCGGACTTGGTCACCAGGTTGATGGTGCCGCCGGCGGTGAAGCCAAACTCGGCAGACATGCTGCCGCTCTGCACCTTGAACTCTTCCACTGCGTCAACAGCGGGTGGAACGCCCACTTCCCCTGCATAGCTGAGGATGTTGTTCGAGCCATCCAGCATCTGCGCATTCATCGAACTGGGGCTGCCGTTGATACTGATGGAACTGATCTGAATGCCGCGATCGCCGAAGCCGGAGTTCGTGGGACCTGCGTTTGACACCACGCCCGTGGTCAGCAGCGTCAAAGCAAGCGCCCCGCGTCCGTTCAACGGAAGATCGGCTACACGGCGGTTCTCAATCACTTCACCCACCGTGGCATTGGTGGTGTTCACCAGCGGAGCCTGGCCCGATACTTCCACCGTTTCCGCCACTTGGCCCACTTCCAGGCGCAGATCTACCTGCGCGTTCTGGTTCACCTGCAGCGTAATGCCGCTCCGAACCGAACGTTTGAAACCGGGCATTTCAGCGGAGATTTCGTAATCGCCGACGGCAAGGCCCGGAGCCGTGTAAAACCCCGTTTCGTTGGCCTTCGTCTTGAACGTAAAGTTCGTGCCGACGTTGCGAACCGTGATGTCGGCGCCGGTAATGACGGCGTTCTGCGCGTCGGTCACCGTGCCGGAGATGGTTCCTGTGCCCTGCTGTGAGAACACCGGGAGCGCCGACAAAGCGGCCAGAAGGAGAGTGCGAGTTTTTCCCAGAAGCATGTTGCGAAAATCCTGATTGGGTCAAGCATAACACCGGATCTCAAAGATCCGGGCTAGTTCATCGCCATTCGTAGCGGTGATGTGAACGCGAATCCCAGTAGCGTCCACAGAGGAGAATTGAAAACGGCGCAACCTTTGGTGGTTGCCTTTGATATCTTCCAGTTTGTTCCAGGTGCCTTTACTGTCGCGGTACAGAAGCTGAAAGTCACGCGCGGTCTCGGGTTGCGGACCGCGCACGATGCCGCGATTAATAGCGTTGGAACTGGTCAGCGTGAGTTCGCGCTGGAACCCGGAATCGAACGTAATCTGTACCTGGCCGATGCGCTGGGGCTTTGGCCACTCCAGGTCAAGCCACGCCCCTTCGGATGTGAGCTTAGCGCTCCACTGGTGTACGGGACCTTTTGGAATATCGCGCGTGGAGCCACTCAGGACGTTCGCCGGCGGCGTGTTGTCGCGCTCTCCGGAAGCTTTAGCAGTGGCCTGCCGGGCCAGATCGCGCGGGTCCTCGTTGCGAATCGTAGTAATGGTCTGATCGTCGCGCAGCAGGGTCTGCTGTAGCTCGCGCAGCCGCTTCTTGTCGTTGTAGAGATCGCGCGGCAGCAGCTTGTTGCGCACGCACATCGCGGCCGCGGTGCCTACCGCCTGGCCTTCCACCGCGCAGGTGGCCATCACTCGGGTGGAGGTGAAGGCAACGTGCGTCGCCGAAATGTTGCGGCCCGCCATGAACAGATTCCGGATGTTCCGGCTGTACAGGCTGCGCAGCGGAATGGTGAATACTTCCTTAGTCTTGATCTGCTGCGCGGGAGGCAGGTCGGAACGGTCAAAGCCTCCCGGTGGATGATCGTCCATCGGCCAGCCACCAATGCAGACCGCGTCCTCGAAGGGGTCCGAGGTTTCCAGATCCTGTTGCTTCAGCACGTAATCGCCCAGCAGGCGGCGGCTGCCGCGTTTGCCGGGCATCATGCCCACCCAATCGAGCGCGTAGTGGTCGCTATCGGGGTGTTCGCCGGAATTCTTGATGTAATCCCAAACCCCCATCACGATGGAGAGCAGCTCAAAGCGAATCCGCTCATTGTCGCGAATGGTGTCACGGTCGCCGCCCCATTCAATCCACCAATAGCCGTATTCCCAGGAACTTGTGCCGCGAAACTTCAGGTGTTCCTTAGTAACCTTGCGCGCCCAGGCAGGCGGCGTGAAGGGCATCTTCTTTGGATAGAGACGCGACGTGAACAGGATGCTGGAACCGAGTGTTTCTTTGTCCGCCTTTTCCGGCGCCAACGATTCTTTGTAGAGGGACCGGGCCTCGCGGCCCTCCGTCATCTCGGCGCCGCATTCCAGGCCGAGGCGGCTGTCACCCGTACAGTCGCAGAAAACTTTCGATTTGATCCGGTAGATGTGCTCGCTCTTGTCGCAGCGCACCAGCGCTTCGCGCACCATGCCATCCTTGGTTGCGGCCGCGTAGAGCGTGGATTCCAGCAGCAGCGTAATGTTCGGCTCGCTCACCACTTTGTCGTACAGCAGCAGGTCCCACATCTCCCAGCAGCGCTGTTCGTTATTGAAAGCGTCGTCCAGCCGGATCTCTTCGAGCAGGCCGCCTTCGCGCCAGCCGGGGCGCGATTTGTGGTTGGTGGCGCCCACCACGTGCATCTTCACTTCGCTCGAAGAATTGCCGCCAAGACGGGACCGATCCTGCACCAGCACCACTTTGGCGCCATGCCGCGCTGCCGAAATCGCAGCACAGACACCAGTGAGTCCGCCACCCGCCACCAGGACATCGGTTTCCATGTCCACCAGCGTCATGTTCGGTTCGTTGGGATGGACACGCTCGCGCGCTTTGGCTGGAGCCACTCGTTCGAAAGCCTTTCGGATCTCCGCCGGCGAGGCCTGTGAAGGCGCGGCAGGGAGCTGATTGGCAAGGACGACAAGCGAATATCCGGCACCTGTACCGGAAAGGAAATGACGGCGCTTCATGGCGAGACGTGCTTCTTTAGTTCTCTATGTTGTCACAGCGAGCGGAAGAGACGCAAGTAAAATATTTCAGATTTCAGATTTCAACGCTCGGTGATACCCTTGTTGCTGATGCCTTGGGCGCTCTTCCTGTCCTTATTGTTATTAGCCTCCTGCCGCAAAGCGCCCGCTCCGCTCCCAACCCAGGCTTACGTCGACGCCAAAGTCTGTGCCGGATGCCACGCTGAGATCGCCAAAAACTACTCCCGCAGCGGCATGGCCCAGGCATTCTACCGGGCCACTCCCGATCGGATGCAGCGCGAAAACTGGACCAAGGGGAATGAGTTCTTCCATGCCCCATCGGAGCGTTATTACCGCATGTCGGCGCGAGACGGGAAATATTTTCTGCGGCGCTGGCAGAAGGAACCCGGGGGCGCGGAAGAGAATGTTCTGGAAGCGGAGATTCATTATGTAATGGGGTCCGGCAACGCGGTTCGCAGTTACCTGCATCAAACGCCGCAGGGAAGGCTGGCGGAAATGCCCGTCGCCTGGTACGCCGAAAAAGGCGGCTACTTCGCCATGAGCCCCGGCTATGACCGGCCCGATCACCAGGGATTCCGCCGCAAGATTTCCACCGATTGCATGTTCTGCCACAATGCCTATCCGGCCAATCGCAACGTAACACCGGCGAGCGAACCGGTGTTCGCCGGGAAGCTGCCCGAAGGGATTGATTGCCAGCGCTGCCATGGGCCGGGGCGCGACCACGTGGAGGCGGCTACCGCCGGTAAGAAGGACGCGGCTCGCACGGCCATTGTGAACCCTGCGCGCCTGCCCGCCGATCGCAGCTTCGAAGTATGCATGCAGTGCCACCTGGAAACCACTTCGCTTCCCTTGCCGAACTCGCTCCTGCGCTTCGGGCGCGGCGCGTTTTCCTACGACGTAGGGAAGCCGCTGGTCGAGTTCGCGCTGCACTTCGATCATGGCGAGGGCCGTAAAGACAAATTTGAGATTGTCAGTTCCGTCTACCGGTTGCGGCAGTCGGCTTGTTTCCTCAAGAGCGGCAAGATGCAGTGCACTACCTGCCACGATGCCCACCGGCCGGCGCGCGAAGACGCCGCGCGCATCCAGAAGGCTTGCCAGCAATGCCATGCCGAATCGTTGCAGCACGCCAAGGGTGGCGGCTGTGCATCCTGCCACATGCCGAAGCGCCGCACGGAGGATGTCGTGCGTGCCTCAGTCACCGATCACAAGATTCAGCGCAAACCGGAGCTGGCCAAGCCGCTGGCGGAACTGAAAGAGCGGCATGAGCGTCCCGGAGAGGGCTATCGCGGTGAGGTGGTGCTATATCCTTCGCGTGCGGCCTCCGCGGATGAGGAATTGTACCTGGCACTGGCGCAGGTGGTGCAGCGAAGTAATCTGAAGCCCGGCATCGCGCGCCTGGAGTCACTACTGGCTTCGCGCAAAGTGACCGAGCCGCGAGTGCTCTTCGGCCTGGCACAGGCGTATGCCGTAGATGGCCAAACGGAGCGGGCCGTTGCGTCTTACCGCGCCGCGCTCGATCTCGATGGTTCGTTTGTACCCGCTTTGAGGAACCTGGGAGAGTTGCTGCATGGCACAGGAAAGGCGGCGGACGCGATCCCCCTGCTGGAGCGCGCCAAAACATTGGCTCCGGAAAATGCTTCGGTGGCGATGATCCTCGGCCAGGCGTATCGCGACGTGGGCCGGCTGGACGATGCGCTGGCCGCAGCGCGCAGAGCAGTGGAATTGGACCTCGATTTCGCCGAGGCGCACAACTCGCTGGGTCTCGTTCTCATGGAGCGCAACGACGCTCCCGGCGCAGTGTCGGCGCTGCAGGAAGCCCTGCGGCACCGCCCGGACTTCGCTGAGGCACGCTCGAATCTGGGCAACGCATTCGCTGTTTCAGGCCGTCTGGATGAGGCCATGCATCAGCACAAAGCGGCAATCCGCCTCTCTCCCGATTCCGCCCGCGCCCACTTCAACTACGCGGCCGTGCTGATGGGCGCCGGGCGATTCCCCGAGGCCGAAAAAGAGATGGAAGCCACGGTGCGCCTGCGTCCGGATCACGCCGAAGCGCAGGAGGCATTAGGGAGCATCGCCGCATCCCGTGGCGGATGGCTGATCGCGATCCGCCGTTATGAGGCGGCCTTGAAAGCGAAGCCGGGGTTTGACCGGGCCTTGTTAGGCATGGGCTCGGCATTGGCGGCGACGGGCAATGGAGCCGGCGCCCGCGACTATCTGCGCAAAGCAGCGGCCGCGGGGAATCCAGAGGTTCGGAAGGAAGCGGAGGAAGTATTGCGAATGCTGGAAGGGCGGTAGCTGGATTGGGAAGCGGTACACTGAGACCGATGGCGACCGGAAGGCTTCTGGAAACGAACACAGTCCATCTTAATGATCTTTTCGCGAATGGGAAACTCTATCGCGTCCCGCAGTTTCAGCGCGACTATTCCTGGCGGGAAGACCAATGGGAGGAGTTGTGGAGTGACCTGGAAGACCTGCGCGGAGGGGAGCACCAGCACTACATGGGTGCTGTCGTGCTACAGGGCGGACCACGAGAGTTCGTAGTCATCGACGGCCAGCAACGTCTCGCCACGCTGAGCATACTGGCCCTCGCCGTTCTGAAGCGATTGACGGACCTCCGCGAATCGGACGACAAAGACGCAACAGCGGAACGATATGAACTCCTCCATCGTCAGTTCATCGGATATAAAGACCCTGTCACCCTACGGTCGCGCAGCAAGTTGACGCTCAATGAGACCGATGACCGCTTTTTTCAATCCAACCTGGTGAATTTCCATCCGCCCGCCAGCCAGCGAAAATTGCGAAAGTCGGAACGACTGATGTGGCAGGCGTTTGAGTATTTCCTCGAGCGCGTCTCCAAACTGGGCGATTCGCAAGCGTTGGCCAACTTCCTGGACAACGTCGTTGCACAGAGGCTGCTATTCATCCAGATTCGCGTGGAGGACGACCTCAGCGCCTATACGCTATTCGAAACATTGAATGCCAGAGGTCTGGAACTGACCGCATCGGACCTGGTGAAGAACTTCCTTCTGTCCAAGGTGGCCGCGAGCGGCGCGGCGCTTGATGAAGCAAGGCAACTCTGGCAAAGATTGAGCGCCATAGTCAGCGCCACGGACCTTCCGGTGTTTCTGAGGCATTTCTTGAATTCCCGCCAACCCTATGTCAGGCAGGAGCGCTTGTTTCGCACGATCCGGCAGCAAGTGGGCACGGCTGAGAAGGTATTCGAGTTCCTGACAGACTTGGGTGACAGTGCCGTGCTCTACTCGGCTCTTGCCGATCCAAATGATGAGTTGTGGCACGATTACCCGGATGCAAAGAAGCACGTCCGCGTTCTCAATCTATTCAAGGTCTCCCAATACAAACCACTCGCGCTGGCCTGTGCGGCGAAATTGCTACGGCGAGACTTGCATCGGGTGCTGCACGCCTGTGTTGTCGTGTCCTTCCGCTTCAATGTGATCGGTCAGAGGAGTACACATGAGTTGGAGCAAGCGTACAATAAGGCAGCAATCGACGTCTGGGAAGGCACAGCAACAAAGCCATCCCATGTCGTCCGTCGCTTAAGGGACATCTACATTCCCGATGACGAATTCCAGCGAGCGTTTGAGTTCGCGACCTTTGAACTGCCGGCAAAGCGCAAACTCGCCAGCTACGTATTGTCCGAGTTGGAGAAACAGGCGGGCGGGACGGAAGTAGATTTCGAACAGGACGGCCTGAGCCTGGAACACATCTACCCGGAGAATCCCGCTACCGCATGGGCAGGATTTGAAGCAGCTGAGACTGACCGATTCGTAAACCGGTTGGGTAATCTCACCATGCTGGAAACGGCGCTCAACAAGAAAGCCGGGGCGAAGGACTTTGCTCGCAAACAGGCAATCTACGCGGGCAGCAGTTACCGTTTAACCTCTCTCATTCGCGGTGAGGAGTGGAGCCCATCCCGAATCACGCTGCGCCAGGAGGAGTTGGCTAAGTTGGCCACCAGGATCTGGCGAATCTAGAAGAACGTCTCCGGAAGAAAGAAATCCTCGATCGGTTCCACACGCGGGTCCACGGCGTACACCGAAAAATCAGTCACGCCTTGATCAGCCAGCCACCATTCGTCCACGCAGAATCGCCCCGTGAACTCGCGCGACGGCTGGGTCAGCATCAAATACGCCGCATCCGCCATGATCTCGGGCTTACGGGATCCGGCCTTCATTCGCTCCCCACCCACCACGTTAGCCACCGCCGCCGTCCAAATCAGCGTGCGCGGCCAAAGCGCATTCACCGCAATGCCGTCGCCCGCGAACTCCTCCGCCATACCCAACACACACAGGCTCATCCCGTATTTCGCCATCGTGTACGCCACATGCGGTGCGAACCACTTCGCTTTCATCTCCAGCGGCGGCGAAATGTTCAACACGTGAGGATTCGCCGCCTTGCGCAAATGCGGAATGCAGGTCCTGGTGACAAGAAACGTGCCCCGGGTATTGATGGAGTGCATCAGATCGTAGCGCTTCATATCGGTCGCTTCCGTGCCAGTGAGCGAGATCGCACTAGCGTTGTTGACGCAGATGTCGATCCCGCCGAAATGCGCTGCGGTCTGCGCGACAGCCTGCAGCACCTGCTCCTCGAAGCGGATGTCGCAAACAATCGGCAGCGCCTTGCCCCCCGCGGCTTCCACCTCGGCGGCCGCCGTGTAAATGGTTCCAGGAAGCTTCGCATGCGGCTCAGAAGTTTTGGCCAGGATGGCGATGTTCGCGCCATCGCGGGCAGCCCGAAGGGCGATGGCCAGGCCAATCCCCCGGCTGGCTCCAGTAATCAGAACAGTCTTCCCGCGCAGTGACATGTTCAGGCCTTCTTCTTTTTCTTCAGCCCGCGGCCCTGGCGCTCCGTACGCCACTTGGGTGGGACGTTCTTCGCATTCCAGGCATCGTAGGTAGCCTGTAGTTCTTTCAACTTCGCAGTCTCCGAACCAGCGAGATTATTCTTCTCCGGCAAGTCCGCGCCAAGGTTGTACAGCTCCACCGCGCTCTGACCCAAACCGAGCAGTTTCCAATCGCCTTTCCGCACGGCCCACTGCGCACCAAAGCGCCAGTAAAGAGCTTCGTGCGGCGCACTCTTGTTCTGCCCCGTAAGAAACGGCAACAGGTTCACTCCATCCAGATTCGCGCCCGGCACGCCGCCGGCAGCCGACACGGCCGTAGGATGAATATCAATCGCGATCACCGGCTTGTCGTACACAACCCCTTTCGGCAGGCGCCGTTTCCACTGCACCAGGAAGGGGACGTGAATCCCACCTTCGTAAACCTGCCCCTTGAATCCGCGCAGCGGCACGTTGCTCGATGTCGTTTGCGCCGTGGGCCCGCCGTTGTCCGCCACAAAAAACACCAGCGAATCTTCCTCGATCTTGTGTTCGCGCAGTTTGTTGAGAATCTTGCCGATCGCATCGTCCATCGCCGACATCATCGAGGCGAACGTGCGGCGCTTGGTGTCGGAGATGTTGGCAAACCGATCCTGATACTTCTGCGTCGCTTCCAGCGGCGCGTGCACAGCGTTGAACGGCATATAGAGAAAGAACGGCCGCGCCTTGTTCTTGTCAATGAAGGCCGTGGCTTCACGCGCAAAGGCATCGGTGAGGTAGGTGGTCTCTTCCACCGCCGCCGTGCCGCGCATCACAGGATTCCCTTCCCTGCCCCGATCCTTCCAGTCCAGGTAGGAATGGGCCCCGCCGGGAAATCCGAAGAATTCATCGAAGCCCCGGCGCATCGGATGAAACTCCGGCTTGTAGCCGAGATGCCATTTGCCCACCATGCCGGTGGCATAGCCGAGCGATTTGAGACGGTCGGCAAGCGTGGTCTCGGTCAATGGCAAACCGAAATCACTACTGGCCTCGGCGGCGGGTCCTGGGTTGAATTCGTGGCCGAAGCGCTGCTGATAGCGTCCCGTCATCAGCCCCGCGCGCGTGGGACTGCAAACCGGACACGATACGTACCCATGGCTGAACCGAACTCCCGATTTTGCAATCGAGTCGATGTTCGGAGTTGGTATATCCTTGCAGCCCTGCACGCCAATCTCGGCGAACCCGAGATCGTCAGCAACCAATAAAACAATATTGGGCTTCCGCGTTTGGGCAGTGGCGGCGAAGGGAGCAAGAAGGGAGGCTGCAAAAAATTCCCTACGACTGAGCATGCGTTCTATTTGATCACAAGGAGGGGAGGATATACTGAGCAGCATGCTCGTTTTTCTGCTCATTTCGCTTGTGCTGGAAGGCTCCGACTGGACACGCCTGCGTGGCCCGAACGGATCCGGGGTAGCCGATGGCGCGGCTCTGCCCAACGAGATCTCCGCCCAGAAGAACGTCCACGGGAAGACCGCCATCCCCATGGGAAAATCCTCTCCCGCAATCACCGCTGACCGGATTTACCTCACCGGACACGAGAACGGAAAGCTGGTCACCTTTGCCTTGGAACGCAAAAGCGGGCGGCTCCTGTGGCGCGTGGAAGCGCCGGGCCATCGCGACGAGAAGCGCAACAAACTCAACGACCCGGCTTCGCCCAGCCCCGTGGCGGAAGGGAATAACGTGTACGTGTTCTTCTCCGGCTACGGCCTGGTCTCCTATACCAAGGACGGCAAAGAGCGGTGGAGAGTCCCCATGGGGCCGTTCACCAACTTCCACGGCATGGGCGCATCGCCCGTACTCGCCGGCGGCAAAGTAATCATGATCTGCGATCAGGATCAGGATGCCTACCTCATCGCCCTCGATCCAAACAGCGGCAAGACCGAGTGGAAGGTGGAGCGGCCGGAAATGGTGCACAGCTTCTCCACTCCCATCACCTACAAAAATCGCCGCGGCCAGACGGAAGTGGTCGTTCCAGGCTCCTATCAAATGACCAGCTACGACGTCGCCACCGGCAAGCTGATCTGGAAAGTGCAGGGCCTCACCTACCAGGTGAAGTCCGTCCCGGTGATTGCCGGCGACGTGCTCTATTTCAACGGCTGGGCCCCGGGCGGTGAGCCCGATCAGCGCATGGAACTGCCGGATTTCGCTGCCATGCTCAAGGAGTACGACCAGAACAAAGATGGAGAGCTGTCCAAGGACGAAGTGCCCAAGGCCATGCATCCCGGCACCTGGGACATGCAGGACCTCAACAAGAACGGCCTGCTCGACGGCAAAGACTGGCAGTATTACCGCATGCGCCGCACATCCAGCAATTCTTCCATGGCCATCCGCCTCAATGGCGAAGGCGATGTCACGAAGTCCCACGTCCTGTGGACGTATCAAAAGTCCCTGCCGGACGTGCCCGCCATTCTGCATTACCGCAATGTGCTCTACCTCATCCGCAATGGCGGCATCCTGCAAACGCTCGACCCCGCCACCGGAGCAGCCATCAAACTCGGGCGGTTGCCGCACGCCCTGGATGAGTATTACGCCAGCCCTGTCGCCGGTGATGGCAAGGTGTACCTCATCAGCAGAAACGGGAATGTCTCGGTGCTCGATGCAAATGGAGAGTGGTCCATTCGCTCCACCGGCGAGATGAATGAAGAGGTGTTCGCTACTCCGGCCATCGCCGACGGTCACATCTGGGTGCGCACGGCCACGGCGCTCTATGATTTCGCCGCCCCTGCTGGAGCAAAATAGAAAGATATGCGAAAGCCGACCAGGCGAGAACTGCTGTGGGAATTAGGAGGAGGCGGCGCCGGCCTTGCCCTGGCCCAACTCATGGCGCGCGACGCGCAGGGAGCAGTAAAAGCCACGCACTTCGAGCCCAAGGCGAAGCGCCTGATTCTGATTTCACTGCCCGGCGGCCTCAGCGCCGTGGACACCTTTGACCACAAGCCCGCGCTCAAACAGAATCACGGCAAGGAAACGCAGGGCGCCAACACCATCAAGCCGTTCTTCGGCAAACGCGGCACCATCATGCAAAGCCCCTGGGACTTCCGCCAGTACGGCAGCAGCGGCAAGTGGGTCTCCAGCCTCATGCCGCACCTGGCCCAGCGCGTGGACGATCTCACGTTCCTCCACAGCATGGTCTCGCGCAGCAATGCCCACGGGCCGGCCATCTTTCAAATGTCCACCGGCTACATCTTTCAGGGCTTCCCCAGCGTCGGCTCCTGGATCAGCTTCGGCCTCGGATCAGAAAATGACAACCTCCCTTCCTTCGTCGTCCTGCCCGATCCGCGCGGCTTGCCTCCTTGCGGCGTAGCCAATTGGGGCAACGGATTTCTTCCGGCAGCGCACCAGGGCGTCATCTTCAGTGGCGAACAGCAGCCCATCGCCGATCTTCGCCCTCCCTCCTCCGTCAGTCCCGCCGAACAGGCAGCCACCTACGATCTGCTCACCGAAATGAATGAAGAGCACTTGAAGCATCATCCCGGCGAGGATGCTCTCGCAGCGCGAATCAAGTCCTATTCGCTGGCGGCAAAGATGCAGGTGACAGCGCCGGAAGTGACCAGCATTGAGGGCGAGAGCGAAGCCATCAAGGAAATGTACGGGCTGAACGTGAAGGAATCCCGTCCCTTCGGATACAACTGCCTGCTCGCCCGGCGCCTCATCGAACGCGGCGTGCGTTGCGTGCAATTATTCAACGGCGGCCACTTCGGGACTCCGCGAGTCAATTGGGATGCCCACGAAGACCTCGTGGCCAATCACTCCAAGAACGCACTGACCTTTGACAAACCGGTGGCCGCGCTCATCGCCGATCTGAAGCAGCGCGGGCTGCTCAAAGACACACTCGTCGCGGTGACCACGGAATTCGGACGTCTCCCCATCAGCGAAGGACTCGGTGAGGGTGGACGCGATCACAACCCCGAAGGCTTCACCTCCTTCCTGGTTGGCGCAGGTTTGAAACCGGGCTACTCCTTCGGCAGCACCGATGAGCTTGGCTACAAAGCGGACTCGCCCACCACCATCTACGATTTCCACGCCACAATGCTGCATTTGATGGGGCTCGATCATAAGCGGCTCAGCTACTACCACAATGGCTTGCAGCGCCGGTTGACCGATGTCCACGGCCACGTGATCCACGAAGTCCTGGCATGATCGTACTGCTCCGCGGCCTGCCCGGAAGCGGCAAATCGACTTTGGCCCAGTCCCTGGCTCCTAGGATTCATGCCGTCATCTTGAATAAGGACATGGTACGCGCGGCCCTGTTTCCCGGCGAGACCACCGAGTACACTACCGCACAGGACGACTTTGTGATCAGCCTGATGCTGCACACCGCGCAGTATCATTTGGAGCGCAAGCGCAGCGTGATTCTCGACGGCCGCACACACGGCCGCGCGGCGCAGGTGGAACTGGTGCGGGAATTCGCCAACCGCATCGGCGCAAAGTGCCTGGTGGTGGAATGCCTGTGCCGGCCGGAAACGGCCTTGCGCCGGATCGAAGCAGACTTGGCCGCCGGCACGCATCCGGCAAAGAATCGCAATGCCGCCCTGCTTCGCGACCAGGTCGCAAAATGGGAGCAGGTGGATGGTTGGGTGTGCCAGGTGGATGGCGAAGGGGCCCTCCAGCAGGCCGTGGAGACCGTCGTGGCTGCGTGCTCTAATTGGAGATGATCATGCCCGCTGAAGAGACCTACTGGATATCGTTGCTTGAAGCCGCCGGAATGGAGCGGACGAAGGCGGCGGTGTCTTTGGAGGACGAAGTAGCGCAATTATTCGCCCTGCTCCGCACGCCTCTGCTCCGCTATCTCTTCACCCTGGGCTTGCCCGGGCCGGAAGCCGAAGAAGTGGCGCAGGAAGTGTTTCTCGCGCTGTTCCGCCATTTGCGGGAAGGAAAGCCGCGCACCAATCTCAAAGCCTGGGTGTTCCGTGCCGGCCACAATCTCGGGTTACGGGCGCGCAGCCGCCTGCAGCGCAGCATCACGCTCGCGGATGAGGGCGAGAACCGATGCGATCCTTCGCCGAACCCGGAGGATCAGGCGGCACAATCGCAGCGACAACGCCGCCTGCTCGCCGTCGTGCGCGCACTTCCCACGCAGGACCGCGCCTGCATTCATCTCCGCGCCGAGGGCCTCAAATATCGCGAGATCGCCGGCATATTGGGAATCTCGCTGGGGTCCGTGGCACAAGCCATGGAACGCACGCTCAAGAAATTGCAGCGCGTGGAGGAAAGCTGAACGCCTATGCACCGCGGCGAACACATTTCCGACCAGGACCTGATTCTCTACGTCGATGCGGAATTGCCCGCGCTGCGCCGCATCGCCGTGAGCCGGCATCTCGACTCCTGCGAGCAGTGCCGCGCACAGTTCTCGCAACTGAAGAACGCCATGTCCGGTTTGACGGCCGCCATCCTTGCCGACGAGCCAATCGCGGGAGGACACGAAGCACAGCTTCGTTTGCGAGGCCGGTTGGCCGCCTCACCGAAGCCGCCCGCTTTTTCGTTGCATTTGGCGCGCCTGACAGCAGCGGTCGCCATAGCACTGGCATTGATCGGGGCGTCCGTGGCGCTTCGCACCCGCAATGCGGAGCAGAGCGGTTTGTCCCGGCCTAACCCGCTTCTCACGCCGGGTGCGGCGGTCCCTGTCAGTAGAGAGACCGTGTGCAGCGCCACCGAAGCGGAGGAGTCCCCGAAGATTGCCACCTCGCTGGCCATCACGGTGTTCAACCACTACGGAATCCGCAACCCGCGCTCGCAGGCCTATGAGGTGGATTACCTCATCACACCTTCGCTCGGCGGCGCCCAGGATGTGCGAAACCTGTGGCCCCAGCCCTACTCCAACGGATTATGGAATTCGCGCGTCAAGGATGCGCTCGAAGACCGGTTGCGGGCGCTTGTGTGCGCCGGGCAGTTGGGTTTGGAAGAGGCACAGATGCAATTGGCCAGCGATTGGATTGCCGCCTATAAACGTCATTTCCACACCGAAGAGCCACTCGAAGCGCATCGCAGTTTCGTCAAAGATCACGCCTGGGAATAGCGCGGCCCAATAGCCCGGCACGATTCCTGTATACTCGCGGGCGATGCTTCCCATGACCAGACGCGCCTTGCTCGCCGCCGCACCCGCCATCCTGCGCAGTGCCCAAGCCAGGCGCCCCAACATTCTCTTCGCCATTTCCGACGATCAATCCTACCCGCACACCAGCGCGATGGGAGACCGTGTGGTGAAGACGCCCGCGTTTGACCGCGTCGCCGCGGATGGAGTGTTATTCCGCCAGGCCTACAGCCTCTCCCCAGGTTGTGCGCCATCGCGCGCCGGCCTGCTCACGGGCCGCTTTCCGTGGCAAATCGAAGAAGCGGGCACGCACGCCAGCCTCTTCCCGCGCAAGCTCGCCGTATACCCGGAGATCCTGCAACAGAACGGCTACTTTGTAGGCCTGACAGGCAAAGGTGCGGGCCCAACGAACTTCAAGGACGCTGGTTGGCCGCACAACCCGGCCGGGCCTTCCTTCGACCAGGTTAGGGCAACGGGGCTCGACAAGGCGCTTTCCGGAAACGACTACGCAGGCAATTTTCAAGCGTTCCTCCAGGCACGCGGGAAGGACCAGCCATTCTGCTTCTGGTATGGGGGCACTGAGCCGCACCGCGCCTATGCCAAAGGCTCCGGCCGCAAATCCGGCAAGCGCATCGAGGATGTCGTCGTGCCGCCCTTCCTGCCCGACACCGAAGAAGTGCGCTCCGATCTGCTCGATTACTATCTCGAGATCGAACACTTCGATCGCCACCTGGGCCGCATGCTGGAGGAGCTGCGCAAACGCGGCGAGCTGGAAAACACGCTGGTGGTGGCGACGGCCGACAACGGCATGTCATTCCCCGGATCGAAGGCCACCATGTTCGACTACGGCATCCACCTGCCTCTGGCGGCCATGTGGCAGGCGCAGGGAAAAGGGGGCCGCTCCTGCACCGACCTGGTCAGTTTCGCCGATTTCGCCCCAACGTTCCTCGAGGCGGCAGGCGTACCGAAGCCACCGCAAATGGTAGGCCGAAGCCTGCTGCCGGTTCTCCGTTCTTCACGCAGTGGCGCCATCGACCCCGAACGCAAGCGCATCTTCTCCGGCCGCGAGCGGCATTCGCATGCCCGCTTTGACAACCTCGGCTATCCCGCCCGCGCCATGCGTGAAGGCAACTACCTCTATGTGTGGAACATGAAGCCCGACCGCTGGCCCGCCGGTGATCCGGGCGGTTTTGCCGATATCGACGGCGGACCAACAAAGGATTGGATGATGGCGCATCGCGACGAGCCCAAAGTGAAACCGCTGTTCGAACTTGGCTTCGGGAAACGCCCCGAAGAGCAGTTGTTTGATGTGACCAAGGACCCGGGGTGCCTCAGCAATCTCGCCGCGCACCCTGCCCACGCCGCCACACGCAAAGCCATGCGCGCCACATTGGAGAAAGCTCTGGCCGGTCAGAAAGACCCCCGTGTCACCGGCAATGGCGACATTTGGGAGCGCTATCCCCGCTATTCGGCCATGCGCCCGGAATTAGGCGGCTTCGCCGAGCGGGGAAAGTACAACGAGAAGTACGGAAAATAGCCGCCGGAATTGTAATCGCAGTTTGACAATTTCGTACCCGCTTTGCGACGCTGAAATTGCTCATGAAATCCCGGCGTGCGATCCTTGCCGGAGAGTCCGGTAACCTCGCTGACGCAGCCTACCTGGTGATCCGCGATAGAATCCTGCGCGGCGTACTGACTCTCGGCGCTCCCGTTTCCAGCCGCACCGTGGCCCAGGAACTTGGCATCAGCCATTTGCCTGTGGCCCAAGCCTTGCGCCGACTGGAAAACGAAGGCTTCCTCGAAAGCCGTCCACGGGCTGGAACCCGCGTGCGAGTCCCCACGGAGCAGGACATCCGCGACCGATATGAAGTGCGCGAGGCGTTGGAATCGCAATCCGCCAGGCTCTTTGCCGAACGCGCCACCACGGCGCAAAAACGCGAACTGAAACGCATGGGCGAGCACCTCGATGCCCTCTTCAACCGCGCTGCCACCGGCCATCACGACATCGAGTTTCTCTACGCCGTCCATAACTATCACTTCGATCTGCATATGAAGATTGCCGAAGGGGCTCGCTGCGGCGCCTTGCGTGAGATGATTGAGCGCAACCAGATTCTCACCTTCAACTGGTTCTACGATGTGGCCGCGCATCGCGAATCGCTGCCTGCCAACTTCCATCGCGACCTGGCGGCGCGCCTGGCAACGGGAGATCCCGATACCGCCGACAAGGCCATCCGCCGGCACATCCGCTACGGCAAGGAAGAGCGCATTCAACGCATCCGGTTGGAGATGCCCACTGAGTGGCGAGGCCGGCGAACAGAACCCGCCCTGTAATTACAATAGAGAGGTGCATATGAAGCGTAGAACGTTCTTCCTCATGGCTGGATCGGCAGCGCTCCCGGCCGCACCCGCGGATCAGGTGAATCTCGGGCTCATTGGCGCCGGCGGACGCGGCACCTTCGTCATGTCCGTCTTCCAGAAGGACCCTGCCCTCAAGGTCGGCGCCATTGCCGATGTCTATGAGCCCAACCTCGAGCGCGGCATTTCCGCGGCGAAGAAGGCCGGCAGTGCGCCCAAAGCCTATCGCAACTACAAACGCCTCCTGGAGGACAAAGAGATCCAGGCCGTGCTCATCGCTACTCCCGAGCACTGGCACGCCCAGATGGTGCTCGACGCCATCGCTGCAGGCAAAGACGTTTACGTGGAGAAGCCCCTCTGCCGCACTCCCGAGGAAGGCGTGGCCCTGGTGGAGGCCGAGAAGAAGACGAAACAGATCATCCAGGTGGGCATGCAGCGCCGCAGTTACGACCTTTACCAGGAAGGCCGCAAAATCGTTGCCTCCGGCCAGCTCGGCAAAGTGCGCATGGTCCGCTCCTGGTGGCTCAATAACTACATCAGCGGGCGGCCGGTGCAAAAACTGGAAGGCGTCCTCGATTGGGAGCAGTGGCAAGGCCCGCTCAAACAACGCATTCCCCTCAACCCCGACATCTTCCGCAACTGGCGCAACTACGCCGGCTATGCCGGTGGCATTGTCGCCGACCAGGGCGCCCACGTCTATGACGGCATCCATCTGCTGATGAACGCCAGTTATCCGCTCGCGGTCACCGCCGCCGCCGGCAAGCCCCACCGCGAAGGCTACGACACGCCTGAATCCGTGGTGGTCACCGCCGAATATCCCGAGGATTTCATCGGCGTCTTCTCCATCAATTACGCCGCCATGAAATACAAGAGCCGTAATGACCAGATGAATCACCTCGACGGCGATCAGGCGCGCATGGATATCGGGCGCGAAGATTGCCGCGTCTACCTGCAGGGAGCGGAGGAGACGCCAGCCGTGGAGAAACGCTCCGAAAAGGGCTTCGGCTGGGCCACCGATCTGCACGTGCAGAATTTCCTCGACTGCGTCCGCACCCGCCGCAAACCCACCGCACCCATGGTGCTGGGTTTCCAGGCCGCACTGGTGGTGCAACTGGCCAATATCTCCCTCCGTACGGGCAAACGTGCGAAGTGGAATAGTGCCGGCTCGAAAGTGGAATTCTGACGCCCGCGCCCTCAAACCCGATCGAGCGCGCTACCATAAAAGGAGCGTCCAGAGGATCATTTCGAGAGGGCAAAGGCATGAGAAGCACCTGTTTGATCTGGTTGGCCGCATTCTGTTCAATCGCCGCAACGGCTCAGGAGCCGGCAGTCACTCCAAAAGAAATCATTTTTCGTATGGTGGCAGGCGGTCCCCTGTGTGCCTCCGCGTCGTTCGATGTCACTTCCGCCACGGCCTGGCAGGCGTCTATCGCCGAATCGGATATGGCAACCCTCTCCCCACGCTCCGGCAGCGGCAATGCGAAGGTGGTTGTCCGACCCACGGGCTGGTGGTTTCTCCTGCGAAAGCCGGGAGAATATCAAAGCACCATCACGGTAACAGCTGGCGGCGCATCCCAAACTATCCCTGTGAAGTTACAGGTTGTGGACCGGCCGCTTCCTGCGTTCACCTATCCCGCAAGCCCGCAAGGATGCACTGAGGTTCCCGATCTCCTTTCTGGAAACCTCGCGCTATGCCAGGTGGACAACGAACGGCCCAGTGGCAACTTTGATCCACCGCAACGGGGCGGCAGCTACCTCGATCCCAACTTCGGCGCACAGATCCGTGTGCTGGCAGGGCCAGACGCCTCGCATGGCTACTCGTCCCCCAGCCCGGTGAGCGCTTCCGGAAAGTATGTGTTGGTATCCACCAATGATGCCCAATTGATCGTGCGCACAGCCGACGGAGGTATTGTCCAAAGCGCGGTGCCGTTTAGCACTGAGGGCACCATGTGGGACGCCTTCGATGACCGCATCCTATACGCCCTCCGCGGCGCCACCATTGCCCGTTACAACACAGAAACACGCCGCACCGATACGGTGGCTGATTTCAGCGATCGCTTTCGCAGCATCACGAACGGTGGAACCGGAGAGCTCTCCAAGGACAACTGGATTGCCTTCTACGCGCCCAATGAACGGCAGATCTGCGCCGCCGATTTGTCTTCGCAACCAGTGTTTCCTTATTGCACTTCCACCACGCAGACCGTGGATTTCGTCACCATTGCGAAAGGTGTCGACAGGACGACGGGGAAACGCTACGTGCTCCTCATCGGGAGTGGCCCCTTCTCCCTGTTCGCCGTCAATGCGTTCGAGGAGAAACTCGATTTTGTGGCGCGCGGACCCGAAAACCTTACCATGGACGGCGGCAACCGGGACGGAATCTGCGACGCGGGAGAACCCTGCATCGGGGGCGGGCACGGCGATACTTACGAAGACTCCGCAGGCAACCAGCAGCTGCTGCTCGCCATGGAAGGCCAGAGTCCCTGCGGTTACGGTGTCTATGCACTCCACCTGGGAATGGAGCAGACAATCGGATTGCCCGCCGAACTCGGAGGCGGGCTTCGCTTCGTAATGCCCCTGTTCCGCTGCGGCGGCAGCGACCAATGGCTCGATTTTCACATCGGCTGCGCCAAGCAGAGCCCCCATTGTGCCCTTTCCATCACCAGCGAGTTGTATAACCAGGTGCGCGATCCCGCCGACACTTCGCCGCTGCGGCGAACACCGTATTTGGGAGAAGTGATGGTGGTGCGCGACAACGGCGTGGAGGTCCGCCGCCTGGCTATGCATCGCAGCCTCCGTTTCAATAATGAGGAAGGCCGTGGTTATTGGTCCACGCCACGCGCGGCCATTTCAGCCGATGGCGCGACCGTCATTGCCGACTCCAATTTCGGAGTTCCCAATCAGCACCGGGTGATCGCCATCGAAACAGGCTTCGGCGCGATACGTGTCGATGGAGTTGTCAATATGGCCAGCCTGGAGCCGCGCTTCTCCCCAGGTGTTCCCGCCACAATGAATGGCAGCGCGCTCGCCCGCTGTTCGCAGCACGCCGCCGCGCCACTGCCTTCCGAACTGTGCGGAACGCGCGTCCTGGTGGGAGATGAGGAAGCGCAACTGCTGGCCGTTTCGCCCGAACGGATCGATTTCCTTTGGCCGGAAGCGGCGCCCAGCGGTGATGCCACCGCCATAAGAGTAAGCAAAGGGCCGGAGCCCGCCAGCAACGCCTCAGTCACGCTCGGCCCCGGCGCGGTAGCGGCCCGTCTCCCATCCCTATTCACGAAAGTGGTGGATTCGGTCGCCTACGCAATCGTGCGCGTGGCTGGCGTGCCGGCGCAGGAAGCCGAGCGGCCGGTTCGCCCCGGCGAAATTGCCACCATCTTTGGAACAGGCCTTGGGAACACCTCACCCTCGGTGGAAATAGATCAGGAGGCCCCGGCAACCGAACCGTTCGCCCGCGTCGAGCCCACGCCAGAGGTGTATGTCAACGGAATCCCGCAGCAAGTCTCCTTTGCCGGCCTTGCCCCAGGGCTGATCTCGATTTATCAGATTAACTTCCGGCTCGATCCGGCCACGCCGGTGATGGAGAAAAACGAAATCTGGCTGTCGGCCAACGGCGCTGAGACCGCTCGCCGCGTCATTCGCATGACGCAGTAGAAATCAATCCGCCGCCGCGGCCGATTGCATCGCATTCAACTCCTCCGCCCTGTATCCGCCACGCGAACGGAAGAATAGGAACAAACCGGCGAAGACAAAAATCAGGATCACGGGAAGCACACCCACATAGCGGAAAGCGGCTGCCGCACCCGCTGTGTCGTACCATCCACCCATCACCGGCAGCACAAACGCCACTGCCAGATTGCCTGTCCCGCCCATGATCGCCAGCAGCAACGCGCCGCCGCGAGGGAATAGCTCAGAGGTCACACCCAGCATCGTCGGCCAGAAGTAAGTCTTGCCGATCCCGAACAGCGTCGCCGCCAGGAAAGCATCCGTGGGCGTCTTCACCCCGCCCAGCAGGAACAGTCCCGCAGCGGCGAGAATCGCCGATAGCGAAAGCAGCCCGAACGGAGAAAACTTGTGCGCCATCGGTCCGCCAAAGAACCGCAGTACGAACATCAGCCCCGCGGTGTACACCAGAATCAGGATTCCCTGCATCCCCGTCAATTGCGTGATGAGCGAGCCTACCCACTGATCGGGAGCCAGTTCCGTCGCCGCCGTCATCCACATGCAAACCCACAGCAGCAGAAACAGCGGGCGCATCGATTCGCGCAGCATCTCCGAAGTGGAAACACCCGCCGACACCCGTTCCGTGGCCGGGAAATGCTGGCCTCGGATCAGCACCAGATAGCCCGCGGCGGGAATCAGAATGGTAGCCAGTTTCACCTGCCAGCCCAATGTCTGCAACGCTGCGCCTGCTCCCGGAGCATCCAGGCCCATCAGCTTCGTCAGCGCAAACGCCGCCAGTCCTCCGCAAATCAATCCACCCGGCCACCATGCATGCAGTACGTTCATCTTGTGCGTCTTGTCGTGCGGATACAGGGTGGCGCAGAGCGGATTGATCACTCCCTCTACCAGCCCTTGCGACAGGCCCAGAGTGAGCATGCCCCCATAGAGAATCAGAAACCCCGGATCCGTGTAGAACGTGGCCACCGGCGCGGATGGCCGCGGGGCCAGCACGATGGCCGCCACCGCCGCAATATATCCCCAGGCGGAAATGGCCAGCAGACGCCGCATGCCAAAAAAATCCACCAAAGACCCGCCAATCAGAATGGAAACCGTGAATCCCCAGAAGGCCGGGCTCAGGATGAATCCAATCTGCTCTTTGTTCAGCTTGAAGTCCGCGCCCAATGCGTCCAGAATGTCGCCGCGAATGGAAAACACCATCGACGTGGTGACCAGCGCCATACAACTGGCCAGGAACAATCGCCCAGGATTCATGAGAGGCAGTATATATCCTCGCGCGCCCGCTATGCTGGTAAGAATGGTTGAGTTAAGAAGGGCGACGAGAGGCGATCTGGCATTCCTGATGGCGCTTGAGGAAAAGACTTGCAATGAGGGATTCACTGGCGCCGATCCGCTGGAGGATCACGAACGCTGCCTGGAGGATCCTGACTATGGGTACTGGATCCTGGAGCACGAGGGCAAAGCCGACGGCTTTGTCATCCTCTCCGGGCTGGCCAATGAAAACCGCGCCATCCTGATCAAGCGGATTGCCATGGCGGAACCCGGCCAGGGCCGCGGACGTGAAGCCATGCGCCTCATCCTGCGCCATTGCTTCCTCACCTGCAACGCCCACCGTGTATGGCTCGACGTGTATCCGGAAAACGAACGGGCGCGCCGCGTCTACCGTGCGCTCGGCTTTCAGGAAGAGGGCGTGATGCGCGATTGCATTCTCACCGGTGACGGCTTCCGGTCGCTGATCCTGATGTCGCTGCTCGAGAACGAACCCGGTGCCCGCGAGGTGGCCCATGCCTAACCCATTTTTCCCCACCCAAACCGTGGATACGCTGGCTGAAGCCCTCGCCGTGCTCACCGCCATGATCACCCCCGCCTTGCTGCTGTCCGCCTCAGGCACCTTCGTTCTCTCCACCTCCATCCGGCTCGGCCGCGTGGTGGACCGCGTGCGCGCCATTGCCGACCGCATGGATCAAATCATGCATGAGACGCATCTCGAAATGCTCGAAGAGCGCAAGGCCATGCTCATGGACCAGATGCGCCTGCTCAGCCGTCGCGCCACCGTGCTGCAACGCGCCATCACCGTGTTCTACATCGCCTCCGGCCTGTTTGTACTCACCAGCGTGGCCATCGGCCTCGACGCCCTCTTCAATCGCGGAGGACTGCACTGGCTCCCCGTGGCTCTGGGCATCAGCGGCGCATTCTGCCTGCTCTATGGATCGTGGTTGCTGATCGGCGAAGCGCGCGGCGCGGTCAACGGCCTGCGCGACGAGATGCGCTTCCTCAACCGGCTGGTGGATCACTCGAAGTAAGCTCTTGGTTACTTCACCGCAGAGGCCCCTGGGGTCATGCTCAGAGACTGGTAATACAGCTCGATACGGTAGGAATTTGCCCCTTTCGCCATGGACACAATCCCGATGCTATTGAGATTCAATTGAAAATAAGGGCTGCTGGAACCTGGAGCGAGGAACGTGAGTGAGCCATCCTTCAATTTGGAATGCGTCTTCCTCGGATACTGGGTGTCCTCAAGCCACTTCAGGAATTCCTTGCCGTACGCCAAGGGTAGCTCGATGGTGAAGTTGGGGAACTCGAGATGTGTCGGTTCAATGGCCGGCAAGCGGTCGTCACTCGAATAATACTTCTTGATTCCTTGTTTTATGCGGATTCCCTGGACTTTACTGATCTGCGCGCAATCGGTGTGAAGGCCGTCGATCGACATCCGAAAATGATTTACACTCCACGCCTTCGGCAAGCTGGATGCATATACGCCGAGGCTGCCCACCCCCTGCTTGCCGAGCTTCGCCCGTTCCGGCTGCATCACGACTTTGAGCATCGCCTCCTTCGAGGAGGAGCGATCCAGATCCGGAAACATGACGTGCGTCACCAACGCCTCGTAAAATTCTTGGTAGCGTACGGGCTTGGCTTGGTTGTCCAACTGGATGACGGCGCCATTTCTCCGCGCAGAGATTCTGGAATTCACGGCGCCTCCGATCCACGTATAGAAGCCGCTCGACATTCCGGTGCCGAGTTGGAGGATCAACGGGTCAACATCCAGCGAGGAGATGTGGCCCAATCGGGACTGGCCTCCCGGACCACCGCCGTCCTCCAGAACCGTTTTCTTGTGTAGGCCCCCCTCCGCGGAAAACATTCTGCCCGCCAGACGTCCCTCCAGTTCCAGCACAAAACGTTGCTCCATATGGGTTCTTTCCCTCCGTTGTGTCGCCTGCTGTTTGCTCTCAATCTACAAACGGAATCAAGAGGTAGAACCTGTCAGGGAGCCGTCGACACAGGCTGGTTGAGTTCCTCGGAAGCATCGATCTGCAGCCACAACGCTGCTCCCAGAAACAGCGCCACCGCCATCGGCACGAAGGGAGCCTCGTAGCTGCCGGTGCTCTTCACGATGTATCCGTACAGCACGGAGCCGATCAATCCGCCCGCCTGGGCCGCCGTGTTCAGCAATCCACCCATCGCCCCCGCATACTTGTGGCCAATGTCCAGACAGACCCCGAACACGCCCGCCTGCTGAAAAGTAATCGCCCCGTAAACCAGCGCTAAAAACACCACGGTCAATGCCTGGCCTCGCGTCATCATCGCGGCGATCGTGAACAGCCCCGCCGCCGAGAGCGATGCCAACCCCAGCGCACGTCTTCCCGCTCTCGCGCCCATTCGACGCACCAGGTAATCGCTCAACACGCCGCCCAGAATCGTAGACACAGCCGCAATCACAAACGGCATCGCCGACATCCACAACCGCCCTTCGCTGAATCCGCGCGCTTTCACCAGAAAGGTGTGAAACCAGGTCTGGAAAAAGTTGAAGACATAGGCATAGCAGGCCACCGTGACGCAGGTGGCCAGTACACTGCGGCTGCGCAGCGCCACTCCCCACGGCAGACGATGCGCTTTGCCCGGCATGGGCGCCTCCACCGCTTGCAGTTCGGCATCGCTCCCCCCCGGCATTTCCGATGGCGAATCGCGAAACCACCAGTACCACACCACGGCCCACACCACCCCAAGCGATCCGAACACGAAGAACGAAGCGCGCCAGCCAAAGCGCGTCTGAATCGGGATCGCCAGTAGTGGCGCCAATCCGCCCCCCACCTGCGCCGCCATCAGAGTGACAGCCGAAATCGTCGCGCGCTGCGTAGCCGGGAACCATCGCGCCACCACCACTGAGGAGTTGGGGAATGCGCCCGCTTCCCCCGCCCCGAAGCAGAACCGGATCAACAGCAGCAGGTAGTAATTCGAAACGGCCCCGGTGAACATCGTGAAGGCCGACCACCACAGCACGATCCGCGTCAACACACGCCGTGGCCCAATCCGGTCGCCCATCATGCCCGAAGGAATCTCGAACAGGCAGTAGGCCAGCGTGAACATCCCGGTCACCCAGCCCCATCCCACAGGGTCGATATTCAGTTCCGCTTGGATTCGCGGCGCCGCCACCGAAATGCACACCCGGTCCAGATAGGTGATCGCGAACAGCAGAAAAAGCAGCACGAGAACACGGTTGCGATGTGTCATGATTTCGATGGAGTCCCGCTATTCTCTCACAGCAAGTGAGACGCGCGAGCGACACGTGCGATAGCATAGCGGAGATGTCGACAACCGCACCGGCCAAGCAGACGGACCAGAATGTTGTGTACGATCCCTACGCCTTCCACCCGGCAGATATAGAACAGCCGCCGCGAACCTTCGGAGGCATGCTGCGCCGTATCGGGCCTGGCATGATCCTCTCCGCCTCCATCGTCGGCTCAGGAGAGTTGATCGCCACAACCACGCTGGGCGCCGAGGTCGGCTATGTAGCCCTCTGGGTCATTCTCATCAGTTGCTTCATCAAGCCCTTCGTGCAATCCGAATTGGGACGTTATTCCATCGCCACCGGCGAAACCGGCCTCGCGGGCTTCAACCACGTTCCCGGCCCGAAACTCGGTGTGAACTGGATCGTCTGGGCCTGGGCAATCATGGTCATCATGACGCTCTTCCAGATCGGCGCCATGTTCGCCGGCGTCGCCCAAGTGCTGAATCAACTCATGCCCAGCATCTCCGTGAACCTGTGGGTTCCCGGACTGGCCATTATCACCCTGTTCCTGCTGTTGGGCGGCGGCTATGAGCGGGTGGAGAAGCTCGCCACCATCAAGGTCGGTCTGTTCACCATGCTCACCTTCATGTGCGCCATGATGCTCACCGTGAAGCCGGAGTTCTTCAATTGGCAGGAACTGGAGCGCGGGCTTAGCTTCCAACTGCCTCCCGCCGGTCTGGCCAGCGCCATCGCCGTATTCGGCATCACCGGCGTCGGCGCCGCCGAGTTGTTCATGTATCCCTACTGGTGCGTGGAGAAGGGCTACGCCCGCTATACCGGCCCGGCCGACGGCACCGATGCCTGGAAGCAGCGCGCCAACGGCTGGGTCGCTGTGATGAACCTCGACATCATCGCCTCCATGGTCATCTACACGGTGGCCACCATCGCCTTCTACCTGCTGGGCGCCGGAGTCCTCCACTCCCAGGGCCTGGTTCCCGCCTCCAAGGACATGATCCCCGTCCTCAGCAAAATGTACACCCAAACCCTCGGCGGCTGGTCGGTTTGGTTGTTCTACGCCGGCGCCATCGCTACCTTGTATGGCACCATCTTTGCCGCCACCGCCGCCAACTCCCGCGTCTTCGCGGATATGGCCAGATTGCTCGGCTTCTTCCCTGCCGGCGACTACGCCGCCCGCGTCCGCTATCGCAACGGATTCGTTTGGGCTCTGGTGCTGATCGCAGTGGCGTTCTTCTATGGCGTCCAATCCCCCGTCTGGATGGTCAAGTTGGGTGGCATCTGTCAGGCCGCCATGCTCCCCATCATTGCCATCGGCGCGCTGTACTTACGTTTCAAGCGTATGCCGCAAGAAGTCCGCCCTGGGGCTGTGATGACAGGGGCTCTCGTCCTTTCCAGTTCGGTAATTATCCTGGTCATGGCTTACTACGTTTTTCTCACCCAGCACTAAATATTTTTCAGAACTGCTGTACACAGCGAAGTTGTTTGGGTATATCATTGATCCAATAACCGCAACCCAAGATGTGTGTGCGCCCAGGCTTCTGCCTGGGCACAGCGCTGAATGGGAGGTCTCCGCATGGTGACATGCGGACGACCAGCCGGTGAGTATCTTCCTCCGAGTACTCACCGGCTCTTTTGTTTTTGATGCCTGAGATGCCAGTATCGGAAAAGCAAGACTCACTAGATTCAACGGTTTACGGAGCCGCGACCGTTAGGGAGCCGGTTTAGACACGGACGGTTGGACACCTCTCGGGACGGGTCAGGCGAAATAGCCAGCGATGCGGAATCAAACGCTCCGCCCAGTTGGCAATACCAATACTTATCGATACGCGACAAATTTTCGAAACTAACCTGGGCCTTGCCAGCATCCGTTTACACCTGTTACCGTATTCGACAATACTCTCCCCTGCGGCCGCAGCCCGCCCCGCCATCCTCCCTGTCAGTAAAGCTGAGTAAATCCCCGACCCCGTAAATGGGTCGACAAATGACAAAGAATCACCCGTATAGTACTCCGTGAATTTAGTACTATTCGAAAATCGGTTTTCAAAAACTAGCGGGCCGACACGAATCCAACTCCACCGCCGCTTCATCCCCACCAACCGCTCCCGCACCGGCGCGATTCCATCCAGATAGGCGTCCACTTCAAACCCGTGCTTGGCCAACTCCCGTTCCGGCGCCAAGCCACACACATTCGTCATGCCACTCTCTATTGCGTTCACTCCCACATACGCGCCGCCCTTCTGGAAGTAGAGAGCCATCACATCTGAGGACGGGCCGCAGAAGTGAGCCTTGAACCCGAACAGCCGGTCACCCTTCGGGGCCGCGCTGTGCCGCCCGGTGGCCATCACCGTAGGTCCGCTGGGAACTCCCGGTTCGCGATGCAGCGTCACACCCAGCCCGATCGCCCGGTTCAGCAGCAGCGCGTCCAGCACGTAGCGGCTCAATCCAAAAGCCGTTTCGGGGAGGTTGCCTACCGATTCGCGCGCTCCGAAACTCAACATCAGGCGGCGCAAATGCGCAGGGTTTGCAGACCGCCAGTCCACGCCGAATCCATCCAGGAGTTCCGTCGCCTCCGGACTCACAAACTCACCACAAACCTTATGCCGCGGAAAACGCGATTTCTCGAACAAATCCACCTCTGCACCCGCCTGCAAAGCGGAGATCGCCGCCGCCGTACCCGCCGGCCCCGCGCCGATGACTCTCACTCGCGCCATAATAGAAAGTTTATGCCCTCGGAAACCGAAGAGTACTATCGCATTCAAAAACTCCCTCCCTACGTCTTTGCTGTGGTCAATGAAATGAAGGCACGCCTTCGCGCCGGACAGCAGGACGTAGTCGATTTCGGAATGGGAAATCCGGACGGCGCAACGCCGCGCGTGATTGTCCAGAAGATGGCCGAGGCCGCACGGAACCCCAAGAACCACCGCTATTCCATGTCGCGGGGACTGCCGAACCTGCGGCTGGAAATCTGCAAACGCTACGAACGCAACTACGGCGTGCAACTCAATCCGGAAACGGAAGCCATCTCCACCATCGGCGCGAAGGACGCCTTGGCCCACCTCCTGTTCGCCGTCATCGGACCAGGCGATGCCGTGGTTTCTCCCAACCCCGCTTATCCCATTCACCAGTACGGCGTCATCATGGCCGAAGGCCACGCCTGCATGCTCCCCATGCCGACGCCGGAAGAATTCCTGAACCGCCTGGAAGATCTCTACCGCACCGCCACGCGCAAGCCGAAGATGGTGCTCATCTCCTTCCCGCACAATCCCACCACCCATACGGTGGACCTCGATTTCTTCAAAACCGTCATCGGCCTCGCCGCCAAACACGGCACCATGGTGGTCCACGATTTCGCCTACGCCGACATTTGCTTTGACGGCTACAAAGCCCCCAGCATCCTCCAGGTGGAGGGCGCCAAAGAACACGCCGTGGAGATCTTCTCCATGTCGAAGAGCTACAACATGGCCGGCTGGCGCGTCGGCTTCTGTCTTGGCAACACGCGCATGATCAAGGCCCTCACGCGTATCAAGAGCTATCTCGATTACGGCATCTTCCAGCCCTTGCAAATCGCCTCCATCGTCGCCTTGCGCGAGTGCGAGGAAGACACGGTGAAGATCTGCCACATGTACCAGAAGCGCCGCGACGTGCTGTGCGATGGATTGAACCGCGCCGGTTGGCCCGTCACTCGCCCCAAGGGCTCCATGTTCCTTTGGGCCGAAATTCCAGAGCGCTTCCGCCACCTGGGATCACTGGAGTTCTCTAAACTCCTGCTGGAAAAATCGCTCACCGCCGTTTCGCCCGGCATCGGCTTCGGCCCCATGGGCGAAGGCCACGTGCGCTTCGCCTTCATCGAAAATCATCACCGCACGCGTCAAGCTATCCGCAACATCAAGAAGTTTCTCGCATCATAAAATCCATGAGCATCAAAGTACAGATCGTCTTTTACAGCATGTACGGCCACCTCTACAAAATGGCCGAAGCCGTCGCCAAGGGCGCCCGCGAGGTAGAGGGCGTGGAAGTGGAAATCCTGCAAGTGCCCGAACTGATGCCCGAAGAGGCACTGGTCCGTTCCGGAGCCAAGGCCGCCCGCGAAGCCTTCGCCCACATCCCGCTGGCCACGCCACAGAAGCTCACCGAAGCCCATGCCATCATCTTCGGCGCACCCACTCGCTTCGGCAACATGTGCGCCCAGATGCGTAACTTCCTCGATCAGACCGGTGGCATCTGGGCCAAAGGCGGCTTGATCGGCAAGGTGGGCAGCGTGTTCACCTCCACCGCCACGCAGCACGGCGGCCAGGAAACCACCATCACCAGTTTCCACACCACCCTGCTGCATCATGGCATGGTGATCGTGGGAGTCCCCTATTCGGAAACCCGCCAGACCATCGTTACCGAGATCACCGGTGGCAGCCCGTATGGCGCTTCCACCATCACCGGCGGCGACGGATCGCGCCAGCCCAGTGAGAATGAACTCGCCATCGCCTCGTTCCAAGGCAAGCACGTGGCAGGCATCGCCACGAAGCTCTTTCGGGAGTAGACCGGACTCCATCGCGTGCTAGGCCTCCTTGACTCCGTCGTCATCCTCGCCAGCCTTGTGCTGGTGATCGGGGCCGTGCTGCGCGCCGCCGGCAAGAAGCAATCCGACAGCGAGTATTTCCTGGCCGGCAGAGATTTGCGATGGCCCTTCATCGGCATGTCTCTGCTGGCCTCCAACATTTCCGCCGAGCATGTCGTTGGCATGGCAGGCGACGGCTACCGCATCGGCATGGTCACTGGCGGCTATGAGTGGATGGCCTCCTGGTGCCTCATCATCCTCGCTTCGCTCTACGCGCCGCTTTATCTGCGCAACAAGATCTACACCATCCCCGAATTCCTCGAACGCCGCTTCGGCTGGAGCCTGCGTGCCTTCCTTTCCGGCAACCTGCTCATCATCAATGTGCTCACCAAAAACGCCATCGATCTGTGGGCCGGCTCGCTGCTGTTCGTCATGCTGTTCGGATGGAATCAGATGGCCGTCATGATCGCGATCTCCGTATTCACGGCGATCTACACCATGAAGGGCGGCCTCCGCGCCGTGGTCTACGCCGACATGGTGCAAGGCTCCTGGCTCATCATCAGCAGCATCATCCTCACCGGAATCGGGCTCTACGCCGTGGGCGGCTGGCAGGGACTCACGGCCCGCGTCGATCCCGGCCTCATTCAAATGGTCAAACCGCTCGATTCCGAGCTCCCCATCACCGGCTTCCTCATCGGCAACCTGATGGGTGGCATGTTCTATTGGTGCATGGATCAGACCAACGTGCAGCGCGTGTTGGGCGCGCGCACCGTGGAACAGGGCCAGAAGGGCGCTATCTTCGCCGGCTTCCTGAAGCTGATCATCCCGTTCATCCTGGTGCTGCCCGGAGTCATTGCCCACGCTCTCTATCCCAACCTGGAGCGTGCGGACATGGCTTACCCGCGCCTGGTGAGCGAGTTGCTCCCGGCAGGACTCCGCGGCCTCGTGCTCGCCGGGTTGATCGCGATCCTCATGTCGTCAATGAGCGCTTGCTACAACTCCAGCGCCACGCTTGTCGTGCGCGACTTCGTTCTCCGCTACCGCCCGGCAATGCCCGAATCGCAACAGGTAGTCGTGGGACGCTGGGTCACCGTGCTGATGGCCGTGCTCGGTGTGATGGCCGCCCCGCTGGTTGGCATCTCCGTCACCATCTGGCACTACCTGCAGCTCATCTCCGCGTATTTATCGGTGCCCATGTGCGCCGTGATTTTCCTCGGCCTCATCTGGAAGCGTGGCAATACACCCGGCGCGATTGCCGGCGGCGCGGCAGGCTTCGCGTTTGGCGGCGTGCTGTTCCTCGATCAAACCCTCGGCTGGGCGCTGCCAGGGTTGCGTCATCCCTATTTGCATTCCTTCCTCCACCGCTCGATTCTGGTCTGGGTCTTCGCCGCCCTGGTGATGGTCGCGGTCAGCCTCGCCACGGCACCGCCGCCCGCTGAGCGCATTCAGGGCAACGTCTTCGCCCTCGGCCAAGGCAGCGCAGGCGGACACCGCATGTGGGCCGCCCTGCTCTTCGTCTGCACCATCATCCTCTGGTGGATGTTCCGCTAAGCTCCGCCTTCACCAATTCCCCAAACGGTGTCGCCACGCCTCCATGCTGCAAGTGCGGCTTGTCCACCCAACTCCATGCCGTCCATCCCATCCCCAGCCGGTTGAAGTACGCCGCCAGGTCTCGCCCCCAATCGACATGCTGATCCCATCCGCCCCACTCGCCGGCAAACACGGGCCGCGTCGCCGCAATCCGCCCAAACGCATCCTTCCACTTCCCCTGCTTCTCCGGATACACATGCGTCGAATACACGATGTCCGGCGCATCCACATGCACGCCGCGCAGGTCGTAACCCCAATCCATGCCCGAAACAAAAATCAGCGAATTGATATGCACGGAACGAATCGTATCCGTCAGTAGCGTCGCCCAATAATTCCAATCGGCCACCGTAACATCATGCGGCTCGTTGTACAGATCGTAGAGTACCGCCGGATTCGCATAATAACGATCCGCCAGCATGCGCCACAGCCGCGGCGATTGCTGGTCCGGCAATGGAGCGATCTCATCCACCAGCCATTGCAGGTCGAGCAGCGTGTACGCCCCCAACTGCGCAGCCCATTCGATCACCTGGTCCATGCGCCGCAGATACGGCTCGCCCAGATCGAACACACGCCGCTGGTTGAACGGCAGCCGGATGATGTTCGCCTTCCACCCCGTGACGATCAGGGCAATCTCTTCCTCAGTGATGCCAGGATCGTCGGAATACTCAAACCCGCTACGATTCACCCCGCGCAGCAGCACTAGCTCATCCGTGCCCCTGCGCACGATGCGATTGCCACGGGTCGCCAGTGCGGGCAGCACGCTTTACGCCTTCAACGATTCGATCGACGCCACGGCATAGGGCAGCAGCGCGATCTCCACATTCGCCGAGGCCAACGTAATCTCCTGCGCCTTCGCCCGCCGGTAATCCTCCGCCGCGAGCGTGGCTTTGCGCACCGAGTGTTCATCCAGCTTCCGCACACCCACGCGCGCATCCGTGCCCGGCCAGGCGAAGCGAATCACTTGCACATCATCGGTCATGTTCGCCAGCATCACGCGCGTGGAGAGCCCTTTGCGCAGCACGATTCCATCCACCACCAACGGCGCGGATGACCGCGACGCCAGCACCATCCCGCCCGCGTATTCGTTCACATCGGCAAGCACGTGATACAGCGGAAACACCTGCCCGCGTTCAGAAGCAAACAGCTTCGGCCAGCGCGAGCCCGTGTCGCGTTCCAACACGCCTTGCGCTCCCGCGGTTTCGAAATACGTCACACTCGAAGCCCCCGCCTCAGACAGATACTTCAAACTCCCCAGCGTCCACGCCGCGCCGAACAGCGAAAGCTGCCTCGGGTCCACTTGCGTTGGCAGCACATCCGGAGGAGGCGCAGCCACCGGCCCCGTCGCATTCGGATTGAACCGAGGCTTGAACGTCACTGGAGTGACCACAATCGGCTTTCCGCCCGCGAATTGCCGCGCCGAATTCACGGTATCGGCCTGTGCCGCCAGATTCTCCGTCAGACTCGCGTTATCGAAGGCGTGCACTTGCGGGTTGATCGAATAACAAAGAAAATCGAGCGGCGCCGTCGCCGGCCGCTCGCGATTCAATTCCGTGAAGTAAGCGTTTGTCCCCGCGCCCACCGAAGCGCCAGGGAACACCGTCTTCGCCAGCGCCGCCCATTTCGGATTCGTCGACATCTCCTTCTGGTGATACACCAGCACCCGCGCCAGCTTCGCATCGCCCAACGATTCCTTCAAAGCCTTCAATTCCTCGCCCGGGCTCTCCCCCAGATGCACAGCCACTTCCAGCGGCACGCGCAGCGCCAGGGCTTGCTTCACCTGCTCCGCGGAACGGCTATCCACACGCACATGCGCCGGTTTCAACGCCGCAACGCGATTCGCTTCCCGCCACGTCAGTACATCCGCCGTCGCGCCGAGCCCGATCTTCGGCAGCGGCTTCGCCACAGCGCCCGCAATCCTTAGCGTCAACTCCCGCCGCCGCGGCAGGAACCCTGTCGTACGCGCCGCCTTCGCACCATTCAGCTTCACCGTGATGCCCTGCGCCACACGAGTCCCTTGCGGCACATCCACCGGATACGGCTTCTCCAGCGGCGTGCAGTAGGTCTTATAATTCGCATCCGTCCAGTTGCGGTGATCCTCCATCTCAAACGTCTCGCCGTCGAAGATCACTTCCGCGGTCACGCCCGGCTCCACCTGGTGCGAAATCGCCGTCATGTCCTTGAACGGCTGATGCGGCGAAACGAGCAACGGAAATTTCCCACTCTCGCGCACGTTGTTCGAATGCACTACCGTGCAAGCCTGCCCCGCGCAGCCTTCGAGCGGATGCAGCACACAGAACCCGATACGATTCCGCCGGAACGAACTGCGCGCTTCGCCTTCCATCCGAAACGTCACCTGGCTCGACGCCTCGCCTGTAATCGACCCGTGCCACAGAAAATCAATCGGCCCCTGCTGGCACGTCACATCAAACGCCAACCGGAAGCCCCCGCCGCTTGTCTCCAGCTTCACGTTCGCCACTCGCGGCGCAACAGTGCCCCAATTGTGATCGCGCACCGCCGCGTAGATCCCGCGGATGATCTCCTTATCGCCGTAGCGCAGATAGCGCAGGAAGCCGAGTTCCGGTTCGAACACCATCGTCATCTCACCAGCCCGCAGTTCCATCGCCTTCCCGGAAGGCGCATCTTTCCCGGTGAAGAAGCTCTGCCAAGCCATCGCCGCCGGCGACGAAGCCAGCAATCCCAGTGCATCGCGTCTACTAAGCATTGCCTTTGTGCTCCACGTCCACATACCGCACGCCACCAGTTTCCAACACCGCGGAAAGCTGTCCCGGCCCCTTCGGCAACGAAACTCCGCGCAGCACCACCGACTCCGCTGCCGCCGCCACTTCCGCCGTCTGCGACACGCCAGCCAGCTTGAACTCCACCTTGCCCGCGGCCGGAGTCTTCGCCATCCGCACCGTAATGTCGTACTTCCCTGCCCGGCGCACATCCACTTCCCAATGCCCGTTGCCTTTGCCGTCCCAACTGGCCGTGGGCCCGCGCCAATCCTGCCGCGTCAACGTCACCGGATTCTCCTGCTGGGCGCCGAGAAAAATCTTCGGAGGCTCATAGTTGCGAGTGGCCGACACATCCGCGAACCACGCATCGTATTCCCCGCGCAGCCGCTTCGCGATCTCGGGCTGCTGAACAGCGAGATCCTTCTGCTCCCCAGGATCGCTCTGCAAATCGTACAGCTCTTTCCCGTTGATGAGCTTCCACCGCCCGTCATGCGCCGCCGAGTTCCGATGCGGCTCCGGCCGGTCCCCACGATGCCACTGGAAGAACAAGGTCCGCGGCCTCCACTCCGCCTGCGTATTGGCCAGCAACGGATTCAAACTCCGTCCATCAATCTTCAAATCACGCGGCAGCTTCGCTCCGGCAATCTCCACCAGCGTCGGCATCACATCGATATGCGCCGCCAGCCGCCCGATCTTCGTCCCCGCTTGCAGCCTCCGCGGCCACTTCATCAGAAACGGCACGCGAATCCCGCCCTCATACGTCGTGGTCTTATGCCCACGCATCCCGGCGTTATAGCGCGGCGATTGCGGCCCGTTGTCTGTGAGAAAGATGAGAATCGTGTCCTGCTCAATCTGCAACTCGCGCAACTTCCGAAGCAGCCGGCCCACGTTGTCATCCACGTTCTTCACCATCCCGTAGATCTTCGCTTCGCGCTCCGCCAGCCCCTTCTTCACAAACGGCTGCACATACTCCTCGTTGATCTGCAGCGGATCATGCGGCGCGTTGGTCGGAATGTAGGTAAAGAACGGCCGCGCCCGATTCGCCTCAATGAACTGCATCGCCGCGTTGAAAAAGATGTCCGTGCAGTAGCCCTTGTGCTTTTCCCACTTCCCGTTGTGCCGCAGCATGGGATCAAAATACGTATTCCCCGGAGGATCGGAAGGCTGCGTCAACCCGCCCCCCGTGCAATTCAGCGATTCCTGAAAGCCCTGATCAATGCTCCGCAGCGGATAACAATCCCCCAAGTGCCACTTGCCGAACAGGCCCGTCTTGTACCCAACTCCCGACAGAATCTCCGCCACCGTCGTTTCGTCGTTGTGCATCATCGACCGGCCGAGGAACGTGTCCACCACGCCGGTGCGATAGTAGTAACGCCCCGTCATCAGGCTCGCGCGCGTCGGCGAACACACCGGATTGACGTGAAACTGCGTGAACTGCACGCCATCCTTGCCAATAGAGTCAATGTTCGGCGTCTCAATATGCGGGTTCCCATGCAAAGAAAGGTCGCCATAACCCTGATCGTCTGTCATCATGAGAATAATGTTCGGTTGCCGCCGTGGAGCCTGCCCAATCGCAGGCGCCGCGCTGGCAGCGGCCAATCCCGACGAAATAAAATGGCGTCTGTTCATGCTCTCAAAAGTTTATAGTATTGCCGGCGTGCTGGCGGTTCTGCCGGCCTTCGCTCAAGTCGACTTCACCAAACAGGTTCACCCCTTGCTCGTGGCCCGCTGCACCGCCTGCCACACCGGCGAAAAAGCGCAGGGCGGGCTCGCGCTCAACACCCGCGCCGAAATCCTCCGCGGCGGCGCAAGCGGCCCCGCACTCAAACCCGGCAACAGCGCATCCAGCCTCCTCATCCAACGCGTCACCGGCGAGAGGCAACCCCGCATGCCAATCAGCGGCCCGGCCCTGTCCACCGCGGAAATCGACCTCCTCCGCCGCTGGATCGACGAAGGCGCGAAAGGCCCCGAAGGCGTCGCGCCCACTCGCTGGACTCCGCCCCTGCAACCGCGCAACCCTACACCCACGCGCGCCGCAACCAACGTCATCGATGCCTTCCTCCCAGTCACCGGCGAGCCCGTCTCCGATGCCCTCTTCGCCCGCCGCGTCTTCCTCGATGTCTGGGGACTGCTGCCCACTCCCGAACAACTCCGCAAATTCGAATCCGATCGCGACCCGCACAAGCGCCGCAAACTCATTGACCACCTGCTGGCGCACGACGAAAACTACTCCAGCCACTTCATCAGCTTCTGGAACGACCTGCTCCGCAACGACGATGGCGTGGTCTACTACGGCGAACGCAAATCCATCACCACGTGGCTGCGCAAAGCGCTGGCCGACAACATGCCCTACGACAAGTTCGTGGCCACGCTGCTCAACCCGGCGAAGAAAGGCGATCCCGAAGGCTTCATCCTCGGCGTCACCTGGCGCGGCGAAGTGCCCGCCTCGGAGCGCCCTCCGCTGCAAGCCGCACAGAACAGCGCCCAAACCTTCCTCGGCATCAATCTCAAATGCAACTCCTGCCACGATAGCTTCATCAGCAGTTGGAAACTGAAGGACGCCTACGGCCTCGCCAGTTTCTTCTCCCCGGAACCGCTGGAACTGGTCCGCTGCGACGTGAAGATGGGCGAAATGGCGAAGCCCAAGTTCCTCTATCCCGAACTCGGCGAAGTGCGCACCGAAGGTACGCTCGAAGAGCGCCGCGCCGAAGCCGCCCGCATGTTCACGATGCGCGAGAACGGCCGCCTCGCGCGCACCATCGTCAATCGCTACTGGAAGCGCCTGCTCGGCCACGGCATCGTCGAACCCGTCGACGATATGTCCGCCGAACCCTGGAATGCCGACCTGCTCGATGCCCTCGCGTATGACTTCGCCGCCCACGCCTACGATCTCAAGTACCTCATCCGCACCATCCTCAACTCACGCGCCTACCAACTGCCCAGCATCACCGATGCCCCCAAATCCGGCGAACGTTACACCTTCCGCGGCCCACACAGCCGCCGCCTCACCGCCGAGCAGTACGCCGATGCCATCGCCAGCATCACCGGTGATTGGCGCTACAAGCCCACCAACAACGCCGCGCCCACCCGCTTCGTGCGCGACTGGGAACTCAAAAGCAGCGCACTCACCCGTGCTCTCGGCCGCCCCAATCGCGACCAGGTGGTCACCGATCGCCTCGATCAACCCACCACCCTCCAATCCCTCGAACTGGTCAACGGCCAGTACCTCGCCAACTGGCTCCGCGAAGGCGCCGAACGCCTCGTCCAATTCCCGCCCAACGCCCCCGACAATCTCTTCGATAGCGGCCTCATCCGCCGCAATGCCGCCAAAGCCGACATCTCCGTCAAAGGCGTGAAGAAGCTCTATCTCATCGTCGAAAACGTCGACTCCTACGACCCAACCCGCGTCGTCCCCATCTGGAAAGACGCCGTCTTCGTCAAAGGCAAAGAGACCACGCCGCTCAAGGACCTGCTCAACGGCGTCGATCCGGAAAGCCTCAAACTACCCACGACGCTCACCATCGACCTGGCAGGCAAAAAGTTCGATCGCTTCCAGGCCACGGCCACCGTAGCCAAGCAAAGCATGGAATCCGACATCGGCCCCGCCATCCGCTTCTTCATCTTCGATCAGGAGCCCGATCCGAAACAGAAAGTACGCGTAGCCCGCGACACTCCAGTCGAGCGCCCGCGCGATCGCTACGGCCCCGATTCGCTCATCACCCGGCTCTACCGCCACGCGCTGCAACGCGACCCGGCCGATGCCGAACGCCAGGTGGCCGCATCCATCCTCGGCCCTAAGCTCGAAATCGATCCCGTGGAGGATTTCCTCTGGATGCTGCTCCAATCGCCCGAATTTCAATACATCCGGTGACACGCATGAAGGAACAGGAACTCGTTCAATCGTTGACACGCCGCGGCTTCATGAGCGCCGCAGGCTCCGCCATGCTCTCCGCGCTCACCGCCGGAAGCCCGCGCGAATTGAAGGCATATGCGAAGCCCGCAGCCAAAGCCGACACCATGATCCTCCTCTGGATGGCCGGCGGCATGGCGCAAACCGAAACCTTCGATCCCAAAGCCTACACCCCCTTCGAAAAAGGCCTCGAATCAAAGCGTGTGCTCAGCACCTTCCCCGCCATCGACACGGTGGTCGATAACATCAAGCTCTCGCAAGGCCTGGAAAACGTCGCCAAAATCATGGATCGCGCCACCCTCGTGCGCACCTATCAGGCCGGCGATCTCGGCTTCATCCTCCACTCGCGCCATCAGTATCACTGGCACACCGGCTACGCGCCGCCTCTCTCCGTCGCCGCCCCGCACCTGGGCTCGATGATCTCCCGCACCCTCGGCCCGCGCAACGCCGATGTCCCCGCCTTCATCGACATCGGCCAGAACCTCGACATCGGCGCAGAAAGCGACGCCGTGAAAGCGTTCCACACCGCCGGATTCCTTGGCTCCGAATACGGCCCGTTCCTCGTCCCCGACCCCGCCGAAGCAGCCGCAGCCGTGCGCCCGCCCGCGCATATCACCACCTCGCGCTTTGAACGCCGCCAGCAGCAATACCGCAAATTGCTCGAAGCCAATCCCGTGTTGCGCCATGGCAGCGATTACCAGCAGCAGTCCCTTCTCCGCTCCGTCGAAAACGCTTACCGCCTCATGAGCTCCCCTGCGGCCAAGGCCTTCGATATCTCGCTGGAGCCAAAGGCCAGCTACGATAAATACAACACCAGCCGCTTCGGACTCGGCTGTCTGCTCGCCCGCCGCCTCACCGAAGCCGGCGCGCGCTTCATCGAAATCACCACCGAGTACATTCCCTTCCGCCACTGGGACACACACGAAAACGGTCACACCCGCGCCCGCGACATGAAGAAGGAGATCGATCTCCCCATCGCGCAACTCGTGCTCGACCTCGAACAGCGCGGCCTGCTCGACCGCACGTTGATCGTTCTCGCCAGCGAATTCGGCCGCGACATGATCACCGAAGGCAAGCCCGGCCGCGAAGTGAAAGATCAGGTGAAGCAGCCCGAAGTGATGCAGGAACTGAAGCACTACGGCATGCATCGCCACTTCAGTGAAGCAGGCTCCGTGCTCCTCATCGGTGGCGGAATGAAGAAAGGCTTCCTCTACGGCCAGACCGCCGATGAGCGCCCCTGCAAAGTCGTCGACAAACCCATCAAGATCGAAGATCTCCACGCCACGCTCTACACAGCCATGGGCATCTCTCCCGACCACGCCTACGAAGTGGAAAAGCGCCCCTTCCACGTCACCAAGGACGGCAAAGGCAAACCGGTGATGGAGCTCTTCGCGTGACCTTCACTGAGTTCCTGCAACTCAAGGTCATCGAATCCACCGAAACCAGCGTCACCATCGAGTGCCCGCTCCAGCCGTTCTACTTCAACCCCGATGGCTCACTCCACGGCGGCCTCATCGCCACCATCGCCGATGAAGCCGTCTGGTACGCCCTCGAACATGTCCTCAACCAGACCCGCCACTCCACCACCGTCGAGCTCAAGGTCAACTACCTCCGCGCCGCCGTCAACACGGCCTTCGTGCGCGCCAAAGCCAACCTCGTCAAAACCGGAAAAACACTCGTTGTCGGCACTGTCGAACTCACCGACGAGCGCGGCACGCTTTGCGCCATCGCCACCGTCACCTATATGCTGTTGGGATCCAAATGATCGGCTCATCCATCGCCCACTACCGCATCCAGTCTCTGCTGGGTGAAGGGGGCATGGGTGCGGTCTATCGAGCGTTCGACACCAAACTCAGCCGTGAAGTCGCGATCAAAGTCCTGCCGCCCGCGATGGCCTCAGTAGACGAATGGCTGGTAAGATTCACCCGCGAAGCGCAGTTGCTCGCCTCCCTAAATCATCCCAACATCGCCGCGGTCTACGGCATTGAAGAGCGCGCCATTGTCATGGAACTGGTGGAGGGGCCCACGCTGGCCGAGCGCATCGCCGCCGGCGCACTCCCGCAAGAGGAAGCCATCGACATCGCACGACAGATGGCCGAAGCCCTCGAAGCCGCGCATGACAAAGGTGTCATCCACCGCGACCTGAAGCCCGCCAACATCAAAGTGACTCCCGGCGGGCAGGTGAAAATCCTGGACTTCGGACTCGCCAAAACCCTGCTCGAAGACAAGCCCCCCACGGATCCGGCCAACACACCAACCGTGAAGCACTCCCCCACCAACGCCGGAATCGTCATGGGAACGCCCGGCTACATGTCGCCAGAGCAGGCACGCGGCAAGCCGGTCGATCGCCGCACCGATATCTGGGCGTTCGGCGTCGTTCTCTACGAGATGCTCACCGGGCAAGCTCTCTATACGGGCGAAACCGTGACCGAAACTCTCGCCGCCGTGATGCGCGATGAGCCTGACCTCAAAGCCCTGCCGGCAAGCACGCACACAACAGTCCGCAGACTGCTCGCCCGCTGCCTCACCAAAGATCCCCGATCACGCCTCCGCGACATCGGCGAAGCTCGCCTCCAACTGGAGGAATTCCAGCGCGGCGGAATCCCCAGCGAACCGTCGCCAGTCCCCGCAGTGGCGCCGCAAAACTCGCATTCGCGGCTCTACCAGGCAACCTCCGCCATCCTGCTGCCGGCCCTCATCGGCGTCACGCTACTCTATCTTCGCCAACCGGCGCCAGAGCGCTCTCTGATGCGTGTTTCCCTTGCCGATCAGGAGAACAACGAGGCGATTCTCTCCCCGGACGGCAAACTCGTAGCATTCCACTCAGGTGGAGCTTCCTTCATCAGGCCGCTCGACTCCGCCCAGCCCAAGAAGATCCTCGATACCGCCATGACGGTCCCTTTCTGGTCGTCGGACAGCAGAAACATCGCCTATTTCCGGGGCAATGAATTGTTCCGCGTTTCCAGTGACGGCGGCTCGCCCGTCAAAATCTGCACCGCCGGAGGAACGGCTCGCTTCGGAACCTGGCATGAGCAAATCGTCCTATTCGGAGGTCTCGGAACGCCCATCCGGCGCGTCTCCGCCGCCGGAGGAGAGCCCAAGCCCATCACCGTTTTGAACGAAGCCGAAGGAGAGACCAGCCATGTCTCCCCCTTCTTCTTCCCCGACGGCCGGCATTTTCTCTACTCCGCGATGAACCGGGATGAGGAAACCGTAAAGATCTACGCCACCTCGTTGGACGAGGCCGGTGACCTTTCGAAGAGAGTCTTCATTGGCCAGGTTCGTTCCAACGCTCAGTTCGTCCCCCTAACCCCAGGCGCCTCGAAAGGCCATCTCCTGTTTGCACGAAACGACACATTGTTCGCGCAGCCGTTTGACGGTGCCAGGTTAAGCAGCATCGGAGATCCTGTTCCTCTCGCCGATCACATCGTGCAAGCCGAAGCCTATGCCAAGTATTACTTCACAACTTCCCGCAACGGCCACCTCCTCTATCGCGCCGCAACAGGAGAGGCCAGCCAGTTGGCATGGCTCGACCGCGCCGGAAACCTCATTTCCCAGATTGACGCCGGCTTGAACTTCGCCAGCATCTCCCTGTCCCCCGACGGCTCCACCATCGCTGGAGATGTGCGCACCGGTTCGGAAGGCGTTTACGTGCTCGATCCGGAGCGCCGCACACGCATGCAAATCAGCACCCGCCCGGCGGGCAAGCCGGTCTGGTCGCCTGATGGCAAACACCTCGTCTATTCCTCCATAAAGAGTGGAACCACACGCGCCATCTATCGCAAGGAGGCCTCCGGCGCAGGAATCGAAGACACTCTGTTTGAGGGACAGCAGATTCCCAGAGTCACGGATTGGTCTAGAGATGGGCGTTGGATCCTGTTTACGCAAGTGGATCCGAAAACCTCGCAGGATATTTGGAGTCTGGATCTCCGCAACGGCAACAAGCCGGGTTCCGTAGCGAATTCGGAAATGCTGGAAAGCCGTGGCGTCCTTTCTCCGGACGGCCGCTGGCTGGCCTACGCCATGCTGCAATCCGCCACCAGCGATGTCTATTTGCAGCCATTCCCTCCCACCGGAGCAAAGTGGCTGGTGAAAGCCGCCGCTGGAAATCCGAGGTGGACCAAAAACGGCGAACTCATCATGTCTACCCGCAACGCCTTGTTCAAAGCGGATATCAAACAATCTCCGATGCCTCTGGCGGGCCCGCCGGTCCAATTGTTCTCCATCGAAAAAGAGATCTCCGATTACGACATCAGCCCCAAAGGGGATCGTTTCCTTTGCCTGCTCACCGAAGGCCGGGGGACCATTCGTGCCCGCCTCATCCTCAACTGGAACGCAGCAATGCCACAATAACAGCCAGTATGGATCTCTGGGCACTCAGCGACCTCTGCACCCCGTGGTGCATTCACACCGTGGCCACACTCCGCATCGCCGAACACATCGACAGCGGCGCGCGGGAAATCCGTGAAATCGCCGCCGCCGCGCAGTGCGACGCCTACGTCCTCGGCCGCATTCTCGATCACCTCGTCACCAAAGGCGTCTTCCATCAACCCGCCCCCGATCACTACGCACTCAACGACACCTCGCGCCAATTGCTCGACAACGGCACCCGCATCGGCCTCAATCTCGAAGGCTTCGGCGGGCGCATGGCCCATTCCTGGAGCACCATGCTTGGCTACGTCCGCACCGGCGTCCCCGCGTATGACGAAATCTTCGGCCGCCCCTTCTGGGAAGACCTCGAAGAGCATCCCGAAATCGGCGCGCAATTCGATGCCCTCATGGGTCCCGCCGGCCACGGCCACCCGAACCCCGTGTTCCCCATCACCGGCGCATGGGACGCCATACACACCATCGCCGATATCGGCGGAGGCACCGGAGCCATGCTCGCCGGCATCCTCAAACTCCATCCCCACATCAAAGGCACCCTCGTCGATCAACCGCGCACGGTCGCCCTCTCCGGCCCCACCTTCGCCGAAGCCGCCGTCGCAGACCGGGTCACCGTGACCGGCCAAAGCTTCTTCGATCCCCTCCCCGCCGGCCTCGACCTCTATCTGCTCCGCGGCATCCTCAACGACTGGCCCGATCGCGAAGCCATCGCCATCCTCAAACGCTGCGCCCAGGCCGCCGGAACAAAAGGCCGAGTCATTGTTTTAGGCGGAATCGTGCCCGAAGGCCGTCTCCGCCCGCTGATGATCGAGATGATCCTCGCCGGTGGCAAACACCGCACCACCGGCGAATTCGAAGCCCTCGCCGCCCAGGCAAATCTCGCAACCGTCATTCACCAGACGGCCACCGGCGCACTCCTCGCCGAATGCCGCCGCGCCGTGTCTTCAACGGCCTGATCCGTCCGCTTGCGCCCACTCCACCACCTGCGCCGCGACGCGCCGTCCCAGGACATTCCCTGCTTCGGTATCGCTCGCATAATGGATCCCCGCAACCATCCGGGACCACCCTGCTTCATACGCCATCGCACGGTACTCCGCGGCTCTGTCGGGAAACAAGTACGCCATCACCTCCGCAATTGAAGTCGAGTTCGTCGCATGAGCCCCCGGATAGCTCGGATGGTTCGGCGTCGCGAACAGAGTCGTTACCGTAGCATCCAGTTGCACCGGGCGGATCGCCCAATAGGCGTACTTCGCATCCCAACAGGCAACCATCGAATCGTATTGCGCCACCGAAAGCAACGCATAGGCGCGCGCCACTCGCAATGCATTGCCGCTCCAACGGTCCTCAAACATCGCCAGATGAATGGAATCGTACCAGGTGGTAATCACCCCTTGGCCCGTCTGCCAGAAGAACGCCTTCGCCTGGTCGGCAAAGGGCCGCGGCATCGCCTTCAACCCCGCCAGTTCCTGTTGCTTCTCCGCGGAATTGTAGGCCGGCGGAGCACCCGGACGTAGTTGATCCCCACTGCGCAACACCCAGGTCTTCCACGTTCCACATAGAGGGCAAACCGGATTCGTACCCACCCACATCCCTGGGCCAACAGGAACGCTCCCCGTCCATACGGCTGTCGAACCGTCTGACCGCGCCCGGTCCACCACAGCCTGTCCCACCCGCTCGCCCAACTGCAAGCCCGCCAAATGATCCGATGGATAAGCCACGCCGGCGTACAGGCGCGATCGTCCCGCTTCCTCCGCCATGCCCTGCAATGCCGCTGCCTCCGCTGGGTACAGGTACGACAACACAGCCGCCGCGGCCGCCCCGGCAACGGCAAACTCATCCGGATACGATGGCGTCGCCGGAGCAGCAATCAATGCCCGCGCCGCTAACCCGGGCCGCGGACGATTGTGGAAGTACTTGCTGTCCCACGCCGCCACCAGCGCATCATAGATAGCCACGTTCAACAACGCCATCTGCCGCGTCGCGTTCGGTGTATTCACCCCCAGAGCCAGTATCCGCTGCTGCAGCCACTTCACCCAATGATAGGAAGGCGCTCCCTGGTCCCAGTACATCACTTGCGCGCGGCCTGCCGCGCTCAACGTCGATTGGGTCGCTCGCAGCCACTCCACCTCCTCGGCCGTAGCCGCCGCATCGGGCGGCGCCGCCAGCCGGAATTGCGATCCGCTGCCGATCACCCAAGTCTTCCATCCACCCCCACCGGGCTCCACCTGCTGGCACCAAAGCGGCACGCCCACCGCCATCAACAATACGATTCGTTTCATCTCGAAGAAATCCCCTTCTCATCGAACAGCAATCCGTGTCTCCGCGCCTGGAACCCATGCCGCTCTCAGCCGCAATACGGCCGCTCCCGGCCGCGTATCGTCAGGAACCCGAAAGTCCACCCGATAGCTGTCGGTCGTCCCTGGCCATCCCACCTGAGTCAATGCCGGAGTGGCATTCCCATTCACCACCACACTCACCGGCGCGATCGCCGTGGAGAGCGGGTCACTCGAGAAACTCGCCCCCGCATCCAAAGCAGGGGTAGTTGCTCCCAGCCCTTTCACCATCGCCAGCAGCGTTTCCCCGGCCCGCGCCGGCGATGCGGCCGAAACCCGCGTGAAATCCGCATGAAACACCTGCGGCTCTCCCCCTTCCATCGCAAACTCCGGCGTCTGGTTAGGAATCAATTGGATGATCAGCCGCTGCCCTCCGCCCGGCCGGGTCCGCCGCAGCGAGGGGTCTTCCTGCACGCTCGTGTTCCTCGCGCCCCCGCCGGTTCGCGACGGCGCAGTCGTCATCTGCCCGCGCGCGCCCAGAAACGCCCCCGTCCCTCCCACTACGGCAAACGCGCCCCCATTGCTTACCGTTGGCGCTCCTGGAGTGGCTGGCCCGAAATTCTGCCCCTGCATGAAAATCGATCCCACCACCACCCCATCCGCCCGCAACACCTCAATCTGAAACTCGGCGATTCCGAACCGGTTCATGTCGCCAATCATCTGCCCCGCAACCGAACTCGTCGCCATCCGGAACGCCACCACCCGCGCCACCCAGGTGCCCTTCGCCGGCTCACCGTTCACAGCCGTCAAATCGCCGAAATTCAGGAAGGAGTAAAAATTCGTCACGGCCCCCGTCGTCATCTGGTTGGGATTGGTCCCGTACTTCGGCGGTTCGAAGTTGTCGTAATAATAGGCCGTCGTATTGGAGACATCGATATCCAGCACCACGGGCGTCTGCCCCGGCAGGCGGCAGACCGCCCAAATCACCACCGCCATCATGCGTTTCATTTTCACTGCTCTGGTTTGCCCTTTCCTTTTCGGCGGAGCTAGAATCGTGGAACCTGTGAGCCGCCGGAGAATTGAGAGTGGCGGAATGAGGCTGGGAAAGTCCTGCGGCTGCTCTGACAAAGTTCTTACAAAAACCTGATCAACGCGGATGATGCACAAATCACAACACTTACTGGAGTTCGACGATTTCCGCGCAGATACGGAGCAGCGTTTGCTATTCCACAAGGAAAAGCAGGTTCCGCTCTCTCCAAAGGCGTTCGATACCTTGGCCGCGCTCATCGAAGCCGGCGGCCAGGTGGTGTCGAAAGAGGATCTGCTGAAGACCGTATGGCCCGACACCTTCGTCGAAGAAGGCAGCCTGGCACGCAACATCTCCACCTTGCGCAAAGCCCTCGGCGATTCTCCCGATGACCAGCGCTACATCCAGACCATCCCCAAGCGCGGCTACCGTTTCCTGGTTCCCATCCGGCAGCCAGCCCCTCCTCAACAACCCGCACTCCCGCCTCCCCCGGCCACTCGAAGCTGGCGGATGGCCGCACTCCTCGCCCTTTGCCTCTCCGCCGCCGGTCTGCTCTACTGGCACTTCCGCGCCACTCCCCCGCAAATCCGCTCCATCGCCGTGCTCCCCCTCAGCAACCTGTCCGGCGATCCTGCCGACGAACACTTCGCCGATGGAGTCACTGACGCAATCATCACCAGCATTGCCCAGATCCGAAGCTTACGCATCACCTCCCGCACTTCCGTGCTGCGCTTCAAGAGGACTTCCACCCCGCTCCCGGAGATCGCCCGGACGCTCGGCGTCGATGCAATCCTCGAAGGCTCGGTGCGCCGCGAAGGCACCCAGGTACGAATCACGGCACAGTTGATTCACGCCTCCACGGACTCCCACCTCTGGGCGCACAGCTACGAAGGCGACGTCTCAGACTCCTTTCGCCTTGAAGGAGAACTGGCCGCCGATATCGCCCGCCAGGTGAAAGCGCAACTTGAAACCGAACTCCAGACCCGTCTGCGAAATGCCCCACGCGTCTCCTTCGCCGCACAGCAGGAATACAACGCCGGTCTCCGCGAACAGGACCTTCGCGACCTGCGCCATCTCACCAGCGCCATTGACCATTTTGAAAAGGCCATTGCCGCCGAGCCCTCCTTCGCCGCGGCCTATGCCCGTCTGGCCCGCGCGTGGATCCAAAAAGGAATCTTCGGCGGGTTCGGATTCCGGCAGGCCGAGGTCCCCGCCCGTAAAGCGGCGCTGCGCGCCCTGGAACTCGACCCCAACCTCGCCGAAGCCCACAATGTGCTCGCACACATCCTCTTCTTTTATGACTTCGCCTGGGTGACCGCGGAATCCGAATTCCGCCGCGCATTAGAACTCGATCCCAACAATTCCACCACACACATAAATTATGCGAATTTGTTGGTATCTCTCGGCCGCTTCCACGAGGCCGAGGCAAGCGCCACTCGCGCCGTTTCGCTCGATCCGCTCTCAGTCACCATCAACTCCGACTTCGCCCGTATCCTCTTCCGCACTCGAAAATACGAGGAGTCCATCCGCCATTTCCTCCAGACCATGAAACTCGATCCGGAGAGCGGGGACACCAACGGCCGCCTGGCCGACGTGTACATGCAAGTCGGGCGGATCGAGGAGGCCCGCGCGTTGGTTCCGCGAGACTACATTCGCCTCGCCCGCGCCGAGGCCTTGCTCGGCAACAAGAAGGAAGCGCTCGATGCGCTCGCCCAGGTTCCAGCCAACGTCCAGGAAAACCGACAGCTCGAGTTGTCTCTCGTCTACTTCGCCCTCGGCAAAATCGACACCGGCTTCGAGGCTCTCGCCAGGGGAATCGACAAACGCCAGTTCGTGGCCATGCTGGCATCCGATCCACGCTTTGATTCCGTGCGGAAGGATCCGCGCTTTCCCAGCCTCATTGCCAAACTCAACTTCCCTCAGAAACCAGCCAACCAGCTACCCTGAAAGCATGCGACGTCTCGCGCTGGCGCTTCTGGGCTTCTCCCTCTTCGGCCAACAACAGGCGTCACCGGACCAGGACGCCGTCATCCGCATCACCGTCAACCTCGTCCAGGTGGACGCCGTCGTCACCGATTCCAAGGGCAACCACATCTCCAACCTCGAAGCCAAAGACTTCGAACTCCTCCAGGACGGCAAGCCCCAAACCATCACCAGCTTTCAATTCATCCGCACCCAACCACCGGCGCAGGTCGCGGAAATCAAACCCGCGCCCGGCGCGCCGCCGGCGCCACCCGTGCAGCTCAAACCCAACCAGGTCCAGCGCACCATCGCCGTCGTCGTCGACGACCTCGGCATGTCCTGGGAAAGCATGGCCTACGCCCAGCAAGCCCTGAAGAAATTCGTCAACGAGAAGATCCAGCCCGGCGACCTCGTCGCCGTCGTCCGCACCGGCGCAGGCATGGGCGCGCTGCAAAGCTTCACCTCCGACAAGCGCCAGATGCTCGCCGCCGTCGAGCGCGTCAAATGGAACCCCCTTGGCCGCGGCGGCATCAGCGCCTTCGGCAATCGCGACGAAGAGGAAGAGGAAGCCTTCGCAACGCTCGACAATTTCCGCGACCGTATCTTCTCCGTCGGCACGCTCGGCGCAATCAACTACGTCGTCAACGGACTGCGCGAACTGCCCGGCCGCAAGAGCGTCGTGCTCCTCTCCGACGGCATGCGCATCCTCGACAACGAGGGCAACACCGACAGGGTGCTCGAATCCCTGCGCAAGCTCACGGACCTCGCCAACCGCGCCGGCGTCGTCATCTACACCCTCGATTCCCGCGGCCTCCCCACCCTACAAATGGGCGCCAACGAACGGGGCCCTCGCGACCGCAACCCCATCGCCGCTTCCGATCGCATGCAGCGCCGCCGCAACGATTACTTCGAGTCCCAGAACGGCCTCTACTACCTCGCCACCGAAACCGGCGGCATCTTCTACCGCGACTCCAATGACATCGCCGGCAGCCTCGCCAAAGTGCTCGAAGATCAACAGGGCTACTACCTGCTCGGCTACTCCCCAGGCGAAGCCACGTTCAACAAGAGCTATCACAAGATCCAGGTCCGCGTGAAACGCCCCGGACTCACCGTCCGTTCCCGCACCGGATTCCTCGGCATCCCAGACGCCAACGCGAAGCCCGTTCCGCGCACGCGCCAGCAACAAATGCTCGCCGCGCTCACCTCCCCCTTCGGCTCCGGCGGAGTCCCCATTCGCCTCACCGCGCTCTATTCCGAAAACGCCAAATCCGGTTCCTTCATCAGTTCCCTGCTTCACATCGATGTCAGTCAACTCCCGTTTCAACAGGACGCCGAAGGCTGGTACAAAGCCAACATCGACGCGCTGCTGATCACCTTTGGCGACAACGGCGCGGCCATCGACGAAAGCGACAAGACGTTCACCATCAGCCTGCGTGGCAACAGCTACGAAACCGCACGCCGCAACGGACTCATCTATACGATGCATCACCCCATCAAGCAGCCCGGCGCTTATCAACTCCGCGCCGTCGTCCGCGACGCTGCCAGCGGCAAGGCAGGCTCCGCCAGCCAGTTCATCGAAGTCCCCGACATGAAGAAAGGCCGTCTCGCCATGTCCGGCCTCTACCTCCGCACGCCCGCCGACAAGACACAAATCGCGGAAGGACAGCAGCCGCTCCAGGATCCGAAGGCTAACCCCATCCTCCGCACCTTCCGCCAGGGCCAGCCGCTGCTTTACGTCTTCCAGATCCTCAACGCCAAACTCGGCGGCGACAAGAAGCCGCAAGTCGAACTCCAGGCCAGCGTCTACCGCGATGGCAAGCGTGTCTTCGAAGGAAAGAGACTACCCTATCAGCCCGGCGACACCTTCGATCCGAAACGCATGCTCACCGCGGGCCAGCTGCGCCTCGGCACCGAACTCACGCCCGGCGAGTACATGCTGCAAGTCCGCATCACCGACAAACTGGCGAAAGAAAAACAGAACACCGCCGTCCAGTGGATCGACTTCCAACTCGATCCGCGTTAGCCTTTACCCGTGCAACTTCCGGAACAACTTCAAACATTGCTCCGATGCTTCAAACGGCGGTATATCCGCGCCTTCCTGCTCCACCAGGTAATGTTCAATCCCACCCACTGACTCCGCGGCCTTGAACAATTCCTTCCACGGCGCATCGCCTTCACCCAGCAGCACACGATAGCCCTTGCCCTTGCTCGACCATTCCTTGCAATGCATCGAACCAATCCGTCCCGGATTCTTCTTGATCCAAGCCACCGGATCCACGCCCGCTTCCACGCACGTGCCGACGTCGAGTTGCAGCACCACGCTCTTATCGGTGTTCTTCGCCAGCACTTCCATCGGCATCGTGCCTTCCACCGGCTTGAACTCCGTCTGGTGATTGTGGAATCCCGGGCGCATCCCCGCGGACTTCAGCTTCAAAGAGGCCTCGTTCAAAACATCAGCCACCTTCTTCCATCCATCCAAACCCTGCACCCGGCCCGCGCTGGCCATCACCACCTGCTTGCTGCCCAGAATCTGGTTCAGCTCCATCGTCTTGCCGATGCTCTCCGCACTGAGCGCCTTGCCGCTGTTGTGCGTGGACAGGCATTTGATCTTCAAATCGTCCATCAGCTTGCGCATGTCTTTGGCCTGCTCAATCGACCATTCGGTATACGGGGAATAGAACTCAACGGTCTCATACCCCATCTTGGCGACACGCTTCACGGTGCCCATCAGATCCTGCTTCAGTTCATCGCGCACGGAGAACAGTTCCAGGCCAACAGGGACCTTTTTCGCCGCGAACGCCAGCGGCGATGCCGCGGCTGCGGCGAGTAGGGAACGGCGGGAAATATGTAGTGCCATCGCCCTCGAAGATAGCACGCGGCGCATCAGCTTACACCAGTGATACCCTACATTCCATGTTGCGACGGACTCTATTGTCGATACTTGCGGCCTCGCTTCTCGCGCCCGCCGAAAACAAAGATCAACTCGATCGCATCATCGAAGAGACGCGCCGCGCCTTCGAAGTCCCTGGCATCGCCGTGGCCATCGTACACAACGACGCAGTGATCTATGCCAAAGGCTTCGGCGTCAAGTCCCTCACCACCAAGGCGCCCGTGACAACATCCACGCGCTTCGCCATCGCCTCCACCACCAAAGCATTCACCACCGCGGCCATGGGCCTTCTCGTTGACGACGGCAAGATGAATTGGGATGATCCGGTGCGCAAGCACGTCCCCTTCTTCCGCCTCAGTGATCCACTGGCCAACGAAAACGTAACCATGCGCGATATCGTCTCCCATCGCACCGGCCTCTCGCGCCACGATCCGCTTTGGTACAACTCGCCCTGGACGCGCGAAGAGATCATCCGCAAGATCGGCCTCGTCCCACTCACCAGGCCTTTCCGCAGCGCCTATCAGTATCAGAACATCATGTTCCTCACCGCCGGCTATGCGGTTGGCTTGACCAGCGGCAAGGGCTGGGAAGGCCTCGTCCGCGAGCGTATCCTCGATCCGCTCGGCATGCGCAACACCGATTTCTCCGCGCACGACGCCATGAAAGCGCCCGATGCCGCTACACCCTACGAACTGCGCGAAAACAAGGTGACTGAGGTGCCCTGGTTGATCATGGACAACCTCGGGCCCGCGGGCTCGATGAACTCCTCCGTGGACGATCTCTCCCGTTGGGTGCGCATGCAGTTGAGCGAGGGAGTCTTCGAAGGCAAGCGCATCATCAAGGCTGCCACCCTCAAAGAAACCCACACGCCACAGATGCCCATCCGCATGGACGATCCCAACATGCGCACCGTGAACGACGGCACCCACATGATGGCTTACGGACTCGGCTGGACCATCCAGGACTACCGCGGTCATCGCATGGTCTCGCACGGCGGCGCCATCAACGGCTTCCGCGCCCAGGTGGCGCTCCTGCCCGACGAGAAGTACGGCATCGTCATCCTCTCCAACCTCGGCAGCATCAATATGGTGGAATGCCTGCGCACCGCCATCGCCGATCATCTCCTCGGCCTGCCGGATATGAACTGGAACGCGAAGTACCTCGCCGTCGCCCGTACCCGCGAAGAAGCATCGAAACAACAACTCGCGGACCGCGATGCCAAACGTCACAAAGACACCAAGCCCTCCCGCGACCTGGCCGCCTACAGCGGCGCGTATCAACATCCGGCCTATGGCGAGGCGCGCCTCACCACCACCTCCTCCGGCCTCGAGTTGCAATGGTCCAACTGGAATACACCGCTCGAACATTTTCACTTCGATACGTTTCGCGTCAGTGGTGGCACCACCCCCCTGCGCGATTCCCTCGTGCAGTTCCAATTGAGCACCACCGGAGAAGTACAGAACGTGCAATTCCTCGATCAAACCTTCCGGAGGAAGCAGTAGATGCGATTTATTCTTTGGTCATTGGCGGCCCTTCTTCCCGCACAGGAACCCGCGCTTCAGCGCCTGCAAACGGAAGTGGAACGCCTCGCCGCAAGCAGCGGAATAGTTGGCGTCACCGCCCTTCATGTCGAATCCGGCCGCCGCATCTCACTGCGCGGCACGGAAGGCTTCCCCATGGCCTCCACCGTGAAGGTGCCTCTCGCCGTGCAACTTCTCACCATGGTCGACGAAGGCAAACTCCGCCTCGACACCATGGTGCCGTTCGAGCAGAAAGACCTGCATCCCGGCTCCGGCACCCTCACCGATCTCTTTAACAAACCCGGTGTATCTCTTTCCATCCGGAACCTGATGGAGTTGATGCTGCTCATCTCCGACAACTCCGCTACCGACGCACTTCTGCGCATCGCCGGTGGCGGAGATGCCGTCAACGCACGCCTGCGCACCCTCGGCATCAGCGGCATCCGCGTCGACCGATCAACAGCGCTCTTAATCGCCGATGCGGCCGGCTTTCGCGACAAATTGCCACCCGAACAGGACTGGACCATACAAGCCTTCGGCAAAGCCGGGCGTGCCACATCGCCCACCGAACGCAGCCAGGCACGAACTCGTTTCCAGGACGACCCGCGCGACACCTCCACTCCCGACGGCATGGCCTCGCTCCTCTTACGCATCCATAAAAAGGACATCCTCAAGCCCGACTCCGCCGCCCTGTTGCTCGACATTATGGAGCGCTGCCGCACCGGCGGCACCCGCCTCAAAGGCCTTCTTCCCGCGGGCACCATCGTTGCTCACAAAACCGGCACCATGTCCATGGTCGCCAACGATGTCGGCATCATGACCCTCCCAGGCGACGCAGGCCACATCGTCATCGCCGCCTTCACCAAGAAGTTCGAAGACACCTCTAAAGGCGAGCGCGCCATCGCCGAAATCACCCGCGCCGTCCACGACTACTTCGTCTTTCAACCGCAAGGCCCCATCCACTTCGACGCCCTCGCCGAGCGCATCGTGAAAGCACTTGCCCCGCGCGAAGGCGAGCGCTTCTTCGTCCGCCCTGATCCCGCCTACTTCCTCCCCCTCGCGCACATGGTCCGCGAGAAACTGCGTACCGCCAAAGCCATCGAAACCACCTCGCTCGACGAAGCCCAAATCTACCTCTGGCTCCCGCTGCAACCCGGCGGCCCCGGCCTGCCAGCAGCCGAACGCGAGCGCCTCAAACGCTGGACCGATCAGGGTGGCCCGCGCCGCCAACTGCACTTCCATTGGGGCGAAGGCAGTGTCTACGCCGACGGCCTCTACGGCAAGCACACACCAACCTTCGATGCGCTCTACGCCGAAGCCCTGCAAATCGACTACGCAAAACTGTCTTCCGCTCAGGACAAAGCCATCGAACAACTCCGCAGCGGCCTCATCCGAGTCAAAACACCGGAAGGCACCAACATTACCTTCCGCACCGGCGATCGCCCCTTCAACAAACAGGATGGCGACGCCTCCGCCGCCCGCGCCGAAAGGGCCCGCACCCGCATTGACCGCGATATCGAACTTCCCGCCGGTGTCGTCCGCGTCGCGCCGCTCGAAGAAACGGTGAACGGCATCATCGTCATCCCCGAAGCACGCGTAGGCGCGGAGTCCGCGCGCAACATCCGCCTCACCGTCGCCAAAGGCGTCATCACCAAAGTCGAAGCGAAAGAAAACCTCGCCGCCCTCGAAGCCTACCTCAAACAAGGTGGCGATGCCGCCCGCCGCTTCCGCGAATTCGCCATCGGCGTCAACCCCGCGCTCGCGCCTCAGCCCGGCTCGAAAGGTCTCCCTTACTACGGCTACGGCAGCGGCGTGGTGCGGCTCTCGCTCGGCGACAACGAGGAAGTCGGCGGAAAAGTCCGCGGCGGCTTCGTCCGCTGGTTCTTCTTCCCCAACGCCACCGTCGACGTCAACAACCGGCCGCTCTCGCTTTCTGTAAACTAGTCGCCATGAAGGTGACTCGACGCTCTTTTCTCGCTACCGCCGCCGCCGCGCTGCCGGCATCCGGCAAATCCTACGCCTACGAACTCGGCGTCACGGATTGGAATCTGCGCCTCACGGGCAAATTGGAAGCAGTCGCGCTCGCCGCACGCGTGGGCTTCGCTGGCGTGCAAGTGTCCCTCGGGCGCAAGCCGGTGGACAACAAGCTCCCTCTCGACAACAACGATCTGATCGCGCAATACAAGGCGGAAGCGAAGAAGCACAACATCAAACTGATGGGCACCTGCCTCGACATCCTCCACGTCAACTACCTCAAGAACGACAAGCTCGGCGCGAAATGGGTCGCCGATTCCATCCCCATCACCAAGAAGCTCGGTATCAAAGTCATTCTGCTTCCCTTCTTCGGCAAAGGCGCTCTCGAAACACAAGCCGAAAAGGACTACGTCGGCGACGTTCTGCGCGACATCGCCCCTGAAGCCGAAAAGCAAGGCATCATCCTTGGCCTCGAAGACACTATCTCCGCCGAAGACAACGTCCGCATCGCCGAACGCACGCGCTCCAAAGCTGTGGTCACCTACTACGACATCGGCAATTCCTCCCGCAATGGCTTTGATCCGGTGAAGGAGATCCGCTGGCTCGGCAAAAAACGCATCTGCCAGATCCACCTCAAAGACAACCCCGGCTACCTCGGCGAAGGGAAAATCGACATGCCCGCCGTGCTCAAAGCCATCCGCGAAATCAACTACGATCAGTACGCCGTGCTCGAAACCGATTCCCCTTCCAAGAACATCGAAGCCGACATGAAGCGCAACCTCACCTATCTTTTGAAATTGCTCAATGCGTAATCTCATCTGCTTTCTTCTATTCGCGGCCGCGGCTCCGGCACAGCAGGCCATCGACAACTATCTCTCCACGCTCGCCGAAGCTTCCTTCCGCGCGCGCTCCGAAGAGGTCGCAAAGCTCACCCGCCCGCAAGCCGAGAAGCGCCGTGAAGACATCCGTGCCAAGATCCTTGCCCAACTCGGTGGATACCCCGCCACCAAGAGCCCGCTCAATGCCCGCATCACAGGCTCTTTTCAGCGCACCGGCTATCGCGTCGAAAACGTGATCTACGAATCGCTCCCGCGCTTCTACGTCACCGCCAACCTCTATCTCCCCGAAGGCTCCGGCCCCTTCCCCGCCCTCATCGGTGTGGCCGGGCACAGCAATAACGGCAAAGCCTCAGCCACCTACCAACACGTGTGGATCAGCATGGCAAAGCGCGGCTATGTCGTCCTCGCCATCGATCCTCCGGGTCAGGGCGAGCGCCTGGAAACCCTCGACAAGCTCACCAAGATTCCCCGTGCCGGCGCAGGCACTTCCGAACACACCCACAACGGCATGCAGTTGCTCCTCACCGGCTCCCACATTGCCCGTTATGAAAGCTGGGACGGCGTGCGCGCCTTCGATTACCTCGCCTCCCGTAAGGAAGTGGATGCCAAACGCATCGCCGTCGCCGGGAACTCCGGCGGTGGCACACAGGCCGCTTATCTTTCCGTGCTCGATCCACGCCTCGCCGCCATCGTCTCCTCCTGCTACATGACCTCGTGGAAAGAGCTCTGGTACAAACCCGGTCCCCAGGACGCCGAGCAGGTCTTCCCCGGCTTCCTCAAAGATCATCTCGATTTCCCCGACTTCGCCTTCGCCGCCGCGCCCCGTCCCTTCATGATGACCACCGCCATCCGCGACTTCTTTCCCATCGAAGGCGCACGCCGCACGCGCGACGAGATTCGCGGCTTCTTCCGCCTCTTCGATGCGGACGTGAAAGCCGGCTACTTCGAATATGACGACACGCACGGCTGGTCGAAGCCGCGCCGCGAAGCCGCCTACCGCTTCTTCGATCAGTGGCTCAAAGGCGCAGGCACCGATGGCGCCGAACCCGAACTGACCACCGAACCCGAGCAACTCCTCTATGCCGCGCCCGGCGGGCAGGTGCTGGCCACCATGGACGGCGAAACCACCCAGTCCATCAACGCGCGTGAAGCCATGGCCATGTACCCTAAGCGCAGTGCCGCGGCCAAAGGCGTCACCCGTCAGCTCATCGAAGCCCGCCTCAAGATGCAGCCGGTCGAGATGCGCTTCCACGAGTTCACCCTCGATCTGCCATCGAACCCCAAACCATCCGTCATCGTGGCCCTCAATGCAACCAAAGCCGACGCCGACGAAATGCGCGCAGCCGGCCACGCCGTGCTGCGCATCCAGTTCCCGTCCTCCGATCCCACCCGCGCCGGCTACACCAGTCAATACCAGACCGCCAGCCGCGCGTTCCTCGTAGGCCGCACTCTGCTCGGCCTGCAAGTCTCCGATGTCCTCAAAACCATCGATGGCCTCGCCGCCAACACCTCCATCGATTCCACGCGCATCCGGCTCTACGGACGCGGCAACGCCGCCGTAGTGGCTCTGCATGCCGCCGCCCTCAGCCCCAAGGTCACCAGCGTCGCCCTCGAAGCCATGCCGCTCAGCTACCTTGCCATCACACAGGCCAAGCTGCATCGCGGCCTCGTCGAGATCATCGTTCCCGGCATCCTCAAAGACTACGATCTCCCCGACCTCGCCGCCGCCATCGCCCCGCGTCCGGTCTATCTCACCGACACCCGCGATCCAGCCGGCATCCCGCTGCTCGAAGCGCCGGTTCGAGCCGCCTATCCGAGATCGCGCGTGCAGTACCGGCCGGAAGGCTGGACGTTCGCCAAGGTATACGAAGCCTGGCTGCGCTGACACCGGCGAGTATCGATTTCAATTCTGACTCGTCCGATTAGAATTCCAGTGACAAATCTTCCAACATTCCTCATAATATAGTGCAGTATACGGAGGAGTGCTTGTTTTGCCGGAAATCACATGTGGGCTCCTGATCACCGGCCCATCGTCAGAGCCCGCACTCATTGTATTGGACCGCGAGGAGTGTGTCGCTTACGTCAGCGCGGGCATTGAGAATCTCGTGGGTTATACCTCGGCGGAATGCAACGCACTGCAATTGAACTTCCTCTTTGCCGCAGACAGCCTGGAAACTCACACCGCACTCCTCAAACAGTGCCGCAACGGCGCCGAGACGCGTCGCGAGCTGTGGATTCAGCCCAAGCATAACAATCCCTTTCCCGCACAAATCACTTACTTTTCACTGGAAAGCCGTCCTTTCGAACCGGAACTCTGGGATCGCACCTGGATGGACTCCGTGGCCGAAGCCATTGTGGCCGTCGATGACAGTGGCCACATCGTCTGGGGCAACCCGAAGGCTTCGTCCATGTTCGGCTACGCCCGCAATGAATTGGTCGGCCGCAACATTGAAGATCTCGTTCCACGCAAGTATCGCAACGCGCATCAGACTCACCGCCAATCGTTCTCCCAGGACCCGACGCAGCGCCCGATGGGACAGGGCATGGACGTAGTGGCCCTGCGCCGCACCGGGGATGAGTTCCCTGTCGAAGTCAGCCTCAGTTACATCCGGCAACAAGGGCGTATCATCGCTTTGGCCTTCATCTCCGATATCAGCGAACGCAAGCGTACCGAGGTCAAGCTCCAGCAAAGCGACGAAATGCATCGCCGCCTGTTCTGGGAATCTCCACAGCCCCTCTTCGTCTATGACCCGCTGACTCTGCGCTTCCTCATGGTCAATCAGGCCGCCGCCGAGTTCCTTGGCTACACCAAGGACGAGCTGACCCAGATGACGCTGGATGACATCCGCCCGCCCGGAGAGACACCTCGAACCGCGGATGTAGTCCCGCGCCTCCCTTCCTTCCGCGCCAAGCTCACCTGGAAGGTGCGCCGCAAGGACGGCGTCCAACTCCACGTCGAATCGTTCGGCAACACCATCGACCTCGGTGGCGCCATGGCCCGCCTCGTCCTGCTCAACGATGTCACCAACCGCATCGCGCTGGAAAACGATCTCGTCGCTACCCGCGATCAATACCAATCCCTGGCCGCACGGATCATCCAGATGCAGGAGGAGGAGCGCAAGCACCTTTCCCGCGAGATCCACGACTCGCTGGGACAGGAGTTGGCCGCGCTCCGCTATCAGCTCCAGGCCCTCAGCAGAACGTTGGGCCAGGACGATCACGGCCTCCACTCGGCGGTCACCACCTGTAACACCCTCCTCATCCGCCTCCGCGAGATTGCTTCTCACCTCCGCCCGCCCGTCCTCGATCATCTCAACGCCGCCGAAGCGGTGGAATGGCTCGTGGACCAGTTCGCCAGGCGAACCAGCATTGTGCTGCACAAAGAAATTCCGCTGGAATGCCCGCCGGCTCCCGAAGACGTCCGGCTTGCGATCTTCCGCGTCTGCCAGGAATCGCTCACCAACATCCTCCGCCACAGCATGGCCCAAAACGCTTCTGTCAAAGTCACCATCGGCGACCCCTTCGAACTCCGCATTGCAGACGATGGCAGCGGCTTTGAATCCTCCACCATGCGCACCCAATCGCTCGGTTTGCTCGGCATGCGCGAGCGAAGCGAGTTGATCGGCGGCACCCTCGATATAGAAAGTTCTCCCGGAAATGGCACTACCGTTATTTTTCGCCTCCCTGGCAGGCTCTTTAGTAGAACGCAATGACCACATTCAGCACGTCTATCCTGGTAATTGATGATCACGACATGATTCTTCGCGGCGCGGCGGCAGCATTGCACGAAGAGATTCCCGGTGCCCAGGTGGTGATCGCCCGAACTGCGGCGGAGGCTCTCGAACAAGCCGCAGCCAAACACTTCGCCGCCATCGTCGCCGATCTCAATCTCCCCGGCCGCGGCGGCCTCGATATGATCCGCCAGATGCGCCGCCTCGCACCCAAATCCCCAATCATCGTCCACTCCATGCACAGCGAAGAGCAATTCGGCCTCGCCGCCATGCGCGCCGGAGCACGAGGCTACGTCTGCAAAGCCGACGGCGGCGATTTACTCGCCAAAGCCGTGCGAACCGTCATGTCCGGCCGCGCTTTCGTCTCCGATGACCTCCTCAACCGCCTCGCCTTCCTCGCCGCCGATCCCGATTGCGCCGATCCCCACGAGCAGCTCTCCGACCGCGAACTGCAGGTTTACCGCCTCATCGTCGAGGGCAAGTCCGGAAAGGAAATCGCCCATCAATTCTCACTCAGCCCCAAAACCGTAAGCACTTATCGCGCCCGCTTACTCGAAAAGATGCGTATGCAATCGGAAAGCGAGCTGATTCGTTACGCCCTGGAACGGCGCCTGTTCGCCTCAGACTGACCCGGCGTGTCAGACTTGCCCTACATCCCCAATCAGACCTGTCTGCATCCAATTTCAGCCTGCGGCCTCTTTACCGGACGGTAGCCAATCCACGCATACTATGGATAAGGTGTAATGTGAGGATTGTTATCATCGAGGATTCCATCCCGGTACAGAACATGCTGGCCGACGCGCTGTCGCCGTTGCCCGGCTTGGAAATCAGCGGTGTCGCCGACACCTGCGGCCCCGCCCTCGATCTGGTTCGCACCCATCAGCCGGAAATCGTCACCCTCGATCTGACCCTCAAAGACGGTAGCAGCATCCCCTACATCCCCAAACTGCTGGCCGCCCGCCCCGGCCTGAAGCTGATCGTATTCAGCCTCAATATCGACCCCATCATTCGCACGAAAGTCCTTCAATCCGGAGCCGCTCATTGCTTTGACAAAACCCTGGGCGCCGATCCGATTGTGGAAGCGGTGAGGGCGGGTACTATGACTACCTCCATTTAGGGGGGGTGTCCTGCGCGACTCTCCCTACACCCGTTTCAGCCCAATCCGTATTCTTATTAAAATCTGACTTCCTTATGCTTAGAATTACCCGGCACGTATAAGATTTCATACTGAGCCGCGCGCGAATTTCATTAGGAGTCAGCAGTCCCATGGAGCCCTCTTCCTCTTCCGGGTTCGATCCGCTCAGCGAGCCCAACCTCACCAGAAGTTTGAATCTGGTCAAAGCAATTGCCTCGGAGATTCAGCGGAAGCTGCCGCGATCGGTCGAATTCGACGACCTCTATCAAAACGGAGTCCTCGGGCTGATGGAAGCCGTCAAAAAGTACGATGGCAGCAAAGGTGTTCCCTTCATGCCATACGCCCGGTTCCGCATCCGTGGAGCGATTCTCGACGGTTTGCGTAAAGCCGATCAACTCAGCCGCCATCACCGCAAACTGGCGAAGTTAGCCGCTGAAACCGACGCCATGCCCGCACCCATTACGATCAGCGCCTCCGCCCCCCGCCTCCCCGGAGGCAGCGAAAGCAACTCCATCGAAGCCAACCTTCCCGCCGACCCCATGCACTCCCCCTACCACCAGTTCCAAGGCGAGCAGTCCCGCCGCCTCCTCAATAGCGCCCTCGATGAGCTACCCGAGCGTTACCGTCACATGATGCATCTGCTCTTTCACGAAGGTTTGCGCGCAAGCGAAGTGGCACGCCGTTTTCAAGTCAACGAAAGCCGCGTCTCGCAGATGCGTGGCACTGCACTCCGCCGCATCTCAGCCAAATTCGAACAAAACGGCCTCCGCTGCGCCGACTTCCTCGAAGCCGCGTGCTAGAAAAACAACCGCAACCCCACCTGCGCCTGAAACGGATTCCCCACCTGCTGGTTGTTGGCGTCATACGTCCCGTCCGGCAGCTTCAACCTCTGGAACCGCGGATCCACAGGAGCAGCCGTGCCGATGTCCGTAATCCCTGGCCCATAGAACGACGCATTCGGCCCATACACAACATTGTCAATCCCCATCATATTGAACAGCTCCACCGACAACTGCAGCCGCCGCGTCTCCCCGCCCAATCCAAAATTACGCAACACGCGCAAGTCGTTAAACGTCACCTCGCGGTTGCGGAAAGAATTGCGCGCGAACGGCACCCCCGGCGCCGAGTATGGCCGGTCGATCCCCGCTAAATCCTCATTCAAATCATTCAACGTCCGCGCATTCATCGGAGCCCCGCTCCGCAACCGGAAAATCAGCGCCGTCTCAATCCCCCACGGCAGCCGCACCATCGCGTTCGACGTGAACTGATGCTTCGCATCCAGGTTCGAAAACCCGTAATCCGGCCGGAAATTGGAAGGATCGTCATAGTTCAACGCGCTCGCATCGCGCTCGGAATCATCATCCGAGTAGCTCGATGAGAGCGTGTAGTACGCCGTCAACTGCAGCCGTTTCTTCCGGTACTGCCCGTGCACCGTCATCCCCCGGTACAGGGACCGTGCCGAGCTTTCCCGCACGGTAATCGTCCCCAACGTGGCAATCGGCCGCAACCGTCCTTGCGTCCGCAAGCCATAAATCGGCCGTTCATCCCCGGCGCGAATCACCGGAGCAGGCAGATTGTAGTCGCGATTGCGATGCAGGTGCACCGTATTCACGTAGTTCCACTGCACCCCCGCCACCAGGCTCCCCGTCAATTCCTTCTCCACCCCAAACCCGGCCTGGTAACTGCGCGGATTGCGAAAATCCGAGGCCATCATCGTCAGCCCGATCCCGGCGAATGGATCGCGCGCCGTCCCCCCGGCAGCCAGCGCCGCCGCCCGCTGCACGGTCTCCACAGGAATCACCGGCAGGCTCCCCAGCGGCGTGCGGTTCAGATCCACGCCCACCGCCAGCAGTTGCTGGTACACGGTCTGCGCCGCCGTCGGCGCCAGCGTGATCGAGACATCGCCCGGTGGATTGCGCAGATTGTTCGTCTGCCCGGAATAGAGCAGCAGCGGAGTGGCCGCATAGAACAACCCCGTGTGTGCCCGGAGCACCATCTTCCGCGCGCCGTCAAACGGAACCAGCGCCACCCCCACCCGGGGCATCCACTGATTCAGCCGGTTCGTGATCCGGTCCGTCTCCAGCACAGCGCCATTCGGAAACCGGACCCCACGCACCTTCTCCGCCAGCGCCGTGTTGCTGGCCTCCACTTGAGGATTCCACTGCCCTTCCCACCGCAGCCCGTAATCAAGCGTCACCTTCCGGTGCAAACGGTAGCTGTCCTGCCCATAAAACGCGAACTGCTGCACGCCATAATCCGCCAGCAGATTCCCGATCTGCCGGGCATAGGTCACCTCTCGTCCGTCGAAGCGGTTCTGCCCCGGCGCAGCGGAAAGCAGCGTCAGAATGCGCGTCACATCCGCCGTCACCGTGAACGCCCCGAATTGATTCAGGCCGAACGATTGACTGGTAGTAATCCGGCTGTAGTCCACACCGAACTTCATTGTGTGCCCGCCCCGTATCACAGAGAGCCCGTCCGTCACCTGGTAGCGCAAATCGTCCTGCACCGTGGGCAGAAAATTCCGCGCCCCAAACGAACCCACTGGAGTCGCTGTAACCGTCGGTGTCTCCGCATTGGCCACCCGCGGACGAATCTCGTAAGAACCCGAAAACTTCACATCGTTCACCGCATGCGGGCTCAGCAGGTGAGTGTATTGCAGCGTGCCCATGTGCGTGCGATCCTTCTCCGTACCTTCATTGCTCACCGCCGTGTTCGTCACCGGAGTCAGCGCGCCACCCGTCGATACGGCATTGCGTTCCCGTGAATCACTGAAGTTGTAGCGCACTGTCAACCGGTGCCCGCCCTCGAAGTGCGCATCCGTGCGCCCCGTCAATGCCCACGCGCGGTTCGTCTGATCGAAGCTCTGCTCTTCGTCCCGAAAGAATGCCAGCGCTTCCTGTGTCGCCGCCGTTGGCGTACGGTTCAGCAACTGCGCAAACAGCACCTGCCGCGGAGTCTCGGCCCTCTGCTGTTCGAACGCCGCAAACCAGAACAACCGGTTCGCCCGCACCGGCCCACCCGCTGAGCCTCCATATTGTTGCAGCGTCTCTGAAGGCCGCCGCGCCACAATCGGGTTCCGCCCGCTCCACTGGCTCGGCCGCCGCTGGTAGAACGCATCGCCGTGCACTGCGTTCCCCCCGGAGCGTGTAATCGTATTCAGTATTCCGCCCGTTGACCGCCCATACTCCGCCGCATACCCCGTCACCACGACTTGAAATTCTTCAATCGCACTCTGCGGAATCGTGAAGCTGAAGTTCGATCGCTCCCCGCCGCGAATCCCGCCAAAGAACGGCTGGTTGTAATCCGCGCCATCCAGCATCACATTGGCATTCACGCCGCGTTGCCCCGCGAATGACAATTGCTGCCGCGCCGGTTCCACCTGCACCGCCGGAGTCAACGTTCCGAAATCCTGAAAACGCCTTCCATTAATCGGCAGATTCACAATCGCATTCCGCTGCACCACCGAAGACGGCGCCGGAAGCGCTACATTCAACAACGTATCGCCCACATCGAGCGTGGTGTTCACGGGCTGCAGTTGCAGTTGCACGTCCACCCCTACCGCTGACCCGACACTCAGCACCACCCCTTCCACCGTTGCCGGCGCAAATCCCGTCGATTCCACCGCCAGCCGGTAACGCCCCGGATCCACCTGCAACAGCCGGTAGCGCCCCGCCGCATCACTCACCGCCTCACGGGCCGCCGCCGTTTCCACATTCACAGCCTTCAGCCTCGCGCCCGCAATCGGCGCGTGGTTCGGATCGTAGACCGTCCCCAGCAATTGGGCACGGTTGGCATCGCCCTGGGCTGCCAAAAAAATGGCGAATGTGTGCAGTAGAGAAAGCAATCGCAAGCATCACCTCAGGAACAGGAACCCCCGTACCACTCTTACTATGCTAAGTCACTATCTTGCCGATAAGCATCACGTGAGCACGCTAACCCTGCCTCAACCTGATCTTCGCGAACGAGCCTTGCGGGCGGTGAATCAACTCCCCCCTTTCTCCCCAACGCTCAGCAAGCTGCTGGCCACCCTTGCCAAAGAGGATGTGTTTTACGGCGAGCTCAGCGCCATCATTGAGAAGGATACGGTGCTTGCCGGACACGTTCTGAAGCTGGTCAACTCCGCCCTCTACGCGCGCTCCGGAACAGTTAACTCCGTCCGTCACGCTGTCTCCATTCTTGGCTTGAACAAGCTCCGCAACGTGGCTCTCAGTCTCTCCGTTGCCCGCATGTGGAACCAGGTGAAAACTCCGAAAAGCTGGTCCCAGGCGGCCTTCAATATCCATAGCGTGGCCACTGCCGTCATGGCCGACCTCATCGCCCAGCGCATCACCGTGCGTTACCCCGAAGGCGCCTTCACTGCCGGCCTGCTGCACGCCGTCGGCAAGTTGATGATCGCTATCGCACTCCCCGAACAATACGAACGCATCCTCACCGATTACCAGAATTCCTGCTCCATGACCATGGAAGACGCCGAGGTCAAACACATCGGCTGCTGCCACGCCGAACTGGGCGCAGCGGCGCTGGCCCAATGGAAGCTCCCTCCCGATATCGAAGACGCCGTGTGCCACCAGTACCGCCCGAAGCCCGAAACCGGAGGCGTGAAGGACCTCAGCCGCCTCCTCCACGACGCCCACTACATCGTCAACCACCTCGACGTCATGATCCCCGCCTGCGCCTGCCAGGTGGATACCACCATCGAAGAGGCCTTCTATCAACTCGGCCTGGAATCGCAAACCAGCGCCATCCTCGAAGAATACAAGGCCGAATTCGGCGCCATGAAATCCTTCTTTTAACCGCATCCCGCGAAACGCAGTACCATGGTCTAGCACCATGAAAGCTGCCTTCTACGAACGCAATAAATCCATCCGCATCGGCGACTGTACGCCGGTCGATCCCGGCCCATCCCAGGTCCAGATCCACGTCTCCCACTGCGGCATCTGCGGCACCGATCTCCACATCTTCCATGGCAACATGGACCACCGCGTCGCCTCCTCCCAAATCATCGGCCACGAAATGTCCGGCACCATCACCGCCGTCGGCAGTGACGTGCAAGGCTGGGCCCCCGGCGACCGCGTCACCGTGCGCCCCCTCGACTACTGTGGCGATTGCCCCGCCTGCAAAGCCGGCCACAGCCACATCTGCATGAAGCTCAAATTCATCGGCATCGATTCCCCCGGCGCGATGCAAGGCACCTGGACCGTCCCCGCCCACACGCTGCACCGCCTGCCTCCCAACCTCACCCTGGAACAGGGCGCGCTCATCGAACCCATCGCCGTCGCCGCTCACGATGTCCGCCTCGGCGAATTGAAAGCCGGAGAGTACGCCGTCGTGCAAGGCGGCGGACCCATCGGCCTCCTCGTGGCCCTCGTCGCCCAACTCGAAGGCGCGCGAGTCCTCGTGACGGAAGTCAATCCCTTCCGCATCGCCCTCGCCCGCGAGCTCGGCCTCACCGTCGTCAACCCGCTCGAAACCGATGTCGTCGAACTCGTCAACAACGAAACCGGCGGTGCCGGCGCGGACGTCGTTTTCGAAGTCTCCGGCAGTGCGGCAGGCGCCGAGCTGATGACCAAGCTCCCCCGCACCCGCGGTCGCATCGTCATCGTCGCCATCTTCGCCAAGCCGCCTCAGATCGATCTGTTCCGCTTCTTCTGGCGCGAGCTGCGCCTCTGCGGCGCACGCGTCTACGAACCGCAAGACTTCGAAAAAGCCATCGAGATGGCCGCTTCCGGAAAGCTTCCGCTCGACCGCGTCATCAGCAAAGTGCTCCCCCTCGACGCCCTTCAGGAAGGGTTCCACGAACTCGAAGGCGGCGGCGAAGTAATGAAGATCCTCATGAGGTGCTCTTAGTCCATGAACGTTCTCGACATGTTTCGACTCGACGGCAAGCTCGCCCTTGTCACCGGATCCCGCCGCGGCATCGGCCGCGCCATGGCCGAAGCCTTGGCTGAAGCAGGCGCCGACATCATCGGCGTCAGCAAATCCATGGAGCCCGAAGGCTCCGAAGTGGCCCAAAGCATCACCGCCCTCGGCCGCAGGTTCTATCCCTACTCCTGCGATTTCTCCAGCCGTGAATCCGTCAGCGCCTTCCTTCGCCAGGTGACCGCCGACCATCCGGTCATCGACATCCTGGTGAACAACGCCGGCACCATCCTCCGCAAGCCTGCCGCCGAGCATCCCGACGAATACTGGAATGAAGTGATGGAAACCAATCTCAACTCGCAGTGGGCGATCAGCCGCGAGATTGGCAAACGCATGGTGGAGCGCGGCTCGGGCAAAATCATCTTCACCGCTTCGCTGCTCACCTTCCAGGGCGGCATCACCGTACCCGGCTACGCGGCCAGCAAAGGCGCCATCGGCCAGCTCACCAAAGCGCTCGCCAACGAATGGGCGGGACGCGGCGTGCAGGTCAACGCCATCGCTCCCGGCTATATCGCCACCGATAACACCACCGCCCTCCGTGCCGATCCGGTCCGCAATCCGGCCATACTCGCGCGCATCCCCGCCGGACGCTGGGGCGTCCCCGACGATTTCAAAGGCACCGCCGTCTACCTCGCCTCCAAAGCCTCCGATTACGTCAGCGGCGAAATCGTCGTCGTCGACGGTGGCTGGATGGGGCGCTAACAAAGCTGCTAGTCTGAAGCACGGAAAGGCATCCCATGCCCGCACTTCCCGTGCTTCTGCTGGTTTCTACCGCCTTCGCCGAAACCGTTCATTTCCGCAAAATCAACGAACCCAAAGAAGGCGCATTTTCCATCCTCATTCCCTCCGGCTGGCGGCTCACCGGAGGCATTGTTCGCATCAACCCCATGACCGCCGGCGGTCCACTCAATTCGATCGCCGCCAAACTCGACATGCAACTCGTGAGCCCCGACGGCCGCACCGTCCTGCGCTGGTTCCCCGAAATGAACTACGCCGACCTCCGCGGCCAACCCGCCGCTCCCATGTTCCGCCCCGGCAGCAACTACAACGGGGCCACCGTCTGGCCCAAATCAAACGCCGCGGGTTACCTCCAGCAAGTCGTGTTCCCCCACTCCCACCGGCAAGCCGCCAACGTCCGTGTCACAGGCATTCATCCACTCCCCAAAGTCGCTGCCAGCTATCAACAAATCGTCCAAGCCATGCGCATCCCCATCGCCTTCCAGTTCGATACGGCCCTCATCACCGCCACTTACACCGAAGCGGGCGCGCAATGGGAAGAAGCGTTATACACAGCGATTCAGGATTGGGGCCCTGCCGCCGCCGGCCTCTGGACCAACAAAGACACCTTCAGCATCCGCACTTCCACCGGCACGCTGGAAAAACTCGGGCCTACCGTAAGCGTCATCCTCAACTCCGTGCAACTCAACCCGCGCTGGGTGGAAGGCGAGATTCGTGGCCAGATCCAGCGCAACGAAATCGCCATCCGCACACAGCAGGAAATCGAGCGCCTCGATCGCGAAATCGTCGAACACCGCCGCCGCACCAACTCCGAAATCAACAATCAGATGTATCACAACCTCATGGGCACTGAGGAATACATCAACCCATTCACGAAGCACGTCGAGGTCGGGTCCAACGCCTGGAACCACCGCTGGGTGAACGAGCATGGCGAAGCCGTCTACAGCGACGATCCGAACTTCGACCCCAAGCGCCTCGGCCTGGAAGGCTTCACCCGCAGTCCCGTGCGCAAGCGCTTCCCCGATAAATAGGATCAGTACACGCAGCCGCCATCCGGCCCGCACGTTACCCCGGTCCCGTCCGAGAACACGGCGCCCACCATCACACCATTCCCACTCACGCTCCCATACCAGCCCCGACTCCCCGGCTTGCCCAACAATCGGGGAGCATTCTGCTGGCAAAGCTGCACCAGGTTCCACGACGCTGCCTGCCCTTCATAACCGCCGTTCCCATAGGCGTCCATCCAATACCGCCCGCGATTCACCACCGTGCATTTGCTCACCACCTGCAGATCCGAAGCATGCAGTTCGCGTCCATTCACAAACACTCCGGTCTTCCCGTTCGAAGCACGCGGAGATAGATCCCCGCCAATGTTCAACCCAGGAAGAATCGCACCCATGGCTGGATTCCCTTCATATCCCCACAGTCCGGACTTCCGGTCATACCAGTACCGGCCGGGCATCACACGGACATGATACTTCTGCCCCAACTCGCGCACCTGCTTATACTCGGCGGCCGTCAGTTCCTTCCCATTCACCACAACGGGAGCCGGATCCTGCCCGGCAAAAGCCAAAGCAGCGGCCAGCATCAGCAAAAGTCTCATACCACCAACGTGCAATCGATTCGTGAATTCCATCACCGCATCGATTCCAGCCGCTGCAGGCTGAACAACAAACACCGCGGGACATGGAAAAACCCTTTGTACGGCCCGCCTTTCAACTCCAGCGCCGGCTTCCCATAGCGGTCGCAATACCCGAACCACTCTCCATGCTCCCAATCGACAAACGTCGCAAACGTGTAACGGTCCACCCGCTCCAGCCACTGGAGCCACTTGGCATCGCGCGTCTTCGAGTAAGCCAGAATCAACGCGTAGATCGCCTCGGTGTGCGGCCACCAAAGTTTCATGTTGGCCTCCAATTGCAAGCAAGGCTGCCCCCTCGCATCCATGAAATAATACAGCCCCCCGTGCTCCTTATCCCACCCCGTCTCCAGCGACCCCTCAATCACCTCCAGCAAGAACCGTTCATACTCTTCATCCTTCAGAGACAGCGCCTCCAGCACATGCCACATCAACCAGGCCACTTCCAGCGCGCTCCCTGGACAGAGCAGCCGCGCATCCGGCCACTCCATGGAAGCCGCCTTGTTCTCCACCAGCGTGCGATGCGACGGAAGCCAGTGTTCGCGGGCCTCCCGCAGGCATTGCCGCAGCGCCACATCATACGCCGGATCGGGATCCACCGCCCGTAATTCCAAGGCCATGAACGCCTTCACATACACATCCGCCAGCGCCCGCATCGGCATCTGACCCGCCAACGCAGGCCGGCCCAGCAGCGACCCATCCTGCATCCATCGCTCAATCCGCCCGTACAACTCCCGAGCCCGAGCCACGTAATCGCCTTGCACACCCGTCTTGCTGTACTCCGTCAAAGCCAGTAAATGAAAGAAGGCTGCATACGGCTTCCGCTGTTGAAACACGGGCAGCCCATCCGCGGTGAGACTGAAATAACTCCGACCCTCATCATCGGTCGCATGAGAATCCAGAAACCGCAAAATCAACCCCGCCGCATCCAACCATTCCTCGCGCTGTTCGACCTCGTTATACAGCCGGCTAAACATCCAAACCGCGCGCCCTTGCATCCACACATACTTCCGCGGATCAAACACGCCCCCTTGCCGATTCAAGCAATGATACTGCCCTCCATGCACCCGGTCCAGCGAGTGCCGCATCCAAAACGGAATCACCGATTCATACAAATTGCGCCGGTAGCGCTCCTTCAATTCCTGCAACATGGAGTCTCCATTCTCCCACCCGCCGGCGGAGTGATAAAATTCTGGACAATGCGGATTCTAGCCGGATTCATCCTGGTCACCCTGTGCCATGCCCAGCGCACTGACCCGGTGGAGTTTTTCGAAACCAAAGTTCGCCCCGTGCTGGCGAAGAATTGCTTCTCCTGCCACACCCAGACCAAGCTTGGCGGCCTCGAGATGGCCTCGCGCGACACGCTGCTCAAAGGCGGCAAGTCGGGCGCCGCCATCAACCTCGATCGCCCCGAAGAGAGCCTCCTCGTCAAAGCGATCCGCCAAGGCGACGCGAAGCTGAAAATGCCGCCTACGGGCAAACTCGCCGACGCCGAAATCCTTGACATCATCTCCTGGATCGGCCGTGGCGCGGTCTGGCCCGCATCCAATGTCAAGACCGGTCCCGGCTATCAGATCACCAAAGAGCATCGAGCCTGGTGGGCCTTCCAACCCGTGCGCAAGCCGCCCGTGCCCGACGTCAAGGACAAAAGCTGGCCGCGCAACGACACGGACCGTTTCCTTCTCGCCGCCATGGAAACCAAAGGCGTGCGCCCCGTGAAGCCGGCCACAAAGCGCGACTGGATCCGCCGCGTGACGCTCGATCTCACCGGCCTGCCTCCCGCGCCCGCCGACGTGGAAGCTTTCCTTCGCGACAATTCTTCCGAAGCCAAAGCCAAAGTGGTTGATCGCCTCCTCGCCTCTCCGCAATACGGCGAACGTTGGGGCCGCCACTGGCTCGATGTCGCCCGCTACTCCGATGACCTGCTCAACTCCACACAGGACGAGCCCTACGACAACGCCTTCCGTTACCGCGACTGGGTGATTCAGGCCTTCCAGCAGGACATGCCGGTCAACACCTTCATCAAGGCACAGATCGCCGGCGATCAACTTCCCGAATCCGAAAAGTACGTAGCCGGGCTCGGCTTCTTCGCCCTCAGCCCCCAGTTCCAGGATGATCGCGTCGACGTCACGGCCAAAGCCTTCCTCGGCCTCACCGTCGCCTGCGCCCAATGCCACGACCACAAGTTCGACCCCATCCCCACCCGCGATTATTACTCCCTGCTTGGCGTCTTCACCTCCACCCAGGAGAGCCAGTATCCGCTCGCATCCAAGGAAGTGGTGGACGAATACAAGCGCCGTAAGGAAGCCGTCGAAGCCCAGCAGAAGAAGCTCGACAAATTCGTCGAAGACCAGGCCAAGCAGCTCTCCGAAGTGCTTGCCAACCGCACCGCTGACTACATCCGCGCCGCCCGCCGCCTGCATAACGAAAAGTCCGATGCGAAAGCTGTGGCCGCGGAAATGAAGCTCGACGCCGAAACGCTGACGCGCTGGAACGATTACCTCGCCCTCGCCACACGCGAGCACAACACCTTCGACAACTGGCTGGATGAATCGAAGCTCCCCGCCGCTACGGCGCAGGAAAAAGTCCTCGCGGTCTTCACCGAACAGAAGGAGGTCGAGGAGAAGAACTTCATCCGTCTCGGCGGCTCCAACGCCCGTAACGACCTCGCTCGTGCTGACCTGGTTTCCCTGCCCCGCGACAAGTACCTGCTCTGGCGCGACATCTTCTCCAACAGCCGCTTCGCCAAATTCGAGAGCGGCATCCTCTATTACAAGAAGATGGACCGCTTCTTGAGCGGCGAATGGAAATCGCACCTCGACAATCTGCGCGCCGAACTCGACACGCGCAAGAAAGCCGTTCCCGAACAGTACCCCTACTATCACGTCATCAAGGATCGCGAGAAGCTGAAGACCGAGCGTGTCCGCATCCGCGGCGCCATGGACAACCTCGCCGAAGAAGCGCCCCGCGGCTTCCTCACCATCCTCTGCGATGGCGACCGCCAGCTCTTCACCAAAGGCAGCGGACGCCTGGAACTGGCCGAATCCATCGCCAGCAACACGAACCCGCTCACCGCGCGCGTCTTCGTCAATCGCATCTGGCACCATCTGTTCGGCACGGGAATCGTGCGCACTCTTAGCAACTTCGGCCAGCTTGGCGAACGGCCCAGCCATCCCGAACTGCTCGATTCGCTCGCTGCGCGCTTCATGGAGCAAGGCTGGCGATTGAAACCCTTCCTCCGCGAGCTGACCCTCAGCGCAGCCTATGGCGAAGGCTACGCGAACGACGCGAAGAACTTCGAAACCGATCCCGAGAATCGTCTCCTCTGGCGCACCACGCGACGCCGCCTCGATATCGAAAGCCTGCGCGACTCGCTGCTGAATGCATCGGGCGAACTCGACGACAAAGCCGGCGGCAAGCCGATGCGCCTCACCGAAGACCAGAACATCCGCCGCACGGTCTACGGTTTTGTCAGCCGGCGCCGCCTGGATGGCACGCTGTCGCTGTTCGATTTCCCCAATCCCAACAGCACCTCCGAGCAGCGTATCCCCACCGCGACGCCCTTACAGCAGCTCTACTTCCTCAACAGCAAATTCCTCATGGACCGCGCCTCGGCCTTCGCCGCCCGCATGGAAAAGGACGCTGCCGCCGACGCCGAACGCATCAAACACGCTTACCGTATTTTGTTTTATCGCGATCCGGACAAACTGGAGCTCGAAGCCGGTCTCGATTACCTCAAATCCAATGCCAAAGCCTGGCCCCAGTATGCCCAGGTGCTGCTCAGTTCCAATGAGTTCGTCTTCTACTAAAATGCAACCCACCCGACGCGATGTACTGGCTGCCATGGGCAGCGGATTCGGCATGTTGAGCGCGGCCACCACCGTCAACCGTGGCCCGCACTTCACGCCCAAGGCCAAACACGTCATCTATCTCTTCCTCAACGGCGGCCCCTCGCAGGTGGATACCTTCGATCCCAAGCCGATGCTCACGAAGTATCACGGCAAGCCCGCTCCAGCGGGCAACCTGCGCACGGAACGCAAGACCGGAGCCCTGCTCAGTTCGCCCTTCCAATTCCGCCGCTACGGCCAAAGCGGCCTTGAAATCAGCGAGATCTTCGACAACCTCGCCCGCCACGCCGACGACCTCTGCGTCATCCGCTCCATGCATACGGAACGGCCCAATCACGAGCCCTCGCTGTTCATGCTCAACTGCGGCCACGTGCTCCCGGGCCACCCCTCGATGGGCTCCTGGCTCAACTACGGTCTCGGCACCGAGAATCAGAACCTGCCCGGCTTCGTCGTGCTCTGCCCCGGCCTGCCCGTCATCGGACCGCAGCTCTGGTCGTCCGCCTATCTGCCCGCCATCTTCCAGGGCACGCATATTCCGAATAACGAAAAAGAGCCGGAGAAGCTCATCCAGCACTTGCGCAACAAGCAGCTTTCGCAGCCTGAACAGCGCAAGCAACTCGATCTGCTCGGCAAGCTCAATCGTATGCACTTGAAGCGCGAAGGGGAAGACCCGCAACTCGAATCCCGCATCGAATCCATGGAGATCGCCTACCGCATGCAGACCGAAGCCTTCGATGCCTTCGACGTTGCCAAGGAACCCGAGAAGGTGCGCGAGCGTTATGGGGACGGCGACTTCGCCCGCGGCTGCCTCATCGCCCGCCGCCTGGTGGAGCGCGGCGTGCGCATGGTCCAGGTCTACTATGGCAATGGCCAGCCCTGGGATAACCACGACGACATCCTCATCCACAAAAAGCTGGCGCAGACTTCGGACAAGCCGATGGCCGCGCTGCTCGACGATCTGAAGGCGAGCGGCCTGCTGAAGGAAACCATCGTCATCATTGGCGGCGAATTCGGCCGCACACCTGCCGTCGAAGTCAGCGGTTTGGTGAAGTTCCAGAACGGCCGCGACCACAACAACCACGGCTTCTCGCTTGTCGTCGCCGGCGGCGGCTTCAAGGGTGGGATGGCCTACGGCGCTACCGACGAATTCGGTTTCAAGGCCGTGGACAAGCCTGTCCATCCGCACGACCTGCACGCCACCGCGCTACACTGCCTCGGCTTAGATCACAAGCGCCTCACCTACCGCTACAGCGGCCGCGACTTCCGCCTCACCGACGTGTTTGGCAACGTCATCCAGGAGATCCTGGCGTAAGGCTTTGTCACGCGGCGACGCCGTGAAGCACTGGCGGTGCGTCCTTACCGCAGCAGCGTTTGAACTTGAGCTTGCTGCCGCAGGGGCAAAGAGCGTTGCGTGGGGTTTGGGGCGCGGGTTCGTTTTGTATTTTTTCTACAATTGGGTGCTGTTGTGATGAAAGTGATGAATTGTGATGAATTTCGTCTTCGGGGGCGGCGGCGTTCTGCTGGGCCTGGCGGTAACCGGTGAGGTAGGCAGCGTCGAGGAGTTGGTCGGTGGCGGTCTCCTTCGGGGCGACGGTTTTCTCCGGGGTGGTGACGAACTTGATGATGGCCAGGGCGGTGCGGACACGGAGGGCCGGTGACGCGGTTTCGTCCTCGATGATGTTACGAAGGATCGTAATGGCTGGAGCAGCGAGGGCATTCATCCCGTCACGGTAGATATCGATGTGGGCTTGTTTGGAAGCGGCGAGGGTGTCTCGGAACTCGGGGATGTTTCGGGACCAATGATGGACGGTGGTGCGGTGGAGGCCGGCGGCATCGGCGGCGGCGGTGACACTGAGGCCGGAGGACAGGGCCTGGATCACCTGGAGTTGCTGTGTTGTTAAGGAGGACATGTTGGATCTCCTGGTGGGAGAGTAGCAGGCAGGGTGAGAATTTCGCGGTGGGTGGATGGCGAAAAGTGGCGGCAAATGGTAGAAATGGCAGAAGAAAAATAAATTAGCTTGGGTGGTGACTGAAGTTTGGATTGGGTTGGTTCTCGTTCATTGCTGGGTTCGATTCGCATTTGGTATAGTCCTTGGCGACTACGGTTGCTGATCAGTGGTTCATCACTGCGGTTGACCGCTAGTTGCCGAACCAAGACTTGTCGATGGCGAGCGCGCCGTTCTCGTCGTATTCGCGGCACCGGTCCCAGCCTGCCGCTTGCCACAGGCCATCGTAGAGTGGCCGCAACGTGGTGGCCAGTTCCTCATCATGGTGTTGAATCAAGACGGAGGGGAGTGTGATCGTCGGCCGGTCAATAGGGTAGGTCGCTCTTGAGAAGAAGCGATCGTGTCGTTGGTCAACGCCGAGTTGGTAGTCCTTGATGCCGGTGAGCGTCATGATCACGGCAATGGGAGTTGGGACGCCAATGGTTTGCAGGAGTTGCCGAAAACATCGTATCGCTTTGAGCGTTCGTGGGATCAGGAGCAGGCTGGGGATGCCGCCGGGGCTGATTCCAGTGTGGATGCGATCGTCTCGGTAGGGTGTAGTGAGTGTGGTCGTGACGCTTTCGATGACGCCATTGCGGTGGAGTTGCGTGTACGCTGCGAGTTTCCCCTCCTCGTTGCTGCTCGTCATTATGATGCCGTCGATGTTGTACCGCCGACTTGTGTGTGAGACGCGAGGTGCTTCGAGAAGGTGGGCGTGCCGTTCGGATTCTTGCAGGTTGATCTGGTGCTGCGGGTCGAGGCTGGCGTACGGAATCAGGTGGATGATGAGGAGCGGCCCTGGTGCGAGTTGCGACACCACATGCTGGTCCAACAGCTTGCTACGCAAGTCTTGATGAAGATTGTGCATGCGTGCGCTGAGTGTGCCGGTGATGGTGAATGCGTGCCGGAGTTCCTCAAGGTCCATTGGGTGTTTGCCGGCGCTGTTGCGCACGTAGAATTTGTCGTGCCCTGCGAACGTCACGCGGTGTGGCGCGTTCCAGCTTTTGCTGACGCGGATGAGGAGCACAGCACGGTCTGCGGCGACCGTGATGGGTTGGATGTGGTGGTGGGGTCGGGGCGTGATGCCGTTGTTGATGATTTGCGTGAGTTGCCGCATGCGGGCATCGACCTCGGTTGCAGGAATGCCCTCGATGCCTGTGGGGATACCATCGGTTGCGGGAATGCCGATGAGAAAATCGCCGCCGTCCGTGTTGGCGAAGCTGCTGATTCCAGAGAGGAACCGGATTTTGTCGGATGCTTCGTTGAACGTGCAGTCAGTTTTGTATTCGATGAAGCGGTTTTCTCGCTCTTGGTCATCGTACATGCGCTGCAGGTCAATTGCGGTGATAGCGCTAATGTCGGAGGGAAGAGGCATGGTAGTGATCGATCTTGCTGGGTGACGTGTGCTTGCCATCCTGCATGTTCGTGGTTGTCTCCTTGAAGCACTCCCATTGTCGCAAGAGCTGGATGGGTTATTCTTCGTCGCCTGCGGTCCAGTGTTGCTCGATGGTCCAGAATGGTGCTCCTGGCGGCAGGAGTCGCTGCAGCTTGTCAATGAGTTGGTAGTAGTCGTGCTCGCTCAGTTTGCTCCGGCGTGCGTGGTCCAGTGTCGTTCTCGTTGGGCGCTGGCGATGGTTGCCAGAAGAATGCGGTCAATGGGCGGGTACGCGACAGCAGCGAGTGGACTTTCTGGGTGGGCGATGACGACCATGGCTTTAAGGCAGACCGCGATGAGTTTCACCGCTCTGCCGAACGTGACGGACGGATGATTGAGCGATGTAACGATGTGACGGCACCACGCTTGATGGTGCGTGCGGAACGTGGCCGCGTCCGTTGCCAGCGCGCCTGGCTGTTGGACGAAATCGCTGATGCCGCACTGATCGAGTGCCTGCTGGAATGCCGACGTCTTGAGGGAGCCGCGTTGTGCGGCGCGTGCCGCAGCCCAGGCGGCGAAGCGGTGCCGGTGCTCGTCGATTCGTGTAGGCGGTGGCTCGTGTGGGTTGCATGGCCGCGCTCACTTGACGATGTCGTTCCAGTTCATTGCGTTGGTGGCGCTTGTTGCGGCAAGGAGGATGCTTAGTTGCAACCGACTTTTCAGCCTCCCCGACAAGGTTCCGGACGGCTGTGCCATTCCTCTTCGTCTGGTCTCCGATCATTCTCCTGGCCAAAACGTCACCATCGCCGTCCGGCGCGGTGGGGGCAAATGCGTCGATCCACCCGTGCAGAGTGTTGCGGTGTTGACGTGGGAGCGCGAGATCACATCCGGCGTTGCGCCACAATCGGTGAGGGAAGCACGGCTGCCGGCGGCTATCCGCGATTCCGTTGGAGCGGCGGCGATGCGGCCAGTTGGGTGCGCGTGGGTGTGCACAGCAATCCTGTGAGGCCTTTTCCGGGGAACTGGGCCATTTGGAATGACCGTATCGCCACTCTGGGCGCGGTACAGTTCTTCACGCTCGATTTCTACGGGCTTGCTCCGGCGCCGGAAGCGGAAGTCATTTTCACACAGGATGCGATGACTCCGGTGAAGTTCGAGGCTCCCGGACTCACGAATGGCGGCCTCCACCGTTATATGTACCGCTGGCGTTATACCGGCGCGGTGGTGACGGAGTGACGGACATTGGAAGCGTTATCCTTCGCACTTAACCCGGCAGCGTGCCAGTCACCTGCCGCAGAAAATGATGCGCCCTGTGAACCCACGCCATATCGGGCAGAAACATCAGCGGGCACTCATCGGCAACCACATTGGCCCCAGCCGCGCGCGCTTCGGATATCGCCGCCGCATAATCCGCACTCGTCTTCTCACCGTGCCGGAACCAGTAATGGCCCACGCCCGCACGCAAACAGAGCCGCGTGGTTTCCAGAATTCGGCTCTCCGGAACCAGCAGTACCACGCCTTCGGGCGGTGGCTGAATCAAATCGACAGCGCCATACGACACCTTGCCATCCATCGTGCCCACACCAGGATTGAGAAAGAGCACTTCATACCCTTTCGCTTCCATCTCTTTGGCCACGATGCGGCTGTAGTCCTGTGGATTGCGGGATGCGCCGGCGATCGCAATGCGATGCATGTTCAGGAACCGGCGGATGCTCTCCATGGTCACGGGGGCGGTCATACGCACCTCCTGCTTCCACACTAGCGCTAGGCCCGCAGCTTCGCCACCAGATCCGTTTTCCCATGCACATCGGTCAACCGGAAATCGCGTCCCTGGAACGGATACGTCAGCTTCGTGTGATCCACGCCCATCAGCATCAACAGGCTGGCATGGAAATCGTGTACATGCACCGGATCCTCAATCGCCCGCAGCCCGATCTCATCCGTGCGTCCAATCACCTTGCCGCCCTTCACGCCGCCGCCCGCCATCCAGATCGTGAATCCATACGGATTGTGGTCGCGCCCCAGGGTGTCGCCGCCGCCATTCATCCCGCCATCGGAAGTCGGCGTGCGCCCGAATTCCCCGCCCCACACCACCAGAGTGCTGTCCAGCAAACCGCGCCCCGCCAGGTCTTCCAGCAATCCCGCTACACCCTTGTCCGTCTTCCCCGCCATGCGCACATGATTGTCATCGCACTGCTTGTGCCCATCCCAATCCTGATCGCCGGTGGTGCTGCCGCTCCACACCTGTACGAAACGCACGCCTCGTTCCACCAGTCTGCGCGCCATCAGGCAGCGCGTGCCGAAGGACTGCGTCCGCGCATCGTCCAATCCATACAGGGCCCGCGTCGCCGCCGATTCCTTGCTCAGGTCCGCCAGTTCCGGCGCCGCCATCTGCATCTTGAACGCCAGTTCATAGGCCGAAATCCGCGCATCCAGGGACGATTCATCCGCTCGCGATTCCTTGTGCTTCTCGTTGTACCAGCGCAGCGTATCCAGCCATTCCCGCTGCTGCTGCTCGCTCACTCCCTCCGCGCGCTTCAAATTCAAAATCGGCGAACCGCCCGTGCGCAACGAAGTCCCTTGATACACCGCCGGCAGGAACCCGTTCCCATACGCCACCGGTCCGCACTTGATGCCGCCTTCGAGCATCACCACAAAGGCAGGCAGCGAATCGCTCTCTGACCCTAGCCCGTACGTGATCCACGAACCGACGCTCGGCCGGCCGAGCCGCGGCCATCCATTGTTCAACCAGTTCAGCGCCGCCGTATGCGTGAATCCATCGTGGTACATGGAACGGATCACCGCCAGCTTGTCCACATGCCTCGCTACATTCGGGAACAGATCGGACACCACCGTGCCCGATTGCCCGTATTTCTGAAACGTGCGCTTCGATCCCAACACCGGCGATTCGTTGAATCGCGAAAACTGTAGTTGCACGTGCCCGAACGAAGGCGGCACCAGCTTCCCGTGCAGTTCATTCAATGCGGGCTTCGGATCAAACGTCTCCAGATGCGACGGGCCGCCATGCATGAACAGAAAAATCACGTTCTTCGCCGATGCGGGCAGTGGAGGTTGCTTCGCCGCCAGCGGACCCGCCGCCTGAGCACGAATCGCCAGATCATGCAAAGCCAGCGATCCCAGCCCCAGGCCGGAATGCGTTAAAAAGCGCCGCCGCGAACTAATCGACATAGAGAAACTCGCTCAAATTGAATAGCAGCAAACAAAGCTTCTGCAGGCTGTTCCGTTCCAGATAGGCAAGCGCTTTCGCACGCTCCTCATCCGATGGCGCGCGGCCCAAGGCGAGCCAGAATGCCCGCTGCACCTGCGCTTCCGGGGTGTCCGAACCCTTCCGCAACCGCGCCGCGAACTGCTCCGCCTGTTGATGGAAGAACTCGCCATTCATCATCGCCAGCGATTGCGGAGCCACGGTCGACGATTCCCGCCGCGGGCACGACGCCGTGCTATCGGGTGCATCGAAGGTCTCCATCATCGGGCTCCGGAACGATCGCTTCACGAAGTGATAGATGCTCCGCCGGTCATACTCCGCCGGATCCGAAGAGATCGGCCACTGCAAAGCATCGCGCATTCCATCGCGTTCATCGGCCGCCAGCGGAGCCACCACCGGCACGCCAAACATCTTCGTGTTCAGCACGCCCGACACCGACAGAATCGAATCGCGAATTGCTTCCGCCTCCAGCCGCCGGCGGTTCATCCGCCAGAAATAGCGGTTGTCCGGATCCTTTGCCAGATTCGGCTCAATCCCATCGCTCGCAAACCGGTACGCCTCGCTCATCATCATCTGTTTGTGCATCGCCTTCACACTCCAGTTCGATGCCACAAACTCCGCCGCCAGCCAATCGAGCAATTCCGGATGCGACGGCGCTTCGCCCTGCCTGCCCAGATCATTCGGCGTGCCCGCAATGCCCCTTCCGAAATGCCCTTGCCAGATGCGATTCACCATCACCCGCGCCGTAAGCGGATGCTGCGGTGATGTCAGCCACTCCGCCAGCGCCTTGCGCCGCTGCGGGATGAACAGATTGTGATCGGGCTCAGCGATCTCTGGCGCAGGTCCCAGCGATGCGGGAAACCCGGGACGCACCTTGTCCAGCTTCTGCTGAAAATCGCCGCGCGATAGCACATAGGTGTCCGGCACGGGCTCGGTATGCATCAACAGATTCGCCTTCGCTACCTGCACTGGCGCTTTGATATAGGCGTCGCCAATCTGGCGCAATAGGCTCTCCCGCTCATCACGCTCCGTGGGCGTCAGCGGCCCCTTGCGGGCCCGTGCGGCAGCATCCAATCGCATCAGCTTCGCCTTCAATTGCTCGGCAATCACCCACCGCGTCTGATGGCGCGTGAATTCGTAAATCCCCATCCGGCTCACAATCGGCACTTCGCGGTCTTCGCTTCCCGCAAATACAGCCGACAGCCGGTAGAAATCCTTCTGCGTGATCGGATCGAATTTGTGATCGTGGCACCGGGCGCAATTGAACGTCAGCCCAAGGAAAGCCGCGGCCGTAGTTTCCACCGCCTCCGCCTGCCATTCCGCCCGATATTGATCGCCGAAGAACGTGTCTTCCACGGGCAGCGCGCCCAGCGTGTACAACCCCGTCGCAATGCGCTTCTCCAGATTGGCCAGCTTCGATTTCGGGATTTCGTAACTGCCGTTCAAATCCAGGTTGTCGGGCCAGATTTCATCACCCGCAATCTGCTCCTGGACGAAGACGTTGTACGGCTTGTCTTCGTTAAACGAACGGATGACGTAGTCGCGATAGCGCCACGCGTTGGCGAAGTACACATCGGTCTCAAAGCCGCCTGTATCCGCGTAGCGCACCACATCCAGCCAGTGCCGTCCCCAGCGCTCGCCATAGCGTGGCGAAGCCAGCAGCCGGTCCAGCAGCTTTTCATAAGCTTCCGGCGCGGTGTCATTCACAAACGCTGTGATCTCTTCGGGAGTCGGTGGCAGCCCGTGCAGATCAAATGTCGCCCGCCGGATGAGCGCGGCTCGCGAAGCAGGCTTCGACGGTGTCAATCCCTCTTTCTTCAGCCGCTCCCACACGAAGTGATCGACAGGATTCGGCTTCACCGGCGCGGCAATCGCGGGCCGTGTGACGGGCCGGAAGCTCCACCAGTTCGGCACTGCCGCGGCGCTCGCCCCGGTCCACTTCGCACCTTCCGCAATCCACTGCCGCAGCGTTTCCATTTCCGCAGCGCTCAATGAATCCTTGCCCGGCGGCATCTTCAACTCACCGGCTTTGCGCACCGCCTTCATCAAAAGGCTTGCGTCAGGCTTCCCCGCTACCACCGCGGGCCCGCGTCCACCGCCTTTCGCCAGCGCATCGGCCGTGCGCAAATCGAGCCCCGCCATCTTCGCCGCGCCATGACAGGATATGCACTTCGCCTCTAAAATCTTCCGCGCCGACACCTCTACGCCATCGGCCGCAAACAGAGCAGCCGCGTGGAGGAAGAGAGCCGCGCGGGGAAGAAGCATCCTGTGGAGGCCAGTATATAATGCCTTCTCGCGCGTCGCTACCGCGCCCCGATCGCGTACAGCGCCCCATGCGTACGCAGATAGATCCGCCCATCCACCACCGCGGGCGTGGCGTAAATATCCTCTCCGAAGTCGTTCACCGCCAGAATCTCCCACTGGGGCTCCGCTCTCAGAACCACTACCTTCCCGTTCTCACTGGCGATGTACACCTTCCCATCCGCGCCCACCGGCGACGAATAATATCCCTCCAGCGCGCCGGTTAATCGCCCTTGCTTGTAAACATCCCCAGACGCAGGATTCACCGTTGTGAAGATCCCGCCCGTGCGCACCAGGAACAGCGTGTTCGCATACAGCAGCGGCACCGGGACGTCCGGCAGCGATTTGTCATAGCGCCACATAATGTTCGACCCCGTGACATCTCCGCGCCCTCCCAGCTTCACCGCCATCAGCGAATTGCGCGCCGCCCGCCGCGCCCGGTAGAAACTCCAGTCGCGCGCATCCATGAACCCGTCATGATCCAGATCAATCGCCTGCCAGCTTCCGGAATGTTTCAGCTCCGGTGGAATCTCTTCCTGCGACAGCTTCCCATCCTTGTTCGCGTCGGCCACCTTCACAACGTCCTCGAACGGAGGCAGATCCTTTTGCTGCCCGGCATCTCCTCCAGGAGCCCAGCCGTTGAAATACAGCGTGTCGCCACTAATAATCGGCGGCGACTTCGGCTGCCACGTCAACCCGCGCAGCCACCACAATTTCTTTCCTGTCTCCAGCGAATAGGAAACCATCTGGTACGCCCCGGGCATAATCACTTCCCCTTCGCCCTTCTCCGGCAGATACACCGCGGGTGTCGAAAACGAATGCGTGAAATCGGAGCGGTCTGCCTTCCACAACACCTTGCCGCTGTCTTTCTCCACAGCCATCAGGAACGCCTTCGTATCCTGATCGCAAGCCAGCAGGAGCCTCCCCTTGGCCAGCACCGGCGACGCCCCCATCCCATGCAAGTTCGAAAACGGCCCCAGCGGCATCCGCCAGCGTTCCTTGCCCTCCAACGTATATGAGAGCAGCCCAAAATCGCTGAAGAACACATATAGATTCGTGCCATCGCTGACCGGCGTTGGCGACGCGGGATGATTCAACTTGTGCCGGTTCTCACTGCGTTCCTGTTTCAGCGCCGCCCGCCACAGCATTTTCCCCGAATCACGATCGAGGCAAAATGTTTCCAGCGTCTCCTTCGCCGACGCCGTCATGCAGATTCGCTTGCCCACGATGACCGGCGATGACTTGCCCTCCGGCACCGCCGTCTTCCACACCACTCCCTTCGAAGGCGAAAACTCCACCGGCAGATTCCGTTCGCTGGCGACCCCGAGTCCGTGTGAGCCGCGAAATTGCAGCCAATCAGCGGACCAGGCCGCCATGCCCATCAGCATCAGAAGGAAGTAACGCACGCAGTTATCCTATCGCACGTCCGCGCATGTGTATTGTGGAGATATGAGTCTGGGTTCCGATTTCCGCACAGCCATCGACCAGGCGCACCGCGCGCTGCTCGCACTCGATGCCCAGCAGGCGCAGCAGCCCTTCCGCGAAGGAGGCTGGCGCCGCGTCGAGTTGCTCGGCCACATGATTGATTCCTGCCTCTACAATCACGTCCGCTTCCTCACCGCGGCCAACACGGGCGCCCTCGCCGTCACCCGCTACGACCAGACCGGCAGCGTGCGCCTGCACGATTACGCCAGCCTCGATTGGGAAGAGGTGCTTGACTACTGGCGCATCCACAATGAGCTGTTGACCCGCGCCGTGGAACGCATTCCCGAGGACGCGCACTCCGTGGAATGCCGCTTGGAAGACGGTGAAGTGATGCGCCTCGACGATCTCATCCGCGATTACCTCCGCCACCTGCAACATCACATCTCGCAACTCGCCGCTAAGTGAATGCCCACCATCTACACCATCGGCCATTCCACCCACCGCATCGAAGAATTCCTCACGCTGCTTGTGACCCACCAGATCGGAGCCGTCGCTGACGTTCGCTCCGCTCCCTTCAGCCGCCGCCATCCGCAATTCACCCGCGCCAACCTCGAACGGTCGCTCCATACGGCGGGCATTGCCTATCACTTCTTCGGCCGTGAACTTGGGGCGCGCACTGAGGACGCCTCCTGCTACAGCAACGGCAAGGTGCAGTATGAGCGGATCGCCCAAACAACCAACTTCCGGGAAGGCATCGCTCGCCTCGTCGCGCTCCTTGACGCTTCCCCGCCCCTCGCCATCCTCTGCGCCGAAAAAGACCCGCTGCAGTGTCATCGCACGATCCTCGTCTCGCGCCACCTCGCCGCGCACGGCGTCAACGTCATCCACATCCACGCCGATGCCACGCTGGAACCGCACGAACACCTGATGCAGCGCCTCATCGCCCAACTCCGCATCCCGCCGGAAGACATGTTCCGCACCGCCGCTGACGTGATTGACGATGCCTACCGCATCCAGGGCAACCGCATCGCCTACACCCGTTCCACCGCCCAGGGCGATATCATGAACCCATGAACAGGCGTCAATTCCTCGGTACAGCCAGCGCCGCGGCTGCACTTCCTGCCTCCGCCAATCCAGTGGATAAACCCGCCCTGCTCGGCGGCACGCCCATGAGACTCACCGGCACACGCCAGTGGCCCGTCTTCGATCAAACCGAAGAGCAAGCCATGCTCGGAGTCCTTCGCAGCGGCAAATGGTATCGCGGCAGCGGCCAGATGGTCCGCAAATTCGAAGAGCAGTACGCCGCTCTCACCGGCGCAAAGCACTGTCTCGCCGTCGCCAACGGCACCAGTGCTTTGCTCGCCTCCATCTCCGCGCTCGGAATTGATGCCGGAGACGAAGTGATCCTGCCGCCCTACACCTTCGTTGCCACTCTCAACGTCATCCTGGAAAAACACGCCCTGCCCATCTTCTGCGACACGGACCGCGCCTCGTTCCAGATGGACGCGAAGAAACTCGAAGCGAAGATCACGGACCGCACCAAGCTCATCATGCCCGTCCACATGGGCGGCGCCTCGGTCGATCTCGACTCCATCCTCGCCACGGGCAAGAAACACAATGTGCCCGTGCTTGAAGACGCTTGCCAGGCCCATCTCGGGGAATGGCGCAACCGCAAAGTCGGCACCTACGGCGTCGCCGGATGCTTTAGTTTCCAGGCCTCGAAGAATCTCAATTCCGGCGAAGGCGGAGCCGTCTTATTCAATGACGAAGCATTCATGGAGGCCACCCGCGCGTTCCATTCGAACCAAGCCAACTCGCAAAGCCTCAACCTCCGCATCACTGAATTTCAGGCCGCGCTGCTCATGGCCCAGATGACGCGTCTCGAAACGCAATCGAAGACCCGCGAGCAGAACGCCGCCTACCTCACCAAGATGCTGAATGAAGTGCAAGGCATCGCGCCCGCCAAGCTCTATCCCGGTTGCACGCGCAATGCCTGGCACCTCTACATGTTCCGCTACGACAAGCAGCACTTCGCCAACATGCCGCGCGAGAAATTCCTCAAAGCGCTAGCGGCCGAAGGCGTACCGGCGAGCGGCGGCTACACTCCGCTCAACAAGCAGCCGCTCCTCAAGCGCACCTTCGCCACCCGAGGCTTCCGCCGGGTGTTCTCTGAAGCGGAACTGAAGCGTTGGGAGGAGCGCAATCATTGCCCGGAAAACGACAAGCTGTGCGAAGAGGCAGTATGGCTGACCCAGCCCACGCTCCTCGGGCCCCGCACGGACATGGAAGTGATTGCCGGAGCCATTCGCAAAATCCAGCACCACGCGGCGTCTCTGTAAGCGTCATCGCGTCTTTGTACTTATTGGCCTGCGGCCTCTAAGCGGAAAATGGCGTGTATTCCCTGTGATCAGATAGTCAGCTCTGGCCGCCATCGCACATTCCAGAAATACGTCATCGTCGGGGTCTGGAGAAATCCCACCCTGAGAATCGGCAACAAGGCCAACTCCACGGTTTCCTTAACGCGTTGGAACTTGGGACGTCGAATCACTTCTTCGTATTCGCCGAATACCGCCCCACTCAGACATAGTTTGGAGGCGGTCGCCCAACACGAGCATGAAAATTTGAGCAGGTGGCCCAGTGGGTTGAAGAAGCGCCGACACAATCACGTTCGTGTCGAGAACCACCCGGATCATTCGGAGGCTCTTCGCCGCCCCTGCCGTGCCGCGGCAATCTCCGCATCAATCTCGTCCATGGTGAGTTGATCGAGACCTTCCTGCCTGGCGCTTTCCCAGGATTCCCGCAACCACTCAGGCGCCAGATCTTTCTGCAGCACCTGCACGATGTATTGCTCAGCGGATACGCCTTGGGCCGCTGCTTTCGTCTGAAGCGCCCGCAGATCCGTTTCGCGCAATTCAATCGTCAAGTTCATAGTTACAGAAGATCCTCCTCTCAGCCTATCCCATTCGATCTCATTCGCGCCTCACTCAAACCGCAACGCCACATTCGGATCCACACTCGACGCCCGGCGCGCCGGCAGCCAACTCGCGAGCCCCGCAATCGCCAGCAGCAGCAATGTTGCCCCAATCATGCTCACCGCATCTCGCGGAGTCACTCCATACAAAAATGCCGCTGCGAACTTCGTCACCCCCATCGCCACCGGCACCGCAATCGCCGCCCCCAACACCACCATCAACAACGCATCGCGCAGCACCAGCCACAGCACGTTCCGCCGCTCGGCCCCCAGCGCCATGCGAATCGCAATCTCCCGTGTCCGCCGCGTCACTCCATGCGCCACCACGCCGTACAATCCCACCGCCGCCAGCAACAGCGCCAAGCCGCCGAAGAACGCCGACAGCAGCGCAATCAATCGCTCCTGCACAATCGTTGTCTCTACCTGCTGCTCCATCGTCCGCGACCGCAACACGGGCACCGTGCTATCCAACGCCGAAGCCTCCCGCCGCACAACCGCCAGCATTGCCGCGGGATCGCCATTGGTCCGGATGCATAGCGTCTTCGATGCCGCACCCGGCCTCCAGGTCGCCTGATACACCATCCCCTCCGTCTCCTCTCTCAGTCCGAAATAGCGCGCATCCTTCACCACACCCACAATCTCGAATGATTCCTCCGGAGCGTACTTCTCCGAAATCGACAGCCGCTTCCCCACCGGATTTTCCCCTCCGAAATACTTCTTTGCCACGGTCTCGTTGATGATCGCGTACCGCGGACCCGCCAGCTCTTCCGCCGCCTTCTTCGCCCCCGGAGGCCCTGCCGGGCGCTCAAACGTGACCGTTGGATCGTCCTCCGGCCGGAAATCCCGCCCCAAAACAATCGGGATGCCAACTGTTTCAAAGAACCGCGGGCTCACGCTGTTCTGATCCACCACCATCCGCTCCTTCTCCTTCGGCTGATACCCCGGGAAGCTCACGTTCTGATTCCACCGTGACCCGCCGAGCGGAGTAATCGAGGCAAGCGCCACGGATCGCACTCCCGGCGCCGCCGCCACTCGCGCCCGCAGATTTTCATAGTAGTCCCGCAGCCGCTGTCCCTTGTACCCATTGCGGCTTGGATCAATATCCACCAGCAGCAGATTCTCCTTACGGAACCCCGCCTCCAGTTGATTCAGATTGCGCAGACTCCGCACAAACATCCCTGCCCCGATCAGAAGCAGCAGCGACAGCGCCACCTGCATTACCACCAGCCCCTTGCGCAAATAGAACCGCGAACGGGTCGCCGTGGCCCCCGTTTCCTCACGCAGTGTCGAAGCCAGAGCCGGCCGCGACGATTGCACCACCGGCGCCAGCCCGAACAGTATGCCCGTCAGCAGCGACAATCCAATCGTGAACCCCAGCAGCCGCAGGTCCGGGCTCACATCCAGCGTCACCACGTTCCATCCGCCCTGCGGCATGAAGGTGATCAACACCTGCACCCCAAAGTAGGCGAACACCAGCCCCGCCACGCCTCCGCACAAACTCAGCAGCACGCTCTCCGTCAGCAATTGCATCGCCAGCCGCCCGCGGCTTGCACCCAGCGCCAGCCGCACTCCAATCTCATGCTGCCGCGCCGCCGCCTTCGCCAGCAGTAGATTCGCCACGTTCCCGCATGCAATCAACAGCACGGCGCCCACGACAATCATCAGCACGATCAAAGGCTGCGACATCCGGTTCCGCAAGAACGAATACCCCTGCGCCCCAGGCAGCAATTTCACCGGCTCGGCCTTGTTCACAAACCGCTGATCCGCCGCCGTCTTCCGGTTCTCCGCCTCCTGCTCCTGATTGATGACATACAACTCCGATTCCAATTGCGCCACCGGAGCACCCGGCTTGAGCCGCCCCATCACGTTCAGCCACCAGTGATTGCGATTGTTCCAGTTCGCCCGCCCGGTCAGTTCCGTGCGCATCATCAGCGGCACATAGAAATCCGGCAGGGTTCCCACAATCGCGCCATGGAACCCCTCGCGAGCCACCCCCACAATGGTCATGGGATACCCGTTCACCCGCACCTTTTGCCCCACCACGCGCGTATCCATCGCAAACTGCCGCCGCCAGAAATCGTAGCCCAGAACGACATGCGGGCCCACTCCCGGAGCCCGGTCATCCTCCCGATTCAGCACGCGCCCCAACGCAGGCGTCACGCCCAGCACCTCAAAGTAATTCCCGCTCACCATCGTCCCTTGCGCCAATTGCGCGGCCGCGTCCTGTGCTCCAACCAGACTCCAACCGTAAGGGCCGCCGTAGTCGTACGCCACCAGGCCCGCGAACCCGCGGTTGCGATTTCGCATGGCCTCGTAATCCGGATAGTTCCATGTCACCGATGGCTTCGCCTGCCCCCGCGCCACCACATACAGCTGCTGCGGATCCCGCACCGGCAGCATCTTCAACATCACCGCATCGATCAGCGAAAAGATCGCCGTGTTGGCCCCAATCCCCAACGCCAGCGACACCACCGCAATCGCCGCGAAGCCTTTGCTCTTCGCCATCATTCGCAACGCGTAACGGACATCGGCACTCAGGTTCTGCAGCAGCATACACGTCTCCCTTCCACGCTTAGACGGAATTTGCGATACTCCAGTTCGCAGGGAAAATGTACTTTCTAGCGCTTTTCATTTGCGGCATCGTCCACGCGCAAATCGCGAACCTCACCACCAACGATGATGGCAGCGTGGTCTGGTTCGACACTTCCCTTCCCCGCAAGAACATCGATGAGCCCGAGCAGGGCCGCATCTACCGCCTCGACTCGAGCGGCTTGCAGCTCCTCGCCTCCGTTCCACGCGAGGACCCTGCCCTCCCTCCGGTCACAATTCCATTGCCGCCGAATTCCTACTTCACCAATTACTTCGATTTATCCGCGCCGCAATCCGGAAACACCACGCTGCTCTATCACGCCCGCGCCATCTGCTTTCGCTGCACTCCCGCGGGGATCGCATTGACCCAGCGCTATACGCTGACTAACGCAAACGGCACCCTACGCACAGGCACCGGCGAAGCGCGACTCAGCCGCAATGGCCGCTACCTGCTGGTGCTCTCCGGGTTCCCTCGCGAATTCTACGTCGTCGATACCGAGAACCCGCTCATTCCACCGGTCACCGCCGCCACACCATTGCCACCAACCGGCCCCGCCCGAGTCATCGCCGACAACGGCACCGCGGTTCTTCCCGGCTTCGATGGAGTCACGCTCCAGATACTCTCGTTAACCAAGCGAACCGAACTCCGCATTCCTTCCACCAGCGACTCTGCCTGGTTCTTCGATCCCTCCATCGACGCTGCAGGCAGCACGGTGCTCTACACTTTGCGCGGCGCCCCTGGCCCCATCACACTCCGCGTCCTTCGCCTCAACGACAACCGCGAAACCCTCGTCCACACCTGCGCGCCCACCTGCCAGGATGCCAGCCTCACGGCAGCCGGCGACGCCGTTTTCTTCCTCGAGAACCGTCAGCTCTTTCGCACCGAGAGCACTGCACCTTCATCCCGCCGCCTCACCAACGAGCCAAGCGGAGTGCTGCGCTACGTTGCCTCCGGCAATGGCAACATCGTCTGGTACGTCAATGGAGCCGGTCAACTCCGCCGTCACGACGTCATCGCCGGGCTCAGCGAAACACTCGTCAACAGCACACCAGGGGTGTCCAATCCTGGCACGGTCACTCTAGTCCCAGGCAGTCTCGTCACGCTCACCGCCGAGGGGCTCGCCACAGCCAACCACCAGGCTCAACAAACTCCGCTTCCCACCGAGCTCGCCGGCGTCCGCGTCCGCATCAATCAGCAACCTGCCGCCATCCATTCCCTCAGCCCCACGTCCATCACTTTCCAAACACCGTGGAACATAACGCCGGCCCCGCATGAAGTGAGCATCGAGACGGCCTCCGATTCGCCCTTCCGCACCACGGCGCGCGCGACATTCCCTGTCGAAGCCGTCGCACCCGCGTTCCTTCCGCTCCAACCCGGCGTATTCGCCATCCACGAAAACTGGGATGCATTCGTGACCCCCGCCAATCCGGCACGTGAGGGTGAGTACGTGCATCTCTACGCCACCGGACTCGGCGCAGTCAACATGCCCGTCGACAACGGCGCGCCATCCCCGCCGAACGCCACCTTGCAGCGCTCCATCAACTGCACGATGCCCGTTCTCTACGCCGGACTTGCCCCAGCCCTTGTTGGTGTCTACCAGATCACCGTGCGAGCAGCCAACACCATTCGCAACGAAGGCTACCTCACCTGCGAGGTCGAGGCAAGGACCGCGCTAGCCGTCCTCCCCGTATTGCGCTAAGCCCACCCCCAGTTAGAAACTGTAGAGCATGCAACGCCGCACCTTCCTCGGCACCCTGGCCGCGCTCGCCACCCCGGCGCGCGCGCAGTCCCCGATGAACATCATCATCATCGTCGCCGACGACCTCGGCTGGTCCGATCTCGCCTGCTACGGCGCCGACCTCCACGAAACGCCCAACCTCGACAAGCTCGCCGCCTCCGGCGTGCGCTTCACCGATGCCCACTCCGCGGCTCCCATCTGTTCGCCCACGCGCGCATCCATCATGACCGGCAAACACCCGGCCCGCCTCAAAATGACCATCTGGCATGAGGGCGCGCTCCGCCCGCCAGGCAACAACACCAAGCTGATCCCAGCGGTCTCGCGCCCCAATCTGCCACTTGAAGAAATCACACTCGGCGAGATCTTCCACGACCGCGGATATCTCACCGCGGCAATCGGTAAGTGGCACCTCGGCGACGCAGGCCACTATCCCGAAACCCAAGGCTTCGACATCAACATCGGCGGCACGCACTGGGGTGCACCCGATACCTACTTCTACCCTTATCGCGGCAACAAGCATCACGGCAACGAAACCCGCTACGTGCCACGACTCGATGGCGGCAAGCCTGGCGAGTATCTCACGGACCGCCTCACCGACGAAGCCCTCAAAGTCATCGACCGTGCCCGCACGCAGCCGTTTTTCCTCTACCTTGCGCATCACGCACCGCACACGCCCATCGAGGCGAAGAAGGAGCTGGTCGATTACTACACGAAAAAAATGAAGCCGGACATGCGCCATCAGAACCCCGTGATGGCGGCGATGATTCACTCCCTGGACGAAAGCGTCGGCCGCGTGGTGAAGCATCTGGAGACTCGTAAACTCTCTGACCGCACCGCCATCTTCTTCATCTCAGACAACGGCGGTTACATCGGCCGTTACGACAATCGCCAGGTCACCAACAACGCGCCTATCCGTTCCGGCAAAGGTTCGCTCTATGAAGGAGGCATCCGCGTCCCCTTGATCGCCCGTGTCCCCGGCATGGCGAAAGGCAAGACCTGCGCCTTTCCGGTTGTCTCCACCGATTTGTTTGCCACCGTGCAGGAAGTCGCCGGCACGCCCGGGAAGAACAACGACGGACTCAGCCTCGTCCCGCTCCTGCGCGATCCGTCAGCGAAACTTCCGCGCACCGAGCTCTTCTTCCACTACCCGCACTACTACGCCACCACATCGCCGGTCAGCGCCATTCGTTCCGGCTACTGGAAACTCCTGAAATACTACGAGGACGGCCACACGGAGCTCTATCAACTCGATACCGACATGGTGGAAGCCAAAGACCAGGCCCAATCGCAACCCGAGTTGGCCCGCAAACTGGAAGCCCGCTTAGACGCGTGGCTCAAAGAAGTGGACGCCAACATGCCCCGGAAGCGCTAAGCTTCATCAAACAGGCGAGCCACCAGCACCGACGCCCCAGGCGCGCACAAGGGGGAAATCTGCTCATCCGCAAAGTACGCATCAATGGTCTGATACCGTCCTTGCGACGCACCCCGATGCACAATCACCCGGCGGCCGGGCACGTCCATCACCCAGTACTCATCAATTCCCGCGCGCGCGTAAAGCGCGCCCTTCGTTGTTAAGTCAAACCCAAGCCGCGTGTCGGAAACCTCCACCAGCAGCAGAATCTCCGCAGGCGGAATGCTCTCTTTGTATTCACCGATGGATTTCCGCAAGACGATCATGTCCGGCTCCGGTTCGTTCCTGGGCTGATCCTCTCCGGAAACATCGATGGCCGCGCCCTGCACAACATTGAGCCCACCAAACAGGCCGCGCAGCCAGATGCCCAACAGCATCAACGCCCAAATGTAGCGATGCCCCTTGCGTTCCTTCTCGCACAATCGTCCCCCAATCAATTCGTAGCGCTCCAGCCCCGCAAGCCCGGCCTCCAACATCAGCTGGCATTCTTCACGCGTCCACGTTTTCACTTCCACAATCATTGCTCCATTTACGCCCACTTGTACTCCATCAACGCCCCCACTCCTGTCCAAGTCGTGTGATACCGGTTGTACATATCCTTGTCCCGCGCATCTCCCCAGCTCCCATCCGCATTCTGATGCGCCAGCAAATAATCCATTCCCTCCCGGATCAGCGGGTCGGACTCCTCCATCCCCAGCACCAGCAACGAATCCACAAACTCACCCAGCGTCTCCGGATCCTTCCCCGTGATACAACGCCGCAAATTCCCCGCCAAAAACGCAAACTCCGCTTCAAAATCAGCACGCGGTAGCCGCCGCATATCGTAATCGTTCGAAACGTACACGATATGTGTCACTGTGTAGGCAACACTATAAAACTCCCCACGCAGCTTCCCCCCGGGCACAACATACGGCCGCAACGAGGGCACCCATCGCATCACCTCCGGGAACGAAGCCCCCAATCGAATCCCATACCGCTCCCCGAAATACGCCGTCAGCATAGCCTCAAAAAACACGTCATACCGGCTCATCATCGTCAGCTTCCCCTTGCACTGAAAACACTGCCGCGAGCCACGCACACTCCACTTCTTACACCGCTTGCACTTCTTCGGAATATCCGATGGCGGCCCCTCGCGCAGTGGATCAAACCCCAGAAACTGCACCGCACTCAACCCCACGGCGCGCCGCGCCAACTCCTCTTTCATCGCCGCATTGGGAAACCCCAGTCCATCCGCCGACAAGCACCCATACACCAGATCCGAAATCGTCACAGGACCAGCCTGTTCCGGCACCACAGGCACCTGCGCTCGCCAATGCGCCGCCCGTTCGCGCCCCACGTCCCAACACACCCGCTTCATCTCCTCGTTCGAAGTCGCCTCCGCCAACCCATAAAAACAGAACATCAGATCCGTAGCGTAATCCTTGAAGTGCACCGGATTCCGCGCCACGTCGGTCAGGAACCGCACACCGCGCATCACCGCGGCCCGCCTCGCATCCAGCCGGTACGTTCCACCGCGCAACAAGCCTGCGAATGGCAATCCGATCAACCCACGCCGAGAAAGCAGCACGACCTCATTCTAAGATACGATCTCCTTGATGCAACGCCGCCAGTTCCTGCAAACCATCCCCGCCCTCTCCGCGCTTGGCCAAACCGCGACCAAACCCAACATCATTTTCATCCTCGCCGACGACCTCGGCATCGGTGGCGTCAGTTGCTACGGGGCCGACGCCTTCCGCACTCCGCACATCGATGCCCTCGCCAAATCCGGCATCCGTTTCACTAACGGCTACACTGCCCCCCTCTGCGGCCCCTCCCGAGCCCTCATCATGACCGGCCGCTACGGCTTCCGCACCGGAGCCTCCAATCAGGACGCTACCGGCAAAATGAAACCCGCCAACGAAACCTTCATCCCAACCGTCCTCAAAGCCGCGGGCTACACCTCCGCCATGGTCGGCAAGTGGGGCCAGCTTCCGCTCGGCCCCGCTGAATTCGGCTTCGATGAGCACCTCAAATTCCAAGGGAGCGGCACCTACTGGAACACCCAGGAGCGCGGGAAAAACTATCTCCTCAACGGTGTCACCACACCCCTCAAGGACAATCAGTATCTCCCCGACCTGATGCATGAGTTCGCCGTCAGCTTCCTCCACCGCAATCGCACCAAGCCCTTCTTTCTGTACTACTCCATGTCCCACGTTCACGGCGAAATCCTTCCCACACCGGACACCGCCCCCGGCACCAACGATCACTACAAAGACAACATCAACTACATGGATAAGCTCGTCGGCAAACTCATCGCCACGCTTGACGAATTGAAACTCCGCGAAAAAACGCTCGTCATCTTCTTCGGCGACAACGGCACCGCCGGCAACTACGCCGACCGTTCCACCGTGCATGGCAAGCCACTCGCCGGCTCGAAAGGCGACATGGAAGAAGGCGGGGCGCTCGTCCCCTTCATCGCCAGTTGGCCGCGCACTACACCCGCAGGCGTCGTCTCCTCGCAAATCACCGATTCCACCGATTTCCTCCCCACGTTCGCCGCACTGGCCGGCGCGCAACTCCCCGCCAAGCCCATCGATGGTGTCAGCCTCGTCCCTGCCCTCACCGGCAAGCCTGGCCCCAAGCGCGACTGGATGTTCATGCAGCTCGCCCGCATGTGGTACGTCCGTGACGCGCGCTTCAAGCTGAACCAGAAAGGCGAACTCCGCGACATGTCGAACGCCCCGTTCACTGAGCCGCTGGCCAAAGACACGCCCGAAGCCGCCGCCGCCCGCAAGAAGCTTCAGGCCGTTCTCGACAAGCTCAACCCCGCTGGAGGGATCCCCGACACCGGCCCCGCATCCGGCCGCCACGCAGCCAACGAAAAGAAAAAAGCGAAGCGCTGATTACCGCAAATACGCGTCGGTGAACGTGCGCCGCAAATCCAGCCGCACACTCGCCAGCCGCTCCACTGACCCAGCCGTGATCGCCAGCGCCGCGCTCGCTGACTCCACGTCAATCCGTCCGTCCACATCCAAAGTCGGCCGCATGCCCTCAATCGCCGCCTCATCGGCATCGGGCAGCGCGGCCCGAATCTCCGCCGCCGTATGCGACGCCATCCACCGGTTCGCCCCTAGAAACGCCTTCGCCATCCCGCGCGCGGCGTCCCCATTTGCGTCCAACCACTCCCGCCGGGCCACCAGACACAGGCTCGGTAGTTTTTCCACGCCGAAGTACTCGCGCGACACGGCTGCATCGCGCAGATCCGCCAGCAATCGCAGCGGCACACCGCGCCCCCGCAGCGTGCTCCAGCCCTGATTGGTCAACATCGCCGCATCCACTTTTTTCTGCTCCACTGCTGCCACTGCCGAAGCAGCCACCCCAATCGCGGCCGTCGAGAATTCCGAAACTCCCTTCTTCCGCAGCACCGCATTCAACAAAAAGTGTGACGACGAGCCCGGCCCCGGAATCCCCACCGTTTTGCCCTTCAACCCTTCCACCGACGCGATCTCGTCCCGCGCCGCCAGCACCATCCCCGGCCGCAGAGCGAGCGAGCAAAACGCGACCACATCCTTCCCCTCGGCCGCCAGGGGCAGCACGGCATCATAGGCCGCGGTGGCCACATCACCATCCCCGGCCAGCAGCGCCTCCATCATCTTCGCGTAGGACTGCAAATACACCGCCCGCACGGCCATCCCTTCATAGCGCCCCTGCGCGAGCGACAAGTGATGCCCATAGCTTTCCGGAAACGTCAGCAACACCGTTTCCCGCCGCTTCCCGCAGCCGGCGCCCAGTGCCGCTAGAAACAATCGTCGATCTATACCCACAGCACTCATGCTAACGTAACCCCCATGATCGAACCCTGGATGTCCGGCTCCTACGCCGAAGTCAACCCGCTCCTCCGCCCCCTGCTTCACGCCTTCGACCACGCGCTGCTTGACCTCGAACACTGGACCACCGGTCTTACCACCGAGCAACTCTGGGCCAGCCCTCACAACCTCGGCCCCATCGGCTTCCATCTGCGCCACATCACCGGCAGCACCGACCGCCTCTTCACCTACGCCGAAGGCCAGGCCCTCACCGAGGCCCAACTCCAGACACTCAAATCCGAAATGAACCCCGGCGCAACGCGCGAAGAACTGCTCCACGAAATGCGTCAAACCTTCGACGCTATCGCGCAAAAGGTGCGCAACATCGACCCCGCCACCCTCTCCGAACCGCGTTATATCGGCCGCAAACGCCTCCCCACCACCCTCCACTCTCTCCTGGTGCATATCGCCGAGCACACCATGCGCCACGTTGGTCAAGCCATCGTCACCATCCGGGTGGTCAAAGCCGCCCCATGCTAACCTGAAGAGATAGCACAACCATGTCTAGCTCAAAACTGGTATTTACCGACGACCCTGCGGCAGCAGGCGTAAGAGCCGTACCCGACTCGGACCCTGTAGAAACTTCCGAATGGATTGAGGCCCTCGATCAAGTTCTCGATGAAGCTGGTCCGGAACGTGCGCGTTACCTCCTGAAAAAGCTCACGGAGCGTGCCGCCACCCTGGGAGTTCCCGCCCCGGCGAACATCAACACCCCTTACACCAACACCATCTCGGTGGACGATGAAGTCCCCTACCCCGGTGATCGCTTCCTGGAACGAAGCATTAAAAGCATCATCCGCTGGAACGCCATGGCGATGGTCGTCCGCGCCAACAAATACGACAACGGCATCGGCGGCCACATCTCCACGTACGCCTCGCTGGCCACGCTCCTCGAAGTCGGGTTCAACCACTTCTTCCGCGCCAAAATCGGCCAGGAGCCCGGCGACTTCATTTATTTCCAGGGCCACGCCTCTCCCGGCGTCTACTCCCGCGCCTTCCTCGAAGGCCGCCTGAGCGAAGAGCATCTGAAGAACTTCCGCCACGAACTCCGTGAGCATCCTGGTCTTTCCAGCTATCCACACCCCTGGTTGATGCCCGATTTCTGGCAGTTCCCCACCGTTTCCATGGGCCTCGGCCCAATCAATTCCATCTACCACGCGCGCTTCATGCGCTATATGGAAAACCGCGGAATCATCGCCAAAACCAATCGCAAGATCTGGGCCTTCGTCGGTGACGGCGAATCCGATGAGCCCGAAACGCTCGGCGCCATCACTCTCGCCTCCCGCGAGAAACTGGACAACCTCTGCTGGGTTGTCAACTGTAACCTCCAGCGCCTCGATGGCCCTGTCCGCGGCAACGGCAGCATCATCCAGGAACTCGAAGCCGCCTTCCGCGGCGCAGGCTGGAACGTGATCAAAGTGCTCTGGGGCTCCGAATGGGATCGCCTCTTCGCCAAGGACCGCAGCGGACTCCTGCTGCAACGCATGGCTGAATGCGTCGACGGCGAGTATCAGAACTTCAAGGCCCATGGCGGCACCTACACCCGCGAAAAATTCTTCGGCAAATACCCTGAGTTGCTCGAACTCGTCGCCGACATGAGCGACGAAGAAATCTTCAAGCTCAAGCGCGGCGGCCACGACGCAGCCAAGGTCTACAACGCCTACCTCAAGGCCACCCAGCACACCGGCCAACCCACCGTCATCCTCGCCAAGACCGTCAAAGGCTACGGACTCGGCGAAGCAGGCGAAGGCCGTAACATCACCCACCAGCAGAAGAAACTCAATGAGCAGGAGATGCTCTACTTCCGCACCCGCTTTGACATCCCCGTCACCGATGACACGGTGCAGAAGATCACCTTCTACCGTCCGCCTGAGGATAGCCCGGAGATGGTCTACCTCAAGTCGCGCCGCGAATCCCTCGGCGGTTACGTCCCCTCACGCAACCCCAAGCCCATCGACATCAAAGCGCCGTCACTCGAATCGCTGAAGGATTCCCTGGCCGGTTCCGCCGGCCGCGACGTTTCCACCACCATGGCCTTCGTCGGCGTCCTCCGCAGCCTGCTCAAAGAGCCCGGCCTCGGCAAATACATCGTTCCCATCATCCCCGACGAAGCGCGCACCTTCGGTATGGAGAGCCTCTTCCGCTCCCACGGCATCTACGCCAGCCAGGGCCAGCTTTACGAACCCGTCGACAAAGACAACTTCCTCTATTACAAGGAAGCCAAGGAAGGCCAGATCCTGGAAGAAGGCATCACCGAAGCAGGCTCCATGGCCAGTTTCACCGCCGCCGGTACCGCCTATGCCAACTACGGCGTGCCGATGATCCCCTTCTTCACCTACTATTCGATGTTCGGCTTCCAGCGCGTCGGCGATCTCATCTGGGCATTCGCTGATTCCCGCGGTAAGGGCTTCCTCATGGGTGGCACCGCCGGCCGCACCACGCTCGCCGGCGAAGGGCTGCAGCACCAGGATGGCCACAGCCACGTACTCGCCAGCACCATCCCTACGTGCGCCACCTACGATCCAGCCTACGCCTACGAGATCGCCGTCATCATCCAGGACGGCATCCGCCGGATGTACGAACTGGGCGAGGATCGCTTCTACTACCTCACCATCGGCAACGAAAACTACGCCCAGCCGCCGATGCCCGAAGGCGTCACCGAAGGCATCCTCAAGGGCATCTACAAATTCGCCGGCACCCTCAATGGCAAAGCCCCGGCCGCACACTTGTTCGGCTCCGGCTCCATCCTCAATGAGGCGATAGCCGCCCAGAAGACACTCGCCGAAAAGTACAACATCCAAACCGAGGTGTGGAGCGTCACCAGCTACAATGAGCTGCGCCGCGACGCCCTGGAATGCGACCGTTGGAACCGCCTCCACCCCACGGAAACGCCGAAAGTGCCTTACGTCGTGAAGGCCCTGGAAGGCACCAAAGGCCCGCTGATCGCCGCTTCCGACTACATGAAGATCGTCCCCGATCAGATCGCGCCCTGGCTCAACGGCCGCCTGGTCACTCTCGGTTGCGACGGCTTCGGCCGCAGCGAAAACCGCGAGTACCTGCGCAAGTTCTTTGAAGTGGATGCCGCCTCCATCACGGCCGCCACTCTCGCCCGCCTCGCCCGCGACGGCAAGTTCGACACTGCCAAAGCGGCTCAGGCGATCAAAGACCTCGGCATCGATACGGAGTCGGCCGATCCGACCCATCGCTAGCGCTCTCGCCTATCACGAGGCCACTAAACACACCGTAGAAAAACTCTACGCGTCACCACATACCCTGGATTGGGCCAACATGCCCGAGCCTTTCCGACACTACGAACAGGCGCCGGTTCTCGATCTCCCAGCGTATCCCCCGGCGCCGCAATCACTCACACTCCGCGTTCTCGAAGGCGCACTCCCCGAACCACTCACCGCAGGCGCCGCCGAATTCCTCTCCTCGCTCCTCTTTCACTCCGCCTCCATCAGCGCCACCAAAACCGTACCTTCCACTGGCCACCGCTACGCGCTCCGCGTCAATCCCTCTTCCGGCAATCTCCACCCCACCGAATTTCACTTCGCCGCGAAAGGCCTCGCCGGCTGGCCCGATGGCCTCTACCATTACCGCGCCTCTTCGCACATGGCCGAGCAGCGCCAATCCGGCGGCGATCCCATCAGCGAACTTCTCAACCTGGCTCCCGCGCCCTGGTTCCGATCGAGCCCGCTCGTCTTCGTTCTCACCTCCATCGCCTGGCGCGAGGCCTGGAAGTATCGCGACCGTGCCTACCGGTACTGCCTCCACGACACTGGCCACGCCTGGAGTTCCCTCGCCCTTGCCGCCCGCTCCCTCGGCGCTGAAGCCTTCGCCTTCGCCCACTTCCCCGACCAAGCCGTCGCCGACCTCCTTGGTGTTGAAGACGAATGGCCGATGCTCATCCTCGCGCTCCAAGGCCCGGGCATCCCCATCGATACGAGACCGGCCACAACCAAGCACTGGATCGGCGGCCAGCCAAACGCACTCTCCACGGAGATCACTCCTTACCCCGCCATCGACGAAGTGCACCTCGCCACCAGCCTGCACGCCATCAGCCCAATCGCCCAGCCCGCGCCCGCCACCGCCAACGAGGGCTCCATCCCAATCTCTCCGCTCGCCACTTCTGACACCCCATTCGCGTACACGGTCCGGCACCGCCGCTCAGCCCTCGACTTCCGCGGCGGCTCCGAAACAATTTCCTTCGAAATGTTTTCGACGCTCCTTGACCTCACCACCCGCCCCTTCGCCGCCGATTTCGAAGGCGATCTCTTCGGCCTCGACCCCGCCCGCTACATCACCCTCCACGCCTATGTCCACCGCGTCGACTCGCTCGACCCCGGCCTCTACTGTTTCTGTCCCCTCACCCGCACGCTCCGGAGAAAACGCCTCGGCGATCAGCGCCTCATGGCCGCCGGCCTCAGCCTCAGCCAGGATCTCGCCGCCAATAGCTGCGTCACCTTCTCCATGATTGCCGACATGAACCGCGCCCTCACGGATCACGGCGAGCGCGGCTATCGCTACGTCCACTTCGAAGCAGGCAACATCGGCCAGCGCCTCTACCTCGCCTCCGAAGCGCTCGGCTTCCGCTCCACGGGCATCGGAGCGTTCTACGACGATTCCGTCCATCGATACCTCGACCTCGACGGCGAACACCACCAGGTCGTCTACCACTTCGCCTGCGGTTACCCCATCCCCGATCCCCGCCTCTGACACCCGGCGCGGAAAGTCGCACTTGCAAATTGTGGAGGCCACCGCTCACAATTTTCCGCCGAATGTCGTCCAATAGAAACCATGAATCGGCAACTCGCGGTCCTTCTGACGGGCATCCTCGCCTCCGGCACACTCTCCGCCGCGGACTGGCCCTGCTTTCGCGGCCCCAACCACAACGGCATCTCCACCGAAGCCATCGCCTGGCCCAAAGGCGGCCCGAAGCTGCTGTGGAAGATCAACGTCGGCATCGGCCACTCGGCCATCACCGTGGCCGGTGATCGCGCGTACACCATGGGCAACGCCAATGAAACCGACACCATCTACGCCCTCGACGTAGCCACCGGCAAGACCATCTGGAAACACTCCTATCCCTGCAACGAAAAGGTCGGCATCCGCGATTACGATGGACCGTTCGCCACCCCGTCGGTTTCCGGAGGAGTGGTCTACACTCTCAGCCGCAAGGGCGACGTCTTCGCCCTCGATGCCAAAACAGGAAAGCTTATCTGGTCCCGCAACATCGTGCAGGAAGACGGCGTCAAGACCCCGCGCTTCGGCGGACTGGCCGGCTCGCCCCTCGTGCTGGGCGGCAAAATCTACCTCAACGCCAGTTCCGGTGGAATGGCCCTCGACGCACGCACCGGCAAAACACTGTGGAAATCGGGCGACGGCAGCGGCGCTTACGCCACGCCGGTCCCGTTTCCAATCGGGCAGAAAATGCACCTCGCCATTCACTCCACCCGCGAGTTAACCATCGTCGATGCAGCCGACGGCAAAGAACGCTGGAGCACTCCCCGGCGCCAACCTATCGGCGTCAATGCACCCGACCCCGTCATCGACGGAACAAAGGTGTTCGTCACCGCCGGACGAGCCTTCGGCGGCGCGCTCTTCGACATCACCGGAGACACCAAGCCGCTCTGGGAGCAGGAAGGCTTGTCCAGCCACTGGCACACCAGCGTGCTGCTCAACGGCTACCTCTACGGCCCCAACGGCAACAACTCCGAAGGAGCCGGCGCATCGCCCACCTCGCTGCGCTGCCTCGATTGGAAGACCGGGAAGATCCAATGGTCTGAGCCGAAGCTCGGCTTCAACGGCCTCATCGCCGTCGGCGGAAAGCTGCTGATTCTCACCGAAACCGGCGACCTCGTCCTGGCTGAAGCTTCCCCCTCCGGCTATCAGGAACTGGGCTCCGCGCACGTCATTGAGGGACGCGCCTTCACCGCTCCTGTCTTTGCATCGGGGCAAGCCTTCCTGCGCAATACCAAAGGCGATGTCGTCAGCGTGGATCTGCGCTCGGATAAAATTGTGCGATGAGGCCGTGGTCCCTCGCACTCTTCTTCTCTGCCGCAATCCTTTCCGCCCAGAACGCACGAGTCCCCGTAAAGATCGACGGGGATTCCCATAAACTGATCCTCTTCTCCGATGGCACCATCGGCGGCTGGGGCGACACCCGCGACGGCCAGCTCGGCCCCAAGGCCGCCATCCCCAACTCCAGCGGCCACGCCTCCGTCTTCGTCCCCATCGCCATCCCTGGCAAAGCCATCGACATCGCAGCGGGCGAACGCGCCTCCTACGTCCTGCTGGACAACGGCACAGTATTCGCCTTCGGCGCAGGCTTCCAGGGCCAGCTCGGCTGCGGAGAGAAATGCTTCTCCGGATCGGAAACGCCCGTCCCTGTCAGCGCGCTCACGAACGTCGCGGGCATCGGCGCGCGCTTCCACTCCGCCTTCGCCATCCACCGCGATGGCAGCGTCAGTATGTGGGGCGGCCGTTACCTTGGCAAAGGGGAATCCAGAATCCCCACGCCGGAGCGCATGACCGATCTCCCTTCCGTGAAGCAACTCTCGCTGGGTACCGGCTTCCTTCTCGCCCTCACCACCGAGGGCCGCGTCTGGATGTCCGGCAAGTTGCCCTTCGGCCGCATCTTTGCCGATGACCAGATTCAACCTCTTGCCGAAGTCCCTGGCCTCACCGATGTCGCCGCCGTCGTTGCTACCCGCGTCGCAGCCGTGCTGAAGAAGGATGGCACCGTGTGGGTGTGGGGCAACAATGAGCAGGCCCAGTTCGGCAACGGCCGCCGCGACGTCGACGATCGCACCCGCGTGCCCATTCGCGTCCCCGTTGTCGCCAACGCCATCGCGCTATCCGGCGCCATCAACGGTCGCCATTTCCTCGCCCTGCTCAAAGACGGCTCTCTGCGTGCCTGGGGCAATTCCGACTGGGGCCAAATCGGCAACGGCGTCACCGGCCGCGAGCAAGCCACTGTTGTCACCCCGCGCATCGCCGGCGTCAAAGCCGTATTCGCCGCCGGAAACAATTCCTTGGCCATCAAGTCCGACGGCTCCCTTTGGATCTGGGGCAACGGCTCCTCCTACCCGCGAGTTTGGCCGCTCGTCCGGAACGCCCCATTCCCCGTGCAACTGCTCATCCCCGAAGGCATCGCCAAACCCTGAGGTCCGCGCGGCTATTGGCGGCCCTCCTTCACAAATTGCGCATACTGCGCTTCCGCCTTTTTCCGCGTCACACTCGCCTCCGGCAACAACCGCCGCACTTCACCCATCGACGCCTCAGCCATCTGAGCACCGGCTGCCCGCCCTTTTCCACGCACAATCGCCATCGCCAATTGAAACCGCGACACTGCCAGATTGCTGTTTCCCCCGGATGTCCCCGTCGCCTCTTCCCAACCTGCCACCGCTTCCCGAAACAAAGACTCCGCCGCGCCGTATTGCTTCCTCGCCATCAGCAGCACGCCCAGATTGTGCTTCGCCCGCGCCGTCTGCGGACTCCCATTTCCATACAACTTCTCGCGCATCGCCACCGAGCGCCGGAACAAGCCCTCCGCCCCAGCCAGATCGCCCCGGTCCTGCCGCAGCGTCCCCAGATTATTCAGCGTGATCGCCACTCCAGGGCTGTGCGCCCCCTGCAGTGCCTCCTGCACACTCAGCGCCCGCAGATATAACGCCTCCGCTTCTTCATGGCGCTTGCGGTCGTGCAACAGCGACGCCAGGCTGTTCACCATGCTCGCCGTATCCAGGTGTTGCTCCCCATAGAGTCTCGTGTGGACGTCCACCGCATAGCGCAGCAGTGACTCACTCTCTTTGCTCTCCCCCAGTGCATGCAGATTCATCCCCAAGGCGTGCGCCGCCCGCGCCGTCCGCGCATCATTGGCCCCATACAGCCGCTGCCGGATCTCCATCGACTCGCGCAGCAGTGGCGTCGCCTCCCCGTGCCGGCTCATCGCGCGATGCACATCCGCCAGGTTCTGCAGCGTCACCGCGGTCTCGTATCCCGGCAGCAGATGGATCTTCCGCTTGATCGCCAGCGATTCCCGCAGCACCGCTTCCGCGTCGCGCGGCTTGCCGCTCGCATTCAGATTGAGCCCCAGCGTATTCAGCGCATCGGCCACCGGTTGTGACTCCGCCGGAGAACTCCGCCGCGTGAGTTCCAGCGCCTCCCTCGCCATCGGAATGGACTCGTTATACTTCGCCTGCCGCCGCAATACCTCCACCAATCGCTGCATGCTATCGCCCAGCGCCGCATCCCCTTCACTGCCCGCATCCCGGCGAAGTTCCACTTCCTTCCGGAACATCTGTGCCGCCGCTTCCGTCGCTCCCAGATTCTGGTACACACGCCCGATAGCCGCATACAGCCTGGCCTGCGTCTTCGGCTGGTTTCGCAACTCTCTTTCCACGCGCGCCGCCCCGCGGTCGAGCAATTGCCGCGCATTCACCGATTCCCCATTCGTCTTCCCGCGGTCCGCGCCCTCGAAAATCCCAACAAGAAACGCCGACACCTGGTTCGCCGCATCACGTTCCTCCGCGATCCGCCGCGCCTGCACAACGGAAACGGCCCCAAACGAAAGCACCAGCACCAGCGCCAGCGCCGCTAGCACCGACGCCACGCGGTTCCGCCCGATCATCTTGCCAGCGCGATATCTCCACGAGTCCGGCCTCGCGGCAATCGGGAACCCGTTGCGAAAGCGGTTCAAATCCTCGGCCAGTGCCGCCGGCGACGCATAGCGCCGCAACGGATCCTGGTGCATGCCCGTTCGTACAATCAATTCCAGATCGCCCTTCAGCGCATGCGGCAGGCAGCCGGTGAGCACCTCCTGCAGCACCACGCTCAGCGAGTAAACGTCCGTGGCCGTCGTCAGCACTTCGCCCCTTGCCTGCTCCGGACTCGCGTACTGCGGGGTCATCGGCCGGAACTGGCTCCGAGTCAATCCCTCCTCCTCGCCCGCCAGCAGCTTCGCGATCCCGAAATCCACCAGCCGCGGCTCCCCATCCGCGTCTACCAGAATGTTCGCCGGCTTGATGTCACGATGCACAATCAGATTGTTGTGTGCGTGCTGCACCGCCAGGCAAACCTTCGCAAACAACAGCAGGCGTGCCTCCAGGGGCAACTTCGCAGCCTGGCAATATTCCGTAATCGACTTGCCGTCGACAAACTCCATCGCCACCCAGGGCACGCCCGCTTCCGTCGCCCCAGCGTCCAGAAACCGCGCGATGTGCGGATGATTCAGCCCGGCGAGAATGCGCCGTTCCGCCAGGAAACGCCGCGAAGCCTCTTCACTCGTCAGCGTGGCAGCCGCAATCTTGATCGCCACTTTTTGCTGTAAGTCATCGCGCCGCCGCGCCAGAAACACTTCGCCCATACCGCCTTGCCCCAGCGGCTCCACAATCTCGTACTGCGCCAGGTGATCCCCCACCAGAACCGGCTTTCGCGCCACCCCGCGCAACGCTCGATCCAGCACTCCGTCCGCGCCCTCATCCGCCGCAATCAGCGATGCCACCTGCAGCCGCAGGCTCTCATCCGGAACGCCTGCCAGCAGTCCCGCTCTCTCCGCCTCCGGCGCCGCCACCACCTGGTCAAAGAGATCCCGCAGCCGCTTCCAGTGCTCCGCGGTCACGGCAGGAACTCGGGTATCCAGGACATCCCTGGAGTCTGCCAGAATGTAGCGATGGACGTCAACGCGCAGTTCACTGAGCTCTACCAGGAACTGCGCCGCATCGCCCGCTACAACCTCGACGCCCGTTTGCGCAATGGTGCGCTGCAGCCCACTGAGCTGCTCAACGAGGCCTATCTCCGTCTCGCCGCCGCCTCCGATTTGCGCGTCGAAGACCGTGCCCATTTCATGGCTCTCGCCTGCCGCGCCATGCGTCTCGTGCTGGTCGATACCCTGCGTGCCTCGAGCCGCGACAAGCGAGGCGGCGGCCAGCTCATTTTCATTACCCTCGGCTCCGCTGCTGCTCCGGCGGAAACCTGCGATACCGAGGCCTTCCTCGATCTCGATGCCGCCCTCACGCGCCTCCTCGCCTTGAACGAAAACCAGGGCCGCATCGTCGAACTCCACTACTTCGCAGGGCTGAGCTACGTCGAGATCGCCGCCGAACTCGCCATTTCCGAAGCCACGGTGCACCGCCATCTGCGCATGGCGAAAGCGTGGCTCGCCCACGAATTGGCCGCTAAAAAATAATCTTCCAAAAGTTGAGGGCGCCCGCGCCTTTTTGGCGAAGTCTTCTGCAGAGGAGTTTCCCAATGACAAACATCACCAGGCGCGTCTTGCTGGCTCTCGCATGCGGCGCCTCCGCGCTCACGGCCCAGGACGGTTGGACCCGCTACACCAGTTCCGATTACGGCTTCAGCATGCTCATCCCGCAGGGGACCAAAATCGAGGAACGCGAATGGGGCCGCGGCTGGGCCGGCGTGCGCTGCACCTACGATGGCGTCATCTTCACCGGCATCGGCAAGCTGGGCCGCGAATCGGAACGGGATATCGTGCAATTCGGGATTGAAGCCACGGGCATCGCCGAACGCTACTGGACCCAGATCGACAAAGGCAAGGGCTACAAAGTCTACCGTGCCGAAGCAGGTGACGAAGTGTTGCTCGCCGCCATCGGCTTCGGCTCCAAAGCCAGCTTCCTGCTATTTCTCAAAACCACCAAGTCCGACATGCGCCAGCATCAGGCCGATTACCAGACCTGGTATGAAAGCGTGGAGATCCGTTAATATGCTCCGCCGCCGCCTTGCCGCCGCAGCCCTGCTGCTCCGACTGCTCGCCGGATCCGCGCAATGGGCGGGACAAGCTCGACAAGCTCTCTCAACCTGTTAGTAAGCAAGGCCGCTCCTACCCTGGTTTCGACCTCTTTGACGTTGATGACGATGCCCTGTTCCAAGCGATTCTCCGCGCGCCGCTTCCTCGCATCTCAACAGCGGGCAGGTGTCGCGCCTGCTCGGCCGCGTTGCCTAATCTACTTCTCCTGCCCTTCGCGCAGGGATCTGAATGTAGAGGTACTAAAGGGTCGCTGGCCGTACTGGAGCAGGGGGCGCATGTTTATGCTCTGCCGGAGAATCTGGAGCGGCCATAAACTTGTCAACGTGCGAATCGCAGACCGATTCGCGAACGCATGGCCGAAGATTCCTTACGAGAAGCGAGGGTCGCAACTTACAACGGACAATCGGGCAATCAAGAATGCGTCTATATACGAAGGAGAAGCAAAAATGAAGGCCGTACTCTTGGGAATCCTAACCCTTGGCTTTTGCTCGACAAGCGAGGCGACGATCATCAATATTCCTCGCATGGCTTCACCTACGACGGGGGTGGTAGCGATCCGGCGCCTGTGCCGGGGCAGCACTTGAATCTAATTGGTACGCCCGTTCAATTGACACTCGCCGCCGGCACGTATCAGATCACGAACGCGGCTGGACTGCCGGGCGCTTCTTTCAACGCGTGGAGCTACAACGTGTTCACAGCCTCGTGGGGTTGGGCTTTCGTCATTGTAAACGACTCAACGCGGAATACGATTCTGTACGCTGAAGCCGGTGGTGGCTCCTCGGCCGCGCAGGTCGCCGCGTTGCCAGCTGTACAGAATTTCTCAACGACACTCACACTTGCTTCGACGACGACCTTGGACTTCACGCTTCGCGACTACTTTGTGTCGGATAATGCCGGAGGCATTTCGCTCAACATCACGGCGGTTGGCACAGCCGTTCCCGAGCCCTCGACAGAACTGCTGATTGCGTTGGCTTTGGCCATGCTGTCGTGGGCTGCCAGAGGAAGGAGACTCCGCAGCGGCAATTAGGCTATGAATCAGAAGCAGCGTTGAACCGGGCCTTCAAGCGCCACATGGGAACTTCACCGGGGCTGCTGAAACCGATTCGCCGGAATGATCTCCACAACGCTGGGTAGCGATCGGTCGAGCAGTGTAGAGGTGATCCGCCAACCTGTGCTACAACCAGGGTAAGCACAGGAGGTCGGCGTCATGCTTCACAGCCGGCGTAATTTCCTCGAAGCGGGCACGGGTCTCGCATCCCTCATTGCCGCGGCTTCCACCGCAACCGCCAGCCCCGCTGGCCAATCCCCCAGAATGAAGTTCGGCGGCGTGGACATCAGCCGCCTCGTATTGGGTGTCAACCCCTTTTACGGCTTCGCTCATTTCAACAACATCTACGGCCAGATGATGCGCGATTGGTACACGCCAGAACGCGTCATGGAAGTGATGCATCACGCCCAGGAATTCGGCATCAACGCCTTCAAC
>JAXLQM010000007.1:0-461374 GCA_046331645.1 Bryobacteraceae bacterium
GCGCCGGCTTGCAGTTTTCCACTGCCTTTTTGAAGATCTTGAGCGGATCGTCGCCGGAACGATCGCGCAGCTTGTCCATCGCTTCATAGAAGATGCGGCTGGAGGTCTGCTTCTTTCCATCCCACATCATGGAGTTGATGAACTTTTCGGCGAGGGTGGAATTATAGAGGGCGTCCGGGAGGATATCGCGAACTTCAGCTCTGCGACGACGAGGCATAAATCATTGTCTCCTTAGGACTTCGGCCGTTTGGCGCCGTACTTCGAGCGGCTCTGCTTACGGTTGGCGACGCCTGCGGTATCGAGGGTACCGCGCACGATGTGGTAGCGCACGCCGGGCAGATCTTTGACACGGCCACCGCGGATGAGGACGATGGAGTGCTCCTGGAGGTTATGGCCCACGCCTGGGATGTAGGTAGTGACCTCAATCCCGTTGGTGAGACGGACACGCGCCACTTTGCGGAGTGCCGAATTGGGTTTTTTCGGAGTAGTCGTGTAAACGCGGGTGCAAACACCGCGGCGCTGGGGGCAGGATTGCAGCGCGGGACTGGGGGTCTTAAACCGCGGGGCTTTCCGACCCTTACGCACAAGCTGATTGAACGTGGGCACGAGCTTTCCCTTTCCTAAGAGCCTTTGAACAAATCTTTGGCGCCGGCCACAAGCGAACCCGAGCGGTTACAGCATTCGGGTAAACCGGCTTGAAACGAACAAGTTAAGGTGTGCAGTCGGAATAAAGTGGACTGCGTGAAACACGCGAGGGTACTTCGGACTGGCCCATATCACTGTCGGCGCGTATGTCCTAAGCGGTAGCGGGGCCGACCCCAAGCCGGACTCCGTCAATCGGAGTGGTAGCAAGGAGCAGAAGAAATCGACTCGCCAAACTTTTCTAGCATACTCGATGGGGGCGGGAGATGTCAACACCACCTTGGAGAAGGTAGTGGGTCAGTTTGAACTACCGCTGCTGCGAAAACTAGGATCCAGTACCAGGAGGGTCTTCTTTCCAGAAGTAGTTAAAAAACTTGGCAAATGTTTCACGGTCCAAGAACAACTGTCGAATGTCGACAATACTCACAAAGGCCAAGGGCGCGAAGCTCAATAATTCGGTGACTTCGGCAGTGGCCTCAAAAACCAACAGGAGGAGGCAGTGAAGGAGGAGCAGAAGCAAAACGGTGAACGTATTCAAGAAGGCCCAGCGCCGAACAAGAAAGCTGTCGCGACTGGCCTTGATCAGGAAGTACCAGATCAGGTCATATGAGAGCACAAAAATCAGAACGAGTTGAAATACGCTCAGCTGAGCCCTTGTTAGACGCGCATGCTGGTCAAGCACGGCGGCAGCCATAAAGAAGACTAGGAAGTGCACTAATCCCAGCGAAAAATCCCCTGCGAACCTTGTAAGGCTTTTTTCAACGATATCGTCGGCTGCATCATCCGGTAATCTGCTGGCCCCGAAATATTTGACGGATCCAAAGAAGAACCGAACTAGTACAGTTATCAGCAGGCACAAACGACATGCCTCTAAGCTCAGTTGGGAGATTGTGGCAGTTATGGGAGGCGAAAACAGTCTGGGAACAATACGCACAAGAGCCTCCCGCAGTACAAGGCTGATGATCACTCCGTACAGCCAAGTTCCATGCGTTTGAAGACTGTCGAGGTATTTACGTCTTGCCGGACCTTGTTCCTGAGTCACTCTTCGAGTGGGTGGCTGCGAGTCGCACAACCAGCGGGAAAAGAACTGCAAACGAAATCAGAATTAATGCTGGCATGCTCATTTTTCTCCTAAGCCCTTCCCCACCGTCAGTCTAGTTCAATGCTATCAGACCCGCACTCTGCAAACCTGAGGTTTTCCAAAAACGGAACAACCAAGATCTTGTTTTTCAACAACCTGCATTGGGGTTACAACAACATCCTTTCTGCTCTTTCTGTTACGTGAGGCCGAAACCGTCTGCATCTACCCCTGCAATTGCTTCAGAAGATGGAGCTTAGCACGGTATCGTCCCATTTTGTTCCGAAAACAGAACAAACAATATCAACCATTTACCCTAGCTGGCCATCCAAGCAGACCTAAGCCGGTGTATCTGGGCACCTCCCCAATTGGGTCCGAACAAAGACCGTGGGGGCCGGCCAAGTTCCCTCACGCCTTTCGCATTAGAGGGGATCTTTCAGGATAACCTGCCGCTCCTCCACCAGCGTCCTTACGTTGGATAGTTCCAGGGTCCACACGCCTCAAAACACGGTTAGCGATAAAACTTCCTTCGGCACCGCAATCAGACTCACCAATCGAAGATGTGCCCCAACAGTCAGAAGACGCTTGGAAGCCTCGGCAGTAACCGCAGAAACCCAGCTTGGATTCTGAGCGGAGTGTATCGCCAAATCGAGATGCCATCCCACTAAAAACCCGGTCTCTAGCCAGCCAATCAATGCTACGGCGTATCCTGGAGGAACTCGATGTTCGTGGTGACTTGGCCGGCGCCGGGCCCCCTTCCGAGCCCCTCACCACCGAGGACCACCGTCCGAAGCTGAAAGAAAGTCGAAGCATTTCCACCGCCAGGTGGGGAGAACTCCTCGAGTGTGAACGACCCGGAACAGTCGTTGCTGCGGTCCAGGAGCCTGCTCGTCTGTCCGAGTCGAATCTCAATGCTCTGGCAAGTGCCGGTGACCTTCGCCTCAAACTTCACGCGGATTTTGCGCGGTCCGGGAATGTGGATCAGCCGGAAGTCGAGCCGGTTCCACGTGGTGGTTAGTTTCTCGCTCGCCGGCGCACCGGTGATCTGCTGAGTGATCTGCCAATTGTTGTCGTTGACCTTGGTGATCTGCGCAAACGACTTCGCCCCGTTGCTGTTCTCCTCCAAGGTAAGGAAGGTGTCGATCGACCGGGGAGGGTTATAGGTGACCGGGGACTTGGGGCCTTCGTCGCGGTATGAGAAGACGTAGGCGGACTCGATGCGCACCGCAGTCTCACCGCCGGCCACAGTGACCGAGACGCAGCGCGGAAGCGGCCGGAACTCTTCTTTCAGTTGGAGAGAAAACTTGAGCGCCGGCGGCGAGCCGCAGGGGTTCCCGGGAGTTTCGTCGGCAAAGATGAACGCGCCGCTGAGGAATCCCCGGGCCGCCGGCCATTGCGAGTAGATGGGACTGAACCGGACGCGGTAACTTCCGGCACGAATGCCCTCAAGGCCCCAGGCAGGAGGAGGTCCTTCCGTATCGAGCGAGGGATTGCGGTTGAGCCCGCTCAGGTCCTCCGGAAAAAGCTCCGAGATGTCGCATTTGTAGACGGGGACCTCGCGGAATGGCGGCTGGCTCGATTGCACGGATTGGAGCGCAGTCAGCATTTCACCGCGGGCTGACTGGAACATCCGTTCTCCCAGCCGGTCAAAATCGCCGCGGACCTGCAGGCCGCACTCCGAGCCCAGCGGCAAGGCATCCATGAGGGCGAAATCGTAGGCGCGCTTCAAGAACTTGTCGACCGCAAACTCCGGGGTCCACCAAGGCTCCGTGCGCAGCCGGAGCTCTGTGCCCTTATTCCCGACAGAACTGGCGGAACCGATGGGAATGGGATCTGGAGAGGGAACGGCTCGGATACTCACCGGTTTCACAGGGTAGAGCTTGCACAGCAGGTAGGGCTCGTGGATGATATTCAGCAAATGGGCCGCGATGAGGGCGGGTGAGAGCCGTTCCGGCGCCAGAGTGCAAGCGCCAGCCGGCGGCGAGGCCGCGGTGGACAGAGTTCGCGGTGTTCCGTGGACGATTGCGCTCGAAAGCAGCCGGATGAGCGCGAGGCCGGGAGGAGCGACATTGACACTACCCGCAGTGAGTGGCGGAACGATGTCCAGGCACCAGTCCCACTGGTTCGGGTGCGGCCCAAAGGCGTCGGCGATGCAGGCCGGTCCACTGGCGGCGGATGTGGCGCGCGGACTCTGGAAAAGCGTCTTCGGGTTGTCCGCGGGGACAGGCAGGTCCAGAATCATGCTCACGAGGTGCTCGATGTGACGCGCCGAGACTTCGAAATCATCGCCTTCTTTGGGAGATTTCAAATCGAACGGGAGACGCGCGGCGCCATCCTTTTCGATCCTCGCCGCAAGGTCGATCAAGGCCTGTTCGCGCTTCTGCGACAAGCCACGGATGATGTCGACGGCGGCCTCCGCGCCAGCCATCCCGCGTTGCAGAGCCAGTTGTTCTCTAGACCCCGCGGACCACGTCTCGATCAGTTCCCGGAGGCGCTGCGGCGCATTGGCGACGGGCAGGAGCGGATCAATGTGAAACCGGACGGCACCCACGGGACGGCCGTTGACCGGCAAGGCGACCTGGCATTCGCCGCTACGGTAGCCCTCGGACACTTCCGGGTCAATAAAATAGGGGACGGGGAAGCTTAGCTGGCCGTTTTGGTCCAATTGGGCCGGGACAGGAACTGCGACCGAATCGGGAAAGACAAAGTACACGTATGGATTCGCGGAAAACCCTGGGAACTCCACTGGCTCGGCCGTCAGGACGGTGCCGGGGCGAGCGTTAGGGACCGACAGAGAGCGAATGGCCGTCTCAGCGTAAAGCGAACCAGCAAACAACAAGATAGTGGCGAGCTTCATCCTGGAATTATACGTGGTGCCGTGTAATCAGGCCGTGTTTCGCCGCAGCGGCGGCGTTCTGTCAATTGTAAACTTCTGCATGCCGCCCTGTTGAATCAGCGGGAACCACGTCGATATAGCTGCGTATACAAGGAGATCATTCAACCAAAATGTTTCTGCGTGTTACCGCACTGCTTGCTGTCCTGGGCTCGGCCCCAGCCGCCATCGCCGGGGTTTATCAAGTCGACGACGGCACGGTTTCCGCCACAGGTTTAGGCCGTGGATACTTTGGCGCCTTAGCCTCAGTGTGGTTGAACGGCTTCCAAGCTCAGGCCGGGATGGAGACCATCACCACGGTTTCTATCATGTTTGGCGCGGCGCCGATTGGGGACGGGTTACCGGCAAACGGATCGCCCGTCACGGTCGTTCTTTACACGGATCCAAATAACGATGGCAATCCGATCGACGGAGTCTTGCAACGCCAAGTCGCCGGGGCTGTGCAATCGGCGGACACAGGGACGTTTGTGGATTTCGCTATCCCTTCCCTCACTTTGGCAACGGGAAGCTGGTTCTACGTCGGCATGGCCGCCAATGGAACCGGCAGTGACAGCATTTTCGGCGCAAACCTGGATTCCGAGGATATTACCGATCCAACCGACGGAGGCCCCACCTTTCACCTGGGCTGGTTCAGCGGAACGCCGGACATCGCCAATCTGTCTGGGGCGGCAGTGTCGACACAGGATGCAATCCAGGCCGACTTCATGATTCGTGCTACCGGACTCGCCGACACCGAAGTGCCTGAGCCAGCCACTTGGACACTGCTTGCGCTGGGCGGGGCGTTGGCGAGCAGGATGCGCCGGCGCTAACCGGCCAGTGCCTCCATGACCTGGGCCGCGTGGCCGGCCGGTTTCACCTTTTGGAAGACCTTGCGGATCTTGCCATCCGGGCCTATTACAAACGTAGTTCTCTCAATCCCCATGTACTTCTTCCCGTACATACTCTTCTCCGCCCACACACCATATGCTTCGGCGACGGCGTGCTCGGTGTCGCAGAGCAGGTTGAAGGGCAGGGAGAATTTCTTGCGGAACTTCGCTTGCGCCTTTGGGGTGTCGGGGGAAATCCCCAGAATCACGGCATTGACGCCATGGAAGGTGGGGAAGGCGTCGCGAAACTCGCAAGCTTCGGTTGTGCAGCCCGGAGTATCCGCCTTGGGATAGAAGTAAAGCACAACGTTCTTCCCTCGCAGAGCCTGGAGAGAAAACGGCTGGTCCTCGTCGGTCTGTAACTGGATATCGGGCGCGGGGCTACCTTCGGCAATCGGCATGGGTGTTTTGCTCCTCGGTCTAAAGACGCAGATGCGGTGGCAGAAGATCTAAATCTTCCGGTCTATCCACATCATGCCATGGCGCACCGGTGAAGATGGTGAGCCCGGCGCAAGTGCAGGCGGCAATCGTGTCGGCGAGCGCATGCGCCGAAGACCAACGCACACGATCGAACATACTGGCGGAGACCCGGCGGCAGGCGATCGCGTAATAACCGCCGTCCAGCGTGGGGCCGAGGGCTACGTCCGCATCGGCGGAGAGCAGCCGCTCCATGTATCCGGTGGGGAAATCGGGAATGTCCCCGCCTACCACGGCCACGCGCGGATGGCCTTCGGCGAGGCCCGATTGCAGGGCATGAAACAGGCGAGCGCCGAGGTCGCCGGAAGCTTGCAGCCGGCGTGATGAAATGCCGGGCCAAGCCGCGGTGGGCAGATCGGTGTGGAGTTCCAGTTGGGCATCGCCGGGCAAGCGCTGCCAAACGTCCGCCACCAGGCGCTCATGGAGTTGCGCGGCCTGCTCCGTGGTGAGGGGAGGAACCAGGCGGGTCTTCACCCGGCCCGGGATGGGCGCCTTGGCAAAGACGGCAATCAACGGTTTCATCTCATATCCGTTGTATCGCGAAGGCGGGCAGCGGCGTCACTACTGATGCTGGCCTTGTAGTAGACTGAAGAAGATCACGTCTGATACTGGCTACTTCTCTCCACAGGAGGACTCTGGGTTTTTCCATGCTTAACAAATTGATCCCCGCTGGTATTGCCGCCCTACTGGCTGCGAACCTTCTTTCCGGCTTCCAAAAAGGCGATGCCGCCAAAGGTAAGGAACTGTTCGAACAGTGCGGCGTTTGCCACAACGCGGACAGTGAGGAAAAGAAGATGGGCCCCGGTCTGAAAGGCTTGTTCAAGAAGGCGAAGCTGTCCTCGGGCAAGCCGGTGAATGAAGCGAACGTGAAGGCCATCATCAACAGCGGCGGGAACGGAATGCCCGCCTACGAGAGCATCCTCAGCGATGAGGAGAAGGCTCACGTGCTGGCTTATCTCAAGACACTTTAATTTTCCAAGATTGCAGAGGCAGGTTGAGCGGACTCCCATGAAATGCTATATTGGGAGCTACGAACGCCTGCCTTTCTCTTGCGTCCCCGTCGTCTAGCCCGGCCTAGGACACCGCCCTTTCACGGCGATAACACGGGTTCGAATCCCGTCGGGGACGCCATTTCCAATCAATCAGTTACAGACCCCGCCTCGATTGCCTTCCGATCCTTGGTAACGCCTGGGTAACACGAATCCCCGAAAACACCGTCGAGCTTCTTCACCGCTTCCGACAAGTAGGCGGGTGAGAGATGCTGGTAACGCGCAGCCATCCTCAGATCTTTGTGGCCCAACAGTTGAGCCACGGTGTGGATATCCGCTCCTTGCATTCGCAGCCAGCTTGCCGCAGTGTGCCGTAGGTCATGGAAGCGGAAATCGACGATACCGGATTTGGAACACGCCCGCGTGAAGGCTACACTGATTCGCTCCGGGGTGTGCTTGTCTCCGAATATCTTCGAAGTCGGTGGAGCCGGATCGCAAGAACGAAGGACGGCCATGGACAACTGGTTGAGATAGACGATCCGCCGGTCCCCGTTCTTCGTTTGCGGGAGCATCAACCGCTCATTGGCAAGATCCACATCCACCCATCGGAGCCCCAGGATTTCGGAACGGCGCATTCCGGTGCTCACCGCAAATCCAACGATGGGCCGAAGCCAATTGGGGCACGTCGCCAGCAACAACCGGAGTTCGGCAGCTTGCAGGTACCGAACACGGCCAGCGGGGACCTTCGGTGACTTCACTCCTTGCGCCGGGTTGAACGGGATCAACTCCCACTCCACCGCTAATCGGAGCAGATGCTTCAGTACATTGAGTTCCTTCTGCACTGAGTAAGTAGAGACCTTCTCCATTCGGTTGGTGACGTAGCGTTGAACGTCAACCCTGCGGACTGCCGCAATGGATGTTTTGAAGAAGCCCATTAGGTGATCTTCTACGATGGCCCGCTCCCGCTCGTAGGCCCGATCCGTTAGACGCGCCTTCTGATGCTTCAGGAATCGTTTCCCGACGGTTTCGAAGGGTTCATCGCTCGGCGGGACAACCCCGAGTGCTTTGTTCTGTTCAACCTTCACCAACTCCGCCGCTCGCAGTTTGCGGGCTTCCGCAAGCGTGCGGGCATTGGTCTTGCGGTACTTGCGCCGTCCTTGCGTGTCGTTCCAGCTAATCCAGAAGCCATCGCGGTCTTTGCGAGTGAATACGCCATCTGATTGCGTTGACTTAGCCATTGCGTTGCTCCTTTGCCATCCTCTTCCCGCTCCCCATGGGCCACACCGCCCAATTTGAACCACGTGCTCAGGCTCTTTTGAGTACCTTACCTACTGGCTCGCGTCCTACCACCTATCGCCGCCAATGTGCTTCAGGGGCGCAGTCATTAAGGCAGCATTTGTAGAGCGCATGGCACTCTTTTATTATAGTTCAAAATGGTAGTAAGTGTCAATCTTTTCAATGACTTAAATGATTTCCATCGCCGGACTTAGCCGCGCTTAAATTGTTAAAGTCGGGCCGCATTTTGCGACGGCCCCGTTTTGCCAGAAGGTTCCAAAACGCTTTGCGGTCGGGCCGGTCCCCCCAGAAGCGTGCCGGGGCACACTGGGGCGCGAAAGGCGCGCTTGAGGCGCGCCTGACATGAACGGACAGGCCCGTCAAAAATTTCAAAATTTTGGGGACTATACTATATCCTTACAGGACTAAATCAGACCTATGCATCTTGGAGGAGTGCGTTTGATGAGGTGGAACCGTCTTTTCCGGCAATTACATGGGGTCCCATCGGCTTGCGGCCTGTTGGCATTCTCGGCGAGTATGTTGGGACAGGAAGTTACATTGGGGCCCGTTCCGCCCAGACCATACCTTGGTCCCGATGGAAAGGCGGTGGGCAGGAATGCCGCGACAGTGGAGCGGCCAAAAAGTCTCGGATTGTCGTTGCCACCACCACCTGTGTTTTCTCTCCCCGAGTTGAGCGACGATGAGCGCAACAGCAAAGTCAAATCCGGCTCCAATACAATCGGCATCACTCGGGATCTTCTTAAAGACGTGACAAAGTTTGGGTCATGCATCTTGACGGCGGACTCCGTTTCAGTTTGGCGTTTGGCAATCCACTCTCCCGATGCCCGGTATCTTCGCGTTCACTTCCAGGATTTCGATATTGGAACAGGAAAGATGTGGGTCCATGGTGATGGTGATGACTCACAGGCCCATGGTCCGGACAGTGGGCGTGGCCCTTTCTTTGATGGTGACCTGTGGTCCCACAGCGTCCGAGGAAGTCGGCTCGTAGTGGTCTACGAATCACATCAAACCTGTTTGGAATCTCCACCTTTCAAACTCGACGAAGTTGCCCATGTTTGGGGAGATACTACGGCTGAAGCAACCAAGGGGGAAGGGCGTCACGCGCTGCCTGCAAGTTGCGAATGGGGATTCGGTTGTTTGCCTGGGGATAGCCTCCACGAAGCGGCGGCCAGTAGCGTGGCCCGCACAGAACGAATTGTCGGGAGCTACGTTCGGTTATGCACTGGTGCACTGATCTCTACAAGAACCTATCAAGGCCCTCCGTATTTCCTTACGGCCAATCATTGCCTCGACGACACCGGAACTGTTCCCTCAAACGCTGATGCCATAGCTAGAACGTTAGAGTTCATTTGGTTCAATCAGTTGAACAACTGTTCGATCTTCGGTCAAGTCCTCTTTGGGGTGAGAACTCGTGGGGCTCGATACATTACGAGCAAAGGTGTTTCAGAAGGCGATTATGCGCTCTTGGTTCTTTCTGAACCACCGCCACTGGGAGTCATAGCGGCGGGATGGAACCCCAGTGAGACGCCACCGATTGGAACCGCTATGGTGGGGATACATCATCCACGCGGATCTTTTCGACGTGTATCCTATGGACCCCGAGCACTCCAAGACGCACTCCCCTCCACGTTTTCAGATGGCGTTTTCCAAACGCCTAGCGACAAGTTCCTCCAGGTCGGATGGCTGGAAGGAACGACGGAAGGGGGATCGTCAGGCTCTCCAATCTTCGCCACATCTGCTCCGGGAGTGATCGTTGGAACTCTCACGTCAGGGAAGGGCGATCCGGACTTTCCCGAAACCTCCTGCTTGCTCCCAAGAAGGAGCATTTATGGTCGTTTCTCTAAAGCGTACGAGGAGATCAAGAGTTATCTGGAGGATTCGGTTGGCCGACTCCGCTACGTGCCCGTTTCACCTTGCCGTCTAATGGAGACTCGCTCCGAGTACAACTTTGAAGGACGTACGGGTTCCTTTGGACCGCCATACTTGAAGGCTGGAGAGACCCGCTCACTCACATTGGCCAATTCAAACGTCTGCCAGATTCCAACAACGGCAAGGGCCTACGTTCTCAATGTGACTCTCATCCCACGGGGAGGAGTGGATTTTGCAACCATTTGGCCCGCTGGCGAAACACGTCCCAACTTTTACAGCATTCGTTCTCCAGATGGCCAGATCGTCGCCAATCAAGCCATCGTCAAATCGGGCAACGGATCAATCCAGTTGCATGTGTCCCACGATGCCGATTTACTCATCGACATCAGCGGCTACTTCACTGATCCGGTAGTTGGCGGAACCAATCTCGTCTACTATCCCCTCACCCCTTGCCGCGTCATTGAGACGCGGCAAGATTACAGGACTCCCGCTGGTCCATTTGGCCCTCCCACTATGGCAAAGGGAGAAACGAGACGGTTCAGATTCCCCAACACTGCGTATTGTTCTGTTCCAACTGGAGCGACGGCCTACTCTGCCACTCTGACAGTTGTTCCGCCAGCACCTCTGCCCTTCATGACTTTGTGGCCCGCTGGGGGCAGTCAACCCAATGTCTCCTCCATCAATTCGTTTGCGGGGCGAATTTTGGCCAACAATGTGATCGTACCGGCAAGCCAGGATGGAAGCATTGACGTGTATGCTTTCGACCGAACCGACTTCATCGTCGATGTCAATGGTTACTTCGCGCCTGACAATGGGCAAGGGCTGTATTACTTTCCGGTAACCCAATGCCGCGCGAATGATTCCGCCGTGAGCGGCGGAATCTATCAGGACAACACAACCCGCACGATCAACGTGCCGACAGCGGGGAACTGTGCGGGCATTCCCGCGACTGCGAAGGGCTATGTGGTGAACGTGACTGCGATTCCGAATGGGAACCCCATGCCTTTCATCACCGTGTATCCGACGGGGCAGCCTCAACCCAACGCCTCAGTATTGAATGCGTTTCAGGGGCAAACGGTCACCAACTCCACCATTGTTCCGGCAGGGACAAACGGTGCGATTGATGTGTATGCCTTCAGGAGAACCAATGTGGTGGTGGAGATCAGCGGGTACTTTGGACGGTGATAATGAGAATCAACTGGAGAGTCGGTGGCTTCCGAGTTTTCCTCCTACTCTGGGTTGTCTGGACTCTTGTATCGTTTGTGATGGTATTGCGTGGTCGCCTCAAAAGAGTGGTTGAGGCAGCCGACGATTGCCGAACGTCATATAGGCATTGTGAGGAAGGCTCGCCTGACAGTTTGGGTCCACTTGCTCCGCGTGGGAAATCAATCGACATCAGAGAGATAGGAGATTGGGATGAAATGGACGATTACGAGCAGGCCCAGTTGATTGCTGAAGTGCGTAAACGGGGTGGCCAAGTGGTCGGGCTAGATCCCAAAGAACTTAGGGCTTACAGTCTTTTAGGGGGCTATCCGGTTCTGCCGAACCTGTCGAAACCAAACCTGCCAAAATCGATTGAATCGGGGCATGTGGACTATAGCGCAGCCTCCTATCTAAGCAGCCTCCCATTGGCAGGTGATGGGGTTACAGATCTGCGCGAACTGCGTGGGCAAGTCTGTAGCATCAGACATCAGAACTGTCTGGAGTTGAACAACGCGTACTATTGTCAACTCCGGCTGAAAAATCCTCAAAGTTCCGGTCGAAAATTCCCCACCCCAACACATGCGCTAGAACCTCTTCTCTCCGGCCCCAACTGAAGCGGAGCCCAGCGGCGCCCCTGGGCGCCGCGTTTTGGGCGTAGTGGAAGTGGGGACCGGAGTAGGCGACCCCGGTTGTCCCTCCTGCTGCTCCCTGCCGGCCAACAAGCCCGCTCTCCTTCGATCCTTCAGCCGGTAGCTTTCCCCGCGAATGTTGATCGTCGTGGAGTGGTGCAGCAACCGGTCCAGTATCGCCGTTGCTATGATCGGGTCTCCGAAAACTCCGCCCCAATCGCCGTAGCTCTTGTTCGAGGTCAGAATAATGCTGCCTCGTTCATAGCGTGCACTAACCAACTGGAAGAAGATCGTCGCTCCCAACTCATCCAACGGCAGATATCCCATCTCGTCCACTACCAGAACTTTCGGCGCCAGATACACTTTCATCCGCCGGTCCAACCGCCCTTCCCGATACGCTCTTCCCAGATCATCCACCAGATCGTGCGCCGTCATGAAATACGCCGGCTGCCCTGCCCGAATCGCAGACTCGGCCAGCGCTACCGCCAGGTGCGTCTTTCCCACTCCCGGCGGCCCCTGCAGGATCACATTGCTTGCCTCGTGGACAAACCGCAGCGTTCTTAACTCCTTCACCTGACGTTCGTCAATCGACGGCTGAAAGCTGAAGTCAAACTGCTCGAACGTTTTCACGTAGGGCAAATGCGCCAACTGCAGTCGCGTCTTCAGGTACCGTTGCCTCCTCGCTTCCACCTCCGTGGTCAGCACGTCCAGCAGAAAGTCTCCATAGCTCGGCTCTCCTTTGGATGCCTGTTCCAAAATGCTTTCTACTCTCTGTTCCACCGCCGTCAGCGACAAGGCCACCAGCGTCTGCTGCAATCGTTCCAGCGTTGTCATTGTCCACCTCCAGCGGCAGCAAATTCGTATGCCGCCAATGGCCTGACCTCTACTTGCGGCGCTGTTTGCCGGATCGCAACCAACGTCTTGTGCGGCTGCCGTGCTCCCAACGGGATCCCAGCATGATGGTCCTGCTGCAGCTGGATGCGGTGCTTTCCCAGTGCTTGTGCGTGTTCGGCAATGCGCCGCTCTCCGTAGTGCACCTCAACCATCCCTCCGCCCTTTTCCCTGACCCACACTTGCTTGCCCGCATACTGCCAGGGAACCGAATACCGGCTCCCTCGCCAGTTCACGAACGCATCCCGTGCCACCTTGCGCAACTCCTGGTCCAGATAGGGATAGGCAGAGTGGCCCTCTACGAGTGGCTGCAGTGAAAACTGATCGGCTTCTCCACGCAGCGCCACCGATTCATGGGTTGTGCCATGGATACGTTGATTGGCCACCTTCCACACCCACTCCCGCAACTGCGCATTCAGATCCTCCAACCCATTCGGCTCGCGTCCCTGCAGTCCGCACAGAAAGTTCCGCCGGACGTACTTCACTCCCGATTCCACTTTGCCCTTGGTTTGCGCCCGATACGGCCGGCACAGCCGCGGCTTGAAGCCCCAGTATCTGGCGAAGTCCAGAAACACAGGGTTCCACACAATCTCTCCACGTTCATCCGTCTCCAGCCACACCGTTTTCATGCGGTCGTAGAGTATCTCCTCCGGCACGCCGCCCAACTGCCGGAATGCCTCTTCATGCATGCGCAGCAATGTGCCCAGTTTCTGGTCGAGCGCTGCCTCGGCCACCATCATTCGGCTGTAGCCGAGCGTGAAGGTGAATGCCCACAGCTTGTGTTCCTTGCCCTCGATGTCGATCTTGCCCAGGTGGCCCCAATCCACTTGCGCCTGATGTCCTGGCGGCGTCTCAAACCGCCGGACCGCAACCACACTGGCGGCTTGCCGTTGCGGCCGCAACCAGTCGGTGAGGATCGTATAGCCGCCCTTGTAGCCGCGCTCTCGCAACTCCCTCATCAGCACGCACGCATTCCATACTCCTGCCTTCAGTCGCTCCTCCAGATACGGCTTAAGCGAATCCAGTTTGCTTGCCGGCTTCGCTCGTGGTCCGTAAACGGGTGAGGTCTCCGGCTTCAAGAGATACTTGCGAACGGTCTTTCGATCGAAGCCCATCAGTTCGCTGATGGCTTGAATGCTGAGGCCTTGCCTCTTCAGTTCCGTTATGTCGCTCACTTCTTTGCCCCTTAACAGATCGCGCCACCTCCTCTTCCGAGGATCGGTGTCGGTTTCTTCCTCTGTCACGGGGTGGGGATTTTTCAACCGGCACTATGGGGATTTTTGCACCGGCGCTGACACTATTTCGGCTGGCCGGAAGTATTGCTGTCTACACTTGGCCTCTCGATTCCTTTCTGGGGACTGTACATCCTGCTTCGAGCTATCATGGCCTGTGTTGCATGGGCTTACAGCGGATTCAAGCAACCTTGATTTCGCCCGACCATTTGGGACGATAACACAAGCTGCAAGTGAAACGCATTTTTCGAAGTGTGAGAACACGGGTTGGGGGCGGAGTCTCAGTTCTCCGCCCACTCCGGTTCCCACGGTTCGGGGCCGCGTAGATTCGCCTGGGGGCGCAAGATGTCCATTAGAGCCCGCTGCAAGTCGCATTTTTCAGAGTCGCTGTAGTTGACCTTCGAGCCGATCTGGCAAAGCCAATCCAGTGCCCCGTGAGCAGTCACACACTCGTCAAGGGGCACGATGTAACTGGTTCGCTTATGTTGGAGAGTTCTGGAGGGGGCGTTGAGTTCCCACGCCCCCCAACACAACCCGTGTCCTCTCCTGAAATCATCGGTCTTGCCGCTGGCGAAAAACTCAGCGGGATGGTGTTGCTGGATGAGGTCCGAAAACCGTTTGGCTCGGCCCTTTGGTAGTAGACTAATAGACATAAAACGAAATTTCCTTTCGGGAAGTTAATTGGTTTACGGTTTGCCCGGTCTGAGGCGGAAACCAGCGGACCGAGCGGACTAGAGAGTTAAGTATATTATTTATGTATAAGATACGGGCAGTGCTATAAAACGGACTGCCCCGGACTGACCGGATCAATTGGCCCGGTCCGCCCAGTCTGCCCCGGTCCGTTTGGGCGGCTTGGCCGTATACATTAGAAAACAAACAAGTTAAACACATGGTCCGGTCGGTCCGCTCAAGTGACCTTGACGTACCCCTTAGCTGCGTCGTCATTGATCAAACCTGCGGCCTTGCATTTTTTGAGAAAGTCCGTGGTGGGCTGCGAAGATTTTCCGTAGATCCTTTTAGCCTCGGAGAACTTGAACTCGTTCGGAAGTCGGCGGAACGCCTCTTTGTGCAGCGGGTTGAACAGTAGATCTTCGCCTTTGGCGCGGCGGTAGCCGATTGGGTCTCCGTTGTCATCAATGGAGCGTTGCAGATGCAGCAATGGGAGGTCGCCAGTGACACGCCCGAAACCGCCAAAGACGATAGCCAGATCTTCGTTGTTCGAGGCGGTTAGTTCAGTGGGCTTTTCTACGCCCAATCGAACGTCGCACCCATTTATGAGGGCACGGGAGCCGCGTGCTTGGCTAAAGAACTTGCGGCCCTCTCGATCTAGAGGTATGTGGAACGAATCGGGCCCGTTGCCAGACTTGCGTAAGTGGTGCACCATGACGACGGCGCAGCCCGAATCTTTCATGACCTTGCGGAGTTCCTGATAGGTGCTGGTTGCAGCGTTGTTCTGTTCCTCAATCTTGGGAACGAGGGCTGTGATCGGGTCGATGATGATCAGCTTCGGGGAGATGTCCAGCGCTACCTCGCGGAAAGTTTTGACGCCCATTTCTGCGTCGCTGTCGTTCACGTTCCAGCAGTAGAGGTTCTCTGCGTTGCTGATATCGTGCCCCAGGAATCCGGCCTGCCGCGATGAAATCTGGAGTACATCGTTCAAGCTGTTCTCGAAGTCGAGATAGAGGACTTTTCCCTGAGTTGTGGAGTGGTCTAGGAAGGGCACCCCAAGCGCAACGGATAGACCCAATTGGTACAGCAATGGTGTTTTCCCGAGGCCCGAATCGCCAACCACGATGGAAAGCGACTGTTCGCGAAGAAGGCCGTCAACGAGAAAGCCGCCCCGCGAGAGTTCGGTACAACGGTCTCGAAGTTGATTGGGCGTGCGGATGCCGAACTTCTTGCTCACGGAGCAAGTCGGCTTGTCTAGGAAGACATTGCCGGTTGGGATTAAGAGGTTTTGCTGCATTACTGGAGCCTCCCCTCGATGGCCGTCTGAACGGTTTTCTCACCGTAGGTGAGGTCGCCCCGTGACTCGTCCCACTTGGGACGCATGAGGGCCGAGCGGCGGAATAGGCGGTCCATTTGTTCGGCGTTACCGTTGGTCCAGTATGCCAGGAGGCCACACAGGGCTTGGTCGGCGCGGCTGTGGTCCCCGTCGTATGCGGTTAGGTCGCCGTCGCGATGGATGCTCGTAAATCGGCTTCCATTCGGGGCCTGTTCCGCCTTGCGGAGAACGTCCTCATCGGTACACTGCGGAAAGCGGGAGTTGGGTTTTGTGGAAGTACCCACCAACACCCGTGTTTTCTCCATTTGGCGTCGTTGAACCGGCGCGGAAAAGGTTTCCAATGTCCACTCGTCTAGCGTCTCCTGCCGGTCCTCTATAGTTAGGGGTGAGCCGGGTAGGAGGTCGCCGGTAAAGGCGATGAATCGGCGGTCTGAATAGACTTCAATTGGCCCTTTGCGGCGGCCCCCACTCGGTAGCTTCCCCTTTATCCATATGTGGACCCCCGCAGCCGATGGCGATATTTCCGTAAACGAATTAAACCGCTCCACCACTTCGCGGGCCCACGGTGCAATTGCGCCTGATTGGGGATCGCGACAGTTGTCGAGATCGATCACCGTAAACTGAGTGGAGGATGTCAAGACGCATCCGATGCCGTCGAACCTGCCACCCTGTTGCGCCACAATTGCCGCTTCAGCACTGGTCCAGGTTTCCGGTCTGTCCACGGCTGCCCTCATTCCTAGATAAGCGGGTGAGTAGGGCACTTTAGCGGGCTTGGTTTGATTGTTCCGGGGCTCCCGTCGCCAGACGATCCAATTCGGCATCTCTGTGAGGTCCTGCGGAATTACAAAAGCTGATGTGACGGTCAATTCTGCTCTCCTCCGGTCATGCAGGAGTCGAGCCAAGATTGGATCGCCGGGGCCGGGTAGCGAACCAATCTCCCCACCTTGCAATACGCGGGCCCCTTTCCGAGAAGTCGCCACTTTCGAAGCGTCTCTATGCTGATTTGTAGCGTCTCTGCGAGTTCTGTTTCAGTCAGCCAAGCAGGTGATGTACTTTCCTGCGCGGGACATTTGATCGATAATGTATTATTCATTACATAATTATTGTACCTGAAGGTGCAGAAATAAAAATGTACCTGTTGGCCTGCAGCTGTAAGTACCAGCACAAACAACAAGTTAGAAGGAGCGGCAGAGACTTGTTTATTTGCAGTGTTTTGCATGCGCATGAGGGGAATGCTGGTAAGAAATATTCACACAGGCTTCTAAAGAGGAATTGGATTTTTAGCATACCTCCCGAAGGCGAAACTATTGGTTTCGCCAGGAGGTGCGCTGTTTTTACCCATTCGTAATCCGCCAAAGGCTTACCCCTACGGTGGGTTGGTTTATCGGGTGGATTCGCCGGTTCGAAGCCCGATTCCGGTAACGCCTGGGTAACAGACTCATCCGCACTGCGTTACCGGAATACAAGTCGGCCTTCATATTATTAACAAGATAGCTACTTAGCACGCCCTTTCACGGCGATAACACGGGTTCGAATCCCGTCGGGGACGCCATTTCCAGCTAATCCCTTCCCACAAACAGTTTCTTTGACGCACCCTCGTCCTAGCAGGCCAACTAGGTCTGGTAGTAGGAATTTTCCGATTCTAGAATTAGGGTCGTGACGAAGAAGATTGCTTGGCTCTTGTTCCTCCTCGCCAGCGCTACCATGGCGCAATCGCCGAACTCGGCGGAGTTGACCGTTGTGGTGCTCGACCAGGCCGGGGCGCGCGTTATGGACGCAGCCATTGAGTTGGCCAACAGCGCCAATGGTGAAGTGCGGCGAACGGCAACAGGAAGCGACGGAGCGGCGGCCATTGCCAGCCTCCCGCTGACCGGCAGCTACACGCTACGGGTCTCAAAGTCTGGCTTTGGCATGGAGGAACGGGCCGGGATTGTGCCGCGCTCCGGGGAATCGGCGACGGTGATTGTGAAGCTGCAGGTGGGGGCGGCACGGTCCGAGGTCACGGTGTATGGAACGGCGGATGGCGTGCGCGCGGATGCTCAGATCGGGCGCAGGCTGGAGAGCTCGCAGATCGATGAGACCCCTGTGCTGGGGCGCAAGGTCACTTCCCTGCCCTTGCTCAATGCCGCCTTTCGCCAGGCAAAAGGCACTGGCGATCTGTTTGTCAACGCCACTTACTTTGTGACAGGAGTAGGAGGGCGGCGGCAGACGACAGTGACGCTCGACGGGGGCAACAACGACGAAGGATGGGGGCGACAGGTGGCCACGGCCACCGTGCCGATCGGCGCGATTCAGGAGCTGACGGTGCTGTCGAACGCTTTCTCAGCGGAATATGGCTGGACATCAGGCCCGGCTGTGAACATCGTCACCAAGTCGGGAACGAACCTCATTCACGGGGAAGGCCTGGTGATGGTGCGCCCCGGGGGGATGCAGGCCGATTCCTTCTCGACGCGCGGCTTTTGCCCTACTTCGGTATCGAGTTGCGTCACCCCATCGACGCTGCGCTCCATCAGCCCGGTAGACATTCCGGACAAGCTGGAGCAGTTTTCGGGCTCATTCGGTGGTCCGCTGATCAAAGACCGCACATTTTTCTTCGCCACCGCGGACTGGACGAAGCAGGATCGAACGACCTTCCTGTCGAGCGCGCTGCCCGCGTTCGTGCTTCCGTCCGATGGCACGCTGGACTACACGGGGCACTATCGCCAGACGCTGGTGCAAGGGCGGGTGGATCACAAACTGGCGGAGCGGCAGAACCTGATGCTGCGCCTGAACGTGGATCGCTTCTATGACGATAATCCACAGGACGCTGTGGGCGGGACGAACGCGCCGAGCGTGGCCCGTCGCTATGCGCGGCGTTCCTGGACCGCTCAAGCGAATCACAATACAACCTTCGGGGCAAGCTTGTGGAATGACCTGCGTGTGGTGTTTCTCGATGGGGATCCGGTGACGCAGTGGGATGCGCAGACGCTGTCAACCACCTACACCCGGGCAGGCACGGTGCCGTTCACCATCGGGCAATCACGCGTATCGAATCTCTACAGCCGTCAACTGCAACTCGCCGATACACTGTCGTGGTGGCATGGGAGGCATCTGGTGCGCTTCGGCGCGAGTTTTATGCGCCATCAATCGGGCGGCACCGGCAGCGAGCCGGGCACGGCCGTGCTGGGGACATTTACCTTCCGCAACACCACCACGGCGCCGTTTGATCAATTGACGCTGGCCGATGTGCAGCAGTACACGCAGCCCATTGACTTCGGAGTGAACAGCTACAAACTCTCGCAGTGGCTCTACACTGGTTTCGTGCAGGACAGCATCCGCCTGCGGCCGAATTTCAGCGTCGATCTGGGTTTGCGCTATGACCGTCAGACATTGACAAACGCTGCTGCGAACTTCGCTCCACGCATCGGATTCGGATGGAATCCGCGTGGCGACGCGAAGTTGTCCATCCGCGGCGGCTACGGCATGTACTATACGCAAATCCGTTCCAATGCCGTGGCCGGTTATCTGGTGAACGGCCTGGACGGGTTGACCACCTATACGGCTACGCCGGGGCAATTCGGTTTCCCCACTTGTCTGACGGGAGCGTGCCTGCCCCTGGCTTTCAACCCGGCCCTGGTTCCGGCCTCGCAACTGCCGGCGCGCGACATCACCATTGCTCCGGGCAAGCGCTCCTTCTATCAGGAGCAATTCACGCGCTACGGCCTGGATTTCGCCAAACTGCCGAACTACCCGGAGCGGCTGGAAAATCCACGAAGCCAGGTGGTCTCCATTGGCGCGGAACGAGAGCTCGCCAAAGGTTTGTTTGCCGGCGCCGACTATGTTCATCAGCATGTGCATGGTTTGGACCGGAGCGTGGATTTGAACGCGGCAGCGCCATTTGACCGCACAGGGCCGGGACAGGTACGCACTGTCGCCGCGGCCAACGCCACCCGGCCGATCCTGCCGGTGAACGGAGGAGTGCGGCAGGTGAATGTGCTGATGAATCTCGGTGTTGCCGATTACGACGGGCTGCAGACGCAGATGCGGTACCGGCGCTCGAAGATGCATGCCGCCGCGAGCTATAGCCTCTCGAAAGCCACCAACACATCGGAGCCGGATGGCAACGGAATTGGGCCGAACGACGGTAATTTCGCCCGGCTGGGAGAGATCGAACGGGCGCCGAGCCTGCTCGATCAACGGCATCGCGCAGTGCTCTCCTTCAGCCACGAATTGCCCTTGCACATCACAGCCGGGACGTTGATGCAGTTCGCCTCAGCTCGGCCGCTGACCGCCTTTACGGGTGTCGACAATAACGGGGATGGCGCCAACAACGATCGCCCGATCGTGAATGGCGCGCTGATGCGCCGGCTGGCGTTCCGGGGCACGCCAACGTCGGATGTGGGCCTGTTCGTCGAAAGCCGGATTCCCACCTCGGAACACACCTCGATTCTGTTGCGGGTGGAGGGCTTCAACCTGCTGAATCATGGCAACTATCTGGGCCGGGGGCAGACCATTTATGGAGATGGAGCCGCTCCCAATGCGACCTTCGGTCAACTGGTGGCTGTAGGCAGCGCGGCGCGGGCATTACCGGCGTTTGCCAATGTCGATCCGCCCCGGATGTTCCAACTGCAGTGCCGGTTCAGCTTTTGATAATGCGCCCCGGCCTGTGCGGGTTTAGATCAATGCACGATTCCCAACCCAGCGTTCCAGCATCCGGTGAAGATCCTCGGGCAGTATGGGCTTGGCGAGGTAGTCGGTCATTCCGGCCTGCATGCACTTGGTGCGATCGGCTTCCATAGCGCCAGCCGTGATGGCGACGATGGGCACCCTAGAGGCAGGCGCGGGCAGGAGACGAATCTGGCGAGTGGCTTCGAAGCCGTCCATTTCGGGCATCTGGCAATCCATCAGGACGAGGTCGAAGGGAAACCTGGCCACCATGTCCAATCCTTCGCGTCCGTTTCCGGCCAGATCCACCTGGATCCCCAACTTCCGCAGCAGAGCCGCAGCCACACGCTGGTTGATGGCGTTGTCCTCCACCACCAGCACGCGCGTTCCGAGGTAAGGCCGCTGATCCGGAGACTGGGTCTGAACCTTGGGTAATGGCAGAGCAAGTATCCGCGCAATGGTCTCCGCCAAAGCCTCAGAACGCACAGGCTTGGTTAGGGTTGCGGTAAAGGGGATGGGTTCAGCCTGGAGCAGGCGGTGAGCGTTGTGCGCCACCAACAGGATGGAAGGCGGGTGCGCCGGCATCGCGGAATGCAGTTGACGAATAACGGTGGAATCGAGGCCGGGCAACGCGTGGTCGATGATCAGGGCATGCGGAGGGGTACCTTGCAACCGGGCACGGTGCAGAACCTCCACCGCTTCGGCAGCGGAGCGCGCCTCGAGTACCTCCATGCCCCACCCCGAGCAGCGTTCCACATTGAGGAACCGGCTGGTCTCATGTTGATCGGCAAGCAGAACACGAAAACCAGCGAGGCGAGCCGCATCGCAGGAAACGGGGGCGGGAACCTGCTCCAGCGGAAGCCGTAGGGTGAACGTGGAGCCCTCGCCGTCGTCGCTCACCACGTGAATGTCACCACCCATCAGCATCGCCAAACGCCGGGAAATGGCCAGGCCCAGACCCGAGCCTCCGTAGCGGCGCGTCGAGGAGGAATCCAACTGGGTGAATTGGGAAAACAGAAGCGGGAACTTGTCGCGCGGGATACCGACCCCGGTATCGTGCACGGCGATGGCGACCTGGTCCTTGCCGGCCCGGCCCGGATCCGCCCCAACTTCCACCAGCACCATCCCCCGATGTGTGAATTTAATCGCGTTGTTCACCAGATTGAGCACCACTTGGCGAATCCTGCCGACATCGCCTTGATACTGGCGCGGCACCTGTGCCGGGAAGCGCAAGGCCAGTTCGAGATTCTTTTCCTCTGCGTTCAACGCGACCAGTTCGAGCACATCCTCCATGGCCGTCTGGAGATCGAAGGGAACACATTCGATATCCATCTTGCCGGCATCCACTTTGGAGAAATCGAGGATGTCGTTGATGACCGAAAGCAGGGCATCGGCGGATGTGCGGATTCCCTGGGCATAGTTCCGCGGCTCCCCATCGAGGCGGCTGTCGAGAAGCAGGCTGCTGAGCCCGATGATGCCGTTCATTGGGGTGCGGATCTCGTGGCTCATCATGGACAGGAATTCACTTTTGGCCTTGGCCGCGGCTTCGGCCTTTTCCTTGGCCTGGCGGAGGCGGCCCATGAGCGCCCGCAACTCGGTGACGTCCCTGCCGAGGCAGGCAACGCCGATATCCGTACCGTCGGAGTTGACAAGAAGGGTCGTGGACCATTCGCACGTTAGGACCCGGTCATCCTTGGTCACATGCTCCACCGATACGCGAGTGGCCAGCGTTTTGTGCAGGGAGGGAAGCAGGACCTGAAACGCCGACCTGGCCGCGGAACGATAGAGGATCGAATCAATTGGTTTCCCCATCATCTCGTCCCGGGAGTAGCCAAACAGGGATTCGGCGGCAGGATTCCAATAGGTGACGGTGCCGGCCATATCGAGTTCGACATAGGCGAGCGTGGTGCCCTGCATGTGGAGCCACAGACGTTCCTGCGCCAGTGCGGATTCGTCTATCGCCGCCTGCAGGAGAGCCCGGTTGTCCTGTAGTTCCAGTTCGCTTTGCTTGCGTTTCGTGATATCGGTATGCGTGCCGGCCATCCACAGCGGTTTGCCGGCGGCATCCCAATCGGTAACCCGGCCACGGTCGTGGACCCAAACCCACCGTCCGTCTTTGTGGCGCATGCGGCATTCGCAATCGTAATAGGGGTTCTTGCCGGTGAAGTGCTCCTCCAGCAGGCGACTGGAAATGCTCATGTCGTCGGGGTGCCCCAGGCGGAGCCAGACGTCGATGGAAAGCGGCGCCAACTCCTCAAGGGTGTAACCTACGATCTCCGCCCAACGCTCGTTGAAGATGACTTCCCCGGACTGGACGTTCCACTCCCAGATCGCTGCGTTGGTTCCTTCAATGACGTTGGCGAGTCTGCGCCTCTCGCGCCGTAGCGCTTCCTCGGCCAGATGGCGCTCGGTAACATCGGTATCGGAGCCGCGGTATCCCTGCAAGCCCCCATTGGCATCGAAGAACGGTACGCCCGTGGTGCTCATCCAAACGGTGCTTCCATCCTTGCGCTGGACGGGATTCAGAAGATCGCGGAATCGCTCATGCCGGGCAAAAACACCCAAAGCGGCAGCCTTGAACCCTTCCCGTCCCTGTTCGGGGTGGAGATCATAGAAGTGCATCCGACCAACGATTTCCGTAGGCGCGTAGCCCCAAACAGCCGCGGCAACATGGCTCACGCGAGTGAACAGGCCCTTCGGGTCGACTTCCCAGAACACTGTGCGGCTCTGTTCGGCCACCATGTGGTAGCGATCGATTACCTCGCATTCCTGGCCCGGGAGGAAGCCACCTGGCAACAGGGGGCAGAGGCTCAAAGGCGCGCTGCTATCGCGACGGGACGACATGGAATGCTACTACTTCTTCTCCCTTGGGAGACGGAATTGTCCGGCATCGGAACTCCGTCTCCACAAGGGAAGTTAATGACCTTATCGGACAAACTGGTTGCGGTTAGAAGCTATACTTCAAACCGAACTGAACCACCCGCGCATCCCCAGGCATGCCCGCCGCCCCTTGATTGGTCGACGTGATGCGCCCGAAGTTGGCCGTATCCAGCAGGTTCGTTCCGGGCGCCCCCAGATTGACGTGATTGAAGAAGTTGAAAAACTCCGCACGGAATTGGAAGTTGTGCCGCTCGGCAAAACGGAAATTCTTCGTGGCGGAGGCGTCCACCTGGTTCAACCCGGGGAGATAGATGGGCATGCGAGATGCCGTACCAAACTGACCCGGCTGAGGGCGTGTAAACGCCGCCGTATTGAACCAACGTTCGCGGGTGCGTTGGCTGCGGTCGAGCATGGCGACCTGGCCGGACACTACATCGACGCGCGACACGACACCCGTTCCGGTAGTATCGGCCACGCCAGCCATGGTGGAAGCGAAGCCGGTCTGCTCGGTGATGATCGTGCCCAACTGCCATCCGCCGAGCAACGTGCGCACAAAGGGGTTGGCCGCGTTGCGGAACACCGGGACGTCGTAGATGGCAGCCATCGAGAGGCGGTGGCGGATGTCGAACACGGATGGGGAACGGCTGGATGCAAGGTTGAAGTAGTCCTGAATGGCGCCCAGGAAGGTCCCGCCTCCGATGCTCGAAATGTCCGCGTTCGAAAGGCTCTTCGACCAGGTGTAAGCGCCGAGAATCGACAGCCCGTTAGCCACCCGGCGCTCCATTTTCATCTGCATCGAGTGATAGACCGAATTGCCGAGGGACTTGGTGGTGCTGATGTTATCGAAGCCGCGGAATGGCCGCCGGCTGGCGATGGAAGGAGTGGTGGGTCCGGGAACCAGCGTTTCGATGGGCCGGTTGCCGTCATAGGTTGCCGTCAGCCGTGTTCCCTTCGAGCCCACATAGCCGAGGTCGAAGTAAATCGACTTAGGCAGCTTCTTCTGCATGGTGAAGTTCCACTGCTGGGTGTAGCTGGTGCGGAGGTTGGGATCGAGCGCACCGGAGCCGAACAGGCCAACGGCGGTGTTGCCCTGGGCGCGGAAAGCGGTTGCCACGGGAATCGGGTTGTTGGCCGATCCGGTGAAGGAGAACGTGCGCACGATGGGCGGGTTCAGCGTCAGAGTGGTCCAGGAGTTGGTGACTTCCGGCGTGTAATAGATTCCATAGCCACCGCGAACGACAAAGTCGTTCATTTTCGGCACCAGGTAGGCGAAGCCGAAGCGTGGGCCGAAATCGTTCTTATCGCCGTAGACAAGCGCCGCGGGACGATCGGAGGTGTCGTTGATATCGGGGAAGCCGTGGAAGGTCTGGCGCGCGGGGACAAAGCCGTTGAGATCGAAATTGGTCGCCTTGCCACGCTGGATGGGCGGCTTGTAATACTCCCAGCGCATGCCGTAGTTGAGGGTCAGGTTCTGCGACACTTTCCAGTCATCCTGGAAGTAATACGCCTGCCACCAGTTGTTCATGCGCGTGGCGAAAGGCTCGACACTGACCTGGGCGGAGGTGGCCAGGCCGAGCAGGAATTCGGCAAACTGGCGGTCGCGTGTGACCGCGGCTGACGCACCGGCGGTGACCAGACCGCTGTAGGTGAAGGAGCCGCGAGGATTGACGGCTTCGTCGAAGGTCCAGTTGCGGCGGGCGACGAGGGCGCCGGCCTTGAAGAAGTGATTGCCGCGGCGCACGGAGAGGTTGTCGCTCACCTGCCAGAGCTGGTTGAGGCGATCGCGAGGGCCGATGCCGCGCACGGTGGGCAGCACGTAGCCGGCGCTGAACGTCGGCGGACCGTAGTCGCGCGCGCGGGTGGCGACGCCGGGGATTCCGATGATGTTGGCTACGTCGAATTCGGGCTTATCGGTGGTGCCGAAGAATTCGTGCTCAAAGAAGCGATGCCAGCCGCCACGCAGTTCATTCACCACGCTGGGCGAGAAGACATGCACTTCCTGAAGAGCCAGGTTCTGGGCACGGCCGGAGTTGCCGCGCGTGTCAAAAGTGAAGGTCGGCACGGTGTCGTCAGCCTGGATGTTGTAGATGTAGCTGGCGCTGAAGTTGTCGCGAGGTGAGAAGACGTGGTCGATGCGGCTGACGTACTGATTCTGATTGATCGGTGCCGCGAGGCGCGGCCCACGATAATTGATTCCCGGCTCGTCTACGTTCGGTGCGGGAACAAACTGATCCAGGAATTTGCGCGCGTGATCGACGATGCGGGTGGTGGGAATGCGGTTGTTGGGGAAAGGGCTGCCGGTGGTGGGATCAAAGATCGGAGCCGCTGCGGCAACGGCGGAGAAATCGCCCTGGCGCAAAGCAGCGGGCGGAATCAGAGCCTGGCCACCGAAGGAACCGGCCACTTGCTGGCCTTTTTCCCAATTGAAGAAGAAGAAGGTTTTGTCTTTGCCGTTGTAGAGGCCGGGCACCAGCACGGGGCCGCCGATGTTCAAGCCGTACTGATTGCGATTCAGGCGGGGAGGCTTAGCGCCGGCAACGCGGGGCTGGAATCCGTTGAGAGCCGTAAAGGCATCGTTGCGGTTGAACTCCCAGGCTGTGCCGTGAAGCGCATTCGTGCCGCTCTTGGTGGTGAGGTTGACCTGCCCGCCGGGAGCGCCGCCGATTTCCGCCGAGTACGTGCTCGACTGCACTTTGAATTCGTTGATGGCGTCGATGGAAGGCGAGAAGCTGAAGCTGTAGCTATCGAGGTCCATCGCTTCGATGCCGTCGTAGTAAAAGCGATTCTGCGTGTCGCGCGCACCGTTGGCGGACATGCCGACGGCTTGGCCAACGGATCCGCGCAGGCGGCGAACGGTGATGGAGCCGGGTGTGCCGGGATTGACTCCGGGAGTGAGCAGCGCCAACTGCACGAAGCTGCGGCCGTTCAGTGGCAGCTCCACCACTTTCTGCGAATCGATTACCGTACCGACCGTGGCGTTCTCGGTTTGCATCAGGATGGCGCCGGCTTCCACCTTGATCGATTCGGCGGTTTGCCCGAGCGTGAGTTTCACGTCCACGCGGGCGGTTTGGTCAAGAGACAGTTGGAAGGCATTGACGCTGGCCTTCTGAAAACCGCTCGCTTCCACAGCGAGAGTGTAGGCTCCAACGGGGAGGAAGTTGAACTCATAACCACCTTGCGTATCGGTGGTGGTGGACCGGGTGAGATTGGTTTGGACGCTGCGAATGTCGACTTTCGCACCGGCGATGACTGCGCCGGAGGGGTCCGTAACTGCGCCGACCACTTTGGCGGTGGTGGCTTGACCAAAGAGAGAGCCTGCTGCCAGAATTCCGGCAGTCAGTAAAGAAAGGAACCTCATTGAGTGACAGTATCACACTCGCGCCAGGTGCTGTCCGTGGGCGGCGCGGGCTGCGTTATCCTGTTTGCTACGCGGCGCGCCGCGCGGAGGAGAGACATGGGCCAACCTGTTGTTCATTTCGAAATCGGATGCCGGGATAAAGGAAAAACGCAGAGCTTTTTCAAAGCGCTGTTCGACTGGCAAATCCAGGAGGTCGGGCCGGCTTCGATGATCGAAACCGGCGGAGGGAAAGGCATTCCGGGACACATTACGTCGCTCGGCCACGAGCCGCACCATTACACGATGTTTTATGTGGAAGTGGAAGACGTAGCGGCATCGCTCAAAAAAGCGGTGGAATTAGGCGGTAAAGTGCAGGTCCCGCCGGTGACAATTCCCACCGGGACCTTTGCCTGGTTTGCCGATCCGGAAGGGAACACCATCGGGCTGATCCAGAGGCCGAAATAGGCGGCCCGTTCCGTGAACGACTGGAGCCGGATCGAAGAGTTATTTCAAGGGGCGCTGGCGTGTCCGCGTGAGCAGCGTGAGGAGTTTCTCCGCAACGCCTGCCAGAGTGATGAGGAAGTGCGTCGTGAAGTGGAGGAGTTGCTGGCTCACTCCGACTCGAAGGATGGATTTCTCGAAGGTTCACCGCTGGCGGCGTTGCGGGTCTCGCGCGAGCGGCTGGCCCCAGGCGCCATGGTCGGACGCTTCCGCATTATCGATCTGATTGGTTCGGGCGGGATGGGGGAAGTGTACAAGGCGAGCGATACGCGGCTCAATCGCACGGTGGCTGTCAAGGTGTGCCACGAGCGGTTCGGTGAGCGTTTTGAACGCGAGGCGCGCGCCATTGCCGCGCTCAATCACCCCAACATCTGCACGCTCTACGATGTCGGTCCCGACTACCTGGTGATGGAGTTTCTCGAGGGCAAACCGCTGCGGGGCCCGTTGCCCGTGGCACAAGCCCTGCAATACGGAGCGCAGGCCGCCGACGCGCTGCACATGGCGCACAGCAAGGGTGTCGTGCATCGCGACTTTAAGCCGGCTAATGTTCTGGTCACGCGGACGGGGGTGAAGCTGCTCGATTTCGGGTTGGCGAAACTGGCGGCAGTCAACGACAATCTCTCGACGGAGAACGCGATTCCGGGCACGCTGCGCTATATGGCGCCGGAGATGGTGGAAGGCAAACCCGCCGATACCAGAAGCGACATCTACGCCTTTGGGCTGGTGCTGTATGAAGCACTCACCGGGAATGCGGCGTTCACGGCATCTAGTCCGGCAAGCCTCATTTCCGCCATTCTTCGCGAGGAACCGGCGCCGCTTTCGGCCCTGCAGCCGGCGGTTCCCCCTGCTCTCGACCGGCTGGTGCGGAAGTGTCTGGCGAAGGATCCCAACGCGCGCTGGCAGACGGCAGCGGATTTGCGGGATGAACTGCTGTGGATCGGGCAGACCCATGCATCGTCTCCGGCACAACCCGCCCCGACAAGGCCCATTCCAGGCTGGGTGAAAGTGGCATCGCTGCTCGCATTGCTGCTTCTGGCGGCGCTGGTGTGGCGGTCCATGCAGAGGCCGGCCGCCAAGTCGTATGTCGCCACCCGCTTGGGAGGCGCTTCCACGGCCAAGCACCCGCGTATCTCTCCCGATCACCAACTGGTGGCGTTTCTCACCCTCGTCCAAAACACGCTCCAGGTGGCGGTGATGAAGTCGGATGGAAGTAGTTGGACCGTACTGACGCACCAGCGGGATGCGGGCTGGGCGAACTACCTCGCCTGGTCGCGCGACGGCTCACGAATTTATTTCTCGCGGCATTTCGGGCAGCCGCAGGGTGTCTTTTCGGTGCCCACGCTGGGTGGAGAACCGAGCCTTATTCTGGCCAGCGCCGGCGGAGGACTGCCGCTCCCTGACGGCAGCTTGATCGTGGCACGGCTGGACGCCGAAGCGCATCTGCGCCTGCACCGGTTCTGGATTGAGTCCGGGCGCATCGAGCCACTGCCTGCCTTTCTCGTCCCGGTGGGAAACTTCCCCGTAGCGGCTCTGCCCAATGGCAAGGAGATCGTATTTCAAGGATTCTCGGAAACCGTCGGCGGATCGCCGCGGCTGCATATTCTCAACCTGGAAAGTGGAAAGGCCCGTCCCGCGAGTCCGCCCTTCATCGGTACTGGTGCGTTGGCCGTCACCCCGGATGGCAAGTCGCTGCTGGTCACGAAACGCACGGAAGATGTTGTGCAGATGATGCAACTGCCTCTTCAAGTGGGAGGCGAGGCGCAGGTGTTGTTCTCGCTGCCGTTCGACAATATTGTCCGCGCGCTCGATGCAGGTCCCGATGGTTCTATCTATCTCGCGATTGAACGCAATATGGCGGTGTTGCTGCACACCACCGAAGCGGGTGGGGACCCGCGGCAATCGGTGCTTCCCGAACTGGGCATTGCGGACTTTGGGGTGCTTCCCGGTGGCCTTTTCATCCGGCCCACAACCGTGGCTGGGAAAGCCCGCCTGCTGGTGAGCACCACCTCTGGGGATACGCGGCCGCTGGTGCAAACCTCGGAGGAAACCTCGGTGCCGTTTGCCGTTTCCTCCAGTGGCAGTCTCGCCTGTGTCATCGGCAGCGGGACAAAGAAGCAGATTGTGATCGCGTCTTCGCAGGATGGGCGCATTTTGCGCCGGGTGGCGCTGCCGGCTCCGAACGTGCGCAGCATCGCCCTGGCGCCGGACGATGGAACGCTTTACTACGCATCCGCCGGAAACATTTGGGCGCAGAGCCTGTCCACGGCCAGTGAGCCGAAACGGATCATTGCGGGCAACCAGCTCTCGCTCGATCCTTCGGGGAAGTTCCTCTATGTGAAGCAGCTCTCGAAGCAGCCCTCGGGGTTGTTACGAGTGCCGCTCGATGGAAGCCCGGCGGAAACCATCGAGCTACTTGACCGGTGGCGGCTGACGAACGACTACCCGCCCGCAAACGCAGTAGACAGACGCGGCCGGCTGCTGTTTGAGATTGCCACGCCCGACTCGCTGTTTTTCAGCGCAGCCTTGTACGATCCCGCCCGGCGCACGGTGACGCGTATCCCGGTCCGTTTTGACGGCGAAATCTGGGGCCCCACCTGGACTCCGGACGGCGAGATCGCTGCTCTGGGCGGCCCCTACTCCGCGACCTTGTGGCACTACCACCCGGAGAAGCACTAAATCTTCGACATCTCGCGTTTGAGCCAGGCCTTGGCCAGCGACCAGTCGCGGATCACCGTATTCGGATGCACGCGCAAAACCTGGGCAACCTCTTCCACTTCGAGCCCACCGAAGTAGCGCAGTTCGACCACTTGCGCTTTCCGTGCATCCTGGTCCGCCAACCGCAGCAGCGCTTCGTCAAGCACGAGGAAGTCCGCCGATTTCTCCGGCGTGAAGGCGAGTGCCTCGTCAAAGGGCACATGAAATTGCCGGCCGCCGCGCTTGCCTGTATCGGCGCGGCGGGCGTGATCCACCAGAATCTGCCGCATCACGCGGGCTGAGATGGCATAGAAGTGCATGCGGTTTTGCCAGTTGGATTGCGGCTGATCAACCAGCCGCATGTAGGCTTCATTCACCAGCGCGGTGGTTTGCAGGGTGTGGTCAGACCGTTCGCGGCGCATATAGCGGTCTGCAATGCGGTGCAGTTCCTCCTGCACAATGCGAAACAGCTCCTCGTGGCTTGCCGGATCGCCTTGCGTCCATTGATTCAGCAGATGGGTAACACTGGCCATGCGGGCGGTTCTCTCATTTTAGGAAAAATCGCAAACCGATTGTGTCCCAGATCGAGCTTTCGCGCATTCCGCCAACGAGAGGGGAATTGCGATGCTGCGAGGTCTACTGGTCTGGATGGGTTTACTGGGAATGGAAGGAGCTGGCGCGGAGCCGCTGGCGGAATGGCAGAAGGTCGCCGCACTTTCCGAGCGGCTGGAACAGCAGGGGAAGTCTGCTGCCGCCGAACAGATGTTGAAGAACGCGCTGGCCGCTGGAGCGAGTCTGCCCTCGCATGCCCAGGCGCGGTTGTTCAACAATCTCGGCTCGGTGTGCCAGGATCAACGACGCTATGCCGAGGCACAGCGTCACTATCAGCGGGCAGTGGAGCAGTGGGAGAAGTCCGGTCCGGCACAACGCATGGCGCTCGCCCGAACGCTGAACAACCTCGCTTCCCTGCATTGGGAAATGCGCCGTCTGGCAGAGGCGGATCGCGTCTTGGAGCGATCGCTGCAACTGCAGATCGAAGCGGTGGGCTCCACCCACCCCGACGCCGCGCACCTGTTCTACAATCTGGGCGCCGCGCATCTCAACCGCAATCGTTGGAACGAAGCAGAAGCGGCATTCCGCCAGTTCCTGACGATCCGCAATCCGGGCAGCCACACGCTGCGAGCGGCCGTGGCGGCAACCAATCTCTCGCTCATTTACGGCAAAGCCGGCCGCAAAGCGGAGGCGGACTCGCTGCAAAGCCAAGGCCGGAAATTGTGGGAGGAAGCGCGGCAATCCTCCGATCTGACGCCTGCCTTGCTGCTCGATCTGGCCACCGGTTTCTGGAGCCGGAACGATCGGCCCACCGCGGAATTGATCAGCGGACAGGCGCTTTCCGCCGCGGAATCGCGCTACGGACGGTCGCACCCGCGGACGGCTCAGGCAATGTGGCTGCGCGCTGCAGTTTTACGCGCAGCCAATCGCAAACGGGAAGCCAAAGACCTGGAGAAGCGCGCACGGCAGATTGATGCCGGCGACACACAGACCCGGCAGGGCATGGAAACCATTGATGTGAGCGAGCTCAATCCGCAGGCCACCTGGCGGCCAGTGAAATCGCGCCTGTAGCGCTATCCGCGCAACTGATCGGCCAGCCAGATGATGTAGTCGGCATTGCGGCGCCGCACTTCGGCCAGCAAATCCCCTGGCAGTTCATCCAGCTTCTCTTTGAAAAAGCGGTGATCGCCGTCAGGGCTCTCGCTGTCGCGCGATCCGTTCACGTTCCCGAGCCAGAAGACGAGGAACAGGTTGCCGTCGACGCGTCCCCGCAGCGCTTCGCCGAGGTAGGAGCCGCGTCCCATAGCCAGATACTTCTGAGCCAACTCGCTTTCATCGCCAAAGGCATTGCGGGCGGCGAAGGCGTTGCAGCGAGCCACCATACGCTCATAGAGCTTGCGCCAGGGCGAGCTTTCCGGCTGTTCATAGAGCACATCGAACAACTGCAGCTGCAGTTCGCCGGAGATCTTGTAGTTCCAGCGGCCGTTGGTGGCGCGGGCGATCTGTTCCAGCACCTCGGCCTGCTTGCCGCTGCCGGAATGGATGCTGAGCGTGCCGTTGAAGAAGCGGGCCACGGCAGCGAGTTCGGTGACACGGGCGCGGAATTCTTCGAGCGGTTTGCCGCCGTATTCCGACACCACGCGCGGCAGCAGTTCGGGCCACATTTTGTGGAAGACGTAGTCCTCCAGGCCGACGCCTGCTTCCTGCGAACTGGCGATGGCCACCGGGTACGCCTGGCGCTTCTTGAAGCCGAGGTTGGGCGGAACCAGTTGCGCCGGGCGGCCACGCGATTTGAGCCAGTGCATGTAGAACAACAGCTCTTTCGGGGTGGTCAGCGTCTCTGCTTCGTCAATCGAGGGTTCGAAGTCGAACACGCGCGAGCCGGGTTGCTGCGATTTCACGATGCGGATGTAGTCGTAGAGATCTTCGTTCAGCTTCAGGCTACGGGCAAACTTCACCGCCAGGCGCATGATCTCATCGGTAGCGAACTCATAGGTGGCATTACCGGTGGCGAAGGGCCGCGAGAATTCGTTCAGCACCCAGGCGCCTTCCTCTTCGCTGAGGATCTGGCCGAAGCGGCTTTCCACCTGCGCGTCGCTCCAGGCGCGGGGATGGCGCGTGTCGGCTTCTAGTTCAAACAGGCGCGATGTGTCGGTGGTGAATTTCGTGTAGCCGGCGGCGTGTTGGATGGCGACTTTGGTTGCCTCCACACTGCGGGCGATGGCGTCATCGGTGTCGCCGGTGATGATGAAGTGATCGGCCTCGGCGTTATAGCCTTCGCGCCAACCGGCACGGATAGCGGCCCAAACACCGGCTTCGTACAGATGCTTGATGCTGACGCGGGTGTGCCCGGCAGCGACCGGATTCTCGCCATCGCGGGCGGCGATGACATCATCGGTGGTCATCTCACGCGTGGCCGAGAGTTGCACCGTCGAAGCGAGGTTGATGCCGGTCTTTTTGTAGATGCTGCGGAAAGCGGCAAAGGCGGCCGGCAGGCTGATCTCCGGGTGGCGGTTGCCGACGGCGATGGCCGATTGCGAAGCCTGCGGACGCGGGAAGAATGCCTTGTCCACTTCTTTGGTGAAGATGCGGATCGCTTCTCCATCGTAGGAGGAGAAGGGAATTGCGTTGATGACGATTTCCTTCCCGCTTTCCGGACGCATGCGCCCAATCAGGAACGAATTGGGGAAGAGTGCGCTGGTGGGTGACGAGGCCGCGGCAAAGCGCAACAGAATCGCCTCTGTCTTGCCGTTCATGGTGCCGTCGACGGCCATGAAGAAAGCAGCCTGATGCGTGGGATCCTGCTGCAGCGATCCCAGGTGCGGGGTGATCGACGTCAGGTTGAGTGCGGCGGCACGGTTAGCCAGCCGCTGCCGGAAATCGTCGTTGAGCTTGCGGCCATCGGCCATCTGGAGGACAAGGTCGGCGAGCGCAGCCGCTTCGCCGGCCTTCAAGGGGAGTTCAAACGGGATGGACATAGTTTCCTTACAGTGTGAGCGACTTTAAGTACTGGCGGAACGGAGCGCCCAGATCGTGCCGCTTCAGCGCGAATTCCACTGTCGCCTTCAGGAATCCGAGCTTGTCTCCTGCATCGTAGCGCTTTCCTTCGAACTTGAGGCCGTAGATGGGGCGGCTGCGCAACAGGTGCTTCAGGGAATCGGTGAGTTGGATCTCACCGCCCGAGCCGGGAGCAATGGCTTCAATCGAATGGAAGATTTCCGGCGTGAGGATGTAGCGGCCGATGATGGCCAGGTTCGATGGCGCGTCTTCTTTCTTTGGCTTCTCCACCAGGTTATGGATGCGGAAGAGGTGGTGATCGCCGAGGCCGGTATGGGAGACAGGGTCGGCATCAACGACACCGTAGGAGGAGATCTCGGGCCCGTTCACTTCCATCAGGGCAAGAACAGATGCGCCATAGAACTGGTGGATCTCCAGCAACTGCTGCAGACAGGGAATCTCGGCGTCAATGACGTCATCGGAGAGGACGACGGCGAACGGTTCGGGGCCGACGAGTTCCTTCGCGCGGAGCACGGCGTGGCCGAGCCCGAGTGCTTCCTTCTGGCGCACATAGGACACATCGATCATGTCGGAAATGCCGCGCACCTGGGCCAGAGTCTCGCGTTTGCCGCGGGTTTCGAGCAGGTGCTCCAACTCGAAGCTGACGTCGAAGTGATCTTCGATGGCGCTCTTGCCACGACCGGTGACGATGATGATGTTATTCATCCCGGAGTGAATCGCTTCCTCTACGCCGTATTGAATCAGCGGCTTGTCGACGAGCGGCAGCATCTCTTTCGGTTGGGCCTTCGTCGCGGGCAGAAAGCGGGTTCCCAACCCTGCCGCGGGGAAGACTGCTTTACGGACTTTCGATGGCATCCCTTTCATTCTAAACTCCAGGACTTGAGATCGAACCCAACAATCAGGTACATAAGATAAGGAAACATGAACGATCGGTTGCAAATGGCGAAGGAACTATTCCAAAAAGCCTATCGCATGCAAATGGATGGCGAACTGGACCTCGCCGTTTCTTTGTACAAGAAATCGATTGCCCTGCACCCGACCGCGGAGGCGTACACATTCCTCGGCTGGACGTATCATTTCCAGGGAAAGCTGGAGGATGCGATCGAGGAATGCAAGAAGGCGATCGAGACGGACCCCACGTTCGGCAATCCGTACAACGATATCGGGGCGTACTTGATTGAGTTGGGCAAGCCGGAAGATGCGGTGCCATGGCTGGAGCAGGCGATCGGCAGCAAGCGCTACGAGGCGTATCACTATCCCTGGTACAACCTGGGCAGGGTGTATGTGTCGCTGGAAACGTATTCGAAGGCGCGGGAATGCTTTCAGAAGTCGGCCGAAGCGAGTCCGGGGTACCAGCCGGCGCTGGATGCGATTGAGAAGCTGCGGCGGATGATGCAGTAACTTACCAGTGGAGCGCTTCGGGAGCTTGGGTGAAGAGATCCTTCAGTTCGGGGACTAGCTTGTGCTGGCGTTTCATCTCGTGCCAAACCGTGGGGTGCGCCATACGCTGCAGCGATTGGATACGCTGAGTTATTGGCGCTCCCTTATCCCGGTCCGCGATGTATTCTTTGAGTCTGGCGCGATAGGAATCGTAGGCCTCTCTACGCGCGACGGGAAGGTAGGACCGCACATTCAAGCGAAGCAGTTGGATAGTGTAGCTTGCGCGCTGATGCTCCGATGTCCCTGCACTGTTTGTGGGGACGAAGAGGAATGTGCCTGTCAGATCGAGCATCAGAAAGTCCAACGGATTCTCAACTCGGGGATGAAGCAAATCGGTGGAGAACCCGCTACCCTTAGGCCCGTTGCAGCTTCCACAGGCGTAGAGGTAGTTCAGCCATTCGAAGGTCTTTTCTGGATACCAGCGAACCGGATGATGATGCTCCACTTCATCAGCGCAGGAATCCTCGCAATATACGCAGCGTTGCGCGCCGGAGCACATACTGGCTAGAGTCTTGCGGACCTCACTGAAAACGGTGTGATCCGGGCGATTCCGGTTTTCGAATTTGCTGCGTGCCAGATCGACACGTTTGTCGAAATCCGTTTCTGCATCCACTTCGGCCTGGTATCGGGACAGTTCGTCCATTGCCTTGGCAGAGAGTGGCTCGTTGCGGATCGCAATCATGGGGCTACTTGGAGTTCGTAGCGTGCGCGGAAGTGGGGAACGCGGATCGCAGGCGTTCCTGTTCCTCGCGTTCTTGTTGTGTGAGCCCGGCGCGAAGCTCCTTCACGTTGAGCACCGCGAGACGTTCCTGCATTGCCGCGGCGGGCTCGGAACGCGTGGCAGCGTCGCTGAATGGTTGGGTGCTGTAGGCATCAAGGATGTCACCGTACACGAGACGATCCCGCTCGATGCCTTCCAGCATACGGCCCGGCTCCTTGTGACCCGGCCTGGGCAGGAGAAAGATGGTGCCGTTCACGGCAGCTTGGCAGATTAGCGGGCTGTGTGTAGTCACGATGAATTGCACGTTCGGGAAATGTTCGGTGAACCAGAATCCGATCTTCTTCTGCCATGCGGGGTGCAGATGGGCATCCACTTCATCGATGAGGACCACGCCCGGCATCTGAACGAACCGGTGTTCGGAGTCGAAGATCTGTGCTTCGGGGAATGCTCGGCGCATTTGACGGATGAGTTCAAAGGTCATGCTGAGGATGGAACGGTAGCCGTCCCCCAGATCTTCAACCGGGACGGCGAAGCCGTTGGCGTCCTCAAATGTTACGCCCTGCGAGGAGACGTCCTTTAAGCGTATGTTGTACGGAAGGAAGCCCTCCTGATTCACAAAGGCTGTCACCTCGTCTACAAAATAGCCCTCCGGAGTCTTTTCGAGCTTTTTGTAGTTCAATTCGCGCAGCCATTCCAGGCTTTCGCTTAGCGCGATACTCTCACCGAAGACAGAAACATGAGCCCCGAGATGTGGGTGCGACAAAAGGAATTTCTCCGTCTGCCTGTCACCCCCAGTAAACCTGCGAAAGGGGCCATAGGCCGCTGAGAACCCGCCTTTGATGGAAGGTCCAAACCTCGCAAGCGTGGCACCGTTAAAGGGGTCAATTGAAATGTGAGCGCACGTGGGCCCGACGATACCCATCACATGGAGTTCGATACGGCTACTCTCAACATCACGGCGACGCCACGTTTGCAAATCCTGCCGAAGTCCGAGAAACCCCTCCCGGCCAACTAAGGCCAGCGCCAAACACCGCAGAAACGTGGACTTCCCCGACCCGTTATCCCCCAACACCACGTGCCACCCACCCGGCTTCTCCTCAGGGAGCCGCCACTCCAATTCCTCAATACTCCGCACATTGCGGATCACCGCTCGCCGGATGAACATGACGCCCTCCATTCTCGCACTTCCGGAACCCCACCTTGCCCCTCCTGCTACCATAAGAGATTACCCCCATTTCACCCATGGCCCAACAAGACGTCGATCTGAAAAAGACGGTCAACCTCCCGAAAACAGACTTCGGGATGAAGGCAAACCTGCCCCAGACCGAGCCCAAGATGCTTGCTCACTGGAAGGAAACCAACCTTTACGAGAGCATTCGCAAAGCCAGTGCCGGACGCCCGCGCTACGTCCTTCACGACGGCCCGCCCTACGCCAACGGCCACATTCACCTCGGCACTGCGTTCAACAAGATCATCAAAGACTTCATCGTCAAATCGAAAACTCAGGCCGGGTTCGACTCCCCCTATGTCCCCGGCTGGGATTGCCACGGCCTGCCCATCGAAATCAAAGTGGACGCGGAACTGGGCAAGAAGAAAGCGGAGATGACGCAGGCCCAGATTCGCCGCGTCTGCCGAAAGTATGCCCAGAAGTTCGTCGATATCCACAAGGAAGAGTTCCAGCGCCTCGGCGTGCTCGGCAGCTTCAACGATCCCTACCTCACGATGAGCCCGGAATACCAGGCTCACATTGCCGCCGCGTTCGTCGAATTCCTGGACAAGGGCTATATCTACAAAGGCCTCAAGCCCGTGAACTGGTGCATCCACTGCGGCACGGCCCTGGCCGAAGCCGAGGTGGAATACGAATCGCACTCCAGCCCCTCGGTTTGGGTTCGCTTCCCGCTCACCACCGATCCCGGTGCGATCGATCCCGCACTCGCCGCGCGCAACGTCTACGGCCTCATCTGGACCACCACGCCCTGGACGCTTCCGGCCAACATGGCCATCGCCTTCAATCCGCGATTCCAATACTCCGCCGTCGAAGTAAACAGCGACATCTACATCGTCGCCGCCGACCTGCTCAAGGAAACCGCCGAAAAATGCGGTTGGGCCGAACCGAGAGTGATTGCCACGTTCAGCGGTGACCGGCTGGAGAAAACCGTTTTCCGCCATCCCTTCATCGACCGCGATTCGCTCGGCATCACCGCCGATCACGTCACCCTGGAACAAGGCACCGGCGCGGTGCATACGGCTCCCGGGCATGGCCAGGAGGACTACGTCAGCGGCCAGCAGAACGGCATCGCCACCTATTGCCCGGTGGACGCGGCGGGCAGGTTCTTCCAGGCGGAAGGCGCCGATGGCGCGGTCCCCGATGAGCTGCTCGGCAAGACGGTGTGGGAAGCGAATCCGATCGTCATCGGCATCCTGCGCGAACGCAAGGCTCTATTAGCCGAAAAGCGCATCGACCACAGCTATCCGCATTGCTGGCGCTGCCACAATCCGACCATCTTCCGGGCCACCGATCAGTGGTTCATCGGCATGGATCGCAACAACCTGCGGGAAAACGCGCTCGAAGCCATCCGTAATGTGAAATGGATGCCGGCATGGGGCGAGGAACGTATCTCGAACATGATCGCCACGCGCCCGGACTGGTGCATCTCGCGCCAGCGTACCTGGGGTGTGCCGATCATTGCCTTCTACTGCGACGGTTGCAATGAGCCGCTCACGACGCGATCCGTGCTGGACCGCGTAGTCGACCTGTTCCGCCAGCACAGCGCCGATGTCTGGTATGAGAAGTCGGCCGCCGAACTGATGGGCGAAGGCGTCTCTTGTGCCAAGTGCGGCGGCACAGGCTTCCGCAAAGAAACCGACATCCTGGATGTGTGGTTCGATTCCGGCTCCAGCCATCTGGCGGTCTTGAATGAACGTTACGGTTTGAGTTGGCCGGCCAATCTCTATCTCGAAGGCGGCGATCAATATCGCGGCTGGTTCCACAGCTCACTGCTGGTCGGCGTGGGACTGCAAGGCGCGGCGCCGTACCGCGAGTGCGCCACGCACGGCTGGGCTCTCGATGGCGATGGACGGGCGATGTCGAAGTCGCTCGGCAATGTCATCGCTCCGGAAGAAGTGATCAAGCAAGGCGGAGCAGATGTGCTCCGGCTGTGGGCATCCTCGGTGGAGTTCACCGAAGACGTTCGCATCTCCGATACCATCCTCACGCGTCTCACTGAGGCGTATCGCAAACTGCGCAACACCTTCCGCTACGCGCTCGGCAACATGGCCGACTTCGATCCGCAGAAAGACATGCTGGCCATCGAGGATCAACTGGAATTCGACCAGTGGATTCTCACCCGCCTGGAGCAACTCACGGAAACATGCCGCAAGCATTACGCCGAGTTCGCCTTCCACCGCGTCTACCAGGCTCTTTACAACTTCGCCACCACCGACTTGAGCGCGGTGTATTTCGATGTGATCAAAGACCGGCTGTATACGGCAGCGCCGAATTCGCGGGCACGCCGCAGCGCGCAGACATCGCTCTACAAGTTGACCCATGCGCTGGTGCGGCTGCTGGCGCCGATTCTGTCCTTCACTACCGAAGAGGTATGGCGGCACCTGAAGCACCTTTCCGGCGATCCGGAAAGCGTCCACCTCACCCTGTTCCCCGACGCCGCGTTCGCCACCACGGGGCTCACCGCCGCACACCGCGAGAGGCTGGCCAATTGGGAGCGGCTGATGCCGGTGCGCGAGCAGGTGCTGAAATCGCTCGAAGTGGCCCGGCAGGAGAAATTCATCGGCGCACCGCTCGAAGCTCGCGTGCGGCTGCAGGCGGGCAAGGATCTCTACCCGCTGCTCGACAGCTACCTCGAAGAGTTGCCCGCGCTGTTCATTACGTCGCAGGTTTCCCTTGAGAACCACGCCGAGGCGGAACTCAGCGTTCACGTGGAACGGGCCTCGGGCGGCAAGTGCGAGCGTTGCTGGAAGTATTCGAACGCCATTGGCTTCGATCCGGCTTTGCCCACGGTGTGCGATACCTGCGCCGGGGCGCTCAAGGACATCCTCGGATGATCGAGCGCGGCGTGCGCTTCGCCATTTCCGGCGCAGTCTTCGCCGCTGACCGCGGTTCGAAGTATTGGATTGAACAAAACGTTTCAGCCTTCGACACGCTAACCGTGGTTCCGGGAGTGTTCCACATTATCCACGCCCAGAACCGGGGGGCCGCGTTCGGCTTCCTCAATCAGAACGAAGGGCCTTTCCGCGTCTTCCTGCTGATCGGAGTTTCCAGCGTCATCCTTGCCTACGTGGCGCTGCAGCTGTGGCGCATGCCGAAAGCGATGTGGCCGCAGGAGTCCCTCACCGCGGCGGCCTTGGCCATGGTGTTCGGCGGCGCGTTGGGCAACCTGTTCGACCGCATCGTCCGTGGCTCGGTTACCGATTTTCTGCAGGTATTCATCGGCACCTATGAATGGCCGAGTTTCAATGTCGCCGACAGCGCCATCACAGTGGGCGCTTGTCTGCTCTTCCTCGCCTTGTGGCGAGCCAAACCACAGCCCGTCACATAGCCCATGTTTCCGAAGCTCATTTCTATTGGCGATTTTTTTCTGCCCTCCTACGGAGTGCTGGTCACTTTGGGCTTTCTGCTCGGCATCTGGATCACCGGCAAGCTGGCGAGGCAACGCGGCCTCGATCCGCAACTGGTGACGGATCTGGCCATCTATGTGGCGCTGGCCGGATTAGGCGGCGCCAAATTGTTGATGATTTTGTACGAACTGCCGTATTACCTGAAGCACCCTGGGGACATCTTTTCCATGGCCACGCTGCAGGCCGGCGGCGTGTTTTACGGGGGATTGATTGCCGCATTGCTGGTGGCCATCTGGTATGTTCGGTCACGGAAACTGCAGTTCCTGCCCGTCGCCGATTGCTTCGCTCCGGGCCTTGCCCTTGGACACGCCATCGGGCGCATCGGGTGTTTTGCCGCGGGCTGCTGCTGGGGACTGGCCTGCGAACGCCCCTGGGCAGTGACTTTTACCGACGCCGAAGCGCATCGTCTGGTCGGTGTGCCGTTGTTTCAATCGCTTCACCCCACTCAACTCTACGAGGCCTTGGGGGAGTTTCTCATCTTCCTGTTCCTCTACCGGCATGCGGCGTCGAAGCCACCCACGGGGCGGCTGATCGGTTTGTATTTAATGCTCTACCCGGCGGTGCGCTTTGGTGTGGAATTCCTGCGGGCACATGAGCAAGCGAATCCATTTGGGTGGATCCTGAGCATGGCGCAGTGGACGGCCTTAGTACTCTTAGTTGTCGGGTTCTGTATCGTCACTCAAACAGTAACCAAGACGACCAGGAACAGTACGCCAGTCCCATAAAACGGCCCGGGCCCCCGTACGGTCTAGACAAATCCTAACGCACAAATTAAGTACTTGTTTCCACCCCATTTCGGGAGGAATCTCCTATGGGCAGAACAACGCTGGAGGTGTAACTTAAGCTCAGAGTGGAGTTTTCCATACAACCAGAAAACTTGACAAAAAACTATGCTTAGACAAGATGCCGTACAAATGAGAGATGACACGCCTACGGGTCCCGTTCCGCGGCGGCGCAAACAGCGCGGTCACGTGATGCTGGAAGGGACGCTGGTGATGATCCCGTTCTTCGCATTTTTCCTCGCGATCATCGATTTTGGTCTCGCCATTTTTATGCGCAACCTGTTCCAGCACGCCGTCAGAGAAGCGGTCCGCGCCGGAGTCACCTATCAGTTGCAGCCTTCCATGGGGCATGACTCCTCCATCAAGCAGGTCGTCCTGAACAACAGCATGGGCTTTCTGGCAGCTCACCCTGAGCGCATCCATATCCGCTACTACGACCCCAACAACAACCTGCTGGAAACAGCCTCCAATCGTCCAGGCATGATCCTCGAGGTTTCCGTCGAAGGGCAGACCTTCGGCGTGCTGGCGCCGCTATTGCGCTCGGCCACTCCGATTCCGCTCGATGTTCGAGCCTCGGACCGTATGGAATCATTGCCGCAGAACACCCCACTCCCACCGCGCACGTAATCCATGAACAACAAAGGAAACCATATGCGGATCCAGACATCACTGCAGCGACGGAGGAAAGAGAGCGGGAGCAGCCTGCTCGAATTCGCGCTGTTCTCCATTTTCCTCATCCCTCTCTTCATGGGGACGGTCAGCACGGGCGTGGGCCTCGGCAAATCCATTCAGGTTTCGCAGATCACCCGCGACGCGGGCCATATGTTTGTACGCCAGGTGGACTTCTCCCAGGCGACCAACAAAGACATTATTGTGCGCTTGTCGCAGGGCTTGAACATGACCGTCGCCGGCGGCAACGGCACCGTGGTGCTTTCGCAGGTACTGATGATCGGCCCCACCGAATGCGCCGCTGCCGGCCTCAATGCGGGGTCCTGTGCGAACATGAATTTCCCCGTCATCACGCAGCGGATTGTGATCGGAAATCCGAGCCTCTTCACCAGCCAGATCGGGAACCCGGCCGCGAACATCATCACCTCGGACGGAACCATCACGCCGAACAATTACCTCACCAACACCAGTTGCCGCGCCAACACGCTTTCCACAGGCGGGGCGAACCCAACGGTGGGGCAGTTGACGTTGAACAATGCGGAGCGCTCGTTCATCGCCGAATCGTTCTTCAGTGTTCCCGAGCTTGCCTTCCTCAACAACAACAACACCGTCAACCTATACGCCCGGAACTATTTCTAAGCGAGCCAGGAGCCATTCATGCACAAACCCATTCCCACTCCAATCACCAGAAAGCAGAAGGGCTTCGTCATCTTCACCGCTGCCTTGCTGCTGATGTTTACCATTCCGGTGGTAGGGCTGGCGATTGACGCCGGCTTCCTGTTCGCCGTGAAAGCGCGCCTGCAATCGGCGGTGGACGCCGCCGCGCTGGCCGCGGCCCGCTCTCTGGCTGTCGGCTTGACGATTGCCGAGCAGGAGGGCTCCGCGCGAGCCCGTGCCGAAGCGTTCTTCCGCGCCAATTATCCGTCCGGCATGTTCAACACCACGGCCAACACACCTACCACCGAAGTGGCGGAAACCGGGTTCCGCACCCGTACCGTCACTGTGACGGGAAGCGTGGCGACGCCGCTGTTTTTCATGCGCATGATCGCCAATGCCGCCTCCACGACGATCAGCGCTTCCGGTAAGGCTTCGCGCCGCGACGTCAACGTGATTCTCGTGCTCGACCGCTCCGGTTCCATGAACTCAGGTGGTGGTTGCGCTGCGATGGTGAACGCCGCAAAAGGATTCGTTGACCTCTTCGCCAATCAGCGAGACCGCCTGGCAATGGTGACCTACGGCATCTCTTATGCGTTGTCCTACGCGCCCTCCATGAGCTTCAAGACCAGCAGCCCCTCGCTGCCAAGCGTCATTGACACCATTAGTTGTAGCGGTGGCACGGGCTCGGCGCAGGCGCTCTACAAGGGTTATGAGCAAATCCAGCAGATCAACGAGCCCGGCGCGCTGAACGTGATCATCTTCTTTACCGACGGTATCCCCAATACCGTTACCGCCGATTTCCCGGTGAACACACTGGACAGCGCGCGTGTCGCCGATCAGTATGACCTCAGCACCTTCACCAACAACCGCACCAGCCGTTGCTACGACTGGGAACACGGGCAGCGCTGGATGAAGACCGGCTTCCCCGGTGTGATCAACCCGAACTGGAACCCCACAGCGGCACGGCAAGTATTCCGCGGTGCAGCCTACGCGCAGGAGAATCTGTCTGTAAGCGGCAACAGCCTGATTGGGATTGTCCCCTTCACCACCACGGGGTTCTCTGATTCCACAACGGCCATCAGCTTCCCCCTCGATCCGGCCAATAGCTACACGGCTTACACCGGCGGCCAAACCAATGACTGTTGGTTCAAGCAGGGACGCGGGCACAACGGCAGCAGTCTTTCCTCCACCTACACGGGAACGGCCCGGTTCCACTACGACATCGCTTACTACCCGGACACTGACGCTTATGGCACGCCGATGCGGCCGATTGACGGTTTCATCGCAGTCAACAACTTCCCCGCAGGCCATCCTTATGCAGGAAAAATCGACGTGCGCGACACAACAAACATGATGAATGCCGCCGTTGCCACTCTCGACAATGTTGCAGTGCGTATCCGTAACAACGACCTCGGCGCCAATCTCAATACGGCGGTCTACGTCATCGGCTTGGCCGACGCCGCCATCAACGACGGCCATACTCGCATGCGCCGCATCGCCAACGATCCCGCTAGCCCGATCTACGACTCGACGAAGCTCGAAGGGCTGTACGTCTACGCCCCGCAGCCCGCCGATCTCAACGAAGCATTCGTGAAAATCGCAGCGGAAATCCTTCGCTACGCCAACTAGTCTTTTTCCGGCACCCGAAGCACCGATCGTGGCGCGCGCTCCATCCCTAGCGCGCGCCACAGCTGTTTTTGGCCACTCGTGCTACGGCGTTGACTCAGACTCCGGTGTAGGGTATAAGAAGGAATCCCCCCGAGAGCTGATTCACCTGAAGACAATAAAAGGCTCCTCCAAAGAGAGCCGAAAGCAAAGAAGAACAAGGGATGGCTCAAGCAGCAATCGACCCGACACTAACTCCGGACAACCAGGATCACCCCCTCGACATTGCCTCCGTCGTGAGGCATCTCACCCACGAGCTTCGACAGCCGCTGAGCACGATCGAGGCATCCGCCTACTACCTGAAACTCATCCTTGAGGACAGGGAGTGCGGCGCCTTGCGCCAGCTCGATCGCATCGAACAGATGGTGCATCAAATCAGTTGGATCCTGTCCGACGCCGTGCATTACATGCAAGCCGCGGCACCGTGCCGCCAGTTGCTCGATCTGGGCGAAATCGCCAGCGGAGTGATTGCTTCGCTTTCCCAGGAACAGCAGATTGATCTCGATTGGCACGATGCCAGCCCCGTGCCGCTGGTGGCCATGGATCCGAATCAGGCCCAGCACATGGTGCGAAGCGTGTTGCAGGTATTCCGCCAGGTGGGACGCAGCGAAGCGCCGGTGGCCATCGGCCTGCGAGCGGACAATGGCTGCGCCGTGCTGACGTTCACCTGCGAAGCCCCCGTAGCCGTGCGCGAAGAATGCGCCGGCTTGCTCAACCCCTTTGACGCGCATCTTCCCGCAGGAACCGGGCTTGGGCTGGCCAGTGTGAAACGCATTGCCGAGGCGCACGGCGGCAACGTGCGGGTCTACCCCGACGGCGTCAACCTCTGTCTTGAAGCCCGTTTCCCTTCGGGCGCTTAGCGAATCCAATCCGGACGGAACCGCGCAAACGTGATGCGCTCCGCCGCATACTGGTCGCCGCGCTCATACAGCACACCGATCGTTCCGTCCCTCAAGGCGATTACCGTGGAATAGGCCGCAGGGCCTTGGTGCAGCACTGTCCCCGCACTCCAACTGGCGCCGCCGTCCTTGCTGCTCTTCACCGTCAGCCGCTCCCGTTTGGCGCTGGCGGCGTTGGTGAAGATCAGGAGCTTGCCGGCGCGCACAATGCCGGCGTTGCAGGAAGGATCCACCAAAGCCTCATCGTGCGAGACGGGGGAGAAGTTCACGCCGCCATCGGTGGAGTGGGCCACCGCCCGGCGCGGTCCGTTGCGCATGTTCTGCAACAGCGTGCCATCAGCCAGTTCCACCACCTTGCTTTCATCCGTGTGGTCACCGATCGGCGGGCCTATCTTCCAGGTCTTGCCCGCGTCATCGCTATAGGCGTTGCTCGCCCGAGTGACTTTATCGGCGTGGCGAATCACGATGGGCACCAGGTACCGGCCTTTCGATGTCTGGAAGTGGGTGCCGGAAGTGGGAAACATCGCCACCCAGGCGGGATCTTTGATCTGTGGCGTCAGGTCCACCGCCTGCGACCAGGTAGCGCCATCATCGTCGGAGTGCATGGCATGAACCTGCAATGTGGAAGGGCCGGTGCGCTCTCCCGGCTTGGCGGTAGGAAACCCGATGCCCGGCGGGCCGTAGGCGTGGAAGCACCAGATGCGCCCCGTCTTGCGGTCGAGCAGCAGTGAGGCGTCGCCTACTCCACCCACATCCACCTGACGGATGACGCGCGAGGCGCTCCAGGTCTTTCCTTTGTCTTTGCTCGTCCGCATCACCAGCGCGATGCGCCCAGGCAGATCCCGATTGTTGTCATAGCGGGCATCCGCCACTGCCAGCAGCGTGCCCTTCCTGGTTTCCACCAGAGCCGGGATGCGATAGGTATGCACGCCACCGTCGCCCTGCGCCCATAAATCGATCTGCCAGGGTTCGGCCGCCTGCGCCAGCAGCGCCGTGAGCAACCATGCCGCCGTTTTCAATCCAGCCTCTTTCTGAAGCGGAGCGCGCTCATCGTCATCACCACCACGCCGAACACCACCAGCGCGGCAAACTGCGTCCACAGCACGTCGATTCCGCTTCCCTTCAAAAACACGCCGCGGGCAATCTCAATGAAGTAGCGCAACGGATTGAGGTAGGTCAACCACTGCACCGCTTCCGGCATGTTGCGAATCGGAAAGGCAAAGCCGCTCAACATGAATGCCGGCTGGAAGAAGAAGAACGTGGCCATGATCGCCTGCTGCTGCGTGCGCGAGACAGTGGAGATGAAGATCCCCGCGCCCAGCGTGGTGAACAGGAAACAGATCGCTCCTCCCAGCATGAGCAGCGCGCTGCCCTGGAACGGGATGTGAAACACCACCATGCCGAGCACAATGATCATCATCAGATCGAACAGGCCCACTACGGCAAAGGGAAGCGTCTTTCCGAGCATCAGTTCCACCGGACGGATGGGCGTTACCATCAATTGCTCCATCGTCCCGATTTCCTTCTCGCGCACGATGGCCATCGCCGTCAGCATCAAAGTAATGATGGTGATGATGTTCACCGCCACGCCGGGAATGAAGTAATTGCGGCTCTTCAACTCCGGGTTGAACCACACCCGGTGCTGCAGATCGATACCGGGAGCATTCAGTTTGGCGATTCCGCCACCCTTCGCCATGCGCTTCTGGTTGACCAGTTCCACCATGCGGCCGCTCGAGAATGTGCGCACGATATCGGAAGCGTAATTGGAAAGAATCGACGCCGTGTTGGAGTTCGAGCCTTCCACCAGCATCTGGATCTTTGTCGACCGCCCCCGCGCCAGGTCGCGCCCGAAATCGGGAGGGATGACCAGCGCCGAATGCACCTGATCGCGATCGAGCATCTGCTGCATTTCCGTTTCGTTGGCCGGCGTGCCGGTGACCGTGAAATACTTCGAGCCCTCAAAGGCCGCCCGCAACTCCCGGCTGGCCGGTGACTGATCCTGATCGAGCAGCGCCAACCGCGACCGCTCCACATCCAGATTCACCACAAAACCGAAAACCAGGAATTGCACAATCGGCGGAATGAGCATCGTGCCTCGTGTCCGCGGCTCGCGGAAGCTCTGCCGGAATTCCTTGCGGATGATCTCTTTGGTCCGTTGCCAGTTCATGCAATCTTCTCCCGCAATCTGCGCGTGACTAACGCGAATACAATCGTTGCGTATGCGAGCAGGAACATCAGTTCCCACCCCAGGATTTCCAGGCCCACGCCCTTCAGAAAAATCCCCTTCGAGAGCGCTACAAAGTAGCGCGCCGGAATGATGAAGCTGATCAGGCGCGGCACCAGCGGCATGTTGTCGATGGAGTAAATAAATCCCGACAGCAGGAAGGCCGGCAGAAAGCTGCTCAGCAGTCCCATTTGAAATGCCATCAGTTGATTTCGTGTGATGGCGCTCAACAGCAATCCCCAGCACAGCGCCCCGAACAGAAACACTCCGCCGCTCAGCATCAGCACCCAGACACTGCCGCGGAGCGGAACACCGAAGATGAACACCCCAGCGAGAACTGCGGTCAGCATGTCCACGCCGCCCAGCAGGAAGTAAGCCGATAGTTTCCCTAACACCAGCTCCGAGGGCCGCACCGGTGTGGAAAGCAATTCCTCCATCGTCCCGTTCTCCCACTCCCGGGCAATGGAGAGCGAGGTCACCATCGCCGCGATCATCATGATGATCACCGCAATCAGGCCCGGCACAATGTAGTTGCGCGAGCGCAGCTCACTATTGAACATGACCCGCAATTGCGGCTCCACCGGCGCCTTCATCTCTCCGGCTCCGCTGCGCAGTTGGTATTCGGTGCGCACTTCATTCGAATAGCCGGAGATCAATGCCCGCGCATAGCCAAGCGCGATGCTGGCCGTATTCGAGTCGCTGCCATCGAGCAGCAGTTGCACCGACGCCTGCCGCGCCCGCGTCAGATCTTCCCCGAATCCACGCTGGATGGTGAGCACGCCCATCACATCGCTGCGCAACAGCGGCGCTTCAGCCGGCGCATAGGAATCCACATAGCCCTGGATGGAGAACAGCACCGACCCTCGGAACCGGTCAATCAACGCACGGCTTTGTGGTGACCGGTCGGAGTCCTGGATGAGAATCGGAATCTTGTCCACATCGAGCGAGAGGGCGTAGCCGAACAGCACCAGCAGCAGCATCGGCAATGCCAGTGACAACCCCAGGCTGAGCGGGTCGCGCAGAATGTGTGTGACCTCTTTCCGTGCCATCGCACGCGTGCGCCGCAGGGAGATCATTTGGCAAGCGCCTCCTCGCGCTCAATGAGGGAAACAAACACGTCTTCCATCGTCGGCTCGGGCAATGCGTCGCTCCGCATCTGATCACGAAGATCAGCGGGCGCGCCCAGGGCGATGATGCTGCCGCGATACATCAGCGCCAGGCGATGGCAGTACTCCGCCTCTTCCATGTAGTGCGTGGAAACGAATATGGTCTGGCCGGCGTGCGAAAGGTCGTTGATCAGATCCCAGAAGGCGCGGCGGGCAATGGGATCGACCCCGCTGGTCGGCTCATCGAGAAAAATCACCGGAGGCTCATGCAGAATCGCGCAGCCCAGCGCCAGCCGTTGCTTCCATCCCCCCGCCAGCAGCCTGGTCATCGAGTCACGGCGCGCCGTGAGCCCCGCCATTTCCAGTGCATAGGCGATGCGCTGCTGCCGTTTTTCCGCCGCCACTCCATAAACGCCGCTGAAGAACTCCAGATTCTCTTCCACAGTGAGATCGTCGTAGAGGGAGAATTTCTGCGACATGTAGCCGATGTGTTGTTTGACGCTTTCCGGTTCCGTGGCCACATTGAAACCGGCTACGGCCGCTTCCCCTGAGGTCGGGGCCAAAAGCCCGCACAGGATGCGAATGGTGGTCGACTTCCCTGCTCCGTTCGGCCCAAGGAAGCCGAAGATCTCGCCTTTGCCCACCGTCAACGAAACATCGTTCACGGCAATGAAGTCGCCGAAGCGCTTCGTGAGGTGGTTCACCGTGACGGCCGTATCACGCTGCACGGGAGGCCTCCTTGTTCACGGTGGCGATGAATACGTCTTCGAGTGAGGGCAGAATGCGGCGAAACTCGGCCCCGGTTTGCCGCAACACTTCGTCGCTGGCGCCGGGCTTGAGAAACACGTGCAGCTTGCTGCCCGCCATTTCCACATCGGCGATTTCCGGCTTCCCCCACAATGTTTCGCGGATCGCGCGCACGTTCTCCGCTCGCAATTCGTAACAGGCTTCGGGCAGTGACTCCTTCAGATTCCTGGGTGTGTCCAGCAGAATCAGCTTCCCGCCATTCATCAGCCCCACGCGGTCGCACAGCTCTGCCTCGTCGAGATAGGCGGTGGTGACGAAGACCGTCAGCCCCTCACCCACCAGATGGCGCAGAATTTTCCAGAAGTCGCGGCGCGACACCGGATCCACTCCGTTCGTCGGCTCATCCAGAATCAGCACCTCAGGCCGGTGCAGCAGCGTGCACATCAGCGCCAGCTTTTGTTTCATGCCTCCGGACAGCTTGCCGGCGTGGCGATTGCGGAACGGCAGCATGCGCGTCATCTCCAGCAGAGACACGGCCAGCTTGTTGCGTTCTTCGCCGACAATCCCAAACAGATCCGCGTAGAACAACATGTTTTCTTCCACGGTGAGATCGGGATAGAGGCCGAACTTCTGCGCCATGTACCCAATGCGGTCTTTCACCGCTTCGGTTTCTTTCGTCACGTCGAGCCCGGTCACCCGAACCGTCCCCGACGTGGGATCCATCAGCCCGCACACGATGCGCAGAGTAGTGGTTTTCCCTGCACCGTCCGGCCCGACGATCCCGAAGATCTCGCCCTTCGCCACGGACAACGACAATCCGTCGACTGCGGTGACAGGGGGGAACTGCTTCGTGAGAGAAGCGATCTCAATCATCGGAGTCATAGAATGATCTCCGCGTCCACGGGCATGTTCGCCTTCAGTTCCTGATTGGGATTATCGACATCGATCTTGACCCGGTACACCAGCTTCACCCGCTCATCCTGCGTCTGGATCTGCTTCGGTGTGAACTCGGCTTCGCTGGCGATGAAGCTGATCTTGCCGTGGTAGACCTTGCCTGGGAAAGAATCGGTGGTGAGCTTCACCTCCGTGCCGATCTTCACCCGTCCAAGATCGCGCTCGCCGATGTAGGCGCGAAGCCAGGGGTGGCGCAGATCCCCGATCGTGGCCACCACGGCGCCGGCCGCGACAATCTCGCCCGCCTCTGCGGATTTCACCATCACCACACCATCGATGGGCGCAGCGACTACGGTGTCTTCGAGTTGCGCGTCAATCACAGCCACGCCCGCTTTGGCTCGTCCGATCTCGGCGCGCCTGACGGCGAGTTCCTGCTCGCGGCGCTTCAGCTCAATGCGATTCGTCTCCGAGAGGCGGATAGCCGCTTTCGCGCGCTCCACCTGGGAACGAGCCTGGTCGATCACCTCTTTGCGCGGACCTTCTTCGAGCAGTCCAAGCCGCTCTTCGGCCTGCCTCGCGGACTGCGCCGTGCTCTCATACTTCGAGCGGAACTGTTCGTATTGAGCCGCGGAGATATCTTCGTTCTTGAACAGAGTCTGGGCCCGCTCCCAATCGCGCTTCGCCTGTTCATGCCAGGTCTTCATATCGGCCAGTTGGGCTTTGGCCGCGGCGATTTCCTGCGTCCGCGATCCGGCCAGCAGTTCGGCCAGCCGCGCTTCCGCCGTGCGAAGCTCAGCCTGGCGCAGCGCCAGGTCCCCGTCGATGGATTGCCGCTGGAACTCCACCGCGGTGATCATTTGCGCCAGTTGCGCCGTGGCCGAGTCCACCCCAGCGAGTTCCCGTGTTTTTTGGTTTTCCATCGTCAGCCGGTCAATGCGGGCGATGACGGCGTCCTTCGTCACCGTGGAGCCCTCTTTCACATTGAGCTCCACCAGGCGTCCCGGCGCCTTGAACGCAATGTCCACCTGGGTCATCTCCACATTGCCGGACAGTCGAATGACGTTCGATGTTTCTTTCTTCAGCCAGTTGGATCGTAGCAGCCACGTGGCAATCGCCCCCAGTACGATCAGCAACAAAACGATGCGAATGATTTTCTTCATGGCAAGTACCTTTCCACTACTCCCAGTGCGGAGCCCAGATCGAGCTTCGCCAGATTGTGCGCGAACAGCGCATTGACGCGAGTCTCACGTGCCCGGGTGAGGCGCGTTTGTGCGTCGGTGATTTCCAGACTGTTGGCCACACCCGCTTTGTAGCGCCGTTCGGCCTGTTCCAATTCCTTCTGCGCCAATTGCAGCGCTTCCTCGGCGGACTGCACCTGCGTCTCCGCCGAACGCAGACTGTCGAAGGCGAGACGCAGTTCCAGTTCCAACTGCTGGCGCAGATCGCGTGTGCGGATCTGCTCCACGCGCAGTTGCGAACCGGATTCGGCGCGCCGTGCCTCGCGGCGTCCGCCGTCAAAGATCGGGATACGCACGCTGATGCCCACGCTGCGAGTGGCACGGGAATCGTTGATGGCGCCGCCTATCGCCCCGTAGTCGGCAAAGGCAGCGGCCGAAGGAAGGCGTTCCCACGATGTGGCCTGGTAGGAAAGCTGTGCCGTGGTTTCCCGCTGGCGTTGCGCCTTGTAGTCGGCACGATCCTTGAGGGCCAATTCCGTGGCCTGCTCCATGCTCACAGGCTGGGGCACGGAGTATTCCAGCTTGTCGGTCAGTTCCAGCCTGGTTTCGAGTTTCAGGTCCATCGCCCGTAGCAATTGCAGGTGCGTGCGGTTACGCTCGTTTTCGGCGACTGTGAGGCGGCCCTTTTCGGTGGCCAGTTGCACGGCGGCGCGCGTCACTTCAATACCCGTTCCCGTGCCTGCTTTACGCTGCGAATCGGCCAGCTTCAGCAACGCCTCGGCCAGTTCCACGTTCGCTTTGGCCGACGCCAGATGTGCCTCAGCGCGCAGAGCGGCCAGGTAGGCCCGGGCCACCTGATCGGTCACCAGGTGCTTGGTCTGGTCCCGCTCAAGTTTCGAGGCCTCCTTCGCCGATTTCGCTGCCTGATAGCGCTTGAGCGAGCTCAGGTCCAGCAGCGACTGCGTGGCGTTCGCCCGCGCGTCGAAGATGGTGAATGGACCGGCAAAGGTCGAAAAGTGAAAGCCGGGGATGGTGGGGAAGTCGATGCCAAAGGCGCGCAGGTTACGCGTCATGCTTTGGTAAGAGATGGACCCGTCTACGTGCGGCAGCAGCGCCGCCCTCGCCTGATTCTTTCGCGCCTCGGCCTGGGCAATCGCCTCCTGGGCGATTTCTACTTTGGTGCTGCCCTCCGGCGCCAGCGCGATTTCCAGCGATTTGCGCAGGCTCAGCGGCAATGCCGCCTCCTGCGCCTGTAAATAGAACGGGACCGCAAGGATGGCTAAGATACGCATGCGGAATCCTCCGAAGCCGGGGCTCTCAATCCGGCTGCTGTAAATTGAATCAACCACTGCAGGGTCTTCGCGGAGACTGCGCCCTCCGTTTGCCCCTGCGAGAGCGCGTGCAGATTTTTCATCGATGCCATGGTGTTGGCAAGAGCGCCCACCACGAATTGCATTCGCAGAAAGAGTTCCTGCTCCGGCAGGTGCGGCAGGGCTCGCCGGAAGGCCGCGTGAAAGCGGCGGAAAATCTCCTGAAACTGGGCGGCAAATACGGCTCGCGATGTTTCCTTGGCATCCAGGTACAACAGGCGAACCATCAGCCGGGGTACGCACTCCCGCTCCGAGCCCACCTCAAACAACGGGCGCATGAGGGCGTCCAGAACAGGCTCCACCGCCGGCGGGCTCCCCGAGTTTTCGTAAGCGGTCAGAAGTTCCAGCCGCCGTTCGTTCACCGGGCCCGCCCGGCGCGCATAGACGGCCTGCAATAGCGCTTCCTTGGATTGGAAGTGATAGTTCACGGCTGCCAGGTTCACCTGCGCCGCCGCGGTGATCATACGTAAAGAGGTGGCGTCGAAGCCTTTTTCGGCAAAGAGCATTTCCGCCGCGTCGAGGATGCGGTTTTTGGTATCGGGCGACTGCTGAGTTTGGTCTGTCATTCTTTCGCTCGTTTCATTCGAACGACTGTTTTAATCATACGTTAGATTTTTCCGCCTGGCAAGACCTTTTTTGCGCCTCCCGCTATACTGTTTGCTTGGCAAAGCGACAAACCCGTACCGAGGCCGTTCCGCCGGACCCGCCGGTCAACAACTGGACCCTCCCTGCCCCACCCCGGATCGTCTGGATCTGCTGCGCCCTCATCTTCTGCGCTTCCCTCCTCGTCTTTTCCCCCGTCCGCAATAACGACTTCGTCGACTACGACGACGGAGCCTATATCCATCACAATCCGCCCGTCCGGGGCGGCCTGAGTGTCGATGGGATCGTCTGGGCCTGGACCACCGTTCGCTATTTCTACTGGCAGCCGCTCACCTGGATCTCACACATGCTCGATGTGAGCCTGTTCGGTCTTGATCCCGGTCCACATCACATCGTCAACCTGATCCTGCATTCCCTGAATGGCGCGGTGCTCTTCTTTGCCTTGTGGCGCCTCACCGATAGGATGTGGCCCGCATTGTTCGCCGCCGCGGTCCATACGCTGCATCCGTTGCGCGTGGAGTCGGTTGCCTGGGCCGCCGAGCGCAAGGATGTGCTGTCGGGCCTGTTTCTCTCGGCCACCGTGCTGGCCTACAGCTACTACGCCAAGACAGGGCGGAAGCAATGGTATTGGTGGATGATTGGATTGGCAGCCGCGGCCTACTGCAGTAAACCTACAGTTGTAGTATTACCGATCTTCCTGCTCGCTCTCGACTGGTGGCCTCTTGCCCGCGTCTCCGCTCTCGGCTGGAAGCCGCTGCTTAAAGAGAAGCTGCCTTTGTTTGCGTTTAGCATTCTGGTGAGTGGATTCACCCTCATCGGACAGAGCGAGAAGGCGATGTTCACCATTGAGCAGTTGCCCCTCTTCCCGCGTCTTTGGAACGCCCTCCACGCCTATCTCAGCTACCTCATCAAGTTCTTCTATCCGGTCCACTTAGGAGTGTTCTACCCGCACCAGCCGATAGACACGATGGAAGCAGTGGCGGCCGTCGCATGCATGGCGGGAATCTCGGTGGCAGCCCTCGCCCTGCGACACAAAGCCGGCTATTTGCTCTGCGGTTGGATCTGGTTCGTCATCGGCATTCTCCCCACCTCCGGCATCACCCAGGCCGGCGAGCAATCCTACGCGGACCGGTTTACCTATATCCCGGCTATCGGGCTCGCCCTCATCGTTAGCTTTGGCGCGGCTCACCTGCTGCGGAATGTCTCCCTGCCGGCGCCCGCGGTTGCCGCCGCGGGGATTGTCTTAGTCGCGGCCCTGGGCTGGGGAAGTTACCTCCAGTCGGAGCACTGGAAGAACACCGAGACGATGTGCCTGCGCGCCATCGAGGCGACCGGAGTCAACCCCAACATGCGCCAGATTCTGGGCGATCTCTACATGCGCGAGAGCCGTTGGGATGAGGCGATGGTGCAGCTTCGCGAGCTGACCAAGGATTTTCCGGAGTTGCCCATTCCGCACAAAGACATGGGCACTATCCACCTGCGGCGCAAGGAGTATCCGGACGCGGTGCGCGAGTTCCAGATCGCCTCGCAGAAGGCGCCTGGCAACGTCGAAATATTGAAACTGCTCGGTTTGGCGTTGATCCAGAGCGGGCGTCACCAGGAAGCGGCACAAACACTCCAAACCGTGCTCCGGCTCTCTCCCTCCGATCCGCAGGCCGCCCAATGGTTACGCGGGCTTACGACCGTTCCGTAAGACGAGAATCGATTTCGGTCTTACACCAATTAGAGGTGGACATAACCTCGGTTTGGGCGTAGTCTGAGGTTGGTACTACCTGTACCCCCCGATCGCTCTCTGAAGGGGCGCTCCCCATCGGAATATTTTCGTTGGATCTCCCAGGAGGTTAGCATGGAAGGTCCCGTTCGGCGTTCGGCATTGCTCTGCCAATTAGACTCTTCGCTGCAAGCAGAGCTGAGAGTGGCTCTTTCCAATCCTCAGTTGGATATCTGCACTTACACTTGTAGTGAAGTGAACGAATGCTGCAAACTCAATCAGTTGCATTCGCCCGATATCCTCTTCTGCCCTCTTTCTAAAGATCTGCCGCGGATCATTTCCTCGCTCGATCGGGAAGTTCCCGTCATTGTTGTGTCCCGCATACCCGATACGCGAGAGTGGATCGCGGCGATGGAAGCCGGCGCCAGCGACTATTGTGCTCCCCCATTCGAGTACTCCTCACTGCGCTGGATGTTGAATACCGCCTGCCACGGAGGTATGGTACTGCGAGCTGGCTGATCGGGCGTATCAAAAACCGCTTTTAGCAGCATTCCGGCCACTCACATAATACGCAGCCCATGCCACTATGCCAGCGGCAAAAAAGAGGCGTGCGGCCATAGGTGCATCCCGCCATAGAAAGAACACGATCTCGCCGTGCCGGACCACAATAGTAAACGGCAGCAGGCACAAGAAGAGCCCGCACCCAAACAGGATCTTCTGCCATTTCCAATACTTACGTGTCTTCGCCAGCACCGCCATCGCCTCGTCCCGGCCTTGTACGGCAGCGGGCCCGGCCCGGCGCGAGGCCGTGAGCAAAGCAGCAAACCGCTGATTCTCAGCCGCGTAACCCTCTACTACTATCTTTGTAGCTGGGGATGCTTCGTCCGCCAGATACACCACCAGCAGATCGTTCATCACTTCCCACGTCAATTCGTCCCGGATCTCCATTTAGGATTCTCCTTTCTCCATCATTCCCGCCAGCAGCAACCGCGCGCGATGAATGCGCGTCTTCACCACCGCCAGGGGAACCGCCAGTTCGGCGGCAATCTCCCCATAGCTGAGGCCCCCCGCCGCCCATAACATCAGCGGATCCCGATACTTCGCCTCCAACCCCTGCAGCAGCTCATACAATTTCCGGACATGGGTACGCGTTTCCGGATCGGCATCCGGCGAGCGCGGCGCCCCCGCATTCTCCAGGGGAACCAGCCGCCGTCCCCTCCGCTTCCCGTCCAGAAACAGATTGCGGGCAATGGCCAGCAGGTACGATTTCGCGGTCCCTTCGCGCAAAGGAGCGCTCGTCCACGCCCGGAAGAACGCGGTCGAGGTGATCTCTTCCGCTTCCTCCACATCGCCACATAGCCAAAGCGAATAGCGAAACACATCCTGGCGATAGGCCCGGTAGATGGTCTCGAATGGCGTTGGCTCCATGGCAGCGTCCCGGGCAGTATACGCCCGTAGCGCCCTCCAGTTTCACGGCTCGTGAAATTAATAAAACCTATAACTGTAGTTTAATCACCCTGGCCGACCGGGAACCCGGCTTATCCTCACCCCCCGCAATCACCAGCCCGCCCTCCCACTTCGCAATCCCCGTAGTTACCAGCGAGACCGGCATCATCCCCCACAAGTCCCACCTATTTGCAGCGGAATCATAAGCATAGATCTCGCGCCGAAAGCCCGGATGCGCCGGGTCAGATTCCTTATCCGCCCAAGCCCCGTCGTTCCCGCCGAAGACCACGGCCTTGCCCCTTACTTCCGCCGCCATCCCCGCCTGCAACGCCACGGGCAGATCCGCGATCTTCCTCCAACCTGTCTTCGACTGAAAGGCATACGCGTCTTGCCGGAACAGCCGCTTCCCGCCGCCGAAGTCCGTCCCGCCGGCAAAGTAAAGCGTATCTCCTACGGCCGTCATAGATGCCAGAAACCGGGGTGAACCCGCCCATGGATCCAGCTCCCGCCACTCCTCCGCCAGATTCTTCAGGTTGAAGGACCAGAACGTCCGGTAGGCCTGATTCGCCGATGGAAAGCCATCCCCGCCACTGGCCACATACAGCCGGTCTCCCAGCACGCCCGCGCAAGTCCAAGCCGTAGGCAGCGGCATCCGGTGCAGTTCCTTGATCTTGATCCCCGGCCCACCCAACGACAGCTCAATCAATTGCGAGCTGACGGAACTGTCGGTCTGGCCGCCCACCAGCAGCAAGCTCCCCTTCACCGAAACAGCCGCCCCGTATGCGAGCGGCCGCGGCAACCGGCCAAGATTGCGCCACCCCTTGTCGCCGGGCCGCAACCCGTACACCACGTCCGACCAGAACTTCTTCCCGCCGGACCATGGTTTGCCCTCCCACCACGTGCCGCCGGCCACAATCAGCATGCTGCCGATGGAGCCCACCATCTGGCCTGCCAACCCGCGTGGCAACGCCGGCAATTCACTCCACGCCAATTCCTCGGCCCCGGCCGCAAGGGCCGCTGCTCCAACCAGAAACGATCGTCTCGTCGCACGCATAGCTAGGATTCTTTCACATCCCGCACAAGCGTTGATACAATCGGAAGCCTCATGCGAAGCACCGCCCTCATCGCCCTGCTTGCCCTCTGCCTCACGCCGCTTACCGCCCAGGAGAAAAAGAAGAAGCGCGCCCCGCGCGAGGAAGGGCCCCAACCCCGCGTGGTCACGCCCTCCAACGGCGCCCAGCCGCCCTCCGATGCCGTCGTCCTTTTCAACGGCAAGGACATGTCCGGCTGGGTCACCCGCAACGGCGAACGCGGCAAGTGCGATGCCCGCAACGGCGAGATGGTCTGCGCCACGGGAGTGGGCGACATCATCACCGAAGAGAAGTTCAAAGACGCGCAGATCCACCTCGAGTTCGCCGTGCCACTAATGGCCAACGAAAAAGGCCAGCACCGCGGCAACAGCGGCGTCTACGTCCATTCCTGCTACGAGGTGCAGATCCTCGATTCGCTCAACAACCCCACCTACGCCGATGGCACCCTGGGCGCCGTTTACGGCTTCGCCCCTCCGCTGGTCAACGCCGGCCGTGCCCCCGAGCAGTGGCAAACCTACGACATGATCTTCCGCGCCCCGCGCTGCGATGCTTCCGGCAACGTCGCCGAACCGGGCCGCCTCACCGTGATGCTCAACGGAATCCTGGTTCAGGATCACACTCCGATTCCCAAAAAAGGTCCGGGCTGCCGGCAGGAGAATATCTGCGAGCGCGGCCCCATCCGTTTGCAGGATCACAGTGGCTTCCCCAATGCACCGAAAACCGTGATGAAATTCCGCAACCTCTGGCTCCGCCACCTGGAATAGAGAAACATTCCACTTACGTACTACGTCTTTTGAGATAGAGGAATACAAGAAGGCGCTGGGCAGCCTGCAAAGCACGCATGGATGCGTGCAAGGGAGGTGCCGTATGCGTCACCGATTACGGCACTCGGGATGGTGGTTCCTCGCGGTTCCCGTCCTCCTCTGTGCCGATTCCCAGACACCCGCCGATCTGTTTGACGATTCCACGTTGCACGAAATCCAAGTGCGCATGGATCCCGCCGATTGGCAGGCCATTCACGACAACTACCTGGACAATACGTACTACCGCTGCGAATTCGCCTGGCGAAGCATGGTGCTTCCGAACGTCGGTGTCCGCTCCCGCGGTTCCGGCACACGCAACGCCACCAAACCAAGCCTCGGCTTTGACTTCAGCAAGTACACCTCATCGCAGCGCTTCCTTGGATTGAAGTCGCTGGTCACCCGCAACTTCGCCCATGACGAATCCATGATTCACGAACACCTCGCCATGAAGCTGTTCGCACGCATGGGTCTCAACTACCAGCGAACCTCGCACGCGAGAATCTACGTGAACGGCGAATACGCGGGAGTCTACCTTCTGGTGGAGCCCGTCGATTCGCGCTACCTGCGCTTGCGCTTCGGCGAGGACACAGGCTTCCTCTACGAGTTCAACTGGAACGGCAATCCCTACCACTTCGAATACCTGGGCGATGACCCGGCCCTTTACCTCCCCAACCTGTTCGAGCCGAAAACCCACGAAGACAGCCCGCAGCCCGAACAGCTCATCGCCATGATCCGCGACATCAATCAGGCCGCCGATAGCGAGTTCCAAGCCACCCTCTCCCAATACCTCGACCTCAAGGTGTTTCTCACTCACGTCGCCATTGAACAGTTCTTGAGCGAGTTCGACGGTCTGCTCGGCTTCGCCGGCATGGCCAACTTCTACCTCTACCGGCGCACCGCTGATAACAAATGGCAGTTCATTGTCTGGGACAAAGACAACACCTTCCACGACACCTCCCGGCCAATCTGGGAGAACACCGAACAGAACGTACTCATCCGCCGCGCGCTGCAAGTGCCGGCACTTCGCGAACACTATCTGGAAGCGCTCCACCTGGCAGCCGAATCGACCGGCGGCAACCAGGGCTGGCTCCATCAGGAAGCACAACGAGCCTATTGGCTGATTCAACAGGCCGCGCACGAGGATCCAGTCAAAGTCATGCTCAGTCCGTCTGGAATTGGCGTCGTTCCCGCCACCAATGAAGACTTCGAATTCGCCCACATTTACCTCAACGACTTCTTCGCTTTCCGCGCCGGGAACGTCGCCGCGGCGGTGCAGTCCAGCGGCTACTTCCAGTCCGCAGCGGCTCCTGACCTTTGCCAGCCCGCCGCAAGCAATCTCGCCTATGAGCCCTCCGCACTCACTCCGGGTTCACTCGCGCGCATCCACATGACAACGCCGCTTGCCCTCACCATAAAGGCAACCAGCTTTCCGCTGCCGCTCGATCTGGACGGCGTTTCCATCACGATCGCGGGCAAACCGGCGCCACTGCTGTCCGTTGCTCCAACGGAAGCTGTCTTTCAGGTGCCGCTTGAAACGCCGTGCGGCATCCAACCCTTGCAGGTGAACCTGAATGGAGTCCGTAGCCATGTCATCTGCGCCGAGGTGCGCCCCAGCAGCCCCGGCATCCTCTCGGTATCGCACGCCGACTGGAGCCTGGTGGAATCCCGCAATCCGGCCTGGCCGGGAGAATACATCATCCTCTTCGCCACAGGCGCGGGCATGCCCGAAACGAAATTGGTGGACGGCGTGGCGGTTCCTGTGGATCCGCTACTCAGGGTCAAAGCAACAGTGGCGGCCATCGTCGATGGCGCCGCCATTACGGTGGATTACGCCGGAATGGCCCCGAACCTGGCAGGGCTCCAGCAGATCATCTTCCGCTGGCCGGATATCCCTGCCGGCCGCGGCAGTGTCCGTCTCTCGCTCAGTGCCGACGGAGAGATCGGCAACACGGTTGAGGTACCCACTCGATGAAACGTCTCCTGTTGTTCGCCGCTTTGCTGCTGGCCCCGCAAGTCCTAGGCGCGGGGCTGCAGCGAAAACCGTATCTGCAGGACGTGCGCACGGATCGCGCCACGGTGCTCTGGAGTATGGACGCAGGAACAGGGCGCGGCGAACTTCGCTACTCGCAGGACGGAATCCGCTGGGAATCGCAAACCTCGACGGTTCGCCTGCTCCCCGCCTCGGAAACGGGCCTCACGGATTCCGTCTATCTCCATCGCGCCGACATCAAAGGCCTGCAAGCGGCCACCACCTACTACTACCGCGTGCTCCTCGACGGTCAGGATGTCCTGCCCTTCACGCCACAGCGAGAGCTGCAATTCCGCACAGCCCCTGCCAGTGGGCCTTTCCACTTTCTTGTCTTCGGCGATAGCGGCGACGGCGCCATGGAGCAGGTGGACGTCGCCACCCGCATGTTCAGCGAACCGTCAGAGTTCGTGCTGCACACAGGCGACCTCGCCTATGACGCCGGAGCGTTCCGCGAACTGGAGAGCTATTACTTCACCACCTACTGGCCAATGATGCGCCACATGGCCTTCTTCGCCATCCCCGGCAACCACGACTACTACACCAACGATGGCTATGCCTACAAAACGGGCAATACCCCTCCGCAGGATGGCGTCCCTCCCGATGGCCGCGGGCTCTACTATTCCTTCGATTGGAGTAATGCACACTTTGTCGGGCTGGATACGAACACGCCATTCGCGGAGGCGCTCTTGGGAACAGGCAAGATGCTGGAATGGCTGGACGCCGATCTCGCCCGTACTCGCCAGGCATGGCGTATCGTGTACTTTCATCACACGCCGTTTCCCACCGCCGCCCATCGCGACCATGAGGTGTGTGCGCTCGTTCTGGCCAAAATCACCCCCATCCTGGAGCGTCACCAGGTCCACCTCGTCTTCGCCGGCCATGAGCATCTCTACCAGCGCACCAAGGCGCGCCGCAACAGCGTCTTCGTCAATACGCGCGGAACCGTCTACGTCACCACCGGCGGCGGAGGCTCACGCGTCTATGACGCGGGCACCGACGATTTCATCGTGCGCTCAGCAGGGGTGCCGCACTTCGTCCGCGTCGCCGTCAATGGATCGGCTCTTCAATTCGAGGCCGTCGGCCGTAGTGGCGAACTGCTCGATCGCTTCGACATGCGGTCAACGCCGCTCATCGAAGGCATCGTCGATGCGGGCGGCAAAAGTAACGTCTCCGCGGGAAGCATGGTGAGCATCTATGGCGCTGATCTCTCGCCGGCCGATACGCTCGCCAAAGCCCTCCCCTGGCCCATTGCGCTCGAAGGCGTTTCCATCAAAGCAGGCCCGCTCGACGCACCGATTCTCTTTGCCGGACGAGGCCAGATCAACACGCAAATTCCGTTCGGCATCTCCGGCGACATCACACTGGAAGTCACCACTCCGCAGGGCACGGCGAAACTGCCCGTGCATTTGTTGCCGGTGGCGCCATCCTTCCTGCGAATCGTCGCTGGTGGCGAAAACATCGCCGCCATCACTCATCTCGATGGCAGGCCGGTCATGGCTACGACAGCCCCGGCCACACCCGACGAATGGCTCACCACCTGGATGACAGGCCTCGGCCCGGTAGATCCGCCGGTGAGCGCTGGCCAGGCCGCTCCGGTCTCGCCACTGGCACAAGCCACCCTACCCATCCGTGTGCAAGTGGGCGGAGTAGAAACCGCGGTAGCCTTCGCCGGGCTCGCCCCCGGAATGGCAGGTATCTATCAGGTGAACTTCCGTGTCCCGCCAGACGCGTCCGGGCTACAGCAACTGCGCGTCTTCGCAGCCACAGTATCGGCCACCGACACATTCCTGGTCGTGAATTAGCGCCCCAGGGCCTTCTTCCCCGCTTCCAGGACGCGCACAATCTCGTCCACATCGTAGACGCATCCGCCCCACGTTCCGCCGCTCACGTCCTGCAAGGCAGCCCACAGCCGCGAATCATCGGGCAACAGCGGATCCGCCTTGAGATCCGGCCGCTCCTCACGCGCTGCAATCGACTCCTCATCGAAGCCCACCAGATTGATGGACCCTTCCAGCGTGTTCCGGTCCACGATGATCTCAATCCGATCCCCATCCCGCACCTTCCCAATCGGCCCGCCGGCCAGCGCTTCCGGCGATACATGTCCGATGCAGGCGCCCGTCGATACGCCGCTGAACCGCGCATCGGTGAGCAGCGCCACATGCTTGCCAAACGGCAGAAACTTCAATGCCGAGGTGAGCTGATACGTTTCCTCCATCCCCGTGCCCATCGGCCCGCGGCAGATCAGCACAATCACATCCCCGGCCTGAATCCCGCCGGTCTTGATGGCATGAATCGCCGCGGCCTCACTGGTGAACACGCGTGCCGGACCCGTCTTCCGATACACGCCATCGGCATCAATCACACTCGGGTCAATCGACGTGCTCTTGATCACTGAGCCTTGCGGCGCCAGATTGCCTACCGGGAAGCACACAGTGGAAGTAAGCCCCGCCTTCCCCGCCGATTCGATGGAGTGAATCACATCGCCGGGATCCACCCGGTCCACTTCGGCCAGCACGGTGCGCAATGCTTTGCGCCGCTCCGATGTTTCCCACCATGCGAGCGATTGGCCCAAAGTCTCTCCACTCACCGTCAACGCCTCCAGGTCGAGCAGACCGGCATCGCGCAGGTGCAGCATCACCTCCGGAACACCGCCGGCCAGGAACACCTGCACCGTGGGATGATTGCGCGGCCCATTCGGCAGCGCGTCAACCAATCGCGGCACCATGCGATTCACCGCCGCCCAATCATCGACGTTCGGACGCCGCAGCCCCGCCGCATGGGCAATCGCCGACAGATGCAGCAAGATGTTCGTTGAGCCGCCAAACGCCGCATGCACGATCATCGCGTTACGCAGAGCCGCATCGGTGAGCACATCCCGCATCTTCAACCCGCGCGATTCCAGCAATCGGATCGCGCGCGCAGAACGTCGTGCCATGTCGAGCCAGATCGGATGCCCGCTCGGCGCCAGTGCCGAATGCGGCAGTGACATCCCCAAAGCCTCGCCGATTACCTGCGAACTCGCCGCCGTCCCCAGGAACTGGCATCCCCCGCCCGGCGATCCGCACGCACGGCATCCCATATCCGCCGCATATTCCAACGTGATGGAGCCATGCGCGAATCGCGCCCCGATGGTTTGCACCTTGCCCGCGTCTTCTCCATCCTCAGCCACCAGCGTCACTCCGCCCGGCACCAGCACGCAGGGCATATCCCGAGTCCCGGCCAGCGCCATCATCATCGACGGCAGCCCCTTGTCGCAGGTGGCCACGCCAATCACGCCGCGCCGTGTCGGCAGAGACCGTATCAGACGCCGGAACACCACCGCCGCATCGTTGCGATAAGGCAGCGAATCGAACATGCCCGCGGTGCCCTGGCTGCGTCCATCGCAGGGATCCGTGCAATAGCCGGCAAACGGTACGGCGCCGCTCGCCTTCAATTCCTCGGCGGCTGCCTGCATCAGCAAACCCACTTCCCAGTGCCCGGTGTGATAGCCGAGGGCAATCGGAGTTCCGTCCGCCGCGCGAATCCCGCCATGCGTGCTCAGGATCAGATAATCGTGCCCGTTCAACCGCGCTGGATCCCACCCCATTCCGGCATTCTGAGTCCATCCGAACAGATCGCCGGAGGGCCGCTCCCGCAGCATTTCCGCGGTCAGTGGCAGCGCGCCTTTCGGCCCGGGCTGCTTGGAACGAATCGCAAACAGTGAAGAATCGTTGGAATCGAAGATGGGGTTCGACATGGGTGTTCTTCAATGATAGAATCCCCGCCATGCCCGTCACACGACGCCACGCCATGACCGCAATGAGCGCCGCTGCCTATCAACGGATTTTAGGAGCGAATGACCGGATTCAAGTGGGTTTCATCGGCTATGGCCTGATCGGCCGCCAGCACGTCTACGACTTCAAGAATCAGAAGGACGTGGATATGGCCGCCATGTGCGAAGCCCACCAGCCGCGGCTCGAAGAGGGCCTTCAGGAAATGGGCTCCAGCGCCAAAGGCTATCGCGACTTCCGCAAGATGTACGAGAACAAAGATCTGCAGGCGATCGTTGTCTCCACCCCCGACCACTGGCATGCCCTCCACACCATCCTCGCCTGCGCCGCGGGCAAAGACGTGTACGTCGAGAAGCCGCTCTCGCTGTTCATCGATGAGGGCAAATGGATGGTGCGCGCGGCCCGCCGCTATAACCGCGTGGTGCAAACCGGAACCCAGCAGCGCAGCGGGCTCCACTACCAGAAGGCGCGCAAGCTGATTCGTGAAAACTACCTGGGCAAGGTGATCAGCGTCCGCATCAACGCAACGCGCAACATCACACCGGGCTTCGGCACATTCCCCGAAGGCGCTCCGCCATCGGAGCTCGACTACGACATGTGGCTCGGCCCCGCGCCCAAGCGCCCCTATCACCAGTTGCGCTCGCTCTATCACTTCCGCTGGTTCTGGGATTACTCCGGCGGTCAGATGACAAACCTCGGCGCCCACCAGATCGACATCCTGCAGTGGTGCATGAACGTGCGCGGCCCGCAATTGGTGTCCTGCGTCGGCGGGCGCTACGGGTTGGAAAGCGACGGCGATGTTCCCGACACGCAGGACGCCGTGTTCCAATACCCCGGCTTCACTACGATGTGCTCCATTCGCGAGGCAGGGATTGGACGCCGTGCTCCGGGCCTGGAATTCATCGGCACCAAAGCCAGCATGACCGTCGATCGTGGCGGCTTCGAAGTAGTGCCCGAAATGAAAATCGATCCCAACAACGCAGTCCCCCAGTTCCGCGGCCACTCCTCGGGCGGCGTCGCCCGTTCCGAGGTCAAGCCCACTCCGTACACCGAGCCTGTCAAGGAGAAGGGCTCCTCGGAACAGCAGTTCGATCTCCATGTCCGCAATTTCCTCGATTGCATCAAAACCCGCCAGCGCCCCATCGCCGATGTCGAGGACGGCCACCAGATCACAACGGCCTGCCACCTCGCCAATCTCTCGCTACGGCTCGGCGGCCGCAGCCTGCGCTGGGATGCCGCCAAAGAGACGATCGTCGGTGATGCCGAAGCGACAGCCATGATGCGCCGGCCCTATCGCAAACCGTGGGACAAAGTTTTGGATGATCTGAAACTCGGCTGATTTCCGTCTGTAGGCACGTGAACCTTCCGTTGGTCATTCGTGCCGAACAGATGGAGGCTTTCCGCCGCCAGCTCACCACCGGTCTCGCTGCACGCCTGCTCGCCGGAATTGAACGACTGTATCCCGGCCAGGCATGTGCAGCGCTTTCTCCACACATCGAAGCCGCAATCGCCGCCGCCCGCGCCTGCGGCATTGTCTCCGAGGAGCACCTGCTCCATTACCTCGAGTTCGTCCTCCATTACGGCCCTGGCTTCCCTGACGCGCAGTCCACGCCTTGGGCATGCGAGATCCTGCGTCAAACGGATCTTACCGCCGAAGAGAAGCTCCGCCGGCTCGATGGCTATGAATTGTTCGAAATGGGCCGAACCTCCGCATGAGTTCCCGCCGAGCCTTGAAGCCTATCGACCGGGAGGCCGCCCGCGCCGCTGACGAAGCCATTGCCCGCGAGACAGGTGGCCGTCCACTCACCATGAGCCGCGAAGACGAGGCGCTGCGCGAGAAGTGGATGGATGCCTATATCGCCAACGGCGGCAAAGTGCAGGGCGGCGGCAACAGGCCCGCACACCGCAAGCCGAATGCGGACCCAACAAATCCCGTTCAACCTTGCCCCAAGCGCCTCGAATGGATCCGCCTCATCACGCTCGAGTACACCTCTGACCATCGCCTCATCAAGGACGAAGAGTCACTTTGGACCAACACTGGCGATCTCTATCCCTTACCCCATTGGGAGGAGGGCCTGGATGAGGCCTACCCCATCACTCACAACATGGATGAGAAGGTGGAACTCGCCCTCACCTTTGAGGCAGGGCCGGATGGCGCCTGCGCCGAATCCGGAGAAATTGCCGGCACCGGTCCCGACGGCATCCAATTCACCGCTAACGCAACATTCGCTCCCGGCCTGATCACCGTGCCGCTCAAATCCAGCCGGAAGCTGCCCCGCAAAGTAACCGCCTATTACCTCACCACCGACTGGACTGTGACGACCCCGCCAGCCTCCTACAGCGGGACCACGGGCGGCTGGTGCTACCTGACCATGGATGATCCCCGCGAGGAAGACCGGCCCGAAGACGGCGTCACGCGAAAGCGCATGGCCAAGGCCGTCGAACTCGTGGAGGAAGCGGCATCCCTCCAGCCCCACTCCATCGTCAGATATCTGATGCGGCTGTTCCCGTTCTACACGCTCAAGCGCGACCCCGTTGTCCCCACTGAGCTCAAACATCCTTCCTACTTCAACCCCAAGGGCGCTGCCTGGAACATGGCCGATTACCTCGATCTCGGCGGTGAATGCCAGGCGATCGTGCGCTTCGTGCGAGGCATCCTGCTGCAAGTCGGCTGCCCCGGCAAAGCCGAAGCCGTGGTCGTATGGGCCGACCCCAATGTGGAGAACGGTGCGAAGGCGCTCGAAGCGCCCCACGGAACCTTGACTCTGCATGGACGCCGCAAGCAGGTGAACGGAGTCAACTGGTTCATCAGTCTGGCCGATCGGGATCCGGTCTCGGTCGGCACCAAATTCACTCCCGACGACATCGGCATGAACACCTTCGAGGCCTGTCTGCGCTTCACGCATGCGGGAGTGAGGAAGTACTATGGAGGCGGCGCCGGCGTCTACGATTCCCACGACGAAGTGATCCAGGCCTTCTATGCGCTGGTCTGGCACAGCCTCGAATATGAAGGCAACACCCTATACTACGTGATTCAGGAGATCGTGCAGCGCTACCGGTAGCGCTTGCCACACCAACGCCATGATAGAAGCGGAACTAACCAGACTTTGGATGGATTCAGTGGCGGCCATTCCGCCGTCATCCTGGCGCGCAGTCCCGAATAGCGACGGGCTGCCGCCTGCCATCCGCGCGGATGCCTCGCTTTGGGCCGAGCGTTTTTTCACTCCCGAAGCCAACCCCCACGCCCGTCCCGCGGATGTGCAATGGAGTTACGCAATCGCTGGACCAGCGACCCCGGACGCGATTCGTTACATCTACCGCGTGGATCCCTATGACCTGGACACCATCGAAACACGAGCCTTCACCGTAGTCAGGCTGAAGCTGCGTTCCCCCAGCGCAACCGTGATCGAGGACGCGGCAAATCGCCTCCTGCTTGGCCCGGGCCACGGCCAACGCTGGCGTTTCCAGTTCCCCGAAGCGCTCACCGAAGGCAGCCGCTTTTCGAGTGATCCTTCGGTTACACCGATCGACATCGCCACCTGGGAAGATCTGGTCGAAGGCGGCATCCGCTCCGGCGCCGCCTATTTGGTGCGCTTCAAGAAGCTGCTACAGCGGCAGGGCTACGAACATCTCCCAACATGGTTTGACCCCGAATTTCGCGCCCGCGGATGAGCTACCTGAAAAACAACCAGCTAAACACCGCCCCCACCACGCACATCGACATCCCCCAAGCCAGCAGTTTATTAAACAGCGATTTGCTCTCCGCTCCATCGGCCACACCAGCCAAGCACAGCGCCCCGATCGTCGACAGCGGCGATACGTCCACCAAATGCCCGCCCACATTCATCGACATCGCCACGGCCAGTGCACTCCCGCCGCCCAGTTTCTCCATCAACGAAGGGATCGCCGGCAGGTATGCAGGCAGCACCACTCCCGAGGTGCTGCTGTACACCGACACAATCCCGGTGAGAAAAGCCACCACCGCCGTCACAGTGGCCGGTGTCGACACCTTCGCCATCAGCCCCGCGAACAGCTCAATCCCTTGCGTCTTCTCCAGAATCCCGATCAGCACCGTCACCCCACTCACCATAAGCAGGGTATTCCACGGCATCTTGCGAATCGCCTCCGCATCGTTCGACGCACGCGTCAATGCCAGTACCGCCGCGCACGCAAACGCCGCCATCCCGATGTTCAGCTTCGCCACCAGCACTCCCACTACCAGCCCCGCAATCACCGCCATCGTGATCCAATGCTCGCGCGCGAATGGCGCCACGGCATCGTCTTCCGCCCGCCCCGTGTCTTTGCGCCGCAACTGCCCGATTCCCCCAAATAGCAGGTACCCCACAAGAGCCACCGTGGCATGCGCGGCGAAATTGCTGAACCAGTTGCCAAGCGCCACATTGTGCAGCCCAATGCGATCCATCAGCCCATTGACAATAATCCCCGTCGGAGCAAACGGCGACAGCGATCCCGCGTTCGCTCCATTGCCCACCATGATCGCCATCAAAAACGCCGGGATGCGCATGCGCTCCGCCGTGGCCATCGCCGCCGGAGCCAGCAACGCCGCGGTCGCAATGTTCCCCGGCCCAATGGAAGCCAGCGCCGCGCCCAGCAGAAAAAACATCACCGGCAGCACGCCCGCATTGCCGCGGCATAACCGGATCGCGTGATGGGTCATCCGGTCCAGCGTCCCATTCACCTGCGCCTGGGCAAACAGCAGCGTCACACCGCTCAGCGTGAGAAATAAATCCACGGGAAACCCCGCTGCCACCTGCTTCACCTGCATACCGCCCAGGTACACGCCGATGATCCACGCCAGCGCAATCGACACGATCCCCACATTGATCTGCGTCACGCAACTCAGCAGCACCGCTAGCGCCAGCGCCGCCACCGACACCATGGCTAGATTCATGATTCGAGCAGGCTCGCAATCAGCAGCGCCGGGTGTTGCGCCTGCACTTCAGCCAGTTCCGCCACTTGATGCCGGCACGACACCCCAGCGGCAATCAGCACCGCGTCCGGGCCCATACTGCGCGCCGCGGGCAGCAATCGCCGCTCCGCCATCGTCCGTGACACCTCGTAGTGATCCTTCGCGTACCCAAAAGAGCCCGCCATCCCACAGCACCCCGCATCCAGATCCAACACCGAAGCTCCCGGCACGCGCCCTAGCAGCGCCTTCGCCGGAGCCAGCATCCCCATCGACTTCTGATGGCAATGCCCGTGCAGCAGAATCTTCTTCGGCCCGCTCTTCAGCCGTAGTTTCCCACCCATCTCCTGCTCCACAAACTCTTCCCACAACCGGCACGCGGCCGCCACCTCCCGAGCCTTCCGCTGTTCCTCTCCCCGCAACAGGCTCGGCACATCTTCCTTCATCGCCGAAAGGCAGCTTGGTTCACAAAACAAAAACTGCCGTTTCTGTTCCAGTAGCGGATACAGCAGTTCGGTATTCCGCCGCGCCTTCACCCGCGCTTCGTCCAGCAGTCCCTGCGAAATCAAGGGCCGCCCGCAGCACACGTTCGGAGCCAATCCCACCGAATATCCACCCGACTCCACCACCTTCACCGCCGCCTCACCCACCTCCGGATGATAGTAGTTCGTAAAAGTATCGGCGAATAGCAGGATCTGCCCGTCAGCACGCACTAACCTCTGCCGCAGCGGACGCGAATTCCATTTCGGCGGTGTGCGCCGTTTGTCGATCCCCACATAGTGCGCGTTGAACCACCGCGCCACGGGCCCACGGGCCAGCCAGTTCGCAAGAGGGGCGAAGCTGCTGCCCCACGCGGCCATTTCGGATACATGCCCCAACACCTTCGCCTTCAACGGCACCCCATGTCGTGAATAATAATCCGCCAGAAACTCGCTCTTGAAGCGGGCCACATCCACACCCACCGGACACTCCGCCTTGCAGGCGCGGCACTCCAGGCACAGATCCAACACCTGCTTCACACCCTCATCGCCAAGCCCCGCCTCACCTAAACGGCCCGCCATCGCCATGCGCAACACATTAGCCCGGCCGCGCGTGGTGTGCATCTCATCGCGAGTCGCCATGTACGACGGGCACATCGTCCCGTCCAGCTTCTTCCGGCACGCGCCTACGCCGCTGCACATCTCTACGGCGCCGCCCATCCCGCCGTAATCCGAATAATCGAAATAGGTCTTCGGATTCGCAGTCTTGTAGCCCGCCCCAAAGCGCAGGTTCTGTGTCAACGGAGGCGAATCGACAATCTTGCCCGGATTGAAAAGCCCGGCCGGGTCGAACGTCTGCTTGATCGTTCGAAACGCCTCACGCCACAGCTCCGGCCCGAACATCTTCCTCAGAAACGGACTGCGCACATACCCCATCGCCATGCTCCGCCGAAAGCGCGCCGCCAAGCTCCAGCACCAGATCCGCCACTTCATTGGCAATCGCCTCGAACTTGCGGATCCCGTCCTCGGTCTTCATGTTCACCACGGGGCGCACATGCAGGCACCCCACCGAAGCATGCGCATACACACCGGCCACCGTTTCATGCTTGCGAATGATGCCCAGGAAGCGGTCGATGTAATCCCGCAACACGGACGGATCCACCGCCGTGTCCTCGACAAACGACACCGACTTCGCGTCTTCCTTCATCGCCATCGACAACCCAAGCGCCGCTTCGCGCACGCTCCAGATCCGCGCTTGCGCCGGCAGATCCGTTGCGTAGAAAAAATGCGTTCCCACGCCGTGTTCGCGCACATCCTGCTCCACCGCTTCCATCCGTGGACGCAACGCCTCCGCCGTGTCCGAATAGAACTCCACGCACAACAGCGCGCCAGGATCGCCCTGGATAAACGTGCGCCGCACTTTGTCCAACGCCGGGCTCGACCGTGTGTGATCCAGGATGAATTTGTCCATCACCTCCACAGCCGACGGCTTATGCCGCAGAATCACCGGAGTCGCCCCCAGCGCATCCAGCAGTGTGTCAAACTCAATCGCCAGCACCGACTTGTGCTTCGGCAGTGGCACCAGTTTGATCTTCGCCTCCAGCACGATCCCCAGCGTGCCTTCCGATCCCACCATCAACTTCGCCAGATTCACCGGCCGGTCCGCATCGATGAACTCATCCAGGTTGTAGCCGCCCACGCGCCGCATCACCTTCGGGAAACGCTTCCGCACTTCCTCCGCATGCGTTGCGCCCAGTTGCCGCACCACCCGGTAGCATTCTGACTCAAACGTGCCCCCGGCATATTTCTCGTCCAGTTCCGCACCCGTCATGGGCCGGAACTCGGTGATCGTCCCATCGGACAGCATCACTTTCTGCTCCAGCACATGATCGATGGTCTTTCCGTAGAGCACGCTGCGCGCGCCGGAGGAATTATTCGCCATCATGCCGCCCACCGTGGCCCGGCTCGCCGTGGAAATATCCGGCGCAAAGCGCATGTTGTAGGGCTTCAGCAGCGCGTTCAATTCATCCAGCACGATCCCCGGCTCCACGCGAGCCCACCCCTGTTCCACATTCACTTCCAGCAGCCGGTTCACATACTTCGATATGTCCACCTGCAGGCCTTCGCCAATCGCCTGCCCCGCCTGCGACGTGCCACCACCGCGCAGCGTCACCGGGCACCCGAACCTCCGGCACAGGTTCACCACCCGCACAATGTCATCTTGCGATTTGGGGATCACCACCCCCAACGGCTCAATCTGGTACACGCTGGCATCGGTGGAATAGAGCGCACGCGACACCTTGTCAAACCGGACCTCTCCCTGCACCTCCGCTTCCAACGCGGCCCGCAGAGCCTCGCGATCCACACCTGCCGGTTCAATCGAAACCAGGTTCATTCCGTTGCCCGCAACGCGGCAAAACCCGCGCGCAACCGTTCCAATCCACGCTGCAACGTATCGCCTCCGGTGGCAAAGGAAACGCGTAACGTTCCTTCGCCGCTCGGGCCATACGCCGATCCATGTGCTACCACAACTCCATGATCCCGCATTAATGCCCGCCGTACATCGTTCGACGGCGTCCCCAGCGCCCGCACATCGGCCATCGCGAAGAAGCCGCCTTCCGGCGCCAGCATGCGGCATCCGGCCACTCCATCCAAGGCCTGCAATACGGCCCCGCGCCGCGCGGCATACTCGTCCCGCATCGCAGTTACGCAATCCTGCGATGCCGTCAATGCCTCCGTACAGGCATCCTGTACGAATGTCGCCGGCCCGCGGCTCGATTGCTGCAGCACCAGAAACATCGCCTGTGTAATCGCCGGCGGCGCGGCGCAATACCCGGCGCGCCATCCCGTCATCGCATAGGTCTTCGAGAAGCTATTCACCACAATCGTGCGCTCGCGCACTTCCGGCGACAGCACCGCCGGCGAGAGGTGCGCACAGCCCTCATAGGTGATCGCCTCGTAGATCTCATCGCTCACCAGCACCAGCCCGCGGCGCAGAACCACGTCCGCAATCTGCTCCAACTCCGCCCGCGAAAACACCGTCCCCGTGGGATTCCACGGAGTATTCAGCAGCAGCATCCGGGTCCGTGGCCCGCACGCCGCGTCAATCGCCGCCGCATCCAGCACGAACCGGCCATCAACAATCGACGCCGGCACCGCCCGCACCACGCCACCAGCCAATAGCACCGGCGAATAGTAAGCGTCATACACCGGCTCCGGCAGCAGCACCTCATCGCCCGGATTCAGCACCGCCGTCAACGCCGCATGAATCCCGAACGTCGCGCCCGTGGTCACCAGAATCTCGGTTGCCGGATCGTACCGCAGCCCGTTATCGCGCTCCAGTTTCAGCCGCACCGCTTCCCGCAACCGCGGCTCCCCACGATTGTCCGGATACGATGTCCGCCCATCCCGTAGCGCCTTCTGCGCCGCCTCCACGATATGCGTCGGAGTGCGAAAATCCGGTTCCCCGCGCATCAGCGACACCAGGCTTTTTCCCTCCGCCTGCAACTGGCGCACCTCCGCCAGAATCGAGTTCACAGCCGTGGGCCGGAGCTGTCCAATGCGTGCCGAAGGTTCGATTGCAGCCATTCGAGAATCCAACGCCTTATGGTATATCATCGAACGACAAGCACACATGAAACTGATCGTATTGGATGGATACTGCCTGAACCCCGGCGACCTCAGCTGGGATGCCCTCCGTGAGATTGTCGAAGTCGAGGTGCATGACCGTACCGCCGCGGCCGACATCCTGCCGCGAATCGGCGCCGCCGAGATGGTGATGACCAACAAAACGCCACTCGATGCAGCCACTCAGGCCGCCTCCCCCAATCTCAAATACATCGGCGTGCTCGCCACCGGCTACAACATCGTCGATGTGGCCTCCGCCAAACAGCGCGGCATCGTCGTATCCAACATCCCCACCTACGGCACGGCCTCCGTGGCCCAGCACGCCTTCGCCCTGCTGCTGGAACTCTGCCATCACGTCGGCGCGCACGGCGAAGCGGTCCGCAACAACGAGTGGACCACCAACCCCGACTGGTGCTTCTGGAAAACCCCGCTCATCGAACTCGCCGGGAAAACCATAGGCGTCGTCGGCTTCGGCCGCATCGGCCGCCAAACGGCGAAAATCGCCGACGCCATGGGGATGAAGGTTCTCGCCAACGACACCTACCAGGGCAATACCCCTGACTACGAGGGTTTCCGCTGGGCCTCCATCGACGAGCTACTCGCCGAATCCGACGTCATCAGTCTTCACTGCCCGCTCACCGCCGACAACAAACACATCATTAACTCTGAGCGCCTGCGCCGCATGAAACCGAGCGCCTTCCTGCTCAACACCTCGCGCGGCCCTCTCATCAACGACCAGGATCTCGCCGACGCTCTCAATGCAGGCATCATCGCCGGAGCCGGCCTCGATGTCCTCTCCGCGGAACCACCGGTCAACGGCAACCCGCTGTTTTCGGCAAAGAACTGCATCGTGACCCCGCACATCGCCTGGGCCACCAAAGAAGCCCGTTCGCGCCTCATGGATATCGCGGTCAGCAACGTCAAAGCGTTCCTCGCCGGTGCGCCACAAAACGTAGTCAGCTAATACGCTCTGCACCTACAATATCCTTGTGTCCAACAATCTGAAAATCGCCATCCTCGGCACCGGCAACATGGGCGGCGCCCTACTCGGCGGCATCCTCAAAGTGGGCGTCGTCACCAAAGACAACGTCATCGCTACGGTCAAATCCCAGGAAAAGGCCAACGAACTTCGCGACAAATACGGTTGCACCGTACTCGCCGGAGGCAATCGCACCGCCGCCCAACAAGCCGATCTCATCATCCTCGCCACTAAGCCCCACATCGTCCCAAAAGTGGTTGACGAAATCCGAGACATCCTGCGTCCCGATCAAATCCTCGTCTCCCTCGCCGCCGCACTTCCGCTCTCCGTCATCGAAAAGCGTCTCCCGCAGCCAATGCCTGTCTTCCGCGCGATGCCCAACATCCCCGTTCTTGTGGAAGAAGGCGCCACCGCCATCTGCTCCAACGCGCAAGCGCTCCCCGAGCATCAGATCCTCGTCGATCGCATCTTCCGCGCCGTCGGCGTCGTCTGCACCGTGGAAGAAGACATGATGGACGCCGTCACCGCGCTCTCGGGCAGTGGACCCGCCTATGTCTACATGGTGATCGAAGCCTTCATCGCAGGCGGCGTGAAAATGGGCCTGTCCCGCGAAATCTCCACCCGCCTCGCCGAACAAACGGTCCTCGGCGCCGCCAAACACGTCCGTCAATCGCTCGCCCACCCCGCCGTCCTTCGCGATGAAGTCACCACGCCCGGCGGCACCACCATCGTCGCCATCCACGAACTGGAGCGCCACGGACTCCGTTCCATGCTCATCTCCGCCATCGAAACCGCCACTAAACACGCCAAAGAACGCAGCCAGGTTCTCGCCCGCAAACTCGATCAGGCATAATACACCCGGATTTGGTAGCATTTGAGGCTATGCTCATTGTTGCAGCAGTCCTCGCTATCTTCGTGTACGGGATGATCGCCGCCATGCTCGGCACGATTCTCCCCGACCTCTCCAAAAAATTCAGCCTTTCGCCCAAGCAAAACGGCAATATCGCCATGGCCCAGGCCGTCGGCCTCATGATCGGCTCCTTCTTCGGCGGCCCCCTCATGGATCTGCAAGGCTGGAAAACCGGACTCCTCCTCGGCCTCGGCCTCATCGCCATCGCCCTGCTCGGCCTGCGTTCCGCCAGCGGCTACAGCATGATCGCCGGCCTGATGATGGTTCTCGGTATCGGCGGCGGCGCAGTCGTCGTCGGCGCCAATGGCTTGCCCCCGCACATCAAGATGGAGGCCCTCTCCACCCCCGGCGTGTTCAACGTCCTCAACCTCTTCTTCGGGCTCGGCGGCCTGGTCACTCCGCTTGTCGCCGCCAAGCTTTTCCAGAATAATTCGAGCAAGCTGCTGGTCTTCGCCGTCAGCACCGTAGCCGTCGCCCTCGGCGTCAGCGCCATCACCGAAATGCCCGGCGCCAGCGGCCAGGTCGCCTTCGATTCCTCGCAGGTTGGCTCCCTCATCGGCAACTCCTCGCTCATCCTGCTCGCCCTCACCCTGTTCGTCTACGTTGCCTGCGAAGTCGGCGTGTGGAACTGGCTGGTCCGCCACCTCATCGCGCAGGGCTTGCCCGAATCGAAAGCGCTCACCATTCTCTCCCTCGGCTTTGCTCTTGGCCTGCTGCTCGGCCGCGTCGCCGTCTCCCCCATCCTCAGCAGCGTTTCACCGGAGCGCGTGCTGGCGGGCTCCGCCGCACTGATGGCCATCACCACGTTCATGATGCTGCAGAGTGCGAACCCGGGCATGGCACAGATCCTCGTCTTCCTCGCCGGCATCGCCATGGCCCCGGTGTTCCCCACCACGCTCGCTGTGGTCGGTGCGCGCTTCACCAATATGGCTGCCACCGCTACCGGCATCGCCGTCACCGCGGGCTGGCTCGGACTCGTCGTCAGTTCCCCCATCATCGGCGGCATCGCCGGCGACGATCCCAAAGGGCTCAAGAAAGCGCTGCTCCTGCTGCCTGCCGCTTCCATCGTGATGTTTGTGGTCTGCCTCGCGCTGTAGCCTATGAAGCGCCGGCAGTTCCTCCAGTCCCTCGGGGCCTTCGCTTTACAGCCCAAACAGAAACCCAACGTTCTGTTTTTGTCCGTGGATGACATGAACGACTGGGTCGGCTGCCTCGGCGGATACCCCGGCGTCCAGACTCCGAACATTGACCGCTTGGCCAAGCGAGGCGCTCTCTTCTCCAACGCTCATTGCGCCTCGCCCCTCTGCAATCCCTCGCGCACCGCGCTGCTCACCGGCATGCGCCCCGATACCACCGGCGTCTACGGCAACGATCAATGGTGGCGCCCAGCGCATCCCGATTACGTCACCCTCCCCATGTACCTGCGCAAGCACGGCTATCATGCCGCTGGCGCGGGCAAGGTCTTCCATCACACCTCCGGCTTCAATCCGCCCGATCAGTGGGATGAATTCCAACTCCAGGAATTCGACGATCCCTGGTGGCGCCGCGCCGAATGGTATCCCTGGGTGAAGCGCGTTCCCAATCCCCCCGGACACCCTTACAACGGCATTCAAAACTTCCAGGGCGAGTTCGATTGGGGAGTGCTTCCCCGCAAGGACGAAGACTACGGTGACATGAAGGCCGTGCGCTTCGCCGGCGACTTTTTCCAACGCCAGCATGCGAAGCCGTTCTTCCTCGCCATCGGCCTGTGGCATCCCCATATCCCGATGTTCGCCCCGCAAAAGTACTTCGATATGTATCCGGATCCCAAGATCCCCGAAGTACCCGAAAACGACCTCGACGATCTGCCGCCCATCGCTAAAAAATTCGCCGCGGCGCGCCGCAATGAGCACGACCGCATCGTCAAGGAAGGCAAGTGGCGCGACGCCGTGCGTGCCTACCTCGCCGCCATCAGCTTCGCCGACGCCATGATCGGCATGATCCTCGACGCACTCGAAAAGAGCCCCCACGCGAAAAACACGGTGATCGTGTTCTGGTCCGACAACGGCTGGCACCTCGGCGAAAAGTTGCACTGGCATAAGTCCACACTGTGGGAGCGCGCCACTCACGTCCCGCTCATCATCGCCGGCCCTGGCGTCAACGCCGCGGGTACGACGCGCAAACAGTCGGTCAGCCTGCTGGATCTCTACCCCACCATTCTCGATCTCTGCGGCCTGCCTGCCAAGAAAGAGAATGAAGGCGAGTCCCTCGCGCCCGTGCTCAAGAACGCAACCGCCAAGCACCGCCCCGCCGTCTCCACCTTCAACCCCGGCAATCACATGGTCCGTACCGATCGCTGGCGCTACATCCGCTACAACGACGGCACCGAAGAACTCTACGACGACATCGCGGATCGCAACGAATACCGCAACATCGCCAACGATCCCCAGTACGCCAAACTCAAAGCCGAACTGGCGCAGTACTTCCCCAAAACCAGCGTGCCGCCGGTTCCCGAACGCACCGACTACGACTTCGATTTCCAAACCCACACCTGGAAACGCAAATAGATGCACCGTCCGGCTGTACTCATTCTTTGTTCCCTTGCCCTGCAAGCCCAGGAGTGGCCTCAATGGCGCGGGCCCTCGCGCACGGGCGTCGTGCAAGGCTTCACCGCCCCGCAATCCTGGCCGAAGCAACTCTCCACAGAATGGACTGCACCCATCGGCAGCGGCCTCTCCTCCCCCGTAGTCTCCGCCCAAGCCATCTTCGTCCACAGCCGACAAGGCGAGCAGGAAGTCGTCCAAGCCTTCGCCCGCGCCACCGGCAAGGAACTCTGGAAATCCTCCTACCGCGCGCCCTTCCGTCCCAATCAATACGCCACCCAAATGGGCCTAGGCCCCAACTCCTCGCCCGTCTACTTCCAGGATCTTGTCATCACGCTTGGCATCACCGGCATTCTCACCTGCCACGATGCCAAGACAGGCGCAGTGAAGTGGCGCAAGGATTATTCCAACCGCGTCGACAGCCAGAACAATTTCACCGGCACCGCCATGTCCCCAATGATCGAAGCGGGCCTCCTGCTGGTCCACATCGGAGACGATCGCGGCGGCTCGCTGATGGCCATCCAACCCGCCAGCGGCGTCATCCAATGGCACTGGGACGGCGACGGCCCCAGCTACGCCTCACCTGTCGTCACCGATATCGCCGGCCAGCGCCAGATCGTCACCCTCGCTCTGAAGCACGCCACAGGCCTCGATCCCCGCACCGGCACGCTGCTCTGGAAATACCCCTTCGTCGATCAGTACAACGAGAACATCGTCACTCCCGTCATCGCCGGCAATCGCGTCATCTACTCCGGCGTGCGCAAAGGCACCTTCGCCCTCGACATCTCGAAACAAGGTGCGCAATGGTCCGCCAAACTCGCCTGGGAAAACCCCGAATACACCATGTACATGAGTTCGCCCATCCTCGATGGCGACTACCTCTTCGGCATGACCAACAAACGCAAAGGCAGCGTCTTTTGCATGGACGTGAAGACCGGCAAAGTGCTCTGGTCCACTCCGGGACGTGAGGGCACCAACATGTCCATGCTCTCCGCGGCCAATCTGCTCTTCCTCCTCAACGACACCGGCGATCTGAAGATCATCCGCCGCTCACCCGCTAAATACGAATCCGTCGTTGAGTACAAACTCACGGAAGAAGCCACCTGGGCCCAACCTGTGCTCCTCGGCAAGAACCTGCTGATCAGGGATGCGAAGACCCTGCGGATGTACCGCCTGCCATAGCCAGCGCCCCCGCCGACGGCACCACCTCGAACACATGGCCCCCATCCCCGCCATAAAACAAATCCACCAATTTCTGTTTCACACCGGCCAACTCCTCCCGCGGCGCAAACACAATCGCGCATCCCCCAAACCCCGCCCCCGTCAACCGAGCCCCCAGCGCTCCGGCCTGCAACGCGCACTCCGTCAACCGGTCCAACTCCGCGCAACTCACCTGCAAGCCATCCCGCAAGCTCCGATGCCCCTCATTCAAAATCCGTCCGAACGCTGATGCGTCGCCAGTCTCCATCGCGCCAATTGCCTCCCGCACACGCCGGGCCTCCGTCACCACATGCAGGAAGCACCGCCGCTCCAGCGGATCGCTCAACCGCGAAGCCACAGACTCATCCGTCACATCGGCATACCGATCAAACCCCAATGCCCGCAGAGCCCGCTGCCCGGCAAACCGCCGTTGATTGTACTCCTCGCGCACGTCACTCGACTTCTCCGCCATCCGCCGCGAATGCGCACAAAGAAAACCCCAATCCGCCGGAATCCGAATCGGCCGCACATGAAACGGATCGAAGTGAATCTCCAGAGCACAGCCCTCTTCCCCAGCCAGCGAACTGGCGTGATCCATCCCGCCGCCGCGCGTGCCGACATACTGCTCGCCATCCGGCAGTATCTCCATCAACTCCTCAATCGTCGCCTCGATCCCGTTAGCCCGCAGCAGCGCCAGCGTAAACGCCACCAGCAGCGCCGACGACGAAGACAACCCCGCGGCAGGTGGAATGTTCCCCGTCACCTCCGCATCAATCCCCCGATGCACACCCCAGCGCAGCGCCACCGCCTGCGCCGCGGCTTTCAGGTAATTCCCCCAATCCCCCGCCGCATACGGCTCAATCTCGCGCCTCCACTCGAACTCACGAGGCGCAAAGCCATCCAAACTGACAGCGGTAATCCGCGCACCCGTTGCCACCTCGAACCGCACGGTCACCCGTTGCCCAATCGCCATCGGCAGCACCGGCAACAAATGGTAGTCAATATGTTCGCCGATCAGATTCACTCTGCCCGGCGCGATCACTGTCTGCATTAGAGTCAAGTGTAGTAATCTTAGTAGCCCGATGGTGCGCCTCTCGACTTCGGACGGCGCTATCGGACGATTCGAGAATAGAGCATGCCAAAGTCTGTGATGGCCGTGTATGAGGGTGGTGACTTGCCGACGCCGTGATTGCCTCTCGCGAAGAGCGCTTCTGAGCTGGCAAAGTACTTCATTTCCGGAGGATGCAAGCAGACCTCTCTCAATTGAGGATTCGAATCTCTGCGTCGTTCGATGAGCCGCACTACCTGCGGCCACGGCAATGAATGTATCAGTTTGGCGTGACGGCATTGAGAACACTGGACGCTTCGCAGTGGCCGTCGCACTGCAGATGTATGAGGATGGCATGGTATCGGCTGTACTTTCCGCTGATAAGCGGCTTTGTGGCGTAGCAAGGTTGTGCGGCTGCACTGCGGTAGATCCTTGTGACCCCGTGGTGCATATTTCCGAGAAGTAAGGCGGCGCGACGTCATTTAGGACTTAGCGGTGACCGCATCATCACGGCGGCCGAATCGCCATCACACCAGCATCCCGTGGCTTCCCGTGATTCGCTTCATCGTGATCCCAGGATGATAAGCTTCCGGCTGACTGCCAGCAGCGCTGGTGACATGTCGCGATCCATAGAATCGGCTTTCACGGCGTAGTCTCCGCTGGGCATAGTCGCTGTCCCTTATCATTGACCGCCATCGGATTCTTCGGGTAGGGTGAAAGAGTCACCCATCACCAGGAAGTAAATCCGTGCATATCGACATCCAAGACCCTACCCTCGAAGCCCGGCTCCAAAAACAGATCCAGGCCATCGGTGCCGGCAGCGTCGAAGAAGTGCTGAGCTATCTCCTCCATCACCAGGAAGAGCGTGACCGTGGGCTGGCGGAGTTCGGTATCAAGTCACAAGGAGAGCAATCATGACCATCGAAATCCACAACCCTGAATTGGAGGCGATCCTTCAGCAGCGGATCAAGGCTGGCAACTTCGCGAGTGTGGAAGACATGCTGCTCGAAACCTTCCAGGCCGCACAGCGGGCCGATCAGCGAGAGCAGCGAACAAAAGCCCTCGAAGCCGCGGCCCGTATCCGCGAGTTGCGCAAAGGCGTGAAGCTTGACCGGCCCGAAGGCATGTCCCTTCGCGAGTACGCACACATCGGACATCGGTACTGATGGACGCCTTCGTGATCGACGTTTCGGCGTGCATGCCCTGGTGCTGCGAGGACGAAGCCACGCCTGCATCCGAGCAGCTTTTACAACTGGCCAGTCAGAGCCATACGCTTTACGTTCCTTCGGTCTGGCCGTGGGAGATGATGAACGCTGTTGCCGTTGCGGTGCGTCGTCAGCGGATCAAGCCTGAACACGCAGTAAGCTTCCTGGGACTTCTGTCGAGCTTTGATTTCCGCATCGAGGAATCTCCCAAAGTTGCAGACCTTCCTACGCTCCATGCCTTGGCATTGCGCCATCAGCTTACTGCATACGATACCGCTTATCTTGATTTGGCCAAGCGACTAGACCTGCCTCTGGCAACACTGGACGATGCCCTGAAAAGGGCTGCTTCTGCGGAAGGAGTGCAACTCCTCTGAGCACCGCGTAGCTTATCCCCTAGAGCCCGCAAGCAATCCCCTCCCCTCAATAGCCTGCTGTGGGAGCCTACCGTGCCCATCACAGCCTGGCTGAACACCTGCTTGACTACATCGAGGGCATAGCCGCCCACCTGCGCTAGGTGCGGCTATCCTGGAATCAATGCGAGAAACATCCGTTCTCACACCCCAGGAACTCGCCCGCATTGATGCCTACTTCCGCGCGGCGAACTATCTGTCCGTTGGACAGATCTACCTCCGGGGCAATCCACTTCTCCAGAAACCGCTCACGCCCACCCACATCAAACCGCGTCTGCTCGGCCACTGGGGCACCACCCCAGGACTCAACTTCATCTACGCCCACGCCAACCGCGTCATCAACAAGTACGACCTCAACATGATCTACATCGCGGGCCCCGGCCATGGCGGTCCCGCGCTTGTCGCCAACACCTACCTCGAAGGCTCCTACACCGAAACCTACCCCAACATCTCCCTCGACGCCGAAGGCATGGAGCGCCTCTTCACGCAGTTCTCCTACCCCGGTGGCATCCCCAGCCACGCCGCGCCCGAAACCCCCGGCTCCATTCACGAAGGCGGCGAACTCGGTTATGCCCTCGTCCACGCCTACGGAGCTGTCTTCGATAACCCCAGCCTCATCGCACTCTGCGTCGTTGGCGATGGCGAAGCCGAGACCGGACCGCTCGCCGCCAGTTGGCACTCCAACAAATTCCTCAACCCCGCCCGCGACGGCGCCGTGCTCCCCGTCCTTCACCTGAACGGCTACAAGATCTCCAATCCCACCGTGCTCGCGCGCATCGCCCGCGAAGAGTTGGTCGATCTCCTGCGTGGCTACGGCTACGTGCCCACCTTCGTTGAGGGCGCCGATCCGCTCGTTCTCCATGACGCCATGGCCGAAGCCATGGATGCCGCCGTGGAGCGCATCAAAACCATCCAGACAGAGGCGCGCGGCAGCAGTTCCCCGAGCCGTCCCTACTGGCCCATGCTCGTGCTCGTTACGCCCAAAGGCTGGACCGGCCCCCGCGAAGTAGATGGCCTTCCCGTGGAAGGCACCTTCCGCTCGCACCAGGTGCCGCTCAACGGCGTGCGCCGCAGCCCCGAGCACCTGCGTCTGCTGGAGCAGTGGATGAAAAGCTATCGCCCCGAAGAGTTGTTCGATAACACCGGCCGTCTCATGCCCGACATCGCCGAACTCGCGCCCAAAGGTCCGCGCCGCATGGGAGCCAATCCGCACGCCAACGGCGGCATCCTCCTCCGCGACCTGCGCATGCCCAACTTCCGCGAATACGCCATCGATGTTCCCTCCCCCGGCGCCGTGGATGGCGAAGCCACGCGCGTCCTCGGCCCCATGCTGCGCGATATTATGAAGGCCAACTCGGAAACCTTCCGCATCTTCGGCCCCGACGAGACCGCATCCAACCGCCTCGGCGATGTCTTCGAAGTGACCGGCCGCACCTGGATGGCCACCGTCGAGCCCAACGACGAGCACCTCTCCGCCGATGGCCGCGTGATGGAAGTGCTCAGCGAACATCTCTGCCAGGGCTGGCTCGAAGGCTATCTGCTCACCGGCCGTCACGGCTTCTTCTCCTGCTACGAAGCCTTCATCCACATCGTCGATTCCATGTTCAACCAGCACGCCAAGTGGCTCAAGGTGACACGCCATCTCGATTGGCGCCGCCCCATCGGCTCGCTCAACTACCTGCTCACCTCCCACGTCTGGCGCCAGGATCACAACGGCTTCTCTCATCAGGACCCCGGCTTCCTCGATCACGTCGTCAACAAGAAAGCCGAAGTCGTTCGCGTCTATCTGCCGCCCGATGCCAACTGCCTGCTCTCGGTGGCCGATCATTGCCTCCGCAGCCGCAACTACGTCAACGTCATCGTCGCCGGCAAGCAGCCAGCGCCGCAGTGGCTCAGCATGGATGCCGCCGCCGAACATTGCGCCCAAGGCGCCAGCATCTGGCAATGGGCCAGCAACGACGAAGGCCAGGAGCCCGATGTCGTCATGGCCTGCTGTGGCGACGTGCCCACGCTCGAAACACTCGCCGCCGTCAGTTTCCTGCGCCAGCGCGTCTCCACGCTCCGCATCCGTGTCGTCAACGTGGTCAATCTGATGACGCTCCAGCCGCAGTCGGAACATCCCAACGGCCTCTCCGATGCCGACTTCGATTCGCTCTTCACCGTCGACAAACCGATCGTCTTTGCCTTCCACGGCTACCCCTGGTTGATTCACCGCCTGACCTACCGCCGCAAGAATCATCCCAACCTGCACGTGCGCGGCTACAAGGAAGAAGGCACCACCACCACGCCATTCGACATGGCCGTGCTCAATCAGATCGACCGCTTCCATCTGGCTACGGATGTCATTGACCGCGTCCCGCGCCTCATCGGCATCGCCGGCCATCTTCGTCAGGAGCTGCGCAACCTGCTCATCCGCCACAAACACTACATCGAAGCGCGTGGCGAGGATATGCCCGAAATCACCGATTGGCGCTGGCACCAGCCGTCCTAAGCGTGTAGCCTTACCGCAGCCACGCCGCAAGAGCCTGCGGCCAGTTCTCCGACGTCTTCCCGGATTTCTTCATTCCAAACCCGTGCCCGCCGCCCGAATAGACATGCAGTTCCGCCGAAACCTTCGCCTTTTTCAATGCCAGGTAAAACGGCACGGAGTTATCCGCCGGCGCCAGGCGATCATCATCGGCATGCACCAGAAATGTACGTGGAGTCTCCGCCGCCACCCGTAATTCACGCGGCAGCGCCGGATACACCAGCACCAGGAAATTCGGCCGCGTTGCCGCAGGCGCGCTCATACCAACCATCGCCGCCAGATGTCCGCCCGCGGAAAAACCCATCATGCCGATCGCGTCGGCGCGAAGATTCCACTGCACGGCGTGCTTGCGTGTCACGTCCATCGCCAGTTCCCCATCCTCCAGTGCCACCTTCGCCGCTTTGCGCGCCGCATCGAACCCCTCGCGCGAGCCTTCCATGTTGCCCGGCAGGCGGTACTTCAACACAATGCCGGCCACGCCGATCGAGTTCAGGAAGCGTGCGATGTCGTGGCCTTCTTTGTCGATCGCCAGACGTGCGTAACCACCGCCAGGACAAATCACGATCCCCACGCCGGTGGCTTTTTCTTTCGCCGGCAGATACACGGTCAGCGTAGGTTCGGAAACATTTCTGATGGCGCGGTCATTCACTCCGCCCGTGCCTCGCTGTTCCACTTTCTCCGCGCCTGCGCTCGCCGCGGCCGGACGTAGCGAAATGGTCTGCTGCGCCAACACAGGTACAGCCGCCAAAACCCATAGCAATCGCTTCATGAATTACACCTTCTGCACACGCCGCAGCGTGTAGATTTCCGGATGCACCTGGCCCGTCTCCAGCCGCGTCCAATCATCGTTCACATGGATGATCTTGCCGCTGATATGGTTCGACCGCTCCGCGGCCAGAAACATCGCCAGTTGAATTTGTTTTTCCGGAGAAACGCCGCCCGTCAGCCGCACCTGGTGCGCGTCCTGCCGCTCTTTCCATCCGGCCCTGTCGCCGGCCCGCAGAATCTCATCGGTCATCGACGTGTAGGTGCCGCCCGGCGCCATCGCGTTCACCTGCACGTTGTGCTCGCGCACTTCCTCCGCCACCGATTCCACAAAGCGCACCAGCGCGGCCTTCGATGCGGCATAGGCGGAAAAATTCGGCCGCGCGCTGATCGCCCCGCCTCCGCTTAGCACAATCACCTTGCCTCGCCGTTTTTCCACCATATGCGGCAATACGGCCCGGCACACATGCATCGGCCCCATCAGATTCGTCTCAATCGTTTCGGCCCACAGCTTCGGTGTGCACTCGTACACCGGGCCGATGGGCCCCTGCATCCCCGCCGCGCAGATGGCAATGTGCACGTCTCCGTAGTGCGACCGGGCCCGTTCCACCGCCGCATGTACCTGCTCGTAATCCCGTACGTCGGCCTTGATGCGCAGGGCGCTGCCGCCGGCATGCTCAATCTCCAAATCGGCCAGATCCAACTCGGCTTTGGAACGAGCCACTAATGCCACCCGTGCGCCGGCGGCCGCAAACCCGATAGCCAGCCGTTTGCCGATTCCTCGGCCCGCACCGGTGATGAACACACAGCGATCCTGTAATGAACGCAACTTGGGTCCCAGCCTCCACCATAAGGTAGTGCAATTCACGCTGTGCGTGTCAAGGGGGCAGCGCAGCTTTGTTACGCTTTTGCCGCCAACAGCAGTTTATCGGCCCGGTCGAGCAATTGCTGCGCACTCTCTCCAGGGCGGAATTCGGCCAATCCCATATAGGAGATCACCTCCACGGATGGCCCGGCGGTCTTGTCGCCCAGCTCGTATCGCCCGCTCAGCTTGCCGTGGATCTGCCGGGCACGCGGGATCACGATATGCATGGGACACTCCACCAGGGCCAGAAACCGGTCATTCTGCCAGCGCCCCGCAATGTCGTCCCCTCGGATGGATGTCGAAAGGCGCTTGGCAAACTGGCGCAGCAATTCGTCTCCCACCTCAAAGCCGTGCCGGTCGTTCACCGCCTTGAAGCGCTTGATGTCGAACAGCAGGATGCAGAACGGCTGGCCACACTCGATCTTCGCGTTCAGCGCAATCTCAATCCCCTGGCGGTTGCGCAATCCGGTGAGCGGGTCTTCCTGCGCCTTTCCTTCGGCGCTGGCGGCACGCTTGCGCATCGTCGCCAGTTCCGTATGCAATTGCCCGATTACGATCGCGTTGTCGCGCGCCATCGCCTGCATACACTCGTTCATATGCTGTACCTCACGACGCAGGTGCGCGCGCACTTCCTGCAAATCCCCCATCGCCGCAATGCGCTCCATCTCGGTGGTGAAGCGATCCCATTCCTCCCCACTACCGTCCGAGTTAGTCTGCAGAGATTCCGTGGCCGAAGTGGCAAGGCGCAGAATATCGCGGATATCTTTCGCCATCGATTCGTATTCGGCACTCGCGTCCGATCCGAACTTCGCCACACGCGCCTGCAATCGCCGCCGCGACTTCTCCAATTCCGCCACCGTCATCTCTGGCTGCACCTCTTCGGCAATGCTGCGGAACTCCGGAGAATGGCGGTCAATCAACGGCGGACAAACACGCAGCATATGCTCACACATCGCCTCCACGGCGGTGGCATAAGCCCCGATTGCCTCCATCGCCAGTTCGTCCTTTCGCTTCAATTCCTGTCGAAGTTGGGCCTCGTCGTTAGTGCGAAGAATGGAGATCATGTTCCCTCTTTTCTCATCGGCGGGATACGGTATAATTTTTTCCGATAAGCATGAGCAAAGAGGACAGCATCGAAGTAACGGGTACCGTTGTCGAGAAGTTTCCCAGCGGTCTCTTTAGTGTGCAATTGGATCAGGAACGCCTGGTGCTTGCGCACCTCGCCGGTAAGCTCCGCCGTAATCGCATCCGCGTCCTGGCCGGTGACCGAGTCACGATCGAGATGTCTCCCTACGACTTAACGAAGGGCCGCATCACCTATCGCCACAAGTAGTGTTGCCTACTCCACGCGGTAGATATAGATGGATCCCGCTACAATCGCCGCAGGCTTGCGGTTGCGAAAGCGCACAAAATAATCCCTGTATGCCGCTTGGAATAGCTGCCCGGTGAGCAGTGTCGCGCTCACCGCATAGAGCCCCGGCTGCGGCTCATAAATGCGCGCTTTGACGTGTTGTGGGGTCCAGGGCGCCGCCTGCATCTCCAGCCGCTCTTCCCGCAATTGCTGCCAGGCGTTGTCGTTGCCAAAGTAGAACAGGTTCAGTTTCTTGACCTGGTTTTCATCCATGTATTCACGCAGAGCGTGCAGCCCTTGCCCCCAATCGAGGTTACTGTCCGAAAGATATTTCAGCCCGTTCTCCATCCCGCCTGCCCAGAGGTTGAAGTAAGGGATATAGTCGGGATAGCGCATGCCGGTGCGCATCGCCTGCCAAACCAGCAGAGCCAACACCACGGCATGCCCCCAACGGCGCTCCAGCAGCCACCCGATGCCGCGCGTGGCCGACATCCATGTACACACCAGCGCCGGCATCACCAACCGGATGCCCAATTGCAGCGACGAAAAGGAAGCCAGGATCACATATAGCGCCGCGGGCAGCAGCCAGTAGGCGTCCGCGGCGGTACGGGTGCGGAACCAGCGCACAGCCCAATAGCAGATACCGGCCAGCACTATCAGTTGCGTCGCCACCGGCACCTTCACCGCCCAGGCAACCAGGAAATACAACGGGTGGCCGTGCGGGTACACATTGCCCAGCAGGTACACGCCAACGCCGCCCGCATTCGATTGCACCACCGCCGCCACTCCATGCCAGAACATGCGCGGCAAGGGAATGTAGCGCAGCACGGACATCACGGAAAGGAAGGGCAAGGAAAGGTGCATCCGTTTGATAGCGGCCCACTCGGCGCGAGGCAGCGCGGTAATCCGGCCCGGCCACACCGCCAGAATCATGACATAAACCACTAGAAACAGGATTCCCAAGCTGAGCAGATAGCTCTTCCAGCCGAGTTGCCGGCGCCAGGCCACCCACCCGAGAAACAGCGGCGCCAGGGCGGCAAACACCAGCATGGACAGCTTGGTGAGCAGCGCGAAGCCTACTCCCACCGCAAACCGCAGCAATGTCCCACGGCCCGGCTGTTGCGCATAGCGCCATGCCGTATAACAGGCGGCCAGCAATCCGAGGCTCGCCGCCAGGTCGTTCTTGAACAGCGCCCCATGTGCCAGCACCGTGGGACTGAGGGCGAATAGCGCGGTCGCCGCCAGCGCCGCGGGCACACCGAACAGTTGCCGCCCCCACCACCAGATGACCACTGCGCATCCCAGAGGAAACACAATCATCGGCAACCGGCAGTAGAAGAAGGTACGGCGAATATCGGGAGCACTCATGCTTTCGATCATCCGCAACGCCACCTGCCACTCATGGTTGGGCTTCCAGATGTCATCGCTCCGCGGAGGTAGTTTCAGGCCGGTGAGATACGTCACCCACCCGCCGGCAAGCTTGATGGCAGGCGGCATGTCATGAGGCGCAAGTCTGTCTTTACCTTGCCAGTAAAGGTGTGCCGAAACCAGATGGCTCGGTTCATCGACAGTGACGCCCACTTCCCAGGCGAGTGTGGCCAGCACAAGAGCCAAAGCCGTCAGAATAGCCGCAACCGCAGCCAGTTCCTTCGGCGAAGGCTTTCCGGGTGGCATTCGCGTCTTAGGAGTGGCCTGCGACGGATTGGCGGGTGATGCGCTGGCGCCACGCTTCGATCCACGGGCGCAGCACCAATTTGCGATGCAGATCGAGCAGTTGCACGAAGGTGGTGGCCAGGCTCTTCAGGCGGAAGAACTGTGAGCGGCCATGCTCGCGCGCCAGGTGGTTCACCGGCACTTCCACTACCCTTGTTCCGGTAGCTTCGATCTTCTTCACCAGCTCCACACAGATGGTGCCGCTGGTGCAGGTGAGATTGATGCTCTTCAGCATGGCATTGCGAATGAGCCGGTAATCACAGTCGATGTCGCGCAGGCGCACGCGGAACAACCGCCGGGCAAACTGGTTGTAGAGCGCTCCAATCACAATGCGATGCCAGGGATCGTGCCGCTTGATCTTAAAGCCGTTCACCAACCCTACGTCCGGACCGGCATGGAACAGCAGGGCCGGCAACTGGGTCACGTCATACTGGCCGTCCCCATCGGTGTAGAAGACGAACTCCTTGGTGGCGGCGGCAAAGCCGCTACGCAACGCTCCACCGTAGCCGCGGTTGATGCGATGCGTCACCACCTTCAGCCTCGTCCCGTATTGCTGCTTCAATTGGCGCAACACATCGGCCGTGTTGTCGGACGAACCGTCATTGACCACAATCACCTCGAAGTCATCGACATGAGCTTCGAGCGTTGCGAAGGTGGCGCCAATCAGCTTGGGCAGCGACGGAGCGTCGTTGAAGGCGGGAAAGAAGACGCTCAGGCTGTACGGGAAGCGGGAGAGGTTCATGGTTTGCTCGTATCGCAATAACTGGACGCCTCGCCGGCGGGCGAGCTATCCTTCGGCCCTAAAACGTGCTCGGGGGGCCAGCCCAGACGGATCGCCGCCGCCTGCCGGTAGACATCGACGCCGTAGGGCGCGCAGGCGATGCGAACCGGCCCGCGGCGGCTCTCGGCATAACGGAGGAAGTGTTCCGTCGGTTCGACGCGGCGCTGGTATTGATCGTACTTCTTGGTCCAGAGATAGCCGAGGTTGTGAATCAGGACAACGGCCAAGGCGAAGCTCACCAAGGCGGGCCGGCGCAGGCCATCGAGCGCCTGCCAGGCGCAGCCCATCAGAATGGCGATGCCGACACTCGCCAGATAGGTATGGCGGCTCGGCACACGATCCATGTAGGTGAGGAAGCTGTAAGGCATCAGGGCCACCGCCATCCAGAGGAAAGCCCCGATGGCATAACTGCGCCAGCGGCGGAAGCCTTGCCAGGTGAGCACTGCGGTGGCAATCGCTCCCCACGGCCACATCATGCGGAGCAGGCTATGCAGCAGCGTCCAGGCAAAGCCCGCCTGGAGCGTGAAGGTGCCGTCGTTGAGATGCAGATGATCGTCTTTGGCCCCGAAGATGGAACTGGCGTAAAGGCCATCCATGGCCAGCATCGCCGCAATCAGCACCAACGGAGTGCGCCAGGAGCGGGCCTCCAGCCACCAGATAAGGAAGGCGAACGCTGGGAACACGGCCGCCGACTCTTTGGACAGCAGACCCAGGAGAAAGGCAGCACAGGAGGCCCATGCCCAGAGAGTGCGGCGTGTGTCCAGCCATCGGATCCAGGCCAATACCGCGGCCAGGACGAAGACAAAAGCAAGTAACTCGGGGAGCGCGGCCACCCAGATCACCGCTTCCTGATGAGCTTCCCGCAAAGCGAAGAACGCGGCGGCCGGAATCGATATCCGAAACCCTATCCGTTTCCAGCTCCCCAGGCCAGCCACGAGGAACGCAGCCAGGGTGTGCACAGCCAGGTTCAACAACCGGTGAGGGAGGGCGCCATCCCCGGCAATCCGGTCCATCCAGTAGGTCAGGACGATAGAAGTAGCCCGGCATCGGTAGAGGACATCCTGTGCCAACTGTCCCCATTGGTCCCAGGCTCCGTACTGGCGGCCCAGCCCAATCTGGATGTAATCGTCAGAAAATAAAGGGATTAGTAAAAAAGGAAGATATGGAAGGAAGGCACAGACCACAATGGTCGCAAGCGCGCTCGGAATCGCGCTCACCGGGACGGAACGGGACTCAGTCCAAGTTGACGTTGTGGCCAAGTATGAAGGTTACACAATCCGAAGAAAAATTTGTCGGTATCTTTAGGATAATCGCATACCGTCTTTCGGACTTCAAATGGCCATAAGCGCGCCTCCTGGTTCCCAGCCGGAGGCGAAGTTCCCTAGACTGGTAAACGTGCGGGAACGACATGCTTCCAGATCCACTCTCGAGAAGCTGGTCAACGCGCCGCGTTGGGCGTTGTTGCTGACTTCGTGCCTGTTGCTGTCCACCGTCGCCTGGATTGACCGGTCGATCCAGGATGTCTCGCTGGGTGTGATCTTCGTTATTCCCATGCTGCCGGCGGCGTTTGCCATGAACCGCTGGCAGATCCTCTGCTATGCGGTGATGCTGGCGGGCATCAGCACCTCCTCTTCGAAGGTGCTTTCGGCGACCGACGCAGGGAGCCGCTTCCTGCTGCGCTTCCTGGCGAACAGCACCACGGGCTTCCTGCTGGTGGAACTGGTGCGCAACCGCCGGTTGATCCTGGACCACTCGACGGCATTGGAGAAGCAAGTCGCTCTACGCGAAGAGGCGGAGAGCCATTTGCGGTCACTGGCGGAAAGCAGTCCGGCGGCAATCGTCACGCTGGGCGAAGACGCCCGCATTCTGTCCGGCAACCGAGCCTTGCGCGAGATGCTGGGGCTGGAGCCGGAACTCGACTTTGTCGGATTGAACATCCGCGACTATCTGCCGGTATTGGCCGATGCCATGCGGTTCGCGGCCGATTCACCAGCCTTCCGCACTGCGGCGCAGTGCCAGGGCCGGAAGACCAGTGGCGAGCCGTTTGTCGCACAAGTGTGGTTTTCCACCTACATGACACCGCTCGGGCGAAGGCTGGCCGCGATCGCAGTCGATATCTCCGAAGAGATCCGCGAGCGCGAAGAGCAGAACCTGCGGCAGCTACTTGCCAACAACCGCATTGTCGCGGGCGCCGTATCGCACGAGATCCGCAATGTATGCGGAGCGATTGGAATTGTCTATAGCCAGTTACGCTCCTCGCCGGAGTGGAAAGGCAGCGAGGATTTTCAAGCGCTGGGGAACCTGGTGGGGGCCCTCACGCAGATTGCCTCGACGGAACTGGTGGCGAAGGCCAGCAACAGCAATGTACAGGCCGATCTGGGCGAAGTGTTGAGCCACTTCCGCATCATGGCCACACAGGCCTGGGAGGAAGTGGACGGCAAGCTGGTATGGGACGTGCCCGAGCCGTTGCCTTGGGTGTTTGGCGAATCGTTCGGCATCCTGCAAGCGCTGTTGAACCTGCACCAGAACAGCCTGCGCGCGGTTGCCGCCACGGAAGACCGGCAGTTACGGCTGGAGGTAGCCGTGAACGACGAAGTGGTGCGGATTGCCGTGACCGATTCCGGCCCCGGCATCAAGGATGCGAAGAATCTTTTCGAGCCGTTCAAAGCCGGAGCCGAGCAAAGCGGGCTGGGGCTGTACGTCTCGCGAGCCATTCTCAGAAGTTACGGTGGCGACCTGCGCTTTGAGCCGGCGGCACGGGGCTGCCGGTTCGTAGCCGAGTTGCGCACCGCAAAGAGGTAAACCGATGAGCACACAAACCGGAAGGATCCCGCTCTACCTGGTGGATGATCACGCGCTATTCCGTGAAGGGCTGGCGCGGCTGCTGGAAGCGCAACCCGATTTCGAAATCGCAGGCAAGGCCGATCACGTGGCCGCGGGGCTACAAGGCATTGCGGAACTGCATCCGGAGATGGTGCTGCTCGATGTCGATCTCGGCAGCGAACGGGCACTCGATTTCGTGAGAGACGCCAAGGCCCAGGGCTTCGCCGGCAAGATCCTGATTGTCACGGCGGGCGTTACCGACCTGGAGGCGATGCAGTTGATTCAGGCCGGAGTGGCCGGAATCTTCCACAAACATAATCCGCCGGAAATGTTGTGTGAAGCCGTGCGCAAGGTAGCAAACGGAGAGGTGTACCTGGAACCGCGCTACCTGCGGGGACTGTTTGCCGCCGTCGATCCGCAGGCCATTGACGACCGGCCGCGGCTGACGGATCGCGAGCGCATTGCGATGCGCTGTTTGCTCGAGGGGTACGCCAACAAGGAGATCGGCGCCCGGCTCGATATATCGGAGAGTTCGGTGAAAGCGCTGCTGCGCGGCCTGTTCGATAAGCTCGGTGTGCGGACGCGCAGCCAGTTGGTGAAGATCGCGCTCGATCAATACCGCGATCAGATTTGAGCCTGGCGGATGCAATCCTCCAAGGTGTCGATCGCGAAGTCGGCCTGATCTTTGGTAATGATTAGGGGCGGCGATAGGCGAAGCGAACTGGCTCCGGCTTCGAGCACCAGCACGCCACGGTCGAAGGCCATCAGCTCAAGCCGGTTGCGGAGTTCCGGGAACGGCTCACGAGTCTGCTGATCCTTGACGAATTCGATGCCGATCATGAGGCCGCGCCCGCGCACGTCGCCGACAACGGGGAAGCGTTTCGGCCACTCGCGGAGACGGTTGAAGAGGTGGTCGCCGATGCGGCGGGCATTATCTATCAAGTCTTCTTCCAACAGTTCGATGGTGGCCAGCGCCGCGTTGCAAGCGACCGGATTGCCGCCGAAGGTGGAGGCCTGCGAGCCCGGTTTCCATTGCATGTAATCGACACGGGCAATGGTGGCGCTGAGCGGCAACCCACTGGCGATGCCCTTGGCGACGGTGAGAATGTCCGGCGTCAGTTGGAAGTGATCGCTGGCCCACATCTTGCCGGTGCGGCCCATGCCCGATTGCACCTCATCGACGATGAGGATAGTGCCGAGGCGCTTGGCCAGCGCCTGAAGCTCATCGAAAAACTTCTGCGGCGGGACGATGTAGCCGCCTTCTCCCTGAATCGGTTCGAGGACGATGGCTGCCAGCTCTTCGGCCGGCAGAATCGTTTTCACCAGTTGCTGCTCAATGACCTTGAGGCATTCCACATTGCAGGTAGCGGGCTGCTTGGCATAAGAGCAGCGGTAGCAGTAGGCGTAAGGGATGTGGTGCGCACCCGGCACAAGCGGGCCGAAGCCTTTGCGCTGCGCGGTTTTGCTTCCGGTGAGCGAAAGTGCTCCCATGGTGCGGCCATGAAAACCGCCGAAAAAGCCGAGGAACTTATCTTTGCCGCTGTGGTAGCGCGCAGCTTTGAGCGCAGCCTCCACCGCTTCGGTGCCGGAGTTGCCGAAATAGACGCGCCGCGGAATGCCGCCGGGCGCCAGAGCGGCAAGTTTCTCCGCCAGCAGCACCATGTTCTCGTAATAGAAATCGGTGCCGGACATGTGGATGAGTTCGGCCGCTTGCCGTTGGATGGCGTTGACCACGCGCGGATGGCAATGTCCTGTAGCCACAACGGCGATGCCCGCGTTCATGTCGAGGAACCGGTTTCCATCGACATCCTCCACCATGGCGCCTTCACCGCGGCGAACCACCAGCGGATAGGGACGCGTATAGGAGGGGGAAAGCACGGCGGCGTCGCGGGTAATAATCTGTTGCGCATTGGGTCCGGGGAGAGCCGTCACAAGATGGGGCATATCCGGCCGGACAGGGGTAGTTGTCCTGTTCATAGAGACACTCCGAGTAATTGATTTTCAGGTGAGTGGAAATACAGGAGGGCGGCTCAGTCTGAGCCGAACAGAGACGGGCGAGCCTGGATGGGCAACACCATAGTTCTATTATAGGATGACGTTGATGCTTCCGTTCCTGTTTCTTTTCGTATTAATGCCGGTTTTCGGCGGAGACATTTTCCGTGACGATTTCTCGCGCTTTCCGCCGGGTGTGTTGTCCGCGCCGATGGGACAACTGAATGGCGCGATACAGGAATATCACTACATCGCGTATCGCGGGGTGGCCACGGCTCCGTGGCGCAATCCGATTGTGCATGAAGACGCCTGGCTCGCTGGGGACGAGAACGGCAAGCCCTACCTGGAGCAGCACACCATCGTCACCGACAATCGCTATCATCCGCTGTTTGTCACCGGCGATGAAGAGTGGTCCGATTACTCGGTGGAAGCGAAGGTGCGGCCTCTGTCGTACAAAGATATTGCGGGAATTGTGTTCCGCTATCGAACCTCTCGCCACTATTACCATTTCGTGCTGGAGAACGGGTCGACGGCGCGGCTTGCCTTGCGGCTGCCCGAAGACGAGCAGTTCCGGCGCAGTGCGTGGAAGGTGCTGGCGACGAAGCCGTTCGCCTACGATGTGAAGCGCTGGTACACACTGCGGGTGGAGACTGCCGGCCCAGGTATCCGGGCGTTGGTAGATGGACAGGTGGTGCTGGAAGCAACCGATGGTTCGATTCTGAAGGGACAGGCGGGATTGACGGCGCGGCATCCGGCCAGGTTCACCGATTTCCGGGTGGCCATGGAGGATACGGCACAGGCGGCGATGCAGGCGCGAGTGACGGCTCGTGAGACGGAGTTGGTGAAGCTGCGGGCCGCCAATCCGCAACCGTTGTTGTGGAAGCGCTTCGATACGAATGGCTGGGGCGCGGGGCGCAACGTACGGTTCGGGGATCTGGATGGCGACGGCCGGCTGGACATGCTGTTCGCGCAGAACAATCCACGTGTGCGAGCGGACGGCTTCGACACCATCAGTTGCCTCACCGCAGTGACGTTGGAAGGAAAGATCCTGTGGCAGGTGGGGCGGCCGAATCCCGCAAGCGGACTGGTGACGAACGACACTCCGTTCCAGATTCACGATCTCGACGGTGATGGCAAGCCGGAAATCGTTCTGGTGCGCGACTTTCAACTGCAGGTGCTGGATGGAAGCAACGGCAAACTGCTGCGTTGGGCGTGGATGCCAAAGGCTCTGCCGAACAATCGCGATGAACTGCCGTATGAGTTGAACAGCGGCGACGCCATTGCGTTCGTGAATCTCACGGGGAAGGGTCCACGGGAGATTCTGATTAAGGACCGCTATCGAGGCTTTTGGGTATATGACGCGCAATTGAAGTTTCTGTGGGAAGGGCGCGCGCAGACGGGGCACTATCCCTACCCGTTCGATGTGGATGGCGACGGGAAACAGGAATTCGTCATTGGCTACGGGCTGTGGAATCACCTGGGCAAGGCGCTGTGGGCACACGATGAAAAGATGAAGGATCATCCGGATGCGATTTCGATGGGCAACTACTCCGGCGATCCGAACGGGCCGGTGCGGGCTTATATCTGCGGCAGTGATGAAGGGCTGGTCGTCATCGGCAAGGATGGGCAGATCTTCAAGCAACTGCGCATCGGGCACACGCAGACGCAGAGCGTGGCGAAATACCGGGACGATGTGAAGGGGCTGCAGTTGATGATCGCCAACTTCTGGCGCAATCCGGGAATCGTGAGCGTGCTGGATGCGGACGCACGCATCCTGGAGCAGAAGGAGTTGACGCCCGGCTCGACACACCTCTCCCCGGTGAACTGGCGCGGAGATGGGGTTGAGTATGCCTTGCTGTCCGGCAACATCCGCGAAGGCGGCATGGTGGACGGACACTTGCGGCGTGTGGTGATGTTTCCCGACGACGGGCACCCGGATCTGGCCTATCATGTGGCGGATGTCACTGGCGATTCAAGAGATGAAGTAATACTTTGGGATCGAAAGTCGGTGTGGATTTATACTCAGGACCGGATTGGGACGGCGAAACCGGTGTACCGGCCGCGGCGAAACCCGGATTACAACGATTCGAACTATCGGGCGACGGTGTCGCTGCCGCAGTAGCAGCGATTTCCGGCTCCGCGTTGGGTTCGTTCCTTGATTTTTCGCGGCGATGCTGGGTGAGGGTTTTGAGGGCACGGTCGACGTCGCGGCGATAGCGGGCTTCGGCGCGGCGGATGTTTTCGAGGGGGTTACCCTTCATCTGCGCGCGCTGGCGATGGGCGTATTCGTGGAGGACTTCGTAGGGCGCTTCGGCGAGTGCCGGATCTTGGGCGGCATCCATGGTGGCCTGGGACCATTCGAGGGTTTCCTGATGCTTCATGCGCTCAATGCGCCAGCGGGCGTCGGCGAGGTCCTGGTTTGTTGGGGACGCGAAGGTGTATTCTGGGGCTCGGCAGGCCTTTTGGGTGGCCACAGATGGACACAGATGAACACCGATAAGACAGTCTGTGCGTTTATGTTCGCCCAGTTGGAGTGGTGCGAATCCATCTAATGCCAGACTGCCTCACGATTACCAACTGGTCTCGAAAATTACGATCGGAGAACCTTGTGAGAAAGGGAAGAAGCAAAGCGAGGACATTGGCGGTAGTCGTCGGATTCACCTTCACACGAATGACGCCTGGGTGATGAGAAAGGGGAAGGACTGCCCAATCTCCGAAGTGCTCATCCAAGGTCAGTAATGTTCGGGCATCATCGATCGCGCGTGTAAGAATCTGGCTATCATCTGCTGTTGCCAGACCGAATTCGCTCACTCGAACGGCATCATACCCTGAGGAGCGCAATGCAACGGCAACATCCTCATCGAACATCTGGTCCAACAGAAGGCGGAGCGGCTTCATGCACTGACGATTTCTACATCCGAACCTTCAATTAGAGAATGACAGTAACGCAAAGCCGCAACGACTCGCTCTCTCGTCAACTCCGGGTATTTCTGAATGATGGCATCAACTGAGCCATATTCCGCAAGTTGATCCAGAATCACGGTGACAGGGATACGCGTCCCGGCGAGAACCGGCTTTCCGTTGCAACGGCGTGGGTCGATCTCGATCATTTGCGTCATAGGAATTTTCAGTTGTGTCGCTTCAACCCACAATTTTAGCACCGGGCTGTTCGGGCGGAGGTCGACTTAGAACTCTCTAAGGCGTCTGCTAGCGAAGAACAGGGGGCATTACTATATATCAAATGGTTCTAGAACTAGGCATCATGAGGGTGTAGGGAGAACTAAGATGTCGAAAGTACTAGATACACTGAAACACAGCCCAGCGGCATGCGCCTTTTGTCTCGCTTTCGGTATCGGAGTGATGCTGAGCGTCGCCTATGTCGATCCTGGCGATAAGATGGCTATCACTATCCGGCAAGCGATTGGGAGCGTGTGCCTGCTGCTGCCTGGGCTTGCACACAAATTCTACGAAGCGGACTACGAATAGCCCTCAGGCGGTTTCGCCGGCGAGTGTGAGTAGTTCGCGTAACTTGATCATGCCGAGGCGGATACGGGTCTTGACCGTACCGAGCGGCTCGCCTAAAGCCTGCGCCAGTTCGGCGTGGGACATCCCATGAAAATAGGCCAACTCCAAGGCTCTGCGCTGTTCGGCAGGGAGTTGCACCAAGGCAGCCATGACGATGCGGCGCTGTTCCGACGTGGCGCTCTGGTCTTCGGGGCTGTCGTCGGTGGAAGGAGCGTCGAAGTGAACCGGCATGGGATCGACGTTCTTCTGGCGGGAAGCGCGGGCGCGGATCTTGTCCAGGGCTCGCGTGCGGGTCATCGTCATCAGCCACGCCGTAACGGTGCCGCGTGCGGAGTCGAAAGCTTTGGCACTGCGCCAGGCCTGATTGTAGACGTCGAGGGTCACCTCTTCGGCATCCTCCACATTGGCAAGCATGCGCATGGAGAGACTGTACACGAGGGAACTGGTTTCGTCGTAAAGAGATGCGAAGGCTTGCTGATCGCCGGCAGCGGCCTTCTCGAGAAGTGCGGTCCACACCGACTCCCTGGGCAACCGGCGGAAAGGCGAGTTGCGGTCAGAGGGAACAGCCGGTTCAAGCATCGGAAAAACCAGCTTAACATTGGAAAAGGGTGAGGTGCGTTACTTTCGGCCGGAAGGTTCCTCGGTGAGGCCTGCCTGGTTGAGGATGACGATATCCACGCGGCGATTGCGGGCACGGCCTTCGGGGGTGTCGTTCGATTCGACGGGCACCACATCGGCATAGCCGGCAACCGAAAATTTGGAGCGGTCAATGCCGAAGTGCCTGGTAAACAACTGCAGCATGGCAATGGAGCGGGCGGCGGAGAGGTCCCAATTGCTGGCGAAGCGGTCATTATGTATGGGCACGGAATCGGTGTGGCCTTCGAGGCGAACGGGATTGGGGAGGAGGCGGATGGACTCGGCGATCTTGGCGATGGAGTCGTAGGCGGCCTCATCGATGGTGCTGTCGCCAGAGGGGAAGAAGGCGGCTTCCTGGAGGCTGACGACCAGGCCGCGGGCACCCATGTGGACGGTCACTTTGCCGGTAGCGATCTCATTCTTCAACTGCTGGTTGAGGAACAGTTGAGAAGGGAGCAGTTCGGCCAGGCGAGGATCTTTCGTTCCTTTGTCGGCAGCCTTGGTGGCGCCGCCGGGGCCGCGCATCATGGCGTTGCCGACGCCTTTACTGCCAACGGTTCCGCCGAGGATACCGGCGACGGCGGAGGCGATTTCGTTTTCTTCGAGGGCACGTTTGACGGACTCCGACACTTGGGAGGCTTTGCCCTTGTCGGTTTGGGAGCTGGCAAACATGACGACAAAGAAGGCAAACAACAGGGTGATGAAGTCGGCGTAAGAGACGAGCCAGCGCTCATGGTTAGCGTGTTCTTCAGGCCGCTTTTTCCGGGCCATTGGCGGGCTCCTTTTTGTTGGGTTGTGGCGGCACTTGGGCGTAGGCTTCCAGTTTCATGCGAATGAGTTTGGGGTTGAGGCCTTCGACGATGCCGCTGACGCCTTCGACGATGAGTTCCTTGAGGCGTAGTTCCTCGTGGACGCGGGCTTTGATTTTGCCGGCGATGGGGAGGAGGAAGAGGTTGGCGATGCCGACGCCGTAGACGGTGGCGACGAAGGCGACGGCGATGCCATGGCCGACCTCATCGATGTTGGCGAGGTTTTTCATGACCTGGATGAGGCCCATGACGGCGCCGATGATGCCGACGGTGGGGGCATAGCCGCCGGCCTGTTCGAAGACCTTGGCTTCGGAGTTGGCGCGGTGTTCGATCATGTCGATTTCGAGCTCCATCATTTTGCGCAGTTCCTGCAGGTCGGTGCCGTCGACGGCGAGGGTGAGGGCTTTGCGGAGGAAGGGATCCTGGATTTCGGCGGCTTCCTGCTCAAGCGAGACGATGCCTTGTTTGCGGGCTTTGGAGGCGTACTCGATGATGGATTCGATGACGGTTTGGGGGGACTCGGTGCGTTCGAGGAAGACGTGGGCGCAGCGTTTGAGGGCGGAGATAAAGGTGGGCAGCGGGGAGTTGAGCATGGTGGCGCCGAAGGTGCCGCCGAGGACAATGATGGCGGCGGTGTATTGCGCGATGTCCTTGATGCTGCCGCCTTCGAGCAACAGGCCGCCGATGATGGCGCCGAAGGCGAGGATGACGCCGACCCAGGACGCGAGATCGGGTTTCAGGCCGTTTTTCGCTGCCATTGCCGACTCCGCGTCATTCCGTCTTCTCGGGCTGCGGGACCTCAACCGAGTGCTGCGCAACCAGGCGGCGGTACTCGATCACCCGCTCCACGACGACTTCGGCCTTCTCGAGAACAACGAGCTTCTGACCGGTCGTGAGGCTGATCACCGTATCCGGGGTCATCTCGATGTGCTCAATCAGGTCCGAGTTGAGGAAGATGGGAACGTGATTGAGCCTTGTCAGCCGGATCATTGGTGCGTGGCCTATAACGAACTTATCGGTATAGGGGTGAGGAGAATGAGGGAGGAGTGGCCTTAGGGGATGGGTTAGGGTGAATTTCCAGCCGTCCGCAGCGGGCCGGCAGCGTTTGGAGCACCTCCATCGCTTCATCCACTTGCGCGCGGGTGACGATATACGGCGGCAGGAAGCGCAGCACCGTGTGATGGGTGCAGTTGATCAGAAGGCCTTTGTCCAGCGCCTCAGCCACGATCGGATCACCCGGCTGATCGAGCGCCACACCGGCTATCATTCCCTCGCCGCGCACGGTTCCGAGTTTCGCCAGACTCTGGTGCAGATACGCGCCTGTCTGACGGATGTGCGGCAGCAATTGCTCAATCTCATCGAGCACTTCGAGAGCGACGCGGCAGGCAAGGGGCCCGCCCCCGAAAGTGGATCCATGCTGCCCTTTGGGCAACGCCGCGGCGGCGGTTTCGTTGAATAGCGTGGCGCCCAAGGGGAGTCCGGCGGCGAGCGGCTTTGCCGTCACCACGATGTCCGGGATGAGGCCGGGGAAGCGCTGGTAGGCGAAGTAGTGGCCGGTACGGCCGAGCCCGCATTGGGTCTCGTCGGCGATGAATAGAGCGTTCGCCGCGGTGGCCAGACGTCTCACCTCGCGGAGGAAATTTTCCTGCATGACGTGCACGCCGCCTTCGCCCTGGATGGGCTCCAGGATGATGGCCGCGGTTTCTTCACTGACCACGGCGCGGAGGGCTTCGATGTCGTTGGCGGGGATGAAGGTGACTTCGGGAAGCAGCGGGCCGAAGGCACGGCGGTATTCGAGGCGGCCGGTGACGGAGAGGGCTCCACAGGTGCGTCCATGGAAGGAATTTTCGAGCGCCACGAGTTGCAACTTGCGGGGATGCCGGCGGAGGCCGTGAGCGCGAGCGGCTTTGAGGGCGGCTTCCACTGCTTCCGCCCCGCTGTTGGAGAAGAAGGCGTGGGAGAGGCCGCTCCAGGCGGCGAGGCGGCGGGCCAGCGGCGCCTGGTAATCGTGGTGGTAGAGGTTCGAGGTGTGGATGACCCGCGCGGCCTGGTTGGTGATGGCGCGGACGATGCGCGGGTGGGCGTGGCCGAGTGCGTTGACACCCACTCCGGAAATGAAATCGAGGTAGCGGCGGCCGCTGGTGTCATAGAGATAGCAGCCTTCGCCGCGATGAATGGTGAGGGCGGGAGGGGAATAAACGGGAAGCAACATGCCTCGATGGTACGGCGTGTCATACTGATTCGTCCAATATAATTATCATTCTTGATTGATATGATGTTGCTATGAATCTTGCCGCCAGTTCCGGTGTGGAATTGACTCACCTGCGCTACTTTGTCACCGTCGCCGAGGAGCTGCATTTCGGCCGGGCGGCGGAGAAGCTGGCGATCTCGCAGCCGCCGCTGACGCAGCAGATCCAACGGCTGGAGCAGCGGATCGGCTTTGCCTTGTTTGCGCGCACCACAAGGCGTACCGAGTTGACGGACGCGGGGGCGGCGCTGCTGCCGCTGGCGCGGGCGGCATTGGAACAGGTGGAGCGTGCGCTGAGCGCGGCGCAGGCGGCGGGCCGGGGAGAAGCGGGCAAGCTGGTGATTGCCACGCCGCCGTCGGTGATGCTGGGCAGTCTGCCGCGGGTGATCCGCTGGTTCCGCAAAACCTTGCCGCACGTGGAGCTGAGTTTGCGGGAGATGTCGACGGCGGCGATCGGCGAGGCGTTGCGCGAGGGGACGGCGGATATCGGCTTCCTGCGCTGCGATTCGGCGCCGGACGGGTTGCGGGAGCTGCACCGCTACAAGGAAGGGGTGGCCGTGATTCTGCCTCGGCAGCACCGTTTGGCGGCATCGCGGAGGGTGCGGCTGGCGGCGCTGCACAAGGATCCATTTGTCTTTTTCCCACGGCGCCTGGGGGCGAGCTTCTACGACGAATTGATGACCTTTTGCCGGCAGGCTGGATTCGAACCGAGGATCGTGCAGGAGGCGACGCAGTGGCCAACCGTAGTGGCGCTGGTAGAAGCCGGGATGGGAGTGACGATTGCGCCCGCATCGGTGGCGAGGCTGGCGGCGCGCAAGTGTGTGACCTGCATGCTGCCGGGTGTGACCACGACCGTGCTGGCAGCCTCAGGATTGCAAGAGTTGGGCGGAGCCGGCCGGCGCTTTCTCGAGGGCTGCGTGGGACGGCTGTAGGCTGGTCCAACGGTCGAGCAGGGCGTGTAGTTCCGACTCGCGCACGGGCTTGGTGATGTAGTCGTCCATACCGGCCTCGATACAACGCTCACGGTCTCCGGCCATGGCGTGCGCGGTCATGGCGATGATGGGCGTGCGGCGTCCGGCTTCACTGCGGCGGATGGCGTCGGTGGTCTGATAGCCATCCATGTCGGGCATCTGGCAGTCCATCAGAATAACGTCGAACCGGGTCTGTTCGAGGGCTTCGAGGGCAAGGCGTCCGGATTCGACCACGAGGGTGGAGTAGCCGGCCTTTTCCACCAGGCGCTGCGCCACCAATTGGTTGACGGCATTGTCTTCGACAATGAGCACGGCGCCACGTTCGCGAACATCGGCGGGGGTGCGGATGGCTGGCTTCGGTTCGGGAGCGCAGGGCGGAGCAAGATCGAGCACGACGCGGAACCAGAAGTTCGAGCCTTGGCCTTCGACGCTATCAAAGCCGATGACCCCGCCCATGCGGTTCACCAGTTCGCGGCAGATGGCGAGGCCCAGCCCGGTTCCGCCAAAGCGGCGCGTGGTGGTGGAGTCGGCCTGCTGGAAGGGGTTGAAGAGCTTCAGTTGCGCATCTTTCGGAATGCCGATGCCGGTGTCGCGGACCTGCAGGTGGATGGCTCGCGAGCGTTCGTCGATTTCAATTCCCTGCACCAGCACGGACACCGAGCCTTGCTGGGTGAACTTGACGGCATTGCCGGCGAGGTTGGAAAGAATCTGGCGCAGGCGGGTGGGATCGCCGAAGAATGCGGTGCGGCATTTCGGATCGACACTCGCCTGGAAGGCCAACCCCTTCGATTCGGCGGTGGTGCGGAACGGGGAGAGCGTAGCTTCGATCAACTGATCCAGGCGGAACGGCAAGCGTTCAATATCGAGGTGGCCGGCTTCGATCTTGGAGAGATCGAGCACGTCGTTGAGGACGCGGAGGAGGGACTCGGCCGAGTCAAGGGCAATGTTGGCGCGCTTGCGCTGCTCGGCGTCGAGCGGATGATCGAGCAGCATGGTGAGCATCCCGATGACTCCGTTGAGCGGCGTCCGGACTTCATGGCTCATGTTGGCGAGGAAGGCGCTCTTGGTGCGGCTGGCTTCTTCGGCGCGTGTCTTGGCGGCTTCGAACTCCGCCGTGCGTTCGCTCACGCGCACTTCCAGTTCGCTCAGCAGGTTGGTGAGGCGGCTGTTGAGCGCATCGCGTTCCGTGATGGAATTTTCCAGGCCGCGGTAGGTGCTTTGCAGCTTGGTGGTCATTTGCAGGAAGTCGCGGAAGAGGATGTCGATCTCTTCGGGGCCCGAGGCGTAGGGGCTGACCGCGCTGTACTGAGCGGGCCGGTCGCGCAATCCGCGCACCTGGACCACCAGCGCATCAAGCGGCTTGGTGACCTGCCGCGCGAGGAAGTTGGCGGCCACCACGCTCAGCACCATGATGGCAAAGAGAAGGACGGTAGTTTCGGTGATGTAGCGGTTGAGACTGGAAATAATGACCGCCTGCGGGACGAGGACACACACGGTCCAGCCGGCGGAATCCACGGGCACGGAAGTGGCGAGAAAGTTGGTGTTTCGAACCTGCAGTTGGAAAGCGCCTTCGCCGGAGGGATGGTTCTGAATCTGGCTGAGCAGGGGGCTTGCGGCGAGGTCATCGAGGGCATTGAACCCAACGGCTGGAGTGGAAGCCAACACCTTTTCGTGGTCGAGCAGGAGCAGTTCGGCCTCGCGGGCAACGGCCCGGCTGGTCACGCTGTTGCGCAAGCCGGCCAGATCGAGCGAGCCCTCGATGACGCCGCCAAAGCGGCCGGACAGCCGGTAGGGAGTGCTGAGGGCGACGATGGGATCGGCGCCAAAGCCGCGGCCGCGGAAGACTCGTGAGATATGGGGTTTGCCGTTTGCTTTCGGCTCGCGGAAGTAGGATCGATCGGCGACGCTGTGGACGGTGGCGAAGTAATCCCTGCCATCGGCCAGGGTGCGTGGATGGGCGGCGATGACGCGTCCTTCGGCGTCGGTTGCGATCATGGTGAGAAAGCCTGGGTATTGGGCGTGCCACACCTTGAGAATCCGGTTTAGTGCTTCCTGGTGGGGATGGCTGCTCTGTTCGACGGCCAGGGCAGCAGCGCCAACGGCCTCGGCATGCTGGTTGAGGCGCCAACCCAATTCGGCGGAGATTTCGCTGGCGGCATCGCGCAGGCGGACTTCACGCTGGAGGTAGAGGTTCTTTTCAAACTGCCGGCTTTGAAACAGGAAGACGAGGACCAGGGGGACGATCGACACGGCGAGAAAGCCAGCCAATAGCGAGGCACGCAGTGGGTAGGGCCTGGCGGAGGCAGCTCCCGGGAGCCAGCGGCGGGCTCCGGTGGTTTCCACAAGGAGAACAGCCAGCGCGAGGTTGAGGATCGAATTGACTGGCGGTTTCAGGTAGACGATGAGGTTCGTGGCCGATGCCGACCCTCCATAGCGGTGCAGCATGAGGGCAAAGAAGGGAGCGACGATGGAAAGAGCCAGCAGGAGGTCGAGGAATCGCCTGCGGGACACTGTGGTTTGCGCCATGGCGGCCAGCAAGGCCAGCAGCGATGCCCCAATCAGGCCATGCGGATGGCCCCAGATGGGTGCGGTGATGGCGTAGGACAGGATGGCCGACAGGACGCCTGCCAGGGGATTGATATAGAGGATGGCGATGCACGGGAAGAGCCCGCCAAACCACAGATCCAATCCTTCGTAAGTACGCAGTGGAAAGGAGTTAGCGGCAAAGGACAATGCCGCCACCGCAGGCACGAGACCATGCCGGCGCGAGAACTCGCGGATGGTATCTGAATAGGCCACAGACCAAAAGAGTGCTAAACCACACTAAAGATCGGCGGAATAAGGGTTTTACTGGAGAGGGTGGGTGGAAAAGAAATCGCCCGCCGGAGCGAGGGAACACCCCGGCGGGCTTTTGAGGGAAATAGAAGAGGAGCTTAGACGTGGCTGCTGATCATCTTCTCGATGTCGGCCTTGCCGGTAGCGCCAACGCGCTGTTCGACGACCTGGCCGCCCTTAAAGAGAAGGATAGTGGGAATGCCGCGGATGTTATAACGCATGGCACTGCCAGGGTTTTCATCGACGTTCAGCTTGCCGACTTTGACCTTTCCGGCATAACCATCGGCGACAGCGTCCACCGTGGGGCCCATCATGCGGCACGGCCCGCACCATTCGGCCCAAAAATCTACGAGAACGGGAACTTCGGCTTTGAGGACTTCGGTGTCCCAGCCGGCATCCGTGAATGTCAAGGTATTCTGACCTGCCATGTTCGTTTCAATCTCCACGTTTATAGATGCGAGTCTGACGAAAAGGATTCAAGCGAGCAGAGACGCATAGAGCTCAGAATATGCGGCGGCGGAAGTGCTCCAGGAGAAGTCCCGTTGCATTCCAGCGCGCATCATGCCGGTCCAGCGGTCCCGATCAGAGGCGTAGACGGTGAGAGCCTCGCGCAGAGCGCCCAGCATCGCTTCGCCCGAATAGGACCAGAACTTGAATCCCGTCCCACTGTCTATCGTATCATCGAGGCCGCCGGTGGCGTGGACGACGGGTACGGCGCCGTAGCGAAGGCTGTACATCTGGTTGAGGCCGCAGGGTTCGTAATGGCTTGGCATGAGGAACATGTCGGAGCCGGCTTCGATCTTGTGGGCGAGGGCATCGTCGAAGGCGACGCGCACAGCGAACTTGCCGGGGCGCATTTCGGCGAGCGTGCGGAAGAGGGATTCGTATTGGGGATCGCCGTTGCCGAGCACGGCCATCTTCAGATCCCAGTGAATGAGATCGTAGGCTACCTGGGCGATGAGATCGAAGCCTTTCTGCGAAGCAAAGCGGGAGACGATGCCGATGACGGGAACATCGGGCTCGTCTGTGGGCAGACCCATGGTGCGGAGCAGATCGAGTTTGCAGGCGCGCTTGCCTTCGAGGTCGCGGTGTGAGAAGTGAGCCGCCAGGTGGGGATCGGTTTCCGTGTTCCACACCGAGTAATCGATGCCGTTGAGAATGCCGCTGAGCGAAGCCGAGCGGGCGCGCAGCAGGCCATCGAGACCGAAGCCCTGTTCCGGCGTTTGGATCTCCTGGGCGTAGGTGGGGGAAACCGTGGTCAGGGCATCGCTATAGACGAGGCCGGCCTTGAGCAGATTGATGCGGCCGTGGAACTCCACCAGATCGGGCCGGAAGATACTGTCCGGCAGGCCGAGCCAGAACATCCGCCCGCGATCGAACAGGCCCTGGTAGCCGAGGTTGTGGATGGTGAAGACCGTTTTGACCCCGTGGAAGGTGGGATCGGTGGCGTAATACTGATGCAGATAGGCGGGCAGCAACCCGGTTTGCCAATCGTGGCAATGGATGATGTTGGGGCGGAAGAAGTGCCGGGCTACATGGAGAGCGCCGTGGCAAAGGCCGGCGAAGCGGGTGTCGTTATCCCAGTAGTCTTTGCCTGCGGTGGCGTAGAGCCCATCGCGATCGAAGAAGACGGGGCAATCGACGAGGTAGTAATCGACGCCGCGATTGTGCACTTGCCAGAGCGAGGCAGTATAGCGGCCAGGGCCGATCCAGAGGGTGATGTCATCGGCGATTTTGTGCGCACCGCCGAGGCTCGTTGTGCGGTAGCGGGGGAGCACCACCGCGACCTCTTGCCCAGCTTCCACCAATGCCGGCGGAAGGGAGCCCAAAACATCGGCGAGTCCTCCTGTTTTGGAGAACGGTCGGGCTTCGGAGGACACCATGAGGATGCGGGCCATTCTTAAGATGATCGCAAATGAAGCCGCGCTTGCGGTGACCTATCCGGGTAGCTTTTCGAATTGGCCTTTCGTAAGACCGGTCAAATAATCGACATTCGCACGCCGGACGGAGTTCCACGAGGAGGTCGTGCGTTTTCTCAACTCAGGATGCAGCCGCCCTCTGGTTTTGGTCAAGTGCAGCATGAAGGCATCAAAGGTCGTGTTCAGCAGCTTGGTGTTCATCTTTTCCATAGCCTTTGACTTCCACTCGAACAGGATTGGCGGGTCAATCGGCGCGATGCTGTAGCACCGGTGAGACCAATCCGCCAAGTCGAGGTAAAGCCTGTAGTAGAGATTGCGGAAGGTGTAGTCCGCCAGGCTGTAGCCAACGAACACCGTGGTGCTGGATTTGGCGAGGGATCGAATCGCCTTGTACATTCCACCTCGAATCTCTTCCGACAGAGCATAGTCTTGCGAGGTGAGTACCATCCTACGTTCTGGGCTCGCTTGGTGATTGACGCAGCCGTGAGGCTTGTAGATGCGGATCTTCGAGGTCTCACCGGCGAACTCGGCGATATCCTTGTCGCTGCGGATGGGGATGGCTTCACTGGCGCAGAATCCGTGATTGGAAGCTTCGTGCCAGGCATCCTCCGCAACGGTGTTGTAATTTGTTGTGACAACGGCCTTCCACGGGAAACTTGTCGCCAAGTAATGGCCGAGCGTTGGCTGCAGTCCGCGTAAGCGAGCCTGCACGAACTCATCGAGCGCGGTTCGTTGGCCTGGGTGATTTCCCTGGAAGTACTCGGCTGCTTCCATCAGATTTGGCAGCCTTTCGTCAGGAATGCCGAGAAGTTTCTTGGGCCCAACCAATTGCTGAAGAATCTCCTTAGCCAAGCCATAGCCGGTAAGTCCATACCGGCCATCGCTCTTCCGGCAAAGAACCGTACTCCCTGCCCCGAGGAAAAGGATCGCCCGTTTGGCCTCGATCCGCTCCAAAATTTGTTCGTAGTCAGTCGGCATTTGGAGCATTATACAAACATTCAGGAATAGCAATTGACACCTTGATCCAAGTTCCGCTACCGTACACGAAGATGAGTGCTTTTTCACGCCGCAATTTGTTGGCACTCACGACTGCTGCCCTGAGTGGCCAGTCAACCCCGACGCCCGACGATTGGCGGGCGGATTTGCGGTTCCTCGGCGATGAGTTCGAGAGATTGCATCCGGGAATGAAGGAAAAGCCGCGGCAGCAGGCGTTCCGCGAGGCGCTGGGGAAGGTGGATCCAGCTTCGCCTGGCACCGGTTTGCTGCGGGCGTTTCATGCGTTGGGCGATTCGCACTCGGGTGTGGCGTTGCCCGCTCTGTTTGGGAATCACATTCTGCCACTGGGTTTGTACTGGTTCGCCGATGGGATCTATGTGGCGGCGGCGGGTGGGGCGGCGCTACCGGCGCTTGGCAAGCGAGTGACGGCGATCGGCGGGAGAAAGATCGAGGACGTGTGCCTCGCGGCGGCGCTGCTGATGCCTCATGAGAACGAGTGGGTGTTGAAACACCGCATCGTGCAGAACCTCTGCTTCGTGGGGTTTCTGGAGGCGGTGGGTGTGACGCCTGTGATTGACTTTGAAGGAGGCGCGGCGGAACTGAGTCCAGTGGATATGCGCGGCTTCGCTAACTTCGAGCGAGTCTATGACGACCGGAAGAAGACGCCGCCCTTGTTTCGCCGCAACACGCGGCTGGCGTATTGGAAAGAGCGCATTGAGCCGAAAGGGACGCTGTACTTTCAGTACAACCGCTGCGAGAACGAGCCGGGACAGCCGATAGGGCCGTTTCTCGATGAGTTGCAGAAAGAGATTGCCGGTGGCGGCGTGGAGAGGCTGATCATCGACCTGCGGCTGAATAGCGGCGGCAGTTCGAGCCTGCTGTATCCCTTCATCGAGTTCCTGAGCAAGAGCCAGTTGAATCGCAAAGGGCGGCTGTATGGAATCCTTGGCCGGGCGACTTATTCTTCGGCGCTGATGAATGCGGTGCAACTCACGCAGATGACTTCGATCGTGATGGCGGGCGAGCCCAGCGGTGGAAAACCGAACCATTTCGGGGAGGTGAAGCAGATCGTGCTGCCGCGCACGAAGCTGGGCGTGTTTTGCTCGACGAAGTACTTCCGGATGATGAAGGAAGATCCGTCGACGCTGACGCCGCAACTTCGCGCGGAGGTGAAGTTCGCCGATTATGTGGCTGGGCGCGATGTGTTCCTGGACAGCGTTCGTTCAGCCTTCCCAGGCTGAACTGCGAACCGGCCTGGAGGCCCGTCGCCACCTCTGTTTAGGCGCGGGCACGGGCGGCTTTCCAGCCGGCATCGAGTGTACTGCGCATCTGCGCGAGTGTCTTTACGTGTTGCGGCGAGGAGATTAGATTGGTGAACTCGCGGGGGTCGGTCTGACGATCGTAGAGTTCTTCGCCGGGCTTCGGGCCGGTCCAACGGATGTAGCGGTAGCGATCGTTGACGACGGCGCGGCCCTCGATGCCATTGGGTGCGGTGACCATGCTGAACGCCGCGGACTTGAAGGCGCGCGACGGATTGTCGAGCAACGGCTTCATGCTCTGCCCTTCGAGATTGGCCGGCGGTTGCAGCCGTGCAAGATCGGCAAGCGTGGGGTAGATGTCGACGAACTCCACGAGGGAACGGGTGGATTTTCCGTTGCCTTTGGCGCCGGGCGAGGCGATGATGAGCGGTGCGCGCATGGACTCTTCAAAGAGGCTGCGCTTGTGCCAGCGGTGGTGTTCGCCGAGATGCCAGCCGTGATCGCCCCAGAACACGACGATGGTGCGGCGGGCCTGGCCGGATTTCTCCAGTGTGTCCAGCACACGGCCCACTTGCCAATCCATGTAGGAGACGGAGGCGTAGTAGGCTCGGATGGCCTGTTTCTTCTCGTTGTCGCTCATCCCGCCCATATCTTTGGCGCGGGTATTGATGGCGATTTCGCTCGCTTCGGGGATGTCGTCGAGATCGTTGGCGGGATTTGTGGGAGCGGGAATGGAGCCGAGCGGATAGAGATCGAAGAAGCGGGAGGGGGCGACGTGTGGCACATGCGGCCGCAGATAGCCTAACCCGAGGAACCATGGGCGGTTCGGATTCGCAGAGATGGTATCGAAGGCGATTTCGGTCGCTTTCTCATCGGCCTGATCCTTGCCATCGCCGGCAAAGGAGATCACCTGCCAGCCGGCTTTGCGGCCAGGGATGATGTTGCCGCCTTCCCCTTTGGTGAGCTGCTCACTGCCCGGCGGGCTGATGGCCACATCCCAACTCGGTGGATCGTCCCACTTGTTTGTTCCGACGGAACCAGGCACGTCCATGTGATACATCTTGCCGGCGCGCACGCTGCGCCAGCCGCTGTTTTTGAAGAGTTGCGGCAGAGTCACCACATCGGGCAATTTGTCGCGCACGGCGATGTTGTTGTCCTTGATGTGCGTCGAATCGGGGCGCAGTCCGGTGAGCAGCGAGCAGCGGCTGGGGCCGCACAACGGGTACTGGCAATAGGCGCGATCAAAACGCACGCCACGGGCAGCCAGTTTGTCCAGGTTCGGGGTCTTCACGATCGGGTGGCCGTAGCAGCCCAGGCTGTTGTTCATGTCGTCGGAAGCGATGAACAGGACATTGGGCCGGTCATTGGGCTGCGAACGGAGAATGGCAGGAGCGCCGAGGGCGGCGGATAGAAACGTGCGTCGATGCATACGGACTACTTTAATGGTTTGCCGAGGAAGCGAAGTTGGGCTCCCAGAGAATCTCCGGAGCACCGAGCTTATGATTGACCCAGCGGCTCCAGACAAAGAAGGCGTCGCTGAGCCGGTTGAGGTAGCCGATAGCGTCGGAGGGGACGTGCTCTTCGTGGCTCAAGGCGACGGCGATGCGTTCGGCGCGGCGGCAGATGGTACGGCACAGATGCAGTTCGGCGTTGACGCGGCTGCCGCCCGGCAGAACGAACGAGCGCAGTGAGCCGAGGGGCTCATTCATGGCGTCGATCTCGTGTTCCAAGCGCTCAATCTCCGCCTCAGTGACACGGGGTTGCTGCGGATGGACATCGTCGGGATAGGTAGCCAGGATGCTGCCGAGATTGAACAGTTCGTGCTGGACGCGGTGAAGAATCTGGGACAGGGTTTCCAGCTCCGGCTGCGATTGCCGCAATTCTTCGAGCGACACACGGGCCAGGCCTACGGCCGAATTCAGTTCGTCGACGGTGCCATAGCATTCGATACGAAGGGCATTCTTGGGGACGCGTTGTCCACCGACGAGGCTGGTTTCACCGCGGTCGCCGCGGCGGGTATAAATGCGATTGAGGGCAATGCGGGGCTCACGAAAGGGTTTCTCGGTCACATCTCATGGTAACAAGGGAGGTTTGGGGAGCCACCAGCCATTCATGGACGCGCCCCTCCACGTGACTGGATGCCGGTGAAGAACATCCGCGCGAATCCAGCGAAAGACCACGAACGTACAGAGGGCTCCCCAATACATTAGTGGCATGCGGAGCCCATTTCGTTTCGTCAATCTTGCGGCTATACCATTACCCGCAGATGCGGTATGCCGTTCCGATCTGCTTATAATCGCTAAGTGCCGAACCCCTCCATGTCGCGCGTACGGTGGTGGATCCTCGCTCTCATCTTCTTTGCAACGACGATCAACTACCTGGATCGGATTGTCTTTTCCGTATTGATTCCCGTGATTCGCAAGGATCTGGGGCTCAACGATCAGGAGTACGGACTGGTGAACGGGGCCTTCCAGATGGCCTACACCATCGGGTTTCTGTTCATGGGGAAGCTGGTGGACCGGTATGGCACGCGCATTGGCTACTCGATAGCCATCGCCTGGTGGTCATTGGCGGCAGTGCTGCATGCCACGGCGAAGACGACGCTGATGCTGGCTGGATGGCGGGCATTGCTCGGGATGGGCGAATCAGGGAATTTCCCCGCGGCGATTAAGGGTGTGACGGAGTGGTTTCCCAAGCGCGACCGGGCGTTTGCCACGGGAATTTTCAACGCCGGAACGAATGTGGCATCGATGGTAGGGCCGCCGTTGTTCGCCTGGATGCTGTACGACATGGGGCTCGATTGGCGCACCTGCTTTCTGGTGACAGGCGGGGCGGGCTTCCTGTGGCTGGTGGTATGGATGTTGACGCATCGCGAGCCGAAGGAGCATCCAGGGGTGAATGCAGCGGAGTTGGCGTACATCCACAGCGATCCGGAAGAAGCGCGGCAGCCGAACATCACCTGGAGCCAGGCGCTACGCTATCGCGAGACGTGGGGGTTTGCCATAGGGAAATTTCTCACCGATCCCGTTTGGTGGTTCTATCTATACTGGCTGCCGCCCTACCTCTATGACGTACGCAAGTTCGACCTGAAGCAGATTGGATGGGCGCTGCCTGTAGTGTACCTGCTGGCCGATTTCGGCAGCGTGTTCGGTGGCTGGCTGGCCGGCTACTGGATCCGCAAAGGGTGGGACCCATCGAAGGCGCGCAAGGGGGCGATGCTGGTATTCGCGGCGATGATGCCGATTGCGTCGATGGCTGCGCTAGCCGAGAATGCGATTCTGGCGGTGGCGCTGATCAGCCTGGGCACATCGGCGCATCAAGGGCTTTCCGCCAACATGTACACCACGGTATCGGATGTGTTTCCAAAGCCGGCCATCGCTTCTGTGATTGGGATCGGCGGCTGTGCGGGCGGATTTGGCGGTGTGCTGTTCTCGGCGATCATTCCGGGCTACGTGGTGCAACACTTCGGCTATACGCCGGTGATTCTCACCATGGGCCTGTTCCACCTCACGGGCGTCTTCGCGCTGCACAAGGTGATGGGACGGCTGCGGCCAATTCAATTAGAATCTCCTAGAGGATGACACACATGTTCCGTTCGTTCGTTGCAGTAGCTCTCTTTGCGTCTTTGCTCGATGGGAAGACGATCCGCACAGTGGCCGGCACGGGGACGGCCGGTTACAGTGGCGATGGCGGGCCGGGGACGGCGGCGCAGATCAACAATCCCTATGGGCTGGTGGTGGGTCCGGATGGCGCGCTGTATGTGTGCGAAATCGGGAATCACATCATCCGGCGCATTGACCTCAAGAAGGGGACTGTGTCGACGGTGGCGGGCAACGGGAAGATGGGCTATTCGGGCGACGGCGGTCCGGCGACGCAGGCATCGCTCAACGAGCCCTATGAAATCCGTTTCGACAAACAGGGCAACATGTTCTTCGTGGAGATGAAGAACAATCTCATCCGGCGTGTGGATGCGAAGACGAAGATCATCTCCACGGTAGCGGGAAGACCGGAAGCCGGCTTCTCGGGCGATGGCGGGCCAGCGGTGAAGGCGCAGTTCAAGCAGCCGCACTCGATCGCGTTCGATCCGCAGGGAAGGCTCCTGGTGTGCGACATCGGCAATCATCGCGTGCGCCGCATCGACATGAAGACGGGGCTCATCGAGACCTACATGGGCAATGGCGAGCGCAAACCGACGCCCGATGGAGCGCCGGTGAAAGGCACTCCGGTGAACGGTCCTCGCGCGATTGACCTGGACAAGAAAGGCAATCTCTACCTGGTGCTGCGCGAAGGGAACATGGTGTTCCGTATCGATCCGAAGACAGAGACGATCCACCACATCGCGGGCACGGGGAATAAAGGACTGACCGGCGATGGCGCCGATGCGCGCAAAGCCGATCTCAACGGACCGAAGGGCGTGGCTTGGGCGCCCGATAACAGCATCTACATCGCCGACACGGAGAGCCACACCATCCGCCGCATCGATCTCAACACGGGCCTGATCAGCACACCGGTTGGCGACGGGCAGCGCGGCGATGGTCCGGAGACCGATCCGAAGAAGTGCCGCACGGCTCGCCCGCATGGCGTTTATGCCGACAGCAAGGGCGTCATCTACATCGGCGACAGCGAAGCGCATCGTGTGCGTATCCTGAAGTAAAGTGGCTGAGAATCTCTGGGACACCAAACTCTACGACGATAAACACAACTTCGTCACGAAATATGGCGAGGATCTGCTCGCGCTGCTGGCGCCGCAGCCGGGGGAACGGATCCTCGATGTGGGCTGCGGCACCGGGCATCTGACGGCGTCCATCGCGCAGGCGGGCGCTTCTGTCATTGGCATGGACAGTTCCGAGGCGATGATCGCGCAGGCGCGGGAAGGCTATCCCGATCTCACCTTTCTGCGCGCCGATGTGACGGACTTCCAGTTTGAGGAACCCTTCGATGCGGTGTTCTCCAACGCCGTACTGCATTGGGTGACGAGAGCATCCGAGGCAGCGCAGTGCATGTCGCGCGTGCTGAAGCCGGGCGGCAGGCTGGTGGTGGAGTTTGGCGGCAAGGGCAATGTCGCGCACATCGCCTCTTCCGTAAGAGAAGCGATTCGCAGCGTCACCGGACGGGAGCAAGCGCACCAGTGGTATTTTCCTTCCGTGGCTCAGTACGCCACGGTGCTCGAGTCGGTCGGCCTCGAAGTGGAAGCGGCGTGGCTGTTCCCACGGTTCACTCCGCTCGAAGGCGAGACCGGCTTTCGCGATTGGGTGCGGATGTTTCGCGGCGGCATGCTGGGGCCGCTCAGTGACGCGGAATTGGAAGCCGTGTTATAGCTCGCCGAGGACCGCGCGCGAGCAGCACTGTATCGCGACGGGCGCTGGCATGCCGACTATACACGTCTGCGCGTCGTCGCCCGCAAGGTCTTAAACTGAAGGAATGGATACCCTCGTAGAGACATCAGCACCCGTATCCGCAGCAGCAGAGATCATGGAGCGGGAGCGGCAATACGTCATGCAGACGTACGCCCGCTACCCCTTGGTTCTGCAGCGCGGGAAGGGCTGCTACCTGTGGGATGTGGATGGAAAACGTTATCTCGATCTGTTGAGCGGCATCGGCGTCAACGCTCTGGGTCATTCCCATCCCCGCATCGTGCGCGCGATTCGCGAGCAATCGGTAAAGCTGGTGCATTGCTCCAACCTCTACTACCACGAGTGGCAAGGAAAACTGGCCGAGCGGTTGCATCAGGTGAGCGGGCTGCAACGGACGTTCTTCTGCAACTCCGGCACGGAGGCCACGGAAGGCGCGCTGAAGATCGTGAAGTCGTACGGCAACCGCGTCTCGCCGGAGAAGAACGAGATCATTGCGCTCGAAGATTCCTTTCATGGGCGCTCTCTGGGCGCGATCTCCATCACCGGACAGCCGAAGTACCGCAAGGATTTTGAACCACTGATCCCGGGCGTGAAGTTTGTCCCGCGCCATGATCTGGGCGCATTGGAAGCAGCGGTGAATGAACGCACCGCGGGCATTGTGCTGGAGCTGATACAAGGCGAAGGCGGAATCTATCCCATTGGCGAGAAGATGACGCGCACGGCGCGCGAGCTGGCCGACAAATACAACGCGCTGCTGGTGCTGGATGAAATTCAGTGCGGCGTGGGCCGGCCTGGAACGTACTTCGCTTATCAGTTGCTGGATCCGCCGGTGATGCCCGATGTGATGATCGCGGCCAAGCCAATCGGCGCGGGCGTGCCGATCGGCGTCATCATGACCAACGAGAAAGCGGCGGCTGCGCTGCCCGCGGGCATGCATGGGTCGACGTTCGGCGGCGGAGCATTGGCGTGCCGCGTCGGCTATGAGTGCATGTTGCTGCTGGAAGAGCTGATGCCGCACATCCGCCAGGTGGGCGGCTACTTCAAGAGCCAGTTGGTGGATCTGAGCCGCAAGTTCGGATTCATCAAGGAAGTTCGCGGCCAGGGCTTGATGCTTGGCATGGAGATCGAATTCCCTTGTAAGCAATTTGTCACAGACGCGCTGGCCGAAGGGTTGCTGATCAACGTCACGCATGAGAAGGTGGTGCGCATGCTGCCGCCTTACATCATCACCGAGCGTGAAGTGGATCGCGCGGTGCGTGGATTGACGCGCGTGTTCAAGAAAGTGGGCAAGACGCCAGTTTAGGCCCGCTCCCAGATCAAGCGGAGCGTGGATGAGGTTCGTTTCATCGCCGCGGTCAACGTCAGCCGGTTGCCGGAAAACGTGAAGCCGCGGCGTTGCTCTGTTCCGACCCAGTTGGGATAGAGACTGCCTTCGACGTGATGCACCACTTCCCGCGCGGCGTCATCGACGGTGAAGGTTCCAAAGTAGGCGATGTAATTGTCGAGCGGTCCGGCGGCTTGCGGATCATGATCGCTGCGCATGGCTTGTCCGCTCATGTGTCCCTGCGGTGTGTAGACGAGCATACCCTTCGGCTGATCGCCGAAGGGCAGCGTGATGGCGCCATCGGCGCTGTGCGATTCAAAGGCGATGAGACGCCAGGTTCCATGAAAGCGGCTAGGCATGATGATTCAGTCTCGAACAACAATCGCTTCACCCGCGGCGCGGCGCACGCGCGAAGCAAGTTCCTCGGCGCTCTCGGCAGTGGCGGTTCTTCCCACCAGCACGCGATAGAGAACGGGATCGGTGCCGCGCGGCACAATGCGGGCGAGCGGGAAGGAATCGAGCTTGCTGCGCAATTGCTCGGCCCTGGCGCGATCGGAGAACGCGCCTGCCTGTACAGTATAGGAATTCGTTGGCGACGCGATAGAGAGCACCTGTAAGCGAACACGTGCTGTTCCGGGGCCGATGAGTTCAATGCGTTCCGCTGCGGCGCGCGAAAGATCAATGATGCGTCCATCGACAAACGGACCACGATCGGTGATGCGCACATCCACTTCGAGTTGATTGGAGAGATTCGTCACGCGCACCATCGTCTCGAATGGCCACGTGCGATGCGCCGCGGTGAATGCGTTCATGTCGTACACTTCTCCGTTCGCCGCGCGCCTTCCATGATACGGATCACCATACCAACTGGCGATGCCACTCTGCGTCTCACCGGCCTTTGGTGGAGCAGGAAGACGTGTCTGCGTTCGCTTCGCGCAACTTTGTTCAAAGAGCAACGCGAGAAGCAGCGCCAGAAACGGGCAACATCGCCGAAGGCCCGTCAAATGGGGTGTAGAACGCATCGGAAGCCCTAAAACAATTCTACCGGAAAACGTTTTTGGCAGGGGAGAGGGGTGTGTGCGTCACGATGACGATGCGCGTGATGCATTTTTCTCTTGACTTTCTTTTCAAACAACCTTATATATGAATCACGCTGCGATCTTTCACGGATCGCGTAAATCTGATGTTAGGGAGAATCAATCGATGAAGAACGCAACCAAGAAAGCCGCCAAGAAGGCACCCGCGAAGAAGGCTGCTGCAAAGAAAAAGAAGTAGTCGCTCTAGCGGACAAGGTTCGTTAACAACAACAAGGCCCCGAGCAATCGGGGCCTTTCACTTTTTGTGGGGGGCTCGCGGCAGTGTTTCTGGAGCCACAGATGAACACAGATGAACGCGAATAGGTGGCTAGCGCCGAATGAGCAGTGCGATGGCCTGGGCTTCGGCGGAGCGGCCCTCTCCTACTGGTCCCACCTTCTCCGCGGTTTTGAACTTCACCGACATGCAATCGAGAGCAATGCCGACGCATGCGGCGAGTGATTCACGAATGCTTAGACGATAGTCTTTCAGCTTGGGGCGTTCGAGAATGACAGTGGTGTCGATGTTCACAACGTCGTAGCCAGCTTGCTTCGCGAGTGAGACTGCATGCGCGAGCAGCTTCAAACTATCAGCGCCTTTCCATTGCGGATCCGTGTCGGGGAAGTGCATGCCGATGTCGCCGAGACACGCTGCTCCGAGAATCGCATCGGTGATGGCATGGGCCACGATGTCGGCATCGGAGTGTCCTTCCAATCCGAAGTCGCACTCCACACGCACGCCGCCGAGAATCATCGGACGTCCGGTTACGATGCGATGCACATCCCAACCGAGTCCGGTGCGATACTGCGGACCCACCTAGCCGCGCTCCTCGGCAAGAAAGAGGTGCGCGAGTTTCATGTCTGTGGGTTTGGTGAGCTTGATGTTGCGATCGCTGCCGGCGACGACGCTCACTTCCACTTGCTCCAGACGTTCGACGAGACTCGCTTCATCGGTGCCGGTGAAGTTGTCCGCGGTGGCTTGCGAGAACGCGGTCTTGAGCAGATCAAAGCGGAACACTTGCGGAGTCTGAGCCAGCACCAGGCGATCGCGCGGAATGGTGGCGCGGATTTTGTTGCGATGGACCTGCTTCACCGTATCAACGGGAACCACGCCGACGATGGCTGCGCCGCACTCCTGCGCTTCGGCGATCACCTTCTCAATGGTGGCGACGTCGATGAAGGGGCGGACCGCATCGTGGACAGCAACGAGATCGGTATCCGGCGCCAGAGTGGCCAGCGCATGCTCGACGGATTGCTGGCGCGTATCGCCGCCTTCGACGCAACGCACCGGCTTGGGGAAGTGTTGGGCATCGACCAGTTCCCGCACCCACTCCATGTCTTCAGCGCGTAGTGCGATGACGATCTCGCGCACGGAAGGCGCCGCCGCAAACTTGCGAAGCGTATGGATGAGGATGGGAGATCCATCGAGCAGCATGAACTGCTTCCGGCTGGTGCCGGTGGTTTCCGGCTGGGTACGGCTCATGCGCGTGCCGAGCCCAGCGGCGGGGAGAATGACAGAAACTTTCATTTGCAGTTGAAGGTATTTTATCGCGTTCGAGAGCGTAAGCCTTTACGTGGCCGGAGGACCGGCTGCTCCGGCGTGCTGTTCGCGGCTCTGGCGATCCTGTCCACCTTGCTTGTCATGCACGGTGTGGACGCGGTCGTCGTACTTGCCGAAGATCATTTTGCCGGCCGTGGTTTGCAGCACGCTGGTGACGGAGATGTCGATGGTTTTCGAGATGAGGCGCTTGGCGTTGTCGACAACGACCATGGTGCCGTCGTCGAGGTAAGCAACGCCCTGATTGTATTCCTTGCCCTCTTTGAGGATGAAGACCCGCATGATTTCGCCGGGCAGCACCACAGGCTTGAGGGCGTTGGCGAGTTCGTTGATGTTGAGCACAACGACGCCATGCAGTTGGGCCACTTTATTGAGATTGAAATCGTTGGTGACGATCTTGCAGTCGTAGAGCTTGGCTAGTTCGATGAGCTTCATGTCGACGTCGCGGACGGCGGGGAAATCGTCTTCCACGATCTGCACATGGAGCTCCGGCATTTTTTGAATGCGCTGCAGGATGTCGAGGCCGCGGCGGCCGCGGTTGCGTTTCATGGAGTCCGCCGAATCGGCCACAAGCTGTAATTCGCGCAGTACGAACTGCGGGATGACGAGCGTGCCGTCGAGAAAGCCGGTTTCGGCGATGTCGGCGATGCGCCCGTCGATAATGACGCTGGTATCGAGGATTTTGAAGGAGTGCTTGGTGACCTTTTCGCTGCCGAAGACACCGCCGAACGCGGCGAGGTTCAGCATGTCGCCTTTGTTGGCGCCAACGACGAGACCAACGTAGGTCATCAGTAGCAGGACGGCGAGTTGGAGGAATGAGACCGAGCCGGAACCGGACGGGAGCGCCTGACGCAGCACAAGCGAAATCAGATAGGCGCCGAAGATTCCCATGACGCTGCCGCAGGCGGCGCCGATGAGGCGTTTCATGCTGACCTGTTTCAGACGGATTTCGAAGAGGACAATACCTATACCGGAGAGAAGGCCCAGCCCGGCGGCGGGAAGCGCCGCCAGGCCAAATGGTTGGAGAAAGAAAGCGGAAACAGAAATGAGGGCAACGAAACAGAAGCGGACGAAGAGCAGATCAATCACATTTCCAATCCCCCTTGATGACGTGGTGCGGCCGCACAAATGAAAAGTAGGTGGTCCGGCCTAGAGTATAACACCCAATCGCCAATGCTGGCGCAGGGGGAGGAAATCAGGGAGTGGTCTTGGTGACTACAGTGCCTTGGCCAGTTCTTCGGCAAACGCGCTTTGCGGCGCCGGAGTGCGGCCTTTCTTATGCTTCTTTCCGCCACGCTTGGGGCGGTTATCGGGAGACATCGGTGAGGATGCTCCAGCCTGGCCCATCGGGGGTCTTGCGCCCTTCGGCCGGGGTGGTTGAGCAGGGTTCGCCCGCAGGATGCGGTCTTCCAGTGGCGCACGGTCAAAGCGCCGGATGATCGACTCCATCTCTTCCTGATTCGGAGCATCGATGAAGGCGAAGCCCTTGGATTCCTGGGTTTCGGGGTTCCGGATGACCTTAACGTCATCGGCGACGAGATTCTCCGCACGCAGCCAGGAGAGAATGTCGTCCTTGGTAACCCAGGTAGGCAGGTTGCCGAGAAAAACGGTGAAACTCATTCTGTGGTGTAAAACACTCCAGGGGATAATTTGGTGGGCCCGTCCGTGGACGCAGTCCATCAGAGCAACTTCATCGTAGCACAGCTAATCGTGGCCCGCAAAGGGAAAACGTCTTCCGGAACACCGTAAAAGCCAAGAAAGAAGGGGCTTTGCGAAAATCACGCAGTGCTGTGAGTGAGTCCTGGTTAGGATGCGTTCGCGGCTACCAGATAGCGCGACAACAAGCGGTCTTCGAAGGCATAATCCTGCGGCTGCCGCGAGCGGTTGCGCTGATACCAGCGATAGGTCTCTTTCAGCCCCTCGGAAAACGGCGTTGCTTTAAACCGCAGCACGCGTTGCGCTTTGCTGATCACCTGCGTGATCGCCGGCATGTCGAAATAGACTCCAAAATAGAGCGGCGAATTCATCGGATTCCCGCCGGCCTGCAGAATGCGCTCGCGCGGGATGCGCACCAGCACGGGTTTGCGGCTGGCGGCGTCGGCGAAAGCCTGCACCACTTCGGTCTGCGTCAAAGGCCGCGCATTGGCGATGTTGAACGCATGCCCCACGGCGTTGGGTTCGTCCATTACTTTGAGGCAGGCGGAGACCAGGTCTTTCACGAACACGAACTGCATCAGGCGGCGCCCGTCGCCGGGGACAATGATCGGCCGGCTCTCACGCATCCGGTCCCAGAAAAACGCTTCGCGGTAAAAAGGATTCGCCGGGCCGTAAATATAGGGAGGACGCAAGGTCACCACCGGCGTTCCATAGCGCTGGTGCATGCGGAACAGCATGCGCTCCGACTGCGCCTTGTTACGAACGTAGGAATCGGGATGATCGTCGGGCGCCAGCGCGTCGCCTTCGTGATGGTTCAACCCATCTCCGTAAGCGGCCACGCTCGACATGAAGACATAGCGCTTCAACTGATCGCCGCACGCCTTGGCGGTGTGTTCCACGTGCGCAGCGGTGGTCCCCCGCTGCCAGTCGTAGACGTTGTCGAACACAACGTCGAACTTCTCGTTTTTAAGGGCGTTCCGGACAGCTTGCGGATCGTTGCGGTCGGCGACGATGTTGCCGACCTTCTTTCCCAAGCCGTGCTCGGGTTTGCGATGCATCACGGACACTTCATGCCCGGCCTTGAGCAGCGCCTCCACCAGATTTCGTCCAATGAACAGCGTTCCACCGATGACGAGAACTCGCATATTTTCTTTGTCACTCCGCGACGGTCGTTTTAGTCGTAGTACTCCAAACCGAGGTGGGTGATCAGGTCCTCACCGCGCATCCACCGGAGTGTGTTCTTCAGTTTCATGAGTTGTATGAAGATGTCGTGTTCGGGATAGAGTCCTTGGGCCGTCATGGGGGCCTTGAAGTAGAAGGACAGCCATTCCTGGATTCCCTTCATGCCGGCGCGTTGTGCCAGATCGAGGAAGAGGACGAGATCGAGCACCAGGGGCGCGGCGAGGATGGAGTCGCGGCAGAGGAAATCCACCTTGATCTGCATCGGGTAGCCAAGCCAGCCGAAGATGTCGATATTGTCCCACCCTTCCTTGGCGTCGCCGCGGGGAGGATAGTAGTTGATTCGGACCGCGTGGTAGAGGTCCTTATAAAGGTTGGGGTAGAGGTGGGGTTGAAAGATCTGCTCGAGGACGGACAGCTTGGTTTCTTCTTTCGATTTGAAGGAGCCGGGATCTTCCAGCACCTCCCCGTCACGATTGCCGAGGATGTTGGTGGAGAACCACCCGTTGACGCCGAGCATGCGGGCCTTGAAGCCGGGCGCAAGCAGCGTCTTCATGAACGTCTGGCCAGTCTTGAAATCTTTTCCGCAGATGGGCACCTGGCGATCGCGCGCCAAGTCTAGCAGCGCCGGAATGTCGTGCGTAAGGTTAGGCGCGCCGTTGGCGAACGGGACACCGGATTTCAGCGCCGCGTAGGCGTAGATCTGGCTGGGAGCAATATTGGGCTCGTTGGCGGCGAGTCCCTGCTCAAACTTCTCCAGCGTCTGATGCACGTCCGAGGGGCGATGGAAGACTTCGGTGGATCCGCACCAGATCATCATCAAGCGCGAACAGCCGTTGGTCTTGCGAAAATTTTCAATGTCCGCGATGAGAGCCTGCGCCTTATCCATCTTCGAGCCCTGCGTCTTCACGTTCGGCCCGTTGATGCGCTTCACGTACTCCTGGTCGAAGACCGCGGACATCGGACGGATGGCCTGCAGCGGCTCCTTCACCTTGGTCAACAGGGGTTCATCCAACACGCGCGCGTTGGTGGCCGCTTCGTAAGCCGTATCGGGATAAATATCCCAGCCGCCAAACACCAGATCGTCGAGCGAAGCCAGCGGAACGAAGTCTTTGATCATGGGAGTGCGGTTGTCGGTCCGCTTCCCAAGCCGGATGGTGGCCAGTTGCGTAAGAGAACCAATCGGCTGCCCCAAACCGCGTTTCACGGCCTCGACTCCCGCTATAAAAGTGGTGGAAACGGCGCCGATACCAGGGATCAAAACTCCGAGCTTACCTTCAGCCGGAGCGATAGAGACTTGATTTTGGGTTGGCAAAACTGCGAACTACTCCTTCGGAGAATCGGCGCTGAAGCGAGCCAGGAGGTGTGGCCAGCGAAAGTGGAGACGTGCGCCAAACTGTTATACTAACACCTTGCATGCCAGCTCGCGCGACTTCTGTGATCCACGCGGTTCTGGTGGACGATGAAAAACTCGCCAGCGACGAACTCGCCTACCTACTTAAAGACTTTCCAGACATAGAGATACAGGGAATCGGCCGGAATGGCCTGGAAGCCTTGTCTTTGATTGAAGAACATGAGCCGGATGTCGTTTTCTTGGACGTCCAGATGCCTGGAATGGACGGCATGAGTGTCGTCCGGCAGCTCCGCGAGCGCCTCGCCGCACTGCCCTATTTCGTCTTTGTGACCGCCTTCGATAATTACGCGGTGGAGGCTTTCCGGCTGGAGGCCACCGACTATCTGTTGAAGCCATTGGACAAGGACCGGCTGGCGGAAAGCATCGAGCGCGTCCGCCGCCATATGGCCGAAACGCAGCAGGAGCAGGAGCCGCAATACACCCTGCCGGTAGCCGAAGCGCAACGCCCGGCGCTACAGAGGAACAAGGTCCTGCTGAAGAACGGCGCCCGGAACTTCATCGTGGATGCGCAAGACATTGTCTATGCCACCATCGACGACGGCTTGATTACCATCGTCGCCACTCATATGGAAGGGCAGTCGAACTACCGGACCATTGAAGAGCTGCAGTCGAACCTCGATCCTGATTTGTTCTGGCGCGTGCACCGGTCGTATCTGGTGAACATCAACCGGATCCGCGAAGTTGTGCCGTGGTTCAAATCGAGCTACCAGCTTCGGATGGATGATAAGAAGCAGACCGAGATTCCGGTGAGCCGGGTGCAGACGAAGCGATTGCGCCTGCTGTTGAAGCTGTAGGTAGCGATGCGAGTCCTGCGCCAACTGACGGGTCCTCGACGGGCACGAGCCATTGAGCGCCTGGAGAATCCCATTCCGGGCGGGAAGGTGGAAGCCGCGCGCGAGTTTGGTGTGGACTTGAGTCTGCTGGTGGAACAATTGAAACTCAGCCCCGCCGAACGTGCGAATCGGATGCATGCGCTGGCGCAAGCGGCGGCGTCGGCAAGAGGGACTGCCAGAAAGACAGCGGTGCCTTAGGCCGGGCCGGATTCGACAGGTGTGTGAATGGTAACTATAAGCCGACAGACTGAGTGGGGGGGTGTGCGCTTGGGGCACCGATTCGGACCGATGCCCACCGATATACACCGATTGCTTTAACGCATCACGCCGGTGTGCCCCGTGGAATAGCGCCCCGGCTGCGGCCACACACACAATCCGTGCGGATTGCGGCCACCTTTGATCTTTGCCACCAGCTTTCCGCTAGCCGTATCGAAGCCGTAGATCACGTGGTGGTAGCGTCCGGAAACCCAGAACATCTTCCCATCCGCCGAGACGTTGCCCATATCCGGCGAGCCGCCGCCGGGAATCACCCACTTCGTATCTTCCAGCTTCCGCGTGGCGAGGTTGATCAGACTCACCGTGCCCTCGCCGCGATTGGTGACGTAGATGTGCTTGAAGTCGCGGCTCACATAGAGTCCGTGCGCCCCCTTGCCGGAGGCCAGGAAACCCGTCACCACGAACTTGTCCCCATCAATCATGTGGACGCCATTAGCATCCATGTCGGCCACATACCAGGTCTTGCCGTCAGGGGAAATCTTGATGTCCTGCGGCATGCCGCCGCCGGGGGTACCGAGTTTGCCCAGCACCTTGCGCGAGGCGACATCCACCTTCACCAGTTCGCCGGAAAACTCGCAGGTGGCGATCAGGTAGCGCCCGTCCGGGCTGAAGTCCATGTGATCGACGCCACGGCAGGGCACCTTCACCTGCTCCACGATCTTGAATGTATGCGGATCGGCAAAGTCGAGCCGGCGCAGCCGCTCCGCCACCACGATGGCATACTTGCCATCAGGGGTGAAGTAGAGGTTGTACGGGTCTTCCACGGGGATGGTCTTAATGAACTTCCCCGTGACCGGGTCGATCGCCGTGAGCGTATTGCTCAGGTCGTTGGTGGCGTAGAGGGTCTTCAGGTCATAGGAAGGAACCACGTGCTGCGGCTCTTTGCCCGCCTTGATGGTGTCGATCACCTGCAGCGTCTTGGGGTCAATGATGGACACGTCGTTGCCGCGCGCATTGGGCACGTAGATCAGCTCCCGGTGGCCCTTCACCGCCGGGCTGAACTTGTCGGGAGTGGTCTCTGAGTAGATATTGTTCGGGTCGATGACGGGAGGCATGCCGGGGAGCATGTCCAGCTTCGGCGGCGCGGCCTGGGACACGGCCTGAGGCGCCTTCTGGGAAGCCGGCATGGGCGATTCCGTGGAGCATCCGGCAAGAAGAAGAAAGAGAGCGACGGAGCAGAGAGAGAGGTAACGCATAGGAACTTTGGCGGCGAGCGTTTGGCTCGGTGGCTCAAGTATAGCTCAGGCGGATTATCGATAGGACCCGCCAGTTCGCCAACCGGGGCCTATGAATGTGGTACCATCTCTAATTCGCGTTGGGTTTTGAGCCTCCCCCGTTTGTACCAGGCTGGTTCGACTAGACACTAGTTCGTAATTCGAAGTTTTGAAGTTCTCCCCTCAGGAGTTGTAGCATTCATGGAGTACAAGCCAGACATCTTGCAGTTGGCGGCATTGCGACAGAGCAAGGGTATCAGCCTTGAGTCGATTGCCGAGGGAACGAAGATCTCTTGTTACTATTTGCGGGCAATCGAGAACCTCGACCTCGACAAGTTGCCCGCCGGCGTATACCGGGACAATTTTCTCAAGCAGTATGCCCGGTCCATTGATGAGGACTTGGCGGAAGAACTAGGCCGCAAACTGGCGATCGCAGCCAAGGAAGCCGCGGAAGCGGTGATAAAAGCGGCCACCACCAGCGGAGTCACCCGCAGTTTGAAAGAGATGCTGGCCAAAGGCGCAGCCTTCGCGTTCCTGTTGGGGTCGGGAAGCTCGCTGGTGAGCCAGCAAACGCCCCCCGCCCAGACGTCCAAGGATCCGCGCTTAGCGGCATTGCGCGACTTCTTCGAGCGTTGCAGCTGCCCGATTGCCAAGGATTCCGACGCCTTCCTGGTGGCGGCCGACCGGCATGGGCTCGACTGGCGAATGCTCCCCAGCATCGCCTATGTGGAGACCACCGGCGGCAAGCACCAGAAAGGCGGAAATCCGCTTGGCTGGGGTTCCGGCAAGATTAAGTTCGGCTCCACGCGCCAGGCCATCCATCATGTGGCGGAACGGCTGGCCCGGTCCCCTATCTATGCCCAGAAGGATCTGGCCGGGAAACTACGGACCTACAACCCGGCCAACAAGCAGTACGCCGCACGGGTGATGGAAGTGATGGACCAACTGGGACCGAAGCTGGTGGCCAGCCGGTAAGCCCTCAGTCGCGTTTCGCCGCGAAGAACGTTTTCAGCAGTTCCAGACATTCGGCCCCAAGCACTCCTTCGGTGACATCGACGCGGTGGTTGAGAAGGTCGGAGTCTGCAATGCGGAACTTCGCCCGCACACCGCCAAAGCGGAGGTCCCGGGCGCCGAATACCAGCCGCTGGATCCGTGCCTGCACCAGTGCGCCGGCGCACATGGCACAGGGTTCCAGCGTTACGTACAGGGTGGCGCCCTCCAACCGGTAATTGCGCCGTTCCGCGGCCGCTTGCCGCATGGCCACGATTTCGGCGTGGGCCGTGGGGTCGTGCGAGCCGATCATGGCATTGGCGCCGCTGGCAATCACCCGCTGTTCGTGGACCAGCACGGCGCCCACCGGCACTTCCCCGTTCTGTTCGGCGATCCGGGCCTGGGCGATGGCCAACCGCATGTACTTCTCGTCGGCGCTTTGCTGCTGTTCGTCTGGAGAATCCGGCATTTCGTCAAGGGAGACGGGCTGGGAAGCCTGTCCAGGTTCTAGAATACTGGATATGGGCCGTTACGCATCCCTGGTGTGGAAGAATGCGATTCGCAACCGGCGGCGAACATTACTTACGGTCACCAGCCTCGGCTTTTCGCTCTGCCTGCTCGGGCTGATGATGGCGATTTATTACGCCCTCTATCTCAGCGACACTCCCCCGGCGCAGGCGCTGCGGCTGGCCACCCGGAACAAGGTCTCCATCACCCTGCCGATGCCCGGTTACTACCTGCAGCGCATCGAAAGGACTCCCGGGGTAAGGGAAGCCATGCCCTGGCAGTGGTTCCAGGGTGTATATAAGGATGAACGCGACCCCAACAACTTCTTCGCCCGCTTCGGCGTGGATGCCAGGAAGCTGTTCCTGATTCAGTCGGAAATCCGCATTCCCGAGGAGCAGAAGCAGGCATTCATCGCCGACCGGCGCGGCTGCATCATCGGCAAAAAGGTTTCGGAGAAACACGGGCTGAAGGTGGGCGACCGGCTGACGATCAAGGGCGATATCTACCCGATGGACCTGGAGCTGAACATCCACGGAATCTACGATTCCACCATGGGGAGCGACACGCTGTTCTTTCACTGGGACTACGTGAAGGAGAATCGCAGCCTGCCAAAGGAGTACACCGACGTCTACAGCTCGATCAGCATTCTTGTGGAAACGCCGGAATCGGTGCCGGCCGTCATTGCCGCCATCGATGACCAGTTCCGCGGCTCACCGGTGCAAACCCGCACCGAAACCGAACGCGCCTTTGCTCTCGGGTTCCTCAACATGATGGGGAACATCAAGGCGATCCTGCTCTCTGTCTGCGCGGCGGTCACCTTCACCATCCTGCTGGTTTCGGCCAATACCATGGCTATGTCGGTACGCGAGCGCGTGCGGGAAGTAGGGATTCTCAAGACGCTCGGCTTCAAGCCCGGTGCGATTCTCGGCATCGTCCTTTGCGAGTCCATGCTCATTGCCGCGCTGGGAGCGGTGGTGGGCTACGGGTTGGCGGCCCTGCTCTGCGGAATGATCCGCCAGGGCCCGGCCTTCAGCGCGGAAATCGCCAATCTCTCCATCCAGCCGTTTGTGATGGTGGCGATGCTGGTCTCGGCGCTGGCGATCGCGGTGCTGAGCGCCATTGTTCCCGCCTGGACGGCTTCGCGCGTGTCCATCCTCGACGCCCTGAGGCACGCGGATTAAAGGAACGTCACCACCATGGCCATCCCACTCACCTACAACCTGCGGAATCTGGCCGTGCGGAGAGGCACGACGCTGATGACCGCCCTCGGCATCGGGCTCACGGTGGCGGTGATGCTCACTACCATGGCCCTGGTAGCCGGTTTGCAAGGCGTATTCGCCGAAACAGGAAACCCTCTCCATGTTTTGGTGATGCGCAAGGGTTCCACGTCGGAGCTGGTGAGCACGGTCACGCGCCCGCTGTTCCAGGAAGTGAAGATGAAGGCTGGTATCGCCAAATCGAAATCGGGTGATCCGCTCGCTTCGCTCGAGATGATCGAAATGGTGAACCTGCCAAGCGTGGATAACCCCGATGGCAGCAACATCACCATTCGCGGGCTGTTGCCGGCCGGCCTCGAAATGCGCGATCACATCCGGCTGCAAAGCGGGCGCTGGTATCAGCAGGGCAAGCCCGAACTGGTGATAGGCAAGTCGGTGGCCGCGCGCTACCCGGATGCCCAGATCGGCAAGAAGATCCGTCTTGCCCGCAATGACTGGGAAGTTGTCGGGGTGATGGATGCCGGCAGTACCGCGGCCAATAGCGAGATGTTCGCGGACCTGAATCAACTGGCTGCGGAATCGAACCGCACCGAAGCGCTAAGCTCGATTCTCATCCGCGCCGTGGATCCGGTGGCCGTCGCCGCCCTGGTGCAGAACCTGGAATCCGACCGCAAACTGAACGTGTTTGCGCAGACCGAGCAGGCTTACTACGAATCGCAATCGAGTTCGGGAGCGGTGTTTGAATACCTCGGCATGTTTGTGGCCGCCATCATGGCTGTGGGCAGCGCCTTCGCGGCGATGAATACGATGTACGCCGCGGTGGCGAGGCGAGCCAAGGAGATCGGCACCCTGCGCGTGCTGGGTTTTTCCCGCATCGCGATCCTGACCAGCTTCCTGGTCGAGTCGCTGGCGCTGGCCTTCGCCGGAGGTCTGCTCGGCATCCTGCTGGTGCTGCCTCTCAATGGCGTCACCACGGGGATTACGGGCAATACCTTCAGCGAAGTGGCGTTCCATTTCCGCGTTACTCCGCCAATCATGCTGAAGGGCATCGTCTTCGCCCTGGTTCTGGGCGCTGTGGGTGGTCTGTTCCCGGCGGGTAATGCGGCCCGGAAGGAGATTCTCGCGGCCTTGCGTGAGGCCTGAGGTCAACCCCTATGAGCGATGAACTGAGTAAGCTGCGCATTGACCGTTCGGCAAAAGCGGGATCCTCGGGCTGGGCCACGAAGTGGATTCTGGGAGGAATCGCCCTCTTTCTCTTATTGGGGGTGGGACGCACCGTCTACAACCGCATCAATGCCGCCACCGAGGTGGAAATCCGCCGTGTCCAGACGCGCGATGCCGGCGCGGGGGCCGCCGCGGGCGACGTCATCCTCAATGCCAACGGATACATTATCGCCGCGCACAAAATCCAGGTTGCCTCGAAGGTGATCGGACGCGTGGCCTGGATTGGCGTCGAGAAGGGCGATAAGGTGCGCGAAGGACAGGTGATCGTACGCCTGGAAGACGACGAGTACAAGGCGCAGTTGGAGCAAGCCAGAGGACAACTGACGACACTCCGGGCCCGGCTGGAAGAGTTGCAGAACGGCTCGCGGCCGGAAGAGATCGCCGTGGCGAAGGCGAATTGGGAATCGGCGAAGGCTGATCTGGAGAACGCGCGCGTCACTCTCGACCGCACGCGCAACCTGGTGTCGCAGGGCGTCCTCGCCAAACAGAGCCTGGATGACGCGCAGGCCCGTTTCGACGGGCAGGTGGCGCGCGTCGCCTCGCTCGAACGAACCTACGAGCTCGTCCGCATCGGCCCGCGGCGTGAGCAGGTGGATGCTGTCCGCGGCCAGATCCAGGAAGCACAGGGGCGGGTCGCGTTCTATGAAACCACGCTCTCCAACACCGTGATCAAGGCGCCCGTGACCGGCACCATCCTGGAGCGCGCAGTGGAGAAAGGCGAGTTCGTCACCACCAGTTTTGTCGGCGAGCGCGGCGCCAAAGGCTATGTCGTCTCGCTGGCCGACCTCAACGATCTGCAGGTGGAGCTCGACATCAATCAGGATGATTTCGCCAAACTCGGCCCGAAACAGAAGGGCGTGATCACCACCGACGCCTTTCGCGACCGCAAGTATCAGGGCTATATCTACGAGATCTCGCCCGAAGCGAATCGCCAGAAAGCCACGGTCCAGGTGAAGGTGAAGGTGCTCAATCCCGATGAATACCTCCGCCCCGACATGAACGCCAGCGTGGCGTTTCTCACCGAAGCCAAGCCGGGGATAACCACCAGCCAGGGGCCTTCTATTTATGTTCCTTCGAGCGCTGTCCGCGATGGCGCCGTCTATGTGCTGCTCAACGGGCGGGCAGTGAAGCGAAAAGTGAAGACGGGACGGCCGCAAGGCAGCGAAGTGCACATTGAGGAAGGGCTGTTCGGAGGAGAAGACCTGCTGGTCTCCCCGCCCACGGCTCTCAAAGATGGCGACCGGATCAAGGCCAAACAGGGGTAGTCGATGAGTGACACAATCATCAGCACAAAGGGATTGACGCGCGAATACGTGCGCGACCAGTTCAAAGTGATGGCGCTCCACAACGCCAGTCTCGACGTCAGCAAAGGCGAGTTTGTGGCCCTGATGGGCCCGTCCGGTTCAGGCAAGTCCACACTGCTGTACCTCATAGCCGCGATGGACCAGCCGAGCGGCGGCGAAATCCGCGTGCTCGGCCAGGATCTGCGCGCATTATCGGGGAATGCCATCGCCTCCTGGCGCAATGCCCACGTTGGTTTCGTTTTTCAGTCGTTCAACCTCATTCCTGTGCTCACGGCGCTGGAAAATGTCGAATTGCCGTTAAAACTCACCAGCCTCAAGAAGAAAGAGCGGGTGGAGCATGCCGAAACCGCGCTCAAACTGGTGGGGCTGGGCGACCGCATCCATCATTTTCCCAAACAGCTTTCCGGAGGCCAGGAGCAGCGCGTCGCCATCGCTCGCGCACTGGTCACTGACCCCGACATCATCCTCGCCGACGAGCCCACGGGCAACCTGGATGCCAACTCGGCGAACGAGGTGCTTTCCCTCCTCCACCGCCTGAATCAGGAGTACGGAAAGACCATCGTCATGGTGACTCACGATCCTCATGCGGCCCGCTACGCCAGTAAAGTGCGGTTTCTCGACAAGGGAGAATTGCTACCGGAGGACAGCAAACCAGCGGATTGGATGAGCCCAGCTTAAAATTCCTTCATGAAATGTCGCGGGTTGGTTCCCCTAACGATGCTCGAAGTGATACCCTAGAAACATGCGATTTTGGGTACTTGTTGTTGCCGCATCTTTTTCTATGCTTGCCGTTGCCGCCGACAAGCCAGGCGCGATTAAGGCGAAAGTGAAACCCGGCCGTGCAGGCGTCTGGGTGGACGGAAAGTACGTCGGTCCGGCGAGCCGCTTTACGGTTGCCGAGAAGTATGCCACCGAACCCGGCGATCATGAGGTAACGCTGCGCGATCCCCGTTATGAAGATATGACGGTGAAGGTGAGCGTGCAGGCCGGGAAAACGGCGGTGGTGAAGGGCAAAATGAAGCCCGTGACTCTGCCCAATCCTCCGTTTGGCCGTGTTCGTTTCGGTGGTGGCGCGGCGGAATCGTTTATCTCCGTTGCCTCCGGTGATGTCAGTCCGATCTACTTGAACGATAAGTTCTACGGCTACATGGATGAACTGAACAACGCCGGCGGCGGTTTGCTGCTGCCTCCCGGAACCTATAGGCTGCGTTGCGAATCGTCCTGGTATGGAACTTTCAATCAGGACATCACCATCGAAGCCAACAAGGTGACGGTGATTCCGCTGCCCAAGAAGAAGGAATAACTTCAGCTCAGCAATTTCAACACATCGGCGCGCGGCGGGATCGACGCTTGCGCGCCGATTTTCGTTACGGAGAGCCCCGCGGCCGTATTGGCGAACCGTAGCGCTTCGGGAATCGATTTGCCTTCCGCCAAAGCGATGGCCAGCGCGCCGTTGAAGGTGTCTCCAGCGGCTGTTGTGTCAACCGGCGTCACCTGGATCGCCGGTGACGCAATGTTCTGGCTGCCATCCATCCACAGACAGCCCCCACTTCCCAGCTTCAACACCACCGTCCGCACTCCCAACTGTTCCCGCAACTGCCGGCCCACTTCCGGCGCGTCTTCGACACTCACTGATCCCGGAGGCTTGCCCAGCAGCACCATGGCTTCCGATTCGTTGGGCGTGAGAATGTCCACCAGACTGAGCAACCCCGCATCCAGCCGTTGTGCCGGCGCCGGATCGAGGATGGTGAGTGCGCCTTCCTGGCGTGCGATTTGCATTGCCACCTGCACGGTGGGAAGCGGAGTCTCCAGTTGGAACAACGCGTAGGAAGCACCGCGGAACACCACCCGCATAGAGGTGGCATCGGCAGGGGCCATGGCATGGTTTGCCCCGGAGGCAACCACAATCGAATTCTGCCCCTTGCTGTCCACCCAGATCAAGGCGACGCCGGTGGGCTGCGCCTGGGTGGCGTGTACGGCGCTGACGTCAACGCCGGCTGCAGCAAGGCTTGCTTTGAGGTGATCGGCGAACAGATCGTAACCGACACGGCCCGCCATCCGCGTCTGCACCGCGCCTTCTCCCAAACGTCCGCAGGCACACGCCTGATTGGCGCCCTTGCCCCCGGGGAGCATCTGGAAGCTGCTTCCGAGCACAGTCTGACCGGGAGCCGGCAGCGTCTCCACGGACACGACAAAGTCCATGTTCAGACTGCCCAGCACCGCGACGGCAGGTTTCATCGGCTGAGGTCAATACCGAAGCGCTTCAACTCCTCGGCGTAGTATTTGCGGTGAAGCAGATCCCATTCCTCGGAGCCTTCGGGGATATCGCGCTTGAGGGTACGCACTTTTTGGCGGGCGGCCCTGTCGACTTTGTCCTCCACCGTGAGCACTTCGGTGAGCGTCTTCACCAGTTCCAGGCGGACATCGTTGGGCTGCCGCTTGACACGGAAAACGCGCTCCTTGCGAGCGGCGTTCACTAACTTGTGCGACAGATCGTTGATTTTGTCGCGCGAGATCTTCATTGGATCGCCCGTGTCGCGCCCCGAGGCACGAATCACCTTGCGCTCCTTCACCAGCTGATTCTTGATACGGCGGAACATCTCCTGGTAGGACACACCTTCCCGGCGCATGTATTCCGTGTATTCGCTGAGAATCTCCCGCACTTCATCGTTCAGCCGGTCTTCGATCGCCAGGTCTTCTTCGATCACTGTGGCAAGCACCTGACTGCCCGCGGCCACGTCCGAGGTTTCAAGGATATTGGGGTGAAGCCGTTTGACGATTTCTCGGCCCAAATACTGAATGAATTCTTTGGCTAGGAGCATCCTGAAGACATTGCCCGTTCCAACCCCGGGCAATAAGAGATTAGTGTAGCAGATGTTCGAGAGCCGGGATTCCGGCACGCCTAAATCGTTGTAACGAAAACAGCGTGCCGGAAGGCTTTTCGAAGCCCGCACAGGCCGCCGACGAGCTTACTCCTGAGAATTCTCGGGAGCGGCCGAAGGCTTGACCGCGATTGTGGTGTTACGGCGGACACCACTTCCATCCTGGTTGCAGGGAATACTGTTGTAGAAGCATCCCACCAGAACAGCCGGATCGGGAGCGGCATTGTCGGGCACTTTCACGTCAATCTGCCAAACCGCGACCAACCCGGGCGCCAATCCGAAGTAGGTAATGTTCTCCCTCGGCACCTGGCTCACGCCGATGGTCACCACAAGGCTACCTGTGCCCGGCATTTTGTCGGGGGCTGGTTGTCCATCCGGAGGAAGACCAGCGGGAGCCCCGAAGCCGGTTCCGAATAGGGAAACCACTTCTCCCCGTCCGACCCGGTCGGATGCGGAATTGGCCGTTCCGTTGGGGTTCTTCGCCTGCACCTGCCCGCTGCCATCGCCGGAAGTGGTGAACAGTGCAGGTGCGGCCTGGGCCAGCACAAGCGAACCGGCCGCCACGATCGAACCCGTGGACAACCGCTGCACAACCACAGAAACACTGTTGGATGGCGCGATCGTCTGCGGGATCACGATCTCGATCTTGTCCGGAGAGACCGACTGGATGGGGGCCCGTTCGTCGTTTATCAGCACTTCCATGTCGCCCAAGGCCGTCGGCATTGCCGTTGCGCCACCCTCGTCCTTGAAGTTTAAAGTGGCATCGGCGAAGCGGTTGAAGCCGGTCGGGCGCAGCGTCGTGTGCGTATACGGCGCCAGTCGCGACAACTGGTGGCCGCTGTTGGTCGCGCGCAGACTGGGGAAGTGCATCGTGACCCGGTTGTTGCCGTCTGCCACGTACAGATTGTTGGTGGCATCGAGGGCCAAAGCCAGCGGCAACCGGGCCGTGAACCCGAAGTCGGAAATCGTGGAGCCGAAAAACATCTCAATGTACACGGGGAAGCGCAGCACCTGCCCCGCACCCGTATTCGCCACCCAGATCTGGCCCGTACTCGGACTTACGAAGACGCCGTGCGGGCTGCTGAAGCCGGGCAGCGTCAGCGCCGGAAATGGATCCGGCTCAGAGAAGACGATAGTGTCGTACACCAGAAGCCGGTTGTTGCCAGTGTCCGCAACGTACAGCCGGTCATCGGTGTCAGTGGAAATCCCATGAGGAGCGAGCATCCGGTTCGGGGCTGTGCTCGTCGTGATGGTCACGAAATCCGATTGCCCGATCACTTTCTCAGCGGCCATCCCGGAGCTGAAATCCCCACCTTCCGGCTTGCGGAAGAACAACACCCGGTTGTGGGCGATGTCGGACACCATAAGGTGCCCGGCCTGCGTAAAGGCAAGTCCGTACGGACGCGACATGGTGCGCGCCGTAGCGTCCGTGATCTTGCTGAAGAAGCTCGATTGTCCCAGCACCAAATCCGGGCGAATGGCGCCCGGCTGATCGAAAGGCCGGGGAAAACGCAGGACTCTTCCGTTGCCCGAATCGGCTACGTATAAGTTGCCCGCCGCATCCACCGCCACATTGGCTGGGACGCGCAGCCCGTTATCCGTAATCTGGTCCGGATCGTTGGCAGGGTTGTTCACCAGGGCACGCATCATATCGCGCTGACCGATCACCAGGTCCGCACGATCACCCTGCTTCACGCTACGGGCGTCCCGGTAGCACAGGATGCGGTGATTGTAGGTGTCGGAAACGTACAGCCGCGGCGGAGATGAACTGTTGTCGATCACTACGCCCGCGCCGTCTGAGCTGAATGCGCCGCCCAAGTTCACCGTTCCCGCGAACAGGAACATCTCACGGCCATCCATATTATTGGGTGCGCCCTGAAAAAACTCGCTCTGCCCGATCACGCGGCTGGCCTGGGTGATGGTTCCGTTGGCCAGCGGGAAAACCATCAGGCGGTGATTGCCGGAATCGACCAGATATACGTTACCTTGCGCCACTACGGCCGCCGTCGGATCATCAAAGCCCAGGTTGTTTGGCTCCGGTTGATTGCGGTTGGCCTGGAACGAGTTGAAATCGGCCTGGCCAATCACCTGCCGCGCGGTGGGCGAAAACTGGGTCGATTCCGGAGGCCATGATTCGAAGGGGTCATAACGCAGAATGCGGTTGTTGACCGTGTCCACGACAAACGGGGTGCCACCGGAGAAGAAGACGCCTTCGGGCGGTCGATTGACCCCGCTCACAGTGCGTCCCAGTGAAATGTCATTGACGTTCGGTGGCGTCGGCTGTCCCGGCTGCAGCACCACCACACCCATGATCCGGTCCGCAGCGGCAAGATTGCGGGGTGAGCCGTATACCACTACCCGGTTCAAAATGTCACACACATACAACCGCCCTTGCGCATCAAATGCCAGCGCGGATGGCTGGTACAACAAAGTCTTGATTCGCGGGTCGCTTGGTGCGCCTGACTTGGTTGTGAACGATGTCTGCCCCAGCACAATGTCGGCCGCGGGCTGATTCCGTCCCGCCTGCAAGACGACCAGCGGGTAGCGCAGCACGCGGTTGTTGGCGGCGTCGGAAAACCAAAGGTTGCCATTCGGATCGAACAGCAGCCCCGAGCGCAACGCAGAGCCGGCATTCAGCGCCACGCTTCTTTCGCTCAATCCGCCATTGTTCACTGCATTCTGGCTCAGATTGGGCTGCCCGATCACCATGTCCGGTGACTTCAGCGTATCGGCCTGCTGAAACGGCTTTGGGAAACGCAGGATTCGGTTGTGGCCGGCATCCGCCACATACAAATTGCCTTGATTGTCCACGGCGACGGCCACCGGAGAAGCAGTTCCTGTCGTCAGGGTGGTGCCCGGGCCCTGTGGCAAGGTGCTGGTGAAGTCGCGTTGGCCGATCACAATGTCCGCCGACGCTCCATTGGCCAAACCAGCGGCGTTGCGCCAGCCCAGCACCCGGTTGTTCCCTGTATCTGCTACGTAAACGGCAGGTGGGTTGACCGATGTATCCACCGCTACGCCGCTGGGGCTGAAAAGATCTTTTGCCTCCGCCAGGTTCGGGGACACCGAAACCAGATCCACACGCGTTTGACCCAGCACTCGCGTCGGTACGGGGTTCAACTGAGCATGCGCCCTCTCCTCCGAGGCCGCCAAAATACAAACAATCGAACAAAGGTATAGTTTTCTCATGGGGAATGCTCTAGGGGGGCGACGGACGCGGGAAAACTCGCCTGCTCTTACCATATCACTTTCATTTTTTCGTTGGCAAAGTACTCTGGATTCAAACTCCAGTTCTAATCTTAGAGTCGTAGGGGGTCTACCTTACTGCGTCTTCCCCCACCGTTTCCATCGTCCACAATGCCGCCCTTCTATAGATGTTCAACCCGCTCACTTCGTTTCAGATGCGCCCCGGACCACTTTTCCTTCATCCTAGAGAAAGATGTCCATCTTCCAAGAACGCGCCGGCGACCTCGATCGCTATGAATTCCAGATGGGACAGGAACGGGGCCGTCTCGCCCTCACCCTCGACCTCCTCACCGATGCCCTTGTCCTCGTCGGTCAACACGGCGTCTATTGCCAGAGCGCCCGCCAACCCGGTAAACCCGCAATGGACGTCCAAATCGTGCAGAAATGCATTAATGATGCTAAAGAATTAATCGGGACGGTCATGGTGGAGTTACAGCGCAAACGCGCTGCAGCAATCGCAACGGAGCAAGTACCAAACCAGGAGTAGTACTTTTCTCTTACGTGGTAGCTGGATCTAAGCCCTAGTACTTGGTAAAGTCCTTACAGGTATGGATCAGATCGTCTTCCCCCTGGCGCTCCTCGCCGCCTTTGCCACTCTGCTTCCTGCCGCTCTGCTCTACCGCATCCTCGCCGGCCGCTTCCGCAGCGAACGCGCCCGCCAGCAGGGTTCCCTGGAGGAAATCGAGTCCAGTTCCGCCACTGCCATGCTGACCATCGACCACGCGGGCCGGATTCTCCGTGCCAACAGCGTGGCCGGGAAGCTCTTCGAATATTCCGAGCAGGAACTCCAGGGCAAGCTGATCGACAGCATCATTCCAGCGCTCGCCGCCGGCGCCGACGGGCTGGTTCCCGTAGCCTCACTGGTGGGGGCGCGCAGAACCGCCAACGGGATCGGCGTCGAGGTCACTGGCCAGCGCCGGAACGGGACCTACATCCCTCTCGATCTGCTCCTCAGCCAAGTCGCTGAAGGAAGCACCAAACACTATCACCTGGTGGCGCGCGATCTGACCGACGTCCATGAGGCACAGCGGAACTCGCGTGAGCTTCAGTTCCTCGATGGCATGCTGCAATCGGTAGGCGCTCCGGTCATTGTCCTTTACAAGGATGGCAAGATCACCCGCCACAACCGCGCGTTCGAACAGGTGACCGGGCATGCCGACCCCTTCGGCCGCCATTATTGGGAGTTGCTGCTCGCTCCCGAGGAGTGGCCCCAAACCCGCCACTTCATTGCCGAGACGATCAGCGGCGGAGAAACCCGGCGGCTCGATTGCACCTGGCTGCGCCTGTCCGGGGATCCGGTGCCCGTGTTGTTGGCCATTACCCCTCTGCGCGCCGGCAATGTCACACCCGAACACGCCGTGGTCGCCGCATTCCCCATTTCCGAGCGGGCTGAAGCCGGACGTGGAGCCACCATGGAAGCTGTGGAGCGCCTCGCCGGAGGAATCGCCCAACAGTTCAACGATCTTCTCACCTCCATCAATGGATATAGCGAACTCGTGCTTCACTCCATTGATGAGGCGAGCCCGCGCGCCGCGATGTCGAAGAGATCAAAAAGGCCGGCGAAAGGGGCGCTGCCCTCACCTCGCAATTGCTCGCCTTCAGCCAGCGCCAGGTCCTGCGCCCAGCCACCATCTCCTTGAATCAGTTGGTCCATGAGATGAAGGACACACTAGCCGTGCTGCTCAGCGATCGCATCACGCTCAGCACGGTGCTTGACCTGGAACTGTGGCAGGTCTCCGCCGACAGGAACTGGATGGAGCAGGTGATCCTCAACCTCGCCGTCAACGCGCGCGACGCCATGCCCGAGGGCGGCAAGCTCACCATCGAAACCATCAACGTCAACATGGAGGAGTCCGAGGCCAAGCGCAGCGCCGGGTTGCCGGAAGGGCAGTACGTTCTGCTTACCGTGACGGACTCCGGTTATGGCCTGGAACCCGCGGCCCGCCAACACCTCTTTGAGCCCTTCTTCACCACCAAGCGCTCCAAAGGCGCGGGACTCGGCTTGTCGACCGTCTATGGATTCGTTCGCCAAAGCGGAGGGAATGTCCTGGTGCACAGCATTCCCTCCGGAGGGACTTCGGTCCGTATCTACCTGCCGCGCCAAACCGCCGAAGCCGAGATCGGCGAGAAAACGGCTCGCGGCCTCTATCTCGTGCGCGGCGCCGGCCGCTAAAAATTACTCCTCGCGGATTTCGGCAATCGTGGCCCCAGTGCCCCCTTCGGCTGGCGTTGCGGCATAGTGCGTTGCTACGTGCGGATGCTTGGAAAGCATCTCATGCACCGCCTTCTTCAATACTCCCATCCCGTGCCCGTGCACAATCCGCACCCGGTTCACTCCCGTCATCACCGCCTGATCGAGAAACTTATCCACTTCCTCCAACGCTTCCTCGGCGCGCTTCCCAATCAAATTCAGCTCGCGATAGGAAACATCCCAGCGCGGCCCGGCACTGTGGAAACTCACATTCTGCGGCAGTTTTGCCGGAGCCGAAGCGCCTTCGGGAAACACCTCCAATACGTCATCCACGGACACCTGCAGCTTCATGAACCCGGCTTCCACTTCAATGCGGTCTGCGCCGATCTTGCGCTTCACCCGGGCCAGGTCGCGGACGTTCTTTAGCCGTACACGGCATCCTTCCTCGATCTGCAACCGCAACGGCGGCCCCGCCCCGGGCTTGGCAGCGGCGAGCGTAGTCTGCAACTCTTCACGAAACTCGCGCACGGTTTTCGACACCTTGCGTTGCGCCTGTTCCGCCGATTTCCGCTGCTGGGCCGTCTGAATGATCCCCTCAATCGTCTGCCGTGAGCTTTCTTCAAACGCCTGGGCCAGCGCTTCGCATTTCTTTTCCAACTCCCGTAGCTTCGCCGATTCCCGTTGCGCCCACTCCGATGCCAACGCCTTCTCCCGGGCCTCCAGCGCCACCCGCTGCGCTTCCAATTGCTCGCGCTCCTGCTGCAGCGCATTCACCTTCTGCTGCAGTTGCTCCAGGAAATCCGCGAGATCGCGCTCGCGATGCGTCATCGCCTCGCGGGCCTTCCCGATCAGATCGGTGGACATGCCCAGCCGGCTGGCAATCGCCAAGCCCGCCGATTCGCCCGGAGCGCCCAGCCGCAGCCGGTAGGTCGGCTCCAGCGTCTCGTGATCGAAGCCCATCGATCCGTTCAACACCCGGTCGTGGCTTCCGCCATACACCTTCAACGCCAGCAAGTGCGTCGAGGCCAGTGTGAACGCCTTCCACGAGCGCAGCAAATCCACGATCGCCACGCCCAGCGCGCCACCTTCCTCCGGGTCTGTCGCCCGTCCCAGTTCATCCAGCAGCACCAGCGATTCCGGCGTCACCTGCTCCAGAATCTCCTTCACCCTCCGGATATGCGAGGAAAAGCTGCTCAGGCTTTCCGCAATCGACTGGTTATCGCCAAGATCCGCCAGCACCTGGTCAAAGACCGGAAACACCGCCTCGCGGGCCGGCACGGGAATGCCCGATTGCGCCATCAGCGCCAGCAATCCGCAAGTCTTCAGCGTCACCGTCTTGCCGCCGGTGTTCGGCCCGCTCAACAGCAGAATCCGGTTCTCCGCCAGCGCAAACGAAATGGGGACAATCGGTTTCCGCTGCCGCCGCAGCACATCTTCGAGCAGGGGATGCCGCGCCGCCTCCAACCGCAATTCAACGCTTTCCGCCGCGGCAAACCGCGGAATGACGCAATCGAAATCGACCGCGAACTGCGCCTTGGCAAACAGCAGGTCCAACTCTCCCATGACTTGAATGGAAGCCAGAATCGCCGGGGCGTGTACCCGCAGCTTGTCCGTCATCTCGCGCAGAATGCGGAACACCTCGCGCAATTCTTCTTCCGTGAGGCGAACCAGCTGGTTGTTCAGATCAATCGTATCGAGCGGCTCTACAAACAGCGTGTGCCCGCTCCCGCTCGATCCGTGGATGACGCCGTTCACGCGGCCCTGCTGCCCAGCCACGATCGGCACCACGAAGCGATCATTGCGGAGCGTGACGAAATCCTCCTGCAGCACGCCATCGGTGCGGTGCGCCCGCAAAAAGCGCTCGAGCGAATCCTGAATCTGCTGCCGCTGCTTCTCGATGCCGCGCCGGATCCGGTTCAGCGCCACGCTCGCCGAGTCCGCCAGAGAGCCGTCCGGCAGCACCTTGTTTGCCAGCTCGTGCAGCACCGCGCGCAATTCGCCAATGCCAGCCGCCCGCGCTGCCAGCAACGGGAAGCGGCTGCCGCAGGATTCCAGAATCGCCCGTGTCTCCGATGCCCGGTCCAACAGGCTCAGCAGCTCGAAAATCTCCTTGCCTTCCAGCACCGCCCCTTCGATTCGCAGCTTTGCCGCCGGCTCCAGGGAATCGGGCAGATCGCCGAACCGCAGCCGCACCGCTGAGCCCCGCCCCGCCGTTTGGGGCCCGCTCGCCGTCTTCAAATACTCAATGGCCTCGGCATTCAGCCGGTGGACACGCTCCAGTTGCTCGCGGTTGGTGTGCGGTTCCACTTTCGCCAACTCACCCTTGCCCATCGGGCTGCCCACGTATCGCCCCACAAGCGCTCGCAGTGCTTCAAACTCCAATAATCCGGCGCTGGTGTGGATCATGCTTTCTTCTCTCTTCTCTTTTTAAACGCCTCGCGAATCACCGGCAGCGTGCCTTCCGTCAGTTGGTAGCGCTCCAGTTCTTCTTCTTTTACCCAGGCTAGCGCGCTCACATCCGTGGCCGGCTCGGCCGTGCCGCCAATCACGCGGCACACATAGTCGATGAGCACATAGTGGTATTCGGCGCGCCCCTCGCTATCGGGAATGATGCGCTCAAACACCGTCGCGATCTCCAGGGGTTTCACCTCCAGGCCCGTTTCCTCCCGCACTTCCCGGCGAATTCCATCAATCAGGCTCTCCCCGGTCTCCAGAACCCCGCCCGGCAGTGACCACCATCCGAGCAGCGGCTGTTTGCCCCGTTGCGCCAGCAGAACGCGCTTCCCTTTGAAAATAAGCGCGCCAATCCCGAGGATCGGCCGCTTCGGATACCGGCGATCATCGCGCGCCACTAGTAGTTGACCGCTCCTTTGACGTCCAGCCGCATCCGGAACACGGATGTCCGCGCGGTGATGAACAGCGTCTGATAATCGGGATCGCCGAATGCCAGGTTGCTCGGTTTCTCCGCCAGTTCAATCGCCTTTAACAGCTTCCCCTGCGGCGTGTACACCACCAACTGGGTCGCGGCGATGTAGAAATTGCCTTTCTCATCCAGCTTCAGTCCGTCCGGAGGGCCCGCGATGTCTTTGATCAACACCCGCTCGTTGGTGGCTCTTCCCTGCCCGTCCACGTCGTAGGCGTACACGGCCCGCTCATCGGTGTTGACAACATACAGAATCCGCCCGTTCCCGGACAACGCAACCCCGTTCGGCCGCCCCTTCGGCTTCGCCACCAGGCTCAACTCCCCTTTTGGTGAGATGTGGTACACGCCGTAGAAATCGAGATCGCGCGTTTCGTCCTGCGCTCCAAATGCCGGATCGGTGAACCAGACATTGCCATCCTTGCGCACCACAATGTCGTTGGGCGCGTTGAGGCGCTTGCCTTCGAATTTTTCCGCCAGCACTTCCAGCCCGCCATCTTTCTTCGTGCGCACCACCCGCCGTGTGCGGCTTTCGCAGGTCAGCACACGTCCCTGCGAATCGATCGCGCTGCCGTTGGCCCCATTGGTGTTGTCGCGATACGTGGCCACGCCCGCACCGGGAATGAACTTCAGCATGCGGTTGTTCGGTACGTCACTGAAAATCAGAAAACCTTCCTTCGACCAAACAGGCCCTTCGGTGAAGCGGTTCCCCGCGCCCACTTTCTCAATCATGATCTTGGAAAAATCCTGGGCGCCGAGCGCGGACGCCAGCAACAGGGCAATGACTATCATTGACACCATCATAGCGTTCGTCTCTTGCCTCAAAGGCTACAATGAGTGCTGTCGGCACAATGAACAGCCCTCCGCAGCTCGGCGAATCGCTCTTCGCGCAAATCGACGGCACCCATGGCGTGCGTCCGCACCTGTGGTCGCTTGGCGGCTGCGGCTTTGCCATCAAGTACTTCGACATCGTCTTCTATGCCGATCCGTGGCTCAACCCTGCGGACGCTTCCCGCACGAGCCACGCCGATCTCATTCTCGCCACGCACGCCTCCTCCGCTCACATGCACGGCGAAACCCTCCGCGCCATGCTTGCCGCTTCCTCCAAAGCCAAACTCGTACTGCCGAAATCCGCCGCGGACCACGCCTTCGCCCTGGGTATTCCCTACCACCGAATGACCACCACCGATTCCGGCCTGCGCGTGGAATACTTCAAGAACGGCATGTATGCCCGCATCTACGCCGTCCCTTCCGCCCATCCCGAACTCGATGCGACGCCGCTCGGCGGTTATCCCTATCTGGGCTACCTGATCCGCTGCGGGGAGACGACGATCTATCATGCGGGAGGCTGCCGGTCTTACGAAACGCTTGCCGATCGTTTACGTCCGTACAACGTCACCGTAGCGATTCTGCCGGTTGCCGGCGAGGCCAATTTCAGCGTCGAAGAAGCGGCGGGCTTAGCGGCATCGATTGGCGCACGCTGGCTCGTGCCGATGCATCCGCATGACACGGATGAGGGCGGCTTCCTCAACCACATGCTCTTCCACCGGCCGGAGCAGCGCTTCAAAATCTTCCACCCCGGCGAGGGGTGGGCCATCCCTGCCCCAGATCAGGAACCGTAGCCATGCGCGAAGTCCTTTCCGTCCATGAGCCGCTTCTGGTCAACACCCTCGGCCATTGCGCGGGCACCGTCATCTTCACCATCTTCGCCGTGCTCCTGCTGCGCGACCGCGCCGGCAAGAGCCTCCGCGGCAGCCGCCTCACTCTCCTCGCCGCAATCCTCGCCCTCATCTGGAACTTCGCTTCCCTGCTGGTCATCGCCTCGGGCAACCCCGCCAGCGACGCCTCCGAGTGGCTGGTGGCCACCAGTTCTTCCGCCCTCAGCCTGCTCCCGGCCGTCCTGCTTCATCTTTCGCTCGCGGGCCGCTTTCGCCCTGTGGTCTGGGCCGGATACGCCCTCGCCGGATCCGCCGCTTTCATCCACTGCAGCGAGAAATTTCTTCACCTCCCACAACTCCACGAGACCGCGCTACGCGTCACCACCTACGGCTTCGGCGCCCTCACCCTGGCTGCTGCGGCAGCCTTGCTGCGCAGCCCCGGCGACCGTAAAACACTCACCGCGCGCCTCGTCGGCACCATGTCGCTCTTCCTCTTCGCCCTCTCCTTCGTCCACTTCGGATCGAGCGAAGCGCACTCCTGGCCCGGCGAGCTCATGGCCCATCACGCCGGCATCGCCCTCGCCCTGTTTGTCCTGTTACAGGATTACCGCTTCGTTCTGCTCGATGCCTTCGTGCGCTTTTTGGCAAACATTCTGTTTGCGGCCGTATTCGTGTTTGCCTTGGTCAGCATGGTAAGCCTCCCGAAGCTTTCCCGCTGGATGGAACACGACCCCTTCCGCGAAGGCCTGGTCCTCGCCACGGCCGCCCTGCTTCTGCTTGTCTTTTCCTTTCTCCGCCGCCACCTTGCAGGAAGCCTGGAACGCCTCGTCTTCCCGCGCCACAATCTGGCCTCGCTCCTCGATCGGATCGCCGCCAAAGCCGCAGGCGGCATGGAGGAAACGGCCTTCCTTCGCCTTTGCGCCACTGACATTGCCGCCCACTTCGAAACCGTGCTGCTGGAAGCCGATCAATCCCCGGTCCACACACTGTCGATCGAATCGCACCTGCCCACCCTGGTCGCCGACCTGCATGGACCCGAGCGCAGCCGCCTTGACTCCCTCATGGCTGAAGTGATCCTGCCTGTTCACCTCTCCGCCGACCGCAATGGCTGCCTCCTGTTCGGCCGCCGCGGTGGCGGGCGGCGTTATCTCAGCGACGATCTCGCCGCCCTCGCCCGCATACAACTGGAAATCGAAGCGCAGCTCGATCGCCGCCGTGAGGCCGAAATGCGCAGCCTCGTTTCGCAGGCTGAAATGCGCGCTCTCCAGGCCCAGATTCACCCCCATTTCCTCTTCAATGCCCTCAACACGCTCTACGGCATCATCCCCCGGGAAGCGACCGGGGCTCGCCGCACCGTGCTCAATCTGGCCGACATCTTCCGCTACTTCCTGCAAACCGACCGCACCATGATTCCGCTGGAGAAGGAACTGGAAATCGTGCGCGCCTATCTGGAAATCGAATCTCTTCGCCTCGGCGCCAAGTTGCGCACGGAGATGAACATCGACCCCGCTGCCCTGCACGTCGCAATCCCCGTCCTTACAGTGGAGCCGCTGATCGAGAACGCCGTGAAGCACGGAGTGGCCAATCGTGCCGAAGGCGGCCTCGTTCGCCTCGATGCTTCGCTCCAGGACCAGTGTCTGCGAGTCTGCGTCTCCGACACCGGGCCAGGCTTCGACGGCGGAAAATCTTCCGGCACGGGGGTCGGCATGGAGAACGTCCTCAAACGCCTCCGGCTCTGCTATGGCCCCGGCGCCAATATCGAGGTACACTCCACCGATCAGGGGGCCAGCGTGACTTTCCTTGTACCCTTGCGGCAACCGGAGCCCGCCCTGCCATGAAAGTTCTGATCGCTGAAGACGAACCCGTCGCCCGCATGGTGCTGCGCGAGTTGCTGGAGGAGATCCCGGGTGTCACCATCGCCGGAGAAGCCACCACCGGACCCGAAGCCGTCGCCGAAACCGCCCGCCTCCGCCCCGACGTGATTCTCCTTGATCTCCAGATGCCCGGCATGAGCGGCTTCGAGGCTGCGGCGCAGTTTCCTTCGTCCGCTTCCCCGGCAATCATCTTCGTCACCGCCTACCATCAGCATGCGCTGGAGGCCTTCGACGCTGGCGCGGTTGATTACCTGCTAAAGCCCGTGCGCAAGGAACGCCTCGAAGCCGCCCTCGCCAAGGTGCAGACCCGTCTCCCCGGTAAAGTTGCGCCGCCTCCGCCCGCCCCGGCACCCGATCTGCGCAAGATCGTCGGCCGCCTCGGAAGCGACCTGCACCTGCTTGACCCCTCGGAAATCGTGGCGTTTCAAGCCGAAGGCGACGTTGTCTATATTCTCACCGTCAATCGCCGTTTCTATGCCTCCCATTCCCTCAAGGTGCTGGAAGAGAAGCTACCTCCCGGGCGCTTCCGCCGCGTCCATCGCTCGACCATCGTCAATACGGACCAGATCCGCAAAATCTCCCCGCTGTCCAGCAAGCGTTTCCTGCTCCGCATGTCCAACGGCATGGACGTTGTTGTCAGCAAGCGTATGGGCTCTGTCATTCGGGACACTCTCTAGCGCGAGCTTTCGAAGTAGTTTTCTTGGCGATCTTGGGGCTGCTGAATGGACTTCAAATCGGCTAGCCACTGCCAGCCAAGTTCCAAACCGCACCGCTCGCCTTCCTACAATCCTGTTTTTCTTGGCGTACTTGAAGGCTTGGCGTGCTTGGCGAGAAACCCCACGCTGGTACTTTTGCCGCCAACCGGATTTGACACCAGCGCTAGAATAGGTAGCATTGAGGTTGCATGGAGGATCAAGCTCCAAAACAAATCACCCGGCTTTTGGTTGAATGGAAGGGCGGCAACAAGGATGCGTTAGACCTCCTTATGCCACTCGTATATCAGGAGTTACGGAAACTCGCCGATAATTACCTGAAACGCGAGCGCAGTGACCATACGCTGCAGCCCACCGCCCTCATCCACGAAGCCTACATGCGTCTGGCCGACCAGCGCCTCCCGGAATGGAAGAATCGCTCCCATTTCTTCGGCGTCGCCGCCCAGATCATGCGCCAGGTTCTCGTCGATGCCGCCCGCAAACACCGCGCCGCCAAGCGCGGTGGCGGTTCCAAAACCAGCCTCGAGGAATCCGTTCTCGTCTCCGCTTCGCGCGCTCCGGATCTGGTGGCTCTCGATGACGCCCTCATCGAGCTCGCCAAGTTCGACGAGCGCAAAGTCCGGGTCATTGAGCTTAAGTATTTCGGCGGCCTGACCATCGAGGAAACCGCCGAAGCACTCGGCATTTCCGATGCCACCGTGTCACGCGATCTCCGCTCCGCCGAAGCCTGGCTCCGGCGCCATCTCTCGGAGAATCCGCAGGAAGACTAGTCGCTCCCCTTCGCCGCCAGTGCCCGCTCGATTTCGTTTGCCAGCTCTTCGTACGTCATCCTGCCCGGGTGATACATCGACACTAACCCGTTGCGGTCCAGCAGCACGAGCGTTGGCGTGGTGCTGGCCCCGTAAATCCGGAAGTTTTCCTGGCTCAACGGAGCCGAAATATCCACCAGCCCCGCATAATGCTGACGCCGCACCTGATCGATGTAAGGCCGCTCCTTCAGCGGCGGCGCGTCTTCCCCGCCCGCCACATACCCGTAATACTGCGTCGGCGCCACCAGGATGAGCCCCTTCGGGCCGTATTTGTCTTTCAACTGCGCCAGAATCGGCCCCTGGTATTTGCAGTCCGAACACCAGTGCGCCCAGAAAAACAGCAACACAGCCTTCCCCTTGAGCGCTTCCAACGTGGGTGGCTTCGGTCCGAAATACTCTTTCGATTCAAGTGACGGAGGCCTGGTCCCAACCAGGCTCAGCAGGTGGATGTTCTTCTGGATCCGCGCCCGCATGGATGTGCCAAACCAGCGCTGCAATTCCGCCTTCAGGAAGCTGACGCCCTCGCTCCGCTCCCCGCGCCCGGCCAGCGCCTGGGCATGCACTTCAATGGATGCCCCAAGCGCCGTTGGGAGTTGCGATTCATCATCCAGCTTTCGCTTCGCCAGCGCCGCCAGACTATCGGCTCGGGTCGCCGCCGCGTACTCCAGGGCTTCGTCGTAACGCTTCGCGCCCAACGCGCCGCGCCCCAACCACGAATAGGCCAGAATCGCCTCCGGCGTTTTTCCGTTGCTCGCGACAAACGTGCGAATCAACTGCTCCGCTGCCGCAAAGTCGTCCTTAGCGATCTGTGCCCGCACATCGGAGATCAGCGTTGCATCGAGACAGAAGGGGAGCAGCAAAGCGAGAACGGCGAAGCGCATAGCTTTCAGGATATACCCTACTTGCCTACGTGGCAGCCAAAACACATCTGCTGCTCAGTTGTGAGCTTTCCTGTCTGCCTCCAACTGGCCGCTCGTTTGGCATACTCCGTGCCCGGCAGCTTCTGCTCCAACATCTCGAAATAGACTCGCGCCTGGTCCGTGTTTCCCAGCCGCCAATGGCCGTCTCCGAGCCCCAGCAGCAGTTGCCCCAGCGAATGCGGGCTTAAGGTGTCGAGGATTGCTTGCTGTTCGTTATAAACGGTCTGGTAGTCGTCCACCGCACGGCGCAGTTCCGCCTTCACCCTCTCACTCATCGGCTGGTATGCCGTCGCAGCCAGCAACACCGCGCCCCGCGGAATACGCACGCCCACCTGCTTCGGCGCCAGTTTTACGGCGCGGTCCATCTCCGCGAATGCTTTCTTGTAGAATTCCATCCCTTTGGCGTTGTCACCGCTCTGAAACGCTCTTCCGGCCTGGTAGTAGAGCCCCGACCCATGCCAAACCAGCGCTTCGGCGTGGTCCGGATTGCCTGCAATCGCATCGGCACTCGCCTTCATCGCCCGGTCAAAGGCTTCTTCGTCGCCCGCAAAGCCGGCGAAGAAATCGTTCCGCACCACATGATCAAAGCGATCCGGTGGCGCGCCCATCAACGCGGAAGCAAATCCAATCGCAAAGGCCGCAGCGGCAATTAGTTTCGTGTTTCTCAGCATCTTGTCTCCTTCTGTTCCAAGTTACGGAGTTACTCGCGCCGGCACACTGGTCTGTAGACCAGCACACAGTAGACTCCGGACGAATGGTGGATTGCGGCGGACGAACGGGAGAGAGGTGTACACTAACCCTTTCGCCGTGAAGCGCCTTCTCGACTGGATCCCCGCCCTTTCCATGATGCTGGTCTCGCTCATCAGCTATGTGGACCGCAACACGCTGGCTTTGCTGGCCCCCACGATCCTCAAGGAAACAGGCTTAACCGGGGAGCAATACGGGTGGATTATCTCCGCCTTTTCCGTCACCTACATGATCGGCAACCCGGTTTGGGGACGTTGGCTGGACCGCATCGGCCTTCTCCGCGGAATGACGATCGCCGTCGGCTTCTGGACCGTGGCCTCCGTCTCACATGCACTCGCCTCCGGATTCCGCAGCTTCGCCCTGGCCCGCGCCGCTCTCGGTTTCGGTGAAGGCGCAACCTTCCCTGGCGGACTCCGCACCGTCATCCAAACGCTGCCGCCCCAGCTTCGCTCCCGAGGTATAGCCGTCGCCTACAGCGGCGGGTCCTTGGGCGCGGTGGTCACCCCCATTATCGTCACCCCCATTGCTCTGGCTTGGGGTTGGCGCGGCGCTTTCTGGTTCACTGGCCTCATCGGGGCGCTCTGGCTTATTCTCTGGCGCACGGTGGGCCGCAATCCGAAACTGCATGCCGATACGGTGACCTTCCCCGCCAATGCCGAGCACCCCAGTTGGCTTCATCCCCGCCTATGGGGTTTCATGGCTGTCTATGCGTTGGGCAGCCTTCCGCTAGCCTTCGTTCTCTACAATTCGTCTTTGTATCTGGGGCAGGTGATGGGCTTGAATCAGGTGGCCATCGGTTCGCTTCTGTGGATCCCGCCACTCGGCTGGGAAGTGGGTTATTTCTTCTGGGGAGCGCTGGCAGATCGTGAAGGGCTCCGCGACGGTGGCGGAACCCCTCCCTTCCTCCGATATTTTTCTCTGCTTTTGCTCCTCAGCCTTCCCCTCAGCGCCGGGCCTGCCATCTCCTCCGTTCCCGCTCTGATGGGGTTGCTGTTCTTTTCAATGTTCGTCGCAGCCGGCTACATCATCATCAGTGTGGCCTATGCCACCAGCGTCTTTTCCGGCCGCCATGCCGGCTTCCTGGCCGGTTTGGGTGCGGGTTCCTGGTCTGCCATGGTCGCCTTGGTCATGCCCTATTTCGGCCGCCTCTTCGACCAACAGAACTACTCCGCTGCGTTTGTTCTCGCCGCTCTCTTTCCAGTTGCGGGGACTTTGTTGTGGTGGGCGCTGCACGCCAGCTCTCAGTCCGCAAAAGCGTGACTGGAACTGATGCCGTTCGATTGCAACACCACGGCCATTTTCTCCAGGGCCGATTTGTGAATCTGCGAAACACGGCTTTCATTGATCCCTAACAGCCCGCCGATTTCCTTCATCGTCAGTTCGTTGGTGTAGTACAACAGAACGACTTTCTGGTAGCGCTCCGGCAACGTCCGCATCGCCTCGGCCAGCACGCTCCGCAGTTGCTGCCGCGCGCACATCCGGTCCGGCTGCGTCTCGGGCTTCGACGGGAAATCAGGCGCGGGCAAGTCTTCCTGATCGTTGGAACGGGTGCTCGCCGAAACTAGCCCCACGCTCCGCAGGTCTACCATCATCTGCCGCCACCGCTCCACTTCCACGCCCAGTTTGTCCGCCACTTCCTGCTCTGTCGGATTGCGCTGTAGCGTCGCCGCCAGATCGCGCGTTACTGCCTCCACCTGCTTGTGACGCCGGCGCAGGTCGCGCGAGGCCCAATCGAGTTGCCGCAGGCTGTCCAGGATCGCCCCCTTGATCCGGTGCTTGGCATAGCTCGAAAACACAACCTTCTTGTCGGGATTGTATTTGCTAGCCGCATCAAAAAGCCCCAGTATCCCCGCGTGGACCAGATCGTCCAGATCGACGTGAACCGGAAGGTTCTCGTGGACCCGAACAGCGATCGCCTTTACCAAAGGCAGGTGCTCCAGCACTACCCGGTCGCGCTTTGTCATGCGGGCGGCTTCTTTCTGAGTGGCACTCTTTGCAGGCATTTCCACAATCCTCACGTTTCCTTTACTCATCGCGATTCGCATTCTTTCCTTGGAACTCGGCCCTGAAGCTGCGGCCTGTAGGTGTTCGGTGCAACCAACCTAACGCCGTCCTTAGAGTGCAAGGTAAGTGCCAATCCTTCGAAAACTCATTCGACTTGTTCTGCCCAGCCCCCTGCCCATGCCGCCAAAATATTGCCCGGCTTATGGTTACCCGGCTTGACCCGCTCTTGTTCAGAACCCGGAAAAGCCCGCTCGACACAGGAGGTTCCCAGGTCGATGCCATCCGTTTCGGGATGAACATCAGCCCGGTTCGTTTCACATTGAAACGTTTTCGTTCCAAAATGAAACGCGCTCTTCATGCTCTTCGACTCTTGAAATAAGCTTATCGGTTCTTACACGATTTCATGTAGTGGGGAACGGCCCAGAAATAGCTGAATCTCAGGGTCCTTTTCCCTTACTGCCTGGACCCTCATGAGGGGGTATTCTCCGCGGGTACCGACTATCCCCTATTCCCCACGCCGCTTCCACTCCGCAATCCACGTCTTCACGCCAAACCCCGCCAGAAATACCAGCGTCGCCAGCCGCACCTTGCCGTCCAGTGTCCCAAACGCCAAAATCCCCAGCACCCCGTAAGTGAGCATCGCCAATCGAAACCCTGGCCGCATCGCGTCTACCTCAGTGACGCTCACATTCTCCCACGATTCTTAACCCCTTACCCACGCTTGCGTCACTTCGAGGGAGAACTGCGGGTGAATAACGATAGCAATCCCGACAGCGCCGACGTCTTCTTCTCTGTCGCTGGACCTCCCGCCGGCCGCCCCGCCAGGCGTTCCCCAAGCTGCGCCAGGCTCTTTCCAAAACTCGTGTTCGGAGGCACCGGCTTGCCCTCGATCAGCGCCCTCTGGACGCCGTCGTAATCCGCTGGAATCAAATGGAATACATCGCAATGCAACGCCGTCTCAATCACTTCCCGGCTTAACCCGTATTCCTTGTCATAGCGGTTCACAATCAGCCGGATTCGCGATCGCTGTACCTGATTCGCCTCCAGATAGTCCATCGCCCGCTGCGCCGCCTGCAGTGCCGGCAATTCGTTCGTCGTTACCAGCAGAACGTCATCGGAACGCCGCGCCAACGTCAGGTTCCAGTCGCCAAATACAGTGCCGGTATCGAAGACCACCACTTCATAGAAGCTGCGCGCAAACTCGGCAATTGATGACGCGTCCCGCAATTCGTGCAGCCCTTCGTTCACCGTCTCCGGGGCAAGCAGAATGTCCAAAGTCCCTTGCTGCGTCACAATGCCTTTCCAGATATCCGCGTCCATCGAACTCGAACGCGACAGGGCATCGACGAAACTGTAGTTGGACCGCAGTTTCATCAGGAAGGACAGCGTGCCGGTGAGCGGATCCATGTCCCCCACCATAATCTTCTTGAATCCTGCACGCTTGAAATGTTGTGCCAGATTCGTTGCCAGCGTGGTCGCACCGCAGGCGCCCTTGGCCGGAATCACCGTCATCACTTTCCCGGTCATCGTCGCCCCGCCATCCTGGCGGTGCATCGTCGCAATCCGGGCAAAGGCGTGGTCAAACTGTTCCGGATCAAAGGGGCGGACGAGAAACTCCACGGCCCCCTGCCGCATCGCCCGCACAATCGTATCCGGGTTCTTCGACGAGAGCAAAACCACGATCTTCATCAGGGGCTGTACCACCAGTAGCTCCCCAATGAGGGCGATGGCACGGTCCGGATCCGAAGTCAGATCGAGAAAACAGAGGTTCGGTCCGTGGGAACCGCCCAACTCCGACAGCGATAATCGGGTGGGATAAGACTGCATCTCAAAAATCGGTGTATTCGGCAAGTGCATCGACAGAATGGGGGATAACTCCCCGGCAATCGTCTTGCTAGGACTGATCATCAGTCCCTTCCAATTCCCGGATAATGCGGCGATGTCTGCTCGGGCCATGGGCTACCCTCAGAATCGGCATTCCCCTCCCAAAACATAAGGGTCATCCGATACCTCCTCAATTTTTGAGAGCCTGTTCCCTCCACCCGCACTAAGACTATGACCAGCGGTACCGATAAGCACGCCAAGGGAGGAAAAAGTGCCCATGTCAGATCCCATCCGCGTAGCCGTCTGCGAGACTCAACCAGTCACCACAGAAGGCTTGGCGCGCATTCTCGGTGCAAGTCCGGAATTCCAGTTCGTCGGCGCCGTCGATCAATTGTTGGACGCTGAGAAACTGCTCGAGGAAACCCATCCGCAGATCCTCGTTCTCGATAAATCTTTCGGTGTGCAGATCGTTTTGGAATGGGTGGCTGAGCACCGAGCCGCCCGCACCGCCACCGCAATCGTCGTCTGGGGCCTCTCCCTGTCCGAAGCCGAAGCCCTGCGCTTCCTTCAGATTGGCGCCAAAGGCATCCTCCGCAAAACCGCGCCACGCGAAACCCTCCTCGCCTGCCTCCAGGCTGTCGCCTCCGGAACCAGTTGGATGGAGGATAGCCTCTTTCGCGAATCTGCACGTCCCGAAAAATACCACCGCGGCGAATTGACCCCGCGCGAGCAGCAGGTGATGGAACTGGTCGAACAGGGCTACAAAAACAAGGAGATAGCCCGCCAACTCGGCATCCGCCCCGGTACCGTCAAAATTCACCTCAAACACATCTTCGAAAAAACTGGCGTTCGCGGGCGCTACGGCCTCGCCCTTAGCGGTATGAAGGACAAAGGCTTGCTCGCGCTGCCATAAGCCGCGCAGGCCGCCCGCTCCATCTCCACGCCCCAGCCGCCATAGCCCATGTTATGCTGGGGCGTGTCCCCCTGCACACGTCTGGTAGGCCTAGCCTTCCTCTTCAGTTCCCTGCTCCCCGCGCAGTCCTCCCCGATGCTCGACCTCCTCGGCGCGGAACTCCAACGCAATTTCGACGGTCTCAAGACTGCCGACCCCGCCCCCTACTTCCTCGCCTATCAGATCACCGATGACGAAGCCGAAGCCGTCACCGGTAGCTTCGGCGCCCTCCAAAGCGCCGGCGGCTCCAAGTCCCGCTCCCTCGACGTCACCCTCCGCATCGGTACCCCCAGCTTTGATAACTACCACCGCATGCGCGGCGATTTCCCCCGCTTCACTTCCGGCGTCCAGGTGCCCATCGAAGATAGCCCGAACGCCATCCGCCGCCGCGCCTGGCTCGAAACCGATCGCATCTATCGCCTCGCCTCGCAACGACTGATCCGTCTCAAAACCAATCAGCAGGTCAAGGCCGCTGAGGAAGATGCGTCCGATGATTTCTCCTCAGAGGAAAAGGCCATTTACGTGGAGCCGGCCGGCAAGTTGAACTTCAACAAGGCTGACTGGATTCCTCGCGTCCGCAAATGGTCCAACGAATGCAACAAGCACCGTGGTGTCCTCGCCTGTTCCATTACGGTACTCGCCAATCGCCAGACACGCTACCTGGTCAACTCCGACGGAAGTAAAATTCAGCAGGGACGCGGGTTCGCACGGATACTCATCAGCGCCCAGGGCAAAGCCGCTGACGGCATGGACCTCGCCGCCACCGACAGTTTTGAAGCCGAATCACCTGACCGTCTCCCGAAAGACGATGTGGTGCAGGCCGCCATGAACAAAGTCGCAGCCCGCCTCTCAAATCTCCTCCGTGCACCACCCGTTGATCCGTTCGTCGGTCCTGCTATCCTCAGCGGCTCGGCGGCGGGCGTGTTCTTCCACGAAATCTTCGGCCACCGCATCGAAGGCCACCGCCAAAAGGATGAAAGCGAAGGTCAGACCTTCACCAAAAGCGTGGGCAAGCCGGTGCTCCCCACGTTCCTTTCCGTCGTCTTCGACCCCACCCGCAAAACCCTCGGCAGCATTGATCTCAATGGCTGGTACGCATATGATGATGAAGGGGTTAAGGGGCAGAAGGTGAATGTCGTGGAAAGCGGGATCCTGAAAACCTTCCTCATGTCTCGCTCCCCCATTCAGGGCTTTCCCAAATCCAACGGTCATGGGCGCCGCCAGTCGGGTGCCGAAGTCGTATCCAGACAGTCCAATCTCATCGTCGAGTCCGCTCAGGCTGTACCCCTCCCGAAACTGCGCGAAATGCTGATCTCCGAAATCAAGAAACAGAACAAGCCTTACGGCCTCCTGTTCGACCAGGTCACCGGCGGTTTCACAACTACGGGACGGCAGGGGCTCCAAGCCTTCACCGTCATCCCGCTTGTGGTCTATCGGGTGTATGCCGACGGCCGGCCCGACGAATTGGTCCGTGGCGTTAACATCGTCGGCACTCCCCTTGCCAGCTTCGCAAAAATTGCGGCCACCTCCGACAAACAGGAAGTGTTCAACGGAATCTGCGGAGCGGAGTCAGGAAGTGTCCCCGTTTCAGCAATTTCCCCGGCTTTGCTCGTCACCGAGATTGAAGTCCAGCGGAAGAGCGCCGGGGTGGATTCTCCGCCAACATTGTCCCGGCCATCGGGAGGTACGGAATGAGAATCCCTCTCCTGGCCAGCGCCCTCCTGTCGGCCACCTGCCTGTGGGCCCAGCAATCCGGCGAGGATGTGATCCTCAAAGCCATGAAGGAAGAGATGACCCGCGGCAAAGCCTTACGGGTTGTCGGCGATCCTCCCTATTTCTTTGAATATACGTTGGATGACGCGGAGTTCTATAGCGCATCGGCCAGCTATGGGGCCCTGATCAGCGATCGCTCCTCTCGCGTTCGTCAGCCTCGCGTCCGTATCCGTGTTGGCGACATGAAACTGGACAACACCAACCACGTTTTCAGCGACATGTACCGCGGCTCGCGCTACGACCCCTCGCAATTCCCGCTTGACGACAACTACGAGGCCCTTCGCCTCGGCTTCTGGCTGGCTACCGACCGCGCCTACAAACAGGCTCTGGAGGCCTTCGCGCGCAAAAAGGCATCGCTCAAGAACATGGCAGCCGGTGGTGAGCAACTTCCTGATTTTTCAGCAGCTCCGCCTGTATCCATGATCCTCCCTGTTGGCCGCAAACCGGTCGATTCCAACGCCTGGAAGGCCACCGTGAAAAACGTTTCTGGGGTCTTTTCCGCCTATCCAGAGGTTCTCCTCTCAGATGCCTCCCTCTCTATATCCCAGACGATTTCCTATCTGGTGAACAACGAAGGGGGAGAGTTCCGCGTTCCTGACAACTTGGCGACATTTCGCGTGCGTGCGTCTGCCCTCGCTCCGGACGGCTCCGTCGTTCGTGATTACGCCGAGTCACTTAGCCTCGATCCCCTGCGCCTCCCGAAACCCGCCGATCTCCAGAGTGCCGCCACACAAATAGCTGAAATCGTGAGAGATATGAGCAAGGCTGAGGTCCTCGAATCCTATTCAGGCCCGGTTCTCTTTGAGGGACAAGCCGGACCCCAGCTGTTGGCCGAAATGCTTGGCCGCAGCTTTACCATTACGCGGCGTCCCGTCACCGATCCCGAGCGGCCCATCAACCTGCCCACAGGGGAATTGGAGGGCCGAATCGGCTCTCGCATTCTCCCGGATTGGATAGATGTAGTAGATGATCCCACGCAGAAGGAATTCCGCGGTGCCCCGCTCTTTGGCCACTACCTTATCGACGTGGAGGGAGTAGTCCCAAAACCGCTCCAACTCGTGGAAAAGGGCGTCCTCAAGACTTACTACTCCACCCGCCAGCCCATCCAGGGCGTGGAAGGCTCCAATGGTCATGCCCGCATCCCGGGCGCTCTCGGCAACAACGCCGCCCTGGCCGGCAATCTGTTTGTCAAAGCCACCCAGACGCAGCCCGAAGCGGAACTTCGTAAGAAGCTGATCGATATGATCAAGCAGCGAAATAAACCCTTTGCTATCATCGTCCGCAAAATGGATTTCCCTTCCACGGCATCCATTGATGAGCTGCGCCGTATCGCGGGCGGCCTGCAGAGCCGGGCCGTTAGCAAGCCCCTGCGGATTTACAAAGTATTCCCCGACGGCAAGGAACAGCTGATTCGTGGTGTTCGTTTCCGGGGTCTGACCGTTCGCACTTTGAAAGAGATCATGGCGGCCTCCGATGAACTCCACACCTTCCAGTTCATGGAAAACGGCGGACCATTCGCCCACGTCGATGCCGGTGGTTACGTAGCACCTACGAGCGTAGTTTCTCCAGCGTTGCTCTTTGAGGACCTCGAGATCGAGAAGATCCCGGGCGAACAGCCGCGTCCTCCAATCGTGGCGCCACCACCGCTCACACGCTAATTTTCGATGGGTATTCTCAGCCGCAAGGTTTTCTGGGAAATCACCACGGGATCTTTCCTGGGAACGGTCCTGTTCACCTTCATTCTGTTCCTCCAGCGCCTCGGCCGGCTCTTCGAGCAGTTAGTCACCACTGCATCCACCTTCGAGCAGGTGGCCGGGCTGTTCGTTCTGATCCTCCCCGAAGCCCTCATTTTCACCATCCCGATCGGCGTACTCGTTGGCGTCCTGATCGCCATGGGCCGCATGTCGAGCGACGCCGAAATCGTCGCCTTGCGCGCCGCGGGAGTCCCCAGCCGCAGGCTTCTCATTCCCGTACTCGCTTTCTCCTTCCTTGGCCTTCTGTTCACCGCCTACGCATCCTGCATCCTCAAACCTTGGGCAAAGCGTGAAACCATCCGTATTCTCAATCAGATGGTCGCCGCTCAGCTTACTGCGGAGATCCGCCCCCGGTTGTTCGAAGAACAGTTCCCGAATCGCATCCTTTACGTCGAAGACGTGGTCCCCGGACCCGTCGTGCGCTGGAAGAAAGTCTTCATGGCCGACCTCCGCCCCCCAGCGGAACGGGACGCCACCTCCCAACAGGGAGAAGGCCCTCGCATCACACTCGCGTCCGAGGCCATCGCCCTGCCCGACGTTGTGAACAACAGGATTCAACTCCTTTTCGCGTCCGGAAAGAGCTATGAGGTTGGCCAGACCGTCTCCCAGTACATCAGCACCGAGTTTCCCAAAATGAACCAGGCGCTCGATGCCCCCCAGCGCCGGGAAATCACCACCAGTGACTTCAGTGACATAGACATGCAGGAGCTGAGGGCTAAATCCGCGACAAATGTCGACGCCGCCATCGAATACCACCGCCGGCTCGCCCTCCCCGTCGCCTGTGTCATCCTCGCCGTGCTTGCGGTCCCTCTTGGCGTCTCATCCCGGAAGGGTGGCAAATCGGCGGCTTTCGTCCTCACCGTTGTCTTGGCCTTCCTCTACTACATGGGTCTGATCAGTGTCATCGCCCTTGCCCGCCAAGGCTCTGTTTCCGCCGGTCTGGGAGTCTGGATTCCCAACATCCTTTATGGAGTTCTTGCCATCATCCTCGTGCTCCGGTTGGAAGCCCCGGACGATACCGATTGGACCGGAGGCATCCGTGAGCGCGTCGTCCGCGCCGGCAACTGGCTACTCGGCCGCACTCCATTTTCCGGCGAAGGCGAGGGCATCCAGGCCTTCCGCCTTCCCCTCCTTCCCCAAGTCGTTGACACCTATATACTTTCTGGTTTCCTCTACTACTTTGTGGTGCTGCTCATCAGCTTCGTTCTGATGACGCACGTGTTCACCTTTTTCGAACTGCTTGGCGACATCATCAAGAACAGAATCGCTATGCCGAGGGTCGCCACCTACCATCTTTTCCTCACTCCGAAACTCATCTACGATTTCGCGCCGATGAGCATCCTTGTAGCGGTCCTTCTCACTTTCGGTGTGCTCGCAAGGGCGAATGAAATCATTGCCTTCAAAGCCTGTGGAGTCAGTGCTTATCGCCTCACCTTGCCCATCCTCGTGGCTGGCACGATTCTCAGTGGCGGCTTGTTCGCCTTCGATTACTACGTCGTTCCCGAAGCGAATCTCATCCAGGACGCTATCCGCAATGAAATCAAGGGCCGGCCCGTGCAAACCTTTCTCCGGCCGGATCGCAAATGGATTTTCGGCCGCGGGCCGTGGGTGTATTACTACAAGCACCTGGATCCTTCGACAAATGTAATGATTGGCGTCAACGTCTACGAACTTGACCGCCAGAACTTCCAGATGAAACGCCACATCTACGCCGAAAGTGCCCGCTGGGAGCCCTCCATCAATCGCTGGGTCTTCCAGAATGGCTGGCGTTGGGATTTCCAGGGAATCCGCGGTACCTTCCAAAGTTTTCTCGGCAACACGTCCACCTTCACAGAACTGGACGAGCCCCCCAACCACTTCCTGCGTGAGGTGAAGCAGGACATTCAGATGAACTTCCACCAACTTGCCGACTACATCACCGGTCTTCAGCAGAGTGGCATGTTCGACACGACAAAACTACAGGTGCAGTATCACCGCAAGTTCGCTGTCCCGTTGTTCGTCCTGATCATGGCCCTCATCTCCACTCCGTTCGCCTTTTTCTCCGGCAACAGGGGCGCCATGGCTCCGGTTGGAATCAGTCTGGCTATCGCCATCTGCTACCTCGCCATCAGTAAGTTGTTCGAACAAATGGGAAATGTGGGTCAATTGCCGCCGCAACTGTCGGCCTGGAGTCCCGATGTGATCTTCTCGTTGGCCGGAATGTATTTCCTGATGCGCGTCAGAACCTAGCGGTGGCCCGCGGTGTGTTTCTGAATCTGTACCAGGGAATTTGGAGGTGGTTCCTTAGCCGGATAGATCTGCGGGCTGCGCCAGAAGTCCATCAGACTGGTCTGGTGCACGCAGCTGACCGTGCAATAAGGGGCACACCCCTTCTGCGTCAGATACTCACGACGCACATCCTCTACTGTGTAGTCCTGCAGAGGTTTAGCCGGATACCCACGCTGCTGCGAACAATAGTGCACTAAGCCGTCTTCGCAAACGTAGAGATACCTTGCTCCAGCGCGGCACTTCCAATTGTTCGGCCGGCCATCGGCGATCGCATCCTGAAACTGATTGAACCGTGAATAGCCGGATTTCTCCATGCTTTTCATGGCTTTATACACTTCCCGCTCGCGATCTTTCAGCGGACGCAACTGCCCATCGCCATCGTGAATGATCCCGATGGTGGAAGTGAAGCCCAATTCCAGAGCACGCTTCCCAACTACCAGCGCGTCTTCCGGATTCCGTGTCCCACCACCTACTACGGAATTAATATTTACGTGAAACGTGGCATGCTCCGACAGCCACTTCAGACGTTGATCCAGCACCTTGAGGCTCTTCTTCGACACCTCATCCGGCATGATGTTGTCGATGCTGATCTGCATATGATCCAGCCCGGCGTCATTCAGCCGTTGAATCCGCTGTGCATTCAACAGATAGCCGTTGGTGATCATCCCCGCGATAATCCCGCGCTTGCGCAGCCTCGCGATGATCTGGTCCAGGTCGGGGTGCAGCAGGGGTTCGCCCCCGCTCAGAGTTACTACAGTTGTCCCTAAATCCGCCAGCCGATCCACGCGCTGTAGCATCGTTTCCACAGGTACTGGCTTCGAATAGTCGTCGTATTCGTTGCAGTACCCGCATTCCAGGTTACAACGCCGGATCGGTATCAAATGCGCCAGCACAGGATGATCCGTGGAGATTAAACCCTTCGCGATCATGCGCAGCTCGCGCATCCGGCGCGATACCGCGGTCCATTGGCGGCGGAGCTGAAAAGCCTTATCACCCATGTGATTACGAAATTCTATCTAAGCACAGTATCCAGCGCATGGATAGTCTTCCCTATGCGGAAAGTCCGTTTTCCGGGGTGAAAGGGCGATTTCAGGGTTTTTTCGGTTCTGGCTTTGGCGCTGTCGCTTCCTTGTCTTCAAACTTGATCGTCACGTCGCTCTTGAACTGTTTGTAATCCTCGTACTTCACCGTCATCCGGATGGGCTGCGGCCCACCCTGAAACATCAGAGTATCGTTGGCCATGGTGTAGGTCGGGAACCAATACTTGCCGTCGATCTGCTCCCGGTAGGTCTCAAACTTCGGAAACTGCTGGTCGGAGCCCTTCTTCAGCAACCCGGTGGCACGCCCATAACTTTTCACGATTTGCAGATCGCGATCATCTACATAAATCAACCCAGAGAAATAGCGCTGCCCCTGCTCCATCTTCTTCGGCTTCACTGCAAAGACGTAGCAGGGAATCTCATCCAGAACTTCTTTGCCCAGGTAGCGGATGAAGTACTTGGAAATCTCCTCGGAAGTCAGCACAAACGGCTGCACGCTGCGCAAGTCCTGTTCGTCTTCCGGCGTAAGTTGCAGATTCTTCAGTGAAGACACGGGTGCCCGCACCACTCGTTCCGTGCGCTTCCCATCGTTGTTGAAGATGACGTCTGCGACAACCTCGTGCCGACCGCGAGTGTTCCCACCCTCGTCCAGTTCCAGCACACGTACCGTCTGACGATAAGTGTAGTTGTCCCGAGCCTTGGCGAACTCCGATTCCTTCGCCGCGAACTTCTGGATGATCCCCTCAATCTCCGCCTCGCTCGGCTCTTTGCTATCCGCATAGGCGGCTGGCATGCCTGCCAGCAGTGCAACGAAACACAGCCACTTCATGTGCTCTCCTCGGCTTTCTCCTCACTGGACGGGAGCCAGCCTTTTCCGGTTACCCTTTGTTTAGCAACTGTTTGGCAATCGTCACGCGTTGCATGTTGCTAGTCCCCTCATAAATCCGCCCGATCTTCGCATCCCGATACAGCTTCTCCACTGGGTAGTCCTTCGTAAACCCAACGCCACCAAATACTTCAACAGCTTTTGAGGCGACCGTTTCAGCCGTCTGAGAAGCGAAGTACTTCGCCATCGCAGCCTCAGTCAAGAAGGGCAGCCCACGTTCCTTCAGCCTTGCCGCATTGTAAACCAAAAGGCGGGATGCTTCCACCAGTGTCGCCATCTCCGCCAGTTCGAATTGCACTCCCTGGAAATCGGCAATCGGTTTCCCGAACTGTTTTCGGTCCCGGGCATAAGCTAGCGCATGCTGCAATGCCCCATGAGCCAGCCCTGTCATTTGTCCACCGATGGCAATCCGGCCTTCATTCAGAGTCTCAATGGCAATCTTATACCCTTTGCCCACTTCGCCAAGTACGTTTTCCCGCGGCACTCTACAGTTGTCGAGGATCAGCTCACAAGTGGAAGATGCGCGGATCCCCAACTTATCTTCCTTCTTCCCCACCACGAATCCCTCGAACTCCCTCTCCACCAGAAAGCAGGTGATCCCTTTGTAACCGGCCTCCGGCTTCACGTTGGCAAACAACAGAAAAAGCCCGGCTTCCGCTGCGTTCGTGATCCACAGCTTGCGCCCGTTCAGCACAAAGTGATCCCCTTGCTCCTCTGCTTTGGTTGTCAACGCGAAAGCATCCGAACCTGAGCCGGCCTCTGAAAGTGCATACGAAGCAAGCAGTTCCGTCGCCAGACGGGGGAGGTACTTCTTCTTTTGTTCGACACTTCCCCACCGCAGCATGGCATTGTTCACCAGCGTGTTTTGGACATCAATGATGACAGCTGCGGAGGGATCCACCACCGCCAGTTCCTCCACCGCCAGAACGGCTTGGAAGAAGGTTCCGCCTTGCCCCCCGTACTCCTCCGGAATCTCGATCCCCATCAACCCTAACGCAAACATCTGGCGCAGAATGTCTTTGCGAAAAACGCCCTGCTCGTCCATCGCCCGCACCTGCGGTGCGATCTGCTCCCTGGCAAACTGACGCACGCTCGCTTGGAAGAGCCGGTCTTCTTCGCCCAGCCACGTCAACGGGGTGGTGTCCGATCCAACTGCGTTTTCCATATGCCTCCTAGTTTATTCCTACTCTCAGTCGATTCGACCCCAAAAATCATTTGAATCGCGACACCTGGACTGAGAGAATTGGGGATTCCAGGGCAATGAAGCAGTCCTTCGAGGATTTTTGGAAAGACGCCTGGCAGAACTCAGTGCTCTTTCCCATCGAGGCCACCATGGTCTTCGCTTTGCTGGCTTTGCTGGTATGGCGCAGGAAACCCTTGCTTCCAGCTGCTCTTTGGAGCCACTACCTGCGGCTAGCCGCGAAGCGCCGGCTTGCGGTGGCCGTGGTTTTTGTCTTTACGTTAGTAGGACATTACCTCGCTGAGCCCGGTTACGTAAAGCCTGTCCCTGGCATTCATGACGAGTTCTCCTATCTCCTCGCCGCCGATACCCTTCTTTCCGGCCGCCTTGCCAATCCACCGCACCCGATGCGTTATTTCTTCGAGACCTTCCATGTTTTGATGGAGCCTAGCTACGTCTCGATGTACCCGCCAGGACAAGGACTGGCTCTCGCCTTCGGTATCCTGCTCACCGGAGAACCCATTGCTGGCGTTTGGCTTACAGCTGCTGCCATGTGTGCCGCCGTTTGCTGGATGCTCCAGGGCTGGCTTCGTCCGCACTGGGCACTCACAGGCGGGTTGCTCTGTGCCATCCGCATTGGATGGTTCAGCTACTGGGCAAACAGCTACTGGGGCGGAGCGCTTTCGGCAATGGGAGGAGCACTGGTTGGCGGGGCCTTGCCTCGTCTCATCCGGCGCCCAAACTCCTTCGACGCCCTTCTCCTGGTCTTAGGTTTGGGGATTCTCGCGAACACTCGTCCCTACGAAGGCTTCGCTTTTGGACTCATCGCATTAGCCTATCTGGGCTTTCAAGTCAGGCCTCACCCGCTGAAACTTTGGCTGCGTGTGCTACCTAAAGCGGCCGCTCTCAGCATGGCAGGGCTTGCCTTCATGGCCTACTACAACTGGCGTGGAACTGGCCACCCCCTCAGGCCACCCTACTTGGAGAACCGAGACCAATACGCGGTTCATGGGACTTTCTATGGAAGTAGTAGCGCACTGGACCGCCCTTTCAACCATGAAGTCATGCGTCGCTTCTATACGGTTCATGAGGAGTACACGCAACGCCGCAGAGACTTCGGCCGGTGGCCTGACAAACCCTTTCGCTTCTGGATCTTTTTTGTCGGCCCCGGGCTGACTTTGGCCTTCGCGGGTGTCTACGTCGCCGGCCACACGCGCGCAGGGCGCTTTGCACTCCTCGCCCTGGGAACCCTCTTTGCGGTCCATCTGCCCGTCGTGTGGGATCTATTTCCCCACTATGCGGCACCTGTAGTAGGATCGTTCTACCTGCTCTTGGGCGCGAGCCTTCAATCCCTGCATGTGCTTGGGCGCCACCGCCGAGTCCAGGGTAGATCCGTGGCTCAGGCGATTGTTCTGACCTGCCTCCTCATGGCAGTGGTCCGCGGCTTCGCTCCGGCAATGAAACTACCTGTGTTCGGTGAATTCACCCAAGCCTGGTACAACTACGGCCGCACCTGCAACTTCTTTCGCGCCCGGATTGAAGACCGCTTCACGGCCATGGGCGGGAAACATCTCATTCTGGTTCAATACGATCCCCAGCACCGTCCAGAGATGGAGTGGGTCTACAACCGTGCCGAGATCGACGCTGCCCCAGTAGTTTGGGCACGCCACGTCTCGCAACCGGATCGCTTAGCAAGGCTGCTCGCCTACTATCGTGACCGCCACGTCTGGATCCTCTATCCCGACCGCAATCCGAATCAAATCTTTGACTTTAAGGAGCAATTCCGATGACCGACTGGAAGCGTATCGCCGAGGCCCATGGCCTCCCTCCCAACGACGCCCATATCGCTCTGATGGAGCAATTGGAGCGAACGGTAGCCGGCCTGAAGCAGTCCCTTCCGCCCGACATGGAGCCGGCTCCCGCCTTCGCCCCTGTTTCTGCAAAGGAGTCTCAATAGAACCATGACAATAGTAGAAACTGCCGCAGCCATCCGCCAGGGCAAGGCTAGTTCCCGTTCACTCACGGAGCAGTGCCTCTCCACCATCGGCCATTTGCAGCCAAAGCTGAATGCCTTCATCACCGTTCTGCGCGAGGAAGCACTCACACAAGCCGACCAGTTGGACGCGGAGTTGCGGCAAGGCCGGGATCGAGGCCCCCTCCACGGTATCCCCATTGCCCTCAAGGATGTCTTTGAAACCAAAGGGATTCGCACCACCTGCGGATCGAAACTGTTCGAACATAACATCCCGCAGCGGGACTCCGCTGTTACCGAAAAGCTCGCCGCCGCTGGTTGCGTCCTCCTGGGTAAAACGGGGATGCATGAACTCGCTTATGGCATCACCTCCAACAACCCCCACTTCGGCACCATCCGCAATCCGTGGAACCCCGATCATGTTCCGGGTGGGTCGAGCGGCGGTTCCGGCGCTGCTGTCGCCACCGAAATGTGCTTCATGGCGATGGGTAGCGATACGGGAGGATCCATCCGGATTCCGGCCTCCTTCTGCGGAACTGTTGGATTGAAACCTACATACGGGCGTATCAGCCGCTATGGAGTGATGCCGCTCGATTTTTCGCTCGATCACATGGGTCCCCTGACTCGCTCAGTGCGCGATGCCGCGGTAGTTCTTCAGGCGCTCGCCGGGCACGATACTCGCGACCACACTTGTAGTACGCGGCCAGTTGACACGTACTTGCCTTCTGACACTACTTCTCTCACCGGGATCCGCATTGGAATTCCGGAGAACTTCTACTTTGATCGTAGTCACCCTGCTATTGTTGCCGCTTCTCTTGCCATGGCGAAACAGGCGGAGCGATTGGGGGCCTCCCTTGTGTCTGTCTGCGTCCCAGACATCGCTGGCTTAAACGCCATCAGCCGCATCGTCCTCTTCGCGGAGGCCACAGCGACCGTTGAACCCTATTTGAGTAGAAGGTCGGAATTCGGGCCCGATATCCTCGCTCTCTTTGATCAGGGAAAGTACATACCCGCCACCGAATATGTGCAAGCCCAGCGCCTCCGCCGAGTGTTCCAACTGGAATTCGCCCGCATCCTCGCGGACGTCGACCTGATTCTCACGCCTACAACCCCCAACGTTGCCCCGCGCATAGGAGAAAACATCGTCCGGTTCGGCGAGATGGAAGAGGACGCACGCCTTGCCTCCACAAGATTTGTTCGTGGAATCAATATGTTAGGGCTCCCGGCGTTATCCATTCCCAGCGGCCTGGCCGACGGTCTTCCCATCAGCACGCAACTGGTTGGCGACGCCTTCGCCGAGGCCCTCGTCCTGCGCGTCGGTGCTGCTCTTGAGGACGCTTGTGAACATCGCCTACTTCGACCGACAGGTCTATAATGCTCAACAGACGGAGGTTCTACCTGTATGCCTTACAGCCGGCGTCAATTTCTGCAGCAGAGCGGACTCGCTACGGCAGCCGCGCAATCGGCCACAGCGGCGAATAATCGAATTCAGGTCGGTGTCATCGGCACCGGTGCCAGGTCGCACGAACTGATGCAGGCGCTTCTATCGCTGCCGGCCGCCCAGATCACAGGTGTAAGCGACGCCTACACCGGGCGGGTTGCGCGAGCATTGGAAAGAGTCGGAAAGAGCGCTAAGTCCTTCACGTCTTACAAGGATATCCTTGCCGACAAGTCCATTGATGCTGTTGTTGTAGCCACGCCAGATCACTGGCATAAGCCCATGGTTCTTGAAGCACTGGCGGCCGGGAAAGACGTCTACTGCGAAAAGCCGCTAACGTACCGCTCCTCTGAGGGTCTGGAGATCGTCGCCGCAGCGAACCAGACCGGTCGCATCGTACAGGTCGGCAGCCAAGGCGTCAGTTCCCTAACCCAGCTGAAAGCAAGGGACTTAATCCGAGCAGGAAAGCTGGGCCGGGTGACGATGATCCGCGCCGCCTACAATCGTAATAGTGCCTCTGGCGCCTGGATCTATCCCATCCCTCCCGACGCTTCATCGAAAACCGTGAATTGGGACGCGTTCCTCGGCTCCGCTCCCAAACGCTCCTTTAGTCTGGAACGCTTCTTCCGTTGGCGCTGCTATGAGGATTATTCCGGTGGCATTGCCACCGATCTGTTTGTCCACCTCTGCACTACCATCCACTTCCTGATGGACGCCAAAGCCCCGAGCCGGGTCATGGCCATGGGTCAGCTGTATCGCTGGACCAGCAGTCGTGACGTTCCCGATACGCTGAATGCCGTCCTTGAATACCCGGAGGGTTTTACCGTTAACTTGAGTTCCACCTTTAACAACCAGCTGTCCGCGGAAGGCAATTTCCAGATTCTCGGGACAGAAGGAAGCATTCTTCTCGGCGGAGGCATGACCTTCCAACGCGAGAAGGCGGAAGAAGATAACCGGTGGATTGTGGAGAGCTGGCCATCCAAACTGGAAGAGGAATACTACAAAAATCCTAAAGTGCGGGAAGCGGAGTTACCTGGCACCCGCAAACCAGCAATTCACACCGTCAGCGAGCAGATCCAGTCCGAGGGCGCCGACTCCACCATCACCCATCTCGCCGGCTGGCTCGAGTCCATCCGCACCCGGAAATCACCCTACGAAAATGCCCTTACCGGCCATCGGGCCGCTGCCTGCGCCCACATGGTGAACCAGTCCGTAAAGCAAAAACGCATGGTTGAATGGGATTTTCAGAAGGATGATATAAAGGCCTGATCCCCGTCTAAGGTTACCCTAGCCTAATCTTCCGTGCCTCCCGGTCCGATCTATGGAATGGATCGTGGACCCTATTACTGTATTCGCCTCCGAATCGCAGCCTATCGTGCTAGAAGGCTTGCGCCGCGTCTTGGACCGCGCGCAGGACTTGTCCCTGGTTGGCTCTACCGCATCGCAACCCGAAGCGTTAGAGCGAATTGCCGAACTTCGCCCCGCCATCGTCCTCATGGACCAGACAGGGGGATTGAAAAACTCCTTCCGATTCCTCACGGACGTCAAAACTGCCTCGCCTAACTCCTTTCCTGTCTTGTGGATCGTAGACTTGCCGGAGGTGGAGTGTTTTCGTGCTCTGCAGCTCGGCGCCCGCGGGATTCTGAAAAAATCGTTGCCCCCGACGCTCATCGTCGATTGCCTCCGGGCCGTGGCGAAAGGCAGCGTCTGGATCGAGCACACCCTCTCCGGGCAAGTGGCCGGGTTCCTGAACCGCAGGCAAACACCTCGATTGACCCCACGCGAGCGCGAGATCGTCAGCTGCCTCTGCCGCGGCATGCGCAACAAGGAGATCGCTACCGAGCTGTCCATCACCCCTGGCACGGTGAAGGTTCATCTCATGCATATTTTTGAAAAGACGGGCGTAAAAGACCGTTTCGAGCTGGCTGTGCATGGCCGCAAGCTGCTCGGAGTGGAGTCGGCCGAAGAGGGGGAGACGGGTACCGTCTACTCCGTTGGCACCTGAGCCCTCCACCACCGCAGAGGATCTACCCAAGTGGCCCATTCCATAGACGCACGCACCAATGTCGCTTCGCCCCAGAGCGGGGTGAGTTCCCCCATCGCCCGGTTTCTGCTTCCGTCGTTTTCTGATCTGCTCTTCATCGCCGTACTCATCTGGCTCTTTGCAGCCGGGAGTGCCGGATGGCTGGCGCTGCTCGCAGACGGCGATACCGGTTGGCACATCCGCACTGGGGAGTGGGTGCTCCAACATGGAGCCGTTCCCCGTACCGATATTTTTTCCTTTAGCCGCGCCGGAGATCCGTGGTTTGCCTGGGAGTGGCTTGCCGATGTCGCGTTCGCCTTATTGCATCAACTGGCTGGCCTCAAGGCGCTAGTCCTGGTCACCGGCATCATCCTTACTGCGGCCGGAACGCTGTTGTTCCGCCACATGATGTGGCGTGGGGCAACCCCCTTTGCGGCCTTAGTCCTTGCTCTGCTGGCATTCGGGGCTTCAACCGTCCATCATCTGGCGCGCCCTCATATGTTCACGCTATTTGGCATGACCGCCAGTCTTTGGCTGATCGATGCCGACCGGCGCCGCCACACGCCTTATGTTTGGGCCTTAGTTCCCGCGACCGCAGTCTGGACGAACCTGCATGGGGGTTTTCTCGGTCTCGTGGCCTGTCTCGGGCTGCTTGTCGTCGGAGAAGCGATCGAAGCGGCATGGAGAGTCTGGCAGGACGGCACAGATTGGGAGCTGTCCCGGTTAAAGCGCTACACCTTGCTGGCCGCACTTTGCGCCGCGGCATCGCTCGCCAACCCCTACGGCTGGAACCTCCATTTCCATGTCTTTGACTACATGCGCTCAGACTTCATCAAGGACAGTGTCCAGGAGTTTCAGTCTCCCTCCTTCCGTACCGAAAGCATGATGCAGTTTGAGATCGTGCTACTTGCCGCCCTCATTTCCGTCGGCTGGCTGCTTCGTCAGCGTCAGGTCACCGCGGTGCTGTGGATCCTCTTCTGGGCTCATAACTCGCTTACCAGCGTCCGCCACGTGCCCATTTTTATGATTGTTGCCTCCCCCTGGGTGGCCATCTCGCTGACGGAACTGTGGAATCGGTACTTAGGAACGGCGCCCCGGGCCAGCATCCGCGGAATTTTTGCCAGTCTCGCCCACGATATGCGCCCCGGATGCGTCCGCTCGAGTGCCTGGATTGGCGTGGTTCTCCTCGCGTTCCTCATTCTGCCCGAGAAAACAATGCATTGGCCGGCCGATTTTCCCGACGTGAAATTCCCGGCAAAAATGGCCGCCAAATATCCGCAGAAATTCCTGGAAGGCAGGGTTCTCACCATGGACCAGTGGGCCGACTATCTCATCTACCGCAACTACCCGAAACAGCGAGTCTTTATCGACGGCCGGAGTGACTTCTACGGCAAGCAACTCGGCGGTGACTACATGAAGCTGATGCAGGGTCATTCCGAGTGGGCAAAGCTCCTTGAGAAGTACGGTTTTGATGTCGTCCTGAGCCCCAACGGCTGGTCGTTGGCTTCTCTGCTCAAGCAGAGCCCGGAATGGCGTCTGGTGGAGGACGACGGCTTGGCGCTCCTTTTCGAAAGGAAGCAGAAATCAGGCACTTATGCTCCAGTACCTTCTGCCTATTCGGAGCCGTCATCCCAGAAAAAAGCCCTGACAATATCTAATGAAAACCCCCGACCCGGCCGAACTTAGTATTGGAGACCGCATCCCAAATGAAGCCGGGCAAGTCGCACCTGTTAGATCTTGATACTGTTGTCGCGCACCCTTCTCTGCCTGCCACAACTGCTGGAACATGGTGCCTCCCTTCGGGCCGCGCATTGGCTGAATTTGCCCTCAACGGCGGCTTTGCCGCCCCTCGAGTGTGGCTGGGCTTGAGGCCAAATCCGCGGACACCGGTGGGCGCCCAGTCAACCGTTTCTGGCGATACGCACGCTTATGCTCCCCATCATCGCCGTCGCGATGCCCGTGATTTCGCGGCCGCCCATGCTGTTGAGGAGCGGTAATGTCGGCTCAGGTTCTTATCGCCGTCCTCCTCGGTCTCGCCGCCACGGTCGAAGATCTGTGGCACCGCAATATCTCCAACTGGATTCCCCTTAGCGCCCTCATCGCCGGCTTCGCCTGGCATCTCACGGAATTCGGATGGCGTGGCGCGGGCACTGCGGCCGCAGGGGCCGGTGTAGGGTTTCTGGTTTTCCTGGTCTTTTACCTCCTGGGTGGTATGGGAGGTGGTGACGTGAAATTGATGTCCGGCTTCGGCGCCCTTCTCGGTGTCAGCCGGCTGATCGAGGCGGCCATTTGGACCGCAATCATCGGAGCGGTGCTGGCCGCATTGGTGATTACCTGGAGCGGACTTCGCCAGTGGGTGAAGAAGGATGGCACGAAGAAGCCTCTCGCCATCCCGTATGCTCCGGCGATTACAGCGGGGGTTTGGCTTTCTCTGGTACCCCGCTAAAGAAAGTTCCAGCAAATGACGATCAAAGCACAGTTGGCTTAGGAAGGTGACTTTATGGATCGCAGGTTTTTAACAGTTCTCGGAGTCAGCCTGTTGTTCGCGCTGGTGGTCTCCAGTCTCTTTTATCAGATGACGGCGCGCGCCGGAGCCTCCAAGAAGCCCGATCAGGGTGAATTGAAGGATCTGGTTGTGGCTGCCAAGCCGCTCGCCGTCGGTATCACTGTCAAACCCACCGACGTCAAGGTGACCAAGGTCTCCAATGACCAGTTCCCGAAGATGGGCTTCAGCAAAGTAGAAGAAGTCATCGACCGGCCGGTGGTCAGCAACATTCTTCTGGATGAGCCCTTGCTCGAAGGCCGCCTTGCCGCCCGCGGCAGTGGCCTCGGTATTGCGCCCATCATCCCTGTCGGCATGCGTGCGGTGACCGTCCGCGTCAATGACGTCGTCGGTGTCGCTGGGTTCGTTATGCCCGGCATGCGCGTCGACATCCTTGTGACCGGCCGTCCCCCGGGCCATCAGGATAACAATTCGAAGACTGTCACCGTCTTGCAGAACATCCTCGTGCTCACGGCCGGCACCACCATCCAACCTGATGCGCGAGGCCAAGCGATCAACGCCCCCAACGTGACCCTTCTGGTCACCCCTGATCAGGCCGAACTGCTCACCTTGGCGAGCAACGAAGGACGCATTCAACTCGTCCTGCGGAACGGTTCCGATCAGTCCATCGAACGCACCGCCGGACGCCAGGTTTCCGAACTCTACGGCGCGGCTCCGAAACAACAGCAGGCTGCCGCCGCTCCGCGGCCTCGACCGGTGAAGCCCGTGGTAGTTGCTGCCGCTCCGGCACCGCCGCCTCCGCCGCCCGCTCCCCCGGTCGATCAGATTGTGGTCATCCGCGGCAATCAGAAATCCGTGGAAACCGTTTCCAACTTAAAGAACAACTAGCTTACGTCTTGAACTTTCTCATGTGCGGGGAATATCTGCTATGAAGGCAACTTCTCATCTCCGGTCCAGCCTGAGCGTCGCGGCTGCTCTCAGCCTCTTCGTGACAGGCATCGGCCTCTCGCAATCGGCCGACGATATCAAAGTCGCTCTCGGCAAGAGCGTGGTCATTGACTATCCAGAGGATATCTCGAGAATCTCCACTTCCAGCCCGGATGTCGTCGACGCCGTTCCGGCAACGACGCGGGAGATCCTCCTCCATGGGAAAGGGCTTGGCGCAGCCACGGTAGTGGTGTGGTCCAAATCCGGCCAGCGTTCCTTCTACAACGTGAACGTTGAGGTGAATCTGGAGCCTATCCGCCGTCTCCTCAAGGAAACCTTCCCCAACGAAGAGATCCACATCCTGGCAGCGCGGGACTCGCTTTCGCTCACCGGCAAAGTCAGCTCTCAGAGCGTCGCTGACCGGGCGGCCGTCCTCGCCACCCCGCTCGCCAAAAGCATCGTCAATAACATCCAGGTGGCCGCCCTGCCGGTCGACAAACAAATCGTCTTGCGCGTCAAGTTCGCCGAACTGAACCGCAACCGCATTCAGTCCTTCGGCGTGAACCTGCTTTCCACTGGTGCGTTGAATACCATCGGCCGCACCTCCACACAGCAGTTCTCGGCGCCCAATGCGACCGACATCCGGTCTTCTATCCCAGGCCGCAACGAAGGCTTCGGTTCTAACTTCACCATCTCCGACGCCCTGAACATATTTATGTTCCGGCCCGACCTCAACCTGGGGGCATTCGTCAAGGCCCTGCAGACCGAAGGCGTGCTCCAGATTCTCGCTGAGCCAAACCTGGTGACAACTAACGGCAAGGATGCCAGCTTCCACGTCGGCGGCGAATTCCCGGTCCCTGTCCTTCAGGGCGGTGGCAACGCCGGCGCCGTCACCATCATGTTCCGCGAGTTCGGCATCCGGCTGAACTTCAATCCCAACATCACCACGCACAAGACCATCAAGATGCATGTGCGGCCCGAAGTTTCCACTATTGACCTCGCCAACGCCGTTACCTTCAACGGCTTCACCATCCCTGCTCTCTCCACCCGCAAAATGGAAACCGACATCGAACTGGGCGAAGGGCAGAGCTTCGTCATCGGCGGTCTCATCGACGATCGTGTGAACGACACCATGAGCCGCATCCCCGGCCTGTCCAACATTCCGATCCTTGGCGCTCTCTTCAAGAGCCGCACCGAGAACAAGACCAAGACCGAACTCGTGGTCATGGTCACCCCGGAAATCACCATGCCGCTGCAGCGGAGCGATCCGAAGCCACTGCCGGCCTTCCCGCGTGAGTTCATGCCGAACGAAACGCCGAACACGCCTGGCGCCATGTCCAAATCCGTCGCCCCTCGCAAGAAGTAGGACGCTAACGAGCCGGGGAGATCCACTACCATGCTGCGAAGACCAGGGAGAGAAACGGAGCTGAACGCGATTCTCATTGCGCCGAATCGCGAACTGGCCGAGTTGTTTCTATCCACCGTTCCACGCCTGCACGGATTTCAGATCCTCGGTGACTTACGCAGCTACCCCACACAGCAGACACTGGAGATACGGCTTCGCCAGTTGCAGCCCGAAGTGGCCCTCATCGATCTGGCCACCAGCTTTGAGGAAGCGAGCCAGCTGATTCGCTACCTGTCGTCCTTAAAGCCGCCGGTACACGTCGTTGGGCTGCATACGCAAAACGACTCCGAGGTCATCCTGCGCTCCGTCCGGCAGGGAGCCTGTGAATTCCTCTACGCGCCTTTCGATCTCGCCATCCAGCAGGAAGCCGTGGCCCGGCTCCGCAAACTGAAGCAACCCGACGGCAACGCCGAACAGGATGCCGGCAAGGTGACCGTCTTTTCCAGTTGCAAACCAGGCTCCGGCGCCTCCACGCTAGCCACGCAAACCGCGTTCGCCTTGAAGCGAGCCACCGGACGCAGAGTCCTTCTCGCGGACTTCGACCTTACGGGAGGATCCATCGGCTTCTTCCTCAAGGTCAACCAGAAGAATTCCCTCATTGATGTACTTGCTGATGGCCAGTTGGACGTCGGACGCTGGGCGAACCATACAGTCAGCTGTGGTGGGGTCGACATTCTGACAGCGCCGGACACACCCTACATGAAGTCCATCGATCCCGTCCGCGTTCAGGAAGTTCTGCAGTACATGCGCTTCCTCTATGACTGGATCGTCGTTGACCTGCCGTCCATCTTCCAGCGCCTGAGCATGCTCGCCGTCTCCGACGCCGATCGTGCCTTCCTGGTTTCCACCAGCGAATTGCCAAGCCTTCATTTGACTCGCAAGGCCATCTCGCAACTGACCCAGTTGGGATTTGGTAAGGATCGGTTCAACGTCGTTGTCAATCGTGTCAGCAAACGCGACGGGCTCGCCGGAACCGATTTGGGCAAGCTCTTCGATTGTCCTGTCCACGCCAGTTTTCCCAATGATTACTTCTCACTGCACCGGGTGATCACTCTCGGCCGGCCACTGGCGGCGGATTGCGAACTCGGCAAAGCTATCGAAAATCTGGCGCATAAAATCACCGGAGCCGCGGCTGCCGATAAGAAGAAATTGAGCGGAGTACTGAACGCCAAACCGGTGTTCTCGGAAACGTAAAACGACAAGGGGTAGTGGAGAAAAATGCTTCCGACAACAGAAAATCGATCGCAGCAACTGACCTGGGAACAGCGCCTGCTGAAAAATGCCGGGCGCCCGAAAACGGCCCTCAAGCCGGAGTACCAGGAACTCAAGTTCACGCTGCACAGGAAGTTGCTCGACAAGATCAACCTTGAGGCGCTGGCCACCATTGACAATCAGCGTGTGCGTGGCGAAGTCCGGCAGGCTCTTTTTTCGCTCATTGATAACGAACCAACGCTGCTCAGTTCGCTTGAAAAGCAGCAGATCTGCGAAGAAGTGCTCGACGAGGTTTTCGGTCTCGGCCCGCTGGAGCCCTTGCTGCAGGATCCGACCATCAGCGACATATTGGTCAACACGCACAAGCAGGTCTACGTCGAGCGCAAAGGTCTGCTCGAGTTGACCAGCGTCACCTTCCGCGACGACGCCCACCTGCTCCGCATCATCGACAAGATCGTCTCCCAAGTCGGCCGCCGCATCGACGAATCAACGCCCATGGTCGATGCCCGCCTCGCCGACGGATCGCGCGTCAATGCGGTCATCTCACCGCTCGCCGTGGATGGCCCGCTCATGTCCATCCGCCGTTTCTCCACCGACAAGCTGATGCCGGCCGACCTGGTGGAAAAGAAGGCCATGACGCCCGGCATGATGGAACTGCTCGAAGCGGCGGTCAAAGCCAAGTTGAATGTCGTCATCGCCGGCGGAACGGGCGCCGGAAAAACCACTCTGCTCAACGCACTCAGCTTTTTCATCAGCCCCAAAGAGCGCATTGTGACCATCGAAGACGCGGCCGAATTGCAGCTGAAGCAGCCACACGTCGCGCGCCTCGAAACACGCCCGCCCAACCTCGAAGGCCAGGGCGCCGTCCGTCAGCGGGAACTCCTCGTCAACAGCCTGCGTATGCGCCCGGACCGTATCGTCGTCGGCGAAGTCCGCGGCACCGAAGCGCTCGACATGCTTCAGGCCATGAACACCGGTCACGATGGCTCGCTCACCACCATTCACGCCAACTCCCCGCGCGATGCCGTATCCCGTCTTGAGGTCATGGTGTCCATGGCGAACTCCAACATGCAGTTGACCTCCATCCGCCAGCAGATCGCCAGCGCGGTCCATATCTTTGTCCAGGCGTCGCGCTTCTCTGACGGCTCGCGCCGCGTTACGAACGTCACCGAGGTGACCGGCATGGAAGGCGAGGTCGTCACCTTGCAAGACATTTACGTATTTGAAAAGCGTGGCCTCACTCCCGAAGGAAAGGTCGTGGGGCGGTTCGCTGCCACCGGTATTAGGCCCAAATTCTACGAAAAACTGCTCGCCGCCGGCATCCGTCTGCGGCCCGACTTGTTCGACGAAGTGGCGGAGGTCTAAGAGATGAGTTTTGTCACTATCCTCCTCGTCATCTGGTTCTCCTCGGTCGCCATCTGGTTTCTGATCTCCGGCGCTTTCAAAAACGCCGACATGGATCGAATCCGGCAGCGCCTGGCGGGCACTCCGAAAAACAACAAGAAGAAGAAGGAGGGGCCGGCGCAGGCCTCACTGATTCATTCCGAAGCCCCTGTCACCAGCAAGGTCACCGTGCGGCTGCTGCAGAAGTACAAACTGCACGACAAATTGCAGGAGGCCCTCGAGCAGGCCGGCCTGCGCTGGCAGGTCACCCGTCTTGTGCACGCCTGCATGGCCTGCTTCCTCGGCGCTTATTTGCTCGTTTGGTCGATCGCTGATTTTCGCAGTGTCGCGTTGGTGGCCGGTGCCATCGCCGGTTGCGCCCCGTTCTTCTACGTGCACCGCAAGCGCGCTGCCCGTCTGCACAAATTCGAAGAGCAGTTTCCGGAGAGCCTGGAGTTCGTCGCCCGCTCTATGCGTGCCGGCCATGCCTTCTCCGTTTCACTCGAAATGATTCACCGTGAGTTCCAGGAACCTCTCGCCGGCGAATTCAAGCGCACTTTCGAAGAGCACAACCTCGGGCTTCCGCTCGAAATGGCGCTCCAGAAGCTCGCCCGCCGGGTTCCCTCACTAGACGTGCATTTCTTCGTGTCCGCCGTCATGTTGCAGAAACGCACCGGCGGCAACCTGGCCGAAATTCTCGACAAACTGGCCTACGTCATCCGCGAACGCTTCAAGCTGCGAGGCAAGATCAAAGCAGTCAGCGCGCACGGCAAGATGACCGGCATGGCACTCAGCGCCATTCCCGCGGCGGTCGCCACCATTTTGTTCTATGTCAACCCTGAGTACGCCAATTTCTTCCTCAATGACGAGGTTGGACACCTGATGGCCGCGGCAGGCATCGGGATGCAATTGATTGGCTACGGAATTATCAAGAAGATCGTCACGATTGAGGTCTAGCGGATATGGCATTCCTATTGAGTTTCCTCATCTTTCTGGTCGTTGCCATCGGCATCAGCATGCTCGGCCTGAAAGTCTGGGTGCGCCCGAAAGAGGCAATCGAGCGCGTGGCCGGTGCCGGCGTGGTTGCCGGCGACGAGACGCCTTCCCATCCCAGTCTCGCCTTGCGCGAGGTGATGGAGAAGCTCGGCAAGCAGATCCCTCAATCGCCCAAGGACGTCACCATAATGCAGCGTCGGCTTATCCGCGCTGGCTACCGGGATCAGAGCGCTCTCACCGTTCTTTATGGTGCGAAGGCTGCTTTCGCCGTTGTTCTGCCCGTCGTCATGGGCATTTTCATCCTCGGCGCTGACACCGACCCCGGCAACAAGTTCATGGCTGTGGCCGCCGCCGCTGGACTCGGCTTTTTCGGCCCCAATGAGTACGTCAACCTGCGCGCCCGCAAGCGTCAGAAGCTGATCAAGCGCGCCCTCCCCAACGCCCTTGACCTGATGGTCGTCTGCGTCGAATCCGGACTCGGCCTCGACCAGGCCATCCTCCAGGTGGCCAAGGAGCTCGAGCATGCACACCCGGAAATCAGCGAAGAGTACGCCTTGGTCAACCTGGAATTGAAAGCCGGCAAACGCCGCGCCGAAGCGTTACGCAACATGGCCGAGCGTGCTGGCGTCGATGACCTCAAAAAACTGGTCGCCGTGCTCATTCAGGCTGACCGTTTCGGTACCGGCGTTGCACAGTCCTTGCGCGCACATGCCGATTATATGCGTGTGCAAGCCCGGCAGATCGCTGAAGAGAAAGCCGCGAAACTCGGCGTCAAGCTCGTGTTTCCCATCTTCTTCTGCATTCTGCCCTCTCTGTTCATCGTCACCGTGGGTCCCGTCGTGATGAAGATCATCCGCGAGCTGATCCCGATGATGAACAGCATTTGACAAGTTTTGCAGGAAAGCCGGCTGCGCTTTGTAAAGAGAATGCCGCCGGTGGATTGAGTCGTGGGAAAGGAGAACGGCGATGGATAACTCTATGATTCGCATCGTATGCGCGGTCCTGGCGGCATTGTTTCTGGGACTGATCGTGATGCGCCGCAAGAAGAACGTGGAATAACACGTCGGGCGGCGTTTTCTCGAGGGACGGTTTTTCTGGTTTCGGGAGAGGAAGCGCGGAGCTCGCAAGGGGCTTCCTTGCAGGAACTGCTTCCCAGCGGGCTCTGCGCACCACGTTTCCTCATTTGGTTTGGGAGAAGTTGAGAACAGCGCCGGCTGCACAAGCTGGCAGAAAACAAGTTTTGGATTTTCGATGAGCGGAGTGAAGCTTATGAAAAAGAGCATCTTTCGATGGAGGGCTTTCCAAGCGAGCCGGCTCGGGCTGGCCTTGGCAGGGGTTGCTTGTCTCATGTTGACGGCCCCCCAAGCCGTCGTCGGTGGCACGGTGGGCAGGGTTGTCGCCATCGGAGGTCACGCTTCTGACCTGGCGTTGGATGAGGCGCGCGGAGTTCTTTATGTCGCCAATTTCACCGCCAATCGCGTCGACGTGCTAAATGCATCCGAGGGCACTGTACAGTCCTCAATCAACGTCGCTGCCCAGCCGTCTTCGCTCGCGCTGAGTGTCGACGGACGCTATCTCGTGGTCGCCCACTATGGCAACGTCACCGCGCCGGCAAGCCCAAGCAACGGAGTGACCGTCATTGATTTGTCGGCCAACTCCAGAAGCAGTTTCGCCTTGGGCAGCGCCCCGCTGGGCGTTGCTTTCGGCCTCGACAACAAGGCGCTGATCGTTACAGCCACCGAGTTCCTGTTGTTTGATCCCGTCACCGGGAACGCCTCAAACCTCGGCTCAATCAGCGGTGTCACCACCAAGGCTTTGCCTCAGCCCCTCACCAACTTCCCGTCCAACATCGTGGCGGCCTCAATGGCTACCAGCGGCGATGGGCTGTTTGTGTTCGGCTCCGCCGCACTCTCCAGTTCCGCCGGCGGTGGCAGTGGTGGCCAGACCCTCGAGTTCGCCTACGACGTCACCACCAAGCGGATTAACGCCGTCTTTTGGACTTGGGCGCCGCCGCCCGGTCCGCGCGTCGTCAGTTCCAACTACGACGGTTCGCTCCACATGAGCGGCTGGGCCATGCATGACCGCAATATGGACGTTGGCTACAACCAGCTTCCCAATGCGCAGGGCACGTTCAATATCGGCACGCACGTCTTCGACAACGTCCGTGGCCGCATTTACGCCCAGTACATCGAATCGAGCACCACCACTGGCGCCAACCAGCAGGCCCCGCCGCCGCAACTGCTCGTCCTCGATGCCGATAACCTCGCGGTCCGCGAGAAGTTATACATCGCGGAAAACTTCGCCGGCAAGAGCATCGTCAACTCCGACGCATCCCTGATGTACGGCGTCTCTGACAGCGGCATCCTGATTCTTCCGCTGGGCGACACCATCCGCGCCCCGCGCATCGTCACCAGCAGGGAAGATCTCGTCTTCCGCGGCAACTTCTGCGACCGCCGCGTTTCATCGCAGGAAATCACCCTCCTCGATCCAAGCGGCTCGAACACGGACTACTCGGTCTCTGTCAATATCTCCGGTGTGACGGTGACTCCGTCGCAAGGCGTGACTCCGGCCACGCTCCGCGTCAACGTCGATCCGAATGCCTTCCAGAACCAGAAGGGCACCGTAACGGGTCTTCTCACCATCACCTCCGCCCGTGCAGCAAACTTCATCAAACAGGTGCGGTTGCTCATCAACAACCGTGAGCCCGATCAACGCGGAACCACGGTGAACATCCCCGGACAACTGGTGGATCTGCTCGCCGACCCCATCCGCGACCGCTTCTACGTGCTGCGCCAGGACACCAACCAGGTGCTGGTCTTCGATGCCACCACGCAGACGCAGATTGCCACGCTGCGCACGGCCAACGTGCCGACGCAGCTCGCCATCACCTTTGACCGCCGCTGGCTCCTCGTAGGCAGCGACGCGGCACAGGTCATCCGCGTCTATGACCTCGAAACCCTGGAAGAGTCTATCCCCATCCGCATGCCGAGTGGACACTATCCGCGTTCCATCGCAGCCAGCGGCCGGGCCATCCTCGCTGCCAGCCGCGTAGCCGGACCGGAGCACAAGATCTCGCGCATCGACTTCCCGAGCCGTGTCGCCGTGGCGCTGCCGACACTCGGCGTCTACGAGAACAAGATCGATATCAACACTGTGCTCGTGGCTTCGCCCAACGGCCGCACCATTCTCGGTGTGCAGGCCACCGGAGGCGTCCTTCTCTATGACGCCAACGCCGACACGTTCACGATCAGCCGCAAAGACTTCCCGGCTCTGGCCGGCGCCTATGCCGCCTCCAGCTTCGACCAGTACGTTGTCGGCAACCAGCTCCTGAATGCATCGCTGGTTTCCACCGGCGCATTCGAAACCAACTCCGGCCGCAGTTCCGGCTTCGCCTTCCTCGACCAGGGCGGCTTCCGCACCGTGGCCCCGGATTCGGCCAGCCCCGGCATTATCCAGCGAGTTGCCTTTACCGGCAATCAGTTGCTGCGCGGCACACGCATGATTGAAGCTCCGCTGTTGGCCACGGCCACCAGTTCTTCCACCAGCGCACCGACCACCTCGAACAGCAATGAACGCTGGACGCAGATCTTCACCCGTACGGTACAGCCGCTCTACAGCCGCAACGCTCTCGTGTCGCTGACCACCTCGGGCATCACAGTCCTGCCCTGGAACTTCGACGCCGCCACGGCCATCCCGCGCATTGAGCGCGTGGTGAACTCCGGCGACAGCACTTCCGCCGTCGCTCCCGGCAGCCTCGTGTCCATCTTCGGCAGCGATCTGAGCCCCATCAATCAGGCCACGCAGCAAATGCCCGCGCCCACGGCGCTCGGCGAAAGCTGCCTCACTGTGAATGGCGTCCCCGTCCCCGTGATCTTCGTCTCCCCGGGACAGATCAACGGCCAGTTGCCCTTCCAGGTCGATGGCAGCGTGCAGATGGTGCTGCGCACTCCCGGCGGTGTGAGCGATAACTTCAATCTCACCATTCTGCCTGGCGCTCCCGGCGTATTCCGCAACGGCACGGCCGGTACACAGCGCGATCTGCCTGCGCTCTATCGCGCCAACAACGGCTTGCTCGTCACCGATGCCAACCCGGTTCATCGTGGCGATACCATCACCATCTACCTCACCGGCCTCGGCCGTACCTCACCTTCGGTGGAAGCAGGCGTCCCGGCCCCCAGCGATCCGCTGGCGTCGGTCCTGATCGCACCTGCCGTCACCATCGGCGGAGTGGCCCTTCCAGTCGATTTCGCCGGTCTTGTGCCCAGCACCATCGGCGTCTACCAGATCAACGCCCGTGTGCCGTTCCACACGCCCATCGGCCTCGATCAAACCCTCACGGTCACTCAGGGAAGCAGCACCACATCCCTTGCCGTTCGAGTGGTCGACTAGTAGCAACACACATCACTGAAGTGGGGTGCGGCAGCCGCCGACACCCCACCAACCCAAACAGCATCTCCTACAGCACGCAGCCCCATGAGCTTGCCAGGGCGCGATTCGTCGGAAAGGATCAAGGAAATGAAAAAGCTCAACGTTATTCTTGTGTCGGTGGTCGGATTGCTCCCCGTGAGCGCCCTTGCGCAGAAGTGGGAAATCGGCGCGGTGGGTGGTGGATCGTTCTACACCAAAACGGATGTGAAGAAAGGCGATGCCTCCGCCAACGCCTCTTTCGCTCCCGGCTTCGCTGCCGGCTTCGTCCTCGGTCAGGATATCGGCCGGTATTGGGGTGGCGAAATCCGCTACACCTTCCAGCGCAACGACGCCAAACTCGATGGCTCAGGCGGCAAGGCTGAATTCGGGGCTCAGGCCCATCTCATCCACTACGACTTCCTCCTCCACCTCAGCCCGAGCGGCTCGAAAACAAGACCCTATATCTCCTTCGGCGCCGGCATCAAGCACTACCGCGGCAGCGGCAATGAAACCGTCACCCAGCCCCTTTCGGAGTTCGCGCTCCTCACCAAGTCCACCGACACCACACCTGTGGCCGTCCTCGGCTTCGGCGTGAAGTTCAAAGTCGGGGAGAAAAGCACGGTCCGCGTGGAAGTGAAGGACAACATTTCTCCGGTCCCCACCAAGATCATCACTCCCAATCGCGGAGCCTCCGTCTCCGGTTGGCTGCACAACTTCACCCCCATGGTGGGCGTTTCTTACAATTTTTGAGGAACCAAGCGAAACTCCTGCACATCGTCTATAGTTCTAATAAGAGACGTTGGGTGGGAGTTCATCGCTTTGAGACTTTTTTGGATCTGCCTTGCAGGTTGTTACGCACTTGTTGCGCAAACACCTCCGAAAACTCTACCGAAACCATTTGCCGACGCAGTCTCCGCCGCTGATGCGGAAGGCTACGTCGGCAATTCCGTTTGTAAGACCTGTCACCCGGTGCAGTGGCAGGAGTTCTTCCGCAATCCCCACTACAAGAGCATTGCGTCGGCCAAAGAGCCCGCCGCCAAGACGGGCTGCGAAGGCTGCCATGGCCCGGCAAAGAAGCACATCGAGGCGATGGGCGGCCGCACCACTATCCCCAATGCGTTCTCCCTGATGCCTTCCCGGCAAGCTCTCGATACCTGCCTCGCGTGTCACGGCAAGGATTACTCGCGAGCCGATATTCATCGCTCCTCCCACACGCAAAGCAACATCGCCTGTAATAGCTGCCATTCCGTCCATAAACCCGCTACGCCAAAGTTCCTCCTCGCGAAGCGCCAGACCGACCTCTGCTACGGCTGCCACGCCAACGTGCGTACGCAATTCTCCATGCCCTTCAAACATCGCGTGAACGAAGGGTTCATGAGCTGCACCGATTGCCACAACCCGCACGGCACACCAGCGCCCACCTGGCGCATGGGACTCCGCCCGCGTATGGTCTCGCAAGCCCTCGCCAATGAACAGCCGTGCCTCAAATGCCACTCCGACAAACGCGGGCCGTTCGCCTTCGAACACGCCGCCGTGCGCGTTGAAGGCTGCGAGTCTTGCCACAATCCGCACGGTTCCACCAACGCCAAGCTTCTCCGCCGTACCAGCGTCTTCACCACTTGCCTCGAATGCCACAACGGCGCGGGCACTTTCGGCCGGCAGAACGACGGCGTCGAGCTGCAATCCGCCACACACGACATGCGCAACCCGCGCTATCAGAACTGCACCACCTGCCATGTCCGCATCCATGGTTCGAATTCCGATCGAACCTTCCTGAGGTAAGCCATGCTGAGAATCGCCCTTCCCATCCTCTTCCCGGCACTCCTGCTTGCCCAACCCACGGTCGCTCCCACGCGCGAAGAAGTCGGCAATCCGCGTGGCGAAAACAACGGCGGCTACAACATCCTGAACTCGTTTGAAGCCGGCTACCGTTTCCGCACCGTCGACGGCAATTACGGCAAGTACCGCAGCGACGTCAACTTCGGCAACGGCATCCGCCTCCTCGGCAGCCAGTTGCGCGTAAACTCGCGCGAGGGCCACGGCAAACTATTCGACGACCTCTCGCTCACCACCCAGGGAATCGGCAACGACCCCTATCAGTCCGCTTCCCTGCGCATCGAGAAGAATCGCTTCTATCGCTACGACATGCTGTGGCGCCTTAACGAATACTACAACCCGGCCCTCACGGTCTCCTTCGGCCAGCACCTCCTCGACACGCGCCGCCGCTTTCAGGACCACGACTTCACCCTGTTCCCCCAAGGCAGCTTCAAACTCTTCGGCGGCTACACACGCAATTCGCAAACCGGCCCCGGGCTCGCCACCACCCAGCTCTTCGATTCCCGCGGCGATGAGTTTCCGCTCTTCCTCAACGTCGACCGCCGCCGCACCGAATACCGACTTGGCGGGGAGGCCACACTCGCCGGCTTCCGTCTCAACATCCTTCGCGGCTGGGACCGCTATGAAGAGAACAGCCCCCTCAACGCTTCCGCCCTCGCCGGCAACAACCCCACCGACAACACCCGCCTCACCAGCCTCAAGCGCACCGAGCCCTACCAGGGCAACGCGCCTTACTGGCGGCTGGCCCTCATTCGCAACGCCCGCACATTCAACATCAACGCCCGCTATTCGAATGTTTCCGGCCGCCGCGACTTCCTCTTCGATGAGCTCGCCAGCGGCGCCAACCGCCTCGGGATCGCGCAGAACCGCCAGGTACTCGTGGCCGGCGCGGGCAGCCGTCCTGTGGTTTCCGGCAGCCTCAACCTGAGCGTCCTCCCCTCCAAACGTGTCACCATCACCAACCACACTTCGTTCCAGAACACACGCATGGATGGCTCCGGCACCTATCGCGAAATCAACAACAACAATGCCCAGGGCGCCATCTTCAACTTCAACTTTCTCGGCATCCGAGCCATTCAAAACCTCACCGACGCCACCATCTCCCTCAACAACATCGTCTCGGTCTACGGCGGCTATCACTTCTCCGACCGCCGCATCCGCTCGCGCGAAGGCCAGACATTCTCTGGTTTCACCGACATCTTCGAGTACGAGCAAAGCAACCGCCTCAACAGCGGACTTGGCGGACTTCGTCTCCGCCCCATCAAGCCGCTCACCATCCAGCTCGATGCCGAAGTCGGCCGTTCCGATCGCCCCTTCCTTCCCATCTCGGAAAAGAACTACCACGCCTTCAACGGGCGGATCCAATACAAACTGAAATCGCTCCAGCTCTCGGCGCTCACGCGTACGCTCTACAACACCAACACGGCGAATCTGTTCGCCCACAGCGCGCGCTCCCGCCAATATGCCTATGACGCCAGTTGGGCGCCATCAAACTGGCTCTCCTTCGATGCCGGCTACTCGAAGCTCCATCTCGATACGCTCACCGGCATTGCGTACTTCGCGGCCTCGCGCCTGGTGGAGGGCAACCAATCCCTCTACATCAGCAATCTTCACGGTGTGAACTTCGGCCTCCGCGCCGCTATCCGCAAACGCGCCGATCTCTACTTCGGCTACTCGCTCACCAAAGACACCGGCGACGGCCGCGCTTTCCCCGTGGCCAGCACCGATGCCTTCTACCTCGCCCAGACCTTCCCGCTGTCCTATCAGAGCCCGCAGGCGCGTCTTTCCGTCCGCCTCCACAATCGCCTGAGATGGAATCTAGGGTATCAACACTATGCCTATCGGGAGGAATTTTTCACCCTAACCTACCAGAATTACCGGGCACACACGGGGTATTCGAGTCTGTTATGGTCATTCTAGGCCTTTACAGTCGCACCCATGCAGCCAACTACGTTCAACATCACGACATTGTTGTTGATGGTGCTCACCGCCACCGCCATGTTCATGCGGTATCGCATTCGCGCCGAGAATAGCTGGCCGCTGATCTACTACGTCGCCCTCATTGCCTACACCCAGAAATTCGACGACATCATCCAGCCCCTGCCGGTCTACATCGCGCTCGGCTGCGCACTGCTGCTGCGCTTCGAGTTCATGAGCGGCTGGATCCTCCGCTTCATCATGTACGTCGAAACCACCTGCCTCGGCTACGTCCTGATCCGCCTGCTTCAGGTCCTGTACGGCAACGGCTGATCTATTTTTCCACCGGCAGGCCTGATTCCAAATAGGCGCGCCAACCACCATCAAGCGACAGCACGTTCGTGTAACCCATTTTCTGCAGGTTGTCCGCCGCCAGTGCCGAACGGTATCCGCCGCCGCAATACAACACCAGCTTTCGCCCCGTATCCGGAACAGTTTTTTCGATATCCCGCTCGATGATGCCCTTGCTCAGGTGCACAGCGCCTGCCGCATGCCCCGCGGCCCACTCGCTTTCCTCACGCGTGTCAATGAGCACCATGTCCTCGCCGGCCTCGGCCAGCGCTCGGTAGCCCGCCATATCAATTTCTTTAACCCGCTGCTTGGCGTCGTTCACAATCGCCAGAAATCCTGCACTGTGCTTCATGATGTCCTCCGGATCGTCGCCCCTACGCGGGCCAGTTTCTCGTCCATCCGCTCATAGCCTCGATCAAGGTGATACACCCGGTCGACAATGGTCTCTCCGCTTGCCACCAGACCGGCAATCACCAGAGACGCGCTGGCGCGCAAATCAGACGACATCACCTGAGCGCCGGAAAGCGGCCGTGGGCCGGCCACAATCGCTTGCCGCCCTTCAATACGAATGCTGGCCCCCATGCGCTGCAACTCCGGCGCATGCATGAAGCGGTTCTCAAAGATAGTTTCCGTGATGAAGCTGATGCCTTCGGCTTGCGTCATCAACGCCAGATACTGCGCCTGCAGATCGGTGGGAAACCCGGGATGTTCCTCGGTGGTAATGTCCGTTGCCCGCAGTCCCCCGCTCCGCCGCACGCGCAACACGCCTTCACCTACCGTGCTGATGTCCACCCCAGCCTGCCGCAGCTTTGCCACCAGCGCCGTCAGATGCTCCGGCTCGCAACCGCTCACCGTCACATCGCCGCCGGCCATCGCCCCGGCAATGAGAAACGTGCCGGCTTCAATGCGGTCCGGAATGATGGCATGGTCGGCGCCATGCAACTCCTCCACGCCGTCGATTCGGATCGTGGATGTGCCCGCGCCTTCCACCTTGGCACCCATTTTGTTCAACAAGGCCGCCAGGTCCTGCACCTCAGGTTCCCGCGCTGCATTCTCCAGCACGGTCGAGCCCTTCGCCAACACCGCCGCCATCATCAGGTCTTCGGTTCCGGTTACGGTGATGCGGTCGAAATGAACCGTCGCCCCGCGCAACCCGCCCGCCGGCGCCACGGCTTCGATATAGCCATGCGACTGCGACACCACCGCGCCTAGATGTTCCAGCCCCTGCACGTGCAGATTGATCGGCCGCGCCCCGATCGCGCAACCGCCCGGCATCGACACGCGAGCCCGACCGTGCCGCGCCACCAGCGGCCCCAGCACCAGGCTCGACGCGCGCATCGTTTTCACCAGCTCATAAGGAGCCTCGGGAGTCACCGCGCCGCCCAATCGCAGCGTCACCGTGCCGGCATCCTCTTCCACCGAAGCCCCGATCGAGGAAAGCAGGCCCATCATGGTGCGAATGTCCTTCACCCGCGGGATGCGCCGCAGCACCACAGGTTCACCCGTCAGCAGCGAGGCGGCCAGCGCCGGCAGCGCCGAATTCTTCGCCCCGCTGACCGGAATATCTCCGGAAAGCGGCTTTCCACCCGAAATGACAAATTTATCCATTCTTATCTATTCTCCCCCAACGCCAGCGCCACGACGTTCCCGCAGGCCGCGAGCCGCGCTTCGGCCTCTGCCCGCCCCAGACCGAGCCGCGCCATCACGATCGCCGTGCGCACACTGCGCCCCGATTCCTCCAGCAGCCGTTCCGCTTCCTCCCGGCTCACGCTGGCCCCCTCAGCGATAATCCGCTGCGCCCGGTCCACCAGCTTCACGTTCTTCGGCTGCACATTCACCATCAGGTTGCCGTAGGTCATGCCCAGCCGGATCATCAGCCCCGTGCTGAGCATGTTCAGGACAAGCTTGGTGGCAGTCCCTGCCTTCATCCGCGTCGAGCCAGTGAGGATCTCGGGGCCCGTCACAGGCGTAATTCCCACCTCAGCTGCCTGCGACAACGCTGACCCGGCCACACAGCCTAGCCCGATCGTGAACGCACCCAGTTCCCGCGCCTTGGCGATCGCACCCAGCACGTAAGGAGTACGTCCACTGGCGGCGATGCCGCAGAGCACATCCTTCCCTGTAAACCCGTGTGCCAGCAGGTCATGGACGCCCGCCTCCGGGTCATCTTCATTGGCTTCGGCGGCGCGCGCCAACGCCGCTTCCCCACCAGCCATGATTCCCTGCACCAATTCCGGCGGAGCGTTGAACGTCGGCGGGCATTCAGAGGCGTCCAGCACCCCCAGGCGTCCGCTGGTGCCGGCGCCCATGTAGAACAGCCGGCCCCCAGCCCGCACCGCCGTCACCGTTCCATCCACCGCTTTGGCGATATTGGGCAGCTCTGCTTCCACGGCCAGGGCTACCTGTTGGTCCTCGTGATTGATCACCCGCAGCATCTCCAGCGTGGGGAGCGTATCAATTCGTTCACTGGCGGGGTTCCGCTGTTCCGTGGTCAGTTTTTCAAGCATGGAAATACAAAAGGGACGCTGAGGAGGTCTCAGCGTCCCTATCGTAGCGGGATTCACCCGCGAAACTCAATCTCTGTCTCTACCGGAGGTTAGGCGCTAAACGAGCTGCCGCAGCCGCAGGTCGACTTCACGTTCGGATTGTTGAACTTGAAGCCCGAGCCTTCCAGCGTCTCCACGTAATCCACTTCCGCGCCGTCCAGGTAGAGCAGGCTCGCCTGGTCCACAAAGACGCGGAGTGTGTTGTAGTTGTACGTCTTATCCAGAAGCCCCGGGGCGTTCTCAAAGGCCATCGAATAGCTGAAGCCCGAGCACCCGCCACCTACCACGGAAATCCGCAGCCCGGCCGGCTTCGGTTCCTGCGATTCGAGGATCTCCTTCACCTTGTCTACAGCGCGTTCGGTCAGTTGGATCATGGAATCTTGATTACCTCAATTTAAACTATACCAGAAAGTACCTGAGCGGCGAAAGAGGCCGCTCCCACAAAGCAAGACAGCCGGGAACCCTTGCGGGAACCCGGCTGCCTGAGAATCGATTCAATCCTAGCGGACAAACTTGCGCGAAACCAGTCCGATAACCAACAGGCCAGCGCCCATCAGTACGTTCGTCGAAGGTTCCGGTACTCCAGTTTCATCCACCGTATAGGTATACTGCACGGTGATGCGTGCACCCATACGAGTCTGGATATCAGAGAAGCAGTTGCCGTTGGTGCAAGTAGAGAGGAATCCTGCTTGAGCAAGCACTTGATAAGGAATCAGCGCGCCACCGTTGTCAAAACCAGCCAGCGGGACAGCCGGCCCAAGTGGTCCACCACCGTTATCTGCGAACTCTTGGACTGTGGAAAAGCTGCCAACTCCACCGGGATTTTGAAGGTCGCTTCGGAAATTGGTGAAAGCTGCCGTTCCATTCTGGATGAAAGCGGCCCCAAGGCCTAAGCCGTTCACGAGAATCTGTGCTGCAGGCGCGCCACCAATCCCAATGTAACCGTAACCGTATGTGGCAGGGCTGCCGCCGTCGTTGCGCCAAGTTCCACCTTGGTTCATCTGGGTCTCAATGAAAAGGTTCACACCTGTGAGTGTTCTGGTTCCGCCTTGGTTGTCGAATCCGGGCAGACAGGTCGCGGTAACGCCGAGTGCACCAACGGCCGCACAGCTTCCACCTGGCACGGAATTAAACACGGCGAGAGTATCGTAACTTACCGTTGGCCCAGGGTTATACCCGTTGGGATTGGTTGTTACAGAGAAAGTTTGGGTTGCTGCAGTGAGGCTTGCTGCCGAGAGAGCGGCAAGCGCTAGCAGTGTTTTGGTCATTCGAGACTCCTCCGAGAGAGTTAGAGACAGTAACAGAGCCAGTATACGTTTTCGTACTGCGACTGTCAACGGAAAGATTCATTACTCTATCCAAAAGATTCGCAAAAGTAATAGGACCGGAGGATTCCCCCCTCTCGATCCCCACCATTGCGGGGAACCGACTGTGTTATCATGAGGGTCCAACTGCCATGAAACCCAAATCCTAGCCGCCGCGTCGGATATGGCATGAGCGGGCTAGCATCAGTTCTTCCGATACCGGCAGCCGCCGAGAAACCTCGGACCAGGTCGAAAGTGGAAAACCGCTATGCAGACGAAGCCCTCCTCGTCAAACGCGTCCAGGCGCGCGACGAGATTGCGTTTCGGGAAATCGTTGAGCGGTATCAGGCCAAAGTTTACTCGATTATCTTTGGCATCCTTCGCAATCGAAATGACGCCGAGGACATTGCTCAGCAGGTTTTCGCCAAAGTCTACTTCTCCATCAACAACTTTGATTCCCGTAGTTCTCTCCTCACCTGGATCTACAAGATCACAGTCAACGAGTGCTACGACTACCTGCGCAAGAAGCGCGTCCGGAAGCTCGTCTATGAAAGCGACTTCTCGGAAGAAGATACAAGAAAGATGGAGAACTCCGAAGCGGTCAGCGACCATCAGCCGGCTGTCGATCAATCTCTCGCCCGGCGCGATCTCGCCCTCAAGCTTCTCGAAAAGCTCTCCGAAGAAGACCGGCAGCTCATCCTTCTTAAAGAAGTGGAGGGGCACTCGGTGGAAGAACTCGCCGAACGGACCGGTTTGAACGAGAACACAATTAAAGTAAAATTGTTCCGTGCGCGCCAAAAGCTGTTGAAGGCGTCGCAGAAGTTGTTTCGGGGCGGCAAACCCGCTACCGTGTAAAGAAAGCTTGTACGTTGGTGATAGTCGATCGCATAGCAAGCGGACGTGAGAGGCGGCACAATGAGGCCCCCCAACCAAGATCCGCAGTTTGGCAGTGACTTACGAGGGAAGACATATGCACCAGCCCACACGGGAAGGTCTAGAATCGTTTCTGGCTGGCAAGCCTGAGCCCGCATTCCTCGCGCACCTCAAACAGTGCCCGGAATGCAGTGAACTCGCTCAACTGTTCCAGTCGCAGTCCGCAATCCTCCAGACCCTGCGCCCCGCTCAGGAACTGGAACCGTCCGCCGGCTTCTACGCCCGCGTCATGGACCGTATCGAGACTCAGCGAAGCACTTCCATCTGGAGCGTCTTCCTCGAGCCCCTCTTCGCCCGCCGTCTCATGTACGCCTCCGCTGTCCTCACCGTAGTATTGGGCATCTTCCTCTTCACCAGCCCGAAAGATGAGATGATGGCCTCCTCAATGCCTGAGCAGATTCTGGCCGAAGACGCGCCTCCCTCCACCCAGTTGGTGGACCTCGAACGGGACCGCAATACCGTCTTCGTTCAGTTGACCACCTATCAGGAGTAGCAACCAGAGATGACTGATTCCAGGATGACGTGGCAGAACCCTCGTATCCTCAGCATCCTGTTGCTTGTTTTCGTCTGCGGCGCCATGGCCGGAGCGGTCACCATGCGCCTTGGCTTCTCCCAAAGCTTCCGTAGGCCCCAGTCCTATTGGAAAGAAGGCGGCAAGGAAATCTCCCTCGACCGGTTCCGCCGTGAGCTCAGCCTCAACGACGAACAGACCCGCCAGATGGAGACCGTCCTCAACGATTTTGTAATGTACTACCAGAGCCTGCAGGAGCAGATGAACGATGTCCGCGCCCAAGGCAAGTTCCGCATCACCCAAATCCTCAACGAAGAGCAGCGGCAGAAGTTTAACCGCATGATGAGCGATCTGCAAACCAAGCAGATCAAATAGCCTTGCCCCTGAAACACTCCTCAGTGAGCAGCCTCGCCTGAATCGGCCCCAGCCGTCCAACCAACTCCTCGTGAAATTCCTGGCGCGACTTCTCGCGAACCAGCCGGTCCCGCACCTCCCGCTGCCGGGCAAAGCCCGCGGCGGTCACGGCGTCGGGATTCACCAGCGTTGTCAGCAGCCCGTGCAGTTCCTTTCTTACCCCTTCGTGCTGCTTGTCCTTGGCCAGATTGCGAAACTCGCCGGGGTCGTTCTTCAAATCAAACAGCAGCGGCTCATCGCCCGTAAAGTAAATGTACTTCCAATTCTCTTTGCGGATGAGGAATGAGCCGGTGGCGTTGCCCTCCGAATGCGATTCGGCGTAGGCATAGCCCGGATGCGAGCCATCCAGCAGCGAATGGCCTCGTAGTTCCCTGCTGCGTTCGGCGCCGCCCGCCTGCAACATCGTGGCCACCATATCGGCGTGGCTCACCGGAGTATCGACGGTCTTGCCCTTCCCTACCCCCGGCCCGGCCATGATCAGCGGCACACGCGCCGCCCCTTCGAGCAGCACGTTCTTCAGCCACAGGCCGTGCTCGCCGAGCATCTCGCCGTGATCGCTGGTGTAGATCACCAGCGTGTTCTCCGCCTGTCCGGAACGGTCCAGTTCGTCCATCAATTCGCCAATCAGCCCATCGAGTTCGGTGATCAGGCCGAAGTAGGCGGCGCGAGCCTTCTGCACCCGCTCGCGAGGCACCGGATTCTGGATGTTCTTGAAGTTGGCCAGCATCTGGAAGGCGGCATGGCGCGACTCCAGGTAGTTCGCCGGCCACTGGGGCAGCGGCATCTTCTCCGGCGGATACATCTCCTGATACTTCGAATGGGCATGGAACTTGGGATGCGGCTTGGTAAAGCCGACATACATACACCAAGGCTCCGAGCCCCGCTTCGATTCCTCGCGCAGGAAGCGCAGAGCGCGGTCCGCCTTGTCTTTGTCCGGCGCCACACGGTCGGCGAAGCTGCCGTTGGCGTTGGCGCGTTCTCCCGCGCGGAAGCACACCGGCATGCGGAAGAGTGACGTAATATCGGGGTCAGTAGAATGCCCGTGCGAGGTCTTCTCCTCGCGGAAGCCGAAGTCCTTGCCTTGCCACAGATCCATTTTGCCGGTCGCCCAGCAGCGATAGCCCGCTTTGGTGAGCCGGTTGCCCCAAGTCAAAGCCCGCCCATCGAACGGGGTGCTGTTGCAGAACGAACCGACGTCAGAGGCGAACTGTCCTGTCATCATCGCCGCCCGCCCCGGAGCACACACTGGACTTCCGCAGTACGTTTGCCGGAAGTTGGTCCCGCGCGCGGCGAGCCGGTCCAGGTTAGGAGTCCGCACGATTGGGTGGCCATTGGCCCCAACATAGGCGCCAGCGTGCTGGTCGGAACAGATAAAGAGGATGTTCGGCCGTTTCTGGCCCTGTTGCGCGGACACCGCCGCCGCAGTCAAAGCGCTGCCGATGGCCGTTCGCCGGGTGAGTTCCATGAATTCTCCTGAGGTGAGGATACACCCAAAACTGGGTGCATTGCCCCTACTGCGTGGGTGAAAAGACACAACCCCTTCATTCCCCAACGGGGACTTTGTTAGGGAACTCGCGGTTCTCCGGCTTGGCACCCTACTTGCTGCAATCGGGGAACCCAAGTCCGTTCGGAAAGGAACCTATGAACCGGAAGCAATTGCTGACATTCGCCGCTGCCTGCCTGCTGGCCGCCTCGCTCCCTATGATCGCGCAGGTGTCCAAAGGCAAAACCCGCCCCATGGAAACCAAGATTCTGATGAAAGCCATCAATGGGCCGCAGTGCACTGCACTCGCCAAGGCCCTCAAGGCCGGCCCGGCCGATGACAAAGCGTGGGCCGATATCGTGATGAACGCCCAGATGCTGAACGAAGCCGGCCACATCCTGATGGCCGATGGCCGCTGCCCCGACAAGGCGTGGGCCGATGCCTCCGCCAAACTGCGGGAAGGCTCGGAAGCCGTGCTCAAAGCCGCCGAAGCGAAGAATACCGAAGCGGCGATGGAAGCACTGAACAACGGCGTGCTCGCGTCCTGTAAGGGCTGCCACTCCGTCCACCGGATGAAGAAGTAGCTTTCCTATCTCTGTGTGTGTGCGCTTAACGGGGGCGCTTCTTGCGTAGAGCGAGAAGGCGCCCCCCTTCTTTTGCCGTCCACTGGCAGAAGTCTTTAATATCCCCCTTATTGAGCGCCGCCTGGCTGTGCAGCATGACGTATTCGGGCTTGGGCATGCGGCCCACCGTGACGTCGGTGCAGGAAGCCATCAATAGCCCAATCGCCTTCTCCAGCTTCCCTCCAGCTTCATCCGTCCAATCGGAAAAGTTCATGATCTTGCGCGCTTTCTCCACGTCTTTCGCGACCATCCACGATGCTGGCGCGATGTAGCTGTACCAAGGCCAGCGCGTGTCGTTGGAGTGGCAGTCGTGACAGGAGCGATTGAGCAACGCTTTCACCGGAGGAGCAATGTCAAGATGGGCGTCGATACCGCGCGCGGCAATCGACGGTGGATTGGTCCGGGCAACCGGAACGAACTGAATTCCCGCGAAGGCGACACCCATCGCGCACAAGCCCCAAAGCACAAACCTCTTCATGTGTCCCTCACTTAGCATGCAACTGGCCAATTGATTGGGCCTATCATGGATTCGATGCGTCTCGTTTTGCTTCTTTGTTTCACTTCCTCTCTGTTTGCTCAATCCGTCACGGTGACCGATCTTCGTACGGAGTATCTGCGCAACCCCGACGGCATAACCGGAATTGCTCCACGGCTCAGTTGGCGGCTGGAATCGGCGGCGCGCAACGTGCGGCAAACGGCTTATCAGATTCTGGTTTCGAGCAGCGCCCAGAACCTTGCTTCGGGCAAGGGCGACCTGTGGGACAGCGGGAAGCAGACGTCGCGCCAAGCGGCGCAGATCGCCTTCGGAGGCTCGCGGCTGAACTCGCGCCAGCAGTGCTTCTGGAAGGTCCGCGTGTGGGATCAGGAGAACAAGCCCTCCAACTGGAGCGAAGCCGCGCGCTGGTCGATGGGGCTGCTTTCCATCCGCGACTGGCAGGCGGCTTGGATCAGCCATCAGGACACAACACCGCTGCACACCAGCAGGGAGAAACTCTATCTGCCCGCGCCGCGCTACTACCGCAAGCCGTTCCGCGCCACGCAGCCGGTGAAGCGGGCCATGCTCTATGCCTCGGCGTTGGGCATCTACGATGCGTACTTGAACGGCAAGCGCGTCTCGGAGCGGATGTTTTCGCCGGGGTGGTCCGACTACGGGCAGCGCGGCTACTATCAATCGCTCGATGTGACGCCGCTGGTGGGCTCGGGAGATAACGTGCTCTCGATGATTCTCGCCGAGGGCTGGTATAGCGGCTATGTCGGCTATGGATTGCTGGTGGGCTACGGGCCGAACAAAGCGGGGCGCTATTTCTACGGAAAGACGCCGGCGCTGCTGGCGCAACTGGAGATCGAGTATGCCGACGGCAAGCGCGAGCTGCTCTACACCGACGCAACCTGGAAGGTAGCCACAGGCGGCACGCTCGAAGCGGACCTGCTGATGGGCGAGACGCACGATGCACGGCTCGAGCCCGAGGGCTGGCAGCGCGCGGGTTTCGATGACGCGAAGTGGGCCAATGTCATCCGCGCCGAAGACAATGGATCGACGCGCGCCACGTTCACTGATCGCGGCGGCGACCGGCTGGTGGAACTCGGCTTCCAACACCCACAGGTGTTGCAGTCCTACCTTGCGCCTCCGGTGATGCCAGTGGAGGAGATCAAGCCGGTGAGGGTCACGCCTACGGCTGGAGGCGGCTATCTCTTCGATTTCGGCCAGAACTTTTCGGGCGTGGTGCGGCTGAAAGCAACCGCGCCGGCGGGCACCCGGGTGCAGCTCGAGTTCGGCGAGATGCTGCATAAGGACGGCCGGCTGAGCAGAGAGAACCTGCGCAAGGCGCGCGCCATCGATGCGTACGTTTTTAGCGGCAAGGGCGAAGAGAGCTGGACCCCGCGGTTCACCTATCACGGCTTCCGCTACGCAGAGCTGAAAGGGTTCCCGTCCACGCCGGACTTGAGCACGCTGACGGGAATCGTGGTGCACTCGGCCACGCCGTTGACGAGCAGCTTCAAAGCCTCGGATCCGATGCTCGAGAAGCTGCACACAAACATCGTCTGGACGCAGCGCTCGAACTTCGTGGAGTTGCCTACGGATTGCCCGCAGCGCGATGAACGGCTCGGCTGGACCGGCGATGCGCAGACCTACGCGCGCACGGCGAGCTATCACGCCGATGTGGCGGCCTTCTTCACCAAGTGGATGAGCGACCTTGTGGAGGCGCAACGGCCCAACGGCGCGTTTCCGGATTACGCACCATATCCGATGCAGCACGGCGGCGGCAATGCGAGCTACGGCACGGCGTGGATGGATGCCGGCATCATCGTTCCGCACACGATGTGGAAGGTGTACGGAGACCGGCGCATGATCGAGCAATACTGGCAGGCGATGACGCGCTTCATGGAGTTCCGCCAGGCGGCGAGCCCCGAGTTTCGCGGCGTGAAGCATGGCAACCCGTGGGGCGACTGGCTGGCCATCGGGAGCCAGACTCCGCTTGAGCTGATCGACGCGGCCTACTACGCCTACGACGCGAAGCTGATGGAAGAGATGGCCGCGGCCAGCAATCAGGAGTTCGAGGCGCAGCGCTACCGGACGCTGTTCCGCAACATCCGAGACCGCTTTGCACGAGATTACGTACTCCCCGACGGGAAGATGAAAGTGGAGACGCAGACGGCGTACGCGCTGGCGCTGCACTTCGATCTGATCCCTGCCAACCTGCGCATGCAGACGGGCCAGCACCTGGCCGATCTGGTCAAGGCGAGCGGCTACAAGATGACGACGGGCTTCCTCGGAACGAAGCCGCTCATTCCGGCGCTGACGGCAACGGGGCATAACGACCTCGCCCTGCGGCTGGTGCAATCGAGGCAGTTCCCCTCGTGGGGTTATGAAGTGGAGAACGGCGCCACGACGATCTGGGAGCGCTGGAACAGCTACACGAAGGAAGGCGGCATCCACGAGCCGAGTATGAATTCGTTCAGCCACTACGCCTTTGGCGCGGTGAGCGAATGGATCTTCTCGCGGCTGGCCGGGATTGATACGGAAGGGCCTGCCTATGAACGCATTCGCATCCGTCCCAATCCTCCGACGAAGGGGTACGAAGGAGAGCAGAAGCTCACCTCGATTGAGGCGGCTTACGATTCCATTCGCGGTCGCATCGGCTCGGCGTGGCGCAAGACGGCCGACGGTTGGGAGTTGACCGTGACCGTGCCGCCGAACGCCACGGCTTGGGTCGAGTTGCCGGCTGGCTCCAAGGAGCAGGTGAAGGAAGACGGCGGCACACGCTTCCTGAAGATGGATGCGGGCCGCCCTGTGTACGAAGCCGGGTCCGGGACCTACCGCTTCGCCTGGCGCGAGTAGCCGCGCAAGGTGATCACCGCGAAACCGAGGGCAGCCAGAACGAAGGCGCCTGGCTCTGGCACGTCCGAGGCAATGACGTTTCCATAGTAGAAGAAGCTGTTCACCGAGTCGTCCATTTCGAACCAGGTATCGGCATAGGCGCTTTGCCCCGCATTGAGAATGCCGATAGCGAAGGTTGGCAGTTTGGACGACCCATTCACTCCGGGCGCAAATACCGCGAGATCCGTCTGGCTGAGCGGCATGTAATTGTTGGGGTTCGCTGCCTTGGCACTGAGAGTGCCGGTGGTGAACTTGCGGGCGGCATTGTCGTACGTCGCCAACTCCCCGTTGAGGGATACTGCGGAGACCAACAGCATCAGATCGAGAGTGCGCTGGGTGTTGTTGGTCCAAAGGAAACGGGTTTTCCAGAGCTTCGCTCCACCCGCCATGTCGAAGACGGAAAGCAGCGTCTGCTGGCCAGGGATATCTGTCCTGGAGTAGAGAGGGGCATCGCGCCGGTAGACCATGCTGCCGCTGAACCAGAAATCGTCGACGGTATCGGGGAGTACGTCCATCCAGACTACGTCGACGCTTTCGCCGGGCGCCAGGTCGCCGATGGAGCGCATGGCTGGCGAGGAATTGGCATCGATCCCATTTCCTACAGGCGGGGTGGTGGAAAGCGATTCGGGGAGAAATCGCGACTCGATAACATAGCCCGAATTGGCCGGGGTGCTCCACGTATGGGTGGTATCGTTCCATTTGGCGGCGACCCCTTGCATCTGCTCGGAGTAGGTGAGGAAACCCGCCTGGTAGACAGGAAAGGGATTGTTGTTGGTGATGCGCAACATGGTCTGCCAGATTTGGGTATCGCCGGGTAGATCGAGACGGGCGTAATTGGTCTGCTGCAGGCTGAGTCCGCCCGTTTCCCAGATGGGACCGGCCTGAACAATGGAAGCACAAAGAAGGAGAAGAGGAAGCATGACACCGGGTAGGCGACATTTCGGGGCCTGGCACTTCATCCTTGACGCAGACCGCTGATTTCACTAGGATTGAATGGAGCCTCCCCTCGTAGCGTAGAGAAGATGGCGAACCCTGCTGTATCGACGGTCCAGCCCCACCCGGAAATTCCGGACAAGCTCTATTTCCGTATCGGCGATGTGAGCAAGCTGGCTCAAGTGAAGCCATTCGTCCTCCGTTTCTGGGAAAGTGAATTCCCGCAATTAGGTCCCAAGAAATCGGGCACCGGGCACCGGCTCTATCGCCGCAAAGACGTGGAGTTAGTGCTTGAGATCAAGCGGCTGCTCTACGATGAACGATTCACCATAGAGGGCGCGCGGAACTACCTGGCGGCGAAGGCTGCATCGAAGCCTCAGCCGGTCAAGGGCAAGAAGAAGCTGGAAGTGGCGACAGCCCCCGCTATCCAGGGGGACCTGTTTGGAAGCGGCATCTCAGCTTCCGCGCTGGAGCCGATTCGCGAGGAACTGCGGGCGTTGCTCAGTTTGCTACGGTAACCGGCCGGCACTCCACAGGATGGCTCGTTCGACGAGCGTACGGTACCACGGGTTTTCGTGTGCTTCGCGGCCGTGGCCGGGTTGCAGCACTACCACCTTCGAGGTCTTCGAAGGGCCAATCCAGCCGACGACGCGATCGCTGGTGGGGTGATCGATGGTGAGCAGGGGTTGGATGTTCTCGCCCTGCCAGACGCGGATGTAGGTCTCATCATAGACCCGCATTTCGGGCAGCCCTTTGACGATGGGGTGATTGCCGGTGGGACGGACGATGAGTTCCAGGTCGTGCTGGAAGCCCGATTTCTTCAAGTCGTAGCCGCCGCCGGCCACTTCCTTCCACCACCAATCCCAATCAGCGAAGTCGGCCATGGCGTGATGGAGGACGACGATCCCTTTGCCTCCGCATTCGACAAAGGCCTTCAAATTGGCCTTGTGTTCCTCGGGCATGGTTGCCATGAGGTCGTAGAAAACGACGACATCGTAGGCTTTGCGGATGTCGCGGCGGAAGGCTGCGGGGTGCGGATCGACATCGACACGGATCCTGGGATTGCCTTCGAACATCCCGTAGAGCGATGTTTCGTGGCTATGGCCTCCGGTGACCAGCAGGACTCGCACGGCGTCCTTGTCCTTGGGATTGAGGCCGATATGCGCAGGCAGTGTGACGGTGTTGCGGGCGGCCCATTCGACGCCGCGGGCGTAGGAGGCGACGAAGCCCGGCGATAGCATGGCCGCGAGATCATGGCCGAGCGCAGTGTGGAAGACACGGCCTTTGCCATAATCGACGGTCCAGAGCAGGGGCTCGTCCTTGCCGGTGCCGCGTTGATTGAGGGCATCGAAGGCCGTAGCGAGCACATGGATGCCGGGTTCGAGGCGGAAGTTGTGATAGAGCTCATCGCTGATGAGGAAGTGCGAAGGCAGGCCCGCGGCGATGGGATGCGCAGAGTCTTTCCAGGTGACCTGATAGGCGTGGCGCGTGCCGTGTCCGGTCTTCGGATCGGACGCGGCCCAGCGCGCGCCCACCATGCGGGCCCATTCGGGCCAAGGTTTTTGCATCACTCCGGTGCGGCCCATCTTCTCGGCGAGCACTTCGACATCGCCGAAGGGATAGCTGGCAGCGTGGATGGCAACGAGCCCCTTGCCTTGACGGACGAAGTCCTCCACGGCTTTTTCCGTGGCCGGGCTCCAACGGGGTCCGCAGTAGTTGACGATCAGGACATCGTAAGGCTGGAGCGATTCCGCGCCCATGGACATGGGCTCTTCGGTGACACGGACATCAAAGCGTCCCGTGACTTCTAGCACGCTGCGCAGGAAGGGAGTAGTCTTGCGCCAATCGTGGTTATTGCGGCCGGTGACGATGAGGGCACGGATTTTGTTGGGCTCGAAGTACGGCGCATCGGGGACTGCCTGAGCCATCAACGTGGCGGGCAGCAGGAGCAGCGCGAGTCTCATAGATTCCATTCTTGGCGCCAGTTGACGACGCTGCTTTGTTGCCAGGCGAGGTTGCCCATGTGGCAGGCCATGGCTCCGTAGTGGCCTTGGTCGGCGGTGGCGTTGGGCTGATTGCGGGAACGGATGCAGTCAATCCAATTCTGCATGTGGGTATCGCGGGTTCCTGCGCCGAGGATGGCGTCTTTGAGTGTGCCGCCGGCGGGCAGGAAGCGATAGCCGGAGCGGAAGATGTGGAGGCGTCCGCCGCTGCCGAAGAAGACGATGTCCGCGGATTCGGGGCCGACACGATCGGTGACGGTGGCCTCGAAGGAGACGGTCATTTTCTCGGGGTATTCAGCGATTAAGTTGACGTTGTCCGGCGTGTCGCGGCCGTCGGTGAATTCGTAGATGCCGCCGAGGGCGGTGACCTTCGATGGCTTGGTGATACCGAGGAACCACTGGACGACATCCACCATGTGGACGAAGAGGCCGCCGACCTGGCCGCAGCAGAGCTCCATGTAGGAGAAGTGATTGAAGTAGCGCCAGGGGTCCCAGGCGATCTTGGGGAGCGAGCCGAGGCAGGCGTCCCAGTTGAGGCCAGCGGGCTTTTGCTCCATGCCGGGAGGCGGAGTGAAGCGATAGCCTCCGTTGTTGTTCCAGACGGTGCGGACCATGTGGACCTGGCCGATGCGGCCGCTCGAGAAGAAGCGCTCCTTGGCTTCGGCAAAGTGCGGAGTGGAGCGCTGCTGGACTCCGGTTTGCAGGATGCGGCCTGTGTCGCGTACGGCTTTGACCATCGGCGGGCCTTGCTCGGGGCGCGAGGTCATGGGCTTTTCGACGTAGACGTCCTTGCCCGCCTGGCAGGCATCGATGGAGAGTCGGGAATGGTTGTTATCCCAGGTGGCGATGATGACGCCGTCGATGTCTTTGCGGTCGAGCAGTTGGCGGTAGTCGGCGTATTGCTTGACGTTGGGCGCAGATTTGGCGACGGCTTCTTCGCGGCGTTTGTCCCATGCATCGCAGACCGCCACCCATTCGACATTGGGGCACTTGCTCGCTTCGGACATGAGGAACGAACCGCGGCCGCCGCATCCGATGATGCCGATGCGAACGCGGTCATTGGCGCCGATGGCACGGCTGTAGGAGGCGGCAGCCAGCACGCTGGAAGAAGCGATGAAGGTGCGCCGGGAGCCATTGGTTGGTTGCATGTTCGGTGTTCCTTTCTCTAAGCGGGCAGATCCCATTTGGTGTCCCAGGGGACACGGACTTTTCGGCGGTAAGCGAGGTTGCCCATGAAGCAGGCGATGGCGCTGTAGTAGCCTTCCTCTTCGTTGGCGACGGGCTTGTTGCGGGTGCGGATGCAATCCATCCAATTGCGGAGGAGCCATTCGGCGCTCGATGGATCGCCGGGTCCGCGGCCGGCGGCCACTTTGCTGTTTTTCGGATGGGGCTGATAGTCGTAGCCGAGTTCGCGGTCGTAGCGATTGATGGTGAGGATGCCTCCGGTGCCGCGCAGTTCGAGCCCGGCGGTGGTCTTCCAGCCGGCGGTCATGATTTCGGCTTCGAAGGTGACGTTGAGCTTTTCGGGGTATTCGAGGACGAGGTTGATGACATCGGGGGTGTCGCGGTCAGGGAATTGATAGATGCCGCCGCCGGCTACCGCGGCCGTGGGTTTGTGGAGCTTGAGCAGCATGTGGGCGGAGTCAATGACGTGGATGCCGATGCCCATGATCATGCCGCCGTCGTAGTAGAGCCACTTGTAGGGAGAGAAGAAGATGCCGGGGTTCCAGGGCACCTTGGGGCCGGGGCCGAGCCAGCGGTCCCAATCGAGGCCATCGGGCTTTTGTTCCATGCCGGGCGGCGGCTGTTGGATGTAGCCGTTATTCCCGTTGTACCAGGTCTTGATGAGGCCGATTTTGCCCATGGCTCCGGAGTCGAGGTATTTTTCGCGGGCGATTTGATAGTGGGGCACGGCGCGGGCCTGCATGCCGACCTGGACGATGCGCTTGTGATCGCGGGCCGCTTTGACGAGGGCCTGGCCATCCTTGGGCGTGTGGACCATGGGCTTTTCCACGTACACGTCTTTACCTGCTTTGCAGGCGTCTACGGTGACGGGGGAATGCCAATGGTCTGGCGTGGCGACGATCACGGCATCGATTTCCTTGAGTTCGAGGAGCTGGCGGTGATCCTTGAAGGTTTTCACCTTGCCTCCGGCGATGGAGGCGGCTTGATCGGCACGGGCGCTGTAGATGTCGCAGACAGCAACGAAGTCGACGCCGATGCGGGCGGACTCCTTCATGAGATATTGGCCGCGGGGGCCGTTGCCGATGACTCCCAATTGCAGGCGGTCATTGGCTCCGAGAATGCGCGAGTAGGAAGCCGCGGTTGCGGCGGCGAGCAGTGTGCGGCGGGTGGTTTCCATCGTGTTCCTCCTCGTTAATGGGCCATCGCGGGTTGGAGGATGGCGCTGAGGTTCTTGAGACTGTCGGCGGCCTGTTGCGGGGTGCCGCATTCGACGGAGAGGACGCCGTTCCATTTCGCGTCGTGGAGGATGTGGATGACGCGGGGCCAGTCGATGACACCTTCGCCGCAGGCGCAGCCGACGGGGGTTCCGGTGACTTTGCCCTTTTCGGTTTCGGCCATGCGGATGGAGATGTCCTTAGCGTGGATATGGACCAGCAGGGGGAGCACTGCCTTCAGCCCTTCGTAGGGATCTTCACCACCGAGGAAGGCGTTGCCGGTGTCGTAGTTGATGCGCAAGTTGGGCGATGGGACGAGCGTGGCGATGCGGAGCAGGCCTTCGGTCTTCTTGCTGAGGCTTTGGTGCGGTTCGATGGCGATGAAGACGCCATAGCGTTCGGCGACTTGCAGGGTCTTCTTGAGCGTGTAGCGCATGACCTGGAAGCACTCTTCGTCTTCGAGCCAGGCGGGGCGGATGCCTTCGTCGGTATTGACGACGTTGGCGCCGATGGCGGCGGCGAGGCGGATCGCTTTTTCGAGATAGGGCACGCTGATTTCGGGGCGCATGAGCGGGGTGTGGGCGCTGAGCCCCGAGGGTTTCACGCCGTTCGCGTCGAGGATGTCCTTCATTTCGAGGGGGTCGTTATCCATGGAGAAGGAGTGGAAGTAGCCGGCTTCGCTGAGCAGCTCGCGGCCGTTGTGAACCATGGGTTCGACGTATTGGAAGCCGAGTTCGGCGGCGCGGCGAATGCCTTCGGCAAAGGGTTTGTCTTCGCAGCGGATGAATTCGAGGTTAATGCCTACGTCAATGGACATGGAGGAAGGCTCCTGGTGGAGGAGTGTAGCCGGGATGTAGAATGTTGTCGTCCGGAATCGTTCAGTGAAAGATTTTGAACATCGGCGATGGCGAAGACGGTCCCTATTTTCCGCGGTGAGGAAGAGACGTTTCAGGCCGATGCGTGTGTGCCTTTGATAGCCGCCTGGGAGCGGAAGAGCGTGCGGCTGGAAGCCTTGGTGCACGGGCATTATCCGGGGAAGCGCTTGCCCTCGGGGGCACTGCCGGGATTGAAGACGGTGGGTTTCTGGGATGGCGAAGGCGAGCAGAATTGGGGCTTGCCATGGCATCGCAATGAAGGGGTGGAGATCACGTATCTGGAGAGCGGGCGGTTTTCGTTTGCAGTGGATGGGAAGGAGTATGCGCTGCAGGCTGGCGATGTGACGGTGACGCGGCCGTGGCAGTTGCACCGGGTGGGGAATCCGCATGTAGGGGCTTCTCGCCTGCACTGGCTGATTCTGGACGTGGGGGTGCGGCGCCCGAATCAGGAATGGAAGTGGCCGCCGTGGCTGCTGTTGAGTGGGGAGGATCTGGCGGAGTTGACGGATATTCTGCGGCATACGGAACAGGCGGTGTGGCGCGCTTCGGCGGATTTCGCGCGCTGCGTCCAGGGGATCGCGCAGAGTGTGGAATCGGACGGGCAGCGGAGCGCGGTGTCGGGCGTGGCGGTGCGGGCGAATGAATTGTTTCTGTTGTTGTTGGAGTTGCTGCGGGAGCGTAAGCCGCGGCTTGATCGCAGCCTGTCGACGGCATCGCGCACGGTGCAGTTGTTTTTGAGCGATTTGAAGGAGCATCCGGAGCTGGAATGGACGGTGGGTGGAATGGCGGCAAGTTGCGGGCTTGGGGTGACGCAGTTTGTGAAGCATGTGCGGCTGCTCAAGAACATGACTCCAATGCATTACGTGAACCGCTGCCGGCTGGAGCGCGCGGCGCGGCTGCTCGAAGCGCATCCGGGGGAACGGATCACGGAAGTGGCTTTGGAATGCGGGTTTGCGTCGAGCCAGTATTTCGCCACGGTATTCCGCAGGCAGTATGGTTGCGCGCCACGGGATTATCGTGGATAAAGCGAGGCGTTTATTCATTTGCTGTTGCGGAAATTTTCGTACCAATTGTCGAAATCGGGCTCTTCGGGCGCTCTGACGTTGCGGGCGGAGACGAGCGGGTTCAATTTGGTCTTGTCGACGGCGCAGGTCCAGGAGAACGTTTCTGGTTCGGAGTAGGTTTTTCCCTTGTCGGGGAGGTTCTCAGGTTCGTTTCGTCGATTTTCGGTATCTGACTGCGGATCAATGGGTTGCGGATCGATATTGCGGGCCGGAGCATGGCCGAGGCGGATACGCTGGAGGCGAATGAGGTCGTTCATGACGCGGGTGATGAGGCGCTGGAGGCGGGCCATGGAGCGGCCGTAGAATTCGAGCAAGCCGGGGGAAGTATTGTGGAGCGCATTTTCGGCGTCGTGGTGGCGAATGGCGGGGTCGTGTTTTTCGTAGCAGAGGTCGTAGTCTTCCTGCTGGAGGAACATTTCGGAGTCGTGGGCGGCGTCTTCCAAGTTGCGGACGCGCATGAGTTTCCAGCGGTAGACGGTGAGGTCCTGGACGAGGTCGAGTTCGGACTGGCCTTGCGGGTTCCACTCGTAGAGGTAGGCTTGGTGGAGGCGGTCAAAGGCCTCCTGCGACTCGTTGGCGAGGACGGTGCGCGGAGAATAAAGACCATGTTTTGTTGCGTTTTGGGAGGAGCGGGCACGTCCTTCACGGGATTTCGGCCCGGACGAAGCTGCGCCATTGCGGCGGCTCGAATCCTTTTGGGCATCGGTACGGTTGGTGGTTTTCATGCGGAACCTCTTTCTGGGGATATTATGAAAGGGGGTTCGCTGGGAATTCGCCGCTGATTTTTCTAAATGGTTCTCCGCATTGAGAATATAAATACGGTTGCCTGGTGACCGGCCTTGGTTCGCTAGTTTCCCGGGCCGTCGATGATGAGGACGGTGGGGGGATCTCCGGGGCGGCGGCGGCGCCAGGCGGCCTGTAGGGAGCCGAGGAAGAAGGTGACGGACAGGGAGGCGAACAGAGTCCAGGCGTTTTCCTCGACGTAGCGGCGGGTGCGGGCGGCGAATTCCTGCATACTGACGATGCGGATATTGGCGAGCAGTTTGGAGAGATTGGACGGTTGGGCTTTGGGCTGGGCGGAAGTGATCTGCCGCTCGGGTTGAGGGCGGAAGGCGTCGCGGAACTGCTTTTCAAACTGGCGCACGGCTTCGGCGCTGGCAGGATCCTTGGAGTATTGGCGAGCGGCGGTGAGCACAGCCTGGTGGAGTTTGCGATTGCCGCAGACGTTGGCGGAGCAGGCGGCCCCGTTTTGGGAGACAAGGCGGACGTAATCCATGACGAGCTTCTCGCGGTCGGCGGGGGAGAACTGATAGGTGCCCTGGCGATCGACTTCGAGGAGACGGGCGACGATCTGCTGGCGGGCAGCGGGGTTCGCTTTGTCGAAGAATTTCCGCATGCCGAGGTTGTACTGATCGGCGACATAGACGTCGTACATTTTCTGCCAGACGGTGGGAGAGATGGTTTCGGGGGCGGTAGCCTGCCAGCCGTAGAGATACTCGTTGGCCTTCATCATTTCGCGGGCTCCGGAGTAGCCTTCCTTCTGCATTTCCTGGATCCAGCGAGGATTCCAATTGCGGGCGTTGAGTTCGGTGGCGATGAAGGAGCGGGCGTCTTCGAGGCGTTCCTCGCCCTTTTTGCGCATATTGTTGATGAAGAGTTCGGGCTTGGCTCCGGCGGCGGCGGAGGCGACACGGAGGCCGCCCATCCACTGGTAGACGTCGTCGTTGTCGACGGCGCCATAGAGGTTGGAACTGCGACTGTGGACGATGGACTCGTTTCCGCGGAGCTGATTCTCAAGGAGCTTGGGGACGTTGGCGCCCCAGGACTTTTCGGTATAGACGAAGTTCATTTTGGAGAGATAGAGCTGGGCCATGGTGTCCGGCTCATCTTTGTCGCGGCTTTGCTCGACGAATTGCTGGAGGCCGAAGCCGTAGTTGCCTGGGGCGGTGGTGAAGACGCGGGCGCCAGCGAACTCTTTGGCCTGGTCGGCTGGCATGCCGCCATCGGTGAGGGATTTTTCGACTTCGCGATTCATGCGGCTGAGGGCGTTGTCGCCGGCTGAAGCGGCGAGGCGGGCGGCGCGGTCGAGGAGGATGATCTTTTCCTGAAGGCCGTCGCGGTAGAGGCCGCTGACGGTGAAGACGACGTTGACGCGAGGGCGCTTGAGTTCGGCGCCGGGGATGATTTTGAGGCGGTCGACTGCGCCTCGGGAGTTCCATTCGGGGGCGACGCCCATGAGGTAAAGGGCTTGGGCTTCCATTGCGCCTTCGTGGCGTCCGGTTTCGCCCTGCCAGAGCACCATGGAAATGCGCTCAGGATACTTGCCGTGGTCTTTGTGGTGCCGTTCGAGCAACTGGTTGGCGAGGGTTTTGCCGAGTTCCCAGGCGGCGGGCGTGGGCCAGGTGGCGGGATCGCCCTGGTGGATGTTGCGGCCTGCGGGGAGCGAAGCGGGGGAACGCAAGGGGTCACCGGCGAGACCGCTAGGCTCGAAGCCGCCGCTGAGGACGCGGGGGAGCATGGCGAGTTCGCGGGCCGGGGAATCCTGGACATTTTTGAGCCAGGTGTGGCCGTCATCGAGGGTACGGGAGGCTTTGTCGCGGAGGGCGGGCGGCCAGGAGGGCGGAATTTCGGGCTTCGCGTGGTGGAAGATGGCCTGGCTCCAGGCGGGGGTGGAGGAGCGCACGGTCTTGAGGTCGGCATCGCGGAAGGCGGATTCGAGGAAGGCCTGGAGTCCGGCGATCTGGCGGTCTTCGGTGGGCATTTCGCCGAGGGTGGGAAGACCGAGAGGGATGGGGGACTCTTCGGCGGTCTCGAGGAATTGTTCGATGCGAGGCAGCGCGGTTTCGGGCTCGGCGTTATCGAGGTTGAGCTGTTTGATCAGGTCGAGGCGTTTGGCTTCTTCGAGTGCCTGCGAGGCGTATTGCTGGGCGAGGAGTGGGGAAGTATCGCGGGATTGGGACCATTTGCCGAGCGCTTCGGAGAGGGTGGCGAAGCGGGCTTGGGAACCGGCCGGGGCGAGCATGGGCGTGAGATGGGAAACATCGACGGCGGCGGAGCGGCGGCGGGCCTGAAGGGCTTCGCCATCGCCGTCCATGATGTAGTAATAGGCGTTGGGAAGATCGCCGAGGATGACCTCGGAGCAATCCCAGCCGGCCTGACCGACGCCTTTGCCGGGAAGCCATTCGAGGGTGCCGTGGCGGCCCATGTGAACGACGGCATCGACGCCGAGCTGGTGGCGGTAGTAGAGGTAAGCGGCGACATAGCCGTGATGCGGCGGGAGCGTGGTGCTGTGCTGGACGTTGGTGTATTCCTTGAAAGACGCGCGAAGCAATTGGGGCCCAAGGAAGACATTGCCGTAGCGGATGCCGGGGATGACGAAGTAGCGGCGACCGTCTTCGGCGCGAAGGGTCATGAGCTCGGCTTTTTCGGGTGGACCCCAGCGGTCATTGAGGGATTTGCGGAACGGCTCAGGAAGCTTGTCGAACCATTCGCGGTAGCGGGAGGTGGAAAGGAGGATGAGGCCGCCTTCGTCGACCATTTTGCGCAGTTCGCCGGGGGCCCAGGTTTCGACGTTGCGGCCGACGCGTTCGAGCATGTCGAGGATGTGCTGGGAGTCCGGGAGAGCGCCGCTGCCGAGGTTGTAACCTTCCTCGCGGAGTCGATTGAGGACGGCGCGAATGGAGGGGGCGATGTTGAGATAGCTGGCTCCGATGTTTCCTTTGCCTGGGGGGTTGTTGTAGTAGAGGATGGCGAGTTTCTTGTCGCTATTGGACTTGTCGCGGAGAGCGATCCAGCGTTTGGCGCGTTTGGCGGCCATCTGAACCCGTTCGGGGATGGGCATGGTACGGGAGAGGCCGCCGGGGCCGCCGGTTTCGGTGGTGGCGACGAGGATGGGGTCAGTGGTGCCGGCGGATTCGGGGGTGACGACGCTCGAATTGATGCGGCCGGGTGTCACGCCGCGATCGCCGGCGGCCCAATCCTTGTAGGAGGCCTCGGTGACGATGAGGTTGATGACGTGGACGTTCTGCTTTTCGAGGACGATGCGGTCTTCGGGGCGGGAGAGGCTGAAGGTAAAGGCCAACATGACTTTGACGGGGTCAGCAGGCGGAGTTTCGAATATTTTCTCGAGGGAATGATGGGGCCAGCCCATGACGCCGGCGGCGGCGAGTCCTTCCTGTTCGAGGGCGCGCAGTTGGGCATCGAGGAAGGCGGTGTCGCGGTTCTTGAGGTAGGTGTTGTAGAAGTTGACGGTGGCGAGGGGGCCTTGTTTGGGCTTGGCCTGACGATACCAGGCGAGGTACTCGGTGAGATTGTCGAAGAGGCGGGGCGCGTCGGGGTGATAGACGCCCTGACGCGCGGCCAGAATGGGGGCGGGGATCTCGAGGTTCCTGGGGCCTCCGGCTTCGCGGAACAGGACAAGGAGGAAGCTGAGCATGTTTTCCTCGCCGCCGTTTTGCCAGTAGGGGCTGAGGCGCTGATGCAGGGAGGCGGGCATCTCGATGCCCCAGGCGCGCTGGACGATTTCGGGAACGTCGCTGGCGATTTTCAGGCCGCGTTTGGAGGCGGCAACGGCGGTGGCTCGCAGGCGGCCGAGCATTTCGGCGTGTGGGTGTTCGAGGAACAGGACATGGGCGGATTGGAGATGACGGGCGGTGAGTTCCTGCTCGGTGATGACGAGGCACTGGCAGGCATCGGGGCCCAGTTTGGCGCGGAAGGCTTCGAGCGCCTTGGGGACGAGAACGGAGTTGTGGAGGGCGAGGACAACGGTGGGTTTTTCCGCCGCAATCGCCGTCCCGAGGGCAAGCAGGAGAGTGAGCAAAGTATGCATTGGGCGCGTTAGAGGCGGATACGGAAGCCGGCGAATACGGAGCGGCCGGGGGTGATGAACGACATGTAGTAGCGGCGGTCCAGCAGGTTGTCGGCGTTGAGGATGAACTGGACGTGTTTGTGGAGTTGATAGCCGAAGGTGGCGTCCATTTCGAAGAAGGGATCGTAGGAGCCGGGGACACCTTTGACGGTGTCGGTATTAGTATCGGTGGAGAAGATGGTGCTGACATAGCGGCCGTTCCAGGTGATGCTCCAGCGGTTGCGGGCGGCGGTGGCGAGATAGGTGAGGGTGTGTTTGGGAACGTAGGGGAGCCAGTTGCCGACGGTGGCGGGGAGAGCGTCGTTGCGGGTGATGATGGAATTGGTGAAGGTGTAGGCCTGGCGGAGTTCGAGCCAGGAGAAGGGTCGCTGGCGGACGGAGGCTTCGGCGCCGCGGGTGCGGGCGAGCCCGGCGTTGGAGAGGCGGCGGATGCGGCCGGCGGGGTCGGCGGCGAAGTCGGTGGTGCGATAGATGAGGTCGCTGACGCGGTTTTCAAAGAGGGTGGCATCGAAGGAGGCGCGGCGGCCGGGGCGTTGGACACCGCCTTCGTAGGCGAACAGGTGCTCGGGGTTGATGTTGGGATTGGCGGCGTAGAGGATGCCGGAGAGCACGAGGTCGCGGTACTGATCGTAGACGGTGGGGTTGCGGAAGGCGTTGCCGACGCTGCCGCGGAGGCGGAGTTGGCCGGGGAGGGTGTAGGAGGCGGCTAACTTACCGGTGAAGGCATTGGCGGAGCGTTCGGGGTAGCGGGCGACGGGCTGATTGACGCCGGTCTGATTGGCGCCGTCGTAGGCGCGCCAGTAGTCCCAACGGCCGCCGCCGACGAGGGTGAGCTTTTCGAAGGTGCGCTGGTATTGGACGTAGCCTGCCTGATTGAGGGATTTGCCCATGGCCTGCGAGTCGTAGTCGGCGCCGTTTTCGCGGAAGGCGTAGTTGGGGACATTTTGGCCGTTCAGGCGGGCGCGGTCCGAGCGGGTCTCGGTGCCGGCGATGAAGCTGCGTCCGGCGCGCTGGTGGCTCAACTGGATGTTGCCGTAGAGGGCCTGCTGGGACTGGTTGACGAAGTTGCCGGTGCCGGCGGTGAGGGTGGCGTTGGCCCCGGGGGTGATGTAGAAATCGCCGGGGGCGCGATTGGCGCCGGCCGCGACTCGGAGATTCCAGGCGGGGTTGAGGGTGGCGAGGATCTGGGCCTGGAAGATGTTCAGGACGGCTCCGGTGGGGGTACCGATGAAGTTGGCGGGGGTGAGGGTGAGGCGGCGGGTGACGCCGGAGTCGAGGAAGGTGACGGTGCCGTTGTCGATCGTGTTGCCCGCGGCGTCGCGGAGGAAGGAAGTGTAGGCATCGTAGCCGTCGTTGCGGCGCTGGCGCATGTACTGGAAGGAGGCGAAGAGGCGGGGAGAGAAGGAGTATTCCGCGCGGGTGCGCCAGGCATCCTGATTGAACCAATTGCGGCCGCGGAGGCCGACTTGATAGGTAGTGCCGCCGGTGGAGGTGAGCCAGCGCTCGACGCCGGTGACGGGGACGCCTCCGGAGCCCGTAGCGGGGGTGCGCAGGACTTCCTGCGGGGCATAGCCGCCGGTTTGAAATCGGGAGTAGCCGAAGGAAAGGCCCAACTTTCCGAAGAATCGGTCGGCGGCGCTGATGGAGTAATTGGTGGTGTCGCGATTGCCGTACTGGCCGAACAGCTCGAGGCGGCGCTTGTCGACAGGGCGTGTGATGAGGTTGACGACACCGCCCATGGCGTTGCCGCCGTAGAGGGAGGAGAAGGGGCCGCGGGCGACTTCGACGCGCTCCATTTCGCTGACGCTGAAGGTGGACCAGTTGACGTTGCCGATGTAGGAGTTGTTGACCGGTTGGCCATCGACGAGGATGAGCGTGCGGTTCTGGCCGCTGCGACCGGCGAAGCCTCGGAGGCCAAGTCCGAAGTCGTTGTCGGAGGGGCCTTTGGAGCGGATCGCATTGACGCCCTCGATGAGGATGAGGGCCTGATCGATCTGGCGGATGTTGCGGTTTTCGAGTTCCTGGCGGCTTACGGTGGAGGCGGAAACGGGTGAGTTGTCGATTTCGAGGGGGCTGCGGGTGGCGGTGACGGTTACGGTGGTGTGAACTGGCTCGGGGGCTTTGGAGGCGGTTTGGGCAGTGAGGACAGCGGAAGCGAGGAAGACTGCAAGCTGAAGCATTTAGCGAGGATAAGCTGTCAGGTGGAGCACAGCTTGTGGTTTTTGATGAGTGAACTGGAAGAGGAGGCAGGCGGGCCGGCTGGGGGCGCCAGCGGATGGAGGGGCAGACTATTCCGACCGGATGGATACGGGGCGGAGATGACGGTCGAGCGAGGTGATGACCTCATTGCGGATATCGTTCAGTAGGGGAACGTGTCCGGCATCGAAGGTCACTCTCCGCTTCTCGCCGGGAGGAGAGCCGAGGCGATCGAACAGCGCCTGGACACGGACACGAGGGTTGAAGTGAAGGGGATCCGGGTCTGGCGGCTTCATGGAAATGGATGATATCACCGGCTGTTTCGAGAAGCGCGGCTATTCCGGAGACTGCGGCTCTTCGATGTCCATGAGGACGCTGCGGCCACGAATACCGGGGGTGACCTGAAGCACTTTGCCGGCCGGATCCATGACGACGCGCTCGGCCACGGATTCGTACGAGCGCATATCTTCGCCGAGTGTGATGCGGATGCGGGCTTTGACGATGGCGTTCAAAACGCCTTTTTCGTCGAAGGTGAAGAACATCACCGTGAGGAGGAACTTGCGGTCGCCGGTGCGGATCCAGACGCCTTTGTGCTCGGTGTGGGATGGATTCACGTTGGCTCCGGAGTACGAGCCGTCGGGGTGAAACGTGCCTATTTCGAAGAGCTGGATATTGCCCGAGGCGTCGGCCAGTTGGGATATCCAAGTGCCCTGCAGGGACTGAGCGGCGGGATTGTATCTGGCTTCCTGAGCCGGAGCAACGCCGGGCAGAAGCGCGATTATGGCAGTGAGGAGAATGGTTTTCATGTGAGGTTCCTTGATTTAGTTTTCGATCATGAGTTGACGGAGACTGATTCCCTGGCCTTGCGGCGAAGAACGTGGAATGTCTTGCGCCCGGGACGCGGCCTGGCGGGCTTCGAGACGCAAGCCGAGAGCGCCGAGAGTGGCGGCATATTGGCGCAGCAATGGAATGAGGGTATTGCTTTGCGGGCCGGTGGCAGTCTCCTGCATGGCGATGGCGCGCTCGAGCAAATGAGCTGCGTCGCGGTGTTGACGGAGCTTGCGTTGGATGGCCGCGCGGTTGGCGAGGATGGGGACGAGGCTGGCATGCGAGCCGCCAAAAGCCTCGAGGGCGAGGGTCTCGGATTGGGCCAGTGTTTGCGCCGCTTTGTTCAGATCCCTGGCGCGGGCCTGCACGACGGCAAAATTGTTCAGGAGGGTGGAACGCAGGGCCGGGCCGGTCTGAAGCGACAATGCCTGGATGAGCACCGGGGCAGCGCGTGCGGTAGCACCCGTTTGCAGATACAGCACCGCGAGGGCATTCAGGTACTCGGCTTTTTCGGCGGGTTGGATTGGGGAGGAATCGAGTGCGGCGGCACATTGCCGGAGATACGCCGTTGCCGGCTTGCGATTGCCTTGCGTGAGATGAAGAGTAGCGAGGTTACGAAGAATCATGCGGTGCATAGCAGGGTCCTTGACAGGGTTCCTTTCCAGAATCGCCAGGGCGCGTTCGGTATTCTGAAGCGCTTCGCCGGTGCGTCCTTGCAGCCAGAGCACCTCGCCGAGATTGTTCTGCAGCGCGGCCAGTTTGGGATGCGCGGGATCGTATTGCCGCAGTATTTTGAGACTTTGGCGGTAATGGGATTCGGCACCGGAGAGCAATCCGAGTGCGAGGCGGAGGTTGCCGAGGGCACCTTCGGTAACGCCGAGCGCACGTTGGGGATCGGGGAGTTGCGAGGCCGCTGACGCGGCGAGGCGGTATTGCTGTTCGGCTTCGGTGTAGGCCTGACGCTCGACGAGGGAATTGCCGAGGGCCATATGCCGGTCCCATGCCGTTTGGGCGGAAAGGGAAGGGCCGGCAAGGAATAGGGAGATCCAGAGACTCAGCTTCATAGCGTCCTTGTCCGAGGAAGCAAGAAACAGTAGCTGAACCTCTAACAGACCAGCAAAAATTATTTGCAGTTGCCGCCACGCACTGGCTCACGGGTGCAGCAGTTTGTTCACCCGGCGACGAGCCTCCGGGTAACTAATCTTTTGTGGGGAATGAGTGCGCAGATAGGGGGAGTGTCCAAACCAAAGAGGGGAGTGCGGGTCACAGCGGCGGCCGTTGACTGGGGGGAGCAGGGAGGTCAGGGCTCCCTGTGAGACTCGGTGCAAGGCAAACGCCATCTAGCCGCAACCAATTGAATTTAAATCAATTCTGAGAGAATCGAGTTTCCGCTTGCGGTCCTTTCAAAGTACCGTATTGGGGCCAAGCCAGATGGGACAGGGAGGTACGGTGGCAGTGGCGGGACTGGGCCGTCGGCGAGAGTACTACGTAGTTTCGATAATTGTAGAGCAATGCGCGCAATGTTAGTTTTGATTACACATGAAACGCAAAACGATTGTCACTACTTTGGCATTCTTGCCTATTGCCATGTTTCCCAGTGAGGCGGCAACGATTACAGCAACGTTCGACTCGGTGATGTTCAACAACACCGTAACAAGGACGATTGCGGATGGTCCGACGTATGGCCTGCCGGGGGGAGCGACGACGGTGACGGCAAGTCTGTTTCATTTCAACACGTCCGAGGGAGGCTTCTACGCCTATTGCATTGAGCCGCAGCAAGGGGCGGGGAGCGGGACGTTCACTTTGGATCCGGGGTTTTCGCTGGTGCCGGGGAATATCCATCCGGCGACGACGCTGACGCCGGCGAAGATTGCGAGTTTGAAATTGCTGATGGGGCAGGTAGCGAACCCGTTCAGCCCGACGTTGGACCAGTATGTGCAGGCGGCGTTGCAGGTTGGGATTTGGGAGATTGTGCGGGAAACGGCGTCTTCGTACCAGGTGGCAAGCGGGAACGTGAGCTTCAGTGCGGCATCGAATGCGAGCATTCTAACGATTGCGCAAGGATTCCTGAACAATGTGAACAACAATGTGGGGACGCCGAATAACGGGATTATAGGGTTGTACAACAGCACGGTGCAGGACGTGGTGACGAACAATCCGGAGCCTGGGACTTGGGTGATGTTGGGGTTGGGGATGATTGCCGTCGGGTTGCGGGGACGGAAGGCTGAAAGGTAGGGGGTGCAATGACGCTGGCTGCAATGGAGGAGTACAGGAGAGAGACTCCTCCATTCCGGCTTGCGGCTGGAGGTTCAGGGGCGGTTGAGGCGCTTTCTGAGCCAGTAAACGACAACCTGACAGAACTCCGGTAGATCACCGGGCGTGGCTCCATTCCAGTTTTCGAACTGGCGTTGGAGCCACTTTTTGCTGGGGTTGCGTGGAAGACTGTGGCGAAGTGCGTCGAGCACGGCTTTGCGTCTGGCGATCAGGGATTCCGCATTGAGATTGAGTACGTCGTTCAGTTCACTGTTGACCTGTTGATCAGGAGAACTGACCCTCCCGGACCCCTCGTAGTGCACGAGGCTTTCCACATTGTGCAGGGGGTTGGCGGGATGCAAAGAGAGTTCACGGTCTGCTTTGGCCCGATCGCAATGCTCTTCCCAAGCCATTCGTCCACCTTTGCAGACACCGAGAAGGTTGGAATATGCCAGAGATTCAGCGGGGAAGTGCTTCTGGGAATGCCAGTGCTCGATGCTTGCTGAATCAGGGTCGTTGTGAATGCGGGAGAGACAATAGCAGCAGAGACCACGTTGCTCATGGACAAGGGCGGCACGCACGGCGGACTTGCCGGGAAATTCCTCATAGGAGGCGTTGGGTTGCTGGCGGTACTAGGTTAGAGACGCGGGCTCAGGCAATTTGTGGATGGTTCTCATTCGCCGGACCCCAGAAATTGGATCAACGAGCGGGCGCGAATGAGTTCGGGCTCATCGGCGCCAATTTTGGCTCCGATGGATTGGATGGCATGATTTGCCTCAGGAAATCTTTCCTGGTCAATCAGTTCGAAGAGTTTTTGGATTGACAACGCGACATCGGGATTGCGCTGAGGAGCATCCATTAGCTCTGCGAGGATACGGTTGGAATCCAGGCCGAAGGAATGTGGAGGCCGTAAGGGTTGTCCGTTCTCCAAAATGATGATCTCCTCGGGGGACAATTCGCCGATCACTTGTGGGGAATGCGACGTGCAGACAAACTGGATGGACGGAAAAGTGCGTTTCAAGTCCGATGCGACTCTCCGTTGCCACTTAGGATGAAGGTGGACGTCTAATTCGTCAATGAGAATCAATCCTGGTGTTTTAGCGAGGACATCGGGGAGCATGTACGCGTTCTGAGTGACTGCTTTGATGGCGAGGTCAGCCACGAGAGCAAGCATCATGCGCTGCCCGGCGCTGAGGTTGGTAAAGGGCTGGGCATTGGAGTGAATGGAGAGGACGATCTCCGAGCGATCGGTATCGAACCAGAGGTCATCCGCATCGGGGACACAGCGAAGGATGGCGGATTTCACTTCGGTGAATCCCGGGCGCCATTCTCCACCGCGGTTTCCACGTTCGGTGGTTTCGCGGAGGAACCAGTTCCGCAAGTCGCCGAAACGGATACGCTCTTCAAAGCAATCGTAGAAGGCCCCCCATCTTCGTGCTGGTCCATTCATTTTGGCTTTGACACGCTCGTTGGAGGGGAGCCAAGCCCTTCCAGCGCCGTAATAGCCAAATATGGGGCAGAGGACGTGCTTGCCGGCGCGATCGTTTTCGTAGATATCCTTGATAGCTGCCAACGCCTGCTTCGCGCCGGCATTGGTAGTGCGTGCGCCGTTCTGCCTGATCTGGCGCGTCCAGGAAACATTCTCGACATCGCCGATTCGACCCTCGGCGTGAACCTTTGTGGGCTTGCATTCGGTGAACTGGATTCGATCTCCGCGAAGTTCTGGGAGGAGGCGGATTTCCTGGGGCTGGATCTCACGGCGGCTACTGGCGAGTGTGGAATCGGGAGGCTCGACGAGCCAGATGCCGGCGGCAACCGCCAGAGCGTCCAAGACGCTGGTTTTGCCGGAGCCGTTTTCGCCCACAAGCAGATTAAAATGAGGATGAAGATCAAAGGACTGACTGGCGAATACTTTGAAATTTTCAACCTCGATGCGGCGGATGAGCATGTCTGTCTTGAATCTACTAGAAACAGCCGGGGATGTCATGGGGTGGAGAAGGGCTGCGATACAATAGCGGCGTTACATGCTGCCTCTGTTGTTCGCTTTTTTGCCTTTGCATGCGGCTGAGCCGGTGAGCTTTGCGCGGGAGGTGCGGCCGGTGCTGGAAACGAAGTGCCGGGCGTGCCATCAGGGGGCGAATCGCAGTGGTGGTATGTCCGTGGAGACGTATGCGGATGTAGCGAAGCTGGTAATTGCGGGGCGGCCGGAAGGCAGCCTGCTGTATGTGGCGATTGCGGGTGATACGCCGCGGATGCCGAAGGCGGGGCCGAAGGTTACGGCAGCGGAGGTTTCTCGCATCCGGCAGTGGATCGCGGAAGGGGCAAAGGACGATTCGAAGGGTGGACCGGCGGTGTGGTGGTCTTTGCAGCCGCTGCGGGTGCAAGGACGTGGGGCAAACATTGATTCTTTTGTTGAGGCGAAACTGGCGGAGAAGAAGCTGACGATGTCAGCGGAGGCTTCGCGGCAGACGCTGATCCGGCGGGTCACCTTCGATTTGCATGGATTGCCGCCGACTCCTGAGGAAGTAGCGGCGTTTGTTGCCGACCCGTCTTCCGATGCTTACGAGAAGTTGGTGGACAGGCTGCTGGCCTCACCGAGATATGGGGAGCGCTGGGCCCGGCACTGGCTGGATGTGGTGCATTACGGGGACTCGCATGGTTACGACAAAGATAAGCCGCGGGCGAATGCGTGGCCGTATCGGGATTACGTGATCCGTTCCTTGAATGAGGATAAGCCGTATGCGCGGTTTGTGCGGGAACAGATTGCGGGCGATGTGTTGTATCCGGATGATGCCGAGGCGGTGGTGGCGACGGGGTTCATTGCGGCCGGGCCGTGGGATTTTGTAGGGCACCAGGAACTGCGTGAAGGGACGACGGACAAGAACATCACGCGGGTGCTGGATCGGGACGATATGGTGGCGGCGACGATGTCCACCTTTACGAGCATGACGGTGCATTGCGCGCGGTGCCACAATCACAAGTTCGATCCGATTCCGCAGGCCGATTATTACAGTTTGCAGGCAGTGTTCGCGGGTGTGGACCGGGCAGACCGGCCATACGATCGCGACCCGGCGGTGAGCGCCAAGCGGCGGGAGATTGTGGAGCGGAAGCGAAAGGTGCAGATCGAACTGCAGCCGCTGCTGGACAAGGTGGAGTTTGCGGCGAGCGATGCGATTACGGAATTGGATGACCGGATTCGCGATGGGAAGCTGTTGACGACGCATATGGGGGAGCCGAAGACTCCGGCAGAAGCTGAGGAGAAGAAGCGGCTGCTGGAGCGGGTGGCGCGCGATCAGAAGCAGCGGCAGGAATTGGTGGATGCGATTGTGGGGGCGGAAACCTACGCCCGGATTGACCGTCTGAAGGCGCAGGTGAAGGCAGTGGACGCGGAATTAGCGGCGCTGCCGAAGCCGGAGTATGTGTATGCGGCCAGCCGTTTCTTTGAGCGGGCGGGGAATTTCCGGCCTTCGCTGGAGCCGCGGCCGGTGCATTTGCTGGGGAGGGGGAATGTGGGGGCTCCGGGAGAATTGATGCAGCCGGGGGCGCTATCCGCACTGCAGGTGTTGCCGGCACGGTTTGCGATCGCGGATCTGACGGATGAGGGCGCACGTCGTGCGGCTCTGGCCGGATGGATTACGGCGAAGGAGAATGTGCTCACCTGGCGTTCGATAGTGAACCGGGTTTGGCACTATCATTTCGGAGCAGGGCTGGTGGATACGCCGAACGATTTCGGGCGGATGGGATCGCAGCCGACGCATCCGGAGATGTTGGATTACCTGGCCGGTTGGTTTCGGGATGAGGCTGGTGGATCGTTGAAGAAACTGCACCGGCTGATTGTGACTTCGCGGACGTACCGGCAGGCGTCGGCACACCGGGCGGATGCGGCGAAGGTAGATGGAGATAACCGGCTGCTGTGGCGGATGAACCGGATCCGGCTGGATGCGGAGTCGGTACGGGACGCGGTGCTGGCGGTCGCGGGGAAACTGGACACGAAGATGGGCGGGCCGGGAGCGCAGATGTTCTGGTTCAAGAACGATCATTCGCCGGTGTATGACTATGCGCGGTTCGACCCGGACGGCGAGGGCGGGCACAGGCGGAGCATTTACCGGTTCATCGTGCGGAGTGTGCCGGATCCATTCATGGAGCGGCTGGATTGCCCCGATCCATCGTTGCTGGCTCCGAAGCGGACGACGACGCTGACGGCGATCCAGGCTTTGGCGCTGTGGAACAATCCGTTCATGCTGCGGATGGGAGAGCATTTTGCGGGGCGGCTGCGAGAAGCATCGGCCGGTGGGAAGGGGCAAATTGAGACGGCAGCGCGGCTGCTGTACGGGCGCGAGGCCACGGCAGAGGAACAGCGGTTGTATGGCGAGTATGCGGCGAAGCATGGGTTAGAGAATCTGGCGCGATTGCTGTTCAACACGAATGAGTTTCTGTTTTTGGATTAGGTGACTTTGATGACGCGGCGCAATTTTCTTTGGACTTACGGCGGCGGGCTGGGCGGTGTGGCGCTGAGCCACATGATGGCGCAAGCGACGGGCGGTCTGCATCACGCGGCGAAGGCAAAGCGGGTCATCCAGTTATTCATGTCTGGGGCGGCGAGCCAGTGCGATTCTTTTGACTACAAGCCGTTGTTGATTCAGAAGGCGAATCAGAAGTGGGATCCGGGCGAGAAGGTGGAGCTGTTCCAGAGCAATCCGGGCGTGGTGATGCCGTGTCCGTGGGAGTGGAAGCAGTACGGGCAGAGCGGGAAGTGGGTGAGCGGGCTGTTTCCTCACCAGGCAACGTGCGTGGACGATATCGCCTTTATCCATTCGATGATTTCGAAGTCGAATATTCACGGGCCGGCGACGTTCATGCAGGCAACGGGGTTTGTGCTGCCGGGATTTCCGAGCGCGGGGGCCTGGGTATCGTATGCGCTGGGAAGTTTGAACGACAATCTGCCGGTGTTTGTAGTGTTGCCGGATCCGCGCGGAGTGCCGCCGAATGGGCCGGCGAACTGGTCGAGCGGGTTTCTGCCGGCGGCGCATCAGGCGACGACGATTCGGATTGGGACTCCGAACCCGATTCACGATTTGTTTCCGCCGGCGTCGGCGAAGTTTATTTCGAAGGAGAGCGAGCGGGAAGGGCTGGCGCTATTGAACAAGGTGAATCGCGAACATCAGGGTCCGCGGCCGGACGATTCACGGCTGGACGCGCGGATTCAGAGCTATGAGATGGCGGCGAAGCTGCAGTTGAGCGCTCCGGAGGTGATGGAGATTCGGGGGGAATCGGAGGCGACGCAGCGGATGTATGGAATGAACGATCCGCTGACGGAGGAGATGGGGCGGAGGTGTCTGGTGGCGCGGCGACTGGTGGAGCGGGGTGTCCGGTTTGTGCAGGTGTGGAGTGGAGCGGACAACGGATTCCCGCGGCGCAACTGGGACAGCCACGAGAACCTGGCGAAGGATCATTGGGACATGGGTGTGGCGATGGATAAGCCGATTGCGGGGTTGTTGAAAGATCTGAAGTCGCGCGGGCTGCTGGAAGATACGGTGGTGTATTGGACGACGGAGTTCGGGCGGATGCCGTGCAGCCAGGGGAGCAAGGGGCGGGATCACAATCCGTTTGGCTTTGCGACGTGGCTGGCGGGGGGTGGAATTCGCGGCGGGGTGACTTACGGGGCGACGGACGATTGGTCGTACAAGGCGGTGGATAAACCGACGTATTGCTATGACGTGCATGCGACGCTGCTGCATTTGTTAGGGATTGATCATACGCGGCTGACGTATCTGCATAACGGGATCAACCGGCGGCTGACGGACGTGCATGGGAGCGTGATCCGGGAGATTCTGGCATGAAAAAAGCCCCTGCCGAAGCAGGGGCGAAGCAGTCCTTGGAGACATGCAGAGGAGCTTATTGGGCCACGTAGATCCTCATGGGGCCGGCGTTGTCGTTCCAATTGACGGTGGCAGTGGCGCGGGTGCAGAAGTAGCGATACTTGCCGTTGGCCATTTTGTATTCGCAAGCGCCGAGGACCTTCGCATCGACGCGAGAGGTGAATTGGAGATCGACGGTCTGGCCGGCGGTGAAGGAGCCGAGGAGTAGGGTAACTTCCTTGAAGGCGGTGCTGTCGCCGTTAACGGTCAAGGAGCCGCCGTAGTTGGACATCCAGGTGCCTTTCTCAGGGATATCGACCGATGGATTGGCCTTGAGGAGACTGGTGCGGATGGCTTCCGAGTTCCACACGGGGTAGCCGTTGACGCTGAGCTCAGCGAGGAACTTGGCCTGCCAGCGGGCGGGTGCATCCTGTTCGGCGGCGCCTTCGAGGTTGACGTTGGGGATGGCGAGTTTGACGTAGAGCTTCTGGTAGCCGGCAGGGATTACGACGCGAGCTTTCCAGGTGGCGTTGCTATTGGCGTCGGCACCTCCGAAGGCATTGGCGTGGAGGTATGGGATGCCATTGCCGCGCATGGTGGCCCAGGCCTGTGCGGCGTCACCGGAGAACTCGAACTCGAAGCGCGAGGCAATCGGGGGTTCGGCGCTGACGGCCTTTTCGGGAGTGGTAGCGGGCTTGTAGGAACCTTGGGCCAGACCGGAGTAGACGGCGGACAACTGGTTGGGGAGGCGCTCCACTTTGCGGTCCGTACCTTTGTTCTTGACGGTGATTTCGGTGGAAGTGGCAGTCTTGAGATCGGCGCTGGAGAGGGCGATTTCCTGTTTGCCGCTGGCGGGGAGTGCCGTTTCGACGACGGGGTTGTTGATGTTTTGCGCCAACAGAGCGGCGGGCAGCAGCGTGCAGGCTGCGAACACACGAATCTTATTGCGAATCATTGTATTGATCTCCTTATTGTTTTCTTCGCTTGTTTTTATGAATTACAGAACCTTGGTGAAGATCTGGAGCATGCTGGTATAGCTCGGCAGATTGCTGAGCTTCACGGCATCGGTGACCTTATGGCAGCGGATGACGTTTTCCCAGGCGCTGGATTCGAGAGGGCAGGAACTGGTGCTCATTTCGACGTTGACGGCGGTGCGGACCACCATGGTGAGGATGACTGTGGAACCGGCATTGAGCTTGCCGAGGTAGAGGGTAGAGAAGCCGGCTGCGGACGCTTTGCCCCAGTTGGTGCCGACGTTATCCCAGGCGTAGGTGGCTTGGCCTTTCGGGTACTGATAGGAAGACTCACTCGACCAGACGGGAAGTCCGTCGGCATAGATTTCGACCGTGGCGCGGGAGTTGGCGTTGGTGGGTTTGGTGTAGATGTAAGTGCCGCCATTGCTGCCGGGAGTGAGCGTGTAGGCGGAATCGACGGTGCGTTGGAAAGTGGGGTGCTGGATATTCAGGAAGTAGTCCTGGGCGGCGCCGTAGTGTTCGATTTTGTAGGAATAGCTGGTAACGGCTTCGGCAGCGCCGGTGCTAAAGGCCATGGAGCCGGTGTAGCGTGGGTTGAGGGTCATGTTGGAGGAGGCGCTGCGGAAGGTATTGGATGAGTAGTTGTAGACTTGGCCGTACTTGTTGACGGGAGCGGTGGGAACGCTGAGGGTGAGATTGGGGGTGCTTTGGCTTGCTTTCCAACCGGTTCCCCAGGGGCCGGGACCGACCATGTCCTGGATGGGAGCGGGCTTGAGCGTGGCGTGGCCCATGGTGTTGTAGGTAATGGTGGCGGCCGCAGCGACGGTAGCCTTGTTGGCGGCGATGTTCCAGTCGATGGCCTGGTTAGAGCCGGTGACGATCTGGGACACGTTGAGGAGTTCGGCGTTGGCGGAAAGCTGCAAGCAGAAGTATGCGGCGGCCAAACGAAGGGTTACTCGGTTCATCTCAATTTCCTGTTATTTATTGTTTTTGGGCAGTGATTCCTGCCTTCAATAGGGGAGGCGTGGTAGTAAGGTAAATTCTGTCATCGGCATATGTTGTTTTTGCAGGGGGATGGGGCTACACTGCGGGGAAATGGAGAGGCCAACATTATCGCCGGACGGGCGGACACGGATTGAGTGGGGATACACGGATGGACGGATGTCGCACGAGATCTGGGCTCCGCGGATTAGGGATGCCGAGACTGGGGAGATGGTGCTGGATTTGTGGGCTGGTGAGTATATGTGGGATGCGTGGGTGGAGTGGTTGGAGGGTGGGGTGATGCGGCTGTCGATCCGGGAGTATCTGGATGGGGGGATAACGATTCTGTACGTTGATGTGGACCGGGGGGACGGGACGTTTCGGGTGGATGGGGGCGAGGCGCAGCCGATTGGCGGCATACAGAAGGAGGTGGCGGAGGCGTTCTGGCGGAAGGCGAAAAAGGGGCCTGAAGTGTAGGTGGGTGTGGTAGGATGAAGACTGAACGACCTTCCTTACCTCGCGGAGAGGTGGCTGAGTGGTCGAAAGCAGCGGTTTGCTAAACCGTCGTAGTGCCTTAAAGCGCTACCGAGGGTTCGAATCCCTCCCTCTCCGCCAGCCTTACTCCCAATCCCAATTTCTTTAGCGGATGGGGAGGCGCGTATCCAATTGGGTCATTTCAGCAGTGGTGAGGATGCGGCCGTTGTAAACGGCGAGGTAGGCCATTCTGCCGTTGAAGGAGCCTAAGGCGTCGAAGGATGCGGTTCCGATGCGGAACGGCTGGTTGGTGGCGGAGGCGAAGCCGAGGACTCCGGCGCCGTCATTGGCACTGGATTTTTGCTGTTCTACTCCGTTGACATAGAGGCGGGCGGCAGCAGCCGTGGCGATGGCGCCGTCCCAGGTGACGGCCACCTGGACCCATTGATTGGGACGAATCGCTCCACCGGCGGCGGTGACTCGCATGTTGGTGGTGGATTTCTCCACGGTGAGCTTGAGGTTGCCGGAACTGTCCATGGCGAAGAGAAAGCCGTCGGCGGCGTTGCGGTCGTTCTTTTCGGCAATGCCGTATTCCCCAAGGGATGGGACGAAGATCTTGGCGACGATGGTGAAGCGGCTGACCGGCATGCGGTCGAAGGCACGGTCAGTGCCGACATCCACGAAGCTGTTATTGGAGACTCCACCGAGGAAGTTGAGGGAAGGCTCGGCCGTATTCCAGATGGGTGCGGATTGGCCGGCGAAAGCACCGAGGGTCCCATTCAGCAGATTACGAGTCACCGCGCCTGAGGCTTCATTCAAAAGGAAAAGGCCGGCGAGGTTGGTGGCCAGAGCGCTGCTGGTATCGAGAACAGCGCAGGTGGGACGGGGAGGGACACCGGGAATCGAACTGGTTCCCAGACCCGTGGCACAGCCGCCGCCGGGGGGAGTTACTCCGCCACCGCCGCCACCGCCAGTTGTGGCGACTGGGGCTCCGGAGAGGGAAATGGTGGCGAGCGTGGATCCGGAAGAGGTGATGGTGAGAATGCCGCTTTGTTGCGCAGGCGTGGAACTGGTGGGAGTGTAGGTGACGAAGGCTGTCGCCGTGCCGCCAGGGGTGAGGATGGAAATTGCGGCGGGGTTCACCGAGAAGGGCGCGGCGGCGTTGAGAGTGATGTTCAGGGTGGTGGTGCCGTTATTGGTGATGAGAATCTGACGGGGTTGCGCGGCGGTTCCAACAGCGACCGATCCGAAGGCAATGCTGGAGGGATTGACGGTGAGACTGCTGCCCGAGCCGCCGGTGGAGCCACCGTCGATGCGGGCGCGGATGCCGAAGTTTCCGGACCCGATGGCGGTGGAATCGAGAAGGCGGAAGAGGGTTCCATCACTGCTGATGTAGGAACGCTGCTTGGAGGCGACCGTATCCACGACGGCGGGGTAGACTCCGGCTGGATTGGCAGCAGAGAAGCCCACCAGGAAGTCGCCGGAGGCGATGGTGAGAGGGGTGACGGGAATCTCGATGAAGCTCTCCTGGGCGGTTATGGAGGCGTTGGTGCTTTGGAAGTTGAGGCCGGTCAGTTGGGCTCCACTGGCGCCTGTGGGATTGGCGGCGGCGAGGATCGTGACCGGGGTGTTGATGGGCAGTTCGCCGGAAGGGAAGAAGACGAGCACGTTGCGAAGGGTGGCAGGGTAACTTGCCGGTGTCAGGCGGTTGATGAAGCTGGCGGTGAGGCCTCCGGCGGGGAAGCCAGCGGTGATTTCGAAGCTGCCTTTGTCGATGGAAAGAACGGTTCCTGTGCCACCACCGATGGCGGCTCCGGTTCCGGTCATAGGCACGGTCAGCGTGGGATTGACTGGATCGTTGCTGGTGATGGTCAGGGTTCCCGTGCGGGCGGTAGCGGCATCGGGGCGGAAGGTAACGACGAAGGTTTGCTGGGCTGCGGCAGCCACAGCGAGAGAGGCTGGAGCAACGGTGAAGAACGTGGAGTTGGAAGCGGCTGACACCTGGAGACTGGCTGCGCCCGTGTTGCGCACGGTGATGGAAAGCTGGCGAGTCTGACCGATGGCGACGGCGCCGAAATCGAGGTTGGCGGGAGCGATGGAGATCACCGGAGCGGCGGCTTCGCCACGGCCGGCCAGAGGGATGGCAACGGAGGCGCGGTTGGGGTCGTTGGTGACAATGGTGAATGTGGCGCTGTGCGATCCGGCTGTTGTGGGAGCATAGCGGAGGGTCAAGGCTTGCTGGGCTGCGGCGGCCAAGGTGATTGGAAGCGTGGGTGAGACGAGAGTGAAGAGCGGGCTGGAAAAGGCGGGGGAAGAGATGGTAAGCGGAGCAGTGCCTGTATTGGATACGGTAAGCGTCAAGTCCCTGCGTTGGCCTATCGGGAGCGAACCGAAATCGAGCGATGAGGGGCTGATGGTGATGGTGGGACTCGTGGGATTGATGGGACGCGATGAGGCAGCCGGCGTGGCTGGGACAGCAGCGATGTCGCGAGTTCGCGAGGCGAGGGTGGCGGCCGCCGTCACGGGTTGCGTGGCGGATACTTCCACGTAGCCGTTCGATACGTTGGCGCCAAAGAGAGTGGCCAGCGTTTGCGTGGATGAGGCATTGGCAGGGAGATTCACCGTGGCGCTGCGGGTGCCGTTGGCGGAGGCGTAAGCCAAGGTAACGGTGGCAGGCGAAGATGCGGTGTTGGTGAGGCTGATGGTCGATTGGGCGGTGGCGTCGTTCGGGGCATAGGGTAGCTGAAGGGAGTTGGAGGGAGTGGTGGAGAGCGGTAATGAGGTGCGGAGGCGGCCTTGAGCGGTATCGTCGGTGAGGATGATGTCTCCGGTGAGGCCTGGTTGCGGGCTTTCGACGCGAATGGAGAGCGGGCCGGCCGCGGGGCCGAACATTTCCGCGATGGAGGAGGAGAATTGGGCCATGGGGCGGATGGTGGTGGTGAAGGGAGTGGCGGCCACACCGGCGGAGTTGAAGGCGCGGACGGTGACTGAGGCGGGCTGGGTTCCGAGATTGACGAGCGAGAGACGGGCAGTGATGGAGGCTGCGCCAACGACCGGAGCATAGAGGCGGCTCTGTCCGGATTGGGGCTGAGCCAGTTTCCCGGCGACGGCATCGAGCGCAGAGGCGGATTGCACGAGCGCCGCGGCGGTGATGTCCTGTTCGGCGATGACGGAGAGGTAGCCGCGGAACGGGGAGGGCAACGCCGGGAACATGGCGCTCAGGCTGAGGCTGAGCTTGCCTTTCGGCTCAATGTTGCCAGTCCAAAGACCCGCACTGGTTCCATCGGGACGGCGCAGGTCGCAAGTGACGAAGGCGTAGGCACTGGCAGAATTGGCGAGGTGGATTTGCGTGGAGAAATTCTCATCCTGTTCGACGACGGAGAGTAACCAGGAGTTGCTGCTTTCCTTCTCGAGGGGCAAGACTTCGAGAACGCCGCCGCCGGAGAGGACCTGTACGCCGGTGGCTTCGGTGCGCTCGGCGGCGACCTCGATCCAGCCGGAAGCCCGGCCGTTTTGCGGATTAAGAATCGCTGCGGCCGTGCCTGAAGCCTGTGCGGAGGCACCCGCCGTCAATGGTGGGGGCGCGGACTGGCTACCCGCACGGACTCCTTCGGAGTCATAGGCAGAGAACGAGAAACTGCCGCCGGAAGCAGCGGGATTGTTGAGGGCGAGGGTGGAAGACAGACTGGAGCCGGCAAGAACGAGGGGGGAACGGAGGTAGGATTTTTGCGCCGGCTCCATCATGGCGAGGGTGTAGTAAGGCGCGAGGCTGCGCAAGGAGGCGGTGACCGTGCGGGTGGTGAGATCGAGCGTGGCGGGGAGGATCTCGAAGACGCCGGTGTCGGGATCCCATGAGACGAGGCGCAGTTTTGACTCATCGAACTCGGGGTGAGTGGGGAGAGCTTCGGCTGTGTAGCGCAACGTAAGGCCGGCGGCGAAGGACGCACCGGAAGGTTGTGGGGTGTCGAAGGTCCAGGTGGAAGCGATGGGGAGAAAGAGAATGCCGGAGGAGGTTCCGGCGGCACGGCCGGCGCCTCGGCCCAGGAACTGTTCGAGAGCGGTCTGCGCCTTGGAGAGGCAATCGGTCTTTTTCCTGGCGGCGACGCTGAGGAAGTCCGCCAAGGCTTGGGTGCCAAGCCCTTTGGCGGTGCCCGTGCTGGCACCCGAGCAGACATCAGAAGCTTTGCGGGCCACGTCGCCGAGCTTTCCGGGGAGGCCCAAGCCATTGGTGAAGGTAAGGCTGCCGGAGATGAAGTTGGAAACCTTGTCGCGGCCGACTGTGGCAAGGGCGTCGTCTAGAGATTGGGGGACGCGGCGGAAGAAGACGATTTGGGATTTCGCGGTGTAGGTATCGCTTGCGGAGAGCGGTGTCAGATAGTATATGTTCTGCGTTCCGTCGAGAGTATCGCCTGCGGCAAGCTGGAAGTTGTCGGTGAAGACGGAGTGGGTTTGCGGATCGAGATTCTGGACGTTGTCTTTGCCCGCCTTTTGGGTGGCGCGCATCAAAGCGCGGGGCTGGCGCCAAGTGGAGGCCTCCACGGTGCAGGTGACTTCGGTAGCCGCGAGGGGGAGGAAAGATTCGGGGGCGGGGACGCAGCCGGAGATGTTGACCGCTTCGACTGGGACCTGGATTGGGTCAGCCCGCACGATTTGAGCTGTGCCTTTGTTGATCGCGAAGAAGCGAACGTTATAGTTGTCGATGTTCGTGGGTGGATAGTTATCAAAGGGCTCGAGTTCGATGTCTACCAGGAACAGGCCGTCGAGATCCACGGGAGGAAGAATGAAACTGCCTCGTTCCTCCTGGCCCCAACGCCCCTGGCGAAGGCCCGAGAGGATGACTCCGCTGGTTGCCTGATGAAGGACTCTCAGGCGGATGCCGGGGGAACACCCGCGAGTCACCGCTCCCGCTTCGGCCTGAATTTGGGTAAACCTCCCGAAAAAGACGCCGTTCATACAGCCAGGTTCCCCTTCGAAGACGGGAGCAAAGACGAGTTCGTAGCTTATGGGTTTGCTATTCGTGAAGATGGGTTTGCCGTCAGGAGCCTTGGTGAGGAGAACAGCCCGTAGCCTCCACTCCACTTCGGACAGGGTGAGTGCCCGGAAGGGCATTTGAGGGAAGCTGAATTCCAGTTTCCCGGAACCGGCAGGGACGTTGATGGTTCTGTACTGAATGATGAGGTCATCTTTGTCGACAAGCTCGACGGTCACTTCGCCGGCAGTGGGCGCAGTGTAAGCGACAGAAGCGGAGAATTGGGGCATGAGGGCGGGCGGTCCCCAGATCTTTTCTCCGAAGGCGGGGTAGGCGTCGGAAATGGAGATCTCGGGTTCAGGAAGTTTCGAGTCTGCGCCGAAGCGGTAGTAGGCGGTAACGTTCCAGAACCCCATGTTGGAGGTGTTGATAGAGAGGGGGATGGTGACGACGGGTTTCCCGTCGAGCGTGGTGGTATTGAAGGTGCTCAGGGTGCAGGAGCGGGTTGCGGTGGTGGACGTAGACAGAGCGCCGCGGCAAGGGCTGCCGATTGGACCCTCGGAAAACTGGACGAGGCTGCTACTGTTGGTGCTGCTCTGTGCGGCAAGGGTAAGGTCGATGGAGACATCAGGAGTGAAGCGTACCTCGCCGTTGACGCCGCCGGCGAACTGGGTGTAGCTGAAGTTGAAGGGGCCGCTGCCGAGCGACAGGGTGAGCTTGACGTTGTCTGATGTGATGGTGCTAGCGATGGTGACCGTGAAGGTGGATCCGGATTGGGTGATGCTTTGACGTCCGGTGGCGGGGTCATTGGAGGGCCGCAGCGTGGCGGTCACCCGCTCCAATTCCAGGCGGCCGGAACCAGTGATGTTGGTTTGGGCGGGTAAAGAAACCGCTCCGTAGACGCACAGAGCGAGCGTAATCCTCCGAACAAGTAGCATCCTTCTATATCCCTTGGGGGAAAGTGTAAAGGGTAGGGCGGAAGGAGTCCCGAGAGAATGCCGAGAGTTTGCCGAGATCCTTGCGTTTTAAAGACTTTAGGGGAGATTGAGGGGTTTGGCAGCGTATTTCCGCGTTACGGGTATATGCTAGAGACAGTACCGGACAAATTGGAGAGAATTGCATTTGCACCGGCATTGTCCCTAAAGAGCACCTACTTGGAATCGATTGGCAGATATCGGATCGTGCGTGAGCTTGGGCGCGGCGCGATGGGTGTCGTGTATCTGGCGGAGGATCCGGCCATTGGAAGGCTGGTTGCCGTTAAGACGATCAATCTGGACAATTTAAGCGAAGACGGGCAGGCGCAACAACTACGGGACCGGCTGATCCGGGAGGCGCGCTCGGCGGGGATTTTGTCGCACCCGGGGATTGTCACGATCTACGATATTCAGCACTTCGAGAATACGACGGCAATCGTCATGGAGTATGTCGAGGGCGTGACGCTGCTCGACCGGATGCTGAGGAGCGACCTGGCGCCTGGGGAGGTGCTAGGGATTCTGGAGCAGACCGCGGCGGCACTCGATTATGCGCATTCCCGCGGTGTGCTGCATCGCGACATTAAGCCGGCGAATCTGATGTTCTCGCCGGAAGGCGCAGTGAAGATCACGGATTTCGGAGTTGCCAAGATCGGCTCGCAGAAAACGGCAACGCAGGGGATGGTGATGGGAACACCGTCGTATATGGCTCCGGAACAGATCTCGAACAAGCCGGTGAGTCCGCAAACGGATCAGTTTTCGCTGGCGGTGCTGGCGTTTGAACTGATTGCAGGGCAGAAGCCGTTCGCGGCGGAGTCTATTTCAGGACTGCTGTATAACATTGTTTTTCAGGACCCGATTTCGGTGCGAACCCTGAACCCGACATTGCCCGCGGCTGCGGAGGCGGTGCTGCGGAAGGCGTTGGCAAAGGAATCGGCGGACCGGTATCCGAACTGCATGGAGTTTATCCGGGTACTGAAGACGGCTTGCGAGACGAAGAAGGCTTGGAAGCCAGTGCGAACCATTCGGGGATCATCGGTGCCGACTCCCGTGCCGGTGGTAGAGACACCGGTTGCTGTGGCTCCGGCTGCGGTGGTTCCGGCACCTGTACCAGCGGCGGCGCCCGTACCTGCGAAGAAGCCGTTTCCGATAATGGCGGCTTTTGGGATTGGATTTGCGACGATCTTGGCGGGATTTCTCACCTGGCAGTGGACACAGCCTGAGGCTAAGCCGGTGGTGGAACCGGTGGCGGCTCCGGTTCAGACTGCGGCTCCGAAAACCCCGGCACCAGCACCCAAAGTGACCGCTGCCGCTCCGGCGAAACCAAAGGCTGAGCCCTCGGCGACTCCTGCTGAGCCGTCACTGATTCCGGTGGAATTCTCTTCCGAGCCGCTGCGAGCTACGGTTTCGGCCGGAGATCAGAAGTGCGTCACTCCCTGTACGCTGGACCTGGCCAAGGGCGAGCATTACGTGCGGGCGGAATTGGAAGGGTATAGGACAGATATACGGCGTGTGCGGGTGCCGGATCAACTGGAGTTCACGTTTACTCTGGCGAAGCCGAGTGGTGGGATCGAGGTGCGGGGTCCGGCGGGGGCTACGATTTTCGTAAACGGGCAGGCATGGAAGGTGAAGGCTCCGACGCGGCTGACGCTGCCGGTGGGGACGTACCGGATTCAGTTGGAGTATGCCAATGGGACTCGGGATTCGGAGGAAACTATCGAGTTGAGTGAGGGGAAGCTGGTGTTGATTAACTAGGTGGACGGGAGTTTCACTTGGTAGCGGTTTGGGACATCCAGATGTTTCCGCTCATCTCACTGAGGCTGAGAATGAGATGGCTGGAATAGGCGGCCAATCCCATTTGGGGGAAGGAGACACCAGCGAGTGAGCGACGGACATCATGGAAGTGCCAGACGGCTATGGGGTCACCCTCGGGACGCCCGCTAGTTGGATTGACGCGCTGGCCCCAAACACAGAATTTACCGTCGCGGTCAGAGAAATAGTAAACGAGGCGGGAATCGGGCGACCATTCCGGGTGCCCGGCGTAAGTATCCTTGCCGGTGAGGCGAGACCATTCGGTCTCGGGGATCGAGGCTCCGGGACGAAACGGCACGACATAGACGGAGCGGACGGGGCCTGAGCCGCCGTTGAAAGCGACCCAGTGACCATCCGGGGAAATTCGAGCCCGGCCGATCAGGCCCTTGGCGGTGCGAATGAGTTCCGTGCTGCGGCCGTTGCTCATCGCGCGCGCGACTATCGCAACTCGTGGGGGCTGGTCATGCAAAAGCCATTGACCGTCCGGGGAGAGATCCGATACCGGCCAACATGCTTCGCAGAGTGCCCGCCGAGTGGCAGGCCGCGGAGATGCATCGGTGAGGTTGACGGAGAACCAGCGATCGCCACTGGAGTCGCCAAACAGCAACATGGAACTATCGCGAGAAAGGACGGGATGTTGGCCTGGAGGGATATTTGCCTCGGCTACAGTGGCATAGCCTGTGCGCATGTTTCGTAGCCACAGATCCGACACCCCGGAGCGAGTGGACATATACGAAAGTGTGAGGCCGTCTGAGGAGACGCTGGGAAAGTAATCTAGCGCCGGGTCCTGCATCAGCCGCGTTGGATCTCCTGCTGGAGACGCATGGCGGGCAAGGGGAAGCGACCAGAGATCAACGGAATTCGAGAGCGCGGAGAATACGGGTGCGGCGGATGCGCCTCCGGCTTCAATGCCAGCGCCGAAGGTGATCTGCAGAGGTGCGGCCGTAGCTCGTGCGCCGGGGTCCACGTGGAGTTGCCAAAGGTTCGTGCTATCTCCCGAAGTGGCGGAAAACAGAACGCTGTTGTCATCGCTCCAGGCTAACGGCTGCATGTAGAGTTCGGGCCAGCCAGCGAGTTTGGCTTTTGCTAACAACTCAAGGCTACCGGTCGGTTGAGCAGGTCCCCCGTTGATTGGGACGGTCCACCAATCGGTGGCTGTTCCTTGGTGGCGTACTCCGAGGAAGAGGAGGTGGCTTCCCCGCGGGGACCAAATGGGCCAACGGGCCCAGGTGAAATCCGTTTGGACGTTCCGTGGTTCGCCGCCGCTGGCTGGGACTACGTGAATGCGGGACATGCCGGGGATGCCCTGGATGTAGTTCAGGCTGTGGCCCGTCCAATAAGCGATGAGGCTTCCATCCGGGGAGAAACGCGGGCCGCGTCCTCCATCCACGATCTGGCGAATATCCCCACCAAGTGTAGGGACGACATAAATGCCACCGCCTTGGCGTTCGGAGCGAAAGGCGATTCTGCTTCCATCCGGCGAGAAGGAGGGCTCGGACTCGTCGGCAGGGTCGCGGGTCAAACGGATGGGTTCGCCGCCTGCCACCTGTTGGACCCAAATATCGAGGTTGCCGGCGCCAGCGCGATCGGAGGCGTAGGCTAGCAATTTGCCGTCCGGAGAAAGCGCCGGGTGCATCGCCAGGCCGTTGTCAGCGGTGAGGCGTTTGAGAACGTTGCGCGGCGGCGCGGGGTTCCAGTTCCGGAGAATAAAACCGGAGATAGCCACGATCGCGGCCAGCAGCGCTACGCCGGCCGCTACAACTGGCAATCGAACCGGAGCGGCTGGTGGAGTGCGGCCACTGATGAGCGTCCCGTCGATATATGCTTCGCGCAACCGGCGAAGGTCGAGTGCGAAGTCGCCGGCGTGCTGGTACCGGCGGCGACGATCCTTAGCGAGGGCCTTGGCGAGAACGTCATCCAATTCGGGCGGCAGGCCTGGGCGCAGGCTGGCAAGGGGCGCCGGTGTTGTGTTGCGGATTGCGTTGAGAGTCTCGACGAAAGATTCACCCTGGAACGGCAGGCACCGGCCGGCCATCTCGTAGAGCAGGACTCCAAGAGAAAAGATGTCGGTGCGATGGTCGGTATCGCCGCCGCCCGCTTGCTCGGGCGACATGTAGGACGTGGTGCCCATCAGCACTCCGGGCTTGGAATGGGGATCCTGTGCCGTGTTCATGGCGGCAGGGCCATGAAACTTAGCCAATCCGAAGTCGATGACCTTGGGGCGGCCTTCGTTGGTGAGGATGACGTTGGCGGGCTTGAGGTCGCGGTGCATGATGCCAGCAGCGTGGGCAACAGCGAGCGCATCGGCTATCTCGGCGGCAAGGAACAAGCTTTCCTCAAGCGCCAGGCTGCCGCGTTGGATGCGATGTTGCAGGGTCTCGCCCTGGACGAACTCAAAGACGAGGAAGTCTCTATCCTCCTGCGTGACGATGTCATGCAAAGCGACGATGTTGGGGTGGCTGAGGGCGGAGACGGCGCGGGCCTCCTGCAGGAATCTGGCGCGGAAGGAAGGCTCGGCGGCGTAAGAAGTGGCTATGGCCTTGACGGCGACGGAGCGGTCGAGGCGTGTGTCGCGGGCGAGATAGACTTGCCCCATTCCTCCCACACCGAGTAGTTTCTGGATGGTGTATGGTCCGACCTGGGCGCCGGATGAAAGTTCGGCGTCTCTTCCAGCCTCGGCGAGGAATGGCAAGTTCCAGACGGGTTTGTCGAGCAGGTCATCCATGCCGCGGGCGCGCAGCAAGGAGAGCACTTCCTCACGCAGTCCGGTATCCGATCCACAGGCTTCCGCCAGCAACGATTCGCGTTCGCCGGGGGAGAGCCGGAGCGCCGCATGGTAGATTTCCTCGACTCTACGCCATCGCTCGGGTTCCATCGGGCCGTACGGTGATCTCCTGTTCTGTGGTGGATATCGTGCTTTCGATCAGGCGGAGGATCGTTCGATCTCGCGCGCCAGCCAAGATTTCGCAATGCTCCAATCCCGCAAGACCGTCTGCTCAGAGACGTGAAGCACCTGCGCGGTTTCTTCCACGCTTAGCCCGCCGAAAAAGCGCAATTCCACAACCTGTGCCTTGCGTTGATCGAAGCGGGCGAGCATTTCCAGAGTTTCGTCGAGGGCGACCAACTGGCTCTCGCCTCCGGGACCGACCATGACGGCCTCATCGAAAGTAACTTTTCGATGCGAGCCGCCACGTTTTGAGGAAGCGCGCGCCAGCGCGTAGTTCACAAGGATCCGGCGCATCATTTTGGCAGCGAGAGCGAAGAAGTGGGCGCGATCCTGCCATGCGACACCACGAGCATCGACGAGCCGCAAAAAGGCCTCGTTCACGAGAGCTGTCGGTTGTAGGGTATGGTCCTTTCGTTCGCGCAACATATAGCGTCGGGCGATGCGCTTTAATTCTTCCTGGACGATGGGGGCCAGCCGGTCCATCGCATCCTCTGCTCCGGCGCTCCAGGCGAGAAGCAATGCCGTGACTTCGGATTGCGGATCTCCGTCCGGCGGTTTCATCGCCGAATGATATCACCAAATCTGCACTGTGGAGAATGCGTCATTTCTCGATTCGCATTTGGAGCAGGCTGAGCGCTTGGCGAGTGGCCAGGGGTGGGGGGAGATCACGGGCGCGGTTCACGAGAATGCTCACATTGCTTGCGTGATGAGATCCAAAGGCCGCGGTTGCAGCCGCTTCCGCACGGTCGAGAGTGGTGCTCGCCTTATCGAATCGGCCGAGCCGAGCCTGCACCACGCCAAGGTTGTTCAAAAGGTCTGCGTGAACAACCGGTCCGGAATCTCTTCCCAGGAGCATTGCCTTATTCAAGGTTTGCTCTGCGAGCGCAAGTTTGCCTGCGGCGACCTGAAGACTGGCCAAAGTACTGAGTAGTCCGACACCCTCATCCGGTGGGCCACCCTGTGCGTCAAACGAGAGCAGCGCCCGGTTCAGATACTTCGCTGCCGCCTCTTTCTCGCCTCGATTGAGATGCAACAAGGCCAAGTTACGCTGAACGACGCGGAGTTCGGATGCATCCTGCATTGGATCAGTTTCGATAAAGGAAAGAGCCTTTTCAGTCCAACGGACCGCCTCATCGGTGCGCCCCTGCAACCACACCACGTAGGCAAGATCGTTGAGGGTCGTAACCAATCGGGGGTGTTGCGGCTTGTGCCGCTCAAGGATCTGAACACTCTCCCGGTAGCAGTGTTCCGCTTCAGGAATGCGGCCACGAGCAGCCAAGAGACGCCCCGTGGCGCTAAGTACAACAGCCCGTGGCATTTCGGAATTCGTCATGCTGCCGGCATACTGGCCTGCCGCGCGAAGTGCCTGCTCAGCCTCGTCGTAGGATTGTCGATTCGCCAGAGACTGTGCGCGCTCGAGGAGCTTCTCCCACTCAGGATCGGAAGCGGAGGCGAGCACCACGGATAGTCCGAGGATGGAGAGGACACACTTTGGGTACACGATGTTGCTCCATTTGCCTTGATGGACCGCCGCAACCTCAAGGCTTGGCGGGTCGCTGAGGCAAGCAGGAATGAAGGGGAAAAACTCTAACGCCGTATCGGGAAATTTAAATCATTTTAGGGCGAGTCCGCCGTCGATGGCCATGTTTTGGCCGGTGGTGAAGTTGGTGCACTTGAGGAAATAGAGCACGGCTTCGGCGATTTCGGCGGCGGTGCCGTGGCGGCCGGCGGGGGTGACTTTGACCATGGCTTCGGCGCGTTCGTCGAGTTCCCCGAAGCGGATGACGCCAGGGGCGACGGCATTCACGGCGATGCCGGGGGCGAAGGCTTTGGCTAAGGCCTGGGTGAGCATGATGACTCCAGCTTTCGAGGCGCAGTAGTGGGCGTGCTCGGCCCAGGGTCTGAGGCCGCCAAGGGAGCTGATGTTCACGATGTGGCCGCCGCCGTTGCGCTTCATGATGCGGGCGGCTTGCTGGCAGCAGAAGAATGTCGCTTTGAGGTTGACGGAGTGGATGAAGTCCCAGTCGGCCTCGGTGACATCGAGCGGGTTGAAGCGGGTGAAGCGGGCGGCGTTGTTGACGAGGCCGTCGAGGCGTCCGAATTGGGCTTCGATGCCGGCGAACATGCGCTCGATGTCGGCGACCTTCTCGAGGTTGGCCTGGACGATAGCGGCGGCTCCGCAATCGAGTGCGGTCTGGCGGGCTTCATCGAGGGATTCGTTGTAGTGGATGATGATGCGGGCACCGTCTTCGGCCAGACGAAGGGCGATGCCCCGGCCAATGCGTTTGGCGGCTCCGGTGACCAGGATGAGCTGGCCGTTGAGATCAGACCGTTGGTTCATGATGTTCTACCTCGTCGGGGTGAACGCCTTCGAGCGCGGGTTCGGGGAGGCGGCCTTTCCATTCCAGCGCCAGCCAGTAAAACGCGGTCATGGAACTCAGTATGCCGCTCCAGACTCCGATGATGCGGGGGCTTTGTGTTTCGCTGGCGATGCCGGCTCCGGTCATGGAGAGCATCATCATGCCCCAGGTGAGTGTTTCGAGTGTGGAGAAGACGCGTCCGCGATAGGTATCGGAGACGTGGCGGAGTAGCTGGGAGAAATTGAGAACGGAACTGACGGCGACGGCGGCGCGCGACAGGCCAATGAAGGCGAGCGCCCAATAGAAGCTGCGCATCTGGCTGAAAACGACGTATGCTCCGCCGTGGATGAGGTAGCAGAGTGCGACGGTGCGTTTGTAGCCGGTGAAGGAGAGTTTGGGGCCGATGGTGTGGGCGATCAAGCCGCCGCAGAGAAGGCCTACACCGGCGCAGCCCCAGATGATGCCGATGCCTGCGGCTCCGCGGTGGAACACCTGTTCCCCGAACAAGCTGAACAAGATTTGTGCGGCGCCTCCACCGGTGGCCCAGCCGACGGCGAGCATGGCGATACCGGTGAGCAGGGGGACACTGCGCATGTAGCGGAGTCCTTCGACGTATTCGTGCCAGGGGCGGGCGATTTCGTTTTCCGTGATGGAATTGCGTTTCGCGGTGAAGGAGCCTCCGGGGACACGGAGGCTGGAGATACACCACGCGGACACGAAGAAGGAGATGGCGTTGAGGAAGAAAGCCCACTGGTAGCCGAAATGGGAGACGCTCATGCCGCCGGCCATGGTGCCGATGGTGAGGGTGGTCCACTGGGTGGTTTGGGTGAGGGAATTGGCGGTGTGGAGCTGTTCGCGGGTGGTGATGGTGGGGAGGATCGAGGCGCGGCCGGAGGTGAAGAATGGCGAGGCGAGCATGAGCAGCGCGCTGAGGAGATAGAGCATCTTGGCGCTGGGATTGGTGATGGCGGTGATGAAAGAGAGGGCCACGATGCCGCGGACGAGGTCGCTGGCGATCATGATTTTCTTGCGGTCGAGGCGGTCGAGCAACACGCCGGCAAGGGGGCCGGCCATGATGGCGGGGATGGCTCGGGAGAGGAGGACTCCGGTGACGACCATGCCTCCGCCGGAGTATTGGACGGCGAGGCTGAAAACGGCGATGTTGTTGAAGTGGTCGCCGATTTCGCTGACGACCTGGCCGAGCCAGGTGTAGCGGTAGTTGCGGTTTTCTTTGAGGAGTTGGAGGAAGCCGGCCACTATTGCGACTCCCTTGATGTGCAGGCTTCCCAGCCTGCACTGGGACCGGCCTGGAGGCCCGTCCCCACTGGTGTGAAAACGCGCTGCATCAGGCGCGCTCCGTTAAGAAGACGCCGGTGAGGACGACGGCGCCTCCGGCAACGAGGGTTGCGGTGAGCTGGTCGCCGAGGAGCCAGAGGCCGAGGAGCATCGCCATCAGCGGCTGGAGATAGCCGAAGGTGGAGACACGCGATGCGGCGATGTGGGTGAGGGCGTAGTAGAAGATGAGGTAGGCGATGACTGAAGGGAAGAGCGCCATGTAGAGGATGCTCAGCCAGGCTCCGGTGGAGACTCGCGAGTAATCGAAGCCGGCGCTTTGCCAGATGATCACGGGGATGAGGAGACTGCCGCCGCCAAGGAAGGCGAAGGTGTTGACGGTGAGTGCTCCGTGTTTGGCGGTGACTTTTTTGCCGAAGACGGCGAACATGGCGAAGGCGGTGCCGGAGAGGAGGATGAAGAGATCGCCAAGGAGGGTGGCGGGATGGCCTCCGGTGTCGCGGGCGAGTTGGAGGACGGCCACACCGGAGAGGGCGATTCCCATGCCGGTGAGGCGGCGCATACTCAGTGTTTCGATGCCGAGAAACGAGGAAATGATGAGCACCTGGATGGGGAGCATGCCGGCGATAATGGCGGCGTGCGGCGTGCTGGTACGTTCGAGACCAAGCAGGAACAGGGCCTGATTGAAGGTGACGCCGAAGACTCCGAGGATAAAGAGCCTGGGGACATCGGAGAGGGTCCAGGGCTCTTTGTCATACTGGCGGCCTTTCCAGAGATAGACAGGGAGCAAGATGAGTCCGGCGAGGCAGGCACGAATGCTGGCGGCGAGAAGGCTGGGGAATTCGCGCAATGCGATGCGGGCGATGACGAAGTTGATCGCCCAGAAGAAGACCACCAGCGTGAGCAACGCATAGATGCGGGCCACCGGAGGGTGGCTGCTACTACTGCCACCTTCGCTCAAGCGATATGCTCCTCCCGGACGGTGATCTCTTTGAGGAAGGCGGGATCGATGTCGTAGCCGAAGCCGGGATTGTCACGGATGGCGATGGTGCCGTGGGGCGTGGTTTCGACGGCGGGCTGGATGATGTCCTGCTTCCAGTAGCGCTTGCTGGCGGAGACATCGCCGGGAAGGACGAAGTCGGGGAGGGTGGCGAGTGCGATGTTGTGAGCCCGGCCGATGCCCGCTTCGAGCATGCCGCCGCACCAGACGGGAATGTTGTTGGCCTGGCAGACGTCGTGGACGCGCTTGGCCTCGGTGAAGCCGCCGACGCGGCCGAGTTTGATATTGATGATGCCGCAGGCTTTCATGCGGATAGCCTGCTCGGCCTGGTGGGCGGATCGGATGCACTCATCGAGGCAGATGGGGGTTTGGAGCGCGGCCTGAAGCGGGACGTGGTCGATGATTTCGTCGTGGGCGAGGGGCTGCTCGATCATCATCAGATAGAATTCGTCGAGCTTGCGGAGGTGATCGATGTCTTTGAGGGTGTAGGCGCTGTTGGCGTCGGCCATCAACTTGATCTGGGGGAACTGCTTGCGCACTTCGCGGATCACTTCGACGTCCCAGCCGGGTTTGATTTTGATCTTGATGCGCTGGTAGCCGTCGTTGACTTCAGTCTCGATTTTCTTGAGGAGTTGGGGGACGGTGTCCTGGATACCGATCGACACGCCGCAGGGGATTTCCTTGCGTGCGCCGCCACCGATGTGCTGCCAGAGCGGCACGTTGTTGAGGCGGGCTTCGAGATCCCAGCAGGCGACTTCGAGGCCGCCGCGGGCCATGTTGTGGCCGCGGATGTGGGCGGAGCGGGCAGCGACTTCGGAGGCCGATTGGAAGGGGTGGCGAATCACGCGCGGCGCGACGAAGTCTTTGACGATGAGCCAGGCGGAGTCGGTCCACTCTTCGTTGTAGAAGGGGTTCTCGCCACAGGTGACTTCGCCCCAGCCGGAGACGCCGCCCGACCGCACTTCGACGAGGACCATGGAGCGCTCATAGGTGCGCCCAAAGCTGGTCTCGAAGAAATGCACCAGCGGCATGCGGATCTGGCGGAGAACGATTTGCTCAATCTGAAACGGCATAATTCCCTAGTAAGTAAGTTCCTGTTTCGGGTGTGCTTTCAAAGCCGACGACGGCGAGGCCTGAGCGGAAGTGGAGTTGAAACTGGTCGCTGATTTCCTGCTGGATGACGCGGGCTTGTTTGGGATCGGAAACACGGAGGTCAGCAATGTTGGCGGGGACGGGGATGCGGGCTTCCACCTGAGGGCGGGGTTCGGGCTTGCCGGCGAGGAGGGAATTGACGCGAGGAGAATTGATCCACCATTCGGCGACGCAGCGATCGGTGGGCAGACCGCCGTGGAGGTGGCTGGACGTGGTGCCGTACTGATTGGGGACGAAGCGGCGGACGATGGCGCCGAGGCGCTCCATGTTGAAGAAGGCGTTCTTGATTTCGAGGGGGTCGAAGGTCCATTCGACGAGGTCGAAGCCGCGCTTGAGGGCGTCCTCACGCTGCATGAGCTTCAATTGCCGGCCGAGGCCACGGTCGCGGTATTCGCGCAGGGTGCCGAGCATGTGGCTATGGAGGTAGTGGCTGCCATTCGATTTGACGCCGGGAATAGCGATGAGGAATGCAACCATGCGGCCGCCGTCGAATGCGCCGAGGGTTTGTCCGCCGATTTTGTTGGCCACGACGAAGAGGCGCCGCGGGAGAAGCTCGATATCAGCGAAACCCCAGATGACTTTCTGGATCTCGACGGCTTCTTCAAATTCGGGGATGGTGGTGAGGGCTCGGAGTTCTAGCCCAGCGTTTTGGCCTGCTGCCACAGTTCCTCCATTTCGTGGATATTGGCGTCGCGCAGTTGCTTCCCTTGTGCTTCGAGGCCCTTTTCGACATGGGAGAAGCGCTTGCGGAATTTCGCGTTGGTGCGGCGGAGCGCCTGTTCGGGGTCGATTTTGAGGAAGCGGGCGAGGTTGACGATGGTAAAGAGCAGGTCGCCGAGTTCGCCTTCGATCTCGTCCTTGTTCTCTTCGGCGCGAGCCTGTTCGAGTTCAGCGAGTTCTTCCCGGACCTTGTCGGCGACCTGATGGATGTTTTCCCAATCGAAGCCGGAGCCGGCGGCTTTGGAGCTGATCTGCTGGGCTTCGACGAGGGCGGGCATGGCCCGGGGAATGCCGTCGAGCAGGCCTTTGGGGGCCTCGCCGCGGGCTTTCTTTTCCTGCTCTTTGATTTGATCCCAACGAACTTTGACCGCGTCGGCGGTGTCGGCCTGGGCGTCGCCGAAGATGTGGGGATGGCGGCGGATGAGCTTTTCGTTGATGGCGGTGAGGGAATCTTCGATGGTGAAGTGGCCGGCTTCGCGAGCCATCTGGGCGAAGAAGACGGCCTGGAGCATGAAGTCGCCGAGCTCTTCGGCGAGGCCGCGCCAGTCGCGATCGTCGATGGCCTGCAGAACCTCGTAAGTCTCTTCGAGGGTGTAGGGTTTGATGGAGTCGAAGGTCTGTTCACGGTCCCAGGGGCAGCCGTTGGGGGCGCGCAGGCGGGCCATGATTTCGACGAGCTGGTCGAAGTGTCGGCCTGGAGTCGGATCAGAGCTGGACATGTTTCCCTGGGGTATCGCGAAGCGCTCGGGGGGTCTATCTTTCAATTTAGCATTTTCAGGATGCGCTTACCGTTCTCTTACAGTTTCCTGAGCCGCACTTTCGAGGGACTCGGGCGATACTGAGACTCCAAGGAGGCAGGAACATCTGATGCGAAACTATTTGTGGTTACCGGCGGTGCTGGCCGGCATGCTGGCGGGAGAAGGAGCACACGGGGCCGTGTTTAGCGCCTCCGGCGCGAATGCGGCGGCCATTCAAGGCAAAGTGGACAGCTTCCGGGCGGCGCTGGGGACCAACAATGGAGTTGGGGGGACGTTCGCGAGCGGGCGGCGGGAGGTGAATTGGGATGGCGTGCCGGCGGGATCTACGGATCCGTCGCTGCTGCCGGCGAATTTCTTCAATTCGAACTCGCCACGGGGCATGGAGTTAAGCGGGTCCTCGGGGTTTATGGTGAGCAGCAGCGATTTCAGCAGCATCAACGCGGCCTATGCTGGGCAGTTTCAGGAGTTCTCTTCTCCGAAGCTGTTCACAGGGATTGGGAGCCGCAGTTACGACGTGACGTTTTTCATTCCGGGGACGGCGACGCAGACGACGATCACCTCGTTCGGCGCGGTGTTTACCGACATCGAGATCGTGAACAGCACGATTCTGCAGTTCTTTGATGAAAACCTGAGCAACATGGGTCAGTTTGCGGTGCCTGTATCGGGCGACGGAGGGCTATCGTTTCTGGGGCTGACATTTCCCGGGCAGAAGATCAAAATGGTGCGGATCTTTCAGGGGACGCACGCTCTGAACGCGAGCAACGTGGACGGGTCTGGGGTGGATATCGTGGTAGCGGACGATTTCATTTTCGATGAGCCGTTCAATCCGAACGCGGAGTCGGTACCGGAGCCATCGACGTTGGGGCTGCTAGGCGCGGGAATGGCGCTGGTAGCGGGGCTCAACGGATGGCGCGGACGGCGGAATTGATGGCATTGGGGATGAGGTGAAGGGGTGAGATTTTCGCCGCACCGCCGAGGAGGATAGCCTCGCGGGGCATGCCGAAGACGACGCAGGAAGCTTCGTCCTGGGCGATGGTGAAAGCACCGGCCTCACGCATCTTGACGAGGCCTTCGGCACCGTCGGCTCCCATGCCGGTGAGGATGACGCCCACGGCTTTCTTGCCAGCGGCGGTGGCGACGGAGCGAAACATGACATCGACGGAGGGGCGCTGATAGCAGACGCGCGGACCGTCTTTGACCTCGACGCGATAGCCGGTGGCGGATTTGCGGAGAATCATGTGGAAATCGCCGGGAGCGATGAGGGCCGTGCCGGGGAGCACGGAATCACCGTTCTCGGCTTCTTTCACGTTCATTGGGCAGAGCTCATTCATGCGGTTGGCGAAGGTACGGGAGAAGACGGGTGGGATGTGTTGGGTGATGACGATGCCGGGGCCGTTGGCGGGCATGCCCATGAGGACATCGTGGATCGCCTCAGTGCCGCCGGTGGAGGCGCCGATGGCGATGACGGTAAAGGCATCGGCGGGATCGGCGGGGGCCTGGACTAGCGCAAGCGGGGGAACGGCGGGGCGCGACGGGGGCTCGGCATTGGGCTTACGGATGCGGGCAGCGGCGGCAGCGCGAATTTTGGCCGGGAGGTTGTCGCGGAGTTCGCCGACGGAGTAGGGGCCGCCTGGTTTGGGGAGGACATCGACGGCGCCGGACTCAAGGGCGTCGAGGGCTGCGCGCGATCCGGACTGGCCGAGGGAACTGATGACGATGACGGGCAGCGGATGGTGACGCATCAACTTCTTGAGGAAGGTGAGGCCATCCATGCGAGGCATCTCGATATCCAGAGTGACGACGTCGGGCTTGAGGGAGACGATCTTATCGCGGGCCACGTAGGGATCGGGGGCGGTGCCCACGACCTCGATGTCCTTGCAATCGGCGAGTGCATCCCCGAGAAGGCGGCGTACAATGGCCGAATCGTCGACGATCAGAACTTTGGTTTTCACCTCTGGGTACATGTTTCTTACTCCCAATAGAAGGACACGGTGAGCGCGCCGTGCTCCAGGTAGAACCGGTGGCTGGCAGCAGGCTGAAGGGCCGAGTAGGCATCGGGCGCGACGTTGCGGGGCGGGAACGGCTGGAGCGGTGTGCGGTTCTCGATGCAGGTAAGCAGACAACCGCCGACCATATTCGCCATTTCGCAGACAATTTCGGCCAATTGACCGGGGGCCACCTCCTCTTCTTCGATGGCGAGGAAATTGGCTGCGGCCGCGCGAGCGGAGGCGGCGCAAATGACAATCACCACGGTGCCTGAGGGGAGGCCTTCGAAGTGGAAGGCGGCCGCCACGGGAGGTTCCGGAGGCGCATCTTCGGCGCACGGTTCCTCTTCGGGAAAGAGATAGAACATCGTTTCGAGCACTTCGCCGGTAATCTCGACGAGCGCCTGGCTCAGGTTCGCGGCCACTGCAGACTCACTCTGTGACATGAGAGACTCCCAGCACTTGAAGCAACTGCTCGCGCAGGGTTTCGGGTAAGAAGGGTTTTTTGACGAAGCCGCGGGCGCCAAGGGCGAGGAGGCGTTGGGCGCGCAGTTCCGTTTGAGCGCTGGAAACGACCAGCACGGGGATATCGCGGCAGTCCTCGCGTGTTTGCAGCCTGGCGACGAACTGTTCTCCGTCCATGCAGGGCATGTTGATATCGGTGAGGATGACATCGACGGGCTGGTTTTCGAGGAGACTGAGGGCCTCCTGGCCGTTCGAAGCCTCCCAGCAGCCATCCACGGCTAAGCCGGTCATGGTGAGTACGCGGCGGACCACGGCCCGCATGGCGGGTGAATCGTCGACAATCAGAAACCGGAAAGCCATTCGGCACCTCCCATACTCCAGCCTGGATCGGTGGAGGCTTCCGGCTTGGCAGCGCCGGGTTCCCGCAACCAGAATTTGCCGCTTCCCACGTCGAGGCGGACGGTGCGGGAGACCGTGCCTCCTACGGCTTCGCTTTTAATCATGACGCCGGCGCGCCAGAGGATCTTGCGCATGGCAACGAGGTTTCGCTTGCCGATGTTGAAGACCCCGTTATCGTCGAGCACCTGGGCTCCACCGGCAACACGGACCACGATGCGGGCCTTTTCGGCGCCGAGGCGGTAGGCTTCGTGGAAGAGCATGGGGATGCCGGTATCGGCGAATTTGAAAGGGGTAAAGGAGGCGTCGGAGGTGAAGCCTTTCGATTCGGGCAGCATGAAGTGCAGCAAACCGCCGACCTGGACGACAGGATCGTGGATGGCGATGGCTACACAGGAGCCCAAGGCGTAGGTGACCAGGACGCTGTCCGGATTGCAGCTGACCCTGGCATCGGCGATGCCGACCACTTCGAGACTCATAGATTTGCACGGTGCGCAGGGGCGCCGCCCTCTGATGCCGGTTTGCGATAGGTAGCGGGTTGGATGTATTGCAGTGGCTGATCGAGACCATTGAGGCTCTCGGAATGTCCGGTAAACAGGTAGCCTCCAGGATGGAGGCGCGAGGCTAGACGGCGCACCAGATCCTGCTGCGTTTCGCGGTCGAAGTAGATCATCACGTTGCGGCAGAAGATGACATGGAACGGGCCGAGATGGGCGAAGTTCTCCATCAGATTCTGGCGGCGGAATTCGATCAGATCGCGGACGGATTTCTTCACCTGGCATTGCCCGTCCCAGCGGCCGGTGCCGCGCATCAGGTAGCGGGAGAGCCAGTGCTGCGACATGCCACCCATGCGTTCGAGCGGATAGATGGCGCGGGAAGCAGTGGCGAGGGCTTTCGTGGAGATGTCGGTGGCGACGACGCGGAGCTTGCGCGGACCATCGGAGCCCATGGCTTCAAGGGCGGTGAACGCGATGGAGTAAGGCTCCTCTCCGGTGGAGCAGGCGGCGCTCCAGATAGTGACGTGAGTGCTGCCCGAGAGCGGCGGCAGGATGTGGCGGGCGAGGAAATCGAAGTGAGCCTGCTCGCGGAGGAAGCTGGTGTGGTTGGTGGTGAGGGCATCGATCATGCCGATCAGCGCCTCGCCGGAGTGGTCTTCCTTCACGTGGCGGCAGTAGGCGGAATAGGTGGGCAGTTGGAGTTGGCGCAGCTTCTTGCCGAGCCGCGCCACCACCAGTTGCGATTTGTTGTCGCCGAGGTCAAGGCCCGCATACTCGTAGGCCATGCGGCTGATTTCGCGAAACTCGCCAGGGGTAAGGTCGGGGCCTTCGGCGAGAACGGAGTCCGGCGGTTGCGATGATTTCGTCATCCGGCATTCCCTCCGCGCAGCCCGGCGATATCGAGGATGAGGCCGACCCGGCCATCGCCGAGGATGGCTCCGCCGGCGATTCCTGGGACGCCGCGGAAAGTCTCGCCAAGGCTTTTGATGACGACCTCCTGTTTGCCGATGAGTTCATCGACCATGAGGCAGAAGGGACGGCCTTCGGCCTCGGCCACGATCAGCAGGGCGTCGTAGGGGTTGGCATAGCGCGGCTCCACGGCAAAGCGCTTGTGAAGGCGCACGACGGGGAGGAGGCGATCGCGCACCAGCGCCATTTCATCGCGTCCCTGCACGGTGGAGATCTGCCCGGCCTGCGGGCGGAACATCTCGCGCACGGAGAAGATGGGCACGATGTAGTTTTGCGAGCCGACGCTCACCGCGAGGCCATCGATGATGGCGAGGGTCAGCGGCATTCGCATAAAGAAGGTGGTGCCGTGGCCGGGGCGGGTGACGATATCCACGCGGCCGCGCAGCTTCTGGATCTGCTTGCGAACGACATCCATGCCGACGCCACGGCCGGAAACGTCGGTGACCTTTTCGGCGGTGGAGAAGCCAGGCTCGAAGATGAGGCTGGAGACTTCGGACTCGCTCAAATGGGCGTTGGCGTCGACGAGGCCGCGCTCGCGGGCCTTTTTGAGGATCTTGGCGCGGTCAAGACCCCGGCCGTCGTCGGCAACTTCGACGACAATCATGCCGGCCTGGTGATAGGCGGCGAGGCGGAGGCGGGAAGTTGGATCTTTCCCCGCCTTGGCGCGATCCTCGGGGCGTTCGATGCCGTGATCGACGGCATTGCGCACCATGTGCATAAGAGGATCGGAGAGTTCTTCGGCGATGGATTTATCGAGCTCCGTGTCCTCGCCGGAGGTTTCCAGTTCCACCACCTTTCCGGCCTTGCGAGCCAGATCGCGAACAACGCGGGCCGTGCGTTGGAAGAGCTGGCCGATGGGGATCATGCGCATCGCCATAGCCGTGCGCTGTACCTCCCCGGTGATGCGGGAAAGCTGGGCGAGACAGCCGTTGAGGCGCGAGTCCTGCTGGGTGGTGAGCGAGGGATGATGACGGATCATCGACTGGGCGATGACCATTTCGCCGACCATGTCCATGAGATAGTCGAGCTTGGCGGCGTCCACACGCACTTTAAGGTTGTCGGTGGCGGAGGTTTGCCGGGTGGCGCGTGCGGCCGGAGCTTCGGCGGGCGCGCTGGGGGTATTCTCCCCGACAGGGGCCACTGGCCCGGGAGGCGCGGCTGGGGGCGATGGGGAGGCGGCGGGTGGCCCTGCGGCAGGGGGCTGGGGGGAAGTGAGGGCCGCCACCGAGCGCAGCAGGCTGGAAGGGTCGCGGAAGCTGGCGGCGGCACCGGTGGAGAGCGCCTCTTCCACAAGGGCCACGGCCTCTTTGAGGAAATCGCCGCTTTGGAGCACGACGTCGATGACGGGCGGAGTAATATGCAATTCGCCATTACGGGCCTGATCGAGGACCGTTTCCACGTGGTGGGCGACCTCGCGAATGGTATTCAGTTCGAGGAAGCCGGCGAGTCCTTTAATGGTATGGAAGCCGCGGAAGGCGGCGTGCATGGCCTCGGAATCGGTGGGATTCTGTTCGAGGGTCAGCAACTGGGTTTCGATGCTGGCCAGATGCTCCCTGGATTCCATCACGAAGTCGCCGATGAGTTCGGGGTCCTGGGCGATGGGATTGATGGGAGCCGCTGGAGGAGTCTCTGGCTGCGGGGCAGGGGTGGGTGCTCCGCGGAGCACAGCCTGGAGCCGCGCCAGTCCTTCGACGAGGACTCTTTCCCGCGTGGCGGCATCAGACTGTTGCTCGGAGCGAGCATGGAGCGAGGCGGCGATGTCCGCCGCCTCCCCGAAGCCTGCCTGGCCGGCCTGATTGGCGAGATTGGCGAGGGCGGCGGCTACATCGGAGCCTTCGCCCGCGCCAGTTCCGAGGATGACCTGGGCCGCGATTTCATCGAGACATTGCAGCAGGCCGGCGGCCGGACCGTGCTTGTGTGACTGACCTGACATGTAAGACTCCTCCGAGCAGCATCCGGTAGGCGAAGTAACGTGGCTAGAACTCGGTGAATTCCTCATCGAGCGGAATGGAGTGGGTTGCTGCCTTGGCGCCGGCGGCCACGGGTTCCGGAGCCGGAGCTGGTTTGGGCTTGGCTACGGGTTTGTGGGGCGGAGGAGGCGCGTGATGTTCGCGTTGGACGGCGGTGCGTCGCACTTTGTTATGCGGATTGGCTCCACCGCCGCCGACCATGGCCGTGAGACGTTCGACTACGCCGCGCATGGTATCGGATTGGGCGTTGAGCTCTTCGGCTGCTGCCGCGCTTTCTTCGGCGCTGGCGGCGTTGCGTTGCGTGACCTGTTCCATCTGAGAGATGGCCTTGCCGATCTGGTCGATGCCGCGGGCCTGTTCCTGGCTGCTGAGGCTGACTTCGTCGACGAGCATCTTGATGCGTCCGGCTTCTTCGGTGACGGAGCGGATGGAGGTGGCCACCTGGTCGACCTTGACCTTGCCGTCATTCGATTTAGCAATGGACTCTTCGATCATGGCGGCGGTGTCTTTGGCGGCCTGGGCGCAGCGCTGGGCGAGATTGCGGACCTCGTCGGCGACCACGGCAAAGCCCATGCCTGCCTCGCCGGCGCGGGCGGCTTCGACCGCGGCGTTGAGGGCGAGGATGTTGGTCTGGAAGGCGATTTCGTCGATGGTTTTGATGATGCGGGAGATCTTGTCGCTTTGAGTGTTGATTTCACCCATGGCGATGACCATGCCGTCGAGAGCGCGGTTGGCTTCACCGAACTTCTGTTGCGAGGAGGAGACCAGGTCTGCGGCGGAACGGCTGTTTTCGGTGTTTTTGCGGGCCATGGAATTGATCTCTTCGCTCGATGCCGAGGTTTCCTCGAGCGAGGCGGCCTGCTCGGAGGAGCCTTGGGCGAGGACTTGAGCCGAGGAGGAGACCTGGGAGGCGGCACTGGCGGTCTGCTCGGCGCCTTCGGAGAGTTCGGTGACGGCGAGTTGGAGGCTGCGGCTGATCTGGCGGACAGTGGCGATTACGGCGACTCCCATGCCGAGTGAGATGGCGATAAAAATGATGACGAGCCAGCGCGCGTTACTGATGGTTTCGCCAGCCTGCTGCTCGGATTCGGCGAGGAAGTCGCGCTGTTGCTTGGCCAGATCTTCGCCAGCTTTCTCCAGAGCATTGACAAGGGGCATGATTTTCTGGTTGAGGAGTTGGTGGGCATCGGCGAACTTCTTCTTACTGCCGAGATCGATGTATTGATCGCTGAGGGGTTTCCACGCCGCGACATCGTCCTGCATGGATTTCAGCGCGGCTTTGCCGGCTGCGCTCACGAGCAGGGGCTGGATTTCGCGGAACTGCTCCTGGATGCGGCTGTTGGCGGCTTCGAGCTTCTGCATATTGGCGCGGACACGCTCATGGTCACTATTCACGTAGCCGAGCTGGATACCGCGGTTGGTAGCCACCATTTCCTGGACGCGCGCGCGCAGGGCGTTCACGAGGTCCAACTTTTTCGCGGTGCTTTTGATCGCCTCATCGAGTTCCGAGCCCAGTCTTCCCACGCTGTAGTAGGCCGAGCCGCCGAGGCACAGTGTGATAAGCACCAATCCGCCGAAGGCGGAGGTGAGTTTTTTTCCAATCGTCATTTTCGAAAACACGGTCTATTTCTCCTTATCATTCCCTTCGTTTGCCTTGATCCACGCGTTGCCCTCAACGGATGCCGGGGAGGCCTTCCAGGCTATGCAACTCCTGGTTGCCGAGAGCCTGGTCGATGTCGAGGAGGATTTTCACTTTGCCTTTGACCTTGGCCATTCCGAGCAGGTAAGATTTTTCGCCGGAAGTGGTGAAGGCTGGGGTGTCTTCAATATCGGCCGGGGCGAGGTTGGCAACCTCAGCCACGCCGTCGACGACGATTCCCATGAGCATGGGTCCCGCCTCCCCTTGCACCTGGACAACAATAATGCAGGTGCGCTGCGTGTACTCGGCCTGGGGCAAGCCGAACTTGAGGCGCAGATCGACGACGGGGATGACCTTTCCGCGCAGATTGATGACGCCTTTGACATAAGAGGGAGTTTGGGGAACGGCAGTGATGTCCTGCACGCCCATGATCTCCCGGACTTTGAGGACGCGAATGCCGAACTCTTCGCTGGCGAGCTGGAAGACCAGATATTTGCCAGCGCGTTCGTCCGTCTTTGCGGTCGCGGCCTGCTCTCGTTCCAACAATGTCGATTCCATGATTACCTTTCTCGGGGTCCGCAAGCGCTTCCTGACGGCAAGCGCCTCTTTAATTTGCATATCGGCGCAGGAGGTGGAATCTGCGGTGTAGCAAGAAGTTGCCACCGCGCAGAATTTTCAGAACCTTTGTGCGATGTTGCAGAAGACGATGTGATAGGGCACGTGGGTGGTGGTGCGATTGAGGAAGCCACCGGGGAAGAAATGCCCATAGCCGCCGTTGATCTGTGTAGTGCGAGTGGGAGTGTAGGTGGCCTGGACGTCGCCCTGCTGGCCGACGTGACGTCCAGCCGAGCCGTCGGGGCTGCGGGCGAGCATTTTGCCGCCCACGTAGATGCCATCGTTGGCATTTTGGAGCCAGTAGGAGTTGTAGGCGGCGCCGAGCCTCCAGCGGGGCGAGACAAGATACTCAACGCCCGTGCGCGAATGGTAGAGATTGGTCCAGGTAAACAAATCGGTGAGGCCGAGTTTGTCGTGGGTGCTGGGATAGAGCGGGTCGAAGCCGCCGTGACGGCCGTCGCGCGGATTGTTGTCGCCGGAAGCATGATTCCACTCCGTGTAGAAGCGGGGACGATGTTTTGCGTCGGCGAGGGTGTGACCGAAGACCCAATGTCCGGCGAGGGCGCGGATGGTGTCTCCGCCATGGGAGCCGGCCTGGCCTACTAGTTCGCCGCCGTAATCGAGGCCATAGGGGAGTTTCCCCACCCAGCGAAAGCCCATCGCTTTTTCGTTCCAGTGTCCGAGGATGCCGCGCTCGTTCTTCGTGTCGTGTTCGAGACGCCAGAGGACATAGGGCTCGATGGTGGCGTCCTTGACGAGCTTTCCGAGCGACCCGTAAGCGCCATAGAAATGCTCTCCGGGGGTGGTGCGATTGAACTGATTGGGGTCGGACTTGACGGTAACGCCGCTGAAAAGATCGACTTTGCGGGTGCCGTGCTGGAGGGTGAGTTTGGCGCCGTCGAAGGAACGGCCGACGTTGGACCAATTGGGATCAGCAAGGAGGCGGCCTTCGCCGAAGACCCAGGCCTGGCGGCCGGCGCGGAACTGGGCCCAACCTTCGTTGTAGCCGAATTCGACGTAACCGAGGCGCAGGTCCATGGGGTCGCGTTGGGAAGCGGGTGCGGGGCGCGTGTTCTGGCCGAAGACGCGGGAATCCTGCGCTTCGAACTGGAATCGCATCCATGGAGTGGCCTTCACGCCGAGGTTGAGGCGCAGGCGGTTCAAGAGGTAGGTGTCACCCAGGTCACGGAAGCTGGAGCCATGGAAGCTCTCCACGCGCATGCGTTCTTCGCCGCCGAGGGTGAGCCAGGAGGGGATCTCCCGGTTGAGTTCACCGGTGAGGGTTTTGGGAGGCGGGGTTTTCTGCGCGAACAGGGAAACCGTACACAACAATCCTATTAAACAATTGATTCCAGGGAATTTCATATCATGTCAGCCTATGCAGCGCTTATCGGTTAGCCGTACAGGAGTTTGGGAAGGCGGGGGCAGGTCCAGTACGGCAAAGCCATGGCGCGGGGCTTGGAAGGTGCGCAATGATCGAGTAGGATTGAACCTAGTGCTCACACGATTGCTGCTTATTCCCGTACTGGCTGTGGTCCAATTGGGGGCCGAAGAGGCGAAGAAACCAGCCTGCACGGAGGCCACGCAGGGTCATGTGTGGGTGGAACGCTCCGAGCAGGGGCGGCCGGTACGGACAGAAGTGTGCTCGCTGGAGGTGTGGCGCTATCGCTGGAGGCAAGTGACGGTGCATGCCTCAGAGTTGGGGAAGAAGCGCAAGGCGGAGAAGACGGGCCCGGTCGAGCGCTAGCGCAGCGCATATAATGGGGAAGGTTTTTCCCATGCGCAAATTCCTGCCCTTTTTTCTAGCTTTGGCGAGTTGGCCGGTGCTGGCCAATTCCGGTTTCAACGGACGTTGGGACATTACGCCGCAGAACGAGCCGCGGCGGCGGGCGTGGTGGCTGGAGGTGGAAGGCGCTGAGACACGTGCTCCGAAGGGGAAGTTCGTGAGCGCCTACGCCGGGGATCTGAACATCATCGACGAACTCAAGATTGAAGGCGACCGGATCACGTTCGGGTTCCGGCCGAAGAGCGGCGGGCACCTTGTGTATCGGGCGCGGCTGGCGGGTGGAAAGCTGGTGGATGGGACGGTGGAAGATAACGGCAAGGTGCGATCGATGACATGGGTGGGAGTACGGGCTCCGGAGATCAAGGACAAGGATGACGGGTCATGGAAGAAGGGCAAGCCGGTGTCGCTCTTCAACGGCAAAGACATGACCGGGTGGAAGGCGCTGATTCCGGATCGCGACCTGGGCTGGACGGTGAAGGATGGGATTCTCACCAACGCTCCCAAAGCGAACAATCTGATCAGCGAGCAGAAGTTCTGGAATTTCGAACTGCATGCGGAGTTTCGCGTGGGCGAGCACAGCAACAGCGGAATCGGGCTGCGCGGGCGGTATGAGATCCAGATTCTGGAGGACTACGGCGAGAAGCAGAACTCGCACAACAATGGGGCGTTGTACAGCCGTATTGCGCCAAGCGAGAACGCGAGCAAGAAGGCAGGCGAGTGGCAGACCTTCGATATCCGGTTGGTGGGGCGTCATGTGAAGGTGGTTCTGAACGGGAAGAAGATTGTGGAAGGGGAGATTGAGGGATTGACGGCGGTGGCGGTGGATGCCAACGAGGGCGAGCCGGGGCCGTTTATTCTGCAGGGCGATCATGGCAGCGTGGAGTTCCGCAAGCTGGTGTTGACTCCGCTCACGAGGTAGACGCTGCATGACGCGAAGAACCATGTTGGCAGCGGCGGCGGCCGTGGCAAGCGCGGCTCAGCAAAGGAGAATCCCTGTGCGTTTCGGCATTGATCTGTTCAGTATCCGGTCACAGGGTTGGGATGCCTTTCAGTATCTCGACTACTGCGCGAAGTGGAAAGCGAATGTGGTGCATTTTTCGGAGATCCGGTTTATCGGGAGTTTGGAACCGGAACATCTGAAGAAGGTCCGGGCGCACGCGGAGAAGCTGGGGATTGAGTTGGAGCTGGGGATGCGCTCGATTTGTCCGACGTCGAAGGCGTTCGATGCGACGCAGGGCACGGCGGAAGAACAATTGGTGCGGATGTTGAATGCGGCGAAGGTGGCGGGCTCGAAGATTGTACGGGCATTTCTGGGCACGTCGGCGGACCGTGCCGGCGGAGCGATTGAGAGGAACATTGAGAGCGCGGTAAAGGCGTTGCGTCCGTTGCGGCAGAGGTTTCTCGATGCGGGCGTGAAGGTGGCGATTGAGAATCATGCCGGCGATATGCAGGGTCGCGAGTTGAAAACATTGATTGAGGGCGCGGGGAAGGATTTTGTCGGGGCCTGTCTCGATTCGGGCAATCCGGTGTGGGCGCTGGAGGATCCGCATGTGACGATGGAGCACCTGCATCCGTATGTGCTGACGAGCCACGTGCGGGACAGCAATGTGTGGAAGACGCCGGAAGGGATTGTGGTGAAGTGGAGCCGCATGGGCGAAGGGAATGTGGGCATTGCGGAGTGGGTGAAAAAGTACGCGGAGTTATGTCCGGGGAAGGCGATTTCGCTGGAGATCATTGTCGGCGGGCAGCGCACGCACAATATCTATGACCGCAAGTTCTGGGAGGCGTTTCCGAACACGCCGGCGCATGAATTCGCGCGCTTTCTGGCGCTGGCGGAGAAAGGGGCTCCGGCACCGCATGTAAACCCGCCGAAGGAGCAGATGGTAGCGCGGGAGCGGGAGGATTTGGAAGCGAGCGCGCAGTGGATGCACCAGCACTTCGGTATATGACGGGAAAGTACACTTTCACGGCCAGCGTAGTATATTGAAGGTTTCTCAATTCAGGTTGGAGCCACACCAAGATGAACTGCGTGCCAGAGGCGGAGCGCCAGCAGTGCGCCGAAATCGTCCGTTATTTTGACTGGGGAGTGAACATACGATCGGAACTGATTCCGATTGCGCGGAAAGTTCATAAGGACTTCGCCGCTTTGGCTCACAGTGTGCCGGAAGGCCCGGAGTTGATGGAGTTGCTCGAGAGCATCCTAAAGGAAGCCGAGCGGTGGGGCTATCGAGGGGCGGGGATTGCGCCAAAGAAGGGGCTGCATCCGATGGAGTTGCCCGCCGATGCGCCGATCACGACGGAGCAGATGCAGGCGTGGGCTGTGGCCATCGATGCCCTGTATTTCGCGCTAGGGCGGCTGGGAACGTATTGCCATTTCCATCTGAAGGATCAGCGGAAACGGGACCGAGCAGCGGAGCCGCCGACGGCGCCGCCGCTGATGTCACCGGAAGCCTACCAGGATCTAAAGCGGAAGAATCTACTGCTGAACGATCTGGAGATTCTGCTGGGGCGGTCGAAGCTGGCGAGTTATCCGTTGCGGATGGAGCTGGATCCGACGAATGAATGCAATCTGCGTTGCCGCGGTTGCCGGCACGGGATCACGAAGGATTTCCATCACGTGGAACTGCGCCGCGATTACGTGGAGATTCTGAGCGAGGCTTTTCCGTTCACCGACTACATGTATCCGATCGGCACGGGCGAGCCCACGATGTCCTCGACGCTGCCACTGCTGATCAATGAAGCGTCGCGGCATGGCGTAAAAGTGGACATGCTGACGAACGGCACGATTCTGGAGAAGGCGCATCTGCCGTGGGAGAAGTTTTACAGGCTGGGAATCAGCGTGGACGGAGCGACGGAGGAGACGATGCGGGCATTGCGTCCGGTGGCTCCGCTGGCGCATGTGCTGCAGTCGTTGCGCGATCTGCGGGTGAAGGCTCCTCAGGCGCGCATTTACACGAAGGTCACTGTATCGCGGATGAATTATGACGAACTGCCGGCGCTGATGGAGAAGCTGGCCGATGCCGGAGTGAATGAAGTGATCGTGCATTCGCTTGAGGTGTTCCATCAGGTGCACGAGTTCATTCAGGTACGGGCAGGCGACCGGGATCACATGATGGAGTGCGTAGAAGCGGCGCGGCAGGCTGCGGAGCGGCGCGGAGTCCATTTTGTCAATGCGCTGAATTTCTCCGGTGCGGCGCGGCACGACGATCAGGCGCATGACAAACCGACGATGTTCCAGATGCTCAAAGAGAATCCGCTGCCGGTGCTGAAGATTCAGGAGCTGGCAGCGATAGCGGAGAGCGTGCGGGGCATCGAATTCCGTTATTTTCCGGAGCAGTTGGAAGGGCAACCGGGGTTCACGCCTTCGCCTGTTGTGGCTGAAAAGCCGCGGCCGGCGACGGTGCGAATTGACTCCATGGACAAGGAAATCGCGGCGCTGACGCGGGAGGTACGCGCGCTGCGTGCCGGACAGGTGCAGGTGCCCTATTGCTTCCTGCCCTGGAAGATGTCGATTGTGGAGTCGGACGGGCGGACGCGGCCTTGCTGCCATTTATCGGGGCATTTGGATGATGTTGATCAGGCCAAGGAGTTTCAGGACATGTGGTCCGGGCCGGGGTATGGGAAGTTGCGGGAGTCGATGTTCCAGTGGGACAAGATGCCCAACGACTGCCAGCGTTGCGAGGAGTTTGACCGCAGCGCGTATTCCGCCGATACGTTTGCGCTTGCGGATATGCTGGAGGCGCCGGTGCGGATGGCGCCGCGGCATCCGGTTCCGATGGATGTGACGAAGTTGATTCACACCTCAAAGGCGAAGCGCAGCGGATTTGAGATGCTGAGCTGCACGCAGCAGGGGGACACTTACAGGATCCCGCCGGGCGGGCAGATTCTGGCGCGGTTTGCGAATCCGAAGACGCCGTCCGGGGTGTATTATCAGGGCCGGTTTCAGCTTCGCGGGGGGAGAGTGCTGGTGGGCGTGAAGCCGCTGTGGGGTGCCGATATCTGGCACTACATGCTGGACGCGAAACTGGCCGGGTGGCTGGGCGATTGGATCGGGTTGCCGATGCCTCCGCTGACGATTGATTTCCGGCAGCATGCCGAAGAGGAGTGCTGTGTGTTCCTGTGGGCTCCGAGTGACAACGCCGGGGACATTACGATCCGCGTGCGCGATTTCACCGGGGTAGTGACGGCTCCCGGGCCGGCGTATGGGGACGCATTGCAGTTGCGGCATTTCTGGTCGGGGGTGACGGCGCAGGGGATGTAGGGCAGCAGGTATACTCTGCTGTGGATGATGGATCAACTGGTGAGTATGGGCGAGGGGAACACTCCCCTCGTGGAGAGTACACGTTTCCACGGGCTGAACTTCAAACTGGAAACGACGAATCCCTCGGGGTCTTATAAAGACCGTTTTATTGCGGCGGAATTGAGCCGGTTGCTGTTGGAGGGGCGGCGTGTGTGCGTGGCCACTTCTTCGGGGAACACGGGTTCTTCCCTGGCGGCCTATTGCGCGCGCTATCGCGTGTCGTGCGCGATTCTGGTGAACTCGGATGCTCCAGCGGGAAAATTGCTGCAGATGCAGGCGCATGGGGCGAAGGTGATCCGTATTCCGCAGTTTGTTTCGTCGGCGGAAGTGACGACGCGGGTGTTCGCACTGCTGGAGCAGTTTACGGCGAGTGGGCGCGCGGGGCTGGTGGTATCGGCGTTTCGCTATTGCCCGGGCGGGATGCAGGGAGTGAAGGCGATCGCGCGGGAGATTGTGGACCAGTTGGAAGGCGTGCGGCATGTGTTTGTGCCAGTGGGCGGGGGCGGGTTGTTTGCCGCCGTGAGCGATGAGATGCAGGCGATTCAACCGGAGACGCTGGTACATGCGGTGCAGCCGGCGGGCTGCCCAACGTTGTGGAACGCGTGGCGGGATGGCGTGGATACGATTGCACCAGTGGAGAGCACGACGCGGGTGAGCGGGCTATCGGTGCCATTCGATATCGACGCGGGCTTGGCGTTGCGGATGTTGCGGCAGGGTGGCGGACAGGCGTTCGCGGTGAGCGATGACGCGGTATTCGCGGCACAACGCGATTTGTTGCGGATGGAGGGGATTTACTCCGAACCAGCGGGCGCGGCGGCGTTGGCGGGGTATTATCAGGCGCGGGAGAAGGGGATCGTGCGCGAGCGTGAGGCGTCGGTGTGCCTGGTGACCGGGCATGGGTTCAAGGATCCGGTTTCGGTGGAAGCCGCGGCTCGGGAGACTGCCGGGTATACGGCCGATGCGGGGAATCTGATGGCAGTGCTGGATGAGGTGACGCGATGAAGATTGGTGTAGCTGGATTCTTGCATGAGTCGAATACGTTCCTTGGCGTACCGACGACGTATGACGATTTTGCCGCGGCGAGTTTGACGCGCGGGGAGGCTCTGGTGAAGCGATGGACCGGGGCGCATCATGAACTGGGCGGATTCCTGGATGTGCTGCTGGATGAGGGGGTGACGATTGCTCCGCTGCTGGCGACGTTCGCAGTGCCGAGCGGGACGATTGAGGCGGCGGCGTATGAGCGGATTGCGGAGGAGATGCTGGAGGATTTACGGGCGGCGCTGCCGCTCGACGGGGTGTTGCTGGCGCTGCATGGCGCCACGGTGAGTGCGGAGTATCCGGATGCCGATGGGGAATTGCTGCGGCGCGTGCGGGAGGTGGTGGGCCCGGAGATGCCGATTGTGACGACGCTCGATCTGCATGCGAATGTGTCGGAGCAGATGATTGGGCTGGCCAATGCCACGGTGGCATACCGGTCGAATCCGCATCTCGATCAGCGCGAGCGCGGGCGGGAGGCGGCGGAGTTGTTGTTGCGCACCCTGCGGGGGGAGATACGGCCGGTGCAGGCGTTGGAGACTCCACCGATGGTGATTGCCATTTCGAAGCAGCACACGGCGAACGAGCCGGCGCGCGGGTTGTACGCTGATTTGGAGCATGTGCTGACTTGGCCGGGGATACTTTCGGCCAGCGTCACGATGGGTTTCTATTACGCGGATGTGGAGGAGATGGGGGCTGCGTTTTTCGCCGTGGCCGATGGCGATGCGGGTCTGGCGCGGCGGGCGGCGCGGTATATGGCGAGGAGAGCCTGGGAGCGGCGGGCGGAGTTGACGGCGGGGTTGCCGTCGCCGGAGCAGGCGGTGGCGCATGCTCTACGGGCGGAGCGCGGGCCCGTGACAATTATGGATGTTGGAGACAACGTGGGCGCGGGGAGCCCGGCGAACTCGACGGTGCTGTTTGCGGAGATTCTGCGGCAGCAGGGGCGCAATGCGATGGTGGTGCTGTTTGATCCAGCAGCTGTGGAGGAGTGTTTAGCGAAGGGGCCGGGGGCTCGGGTGAGGCTGTTAGTGGGTGAGAAGCCAGTGGAGATCGAAGGTGTGATTCGTACGTTGTCTGACGGGCACTTCGAGGAACGGCAAGTACGGCATGGCGGCTGGGGGGCATGCGATCAGGGGCTGACGGCCGTGGTGGAGACGGCGGAGGAGCATACGGTGGTGCTGACCAGCCGGCGGATGGCTCCGATGTCGCTGGAGCAGGTGATCAGCCTGGGGGTGCATCCGGAACGGAAGAAGGTTCTGATTGCGAAGGGAGTGGTGGCGCCCAGGGCGGCGTATGAGCCGGTGTCGGCGGAGATCCTGCTGGCCGATACGCCGGGAGTGACCAGCGACAATCCGAAGCATTTCGAGTATTCGCGGCGGCGTGTGCCGCTGTATCCGCTGGAATCAGCCGATGCGCTCTACGCGGCGGATGAGAAGGAATAGGCCGCTGATAGCGATGGCGGGCATCAGGCCCACGGCGATGAAGATGGGCAGATAGCCGAACTTGTCAACGATGATACCGGTGGCGAGAGTCACGGTGATGTTAACTACGCCTTCGCACATGCCGGTGAGTCCGGTGAGGCGGGCGAGGACGGGTGGCGAGAACAAGTCGGTGAGCAGGCCGATGTGGTTGGCGACGGATGCGCCAAGGGCAAACGTGGCGAGGCAAATGAGTGCCATGGCGGAGACTTCGCCGGGGGCAAGCGGGACAGCGGTGCTGATGAGGCAGAGGGCGGCGCAGAGTCCGAAGGCGATTTTGCGGGCACTGTCGATGGGGACGCCGCGGCCGATGAGGTAGCCGGAAAACCAGCCTCCGGCGAGATTGCCGAGACCGGCGAAGAGGAAGGGGATGCCTGCGTAGAGGCCAATCATTTCCATGCTGAAGTGGCGCTCGCGCTTGAGGTATTCGGGGAGCCAGTACCAGTAGAAGTGGACGACAGGACCGGCAAGCGCCCGGATCATGACCGCGCCCCACACCTGACGCATCTTGAGGAGTGGGCCGATGGCGGCCTGTTGCACCGTGGTGGAGGCGGATGTTTGTTTGTCGCGATACCAGAGGAGCCAGGGGACGATCCACAGCAGGCCCAGCACGCTGGGGACGACGAACGCCATGCGCCAGCCGAAGGTGGCGGAGAGCTTCACGATCAGGTAGGGAGCGAAGAACGCTCCGATGACGGTTCCGCTGTTGAAGATGCCGCCGGCGAGGGCTCGCTCTTTGGCGGGGAACCATTGGGAGATGACTTTCACTCCGGCGGAGTAGTTGCCGCATTCGCCGACACCGAGCAGAAAGCGGAAGACGGAGAGTTGGGCGACGCTGCGGGCGATGGAGTGGAGGCCGTTGGCGATGGACCAGATGACCATCAGCACGGGGAGGCCGAGGCGTGGGCCAGCGCGGTCAATCCACATGCCGGAAGGCACTTGCGCCAGTGTGAGCCCGATGAGGAAGCAAGTGACGATGTAGGAATACTCGGTGTTGGAGAGCTTCAGTTCGTCGCGGATGGTGGGGGCGAGCACGGCGAGCACCTGGCGATCGAGGAGATTGATGGCGATTGAGAAGAACAGCAGGGCAAGAATACCCCAGCGCTTTCTATCCGGTGCCGCGTCCATTTGGTTAGGATAAGACGAATGTCAGGCTACGCGGAATTGACGGCACTTTCAGTAGATGAATTGCGGGCACGGGCGCGGCTGCGTTTCCGGTTGGTGGAGGATATCCCGACGCTGATGGCGGACTTCGCCTGTGCGATCGCGGATGAGATACAGGCGGCGAATCGCGAAGGGCGTCCAGCGCGGCTGATTCTACCAGTGGGCCCGGTGAAGCAGTATCCGATGCTGGTGGAGATCACCAATCGCGAGCGCATCGACTGGAGCAATGTGTGGGTGTTCCAGATGGACGAGTTTCTCGATTGGCAAGGGCGGCCGATTGCTGTCAGCGATCCGCTGAGCTTCACCGGGTATTTGCAGCGGGAGTTGTTTGGGAAGATTGACCCTGAGCTGCGGATGCCTGCGGATCATCATGTTGTGCCGCATCCGTTCCGGATAGATACGTTCAGTGAAGCGCTGGAGCGCGTAGGCGGGGCCGATTGCTGCTTTGGAGGGATCGGGTATCACGGGCATGTGGCGTTCAACGAGCCTTGGATTTCACGGTGGAACAAGGTGACTCTGGAGCAGATGCGGGAGTCGCTGACCCGGGTGGTGGCTCTGGGTGACGATTCGATTGTGGTGCAGAGCATCCATTCGGCCGGCGGGAACTCGCATGCGATTCCGCCGATGGCGGTGACTTGCGGGATGCGGGATATTCTATCGGCACGGAAGATCCGTTTGTACTGCGCGGCTGGGGACCGGCACAAGACCATTTTTCGGATTGCCGTGGCGGGGGATGTTACGGCTGACTATCCGGTGACGCTGGTGCAGGGACACGCGGACGCGGAGGTGGTGACGGATGATGCTACGGCTGCGCCGGTTAACGTCGGATTACATTAGAACGGGGCAGCGATGCTGCCCTGCGACCGGCCGGGAGGCCCGTCGCCACTTTGCGGGACGGCGCGGAGTTGGGCGTCTTCGAGGCGCTTGGCTTCCTGGTAGGTGTAGACCATGCGGTGGATGACGGTGAGGTTGCCGAGCACGGCGATGACCCAGAGCACCGGGGCCATACGATCAAAGAGACAGCCGATGATGACCAGCACGATTCGCTCGGGGCGTTCCATGAAGCCCACTTTGCAGGTTGGGATGGTATTTTCGGCTCGCGAGCGTGTGTAGCTGATCATGACCGAGGCGGTCATCACGATAGCGGTGAGGACGACGTAGAAATTGCGGTTGATGGACGCGTAGTAAACGAGCAGGCCCATGAGGAGGCCGAGGTCGGAGTAGCGATCGAGGACGGAATCGAAGAAACCGCCGAAGCGGGTGACCTGATTGGTTTCGCGAGCGACACGGCCATCGACCATGTCGAAGATTCCGGCGCCGATGATGACGATGCCTGCCCAGAAGAAATTGCCGAAGGCCAGAAGGATGGCGGCTCCGACGTTGATGAGCAAGCCGACGAAGGTAAGGACGTTGGGGTGAATGCGCGAGAGTGCGAGGCCGCGCACGATCAGCCGGATCACCTTATTGCAGGAAGCGCCGATGGCTCCGGTATACGTCATGGAAGCCTCCTTTCCGCAGCGCTGGCCAAGCCCATGATTGTAGCAAGCCTAGCCCTGGTCATGGATGGTAGTTAACTCGAGGATTTCCACTTCGCGGACGCCTCCGGGAATTGGGATCCGCACTTCATCGCCGACCTGTTTACCGATGAGACCGCGACCGATGGGGGAGGAGGTGCTAATGAGTCCCTTGGCCGCATCGGCTTCTTCACTAGTAACGAGCTTATAGGTCAATCTGGCGTCTTTGGCAAGATCGAGGAGAACGACCTTGGAGCCAAGGCCGACGCGGTCGCGAGGGATTTTGGTCAAATCCACCATGGAGAACTCGCGGAGGCGGCCTTTCAATTGGGCCAGCCGGGCATCGACGAAGGACTGGCGTTCCTTGGCGGCGTGATATTCGGCGTTTTCGCTCAAGTCGCCGTGCGCGCGAGCCTTGAGAATTTCCTTAGGCAGTTCGTTGCGCAGCTCGTATTCGAGCGCGGCGATTTCTTCTTGGAGCTTTTTCTTCAGTTCTTCCATTGCGGGAACAATTCCTGCCTACGAGGTCAAACTCATATTATACAAGGCGGGCCTGATGGGCTTAGCCGGGGAGAATCTTGGTGATGTCGTTGTAAAGAACGAAGACGACCACCATCATGAGGAACACGAAGCCGACTTTGAACACGGCCTCTTTGACGGCCAGGCTGAGATCGCGGCGCATGAGCATTTCGATGAGGAGCAGGAGGATGACACCGCCGTCGAGGATGGGGATGGGGAGGAGGTTGAAGATGGCGAGGTTGAGGCTGACCATCGCCATGAGGCTGATGAAGGTGGAGGGTCCTTCGCGGGCCGCTTCCTTGGAAATCTGGGCGATGCGGATGGGACCTTCGAGCGACTTGGCGGACATGCGGCGTTCGACGATGCCTTTGAGGAAGGAGACGATGAGGCCGGCATTCCGCGTATTGGCGCGGATGGACTCGCGGAAAGCGTCGGGGAGCGGGAGGGCAACGAGGGTAACGGGAGATTCCAGCAGCACACCGATGAGCCAGCGCTTCTGGCCGTCGACTTCCTGTTCGGTGGGTTTCGCGGTCACGGAGGCCTGCTTCCCGTCGCGCAAGTAGACGATTTCGACGGGGCGGCCTTCGGAGGCTTTCATCACTTCATGGAGTTTGAGGGTATGACGGATGGAGACGCCGTTGGCGCTGACGATGACGTCGCCTTTTTTGAGGCCGAGGCGCTCGGCTTCCATGCCAGGGGAAACGCGGGCGATCTGAACGGTCATCTGCTCCGCCCATCCAGCGACGCCGACACCGTTTTTCTCATCGAGAGTGGGGGTGACGGTGATGACCTGCTGTGACTTGTCGGGGTGTTCGATCAGGACAGAGAGAGGCGATTTGGCGCCGCCCACTTCTTTCAAGGCGATGTCGTCCCAGGTGGGGTTGCGGACATCGTTGATGGCGAGGATGCGGTCCCCTTCCTTGATGCCGGCCTTAGCGGCGGCGCCATCGGTGGTGAGGAAGCCGATGGTGGGGGATGGGGTGACAGGAACCTTAGGGAACTGGACGCTGAACAACCCGGTGACGAGGACAACCGCGAGGACGATGTTCATGAACGGGCCGGCGAAAGCGATGATGAGGCGCTGCCAGCGCGGTTTGGCGAGGAAGGAGCGGGGATCGGCAGCAGCTTCGTCACCCACCTGTTCGCCTGCCATTTTCACGTAACCGCCGAACAGGATGAGCGAGAAGCGGAAGTCCGTCTCACCTTTGCGGAAGCCGAACAGGCGCGGGCCGAAGCCGAAGCTGAAGGCCTCGACTTTGACATCGAACATGCGTGCTGCCCAGTAGTGGCCCAATTCGTGGATCAGGATCATGATCCCGATGAGGACCAGAAGCCACCAGATGTTTTCAATAACGCCCATAGTAGGTTACGCCTCTATACTAGCTCGCCGCGCGCGATGGAGCGAGCCACCTGGCGGGACTGGTTGTCGATGTGGAGGACCTCGGCAATCGAGGTTGGTTTGCGATTGGGCACCTGCTGTAAGGTCTCTTCGACAACCTCAGCGATGCGGGGGTAAGAAATTTCGCCCTGGAGGAACGCTTCGACAGCGACCTCGTCGGCTGCATTCAAGGTGGCGGTAGCGGATCCACCGGCCTCCATGGATTGGTAGGCGAGCTTGAGCAGGGGGAACTTGCGGAAGTCGGGGGGATAGAACTCCCAGTTGCCCATGGAGTTCCAATCGAGGGTTGGGACGGGGGCTTCCCAGCGGTCGGGGTAGGTGAGCGCGTATTGGATGGGCATGCGCATGTCGGTGGCGGATACCTGGGCGATGACGCTGCCATCGCTGTATTCGACCATGGCATGGATTTTGGACTGGGGGTGGACGACGACTTCAATTTGCGAGGGGGGGAGATCGAACAGCCAGCAAGCCTCGATGACTTCGAAGCCCTTGTTCATCAGGGTAGAGGAATCGATGGTGATGCGAGGACCCATCACCCAGGTAGGATGCTTCAAAGCCTGTTCCGGTGTCACGGACTGGAGGGCTTCGGCAGGGGTATTGCGGAAGGGGCCGCCGGAAGCAGTGAGGAGGAGCTTGCGGACTTCGTTGTGGCGGCCGGCACGGAGGCATTGATGGGCGCCGTTGTGTTCGGAGTCGACGGGGAGGAGGCGGTCGGGGCCATGCTGGCGCGCAGCCTCAATGACGAGACTACCGGCGGCGACCAGGACTTCCTTGTTAGCCAGGCCCACTAATTTTCCCCGTTTGACAGCCTCATAGGTAGCTTCGAGCCCGGCGACACCGACGATGGAAGACATGACGATGTCGACTTCGGGGGCTATGGCTACGTTCATCCGGGATGCCGGACCGATGGTCAGTTCTGGCCAATCGGATTCCGGCATTCCCGAATCTCGGAGGATACTTATAAGACGTATGCGTGCAGAATCGGTTGCGAGGGAGACGACTTGGGGGTGAAACTCCCGAATTTGGGAGGCGAGGAGTTCGGCATTGGCGCCGGCGACGAGAGCGAAAACCGAGAATCGATCACGATGTTGACGGATGACGTCAAGCGTGCTGGTGCCGATGGAGCCGGTTGAGCCCAAAATGGTGATCTGCTTCACGCAAGTTCAATGATATCAGATTGAGGATTGGTTTCAGCTGTTTTTGGGAAAGGTGACCCAGAGGGCGCCGGGGAGGTTTGCTTCAGGGGTCTTTATGAGGTTAGTCTCGCTTTGGTGGGAGTTGCCTCCCCGGCTTACTTCCAATATAGAATATGGAATTCTGGATTGCAAGAGAAAAATCTCGCAAAAATAGAATTTTCTCGACTCAGGCTTTGACTTCGATGCCGACGATGGACTCCAAAACCTTGATGGTAGAGCAGATATCCTCATCACCATGGCCTTTGGCGATGGCGGCGCGGAAAAGCTGCTGGGTGAGGGAGGTCAAGGGGAGGGGGACATCCAGGTCTTTGGCGGAGTCCAGCATGAGGCCGATGTCCTTGTGCATCCACTTTACGGAAAAGTTGGTTTCGAAGTTGCGGGCGAAAATGTAAGGCGCCTTAAAGTTGATGAGGCCGCACTTGGCTGCGCTCTTATCGAGAATCTCGATCATGAGTTTGGGGTCGACACCAGCCTTGGTGGCCAGAACGATGCCCTCATTGAACGCCTGCAGGATATTGGAAAGAACGAGGTTCTGGGTAAGCTTCGCATTGGTGCCCATGCCATGGGTACCGCAGTAGAAGAGCTGTTTGCCCATCGGTTCGAAGAGCGGTTTGATCTGTTCGAAGACCTGGGGGTCGCCACCGATCATAAAAGTAAGGTTGCCGCCTTCAGCGCCGGGCTTGGAGCCGGTGCAGGGAGCATCCAAATAATGGATACCTTTGGGCTGGAGGGTGTCACGCATGGTGATGCTATGAGCGGGCGAGACGGTGCTGGCATCAACGATGACGGTTCCAGGCTTGGCACCCTCAATCAGGCCGTTGGGGCCGAGGATGACGGCGGTGGACATGGCGGTGTCGCCGACACAGAGGAAGATGACATCGGCGTGGGCCGCAACCTCTTTGGGAGTGGAGCATGCCGTGCCGGACTTTTCGTCAGCAACGAGTTTTTTCGCTTTTGCTTCGCTATTGGTCCAAACAGCGACGTCGTGCCCGCCACGGATGAGATTGCGGGCCATGGGGTAGCCCATGATGCCCAGACCAAGGAAACCGAGTTTTGCCAATGGAATGCCTCCTGATGAAGTGGAAAAAGGTATTGTATACCCTGTCAGGGGGCGCAAGCGAGGTGGAACGAGAGGGAGTTCAGGCAGAGGCAGTCTGCGCGGGCTCCGTCTCGACCGGGGAGGTATTCAGCCCGCGCAGGACCATGCGCAGGATGAGGAGATCAGATGGCTGGTAGGTAGCGGAGGGGACGTTGGAGGCATCCTCTTCGTTATTCTTCAGGATATGGCTGCGGACGAGAGTACGAAGTTCGTCCACCGAAAGACCCAGTGCGACAGCGGCCTCCGATTCCGAGTAGTGACTTTTCTGCGGTCTTGTAGTGGTGGGTAGCATGTTTGCTTTCCAAGGCCTCCGTTAAATTGCATGATACGTCCCATCAGGTGGTTAGCCCAATTAGGAGATGGCCCTAGTTGGGGAATCGAATGTTCTGACGAACCGGAAGACCGTGTGTACTAAGGCGAAATCGATCAGCACTTGGGCGGCTTTGCGCGAATGGGATGCGAACAGCAAACAGCGATGTATAATGAAAAATTGCCCAGTAGGAGAATGCACTGATGTTTGACTTTTTTCGCAGCCAGCAAAAGACGACGAAGTACTTGCTTGGCGGGTTGCTTTCGATCGTCGCCATTTCGATGGTCGTGACGCTGATCCCCGGTTTTGGCAGCAGCGGCAGCGGCGGCGCAAACGACCAGGTAGTGGCGGAAGTCGGCAAAGACCAGGTGATGCTGCGTGAAGTGCAGATGGGCCTGAACGACACAGTGCGCGGGAAGAACATCCCGCCGGAGCTGGTGTCGGTATATGCTCCGCAGATCGTGAACCAGATTGTGACGGAGCGCGCATTGGCCTACTACGCGAAGGAGCTTGGCTACCAGGCGACCGATGAAGACGTGGCGCAAGTCATCCAGTTGATGGTGCCGCAGCTGTTTGAAGGCGGCAAGTTCGTGGGCAAAGAAGCGTACGCGCAGTTCCTGGCGGCGAACAACACGAGTATCACGGAGTTTGAGAAGCAGGCGCGGCTGCGGGCCAGCCTGCGGCGCATGCAGAGCGCGGTGTTGGAAGGAATGGTGGTCACGCCGGAAGAGCTGGAGCGCGAATACCGCGCCCGCAACGAGAAGGTGGCCATCGAGTTCGCGAAGATCGACCCGGTGAAGATTCAGAGCGAAATTAAGGTAACACCGGAAGAGATCAACGCCCATTGGGCGGTTTCCAAAGCACAGTACAAAGTTCAGGAGAAGCGCGCTTTCCGGATGGTGATTGTCGACGAAGGGAAGGTAAGCGCTTCGATCCAGACCAATGAAGCATCGCTGCGCGCCTACTACGACGCGAACAAGGAACAGTTCCGCACACCCGAGCGGGCCAAAGTCCGGCACATTCTCATCAAGACGATGGAGAAGCCGAAGGATCAGGAAGAAGCGCTGAAGAAGAAAGCGGAAGACCTGTTGAAGCAGATCCAGGGCGGCGCGGACTTCGCCGAGTTGGCGAAGAAGAATTCCGAAGATACGGTTTCCGCGGCCAAGGGCGGCGATTTGGACTGGGTGGCGCGCGGGCAGACGGTGAAGCCGTTTGAAGACGCGGCTTTCGGCCTTGCGCCGAAGCAATTGAGCGGCATTGTGAAGACCGAGTTCGGGTTCCACATTCTTCAAACGATGGAGAAGGAAACAGCCCGGCTGAAGCCGTTCGAAGAAGTGAAGGATCAGATCGCCAAAGACCAGTCGAAGCAGCAGGTGTTTGACCGCATGCAGCAGATCGCCGATCAGGTGCGGTCGACGCTGGCAAAGAACCCCGGGGCGGCAGAGCAAATCGCGAACGACTTGAAGGTTGGTTTCGCCAAAGTGGAGAAAGCCGGACGCGGCGAAGTGCTGCCGCTGGTAGGCCAGGTGACGGATATCGACAACGCGGTCTTCGATTTGAAGGACAAAGGCGCGGTGACGGATATTGTCACCACAAGCAGCAACAAGCTGGTGGTTGCGGTGCTGGATGATATTTTCCCGACACGCCAGGCGGAGTTGAGCGAGGTGGAAGGTGACATCCGGAAAACGATCGCGAGCGAGCGCGCGAACCGGATTCTCAGTGAGCGCGCCAAAGCGCTTCTGGACAAGGTGAAGTCGATGGGTGGCGACTTGCGCAAGGCGGCCGCATCGATGAACATCGAAGTAAAGTCAGCAGCCGAATTCGGACGCGACGGCAACGTGGAAGGTCTGGGAACGGCAAACTACGTGGAGGAAGCTTTCCGCCGCGATGTGGGCGCCGTATTTGGCCCCGTGACGGTGAACGGTCCGCTGTTCATTTGCAAGATCACGGGAAAGACGCCTCCCGACATGAGCCGCTTCAATGAGCAGCGGTTTGACATGCTGCTCAGGCTGAAAGGGCAGAAAGCACAGGAGCGGCGCGACCTGTTTGAAGAGGGCATTCTGAAGAGCCTGCAGGAACGCGGGGTGGTCAAGATCCACCAGGATGTTGTGAAGCGCCTCATCGACACGTTCAAGAACAGCTAGCGCATGATAGAAGCGCTGCTTGAGTTCATACGGACACTCACCAATCCGGAAAAGCTGATTCATCTGTTGTCGGAAGTGCTGGGGGGCCCTTTGGGCTACCTTATGCTGATCGCGGTGGTGTTTGCCGAGACCGGGCTGTTGATGGGCTTCTTCCTTCCGGGCGATTCACTGCTGTTTACGGTTGGCGTGGTGGCGGGTGCGGGGCATCTGGACATTGTGCTGATCAACGTCGTGTTGATGGCGGCCGCGGTGATTGGGGACGGAGTGGGCTACTATCTGGGGTACAAGACCGGCCCGGCAATTTTCTCGCGGCCTGACTCGCGTTTCTTCAAGCAGGACTACCTGCGCAAGACGCAGGCATTCTACGCCAAGCATGGCGGCAAGACGATCATTTATGCGCGGTTCGTACCGATTGTTCGTACGTTTGCGCCGTTCATCGCGGGCGTGGGGAAGATGGAATACCGGCGGTTCCTGTCGTTTAATATTTTCGGCGGAATTGGCTGGGTGTTTGCGATGACGATGCTGGGCTATGGTCTGGGGAACGTGCCGCTGGTGCGGGCGCACTTTGAGAAAGTGATTCTGGGGATTATCTTTGTATCGGTGTTGCCGGTGGTGCTGGAGATGGCAAGAGCGCACATGCAGAAGGCGGAATAGCGGTTCAGAAGCGTAGTGTAGCCACCAGTTGCTGGACGTTGGGCACGTTTTCCGATTTGAGGAACTGATCGAGTTCGCGGGCAATGCGGAGTGGGGAGTTGGGATCCCAGAAACTGGCCGTGCCTACTTCCACGGCGGTAGCTCCGGCGATGAGGAACTCGGCGGCGTCCTCTCCGGTTCCAATACCTCCCAGACCCACAACGGGGATCTTTACGGCTTTCGCGGCCTCATACACCAAGCGCAGGGCGATCGGTTTAATTGCCGGCCCGGAGAGGCCACCAAAACCGGCTCCGATGCGCGGACGGCGCGTGCGGGCATCAATGGCGAGGGAGACGAAGGTGTTGACCAGTGAGATGGCTGAGGCCCCGGCTTCTTCGGCGGCTTTGGCAATGGGCTCGATGCGGGCCACGTTGGGGGAGAGCTTCACGAGAATGGGGCGCTTGGGGTTGAGGCGCATCACCTGTCCGAGAAGATCGGCCAGCAGGGCAGGATCGGAGGAAAAGAAGATGCCTCCGTGTTTGGTATTGGGGCAGGAGACATTCAGCTCATAGGCGGCAATGCCTTCCGCGTCTTCGAGTACGCGGATCACTTCGAGGTAGTCTTCGGTCGAGTAGCCGAAGACGTTGGCGAAAATCTTTGTATCGTATTTGCGCAGTGCCGGAAGCTTCTGTTCGACAAAGGCTCGGACTCCAATGTTCTGGAGGCCGATGCTGTTGATCATGCCGGAGTAGGCCTCCCAGATACGGGGAGGCGGATTGCCGGCGATGGGCTGTGCGGATAGACCCTTGACCACGATTCCACCAATGGAATGAAGGTCGACAATAGACTCGAGCTCGATGCCGTAGGCAAAGGTGCCGGAGGCAGCAAGGACAGGATTGTGCAATGGAATGCCGCAGAGGGTGGTGGCAAGGCGGGGCGAACGAAATGGCATCCGGTTTCCCGCCCAGTCTAGCAAAGACGGTGGGCCGTGTTGGCATGTCCTCAAGAAGCCGCGTAGAATCTATAGAAAGCTCGAACCCCAGGAAACCCCATGAGCCGCATATCCCGCCGCAAGGCATTTCTTTCCGCAGCAGGCGCCGCCGCAGCGCCCAATCTGATGATGGCCGCACCGGCAGCGGAGACCGCCCCTTCGGCAAGCGTGTACACGAAACTCGGGGTAACCCCGTTCATCAACTGCACGGCCACCTACACGATCAACGGCGGCGCTCCGATGTTGCCGGAAGTGAAACGGGCCATGGACGAGGCCTCTAATTGGGCGGTCAACCTGGATGAGCTGATGGAGAAGGCGGGCGCGCGTGTGGCGGCGCTGTTGGGCGGAGAGTCGGCGCTGATTTCCGCGGGCTGCGCGGCGGCACTGTGTCACGCCACGGCCGGCTGTATTGCCGGTGGCGATCCGGAAAAAATGAAGCGGCTGCCGGATTCTTCGGGCATGCGCAATGAAGTGCTGATCGCCAAGCAGTCGCGCAATGATTACGATCATGCTTATCGCACTGGTGGTGGAAAGCTGGTGGAGTTCGATACGCCGGAGGAGTTTCATGCGGCCTTGGGGCATCGCACGGCCGCTGTCGTTGTGCTCGGTACCGGTGAGGCCAAAGGCAAGCTGCGGCTGGAACAGATTGCCGAGGCGGCCCATAAGATTGGTGTGCCGGTGATTGTGGATGCCGCGGCGGAATTGCCGGTGAAGCCGAATCCGTACCTGTCGCGAGGAGCGGATGTGGTGGCCTATTCGGGCGGCAAGATTCTGCGCGGACCGCAGAGCGCCGGCGTGTTGCTGGGCCGGAAAGATTTGATCCAAGCGGCGTGGACCAACAGTGCTCCGCATCACGGCTATGGGCGGGCGATGAAGGTGAGCAAGGAAGAAATTGTGGGTATGGTGACAGCGCTCGAGCTGTTTGCCACCACTCGCGATTTGCAGGCGGAATACAGGACTTGGGAGAGCTGGTACAAGATGATCTCCGATGAGATCACGAAGATCGACGGAGTCTCGACACGGCAGATCGGTCCGGCCGGAGCGAGCCCGTTCCCGGTGATGGAAGTCAGCTGGGATTCGAACAAGGTCGGGATTCTGGGCGAGGAAGTATACGAGAAGCTGCTCAATGGGACGCCGCGCATCATGTCGCATGCAGGTGGGGAATCGACCAGCTTCGTCATCCGGGCGGTAGCGATGCGGCCGGAACAGGCTCCGCTGGTGGCCAAGCGCCTGGCGGAAGTATTCCGCGGGGCTCCGCAGGGGCCTGTGGCGCCGGGCGGCGCGCCGGGATCGACGGATTTGACCGGGGCTTGGGACGTGGAACTGAAGTTCACGCGTGGGCTGGCGAAGCACTCACTGACATTCGATGCACCGAAGGGTAAGGCTGGTGTTGTGCGAGGGCTGCATGTAGGGCAATCGGCGCGAAACCGGTTCAAAGGAACGGTGAAAGGCAATCAGGTCACCGTGCAGAGCCAGTTGCTGCTGGAAGGGATGCATATCACCTACAAATTCACCGGCAACGTGCAAGGGGACGTGATCAGCGGCGAGCTGAGCCTGGGCGAATTCGGCAAAGGATCGTTTACTGCGAAGCGGGCGAGTTAGGAACAAACAGGAGATACAAGGCATGGCAAAGAATTCGCGGCGCCAGATGATGAATGCGGCGGCATTGGCCCTGGCCGGGGCTGTGCCGGCCGCGGCACAAGGACAGAGCGGCGGGTCATGGAAGAAACAGATTGTGGGGAATGTGGTGCGGTCGGGCCACCTGCTGTTTCTGAGCGGAATTGGGGGATGGTATCCGGAACGGAAGCCGAAGCCCGGTGACGTGAAGGAACAGACGGCGGACGCTCTCACGATCATGAAGGAATCGCTGAAGAAGGCGGGCTCTTCGATGGAGAACGTGCTGAAAGTTCAAGTGGCGCTGGTAGACCCGGAGAAGAACTGGGAGCCGATGAACGAGGTTTATAACACCTTCTTTCTGAAAGACCGTCCGGCGCGCTCTTACTTTGGCTCTACGGGGTTTCGACGAGCTGGGCAACTTTTGCAGATCGACTGCATCGCATACATAGATTGAGGGTTGCGGTGACGGAAAGGAGCCGAAGAGTGCTTATTTCCAAACCTTGCGACCCGGTTTACTAAAAGGTAAATCTAAGGGACCTAAGGCGTCTGTCCAATGGGATAGCTTCTCCAAACCGCTAATGATGGAAGTGTGATCCCCACTACCACAACGGGCGGGGGCCGGACTCGGCCCGCCGGGTTCCGTTCGCTGGCGACGAAGTTTTTTGTCTTCATCGCCGGTGTGCTGTTCTGGGTCGTTTTGACCCTGCTGGGGTTCGACATGCGGCAGGATTCGGTGAATTGGGGCAAGTGGGCGGTGGTGAGCGTGCTGGTGGTAGTCATCGCAGCACTGCTTTCGAAGTTCACCACGCGTATTCTGGCAGCGCCGTTAAAAATGATGGAGGAAGGGATTCACTCTGTCACGGAGGGGCGGCTGGAGACGATCCGGATCAGCCCGACTGGTGACGAGATCGAATACCTGGGACACAGCTTCAACCGCATGATTACGCGGTTGATCGAAACCCAGAACGAAGTCCGGCAGCACCAGGAGCTACTGGAAGAACGCATCCGGCGCCGGACGGAGCAACTGGAGCGGGCGATGCAAAGCGCCCAGGCGGCGAGCCAGGCGAAGAGTGAATTTCTGGCGAACATGTCCCACGAGTTACGCACTCCGATGAACGGCGTGCTGGGGATGATCGACATTGTGCTGGACAGCCCGTTGACCGCCGAGCAGCGGGAGCAACTGGAAACCGCGCAACGCTGCGCCAACTCGCTGCTATCCCTGTTGAACGACGTACTCGATCTGTCGAAGATCGAAGCGGGGAAGATGGTTCTGGAACGTATCCCCTTCGATTTGCGGGTTCTCATTGACGACACTATCCGCGCGCAGCGGGCCAAAGCATATAAAAAGGGAATCACGGTCGGGATGGAAGTGGACCGCTCAGTACCACGGCGTATCACGGCCGATCCGTTGCGCATGCGGCAAATCGTCTCCAACCTGTTGAGCAATGCGGTGAAATTCACCGATCGCGGGCATGTGAAGATATTCGTTCGGTGCGGCTCGGCCGAGGAAGGCCGGAGGCTGATTATGGACGTGATCGACACGGGGGTCGGGATTCCGGAAGACAAGCGGGCCTGTATCTTCGAGAAATTCACGCAGGCCGATGGCAGCATCAGCCGCAAGTATGGCGGCACGGGGCTGGGGTTGGCGATCACGCGGAAGCTGGTGGAGATGCATGATGGGGAAATTTCGGTGGAGAGCACGGAAGGAAAAGGCAGCACGTTCCGGGTGACGCTGCCGCCGGATGTGTTCCTGCACGAAGCGGCGGAGAGTGCGGGGGAAGGCTCGACACCCGCGCCTTCGGATGCTGAGCCTGCCGTGGCAGCATCGATTCTGGTGGTGGAAGACAATCACGTCAACCAGAAAGTCGTGACAGCCATTCTGCGCAAGAAGGGATACCACGTGGACGTGGCCAATCATGGCCGCGAAGCACTGGAATACCTCGATCTGCTGGCCTACGGTCTGGTCTTGATGGATGTACAGATGCCGATTCTGGATGGGTTGGAAACGACTCGCGCCATCCGCCGGGACACACGTTTTCGGTACCTGCCGATCGTCGCAATGACTGCCCATGCGATGAGTGGAGACCGGGAGCGATGCCTTGCTTCGGGCATGAACGGATATATCGCGAAGCCGGTGAATCCGCAGACGCTGTTACGGACGGTGGAGGAGTTCCTCAACCGGCCGAAGGAATTGAATGTCACCGACAGTGGCGAGGTTGACCTGATGGACATCCCACTGACGGGGTTGGAACCGGGGATGATGACGGAGATGCAGAAGATGTTTCTGCAGACCGCAGCCGGGCGGATTGAGATGCTGCACCGGCACCTCATCGCCGCCGATTACGGCGCTTTGGAGCAGGAGGCGACGCGGTTGCGCAGTTCGGTGGATCAGATTTCGGCGGGGCAATTAAGCACAGTGGCGGCCGATCTGGAGCGGAGCGCGAAGGCACTGGATGCGGACGGAGTGCGGCGGGGGATCGTTACGTTTGAGCAGGCGCTGGAAACAGTGGAAAAGCGCATGAAGGCGCTGGTCAACTGATCGCCAGCACCGATTTGCCGACTGCGGCTCGATTACCCAGATCTCTGAGAGCGGCAGGGGCATCTTCGAAACGATAGGTTTTGCCAATCGCGGGCTTGATCAGGCCTTGTTCCCAGAGATCCATCAACTGGCGATGTGTCTGTTGGATGTAGTTGGGGTGAGAAGCAGTCCAGTTGCCCCAGATGGCACCAACGACAGAGATATTTTTCAGCAGCAGGCGATTGGTGGCAATGGTGGGGATGCGGCCTGAGGTGAAGCCGATGACCAGGATGCGTCCGCCGGGCGCGGTGCACCTGGTGGACAGATCGAAGATGTCGCCACCGACTGGATCGTAGACGACATCAGCACCTGCTCCGGTGATTCGTTTCACTTCGTCCACCCAGGAGGGATCGTTGTAGAGGATGGTGTGATCGGCGCCCTGGCGGCGGCAGAAATCGAGTTTTTCCGGAGTGCTGGCGGTGGCGATGACGCGGGCGTGGCGCGCTTTGCCGATCTGGATGGCGGTCATGCCGACTCCGCTTGCGCCGGCGTGGACCAGAAGCCACTCATTGGGCTGTAAGGCGGCGCGCTGCTGGAGGGCGAACCAGGAAGTCTGATACACGATGGGATAGGCGGCAGCAGTAGCGAAATCCATGGCATCAGGAATGGAGAGGAGACGGCTCGCCGGGCATATTACCTCTTCGGCAAAGGCGCCGAAGGAGGGCAACGCGATGACACGGTCACCAGGGGCGTGGCCAGTGACATTGGGGCCGATGGCGTCGATAACGCCGGCTGCTTCCGCCCCGGGGGTGAACGGGAATCCGGGCTTGGCCTGATATTTGCCCTGGATGAGTAGCAGGTCGAAGAAATTGAGCGCCGCGGCATGGGCGCGGATGCGGACTTCGCCCTCGCCGGGTTGAGGGGACGGGACATCGGCGAGAATCATCTGCTCGGGTTCGCCGAAGGCGGGGACTTGCCAGGTGCGCATGCTAGGAGGTGAGTGTACCAGATGCGGATTCGGATACACTACGTTCATGATGAACACCCGGCCGGAGGATCGCTTCACGTGGCTGCAACTAAGCGATCTGAAAGTGGGTGCATCGAGTTTCGATGCGGACGATTTCCTTCGCGATCTGGAGCACGCCTACCGGCAAACCGGGCCTTGGAACGCAGTTATTTTTGCGGGGGATACCGTGGATGGCGGCATTGCCGGGGAACTTTCTTCGGGGATCGTACAGGCGGCGGGGCTCTTTGAGCAGTTGATGAGATTTGCCCATGGCGCGTATTTCCTTGCGGTGCCTGGGAACCACGATCTGGCGCGGGTGAAATCGCCCGCGGCATTGCTTCTGCGGCAGTGGCCGCAGGACGAAGAGGTTCGGGAATTGGTGTGGGCGAAGGATTCGGAGTTACTGAACGTGGCCCGCGAATCGTTTGGCGCATTCGAGACTTATTTAGGCGAGCTGATGAGGCGATTCGGCGGATCGAGCTTGCATTGGGGCGAGATCCCCGGGGAATGGATGGCAAGCATTCCGGTGGGGGGCCGGAAGATAGGGATCGTGGGATTGAATAGCGCACTGTCCCAGGTAGGGCAAAGTCAAACGCAGAAAGCGCAAGGGCCGGCGTTGGAAGCACGGCAGCTTGCATCGGCCTGCGGAGCCGATCCGGAGAGTTGGTCCCAGGAGCACGACCTGAGAGTGTTGGTGACGCACTACGGCCCGTCTCAGATGAACCGGGGGAACCTCAGCTCCGTTCTGGGGAACCGGTTCCAGTTGCACGTCTGCGGGAACCTGCACGGTGGAGTGCGCACGCCGATTCAGGAGCCGCATGGCCTGGTGCTGGAGACGCCGCCCCTGCGGACACGAAGGATGGACACACAAAAGGGGTACGCCATCGCTTGTGTGGACCTGGCGGAGCAGAGCCTGCAATGGCGGGTGAGGGCCCGAGACCGGAGCACGGGTTGGGATGAGGTTTTGCAAGCGAAGGTGTCGATTCCCGGAAGGGCGCCAGCCAGCGACGGGAAGTCTGGGTTCCGGATTGAGTCGATTGAGCTCACCAATTTTCGCTGTTTCTCAAAGTTTCACGCCTCGTTCCGGCAGCCATCGACGCTGCCTGGGGAGTGGACCTGTCTGGCCGGCATCAATGGCGCAGGGAAATCGGGCGTGTTGCAAGCCCTCTGTGTAGCCATGCTGGGGGAACCCCTGGCGCGGGAATTGGGCGGGGAACGCCTGCAGCGGATGCGGCGAAGAGAGAATGGCATGGCCCACGATGCGTCGATCCGTCTGATTGTGAACGACGGCGCAGGCAGCGCGGTGGCCGATTTGAAGATGACGATTGGCGAAGATGGGCGGATTGATGTTGCGGACGCCGAGCGGTGGCTGCCGTTTTGGAAACAGTTAAATTCCACTGCGGTGATGGCCTACGGAGCGACGCGGAACCTGTCGCCGTTTCGCGACTCGAGGTATGAGGGCATGAGCCCCGATGTGCGCCGGTTGATGACGATGTTCGATCCACTGAGCCAATTGGCGAGCGCGGAAGTATTGCTGACACAGCAGCCGTCCGGAAGTCCGGTGGTGCGATTGTTTGCGGAGCTAGTGGAACAGGTCTTTGCTGGCGAACTGACAGCGGCCATTGCCAGCGATGGCGGGCTGAGGTTCGCGGCGCCGGGGCGGAATGGCGTGGAGGCGGTGGATCTGCCCGACGGGTTCCGGTCTTCCGCGGCGTGGATGGCGGATTTCTGCGCGGTGTGGTGCGAGAAAAACAAGGAAAAGGCGACCGGCGCATCTCTTGCGGATATGGATGGCATCGTATTGATCGATGAAATCGACCTGCATCTGCACCCCTCCCTGCAGCGGCAACTGGTGCCGAAGTTGCGCAAGGCGCTGCCCCATGTGCAGTGGATCGTGACCACGCATTCGCCGCTGGTATTGGGGAATTTCGACAGCGCCGAGGTGATTGCTTTGGATCGCGAGGCGGAGGGTGGAGTACGGCAACTGGACCGGCAGATTCTTGGGTTCTCGTCGGACCAGATCTACAACTGGCTGATGGGGACTCCGCCGACGGGAGCGGAGATTGAGGAGCAACTGGAGGCGAGCGAGAAAGGCACTGGCCTCGGTAATGACGAGATCGCACGGTTGCTGGAAATGTCGCCGAAGGTCACCGCGGAGGAAGCGCGCCGGCGAGTGAGCAAATTAACGGGCAGTCTGTCGCGGCTGAAGCCATGAGGAGCTGGAAACGGCCTGGTGTGTTGGCTCCGACGCTGGCGGATACGGGCGCGGGTGGCAAAAAGCGTAAAGCTCACATCAAGAAATTTAACGAGGATGAGTCGATCCCGAAGTCGTTTCCCGGACATTGGACGGAGCCGGATGTACGCGGCGTTTTATACGCCATGCAAGGCCGGGTATGTACGTATTGCGGAGCCGACATTTCCGAAGCAGGCATTGATGTGGAGCACTACCGGCCCAAAGGCAACGTGGTGGAAGACCCTGACCATGGCGGGTATTGGTGGCTGGCGTATGAACTGACCAACTATATGCTGAGTTGCACCATCTGCAATCAACGTTTGAAGAAGGACCGGTTTCCATTACTGGATGCAGCGCAACGAGTGCGCTATCCGCAGCGGGATTTGCTGGGTGCTGAACCCAAGGTGTTGTTGGATCCAGTTGGGGAACCGGTGGAAGCAATGCTGGCCCTGGACCCTGCGGCGATTCTCAACGGGCGCATTGTTCCGAATCCGGCGCTGGCAGAGCCGGCTGCGGGGCGCGTGCGTCAGACTCTCGAGTTTTTTCGCGTCAACCGGAAAGCAGCGCAGGTGCGGAAGCGGCGGGAGTTGATCAAGGAAGTGCAGAAGGCGGTGGACGAAGGCGAGTTGGAGAAAGCCAAGGAGTATGCCATTCGCTACCGGCAGCACAGCCTGGTTGCCCGGCTTACTCTGGAGGAGAAGGCGCCCGGTGCGCTGCCGACGCCCGCGGAGGAGCTGCGATGGCTGATGGGGGAGCTTGCCTCCGAGTTGCTACAAAAGATCGAAGACGTGGACGCAGGCGGCGGGGAGCTGGATGTTCGCGAGGCGAAGGAGCTGGCTTGGGCACTAGCCGCGATCTGGAAGGAGCCCCCTGCGGGAACCAGCGCGGAGGTGGAACAGTTCCTTATTGAAAGGGGCTTGGCGGAGTTTGTGAAGGACTACCTCGACAAGCTGAATTGAATCCTACGGCGCGAAGAAAGAGCGCACCAGGAAGGCCGCCATCTGCGCCCGTGTGGTGGGGCTTTCCGGGCAATACTGGCTGGAACTGCAGCCAAGCGTGACACCAAGTTCGCGCATCTTCTGAATAGAAGGATAAAACACGCTGTTGGTATCGACATCGTTGAAGCTGAAGGCGGTGGGGAAAGGAAAGGCTTGCGCCGGTGCTACCGCCAGTTTGCCACGCACCAGGAAGGCTGCCATTTGCGCGCGGGTGACCGGTTCGCCGGGGCAATACGTGGTAGTAGTGCACCCGGCGGTGATGCCCAGTTCGCGCAGCTTCTGGATGTAGCGGAATTGCGGGTGGCCCGAGGGAACATCGGCGAAATAGGGGGTCCCGGAGTTGGAGAAGGAGTCGCTGCCGAGCACGGAGCGCACCAGAAACACGGCCATCTGGCCACGGGTGATGAGATCGTCGGGGCAATAGGTGGTGGCGGTGCAGCCTTGCGTGATGCCGTTGGTCTTCATCAGAGAGATAAAGGAGAAGAAGGGATTGGTGGTCGGCACATCGGTAAAGGGTGAGACCGGGGTACCGGCAGCGGCCTGGACGAAAACCACGCGGTGACCCGCCACCACGACGCTTCCAACGCGAGGCACAGTGTCGGTGTTTTGCTGGATGGTGAACGAGATGTTGGCACTACCGGAGGCCACGCTGGGAGAGGCGAAGCTGATCCAATCGGTGGGGATAATAGCGCTCCAGGGACAGGAGAACGGCGCAGTGACAGTCACCGTTTGCAGTGTCGTGGAGGCCGGCACGTCGAAGGCCTGATTGGAAAGGGCATAACTACAAGCTGGTTGCGTATCGGCCCCGAAGAGGGTGGTGGTGAGTGCATTGTCAGTGGCCTGCGAATCGTAGGTATCGCTCAAGGCGGAAAGATTGATCTGCTGCGCCACTCCGGGAAATGCGTTGGCCGTGGGCCGCAGCGTGGTTCGCACTTCGACGCCCGCGCCGGGCGTGAGTTGGGGAATATCGACGCGATAGGAATTGCCGGTGGTGGAGCAAGTCACGCCAGTGGCAAAGCAACTCAAGGCGAGGAGCCCGTTGGGCAGGATGCCGCGGATGGTGACGTGTTCGGCGGATTCCGGCCCCCGGTTGACCACGCGCTGGATGAGGTCGAAATCCTGAGTGTTGAGGAAGGACGGAGAGAAGGTGTCCTGAAAGACCTGCAGCCGGCTGTTGGAAAGCTTGAGGATGAGGCTATCCTGTGGGCTCTTGAAAGGGAGAATGGGCGGCGCAGCGGCCACGGGAAGGCGGATGCCGGAGGATGCACCCCCAGTGAGGAATACGTTGGACTTGGAGTCCATGACAACGGTGAAGCGGTCACCATCGTTGACGCCGTCGGCAAACCAGGAGCCTAGTAGAGTCAGTCCGTTGGAGGAGAGGCGCAGGAGATAGGCAGCGCGGTCAGTGGGTACGATCAGCGGACCGGTGGAAGGGAAGTTCAGGGACCGGGTAACGCCGGCAAAGAACGCCTCACCGAGGGAATTGACGAAGACGGATTGACCGACATCATCGCGGGATCCGCCAAGGTAGGTGGAATAGAGCAGGTTGGTCCCGGACGGATTCAATTTGAGGGCGAAGGCGTCTCCATTTGGTCCACCGTTCTGATTGCCGCCGAAGGCAATTTGCACGGGGGCGGCGACCGGGAAGTTGGTTGAGGTGGTGTTGCCGGTCACATAGGAATTACCACTGGCATCCACCCGGATGGCCCTGCCGATTTCCGTGCCATTGCCGCCAATACAGGTGATCCACTGGGCGCCATCTCCGTTGCTCTTCCACTTCATGACCACAAGATCATTGCCATCGAGGGAACCGATGGTGGGGCCGGCGGGAATGGTGGCGCAGGCCGCGCGGCCGGTGAGGAATGGATTCCCATCTTTGTCTGTGGCGATGCCGTAGGCCTGTTCGGTCCCTTCGCCACCGAAGTAGGTGGAAAACAGAACCGCGCCGCCGGGGTGGATTTTCACAATGAACATGTCGTCGCCGCCGGCAAAAGAAGCCTGGCGTGGCGTACGGGTAGGGAAATTGGTGGATGAGGTGTAGCCGGTGAAGTAGGCGGCGCCATTGGCATCGAGGGCCACGGCGGTGCCGAACTCCTGGCTGCTTCCGCCGAGATAGGTCATCAAGGGTGGGAGGAAGCCGCTAGGAGTCATGCGGAGGGCAAGGGCATCCCCATTGCCGCCATAATTGCTTTGAAAAGCGGCGCTATCAATATTGAGGTCAGTGGAGTAGGTGGTGGCGATGATGCTGGAATAGCCGTCGGGATCAACAGCAATGCCGGCGGCTTCATCGTTCCCGGCGCCACCTATATAGGTAGAGAAGATGAGGCTGCCGGACGAGTTGACGCGGGCGAGGAAAATGTCGACGTTCCCGGAGTTGAAATCGCGGAAGGGGGATCCGGCGACGGGGAAGTCGAGGGAGTTGGTACGGCCCGTATAGTAGAGGTCGCCGGCGGCATCGACACCCGCGCCGACGGCCGTATCCGAGTTAAAGCCGCCGTGGAAGAAGTGATAGGAGATGACAGGGTCAATGAGGAGGGGCAGCGAAGGATCGTAGGAAGGGAGGTGGAAGGAGACCTCGGTGGGTGAGACAAGGCGGAAGGACACAGGGACGCGGCGGTTGTTCTGGAAGGCGTGGGGGGCGCGGTGGCGGAACTCGCCGGAAGGAGAGCGGAGGACGAGGTCGCCGTTGGGGGAGATAGAGGGGGTAGCGTTGGGGAAGGAAAGGCGGATAAGGTTTGGGTTGGCGTGGGGGGATACGTTAAATCGATATTCGATTTTATGGTCGGTCCCACCTACTTCGAAATCAATTCCTTCATACACTCCCCGTCGCTCCACTCGGCCGTATTGGGGGATTGCTGCCTGCCACTTGCTCTTATCTTTGCCAATGAAGTAGCTGCTCACCCCAGGCAGTTTCTGCGCGCCTTGCCAATGCTGGTTGGGGGCCGCGCCGACAAGTTGGAAGCGGGACACATCGCCGGGGGCGGCGCACACCACTTCCTCGCCGGTTAGGAAGATACGAAAGCTTCCAGCACGGGCGACAAACTCCACCGAGGAATGGGTTTGGCCGCGATTGGGCTCAAACGGGAACGGAGTCCGGGACAGGGCGTCCTGGAAAGCGGGGGGCAGATTGCCGGAAGACCCGGAAGAGGCGAAAACCGGCAGGGTGGCGCCAAAACATGAGAGGGCAAAAATGGTGCGGCGAAGGAAACTGAATTGCAGGACGATAGCTCCTTTCGAAGGTAAGAGACGCAGATCGACGGGAGAGATAACTTCTTACTACTCTATCGGAAAAAGACGGAAATGGGAACGGGAAAGCCTGTGGGAAAGGGCTCCGGGCAACCTCCCCTATTGACACAAACAACATTTCGGATAAGAATTGTTAGGCCGAGACATAAAAACGGGAGAGGTGTCTGATGTTCAAAACAAAAAAGACCAAACTTGATACGGACCTGACCGCCCGTACATACACCAGCAGCGATGTAGCGCGGCTCGGAGGTGTCAGCCTGCGCCAGCTTCAGTGGTGGGATGAGCGGAAAGTCGTGTCCCCGCGCCACGAGGGACACAAGCGAATTTATTCGAGCGAAGAGGTAGTGGAGATTTCGGTGATCTCCGAACTGCGCCGGAAGGGATTCTCGCTGCAGAAGATCCGCCGGGTGCTGCGTTTCCTGCAACGGGAGATGGGCAAGCGGCTGAGTGATGTGATGAGCCAGGATTCGGCCCTGCATCTGGTAACCGACGGCAAGTCGCTGTACCTAGAAGATTCCAACGACCGGATTGTAGATATCCTGAAAAACGCGCGCCAGCCGATGTTTCTGGTATGCGTCACCGATCAGGTCAAGCGGATCAATGCAGCCACCCGGCCAGCAGCGCCCCGGAAGCCCGTACGGGCGGAGCAGGCGGCGGTGCCGATGCGCAAAAGCCGCGCAGTGTAACTCAATCTCTTGTAACGCGGCCGTGCCGCCGGAACCCCAAAACCACTGCGATATACTGGAAAAGGGCTGGGAGGCCTAGCTGTGTCCGATAACCGCCGATTCTCCTTCTTATTTGTGTGCCTGATTCTTTGCGGTACGTTCCTGGGAGGAGTGTTCGGTCCGGGTGTGACCGGGGTTTCGGCCGCAACAGGTGATGAAGATGAGATCAACGCCGGCATCAAGGCTTTTACCAAGCTGTTCCAGGTGGTGGAAGAGAATTTTGCGGACAAAGTAACCCCGGATAAGGCGATCTACAAGGGCGCCATTCCGGGGATGCTAAAGACCCTCGACCCGCACTCTTCCTTTTTCGATCCCCGTGATTTCCAGATTCTGCGCGAAGACCAGCGCGGCGCCTATTTTGGCGTTGGGATGACGGTGTCGGAGCGGAACCGGCGGACGATCGTGATTGCGCCGTTCCCGGGATCGCCGGCCTACAAGGCGGGCATCCGCCCGGGCGACACGATCATCGACGTCAATGGCAAGCGCACAGACAACCTGACCAGTACCGAAGTCGCCGACCTGTTGCGCGGGCCTCGCGGCACAGCCGTGAAGGTTACGGTAGGCCGTGAAGGCGTGGAAAAGCCGCTGGTATTTGAGATCATTCGCGACGAGATTCCACGCAAGAGCGTGGAGAGCGCCATCTGGGTGAAACCCGGAATTGCCCACCTGGATATCCAATCCTTCAATGAAAACACCAGCCGCGAAGTGGAAGAGAACCTCCGCGCGCTGGGCGAGGAGAACATCAAAGGCCTCATTTTGGACCTGCGCGACAACCCCGGCGGACTGCTGAATGAAGGCGTCGCCGTGGCGGGCCGGTTTCTGACGAAGGGGCAGTTGGTGGTGTCTCACAAAGGCCGCTCCTCACCGGAGAAACCTTATTATGCGGGCCGCGGTTCCAGCGGGCGGGAATACCCGATCGTAGTGCTGATCAACCGCTATTCGGCGTCGGCGGCGGAGATTGTCTCGGGCGCCTTACAGGATCACGACCGGGCATGGATTCTGGGGGAAAACAGCTTCGGCAAAGGCTTGGTGCAGACAGTGTATCCGTTAGTGGAAAACACGGGACTCGCACTGACCACGGCGAAGTATTACACCCCCAGCGGACGGCTGATCCAACGCGATTATTCGCAGGGTTCTTTCCTCGATTACTACAACAAGAAGGATTTGAACACCCAGAATCCGTTGGATATGAAAACCACCGATGCCGGCAGACAGGTCTTCGGCGGCGGCGGAATTGCGCCGGATGAGAAATTTACGCTGCCCAAATTCAATCGCTTCCAGAGCGAGATGTACCGACGGTTTTCCTTCTTCAGCTTCTCGTCGCGCTACTTCAGCCGGCACGAAGCCAAGCTTTCGAAGGAATGGAATCCCGACGAGAATACGCTCAACGAGTTCCACCAGTACCTGGTGAAGGAAGGCGTGCAATTCAGCGAAGGCGAGTTTGCCGAGAACCGCGACTGGCTGAAGCAGCAGATCAAGCGGGAGCTGTTCATCACCGCGTTCAGCCAGGAAGAATCGCGCAAGCTTACCGTGGAAACTGACCCCGTGGTGTTGAAGGCGATCGAGTCGCTGGCAGACGCGAAAAAGCTGCTCGAAACGGCGAAGAAACTGGTCGTACAGCGCTAAGCGGCGGGGCCCGCGGGGAGGCTTCCCGAACTGCGATAAGATATTAAGGCCCATGAAGATCAACCCAAACAAGTGCGTTGCTTGCGGTAACTGCACCTATGTATGCCCGATGGGCGCGATCTACATTGATCCAACCATCCGCCGCGCCACCATCAATCGCGATGAATGCGTGGAATGCTATAGCTGTTACAACGGGCTCAGCCAGGAACATCTGAATCCTGTGGTGGTGCGCACCATCCGGAAAGTATTCCAGATGATGCGGCTGAGATTCGACCCGGAGCCGGATGTGTGCCCCACGGCGGCATTCGAGCCGGACGAACTCGCGTGGCCACGCGTAGTGCGGCGTGCATTCAGCGATCCTCGTGTGCCCCATGAATCCACCGGCGTGCAGGGCCGCGGCACAGAGGAAGTGAAAACGAACGATGTCAGCGAGCGCGTGAAGGTGGGCGAAGTTGGGTTCACTATCGAGTTCGGCAGGCCTGGTCTCGGCGCGCGCTTCCGCGAGATTGAGAAGATGTCCATGGCATTGGCCAAACTGGGCGTGCACTTCGAGAAGAAGAATCCGGTGACCACGCTGATGACGGACACCACGACAGGAAGAATCCGCGAGGACATTCTGGACGAAAAGGTGTTGTCGGCGATCCTCGAGATCAAGACCAATGTCGAGCGCACGGAGGAGATCATTCGCGCCGTGTGGGAAGTAGAAAAGCAGATCGACACAGTGGTGACCATCGGTGTCGGCACACGCTGCGATGAACACGGTGAGGAACACGTGGTCGCTCCGATTCTGGAGAAGCTCGGTTACAAGCTGCAGCGGGCGAAGACGAACATTGGATTGGGCAAGGTGGTGAACGAGCCGGCAGCGGTTCAGGAAACCGTGGGAACAGGAGCTTCACGATGACGAATACACTGCACCGCTTCGGCGACGCCGCGACATTTTACGACGATTATGTTGTATTCGCCATTCCCAGCCGGGGCAAGAACGACAAGGGCTGCCTGCCGAAGCTGAAAGAATTCCTGCGCATGGCCGTATCCTTCAAGCCGGTGAATCTGGGCGATGCCTCGCACGGCGGAGCGTTGCGTCCGAGCCGTGAGATGAGCCCCACTTCGCATTGGAACCGCGACATGACGCCGGATTTCGAAGCGGTGATCAACGGCGTGGATACGCCCACTACAGTGGCTGCCGTATTCGATAGCCGGGTCAATGCCGAGGAATTCGTCAAGGCAGTGCGGAAGGCAGACCTCGGTCTGTGCATCAACATTTCGACGTCGATTGACGGCGCCGAGCAGTGCTGCTTCGCGGCAGGTATTCCGCGCCATAGTGTCGGCTATTCGCTGGGCTTCGAAGGCAAGACGGAGAAGCTTCCCAACACGCAGGTGCTGATGCTGAGCACGATGTGCGGGCACGGCATGATCAGCCACAGCATGGCGAAGAAGATGATTGACTGGGTAAAAGAAGGGCGCCGCACGCCGGAAGAAGCGGTGACCTATATGGCCCGGTTCTGTTCCTGCGGCGTGTACAATCCGTCGCGCGCCAAGCGCATCCTGGAAGATGCTCGCGGCACGATGAAGTAGGCTCGCGGGATGCCGACGGCGCGGGAGGAGATGATCGTCCGCAAACTGCGGGAGATCTGCCTGGCGCTTCCGGAAGTGAAGGAGACGGTCACCTGGGATCATCCGAACTTTCGTGTCGCGGACAAGATCTTCTGCGTGATGGGCGGCTACGAGGGCACTCCGAACATTACCGTCAAGGTGGGTAAACCACTGCTGGAAGTGTTTCTCAAAGACCCGCGATTCCTGCTGGCATCGCATATCGGCAAGCACGGGTGGGTGTCGATGCAGGTCGCTAAGGGCAGGCTGAACTGGAGCGAAATCGCATCGTTGTGCCGCGACAGCTACAAGCGTGTGGCGCCGGCCCGGCTGGCGAAGCAGTTCGATGGATGAGCAATTTTTAAGGGTTGGACGAAGCAGCCCCGGTAAGTGAGCCGAGCCAGGAAGTGGCTTCGCGATCCCCCGGCTGCAAGCTGAGAATCCGCCGCAATGTCTGGGTAGCTTCTTCCCGGCGCCCGGTCTGTACCAGGGCCAGCGAATAGAGCTTCAACAGTTTCAGGTCGTTGGGTGTGCTCTCGAGTGCCTGGCGCAGTTCGCGCTCAGCCTCTGAGAAATTTTTTGCCTGCATGAACATCGTTCCCAAATGCTGATGCGCATCGCCCGCCCCTTCGGGAAACTCTTCCATGTAGGCGCGGAAGTGGTTTGTCGCTTCCGTGGTGCGTCCTTGACGGGCGTAGACCAATCCAAGCAAGTAATGCATCTTGGGATTTTTGCCGGTGACGGCGAGCGCGCGTAGCGCCATCGTTTCCGTATCTTTCCAGTGCGAGGTCTGCTGCCAAGATAGAGCTGCAAACACAGCCAGCAAGCAAAGGCCGGCCGCGGCGAGCGTCCGGGGCGGAATACGCTGCTGGAGCGTTGCGACGGCGAAGACGGCAGCTAGGGCCAGTCCGATGCCGGGGATGTAGGTGAAACGGTCCGCGTAGGCTTGGCTACCCGCCTGGGCGATGCCGGACATAGGGAACGTGGCGATGGCGAACCAGAGCCATCCGGCAAGCAGATAAGGGGCGCGGCGGCGCAAGACTACCGCGGCCGCGGTGAGCCCAACCAGCGTCAGCAGCATGAGGACTCCAGTGCCGTTGCGCACATCCTCGTGCGGATAGAACACGCCGAGGTTCGCGGGCCACACGAAGCTGTAGACGTAGCTCGCATAGCCGCGGATGAGATTCCAGATGCGCAGTTCCAACGGATGGCCTTCGAGTGTGGCCATCGCCGATTCCTGCTGTCCGAGCACCGTCAGCACGCTCAGCACGGCGGACATGGCGAACAGCGGCAGTTTTTCTTTCAGCAGAGGAAACAACGAATCACGGCTGGTGAGGCGGCCTAGCGGCCACCAGTCGAGAAGCAGCAGAATCAGCGGCAATACAACAACGGTTGGTTTACTGGAGCAGGCGGCAAAGGCGGCCAGCAGCAACCACAGGTAGTCGCGCTTTGCGCCGCTGCGCGCGTAGTTGGCGTAGGCGAGAAGCGCGCACGAGAAGAACAGGCCTGAGAGAACATCTTTGCGCTCGGCAGCCCAGGCCACGGATTCGACACGCAGCGGATGCAGGGCGTGGAGAGATGCGGCGAAGACCGAGGGCCAAAGTGCATTCGTCAGCCGGTACAAGGCAAGCAAAAGGATGGCGGCATTGAGTGCGTGCAGAAGCAAGCTCACCGCATGGTGGGCGCCGGGGTTGAGCCCGAACAGACTCACATCGGTCATGTGAGAAATCCAGGTGAGCGGCTGCCAGTAATAGTGCTTCACCGAGGTCCAGGCATCGATGATCCCTTGCGCTGTGAGCCCTTCGCGCACCATGGCGTTGTGATGAATGTACTCGGCGTCGTCAAAGTCGACGAAATCGTGGTTGACGATAGCGGAGAAAACAGCCAGACAGGCGAGAAACAGGACACCGGCGGCGATCCACACCTGACGCGGGATAGCGGGGATCTGCGGCGCTGCAGGCGCAGTATGGGGAGTTTTCGGGGTTTCTTTGGGCTTCCGCGACACTGTGGGCGATTATAACGAACCGGCCTATCCCGGCGGGCAGGAACGAAAACAGATAAACTGACCGCATGAAGCGGTATTTGTTGTGGCTTGCTCTGGGAGCAGCGCTCAACGGACAGGGGCTATGGGAGCGGCGGGCTCCATACCCCATCGAGGCAACCGAGGTATCGGCCGCGGCTTTGAATGGCAGGATCTACGCGCTGTGCGGCTTGCTGCCAAACGGGCGCAATACGGGCCAGTTGTACATCTACGATCCGTACCGCGATGAATGGAGCGAAGGGCCGGCGGTGCCCATCGACGGTGGTGCGGACCACTGCAACGTGGCGGCGGCAAACGGAAAGCTGTACGTACTGGGGGCCCTGCGTTCGGGCAGCGCGGAGGGAGGCACTTACGAATACGATCCAGTGACGCGCCGCTGGAGTAACGTGGGGCGCATGAGTGAACCTCGTGGGGCAAGCGGCGTGGCGGCCATTGGAAACAAAATCTACGTGGCAGGGGGATTGGCCGGCACGGCTCCAGTGAATACCTTCGAAGTGTTCGATACGGAGACCAGGCAATGGTCGCGGCTGGCGCCGATGCCGACCGTGCGCGATCATCTTACGGCGCAGGCCGTGGGCGGGAAATTCTACGCCATCGCCGGTCGCGTCGGCGCGGAAAATCTGCGGGCCAATGAGGAATATGATCCCGCATCGAATACGTGGCGCTCCCGGACGCCGATTCCGACGGCGCGCGGCGGAGTGGGTAGCGGCACACTGCGCGGCAGGATTCAGGTGTTCGGAGGCGAAGGCAGCAGCGGCCGTCCGGAGCAAACCTTCGAGCAGCACGAGGAGTACGATCCGCTGAGCGACACCTGGGGCGCGCTGGCACTGATGACGGCCCCACGGCACGGACTCTATGGAGCGACACTGGACGGGCGCATCTTCACCCCCAGCGGCGGGCCGCGCCAGGGAGCATCGTTTTCCAATTCGAACGAGGCGTTCTTTCTCCCTTTGCCTGAGGCACCGTTGATTCGGGACCTGCGCAACGCGGCGAGCTTTTCCACGGACATTGCGCCGGGAACGATTGTGGCTTTGCTGGGGTCGAATCTGTCCCAAGGGGAACAGGAGTTGTCGCGCTTCCCCGTACCCACGACGATGAATCTGACCACGGTGCGCGTGAACGGAACGGCGGTCCCGTTGCTCTTTGTCAGCCGGAACCAGATCAACTTCCACCTTCCCTACAGCCTGTTTCCAGGGCCGATTTTTGTCACCGTCTCGCACGTGACATCGGCGAGTGCGACGTTTACGGCTTCGGACGCCACGGCCACGGCTCCAGGGTTGTTTGCGTTGTCAGGCAATGGCGAGGGGCAGGGGGCGGTGCGCGTGGCGGGAACAGGATTGATTGCCCGTATGGCGAATGATGGGATTTCGCGCGCGGCCCGGCGAGGCGAGATTGTGGAGATCTACGCAACGGGATTGGGGCGGCTGGATTTCCCGCCGCGCCCCAGTGATCCGGCACCAGCCGACCCTCCGGCGCGGACACTGGAGAATCCGGAAGTGATGATCGGCGGGGCACGGGCGGAGGTGCTCTATTCGGGGCTCACTCCGGGTGCGATCGGGCTGTATCAGATCAATGCCAGGATTGCTGCCAATGCGCAGACAGGAGCGGCCGTGCCGGTGACTGTGCGGATGGGGGCGAAGATGGGGAATACGGTGGCGATTGCCGTGGTGGAGTGAAGGCTTCGCCGTCTATTTGGGTGAGGCCATCTGCTTCCACGCCTCCTCATCCTTCCCCACGCTGAGGAGGCTGGCCCCGCGCACCAGCGGGAGACGCAGCAGCAGCGGCTCCTTTTCGATGCGTGCCAAGAGGTCCGGTTCGGAAACCTTCAAATATTTCAGCCCGGCGTCGATGAACGCCTTCCCTTCCCGATCGAGCAATGCTTCCCAGCCGAACTTCTCCACAAAGCGGCGAATCTCGCCCGCGGCCAGGGCTCTCTGTTTGAGATCAACCATCTGGATTGTGATACGCCGCTCCTTGAAGAAGCGCTCCGCGGCGCGAGTGGCTTGTGAGCTTTTCACGCCGAATATCTGAACACCCTGCATGCTCTCAATTTTGCCAGGACGGCATCAGGCGCCGCTCGCCACCATGTCGGACACCGGACCCAGCAAGCCGGCGCGGGATTGATCGGCGGGCTTTGTGGTGAGCAATACGCAGATCAGATTCTTCGCGGGGTCCGCCCAGCAGACCGTGCCGGTGGAACCGTAGTGGCCGTAGGTCTTTGCGGAACAGGTTTTGCCGAACGTACCGGGGTCGATCATGAAGCCAATGCCCCAAGGCTTGTTCAAGCCCGGGTTCTGGTTGACGATCATGTTCTGCGCGATGGCCACGGAGAGCGGTTTGCCGCTGGGCTGGAGGAAGTATTTGAGAAACCGCGCCACATCGGCGGCGGAAGCATGGGCACCACCCCAAGGTGCACCAAGATCGCGCCAGTAGGGTGTATTCCAGTTCCAATCGTCATTCGGATTCGGGACCTGGCACTGGGCCAGATCAGCGATCTTGCGGCCGCCGAGGCCCAATGAGGTCTGTGTCATGCCGAGCGGGGTGAATATTTCCTTGCTGAGGAAATCGCGGAAAGGCACGCGCGTCACACGCTCGGCGATCTCGGATGCAAGCAGGATGCCCATGCTCTGGTACTTGCACTGGGAGCCGGGCTTGAACAGCAGCGGCGTCTTGCAGGTGCCGGCGACGAAATCCTTCAAAGAAGCATGCTTCTTGCGCAGTGCTTCGTTGTCGGCAAGCATGTCCGGCAAACCGGATGTGTGGGTCAAGAGCATTTTTACGGTGATGAGATCGCGGTCGCCGCCGGAGAATTCGGGGATGTACTTCTTCACCGTGTCCTCCAGCTTCACCTGGCCGCGCTCCACCAGCTTCATCAAGCCCGCGGCAGTCATTGGCTTCGTGATGGACGCGAGGAGAAACACTTCGTTCTCGCCGCGTGCCTTGCCGAAGCCCTTGGCGATGCGGGTGCTTCCCTGCTCCACGTAGAGCGCAGCCGCGGAGACATCGCCGCTGGAGGTGGCGGATTGAATCTTGGCCATGGCTGCATCGATCTGGCCGCGCTGGATGGCGGCAAAGGCTCCGCAGAGCAGAGTGCGTCGGGTCATGCGTGGAGAACTCCGTGGCGATCAGGATTCGGGCTCGGGCTTGCGCGGATTACGAATGAGCTTGGGAATATCCTGCATCAGATCCGCGATCGCTGCCGGCTGCACCACCGAGTATACTCCGCGCACGAAGCCCGAACCATCGACAAGATAGAGCTGCTTACTGTGAGCGGTGATCTCGTCAGGATCGAGATGACGCTGCGTTGCTTCCTGTATCCGGCGAATGGTGGGCTTGTCGCCACTGAGGAAGATCCAGCGTTGGGGATCGGCGCCATTTTTCGCGGCATAGGCGGCGAGCACGGCCTGGGTGTCTCGATCGGGATCGATGGAGAGGCTGAGCAGACGAACCTGCGGCATGCCTTTGGTGCGCTCCTGCAGCTTGCGCATCTCAGCGGTCATGCGCGGGCAGACGAGCGTGCAGTTGGTGAAGATGAAGTCGAGAATCCAGACGTTGCCCTGAAGGGAGTCGTGGCTGAAGGGCTGGCCGGTGTGGGTGATGAAGTGGAAGTCTGGCAGTGGGCCGAAGTCGGGGAGCATTTCCTCGGTGTCCACCACCCGGCGGCGGGAACATGCGGCAAGTGTGCCGGCGAAGGTGAGCAGGGAGCGGCGGGTCATTCATCGAGCTCCGTTTCTGTGCTGCTCCCGCAGCACGTTCGGATCGTCCATACGGGGACCAGGTTTCGGATCGAGTGGATCACGGGCGCTGGCGGGGTCGAACACTTCCTTGGGCACAGGCAGCAACTTGTAGGGCGTGAAATCAGGCTTTGCCGTGAACATATCGCTGAGGTCGGCGGCGGCGCCATCAAACAGATTCAGCGGCGGCAGGCCAAGCAGGCGGAACGTGGTCTTCAGCATCGACGGGAAACTCGCGTTGACGTGGGAGACGTAGTTCTTCTTCGCATACGGGCTGACGGCGAGGAATACGGTGCGATGCGAGTCGATGTGATCCACACCGCCCTGCGCGTCGTCTTCCGTGATGAAGATGGCCATGTTGGGCCACCATTTGCTATGCGACAAAAATTCCACGATGCGGCCCAAAGCGTAGTCGTTGTCGGCAACGTAGGATGCCTGGTAGGGGTAGCCGTCTTCGGGACGCGGCTTCGCCATGTGGTCGTTCGGCAGGTGGATGAAGACGAGTTGCGGGAATGGCTGCTCACCTTTGACGTAGAGTTTGTCCACTTCGGCGAGAAACTGGCTGGCGCGGTACTGATCCGGGATGTTGGTGTTGTATTGGGCGTATTCGCGCGAAGTGTTGCGATACAGCGGTTCGGGCATCGGCACGTTGGTCATAAGCCGCCCGCCGGTGGGCTTGAGTCCCGGGCCTTCGTCGATGCTGGCCAGTTCAAAGCCTTCGCCGTAATTGCGGAAGGAGATGCCGTGCCGGTCGAGTTGATGCCACAGGGTGCCGTTCTCCAATTGGTCATCGGGGTGGACGGAAGAGTTGCTGTTGTGGAAGCGAAGCCGGCCGGGCGCAGTGGTGGGCATGCGGAAATCCTTCATGCCGCCGCCGGCCATGATGGTGCTTTCCGACCAGGCATTGGGATAGGAACCCACCACCCAATGGTGGCCATCGACGCTCACTTCGGAATCGGCATAAAAATTATCACTGAAGGCGAACTGCTTGGCCAGCGCATGATGATTGGGTGTAACGTTGATGCCGCGAAGGCTGAGGCGCTGCCGCAGGCCGCTATTGGTGCGATCTCCCTCATTGCTCACGATGCCGGCGGCGCCGAATCGCGCCAGATCCCAAACGCCTGTGGCAGGCCCGTTCGACGCCTGGGCGACGTCGCCGAAGACTTCGTCGTAAGTGCGGTTTTCCTTCACAATGATGACGACGTGTTTGATCTGTTCCGGAAGCGCGGCGGGTTTGGTTTTGGCGGGAACGAAGCCGTTGTTCGCGTAGACGCGCTCCGTGTGGCGGCGGAGTTCGTCTCGGCCAGGAACGGGGAACATAGTGAGCGCGCCACGGCGGAGATCGGCCTGAAAGGTAGTGGAATTGCTGCGGCCCGCATTGGGTCCGGTGCCGTGCCCCTTGGCGTTCGCCACGTAGACATTGTCACGGTCAACGACAACGCGCGTGGGGAACCAGGCCGCCGGCAGATGACCGAGGACCGTGTTCGTTTTCGTGTCGATGACAGCGACGGCGTTGATGCCCGCTTCGGCCACCAGGAGGAAGCCGGAAGCCTCATGAATCGCCATACCGATGGGAATGACGCCGCGCAGCTTCTCCAACCCCGGAATGCGGATCTGGATCTCGGCCACAATGGAACGCGCAGCGGGGTCGATGACCGTGACGGTGTCGTTATGGGCGTTGGAAACGTAGACGCGATCCTTGGTGGCAAGGACTCCGGAGGGGCTGCTGCCGCCGAGGCTTTTGGGGCCGAAGGGCAGACCCGTCCGAAGGAACGAAACCAGCTTTGGCGCGGTAGGATCTTCCACATCCACAATGGCGACAGAGTTCGATTCCGGCACGTTGGGATCACCGAGGCCAGGAACGTCGATCATGGCGCCGGAGGCATCGGGGCGGTGGACGCCGTCACGGGCTTCGGGTGACGGGAATCCGAACGCAGGAAACGAAATTCCCGTTTCCCGCGGGCGCTTCGGATCGGCGCCGGGAAGCGGCTTGTATTCAAACATGCCGACGTTGGTGACGTAAACGCGCTTCCCGTCCGGCGACAGCGCGACAGCGAATGGCATGCGGCCGACTTTCAAGGAAGCGGCAATACGTTTACGGGCCACGTCTATCACAGCCAGCCGGTAGTTGGCCTGATCGACGACATAGAGCAGTTGCCGTGCGGCGTCGTACGCGAGGTCACCGGTATAGCTGTCTTTGTAACCGCCCGTATTGAGCTTGAAAATATGCCGGGGTTTTCCGGTTTTGACTTCCAGCAGACGCACACGCCCGGAATTTCCTTCTGAGGCGAAGACGTGGCGATCATCCATAAAGGCGACACCCATGAAGACGCTCAGCCAATCCTGGTCATCGTCATCCATGCGCTCGATTTTCCAGGGTTGGATGGAGTTCGTCTGCCAGTTGCCGCCGGGCAGACTGTCGAGCACCGTGAGCGTGTATCGTTTGGGGCCGCCATCGCTGGTGAGAACTGTCTTGCCGGAGGGACTGATGGCCAGACCGAACGGGCCTGGACCAGTGGGGTATTGACGGCCAAGCGGGGTGAGAATACGCCCACCCGGGAGGATTGTCTCAGCACTGGGACGACGGATGGCGGGACGATTGCCTGCAGGGGCTTTGAACTCTTGAGCGAGAGCCAGTGCGCAGAGGATTGCGAGGAGGGAGGCCATCAGGGACTAGTAAAGCACAGACTTTTCAAAAAAGAGAGAGCCACCGGGCAGCTCGGAGGATTTGTCCTGCCCGATGGCTCTGAACCAAGTAGGTGTTTGTCTCTCTCGGAGTGCCCTTTATAGTGCACGCATCGTGCCAAAGAAAAAGGCGGTTTTTGAGTCCATTTATTCCCCAGGTTGGGGGATTTGGCTAACTGTGGGGTGGGAATGGGTCACGCATTTGGGTTAGGTTCACGCAGCCCCAGGCGCCGGATCATCCGATGCAGTGAGTTTGGGTGCACCCCCAGGATGCCGGCGGCCTGTGTAATGTTGCCTTCAGTTTCCAGCAGCGCGGCCTGAATGCTACGCACCTTGGCATCGCGCAGGTTGGCCTGAAAAGCGGGCACAGTCGCCTCTGGAGACGCTGAGTCGATGATGTCGGCAGGCAAGTCCTCAGGTTGAATCAGATCGCTTTCCCCAAGAATCGTAGCGTATTCCATCGCGTTTTTCAGTTCGCGGATGTTGCCGGGCCAATGATATTTTTCGAGTATCGATCGGGCGGCAGGGCTGAGTCCCCTCCCTACACCTGTAGACCGGGAGGCGAACAAATGCAGGAAATAATTGGCGAGCAGAGCAATGTCTTCCCGCCTGTCCCGGAGGGGCGGCATATGGACCGCGAAGACATTGAGCCGGTAGTACAGATCCTGTCGAAATCGATTGGCCGCAACTTCGGCCTTGAGGTCACGGTTGGTGGCGGCAACAATGCGGACATTCACACGGATTCTAGCGGTGCCGCCGACCCGCTCAAATTCCCGCTCCTGAAGGACACGCAGCAGCTTCGCCTGCAGGGCCGGCGCAAGTTCACCGATCTCGTCGAGAAACAGCGTGCCTCCATGAGCCAATTCGATCTTGCCGCGCTTGAGGGCGATGGCTCCGGTGAACGCTCCTTTTTCGTGACCGAATAGCTCGCTTTCCAGCAGGGATTCGGTGAGCGCGGCACAGTTCAAAGCGAGGAAGGGGCCATTGGCGCGGCCGCTGCGGCGGTGGATGGCTCGCGCAGCCATCTCTTTCCCTGTGCCGCTCTCACCGAGAATCAGCACGGTAGATTCGGTGCGGGCCACTTTGGCCACGAGTTTCAGTGCGTCGCTGAAGGCGGGAGAATCGCCGATCCATTCGGAATCGCCGGAGAGTGCATCTTCCAGACGCCGGCGCTCCTGCTGGAGCCGGTCCAGCGCCAGCGCCTGGGCAAGGGGAAGACCGGCAACGCCGCTGATGGCTGCGAGCAACTCGAGGTGGCCGGCATCGAACGCCGACGCTCGTGTTCCCGAATCGAGGTAAAGCACACCGAGCGTGCGCTTGTCGGCCGGCAGGGGCGCGGCAATCACCGCTTGCGTGCCGGGGCTGCTGGCGTTGTTCGGAAGTTGCCATAGCACGCCGCTCTTGCGGCTGAGCACGGCATCAAGCAGGGTGCGGGACACGGGAATTGGAGATTTACGTTTCTGGTCGCGATGGAGTCCGGTGACGCGGCTGGGTTCGCCCTCTTCGACAAAGACGATCGCGGCGCGGTCGGCGGAAAAGATGGCCAGTAATGCGGATAGCAGTTTCTGCTCCAGTTCCTCGAGCGGACCGCCGGAAGGGAGCGCGGCGCAGATGTCGACTAAGGCCGCGTATTGCCGCGCCAAACGGCTTTGCTGGATCTCGGAAACCGGCTCCAACAGCGTGGGGCTCTGGTCCATCACGACGCCGGCTTCCTCCGCGGCTGGTTCATTTGCCGGTGGATCGAGATAGATGAATGCCGTTTCGGCGAGTGTGATCTTGTCGCCGTGCACCAGCCGGTGGGTCTTATGGGGAACACCGTTGACGAAGGTTCCGTTGCTGGAGGTAAGGTCGACCAGGTGGTATCCGTCCTGGCGTGCTTCGATGCGGCAATGAAAGCGCGAAACGGACAGATCCGGAATAGGGAGTGAGTTCTCCGATTTACGTCCGAGCGTAACTTCCGCATCCTGTAAGGAAAACAGCTGGCCCTTGAGAGGGCCGCTGATGGCGGACAGTTGCGGCATGAGAGATAGAGTATACCAGCGGCCTACTGGCCCTGCTTTACCCACTCGAGGTTGAAGCGGACGTGACGGATGTGTTGGCGCGGTTCGCCGTTCTTCAGGTGGTTGAGGAAGTGCGAATAGCTGACGTGGATCATGCCGTCGCGAGCTTGGATGATGGAGGGGTAGTGAAACGTGGCGGCACCTTCGCCCCTTTCATGGCCAGCTCAATTTGGCGTTTCCATTTCCGCGCGTTTTGCCTTCGTCGTCAGAGAGCCAGATGGCAAAGAGTGGCGGCCCCGCTCCAGATTGTTATTCACCAGTGCCCAAGTGCTTTGTCCCTCAATACGGTAACTTCGAACCGCTGCCAGGTTCGGAATATTCCGGCAACCCTGCACCGGCGACCAGGCGACGCCGCCGCTGTTCTTCGATTCATCGATGCAGGCGCTCTGGCGGCGGGCCGTTATCGCGTATGTAGGTGACCAGCGTTTCGCCTTTGCGCCGCGCGATGGAGGGTCGGGATGTTCCCTCCGCCCACCAGCGCCTCACTGCGCCTGCAGGTCTTTCCATAGTCGTCGGTAATGGCCATCAGCGAGAAGGAATAGCCATCGGAATAAAGCGGAACGATGATGCGGCCACCGGGCAACTCCACAGGGTGGGCGCGGGTCATCCAGCCCATGCGCGAGAAATACTTGTCGTTGCCGTGTTCCAGAGTCCGTTTGGCCCACTGTCCGGTGCGGCCATCGGCGTTGAGCAAGGGCGTAACTACTTCCTTCACCTTGGCGGCGAAATTGTGCGGGACGAAAAGCAACGGCTCACTCAGTTGCCAGCGTGGAGCGCCGTCGCCTCCCCAGTCGCTGGTGATGCGATAGGTGGTGAGCGCGGTATGCCACTCGTTGGCAATGATCGTCTGCCAGATCAACCACAAGTGCTGCTTGCTATCGACGAACAGAGCGGGATTAGTATCGGGAAAGCCGGGCATATCCGCGAGTAGAAACGGAGCGCTCCATTGTTTCGCGCCTTTCTTCTTGCGCGCTCCCAGCACCACGACGTCATCGGCGGTGCGCTCGCCGGAGCCACGATACCAGGCAGCGAGCAAATCGCCGTTGGGCAGTTCCACAATGCTGGAGGCATGATTGTGTTTCACGTCGAGCGGATTGATATCCTCGCGCTCGAAGACCGGCTTGTCAGCAGCACTCGCCAGAACAGCGGCACAAAACAGGGAGAGCAGGCAGCGTGGCATCACTCCCTATTTCCGCACAATCACCGGCGGAACGTCTTTCTCGCGGGCAAGCTTGTTGAATCCGGACAGGTCGCTATCCAGCAAACCGCGGAGCGACTGCGTATGCCGGTTAATGGCGGTGGCCAGTTCCTCGTAGAAAAGCTGCGCCTGGCGTGTGGGTGCGGACTCGGCGCTTTGAATGGAACCATAGAGGGCGGCGAGCCGATTGTTGAGCCTGATGGGATAGTTGAGCGGATCCTGGTTGCTCTGATTCTTCGTCTGGTAGAGCTCTTCCTCTATCGCGGTCAGTTTCCTCGCTAGTGCCTTACCCGCTTCAATGACGTCCTTCCGCTCCTTGGCATCGAGACGCGCCGTCATCTCGTCAATCTGTTTGCGCACGTCGCGGATCTTGAGGATGGCCTGATGGGTTTCGCTCAGCTTGTCCCGCACCTGGATGGAGAGTGCCAGTTGTTTCTCCAGATCCTCTTGCGACACATCGGTGAGGCGCGGATCCTTGCGAATCTCGATGGGTTGCGTCAGCATCTTGCCGTTGACCGTAAGGCGAGCCTGATAACGGCCAGGGGCGACTTTCGGCCCCTGGGTGAATCCGGCCCAGAGAATCATTCCGGGAACAGTGGTGGCATCTTCCAGGCGTAAATCCCACAGAAACTGGTTCAGCCCCGCTTTGGGTTTCGGTGTGAGCTTGCGCAGCGGTTTGCCGGAGCTGTCGAGGAACTCGAGCGTGGTGTCTCCCTTCGGCTCGTCTTTCAGATAGCAGTAGAGCACCACGCCATTCGGCGGATTCTCTCCAATGGATGCTCCGGCGGGAATGCGCGAGCGGGTCACTCCGGCGGTACGATAGGCAGGCTCCGGGGTGAAGAGGTAAGCGTCGCCCTTCGCTGTGCCGTCTTTGATCTGATGCAGTACGTTCAAGTCATCGAGTACGTAAAAGGATCGGCCCTGCGTGGCTACAACGAGGTCGCTGTCGCGCTTGTGCACCGCCAAGTCCGTGATGGGTACTACAGGCAGATTCAAGCGCAGGGAGTCCCATTTGGCGCCGTCGTCGAAGGAGACGTACATGCCCGTCTCGGTGCCCGCGTACAGCAGGCCACGGCGTGCCGGATCTTCACGGATGACGCGCGAACGCCGACGCATCGATGCCATTGGTGATGCGCGTCCAAGTTTTGCCGTAGTCGGCGGTCTTGTAAAGATAGGGACGGAAGTCGTCCCACTTGTACATCGTAGCGGCGAAGTAGGCAGCGGCGGGATCGTGGGGCGAGGCCTCAATGGAGTTGATCTGAATGAACTCCGGAAGGTCCTTGGTGTACATTGCGCCAGGTGCGGCCGTTGTCTTGGGAGACCTGCACCAGGCCGTCATCGGATCCCGTCCAGAGCACGCTCTTCTTCACCGGCGATCAATACCGTGAAGATGGTGCTGAAGTATTCCACGCTCGTGTTGTCCTTGGTACGGGGGCCGCCGGAGGAGACTTGCTTCGATTTGTCGTTGCGCGTGAGAATGCCGCTGATGTCTTCCCGCACGATTGTCCTTCGTTCGTGGAACGATGCAGCACGTTGCTGGCAGCGTACATTACATTGGGATCGTGCGGGAGAAGAGAACGGGAAGTTCCACTGGAAGCGGTACTTCAGTTCAGTGGCGCGGTCGGCGGGGTTATCGGGCCACACATTGACTGTGCGCGTCTGCCCTTCGGTGATGATCGTCACGGGTAAGATAGCCTCCATAAGAGCCAGCAAAGACGATGTTTGAGTCTTTGAGATGGGGCGCAATCCAGCCGCTTTCCCCGCCGCCGACAGGGAACCAGTCGCGCTCCGTGATTCCGCGTCCGCGCGAAGCAATACGCACGGTGGTATTGTCCCGCTGCGGCGCTGGATGTTGTAGGGGAAATCGTTGTCTGTGGTGACCCGCAGAACTGCGCGGTGGCCTGATTCTGAGCGGTCCACGACTTGCCGCCGTCACGCGTGACATTCGCGCCGCCGTCGTTGCCTTCGATCATACGGTTGTTGTCGTCGGGCGCGATCCACAGATCGTGCTGCCGCCGCGGTAGCAATAGCGGCGAAGGTGCGGCCTCCGTCGGCGGAGCGGTGGAAGGACGTTCAGCACGTAAACCACATCGGCGTTCTTCGACTACAGATGCGCGTACCAGGCGCGCTGGCGCAGACTGCGATCGGGGTTCACGCGGGTCCATGTCGCGCCCGCGTCATCGCTGTGGAAGACACCGCCGTCCTCGGCTTCGATGATGGCGTAGACACGGTCGGGGTTGGCGGATAAACAGTGATGCCGATCTTGCTGCAGACCCTTGGGCATACCAGGCTTTCGGGAGAGGTCGATCCACGTTTCCCCTCCGTCGGTGGATTTCCAGATTCCGCTGCCCGGGCCGCCGCTTTCGAGGGTCCAGGCCTCCAGCATACACCTTGTACGCCGCCAGGAGAATGCGCGCACATCGTCGTAGTCCGGCGCGGCAAGATCGATGGCGCCGGCTTTCGATCCGCGTTCGAGAATCTTCTGCCAGGTAGCGCCGCCGTCCTTCGAGCGGAAGACTCCGCGTTGCTCGTTGGGGCCGAAGGTGTGGCCGAGCGCGGCCACGTAGACGAGGTCCGGATTCTTCGGGTGCACGCGCACACGGCTGATGTGGCGTGTGTCTTCGAGGCCGATCTTCTTCCAGGTCTTGCCTGCATCGGTGGATTTGTACATGCCGTCGCCGTGCGAGACGTTACCGCGGATAGGCACTTCGCCCATTCCCACATAGACCACGTTCGGATCGGACTCGGCGACGCCGATCGCCCCGACGGAACCCGTGGTGAGGAACTGGTCGGTGACGGGTTGCCAGCCTCGGCCGCCATCCTGCGTCTTCCACACACCGCCCCCAGTCGCACCGAAATAGTAAACATCCGGCTGCGAGGGAACTCCTGTTACGGCGGTGACACGGCCTGCGCGGAACGGACCGATGCTACGATACTTCAAGTCCTGGTAAGGTACGGGTTGCGCATAGGCAGAGGCGCAGAGGAAGACCACCAGCGTGAGCCGCTTCATGATGACGAAGATGCTAGCAAATTGGGGCTGGGCGTATTTGTTTGTGACCACGCTCTGGGCGCAGCAGACGGACCTGGACGCGCTATACAAACAAGCATTTGACCTCCTGCGCCAGATGCGCCCTGCCGAGGCGGTGGAGCCTTTCCGGCGAGTGGCGGAGGGCAATGAGAAAGCAGGAAATCTGTCGCGCGCATCCATTGCCTGGAACAATCTCGGGGCTTCGTATTTGTATCTGGGTGAGTTCCGGCTCGCGATTGATTCGTATGAAAAGGCACTCCGGCTGCGCGAGCAGATCAAGGACCGCTTCGGCCAGGGGTTGACTCTTTCCGGCATTGCCTCGGTGGAATGGAGGCAGGGGGAGGTTCAGCGGGCGATCGACCTATACAACCAGGCCCTAGGCTTGTTCCGAGAGGAGAAGGCACTGCCGCAGCAGGCTGACGTGCTGAGCAATATGGGACTGGTGTTTGCCGACATCGGAGACGAAGCATCGGCGCGGCAGCGGTATGGCGAAGCACTGCAGTTGTGGCGGGTGGCGAAAGACAAAGCCGGGGAGTCGCGGACGCTGAATAATCTGGGGATGCTGAAGAACGGAACGGCGGCGTTGCAGCAATCGCTGGCGCTGGCGGAGGAAGTGAAAGACCAGCGGGGCCGGGCCTATGCGCTGCACAATCTGGGGGATGCGCACGCGGCGGGGGGCGCGTTGGGGAAGGCCGATGAGGCCTACCGTATTTCGCTTGAGCTCAAGCGGGAGATTGGGGATCGCGGAGGGATCGCGGCGACGCTCCAGAGCCAGGGGCGGCTGCGATTGCGCCAGAAGGACACGGCAGGCGCCGTAGCGCTGCTCAAGGATGCACTGGCGATGTATCGGGCGATTGAAGACCGCAATGGCGAGGCCGCCACTCTGGCTGACCTGGCGTATGCGCTGCGCGCCACCGGCGCGTTGGACCAGGCAGCCGAACAAGCGGAGTCCGCACTGGCTTTGACGGAATCGTCACGCGCGGAGTTGCTGGCGCCGAACCTGCGGATGTCCTTCCTGTCCTCGCGGCGCGACGTCTATCACCTGCTGACGGACATTCGCATGAAGCAGCATGCAAGTACACCGGGCAAGGGGTTTGACGCGATGGCCTTCGATGCCAATGAACGCAGCCGGGCGCGGGTGCTGCTTGACTCGCTGCCACGGGCCGACCTGGAGGCCTTGCCTTCGAACGCGGCATTGCTGGAGCAACAGCGCCGGGTACGGGCCGCAGGACAGAATCTGAGCCAGTTGTTAATGGCTGGGGTAACGGGCGCACGGGAAAAAGATGCACGGCAGCGGCTGGACCGCGTCCTGTTTGACTATGAGCAAGCCGCGGCGAAGCTGGAAGCGCAAGGCGATCCGGATCTGGTGCTGCTTCGCCCGCGCCCGCTGCCGCTGAGCCAAATCCAGGCGTCGTTGCCGGATGATGCGATGATGCTGGTCTACTCAACCGGGCAAGATGGCGGGTATATGTGGGCAGTTTCTCGGCGGGAGCTCACGGTGCGCCCACTGCCGAGGCGGGCAGAACTGGAGTCTCTGATCCGCGTTCTGGATCAGGCAGCCATGGCGCCTGCTGGGGTGCAGGACGCATCGCGCGCGGCGCGCAGAGAGCGCCTGGCGAAGGCGGAGGCGACCTTTACATCGGCAGCAGCAAAACTACGCGGCATCCTGATTCCAACCGGCCTCACGGCAAAGCGTGTTTTTCTGGTGCCCGACGGGCCGCTGCACTGGATTCCCTTTGCGGCCCTGCTGCCGGTGGAGCGGCACACACTGACGTGGTTCCCTTCGGCGACATTCGCCGCACGCAAGAGCGTTGCGTTGACGGACGGCATTATCACGGTATTCGCCGATCCCGTCTATGACAAAGCACTGCCACGGCTGGCGGCTTCGGCTGCCGAAGCGGAGGCAATCCGGAAGCAGGCGGGGACTCGCCGCGTGCGTATCCTGCTGCGTCACGATGCGACGCGCGAGGCCTTTCTCACCGCATCGAAATCGAGCTCGATTTTGCATTTGGCGACGCATGCGCTGGTGGATGATTCACGCCCCAGAGTGTCGGGGATCGCATTCTCGATGCTCACTCCGGAGGCGAAGGTGCGTGATGGGCTGCTGCGGCTCGGCGAAATCTACGCGCTGCGGATGAACAAGGCGCTAGTGGTGTTGAGTTCCTGCGAATCACACGCCGGACAGGAATTTCGTGGGGAAGGCTTGGCGAGCCTCGCGCACGGTTTCCTGCACGCGGGAGCGCGGCAGGTAGTGGCAAGTTTGTGGCCCGTTGCCGATGGCGCCTCGGCTCAACTAATGGAACATTTCTACCGGGAAATGTTGCTGGGGAAGAGGAGCCCGGCTGAGGCGCTGCGACAAGCGCAAACAGGTATGAAGAAGGACCCGAGATATCGCGCGCCCTTCTATTGGGCTGGTTTTGTTGTCGAAGGAAACTGAGGACCGCACGCTATTGGGCGATGATCAGGACGGCTCCGGATTGCGATTCGTTCTCTCCGATGCGCACCTTCACCTGAACCTCACCGCTTGGGGCTCCGGCCGGCAGACGTAGCTGCACTTGCGAATAACCAACCGCCTGTCCTCCAATGCCGCCCGCGAAATAGACCTCCTCGGCCGGAACTACTCCGAACAGCACACTCACCGCGCTGGCGAGCGCAGGGAAGGAATCGTCGGTCACGTAGCCGTCTTCCACCGCCGGTTCGGTGCGGCCACCGCCGGTGAAGTAGAGCGTAACGATGGAGCCAGGCGCTGCCGGCGATTCGACGGAGTTGCGCGAGCCATCCTCGTTCAACGCCAGAATCAGCCCGCGTCCAGACTCATCGACGGTGAACAGCGCAGGTGCGGCCGATGTGACATTCATCCGCACCGGCTCAGATGCTACTCCCTGCTGCTCCACGGTAATTACCGCCTCGCCTTTCCCTTCGAGTGAGAACGGTGCAATCACCGTAACCGCAGTCGCTCGCACCGACACAATCGCTCCCGGCGTGCCATCGAACAGCACGCGAGTTTGAGCCAGCGTCTTCGGCAATTGACCCTTCGCCACGACAGGCGCGGTAACCTCGGTCGCGGGGCCCAGGTTCACACCCTGAATCACTAACACCGTTCCCGGTGCAATGGCCCCATTGATACGGCTGGCTGCGTTGACAATGTTGCTGATGGCTGGACGCGGCACAACCGGCGTTTCACCGAACTTCACCAGGAACATGTCGCCGAAGGGGATTCGCTGCCGGATGCCGGGACCGCCACCATACACACGCTGCACCACTCCGGGCGTGACGGCGAGATCAACGGAGTTGGTGGCTCCGGTGAGAAATGCACTGCCATCCTTATCGAGATAGAGCCCAGCGGCAGCGTCCTCTCCCTTGCCACCAAAGTAGGTGGAATACAGCAATGTCCGGCCGGTGCTGCCGATGCGGGCGTAGAACGCGTCGCCGAACGGATAATTCCGCTCCTCGGTGCCGCCAAACGTGCGCTGCGTCGCGTCAGTGGAGACAGGGAAATCGGTGGAAAGGGTATGTCCTACCAGATGGAGGTTTCCGGCCGCATCCAAGGCGCAATTCAGGGCGCGGTCATCCTTTGTGCCGCCCACAAAGGTGGCGTACTCCAGCGCTGTTCCCGACGGATTGAACTTCGCGGCAAACGCGTCGCCTGCGTCGAAGATGCGATCCTTTGTTCCCCCAGTGCCCTTGAAGGCCGTCTGGTAGGCTTGCGCGGTGACGGGGAAGTCGGAGGACTGGGTGCTGCCGCACACGTAGGCCGAGCCATCGGGACCAAGTGCCATACCGAATGCTTCATCGACATCGCTGCCCCCCAGCAGTGTGGAGTAGACCAGCTCCGATCCGGTTGAATTGAGCTTGAGCAGAAAAACGTCCGGCTGCAAACGAGTGGGGTTGTTGGTACGCCGTACGGATTGAAACGCACCTTGAGTGGTGGGGAAATTCGTCGATAGTGTGGCTCCCGCCACATACGCATTGCCGGCTGAATCGACGGCGATGGCCGAAGCGATGTCCTTGCCGTTGCCGCCAACGAAAGTACTGTAGAGCAAACGGGAACCAGAGGAATCCAGCTTGGCGACAAAGCTCTCCATGGGCGGACTGGCGTTCCCGAAGTTGAATAGAGTCTGGTAAGCGCCTTCGGTTCGGGGGAAACTTTGTGATGTGGTCGAGCCGGTCACGTAGGCGTTGCCCGCGGCATCAACGGCAAGCGCGGTGCACGCTTCCAAACCGGTCGAACCAATGAATGTGGAGTAGATCAGGCTATTGCCGGCCGGATTCAGCTTCGTGACAAAGCAATCGCCCCAGGCGGTAAACACATTGGCACTGTTCCCAGGTAGGCGTTGATACGCCGATGAGGTGACGGGATAATCGCGGCTGGCAGTGGACCCGGCGATATAGAGGTTGCCGGCGCTATCGGTGGCCAATCCTAACGCGTGATCGGAACTGTCTCCGCCGATGTAAGTGGTGTAGATAGCGGATCGCCCATCCGGAGTCAACTTCGTGATGAGAACATTGGCCGCGTCCTGAGCTCCAGGCGGCGTTGTGAGGGCGCCGGGCGTGGGACGGAAATTGAAATCGATGGTGTAGCCCGCTGCGTACACGTTGCCGGATGGATCGCTGACCACGCGCATCCCGGCGTCATAGCGTTGCTGGCCCACGTAGGTGGCGAACACGACAACCGGATCGATCACCAGCGGCAGCTTGGGATTGAAGACACCCACTTCGAATCCAGCCGTGCCGTCACCGTAGATTCGATAGCGGCCGGCAACCTGTCTCCTGCGCCTTCCTTCCGGTTGGTAAAGCACCGGTTTCTTGAAGTGCAGTTTTTCTTCCCCCGCCTGTAGTACGAGGTTCCCATCGGCGTCGGCGGAAACAGAATCCGCGCCTTCAAACTGCAATCGGATGCGATCGGGATTTGCTCCGGGAGCGACCACGAAGTCATGCTCCAGGTGAGCGCCATTGGCGTAGTAGACCACATCTATGCCGGGATAGACCGAAGGGAATTTCACTTTTCGGAACGTAGGTACGTCGGTGACCCAGGCCTTCGGATCGGACCCGAGAAAATAGTTGATGTGGTGAGCTTGTGGCGCGATCAGTTCGGGCGGAACACCGTGATTTGCTCCCACGAGCCTGGTGCCAACGCTGCGCGCGCGGCGAGTGCCGCTGGCGCGCATGGCGATCGTGCTGGAGGAAGAGGAGAGGTATACCGTATAGCCAATCGCCGTTCGGGAGAGAACATCGAAACCCCTCGGCGCCTGTCCCAGATTCAATTCAAACGTGGCGTCTGGTGGCGGCTGATCGAAAAGAATCACGAACTTGCAGTCACACAAACGATCTGCCTGCGCTGAGTCTACGTCGGCACCACATACTGCCCCCGCGGCAAAAAGCATATGCAGGTCGTTCTGATCGCAATCCTTGTCGATCTCGATTCCACCACTACCCGGCCCGCCCAGGAGCAAGAACGCCGCCAGCAAGAGGACAAAAACCGTGGAACAGATTCGAGCGAGTGGCATGATTACCTTTCTGAAAACCGTAGTGAGGTGGCGGCCACAACATGATGAGCGCGGATGGCAGGGGACAGCAGGAGCAGGCCGGCGAAGAGCGCTGCCGCGGCGCCCCACTGATCCACGGTTAAGCCCAAGTGGCGAATGGGATCCACATGCAGAGCGTCGAGCAGGAAACGAAAAAGTCCGTAGGACAGCAAGAAAATTGCGCACAGCAATCCGGCGGGCAACGTTCTGCGCCGCAGCAGAAGGAAGAGAACCGCTATGGCTGCCAGAAACACCAATTCGACGACGGCCAGATCGAAGCGTGTCCCATCGGGATAGCGCACACCAAGCCAATGCGACGTGCGGATGCCGGGATGATCGTGGACCAGGGCGCAATGCAAGCGTCCCAGCATCCATGGATACGGAAACACGAAGGCGAGGGCATCCAGGTAGCGCATGCGCTCGTGCGCCGGAGCTTTCCATCGCAAGAACAGCCAGCCACAGAAGAATCCTCCCACAATGCCTCCCAGGGACGCCTGCCCGAACGAGACATTGAGGAACACCATTGGATTCTCTGCCAGGCTTGGCCATACTGCGGGCCAATAGAGAAACTTGAACCAGTGTCCGAGCAACAGGCCGCCGCCTATCAGACAGGCGCTGAAGACAGACGCGGTAGTGGGATCGAGGCCCAACCGGCGAGCCCGCGCGATAAGGAGAAAATGACCCAGCACAATGGCGAGAGCCACCAGAACGCGGCCGGCAATCAGAGCGAAAGGAACAGGAAGAACGCTGAGATCCAGATACGGGATCATGGCAACGCTAGCGGCTGACTTGCAGCCGTCTCCTTTCGTCTACGCCGTTCGCACTGATTCGAACATCCAGCGGACCAGCGGGCAAGGTGCTCGCCGAAAGCCAGAGAGTAACAGCACCGTCAGTTGGCCGCAAACCGGATTGGCGAAACAATTCGGTGCCCGCGGCATCGCTCACCGTAGCCACGAACGGCCCGGCAGCCGGTACTTCCATCTCCAACTTCACCATCGCTTCCGCCGCTGGTAACCGCAGTTGCGGCAGGGTGTCCGCACCGCGCAGGACAATGCCTGGAAGGAAGAGGGACACTACCGCCGGTGTTTGCGCCGAGGCGGGGCGCAACTGGGAAGCAATTTCCGTTCGCCGCAGCAGCCTCACCTGCTGTTGCAGATACGCGGCATAGAAGGCAGTGGGAATCGCAACGGCTGCAGCGGCAACAAGTGCCCATTGCATCCAGGAGCGAGCCGGCTTCGGTGAGCGCTTCGGCAGCCGTTTCGCGAGCACTGAGGACATGCGGCTGGCTTTGCGCTGTCGTTCCGTATGCAGCAGATGAGCTTCGAAATCGTCGCGGTCTCTCCCGCTGAGTTCGTTGCGCGCATAGGCGTCGCGCAGATCCATTTCCACAGCCTGAACGACTTCGTAAAACGCATCGTCGGAGAAGAGACGTTCGCCGATCTGCTCTCTTTGGGCTTCCGGGAGCCGCCCCAGCAGGTACTGGCGCGCCAGATCGTCTTGTTCCGGCTGCGGCTTCAAATATGCCTCCCTGTAATGAGTGTGCGAAATTGCATTTCCGTCACTCTATTTCTCTTTCTTTTTCTTTAGACAATCGCCGGTGCACGATTCGAGGCGCGCGCGCAGGCGCAGCACACGGTTGCGGAGGGCGTTGGCCCCGATACGCAACTCATCGGCGAGGGCACGGCGATTGGGAATTCGTTCCGCGTCGGAACCGGAGTAGTATTTCTCGAGGAGCCAGCGAGCTTCCGGCGGAAGAGTGGAAAGGCAGCGCTCCAGGCAATCCTGGATGGCGTCGTCCTCAGACTTATACTCACCCCTGGTCTGATTGGCCATTTCGGCGAGGGCCCGTTCTTTCCGTTTGGCTTCGGCGGCCTGCTCGCGTAGGATGAAGCGGGCAATGCCATAGGCAAAGGCACCCGGGGATTTCATCTCGACTCCTTCGGCCAACCGGCGCGCCACGCGGTTCAAGGTTTCATCGGCGTCGCGATCAGGGATTTCACTGCGTTCCCACTCAAAGAAGCGAATGAGTTTCTGGCGCAGTTCTTCATAACGGATGGCGGCGCGCGCCGAATCGGGATCGAGCGCGGCCAATAGCCGGACAAGGGCCTCTCGATCTATCTCCCAGGGCTGGCTCGGGCGCACATCCACGAGTGTATCAATCCTCACAGTGAGGCTCCGATATACTGGCAACACGATGCTGGTGTTTCTTGCCTTTGCGGCCATGTGTGCTCCCCTCGGCGCGGCCGTGGACTTCGGGTCGGAGATCCGCCCTCTGCTGGAGCGGCACTGCTATTCGTGCCATGGGCCGAAGGTGGCGATGCATGGATTGCGTCTGGATGGGCGGGGGTTCGCGCTGAAGGGTGGAGAATCGGGCGTACCCGCAGTGCTGGCTGGTAAGCGTACGCAAAGCCTCCTCTACCGCTACGTGGCGGGTTTGGAGAAGAATTTGCGAATGCCGCCCGCCGGGCCACCCGTGGCGGCCGCGGACGTAGAGCTCATCGGCAAATGGATCGACGAAGGCGCCCCCTGGCCGGATTCTGGCACAGCCGGCGTAGACGAAGATCCGAAGTTCCGCCGGGGGCGCACGCATTGGTCGTTCCAGCCGGTGCGCCCCGTGGCTGTCCCTGCAGTCAAGAACAAGAGTTGGGTGCGCAATCCGATTGATGCGTTCGTGCTGGCGAAACTGGAGCAAAAGGGCTGGCAGCCGTCGCCTTCCGCTACTCCGCAACAGCTGCTGCGGCGAGCCTATTTGGACCTGACTGGACTCCCCCCAACCTTGCTTCAGCAGGAAACGCGGGCGTCCCTCGACGCCGTGATCGACGAACTGCTGGCATTGCCTTCCCATGCGGAGCGCTGGGCGCGCCACTGGTTGGACGTAGTGCGCTACGCCGAGTCGAACGGCTATGAACGCGATGGCCACAAGCCACAAGCGTGGAAGTATCGCGACTACGTGATTCGCAGCTTTCATCAGGACAAGCCTTTCCACCGTTTCCTCACCGAGCAGTTGGCCGGCGATGAATTGGACGAGCCCACCCCGGAGACTCTGATCGCAACAGGCTACTATCGCCTCGGCCCCTGGGATGACGAACCGGCCGACCCGGATACCGACCGCTACGATCAACTGGATGACATCCTCGCCACCACATCGCAAGCCTTTCTGGGTTTGACGCTGGCCTGCGCACGCTGCCACAACCACAAGTTCGAGCCGCTAGCGGCAAAGGACTACTATTCGATGATCGCTGTGTTTGATGGCCTGGAACGCCCGCGAAAGGGCCGCACCGAACTCGACCGCCCGATCGGCACGCGTGCGGAGATCGAGCGCGAGAAAGCGCGCGACGCAAAGATCGCGCCATTGAACGAGGCCATCGCGGCTCTGAAGAAGCCCTTTCAGACCAAGGAAAAGAACTGGGAATCGAAGATCCCGGCGGATGTGCAACGGCAAGTGGCGGAGTTGGAGGCGAAGGTTCAGGCGTTACGCAAAGAGACTCCCGATCTGCCGCGCGGCTATTTCCTGGAGGAGCCCAGCGTAACCATCAAGCCTGTCCACGTGCTCGTGCGCGGCAAGCCGGGCGCCCACGGTCCGGAAGTGGCCCCAGCCGTGCCCGCGATCCTGGTGAAGCAGCAGCCGCAGTTACTTCCACCGGCGCACACCAGCCGGCGCAGGCTCTCCTTGGCGCAGTGGATCGCCTCGAATGATAACCCGCTGACCGCGCGTGTCATCGTCAACCGTGTCTGGATGTGGCACTTTGGGGAAGGCCTGGTGCGGACGCCATCGGACTTTGGGTTAATGGGCCAACGCCCGACTCACCCTGAACTGCTCGATTGGCTTGCTGCGTGGTTCATGGATAACGGCTGGAGCTTGAAGAAGCTCCACAAACTGATTCTCAGTTCCAACACGTGGCGCATGTCGAAGCGGGTGATTCCCGAATATCAGAAGGAAGATCCGGAGAACCGGCTGCTGTGGCGTGTGCCAGTGAAGCGGCTGGAAGCAGAGGCCATTCGAGACTCCATCCTCGCCATCAGCGGCCGTCTGAATCCCACCATGTATGGGCCGAGCGTATTTCCGCCGGTACAACCGCAGGCGCTCGAAGGCTCATCCGATCCCGACAAGATTTGGAAGGCGTCTTCTGAGGAGGAAGCGTCACGGCGCAGTGTGTATGTGTTCGTGAAGCGGTCACTGATCCTGCCGATGATGGAGGTGCTGGACCTGTGCGATACGGCGCGCTCGGCCGCGCAACGCCTCACAACCAGCGTGCCGACGCAGGCGCTAACACTATTCAACGGCGATTTCGTCAATCAGCAAGCGCGCTATCTGGCGGCGCGGTTGCAGCAGGAGGCCGGCGCCGACGAGCAGCAGCAGATCGAGTTGGCCTACCGCCTGGCGTTTGCGCGGATGCCGAAGGAATCAGAACTGCGGGAAATGCGCGCGTTTCTCGAGCGGGAGCGGGCAGCAGCAGGGGGCGAAAATGCCAGCCTTCTTGCGCTGCAACAATTGGCCAGAGTTTTGTTCAATACCAACGAGCTTGTTTATGTCGATTAACCGTCGCAATTTCTTCTTTCAGGCCGGTGGCGGATTCGCCAGCCTTGCCCTACACGATTTGTTGAGCCGCGCCCAGGCGACGGTCACCAGCCCGTTGGCGGCGAAGAACCCGCACTTCACGGCCAAAGCTAAGCGCTGCGTGTTTCTCTTCATGAATGGCGCGCCGAGTCATGTCGACACCTTCGATCCGAAATCCGAATTGACGAAGTTCGACGGAACCCCTTACAAAGGGCCACTCGCCGTGGGCTCGAACAGCAGGCCGGTTGGCTATTTGATGAAGAGCCCGTTTCCCTTCCGGCAGCATGGGCAAAGCGGATTGCCTATCAGCAGCCTTTTTCCGCACACCAGCGCCTTTGCCGACGATCTCTGCGTGATCCGCAGTATGTACACAGACACCGCGGCACACGCTTCCGGCTGCCTGCAGATGAACACGGGCAACGTGATTCTCGGCAAGCCAAGCCTGGGTTCGTGGCTCAGCTACGGACTCGGCACGGAGAACGAGAGCCTCCCCTCATTCGTGGTGATGACCGATCCGCGCGGCGGCCCCATCAGCGGAGCCTCCAACTGGACCGCCGGCTACATGCCGGCCGCTTACCAGGGAACTCTGTTTCGGTCGCAAGGCGCTCCGCTACTCGACTTGACCACGCCCGCCGGCACCAGCGAGCAAACGCAGCGCCGCTCGCTCGACCTGCTGGAGAAATTGAATCGCGAGCACAGCGCCACGCGTCCCGGCGATTCCGAACTCGAGGCGCGAATCCAGTCCTACGAACTCGCCTACCGCATGCAAACCACTGCCGCCGATACGGTGGATCTCGCGAAGGAGAAGTCGAAAACACTGGAGATGTATGGCATCCACAACCCGCTCACCGCTGATTTTGGAAGGAAGTGCCTCATCACACGGCGTCTGCTGGAGAAAGGCGTGCGCTTCATCCAGCTCTACTCCGGCGGCGGTCATATCGAGGACACCTGGGACGGGCACAACGACTGCATCACGAATCACAAGCTCCACGCCGGGGAGACCGATCAGCCGATTGCCGCGCTGATGACTGACTTGAAGCGCACCGGTTTATGGAACGACACTCTGCTCATTTGGGGCGGCGAGTTCGGCCGCACGCCAACCAGCGAGGGCGTGGGCAAGCCGGGCCGCGATCACAATTGGCACGGCTTTTCCATGTGGCTGGCCGGCGGCGGCGTCAAAGGAGGGCAAGCAATCGGAGCCACGGACGAGATCGGCTTTGAGGCCATCGAGGAACGCGTCCATGTCTCCGATCTGCATGCCACAGTGCTGCACCTGATGGGGCTCGATCACACGAAGCTGACGTACTTCTATCAGGGGATGAACCAGCGCATTACCGGCGTGCGTGGCGAAGTGGTGAAGAAAGTACTGGCTTAGTTCACCTTCTGACCTGCGGAGAGTTGTTTGATCATAGCCTCCAGACTGCCTTTGTTCAATGGGTCCGGGGCTTGCGGCAGAGCGATTTTGGCGTGTTCCAGGGCCTTCGCCAGATCGCCTTTGGCTGAATACATCCGCGTCAGGCCGACATGCACGGGCCACACGTCGCCATGCTTCTTGTAGTTGAGTTCATAAACTTCGCAGGCCTCGTCGACCTTGCCCGCTGCCATCAATTGCCGCGCATAGCCATGGAGTTGAATTGGTGTTGCTGTCGGATGCGCCAGAGCGGTTTTCATGATCTGTTTCGCTTCGTCCGTACGGTCGAGCTTGGCAAGAAGCTGCGCCTTCATCGAAAGCGTGGCAAAGTTGGGTACCCCAACAAACGGGCGGCTGATGGCGGCTTCGGCCCACTCGAGGCCCTCATCGAAGTGCGAATTGATACTCAGTGTGTACTGCGCCGCGTTAAGGAATCCCTGAAAATTGAATCCCGGCACAGTGCGCAGATCGTGCTGCAGCTTCGAAATATACAGATCCTCGATCTTATCCACTGAGATCGACCAAGCCACCGCCAGGTCTTCCCACTGCAACTCAGCAGTGGCGCGATCTGGCTTGCGTTCGGTGAACTCGTATGTGAGCCACTCCCGGTATTCGTGCGCACGAGGTTTCACCGTAACCCGCAGGGCGTCCTCGGACGGTTCATAGAAAAAGCTCCCCCACGATGTCGAGTTCTTCGAAAAGACCAGAGTCCACTGGTCCTTTTGCGGAATGATATGAAAGCCGTAGCTGCCGGCAGGGAGCGGTTTATCTTCAATCCGCACCGGATGGCTTACGGTGAACACTGTGTTCTCATTGGCGCCAGCTCGCCAGGGCGATGGCTTTCCATTGCCAAAGCCAAGATTCGCCATGCCATAGGGCACAAGCTGGCCCCAAATTTTTCCGCGCCGGTCTTTGCCGTCGGGCCCGTGCACTTTTGGGCTGCTGTAGTCGATGGTTACCTTCACCGGCCCGATGAACTGAGTCACCGAGGCCTTCTGGTTGTCGCCGCTGGGAGGCAGGCTGAGACCTGGATATTGGGCGTACCCCTTTCCCCCCAGAAAGATCAGGAGCGCAAGGCTCAGAAATTTCCGCATGACGGAGAGGACGCGTGCGCGACGCGATGGTGACGAAGATCTTACACATGCAACGGAGAAGTTACATCCCGGTTCGCGATAGAATGGCGAGACTCCAGTGAAAGCCGGTGACAAGCTCGGCCCCTACGAGATCCTCGCGCCTCTCGGCGAAGGTGGCATGGGTGAGGTGTGGAAGGCCCGCGACACACGACTTGATCGCACTGTCGCCATTAAGACATCAAAGAGCGCTTTCAGTGAACGATTTGAGCGGGAGGCCCGCGCCGTCGCCGCGCTCAATCACCCCAACATCTGCCAGCTCTACGATGTTGGCCCGAACTACCTGGTGATGGAGTATGTGGAGGGCCCGCATCTCGAAGGGCCGATACCGGTAGAGAAGGCGGTGGAGATTGCGGGCCAGATTCTCGACGCGCTCGATGCGGCTCACCGCAAGCGCATCACGCATCGCGACTTGAAGCCGGCCAACATCATCGTGACGCGGCAAGGGATCAAGCTCCTCGACTTTGGGCTTGCCAAGCTTGAGGCGCCGCTCGAATCCACCGACGCCACATTGGTCGCCGCTCCCACCAGTAGAGGCGAGATTGTCGGCACGCTACAGTACATGTCGCCGGAGCAGTTGCAGTCGAAAACCGTCGACGCCCGTAGCGATCTATTCTCCTTCGGTTGCGTGCTCTACGAACTACTCACCGGTCGACAGGCGTTCTCTGGCGAAAGCACGGCCAGCGTCATTGCGTCGATCCTGGAGCGCGAACCGGCGCCGGCCAATCTGCCCGTACCCATGGAGCGCATCCTAAAAACCTGCCTCGACAAGGACCCGGACCGGCGGTTCCAAAACGCCCTCGATCTCAAGCGCGCCTTGCATTGGGCACTGGAACGATCCCCCGAAGCTGCCGCTGCGCCTCAGCCGCGTAGTCCGCTGCGGTGGGCGGTGGCAGCCGCGGTGCTTGCTGCATTCGCCACCGGACTCTTCTTCCAACTTCGTTCCTCGAAGCCCACCCGCACTGGCAAGCCGCTCACCCGCATCACCCGCGATGGACGTTCGTTCATGCCGGCGCTATCTCCCGATGGCAAACTGCTGGCGTTCGCTTCCAACCGGGACGACCAGTACGACATCTATGTCCAGCAGCCAGGCGGCCTCGTCCCCATTCGTGTGACCGATGATCCCGCCGATGACACGATGCCCGTTTTCTCAGCCGATGGTACGAAGATCTACTTCCTCTCGCAGCGCGAGCCCGCCGGCATCTACGAAGTCCCCGCTCTTGGTGGTGAGGCGCGTTTGCTCCAGGCCAACGCAAGATCCCCCCGGCCCTCACCCGACGGGAAGTATGTGGCTCTTTCCCTGGGCCGTGTTGTGCTGAAGCCGACCGATGGCGGCCCATCGCGCGAACTGGCATCGACCAATGCAGCACCTCTGGTGTGGTCGCCAGGCAGCACCGAACTGTTGACACTCGCCTCCGACAAATTTGTGATCGTATCCCTGGATGGCAAGAGCCGCCCGGCCCCCCTTTTAGACAATCTGCTCCGGCGTGGCATGTTGCATTATCAATGGTCCAGGGTGATTGCCTGGCTTCCCGATCAGACGCTGCTCTTCACCTCTCCTCTGGGCGATTCCACGAATCTGTGGCGGGTCCCCATCAGTGACCTCGAAAATGGTGAATTTGAGCCGGTCACCATCGGCACTTCCTACAATGGGATGGAAGCTGCCTATTCCTCAGGGCGTATCGCCTTCACAAACAACAATTCCGACAACGGTTTGTACTCCTTGCCCTGCGACCCGAATACGGGCAAAGTGCAGGGCCCGCTGGCGAGACTCACTTCAGCCCATGGAGCCCATCCTGATTTTTCTTCGGATGGCTCTCTGCTGGTCTACTCCAGCCGCAAAAGTGGAACGCAAACAATCTGGCTGCGCAATCTGCAGACCGGGAAGGAGCGCATGCTGTCGCAACCCGCAACGGCCACGGAAATTCTGGCACATGTCGTGATCCGCCCGGACGGCAAGCAAATCGCCGCAACCCAGAATGGAACCAAAGGATGGCGGATCGTCTCTATCGATTCCAAAGGCGGAGACCTGTCCGAGCTCTCTCCAAATGGCGCTCGCCTGCGCGGCTGGTCGCCGGATGGCCGGTTCCTGATCCTGTGGGTTCCGGAACGCATCCATAGGATCTCCGTGCTGGACGTAGTGTCCCGCACACCGACCCAGATCATTCAGCGCTCCAACGAATCATTCTCTGACCCGAAGCTTTCCGCCGATGGTAAGTGGCTCGCCTTTCTCGACAAGGACAGCAGCCTCTACGTCGCACCTTTCCACGGCGCCCGTCCAATTCCCGAATCCGAATGGGTGCCGGTGGCAAAGAACGCCTCTTATCCCTTTTGGGCGCCTGATGGCAACTCCATTTACTTTGCACCGCCTTCGAGCGGAGCGGTCCGCCGCGAACTGCTGCGGCAACCGTTGCATCCGCAAACGAAACAACCGGCAGGCAGCCCGGTGCATTTCTACACGGTGGAGGGAGCATTCATGACCCAACCCCTCATGAACCCTATTGCCGTCGCCAAAGACCGAATCGTTCTGGTCTTGCAGGAACCATCTTCCGACATCTGGACGATGGATCTTCCCGATCCGCGAAAAGATCACTAAATCCCGTGGCTTTGAAAATCGGCGACAAACTTGACCCGTATGAGATCCTCGCGCCCATCGGCGAAGGTGGCATGGTGGCGTTGCCGAGCTGCAGGCAACCGATGCCACTTTAGTTGGTCCCCCGACGGCAATTCCATCTATTACGCTCCCCGGTTGTAAGCGCCCATCCGGGAGTCAGTCGCACTTCTACGCCATCGAAGGCGCGTCGCCCGGTAATCCAGTCGACAAGGTTGTCGTGGTGCTGCTAGAGCCATCCTCCGATGTCAGGACGATGGACTACCACTAGATGACGCGTGCGATATCCACCAGGTCACTGAACAGCCCGTAGGCCGTCTGCTCCACACCAGGGTCCGATTCCAGAATGCCCAGCGTGCCCATCAGATCCGTTTCAATGCGCAACAGGTTCGACGTGCCGCGGGCCAACGCCAACGGCTCAGTGAAATCGATCACCTCGGCCCTCACACGCATCTTCAATCCATCTTTGCCCTGATGCGCCCGGCTCACCAGCCGGATCGTCTTCCCCTTGGGTTTGAGCTCCGCCAACTTCTCCGGAGTGAGCCGCCGGATCCCCTTCGTATCCACCGCCAGTGGATTGGTCCGTGCATTCATCAGCACATTGGCCAGCGCGGCGGTCTTCGCCGCTGCATCCCAACCGTCGATATCAAACGCCGCATCGGCTTCCGCCACGCCCATCTTCTGCGCCAGCCGGATACCATCCTCCAGCGACATACCTTGCTCCATCGCCTCCAGTACCACGTTGGTGGTGGAGTTCAGCACCCCGTGAAAGCCTAAAACACGAATCCCAGGCAATGTTTCGCGCACCAGATTGAACACCGGAGCCCCATCCATCACAATCGGCTCAAACCGCAATTGCACACCCGACCGCAACGCCTCCATCCGAAGGTCTTCATAAGCATGCGCGATGGGGCCTTTATTCGCCGTCACCACATGCTGTCCGCGGGCAAACGCGGAGCGGATGTGCGACAGCGCCGGCTCGCCTGTCGCCGGATTCAGCGTGGTGACCTCGAACACCACTTCGGCCTGCGACTTGTCCAGGAACTCCTCCACTGTGGCTGCCGGGGGCCCGAACTTCGGGTTCACGGGCAGGCCACGCGGGTCGTACGCTGAGCCGTGACGCGCCGTGTGGATCGCCACAATGCGGAACGGGTATTGCGCCTTCTTTTTCTCCAGCAGCCGTGCGAAGGCTTTTCCAACGCTGCCGTATCCGATGAGTGCGAGATTCAAAACGTCATCTTCTCAATGAGGGATTTTAACTGCTGTTCCTGCGCTGATTTCTGCTTGCGGAGCTGTCCGGCTCGGTCGCGCATCGAGGCCAGCTTCGCCTCTTGCCCGGCGAGTTCGTTGGCGTACTTGTTCACCTGCTCCTGTTGTCCCGTGACCCGGTTGAGGCTCGTCAGGTTCTGCCGGATGCGGTCTTGATCGCGTACCAACTCGTTGATCTCCTGATCGAGATCACGGATCTGGGCATCGGTCTCGGCCACCTGCCGCTTCTGTGCGGCAACTGCCTCCAGTTGTTTTCGCCCTTCGGGGCTCAGGTTGCGATTCTGTATGTACACGCCGATCTGATCCGGGGTAAGATTCAGCACTGCGATTGCCTGGTCTAGCAGCCGCTCCTCCGGTACTGCGAATTTCTCGTTGGCATTTGCGGCAATCTTCACTTCGAAGCGATGGGCGGTGGCCGTGCTCTCCACCGGCTTTACATTGAGCAGCGTATAGCCTCCGCGGACCGGATGCTCGATGATCAACGTCTTCGCCTTCGCGTCCACGTTGCGGATCGTGTAGGTCTGCGTTTCGAGAATCGCCGATTTTGTGGTGAGGATTCCACGGTTGGCGCGAAACTCCCGAACCACGTCTCGTGTCGAATCGAAGGCCATTGTGATGCGCGTACCGAGGTCGACCCCGTAGCTGATCAACCGCTTATCCCCTGCCTTGAACGTCTCCACCAGCGCTTCTCCGGCATAGGCGCCACCGTCGAACACTGTGATCGGCCCGCCATCCAGCGTCTTTCCGCTCGAATTCGCAATCTCCGCCGCGTTCATCGGATTCTGCAATGAGCGGTCGGAATAAATCAACAGCTTCCGCGAAGAAATCTTCTGTTGCAGAAAGGGCAGCATCGCCGATTCACTTTTGCGTACAGTGACCGGCGTGGAAAACCGATATTCAAACAGATCGCCCAACTCACGCCCCTGGGTAGCGACCGATACTGTGCTTTCCTGCACCGTGCCAGCGGTTTCTGCCATCGCCATATCGGCCATCAGGGCACGCCGCGGAGACGCCGGTGGTGGCGGCGGCGCTGCAACGATGACCGGCCGATCTTTGCCTACTGCCCCGGCATACACCGGTGGAGAAACCGCACGATCCTCCGGCAACTCCGCTACGGGCCGCTCCCGGTACTTGGGCTCATACAACTGGCTAATGAACGAAATCGGCCGCCCCGACACGAGCGACAGGTTCACGTTCGTCCAATCCTCGCCGGTTGTGTTGTCCACAATCGCCCAGCCTTCCAGCGTTGCATCCGAGGTACCGAAAATCAGCCGGTAACTCGATTTCCACACCGGCGTCGGAATCATGTAGCTCGCCCGCACCTGGCGGGACCGCGCATCGGAAGAATCGATGTACACACTCCGCTTTTCCTTCGACCGTGCCACAGACAGGGCCGCAAGATATTCCTTCAACTGCCGCTGCAGCGTATCATCGACGAACTTCAGCTGGGTCACCGCGGCCAGTTCGAACGTCTTCAGCTCACCGCCGTCCAGCATCAGCGTGAGCATTTCCTTCTCTTGCGCCTTCTCTCCCAACGCCACCGCGCGCGCGGAAAATATCGCGCCCGCCGCGGCTTCCCCAGCGCCAGTCCGCAGCTCCAACCGCGCACCCTTCAACTGATCGAGAAAAGCGCTCATCGCAATATGCGGACCCACCTGAAACGGATAATCCGCCAGCCGCTTCTCCAACGGTTCGCTGGCGTCATAGCGCAGTCCGGTGATCTTCCCCCCGCGATCCTCAATCGTCAACGACTTCAGAACATCGTTCATGTCGCCGGCCTGAAAATCGAGCCGTGCCGATTCCCCTGCCCGCAACTCTCCCGCCCGCTCAAAGTAGCCCACGCCGTGTTTGTAGAGAATGACGGTCTTTACCGGCAATTCCGCCGCGCACGAAGTCACGGCCGCCGCCAGTACACAAGCGCCCAGAACCATCCGCATCGCACACCTCCCGGTGTTTATTCGCCCATCACTTTAATGATGACGCGTTTCGGACGCTGCCCGTCGAACTCGGCGTAATAGACCTGCTGCCACGGCCCCAGATCGAGCTTTCCGGCGGTCACCGGCAAAATCACCTGGTGATGCACCAGCAGGCTCTTCAAGTGCGAATCGCCGTTGTCTTCCCCGGTGCGGTGATGCCGGTAGTTCTTCTTGAAGGGAGCAAGCTGCTCCAGCCACTCGTCGATATCGGAGATCAACCCATCCTCGGCATCGTTCACCCAAACGCCCGCCGTGATGTGCATCGCCGAAACCAGAATCATCCCCTCGGCGATGCCGCTCTTGCGCAGAGCGGCCTCCACCTTGGGTGTAATGTTGATGTACTCGCGATGCTTCTCCGTCCGAAACGTCAGGTATTCGGTGTGCGCCTTCATCCTAGACCGTCAGCTTCCACGGCTTGCGGTATTCGCGCGAGAGCAGTTTCTTCGCTTCCGGCTGCTTCACCGTCTCGCCGTCCCAATCGAGCCGCAGCCGGCTGCGCAGTGCGACGTTCGCCAACAGACATGTAGCCGACGAGCGGTAGCACTTTTCAATATCGGAAATCGGCTTCTGCCGCGTCCGCACGCACTCTATGAAGTTCGCCCAGTGCGCTGCGTTCATCTGGTTCGACGATTTCACTTCCACCGGCTGCAGGTCCGCGCCCTTTTCCGGCACTACCTGGTAGCCGCTGCGATCCACAAACAGCGTCCCCTGGTCGCCATAGAACAAGATGCCACCGCCCTTGTTGAACATCGACTGGCCGTTGCCGTTGCGATTCTCGTAGGTGCAGCAGAAACCCGGATACTCATACGAGGCATGAATCGTATCGGGCGTGTCCCGATTGTCCTTCAACCGGTATTTCCCACCCACGCAGTTGATCGTCTGCGGCATCGCCTCGTCAAACGCCATCTGCACAATGTCCAGCCAGTGGACACCCCAGTCGGTCATCATCCCACCCGCATAATCCCAAAACCAGCGGAAGTGCGAAAACGCCTTCGGGTCCACGCCAAAACGGTTGGCGTTGAAGGGCCGCTTCGGAGCCGGCCCCAGCCACATATCCCAATCGAGGTCGGCGGGTGGCTCGGCGTCAGGGGGATTCCCGATTCCCTCCACGGGCGAATTGCCGTAGTTCCATGTGTGCACCATGGTGACCTTGCCCAGTTTGCCCGACTTCACAATGTCCGTAGCCTGCTGGAAGTGAATGCCGGAGCGCTGCATCGTGCCTGCCTGCACAACACGCTTATACTTGCGCGCCGCTTCCACCATCTTCTTGCCTTCCTCCACCGCCACGCATACGGGCTTCTCCACAAAAACGTCCTTGCCCGCTTTGCACGCTTCCACCGTCATATAAGGATGCCAGTGATCGGGAGTAGCAATGCAGACGATATCCACGGACTTATCCGCCAAAATCTCGCGGAAATCGCGCACACCCTTCGCTTTGCCCTTGGTCATGCCGACAGCCTCTTCCAGGTGCGGCTTGAACACGTCGCAAACGTGGGTCACCTCCACGGAATCCATCTTCAGGGCGAACCCCAGGTTGGCGCGGCCCATGCGGCCCATGCCAATGAAGGCGGCCGTATATTTATCGTTGGCGCCCTTCAGGTTCCCGGTGAAAATGTTGGTGGTAAAAGCTGCTGTGGCGGCCTTGAGGAAATCTCTGCGTTCGTTTTGGTCAGGCATCGATAGGGATTTTAGCAGGGACGCTAGCGGAAGGTGAGGCAAAATTTCTATTGACAAGTACTCTTCATTATAAAGTACACTGAGTTCAGATGTACCGCAGGAAGTTTCTCTCCCTCGCCGCTCCCGGACTTGCGCTCCCCGCCTGGTTCCGCTTCGGCGAGCCTCACTGGTTCGAGTTAACGCGCACTGAGGTCGCGCTTCCGTTGCGCAAACCTGTGCGGCTGCTGCATGTCTCCGATCTCCACACCTCCGACGGCATGACTGCTGAGGATCTGGAAGCCGGACTCTCTCTGGGCTTGAAGCAGAATCCCGATGTCATCTGCTTCACCGGAGACTTCGTCAGCACCAGCGTGGGCTTCGACAAACCGGGACTGCTTCGCCTGCTGCGAACTGCCGCCGACACCGCACCTGCATTCGCGGTGCTCGGCAATCACGACGGCGGCGCCTGGCTGGCGGCGCGTGGCGGCAGTGCATCGCCTCGCTTGATCGCCGACCTGGTCCAATCGGCGGGCATTCGCCTGTTGCACAACGCGGCGGCCTCCATCGGCGAACTCACCCTGATCGGCGTCGGCGATCTTTGGAGCCACCAGGTCCAACCGCAGCGCGCCTTCGCGGCAACCTTGCCCGACACCACGAACATTCTCCTCTCGCACAACCCGGATGCCAAGGACATGCTGCTCGAATATCCTTGGCAGCTCATGCTGAGCGGACACACACACGGTGGGCAGGCACGCATTCCGGGGCTCACGCCGCCGTGGGCGCCGGTTGCGGACAAACGCTTTCTTTCCGGATTGCACCGTTGGGAAGACCGGCAACTTTTTGTCACGCGCGGGCTCGGCTCTCCCAAGCATGTGCGGGCTTTTTGCCGTCCCGAAATCTCTCTTCTCGAATTGACTCCTTTTCCTGCATGACGGCCCGGACCTGTCGATAAGGGCAGTGTAGGTATACGCCATGATCGATTTCCTTGAGAAACCGAAGGCACCCTGGGCGCTCCGCCCGGTGCCCCCATTTCCCGCTGTCGCCCAGCGTGTTCTCATGCTCGTGGGCCGGGAGGATGTCCATATCCAGCAAATCGGCGACGTCATCAAGACTGACCCGTCCTTCTCCGCCGAGTTGCTGCGCTTTGCCAACTCCGCGCTCTTCGGCGTTCGCCGGGAAGTGAAAAGCATTCCGCAGGCCATCATGCTGGTTGGGATGAATCAACTAAAGACCATGGCCACGATGGTGGCGCTCAATCGCATGGTGCGCAACTCCGTTCGTATCGCTGCACTGCGCAAGGTGTGGCAGCACAGCCTGGCCACCGCGATCATCGCCGAAGAAGCAGCCCGCCTCTGCCGCCTGCCTCGCGATGACGCCTACACCTATGGCCTGCTGCACAACCTGGGAACCTTGGGGCTTATGTCAGCCTTCCCCTCCGAATATCTCAACATGCTCGAAGTGTCGAACGAGAACGGCTACGATCTCCTCAAAACAGAGCGCGACTTGTTCGAAATCGACCATTGCGCCGCCGGCGCCTACATGGCCCAGGATTGGGATTTCCCGGACGAACTGGCGGCAGCCATCGCCACTCACCACGACGACCCCGTGCCACACGAAAACAGCCTTGACAACGTCCTCAAGGTTAGTTGGCGCCTGGCCGACATCTACGGCTTCTCCGTCTTTACCCCCGATCCGAAGTGGACCCTTGAATTGCTGCTCGGGCTTATTCCCAACGCCGCTTCTTCCTGGATCGGCGAATCACCGGAAGTGTCCCGGAAAGAACTGACGGATCGTCTGGCAAGCGCGCCCATGTAGCGCAAGATAAACTAGCGGAATGCTCCAAGCCTTCCGCTTCGCGCTCCTCGTCGCGCCTGTCGCCTTCGCCCAGCAGCCCTGCGAGTCCCTGGCTCAACTCAAACTCAATCGCGCCGAAATCACCAGCGCTGCGCCCAGCGCCAACCTCTGCGTTGTCAAAGTCGTCGCCCGCCCCAGCAAAGACTCCGAGATCAACCTCGAAGTCCATCTCCCCATCTCCAATTGGAACGGCCGCTACCGCCAGCTCGGCAATGGCGGCTGGGCCGGTGCCGTACCGGTGAGCGCCATCAAGTCCGCCGCTGACCTCGGCTACGCAGCCGCTGGCACCGACGATGGTCACCCCCGCGGCAATGGCGATGCCTCCTGGGCCATCGGCCATCCCGAGAAATTGATCGACTTCGGCCACCGCGCAGTACACGTCACCGCCGTCCACGCCAAAACCATCATCAGTGCTTTCTACGGCAAGCCCGCTACCAAACACTACTTCGTCGGTTGCTCCGACGGTGGCCGCGAAGCTCTCCAGGAGGCCCAGCGTTACCCCGAAGATTTCGAGGGCATCATCGCCGGTGCCCCTGCCTACGATTGGTCCCATCACTTCGCCGGTTTCGTGTGGAACGCGCAGGCACTCCGTAAAGACCCCGCCAGCTTCATCCCGCACGAAAAGCTCCCTGCCATTCAAAAAGCCGCGCTCGCTGTCTGCGACAAGATCGACGGTGTCGCCGATGATCTTGTGGAAGATCCGCGCCAGTGCAAATTCAATCCCGATGTATTGCTCTGTAAAGGCGCCGATTCGCCTACCTGCCTCACGAAGCCGCAGCTTGTCGCGCTCAAGAAGATCTACGCAGGACCCCGTAATCCACGCACCGGCAAACAGATCTATCCCGGCTACGCGCCTTCCACCGAAACACTCGGCAATGAGTGGTCCAACTGGATTCTCGGCAAGCCCCCGGCTCGCTCTATTCAGATGAATTTCGGACTCACCTTCTTCGGCCAGGCCGTCTATGAAGATCCCAACTGGAACTACCTCACTATGGAGTTCGATTCCGATGTCGCCTATGGCGACCAGAAGGCAGGCGTGCACATCAATTCCAACAACCCCGACCTACGCTCCTTCCGCGCCAACGGCGGCAAGCTGCTCATGTATCACGGGTGGGCCGACGGCGCCATTTCCGCATACAGCTCCATCGACTACTACGACAACGTCACCAACTTCCTCAACCGCTTCCCCGATGGCCGCGCCGCATCGAAAGCCCCCGTGCAGGATTTCTTCCGCCTCTTCATGGTGCCCGGCATGGGACATTGTGGCGGCGGCGCCGGGCCCAATCGCTTCGGCAACGGCAACAACGCTCCCTTCGATCCCGACCGCAACATCGTCGCCGCGCTGGAACGTTGGGTGGAGCAGGGAACCGCACCCGACAAGATCATCGCCACTGGCGCCAAGCCCGATTTCACACGCCCCCTTTGCCCCTATCCGCAGAAGGTCACCTACAACGGCACGGGCAATCCCAATGAGGCATCCAGTTTCTCCTGCAAATGAAAATGAAATACTTCCTGCTTCCCTTGATCGCGGCGGTGGCCTTCGCGCAAACGCGCAGCTTGCCGCCATTGCCAGCGCCGCAAAGCATCCCCAAGCCTGCCGCGGCCACCGATGCGCCATACACACCGCAAGCCATTCTTCCGGGTGGCGTGGTGGTACCGCTCTATTCGCCGAACTCGCCGTATCTCAAGGCTGACAAGCTCAAGGAGCCCGAACAGTACAACATGAGCCAGGCTGTGCCGGCGCGCATCAGCAGTATCGTCAACATCCACAATCCTTCGATCGAGTTCCACCCCGTGGAGCGGGCGCTGAACACCGGCTCGGTGATCATCCTCGTCGCCGGCGGCGGCCACAACACGCTCAACGTCGGCGGTGAAGCAGCCGACTTCGTCCCCTTCTTCTACAACTACGGCATCAACACCGTGATCCTCCGCAACCGCCTCCGCCGCGATGGCTACCAGCCATTCACCGATGCCGTCAACGATGCGTTGCAAGCCGTCCGCGTGGTGCGTGGATACGCCAAGGAGTGGAATCTCGACCCCAACAAAATCGGCATCATCGGCTTCTCCGCCGGTGCGGAACTCTCCTCCTCCACAGCCGTCGAATTCGAAGAGTTCGACAAGCGCACCAAAGGGGATCCCTTCGAAGGCATCAGCGCCCGTCCCGATTGGGCCGGCATCATCTACCCCGGCCCCACACCTTTCGCTCGCAATCGCACCGCGCCGCCGATTCCCAAAAACGTGCCGCCCGCCTTCATTGCCACCGCGGGTTCCGGAGATCGCGGCCACGCCATATGGGCTATGGATTACTACTCCGCGATGCTTGCTCTCGGCGTTCCAAATATCGAGATGCATTTGTACGGAAATGGCCGCCACCCCGGCGATCCGCTGCCCGACGGCAGCCGCATGAGCGGCGGACTCACCGATCGCAAAGGCATTCCCTTCGGCACCTGGCAGTATCGCTTCATCGACTGGTTTCGCGATCTCGGCTTCCTCGGCAAACCCGGCGAAGAAACAAAAGCGGCCAAAGATGTTTCCGAGTATGTGAAGAACCCTCCGCGTCCGTTCGGAGCGGGCCGCCCGCCCGCCGCTCCGCCTAAGCCGCAGAACTAAAGCATGCCCGTCAAATGGATCGTAGCCGTCTTCCTCGCCATCGCGGCGGGGATCAACTACGCGGATCGCGCCGCGGTTTCCAGCGTATTCGCACTTCTCAAGAGCGACCTTGGCGCGTCCGATGTCGTGCTCGGGGCCCTGGGTTCTGTGTTCCTCTGGGGCTACGCAATCTCGTCCCCCGTGGCGGGCTATCTCGCCGATCGACGCTCCCGTTCACGCATCGTTCTCCTCAGCCTTCTCGCCTGGAGTGCGGTGATGGCCATCACAGGCTTCGCCGCGGACGTCAACACCCTAATCGCATTGCGCCTGCTGTTGGGCATCGTCGAAAGCGCCTACCTTCCAGCGGCCATCGCACTGATCGCCGAACATCATGGCCCGGAAACGCGCGCGAAAGCGATGGCCGTGCACTCCATCGGCCTCAACATGGGAGTAGTGGCAGGCGGCACAATCGCCGGCTATCTCGGCGATCACTTCGGCTGGCGACCCGGTTTCTGGATTCTCGGCGGTGTCGGCGTCATGTACGGCATGCTCGGCTGGAATCTGCTGAAAGATGGGCCGCAGCGCAAACCCGTGGCGAGCCGTAACGCGCTCGCCGACCTTCGCGAACTCATCACCATCCCCAGCTTCCTGATCCTTCTGGCCAAAACCATGCTCGCTGGCGTTGGCGTGTGGATCTTCCTCAACTGGCTCCCTCTTTACTTCCGCGAGCGCTTCGGTCTCAGCCTCGCCGCCGCGGGATTCGCCGGAACATTTCTCCTCCAAGCCGCCACCGTGTCCGGCATCGCCATCGGCGGTGCGATCTCCGATCGCGTGGCCCGCCACAGCCCGCGCATGCGCATGCTCTTCCAATGCATCTGCTACCTGGTGGCTGCGCCATTCCTGCTGCTCTTCCTCGGCGAGATCAATTTCACCATCACCGCGGTCTCCGTGGGCATCTTCTCGCTGTTCCGCGGCATGGGCGGGGCCAATGAAAGCCCCACGCTGTGCGACGTCGTTCCCGAACGCCTCCGCGCTACAGGCCTTGGCATGATGAACCTCGGAGCAACAGCCGCCGGCGGGCTCGGCGTGCTCACCGCCGGATGGCTTAAATCTCACATCGGGATGGAAGCTATCTTCGCCGCCATCGCTGGTCTGTTCGTCCTCGCGGGCATCATCCTGCTGTGGGGCTACGCCGTCTTCATGAATCGCGACGTGGAGCGCGCACGCGGATAGCGTACAGCCTCGCCTCGGGTACACCCTGCGTCTGCTCCACCGTCAACCGCAACACATCCGTCACCCAATCCACCGTGTGACGCCGGTGCCGCAGATAGTTGCCCTCCACCCTTAACTCGGCATCCGCGGTAGCCAGTACATAATGCGACACCGTCTCCGGTTGCGGCCCGCGAACCATGCGGCTTTGAAAGGCATCGGACATGGACAGCGTCAACTCGCGATGCAACCCGGTATCGAAGATCAGATCAATCTCCGCGATGCGCTGCGGCTCCGTCCAGCGCAATTCCAAAGTCGCAGGCAACGTCACAGACCGCCACTGATTGGAACAATCCGGCAACGACGGATGCAACGCGGCAGTGGTCGCCCGAGTATACACATTCATCGCCTGCGCAGCCGGATGCTCCGCCTGCTCGCTGCTCGCCGAAACACTCGCCAGTGCCGCCAGGTCCTCCTCCGGCGCAATGTGCAGCAGAAACGCATCGTCGCGTAACAGCCGTTGCTGGGTCTCCTCCACGGAACCGCCAAAACACGCCGCGGCTGTACCAATCGCCTGCCCCATCACGCCGCAAGTCGCCATCACTCTTGTTGAAGCAAACGCCAGATGCGTCGCCGAGATGTTCCGCCCCGCCATAAAGAGATTCTTCACATTGCGCGAGCGCAACGCCCGCAGTGGAATCGTGTACAGATACGGCACCTCAATCTGCTCGGTAGGATACTCATGCACTGCATCCACACCAGCCGGCGGATGCACATCGATCCACCACCCTCCATACGCCACCGCGTCTTCGAACAGCGTCCCCGCCACGACATCCTGCTCCGTCAACACATGCTCACCCAGCAGGCGCCGCGATTCCCGTTTGCCCGGAAGCATCCCCACCCAATCGAGACTCCAGTTCTCCGGGCCTTCCCTCTGCTGCTCCGGCACGCCGCCGTCCATCCACTTCTCATACGCCGCGCTGGGATCCTCAGCCGGACGCGGGCAATCGTTCTTGATGTGATCCCACACACCCAACGCAATGCGCAGCAGTTCATGCCGGATGCGCGCATTGTCCCGCACGGTGTCCAATTCCCCGCCCCACTCCGCCCACCAGTATCCGTACTCCCACTCGCGATGACTGCGTAGCTTCAAATCGTCTTCCGTGAACTTCCGCGCCCACGCAGGCGCACGAAATGCCACCGCATGCGGCTTGCGGCTCGCCATAAACAGGATGGTGGAGCCCAACACCTTGCCATCCGCCACCTCCAATCCATGCGGTTCCGCAAACTCCGCCCGAGCCTCGCGCCCCATGCGATACTCCGCTCCCGCCGACAACCCAAGATGCGAATCCCCGGAGCAATCCGCGAAGCACTTGGCCTCGATCACGAACTCCTCTTCCGTCGACGGGCACAGCGCCCGCACACTCCAAATGCACCCGTCCTCCACCACACAATCCACGAACGACGTATCCAGCAGGAGCGTGATATTCGACTCGCTGATCACCTTGTCATAGAGCATCAAATCGAACAGGTGCGGGCTGCGATACGGATTCCGCACACTATCCTCCAGCCGCAATTCCTCCACAATTCCCGACTCGCGCGCCCCCGGCCTCCGGCTGGAACACGAGGCCCCGACAATATGCATCCGCACTTCCGACGAAGCGTTCCCGCCCAGCACAGACCGGTCCTGCACTAGTATCACCCGGGCCCCGTTTCGGGCCGCCGCCAGCGCGGCGCAAACTCCCGCGATACCTCCTCCGATAATGCAGAAATCTGTGCTGAGCAAACGCTGTGTCATAACTGGAGGTTCCAGTATGCCACCCAGCCGAAACTCACCGCCCGCCAGTTACTCCTCGCACGCGGTCTCCTCCAGCTTTCTCCCCGCCGTCAAGGCAAACGCACCAGCACCGTCTAGCATCGCCTCATTTCCCGTGGCCGCACCCGCCAACGCGAATCCTAGCCCAGCCAACAGGCAGGCCGTGTTCTTCCCAGCCTTCAACGCGCTTCCCGCTTTACTCAATTGAGTGGTAACTCTCGACCACAAGGATGCATTCTCCGGAGCATCGGCAAGCCCCAGCGGGTCGATGCGCACCAGAGGAGAATTGCTTGCGTACACGTAGCCATAAGGCTCCAACGGATCAGCCTGCAGGAAGCGGCCCAGCCGCGGGCTGTAAAGCCGTGCCCGGAAGTATTGGTCGCCGCTCAACGCAATCGACTCTCGCCCCGCGAACCCGAGTTCCGATGTCACCGTTGGGTTGCTGTTGCGCAATGGCCTCCCGAACGAATCCAGCAACAACTGGCTGACCACCGTCGCCGTGTTGTCTACGACGGTGCGAACTGTGCCCACGTTGTCCGTCAGTAACCACCGCGTTTGGCCGCCCGTTTCCTCCGCCAGAATCGAATCGAGGCCCTCTCCATAAAACCGCCGCGTAACCGTACTCCCCGGCCCGATCGCCAGAATCGGATTCAGCAGGTCGTAGAAGTATCGTGTGTCGCCGCCCGCGTCCGTTGACAAAATACGGCGGTCCGCTGCGTCATAGGCAAATGTGGTGCGGCCCGTTTCCACCGACAACGAGTTCCGCGCGATGATCGCCGTCACCCGGTTGCGGAAGTCGTATTGGTACGCCACAGTCGATCCATCCACGCGATTCCGGCTCTGTGTCAGATTGCCTTCTGCGTCATACGTGTAGTCGTACAGTACGTCGCTGGTCAGGAGATTGCCTCCCGGGCCACCCTGATAGCTGTATGTGTATGTGGCGCTCAAATGGCTCGAAGTGCGATTCCCTGCCAAGTCGTATGCGTACGTCTCCAGCGGTTGATTCGCAGCGTTCGGATGCGCCGCCCGCGTCAACTGCTGCGCTGCATCGTACTCGAACAGATGCAACCCCTCGCTATCCGTTGCCTGCGTGATATCTCCCAGTAAATTCCGCCCAAACGTCAGCATTTGGAACCCGATCGTGTTGGCCCCATTCGTGTGCCGCATCGCGCTCAGCCGCCCCGCGCACCCTCCGCATTCGTACTCTATTCCCGTGTTTGCCACAGCCACCGTCCCAGCCAAATCGGCAAAGCGCCGCACTGTCAACGGCAGCCCCGCAAGATCGTAAGCGAAATCCACTCGCTTGCTGCTCACCCCGGCGCCCGACTGCGTCAAGCTCACCAGTTGATCCAGCCCGTTATAGCTCCCCGCCGTGCTGCCACCCATCGAGTCCGCTACAGCGGTACGATTCCCATTGGCGTCATAGGCATAATCAATCGCGAAAAGGGCCTGTCCTGGATACGTGGCCTCACTCCGCGTCCGCCGCCCCAGCCCGTCGAACTGAAACGCAATCGTTGCCGAAGCATCCGAGGCACTCAGCAACTTGCCATAAGCGTCGCGAGTAAACTGAATCACCCTTCCGTCCGCCCATGTTTCCCGCACCAAATGGTGTGCGGTGTCGTAAGTGTAGTCAATCCGCCTCCCGTTGCGATCCGTCTTGCTCAACAGATCGCCCGTGGTGCTCCACGTCAACAACATGACACCTCCGCGCGGGTCGCGAATCGTCTGCGGGTACCCTTGTGCCGTGTACGTGCGGATCGTGGTTGCTCCCCGCGCATCGATCACGTGCGTCTGATTCCCCTCTGCGTCATAACGGTATTCCGTCGTTCGCCCAGCCCGGTCCCACACGAAGATCAAATCGCAAAATGCATCGTAGGTGAAAGATGTCACTCCGCCGGCGGCGTCCGTAATCGTTGCCGCCCGGTTGCATAACGGGTTGTAGGCGATCGTAATCCGCCGGCCTCCCGAATCCGTGCGCGACAACATGTTTCCTGCGATGTCGTAGGAGTACGAGGTCACGTTCCCCGCCGCATCGCGCTCCGTCAGCAGATTGTTCGCCGAATCGTAGGTCCGCACCGTATCGCGGAAGCTAGTGGCATCGATGTAGCGGCGCTCGGTGAGCAGATTGCCGCGATCGTCGTAGGTGTAGTCACGCCGGAACCCACGGGCGTTATACACGGTCTGTGTCAGCGCGCCCGGACTGTGCGAAAGCTGGCTGCAACCGGCAAGTGTGTTGATGTTGCCCTCCGGCGGGCAGGAGGCGATCATGCGCCCGGAGCTGTCGTACACATTGCGGATCATCGCGCGGCCAAGCGGATCCTGACTGCGCGTAAGGTGATTGGGAAACGCCGCATTCTCGTAAAAGTAACGACTCACCTGATTCTGTTGGTCAGTGGCAGTGGCCAGATTGCCCGCCGCGTCGTAGCTGTAGCGGAGCTCCGCGCCGCCAGGCTCGCGAATCACGGTGATGCGGTTCTGCCCGTCGCGAGTCAGCGTCAGTTGCACTCCAGTCGAACTGACAATCGCCCCAGGCGTGAAGGTGATGGTGGCGCCATTGCGGTCGCGGATAAGCTGCACACCCGCAGCTTCGTCGATCTCGTAGCGCACCCCGTCCTTGGTCGTGAGAATGTAGCGGCTTGGATTGTAGAAGTTGTTCAGGTCGGCGTAGGCCACACCCTCGAAAAGAAAGACGCTCGTTTCGGCTACTTCCAGCTTGTCGAACACTCCGGCGTCAGGTGTGAACCGCGGCGCGATGACGTATGGAAAGAGGAATGCCGGGGCGAAAGGATCGAAGCGGAAGCTGATGCGGCGCCCGTCCGGCAGAGTGACGTAGACCTTGTGGCCGGGCCGCAAGCCCTGCAACGGGGATTCCGTAGGAGCGTCGGTGATGCTCCCGAAGGTTGCCAGACGCCACCCCGCGCCGAAGTCGCCCTTCCGCGTGTCGATGCTGTCGTAATTGCGTGCGATAGTGAGCGGAATTCCAGCCAGAGGGATGGTGAGATCCCGCACCGTGGTCGTGAACTGGCCGAGTTTGGCATCGCCAGAGATCGTGTAAGGGATATCCTGCGAGATCCCTTCCGTGCCCTTGAATATCTCAAGCCGCACAATGTAATTGTCGTTGGCCAGCGTGGTGGGATCGATGGTGGCGAGCGTCGCATTGGTAAGCACGCCAGCGCCGCTACCGATCTGCCGGTCCGGCGCGCCGGCCTGGCGCAGGCGCACGGTCCACGTGATGCCAGGTCCGCCAGGGTTCGGATCGGCGATGGTGCCCATGAGAGGCGTGGGGACTCGCAGATCGGTTCCCACGGACGGTGAGATCAGCGTAAAGGTGACCGGCGGAACACTCGTGACGTTGACCGAGAAGCTCTGCGTGGCAGTGGCGTTCTGGGTGTCGCGTGCCTGCACGGTGAAGTTGTGCGCACCCGTCTGTGTCGGGCCCGGTGTCCAGGAGATGAGGCCAGTGTTGGCGTCAATCACCGCGCCTGCCGGAAATGTCAGCAGCGAATACGTGATCGGCTGGGCCTCCAGATCCAGCGCGTTCACATCGTAAAGATAAGGGATATTGATGCGCCCCGTGAGCACAGGCTCAGAGTGGATGATGGGCGGCGTATTGCTGCTGGTTCCACCGGAGATGGTAACAGCGAAGGATTGCTGCGCCGTTGCCCCCACAATGTCGCGCACCTCCAGCGTGACGGGGTGCGTCCCCACATTGCTCGTGGTGGGGTTCCAGAATACGAGTCCGGTTGCAGGGTTGACGTTCATCCCGGCGGGCGCGGACAGCAGCGTCCACGAAAGCGTGTCGCCCGCATCGGGATCCGTGGCTGTGGCGGCGTAGGTGTATGCCGTGCCCGCCGCGCCGCTGGTGGCGGGCGTGGATGTGATTTGCGGGCCGCGATTGAGGTTCTGGACGATGATGTTGAACGACTGCGTGACGAAGGCATTCGCCAGGTCGCGCACCCGAACGATCACCGGATATGTTCCCACGGCCGTGGGTGTCCACTGGATGAGTCCGGTGGCGGAATGGATAGTCATGCCGCTGGGAGCCGTGTCCAAAAGGTAAGTCAGCACATCGGCGGCGTCTGCGTCAGAACCACGCACGGAGTAAGCGTAGAGGCGGGCCAGCGCGCCGCTGGTGATGGCTGTGGAGAGAATGATCGGCGGTGTGTTCACCAGTTGCGTTTCAATAAACAACGTGAACGATTGCGACGCGCTGCGCGCTCGGGAGTCCGTGGCAGTCAACGTGAGACGGTACGAGCCGCCCTGCCCTGCCGACGGGAGCCAGTCCATGCGGCCTGTAGACGTATTGAACGCCATACCCAGGGGCGCGCCAGCCAACGCATAAGTTAGCACTTCACCTGCGTCGGGATCGGCAACCGTGGGCGAGTAAGTGTACGCCACTTGCGTTCTCCCGCGAGTCAGCGGAGCGCTCATAATACTCGGTGGCGTATCGCCGCGCTGTGTCCGTGGAATGGGCTGCACCGAAGACTCGGTGCCTTGCCGCGATTCCTGGCCCTGTGCATTCAACCAGCGGACTTCGTACAGATAGCTGGTGTTGTTCGTAAGCGGCTGATCCGAAAATGCGCCGGTCGTATTGACATAGGCTCCGCGAATCAACGACGGCGCGCCGGTTCCCGTGCGGCGGTAAATGTTGTAGCTCACCGCGCCAGGGATGGGAGTCCACTTCAGATCCGCGCCACTATCCTTGCCACGTGGAATGAGATCGTCCACCGTGGTGTACGGACCCTGGCCAATGATGAGCTGCGTGGCGTGCAGATTGTTCGTCTCGTCGCCTTCGTTCACCGCGTTGTTCGCGTCGGCCGTTACCACCAGGTTGATCTGGCCGGTGGGAGGTGTGAGCCATGTGATATCGACGTCTTCATATTCGCCGGGGTTCAGCACGCGCGATGTATTCACCGCGCCCAGAAGCGTGCCACCCAGCCCGTTACGGAATTCGACACGGTTCACAGGCGCGGGAAGCGCACCCGCGCTGCCGATGCGCGCGATCAACAACGTGGAAGCCGGAAAGTTTGTGTCAACCCGCCGCAGCAGCGAGACCGTAATGTCCGCAGCGGAGTTCGACTGCACAGGCGACTCAGGAACAAAACCGTTCGTGCGGTAGTTGTTGAGCCCAGGCACCAGCCAGTTGGAACGGATGATGGCCGGCACAGTGAGATCGTCATTGATGTTCGTGACGGTGAAATAGTCCTGATTCCACACCGCGCGTGTGTTGGCCCAATTGTTGTTCGCTCCGGAGTAGACTCGCACGCCGCGGCCCTCCGCCAGGCCGGCCACATCGGCCGGGATGACGATGTCCGCGTGACCGTCCTTGTCGACATCGGCTACGGCGGGACCTTCGCCCGCAGTTGTGGAGTAGTGGTTGAACTGATTGAGAATTGTGCCGTCTGTCCCACGGAGAATGTAGAACTTCGTCTGATCGGCGTAGATAATTTCCCCACGGCCGTCGTTGTTCAAGTCGAAGATGACAGCAGTCGTGACGCCGGAGGTGTGCTCGGCGATCGGGATACTCCACTTGATGGAGCCATCGGTTTCATAAACGATCAGATTGATACGGTCAACAATGGCGAACTCGGGCTGCCCGTCGCCATCCACATCGCCGATGACGGGCGTGCCGCCCCAAGACTGATGGAGAGCGTGATTGACCGCCCACTTGACGGTGCCGTCGTGTTCCAGCATGTAGACATAGCCGTTGTTGTAGCAACGGATCAGGATTTCGGGATTGGGGTCCGAATCGAAGTTTCCAATGGCTGTGGGGCCATCGACAAGCGTGGCGGGCGTGTTCAACTTGTTCCAGTAAATGGAGCCATTGGCGCGATACGCAGTGGGCCCGGCTACGATCTCCAAAGTGCCATCAAGATCGAGGTCCGCGATAACAGAGACGCCTTGGCCCGCGTAACCGTGGCCCGAAGCACCTGTGCCTACCCACAGGCGTGCGCCGGTCGCGGCGGAGTAGACAGTGTGGCCGACGATGATTTCGAGCGTTCCGTTGCGGTCCAGGTCGGCGACGAGGGGTCCAGTCCATGTAAACGGATTGATGGTTGTGCTTCTCCATTTCAGCGTGCCGTCGTGCTCAAGCACCAGGAGTCGCGTGAATGCATCGAAGGTGATGAGCTCGGGGCGGCCATCCGCGTCAATATCCGCCAGTGTGATGGACGCCGCGGGGTTCACCTCCAGGTTGGGATCCGTCACAGTGAAGAGAATCGCTCCGGTGTCGCCGGAAGCGACACGGATATTGGCGCGGACCGCTGTGACGTAGGTGGAAAAAACAACGTCGGGAATGCCATCGCCGTTCACATCGCCAACCGTGGGGCTGCTCAGCGTGGAAAGCGAGGTGGGGAGTTCGGTGAAACTGGTTGCTGCCCATTTGACGATGGGGTTCAGTGCGGTATCGGCAGGTCCGGTGAACACGCTCGATTGGCCCGTGTGCCGGGTATTGTTTGTTTCGTTGCTTTCCAGAATGACGTTATTGGAGTCAATCACAACGTGGATGATGTTGCCCCGGAACAGCAATGCCCCGTTGATCGGAATGTTGATGCCCGTCGTGGCGGACGCGGCCAGTGGCGCGGCCACGTTCGCGGTGCCCAGCACGGCGTCCGTAACTGCATCGTAGCGCCCGTTATTGTTCCGGTCTTCGAAGGCCAGAAGTTGAAAGCCTGTGGCCGTGCCGGCGGAGCCGTTGTTGCGGAACGTAGCCGAAAGCGTTCCCGTCGTAGCAAGCGTTTGCGGATCCGTGTTCACGGCAGCCGTGATCGCTGTGATCTGGAGATCGGGCGAAGACTGGGAGACAAGCCAGACCGCCGGAAACAATGCGAATAGAAGATAGCGGAGTTTCATTGGTGGGCTCCTTTACTTGCGCCGGACCATGAGAGCAGCAACGATCGAAGATGCCGTCAGCAGAACCGTCGCCGGCTCAGGGATGTCCGAGGGAACATCGCTGAGCGTGGCGTAACCGTTCACGTACAAAGAGACATCCGAATCCGGATCGTAATGGCCGAGGCCGGCGGCGTCCGTCAGACTCAGCGTGCCCGCAACCGTCAGCGTTTGCCCAGGCAGTAACTGCACCACCCGGAACAGCATCGCGTGTGAAACATCGTCCACTGGACCCGACGCCGGCACTCCCGAGGAATTGTCCAGCGCACCTTCATTTGCATGCGTATAGATATTGCCGAACACATACTCCGGCTCATCAATCTCCCACTTGCTGAACACCAGCGCTCCGCTGGGCGCACCAGCCGGCAACAAGGCCGACAGGAACTCTCCATACTCGTTGAAGTACGTGTTATCGTCGCGGTCGATATCTGGATCCAGAAACAGTGTGAACGTTAAGTTGTCGATCACCGCGGCCGTGCTGTTCGTCCACACAAACTGGAACACCCCCAGGTTGTTCGCGTCCAAAGACGATGTGAACTCCGGCGATGACGAACTGAACGTGGCCTGAGGTGTCGTCCCGCCTCCGTAATGCAGGAAGCCCTCAATGCTCACGAACTGGATATTGGCTGCCGGGAGGCTGACAGCCAGAAGAAAACCGAGCGTGGCGGCAATTTTCATAAATGCTCTCTACGCCTAGCTCGGAATAGAGAGCGCTCAAGGCTCACCGCCTGGTGAGAAACTGTAACGCCAAGGGTAACAACCGTGCCACCACCAGGAATGTGTGCGCACCCGCTATCACCTCGTACCGGTGCTCAATCCCCAGTTCTTTCAGCCTGCCCTGAAAGGCATCGTTCATCTTACGGTCAAATGCCGTTTCCCCTGTCGCGAACCAGACCTGCTTCCCCCGCAATCGCTCCACCGCGCCCATCGGGTTCAACTCGCCCCAAGCCTCTGCCGGCCCAAACACCGCCGGCACCGAATGATTCCACTCCTTCGGATACCCCGCATTGGGAAAGTCCAGCAACCCGATGATCCCCGCCCAAGCCGTGAACCGCTCCGGATGTTTCTCCACAAGCCGCACCGATCCATACGCTCCCATGCTCCAACCTGTCGCCGACCACCTCTCGATCGCCAGCGGCCCCTGCACCCAGTCCATTAGTCCGAGCAGCGGCACAGTATCCACCCACCACGAATTCCCTCCGTTCGGCATCACAATCGTCACCCCGGCCGCCAGCAACGCCGCCCGTGTCTCCTCGTTCTCCACCAGGGTGCGATGTGTCCGTCCCGCCCCATGCAGCAACAGAATCGCGTCACCGCGCGGCCGTTCCGGCAGCACAAGCGTGAACGCCCGCCCCTCGTGGCGGCATTCCCAAATCCGTTCCCCACCGGCCGAACAGTGCGGCGCCAACGCCGCCGGCAACAGTGCCATTGCGAATAATGGCGTCACGTCGTAATCGGACCCGTTGTCCCCTTCATGAAATCTTTGTTCTTATCCCCGATCCAATAGCGCGCACCCGCGATGCACCAGATAAACACCAACGGCACATCCTGCGAAAACACCGGATGGTAGTTCAGATATGGAATCGTCACCATATCCCCGGTATTCACGCTATGCACAAAGCTCAGCTCCTCGGGCGACTCATACACCTCCATCGCCCCGCGCCCGCGGATGAACACGTACACCTCTTCCTGATCCGTATGGTTGTGTGGCGGCCAGCTACGCGCATGCGGCTGGAAGAACGTGTATCCGGCAACCAGCTTATCGGCCGGCTCCGGCACGTCGTGCATCAGGTACACGTCCTTGCCTTTAAGCCGCCGGATGCGTTCTTCACGCGATGAAATATCGGCGAACCGTGCATGATGTACCGGGTGGACGCTCTCCGCCGGTGCGGAACACTGCACAATTCGTGAAGCCTCCCCCGATTCATTCGACAACCGGAACTCTGCGCCCCGTGGAATGTACAAGGTATCGTAGGTGGCCAGAAAGTAGCTGTGCCCGTCCACCACCACATGCGCCGTTCCTTCCGTTTGAAACAGCAGGCACTCCTCCTGTTTCAAACAAAAACTCTGTGATCGCGACCCATGCGGCAGATCGAACTCACCACAACTCAGAAAATCCAGGTTGGCCTCCGCCGGAGTAAACCGCTGGCGGAATGTAACACCGCCATCGGCGGCGCGGATCAGTCTTGCGGGCTTGACACTCGACATAGCTAAACTCCAAAGATCTTACGGACATGCTTGCGTGCCGGCTCCACCGCCGCATCGCCTGGACGCCCATCATTCAATCTCTCTTCTTCATTGATCAGCCAACCGCTCCACCCCTTGGCCGCAATCGCAGCCGCGAGCGGCTTCAGATCGTTCACTCCCTCACCCAGCGGCACCTGGACGGCACCCTGAAAATCCCGCAAGTGCATCCCGTCGATCCGCCCCGCATGCCGCCGGAAAAACGCAGGTACATCCGCCTTCGCCAGCCACGCATGGCCCGCGTCCATCACCAGATGCAGCAACTCCCCATCCGTGATCCGCAACATCGACTCTATCTCTTCCCCGCCGGCAAGGAATTCCTTATCGTGGTTGTGATAGGCCAGTTGCAGCCCCAGCCCCTTGCACAGCTTCCCCGCCGCATTCAACGCCGCGGCTTTGCGATTCAACGACCCCGTCGTGCGCACGGAAGCCCCGCTCAGAATCAAACGTTTCGCGCCCAACGCCGCCGCGCCCTTCGCTACCTGCTCAATCAACTCCGCCGGGGCAATCGCGGTGTCTTTGTCATACTCCAGCAGGAAAATGTGGCAACCCAGAAACTCCAGTCCATACTTCTCCAGCGCCTTCCGAGTTGCAGCCGCATCCTCGAATCGCCCCTGCAGATTGCGGAATCCCGTCTCATACCCCGCATAGCCGAAATGCCGGATCCGTTCCAGCACTCCCAGCAGCGAATCTGGATTTGCTGCATCAATTCGCCATGCGTTCGTCTGGCAGCCTGCCCGTGGCTTCGATTGCGCAAACACCAATCCCGCACTCCCCATCAGCACACTCCGCCGTGTGACCTTACTTCGGCTCATGGCAAGTATTGCAGTCGTTCGGAGCGCTCTTCGCCATGTGGCAATTCATGCACGCTCCCATCGATGTGTCTTTCTCTTTCCACAATGCCTCGCGCTCGCGCACCGGGCCATGGCAATCCTCGCACTTCACGCCGCCATCCGTGTGTACTTTGTGGGAAAAGAACACGTAGCTCGGAATCTGATACACACGGTTCCATGGAACATTCCGCTTCTGCTGCGCGAATGCCGCCAGCTTCTGAATGTGAGGCGAATCAGTCTTCACACTCTGATGGCACCCCATGCAAACCGAAGCCGCCGGAATCCCCATCACCTCTCCTGGCTCCGGATTCGTGTGACAGTTCTTGCACTGCAGCCCCATTCCCAGATGCAACTTGTGGCTGTAGGGCAAAGGCTGCGGTACCGGCTTGCCTTGCCACATCAGCCACGCGACTAACAACCACTTCACAGATTGCCTTTCTTGCGCTGCTCCAGGATGTACTCGCTAGCCCGCAGCGACAGCGCCAGAATCGTCAAGGTCGGATTCTGCACGCCGCCACACGTGAAACTGCTGCCATCCACCACGAACAGATTCTTCACATCGTGGCACTGGTTCCAGCCATTCAACACACTGGTCTTCGGATTTGCGCCCATCCGGCACGTTCCCAACTCGTGAATGCTCTCTCCCGGCGGCACCATCTGCGGATGTTTCGCCAGCACTTTGAATCCGGCATCCTCGCATAGCTCGGCGCCCACTTCCATCGCATCCTTCGCCATCGCATGCTCATTCGCCGTGTACTTCTGCGAAATGTGCAGCGACGGAATTCCCCATTCATCCTTCATCGTCGGATGAATGCGCACATGATTCTCAAACAGCGGTAGTGCCTCACCCATCGTTGTGATGTTGAAACCCGTGCCCGCAGTCTCATTCATCTCCTTCAGCAGCGCTTCTCCGTATAGCGGGAAGTAACGCGCCGCCGGGGAAAATCCGCTGCCAAAATCCAGCGCATACCCACGAACGAAATCCTTCTGCTTGTCCTTCACATTGCGGAACCGGACTACATACCCACCCCCGCCCATCAATCCCCTACCACCCTTCCCACTCCGCGCTTCCGGCACGGTGGCGATCACGCTGCCCTTGACATAGAACTGATCGAACAAGTAATGCCCTAACACTCCGCTCGAGTTCGCAATCCCGTTCGGATACTGCCGCGACTTCGAATTCAGCATCAGCCGTGTCGACTCCATCGTCGACGCGCCCACAATCACGATCTTCGCCTTCGCGTGATACACACGCTTCGACCGCCGGTCGAGGAACACCGCACCGTTTGCCAGCCCCGTCTTCGGATCCACGGTAATCTCACGCACCACTGCATTCGGAGTCAGCGTCAGATTTCCGCTCTCCAGCGCCTCCGGCAGCAGAATGTTCGAAGATGCCGCCAGAGTCCCTGTAGCCCGCCGCATCTTGGTCGCTGTAATCCCGCGTTTCTTGCAGGCCTCTGAAAACCGCGCTACGCAACCCGAATCGCGAGAATCATCGTTCAGATAAATCCCATCGGGAAGTTGGGGCAACCCCTCCTTGCGTCCCGACACCTTGAACTGCGGCTCAATCCGGTCGTAGAACGGAGCCAGTTCAGCATACGAAACGGGCCAATTCTCTCCGTGCCCGTCATGATCCTTGCACTTGAACTCGTAATCGCTGAGCCGCCACGACTGCCGGCCCCAGCGCAGCGTCTTTCCGCCCACGGCGCGGATGCGCACCCAGTTGTACTGCTCGCCTGCATTGTACGAATAGGGATTCTGCTTCTCATCCGCCCACAAATTGGCGTCAAATTCGGAAGCCTGCACCAGGTGAGGAAACCGCCCCGGCTGTCCAAAGCCGCGATACGGCAGATCGTACACCGCCTTCATCACACGTTGCTTGTCGTAATCAATCACCGGGCCCGCGTCCAACATCAGGCACTTCGCACCGCCGCGCGCCAGCGCCCATCCAGCCATCCCGCCTGCCGCTCCGGAGCCGATGATCAGTACGTCGTAAATCTCTTTCATCGCGTTCTCCTCTTAATCGAGCGGCAGCCAGTATGCGTTCACGCCCGAAGCCGACCGGCTCCTCCGCGACATCGCCTGCGCGTACTCTCTGGAATTCGCCGTCGCTTGTAACAGATCGTCCTGCGCTTCCCGCAGGAACCGCGCAAACGGGTCAGCCGCTGGCGCATTGCTCCAAGGCTTGCGCAGAGGGGCCAACAACCCGTCCGCCGCGCCCGCGTCCAATTGCGCAAATGCCTTCTTATGCACCTTCATCGCTTCCGCTTGCAGCCTGTCCAGCCCGTTCCGGTACAGCGTCTGGCGTGCCGCCGGCGATGCCTTTAACAAAAAATCGAGAAACTCCACCGCCCCGCAATCCACGGCGCCTGGCCGTTCTCCCATCGCCGGGACCATCAATTCCGCCAGCCTGCGCAACGTAGCCAATTGCTCCGGACTGAAAAACGTCCGCACCCCATCCGCCACAGCGTCCGGAGCCGTCTCCGTCAACTTCGGCATTTCACTCGATGCGCTCGAAGAGCCGCCGTACTGCGCCGCTGCCGGCAACGCAGGCAACACCGCCGCGCCTTGAAAAAAGCTTCTACGTTTCATGGCCAATCTTTCACAATATCACTCGCGAATCGCCTTCCCGGCGTGTGATCCGCTCGCGATCCAGATATTCCAACAACGGAATCGCGTACTTGCGCGACACACCAGTCCAATCCTTGAACTCCGGCACGCTGAACCGCGCCCCTTTGCGCGCTGAAAGCAGATGCCGCAACTGATCCAAGGCAGAAGGATGAAACAGCAGATCCTCCGCCACCTTCACTAGCCGCTTATCCCGAAATAGAATCGCCAATAGCGATCGCGCCCGCACCGCATCCACCCCACAGGACTTCAGAACTTCCAGCGCTGAGGGAACCGCCAGCCCCGCAGTCGCAAACGCGTCTTCGATCTTCTTCAACGCCTGCTCTTCATCCCCCTTCAACGCCAGCTTGTGCGACGACAGCCGGATCACATCGCCATCGGCCGTAATACCCGCCGTGATACGCAGCACTGCATCCAGAAGAAACGCCGGCGCTCCCGTGAGATCGCGGCTCCGCAGCACCTCTTTTGACAACCCCGGCTGCAGCGGATTCTGCGAGTGAAACGCTGCCAGCGTCTTCTTCATCCGCCCCTGCAACTCCGTCAGGTTTCCCGGCTCCATCACCCACTGGTGGTCTTCCATCCATCCGAGCTTTGCCGTCCCGATGGCTGCCGTTAGTTCCTTCGCTGTCATGCCCGTACGCGCAATCAGTTGCGCCATGCTCATCCCCAGCGGCGCTTCCCGCACCAGCAGCCGCACACGCTCCGGCACACTGGACCTCTCCATCAATGCCAGCCGTTCGCCCGCCGTACTCAACTTCCGCGGCGGAGCAATATCCAGCACAGTTCCGCCCGCAATCGTCACCACCGGCGAAAACATCCGCAAAATGAAGCGGTCCCCTGGCAGCAGCAACGCCGGCTCGCGCAGCGCGATCCGCACGTACCCCTTCGCGCCCGGCTCAATCCGCCCCGAATTCGGAATCCGCACTTCCGCCTCAATCTCCGCAGTCCCCGAATGAAAGTGCACCGGAGCCCGATGCCGCAGCGGTTTCGCCGAGGCCAGCAAGTCCACTGAGCAATCAATCAGCTTCGCCGCCGCGAACCGCTGAGGCTCCGTCACCACCATTCCCCGCCGTAACTCGCTGTGATCAATTCCGCCCAGGTTCACTGCCGTGCGCTGCCCGGCAAATGCCTTCGTAACCGGCTTGCCATGCACCTGAATCCCTCGCACGCGCACCTGCTGCCCGCCGGGTTGGATTTCCACTTCCTGCTCCACGCGTAGTGCGCCGGAAACCAGCGTACCCGTCACCACTGCGCCGAATCCCTTCATCGAAAACGCGCGGTCCACCGGCAGCCGGAAATGATGCGAAACGTTCTTTGCCGGAATTGTTTTGGCCAGCCGCGCTATCTCCTGTTTCAATTCGTCCAGCCCCGCCCCTGTCACCGCGCTCACCGCCACCTTCGGCGCATTCTCCAGGAACGACCCCGCCGTGAACTCCTCCACCTCCAATTTCACCAGGTCAACCAATTCCGCATCCACCAGGTCCGCCTTGGTGATCACCACAATCCCGCGCGGAATCCCCAGCAACCGGCAGATATCGAAATGCTCCCGTGTCTGCGGCTTAATCGACTCATCCGCCGCTACCACCAGCAGCACAATGTCAATGCCTCCCACCCCCGCCAGCATGTTCTTCACGAACCGCTCATGCCCCGGAACATCCACGAATCCGCAGGAAACCTCCGGAGTCAGCTGTAAATGCGCAAACCCAAGGTCAATCGAAATGCCCCGCCGCTTCTCTTCCTCCAGCCGGTCCGTGTCAATCCCGGTCAGCGCTCGCACCAGCGCCGTCTTCCCGTGGTCAATATGTCCTGCAGTTCCGATAATTGCGTGGATCATGAAATCCCAATCCTTCATGTTACCCTTTGGTACCTTTGTCTCTTATGGCCATGAATCGACTGGAGGAGGTCCGCCGTCGCCACCAAACGGCGGAAGCCGGCGGCGGAGAGGAGCGCCGCAAGCGCCAACACGCTGAAGGAAAGCTCTCCGCGCGTGAGCGTATTGAGTTGCTGCTCGATGAAGGAACGTTCGAAGAACTGGATAAACTCGTCCGCCACCGCTGCCGCGACTTCGGTATGGAAGATCAGGTTATCGACGGCGATGGCTTTGTTACGGGCTATGGCTATATCCACGGCCGCCTTGCCTACGTCTTCGCCCAGGACTTCACCGTCTTCGGTGGCTCGCTCTCTGAGACCAACGCCAAAAAAATCTGCAAGGTGATGGACCTCGCACTCAAGAACGGAGCCCCCATCATCGGCCTCAACGATTCCGGAGGCGCGCGTATCCAGGAAGGCGTTCTCTCCCTCGGCGGTTACGCCGATATCTTCCTTCGCAACACACTCGCCAGCGGAGTCGTCCCTCAGATCTCCGCCATCCTCGGCCCTTGCGCGGGCGGAGCCGTCTATTCCCCCGCCATCACCGACTTCGTTTTCATGGTCGATCAGACCAGCTACATGTTCGTCACCGGCCCCGACGTCATCAAAACCGTCACTCACGAAGACGTCACCAAGGAGCGCCTCGGCGGAGCCATGACCCACAACTCCATCAGTGGTGTCGCGCAATTCCTTGCCGGCGATGACAAGCATTGCCTGCAGATGATCCGCAAGCTGATGAGCTTCCTGCCGCAGAACAACCGCGATCTGCCTCCCCGCGCCGAATGCACTGATCCTACGGATCGCATGGATGAATCGCTCGACACCCTCGTCCCCGAAGAATCCAACCTTCCTTACGACATCAAAGACATCATCCACCGCATCGTCGACAACGGCGATTTCCTCGAAGTCCACGAGCACTACGCCAGAAACATCGTCGTCGGCTTCGCCCGCATGGATGGCCGAACCATCGGCATCGTCGCCAATCAACCAGCCCACCTCGCCGGATGCCTCGACATCGATTCCTCTACCAAAGGTGCGCGCTTCGTCCGCTTTTGCGATGCGTTCAGCATTCCTATCCTCACGCTCGAAGACGTGCCCGGGTTCCTCCCCGGCACCGCACAGGAATTCGGCGGCATCATCCGGCACGGCGCGAAGCTTCTCTATGCTTACGCCGAAGCCACAGTCCCGAAAATCACGGTCATCACTCGCAAAGCCTACGGCGGCGCCTACTGCGTCATGGGCTCAAAGCACCTCCGTTGCGACATCAACTTCGCCTACCCCACTGCCGAAATCGCCGTAATGGGTGCGGAAGGCGCAGCTAACATCATCTACCGCCGCGAGCTCAACGCCGCCTCCGACAAACAGACGCTGCTCGCCGAAAAGATCGCCGAGTACAAAGACCGCTTCGCCAACCCGTTCATCGCCGCCGAACAGGGCTTCATCGACGATGTCATCGAACCGCGCGAGACTCGGCCCCGCGTCATCCAGGCCCTGCGCATGCTCGAAAATAAGGTTGACTCCAGCCCCAGGAAGAAACACGGAAACATCCCGCTTTAATTCATGAATCAGAAATTATCACCGAACTACAAATGGCACGTCGTGGCCATGCTCTGGGCCATCTCGTTCTTCAACTACGCGGACCGGCAGGCCATCTTCTCCGTCTTCCCTCTTCTGCAGAAGGAAATGTCGCTGAGCAATACCGAGCTTGGCATGCTCGGCTCATCCTTCGCCATCGTCTATGGACTCGGCGCCATCTTCGCCGGCTCCTACGTCGATCGCATCAAACGCAAAGCCGCGATTCTCGGCGGTCTCCACGCCTGGAGCATCATCTGCATGGCCACCGCGCTGTCGCGCAACTTCCGCCACCTCGTTGCCTTCCGCGCCGCTGAAGGCCTCGGCGAAACGTTCTACTTCCCTGCCTCCATGTCACTCATCAGCGATTACCACGGCAAGGAAACACGCAGCCGCGCCATGGGCTTTCACCAAACCAGCGTCTACGTCGGCACCATCGGCGGCGGCTTCTTCGCGGGCTTAATCGGCCAATACTACGGATGGCGTCTGAGCTTCATCGTCTTCGGTGGCCTGGGCGTCGTCCTCGGCATCGTTCTCAACAAATGGCTCCAGGAACCGCAACGCGGCGCAGCCGAAAACCTCACTGCCGGCCGCCCCCTCACCATGGGCGAGTTCCTCACCTTCGCCTGGCGCACGCGCACCGTCCGCGTCCTGGTGGGAGCCTTCGCCTGCTCCAACTTCGTCGCCACCGTCATGCTTTCCTGGATGCCCAAATTCCTCTACGACAAATTCCACCTCAGTCTCGCCATGGCAGGCCTTACCGCAACACTCTTCCTGCAACTGGCCAGCCTCGCCGGCTCGGCGCTCGGCGGTTATCTCGCCGACATGCTTCGCCGCAAATCCCCCGGCGGCCGCATGATGGTTCAATCGGCGGGCCTGCTGCTCGGCGCGCCTTTCGTCGTGCTCTGCGGCCTGACCACGTCCATCCCCGTGCTGATCACGGCCCTCGTTGGCTGGGGCTTCTTCAAAGGTCTCTACGACGCCAACATATTCGCCTCCGTCTATGAAGTGGTGCGCCCTGAAGCTCGCGGCGCGGCAGCAGGCTTGATGAACACTATCGGCTGGCTCGCCGGCGGAGGAACTGCCCCAGTCATCATCGGCTTCCTCGGTGATCAATATGGACTCGGCCCAGCCATCTCCTCGGCCGCCATTGTTTATGTCCTCGCTGGCCTCCTGCTGCTCGCTGGAATACTCTGGTTTGTCAAGGACGACGTAAAGGCGGTGACCAAATGATCCATTTACTCCTGCTCGCTGGCACCTTGCACGCGCAAGAACTCGCCGTTCTCCTCAAAGGCGCCAGCGCCATGGCTTTCTACACCATGGACGGCAAGGAAATCGCCCGCACCGCCGTGCGTCCGCATCCCCATGAAATGGTCTTCTCCGCCGACCACCGCTTCCTCTACACCACCGACAACGGCACCATGCGCATTGAGCAGGAAGGCACTGGCGGCAACTTCGTCTCCATCATCGATGTCAAAGCGCGCAAGAAAATCGGCGAGATCGACCTCGGCAAATACCGCCGGCCGCACGGCATCGATCTCGATCGCGCCACCGGCAAGCTCGCCGTTACTACCGAACTCCCTGACCAGCTTCTCTGGATCGACCCCAAAACAAAGAAGATTGAGCGCACTTACCCGACCGGCGGCAAGACACCGCACATGGTCGTCCTCGGCCCCGGCGCCAAGCACGCCTACATCAGCCACTCCAATTCCGGAAACGTCACCATCATCGACCTCGCCTCCGGTGCCATCAAAAGCCTGCCCACCGGCACGCGTCCCGAAGGCAGCGTATTATCCGCCGACGGCAAGCGAGTCTACGTCGTCAATCGCGAGTCCGCAAAAGTCACCGTGATCGACACTGCCACGCAATCCATCGCAGGAACCATTCCCACCAGCAACGGCCCCGTCCGCATCTCTGCCACACCCGACGGCAAGCAGGTCATCGTCGCCTGCATGCACGATGAAGTCGTCGAATTCGCCGACACCACAACGTTAAAAGTGACAGGCCGCACCGCAAAGCTTCCCGGCCCGCTTGTCTCCCTCACCGTATCCCCCAATGGCAAACACGCCTTCGCTTCCGCCGAAGAACTCGGTATCGTCTACGTCATCTCCATCGCCGAAAGAAAAGTGATGCGCAAGCTCACGTTACCCAAAGACGCGCACCCTGACCCCGTGTTCCAACTCCCTTAGCTCTGCCCTTCGCGCATGCTTCGATACAACAGCGCCAGCCCGAGCCGCACATCCCGGCCCACCGTGGCCACCGAGATCCCCAACACCTCGCCAATCTCCACATCCGACAATCCCCCGAAATAGCGCAGCTCAATCACCTTCGCCTTCCGCCCTTCCGTCTTCGCCAATTCCGTCAGAGCCTCATCCAACGCCGCCACCTCCGGCGCGCCATCGCTCGACAACGAAGCTTCTTCCAACGTGATCCGCTGCTGCCCGCCTCCGCGCTTGGCCGCCTTCCGCCGCCGTGCGTGATGAACCAGGATCTGCCGCATGATAGTCGCCGCCAGCGCCAGAAAATGCGCGCGAGACTTGTCATCCACCGGGCCGCCCCAATCGGCCAGCCGCATGTACAGCTCATGTACCAACGCCGTCGGCTGCAGCGTGTGCCCCGGCGACTCACGCCGCAACTGTGCGGCGGCAATCCGCTTCAGCTCCTTGTACATCCGCTCCGACATGTCATTCAGAGCGGTGGCGTTGCCTCCGCGAATCTCCGATATCGTGTGCGCCAGTGCCCCTTGTTGCGTGCTCATGCAGCTTCCAACATGAGCATCGTCTCATAGGCTCACCAAGTTTACAATCCGGCCGCGCGCACGCCAGGCGCAATCGCCAGCGCCACACGCTCGGCTTCCACCGCTCCCACGTTGCCCATCACAAACGCCAAATACGCACCGGTCTCAAACGCCGCGATGTGCCCGCCGTTCCTGGCCGTGTTTGTCACCTTCGCCCCCAAAGCCTCGCGATCCTGTTTCTTCAACAGCGACACCGAAATCAACGCATCGCCCTTCTGCAGAATGAAGTGCGCGTACTCCCGTCCCCCAGGCCGGCAAATGTGCGCTTTCCGGATCCGGTATTCGCCCAACTCCTTCTGCATCACGGGTAGCAGCGCTTCATAATGCGTCCCTAGATCGTGGCGCATCTTCGCTTCCGTTGGCGGCTCCGCCGGATAGTGACCAGCCAGCGTGCAGCCTTCATGCTGATGCCAGGCCATATCCAACAACGACGCAAATCGACCCGGATCGCGCACCAGAACCTGGAACAGCAACCCGGAAAACAGCAGCACGGCCACTCCCGCCGCCATCTGCATCCAGCGCACACTGCTGCGCCTCGAAACCGCGGCATCCGTTACCACCGGCCGCTCCAGCCCCGCCAATACGCGTGATCGCAAGCCTTCCGGCGTCTCAATCCCGTTCACAGCCTGTCGCAATGCGCCTCGCAGCCGCATCCGCTCTTCCAATTCAAACTGGCATGACGAGCAACTCTCCACATGCCGCATCACCTCGTGCGTCGTCTCCACCAGCAGTTCGTTGCTCACGTAACTATCCAGCAACGGCTGATATCGCCCGCATGGGTTCTTTCCGTGAATCAAATTCATAGACTGCGGCCCTCCCTGGCAGGCAACGCCGGATGTGTAAATCCAGGCGCAATCGTCAGCAACTGCTCCCGCAAATGCTTCCTTCCCCGGCTCAGCCGCGACATCACCGTCCCCACCGGAATCTCCAGCATCGTCGCGATCTCTTTGTACGAAAACTCCTGCACATCCGCCAACAAAACAATCACTCGAAACATCTCCGGAATCGTTTCCAGAGCCTTCAAAAGTTCCTCATCCTGAATGCCTTCCGGCAGCGGCGCTTCATACTTCAGGTTATCCACCAGCAGTTCGTCGCTCGTCGTTTTGCTGAACCACTGATACCATTTGCGCCGGTAATGATGAACCCGGTGAATCAGGATCTTGAACATCCAGGCCCGGCAATTCGTCCCGGCTTCAAATCGGTGGAACGACTTCCATGCCTCCAGAAAGGTCTCCTGCACCAGATCCTCAGCCACCGTCTTGCTGCCCACCATCGCGGAAGCGGTGCGAAATAGATCATCGATGTGCGGCAGTGCGCTTGCTTCGAATTCTTCGCGCCGCGATTCGGCCGTCCTCATGGGAATCGTCAAGGGGTCTCCTCAAGCAACTGTTCGATGAGTGTTGTCATTGTCCGTTCCCCTTCCAGATGGGCGTAATTCATCTCGCCTTCCCAGCGGTAACGGATTCTTCCCCTACGGTCAATCAAATAAACGGTGGGCCAGAATTGCTGATTCCAGCGCCGCCAGTTTACTAGACCCGGATCGGGAAGTACAGGGTATTCGATGTGAAACAATCTTGTCTGCCGCGCCACATTCGCCGCCACGGCTTCGGCTTCAAACTCCGGACTATGCACGCCAATCACGGCCACCTGCTTGGCCGCGAACCGCTCGTGCCATCGCTGGTAAATCGGCAGGTTCCGCTTGCAGTTGATGCAGCCATACGTCCAGAAATGCACGATGGTCACCAGCCCTCGCCGCTCGCTCAATCGCACCGGCACGTCCGTGTTCAACCAAGCCTTCCCCGTCAGTTCCGGTGCCTTCTCGTTCATCCGCACCGGTTGCGCCGGCAACCCGAAAGCGAGCAGTGCGGTAGTTGCCGCCACAGCCAATCCAGCGGCGCCGATCCCAACACTGATGCTCCGTCTAGTCATGTGTGCATCCGCTGTATCCACCGGAGCCCCCACCTTATTCCCGCCCAACGAAAAATTCTTTCAGAATCGCAACGCGAATCCACCGGCAACCAGTAGACTGTGCTGCGCCCCACCACGCACCGCCACCTGAAAGGCCGGATTCCCGCTCACGAAGTCCCGCACTTCCCCGCGCGCACAGACGAACCTCCAGACCCGCACATCCACGCCGCCTCCAAAATTCACTGCACCCCGGCTTAGCAGTCGCGGAGCTTCGTTGGGCCTGCCATCCAATCGAGTCGTGCTCTGTTCAAACAGCGCCCAACCCGCTCCACCGGCTATGTACGGCGCAACACGCCTGCCAGGGGCGAATTTCAGGCGAAGCCCCGGCGTCAAATAAATCGTCGCTACGTCCCGTGTCGCGCTTCCCACTGCCGACGCGATCTTGTGCTGCGGCGTGGCGATGAACGGCACTTCCACATACAGCGCAGCCTTCTTCCCATCCACTACCCGCAATCCATAGTTCGCATAAAGCGACATCCCCGCTCCAATCTCCAGCCGGGCGCTTCCCGACATTCGATCCTTGGGCTGAAACGCCCCCAGCATTAAACCCAATTCCGACCGCTGTGCCATCGCGCTCCCCGCGCCCAGCACAACCCACAGGATCCACAAAACATTCTTCATGCAATCTCTCCAAACCGGCAGCGAAAGATGCACCGCCGGCCATTATGATGGTGAAACTTCGCGCAAAACACTCGATGCATTCCGCGCGTCCTGACGTACATCTCCGCCGCCAGCAGCATGCCCACCGGCGGAGCCACAAAGTACACCCACAACGCCGTCCACAGTCGGGCCGGGAGCGCTGACCCGAACGTCCGCGCCGGATTCATGCTCATCCCCGACACCGGAGCCTCCACCGCGATGTAAAGCGCCACCAGCACACCGGCAAACACCGGTGTGTACCGCGACCATTCCCGGTGATTGCTGCTGAACAGCACAACGGTCATCAGCAGAAAGCTGATCCCCACCTCCGCCGCAAAGGCCAACTCAACTCCCCCGGCACCGGGCAGCGTCGCCACGTAATTCACGCTGGGATGCCCGATCGACCCCGTGAACAACACACTCATCAAGGCGACTCCCGCCACACCCCCGGCAAACTGGCCCGTCGCATATCCCAGCAGGTCCGCGGTCTCCACCTTGCCCAACCTCCAGAAAGTCAGCGTCACCGCCGGATTCATGTGAGCCCCGGACCGCGCTCCCATCGGAGACCGTACCAGCAGAAACGACGTCACGCCCATGGCGATACCCATCAATGCCCGTCGCGCCCAATCATTCCCAATCGCCCCATGCACGGGTGATGCCGGATGCTCCAGGAGCAATGCGAAACAGCACGCCGACACCATGAACAGACCTAATAGGGCGCCTTCCATCAGATACTCACGCCAGTTTTTCCGCATCACCCCCATGAATCCCAAACCGGCCGCAACAAATTCCCGCCATTGCGGGGAATAGAATGAAGGAGCGCTGGCATCTACCAGGCAGCAAACCATGTCAACGATCAACTGCCAGCAAGCCCAGCCTTGGCTCGACCGTGCCGCTGACGCCCAACTCGATGGCGCGCCTGTGGGGCTTGCCGCCCACTTCAACACCTGCCCGCATTGCACCGCCGAACTGGCTCGAATCCAATCTCTGAAGCAGAGCCTGCGCCGTGCCGTGGACGCCCAACCTGTCCCCATCGGGCTCGATACCCGCATCCGCGCGCGTATCCAACACCCAGCCCCCCAATGGTGGTCACAACCCGCATGGCAGGCCGTTGCGGCCTCACTCACCTTAGTCGCACTCACCGCGACCACATGGTTCGCTGCCTATCGCCCCATGCGCGCCCAACTCGCCGCACTCCTTGGAACCGGCCAAAACGATCACGTTCACTGCACGCTCGAACGCAAGAAGCCGCCTTTCGGCGAACTCCAGCGACCGCTCCCCGCGGCGCATATCGAAATCGTCCCCGCAGCCCAAAAGGCGATCCCCGCGGGATTCACCATGGCCGAAAGCCACATCTGCCGCGTCAACGGCCGCGCCTTTACGCACATCGTCTTTTCCAACGGAACCCAGCGCCTGTCCGTCATCGTCACTGCGAAGCGCGATGGCGAAGCCCTCCCCGCGCAGTTCCTCTTCGCCAAGATGAAGGCTGACGGCATCCCTGTCTATCAATCCTCAATCGGCGGTCTCCAAACCGCGGCTATCGAAACGCCCACATCTTTGGGCTTCGTAGTTTCCGATCTCACGGAGCAGCAGAACACACAACTGATGGCGATGCTTGCCACCACCATCTATCACACCGCGCGGTAACTCACTCCGCCGGTTTCTCCGCGCAGAGTTGCACCACTCGCACGCGCTGCCGCCCGAAGTCCGCCACCGATAGCGGCTCCTGATAGCGCACCACCCGCAATTCGCGGAACAGGGCCGGCAATTCCCCGCTGTCAAACACCACCCCGCCGCCAATCGAACTCCCCTTCGTCGCGTCACGATGGAACGCCTCCAGCACCAGCACTCCACCCGGGCGCAAGCTGCGCACCACTTTCTCAGTAAACCCACGTGCCCCCACATAACTCAGCACAATCAGGTCCCATTGCTGCTCGCCGAAGTCGAAGGCTTCCACACCCACCACCTGCGTGTGCAACGTTACGCCTAGCCGCTTTGCCGAAGCCTCGGCTGCCTGCACCGCCCGTTCCGCAGGATCGAAACCCGTCGCTTCCCAACCCTGTTGCGCCAGCCAGATGGCGTTACGCCCCTGCCCCATCCCCACATCCAACGCCTTACCCGGCTTTCGCCCCTTCGCCATCTCCACCAGAAACACATTCGGAGCCGTATTGAACGTCGGCTTCTCAGAAGTGAGAATCCGGTTCCACCGCTCCACCTCCATCCGCCGCCCTTGCGCGCGCAGGAACTGAAGCCGTTCCTCAATCGTCTTCTCATCCAGCCCCGTCCCGCGCAGATGTTCCCGGTAACGAGCCTCGACATCCGGCCCGCGCTGCACACCCACCGGCTGCATCGACACCCAGCGCCGGTATTCCTCATAAACCTGAGCGTCCTGTCCGCGCAACCCGGACAGCAACAAAAGCACACCAACAGCAAGCCGCAAGCGAAGCAACATGCTCCTCAGATTACACCCACAGTCGCTACAAATTCTCCAACATCGGCGCCACATGCAGCCGCCTCTCCACATGATCCTCGATCATGCGGTGCAGCCAGTGCCGCAGATCTGAACACGTCGCCCGCGACCATTCGCGTGGCGTCAGATCCTTCACCGGACGCTCGAATACTTCTCTCGCTATCTCCAGCGACTCCGGCTTCCCGCGCAACCCAGGGAGAAACCCCGCCAGGCGCACAGCCCAGAGCGCGAAATAAATCGTCGCCGGCCAAACCGCCTGCGCATCGCCCTTCGCCCCATGGAGATAATCCAGCACCGACAAAAGCAGTCGAAAATGTTTTTCGCTTGGCTCCCCCAGCGGCAACAGCTCCTCCGTAAACTCTGCCATGTAATCAAGTGCGATCCCTGTCTCATAGTTCGCCATCAAGGAGAAAGGAGAGCGAATCAGTTCGCACGAATCCAGGGTCGTCAGTTCCCGGTTCTCTTTTTGGTAGTACACCATCCGCACGTGCGAAAGCCGCTCCAAACCTGCGCCAAAATTGCTTTTGGGCCGCCGCGCCCGCTTCGCTACGCCACGCATCTTCCCTTGATCGCGCGTCAGATAGCTCACGATAAGATCCGCCTCCCCAAAGGGGAAGCTGCGGATCACCAGCGACTCACTCACTCGTGCTGGCATCTATTGCAGCGCCTTTTCCAGCGCCTCCTTCATCACCGCCTCCGGAGCCTTCACGCCGGTCCACAACTCAAACCCGATTACCCCTTGATACACCAGCATGGACAGCCCGTCCAGCACACGCAACCCGCGCGCCTTCGCCTTCGCAATCAATCCGGTCACCGGCGGATTGAACACCGCATCGCACACCAGCAGCGATTCCTTAGCGTTCGCCAAATCCACATCCGGGCAATCATTCACGTTCGGATACAGCCCGATCGACGTGGCATTCACAAACAAGTCCGCATCACTTGGAACAGCATACGTCCCTACCCAAGGCGCGAAACGAATCGGTCCCTTCGTTCCTTCCTGTAAATGTCGCACCATCGCCTCACCCCGTTCGACGCTCCGGTTCACGACCACCAACTCCGTCACACCAGCCATCAGCAATTCCGTCGCGATCGCCCGCGCCGCCCCGCCAGCCCCCAGCATCACTGCTCGCTTCCCCCGTGGATCCATGCCCCCATCCTGCCGCACCCCGCGAAGGAACCCCTTCCCATCGGTGTTCTCGCCAATCAGTTCATCGCCGCGCCGCACCACCGTGTTCACCGCGCCAATCACACGTGCCTCTTCCGACAACCCATCTAAGAAAGGAATCACCGCCACCTTGTGCGGGATCGTCAGATTGATTCCTCTCATTCCGAACGCGCGCACACCCTGTATCGCGGCGTCAAGATTCGTGGGACTCACCTCAATCGTCAGGTAGCGCCACTCGAGTCCGCATGCCGCAAAGGCGGCCTCCTGCATCACACCTGTGGGATTCTCCGCCACGGGTTGTCCCAACACTCCCGTCAACTCCGCTCTGTAATTCGTCGGCATCCATTACAAGATGGCACACTCCTAACCCCTCCAGTTTTTCTGCTGCAAAGGTGGTAGAGTATTAAGCCAATGGGCGCATGTTGCTTTGGCATGTGCCGTGAAAATTCATAACGAGGGTCGCCTGATGAGAAAAGTACTCGTTCTTTTCCTTCTGGGATTGGCGCAGGCGGTAATCGCCCAACAGGGTGTAACCGGGCAGGCGCAGCAGCTTGAGGCTAAGGGTGAAATAGCGGAAGCAAGGACTCTGCTTGAGAGCAATCTGAAGCAGAATCCGAACGACGCCGGCGCAGCCAGCGCCTACGCCAGCTTCCTCGATAGCCACGGCGACGGTGGCGCCAGAGCCGCCTACGAAAAGCTCATCGCCATCGAGTCCAACCGCAGTGCCAAGATGGCTGCCGCCCGCAGGCTCGTTGAGCTCGACCTCATTGCAGGCGATCGCGCCGCTGCCACTCGCCACCTCCAGACCTTCCGCGATGCAGGTGGCTCCGGAATCGCCCTCGCCGATGCCGCTCCTCCCCCATCCCGCCAGACCACCATCGTGGAAATCCCTGGCCCGCTCCGCTCCTTCGCTCGGATGGCGGCACTGTCTCCAGACCTCTCCACCGACGAAGTTCTCGGCGCTCTCGCCCGCAACGTCGTCACCAACGGCTATCAGGCCGCAAGCTCCAGCGAAGCCCTCGATCAGACCGAGTACCTCAAGCTGGTCGTCAAGTACTTGACTCAGGCTCGTGAACTCACCAAGCTCGCCGGAGAGTCCAAAACGATCAAGGTTGAAACCTGCGAATCGACGCAAACCGGCGATCTCCTGCGCATCCTCGGCTACCGCATGCGCGGCGGATGCGGCAGTGAAGTCGTCCTCGAAACAGTCAACGCTTCGCGCGCCTTCCTCACGATCGACTCCGGATTCCCTCTCGCTGAACTCGAGCAGTCCCTCCGCTCCAACCGGCCGTTTACCTACGATTACTCCGCCACCAAAGTCCCCGTCCTCTACACACCGGACTACTGGATCGGTCCCAAGGATAAGCAGACCGGTGAATTCATTGACGCCTTCCTTGGTGATCCCTCGCTCTGCCGTCTTTATCTGGCTCTCTCCAAGCTAGATCCCGAAACTGCTGAGGAGCTTCGTAAAGCCCTCCCCGTGCAACGCATCAAAGCGTTCTCCCACGTCCTCGATTTCTTCGGTGGCATGCTCCAACTCCGCGGCGGCAAGATGCCTGTCCCGGGCGGGCAGCGTTCCCTTGCGATGTGGGCCGAACTCGCCGGAGCCCAGCCCGATCAGGGCGCTGTATTCATCGAGAAGCTCATCTCCCGTGACGACGGCTGGCTCGCCAGCTACTACGATTCCCTCGCCCGCATCACCGGCCCATCCCTCGATTACCTCACCGAACCCGCTCGCATGAAGCGCTTCTACAACGCGCTCCGCGGCCGAGTCACCAGCCCCGGCCCTGCCCGCCCCGTCTTCCGCGCCAATACGGAGCTCATGCTCCTCACCACTCGCCTCCGCATCGAACCCGACGGCAAACCGCATCTGCCCGGCGGTGTCGAAATGTGGAAGAACCTCTTCATCCACCACCCGCATGGCAAGTACGACGGCAAACTGACTAAGGCTGCTACCGGCTGGAAGGACCCCGACGACGTGATCGAAGCCTTGTTCGGCCTCTGCCGCAAAGCTGTCGAGAATGAGCCCCTCAAGATTTACATGGCGCTCACCGACATGAATCGCCGCCGCGCCAAGGCGATCGAGACCGCCACAGTAGACCGCCTCGCCCGCGAATACCGCACCTTCGGTTCTCAGTACGCTATCTTCGCCGAGGTTTCCTCACTCACGGACAAAACTATTCTGCAGTACCTCGATACGGCCCAAAGCGTCCTCCAGATTCGAGACCAGGCGCTCAAGGCCAACACCGCCGGCACGCTGCAGTCTCTCATCAGCCTCTGGCAGATCTTCCACCGCCAGGGCACGCTACCGGAACAGGATGCTGACGCCACGCTCTCCAGCTTGCTCACCGCGTTCACCAAAGTGAAGAACCACCGGGAGCTCTTCGATGCAGGTCGCGCCGGCGTCGATCTCGTTCTGAAGGCCACCGGCGCTCCCGCCAACGTCAATCCCCACGATCGCCTTCTCGACTTGCTCGCTGGCGCCGTGAACCCCGGTGACGCCGACTCCCACCGCCAGCTCGTCCAGGAAATGATCCGCATCTACGAGCTACAGCGGCTGCCCTCCCTCAAGCTCCTCTTCGATGTCTCCGATCACCTCGATGCCATCGCCAAGGGCGATAAGATGAACCCCGCGCTCATCAATCGCCTCGCCGCCCGCATCTCCGAAATTCAGGTGCCTCGCGCTGCGATGACCACCGTGGAGAAAAACTCCATGGCGTTCGGCTACTGGACAGAGCGCCACATCGATCAGCAGCGCAAGCTCAACATCCGCTCCCAGGTGGAAAAGGCCGGCGCCGATCCCGAAAAACTCAAGGACATCCGCAGCCATCTCGCACCAATGATGCGTGATGCGCTGCTTGGTCTCAATTACGTCCACTACGCACCGCCGGGAGCACAGATCCTGCAGACCAATCCGATCTTCGTCCGCAGCCATGATTTCCTCGGTCTCCAGGGCGCTTCTCAAACCTGGAAGAACACCGAGGTGTTTGGTACCGGCTGGCCCTCCAGCGCCGGTGGGCGCCTCGTCGGTTCGCTCTCCAGTCTCCCCTATGCCCTCGCTGAAGCAGAGCAGAATTTCCTCATTCCATCTCGCGAACAGGCCCTCATCTGGGGCGATCTCGTCCCCCAAATGATCGTCATGGCCAAAGTCCCACGCTGGTGGCGCGTCACTCCTTCGCAACTCCACTGGGTTGGGCTGCATATGCGCGCCGGTGAAGCCCTGCTCGCTGAGGCCTCACTCGATACCAACCAGCGGAAAGCAGTCCTCGAGTCGCTCGACCGTCGTGCGGTACCCAATCGCGTCCGCCGCATTGAATCGCTTCTCGCCGGCGGCGACGTGCGTGGCGCACTCGAGCAAACCACACCATCGGAATTATTTCTGCTCGCCGCCGATCTCGCCGGTCCTGGCAAACAGGGCGCTGGTCACCTCGGCCGCGAAATCCAACGCATCGCCAGTGCCCAGCCCGACAAGGCGAATTACGCCGCCATCTCTCGTGCCTTCGGCACTCCGAAACCTACCCTTGCTCACAGCTATTATCCGGAACTACTCAATCTTCGTACCTTTCCAACCCTCATGGGCTACTCAAGCCGCATCATGGCCGAAAGCTGGGAATCGAATCTGCTTTACTACGCGGCCCTCGCCAGCGAGTTGCAGCTTTCCCCCTCTCAGCTCAACGTCCTGATCCCCGAGTGGACCCAGAAAACAGTGGAGCGTATCTTCGCTACCCACCTCGAGGATTGGCCTGCTTTGCTCCGCAGCCTTCGTACCGTCGGGGCCGATGCCCGGCGCCAGGCTCGCGGCGGGAACGAAGCAAAGACATTAGAATAATTGGAAAGATAGCGTCAGGAGGATCATTCGAAATTATGCGCAGGTTCCTAATCGCATCGACGATTGCGGGTATTCTCGCCGGTACAGCTTGGTTGTTTGCCCAGGACGCCTCCCGCCCCACCTTCCGCGTAAAAGTGGACATGGTGGTGCTGACCTTCCAGGTCACCGATAACAAAGGACGCTATATCAACGGACTCAAACATAGCGACTTTCGCATCACCGAAGACGGTATTCAACAAAAGATGAATACCTTCGCCGAAGGCAATCGCGCTCCCAGTGTCATCGCCGAAGACGGAACAGCCAAGCCCATGGTCATCAATCCCGAGGAACGGGAAAAAGGCGTCAACGCCGATGCCTTCGTCGGGACCAACGTGTTCGTCCTCTTTGACACCAGCAATTACATGTACCGCGGCTTCGTCTACGCCTCTGACGCGATCGCTGATTTTATCCGCGGTCTCGATCGTGCCGATTCGGTCGCCGTTTACACCTTCAGCCGCAATCTCTCTCGCGCTTCCTCCCTTCTGAAAGACCACAGCGAAGCGATCATGGGTCTCCGCAAGGCGGTCGCCGGCGATGACGCCGCCCTCTACAATGCACTTCTCCTGACACTCCGCGACGCTGCCAAGGTCCCCGGCCGTAAAGTGGTCATCGTCTTCTCCAACGGCCCTGACAACGCCAGCATGGTGGCCCCCGACGACGTCCGCACAGTTGCCGAGGACGAAGGTATCCCCATCTACGTCATCTCCACCAACGATGCTTCCAAGGACCCCGTCTCCACCAGCGTCTTCAAACGCATCTCCACCCGCACCGGCGGCCAGGTCTACTTCGCAAAAACCTGGCAGAAGCAGGTTGAGGCATTCGAATCCATCCGTGAATCCCTGGGCAACTCCTACACCATCACGTATTATCCGCAGCCCAATCCCAACGAGGGATTCCGCAAGATCAATGTGGAGATGATGTCCGACGTCGGTAAGAAATACCGTCTCCGGCATCGCCCCGGTTACCGCCCGCAAAGCGGCTTCTAACTTCGCTGTTAAAATCGGAGTATGGTTCTCCGAGGCGCTACGTTGGCCTTACTGGGTTTCGTCTACGGGCTCGCCCAAGCCCCTGCCGACCTGTTCTCGAAGGCTCCTCCTGCCGTCGACGAAGCCCTCCGTGACTCGATCACGAAGTTCTATCAAGCCCACGTTGACGGCAAGTTCCGAGTCGCTGACCAGTTTGTAGCCGAAGACAGCAAGGACGCCTTCTACGAAGCCGAGAAGCGCCGCTGCCGCTCCTTCAAAATCGCCAGCATTGCATACAAAGAAGAGTTCACCAAGGCCTCCGTCGTCATCGAGTGCGACACCGAAGTCCTGATCCCCCCTCAGGGATTGATGAACGTTCGCATGCCCCTTGGCAGCACCTGGCGCGTGGAAAACGGCGAGTGGCGCTGGTTCCTGGTTAAGAGGGTCACCCGCGAGAGTCCTTTTGGCCCAATGAAGCCCGGTGAAGGTACAGCCTCCGGCAGTTTCCAAATCCCCACCGGACCCACCCTGGAGCAACTCCAAAACGCCGTCCGTGCGTCACAAAAGAAGCTCATCTTCGACGTCGCCAAACCCGGTGAAGGCACCATCGAAATCTCCAACTCCTTCGCCGGCGGAGTGCGTCTTGAAATGAGTCCCATGTTCGCCCATGACCTTCACGTCACGCTCAACAAGACCGAACTGAAGGAAGGCGAATCCGCTCAGCTTCACATCAAATACACCCCCGACAAACGACACGCACGTGTAGCCGATACCTTTTCTCAGATCCGTATCGTTGCAGCCCCCATCCAAACCCCCATCATCATCCAACTCGAGTTCGCCCGCTAGCTAATTGTGGCGCGAGCCTCCAGGCCGGCGCGTAATATCTCCACACCGGGTTGAGCATTGCCCCGTTCGCCGCCACGTCCCAAATCGCCATCCGCCCCGGCGCATCCACCTTCCAACTGAATTTCTCCTTCCCAAACTCCCGAGTCGTATCCAATCGGAACACCGCCTTCTCTGTCCGCATGCCATTCCCCATAGCCACCTCCCAAAATTGCAGCGGAACCGTGTGCTGCACACGCGCCGTCACTGCGATCCCAATCGCCCCATAGTTCTCCCACGAAGGCAACCTCACCATCTTCACGTTCATCCATCGCGAATCTTGTCCGGATATCCCGTCGCCCCCTTGGTCCGCGGATGCGCCTCGTAGGCATACCGTCTCCACACGAATCAGTTCCCATCCTCCGCACCCCTTCCCCGTCTCCACTCGATACAGTGGAGCAGCCCGGTCCACAATCAACTTCCCATTCACCCGCAAGGCTGTCAGCGACGGCTTCGCCGGTTCCAGCGAGAATTCCGCGGTACACCTCCGCAGCGCCTGATCCTCCCATTCCACCGGGGCAGACTCCGCAGCCGTCACCACCGGCACGGGCCCTGGCCGCACCTCCGACACACCCAACGAAACCGCTGCCATCGCCGCTGGAACCAGGAGCCGCATTGTAAGCAGCAGCCCCATCTTATCAGCCGGGCCTCCGCAAGAACGACGCAGGGCATGCTATGGTAGCCACACAGAAACCAGCGAGGCGTCCCGTGCCAGACGTAGCCACACAATCAAAGAATCAGTACTCGGCCATCGTGCTGGGCGCGACGGGAAACGTCGGCGGGCGCATCGTGCACAACTTGATCCACAGCCAGCTGTGCAAAAGAGTGGTAGTCGTGACGCGCCGCAAAACGGGGGCTTTCGACAGCCCCAAGGTCACCGAAGTGGTTGTCAACATGGACCGCCTCGAGCAGGAGATCGCTCCACAGGCGCAGGGGGTGGATGTCGCCCTCGCAGCCTTCGGCGTCGGCAAGGGCACCGCATCCATGCCGGATGCCGAGGTCCGCAAAATCGAAATCGCCTACCCCCTCGCCTTTTGCCGCGCGGCCAGAAATGGCGGGGCTCGTGTCTGCGGAGTCATGACCTCAGTCGGCGCGGACCCCAACTCCACCATGAAATACATCAAGATCATCGGTGAGAAGGAGAAGGCTGTCGAGTCCGTCCAGTTTGACTTCCTCGGCCTCTACCGCCCCGGTGTCATTCTGGGCAACTCCAATACGCCCGCCATCCTTGGCTACGTCATGCCGCTGCTGCACTGGGCCATGCCGTCCAAGTATCACTCCATCCACAAAAACGACCTCGCGCGCGCCATCGTCTCGCAATCCGAGCAGGCGTTCCTGTCAATCGCCACCGGCACTGCTGCCACGAACACGACGACACAGATTCTGGAGTATCAAGACATGAAGCGCTTTTTCGTCGAGGGAGAGAGCGACTAGCCCCGCATATAGCACCGGCCTCCGCCGCACTCGCTGCTACAATTCCTGCGAACACACCACCCGCCCGCTCGCGTAAGATGAGAAGCTGCCAGCCACGGCAGTCCTGTCTAGCAGCGCTCAACAATCCCTATGGACCTCACGCTCTCATCCGATCAAGTTGCCTTCCGCGACGAACTCCGTCAGTGGCTCGCCGCCAACGCCCCTGCCCCCATCACCCGCGGCGCCAGCGAATCTCTCGCCCAGCGCTTTGAAAGGCTCCGCGCCTGGCAGCGTCAACTCCACGACGCCGGCTGGGCCGGAGTCGCATGGCCCAAAGCCTATGGCGGACGCGGCGCATCGCTTATCGAACAGGTCATTTTTCTTGAGGAAATGGCCAGAGCCCAAGCCCCGCCCATGGCCAATACGCTCGGCCTCGGCCTCATCGGCCCCACCATCATCCACTTCGGCAGCGAAGACCAGAAGCGCCGCTTTCTGCCCAAAATCCTCAGCGCTGAGGAGATCTGGTGCCAGGGCTTCTCCGAACCCAACGCCGGCTCCGACGTCGCCAGCATCCGCTCCGAAGCGCGCCTCGATGGCGACTACTTCGTCATCAACGGACACAAGGTCTGGAATAGCTACGGCTGGGTCGCCGATTGGTGCGCCCTAGTCGTTCGCACCGACCCTTCGGCCGCTAAGCATAAGGGCCTCACCTACATCCTCGTCGACATGAAGTCCCCCGGCGTCGAAGTGCGTCCCATCCGCCAGATCTCGGGCGAAAGCGAGTTCGCCGAACTCTACTTCAAAGACGTGCGCGTGCCCGTGGCCAACGTGCTGGGAAAAGTGAATCAGGGCTGGGAAGTGGCTCTCGGCACGCTCATGCACGAACGCGCCACTCTCGGCGCCAGCATCACCATCCTCTACCGCCGCTCCTTCGATCGCCTCGTCGAACTCACGCGCCAGACGCGACGCAATGGCCGGCCGCTCTGCGAAGACCCCATCGTTCGCCAGAAGCTCGCCCAGGCCTACACCGAACTCGAGGTCTTCCGCCTCAATCAAATGCGCGCGGTTTCGCGCGTCAGCTCGACCGGAGTGCCGGGTCCGGAGGGATCGATATTGAAAATTTTCTGGAGCGAGTTCAACCAGCGCTTCCAGCAAACCGCACAGGAGATTCTCGGCCCTTACGGCATGCTCGAAGAGGGCTCACCCCACGCCATCGACGACGGAGCGTGGTCTTACGGTTTTCTGCGCACGCGGGGCAACACCATCGAAGCAGGCACCAGCGAGATTCAACGGAACATTATCGGCCATTTTGTTTTGGGCCTTCCCAAGAGCTACTAACATGCAATTCGAACTCTCTGAAACCCAGCAGTTGCTGGCCAAGACCGCACGGCAGTTCCTCACCAACGAGTGCCCCATCGCCGAAGTGCGCCGCATCATGGAAACGCCCACCGCGCATGACGCCGCGCTGCATCGCAAGATGGCCGATCAAGGCTGGGCCGGCATCGCTATTCCGGAAGAACAAGGCGGCATGGGACTCGGCATGATCGAACTCGCCGCCACCTTCGAACAGATGGGCCGCGCCCTGGTTCCCGGAGCTTTTTTCTCCACTGTCGCTCTCGCCGCGCCCCTGCTCCATGACGCCGCGCACCTCGCCCCAATCTGCGAAGGCGCGCAACTCGCCACTGCCGCGCTGATCGAAGCCGAAGCCGATTGGAACCCGAAATCGTGGCAAACCACGGCGTCCAACGGCACACTTACCGGGACGAAGCTATTCGTCCCCGATGCCGCCGAGGCCCACTCCATTCTCGTCGCTGCCCGCGACAACGGAGTCCTCGCCATCCATCGTGTCGCCAACAATGCGCCTGGGCTCACCATCACCCCGTTGAAGTCGCTCGATCTCACCCGCCGCCTTTACGAAGTGCGGCTGGAAAACACGCCCGCTGAAACCATCTCCACCGGCGAGGCTGCGGAACAAGCCCTGGCGAGGGCCCTTCGAATCGCCACTCTCGCCCTCACCGCCGAGATGGCCGGAGGCATGGCCCGGATCCTTGAAATCACCGTCGAATACGCCAAGGCCCGCAAGCAGTTCGACACCCCGATCGGCAAGTTCCAGGCCGTGCAGCACATGTGCGCCGATATGTATCTTTGGAGCGAGAGCACCAAGGCCGCCGTTTACTTCGCCGCTTATGCCCTCGAGAAGAACCTCCCCGAAGCCGACTCCGCCCTCTCCGTTGCTAAGGTCTATGCCGCCGACGCTTACCGCGAAATCGGCAACCGCGGCATCCAGGTCCACGGCGGCATGGGCTTCACCTGGGAAAACGACGTCCACCTCTATTACCGCCGCGCCAAGGTGAGCGAAACCATGCTTGGCGACAACGTCTATCACCGGGAACTGCTCGCTCGCGAGATCGTGGACCGGCTGTGATACCATCACATCCGTGATGCCCCTTTTCCTTACCCTGCTGGCGTTAGCTTTGCCTGTTTTCGCGGCAAAGAATATGGAGATCTACTTCGTCGATGTGGAAGGGGGCCAGGCCACGCTGGTCAAGTCTCCCGAAGGCGAATCCATTCTCTTCGATACCGGCTGGCCCGGGTTTGAGAATCGCGACGCCAACCGCATCGCCGCCGCCGCGCAAAAGGCGGGCATCAGCAAGATCGACTACCTGGTAATCACTCACTTCCATACAGATCACGTTGGCGGGCTCACCCAGCTCGCAGCCAAGCTGCCCATCGCCAACCTGGTCGATCACGGCAAGACCGTGGAATCGAATGCCAACGCGGACAAGCTCTACGCATCCTATGAGGCCCTCACAGCGAAGGCCAAGCGCATCACCGTGAAGCCCGGAGACAAGCTTCCGGTGAAGGGCTTCCAGGTCGAAGTGCTTGCGGCCCACGGCGCGGGCACAAAGCGGCCTGGCAAGGTAAACTCGCTTTGCTCCGGCGTACAGAAGAAGGATGACGATCCCACTGACAATGCGCAGTCTGTGGGCATGTTGATCACGTATGGCAAGTTCCGTTTCCTTGATCTTGGCGACCTGACCTGGAATAAGGAGCTGGAACTTGTTTGCCCCGAGAACAGGATCGGAAAAGTAGATTTATACCTGACAACCCATCACGGTACGGATTCCAGCGGCCCCGCGGCTTTGGTTCACGCTATTGCTCCAACCGTCGCCGTGATGAACAACGGTGAGAAGAAGGGGGGCTCGCCTGCCGCGTGGAAGGTAATTCGCCAATCCCCTGGTCTCAAGGATTTATGGCAACTGCACTACTCCGCTGCAGGCGGGACGGAGAGCAATACGGATGAGAAGCTGATCGCCAATCTCAAGGGCGAAGACCATGGCAATCACATCTCGGTAACCGCGCAATCGAGCGGCAAGTTCACTGTCACGAACACCCGCAATGGAGTTAGCAAGAGCTATTGAGCCGACGTCGAATCGCCAACCGCTTATCGTCGAATTGTCTTTGCGGGAGTCATTAAACATTCCTTCGCAATAGGCCGATTATGGTGGAGATCAACCGCCATGAAGCGCCTTGCCATTCCGGCTTCGCTTGCTGTTGCCATGCTGCTGTGTGTGGAGAACGCCGCTTCGCGCCCGCTTCGCGTGGCAGCCTACCATTCACCGCCTTACTACACCGTTACAGACGGTGGTATCCAAGGGCTCGCCCACGAACTCATCACCAGAGCGGCCGCCAACCGCAACATCCGGATCCATTGGGTCATACTCACAGGAACTATGGAACAAGCACTAGACAGCAACCTTGTCGACCTTGTTCCGGTGGTCAGCTACACCCCGGATCGTGCTGCCAAGTGGCACCTCACCAAGCCCTGGCTACAGAATCGTTTCTCTCTGGTGACACTCGCCCGTCCCACCGCCAACCCGGAGCATCAAATCGCGCACGTCGGGTTGCCGGTCACACGCGCCCTGGCTCAGCGGGCGTTCCCGCAAGCCAGGTTCATCGAAACGCCATCCCGTAATGACGCACTGGCTGCGCTTTGCCGCAATGAGGCAGGAGCCGCCTTTCTCGAAGAGAGGATCATCCAGACGTTGCTGCTCACCCGTCCGGAATCCTGTACGGGCCGCGTAGACCTCGCTGTCCAGCCGGTGCCTTCCGCCACCACGAGCATCAGCATCGGAGCTACGCACGCCCACGCGGAGATTGCCGATGCACTGCGAGAGGAGTTGGGCCGCTTCGCACTCGACGGATCGCTCTCCGAGGCTCTGGATCGCTGGGCCGCATTTTCCAGTGCCGAAGTCCATTCCCGCGCTCTGCTGGAGCAGATTCGGACCAGCAATCGGATCGCATGGCTGCTGTCTCTCATCCTTCTTGTGGCTTCGGTAGCACTTGTCTGGATGGCGCGGCGTGCCTCCTACACAAGGCGTCTGGCCGAACAGGCCAGCCTCTCCAAGTCGGCGTTCATGGCGAACATGAGCCATGAGATCCGCACTCCACTCAATGGCATCATTGGCATGACAGGGCTGATGCTCGATTCACCTCTGATCGAAACCCAGCGCGACCGTGCCGAATCCATCCGCTCGTCCGGCGAGGCCCTGCTCGCCATTGTGAACGACGTTCTCGATTTCTCCAAAATTGAAGCTGGCCGTCTCGTCATTGAGCCCATTCCCTTTGATCTGTGGGCAGCCGTGGAAGAGGTGGCGACCCTGCTGCAAGCACAGGCCGGCCGCAAGCATCTGAGCCAGTTCGTCCACTACTCTCCCCGTATTCCGCGCTACGTCATCGGCGACTACGGACGTATCCGGCAGATCCTGCTCAACCTCATGAGCAATGCCATCAAGTTCACTGAACGGGGCGGGGTTACGCTGCAATTGCACCTGGAGGAACAAACCGCGCTCCAGAGCTGTATCCGCTTCGAGATCATCGACACCGGGATCGGAGTCGATGAACAGGATATCCCATCCCTATTCCAGAAGTTCAGCCAGGTGGACGCTTCTCCCTCGCGCCGCTTCATTGGCACAGGGCTGGGGTTGGCCATCTGTCGCGACCTGGCCAAAGCCATGGGCGGCAACATTGGCGTCACCAGCCGCCTGGGTGTGGGATCCACCTTTTGGTGCAGCCTGCCAATATCTATCGATCCCGCCAAGTCTGCCTCGCCATGGCAGCCATCCCAATTCCCGCACGCCATAGTGGTAACGGAATCGGATACGCTGATACGCGGTATACGTGATGTCTCAGCAGATTGGGGTCTTGGTATCGATATTGCTTCCGATCTGCAGGGGGCCCTCGACAGCCTACCTCCGGGCAGCATCGTCCTTCTCGATGCCTCCGGTGGAATGCCTGCGGAGAGTCTGCGTGAACTTACCGCGCGTGGTGCGCGGGTGGTCAACCTCCCCACGCCCCTGCGCCCGCTGGGACTGTTGGATGCGCTACGTAGCGAGACGCCGGCATCTGTACCGCAAGGGATCACTGCGGATCTGCTGGCGCTCTCGCAGGCGGTCCATAACTCCAAATCCATTCGTGTGCTGGTCGCCGAAGACAACCTGGTCAATCAGAAGGTTGCGAAAGCTCTCCTGGAAAAGCTGGGCTGCCAGGTGGATGTCGTGGCCAACGGCCGGGAAGCTGTCGACCTCTGGTCACAACTCCCCTACGACGCGATCCTCATGGATTGCCAGATGCCCGAAATGGACGGCTTCGCAGCCACCCGGGCCATCCGGGCCCAGGAGGAGCCTTCGCGCCACACGCCGATCATCGCCGTCACCGCAAATGCGCTCAAAGGCGACCGGCAGGCCTGCATTGATGCCGGCATGGACGACTATGTCAGTAAACCCATTCGATTTACCGATCTGAAAGCCACCATCGAGAAGTATTGTCCGGAAGGCCCACCGGTCTTCTCGAAATGAACTACGGCCACAACGAGCCGGCATCCATGGCCAACGTGCGGTTCCCGTTGCGCTCCTTCAACGTCAGTTTTCCGTTGCGATACTCGATGCTCTCTACGCCGCGATAACCGGCTGGCACCTTAAAGAGGAATACCGCGTAAGAGCGTGTGTGCGTCTGCTCCGGCTCCAGCCAGTCGAATACAGGACGCCCGAACATTTTGCCTTTCTTCACCAGCACCGAGAACGGCTGATGCAAACCCGTGGTGCCGAATTCCAGCCCTCGCGCCATCGGCTTACCCGCATCGTCCACGTGGCGCCAGATATTAAGCCACGGATACTCCTTGGTGCGCCAGATGTAGCCGATCAGCAAGCCCTTGGCGGCATTCACCGCGGTGACCCAGCCGAGTTCGTCATCTACGACATACGACACCACGTTGGGGTTGGGGTCGTTGATCAGCGTCCGCAGATTCACCGGCTGGCCGTCCTTCAACGCCTGCGGCCAATACACGGTTGGATGCTCCGGGTCCGGCATGGGGCTCCCCTGCATGAATCCGGCGCGTGCATTGGCATCCACCACCACAGTCTCATCGAGGAACGGCGCGCCCACCGTGGGATGCTGCACCATGTTGTACGGTCGGCCCAGCTTGTTGCGGTTGGTGACGCTCTCCGTCACCCGCAGCAACGCCTGCGAAGCATGCACCTTGGCTTCGCGCGTCACGTCCATGTTGGCTATAGGCAGATGCGCCGTCATGCGCGTCGCGCCCGCGCCAGCTGCTGTCGCTGACCATTCTACGCGCGTGGCCTCGCCGTGATAGGGCATGCCGCTCTTGCCCTCGGCATCGGACACCTGGCCCCAACGGTCGAGGCAGAGGAAATGCGCCATGGCGCGCTTCTCCATCCCCGCATTCTCGTTGGCCCACTTGAGCGGATTCAGGCCCTGATCCTTGAACTCGAACTTTACAATCGAGCCGCCCAGGCGGTCAATCTCCACCTTCGCCGCGCTGCCTTCCAAGGTCACCACGGGCCGCGTCTGCGCGAACGCCATCGCGCTCAGCATAAGGAATGACAGGGTCTTCATTGCTTCACCTCCCAACGCTCATTGAAGAATCCGGCTTCGGCGATGCGCCCCGGCCAGCGCCCATCGGCGGGCGTCGTCACGTCAACGACGGCCCAATCGGGCAGCTTCGGTATCTGCCGCGCGTTGTTCAAATAGTCGAACTCACGGAACGTGAAGCTGGAGTTCAGCACCACGTACTTGCGCGGATTGAGCGGATTCGGATAGATGGCCACGGGGTAGTGTTTGCCGGCATCGAAGGTCTTCGCACCGATGGTTAAAGCTCCGCCTGTCCACTTCACGGGCAGCTTGTCCATCACGCGGGCCATCAGCTTATTGGAAGATGGATCGCCCCACAGCACGAGATTCGCCGATGCGATGTCTTCATCGGTGATCTCGGTGTCTTTCTTCACGATGGGTTCGCCGCGGAACTGGCGCCGCCATTCGACGATAGCGCGCGCCTGCTCGGCCGCAATGCGCTCCGCGGTGCCCCGGTTCGAAGCCTCGCCGGTCGGCAGTACGAACACAAAGCGGCTCATGAAGGCATCGTCAACCGGCCCCTGCAGATGATGCCGCTTCTCGAGCCCCTTCCCTTCGGCTGAAGCCGTCTGCTCCCACTTCACTCCGTTCTTTCGCAGATGCACGCGCCAACTGCGATCCGTTTCCGGCCCGCTCACTGTTACCGCCTGTCCGTCAATGCGTACCGTGGCCTTGGCATCGGGAACCACAGGACTGCCTCCCGGTCCGAAGTCGAGGGTGAACGCGGTAACGCCCTTTGTGGTGGCCTTCACTTCGCGTTCATTGACGGCCTCGGCGATCACCGTCGCGCGTTCCCAATGCTCGGCCATGCCATCGATGACCACCCACTTCATGCGGTTATAGGCCAGGGTAAACGTGGTGAACTTGATCACACGCGGATACGGATCGCGCCCGCGTTCGAGGATCGCATCCATGCGCCGGTCGATCTCGATCTTCGAATCGGGATGATAGCGATGCGGCGTCTGCGGTCCGATGACATGCGACATGCGCATGCCCTCTTTTTCGAGGTATTGCGCCATGATGTCAGCGGCTTGCTTCTGCCGGTCGATCTCGCCGGAATAGGCGACCAGCGGCAGGTTGAAGAAGTTCATGGCGTAATCGACGGCGTCGTAATCGCGGAACAGTTTTTTCTCCCACCAGGTGGGTTGCACTGGATCTTTGGCAATGTTCAGGAACGCTGGGCTTTCGCTGAATCCCGCTCCGGGAGCCGCCGCCGCGAAGCGTCCACCGTAGTGGGCGGCGATGTGCCACACTGCGCCGCCACCCATACTGAAGCCACGAATGGAGAGCCGGTTGTCATCCACACGATAACGCTTGCGCACATCGGCCAGCGCTTCGAACAGGTCCACTTCGCCGGCGAATTTATTGGCGTTGCAGTAACGGCCGTAGAGGTGAAGCACGATGGTATCGGCGGGCGCAAACTCGCCCACCCGCGTCTGCCGCTCCGAGAGGAAGTTCACCTCACTCAGAGTCTCGTTGCGGCCGTGGAACCAGGCATCGACGCGCCACTTGCGGGGCGCGTTGGGGGACCATGTTGGCGGAATCACCAGCCCGTAGGGCTGCACGCTGTCGTCGATGCGCGAGCGGTATCCGCGGACCACCAAACCCGTGGCAGTGGTCCATGGCGCTTGCCCGCGGGCGAGTTGATCGGCCCGCTCCTGCCCTGCCCGAAGTAACTCTTTACCCTTGCCGATCTCTTCGGGCTTGAAGAACTCGTTGTACTTCAGGGCATAGTGAACGGCGTCGCGGAAGATGATGACGTCGGTGACCAGGGGGCTGCCTTTGAGCCCATCGATGGAGGCGCTCAGCTTCTTCAGGCCCGCTTCCAATTCGGCGCGATCACGATCGGGGACGGGCACTCCGGGCGGAGGCACAGGCCGATCGGCCGCAAGGAGACAGGCCGCCGTCGCGGCCCAGCACAACAAGGTTCTCAGCATGTTTGTTAGATCCTGTGAAATCCCTTCAGAATATCGCGGATGCCGTAGCGCAGGGCGACGGGTCTTCCATGGGGGCAGCTCATCGGGTACTCCGTTGCCGCCAGTTCGCGCAGCAGATAGTCGATCTTGCCGGCATCGAGCTTCATGTTGATTTTGATGGCAGCGCGGCAGGCGATGGACGCGGCCATTCCCCGGCGAAAGTCTTCGAGCGATGCTTTGCGCATCTCGCCTTCGGCGATCTCGAGGATCTCAGTCAGGATGCGCTCGGCTTCACCGGCGGGCACGGCGGCGGGAACAGTTTGCACTGCAACGGACCGCCCTCCGTAAGGCTCAGTTTCGAAGCCCGCCTTGAGCAACTCCTCGCGGATTCGCTCATACTCGATCCACTGTCCCGGCGTCAGTTCCAGGATGAGCGGCATCAGCAACTGCTGGCGCTCCACGCGGCCGCTGGCCCAATCGCGGAGCACTTTCTCAAACAAGATGCGCTCGTGCGCCACGTGCTGGTCGATGATCCAAAGTCCATCACGGCTTGCGGCGATGATGAAGGATTCCTGCAGTTGTCCCAGGGGGCGCAGATCGGCGAGCACCTCCATGCTTGGCGGAGCATCGAGGATCGCCTCGCGCGGGAACGCCCCATGCGTGTCGGGGACGCGCAGGCGCACTGGCGATGCGTTCTCTAAGGCAATGCCGGGCCCGCTGAAATCGAGCCGCGGGGAGGCGCTTTGCGACGGATGCAACGTGAACTCGGGGAGAGCGGACGCCTGCTCTGGCGTAAGCGGAGGAGCGAACATCGCCTCCGCGGTTCCGAATTGGACGCTTTCCATGCGCGACGAGAATTCCGAAAACGGCAGTTCCACCCCGCGTTGCGGTGTTTCGCGCACGGGCAGGCTCGACACGGGCCGGCTGCGTGTCAGTGCCTCGCGAATGGCATCGCGCACGAAGTCGTGGAGGAAGCTGCCGCGCTGGAAGCGCACCTCGGTCTTTGATGGATGGACATTCACATCCACCTCTTCCACATCGCAATCAACAAACAGGAGAGCGAAGGGGAAGGCTCCCGGCGGGATCAGGTTGTGATAGCCGGCAGTCAGCGCGTGCAACAGAAGCTTGTCGCGAATCAGCCGACGGTTGACGAACAGGAAGATCGAATTGCGGTTCGCCTTCTGCACCTGCGGGCGGGAGACGAAGCCACTGACGGCGTAGACCACCTCACCCCCTCCGTCAATGGGGATCTCTCGGCGCACTTCGCCGAGCTCAATCAGATCCTCCAGCAGTTTGCCGCCGAAGACCTGATAGACACGTTCGCGCTGCGTATCCACCGGCGTCACGCGCAACAGTTCCCCGCCGCCGTGGGTGAGCGAGAAGCTCTTGTCGGGATGCGCCAGGCTGTAGTGGGTCACCAGCGAGGCAATGTGCGCCAGCTCCGTCTGCTCAGAGCGCAGGAACTTGCGCCGTGCCGGCACGTTGAAGAACAGGTCGCGCACGGTGATGGTCGTGCCTGGCGCCAGCGCCGTCTCGTCGTAGCGAATGATCTTGCCGCCGTTGATCTCCACGGTGCTGCCGACTTGCTCTTCGGCCGAGCGCGTCTCGAGGGTGAGCCGCGACACGGACCCAATGGAAGGCAGCGCTTCTCCGCGGAAGCCGAGCGTGCCGATGGAGAACAGATCAGCGGCTTTGCGGATCTTGCTGGTTGCATGGCGTTCAAAAGCGAGCAGCGCATCGTCGCGCAGCATGCCATGGCCGTTATCGACGATGCGAATCAACCGCCGCCCGCCGGCTTCAATGTCGATGCGCACATCGGTAGCCCCGGCATCGAGGGAGTTTTCGAGCAGTTCTTTGACAACCGATGCCGGGCGTTCGACGACCTCGCCGGCCGCGATCTTATTCGCCAGGTCGTCGGGGAGAACTTGGATGCGGCCCATTTGGCCTATTGTACGAGTTAGCCCAGATCCACCGCCGCCATGTTGCGCCGGTCGCGGGCGAACAGTTGCGTGCCGGCGAGCGATGGCGGGGTCCAGGAAAGGTTGCTCAGTAGTGCAGCCTTGGAGAGCACTTTGAAACCTTGCGGCGAGGCGTCGGCGAGCATCAGGTTGCCATCCTGATCGAGAACGATGAGCCTGTTGCCGGACTGAACAAAGGTGGCCTTTTCCATGCTGCGCTCCTGCCAGAGGATCTTGCCGCTGCGCGCATCGACGGCGCTGAGAATGGCTTGGCTGCCCTTGCCGCCGCTGGTGAAGTAGTAGGCGTCGCCTATGCGGATGGCGTTGCCGTGATGGAGGCGCAGGCGATTGGATGACCATAGCTCGCGGGCAGTGGTGCGCTGGCCGTCGCGCTGGAGATGGATGACCTTCGCGCCAGCCCCATACTCGGCGGAGATGAACAGCAGCCGGTCTTCCGGCGACCAGACGGGAGTAGCGACAGCGATGCCGTAGTCGGCCTTAAAGGCCACCTGCCACTGCAGGTCACCGTTGTGTGGATTGACAGCGATCAGGGCGCCATCCATCAGCATCACCAACTGCTCCAGGCCATCAAGGTTGATGAGTATTGGGGAAGAGTAAGCGTTCGGATAGTCGCCGCGGGACCAGAGCAACTTGCCGTCGGAGAGTTGAAAGGCCATCAACGCTTTGCCCTTGCCACCAGCGGGGACGATGACCGAATCGCGGAAGGCGATGGGGCTGGAGGCATAGCCGTAGTCGAGACGTGTGCCTTTGTGGTCGAGCCAGAGCTGTTGGGTCCAAAGAGAATTGCCCGTGAATTTATCGAGACATTGCAAACGGCCCGTGACGCCTGCCGTGATGAGGCGGTCCGGCAGCACCAGCGGCGCGGTGAACGGGCCGATACCCATTTCGGCGTAGGCGCTGCGAAAGGTGACGGGAGTCGCGTGCTCCCATTTGGTCTTGCCTGTTGCGGATTCAGCCGCTAGCACAACCTCTTCGCCGGGCTTGCCGTACATCGTGAAAAGCAAGGGCGGCTCGACGGAGATGGCCGAGAATCCTTCACCGAGCGGACGCTTCCAAAGCAACTTCGGACCCGATGAGGGCCATTTGTCTTTGATGCCCGCTGCCGGGACGGAGAAATTGCGGTTCGGGCCGCCCCACTGCGTCCAGGAGCGCTTCTGTTGTCCGAAAGCGGACAGAGTGGGACATAGAGACAACAAGGTGCGGCGCGTCATCCCGTCGTAGACGGGGTTTCGCGGAGGTTTGTTCCTGCGAAACGAAGGCAAATTCGCTACACTGAGGCCAAGTGAAGCTCCGGTTAGTCATTAGTGGCATTTGCTTGGTTTTCTTTCTTGGCTGTTCGAAGCCAAAGCAGGAGGAGACAAAGCAGGCTCCGCCTCGCCAGATCGATCTACAGGCCAACGATACTGCTCGTTTCCTGGCTGGAATACCCGGCCGCCCGGAGAGCCCATTCCATGCGTTGGAAGCAGAGCCGGCCTGGGTGGAACACCGGAAGAACTTCGATCGCATGTGGGAGAAATTCCAGCAGCAGCGGCTGCCGGCAATGAACGAATTCCAGGAAAAGGAGTTCGCGGGAACGGCATTTTCGGGCAAAACGATCTTTTATCCATTTGGCGGCCCTGACGTGCTTACGGCGACCACACTGTTCCCCAAGCGGCAGAACTACGTTCTGGTGGGATTGGAACCACCGGGTACGTTGCCCACCGAGAAGCAGATTCTCAACGCCGATCTGGACAAGCAGTTGCCGCGTTTGGAAAGGACACTGGAAAGCCTGCTGGTTCGCAGCTTTTTCATCACAGCGAGTATGGATCGGGAGTTACGGGGACAAGTCACCGACGGCCTGCTGCAGGTGATGATGGTTCAACTGGCGCGGCGCGGTTACACCATCGTGTCGCACCAACCAGTGACCCTGAATGAAGCCGGAGAAATACACCCGCGCAGCGGAACGGTGAAACGGAACCGCGGTGTTTCGATTGAGTTCGAATCGCCGGCCGGGGGCCAGGGCCGGATCCTTTACCTGGCGGCGAATCTGAACGACAAATGGCTGGGTGAGAATGCGGAGCTGAAGAAATTCCTGGCGCGGTCAGCGCCTTCTGTGGCCTTCTTCAAATCAACCTCCTACATGCCGCACAAGAAGGAGTTCTCGCTGCTGCGCGATCTGGTGTTACAGCACTGCTCGGCGATCGTTCAGGATGACTCGGGGATTCCTTATCGCTATGTGGACCAGGCGCGCTGGGATGTACGGCTGTTCGGGACGTATGTGAAACCCTACGGCAGCTTCCACTACCTGGTGCAGCCGGACTTGCGGAAAGCTTACGAACAACGGGCGGCGCCGCTGAACTTTCGCATTGGCTATGGCTTCGGGCGGGTGCCGTCGGCGCTGCAAGTCTTCTCGCGCAAGAGCTGACGGGCATTCTGATATGTTGATGGGATGTTCCCATCCCGCCGCACTTTTCTGAGCGCATCGCTTGCCGCAGCTACTGCTCCCGCCCAGAATACTTCTCGCCGGGAACGGGTGAACCTGCTGATGATCATGGCCGATCAGCATCGTGGGGACTGCCTTTCGTGCGATGGCCATCCGGTGGTCAAGACACCGAACCTCGATGCGTTGGCGCGACAGGGTGCACGTTTCCGGCATGCCTATTCTTCAACACCGACATGCACACCGGCGCGGTCGGGATTGCTGACGGGATTGAGCCCGTGGAACCACGGGATGTTGGGCTACGGACGCGTGGCCCAGAAACATGCGTTCACTAAGCCCCAGGCACTGCGTGATGCCGGCTACTTCACGATGGCGATCGGCAAGAACCACTTCTCGCCGCAGCGCAACCCACATGGGTATCACCAATTGCTGCTGGATGAATCGGGGAGAGTGGAAGCGCCGGAGTTCCGTTCGGATTACCGGAGCTGGTTCGCGATGCAGGCGCCGCATCGCAATCCCGATGAGACGGGGATCAGCTTCAACGACTATCGTGCGCGGCCTTACGTGTTGCCCGAACGGCTGCATCCCACGGTGTGGACCGGCGATGCCGCGGTGAACTTCCTGAATGCTTATGACCGCGAGCAGCCGTTCTATTTGAAGGTGTCGTTCGCGCGGCCGCATAGCCCATACGATCCGCCGGAACGGATCTTCCGGCAGTACGATGGCGCAGCGATTCCGGATCGCGCGGAGGCGAAGTGGTCGGACAGGAACCGGCCGCGCAACAACGACTCGAACGAAATCTGGCGCGGCGATCTGGGGCCGGAGCAGGCCCGGCATTCGCGGCAAGGCTACTACGGCGTAGTGTCGCAAGTGGATGAACAGATCGGGCGCATTGTGGAAACCCTGGAGAAGAAGAAGTTGATGGACCGTACGCTCATCGTGTACTTCTCCGACCATGGCGACATGACGGGCGATCATCATCTGTGGCGCAAGAGCTACGCTTACGAGCCATCGGCGCGAATTCCCATTATCGTGCGCTGGCCTGACGGATTGATCTCGGCCCAGCGCGGGCAGGTGAGCGACACGCCCGCGGAGTTGCGCGATGTGCTGCCGACACTATTGCACGCGGCGGGCGCCACGACACAGCGGCAGTTAGACGGCATGAGCCTGCTGGCAGCGGCATCGGGCCGGGCCATGCGAGAGTACATCGATCTGGAGCACGATGTCTGTTACGACCGTTCGAATCACTGGAACGCGTTGACCGATGGGAAATGGAAGTACATTTACCATGCGCGAGACGGCGAAGAACAGTTGTTCCACCTGGAGAAGGATCCGTTGGAACGGCTGGATCTGGCGGGCGATGGCGCGCATGCGGCAACGCTGAAGCAGTGGCGGGATCGAATGCTGAAACATCTTGAGGTGCGTGGCGAACCGTTTGTGAAAGCCGGACGGCTGGCGATGCGGCCGGAATCGTTGCTGTATTCACCGCACTTTCCAGGCAGGAAGGTCTGACATAGTGGCTCCTGCCCGGATTACGCAGTTGGGGTTGAAGCTGGCGTTCTGATTACCAATTCGTCAAAGAGCCATCGGGACGTTTGAGCATCGGCGTGAGCGAGTAGGCGTCTTTGTAGTCGCCGATTTGCTGGAGTTTCGATGTGTCGACTTCGACGCCGAGGCCGGGGCGGTCGTTGGGCCAGAGCTTGCCATCCTTGAGGTCGTAGTGTGTTTTCAGATAAGGCCAGGGACGGGTGCCACCCATGACCATCTCCATGAGGGCGGGGCCTGAGAACACGGCGCAACAGTGGACCATGGCTGCTTCGGAAATGGGTCCGGTGAAGTGCGGGATGAGGCCGACGTAGTGTGTTTCGCAAAGGGCGGCGATCTTCTGGAACTCAGTGATGCCGCCGACATTGGGGACCGTGGCGCGGGCGTAGTCGATGAGGTGGTTCTGAATGAGCTCGTTCCATTCCCACTTGGGACCGAACTGTTCGCCAACGGCGATGGGCACTTTCACCTGAGGGCGGAGCGTGCGGTAGACGCCAGGGTTTTCGCTGCGCACGAGGTCTTCGACGAAGTAGGGGCGAAGGGGCTCGATCATGTTGGCGAGAGTGACGGCATCGGGCATGTCGAGTTCGGTATGGAAGTCGATGGCCCAGCCACCGTCGCGGCCGACGCCTTCGCGGACCTGCTTGCAAAGCTCATAGACGCGGTTGACAGTGGCGAAGCGATCCATCGTGCCGCCACGCGCGTCAGTAGAGATGCGATAGGCGCGGAAGCCGGCATCGACACAGGCTTTGGCTACCTCTTTGGGCGTGCCCTTGGCGGGGTAGCCGGTGGAGTAGCATTCGACGTAATCGCGGGCCTGGCCGCCGAGCAACTGGTAGACGGGAACGCCAAGAGCTTTGCCTTTGAGGTCCCAAAGGGCGACGTCGAGTGCACCGAGGGCGTGAGCTTTTTCGCGGCCCGCCGGGTAGAAGTAGGAGCGGTACATGGACTGCCAGAGACGGTCAGTACGGAAAGGATCCTGGCCGATGAGGAGGCCGGCGCATTGCTCCATGGTGTTGTCGGAGCCGCCTTCGCCGACGCCGATCAAGCCCGAGTCGGTTTCGACGAGGACGACGTTGGTGCTTTGGTTGAACAGCGGCTGGCGCGTGTTGGGGCGGCCGGCGGCATCGGTGGGGGTCTTGTAATAGCGGATGCGCGTGATTTTAGTCTTTGGCAGACCCGCGGCGTCGGCACGATCGGCGAGGGAGACGGCGCCTGCTGCGCCCATGACGGTTTGAAGGAAAGCCCGGCGGTTCATATATCGAGGGTCATGATATCAAGAGTGGGGTGGCTGAGCCCGCAGGTAGCTCAGGATTTTCTCCACGCTTTGCTCGATGGTCTCGATATCGGTGCGGCATTCTATTTCGGGAGAAAGTGGCGGTTCGTAGGGGTCGTCGATGCCGGTCATGCCGGTCATGAGGCCTTCGCGAGTCTTGCGATAGAGGCCTTTGATGTCGCGATGCTCGCAGACGGCGAGGGGGGCATTGACGTAGATTTCGACAAAGGGATGGAGACGGGCGCGGACCTCTTCGCGGATGGCGCGGTAAGGGGCAATAGCGGCTACGATGACCGTGACGCCATGGCGAGAGAGGAGTTCGGCCACGAAGGCAATGCGGCGGAGGTTTTCCTCGCGGTCTTCGCGGGAGAAGCCGAGGCCTTTGCTGAGATGACGGCGGATGGTATCGCCATCGAGGAGTTCGACGTTATGACCGGCGGCGCGGAGATGATCGTGGAGGAGTTGGGATAGGGTGCTCTTGCCGGCGGAGCTGAGTCCGGTGAACCAGATGGTGCGGGCGTTCATGATTTAGAAATCAATCGAGGCTAGCACTTCGCTGGGCTTTTTGTCGAAGGCGCGGGCAATAGCAAGGAAACTCTCGATGCTGGGCATGTGGGCTCCGCGTTCGATGGAGCTGATTTGGGAGACACTGAGTCCGGTGGATTGGGCGAGGTCTTTGAGGGCCCACCCGCGCTCGGCACGGAGGACTTTGATGCGTGCGCCGAGGCGGGCGCGGAGGAGTTCCTGCGGGGACTTGCCGAACTGGAAGGTGTCAGCGGCGCTTTTCAGGGTCTGCCGGAGCTGGGCGAGAGTGAAGGGTTTGGGGAGATAGTCGAAGACTTTCATGCGGAAGGTATTGCGCATATCTTCAAGGGACGGGTATCCGGTGACGATCACCACACAAAGGCCGGGCCAGCGGGCCTGGAGCTGTTCGAGAACTTGATCGCCGCGGGCCTCGCCCATCTTCATATCGAGGAGGACGATGTCGGGGAGGCGCTCCTCGCAACTGGTGAACAATTCGTCGGGTTGAGCGAAGGTGCGGACAGTGTAGGTGCCTTCGTCGGCGAGCAAATCTTCGATATAGGTACGGAAGTCCGGATCGTCATCGAGGAGGGCGACGTCGATCCACGATTCATTCGGCATGAGCATTCCTTAGAGCAGGGACGGCGGGCAGCCTCACTTCCAGTCTGGCTCCGCCGCCGGGAGAGTTGGAGGCGCTGATGGCGCCGCCGTGTTGGCGTACGATGCCGTCGGACACAGTGAGGCCGAGTCCGGTGCCCTTGGCATCGAGGCGGGTGGTTACGAAAGCGTCGAAGATATCGGGCAGGACGTTGGGCGGGATGCCGGGTCCATCGTCTTCGAAACGTGTGATGATCCAGGTCCGGCCGCTCTCGGATACAGACTCAGAACTAACGTTGATGCTGCCGCCTGAGTGGATCGCGTTGAGGGCATTGCGAAGGAGATTCACGAAGACCTGGATGAGGCGATCGGTGTTGCCGATGACGAGGTGATGCTCGTCGACCGCGTTGTGGAAGCGGACGCGGCTGGCTTTGTCATCGATGGCGAGGAGGCTCCAGGCCTCTTCGACGATGGGTCGAATAGCGACGGGTTCCACCTCCTGTTTGCGGGCGCGGGCGAAATCGACGAGGGATTCGCTGATGCGGCGCATTCGCTGGGTAACGCGAAGCATGCGGGCCAGGCGTTCCCGGGTATGATCGTCCGGCGCTGTTTCCATCAGCTTTTCAATGGAGCCATGGAGGACGGTAAGCGGAGTGTTGACTTCATGGGCGACGCTGGCGCTGAGGAGGCCAATGCTGGCAAGGCGGTCCTGGTCCTCGATGCTTTTCTTGGCGGCTTCCAGCATGAGGTTGTTGCGGCGGAGGTCCTCGGCCACTTTGGCCAGTTCGTCTTCGTGGCGGCGGAGTTCGGCGACGGTCGCGTTGCGCGAGCGCATGATCTGGCCGATTTCGTCGCCAAGGATGTCTGCTTCGGGGATGATTTCGTTGGCCCGATCGTCGATCTGGGTGGCGGCGTCGGCGTTGAGCATGCGGCGGAGGGGACGGTAGACGTAAAGCGGCATGATGACGAGTTCGAGAACGAATACGGCGAGGAGGTAGATGGTGCCGAGGACGACGAACAGAGTACGTTGCGCGCGGTTGACGATGTTCGAATAGAACTCGGCGGGCATGCGCATGCTGCGGTACAGGCCGGAGGGGGCTTTGCGATAGAGGAAACTCGATCGTGGCGGATCGCTCCAGATGAGGCCGGGGTTCTCGTCGAGCCATTGGAGGACGTGCGGGGGAATGCGAAGTGCGGCGGCGTTACCTTCCTGGAAATCGTAGATCTCGGTGCCGGGGAGTTTGGGGAGAGGCCGCTCGTCAGAGAAGAGTTGGACGAGGAGGCTGTTTTCGCGGAGTTGAGCCGTGAGAACACCGTCTTCAAAGAGAGGGATGAGTGAGAAATAGGCGACCCCGGCAAGGATGAGGAAGAAGGTGTTATGGAGAACGATCAGCTTCAGGCGGACCTTGAGGTCGCCGAAAAGCCGCCCCAGGCTGCGGTGCGCACGATGGGAATCCGGTACAGCCAAGCCTTCCATTGTAAGCTAGGGAGTTCATGCTGATTTACGCTTGCACCATCTTCCTGAGCGCGTTTCTGCTGTTCCAGGTTCAGCCCGTCATTGCCCGAATGATCCTGCCGTGGTTCGGGGGGTCGGCGGCGGTGTGGACCACATGCATGCTGTTTTTCCAGACGGTGCTGTTGCTGGGATACCTGTACGTGTATTGGACGGTGCGGCATCTACACCCGAAGACGCACGGGAGAGTGCATTCGGGCCTACTGGCGCTGAGCCTGGTGTTGCTGCCGATCACGCCGGGAGTGCAATGGAAGCCGGCGGGCGGGGGGAATCCATCGATCGAGATTCTGCTGTTGCTGGCCGCATGTGTGGGGGTGCCATATTTCCTACTATCGACGACGAGCCCTCTGCTGCAATCGTGGTATTCGAAGACGGGGAAGGGTGTGTTGCCTTACCGGCTGTTCGCGCTGTCGAATTTGGGATCGATGCTGGCACTGATCAGCTATCCGGTGGTGGTGGAGCCTTATCTGCCCTCGCGGCTGCAGGGCACGGTGTGGTCTGCAGTGTATGTGGCTTTTGTGGTGCTTTGCGTGGTGGCAGCTACAGTGACGACGCGGCGAGTGACTGCCGTGGCGGAGACGGCGGCTCCGGAGGCTGAGGAGGAGACTCCGGCGAAGCCTGATGCTGGGACACTGGCGATGTGGGTGGCGCTGGCATCGTGCCCATCGGCGCTCCTGCTGGCGGTGACGAATCACCTGACTCAGGATGTGGCTTCCATTCCGTTTTTGTGGATTGTACCCCTGGTGTTGTATTTGCTGTCGTTCATCCTGTGTTTCGACGCAGATGGCTGGTATAGCCGGCCAGTGTTCATGCTGCTGCTGATTCCGTCGCTGGGTGGGATGGCGTACTTTCTGTTTAAGGGCACGGAAGATTTCAACATGAAGGTGCTGCTGAGCGGGTTTTCCGCAGCGTTCTTCGTGTGTTGCATGGTGTGCCATGGAGAGATGGTGCGGATGAAGCCGCACCCGCGGTATCTGACTTCGTTCTATTTGATGTTGTCGATTGGCGGAGCCCTGGGCGGGTTGTTCGTGGGGCTGGTGGCTCCCTATTTGTTCATGGCCTATTTCGAATTCCCGATCCTGCTGGTGTTCTGCGGTTTCATGGCAGTGGTGGTGCTGGTGAGCGATAAGAGCTCGAGGTTTTATGAAGGCTGGACACAATGGCCGGTGATACTGATGGTGGCCGGTGTGCTGGCGTTGTGTGTGTTCTGCGGCCAGACGGTGCGGCAGGCTCTGGGTGATTACTTTCTGGTGAAGCGGAATTTCTATGGGACGCTACGAGTGCGGGAAGGCGGCGAGGATCGCGATGCGTACCGGACGCTGCTGCATGGGTCGATTAATCACGGCGAGGAGTGGATCCACCCGGAGCGGCGGCTGGAGCCGCTGACCTACTATTGCCCGGCGACGGGTGTTGGCGCGGCAATCGGAACGCGGCAGTTGGGGGTGCCACAGAAGGTGGCGGTGTTTGGACTCGGAGCGGGCACCGTGGCCGGATACGGGCGTCCGGGGGATTATTACAAGTTCTACGAAATCAACCCGCTGGTTTTGCAGATCAGCCGGCAGCAGTTTTACTACATCACGCAGTCGAAGGCGAAAGTGGATGTAGTGTTGGGGGATGCTCGGTTGTCGTTGGAGCGCGAGGAGCCGCAGAACTTCGATGTGCTGGCCGTGGATTGTTTTTCGGGGGATTCCATTCCGGTGCATTTGCTGACGAAGGAAGCGGTGCAGTTGTATTTCAAGCATCTGAAGCCGAATGGGATTCTGGCGGTTCATATTTCGAACCGGTATCTGAATCTGGAGCCGGTGGTGGAGCGGATTGCGACAGCGCTGGGGAAGGCGACACTGCAGGTGGAGACGGAGGAGGATGAGGGAGAGAGTTGCTTCTCTTCCACTTGGATTCTGGTGGCGGCGAACAAGGAAGTGTTTGCGCAGCCGACGCTGGTGTCGGCGGGGAAGCCCGTGGAGCCAAAGCCGGCGTTGCGGGTGTGGACAGATGATTACTCGAGTCTGTTGAGTGTGATCAAGTAGCCGGCAGTTCTGTATACTTAGAAGTAGACATTTCATGAACGCAACCATTGTCGATCTCCGCTATAAGATGAAGGACGTTCTGCGTGCAATCGACCGTGGGGAAACTGTAACAGTTCTGTACAGGGGCAAGGCGAAAGCCAAGCTAACTCCCATTAAGAACGCCACATCCGAAAGTGCGAGCGTGACGGAACAGCCCCTTTTTGGGATGTGGAGTGACCGAAGCGATATGGCAGACCCGACTGCGTACGTCCGCAATTTGCGCAAACCACGGAGTGATCGCAGGAAATGATGTTCGATACGGACGTTCTCATCTGGGCACTGCGGGGCAACCGGCGTGCTGCGCGGATGATTGATGAGATAGCCGATCGGGCCATGTCTATCGTTTCCTTAATGGAATTACTTCAGGGTGCGCGGTCCACACAGGAGTCCCGTACACTTAAGGAGTCTTTTCGCCGGCTTCATTTTCGGATTTTGCCATTGTCGGAGCAGGTTGGCGCGACGGCTTCCGGCTTGATCGAGCAACATGCTTTGGCGCATGGCGTACAGCTTACAGATGCCTTAATCGCAGCCACGGCTATGGAATGCGGCGAATCCTTGTGCACTGGGAATGCGAAGCACTTCCGGCCGATTCGAGGGCTTTCGCGAGTGCAGTTCCGGCCGTAGTTACTTTCCGTTGATCCCGTTACTCGCCGCGGAGGAATTTGAGCATGGCGGCGGTAAACTCGGCGACAAAGGGGGCTCCGTTATTGCGGAGGTTCTCCACAGTCATGAGGTCACCACGGACATCGGGTTGGATGCCGATGTTTTCGAGGTAGGGAGCGACAGGGTATTCGGCGCTACGGATGCTGCCCGGACGCACCATGAGGCTTTGGGTAACGTCGGCCATGGTTTCCGAATACATACCAGTAGCGATGGGGAAGATGCTGACCGTGCCTCCCGCACCTTGGCTGGGCATACCGAAGGCGATGCCGAGTCCGTTGTCCTGGATGGCGGCAGCGAAAAGCTCGGCTGCCGAAGCGGTGTAGTCGTCGGTGAGGAGCATGATGGGCTTGCTATAGCCGAGGAGGTTGCCGGAGCGGTCACGGGCGGGCTCGATATCGAGGCCGAGATCGCAGAGGGGGAGGGGGCCGGTGCGGCCGCGGTTTTCGCTGTAGGCACCGCGGATGTCGCCAAGCATGGCGCGGAGGAGTTGGGTGACCCATTGGGCGGAGCCGGAGGATTCGAGATCGAGGATGAGGCTCTCGTATTTGTTGATCCAGTCGCGGGTGGCGCGGATTTCGGCTCCGGCGATTTTGAAGGGCTGACGGGTCATGAGGGAAGCTGCATCCTGAGCGAAGCAGGGGTCGCCGCCGGGGTTGCGCATGAGGTCGACAATCAGGCCGTCGGTGTTGCGCTCGAAGAAAGCGACTTCGGTGACGATTTGCGAGAGGGCCTGGCTGGCGAGGAACGCATTGTCATGCATGTAGCTGATGCGGAGGAAGCCGATGCGGAGGCCGCCGCTTTGGAAGGTGCCTGAGAACAGGAGATCGCGACCGCGGCCCAGGCGCTGCTGGAAGCCCGAGGGCATGGCGAATAGCGGTGCGACGGCGCCGATGCCTCGGACGGCGCGAAGCGGCTTGATGCGGGCATTGCGGAGTTCCCGGAGTCCACGGAAGGGACGGGGAGCGAGGGGGCTTTCTTCGGGGGTTTGCGGAGGCTCGTCCTGTACTGTGGTTTGCAAGATGGGAGAGGGCACAGGGCCGATGGCGGTAAGCGGGATGCCATCCTTGAGCCAGCGGACATCGTAGGTTTCGACGGCTCCGTTCGATTGGCGGCGGAATTGGAATTTGGAGGTATCGGGAGTGAGGTGGGCGCGCGGGTAGGCGCTCTGGACGCGGTAGACGATGAGGTCGAGGGCGTCGCGGACGGCAGCGCGCCCATTGCCGGAGGGGGCGAATTTCTTGAACTCGGTGATGAGCTCGGCAATGGGCTTACCGTCGACGCTGAGGAGTTCGTCGCCCACCTGGATGGGGAAGGTACGCACGGGGAGAAGTTGGCGGTCAATGGAGTCAACGAGGACTTTGTTGTCGTAGAGGTCGAGGAAGAGGCCGGAGTCGGCGGAGAAGTTGGAGGGGAGGTAGAAGCGGACGTGGCCGTCGCGGAGGCTGGATACGTAGTCGTAACAAAGATCGAGGTATTCGAAGTCGTCTTTGGTGCGGCGGACGCGATCGAGCCAGGGTCCGAGTTGGAGCAAATCGAAGCCGATGGCGTCGCGTTTCCACTCGTAGGGGGCATATTGTTTGGCGTAGAGAGCGGCTAGTTGCTGGAACTCCAGCACCTTCTGATCGGTGCTCAATTGGGCCATGAGAGGCGCCGTGGCGCCGAGCAGGGTCAGAAGCAGAAACCGCGTCATGGCGCAAGGATACCAGCTTTCCCTTAACCCTGGTAGAATGTAAGGTTTTCGAGCATCTGGAGATATAAGGTGAATTTCATTCTCAGAGCCTACAGCTTCCTGTTCCTTCTGCCCTTGACACTGTTCCTGTTCGCCATGGGCGCCTTCGCTTATTTAGAGGGGAGGAAAGAGCTGACGATCGACATGCTTCCTTGGGCGGAAGCGGATGTCCGCATGTGGTTAGTGGTGCTGGGAGGATTCGGACTCCTGTCTATTTTGCTGGCACTGCTGAAGAAAGCGCGTGTGCTGTATGCGCTGCATGGAGTGCTGGCGTTCTGCCTGTCGGTGTACGCGGTCTTCTTGTCGAAGCACCGTTTCGATGGGGAGACGGATTTTTACTGGGGCCTTGCCTTCGTGGCGGGGGCGCTGGGGGCGATGCTGGGCGCCATGGTGCACGCGCGAAAGTAAGCGCCGGGCAGCGTGGTACAAGGGGAGATATGGCCTCATTTCGAGTAGAGACACCGCAGAGGAATTACGATGCGGTGGTGGAGCGGGGGATTGTGTTCCGAGCCGCGGAATACCTGCCCGCGAAGAGCGGTGCGGTGTTTGTGGTGACAACGGCGGACGTGTGGCAATTGCACGGGGCGCGGCTGGAAGCGGCGCTGGGCGGACGGTTGCGGAAGGTGCTGTTCTTCCCTGGCGGTGAGGATCATAAGCGCCTGGCGGAAGTGGAATCGCTGGCGGAGCAGATGGTGGAAGCCGGGGCGGACCGTTCGAGCGTGGTAGTGGCTTTCGGCGGCGGCATTGTGACGGACGTAGGCGGATTCCTGGCGGCGGCGTTCATGCGAGGGATCCAGGTGCTGCAGATTCCAACAACGCTGGTGGCGCAGGTGGATGCGGCGATGGGCGGAAAGACGGGCGTGAATCTGGTGGCGGGAAAGAACCTGTTTGGGGCCTTTCATCAGCCGCTGGCGGTGTTGATTGATCCGGATGTGCTGGCCACACTGCCAGAGCGCGAGTACCGGGCCGGGTTGTATGAAGTGATCAAGTGCGGAGTAATTCGGAGTCCGGAGTTGTTTGACTTGCTGGATGGACGGCGCGCGGATGTGCTGGCGCAGGCTCCGGATGCAGTGGATGCGTTGATTGCGGAGAGTGTCCGGATCAAGGCCGAAGTAGTGACGGCGGATGAGAAAGAAGGCGATCTGCGGCGGATTTTGAATTTCGGGCACACGATTGGGCATGCGCTGGAAGCGGAGACGGAGTACAAACGGTTCCTGCATGGAGAAGCGGTGGCGTTCGGAATGAACGCGGCGACTCATTTGGCCGGGCTGGCGGGGTTGCTGCCGACGGATGAGGCGAAGCGGATCTTGGATTGCGTACGGATGTACGGACCGATTCCGGCACTGGATGGGATTTCAGCGGCACGGCTGGTGGGGCGATTGGGGGCGGACAAGAAGACGATTCAAGGCAAGGTGCACTTTGTGTTGCCGGAGAAAATTGGGGTGGTGAAGATTTTGAGCGGGCTGCCGCAGGAACAGATTCTGGCGGCGACTGAGGCGGCGCTGGCATGAAGCAGGCCGGGACGACACCGGCGGGAGTGCAGGGCGAGGAGCAGACCGCGCGGTGGGTGCGGGAGATGTTCGGCGGGGTTGCCGGGCGCTATGACCTGCTGAACCACGTGCTGTCGATGAATATCGACAAGCTGTGGCGGGCGCGGACGGTGAAGCGGGTGATGCCGGTGTTGCAAAGGCCGGACGCACAGGTGCTGGATATCTGTTGCGGGACGGGGGACCTGCTGATCGCGCTGGAGAAGGCGGCTGGACGGCGACTGCTGGGAAGCGACTTCTGTCATCCGATGCTGCGGGAGGCGGGGGAGAAGATTGTGCGGCGGCAGATGGGCTCGGCGCTGTTTGAATCGGACGCGCTGCGGCTGCCGGTGAAGGACGCATCGCTCGATTTGATTACGGTGGCGTTTGGGGTTCGGAACTTCGCCAATTACCGGAAGGGGTTTGAGGAGATGCGGCGGGTGTTGCGGCCGGGCGGGATGGCGGCGATTCTGGAGTTTTCGCAGCCTCCGAATCCGTTGTTCGCGAGGTTGTATGGTTTCTATTCGATGAAGGTGCTGCCGCGGATTGGGGCGGCGGTTTCGGGGTCGGCGAAGGCGTATGAGTATCTGCCGGATTCGGTGCGGAATTTTCCGGACGCTCCAGAGCTGGCGGTGATTTTGAAGGAGTGCGGGTTTGGGCAGGTGGAGTTTGAGCGGATGACGTTTGGGATTGTGGCGCTGCATCTTGCGCGGGTCAATTCTTAGTGAATTTGACCTTAATTTGTTGACTTCGATTGGGCACTGTGATGGAATCCGGGGAGTTCGTCTGGAATTCAGGAGGGGCCCGTCGTGAGCATCACAGAGTCGAATCTTGCGCCTACCGGTTATGACTGCGTAGTCGCTGTTACGCAAGACAGCATTAACGATCTGCTGATGCAGTACCTGTATCCGGGTTTGCCGGAGACGGTTCTGTGTTACGTCTACGACAGCAACAACAATGCGGTCGCGGTGGACTATGGCCAATTCCAGGCGCAGGTGAACGGGACGGATCCGTTCTCGATTCCGGCGGGCACGGCGATGACCGATGCGCGTGTTCAGGCGCTGAATGCGGCTAATTTTGCGTTTGCGATCCAGGCGAAGCTGGGGATTCCATCGGACGTTCCGCCATCGAAGCTGCCGCCCATTGTGAGCCTGCAGCCCGGGCAATCGAGTGTGCAGTACGCGCTGACGTTTTCGGAATTCGAGGCTGCCGCGCTGCCGCGGGAGCAGAATCAAGTGACGTGGTTCTATCAATCGCAGGGGGATGCCACGTGCTGGAGCTTCAGCGGACCGGTGAGCCTGAACCTGCAAGCGGCCAGTTTCAGCAGCCTGCCGGCGGCGGTGCAGGCGCAGTTGCAGGGGATGGGAAATCCGAACCAATTCAGCGTGCAGCAACTCTATTTGGACTTGAATAGCTCCGCGCTGGAGCAGGGATTTCAATTTCAGAATCTGCCGCAGGACAGCGCGCTGAATACGTTCATGGCGAACGATTTCGTTGGCACGTACTGGAAGGCGCTGGGGGGAGGAGAGGTTCTGGGGTATGGAGCACAACAAACATCGGGGGTAACGGGCACGGGGCTGGCGGTTACAGATCTGAATTTTTACGTACCACCGGCGGTGGGGAGTGAAGGGGCTCCGCTGACGCTGAACTATCTGTGCGCGACGAACAACGATGCGCTGCCGGGCACGGGAAACGCGAACTTCGGCTGGAACTGGATTGAGCCGAACGAGACGGGGCAATACAACGGTGTGGTGGCGCTGAACCGGAATACATTCGCGGGGTATTTGAGCAAGGCGCTGGCAGGGTATGTGTCTACGAATTGCTACCTGCCGAAGGTGCAAGTGAAGTTGAAGGGTGCGATTCCAGAATATAGCTGGAGCATGACGGCCGGGCAAATGCCGACGATATCGCTAGCGGATAACGGGGGCACGTTTCTGACGATTTTGTACGAGCCGACGGAGTCAGAAGACCAAGCGGGACTGCACGGGGACCTGGGGCAGATGAAGCTGGGGACGAGCTACAGTCTGACGGTATCGGCGTCGGGGACGCAGATGACGATCGTGCAGCACTTGACGGTGTACTGTTACATTCGCCACCTGGCAACTTCTGCGAGCGGAAATGTGGTGGACATCGTGATTACGGACACGTATTCGTTTGGGGTAAACGAGCAGGGCGGGCTGGTGATTTCGGCGTCAAGCGCGCCGCCGGTGAATACATCGAAGGTTCCGAAGGCGAACGGGTTTCTCAATTTCTGGGCTCCGGTGAATTCGCTGGCGTCGGATGTAGAGACGTGGGCGAAGAGTATTGCGGCGACGAATCTGCAGGATATCCCGGCGGCGGCGATGCAGAGCTTTGTGTTTCCCGGGGGCGCGACGTTTTCGTTCGCGGATGTAGCGTTCTCCGATAGCCAGGATCTGGTTTCGCACATTGTGTACTTGGGAGTAGGGCGATGAAGATTCAATTTGATTCCGAGTTGATGGCGAATCAGACGCATGCGGTGGTAATGGCTCCGGATGTGGCGTTCGAAGTGTTGCAGTCACAGGATGGCGATTCGTTGTTCTTTTCGATTGGGACGGACAACGTGTTTTATCTGACGCGTGAGGTGGCGGCGAGTTCCAGCGGTTGGACGAAGGTGGATCTGAGCAGCGCGCTGACGTCGCAATTCAACGGAACGGCGGTGGCGGCGAAGGCGTTTCGCGTGGCGCAGAACGGGCAGACGCAGGCGATTGACCTGGGGCTGGTGGCGACGGTGGCGGGGGTGGACTATCTGTTTCTATCGTTGGGGAACGCCAACACGGATGCAGCGTGGGCGAACGGAGTGACGTGGACGCTGATTCCGTTTGATGCGGGGACGGCGCCGAGTCCGTTGACGATTACGGCGTTGTACATGATGAACGTCATCGGAACGAATGGCATGGTGGAGAACATCTTCGCCGATGTCTTGAGCACGCCGGGGAACACGCTGAATCCGATCAACCGGTATTACATTATGCCGGGCGGTTCGCCGCAGTGGAATGAGCATCTGCTGCCGGTGGAACTGAGCGCGGGGAGCATCACGAGCTGCCTGGCAAACCGGCCGGGGGACCCGATTCCGGGGATCTATACGTTCGGAGCGATTGGGACGACGGAGGAGCTGATTTTTGTTCCCCAGTTCAACTGGTTCATGCCGAATCTGCCGGCGAATCCGGTGGAGCTGAGCTTGCCGGCGGGGACGACCGCGATTTCGTCGGCGGTGAATAGCGCGGGCGTGACGAATCTGTTTGTGTCGGGGACGGCGGGGCTCGCGGTGTTCGTGCCGGAGAATCAGGGGCAGGGTGCGACTCCGGCTGTGGTGGTGACGGATGCACTGGCGATGGGGGCATCGCAACTGGCCGCATCGACAAACGGTGGGCAGACAGCGGTATGGGGCGTGAATGCACAGGGCGGGTTGTTTTATGTGCAGTGCGCGGAGGGGAGTGAAGGAGATGCGACGGCGTGGTCGACGCCGGTTCCACTGCTGCCGAGCGTGGAGGGGTTCGCGTTTTATCTGAACCTGAATGCGGGTTCGAACGTGCTGTTCGCCAATCTCGACGGGCAGAATCTGATGTCGCTGAGCCAGGATCCGTTGACGGCGAATTGGATGCAGCGGGCGGTGCTGCTGCCGGGCACAGCGGTGGATGACATGACGGAGTATGAAAGCTTCACGACGCACATACAGATCACGGACGATAACGGGGTGGCAGCTCCGGGAACGGCCGCGGCGTTGACGGCGACGAGCCGGGTTAGCGTGTATGTGAATAGCGTCTACTATGTGTTGGATCCGGCGGCGCCACTGCAGATTGCGGCAGATGCGACGGGGGTGTTGACGGTGGTGCAGGCGACGCAATCGTTGTCGGCGGTGTGCCTGCAGGTGGCGCTGACAGACACCCCGGACGTGACAGCCGCGATCAATCCGATGAGTAACGCGTTGGCGACGCTGGGCACGATCACGGACGGGACGAGTCTGGCGAATGTGACGGTGACGAACAGTGATGGGACGCAGCAGCCTCTGGTGCCGGAGGGGACGTCTCCGAGCGATCTGGACGCCGCGGCGCAGTCGATTGTGCAGTTCCAGCAGGTGGCGACGGGGCTGCCACAGGATGGATCGCGGCAGGCTCCGGTGAACGGCGCGGCGCTGGGCAATGCCTTTGCCTTGCGCTTTGCTCCAGAGGGCTTGGTGTATCAGGGAGGAATGGCAGCGGGCGCGCTACTGGGGTCGAGCGATCCGCTGGTGGTAGCGGCGGAGGATTTCTTCCAATGGATGAAGCACGCGTTTGAGGAGATTGAGAGTGTGGTGGTGAAGGCGGTGGATGGGGTGTACCACTTCTTCGCCACAATCGCGGGTCAGATTTATGATGTGCTGCTCGATTGCCTGAGTTCGGTGGTACACGCGGTGGAGTTCGTGTTCAACAAGATCAAGGTGTTCTTCAAGGACTTGGTGAAGTGGGTGGGATTCCTGTTCAACTGGAACGACATTCTGAACACGCACAGTGCGATGAAGAACGTGTTGAAGCAGTGCGCGGTGCGGGCGCTGGGAATGATTCCGACCCTGGCGATGGATGTGCAGAATGCGTTTCAGAATCTGGAGAACGAACTGAACAGCTGGGCTCAACTGCCGGCGGTGACGAGCACGGTGGGGAGTTATCAATCGAGCTCTTCGTCGTCATCGAGCGCCTGCGCGAGCCCGCAATCGAATTGGGCCGTGCATCACACGAAGGGGAACGCATCGCAGGCGACCACCAGCTATACGACTCCGAATCCGGACCGGAGCCCGTGGCAGAACATCTTCAACGATCTGATGCAATTTGTGGATGGCGAGATTGGGGACATCAAGACAGCGCTGGCACAACTGCAGACGGACGTGATTGACCAGATATCGACACTGACGCCGGTGCAGGTGATTCAGAAGACGGTGGCGATTGTTTTGGATTTCGTGCTGTCGACGGCGGAGCAACTGATTGTGACAGGGCTGGAGATTATCGCGGCGGTGGTGGATGGGATTTTAGCCTTGCTGGATGCACCTCTGCACATTCCGATTCTGAGTCCGATTTACAAGGACATTACCAAGGGAAGCCAGTTGAGCATCCTTGATCTGACTTGCCTCGTGGGGGCGATACCGGCGACGATCGTGTACAAGATTGTGGCGAACGCGGCTCCGTTCACGGCGGAACAGGCACAGACGCTGGCGAATGCAGCGGACTTCAATGCGCTGCAGACGATTCTGACCGGGACGAACGAATTGAAGGCAGTGCAACCGAGCGGAACAGGGGCGGTGGGCTCGGCGAATTCGCTGGCAAATATCGTCATGATTCTGGCGGATGTGTTTGCGATGTTTGGGGCGTTGGTGACGGTGGTGATGTCAGTGGCGAAGAAGACAGAGACGGAGGCCAATCAGCCGCCGTCGAAAGCGCTGCGATACATCTCGGCAAGCGCCTATTTCCCATATGTGGCTCCGGACCTTGTTGGCGTGTTCACCGGCGGGAGTTCGTGGTACATGTCGATGAATGACATAGTTACGGTGCTGGCGGTGGCGAAGACGATGACGGACAACAGCGATACGCTGAACACGGACACTGAGGAAAACGGGGAGGTGAATCAGGCCTGGCGGACATACATTTCGCCGGTGGCGGAGTGCATCATCAATGCCGTGTGGCTGGCGCCCGCGATCGGGATGGTGGCGAAGAAAGGGGACCAGGCGAGTGATTGGGTAGGGTTCGCGGCGAACCTCTGCTTTGATATTGGGGGGATAGCCGCCCCGGCAGCGGAGGAGAAGATTGTAGGGGAGGAAGTGGCGGCGATTGTGTTCGTGGCGATCCAGGTATTGACAGGGGCGTACGGGTTGTTGAGCGCGGGATCGGGGATTGCTCTGGCGGTGCAACCGTCGGCGGCGACTGCTTAGAGAACGACTTCGCGGCGGCAGCCGCGGACGTCCATTTCGAACTCGATGGTTTCGATGGGCGGGCGCGAGTAGTGCCAGGTGAGGCCGTGCGCTCCGCCTTTGCCCATGCGGGCGAGGATCTCCTGCTCGATGAAGGCGTGAAGATTGAAGACGGTGTAGATTTCGGTGACGGTGGATTCGGCCCAGGAGACGCCGAGTTCCTTCATGCGGCCTTCCATCAGACCCATGACGAAGCGGGCTTTTTCAACGAGCGCGGCGGGCGAAGTTTCGCCGCGGCGGATGACATCCTTGGGATCGAGCGAGCCTTCGGGAAGTTCACCGGCTCCGGCAACGACGAAGGTTTTCGGGGATCCGGGGGCGGGGACGGTGTAGCTAAATCCGTAGATGGATGGCTCAGCCGGAGGACGGACAGCGGGGGCTATGTTGGTGCGGGCCACGGGATTGAGCCCGCCTTCCATGAGGATGTCCCAGGATTTGAGAACTTCCACGTAGCCGCCATTGAACTGGCCGAAGCCGGCGAAGGTGAAGGGCTTGGGGGAACGGAGCTCCATGCCGCACAGGGCCTGCTTGGGTCGATTGGCGCGTTTGAGCTGCGCTTCCACGGCGGCGAAGCCTTCCTTGAGCGGAATGGGCTGCTGGAATCGGGCATGTTCGATGCCGAAGCCGGGCGAAGCGACGGCACCGGCGGAATATGGGCTGATGCCGCGGATGAAAGAGTAATTACCGCGAGAGTTGGCGATGATCATTCGTTTCCTGATGATATCAGGCGGACGGCTATTCGACGGAGGATTTCTCGTCGGCAGTGAGGCCGATCTGGGAGGCGATTTCCAGGAAGCGGGAATCGTTGCGGAGGGAGTCAAACATGGGCAGAAGGTGGATATAGACGACGTTGGGATCGTGCTGGTCCACGGCGGCGCGGAGCTGGCGGATGGTGTCTTCGCGGTCATTCGTACGGAGGGCCGATGCAGCCGCTTGCAGAAGTGGGCCGCCGCCATGGAGTTTCTCGAGAAGTTGGGCGGCACGATCCTGGCGGCCAGCGCTGCGCCAGACGTGGGCGAGGTGAAGGATTTCGAACGGGGATTCGAGGCCATCCTGCAGGGCCGTGGTGGCAAGCTCAGTGGCTTTGGCGTGATTGCCGGCGAAAGATTCGGAGAGGGCGGAGAGCAGGGTGATCGGAGCGCGGGGAACGTTGCGGGCCTGATCCGGGCTCCACCCTCTGGCATAGAGACGGAGCCACTGGTTGGATTGACTGGCTGGGATGTCGAGTGGTTCGATGCGGGAAGCTGCGTTGATGTGGGTGAGAGCGTCGCCGAAGCGGCGGCTGGCGGTGAGGAGCACGGCGTAATCCTGGTTGGCGGCGGCGTTGGAGGGTTGCCAATCCAGCGCTTCGCGCAACTGCATGGAGGCCTCGGCCCACTTCCAGTCAATCCAGAGGAGGAATGACCCCAGGGCGGCGTGGGCGATGGCGGAATCCTCACCAAGCTCGACGGCGCGGCGGGCCGCGGTCCGGGCTTTGTTGACGTCGTCAGGAGAGAGTGTGCCGGTGCGGAGTTGGGCGACGCGGGCTTCGGCGAGGCGGGCGTGAGCAGCGGCGTAGTAGGAGTCGCGTTGCACGGCCTGCTGGTAGAACTGGAGGGCCGTTTCGAGCTTACCGCCGGGGCGATATCGCTCCGACAGGCCGCGCCAATAGAGGTAATGTGCGTCAAGGTCGGCCGTGCCGCTCTTGACAGGGAGTTCGGGGGGCTCTTTGCTGAGCCAGGAGGCGAGGAGCTTGGCGATTTCATGGTGGACGCGGATCATCTCCTCCGAGCCACGGGAAATGACGTGCTTGTTGAGGACCTCGCCGTTGGAGGCGCGGAGCAACTGGAGGCTGATCTTGAAAACGCCACCCTTCTCGTCGATTTCCGTACGCAGGACGGCTTCGACCGAAAGGACGGCGGCAGGATCCTTCTGGCCGGCGGTAGCGAGGGTGCTGACGGGGCCGGCGACGTGGAGGTTGGGGATGGTGCCGGCGGCATCGATGAGGTCGACGGTGAGGGCGCGGCAGAGCCAGTCGATGGGTTCACCGGAAGCGCCTGCGTGGATGGGGAGGATGACGACGGAATTTGGTTTGGGGGCAGGGGCAGGCTGTGAGCATGCGCAAGCAAATAGCATGGGCAGACAAAGCAACAACCGGCGGCTATTTTTGCGCAAGCCAGGCCACGAACAGACCATCAGGTTCGACATCATCCCAATAGGAGATAAATCGGCTGGATACGGTCTGGCAATCACGTCTCAGTAGTTTTTCGAGCTCTTCTCGGCGAAACCACCTCTCCCATTGTGGGGTTTTGAAGCGGCCCCAGTGCTCGGCGTTCTTGTCGATGATGACCAGGCGGCCGCCGGGTTTGAGGACGCGGCACATTTCCCCGACAGCAATATCGATTTCGACGGCGTGTTCAAGGGATTCGGTGGCGTAGACGCAATCGAAGGAGGCGGAGGCGAAAGGGAGGTGCGTCATGGTCCCGGAGCATGGCTGGATGCCTTTGGGGACATAGTGCAGCATGGCCTCCGAGAGGTCGAAGGCGACGATGGAGGCCTGGGGGTGATGCTCGTAAAGAACGCGGGCGAAACGGCCTTTGCCACAGCCGTTATCCAGGACGCGGCCTGCGGCTTGTGGTCCGAAGTAGTTCAGCAGAAGCTGGACATGGTAGATCCGGGGGTCGATGGTGGAGGGGAAATGCTCTTCGTCGGAGGAAGCCTGATCAAAGGAACGGCGGATCTCGCCGAGGGGAGTGGGGGCCTCGGGCGCTGATCCGCCGAACAGGTTTTTGAGCCAGGATTTCACGAGTTGGGACTAAGCCCGCGTGAGGAAGATCGGAAGACCAACCTTGCTCGCGTAGTTGGGGCGATAGCGCTCGGTGTTGTACATGGTCTCAATGTCGACCTTGCGGGGTCCGAGGGCTGGGTCGGGGATCTGCACGGTGGCGTACATCCCATTCTCGATGGCCATCATCTTGCCGAAGCGGTTGGTGAGGATGCAATCGAGTGCCATATTGCCGAATGTGGTGGCTACCATCTTGTCGACAAAGTCAGCCTCGCCACCACGAAGGTCGTAGGTGAGGTCGCTGACGACGGTTTCTTCGCCGCTGGCCTTCTTCAACTCGTCGCTGAAATCTTCAGCGACGCTCATCTTTTTGCGATGGCCGTAGGCGTCGGGCTCACCGTACTCACGGACTTTGTAGCCCTGCCATTCGGCGCCTTCGCTCATGATCACCAGAGAGTAGTTGCTGGGGTTGGAGTGCTTCTCATCCACCAGCAGCTTGATCATTTTGTTGAGGTCGAACTTGTATTCGGGAATGGCGCAGCGGATGGAAGTGACGTAGGCAGTGTAGAGCGCGGTGTAGCCTGCGTCGCGGCCGAAGACGCGGAAAATACCGACGCGTTCGTGGGAGCCAACGGTGGAGCGCTGGCGCTGGATGGCATCCATGGCTCGGGTGATCGCGGTAGAGAAGCCGATGCAGTATTCGGTGTGGCGGACGTCGTTGTCCATCGTTTTGGGAATGGCGATGACTTTGACGCCAACCTTGTCGAGCTTGGCAGCGTAGCTGAGGGTATCGTCACCGCCAATGGCGATGAGGTAGTCGATCTTCAGTGTTTCGAGGTTCTTCAGCACCTGATCCGTGACGTCGTAGACGGTAGACTTGGTGCCGTCCTTGGCGGTCTTTTCCTTGGATGGGAAAGTCTTGCCGCCGAGGAAGGCGGGCAGTTTCTTCATCTGGGAAGGATTGGTACGGGAGGAGTGGAGGAACGTGCCCCCGGTACGGTCGATTGTGCGGGTGTTTTCACGGGTAAGGGGGAGGGTGTAACGGGAGACGCTTGCCGGATCATCGAAATTGATGTGGGTCAGCCCTTCCCATCCGCGGCGGATGCCGAGCACTTCGCAGCCGATTTCGTCGCCGCGATAAACCACGCCTTTAATAACGGAATTCAGGCCGGGGACGTCGCCGCCGCCCGTCAGGATTGCAATTCGCTTATTCGCCATCGATTCCTTTCACCTTTACTGCGACGGGGATGCCCTTTTGAACGCTCTGGGTCACCGTGCAAAAATCCTCGAACAAGCCACGCGGCCCGCGAGCCTTTTCGATGTCGGCGGGGCTGAGCTTGGGGTCGAGGGTCACTTCGATTTGTCCGATGCGGATGCGTTTCTTTTCATTCCGCACCATTTGTACTTTGACGCTCGCCTCAACGGGGCCGAGGGCGACGCCGGCTTTCTTCGAAGCGAAGAGGAGGCTGGCGGCGAGGCAATTGCCGATAGAGGCTGCGAGCATGCGGGTCGGACTGGGGCCCGTTTCCTTCCCGAGCGGGGCGGTTTCGTCGGTACGCAAATCGCCCATGCTCTCCTTGTCGAATTGGACCAGGAATTGGTAGTCTTCGACCTGGCGCACTTGGATGGTGAACTCATTCACGATATCGCTCATGGGGAACATTTCAGGATAGCGCAGCGGGGGTGGGTTTGATACATTCGATAGGCTGTGCTGCTACCTATACTTGCTGCAATCACGATTGCGACCAACTTTGAAGGCGGGAGCCTTGGGCGCGTGGAAAAGGTGTCGGAGACGCATTGGCGACTCGGGTCAAAAGGGGAGAAGGATCAGGACGGACGGAACCGGCAGGCGAATTGGTATTCGTTCCGGGCGGATGGTGTGAAGACGGGGCAGGACCTGGTGTTCGATATCGTCGACCTGCCAGGGGAGTATAACTATAAGCCGAATCGCGGGGCGATCACCAAGGACACGCCGCCGGTGGTGAGCTTTGACGGGAAGAATTGGCGGCGGCTGGAGACGTTCGAGTATGACGCTGAGGAGCCGAAATTGCGGCTGCGGGTGAAGGCGGAAGGGAGCTCGGTGCATGTGGCGCATGTGGTGCCTTATACGAATGTGGATTTGGCAGCGCTGCGGCGACGGATTGCCGGGTCAGGAGTGTTTGCGGAGGAGAAAATCGGGAAGACGGTGAATGGGCGGGAACTGGTGTTGTGGACCATTGGACCGAAGAAGGCAGGGAAGACGATCTGGCTGATGTTCCGGCAGCATAGTTGGGAAGCAGGGAGTTCGTGGACGGGCGAAGGCGCCGTGCTGGAGTTGGTGAAGAACGCGCAGTTGCGGGAGGGAGTGACCTGGAAGGTTTTACCGATGTGCGACCCGGATGGTGTGGCTCGGGGTGGCGTGCGATTCAATGTGAATGGATTTGATTTGAACCGGAATTGGGATCTGAAGGATGCGGGGAAGATGCCGGAGATTACGTCGCAGCGAAATGCGGTGAAGGCGTGGCTGGATGCAGGGAACAAGGTGGATTTGTTTTACTCGCTGCACAATACGGAGACGGGGGAGTATCTGGAAGGACCGCCGGAGGGCAGCAGGAATCATGCGGCGCTGGCGGAGCGGCTGTTTGGGCTGTTGACCAAGGAGACGACGTTTCATCCCTCACGTGATTTGTTCTATTCGGAGACGTCGACGACGGCGGGGATGAAGGGGCGGATGAATGTGATTCAGGGGTTGTGGGCTGAGTTCCGCGTGCCGGGATTCCTGATGGAGCAGCGGATTGCCTTCAACGAGAAGTTGGGGAGGTTGCCGATGCCGGAGGACCGGGTGAAGTTTGGACGGGAGTTGGTGGGGGTGATGTGGAAAGCGGTGATGGGGAAGTAGAGTAGGGCGCGAGGAACGCACGCCAAGCGTCTCCAGAAGCGGAGACAAGGCAGAGCTCAGGCGCCCACGCTTAATGGAAATCGGTGCGTCACAGCTCCATCGAGGCGATTTCGACGCGGGAGCGGCGGCCTTCGACTACTACGATTCCGCTTTCGGTGACGTGGTAGAGTTGGCGGTCGCGAGCGGAGTCGTAGCCGATTAAGGCGCCTTCGGGCACTCGTACGTTCTTATCTAAGATTGCGCGGCGGACCTTGGCTCCACGGCCGATATCGCAATTGTCAAAAACGACGGAGTCTTCAACCACGGCGCCAGTGTGTATCTTGACGCCTCTGCCAACCACGGAGCGATGAACGGAACCACCGCTGAGAATGGATCCCCCTGCGACGATCGTGTCGATGGCCTGGCCGCGGCGCCCCTCCTCATCGAAAGTGAATTTCGCGGGGGCGTCATCGTAGGCCGCGGACCGCAACGGCCATTGCTTGTTGTAGAGATTGAGTTGCGGGCTGACGGCGCGCAGATCCATACAGGCCTCGTAGTAGGCGTCGAGAGTACCAACATCGCGCCAGTAGGCGACCTGGTTTTCGGGGTCGCCAGGGATTCGATTCGTGGCGAAGTCATAAGCGTACATGTCGCCACGCTCGACGAGGCGGGGGAGTATGTCGCGGCCGAAGTCATGCGTGGAATCTTCCCGCGCGGCGTCGGCGTAGAGCTCACGCAAGAGCAGGCCGGTGGAGAAGATGTAATTGCCCATGGAGGCAAAGAACATGTCCGGATTGTCGGGCATGGAAGGCACGTCGGCCTTCTTTTCGTGGAATGCCTTGACGGAGAAGTCGCCGCCGAGTTCCATGGCTCCGAATTCGGTGGACCATTTCTTTTCGAGAGGGATGCCGGCGATGGTGACCTGAGCACGCTTGCGTTCGTGGTATTCGATCATCTCGCGAACGTTCATGCGGTAAATGTGGTCAGCGCCGAAGATAGCGACGAGGTGCGGGTCGGCCTGCTCAATGAGGTTGATGTTCTGGTAGATGGCGTCGGCGGTGCCCCGATACCAGCTTTCTTCGGCGGTGCGCATTTGCGCTGGCACGGGGATGATGAAGTGGTTCTTCAGTAGCCCGGAGGATTCCCATCCATCGCGCAAATGTTGCAGCAGTGACTGGCTTTTGAATTGAATCAAAACATAGATGGAATAGATTCCAGAATTGACAAGGTTCGAAAGAACGAAGTCAACGATGCGGTACTGACCGCCGAAAGGGACGGCGGGCTTGGCTCGCTCCTTGGTCAGCGGGTACAACCGAGTACCCTTTCCGCCGGCGAGCACAAAGGCTAGTACGCGAAGTTGCATGAATGCGGCTCCTCAATTCGTTCTACGGTAACAGATCCAATACAGCCGGGATCGCAACAATCACCCATATTGTGTGGGAAAGACGCATCGGGAAGCAACAAGAATCGACCTGTATATGGTATCTTGGCCCTTCCATGAGTAACGCCAGACGCTGGACCATTGTTTGTCTCCTGAGCTTAGGCATGATCATCGCCTACGTGGACCGCTCCAATCTCTCGGTGGCGCTTGCCGACAAATCATTCATCAAAGAGTTCTCGCTGTCGGATAGCGATCGTGGATTGATGAATTCGGCGTTCTTCTGGTCGTATGCGTTGTTGCAGATTCCGGCTGGCTTCCTTGTGGATCGGTTTGGGTTGAAATTTCCGTATGCGATGGGGTTCGCAATGTGGAGCCTGGTGTCGGCGGCGTCGGCCGGAATCACGGGGATCGGGCAACTGGTAGGCTTGCGTGTGGCACTCGGTGTCGGCGAAGCGGTGGTAACTCCTGCGAGCTTGCGATGGATCCGGTTCAACATTGATGAAAAGCAGCGTGGACTGGCGGTGGGTTTATATATGGCGGGGACCAAGCTGGGGCCAGCGATCGGGGCACCCATGGCGGCTTACCTGGTGCTCAACTATGGATGGCGAAACATGTTCGTCATTCTAGGGCTTGGGTGTCTGCTGTGGCTAATTCCGTGGTTGACTCTGGTGAAGAACAACGACCTGGAATTGGAAGCGCAGATGGTGAAGGCGACGAAGATGAAGCCGATTTCGTTTGGACGGCTGTTCAGCACGCGGCTCATTTGGGGCATCATCATCGGCACTTTCTGCTACAACTACTTCGTCTACTTCTGCATGACCTGGTTACCGGCGTATTTTGCGGAGAGCCGTGGTTTGACGCTGGGCAAATCGGGCGCGTTCACGGGATTCAGTTTCGGGGGGATGGCGACAGTGGCGACCTTGGCGGGGTGGTGGGCGGACCGGATCATAGCTCGCGGCGGCGACCCGGTGCAGACGCGGAAGTGGTTTACGGTTGCCGGATTGCTGGTGGCGTCCACGGAGTTGATCGGTGCGTTCGCCGAATCGAATGACGTGGCTCTTGGTTTTGCGATTGTGTCATTGAGTGGATTAGGGCTGGCGACGGCAAACTATTGGGCTCTGACGCAGACGCTCATGCCGGGCGCTGCGATTGGGCGCATCGCAGGGATTCAGAACATGGCTTCGAACATGAGCGGCATCGTGGCGCCCATCATGACTGGATGGCTGAAGACGGTAACGGGCAGCTATGCGGCTCCGATGTATATGGTGGGCGCGTTGCTGCTGACCGGCGTGCTGGCGTACACGTTCATGGTACATGCAAAGTACGCCCCAACAGCGGGAGACTAAGGATGATGACCAGAAGAGAATTCACAGGTGGCGTTCTGGCCGCCGCGCACGCGTTCGGGCAAAGCCGGAAGCCGAACATAGTCTGGATCATGGCGGATGATCTCGGGATCGGCGATCTGGGTTGCTACGGGCAGAAGCATATTCAGACGCCGCATATCGACCGGATCGCGGCAGAAGGCATGCAGTTCAGCGATGCGTATTCGGGATGCACGGTGTGCGCACCGTCGCGCAGTGTGTTGATGACGGGCATGCATATGGGACATACGTCGATCCGGAGCAATCCTGGCGGCGTGCCGATTCTGCCTTCGGATGTGACCGTCGCGGAAGTGTTAAAGAAGGCGGGGTACGCAACAGGGTGTTATGGGAAGTGGGGATTGGGCGATGTCGGCACGGATGGCGCGCCATGGAAGAAGGGATTTGACGAATTTTACGGGTATTTGCACCAGGTGCATGCCCACTGGTTCTACCCGCAGTTTCTGTTTCACAACGAGCGCAAAGACATACTGCCGGGCAATGAGAACGGCAAGCGGGTAACGTATTCACACGATGCGATCGCGGAGAAAGGCTTGGCGTTTATCCGGCGGAATGCATCCCGGCCGTTCTTCTGTTACATGCCATTCACGATTCCTCATTTGGAGTTGCTGGTACCGGAAGATTCGATGCAGCCGTATCGGGGCAAGCTGCCGGAAGGCAAGCCCTACGATCCACCACGGGCGCATTATGCCAAGCAGATGGAGCCTCGCGTGGCGTATGCGGGGATGGTGTCGCGGTTGGACAAGACTGTTGGGCAGGTGATGGCGCTGTTGAAAGAACTGAAGCTGGATGAGAACACAATCGTGTTCTTCACTTCGGACAATGGCGGAGCGACACGGCTGTGGGGCGAGGAGTTCTTCGATTCGAACGCGAAATTCCGCGGGCATAAGCAGAACCTGTATGAGGGCGGCATCCGGGCGCCGATGCTGGCTCGGTGGCCGGGAAAGATCAAGGCTGGGAGCAAGAGCACGCATCCGTGGTACTTCGCCGATTTTCTGGCCACGGCGGCGGAGATTGCGGGCGTAGCGGCTCCGAAAACGGATGGGATATCGGTGTTGCCGGTGTTGCGCGGAGGGAAAACGCGCGAGCACGAGTATTTGTACTGGGAGTTGCCCCGGCATGACGCGGCAACCGGAGAGTTCCGGCGCGAAGCTCCGATGCAGGCGGCGCGGAAGGGGCAGTGGAAGGGCGTTCGGCCGAAGCCGGATGGGCCGATTGAAATTTACAATCTTAAGGACGATCCCGCGGAGACGAAAGATCTGGCTGGCTCGCGGGCAGATCTGGTGAAAGAGTTCACGCGCATCTTTACGGAAGCGCACGTCGACCCGCGGCCGCAAAAAAATCCGCCGCAAATGGAGTTTCCACACTCATGACGAACGAACAACGGGACCGAGTGAGAGCCGCGTTGGACGGCTTTGCGATTGAAGTGCCAAGTTGGGGGTTTGCCAACACGGGCACGCGGTTTGGCAAGTTCTTGCAGGCCGCGGCGGCTTCCACCATTGAAGAGAAGCTAAGCGATGCCGGCGAGGTGCACCGGCAGACCGGGTGCTGTCCCACGGTTGCGGTCCACGTGTTGTGGGATTTCCCCAATGGCGTATCGGATGCGGATGGTGTGAGTAGCGTGGCGGCAAAGTACGGGGTGCGGATCGGATCCATCAATCCGAATGTGTTTCAGGATCAGGTTTATAAGCACGGGTCGCTGGGGAATCCGGATGCGGCGGTGCGGCGGGCGGCCACGGAGCACATGCTCGATTGCGCCCGGATCAGCAGGGCGACATCGAGCCGCGATATTTCACTGTGGTTCTCCGATGGATCGAATTATCCGGGGACCCAGAACATCCGGCACCGGCGAGAATGGTTTATCGAAGGCTTGCGGGCACTGCACGGAGAGTTGCGCGAAGGGCAACGCATGCTGGTGGAGTACAAGCCATTCGAGCCCGCGTTTTATCACACGGACATTGCCGATTGGGGCATGGCGCTATTGTTGGCGCGCTCAGCAGGGCCGCAGGCGAAGGTGCTGGTCGATACGGGGCATCATTACCAGGCGCAGAACATCGAACAGATTGTGGCGTGGCTGCTGGCGGAAGGGATGCTCGGCGGTTTCCACTTCAATGACCGGCGGTATGCGGATGACGATCTGACTCTGGGGTCGATTGACCCTTATCAGTTGTTCCGTATCTTTCATGAGATCTGCTACTTCGAGTGGGAGACAGGGCAAAGGACCGATGTGGCATACATGATTGACCAAAGCCACAATCTGAAGGGCAAGATCGAAGCAATGATTCAGAGCGTCTGCCGGGCGCAGGAGCTATTTGCGAAGGCAGTGCTGGTGGATCATGCGCGGCTCGCTTCCTTCCAGAGCAAATGTGAGCTGGTGGATGCCGAGGAATGTTTGCAGGATGCTTTCGCGGCCGACGTGAAACCAGTGATTCGCGAATGGCGGGAGAGCCATGGATTGCCGTTGGAGCCATTGGCGGCGTTCCGGGCAAGCGGGTATCTGGAACGGGTGACCGCGGAGCGCGGGGCGCGGAATGCGGCGGCGGTGTCGAGCTACGCGTGATGCGGGCTTAGATTAGAGGCCGATGTCCCAGATATCGGTGAGATCGAGATGAAAGCCGGGACGGTACAACGTAGACTTTGGAGGAATAGGCGTCTATCAGCCAGCCTTTGCCCAGTGGCCAAGCTGGATCTCCACTTCGCTGTTGCGATAGCCCGAATCTTCTTGGAGGGCGCGCACCACGAGCCTGATTGCGAGCACCATCACGAGAGTCATTGTACGCAACCTATGTTGATCGTTCCGCGGGGATTCTCCCGCATGCCTTGTTAGAGCGGCTTGCAGCCGCCAAAGCAAGCAAAGGAGAACGCAATGCCATTTCTCGATCGAACGGAGCATCCGGATCTACCGGTGTTCATGAACATCACCTTCGCCGTTGGAAAGAACGGAGCGAATGCACGCGACGATGTGGCCTGGGTGCAGTTTCTGCTGGAAAAGTTCTACAGCAAGAAAAACGTGATCGTCAACACGAAGGGCGAAACGAAGACATTTACACGGCCCAAGGGGAATCTGACGCTAGATGGAATCTGCGGGCCGGTCACGAACAATTTCATTCTGAAGTTCCAACTGGACATAAATCGGGACGGCCCGTTTCTGGTTGCGGATGGACGGGTAGACCGGGCGCTGATCAAGGCCGGGAAGGGGAAACAAAGCGTGACGGGGAGCATTTCGAAACTGGCGTACAGTATCGTAATGTTGAACTTCCTGTACAAGCTGAATTTCCCGAAGGAGTTCGAAATCGACTTCAGCGACCCTGTCTTCGAAACCTAGGCTACTTCTGGCAGACGCCGAGGCGTGCTTGGGCGCGCCTGAGGGCGTTGAGGGCTCGGGCGGAGTCGATGTTCTGCTGTACGGTGGCCAAGCGTTCCTGGGCGCGCTTTTCGGCAGCCTGGGCACGCGTCAGGTCGATGTCGGCTGGCATTTCGGCGACCATCGCCAGGACCCGAACATGTTCCGGGAGTACTTCGACGACTCCGCCGGCAACGGCAATCTTGTGACGCGAACCGTTGACCACGTAGCTGAGCTGGCCGATGCCTAGTTCGGAGAGCAATGGCGCGTGGCCGGGCAGCACGCCGATTTCGCCGGAGGTGCCGCCGCAGGGGATCTGCGCTTCGGAGACCTGCTCTTTGACGAGCAGGCGCTCCGGAGTGGCGATTTCGATTTCGAACGTCGCTGCCATGGCGTTACGCCTTCTTCATCTGTTCGTTGCGTTCCAGCACGTCGTCAATGGTTCCCTGCATGTAGAACGCCTGCTGCGGGACGTCATCGTGCTTGCCTTCGCAGATTTCGCGGAACCCGCGGATGGACTCTTCGAGTTTGACGTATTTGCCCTTGATGCCAGTGAACTGTTCGGCGACGTGGAAGGGCTGCGAGAGGAACTGCTGCAGTTTGCGGGCGCGGGCCACGATAAGTTTATCGTCTTCGGACAGTTCGTCGATACCGAGGATGGCGATGATGTCCTGAAGATCCTTGTAGCGCTGCAGGATCTGCTTCACTCGCTGGGCGGTGCCGTAGTGATCGTTTCCGACGATACGGGGATCGAGAATACGGGACGTGGAAGCGAGCGGATCCACAGCGGGGTAGATGCCAAGCGCGGCGATGTCGCGAGAGAGGTTAGTGGTCGCGTCGAGGTGGGCGAAGGTGGTGGCGGGAGCGGGATCGGTGTAGTCGTCGGCAGGCACGTAAATAGCCTGCACGGACGTAATGGAGCCCTTCTTGGTTGATGTAATACGTTCCTGGAGTTCACCCATTTCAGTGGCGAGATTGGGCTGGTAACCGACGGCGGAAGGCATACGGCCAAGCAGCGCCGATACTTCGGAGCCGGCCTGGGTGAAGCGGAAGATATTGTCGATGAAGAGGAGTACGTCCTGGTTTTCTTCGTCGCGGAAGTATTCGGCGACGGTGAGGCCGGTGAGTCCGACGCGAAGACGGGCTCCTGGGGGCTCAGTCATTTGGCCGTAGATCAGGGCGCACTTCGATTTGGTGTAGTCCTGCGGGTCGACAACGCCCGATTCCTGCATTTCGAGCCAGAGGTCGTTTCCTTCACGGGTACGCTCACCGACGCCGGCGAACACCGACACACCGCCGTGCTTCATGGCGATGTTGTTGATGAGTTCCATGATGATAACGGTCTTGCCGACGCCCGCGCCGCCGAAGAGGCCGATCTTGCCACCGCGGAGGTAGGGCTCCAGGAGGTCAATGACCTTGATTCCCGTTTCGAACATCTGCAATTCCGTCGACTGCTCTTCGAAGGCGGGAGCGTGACGGTGGATGGGGTAGAACTTGGAAGCGTGAACCGGACCCATCTTGTCCACAGGCTGGCCGATCACGTTGAGCACACGCCCGAGGACTTCCTTGCCGACAGGGACGCTCACGGGGGCATTGAGGCTGATGGCCTTCATGCCGCGGACGAGACCTTCGGTGGGCTGCAGTGCGATGGCGCGGACGCGGCCTTCGCCGATGTGCTGGGCAACTTCGGCGATGATCTCGATGGGCGAGGGCACATCGAACCCTTCGCTCGTGATGCGGATGGCCGTGCGGATGACGGGCATCGTGCTCTCTTCGAACTGCAGGTCGATGGCGGGTCCGGCGACCTGAATTACTTTGCCGATGACTTCGGTGGTGGTCATTGTGCTTCCTTGCTCGGGTTGTGCGGCTTAATCCAACGCTGCGGCGCCGCTCACGACTTCGATAATTTCTCTGGTGATACTGGCCTGGCGGACGCGGTTGAGGTAAAGGGTGAGCTGATCGATCACCTTGGCGGCGTTCGTGGACGCCGCGTCCATGGCAACCATGCGAGCCGCATGTTCGGCCGCGGCGGACTCAAGCACCGCGGCATAGATCATGATTCCGACGTAGTTAGGCAGCAGGCTGCCGAGCAGCTCGCCGGCGGGCTGCTCAAAAATGTAATCCACCGTTTCCCGGCCTTCGGGAACGGGGATGGGGAGAATTTTCTTGACGCTGAGCTTCTGGCTCATAACGCTACGGAACTCGTTGTAAACCAGATAGACGGCATCGACTTCACCGTTCGAATAGCGTTCGATGGCTGCTTTCGCGATCTTGTCAGCGTCGGCAAAGAGGGATTTGTCGAAGATTCCGATGTGTTCACCGGAGACATTGGCATTACGGCGGCGGAAGAAATCGCGCCCCTTGCGGCCCACCGCTTCGAGTTGTACGGCAGCGCCTGATTTTTCGGCGATGAAGTTCTGCGCGCCTTTGATGAGGTTGGAGTTGAAAGCGCCGGCGAGGCCGCGGTCCGACGTCAGGAGGATGACCTGGATGTTCTTTTCGGGGCGGACAGCGAGCAAGGGGTGGCTGGATACCGACTCATCGCCGGCAGCCGCGCTGACCACATTCGCCAGAAGCTTTTCGTAGCTCTGGGAGAAGGGGCGCGAGGCAAGCACCCGCTCCTGGGCACGGCGCAGCTTGGCCGCGGCCACCATCTTCATGGCCTTGGTGATCTGCTGCGTGTTTTTGACCGAGCGAATGCGCCGGCGTAAGTCGATTAGGCTCGGCATGGCTTAGGCCTTGTTCGATACGAAGCGTTGTTTGAATTCGGTGAGTACCGAGACGATTTTCGTCTTCAGCGCGTCGTCGATATCCTTCTTGTTCTTGATGTCGCTGAGGATCTGCGGATGGGCGTTTTCGACGAAGCGGTAGAGTTCTTCTTCAAACTTGCGGCAACGGTCGACTGGGAGATCGTCGAGGTAGCCATTGGTGCCGGCGAAGAGGATGAGCACCTGCTTTTCGACAGGCAGGGGAGCGAACTGACCCTGCTTGAGAATTTCCACGAGGCGCGCGCCGCGGTTCAACTGCTGTTGCGAAGCCTTGTCGAGCTCGCTGCCGAACTGGGCGAATGCGGCTAGAGCGCGATACTGAGCGAGTTCGAGGCGAAGGGTTCCGGCCACTTTGCGCATGGCTTTGATCTGCGCGCTGCCGCCGACGCGGCTGACCGAGATACCAACGTTGATGGCAGGGCGGACGTTGGAATTGAAGAGATCGGCTTCGAGGAAGATCTGACCGTCGGTGATGGAGATCACGTTGGTTGGAATGTAAGCGGAGACGTCGCCGGCCTGGGTTTCAATGAAGGGCAGGGCGGTGAGGGAACCACCAGACTTGAGTTTTGCGGCGCGCTCCAGAAGGCGGCTGTGGAGATAGAACACGTCGCCAGGGAAGGCTTCGCGGCCTGGGGGACGGCGGAGGAGGAGCGAGATTTCGCGGTAGGCAGCGGCCTGCTTGGAAAGATCGTCGTAGATGCAGAGAGCATGCTGGCCGCGATCGCGGAAGTACTCTCCCATGGCGCAGCCGGAGTAGGGGGCGAGGTACTGCATGGGAGCCGGGTCAGAAGCCGTAGCGGCAACGACGATGGTGTATTCCATGGCGCCGTTTTCTTCGAGCGCCTTCACCACCTGGGCGACTGTGGAACGCTTCTGGCCGATGGCGACGTAAACGCAAATGACGTCGCCGCCCTTTTGGTTGATGATGGTGTCGAGAGCGACTGTGGTTTTGCCGGTCTGGCGGTCACCGATGATGAGCTCGCGCTGGCCGCGGCCGATTGGCACCATGCCGTCGATGGCCTTGATACCGGTTTGCAGCGGCTCTTTGACGGGGCTGCGTTCGACGACGCCGGGCGCAATGCGCTCCACGGGGAAGTATTCCGCGGCATCGATGGGGCCCTTGCCGTCAATGGGATTGCCAAGGGCATCGACAACGCGGCCGACGAGGCCAGGACCCACGGGCACGGACATGATGCGGTTGGTGCGGCGGACTTCGTCGCCTTCGCGGATTTTTTCGGAGTCGCCAAAGAGCACGACGCCGACTTGGTCTTCTTCCAGGTTCATGGCGAGACCGGTGACGCCGTGAGGCAATTCGACGAGTTCGCCGTACATGACATTTTCCAGGCCGTGCACGCGGGCAATACCGTCGCCCACGGAAATGACGGACCCGGTTTCGGCAATGCTAATTGCCTTTTCGAAGTTCTCGATCTCCTCCCGGAGGAGCCGTGTAATTTCATCTGCTCGAATCTGAGCCATAAACTTTTCCTTCCATCCGCCTCAGGAGCGCTTTGCGTTAAGCGCCGGCGGAGAGCTTGCGCCGCAGGGTGTAAAGTTGCCCGCGCACAGAGCCGTCGAAAATGGTTGAACCGATTCGCGCCACCGCGCCGCCGAGGAGGGCGGGGTCGACGGAATATTGGGCACGGACGCGCTTACCGGTGAGGCGCGCCAATTGGGCTTCGAGGTTGGCGCGGGAGGCGTCCTTCAGCTCAGAAGCACTGGAAATCTCCGCTTTGACGACACCCATACGGGCATCGAGGCCGCGCTCAAAAGCAGCACGCATCTGCGGGAAGAGGTGGGCACGGCGGTTGCGAATAACAAGAAAAACGAAGTTGCGAACAAGGCGCTGCATGCCCAACTGCTCGCAGATCCTACCCATCACCTTGTTCTTTTGAGCGAGGGTGACGGCAGGCGAGAGGAGGACATTGCGCAGCTCGTTGGAGGTCTGGATCGCCTGCTCCAGTGCCTGCAACTGGCTGACAACCTGATGCGGCTCGATGGCGCCCTTGGAGCCAATCACTACGTCCACCAAGGCGTTGGCGTAACGGTTCGATACGGCAAGTGACATGGGCTACTGGGCCACCTTTTGGGATTGAAGCTGCTTGACGAAATTGTCCACAAGCTGGTCCTGAGTTTGGGGCGTGAGCCGTTCGCGGACCTGGCGGGTAGCCAATTGCACGGCGAGATCGGCGGAGTATGCCTTCAGTTCCTGGCGAGCGAGCTTAGCGGCGGACGCAATTTCCATTTCCGCGTGCGCCTGGATTTTGTGAATGGCGCGAGCCGTCTCCTGCTTGATGCGCTCGCCTTCGGATACCATTTCCTTGCGGGCGTTCTCGCGCAATTCCTTGAGATCGGTTTCCAGGCTGGCGACGCGCTTCTCGATACCGGCGACCCGTGCTTCCGATTCCTCACGCAGTTTGCGAGCTTCATTGAGGCCGGATTGAATCTCTTCGGTACGGCTCTTGAAGAAGGCAGGAGCGTTCTTGGCTACAAGGAAGCTGAGCGCCGCGCCGAGGAGGCAGAAGTTAGCCCATTTCCAGAGAATGCTGGGTTCGGAGTGCTCACCACCACCATGCCCCTCTTCCGCGGCCATGAGTGAAACGGCCAAAAACACGATGCAGAACAGGCGGCGCATCAGGCAGCCCTCCCTTCGAGAACCTGCGAAGCGATGCGGGTGGCGAGTTCGCGAGCATCGACATCGAGAGCCTGGCGGGCGGCAGCGGTCTCCGCAGCCAGTTGCTCGCGGGCCAAGGCGAGCGCGGCTTTGGACTTTCCGGCTGCCTCAGCGATCTGGGCGGCCTGCTCGGCCTGCCACTGCTTGCGCTGCTCTTCCTGTTCTTTGTAGATTTCAGTGCGGGCGTTGCGCAACGTTTCCTCGTACTGGCGGGATTTCTCTTCCGCCTTGGCCAGGCTTTCCTGTGCCCGGCGACGGGCTCCTGCGGTGGCCTCGTTACGCTCATGGAGCACTTTTTCCATCGGGCCGAAGAATACGGATTTCAGATAAAAATGGAGAAAGAGAAAGAGCAGGAATGTCGGGATGGCGTTCAGCAGTATTCCACCGAGCGCGTTTAACGTGGCTTCCATTGCTTTAGGGGTTTCGAATGAGCGAGGCTTACGGCCCGTTCAAACCTTTTATCTTAACATGCCGCGGGGCCGGGTTCAACCAGGGCTGGAGGGGGTTTTCAGCTCTTGGATAGGGTACGAGCCCAAGCAGTCAGCTTTGCTTTGGCGCGGCTCTTGTAGAGACGGAACTGGGTTTGTGAAATGTGCATCTCATCGCAGATTTGCTGCAAGGATTCCTCGCGAAGATAAAAACGGGTCATCAACTCGCAGTCGCGCTGACATAGGTAACCGAGACCACGGAGCATGAGGTCGGAGCGTTCCCGGGCGATGAGCTGCGCTTCGGGATCCTGGCCAAGGGTGGTGCCGTCGATGAAGGAACCGGCCTCGACAAGCCTGCGCCGCGCGGCGCATTTGCGCTCGATGTAGAGTGCTCCCTGGCGGCGTATGACAGCTTTAAGGTAGCCTGGCAGCGCGGCGGGGTTGCGCAAGTCTCCATGGCGGATGGCCTCAACGACGATTGCTAGCGTTTCGTGGACAAAGTCCTCTGGGTCGTAATCCCGCAGACGCCTGGCAAGCATATGGCGAGAGGCCCGGAAGAGCAGGACGTACAGCAATTCCATAGCGCCGGGATCGCCTTCAGCAATGTGCCTTGCCAGCGCACCATTGGCATTGATTTCAGCGGAAGTGGCGGCGGCATAAAGGGCCTGGGGCTGCATGACACCTCGGTTGTAAACCCTAGTGTGATACTGTAAGTACCAATTATCTATAGTACTTTAGTAATATTTTGTAACAGCAATCAACGATAAGCGGCGACGCCAGTTACCCGCTCTCCAATGACGAGGGCGTGGATATGATCTGTTCCCTCATAGGTTTTCACGGTTTCGAGGTTGCAGAGATGGCGCATGAGAGGATACTCGTCCATGATGCCGTTGGCACCGAGCAAATCGCGGCCGGCCCGGGCACAATCGAGCGCGATGGCGACGTTGTTGCGCTTGAGCATGGAGACGTGGGCGGGATCGAGCTTGCCCTTGTCCTTCAGTCGTCCGCAGTGGATCGCAAGCAATTGAGCCTTGGTGATCTCGGTGATCATGGCGGCGAGTTTTTCCTGCACTAGTTGATGGGAGGCGATGGGGCGATCGTCGAACTGTTTGCGCACGATGGAGTATTGGCGAGCGGTCTCAAAGCAATCCATGGCGGCGCCAACAACGCCCCAACCGATGCCGAAGCGCGCTTGCGTGAGGCAACTCAGCGGACCTTTGAGCCCTTTGGCGAGAGGGAGCATGGCGGAGGCGGGCAGGCGGCAATCGGAAAGCGAGAGGCTGGAAGTGACCGAGGCGCGCATGGAGAGTTTTCCGTGGAGATCAGAGGCGGAATAGCCTGGGGTTCCGCGTTCGACGAGGAAGCCGCGAATGCCTTCTTCGGTGCGGGCCCAGACGAGGGCGATGTCGGCCACGCCGCCATTGGTGATCCAGGTTTTCTCTCCGTTGAGAATCCAGTCCGAGCCGTCCTGTCGGGCGCGAGTGGCCATACCGGCAGGGTTGGAGCCGTAGTTCGGTTCGGTCAGCCCGAAACAGCCGATGGCTTCGCCGGATTGGAGGCGGGGGAGCCACTTTTGTTTCTGTTCTTCGGAGCCGTAGGTAAGGATGGGATACATCACCAGGGCGCCCTGCACGGAGACGAAGGAGCGGACGCCGGAATCGGCGCGCTCGAGTTCCTGCATGATGAGGCCATATTCGACGTTCGACATGCCGGCACATCCGTAGCCGTCCAGATTGGCTCCAAGGAAGCCGAGGGCACCCATTTCTCTTATGAGGTGGGAAGGAAAACGGCCCTCTTTCCAGCAATCGCGGATGACAGGGATGATCTTGTCTTCCACAAACTGGCGGGCCGTTTGACGGACAAGCAGTTCTTCTTCGGTGAACAGTGAATCGATGTGGAGGTAATCGACGCCCTTGAAAGCCATAAGCTTTCAGTGTAGCGAAGAGGACAGGCGCGGGAGCCTGTCCAGAAGATTACTTTTTGGTGGCCGGGGGTGCGGCAGGCTTGGCCGGAGGAGCAGCGACCGGTCCGCCCTTGTCGTATGCTTCGATGATGTCCTTGGTGATATCGACTTCGTTGGCTGCGTAAAGGACCGGGGTTTGCTGTGAGCTGACATCGAGAATGAGGGAGTAGCCTTTATCCTTCGCATACTTGTCGATGACACTCATCATCTTGCCGCCGAGTTCCTGAAAGATCTTTTGCTGTTCCTGCTCGAGTTCCTGGCTGGCGTCTTCCAGTTCGCGGTTGTAGCTCTTGGTTTGCGTATCGATGTCGCCCATCAGCTTGCGCTTCTGGTCTTCGCCGAGAACGGTGCCACCCTTCTGCAATTGGGCCTGGAGTGCGGAGATACCCTGCTGTTTTTTCTCAAGGTCTTTTTTGCGGGGGGCGAAGCGGGTCTCCAGTTCCTGGATGGACTTCTGGCCGTCCTTGGTGTTGGCGATTGCCGCGTTGATGTTGATGATGCCGACTTTGGTCTGCGCCAGCCCGCTGCTCACACCGATGAGCTGGGCGAGCACCGCCGCGGCCAACCACTGCACTCTGACTTGCATTTACGACTCCTTAAGCTACCTGACGATATCTTTCTATCCTACTTCATGCGCCGCGTTGACCGGAGGGAACGCGCTAGAACGTCCGGCTGATGGTGAACCGGAAAGTGCTCCTTCTTTCGTAGAACGGTGAAGGCCGTCCGATGAGGGAGAGAGAATTGTTGAACGTCGCGTTATTCGGGAACGAAGAGCGGTCCACCACAACGGGGGGAATGATGAAGTCACGATAAATACTGGGATTGTACGCCCAATACAAACGGAACGGAGCGTTGACCACAGGCATCATGATTTGCAGTTCAAGGCCCGTCGAAGCGCGAATTTTCTGGGTTCCGTTAGCGAGGATGGCGTTACGCTCGAAGCTGGCCTGTGGGAAGGCGCTGTTGAGCTCGGCGAGACGGCCGGGATTCAACGAGAGCTGACTGCGGCGCGCCACCTTGTTTAGACCGGCATCGAAGAAGCCGGCAAGGACGACGGGGCCAACGATTGGGATACGGTATTCAAGGTTGGTGACTCCCTGCGTATCGCCGCCCGGAAAGATGAGCTGGTAAACGGGGATCGTCTTAGTAACGGTCTGGTAAACTTCGCGGCCATCGACGATCGCCTTCTGCTGGCGCGCGCTCCCATCGGCATTGAGCAGTGGCACATCGGCGCTGGAGGGGATGTAGGCAAGCGGGCTGATACCCCAGATGTCGAATCCGCGAATGTCGTTCTCACCGCCCATGTAAAAGCGATTGAAGGGGGGAGCAACACGACCGTTATAGCCGCTGACAAACCTGCCTAGGAAGTGCGCGCCTATGACGTGACCCTTCATGAAGCCCGCACGGAAGTACTTCATGTCGATCGTGGGTTCGATCATGTTTACGTTGCCGCCGAGGAAGCTGCCGGCAAAGTTGGTGGTGAAGTAGATGCTGCGGCCGCGGCTGGGAGTGATGGGGTGATCCACCGTGTTGTAGGAATACGAAGGAATCAGCTGGCTGGTACGGATGCCGGAAAGCGAGTTCGGGCCGTTCAGCCCCTGGAAGCTAATGTACGAGAAATAGTTGTTGGCGGAGGTGCTGAGCGTAGTGATGTTCGACGAATTGTAGCCGTAGCTCAAACCGATACGTGCGAAGCTCCGGCGCAATTGATAGCTGCTGTAGACAGTGAACCCAGCGCCGTTGGAAACGTAGTTCAGTAGGTTGTCGCGGCCCAACTGCTCGTATAGCGGAATGAGGTTGCGGCCGGAGAGAAGCGATACTTCGCGCGCCTGATCGTAATTGAAGCGCTGCATGTAGATGGTGAAACCGGCCTGGATACGGGTGTCGAACAGGTAGGGTTCAGTGAAGCCAAAGGTCACATCGCGGACGCGGTCGCCCAACTGGGAATTGATGGAAAGCGTTTCGCCCAATCCGAGGAAGTTGTTGGTGGAATAGCCGAAACCAACAAAACTGCCGGCGATGCCGCTGACACCGCCATTCAACTGCACGGAGTTCTTGCCGCGCTCTTTCACCTTGAGGGTGATGTCGACGGTGTTCGTCTTCGTGTCGCGGGTGATGGTAGCAGCCTCGTTCTCCTTGAGAACTTCGAAGTAGCCGAGTTGGTTGAGGCGGAGAATAGAAACTTCCCACAACTGGGTGTTGTAGATATCGCCTTCGTCAATGAGGATTTCGCGGCGGATGACTTTGTCGCGCGTGGTGGTGTTGCCCTGGAAATCGATGCGCCGGACAAAGAATTGCTTTCCTTCATCCACGGTCAGTGTGAGATCCAGCTTATCCGAGTTGGGAATAATGTCGAAGCTCGGTTCGGGCACGAAGTCGATGTAACCGAACTGTCCATAGAGCTTACGCATATTCTCCAGGCCTTTGCGCAGTTTGGCTGTGGAGAAGATATCGCCTTCGCCCATCTGGAAGAGCGGACGCATCAGGGTGTCGGGAGTGCGGAAGAGTTTAACGCCGGCGAAATTGATCTTGTTGAGGTGGTAGAGGCGACCCTCCTCCACCGGCACGGTAATGTCCACGCGTTTGCCCGGCTTGTTCATGTAAAAGAGCGGGAAGCGGAACTTGCCACCGCCGACGTCGCGCATGGTGAGCTGATGATCGAGGGCGCGAGCAGTGAAGTAACCTTTTTCCTGATACCACACGCGCATGCGGTCCTTGTCTTCTTCGAGCTTGGTGGAATCAAAGGCCTTGGCGAACATGTTCTCCAGCAGAATGGAGTGGGGAAGACCAATGGGGCGGAGGTTCTTCATGGCGCGGCGGACAACACGATCACTGAACTCCTTATTGTTCGCGATCTCGATGTTGCCGACCTTCACCTTGGGACCTTCACTGATCTTGAACATGATTTCAAGCGAAGAAGGTGGGATCTGGCGAACTTCAGGCTCGACCGTGGCGTACTGGCGGCCGCGCTCGGCAAGGTATTCCTTCAGGACGTTGGTAGCGCGTTGGACTTTGTTCGGGTCGTACTGCGATTCGACGGAGAGGCCAACGCGGCGGTCCTTGAAACGGTCGAGGATTTCCGAGACGGTAATGGACTTGTTGCCATCGTACTTGATGGAGCGCACGACGCGGCGCTCAGTGAGAACGAAGCGGATAATCCAACCCGTTGTGCCTTGTTCCTTTTGGAGGGTGATATCGTCGAAGCGGCCGTTGTTCCAGAGCGCCATGAAGTCGCGATGGAGGATATCTTCGTCGAGCTTATCGCCCTTGCGCGAGCTGATAAGGGCGCGGAGCGTATCTTGCGGAACCCGGCGTGATCCACGAAACTCAATGGATTCAATGACATCTTCGACCGGGGCCGGAGCTCCTGGCTTAGCTTCCGTGGCGGGTTTGACGGGTTGCAGTTGGGGCTTGGCAGGCTCCGGTTTGGACTCCTGCACCGTTTCAAACGGGTTCGCCTTCTTCTGCTGTGGAGCAGGCACGGGCGGCGAAGCCGGTTGCTGATTCTGTTGTTGTTGGGCGAGCAGAGACTGCTCGAGACCGCCAAACCCAAGCCAACACGTCCACAGACAGACAAATAGGGTGGGCAGGCCTCCAAGCCTGGAAAACATCATCAAAACAACGGTCCTTTCCTCTCTGCGCCCTTAACGAGACGTTCGTACGCCATGGATGGTTTCACGAGACCTTAGGACGGGTTCAAACGAATCCTTTATTCTAGCATTGACGGACAGGCTTCCGCCGTCAACTCCCCCAGGCCTCCTTTTTACCTTATTAATGAAGAAAGGTAGGCGATGAGGTCACCCATCTCCCCGGATTCGAATTTTGGCCAGGAGATTCCTTTTCCGCGGGCTTGTTCCACCGCGGCGGGAGCATGCTTCCAGGCAGCTGCGAGCATGGCGACGGCCGAGTTCTTCGCCACAGGTCTGGCTTCATTGTGACAGGCCTCGCAGTGCTTGCGTTGGAAAACGGAGCGGCCCCGCACCACGCTGCCGCTGTCTTCGAAGTAGCGCGAGACCCAGAGATAGGCGACCACGTCGGCAATCTCCTCCCGATTGAGCGAGGCAGGTAGCGAGGTCATCATCGGGGCGTGATTCCAGAAAATGGCGGTGAGCTCGGTGAAGGAGTGGAGCAGACCGGCTTCTCGCGAAGCGGGCATTTTGGCATGGCAGGATGAGCACCCCTTCATGGAAAAGATGGCCTTCCCCTTTTCTGCGTCACCCAACGTGAGATTGACCCCAGCCCCGTTGGCGGGGACGCGGCTGTACACAAAGGCAAGAAGATCGGCGAATTCCGGAACGGTGAGAGCAGGCCACCTCATTGTCTTGCCATCAAGCGCAGCTTTCATGGAAGGAGCATGCCTCCAGACGGAATGAAGCAACGCAATGGGGTTGTGGAGGGATTTCCAGCCGTCTACAGGAATCGTGTCCCCATTGGCGGGTTTCCCATTGGCCACGGCGGAGAGAGGATGACAGCTCACGCACCCCTGGCTGGTGAATAGAGCCTCCCCTCGTTTGCTGTCGCCGGCCGGGTCAAAGTAACCGGCGGCAGCAAACCATGCCAGCAGATCGGCCGCATCCTGTTCCGACCAGGGTTGAAACGAGGGTGCATGGCTGCCGGCCGCCGCGGTCATGGTGGGGAGATGGCTCCACATAGCGCCAACAAGCTGCGCCGGCTTCAGTTGTGACTTGCGCAGCTTGGCCAAAGGGCCTACGAGGGAGCGCCCAGTATGCCGGGCGAAATCGTGGCATTGGAGGCACTGGCGTTCGGAGAGGATTTTTGCGCCGCGGGCCGCATCGGCCGGCCCGGCCGGGAAGGCAGCCGGAGCAAGCAGAAGCAGGATTGTGGCGGCGAAGCGCATGCGGCTGGCTCTCTTTATCAATGGTAGCGGAGCGGTGAGGAAGGCCAAGAAGATTTTGCACCCGGGCCGCCAGCGGCGAATCCATCTAACATCTCTTATGTTGCCGAAATCCTTCTCCAGCGACATTGAAGCAGACCGGGTTGTGATCGATGCTTATCTCGACCGGCTGCTCGGTGGCCAAGGCTCCGGCCCGGTGGTGGACGCGATGCGATACTCGGTGCTGAGCGGCGGGCAGCGGCTGCGGCCATTACTGGCGCTGCGTGTGGCCCGGATGCTGGACAGCGAATGCGCGGGCACGTTGCGGGCTGCGGCAGCGGTGGAGTTGCTGCACTGTGCCTCGCTGATTGTGGATGACCTGCCATGCATGGATAACAGCCCCCTACGGCGGGGCCTACCGTCGGCACACGTTGCCTTCGGAGAATCCATAGCGTTACTGGCTGCATTTGCGATGGTGGCTCTGGCGGCGCGAAGCCTAGTGGATGGCGATCTGGAAGATGCCGAGACACTGCGTCTGCTGCGTTTTCAGAAAAGGCTTCTGCGGACGCTCGATTGTTCGAGCCTGATCGCGGGGCAAGCGATGGACTTACAGATGACTGGCGAGGTGCGGGTACGGGAGTTGCCGGCAATTTCCGAGCTGAAGACGGTACCGCTCTTCCAACTGGCATTTCATGCCGGAGCGATTTTTGCCGATGTTGCGCCGGAGACAGCGGCGACGCTCGATTTGTTGGGCTACGAGTTTGGCATGGCCTACCAGATGGCAGATGACTTTCTGGATGGCGAAGATGATGACGTGAACCGGCTTGCCGGCCAGTTCGAACGGGCAAGGAAGTTGATGGGGCGGTGCGAAGGAAGAACGGAATTACTGGAAGATGTTCTGGAGTACATGTATGGGAAGACGCTCGAAGCAGATTGCAGTCATCGGTAGTGGATTCGGCGGACTGGCCACGGCCGTCCGTCTGCAGGCGCGCGGATATCAGGTGACGCTGCTCGAAGCACGCGATCAACTGGGCGGGCGCGCGTATGTCTACCGCCAGGATGGATTCACGTTCGATGGCGGACCAACGGTGATTACGGCGCCGTTTCTGATAGAGGAGATCTTTCAGGCGGCGGGAAGGCGAATGGAGGATTACGTGAAGCTCGTGCCCGTGGATCCGTTCTACCGCATCGAGTTTCACAATGGGCGGAACTTCGAATACAACGGCAACGAGCAGGAGACTGAGCAGCGGATCCGGCAATTCGCACCGGCGGATTTGGAGGGCTACCGGGCGATGATCCGAAAGGCCCGGGATATTTTCCAGAAAGGATTTGTGGAACTGGCGGACCGGCCGTTTCTCCAGTTCAGCGATATGCTGCGCATTGCGCCGGATCTGGCGAAGCTGCAGTCGTACCGGACGGTATCGGGCTTTGTGGGTCAATATATCAAGGACCCCCTTCTACAGCGCGTGTTCAGTTTTCATCCGCTCCTGGTGGGTGGGAATCCCTTTCAGACAACATCGATCTACGCCCTGATCCACACGCTGGAGCGCGAATGGGGCGTGCACTATGCAATGGGTGGAACGGGAGCAATTATTCAAGGGCTGGCGCGGATGTTTGAGGAGTTGGGTGGGACCATTCGATTGTCGACGCCGGTGAAGCGTGTGCTGCTGGAAGGGCGGCGCGTGATTGGCGTGGAGACGTCGTTGGGGGAGCAGATTCCGGTGGAAGCAGCGGTGAGCAATGCCGATGTGGCGAATACGTACCGGAAGCTGATTCCCGCGGCATCGCGGCGGAAGTTTACGGATGCGAAGTTGGAGGGGATGCGTTACAGCATGTCGCTCTTTGTGCTGTATTTCGGCACCTCGCGGAAGTATGAAGACATCCGGCATCACACGATCATCCTGAGCCAGCGCTACCAGGAGTTGCTCGAGGACATCTTCGTCAACAAGCAATTGACCGAGGATTTCTCGCTCTATCTCCACCGGCCGACGGCGACGGATGCGTCGATGGCGCCGGAGGGGCATGATTGCTTCTACGCGCTGATTCCGGTACCGAACCAGTTGAGCGGTATTGACTGGCAACAGGAAGCACGCCCGTTCCGCGATCGCGTGGTGCGGCTTTTGGAGGACAAGTACCTGCCGGGGCTGAGCAGCCACATAGCGACGGAGCGAGTATTCACACCGCTCGATTTTGAAACGACCCTGGACAGCTTTCGCGGATCGGGCTTTTCGTTTGAGCCGGTGTTTTCGCAATCGGCGTGGTTCCGGCCGCATAACGCCAGCGAGGATGTGGAGCATCTGTATTTCGCCGGAGCGGGCACACACCCTGGCGCTGGAGTGCCGGGCGTGTTATCGTCCGCGAAGATCGCCGAGAGGCTGATATGCGAGCGGATGCCAATTTAGAAGAATTGCGGACCGAAGCGGCTGCGGTTACGGCTCGCGGATCGAAAAGCTTTTACTTTGCGACGAGATTCTTCCCGCACTCTCTGGCCGAGTCGGCACACGCGGTGTACTGGTTCTGCCGCCACACTGACGATTTGGTGGATGAAGCGCCATCGATCGAAGTGGGGCATGCGCAGTTGGAAGCCTGGGCGCGAGAGGTAGAACGGGCATTGCGGGATGGGGAGTCCAAGCAACCGATACTGCGCCTGTTTCTGGATGCGGTACACCGGCACTGGATTCCGCATGAGTATCCTCTGGAGTTGATTGAAGGAATGCGCATGGATTTGCGCGGCACTCGCTATCGCACGTTCGAGGAACTGCGAGTGTTCTGTTACCGCGTGGCAAGCGTGGTGGGGCTGATGATGTCGCATGTGATCGGGTTTCGCGGGGACGCATTGCCTCATGCGATTGAGCTGGGTATTGCGATGCAACTGACGAACATCCTGCGTGATGTCGGAGAGGATTTGCGCAGGGGGCGAATCTATCTGCCGGAGGAAGAGCTGGAGCGTTTTTCGTACCGGGTGGAAGATCTGCGGGCGGCACGGCACGACGACCGATTTCGCCGGCTGATGCAGTTTCAGGTTGCACGGGCACGGGCATTTTATGAGAACGCGATGCCGGGAATTCCGATGTTGAATCCCGAAGGACGCTTTGCCGTACGCATCGCAGCCGACGTTTACCGGCAGATACTCAACCGTATAGAAGACAGCGATTATGATGTATTCGCGCGGCGGGCGATTGTGCCCGCGGCGACGAAATACTGGCTCACGGCGAAGAGCATGGCGCTGCCGATTGCGCGCCAATCTCTGCATAGGCTGGCGGCTTGGAGGCCGTAGTGATGCAGCGTGCGAGCCTGGCGGCTTTGGTGGGAGTAATCGTTCATTACTGCGGTTATTACCTTTGGCGGACGCCACTGTTAACGGAAGCGATCGCGGAGTGGATTATGGCTCGCACCCCATCCCGGTATGCACTATTGCTGCTGGATTCGTTGGGTGGCTGGGCGAAACCATTCGCGGCCACAGGCGGATTGGCGGCACTCGGGATGGTGTTATGGCTGGCGTCCTGGCGTTGGTGGGCCGGGCTGGGTGCGGGTTTGGCGCTGAGCGTTGGCCTGGGATACGACAGTGCTTTGGGCGGGGCGCTGTTCTGGATTCCGGCCGCACTGATGCTGGTTCCGAAGGTTGCGGTGCGGTATTCGGCATCCCGGCGGCACCACCTGCAATCGGCTGCAATGGCAATTGGCACCGGCGCGGTGGCGCTGGAAAGCTACCTCCGGAATGAATCGCTGGCGAGGCAGGCGGTGCGACCCATCCCGCTGGCTCCGTTTCAGCCACCGCCGGAGGTTCCCGAGTTTTCGCCCAAGCTGGTCCGCCGGGCGGTAACAACGGTGGAGCAGTTTTACGGGATGAGCAAGAATACAGTGGATCCGGCGGTGGATCCGGAGCGGTGGCGTTTGCGAGTGACTCTCGATGGCGCGCCGTTGCGCGAGTTTCGCTATGCCGATCTTCTGGCGTTGCCGCGTGTGGACCGCTATGTGACGTTGCGCTGTGTGAGCAACACACTGCAATCCGATTTGATGGGGACGGCATTATGGAGCGGCGTGCGGATGTCGCAACTGGTGGAGCGTGGGCGGCTGCCGGAAGGCATTGTGGAGGCGGCTGTGATCGGCGTGGACGGGCACGGCGACAGCCTTCCTTTGGACTATGCGTTCGCGGACGAGACGTTCTTTGCGTTAGGAATGAACGGGAACACGTTGAACCGCACACACGGATTTCCGCTCCGGCTATTGGCTCCCAATTATTACGGCTTTAAGAACGTGAAGTGGATCGGCGAGATTCGCTTCACGGCGAAGCCATACTACGGCACATGGCCGAAGATGGGGTATACGAAGGAGCCGGTGATCCATACTTGCTCGCACATTGATCGCATTGTGGCAGCGGAGAACGGGCTGCTGGTCGGTGGTGTTTCCTTTGCGGGAAGCCGCGGTATTCGAGAGGTACGAGTGCGTGCGGATGACAGCGCATGGGTCGCGGCGGAGCTGGAATCGCCACTGTCTGGTTACACTTGGACCCGCTGGCGTGCTCTAATTCCTGTAAGGACCGCAACAAAAGTTGAAGCACAGGCCCGGGACGGCCGTGGGAATTGGCAGGCGGGGCAGGAAACGCCGCTATTCCCGAACGGTGTTGCCGGACCGACAGTCCGTAGAGTGTCTCTGTGAGTTCTTTTTACGTATTTGCCCTTCTCCAAACCTGGCATGAGCTGAATTTCAATCTCGGGAATCCCGAAGATGTGGAAGCGATCCCGTGGAGCGTGCCGGCGAGCATCCTCGTGACTGTGGGCATCTTGATCCTTCTGTTGAAAAGCCGGCGCAACTACATGGCACTGCCGGAACTGGCCGTGTCGAACGATCCGTCTCCACAGGATGTGACGGTGGTGATTCCGGCCCGCAATGAAGAGAATCGCATTGCCAAGTGCGTGAAGAGTTTTGCAGGAACGCGGGTCATTGTGGTGGACGATGGATCGACTGACCGGACGGCGGAACTGGCACGGGCCGCGGGCGCGGAAGTAATCGAGGCACCGCCCTTGCTCGCAGGCGTGCTGGGTAAACCCAATGCACTGTGGGCCGGGGCTCAACTGGCGGAAACCACGTATGTACTATTCGTCGATGCCGACACGACATTCTCCGCGCCGTTTCTGGCTTCGGCGGTGAAGCATGCCGCCAACGGGCAGTTGGTCCTGATGAGCGCATTCCTAAAGCAGAAGTACGGATCGTTCGCGGAGCGAATGTTGATGCCCTACGCCTTCGCCTTGTACTTTTGCGGAGTGAGTGCGAAGAACGTGCAGAATTTTCTCCATCCGGAGACGCTGGCCAACGGGCAATGCATGCTGTTTCTGCGAAGCGCGTATGAATTTTTCGGCGGCCACAAATCGGTGCAGACCAGCGTGATTGAAGATGTGGCCATCGCGCAGAAGGTGAAGCGGCATCGGATGCGGCTGCAAATTCTCCGGGCGGAGCATCTAGGTGGTGTGCGGATGTATGAGTCCATGGGGGATATCTGGCGAGGGTTCCAGAAGAACTCGTTCCGGTTTCTGCGAGAGAACCGGAAGACCGGGATGCAGGTGATGGTGGCATCCATTCTGCTGACCAGCATCCTGCCGGTGACGGGCTGGTTGATTTGGGAGCAGCAATGGCCATTTGCCATCCCGATGTGGCTGTTGCCGCCCCTGCTGCTTCGGTCGTGGTATGGAGGAATCGGGAAAGCGCTGCTGTGTTACCCGGCGATCTATGTTTTTCAAGGGATCGCGTTGCATGGGATGGTGACGTCGCTGTTCGGGCTGAAGTCGGACTGGAAAGGGCGGAAAGTTTAAGGTACGCGTCATGCCGCTGTTGCAGTATGGGGCGCCGTGGGGAGCAATCTACCGGATGTGGCCCTCGATCGCCGCGGGGTCGCGATACTCGGTGGATGTATTCAGTCGGGAAGTGGTAGGCCGGATGAAGCCTCCGCCGCGGTATGTGGGGACCGAAAACATTCCTGCTGATCCACGTTTTTTGATTTGCGCGAACCATTACCAGCGCAAGGGCATGTGGATACTGCACCCGGCGTCGGCGATCACACAGGCGGTACGGGCGAGGCGTGGTGGATCGGAGGCGCCGGTGCGATGGGTGGTGACGGCGAACTGGCCTCAATGGCGACTTGGCCCATGGCGTGTGCCGAACCCGGGAGACTGGCTATTGCCACGAGTGGCGCATGCGCTGCATTGTTATCCGGTATCGTTTGCGGGGGCGAACCCCGCCTACACGGCCCGCTCGTTGCGGCGACTGCTGCAGGATACGCGCAACTTGAGTGCGCCCATTGGGCTATTTCCAGAGGGGGTGGCCGGCGAGGCGGGCCGCATTGGGCAAGCGCTGCCGGGAGTGGATCGGCTGATCCAGTTGCTGGCCCGGCAGGGAATCCCCGTGCTACCGGTGCGGATCTGGGAGGAAGACCGTCTCGTTCTGAGGTTTGGGACGATGATCGCGGCGGAGCCGTTGGTGGAAGCCGCCGATGCGGCGCAACTGGTAATGGGGCACATTGCGGATTTGGCTTCACGCTGATAGCCTGACTTTGAATCATTCCCCAGGAGGGTATATGACCCGAGGCAAGTTTCTGCTGGCTGCCGCCGCGACGGCTGCCGGCCTTTCTGCCCAGAGCGCTCCGCCCAAGACCCATCTCAAGGTCGGCGACACGGCGCCCGATTTCACATTGCCTTCCACTGGTGGGAAGCCCGTCACGTTGTCGAGCTTCCGCGGACAGAAGAACGTCGTACTGGCATTCTTCCCAGCCGCATTCACCGGTGGCTGAACCAAAGAAATGACGGCGTACCAGGCTGGTATCGCCAAGTTCGAAGGCATGGACGCACAGGTTTTCGGCGTTAGTACGGATAACACACCCAGCTTAGGAGTATTCGCAAAGCAGACGGGGGCATCGTTCCCAATGCTGAGCGATTTTGCCAAACGGAGTGTGTCCAAGGCCTATGGAGTATTGATGGAGGAGCGAGGGATCGCCAACCGGGCTACCTTTGTGGTGGACCTGGAAGGCAAGATCGCCCATATCGAAGAGGGCAGCTCCGCCATTGACATCAGCGGCGCGGAAATGGCCTGCAGCCGCATTAAGAAGAAATAGGAACGGAGCCGACCGATCGGGAGTGAGCCGCGGTCAGCCGCGGAGCCTCGCGATGACGCATCGTTGTGTCTTCCGTACTCGTACGGGAGAAGTGTATCTTGCCGAACACGTATTCGCACTGCTAGTCTATCTCTCAGATTCCGTTTGAATTAGAGGGAGCTAACATGCTACGTGCACGATTTCTTCTTGTGGCCGCCTTTGCCGCGGTCTCGAGCTTGATGGCGCAGACCGCGCCGCCCAAAACCCATCTCAAAGTCGGAGACATGGCTCCCGACTTCACCCTACCATCCACCGCTGGAAAGCCGGTGAAACTTTCGGATTTCCGTGGTAAGAACAATGTTGTTCTCGCCTTTTTCCCCGCTGCCTTCACCGGTGGCTGCACCAAGGAAATGACGTCCTACGGGCAGAATCTCTCCAAGTTCGAGGGCATGGGGGCGCAGGTGTTCGGCATCAGCACCGACAACACACCTAGCCTGGGCGTGTTCGCAAAGCAAACTGGCGCGACGTTTCCTTTGCTCAGCGACTTTTCAAAGCGCAGTGTTTCGAAAGATTATGGGGTCCTGATGGCCGATCGCGGGCTTGCCAATCGGGCAACGTTCGTGATTGATACGAATGGAAAGATCACGCACATTGAAGAAGGCAGCGTAGCAGTGGATATCAGCGGAGCCGAGATGGCCTGCAGCCGGATCAAGAAGTAACCGCTTCGTAGATGATGGGAACTGGCCGTCATTGTCTGGTAAGTTTGGTAGGACAATGACGGCCCTGCGATTGGATTCCTCAGACCGGCGGCTGGCGCTTGCCGCTGTTCTGCTTGCCCTTCTCAGCGCCTCCTTCGTTACCTACAATTTTCAGGCAGCATTTCCGCAGGCTTCTCTCAATCTGACGCTTTCCGCCGATCAAATCGAGGAGAAAGCAGCAGGTGTATTGCGTACGCGCGGGCTTGCACCGCAAGGCTTCCGAAATATTACGGTGTTTGAGCCGGATGAAGAGGCACGGCTTTACCTGGAACGGGAACTGGGCCTGGAGGAAGCGAACAAGTTGATGGCTTCCGCGGTGCCCGTTTGGCAATGGCGGGCACGGTGGTTCCAGCCTCCGGAGAAGGAAGAGCGTATTGTGCGATTGACGCCGGCGGGGCGGCTGGTGGGGTTCGAGCATCGGATTAAGGAGACGGAAGCCGGAGCCCGATTGGAGCGCAATGCAGCCCGGCTACTGGCGAAGGCGTTTCTGGATGGGCAGACCACCCTACCGCACAAGCTGATATCGGAGCAAACGGAATCGCGGCCCAACCGGGATGACCACTCCTTTACCTGGGAGCAGGAGTCATTCAAAGCCAAGGATGCAACAATCCGGCGGACGGTGGTGTTGCAAGGAGACAAGATTGGAAGCTTTCGCGAGTATCTCTACATCCCGGAGCAATGGCAGAGGGATTTCGCAAAGCTGCGGTCTGCTAATGAACTATACGCGTCCATCGCGCAGGCTCTGTATGCGCTTCTGGGGGTTGGGGCGATTGTGGTCTTTCTGCAAGCTCTGCGGGCCCGGGCGATTCCTTGGCGGGCCATTCTGCGGATTGCGTTTCTGGTGGCGATGCTGCAGCTCTTGAATGGACTCAATACGATCGGCCTGGCAGTGGATGGAATGAAGACGTCGTCCTCGTACCCGGAGATGCTGCTTCTGGGAGTACTGCAATCGCTGGGCTCTGGCACTGGGGTGTTCCTGTATGTGCTGACTCCACTGGCAGCGGGCATCGTGCTGTTTGGCCGCACCTACCCGAATCAGTTGCCGCTATCAGTAGCGTTCACCTGGCGGGGGATGGCCACTCGCTCGTTCTTCCGGGCCACAATGGCGGGGTTTGCGATGGCTGCCGGGCACATGATATTCGTCACAGCGTTCTACATGATCGGGTCGAAGGCAGGGGTATGGAGCCCGCAGGATGTCGGTTATTCGGATTTGCTGGCTACTCCGTTTCCGTGGCTCTACCCCTTGTCGGTGGCCGCGATGGCGTCCACAGCGGAGGAGTTCTGGTTCCGGTTGCTGGCGATTCCGTTACTCGGCCGTGTGCTGAAGATGAGATGGCTGGTGATCACGATTCCCGCATTTGTGTGGGGCTTCCTGCATGCGAACTATCCACAACAGCCGGGCTATATCCGCGGCGTGGAAGTGGGAATCATCGGCGTTGTTGCAGGGTTGGTGATGCAACGCTATGGGATCGCGGCGACGCTGGTTTGGCACTACACGATTGACGCGTTGTTGATTGGCCTTTTCCTGTTCAAAGCCGATAATCTGCGGTACCTGGCCAATGGAGCGTTGGTGGGTTTGGCGATTTTGGCTCCACTACTGATTTCGATTGTGTTGTACCGGCGCCATGGCGGATTCCTGCCGGAGGTGGATTCCCCCATCGGGCAAGAGCCGGAAGCGGAAGTGGCACCGGAGGCGCTTCTGGACGCGCCAATCAAGCCGCCATGGCCGGCGCGGCGTCTTTACCTTGCTGCCGCGGTGTTCGGATTACTAGGTCTGTTCCTGAGGCCAATCACATTCGGGGACTTTGTCCGTATCTCGGTCACACGCGAGGACGCTGAGCGAGCCGCATTGGCCCAGATGCAAAAAAGAAATCTGAAGCCAGCCGAATGGCAGATGGTGGCCGATTTCAGCTCCTCGACGCGGCCCATGGAATCAGAGTATTTGCGGCAACAGGCAGGCGCCGCCAAAGCGAATCAGCTGTTGGAGACGCATCTGAAGCATGCGGTATGGCGGGTGCGATTCTTCAAGCCGCTGTCGCCCGAACAGTGGATGTTCTATGTCGATCAACGTGGCACCGTGTATCGCTTCGATCATGAGTTGGACGAAAAGGCGCCCGGCGCCAAGCTGAGCGCGCCGGAGGCACGGGCCAAAGCGGAAGAAGCACTGGCAGCACAAGGGCACCGGGTGGCGTACTTCAAGCTCGTGGACACTCACGAAGAGAAACGGGACAATCGCACGGACCATGATTTCGAGTTTGAAGACACGCGATTTCAGGTGGGAGAGGCGAAGCTGCGCATTTCCATCGCAATCATTGGGGATAAAGCGTGCCAATACCGCCCATACATCAAGCTGCCGGAGTCATGGGTTCGAGACTACACAAAGACGCGGCTGAGCTCGTTTCTGATGCCGGCGCTGATGGGAATCACGGGAGTGCCCCTACTGATTGCCCTCATTAGGAGACTGGGTTCGCCACAGATGCGGTATCACTGGCGAGCCTACGCATTGTTCGCGGCGATCACCTCGGTTTTGGCGGCGCTCGATTTCGCCAACAGCTATCCACAATGGCTATCAGGCTATGACACATCGACTCCGCTCACAAATTACTACGGGCAAATGTGGACGGGAGCGGTCCTGAGTGTGTTGCTGTATGGCGTGGCTGCAGCGGTCTGTGTGCTCTGCGCCGATGCGTTTCTACAGGGCCTGTTTCCGATGCGGCACTTGCCGGCCGTGTCGTTGCCTCGCGCAGGCGCACTCACTGTGCTTGTGGCGGGAATCTACAGGGTGACGGAGTGGTTGGAGCAGGCAGCGCCGGGGCCACGCTTCGATACTCCCGTGTGGAACCTGGGCTCGCTGGAACAGTTGCTGCCCGCCTTCTCCGACTTTCAGCAGGCCTGGTTCGCCGCAGTGCTGATTGCGTCTCTGTTTGCCGTCTGCGTATGCGGTGCGCTGCTGTTGTTGAGCCGGCAGGGATTGCTGCGCCTGGCCGCGCTCATTCTCGTAGCCGGAGTAGCGGCGGGGAGTCACGCATTGCTGCAGATACCTGCTCAATTTGCGGTGCAAGCGATTGGGATGGGTGCAATTGCTCTGATTGTGCTCACCTGCGCCACCGATGTCTTGAGTTTCGGGCTAGCGATATTCTGGCTCTTCTGTGGCGTAGCGCTGGTAAAGTATCTTCCTCATCCGGCGGGGGTTCTGCACTGGAACGCTGTAGCGTTGGGGACGCTGGCGGTGTTCGCCACATTGGCGGCCCAACAGTGGGGACGATTTGCTGGGCGAGGTGCTGGCGTGGTAGATTAGAGAAGTCCGACAAGTGCTGCGGGGACGTAGTTCAGTTGGTTAGAACGCCGGCCTGTCACGTCGGAGGTCGCGGGTTCGAGCCCCGTCGTCCCCGCCATTCCCTCAAATTCCCTCCGAAATGGGTGCAGCAATGGCCAATCCAGCCCAACCTCCCAAGATTGAACTGATGCAGAGGCCCGACTACCGTGAGTCGTACGCCAACAGCGTCCAGGTACGTGCCAACCTTTGGGATTTTTTCCTGATGTTTGGCTTGGTGCAGCAGTCCTCGCCGGACAGCGTAACCATCCATAACTTCCAGGGCGTGTATTTGAGCCCGCAGCAGGCCAAAGCGCTGTTGAACGTCCTCAGCCAGAACGTAAAGGACTACGAAGGCGCGTTCGGAGAAATAAAGCTGGAGCCGCAGGCACAGGCGGCTGGCGGCTCGATCATTCAGTAGGGATCACCCGGCACAAACCGCTTCGAGTGCCGCTTTGAGACGCTGCATATGATCCGGGGCTAGCTTGCGGCCCGCGGTGCTGATGTAGAACACATCCATTGCTTTGTGCGCTTCTGTATCGACCAGCACCAATTCAATGTTGCAGCCCGAGTTGGAAAGCGCGGAGGCAACATCGTAAAGGAGACCAGGACGGTCTTCGGCTACCAATTCCAACAAAGTCGCTGTCTCTGAAGCTTCGTTATCGAAGCCAACTTTCGGGGTGATCATCAGCCGCTTGCTGGGTGACGAGGGTTTGGGGCGGGAGCGCAGCAACTCGCGCACATGCAGCCGGCCCAGGAGGACGCGCTCCAGAATGGACTGAAGCCGGTCCACTTCCGAAGGGTTCAATTCGAGAGTGCGCGCCGGATCGGAGAAGACGAAGGTATCGAGGATAGTGCCCTGCTGATTGGCGAAGGCCTCAGCCTTGAGAATGTTCATCCCGAAACTGGCGAGAGCGCCGGCGACGGAAGCAAAGAGGTGGAGCCGGTCCTTGGCCAGCACTGTGAGCATGTAGCCACCTTCGGTCTTGCGGATATCGAGTGCCACCTCGGCTTCACGGCGGCGCCCTTCCAACTCGAGATGCATCCGGATTTCGGGCTCGCTGTGGGTTCGCAGGTAGCGAACGGGTAGCCCTTTGAGGAAGCTTTCGCGCTCTCCGCCCTCGCCTAACGGCAACTGGATCCGATCCGTCTGCAACTCACGCGTCAGTTCGTGATGGGTGCAGAGATAAACACGCCACAACTGCTCTAACCGCCAGGGGGAAAGAGCCGTGGGGTTCACGGCAGCCACGTCGGCGTAGGTAAGAAGCGTCAGGTAGCGGAGCCCTTCAATAGTCCCTACTTTTTCGGCGAGCATGCGGCCGGTGGCGGGGTCGTCGAGATCACGGCCTGTCATTGCGGCTGAGAGCGCGAGATGCTGTTCGATCAGAAACAGGATCATGTCGCGCGCCTTTTCGGGCGTTCCCAGCCTGTCCAGCGTCTCGCGCGCCATGCGCTCGGATTCCTCCGAATGGTTCCCCGTGCGGGCCCCTTTGCCGACATCGTGAAGCAGCAGTGCGGCACGAAGGATGGAGAGGTCCTCGATCTCGGTCAGAAGCGTGGAAAAGCGCCGGTGGCCGGGCTCGGTGGTGCGGGCGAGCTTCTGCAAATTCTCAATGGTGACGATCGTATGTTCGTCCACGGTGTAGCGGTGATAGAAATCGCGCGTGACCATGTGCTCGATACCTTCCCATTCGGGAAACAGCAGACGTAGTATGCCGCAATCCTGCATCGAGCGAAGGGCCATTGCAGCATGTGGCTGTAATAGCAATTCTCGTACCGAAGGCCAGATGGGACCGGCGTTGGCGAAGAAGTCGCGCAGTTTGGGGTAGGCCTCGATGATACGGCGCTCGCAATCGAGCGAAAGGGCGATGCCGTGCCGGGCGACGAATTGGAACAGCCGCAGAACGGACGAAGGATCCGTTTCCAGAGTCTGTGACGACTTGAGCAGAACACGGTCTTTGGATACCGTGAACTCGGCGTTGGAAAGACGCGAACGCCACTCGCGGAACCCGGCCAGCAGCACGTTGTGCTTGGACTCGATGGCATCCATTGCGCGAACGGCGGCCGCTTCGATAGCCCGCACATGGCGGAAAAACTCGCGCATCCAGGCGTCCGCCGAATCGAGGCGGGAATACTTCTGCTCGGCCAGGTCATCCTGGGCTTCAAACGAAAGATTGTTGTTGTCGCGGCGTGAACGGTAATGAAGGAAGCAGCGCACTTGAGCGAGGAATTGACGTGGTTCGTCAACATCGCGCCAGGAGATGTCGTGTAACCCACTAATGTCGAGCTTGTGGAACCACTCGAGTAAATGAACGTCGCGCAAACCGCCGGGGCCTTCCTTGATGTTGGGCTCGAGATGGAAGACGGTGTTCTGGTATTGAGAGTGGCGGCTGCGTGCTAGCCGGCACAAATGGCGGGCCAGCGAGACGCGCTGGTTCTCGAAAAACTTCCTCAGCTTCGGCTCAAGACGCGAGTAAAGGTCGGCATCGCCTGCGAGGAATCGCTGGTCGATCAGGCTGACGTTCAATTCGATATTGGTGTCGTGGAGTTCGCAGCACTCGGAGACCGTGCGCACGGACTGGCTGACGCGAAGGTTGGCGTCCCACAGGGCCTGCAAGAAGGATGAGATGTTGCCACGTTTCTCGTCGGCGAGTTTTTCGTTATCGACGAGGAGACAGACATCGACATCGGAGTAGGGGAACAGTTCCTGGCGGCCGTAGCCGCCAACAGCGAGGACAGCCAGCCCGTTGGGAACCTCGGGGGCGAGGTGCGCCATGAAGGCCCGCTGCACTTCCTGCTCTACGAGACGGGAACGCTGGCGAAAGACTTCGCCAGCGTCGCCATTTGCGAGAAATTGATCGCGGATTAGTTCCCAGGTTGGGGCCGGATCAGAGTGCAATCTCTCCCCTGTCGTCGTTTCGGATTCGGATGGCTTCTGCGACATCGTAAACAAAGATTTTCCCATCTCCGATCTTCCCTGTTCTAGCCGCGCCGGCAACGACGCGCAAGACTTCTTCCAAACGCGAGGCGGCAATCACCAACTCGACCTTCACTTTGGGGAGAAGATCGACGGTGTATTCCTGACCGCGATACACCTCCTTGTGGCCCTTTTGACGGCCGTGGCCACGAACTTCGGTGATGGTCATTCCGTCCACGCCAGCCGCTTTGAGAGCTTCCTTGACGTCTTCCAATTTGAACGGTTGAATAATCGCTTCAATTTTCTTCATGGTGGGTCTCCCGTTTAGGCCTCCTGGCTGTAGGCTTCCTCACCGTGCATGGAGAGGTCAAGGCCATCCTGTTCCTGCGTGGCATCGACACGGACTCCGAGGACGATGTCACAGATCTTCAGGATAATGATAGTTCCAACAATGCCGAGCGCAATGGCGATGCCCACGCCGATAGCTTGGTCGATGATTTGGCCGCCGTTGCCATCCACCATTCCGAGGGGAAGCGGTTTGCCGGCGGAATCCTTGAGGGCGTTGTTGATCTGATTGGTGGCGAAGACGCCGGTGAGCAGAGCGCCAAGCGTTCCGCCGGCGCCGTGCACGCCGAAGGCATCGAGGGAGTCGTCATAACCGAGTTTCTGCTTCAGGATGGCTACCATAAAGTAGCAGACAAACCCAGCCAGCAAGCCGATGATGAGGGCGGCCATGGGGGTGACGAATCCGGAGGCGGGGGTGATGGCGACGAGACCGGCGACACAACCCGAGATACCGCCAAGGACGCTGGGCTTGCCGATGTGGAGTTGCTCAGCGATCAACCAACCGATAGCAGCGGTGGCGGCTGCAAAGTGAGTGGCAACAAAAGCGCTGGTGGCCAGGGATCCGGAACCGAGAGCACTGCCGGCGTTGAAGCCGAACCAGCCAACCCACAGAAGGCAGGCCCCAATGAAGCTCAGCACGAGGTTATGCGGCTTCATCGGATCGACGCGATAGCCTTTGCGGGGGCCCATGTAGAGCGCGCAAACCAGAGCGGAGACACCGCTTGTGATGTGGACGACGGTTCCGCCGGCGAAGTCGAAGCAGCGGAATTTACCACCGAGGAAAGCGTTGAGGAGGCCGCCCTTGCCCCAAACCATGTGGGCCATAGGGAAGTAGACAATGAGAGCCCAAAGCGTCATAAAGAGGAGCATGGCGCTAAACTTCATGCGTTCGGCAAAGGCGCCAGTGATGAGGGCCGGGGTAATGATGGCGAACATCAACTGGTAAACCATGAAAGTCTGCTGCGGAATGGTTGCGGCATAGTCGGCATTGGGGGCCGAGCCGACGCCGTTGAGGAAGAGATAGCGTAAGTCACCAAGAAAGGCACTACCCTCGCCAAAGGCGAGGCTATATCCCACCAAAGCCCAAAGAACGGTAATCAGGGCCATCATGATGAAGCTCTGCATCATGGTGCCGAGGACGTTTTTCCGGCGAACCAACCCTCCGTAGAAGAGGGCAAGTCCTGGCCCGGTCATCATCAGCACGAGGGCGGAGCTCGTCAACATCCAAGCGTTGTCTCCCGCGGACTGGGCGGATTGAACCGCAGCTTCGAGAGCTGCAATTTTTTCTGGGGTGACAGCGGTTTGTGCGGCTGCCACGGCGGCGCTTGCCGAGAGCAAGGCGAGCAGATTTTTCATTTCGTAAACCTCGAGCGAGTGGTTGCGATGCAACTGTTTCAGGATGACTCGCCGAATCGTGAAGCGACAAGAAAAAGGTTTTGATCGGGGGGATTACCTTTTTCTATCGCTGCCCGCTAAGTGCTTGATTCACAGATATTTTGCAGTGACGAAAATCGCGATTCTATGGCCTTGATCAAAATTTTGGATTGGTCGGTAGAGGGGTTTCACGGCTACATTGTGAATTCAATACAACCACCACGGAGCGTATATCACACAATGGCTCGAACACGAGACCTCGTACTTCTCAGCTTGACTGTCTCGCTGGCTTTTTCTCAGCAGACGCCCGATCCTCAGGCCGCACAGACACCGCCGCCCGCGCCGCCGGCCTGGTCTGCCGGCCCGATCGACTTCAGCGGTTTGGTGGACGGCTACTACTCCTTTAACGCCAACCACCCCGCTTCCATGACGAACAATCTGCGCAACTTTGATGTCCGGGCCAACTCCTTCAGCCTGAACATGGCGAAGTTGGAGATGCAGCACTCCGCGGACCCCGTTGGTTTCCGTATTGACGTTGGTTTTGGGCGCGCATTCGATATCTTCCATGCCACGGAGCCCTTTCAGAACGGCACGGGCATCATGCGATTCCTGCCCCAGGCTTACCTCAGCGTGAAGCCAAAGGACTGGGGCGGCTTCCAGTTCGACTTTGGTAAGTTCTACACCAGCGCCGGCGCGGAGCCAACCGAGACGCACCTGAACTGGAACTACTCGCGTGCTTACCTTTATGCCAATGGCCCGTACTACCACTTCGGCGCTCGCATGAGCAAGCCGATCACATCGTGGTGGACAGGTGGTTTCCAGGTCATCAACGGCTGGAACAACGTGGAAGACAACAATTCGGGCAAGACGTACGGCTTCACCTCGGCGATGACCGGGAAGAAAGCCGCATGGTTCACCAACTACTATGTGGGGCCGGAGAAAACGGGTACGAACGAAGGCTACCGCCACTTCTGGGACAACGTTTTCACGGTGACACCGAATGACAAGGCTGCATTCTACTTGAACATTGATATCGGCTCGGACAAGGTGAAGAATGGGCCGGCGAACAACTGGTGGGGCATTGCGGTGGCGCACCGCTACACGCCGAACAGCTGGTTCGCGCTGAGCCCGCGCGTTGAGTACTACAAGGACAAGAAGGGGTTCATCACCGGCCAGCCGCAGGCACTGAAGGAATTCACGTTGACCGCGGATTTCAAGATGGCGGAAGGATTCCTGTTCCGCACGGAGTACCGGCGCGACTGGTCGGACAAGCCGTTCTTTGATCGCGGGAACGAACTGGCGAGCAGCAAGGCGCAGAGCACCGTGCTGGCCGGGTTTATCGTGTATTTCGGTCCGAAGCGATAGCGGGAGTCAGCATCGAGGACCCGACCGCGGCCGTGCAAACGGTCGCGGTCTTTTTCATTTGCAGTCTGGATGAAGTTCTGGCGCGCCCGGAGAGACTCGAACTCCCGGCCTATTGGTTCGAAGCCAATCGCTCTATCCGGCTGAGCTACGGGCGCGCTGATTTGATTATATGCGTTACGGCTTACGGGCGTCGCGGGGTACGAGGCGGCAGCGGAGGCGGCGAGGCCCAGTCATCGAACACTTTGGGGCCATTCAGCTTGAGATCGGATTCCATCTCCTTCCAGGCCCGTTCCGCGTCCTCAAACTTCTGGTCCACCTGGCCGAGGAACTCCACCATGATCATGTGGTAATACCAGAGGCGGTCCATGCGGTACCATAGCGGCACTGCCGGCCGCACTGATCATGGCTCCAACGAAGGGAATTCCGGTAAGAAGGAGGAGTGCGAGTTTCACCCCAACCTTGCCGGCCCGTGGCGACGGCTGAGGAGCCGGAAAATCGTGCCCACTGGTTCTTTACCCAACCCCAGGTACGCCATCCGGAGCTTTCATGGCGCTCGAAAATGGACGCCTGCGTTTCGCCCACCAGACGTTGGAAGAGCTCGTTTTTTCTTTGTACGTCATGGATCAATTCCTCCGATGCTCACTTGGAAACTTGGATCGTTACCTGCGAAGGATGCTGCCGGGTCCTGTAAATTCTGTGCGTGGCGGGGATGAAATCGGCTTCTTTCGCCTCGAAGATATTGGCGACGTAGCGTTGCGGATTGCGATCGATCAGCGGGAACCATGTGCTCTGCACCTGCACCATGATGCGATGGCCCTTGCGAAACTGATAATCCTGGGTGTGCAGATCGATGGTGAATTCCGTCACAGCATTGGGTTTGAGCGGTTGAGGCCGGTCAAAGCCTTGGTGGAATCGCCCCCGCAAGACATCATTGGCCACCATCAACTGATATCCGCCCATGGATGCATCCTCCGGGTATAGTTCGGGATAAACATCAATAAGCTTTACAACCCAATCGGCATCGGTGGCAGTCGTGGAAGCAAATAGCCTGGCCGTAATCTCACCACTGAGATTGAGCGGCTCGTCGAGCGGCGGCGATTGCCAACTGAGCACATCCGGGCGCAGGTGGACATGTCGCTGATCATCGGTGAGCCATCGGGACCAAGTGGAGCCCGCTCCATAAACGGGCAGGATCGGGCGCACGCGGTACGGCACGGGGTGGCGCGGATCGGAAACGTAGCTGTCGAACGCGGGCTCAGTCGAGGCCGGCGGAGCGAAGCTGAGCGCTCCATTGGCCTGAAAAAACAATTGACGCGTTTCTGTTTCTTCCTTGGGTGGCCAGGCGGAATGGCGAACCCACTCGTTTGACCCGGCACGGAATGTCAGCGCTTCCGGAAGATCGAGCTTCCCCTTGCCCTTCAGCCAATACGCGAACCAGGGCGCGAGGACCCGCCCGCGGAAATATTCCGCCGTGCGCGTACCGAAACGAATCGGGCCCAGCGAATCGCCCGTGCCGCGCATCCAGCCGCCATGATCCCAGGGGCCGGAAACCAGATAGTTCCAACCCTGTTTGTCCTCTTGTTCCAGCTTTCGATAGATGGTGATGGGGCCGTAGAAATCCTCCTGATCCCACCACCCGGCCACATGCAGCGCAGGGACACGGACGTTCGCCAGGTGCGTGGTGGCTTTGCGGCGCTTCCAGAATTCATCGAAGTTCGGGTGCTCGACAAAGTCGTTCCAGGACGGATACCGCTCGCCGAGGAATTTCTTTTTCACGTTGGCGAGAGTCCCGAGATGAAGATACCAGTCGAAGACATCGTAGCGATCGAATTCGAAGGGCTTGTTCTCCTTGCCCGATTCGAGGCGGGTGACGTATTCAAAGCCGTAGCTGAGGCGAAAAGCTCCGTTGTGATGGAAGTCGTCGCCGAGGTACATGTCGTCGGGCGATGCTTGCGGGGAGACCGCGCGGAGAGCAGGATGAGGATCCAGCATCGCCATCACCGTAAGCCAGCCAGGGTAGGAAACGCCCATCATGCCGGCCCTGCCGTTGTTGCCTTGCACATTGCGCAGCAGCCACTCGATAGTGTCGTAGGCATCGGTAGCTTCATCAATGCGTTGCGAGCCGGAGCGCGGCGGGCGGATCATGACGAACTCGCCTTCGGAAGCGTATTTGCCCCGGATATCCTGAAACACCCAGATGTACCCGTCTGCGGTGAGATCGGAATAGCCCTTGTGCAGATTGTTCTGGCCGCCTTTGGCGTTGTAAGGCGTGCGGACCATGAGGAAGGGCAGGGCTTCGGCGCGCTGCTTCGGAGTGAGGATCTCGGTGTAGAGCCGTACGCCGTCGCGCATCGGGATCATCACTTCACGCCGCTCGAAACCGTCCGGCGCGGGGCGGGTGTCCTGAGCAGCAAGCCGCGCGGCGAGCAGCGCGGCGCAGAATACCAGAGCGCTACTGCTTCGCATACCAGGCTCGATCCCAGGGGAAGGCGAACGTGGGACGGTTAGCGTAGCGTGTCATCTTGAAGTCGAAGCGAGCCCCTGCGCCGGGCTCTAGACGTACGGTAAACGCAGCATCCTTGACGGGCACCGTCTTTCCACCAGTCGTAACGGAATCGAAGCGGTGCTCCGCGTAGCCGCCGGCCTGCACCACCACCGTGCGAGGCTCGAGCGGATTGGTATTCACCAAAGTGACTGAGGCGTTATCAGAGCCAAGTTTTTCCACCAGTGCGCCCACGTCTTCCGGCAATCCGGCGCGGCGCTTCTCAGGATCGAAGTAGCGGAAGCGGGAATGCAGCACCCAGATACGGCCCCGGGCGAAATATCCGCCGAGCGTGAGATTGGTGAGTGCGTTGGTGGTGACGGGTTGGAGATCGAGAAGATAGTCGGCAAGACGTGTGTCGGCGGTGGTTTGATCCGTGCGGATCATGTCCACTTTGCGCCGCACGGTGGCGAGATCCTCCTGCAGGGCGCGCACCGGATAGTCGGCGAATTTGCCTTCCAGGTAGCCAAGCCACATGGCGGAATGATCGGGCCTTCCGAAGCGTCCGCCGCGACCCGTGGCGGGCCGCTCCGGATAGCTGGTGGCCACAGGCAGGCGCTCCATGTCTTTGCGGTCCATCGACCAGAGGTAGATTTCCATCAAGCGGTCCGTCCACAGATTCTCCGTGTAGTGATACCAACTGGGCTGCCCATTGTATTTGTAGCCTTTGGGATCCCCGTACATCTGGGGCAGTTGAATCTTACCGTCGACGATTTTCTTCTGGGCGTAGATGTTGTCCATCTGGCGCCGCAATACGTTGATGAACGAAGGATCTCCACTGAGGAGAAAGGCGTTGGAGAAGCCGGGCCAGGTTCCATCGGTGAAGTAATTGCGGTGAGCGATTTGTTCCAGCTCGCCGTCGAAGATGGTGAAGTTCCAACCGTAGGTGCCTTTCCACCACTGGCCGTTGTGCGCTCCGCCGGGCTTGCCATCGAGGCCGACGTTACTGGGAATGTTGCCTCCAGTGAGTTCGGCGCGCTGCTTCCAGGCGCCCACGTAGTCGAGCACCCACTGGCGGTATTTCTCTTCGCCTGTGAGCATGTACGAATTCACTCCGAGGATTGTAGAGGCGAGATTGAGGAAGTTGTCGCCCACGCTATCGAGATACTCGGTGCAATGGGCGAGCATCTTGTCGTAGTGACCCATGAGGTCGAGCAGGCGGGCGTTTCCGGCAGGGTTGTGGAGCAGGTGAAACTTGCCCGGAACGGGATCGCCCACCCAGTCATAGACTGTGGCGCGGCGAAGCATCGGGCCCTTGCTTCCGGTCCACATGCTCTTGATGACCTTGTTTGCGGGATCATAGTTTGGCGCATCCGGATCTTCGCCCATATACATGGCGGCGAAGCGCTTCATGCGCGCTTTATACAGATCGTTGTTGGGATCGGAGAGGCCGAGCAGGAGAAAGGCACGCATCCCTTCGCCGGTGTGGAACCAGTCGGATTGCGTGATGAACTCTTTGTGATAAGCGCCATTGGTAGCCAGTTCGGTGAGCTTCGTGCGCAACTCGCTGTACTGGCGCCAGTGTCCTTCCTGCGCCTGCTTGTAGATATCGAGGACACGGTTCGATCCGCCCAGCGCATGCAGCAGCGTCCAGTTGTGATAGGTTTCAATGGCGTCGTCGGGGCCGTCCAGAGTGCCCCAGCGCATGGTGTGCTGCAGGTAGCCGCGTTCATCAAGGTATTTTTGAGCGAAGCGCTCCGCAGCCTGGGAATTGTAGCGGAGCAGATCGCGCTCCAGCAGGGCCCAGGCCGGCGCTGGCATGGGAGTCTTTACGGTGAGGGCAACCTGGCCCCAGGCCACCGGGAGGCAAATCAGCGAGAGCAGGCAAACCGTACGGTTCCACATAAGTTCACCAACATATCACGCGGAATCGTTCGCAGCCGCTATGATAGGATGCGCGATAGAGGCAACATCTATGTCCAAATCGACGAGACGCGGTTTCCTTCAGCAATCAGCAGCTACGGTGGGGGCTCTGATGGCTGGCTCCGCCCTGCCCGTGCAGGCCGCAAGTCGGTCCGCCACGGACTGGGTCACGCTCGGCAACAGCGGCGTGAAGGTAACGCGATTGGCCTTCGGCACAGGGACCTTCGGCGGCCGTGTGCAACGCGAATTGGGCCAGAAGGAATTCACACGGCTGGTTCGGCATGCCTATGACCGCGGCATCCGGTTCTTTGAATCGGCCGACGCCTACAATGAAATGCACGAAATGCTGGCGGAAGCGCTGAAGGGCATTCCTCGCGACAGCTATAAATTGATGACAAAGTACCGGCGTGCGGACACGACACCGCCGCAGCAGACCATCGACCGGTTCCGCAAGGAGCTGAACAGCGACTATTTCGACATCATGCTGGTGCACGCGGTGCGCACGGCAACCTGGGCCACGGATCATGAACGCATCCGCGACGGCATCTCCGAAGCCAAGCAAAAGAAGATTGTGCTGGCGCACGGAGCGTCCTGCCATGGGCTGATGCCGCTGCGATCGCTGCCCGGAAATAAATGGCTGGATGTTGCACTGCTGCGCGTCAATCACGATGGGGCGCGCATGGACAACCTGCGCGACGACAACAACGCCAAGGGGGATGTAACGGAAGTCACCAGCCAGGTCTCACGGATTCACGGCCAGGGCACCGGCATCATTGGGATGAAGCTGGTGGGTGAAGGTCAGTTCACCGACCCCGCTCAGCGCGAAGCTGCCTTGCGCTATGTGACGAAACTCGGAACGGTGGACGCGATGACCATGGGCTTCAAGAGCATCGCCGAAATCGACGAGGCCATCGAACGCCTCAACCGGGTGTTGAACGCTTAGATTCCCGAATGCGGCTGCTCGCTTTGTTGCTGCTTCCCAACCTCTACGGGGCAGGTGTGGAACTGCAGGTCCAATACTCGGCCATTCAGAAGGTAATGGCCCGGCAGATGTTCGGCGCCAGCGGCCGTATGTATGTGAAGGGGACGCCGGAGACGCGCTGCAGCTTCGCTTACTTGGAGAATCCGGTTTTAGGAGAGGCCGCCGGGCGCATCGAAATCAAGGCGCGATTCAGCGGGAAGAACGCTACCAGCCTCTTCGGGCGATGCATCGGATTCGGAGATGTCTTCGACATGCGCATCATGGCGTCGCCGTACTATGATGGGGGCCTCATCCGGTTGAAGGACGTGGATGTAGAGACGGCGGGACGAGATTCGATCTATGCGCGCAAAGTGCGGGCGGCAATCACCGAAAACCTGGCCAAGAAGTTCGAATACAAAGTCGCCGATGAGGCACGGCGTATCCTGGAACGCCCTCAGTCCGGTGAGCCGTACAAACAGCAATTGCAGAACTTCCAGGTGTCCCAGATTCGCGTTACTCCGGCGGCGCTGTTTTTGACGTTGGAGTTCACACTGGTGGTGCAGTGAGCACGCCTGAGCGAGTGTGCGCGCTGACGGCAATTGCCGGCCCGCTGCGGGGCGCCGTATTTCCCATTGGGCAGGCATTGACCATAGGGCGAAGCCGCCAGAATGATATTACCCTCGACGACCGCCTGGTTTCGCGTAAGCATTGCCGGCTGGAGACACGGCCGGAGGGTGTCTTGCTGCTCGATCTCGAAAGTGAGAACGGAACGCATCGCAACGGCAGCGCGGTCAAGGAAGCTGTTCTCGCCATTGGCGATGAATTGCGTGTCGGGCAGTCCGTATTCCTCTGCGAAGGGGCGGCACGGGCGGCTCACCCGCAGGCGGGAGAATCGACGGTGGTTCTCAGGGTGGATGATTCGCCCTACCTCAGGGCGGATGCCACGCTCCAACCTACCGCTCGTGTTCTGAGCGATGTAAAGGTGTTGCTCGGCATCGGATCGGCGCTGCCCACGGCAAAGGGTTTGGCGGACGTGCGGCGTACCTTGGTGGAAAAGGTTGCACAGGCGCTTCCGGCCCGATCCGTTTTCCTGATTGTGGATGGGGAAGAGATTCCGGAGGCGATACCACAGGCCGGACGGGAGTTGATGGAACAGGTGAGGGAACAGCGGGTCTCCATTCTCACCGAGTTGGACGGGAATCGCCTGGCGGCGCCTCTCATTGCCTTTCAGAGACTAGTGGGGGTGCTGTACGCCGAATCGGATAGCGCGCTGCACGAGGAACACCTGGATTTGTTGGCCGGCATTGCTGGAATGGCGGCTTCGGCGGTGGAGAGCGCACTGAAGCTGGCTTCGCTCGAAGAAGAGAAGTCCGAACTGGAGCGGGAACTGCAGATTGCCCACGACATGGTGGGCGAAAGCGGTGCTCTCGAAACGGTTCTGAAAATGATCTCCCGTGCCGCCCCCACCGATGCCAGCGTGCTCATCCTCGGAGAGAGTGGGACAGGAAAGGAGCTCGCCGCCCGCGCGCTGCATCGGAACAGCAAACGGTCCGGCCACCGCTTCGTGGCGATCAACTGCGCAGCGATTCCGGAAACACTCATTGAAGCCGAACTGTTCGGGCACGAGCGCGGAGCGTTCACAGGAGCGACGCAACTGCGGCGGGGAAGGCTGGAGGAAGCATCTGGGGGAACGCTCTTCCTGGATGAAATCGGGGAATTAGTTCCGCCGGTACAATCGAAGCTGCTGCGGTTCCTGCAGGAGCGCGAGTTTCAGCGCGTGGGCGGCAACCGCCCGGTCCGGGTGGATGTCCGAGTGATCGCAGCCTCGAATCGCGATCTGGAGGCGATGGCGCGTTCCGGTGGGTTTCGGCAGGATCTCTTCTATAGACTGCACGTGATCGCAATCCAGATACCTCCGCTCCGCGAGCGTAGCTCCGATATTCCTTTGTTGGCCCAATCGTTCCTGCACAAGCACCGCAACCTGTGTACCCACCGGGTGACGGGCATCTCGGCTTCCGCAATGCGCTACCTCAAGGAATACAGCTGGCCGGGAAATGTGCGCGAGCTGGAGAATGCCATTCAACGAGCAATGGTGATGGGATCGGGACTGGAGATTCAGCCGGAGGATTTGCCCGAGAACGTCCTGGAATCAGCAGCAGGAGGAGTTTCGGAGGAAAGTGCAGGAACCTATCACGAAGAAGTGCGGCGAGCCAAACAGCGGATTCTGCAAACGGCATTAGACCAGGCCAAAGGGAACATCAGCGAAGCTGCACGGCGCATGGGGCTCCATCCCAACAATCTGCATCGAATGATGAAGACGCTCGGAGTAAAAGGGCGGGGCTAGGCGGTGGAGCCACCACACTTGCCCGACATTTTTTTCTGGATCGCACTCATCAGACGATCGTGAATCTCCTGGGGGATCGGTTGCGGATCCATTCCACGGTATACCTGAATGGTCTTACTGCTGGTATCGCAGATCACCCAGCAATTGGGGCATTCGTTGATGTGCTTTTCGAGTTTGCTCCGCAGGTCGGGATCGCATGTCCCGTCGAGGTAGTCGCTTAGCTCGTGGAGAAAATCCTTACAGGTAAGCAAAAACGTCATCCCCCTTCTTCTTGAAGATTCTGGTGAGCCGCTCCCGCAGTTCCAGCCGGGCGCGCAGCAGGCGGCTTTTCACAGCTGGTACGGAAAGATCGAGCGCGGCTGCCGTTTCTTCCGTGGATAATTCTTCTACATCGCGCAAAAGGAATACGGTCCGAAACGCCGGTTTCAGGTTGGCAATTGCCTTGTCCAGGATTGCCCGCAACTCATCGGAGGAGTACTGCTGTTCAGGGTTGCCGTCCCAGACCGCGATTTCACGTACCATCGGCTCATCCCCGTTCTCGGTTGGCTCATCGATCGAGACGGTGCGATCAGACTTTCGCTTGCGAAGTTTCATCAGCGACTCGTTGACCGCGATGCGCACCAGCCAGGTGTAAAATTTTGCATTGCCCTGAAAGCCGTCGAGGTGTTCATAGGCTTTGAGAAATGCCTCTTGAAGGACATCCTCCGCATCCTCGTCGGAATTCGTAATATGACGGGCAAGCCGGTATATTTTGCGGTCGTACCGGGATACGAGCTCAGAGAATGCCGCAGCATCGCCCTGACGGGCGCGCTCAACGAGCGCTACGTCATCCATCGGTAAAGGGGTTTCTGCGGCGTCCATGGAATCGGATCTTTATGATACCACCGGGGATCTACCGTCATGGATGGAGAAGCCAGCGTTGGGGTTGCAGGTTTTTCTGTTCCTTACGAATTCACGTCCTACCTTCGTATCCCTTTGAATAAGATGAGGTTAACGATCAGACGTCAGATTGTGACGGAAAAGTTTTGAAAAAAAGTGACGACACACTTGATTCTTTCTACCCAACCTGTGCTATTCTTTTTTTGGAGGCCTACCCCACGGCCTCCCTTCACCTCACACCGCACCAAGGGCGGCGCGGTACACCCCCACGCCGCCCTCCGCCATTTCAGTATCACCCCCCACCGAAATTTCTTTAAGGCCAGCAGTGTGCACCTACTCGGTGTAAACTAAAAGATTACTCCCTATGAGCAGCATTCAAGTCACTCTACCCGACGGCAGCCGGCACGAGTATCCCCTTGGAACCAGACCTCTTGATGTGGCCAAGGCGATCAGCCCGCGGCTTGCCGACGCGGCCATCGTCGCCCGTGTGAATGGAGATCTTTTCGATCTCACTCGCCCCCTGGAAGCCGATTCGACTCTGGAACTGCTCACTACGAAAAACCCCGAGGCCCTGGAGGTGTACCGGCATTCCACGGCGCACCTTCTGGCAGCCGCCGTGTTGGAGCTCTATCCAGAGACCAAGCTGGGGATCGGCCCCCCCACGGAGGCCGGTTTCTATTACGATTTTCAGCGCGAGACCGCCTTTACTCCGGAGGATCTGGAGAAAATCGAAGCCCAGATGTGGGAGATTCAGAAGCGGGATCTGCCTTACGAGCGCAAACTCACCCCGAAACCGGAGGGGATCGAGAAATACCGCCAGATGGGCGAGTACATGAAGTGCGAGCTGATTGACGAGAAGGCCAGCGATATCTTCTCGGAATACACGCTGGGGCCTCACTTTATCGACTTCTGCCGTGGGCCGCATGTGCCCAGCACCACGAAACTGAAGGCCTTCAAGCTCCTGTCCATCGCCGGCGCGTACTGGAAGGGCGACGAGAAGAACCACCAGATGCAGCGCATCTATGGAACGGCTTTCTTCACTCAGAAGGAGCTGGATGAGTACATCAAGCAGATCGAAGAAGCGCGCAAGCGCGACCATCGCAAGTTAGGCACGGAACTCGATCTGTTCAGTGTGCAGGAACTCGCCGGGCCCGGCCTGATCTTCTTCCACCCCAAAGGCGGCATCGTGCGCAAGCAGTTGGAAGACTGGATGCGCAACGAATACCTCAAGCGCGGGTACTCGCTGGTATACACACCGCACGTGGCCCGCAGCGATCTGTGGAAAACCTCCGGCCACTACAATTTCTACGCCGAGAACATGTTCAAGCGGATGGAGCTGGATGACGCCGAATACCAGCTCAAGCCGATGAACTGCCCGTTCCACATCCTGATCTACCGCAACAGCCAGCGCAGCTATCGCGATTTGCCGGTGCGACTCGGTGAGCTTGGCACGGTGTACCGCTATGAGCGCTCCGGCGTGATGCACGGATTGCTCCGCGTACGCGGGTTCACGCAGGATGATGCGCATATCTTCTGCCGCCCGGATCAGATTGAAGATGAGATCGTGGACTGCCTGCAGTTTGCCGCCGATACGCTGCACACCTTCGGCTTCGAGCGCTTTGACGCCGAGTTGTCCACCTGGGATGGCGGCGCTAGCGGCAAGTACGATGGTTCCCCCGAATTGTGGCAACTGGCCGAGAATGCGCTGCGCAATGCAACCGAGCGGCTCGGGATCAAGGCCGCGGTGATGGCCGATGAAGCGGCATTCTATGGGCCGAAGATCGACGTAAAGCTGGTGGATGCGATCGGACGGCGGTGGCAGCTTTCCACCGTGCAGTTCGATTTCACACTGCCGCGCCGGTTTGAGCTGGAATACATCGGTGAGGACGGCAAGGCGCACCAGCCGCTGATGTGCCATCGTGCCCTGTTCGGTTCGATTGAACGCTTTTTCGGCATCCTGGTGGAACACTACGCCGGGGCATTCCCGGTGTGGCTTGCGCCGGTGCAGGCTGTGGTCATGCCGATCACGGATCGCACCCTGGAATACGCGCAGCAGATCCAGAAGCAGTTGGTCGCGGCTGGATTGCGCGCCGAAGTGGACGACCGCAAGGAAAAGGTGCAGTTGAAGATTCGCGAAGCGCAGCTCCAAAAAGTGCCTTACATGCTGGTGGTGGGCGATCGCGAAGCCGCTAACGGCACCGTATCCGTGCGCAACCGCAAACACGGCGATCTGGGCGTGAAACCATTGGCTGAGTTTTTGGCCGATGCCCAGAAGCTGATTGACGCGAAGACCCCGTTTGAGTGATCACCATAGTTCTGCTCGCTCTGGCCGCCGGATCGCTGGTGTTCACTGTACTGGCGATCGAGGCGGCGCGGCGGTATCCGGCTGTGCCCGTACCGGCGGAAGGTCCGCTTGCGCCGGTGAGCATTCTAAAGCCGCTCGCCGGAGTGGATGAAGGGCTGGAGGAAAACCTCCGCAGCTTCTTTGAGCAGAACTATCCTCAGTTTGAAATCCTCATGGCGGTATCGACGAAAGACGATGCCGCCTTACCGGTAGCGCAGCGGCTTGCTGCGCATTTCCCTCAGATTCCTTCGCGCATCGTCGTCACCGGCGAACCATCGTATCCGAATCGGAAAGTAGCAAGCATCCATGCCATGGCGCAGCAGGCCCGCTATGATCTGCTGGTGATGGCCGACAGCGACATCCGGGTGACACCCAACATGCTCCGCCGCATCGACGCTGAGTTTGCCGATCCGCACTTGGCAGTAACGACGTGCCCCTACCGGGCGGTGCCCGGAGACTCCTTCTGGTCGAAACTGGAGGCGGTGATGATGAACACCGAGTTTCTGGCTGGAATCCTCACAGCGCGGATGCTGGAGGGAATGCGGTTCGCTGTGGGTCCCACGATCGTGTGCCGCAAGCGCGCCATCGAAGTGATCGGCGGGTTTGAAACCTTGCGCGATTTCCTCGCTGAGGATTTTGTGTTCGGGCAGCGTGTGGCAGAGGCGGGACTGGGTGTCGCCCTGTCTTCCTACGTGATTGAGCATCGCATCGGCACCGCGGATTTCCGCCACAACGCCGAGCACCGGCTGCGCTGGGTGCGTAGCACCAGGCGTTCGCGGCCCGCCGGATACGTGGGCCAGTTGTTCACCTATCCTTTGCCGCTGGCGTTGCTGCTGGTGACATGGAGCCCGGCATGGTGGCCGCTGCTGGTTTGCATCGCGATGCTGCGCATGGTCAGCGCTTGGCAAACCGCGGTCCGTATTGTGCACGATCCCATTGTGAAATCTCAGCCCTGGCTGGTGCCGCTGCAGGATGTGATGAGTTTCTGCTTCTGGATCGCCGGCTTTGTCGGCAATACCATCAATTGGCGGGGCAAGGTGTTCTACCTCCGGAAGGACGGTACATTCGAACGATTGCGGTGATAATATACGGCCATGTTGACGCGCCGTGAGTTCCCTTCCCTGCTGGCGGCTGCGGCCGCGAGCTTTGCCGCCGATCCCCGCTATACAGTGGGTATCACCACCAACACACGAGGTGGTTGGGAGGATGATGTTTACCTTTCCTTCCGCGAAGCGAAGGAGGTGGGCTACCGCTATGTGGAGACGTTCATCCACTATTTCGCCAAGGATTACTTTCCGGACAACCCCCAGGGTCTCCAGAAACGCATCGATGAGATTGGCGTGAAGTTCGTCACCATCTCCAATGGCGGACCGCTGGAGACGAATTTTCAGGATCCGGCGAAGCACGCGAAGCTGCTCGCAGATCACATCAAGTTGGGCAAGTTCATCCGTAACTTCGGCTGCAAGCATCTGAAGATCAACCTCGGGCCGCGGCGGCCCACCGGCACGACGGCCGAGGATCTGAAGCATATGGCTGCCTCTTGCGAGGAGTTGGGGAAGCGGCTGAAAGCGGAGGGAATCCGGCTGGCGATCCACGCCCACATGTGGAATCAGTTCGAGAATCGCAAAGAGATCGATTACATGATGGAGCACACCACAGCCGCCCATGTTGGGTTCGTTTTGGACACCGGGCACATCACGATGGCCGGCATCGACCCGGTGGAACTGGCGAAGACTTTGGGACACCGGATTGTCGAGTTCCACATGAAGGACACGGCACCCGAGAATCGCGGCGGTGCCAAGAGCCGGCTAGAACGGCCGGACATGATGAAGAATCCGCCGTTCTTTCCCTTGGGCCAAGGTGGCGTGGATTTTCCGGCCTTGAAGGCGCACCTGGACAAGATCAGCTGGCGCGGGTTCCTCACGGTCGAGCTCGACACGTCCCCGTTCCGCCCGCCGAAGGAGAGTGCGCGGACCAGCCTGAAGTACATTGAGGGGAAGCTTGGGGTTAAGGCGTGATGCGTGTGATGCTAAGATGAAAGCATCATGAGCATCAGGACCACCATCACTCTGGAGGAAGACGTCTACGTCCGCCTGCAAGCACGGGCGAAGGAGCGTGGCCTAACCTTCAAGGAGGCCGTAAACGAAACGATCCGCAGCGGGTTACAAACGGGGCTCAAACCTCGCACCCCTTTCCAGGTGAAGCCGATTACGTACGCACGTCCGTTGCCTGGAATCAACTACGATTGCACCTCCGAATTGCTGGAAAAAGATGAGAAGCTACCGTGACCATTGTCGATGTGAATCTGCTGCTCTACGCCACCATCGCCACTTTTCCCCAGCATGAAGCGGCCAAACTGTGGCTGGAAAAACTCCTCCTGGAGGAAGACATCATTGCGCTGCCCTGGATCTCTTTATGGGGATATTTGCGGCTTGCGACGTCGAACCAGACCTTTGCCGTAAACGTCACTCCCACCGACGCGTTTGAGTTCATCAGAAGTTTGTTGGCGAGTCCGGGCGTGCAGCAATTGAATCCTGGTCCGCGTCATCTGGACATTCTCCAGGATCTGGCGATCCACCAACAAAGCCGGGGTGGAAAGCTCACCGACGCCTCGTTGGCTGCCCTCGCCATCGAGCACGGCGCTACCCTCGCCAGCACCGACAAGGACTTCAGCCGCTTTCCCAAACTCAAGTGGCTCAATCCCCTCGCATAAATCCTCCACGTTCTTCACCCCGTCTGCGTCTTACCTAATGGAGAGCTATGGCCGCACCGGATCGTCCCAGACTTGTAAACCCGCAGGCGGAAGCCGACGCCGCCCGGGCGTTGGCGAAGCGCTACAGGTGTGACTATGTGGATCTGAAGGAAGAGCGCATTGATCATGGATTGTTCCAGAACATCCCGGTGGATCTCATGTTTCGCTATAACTTCGTCCCGTTGAATGCCTCCAACGGGACTCTGGAAATCGCCCTGGCCGATCCGCGGAACCTCAATCTGATCGATGAGCTGTCCATCCTGTTGGAAAAGAAGCTCCACGTCAAAGTGGCGACGCTCAGCCAGATCTCGGACCTGCTGAAGAAGACGGAGCAGAGTCAGCGGGTGCTGGAAGAGGTGACGGAAACGTTCGCCTTGGACGTGGTGGGCGACGAGGAAAACTCGGACGAGACGCTCTCGATCGACCGGCTCACCGGCGCTGATTCGGACATCGCCCCGGTCATCAAACTGGTGGATACGACGATCTTCAATGCCCTGGAGCGCCGCGCATCGGATATCCACATCGAGACGCGAGACCAGGAAGTGGCCATCAAGTATCGCATCGACGGCGTGCTGCAATACGCCATGCCGCCGATCGCCAAGGACTGGCACACCACCATCATCAGCCGTATCAAAGTCATGAGCGAACTGGATATCGCCGAGCGGCGCGTCCCGCAGGATGGCCGCTTCCGCGTCCGTTACAAGGGGCGCCTCATCGACTTCCGTGTTTCCATCATGCCGACCATCCATGGTGAGGACGCCGTGCTCCGCGTACTCGACAAGGAGTCGATGAGCGAGAAGTTCTCGTCGCTGAGCCTCGATGTCGTCGGATTCTCCGATCACGAGATCATTCCCTTCCGCCGCGCGATCAAAGAGCCGTACGGGATGGTGCTGGTGACTGGTCCTACGGGATCGGGGAAGACCACCACGCTTTACGCCGCGTTGATGGAGATCAAGAACGACGAAGACAAGATCATCACCATCGAAGATCCGGTGGAATACCAGATCAAGGGCATCACGCAGATTCCGGTGAACGAAAAGAAGGGGCTCACCTTCGCCCGCGGTTTGCGTTCCATTTTGCGTCACGATCCGGACAAGGTAATGGTGGGCGAGATCCGTGACCACGAAACGGCGCAGATCGCGATCAACGCCGCCCTTACCGGCCACCTGGTATTCACCACGGTGCACGCCAACAATGTAATCGACGTGCTGGGCCGCTTTCTGAACATGGGCGTCGAGGCGTACAACTTTGTGTCAGCGCTGAACTGCATCCTTGCCCAGCGCCTGGTGCGGGTGATCTGCGAGCACTGCAAGAAACCGGTTGACTACAGCGAGGAGTATCTTCGCGATTCCGGCTTGCAACCTGAAGAGTGGGTCGGCGTCACCTTCTATGAGGGCGAAGGCTGCTTCGAATGCGGAGGAACCGGCTACCGCGGCCGAACCGCGATTCATGAATTGCTGGACCTGTCTGAGCGCATCCGTGAAATGATTCTGGAGCGGCGCCCAGGTTCGGAAGTGAAGCGAGCGGCAAAGGAAGAAGGGATGCGCTTCCTCCGCGATTCCGCGCTGGAAAAGGTTCGCATGGGCGTCTCCACGTTGAAGGAAGTGAACAAAGTCACGTTTATTGAAGGCTGATCCATACCTCATGTCGCTGCTGAACAAACTCCGCCACGTGCTTGCCGAACCGCCGCCGGAATACGTATTCGAATTCTCCGAGGCCGGCATTGCGTGGGCGCATCACGGAAAGACCGAGACCAGCGGGTTCGAACCGCTGGAGCAAGGTGTGATCAGCGTCAGCCCCGTGCGCGACAATGTGCTGCTGCCGGAAAAATTTCAGGAAACGGTGTTGAAGCTGGTGCCGGTAGCAGCGCACAAACGGCGCCGGCAAGCGGCCGTGATTCTGCCCGATTACTGCTGCCGCGTGGCCGTCCTCGATTTCGATACCTTTCCCAGCGACCCGCAGGAGCAGCTCTCGCTGGTCCGGTTCCGGGTGAAGAAGAGTGTGCCGTTCGATCTGGAGGCGGCCAGCGTCGGCTTTCATGAGCAGCCGCATCCTTCGGGAGGCAAGAAGCGCGACGTCGTGGTGGCAGTGGTGAGCCTGGAGATTCTGGCCCGCTACGAAGCCCCGCTGCGGCAGGCCGGATTGCAGCCCGGAGTGGTGACCATTTCCGCGCTCACCATGCTCCACATGCAGCAATCACAATCTCTCGATGTCATCGCCAAATTGAGCGGGAGAGCGCTCTCCATAGCAGTGACCGAAGGGAATTATCTGCGGATGTTTCGCTGCGTGGAACTCGATTCCGGCACACCCGAGGAAGTCGCGGCTGTGCTGTTCCCCACCTACGCCTTCGTAGAGGATGAATGGAAACGCAGGCCGGAGCGTTTGCTGCTTTGCGGATTCGGCGCCATGGGTGGCGACGCAGCGCAAGTGCTGGAGGCGGAATTGAACACACGCGTCGAACCGATGCGCGGCGCGCACGGCATGCCTGGACCATACAATGCCGGCCTGATGGGTTACTTACAGGGAATGGGAATGGAGGTAATGGCGTGAAGATTCCAATCAATCTTTCCTCTGAGCCATTCCGCCGCGACCGCCCGTTTGTGGTGGCGACTATCGCTCTCGGTTCATTACTGACCGTAACTTTATTCGCGTTAACCTATCTTGCCGTGGCCGGGCGCGATGAAGCCATCGATGCGCGGCAGGAAGTGCAGAAAGCACGTGTGCAATTGGAAGCGCTGACGAAAGTGCAAGGCGCCCTGCAGCAGCAGTTGTACCAACCGCAAAACTCCGAAGTCATTGAACGCAGCGTGTTCCTCAACAAGCTGCTGTTGCGCAAGGGAATCAGTTGGACCCGCATCTTCGCCGACCTGGAGAAGGTGTTGCCGAACAAGGTGCGCATCATCCAGGTGCGCCCGGCCATTACAACAAGCAACGATGTGTACCTGGAAATGGACGTGGCTTCACAGACCTCTGAGCCCGTGATCGACATGCTGATGCGCCTCGAAGGCTCCGAGCAGTTTGGCGCCACCCACGTGGCCACCTGGCTCCCTCCATCGCAAACAGAACCGATGTTCCGCTACCGGATCAACGTGAACTATGCCCAAAAATTCTAAGCTGAAAGCGCTGAAGTCGAAGCTCTCGGTGAACCTGCCGGTGCGACCCACTGTGCGCGATCCGCGCTTGACGGGCCGCATCATTGTAGGGGTACTGCTGGCCGCGAATATCGTTGCTGGGTTGTTCGCGTTCCGCCCGTGGGCGGAGACTCCGCTGGAGTTGGAACAGCAGGTTGTTGATCTGCGCAAGGAAGCCGTGAAGCGCAGGGCGGAGATCGAACGGTTGAAGGTGCTGGTGACAAAGTCGGAGAAGGCGCGTGTCGAGGGCGACAAGTTTCTCTCGCAGTTCTTCCTCGGCCGCCGGACCGCGGCTTCGACGCTGATTTCCGAGCTGAATAACATGGCCAAGGCCAGCGGAATAAAGACCAAGGAACACAGCTTTGCCTTTGAACCGGTGGAGGGTACGGACTCCATGGCGATGATGACCATCACCGCCAACTACGAAGGCAGCTACGCCGATCTCATCCAGTATGTGAACCGCATTGACCGCAGCCCGCGATTCTTCATCGTGGAGCGGCTGGCGGCCGCACCGCAGCAAGGCAACCAGGGCGTGCTGAACATCAATATGAAGGTCAATATCTTCGTACGCGACGATTCGGGATTGCCGGCACAGGTGGCCAAAGCGGCTGCTCCCACGTCGGCCCCGGCAGAGCCCGCAGCGGAAGGAGCGACGCCATGAATCTGGGCGCGGAACCGAAGAAAGTTGCGGCACTGGGCGCATTGATGCTGCTGGGTGCATACTCGTTCTACACCAACGTACTGTCCGATCCGGCGGTGCCGGAGCAGGCGCGGAAATCGACATCCGCACCCGCGGCCGCAACGCCGGGGGCGCCGGTAACTCCAGCTGCACGCGAAACAGCTCGGCGCACGGAGGAGCGAAAGATGCTCAGTGGGCGCCAGTCCGTTGGCGATTTCAAACCCGTGGTGAGGTCGGGGAACGAGAAGGAACGGCCGGATCCGATGAAAGTGGATCCCACCCTGCGCATGGACCTGGTGGCACGCCTGCAAAATGTGACGCTATCGGGCGGACAGCGGAGTCTCTTCGAAATCAGCAACCTTCCCGATCCGGTGCCCTCCGCAGCCGCACCAGCAGGGACGGACATCAAGATTCCAGTGGGAAAAAAGTTGCTGTATGACCGGCTGGCCCGGGCGATGGGGCCTGATCCCAAACCCGTGCCGCAGCCTCCGCCGCCAAAGCCGCCACCTCCTCCGATCCCGCTGAAGTTCTACGGCTACAGCTCGCCGAAGACCGGCGCCAAGCGCGCGTTTTTCCTCGAAGGTGAGGAGATCCACGTGATCCAGGAAGGCGACACCATCAAGAAGAAGTACCGCATTGTCAAAATCGGCCTAAAATCGGTAGTAGTCGAGGACATTGAGCACAAGCATGAACAGACCATGCCGCTTGAGGATCCTCCGAACAACGGGTAACGCAGGATGCGAGCAGTATCACCAAGACGGCGACACCAACGCGGGTTCATCCTGCTGTTCATTTTCCTGATGGCAGCGGTTATGGCGCTCAGCATCTATCGCGAGCTGCCGAAGGTGGCCTTCGAATCGCAGCGATTGCGCGAAGAACTGCTCATCGAGCGCGGCCTGGAATACCGCCGCGCCATCCAGCTCTTCTTTCGCAAGAAGAAGCAGTATCCCAAAGACATCGATGCGCTGGAAAAGGACGGCAACCTGCGCTATCTGCGGAAGCGCTACGTCGACCCGATGACGGGCAAAGACGAATGGCGCCTGATCCACATCGGCCCGAATGGCGAGTTCACCGATTCCCTGGTGATGAAGAAGAAGAATCCGCTGGAGAGCGACAAGAAGGGGAATCAGAACACGTTCATCAGCGAAGCGCCGTCGATGGCCGGCAACGGGCAAGACAGCGGCCCAGGGCAAGCGACGGTGGCCAACCGGGTGCGCCAAAGCGACCTCGCCGGAGCGCCAGGGCAGGGAGTTCCGGGGCAGGGACCCGTGAGCCAAGGGATGCCGACTGAGGGCAACCCGCAGCAACAAGGTCTCTATGCGCCATTACAAGGTGGCCAACCCCAGCAACAGGGCCTAGATCCGAACAACCCGAACGCAGGGATGATGCCGCAGCCACAGCAGCAGAATCCTCAGCAAGGTGGGATTCAAAGCTTCCCCATGGGCTTCCCGCAGCAGCAACAACAAGCGGTGGGCTTTCCCGCGCAAGGCCAGCAATACAATCAGCCCGTTGGGTATCCACCCGCACCAGGCCAGCCGCCGGTGGGATTCAATCCACTGCAGCAAGTGATTCCAGGCGCGGGCGGGCAGGGAATACAGAGCCGCATTCCGGGATATACGCAGCCGTCGAGTTCACAGACGGGCGGTGTTGTGCCCCAGCCCTACCCGAACCCGTATCAACAGCAAAACCCGTTCCAGCAGCCGGGTTACGGCCAGCAACAGAGTCCCTATCAGCAGAACTCAGGTGCAGCGCCGCGTGGCGCATTCACGGCGAATCCAGCGGCGGCGCAGCAGATCATGTCGATGATCACCCAACCTCGTCCCGGAGGCGCCCCGGCCGCGGCGCAGCAGCAGATGGGCTCAGGCTTCGGCGCGATCGGCGGTGGTGTAGCGGGCGTGGCAAGCAAGTTCGAAGCCGAGGGGATCAAGATTTTCGGCGAAAAGACCAAGTACAACGAGTGGGAATTCCTCTACGACTTCCAGCGCGATGACGGGCGCGGCGGAGCAGGGTCCAGCGCGGGTTCGACTGCCGGCAATCAGGGCATACCGGGGATGTCGAACAACCCGGGAAATAGTGTCGGTGGATCCGGCGGCTTCGGCAACTCTACGGGTGGCTTTGGTAACAACGGACGCTCTACGGGATTCGGAACAGGTTCGTCGAGCGGATTCGGAAACAGCGGTGGGGGCTTCGGGAATAGCACCGGTGGTTTTGGAAACAGCACTGGTGGTGGCTTCGGAAACAGCACGGGCGGGTTTGGTTCGAGCCCCGGATTTGGGAATACGCCGCGCCGGTAGTTGCTTACGCCAACACCGGCTTCACCACGTTCCCATGCACATCCGTCAACCGGAACCATCGTCCCTGGAACTTATACGTCAGCTTCAAGTGATCAATCCCCAAGGCATGCAGAATGGTCGCGTGCAGATCGTGAACATGCACCGGATTCTCGGTGATGTTGTAGCAGTAATCATCGGTAGCGCCGTAGCTGACCCCCGGCTTCATGCCGCCGCCTGCCATCCATACAGTGAAGCAGCGCGGATGATGGTCACGGCCATAATCGTCTGAAGTCAGCTTGCCCTGGCAGTATACGGTGCGGCCGAACTCGCCGCCCCAAACAACCAGCGTATCTTTCAGCAGACCCCGTTCTTCCAGATCCTGAATCAACGCTGCCGCCGGTTGATCGGTCTCCTTCGTCGCATTCACAATGCCCGTGGGCAGATTGTTGTGATGATCCCAACCGCGGTGGAACAACTGAATGAAGCGCACCCCGCGCTCGGCCAGCCTCCGCGCCAGCAAACAATTCCGGGCAAACGTGTTTGGCTTCTGCGCATCGGGGCCGTAACGATCCAGCACATGCTGCGGCTCTTTGGACAGATCCGCGAGATCCGGCACCGAGGTCTGCATCCGGTAGGCCATCTCATACTGGGCAATGCGCGTGGTGATTTCCGGATCGCCGAACTCTTCCAACTGCATCTGGTTCAGCTTGCCCAGATCATCCAGGAACCGGCGCCGCCCGTCCGAGGTCATCCCTTCCGGATTCGAAAGGTACAACACGGGCTCGCCGCCAGAGCGGAACTTCACACCCTGATAGCGCGACGGCAGGAACCCGCTGCCCCACAGCCGGTCATACAACGGCTGATCCCCTTTGCCGGTCGAAGAAATCATCACCACAAACGCCGGCAGGTCTTTGTTCTCACTGCCCAGCCCGTAGGCGAGCCACGATCCGATCGACGGCCGCCCGGCCAGTTGGAACCCGGTTTGAAAGAACGTCACAGCGGGGTCGTGATTGATGGCCTCGGTGTGCATCGAACGGATGAAGGTCAGCTTGTCGACGATCTTCGCCGTGTGCGGAATCAATTCACTGGCCCAGGCGCCCGATTGGCCGTGCTGCGCGAACTTGAACATCGACTCCACAATGGGGAACCGCGTCTGCGTGGCCGTCATGCCGGTCAGGCGCTGGCCCTGCCGCACGGAATCCGGCAGATCGGTATTGCGCATCTTGGCGAGCATCGGCTTGTGTTCAAACAATTCCATCTGCGACGGGCCGCCGGACATGAAGAGATAGATGACTCGCTTCGCCTTGGGCGCAAAGTGTGGCAACCCAGGCATCGCGCCAGTCTCGTTCGCTGAGGCGGATTCGCCGAGCAGCGAGGAAAGTGCAGCCACACCGAGTCCGGTGCTGGAGCGGCTGAAGAAATGGCGCCGCGTCAAGCCCAGTATCTGTTCGTGCTCATTGTTTGGTAATCGTTTCATCGAGGTTCAATAGCAGGCTGGCAACGGTGGAGTAAGCGGCGAGCTCACTCACCGGAAGGTTTTCGTCACGGGGCGAATCGCCCTGGGAGAGCAGCTTGGTGGCTGCCTCAGAATGCGTTTGATAAAAATCGAGCTGGTTGCGGTAGCCGGCCAACAGCACATCCGCTTCTTTGTCTCTGGGCTGGCGCGCAGTAGCGAGACGGAAGCCGAAAGCGATGCGGTCCGAGGGAGTCGCGCCGCCCTCGCGCATCATGCGCTCAGCCATCTTGCGCGATGCCTCGAGATAGGTCACATCGTTCATCAGGTTCAACGCCTGGAGTGGCGTGTTGGTGCGGTTCTCACGCACGATGCAGGTTTCGCGGCCGGCGGCGTCAAAGTTCATCATCGAAGGCGGCGGCGAAGTGCGCTTCCAGAAGGTGTAGAGGCTGCGTCGGTAGAGGTTCTCGCCTTTGTCGCGCTGATAATCGGCGCCACCCGTCAGTTCGCTCCACAATCCCTTCGGCTGATAGGGCTTCACCGATGGCCCACCAGTCTTCTCCACCAGCAATCCGGAAATTGCCAAAGCCTGATCGCGCACGGTTTCCGCGGGCAGCCGTACGCGCGGTCCACGCGCCAGCAGCCGGTTTTCGGGGTCGCGCTGCAATTGCTCCTGCGTCGCACGCGTCGATTGCCTGTAGGTTGCGCTCATCACAATCTTCTTCTGCAGCGCTTTCACATCCCAGCCCGATTCCACGAACTCCGTGGCGAGCCAGTCGAGTAGCGCCGGATGCGAGGGGGGCTCCCCTTGCGAGCCGAAGTCTTCCACCGTCTTCACGATGCCGGTTCCGAAATACATCTGCCAGAAACGGTTGACGATGACTCGCGCAGTGAGCGGGTTGTTCCGGTCCGTGATCCATTTCGCCAGCGCCATGCGGTCGTTGGAAACGCCTGCGGGCAAAGCATGAAGCGAAGCCGGCACGTTGCGCGCCACTCTTTCACCGGGTTTTTCGTAGGAGCCACGCTGCAACAGGAAGGTGTCTCGAGGCTGGCGCATCTCTTCCATCACCATCACGGTGGGGAAGCTGTTCACCATTTGCCGGTGCGCTTCGCGCTGGTCCAACATCTCTTTGTAAGCCTGGCGCACTTCCTCGGGACCGTATTGATAAAGGAACGCCATTCGCAGCTTGTCTTCCTCCGCCTTACCTCGGGAGTTGAGAGTAGCGAGCTTGTTGAGGTTGGTGTTGAGGGCAAGCACCGCCGCTTCCTGCGCGGAAAGCGTGCGATTGTAGAGACGCACATCACCAATCTCACCTTTGAAGAGGAACTCCTTGCCGCCGCCTCCGCCGATGCGCCAGGGCTCCTTCACCTTGAACTCCTGGTTCAGTTCATCGACAATCACCTTCAGCTTCGCTTCCTTGCCATCGACGAAAATACGGATGCCGGAGGCAAGGCGTGAACTGTCGTAGGTGGCCAGCACATGGTGCCATTGGTTCAGCGGCACGGGCTGCTCGGTTTCCACGCGCAGTGCATCGTCCAGCCAGCGCAGCACCAGGTTCAGTTGGAGCTTCCCATCTTTCATCTGCAGAAAAATGCCGGACTCTTCAATAACATCTTTGCCACGAGTCACGATGGAACCGGTGGGCGCCTGCGGTTGGAACCATGCAGAGATGCTGAATGTATCGAAATAGCCGAATTCGGCCAGATTCCCCGCATCGTGGGATCGAGTGCCATCAAAACGCGAAGTGGCAGGCTTCGCATGGGCCACTTGTCCACGCGACACGGCCCAATCGACTGGCTGCGCGGTGGGAAGCGTACGAGTCCATTCCACCAGCTTCTGCTCGATCTGCGAACGCATGGCTCCGAAGCGATCCTCGGCCGCAGTGACTTTGGCTTGCATCGCGGCGAGCTTCTCCTGCTGCGCAGATGTAGGGGCAGGCATCAGGGGCGGTGTATTTCCAAACTTGAAGTAACGGCCGCGGTCGGCGATGTTGTTGAAGTAGGCGAAGAGCTGATAATAATCCTTTTGTGTGAGGGGATCGTATTTGTGGTTGTGGCAACGGGCGCAGCCCAATGTCATGCCTAGCCACACCGTGGACATCGTTTCCGTGCGATCAGCCGCGTACTCCACCATGTATTCCTCAGGCACGATGCCGCCTTCGCCATTCCCGCGATGGTTGCGGTTAAAAGCAGTGGCGATGCGCTGTTCCAGGGTGGGGTTGGGGAGCAGATCGCCGGCCAGTTGCTCGAGAGTGAACTGGTCGAATGGCTTGTTGCGATTAAATGAGTCTATGACGTAATCCCGCCAGCGCCACATGGTCCGCTCGCCGTCGGTTTGATACCCATTGGTGTCGGCATAGCGCGATACATCCAGCCAGCGCATCGCCATGCGTTCACCGTAGCGCGGCGAGGCGAGCAGCCGATCCACAAGGCTCTCGTAGGCGTTGGGGGACTGGTCCTTCAGAAACGCGTCCAGATCGGCGATTGTGGGCGGAATACCAGTGAGATCGAGTGACACACGACGCATCAACGAGGCTCGTTCCGCCTCTTTCGCGGGCTGCAGGTTATCGCGTTCCAGGCGCTCCAGCACGAAGTGATCAATGGGATTCCGGGCCCATGCCGCGTTGCGGACGGGAGGAAGCTCCGGACGCTTGGGAGGAATCAGCGACCAGTGCTTCTGCCACTTCGCGCCTTCGGCCACCCACTGCTTCAGCAGCTCGATTTCGCGGTCGGAGAGTTTCAATCCGGAGTAGACCGGCGGCATCCGAAGCGCGGGTTTTTCCGCGCTGATACGGCGGACCAGCTCCGAATTTGCAGCATCGCCCGGAATGACGGCGGTTTTGCCGTTGGCTTTCGCAAACATGCCGGATTCGGAGTCGAGACGCAGGTTGATCTTCTTCGCCGCCGCGTCCGGCCCGTGGCAGGAAAAGCAGCGATCGGAAAGAATCGGCCGGATGTCGCGATTAAACTCGACCGCGGCTGGAGCTGTCGCTACCGATAGAGACAGGACGGCCAGCGCTCGCAAAGGGGTCTGGAGCATTTCGAATGAACCTTGGCTACATCATATCTCAGGTCGAAAAACGAGATCCCAATGCCGGCCGCACTGAGCCACGACCATCGGCACGTCTCTGGCGAGGAGGTACCCCTGGCTCACCAAAGCATCCGCGGTGGATTTGACCTTCGCCAGATACTCCTCCCGGCTCTTGTATCGCTCTTCAATCGAAAGCCTGGGGTCATGCAGCTTCATCCGCTCGGCCTTGGTGCGTGGAAAGGCGATGTGGGATCCATTGAGACCCATCATTTCGCCATTGGTATAGTGTTTGGGATTCACCATGTTCCAGGCCAAGTGCGTGGCAAGAGGCACAGCCACCATGGGCATGCGAATACCACCAAGTTCGTTTCCATCGGCGTCGAGTTGCGGTAGTTTCGATGAGTACGGTGCGCCCACGGTCTCCGCAGGTTCATTGGCAATGATGCCAGCGCTGCGGAATTCCGGGCCGTAATCCAGCCGCATCGCCTGCCGCACCTGCCGCGGATGCACGAATCCGGGAATAGCGGGGAACTTCATCTGATCGAGAGCGGCAAGCTGTTGGATGCGCGAATACGCGGAAGGCGGCGGCTCCTTGCCGGTAGTCAACCATGCCTGCACCGCGCTCAGCACGGCGCGAAGCACGGGGCGGTAATCGTTCACCCCCGTTTCATACATTGCCATTTCACTGCGCCGGGGAGGCAATTGCCCGCTGCCATGCTGGGTACCGCTGATATGGTAGATGCGGGTTCCTGGGGCGAGAGGCGCATCCGCCCCGCCGTCGATAGTGGTGTGAGTGAGCGATGCCGAGCGCCCATAGTATTCATTGGAGCTAAAGGTATTGATGATCTTCGGCACTGTGTTGGACTTCGTGGCACGATCGAGCAGGCCGCCGGAGAGTCCGGTTACCGGATCGCGGTCGGGCAGATCACGGAACGGAAAGACTTCCAACGGATAGTAGGGCTGCGTCGGCGAAGGCTGCGCAAAGCGGTGATTGAAACTGCCCATCGAAGCTCCGGCGACGTGTGGCCATACAGCGTCAAACACGATACGTCCCTTCTCATCGGCATTGAATCCGTCATGGACGAACTGGCGCAGATAGCGGCCGCTTTGCGAGGAGCCAAACGCAATCGCACGCTTCAGGAAGCGGCTTTGATCGCCCAGCAAAGCGACCGCATCGCCGCCACCGTACTTGAGGAACGAGATGAAATCGCGAATGCCCGCACCACCCAGACCGGCCACCGCCGGATCCTTGGACGTGTACACCACATCGTACGATTTCCCCGGCTGGCATGGGCTCTTCATTGTTACGGTGAAGGCGTCGGAGAAGCGCCACTGCTCACGCGCCATCAGCGTGCGCTTGCCGAACGTCGTATCGCGCACATAGAGCTTCGCTCCCGGTTCGTTCTGATCGGCCAGTGGGTAGTCGCTCTGCAGACGAAAGCTCGACGTTGGTTCCGTACATTGAAAATCCTCGCGCACCAGACCGGAGACGCCCTTTGCCACCGGCACCTCCACGCGGAGCAGCCCCGGACGTTTGGCAACATCGAACTGCCAGCCCAGCCATACCAGCGTGTAGCCTTGCTCAAACAGGTAGCCATCGCCATACTCGCGTGCGTCCCCGCCCAGGTTGAAGGTTCGCACCAGGCTTCGGCCACCGCGATTCGATACTTCAAAGAACGCCGTGCCATTTCCTTTTGCCGGATCGCGCGGCTTGAGGACATACACATCCGCGCTGAACTCCACCAACCCTTGCGCATTGCGGGCGGCATGCTGGATGTCGGCTACCAGTCGATTCGCCTCCGCCTGTGGATCAACGGCGAAGTAGGCCCGCGCCGTAATCTGCTCATAGGGGCCAGCCGCGCCGAACGATTTTCCGTTCATCACATCGGTGCGGTCCACAACGTGAACGGTGGTGACAGCGGAGAATGCGCCGGCACAGGCGAGGAGAGAAAGCAAGGCAGCGTTTCGCATAAAACAGGCCGAGTGTACCATATCCATTTCTTGTTTCCTCCGCGGCCCGGCAGGTAAAATCGGGAGGCAATGATTCGCGAGCTTCATCCTTCCATCCACGATTTGATTGCGCCGGACGCAGCCATCGAAAAGCTTGCCGGGGATTTCCTGTTCACCGAAGGCCCTATCTGGTTTCGCGCCGGCTATCTCATCTTCAGCGATATCCCAGCCAATACGATGTACAAGTGGGATCCGGTGGCCGGCATCTCCGTGTTTCGCAAGCCGAGCGGTTTCGATGGACCGGACTGGCCCGCGGGCGCTTTCATCGGCGCAAATGGCCTGACGCTCAATCCGGAAGGGCGGCTGATCATTTGCGAGCATGGCAATCGCCGCGTGACTCGGCTGGAGAACGATGGCTCGCTCACGGTGCTCGCCTCCCATGACGGCACTCGCCGGCTGAACAGCCCGAACGACGTTGTCTTCAAATCTGATGGCGCGATGTACTTCACCGACCCCCCCTATGGGTTTGTCGCGCAGGATCAGGATCCGGCGAAGGAGCTCGACTACAACGGCGTCTACCGGCTGAAGGATGGTGTGCTCACCCTTCTGCACAAAGGGATGACGCGGCCGAACGGGCTCGCCTTCACTCCTGACGAGCAGTTTCTTTATGTGGGCAACTCCGATTCGAAGAAGAAAATCTGGAACCGCTTTCCGGTGTTGGAGGACGGGACATTGGGAGAACCGGTGCTGTTCGCCGATCTCACCAGCATCACCGATCCAGGACTACCCGATGGCATGAAGATCGACACCGCGGGAAACCTCTACTGCACAGGGCCCGGTGGCGTCCATGTGTTCCACCCCGATGGAACCCGCCTCGGCGTCATCGTGTTTCCGGAGATCCCCGCCAACCTGCATTGGGGCGATGCCGATGGGCAGACGCTTTATGTCACCGCGCGCACGGGGCTGTATCGCGTGCGCACCAAGGCCAAGGGCATCCGCCCCGCAGCCTGCTAAGCATGGCCGCCAAGCAGAGTTTCGACCGCAAGCTGGCGGAGTTGCAGGCTCTGCGCGATCAGGGCAAGTCCGAAGCAACACGCAAAGCTTTGCGCCACGCACTGCTCGACAAGAACAATTTTGTGGTGTCCAAGGCGGCTCTGTTGGTGGGCGAGTTGAGCGAGCCGGAATTGATCCCGGAACTGGCCGCGGCCTTTGACCGCTTCCTGCAGGATGCCGCTAAGACCGATCCGCAGTGCTACGCCAAGGACGCGATTGCGCAAGTGCTCAAAGACTTCGAGCATGAGGACCCGGATCTCTACATCCGCGGTTTGCGGCACAGGCAACCGGAACCGGTGTTCGGAGGCTATCGCGACACCGCCGCCACCCTCCGCGCCACCTGCGCCCATGCGTTGATTGTCTGCCGCTCCATCAGCGATTTGAAAATTCTCGGCCATCTCACCGATCTGCTCTCAGACCCCGAACACACGGCACGCATCGAAGCGGCCCGCGCGATCGCCGCGTTGGGCCGGCCGGAAGGCGCGTTGCTGCTGCGGCTGAAGATCGCTTGTGGCGATGCCAAGAGTGAAGTAGTGGGCCAATGCATGTCCGCACTGCTGGCGCTCGATCCCGATCCGGGTGTCCCTCTGGTTGCGAAATTCCTTGCCGGCGGCGATGACGAGGATCTGCCCTACGAGGCTGCTGCCGCGCTGGGAGAGTCGCGGCAACCGGAGGCGTTCACCGCGTTGCGGGAACGCTACCAATTACCTGCCGATCCACGCTTCCGAAAGGCCTTGCTGCTCAGCATGGGCGCCTCACTTTTACCCGAAGCCATCGACTTCCTGTTGTCCCTGATCCGCGCCGATCAAGGCCAGCGGGCTCGCGATGCAATTGCCGCCCTCGAACCGGCACGATATCGCGAAGAGGTGCGCGTCCGATTGGAAGAAGCGACCCGCAAGGCGTTTCCCGATTGATATCCTGTCAGACGATGGAACGACGCCAATTCCTTTCCGCGCTCGGCATGGGTGCGGGCTTGCTCTCCGCGCAGACCGCCCGGCCGAACATTGTCTACATCCTTGCGGATGATCTGGGATGGGGCGACCTGCCGGTCAACAACCCGAAGTCCGATATCCCCATGGCGAATACAACGAAACTGGCGTCGCAAGGGATGCGGTTCACCGACATGCATTCGCCTTCGGCGGTGTGCACACCAACCCGGTACGGCATCATGACCGGGCGTTACTGCTGGCGGTCACGGTTGAAGAATGGGGTGCTCAACGGTGAATCGCCGAACCTGATCGAAATGGGCCGTCTCACCGTGCCCGCGCTTCTGAAAGCGAAAGGCTACTACACAGCCGGTGTGGGCAAGTGGCACCTTGGCTTGCGCACCGAACCGAAAACGGATTACGCCAAACCTCTGACCCCCGGCCCGCGCGATCACGGCTTTGACTACTACTACGGCATTCCCGCATCGCTCGACATGGCGCCCTACCTCTATTTCGAGAACGATCGCACGGTGGAACAGCCGACCGCACACACGCCTGGCTTGAACGAGCCGCGCGGCGTGTTCTGGCGTGAAGGCGGCATTGCCCCGAACTTCAAGATCGAACAGGTGCTGCCCACTCTGGCGGGCAAGGCCGATGCGATCCTACGCGAGCGTGCCAAGACCCCTTCGCAGCCTTTCTTCCTCTACTTCCCACTCACCGGGCCGCACACGCCCTGGGTGCCGCTGCCCGAATACAAAGGCAAATCGAAAGCCGGCATCTACGGCGACTTCGCGATGCAGGTGGATGACGTGCTGGGGCGCGTCATGAAAACGCTCGACGAGACAGGGCTGGCCAAGAATACACTGCTCATCTTCACCTCCGACAACGGCGCGCACTGGACCCCGGATGACAAAGCAAAGTTCGCTCACCGCGCCAACGCCAACTGGCGCGGCATGAAAGCGGATATCCACGATGCGGGGCATCGCATTCCCTTCCTGGCCCGCTGGCCCGGCCGGATCGCTCCGGGTTCGGTGAACAACGCGGTCGGCTGCCTCACTGACCTGATGGCGACGGTAGCGGACATCGCGAACGCGAAGTTGCCGGACAACGCCGGTGAAGACAGCTTCAGCCTCGTGCCAGCGTTTCAAGGCAAGAAGGGCTCTCGTGAAGCGGTGGTACACCACTCAGCCGACGGATTGTTCTCCATCCGGCAAGGGGAGTGGAAATTGTGTTTGGGCCTCGGATCGGGCGGCTTCAGCACCCCCAAGACGCTGCAGCCAAAGCCGGGTGAGGCGCCGGGGCAGTTATACAACCTGGCGAAGGATCCCACCGAAGCAGACAACGTGTACTTGAAGCATCCCGACATTGTGGCAAGACTCACTGCCTTGCTGGACCGGTATAAAGCCGACGGGCGTAGCCGGCCGATGAGTTGAGGGATGCAATCCCTCTGGCGGCTTGCCTGCCTCGCTGCCGTTGCCACATTCGGTTTTCTCTGGCTGGTGGCCGGCAACCTGTATATCCGGCTGCTGGATGAAGGGATTTATCTCGAGGGTGCGGCGCGAATCGTAGACGGCCAGGCACCCTATCGCGACTTCTTCGCGCTCACGGGGCCCGGATGTTTTTGGCTGGTTGCGGGCTTGTTTCAACTTCTGGGTGTGAAGTTGTGGGTGGCGCGCTTGCTGCCCGTGACCGAACTGGCGCTGTTGGCTGGAGCTGTATTCTGGCTCACCGCGCGCATGACCAGCCGGCTCTTCGGCGCGCTGCTCGCAATCGCCTATTTGAGTCTCATGGCGGTGAACGTCGACACCATGGTGGTGAATCACCGGCTGGATTCAGCGGCGCTGGCAGTGCTGGCGGTAGCAGCATCGTCGGGCGGGCGTCCGGCCATGGCTGGTGTGTGCGCTGCCGCCGCTGCCTGGGCGACTCCTCCGATGCTCGTGGTCTCGTTCGCGCTGTTCTATTTTGAGCGGGCCAAGTGGCGCCGTTTTCTGCTCGGCATGGCCGCGGTGAGCCTACCGGCCCTGCTTTGGCTGGCGGTGCAGGGCGCACTCATCCCGATGTTCCAGCATCTGCTGTGGTCCGGAGTGAACTATGCCGGAGCCAACCGGGCGGCGTATGGCAGCATTGTCGGGGGTTGGGCGGCGATCTTTTCCGACGCATCCGGAGGCGAGTTGGTGGTTCGGGCCATCTTCACAGGCTATTGCCTGATGCTACCCGCGATTCTGCCGGCCGTAGTGCTGGTGGCTTCGTTATTGCGGGTCTGGCGGACTCGTGAAGAGTGGGTGCTGGTAGTCTGTGCAGCGGCGATGCTGGCTTCCTCCTACCCGCGGCCGAACATTACCAATCTGCGTTATCTGTGCGCTCTGTTCGTGGTGTTGTCGGGAATATTGCTGTTCCGCTTCCAGTATTGGCGAATCGCGATGGGCGGAGCGACGTTCCTCAGCGCCGTGCTGTTGCTGTATGCGGGGACGAACATCGGTAAAGGGGAACTGCTGGAAACGCCGCGTGGCGTGGTGCGCTTCCCGGTGGAGAGCGTGGCTATGCAGCGGATGCTGCAGAAGCACGTGCGGCCGGGGGATTCGATGTTCGTCTTTCCCTATGAACCTGTGGCGTCGTTTCTGGTGGGTGGACGGAATCCGGCACGCTATTCGTTTCTCCAGCCGGGGATGATGACGGTTGCCGATGAACAGGCGGCTTTGGAGGATTTGAAGAGGCAACCGCCCCGATGGGTTTACTACAGTGAGGTGCCTCCGGAGGCGTATCTGCGGATCTGGCCCACAAGCGACCCGACACGGCTGCACATGCCACAGATCGAGGGGTTCGTCCGCGCCCAGTATCGTGAAGTGGACCGCGTGGAGATGAACGGTTTGCCGTTCCGTTTACTGGGGTTTACAGGAGCCCGATGAGTGTTGATTCGTGGGGAAGAAGGGTGTAATGTGGGAGTGTAGGCACCACACTGAGCGGGAGTAATTCAGTGGTAGAATGCCAGCTTCCCAAGCTGGACGTCGTGGGTTCGAATCCCATCTCCCGCTCCAAAATCAACAACCTACGGGCACTTGAAAATCACACCCTCCATAGCCCTCCATTAAGAATCACTTCGGCATCTTTCGAGGCGGTTGGGGCTTCTTGACGGAATCTTCCAATTGCTTCGCGGCTGCTGCCCGGTCCTTCATGCTCGACTTCGTATAGACATCGAGCGCGACACCGATACCGTGGCCCCTCTGGTCGGCTGACACCTTCGGATCGACCTTGGCCTCATGCCC
>JAXLQM010000008.1:0-433817 GCA_046331645.1 Bryobacteraceae bacterium
ATCGGATGATTCCTTTGGATCGCGACGGGCATGGCGAAGTGGTGCGGGCCTCGCTGCTGACGGCGCGAGAGCTGTATGAACGGCTGATTCATTGGGATGTGGCGGCGAAGGTGAATGGCGAGGACTGCGGATTCCGGTTCCTGCCGGTGACGGCGATGCCGCCGGATTCGAACATTTTGTGTTTCGTGGCAGCGGGGAAGGAACGCTGGGCTTTGGCGCGGATGAATGCTCTGAATCGCTGGTTGTATCAGCGGTTCACGATCGATGCCGAGCACGGGGATGCTCAGTACAGCTACTCGCAGCCATTCTTTTTGTCGCACACGGAGTTTTCGGCGCCGAGCTATCCGGCGCGCGTGATGGGCGATCTGCTGGAACGGGCGCAGGTGGATGCAGATGAATACGAACGCGAGGGCCTGTATGTGCTGCGGGCAACGCTGATGAGCCCGTTTCATATACTGGCGGCGGAGACGGGGCACAGGCAATCGCTGCTGGCCGCGTTTTTGGAACTGCTGGCGAAGCGCACAGCGGAAGGGTTGCGGCTGTTGTCATGATTCCGGGGGCGGATCTGTAAAAAGTGTTCAGTTTTGTTAAGCGGCCTGGGTGTTTGAGGCGGGCGGGGCATTGCGTCCGCAGCAGCGTTTGAATTTATGGCCGCTTCCACAGGGGCAGGGGGCGTTGCGCGGCGTGGATTCGGGTTTTGTGTTCAGTTTTGTCAACTGGGGTTCGGGCTGCGCGGCGATTCGTTTTTGGGCGGCTCGGATTTCCTGGGAGCAATTTTCGAACGATGCGCTGGGAAGCTTCCATTCCTTGGCTTGGGTGAGGATGGCGAGGGTTGCTTTGAGGAGGACCGATGGGGAGGCGTTGGGGTTGTCGAGGACCGCTTCGAGTTTGGCGAGGGCCTTGGCGGCCATATCCTGGAGACGGTCGCGGATGGTCATGGCGTATTCCTGATGGGCGTAGCCGTAAGCCTCGTGGAAATGGGGATCTTCGAGCCAGGAGTAAACGGTAGTGCGAGAGACGTTGGCGAGCTTGGCAGCCGCGGATACGGTAGCGCCTATGGCAAGGGCATGAATTACCGTAATTTGCGCCGGAGTTAGTTGCTGCATGACTGGCTGTCGTGATTATATAACAGAATTAGTGAAAAGTTGCCACTTTTTTTATTTGCCACAGATGAACACAGATAAACACGGATATATTTAGTTTAAAATTGGGATGTGAAGGCTTCCTTCGGTGATGCCTTGGGGGGATGCGGCGCGGAGGGTTTTGCGGAGCTGGTCGGGGGTTAGTTTGTTGGTTAGGGTGTCGCGGAAGGCTTGGGATATTTGGGTGAGTTGTTGCGGGGATTCGTGGACGAATTCGAGGCGGTAATGGATGATGCCTGCTTCGCGCCAGGAGTGAATGTGACGGCTTGCTTCCTGGGCTTCGGCCCCGAAGACGGTGTTGCGGCAGCCGACGTCGGCCATGACGGGATGGGCGCGGCCGGAATCGTCACGGAGCGCGACACGGTGCTTTTCGCAGGGGTGGCCGCAGTCCTCGAAAGTGGTTCCGGTGGATAAGAAACGGCAGAATACACAGTGCTCGGTGTGAAATACGGGTAAATGGTGATAGGCGATGACTTCGATTTTAGTGGGGTCAGTGGATTTGGCGAGAGTGGCGATTTGTTGGGCGTTCAGGTCGTGGGTGGGAGCAATGCGGTGGAGGCCGAGCGAGAGGAAAGAATTCGTGGAAATGGCGTTGGCGGCGTTGAGGCTGAAGTCGCCGGTGAGAGTGGGGGGATCGGATTGGAGGAGGGAATGGAGCAGGCCGGTGGACCGGACGAGGATGGGGCAGCCGAGTTTAAGGAGGAAGTGATGGATGCGTTCCTCGCTGGGTTTGAGGACGCGGGGACTGGCGACGCGGGCTTCGATGCCGGCGGATTGGACCTTTTCGACTGAGGGACGGAGGCCGTAGAGTTCGAGGTAGTCGAGGGTGATGGAGGCAGGGCGGAAGTCGATGGCGGCGTCGAGTTGATCGGGGGTGCGAACGAGGAGGTGGAGTTGCGGAGTGGTGATGGACGCGGGACTTGGTGTGGGGATGAGATTTTGGAGTGTTGTGATTGGGTCTTGAGTGACGTGTGTGGCGGGTTGGGCTTGGAGGTGTTCGAGTTGGGCGACGGTGTCGCGGCGGAGTTGGTTGAGGAGGGACGTGGGGATGAAGGGATTGCCTTCGGTGACGATGTTGAGTGTGCCGATGGTGTAGGGGGTGTTGCCGAGGCGGGCGAGTTGGGTGGGGATTAGGTTTGAGTCTGTGGGTTTTTGGGCGGGTTGGAGTGGCTCTGGTGATTGGACTGTGGTGTGTAGGCTTTTGAGGTGGACGGTGATTTGGAGTTTTTCGCCGGTGCGGGCGGTGACGGTGATGTCGAGGGGTTGTTTGGCGATGGGGGATTTGGCTTCAGTGAAGGGGCGTGCGGCTTTCGTTGTTTCGCTGTTGTCGGTGCGCCAGAGGAGGTCGCCGGTGCGAATGCGGGTGAAGTCGATGGCCTGGTTGGCGAAGGTGAGTTCGAGGTTTGCGCCGGGGAGTTCGTGGACGGAGAAGACACGGCCACCTTCTTCGGGTTCCTGCGGGCTGCGCCAACCGGCGGCATCGAAGACGACGCCATCGCCGGGTTTGAGAGGGGCGATGCGGTGGGCGGCGGTGGGTTCGATGTGAACGCGATCGCGAAGGACGGTGGTGACGCAGCCGATGGAGACGCCGCGGTGGCGCGGGGAGCGGCCGTGGACGACGGTTTGGTGATTCGTGCCGGAGAGGAAGTGAGGGCCGAGTCCGGGTGAGTAGACCTGTTCGAGGTCGTGTTCTTGGGCGGGGGTGTGTGGGTGGGGGCGGTGGGCGATGGCGTCGTCGACGGCCTGGCGATAGGCTCGGGTGGTGAGGGCGACGTAATCGGCGTCTTTGTAGCGGCCTTCGATTTTGAGGGATGTGATGCCGAGGGCGACGATTTCGGGGACTTGGTGGATGGCGTAGAGGTCGCCGGGGGAGAGGAGGTAGCGGGCGTCGTGGAGGGGTTTGGGTTGGCCGTCGAGGATGAGTTCGTAGGGGAGGCGGCAGGCCTGGGCGCACTGGCCGCGGTTGGCGCTGCGTCCGCCCCAGGCTTCGGAGGAGAAGCACTGGCCGGAGTAGGAGACGCAGAGCGCGCCGTGGACGAAGATTTCGAGTTCGCAGGTGGTGGATTGCCGGATGGCGTGGATGTCTTTGAGGGAGAGTTCGCGGGCGAGGACGACGCGGCGGACGCCGAATTGTTGGGCGAGGTGGACGCCTTCGGCACTGGTGATGCTCATTTGGGTGGAGCCGTGGACGTGGAGGGTGGGGGCGATGCGGGCGGCGAGTTGGGCGATGGCGAGGTCCTGGACGATGATGGCGTCAGCGCCTGCTTCGGCGATGGCGGCGATGGTTTGGGCGGCGGTGGCTAGTTCGGAGTCGTAGATGAGGGTGTTGACGGTGACGTAGCCTTTGACGCCTCGGCGGTGGAGGGTGTTGAGGGCGGAAGGGAGTTCGGGGAGGGTGAAGCCGACTTTGGCGCGGGCGGTGAAGTGGGTGAGGCCGAAGTAGACAGCGTCGGCGCCTGCTTCGATGGCGGCGTGGAGCTGGGGCCAGTAGCCGGCGGGGCTCATGATTTCGGGGCGGGTGGGCACGCTTATTTTAGGGTAGCGCGGTGGTGTGGTGGGGGAGTGTGTTCGGGTGCGGGGGGGTATGTTGTGGGGCACCGATGTCCACCGATGCCCACCGATCAAGAAAGGGATGTGGTTCCCGTGTCACTTCTTGAGGGTCGGGCTGCGGTTGGAGGGACTTGCGACGGATAACCAACTAGGTTAATTTGGTGCATGTCAAGCTCACTTTCATCGAAGAAGGGGGCAATAGCGATGAGGTGTCCATCCTGCGAACAGGCGAACCTGGCAAGGGACAGGCGCGATATCCGCTATAAGTACAACGGCAAGACAACCAGGATTCGGGGAGTGCGAGGGGATTTCTGCCCTGCTTGTGGAGAGAGCGTTCTGGAGGCCGCGGAATCCTCGCGTGTGAGTTCGGCGATGCTGGCTTTCCAAAAGCAGGTGAACGCTTCTCTGGTTAATCCTGAGTTCATCGTGCGGGTGAGGAAGAAGCTTGCTCTCGACCAGCGGCAGGCGGGGGAGATTTTCGGTGGTGGACCGAATGCTTTTTCGCGTTATGAGAATGGGAAGACCAAGCCGCCGGTGGCTCTGGTAAAGCTACTGAAGGTTCTTGATCGCCACCCTGGTCTGCTGAGTGAGGTGCAGGCCGAGCAGTGAGGTGAGAGATGAAATCTGTTGTGGCCGTGTCCCTGTTGTGCTCAGTGGGAGCATTTGGCCAAGCGCGGTTTCCGATGCAGTATGTGGATGAAGTAGGGCATCTAGGGAATCCGCATAGCGATGAGATGAGAGTGTCGGTGGATGTTGGGGTAGCCCGGGTTCGCGCCGTGGACGGGGAATTGATGGTGGAGGGGGAGAAGTGGAGCGTGCGGATTGAGCAGAAGGGCGGGGTGGGTTGGACGACGGTGTGGAGTGCGGATTTTGATGGGAATGGGCGGAAGGATCTTTTGTTTGCGGGGTTTTTTCCGGGTAATGGGCGGTGTGTGAACAACGGAGTGGATGTTTCGGTTCTGCTGTTTCGGGAGCATGGGGTTCCGGAGGTTTGGGAGTTACGGACCATGTTGCCGGATGTGACTCGCTTCCCTTACGTTCCGATTCTGGTGCGGGATTTGGATGGGGACCGGCGGGCGGAGTTTGTGACGATTTCGTGTGAGCGGGTGGACCCGCCGGAGATTTGGGGAGCGGTATAGCATCGACGGAGTGTTTGAGGCTTGGGATGGGAAGTTGGCTCCGTTGGTTGGGGATGTGGAGGCTTACGCGAAGGTTGCCAGGCGGGCACTGCGAGCGATTGGGTTGCGGACGAGCGCTCATTCGAATTGGCAGGAGGTTCGGCGTCGTGCGGTTACTTTGCGGGGGAAGAGGCGGTGAGAGTGCGGCAAAGTTTCTCGAAACTTTTGCGCAGTTTTTGCGTCCATACCGGTAGCTCGCTAATGAGGGCGCCTGGGAGGCAGCCTATGTTGGTCATCCATCCGACCCCCAACCTATAACGGTTCGTTAAATCCTGGCATTCGCCGGAATGCCGCACCCTATCCACCTACCATCACCCCGTCTCATGGAGGATTTGTGTTTTCCGTGTCGTTTTTTCTCAATTTGACAGCGCTGTGTTGTCTTGGCGCGGGAATGTTCATCATTTGGAAGGTATTGCAGAATCTGCCGAAGGGGGACAAGGGCAAGATCACGCTGTTCAAGCGGCTGGAGGTGGAGAGCCGGTCGCTGTCGTTTGTGGTGCTGGCGATTGTGTTGATTGGGGCTCCGATTTATATGGCGACGCGGTTTGCCGGCGACCCGCCTTTGCTGATGGCGGCGAGTCCGGATCAGCATGAAGGGGAGATTGAAATCGAGAACCCGGATTTGAGCGCGTTCGTGTTTCTGCGGGACGATTCGGTGCTGACTTACGTCCGCGTGCGGAGACGAAGACTCCGTATGTGCGCGCGCTGTGGAATGCGGGCGCGGGGAATCATGCGGTCACCTACATGAACACGATGACTGTGCGGAAGACGAAGCCGGCGACTGTTCTGCCGATTGTGTATAGCACGAGCGGAACACTGGCGGCGCGGTGCGTGACGCACCAATGCACTGTGCGGCGGGGGAAGCAGACGGAGAGGAACGGGAAGAAGATGACCGCTACGGAACTGCTGGCGGACGTGCGGACGGTGAAGGTGGGCGAGGTGTTTACAGTGATGGTGGAAGTGGTGTACGAAGGCGCGTTCGATAAGCCGGAACAGCAGTGGTTTGGCACGTACTCGAACGATCAGGAGGAGCCGGAAGTGCTTTCGGTGACCGTGCTGTTTCCGCAGACGCAGCCGTTCCGGGATTTTAAGACGTACCGGAATGTGCATGGGTCGGATATGCGGAAGGCATTCAGCGGCACGTCGCGGGTGCAGTCCGGGAATGGGAACACGTCGATCTATTTTGAGATACCGGATGCCAAGCGGCATGAGAGTTATCAGGTGGCGTGGACTTACTGAGCGGTGGTGCTCGGGTGGGTTAGGTGACGGCGATTCTGATCGGCGTGCAGCGTCATATAGACGAACCGCATGGGTTGGCTGCTCGTTGCTATCTTCGCGCTGGTCTCCGCTGGGAACCTGGCGATTGTGTACCGCTGGCTTGTGCTCAAAGTGCACGGTTCGCTGGTTCCGTTGATTGGAGGCGTTGCCGGGGCTGCGGCCTGCATCTTGTTGCCGGTTGACTGGCTGCGCCGCTGGTGGTTCGTGCCATTGCTGGTGGATCCGGGATCGCTACCGCTGATGAGTATTACCGCCGTCTTCGCGGTGGGCCAACTCTTCAAACGCCTGACGAAGGGCGATTGATGCGAATAGAGGCGAGAATGTCATTGAGGGTCACGTCATCGTAGACGCGTGTCGAAACCGCTCCGTTGAAGTCACGGTTGGTCGGAGATGGCCGGCCAGGGGGCCGGCCGCAGGCGAGGGCGCCCGCCCCACAACGGAGAGCAGTTTCATGTAATTGGGCGGCCCGCCGCGGGCCACGGGAACTCCCTCACCGTCACGGCTCAGTAGATTCAACGGGTTACAGAGCCTTTTGGGCTCCTCGCCTAGGCGCTCCCGCGTTATAGCCTCGACGCCTCGACGCGAATCAGAATATTCGCGTCGAGCACGAGCATTGCTAGCCCTTCCGTGTTCGCCGCTCGCGCCGGGTTTTCTTGAAGTCGGCCACGATTTCGTCTTCCGAGGTTCCCAATCTGCCTGGTTGGGTTTGGGCTTCGTGGGAACGTAGATGCCAATCGTCGACCCGTGCCGAGTGATAGCAACCGGCGTCTTTGACTTCAGGTAGTTCGCCTCAATTGGGTACAGAATGATAACGCATCATGGAGGTGCGGCGGAGGAGGGCGAGGATGAGGAGGATTGCGATGGTGAGGGCCCATAGGTGATAGGCGGGGACGGCGAGTTCGTTGACGAGGTTGACTGGGTGCCAGGCATGGAATGCGGCGGCGGTGACGAAGAGGGCGGCGGCGAGTGGGATGAAGTAGAGGCGCCGGCGGCCTTGCCAGGGCGGGGCGATGGAGCGGAGGGCGAGGGCGCTGAGGACGGCGGGGCCGAAGAAGGTGGCGCCGGTGATTTGAAGGAATGTAGACGGATCGAGGCCGGTGGGGCCGAGTAGTGCCCAGTGGAGTGTTGCTCCGGCTTGGGCAGCGAGAGAGGCGGCGGTGACGGAGAGCAGCATGGGGAGCCAGATGGCGAATAGGCCGGTGATCCAGATGGTTGTCGGGTTGGGGGCGCGCTGGCCGATTTGGCGGGCGATCAGGACGGCGGGAGCGGCGGAGACTAGCATGCCTTGGATGATGAGTCCGTCGAGTTGGACCGGCCCGCCGGAGTAGTGAGGGTTCTGTGCGTAGTGGCCGTGCCAGGTGGTGGCGACGGCCCAGACGAGGATTGCGATGGACAGGGTGAGGGCTGCGACGGTGAAGATTCTGGCGCAGGTTTGGTAGGTGATGGCTAGGATGAGGATGATTGCCAAACAGAACCAGGGTGCGTTGCTGTGCCGTGCGGTGACGAAGATGCGCTCGGTGTAGCCTAGGGCGAGCCATATGGCGAGGGCGGTTGGGATGCGGATGGATTTTGTGGCGAGGAATGCGGGGGCGATGTGGAAGAGGAGTGTGGCTACGGTGGCGGCGAATAGGATTGCCGCAGCGAAGCGGAAGGGGTTGGTGGTGGGCTCGGCGTAGGAGGCGGTGAGTTCCCAGAAGGGGAGGGAAAAGAAGAGCGTAGCTTCGAGGGCGGCGAGCCACCAGATTTCCCGCGTGGTGGTGGGCATTTGAAGATTAGTATAGAAAGACGGAGAGGGACGAATGAGCATGTTTCTGGCGGCGTTTGAGGCTATGAAGGCGGGAGATGCGGAGCAATTGGGGGAGTTACTGGGGCAAGATCCAGGGTTGGTGAAAGAGCGCGGGACGAATGGGAATACGCTGCTGAATCTGGCGGTGAGCCTGGGAGTGCGGCCGGTGGTGGAGATGCTGCTGGAAGCGGGGGCGATGGTGAATGAAGGGAATGTTCATGGGTGGACTCCGTTGCATCAGGCGGCGTATGCGAATCAATGCGAAATCGCGGCGATGCTGCTTGCGCGTGGGGCGGATGTGGAGATGGAGGCACGGGGGGCGGGAGGGACTCCGCTGATTGCGGCGTTGTTCTGGGGGCACCGGGAGGTGGCGGATTTGTTGGGTCAGTATGGCGTTGCGCCAAGGAATTTGCGGGCGGCGGCGGGGTTGGGGAATTTGGAATTAGTGGAAGAATGCTTGCGGGGGGAGGCGGGGTTTGCGGCGCGGGGATTTTATCGTCCGCACAGCGGGTTTCCGGATTGGCAGCCTAGGGCGGAGCGGCAGGAGGTTTTGGATGAGGCTCTGATTTGGGCGTGCAAATCGGGACGGACGGAAGTGCTGGGTCGATTGGTGGAGGCTGGGGCTCGGGTGGACGCCGATGTGTATCGGGGGACGGCGCTGATCTGGGCGGCGGTGGGGAATCGGGTGGAGACGGCGGAGTGGCTGATCGCGCATGGGGCTCAGGTGGATTTGAAGGCCACGTTTGGCGGATTGACGCATGGGCAGGGTGTGACCGCGTTGCATATGGCGGCGCAATACGGGCGGATGGAGATGGTGAAGCTGCTATTGGCTCGGGGGGCGGATCGGAAGATCAAAGACGATTTGCACCACAGTGACGCGGCGGGTTGGGCGAAGTTTTTCGGGCAACCGGAGGTTCGGGATTACTTGAATGGGTTGGATTAGCGGAGCGCTTGCACCGGGTCGACACTGGCGGCGCGAAAGGCCGGTATGGTTGCGGCGGCGATGGCGGTGACGGTGAGCACGGCGGCGGTGGCGGCGAGGCGCCAGGCATCGAAGGCGGAGACTCCGTAGAGGAGGCCGGAGCCATAGCGGGTGGCGTAGAAGAGGCAAGCTGCACCGGTGGTGAGGCCGAGGGTGAGGATGAGGAGCGCTTCGGAGAGGATCATGCGGACCACCTGGCCGCGGCTTGCGCCGAGGGCCATGCGGACGCCGATTTCGCTGGTGCGTTGCGAGACGTTGGCGGCGAGCAAGCCATAGAGGCCGATGCCACTGAGGAAGAGCGCGAGGGCGGCGAATAGCGTGCTCATGAGCGAGAGCGCTTTCTGGGTGCCGAGGGCTGCCTCCATTTGTTCGCGGAGGGTGGCGAAGAGGACCAGCGGTGCGGCGGGGATGACTTCCTTCTTGGCCGTGGTGTAGGCGCTGATGGCTTGCTGTTTGGTGGGCGCGTTGATGAGGAAGACAAGGTTGGTGCTGCGAAGGAGCTCGACGCCGATGGGGAGATAGAGGGTGCGCGGGGCGGGTTCGTTGAGGTTGGCGAACTTGGCGTCCTGGGCGAGGCCGATGACGCGGCACGACAAATTGCCGGGAAAACGTTTTTGCTCGGTGAGGCGCACGTATTGACCGACGACGGAGGCTTGGCGGGGGAAGAGGAAGGCGGCGGCGGACTGGTTGAGGAGGCAGACGCTCGAGTCCTGTTCGCCCTGGTGAAACTCGCGGCCATCGAGGATGGCGGTTTCCATGGTGCGGAAATAGCCGGGTCCGACGGCGTTGAAGGACATCTTGGGATCGGAGGGTGGCTCGGAGGTGTTGTCGATCGCCTGGAAACTCGAGGTGGCCTGGAAGCTGGTCATCGGCGTGAGCCAGGTGAAGGAGGCGGAGGTGACTCCGGGCAGTTGCTCCAGGCGCTCTTTCATGCGCAGGTAGAGCTGGTGGCGGACTTCGGCGGGCTGGTTCAGCAGGTGTAGCGGCGGGGTTTGAATGGTGACGTGATCGAGGCTGAAGCCGGTCTTCTCTTCCTGAAGGCGGGAGAGGCTTCCGGAGAGGAGGCCGGCGACGGAGACGAGTAAGAAAGACAGGGCGACCTCGACGAGGATGAGGCCGCGGCCGAGCCAGTGGCGGCGTGCTGCGGTGGAGGTGCGGGTGCGGAGGAGTTCTCCGGGTTGGGAGCGGCCGGCATCCCAGGCGGGGGTGAGTCCGAAGAGCAGTGTGGTGGCGATGGCGAGTGTTGCGGTGACGGTGAGGATGTTGCGATCGGGGGTGATGAACATGCCGACGCCCAGGTTCGGATGGCGGAAGAAGGGGAGCAGGAGAGGGACTCCGTACCAGGCGATCGAGGCTCCGAGGCCGGCTCCGGCGGTGGCGAGCAGGCTGCTTTCGGTGAGGTATTGGCGCATGAGGCGGGTGCGGCCGGCGCCGATGGCGGTGCGGATGGCGAACTCCTGACGGCGGCCGTGAAGGCGGGAGAGCAGGAGTCCACTAATGTTGACGCAGCAGAGGAGGAGGACGACGGCAACGAGGCCCTGCATGAGGTAAAGGGGTTTCGAGTAGACGCGGCCGAAGAAGGTGGGCAGGCCGGCTCCGGCGGGTTTGGTGTTGAGATGGAGGGCGGCGGACCAGGGCTGCTGGCTGATGGATTGGGGGAGGAACTGGGAGCGAAGGGTGTCGTTGTGGAGGGCGAGCTCGGCCTGTGCCTGGGAGAGGGAGACGCCGGGTTTGAGGCGGCCGATGACGTTCCACCAGGGATCTTTTTCGGGGGAATCGGCGGGCTCGCGGCGTTCGACGGCGTAGAAGAACCATAGGGGGAGGAAGAGCTCGGTGTCGGTGCCGGGCCAGAGGCCGCGAAAGCCGGGGGGAGCGACGCCGACGATGGTGACTTCGAGATTGGAGAGGCGGAAGCGGCGTCCGATGGCATCGGGGGAGGAGTGGAAGGCATCGCGCCAGTAGCCGTTGCTGATGACGACGGGCCAACCGCCGGGCGGGCCACCGCGGACATCGTCGGAGGGGCGAAGCAGGCGGCCGGTTTGAGGAGAGAGGCCGAGATCGGTGAGCCCGTTGCCGCTGACGTAGGCTGTGTTGATGAGCTGGGGCGTGCCGTCGCCGAGGTCATCGCGAGTGAGCCTTGTGATTGCCCATGCGGACAGATTTGCGAACGATTGCTGGTTTTCGCGGATCCGGGTGAGGAGGCGCGAGGGGATGGGGCCGCTGCCATCGGTGTCATTGGGGAAGCCGCCCATTCCGACGCGGAGGAGACCGGCGGGCTCGCGGACGGGCAGATTGCGGAGGAGGAGATTGTGGAGGATGGTGAAGACGGTAGTGTTGGCGCCGATGCCGGCGGCGAGAGTGATGATGGCGGTGAGGGAGAAGACGGGATTGCGGCGCATGCCGCGGAGGGCGTAGCGGACATCCTGGGCGAGGCGTTCGAGGGGGCCCCAACCCCAGGCGTCGCGGGTGGATTCGCGGACGAGGGTGGGATTGCCGAGGTCTTTGGAGGCGGCGGCTCTGGCTTGGGCGGGAGAGAGGCCTCGGGCGGTTTGCTCGTCGATTTCCTCTTCGAGATGGAAGCGGATTTCGGCATCGAGGTCGGCTTCGCGGCGGCTCCAGTTTTTGAGTGTGCGGAGGCGGGAGAGGAATTTGCGGATGGACATGGGTTGGGACCTCCTTTAGCCGGATTCTAGTCGGCGGGGCGGAGCACTCTCGACATGGCGAGGGAAAGCTGCTCCCAGCGGGACTGTTCGATGTGGAGATGCTTGCGGCCCTGGGCGGTGAGCCGGTAGAATTTGGCGCGCTTTCCTTTGTCGGAGAGTTCCCACTGGGCGGTGATCCAGCCCTGGTCTTCGAGGCGGTGTAGGGCGGGGTAGAGGGAGCCGGTTTCGACCTGGAGGACGTCCTGGGACATGTGTTGGATCTGTTTGGCGACGGCGTGGCCGTGGGCGGGGCCGAAGAGGAGGACGCGGAGGATGAGGAGGTCGAGAGTGCCCTGGAGGAGCTCAATGCGGGGATTGCGGGGAGGCATTGTGTAGTCATTCTACTATATGTTGTGTAGTGTGTCTACACAAAAGATGTTTCCCGGAAGCGGGCAATGGGGTTCCAATTTCGGGCAGTGGGTGAATGGGATTGTGTAGTTTGTCTACGGAAATTGCTGGCACGCGGCGTGCTTGGCTGAGTGTTATGAAATTGCATCGTGCTGTGTTTGTTTTTGTGATGGCGAGTGTGGAGATGGTTGGGCAATCTGGGGTGACCCTGGCGTGGAATGAGCGGGCGATCCGGCATCAGGAGGCTGGTCAGTTTGCGGAGGCTCGGGAGGCGTACCTGGCGGCGATGCGGGTGGAGGAGTTGACGAAGGAGTCGACGGCGACGCGTGTGCGGCTGTATTTGAATTTGGCGGCGCTGGAGTTGGAGATGGGGGAGCGGGAGCCGGCGGCGAAGTGGGTGCGGGCGGCGGGGTTGTTGGCGAGTGAGCTACCGGCGGAGAGCGCGGAGGTGGCGGGGGTGCATAGCGGGATTGCTTCGATCGAGTTGGCGGAGGGGAAGCTGGCGGAGGCTTATGGGGAGTATACGAAGGCATTGGAGATATTGACGCGTGTGAATGGGCGGGCTGAGGATGTGGCGGGGGTGCTGCAGAATATGGGGTCGGTACGGATGAGGCAGAAGAGGTACAAGGAGGCTCGGCGGGATTTTGAGCGTGCGGTGGAATTGGTGGCGGGGGGGCCGCAATTGGTGAAGGCGCTGGCGGGGTTGTCGAGCGCGGAGTATTTGTTGGGGGAACATGCCGCGGCGGAGCGGACGGCGGGGCGGGCGCTGGCGCTGGCGGAGGCTATGTATGGACGGGAGCACTGGCTGGTGCGGGGTTTGGTGCGGAACCGGGCGGTGATTGCGGCTAAGGGGAAGTAGTTCTTTTTAGCCGCCGGCCTGGAGGCCCGCGTCACCTACCAGGTTCCCATTTGGAGGACCAGGCCGGTGGAGAATTGGAGTCCGTTCTGAAAGGAGAGGCCGTCGAGGGGTTGGACCCAGGAGTGGCGGTACTGGAGACTTGCGAGGCGGAAGGCGAGGGCGTTGTTGAGACGGATGTCGAGGCCGCCGGCGGCGGAGACGGCGAAGGCGTTGGAGTCGTAGCGCTCGGTGTAGTTGTTGCGATAGGCGGCGGGGTTGGGGACAGAGGTGACGACGGGTTGCCAGGTTTCCCATTTGTCGGGGAAGAAACGTTCCTGGGCGACTTTGTGGCCGCCAACCAGGACTTGCAGGTGGGGACTGAAACGGCTGTTGGGAGCAGGGCGCCAACGGGGACCGGCCATGTAGGTGAGGGAATCGCCGCTGAGGTTTTCGGGGAGTCCGGACATTTTGCAGCCGCCTGCTTCGAAGACGAGTTGCCATTGGGGTGCGAGGCGGAAGGCGGCGGAGCCGTTGCCACCGAAACAGGAGACGGCGGAGGAGGTGAAGTATTGGGGCTCGAAGTTCATGGAGAACTCGAAGGGGGCGACGCCATCGGGAGCTTCGGGGGATTGGCGGGAGGTGGGATCGACGGCGCGCTCGCGGCGGATGTAGGAGAGGGGGGCGTAGACTCCAGCGCGGTCTTCGCGATGCCAGGGGACGCGGCCGGCGAGCATGTTGGAGAAGCTGCGGGCGGGGTTGAGCCAGCCGCGGGCGAGGATGCGGGCGTAGTTGTTATCGGTCCAGCGTTCGATGCGGCGGACGAGGTATTCGTCGATGGCGTCTTCGCCGATGGCCCAGCCCATGCCGATGACGGGGGTGACGACGAAATCGACGAAGCCGTGCTGGGGCCAGGTGCGCTGGATCTTGCCGATGGAGGCTTCGCTGAGGGGGCCGATTTCGAATTGGGCGCTGTAGGCGAAGGAGAAGGCGGCGGCACGGAGCTGGCGTTTCCAGTAGTCGCGATTATTGCCGAAGCTGGCGCCGAGGTAACGGCGATCGTTCTGTTCGAAGAGGCGGCCTGCGACGGCGCCCATCATGGGGTGGCCGATGAAGTTGACGTAGAAGGGGTCGCCATCGGCCCAGCCATGCATGCTGCGGATGGATTCGGCGTAGGTGTCGAAGAAGGGGCCGCGCATGCCGTCGCGGGTGCCTTTTTCGGTGGCGAGGCGGAAGCCGTGCTGGATGGCCAGGAAGCGGGCGGATTGCTGGAAGAGACGGGACCAATCGACGGATTGGTTTTGGAGGCGGCTTTCGGGGCCACGCTCTTTGGTGGGGGCGATGGTGATGATGGCGGGATCATCGCCGGAGGTAGTGGTATCGTCGGCACCTGAGAATTGATACGCGCTCAGGATGGCGGCGGGCAGTAGGAAGAGGAAGCAAGAGCTGAGGACTGGACGGATAGGAAAGCTTACTTTTTTCAACTCCGAAGACTCGCTTTCTTTCTTATTCAATTGTGATCGTTGTGTAGTACAACTGTCTAGTTTCGGATCTTTTTGAGAGAGACGGATGAGAAGGTGGGAAGGTTGCGTGAAGAAGGGAGGGGGAAGGGACGATAGAAGGTGGGGAAGAGAATATGGATAGAGTGCTGACGCAGGAGGAAATCGACAGTGTATTTCGAAACCTCCGGGACCAGAGCGCGGACGAGGATCCTGCGAAGAAGGCGACGCCATACGATTTCCGGCGGCCGGACCGGATTGCGAAGGATCAGTTGCGGGCGATCCACTTGCTGCACGAGGCATTTGCGCGGAGCCTGAGTTCGAGCTTATCGGCATACTTGCGGAACTACGCGCTGGTGAATCTGGTGAGTGTAGAGCAGTTGTCGTTCATGGAGTTCAGCCAGTGTTTGCCGGCGCCGACGGTGCTGGTGTCGCTGGGGATGCGGCCGTTTGACGGCAACGCGGTGCTGGAGATCAACCCGTCGCTGGTGTTTCCGATTCTGGAGATGCTGTTGGGAGGGAACGGGAAGGGGGCGTTGCGTCCGGACCGGGAGGTGACGGAGATTGAGCAGAGCATTCTGGAGAGCATTTTCCGGATTGTTCTGCACGATTTGAAGGAAGCGTGGTCGACGGTAACGAACATCAATTTTGTGATTGACTCGTTCAAGACGGAGTCGCAGTTATTGCAGATTCTGGCTCCGAACGAGGCGGTGGTGGCGGTGAGTCTGGAAGTGCGGATTGGGGAGAGTTCGGGGATGATGAACATTGGGATGCCGTCGATCATCATCAAGATGCTGCGGCAGAAGTTTGACCAGCAGTGGTCGATTCGGAAGTCGGAGTCGACGGAGGAGGAGCAGTTGCGGATGCTGCGGCTGATCCAGTCGTCGACGGTGCACATTGATTCGCGGCTACGGGGTCCGACGCTGTCGGTGGAGAATCTGCTGGAATTGGAAGAAGAGGACGTACTGACGTTTGATTTTCCTGTTGGGCGTCCGGTGGACATGCTGGTGAACGGGCATTTGAAGTTCAAGGGCAAGCCAGCGGGGACGGGGCGCAAGAAGGCGATCCAGATTCTGGAGAAATTCACGCCGATTGGATAGTGCTCAGCGAGAGGACGAGGGCGAGGGCCAGGAGAAGATGGCCGGGTGGCGCTGGCGCTGACCGGTGATGGTATGACGGGCACGGCGGGCGAGGCGGCGGATGCCGTCGAAGGCGAAGGCGGAGACGGTGCGGAGGCCGCGCACGAGGTGTTTGCCGAACCAGAGCATGGCGACGCCGGCGGCGAGGAAGAGGGCGGCGAGGAAGAGCATGAGGAAGCTCTGTTCGGCGGCGGGGAGCTGATCGAAGAAGCGGCCGGGGCGGTCGTGGAAGCGGAGGATGCCGGCGTCGATGAGGCGGTCCCAGAGTTCGGGGCGATAGGTGCGGAGGGCTCCGAAGAGGAAGACCACACTGCCGGTGAGGAGGAGGGCCGCGGAGACGGCGTAGTAGCTGACCAGGACGGCGGCGAGGGCGGCGAGAATGCCGGTGAGGACGGCGACACCGCCGAAGCCGAGGGGGATGCCGAGGAGAGCGATGAAGATGCCGGCGAGGATGCGGAGAGGAAGGTTGCGGGCGGCGCCGGAGCGGACCATGGTGGCGGAGAGGCGGTCAGAGACGACGTCGGCAGGTTCACCGAGCTTGCGGAGGACGGTGAGGATGCGGGTGAGGTCATCGGGGATGGGGGATTCCTGATAGGCCTCGTAGATGTGGGATTGGATTTCCTTGAGGAACTCGTCCTGCTCGCGGGGAGGAACGTTTTGGAGATGGAGTTTGAGGCGTTCGGTGTAGTCGCTAACGACTTTGGACACGGAGTCTGGATAGGTGTTCATGTTTTTCCTCGGAGGTATGTTGATGGGACTGAACAAGGGTGACCAGGGATAAGAATTCGGTACGTAATTCGATGAGCAAGGCGCGGCCGGCGGGGGTGAGCTCGTAGTATTTGCGGGGCGGGCCTTGTTGGGATTCGACCCATTGGGAGAGGACGAGGCCGTCGCGGTCGAGGCGGGCGAGGATGGGGTAGACGGTGCCTTCCTTCAGTGTGAGAGAACTGCGGTCAGCGAGGGCTCGGATGAGGGAGTAGCCGTAGTGGCGCTCGGTGTCGAGGACGCCCATGATGGCGAGTTCGAGGATGCCCTTGCGGAGCTGGGTGACGCGGCGGTCTTTGTCCTCGGGGGAGTACTCCATCATGCATAGTATACGGTAATGCTAGGTAGTGAGTTCCGTGAATTTTAAGTGCAGGCCTCCCGGCCTGCACTGCGACCGGCCTGGAGGCCCGTCGCCACCTTTAGAAGACTAGGCGGAGACCTAGTTGCATGACTCGGCCTCCGGAGGTGGAGTCGATGCGGCCGGGGTTGGCGGCGCTGATGTTGGAGCGGGGGTTGCCGAGATTGGCGTGGTTCACCGCATTGAACATTTCCCAGCGGAAATGTAGTTTCATGTGCTCGCGGAGCTGGAAGCCTTTGAAGAGGGCGAAGTCGAGGTTCCAGCGGCCGGGCCCGATCATGGTGTTGCGGCCGGAGTTGCCGTATTCGCCGATGGCGGGGAGGGCGAAGGCGGCGGGATTGAAGTAGAGATTGAGGAGTTCGTCGCGGCTGCGGCCGGTGTCGAGGTAGGGATTGCCGACCAGGTTGGGGCGCTGGGTGCCGCCGCCGGAGAGGGCACGGTCCTGGCCGCTCGCGACGTTGAAGTTGCCGCCGGACTGGATGTTGAGGATGCCGTTGGTTTGCCAGCCGCCGAGAACGGCTCGGGCAAGGCCGGTTTTGGGGCCGGGGAGTTCGTAGATGAACGAGGAGATGAAGCGCTGGCGGAGGTCGAAGTCGGAGAGACCTTTGTCGGCGCGGAGGTTGCGGGGGTCCTGGCCGTTGAAGGCATCGACTTCGAGCGAGCTGCCATCGATGGAGCGGCTGTAGGTGTAGGCGGCGAGCAGTGAGAGGCCTTTGCTGAGACGCTTGTTGAGCGTGATCTGGAGGGCGTTGTAGGTGGAATTGATGACGGTCTGGTAGTCGACGATGCTGGCGAAGTCGGTGTAGATGCGGCGTTGGGGGACGTTGCCGGCGGTGGCTCCGGCGCGGTAGAGGGCGGGGTTGAGTTCGTTGCGGAGCGGGAGGCGAGTGCCTTTGGTGCCGATGTAGGCGACGGTGAGGAGGTAGTCGCGGGCGAGTTCGCGCTGGATGTTGAGGTTCCACTGTTGGACGTAGGGTGCGGCCTGGTCAGCGTTGGGAGAAAGGCCGATGGTGACAGGCTTGAGGAAGGTGTAGCGGGCGCGTTCGGCGTCGGTGGCGGGCGGAGCGTAGGGGAAGGGATTGACCTGGCCGGCGTAGGGATCGGAGAAGCTGCGCGGGGTGTTGAGGGTGATCTGGAGCGAGTAGGGCGGGGAGTTGACGAAGTGGCTGACGGTGTGGAATTTCATCACATCGTAGAAGAAGCCGTAGGCGGCGCGGACGGAGGTTTTCTTGCTGCCGAAGGGGCTCCAGGCGAGGCCGACGCGGGGGGCGAGGTTATTGAGGTCGTTGTGAGTGCCGCCGCGGGGGATGCCGTTGTCGCCGGCGTAGAGTAGACCAGTTGGGGCGGAAGGATAGACGGTGGATTGCTGTCCGGCGCGGAAGGCGGTGAGCTCGTCGTCGGCGGAGTAGTAGGGATACATGGGCTCATAGCGGACGCCGAAGTTGAAGCTGAGGTGCTGGTGGACTTTCCAATCGTCCTGGAAATAGAGGTTGTATGTCTGGGAGCGAATGCGGTTGATGCGGACGGAGCCCTGGGTCATGGAGAAGGGACGTCCGATCAGGAAGTCGGAGAAGGCGTTGCCGCTGATCTGGCCGTTGAAAGTGAACTGGGGATCGACGCCGTTGGCGGTGACGCGGTCGGACTTGGTGGTGCGATATTCGCCGCCCCATTTGAGGAGGTGCGCGCCGCGGTTATAGGTCATGGCGTAGGTGGCCTGGTGGGAGCCGCGGTCGATGCGGACGAGGTTGTCCTGGTTGGGATTCCAGTAGCCGTTGACTTGGCCGCGGTATTGCGGGATGAGCTCTTTGCCGAGGGCTTCGGTGCCGCCGCGATTCACTTTGACGCCCATGTCCTGATAGGAGACGCCGGCGCCGGAGCCGACGGGGAGCGGGCCACGGTCGATGATGGACTGATTCCAGGTGTACTGGCCGATGCCGAGCAGGGAGGGCGTGATGGTCCAGGTGTGCTGGCCGCCGATGTTCCAGGTATCGAACTTGACGTCGGAAGTGAGGACGGGGAGACCGGCGGTGAGGAACTCGGTGGAGGATGTTTCGAATACGCGGCCGGTGAGGCGCTGATTCGCGGAGAGGCTGTAGTCGCCGCGTCCGAGGTACTGGCCGGTGTCATTGTTGTTCGGGCGATTGAAGATGTGGCGGTTGCCGGAGGCGTTGGGGAGCGGAATTTGGAGGAGCTCCATGAACTTGAGAGCGGCGGGATCGAAGCGGGTGGCGGGGATGAGGGAGTTGGGGAAGAGAGCGTTGGCGGCGTTGGGGTCACGGGGTTTTTGAGTGGAAGCGGAGAAGTCGCCACGGCGTTCGGCTTCGGTGGGGACGACGAGGGAGGAGAACGTTTCTCCCTGTCTTTGTTTTACGCCTTCGTAGGAACCGAAGAAGAAGGCTTTGTTTTTGATGGCGGGGCCGCCGAAGCTGCCGCCGTACTGATTGCGGCGGAGCTTGCCTTTGGAGATGGCGAAGAAGCTGCGGGAGTCGAGGGCGTCGTTGCGGAGGAATTCGAAGGCGGAGCCGTGGAACTGGTTGGTGCCGGACTTGGTGACGGCGTTGACGATGGCTCCGGCATTGCGGCCGTATTCGGCGGAGAAGTTGTTGGTGAGGACGGAGAACTCTTCGAGGGCGTCGGGGTTGGGGGTGACGGCGGAGCCGCCTTCCTGGGGATCGTTGTTATCGCCGCCGTCGAGCATGTAGTTGGTGGAAGTGCCGCGGGCTCCGTTGACGGAGATGCCGTTGTTTTGAGAGAGGCTGTTGTTGTTGGATTGGACCGCGCCAGGGACGAGGAGTACGAGTTGGACGGGATTGCGGCCATTCAAGGGGAGTTCGGTGATGCGGCGTTCGTCGACGACCTGGCGGATGGTGCCGCTGACGGTATCGACCTGGGAGACGGCTCCGGTGACGGTGACGGACTCGGTGGTGTTGCCGAGGGCGAGGGTGATGGCGATGGTGCGGGTCTGGTCGGCATCGAGGCGGAACTGCTCGGTGACGAACTGGCGGAAGCCGTCGCGGCGGGCAGTGAGTTTGTATTCGCCGACGGGGAGGCGCTGGACGAGGAAGCGGCCGGCATCGTCGCTGGTGGCGTTGAACTGAAGGCCGGTGAGCTGGTTGGTGACCTGGATGTCGGCACCGGGGATGAATGCACCGGATTCATCCTGAACCGCGCCGTTGACGGCTCCGTTGGATTGGGCGTAGATCGAGACGGCGGCGAGCGCGGCAAGAAGAAGGAAGCGAACTGTGGCGAACATGACGAACCCCTCGGTTGGTTTTGGTGAACTGGGGACAGCATATATCAAATGGGTAGGTGGATGTTGGATTTTACTTGCGTGCCGTTTGGGAGACGCGCATAATCGGCTGATGTGAGCGGACGCGGTGTGTTCGCCAAAATTGCGAATGAAGGAGAGTGATCCATGGAGCCGATTATTAAAGAGGCGCAGAAGTTGTTGAAGGAAGCTTTGGCGGTGCGGCCGACGAATCCGAAGAAGGCGAAGAAGCTGGTGGCGGAGGCGGTGCGGGTGTTGATGCAGGCGTTTCCGAAGAATCAGGTGGGGCCGGATTTTCCAGAGGAAACGGATCCCAGTAGTGGGACGAAGACGTAGGCCATCAGCGAACGGCGGCTTGAAATTGAGGGTCGGCCCAGAGTTTTTCGAAGTCTGGGTCGTCCTTAATCTCGGCGAGTTCGTTGTGATCGACGAGCAGGGTGCGGATGGTGTCGATGGCTTGGGGGCGCATTCCGATCAACTCATAGGTGAGGGCAATGCGTCCCATATAGGGGCGGCGGGCTTGTTGGGGGATGGCCTGCAGGAGGGCGAGGGCTTTGCGCGGGTCAGAGAGTTTGGCCGAGTATTCGGCGAGGTTGGCGCGGACGCGGTGATCGGCGGGGCGTAAGGCGAGTTCTTTTTCGGCGAGTTCGACTGCTTTGCGGAAGGCGGCTTCGGCGCGGCCCTGGCCGTTGGGAAGGCGGCGATAGACGGTGCCGAGGTTGCCCCACATGGCATAGCGATCGGGATCGCGCTCGACGGCAGCTTCGAGGGCTTGGGCCGCGGGTTCGAACTTGTGCTGGTAGTAGAGTGCGAGGCCGAGTGCGGAGAAGACGCGTGCGGTTGGCGTGAAGCGGAGAGCGCGGCGGATGTGTTGTTCGGCGGCAGCGAAGCGTCCCTGACGCATGTCGAGGGCGGAGAGATTGATGAGGACCATCTCATTGTCAGGGGTGAGCTTGAGGGCTTGTTCGTAGGCGTTGCGGGCTTCGGGGAAGCGGCCACGGCCGGAGAGGAAGAAGCCGAGCATGAGCTGGCCGTACCAGTTGATGGGACGGCGCTGAATGGAATCTTTGAAGGCGGCTTCGGCTTCGGCGAATTTTCCGGTGTTCATGTAGTACGTGCCGAGGGTGATGGACACGTCGGCATTGTGGGGCTCGAGTTGCTGCGCTTTGCGGAGCATGGTGACGCCTTCGCCGCCTTTGCCGTTCCTGATGAGGAGATCACCGAGCTTGGCGAGGGAGGTGCCCGAATCGGGGGAGAGGGCGACGGCTTTCCTGGCGTATTCGATGGCTTTGGCGGTGAGTTGGGGGTCGTTGTTCATTCTTGCTTTTACGCCATAGGCTTCCCCCAAGGCGGCGCAGGCGAGGGCATAGTTGGGATCGAGGCGGACGGCGGATTCAAAGCTGGCGATGGCCTTATCGACGTTGCCATGCACATCCATGCGAGCCATGAAGCCGCGGCCCTTGAGGTAGTCGGTGCGTGCGACGGCATCGGCGGGGGCCTCATCGGGGACTGGCGATGAGAGGCGAACATCGAGGAGACGGAGGGTGGCGGAGACGGCGTTATCGCGGAGCGTGTTGGGTTGGCTGGCTGCGGCGTCGATGGTGCGGGCGTTGATTTGGCGGAGGGTGGATGTGTCGATTAAGTGGAGGGTGATCTGGATGCGTTTGGCGAGGCGCTGGGCGCTGCCGGTGATGACGAGGTTGGCACCGTGAATGCGGCGGGCCTGTTCGGCGCTCTCGATTTTGCGGCTGCGGATTTCCGAGGGTGGGACGACGGCGAATTGGGATTGGAACTGCTCGACCTGGGTGAGCTGCGCGGTGACGGATTCGACGAGGCCATCGGAGAGGGCGCGGAGTTCTTCGTCGTTGCCGATGATGGTGAAGGGAAGCACGGCGAGGTGTTTTTGTGTGGGGAGGTTGGAGGCGGGCGTGAGGAAGTTGCGCCAGGCGAGGACGGCGATGGTGAGTAGCAGGAGGATGCCGGCAAGGGCAACGAAGATGTGCGTGCGGCGGGGTTTGGTTGCGATGGGGGTGACGACGACGGTGGCATCAAGGTCAGGGAGCGAGGAGCGGAGGCGGCGTAAGGCAGAGGCGAGTTGAGCGGCGTTCTGCCAGCGCTCGTTGGGATTTTTGGCGAGGGCGCGGGAGAGGATCTCTTCGAGTTCCTGAGGGAGATCGGGGCGGAGTTGGCGGAGTTTGGGAGGTGTGTCCTGGACGATGGAGAAGAGGACGCTGAAGGAGCCGTCTTCGCGGAAGGGGAGGCGTCCGGTGAGCATTTCGAAGAGAAGGACGCCGAGGGACCAGAGGTCGGTGCGATGGTCGACTTCGGCGGACTGGATCTGCTCAGGGGACATGTAGGCGGGGGTGCCGACGCGTTTGCCGGAGCGGGTGATGCGTTCGGCGGAGGCGTGGGTGGCGAGGCCGAAGTCGAGGATGATGGCGTTGCCGTGTTCGTCGAGGATGATGTTGCCGGATTTGATGTCGCGGTGGACGACGCCTTGCTGGTGTGCGGCGGAGAGACCGGCTGCGACCTGGAGGGCGATTTCGACGGCGCGTTCGGCGGGGAAAGGGCCGTTGTCGAGGAGTTGGCGGATGGTGCGGCCCTTGATGTAGGCCATGGCGAAGAAGAGGCGTCCATCTTCTTCTTCGACGGCGTGGATGGGGCAGACGTTGGGGTGTTGGATGGTGGCGGCGGAGCGTGCTTCGCGGAGGAAGCGTTCGCGGTCTTCGGGGCGGACTTCGTCGGTGGAGAGGAACTTGAGGGCGACCTGGCGCTGGAGTTTGGTGTCTTCGGCGAGGTAGACGACACCCATGCCGCCCTCACCGAGTTTGGAGAGGATGCGGTAGTGGGAGATGGTTTCGCCGATCATCCGATCTTCTTATTCGAACAGGAAATCGTTGGCGGCGACAAGGCGGATGGCTGTTTCGTCGTCGTTGTCGATGAAGGCGTAGCCTTTGACGGTGAGGCGGGAAGGGGTAGTGATGAGGCCATCGGTGCCGATCTGGACGTCGGCGCTAATGAACTCGAGGGGGTTGGCGGGGTCGCGGGAGACGGTGAGGGTGAATTGCGGATGGAAGTCGAGGTAGCATTCGATGCGATCGATGCCGCGGCAGTCGAGGGTGGCGGTGACGGATTTCTTTTTGATTTCGGCGTTGCTGATGCGGAGGAAAAAGGTAGGGCGTTTGGAGAGGATGCCGCATGCTTTGGCGAGGAGGTCAATGTCTCCGTGTTCGAGGTCCTGGCGGGTGCGTTTATGCCAGAAGCCGGGATCACATTGGACGCCGACGTCTTCGAGGGCGGCTCCGAAGTTGCGGCCGACGCGGGTGGAGCGGCGGATGGCGACGCCGATGTTGGCGCCGTTGGGGAGGCAGGTGAGGGGGAGGTTGGCGAGCTTGCCGGTGTTTTCGACGAGTTCGTTGTGGAGCCAGCGATTGGCGCCGCCGCCGCCGCTGTTGCGATCGACGCCGAGGATGGGGCCGATTTCGTTGTCGTCGAAGCCGGCGGCGAAGATATCGGTGGCGGAGTAGGAGAGGGCATCAATGAGGAGGATGACGGGGCCCTGATAGACCTGGCCCGTGCTGTTGGCTTCCTCGCGGGGAGTGAGGGGGCGGCCTGGGGTGAGCGGACTGCCTTCGGCGAGCGAGGCGATGAGGCCGTCCTTCCATTCGCCGAATTGCTGGGTGGCGCGGGTGTGGTTGCCGCGGCTGAGTTTGAGGGCGATGTTGCGGGTGGCTTTGGAATTGATGAAGTGGAACTTGGCGGTTTGGATTTCACGCGGGGTGAGCATCTGGAGGAGAGTTTCGGCGGCCTGGATATTGCCGCCGGGATTGGAGCGAACGTCGATGATGAGGCCGTCGCGGGCGCTCTCGTTGAAGAAGGTGAGAATGCGTTTGGCTTCGTTGAGGAACGCGGTGGTGTCTTCGATGAGGAAGCTGTGGATGCGGAGGTAGCCGTAGTGGACGCCTTTGCGCTGGCCATCACGGAGGCTGGAAGGTTTGACCTGACCGGCGGCGTAGCGTTCTTCGAGGCAAGAAGCCGTGAAGGAGAAGATGGCGGGGAGGGTGGTGTCGTTGGTTTTGTAGATGCTTGGTGTGGTGGGCTTCTGCTCCCGTTGGAGTTGATCCCAGCCCCAGAGGGCCTTGCGGGACTCATTGGTTTGCAGTTGGGAGGTGAAGATACTGGAGCGCATGCCGCCGGAGGAGGAGGGGAGGCGGAGTCCGGTCATGACATTCCAGGGCAGGAGGATGCCGTATTCCTGTTTGTCTTCGGGGTCGGCGGAGCGGTATTGGAGGACGGCCCAGTGTTCGGCGCGGGGGGCGGTGTTATCGAGGGCGCGTCCGAATAAGGAACTGAGACCACGGATGAACTGGGAGTCTTCGTTGCCGGCGGAATCGAGGCCGGTTTCGCGCCAGACGGCTTCTTCGACGGGCATGCCGTTGTAGTGGGTGACGTGGGCTCCTTGGGTGAAGTGTTCGTGAGTGAATCCGGTCATGACGTCGGTGACGAGGAATTGCATGCGGCCGTCTTCGCCGTAGTAGTGCTGGAGGCGGAAGGGGAGGAAGGCGGAGGCGCCGGCGAAGGGTTTCGGGAGGGCGTAGAAGGTGTGGGGATCGCGAAGGCGGGCGAAGGTGCGGACGAGTTCGGAGTGGAAGTCCATTTCATCGAGTTCGTCGAGTGTGGCGCGGATGAGGCGGAGGCGCTGGACGGGGTCGACGGCATAGCGGGCGCGTTTGAAGGGGAGATGGGCGTAGAATTCGTCGAGGATGATGGTGGCCTGGTCGAGGATGAGGAGCTTGTCTTTGGTTTTGAGTTTGGCTTGGGCGGCGCGGTCGAGGAAGGCGGGCATGCTTTCGATGGTGAGATTGGGGAGGCCGAGGCGGTCCTTCAGTTCGATGAGGTTGTCGACCGCTTTTGCGACCTGGTCGCGTGCGTCTTCGATTTGCATATCTTGTTACCAGTGTCTCAAGGGATGGGTTATTGTACTGAGAACGCATGGCTACCACAATGCATGGGAGTGGAACTCCTGGGTGGAGGTGCTGAGATTGGATCGCGGGATTTTGATGCTCTACCGGAGGGACATCGCCGACTTGTTGGGGTGGTGCATGCGCAGGCAGGGGTTTGGCGCGCTGAGAACCTGCGCATGATCACAATTCAAGCTCACTCGATTGGAAGGGGGGTTGAGGGTCCGGTAATCCAGGCGGCGGTTAATTGGACGCCCGCCGTGCCCGCTTCGATCCCGGCCGGCACGCGAAAGTCGACGCGGTAAGTATCAACGAGCCCGGGCCAGCCCGTTTTGTTGAGCACTTCGGCTGCCTTGCCGTTGACCGACACCTCGAAGGGTGAATTTAATTCTGGTGGCGAATTCATCGGAAAGGGCTCTCCGGGTTCCGCTTGAGGAAGAGTGGGTCCCAAGCCTGAAGCCTTTATGATCAAGAGCTCTCCAGGCTTCGCCGGCCGAGCTGTGGATACGGGCGAGAAGTCCTCATGGTAAACGGCCGGTCCGCCTGACGTGGCGAGAATCTGCGGTAAAGAGTGAGGGATCAATTGCAGCACAACTCTTCTTCTTCCTCCTCCATTGATTCTGCGGTTAGCGGGATTCTCGGCCATTGATGCGGACCGACCGCCGACCCCTCCTGAGTAGCCAGCCTGGCCTCTCATGCCGAGAAACGCGCCGGTACCTCCGACCACAGTGAAGTTGAAAGAAGTGATGCTTGAAGGCGCCCCTAAGGGGGGGCGTCCGCCCATTCCAATGAGAGTGAAGATACCCACTGGGACGCCGTTGCTCTTCAAAAGTTCCAGAGTCACGGTCTGCAGTGCCGCTCGCATCGTGTCGGCGATTGCCACGACCTGGGGGGCGTTGGCTTCTCGCGGGGCATCGGCCGGTACCAGATTCAGGACTTGCGCTCGAAGGACGAGCGTACCTCTAGCGGGTTGGCCATTGACGGCAACAACGTCTCCTATGGCGATGACAAAGCCAAAAACACCTTGTAAGTTCACCGGGGCTGCGGGGGTGATGTTGTCATTCGGAACAAGCTTGGGTTGATCGGTGAGGTTGTTGTTGTAATTGACGACATTCTCGACGTCGACAATAAGTACCGGTTGGGTGGCCTGCCCGAGGGCGCGACCACACGATGTCAAGGCGAGCAGGGTGGCCAGCGCAGTGGTGCCCGGGTTTCGAAATGTAGAGTTGGTGGATCGTTCCATTTTTTACCTCCGTTGGGCGGGTATTGCGGGCTCCTCGAACTTGATTCGCGTCGTCACGTAGAGGTCCTCGCCGCCGGACCCGCCAGGGCGATTCGAGGCAAAGTAGAGAGTGGTTCCATCACAGGAAAGCGAGGGGAATCCGTCGTCCGCGGAAGTGTTGATTGACGGTCCAAGATTGACTGGTACGGACCAGACGTCAGAGGTAGCAGCCCGCGTTGAGACGGACAAGTCGCAATCGGTGAACAGTCCTGCGGGAGCATTCCAGCAGAGGAACATTTCGAGGCCGTCCCCGCGGATGGCAAAGCCGCCTTCGAAGAGTGGGGTGGTGAGTTCAGGGACGAGAACAGGATTGGCGAAGGGTCCATTGAAGCCGCGTGTGCTCGAATAGGTGTCGAACCCCCCCGGACCTCCGGGCCGCGCGCTGGTGAAATAGAGTGTTGTGATGCCCGATTCCCTATCTTCGAAGAAAGCCGGGCCGGCGTTTTCGTTGGCCGCGCTCAATTCACAGCCGAAGTTCACGGCAGGCTCCCATCCGAAGTCGTCGGCGGCGTTGCGGCGGTAGGAAATGTAAAGATCGTTGGTGCTGTCTTGCCGACATTTGCCGGCAGTGCGGCTACTCGAGAAAATCAGCCAGTGTCCATCTGCGCTAAAGGTGGGAGCATTGTCGCGAGATTCCGAATTGATGTTGCGCCCGAGGTTTTGCGGGGTTCGCCAAGGGCTGGTAAGAGTTGCCCGTTGGGTGACCCAGATGTCCTGCTGCCCGGACCCACCAGGGCGATTGGAGGCAAAGTAGAGGCTCAAGCCGTTTGGCGAGATTGCCGGCCATTGATCATTGGACGTTGAATTGAGAGCTGGTCCGAGGTTCACCGGCGCGGACCACTCCGAGAAGTTGCCAAACTGCTGCTGATGACACCCGGCATCCTGCTGGGCAAGCGCATGCATCGGGGGCAGGGCTGTGAAGATTGCCAGCACCGAAAAAGGCAAATGGCAGTGTGCTGCGGTACGTGTGTTCATGTATCCCTTTCTCTGGACTAAAGAAGCCCCGGCATGGTGTTTTCTCACCGGAGAATCCGGAAGTCTCTCGACCCGCGATTGCGTCAACAGCGAACATCCAGGGGGCAGTTGAGTCGCGGCCGTGAAGCGGCCATCTTCCGAATATTCCAATTCCCGGCGTCCCGGCGACTCTGCTGATCAGACCGCCTGTATCCACTCGGAAGACGGGTTGCACGTTCCCGCTGGAGGCGGCAAGCTTCTCGAAGAATGGAGCCAAGCGGCGTCAGACTCAACGTCGATGACGTAGAATTACCGTTTCATACGCTTGCATGCCATTGAAATAAGGGCTATATTGCCGGAATGAATGATGGGGGCCGCGATGCTGAAGCGGTACGGATGCAACTGGAGCGCGTCCTCGCCAGCCCGCAATTCTCAAACAGTCCCCGGCTCTCGCGGTTCCTTCGGTACATCGTTGAGGAGTTCATTGCCGAACAAAGCAACGGACTGAAAGAATCGCTGATTGCCATGGAGGTCTTCCGCAAGACAGACTACGATCCCAACCGGCATTCGATAGTACGGACCGAGGCGGCGCGGCTCCGAGCCCGACTTGCCGAGTATTACGGAGGGCCAGGCGCCAACGACCCGATCGTGATCGAACTACCGAAAGGGGGGTATGTGCCTTCCCTAAAGTGGGTTTCGGACATAGGCGCTTCCGAGTCTGAACCGGCGGTGACGGGGAATCGCCGATACAGGTGGGTCGCGGCAGCGTTGGCACTTGCGGCACTCCTGACCGGCGTTCTTAGGCTGGCTTCGGCATTCCGCTCGGCAACTACGATCGCGGTACTCCCATTTGCAAATACGAGCGGGACCAGCGCCAATGATTACCTGGCGGAGGGACTAACCGATGAGTTCATCGGCAAGCTTGCAGTAGTGGAGGGGTTGGAAGTGCGGTCCCGAACGTCATCGTCCAGGATGAAAGGGCTGGCTCTTCGTGAGATCGGAAGGCAGTTGTCCGTAGAATACGTGATCGAAGGATCGGTTTCGGTCTTCGACTCACGAGTTAGGGTGAGCGGCCGGCTGATTCACGTGGCCGTTGATTCGCCGATCCTCTCGTGGGACACTGCGCGAGAGATGAGCGATCTCATCGGAGTGCAGGATGAAATCGCAAACGGGATCGTGAACGCGCTGCGGCTCAAGCTTGGCGCCGGCAGGAAACGATATGAGACTAGCGTGGCGGCATACGATCTCTACCTGCGCGCCCGGGCAATGCAAGTGTATCCGCGCGGTATGGGTCCGAGTTCGAAACTGTTAGAGCAGGTGGTTGCGAAAGATCCGTCATTCGCGCCGGCATGGGCCTGCCTCAGCGCGGCGTCGGCCTTCCGATCGATTCAGTTTGCTTCCGGACAGGCGCAGGATGAATTGGAGAAACTCCGGATCAGTGCCGAAAAGGCGGTGGAGTTGGATCCGCTGCTGGCCGAGGCACAAGGGGCGCAGGGCTTGGCTCATGCCAGGGAAGGACAATGGGCGCAATCCGAAGCCTGTTTCCTGAGAGCTCTGCAACTGAACCCGAACAGTGCGGATACTCGCGAGGATTACGCGAATCGTTTGCTACTGGTACTCGGGCGGAATCGCGAAGCATTGGAACAACTGCGATTGGCCAAGCGAGCCGACCCGTTATCTCCTGCGCTGCAGCTCAGCATGGCTGAGATCCTACTTTCCTTGAGGAACTACGACGGCGCTGCGCGAGAGTGTGAAGATCTCCCAGGTGACTTTCCGTTCAAGGCGCAGTGTCTGGCGCGCGTCAGGCTTGGCAGGGGGAATTTCGATGAGGCGGCACTACTCCTCTCGAAGGCTGAAGGGCCAGAGGCGCGCGGATTGAGGGGTTACGCGCTGGCCAAATCAGGACTGGAGGAGGAGGCGCGCAAACTGCTGTCGATGTCGCAATATCCGAACGAGCAAGCGTTGATATTCGCGGGGCTGGGCGATAAGGAGAGGGCAATCGAGGCTTTGGCCAGGATGTCCGTGGTCGGCCCACAGCGCATAGGCAGTTATCTGAACTATCCCGAACTGGGCTTCTTGAACAAAGATCCCAGAGTCAACGACATTTGCAGGCGAGTCGGACTACCTGCCAGGGATAGTCAGGATCGGTGAATCGCAGAGCCGGCATGGATGGCAGTCATGCGCCTCGGCGCCTGACATATACATGCACGGCGAACCGCGATTCTGACGATTGTCTTTCGGCACCGGTGCCGTTTGCAGTCGCAATCGCGCAAATAGGAAGCGACGGCATGAATTGGTTCGTCGATTGAAGTGAATTGCCGCTGCTGTATCAGTTGCGAGTATCGGAGTTCGCGGACGAGAAGGGGGCGAACGGTCTGTAGCGGGTGAGGTGGGAGTAGAACTCTTCGGCTGCGGGGTTATTGTACTGTGAAAGCATGGCTACCACAATGCATGGAAGCGGCCCGCGCCATGGTGCTCGGGATTACAATCAGACACCGCTGAACATTTACTGGGAAATGACGCAGGCTTGTGCGCTGGCTTGCCGGCACTGTAGGGCGGAAGCGATGCCGGAGCCGCATCCGAACGAGTTGACAACGGAAGAGGGATTGCGGTTTGTGGACCAGATTCCGGGGTTTGGGGAGCCGATGCCGCACCTGATTCTGACGGGCGGCGATCCGCTGGCGCGGAAAGATCTGTATGAAGTGATTGATCATGCGCGAGGGTTGGGGATTGGGGTGTCGATCACGCCGGCGGCGACGGAGGCGTTGACGCGCGATGTGCTGGTGAAGCTGAAGGAGCATGGGGTGGATGGGTTAGGGTTGAGCTTGGATGGATCGACGGCGGAGCGGCATGATGCGATTCGCGGCGTGCCGGGGACGTTTGCACGGACGATGAACGCGATGCGGTGGGCGCAGGAATTGGAGATGCCGCTGCAGGTGAATACGCTGGTGGCGGAGCAGACGGCGGGGGATGTGCCGCAGATTTTCGAATTGTTAAAACCGTATGGGGTGGCTCGGTGGAGCCTGTTCTTTCTGATTTCGGTGGGACGAGGGAAGGTGCTGGCGGCTTTGAGCCCGGAAGAGGGGGAGAAGCTGATGCAGTGGATTTACGATGTGTCGCAGGATTCGCCGTTTATTGTGGCGACGACGGAGGCTCCTTCTTATCGGCGGGTGGCGTTGCAGCGGAAGCGGGAGCAGGGGCAGGACGCGGAGGATATGAAGAAGAGCCGGGCGACGGGGGCGTTCGGGATTCGGGACGGGCATGGGATTATGTTCGTGTCGAATACGGGGGATATTTGTCCGGCGGGATTTTTGCCGGTGACGGCGGGGAATGTGAAGGCAGATGGGATTGTGGATGTGTACCGGGATTCACCGTTGTTCCGGCAGTTGCATGATCCGAAGACGTTTGATGGGAGATGCGGGGTTTGTGAGTATCACATCTTGTGTGGGGGATCGAGGGCTCGGGCGTATGGGGCGACGGGGAATCCGCTGGCGGAGGATCCGTTTTGTCCGTATGAACCTTTGGTGCCGATCACACGGGGGTAGGCCACGAATGCACACGACTGCACACGAATTTTTTGGGAGGTGATTTTCTCGGGTGGGTGATGGTTGTTGCGGTGGGTTTTGCGGTTTGCGCGGGGGCGCAGTTGATCAAGACTGAGGAGAGAGCTGCGACTCCGGCGCGTATTGTTGTGGGGGGGCGTGTGCAGGCGGCCTATTGGGGGCCGGCTCCGCAATGGTCCAACTCGGGTGGCGCAGCACTTTCGGATCAGCAGATTGGTGATTTAGGGGGGGCGCGAGACCCTGGCGACTTGTGCGCGCGAGGGTATTTGATTGCACATGGGCGGCAGGGTGTGGCTCGCCGCATGGACCATGTTGTGTGGATGATTGATCATCATCCGGAATGGGATGGATTTTTGCTAAATCTATCGCGGTCCGGCTACGGGGAGTTGGACGGCGATGGGGTGGATCGGGTGCGGGGTGCCTGGTTGAAACAGATTGGCTCCGAACAACGGAGTGGGATGGTGCTGCACCACGCGGCGGTGTTCGGCGCGTTGTCTGCGATCCACCCCAGTCCTAAGGCCGGGCGTGGCGGGGATTGGGTGGCGACGCTGAGGGCGCGGCTGCGCGAGTTGGGCTGGGGAGGAGGCACGGAGATGCCTTCCCGGTCTGCTCGCTATGGGCGGTACGGCGCCTTTTGGGTTTGACGACGATCTCCACGTCGTGGCCGAGGGCGACGAGGAAACGCATCAGGCGCTCGACGGAATAGCCGCGAAAGTGGCCGGCGAGCATTGCGGAAACTTTTGGTTGGTCAATGCGTAGGAGTTTTGCGGCGGCTGCTTGCGTCAGGCTACGCTGATGGATGATTTGTTCGATTTTGTGGACGAGGCTGGCTTTGATGAGATGCTCCCCGGCATCGGGGAACGCTAAGTCGACGAATACATTGCCTGTGCGTTACGACGAAGAGTTGAATTCACTGGGCTGCTATTGTTTGCAGCGTTGCGCGAGATTACGGAGCGACGATGAAGACGAATTTGCTGCGGTTCGATGGGACGGTGAAGCGGGATGCGGCTATCGAGGCGTGGATGGAGGAGCGTGCGGGGGAATTGGGAGATATTGCGCGGCGGTGGTTTGCTGTGATGCGGGAGTGCGGGGATGAGGTGCGGGAGGTGCTGCATGACGGGAATGCGAATGCTTGCCTGGGGGATGTGCCGTTTGGGTATGTCGGTGTGTACACGTCGCATGTGAATGTCGGGTTTTTTCAGGGGGCGGGATTGCCGGATCCGGCTCGGTTGTTGCAGGGGTCGGGGAGGTTTATGCGGCATGTGAAATTGCGGCCTGGTATGGCGGTGGATGAGGCCGCGCTGCGGAAGTTGATTGAAGTGGCGTATGCGGATATTAAGGACAAGGTGGAGAACGGTTAGCGCTGGGGCCGGGGGCCGTAGTGGGGGATTGGCTGGCCGGTTTCGAGGGCTCCGAGATCGGGGGCTTTTCCGGTGAAGCCGTCGGTGATGTTGGGGAGGACGGTGCCGCGATCGGTGGCGGCGGAGTTGGGTTTGAGGCGGAAGTCGAGGTCTGCGCCTTTGGCGATTTTCTGGACGTTCGCGGTGTCTTTGGCGTCGAGACGGGGGACGTTGACGAAGATGTCGTAGTCGAGAGTGAGGCTGTGGGTGTCCTGCTTGGTGGCCTGGCTGTATTCGGCGAGCGTGGAGAATGTGCGCTGTTCGAGGGAAGGGTTGGTGCGCTGGCCGCGGCGGAGACCGGCGTAGTCGGCGGGGGTGCTCCAGGGCGGCGAGCTCCATTGGAAGGCAGGCGTGGCACCGGGATTGGGGCGGAAGCCGTTGTAGTCGGAGGAGGAGTAGTTGGTGTTGGTGTTGATGCTGAAGATGGCGGGGGCGGAGTTTTCGCCGAGGATGAGATTGTTGCGGTAGTGGAGATTGCCGGATGAACCGGCGGAGGTTTCCGTGAGGATGGTGTTGTTGTAGAAGACGACGCCGGCGGATCCGGTGGTGAGACGGGTGGAGCCGGTGGGGGCGTGATAGGCGATGTTACGTATCCAGTAGGTGGGGCCGCCGAGTGAAGGCTGGTTGCACATGGGATGGGAGGCGGAGTTGAGCATGAGGTTTCGCATGACTCGGACGTTGTGCATGGCGCCGTCGATTTCGAAGGCGTTGTCGTGGAAGTTGGTCAGGTAGTTGTTGTAGAAGTCGATGGAGACGGGGCGGCGGTCGTATTTGTCGCGGGGCGGGTAGTGAGGGCCGTCGATGGCGTGGGAGCCGTCGGGGTTGCCGTAGGTTTCGATGTCGACGCCGTCGTGGAAATCGGCGATGTGGTTGTAGGCGACCACGTGGCCGGGACCGTAGAGCCGGATGGCGGTGTAGGAAGCCATGACGGGCGGGAATTTTTGTCCGTCGACGCCGTTGAAGGCGGCCCAGAAGGCTCCGTTCCAGCCTAATAGGTGGTTGGGGTCGTGGCGGCCTAGGAAGGTGCTGTCGGCGATGTAGAAGTTGCTGGAGCCGGAGTAGTTGGTGAAGATGGCGACGTTGACGTTTTCAAAGCGGCAGCGTTTGACGGTGAGTCCCTTGGAGCCGGTGATGAATTGGGTACCGGCCCAGATGCCGATTTCGGTGTTGCGGATGGTGATGCCTTCGAAGTAGTTGTAGTCGGCGGCCTTGGTGTTGAAGAGGTTGTAATTGCCGTTGCCGTCGAAGATGACGTCGCCGTCGCCGGCGGCTTTGATGACGATGGGTTTGTCGGGGGTGCCGTTGGCGGTGAAGTAGTAGGTGCCTTCGAAGGGTGTGGTGGCGTTGATGGAATGATCGTTCAGTGTTGCCGGGAACTTCATGATGCCGCCGTAGTATTCGGGGTGGTATTGGTAGAGACCTGCGTGGACGAGGATGATGTCGCCGGGTTTGACGCGGGGGCGTGCCGCGGTGACGGTGTCACCGCCGCCGCAGTAGTAGTTGTAGGCGCACATGAGGGCATCGAAGTTGGGTTCGGCTTTGGGGCCTTTGTGGCTGGGGTGGTAGACGTGGAAGACGCGGCCTCCGGAGGCGGGCTTGGGTTCGGGGCGCGTGCGGACGGTGAGTGTGCGGGTGAGGGTGGTGCTGGTTTGGTTGGTGAGGCCGTCGGGATCGGAGAGGGTGAAGCGGACGTCGTAGGCGGTGCCGGGTTCGAGATCGAGGACGCTGCCGGCGAACATGTTGGGGGAGACGACGTCGAAGACACCTTGGGGCTGGTAGATCTGTTCGCCTTGGAGGCGGAGGAGGGGGAGACCTTTGAGCCAGGCGGACTGGCCGGACTTGCGGTAGGAGACTTCGACGGAGGCGTTGCGGTTGTCGTCGCCCTGGATGAGCCATTCGAAGCCGAGGTTGATGAGGGTGGGGGGATCGGTGATGAGCTCGCCGGGGGTAGTTTTGTTTTGGGCGGCGAGGGCTGGGATGAGGAGGATGAAGAGGGCGCAGAGACGCGAGGCCATGGGTACAAGCGTAATGCAGACTGGGGACGATTTGGGATTCGGGGCTAGGGTTGTGCTTCGTCGATTACTTCGAGGCCGCTGAGCAGAGCATAGTTGCGAACGGGCACGAACTGGAGGATGAGCTTGCCTTGGGCGTTGGGCTTGATGCCGCGGAAGGTGCGTTGGACGGGTTCGAGCGGGGCAGCTTGGGTGAGGATGTCGAAGTCGCGGAGGAGGGCGACGCCGTTGCAATAGACATCGTAGATGCGGCGGCCGGGGCCATCGCCACCGGGACGGCCGGGGCCAAAGTGATGTTCGACGAAGCGGAGGCGCACGGTGTAGGTGGAATTGCGGGCGACTGGAATGGTGTAAGTGAAATGGCCGTAGCGGTGGTGGCGATAAAACTCGGCTTCGGGGTCATTGACCTCGAGGGCTGGGACGTGCACGGGAAGGCCGCCGCTGAAATAGCGATCGGAGAGCCATTGTTGACCAGCGCGGTCTTTGAAGGAGTAAGGCGCCATGCTGATGCGGACGGGGAGCATGCGGCCGGGGGTACCGGGAAGGATCTCGATCCCGCTGAGCATGGCTTTCTCGCGGCGGTTGGAGGCGAAGGCGAGATGGAGCAAGCCATCGGGGGCGGGATGAATGTCTTTGAAAACCAGAATGTCGGCAGTGTTGCTGCCTCCAGCGTCGGTGAGGACATCGAGGCCGGCGATGAGGACCTGACCGTTGGCGAGGATGCGGAAGATGCGGCTGGCTTCACCGCCTCGGGCGGGGTTGTCGGGGCCGTAGAGGGTTTCGGCGAAGTGGAGGCGGAGTTCGTAGGCGCCGGGATCGAGGGGGATGTCGTACTGAAAGTCGCCTTCGCGGCGGGTGAGGTAGAGGGCCTGATCCTGGGTATTGCGAATGGGGCGAGGGGGTTCGAGAACGGCTTGGCCGCCGGTGAAGTAGCGGTCAGCCTGCCAGAGTTGGCCGAGCGAGCTGGTCCATTCCGCGGAGGAGCCGATGCGGATGTTGATGGGGCCACGCGGCTGGGTGGCGGCAGGGAGTACGGCAGTTGGTGCGGCCGGCTTCGGTTGAGGGCGACGGAGGTAGAGGAAGGCTGCGGCGGTAAGAACGACGGCGAGAAGGGCGGCAACGAGACCCCATTGCTTGCGGTTGGGGATGGAGGGCGGAGGGGCGGGTGCTGGCTCGGGTTCGGGCTCGGCTTCGGCGGGGGCGTAGGCGGCCTGGTCGATGAATTCGAGGTAGTAGCGGCCGGTGGGGATGACGGCGCGGACGGGGTCAGAGGCTCCGCCGTTGGAGTAGTAGCGATCGATGGCGCGGCGGAGGCGGAAGGCTTCGACGCGGACGATGGAGTCGCGGCGGGGGTCGAAGTTGGCGGGCCGGCCGAAGCACTCGGTGGCGATGGTGTATTCCTTCAGGTCGTCGGCGGCGCCGCTGAAATAGCGTTCGGAGAGGAAGGTGAGGAGCTTGGAAATATTGGCGGCACGGGCGATCCCTTCGGAGGCAAGCAGGCGGCGAATGCAATCGCGCTGCTGTTCGGTGGAGGGGGGAGCCGTGGGCACTTGTAACTTCTTTCAGGGGTTAGTTTAACACAGGGGTGCATGCGTTACTCCCAAGAAATTAAAGGATTTCCTGGTTTAGCACTGTGGTAACGCCAAGAATCTCGCGTTCGTGGAGGGGAGATGCTACGTTGGCCCTGATTCACGCCTCAGGAGCAATCAGACCATGTCCCGTTTCTTGCTTATAACACTTTTCTGTCTTGCCAGTGTGGTCCGTTTGGCGGGCCAGACCTCGACCGCCACAGTTTCCGGAATTGTCACCGACCCGCAGGGGGCCATGGTGGCCAATGCGTTGGTGACGGTGACGGAGATTCACCGCAACAGCAAGGCGCAGACGCAGACGAACCAGTCGGGGTTTTACCTGGTGCCGGAACTGGCGCCGGGGGAATACACGATCCGGGTGGAAGCCGCCGGGTTTCAGGCATCGGTGGTGAGCGGGCTGCCTTTGAACACGCAGCAGAAGGCGACGATCAACGTTGTGCTGCAGCTTGGGTCGGTGAGCGAGCAGGTATCGGTGACGGCGGAAGCGCAGTTGCTGGATTCGACGAGTTCGACGCTGAGCGCGGTGGTGGAGAACAAGCGGATTATCGATCTGCCGTTGAATGGGCGGCGGGTGACGGATCTGGCACGGCTAACGCCGGGCGTGTTCAGTGTGCGGCAGGGCGGGTTGAACTCGGCGGATACGCAGGATTCGATCCGGTTCATTGTGAATGGCGGGTTTGAGTCGAGCACGGACATTCAACTGGATGGAGTGACGACGCAGATGCCATCGAACAACAACCAGATTTTCAAGAGTTCGGCGCTGCCGTCGGTGGAAGGGATTCAGGAGTTCCGGATTCAGACCAACGCGTTTTCGGCGGAGTATGGGCGAACGGGCGGCGGGATTGTGACGATGGTGACGAAGTCGGGGACGAATGAGTTGCATGGGAGCGTGTTCCATTTTCTGCGGAACAACAAGATGGATTCGAACGACTTTTTCGCGAACCGGGCGGGGCGGGCGCTGACCGGATTCCGGCGGAACCAGTTTGGGGCCTCGGCGGGCGGGCCTGTGTATATTCCGAAGCTGTACGATGGACGGAACAAGACGTTCTTCTTTGGGTTGTATGAAGGCGAGCGGCTGAGCCAGGCGCGGTTCGTGCAGCAGACGGTGCCAACGGCGTTGGAGCGGCGGGGGGACTTTTCGCAGTCGCGCAACGCGGCGGGGCAGGTTGTGGCGGTGTACGATCCGTTCTCGACGCAGGCGAACGCGGCCAGTCCGGGGCGATTTGTGCGGACGCCGTTTGCGGGGAATGTGATTCCGGCTCTGATGCAGGATCCGGTGGCGTTGAAGACGCAGGCGTATTATCCTCTGGCGAACGCGACGGGCAACGCAGTGACGAATCAGCTCAACTACGTGTCGCGAGCCACGCGGACGGAGCCACAGGACCGGGTGGAGTTCAAGGTGGACCAGAACATTGACGACCGGAGGCGGATGTTCCTGCGGTACACGAAGCTGTATCAGGATTTCGGGCCGGCGAACTATTGGGATAATGCGGCTACTTCGGGCGGGTCGATCATGTACAACCGGACGCACAACGCGGCGGTGGATTATACGGAGACATTGACGCCGACGACGGTGCTGAACCTGCGGTATGGGTTCAGCCGGCTGCGGCAGGAACGGCCGGGATATGGGGTGAACTTCGATGTGCGGCAGTTAGGGCTACCGGATGCGGTGGCGCGGATCGCGGATGTGCAGAAGTTCCCGACGGTGATCATCCAGGATTATCAGCAGATCGGGGGGAACACAGCGGAGTTTTATCTGGTGGGTACGATGGGGCATTCGCTGATTGCGAATGTGTCGAAGACGCTGAACCGGCACAGTCTGAAGTTTGGTTTCGACAATCGCTATCACCTGGTGAACTTCGGGCAGATTTTCGATCCCACGGGGACGTATCGGTTCACGCGGGCGATGACGCAGGGACCGGACCCGAGGACACCGTCAGCGTCATCGGGGAACGGGTTTGCGTCGTTCCTGCTGGGGACGGGGTCAGAGGGGCAGATCCAGCACCAGGTGCAGCCGGCGCTGGCCAACCGCTACTACGCTTTCTACGCACAGGACGATTTCAAGATCACGCGGAAGCTGACACTGAACATCGGGCTGCGGTGGGATATTGAGACGGCGGGGACGGAGCGCTATAACCGGCAGACGGGGATTGATCTGAATGTGCGGAATCCGATTTCGGACAAAGTGGGGATGGATTTGCGGGGCGGCTATTTGTATGCGGGGAGCACGCTGGGGCAGCGCGGGATTCGCGATTTGTATTTGGGGATGTGGAATCCTCGGTTTGGGTTCGCCTACGAGTTGAATGCAGTGACGACGATTCGCGCCGGGTACGGGATTTTCTATGGGCTGCCGCCGTATCAGCCGACCAGCTATTTCACGGGTGCGCCGTTCGTGAATGCGACGCCGTGGGTGACTTCGCTGGACGGGATTACGCCACAACATTTGTTGCGGAATCCGTTTCCGGACGGGTTTGCGCTGCCGCAGGGAGCGGCGGGCGGACTGCTGAGCGGAGTGGGCTTCAATCTGGCGTCGGCGTTGCCGTCGACACTGATTCCGCTGTACAACCAGCAATGGAATTTCACCATCCAGCGGCAGTTGCGGAAGAACGTGGTATTGGAAGCCGCCTATGCAGCGAACAAGGGAACGCACATTCCGCAGAACGCGCACGTGAGCGCGTTTCAGCCGAACATGAATCAATTGCCGGAGCCTTTGATGGCGCGGGGGAATCAATTGCTGCAACTGGTTTCGAACCCGTTCTTCGGGCAGGTGAAGACGGGGATCCTGTCGCAGCCGCAGGTGCAACTGGGGCAATTGTTGCGGCCGTTTCCGCAGTTCAACGTGGTGGTGCCGATTTCGGCGGGATGGGGAAATTCGAGTTATCAATCGATGCAACTGAAGCTGGAGAAGCGTTTTTCGTCGGGGTTGTCGATGTTGGGTTCGTATACGTGGTCAAAGACGATCAACGATGCTTCGGACGGGTATTGGAACAAGGTGGACGGCGATATGAGGAGTTGGTATTGCCGGCGCTGCGACCGGGCGCTTTCTTCGTACAATCAGCCGAGCCGTTTTGTGTTCAACGGCACGTATGAATTGCCGGTGGGACGGGGGAAGAGCCTGATGGGGTCGGCGGGTCGGGTGACGGAAGCGGCAGTGGGCGGCTGGCAGGTGAACGCGATCTTCACGTTGTCGCAAGGGCTGCCGCTGAGTTTCGATGTTCCGCAGAACACATCGCGCAGCTTTGGCGGCGGGCAGCAGCCGGATTCGACGGGGAACAACGCGGATTTGGGGCGTGACGGCCGGTCGATTACGCGCTGGTTCGACACGACGCAGTTCCGGGTTCCGGCGGAATTTACGTTCGGGAACATGAGCCGCTCGCATCCGACGTTGAAGGAAGATTTTCTGCGGCAGGTGGATTTGTCGTTGTTCAAGACATTCCGGGTTTGGGAAGGGCTGCGGGTGCAGTTTCGGGCCGAGGCGTTTAATCTGACGAACACGCCGGTGTTCGGGGCTCCGAATACGCAGTTGCAGAACGCGCAATTCGGGGTGATCAACGGGCAGCAGAATCTGCCGCGGCAGGTGCAACTGGCGCTGAAAGTGGTGTTTTAGGGAAGGGCGTTTCAGGAAAGAGCGATGATGCGACGCAGAAGCTTGTTTGCGATGGGTGCCAACGCGGCGCTGGCCGGCAGTGTTCCGGCGGGGGCGGCGGTGCGGCCTGCTCGTCCGGGGTATGTGGCGGGCGAGAAGACGTGGCTGTTTTTCGATTTGTGGAAGTTTGACGGATGCACGGGAGTGAAGTTGCGGCAGGGGCAACCACGGTATCAGCCGGAGGCGACTTATGAAGATCCGCTGATGGCGAGCTTCAGTACGTGGCCGCTGGTGTATCGCGAGGGCGGCCAATGGCGGATGTTGTATACGGCGAAGTGGCAGCCTTACACGTTGTTGACGGCGGTGACTGCGGATGGGGTGCATTGGCGGCCGGATGCGCATCCGGAGATTCAACCGCCGGGAGCGGAGAAGCTGGCGCCTCATCATTTGTTCACGTTGCCGTCGGGGAGTGGGGGCATTCCGTACCTGGATCCGCAGGCGGCGGATGGGAACCGGTTTCGTATTTACGCGATTCAGCATGGGGAGCCGGCACGGGCGCGGGCGGCGAGCAATCCACGAAGCGCGTTTCACAAGCTGGCGGCATCGGGGGCTGCGGCGAAGCGGTATTTTGTGGATCATCTGACGTTGGTTTCGCGCGATGGGTTGAGGTGGAAGGCGGATTACGATGCGGTATGGAGCCAGCCGGGGTGGTATCCGGAGCCTCCGGTGAGCGCGTTTTATAACCAGAAGCTGGGGCTGCATACGATGGTGAGCCGGACGGGGCACGGGGAACGGCGGTTGACGATTCAGGACAGCGCGGATGCGCGTGCGTGGTCAGGGCCGGAGTTGCTGCTGCAGCCGGATGCGCTGGATGAACCGCTGGTGCAGTTTTATGGAATGCCGGTGGTTCCGTATGAGGGGCATTTTGTGGGGTTGTTGTGGCATTTTCACAATGGGGATTCGGCGCGGCTGGGCGGGTTTAATCACAACGTTGGGCCGTTGCAATGTTTCCTGGCGTATAGCTATGACGGGATCCGTTTTTCGCGCGGGTTGCGGACTCCGTTTATTCCGCTGAATGCGCCGGGCGAGCCGGGTTGCGGGGTGATTCAGACATCTTGCCTGGTGGATGCGGGGGATGAGTTGCGGATTTACTCCTCGGCCTGCCGGCGGCTGCACGGGATGAGCGACCGTGCTGCAGGGCACATCCACATTCTGCTGCACACGCTGCGGCGGGATGGATTTCAGTATCTGGAGTCGACGGGGAATTGGGGGACGGTGTTGTCGAAGCCGATTACTTTGTTTGCTCCGAAGTTGACGGTGAATGCCGCGGCGCCGCAGGGAGAGGTGCGGTTTCAATTGACGGATCTGGAGAGCCGGCCGATTCCGGGGTTTACGTTTGAGGACTGTGTGCCGTTGGTGGATAGGGATGATTTGCGATGGGAGGTGAAGTGGAAGGGATCGACGGCGGAGGTGTTACGGAAGCCGATCCGGCTGGAGGTTCAGATGCGGCATGCGCGGTTGTACGCGGTGCGGGGGGAGTTTCATTTTATTGATGCACAGGACTGGCACATGCTGAGCGATGGGCATGAGATTGACCCTCGGTGGTTCGATATTTAGTGCGTCGTCGCCAGCTTGGCGGTGGTGCTTCGCCAGCATTGGGGGGCGGAGCCGGCGGATGCCAGTAGTGACGAGGCACAGCCTGGGAGGTCGGCGCCCCCGTTACACGGAAGGTCGCAATCGGAGGTACCAAATGTTCCCAACGCGATCCTGTACCTGGACGTGACCGGCTCCATCGATAACGAGGTGAGTTCGAATTTCATCTTCGAACTCAACGATGGCTGCAATGTTCCAACGAACTGCCTCCGACCAACGGATGAACCGAGAGGCGGTGTTGAAGATCCCGAGCCAAGACGTGCGAACTCGCTCCCGGATCTGTTCGGGTGACAACTTCGGATCATACCGGTTGACACGAATGTATTTGACTTTGCCGCCAACGAATTCTTCGACGGTCATGGAACCCAAACTGAGTTCGCCCAAACTCTCCCAGTCTGCTCGAAGCCCGGACGAAGAGTATCCGGATCGGCAGGGTGGCCTCTCAACGCCTTTGTCAGGTAGCGGCAACGGGCCAGGTGCCAGCATGGAATCCCGCAGGGTGAATGGGGGGAACGGCCGGACTGGTGGCTGCGCAATAAGGATTTGACCCGGTTGGAGACTTCCGATCGGCGCTGCGTCAGGCATTGTCGGCAAAGCGAAATCGGTAGGGGTGCAGAGATCAACGACCATTTGACCGGTATCGATGTCCTTGGCTTCGGATGTATCGACTGTCTTGGGAGGTGTCTTCACTGTGTGACCAAGGGAAATACGGTACCTTTGTCCCGGCGCAACGGCGAAGGAAAAGGCGCCGTCGGTGGCAGCGCTGGTGGTCGCGACGATATGGCGATTCTCGCTTAGGGACAGAAAGACAGTTAGGCTGACGGGTTCGCCATTGGGCGAGACAAGCCGTCCGGAGATGCGGATAGTGGTTTGACAGAGGGCGACTGCTATTGTTGCTGCTAGCGCAAAAAAGGCCGCCCCCCTGGAGGTCATAACGCGGTCAACGCACTTGGGGGAAGCCGAGGTCGACTTTGCTGGTGCTGGGGTCGGGCCAGCGGCTGGTGACGACTTTGGCGCGGGTGTAGAATTGGACGCCTTCGGGGCCGTACATGTGGAGGTCGCCGAAGAGGGAGGCTTTCCAGCCGCCGAAGCTGTAATAGGACACGGGGACGGGGACGGGGACGTTGATGCCGACCATGCCGACTTCGACGTCGAATTGGAATTGACGGGCGACGCCGCCGTCGCGAGTGAAGATCGCTGTCCCGTTGCCGTAGGGGTTGCCGTTGATGATGCCGAGCGCGGATTCGTAAGTGGGGACGCGGACGACGGAGAGCACGGGGCCGAAGATTTCGTCTTCGTAGCAACGCATGCCGGGCTTCACGTTGTCGATCAAGGACGTGCCGAGGAAGAAGCCTTTCGAATCGCAGGCTTTTTCGGTGCGGCCGTCGACGGCGAGACTGGCTCCTTCGCCTTCGGCGTTGGCGATGTAGGAGGCAACTTTGTCGCGGTGCTCGCGGGTGATGAGAGGGCCCATTTCGGTGCCTTCGGCCTGGCCGGAACCTACTTTGATTTTGGCCATGCGTTCTTTGATGGCGTCGATCAAGGGCGAGGCGACATCGCCGACGGCGACGACGACGGAGATGGCCATGCAGCGCTCGCCGGCTGAACCGTAGGCGGCGGAGACGGCTGCGTCGGCGGCCATGCCGATGTCGGCGTCGGGGAGGACGAGCATGTGGTTTTTGGCTCCGCCGAGTGCTTGGACGCGCTTGCCGTGACGGGTGCCTGCCTCGTAGATGGCTTTGGCGACGGGCGTGGAGCCGACGAAGCTGATGGCTTTCACTTCGGGGTGCTCGATGAGGCGATCGACGGCGAGTTTGTCGCCTTGGATGACGTTGAAGACGCCATCGGGCAGTCCTGCCTTGGCGCAGAGTTCGGCGATGAGGATGGCGGCGGATGGGTCCTTCTCAGAGGGTTTGAGGATGAACGTGTTGCCGCAGGCGATGGCGTTGGCGAACATCCACATGGGGACCATGGCGGGGAAATTGAAGGGGGTGATGCCGGCGACGACGCCGAGGGGTTGCCGGATTTGATAGACGTCGATGCCGCGGCTGGCTTGTTCGGAGAAGCCGCCTTTGAGGAGGTGCGGGATGCCGCAGGCGAATTCGATGTTTTCGAGGCCGCGGGCGACTTCGCCCATGGCGTCGGCGATGGTCTTGCCGTGTTCGAGGGAGATGAGCGTGGCGAGCTGGCGGCGATTGGCATCGATGAGCTCGCGCAGTTTGAAGAGGATCTCGGCGCGTCGTGAGAGGGCGGACTCGCGCCAGGTGAGGAAGGCCTTGGCGGCGACGGCGATGACGTGGTCGACTTCTTCGACGCTGGCGAAATCGACGTGGGCCTGTTCTTCACCGGTGGCGGGATTCCAGACGATCCCGTGGCGGCCGGAGGTGGATGGCACGGCGCTGCCGCTAATCCAGTGGTTCACTTTGCGGACGGCTACTTCGGTGGAAACAGATGACATGGTTACCTCAAAATCCATTGGGCCGCTTTTTGGGCCAGCGTGTCAAACGCTTTGACCGAGAGAGCGAGATGCTCTTCGGTGGTGTCTTCAATCTTATTGTGGCTGATGCCGCGCAGCGATTGTACGAACATCATGACTGTGGGGATGCCGGCGCGGGCGACTTCGGCGGCATCGTGGAGCGGGCCGGAGGGCATGCGATGGGCGGTGCCGGTGGTTTCGGTGATGGCTTCGGCGCAGAGTTCGATTAGTTCTGAGTGGAAGGGGACGGGCTCGATGTTCCAGATGCGGGACCAATCGACGGTGCAGCCTTCTTCGCGGGCGAATTGCTCGCTGGCGGCGACGGCCTCCATGTACATGCGGGCGAGGACAGTTGCGTCGAGGTCGCGCTGGTCGAGGGTGGCCTCGCAACGGCCGACGACGGCGGTGACGATGCCGGGGAAGGTTTTGAGCGAGCCCATGGTGCAGACCGCGTCGGGATGGCGGCGGGCGATGGTGCGGATTTCGAGGGCGAGTTTGGCGGCGGCGGCGAGTGCGTCGCGGCGGGCGGTCATCGGCGTGGAGCCGGAGTGGGCTTCCTGGCCGTGGAAGGTGATGGCGTGACGTTCGACGCCTTTGGTGCCGAGGACTACTCCGAGTGGCAGGCCGAGGTTCTCGAGGACGGGGCCTTGTTCGATGTGGAGCTCGATGTAGGCGGCGGCGTTGTGTTGTTCCTTGGCGGCGTCGGGGAACTTTGTGAAATCGTAGCCGCAGTTTTGAACGGCGTCTTCGAGACGGATGCCGTCTCGGTCGGTGCGATGGCGATCGGCTTCGATGGAATGGGTGCCGGCGAAGGCGGAGGAACCGAGGAGACTGCGGCCGAAGCGGGCTCCTTCTTCGTCGGCCCAATCGACGAGGCGAATGGTGACGGGGGGAGTGCCTTGGGCGGCGAAGTGGCGGAGGACTTCGAGGCCGGCGATGACGTTGAGGCAGCCGTCGAGCCAGCCGCCGTTGGGGACGGAGTCGAGGTGGCCACCGATGAGGAGTGCTTTTTCGGATTGGCCGGGAAGAGTGACCCAGTTGTTGGCGGCTGCGTCGTAGTGTTGTTGGACGGGGAGGTCTTTTAGTTTAGACGCGAACCAAGTGCGGGCTTTTTGCCAGGTGTCGGTCCAGGCTACTCGCTGGGCTCCGTGGTCGTTGCCGGTGAGGGCTCGGAGTTCTTTGAGTTCGTCGATGGTGCGTTGGGGGTTGAGGGGCATGAGGGGTTCTCGCAAAGGCGCTAAGTCGCTAAGGTCGCAAAGGTTGTTTTAGGGGGGCCGAGGGGTTGGGAATCGAGGTTGCGGTTGTTTCGTTGTTCATGGGGTGACAAGATCGCAAATCAGAATTGGATTTAGAAATGGGATGGCTTCCTTTTTAGGAGTTGGCCTCGGTGGGGGTCTCCGATGAATTGGCCGTCTCGGACTTGGATTTTGCCTCGGACGGTGACGTGTTCGGGGCGGCCTTCGATGGGTGTGCCTTCGAAGCCGTTGTAGTCGTTGTTGACGTGTTGGGTGGAGGCGGAGATTGTGCCTCGGTAGTTGGGGTCGTAGACGACGAGATCGGCGTCGGTGCCTACGGCGATTGTGCCTTTGCGGGGGAGGAGACCGAAGATGCGCGCGGCTTGAGTGCTGGCGGCTTCGACGAAGCGCTGGAGTGTGAGATGGCCTCGCTTTACGCCGTAGGTGTAGAGGAGATTGACGCGGTCTTCAATAGCGGGGATGCCGTTGGGGATGAGAGTGAAGTTGTCTTTGCCCATCAGCTTCTGTTCGGTGTCGAAGGGGCAGTGATCGGTGCCTACGGTGTCGATGATGCCGGTTTTGAGGGCGTTCCAGAGGATGGCGTTGTTGCGCTTGTCGCGGAGCGGCGGGGACATGACGTGCTTGAGGCCTTCGACGCCGGGACGGGCGGCGTAGGTGTTGTCGAGGAGGAGATGGGGGATGACGGTTTCGATGTAGATGGGGACTCCGCGGTTTCGGGCGGCGATGGCGCGTTCGAGGGCGGGACCGCAGGAGAGATGGACGACGTAGCCGGTGGCTCCGGTGTTTTCAAGGAATGTGGCGAAACGGGCTGTACCTTCGGCTTCGACGGATTCGGGGCGGCTGGGCTCATGCCATTGCGGGCCGGTGTGTCCGGCGGCGATCAAATGCTGCTGGAGGCGGGCGACGAGTTCGGCGTTTTCGCAGTGGGCTGTGGTGATGACTCCGAGTTCGCGGGCGAGTGTCAGGGTCTGGTACATTTCGGCGTCGTCGACACCGAAGAAGTTTTTGTAGGCGAGGAAGATCTTGAAGGAGGTGATGCCGTCGCGGACGATTTCGCGGAGCTGGGCTTCGGTCTTCGCGTCGTACTTGGTGACGGACATGTGGAAGGTGTAGTCGCAGGCGCTGCCGGCGGCGGCTTTGGACTTCCACAGTTCGTAGCCTTCGAGGGCGTCGTCGTTGCGGTTGGGGCAACACATTTCGATGTAGGTGGTGGTGCCTCCGATCAAGGCGGCGATGCTGCCGGTCTTGTGGGTGTCCTTGGCGAAGGTGGCCATGAACGGGAGGTAGATGTGGACGTGGGGATCGATGAAGCCGGGGAAGACGTACTTGCCGGTGGCATCGATGACGTGGGTGCCGGGCGGGACTTCGAGATTGTGGCCGATAGTGGTGATGGTTTCGTGTTCGGCGAAGATATCGGCGCGGTATTCGGCGTCCGAGGTAACGATGGTTCCGTTGCGGATGAGGAGTGCCATGCGAGTTCCTTAATGAATGTCGATGCCTTTGCTTTGACGATAGCGCTTCATGGCCTCCCAGTCTTCGGTGACTTCGGGCTGGGACTGGACGAGCTCGGACCAGGTGACGGAATCGCGGCGCGGGGCTGAGGTGACCATTTCAATGCAGAGGTCCACGGGGCAGACGTTGTAGCAGAGGCGGCAGCCGACGCAATCCTCTTCGCGCACGACGGGAATGGGCCGGCCATCGCTGGGGGGCAGGTCGATGCATTGATGCGCGGTGTCGTTGCAGGCGATGTAGCAGAGGTTGCAGCGAATGCATTTTTCGGCGTTGATGCGGGCGACGGCGCGGAAGGAGAGATCGAAGTTGCCGAAGTCGGAGATGCGGTGGAGGCTGCGTCCGGTGAGTTGATCGACGGAGGTGAAGCCTTTCGCGTCCATCCAATTGGAGAGGCCGTCGCAGAGGTCTTCGATGATGCGGAAGCCGTAGTGCATGACGGCGGTGCAGACCTGGAGGCTGGTTGCGCCGAGGAGGAGGAATTCGGCGGCATCGCGCCAGGTGGTGATGCCTCCCATGCCGGAGATGGGGAGGCGCGCTTCGGCGACGGTGGGGTCAGTGCCGAGGGCGGAGAGCATGTTGAGGGCGATGGGTTTTACTGCCGGGCCCGCATAGCCGCCGTGGCCGCCTTTGCCGCCGATGCTGGGCGTGATTTCGAGGGTGTCGAGATCGACGCCGATGATGGAGTTGACGGTGTTGATCAAGGAGAGCGCGTCGGCTTTGGCGGCGATGGCGGCGCGTGCCGGATGGACGATGTTGGTGACGTTGGGTGTGAGCTTAACGATGACGGGGAATTTTGCGACTTCCTTCACCCAGGAGGTGATCTGCTCACAGTATTCGGGGACCTGGCCGACGGCGGCTCCCATGCCGCGCTCGCTCATGCCGTGGGGGCAGCCGTAGTTGAGTTCGACGCCATCGGCGCCGGTGTCTTCGATGCGGCGGATGATGTCGTGCCAGGCTTCGCGGGTGGATTCGACCATGGCGGAGACGATGACGGCGCGATCGGGCCAGGCGCGTTTCACTTCGGCGATTTCGCGGAGGTTGATTTCGAGCGGACGGTCGGAGATGAGCTCGACGTTGTTGATGGCGATCATGCGGTGATTGCCATGGTGGAGCGCGCCGTAGCGATTGGAGACGTTGAGGACGGGAGGGCCGATGGTTTTCCAGACGGCTCCACCCCAGCCCGCTTCGAAGGCGCGGTGCACTTGCAGGCCCGAGTTGGAGGGCGGAGCCGAGGCGAGCCAGAAGGGGTTGGGGGATTTTATGCCGGCGAAGTTGATGCTGAGGTCAGCCATTGGAGTGCTCCTCGTCGAGTTTGGCGTGGATGGATGCGGCGGCGAGTTTACCGTCCTGGACGGCCATGACGGTGGATGCGGCTCCTTTGGCGCGGATGCAATCGCCGCCCGCGAAGACGCCGGGGATGCTGGTTTCGAAGGATGGGTTGACGTGGATGAAGCCGCGTTCGGTGGCGAGGCCGAGTTGGGTGGCGAGCGAGGGCTTGTGCTGGCCGATGGCTTTGATGATCTGGTCGGCGGGGATGAGGAAGGCGGAATCGGGGGCGTCTTGTGGCGATGGGCGGCCTGAGGCGTCGTGCGCGCCGAGTTCGACGCGGGTGCATTCGAGTGCGGTGATGCGGCCGTTTTCGGTGATGACGCGGGATGGCCGGGTGAGGAAGCGCATGTCGACGCCTTCGAGTTTGACGAAGTCGAATTCGTGGGGGTAGGCCGTCATTTCCTTTTCGCTTCGGCGGTAGACCATGGTGACGCGGGGCGCGCCGAGGCGGCGGGCGATGGTGGCGCAGTCGATAGCGGTGTTGCCCGCGCCGATGACGATGACTTCGCGGCCGACTGCGGGACCAACGGGTGAGAGCTTGCTTTGCTCGATGAAGGTGAGGCCGTCGGTGATGTGCTCCTCGCCGGGGATGCCGAGGGCGGGCGTTGAGCCCAGGCCGACGCTGAGGAAGACGGCATCGTGGTTGGCGCGGAGTTCGTCCCAGTGGAGGTTGACGCCGAGCTCCTGGTTGGTTTTGATGGTGACGCCGAGGCGGCGAATCATTTCCACTTCGTCGAGGGCGACCTGGATGGGTTCGCGAAGGGCGATGATGCCGTAGGTGGAGAGGCCGCCGGAGAGCTCACGCTTTTCGTAGATGGTGACGGCGTAGCCGCGGCGGGCGAGGTAGGCGGCGCAGGAGAGGCCGGCGGGTCCGGCTCCGATGACGGCGATCTTGCGGCCGTTGGATGGGGCCGGAGTGAAGAGATTGCGGTGGGAGACCTGATCGGTGGCGTAGCGCTGGAGGCGGCCGATCATGATGGGCTTGTGATCGGCTTTGAGGACGCAGGCGCCTTCGCAGAGTTCCTGGACGGGACAGACGCGGGCGCAGGTGGCTCCGAGAATGTTCGATTCGAGGATGGTGCGGCCGGAGCCGGTGAGGTTGCCGGTGGTGATTTTGCGAATGAAGCTGGGGATGTCGATGTGGGTGGGGCAGGCGTGCGTGCAGGGTGCGTCATAGCAATACAGGCAGCGGCTGGCTTCGACGAGGGCTTCGTGATCACTCAGCGGTGGCAGCTGTTCGGCGAGATGGGTGTTGTTCATGCGTTCCTCCGGGCGCGTGCATGAGGGCCAAGTAGCTCATGCCGGCGACTGCGAATCCAATAAACCAGGCGTAATCGTAGAGCCAGCGCAGGCTCGGGACAGCGAGGCCGAGGAGCGCGATGGTGACTCCGAGTGCGGTGCTGACGACTGCTTTCGGGTTGAGACCGTTGCGATATTCGTAGGCGCCTTTTCGGCGGTAGAGATCATCCACTTGTAGTTCTGCTTTTCGGATGAGGAAGTAATCGGCAATCATGATTCCGGCAATAGGGCCGAGCAAAGCGGAGTAGCCGACTAACCATCCGAAGATGTAGGAGCCGTAATCGCTCAAGAGCTTCCAGGGCATCATGCAGATGCCGGTGACGCCCGTGATGAGGCCGCCGGTGCGGAAGGAGATGAGGGAGGGTTTGAGGTTGGCGAAGTCGTTGGAAGGGGAGACGACGTTGGCGGCGACGTTGGTGTTGAGCGTGGCGATGACGATGGCGATCAAAGCGACGATGGCGATGATGGGTTGGTTGAATTTTCCGATTAGGATGACCGGGTCCCATATGGGTTCGCCGAACAAGACGACGGATGCGGAGGTGACGGCGACTCCGATGAAGGAGTAGAGCGTCATGGCGGTAGGGAGGCCGAGGGCCTGGCCGATCATTTGAGCGCGCTGGCTTTTGGCGTAGCGGGTGAAGTCGGGGATGTTGAGGGCGACGGTGGCCCAGAAGCCGACCATCGCGGTGAGGGATGGGATGAAGAAGCGGACGAACTCGGCGGTGGTTTGGAACTTGGAGGGGGCGCTGAGGACGGGGCCGAAGCCGCCGGCTTTTTGTGTGATCCAGAAGAGGAGGAGAAGGCCGATGCCGAGCATGAACGGCGCGCCGATGGCTTCGAGGAAGCGGATGGTATCGATGCCGCGCCAAATCACGAACATGTTGAGGAGCCAGAAGGAGAAGAAGCAAACCCAGACGGATGTTTCGGAATTGGCGAGCGAGGGCCAGAGGATTTTGGCCATGGAGTTCATGGCCTGTCCGCCGATCCAGGTTTGGATGCCGAACCAGCCGCAGGCGACGAGGGCGCGGAGGACGGCGGGGATGTTTGCGCCACGGACGCCGAAGGAGGCTCGGACGAGGACGGGGAAGGGGATGCCGTATTTCGTGCCTGCGTGGGCGTTGAGGATCATGGGTGCGAGCACGATTAAGTTACCGAGCAGGATGGTGCCGACGGCTTGCCACCAGTTCATACCGCCGGCAATGAGGCCACTGGCGAGCATGTAGGTGGGGATACAAACGCTCATGGCGACCCAGAGGGAGAGGTAGCTGTAGATGCCCCACGTCCGCTGGGAAGCGGGCACCGGTGCGAGGTCCTCATTGAAGAGGGTGGGGTCGTGGTCCGGGCGCATGGGATTGGCGCGGGTCAGGCGCGGGTAGCGGTTGCCGGTTGCGTGGCCTGGGTGAGGCTGGCGTCGAGCGCGCGGAGGAATTCGTTGACGTCGCTACGCGTGATGTTGAGAGGTGGCGTGATGCGGACGACGTTGCCGTAGAGGCCGCCTTTGCCGATGAGGAGGCGGTTTTCGCGAGCGGCTTCCATGACGGCGGCGGTGGCTGCGGGGGCCGGAGTTTTGGAGGCGCGATCTTCGACGAGTTCGATGGCTTGCATGAGTCCCATGCCGCGGACGTCGCCGATGATGGAGTGCTTGGCTTTCAGATCGTCGAGGCCGGCGCGGAGGTATGCGCCCATCTCGGCGGCGTTGATCTGGAGGTTGTTTTCGTCGATGAAGTCGATGACGGCTTTGGCGGCGGTGGCAGTGACGGGGTTGCCGCCGAAGGTGGAAATCTGGATGCCTTTGATGCTGTCGGCGACGGCGGCTTTGGCGACGGTGAGTCCGACGGGGGAGCCGTTGGCCATGCCTTTGGCGCTGGTGATGATGTCGGGGACGACGCCCCATTGTTCAATGCCGAACCACTTGCCGCCGGTGCGGCCCCAGCCGGTTTGGACTTCATCGCTGATGAAGACGCCGCCGGCGTTTCGAACGATTTTCTCGATGATGGAGAAGTATTCCTTGGGAGGGGTGACGAAGCCGCCGACGCCCTGGATGGGCTCGCCGATGAAGCCGGCGATGCGGCCGGAGGTGGTGGTGCGGATGAGCTCTTCGACGTCTCTGGCGCACTGCACGTTGCATTCGGGGTATTTGAGATTGAACGGGCAGCGGTAGCAATAGGCGTTGTGGGCGTGGACTATGCCGGGTTGAGTGGTGGGTCCGAGGCGCCAGGAGGATTGCGCGGTGAGGGCCATGGCCATGGAGGAGCGGCCGTGGTAGGAGTGGCGGAGGGCGACGATTTCGGTGGCTCCGGTGTAGCAGCGGGCGGCGAGAATGGCGGTTTCGTTGGCTTCGGTGCCGCTATTGGTGAAGAAGGATTTGGTGAGCTGCTGGTTGGGAGTGATGGCGGCGATTTTCTTGGCGAGGGCCGCTTGCGGTTCGTTGACGAAGACGGTGGAGACGTGCTGGAGCTTGTCGATTTGGGTGCGGACCTTGGCGTTGACCGTTTCGTTGCAGTGGCCGACGCTGACGGTGACGATGCCGCCGAAGAAGTCGAGGTACTGGTTGCCGTCGATGTCCCAGACGTACTGATCTTTGGCGTGGTCGATGATGAGGGGTTCTTTGAAGTAGTGGAAGAGGGAGGGGAAGAGGTGTTCTTTGTGGGCGAGGAGGATTTCGTCTTTGGTCATTGTTTTAGGCCCTTCCTGTGGAGTTTAGGTGGTTGAGTTTAGCATGAATGAGAGCCACGAATCGACACGAATGCACACGAATTTTGATGGCGCAAGGCCGATCCGGGGGCCGGCCTCTGGGGGGGCGCTACTTAGAAATTGGAGGACGGCTCCTAGTTGGATGATGCGCCGGCTGCCGGCGGCGTTGGTGATGTTGCGAGGACTTCGAGGGCGTGGAAGTTGGAGTTGGCCGAGCTGTCGAAGTAGTTGACGACGTTGAAGCGGGGATCGACGCGGGTGGAGAAGCGGACGGGTGATCCGGTGAGGCTGGAGAGCGAGGTGACGAATTCGTTGGCGCGGGCGCCCGGCCTACTGGGGGGTGCGGCGGTGGAGTTCGGAGGCGAGGTTGAGGAGGAAGGTTACGTGGATGTTGGGTTTGTTTGGGCCGCCGGCCGATACGGGCAGGACTAAGACTTGCTTTCCGTTGGGGGCGAGGTCGAAGTTCGGATGGACATCGGTGCGGAGGATTTTGGGGTCGGCCCAGACGCGGGGCTTTCCTGCGACAAAGGAGTTGCCTTCGACCGTGTAGGGGGCAACCATGATGCGGTCGTCGCTGCCGAGGAAGAACAGTTCGCGGCTGGTGCGCGACCAGCGGGGGAACTTGGCCCAGCCGTCATCGGTGGAGATTTTCCACTTTCCACCGCCGTCGGGGAACTGGCGGACAAAGACCTCCTCGCGGCCGGACTCATTGGAGGCGAACGCGAGCCAGCGGCCGTCGGGGGAGAAGGCGGCGTCTACTTCCACGGCTGCGGTGACGAGGAATGGCTCGGGCTTACCGGGCTTGGGGTGCTCGGGATCGGCCAAGTCCAAAGGCAGGGTATAGATATCGGGATAGATGTTGTCGGCGTAAGCGAGGCGGCGTCCATCGGCGGAGATGGACTGGGGGCGAGGCGGGGCTTGGGTGTCGATTAATTTTTGAGGTTGTCCGGAGCCGTCGGCGCGCATCCACCAGAGTGCGGGTGGAGAAGCTGATCCGAAGACGATGTGCTTGGCATCGGGGGCCCAGACGGGCTCCTGGTCGCCGGGTCCGGTGAACGTCAATTGGGACGTAGTATCGCGATCGATGTCGTAGATCCACAGATCCAGACCTTTGCTGCCGGGGGCCATGTAGGCTACGCGCTTGCCGTCGGGGGAGAGTCGGGGACTGCGATAGCCGCCGGGTTTGGAAAGCAGCGGCGTCTGCTTGCCGGTGGCGTCCATCCAGGAGATGGAATAGTCTGTGCGGGCGGAGCTTCCGCTCAAGTAGAGCAGGTTGCCGGAGCGCGAGACGTCGTACTGTCCGCCGCCGAAATAGGAAGGGGCGATGTCCTGGGCCAGAGGTTCCGGAGTTCCAAGGGTTTCCAGCTTGCGGGCATTGAAGGCGACGGCGAACAATACTCCGTCGCGAAGGAAGAGCAGATAGCCGCGCCCGTCAGGAGAAGGGACATAGCGGCTGCTGTGGCCGCGGGTGAGTTCCTTTTGTGCTCCGGTGTCGAGATTCAGCGCTTCGATGTTGGCCAATCCGGTGGTTTTTTCGAAGCTGCTGAAAAGGACGGCGTGAGCACCGGGGAGGACATGGGGCCAGCGGAGATCTTCGCCACGGGCTGGCAACTGGTGCGGGGTGCCTCCTGCAGCTGGGCCACGGAATAGTTTGCCGTTGGCGGAATAGATGATGGTGTCGTCATCGGCCCAACTGCCGCCGAAGGCGTTGGGGGCATCGAACAGGCTGATGGGGGCTCCACCTTTGACGGAGATCTTCTTGAGTTTGCGCTGATTTTCGAAATGGGCAATCCAGCGGCCGTCGGGTGAGAAGAAGGGGAGCCAGGCGTCCTCGGTTCCGGAGAGGACGGTGGAGACGCCGGTGGCCTGGTCGAGTTGCCGCACGGCGAGGCCGGCGGGCCGGTCACTGGACTGTTTAGCGAGGTGTGCGAGAAGTGTTCCGTCGGGGTATAGAATGGCCGTGATTTCGCTGTCCGCGGTGGCATTGGGGCCGAGATCGACGCTGAGGCGCATGAGCGTGGGGCCGGGCACGGGCGCTGCGGGCCATTTGGTAAAGCCGAGAACGGCGGCGATTAAAGCGATAGAACCTGCCACGGCCCAAGGCAGCCATTGCGTGCGCGGCGGCGCTGGAGTTGGGGGCAGCGAATGGGTAATGAGGCGGCGGGCATCGCCGATGTCGCGTAATCGTTGCTTGTGGTCTCTTTGGAGGCATTCCTGGAGCAGGGGGCGTGCCTGGGCGGGGATCCGGAGGAAGTCGATTGGTTTGGTTAAGACTTGGGCCAGGGTGTCGGCGAGGCCTTCGGCGGCGAAGAGGCGTTCGCCGGTCAGGAGTTCGTAGAGGACAACGCCGAATGCCCAGATGTCGGCGCGTTTGTCGACGGGTTTGCCCTGCGCCTGCTCGGGGGCCATGTAGTCGGGGGTGCCGAGGATGACGCCGGCTTGGGTGGCGCGAACGGTGACGGCTTGTGCATCGACGGGCTTCGGCGGGGTTGCGGGTTGGTCGGTGAACGCCTTGGCCAGGCCGAAGTCCAACAACTTCACGACGCCATCGGGGGTGACTTTCACATTGGCGGGTTTGAGGTCGCGGTGGACGATGCCTTTGTCGTGGGCGTACTCGAGCCCGGCGGCAATCTGGGATGCAATGTTCCAGGCCTGGTCGAAGGGCAAGGGGCCTTGGGGTGAGTCGCCCTCGACCAGTTCCATGACGAGGGCCTGTTCTTCGACTCCGTAGATTTGGGCGATGTTGGGGTGGTTGAGGGAGGCGAGGGTCTCGGCTTCGCGCTGGAAGCGCGCCATGGATTCGGGATTGGAGGAGAAGGAGGGCGGAAGGATCTTGATGGCGACGTCGCGCTTCAAGCGGGTGTCGTGGGCGCGGTAGACCTCGCCCATTCCGCCGACGCCTAAGGGGGCGATGATACGGTACGGGCCGAGGCGAGAGCCTGGAGTGGACGGCATTTGGTTTCAGAAAATCTTAGCGTAGTGGGGGCGGTCAACGCCCGCATTCCGCGCATGGCTTTCGCGTGACATGGACGTATGCAGCGGAAGTTTGGCGCGCACTATTGGTTACCTTGAGCTCGAAGACATAATCTCCAAACTGCGGCATGAGGACTACTGGCGTTGCCGTGTTGCCATTCGAGATGGCCGGATGGAAATCGCCCGTGGGTGGAAAATCCTCGTTTGGCCGCCAGGATACAAACCGCCAGGAGAACATCAGTGGGCCGCCTTGCGGGTCAAACGACCGGGATCCATTGAGCTTTGTCTCGATATTACTCAGTATTTGATCGTGACCGGCGTCAGCAACGGGGGGAAGGATGGGAGTGACGGCAGCAGGACAACTGCCTTGCGGCGCCGTTTGGATGACGGACTCGACGCCACGGCCCCACTGGTTTTCCACTCGCAACGTAAGGGGGAACGCAGGCATGTAACGCAGGGACAGAACTGCCTGGTCGGAGATTTGCCGGCCCGCCGCATCACGCCAACTGAGGCTGAGATGTTGGGACACGGCATTCTGATCGGAAGGATTTGGGAGCGCAGTTTCCGTACAGGTGAAAGTTGGGAACTCTGTGCTTCCACCGGGCCGGCAAACATTTACCGGGTCCGTGGCGCGCATGGCATTACAGAGATCCTGATCCTGGATGTTGCCTAACAAGCCGAGGTTGGAGTAGAGCATCAGAGAAGGAGGCTCGTTCGGGTCGATGCGATAGCAATACGCTGTTGCGTTTACAACTGGCTGGCAGTTGGCGATCCAAGTCAGGATATGCAATTGGGTTCGGTACTCGCCCTCGGCGTAGGTGCCATCCACAACGATGGCATTGCTCAATGTGTTGCCGCGGTATCCACCATAAATGATTTTGCCTTGGAGTGGAGCGGCCGGAGACAGAGTGTCGATGAGTGGTCTGTCATCGACTGTGGCTGACAGGCTGATTTGGCTGGCTGGGCTGAGGAGGAAGGTGTTGTCGGAGTATTTCGTGCCTGCCCAGACGCCTTCGTTGATCACGGCCAGGTTCTCCACAGTACGGCCCTTGCGGGTTAAGAAGGTGGGAGGGAGGGAGCCCACGTCCAAGTACCAGACCTCAATAGGGCATTGTGCATCGCGGCAATTACCGCCAACGACTGCGATTTTGCCCTTCAGGTTCACGCGTGCTCCGTCGTCCTGGCTGGGAATTTCGATTTCCGCGAAAGAGACACCGAAGTCGATGGGTCCTTCGATGGTCGCTGTTGGCGGCAGACCTGAAAGCAAGGCTTGCACGGTTCCGGTACATTTTCCAGATTCGCGGAGAAGTGGTGGAAAGGCGGGGTCGAGCTTGCAGTCGCGGCATTGCGATGTGGAGTGTGTGTCGGCCAATACGTCCCGCTCGTAATTTACGCAGGCAGTAGCACACTTCCACTTCGCTTCTTCCAGGTCTCGGGCGCATACAAACGCCCTGTCGTAGGGGACGAGCTCGGCGTATAAACCGGAGGGAATGTATGGTCCGACGAGGTCACAATTGCAGCGGCAGGTGTATTTATTCGAAGGCTCTTGGCCGTCGCCGTCACCATCACCATCGTGACCACAACTTACAGACGAGAAGGTGACAATGAGACCGATGCACAAGAGCGTTTCGAATTGAGAGCTGATTTGCATGGTGGGCCTCCTTGAAGCGAATGCACCGCTTCGGAGTAAACAGTGTTGATTGAATCCGTGTGCCCAGGACGGATTTGGTTGTGTTGGAAAGCACTATGCCGCAGGCGCATCCGCCGGAAGGTTCTGCGGAAGATGAAGCGGGGCAGCCGCATAGGACTCCTGGCACCCGATTCGTGGCCAAGTTTCCATCTGCCCAGGTGTGAAAACATGACCGCCATGCGCGGTATGTCATTTCCAACTTCATGGTGCCGACCGTGAAGGCCGGAGTCAAGGGTGCGCGAATTGGGTGGGGCCGACCCGGGGGCCGGCCTTGGAGGGGGCGCTACTTAGAATTGGAGGACGGCTCCTAGTTGGATGATGCGCTGGCTGCCGGCGGCGGTGGTGTATTGGCCGAAGGCGGCGTTGGTGATGTTGCGGTTGACGTCGAGGAAGCTGACGTTGTTGAAGGCGTTGTAGAACTCGCCACGAAGCTGGAGGCTCATGCGTTCGGTGAGGGCGAAACGCTTGTAGGCGTTCCAGGTGAAATCGGTTTGGCCGTTGAGGCGGTGCGAGTTGCGGCCGAGATTGCCGAAGGTGCCGAGCAGTTGCTGGGAGAGGCCGAGGCTTTGCGCATAGGTCGCGATGCGGCGGCCGGCGACGGGGTCGTTGTTGAGACCGGAGGGAGAGCCTTCACGGCCGGTGGGAAGCGGATTGAAGGTGAAGGGGCCGGAGCTTACGGGGCGCTGGACACCGCCGGTGGTGATGGTGGAGATGTTGGCGACACCGAGGCGCGGGCCTGCGTCGAAGCTGACCGGGAAGCCGGTGCGGAAACTGGAGATGCCGGAGAAGCCCCAGCCGGCAACGACGTGACGGAGGACCGGGTTGGCGATGCGCTTGCCCCAGGGGAGTTCCCAGACGTGGGTGATGACCAGGCGCTGGCGGAGATCGAAGCCGGAGACGGCGCGATTTTCGCGGAGGTTGAGCGGGTTCTGGATCAGCGTGCTGTCGTTGGAGATGGTGGTGAGGGCGTCGGAGACATCGTCGATGGATTTGCCGTAGGTGTATCCGATTTGGAGCGACATGCCTTTATCGAAGGGCCGGGTGGCGAGGATTTCGAGGGCGTGGAAGTTGGAGTTGGCGGAGCTGTCGTAGTAGTTGACGATGTTGAAGCGCGGATCGACGCGGGTGGAGAAACGGACGGGCGAGCCGGTGAGGCTGGAGAGCGAGGTGACGAATTCGTTGGCGCGGGCGAGCTCGTCGGTGAGGTCGGTGGCCGGGCGCGGGACTCGGGAGTTGAGATTCATCTGGCGTGCGCGCTGGAGGTAGTTGCCCTTGGTGCCGGCGTAGGAGACTTTGAGGACTACGCGCTCGGGCAGTTCCCGCTGGATGCCGAGGCTCCAGTGGTGGACCTGCGGATTGCGGAGGCCGATGTCGATGACGGGGTTGATGTCGCCGTAGTTGAGCACGTCGCTGCGGACGCGGCCGATGATGGCGGTGGTTTGGCGCTGGATGTCGGAAGTGCCGGCCACGAGGCTGGCCCAGCTATTGCCGCCGGTGAAATTGGCGATGCCGTCGACGTTGGCTACGGCGACGAAGGGGGGGACGGCGCGCTGGTTGGTGATGGGGTTGAGGTAGTTGAAATCGGCGACGAGTCCGTAGCCGCCGCGGATGACGGTTTTGCCGCCGCCGGGGTTATAGGCGAAGCCGATGCGAGGCTGGTAGTAATAGTTGGTGCCGATGGCTTTGTCGCCGACGTTGAAGCAGCCCAAGGGGCCGGAGCCGGCTGCGCCGAGGCTGTCGCGGCAATTGAAGTTGAGGGTAGTGGTGAGCTTGTTGACTTCGGTGACGGGGCCGTAGGTTTCGAGGCGGAAGCCGAGGTTGAGGGTGAGGCGCTGGCTGATGCGGTAGTCATCCTGGATGAAGCCGGAAGCGATCCAGGTGCGATGGCCGCGGATGGTGCCGCCGAAGCGTTGGGTGTAGGCATTGGGGCGGCCGGCGGCGAAGTCATCCCAATTGAGGAAGGTGTAGTTGCCGCGGACCTGCTGATCGAAGAAGCTGTTGCCCTGGTAGCGGAAGAAGTCGCCGCCGGCGCGGACATTGTGGGCGCCTTTGTACCAGGAGATGGTGTCGCCGACCTGATAGGTGTTTTGCACGCGGCCCTGGGGGGCGATGTCGGAATGGCCGAAGGTGGCGATCTGGCCGTTGGAGAAGGCGATGCGCGGGCCTTCGGGGACGGTGGAGTTGAGGCCGAAGATGGGCGAGGTACGGCCGAAGCCGGCGCGGATTTCGTTGATCAGGGTGTTGGTGAAGACGTGGGTCTCATTGATATTGGCGCTGTAGATGCTGTTGGTGGAGATGAGACCGAAGTTGGCAAGGTTGGTGCCGACGAAGGTGTTGGTGGCGCTGGTGCCGTTGTTCTGGGCGCGTCCGTAGCGCCCGTAGATGCTGTCCTTGGAAGAAATCTGGTGATCGAAGCGGGCGGAGTATTGATAGAAGTCGTTGGGGCTGCTGGCGGATTGCTGGACGGTGCCGAAGGTGCCGTTGTCGGTTTCCGCGGCGGGGAGTTTGTATTGTTCGAGGAGGCGGCGGGAGGTGGGGTCAGTGACTCGGGCGAGCATGGAAGGGGTGGGCACCTGGGCGATACGTGTGCCGCCTGCGCCGCGGATGGGGTAGACCTCGGAGCTTAGGAAGAAGTGGGTTTTGTTGCGGATGATGGGGCCGCCGAAGACTCCGCCGAACTGGTTGTTGCGAGTGATGGGGGCTGCGCCGCTGCGGTCGAAGACGTCGCGGGCATTGAGTTTGTCGTTGCGGAAGTATTCGTAGAGTTCGCCGTGGAATTCGTTGGTGCCGGACTTGGTGATGTATTGGACCTGGGCTCCGGAGTTGCGGCCGAACTCGGCGCTCATGTTGTTGGTGATGATCTTCACCTCTTTAATGGAGGAGAAATTGAGCGGGCCGTTGTTGGTGGAGCCGGTGCCCGCGGTGGAGATATCGGTGGCGGTGATGTTGTCGATGGTGATGTTGTTGGCGCGGGCGCGATTGCCGTTGGTGATGAAGCTGCCCGAGTTGAAGCCGGCGGGGTTGGGGACGATGCCGGGGAGGGTGGTGGCGAGGGTGTTGGGATTACGGGCGACGGGGATTTCGGCGGTGCGCTTGGCGTCGTAGGATTCCTGGACCTGCGCGCTTTGGGTGTCGAGGACGCTGATGGCGTCGGTGACGGTGACCTGCTCAGTGACCTGGCCCACTTCGAGGCGAATGGTGAGGCCGGTGATTTCGGCGCTGCGGACATTGGCTTGGGTGGAGGCTTTGCGGAAGCCATCGGCTTCGACGGTGACGGTGTAGTCGCCGATTTTGAGGAGGGCGAAGCCGAAGCGGCCCTGGTTGTCGGCGACGAATTCGCGCTTGTCGCCGGTTTCCACGCTGGTGAGACTGACTTTTGCGCCGGGGACGAGGGCGCTGGAGGAATCGGTGACGGTGCCACGGATTTCTCCTGTGATTTGGGCGAACATGGCGCTCGCCAGGAAGAGGATGGAAAGAGCTGAGCGAAGGATGGACATGGTTAGCCGACTCCTGAAAAGACTTTTCGATGTGAAGGTAACAAGGGAGGGGGCGGACAATTTGTTACCGGTACGTTACAAGAGGAACGCTTGAGGGGCCACGAATTCACACCAATTCACACGAATGTGCAATGGGGGTGGTGCGGGTTTACACTGGCAAGTGAGAAGGCCGATGTTTTCCATTGTGGTGGTGATCGGGCTGCTTCCGCTGTTCGGGCAGGAGGCGGCAGAGATTCGGACGCCTAAGGAGAATCCGGTTCCGCGATTCCAGGGTCCGAAATTGATTGGTGTGGGGGTGGGGAAGCCGTTTCTGTTTCGCATTGCGTGCACGGGTGAGAAGCCGCTGCGGTTTGAAGCGAAGGGATTGCCTGAGGGGATTGTGTTGGAAGGTGGGATTTTGCGCGGCACGTCGCCGCGGCAGGCGGGGTCGTACCGGGTGACGTTGCGGGCGTCGAACCGGCACGGGCATAGCGAGCGCCAGTTCACGATTGTTGCCGGAGACAGGTTGGCGTTGACGCCGCCGATGGGGTGGAATCATTGGTACACGCATTACGACAGGGTTACGGACGCAACGATCCGGGAAGCGGCGAAGGTGATGGTGGAGTCGGGGATGGCGGATTACGGGTATTCGTATGTGAGCATCGACGACTGCTGGATGCGAAAACCGATGTCGGAGGATGAGGAGTTGTCGGGGCCATCGCGGGATTCAGAAGGACGGATTCTGCCGAACCGGCGGTTTCCGGATATGAAGGCGCTGACGGATTACATTCACGGCCTTGGGTTGAAGGCGGGGACGTACACATCGCCGGGGCCATTGACGTGCGCGAAGTTCACGGGCGCCTACCGTTATGAGGCGCAGGATGCACGGCAGATCGCGGAGTGGGGATTTGATTTGCTGAAGTACGACTGGTGTTCCTACCGGCAGGTGGCGGGCGGGAAGGAACTCGCCGATTTGAAGAAGCCATATGAACTGATGGGGGCGTTGCTGAAGAAGCAGGATCGCGATATCCAGATGAACCTGTGCCAGTACGGGATGGGGGATGTGTGGAAGTGGGGCGGGGAAGTGGGCGGACAGAGCTGGCGGACGACAGGCGATTTGGGATTGGAGAAGGATTCGCGGCTGCCGGGATTTTATTCGATTGGGTTGAAGAACGCGAAGCTGTGGGAGTATGCGGGGCCGGGGAAGTGGAATGATCCGGACTATCTATTGATTGGGTGGGTGGGGAATGCTCGGGACCAGAAGGCGGAGCCGAAGCGGACGGCGCTGACGGCGGACGAGCAATATTCCTATATGTCGATGTGGGCGCTGATGGCGTCGCCGCTGTTTTATTCGGGAATGATGTCGCGGCTGGATGCTTTCACGTTGAATGTGCTGTGCAATGGGGAAGTGATCGATGTGAATCAGGATGCGCTGGGCAAGCAGGCACGGATTGTGCGGCAGACGGAGGGGGAACTGGTGCTGGCGAAGCCGATGGAGGATGGATCGGTGGTGGTGGGGCTTTTCAATTTGGGAGAGACGGCGGGGAATATGGCGGTGAAGTGGGAGGAACTGGGTGTGCGGGGCGGGAAGCGGGTGCGGGATGTATGGCGGCATCGGGAGTTGGGGAGGAAGGACGGAGAATTTTCGGTGAAGGTGGCACGGCACGGGGCGGAAATCATTCGCGTGCGGTAATGGGATGGGAGACAATAGGAATGTCTCATGATTTGGAACCAATTGGAGTTGAATTCTAGGCTGGAAGCGGCGCTGCGGGCGGTGAGCCGGCAGGCGGCGCAATGGTATGGAGAATATGCGCCGCTGCTGGCGACGAAGGTGGATGCGCGATGGCGGGAGCGGGCGGGGGGTGAGTGGGCGAGCGGGATGTTCGAGAGCCGATTGCAGCACACGAAGTGCGTGCATGCCTGCCTGTTGCTGGGTTCTCATCGCTGTCTGTTGGAGACGCTGCACTGGGCTTATGGGTCGTGGGTGGCGCGGGGGTTGGCGGTAGACCGTTTCCGGGTGGAATTAGAGGCGTGGCGGGAGGTGGTGAGGGAAGAAGCGGGGAATCGGGCGGAGGGAGCGCCGCTGGTGCATTTGTACGATGTATTGGTGCAGGCGCACGAGACGTTTTGCAGCATGGCGGGGAAGGGGCCGGGCGATCCACTTAGGGAAGAGCAATTGCCGCAAGAAGCGCAATTGTTTCTTGCGTCTTTGTTGACGGGGAGTGAGCCGGTGGTGGACGTTCAGCCGAATTTGCGGAGTTGGTGGGAGGGCGTAGTGGGTCCGGCGCTTCGAACGGTTGGGAAGTTGTGGAGCGAGGGATGTGTGAGTGTGGCGGAGGAGCATGTAGCGACGGCGATTGTGCAGCAGGTGATGCGGCGGAGTTTGCCGGCGAAAGCGGAACCAACGAAGGATCAATCGGTGGCGGTTGTGGTGCCAGCGGGGGAGTGGCACACGGTCGGCGCGGAAATTGTGCGTGATTCTCTGCGTGTCGAGGGTTATCGCGTGTTCTATACGGGGGCGAATACGCCGCTGGACGGATTGGTGCCGCTGGTGGAATGGAATCACATCTCGCACCTTCTCATTTCGACGACGATAGCCTCGGGGTTGTTGCAGGTATCAGAGATGGTGGAGATGGTGAAGGAAAAGATGGGGGACCGGCGCCCACGGATTGTGGTGGGCGGGCAGGCGTACCGGTTGGACGCAGGGTTGGGGCAACGGGTGGGGGCCGATGTGTGTTTGCAGGGATTGGGAGAACTGGGGGATTACCTGGTGAGGGAATCGCGGGGAGGACCGCGCCTGATGGGGTGTGATGGCGAACATACTGCTGGTGCTTCTGGGGCTAGGGCTGATTCCGATTTCGGCAGCGCTACTCGATAATGCAAAAGGTCCGGACGCACGGCTGGGGTTAGCGTTCTTTACGGTGTGGGTATTGTTCCCGTGGTGGATCGGGGCCGGTGTGTTGACGGGGATGGCATGGTTTCGCGGAGCGTTGAGCGGGTTGCGATGGTGGATGGTGGTGGGCGGATTTGGGCTGATGGTGGTGGCGTTTCTGATGCGCACTCCGCATATGGGGTTGCCGGGCTTGCTGGATAAATGGACGTGCCTGCTGATGCCGGCGGGGTTGGTGGTGGTGCTGGGCTGGCTGATGGTTGTGGGAGCGGAACGGGCTCCTGTGTTTGTGGCGCTGGTGGCGCTGGTGTCGATTGGTGTTCCGGTGGTGGCGACGACGGGTGCGGCGGGGTACCAAGTGATACAGGCGCGGGAAGAGATCCTGGCAGAGTGGAAGGCGAGTCGGGAGAAGGCTCGGGCGGAGCGGCTGCGGCAGGAAGAGGAAGCGAACACGGAGTTGCGCGAATTGCGGGGGCGGCTGGCGGGGCTGCCGGTGGATTGCGATATCGAGGCGCTGGTGGATTTGTACACGGGGCCGCGGCCGGAGAATTTTCGGGCGGAAGTGTTGCGGCGGATTTTGGAGCGGCCGACGATCGAAGCGGACCTGGCAAAGATGCTGGCATCGGCGGGTGGGGGGTATTCGCTGGCGCCATACCTGATTGCGAACGATGTGCCGAAGGTGACGGCGGGACTGGCTCCGGCGATGAACCTTTATATGGAGCGGATCGCCGCGACGTTCCCGCAGTATAAGGGGGCATATCCGGAGGTGTTCGGGCGGGAGGTGAACGGGCTGCATACGATCCTGACGGGGGCGCGGCGGGTGCAGGAAGCGGGTGGGGATTTGACGGCTGGGTTGGATGCATTTGAGCGGGGCTTGGGGGAGCTTCCGGAGTGGGCATCGAGGAAGCAGTTAGAGGCGGCGGTGCGCAATTTGAGGGGGAAGAAACGGTAACCCGTGGTGCAACTCGTGCGCCTTGTTCCTTTTCGGTATCATCTGATATAGTCAGTTATCTTCACGGCCTAGTATGAGTATCCGGTCGTGTCGCTGCACTCCCGCAGACACGAGCCGGAAGGGAAGAAAAAAGACACGAAAGGACGGTGTCAGCAGTGAGTAAGCACCACGACGAACTGGACGAGAAAGCCCCACCGAAAGGCGGGTTTTCACGCCGCGGATTCTTCCGTGGCGTGGGCGTTACCAGCGGCGCTATTGGAAGCGCACTCCTGGGTGAACAGGAAGCGGAAGCGGCACAGGCAGGTGGGGCCAAGCAGGGTCCCGGAGCGGTGCCGGTTGCGTTGAACATCAACGGCAAGGTACATAACCTGAACGTCGAGCCGCGGGTGACCCTGCTCGATGCCTGCCGCAATCATTTAGATATAACGGGCGCAAAGCGAGTCTGCGATCGCGGGACTTGCGGGGCGTGTACGATGATCGCCAACGGGAAAGTGATCTATTCCTGCACGACACTGGCGATTGACGCGCAGGGCAAGCAGATTCAGACGATCGAAGGGATCGCGACGAATGGACGGCCGCATCCGTTGAGCACAGCGTTTGTGAACAACGACGGACAGCAGTGCGGCTACTGCACGCCGGGCTTTGTGATGGCGGCGAAGGGCTTTTTGGATAAGAATCCGAATCCGACGTATGACCAGGTGAAAGCCGGGTTGGGCGGCAATCTGTGCCGGTGCGGCACCTATGTGGGTGTCCGGAAGGCAGTTCTTGAAGCCGCGAAAGCGATGAAGGGAGGCAAGAATGCCTAATTACAGTTGGCCCCCCATGAGTACGCGCAAGGCCATTGGCCAGCGCCTTTCGCGTCATGACGGAATTGAGAAGTCGACTGGCCGGGCGAAATACAACTCGGATCTGAACAGGCCGGGGATGCTGCAATCGGCGTTGCTGACCTCGCCTTACGCGCATGCGCGGGTGCGGAGCATCGATGTGAGCGCGGCGGAGAAGGCTCCGGGCGTGACGGCGGTGCGAGTGATTGCGCCGGCGGGTACGGAACTGCAGTGGCAGAGCCAGGAAATCGCGGTGGTGGCGGCGGCCACCGAGCAGCAGGCTCGCGACGCTGTGCGGATGATCAAGATTGATTACGAAGTGTTGCCGCACGTGGTGCGGGAGGAAGACATTTCGAAGGTGGGCAACCGGGCGAAGCCTGCCGGTGAGCAATTGACGGGCGATCCGGACAAGGCGTTCAAGGACGCGGATGTTGTCAACGAAGGCCACTACGGCATTCCGGTGTTGACGCACTGCTGCCTGGAATCGCACGGACAGGTAGTGCAGTGGAACGGCGACCAGGTGAACTACTGGCCGTCGACGCAGAACGTTTCCGGTATCGGCGGCGATCTGGCGAAGAACATTGAATTGCCTGCGACGGCGATCAAGGTGCACCAGGACCACATTGGCGGCGGATTCGGCAGCAAGTTCGGATCGGACCGCTGGGGCGTGGAAGGCGCGAAGCTCTCGAAGGCGAGCGGCGGGCGTCCAGTGAAGACGTTCCTCGACCGGGCGACGGAGCTGAACATCGCCGGGAACCGTCCTTCGGCCTACGCGAAGATCAAGATGGGGGCGAAGAAAGACGGCACCATCATCGCGTGGGAATCGACGTCGTGGGCGACGGGCGGAATGGGCGGCGGCGCAATGCCTCCGATTCCGTACGTGATCACGAACATTCCGAACCGGCGCTTGAACCATTCGGCGGTGGCGACGAACGGCGGGCCGTTGCGTGCGTGGCGCGCTCCGAACCATCCGCAGGCATCGTTCCTGACGTGCGCGGCGGTGGAGGATCTGGCGGCGAAGCTGGGCATGGATCCGATTGAGGTGTTCGTGAAGAACATCGAGTATGCTCCCGAGCCGCGGCGCGAATCGTACATCTACCAATTCAAGAAGGCGGCGGAACTGGCCGAGTGGAGTAAGCGGTGGCATCGCCGTGGCGACTCCGGATCGGGACCGGTGAAGCGTGGCCTGGGCGTTGGCATCTGTTCGTGGGGTGGCGCGGGTCATGCCTCGACGTGCAACGCGAAGATCAACCCGGATGGCTCGGTGGATATCGAACTGGGCAGCCAGGATCTGGGCACCGGAACGCGGACGATCATTGCGCAGGTAGCGGCGGAAACGCTGGGCCTGCCGGTGAACGCAGTGAAGGTGAAGCTGGGCGACAACTCGCTGCCTCCTTCGAACGGGTCGGGCGGATCGACGACGGTGGGCGGCGTGAGCAGCTCGACGCGCATCGCGACGGTGAACGCACTGGACAAGCTGTTTGAGAAGGTTGCTCCTGCGCTGAACACGACGGCCGATAAGTTGGAAGCCGTAGGTGGGAAGATCCAGGTGAAGGGCGATCCGGCGAAGTCGCTGACGTGGGCGGCTGCCTGCCGCAAGCTGGGGACGCAGAGCATCTCCGAGCAGGGGCAGAACAATCCGCGCAATCCTCTGGGTTTGAATACACAGGGTGTTGCCGGCGTGCAGATTGCCGATGTCAGTGTGGACGTGGAAACCGGCGTGGTGAAGATGAACCGCATGGTGGCGGTGCAGGATTGCGGATTGGTAGTGAATCCGAAGCTTGCCGAGAGCCAGGTAGCGGGCGCCTGCATCATGTCGATCTGCGGCGCGCTGATGGAAGAGCGGGTGATGGATCAGGCGACGGGCCGTGTGTTGAACCCCGATATGGAGTTTTACAAGCTGGCCGGCGCTGCCGATATCGGCGAAATCATCGTGCACATGGATCTGCGCGAGGAACTGGACAAGCGCGGCGTGATCGGGTTGGGCGAACCGCCGACGGTTGGCGGCGTGGCAGCGATTGCCAACGCGGTAGCCAATGCGATCGGGGTCCGCGTGCCGATTATTCCGCTGACACCGGACCGGGTCTTGAGGGCTCTCGAAGAAAGGAGGAGCGCGTAACATGCAAGCGTTTGAGTACGCAAGTCCAACTTCTGTGAAGGAAGCGATCGGCATGCTCTCCTCGCAATGGGGAGAGGCCGATATATTGGCAGGTGGCACGGACCTGCTGAGCTTGATGAAGGAATACATCCACACGCCGAAGCGAGTGATCAACATTAAGGGGATCAAGGAACTCGGCGGGATTTCAAAGACGGCGGCAGGGTTGCGGATTGGCGCGACCGTGACGCTGGATGAGCTGATGGAAAACGCGGCGGTACGGACGGAGTATCCGTCGTTGCACCAGGCGGCGATGGGGGTGGCAAGCCCGCAGATCCGCAACATGGGCACGGTGGGCGGGGATCTCTGCCAGCGTCCGCGGTGCTGGTATTTCCGCAACGGCTACGGGGTTCTGGGCCAGGAGAATGGCAAGAGTCTCGTGGTTGACGGAGAGAACCGCTATCACGCGATTTTCCCGAAGTCGCAGGCTTACTACGTGAACGCATCGAGCCTGGCACCGGCGCTGATCGCGCTGGGGGCGAAGGCGAAGATCGCTGGACCGAACGGGAATCGGGAAGTGCCGGTGGAGCAATTGTTCGTGGTTCCGAGCAGCAACTCGGGGCGCGAACTGTCGCTGGCGGCGAACGAGATCCTGACGGAAGTGGTGGTGCCTTCGGCTCGCGGCGTGAAGAATGCCACTTATGAAGTGCGTCAGAAGGAGGCTTTGGATTGGCCTCTGGTGACGGCTTCGGTGGCGATCAAGATGAAGGGCAGCAGCGTGGCGAGCGCCAAGGTGGTGCTGGGTCACGTTGGGCCGACGCCGGTGGTGGCAACGGAAGCCGAGCAAATGCTGGCCGGAAAGTCGCTGACGCAGGATGTGGCGACGGAGGCGGGCAAGAGCGCGTTGAACGGTGCGCAGCCGCTGAGCGGGAATGCATACAAGGTGCAACTGGCACGCGTGGCTGTGAAGCGCGCGCTGCTGGAAGCGGCCAAGGCGCGAGGGTAATTGCGTGGAACGGTCCAGCCTTACGGTGATTGATGACGACCGGTGTTCGAACATTCGGTGGAAGGGTCTGTTTGTGGACACCACCTGGGACCCGAATGTGCAGCACGGCAATGACCGGGCGTACTGGTGTCACAAGACGCAGGTAATGATGGGGCCGGACGGGCGGGTTGTAGACGATTACGAATGCAACCCGTACCGGAAGTGTTACGAAGAGTTGTAGGGTTATCCCGGGCAGCGAGGGCTAAGCTGCCCGGGATGATATAGTTTTGAGTAGGAGGCTGAGGATAATGACGTCGATGAAAGCTATCGTTCTGTCCGCTGCGCTAACCTCCCTGGCGTTTGGCGCCGGACTGGAAAAATCGCGTTTGCACGGAGAATACGTGGAAGCGCGCACGGCCGATATTTTTACCGGACCCTGTTTTGCGAATGCCGAAGTGAACCTGATGGGCGACCTGGCCGTGTTTGGCTGGAAGGTGTCGAAGGGGAACTTTGAAGGCGTGAGCCTGGACGGGTTGGGCGTTGTGGGCGTGGTGAAGGCCAGTGCGACGCTGGGCGATGTCCACACGAATGCGTATCCGGTGAAGTCGGTGCTGATTGTGGACGAGCGGGCCAATGCCGAGCAGCGGATGGCGTTGCAGAAGTTCGCGGCGAAGATGGGCGGCGACCTGATGCAGCAGGTGGTGAAGGTTGTGTATGCTCCCGTGGATCTGACGGTGAAGAACAACAACATTCACAGCGCGTCGGCGACGTTGAAGGCGGGCGCGATTGCGGAGATCACGACGCGTGCGATCCACGATGGGGATCACATTTGCACGAACGAAGAGGTCTGGTACCAGCCGTTGACGAAGCTGGAGCATGCGATGCCGGCGTACTCGCTGGCGCACAGCTATCAGGGTGACGGGCTGGGGACGACCTGGAAGAGCCCGGACAAGCGTAGCGCTTTTGTTGGCACGTTCCAATTGAACGACTAAGGGACCGCTTACTGACGTGCGCGGCTGAGTAGGCGTCGCGAGTTCGTCGGCGTTGGTTGCTAGTACTATCGATTCAGCAAGAATCCTCCAATTGGGTGAACCCGTTGGAGGGTTCTATGTTTATACTTGAAGGCACAGGAGCACATCATCGCAGACTTCCTGGAAACGGCGGCGAAGTTTCCACCGGCTGCAACCGGCGCAGGGGAACTGTCGGAGGCGGAAGGGGACCGTGACCTTCACCAGGAAGTGCTGGAGATGTACGAACTGCACTCGGCGTGGCTGTTGCGGTTTGCGAGGATGACCGTAGGGCGCGAAGACGGGTCGTTGGCGCAGGATGGGGTGCAGGAGACTTTCTTCCGCTATTTCGTGTTTCGGCGGCAAGGGAACACGGTGGATGATCCAAGAAGGTGGCTGCATCAGTACTTGAAGGAGTATCTGGAACGGGCTCTTGTTCGCTCGGCACGGGATGAAAGCGTGCGTGTGGATAGCGGCGGCGGGTCCAGGGGCGTACAGGAGATGATGATCGATGTGCAGCGCCGGCTGCCACAGTTGTTGTCTCCACGCGAGTTGCAGGCGATGAGGTTGAGGGCAGAGGGGTTCCGCTATGCGGAGATTGCCGACGCCTTGAGCGTGACGGTTGGCACGGTGGGCACGATGATCGCCCGGGCAGTGAAAAAGCTGCAGTCGGAATTCGGACCACGGGAGAATCTCAAGCATGGAAGGTCGGACGAGTAGCAAACCGTCGTGGCATCCCGAGGATGGGGATCTGGTTTTGTACCTCGACGGAGAATCCGGGTGGTTTCGGTCGTTACGAGTGCGTGTGCACTTGCTGCGATGCAAGGAGTGTTTGCGGAGATTGGGGACGATGGATGCGCAGATGGCGATTCTGGCAGAGCAGGGTAGTGAGGAGCTAGACGGGATCCGGCGGAATCTGATGGCGGCGATGCGAGCTTATGAAGAGGGCGCACCGACAGTGACATTCCAGGTGACTCCGGAGGTTCGCAAGATGCTGGAGGAGTATGTTGGGGTGCGGATGGCGGCACAGGTGGAGGAACGGGTACACCATTCTGCGAACACCCGGGAGGCATATGATACCGTCGACCGGACTTTGCGATTGCTGATGGGGGGGAAGGCGGCGGCAAGTCTCCGGGCGAAACTACTGCAGGAGATGGCGCGATGAGATGGGTGATATCGCCGAGGCAGTTAGCGGCGGTGAGCGTGGGCGCATTCGCGGCGTCCGTGTTGTCAGCGGTGATGTGGGCGATTACAGGGGACATGGCCTGGACGGTTCATTTTTTCCGTTATCCGGGGGCCTGGTTTCTGGTGTTCACGTGTGGGGTACAACTTTACCTGAGTTATTCGGTGTGGAAGGGCTTTGAGCCGGGGGAACCAATGGAACTGGCGTGGTTCCTGTTGACGATGGCGGCGGCGGTACGACTTTTGGGAACCTCGATTTCCCAGTTGCTGCGGCCGGTTCTGATGGAATACCAATGGTTGGATCCCACTGTCGTGCGGGACATGGGGATTGTCATGTCGAGTCCGCTGATGTTCCTTTTGCTCGGCTGCGGGTTGGGATTGGTGCTGAAGGTATACCGGCAGTTGGGATTGCTGCGGACATTGACGAAGGTGGATTACGTACTGATCGGGCTGAGTGTGTTGTTCTGTCTGCACCAGGCGAAGGAAGTGATTGACTGGCTGCCGGACCTGCGACGGCGATTCAACGTGTTTGCGATGCTGAACTGGGCGTCGGATCCACTGCTGAGTTTGTTGCTGGTGGAATCAGTGATCCTGTGGCGGTCTGGCCGGCATCTGGCAGGTGGATACATCGGGCACTGCTATGGGGCGTTTGCGCTGGCGGTGATGCTGACTTCGCTGGGCAATGTGGGGATTTGGATTGAGGCGTGGGGATTACTGCCATGGCCGTATCGCGCGGTGGTGTGGTTCATCTGGATACCGGCGGCAGCATGGTACGCGGCAGCTCCGGCGTACATGGCGCAGGGGATTGCGCGGGCCTTGCGTCCGGCTCCGGCAGCGGTGGAAGCACGGTAGGCCGGCAGCGGGCCGGGGGCTTTACGAGCTAGTCGAGATAAAGGAATTCGTTGGAGTTGAGCAGCACGCGGCAGAGGGATTCGAGGTTGCCTCTGAGGTGCTGCGCTTCTTCCGGCGTCGGGTTGCGCTGGAGGACCAGGTTCATGGCGTTTTCCAGAGTGCCGGCTCGCTTGGCCAGGTGGACGGCTTCTTCCTGTACCAGGTAGCCGTTCATCATGGAGAGGGCTTGCAGCGGCGTGGTGGTGGCGCTGCGGCGATCACAGGATTCGCTGAAGACCGGAGCGTCGAAGGATGCCATGGAAGGAAGCGGGAGGCTGCGGCGGTGGAAAATGTAGATGCTGCGGCGGAGTGCATCCTCAGGCTTTTCGTTGGTCTCCCACATGAGACCGCCGCCACGGCCGTACCGGGCGAAGTCGGCGAGATCTTCGGGGAGCGGCGGGAAGATGCTGGGGCCGCCACGCTCGGTGTTGAGACGGCCGCTGAGGTAGAGAATGCTGTCGCGGATTTCTTCGGCTTCGAGACGGCGGCGGGGGAAACGCCAGAGGAGTTTGTTTTCGGCGTCGGTGGTGTTGGACTGATAGGCGGCGTTTTCTGAGGATTGACGGTACGCGGCCGAAGTTAGCATAAGGCGGTGCATCGATTTGATGCTCCACTTTTCGTCGATGAAACGGTGAGCGAGCCAATCGAGGAGTTCGGGGTGGGTGGGGCGCTCACCGTTGGCGCCGAAGTCACTAGGCGTTGCGACGATGCCTTTGCCGAAGTGGAATTGCCAGATGCGGTTGACCATGACGCGGGCAGTGAGCGGGTTGTCGGGGCTGGCGATCCATTTGGCGAGCGTGGTGCGCCAACCGCGGGTGGGGAACTGGCGGTAACGATCCTGCTCGATGACGGCGGGCTCGGCTTTGCCGGCGATGGCGGTGAGGAAGCCGGCTTCGACGGGCTCGCCGGGTTGGCGATAATCGCCGCGGATGAGCACGCGAGTGGGGGCGATCATGGGGCCGTTGGGCGGGCCGGGAACGTTCTTCACGCTGAGCGCATTGGTGGACCAGCGGCCGATGCGGCGGCGATAGACTTCGAGTTTTTCGCTCAGTTCGCGGTGTTTGTCACGCTGATCGGCGGGGAAGATTTTGGAGGTGGTGCGGCCGAGTTCGCCACGGAGGTCTTCGGTGCGGAGCGTATCGAAGCGTTCGGGGCGATTCTGGAGCCGCTGCATGAGAGCGACTTCGAGTTTTTCGAGAGGCTCTTTCTCTTCGGGATCCTGGGTACGATTGGCGTCTTCGAAGAGTTCGGCGTGGAGATCGCGCTCCTGTTTGTTGAAGAGCGACTTGTCGCCGAGGCGCATGTCGAGGCGGAGATCTTCACGGGTGAGTTTGTAGTCGGGGGCGGTAGAGAGCTTCTTGCGGGCAGCGATGAATTGTTTGAGTGCTTCGGCTTCGAATTTGTCGAGCTCGAGTTTTTCGGGGCCATCCTTGAGGCGGGCTTGCAACTCTTTGACGGTGGCTTCGGCCTTTTTGCGGAAATCGGGATCTTTGAAGGGGACGTCGACGTTTTCGACCTGGATGGCGTTGAAGAAGGCCTGCATGCGGTAGTAGTCCTTCTGCGGGATGGGGTCGTATTTGTGATCGTGGCAACGGGCGCAGCCGACGGAGAGTCCGAGGAAGACGGAGCCCACGGTGGTGGTGATCTCGCTCAAGTAATTCTGACGGACCTCATCAGCGACGAGGTTGGAGCGATCCCAGGGCGCCAGGCGGAGGAAGCCGAGCGGGATGTGGCCCTGGACGTCGGGGGCGTAGTTGTTGCGGGTCTTGGAGTGTTCGTCGCCGCCGGCGAGTTGGAGATGGACGAAGCGATCGTAGGGGATGTCGTTATTGAAGGCGCTGACGACCCAATCGCGGTAGCGCCAGGCATTGCCGATGGGGCCATCGCCTTCAAGGCCGCTGGTTTCGCCATAGCGAACGAGATCGAGCCAGTGGCGGCCCCAGCGTTCGCCGTAGCGTGAATCGGCGAGGAGGCGGTCAATGAGATTTTCCCAGGCTTGTGGAGTGGAGTCGTTGAGGAACTGCTGCATTTCCTCTGGCGTGGGCGGGAGGCCGATGAGGTCGTAGAAGGCGCGGCGGGCGAGGGTGCGGCGATCGGCTTCAGGGGCGGGAGCAAGTTTGACGGCTTCGAGTTTGGCGAGGAGGAACTGGTCGATGGGGTTGCGGGTCCACTGTTTGTTGGTGACGGTGGGGACAGCGGGGCGGACGGGTTTTTCGAAGGGCCAGCGCCAGACGGGTTTCTGGGCGGCGGCTTCGGAGGGCATGGCGCGGACCCAGGCTTCGATGTTGTCGATGTCGGCTTTGGCGAGGTTGGAGCCGATGGGCATGCGAGGCTCCTTTTCGCCCTTGACCATGTGGAGGAGGGGGCTCAATTCGGGGTGGCCGCCGACGACGGCTTTGCCATGCTTCTTGCCGCCGGCGATGACGTCGCGCATGGATTCGACGGAGTAGTCGCTGGCCTTGTTCTTCCCCGAATGGCAAGCGGCGCAATGCTTCGCCAGGACGGGGGCAATGTCTTTCTCGAAAGAGGGGGCCGCGCCGGATAGAGCAGTGGCGCAAGCGATCCAGGGAAGAACAAGACCGCGCAGTCTCATATTTGTCGAAGTTCCTTTATCCGCGCATTCCGGCGAGCACGCCGCGCATGTAGGCGAACGAGCGAAGCATGCCGGGGACGGGGTTATCGGCGTCGATTTCGTATTCGAGCATGACGCCGCCGGAGTAGTTCATTTTCTTCAGTTGTTTGAAGATGGCGACGACGGGCATGGCGCCTTCGCCGACGATGCACTGGCTCTCTTTGGCTTTCATGTCGCGGAGATCTTTGATGTGCATGTCGAGGAGGCGAGGGCCAGCTTCGGCGATGGATTCGACGACATCGACGCCGGTGCGGGCGGTGTGGCCGACGTCAATGCAGAGGCCCATGAGCGGGTGCATGTTTTTGACGAGTTTGAGGACGGATTGGGGCGTAGGGAAGTGCTTGTCCTCGGGGCCGTGGTTGTGGATGGCGACTTTGACGTTGAACTCAATGGCGGCCTTCTCGACGAGGGGCAGCGTTTCGGCGCTGGGCGCGGCAACGATTAAGGGCATGCCGGCGTTCTTGGCGTATTGGAAATAGCTGCGGATATCGGCAGCGTCGTTCTTGGTGAGGCCGATGGTGCCGCCGCCGAGGATTTGCAGGCCCGCTTTGGCGAAGTCGGCTTTGGCTTTGGCCATCTCTTCGGGCGTGCTGCGATAGGAGAGGTGAAACTCTTTGATGTTGATATACGGTGTGCCGATTTGCTTCACCGATTTGATGGCCAGGGAGCGGTTGAATTCGCGCAGGGAGTAGCTGGCGACTCCGAGTTTGAAGGTATCGCCGTTGGCGTTGGCAGCGGCGGCCGGGGCCATGGCGGGAGCGGCTAACGCGGCTCCGGTGAGGGAAACGAAACTGCGGCGGGTATGCGGCATAACGGGCACTATTTTCTCATATGGGGAGAAGGCGGTGGGATTGACGGTGAGAGCGGGTTGGTACATTCTATGTGGGTATGGGTTTCCGGGCGGTGGGGTTGTGGCTGGTGGCGGCGAGTGTGTTTGGGCAGGAGACAAAGGCACCGAATCTCAAGCGGAAAGTGGAGCCGACCTATACGGAGGAAGCGCGGGAGAACGGGGTGCAGGGGAAGATCACGGAAATCGAGTTGATCAGCCCATTAGGGTACGGGTTGGACGAACAAGCGAAGACAGCGCTGGAGCAGTGGGAGTTCGAGCCGGGCAGGAAGAACGGTGTGGCTGTGGATGTGGATGCGACGGTGGAGGTACGCGCGAAAAAAGCTGGAAGAATTGAGCCTGAAAAAATACCCGCCGGCGATGTATGTGGTGGGGATGTGGAGAGTGGCGGGGGAGAATGGACCGAAGGATGAAGTGGAAGGGCTCGAACTGATTCAGCGCTCGGCGCAGAAACAGTATGGTCCGGCCGTGTATCAAATCGCATTGCGACGGATAAAGGGTCAGGGTTTTCCGCAGGACGAAGAGAAGGCGTTGCCCAAGACAAGGAGCGGGCGCGGCAGAATTACCGGTTGTGTGCGAGCCAAGGCGTGAGCGCGTGCCGGTACAAGTTGGGGAGTATGATGCTGGAGAGTGGAGACCGGAGGGACCATGTGCGGCTGCAGGCGCCGGCATGGCTTGCTCTGGCAGCCGGGCAGGAAAGCCGTGCGGCGGAATTGGTGGAGCGCGAGGCGGGCGGATTGAAGAAGGAACAGGTGGAGTGGATTAACCGCTTAAAAGGTCAGTTGGTGCGGAAATAGCGGGCACTCCGTTGGGCGCGGGGGAACCGACTACACTGGATAGGAAATGACGCACGGGGTCAGGTTAGCGTGTGCCGGGCTGAAGAAACAGTTCGGCGCGGTGAAGGCCGTAGACGAAATCAGCTTCGAAGTTCATGCCGGCGAAATCGTGGGATTGCTGGGCCCGAATGGGGCGGGAAAGACCACGGTGCTGCGGATGCTGGCGGGAATATTGACGCCGGATGCAGGGCAGGTTGGCGTGTGCGGATACGATATGCAGGTGGCGCCGCTGGAGGCGAAGCGGCGGATCGGGTTTCTTTCGGGCGATACGCAGCTTTATATGCGGCTGACGCCTCGCGAAGTGCTGCTGTACTTTGGGGAATTATTCGAATTGGCGGAAGGCGAGCGTAAGCAGCGGGCGGAGGAGTTGATCGCTTCGCTCGATATGAAGAGTTTCGCCGACCGGCCTTGCGAGACTTTGTCGGCGGGGCAGAAGCAGCGGGCGAACATTGCGCGGGCGTTTTTGCATGATCCGGAGATTCTGATTCTGGATGAGCCGACGACGGCGCTGGATATTCTGAGCGGGAAGTTTATTGTGGATGCGATTCGCAGCCAGCGGGACAGTGGCAAGGCGGTGCTGTTTTCGACGCACATCATGAGTGAAGCAGAGTATCTGTGCGACCGGATTGTGATGATTCACGAGGGGCGGAAAGCGGAAGAGGGATCGCAGGCGGAGATCATCGGGCGGAGCGGAGCGCAGAATCTGACGGACGCATTTTTGCGGGCGATTGGAGAGTGATGTCATGCGGCGGAGCATTGTACGAGCCATCTATTTGAAGGAACTGCGGGAGACTTTGCGGGACCGGCGGACGATTGTGTTCATGCTGGTGCTGCCGCTGCTGTTGTATCCGATGTTGATTATCGGGATGTCGCGGTTCCAGCAGAATCTGGAGAAGGAGAGCGCGCAACGGCGGGCGAAGGTGCTGGTTTGGGGTGAGCCCGCGCCGGGTTTGTTGCAGTTGCTGCGGTCGCGTAATTTCGATGTGACGGTGAACCAGGATCTGCCGGGCGAAATTGGGGAGCGGCTGCGGATGGGAGAGTTTTCGCAATTTGAGCCATATCCCGACGCGGAGGATCCGGATGCGGACAAGAAGACGGAGGAAATGCGGGACAAGGCATCGAATCATCCGCTGACGGCGGCGGCGCGGCCGCTGGTGCTGGATCGAAAGACAGATGCGGTGCTGGTGCTGCTGCCGGGCGGTGCGAAGGACGGAAAACAGGAAGTGATGATTTTGTTTGATTCGGTGCGGCAGGATTCACGGCGGGTTCGGGGGCGGTTAGGCACGGCGATGGACGAGTATCGCAAGCAGTTGCTGCAGGCGAGAGAAGAGAGCCGCGGGTTAGAGAAGGGTTTCACTGCCGGGGTTGGAATGGAAGCGCGGGACGTCGCTCCGAAGTTGCGGCGGTCGGGATTCAGTGTAAGCATCACGCTGCCGTTTGTGCTGTTGGCGATTTCGGCGACGGCGGGGTTTTACCGGGCGGTGGAAACGACGGCGGGCGAGAAGGAGCGCAACACGATGCAGACGTTGTTGTGCGCTCCGGTGCGGCCGCTGGAGATTGTGGTGGGCAAGTTCGCGGCGATTGCGACGATTACGTTGATTGCGGCGGCGGCGAACATTACGAGTTTGGGGCTGACGTTCAACAATGTAGCCCGGCAAATGAGCCAGGGATCGTCACTGGGGCCGAAGCAGTATGTGCTGGTGTTTGTGGTGCTGGTGCCGGTGACGTTTCTGACGTCGGCGCTGTTTCTGGCGATTGGGGTGTTTGCGAAGGATTTCCGGGATGGGCAGAATCTGGCGACTCCGGTGATGATGCTGACGATGATGCCGGCGGCGGTGACGATGTTGCCGGGGGTGGAGGCCAACGTATATACGGTGTTTATCCCGTGTGTGAATGTGGCGCTGTTGATCAAGGCGCTGCTGGTGGGAGAGGCTAAGCCGGACTTCATATTTCTAACGCTGGTGTCTTCGGCGGCATATGCGACGCTGGCGCTGTTGTTTGCGGCGCGAGTGTTTGAACGGGAGAATCTGCTGACCGGTGGAAAGGACACCTTCCGCGGGCTGTTTGGGTTTGGGGACAAGCGGCGCGAGGTGACTCCGTCGATGGCGTTTGCGATGTTCTGCGGGGTGCTGGTGCTGCTGTTTTACGGGAGCACGGTGCCGAAGATCGACCTGCGATTTTTGTTGGTGGTGACGCAGTATGGGATGATACTGGCTCCGGTGCTGCTGGCGGTGTGGGCGATGAAACTGCCGGTGAAAGAAACGTTGTCGCTGCGCTGGCCGGGGTGGCGGCCGATGATTGCTGGAGTGCTGGTAGGATTGAGCGCGGGGAGTGCGGCGAGTTTGACGCTGCGGCTGCTGGCTCCGCCGGAGTCGTTGGCAAAGGGGCTGCAGAAAGTGATGATGCTGGACCGGGTGGATATTCCGATTGCATGGATTCTGTTCGCTGTTTCGATTTCGCCGGGGATCTGTGAGGAGTTGCTGTTTCGCGGGTTTATGCAGGGGGCGTTCCGGAAGTTGGGGATGTGGGCGTCGATCGGGTTGAGCGCATTTTTGTTTGCGGTGGCGCATGCGTCGATTTACCGGATGATGCCGGTGTTGCTGCTGGGGCTGGCGATCGGGTGGTTGTTCTGGCATAGCAAGAGCGTGCTGCCGGGGATGGTGGCGCATGCTTTGAATAATGGGTTGGCGGTGGCGGTGATCAGTGTACCGGCGGTGCGGGACTACTTCGTGAAGAACAAGCTGGCGTATCTGCCGCTGGAGTGGTCGCTGGCGGGGTTGGTGGTTTGCGGGGTGGGGTTGTGGCTGGTGGTTTCACGCAACGAATTGGGGCAGCCTGGGACTGGCCGGTTAGGGAATGGAGCCTAACCCATATATTATTGAGGGGCACGAATGCTGAGAATCATCTTACTTGGGTTGGCGCTGGCCACGATTGCCGGAGCGCAGAATGCGACGATTTCCGGGATTGTCACGGATTCGACGGGTGCCGTGGTCACGGAGGTAGCGGTGCATGCAGTGAATACCGCGACCGGGGAACGGACGTCGGGTGCATCGAGCACGGATGGGAACTATGTGCTGCCGCTGCTGAAGCCGGGCAGTTACCGGGTGGAAGCGGAGAAGACGGGGTTCAAGCGGTATCAGGCTACGGGCATTGTGCTGGAGACCGGGACACCAGCGCGATTGGATATCACGCTGGAGGTTGGCGCGGTGGCGGAGAGCGTGACGGTAGAGGCGTCGGCGCCGCTGCTGCAATCGGAGACGGCCGCAGTGGGCGCGGTGATTGAGAACCGGACGATTGCGAACATGCCGTTGATTGACCGGCGAGCGGCGCAGTTGGTGCGGTTGACGGGATTTGTGACGGGGAACGGATCGGCGGGTCAGTTTGCCATTGCGGGTGGCCGGGGAAACAATGCGATGTGGATGATGGACGGGGGCAACGCGCAGAATATCGGATTGGGGACTCAGACGTTGAACGTGGATCCGCCGGTGGAGGCGCTGCAGGAGTTCAACGTGGCGGTGTCGAACTATGCGGCGGAGTTGGGGCGCACGGGCGGCGGAGTGATCCAGATGACGACGAAGTCGGGGACGAATGAGTTTCACGGATCGGCGTATGAGTACGTGCGGAACGATTCGTTTGACGCGCGGAGTTTCTTTTCCACGGACAAGACGGTGCTGCGCTACAACCTGTTTGGGGCTAGCCTTGGCGGACCGATTCGGAAGAACAAGACGATGTTCTTTTACAATTTTGAAGGGAAGCGGAGCACGGAAGAGGCGCCGATCTATCAGAACGTGCCGACGGCGGAGGAGGCGAAGGGGGATTTCTCACAGAACCGGACCGTAGTGCGGGATCCGGCGGCGGCGAACCGTCCGCCGTTTCCGAACAACATCATTCCGGCGTCACGTCTGGACCCGATTGGGGCGCAACTGGCGGCACTGTATCCTGTTCCCAATGTGGCGGGGCGGGCGTCAGGGAGCCAGAATTTCTATGCGGCGCAGCGGACCCTGACGCCGATCAATACGCACATCACGCGGGTGGATCACAATTTTTCGGAATCGAACCGGGTGTATGGACGGTTTCTGGCGAATCTGAATTCGAATACTGTGGAGCCGATTTTTCCGGTGCGCGGCGCGGACAACGTGGGGCGGTTTCAGCCACAGACTTACTACAATGCGACGGGGACGTGGTTCCACAATTTCACGCCGACGTTGATCAATGAGGTGCGCGGGACGTTTGACCGGCGGACAAACATCAATGCACGGGCGGGCGTGGGAACGGGGTTTGCGGGGAAGTTGGGGATTCCGGGCGTGGATCCAACGGATTTTCCGCGGGTGGCAGTGACGGGCTACGCGGCGCTGGGGCAGGCGGCGTACCGGCAGCAGTTGCCGATTTATGGGACACAGGTGGTGAATCACCTGACATACATTCGAGGCAAGCACACGATCAAGGCGGGGGGTGAGTACCGGTATTCGCGGAATGACGATGTGAACAAGCCGTCGGCGGGCGGGCTGTTCACGTTCAACAACACTGCGACGGGAAACGGGATTGCGGCACTGCTGCTGGGGTGGGTGCAACGCGGGCAGAGGCAGGAGACGCTGCTGTTGCGGACGCGGTCCGATACGTATGGCGCGTTCCTCCAGGACGATTGGAAGGTGACGCCGAAGCTGACGTTGAACATCGGGCTGCGGTGGGATCTGGATCAGCCACGGTGGGAGAAAATGGACAACCGGCAAAACTCATTTGACCGGGCGGCGATTAACCCGGTGTCGGGGACGCCGGGGATTGTGACGTTTTCCGGGCGGAACGGGTTATCGAAGTACGCCAACAACTGGGATCCGAACAATTTCGGGCCGCGGCTGGGCTTTGCCTACCGGGTGTCGGATTCGTGGGTGATCCGTGGCGGCGGAGCGGTCGTGTTCAACGGGCAGTACGACCAGGCGACTCCGACGATTGCGAGTCTGGGGTTCAATCTGTCGGCGGACATCATTTCACCGGACAACGGTTTGACGCCGGCGCTAAACCTGCGGACGGGGTTGCCGGCGCTGGTGATTCCGACGGACAAAGATCTGACGGCGGGGTACGGGGCGGTACGATTTGGCGCGACGCCGACGAATAGCGTGGAGTTTATCGAACCGGGCGGGCGGCGGATCGGATATCTGGAGACATTCAACTTCAATATCGAGCGAAAGCTGTCGCAGAACCTGTTGCTGGAAGTCGGATATCTGTCGACGCTGGGGCACAAGCTGGCGGTGACCGGGGCGATGACAATCAACCAGGTTCCGATGAATCAGATGGCGGCAGGGAACGCACAGATCCGGCGGCCGTTTCCGCAGTTCAGCGATGTGACGGTGCAGGCGGCGACGCTGGGGAACTCGAATTATCACGGGCTGAACGTGAAGCTGGAGAAAAGGGCGTCGCACGGGTTCCATTTCCAGACGAACTACACGTTCTCGCGGATGATCGATGACGTGGAGTCGCGCAATGAGCCGGGCGGGACACAGGGTACTGGATTTTCGAATTTCTATGACCGGACGCAGGACCGTGGTTTGTCGGGGTGGAGCGTGAAGCACCGGTGGGTATTCAGTTCGGTGTGGCAGGCGCCGGTGGGCAAGGGGAAGATGCTCGATGCGGGCAATGCCATATTGAACGGGATCGTGGGCGGGTGGTCGGCGGGGTATATTGCGGAACTGCGGTCCGGACTGCCGTACGGGGTGATTGAGCAAGTGAACACGACGAACAGTTTCTCGTCGGCGCAGCGGCCGAATATCGTTGGCGATCCGCGGTTGCCATCGGACCGGCCGAAGGGACAGATCGTGGATCAATGGTTTAATGTGAGTGCCTTTGCCGCACCGGCGCAGTTTACGTTTGGCAACGGCGGACGGACGAATGGCTATGGGCCCGGGGCGATTGCGATGGACCTTTCGCTGCTGAAGGATTTTCCGATTCGGGAGCAGCACCGGCTACAGTTTCGGGCGGAGCTGTTGAATTTTATTAACCACGCGAATTTTGGGTTGCCGGACCTGGTGCGCGGGTCACCGACGTTTGGACGGATTTCGTCGGTGGCGCCGGGGAATGAAAACCGGATTGTGCAGTTGGGGTTGCACTACAGGTTCTGAGGGGGGCGCCGGGGTTGATGTCGTGGAGCAGAGATGAGTCAGGCCGCATAGATGATGCGGGATTCCTTGAGAACTTGAGGGCGGAACCATGGCTTCAGCCCGCGCTTGGTGACCAGATCGACAGATCTTCCCACGAGGGATTCGAGTTCCTCGATCAGAGATTCGAATTTGATTAGGCCGACTCTGGCTCCGGGTAGGAATTCCACCATGAAGTCGACGTCGCTGTCTTCGCGCATCTCGCCGCGAACAGCTGAACCGAAGAGGGAAAGCTCCTTCACCTGGTAGCGGCGGCAGAGAGCCGAAAGGGCTGTGTCGTCGATACTGAGTTCACCGAGTTGGCGTACCTCTGCCATTTGCTCTCCCTATTATTGCGCGTACGCGGGGCGTGATGAGCGTGGGGTCGGGTGCTAGAATGCCGATTGTGCAGGACCGATATGTTGGAGATATAGGGGACTTCGGGAAGTATGCGCTGCTGAATGCGCTTGCCGGAGATGGTCTGCGGTTAGGTGTTCAGTGGTGTCTGAATCGGGCGGAGGAGAACAATTCCGACGGGAAGTTCGTTGACTATCCGAAACTGCGGGAGTGCTCGCCGGAATTGTTTGATCGTCTTGAGGCGATGGTGAAAGGGGGTGCGCGGAAGGTTTCTGTGGTGGCGCAGTCTGCGGTTCTGCCGGAGGGCTCCATCTTCTTTGGGGAACCCGTACCTGTGGGTGGTGGGACGAGGTACGCTGCTGCGCGTTCCGCGTGGAATCAGTCCGCATTGGAGCGGCTTTCTTCCGCGGAAGTTGTGTTCTTTGATCCGGACAATGGGATTTGTGGGAACGCCAACGGGCTATGGGCGAGTCCGAAGCATGTGCATCCGATTGAGTTGCGGAGCTATGCGGAACGTGGACAGAGCCTGATTATTTACCAGCACCAGAAGCGAGTGAATCGGGAAGCCATGGTTGCAGACGCGCTGATGGCGTTTGAGAAAATGGGCTGCGAGGCGGGTTGGGCCTTTGTCTTTCACTCTGTTTCGGCAAGGGTGTTCTATGTGATTCCTTCGACAAAACATCGCGCGATGCTGTGGGAACGGACGCAACGTTTCAAGAGCAGCCTTTGGATGAGGCTCGGATATTTCACGCTTCTGGAGAATACTATCGTGGCGAACTCAGTGAACGCCGGTGTCCGGCTCTTTCAGTATTTGGTGGATCTTGCCAACCGGGGGGATGCAGCGGGGATTTCCTACGATAGGTTCCTGGCTTATTTGGAAGGGGCTCCGGATTTCCGCACGTTGGCGGGCCGGAATTATCTGCCATCGGATACGAATCGCGCTTTGCATCGGGCTGCTGAGATTACGGCGCTTGCCGGGGGACGAAAGACGGTGCGACGAGGCGAGTGTTGCATCGAGGCGGGCATGGATACTTTCATTTGGCACAAGCCGAAGCCCTTTGACCGGCCGCAGAAGGCTTGGGCGAACGAGGAGCACAAGGTGCCCTATTCGCGGATGGATTGGCTGGATGTGTTTCCGGATGGTAAGAGGCGGTTGCTGGGTGAGGAAGAGCTAGACACGATTCCGTGAGTCTTTGCGGCGCGCACGACACGCTTGTTCAGTCTTCCCAGACTGAACTGCGACCGGCCTGGAGGCCCGTCGCCACCTTGACGGCTGGGCAGCTATCGGGGAGTATGATTGTCTTGACGAACCAGCATATGCGAGTCAAGACATCTATCACACTGCCACAGGAGCTATTGGAACGCGCAGCGGAGGCATATCTTCGAGACCTCGCCCGCCAGAAACGTGACGCTCGCGACATCAGGATCCTCGAAAAGAATGCTGAGCGGTTGAACCGCGAAGCCGAGGACGTGGTGGATTATCAGAAGATCTGGTGACGTCGTGGGGAGTTTGTGTCGAGTTCAGTTACGGGCTTTCGTGCGTTCGGTGGTGATGCAGTAGATGTGGGAGTCGGTGCGGTAGATCAGGTCGTTGCCCGCTATGGCGGGGGACGCGGTGATGCGTTCGTTGAGGTGGTTGGTGGCCACTATTTGGAATTGGCGGCCGGCTTTGACGACGAATGTTGCGCCGTCGTTGTTGCTGAAGTAGAGGAGGCCGTTGGCGGCGATGGGGGAGGAATTGCAGTTGCCACCGAGACGTTGGCGGTAGATCTCTTTGCCGGTTTTGGCGTCGAGGGCGACGAGGACTCCGTTGTCGTTGAGCGAGTATAAAATGCCGCGGTAGTAGATGGGGGAGGGCTCCTGTGGGCCGGGCTTTTCGCTGATCCAGAGAGGCTCGGGGGGCTGGCGATTGGGGCGGAGACGGACGGCGTGAATGGGGCTTTGACGCCATAGTTGGAAGAAGACGACTCCGCCGGCGTGGACCGGGCTGACGATGATCTCGCCGTTGAATGGGCCTTCGCCTTCACCGTATTTCCAAAGTTCCTCGTGGGTGGCGGCGTCGTAGGCGGTGAGCTTGTTTTTGCCGGAGACGAGGATGTCGGTTTGATTGTGATGCGTGACGAGTAAGGGCGTGGAATGCGCCGTGCCGATGGGGCGCGGTTTGCGCCAGGCGATGTTGCCGGTTTGCTTGTCGAGGCCGATGACGTAGCATGGGCCTTTGTGGTGGTCCCACGGGAAAAGGATGGAATCGTTGAGAACGACAGGGCTGACGCCGTAGCCCCAGGCCATTTTCGGATTGCCGAACAGGGCCATGTAGCGGGTCACCCAGAGGAGCTTGCCGTCGTGCGTGTAGCGGGCGATGTCGGCGTTGCCAAAGGCGACGTAGAGGGCATCTTCGGTAACGGCGGGCGTGTTCACGGCGAGGGTGGATTTTTCGTGGGTGCGCTGGTTGACTCCGAGGCCGAAGTCGTGACGCCAGAGCTCTTCGCCGGTGCGGCGGTTGAGGCAGTAGGTGAGGAGTGATTTGGCGCCGTTTTCTTCGGCTTGCGTGGTGATGAAGATTTTGTCGTTGTAGACGACGGGGGAACTGGTGCCCCAGCCGGGGAGTTTTACGGACCAGCGGATGTTTTCGGTGGGGGACCAGTGGGTGGGGAGTTGGGTGTGGTCGCCGATGGCTGCGGCGTTGGGGCCTCTCCATTGGGGCCAGGGGGATTCTGCGGATGCGATGAGGGTGGTGGCGATGAGGGTGGTGGCGATTTGGGTTGCTTGGCGCATATGGGTTGGGTTAATTAGCCGGCCGCAGGCGAGGGCGCCTGCGCTACGAATCAGCGGCGAAATACGATTTCGCCGTCTTTCATGACCCATCTTATACGCTCGGTGACGGCTTGGATGTCCTTCCAGGGTTCCCCTTCGACTGCGATGATGTCAGCGAAGGCGCCAGGGGCGATGCGGCCGATTTGTTCGGAGACGCCGAGCATGGCGGCGGCGTTGGTGGTGGCGGTGTGGAGCGCTTGTTCGGGGGTGAGTCCGGCTTTGACAAACCATTCGAGTTCACGCGTGTTCTGTCCGAACATTGTGTAGACGGCATCGGAACCCATGACGAGTTTGACTCCTGCTTTGACGGCGCGGCGGGCCGTTTCGAGGTTCTTCTCCACGTATTGACGGAGGTTGGCCATGGCTTCATCGGTGAAGCCGTATTCGTGGCGCGAGTCCATGTAGTAGCGGTTGTGATCGATGGTGGGGACCCAATAGATTTTGCGCTGGGCCATGAGGCGGAGGGTTTCGTCGTCGATGTCGATGCCGTGTTCGATGGAGTCGGCGCCGGCGCGGGCAGCGTCGCGGACTCCGGAGGGGCCGTAGGAGTGGATGGCGACCTTGTGACCAACGGCGTGGGCGGCATCGACGGCGGCCTGCATGGCTTCGAAGGGGACGGTTTGTTCGGTGGAGACGTCGTCGAATCCACCTTTCGATCCGAAGATCTTAATCCAAGGATGGCCTGCCTTGATGCGCTGTTGGACGAGGGCCTGTATTTCCGCGGGCGTTTTGGCGGCGATGCCTTGGCCGGCGGTGAAGAGCCGGGGACCGGGGAAAAAACCGTGGTCGATCAAATCGCGGACGGCGATGTCGGTGTCGGCGGACGCATGCAGGTTGCGGATCGTAGTGACGCCCGTGGTGAGAGTAAGCCGGGCATTCTGCGCGGCGAGGTGGACGCGCGCGGCGGGGTGAATCTGCTGTTGGAGCGGTGTTTTGCCGAGCTTCGGCTCCCAGTAGTAGGTGATGTGCGTGTGCGCGTCGATGAGGCCGGGGAGCGCGGAGAAGCGGCGCAGATCGACCCATTCGGCGTCGCGGGGGATGCCGGATTTCGATGTCGAGACCTGGGTAATGCGATTGCCATCGACGACGACGATGGCGTTATTGGTGATCTTTCCCGTGCCGTCCCAAAGCTTGCCGAACAGGAGCGCTTTGGGAGCGGCGGCGCACAACGGCGCCAGAAGGAAAGCGAGGCCAATGTGGCGGATCATTTTTTCGGATAGTTGGCGAAGAAGGGGCTGGACCAGGCCAGCATTTTGTCGGATTGTTCGACGCGGACGTAGTAATAGTGTTTGCCTTTGGCGTCACCTTTGTCGGTGTATTCGAAGTCGGCGGTGCGGCTGTTGGGGCTGGTGGTGTAGATGACCTGGCTGTCCTTCACGATGTGGACCTTGGCGATGTTGCGCGGGGCGCGCACTTTCACTTTGATGGGCAACGGCTGATCCATGGCGAATTCGTCGCCCATGAAGTGATCGCCCATGGTGACATCGAGAATGATGTTGTCCATTGCGCCGTAGGTGTGGCGTTTGCGAATGGCGTCAAGGATGCCCTGGCGGGAGAAATCGGTGGTGTAGACCAAGGCGTAGGAGATGTGTGTGGAGCCGTGATCGGAACTGGTGATGATGCCCAGTTTGTAGCCTTTCGCCCAGGCGTTTTTGACCATGCCTTCGGGCTGATAGCCGGCCTGTTTGACGTGGGGGCCATCGGTGGAGGGATCGGCCACGAGCGGCGCGCCGAGCTGTTCGTAATTGGTGCGAGCGCCCTGGAAGATTTCGACGACAGGTTCGAGATTGGGGTCGTTATCGCGCCAATCGGTGCCCATGCGCGTGCCGGAGGTATGGGAGATGGCGACGGCGTTGCGATTGCGGATTTCTTCGTAGAGGAGTTTGGTGTCATTGGCGACCAGATCGCCGGAGCCGACGCCGGGCTCATCGCCCTGGCGATTTTCGCCGAGGTACCACTGATCGGCGCCGGAGCGGAGGAAGAACGGAGTGACGCGGGAATCGGAGCGGCGGGCAAAGAACATGTTGCGATGGCCGTTGGGGAAGACAGCGCTGCGCTCATAGCCGAAGATGGAGGCGTACGCGCCGGGGACGTGGTACATGTCGGTCATCTTCTGCGTGTACCACCACCAATAGTTCCAGGCGCCGCCCTGATGATCGGTGGAAGCGCCGAAGTCCATGGAGGCGGCGTCGATCATGTAGCGGTAGAAATCCTGGAGGGAGCCGTCAGCCGCGCCGCCGCCATCCCAGCTCAATTCGGTGTGGCGGTGGAAGTCGCCGCGCACGATGCGGTGCGGCTTGCCTTCGACGGTGGTGGTGTACGTACGGATGGCTCGGAGATCCGCTGCTTCGTTGTCGTGGCCCGCGGCGAGCGCGGGATAGTCTTCCTGTGGAGAGCCCCAGGTCATGCTGGCCGCGGCGGGCGGCGGGGGAATGCGTCCGGCATGGACACGCTGGTGGAGCGGACGGTGAAAATATTTGTCGGTGCGGCTGTCGGTATCCCAGGCGAGCCAGATGCCTTGATCCTTGTCGAGCGCGGCGTTGATGCGCGTGGAAGAACGGCCACGGCTGGATGGGAGAGCGAAGGGCTTGCTCCAGCCGGCGCTATCGAGGTGGGTGAGGTAGTATTCCCAATAGCCGGGGCCACGGCGATTATTTTGCAGCACCGCGCCGTTGATGCGCTGCTTGGCGGCGACCCAGATGGAGCCTTTGCCATCGGACCAGACGTGCGGCTGATAGGTGTTGTTTTCGCTGAATGCGGAATAGAGAGATTTGATGGGCTCACGCCATGTGCCGTTGTCGTAGCAGCGGATGCGCGGGGCACGGTCTGCACCAAGGGGTGCGCCTTTGGGCTGCTGGCGCAGCGTGTAGCCTTGATCCTTGCCCCAACTGGGACGGCCTTGTTCCCAGGCGACCCAGACGCGATCACTGGAATCGACAGTGACGGTGGGCTTGGTGTCGAAGGAAGGGGAATCGGCAACGGGGATTTCGGTGCCGGGCTTCGCGCCTTCCACTTTGGTGAGGAAGACGTCGTAGTTGCCGTTCTTGTAGGAGTCGTAAGCGACCCAGATTGCGCCCTTGCTATCGAAGGCGGCGGCGGGCTCCCAATCGTTGGCAGCGCGATTGGTGACGCGGACCTCGGGGGTCCATTTTTCGCCGTCCATGGTGCGGAGGAAGATGTTGCTGTTGCGGCCGCGGAAGCTTTGCCAGACGACGGCGAGCTTGCCTTTGCCATCGGAGACGAGGCGGGGATTGATGTCGGGGAGCGGGTTGGAGGTGAGGCGCTCGACGGGGCCCCATTCTTCTTTGTCGGGGTCGAAGCGTCGGGCGTAGAGATCCCAGTTGTTGCGGGCCATTTGCGACCAGACGACCCAGGGGCGGTTTGCGGAATCGACGCCGATTTGCGGGAGCCAGCTATCGCCGCTGGTGTTGGGGACCCATTGGAGTGCGCGCCAGACGCCGTCTTTGTAGTGACGGATGACGACGTCGTCGCGATCGCCGACGAAGCTAAGCCAGGCGACCCAGAGCGAGCCATCGGGCGCGGTGGCGATGGAGGGCAGATCGTCCTGGCGATATTCGTGGCCGACCATGGTTGCCTTCATCTGGCCTCCACCGGGGAGGTTGGCAACCTGGAAGGGTGGCGCCGCCTGTAGTGTGGTGCGTTTGGAGGCGGGGGCGAGGAAGAATGCGGCGATCGCGGCCGCGGGGAGGAGGAGCAGCAGGGCGCGTTTCATGGAATTTCAGTGTCTACTGTCTGGTAATTCTATATAATTTGCTCTCGGTGCGGATGAAGAGGCTGCCGCGGGCGATGGCTGGGGTGGACATGCACATCTCGTCGAGGGAGTTTTTGCCCAGGATTTGGAAGTCGGGGCCGGCTTTGATGACGTGCGCGTCGCCGTCTTCATTGAGGATGAAGATTTTGCCGTTGTAGGACCAGGGGGAGGCGGTGTAAGCGCCAATTTCTTCGGAGATGCGGCGGCGGGGATAAACCTCTTTTCCGGTGCGGGCATCGTTGGCGGAGAAGAAGCCGCGATCGAGGAGGGTGTAGTAGATGTCGCCGACGACGATGGGGGAAGGATTGTAGGGGCCGAGTTGGGGAGAGAACCAGGCGATGAATTCGTTGCTCGATTCGCCTGCTTTGAGTGAGATATCGCCGGATGCGCCGGGCTTGATGACGAAGGTGGGGCGCTTCTGATCGCCGACATAGCCGCTGGTGACGTAGAGCAGGCCGTGTTTGGAGAATGGCGTGGGGATGGTGAGCGAGGACATGCCGCCGAACTCCCAGAGGAGCTTGCCATCGAGATCGTAGGAGCGGACTCGGTTGGTGCCGGGAGTGATGATCTCGGTGCGTTTGGCGTTCTGCCAGATGTAGGGAGTGGCCCAGTTGCTCTTTTCGTCTCGCTCGATTTGCCAGATGGTTTTGCCGGTTTGTTTGTCGAGGGCGGTGAGGAAGGATTTCGACTCGTTGTCGTTGACGATGTACAGGCGGCCCTGATGAAGGATGGGCGAAGCGGCGGTGCCCCATCCATACTTGGTGTTGACGGTGTCGAAGCGGCGTTCCCACACTTTATTGCCGGCGAGGTCGAAGGCGAAGACGCCGATGTTGCCGAAGTAGGCGTAGACGAGCTTGCCATCGGTAACGGGTGTTTCCGAGGCGTAGCTGTTTTTCAGATGGCGGGAGAAGGCTGGGACCATTTTTTGGACTTCGCGCTCCCAGGCGATCTTGCCGGAGTCGAAGTCGATGGCGTAGATCATCCAGCGGTGCTCGTCGGTGGGGATGCCGCGTTCGCCGCCGAAGTAGAGACCTTTACGGGCCTTCTCTTTGCTTTCGGTGGGGACGACGGTAGTGACGAACACGCGGTTGCCCCAGACTACGGGGGAGGACCAACCGCGGCCGGGGATGTCGATTTTCCAGGCGACGTTTTTGGTGCTGGACCATTCGTCGGGGAGTTTCGGATCGTCTTCGGCAACGCCGGTGGAGCCGGTTCCGCGGAATTGCGGCCAGTTGTCGTTGGCGGCGAAGGCCGCGATGGCGAGTGCGGTGAGAAGGAAGAACTTCATTTGCGGGATGCCTCCCAGGCGAGAGAGAGATTTCGGCCGGTGTTGAGACGTTGGCCTCCATCGCAGTTGATGATGGCGCCGGAGATGAGACTGGATGCGTCGGAGGAGAGGAAGAGCGCGAGATTGGCGATGTCCTGCTTGGTGCCCATGCGGCCGAGGGGAACGCTGTTGATGGCGTTCTGGCGCGCTTCGGGAGTGGGCGCGAGGCGGCGGATGCCTTCGGTGTCGTCGATGGGGCCGGGGGTGATGATGTTGGCGCGGATGCCTTCGGGGCCCCATTCGAGGGCGATGGTTTGGGTGAGGAGATCGACGCCCGCTTTGGCGGCACAGACGTGGGCCTGGTAGGCGTAGGGCTGATGGGCGTGATTGGCGGAGATGCTGATGATGGATGCGCCGGGTTTGCGAAGGTGGGGATAGGCGGCGCGGCAGGTGTTGTAGGTGCCGAGGAGGTCGATATCGACGACGGCTTTGAAGCCATTGGCGGACATGCCGTTGATGGGGGCAGGGAAGTTGCCGGCCGCGCCGCAGATGAGGATGTCGATGGGGCCGAATTGGGCGGCGGTTTGGGCGAAGGCGGCTTCGAGGGCCTCGTAGTTGCGGACGTCGGCGGAGATGCCTTCGGCGGTGGCGCCGGTGGAGCGGATGGAGGCGACGGCTGCGTCGAGCTTTTCCTGCTTGCGGCCGAGGATCATGATACGGGCTCCATGGGCGGCGAAGGCTTCGGCGATGCCGAGGCAGATTCCGCTGGAGCCGCCGGTGATAAAGGCTGTCTTGCCGCGGAGCAGGTCAGGGACGAAGGTAGACATGGGGGAATCAGAATCCAGTCTACGATGAATCCGGGAAGGGGATCGATTTGGACACGTTGTGGCTCTGTTTTTCGCTTGTAGTTAAGAAGTACAATGTTCGCAAGTGCCGGAAGGAGGAGCAATGAGCTGGATCATGAATCGAGGGACCGCTTCCTGGCGGCTGTGCCGCTGGAGTAACGGCAAGGGTTGTGACCCGGCGAAAGGGCTGAGTGATCCGTATCAGGCACGGCAATGGATTGACCAGCAACGTGATCCGCTTTTGATGAGCCGGTTGCGGCGAGGGATGAATGTGCCGGCGGGCCAATCGCCCCACATGCTGTCGGATGATGAAGTGGCGCGGACGGTGGCGCACGAAATCAGTTGGAAGCGGGTGCATGTGTGCGTGAAGGAAGCGCAGTTGATTGCGGAGCGCACCGATGGGCACAGCTATGCGGGGGCATCGCAAGAGGCAGCGCCGCCGCCGCGACCGGCGAACCGGGCGGCTCCTCCGCCTTCGAACGCACCGAAGACTAACGATCAGCCTTCGTTTGGCAAGGAAGCGGACCTGGTGGCGCTGGCGGGCGTGTTGACGTCGGCGGCGGAATCGGGAACTCCGTTCTGTGAGGAATGCGCGAAGGCGGCCGCGGCGGGGGGTAAATAATGGAGACGAAGTTGCTGCCCCAATTGCTGCCTGTAGTGTGGCCGGAGACGATGGGCTCGCGGATGAGCAATTGGATGATTCTGGACGCGGCGCGGAATGAGCGCATCTATGGGGCGGTGTACCGGACCTATCACGATAAGTGTTGTTTGTATGCGGGCGATCTGCCGTGGCAATTGCAGATGGCCGCACCGTACCTGGTGCAGTTGGACAAAGACGATTCGAACTCGCTGGCGATTTTGCGCCAGGGGTGGGGCGATAGTTGGGGGATCATTTTTCGATCGACGGCATCGCTGGGGACGCTGCGGCGGCATTTTCGGGGGTTTCTGCAGGTACGGGACCAGGCGGGGCGGAAGCTGGTGTTTCGTTATTATGATCCGCGGGTGCTGCGGGTGTATTTGCCGACGTGTTTGCCGAGCGAGTTGGAAACGGTGTTCGGGCCGGTGGAGAGCTTTCTGGTGGAGTCAGAGGATCCTGAGGTAGCGATTGAGTTTACGTTGAAGAACCGGCAGTTGGTGGAGCGCCGGATTGGGTTGACACAGATGGCGGCGCATGCTTGAGGGGCCGTTCCCTCGCGGGCGCGGCGCAGTAAGGGACAATCGAAAGTAAGTGAGTTCTGTCAACCCGCAACAGCGTCTGACCCATCTCGCGATGGGGGCGGCGAGTTTTATGCTCGCGCACCAGATCGCCGCAAAAGCGGCGCGCGATGGCTTGTTTTTGTCGCGCTTTCCGGCGACGGATTTGCCGAAGATTGTGGGATTGGCGGCGGTGGTGGCGGTGCTGTTTTCGCTGGTGTTTTCGCGGGCGCTATCGCGGTTCAGCCCGGCGCGGCTGGTTCCGGTGGCTTACCTGCTGAGCTGCGTCGGCCACCTGGTGGAGTACTTCCTCATCGACAGCTACCGGGATGCCACGGTGTACCTGGTGTATTTGCACATTGTCGGCTTTGGGGCGATTCTGCTTTCGGGCTTCTGGTCACTGGCGAGTGAACTGTTTGATCCGCGCGAGGCGAAGCTGCAGTTTGGCCGGATTGCGGGCATGGGGACGGCGGGCGGCATTGTGGGCGGCGTATTGGCGGAACGGACTGTTGTGCTGTTGTCGGTGGACGCATTGTTGCTGGTGCTGGCGGCGCTGCATCTGGGGTGCGGCTTGCTGCTGGCGGGGATGATTCAATTGACGCCTCCGGCGGTGCCGAAGCGCAAGGATGACGCGGAAGGATGGGCGGCGGCGAAGCGTGCGTTTGCCGGGGCGCCGTTTCTGCTGAGCCTGGCGCTGCTGGTGCTGCTGGGGACGACATCGGCAGCACTGCTCGATTACCTGTTCAAGAGCGGAGCGACGAATGCCTTCGGGCGCGGGCAGGGGCTGACGCGATACTTCGCTATCTATTACACGGGCGGGCAGGTGCTGACGTTTCTGGTGCAATCGCTGCTGACCCCGATTGCGCTCTCGAAGCTGGGGTTGGGGAAATCGGTGATGTCGCTGGCGCTGGCGGTGGCGGCGGGATCGTCGACGGCGCTGCTGCTGCCGTTGTTTCCGATGGTGGCGAGCGTGCGGGCGATTGAGTTGATCTTGCGCGGGTCGTTATTCCGGTCGGGGTACGAGCTGTTCTTCACGCCGATTCCGGCGCGGGACAAGCGGGCGGTGAAGACGGTGATCGATGTGGGATGCGACCGGCTGGGCGATGCGATTGGCGCGGCGGCGATTCAATTGATCCTGCTGTTTCCGCTGCATGCGCGGACGGAGATTCTGGGGATCACGATTGTGCTGGCGGCGTTGAGTGTGTGGCTGACGACGCGGATGGACAAGGCGTATCTGGGGGTGCTGGAGAAGGGGCTGCTGACACGAGCGGTGGAATTGGATGTTGCCGATGTGCAGGATTCGACAACGATGTCGGCGGTGCTGCGGACGGTGAGCGTGCAAGCCAATGTGAGCGTGAAGGACCGGCCGAAGACGGCGTATCCACGGCCGGTGACAGCGTCGATTGCGAGCGATGCGGTGGTGGATGCGATGGTGGAACTGCGGAGCGGGAATCCAGAGCGGGTGCGGGCGGCGCTGGAGCGGCTGAAACGGTGGGAGCCGCTGCTGGGGCCGCAGGTGATCCGGCTGCTGGCGTGGGATGACGTGAGCGAAGCGGCGCGCGATGTATTGACGCATGCCGGGCCGGTGGTGACGGGACTGCTGACGGATGTGCTGCTGGATGACAAGCAGGATTTCGCGGTGCGGCGGCGCATTCCACGCATTCTGGCGCGGGCGGGATCGCAGCGTGGGGTGGACGGATTGATGGAAGCGCTGGGTGACGCGCACTTCGAGTTGCGCTTTCAGGCGAGCCGGGCACTGGACTATTTGAAGCAGACCCGGCCGCAACTACACTATGACGCGGACGCGGTGTATGAAGCGGTGAAACGCGAATTGAATGTGGCGACGCCGATCTGGCAGGGGCGGCGGTTGTTGGATACGCGGGATGCGTCGGACAGCGGGTTTTCGTTCCTGGATGATGTGTTGAAAGACCGGGCCAATCAGAGCCTGGAAAATGTGTTCAGCCTGCTGGCGGTGGTGTTGCCGCGAGAGCCGCTGAAGGTGGCGTTCCGGGCGCTGCATAGCGATGACCGGCTGCTGCGCGGGTTGGGCTTGGAGTACCTGGAGGGCGTGCTGCCGTCGTCGATCAACGCGATGCTGACAGAGGTGCTGGAGTCGGCGCCGCCGGCGCATCCGGGGAAAGATCCGGGGGAAGTGCTGGCGCGGCTGATGCAATCGAATCAGAGTTTGCTGTTGGAATTGAAGAAGCAGCGCCCCGTGTAGGCGGCTGATATACTTGGTTCCCTTATGCGTGCGGAACCAGTGAAGGTGGTGGAGACGAAACCGGCGGAGCCGCCGTATCCCAGCGCCGGGTATGCGTGGTATGTGCTGGCGCTGTTGACGCTGGTATATGTGTTTTCGTTTATTGACAGGCAGATTTTGAATCTGCTGGTGGGGCCGGTGCGGCGGGATCTGGGGTTGTCGGATACGCAGATGAGCCTGCTGATGGGGTTCAGCTTTGCACTGTTCTACACGGGGTTTGGGATACCGTTGGGCCGGTTGGCGGATTCGCGATCGCGGCGGACGATTATTGCCATCGGGTTTGCGACGTGGAGCCTGTTTTCGGCTGGATGCGGATTGGCGCGGACGTTCGCGCAGATGCTACTGATGCGGGTGGGCGTTGGGGTTGGTGAAGCGACGTTGTCGCCAGCGGCGTACTCGCTGTTGACGGATTATTTTCCGCCGCAACGGAGAGCGACGGCGCTGAGCGTGTATGGGATGGGGATCTACATTGGATCGGGGCTGGCGTTTTTGTTGGGCGGGTTGGTGACGGGATGGAGTTCACGGCAGGAGTCGTGGTTGTTGCCGCTGGTGGGGGAAGTGCGATCGTGGCAGGTGGTGTTTTTTGCCGTGGGATTGCCGGGTGTGGTGCTGGCGCTGTTGATGTACACGGTGGTGGAGCCGGTGCGGCGTGGCGCGGGGAAGGCGCAGGCGATTCCGGTGGGCGAGGTGTTCCGCTACATGCGGGAGAACTGGTCCACGTACTTCTGCCACAACGTTGGGATCGCGCTGTTGTCGTTTTCTTCGTATGGAAGCGCGGCGTGGATTCCTTCGTATTTTGTGCGGACGCATGGCTGGTCGGCGGCGGAGATTGGGAAAGTTTACGGGACGCTGGTGGCCGTGTGTGGCGCGGCGGGAATTGTGTGGGGCGGGTGGCTGGCGGATCGGTGGTCGGCACGGGGGCAGAAAGATGCGGCGATGCGGGTGGCGCTGATGGTGTCCTGGGCATGGATTCCGACGGGTGTGGCGTATTTGCTGGTGCCGAATGCGTGGGTTTCTATGGCGCTGTTGATACCGACGGTGTTTCTGACAGCGGCGCCGTTTGGGATTGCGCCGGCGGCGATCATGCAGGTGACTCCGGCGCGGATGCGAGGGCAGGCGAGCTCGATTTACTTGTTTGTGATTAATTTGATTGGGCTGGGGATTGGGCCGACAGCGGTGGCGCTGGTGACGGATTATGTGTTTCGGGATGACAAGCAAGTGGGGATGTCGATTTTGTTGGTGTCGGCTGCGGCGCACGTGATTTCGGCGGGGTTGTTGTGGGCGGGGTTGAAGCCGTATGTGCGGAGCCAGGAGCGGGCGAAGGAGTGGATGGCTTCGCAGGCTTGAATCCACGGACGCGGTTGGTTGCGTATGGGTGGGTATGCGAGTCCTTTTGACGCTGCTGTTGGTTTTGGGGACGGGAAACTGTGCTCCTCGCATCACCTCTGTCCATAACGCCGCGAGCCTGGGGCGGCTGGGCACGCCGAATTACCCGGTGGCTCCTGGATCGCTGGTGCGGATTGTGGGCGAAGGGCTTGGGCCGGAGGAGGCGGTGCGGGCGGAAGGGTTTCCTGCGCCGAAGGAATTGGGCGGCGTGACCGTGCAGGTAACGGGGAGCGGGCAGACGCTAGAGGCATGGGTGGTGGAGGCATCGGCAACGCGAGTGACGTTTCTACTGCCTTCGACGGCGCGCGTGGGGGATTTTCTGGTGCGCGTGCGGTATCGCGAGGAAACGAGCCCTGGCGCTTCGATGGCGGTGGCGATGCGGAGTTTTGGAATCTTCACCAGCAACGGGTTGGGGTCAGGGCCGGCAGATGGCGATTTCTCGCTGTTGAAGGCCGTGACGCCGGGGCAGACCGTGACCGTGCGCGGAACGGGATTGGGGGCAATTGATGCGAGCGATGGCGATGCGCCTCGGGTGGGCGATTTGCGCACGGGCCTGCAGGTGTTCGTTGGGATGCGCGAGGCGAAGGTGACCAACGCGGGACGGGCGTCGTGTTGTCCTGGTGTCGACGAAGTGACGTTTACCGTGCCGGAGGGAACGGAGGGTTGCTATGTGCCGGTGGTGACGGTGATGGAAGACGTTCTGGATGGGCGGCTATATGGGCAGAGGAAGTCGGTGAGCAACGCGGCCACGATCGCGGTGGCCTCGGACGGCGGCGTTTGTTCCGATCCGCTCGGTTTGAGTGGGGCGGATTTGACGAAGCTGCAATCGCTGGACGCGGCTCGCGTGGGTGTGGTGCTGCTGGGACACACTTACAGCAATGCGGATTTGGGTCGATCGCCGGTGGGGGTGGACCGGGGCTGGGCGCGGTTTCAATCGGTGCCGGGATTGAAGCTGTTGCGGGCGGCGGGGATTTTCGGACTGCCGGCGGCGGGCACTTGCCTTCATCTTGCTTACGACAATGCGGTGGATGCGGTGGTGGTGGACGCTGGTGGCGCGGCGTTGGATGCTGGCGCGGCGTTGCGGGTGAATGGACCGTCCGGCGGGATTTCGCTGACGCGAGGTTCGGATGGGAGCTACACGGCGACGGCGGGGAAGGAATTTTTTGTGGGCGGAACGTATGAATTGGCCGGGGATGGGGGCGCGGATGTCGGTGGATTCTCCGCGGCTTTTTCGGTTCCTGCGCCGGTGGTGTGGAGCAACAAGAGCCGGTCGAATCCGCTGTCGCGATTTTCGCGATTGCATCTGGAGTGGCAGGGCGGGTTGCCAGGGGAGTTTGTGACGCTGTTCGCCATGACGCAGAACAATGCGGCGAATGTGTACGCGGTGTGCACAGAGCGGGCGGAGGTGGGGGTGATTGAGGATCCGGTGTTCGGGCCGTATACGCTGCCGATTGACAGCCGGGATTTCGGGGGCAGCCTGCCGGGGCTGATCGGGATGGGCTCGTTTGCGGTGCGGCGGTTTGAAGCTCCGGGGTTGGACTTTGGGTTGGTTGGGGTGTCGTTTTTCGATGCGATTTTCAGCCCGTAGGCGCTATTTCCAGAGCTTGCGGATGACGTTGATGAGTATCGCGCCGCTGATGACGAGGACTCCGAGGAGTCCCCAGGCGTAAGCCATCCGTCCATATAGAAAGTTGCCGACGGTGAAGAGGCCGCTCCAGATGACGATGCTGCCGGAGACCCAGCCGATCATGGCCAGAGGGATATTGTCTTCGCGGGCGAACGTTGCGGCTTCGGCGTCAGTGATGCCTGCTTCGCGCTGGATGTCGCGCCAGCCGGGCCCGAAGGGACGCACCTTTTTGTAGAACTCGATGAGGGCGCGGCGCTCGGTTTGCGGGCCGAGGTAGGCCATGGCGATCCAGCAGACGGTGGTGAACAGCACCGTGATGAGAAGTTCGCGATGGGTGCCCCAATTGGTGCCTGCTTTGTGGAGGAAGAGGAAGCCGACGGAGATGAGGAAGGAACTCGCCATGGCGATAATTTCGCACCAGGCGGTGACTCGCCACCAGAACCAGCGGAGCAGGTAGAGCAGTCCCGTGCCCGCGCCCACTTGCAGCATGATGTTGAAATTATCTTGCGCCGATTCGAGGACGAAGACGAGCGAGGAGGAAAGAACGAACAGAATCACCGTGGCGAGCTGGCCGGCACGCACGTAGTGATGCTCGGTAGCGTCGCGGTTGACGAAGCGGCGGTAGAAGTCGTGGACCATGTAGGACGCGCCCCAGTTGAGGTGCGTGAGGATCGTCGACGAATTGGCGGCGATGAGGCCGCCGACCATGAGTCCCATCCAGCCGACGGGGAGGAACTTGAGCATTGCGGGAAAGGCGATGTCGTGGCCGATCAATGAGGCGTCAACGTGCGGGAATGCGGTCTGAATGTCTTTCAGTTCGGGATAGACGAGGATGGAAGCGAGCGCGGTGAGGATCCAGGGCCAGGGCCGAAGCACGTAGTGGGCGAGGTTGAAGAACAGAGTGCCGCCGAGCGAGTCGCGTTCGGATTTCGAGGCCAGCATGCGCTGCGCGACGTAGCTGCCGCCACCGGGTTCGGCGCCGGGATACCAGACGCTCCACCACTGCACGGCGATGGGCATGATGAAGACGGCGACGGCCATGTCCCAGTTGTTGGTGAAGTCGGGGAGCATGTTGAGGTAGCTGAAGCCGCCGGGGCCGGATTGCTGGGAGAGCTTCGAGATGAGGCCATCGAGTCCACCGACCTGCGGGAGTTGCAGGGCGAAATAGGCGGCGGCGAAGACGGCGGACATCTTAATGAAGAACTGGATCATGTCGATGACCAGGACGCCCCAAAGTCCGGTGTGTGCGGCGAAGACGACGTTGAGCACGCCGACGGCGAGCAGCGTCTGTGTGCGCGTCATGCCGAATAGGACATTGGCAATCTTGCAGGCGGCGAGATTGACTGACGCCATGATGATGCAGTTGAAGAAGAGGCCGAGGTAGAGGGCACGGAAGCCGCGGACGGCGGTGGCGGCTTTGCCGGAATAACGCAGCTCGTAGAATTCGAGATCGGTGAGGACGCCGCTGCGGCGCCAGAGCTTGGCGTAGAAGAAAACGGTGGCGACGCCGGTGAGCGTGAAGGCCCACCATTGCCAGTTGCCGGCGACGCCCTGGGTGCGGACGAAGTTGGTGACCAGATTGGGTGTGTCGCTGGAAAACGTCGTGGCCACCATCGAGATGCCGGCGAGCCACCACGGCACCGAGCGGCCTGAGGCGAAGAACTCCGCTGTGCTTTTGCCGGAGCGCTTGCGGAAGGCGAGGGCGGGCAGGAAGCAGATGAGGATGGAGGCGACGATGATGATCCAATCGAGGGTTTGTAGCGTCATGGCTATGTCCGGTTAACGAATGGTGAGGACGCGAATCTGAGAGCCCCGTGAGGCGGAGCGGTAGATGCGCTGAGTGGCTTTGATGAAATCCTCGCGCTTGGCGTTGTAGATGTTGTCGACGTACTTCTGCGGGTTGCGGTCGACCAGGGGGAACCAGGAGCTCTGGATCTGGATCATGATGCGATGGCCGCGGCGGAAGTTGTGCAGCACGTCGGGCAACTCGTATTCCAGCTTTTCGATTTTGTTGGGAGTGAAGGGCTCGGGTTTGGAGAAGCTCTTGCGGAAGCGGCCGCGGAAGAGCTCGCCGCGGACGAGCTGCTGGAAGCCGCCCATCACTACTTTTTCGGGATTCGGGTCCGGATCAGGGTATTCGTCGGGGTAGACATCGATGAGCTTCACGACCCAATCGGAGTCGGTGCCGGTGGTGGAGACGAATAACGATGCTTTGAGTGGGCCGGCGAGGATAACGTCTTCTTCGAGCACGTCGCTCTTGTAGACGAGGACATCGGGGCGCATGGAGGCGAAGCGCTGATCGTCGACCATATGCTCGCGCGTCATGGCTTTGGTGATGCCGGGGGTGAAGGGGACGGGCTTGTTGGGATCGCTGATGTACTCATCGAAGCCGTCGGCGGCGCGGACTGGATCGAAGGAGAGTTTGCCGTCGGCGTGGAGGTGGAGCGCTTTCGGTGTTGCCTCTTTGGGGGGCCAGACATCGAACTTGCGCCACTGGTTGGCTCCGGTTTCGAACATGTAGGCCTCGGGGAGCTTCTTGTCGGAGGAGTCCTTGAGGTGGTGCATGAAGAAGGGGAACTCGATTTCGTCCTTATAGAATTCGCTGGTGTTGGCGTTGAAGCTGACGTGGCCGAGCTTGTCGCCTTTGTCGCGGCCGCCCCACTGGCCGTGATACCAGGGGCCCATCACGAGCATGTTCTGCGGAGTCTTGGCGTTTTTCTCGATGGCTTCGTAGAGGCGGAGTGCGCCGAATAAATCTTCGGCATCGAACCAGCCGCCCACGGTCATGACGGCGGGCTTGGCGTTTTTGGCGCCGTAGCGGAGATCGCGCACGCGCCAGTATTCATCGAGGTTGGGATGCTCAGTGAACTCCTTCCAATAGGCGATTTGGTTTTTGAAGTACTTTTCGTTCAGGTTCACCAGCGGGCCGACGCCGAGATAGAACTCGTAGCCGTTGGTGAAATCGGGTGCAATGCTGGTGGCGTCTTTGGTAGTGGGCTCGGGACGGGCGATGCCGAAGGAGGTGAAGAAGCGGAAGAAGTGCGGAAGGTAGAACGCGCCGTTGTGGTGGAAATCGTCGCCGATGAACCAGTCGGTGACAGGGGCCTGGGGCGAGGACGCTTTCATGGCGGGGTGCGCGTCGATGGCGCCCATGGCGGCGTAGAAGCCGGGGTAGGAGATGCCGTAGATGCCGGCGCGGCCGTTGTGGTTGGGGATGTTCTTGATCAGCCAGTCGACGGTGTCGTAGGTATCTGAGGATTCGTCGATGTCCTGGTTGGTGCGCTTGTTGGGGTTGTAGGGGCGAACGTTGACGAATTCGCCTTCCGACATCCAGCGGCCGCGGACATCCTGGAAGACGAAGATGAAGCCCTCTTTGACGAATTTCTCGGACTTGGGGAAATTGTCGGGGTACTGATCGGCGCCGTAGGGCTTGACGGAGTAAGGCGTCCGGGTGATGAGGAAGGGATACTGCTTCGAGGTATCTTTCGGTGTGTAGACGCTGGTAAAGAGCCGCTTCCCGTCGCGCATGGGGATGCGGTACTCGTACTTGGTGTAGTTGGCCTTGATGTAGTCTTTTTGAGGGAACGCGGGAAGGGCGAGAAGAGCGAGCAGTCCGAGGGTACGCATACGGTTCTGGGTTTCAAGTTTCGCACAAGTGAGCCCATGCCTTGTTGCTATGATTGTCGGATCATGCGCAGGCTCCGTATTCTGATTGCTTTGCTGTGGAGCGTGGCCGCCGTTGCCGCCGTCCCCGAGCCGAAGGAACACTTTGGCTTCTCACCCGGTGATGACAACAAGCTGGTGGATTACAACGAACTGATCGGCTACTTCCAGAAGCTGCAGAGCACGTCGGACCGGATCAAGCTGGTGACGTTTGGGAAGACCTCGATGGGGAAACCGATGTACATGGCGTTTCTCTCCGATGGGGCGAACCTGGCGAAGCTGGATCAGTACCGGGGGATCAGCCGGCGGCTGGCGTTGGGGCAAGGGAGCAGGGAAGAAGCGCAGAAGCTGGCGGGGGAAGGCAAGGCGATTGTGTGGATCGATTCGGGGCTGCATGCTTCCGAGGTTGCGCCGTCGCAGCAGGCTCCGCATCTGGCGTACCGGATGGTGGCGGGAGAAGACGAAGAGACGCGGCGGATCCGGAAGAACGTGATTCTGATTCAGGTGCCGTGCATCAATCCGGATGGTTTGGATTGGGTGGCGCAATGGCATCGGAAGAATGTCGGGACGCCTTATGCGGGGGCTCCGCTGCCGCATCTGTATCACAAGTATGCCGGGCACGATAACAATCGCGACTGGTACATGCTGAATCTGGAAGAGACGCGGCATGTGACGCGGCAATTGTTTCAGGAGTGGTTCCCGCAGATTGTGTATAACCAGCATCAGGCTCCGCCGTTTCCGGCGCGGATTTTTGTGCCGCCGTATGCCGAGCCGCTGAATCCGAACATTCCGGCTCCGGTGATGGAGGGGATCAACCTGATTGGGGCGGCGATGAAGGAGCGCTTTGCGCGGGAGAACAAGCCGGGGATCCTTTCCTATTGGGGATTCGATGCGTGGTGGAATGGCGGGCTGCGATCCGTGCCGGCGTTCCACAACATGCACGGGATTCTGACGGAGACGGCTGGCACGGGCGCCGCGCCACGCAACACGGCGCTGCGCGATCTACCGGAGCGCTTTGGCAATGGGATGCCGGCACGCGAGCCTTCGGTGTTTTATCAGCGGCCGTGGATGGGCGGGCGCTGGGGGATGCGGGAAGCGGTGGATTATATGCTGACCGCGGACTTCGCCATTTTGGATCTGGCGGCATCGCGGTCGAGCCAATTTCTGTTTAAGGCGTGGGAACTGGCGACGGTGAATATCGAGTTGGGGCGCAAGGGCAAGCCGTTCGCCTATGTGGTGCCGATGGAGCAGGGCGATAAATACACGGCGATGGAGATGGTGCGGCGGCTGTCGCTTGCGGGCATCACAGTGCAGCGGGCGAAGTCGGCATTCACGATTGGAGCGAAGCAGTATCCGGCCGGGACGCTGGTGATGCCGGCGGGGCAGCCCTTCCGGCCCTACCTGGTGGACCTGATGGAGCCGCAGAAGTATCCGGAGATCAAGACAGGCCAAACCGGACCCACGAAGCGGCCCTACGATGTGGCCGGATGGACGTTGCCGATGATGATGGGGGTGCAGGTGGATCGGGTGGAGGAGCGCTTCGAGGCTTCGCTCGATAACGATCCAGATCTGCGCTTGCCCGCGCCGTCCTTGGACCGGCGGGACAACTCGTCGTTTCTGGCGACGATTGATTTGTTGAAGCAAGGCGTGAAGGTGCGTTGGGGGGCGGATGGGGCGATTCTGGCCGAGGGCAAATCGCCGGCTGGGGAGTTTCAGAAGGCGGCGTATGAACTGCGCGCGCCGCGTGTGGCGCTGTATGAGCCGTACACGGCGAATATGGATACGGGTTGGACGCAGTGGCTGCTGGACTATTTCCGTGTGCCGTACACGATGGTGCGGAATGCCGATTTTCAGAACGGAAGTTTGCGGGCGAAGTACGACACGATCATTCTGGCGTCGCAGCCGGCGCAGTCCATCCTGCACGGGACGCGGGAAGGGGAGAGTTCCGCGGGCCGCGCGGGGCAGTCGGACGCGCGGCAAAGGCCGGAGTACACGGGCGGGATCACGCTGGCCGGGCTGGCGGCGATTGATGAGTTTGTGAAGGGCGGCGGAACGCTGATCTGTTTCGATACGGCGACGGAGCTGCCCGTGCAGTTCTTCCCGCTGCCGGTGACGGCGCGGATCCGGCCGGCCGCGGCGACGGGGGATGGCGCGGAGTCAGCGAGCAATAGCGGGTTTTACTCGCCGGGCTCGGTGTTGCGGATGACGGTGGAAAACGGGAGTCCGTTGACGGCGGGGATGCCTCGTGAGGCGCATTTATTTACGACCGGCGGGCAGGCCTGGGACATCAACCTGATGTCGGAGTTCAACAAAGGGGATCGGGAAACGAAGGCCGCGGTGCGCTATGCGAACACGAATCTGCTGGCGAGCGGGTGGTTGAGCGGGGAGCGGACGATTACGGGGAAGGCGGCGCTGGTGCAGGCTCGGCATGGCCAGGGGCAGGTGGTGTTGTTCGGGTTCCGGCCACAATTTCGCGGGCAGACGTTTGGCACATTCAAGCTGGTGTTGAACGCGATCTATCTGGGGTCGGCGAAGAAGCTGTAGCTTACAATAGCGAGCAGTGGGACTGAGCGCGCGCATCAGCGGCTGGTTTGGCGCCATTCGGCGCTGGAAGAGCAGCGTCAAGCACCAGGTGACGTGGAGCGGGCTGGTGTTCACCGCCATCATCGTGATGGTGGGTCTGGGGGCATTTGCTTCGGGGAACAATCTGCTGTTTCTTCTGCTGGCAGCGCTGCTTTCGACGATGCTGATTTCGGGGTTCGTGAGCCGGCTCTCGCTGAGCGGGCTGGAAGTGCGGCTGCTGCATCCGGAGCATGTGTTTGCGCGGCGGAAATTGCCGGCGCGGATTGAGTTGAGCAATACCAAGGGCTACATGCCGTCGTATTCGATTCATCTGGCGTCGAGCGATGAAGAGGAGTCGCCGTTGCGGATCTATTTTCCGGTGATTCCCGGCGGAACGACGGTGGAGGCGCATACGACGGTGTATTTCCGGACGCGGGGATTGCATGGGGACAGCCAGTATCAGTTCACGACGCGATTTCCGTTCGGGTTTACGGAGCGGCGGCTGCAAGTGCGATTGCACCGGGAGGTGCTGGTGTATCCGTGCATTGATCCGCAGCCGGGGTTTGAGGATCTGCTGTTCTCGCTGGAAGGGGACATCGACGCGCATTATCGCGGGCGGGGGAACGATTTTTACCGGATACGGCCGTATGAACATGGGGAATCGGCGCGGCATGTGGATTGGAAGGCGACGGCGCACACCAGTGAATTGCAGGTACGGGAGTTTGCGCGGGAGCAGGATCACATGGTGGAGATTTTCCTCGACCGGATGATTCCGGCTGGGGATCAGGCATGGCTGGAACAGGCGATTGATTGCTGCGCGTTTCTCTGCTGGCGATTGGCGACGACGGGCAAGCGGCTGCGGTTTGTGTCGCAGGGGGCGGATATCCGGATGCCGGACCAGGGGGACATTTACGGGATTCTGAAGTTTCTGGCGGAGGCCGAAGCGGTGCGGACAAAGGCGGAGGTGTATCCGGAGGAGGCGAATAGTTTTCAGATTGTGTTCAGTTTAGGGCAGACGGGCGGGCAGGAGGAGGGGTGGCGGGATGCGCGGTGGTTGGGGCGGTCGATTGTGAAGACGGTGGTTGCGCGGGAGGAGAAACAGGGGCATCAGGTCGGGCGATGAGATGCGTGGAGATGGAGCAGAGTCATGACCGTGAAGGCATATTTCGATGGTAAGGTCATCATTCCGTGAGCCGCTTGACCTGTCGCCAAATCAGGCTTTGATCCTTCAGATCCAGCCTGTGGGTGGCGAGCCAGTCTCAACGGAGGAGTCGTCGCTCGCATGGATCGCGGCCAACGCCGTCGACAACGACGCGTTACCGGTGGACCTTGCGGGTCGGCACGATCACTACCTCTACGGCCGTCCGTCAGAGGACGAACAACGGTAGTGGCCAGCCTGTTGACGTATACGTCATTCTGGATTGCCCTTTCCAGCAAGCGAGATCACTACCATCGCCGGCTCACGCTGATCGGCGCGTCGAAGTTGTTCAGCTCGATGCCGAAATAAACGGTGCGGGCGGTCGATCCGTACCGAAGCCGCAAAGACAAGGATTGGAGTCTCACTGATTGCCCATCCGTTGTCGTCAAGCAACAGCGCGGGCTCACCGAAGCGCTGACCACCGACCACCACTTTTGAACAGGTGGTAGGGTCCCAACCACGCGTTGCTGACCGGAAGGAAGCGCTTGCTGTTTCAGACGGATCGCCCACACTGGAAGCATGTCAGTTTCAACCAGCCGCGAAGTACTACATGTTCTCCGCATTATCCTCAATGAAGCCCACGTCATTCTATCAACGATCGAATTACCTCAAGGTCGCGCGCAATGCGTGGCCGAACTTCTCGATTCTCATTGAGCATCACCGATGATCTGATCATCTCAAAGCCGGCGGCTGAACTTGGGCAGCAAACAATGGCGGATTGCGCACAGCTGGGCGCGGGCCGGAATAGTTCAAGGAGATCACGGCGACGCGCAAAACGCGCAGTGGCGGTCGGCCCAAAAATCCGAATCTTAACGCTCAGTTCTCCAGTGACAGTCAGACAGTTACGATCACAGTCTCATTCCCGCAGTCACTTGTTGTCTGTGGTACCCTTAATGCATGAGAGATATCCGGGAAGATCTACGCGAGCGGCTCCGGGAAGCGGACCTTCAAGTTGCTCATCTTCGTCAGCAGTTGGCGAAAGCCGAAGAAGCGCGGGACTCTATCGCAACCCTTATTGGATTCGAAATGCAGCGCTGGAAAACTTCGGCGGAAGATGAGGCATTTCCGCGGCAGGACAAAATTCCTGGGCTGGAACTTGGCCAGCTTATCGAGGAACTCCTAAGCACCGGAGAAGAGTGGTCAACTCATGCAATTGCGGCTGTAGCCGCAAGGCGGGGCGTTGATTTCGGGACGTCTTCACCGGGTCGCTCGGTTCACTTTACGATGCTCAATCTTTTGCGCTCGGGCAAGGTGGAACAAAGCAAATCCGGAAACTGGGCAAGTCGAAAATCGACAGAACCTAAGGAAGACGCCGCCGAGGAAGCCACAGAAGGTAAAGTTGTCACGCAATTGAGGAAGGTCAAGGATTTAACAAGTTCTGCGTAAGCAGAGCCCACCCCCAAAGTGCAGACACACTCAAGGGGTGGGTATTTTAAACAGGAGGCGATGCATGTCATCACCATCCAGAGAAGGAGACGGAAGTTGATCATCCGAATGCAACTCGGCGATCACGTAGTAACCGTCGAAGTCCCAATATAGGCCGCAAGGCCTAAGATTGGGACCTGCGGGGCTTAAGAGGAAGACTCAAGCCCCGCCCTTCACACAAACGAAACTCAACTAAATCATAGCATGCTTGTTTAAATTAAACTAGCAACCTTATGAACGCACCCCTTGTAAACAGGAAGCGCTTGCTGTGATTTCGAACTATAGAGTGCGCCACATGCAAAGCCTCTGCGATTTGGCGGGCACCCGAATGGGCTTCAACGCTTCCGCTGCAAGCAAAAAGTGTGAGAACCACTTGGCAATGCTCAGCCACACTTCGCGTGCCACAACCTTATCCGCATTCATCGCACGACTGCCGATGCTCAGGAAATGGCGCTCGGTGTGATTGATCACGCTTGGACCCAGTCGCAGCTATTGCATGGTTGAAACGATTACGTATGGAGATTCTCCATCCACTATGGTGTATCGGTCTGACGACGGCTCGGCATCCCCTTGGACCTGGAGGTTAACGCTATCCGTAGGGCACGCAAGAACGGTAATATAATCTTCGTCCATACTATACATACATATCGTCCTACCTCACTGATGAGTTTAGCGCAATCGACGGCTCACACATTGTACACGAAATCCACATGGATGAAGGAGGAGCATTGTTTTCAACTGCTTTGAAGTCAGCCGAGAAATTTACGTGGCCCGTGATCGTCTGCACTAGACATTTTGACGGCTCCCTGTCATCCGGGTGTGCAACCGCGATAATTGTCAATCCAAAAGGCTGGATCATGACCGCAGCTCATGTAGCGAGTGAAATGACCAGAGCAATCCGCGATCGAGCCGAAGTCGCCAAGTACCACCTCGAGGTGCTGGCTATTGAAAACGACGCACAGTTGCCTTTCAAGCAAAGACGAAAGCGAATTGGCGGTCTCCCAAAGAATCCAAAATGGGCTACTCATCAGGCAGTTCTAATTGGAACAGTGGCCCGGGAGATAAACTGGCATATTGATCAAGTTGCCGACTTGGCAATAGGTCAGATGAAAGGTTTCGCTGAAAGCTGGTGTGCTGAGTACCCGATCTTCAAGGACCCATTGGAGCCAACTCCAATTGGCACCTCGTTGTGCAGGTTGGGTTACCCTTTCCATCACGTGGAAGCAGCTTTCGATGAGGCGTCACAAAGTTTCTCGCTAGCTCCGAATGTGTTTCCGATACCGCGATTCCCGAACGATGGTATCTACACAAGATGCGCACGCGTTCGTGATGGGAATCGCACGGTTGATTTCATCGAAACATCCACTGCCGGGCTAAAAGGGCAAAGTGGCGGGCCTATTCTAGATGTTCGTGGGCACATTTGGGCGATACAATCCAAGACGAACCATTTGCCACTGGGCTTCGCTCCAGTGGTGAAGGATGGGAATAAGGAGATTGTGGAGCACCAGTTTATGCACGTTGGCATTGGTGCTCACGTAGTCGAGGCGGTTCGCATGATGAAGCACTTCGGGGTGGAGTTCAACATTTCGTCGCAGGCGAGACTTTTCTGATCCGCTCAGTAACGTACGACTAGGACACTTCGCGAAGGATAGCAGGGCTGATCGTGGTGGACCTGTGCCGGGCGATGAGGCGAATCAGGCGGAGAACTCGATGGGTTGGTAGTTGTGTTCGCCGGTTGCGTAGGGTTGAGGGGCGGAGTCGTTGGAATGTCCGATGGACTGCCAGCCGTCGAGGAGGGTGGAGAGGAGTTGGATGCACTCGTCGTAGGCTTTGGGGTCGGAATTGATGTTGGCCTGATGGATGCGGAAGAGGAGGTAATCGTAGAGGTGGAGGAGGTTGCGGGCGATTTCGCCGCCCTGGTCGAGGTTGAGGGACTGGGTCAATTCAGCGACGACGTTGGAGGCGCGGGTGGAGGCCTCGGCTCGTTTCCGGATGTCACCGGAGGCGAGGTGTTGTTTGGCGGCGTCGAGCGAGTCGAGGGCCGCGCGGTAGAGGATGGTGACCAGGCGCACGGGTGAGGCGCCGTAGATCTGGCTTTCCAGGTAGCTATCAAACGGATTCTGTGACATGTTCTGTCGCGCGAGCCGTCCTTTCCGTGGTCAGGTTTGCCGGCCTCAACGAGCGTGTCAGCTTGAGGCGGTCAGTTTCCGTGCCAGGCGCAGCACGTTTTCGGCTGGGATTTGGGAGACGACCTCTCCTGTTTTGCGGTCCACGATTTTGAGGATGGGCCGGCGCGTATCCCGGTCAAGGCTAAACTGCAATTCCTGGCTTTGGCCGAACACCTCAGCTCCGTTGAGGGCCCGCACAGCTTGAATCAGCTCACGGTTTTCAGCCAGTCGTTCGGAATGGGGTTGCTGCGTCAGGGACGCAGCTAAGGCGGACGTCAATGGGTTAATCGATCCAGTGTCCATAACAATCTCCGAAGGAGGGTTCCTTCCCTCCAACGACTCTTATCGGACACGCGTGGTGGGGTGAGAGCGAAAATCGCCCTAGTCGAGATTTAAGGCCTTCATCACGCTCCCCTGCTCGGCCTGGATCTTCTTCTGCAGCAGCATGATGCCGTAGATCAACTGTTCCGGGCGCGGGGGGCAGCCAGGCACGTACACGTCCACCGGAATGATCTGGTTGACGGGCACCAGGGCGTAATTGTTGAAGACACCGGTCGAGGTGGCGCAGGCGCCCATCGAGATCACCCACTTCGGCTCCGGCATCTGTTGGTAGAGCTGGCGGATGACCGGGGCCATTTTGTTAGACACTCGTCCGGCAATAATCATCACGTCGCTCTGGCGCGGGGAGCCACGGAATACCTCCGCGCCGAAACGCGAGATATCGAAGCGCGATGCGCTCATCGCCATCATCTCAATGGCGCAGCAGGCAAGGCCGAACGTCATCGGCCAGATGGAGTTTTTGCGGCCCCAGTTGACGAGGTTGTCGAGGGTGGTGGTGACCACGCTTTGGCTGAGATGTTCGAAGTCTTCGTTATCGAGCCGGCTGAAAAGGTCTTCCGGTCCGGTCAGCTTGAGCTTGTTTTCCAGGGCGTTCTGTTCCATAGCTGCTACGCTTTCGATTATCCCACGCTAGAATTGAAGTTTGTGAATGGCGATCCCACCTGCGAATTTGTCACTATCCGATAACCCCGAATACCTGGAGAAACTCCGGCAAGCGGCTGCCCTATGGGAGATGGAGCCGGAGTTCTGGGACATCTGGGGGCGGCATCATGTGCCGAGCCCCGAGGTGCAGCGGGCGATTCTGAGCGCTCTGGGCGTGGACTGCGGTTCCGTCGAGTCGCTGGAGGCGGCGATTGCCGGGCGGGAAAGGGAAGAGTGGCTGCGGGCACTGCCGCCGACGCTAGTGGTGGCTCAGGCGACGCCGCTGCCGTTGCGGCTGCGGCTGGCCTCCACCGATCCGGTGACCATTGAGGTGGAGACCGAGGACGGGGCGGCGTGGCGGGAACTGGTGCAGCCGGAGGAGACCGGTGCACAGCGGACCGTGGATGGACGGGTGGTGTATGAGGTCCAGGTGGCGCTGACGACAGCGGTGCCGCTGGGGTATCACCACATGCGCGTTCTGGATGCCGGGCACGTGGTGGGGGAAGCGCGGCTGATTGTGGCGCCGGTGCAGGCCTATCTGCCGCCGGAACTGGAAGCAGGGGGCCGGGCGGCCGGTGTCGCGGTGAGCCTTTATGGAGTGCGATCGGCGCGGAATTGGGGCTGCGGGGACTTGACCGATCTACGGGGCCTCACGGGCTGGATGACGGACATGCATGCGAGCTTTCTGGCGCTCAATCCGTTGCACGCCATTGAGAACCGGCAGCCTTATAACATCAGTCCCTATTTGCCGAACTCGTCGTTTTTCCGCAATCCGATTTACCTCGACGTGGAGGCGGTGCCGGAATATGCGGCGTCGGCGCTGGCGCAATCGCTGCGCGGGCGGGATAGCGTGCGGCGGGAGATTGCGGCTTGCAGGGACGCGGAGTTTGTGGAATATGAGCGGGTGTGGCGGCTGAAGCGGCTGTTTCTGCAGGTGCTGCACCGGCAGTTCCGGCGGCGGGCGAGCGCTTCGCGGCGGGAGGCTTTTGCCGCTTACGTGGCCGGGCGGGGCGAGCGGTTGCGGCGTTTTGCCACTTACTGCGCGGTGTGGGACTGGCTGCACAAGCGCAATCCCGATTTGTGGATTTGGCCCGATTGGCCGGCCGAGTATCAGGATCCGGAATCGGCGGCGGTGGCGGAGTTTGCGCGGACCCACGGGCGGCAGATTGAGTTTCATCAGTATGTGCAGTGGGTGCTCGATGAGGAGCTGGGAGCGGTGCAGGCGGAGGCGCGAGAGAAGGGGCTGGTTGGGTTGTATCACGATCTGGCGCTGGCAACGGACCGGTGCGGGGCGGATTTGTGGGCCTACCGGCCACTGTATGTGGCTGGCTGCCGCGTAGGATCGCCGCCCGATGGATTCTCGCCGGAGGGGCAGGACTGGGCGTTTCCGCCGCCGAATGCGCGGAAGCTGCGCGAGGACGGCTACCGGTTTTTCATTGATTCGATAAGGGCCAATTCGCGGCATGGCGGCGCGTTGCGCATGGATCATGTGATGCGGCTGTTCCGCTTGTACTGGATTCCGGACGGGTTGCCGGCCAAGCAGGGCGCCTATGTGCGGGACTTTGCCGAAGACCTGTTGCATATTCTGGCGCTGGAGAGCCATCGGGGCCAGTTTTTCCTGGTGGGCGAGGATTTAGGGACGGTGGAGGACCGGGTGCGGCGGTCTTTGGACCGGCACCGCATTTTGGGCTGCAAGGTGTTGTTCTTTGAGAAGCATCCGGACGGGCGTTTTCGCCAGCCGCAGGAATACGACCGGCATGCGCTGGTTTCTTCGACGACACACGACCTGGCGACGCTGGCCGGGTTCTGGACGAACCGGGATATCGAGGCTCGGCGGAATGCCGGGTTGTTGCCGGACGGGGAGAGCTATCAGAGGCAGATCGCCGAGCGGGTGGTGGATAAGCAGGCGCTGCTCGATGTGCTTCATGAGCTGGGGTTGCTACCGGCCGGATTTGCGCGGCGCGCGGTGGATTTGCCGGAATTGACGGGTGAATTGCACAACGCCATTATCGGATTTCTGGTGCGGACTCCGTCGATTGTGATGGTGCTGAACCAGGAGGATCTGACGAAGGAGACCGAGCAGCAGAATTTGCCCGGCAGCACGTGGCAGTATCCGAACTGGAAGCGGAAGATGCGTTACACGGTGGAGCAACTGCGCGCGGACCGCGTGGCGCTGGATTTCGCGCAGATGTTCCGCAACTGGCTGGATGCGAGCGGACGGCGGCTGCACGGGGTCTGATTCCGTCGGTCACCGTTGTTGCGGCTGTATTTTTCCTTATTTTTCCTGTATTTGTGGAATTGGCTGCGGTTTCTGCGCGCGGCTGGTTGTTATCCTGAAGCCGGTGAAACTTGCCATGCTTCCGGATATCTGTAAAGACACCGCTTACTTTATTGGGGTCGGGCTGGGGAACAGCAGCGGCCGGCCTGCCATTCTGGTTCTGAAGAGAGCCAACTGGGAAACCGGGGAACGCAGCCGGTATGACTACTCGCGGCGGCTGGTGAGCCGTTTCGAGGTGTGCCGCTGGGACCGCTTTGCCCCGGATGTGCTGGAGAACGTGATTGCGGCCCGGGCGGCGGAGATATCGCGCGAGGCCGGCGTTTCGGGGCATGCGACGTTTGTTGTGGATACCACCGGAGACGGCGGTACGTTCGTGCGCAAGCTGCATGTGCAGAATATCGGGGAGTGCCGGGTGTTGGCGGTGACGGTGACGGGGCCGGACGCGGAGACGCATCAGAACAATACGTACTATTTACCGCGGCGCGGGTTGTTGTCGGGGTTGCTGACCACGATGGATAAGTGCCAGTTTACGTTTCCGGGGTCCGTGCATGGGATTGAGGAGTTGCAGGGGGAACTGGCGCGGATGCAGGCAGCCTGGAGGATGGGGGGGCTGCCTGCGCTCGACCGGACCAATCCGAGCGATACGGTGATGGCGATGGCGCTGGCGGTTTGGCGCGCCAAGAAATTCGAATTCTACGAATAACGCTAGTGGTTGTGGCGGGGCAGGTCTTTGCCTACGTCGTGGTATTTGACTGCGAAGTCGAAGACGGCTCCGGTGTCCTGCTGGCTGACGTTGGCCCGGAAGAGCTCCTGCCAGGGGGTCTGGCTGGGCGGCATCTCTGCTTTGTGAGCGGCTTTGCGGCGGGCGATTTCTTCGTCGCTGACCTGCATGTCGACGCGGCGGGCGCGGAGGTCGATTTTCAGAATGTCGTTGGTCTGGAGGATGGCGAGGTTGCCGCCAACCGCGCTTTCCGGCGATACGTGGAGAATCGAGGGGCTGTCGGAGGTGCCGCTTTGACGGCCGTCGCCGAGACAGGGCAGTTTGTGGACACCCTTCTTGATGAGGGCGTCGGGCGGGAGCATGTTCACTACTTCGGCCGCGCCAGGATAGCCGACGGGGCCGGTGCCGCGGACCACCAGAACACAATGCTCGTCAATGTTGAGGGCGGGGTCGTTGATTCTCTCGTGATAGTCTTCGGGGCCTTCGAAAACAATGGCGCGGCCCGTGAACACTTCTTCTTCGCCAGGTGTGGAGAGGAAGCGGCGGCGGAAATCCTCGCCGATGACCGAAGTCTTGATGATGGCGGAATCGAACAGATTGCCTGTCAGGACGAGGAAGCCGGCGTTCTGCATGAGCGGCTTCGAGTAGGGGCGGATGACGGCTTCGTTGAGGCTGCGCGAGGCCGCGTAGTTTTCTCCGATGGTCTTGCCGTTGGCGGTGAGCGCGTCGGTGTGGATCTTACCGGCGGCGATCAGCTCGCCAACCACGGCGGGGACGCCGCCGGCGCGGTGATACTCTTCGCCAAGGAACTCGCCCGCGGGTTGGAGATTGACGATGAGCGAGATTTCGTGGCCGATGGTTTCCCAATCCTTGAGCTCGAGCTCGACGCCCATGTGGCGGGCGACGGCGATCAGGTGCGTGGGCGCGTTGGTGGAGCCGCCGATGGCGGAGTTGACAACGATCGCGTTTTCGAAGGCTTTGCGAGTGAGAATCTTGCTGGGGGTGAGATCTTCCTTCACCATGTCGACGATGCGGCGGCCGGTGAAGTAAGCCATCTGAGTACGGTCTTTGTGCGGGGCGGGGATGGCGGCGCAACCGGGGAGCGACATGCCAAGGGCTTCGGCCAGCGAGTTCATGGTGGTGGCGGTGCCCATGGTGTTGCAGTGGCCGGGTGAGGGCACGGAACTGGCGACCATTTCCATGAACTGCTCGAGCGAGATTTCGCCGCCCTGGTACATGCGGCGGGCTTCCCATACGGCCATGCCGCTACCGGCGAGTTTGCCGTTGTAATAGCTGTTGAGCATGGGGCCGCCGGAAAGCACGATGGCGGGGGTGTTCACGGTGGCGACGGCCATGAGGCTTGCGGGCGTGGTTTTGTCGCAGCCGGTGGTGAGAACAACTCCGTCCATCGGCGTGCCGTGCAGGATCTCGACCAAACCGAGGTAGAACAGATTGCGATCAATGGCCGCGGTGGGACGGCGGCAGCTTTCCTGAATCGGATGGGTGGGGAAAACGAAGGGGATGCCACCGGCGTCGCGGATGCCGTCGCGGATGCGATCGACGAGGTTGAGGAAGTGGCGGTTGCAGGCCGAGATGTCGTTGCCGGTTTGCGCAATGCCGATGATCGGCTTGCCCGATTGCATCTCTTCGCGCGTCAACCCGAAGTTGGGGTAGCGCTCGAGATAGATGGACGTCATCCCAGGATTGGCTTGATTATCGAACCAATTGCGGCTGCGCAGGCGGCCTTTCGTTTCCTCTTTGGCTTGCATGGGTGTTTTTCTCCGGACTTGCGGCGCTCGGGCGTCAGGCCCGCGCCTTAGTGGTCTGTGGCATGAATTTGTTGAGCCAGCTGGTATGAAAATCGGCGCTGACGAATTCGGGATCCACCAGGATGCGCTGATGCAGCGGGATCGAGGTGTGGATGCCTTCGACGACGAACATATCGAGGGCGCGGCGCATACGGGCGATGGCTTCGTTGCGATCGCGGCCGCTGGTGATCAGCTTGGCGATCATCGAATCGTAGTAAGGCGGAATGACGCCGTCGGTGTAGGCGGCCGTATCGACGCGCACGCCGATGCCTCCAGGGACGTTCATCGCGGTGATGCGTCCGGGGGAAGGGGAGAACGTCTCGGGGTGTTCGGCATTGATGCGGCACTCGATGGCGTGGCCCTTGAGGGTGATGGGGCCGCCGAGGATCTGCGGCAGCGATTCGCCCGCGGCGATGCGGATCTGGCTTTTCACGATGTCGATGCCGGTGATGAATTCGGTGACCGGATGTTCCACCTGAACACGGGCATTGACCTCGATGAAGTAGAGGTTGCCGGAGCGATCCATGAGGAACTCGACGGTGCCGGCGTTGGTGTAGCCGGTGTCGCGCATGGCCTTCTTGAGCGCGTTGGCGATGCGCTCCCGCAATTCGGGAGTGACGCTGGGCGAGGGCGCCTCTTCAATAATTTTCTGGTGGCGCCGCTGCAGCGAGCATTCGCGTTCACCGAGGATTTCCACGTTGCCATGCAGGTCGGCCAGCACCTGGAACTCGATGTGGCGGGGGAACTCGACGAGCTTCTCCATGTAGAGATCGCCGTTGGAGAAAGCGGCTGCCGCTTCGTTGGAGGCTTGGGCGAAGAGGTTGGGCAACTCTTCGACAGTGCGGACGACACGCATGCCGCGCCCGCCGCCGCCGGCCGAAGCTTTGATCATCACCGGGAGCCCGATTTGCCCGGCCAATTCAATGGCTTCTTCCGGGGAAGCGAGAATGCCTTCCGAGCCGGGAAGCGTCGGCACGCCGGCCTGCTTCATGGCTTCGCGGGCGCACTGCTTCAAGCCCATCAGCTTGATGACATCGGGGTTGGGGCCGATGAAGGTGATGCCGGACATCTGGCAGACTTCGGCGAAATCGGCGTTTTCGCTGAGGAAGCCGTAGCCGGGATGGATGGCGTTGGCGTTGGTGATCTCAGCGGCGCTGATGACGGATGGGATATCCAGATAGCTGCGGGCGCTCTTGGCCGGGCCGATGCAGACGGCTTCGTCGGCGAAGCGCACGTGCAGGCTGTTGCGGTCCGCTTCGGAATAGACCGCAACGGTGGCGATCCCGAGTTCCTTGCAGGCGCAGATGACGCGCAGGGCGATTTCACCGCGATTGGCGATCAGGATCTTCTGGAACATGGCTACAGGGGCCTGTATGTGAACAACGCTTCGCCGTATTCGACGGGCTTGCCGTTGGGAACCAGTTTGGCCACAATCACGCCGGGGGCTTCGGCCTCGATTTCATTCATGAGTTTCATGGACTCAATGATGCAGAGGACCTGGCCGGTCTGGACGGTGTCGCCGGGTTTCACGAAGGAGCCCGCGCCTGGAGACGGAGATTCGTAGAAGGTGCCGACGATGGGCGCCTTGACGACGGGAAGCGTCTCCTCCGGCTTCGGCACGGGGATCTGTTGGACTGGGGCCGCAGCCACCGGCGCTGCATACATAGGAGCCGGCATCACCATGGGGGCCACGGGGGCGGCGACTTGCATCTCCTGGCCGGGGCGCTTGATCCAGACACGATTCTCGCCGCGCTGAACTTCGATTTCGGCCATTCCGCTTTCGTTCAGCAGTTGGATGATTTCTTTGATTTCGTCAATGGTCATTGATCAGAAAACCGTTAAATCCTTAGTAGTAGGGGTGAGGATCTCGCAGCCGGATTCCGTCACGAGGACGGTGTCTTCGATGCGGATGCCTCCCTTGTCTTTCAAATAAATTCCGGGCTCCACCGTGATCGTCATGCCGGCCTGAAGGATGGTGGTTTCCTTTTTGCCGAGGCGCGGCGGTTCATGGATCTCCAGGCCGAGGCCATGGCCGGTGGAATGGGTGAACTCTTTATCCAGGCCGTGCGCGGCCAATACGCGGCGTGCTTCGCGATCGGGCTTGGCGGCGGCCACTCCGGCGCGGATGGCGGCGATGGCAGCCAATTGCGCTTCGAGCACGGCGCGGTAGCGGCGCTTCCATTCGGACTTGGCGGAGCCGACAAACACGGTGCGCGTCATGTCGCTCGCGTAGCCATCCTGGGCTGCACCCATGTCTATCAATAGTAGCTGATCGGGTTCAATGCGATTCCGCGTGGGCCGCGCATGAGGCAGGGCCGCGCGCGCGCCGGAAGCGACGATGGTTTCAAAGGCGCAGCCTTCGGCTCCATGGCGGCGCATCTGGAAATCGAGTTCAGCGGCGAGGTCGTTCTCGCTCATGCCGGGGCGGAGACGGGTGAGAGCCGCGGCGTAGGCTTTGGAATTGGTGTTCACCGCGCGGCGGATGCGCGTGATCTCCTCAGGCGATTTCACCATGCGGAGGGTTTCGACGGCGGCGGTGAGGGGCGCCATTTCGACGCCCAGCGGGAGCTTTTCGCGGAGAAAGTCGAAGGCCTGGAAGGTGAGTCGGTCGCGCTCGACGCCGATGCGTTTGAGTTTGCGGCGGCTGATGGCGGAGACGACGGCGGGGAGCAGATGATTCTTGGTGATGGCGACGCGGCAGTCGCATTCCTGGGCGGATTGAAAGGTATAGCGGGGATCGGTGAACAGGGTGGATTCGCGGGGGGTGAGAAGAAGAGCGGCGTTGCTTCCAGTGAAGCCGGAGAGGTAGCGCACGTTGGGTAGCGCTGTGACGAGGAGAGAGTCCACCTTCCATTCCGCGAAGTTAGCAATGAGCCGCTCGCGGCGAGGGGCGTGTTCCGTGGATGGTTGCAATCTTTTAGTGTATCAAAACCGCTACTGTTGCCCTTGGCTTCGTAGGCGTGCTGCAGCGCGTTCCGTGGCTGCGCGGCGGCGGGCGAGCATGGGTTTTGCCTTTTGCTTGAGGGCCGTGATGAGAGCGAGTTCGGAAGCCTCCGGCGAGCCGGGGCCGAAGGGCGGTGCGGGGTCGTACTCCATTTGCAGGGCGATGGCACGGGCGGTGTCTTCGTTGCGCAGCAGGGCGGCGAGTTGCAGGGCGAAGTCGATGCCCGCGGTGACACCGCCGCCGGTGATGCGATTGCGGTCTCTCACGACACGTTCGGCCGTGGGCTTCGCGCCGAGCAGCGCCAGTTGATCGCGCGACATCCAGTGGCAGGCGGCACGGTAGCCTTGGAGCAATCCGGCGGCGCCCAACAACAATGAGCCGGTGCAGACGGAGGTGATCCAGCGGGCCTGCGCTGCCTGCGCGCGGAGCCACGCGAGCAATTCCATGTCTTCCATGAAGTCGATTTGTCCAGGGCCGCCGGGCACGCACAGCACTTCACAGGGCGGACAATCGGCGAGTGTGACGGTGGGGAGAATCGCCATGCCACTATCGCTGACGACGGGGTCGAGCGTGCGCCAGGCGAGATGCACGCGGGTGTCCGGAATGCGGCGAAAAACTTCGAACGGCCCGGTGAGATCAAGTTGCGTGAGACCGGGATAGAGCAGCAGCACGATATCCGTCATGAGTGCGGCTCGACCTCGCCGGTGGAGTTGATGCGATAGCCCTGCGCGAGGCCCGATTCGGCGTCGTAGATCACGAGGGTGGAGGCGACATCGGTGCGGTTGGCCTGCGCATCGAACTGGCAGCCCATGATGGAGCCGGGATTCACGGCCAGTGTTCTGCCGAAGGAACGGATATCGAAGATGTGATTGTGGCCGTAGAAGACGGCGTCGTACTCGCCGCCGCGAGCGATGGCGAGGGCGATGTTATCGAAGTGATTGACGGCGACGCGCTTTGTGCCAAAGGTCTCTTCGAAGAATTCTCCGCGCAGCCGGACGTGCGGATACTTGGGCGTCTTCGCGGTGATGCGGAATGTGTCGGCATCGTTGTTGCCGAAGACGATGTGGATGGGATTCGCGAAGCCGCGCGCCAGTTGATCGAGAATGAACGGCGAGCAGAGATCGCCGCAGCAGATCATGGAATCGCAGCCGGCGACGAATCGCAGGGCTGTTTCCAGCTTCCAGACGTTGTCGTGAATATCGGACAGAATCGCCACGCGCATGGGACCAGGGATAGCGCACAGCGCATGCCGGGCGCAATAATGGACATTCCATGGCGAGGCTGGCATTAGTCGTGTGGAATGAGCATGAGGCGGAAGAGCACGCCGCGCGGCTGCGCGAGAGCGGGCACGAGGTGAGCGTGGTCGCCAAGGCCAGCAGTTCGATGCTGAAACAACTGCGCGCGATTGCGCCGGATGCGTTGATCATCGACCTGAATCGTCTTCCGTCGCATGGGATTCAGGTGGGGCTCGCGGTGCGGAAGATACCGCTGGTGTTCATTGAGGGGGACCCGGAGAAGACGGAGAAGGCGCGGGCGAAGGTGCCTACAGCGACCTACACCACATGGAAGAAACTGGCCGCCGTGCTGAAGCGCGTGGCGACGCTGGCGCCATCGACATCGAGCGGCTCGCCGATGGATCTGTACAAAGAAACGCCGGTGGCAACGAAGCTCGGATTGGATAAGGCGAAGAAGATTGTGGCGATCGACGCCCCGCGCGCGTTTCTGCATCTGCTGCCGGAAGGTGTGGAGGTGGTGGAAGAAGGCCAAAACGCGGATGCTGTGTTCTGTTTTGCGACGTCGGCGCGGGAGTTGCAGGATCGAATGGAAGAGCTGGCCGCCCGCTCGCCCGTGTGGATCGCATGGCGCAAGGGCGGCGGTGAGTTGAATATGTATTCCGTGCGCGAGATCGCCTTCTCCGCCGGATTGGTAGACTACAAGATCTGCGGCATCGATAAGCAGTGGTCCGCCATGCTGTTCACGCGCCGCAAGGCAAAATCGAAATGAAAATTACCGCCATCAAAACCCTTGTTGTGAATGCGCGCATGCGCAATTGGATTCTGGTCAAAGTGGAGACCGATCAACCCGGCCTGTATGGTTGGGGCGAAGCGACGCTCGAATGGAAGACGAAGGGCGTAGTGGGATCAGTGGAAGATCTGTCGGTGCTGCTCATCGGCGAAGATCCGCGGCGCGTGGAGCACATCTGGCAGAAGATGCACCGGCAGTATTTCTGGCGCGGAGGCATTGTGACGATGACGGCGATGAGCGGCATCGATCAGGCGCTGTGGGACATCAAGGGCAAGGAAGTGGGCAAGCCGGTGTGCGAATTGCTGGGCGGGCCGGTGCGCGACAAACTGCGGCTGTACGATCATCTCGGCGGCGGGCTGCTCGAAGACATCTATCAGACCGAGAAACCGGAAGTGTTCGCGGAGCGCATTCTGGACAGCATGGAGAAGGGCTTTACGGCGGTGAAGTGCATGCCGATTCCGGTGGCGGAGTTGATTGAAAGCCCGGCCGCGATGCGCAATTCGGCACGCTGCGTGGAGGCGATGCGCAACGCCGTGGGTGACAAAGTGGACATCATGCTCGACCTGCATGCGCGCACCACGACGGCGGCCGCGATTCAATTCGGGCGGATGCTGGTGGATTACAACCTCTACTGGTACGAAGAGCCGTGCTGGCCGGAGCATGTCGATGCGCTGGTGGAAGTGTCGCGCACGCTGCCGTTTCCCATCGCCACGGGCGAGCGGCTGGTGGGGCGCTGGGAGTTTCGCGAACTGCTGGAGAAGCGGGCCTGTTCCATCATCCAGCCGGATGTGTCGCACTGTGGCGGCATCAGCGAGGCGCGGCGGATTGCGGCGATGGCGGAGACCTATTCGATCCCGGTGGCGTGCCACAACCCGCAGGGGCCGGTGAGCACGGCGTCGTCGATACAGATCGGCTTTGCGACGCCGAATTATCTGATTCAGGAAGTGGTGCGGGCGGATGTGCCGTGGCGGAATGATATTTTGACGGCTCCGTTGAATGTAACGCGGGGCTATGTGGAGCCGCCCACGGCGCCGGGGCTCGGCATCGACATCAATGAGAAGGAAGCGGCGAAGTATCCCTTCCAGCCGGAGGTGACGATGGATTGTTTCCATCGCGATGGATCCGTGGCGGACTGGTAGCAGCTAGTCGTGGCGTAGAGCGTGCAGCGGATCGAGCCGGGCGGCGCGCCAGGCGGGAATGAGATTGGCGAGAGCGGCCGCGGCGAGCAGGCAGATCACTACCTTCAGAAATACCGAAGGCTCCGTGGGGCTGACGGCGAACAGCAGTCCGGCGAGCACGCGGGAGAGCGCCCACGATCCGGCGATGCCAATGGCGATGCCCGCCACGGCGAGCGGCATGCCCTGCCGCATCACGAGCGTGAGCACATCGTTGCGCGTAGCGCCAATCGCGATGCGGATGCCGATTTCGGCGGTGCGCTGGGCGACCAGATAGGCCATCACGCTGTAGACGCCCACGGCGGCAAGCAGCAAAGCGACGAATGCGAAGACGGCGAATACGACGGCGCTGAGCTTGTGCTCGTTTGACGCGGCGGCCAGTACCTTTTCCATGGGACGCACTTCGAACAACGGGATGTAGGGATCCAACTGGCGCAGGTGGTCACGGATGGCGGCGGTGATCTGCTCGGGTTGGAGGACGGTCTTGACGAGCAGCACCAGATCCTGGCGCGGGTACTGGCGATAGGGCAAATAGAGCTCGGCGGTCGCGGTATCGCGCAAGCTGCGGTGGTGCACATCCGCGACAACACCCACAATGCGCACCGGAGGATTGGCTTTCTCATCGCGGCCAAAGCGGACCGTTTTGCCGATGGGATCTTCAGAGCCGAACAGCCGTTGCGCCATGCGCTGGTTGATGACAACGACCTGCTCCGCTTTCTCTGTGTCGCTTTCATCGGTGAAGCGGCCGCGGCGGAGCGCGATGCCCATGGTCTTGAGGTAATCGGGGGTGACCACGCGGTAGTAGCCGACGGGAACATCGCCAGGCGTGGGTGCGGGGCGGCCTGCGACGAAGACTCCGCGGCCGTGGTCATCGCCACTGAGCGGCAATACAGACGTGACGGCAGCGGTTTCGACTCCTGGGGTGTGCCGGACACGATCCACGAGGGAAGCGGTGAAATCCGCCCGCGCGGTGTCGGTTGCATACTTACGTGCGGGCAGCGAGAGCTGCATGGTCATGACGCGTTCGGAGCGGAAGCCGGGGTCGACTTGGCGCATGCGGGAGAAGGACTCCAGCATGAGCCCTGCGCCGAAAAGCAGCATCATGGCGAGGGCGATCTCCGATACAACCAGCGCGCTGCGCACCCAGCCGGTATCGCGGGACGATCCACGTTCGCCCTGCTTGAGTGCGCCTTGCAAGTCGGCATGTGAGGAAATAAGCGAAGGGGCTGCGCCGAAGAGGATGCCGGTGAACAGAGAAACTCCGAAGGCGAACAGCAATGCGATGCCGTCAATGCGAATCCACTCCGGGGAATGAAAACCCTCCTGCTGGGCGTAGGCGCGGAAGAAATCGACGCCCCACAGAGCGGGCAACAGGCCGAGTGCTCCACCGAGCAGAGCGAGCAAGATGCTCTCGATGAGCAGTTGCTGGGTGAGCCGCCAACGGCTGGCGCCGAGCGCGGCGCGAATGGCGGTTTCGCGGCGGCGCCAACTGAAGCGGGCCAGCAGCAGATTGGCGACATTGGCGCAGGCGATGAGCAGCACGAAGGCTACGGCGCCAAACAAGGCGTAGAGCAGGGGGCGCACTTCGTGGACGAGTTCTTCGGGCAAGGCAATCGCGTTGACGCGCCATCCCAGGTTGCTGCGCGGATGCTCGCGGCCAAGCGCTTCGGCGATGGAGTTCAGCTCCTGTTGCGCCTGGGCCAAACTGACGCCTTCGCGCAGCCGGCCGATGACAGCAATGCCGCGGCGGCCACGCGCATCGTTATCGGTGGAGGTCATGAGCGCAGGCAGCCAGATCTCGCGGCCTTCGGGAAATTCCATTCCCTTCGGCATCACGCCGATGATGGAGTGCGCTTCCCCATTGAGGGTGGCTGTCTTGCCGATGACATCCGGGGCAGCGCCGAAGCGGCGTTGCCACAGTCCATGGCTGAGGATGGCGACTCGATTGCGGCCCGCAATCTCCTCCTCGTCGCGGAAGAGACGGCCGAGGGCAGGCTCGACGCCAATGACTCGCAGGAAGCTGGCGGAGACGCGTTGGGCTGACAAGCGTTCGGGATCGGCATCGCTGGTGAGACTGATGTTGGTGACGGTTCCTGCTCCCATTTCGACGAAGCTTTTGGAGAGGCGTTTCCAATCCGTGTAGTCGGGCATCGAAGCACCGGCTTTCTCCAGCCCGATCTGCTGTTGCGCGGAGAAGAGGAAGGCGATGCGCCCGGGTTGCGGGAACGGGGGCGGGGTGAGCACGATAGCCTTCAGCACGCTGAACATGAGGGTTGTGCCGCCGATGCCCAGCGCGAGAGCAGAAGCCGCGGCGAGGGTGAACGTTCTCTGCCGCAGTAAGCTGGCCAGACTCAGTCGCAAATCATGTAGCAGGGCGCTCATTGCTCTTCTCTGAAGTGCATGCCGGGGTCCAGTTTGGCAGCATTGCGGATCAACCACTTGCGCGATCCGGTGTGTCCGCTTTCGGGACGCCGAAGACAGTCCGCAGAAATTTACAGCCACTCAAGCCGGTTCCGGTGTATAAATGATCAAGCAGCCACCGCCATGAAAAACGTGGAACGGATTCGCGAGGCACTCCTCGGACCACCTTCCGGGGACTATTTCCGGCAACGCGCCTTTGCGGGATGGAAACCGGTCGCGATTATCTGGGAGCGCGAAATCGAAGCGTCTCCGGGGCAAAGCACTCCCTCTTCCGAAGACATTCCCTACGGTTTGGAAGTGGGCGCGGACTGTGCGTCTCTGGTCGAGAACCCGGCCGAGAAGCAAGTAATTCTCCAAGTGATCGAAGGCATCGTCCAGGATCTGCGCATATCGCAGATCGCAGCAACACTCAACCAGAGCGGGTACCGCACGCGGAGTGGAGCTCCGTGGACTACGCGTGATGTGTTCGAATTGCTGCCGCGCCTCATAGAAGTGGGGCCGCGTGTGTTCCCCACCACAGAGTGGGCTCAGCGCCGCCAACAGTTGTTCAACGCCGTATAAAAGCGCGGTCGAATTCCACGGCAAGAACCGGAGTGTCTTGCCAAGCCAGTCCGCGTATCTTGGGGAAGCTATGCAATTCCATGAACCGTTTCCCGAAGTTGTTCGTCCAATCCAATTTGATCCGAACATGAATCCTGCCTTAGACCCCGATGTCTGTTGGAAAGCCGTTCTCAGCCGCGATGCTTCGCTCGATGGCGAGTTTGTTTTTGCCGTGCGTTCCACCGGCGTGTATTGCCGGCCGTCCTGTCCGGCGCGGCATCCGCTACGAAGGAATGTACAGTTTTATGCGACTGCCGGCGAAGCGGAGCAGTCGGGATTTCGCGCTTGCCTGCGATGCAAGCCGAACCAGCCGCAGATGCGTCATCCGCAGGCGGACCTGGTAGCCGGGCTGTGCCGTTACATTGAGGCGCATGCACCAGACAATCTGAGCCTGCAGAAGTTGAGTGAGCAATCCGGACTCAGCCCCACGCATCTGTTGCGGACATTCCGCGCGGTGACGGGTTTGACGCCGAAGCAGTATCACACGGCTTGCCGGATGAAGAATTTCAAGGGGCTGCTGCGGAAGGGCGCGCGGGTCACGGACGCCATCTATGAGGCGGGCTTCGGATCCTCCAGCCGGCTGTATGAAAACACCGGCAAGATGGGGATGACTCCCGGGGAGATTCGCAGCGGCGGCGCCAACACGTGGATCTACTACACCACCACCGTGACGGAGCTGGGGTTGATGCTGGTGGCGGGCACCGATCGCGGGCTGTGCGCCGTGGAACTCGGCGATACGACGGAGCCATTGGTGAAAGCGCTGGCCGAGCAATACCCGAATGCTTCGCTGCGGCCCTTGCAGGAACCCTATCCGGAATCGTTCCGGCGTTGGATTGACACGCTCCAGATGCAGGCCAAAGGGCTGGCGCCGCGAAAGCTATTGCCGCTCGATATCCAGGTGTCTGAGTTTCAGATGCGTGTGTATCAGCATCTGCGCACGATTCCCGTGGGCCAGACGCAGACGTATGGCGAAGTGGCCGCGGCGATCGGGCAGCCGCAGGCATCGCGCGCCGTGGGGCATGCCTGTGCCACGAACCCCGTGGCGCTCACCGTGCCGTGCCATCGTGTGGTGCTGAGCAACGGCGAGGCGGGCGGGTATCGCTGGAGCGAGGAACGCAAACGCAAGCTGCTCGACCTGGAACAGAAGCCTGCCAAAACCGCGGCAAGCCGCTAAGCTATGAGGATATGAATCCGCTCTCACGGGATGTTGCACGGATACACTTCGCCTACTCGGTGTGGGCCTCGGCGCGCATGGTGGAAGCCGCTTCGCGCCTGAGTGAAGAGGAACTGACGCGCGATCACAAATCGGCGGACAAGAGCGTGCTGGGAACACTGGTGCATGTTTTTGCCGCCGATCGCATCTGGTATGCGCGCGTGACGGGGTCTCCCATCACGAAGTTCATTGACGAATCGGATTACCAGTTGACGGTGCTGCAGACGGAATGGCCGGGGCTGCATCAATGGTGGACGGAGTATCTGGATACGGCGGATCTGAGTGCGATCATCACCTACAAGGATTTGAAAGGCAATTCGCATCAATCGCCGCTGTGGCAGATTCTGCTGCACGTCATCAATCACGGGACGCACCATCGGGGCATGGTGGCGGCGATGATCCGTTCCATGGGGCAGGCGCCGCCCGCATTGGATGAAATTGCTTACTTCCGCCAACTGGCGCAGTAACTATTCGTAGCGCAGCGCCACCATCGGGTCGATCTTGGTGGCGCGCCGCGCGGGCAGGCTTCCGGCGAGGATGGCCACTAAGGAAAGCACCGCGACGGAAGCCCCCAGCACCAAAGGATCGCGCGCTTTTACGCCGAAGATCACGGACTCAAAGAGCTGTCCCACGGCGAGTGCCGCTGCCGTGCCGATGACGACGCCGATTCCGAGCAGCAAACCAACATCGCGAAGGACAAGCCCGCGCACTTCGGTGGCGTTTGCTCCCAGCGCCATGCGGATGCCGATTTCGCGTGTGCGCTGGGCCACCGTGTAGGCGAGCACGCCATAGAGGCCGATGGCGGCGAGCAGCGTCGCGAGCCCGGCGAAAGTAGCGGCGAACGTGGAGATGAGCCGCGTGACGAAGATCGACTCATCGATCTGCGCATTCATTGTGCGCAGGCGATCCACGGGGACGTTTGGATCGAGGCGCGCGACTTCACGGCGGATGATGCCCGCAAACTGCTCCGGTTCGATGGTGGTGCGCACGTAGAAATAGAGTGAGCCCAGCCGTTCGTCCTGGCGGTAGGGGGTGTAAAAGACCGCCCGTTGCTCGCTGTTCAGATCGCTGTAACGGCTGTCCTTCACCACACCGACGATCTCGATGTCTCGCTTCGCTTTCGGACCCGTGTCGGTGCCCATATGCAGGCCAATGGGGTTGCGTCCCTGGCAGAAGCGTTTGACGAAGGTCTCATTGACGATGGCGACTTTCTGAGCGCCGAGTGAGTCCCGGCGCGTGAACTCGCGCCCGCCGATGAGCGGAGTGCCCATGGTGGCAAAGAACCCCGGCCCCACTTCGGAGTAAGCGGAGTGGACGTCTTCCTTGTCGGCCGGAGCAAAGCCTTCCACGTTGATGCTGCTGTTCCAATTGTCTCCGGCGATGACCGGAACCATGGAGCCGGAGATCATCTTCACGCCGGGCGTGGAACCGAGTTTGTCTTCCAGTTGCTCAAAGAGGGCGACGGTTCGGGCGGCGTTGTAGTTGGAAAGCGACGGGCTGAGGCTGAAGGTGATGAGGCGGTCCGGGTCGATGCCAAGATCGACGCGGGTGAGGTTGACCAGGCTCATGGAGAAGAGTCCCGAGGAGAAGAGCAGCAGCAGCGACAACGCCACCTGCCCGACGACCAATGAGTTGCGGAAGGTTTTTCCGGAGGCTGCACCAACGACGCTGGCGCCCTGATCTTTGAGCGTGGTGGCCACCTGGGTGCGTGTCGCTTGCCAGGCGGGATAAAGACCGAAGATGAGCCCGGTGAGCAACGATATGACGAGGCAATAGAGCAGCACCGGCGCGGGCAGATCGTTGGTCAGGAACTGGGCGTGCGCGGAAGCGGGAATGAAGCTGAGGGTAGCGTTCATGGTCCACTGCGCGACGGCGATGCCGAGCACGCCGCCACCCACTGAGAGCAGCAAGGCTTCGCACAGCAACTGGCGCACCAGGCGGGCGCGGCTGGCGCCCATGGAGAGACGGATGGCGATTTCCTTACGGCGGCCCGAAGCCTTCGCGAGCAACAGATTGGCCGCATTGGCGCAGGCGATGAGAAGTACAAACCCGGTGATGCCGCTGAGCAGGATGAGCGGAATGCGCGCTTCCCGTTTCATGCCGCCGCGGCCCTCTTCGGCCGGGCGGAGCAGGATGCGTTTCTTCAGCCACCGCTCCAGGAACTGCGGGGAAGGCTGGCTGAGAATCTTAGCCTCTTCTTCCAGCATGGCGTGGTAGGGACCGTTGATGGTCTCTTCGGCCTGCTGCCGGCTCAGCCCCGGTTTGATGCGGCCAACCAGGTTGACCCAATAATCCTTGCGATTGTTGAGGCCGTCCCAATTGGGGGTCATCTGCGCTTTCATGCGGAGGGGGACGTAGGCATCCACTTTGCGGCCGGGGGTCTCGCCCTGGAAATTGGCCGGGGCCACACCAACCACGGTCATTGGATTGCCATTGACGATCAGCGTCTGATTGAGCACGTCGAGGCGCGCGCCGAGTTGGCGGGTCCAGAAGCCGTGATCGAGGACAACCACATGATGCGCGCCTGGTGTCTTGTCGTCCTCTTCGGTGAACAGCCTGCCCATGGCGGGTTTGAGGCCAAAGACCTGGAAGTAATTGCCTGAGACCAGCGTGATGGCGCCGGGCACGGCGTTGCCCTGGTAGGAAAGACTGGCCGAGGCGCCGCGGAATCCGGCGATGCCTGTGAATGCCGTCTGCCGTTCCTGCAGTTCGCGGAACATGGGGTGGTGGAACGACGGCATGTCGCGATCGTCGGTGGAAGTGCGTCCTTGCGCCGGGCCGGGCTGGTAGAAGAAGACAAGTTCTTCCGGCGCCTGGACCGGCAGGCTGCGCAGAATGACCTGATGGATGATGGCAAAGATAGCGGTGTTTGCGCCGATGCCAAGGGCGAGGGAAGCCACCACGATCAGGCTTACGATGGGCGTGCGGGCGAGCACACGGAAGGCGTAGCGGATGTCGGCCATAGCTTATGGTAAATACGTTCCGCGGGCGCCGGAGTTCCGCGAATGTAAGAAATGTAAAGGTTGAACCCAGGCTCGTACCGGCGGGGCGAGTGAGGCGCATCGGTGGAAACAGGAAGGTTTTTATCGATGCCCGGTTTATTCCTTTACATTCTGCTTGTGAGTTTGGCGCAAGCTTATCCCAATCGTGTGCCCGCGGGGAACGCTGGAGTTCCCGGGGAGAATACTCCTCCCTGCACATCGTGTCACACGGTCACTCTCAACTCTTCGAACGGCAGCGTGGCGCTCACGTTTGCCGATGGCTTTCAGTATCGCCCCGGACAGGCGCAACGGGTTACCGTGCGCATTACGGATTCCGACACCAGCCGCGTGTTCGGCTTTCAAGCGGCGGCGCGCACCAGTGCCAATGCCCAGGCCGGTTCGTTTACGGCCGGGACCGGGACTACGGTGACAACGCAGGGCTCGCTCATCTACATCAATCATGCGGCCTCGTCCAGCAGCTACACGTTCACCTGGACTCCGCCGGCGGCGGCGAGCGGAACGCTGCGATTCTATGTGGCGGGGATGGCGGCGCGCAGCTCGCGCGATTCGCGGGTGTACACGGCGGTGCAGGATCTGACTCCCGCCGGCACAGGCCCCACGCTGCGCAGTGAGAAGCCGGTGGTATTGGCGGCGGGCTTTCAGCCGGTGATTTCTTCAGGGGCGTGGATCGCGATCTTCGGAGAGAACCTGGCCCCCACCACGCGGCTGTGGAATGCGGAAACAGAGGTGGTGGATGGCGTGCTGCCCCGTTCGCTCGATGGTGTCAGTGTGACGGTGAACGGGAAGGCCGCGGTGGTGGAATACATCAGTCCCACGCAGGTGAATGCGCAGGCGCCGGATGATGATGCCACGGGTCCGGTGGAAGTGAAGCTGACGACGAAGGAAGGCTCGGCTACGGCCACGGTGCAACGCGCCCGTTATGCGCCAGGGCTGTTTGATACGGGGACCATGGCGGCGCGAGTAGGGGACGTGATCTCGCTCTTCGGCACTGGGTTTGGAGAGACTTCACCCGCGGTGGCCGCCGGAGTGGTGGTGACTGCTCCTGTGGCATTGGATGATCTGTCGCAACTGCATGTGCGCATCGGCGGTGTGGAAGCGGAGGTGCTTTGGGCGGGGCTGATTTCCGCGGGCCTCTACCAGATCAACGTGGAAGTGCCGGCGGTGGCGGCGGGCAATCAGCCGGTGATTGCCGAGCGAAGTGGATACACGAGCCAAAGCGGCGTGATGCTGGCGATCGTGCCCTAGTTGGCCATTGGCGTGCTGTTGTGTTTTCGATGCAACGACGCCAGTTTCTCCTTACCCCTGCGCTGCTCGCGGCCAAGCCTGCTTATGCGCCCACGCTGAGTGGAGCGGCTTATGTGTTCACGCAATGGTTGGGCCGCGAGAAGCGCTCGCTCGCTTCCGGGTTGGACGAGATCTTCGGCGGGTTCCGCGAGGCCGGGTACCGCCAGGTGGAGATTACGTCGAATCTGCTGGCCGGAGAACTGGCCGGGCGTACGGCGGCTCTGTTGAAGCAAAACGGCCTGCAGTTGCCGGTGGTCTACCAGGGCGGGAACATTCACGATGCCGATGCCGCCGGGAAGACCGTCGATTCCATGGTGGAGCTGGCCAATCTGGTGAAGCCGCTGGGGACGAAGGCGCTGGTGTTCAACACGGCTCCGAAGGCGCAGCGCGGGCGCAAGACGGATGAGGAATTGGCGCGCCAGCGCGAGGCGATGACGCAGATGGTGAAGCGGGTGAAGGCCACGGGGTTGGCTTTGCTATTGCACCAGCACGCTCCGGAAATGAGTGAGAACTCGCGGGAGTGGCGCGAATTGCTGAAGGTGAAAGGGCTCGGCGTCTGTTTGGACGTGCATTGGATTCTGCGCGGCGGGCAGGACGTGATGGCTCTCACCCGGGAGTGCGGGCCGCGCATCGGCGACATGCATCTGCGCAATTCGCACAACGGCGTGTGGGATGAGGAGCTTGGTGACGGCGACGTTGATTACCGTGCGGTGGCGGCGTATCTGAAGCAGATCGGCTATCGCGGGTATTTGTCGGTGGAACTGGCCTGGGAAGCCGGGACGAAGCTCACCCGGCCCCTGGTGGAGAGCATGCGGCGCAGCCGGGTGTATGCCGAGGAAGTGTTCGGCGTCAAGGCTTAACGTCGGCCACCGATAGCGTATAGCGCAGGGTGACCGGCTTGCCCGGTTGCAATGTGTAGCTGTTCACGCCGGGAAAGTTCGCCCCCACGAATCCGTAATTGCGCAGGCACCACTCGTTCGGGTAGTTGGGATTGCCCGGCAGCGATTGAATGCGGAGCACGGCGCGGCCGTTTTTGTACTGGCCTTCCAATTCCGCCCAGGAATGCGGAACGTGATCTTCGTCCTTTTCGACCGGCCCCATGTTGGAGCGAAGCCGGGTCTCCGTGCGCGGGGCGAACCGGGCGCTGAAGCCGCCGTAGCCTTTGTTCTGTTCCGGCGCTCCGGCGATGCGTACGGGTGCGTGGAGTGCTTCGATTTCGATGGAGACATTCATCTGGTGCCTGGGGAAGGCCTGGATGGTAACGGTCTCTTTGGCGATCGGCTTTCCTTCCAGCAGCCAGGTGTGTTCCACCTTCAGCCGCGCTTCTTCGGCGAGGATTTTCTTTTCCACGATGCGCTCAAAGCGGTGCTCGGCGCCTTTGCGCAGCCAGGAATCGCCTTTGACGCCGCTCTGTTCCACCTGCGGCCAGCCCCAGAAGACGCCGCGGTGGTGCTTGTGATCGACGGGTCCGTCGTCTGTCACCGTGACGCCCGCGGGCGAGTTGACGGGATGGAGATAGCAGCAATCGCGGCCCGCCCCGTGGCGGTAAACGAAGAACGTCTTTCCCGATTCGCGCAGTTCGAGTTCGCCTGGGCTTAACTCCACCCATTGGAAACGGCCCGCGAAGGCCGGCAGGGCGAGCAGAAAGAGCCACATCATAGGGATTGCCTCCGGATGCGATCTTCATCGGGCTCGACGCCGAGGCCGGGGGCGCTGGGCGTGGCGAGTGTCCCGTCTTTGAGAATGAAAGGCTGCTTGAGGAAAGAGCCGGTGAGGAACTGCGGGCCGTTGAGCGCGCAGGGCTGCGTCACCTGGTAGGCGCCGTAGAGGATGAGCGATGCGGCGAGCGAGGTATCCGGATCGGTGAGCCCGCTGCCGAGCACCATCATCCCCGCTTCGCGCAGAATCTCAACTTGGTGTTTGGCATCGTACAGGCCGGCGGTGCGGGCGGGCTTCATCGCCACGCCATCGAGCAGGCCGAGCCGGATGAACTCGATCAATTCCACGGATGAGACGATGCCTTCGTCCATAAGGATGGGCAGCGCGCCTTGCTTCTTCAGGTCGGCAAAGGCGGAAAGGCGGTTGGCGGCCACTGGTTGTTCGAAGACATCGACGCCTGCATCGGCGAGCTTCGGCGCCACTTGCAGCGCGGTGGCCGGGTCGTAGCCGCCGTTGGCATCGGCCCAGAGGAAGCAATCGGGCGCGAGTTTGCGCACCGTGCGGGCCAGGGCGAGATCGAACTTCGGATCGGGGGCGACTTTGATGTTGAAATGGCGATAGCCGCGTTTGCGGCCTTCTTCCATGAGGGGCGCGGTTTCATCCAGCGTGCGCGGGTTGAGCGTCCAGCTCATGGTGATGCGATCGAGCGGTTTGCGGCCCCACAGCAGCGCCAGAGGCTGCTTGGCGAGCTTGCCGGCGATGTCATGCAGTGCGAGGTCGATGCCCGCTTTGGCGATGGGCATGCCCGTGGAGAACGACGGCGCGATGGCGCGGTTCATCGCTTTGTGGACGGAGGCGATGTCGAGGGGGGTGAGCCCGACGATCGCCGGGATGATGTATTCGCGCAACGAGGTGACGACGCTTTGTGGAGTCTCGTAGCTCCAGGTGTGCGTGGGCACGCTTTGGCCCCAGCCCGCGATGCCGTCTTCACAGGTGATCTTGACGAAGACGGCGGGACGCTCCGGTTTGGGGAAGAAACGAAAATGTCCGGTGACGGGGTAGACCACCGGGAACACTTCCACCTTTTGAATCGGCGCTGCGGCGGACCATGCGAGGCTGGCCGCGGCCGCGCCCATGAAGCCGCGGCGCGTCATGCCAGTTCGAGACGCTCTGCGTCGAAGCGAACCACGCGCCCGGAATGCAGAGATTCAGCGGCCATGATTCCCGCCACTGCATGACGGAACCCGGCGTCGACGGAAGCGCGCGGAGTTTGCCGGCTGCGCACGCAACGCAGGAAGTTCGCCATGTGCGATTCGACAGGCTCCGGCGTGATGGGTTTGTCGCCGGGCTGGATGACGAGTTTGTCCCCATCGAGCGTGCCCTTGTCGCCGTACCACATGTTGCGTGTGCCGCTCGCGTTGGTGAGGCTCATGGCGAAGCGAGCCAGGCAATCGTTCGGGTAGTGGACCAGGGCCTGGAAAACGTCTTCGGTTTCGCGGCCGTCCTTCCACAGGAACACGCCACCGGAGGCCGCGACGGATTTGGGATAGGGCACGTCGAGGAACCACGGGACGAGATCGATGTAGTGGCACATCCACAACCCCGCAATGCCGTTGCTCGATTCGCGGAAGAGCTGCCACTCCTTGTAACGGCGGGCATCGAAGGGGCGCTGGAAGCGGCCCAATTGGTAGCTGGGCCAATCCACGTCCTGCTGGCGGATCTGCGAGTAATCGCGGCGCCAGCGGGCTTCGTAGAAGTTGACCTCCATATCGACGCGCGTGACTTTGCCGATGGCGCCATCACGGATCAGCTTGGCGGCGGCGATCAGGCCGGGTTCACTGCGCCGCTGCGTGCCGATTTGCACGACGCGGTCAGACTGCTTCACGGTGAGGTAGGCGCGGCGCGCTTCGCTCAGCTCGATGCCGAAGGGCTTTTCGCTGTAGGCGTCTTTGCCCGCGCGCACGGCGTCGGTGAGGATGGTGCTGTGCGTGAAATCGGGCGCGGAGATGATGACTGCGTCGAGTTCCGGCATCGCCAGCAGTTCGCGGTAGTCGGTGCTGCGTTTGCCGGCGCCGGGGACCATCGACTGAGCCGTTGGCCTGTGAACATCGCACACGGCGATGACCTTGGCGTTTTCAGCCGTGCACTTGGCCAGTTCGCCGAGCAGGTAGCGCCCTCGTCCGCCCGCGCCGATGAGGCCGATCTGGATCGTATCGTTGGGGGACACGCGCGCACGTGGAGCGGCGGATGCCCCGGCGGCGGCCATGCCGCCCAGGAAATAGCGTCGGGATGTCATGCGATTTTCGGTAGCTCGAAGCCTTTACGCCGCGGCCGCGCGAGCAGCGCATTGGCCTCGCTGTCGCCTTCGAATTGTTCCGTGACGGGGTTCCATTTGAGCTTGCGCCCGAGCTGGCGAACGATGTTCACCATGTGGCACAGCGTGGTGGAACGATGGCCGATCTCGACATCGGCGGTGGGGCGGATGCGGGTGCGGACCGAGGAGAGGAAGTTCTGGATGTGGAACTGATTCTCGCCGGGGCCTTCGGGGAAAGGATCGGGGCCGTAGCCTTTGTACTCAGCGGAGAGGCCTTCGGGCTCGATGGTGTAGGAGCCGCGCAGAATCTCGATCTTGCCCTTGTCGCCGATGAAGATGGCGCCGAGGTCGGCGTGATCGGGGCGGCGTTTGCCTTCGATCTTCATCACCGCGCCGTTGGCGTAGCGCATGGAGACGGCGGCTTGCGGACCGGTGCCTTCGAGCCAGATTTCCACTGGGCCAGTGTCGTCGGTGCCGAGGCCTGCCTGCACCTGGTCGAGCGAATGGGTGCCCCATCCGGTGACGCCCCAGGATTGGCCGCCACCGTCGTAATCGAGGTACCACGCCCAGCGCTTCTGCAGTTCGGTGTGGAAGGGGCGCATGGCGGTCTGGTTGATCCACTGATCCCAGTTCATGCCGTCGGGCACGGGTTCCTCGGGCTTGGGCTGCCAGACATTGCCGGTTTCGAAGTTGCAGACCACCACGGTGTGCACCTTGCCGATGGCGCCTTGGCGGACGAGGCGGCTGGCGTACACGTTCGAAGGAAGAGAGCGCTGCTGCGTACCGGTGGTAAGAATGCGATTCGTCTTGCGGACGGCATTGACCAGCGCCCGGCCTTCGCTGACGGTGAGGGTGAGGGGCTTTTCGGCGTAGACATCGAGGCCCGCCTGGAGCGCGTGCATGGCTACCAGGACGCGGGCGTGGGTGGTGGTTTCGACGAATACGGCGTCGAGTTTTTCCTTATCGAACATTTGGCGATAGTCGTGATATTTCTTCCACTTTTCGCCTTCCGGTTTGAGCTGCGCGGCCTGCAAGCAGCGCGGGAGATAGCAATCGGCCAGAGCCACGATCTCCGAACCGTTGTTGAAATCCTCGTTTTTGATGAGCCAGGTGGCGCGCCCGCCGAGGCCGATAAAGCCGAGGCGAACACGATCGTTGGGGCCTACGCGGCGGGGACCACGGGCGGCGTAAGCGGCAGAGGCGGAACCGAGCAGGAAATAGCGGCGATTCATCGGGACACTCTCCTGTAGGGCTGGAGTATGCACGCCGAGGGCCACGGAATTATGGGGTTGAGCCGGGGGGAACGGGGCGGATTGGAGGCGGAGGCTGCGCCGAACAACCCGACGTGGGGGGTTTTACGCAGTTGGCGCGCTACCCATGACCACTTTGGAGTTTGACAGAGAAGGCCTTTGCACGTAAGGTTAAGCTGTCGATTGGAGTTTCCGATGATGCATACTCCGGCAAATGAATTAGCGGATCGGTTGGAGCGGTATTTCGCTGGGGTGGATAACCAGCGTCCGAGTGCCGCCGAGGTGGAAGAGGACGAGGCGATCACGGAAGCGATGCGGAGCGTCCGGCCTGGCTATACGCCGCGGCAGTGAGAATCACTCTCGATACGAAGAACCTATTTCCGCTGGGCGGAGAATTCCGGCGCTTCTCCCAACTGATCAAACAACCCGGCGATGAAGCTGAGGATCTTCCTTGGGTCGTCGCCGATGGGCAACGGGACGCGCAGCACCCCCGCCGGCGTAAACTGCGCCCCGGGCGTGTTGGCCACCAACTGCATCAGCCGCTCCGGATTGATGCGCGCCTCGGTGTGGAACTTCATGTTGCACACGCTGCCGCGGCGCTCCACCGTTTCGACGCCTAGCTTTTCGGCAGTGGTTTTCAGCAGGGAGAACGTCACCAGGTTGCGTACGGCATCGGGAGCGGGGCCGTAACGATCCGTCATTTCGCCGAGGAGTTGCGTGGCCTGCTCCTCGGTGCCGGAATCGGCAATGCGTTTATAAGCGCGCAGGCGCTGGTTTTCGTCCGAAATATATTCGGCGGGGATGCGGATATCGAGGCCCAGGCTGAGGTTCGATTTGATTTCGAGCGGCACCTCTTCGCCCTTGAGTTCGCGCACGGTTTCATCGAGCAGACGCACGTAAGTGTCGTAGCCCACCGCTTCGATGTGCCCATGTTGCTCGCCACCCAGCAGGTTGCCGCCGCCGCGCAGTTCCAGGTCGAGGGCGGCGATACGGAACCCTGCGCCGAGATCGCTGAATTCGCGCAGGGCGGCGAGGCGCTTGCGGGCAATCTCGCTGAGTGTCTTTTCACCCGACGTGAGCAGATAAGCATAAGCGCGGCGATTGGAGCGCCCCACTCGTCCGCGAAGCTGGTACAGCTCGCTCAAGCCGTAGCGCTCGGCGTTCTCAATAATGATGGTGTTGGCGAGCGGGATGTCGAGCCCGTTTTCCACGATCGTCGTGCAGACGAAGACATCGTACTCATGACGCATGAAGCCGAGCAGCACTTTTTCCAATTCGTCTTCGCCCATCTGCCCGTGTCCGATGCCGATCTTCGCCGTGGGGCAAAGCTCCTGAATCGTGGCGGCGCGGGCAAAGATGCTGTCCACGCGGTTGTGGACAAAGTAGACCTGGCCGCCGCGGTAGACCTCCTGGTCGATGGCCGTCTTCACCAGGTCGAGGTCGAAGTGCGCGACGACGGTCTGTACGGCCAGCCGGTCCTTGGGCGGCGTTTCAATCACGCTCATGTCGCGCAAGCCGACCAGCGACATATGCAATGTGCGTGGAATGGGCGTGGCGGACATGGTGAGCACGTCCACGTTCTGCTTGATCTGCTTGAGGCGCTCTTTGTGGCGCACGCCGAAGCGCTGCTCTTCGTCAACGATCAGCAGGCCCAGATCGCGGAACTCCATGTCCTTCGACAGCAGGCGGTGGGTGCCGATGAGGATATCCACCTTGCCGGTGCCGACGTCGGCCACCACGCCCTTCAATGTCTTCGCATCGACGAAACGGCTGGCGAGCTCGATGCGGACGGGGAAGGGCGCGAAGCGGCGTTTGAAGGTTTCAAAGTGCTGGAAGCTGAGTACCGTGGTGGGCGCGAGCACGGCCACCTGCTTGCCGTCGCCCAGGGCTTTGAACGCGGCGCGCATGGCCACTTCGGTTTTTCCGAAGCCGACGTCGCCGCAGAGCAGGCGATCCATGGGGTGTTCGCTCTCCATGTCACGCTTGATGTCTTCCACGGCGGAGAGCTGATCTTTGGTTTCGGTGAACTCGAAGGACTCTTCGAATTCGCGCTGCCAGTTGCTGTCGCCGCTGAAGGCGAAGCCATCGGCCATTTTGCGCTTCGCGTAGAGCTTGAGAAGCTCGTCGGCCATGTCGCGCATTTTGGCTTTGACGCGCGACTTGGTTTTGGTCCAGGTAGCGCCGCCCATGCGGTCGAGCGCGGGGGGACGCTGCTCGCCCGCACCGCGGTACTTCTCGATGAGATCGAGCCGGGTAAGCGGGACGTAGAGCTTGGCGTCGGCAGCATACTCGATGAGCATGAAGTCGCCTTTTTGATCGCCCTGCCCGAGTTCGCGCACGCCGAGGAATTTGCCCACGCCATGCACAGTGTGGACGATGAAGTCGCCGGGCTTGAGATCGGCGATGTCGAACTTGAATGCGCCAGCCGCGGATTTGGTGGCTCCACCCGGCCGCGCCACCAGGTCAGAGGTGTCGAAGAGATCTTCCGCACCGATGACGGCGATCGCCGCCTCAGGCAGTGTGACGCCGCGCGGCACGTTGCCTTTGACGACGAAGGTGCGGACCCCGGGTCCGGCGATGTAGCTGCGCTCCACCAGATACTCGGGCGTCCCTTCGGTGGAATCCAGGCCGAGTTGGAAGGGAATCTGGTATTCGCGCAGGATGTCGGCGAGGCGCTCCACCTCGCCGCTGGTGGGAGCGAAGAAGACGACGCGATTGCCCTGCTCGGCGAGGGTGCGGCTTTCGGCGGCGGCGACGCGCCAGTTGCCGTGGAAGGAGAGCGACGGGCGCGAGGAGATGTGCCAGCTTGTGGTTTGTGGCTCCACCGTGGCCAGTTCCAGTTCGCGCAGCAGCAGGCGCGTACGCGGGGCTATGGTTTCGCGTAGTTCGTCGAGCGTGAAGAAATTCAGTGCGGCGGGCAACTCCTCGCCGGCATACTGTTCGATGCGCTTGGTGAAGCGCTCCACGCCGGCTTCGATCTGCTCGGGCTCATCCCACAGGACGACGGGATCGTGCAGCAGGGCGGGCAGGGAAGTGTGCCGCGGGCGGATGCGCGCCGAGTGGAACTCCCAGCCTCCATCCAGTGCCGCGTCGCCAAGCTCGCGCATCAACTCCGGCGTGCGCGGCATCTCCGTCAGCGGCAGGATGAGGCAATCGGGCACCTTCAGCACGCTGCGTTGCGATTCGACATCGAAGCGGCGCAGGCTTTCTACTAAGTCGCCGTAGAACTCGATGCGCGTGGGTTTGTTCGATTCGGGCGGAAAGATATCGAAGATGCCGCCGCGCTGCGAGTAGTCGCCGATCATGTCGACCGGTTCGCGGCGTTCGTAACCGATGGAGTTCAGATGCGCGGCCAGATCTTCCGGCGCGATTTCATCGTTCGTCCGCAGGGTGAGCGTGAGCTGTTTGTAGAAGTCGGCGGATTCGTTCCGCCACAGGGCCGCGGCGATGGGGGCTACGGTGATGGAGGCCCGGCCGGTGGCCATGCGCCAAAGGGCGACTGCGCGCTGCTCGGCGATGTCCTTGTGCGGAGAAAGGCGCTGGCCGGGAATGACGTCGAAGGCGGGAAGCAACTGGACGTGGCCGCCAACACGCTCCGGAACAAGCAGGTGGAAAAATGTTTCGATCGTTTCCGCCAGCGCCTCGGCCTGCTTGCTGGAATCGGAGATGACCAGCATCGGCCGTTCCAGAGCCTGCCACAGCAGCACGGAATAGATGGCCTTGGCCGTGCGCGTCAGGCCGGAGATGGCCGCCGATGCGCCGTCCGGACGCAATGCCTTCAGCACCTCCGCCATTGCCGGGCTATGGCTGAGTTCGAGAAACAGGTCGCGTATGGCTGGATTGATCAAGGCTGGCGGCGGACGATTTCGTCCACGATATTCGTTGTTGAGTAACCGGGTTCCAGGGGCAATGGCATCACCGTGCCACCGGCGGCTTCTACTTCCTCGCGCCCGGCGATGAAGTGGGACCAGTCGGCGCCCTTCACCAGAACGTCGGGCAGCACCGCGGCAATCAACTCGCGCGGTGTATCTTCATCGAACAGCGTTACCGCGTCGACGGCCTCGAGCGAGAGCGCAATGCGGGCGCGATCCTGTTCGCTGAGAATCGGCCGCGACGGGCCTTTCAAGCGCTGGACACTGGAGTCGGTGTTCAACGCCAGGATCAGCACATCGCCCAGATTGCGGGCGTTTTCGAGCAGCCGGACATGGCCGGGATGAAGGATGTCGTAACAGCCGTTGGTGAACACGACTTTGCGGCCCTGCGCTTTCCATACGGCGCGGGCGGCGATGAGGTCGGTTCGTTCGTAGAACTGGCCCATCTTTTTATTGTCGCAGAGGCGGCGAGTGGGGCAATGCGGCTGCCCCGCTTTCCGCCGCGCAACTCTAGGCGCGGGGCGCATTCGCTGCTAGGATCGATGCTGTGAAAGCCGTTGTGCAGCAGGATGCGGCCGCGGGGCCTACGTTTCGCGAGTATCTGCGCCAGGAACTCGCGGCGCGGTGCGCGCGCAATCCCCAATACTCATTGCGAGCCTTCGCCGTGTTTCTGGGTGTGCATCATTCCACGTTGTCGCAGGTGATGCGCGGCAAGCGCACGGTGACGCGGGCGATTGTGGAGAAGTTCGGGTCGCGGCTGGGCCTGCCGCAGGAGCGGATGGAGCAGTTTCTTCAAGCCGGGGCAGCACTGCCGGTGGATGCGCTGGAAGCGACAACACGGCTGGCTCGCGATACGGCGGAAGTGCTGGAGGATTGGCGCAACTTCGCCATCCTGGAACTGACCCGGCTCGACGATTTTCAACCCGATTCGCGCTGGATCGCGCGCATGCTCGGCATCACGGTGGATGAAGTGAACGTCGCCTTGAGCCGGCTATGCCGCCTGCGTCTGCTGCGCATGGATGGCGCCACGTGGCAGGACCAGTTGGGCGATGTGGTGATGGATGCGGCGCATTTCCACGAAGCGGCGATGCGCAATTTGTTAGAACGCGTCCTGCCCGTGCAGGCGAGCGCGACCGTGGCCATCCCGGCGAGTGCCGTGCCGGCCGCGCAGCAACGCATCGCGGCGTTCAGCAAGGAGTTTTTGGATTGGGTACGGGATCAGGCGGGGAAGGACGAAGTGTACCGGTTCGAGGTCCGTTTTGCACCGCTCACGCAGCGGTGATTTTCAAATTTTCAACGAGGAGCAAACACAATGGGCAACCCAGTTGTTCAATGGCAGATCTTGTCTCGCAACGCCGCGGCGCATGCGGGGTTTTACGCGAAGTTGTTTCAGTGGTCGGTGAGCGATGCCAACCCGCTCGGCTATCGCATGGTGGATACCTGCAGCGAACGTGGGATTCCGGGCGGCTTCTGGCCTGCGCCGCCCGAAGCCAGTCCGTTCGTGCAACTCTTCGTCGAGGTCGATGACGTGGAGGCTTGCGTCGAGCAGACCAAAGCTTTGGGCGGCGCGGTGCTCATCCCCCCGCAGGACTTGCCCGCGGGGGAGAAGATGGCAATTCTTCGCGATCCGGAAGGCATGTCGTTTGGGATCTACCGTCCGGCCGTGAAGTAAGCGCCTCAGGCAAGGAAGCCGAGATCCTGCACGCCGAAGTTGCCGATGTTGGGAAACACGCTGCTCATCGATGCGGAGGGAACTCCGAACCATTTGGCCAACGTTGCTCCGAACTGATCGGTGCTGGTGGTGGGGATGAGGGCGCCACGGGAGCCGCTATCATCGGGGCCGGTGAGCGCGTAGGTGGGGAAGGTGCCGTACACCTCGCCGCCCTTGACCGCGCCGCCCATGATGAGATGATGGCTGCCCCAGCCGTGATCGGTGCCGACGCCGCTCGGTTGCAGCGTGCGGCCGAACTCGGAAGCCGTGAACGTGGTCACCTGGTCCGCGATGCCCAGTTCCACGGTCGAGTCGTAGAACGCCTTCATCGCATCCCCGACGTTGCGCAACAGGTCCCAATGCGTCCAATCCTGCGAGCCGTGCGTGTCGAAGCCGCCGATGGAGCAGAAGAACACCTGGCGCGTCATGCCGGTGGTGTTGCGGAGTTTCATGATCCGCGCCACCTCCTTCAATTGCGTGCCCAGTGAAGTGCCGGGGAAGACAGTAGTGATGCCGCCACCGGCGCCCATGCTGTTCAACATGCTGTTCAGCGCCATGGCGTCGGACATCACCTTGTTCGCCTGCTGCACCAGGGTGAGGCCGTTGTTGAACGTCAGCAACTCCTGGAACGCAGCCTTCTTCGCCGTGGCCGCCGATTGCGGCCAGAGATTCATGCCCGCCGGGGTCAGGTCGAAGCCCGGGAAGAGGCTGGCCGATTGGATCGCATTGCCGGTGCAGAACAGGACTGGCCCGGCGATGGAGATGGTGGATGGGAACGTGGCGGCCCCGTTCATCACTTGCACGGCGTCGGCCAGGCGGCCGGCCCATCCCGTGCCCGCTCCGGTGCTGGGCACGCCGCTTTGCATCTGCGTGGTCTGGTCGGAGTGCGAGAACAGGTTGGTAGGCAGTGCGACGGAGTTGGCGAGGTACTGCGTGCGGGTGACCGGTTGCACCAGCAATCCCATGTTGGCGATGGCGGCCAGCCGCTTCTGCGCCCAGAGGGGATGAATTTGCTGCAAGCCTCCGTTCAGCCCGAATTGGTTGCCCGCCGATGTAGTGACCGGCAGCAGTGTGGCGCTGGTGGTGGGCAACGCCAAACCACCGCGGATGTTCTTATATGCGGTGTAAGGCGCGCTGTCCATCGGCACGACGGTGTTGAAGCCGTCGTTGCCGCCGAACATGAAAATGCAGACCAGCGCCTTGTAACTGGGGGATTGCGCCAGGGCGTTCATCTGGCCCAGGTGCTCAAACCCCATCAGGCCCATGGCAGCGGCCGTCCGGCGCAGGAAATCTCTTCTCGTGTTGAGCGTCATGTTCTTGATTCCTCCTTAGTGCATCACCAGGTATTCGCCGGAAGTGGCGGTGAGATGGAGCGCGGTTTGCACCCGTTGCGCGTTGTCCGTCGAGGCGTTGATCGCCTTGGCGAGCGTGGTGCGCATCGATGCGGACATGCGCCCGTAGAGCAGCGCCTGATCCACCGCGTTGATCAACTGCGTGGTGTCGGCGGCCACCGCGGTGAACGGAGTGAGATCGAGCGTGAGGTAGCCGTTGTACTGACCGGCGAGTGTGTCGCTGATCAGATTGGCGCGCAGCACGGCCTCAGTGGGCGAGTAGATCTGGAACTCAGGACCGTAAAGCGTGGTCTTCGGAATACGGAACAGAGGAGAAAACCAACTGAACACGGAAGGCGAAGTGAGAATGGACTGGCCCAGGTTCACGAACAGGTAGGGCAGTCCGTTATCCGTTTTGATGCTGCCGTTGAGGGCGCGCACCAGCGAAATGTAGTGCAACAGCGGCTCGCGCAGTTTGCCGTAGTTGGCGGTGGCGACTTCCTGCCGTACTTCGGTATCGAGCAGGATGGCCTGCACGACGGCTTTCATATCGCCGCGAACCCCTTGGCCGTTGTTGACGAACACGTTGGCCACGCGTTGCACGTAGGCCGGCGAAGGATTGCTGTGCGCCAGGAAGCGGATCATGCGCACGGCGACGAATGGCGGCAGATTGGGGTGATTGAACAGGCAATTCACCACGCCATCCAGATCCTGCGTGGTGTTCTGGCCGGCGGGCAGATTGCACCCGAGGAACGATTTGGCTGAGGTGTCGTGGTTCTGCTCGCGCGGTTCCATATCGGTAGTGAAGTTCTCCCACTGGTTCTGGTAATACACCCACCCGGTGAGTGCCAGTGCGAGTTGCTTCACGTCGTTCTGGGTGTAGGTGGGAACGGGCTGGTTATTCGCATCCAATACTACAGTGCCGTCCATGTTCAGCTTCTGCAGCCCGATGGTGAAGAGTTGCATCACCTCGCGCGGATAGTTCTCATTCGCGCCGGAGCCGGTGCCTGGTTTGCTGCTGCGGGCCAGATCGAGGAACTTGCCCATCGACGGGCTGATGGTCATTTCGCGGATGATGTTCTTGTAGTTGCCGAACGCGTTGCGGCTGAGCACCTTCATCCAGGGGAGAACCTCTTCGGGATAGATGTTCTTGTTCGAAGAGACAACCCAGATCTCGCCCAGTGCGTAGGCTACTTTCTGCCGCAGTTGATCCTGCGCCTGCGAATTGAGAGAGAGCCACCAGTTGCGCATCGCGCCCATCTGCCGCGGATCGGGACTTGGTAGCGTCAACGGCGATTCGGGCAGCGCAAACTGCGCGTTCAGCCATGCCTGCAAACCCGTGGTCTGCACGGATACGATGTCAGCGGGCTTGCCTCCGAAGGCGGCCTGCTCCAGGAACCGGCCCGCATCGATGCGCGTGGTGACGCAGGGATTGCAAGGCGGCGGTGGAGGCGTCGGTGTTGGTGTCGGAGTGGGTGTGGGGGTCGGAGTCGGTGTGGGCGTCGGCGTTGGAGTCGGAGTCGGAGTCGGCGCCGCCACTACGGTCAGGTTGACGGGTTGGCTGGTAACGGCTCCATTGCCCACATTCGTGACACGAACCGGGAACACGCCAGTGGTGGCCCAGGCTCCGGCCACGGTGACCTTCGTCGCCGAGACATACGCGGTCGGCATGGCGACGCCATTGATGGAAGCGATGGCGCCCGGCTGGAATGCCGCCCCATTGAGACTGAGGCTGATGGTGCCAGCGGGCACGGAGGACGGATAGGTGCTCCAGACCCACGGAACGGGTTGTGTGACGGTGATGGTGGCTGTGGCGAATTTGTCGGGGTAAGGGACGCTGCGTGCTTTCAGGATGACAACGTTAGCTGCTGGAACTGTGGTTGGCGCTGTGTACAGGCCCGATGAAGTGACCGTGCCGTAGGTGGAATTGCCTCCGGCAATATCATTCACCAGCCATTGGATGGTGTTCGGCGATAGGGGCACATACGCGCTGAACTGGCGTGACGTGCCCCGCTCCACACTGGCGGTCTGATGATAAACCGCCATCTGGGCGTACGACGACGCCACCGTCAGGAATGTGGATAGTGTGAGGACAGAAAGAGTGGATAGCCTCCGCATACATGTATTGTGCGGAGGAAGCCGCTGATTTCGATCACCAGTAAGGTGAAAAAGAAAGTACTAAGAAGATCGCCTGATGCGGATTCGCGCGATAATAAGGTCTGCGAGTTATGTTTGCTACCGTCCGGGAACAGATCGAGACGATCTTTCGAGAAGATCCTGCCGCCAAGAGCGTGGTGGAGATTTTCCTCTGTTACCCCGGCTTCCACGCCATCCTGATGCATCGCATCGCCCACCGGCTCTATCGCATGCATGTGCCGCTGCTGCCGCGCGTGCTGTCGCAGATCAGCCGCTTCTTCACCGGCATTGAAATCCACCCCGGCGCGAAGATCGGACGGCGGTTCTTTATCGATCACGGCATGGGCGTGGTGATCGGTGAGACCACCGAGATTGGCGACGACGTGTTGCTCTATCAGGGCGTGACGCTGGGCGGCACGGGCAAGGATCAAGGCAAGCGCCATCCCACTCTCGGCAACCATGTGGTGGTGGGCACCGGCGCAAAGGTGCTCGGCAATATCACGGTTGGCGATTACGTGAAGATCGGCGCGGGCAGCGTGGTGGTGCGTCCGGTGCCGGAACATTCCACGGTGGTGGGCATTCCCGGCAAGATCGTGCGCTCGAAGTCGGAACCGATTGAAGTGCTGGAGCACGGCAAACTACCCGATCCGGAATGGCAGGCGATTGAGGAATTGAAAGCGCGCATTGAGCAACTGGAGACGCAGTTGCGCATCCATCGCGACGACCATGTCGCGCGTTAAACGTAGACGCGCTTCACGCGGCTGCTGATTCCGCACAACACAGCGTAGGTAATCGTGCCGGCGGCGCGCGCCAGGTGACGGGCATCCTGTTGCGCATCCCCGTCGCTGCCGATGATGGTCACCGTATCCCCAGCCTTGAGATGCGGAGCGTGCGAGATATCGATGGTGGTGAGATCCATCGAGACTGCGCCAAGGATGGGCGCGGCGCGGCCCCCGGCGAGAATGCGTCCGCGATTGGACAGCTTGTGCGGCAGGCCATCCGCGTAGCCGATGCCGAGCACGGCGATGCGCATGTCGCGCTGGGCCCAGTACATGGCGCCATAGCCCAGCGGCGATCCGCGCTCGATCTCCTTCACCAGCACGATCGACGCTTTCCAGGAAAGCACAGGCTTCACTTCCAGCAGCGGGCGCGGCGCTTCTTTTCCGGGTGTCCAGTAGCCGTAGACGGCAATGCCTGGGCGCACCATGTTCTGCCAGGTGTGGCGGCGCGGCAGCATCACGGGATTGGTGCTGGCCATGTGTACATAGCGCGGGGAATGGCCGCCGGCGCTCAGCGCCTCGCGCACGGCATCGAAGGTTTCCACCTGCAGATCGGTTTGCGGGGATGAGAAATCCGCCGACGAAGCGAAGTGCGTCATCAGCCCTTCGAGCGTGGCCGGATGCTCCGCCACGGCTGCGGCAATCTGTTGCGGTGTGGCGCGCACGCCAAGGCGTCCCATGCCGCTGTCCACCTTGAGGTGATAGGGGACGCCGCCGATAGCGCCGATGTCGGCCAGGTCGTGGATGGCCGGTGTCAGTTCGAATTCCTTGAGCAACGGGCGTTCCCAGGGGAGCACGCCGCCCATGATGAGCACACGCGCGGTGACGCCATGGCGGCGCAGATGAAGCCCTTCATCCACGCTCGAAACAGCCAGCCACTCCGCACCTTCCGCGGTGAGCACCGCGGCCACTTCGGCGGCCCCATGGCGATAGGCGTCGGCCTTCACCACCGGCATCACGGCCACGCTGTCGCCCACGGCTTTGCGGATGGCCTGGAAGTTGGCGGCCAGCCGCTCGCGCGAGATTTCCACCCAGCAGCGCATCATTTCATTAACTCCAGGAAGAGCCGTTCGTAGCTGGTGGTCACTGAGTCCCAGCTATAGCGCTCGGCGACGCGCTCCATCGCTTTGCGTCCCCATTGCTCGCGCTCGCTTTCCGTCATCCGCAGCACCTGCTTCATCTTATCCGTCAATTGCTCCGGCTCAAAGGGAATGCCCACTCCCCCGGCCACTTCGTGGTTTTCCGGGGTGTTCAGATAGAGCACCACGCAGCCCCGGCCCATGGCTTCAATCAGGGCCGGATGCGTGCCTCCCACTTCGGTGGCATGCACGTAGGCGAGACAATGCGACTGCAGTTCGCGATAGCCGTCGCCGTAGATGGCGCCGGGCAGCAGCACACGCGGGTTGCGCGTGTCGCGCACACGGCGGATGTATTCGGCGGCATAAGGAGCATCGCCGATCAGCGCCAGTTTCACGCTGGTATCCACCGCTTCGAACGCTTCGCGCACCAGCAGCGGATGATTTTCCGGCTCGAAGCGCGTGACATAAAGGAAATAACGATCCGGTTCCAGACCCAGATCTTTGAGCGCCTGGAACGTGTTCACTTTGCCCAGCGGCGCGCCATAGGGAATGAACGTCGTTTCGGTGTGATAGCGCTGCCGGTAATAATCGGCAATCTGTTCGGCGTCGCTGATGGCGCGGGTGGGAAACCACGTGGAAAGGCGCTCCGACAGCAGGTACCACGCCTGGGCCAGCTTGTTCCATTTCTTGCGCTTGCGCTCCAGCCCATCGACGTTCAGCGCGACGGGAATGCCTCTCAGCCGCGGCATCCAGGTGTAGATGGCATTGGCGGCATTGCAGTAGAGCGCGATGTCCACGGGATGGAACAGCAGGTGAAAGGTGGAAACGGCCGTGTGCGCCAACGTATCGAAATATTTGTGCCGCAGGGTGGGCAGATACACCAACTGGACGCCCTGGAACTCCTGCGAGGTGTGCCGCGCGCGGCAGTACACCCTCACGGAGTGCCCACGCGCCACCAGGCGTTTGGAAAGCTCTTCGGCGAACGTTTCAAAGCCCCCGTAGCGGGCCGGTATGCCACGGGTGCCGAGAATCGCGATGCGCAGTGGCAACTAGCTTTAGCCTCGCGCCGCCCTCGATTTGGCCGCCACCCGGGTCCGCACCTTCGGCGCCGGCAGACTCACCGGCTCATTCCGGAACCAACTGGCGATGTATTCGTCGCTGACCCGCTTGCGCTTCATGATCTCTTTGCGCTTGGCCATCATCCGCGACCAGTTCTTCACCAGGTAGGGGAAGGCCTTCAGCGAACTGTGCTCATAAAGAACGCAGCAGCTCACCACCATCAGATCGCGCCACAGAATGGGGAAGAAATTCTTGCGGTACAGATCGGAGGTGATGTTCTTCACGCGCATCAGGAAGCGGTTCTTCACCGAATGCATATTGATCGCGGCCGGCAGCGCGCGGCGGTTGCCGGGCAGCACGGCGCGGACATGATAGCCATGCGCCAGCGGCGTATAAATGCAGTGCCAGCCGAGCAACTGGGCGCGCCAGGCAACATCGGCGTCTTCGCGATAGGTGAAGAAATCGGAATCGAAGAACTCGCCGAAGATGGAGATGTCCTCAATCATCTCGCGGCGGTAGAGAGCGGCCGCGGCGGTGGCTCCGAACACATACTCGTGCTTCAGGAAATGGCCGTTATCCACTTCCTGGCTGCCGCGATCCAGATGCCGCAGCATGGGAGTGAAGTACATGCCCGTGGAATCGACCATCGGCGTATCGGGCAGGTCGAAGGTGGCGGAGATGGCCAGCAGTTTCCCGCACACCGTTCCCACCTTTGGATCCACCTGGCCGGCTTCCACCATCGATTCGATGAAGTTCGGAAGCAGCAGAACGTCGGGGTTGAGAGTCAGCACCCAATCGCTGGAGGACAGCCGGATGGCCTGATTCTGTGCCCCGGCGAACCCGATGTTCTCGTCGTTATAAACGATGCGGCAACGATCTTCGAACTGTTCCAGAATATCGACCGTGCCGTCCGTGGAGGCGTTGTCGATGATGATGATTTCCTTGTTTCCGTAGCGCTGTGCGAGCACGGATTCAAGACATCGTTTGATGAAGCGGCCACTGTTATAGGTTACGAGCGTGACAGATACAGAATCGTTAGAAGCCATGTATGGAGGCCTGGGTATTATTTGTAGGGGGAGAAAGCGCGCCACGGTCGCCGAGGACCAGATAGCGGCTGGCCAATCGAATCACCTTAGCATAAACGAAAACAGGTTCCATGGACTGGAATCGGACCATCCCCATTACTGCGCGAAGCAACGCTCCTCCCATAACCGCCAGGCATACAACCGCCAAGCCACTGCGGGAGAAGTGCTTGCCAGCATACTTCAGTAGGCTACCATACCAGTACCGTTCCCGTGTGGACCAGTCCAATTGCCGGGCCGAATGGCCGCCGCTGTGGATGGCCTCCGCCGCGGGCACGTAGCGGATGGCGAACCCGTTCCCCAGCAATCGTTTGCAGAAATCGACATCTTCAAACCAGGCGGGCTGGAAACGCTCGTCAAATCCGCCTAATTGCTCCCAAATGCGGCGCTCAAAGAGGAAGAACGCGCCGGCCGGCTGCTCGACGAATGCGGGTTGGTCCGCCGGCAGGTCCAGACAGCGGTAACGGCGGTTGGCGGGGTTCGAAGGAAACAGCCGGTTGAGGCCGAGCACCTCGCAGGAAAGAGAGACGGGCGTCGGAAAACGGCGGATGTGAAACGCCTGTTGCGAGGCCCCCGAAGGGTCCGTCAGCCGCCCTGTTGCGGCGCCGTATTGAAGACCGGCGGCGCGCAATTCGTCCAAGCCTTGAGTGACCGCCGCGTCGGGGTTGAGAAGCAGAATCATGCTGCTGGTGGCCAATGCCACACCCTGATTGACCCCGCCGGCAAAGCCGCGATTCTCCCGATTGGCGATAAGCCGGACCCGCGGGTAGCCCTGGACCACGGCCGCCGTGCCGTCCGTGGACGCGTTGTCGATGACGATGACCTCCCGCGCCCGCCCAAGGCACGATTCCAGGCAACGGGCAATTACGTCCGCCGACTGGTAGGTGACGATGACAACCGAGACGTCCGTCATGTGAGCAGGAAGTAGAGGCGCCAGAACCAATCGTACCCTGTCGCGCGTTGCAGGGTTTGGATCTGTTCCTCCGATTGCCGCAGCAGCGGATCGAGGTTGGGCTCCTGGAGTGAGCGGGGCTGCTGGCGGAGTGCCGCGAAACCCTCCCACTTGCCACGGAGGTAGGCGCCGCCTGCTCCGTGCTTGGCCGCCACCAGGCCCCATAGCCCTTGCCCGATGAAGACGGGCCAGCCATAGCGCCAGATCCACCCGGCGGGGTAATGTTTGGCCACCAGCAGCAACTGGTTGCGGGCGATGCGGCGCACGGTTTCCGGATTCCAGCGGCCTAGTGTGGCGCTGGCCTCGTGGGTGGCGGCGACGCTGCCGACGTAAATGCCGCTGAGCCCCGCCTTGGCGCAGCGCAGGCCGAAATCGACGTCTTCCAAATACGACTCGAAGCGCTCATCGAGCAGGCCGACTTTCTCGAATAACGATTTGCGGAACAGCGCCGCCGTGAAGGGCGCCGACCAGATTACACGATCCCCCGACCACTGGCTGCCGTCCGGTTTGCCGTTGCCGGCGCGCCAGGCGCAGGCCGACCGGCTGAGCAGATCGAATGAGCCATCGAGGGTGCCGCTTTCCCCTGCGCGCAGCAACCGGCCGGTGGCGAACCAGACTTGCTGGCGCCTGGCCGCCTCCAGCAGCCGTTCCAGCCATTGGACAGGCAGATGCACGTCGTTATTGAGGATGGCGATCCACTCCGTCTGCGCTGCTTCAATACCGCGATTGACGGCGTAGGCGAAGCCGCGATTTTCCGGCAGCGCGATCACCCTGGCGCCCTGGTCTTGCGCGGCCCGGGCTGAGCCATCCGTGGAGCCGTTATCGACGACGATGGTTTGCGTCGCGCCGATCGATTGCCCTTGCCAATCCCGAAGCAGGCTCAGCAGCAGGTCGCGGCGATTCCAGTTCGGGATGACGGCGGTGACGCTCATCGATTAGGCGCGGCGCTTGCGCGGGCTGAAGCGCTTTTTTACCAGGAAATAGAGGTTGTAGAAGCCGTCCCTCCAGGGGTTCAGCTTGATTTCGCCGAGGCGTGAGGAGTACTGAATCGAGATCTCCTGAAACCGCACCCCGGCCCGCAGCGCTTCGATCTTGATTTCCTCGCTGAACGCCATGCTGTCCGACTCCAGGTTCATCTGATCGAGGATGGAGCGGCGAAAAACCCACATGCCGGACTGCGAATCGCGCACCCACCGGAAGTACAGCAGCGACATTGCCACGCTCAGCACGAAATTGCCGAATTTGTGTTTAAAGCTCATCGCACGCCGGTCGCGCACGGGGAAGCGCGAAGCGTTGAGGAAGTCGACTTCCAGGTGGAGGAATGCTTCCAGCAGGTAAGAGATCGCGTCGGGCGGATAGCTGTGGTCGCCGTCCAGGGTGATGATGACGTCGCCTGTCGCCTCGCGGAAGCCCCGTTTGTAACTGCTGCCGTAGCCGCGGACGTCTTCCCGGATGACGAATGCGCCGAGCGATGCCGCTACTTCCGCCGTACGGTCTGTGGAGGCATTGTCCACCACGATGACCTGATCGACGAAAGCCGGCATCCGGCGGAGAACCTGTTCGACCCCCTGCTCTTCATTGAGACAGGGGATAACGACTGTGATCGAGAGCCCTTTATACAAATTGTTATTGTAGCCGTTCTCTCGATCACAGCCTATGAGTGCCGCACACGCTGATGCTTGACTGGACCGCTCACGATAAGATGGGTAGAGGGAGACGCACGCCATGAAGAAACGCGGACTAGGCCGTTCCAGTGCCGCAGGGCGGAGACAGGAGCAATACGCATGAGCCCGGATGTGGAAGCCCGCTTTCAGCGCATCGAAACCGCCCTTGAGCAGATGGCCACCCGGCAGCAGTACCACGATGAAGCCTTCGACCGTATGGACGAACGGCTCGTCAAGCTCGATGCTCACATGGCGAAACTCACGGAGACCATGGACCGCCTGGCGAACATCGTCATTCGCCACGAAGAGCGCTTGGACGACATCCAAGGCGAGCAGTAGCGGCCATCACCAGGGGAAGCCGCCGCCGCCACTTCTCACGATTAAGATGGGTGGAGGGAGAGGAACGCCATGAAGAAACACGGATCAGGCCGCTCCAATGCCGCACGGCGTGGACAGGAGCAATACGCATGAGCCCGGATGTGGAAGCCCGCTTTCAGCGCATCGAAGCCGCCATGGAATTCATGGCCGCTCGCCAGCAGTACCACGATGACGCCCTCGACCGCATGGAAGCTGCGATCAACGCCAACAACGAAGGAATCGCCAAGCTCGAAACTCACATGGCGAAACTCACAGAGACCATGGACCGCTTGGCGCACATCGTCATTCGCCACGAAGAGCGCTTGGACGATATCCAAGGCGAGCAGTAAGCCCGCCCGCACTGGGCGCAGCCCGGTTACTACAGCAACGACGCGTCCAGCCTGCCGTCGGATCGTTCCTCCACCGCGGCCACCGCGACACTGCTCACTCCACCATGCGCCGCGTAGTTCCTGAGTAGATCCATCGATCCGTCGAACAGCGAGTCCGCCAGCTCCTGCACTGCCTTGCGCCGCATCGCTTCGCGCTCCACCGTGGCCGTGTAGAAAAACGCCCGGCCCACTTTGCGCCGTGCCACGCCGCCTTTCTTCGCCAGCCGCTCCAGCAAAGTCATCACCGTGGTATACGCCAGGCGCCGCCGCGGCTCCATCTGCTGCTGCACCGCGCGCACGTTCGCCTCGCCGATTTCCCAGAGCGCTTTGAGACACTCCAGCTCCAGCGGAGGCGGGATTTCCTTGGGCGGCCGTGCGGTTCGCATTTCAGTCTGTTTTATCCTGCCTTAGCGCCTGTTGCAACCGTTCGGCAAAAGGCGATGCCTGCGGGGCTTTGCGCGGACCGTTCCCTTCGGCTGCTTTCCCATTCCCCAACCGCTGTGGTTCCACCTTCGGTGTCTCTTTCGCAACAGGAGCCGGCGGATTGAGGAACTTGTCCTTCTTCAGAATCTGCCGCTCCAACGATGCATTGAAGCCCGTGAAGAACCCGTCAATCCCGCGGTCCTTGTCCAGCGAAGTCCGCAACGACGCCATCTTCGAATCCAGGTTGTCGATATGATGCAGCAGCAGCGCTTCGAGAAATGCCGGCTGTTTCGGAGACCCGAACTCCAACTGCCCGTGATGGCTCAGAATCATGTGCTCCAGCAACAACCGCAGATTGCGTGGGAAATCCGCAATCCCCCGCAGCTTCTCGTCCATCATCCGCAGCCCGATGAACATGTGACCCACCAGGTGCCCTTCCACCGAGTAGCCGAAGCTGCGGTCGTAGGTCAGCTCATAGATCTTGCCGATGTCGTGCAGCAGCACGCCGGTCAGCATCAGATCCAGATCCGCTTCGTAGTGCGGCGCCGTCATCTTCGCCAGATGCGCCATCGACAGCACGTGTTCCAGCAGCCCGCCCAGATAGGCGTGATGCATCGACTTCGCCGCCGGCGCAATCTTGTACAGCCGCGCGATCTCCCCATCGTCCAGCATCGCCTTGCACAAAGCATGCAGGTGGGGATTCTTCAGCTCCTCCAGCATCTGCCGCAACTCCCGGAACATTTCTTCGGGATCACGTTTTGAGGCCGGAAAGTAATCCGACAAGTCGATCGATGCCTCATCCACCTTCTGCAGCTTCTGAATTGTGAGCTGCAGCCGGTTGAGGTGAATCTGCGCCAGTCCGCGCACACGCACGAAATCATCGCGCTCAAACGTGGACATCACTTCTTCCACGTTGTCCCACATCTTGGCATCGATCTCTCCGGTGCGATCACCGAGAGTCAATGAAAGATAGGGCTCTCCGGTTTTTTTCTGCCGGATGTCTTTTTGCTGGACAAGAAATGTAGCCGTGATTACTTGACTCGGCTGTAACTCAGCGACGTAGGGAGACTTCATGGACGCATGGGGCGCCTGCTCGGGAGCGACGCTCGATTTTCCTTCGTTTGTTTTACTTTTTGACGGTTTTCGAACTCGAGACGGCTTCCTGCGCCGCTTCATTGGCATTGGTGCCAGGCATCGGAACAGCCCAGAACATGCGCTTGCGGCGCTTGATGTTGGCCACCTCTTCCTTGGTCACCGTTTCCGGTTTCAACTGCGCCGGATCCTTCCACGAGGTATCCTTGCCCGGAGCGGACCCGGAATCGACGAATCCCGGCTTGATTTCCAGGAACGCCTGCTCGCGCAGCTTCGTCAGGTATTCGCGAATCTTCGGCTGAAAGCGCGGCCCATACAGCCGGTTCATGATTTCGCTTTCCACATCCTCCAACGCCGCCTGCCCCGCCGTGTGCTTTTCCATCACCTTCAGGATCAGGAACCCGTCCGGCCGCTGGATCGGATCCGTCACGAAGTTGCGGTCCTTGTCAAAGACCAGGTTCGCAATCTCCGCGCTCAAATCCGCCCGCTTCCAGCCGCCCAGATCGCCGCCGTTCTGCGCGGTCTGCGAATCGGAGTTGTCACGAGCCATTTCCGGGAACCGCTCGCCCTTCTTCGCCCGCGCCACCAGATCCTTCGCTTTCTTCTCAATCGCCGCCACCGCCGCGGCATCCTTGCCCGCCGTCGAGAGGAAGATTTCACCCAGGAACACGCGCTCTTCGCGCACGAACTCCTTCTTGTGCTCTTCGTAATACTTCAGCACTTCGGCCTTCGGAATGTTGATCGTCGCGCCCACTTCCTGCCGGATCACGCGCTCCGTCAACATGCTGTTGCGCATTTCGTTCTTGTAGTCCTCAAACGGCATGCCCAACTGCTCTTTCACCGCGGATTGGAACTTGTCCGGGTCGGCGATCTTCAACTGCTTCTGGATCTCCGCCAGTTGCTTGGAGATTTCCGATTCCACATTGATGCTCAGATCCTTCGCCTTCTGCACCAGCAGCAACTGGTCGATGCGGTCGCGCAGCACGGAGCTTTCGCGTTCCTGCATGGCGGCGGTCAACTTTGCGCCCGTCAATCCCTGGCGCCGGTATTCCTCCTCCGCCTGCTTGCGCGTCCGCGACAGTTCGGTTCGCGTCACGATGTCGCCGTTCACCTTCGCGATGATCTCCTCAACCGTGCTGATGGCAGGCGTATCCGCCGCAATGGCGGACAGCGCGCACAGGGAAACCGGGAGCAAGTACAGCCTAGGCATAAACTCTTATTATCCTCCAGAAATCGGACCACTGCATGCCACTCGCCAAATCCTCATCCCTCGTTTTCTACGGCTTGCGCCTGACGCACCGTGAATCCAACGCCACAACTACCGTGCCGCTACCGCACGGGCCTGCATCTCGGCCAGTTTCTCCACCGCCGCCTGCTTTACCCGCTCAATGCTCGCTTCCTTGATTCCTTCATACCCCCGGATCTGATCCGGCAACGCCGCAATCTCCAGCGCCAGTGCTTCATTCTCCGCCGTCAATTGCGACAACACCTGCTCCATCGTCGATCGATACCACCCGATCAGCGATCGCTCCAGCCGCCGGTGCGCCGTCATTCCAAACACATCCAGCGGCGTACCCCGCAGCCAGCGCAGCCCGGCCAGCAGCCGCAGGGGAGTCCGGAACCATTCGCCTAGCGCGAGTTTTTTCGTATACCCAAACCGGCGCAGCAGGGGCGGATGGAGGTTATAAGACAATGAGATAGGCTTATCCCAAATGCCGAAAGCCTCTTTCTCAAACCCCTCCTTCGTCAGCAATCGCGCCACTTCGTACTCGTCTTTCACCGCCATCAGCTTGTGGAGGTACCGCCCCACCACTTCGCCCAGCGCCGCCGAACGGCCCGCCACCTTCGCCACGAACTCCGTGTACTCCCGCGCGTAGGCTTCGTTTTGATACGCCCGCAACTCCGCCACCCGGTCCACCACTTTCGCCTCCGAAGCAACCGGAGGTTTCACCACGGCCTCCACCGCCGCTGCGTCTTCGTAATACTTCCTTCCCCACAGAAACACCTGCAGATTCCGTTCCACTTCCACCCCGTTCAACCGGATCGCTTCCTCCATGGAAGCCTGCGACACCGGCAGCAGCCCCGCTTGAAATGCCGCCCCGGTGAGAAACAGGTTCACCGCCAGATGGCTGCCGAACAAACCCTCGGCAATCCGCGAGGCATCCATATATAGATTCCGTCCCCGCGTGGTCTGCGCGTCAATCGCCTCCACCAGCCGTTCCGGCCCTTCCAGCACCTTGCGCTTCCTGATCTCTTCGCCCGTCGGAACATGGCTGGTGTTCACCACCGCCACGGTCTTGCCCTGCGTCGCGCACTTCAGCGTCTCCGCTCCAGCCGACCCCAGCAGATCAAATCCGAGAATCAGATCCGCATTGCCGGTATTCGTCCGCACCGCGCCTTCTATCGGCGCTTCGGCCAGAATCAGGTGGCTCATTACCGCGCCGCCCTTTTGAGCCAGCCCCGTCTGGTCGAGTGTCGCCACATGCAGCCCGTCCATCATCCCGGCGGTTGCCAGCAGCGCGTTGATCGTCACCACGCCCGTTCCCCCGATGCCCGGCATCAACACCCGGTACCCCGCGCCCGCGCTCACCGCATCATGCGGAGCAGGCACTTCCGTCGCCGGCAGCGGATCCAGCTTCCGTTTCTTCAATCCGCTCCCTTCGGCAATCTGAATGGTCACAAACGACGGGCAATCGCCCAGCGCGCAGGAGTAATCCTTGTTGCACGACGATTGGTGAATCTGGATCTTCTGCCCCATCGGCGTCTCCACCGGATGCAGGCTCATGCAGTTCGATTGCTTCACGCAATCCCCACAGCCTTCGCAAACCTCCGGATGAATCATCAGCCGCTTCACCGGCTCCACCAACTTACCTCGTGACCGCATGCGGCGCTTCTCCGCCGCGCACTGCTGATCGTAGATGATCACCGTCACCCCGTCGATCTTCTCCAACTCCGCCAGCACATTCTGAATCTCATTCCGGTCCAGTACCCGTGCGTTTGAAGCCAGCACCACGCCGTCCATGTAACGCGTCACATCTTCGGTCAGCACCACAGTCCGCTTCACGCCCTCGGCTTCCAGCTTTCGCGTCAAATCCGGAATCGGAATCATCCCCGTGGCCTTCTGCCCACCCGTCATCGCCACGTGCCCGTTGTACAGAATCTTGTAGGTGATGTTCACGCCCGCTGCAATGGCGCTCTGAATCGCAATCGAGCCCGAATGGAAATACGTCCCGTCGCCCATGTTCTGCACCATGTGCTTGCGATCCACGAAGGGGCTCATCCCGATATAGGGCACGCCTTCCGCGCCCATGTGCGTGCAGAACAGATAGCCTCGATTGGCATCCGACAGCATCGCCGACATGCCATGGCAGCCGATCCCGCCGCCCGCCACCTGATGATCCAGCAGCAGCGTCCCACGATTGTGCGGGCACCCCGAGCAGAAGTTCGGCGGCCGCATCGGAGCCAGTGACTTCCCGCGCATCGACACTGCTTCCAGCCGGTTCAGCCGCGCGCGCACCGAGTCGCGCCCCTCCATCAGCCGCCCCGCCACGGCCCGCGCAATCACATCCGGATCCAGTTCCCCGGCCGCCGGCAACAGCGCCGCTCCCTGTTCATCTTCCTTCCCCACAATCAACGGGTGCACCGAAGAGTTGTACAACGCATCGCGCAGTTGCATCTCCAGGAAGCTGCGCTTCTCTTCAATCACGAAGATCTTCTCTAACCCCGCAGCAAACTCGCGGGCAAACAGCGGCTCGACGGGAAACGTCATCCCGAACTTCGCAATGCGGATCCCCATCGCCGCCAGATCATCCACCCCAATCCCCAGATCCCGCAGCGCCTGCATCAGGTCGTAGTAATACTTGCCCGCCGTCGCAATCCCCAGCCGCGCGTTCTCCTTCGCCCCGAACCAGCGGTTCAATCCATTCGCCCGCGCAAACGCCTTCGCCGCTTCCAGCCGGTGCCGATTCGCTTCCGGCTCAATCATGCTGGTGTACGGAATCAACAACCGCGCCTCGGTCTTCTTCTGATAGCCCTCCGGCAGTACCACGCGCCGCTCATCCAAACTCACATCCACGCGTCCACCGCCATCGCAAACCTGCGTCAGCAGCTTCAATCCGCACCACGCGCCCGTATACCGCGAGAGCGCAATTCCCAACAAACCCAGCTCCAGAATCTCCTGCGTGTTGCCCGGAAACAGTACCGGCATCGCCGCGTTCATCAGGCTGAAATCGCTCTGATGGGGAATGGACGAGCTCTTGCACGCATGATCGTCCCCCGCCAGCACCAGCGCCGCGCACTTGCCCGCCGAGCCCGCCAGGTTCGCATGCCGGAAAATATCCCCCGACCGATCCACCCCCGGACCCTTGCCATACCAGATGCCCACCACGCCGTCATACGACGATTGCCCCATCACTTCGAAGATCTGCGTCCCGAACACCGCGGTGGCCGCCATGTCCTCGTTCACGCCCGGCCAAAAGTGAATATCGTGCTCGCGCAGCAATCCCCCGGCGCGCTGCAATGCCATGTCATAGCCGCCCAGCGGCGATCCTTCATACCCCGAAATAAACGTGCCCGTCTTCCACCCGGCCTTCCGGTCGAGACGCATTTGATCCATCGGAAGGCGGACGAGGGCCTGTATCCCAGTAAGATATACCGAGCCCGATTCGACGGTATACCGATCGTTTAGCTTCATCGGATGTTCCCCTATTATCACCCCAACCCGATCCTCAGCCTGTGCGATAGGAACCCCACCCCGCTTCCTGTGACAGCGCTCAACCAGCCGAAGGATTGGACTCGCCCGCTTTCGCAACGCATCCGACACCCGTTTCGGAGGCGCGACCGTCAGGAGGCGCTCAACGACTTTCGCAAGGTTTAACGGCGTCGTGTTTCGATCAGCAATGGCTTGCAACGCGTCTGCTTGAGCGGATGCGAGATGAAAGTCTTAAAAGATCTCACAGCGGTTCCCCCCGGTCGGTCTCTTCTCTCCTACGGCTCAAAAACGACTCACTCGATGTTGGAACGTGGCGGTACTTCCCCCTCACCGAGTCAACGAGTTGCTTCCTGTACCCAATGCCCCGCAACCAGCGGTTGAGCGGCTCCGAATAGTATCTCGCGATGAGCCAGCCCAGGCACGCCGATACGCACACCATCGCGACATGCCACAACGGCGCGGAATTGATATTCGATCCCAGTCCGGCGAAAGCTTGCGCGCCCAGAATCATGACGAACCCGTGGGTCAGGTAAATCTCGTAGCTGCTCCGCCCAAGCCACGCCACCGGATTCCACCTCGTCCCACTGCCCTCTCCCGTTTGGAGCGCCATCAGACATAGCGCCGTGCCCAACGCCAGGATGGTCACATCCACGCCGTATCGCCAGAACTGCACACGTACGATCGGGTACACGGCGATCTGAATCATCATCAACACTCCGGCCCACCACAGCGCCTTGCGCGGCGCAGTCCCCAACAAGCGAGTCCGCGAAACCCATCCCGCAACGCAGCCCATCGCAATGCAATCGAATCCGGTGAAGTAGCCTTTGTCCTCGGCGAACTCGTTCCCTCCGGCCCAAGTGGTGCGGGCGAAAGGTCCCGCGAGGATCAACCCTGCTGCCACCAATACGAGCAGGCGCCGGTCCGGCGCAAACCGGCACAGAAGCGGGTAGCCCAGATAGAAGACCTCCTCAATCGAAAGCGACCAAAGCACGTCCCAGCACGCTGGCAGATAGCCAACACGAATCTCCAGCACATTCAGATGGAAGGTCAGCGCCGCAAACAGCGCCTGCAACAACGTTGCTTTGTCAGGATCAATGACATAGCCCTTGGCGCCTGCGCTATGCATCACCGACAACACCGCCAGCAGGACCAATAAACACGGCGCTATTCGCGCGAAGCGAAGTTTGTAAAACGCCTTCACATCCACCGAACCAAGCGCCCCCCAACGTCGCAGTATGTTCGTCGTGATCAGGAACCCCGATATCACGAAGAACACCTTCACCCCGTAGTATCCATTGTTGAAAAACGCCCTCTTCAACCCAGGCGCCAATTGAGTTCCCAAGGCGCTCTTGCCGAACGGAATCCGTATGTTGATGTGCATCAACACAACCGCAAGGATCGAAAGTCCCCGCAGTATGTCAATCCATCCGGAACGGTCCGGCACGCTAGATGGCAACTCTGGGCGCAATGACTCAGTCTATCGGACAACTTCAACGACCGCGCACGTGAACCTAACGTCGTACTCCGATAACAGCAATTTCAACTCGTTCCCCCTCGTTGTTAAGGCCAGGGGAGCGGTTGTGCCCGGCTGTTGAATATACAATAATGTGATACAGAGATGAGATTCAAGTGGGACCCGGCCAAATCCAAAAGGAATAAGGCTATCCACGGGATCTCGTTCACAACCGCGGCGGAGGTTTTTGATGACCCGAACCATGTGGTTGGTGAGAACTATTTCATGAATGACACTGGTGAGCAACGGCTCCAAATCATTGGCATGACGAGGAAACTCGTATTACTCCTGGTTGTGTTTGTGGAACATGGAACCGCTGCGATCCGTATCATTTCAGCGCGTAAGGCAGTTCGCTATGAAGAAAGCATCTACAACGACCAATTCCGCCAAGAAACTTAAGATCAGTGAGGAAACCAAACGAGCCTACCGGAAGCGAGACCGCGCACTGGACAAGGACGCCGAGGCTCCGCAGTTGCCGCCAAGCTACTGGGCAGGTGCGTCCATTGGAAAATACTACCGGCCCCTGAAGACGCAGATCTCCCTTCGCGTTGATACCGAGGTGCTGGATTGGTTGAAATCCAAGGGCGCAGGGCATTTGAGCCGGATCAACCAGATCCTGCGGGAGCGGATGGCCAGCGAGCGCTAGACCCATTCTCCACCGTGAACCTCCCCCTGCTTGCGCATCATGCTATTCAGGCTAGAATGCAATTTGCCTCAATCAACTTGCGGACTGGAAGAGATTTTTGGTGATCTGGCGGCACAGGTGCCGGACGGCCCACCCGGTCATCCACATTGCGTCTTTCACTCCGGCGTCCTGCCAGCCCCCCCAGTCACAATCTCGACGGATCGCATTCTGCTTCGCAAGGTGCATCACGACTACAACGGCTGGTACAGGGCTGACGGGCTTTGGATGTATCTCACTCCGAGAAAGTGCAGGGAACTGGGCCTTTTCCTGTTGGCGTCTGGCTTCCATGGCCCCCGGGAAGATACGACGCTCTTGATCGCGCACCCAGACTCCGCAATCCAAAGGATTATTGTCCGAGCTTCAGATCTGCGATTAGATGATCCTCCGGTGGGTCTATCGATGGCTCCGTTCGCTCTGCGCTATTACCCATCGAAAACGAGAACGCATCCTTGGATGTACGATTGCGATACCCGCAATTTGCCCGTTTTCGCGCTGAGCAACGCTGAAGACTGCGTGGGGCCTACCGAAGAGGAACGGGCGAGGCGCGACACCGTTTGGCTGGGAATGTCAACCGGGATGTTCCGCTTCGCCGAACTTCTTCTCAATGCCGGCTGCTCATGGAATGAAGTTCGCGATTACTCGCTTGAAGGAGGCGCCGGATACCGCAGTGTTGGACCGATGAGCGCTGAGTTGAAGATATTCCTTCCGGGTAGCGATGGATGGATCTATCCGGATGAGGATGTGCCGAGTCCGAATCGAGAAGACTCCTGACCAAGCGGCGCAAGTAGCAAATGATCGGGACTGCCTCCCCTGCCTTCGCGGCTTGAATGGTGAGAGTTAAGATGAATATTCGACATGCCACAGCTTGATTGGTGCCAATGTCCCGCTGTTGAGAGCATCCCCGGCAAAGTGAGTGGTGCATGGGTGCTGAAGGGCACTCGAATGCCTGTGCAGACAATCTTCGAAAACCTCGAAGCTGGGCTCTCCGTTAAGGAGATCACTGACGTATTCGATGTGACCGAGCAGGAAGTCAAAGCTGTGTTGCATTTCGCGATTCAGAGCTTGGAGAAAGCGCCCGCGTACGGATGAGAATCCTCTTTGACAACGGCGGCGCAAGATTGCCATCGTCGTTCTCGGAAACCAGCAATAGCCAGACGTCAAACTCCACCTTGCCCGGATCGTTGAGGCTGTGAACACAGCGTTGCCGCGCTCATCGCGGTCGCTTTGCCAAACCGCACAGCGAAACTTCAATCTTAGTCAACCGATTCCCGCAACCGGCGAACTCTCAGCCAACCCGCTTGCGCATCCGGCAGGGAAATGGTTTAGAATCCCATTCATATGGCAAACACAGAAGATCTGTTGGCTGAACTCGCGCGGCTCAAGGCGGAAAACGAAAATCTCAAGAAGCCTGCCACCCGCGGCGTGATCAGTTACAAGGTGAGCGATAAGGGCGCCGTTTCCGTTTACGGCTTAGGCCGCTTTCCCGTCACACTCTACAAGGAACAGTGGGAGAAACTCCTTGACCGCGGCGAAGAGTTGCGCAAGTTCATTGCTGACAACGACGCGTCTCTCAAGAAAAAGGAAGCGGGCGCCTAACTACGCCCGGTAGAACCGCCCGATCGTCTCCGCGACGCAGGCTGGCTTCTGCCCCCCTTCCATCTCAATCGTCACATTCCAACGCGTCTGCCAGCCGCCCTCCACATCGCTCACTTCGAGCAGTTGGTGGCGGCTGCGGATGCGCGTGCCGCATTTCACCGGCGAAATGAAGCGCACCTTGTTGCATCCATAGTTGATCGTCATTGCGAACTTTTGCTTCACCCCAATCACCGCGTAGCTAAACTGCGAGATCAACGACATCGTCAGATACCCATGCGCAATCGTCGTCCCGAATGGCGACTCCTTCTTGCACCGCTCCACGTCCACATGGATCCATTGAAAGTCGTTCGTCGCTTCCGCGAACGCGTTGATCCGTTCCTGCGTGATCTCCAGCCAGTCGCTCACACCAACCTCTGAGCCCACCAGCGTCCGCAATTCGTCTATCCCTTCAATCTCTCGTAACGGCATTCCCACCTCGACGTAAATATCCAATATAATCTCATCCAAGCCCATGTTAGCGCCAAGGATGCTGGTCACCTCTTTCCTCGCCGTGTTGCTTGCGGCCGCACAAGCCGGGCGTGTGGTCTCCTTCGACAACGAAGTGAAACCTCTGCTCGAAGCGCGCTGTATCAAGTGCCACGGCCCCGCCATGCAATTGGGCAAGCTCGATTTGCGTAGCCGTCAGGCCGCGCTCAAAGGTGGCGAAAAGGGCCCCGGCTTCCTCGCCGGCAACCCGCAGCAGAGCATCCTCTTCAAACGCGTCGCCGGCCTCGAAAAGCCCGCCATGCCCATGGACGGCAAACTCACTGAGGCCGAAGTCGAAACCCTCAAGCTCTGGATCGAGCAAGGCGCGAAATGGGAAGGCGAAATCGGCCTCAAAAAGCCCGCCGTCGATCCGCTCAAAGCCCTCGAGGAATCGCCTCTGCCCGCCGGCGCTAAGGAATGGTGGAGCTTCAAGAAGCCCGTCCGCGCCGAACTCCCCAAACTTTCCGATGCCCGCTGGTCGAAGCATCCCATCGATGCCTTCATCAAACAGGAGCTCGACAAGCAGGGCCTGAAACCCGCGCCGCAAGCCGACAAACGCACCCTCGTGCGCCGTGCCTATCTCGATCTCACCGGCCTGCCGCCCACGCCCGCCGAAGTCCGTCAATATGTCGATGACCAGCGCCCCGATGCCTGGTCCCAACTCGTCGATCGCCTGCTTGCTTCCCCGCATTACGGCGAACGCTGGGGCCGCCACTGGCTCGATGTGGCCCGCTACGCCGACTCCAACGGCTACGAGCATGACTTCGATCGGCCCAACGCCTGGCGTTACCGCGACTACGTCATACGCTCCTTCAATCGCGACACGCCCTACGATCGCTTTCTCCTCGAACAACTCGCCGGCGACGAAGTCAACGAAGTCACCTACGACACGCTCACCGCCACTGGCTTCCTGCGCAACTACGCCAAGGTCGGCTTCCGAGAGAAGGACAATCCGCAGTTCCGCTTCGAATACCTCGATGACATGATTGCCACGCTCGGCCGCGGCGTCATGGGCATCACCGTTCACTGCGCCCGCTGCCACAACCACAAATTCGACCCCATCCTCCAGCGTGATTACTACAAGCTGCAGGCGTCGCTCTACGGCTATGTCGAAGTGGAGCACCCGCTCGTGCCCAAGGAACAGGCCGACGAATACTACCGGCAGAACGAGGAAATCGACGCCCGCATCAAGCCGCTGCGCGCTCGCGTCGCCGCCATCGAAGATCCTTATAAGCTCGTCCTCGTCAAGGACAAGTACAAGCGCTTCCCGGCCAACGTGCAGGAAGCTATCGCTGTTCCCGAAGAGCAGCGCACTCCGGGACAGGCGCTGCTGGCCAATCAGATCATTCGCACCGTGCGCGTCTCCAGCGCCGAAGTCGCGCGTCACCTCAAGCCAGAAGAACGCGAGGAAGTGCAGCGCCTCGAAGCCGAAATCGCGGCCTTGCAGAAGCAGCGTCCGAAACCCATTCCCACGGCAATGGGCATCACCGATGGCGACTACCGCTTCGTCCCCGACGGCGCCGGCGATGAGCCCGCTCCAGGCAAAGGCGTCAAGATGGAGGTCACCGAGGGCTCCTTCCTGCACAAGGGCCCCGGCCAGTATCAGGTGCCGCCTTCGTATTTCCTCCACGGCGGCGACATCTACAGCCGCGGGTCCGTCATGAAGCCGGGCTTCGTGACCGTCATCACGAACGGCGACCCCAGCACGGCGCTTCCCCCGGCCAATGGCAAAACATCCGGACGCCGCCGCGCTCTCGCCGAATGGTTCGCCTCGCCCGATCATCCGCTCACCGCCCGCGTCATGGTCAATCGCATCTGGCACCATCATTTCGGCCGCGGTATCGTCGCCACGCTCGACAACTACGGAAAGACCGGCGAAAAGCCCACTCATCCCGAACTGCTCGATTGGCTCGCTGTCGAATTCCGTGAGCGTGGCTGGAGCATGAAAGCCATGCATCGGCTCATCATGAACAGCCAGGCCTACCAGATGTCTTCCAGCTTCGCCGACGAAGGCAATCTCGCCAAGGACGCTGCCAATATGTACCTCTGGCGCTTCCGCCAGCAGCGGCTCGAAGCGGAGGTGCTGCGCGACTCCATCCTGCATGTGGCCGGTTCGCTCAACACTTTGATGGAAGGCCCCGCCGTATTCCCGCCACTTCCCGAAGAGACACTGCGCTCCATGAACAAAGGCATTTGGAAGCGGCAGCCCAACGGCCCCGAAACATGGCGTCGCAGCGTGTATGTTTATCGCAAGCGCGGTCTCCCGTTCCCCTTCTTCGAAGTGTTCGATCTGCCTGACCAGACCATCACCTGTGGACGCCGCACGGTCTCCACCGTGGCCACGCAAGCGCTCACGCTGCTCAACAACGAGTTCGTTCTCGATCAATCGAAGCGCTTCGCCGCGCGCCTGCAGGCCATGTCCGCGGATCGAAATGAGCAGTTGCGTCTGGCCTATGAGATCGCTCTCGGCCGCCAGCCCAGCAGCGAAGAGCTCTCCGTTGCCACTGCGTTTCTCAAGAAGAATCAGATGGACGACCTGGCCCACGTGCTGCTCAACCTGAGCGAGTTTCTGTACATGAGGTAACCATGGCAAGACGCATCACATCCCGCCGCGACTTCCTCAATGAGATGGGTAATGGCATCGGCGGCCTCGGCCTCGCCTGGCTGCTGAATCAGCAAAACCTGCTCGCCGCGCCGCCTGCCACTGCTGCCGTGTGTGGCGCCGGTTCCAGCATCCAGACGCCGTTTTCCCCAAAGAAATCGCACTTCGCGCCGCGCGCCAAGGCTGTCATCTCGCTCTTCATGAGCGGCGGCGTCAGCCAGATGGACACCTTCGATCCCAAGCCCGCGCTCAACAAATACGCAGGCCAGCCGCTTTCCGGCAAAGGCGAGATCGTTGTCCGCCAGGGCCACCCCGGCCCGCTCATGCCATCGCCCTTCAGCTTTCAGCAGTACGGCCAGTCCGGCATGCCTGTCTCTGAGCTGTTCCCCAACCTGGCGAAACATGTCGATGACATCGCGTTTTTGCGTTCCGTCATCGGCCGCAGCAACGACCATGTGATGGCCAGCTATGAACTCGCCACCGGCACCGTGCGCATGGGCGCTCCAAGCGTCGGCTCCTGGGTCACCTACGGACTCGGTTCGGAAAACCAGAACCTGCCTGCCTACGTCGTCATCTACGATGCGCGCGGAGGCCCGTTTGGCGGCCCTTCCAACTGGTCCGCCGGCTATATGCCCGCGGTTTATCAAGGCACCATCTTCCGATCCTCCGGCGACCCCATCGTCGATCTCACGCCGCCGCCTTCGGTCACTCAGGATCAGCAGCGCGCCCGTCTCGATCTGCTCGGTAAACTCAACGCGCTCGATGAAACGAAGAACCCTGCGAATTCGGAACTGGCCGCCCGCATTGCCTCCTATGAGCTTGCCTACCGCATGCAGGCCTGCGCGCCGGAAGCCGTCGACATCAGCAGCGAAACCGACGTGACGAAGAAGCTCTACGGCTTGAACGAGTCCACTACGGAAGCCTTCGGCCGCCAGTGCCTCATGGCCCGCCGCCTGGTCGAACGCGGCGTGCGCTTCATCCAGCTCTATCACGGAGGGCTCGGCATCCAGAACCTCGACACCTGGGACGCCCACGAAGACATTCGCTCCAATCACACCCGCCACGCGGCCAGCGTCGATGTGCCGATTGCCGGCCTGCTTGCCGATCTCAAGGCGCGCGGCCTGCTCGATTCCACTCTCGTCATCTTCGGCAGCGAGTTCGGACGCATGCCCATCTCCCAGCGCGGCGTGGGCCGCGACCACAATCCCGGCACCATGACCATGTTCATGGCAGGTGCGAAGATCAAAGGTGGCCAGGCCATCGGCGCCAGTGACGACTTCGGTTACAAGGCCGAAGTGCAACCCATCAACGTACACGATCTGCATGCCTCCATCCTGCACTTGCTCGGCATGGATCACACCAAGCTGACCTACGCCTATCAGGGCCGCCAGATGCGCCTCACCGATGTGTATGGCGTGCCTGTGCCGCAACTCACCGCTTGATCCCACTCCTGCTGCTGTTCGCCTCCCAGTGGCTGCAATTCCGCGGCCCGAACGGCTCCGGCGTCGCCACCGGCGGAGAGCCGCCTATAACTCTGCAAAAGCCTGCCTGGAAGACCGCCGTGCCCTTCGGCCGTTCCTCACCCATCCTCATTCCGCAAGGCATCATCCTCACTGCCACCGAAGGGGACACGCTGATCACGCTCTGTCTTGATCGCGCCACGGGCAAGGTGAAGTGGCGGCGCGAGGCGAAGCGGCAGCACCGGCACGCCATCTACAAAATGAACGATGGCGCATCGCCCACGCCTGTCTCCGATGGCCGCAACGTCTACGTCTTCTTCCCGGACCTCGGCCTCATCTCCTACACGGGTGATGGCCAGGAGCGCTGGCGTCTCGCGCTCGGCCCCTTCGACAGCTTCTACGGCATGGCGGGCTCGCCTGTGCTCCACAACGGCACGCTGTTCCTTGTTTGCGATCAGCGCCACGGCTCTTTCCTCATCGCCGTCGATACGCAAACGGGTAAGCCGCGCTGGCGCGCCGACCGGAATGCCGGAGGCTTCGAAGGCTTCTCCACGCCGCTGATCCACAACTCGCAGCTCATCGTGCAAGGCTCGTTCCGTGTTGATGCCTACTCCACGGCTACCGGCGAAAAGCTGTGGTGGGCGCGCCGCCAGGGCTACAACCCTAAGGGCGTCCCGGTGCTTATTGGTGACCTTCTGGTGCTCTCTTCCCCCGGTTCCGATGAGCCACAGTATCCGGCCTTCGACTCTGTGCTCCCCACCTACGACAAGGACGGCAACGGCCTGCTTTCGCGCGAAGAGGTGAAGGCCAACGCCGACATGTACGAGCACTACGGCGCGATGGACGCTGACCGCGATGGACAGGTCAACCGCCAGGAATACGACGTCATTCGCAACCTTGGCGTCGGTGACTACGGCATGGTGGCCATCCGCCTCAGCCCATCAGCGAAGGGCGATCTCACGGACACCGCCACCGTCTGGCGCGACAAGCGGTCGTACCCGAACGTTCCTGCCCCGCTTCATTTCCAGGGACTCTTGTTTTCCGTCCGGAACGGCGGCATTGTCACCACGCACGATCCGCAAACGGGCAAAGCTCTCCACACGGCCCGTCTCACCGATGCTCTTGGGGACTACTATGCCGCTCCGGTTGCCGCCAACGGCCACGTCTACTTCGCCAGCGAACAGGGCGTAGTCACGGTCATCCGCGCCAAGGCGGAATGGGAGACCGCCTCTGTCAACCCCATCGGTGACGAGATCTATGCGACGCCAGCCATAGAAGACAACCGGCTCTACCTTCGCACCCGTAACAACCTCCTCTGTTTCCTTTCGGTACATTGAAAGAAAAGGAGTGCCGCAGATGCGTTTCGAGATCGCCTTGTGTATCGGCGTGTGTGCCCTGGTGTTACCCGGTGAGGCGCAAACTGGGAGGCGCTCTCCCAAGGAATCGAACTACCGTATGGCTACAACCGACATGTACTGGAAGTGGAGCGGGCCCCACGGCGGCGTACCGCCTTTCGACAAAGTGAAGATCCCCGAGTTGCGCTCCGCACTCGAAGGCGGCATTGCCCAAGCGCTGGCGAACGTCGATAGCATCGCCGCGCAAACGGCTCCGCCGACGTTTGAGAACACCATCGCCGCTCTGGAACGCGCCGATGAGGCGCTCGAGAACACGGAGTCCATCTATGGCGTCTGGCGCTCCAACATGTCCTCCGACGAGTTCCGTCCCGTGCAGGCTGAGATTGAGCCGAAGCTCGCCGCCTATCGCGACAAGCTGCTTCAGAACGCTGCCCTCTTCCGCCGCATTGAGACCGTCTACAACAACTCGGCCAAGCTCAACCCCGAACAGCAGCGGCTCACCTGGGACATCTATACGAACTTCGTCCGCGCGGGCGCCAAGCTCACCGAAGAGAAGAAGAAGCGCATCGCCGAGATCAACCAGCGGCTGGCCGCCCTCTACAACAAGTTCAGCAACAACCTGCTGCACGATGAAGAGAACTACGTTCTCTATCTGAAGAAGGAGCAACTGGGCGGGCTGGCGCCATCGTTCATTGCCTCGGCCGCGGCTGCCGCGAAACAGCGCGGCCACGATGGCGAGTACGCCATCCTCAATACGCGCTCCTCGGTGGAACCTTTCCTCACGGACTCCACCGAACGCGCCCTGCGCGAGAAGGTATGGCGCACCTTCTATGCCCGCGGAGACAACGGCGATTCATACGACAACAATGCCGTCATCACGGAGATGCTCCATCTGCGCGCCGAGCGCACCACGCTGCAGGGCTACAAGACCTTTGCCGACCGCGCCATCGAGAAGCAGGTGGCGAAGACTCCGGCCGCGGCCATGGATCTGATGATGAAGGTGTGGCCGGCCGCCATCGCCCGCGTGAAGGAAGAGGTGGCCGACATGCAGGCCATCGCCGACCGCGAAGGGGCGAAGATCAAGATCGCTCCCTGGGACTACCGCTTCTACGCTGAGAAGGTCCGCAAGGCCAAGTATGACCTCGATTCCAACGAAGTGATGCAGTACCTGCAACTGGAGAAGCTGCGCGAAGGCATGATGTGGGCCGCGGGCAAAGCCTATGGCTTCGAGTTCACCCCCGTCCAGGATATCCCCGTCTTCCACGAAGACGTGCGCGTGTGGGAAGTGAAGCGCAAGGGCAAGCACATCGGCTATTGGTACTTCGATCCTTACGCCCGCAAAGGCAAGCGCTCCGGCGCCTGGATGACCGCTTACCGCAAGCAGAGCCGCATGGATGGCGAGGTGACCACGCTCGTCTCCAACAACTCGAACTTCGTCAAAGGCGCGCCGGGCGAGCCCGTGCTCATCTCCTGGACCGATGCCGAGACCATGTTCCACGAGTTCGGCCACGCCATCCACGGCCTTGCTTCCAACGTGACCTATCCCTCGCTGTCGGGTACTTCCGTGGCCCGCGACTACGTCGAGTTTCCTTCGCAGATCAACGAGTACTTCCTGTCCGCGCCGGAAGTGCTGAACCGCTTCGCCCTGCATTACAAGACGGGCAAGCCGATGCCGGAGGCACTGCTCAAGAAGATCAAGAACGCCGACAAGTTCAACCAGGGCTTCGCCACTACGGAGTTCCTCGCCAGCGCGCTGGTGGACATGAAGGTTCACACCATTCCTAACCCCGATTCCATCGATCCGGACTGGTTCGAGCGCGAGACCTTAGCCGCTTTGAAGATGCCTGAGGAACTGCCGATGCGCCACCGCATGCCGCAGTTCGCCCACATCTTCTCGGGTGAAGGCTATGCCGCCGGCTACTACTCCTATCTGTGGGCCGATGCGCTCACCGCCGATGCCTGGGAAGCGTTCCAGGAAGGCAAGGGCGCCTTCGATCAGGACGTGGCCATGCGCTTCTTTGACAACGTGCTGAGCAAGGGGAACACCATCGATCCGGCCATCGGTTATCGTAAGTTCCGCGGCCGCGATGTGGACACCAATGCCCTCATGCGCGACCGCGGCTTTCCTGTGAAGTAATCAGAACTGGAAGCGCATCACGAACAGGATGTGGCTGTTCGAGGTGCCTACATCGGAGAACGACCCGCGGGTGCCGAAGCCAGTGCCGAAGGCCAGCGGGTTGTTCACGTTGAACGTCGAGTTCGGGTTGCTGTAGTTGGGCTGCTTCACCGGGAAGAAGTTGTTGGCATCAAGCCGCAACTGGATGCGCGCACGCTCCGCGATGTTCCACCACTTGGCGAGCGAGAGCTGCGTCCAGGTGAGCCCCGGCCCTTCGAAGGTATTGCGTCCCAGCGTGCCCGGAGTGAACGCCGCCGGGTAGGCGAAGGAGCTGAAGTTCAGATACGGGTTCTGTGCCGAAGTGGGGAAGCGGTTGGCGCCGATGTCCCAGTTCTTCACCTGCGCCGCTTCATTGGTGGTGAGAATGTTCGGCCGCGCTTCCCCGTTGAGGTAGCGGTTCGGACTGCCTCCAAAGCCGACCGTGAACGGCTGGCCGGATTGGAACGTCTGTGTCCAGGTGAGTTCCCATCCACCCAGAACGTGATTGAGCAGCGCGCCCTGGTTCATGAACTTGCGGCCGCGGCCGAAGGGAAGTTCGTAGCTCATCACGCTGACGAAGCGATGGCGGATGTCGGTGCTGCTGCGCCCCTTCTCCAAACGCCGGTTGTAGAAGGTGACGCCGTTGTCGCCCGAGTCGGCTTCGGTCTCGTTCAACGTCTTCGCATAGGTGTAGAAGGCATTGAAGCTGAGCCCGCCCGAGTAGCGCTTCTCCACGCGGATGGTTGCACCGTGATAGGTGTTGTGGCCGTAGTTGGAGAAGTGGCTGATGCCGCCGAACTGGCGATAGGGCTTGTAGTTCTGCGAGGCCGTGAAGATCTGGTTGAGCACGTTGAGGTCACGCGAGATGTCGAGCGGGATGACGTTCATGTCCCAGCTATTGATGAGACCCACACCGCTCTGCCCCTGATACTGCATGTCGAGCACGAAGTTCTGGGCAAAGCCCCACTGAATGCCCGCCGACCAGCTCTGCACGTAGGGCATGCGCATGTTCGGATCCCACCAGTTGGCGCCGCGTCCGGCGAAGTTGGTGCCGATGAACGGTACTGAGCCATCGGCCTGCCGGTCATAGGTGAACGAGGGCGGGCCTTGTGACAGGCGGAAGGCATGGCGCGGATCACCCACGGGGGATTGCACCGTGGCGTTGGCCAGATACTCCTGAAAGAGGATGTTGGTGCCGGTGGCAAAGATGTCCTGATGCACGATGCCATAGGAGCCGCGGAAGACCATGCTCGGATGGAAGTTCCAGGCCAGGCCGATGCGCGGGGCGAAGTTGTTCAGGTCGCGCTTGGCCAGCGCACCCTTAGGATGCGTGATGGCGCCCATCAGCCCGCTGATCGGGTCTTTGACGTTGGGATCGAACTGCGACTGCTGCCCGTACTTGGTGCCGAACGGCGACTCATACGACCAGCGCACGCCGAGGTTCAGAGTGAGGTTGCGGACGGGCTTGTAATCGGTCTGCGCGTACCACTGATGCGACCACCAGCGCGGCAGCCAGGAGGCGAACTCCTGCGTGTAGGTGGCGCTGCCAACCGTGCCCAACAGGAAGTTGGCGAAGCCGATGCCCGTGTTCGGAGTGAACGGCTGATTGGTGCCCGTGAAGTTGTAGGTGCCGCCCGGCAGCGACCCGGCAGTGCCGTTGTAGCGCGTGCGGATCAGCTCATAGCCGAACTTGAAGGTATGCTTGCCGGCGATCTTGGTGAGGTTGTCCTGGAAGGTGAAGTCCTCGCCGACGTTCTGGAAGCTGGGCAGTCCGGCGAAGCCGTAGCCGATGTTGAAGTAGGGGAACGTACCGCCCGAGACGTTGGGGATGCCGAGCTGTTTGGCCCAATCCTGATCTTTGGTGAGTGCCGTCTCATAGCGGGCGCGGCGGTTCATGCCGGCGCGGAACTCGTTGTTCATCGACGGTGAGAGGATGAGCATGTCGCTGAAGACGATGTTGATGTGATCGACCGGCGCGGGCTGCGCGTTGGGGTCGATATCGCGCCAGTTGAACTGCGCCTGGTAGTCGCCCTTCCAGGCGCGGTGATGGGCATGGGAGTAGCGGCCGAAGATCTTGTGAGACGAGCTGAACTGATGGTCGATCTTGGCATCCCAGCGTGTGCGGCGGATCTGCTTGATCTGGTTCACGACGAGGTTTTCGCTGGGGCCGGATGCAGTGGCGAAGCCCGCGCCGTTGGGCTTGGTGAAGGGCTGGCGGCCGAGGAAGTTGACCACCGCCGGATCGAACAGATTGCGCGGGATGATGTTGCCGGGGAAGGGATCGCGCAGCCAGTTGGCGCCTTCCTGCCGCGTGGTGAAGGGATTGTAGATGGGCAGAGGGCGCGGCGCTGTCTGGCCGCCGAAGGAGAAGTCGCCGTTGAGCATGGCTTCCGTAGGTACCGTGGTGCGCGCCGAGCTTGTGCCGGCATTCTCATAGTGGCGCTCCCAACCGGCGAGCCAGAATGTCTTGTCGCGGCCCTTGTAGAGCTTGGGCAGGATCATCGGGCCGGTGAACAGGAAGGTGGTCTCGTGATAGGTGAATGGGTTGGTGCGGGGCAACTGCTCAAGGAAGTTGCGGTGGATCATCTGCTTGTTGATGTAGCGGTTCTCGGCGGAGCCGTGGAACTGATTGGTGCCCGACTTGAAGACGATGGACATGAGGCCGCCGGCGGAGTGGCCGAGTTCGGCCGGAGCGCCAGTGGTGTAGAGCTTCACTTCTTCGAAGGCGTCCTGGGTCGTCGAGATCTGTGCGTCAGTGCCGTTGGTGGCGCCGATGCCGGGCTCCTTGCCGTTGATGCCATCCACGGTGTAGCCCATGGCGCGAGCGCGCTGGCCGAGTACGGTGAAGCCGCCGATGGCGTTGGCGCCGGGCATATAAAAGAGGATGCGGATGGCGCGCTTCTGGCTCACCGGGACCTTCACCAGCAGGTCGCCGTCGAGCACCTGGCCCGACGATGCGGTCTCGGTTTCGAGCAGCGGCGGGGCGCCGGTGACCTGCACGCTCTCAGTGACCGCGCCCACTTCGAGTGCGATGTCGATGCGCGGCATCTCGCCGGTGCGAAGGACGATGCCTTCGCGCTGGTGCTTCTTGAAGCCGGCGGCTTCCACGCTCAGCCGGTAGGTGCCAGGCGCAAGGTAAGGCACGTAGTAGGCCCCTTCGTTGTTGGTCACGGATTCGGACACGAAGGAGGTGTTCTGGTTGACGACGATGACTTTGGCGGCAACGACGATGGCGCCAGTGGAGTCGGAGATGGTTCCCACGAGGGTTGCGGTTCCGGCCGTCTGGGCGGGAAGCAGGCTCAAGGAAGCCAGTGTAAGGGTGAGCAAACGGAGTCCCCTATTCAGCATCTGTTGCTCCTAAATGGAAATGAGGATAGATCATCACATTGCGGCGCATGGTGTCAAGGGTACATCCAAGATCGTGGCGCGTTGCGTAGTGTTCGATATGAAGCATGCGATTGTGTTGGGCGGCAGCATGGCAGGGCTGGTCACGGCGCGGGTACTGGCGAAGCACTACGCGCGGGTCACGGTGGTGGAGCAGGATCCACTGCCCGAGCCGATGAAGCCACGGCGCGGGGTGCCGCAAGGGCGGCATACGCATGGATTGCTGGCAGGCGGCGGGCAGGTGTTGGAGGCGCTGTTTCCAGGGCTTTCCGCGGACTTGCAGCGTGCCGGCGCGGTGCCGTCGGACATGGCGCGCGATGTGCGCTGGTTCCATGCAGGCGGCTGTTTGGCTCGCTTCCGCAGCGGATTGGACGGCTTTGTGCTGAGCCGGCCGTTGCTGGAGACCGCGGTGCGGCTGCGTGTGGCGGCGCTGGCGAACGTGCGCTTCCTGATGGGCGAGCGTGTGGATGGACTCTTCGCCTCAGCGAACCGCTCGCGGATTGTGGGGGCGAAGGTTGGTGGTGAGGAGTGGAGCGCCGACCTGGTGGTGGATGCAACGGGCCGCGGGTCGCAGAGCCCGATGTGGCTGGAGATGTTTGGCTACTCGCGGCCGATGGAAGAGCGGGTGGAGGTTGCGCTGGCCTATACGACACGGCTGTTCCGCTGGCGGCCGGAGCATCTGGACGGAGACGCCGCGGCAGTGATCCCTCCGACGCCAAGCGGCAAGCGGGGCGGCGTGATGTTGCGGCAGGAAGGCGATCGCTGGACGGTGACGCTGATCGGCCACTTTGGGCAGCATGCTGCGGAGGACTTAGACGGCTTCATCGAGTATGCGGGGAAGCTGCCGGCTCCTTATATCCACGAAGTGGTGCGCCAGGCGGAACCGATTGGCGAGGCTTGTTCGGCGCGATTCCCGGCCAGTTTGCGGCGGCGATATGAGCGGCTGGAGCGCTTTCCCGAAGGCTATCTGGTGGTGGGCGACGCGATGTGCAGCTTCAATCCGATTTACGGGCAAGGGATGTCGGTGGCGGCCATGGAGGCGAGGGCTCTCCATGGCTGTTTGGAGCAGGGCGCCGGGCGGCTCGCTCCGCGCTTCTATGCCGAGGCGGCGAAGATCGTGGACATCCCCTGGGCCATCGCCGTGGGCAACGATCTGCGGATGCCTGAGACGGTGGGGCCGCGCTCCGTGGGTGTACGGTTCATCAATTGGTACATGGAGCAACTGCACATGGCGGCGCATGAGGATGAGGTGGTGTCGATGGCGTTCCACCAGGTGGCGAACCTGCTGGCATCGCCGCCCAGCGTGATGGCGCCGGGGGTTGCGTGGCGAGTGGCGAAACGGCGGTTGTTCGGAGGGCCTTCCCTGGTGTTCAATGGGCAGAGCCGCTTTGGCGGCTCAATTCCGCAATCGGAGAAATCATGAACCTGAACAAGGGACTCGATAAGGCCTATGAAGGCAAGTCGCTGAAAGAGCTGGTGGACGCTCCCGTGGCCGCGCTGAGCGGCGTTTCGGACGCCGATGCGAAGAAGCTGGAAGAAGCCTTCGGCATCAAGACCATCGGTGATCTGGGCACCAACAAGTACTTCCTGCGGGCGCAGGGGATCGTGGCGCTGGCCTCATCGGAGGAGTAGCGCTAGGCCTTCAGGAGCCAGTCTGTGAACTCGTTTTCGCCGTGCACGTCGGTCAGCCGTTGATCGCGGCTTTGGTAGCGCCATGTCAGCTTCATGTGGTCGATGCCGATGAGGCGGAGGATGGTGGCGTTGACATCGTGAATGGTCTTGGGCTGATCGACGGCGCGGAGTCCGAACTCGTCTGTTGCTCCGAGAGCTTTGCCACCGTGGATGCCGGCTCCGGCCATCCACATACTGAACCCATAGGGATGATGATCGCGGCCGTTCTTGCCTTCGGCGAGCGGAGTGCGCCCGAACTCGCTGTTCCAGACTACGAGTGTGGAGTCGAGCAGGCCGCGGGATTGCAGGTCCGTGAGCAGCGCGGCGATGGGCTGATCGGACTTCTTGGCCATCTTGTTGTGCGAGCCGAGCAGGTCGTTGTGCGCATCGTCCCAATCGTCGCCGAGGTTGGTGCCGAAGAAGAGCTGGACGAAGCGGACACCGCGCTCGACGAGGCGGCGGGCGAGGAGGCACTTGCGGCCGAAGTCGCCGGTGAGGGGCTCATCGACGCCATAGAGCTTGCGGGTGGTTTCAGACTCGGAGCTGAGATCGACTGCGCCGGGTGCTTCGGCCTGCATGCGGTAGGCGAGTTCGTAGCTCTTGATGCGGGCGTCGAGTGTGGTGTCTTCCTCGCGGGAGGCGAAGTGGCGGCGGTTGAGGTCATTGACGAAGCCGATGGTTTCCTTCTGGGCTTCGGGGTTGACTCCATCGGGCGTGGCGAGGTTGAGGACGGGGCTCTTGCCAGTGCGGAACACGGTGCCCTGGAAGCTCGCCGGGAGATAGCCCGCGCCATAGGCGCCTGCGCCGGACTTCATGGCTCCATCGGACATGACGACGAAGGATGGAAGGTTCTTGTTCTCGCTCCCCATGCCGTAGGAGACCCACGAACCCACTGATGGACGACCAGGGAACTGCGAGCCTGTGCAGCGGAGGAACATGGCGGGGGCGTGATCGAAGGCGTCGCCGAAGCAGGAGCGGACGACGGCGATGCGGTCGGCGTGCTTCGCGATGTTGGGGAAGAGCGTGCTGATCTCGAGGCCCGATTGGCCCTGGCGCTGGAAGGGCCAGGGGGAGCCGCGCATGATGGCCTTGCGGAAGTCGATGCGGGAGGTCTTGAGGCCTTCGGCGAAGCTGGCGGGGACGGTCTCTCCGGTGAGACGGGCGAGGGTGGGCTTGGGGTCGAAGGTGTCGACGTGGCTGACGCCGCCGTGGTTGAAGATGTAGATGACGTTCTTCGCTTTGCCCATGGGGTGCTGGCCGCCCTGGAGCATCGATGCCAGAGCAATGCCGGAGAAGCCTTTGCCGGCTTGGAAGATGAGGTTGCGGCGGGTGAGCATGTCGTTCATGAGCTTACTCCACGTAGAGGAATTCGTTGGTGTTGAAGAGGCCGCGGGCGAGTTCGGTGAGGGCCGCGCGGCGGGAGCCGAGGTGTTTGGTTTGGGTGGCGAGGAAGGCCTCAGTGCGCTGGCGCTCGGTGGGTTCTGGAGTGCGTCCGAAGACCGATGTCCAGGCCTCTTGAATGGGGTCAGTAGATGCTTGCAGGCGCTTCGACAGGGCTTCGGCTTGGGTCACGGTGAACTTGCCGTTGAGGAGGGAGAGAGACTGCGGGGCGGTGGTGGAGGAGTCGCGGCGGGAGCAACTGAGAACGCCTTCGGGCCGGTCAAAGGCTTCGAGCAGCGGCATGCGGAAGTTGCGGCGGGAGATCATGTAGACCGAGCGGCGATTGTGCTCGGCGGGGTCTTCGGTGACAACCCAGGCGTTGGCGATGGGCTGGCTCATGCCGTAGAGCTCTTCGGTGGCAAGGGGCGGGACGACGGGGCGGCCTCCGGTCTTGGTGTTGAGGGTGCCGGCGGCAAGGAGGACAGCGTCGCGGACCTCTTCGGCTTCGAGGCGGCGGCGGTTGAAGTGGGAGAGCAGGGTGTTGTCGGGATCGGCTTCGAGGGCCTTCGGCGAGGGCTTCGAGGCTTGGCGATAGGCGGCGGAGTTCATGATGAGGCGGTGCATCTCTTTGATGGACCATTTGCGGTTGATGAACTCGGTGGCAAGGTAGTCGAGGAGTTCGGGGTGCGACGGGCCTTCCGCGCGGGTGCCGAAGTCGCTGGGCGTGGAGACGAGGCCGCGGCCGAAGTGGTATTGCCAGATGCGGTTGACCATGACTCGGGCGGTGAGGGGGTTCTTGTCCGAGGCGATCCATTCGGCGAGGGCCTTGCGGCGGAGAGTGGTGGGGGAGTCGACGGGAGGCTCGGGGATGTCGCCGCCGCCGAGTGCGGAGGGGAAACCTGGGGTGACCTCTTCGCCGTTGTTGCCGCCTTTGGCCGGGAGATAGGTGCGCGGAGCTTCACGGCCGACGTCGGTGAGTCCGGGGGAGAAGGGGCCGGGGGCGTAGGTGCGGTACATCGAGATGAGACGGCGCTCGATCTTGTGAAGCTGGTCGTTCTCCTGCGGGGTGAGCTGCGCGTAGACTTCGTCGTCGCGGGGTTCGACGGACTTGGCGTGCATCTCAAAGAGGGCTTTCTGCTCGGGTGTCTTCTGCTCATCAGGAGTGCGGAAGGCCACGCCGACTTCGGGCGCGAGCTTCGAGAGGCGGGCATCGCGGAGGCGCTTGCGGTGCGGATCGAGGATGGCGCTGAGTTGGGCTCCGGTTTCGTAGAGCTTGAAGGTGCGGGTGTTCTCGTTGAGGTCATAGCCGCGGGCGTTGTTGTAGTGGAGGAAGACGCGGGTCTTCTGGAAGGGGGCGAAGATGGCCTGGAGGCGGTAGTAGTCGCGCTGGGGAAGGGGATCGAACTTATGGTCGTGGCAGCGGGCGCAGCCCATGGTGAGGCCGAGGAAGACGCTGGAGGTGGTGTCGACGAAGTCCGTGAGCTGCTCGATGCGGTTGATGTCTTCGACCTTGTAGAGCATGTTGCGGTTGGTGCCGACGGTGAAGTAGCCAGTGCCTTGCTGGGACTCGGGGTCTTCGGGGTAGAGCTCGTCGCCGGCGATCTGCTCCTTAATGAAGCGGTCATAGGGCTTGTCGGCGTTGAAGGATTGGATGACGTAGTCGCGGAAGCGCCAGGCGTAGAGGAGGTAGGGGTCCTGTTCGAAGCCGGAGGTGTCGCCGTAGCGGACGAGGTCGAGCCAGTGCTTGCCCCACTGCTCGCCGTAACGTGGATGGGCGAGGAGGCGTTCGACCAGTTTGGGGTAGGCATCGGGGGCCTTGTCGTTGAGGAAGGCTTCGATCTCGGCGTGGGTGGGGGGAAGGCCGTGGAGGTCGAAGGTGGCGCGGCGGATGAGGGTGAGGCGATCGGCTTCGCGGGCCATGGTGAGGCTTTTCGACGCGAGCTTGGTGTTTAGGAAGGCGTCGATGGTTGCGGGGCCTGTGGGGCGCACTGGGGGCTTGAAGGACCAGTGAGCGGGCTGCGGGGCGGACCGCTGCGTTTCGGCCCATTGCGCGCCTTCATTGATCCAAGCGGTGAGTGATGCGGTTTCGGTTTTGGGGAGTTGGCCCGTGGGGGGCATTTTTATTTTGCCGGTGTGGGCGAGCGCGGCGATGATGCGGTCTTTCGCTGCGAGCACTTCGGCGGTGGAGGTGAGGGAGAGGTTGCCCATACGCGTGGCAGCGCTGTGACATTGGTGGCAACGGGAGCGGAGTAGGTTGACGGCCTCAGCGGGGGTGACAGGGTACGCTGTGTGGGCACACAGCAAGAGTGAGAGAAATGGCAGCATCCCGCGCATTAATTGGATTGTATATTGTCAAAGAGCGATTGCGGGGAAGGGGTAAGGGTTGCGAGGGGGGATTCAGTTGCGTTGCGGGGTGGCGGCGGGTTCGTTTTGCAAGGGGATATTTTCGTCGCCGTAGCCGTAGAGTTCGCCGGGTGTGGGTGCGAGGAAGAAATCTTCGAGTGCCTTGAGCTGGGCGGCTTGGGCGGCCTTGGCCTCGGCTTTCCTGGTGGCCTCGGAATGGCGGCGGAGTTGGAGGAAGGACTTCAGAGCGGAATCGAACTGGCGCTGGAAGTGGCGTTCATAGCGGAGCGCGAGTTGGAGGACTTTGGATTCGTTGGCGAGTTTGTGGAAGGCTTCGGGGCCGGCGTTGACGGGGTCGGGAAAAGACTGCATGGTTTTCCATTCGATCTGGGCGGTGTATTCGCGGACGCGGCGGAGGCGGAAATCGGCGTCGGCCATTTCGCGGATGTAGCGGATTTCGGTGCCGGTTACGGGTTTGAATTCGCGGACGAAATCGGCGAAGAGCTCCTGGAATTGTTCGCGTTGGTCGGAGGGGAGGAGCGCGGTGGTGGTGAAGAAGTCGTGTTTGCGGGCGTTTTGGGAGGAGTGGCTTTTTCCGGCTTCCGTGACAGGGCCGTTGGAGAGTGTGCCGTTTTGACGCGCGGCGGTTTGCTGGGCGGGAGTGGGGATCATTTTCCGGGTCTCCTGGGTTTTATGGTACCATGGGCGTTTTTATTTTGCCACAGATAAACACAGATTAACACAGATTTTATTTTAGAATTAGGCTGAACCGGTTGGAATTGTTTATTTGGAGGAATTGGCGGCCTTGGAGACCGTGATTGGACGGGAGTTGGAGGTGGATGAGCTCGAGGCCGGTTTCGGGGTCGGAGTGGATGGATTGGATGGTGAGTTGGGTGCGGCCTATCGTCGCTTCGAGTTTGTCTGGAGCGGCTGCGGCGAGGCCTGTGGTGTAGACTTCGATTTCGTCTGGTGTGGTTTGCGCGGCTTGGAGTATGCCTGGGGAGATGGCGCCTATGGTGATGGTTTCGGTTGCGATTTGGAGTGGGCCGTTGGGCAGGTTTTGTGGGAGACGGGCGTTGATTTGCGTGGGGGAACGATAGCCAATGGTGAGACCGGGGAGTTCCATAGTTTCGAGTTGGAGACCGTAGATGGAGATCCACTGGCCAGGGGCGTAATGGATGGGGCGGAAGCCGGCGGCGTGGCCGATGCCCTGGGGGAGGATGACGGGGCCTGCTCCGATGACGAGGCCGTAGGGTTTTGATTGGTTGTCGGCTTCGTCCTGGGTGAAGAAGCAGAAGCGGTATGGGGCTTCGCGGATGGGGAGAGAAATGGGAATGCGGAGATAGGGACGATAGCCCGTTTCGTCGCATTGGGTGGTTTCGGGCGGACCGAATTTGTAGGAATAGCTGGAGAGTTCGGGAGGGAGGAATTCGAAGGGGATGCGGTAATTGGCTTCATTTTGGGTGATGGAATAAAAGGGCGGAAGGATGGGCGGGGTGGAGTCGATGCGGGCGATGACGACGGTGGCGTCGCGGGTGGGCGCGCCTTCGGGGACGACGCAGAGGAGGTAGCGGTTTTCTGCCGTTGGAATGGGGTCGTCGATGATGGGGCTGGAAATGGGTTGCGAGTAGCCGGTGTTGTCGCGGCAGTCTGGTGAGGCTCCGGCTGGGATCGCTTTGTAGCGGTAGGTAGGGGCGGTGGTGGTAATGGTGGCGGCCCAGGTGGCTCCAGGTTTCTGGGTGCGCTGGCGGCGCGTGATGGTGAGGCTGGGGCTTGGTTGAGGGAGCGGGCAGGTTGGGTTGGCGAGCGAGAATTCGCCGGTGGAGGAGAAGCAGTTGAGGAGACCGGCGATGGGGATGGAGTAGCTGGTTTCCTCTTCGACACGTTGGGTGTTGTTGGTGAGTTCGCAGGGACGGCCGGCGTAGCAATCGAAGTCGCCGCCGGTGGACCAGGCGAGGTGGGTGGTGGTGTTGACGATGCCAACAATGCGGCCGGTGCGTTCGGAGAAGACGGGGGAGCCGGATATGCCTCCGACGATGTCTTCGCAGTGGTTACGGCGGGTGTTGTAGAAGTGCCAGGTGAACTCGATCAAATCGGCGGTGGGGCCGAGTGTGCAGCGGGCGCGGCGGAGGAAGCGGCCGGATTGATCGAAGAACGACGCGGGGATTCCGAGGATGGAGATGGGCTCGCTTTCGGGTAGGGTGGATGGTTCAAGGATGAGGGGCGTGATGCGGGCGGCGAGTTCGTCGCGAGTGATGGCGAGTTCGAGGAGCATGAGGTCGGTGCCCTTCATGGTGGAGTAGGCGATGCGGCGGATGGGAATGGGGATTTGCTGAGCGGCGGTTTCGGAGAAGAAGTTGAAGCGGATGGAGCGGGTGGTGGTGTCGATGTTGCGGTAGACTTCCTGGGCGTTGAGGGAGTAGCAGTGGCCGGCGGTGAGCGCGTAGGCGGGGCCGTTGGCGGGGGTTTGAATGAAGGATGCGGTGCAGGTGCTGCTGAGGGAGATTTGGCCGATGGCGGTGTAGGCGGGGGTGGGGGCAAGGAGTTGGGAGCTTGCGGCGGGGAGGATGGGGAGGAGGCTGAGGAGGAGGGGAGTGAGGGGCATGGTGAATGGGAGTTTGGGGTCTCTTTGTTTAGTATGTATGGGAACCTGGGTGTTGGGGGGCGGTGTCTATGCGTATGTGTGGAAGGTTTCGAAGGCTACATCGGGTAACAGTCTGCTACTTTGTCACGGACGCATTTGCAGGCCGTACCCATTGGGAATCACTTCAGAGTCGCGTGTGAGAAGTGTGTGGTTGTGGCCCGGGTGAAAGTATTTGAGGTGCCACTTACCGTTTCGCCGGGCAGAGCTAAACCGCTGGTATCAAGCGCGACCAATTTCCGAGTAGTGCGTGACTCGCCCGAAGCCTCTCAGAAGCCGACTCCCGTTCTTGATCGGAGCGAGCACAAATCCTGCTAATTCGGAGGGGGAGAACACGCCCCAAGGTGAGTATTCTTCGCGCATTTAGTACTTCTCCGCAGTTCGCCTGTGGGAGGTCACTCCTCTTTACGTTCGAAGGTCGTAGAGCGTTGATCAAGTTTCTACATATAGAACCGGTAGGAGGGATTGGGAACCTGGTCCTCTGGAAGCTCGGCCATCAGCATGCCCACCTTCTTTGCAAACGACAAAGTGATCGGGTACCTTCCTATGCCTTCACTCGAGTTCCAATTCATTTTCGTTAGGGCGAGGATCTCCGATGCCCGTTGGCGGATATCCGTCTCTCCGCAGGATCCAATTTGAACAGGGGCGGGGATATAAGGACCAGGATATTCGTGCCACCAGGATACGTACCCCATGGTGAAGAGGAAGAACTCATTCCCGACCGAGCAGAGAGTGCCACGCCAAGGCTCTTGCATACCTTTCCTGACGAGGCGGAGCGCCGTCGGTCGAATCCATACGAGTTCACAAGCGGGGACGCGAGAGTTTGCGATTGACCGGAACCCCATCTCCTCTTCCGGCTGGTACATGCTCGTTTTGTGAATCACGATCCTCGACGGGGTTAGCCCGGAGATCGCCTCATATTTGTCGACGACTTCTTTGATTAGGTCAGCCGCCTGAGTCTCCTTCAAATATGGCTGGCGCTCTCGCTTTTGGTGGCGTGGAATCGTCGAGCCCTTCAAGGCAAACGGCTCGATCTCGTTGGAGAAGGCCTGGGCCACGCTTGCGTAGACCACGTCCCCCTCACGGCGTTTCAAGTGATGAAAAGATATGCCGATAAAGCATGTATTCTTCGGAAGCATCGACGGCCGCCACGGCTCCCGCCCTGCCTTGTAGAAAAGTGAAGTACTGAGATTCCAAGCGCGCGTCGCGTTGCTGTGTCCCTCTGTCGCTGGTCGTAAGAAGGTGTCCCGACGCATCACCTGAATAGGGATCGCGTTCGGCTGGCTGAGAACCCGTGCCTTCAGAGCCCGATAAAAGGTGCGGAAGAGCAGATCCTCGGCTTGAGTGCGCAATTCTTCTGCTGCTTCCAACTCCTCCGGGCTTGGCTGGAATAGCGTCAGTTGTTCTCCCTCTTCCTCCTCTTGAAGCCGTTCCAGCGCTGCCCGCTCGACCTCAGTCAAGCGCGGGTTGCTGATGCGGAGGTCTGCCAACTCGTCCGGGAGGCAGACAAGAATGCAGTCGGGGCGCACGTCACCAAAGAGACTTTGAATGCGGGCATCGTACAGATCGAGAAGGCTGTCAAAGCGTCTAATCTGTGCCGGCTCGGCGAGAGCTAGGTCAAGACGAACCTGGTCCACTACGCGCACGAAACGGTCGTCGAGCACGAAATTGACACCAAACGCGTGCGGAGCTCCGGGCCAGTCACGATATCTCTGTCCGTTCTTCTCGAATGCGACGGACATGAGGTTGAGGTGAGTCAACCATTTCTTCGCGATTTGTACCTCGCCGGGAGCTCCCACCAGGCCCAAACGCACGTCTTTGCCCGGCGATTTATCCGCTGCTCCGAACCGTGACATCATCGCCCGGGGATCGACCCCTGCCTTGCCACCGGCGAAGCTGATTTCCGGCTCCGGAAGAATTTCGATTTCGACACTCGTCTTCATCGCGCTTCGGGGACCTCCACGTTTAAGTAGGTTGCGTCCACAAGGATGTCGTATTCGTCGGGAATGCCAAGGTTGATCGTGGAGCCTCCGTCGGCCAGGAAGACGGCCCAGAAGACCAAGTCCGTTTCGACGTTCTTATTTTTGTCGAATTTCATTCTTCGGGTGGCCTTCGCCGTCCGCGCAAATGACGGCAGTGGCGTCTTCGCATCACTTCCTGTGAACATGTAGAATGGCTTGATCCGGATATACCATCGACCATTCATGTAGACCAACGCGTAACCAAAGCCTTCGTTTTCAAACCAGGGCCTCTCCTCGTTACGCTGCTTGACAACTTCTCTGCTATTGCCGCGCTTCTGTGGGCTGTCCCAGACGATTGTCCGATTGCCTCCGTCTTTGCCCGTAAAGAATGCCCTATGGATCTTGTCTCCTTCAAGAAGAAGACCCTCTTCTTCGAACTCCTCAATAAGGGCCTCAAGATGCTGGCGGAGCAGCCAAGACAGGACGCGGCGCTTATCTTCGTCTTCCTCGATCTCAGATCGAAGAATCGAATCGCTACCCTCAACCTCTGCGATCGGGGCCAGCACTTGCAGGAGTGTATCCAGTGGTGCAAAGCTCCAAAATTCATGGGTGCCCTCGAAAGAACGGGCAATGAAGACGCCGCAGTCAGCCAAGTTCACGCAGGCCGCACTGTCCCAGAATCTGCCAGTCAGACGAACAATCGTAACGTGCGTCGGAAGCGACACCACAGGGAGCAGGTTGAAAACATAAACCCCAGTAGGATGGGTCGAATGCGCAACGAGTTTCGATCCGGCGGTCGTCGCAGCCTGCGTAACGATCGCAGAGAAGGTTCCTTCCTGCTGGTTATGGAAGAATGCTGACTCGCCACCCGCTTCGATCATGAGTTTGTTCACATCGACGAGACCTGTGCCTGCCCGCTCCATGGCCCTCAGCCCAAAGAAGATGTCACAGAGCGACACATTGCGGGGATCCGTTGCCCCAGCGGCAATGCTAATTTTTCCATCGGAATCAACCGAGACCAGCTTGGCCATTCTCGGCGTGAGCCCACCCGGATTCTTGAAGGCGATCTGGATACCGGGCTGAATGTCAATGTTGGCCGATCGCTCGACCTCGTAATCCCTGTGTACGAGCTGGTTCACCAATAGCTCGACCAAGGCACGTCGCTGATACGCTGGTTGATCCTCATGGCTCCTGCGCTTCTTCAGCTTGACAGTTGGATTGACGGCGGTGGACTCGAGTTTTTCTAGCAGGCGCCGACGTTGTGAAAGGAGGTTGCCGTCATATACTTCACGTTTCTTGCCGAGTTCGGTGACTGTCACGACCGCCTGAGGAACAAACCTTTGTGTGTCCTTTCCAAAGAGCAGGATTGCAGCATACGTGACCTCGTCCTCGCCCGCCGCGTTTCTCAACAATAATCCCTGCTCACGCATCAGGGGAAGAAGAGCATCGCGATATAGAGGTGCCCGCCGCAGCTGTTCGCAGTACGTAGTCAGACTCACAAGTGCGAGGTCCATGTCTAAGTCTTCGAGCGTAGCTCCCACACAGATGCTCTCGTCGAAAGACCTCTGAGCAACATCTGTGTGCCCGAGCGCATCTGAAAATCTGTCTCTGCCGATAAGCTGCTTGGCGGCGTCACCGAGCACCTCATCGAATCCTTCGATCTCGACGAAGGTAAAGTTGGATGACAGGCGCTGAGCCAGTTGAAGCACCTTGGGGTGTGGCTCTTCGCCGCCACGGGTGCACCAATAGACTCCGTTTCGAAAATCCAGTCTGCCGGCATCGCTTTGCCCAAAGAGACCGTCCATTATCGAAGGCTCCGACCCTCGATATCCGATAACGATGATGGGGGATGCCCTAAGAAGCGGGCGTAACAGCTGAATCAGCGAGTCATCGAGGGAACCGATTTCCCCTCGACTATTCTTGTCCGAATACTGTTCCGCCTTGCCGTGCAGCCAAACCATCTGGCACTTATTGAAAACGTCGAATTCTCCATAGTCCCCAGGTCCGCGGTTCACTTCTGCGATGTGTTTGATGTGCGGATGGCGTGCTCGGAGAGCATCTAGTAGACAGGGATCGAAGTTGGTGGTCAGGATGGTGCGAACAAGGCCGCGCATCACGAACTCTGCCAGAATCCCATAGCCGCTCGAAATCCCATTGCGGGGCTTCATAATATCGAGCAGAACGCGCTTGCGAAGTTCCGCCGGTACCAGTAGGTGTTCAACAGTTGCCGGAAAGTTTTCGGCCAAGCTCGCCGCGGCTCGATTGAACCAGGGCAGTTCCTGCAGCCAAGGCTCCCATTCGGTTGGCCGCACACGCTCGGGGGGGCGCTGTCCTTGCAGTTTACGCTCGGAGTAGACAATCCTCGCGATTTCCTTGACCGCGTCCGCCGCGGTCGGGACACCCGAGCGGAAAGAAGCGCCTGCTCCTAGTAAGAAGATCGGCCAACGGTCGTCTTCGCCCCTCAAGAGGGCCGCGATGAGGGCAACCGCATCAGCCCCAATGACTCGCCGGAAACTCATCGAACACTTTCCTGTCTTCAATTGAAACTGGATCTGAAGGCGAAACTGCCGCGCGGCATTATCGGTCCTTCAATCTCACATTATCCCGTAGTCGCTGCCAAAGCAGGTTCTTGCGGGCGGCCGTAAGCGCCACGAATCGAATGCTGAAGGCTGCTGTACTTAAGCCTGAACGGCAATGAGAGTCATGTTGGTGGCATCCAACTCCCGCAAACGGAACGGCAGGCCGGCCGTTTGTGAGGTGCTGCTGCAGCGCACAGCACTGAGCGCGGCGGATGCGTCGCATTCCTCCCCTTAAACGCGCTTGCGTCGGGTGGTCCTACCTCGTTGGCCCGGCGATGCGCCGAGGCCCTCAACGTCCTCAGATCCGGCGTTCTGGGAAGCGTCGCCCTGCTCCGTCCGGATGGCCGGCCACCCTTCCAAAGCTTCACCTCACGTCTTCGGCTCGATCCCGATTGGGTCGTTGACGGCGGATGAAATTCGCTGGGTGCAGCCGAGGTAGCGCTCTGTCGTCTGTACCGAGACGTGGCCGAGGAGAAATTGGATTTGCTCCAGTTCGCCGCCAGCCGCTCGGCCCAAGCGAGCGCAGCTTCGGCGGAGATCATGCGGCGCGAGTTTGCTCAGGCCGATCTTTGCGGCAAATTGATTAACGACGTGCCACACGAGTTTTTCTGTCACCGATTCGCCCCAGACCTTGCCAGCGCTGCTTACGCGGCGGAATAGACTACCACTCGTGATCCCAGCGGCGTTCATCCAATCGTCCAGAGGTCCCGAACCCAATCGAGAACGGGAATTGTTCGAACGTGACCGGCCTCGCCACGCAGGTCAACGATCGCCCAGTGACCCTCCCATTGCGAAAGACCGCCGACGGTAAGGCTGGCGAGTTCGTGACAGCGGAGGCCGCCGGCGAGCAGCAAAGCGAGTAGTGCCCTGTCCCGTTTGCCCTTCAGGCGTTCATGATTGGGCGCCTGCCAGAGGGCTTGGCTCTGTTCCGCTGTCAACCAATTGCCCAGCCGTACTCCAAGCTTCTTGACGCCCTTGACTCGTCGTATTCCAGCCGCCAAGTCGGCGCTGAGTAAACCGCAGTCGGCAGCTTCATACGCCAGACGCCAGACTGCTCCCAGTCGAAGGTTGATGGTGCCGGGGGCAAGCTTGCGAGACTCCAAATGCACCCGGTACCGAGTAACCACGGTCTTGCTGAATGACAACCGCGGCTCCGAGCAATACCAATCTACGAATTCGTCGATCGCGTGCCGGTAGCCGCGCTGAGCGTCGGGACAAGAATGACTATTGAGGACAGCGGACTTGGCGACTTCGAGATCCGGCAGGCGGAGGATCGTCTTCGGAGCGCGCAGTTTCCTCTTGCATTGAATCTTCTGCTTCATCACCAGTGGCCTCCAATCGCCACTGGCTATTGATCGGCCGGTACTCTCCAACTCAGTCCGAGTAGCGCGTCGTGCGGGAACAACGCCGACCTGTCACATGTGGTCCGCCACCACATCCCGGCCGGAACTACCTTGCTCTCTGGGGCAGCGCCGGCCCCACAACCTCCATCTCGTACTTCTCAAAAAGCGACTTCATGGACGCAGGGTCCACTGGGCCGCCGCTTCGCCGTCTTCTCAGCAGTTCGGCGATAAACTCTTCCAGATGGCCTGCCGGTTCGGCGAACGCGAGGAATCTGACGTCGTGTCCGCCCACAGGCTGCCACGTGTGGGGAGTCATTCTAGGGGCGTAAGCACAGGAGCCTGCCGTCAGCCGGATAATGTCGGAGCCAACCTGCACATCGAGTTCTCCTTCCAGCACCCAGAACAACTCATTTTCAATATGGTGTAGATGTAGCGGCGGGCCCGGGTTTCCCGGCGGAATTTCAAACAAGGCAAACTCGCCACCGGTATCGTCGCCGGAGATTTTGAGTATCGCGTCGCGCGGACCGGCGCCGGGCAACTTGCCAGGTCTGCCTGCGCCGGGGGCGACCTTGAAGGAGGGCCGCTTCGACGGGGCTATGGACTGCGCCAGGGCAGAGAGCGCGGGAATTGCGGCGGCAGCGGTGTGGAGAAAGGATTTTCGGCGGATCAGTTTTGTGTTCATGAAATCTTGTTTGGTACTTTCGTGTGAGACGCTTCCAGGTTAGAGCTGTCCGGTGATTCGAACAATTCCCGCACTGTTCCTTGTGTGTGGCGAGAATGTTCCCTGACGCCGGCGCACGTTATACTTCGTAACGGGTTGCACATGGGGAAAACCACCAATACAGCCTCCTCACTCATTCGGTTCGGAAAATTCGAAGCCGATCCTCAAACGAGCGAACTGCGATGCGACGGCGCCAGGGTCCCGCTGCAGCAGCAGCCGTTCCAGGTGCTCGTGGCATTGCTGGCGCGTCCGGGGCAACTCGTTTCGCGGGAGGAACTGCGAGAGCTGATTTGGAATGATGGAACCTTTGTTGATTTCGAACGGGGCTTGAATAAGGCAATGAACCGGCTGCGCGAGGCGTTAGGGGATTCCGCCGGAGCTCCGAGATTTGTCGAGACCCTGCCGAAACGTGGGTATCGCTTCGTGGCGCCGATCTTGCCGGCCGACCAGTCCATCGCAGTTCTCCCATTCCAGAATCTTTCCGGAGATCCCGACCAGGAACACTGGGCGGATGGACTGGCCAGTGAGTTGATGAATGGTCTTGCCAGCCTCCCTGGCGTTCGAGTGGTTTCCCGATTGTCCACGCTGTACTTCAGAACACATCCAGCGCCGCTGCCTGAAATCGCCTTGCGGTTGAGTGCGGATTGGATTGTCGAAGGTTCGGTGGCGATCCGCGCCCGGGAGATCCGAATCGCGGTGCAACTCGTCCACGCCCGGCAGGATGGGGTATTGTGGGCGACCACATACCAGGAAGATCTGGACGATGTATTCGCGGTGCAGCGACAGATTGCGCGCGCGATTGCGCAGGAAGTCCGGGCGCGTATCAGCCTTGTTGAATCGAGACGACCAGAGGCGCCTGCGGAACCGAAAGCCGAAGCGTTTGAAGCGTGTCTGAAGGGCAGACATTTTTTCGAAAAGAAGACGGCGGAAGGCCTTAACGCGGCGCTACGTTACTTCCGACGTGCGGTTGCGCAGCAGGCGGACTACGCTGTTGCATATGCCGGCATGGCTGATTCCTACGTCATGCAGGGAATTCTAGGGTTAGCTTCTCCTCGTCAGGTTTTTCCCAAGGCGAAAACTGCAGTCGAGAAGGCGCTTGAACTCAATGGTGGACTCGCGGACGCGTATAAGACGCTAGGACATATTCGGATGGCCTACGATTGGGATTGGTCCGAAGCCGGGAAGGAGTTTCAGCGGGCGATTCAAATTGATACGAATCACGCCGCGGCCCGTCAGAACTATGGCATTTTGCTGACTATTGTGGGGAGGAATCAGGAGGCGATCGCTGAGTTGGAGGCCGCGCGGCATCTGGATCCATTGTCCCTATCCGCGAACTCCTTGTTGGGATTTGTGCACATGAGAGCGCGGAACTATGATCGGGCAATTCAAGCGTGCAGAAGCGCGATTGAACTGCACTCAGGCAATCCTTTTGGACATTGGATCCTGGCACGGGTCTACGACGCTTGCGGGGAGTACAACAAAGCTGTCGGTGAGGCCCGCGAGGCAATGACCTTGTCAAAGGAGAGTCTCCAGTTTGCGTCACAGCTTGGTTACGCCTGTGCCAGGACCGGGGATCACGTTGCTGCTTGTCGGATCGCAGACGAATTGGTAAGCACGTCGAAGAAGAAGTATGTGAGTCCTTATTTGATCGCGATGATCTATGTGGGTTTGGGGGATAGGGTCCGGGCGTTTGAGTGGTTGGGAAAGTCTTTGATGGAGCGGTCAGCGCGGATGAGCGAGCTTTTGGATCCTCCGTTCGACGGCCTGCGCACGGATCGACGGTTCGAGCGGTTAACGCGCGGGGTCGGGCTGCGCAGTCTCTAAGGAATGGTGTCCAGATCGTCGGCTACACGTAGAGAGTTTGACACGCGATTCCGCAACCACTATCGCGGGGCGGTACAATCACCCTTCGCATGATTGAAAATGACCTTATGGGCTCGAACCCACTCGTCACCCGGCGTGAAATGCTGAGAACAACCGGTAAGGCCGGCTTGACGGCTTTGGCGGGCAGCGCGGCCAGTATTGGTGCGCACGCTCAGCAAACCCGGCCTCGCATCGCCTGTTGCGTCAGCTTTTGGGGTGGTCCGGGATCACATGCGGACTGGATCATTTGCAAGCTGATGGACGGCTATTGGTGGCAAGGCGCGCACACTCCTTCACGGGTGGATGTTGTGAGCGTATACATTCATCAGTTCGATACGAGCGGACTGGGTCAGAAAGTATGCAAAGCGAAAAACATTCCCATCTATAAGACAGTGGGAGAGGCCGTCACACTTGGGGGGAAGGAACTTGCGGTGGACGGTGTTGTCATCGTCGGAGAACATGGCAATTATCCCACCGATCTGAAGGGCCACTGGCTCTTGCCTCGATGGTGGATCTATCAGCAGGTGACCCGGGTTTTCGAGCAGAGCAAACGCTCGGTGCCGGTCTTTAACGACAAGCACCTCTCCTACAATTGGGACGACGCGAAGTGGATGTTTGACAAATCCCGTGAGCTGAAGTTTCCTTTGACCGGAGGTTCCTCCATACCGGCCTACTTCCGAAAGCCGGAAATAGAGATTGCTATTGATACGCCGATTCGGAATTCGCTGGTGCTTGGGGCCGCTCCCGATGAGGGCGGCATCTTCCATTGCATTGACGTGTTGCAGGGATTTGTCGAACGCCGGAAGGGCGGTGAGACAGGCGTCAAGGCAGTGCAATCTATTCGAGGACCGGAGACATGGAAGTGGGCCGAACGCAATCCCTGGGTCGGCAAGCTGCTGGATGCGGTGGCGGCAAAGTTCAATTTGAAGCAGGGGAGCTTTCAGGAGAACGCCCGGACCAATGCGTGTATCGTGGAGTACAACGATGGAACCACAGCGGCCGTAATCGGGGCACGGGGTGTGGGCTGGACCTACGCCGGCGAAATCGAAGGGCAAAAGGAACCGACCATCATCTCGATGCTTGGGTGGCCTGGTCCCTTCTCGCAGTATCATGCCTCGAACGCCCAACCGCACTGGATTACCGAAATGATGGTGACCAAAAAGGAACCATACAATGCGGAGCGGCTGCTTCTGTCAACTGGGATCACGAACCACTACATGGAATCGAACTGGGAGAACGGCCGTTACTCAGCTGTTGGACGCCGCATCGAGACGCCGTTCATGAACATGAGCTACCGCTCGACACGGGGGGCGCAATTTAGCACGGGGGCGCGGCCGCCGGATCTCCCGTATATACGGGGCTTTGAAAAGTAGCTTGCTTCATCAGCAAGGCGTTGTTTCTCTGCTGATCCGTTACGCTTCGAGGAAAGGCCATGCAGTACTTGTGGAATTGTTTCTGGCTGGCTGTTCCTATTCTGGTGATGAACTGGAGGCTCGCGAGCAGACTGCCGGAGGGCTACCAGCCCACGTTGTTTTGGCGCGACATCCCTCGCTTGATCGCCATTGGCGAGAACGTGTCCCGAATTGTACTTTTTCTTGGGTTGCTCTTGATGCCCTTGCGCATCGCAACATCGCGTCAGAGGGCCGGATTGGCCGTATATGCCGCCGGTGTGCTGATCTACTTTGGGGCGTGGGCCATGCAGATCTGGTTCCCGCAAGCGGAGTGGAGCAGGAGCCGCCTCGGCTTTATGGCGCCAGCCTGGACGCCGGCTACGTGGCTGGCAGGGATTGCCTTGATTGGCGAAGACCTCTCCGTGGGAATGACCTTCCGCCCTTGGATGTTCCTGGCTCTTTCGCTCATTTTCCTGCTGTTCCATAACGCGCACGTCTCGATCGTTTACTCGCGGGTTGCCCGAAATCGTGAGTAGCGTGGCTCAGGACTAAGAATGGAATCTGGGATAGACTGGTGAAATTCCATGCCATTGACTACGGGCGACAAGCTTGGCCCTTATGAGATCCTCTCCCCGCTGGGTGCGGGGGGAATGGGCGAGGTGTATAAAGCCCGAGACACACGGCTGGATCGACTTGTTGCCGTAAAAGTACTCCCGGATCACATCGCCCATCGCGAGGATGCGCGCGCACGGTTCGAACGCGAGGCCCGCGCTGTGGCGTCGTTGAATCACCCGAACATCTGCATCCTGCACGATATCGGCCCCAATTACATGGTGATGGAATTGATCGAGGGGGAGACGCTGGCGGCGCGCATTGAACAGGGCCCGCTTGCGCTCGATGCGGCGCTGCGTTACGCCGTGCACATCGCCGATGCACTGGACCGGGCGCACCGTGCCGGAGTCACACACCGCGACATCAAGCCGCACAACATCATGATCACCCGCGACGGGGTGAAGGTACTGGACTTCGGATTGGCGAAAGCGGCGGCGCCCACGCCCGGACCGACGGAAGCGACGGTGGTGAAATCGCTGACGACGGAAGGAACGGTTCTGGGTACACCGCAATACATGGCTCCGGAGCAATTCGAGGGCAAGGAAGCCGATGCCAGGAGCGACGTCTGGGCATTCGGCGCGGTGTTGTATGAGATGGTGACGGGTCGCAAAGCCTTCGAGGGGAAGAATTATACGAGCCTGGTGGCGGCCATCCTGGGGGGTGAACCGGCGCCGATGGCGGTGAAGCCGTTCACGCCGGCGTGGTTGGAACGAATGGTGCGGCGGTGTTTGGCGAAAGATGCCGACGACCGCTATCAGTCGATGCGCGACCTGGCGATGGATCTGAAGTCGCCGCCGGCGGAGACGGCGACGTTGGCCAAGTCCAGCCGGTGGCCATGGGTTGTGGCCGCGGCGCTGGCTGTGGCGTTGATTCCGGCATCGATGGGCTGGTTCCGCCGTGCGGAGAGTCCGTTGCGGCCGTTGGTGCGTTTCGATATTCTGCCGGGCCCGGAAACGGATGCCGCCGTGTTATTCAATCGCATCGCGATCTCACCTGACGGCCAGCGGTTGATCTACGGCACGCGGGAGGGAGGCACGCCGCATCTGGCCTCGTGGCTGTTGGACCAGGGTGTGAGCGTGCCGATTGCGGGAACGGACGGAGCGCTGAGTCCCGTTTTTTCGCCCGACGGGGAGTGGCTGGCCGTCACGGACGACCGCAAGCTGAAGAGGCTGTCCCTGCGGGGCGGAGTGGCGCAGGAATTAGCCGCCACGACTGTCCAGGGCATCAGTTGGAGCCCCGCGGGCATCTATTACCGGGTAAACACGCGGAGCGTGATTTCGTTTCTTCCGGCGACCGGCGGGGCCCCGCAGGCCGTGAGCCAGTTTGTGGACCAGGAGGTGACGCACCGCTATCCGCAGGCGGCGGCGGGCGGACGGATTCTGATCTTCACGAGTAGCAAGCACGGGGGCAATTACGAGGACGCGAATGTCGTCGGCATCGATTTGAAGACGGGCCGCCGCGCCGTGCTGCGCCGGAACGCCTACTACGGCCGCTACCTGGGTCCGGAGGACGGGCCCGGATTTCTGCTTTCGATGAGCCAGGGCGCGCTTCACGCGCAGGCGATGGACCCGGTGGGGCTGACGGTTTCGGAATCGGCGATTCCGGTTCTGCAAGGCGTGGCGGCCGAACCGACCAACGGGATGGTGAATCTGGATGTCTCACCGGCCGGGACGCTGGTGTTTACGGAAGGGAAGGCTCAGGCTTTGCCGCGTCTCCAACTAGTGGAGGGAGGGGGTAAGGCTCGGGAGTTGACTCCGGCCACGGGCCGGTTCGCCGGGGCACGATTTTCTCCAGACGGGAAGCGGGTGGCTTACTGGATGCCGGGCACGGAACAAGGTATCTGGGTACTCGATCTGGCGCTGGGCACTGGGACACGGATCACGTTTGATGGACCCGACGCGGGGCCAACGCTGCCGATCTGGAGTCACGATGGCAAGCACATCGCTTACAGCAGCCAAGGCCAACTGTGGTGGGTGCGCAGTGAGGGCGGCGGACGACCGCAGGCGATCCTGCAGAATCGCTATTTCGTGAAATCGGTCTCGCCGGATGGGCGGAGCCTCTTGCTGTTGGGCCACAAGACTATGTATGCGGCCAGTCTGGAAGGGGGGGAGAGCGACCGCCCACGCGTGGGCGAGCCACGCGTGATCGCGGCGTCCCAAGCAGACATCTTTGACCCGGCCCTATCGCCGGACGGTAAGTGGATCGCGTATACCAGCGATGAATCCGGGTACCAGCAGGTCTACGTGACGGCGTTTCCAACTCCCGCCGGCAAATGGCAGGTTTCGACCAATGTCGGCCGCAGTGCTGCGTGGAGCCGCCAGGAGCTTTTCTTCCAGGACCAAAGCAACCGGCTGCAATCGGCGCCGTACAGTGCGTCGGGTGAGAGTTTCCGGTTGGGCGCGATGCGGCCTTGGGGGAAGGTGTCGGTCAATGGCCTGCTCGCGTCGCGGAACTTCGACGTGACGCCGGACGGCGAACGGGTCGTCGTGTTGCTGAATGAGGAAACCGACGTGGAAGCGAAAACGCCGGGGCGCATCACTGTGCTGCTCAATTTCTACGATGAACTGGTGCGCAAGATGGGCAAGCGCTGAGAAGGGACGCGCGTCAGGAATCGCGCGGCCGCCGCCTTGTTTGGGTCATGTCGCCAACGTCCCAACGGATCATCAAGGGAAACTCGCGCCGCCACATCTCGTCGGCGTGCCCGTGCGGGGGAGACGGCCCGGCATTGCGTCAGGCGGCCGGCCGCAGGCGAGGGCGCCGGCCCCACATCGGAGCAACGCCTGGCGGCTCAGATTGGAGCGACGGCGCCAAGATGTCAGTGATAGACTATCGAACTCTGGAAACGATCATGTCCGGCATCTCATCTCTTTTTGATCTCAGCGGCAAGGTTGCCGTCATTACCGGTGGAAACCGTGGAATCGGGCGCTCGATTGCGCTTGGTATGGCGCGCGCCGGGGCGGCGGTTGCCGTGCTCGCTCGTAATGAAGAGAAGAACAATGAGGTGCTCGGCGAGTTGCAGGGCATTGGCGTTCCGGCGATGGCATTGCCGCTGGATGTGACGGCGCGGGAACTGCTCTCTGGGGCCATTGAGGCGGTGGAAGCGGCTTTGGGTAGGATCGATGTACTTGTGAACAACGCGGGCGTCGGCACGGTGACTGGCGGCATTCTCCAGGAATCCCCCGAAGTGTGGGACAGAACGCTGGCTACGCATCTGGATGCGACGTTTCTGCTTTCGAAATATGCGGCGAGTTCGATGGTGAAGCGCAAACGCGGAAAGATCATCAATCTGGCCAGCATGTATTCGTACTTTGGCGCGGGAATGATTCCGTCCTATGGGGCAGCGAAGGGAGGTATCGTGCAACTGACTAAAGCGATGGCTGTGGAACTGGCGCCTCATCACATTCAAGTCAATGCGATTGCCCCGGGCTGGATCGCCACGGAGATGACGGCCGTCGTGCGCGATCATCCGGACTATGCGGAGTTCAACCGGATGATTCTTGCGCGCACACCCGCGGCCCGGTGGGGTGAGGCCGACGAAGTTTCCGGTGCGGCTGTTTTCCTTGCATCAGCGGCTGCGGATTTCATCACTGGCGTCACACTGCCGGTGGATGGCGGCTACTCGATTTGTTAGCTGCGCCGCGGAAGGATGGCGCGGCGACTCCGATGATAGTAATGGGGTGGCGGTTGACGAGAACTTTGCGGCCAAGGATGTGCGGGTCGGCGGCGAAGTGATTGCGCCAATGGTCGTGGGAGAGAACAGCGACGGGGCTTGCGCCGGGGGCACGATCGTCGTCGGGGGCGAGCAGGCGGCCGAGCGTTGGTGTGGTTCCCAGAGCTGGGAAATAGGTGCCCGATACGAGTTCGGCGACGGCGAAGTTGGCCTCGGTGCCGGTGGAGAGGGTGACGTTGGTGGTGGAGTGAGGCCGGAGCGGATGAAGTCAGCGACGCGGCGATCGAAGTGGTAGCTCAACTCGCGGTCGAGGTCGCTGTGAGGTGATGGAAGCGGAACCAGTTGAGGATGCGCCTCATTGGGTGTGGCCTTCGTCGAAGATCAGTTGGACCGCGCCCGTCAAGCGGGCCCAGCTATCCTTTTCGATGCGGAGTTGCTTCTGTCCTGCCGGTGTCAAGGCGTAGAACTTGGCTTCGCGGCCTGTTTCCGAGGGCTTCCATTGAGCCTTCAGCCAGCCCCTCTGTTCGAGGCGGTGGAGGGCGGGGTAGAGCGATCCCTGATTGACCTGAACCACGGATTTGGAGATTTGTTCGAGGCGCTGGGCGATGCCGTAGCCGTGAGCGGGTTCGAGGGATAGAATCTGGAGAATGAGCATGTCCAGAGTTCCTTGGGGGATGGGGAAGCGTGGGGGCGGCATGGATACCTCAACCTTCTAGTGTTGAGGATAGACCAAAACATGTCGAAGGTCAAGGTGTGTTGTCCGGCGTGTCACTGGGCTGCAGTGGAATCCGCTTTGTTTGTTGAGTGTGTACAACGAGGAGGGATTCGATGAGGATCAGCGGGATCGGGCGCATTGTGGTTATGGCCTGCGGGTTTGCTGTGTTGGGCCAAGGACAATCTGTTTCGCGTGTGTGGGTGATCCCCGAAACACCGGTGCGGGGGCAGGCGATGCAGTTCGTCGTGACGGGGGAGTTCGACGCGAAGACTGTGGTGGCGACGTTGTATGGCCCCGGGGACTGCGCGAAGGGCTGTGCGCTGTCCATCAATGGGGAGAAGAAACCGAATGTGTTCAGCGGGACTGCGCGAATGGAGGTTCGCGGGAAGTATGAAATCGAAGTAAGGAATGGCGATGGGCCAGCGGGGAAGAGAGTGCCGTTCTGTACGGTGGTGGGGCCAAGCATTACACAGGTTTGGACGAAGCCCGACCCTCCAAAACCAGGAGAAGGATTTGTCATCGGAATTGTTGGGGCGGGATTCGATGCCGCTTCCGCAGGCGCCGTAGCGTGCTGGCAGCAACGCTGCTCGGACCTCGCTTTGGCATCGCGGAGTTTTGGCTTTCTGACTGCCACGGGTCCGGCCTTGCCCGGTGGGAAATACAAGATCGGTGTGCGGAACAAGGGGGATAAGGAGGCTGCGTTCGCGGATCTTGTGATCGCTCCGAGTCTGGATGAGATTTCGACTGTTCCGGCGGTGGTGAAGGCCAACGTGGCGTTTCAGGCTTCGATTATTGGCAAGGGGTTCATGGCCGGCGAGACCAGGATCAAGGTATCTCACCCAAAATATTGCCCGAAGGAGTGCAAGCCGAATGGCAAGGCCATCAAGCTTTCGGAGACGAGAATGGATGTGCAGATGTGGTTCGCAGCGCCGGGACGGTATCAACTCTGGGTGGAGAGCGACGGGGTTGCTTCGAACCGTGTGGAACTGGAGGTGAAGTAGGCGGGCTATCAGCCGGAAAGAGCCTCGACGGGGGAGACGCAGGCGGCGCGGTGCGAGGGGATGAGACAGGCGGCGAGTGTGGCCACGAGCATCACGATGGCGGCAGCGGCGAGGTTCGGCCAGTAGAGTGGCGGCAAATCGTACAACAGCTTCTGCATGGCGACGCCGGCGAACCAGGCGCCGCCAATTCCGAGGAGCGTTCCGCCGAGCAGCAGCCGCAGGCCGAGGAAGAGGAATTGCATGCGGATGGCAGTGGGCTGCGCGCCGAGCGCGACGCGGACACCGATTTCGCGGCGGCGGCGGGAGACGGCGTAGCTGAGGACGCCATAGGTTCCGAAGGAGGCGAGGAGGAGAGACGCAGCGGCGAAGATGGCGGCGAGCAGGGCCGGAGCACGGCGGGCGGTGAGACTCTCTGTAATGCGCGTATCCATGGAACGGACATCGGAGACGGGGAGGTCGGGATCGATCTCGCGCACGTTGCGAGCGAGGGTGGCAGCGAGCGTTTCCGGTGCTTGGGTGGTGCGGGCCACGACGTAGAAATTATTCTCGGCACGATGGCCGTAGGGGAAGTAGACGCTGCCTTGGGAAGTGCTTTCGGACAGGTCTGTCTGTTTCACGCGGCCCACGACTCCGACGATGGTGAATGCGTCGGAGTCCTTCTTCAGCACTGAGCCGAGGAAGATGCGTTCGCCGAGGGCGCCGCCGGAAGGCCAGTAATGGCGGGCAAAGAGTTCATCGACGACGCAGACGCGTTCCTGGCGGCGCGAGTCGGCGGCATCGAGGAGGCGGCCTTCGAGGAGTGGAACGCGGATGGCGGCGAAGTAGCCGCCGCCCACGCTGTAGGCAAATGGAACGCGGGGCAACTCGCCTGGCTTCAGTGGACGGCTGACCACGCTGACGCCGCTTTGTGCGTTACGGCCGCTGAGGGGCACGTTGGTGACGATGCCGGCGGCATGGACTCCGGGTTGCTGCTGGATGGCGGTGAGGAGATTTTCCGTGAAGGCGAGGCGTCCCTGCGCCTGGGTGTAGCTGGGCCAGGGCAGAGAGATGTGACCACTGAGGAGATGATCGGAAGGGAAGCCGAGGGATAGCGCGCCGACTTTTTCGAGGCTCAAGCGGAGCAGGCCGGCGGCGCTGAGGAGAATGAAGGCGAGTGCGATCTGCGCGACCATGAAACCGTGGCGAAGGCGTTGCGCGGCGTGTCCGGCGGTGCCTCCGCGTGTTTCGCCCTGGAGTGCCGCGCCGACGCTGCCACGGAGGCTGAGCCAGGCAACTGGAAGGCCGGCGAGGATGCCGGTGAGGACTGAGACGAGCATCGCGATGGAGGCGAGGCGGCTGTCAAAGGTGATGCGGGAGCTGAAGGGAAGATGTTCGGTTCCGAGCGTGCTGAGTAGTGGGATGGCGCTGCTGGCGATGAAGAGACTGAGCAGGCCGCCGAAGGTGGTGAGCATCGCGGTCTCTGTGATGACTTCGCCGACGATGTGCCAGCGGCTGGCGCCGAGAGCGAGGCGCACGGCGAGTTCCTTGTTGCGGGCGCTGGCACGGATGAGGAGCAGGTTGACGAGGTTCACGCTTCCGATCAAGAGAAGAAAGAAGACGCCGGTTTGGAGGAGCAGGAGAATGGGCCGAATGGAGGCGACGTGATCTTCGTGGAGACTGACAATCTTCGTGCGGTAGCCGGCGGAGGCCATCATGGCGGCTTGCGGGTATTCGTGGGCGACGGAGGCGTCGAGAGCATCGATCTGCGCTTGTGCGGCTTCGATGGTTGCAGTGGGATGGAGGCGGGCGATGAGTTCGCCACCACGTCCGGAATGGCGCTGGGCGACACCGCGTTCGGCGGGTGCGGACGCGTATGGCGCATAGATTCGGGCCTTGGACGAGAGGTAAGCGAAGCCGCGAGGAAGTACGCCAACGATGGTTCGGGATTGACCATCGATGCGAATCTGGCGGCCGACGGCAGCGGGGTCTGCGTGGTAATGCTCCGTCCAATAGTCGTGGGTGAGGATCGCGACACGGTCCGTCTCGTAGGTCATCTCGTCTTCATGGAAGGTGCGGCCGAGGGCGGGTTGCACGCCTAAGGTGTCGAAGAATCCGGTGGAGACGAGGAGGATCTCTTCGCGCACGGTGGCGCCGGGCTCGCCGACGATTGCTGCGTCGGGATGGGAGATGGCGAGGTGGGAGAATGCGGGGATGCGGCCGAGGCGTTCGTAGAGATTGGCGGGGGAAGCGCCGTCGCGTTCGACGCCGACCTTCGGGTACGTCTTGAAGAGCAGGACGAGGCGGTTGGGATCGGGGAAGGGCATGGGCCGGAGGAGAATGCCATCGACGAGGGCGAAGATGGTGAGGTTCGCGCCGAGGCAGAAGGCGAGGGGGAGAATGGCGGTGAGGCTGAAGGCAGGGGTTTTCGAAAGCAGGCGCGCGGATTGGCGCAGATTGCGGGAGAGTTCATCGAGCAATTGCAAGCCTCTGGCCTGGCGGCAATCCTGTTTGACGCTGTCAATGTGGCCGAACTCGAGGCGGGCGCGGCGGGTTGCTTCTTCCCGGGACAGGCCGGAGCGCACGAGGTCTTCGACATAGGCATCGATGTGGAAGCGCAACTCTTCGCTCATGTGGTCTTCGAATTCGGTGCGGTGAGGCGGGATGCCGAGCCAGGAACGGATGGCGCGGAGCATGATCAGACTTCCTCGGGGCGGGCGTTGAGGGCGGCGGCGATGGCATTGGCCATCTGGTTCCACCCCGCGGTTTCCTGACGCAAGCGCTTCCTGCCGGCGGGGGTGATGCTGTAGAACTTAGCACGGCGGTTGTTGTCGCTCTGGCCCCATTCGGAGGCGATGAGTTCCTGATGCTCAAGGCGGTAGAGGGCGGGGTAGAGGGAGCCTTGAGGGATATCGAGGGCTCCGCCGGAGATATCGCGGATGCGGAGGAGGACGCCGTAGCCGTGGAGGGGGGCCAGGGAGACGGCTTTGAGGACGAGCATGTCGAGTGTTCCGGGCAGCATCTCGCTGGTATTTTTCATGCGGGGGACTTCTCCTAGTTCTACTAGGAGTGTACGGTGCTTCTCCTAGTCTGTCAAGGAGAGAGTTCGTATATATCAACCGGCGAGATAGCGGTTGGGCACGTTTCGAGAGGGCACTGCCGTGTTGTGGAGCTTGCGGTAGAGGTAGTCGAGGTTGCTGTAGATGTGGGCCTCGTCGCGATGGAACTGGCGGTAGAGGCCGCATTGCGCGTAGGAGACGGGGGTGACGTCGAAGAGCACGGTTTCCCATTCGAGGTTTTCGCCCCAGACGATGCCCTTGAGGCGGAGGGTGAGATCGGCGCCGCGATCGGCGAGGAGTTCCATCATGGGGCGGCAGTAGTTGTGATTGGTGTTGACGGTGTGGAAGATTGGCGTGTGGCCATTGAGGCCGTTTTCGTCGGTGGCGGCGGGGGCGTTGACGTCGGCCCCGGCATCGAGCAAGACGTGGGCGCAACGGATGGAGTTGAACTCGGCACAGATGTGCAGCGGGGTGACGCCGCGGGTGGCGGTATAGGCGGTGGCGATGGTGATGGATTGATGGATGGCCGCGGGCGTGGTGGTGAGGATGGATTGGAGTGCGGCAGGGTCGTCGAGCAGGATGGCTTCGAGGAGCGGGTGGCCGATGGTGGCGCCGGCGTCGAGGAGGACGCGGAGGCAAGGGGCGAAGTTGGCGGAGCGGGAGTACATCTCGATCAGGATGTCGATGGGGCGCTTGCCTTTGATGAGAGCCGTGGGGCTCGCGCCCTTGTCGAGGCATTTCCGGATGGATTTTGGGGAATGAATTTCGAATGCTTCGAGGAAATCACTTTCGAGGGACATGAGGATAGGATCGCATTGAATCCGATGGGAGAGCCGATCCACAAGGGGACGCGGAATCCGGCGGTGCGTCTGGGGGGGCGGCTATTATTTTGTTTGGGCCGCGGGGGCAATAGCGGTGAGTTGATGAGTGGATTGCGCGCTTTCGGCGATGGTGACGGAGATGGCTTTTTCTTCGAGAGGCGCGAGGAATTCGGGATCGAACCAGGCTCCGGATTCCACTTCTTTCCAGGAGTAAAGGAAGTAGTCGCCGGGAGTGAGATTGGAGAAGCGGAAGCGGCCTTCGGGATCGGCGGTGGTGTGTTCGGTGAGGTTGCGGAGTTGCTTGTCCTTAGGGACGATGGCGATGGTTGCGCCGGGTGAGGGCTGGCTGGATTCGGGGTCGACTACGACGCCGGAGATCTTCCCTGCTTTGGGGCTGATGAGGATGTCGATGGAGGGCGGCGCGCCGGATTTGAGATCGATGCCGGTGGTGGTGATGTCGGTGGATTCGGCGAGGACACGTTTGGTGTAGAAGCCTTCGGGGAGGTTGGTGGCGCGGATGAAGTAGTGCGCGGGGGTGACGTGATCGAGTTGGAAGACGGCTCCGGGCTTGAGCGGATAGGATTCCGAGCCTGAAGCTTGGCGCTGGATTTGGATGCGGACGCGGGTGAGGTCAGCGGGGGCATCGTTTTCGACGCGGATGCGGCCGGAGAGAGTGACGGGATTGGGTATGGTGACGGTGATGCCGTCGAGGTCACTGGTGACGGTGAGGTTGGCGCCGCCGCCGAAGGAGACGCCGTTCTTCTCGGCTTGGGCGGAGGCGATGTAGGGGCCGGGAGTGATGTTGCGGATGATGAATTCGCCAGCGGAGTTGATGGATGCGGATTGGAAGCGCTGGGAGGTGGCTCCGGTGCTGTCGTGGCCCGGTTGGCGGAAGAAGCGCACAACGGGTGTGACGCGGGCGCCGGGGATTTCGACGATGACGCGGCCTTTGACGGTAGCGGTGCGGGAGCGGGGGAGCGCCATGTCGGCGAGGCGGATTTGCGCGCCGGGCGCAACGTCGATGGGAATGGCTGCTGTGATGTCGGGGGAGTTGGGGTAGTAGATGGGGACGTAATCTTCGGTGTTGGAGATGGGGAGCGGGACTCCTTCGATGTGGGAAGCGAAGACATAGTATTTCCCAGGGGCGAGGCCGGGCCAGCGGAATTCGCCGAGGTCGTTGGAGTAGGCGCTGCGAATGGTGGCCAAGGTTTTGCGCCCGTTGCGGTAGCGCGGCTGGAGCAACTGGAGCTGGACGCGGTCGAGGGGCTCGCCGTCGGCATCGAGGATGCGGCCGGCGATGACGCCGTGCGGGGTGAGACGGATGTCGATGTCTTTGCGCTGCTGTGGAGTGGAGAAATCGTAGATGGTTGGGTGATCGAGCGTGAGGAAGCCCTGGCGGATGACGCGGAGGCGGTACTTGCCGGGGGTGATATTGGCGAAGGCGAAGTTGCCGGCGGAATCGGAAGTGGCGGTAAGGGTGCGCTGCCAGTCATCGGCGGCTTGCGCCGGGGCAAGCAGGATGGAAGCCTTGTGAACCGGCTGGCTGGTGGCGCTATTGCGGATTGCGCCTTGCATGGAGGATTGCTGCTCCTGTGCGTGGGCTTGGCAGAAAACCGCGAGAGCCAGGACCAGAGTGGCGGCGAAGTGCATCCTTAGGGGCAAGTGTAGCGCGGGACTTGGCCGATGGTGGGACCGGCGGGGGTGTATTGCACGCGGAGACCGGCTTTGGTAGTGAGCTTGACGGGCTTCGACGTGTCGTTCCAGTAGATGGACATGCCGGTGATTTCGTCGCCTTCCTGGAGTCCGGAATTGGCGGCGGCGCTGCCGGGTCGCAAGGATTGGACGCGGCGATACACGGTGAGCGCTTCGCGATCCATGCCGAGATCGAACTGCTGCAACGGGATGAATTCGCGCTGGGAGCAATCGGGGCGGGCTTTGCGAGGCGCTTCGACGGGCACTGTGCCTTCGAGCTGCTGGCGGAAGGAGGCGAACGAGGCAGCATCGATGTGGCGGGAGATGGCGGCGAGGATGCGTTCTTTATCGAGATCGGGAGCGCGGTGGCGCTCGGCGAAGAGGGCCAGCATGACTTGATCGAGAGAAGCTTTGGCTTTCGATTGGGTGCGGATTTGCTCGTCGAGCCAAAGGGCGAGCATGTTGCCGCGCTGGGGAAGGAGGTCGCCGGGCCGGCTGGAAGACGAGTGGGTTTCCCAGTGGTAATTCCGGATGCGGGTGTTCAAGGAATCGAGATACTGCTGTTGGGAGATGGTGCCGGCCTGTAGGAGGATGATGTCCTGGTAGTAGCGGGTGAAGCCTTCGGTGAACCAGGAGAGGGTGATCGAGGGACCACGCTGGCGGCCCATTTTGAGGGGGTTCCAGGTGTGGAAGGTTTCGTGCGCGATCAAGGAGAGGAGATCGGCGGAGAGTTTGGATTCTGGGCCGGTGTGGAGATTGAAGGCGTTGGTGAAGCCGCCGCCGCCGCTGCCGGACTGGCCTGGGGCGTAAGCGGCGAGGGTGACAAGGAAGTAGGGGAATTGCTGATCGCGGAAGAAATCGCGCTCGAACTGGAGAAGCTTTGCGATTTGGGAATCGAATTCGGAAGCGGTGAAGGAGAAGCGTCCGCGGATGGCCGTGACGATAGTGGATTTTCCGGTCTTGAGATAGGAAAGGCGGAAATCGCCGGCAGCGAACATGGCGTTGGAGACGGCATCCCACGGGCCGCGGAAGCGCTGGCGGTGATTGGGGCGCGGGTTGGCGTCGGCTCCGAAACTGGTGGCGAGCGTCCAGGAGGCAGGGAGGCGATAGGTGAAGGAGGCGTCGACCTGGCGGGCGAGATCGATATCCGGGTAGACGAGGGCGTTGGCGGTGTTGATCTCGAAGTGCGAGGCGTCGAGATGGGGGCGATGGCGGGTGCGTTCGTTGAGGGGGCCGGTCCAATCCTGGATGAGGGTGTAGGCGATGCGGGCCTGGCCGTGCGCGGTTTGGAGTGTGTCCGCGGTGAGTGTGCCTTCGATGGCGCGGAGGTTTTGGATGCCGTTTTGGAGATCAGTGGCGTTGCCCCACGCGGTTGGGATGATGAGTCTGGTTTGAGGCGGGAAGTGGCGGATGGCGAGTTCGATATTGAGGCGCGGGCCATCGACGGTGAAGGTGTAGTGGAGTTGGGGAGTGGCGGCCTGGAGCGTCGAGAGCGCGAGCCAGAGGAGCATATGACAGGATTGACGGAGGCGTGTGGTGCAGCGTGGAGTGCTACTTTGCCGCAATGGGGATCAACCGGCTCAAGGGGCTGGGGTGTAGGTGGCGCCTTGCGAGACTTGTGTCATGGTGATGCGGACGCGGGTGGGGAAGAATTTCTCGTGGTCGGGGCGTTTGTGGGCGTGGCCGGCGCCGCCGGAGGAGTCTTTGATGACGAGGTCCATTTGTTTGATGCCCTGGGTCCAGTCAATGGCGGTGTTCTGCCAGAAGGAAGTCATGGGGACATCGATTTCATAGACGCCGGTATCGGTGTAGAGGGGAGTGCCGGTGCAGCCGTAGCCGGGGCCGATGCCTTTGTTGGCGATGTAGCAAAGGGTCCAGGTGGTTTTCTCGCCGCCAGCGGGCTTGTCGAGGATTTCGGCGCGAATGTGGACGGTGCCGTTGCGGTAGTCGATGGGCGAGGTCCAATCGGAGGGGCGGTTGGGGTTGAGGCGGTCCCCTTTGACGTAGTAGTGGGATTTGGAAGGAGTGGAGGTATCGGCGTCCTGTTTGGTGTAAGAGAAGGTGACGTCGAAGAGGACGAATTGCTCAGCGTGGATGGGGAGGGCGAGGGCGAGGAGAAGAAGCAGCATTGGACCACTGTAACCGATTCAAGCGGTACACTTACTTTGTAGATGACTGTCCCAAGAATCATCCTTCTTTCTTTGTTGCTGGGCCCGGCTGCCGATGGGCAGAACGGGATCGCTCCGATGTGGGATGTGAAGGCGATGCTGCGCCAGTTGGTGGAGCATGCCGACCACTATCGCACCACGGTGGACAAGCTGGCGGTGGTGGAATGGGTGAATCAGAAACAGGCTTCGCAGACATATCTGAAGCAGCAGGAAGTGGTGCTGACGGAGGTGGGGCATTTGAAGACAGTGGCGGACCGGCTGTCGAATGCTCCGGAGAAGTTGTCGCTGGCGCTGGACATCTACTTCCGGTTGCAGGCGCTGGAAAGCGTGACGGCGGCACTGGCTGAAGGCGTGAGCAAGTACGAGAGCGCGGAGAAGGCGGCCGTGCTGAACCAACTGGTTTCCGATAACAGCAACACGCGGCTGAAGCTGCGCCAGTACATGATCGACCTGTCGGTGAATAAGGAACAGGAGTTTGCGATTGTGGAGAGAGAAGCGCAGCGCTGCCAGGCGGAGTTGAACCGGAACCCGCTGGCGCCGGTTCCGATCACCGGGCCGAAGAAGAAACCGCAGGAGAAAAAGTGACCCCAACCCCGACGTTTGTCTGTAGCATCTGTGCGGAATCCTCTGTGAGGATTTGCGTGTATTGCACGAAGGACGCTTGCGAGAACCACTTGTGTGGGAAGTGCGGCCGTTGCAGCGATTGCTGCGAATGCGAAATGCATTCCTGGCGGGGACGGACGGGATCAGGGCAAACCAACAACGGGCAAGGGGAGACGAACGGCGCCCAGTGAGGCGGCGATCATGCCGGTGAGAGCCCAGATTTCCATAGGGGATTCGGCGCGGTAGCGAGCCGCGGTGGGGCCATCGCCGACGCGGATGGTGATGGCGTGGGGGAATTCCCGGAAGACATCTTCGTCGGAGGCGTCATCACCGGCGTAGAGGAGTGCGGCATCCCAGAATTCGAATTCCTGGCGAATCCAGTCGACGGCGGAGCCTTTGTGCCAATCGTTGTTGGGGACGATGTCGATGGCGTCGCGGCCGGGGCGGGCGGTGAATCGCTGCGATTCCCGCACGAGGGAGTGGACGAGAGAAGTGGCGTGGTGAGCGGCGAGTTTGCTGCTGCCGCGCAGGTGTACTGTGGCGGTGAGGGATTTGCTTTCTACCCAGATGCCTTCTCCGATGGGGAGCTTGGCGTTGAGCTGGGTAATGAGCGAATCGAGTTGCGGTGCAGCGACATCCGCGATGGGGTCGATGAAGTGGACGCCCCGGCCGCGGATTTCATTGCCGTGGTTGGCGGCGAGAATGAGGCCGGGGAAGGGGAACAGCGTGCGGAGATCGTCGAGGGCGCGGCCGCTGACGATGCCAACGACTATGCGCGGATTGACGGCGAGTTCGCAGAGCCAATCGAGCACGGGAGCGGGGACGCAGGCCTGGCCGGGGTGAGGCTGGAGTTCGGCGAGTGTGCCATCGAAGTCATAGAGGAGCAGCACGCGCGGGGCGGCGGCGAGTTGCTCCAGGATGAGGTGCAGTGAATCTTTCAACGGGCGGATGCACATGGTTCTGATTCGATGGTGGAGTGGGTTTGATAGCGGGCCATGGTGGACAGCATCTTGCCTGCCCAGCGATAGACGGTGTTGTCATCCAGGGATTGGCGCATGAGACTCATGCGATGACGGACTTCCGCGGGCTTCATTTCGAGGGCGGCGCGGATGGATTCGCGGGTTTCATCGAGGTGGTAGGGATTGAAGAGAAGGGCGCCGTTCAGTTCCGTGGCGGCTCCGGCGAAGCGGCTGAGCAGGAGGACGCCTTTGCCGTCGTTGCGGCTGGCGACGAATTCCTTGGCGACGAGGTTCATGCCGTCATGGAGCGAACTGACGATGCAGAAGCGGGCGAGGAGATGAAGGCCCATGAGTTCGGTTTGCGAGAAGGCTTGGTTGAAGTAGGTGACGGGGCGCCAAGTGGGGGTGCCCCACTGGTCATTGATGCGATCGACGGTTTGCCGCACGAGGGTATCGAGGCGCCGGTATTCGGGCACGCTGGTGCGGCTGGGCACGCCGATCTGGACGAAGTGAAAGAGGCCGCGGTACTCGGGGTAGTGGAGGAGCAGGGATTCGATGGCCTGGAGGCGTTCAGGGATGCCCTTGGTGTAATCGAGGCGATCGATGCCGATGCCGATGTGACCGAAGGGATTGTGCAGCCGCATGCTCCAGGCGAGGGACTCTTTGGCCACGGCTTTACTGGCGGCGCGGACGGAGTGCTCTTCGGCATCGATGCTGATGGGGAACGGGCGCACTTGCGTGAGGTGGCCGTGACGCTGGACGGTGAGGGAAACGTGATCGGCGACGGCTTCGACGGATTGATCGACGGTGCTGAGGAAGTTTTCGCAGAAGCGGCGTAATTGGAAGCCGAGCAGATCGCAGCCGAGCATTCCTTCGACGATTTCCGGCAGGTAGGGGCAAACGCTACAGACTTCGGGATTGGGCCATGGGATATGCCAGAACTGGCCTATGACGAGGTTGGGATTGCGCCGTTTGAGGAGAGCGGGGAGCAAGGCGAAGTGGTAATCCTGCACGAAGACGAAGGCAGGGGAGGAGCCTGCTTCTTCGATGATGGCATCGGCGAAAATCTCATTGGCGATGCGGTAGCATTCCCAATCGGCGGCGGAGAAGCGGGGGCGGATGAACGAGGTGTGGCAGAGGGGCCAAAGCGCGCCGTTGGAGAAGCCGCTGTAGAAGCCGGCGGCAACGGCGGGGTTCAGCGTTACGGTGCGCAGGTTGTAGCGGCCCGAGCGCGGAGATTCCAGATGCATGCCATTGGCGCATGGTCTTTCCGTGTCGCCCTGGGCGATCCAGGTGCCTCCACAGGCACGCATGACAGGTTCGAGTGTGGTGGCCATGCCGCCGACGGATTGCTGTGCTTCCCAACCACGCTCACCTTGGGTGAATTGATAAGGGGCTCGATTGGAGACAACAATCAATCGCGATCCTTGCAAGCGATCCGTGATCCATTGCCGTAGAGTATCGCGAGTCCAGGACATGGGGTGCTCCTTGAAGAACCGGTCGCTCACGCTCGCGGCTCGGAATGGATTGTTGGGTTGCACGAAGGTTGCCAAAATCGGCGTTCAATAGTTTGAGAAGAAAATGCGGAAATAATTGCCGGATTTTATGTGGCCGCGGAGGCGGCAGTTTTTACCGGATTGGGATGGCGGGGTGTTGGAATGAATGACTTCGGCGGCGCGAGGGGCTTTTGGCAGCCTCATTGCAAGAAGGAGTGCGGCAAGACGACTGCAAAACAATTTTAGAAGAGAGGTGCAATCGTGAAGCAGAGGAATTGTTTTGGACCGTTGCTGGCGGGCGCCGCGCTGTGTGCGTTGGCTCTGGTGCAGCCGGCAGCGGCAGATGTCTGGAACAAGAAGACTGACGTGCGATTCAGCCATCCGGTGGAATTGCCGGGAAAGGTGGTGCTGCCCTCGGGTGAGTATGTGATGAAGTTGATGGACTCACCGAGCCAGCGGCACATCGTGCAGGTGTTCAACAAGGAACAGAATCACGTTTATGCCACTATTCTGGCCATTCCCACGGAGCGGCAAGAGCCGGCGGAGCGCACGATTCTCACGTTCTATGAAACGCCTGCCAGCCAGCCGATGTTCATCCGCCACTGGTTTTATCCCGGGGACACGGTGGGACAAGAGTTTGTGTACTCAAAGGACCGGGCGAAGTACATTGCCAATTTGACTCACACCTCGGTGCCGGGGAGGGAAGGCCGGCAGGAACTATCGTCGCGGCGGACGCAAGAGGCTGCGACGGAGCCGGTGGATGATGCGGATGCGGCGGCAGCGGCGGAAACGGCGCCTGAGCCCGCGGCTGCGGAAGCGGCTGCGGAACCGGCTACGGACGACCAGGCTCAGCCGGGCGAAGCGGCGGCGAGCCCCAGTGCGGCGGCACAGACTGCTGCGCGGGAAACACTGCCTGCTACTGCGGGTATCGGCGGAACTGTCGGACTCGCGGGCGTGTTGCTGATATCGGCATCAGGCTTGGTGCGCGGCGCGCGCAAGCACATGTCCTAACGATTTCGCGGCGTGAGAAGGAGGCTCGTGTCGTGACCGGCAGATGGATGCAGCAACTGGAACGGTTTCTGTTTTCGTGCGGCCTGACATGCGCAGTCGTGTTTCTCGCGCTGCTTGTGGAGAGGGAGTGGTTTCAATACCGGTATGTCCGAGACCTGAGCAGAGCGGTTGTATGGGACACCACTTCCTCTCCTCCCAAGAAGAAATTACGGCACGCCGATGGAGAGGTGTTGGGGAAGATCGAGATTGCGCGGCTGGGGATTTCGGCGGCGGTGGTGGATGGAGAAGACGAGCGCACGTTGCGCCGCGCGGTGGGGCATCTGACGGACACGGCGTATCCGGGCGAGGCGGGGCGCATGGTGCTGGCGGCGCATCGGGACACGTTTTTCCGAAATCTACGTTGGGCGAAGGTGGGAGATGTGGTGCGGATGGAGACTCCGCGTGGCGGGCGCGAGTACGTGGTGGAGGCTATGATGGTGGTGAATCCCGAGGAGGTTGATGTGATTGGCGCGACGAAACGGGAATTGCTGACGCTGGTCACCTGTTATCCGTTCGATTCTGTGGGGCCTGCGCCTTATCGCTTCCTTGTGCACGCCGGGGCGAGAGGCGCGCAGTGGCGTTGAGGCGAGGCGGCTACAAGCCGATTGAAGCCTATGGGATCATCGGCAATCTGCACACGGTAGCGCTGGTGGGGTTGGATGGGTCGATCGACTGGTGCTGTCTGCCGAGGTTCGATGCACCGAGTGTGTTCGGAGCGATTCTGGATGCGGACAAGGGCGGCTATTGCAGGCTGTCGGCGGTGCACTATGAGAACCGGAAGCAGATGTATTTGCCGGCGACGAATGTGTTGCTGACGCGCTTTCTGAGTTCCGAGGGAGTGGGGGAAGTGGTGGACGTGATGCCGGTGGAAAGCACTGGAGGCTGGCCGGCGCGGCATCCGATTGTGCGTACGGCGAAGGCGGTGCGGGGCACGGTGCGGTTCGCCATGGAATGCTATCCGGCATTCGACTACGGGCGTAAAGCGCATCGCGTGGTTCCGGTGGCGTGCGGCGTTGTATTTGAAGCCGGCGAAGAGCGGTTGGTGTTGCGCAGTCCGGTGGAACTGGTGCGGAACGGCGCGGGCGTGGAATGCGAGTTCGCGCTGGAGCAGGGGGACTCGGCGACGTTTGTCTTGAGTTATCCGGAAGCCGGCGACGACGGGTGGAAAGAGGAGCCGATTTCTGGGGACGAAGTGTTGCGATCGACGGTGGAGTTCTGGCGCCGCTGGCTGGACCGCGGGACGTATCAGGGACGGTGGCGGGAGATGGTGCACCGCTCGGCGCTGGTGCTGAAGCTGTTGACGTATGCGCCTACGGGGGCGATTGTGGCCGCGCCGACGTGCAGTCTGCCGGAGGAAGTGGGCGGGGGCCGCAACTGGGACTATCGCTATGTATGGATTCGCGACGCTGCCTACACGGTGTATGCATTCCTGCGGCTGGGGTTTCAGGAAGAGGCGGCGCAGTTCATGAGCTGGCTGCAGAAAAGGGTGCGCGAGGAAGAGGTGGTGAACGGTCCGTTGAACGTGATGTATGGCATTGATGGCCGGCATGAGTTGCCGGAGTTTTCATTGGACCATCTGGAGGGGTACAAGGGATCGAAGCCGGTGCGAGTGGGGAATGCCGCGTATGATCAGTTGCAACTCGACATCTATGGAGAGGTGGTGGATTCCATCTATCTCTGCGATAAGTACGTCAATCCGGTGTCGTTCGATTCCTGGAAGCAGATCCGGCGGATGCTGGATTGGGTGAGCCGGAATTGGGAGACGGCGGATGAAGGGATTTGGGAGGTGCGCGGCGGCCGGCAGCACTTTGTCTATTCGAAGGTGCAATGCTGGGTGGCGTTGGACAGAGGGCTGCGGATGGCACAGAAGCGGGGACTTCCGGTGGACCAGCCGCGGCTGCGGATGGAGCGGGACCGGATCTATGAAGCGGTGATGGAGAAGGGCTGGAACGCGAAGCGCGGGGCGTTTGTGCAGTGCTTCGGAAGCGAGGCTCTGGATGCTTCGGTGCTCATGTTGCCGCAAGTTTTCTTTGTCTCGGCGCGCGATCCGCGGATGGAGCGGACGGTGAATCTGGTGATGCAGGAACTGGTGTCGGACAGCCTGGTGTACCGCTACCGGATTGGGGTTGGGGCCGATGATGGATTGAACGGCGGGGAAGGAACGTTCAGTATCTGCACGTTCTGGCTGGTGGAAGCACTGGCGAATGCGGGGCGCATGGATGAAGCACGGTTGCTGTTTGAGAAGATGCTGACCTATGCGAACCATCTGGGGTTGTATGCGGAGCAGATCGGTGCGTCGGGAGAGGCGCTGGGGAACTTTCCGCAGGCACTGACGCATCTGGGATTGATCAGCGCCGCGTTTCACCTGGACCGGAAGCTGACGGCGATGCGGAAGCGGGGGATGTGATTGCGGAATTGCGGTCGAGGTTGAGTAGCGCGTCGGTCATGCGGTTGACAGCGAACTCTTCATCGCTGCGGCTGGCCTCACTGCGAGGGAGCGAAGACAGCACGAGGTGCAGGAGTTCGTGGACAACGGTGAACTCCATGTCCTGGATGGTGGCGTCATAGGGGCGCTGGTAATCGGCGGCATCGAGGACGCGGATGGTGGCTTTTTTGACGTCGGCATCCCAGCGGATGTTGCCCAAGGTGCCCTGCCGCAGGGTGCCGTTGTGGACCATGCGGATGCCGATGTTCCAAGCGGTGAGTTTGAGGCGGCTTTGCCACACGGCGAGACGCTGGTTCAGGTAGCGTTCGGCGAGCGCGGAGCGTTCCGGGGGGAGCGGTTCGGGGAGGCGTTGCGGGGCGCGGCAAATGGTGGTGAATGCCGCGAAAATGGCGAGGACGTTTACAGCTTTCACCGTCCGGAGTACTGCTGAATGAGCCACTGTTCCTTCAGATTAGCATGGGGAAATGCTGTAAGAAATGAAGGAGAACGGAGACGGGGAGAATGGCTTGCAGGCAGCGGGAGCCAGCCTTAGTTTACGTCGATGGTCTCCACGGAGATGGTGCCGCCGGATTCGTTGCCGGTGACGGTGGCGTTGACCATGTTGGATTGAGGCTTGGCCGGGTCGGCACGATCGGCGCGGTTCTTGACGGCAGCGGCCGCCTTGTTATTGCCCGCGGCGTCGAGTTGGTAGACCTTACCGGAGACGAGCAGCGCAAAGCTGGTGGAACTGCCAGTCGCGTCGCAAGAATCGGCTTTCTTCTGGGCCTGATAGCAGGCCGCGTCGATGAGCCTGCCGGACCAACTGGCGGCGAAGGCGGAAACAGCCAGCGTGGCCGTGATGGCGATTGCGGGTAGAACGGTTTTCATACTCAGCATCCTTTTGGGTTCGATTTGTGCCGGTGGGCACTGCCGGGATGTAAGCAAGCAGAGCGCCATTCGGCGTAGTATCGGAGTGATTTGTATTGTTCTGTTATTTCTCTTGAATTTGCGAGTTTGTGAGGAGATTGGGAGTTGGAAAAAGAGAAAGAAATGCTTTGTGCCGGGCGAAATTTTTACCTTGCGTGGAGGGGCCGGAGGCGCGCGGTTTGCGATGATTGGGTTGCGGCTCGCGTTAGGCGAGGCTGCCCGGGAAGACGGAGCCGAGGATGAGGGCCACGAGGTTCCAGGCAATGAGCGCGGCGAACATAATGTTGACGCGTCCGAGGAGGCGTGTCTTTTCGGCGCGCCAGCAGTAGACACCGAGCATAAGAGCGGCGATCTTCACCATCATCAGCCCGGCAATGGGGGACGGAGTGAGGTGAATGGCGAAACGGACGAGGGGGTTGCCTTCCTGTACGCCCTGCACCAGAAACGCAATCGTGGTGAGGAGGTCGAGCAGTTGCAGATAGCTGTAATGGATGAGGACAGAAGGCAAGCGTCAGATCCTTTCCTAGGTAAAGAATAGGGGATTTGACCGAGGGCGGTCAACGGTTTCGCTTACCTAACGAAGGTCTAATCTGCTAGTACTTTGGTCCTGTGTGCGTACGAAGTGTAAGTGATATGATACGCGGCTAGATTGGTGGGCTGGGTCTTCTCCTTTCTTTTGCCATTTGCAAGGCCTTGGGAGCAGCCCCAAGTTTGGGTGATGATCGCGAACCGAGAAATCGTAAGGAGACTTGTCCATGCTCAGAATGTGGATGCGAGCCACGCTGCTCTTGACGTTTGCAAGCCTGGCGATGGCGCAGACGAATGTGGAGATCACCGGCCGTGTGGTGGATCCGACGGGCGCGCAGGCGCCGGGGGCCGTGGTGACAGCCACGAATACGCAGAAGCGAACACAGAGGACCACCACTTCCAATGAAGAGGGGTACTATACGCTGACCGCGCTGGAGCCGGGCACTTACGAAGTGACGGTGGAACTGGCCGGGTTCCGGAGGATGACGAGTTCGGGCAACAAGCTGGATGTGAACCAATCGTTGCGGCTGGACTTCACGCTGGTGGTGGGCGAGGTTGCCGAACGGATCCAGGTGACGGGCGAAACGGTGGCGATTGAAACGAACACAGGGCAACTGGGGACGGTGATGACGGAGGAGAAGATCGCGAATCTGCCGTTGAATGCGCGCAATTTTTCGCAATTACTTTCGTTGACTCCGGGAGCTGCGCCGGTAAGCGTGGCACAGAATAATCAGGGCGGACAGACGACGCAGCGGATTGGGGTGCTGGTGTTTCCGGCGGTGAACGGGCAGACGAATCGCAGCAACTCATTCACGCTGGACGGGGTGTACAACAACGGGCATTTCACCGGGACGTACACGATTGCCCCGAACATTGATGCGTTGAGCCAGTTCAAGGTGCAATCGCACAGTGACCAGGCGGAGTTTGGAGGCGTGACGGGCGGTGTGGTGAACATTGCGACGAAGAGCGGGACGAATGAGCTGCACGGGTCGCTGTTCGAGTTTCTGCGCAACGATAAGTTGGATGCGCGGGGATTTTTCGCGGCGGCGAAACCGCCGCTGCGGCAGAACCAGTTTGGAGGGACGGTGGGCGGCCCGGTGCTGAAGAACAGGACGTTCTTCTTTGTATCGTATGAAGGTTACCGGCAGGTAAACGGGTCGTCGATTTTGTCGCTGATTCCGACGCCGGCGCAATTGGGCGGGGATTTCAGCGGGGTGCGGCAGCAGTTGTATGATCCGTATTCGACGCGGACCGATCCGCAGAACGCGACCCGGTTCCTGCGTGATCCGTATGCCAGTAACCGCATTCCGGCGGCGCGGCTGAGCCCATCGATCAAGGCGTTCGCCGACGCGATTATTCCGCAGCCGGTGGCGACGGCGTTTGCGGCGTTCAACGCGTTGAACACGGACTCGCAGAATTTCCCAGCGGACAATTACAGTGCGCGGGCGGACCATTACGTGTCGACGCGGGACTGGATCTGGTTCCGTTACAACTGGAGCCAGGGAAATCAGCGGCAGGCGCTGGCGTTCCCGCATACGGTGAATGTGACGAACATCCCGGCGAAGAACATGGGCGCGAGTTACACGCACACGTTCGGCGCCTCCACTGTGTTCAGCGCGCTGTTTGGATTCAGCAGCACGACCTACAATGACGCGCCGACGTTTACGGATCGGGATCTGATTGGCGAGGGCTATTTCAAAGGGTATCCGGTGGATCCGCGGACACTGGCGCCGGGGGTGAACCTGCCGGGGTACTTCTCACTGAGCATGCGCAACAGGCATCTGGGGCCGCAACGGGGATGGCAACAGCGGGCGGATCTGGCGCATTCCAAGGGGCGCCACAGTTTCAAGTTTGGCGGGGATCTGGTGACGCAGCCGTGGAGCAATTTTCAGATTACGGACACACTGACGTACAGCCCGCGTCCGACGGCGGATTTGAACAACCTGGGCAATACGGGGCATACGCTGGCGTCGTTTGTGATGGGGCTGCAGGATCAGGCGTTGCTTTCGATCTCCGGGGTGACGATGAAGTCGCAGATTTTTGGTTTCTATGCGCAGGATTCGTGGAAGGTGACGGACCGGCTGACATTGAATTACGGATTGCGATGGGACATTGGGCGGCCGCCGACATTGGGTCAGAGCTTCATCACCGATTGGGATTTCAACACCGGGAAGTTTCTGGTGGGTTTGAAGGATCCGGCCGCATGCAGCGCGGTGGGGAACAAGCCGCCTTGTATCGCCGATCCGAACAATGCGTATGTGAAACAGTACGTGGTGTTCACGGGGAAGAACAAGGTACGGGCGGATGAATACGGGCTGTTGGGGCCGCGGTTGGGTGCGGCGTACCGGTTGGGGAACAAGACGGTGGTGCGGGGCTCGTTCGCGATTCTGTACGACCTGATGTCGGGGCTGAGCCAGCAGGGGCAGAACGCACAGGCGGCGTGGCCGGGATTGGGCGGCGGCACATTGAACACCAATACGACGCTGGTGACGACGACTTCGGACTCTCCCTTTGGCGCTGGAGGAGTGAGTGGGATCACGGCGTTCGTGTCGGCGCCGACTCCGGCGGCGGTTGCGGGATTCCATTACGATCCGAATTTCCGCGATCCGTATTCCATGCAGTGGAATGTGGAGATTCAGCGGGAAATCGAGAAGAACCTGACGTTGAGTGTGGGCTACGTGGGATCGCATTCGCTGCGGTTGGCGATTTCGGGGGATTACAATACGGCGCTTACGCCGGGGCCGGGTGCGGTGGCGCCGCGCGCGCTCTGGCCGCATGCGCCGGTGTCGAGTTGGGACCGCTCAACCGGGCAGAGCAAGTACAACGCGCTGCAGACGAAGGTGGAGCGGCGTTTCGCGAGCGGGTTCTCGTTCCTTGGGGCTTACACATGGAGCAAGTCGATGGACGTGGCATCGTCAGGGCAGTTCAACGAGAACATTTCGATTCAGAATCCGTATGATCCGAATGCATCGCGGTCGGTTTCGGGTTTCGATATTCCGCATGTGTTTTCGCTGGCGGCCGTGTATGCGTTGCCGTTTGGCCGGGGACGGGCGATGTTCCACGACGGGGTGCTGTCGCGCGTTTTGGGGAACTGGCAGGTGAACGGCATCTTCACGGCGCGGAGCGGACAGCCGTTTACTCCGCAGACGAACCTGGATATCGCGAACATCGGCGCGCTGACGGCGGCGACGCGGGTGAGGCCGGATTTGGTGGGCGATCCGCATCTGGACAATCCAACGCCTGCGCAGTGGTTTAACAAAGCGGCGTTCCGGGCGCCGGCGCAGTACACGTTTGGGAATGCGGGGCGGAATATTCTGCGCTCAGATTCGCTGGAGGAGGTGGCGTTTTCGTTCTTCCGCGAGGATGCGATTGGAGAGCGGATGCGGTTGCAGTTCCGCGCGGAGGCGTTCAATCTGCTGAACCATCCGACGTTCGGATTGCCCGATGCGATCACGACAGGAGGAACGTTTGGAGCAATCGGAGGGACGGTAAGCAACGCGCGGCAGATTCAGTTGGGATTGAAGCTGCTGTTTTGAGCAGTAACGTGGAATTGCGTACAGAGTGTGAGTGATATGATACGCGGCATGATTCGAGGGCTGGGACTTCTCTTTTCTTTTGCCATGGTGAGCTATGGCCAGTCGCCTCAGGCGAGCATTACGGGCCTGGTGACGGATTCGCAGGAGGCGGTGATCGCCGGAGCGAAAGTGGCGGCGACGCATGGAGGGACGGGAGTACGTACGGAGGTACGGACGAATGCGAGCGGGCTGTATTCGCTGCGCCCGCTGCCGATTGGGGCTTACGAAGTTACGGTAGAGATGGATGGGTTCCGGCGGGTGGTGCAGGCGGGCGTCGTGCTGACGACGAGCCAGAATCTGGAGCTGAACTTCCGGCTGGAGGTGGGGGCGGTGACGGAGAGCGTATCGGTGTCGGGTTCGGGGGTGTCGATTGATACGCGCACGTCGGATATCGCGCAACTGGTGGAATCGAAGACGATTGAAGCGATGCCACTGGGGGACCGGCGATCGATGAACATGGTGAACATATTGGGTGCGGCGGTGTTTGTGAATTACGATGCGGGGGCGAAGCCGAATTTCAGTTTGGCGGGCGGCCGGACGCAGAGCCAGATGTTGTGGCTGGATGGAGGAAGCGGGCAGAACATGCGGCTGGGGGTAGGGCAGATGGACATGGATCCGCCGGTGGAAGTGGTGCAGGAAGTGAAGATTATTGCGAACAACTATTCGGCGGAGTTTGGGGGATCGGCGGGCGGAGTGGTGTTGACGACGACGAAGTCGGGGACGAACCAGATGCACGGGAGTTTGTTTGAGTATTTGCGGAACGAGAAGCTGGACGGGGCGAATCTGTTTGCGCCGGTGGTGGGGACGGAGAAGGTGAAGGCTCCGCTGCGATACAACGTGTTTGGGGGGACAGTGGGAGGGAAGGTGGTACGGGACAAAACGTTCTACTTTTTCGCTTATGAGGGATCGCGGCGGTTTGAGGGGACGACGCGGACGTTGACGGTGCCGACGTTGTTGCAGCGGGACGGGGATTTTTCGGATGCGCGGACTGCGGCGGGGGCGTTGATTCCGATCTACGATCCGGCGACGACGCGGGCGGAAGGGACGCGGAGCGTGCGGGATGTTTTCGCGGGGAACCGGATTCCGCGGGCTCGGTTTGATGCGGTGGGCGCGAACTTCGTGCCGTTTTTTCCCGTGCCCAACCGGGCGGCGGACAATCTGAGCGGGGCGAACAATTTCCGCGCGAATGGGGGGACGCGGCTGACGCGGAACAATTTTACGGCGAAAGTGGACCACCACTTCAGCACGAAGGATCATGTGACGGGGCGGTGGTTGTACAACTCGGACATACGGGAATCGGCGACGGTGTATCCGGAGCGGGCGGCGGATACGGTGAACGATCAGCCGGCGCACCAGCAGTATTTTTACGGGTCGTGGACGCGGATTGTGCGGCCGACGGTGGTGAACGATTTCCGGTTCAACTACGGGTCGCGGTTTGCGGATGCGCAATCGAACGGGTTAGGGGGATCGTGGCCATCGAAGATCGGGCTGAAGGGTGTGCCGGACGATGCTTTTCCGACGGTGGCGACAGCGGGATATGTGGGCTTGGGGGCGGGGACGCACCGGCGGTTGAGCACGCCGATCACGAATGTGCAGTTCGTGAATAATCTTTCGTGGGTGCGGGGGCGGCATGCGTTGAAGTTCGGGATGGATACGCGGCGGTCGCACATTACGGATCAACTGCGGCAATCGGTGTCGGGGAATTTCACGTTCAGCGTATTGCCGACAGGGCAGCCTGGCGTGGCGAACACGGGGAACGGGTTGGCGACGTTGCTGCTGGGATTTCCGACGGCGTTTTCGACGCGGGACACGCCCGCGCTGCGGCGGTTCAGCCGGTATGTATCGGGGTTTGCGCAGGACGATTGGAGCCCGACGCGGGGATTGACGATCAACGCCGGGCTGCGATGGGAAATGGACACGCCGATTGTGGATGGGGACAGCCGGATGAACGGGTTTGATCAGCAGCAGACGAATCCGGTATCGGGGACGGCGGGGGTGGTGAAATTCGCGGGAGTAGGCGGATGGCGCGAGAAGCCGTACGATCTGGATTGGAACAATTTCAGTCCGCGGGTTGGGTTTGCGTGGCAGCCGTTTGGATCGGAGAAGACAGTGGTGCGCGGGGGGTATGGGATTGTTGTCGCGCATCCGTTCGATCATGGCGCGCCGACGTCGGCATCGTTGGGGTATGAGATTTCGTCGGCGTTGAACACGCCGGACAACGGGATTACGGCTCCATTCTATTTGCGCAATGGAGTGCCGGTGCAGCCGACGTCGCCGCGTTTGGACGACTCGTTCGGAGCGGTGCGTGTGGGGCAGGGGGCGACGACGGCGGTGACGTTTTTCGAGACGAACCGGCGAAGCGGCTACGCGCAGCATTTCAATTTTGGCTTGCAGCGGGAGGTGGCTCGGGGGACGGTGGTTGAGGTGAGTTATGTGGCGAATCTGGCGCGGAAACTGGCGGGGACGAATCTTTCGATCAACCAGATCCGGCCGGAGCGGTTGGGGCCTGGCGTGACGCAGCGGGACCGGCCATTTCCGCAGTTCAGCGATGTCTCGGTGGTGTTTCCTTCGTTGGGGGTGAGCAGTTATCACGCGGGTGTTGTGCGGCTGGAGCGACGCTTCAATTCCGGGTTCAATGTGCTGGCGACGTACACGTTCTCGAAGTTTTTGAACAATGTGGATGAAGGGGGATCGACGTTGGGGGCCGAAGGCGGTTCGTATTCGAATTTGTACAACCGGCGGGCGGATTGGGGACCGTCGGAGAACGATGTGCGGTCGCGGTTCACGTTCAGTTCGGTGTATGAACTGCCGTTCGGGAAGCAGAAGCGATTTGCGAAGTCGGGAGTGGCGGCCTGGGTGGCGGGGGATTGGTCTTTAGGTGGAGTGATTACGCTGCAAAGCGGGGCTCCGTTTAATGTGACGACGCAGACGAACACAACGAACGCGTTTTCGGCCGGGGCGCTGCGGGCGGATGTGGTTGGGAATCCGAATCTGAATGAGCCGACGATCGGGCGGTGGTTCGATACGGGGATGTTCCGGCAGCCGGCGGTGTATGCGTTCGGGAATCAGGGGATGAACATTCTGCGGGCGGATGGGCGGAGTGTGGTGAATTTGTCGGTGTTGCGGAACTTCGGTATCACGGAAGGGCTGCGGGCGCAGTTGCGCGGGGAGTTTTTCAACGCGTTGAATCATCCGGACTACGGGGTGCCGGGGCGTGTGTTTGGAGGGCCGGGGTTTGGCGTGGTGAACTCGGCGACGGCGGCGCGGCAGATTCAGGTGGGGTTGCGGATGGTGTTTTAGGCAGGCGCGGTCAGATGCCCGCGTACCAGGAGTAAGGCGTTTTGCGCTGGTGATTGGCGAGGCTATCGGTGACTGTGATGCGGGTGAGGAACTTGATGTTCTTGTATCCGAGTTGGCGCGCCACGCGGAGACGGAGCGGACCGCCGTGGCCGATGGGAAGAGCGGCGCCGTTGAAGCCGTAGGTAACGAAAGTCTGGGGGTGGAGCGCGTCGGCCATGTCGATGCTGCTCCACCAGTTTTTCTGATGGGAGCGATAGACGACGTAGCGAGCCTGCGGGAGAATGCCGGCGGATTGGAGCAGTTCCGATAGCGGGATGCCGATCCATTCGGCGATGAAGGACCAGCCTTCTTCGCAGGCCATGTGCGTGATTTGAGTGCGCGCGGGGAGCGCTTTCAGGGCGGCCAGCGAGAGGGTGGTGGGGCGGGCTACGAGGCCGTCGATGGTGAGGTTCCAACCGGCGAAGTTGTCCGCGGCCAGTTGCAGGAACTGGGCGTCCTTAGGGGGCTTGCCGTTGGCGAAAGGCGTTTTGGATATTTTGCTGGTGGGGAACTCGCGGGCTAGTGATTGGGACGTGATGAGGCGCTGTGCGGCGTAGGTGAGCGTGTCTCCGGCGCGGTAGAGACCGCCGACGTAGTTGGGTGGGACGAGGTTGTAGCTGTCGGCGATGCGGGCGGCGGCGGCGAGTCCGGTGACACCAGCGGCGGCGGCGATGCCGGACTTGATGAGATTACGGCGTGTGGGGTTGCTCATGCGTGCTCCTTTGGGTTGGCGCTGCCGATGGTCATGGCGCGCATGTGGGCGCGGAATCCGGTGGTGCAGACTTTGGCGAGGTGAACGAAGAAGAAAAGGACGAGGATGACGGTGGCGAAGAAGTGGATGGTGCGGGCGCTTTGCTGGCCTCCGAGGAGGTCGACGGTGAAGGGAAACGCAGCTGTGAAGGCGGGAGACATGGCGAGGCCGGACCAGATGAGGAGCGGGAAGAGGAGGAAGATGACTCCGAGGTAGGTGCGATGTTGGAGTGGGTTGTAGGTAGCGGCCTGATTGCGGAAATGACGGGTGCGGAGGCCGGAGATGACGTAGAGGGTTCCGGTGAGGACGATGGCCCAGGCGGTTTGAAAGTGGAGGGAGCGGCTCCAGCCGTTCTGGTCTTTGAGGACGTAGCCATAGCCTGTCGGGACGGAAGCCCGGGAGGCGGGGATGGGAATTTGGAAGAGGGCTGGGGTGTTGACGTTGCCTTCCTCGCCCCAATAGAAGCGGGGGTGAGAGATGAGGATTTCGACGCCGCTGAGGAGGAGGGCGAAAAAGCAGAGTGTGGCGATCCAGTGGGTGACGCGGATGAGGGGGGCGTGGGCGTGCATTGCTCGGGGTAGGGATGAGTATACACGGTTTGAACGTGCGCAAAACGGGGCCCGCCCGCGCTTGCGGCCATGAAGCCGGCGATTAACGGATTAGAAGATGCCGACTATGGGGGCACGCGCGACGGTCATGGCGCGATGCAGGTAGGGGCGCACTGTGGGGCTCGCCCTCACAGCTTGGAAGTAAGAACCGAATTTGGAGACAGTACTGTGATGGCCGGGTAGCGCTTGAATCAAATCCGCTAAGTCTTCCAATGCCTGCTCCATGGCTTCGCCTGAGAGTTGTTGCTGCGAATCGGACGTAGTAATGCGTTGCAGGACGGCATTGCAAACGAGAGACTCGATGGTGATTCCCAGGGCCTTCGCATGAGCGAGGAGAACAGCCTCCTCGTCAGGAGAAAATGTTATGGAGATAGCCGAAGGCATCGAAGCACCGTTTCATTTTCATCGTACCTTGTTCGGGGATTGCTGCCCGAAGGGCCCCGCGGGGCTACGTTACTGACCACGGACGACTTTGCCGTTCAAGATTACGGTGACGGGTTGGATGTCTTTGATGGCGTCGTCGGGAACGGTCAGGTAATCGCGGTCGATGATGACGAGGTCGGCGAGCTTACCGGCTTCGATGGAGCCGCGCTCTTTTTCGGCGTGCTGGAGATGTGCGGCCCAGAGGGTGTACATCTGGAGTGCTTCCTGGCGTGAGATGCGCTCTTCGGGGAAGAGGACTTCGCCGTTGGTCATGCGGCGGGTGACGGCGGTCCACATGCCGAGGAAGGGGTTGTAAGGGTTGGTGGCGTTGTTCTTGTCGTGCCCGATCATATGATCGCTGCCACCGGCGAGGAGAACGCCGCGGTCGCGGTAGGATTTGAGCGGGATGAAATAGCGGAGCCCGTTATTGGGGAACACCCGTTTCAGCGCAGGGCCGTCTTTGTAGAGCCAGGCGGGTTGCACGTCGGCGGGCAGCCCGAGTTTGGCGAGACGCGCGATGGCTTCGGGGGATTGAAAGCTGGCGTGCATCAGATGGGAGCGGGTGTAGGCGATGGGCTGCCGGGCGTTGAGGGCTTCGAAGCAGTCGAGGAGGGCATCGATGGCTCCGCCACCCTGGCTGTGGGCGGTGAGTTGCCAGCCGCGGTCGAGGGCGGCCGTCATGATGGCGAGGAGTTTTGGCGGGTCGATGAAGAGCTGGCCGCGCGAGTCGGGGTTCGATTGGCCATAGAGCTGTTTTCCGAATTCGCCGTACGGGGCGCGCTGGTAAGCGGTGCCGATGGTCATGCCGCCGTCGAGGGTGACCTTGAATGTTCCAAAGCGGAGCATTTCCGAGCCGGCGGGACCAGGCTTGTAGGGAGAATTGCGGATTTTGGAGACGACATCTTCGGTGGGGCCGGAGGAATCGATGCGCCAAGTCATGACGATGCGCAGGGGAAGCTGGTTGGCGTGGGCGAGTTCCTGGTAGAGGGCGATGTCTTCGTCGCCAACGGCGCGGTCGCCGACGGAGGTTAGCCCCGCATCGACATAGCGGTTGAGCTGATCTTTGAGTGCGGCGAGTTTGTCGGCGCGGGGGAGGGGATCGGAAGAGCGGAGCCCTTTGAGGAGGCGATTGGCGTTGCGGAGAATACCGTTGGGCTCGCCATTGACATCGTGGCCGATTTCGCCGCCTGCGGGGTTGGGCGTGTTGCGGTCGATGCCGCTGATTTTGAGGGCGTAGGAATTGACGACCCAGACGTAGCTGGCGTCGAACCCGACGGGGTGTTCGGTGAGGACGTCTAGGACTTCGCGGGTGGGCATGCGCATCTCGGCGAGGCGCGTGGGGAAGGTGCGGGGAACGATGATCCACTGTCCCTTAGGCGTTTTGGCTGCCTGCGCCTTGAGGAAAGCCTGAACGGCGGCGAAGGAATCAAGAGGCGGGAGCTTGGCTTTGTATTCGGACGCGCCTGCTCCGGCGGCGTGGACGTGGGCATCGACAAGGCCGGGGATTACGGACCGGCCTTTCGCATCGATCACTTTGGTGGTGGTGGTGCGCTGCAAGAGAATTTGCCGGTTGGAGCCGACGGCGGTGATGCGGTTGCCGGTGACGGCGACGGCTTCGGCAAGGGCAAACTTGCCATCGACGGTGATCACCTTCGCGTTATGGATGATGAGGTCCGCGGCGAAGGCGGGGAGGGACAGCAAAAGAAGAAGGATCACTCTTCTATTTTTGCTCGCCGGCGTCGGGGCGTGTGCCGGACTCTTTCCATTTGACGAGATCGTTGAAGGCATTGATGGTCTGCTTGGAGGTGAACGTGCAGTGGCCATTGCCGCTGACGAAGCGCTGGACGAAGTTGGTGGTGCCTCCGTTCAACTGGAGAAGCTCGGTGTAGCCGTTGACGGACCAGGCGGGCACCAGCGGGTCGTAGGTGTTGTGGAGGGAGAGAATCGGGTTCTTCGGCGAGGCTGTTGGCGTGTAGTATTTCTTCAGGTACTCGATGGCTTGCGGGGCTGCGGTGTAGCGTTTGACGCCGCGGTTGATCAGGGCGTCGTCGGGAGTGCCTTGATAAAGGGTGTTGCGATTGTCGAAGGGATTGCCACCGGCACGGATCATGAGTTCCTTTTGCATGCCGGCGTAGAAGGTGATGACCTGGGCCATTTCGAGATCGGATTGGAAGCCGGCGAACTTCTGCATGGCGAGGAGGCGGTCCGGGTATTGGGTGGCTTCCTTGTGGATGCGGGAGACGAGATCGAGCGGGTCGAGGACATCGTTAGTGATGTCGACGGGGGAGCCGATCATGCCGGGGAAATAGTAGTCGTAGACGACGAGGGTGTCGAAGAGACGGCGTTGGAACATGGAGTGGATGGGGGCGATGGGTCCACACATCTGGAGGGCGGCGTCGTAGGCATCGGGGTAGGTTTCGGCAAGGGCGAGCGTGATGGTGCCGCCCATGGAGTGGCCGATGACGTAGGTCTGCTTGGGCTTGCCGTATTTGGCGATGAAGTGTTTGCGAAGGGTTTCGGTTTCTTCGAGTGCCTCTTTGACGGCCCAGCCGCCTTTGCTGTAGCCGGATTGGGCGACGGCGTAGCCGAGGTCGAGGAAGCCTTTCATGAGTTCGTTGGGCGCCTTGTCCTTTTGGAACTTGCCGGGGTTCGGGCTGTAGCCATGGCAGTAGAGGATGAGTCCGCCGTTGAAGTTTTTCGGAATGTCGATTCGATATTCGGCGTCGCCTAGCTTACCGGTTTCGACGCCTTCGACGGCGGGGGCTACTGGGGCGGCATCGAGGCGTTTAGCGAGGAAGATGCCCTTCATGTTGCGCGGGCCGTTGAAGGTACCTTTGATCTCTTCCGTGCTGGCCGTGGCTTTGACGTCGAACAGGTACTTTCCGATGAGGAACTGGAAGGTGACGTCGGGATCACCGAGATTGGCGTTCTTGACAGGGCCGGAGCCGAGAGGGCTGTTGACCTGGCCGGAAAGGTCCGCGCCTTCGTGTTTGAGCTGAGCGTCGAGTTTGAGGGGCTTTTTGCCTTCTGGGGTAGCCGTGACGTCCCATTTGCCGGTGAGGTTGTATTGCGCGGATGCGGCGGTGGTGAGCGCGAGGAGGAGAAGCGTGGATTGGAACATCGGTTTTAGCCCTCTTTCGTTGATGATACGATAGGGCGATCTCGCGTGGATTGGTCTGTCGCGCGAGGTTTATTGTTTCGTATCGGGAGGATTGAGAATATGCGGTTTCTACGATTGGTTGGATTGATGGCGCTGAGCCTGTCGCTGCTGTTTGGAGCGCAGGGCGGCGCGGCGAAGAAGGCGGCGGATGCGGGGAAAGCGGCGAAGGCTGCGGCCGCTGCGCCGAAGGAACTGGTGGATATTAACTCGGCGACTGCGGAACAGTTGAAGGCGATTCCGGGGATTGGGGATGCTTATTCGAAGAAGATCATCGATGGGCGGCCGTACCGGGCGAAGAATGAGCTGGTGACGAAGAAGGTGCTGCCGGAGGGTGTGTACGAGAAGATTAAGGACTCGGTTATTGCCAAGCAGGGTGGGAAGAAATAGACGCGGACCAGGGAAGGCCCGGTTTGGGCCGGGCCTCCTTGCAATCATCTATGAGCGGCGGCGCAGCGCGATGAGAGCCGCGAGGCTGGATGCGCCGAGGAAGAAGGTGGACGGTTCCGGGACCTCGTCGACCGCAGTGTTGAACTGTACGTCATCGATGGAGTGAAACAGGCCGACGTCAGAACCGGAGCCGTAGCGAAGAACGACTGAGGTGACCAGCTCGGAGCTGTTAAATCCGAGGAATTGGTCATGGTCGTCGTTCATGTTGGCGGCGAGGCTGACGGTGGCGAGGAATCCGTTGGCGTCGTATACATCGAGATTGGCGTCGAAGCCGGTGGTACAGCAGGTGTCATCATTTCCGAACCAGAGTCCGAAAGCGGTGACGGGGTTATCGAAGGTGATGGTGATGGGCTCCGGGAAAGAGTTCGTGGTTAGCGCATTCGTTCCGGAATGCGGAGTGCCGGCAGCGCCCAAGACAACTCCACCGTTGGCGGAGTAGGTTGCTCCAGGCCCACCGGCGACGGATTCAAAATCGTGAAGGGTGAACGGACCGGGCGCGAGGTCGCCAGGCGCGAAGGCCTGTACAACGGCGCCGTAGGACGATGCGGCAAGTGCCGCAGCGAGTAGGACTGATTTGACTAACAAAATGGGTTCCTCCTGAAAGAACGCAGATCGCCGCGAGAACGATTGGGACGAGAGAGACAAGTCCCGGCACGATCGATTCTAGATCGCGGCTTTTTGTAGGATTTTTCCTTCTGTAGGAATTTACCTCAGTTGAGTGGTCGGCGACAACCAGAGGATACCCTTAGTATTTTGCTTTAGCTTGGCTTAGTATTATGGCTTCCAATGGCGGCGGCGCAGCGCGATGAGAGCCGCGAGGCTAGATGCGCCGAGGAGGAAGGTGGAGGGCTCGGGCACTTCGTCAACGGCACTATTGAATTGGACATCGTCTAGGTTGGCGGTGAGACTGACCGAGCCGACAGAGGCATTGGTGTCGAAGGCTTCGGGGACGGCATCAAAGCCGGTGGAGCAGCAGGAGTCGTCGTTCCCGAACCAGAGGCCGAACGCAGTGACCGGCTGTGGTTTCAAAGTCGTGGATTGTGAAGGGGCCAGGGGCGAGATCGCCGGGCGTGAGCGCTTGAGTGATGGCACCGAAGCTGGAAGCTGCAAGGGCAGCCATTCAGAATAGAGTTTTTGCTAACAAGTTAGTTAATGGCCCGAGCCGCGGATTCGCCGGCGCTGTTACGGAGGCGGATGGTGAGCGATTGGATGGCGGAGGCGTCGCCATCGAAAGGAACGCTCAGCGTGAATTGGGTGCCGAAGGGAAGGGATTGGGCTGAGTTGTACCAGGCGCGGAAGACATCGGTGAGGGGCACGACGTAGCGTGTGGTTTGCAGCGTACGGCCGGCGGCGGGAGTGGCGTCGGCGACGAGTTCGCCCATTTCGCGAGTGGTGGCGAAGCCGACGATGGTGATGGTGAAGCCGTTGGAGCGGCGAACGAGTGTCGCGGTGCTGATGACCGGCGGGAGATGGACCAGGCGCACTGTGCGGTCGGGGCGATTGGCGGGAAGCGCGGTTTGGCCGGCGACGCTGAGTTCCACGCGGAAGGTGATGACACCTGCCACGGTGCCCGTTTGTACGGCCGGAGTGCCAGTGAAGACGGCGGCGGTCTGGCCCGCGGGGATGCGGAAATCGGCGGTGCGCCCTCCGGTGGAGAATTGCAGGGCGGGATCGATGCCTGCCACCGGCGGATCGGGGGCGAACTCCATGATGAGACGGCCGGTGATCTCAGAGGCATAGGCCGTTGAGAGAGCGACGCCGACGCCGGATTGCGCGCCTGGGTTGAGAGAGTCGGCGAGGCCGGTGATCTGCACGGCGGGGAGCGCTTCGATGGCGGTGCGGAGGAGGAAGTCGCGGGTAGCCGTGTAGCCGAAGGCGTCGGTGACGCGGAGGTTGATGTTGGCGACTGTAGCAGCTGTGGGTGTGCCTTCCAGCCGATCGGTATTGAGGCGGAGACCGGTGGGAAGCGTGCCGGAGACGAGTGTCCAGCGGTAGGGTGGCATTCCGCCCAGGGCTTCAAGCGGCGCGGTGTAGGCGCGGCCGAGATTGGCGGAGGGCAGAGATTGGGTGACGATGGTCAGCGGCTCACCAGTGGGCGTGGCGGCGATGGTGAGCGTGCGGGTGTCGATGGCACCGTTGGCGTCGGTGACCCGGACATTGAAGCGGAAGGTGCGGACCTGTTGAATGATACCGGAGAGGCGGCCGGTGTTGGGATCGAAGGTCACGCCGGGCGGGAGTTCGCCGGATACGATGGACCAGATGAAGGGACGGATGCCGTCAGTGGCTTCGACAAGGAAGTCGAGTTGGCGGGAGATGGCGTTGATGGGCAGGATGGGGCCGCTGGTGATGAGCGGGCCGGTGGCGGGGCCGATGACGATGAGGAACGACTTTGTGTCCGCGGCAGATTGCGCATCGCGCGCGGTGATGATGAAGGGAAACGTACCTTGTTGGGTGGGAACGCCTTCAATCAGGAAGCCATCGAACTGGAGGCCGGGCGGGAGTGTGCCGGTCAAGGTCAAGGTTTGCGGATTGACACCGCCGGCGGTCGCGATCGGTTGGGAATAAGGGCGGCTGAGGGAGCCGGGCGGCAGCGGCGATGGAGTGATGATACGCAGCGGGCCGGTGGCGGGGAGAACCGTGAGGTCGAAGAATTTGCGGAAGGCATTGCGCGCCGGGGCGGCGACCTGGATGCGGAAGCGGTGATCGACGGGCACGTTGGCGGCGCGTCCGGCGGAAGTGGGGATGACCACGGCTTCTTCGGCGATGCCGCTGATTTCTCCGGTGCGCGGATTGAGCGTGAGACCGGCGGGGAGTGCGCCTTCAACGATGCTCCATTGGAGCGTCACGTTGGAAGAGGCATTGGCGCGGAGCGTGTGCGAATACGGCTGTCCGGCGGTGGCGGGAGGCAGCGGAGATGTGGAGGTGATGTCGAGGTCGGCGTTGTCGATGACGACGGTGGCTTGTTGTTGCTGGGTGGTGTTGGTGCCGTCGGCAACCTCGATGGTGAAGCGTGTTTCGCCCGAGCGGGTTGGGGTGCCGGACAAGGTGCCGTTATCTGCGAGGGTGAGTCCGGTGGGGAGTGAGCCGGTGACGATGCGCCAGCGATAAGGGCGTGCGCCGCCCGATGCGGTGAAGGCGAAATCGTAGCGGTTGCCGGTGAGTCCGGTGGGCAGCGTCGCGCTGCTGGTGATGCGGAGCGCTTCGCCAACGGCGAACAGGACAGCCGTGGATGTCTTGCCATCGGGATTGCGGACGGCGATGCCTGCGACTCCGGTGCTGGCGAGCAGGGTGTTGGGGACCGTGGCGGTGAGCTGCGTGGAAGAGGTGAAGCTGGTGGCGAGGGGCTGGCCGTTCCAGAATGCTTGCGCGCCGCTGATGAAGTTGCGGCCCACGATTCCGATTGGGAGATTGCTGCTGCCAGCGGGCGCTGATGATGGGGTGAGCTGCGTGATCTCAGGAGTGAGCGAAGGCAGGATTTGGAAGTTGGCTGTGTTGGAGGCGACGCTATCCTGCGTGACAACCTGGATGGTGGCGGTCTGTTCGGTGAGGAGGAACTGGGCGGGAATGGTGGCCGTGATTTCATTGACGGACACGACTACGGAGAACAGTCCGGAGCCATTAAAGCGGGCCTGTGTTCCTGGGCGGAAGCCGCTGCCACGAATGGTGAGTTGGACTCCTGGAGTGCCGACTGTCGTTGACGGCGGATCGAGTTGGGAGATGGAGGGCGGCGGGGCGAGGATCTGGAAGGGCCGTGAGGCGGAAGTTTGGCCATCGGTATTGCGCACAGAGATGGACGCGATGCCAGGGATGAGCAGCAGCGAGGCCGGGGTCACTTGCGCAATGAGGACGCCTTGCGCCGGAGAGGAGGTGGGGAGTGTGATGCCGTTCCAAAGGACGGTTGCGCCGGTTTGGAAATTCTGACCGGTGACGGTGAGCGTGACTTCGGTGGTGCCGAGCAGCGCGGCGAGCGGAGAGATGGAGGTGATGAGCGGCACTACCTGGCGGATGGTGAGTGGAAGCGTGCCGGAGAGCTGGCCATCGGGGTTGCGGACCTGGATGAGGGCTCCGCCGGCGAAGGCTGCGAATCCTGCCGGGACGATGACGGTGATTTGTGTTGTGCCGGTGGAGACGGGCGTGATGGGAGTGTTGTTCCACAACACGACGGCTCCAGCCTGGAAGTTCTGGCCGGTGAGGGTGAGGGGGAAGGACGCCGGGCCGGTGATGGTGTTGTCCGGACTCAGGGCGGTGAGGATAGGCGCAGGGTTGACGACGGAAGCGATTTGGAGGGGCAGGGCGTTAGAGGTGAGCGTGTCAGGATTGCGGACATCGATGCTGGCGGTGGTGACCGTGGTGAGGAGGCTGGCCGGGACTTGTGCGGTGAGCGATTGCGCGGACTGGAAGGTGGTGGTAAGGCTGGCGCCGTTGAAGCGGGCCACGGCTCCGGTCTGGAAATTGGTTCCAGTCAGGGTGAGGGTGAAGGCGGCGGAGCCTTGCTGCACTGTGGTGGGATTCAGTGCGGTCAGCGTGGGGGCCGTCGGTGTGGTGCCGGTGACGGAGAAATTCGATGGCGTGGAGACCTGATTATCGGGGTTATGAACGACGACGGGGAAATTGCCGGTGGTGGTGAGTTGCGTGGCGGGGATCGTGGCGGTGAGTGTGCCGGCATCGACGAAGGTGGTGGGCGTGAGGTCGACGCCGTTGAATTGAATGGTGGCGCCGCTGGCGAAGTTCGTGCCTTTTACGGTGAGTAGGGTGGCGGGACTGCCGGATTGCACGGTGTTGGGAGAGAGCGATGTGATCTGCGGAGCGGAGGCGCCGAGAATGGAGATGTTACGCGGGCCCGAAGTGCGTTCGTTGGGATTACGGACGCGCAGTTCGGCGGTGCCGGGATCGCGTAGCAGAGTTGCAGGAATGGTGACGAAGACGCGGGTCGCGTTGAAGAATGCGGTGGTGACGGGTTGCCCGTTCCACAGGGCGACGGCTTGTGTTTCGAAGTTCGCCCCATCGACGGTGAACACAGTTTGCGGGCTGCCGGCGGAGACGCTGGGCGGAGTGATGGCGGTGATGGATGGGTTGGAGCCGTTGATGGTGAAATTGAGCGTGTTGGAGACAGTGCCTTGCGGCGAGCGGGCGCGGACGGGGATGACTCCAGCGCTGAGCAACTGGCCGGCGCTGATGTTGACGCGCATGGAGGTGGGCGAGTCGACGAAGGTGTTGTTGATGGGGACGCCATCCCACTCGATGCGCGTGTTCGGCTGGAAGTTGGTGCCGGTGACGGTGAGGGTGAAACCGGCCGAGCCGCTGTTCACATTGTTGGGGGTGAGAGTTTCGAGGACGGGCGCCGGGCTTTGGATGGTGAGAACGGCGATGTTGGAGAGTTGATTATCGGCGTTGCGGATCTGGATATTGGCGGTGCCGGGATTGGCGATGAGGGTGGCGGGGATTTGGGCGAAGATCTGGTTGCCGTTGATGTTAATGATGGAAACCGGGACGCCGTTCCAGAGCAATGTGGGATCGAAGAGGAAATTGCCGTTGACGGTGAGGACGAATGTCGGGCCCCCGGCGAAAACGGAAGTGGGATTGATGCTGATGATTTGCGGGGCGAAGCTGGTGCCTGCGATGGTGAGCTGGTACTGCCGGATGGTGGTGATGGGGCCGCCGCCTGCTTCCGGGTTACTGTCGGTGACGGCGACATCGAAGGTGGAGAGTCCGTTCACGAACGGAGTGCCGGAGAGGAGACCGGCAGGGGATAGGGTGAGGCCGAACGGGAGTGCTCCATTAACGACGGAGAAGGTGACGGGGGACGTGCCATTGGCCGCCGTGATAGTGGTGCTGTAGGGGACGCCGGTGGTGCCGGAAGGGAGGGGCGAAGGTGTAGTGAGAGACTGCGTGCCCGAGGAATCGGTAATGGTGATGGTCCAGAAGGAGAATGCGCCATTGTCCCGGCCATCGGTGTTCATCAGTGAAACGGTGTATACGCCGGGCGTCGTGGGGATGCCGGAGATGGTGCCATCGGTGGCGAGGGTCAGCCCTGGCGGAAGTGCGCTCCCGCTGTTGAGCGTAAAGAAGTAAGGATCGCCGCCACCATTACTGGCGCATGTCGGATTGCAGCCTGCGTCGTGGAAATAGTAACGGACGCCGACGACACCGGCAGGCGCGCTGGGGCTGAGGAATGTAAGGCCGGGTGGGGGTACGACGTCGACAGTGACGGTGCGCGTGGCGATCTGGCCATCTGAGGATTTGACTTCAACGGTGAAGGTGGAAGACCCCGCGACGCTTGGGGTGCCTGCCACGGCGAGGCCGGACGGAGTGACACCGAAGCCTCGAGGCCATGCGCCGGAGACGAGTTCGATGGGTCCGACTGGTGTGCCGTTGGCGATGCCGGAGGATGTGCTGAGTAAGGTGGTGAGCTGGAAATTGTTAACGGAGATGGGCGACGTGCCGCTCCAGGTGAATGGGGCGGCCACGACGCGGAGGTTGAAGAGCTTAGTGACATTGTTGCCCACGACATTGCGGCCGATGGTGAAGCTGAAGTTGCCTGCCGTGGTTGGAATTCCGGCGAGAAGCCCTGCCGAGTCGATATTCAGGCCTGGAGGCAGAGTGCCGCTGGCGAGGAACCAGTTGCCGGGTGCGATGGGCTGATCGTCATCGATATTCAACTGCTTGGAGTAGGAAACACCAACGGCGCCTACGGGCAGAGGATCGGAGGTGGTGATGGTGGGAACGGTGGTGTGAGGGAAGGAGAAAACGTAGGTACCGATGGCGCTGTTGCCGGCGGCGTCGACGGAGCCGATTTGGATACCAAAGTTGGGTGGGCCGGCGTTGATGAACGGGCCGGTGCCGCGAACTTTGCCGCCGCTGGTGAGGGTAAGGCCGGCCGGCAGATTGGTGTTCCCCACGATGGAAAAAATGACGGGTTGCACGCCGCCGGTATAAGGGATCTGGAATTCGTAGTCAGCGCCAGGAGTTCCGGAGGGAGGCGTGACGGGAGGCTGATCAAGGTTAACGCCGCTGAGGAAGATCGAGATGGAGGTGGTTGCGACGCGATTCTGGCTATCGGTGACTCCGACGGTGATGTTGCTGGAGCCGGAGCCACGCGGAGTTCCCATGATGCGGCCGACTGAGGTGTTCGATTTATCGAAGTATAAGCCGGGGAAAAGGCCTGAGTTGAGGATGGCGTAGCGGTAGGGCGGTGTTCCGCCGCTCGCCTGGAAGAATGTTTCGGAATACTGGCCGGTGGTGAAGTTGACGGGGGACGGGGCATTGAGCGTGAGCGGGGTGGCGACGACGTTGAGGGAGAACTGCTCGCGCGTGTAGCTGGTGCCGGATGAGGCTTCGACGGTGAAGGGGAAGGTCCCAGTGGTAGTGGGGATGCCGGTGAGGAGACCGGAGGAACTGAGGGCGAAGCCGGGAGGGAGGGCATTGACATTGACGTATGTCACGGGCGGGCTGGCCGCACCGGCGACGAATTGGAAGGAATAGGACTGTCCGAGGGTTGCGCCGGGAAGCTGGGCGTTGCTATTGATGCGAATCTGGCCTGAGGCAAGGGTGGCAACTAGAAACAAGCCGGCGAGCGCAGAAAGAGGGGAGTGGGGGCGGGAGCTCATTGAGACCTCAGGGTAGATCTCACAGCATATCCGTATCGCCGGGTGGGTGGCAAACCGGCGGCGGCTAATCGATGAGGCCGTTGCGGAGGGCGAAGCGGACCAGTTCGCCGGTGGAGTGGAGGTTGAGTTTCTCCATGACCCGGCCGCGGTGGGCCTCCACCGTGTAGACGCTGAGGCCGAGGAGGGCGGCGATTTCTTTGTTGGTCTTTCCCTCAGCGATGTGCTGTAGGACTTCGCGCTCGCGAGTGGTGAGCAGGTCGACGGGGTCGGTGACGTGCTTGCGGTAGTCGTTGAGCACGGCGTCGGAGACGGCGGGGCTCAAGTAGCCCTCGCCCTTGCCGACGGAGCGAACCGCACCGAGGAGCTCGGACTCCTGGGCGTCTTTGAGGATATAGCCGCGGGCGCCGGCGCGAAGGATTTCACGGACATAGACAGAGTCGCGGTGCATGCTCAAGGCGAGGACGCGAGCTTTGGGCGCGACTTCACCAATGCGGCGGGTGGCCTCGATGCCGTTGAGTTCCGGCATGGAGACGTCCATGACGACGACATCGGGCTGCAGGGATTTGGCGAGGTCGACAGCTTCCTGGCCGTTGGCGGCTTCACCGACCACTGCGAAATCGGGCTGAGCGGCAAGGATGAACTGAAATCCCTTGCGCACGACAGCGTGATCGTCAGCCAACAAAATGCGGATCTTCATGCGGAGTGGCCGTTTCTATTGTACGGGCGGGAGCCCACACTTCCAACTTGACGCCGCTGGAGGCCGCTTTTGTTACCGATAATTCGCCGCCGGCCTGGCGCGCACGGGCGCGCATGCCGACGAGGCCGAGGCTGGTTTGCGTCAATTCGGGGTCGGGAGGCATACCTTTCCCGTTGTCTTCGATGGTGAGGTGGAGTTTGTCCTGCCGCACTTCCAGGGCGATGTAGACCTGGGTGGCTCCGGAATGGCGGGCGACGTTGGTGAGGGCCTCCTGGGCGATGCGGAAGTATTGAGTTTCGAGCTCGTCGGCCATGCGCTGCTGCAGATTCGACCAGTATTTCACTTCGATGCGGGTATGGCTCATGAAGCGGTCACTGAGCCAGCGGAGGCCGGCGTCGAGGCCGAAGTCATCGAGGATGACGGGGCGGAGGAGTTGGGACAATTCGCGGACGTTCTGGATGGTTTCATCCAGCAGGCTGACGCATTCCTTGCGGCGATGGCTGAAGTCTTCGGGTTTGACCCCGACGAGGATGGCGCGCAGGCCGGCGAGGCTTTGGCCAAGTTCATCGTGCATTTCGTGAGAGAAGCGGCGGGCGGTGGTTTCCTGGCTTTCCAGCATGTGCCAGGAGACGCGATGCAACTCGTCGGCCTGCCATTGGAGCTGGCGAAGGAACTGATAGCTGGCGCGAACCGTGAGCAGGGCGCTGCCCATGGCGAGGATCAGGCAGGCGCCGAGGAGGTAGAGCGATTCGGAGTGAAGGCGGGCGGATTCCTGTTGGATGGCGTCCTGAAGCTTTCCGGCGCGGTCGGCCTCGCGTTTGACAGCTTCCACGGCGAGGTGGGAGAACTCCTCGCGGAAGCCGTGGAGTTGGGCGAGTTTTTCGACCGAGACAGTGGAGCCTTCGGTGGCGGCGCGAACCTCGCGAGCGAAGGTGCGCGACACCTGAAGCAAGGCACGCAATCCTTTGACGTCGGAGTAGCCGGCCATCGCTTCCATCGATTGGAACTCGGCTTCGGCGGCATCCATTTCAGCACGAATACGAACGGCGTCGGACGGCTGGAGGGAGCGCAGGTAGTACATCTCTTTGCCGATGCGCTGTTGGATGACCATGAGGTTGTTGGCGAGGCCCCAGGCGGAGATCTGCTGATTGACCAGTTCGACGGAGTTGGTGTGGATGGTTTGCGCGCGGTAGACGGAAAGGCCGGCGGCGGCGGCGAGGAGCAGGATGACGAGAGAAAAACCGACACTGAGGATGCGGACGAGGTATTGGTGACGAAGCCCGACGTTGCGCATTGCTTTTCCCCAGTGTAGGCTTTTTGCCGATTGCGGTGGTTCGAGTCGTGCAGGTCTGATATTGCCGGGAACCCTTCGGGCTTGGTATTATGAAGCGGCCTTAACCCTAGCACTATCAAGGTCTTCTTTGGAGGAATGTCAGAACAATGACTTCACACGTTGGTGTCCCGGTGCGGAAAGCAGCAACTTGGCTCTCCCCGACCGTGAGGCGCTTCTTCACTTTTCATACAGTAATTATGTTGGCGATGTGTTTACTCGCCCTAGGCAACTCGCCGTTGCTCGCGCAGCACGCCGGCGGGGAGGCGAACCTGATTTTGCCCGATCTTTCCAAGGCAACATTCTTGGGTGGGATTGACGGGCGTAGTTTTCTCATGATCGGACTGCTGGTGAGTGTGCTGGGCCTGGCATTCGGGCTGGTGATCTACAAACAGCTGCAGAATATGCCGGTGCATTCATCGATGCTGGAAATCTCCGAACTGATCTACGAAACATGCAAAACGTATCTTACGACGCAAGGCCGGTTTCTCATGATTCTGGAGGTATTTATCGGTGTGATCATGATCTTCTACTTTGGTTTGCTCCAGCACATGGATGCATTCAAGGTAGCGATTATTCTTTTCTTTAGCCTGGTTGGGATCGGCGGCAGCTACGCGGTGGCGTGGTTCGGCATCCGGGTGAATACGTTCGCCAACTCGCGGACGGCGTTCGCCAGTTTGCGGGGCATGCCGTTTCCCTGCTACGAGATTCCGCTGAAGGCGGGCATGAGCATCGGGATGCTGCTGATCTCAGTGGAACTGCTGCTGATGCTGATCATTCTGCTGTTCATCCCGGGCGACTATGCCGGGCCGTGTTTCATTGGATTCGCAATCGGCGAATCGCTGGGAGCGGCGGCGTTGCGCGTGGCTGGCGGTATTTTCACGAAAATCGCCGACATCGGCGCCGATCTGATGAAGATCGTGTTCAAGATTAAGGAAGACGATGCGCGCAACCCTGGCGTGATCGCGGATTGCACGGGCGACAACGCGGGCGATTCGGTGGGACCGAGCGCGGACGGATTCGAGACGTACGGCGTTACCGGCGTGGCACTGATCAGCTTCATCCTGCTGGCGGTGAAAGATCCACTGGTGCAGGTGCAACTGCTGGTGTGGATCTTCACCATGCGCGTGATGATGGTGGTGGCTTCGGTGGGTTCCTACTTCATCAATGAAATGATAGCGAAGGGGAAATACGCCAACTCGCCGAAGATGAACTACGAAGCTCCTCTGACGAGCCTGGTGTGGTTGACTTCGATTGTTTCGGTGATTCTGACCTATATTGTGTCGAACCTGCTGATTCCGACTTTGGGCGGCGATGACACATTGTGGTGGAAGCTATCGACGGTGATCACGTGCGGCACTTTGGCGGGCGCGATTATTCCGGAGTTGGTAAAGATCTTCACCTCGGTGGAATCGCATCACGTGCGCGAAGTGGTAACCAGCGCGCGGGAAGGCGGCGCATCGTTGAACATCCTGTCCGGACTGGTAGCCGGGAACTTCAGCGCCTACTGGCTGGGGATGAGCATCCTGTTGTTGATGGGGATTGCTTATTACGTCAGCACGATGGGGTTGGGATCATTGATGATTGCCCCGGCGGTGTTCGCATTCGGTCTGGTGGCGTTCGGATTCCTGGGCATGGGCCCGGTAACGATCGCGGTGGACTCGTATGGTCCGGTGACGGACAACGCGCAGTCGGTCTACGAACTGAGCGTGATTGAGACGCTGCCGAACATCGAGAAGGATATCGAAAAGAACTTCGGCTTCAAGCCGCAGTTTGAGCGCGCCAAAGAGCACCTGGAAGAAAACGACGGCGCAGGCAACACGTTCAAAGCGACGGCGAAGCCGGTGCTGATTGGAACCGCGGTGGTGGGCGCAACGACGATGATCTTCTCGATCATTATGATGTTGACGCAGGGTTTGAAGCCTGAGTTGTTGGCGAACCTGTCGATTCTCCATCCGCCCTTCCTGCTAGGGTTAATCGCGGGCGGCGCGGTGATCTACTGGTTTACCGGCGCATCGACACAGGCGGTCACCACGGGCGCGTATCGCGCGGTGGAGTTCATCAAGGCGAACATCAAGCTGGAAGGCGCGACGAAGGCGTCCGTGGCGGATTCGAAGAAGGTGGTGGCGATTTGTACGCAGTATGCCCAGAAGGGCATGTTCAACATTTTCCTCACCGTGTTCTTCTCAACGCTGGCCTTTGCGTTTGTGGAGCCGTATTTCTTCATCGGGTATCTGGTGTCGATTGCGCTGTTCGGGTTGTATCAGGCGATCTTCATGGCGAATGCCGGCGGCGCCTGGGATAACGCGAAGAAGATTGTAGAAACCGAGTTGAAAGCAAAGGGCACCGATCTGCACGCGGCGACGGTGGTGGGCGACACGGTGGGCGATCCGTTCAAGGATACGTCGTCCGTGGCCATGAACCCGATCATCAAATTCACGACTCTGTTCGGATTGCTGGCGGTGGAACTGGCCGTTTCGCTGACAGCGGAGCAGGGGACTGGATTGAGCCACGGGCTGGCCGTGGTGTTCCTGTTGATCAGTATGTTCTTCGTGCACCGCAGCTTCTACGGCATGCGGATTGAGAAGTAGGTTATCGGGGTTGCATCAGGGCCTACGGGTCCCTTTGGCCCTGATGCATCGCCAATACCCCGTGTATGGTTGTTCGTATGGCGACACGGAAGGTCACAATCACGCTTCTTGAAGAGCAGATCGATGAAATTCAATCTCTGGTTCAGGCTGGGCAGGCGGCCAGCATTTCCGGGTTTGTGCAACATGGCGTCGGAGTTGCCATAACCGACGCATCGGGATGGAAGGAAATGCTGGGGGAGGCGTTGCAACAAACGGGCGGTCCCTTGACTGTCAAGGAGCGCGCCTGGGCCGACAAGAAGATGCGGACGGTGTGACCTGATGTCAGACTCGTTGGGTTACAATGTCCCTGATGCAACGCCGTGAATTTTTCCTTTCCCTTGGCGCGGCCATGTCCGCCGCCGGTGTTGAACTTTCCAAGATACAACTGGGTGTGACCACCGACGAGATTGACGACGACATTGTCACGGCGTCGCAGTTTCTGAAGGAATTCCATCTGCGGTTCGCGGAAGTGCGGACGATTTGGGGCAAGTACAACACGGTACAGCCTGTGGACAAGATTCGCGAGTGCAAGTCGATCTTCGACCAGCATGGGATTCGCACGTCGGTGCTGGGTACCGCGTTCTTCAAGATTCCGCTGCCGCCGGATACGCCGCAGGGGCGGGCCGTGCTGGACAACCAGTGGTCGCTGCTGGATGGGGCGATGGAGCGGGCGAAGATTCTGGGGACCGACAAGATCCGGACGTTTGCCTTCACCTACGAGAAAGGCTACACACCCACAGCTAAGGATTACGAGCGCATCTATGAATTGGAGAAGGAATCGGCACGGCGGGCGAAGGCTCGTGGGTTCCGGCTGGCGATTGAAAATGTCGGCGGCAGTTTCGTGCAGACAGGGGCCGAAGCGGCGGAGCTATTGAAGCACGTGAAGGAAGACAGCATTGGATTGACGTGGGATCCGAACAATGCCGGCGCGGTGGGCGAGCGGAGCTTTCCGGATGGGTACAAGAAGCTGGATCCGGCGCGCATCATGCATGTGCACTTACGCGATTTCCGCTACAAGGATGGCAAGGGCGAATGGACGGCGGTGGGCGAAGGACAGATGGACAATCTGGGGCAGATACGGGCGTTGTTGAAGGACGGGTACAAGGGATCGTGGACGCTGGAGACGCATTACAAGAGCCCGCAGGGGAAGGCGCATGCCAGCCGCACGAGTCTGACCGCGTTGCTAAAGGTGATTCAATCCGTTTGAGCCAGTAGCTGCTGGATGTGCTTGCGGACCGCTTCCTGGAATTTGGCGGCGCCTGTGGTTTGCGTGAGAATGACGGCGGCCGCGTTATGTGCGGGATCGACGTAGAGGTAGGTGCCGTAGGCTCCGCCGTGGCCGAATGCGCCGTTGGGAAGCAGTTGCCAGCCGAGCCCGTAATTCTCTTTGAGTGTGCCGGTTTGTTTGCGGCGCATTTCGTCGATCATGGTGCGGGAAAGAATGTCGCGCCCTCCGTCCAGATGCAGTTGGGCGAAGCGGAGGAGATCCGGGGCGGTGGAGTAGATGCCTCCGGGGACCAGGATGAAGCCATCGGGACGGGGGCCGCGGCGCTGCGGAGTGTCCATGATGGTGGGTGTGGGGATCCACTGTGTGGCGGATCTTTTGTAGAGCTTGGGGACGCGCGCGCTGAGGTCTTTCGACGTGCGGTAGACCGTCTCTTTCATGCCGAGCGGCTGAAAGAGGACGCGATTGGCGAAGTGATCGAAGTCCTCATGCGTGATGAGTTCCGCGATGCGTCCGGCGACGCAGAAGGAAGCCCCGCCGTAGGAGTATTGCGCGCCGGGTTCGTAGACGAGCGGTTCTTTCACGATGGCGTTGACCGCGGTGGCGAGGGGTTGATCGAAGTCGCGGATTTGTTTGAGGCGCGGGTGCTCCGGGTTATTGCCGAAGATGCCGGAGGTGTGGGAAAGGAGTTGGCGGATGGTGGAATCTCCGGTGAACTCGGGGAAGTATTTGCGGACTTTGTCGTCGAGCGAGAGCTTGTGTTTGTCAGTTAGGGTGAGGATGGCCGTGGCGGCGATGGGTTTGGAGGTGGACGCCATCATGAAGATGTCGTCCACGCGGATGGGGCGTTTCGATTCCAGATCGGCATAACCGGCGGCTTTGGAGAAGATGGGTTTTCCGTTCCTCTGGATGACGACGACAACGCCGGGTATATCGCCTTTGGCGGCGGCGTCATCGAGGAATGTGGAGAGGCCGGAGGGATCGGCCATAAGGAAGAAGGCTAGGATCGGGGTCATGCGAGCAATTCCTTGATGGGTTCGCCACCCACGTCGGTGAGGCGTTTGTAGCGGCCTTCGTGAAGATATGTCAGGCGGAGGTGGTCGAGTCCGAGGACGTGCAGGAGCGTGGCGTGGACGTCCCAAACTTTGTGTGGATTGTGCTCGGCGTGCAGGCCGAAATCGTCGGTTTCGCTGGCGTTGATGCCGGGTTTGACGCCGGCTCCGGCGAACCAGGAGACCATGCCGTACTGATTGTGATTACGGCCGATGGCCTTGCCTGCACCTTCGTTGAATGGGGTGCGGCCCATTTCGGACATCCAGACCACGACTGTGTTTTGGAACATGCCGCGGGATTTGAGATCGGTGAGGAGGCCGGTGACGGGCTTGTCGATTTCTTTGACGCGCGCGGGAAGGAGACGGCTGAGGTCGGAGTGGTGATCCCAACTGAAGGTGCCGTTTTCCCAACCGTGGATGAGGGTGACGATGCGAACGCCGCGTTCGACCATGCGGCGGGCCATCAGGCATTGGCGGGCGAAGGGAGCGGTGGTGGGATCGTCCAGGCCGTAGAGGGCGCGCGTGGCTTGTGTTTCTTTGCTGAGATCGACGACATCCGGCGCTTCGGCCTGCATGCGGTAGGCGAGTTCGTAGGCGGCGATGCGGGCTTCCAGGTCGTCCGTCTGCGTGCGCGATGAGGCGTGCTCACGATTGCGGGATTGGAGGAAGTCGAGTTCGGCGCGGGCTTGTGCGCGGCTGATGCCCTGTGGGGATTCGAGATTGAGCACGGGTACGCCTTCGGGACGGAAAGCGGTGCCCTGATAAGCGCCGGGAAGATAGCCGCTCTGCCAGACTGCGGGTCCGTTGACGGGGCCGCCGCGCGGATCGTGGAGAACGACGTAGCCGGGAAGATTGCGATTCTCAGAGCCGAGCCCATAAGTGACCCATGCGCCGACCGAAGGATTGCCTTGCAGCACGGAGCCGGTGTTGACATGCATGGTGGCGGGGGCGTGGTTGTTGTTGTCGACCTCGACGCCGTGGACGAACGAGATGTCGTCAATGACGGACGGGAGGTGCTCGAACATCGTGGAAAGATAGCGGCCGGAGGCGCCGGCGCGGCGGAAGGGAGCGATGGTGGGTACGGCTCCGTGGGGGCGCGAGAGGAAGCTCTTGATTTCGCCTTCAACATGACTCGGCGTGGGGAGGCGCTTGCCGGCGAACTTTTCCAATGCGGGTTTGTAATCGAAGGTGTCCATCTGGCTGACGCCGCCGGACATGAAGAGGAAGATGACATTGGTGGCTTTGGGCGGGAAGTGCGGCTTCTTGGGCAGCATGGGGTCCGCGGCCGCGACTGCGTTGTCTTGCAGGAGCTGTGCCAGAGCGATGGTGCCGATGCCGTTCCAGGCTCGGGAGAGGTATTCGCGGCGCGTGTGCTTAATCGACATAGAGCACCTCATTGGTGTTGAGCAGAAGACGGGCGAGGCTGGCGAGTGAGGAGGTGCGGAGAAGTTGTTGCGCGTCACGTTGTTCCTGTGGGGATGGTGCGCGGCCGAGGATTTGTTGAAAGGCTGCCGTGATCTGGTTATTGTCGCTGGTGGCATGTGCGCGGATTCGCTCGGCAAGAGCGCCGGCGTGTTCGACGATCAGTTCGTCATTGAGCAGCGTGAGTGCTTGCAGCGCAGTGGTGGATGCGGTGCGGCGCTCGCAGGAGAACTGGAGCACGGCCGCATCGAAGGTGGCGAGAAAGGGGACCTCCAGTTGACGGCGTTGGAAGACATAGATGGAGCGGCGATTCTTTTCGGGGCCGGTGGTGGGCGTCCAACTGGGGATGTTCTTGATGGTCATGCGCTCTTTCATGGCGGCGGGAAGCGGCACGAAGACGCCGGGGCCGCCCGCTTCCGGATGCAGCGAGCCTGTGGTGGAGAGCATTACGTCGCGGAGGATGTCGCCTTCCAGCCGGCGGCGGTTCTGACGCCACAGCAGCGTATTGTTGGGATCTTCCTTGTTTTCGCGCGCGCTGTCGCGGATGGAAGACTGGCGGTAGGTGGAAGACAGCAGAATGCGGCGAATGGTTTTCTTCATGCTCCAGTTGTCTTCGATGAATCGGGTGGCGAGCCAATCGAGGAGTTCGGGGTGAGTGGGCGCCGCGCCGTTGCGGCCGAAGTCACTCGGTGTGTCCACGATGCCGTGCCCGAACAGATGCTGCCAGATGCGATTGGTCATGACGCGGGCGGTGAGCGGGTTGTTGCGATGGGTGATCCATTGCGCGAGCGGCATGCGCCAGCCGCGCTGGTTGCCGAAGGCGTCGGTGGTGAGGGCGGCATCTTCTTCCTTGCCAGTGATGGCGATGGGGAAGCCGGGCCTGGCGATCTCGCCGGGCTTGTCGAATTCGCCTTTGATGCGAACGAAGGTTACGGGCAGGAAAGGGCGGTCGCCGGAGTTGGGGATATTGCGAACGATGTGCGCGATGGGCTGGTAGCGGCGGAGTTCGCGCTGATACACGCCGAGATCGCGGCCACCGCGGTTGCCATCGACGTAGCTGAGCAGATCGATGTAGCGGGTCTTTTCTTCATTGGTGAAGATGGTGTCATCGGGGTTGGGGACGACGCCGTTGGCGATGGCGCGGGTAATGCGGCGCTCGAGGTCGGCGACATCGGGCGTGAGTTTGCGGAGGAAGCCTCCGGTGACGATTTCGTCGTCGGCTGCGACGGTGGCTTGCGTGTTGGATGCCGTGGCTGCGGGCTTGCCCAGTGCGGTGCGAAGCCGTTCCAACATACCGCGCTGATAGTCGTCAAAGCGCTTCTGCGCTGCGTTGAGCTTTTCACGCGCTTCGGCGGCGGAGCGCTCCATGCGGGCGCGGACTGCCGGGTCGGAGTAGGGCACGCGCGCGTCGGTCATCTCGATGGTGGCGAAGAAAGCCTGGAGGCGATAGAAATCTTTCTGCGGGATGGGATCGTAGCGGTGATCGTGGCACTGGGCACACTTCATGGTGAGGCCAAGGAAGGCGGAGCCAACGGTGGCTGTGATCTCGTCGAGATTCATTTGGCGGAACTGCTGGGCGTTGGTGGTGCCGAAGCGGGGCGTGAGGCGGAGAAAGCCGGTGGCGAGGAGGGCGTCTTCCGTTGCGTTGGGAATTTCGTCGCCGGCGATTTGTTCGGTGAGGAAGGTGTTGTAGGGCTTGTCCTGATTGAAGGCTCGGATGACGTAGTCGCGGTAGCGCCACATGGTGTAGTTTTCGCGATCGGCCTCGAAGCCTTGGGTGTCGGCGTAGCGGACGAGGTCGAGCCAGTGGCGGCCCCAACGTTCGCCGAAGCGGGGACTGTTCAGAAGTGCGTCGATGAGTTTTTCGTAGGCGTCTGGGGCTGGGTTGTTGAGGAACGCGGCGAGTTCTTCCGGTGTGGGAGGAAGACCAGTGAGATCGAGGTAGACACGGCGAGCGAGGAGGCGGCGATCGGCTTGCGGCGAAGGCGCGAGTTGCCTGGCGGAGAGCTTGGCGAGGATGAAGTGGTCGATTTCGTTCGTGGCCCAAGCGGAGTTGGTGGATGGAACGGGGGGCGTGGTGAGCGGGCGGAACGACCACCAGGGTTGGGCCGTGCTGGTGGGTGCGGCGGGGAGGCTGGCGATCCACTGTTCCAGTGCGGCGATTTCAGCGGCCGGGAGTGGGTCCGCACCAAGCGGCATGCGCGGCTTGTCAGTGCCTTTGAGGAAACGGATGAGCGGGCTTTCGGCGGCGTGGCCAGGGAGAATCGCAGGGCCACGTTTGCCCCCTTTGAGCAACGCGGCTTTGGAGTCGACACTGAGGCCACCGGACTGCGTGGCGCTGCTGTGGCAACTGCCGCAACGCTGTTTGAGTAGAGCGAGGGACTGCTGCTCGCTTTGGGCGGCGGCGAGGAGCGGAAACAACAGCAGGGCGAAATGTTTCATCGGCTAACTGGCCTCGGCTTTCAGTTGGTCGCAACGTGTGCGCAGTTTGGCGAGGGTGGCTTTGTGCGCGGGATTGGCGGCGAGGTTGTGGCGCTCCTGCGGGTCTGACTGCAGATCGAACAATTGCTCGTAAATGGGCTTTTCCTGTGTGTAGCGGGCGTACTTCCAGCGTTTGCCGCGGACGGCTTCGCTCGCCGGGATGGGGAGGCGGGCCGGCGGAGTGTTGTAGGTGTGTTCGTAGAACCAGTCCTCGCGCCAGGCTGGTTTCTCATTCCGGACCAGTGGGCCGAGGTCGCGGCCTTGCATGCGCGGGGTGGGCGCGAGTCCGGCGATGCGGAGGATGGTGGGAGCGACGTCGATGTTCAGCGTCATCTCGTCGCGCGTGCCGCCGTGGAGGGATGGGGAGAGGCGCGGATCGCGAATGATCATGGGGACGCGAATGGACTCTTCGTACGGGATCCACTTGCCATGGAGTCCGTGCGCGCCGCGCATATTGCCGTTGTCGGAGGTGAACAGCACGACGGTGTTGGCATCGCGGCCGATGCGGCGGAGCGCATCCATTACGTGGCCGACTGCGACATCGACGCCGGTGACCAGATGATAGTTGGTGCGGGCGTCATCGAGGAACGCTTGTTCGGCGTTAGCGGGCCACTGGCCCTCTTTGTTGCCGCTGAGGGATTTGCGCAGGAATTCAGGGAGCGCTTCAAACGCTTCTTTCGTGTATGTGGATGGCGGGCGGATGGCGGCGTTCTTGTATTTGTCGGGCCGATCGGGGTCGAAGTAGTTCCAGGGGCCATGCGGCTCTTTGAAGTTGAGAGACATGCAGAAAGGCTGAGTGGCGGGGACGCCTTCCAGGAAAGAGATGGCCTTCTCTGTCATCAGCGGCGTGAGGTGGCGCGTGCGGCCGTTGTCGGTTTGTTTGAAGTTGATGGACTGGGGGAAGCCGAACCAGAAGTCGAATTGATCTGCGGGGAGCGAGAGATGTTGGATGGCGGGGTCGGGGCGGCCGATAGCGTACTTGCCGAGGAATGCGGTGCGATAGCCGTTGCGGCGGAGAATGGCGGGATAGGTTTGTGAGAACTGTTCGGCGCTGAGCGGGGTTTCGAAATCGCGGATGTTGTGGCGCATCATGTTCTGACCGGTGAGGATGCAGGCGCGCGAGCAGCAGCAGATGGCGGTGGCGACGAAGTGATTGCGGAAACGGACGCCGGTGGCCGCGAGGCGATCGATGTTGGGAGTTTGAATGACGGGATTGCCGTAGCAACCGAGATCATCGAAGCGCTGGTCATCGGTTTGGATGAAGAGAATATTGGGTTGCCGAGGCTGCGCGGCGAGAGGCATAGCGGCGGCCGCAGTGGAGCGCAGGAAGGTGCGCCGGGACGAATGCATGAATGGCACAGTATCAAAGGTGCTGTTTCGGAGCAACTCGTCCCCCTTGACTCCGGCGAGTGACGGGTGTACGGTCTCTTCAATCGGCGGGGATTTCGGACGCCGGGCACTTCTGGGCTACTGGAGATACGAACCATGCAACGGATTCGATTGCCGCTCCTGCTTGCTTTCCTTTCCTGCCTCCTTCTTGCGCAAGACTATCGCGCTAAGGTGCAGGGGACCGTTTCCGACACAACCGGCGCTGTCATTGCAGGCGCTACCGTGCGTCTGCGCAATCAGAATACGGGAGTGGAAGTGACACGCCCAACGAATCCCAACGGGCAGTTTCTTTTCGACTTTGTGGATCCGGGCACGTACGATCTCAGTGCAGAGATGACGGGGTTCGGGAAATTCGTGCAACAGAACATTCTGGTGCAGACTCGCGGCGATGTGACCGTGAATCCCTCGATGCAGGTGGGGCAGATGGTGGAAACGGTGAACGTTTCGACGCAGGGCGTGGAAGTGCAGTTCAATACGTCGACCATGTCGTTGACGGTGGACCGCAAGATGCTGACGGAACTTCCGGTGCTGGCGCGGAATCCGTTCACGCTGGTGTTGCTGGATCCGGCGGTGGTGAATCGCTACACGAGCAATCTGGCGACGCGCAATCCGTTCTACATGTGGTCTTCGAGCCAGATGGACGTGGGCGGGTCGACCTCGACACGCAATGAACTGCAACTGGATGGAGCGCCGCTGCAATTGGGATTCAAGGGATCCTATGCGCCGCCGATGGATGCGACGCAGGAAGTGGCCGTGCAGCAGAACGCGGTGGACGCCGAGTACGGGCATAGCGCGGGCGGCGTGCTGACGTTGTCGGTGAAGTCGGGGACGAATGAGTATCACGGGACGGCGTATTACTTTGGCCGGAATCCGGCGTTGAATGCGGTGTCGAACTCGGTGGTGCGGGCGAAGAACCTGGTGCGCAACCACATCTATGGGGGAACGCTGGGGAGCCCGATCATCAAAAACAAATTGTTCAATTTTGTTTCTTTCGAGCGATGGGCGACGAAGGATCCGCGGCAGGCGATCATGACGCTGCCGACGGACCTGGAGCGGGGCGGAGATTTTTCGCGGTCGTTCAATCCGGATGGCGGGCTGCGGGCGATCTTCGATCCGTATACAACGCAACTGAGCGCGGCGGGAGTGGGGTCGCGCACGCCGTTTGCGGGGAACGTGATTCCGAAGTCGCGGATTGATCCGCTATCGGCGCGCTTCATGCAGGATGTTTGGCAGCCGAATAATCCAGGGGATAACATTACGGGCGTACAGAACTACAAGGAGGCTTACTTCTGGTATCTGTACAACTGGAACTTCAATAACCGCACGGACTGGAACATCAACGACAAGTGGAAGGTGTTCGGGCGATACAGCCGGTTCCGCACGGATTTGAGCCAGAACAACTACACGCCGAACAACTCGCCGGCGATGACGGACGATAATGGCGGAGTGATGAATTCGCGAAACATCGCGGCGGACGCGGTGTGGACGGCGAGTTCGTCAACGGTGGTGAACTTCCGCTGGAGCTATGCGACGTTGAACGACGATTACGATTCGCCGACGGCGATTGGGGAATCGGGACTATCGCAGTTCTGGGCGAACAAGTGGTATCAATCGTACTTGCCGGGGATTCCTGCGGTGTACTATCCCAACTTCGCAGTGTCGGGTGTGGGCTCGGCGAGCTTTGGCAAGGGAGCGTATTGGTTCCAGCATCCGCAGAGTTACAACTACAGCGGACGCGTATCGCGGAATATTGGGCGGAATTATTTGAAGTGGGGCGGAGAGAGCCGGTTGCTGCGCGGCAGTTCCGTGCGGCCGAACTTAATGAACTTCAATTTCGGGCCGGCGCTGACGGCGGATACGTTCCAGGCGCCGAACACGAGATTGCGCGGGGATGGATGGGCGACGTTCCTGCTGGGCGCTTTAGACAGCAGTTCGCAGGCGCAGCATATTCCCCTGCAGCAGGGGCGGACGGCGTTTTACGGGCTGTTCCTGCACAACGATCTGAAGTGGAGTAAGAACCTCACGATCAACATGGGACTGCGCTACGAGTATGAGACGGGGCTTTACGATCCGCTGGATCGTGTGTCGCGGCCCCTGGATCTGACCGCGCCGATTCCCGACATGCAGAAGACGCCGCCGCCAATCCCGGCGGATATCGCGGCGCTACGCGGGCAGCCTTACAACTTCACCGGGCCGTGGGCGTTTGCGGGCGGCGGGAATGCGCGTGGGATGTGGGACAGCAACAAGCGCGTATTCATGCCTCGCATCGGCTTCGCGTTGCGGCTGAGCGACAAGATGTCGCTGCGCGGCGGATTCGCGCGCTACGTCATTCCGCCGCTGCTGGTGAGCGATGTGCTGGGCGCGGCGGATTCGCGCTATGCCGGCTTCGGTGCGATCACGACGGTGGCGCCCGTGCTGCAGGGCGTGCCGCAGGCAAAGGTGAGCGATCCGTTCCCGGCGAGTTCGAATCCGTTGATTCCTCCTGTTGGGAAGAGTCTGGGAATCTACACGCGCCTGGGCAGCCAGGCGGACTGGAACCAGCAGGATCTGCGGACGGGCGTGAATGATCGCATTAATGTGTCGTTCCAGCGGGCGCTGCCTGGGGCGATCCATGCCGACATTACCTACTTCGTGAATCTTGGTCACGATTTGGCGTACAACCGGAGGTTCAACCTGGCCGATCCGAATCTGAGCTATACGAACAAAGCGCTGCTCGATCAGGCGGTGCCGAATCCGTTCTATCAATACTTGACTCCGCAGACTTTTCCGGGCCAGTTGCGGAACCAGACGACGGTGAGCCGGGGAAGTTTGATGCGGCCGTATCCGCACTATCTGGATCTGACGCAGTTCAACACGAGCGGGATGAAGAATCGCTATCACGCCCTGCAGGTGAAGCTGCAACGCAACTTTACGAACGGGCTGATGTTCCTGGTGGGATACAACTTCAACCGCGAACGTTCGAGCTACTTCTTCAATGATGTTACGGAGTTTCAGCAGCGCTTCGATATGTTAGACAGCAACAATCCACGGCATCGCATTTCGAGCGCGGCGACGTGGGAACTGCCCTTCGGCAGGGGCCGCAAGCTGCTGAATACGGCGCATCCGGTGACGAATGCGATTCTCGGCGGATGGAGCGTGAGCGGACTGCTGTTCTACAACTCAGGGGCGTACCTGCGCTTCCCGGCGCAGATTGGGCCCGATCAGACGCCGGAGATTTATCGCGACAACAACAAGTGGTTCGACCTGTCGGGGTTCAACAGGCAGGCGGCGTACACGCCGAGGTTGAATCCATGGCAATACTCAAATCTGACTGGTCCAAGGAATTGGAACCTGGATTCGACACTGGGAAAGCACTTCGCCATCACGGAGCGCGTGCGGTTTGAAGTGCGCCTGGAGTCTTACAACATCACGAATAGCTTCATCCCGAACGATCCCTCGACGACGTTCACCGCGGCGACGTTTGGGCGCATCACGAACCAGATCAACCGGGGAAGGGAGTTTCAGTACACGGGACGAATTCACTTCTGACGCGTCACTTGACAAAAGAGGCTATGCCCTTATAGAAGTAGCTACACCATGTTGTGGAAGCTACTCGCTTTGTTGGGCGTGCTGTGCCGCGTCGATGCACAGACGATTACCGGGACGATTGTCGGAACGGTACGAGATCCATCGGGGCTGGCGGTTGCCGGCGCTTCGGTCACATTGACACAAGCCGCGACGGCTACTCTGCGCGAATCGAAGAGCGACGGGAAGGGTGACTTCACGTTTACGAATCTCCCTCCGGGCGCCTATGCGCTGAGTGTGAAGGCCGCAGGATTCAAAGTCGCCGAACGCACGGGGCTGAATTTGTCGGCGTCGGAAACTTTGCCCACTGGGGATATCGCGCTGAGCGTGGGCGCGGTGACCGAGACGGTGACGGTGCAGGCGCAAGGCGCTGTGGTGCAGACAGCGAGTAGTGAGCGATCGGGCGTGATCACATCGAGCCAGGTGGAGAACATCCAGATTCGCGGGCGCAATGTGATGAGCCTGCTGACGCTGCTGCCGGGCGTGGTGAGCCCGAACGAACCGGACCTGGTGGCGCGGGCATGGGCAGGCAACGTGAACGGCAATCGCGTGGATGCAAACAGCCTTTCGGTGGATGGGATGGGGCTGAACCAGATTGGCGCTGGGCGGAATTTGCTGATGACTGTGAGCCAGGACTCTGTGTCGGAGGTAAAGATCCTGCTGAGCAATTTTCAGGCGGAGTATGGACGCTATTCCGGGGCGAACGTGCAGGTGATCACGAAGTCGGGAACGCGTGATTTTCACGGGCTGGCGTCGTACTTCAAGCGGCATGAGCAGTTTAATGCGAACAGCTTCTTCAATAACCGGCTGGGGAATCCGAAGCAGCGCTATCGCTACAACACGTGGAACTACAATGTCGGCGGGCCGGTGACGATTCCGGGGTTGTTCAACAAGAATCGGGACAAGGTGTTCTTCTTCTGGGCGCAGGAGTTCTGGCCGATTCAGGCGACGAACGCGGGGCGCACGGTGACGATGCCAACGGAACTGGAGCGGATGGGTGATTTTTCGCGGTCCATCGATCAGAACGGAGCACGCATCAACGTGGTGGATCCGGTATCGCGGGCGCCGTTTCCGGGCAACGTAATTCCGGCAAGCCGCGTGGACCCGAACGGGCAGGCGCTGTTGAAGATTTTCCCATTGCCGAATTTTTTCGACGACCGCATTTCCGCGGGCCGGTACAACTACCTGTTCAATTCGGCGAGCAATCAGCCGCAGAAGTTAGGGACGCTGAAGATCGACTTCAATCTGCATCCGAAGCATCAACTGTTTGCCAGCTATATCTTCCAGACCGATACGAATACGGGTTATCAGGCGCCTGCTGGCGGCGGAGCGAACTGGAACCAGACGCTGCTGACGTATAAAACAGATCCGAAGCAAGTTGTTTTGCGATATCAGGGGTTGTACACACCGACGGTGGTGAACGAATTGACGCTGGGCGTGAACGGACGCGGGGAGTGGCACAGTATTGAAGATGCGGAAGTGCAGAAGATCCAGCGAGTGAAGAACGGATTCACCCTGGGGCAATTGAGGCCGGACATGAATCCCTTCGATGTGATGCCGAACTTGACGTTTGGCGGGATTCCCGGCGCGGTGAATCTGACGTTTGATGCGCGGTTCCCTCTCACCGGGTCGCGGATGCTGGTGCTGCTTTCGGACAATCTGACTAAGACGCACGGGAAGCACATTATCAAGGCGGGCTTTTCGGCGGAGCGCGAGTTCACGACTGACGGAGGAGCGGCGAGTTTCAACGGGAACTTCGATTTCTCGCGCAATGTAAACAACCCGCTCGATTCGGGGCATCCGTTTGCGAACAGCCTGCTGGGTGTGTTTTCGACGTATCAGGAGCCAACGACGAAGCCGTTCCAATCGCGTTGGAACACGATTTGGGAATGGTTCGCGCAGGACAACTGGAAGGTGAGCCGGCGGCTGACGCTGGATATCGGAGCGCGGTTCTACTGGATTGGGGCGCGTGTGCAACGCGGCGACATGATATCGGGATTTGATCCGTCGCGGTTCGACCGGTCAAAGATGGCGGCACTGATTGCGCCGGCGCTGGTGGGCGGGCGCCGCGTGGGTGTTCATCCGCGGACCGGCGAAGTGTTTCCAGCGGCAGCGATTGGCGCATTGGCGCCTGGTGTAGGCGATGCAGCTAACGGGATGGTGGTGCCGGGCTTGGACAAGACGATTCCGCGCGGGCTGTACAACACGCCGGGAGTGGCGACGGCCCCACGGTTCGGCTTTGCGTTTGACCCGTTTGGCAAAGGAAAGACGGCGATTCGCGGCGGATTCGGTGTGTTCTATACGCGCACGGATACATCTTCAGGGCCGTTTGTGCAGCCTCCGCTCACAACGACGCCCACGATCTTCTACGGACAGTTTTCCACGCTGCGGTCTTCGGGTGGGCTCGACTTCCCGCAAGCGGTGACGGGGATTGACCGCAGCCCGAAGCCATCGAAAGCGATGAACATGTCGTTCTCCATCCAGCAGGACATCGGCTACGGGATCATTGTAGACGCGGGTTATGTGGGCAACGTGGCGCGGAATCTGCTGTGGCGGCGCAATTTGAATCCAGTGCCGTTTGGAGCGAATTTCCTCGCGTCGAATGCGGACCCAACGAATACGCGGGTGCCGCTGCCGCAGACGTTTTTGCGGCCGATGATCGGATACCAGGACGTGAACATGGTGGAGTGGGCGGCGACATCGAACTATCATTCGCTGCAGATGACGGCCAATCGCAGGTTTGCGCGGGGTGTGGATTTCGGACTAGCGTACACGTGGTCAAAGGCGTTCAACTATCAGGACGACGACGATGCGGTGATCAGCGCGCTGGTGCCGCCGCGGGTTTGGAACTACGGATTGGCGGGGTATGACCGCACGCACACCATGAAGCTGAACTTCGTGTGGACTCTGCCGCAGACGCCGTGGCGGAATGTGGTGACGAAGTATGTGCTGCACGATTGGAGTGTGAGCGGCATCGGAACCATGTCGAGCGGCGCTCCGACGGCAGTGGGATATTCCTTTGTGAACCCGGTGGACACGACCGGAACGGCATCGCAGGGCGCGCGCATTTCGCAGACAGGCGACGCGAATCTGCCGGGGAGCGAACGGAATTTCTCACGGAACTTCCGCACGGAGGTGTTCATTCCGCCGGCGGTGGGAACGATCGGGAACTCGGCGCGCACTTCGGTTCGGCTGCCCGGTTTCCACAATTGGGATCTGACGGCGGCGAAAGCGTTTCCGATTGCGGAACGGGTGCGGATGCAGTTTCGCGCGGAGTTCTACAATGCGTTCAACCACACACAATTCTCGTCGTTCGATACGGCGGCGCGGTTCGATGCTCGCGGCGCGCAAGTAAATGCGCGGTTTGGGGAGATGACGGCAGTGCGCGCGGCGCGGTTGATCCAACTGGCACTGCGAGTCAGTTTCTGAAGTATTGGAAATAGGCTGAACAGAACGGCGACTCCGGGAATATATAGTTCTGATGGCTATTCCTCTCCGGGTTGTGATGCTGGCAGTGTGTTCGGTTCTTGCCGTGTGCGCAGGAGACCTGCGCTTGCATGTGAAAGATGCCTCAGGCGCGGTGGTGCAGGCCTCCGGCTGGGCAGAGAACACAGCGACCGGAACGCGGCGGAATTTTCGAACGGACTCGTCGGGCGCCGTTTCGCTGGGGAATTTGGAGGCAGGCAGTTATAAGGTTCGCATCGCCCGGCAGGGTTTTGCGACGTTTGAAGAAGTGATGGTGGTGGGCGATGGGGCGGCGGTGGATCGTGAGGTGCGGTTGTCATTGGGCACAGCGGCATTTGCCGTGTCGGTTGTGAGCTCGACACCGCTGGCGGGTTTGGACCGGCCTTTGGACGAGATTCCGGCTCCGGTACAAACAGCCACGGACCGGGAGATGGAAGCGAGCGGCGCATTGGATGTGTCGGACTATCTGAACCGGCGTTTGAACAATGTGTTCGTGAATGAGATCCAGGGCAATCCGCTGCAAGCGGACGTGAATTATCGCGGCTACACGGCATCGCCGTTGCTGGGGACACCGCAGGGGATCTCCATTTACCTGGATGGAGTGCGGATGAATCAGCCGTTTGGCGACGTGGCCAGTTGGGACCTGATTCCACGCACGGTGGTCTCAGAGGTGGCGTTGATTCCGGGGTCCAATCCACTGTTCGGATTGAATACGCTGGGCGGGGCCCTGTCATTGCGAACGAAAGATGGAGTGAGCCATGCGGGGACGCGGGTGCAATTGAGTGGGGGAAGTTTCGGGCGCATGATTGGGGACTTTGAACATGGAGGTTCGGCGGCAAACGGATTGAATTGGTTTGCCGCGAGCAACTTGTTCTTCGAGGATGGTTGGCGCGAGACGTCGGCTTCGAATGTGCGGCAGTTCTTCGGAAAACTGGGCTGGCAGGGGGCACGGACCTCAATTGGTTTGTCGATGGCGTATGCGAACAACGGGTTGTTGGGCAATGGACTGCAGGAGCCACGGTTTCTGGCGCGCGATTACTCCAGCGTCTACACGAAGCCGGATTTGACGGCGCACCGGGCGCCGTATGTGAATCTCAGTTTGCGGCATGGGTTCACGCCGAATGTAACTTTTTCAGGGAACGCATACTTTCGCTACATCCGCACAACAACGATGAATGGCGACATCAACGAAGATTCGCTCGATCAATCGATGTATCAGCCAGGCGCGGCGGAACGCGCGGCGCTGGCGGCGGCGGGGTACTCCGGATTTCCGGTAAGTGGCGCTACGGCGGAGAATACTCCGTTTCCTTTTTGGCGTTGTCTGGGGAATGTGCTGCTGCGCGATGAGCCGGGAGAGAAGTGCAACGGGTTGTTGAATCGCACGGGTTCGCATCAGCGGAACTATGGTGTATCGGGCCAGGTGAGCTGGTTTGGACGCGGTAACACGCTGGCGGTGGGCGGAGGATACGACGGCAACAGCACCGGATTCACGCAGTCGAGTGAGTTAGGGTATTTGAATCCCGACCGCACCGTGTCAGGAACGGGCGCATATGCCGACGGTGTGACGGGCGGCGATGTGGATGGAGAGCCGTTCGACACGCGAGTGAATCTATCGGGCAGGGTTCGCAGTTCGAGCGTGTTCGTGACCGACACTGTGACGCGAGGCCGATTCGTCGCTACGCTTTCCGGACGCTTCAACCACACGCGTCTTGAGAACCTGGATTTGATCCGGCCGCTGGCAGGGACGGGATCATTGACTGGGGTGCATTCCTACAACAGGTTCAATCCGGCGGTAGGTGCGACGTACCGTTTGAACGCGAAATGGAGATTGTATGGCAGCGTGACGGAGGGGAATCGCGCGCCGACGTCGATCGAGTTGGGATGCGCGGATCCGAATGCGCCTTGCCGCCTGCCGAATGCACTGGCGGGGGATCCACCGTTGCAGCAAGTGGTGACGCGGACGTTTGAGGCCGGCGTGCGCGGGCGATCGGAGGCATCGCTGTCGTGGAGCGCAGGCTGGTTTCGAGCGCCGACAAGGGATGACATTCTGTTTGTGGCTTCGGAACAGACAGGGTTTGGATATTTCAAGAATTTCGGGCGGACGTTGCGGCAAGGGGCGGAGTTCAGCGTGGACGCGCGCGTGGGAAGGGCCACGCTGGGCGGCGGATATACGTTGTTGGACGCGACCTTTCAAAGTTCGGAGCATGTGAATGGGGCGGGGAACAGCACGAATGAAGAAGCGTTAAAGGGCTTGCCGGGTGTGGAGGGAACGATTGCGATCCGGCCGGGAAATCGGATTCCGCTCACTCCGAAGCACATGGTGAAGGCGCATGCGGATGTGCAGGTGAATGCGAAGTTATCGGTGCATGCCGGTGTGGTGGGGATGTCGAGCGCATATGCACGAGGGAATGAGAACAATCAGCACCGGCCGGATGGGCGCTACTACATTGGCGAGGGAGAGTCGCCGGGATATGGCGTAGTGAATCTGGGTGGGAGCTATCAGGTGAGAGCGCGCGTGCAGTTATTCGCCCAGGTGAACAATCTGTTTGACCGGCGGTATTATACGGGAGCGCAGTTGGGGCCCACCGGGTTTACGAGCGCTGGGGCGTTTGTGGCGCGGCCGTTTGCGGCAGTTCAAGGAGAGTTTCCGGTGCTGCATACAACGTTCTTTGCACCGGGGGCTCCACGTGGGGCTTGGGGAGGAATTCGGATTCGTTTCTAGGAGGTGGACGGAAGTTTGAAGGACATCCTGCTGAATGTGAGATGGGCGCGAGTGGGCGAAATGAGACTATACTGAGTCGATTGTGGATATTGCGCCCGCAATCGAAACCTTTGTACAGACACTTTGGAGTACTTTGACGTCTGACGCTACTCGCAACTTGGCGACCGTCATCGGTACGTTAGTTGCATCCTTTGTGACGATATCGACATTTGTGATGAGCGTTCTGAAACCGCTCGAGAGATTTCGAGTGTGGCGTGACCTCCGCACATTGAAGCGTTTGCGTAGTTCCGGTTTCAACGATCAGGCCAAGATTCGTGAATCGGTACGTTACTACATACTCCCCGAAGGAACTGCGGAGGATCCGAGTGCTGATGATAAGTTTCGATACACATCCTCTCTGCGGGCTCCACTCGTGGCCAACCTGGATCGCTTGATTAGGGAGAATGAGAATCGCTTCATCTTCATTTTAGCCGACTCCGGGATGGGCAAATCTTCATTCCTCCTCTATTATTACGCGCGGCATCACCGTCGACTATTTCGTCCGAAGCCGTACAGCATAGAACTATTTCCACTTGGCGAACCCGGTGTGGATTTGAAGATCAAAAATGCTAAAGAAGACTGTGCTGACACGGTGCTTCTCCTTGACGCTTTGGACGAGGACAGGGCAGCAATTGAAGACCTGCCGGTGCGGTTGGCGAATCTGCTGCAATTAACGGGAGAGTTCCGGACGGTTGTTATTACGTGCCGGACTCAGTTTTTCTCCAACGACAATGAAATACCCACTGAGACGGGGATACTGAAACATGGTCCAATCAAGGGCGGAGAGTCCCGCATGTATCGTTTTCACCGTCTATACTTGGCGCCATTTTCTAATCAGCAGATAGAGGCCTATTTGCGCCGACGGTACTCTGTCTTGAGAATACGAAGACGATTCGCGGCCAGACGAATCGTGAAATCGATCCCAGATTTGATTGCACGTCCAATGCTGCTGGCTCATGTCGAAGACTTGCTGCAGTCGAAGCAGCAGATCAGATTTGCGTGCGACGCTTATGAATTGATGCTGGAAGCATGGTTGGCGCGTGAGGACTATTTTTTCCCAAGAGAGAAGTTGCGCACGTTCTCTGAAAAGCTCGCAGTCGAGATTTTCACAAACCGTAGAGCAAGTGGCTACCGCATGCCTGGCCATGAACTGCAGGCTATCGCCGATACGTTCGGTATCAACCTGGAAAGTTGGCAACTGCGTGGCAGGTCGCTGCTAAACCGTAATGCTGAAGGGGAATACAAGTTCGCCCATCGTTCCATCATGGAGTACTTGGTAGCAAAGCAAATCTTGGCGGGACAAATGTCGCCATCCATGCCTGTAAGTGACATGGTCAATACCTTCGTCCGGGAGATCCTTTCCACGACGCCGAAATGGAACGGATTGAATCTGGAGTATCTCGATCTAAGCAACATGGTCCTTACAAATCGTAATTTTGCCGGATGTAACTTGAATAGGACCAACTTGGCTGGCTCATACCTCAGAGGAGTCAACCTGACATACGCAACGATTGTTGAAGCCGACCTTTCGAACGTTGACCTTAGCTTCGCTGACCTGATGTTTGCAGACCTCCGCCAGGCGAACCTCACCGGAGCAAACCTCCATGGTGTGAACCTGACTCACGCCAAGCTTAAGGGTGCCAGAGCAGAGGATGCGCTCTTGAGGGCGGTTGGCAATAATCGATCAAATGAGCAGGGTTTAAAGTTAAGAAATACCGTGGTGGATTTAGAGGTTTACGAGAGGCTTAAAGCCATTCCTGGCATCTGGTTGATGTGCGAAATACTGGACACCACTACAGTGGCTGTCACCCGATTGAGAACCAGGACAACTCAAGGCAGCCTCTGAGATGGTAACGCGTTAGCGCACAGTCTACTCAAGTGGTATCTTCGAGCAATGCCACTTTCGAGCGGGGTTCGGGAAGAATGACACATTCGTCGGCGCACTTCACACGTTGTCCTCGCTCGGTAATACAGTTGATGTTGATACCGATGGTATCTTCGACCGCCGCTGCTGGCACCTGCCAGGCAAGGATCGGTTCACCCAAAGTGTGGACAAACGAAATGCGGTTGGCCGAACGGTGGAAGAGGTTCGGGCCTGGCGTCCCGAATTGCCATTCCCCGGATTCTGCCTCGTCATTGGACACACCCTCGTAGTGGATTCCAGCATGATAAAAGCTGCCCTGCTGCTCGACGTGTTTCGTCTTGCAGCAGAGCATGGAAGCGAACTCGCTGAACGCGGTTAGCGTTCGGTCTTTGCTTGGGTGTTGTCTGAAACGGATCATTGCCGCGGTGGGGGCTTTGATTGACGAAGGGCAAACCGAAGTGGAAATGGATATGCGTTGAACAAAAGAAGTATTCACGCCGTCGCTGCCTGAACAGGGGCACTTGTCGGATAAGATGGAGGATCGCATGAGCACGCAGATCCACACGTCCTTGGACTTCGCCGCGCAGGGCAAGCAGCGCGGGCACCTGGCCATTCCTTATTCGCACAACCTGGGTGGCTGGGCCAACCTGCTGGTGCCGCTATCCGTGATCGCCAATGGCGACGGGCCGACGGTGCTGTTGATGGCGGGGAATCATGGGGATGAATATCCGGGGCAGGTGGCGATTCTCAAGTTGTGGCGCGAACTGGAAGCGGCCGATGTCAGCGGACGATTGATTCTGGTTCCGACGCTGAGTTCGCCGGCGGCGAAGGCGGGGACGCGGTTGTCGCCGCTCGACGGGAAGAATTTCAATCGCTGCTTTCCGGGGAATCCGGTGGGGACTCCCAGCGAGATGCTGGCGCACTACCTGACGACAGTGCTGTTCCCCATGGCGGATATCGTGATTGATTTGCACACCGGTGGACGGAGCATGAATTTCGTTCCGTGCGCGCATATGCACCTGGTGGAGGATCGTGCGCAACGCGAAGCGATGATTCTGGCCACCGAGGCGTTTCTCACCGACTTCACGTTTCTCTATACCGATATTGCGGGCACTGGGCTGTTGCCGGCCGAGGCCGAGCGGCAAGGGAAGACGGTGATCACCACGGAACTCGGTGGAAGCGAAGCGGTGCTGGCTACGGTGCACCGTTTGTGCCAGACGGGATTGCGCAACGTGCTGCGGCATTGCGGCGTGCTGCGTGGGGCTCCGGTGGCGAGGCAAAGGCCGGCGCGATGGGTGCAGGCGCTCGACCGCGAGGATTACAAGTTTGCTCCGGAATCGGGGCTGTATGAGAACGTTGTCGAGTTGGGGGAAGATGTGCGGAAGGGTGATGTGCTGGGGCTGGTGCATTTTCTCGAAGCGCCGGATCGTGCGCCGGCGCCTGTGCTGGCGCATGCCGATGGGGTGTTGATTGCGAACCGTGCTCCTTCGATTGTGGGGCAGGGCGATTGCGTGGCGTGCCTGGCGCATGACACCGATCCACGAAAGCTTGCTTAGGATAGACTGATGCCTAGAATTCTGATCAATGAATGTAAGCAGGAGGTTTCCTCCTTCAACCCCGTGCTGGGGCAGTATGCCGATTGGGCGGTGGCGTTCGGGCCGGATGTGCTCGCGCTGCATCGCGGTGTTGGCACGGAAGTGGGTGGCGCGCTGGATGTGTTTGGCGGGCATCCGGAGTTGGAACTGATCGGCGGGTATAGCGCTCGCGCGATTACGTCGGGCGGAACGCTGTCCGATGCGGCGATGCAACGCATCGCTAAGGAGTTTCTGGATGCGGTGCTCGCCCATCGCGATGTGGATGCGATCTACTTCAGCCTGCATGGGGCGATGGCTTCCGAAACGGAGCATGACGCCGAGGGCTATTTGTTGCAGGAAACGCGGAAGATTGTGGGCGAGCAGGTGCCGATTGTCACCTCGCTCGATCTGCATGGAATCCTGACGGATCGCATCATTCAGCATTCGAACGCGGTGGTGTTGTACCACACCTATCCGCACGTGGATTTTTACGAGACGGGGCAGCGGTCGGCGCGGTTGCTGGTGAAGATCATTCGCGGCGAAGTGAATCCCGTGTCGGTGCGAGTGGAGATACCGGCGCTGGTGCGCGGGAATGAATTGAAGACGGCGACGGGGATGTGGGGCGCCTGCGTGCGCGACGCGATTGCCTTTGAGAACAGTCCGGGCGGTTTGTCGGGCGGCATGTTTATTGGGAATCCGTTTACCGATGTGCCGGATCTTTGTTCGAATGTGTTTCTGGTGGCCGATGGGGATTCGTCGCAGGCGGAGGTGGAAGCGGTACGCATCGCGAACAAGTTCTGGGCGATGCGGGAGCATTTGCAGCAGCCATTGACGGGGCTGCGAGAGAGTGTGGAGAAAGCCGCGGCGGCGAAGGGCCGGGTGGTGCTGGTGGATGCGGCGGATGCGACAAGCTCCGGCGCCTCAGGCGATAGCAACGCGATTCTGCGGGCGCTGCTGGAGGCTGGTTACAAACGGACGGCATTGATCCCGATGGTGGATCCGCCGGCGGTGGAGAAGGCATTTGCCACGGGCGTGGGGACTGAGATCGATGTGGCTGTTGGCGGGGCGATGGATCGCAAGCGGTTTACCCCGGTGCCCATTCGCGCTCGTGTGCGCATGCTGTCCGATGGCGCGTTTCGCAGCGAGTCGCACGGGGTGACGTGGAACAGCGGACGCACGGCGGTGCTGCAGACCGGCGCCATCACGCTGATTGTGACCAGTCAGGCTGTCAGCCTGTATGACCGGTCTTTGTTCTACGCGCATGGACAGGACCCGGCGCTGTTTGATTCGGTGGTGGTGAAGTCGCCGCATTGCCAGCACCATATGTTCGATGAAGGCGCGGAGCTTGTTTTGAATATCGACGCGCCGGGATCGACGAGCGCGAATCTGCACAGCTTGGGGCATACGCGCTGCCGGCGGCCGATTTTTCCGTTGGATGCGGGTGTGACGTTTGAGCCGAAGGTGCGCGTGTTCCGGCGCTGAGAGGGAATATGGGGCTGGTTGCACTGCTGTGGGTAGCGCTGGCGTTGAACTATATCGACCGGCAGATGGTGTTCTCCATCTTTCCGGCGCTGAAGCGCGAGCTGGCGTTCACGGATGTGCAGTTGGGTTTGATTGGGAGCGTGTTTGCGTGGGTGTATTCGTTGGGGATGCCCGTGGCGGGGCGGCTGGCCGACCGGTTCCGGCGCGACCGGATGATTGTGCTGAGCCTGGTGATGTGGAGCCTGGCGACGCTGGGGTGCGGGATGGCCGGGTCCGTGACGGCCTTTCTGATTTGGCGCGCGGTGATGGGGATTACCGAGTCATTGTATTTTCCGGCCGCGGTGGGAACGATCGCGGCGGCGCACAGCGGCGCCACACGGTCGCAGGCTCTGGGGATTCATCAGTCGGCGCAGTTGATCGGGATCATAGCAGGCGGCTGGTATGGCGGGTGGATGGCGGATCACTGGGGTTGGCGGTGGGGCTTTGTTCTGGCTTCATGCGCGGGCGTGGGTTATGCCCTGGTGCTGCTGCGCGGGTTGCCGGCGAACCGGGCTGAGGCGGTGGCGGATACAGGGAATCCCTGGCGGATTGCGTTCGCGCTGTTTCGGGGACCTTGTTATTCGATGTTGTGTCTGGCGTTCTTCGCGTTCTGTTCGATGCTTTGGGTGTTCTATGCCTGGTTCCCGAATCACCTGGTGGAACGGTTCGGATTGTCGATGTCGGAGAGTGGGTTTCGAGCGACTGTGTTTGTGCAGTTGAGCTGTGGGGCGGGTGTGTTGATTGGCGGCCGGCTGGCGGATACGTTGTCGCGGAGGCTGGCGGCGGCGCGATACTACATTGCCGGGTGCGGGATTTTATTCAGTGCTCCGTTTGGATACCTGACCTTCGCAGCGGAGACCCTGGAGGTGACGACGGTGTTTTCGATTTGCTATGGGCTGGCGAGCGGTTTGATGGTGTCAAATACTTTTGCGGCTGCGTATGACGCGATTGGACAGCGCAATTTCGGATTGGGCTCAGGGGTGTTGAACATGATTGGCGGGTTTGCCGCTTCGATCATGATTTTTCTGGCTGGGGTGTTGAAGAGTTCGATCGGGTTCTCCGGGCTGCTGCTGTACGTGGCGATCGGGTGCGTGGTGATGGCTTCTGGGTTGATGTGGACCGCCCGGCGAAACCTCACTTTTGGCGACGCAGGTGGAGCCGTTGCAGTTCCACTTTCCCGGTGACCTGGAAATAGATGGCGTTGAGACCGTTGCGGAGTTCGAGCGTGGTGAGATTGCGCGGGCCGCTCTTCTCCTTGGCGCCGGCGGCGAATTGGATCACGTCCCCTACGGGCTGATCATTGAGGGCCGCAGTGATGGAGCCGAGGCCTGGGCCCGTGAGCCCTTCGATGGCAATGGCGTAATCGCCAGCTTCCGGCACATCGACGTGGAAGGCGATGAAGTGCGGACCGAAGCGATCGTTGCCTTCGGTGGCGAAGGAGAGCACGCGCACGTTTTCTTTCCCAATGACGATGACTTCCTTTTTGAGGGTCGCTTTTTCGAGCGACGATGCGGCGAGAGGCGTATTCCAGCCGAGTTCGTACGTCATGCGATCGGGTGCGATCACGCGGCGATCGGCGAGCGAGGGAAGGGAATCGGGGCGTGCGGGCGCGGCGGTGGCGTAGAGGTAGGTGACTCCCGTGTAATCCGTGGGCACGTTATTCTTGACGGGGCCGTGTTCAATGGTGAGCTTGATGCTCTTGCGAAACACCATCGCGTCGTTGACGAAGATGCGATAAGCGCCGGTGCGCGCGAGGTGCTTCCTGTAATCGAGGCAGCCGCTTAAGGGGAAGAGCACTCGGCTGTACCAGCGGCCCGGGATGTCGTACCAGCCGCCATTGAAGAAGTCTTCGCTGCCGGTGCCATGGATCACGAGTTCGCCATCGATGGTGGCCTGGTCATCGCCTTCGAAGAAGCCGGTGCTGCCGGGTTGGAAGCCTTGCGATTGCAGGGAGACGCCGACAATCTGGCCCTGGCCCTGGACATCGGCGAAAACGAAGGGCTGGCCGTCGGCCGTTTTCGCATCGCGATGCCAGAGGGCATAAAGATGCCCTTCATCGTTGAGCTTGGGCGATTTGGAGTGCACGATCTCGACGGAAACATCGACGGGCGTGGCGCGTTCGGAAACGAGTTCGATGCGTGCCGATTTGGCGAAAGGCATTGGCAGTTGCAGATATCCGGTGTTGTCTTTCACGCCGAACAGCAGCGATTCGGCGGCCGGTTCTCCAAAGCTGTAGCCGAGCAGGTCGCTGACCGGGGCGAGAATTGCAGGCTTGGGATCGCCATCCCAAAAGGCGCGGAGAACGATGTCGCGATCGGGGCCGGCGAAGGCGGATGCCGGGCTGAGTTTGAGGCTCAGCACGCGTGCTCCGGTTTTCGATGCATAGATGGTCGCCGGCTTGCCTGAGGTGAGACGGTGTTGCCCCTTGATAGATTCGACAGAGCGTTTGGTGGCTCGTGGCGAGTCTGTGCCGAGGGCGTAGTTAATTTGATAGAACTGCAGCTTCGGGCCACGGTAGAGCACCTTGATGGATTTTTCAAAGCGGATGGGCACGTAGCAGAAATAGCCGCCTGCGCCGGAGCCGACATCGGGTTTAAGGAACGGCGCTTGTTTCCCGCTGAAGAGATCGATGAACTTGGCTTTGATGCGCGGGGTGGACTCGCCATCGATGTAGAACTCCACAGGATCTTGGGTGGGCGTGGGCGTCCAGATGCGCGTGAGTACACCGGGGCCGTCAGTGAGCTCAGCGATGACAAGCGCATCGCCTTCCTTGCGGAGGAAGGAGTACTTGCCGGAGAAGCCATCGTCGTTCCCGCCGGTGCGGTCGTAGCTGGAGAAGGCGCCCACCTTGCGATAGGAGCGAATGCGGGCGAGGTCGTCGGTTTGGGCGCTGAGTGTGGAGGCGAGCGCAGCGAGGAGCCACCAATGTGCGGTCATCGTTCGCTATTATGTCGCATCACGGTTGCCCTGGGCATCGGATTTCTGGCTTACCGTGGCGCTGCGGGTGCGATTGACGCCGGTGTTTGGTGCTTAGGGGGAGGGTTTAGGCTGCGGCGTTCTTGGCTTTGCAGTCCTGCGAGCAGTAGTAAACAGTCTCTCCCTTGGCGGAGCCGGTGATCGCCTGGCTGGCGACTACGTAGGTGCCACACGTGCGGCAGGCCTTCAGTTCACCACGGGTGGGAGGAGGCTTGGAAGTGGAGGAGGCTTGCTGTGGGCGCGAAGCCTCCGTCTCTTCCTTCATCAGATCGGAGAAGCCCTTGCCAATGATTCCGATCACCATCCGTAGAAACGAAATGGCGACGATGCTGATCAGCGCGTAGATCAGGGCTCGGATCATGAGGGGTGCTGCCCTACCAGCAGCTTACTTCTTCTTGGTCGACTTCTTCTGCTGAGCTTTCTTGGCGTCGGGGTTGGTGAACTCCGTGGCCACGGTAGCGTCCAGGGTGGCGATCATGCCCTTGGCGGATTCGGCGAAGGGCCCATCGGGTTTCAGTTCCAGGTACTTGGCGAAGGCTTCCTTGGTTCCCGGAGGAGGAGTGACTTTGCCATCGGCGGTGGTGGTGGCTTTGGAGAGGAGATAGACGCCGTATTGATACTGTGCATCGGCGTAGTTGGGATCTTTCTCAATGGCCATCTTGAAGGCCGCGCCCGCGGGCTCGGTTTGTCCGGTGTTGACCAGCACGGCGCCGAGGTTGTAGAAGTAACGGCCTGCGTTGGGCGCATCGAGTTCGGCGGCCTTGGTCAGTTCGGCCTGGGCCTGGTCATACTTCTTGGCCTTGGCCAGGGCGAGTGCGAAGTTGTTGTGATAGGCTGCATCGTCGGGCTTCAGTTCGATGGCTTTGTTGTAGGCATCGAGGCCCTTGGCCTGGATGTCGGTCTGTTCCTGGCCGGTCTTGGCGGCGGCCACGCCCATGTAGGATTCAGCCAACTGGGCCCAGATGACGTGCTGCTTGGGATCGATGGTGGAGGCCTTTTCGAAGGCCGTGACGGCGGCGTCGAACTGCTTCGTTTTGAGGGCTTCCATACCGCCGTTGAAGGCGTCGTTCAATTCCTTGTTCTTGGCCATCGCCTGCTGGCGATCTTTCATGGCCTTTTCAATGGCGGCGCGCTGTTCGGCGCTCATCTCGCGGGTCTGCTCTTTGGTGAGCTGGCCGGTTTCGGCGGCCTTCGACATCGCTTCCTGTTTCTGTCTCATTGCGGCGAGGTCGAAGTTGATCGGTACGGGATCGCCGAGTTTGGTGCGGACGCCTTTCACCTGATCGCGCTGTTTGCCGTCGACCTCGAGATAGACGTTGTAGGTGCCCAGCGGGAGACCAGCATGGAAGTAGTGGCCCTTCTTGTCCGTCGCGGTCTGGTAGTTGCCTTTGATGTCAGTGCGTTCAATCTTGATGCACACGCCTTGGGACTTTTTGCAGTCACCCTTGACGACCATCTTCCCATCTTCACCCTTGACATCGCCTTCAATCGCTCCGGTCTGCGCCGTTGCCATTCCGGCGGCAAGCAGCAACAGGGCCGGGAACCAGATCATTCTGCGGAACATGGGATACATGAGTGGATCTCCAATCTCTAACTTTCGGGTGCGGAATCGCTCAATTTCAGAATACTATAACAACGGACGCGATAGTCCGCGCAGAGGGGATGGGATAAGTTTATACGGGCAGCGTCGTTTCTTCCCGGTCAGATAGTTCGGACTGCGCTTTGCGCTGCAGATCGCGGAGTTTGAATCCGGTGAGGGCGACGGCTATACAGCCCGCGATCAGCAGGGGCACGGTGATCACGAAGAACATGACGCCGGAGAGTCCCTTCGCCGTCTGCCGGTCGACCCCGAGCATCATCAGTCCGGCGACGGCGAAGGCGTTGAAGAGCCCGATATTGCCGGGAGGGCCGGGGATCACGGTTCCCAGGCGCAGCACCACCAGGACGCAGATGGCATGGCCGAATGACAGATCGAGCCCGTAGCCGCGGATCATGGAAAAGATGGGCACGGCTTGCAGGGCGAGATAGAGAAAGCTGACACCCGCCGCGGCGAAGAAGGAACGGGATTGGCCCATGGCATGGAGCCCTTCAATCAGATGGCGCAGCACTTTGAGCCAGGAATGGCGGGCAAGGGCATCGGCGGCCTCATCGCGCCGGTGCACGGCGAAGGCGAGCAACACGCCGAGGGTCATGACGATCAGCGCGAGTACTCCCGCGCCATACTTCAAGTTGGCATCCACCTTGACGAAGAAGGTGGTGAGGAAGAACGCAAAGATGAGCCAGACGCCATCGAGCAGCCGTTCAATGAGGGCGCTGGAGACAGCGACGGGGAAGCTGATCTTGCTCCAGTGAGCCTGTAAATAGCAGCGGATGGCCTCGCCGCTGCGCAGGGGAAGCAACTCGTTAGCGAACAGGCCGATGTAGATAGCCTGTACGCTTCGCCCTAGGGGCACACGGACGATGGGGCTTAGCAGCAGGTTCCAGCGCCATGCCTGGCTGATGTAGACCAGAATGTCGGTGGTGACGGCGAGAATGATCCACAGCCAGTGGATGTTCTTCAGGCGCGGCAGTTCCGCGTGCCAGTTGAAATCCCGGTAGACCCAATAGAGGCAGCCAATGGAAATCGCGTAGACAATGGCGGGGCCAAGCCAGGAAGGAATCTTCAAACTCGTCGCGTTCGCATTGGATGCACCCATGCCTTAACTCACCATCATATAATCGAGAGTATTGTTGACGCACAATCCGGACCTACCGCTGTCGATGCGATTTCCGCAATCAGGACGTTTTGAATGAGAACAATCCGCCGTGCCGCCGTACTGGGAGCAGGCACCATGGGCGCGCGTATTGCCGCGCATTTCGCCAACGCCGGGATTCCGGTAGACCTTCTGGACATCGTTGTTCCTGGGGCCGCGGACCGCAATGCCGCCGCGAAGAAGGGCATTGAGACCGCACTCAAGCAGAAGCCCGCGGGCTTTTTCGTAGATGCCGCCGCAGCCTCCATCGCGCCGGGAAATTTTGAGGATGACCTGGGGCGTGTGGCCGCCTGCGATTGGATCATCGAAGCCGTGGTGGAGAATCTGGAGGCCAAGCGCGACCTGTGGAAGAAGGTGGAAGGGTTGCGGCGCCCTGACGCGATCGTATCGACCAACACCAGCGGCATTCCGTTGCACCAGATTTCCGAAGGCTTCCCCGCCGGCTTCCGTGAACATTTTCTGGGGACGCACTTTTTCAACCCGCCGCGGTATCTGCACCTGATGGAGATGATTCCGGGAGCGGATACGCGCGCCGATGTAATCGCCTTCGTCACCGACTTCTGCGACCGGCGTTTGGGCAAGGGCGTGGTGCCCTGTAAGGACACTCCGAACTTTATCGCCAACCGGCTGGGTAGCTTCTTTGGATCGACGATTGGGAAGATCACCTTCGAGGATGATTGGACGATTGAAGAAGTGGATGCCATCACCGGCGGCCTGATTGGATTGCCGAACAGTGCTTCCTACCGCTTGCTGGATATCGTCGGCGTGGATGTCATGTACCTGGTGAATCGCAACCTGTACGATGCGGTGCCGCATGATCCATGGCGCCAGCGCTTCGTGCCGAATGAGATTCTCAGCAAGATGGTGGAACGGAAGTGGCTGGGCGATAAGACAGGGCAGGGCTTCTTCAAACGGGTGGGGCCGGCGAAGGAAATTCACGCCATCGATTGGAAGACGATGGAGTACCACCCGGCGCGCAAGGTGAGCTTTGCGAGTGTGGAGCAGGCGCGGCAGATTGAGGATTTGGGCGCGCGTTTGCGAACGCTGGTGGCGGGCACGGATCGCGTGGGCAATTTTCTTTGGAAGCTGTTCAGCGATTACGTGGTGTATGCGGCCTCAATGGTGCCGGAGATCAGTGACCGTATCGTGGAAATCGACCAGGCGATGCGTTGGGGCTATGCCCACAAACTGGGGCCATTCGAGTTGTGGGATGCGCTGGGGTTTGTGGAGACAGCGAAGCGGATCACCGCCGAAGGGCGGGAGTTGCCGGCGAATGTGGAGCGCATGCTCTCGGCTGGCGCGCAGTCGTTCTATCGCGACGCGGACAAGAACGGGCAGCCCGGTTGCGAGTATTTTGATCTCAATCGCGCCTCTTACGCGGAGGCGCCGGCGCGGCCCGGAGTGATGGAACTGGCCGCGATCAAGCGCGCCCGTGGAGTGGTGAAACAGAACACCGGCGCTTCGTTGATTGACGTGGGCGACGGCGTGCTTTGCCTGGAGTTTCACAGCAAGATGAACACGCTGGGCGAAGATCATTTCGCCATGATCCATGCGGGCATTGAGGAGACGGCGCGTAATTTCGAGGCGATGATCATTGCCAACCAGGGCGCCGATTTCAGCGCCGGCGCGAACCTGGTGCTGGTGCTGCTGGCTGCGCAGGAAGAGGAGTGGGATGAGCTGAACTCGGCAATTCACCGCTTCCAGCAGGCGAACATGGCCATCAAGTATGCGTCGAAGCCGGTGGTGGTGGCTCCCTTCGCGCGAACGCTGGGCGGCGGTTGTGAGATCTCGCTGCATGCGGCACGCTGCCAGGCTTCGGCCGAACTATATATGGGGCTGGTGGAAGTGGGCGTCGGCTTGATCCCGGGCGGCGGCGGTTGCAAGGAACTGCTGATGCGGCTGAAGAATCCGCAGAAGGTGTTTGAGCTGGTGGGGATGGCGAAGGTATCCACCTCCGCCGATGACGCAAAGAACCTGGGACTGCTGAACAAAGCCGATGGGATCTCCATGAATCAGGAGCGTCTGATCGCGGATGCCAAGGCTCTGGCGTTGTCGCTTGTCCCCAGCTACGCGCCTGGTTCGCCGCGAACGGATATCAAGGTGGGCGGCGAAAGTGTCTTTGCCGCCATGAAGCTGTATGCCTGGTCCATGCGCCAGGGCAACTTCATCAGCGATCATGATGTATGGATCGCGGAAAAGATCGCCGGCGTTCTCTCGGGAGGACGATTGAGCGGCGAACAGGCAGTGAGCGAGCAATACCTGCTCGATCTGGAACGGGAAGCGTTTCTGAGTTTGTGCGGCACGCGCAAAACACAGGAGCGCATGCAGGCTATGTTGAAGACGGGAAAACCGCTACGGAACTAGGCCCGCTCGGAAGGAAAGGAATCAATGATGTTCACTGGATGCGGAACCGCAATTGTCACACCCTTTACGCAGGATCGCTCACTGGATGAAGCCACCCTGCGCAACCTGGTGCGCCGCCAGATCCATGCCGGTATCAATTTCCTGGTGCCATGCGGCACGACGGGAGAAAGCCCGACGCTGGAGCGCGCGGAGCATTTGCGCGTGGTGGAGATCACGCTGGAGGAAGCGAAGGGAATTGTTCCCGTGCTGGCCGGCGCCGGCGGATACAACACGGGCGAAGTGATCGACCTGGCTCGCGAGCTGCAAACCATGGGCGCGGACGGCATTCTCTCCGTCACGCCTTACTACAACAAGCCGACGCAGGAAGGGCTGTACCAGCACTACAAGGCGATCGCGGCTTCCATCGAAATCCCGATCATTGTCTACAGCGTGCAAGGGCGCACGGGGATCAATGTGGAGCCGGCGACGCTGCGGCGGCTGGCGGGGATCGACAACATCGTCGGAGTGAAGGAAGCCAGCGGCAACATCGGGCAGCAGGCGCGCGTGATTCAGGAAGTGCCCAGCGATTTCGTGGTGCTCAGCGGCGACGATTCGATCACGATTCCGCTGATGGCGCTGGGCGGCAAGGGCGTCATCTCAGTGGTTTCGAACGAGATTCCGGCGGAGATGACGGAGCTGGCGCAGGCCTGCCTGAAGGGCGACTACGAACGCGCGCGCGGCCTGCAACGCCGCTATCTGAATTTGATGGAAGTGAATTTTGTGGAATCGAACCCGATTCCGGTAAAAGCCGCGATGGCCTTGATGGGGCTGCTGGAACCTGTGTGGCGCTTGCCGCTGGTTCCGCCTTCGCCCGCGAGTCTCGCCAAAATTGAAGCCGTGCTGGCTGATCTGAATCTGCTGGCCGGCAGGAGTGTGCATGCTGCAAGCTGAAATCGAAGCAATTTTTGATAATCCGCCCTCGCCGTATACTGAGGCGCACTTCGCGCTGTTTCATCGCTTCAAGGATGCGTTGAACAGTGGCACGATCCGCTCGGCGGAGCCGGATTCGCAAGCCCCGACGGGGTGGCGCGTGAACGCATGGGTGAAGAAAGGCGTGCTGCTGGGGTTCCGGTTAGGGACCGTGGTGGACATGTCGGTGGACAAAACGCGCCAGCCGTTCTTCGACAAGGCGACATACCCCGTAAAGACATTCACGGCGTCGAGCGGAGTGCGGATTGTGCCGGGCGGCTCCTCGATTCGCGACGGCTGTTTCATCGGCAAGGGCGTGACCTGCATGCCTCCGATGTATGTGAATGTCGGCGCGTTTGTGGATGACGGGACGATGGTGGATTCGCATGCCCTGGTGGGAAGCTGCGCGCAGATCGGAAAGAATTGCCACATCTCGGCGGCGGCGCAGATCGGCGGCGTGCTGGAGCCCGTGGGCGCGATGCCAGTGATCCTGGAAGACAACGTGTTGGTGGGTGGCAATTGCGGCGTGTATGAGGGAACGATTGTGAAGCGCGGCGCGGTGCTGGGTACGGGGACGATTTTGAACCGTTCGACGCCGGTCTATGATCTGGTGAAAGGTGAAGTGATCCGGGCAACGGATGATCTGCCGCTGGTGGTTCCGGAGGATGCGGTGGTAGTGGCGGGGTCCCGCGCGGTGACTAGCGGCAAGGGGAAGGAGTGGGGGATTTCCCTGTATACGCCGGTGATTGTGAAGTATAAGGACGCGAAGACCGGGGCGAAGATTCAGTTGGAGGATTTGCTGCGCTAAACACGACTTCATGCGTCTTTGCGGCATGCGCGACCTGCATGTTCAGTCTTCCCAGACTGAACTGCGACCGGCCCGGAGGCCCGTCGCCACCTTGACTGTGGATGGTATCGAGTGCTGCGGCGAGTTTGTCCAATCAAATTTCCGAGAAGTAATGGCCGGCGGGTCAACGTTTCTTGCGCGGAGGGCCTTGATTGCGGAATCGCTCCGCCATCGCTTCCACTTCGGCGCGATCGAGGAAGCCGTCGGCGTTGGCGTCCATCATCGAAAAACGCTGAGCCATCGGTACGGGAAGCTCATCCTTCGACAGTTTCCCGTCCTTGTTGCGATCAAAGGTGTCGTATTCGTTCAGCAGCCGCATGGGGCCCGATGCGGCGGGGTTGCCGGATTGACGGATGCCCCCATCACGATCCGCATCCCAATGCACCAGATACTCCTGGGTGAGCGGGATGCACCAGGTGTCCGTGCAGGCGTAGTAGCGGAACGAAACACGGAACGGACCGGTGGCGGCCCCTCGATCGGCCTCCAACAGAAACTCGCGCGGGTCGGCATCGGCGGGTTGCTCCAGTTTGGGACCGCGCCCCTTCCCTGGCGTGACCGTGGCGCCTTCGGGTGCGAACACTTCGAAGCTCACCGGAGCGGCTTCGTTGTTCCAATGCACTCCGTAGATGGGATCGAGATAGAAGCCAAGGTACAGCTTCCCTTTTCCTGAGCGGAGCAGCGCCGGATCCGCCTCCGCGCGCAGCTTTACATAAAACGGGTTTTTTGTTTTGGCGAATTGCGGCTCGGCGCGCAGGCTGCGGTATCGCTCGCTCAGCGTCAGCCGCGGCACGATGCCTGTTGGCGCGTGCTTGGGCGGCTCGGCGGTCTTCATGCCGAGATCGGAAACCTGCGTCACCCGCTCCACTTTGCCGATGTGCTCTTCCAGATCTTTACGCAGTGCGTCGGGGTCGCTCCAGGCGCGCCGCGCCACGATCTTCCCTTCGGGGTTGATGAGGAACTCGGAGTTGGGCGCGTCGGCGAGCGCATGCTTCAGCTCATTGGTCATGGTGTCGCAGAGCCACGGGATCTGCGAACCGAGCGTTCGCTTCGCCTCGCGGATATGCTTCAGGCGCTCTTCGAGCGTGACCGGCGTGATGTAGGAATGAAGGTCAGGATGCGCCAGTGCCTTGTAGAGATAGAAGAACCGTACGCCCTTGGGTGAGTAATCCCGGAAGATGGTCTCCAAACTGGGGACCTTGCTTCGAAACGGCGGTCAAGTGAGACAGCCGCTGACCAGCACGGTCCAGCGGCCCTTCAAGGAAGAGGTGTTGTACGGCCGGCCAGTCTCATCGAAGATGGAGAGCGCGGGAAAGGGCGCGCCGGCGGCTGGGGCCGCGGCTTCGAACAGGCGCACCACGTTGTCACCGGCCGAGCCCGGTTGGGGAAGCACATCCATGCGCTGTGCCGGCATCAGCGGCGCAGCGGCCAACAGCAGCAGGGCAAGGCGCATTACGGCAACTCCTAGCGGCCGGCGTAGTTCATTTCGTAGTAATCGCGATAGGCTCCGCTTTTGACGCGGCTCACCCAACCGGTGTTTTCCTGATACCAGCGGACGGTGAGCGCAAGCCCTTCATCGAACGGCATGATCGGCGCCCAGCCTGTTTCCCGCTCCAGCTTATCGCTGGTGAGCGCATAGCGGCGATCGTGGCCGGGGCGATCGGTAACCGTGATCATGAGGCTTTCCGGCTTGCCCGTGGCGCGCAGGATGCGCCGCACCACTTCCACATTCTCCAGGGCGAGGCTGCCGCCTACGTTATAGACTTCGCCGGTGCGCCCCTTCTCCAGCACCGCCAGAATGGCCCGGCAATGATCGTCCACATACAGCCAATCGCGCACCTGCTTGCCGTCGCCGTAGATGGGCAGCGATTTGTCTTCCAGCGCATTGCTGATCATCAACGGGATGAGCTTTTCCGGGAAGTGGTACGGCCCGTAGTTGTTGGAGGCGCGGGTCACGGTGACCGGAAGTTTGTAGGTGGTGTGATAGCTCAGTGCCAGCAAATCCGACCCTGCCTTCGATGCCGAGTAAGGGCTGGAAGGCTTGAGCGGATAGTTCTCGTCGGCGTCGTGCGGCTCTTCGATGCTGCCGTACACTTCGTCCGTGGAGACGTGGTGGAAGCGCGCTACACCGTGTACGCGAGCCGCCTCCAGCAGGCAGAACGTGCCGTAGAAATTGGTACGCACCACCGGGTCAGGAGAAAGAATACTGCGGTCGACGTGGCTTTCCGCCGCGAAGTGGACCACAGCCTCAGGCTTCTCCTGGGCGAACAAGTCCATCACGAACGGGCCATCGGCGATGTCGCCTTTCACAAAGCGATAGCGCGGCGAATCAGCCACGGAGGCAAGGTTCTCCAGGTTGCCGGCGTAGGTGAGCTTGTCGAGATTGACCACCTGGCAATCGGGACGCTCGGCCAGCACCAGGCGCACGAAGGCTGAGCCGATGAAGCCGGCTCCTCCCGTTACGAGTATCTTCATTCGTCGTCTTCCTCAGCCAAGGGGCCGCCCGTGCGCTTCGATTCGGTTTCCGCCACCAGGTTCGTGGCCCGGCGGAGAGAATCGAAGGTACCGGCGTCGGTCCACCAGCCATCCAGGAAGGAGTAAGTGAGCGTGCCTTCGCGAATGTAGGCGTTGTTCACATCCGTGATTTCCAACTCGCCGCGGCCTGAGGGCACCAGTTTCTTGATCTTTTCGAACACTGAGCCGTCGTACATGTAGATGCCGGTGACCGCGTAGTTCGATTTGGGCTGCTTGGGTTTCTCCTCGATGCCGACAATGCGATCGCCTTTCATTTCGGCGACGCCGAAGCGCGAAGCATCGGGCACTTCCTTCAACAGAATCTTTGCGCCCTGTTGCTGCGCGCGGAAGTCGTCAGCCGCCTGCCGGATGTTGCCTTCGATGATGTTGTCGCCCAGCACGACGCATATCTTCTGCCCGTCGGCGAAGTGTTCGGCCAGGTCCAGCGCGTCGGCGATTCCGCCTTCGCCTTCCTGGTAGGTGTAGTTGAGGTGCTTCAAGCCAAACTCTTTGCCGTTTCCGAGCAGCCGCAAGAAGTCTCCGGAGTTCCGCCCACCGGTAACGATGAGGATATCCTGTATGCCCGCATCCACAAGGGTTTGGATGGGGTAAAAAATCATCGGCTTGTTGTAGATGGGAAGCAGGTGTTTGTTGGTGATCTTGGTCAACGGGAACAGCCGACTCCCGGTGCCTCCTGCCAGCACGACGCCTTTCATTCGTTTAGAGAACTCCTGGTTGGTGGGGCGGATGGCCCGTAGTGGGCCAACCTATGTTTTAGAATAGCAACTCATGCAGGTGAAACTGGTCTTTGGATTCTGCCTTACAGCCGGACTCGCTCTCACGCAAACGGCGCAACGGGTGGAAGGTTTTGCGAGTGTCGTCTTCGCCCACAATAATAATCTTTCGGCGGTGGCCCTCAATGGGGTCGATTTCCGGGGTTCGGTGCGGGGCTACACGACCGCGGCGTGGTGGGCGCCGGGTCAGATGACGGACAACCGGCTGGAATGGAAAACGGCGCCGGCCCCAACCAAAGCCCGCACGACGTTCGTGTTTGCCGCCGGCTCATCGCCGCTGCCTCCGGAGATTGTGCGCGGGCCGGAGTTGAAGCTGTCGGTGAACGGCGAATACGCCCTAAGCTTCTCCATCGGGCAGCATCGCGACTTTGGCTGGAACAGAAACGGATTCGCCCTGCGCTATCGGGCCATCCGCCATGAGTGGGTGACGTTTGGCCGGCATCGCCAGTTTAACCTCGATGGCGACAGCGGCATTTACGAACTCACCGTACCGGAGGATCGGATCAAGGCCGGGGAAGGCGTCACCATCAAAGTGGAACTGATGCCCATGAAGCGCTGGAACCAGGCCTGGTTCATGGTGAAGGATCGCAAAGACGTACTGGTGGAAGGGCCGGAGCAATTGCGCCAGGAGGTGTCGCAACTGCGCAATGACGTCAACCGCTTGAGTGAACTGGTGGACGTGCTGCTCAATCGCAACGCCGATGCGAGGTTCGAAAACTTCACCATCTTCAGCAACGGGTACCGCCACCTGCACCCGGCCGATATTGTCGCGCTGCGTGGTGGCGAGTATCTGGTGACCGCGCGCGAAGCCACGGAGCATCTCGCCGCGGATGGAGATATTGTGGTGATGCATTCCAAAGACGGGCGCAACTGGAGTGAGCGTTCGCGCTTCGGTGTGCCCAACCTGGATGAGCGTGAAGCGTGCGGCTTCCAGTTGCCCAACGGAGAAATTCTACTGGCCGTGTATTTCAACCGGCTCTACCGCCCCGATGGCGAGTATGAACGCCAATGGGCGACGCGCATCACGTTCGGTGCAGGGAAGCAGTATCTGGGGTTCTATACCGTGCGCTCGAAGGACGGTGGCCGCACCTGGTCCGAACCGCAGTATGCCAGCACCGCCGGGATGCACTTCAGCGACACGGAAGGTCCGGCCGACGCGATGGTGCCGATGCCCGATGGCTCCATTCTGATGCCACTCATCGGCTACAACGTGCGCGGCGACGTGCAGAATCACGCTTCGGTGCTGCTGCGTTCCACCGATTCCGGCAATAGCTGGCAGTACTTCTCCACCATCGCCGATGATCCCGGAGGAAAGAAGGGGCACTTTCAGGAGCCCGGATTAGTGCGCATGAAGAGCGGCCATCTGCTGGCGGCGATGCGCAACGACACAGGCTATATCTGGACCGCGAAATCGAAGGATGGCGGTAAGACATGGTCCGAGCCGAAGCCCAGCGCGATGACCGGGCATCCGGCGGATCTGGTGCAGCTTCCCGACGGCCGTGTCCTCTGCACTTACGGATTACGCGAGCCGGTGCACAGCACGCCCGGCGGCATCCGCGCCGCATTCAGTAACGACGAAGGCGAAACCTGGGACATGGAGCACGAAGTGATTCTGCGCAACGATCTGGTCAACTGGGACATCGGTTATCCCGAGTCCATGGTGATGCCCGATGGACGCATTCTCACGGTCTACTACATGAACGCCGCGGGGCGTTATTCCCTGCAGGGTACGATCTGGAAGCCTTAGAACACGATCTTCGCCGCGATCTGCATGATGCGCGGCGGCACGCGCAACGTTGAAATGACGCCGAACGAAGCCGACGTCGACGTTGCGTTGGGCGGATTGAAATTCTGATTGTTGAACACGTTGAATGCTTCGCCACGCAATTCCAGCCGCACCCGCTCCGTGAAGGCGAAGTTCTTGTGCAAGCCGAAATCGGCCTGGAAGAAGCCGGGACCGGTGAAGATGTTGCGGCCCGCGCCATAGCCCATGACATCGGGGACGCTGAACTGTGCAATCTCAGAGGGCGTGAGCCAGTTCACCGCGTTCCCATCCTTGGAAAGACGCCCGATAGCCGTGGGATCGCCCTTGAAATCAGAGCGCGACGTCACGCCGGGCCACAGTGTGGTGCGACCCGAACTGACGGTGTAGGGATACCCGGAAGACCAGTCAATGATGGTGTTGGTGGTCCATCCGCCGATGACCCAATCGAGCACTCCGCCCTTGTTCACGAACATCCGGTTCTTGCCAAACGGCAGATCGTAAATGACGGCTGTACGGAACTGGTGGCGAATGTCGAAATCGCTGCGGGCCCAATCCAGGCGGCGATTGTTGTTGTCGGTGGGAATCAGCAGGCCTTGCCCCGCGCCATCGGTATCGTCGGAGATGTCATCCATGCTCTTCGCCCAAGTGTAGTTCGCCATGAACATCAAGCCTTGCCGGAAACGGCGGTTGAGCGAGATCTGCAGCGCGTTGTACTTGGAGTTGGTGCAGGAGCAACCGATTGCCGCGGTTGTGAACTGCGGGTTGCGGAAGTATCCCTGGCCGAGGCCCGCTGCCACAAGCCGTCCGCCCACCACTCCGTTGAACGCGCCGGTATCCATTGTGGTAATGATGGCGCCGATGTTGTTGTTCTGCAGATCGGTGGTGACCGAGGCAGGCACGGCCGTGCCGTAAGTGTTGAGCAGCGCGCCCATCGGGCCGGTACGCACGCCGTTCTGCGCGGCGCGGAAGCTGGACAGGAAGTCGGGCGTGATGACCGACTGATTCTCATTCAACATGCGGAACATTTTCGTTCCCTTGTTGCCGACGTACGCCACTTCCAGCACCGTGTCGCGAATGACCTCATGCTGGATGGAGAAATTCCACTGGTTGACATAGGGCGTGCGCAGGTTCGGATCAAACAGCAGCGGCGTGGAACTGCGATCCTGCAGCGGTGTGCGCAGTACTTCGGTTCCGACGACGCCATTGGGAAGCTGATCAATCAAGGCTCGCGCGGCCGCGTCGGAAGCGCGCACAGACGGCGGCGCCGTGGCGCTGGCCGAGGAGTTCGGACGCAGGATCTGGGTGCGCGTCGTGCCCGGCTGATTCTGCTCCACCACGTTCAGCGCCCATCCCACCAGCCGGTTGTAGGCGATGCGATAGCTGCCGCGTACGGCGGTCTTCTGGTTGCCGAAAGGAGTCCAGGCGAAGCCCATCACCGGCGCGAAATTGTTCAGATCGTTGTTATACCAGGAGCGGCCAGTCCCCGGGCCCGCGGGTAACAGCGCCACATCGCCGCTACGAGAGTTGAGCGGACGATCCTGCACCACCTGCATTCCCGACCGGTCCACCGGCACGCTGTTGTATTCATAGCGCAAGCCGGCGTTGATCGTCAGCCTCGGCGTGACACGCCAGTCGTCCTGGAAATAGAAGTTGTATTCGCCGTTGCGCTGCAGAAAGCGCAGTTCGTTGTACGCTCCGGGGAACGTTTTCCCATCGGAGTAGAACACTTTGCGAACCGTGCCGACGACGCCCATGAGATCGTTGAACATCGAGTTCAACGTGGTGCGATCGTTCGTGTTGATCCCGGGAATGTCGTTTGCCGGGTTAGTGTTCAGGAACACCGGCGCATCGGCGGTGCCATAGGTGAAGCGGGGGAAGAAGTTGGTGGCGCGGCGGAATTGATTGACGCGATAGTAACGCAGGTTCGCGCCCATTTTGAAAGTGTGCGAGCCGCGCACAACCGAAAAGTTGTCGAGCACCTGGCCGTTCTCCGGAACGCGCCCCGTGCCGCCCCAGAACAGATACGGATCGGACTGAAGGTTGGCGATCGACTCGATGCCGGGATGTGTCGGATCGAGGAAGAACAGCGTATTGCGCGTGAAGCCGAGCGAGAATTCGTTCACCTTGTTTGAGCCGATGGTAGTGGTGAGACCAACGGCGGCGCCCTGGCTGTGCGATTCGCGCGTGCGCCCGGGATAGGACGACGGATTCGCCGGGTAGCGGGGCAGTCCGCTATTGATGAAATCGCCATTTACGTTGTTGTAAGCGTTGGCGTAGCGCCCGAAGAGGCGGTGGCGCGTGCTGACGTTGTAGTCGTAGCGAACCATCATGGAATCGACCGGAGAATTCGAGCCCGCATTGAACCGGTAGCGCGCGGTATTGAAGCCATCGCCGGCGGTGAAATCGTTGGGCAGGTTGGTGAGGTCGATTTGCGATTTCGCAAAGCGGTCAATGCCTCTGCCCAGCGGATCGGCGGCGGGCATGTTGAAAGACCGGAAGCAATTGGTGGAAACGGAACCGCCGCAAGCCGGCACGTTGGGAACGCCTTGCGCGTCGACCATCGAAGACAGGTTGCGACCGCCCACGAAGTAGCGGAAAACACCGGCGCGCGCTTCCTGGGTGAGTACCGTGCGCACTTCGGAAATGCTCTGCGAGAGGCGTTGCGACTGCCAGTTAAAGAAGAAGAACATCTTGTTCTTCTTGATGGGCCCGCCCAGTGAGCCGCCGAACTGATTGCGGATCAGCACCTCGCGGTCAATGCCACTTCGGTTGTTAAACCAGTCATTGGCGTTGAAGATGGTGTTGCGGTGGAACTCGAACAGATTGCCGTGGAACTGGTTGGTGCCGGAGCGGGAAACCACCTGCACCTGGGCGCCGCTATTGCGGCCGTATTCGGCCTTCGGCACGCTGGTGATCACCTTGTATTCGCCCACCGAATCGGGATTGAGCAGCACGTGTGCGTTTTCGCCGCGCGGGATCACCGGGTCACTGACATCGACGCCGTCGAGCGTGGTGAAGATGCCGCGCCCGCGATCGCCATTCACCTGGAAGGTGACGGTTCCGGAGCGGCTGGTGGCCTGCGAGGCGTGCCCCGCAACGCCAGGCATCAGCGCCATGAGGTGGAGTGGATTGCGCCCGTTCAAGGGAAGCTGTTCAATGGGCTTCGAGTCCAACACGTTGCCAAGCGAAGCTTCGGCCGTCTCCACCGACGTGGCTGTGCCTTCCACCTGCACCGATTCGGTGACAGTGCCGGGCTCGAGTGTGATGTCGATGGTGAGCACATCGCCGACCTTCAACACGTTGTTGCCGGTGGAGAATTTCTTGAAGCCCTGTGCGGTTACACTGATGGTGTAAGCACCCAGGGGCATCGCCTCAAAACTGTACTGACCGCTTTCGTTGGCGGCCATGGAGCGGCTGAGACCGGTCTCCTGATGCAGTGCGGTGACCTGTGCGGCTGGGATGACGGCGCCGGATCCATCGAGCACGACGCCTCGCAAACGAGCGGTGCCGGTTTGTGCACAGAGAGCCGCCACCAGTGTGAAAAGAATGAGAATAGCGCGTAACATGAGAGAACCTCCTGTTCCAATAAGTGCGAACATACGTGGCGCGGAAGAAATTCCTGAAGCGTGGGAAACTAGGTTCGCAGGATAGCACACTTTGTAAGTGGTGGCCTGGTGAAATTAACCCTTGTAACTGCCGGCATTCGGGTCTAGGATGGAATCGCTATGGACACGATTTCCGTAGGTTTACTCCACATGGTGGCGGTTACCGGCGGTTTGCATGCAGGCCGCGATGCGGACCGCAAGATGCGTCTGGACACGCTGGTGTCGGAGGGATTTCTATCCCTGGAAGCTCCGAAGTTTCAGTTGCCGGATGGGCCGGCGATGGAGTCGACCTACCGGCTGACCCCGGCGGGCAAAGAGTTTCTGGAGCGTGAAACCGCGGCCCGGTAGAACGTTCGAAATTGACCCCGGTTCCAAAACTCCAGCGCATTCCCGGGTATGAAAGTCTCCACTCACAACTTTCCAATTCCCGGCCGAGTGCTATGGGCAATCAGCGCATGGATCTTCCTGTGCGTTCCGCCATCGCAGGCCAACCTGGTAACCAATGGTTCCTTTGAAACCGTCGATCCGATTTACACTTCCAGCTTTCAGGTGCCGGCAGGTAACACAACCGCACTGCCTGGATGGACGACAACCACCGGTTTTCTCGATTGCGTTGTTTTTCCGGGAACCGCGACCACCGATGCCTGCGGCAACAGCGCCAAGCTCTGGCCCGGCAGCGGGTTCCCCGCCACAAGCCCGGACGGCGGCAACTTCTATGCCAATGATGGCGACCCGGTCTGGGCTGGCACGCTTTCCCAAACCATCACGGGATTGACGCCAGGGCAGACCTACGAACTCACCTTCTACCAGGCCGCCGCACAGTTTCAGTTCTTCTCCGGAGCCACCACGGAACGTTGGGAAGTCACCCTCGGCAGCGAGACACATCTGTCCGATTTGATGAGCAATGCCAGCCACGACTTTGTGGATTGGATGAGCCAGTCCATGTTGTTCACTCCGAACTCGGCCACGGCGACTCTGTCGTTCTACGCGGTGGGTGCGCCGAGCGGGTTGCCGCCGGTCGTGCTGCTGGACGGAGTGACACTCAATGAGACGCCGGAGCCTGGCGCCTTGGCTTTGACAATGCTTGGTCTGGCGGGCATCGTTTACCGCTGCCGGCGGCAGAGGAGGGTGTAAGTCATGGCGCCTCTTTGGGTGAACATTTTCCGTCTCGCTATTTGGCTGGTGGTGCTGACGGCCGTGTTCGTTCCGCTGGAGCGGTTCCTGCCGGTGAAGAGGCGCGCAACGGAGCGGGGCCACAAATCGACAGATGTGGCCCTCTACTTCCTCAACAACGTGCTGCCCAATCTGCTGTTAGCCATCCCGTTGGCTGCAGTGGCGTGGGCGGCCCATCGGGTGTTGAGTGTTGCCTGGATGGAAACCATTGCCGGGCTTCCGCTTTTCCTGCGGCTGGTATGTACCGTCGCGGTGGGCGAAGTAGGATCTTATTGGGGTCACCGGGTGGCGCACGAGATTCCTCTTCTGTGGCGCTTTCACTCGGTCCATCACGAGCCTGAGGAGGTAGACTGGCTGGTCAACTCGCACGCACATCCTTTCGACGTGGCTTTCCAGCGGCTGTGCGGACTGGCTCCGCTTTATTTGATTGGGCTGGCGCAACCGATGGCGGAATCGGCGGACATCGTTCCTCTGGTTTCGACGCTGGTGGGATCGTTGTGGAGCTTCTTCATTCACTCGAACATCCGGGTGCGGTTGGGACCGCTCGAGTATCTGCTTTCGACGCCTGCTTTTCACCACTGGCATCACGCCCGTGATGAGGCGGCCCGGAACAGGAATTACGCCGCCTTGTTGCCTTGCGTGGACGGACTGTTCGGTACACTGCACCTGCCGGAGCGCAAATGGCCGGAGGGCTATGGGACCGAAGCGCCCCCGCATCGCGGATTGGTGAACGTGTTGCTTCGTCCGTTCACCAGCTAGCGGGGGAGGCAGCATTTCACCAAGCATCGCCGTTTCGATGGCGATTGTCTCAAATGAGTGCCAGCGTCTGTTATTCTGAGGCGTAATGAAATTCGCCATGTTGCTTGGGGTAAGCCTGACGCTTGCCGCCGCCGATCCGAATGCACTGACGCCGGCGGAAAAGAAGGCCGGATGGAAACTGCTGTTCGATGGCAAGAGCTTCCACGGCTGGGATGACCCGGCGAAGAAATCGCCGCCCGGCGCGTCCTGGGTCATTGAGGATGGCTGTCTGAAATCGAATCCCAAGCCCGGACTGCGCGAAGATCTGTTCACCACCGAATCGTTCGGCGACTTCGAACTGTCGTTCCAGTGGAAGATTTCTCCAGGCGGGAACAGCGGGCTGAAATACCGCATTCAGGATCGCTTTTTCCTTGATGAGCGCAAGCTCAAGACAGGCAAGTTCAAACGCTTCGAGGATCTGGCCAACGACGCAATTGCCTCGCGCGCCGTGCCCAGGGCCGAATCAACACAGGAATATATCGTCGGTTTTGAATACCAGGTGATCGACGATTCCGGGCATGCCGACGCAAGGCGCGGGCCGTTCTATCAGGCCGGCGCGCTCTACGACATGATTGCGGTAACGAAGAACGCGGCAAAGGCGCCCGGCGAGTTCAACGACGCGCGCATCGTCGTGCGCGGAAAACACATCGAGCATTGGCTCAATGGCGTGAAGGTAGTGGAAGGCGATCTCGGCTCGCCGGAAGCCAGCGCCCATGCGGCGAAGCGCTGGACCACTGCGTCGCCGATCTACAAGGCGCTGGCCGAAGTGCCGAAATTGAAAACCCCGATCGCGCTGCAGAACCACAACGATGCCGCGTGGTTCCGCGCGATCAAGATCCGGCCGTTACGCTGAGGGCTGCGAGCCGTCGCGCTTGATCCACTTGTAGGCTGCCACGGAATTCTTCCAGAAATACTTCTCCGCCACCGGGCGGCCCTTGCCGTTGAAGTACTCGCGGACCACCGCCAGCACCTGCGAGTAGTTGCCGCTGGGCTCGCTGTTGGGCCAATCGCTGCCGAAGATCACCTTGTCCTGGCCGAATGTTTCGTAAATCTCATCGAGCTTCGGCTTGTAGTACGCCGTGTCGTAGCGGAACTTGCCGCTGTTGTCTTTGGCCAGCACCGCCGACACCTTCACCCAAACCTTGGGCCGCTTGGCCAGTTCGCGGATGGCGTTGACATAGATGCTGCGATTGGCGGGCACTTCGGTCTTCGGCAGATGGTCGATGACGACCTTCAGCTCCGGCACCTTGTCGGTGATCCGCAACACATCTTCCAGCATCTTCACGCTGGGATTGGCTGTGTCGAGTGTCAGCCCGCGCGCGGCGAAATCCTTCATGCCAGTGATGAACTCGGGCTTCGCCATATCGGCCCGGAAATCGCGGCCCCACAGGTAGGCGTAGCGGATGCCACGGAACAGCTTGTTCTTTGTGAAGCGATCGAGGTGCGAGCGGAACTCCGGCTTCAATGGCTCCAGATCGCCGATGAAGCCGACCATGATGGTGTCTTTCTCGCAGACATCCAGCACCCACTGGTTGTCGTCGAACCAGGGGCTGCATTCCACTTCAATGGCGCCCACGATGCCCAGGCCCTTGCTTACCTCGCGCAGTTGCTTCGGATACGTGGGCTTATACATCACGGCGTCCTTGGGCGGCCACGGCACGCCTTGCTTACGCGTGGGGTCGAACAGGTGAATGTGCGTGTCAATGATCGGAATGGGCGTCTGCGCCAGTGCGGGTACAAGGCTTGCGGACGCGGCAAGAAAGGTTCGGCGTTGCATGGTATCCCGTTATTGTACTCAACGGATTCGCTGTGCTACTTTGCCCCTCATATGCAATTCGCTGTGGCCGCGCTGCTCAGCGCCTCGCTCGCCTTCGCGCAAGGTCCGCAAGGGCCGAACACAGACATCCACTATCGCCTCGGTCCCGATTCGTTTTCGCAGGAAGGTGTGCCGAAAGGCCGTATTGACGGGCCTTTCACGCTGCCCAGCCAGGCGTACCCGGGGACGCAGCACACCTATTGGGTCTATGTCCCGGCCCAGTATGATCCACACAAACCGGCGTGCCTGATGATTTACAACGACGGGCAGGCCTTCAAGTTCGCCGATGGCGATGTGCGGGCGCAGAACGTCATGGACAACCTCATTTACCGCCGTGAGATTCCGGTGATGATCGGCGTGTTCATCAATCCGGGGCGCACGCCGGAGCAGCCGGAGCCGCATCCGCGCGATTGGGGCGACCGCAATACGAACCGGCCCGCCGAATACAACTCGCTTGATGACAAGTATGCCCGGGTGATTGTGGATGAACTGCTGCCCGTGCTGTACAAGGAGTACAACATCTCCAAGCGGCCCGAAGACCACGGCATCGGGGGCGCGAGTTCCGGAGCGATTGCCGCGTTCACCGTAGCCTGGGAGCGTCCCGATCATTTCCGCAAGGTGCTGAGCATTGTCGGCAGCTTTGTCAATCTGCGCGGCGGGCATGCCTATGCCGACATCGTGCGCAAGAGCGAGAAGAAGCCGTTGCGCGTGTTCCTGCAGGATGGACGCAACGACAATCGAGGCCAGCGGCGCGATGGCAGCTACGACCAGACGCGGGATTGGTTCGCACAAAACGTGCGCCTGATGGAAGCCTTGCGCGACAAAGGCTACGATCTGAACTACACCTGGGGAATCGGCCGCCACGGACAAAAGCAGGGCGGCGCGATCTTTCCGGAAATGATGCGCTGGCTGTGGCGCGACGGCCCGGTTTCCACCGATGTGAACGACAAAGTGGAACGATCGTTCCGAGAGCCCGGGCAATGATGCTGACGAGTGCGAAAGCAACGTTCTACGTGCTGTGTGTGTTGATCCTCGCGTGGAGCGTGCCAAGGATCCCCGCTCTGTTTGACACAAAGGAGGCTTTGGGCGCGGTGGGCGGATGGATGACGCTGCTGCCCTTGGCGGGCGCGGTGCTGCTGGTGCTGTTTACGCTCGGTGTGGCGGCGCTGGTGTATTTCACGCAGTCCGTTGTCTGGACCGTGGTGGCCACGGCCGTGCTCTTGGGCGCCGGGCTCTTCTTCGGCTTTCTGATGCTTCTGGCTGGGACACCAGGCAAGGGCTAGATTCCGGCGACGGTGCGCTTCACCATGCCCTGCAACTCAACCGGGCAGCCGGGAATCTTGTCGATGCGCGGCCATACATCGACATTCCGGTTTTGCAGCGAGTTCATCAGGATGGCGATGGAATACGTGGATTGGCCGTAGCTGGCGCCGCCTTTGGCTGGGCTCACACGGCCGTCGGCAATGGCCCCTGGCATTGAATTTTTGAGCTGCATCTGGCGGATGGCCTCGATGGTTTCCGTGTCGATCACGCCAGTGACGCGGACCTTCTTGCAGGCGGCGAGAAAGTCCGGGTGGGTGGTGGCCACTGGGCTATTGGCGATCACCTGCATCGCGAACTGCACCAGCAGTACATCCTCGCGGTTGTTCTTCGCCGGTTGTGCCCCAACCACTGCGTCCACGTTGAAAAAGACTGGGAGCTGTTCCTCATAAGGAGTAGGAATAAAAAGGTGAGCCATCATTGTCCTCCAGGATTCGTGCCGTCTGTGCGGCATCTATCTGGACAATGCGGAATCGGCGCGAGAGCCCTATCATGCTCCGCTCCAAGCCCGCTAGAATGTTCCAATGTTCCTCACCGTAGTCCTCTTCCTTTTCGGATTGCCGCTGGCCGGGCAAAGCCCCGATTGGCGCGCCGTGGAGGAGGAGACGATGCGCCACTTCCAGGCGATTCTTCGTCTCGACACCAGTGACCCGCCCGGCATCGAATTGCCGGCCGTTGAGTATTTGAAGAAAGTGCTGGATGCGGAGGGGATTCCCAACGAGATTCTCACTCGCGACCCGAACCGGCCGAACCTGGTGGCCCGTCTCAAGGGAAGCGGCGCCAAGCGGCCGTTGCTCATCATGGGCCATACGGACGTGGTGAACGTCGACCCGAAGAAGTGGACCTTTCCGCCCTTTGGCGCCACGCGCGATGGTGGCTATGTCTATGGGCGCGGCACCGTAGATGACAAAGACAACGTGGTGGCGTGCCTCATGACGATGCTGCTGCTGAAGCGGCTGAAAGTGCCGCTCGATCGCGACGTCATCTTCCTGGCCGAAGCGGGCGAAGAAGGCAACGTGCGGTTCGGCATCAAGTACATGGTGGAGAATCATTACTCCAAGATCGATGCCGAATATTGCCTCGCCGAAGCTGGGGGTGGCGTGCGCGCTGGTGGCCGTCTGCGATACGTTTCCATCGCCACGGCGGAAAAAATCCCGTACGCCGTACGGCTGGTTTCGAACGGTCCGGCCGGGCATGGATCGCGCCCGCTGCGCACCAACGCCATTGTTCACTTGGCCCAGGCCGTGGCCAAAGTGGCCTCCTGGCAACCGCCGATGCGGCTCAATGACACCACTCGCACGTACTTTGAGCGGCTGGCAACCATCAGCACTCCGGAGGAAGCGGCGCGCTACAACAACCTGGTGAACCCGGAGCAATCGGCGGCCATTCAGGAGTACTTCGCCGAGCGCGAGCCGGGACACAATTCCATGCTCCGTACTTCCATTTCGCCGAATATGTTTCAGGCCGGCTACCGGGTGAACGTGATTCCGTCCGAGGCGGCAGCGACCCTGGATATCCGTGCCCTGCCGGATGAAAACATGGAGCAGTTCGTCAATCAGATTCGTGGCGTCATCAACGATCCGGCCGTGAAGGTGGTCAGCGAGTTCCGCGACACGCGTCCCGGCGCGCCGCCGTCGCCGCTGAACAACGAGGCGTTTCGCGTCATTGAGGCGATGGTGAAGAAGCATTACGAAGGCGTGGTGACGCTGCCCATGATGCAGACCGGCGCCACGGATATGGCGTATCTGCGTGCCCGCGGCATGGCCTGCTACGGCATCGGCCCGGCCGTGGATTCCGAGGATGGGCCGAAGGGCTTCGGAGCGCACAGCGATCAGGAGCGGATTCTCGAATCGGAATTGCAGCGCTTTGTGAAGTACCACTACGAGATCGCCGCGGCACTGGCAGCGAAGAAATAGCTTTGTTGATCGATGTTCGCTGGTTCCTCCGCATGGATGAAGTGGAGGAACGAAATGAACCCAAATACAGACCGGCGCCAAGCCGGCTTTACGCTAATAGAACTACTCGCCGCGGTGGCGCTGGTGGCCATTGTGCTGCAGATGCTGCCCGCGGTGCAGCGCGTGCGCGAAGCGGCCAATCGCGATCGTGCGGAGCGCACCTTGCGGCAGATCGCCGCCGGGATTGAGAACAATTACAAACAAACCGGGAAGCTGAGCTTCACGAATCCGGGGCAATCGAAGGATGGTTATCGCATCGCCATTGCGGAGAACACGGCGACCCGTATCCGTCTCTTCAGCGAGCCAGTGCCGGGAGTCACCGGTTCGCAGACCGGCGTATTGGTGATCGAGGTGGCGCCCTGGGGTGTGCAAGGGCAATTGAACTTTGTGCCCACGCCAGGGGCTGATGCCGGGCGAAAGCGCATGCTCGCCGATGCTTATGATGCCGCCGCACGGATGTACGGACGCCTGTTCCAACTCGCGTTGCCGGCGGTGCAGAAGGATGCACTGGCGTCGGTGCGCAGTTATATCGAATCGCCGTTGACCGCGCAGTCCGCGCCGCTCAGTCTCACCGCGGCGCGCGATCAGATTGTGAAGATGCCCGATGGCAGCGAGTACTGGTTGAACTTCACGCGTGCCCTGGAGCTTGGCGCCAACGGAGAAGACTGGGCGTCACTGCCCGGACTGAGCTCCTTGCCCGCCGTGCAGAGTTCCGCCCGCATGCTGAACTTCGCCAACATCGCCGGCTTTGTGCGGCGCAGCATGGCCGACCCGGCGGCGGCGCAGAAGGTGGCCACTCTGCTCGATCAGGAGGCCGGCGCTGTGGCGATCGCCGAGATGCGCAAGCTGCAAGCCGGGTACACCGTGAATTTCCTCGATACCGAAGCGGCACTCCTCCTCGCCGATTCGATGTAAGCAGCCTTCGGGCTGTATATTGGAGGGACCATGAAATACTGGTCCCTCCTTCTTGCTTTGTTGCTGCCGCTTGCCTGCGCCGCGCAATCGACGAAATTCCGTGTCGCCATCGGCAGCTTCATGCACGAATCGAACTCGTTCAATCCGGCCCACACCACGCTCAATGATTTCCGTCTGCAGGAAGGGGGAGCGGAGTTGCTTGATCTGTGGGCCAAGTCGAGCAGCGAAGTATCCGGGTTTGTGGAAGGCGGGCGCAAACAAGGATTGGAATTGGTTCCCACGCTGGCGACCGGTGCGACTCCCAAAGGGCCGCTGACGAAAGACACCTACGAGACCATCGTGGGCCGCCTGCAGAAGCGCATCAAGGAAGCCGGCAAGATCGATGGACTGCTGCTGGCGCTGCATGGCGCGATGGTGGTGGATGGCATCCCGCATGGCGATGAAGAAACCGTTCGCCGCTTGCGTGCGCAGTTGGGAGCCCAGTTCCCCATCATCGTCACCCACGATTTTCACGCCAACGTTTCGCCGGAGATCGTGCGGTTGTCCTCGGTGCTGATCACCTACAAACAGAATCCGCATTTGGACACGAAGGACCGCGGCATCCAGGCCGCCACCATCATGGCCCGCATGCTGCGCGGCGAAGTGAAGCCGGTGCAAACCGTGGTCAAGCCGCCGATGATCTACAACATCATTTTCCAGAACACCTACGCCGAGCCCCTGTTGCCGATTACCAACGCCAGTATCGCGCTGGAAAAAAATCCGAAAATACTCGCGGCCAGCGTTTCTGGCGGATATCAATATGCAGACGTGCCCTACGTGGGCCCTTCGGTCGTCATTGTGACGGATAACGATCGCGACCTGGCCGAGCGCGAAGCGAAGCGGCTTTCGGACCGCTTGTGGGGGAATCGTGATCAGATTGTTCTGCGGTTGCCGGATCCGGCCCAGGCCGTGCAGCAGGCGATGGCGGAGACGAAGTTTCCGGTCACGCTGATGGACACCGGCGATAACATCGGCGGCGGTTCGGCCGGCGACAGCACCTTCATCCTGGATGAACTGGTGAAGCAGAAGGCGACGGGTTGGGTGGTGACCATCTGGGATCGCGCAGCGGTGAAAGCTGCCGTTGCGGCGGGCATCGGCGGAGCGTTTGACATGGCTGTCGGCGGCAAGACCGACAACATGCATGGCAAGCCTGTGCAGGTGAAGGGCACGGTGAAGTCGCTGCATGACGGGCGCTATATCGAGACGGCAGTGCGCCACGGCGGCGGGCGCTATCACGGCCAGGGGCTCACCGCGGTGATCGAAGTGGAAGGTTCCACCATGGATGTGAAGAATCTGCTGGTGCTGAACACGGAGCGCTCCACGCCGAACAGCCTGCACCAGATCATCAGCCTGGGGATTTATCCCGAGCGGCAGCGGATTCTGGTGGCGAAGGGAACCATCGCGCCGCGCGCGGCCTATGAGCCCGTGTCGGCGAAGATTATTCCAGTGGATTCTCCAGGCGCGACTGCGGTGAATCCGGCGCGGTTCAAATTCCAGCATGTGCGGGATAAGCTGTGGGGGCTGGAGTAGCTCCCGCGCTGCTAAAAAGGAGCCTTGTCCAGCGTAGTCAGAAAGGTGATTCCAGGGATTGTGTGCCTGGCCAGATCCTGATCGTTGGTGAGGAACAGATCTACGCCGGCGGCGGAAGCACAGGCCAAGTGAACCGCGTCCGCTCGGGTAATGGACTGGACCTTACGTATTTCGGCGAACCGGATGGCCGCCTGCATGTCGAATGGTTGGATGGTAACCTCGGGGCTTTCGAAGAACGCCTGGTAGCGCTTGAAGAGTTCATGCTCGCCTCGTCTGGCGGGGAGTGCCAGCACTTCGCCAACCGCCAGAGCGCTGGTGAGCAATCGGTCTCCCCGTTTTCGCATGATGGCACGCACGGCCAGCACCTTCTCGGCGAACATCGGGTTGTCTTCAAAGATGTAGATGAAGAGGTTAGAGTCCCAGAAGATTGTTGCCATCAGCCGCGTCTCCACGACCTGGGCGCAGTTCTCCCGTCTCGAAGCAGCGAGAACAGATAGGATGGATCCCGGAACTTCTTGTTCAAATCGGCGACCTTTTCCGGACGTCCTTTCCGAATCGCGTTACCTATCTCACCTCGGGACAGTTTCATGTTGATTCTCTTGCCGTTGCGGACAGGCCAAAGACCTTGTGCATCGACGATGTAAGTGAACGGCAAGCCCGTAGTGGTCTCGAATTCCTGCCCCTCGCAGGCGACAATTCGCCGCCAAACGTCCTCCATCTCGTCGTTCCCATTCGTGGCGTCCGCGCTCGACTGGTTCTCCCATGCGATCCTTTCTTGCCGGATATACTGATCCGCTCCACCTGCATCCTCCCAGAGCTTTTTGCCACTACCGCGGAGTGATACAAGTGGATCGTCCTCAGGGTTGGGCTCAGTGTGCCTGGACCTGAACTCGCGATCGTAAAACTCCAGGAGGGGACGGTCGTTTGCCGGCAGGTCTTCCCAATCCGGCTTCGTTTTTCCTTTTCTCAGTGGGTCGCATATGTCTCCCGGCAGATAGAGACGGAATGTGCCATCGGGAAGACGAAAGAACATGCGGTAGCGGCCCGAGGTCGCTGGGACGTTGGCGACGTTGTGTTGGTAAATATGCACCTGCACGCCGGGGCGGAGGGGGGATGTGGATCGTTGGGCGGCCCGCTCCAGAATCTCTTTGGCGGTGAATCCACGGCGGGCAGGGTAATCACGGTGGAGGCTGGCGAGGGCACACCAGGCTTCATCGGCTACAAGAAGTTTGCTCTCTACCAGGTTGCTGGCCATGATTTATATTACCAGTTACTTTGGTAATTGTCCGACGGAGAGATGGACCCCACCCCACCTGCGAGTTCACTGGACTGCTAACAGCCGCGGAGCGCTTAGAAATTCGCCGAGCCCGCCGCCGAAGTCCCCGAGGTGTTCGTCAGCGTCACCGACACCGAGGCAATCGCGCTGGTATCCCCCTGCACATTGAACTGCTGGGTGAGCGTGAACTGGCTGCCAAACGGCCGCGAGGTCTCGCTCTGATACCACGTGCGCGCGCCATCCGTGAGCTGCACCGTCAACTCGCTGGTCTGCAGCGAGCTGCCCGGCGCAGGCGAAAACCGGAACGTCGCCGAGGAAATATCGCGCGTGGTGGAGAATCCCGTAATCACTACCTCTAACCCACTGGCGACACGCCGCGCGGTGACGGTGCGGATGACCGGCGCCGATTTCGCCACGCGGCCCACCACCGTTGGCGCCGGCGAAGGCGTGATATCCGTGCCGCCCGCCCGCAGCGTCAAGGCGAGCTTGATTTCGCCCGATACCGTACCCGTCTGCATCGCGAAACCCGGCGGCAACTGCGCGTCGGTGGCATTGGCGGGAACGGTGAAGTTCAGTGTCCGTCCACCGGAGCTGAACGCCACCGCCGGATCATCGGCCGGGTTGGTAGCGTCAGGCGTAAACGTCATGGTCAGCGTTCCCGTAATCGGAACAGGATACGCCGCGCCAATGCCGAGCGTGAGTCGCGGTTGCTGCGCCGGCGTGATCGTTTCCGGCAAGCCCGTGATCGTAAACACCGGAGTCGAAGGCAGGCGCACGATCAGCGAATAAGTCGAACTGGCCGTGGCACGGTTGCTATCGGTGACCTGCACGGCGAAGGTGAACGTTCCGCTGGCCGTCGGTGTGCCCGATAGAATCCCTGCCTGGCTCAATGAGACTCCCGCGGGCAATGCGCCCGATGCCAGTGACCATGTGTAGGGCGCCAGTCCACCCCCTGCCGCCATCGCCTGCGCGTACGCCGATCCAGCGATTGCCGCGGGCAAGGGCGACGCCGTAGTGATGCTCAACGCCTGCTGCACGGTCAGTGTGAAGGTCCGCGATGCGCTCGCGCCCGCACTGTCAGACACCTGCACGGTGAAGGTGAACGTTCCCGCATTGGTCGGTGTCCCCGCCAGCACGCCGTCGCGATCGACGGTCATGCCCAGCGGCGGAATGCCGCCCGGAGCCAGCGACCATGAGTAGGGCGCCGTACCGCCGGAGGCCACCAGCGTTTCACTATACGCGGTACGGATAGTCGCATTCGGCAGCGTGGCCGGCGTCGCAATCGTGATTCTGCCGCCCACTTGCAGCGTGAATGCCTTCTGCCCGCTCACCTGCCGCGAATCGCGCACCTGCACGATGAAGCTGTAGTTGCCCGCCGTAGTCGGCGTGCCGCTAATCACGCCGGAGTTCGTATTCAACGTCAGCCCCGGTGGCAAGCTGCCGACCGACAGGCTCCAGGTAAAGGGCGCCGTGCCGCCCGACGCCGCCAGCGTCTGCGAATAGGCCACATTCTCCGAAGCTGCAAGCAACGGCGACGCGGTGGTAATCGTCAATCCTTCCCCGATCACCACGCTATACGCCTTGGTCGCCGAGGCATTGTTCGCATCCTGCACACGGATGGTGAAATTGAACGAACCGGCTGCCGTGGGTGTGCCGGACAACAACCCGGTACCCGCGCCCAGGCTGACTCCTCCCGGCAACGCGCCCGCGGATACGGACCATTGCAAAGCCCCTGTGCCGCCGCTAGCCGTCAACGATTGGCTGTAAGAGGTCCCGACGCTCCCGTTCGGCAGCGCATCCGGGCTAATCGTCAAAGCAGCGCCAATCTGAATCGAGAGTTGCCGTGTCGCCGTGCCGCCGGCGCCATCCGTCACTTGCACCGTGAACGTGGATGTGACGTTCACCGCAGGTACACCGGAAATGACTCCGCCGGTCGACATCGTCAAACCCTGCGGCAGCGATCCGGAAATGACCGTCCACACGAAGCCCGTGTTCACGCCCCCGGAAGCCGAGAGCGTCTGGTTGTAAGTAACGCCCGTCTGCCCGTTGGGAAGCGAACTGGTATTGACCGTCAGCCCCGCCACCACTTGTAGAGTAAGTGACTTGTTGGTGGTAGCCCCGGTGTTATCGGCCACCTGGAAGAACAGCGTGTACGTGCCGGCTGCCGTCGGTATTCCCGTCATCACTCCCGTATTCGGAGTGAGCGACATCCCGGTGGGAAGCTGGCCGCTCAGGATGCTCCAGGTGTAAGGCGCGATGCCGCCTGATGCAGCGAGGGCAAACGTGTAAGTATTGTTCAGCGTTGCCGCCGGAAGGGAAGGCGTGAGGATGGTCAATCCACTGCCGCCCACCGCGATGCTGAACTGCTTCTGCGTAATGAGATTGAGGTTGTCGCGTACCTGCAGCGTGATGGGATAAGTGCCCGCCGCCGCGGTCGTGCCGGAGAGCACGCCATTGGTGGCCAGCGTCAAACCTTGCGGCAACGCCCCGTTCACCACGGTCCACGTGTAGGGCGCTTGTCCGCCCACGGCCTGGAAGGCGAACACATAAGCGATGCTCAATCCGACGGCCGGTATGGACTCCGTGGTGATGCTCAGCGTACCGCCGGCCTGCACGGTGATGGATAGATCTTTCGTGGCCGTATTGCTGGTCTGCGTGTCGGTGACGCGCACCGTGAAATTGAAAGTGCCCGTCACGGTGGGGATGCCCGTCAGTACGCCCGATGGGGTCAGCGATATTCCCTGCGGCAGTGCCCCGCCAATGAGGAGCCAGTTGTAGTTTCCGGTTCCACCCACGGCTTGCAGCGAATAGGCCGGATAGGTGCCATTCAGCGTCGCATTCGGGACGCTGGCCGTAGCCACCGTCAGCACCGCCGTCACCGTGATGCTCAATTGCCGTGTCGCCGTCGCCCCGGTGGAATCCGCCACCTGCACGGTGAAATTGAACGAGCCGGCGGTCTGCGGGGTGCCCGAGATGACGCCGTTGGAGCTCAAATTCAATCCCGGTGGCAGCGCTCCGCTTCCCGCCGCCAGTTGCCACAAATAGCCGGTGCCGCTTCCGCCGCTGGCGGTTAGTGCCTGTACGTACTGCACGCCGACATTCGTCGCGTTAAGGGCGCTGGTAACCACCGTCAAACTATTGGAACTGGCGATGGTGAGTTGGAACTGCTTGGTGGCCGATTGCCCGCCCGCATCCGTTACCTGCACCGTGATCGGATATACGCCGATCTGTCCTTGCGACGGCGATCCGGCCAGCACGCCTTGCGGCGTCAACGAAAAGCCCGAAGGCAGAATGCCACTCGTCAGGCTCCAAGTATACGGTGCGGTCCCGCCACTGGCTGTGAGCGTCTGCGAGTACGCGATTCCCGGCGTCGCATTGGGCAGCGATGCCGTGCTGATAGCGGGTCCGCCCGACGATCCTGCGATGGCGATAGTAAATTGCTTCTCGGTCTGTGCTCCGGTGTTGTCGCGCAGCCGGATGACGAACGTGTAGGGACTTCCGATGGTCGTGTTCGGCGTCCCACCGATCACGCCCGTCCCGCCGTTGAGCGACAAGCCTACCGGCAATGCCCCCGACGTTACGGACCACGTATAGGGCGCGGTTCCGCCCGTCCCCTGCAGTGTCTGCTGATACCCGACTCCCACCGTGCCGTTGGGCAGCGATTGCGTCGTAATCGTGAGACCCGTGGTCACCGTCAATTGGAACTGCCGTGTGGCCACGTTGGAGACGGCATCCTGCACGCGAACGGTGAACGTCGCCGTTCCCGCGCTGTTGGCCGTGCCGCTCAAGTTGCCTGTGGAAGATCCAAGGCTGATGCCCGCCGGCAGCGATCCCGCGCTGATCGACCAGGTGAGCGGCGGAGTCCCGCCCAATGTACCCAACGCCGCGCTATAAGCTACGCCGACGGCTGCGTTCGGCAGAACATCCGTTGTGATCCCGAATGTCACCACTTGAATCGCCAGGCTGGCTGTGTTCGTCAATCCATTGGCATCGCGCACCTGAACAATGAAGTTGAATCCACCCTGTGCCGTTGGCGTGCCGGTGATCGCTCCCGTAGTGGAATTCAAACTCAACCCCGTGGGCAGCGCGCCCACCGTCACGGTGAATGTGTAAGGCTGTGTTCCACCGCTCGCCGCCACCGTGGAGGAATAGCTTTGTCCAGTCGCCGCTGCGGGCAGCGATTGCGTCGTAATGGTCAGGTTCGGTGCAATCACAGACAGCGTGAACGGCTTTGTTGCCGCTCCGCCGCCGCTATCGGTGACTTGGATGGTGAACTGGAACGACCCTGCCGCCGACGGTGTCCCGGTCATCGTTCCGTTCGGGCTCAGATTGACGCCCGGTGGCAGAGAGCCGCTGATCACTGTGAAGGAGTAGTTGCTCCCCGTTCCGCCGCTGGCCTGCAGCGTCGCTGTATAGGTGAGACTTTGCGAGGCGTCCTGAAGCGGAGAATTGGTGGTGATGGTGAGCGGATTGGCCACCACCGAAAGAAGGAATTGCTTCGTCGCCACGGTGCCCACCGAATCCGCTACCTGCACCGTGATGGCCACGGTGGAAGTGGCTGTCGCAGTGCCGCTCAAAATGCCCGATGTAGAGAGCACAATACCGTTAGGCAGCGCGTTACTGCCCGCGGCCAGCGTCCACGTGTACCCTGATCCGCTTCCGCCTGAGGCCGACAACGAGGTCGTGTACACCGTGTTTACCACTGCCTGCGGTAACGATTGTGTGGTCACTACCAGCCCTGACCCGATGATGGTGAGCGTAAACGTTCGCGTTGCGGTGTTTTGGGCCGAATCCGTCACCTGCACGGTGAATGTCGACGATCCGACAGAGGTGGGTGTGCCCGAAATGAGCCCGTTCGTCATCGTCAACCCCGCCGGTAAGGAACCCGTGGTGATGAGGAATGTATAGGGCGATGTTCCCCCGCTCGCCTGCAATTGTGCCGAATAAGAGAAGTTCACGATGGCATTGGAAAGCGTCGTTGTGCTGATCGTCAGCACCGAACTGGCGATGTTCACCGTGTACTGCCGCGGGGCCGTGGCGCCGGCGAAATCCGTAGCCGTAACCGTGAACGTGAAGCTCCCTGATGCCGTCGGCGAGCCGCTGATCACGCCCGTCCCCGGCGCCAGCGTCAATCCGCCGGGAAGCGCTCCTTGCGTCACCGAGTAGCTGAACGGCGCTGTTCCGCTGCTTGGCGACAAAGCCGCCGAATACCCAATGCTGAGCACACCGTTCGGCAAAGTGGTGGGCCCCAGCGAGGGTGTGGAGTTGATCGTAATGGAGAACTGCCGGGTCGCGGTGGTGGTGCCGGATTCCGTTGCCTGCACCGTGAACGTGTAGGTGCCCGGTGTGGTCGGACTGCCGCTCAACGTTCCGTTCAATTGCCCCAGCGTGATTCCCGGAGGCAGTGATCCGATGGTGACAGCCCAGGCAAAGGGCGACGTACCGCCCGAGGTGAGCAGCGTCTGGCTGTAATTCACACCCACGGTCCAATTGGGCAGCGTGGTGGTGGTGATGCTGAAACCGCTGGTCACGGTGATGCTCAGCGTCTTGGTGATCGTATTCGATTGCGAGTCCGTCACCCGCACGGTGAACGATGTCGTACCCGCCGTGGTGAGTAGTCCGGAGAGCACGCCCGCCGTGCTCAGTGTCAATCCGCCGGGCAGCGGACCCGTTTCCACTACCCAGTTGTAGCCGGTGCCGGAACCGCCCGTCGCCGTCAAGGTCTGATTGTAGGTGGACCCAACGGATCCGTTCGGCAATGTGGATGTCGAAATCGCGATGGAACCGGAGCCCGCGTTGACCGTGAGCGAAAAATCCTTCTCGACAAAGTTATTGTTGACGTCGGTCACCCGCGCCTTGAAGTTTGCCGTGGTGGCTACCGTTGGCGTACCGGAGATGACTCCGAGCGTGCTCATCTGCAAGCCCGTCGGCAGCGAGCCGGTCGGCATCGTCCAGACATAGCTCGAACTGGCCCCGCCCGTCGCCACCAGCGCCTGCTGGTAAGCCGAATTCAAGGTAGCCGCCGGCAATGGCGATGCCGTGGTGATGCTCAGTGCCGGGTTAATAGAAAGGGGCAGGCTGATGGTGGCGGACGCACCGTTGGCGTCGGTTACCTGAAAGCCCATCGATGGAGTGCCCGAAACCGTGGGCGTTCCCGAGATCGCGCCGGTGCCGGTATTGAACGTGAGCCCGTTGGGTAGCGTTCCCGATGTCACAGTCCAACCAAGCGGCGCGGTTCCACCCGTGGCCGCTAACTGCGTGTTGTAGACGTTTCCCACAACTCCGACGGGCAAGCTGCTGGTGGTGATTGCCGGGACGCCGTTTACCGTGAGCGCGAAGGTCTTGTCGGAAAACTGCGCCGCGCCATCGGTGGCGCGCACCGTGAAACTGGCGGACGTTGCGCCCGTTGGAGTGCCGCTGATCAACCCGCTGGTAGACAAACCGATGCCATTCGGAAACGCTCCGCTGCCCGGTGCGGGCGCATACGTGATGGTCCCGGTGCCTCCGCTGGCTGCCAGTTGCTGGCTGTAGGAGCGGCCCACGGTTGCCTGGGGCAGGGGCGAGTTGGTGCTGATCGTTGGCCCAGCCCCGGGGTTGATCGTGAGCGAGTAGGTTCTGGTGGTGACAAATTGCGGTGTGCTGCTGTCACCTACGGACACCACAATGCCAGTCGTCGTCCCCGCGCTCGTCGGTGTTCCGCTAATGAGACCACTGGAAGTGTTGATCGACAGATTCGCCGGCAGCCCGGTAGCACTGTAGGTATAGGTGCCTGACCCTCCGCTCGCCGTGATCTGCTGCGAATACGCCTGTCCCGCCGTCCCGTTCGGCAATGAGGCCGGGGAGATGGTCAACTCCGGCAGGACAGTGAGGGTGAAACTCTTTGTCGTCGTGCTCGGCGTAGGGATGGTGCTATCCGAGGCGCGGATGCTCACAGTGAACGGGCTGCCGACAGTCGAGATGGGCGTGCCACTCAATGCGCCGCTTGCAAAGGAAACCCCCGTTGGCAAGGTTTGACCAGTCGGGAACATGTCGAGGGTAATCGGAGCAGTCCCACCCGTCGTGGTGAAGGTCACCGAATACGGCCGGTTCACCATCGCTGGCGGTAGAGTCGTATTCGTGATCGTCAACTGCCCAAAAGCCGGCATCGCCGCGCCCAACAACAACGCCGCCAAAACGTAGGCTCCGCCGCACGTTGCGCGTTTCCCGGAAAAACATTCGTCTGGGTGCATTATCTGGGAGGCCCGAAGCTCGATCCGCCTGCTGAAATCGATGTGCCCGTGGGTGTCGTTGGCGAGGATGTCTTATTCCCACCGCGGGTCACGCCAACCGCCACACCCGCCGCCGCTCCGCCGAGTATCGCCACCAGCAGCGCCGTCTTGCCACCACCGCCCGACGCCTTCTGCGGCGCCGCATTCGTCTGTCCGATGGCCACCCGCACCGTCTGCCCGGCATGCACCGCGCTTACCCGGATCTGAAATTGGCCCACCACATTATTGGGCTTCATCCCGCGGGCGATGGCGACGCCATCCGGCCCCGTGGTCACTGTCATGGAATTACCGGTCGGAAAAAGCCCGCTTGCACCCAAGTCCGGAGTCGTGAACGTCACCTGCGCTCCCGCCACCGGGCGTCCAGCCGCGTCAGTAACAATGACCACCGGATCCTTTGCCTGCTGGGTGCGGATGTTGTTCAGCGCGCCGTCACCCTCCCGCACCGTCACCTTGATTGCCGGGGGAGCCCCCGCGCCAGCCTGCGCCCAAACCGGCGTCTGCTGCATGATTGTGAGCACTGCCGCCAACACAGCCGTTAACTGACGGGCCGGCAGGGAGTGTGCTTTCTTGGGAATCATTGACTTCCTCCTGGCGCGCGCCGCCGGCGCCGCCATTCGAACCTGTACGTGGGGCCAGTACGGTTTGCCCCGATTATACCGCAAGTTCGTAGTCCCCTTTCCAGCTTCCTTCCTATACCCTTCGTTTATGTTACTGTCGAAGTACGCCTATGATGCCGGCGCAAAGCAGGATCGATGCAGGCATCTGGAGTGTTCCGGGGTATTCGATCGTTATCGAGTATTCACGCCCGGTGCTCAAGGGGATCCTGAAACATACAGTCGAGGGGTTTGACGCATACCTCGCCGGTGGCTATGAGGTCGGGGGAGTTCTGTTCGGCGAGCATTCGGGCAACGTTGTCCGGATTCAGGCCTTCCGCCCCTTCCCTTTAGAGCCGCCTCGCCCCACCTTCGTCATCTCCGATTCCGACGGCAATCGTCTCACAGACCTGCTGCAGCGCTCCCGCCGTGACCCCGAACTGGCTTCCATGGAAGTGGTCGGCTGGTATCATTCCCACACCCGCAGCGAAATCTTTCTCTCCGAATCCGACACCGAGATCTACGACCGCTACTTCCCTGAGCCTTGGCAGGTCGCGATGGTGCTCCGGCCCAGTGCCGATGAGCCCATCTCCATCGGCTTCTTCTTTCGCGAAGACGACGGCTTCATCCGCACCGATCAAAGCTACAAAGAGTTCGCCGCCGATTCCCCCACTGCCCGCCCTGTCCACCGGCCCGAGCCCCCATGGGTGGCCGGACCATCCGGGGAGGTGGAGGAGTTCATTCCGCAGGAGCCGAAAACTGCGCCGGAGCCCGAACCCGAACCGGAGATCCGCACCGAGCCGGCTGTGGAGCCAATGCACTCCAGTCGCCGGAGCGTCCTCCTGGCCTGGAGCTTCTTCGTCTTTTCCCTGTTTGCCTTGGCCGCCAGCGCCTACAATTACCTTGTCCTCGATCAGCCTACTGAGCCCCTTGGCCTGACCCTTGCGCCTTCGGGTAGCGAGTTGGTGGTCCGCTGGACTCCCTCCAATCCCGTGTTCCGTGAAGCCACCGATGCTACCCTGCTCATCACCGATGGGCGGAATCGCATCTCTCTTCCCCTGCTCAACCGCAAAACTCCGTTTCATTCCTACAAGCCGGTCACGGACCGCGTCGATGTGCGCCTGCTGTTGAAGCTCTCCTGGGGCCGCACGCGCACCGACGCGGCTACCTACCTGCGCCACCCCGATATCGGCAAGCCCTCGCCGGAATTGGCGCAGGCCCGCGCGAACATGGCCAAGGCGGAAGAGGAAGCGGCTGCCGTCCGCTCGGAAGTGGCCGATCAGGCGGCTGAGAACGCCCGCATCCAGAATCGCATCGATGAGATTCACCATCTGCGCAAGCAATTGGCTGAGGCGCGCAAACCGAAGACTCTGGTTCTGCCGCCGGCTCGGGAACGGCGTCCGGCCGCGGCCAAGGATCTGCCATCCGCTCCGGAGATTGCCGTGCGCGGTACTACACCCGCGCCACCCCAGATGGATCTGCAATTGCGCCCGCCGCTCGAACAGCCGAAGCCCGCTCCCCTAACGCCTGCTCCCGTTGCCGTGCGCCCGGCCGCCACGCCGCCTGCCACCGTGACGCCGAAGCCCGTGCCTGCGGCCCCTGTGTTCCCCACTGCTGCGCCCGTTACCTCCGGATCCGGACGCATCCTCTGGACCGGCGATCTGCCCAAGGGCGCCACCCTCCAGATCGATGGACGCCAGGCGAGCCGCGGATTCGTCAACAGCGAACTGCCCGCGTCGTCCCGCGTCGGCGCCTATCCCGCCGAACTCACCAATGATGGGCTGAAAGTCTACACCGGCAATCCGCGCTATGCCCAGGCGCCTCGCACCGAGCCGGCCAGCGCCGCCAATGGCTGGCAGAAGACACTGTACGTCTACGACCCCAAGGCGCTCCGCGATCTGATTGTCGAACAGATGCCGGGCCAGCAGGATCCGCGCAAGCTCGTGCTGCGCGCCGGACGCCGCCTCTCCGTCATCGTCATCGAATGGCAGGTCCCGACGCCGTGATCGCTCTTCTGCTGCTGTGTTTGTTTGTGCCCTCCTTCGCCCAGGCGCCGCGCCTTGATGCGCGAAAAGCCGAGGAGTCCTTCAGCCAGGCCCGCCGTCTCGAGAACACGCAGCAGCCCGATGCAGCCATCCAACGCTTCTCCGAAGCCATCCGCCTCGCTCCCGATTTCGCCGCTGCCTATCGCCACCGCGGCCGTCTGCACGCAAAATTGGGTCATCTCGATGAGGCCCTTTCCGACCTGAACCAGGCGGTTCGCCTTCAGAACGACGACGCCGAAGCCTACCAGCTTCGTGGAGAACTACTGCTTGCCCGCAACGACCACGAGAAGGCGGTCAAGGATTTCGACCAGGCTCTGGCCCTCAAGCGCGAACGCCCCGAAGTGTATGCCGGCCGCGCTGCCGCCTATCACGGCTTGCGCCAGCATCGCCGTGCCCTTGAGGACTACACCCAAGCCATCCGCCTCAAGCCGAACTACGGGCCGTATTTCAAGGAGCGGGCGCTGGTGCAGGCCAAACTGAGCAACGATAACGAAGCCATCGAAGATCTCACCCGCGCCCTGCAAATCGACAGCGCCCTCACCGACGCCCTGCTCGAGCGCGGCTTCCTCTATGGACAGACCGGCGATTTCGTGAAAGCCATCGCCGACTTCGATCGTGCCTTATCCATCGATTCCAAACTGGCTCGCGCCTACGGCTTGCGCGCCGAAGCGCATCGTCATCGCAGCGAGCCGCAGGTGGCCATCGAGGATTATACCCGCGCCATCGCACTCGATTCGAACAACGTCGAACTCTACCTCGCCCGCGCTTCCACGCACATCAGCTTGAAACAGTTTGAGCAGGCGCTGGCCGATCGCGAGCGCGCCGTGCAACTCAGCCCGCAATACGCCGAAGCCTACGTTGCTCGCGGCGGGTCCTTTCATTTGTTGGGGCAGCACGAAAAAGGCCTCGCCGATCGAACCGAAGCCATTCGCCTCAAACCCGGGCTTCCCGAAGCCTGGCACGCCCGCGGCAGCGCTTATTACCTGCTCGGCGACTTCGACAAAGCAGTGAGCGACCTGGAGGAAGCCGTCCGCCTCAATCCGAATTACAGTGAGGCACAGGAGGTGCTCTTCCACGCCCGCCAGAAGCGCGAGGAAAAACGTGTCGCCTCGCTGCGCCTGCCCGATCCCGCACCTGCCGCCCCAGAGCAGCCAAAGACTGACCCACCGAAGGCAGAACCACCAAAGGAACCCGAACCTCCGAAGCCGCAGCCCGCGCCACCCAAGGCAGCCGAGCCGCCGAAAGCACCTTCTGATCCCAAACTCGCCGAAACGCACCACAAGCTCGGCCGCCAGCATTTGCAGGAGGGCCGCTTGGAGCAGGCGGATGCGGAGCTGACCGCAGCCCTCGCGCTCAATCCCAAACATGCGCTCGCGCTCAACGCCCGTGGCTTCACCCGTCTGCAACGCAAGCAGTACGAATCCGCGTTGCAGGATTTCGATGCCGCGCTCGCGCTGCAACCGGAATACGAGAATGCGCGCCAGAATCGTGATGCCGCTTTGCGCGCTTTGCGCCGTCCGGTGGAAGCCGCCCCGCCGCCGAAGCCTGCTCCAACCGCGCCTCCAAAGGCCAACCTCGCCGAGGCCGAAGCACTCCACAAGCGCGCCCGGGCATTGATGGAGAAGGGCGACTTCGCACAGGCCACCATTGCCCTCAGCGATGCGCTCGCCATGAACCCGCAGCACGTGCTGGCCCTCAACGCCCGCGGCTTCTGCTACATGGCTCGCCGCAAGTACAAAGAGGCCATCGCCGATTTTGATGAAGCCATCCGCCTGCGCCCCGATTACGCGAACGCCATCGCCAATCGCGAAGCGGCGCGCAAAGCCCTCGACAAGCGCTAGTCGATCCCCATCAGCGCCGCCATCGTCTCAATCCCATCCCACAAATTCTGTATCCGCAGATTCTCGTTGTGCGCATGCTGGTTGTTGTCGTGATTGGCAATCGGCACAATCACCACCGGCGTCTTCATGATCTCCGCGATCGGCGCAATCGGCAGGCTCCCGCCGAGCGTGGGCATCAATATCACTTCGCCCCGTGCCGATTTCACCGCATCCACCACTTTCTTCGCCACCGGCAAATCCATCGGTGCGCGTACCGCGTTGTAGCCGCCATCGCGTCCGCTGACACGGCAGATCTTGGCATGCTGCGCCCGTGTCGCCTCGTCCGGTTCGCTGGTGACGATGTGATAACCCTGCTTGCGGATGTGGTCCGTCACCTTGTCCATCGTGCGGCGGTAATCCATCCCTTTCACCAAACGCAGGCCAATGGACGCCGTGGCGGTGGAAGGAATGACATTGCGCGACTGCGCCCCGACATTGGCCGAAGCGAGCCCTTGAATATTCAGCGCCGGCAGATTGATCATCTCTTCCAACCTGCGGCCCGCCCCTTCCGACCGGCCGAGTCCCAGTTCCTTCTTCAACTCCGCCTCCAGATTCGGCACCGCGGCCAGCGCCTGCTTTTCCGCATCGCTCAGCGGTTCCACATCGTCGTAGAAGCCGGGGATGAGCACCTTGCCGTCATCGTCGCGCATGGAGGCCAGCAGCCGCGCCAGCATCATCGCCGGATTCGGAGCCCAATTGCCATAGTGGCCACTGTGCAGTTCCTTCTTCGGGCCATACAGTGTAATCTGCATTCCCGCCGAGCCGCGCACGCCAAACACCACCTGCTGCTTCCGCGTCTGATGCACCGGCCCGTCACAGAACACCCATACATCGCCCGCGAGCCTGCCCTGCATCCCGCGGATGAACGAACCGAGATGCGGTGAGCCCGCTTCCTCTTCGCCATCGAATACAAACTTGAGATTGGAGCGTAGCGGAACATTCGCCGCGCGAATCCCGTCCAACGCCGCCATCATGGCCACAATCGGCGCTTTATCATCGCTCGCCGAGCGGCCATAGATACGCCATTCCGGCTGGAATTTCTCCGCCGGCAGAGGGATGATCTTTCCTCCCGCTTCCAGCATTCCATCCCGCAGCACGGGTTCGAACGGCTTCGATCCGGTCCACTGCGATGCATCCACCGGCTGGCCATCGTAATGCGCGTAGAAGATCACGGTCCGCGTCGCGCCCGGCGTGGCGATTTCCCCGAAGATCAACGGCGGTGCGCCATCCAGTTGCACCAGCTCTGTGCGGATGCGGCGCTGCTCCATCATCTTCCGGATCGCCTCGGCATTGGCTTTCATGGAATCCAAATTACTCGCTACGTTCGTAAGAGAGAGTAACTGGAAAAATTGATCGATGATAGCCCGCTCATTCGTCATCCGCCAGATGCGTGCCGCCTGCACGGCTACGTTGCCCTGATCCGGAAAAGCGAGTATATTCGCGACTACAAATAGTATGAGCACCCTCTTCATTGGAAACCTACTCTAGGAGATACCATGCGCAGAATTTTGCTGTGTTTCATTGCCGTTACACTTGCCGCGCAGGAAAAGCCCGTCCAATTGTTGCGGGGCATGGGCACGCATTCGCATCCGATGGCCACACGGAGCCCCGAGGCACAAAAGTACTTCGACCAAGGGCTGGTGCTTCTTTATGGGTTTAATCGCTATGAGGCCCTGCGCAGTTTTTCTAAGGCCTCCGAACTCGATCCGAAAGCGATCATGCCCCACTGGGGAATGGCCGCGGCCTTGGGGCCGCACATCAACATGGACCTCGATCAGGACGTCGACATGAAGAAAGCTTGCGAGCATGGCAAACACGCCGCCGCGCTCGATGGGCCGGCTCACGAAAAAGCGTATGCCACCGCAGCCGCCGCCATGTGCCAGGGCGAAGCGGCACACCGCGCCGCGCTCCGCCTGTTGACCCGGAATCACCCCGACGATCCCGACGCTGCCACGCTGTTCGCCGAGAGCCTCATGGTCCCCGTGCGCTGGCGCTGGTGGAAAGATGCAAAGCCCGCCGGCGAGATGGCACTTGCCATCCGCACGCTCGAACAGGTCATGAAGCGTGACCCCGATCACCCCGGCGCCAATCATTTCTACGTCCATGCCATGGAAATGTCGCCCAATCCCGAGTATGCCCTGCCCAGCGCGCAGCGTCTGATGGGCGGCATCGCCCCCGGGGCCGGTCACCTCGTGCATATGGCCGGGCACATCTATCTCCGCATGGGCGACTACGAAGTGGTGGCCGGCTCCAATGAGCGCGCCATTCATGTCGACGAGGAGTATTTTCACCACACCGGAGTGCACGGCGGCTACATGGGCTACTACGCCCACAACCTGCACTTCCTCATCTACGCCCGCATGATGCAGGGCCGCTATGAGGACGCCCTCGCGGCGGCCAACAAGATGGCCGAAACCGCGCAGCCTCTGGTGAAGGAAGCACCCGCCATGATCGATGCCTTCCTCCCTACGCCTTACTACGTCATGGCGCGCTTCCAGAAATGGGACGAGATCCTCGCCCTGCCCAAAGTGGAGAATGACAAGCTCCCCGTGACCCGCACCATGTATCACTACGTGCGCGCACTCGCCTTCCTCGGCAAACAGCAGCGCGACAAAGCGCAAGCCGAAGTTCAGGCTTTCGATGCCGCGCGCAAAACCGTCCCCGCCACCGCGATCTGGGTCAACAACAAAGCAGCGGACGTGATTGCCGTGGCTGCGCTGGTGTTGGAAGGACGCCTCAGCTCCAAGCCCGCCCAGGCCGCCATCGCTTATCGAAAGGCTTCCCTCCTGCAGGACAATCTGGTCTACGATGAGCCGCCGCCGTTCTACTATCCGGTCCGCGAATCGCTTGGCGCGGCCCTGATCGCCGCCGGCGATGCCCGTGGCGCCGAAGCCGCCTTCCGTGACGACCTGACCCGTAATCCGCGCAACCCCCGTTCCCTCTTCGGCCTCTGGCGTGCACTCGATCAGCAAGGCCGCACTGCCGATGTCATCTGGGTCAAAACCGAATTCGACAAAGCCTGGAAGAAAGCGCAGGTTACGTTGCGCATCGAGGATCTTTGAGTTTGTTGAGGGAAAGCCCCCGTGCCTTTCCGCCTTATGAGGTAAGGAGCTGCGCCCACCTCAATGAACCCCATCGTAATGGATAACGATCAGATCTGCCGCAAGGACAGTGTCCTCGGCGGTCTGCCCTCTTCCGATCAATTGATCAGCATCGACCTTCCCGTCGGATCCGGATTCCTCGCCAAGAATCTCGACTCCGATGTGCGCACCATCCAAAAGGCGCTGAACCAAATCAAACCCATTCACGGTGGCCCCACGGTTCCCCTTGTGGTGGATGGCAAGTGCGGCCCCAAGACCAACGCCGCTATCTGGAATTTTCAGTTCAAGCAATTCAAGGCAAAGGGCGCCGATGGCGTCATCGAGCCCGGCAAGCAGACCATCCAACGCATCAATCAGTTGCTTTTTTCCAATGCTCCCGTTGACCCTTCCGTCAATGCCGAAATCCGCGCCAAGGTGGTGCAGCACTTCAGTATCGTAGCCCGCTCCGTGCATGCCGCCCAGGCCACAGTCCTGATGGCGAATGCGCCCGAGGGCGGCCTCGATTTCGGCCGCGGCCGGGCCAACGATCGCCTCGACCGCCATTTTGCCCTCAACACCTTGCCTCCCTCGGCGCGAGCCCAAGCCATCCGTGACATTCACGGCGTCTTCACCATGTACTCCAATGTGCTGCTCATGCCCGGCGCGCTCGGCACCGGAGCCTTTGAGGCCGATCCCACCGGCGATCCGCGCATTGCCTTCACCTTCGGCAATGGCTTCTTTCTGCAGGGCGCCGTCCATCCCGAAAAGAAAATTCCCCTCGACCGCATCTACCTCGGCCGCCGCGCCTTCTTCGCCATCAATGACAGCGAGTTCTGCGCCTTCATCATGCTCCACGAAATGGCCCACTTCGTCGGCTTCCCCGGCGGAGGCCTGATCGACGATAACGGCCGCGGCTGGTTTACAGACGACACCATTTCCAAGCTCCCGGCGCGCAAACGCCTGCTCAATGCCGATTCCTACGCCACCTTCGCCGTAGAGTGCCGCACCGGCGACCCCAACAAGCCCGGCTACGTGAAAGCAGCCACAACTTCACGCTAACCATAATCCTTCTCAGGCAATCCGCCGATCAGCGTCAATGGGACGAGTTTTATGACCTTACGCGTCTGGTTGGCATCCTTACTCGCATGCTTTGCTCTGCTGGCCGCCCAGCAAGGTCAAATCTCCGGCACTGTGTCGGACGAAAATAAAACAGCCGTTGCTGGCGCGAAGATCACGGCAACCAATATCGAAAGTAAGCAGACCCACAATGTGGCCACAAATGCCTCCGGCTCCTATGTGCTGAAGCTGCCCGAAGGCACCTATGACATGGTGGTGGACTCGGCCTCGCACGGCACTTTCCAGCAGAAGGTCTACATCATCCCCGGCGCGGATAACACTGTGAATATTCAGCTCACCCCCAACCCGGTGGTACGCAAGCCCGCCAAACGCTGATCGAAAAGATCCATCTGCCCCCCGTCTTCCGGCGGCTCCACCGTGTATTCGGCGGGCCTGCGGTCCAGCCGGAACTCGCGCCGCACCGAGTCCATCATCGCCGCGATGTAGTCCGGATAGGCCCCCCGCAGATAGGAGTGCTTGCCGAAAAGCGCCTCATAGCGGCCCTGTAACTCCGGATAACGCTCCTTCAGGAAGGGCAGGAACACTGCCTTCGCGCACGGCTTCAGAAACAGTACGCCGGCTTGCAGATAGCTCGCTCCCGCCGCGGCGGCTTCCCGTGCCAAGGCGCGGATGGACGCCAGGCTATCCGTGATTCCCGGCAACACCGGACTCATGAATACGCCCACCGCGACACCCCGTGAGGTCAGCTCCCGCACCGCCCGCAGCCGTAAATCCGGCCGTGGCGCCCGCGGCTCCAGTTGCCGCGCCAGTTCCGCATCCGTGGTGGTGATTGTCACATTCACGCTCAGCACGTTGCGCTTGCCCAACCGCGCCAGCACCTCCGCGTCCCGCGCCGGCAGGTCCGACTTCGTCGTCAACGAGATCCGCCGCCCACGCTCCCCGGCCAGAATCTCCAGAATCTGCCGCGTCACCCGGTAGCGGCGCTCCGCCGGCTGGTAGGGATCGGTAGCCGTCCCGATCGCGATGTGCGCATCCCTCGCGATTCCCGCCAGCTCGCTGCGAAACCACGGAGCATGGAAGTGCTTGGCGAAAATCTTGCGCTCAAAATCCTCCGGCTGCCGCAGCTCCATGAATTCGTGCGTATAACGGGCATAACAATATTTGCACCCGAACTCGCAGCCCCGATAAGGATTGATAGTGAAGTCGAAAGGCATGCGATCGTTGGAACAGCGGTTGATCCAGTTGCGGGTAGGCAAATGCTGGTAGGTAACCACCCGTTTAGCATCCAAGGTTGGGGAGATGGAGGCGAGACGGGCGATACCTACCAGCTGCATGCCGTAGTTTCGCTTTTTATTCGCTTTTTGTCAAGTGCTAAAATTGAGGATGTGACCTTGAGCGCCACGCTCTTCCGCTACGCCCCCGACATGGTTTTCCTCATCGCGGTGCTGTCCGTACATGCGCTGGCCTGGCGCCGCGTGGCTTCGCGCAATTCGCGAATCGCACTGAGCGCATCGGCGCTGTGGGTTTTCCTCTCTATTTTGAGCAATGTGCATCAGGTGGCCAACGCTCTGCCGCCAGGCGACTGGCTATCATGGGTTCGCGGGGCAGGGCAGTTGTACGCGCTTTGCATGATGGGCACCCTCGCCGTTTGGCTGCTATTGCCCAAGTTCGAGCAGCGCTTCGCCCCGGAACGGCGGCAATTCCTGCTGGCCGCGCGAGCAAGCCTGGTGGCTGCGCCGGCGGTGATTACAGGCTACGGCGTGCTGTCCGGCCGCACGCAATTCCACATCAAGGAGGTGGATCTCAAATTCGCCGGCCTGCACAAGGATCTTGACGGGCTGCGCATCCTCCAGCTCAGCGACATCCACATGAGCCCGTTTCTCACCGAAGCGGACCTGATCCGTGTCGTGGACATGGCCAACGAGACCAGGCCGCACCTGGCCGTGCTCACCGGCGATCTGATCACCGGGCCGCACGATCCGCTGGAAGCCTGCATCGCGCAAGTGGCCCGCCTCCGCGCCGACCATGGCATCATCGGCTGCCACGGCAATCACGAGATCTTCGCCCGTGTCGAGGAAAAGGCCCAGGCACTTGCCGCCCGCCGCGGCATCCGCATTCTCCGCAGCCAGGCCGAATCGCTTCGCTTCGGCGATGCGAAAATGAACCTCGTGGGAGTGGACTACCAGAATTTCCGCAATCCGTATCTCACCGGCATGGAGGCCTTCGTCAAGCCCGGAGAGCTGAACGTGCTACTCTCGCACAACCCGGATGTTTTTCCGGTGGCCGCCGGGCAAGGCTTCGATTTAACCCTTTCCGGGCACACCCACGGCGGGCAGGTGACCTTTGAAATTCTGCATCAATATGCGAATATTGCCCGCATATTTACGCCCTATGTATATGGCGAGTACCGTAAGGAGAACAAGGCGATCTACGTCACGCGCGGCATCGGCACAGTGGGGATTCCCGCGCGTGTCGGCGCGCCACCGGAGATAACGCTCATCCGATTGTGCGCTTCCTGATTCTGTCCGACATTCATTCCAACCGTCACGCCCTGGAGGCCGTCGCCGCGGCCGCCGAGGGCCGTTACGACCGCATTCTCTGTCTGGGCGATGTGGTCGGTTACGGCGCCGAGCCCAACGCCGCCGCCAACTGGGTCCGCGCCCACGCCCCCATCGTCGTGCGCGGCAATCACGACCGCGCCTGCACCGGCGACGAGGTCATCGAGGGGTTCAGCGAGAACGCCTATCACGCGGCGAAGTGGACCATCCCCGTGCTCACCCAGGAAAACCACGATTGGCTCGCCGCCCTGCCCGAAGGCCCCATTCCGGTGGACGATTTCTTCCTCTGCCACGGCTCGCCGGGCGATGAAGACGAGTACGTCACCAGCTCCTACGAAGCGTCGTTCCAATACCGCTACATGCCGGGCGAAGTTTGCTTCTTCGGCCACACCCACTTGCAGGGAAGCTTCGCCATGCGTCCTGGCCGCGTCTGGTATGCCGATCCCGACACAGTGCTCACCATCGAGCCGCGGACCGCCTACCTGATCAATCCCGGCTCCGTGGGCCAGCCCCGCGATCAGGATCCGCGCGCCGCCTACTCCATCTACGATTCCAGTGCCCGCATCGTCGAATTCCACCGCGCCAAATACGACATCGCCGGCGCCCAGGCCGCCATCCGCAAAGCCGGCCTCCCCGACTACCTCGCCGCCCGCCTCGAACTCGGCCGCTAGAAAGCAAAAAGCCCGCCCCACCGGAGTGGAGCGGGCCTTTCGCACAAGATCCTGCGATCTTGCTTAGTAGTCCATGCCTTCCGGACCATGGCCGCCGCCGCCAGGAGCGGGAGCCGGCTTCTTCTCCGGAATTTCGCAGATCATCGCTTCGGTGGTCAGCATCAGCGCGCTGATCGAGGAAGCGTTCTGCAGGGCCGAGCGCGTTACCTTGGCAGGATCGATGACGCCGGAAGCAACCAGGTCTTCGAAGTTGCCCGTGGCAGCGTTGAAGCCGAAGTTCACTTCATTCGAGCTCCGAACCTTCTCCACCACGATGGCGCCTTCGTAGCCGGCGTTGCCCGAGATCTGGCGCAGCGGCTCTTCGCAGGAACGGCGCACGATTTCGATGCCGATCTGCTCATCACCGGAACCCTTCACATCGGCCAGCACCTTCGAGGCGCGCAGCAGGGCCACGCCACCACCAGGAACGATGCCTTCTTCCACCGCGGCGCGAGTGGCATGCAGAGCATCTTCCACGCGGGCCTTCTTTTCTTTCATTTCGGTCTCGGTGGCCGCGCCAACCTTGATCACCGCAACACCGCCGGCGAGCTTCGCCAGGCGCTCTTGCAGCTTCTCGCGGTCGTAGTCGGAAGTGGTTTCTTCGATCTGGGCGCGCAACTGCTTAATGCGGCCTTCGATCGTCTTCTGCGAACCGTTGCCATCGACGATCGTGGTGTTGTCCTTGTCCACCGTCACGCGCTTGGCGCGGCCGAGGTCTTCGAGACGAACGCCTTCCAGCTTAATGCCGGTCTCTTCCATGATCGCCTTGCCGCCGGTGAGGATCGAGATGTCCTCAAGCATCGCCTTGCGGCGGTCGCCGAAGCCAGGAGCCTTCACCGCGCAAGCATTCAGCGTGCCGCGCAGCTTGTTCACCACGAGGGTGGCCAGCGCTTCGCCTTCCACTTCTTCCGCAATCACCAGAAGCGGCTTGCCGCTGCGGGCGATCTGCTCGAGCAGCGGGAGCAGGTCCTTCATGTTGCTGATCTTCTTCTCGTGGATCAGGATGTACGGATCTTCGATCACGCACTCCATGCGGTCCGGATCGGAGATGAAGTAGGGCGAGAGATAGCCGCGGTCAAACTGCATGCCGTCCACGGTCTGCAGTTCGGTGTGCATCGTCTTCGATTCTTCCACCGTGATGACGCCGTCTTTGCCGACCTTCTTCATCGCCTCGGCAATCGTGTTGCCGATCGTTTCATCGCCGTTGGCGGAGATGGTGCCCACCTGGGCGATCATCTCGCCGGAAACCGGCTTGCTGTGCTGCAGCACTTCACCCACAACGGCTTCCACCGCGCGCTCAATGCCGCGCTTCAGAGCCATCGGGTTGGCGCCCGCAGCCACGCTCTTCACGCCTTCGCGGAAGATGGACTGGGCCAGAATGGTGGCAGTGGTTGTGCCGTCACCGGCCACGTCGGAAGTCTTCGAAGCAACTTCGCGAACCATCTGCGCACCCATGTTCTCCAGCGGGTTGCTCAGTTCGATTTCCTTCGCCACCGTCACACCGTCTTTGGTGATCGTGGGGCCACCGAACTTCTTTTCCAGTACCACGTTCCGGCCCTTCGGACCGAGGGTTACTTTCACGGCATCGGCCAGCTGGTTCACGCCGCGGAGAATCGCCTGGCGGGAATTTTCGCTATAAACAATCTGCTTTGCAGGCATCGTTTTCTAATCTCCTGATTGAAATTCCTTGAAGGGATTACTTGTTGCCATTCTCAATCACGCCAAGGACTTCGTCCTCGCGCATGATGAGCAGTTCTTCGCCATCGATCTTGATGTCGTTGCCGGAGTACTTGCCAAAGAGAATGTGGTCGCCGACTTTTACGTCGAGTGCAACCAGCTTGCCATCGTCGTTGCGCTTGCCCTTGCCCACCGCGACGACTTCACCTTCCTGCGGCTTTTCCTTCGCCGAGTCCGGAATGATGATCCCGCCCTTGAGGGTCTCTTTTTCTTCCACGCGCCGGACGACGATCCGGTCGTGCAGGGGTCGAATGTTCATGTGTCCTTGTGACCTCCAACGTTGAGAACGTGAATCTTTGGTTCGTTCGCTCTTGTGCTTAGCGGAACGTAAGTAAGAGGGACGCGATCCTGTGCCAGCGGAGTGGCCAGGAGGCCGTGTCCACGAGGATATTATTAGCACACTCGGCGGAGGAGTGACAAGAGGTTTGTGTAAGTTGTTGATACTGTGTATTTTGTTAAAAATTAATGTTTATTAATGTTCCTATCATGGAGAGACCGCGTGGATCCAGGTCCGGCGGGGGATAGGACCGGGTTGTTGGATTCCACCATAATGGGGGGAACGCGAATAGGGCTATCGCCGCATTTTGCCCGGTGCCGTATCTGGCGATAGAGTAGGGCAGCTCATTTCTCGGAGGATTCGCATGTTCAGAGCATCCGCTTTGCTCGGGGTTCTTTTGGCCCCGTCTCTTGTCTTCGCCGCCACGCTGTCGACCACCACACCCAACAACGGGAGCGGCGGCATCTTTATGGACTTCACCGCCGGCGCTGCCGCCATCTCGGTCACCGGCTTCGAAACCTACTTCGGGGCCTCTAACTCCCTCTCGGTCGCGGTCTATACCCGGCCCGGTTCCTATGCGGGAACGGATGGCGATTCAGCCGGTTGGACGCTCCACGAAACCGTCAACACAAGCTCTGCCGGCCCGGAAATACTGGCGCCTGTACCGCTCACCACTCCGATTTCGATTGGCGCGGGCCAAACCGTCGCCATCTACCTCCATTCGCTCACCAATCAAGGAGTCCGCTACAACGGCACCGGCGTCTCTCCTCCCCAGACCACCTGGAGTGACGCCAATCTCACTGTCTTCAGTGATCGTGCACGTACCGGCAACGTTCCCTTTGCGGGCCTCCTGTTCACACCTCGCACATTCGCCGGCAACATCTACTACAACGTCGACGGCGAAGTGCCCGAACCCGGCACGGTCACGTTCCTCGGCCTGGGGTTGGCCGGCTTTGCGTTCCTGCGCCGCAAGTCCGCCTGAAGCGCGAGCCACTTTTGTGGCGGGACCCCACACCTTGCCGTGCCGGGACGATTCCCGGCGCGGCGTCACCCGCAATCCTCAACTCGTAGCCTTCTGTTTCCGCCGCTCCTGGCTGGCCCGAATGATTTCGCTCAGGTCCCCCGCCGGCCGGATCTCGAATACGTTGCCGTACTTGAGCGCCGGATGCTGGCCCATGAGCTGCACGGCATGATTCATGTCGCGTGCCTCCAGCACCAGAATCCCGCCGAGCTGTTCCTTCGTTTCCGCGTACGGACCGTCGGTGGTTGCCAATCTGCCGTCCTTCCGCGAAACGGTCAACGCGCTTTCCGCCGGCTGCAGCGCTTCCCCGCCGGCCCAGTGCCCGTTGGCGAGAAGATGTTCGTCATACTCCAGGCAGGCGTCGAACATGGCGTTTCGATCCCCGTCACTCATGCCGTCGAATTTTTCTTTGTCGTAATAACCTAAGCAAACGTATTTCATTTCCCCTCTCCTTGTTCCCGGCTCGGAGCCGGGCGGAACAGAATCTCGCGCACCTCACTCGCCGCCCGGCAGGCAACTGCGCCTTTGCGCGCCCACGCGAGGGCCTCGTCCATTCCAGCGGCTTCTAGCACCCAAAACCCACCTATGTGCTCCTTGGTCTCCGTGTACGGTCCGTCCGTGACGATTACCTTGCCGTCGGGTTGGGTACGTAACCACTTGGCGTTGCCAGCCGGGGCAAGGCCGCAAGCGAGCTTCCTGGCGCCGGCAGCGATCATTTCGCGATTGAGCGCGTGGATCTCCTCAATCATCGCTTCGGTTTCGACCGACGGGTCGTAATCGTCGGGGCGGTAAATCGAAACCAGATACTGTGGCATGACTTCTTCTCCTTCTTCGGTTGGATTCTGCATATAGTCGTTCGCCAAACGCAGAATCGACACCCGGCCGCAAGATTTTTATTTCAACTCCCGGATACGGCCTTCCAGAAACTGCCGCTCCGGTTCCTGCTGCGTCAGCGCCAGCGCTTTCTCATACGAGGTCCGCGCCTCCGCTGTCCTCCCGAGCCTGCGGCACAGATCAGCCCGCGCCGCATGCGCCAGGTAGTAGTTTGCCAGTTCGCCCTGCTCCAGCAGTGCGTCTACTTGCCTCAAACCCGCTTCCGGACCGGCGCACATAGCAACAGCAACGGCCCGATTGAGAGAGACAACCGCCGAAGGCTGAACTCGCATCAACTGGTTGTAGAGCACCACAATCTGCCGCCAATCCGTCGCCGCTGCCGATTCCGCCTCCGCATGCACGGCCGCAATCGCAGCCTGCAACGTATAAGGCCCGAAACGGCGGGTTTGCAGGGCTCTCTCCACCAATGCCACTCCCTCCGCGATCTGTTCGCGGTTCCACAGGGCCCGGTCCTGATCCTCCAGCAGAATCAGTTCCCCCGACGGCGAAGTCCTCGCCGCGTGCCGGGAGTCCTGCAACAACATCAGCGCAAGCAGCCCCAGGACTTCCGCCTCCGGCTGTAGCTCCACCAGCAGCCGCCCCAATCGAATCGCCTCTCCGGTCAACTCCGCCCGCGTGACTTCGGCGCCCGCCGCCGCCGAATAGCCCTCGTTAAAGACGAGATAAGCCACCTGCAGCGCCGCGTGCAGCCGTTCCGGCAATTCCTGCGGCCCCGGAACCTCGTAAGGAATTGGCGTCTCTCGAATCTTCGCCTTGGCCCGGACAATGCGTTGGGCGAGCGTCGCCGGCGACACCAAAAATGCGCGGGCGATTTCTTCCGTGCTCAACCCGCAGATTTCGCGAAGCGTGAGCGCCACTTGTCCCTCTGGCGGCAGAGCGGGATGACAGCACGTGAAGATCAGACGGAGGCGATCGTCCTCGATCTCCTCATTCGCGGCTTCTTCGTCACAGTCAGGCGGCCGCGATTCCATCCGCGCCGCAAGCTCCTTCTGTGCTCCGTCCAGCCGCGCCCGCCGGCGGATCCCATCAATCGCCTTGAATCGTGCCGTCGAAATCAGCCATGGCCGCGGTTTCTCCGGAATGCCCGTTTGAGCCCAGAATTCCAAAGCGGCGGCGAATGCCTCATGCATCGCCTCTTCGGCCAGATCCAGGTCTCCCAGGATGCGCACCAGCGTCGCCAGAACCCGCCCCGACTCCGACCGGTATAGTGTCTCAATAATCTTGCGAAGATCTTCGGGCACAGGCGCCGTCATCAACGCCAAGCTAGCAATCGGAATGGGATCGATACAACTGCGGCCAGAGTTTTCACGGGACCTTTGCGTCCGCTGATGCGCGGATCAATAATGACTAGAGGAGAGGACACATGTCAATGGAAGCAAAGTGCCCGTTCAGTCATGTCGCCGGCGTCGGCCGGACCAATCGCGACTGGTGGCCGAATCAACTGCGGCTGGAACTCTTGCACCAGCATTCCGCGAAGTCCGACCCGATGGGCAGCGCCTTCGACTACGCCCGCGAATTCCAGCGCCTCGACTACAAGGCCCTCAAGAAGGACTTGGTCAAGCTAATGACCGACTCGCAGCCCTGGTGGCCGGCGGACTTCGGCCACTACGGTCCGCAGTTTATCCGCATGACGTGGCACGCTGCCGGCACCTACCGCATCACCGATGGCCGCGGTGGCGCTGGCCGCGGGCAGCAGCGCTTCGCTCCGCTCAATAGCTGGCCCGACAACGTCAACATCGACAAGTCGCGGCGCCTCCTGTGGCCAATCAAGCAGAAGTACGGCAGCAGGATTTCCTGGGCCGACCTGCTGGTCCTCGCCGGTAACGTGGCGCTGGAATCGATGGGCTTCCGCACCTTCGGCTTCGGCGGCGGCCGCGCCGACGTCTGGGAGCCGGATCAGGACGTGAACTGGGGCGAAGAGATCGCCTGGCTCGGCGACGACAAGCGCTTCGGCGGCAATCGCGACCTGGGGCCGTTCGGAGCCACCCACATGGGCCTCATCTACGTGAACCCCGAAGGCCCCAACGCGAGTGGCGACTTCATGGCCGCCGCCAAGGACATCCGCGCCACCTTCGGCCGCATGGCCATGAACGATGAGGAGACAGTCGCCCTCATCGCCGGTGGCCACACCTTCGGCAAGGCCCATGGCGCGGCCCCGGAATCCCACAAAGGCCCCGATCCGGAAGGCGCGCCGATCGAAGCCCAGGGGCTGGGCTGGATGAGCAACTATGGCTCGGGGCACGGCGCCGACACGATCTCAAGCGGCCTCGAAGTCACCTGGACCAAAACCCCCGCGCTGTGGAGCAACAACTTCTTCGAGAACCTGTTCAAGTTCGAATGGGAACTCACCCAATCGCCGGCTGGCGCCAAGCAGTGGGTGGCCAAGAACGCGCCGGAAATCATTCCCGACGCGCACATCCCAGGCAAGTTCCACAAACCGACCATGCTGACCACGGATCTGACGCTGCGCTTCGATCCGGAGTTTGGCGCGATTTCGCGCCGCTTCCTCGAAGACCCCCAGGCTTTCGCCGATGCCTTCGCCCGCGCCTGGTTCAAACTGACGCACCGTGACATGGGGCCGCGCGCCCGCTACCTGGGACCGGAAGTGCCAAAGGAAGAGCTGATTTGGCAGGACCCGATCCCCAAGGTCGATCACAAGCTGATCGGCGACAAGGAAATTGCCGGCCTCAAAGGCAAAATCCTCGACTCGAAACTCTCAGTGGCGCAGATGGTCTCCACCGCATGGGCCTCGGCTTCCACCTTCCGTGGCTCCGACAAGCGCGGTGGTGCGAACGGCGCGCGAATCCGCCTGGCGCCACAGAAGAATTGGGAAGTGAACAAGCCCAAACAGCTCGCGAAGGTGCTGAAGACGCTCGAAGAGATCCAGGCCGCCTTCAACAAGAAGGCGAAGGGCGGCAGGAAGGTCTCGCTCGCCGACCTGATCGTGCTCGCCGGTTGCGTCGGCGTGGAGCAGGCCGCCAAAAAGGCCGGTGTCTCCGTGAAAGTGCCGTTCCAACCCGGGCGCATGGACGCGAGGCAGGACCAGACCGATACCGAGTCCTTTGCCGTACTTGAGCCCAAGGCCGACGGATTCCGTAACTACCTGCAGGGCGGTTTCACCGCTACCGCGGAGCAACTCCTCATCGACAGGGCGCAACTCCTGACGCTCACGGCGCCCGAGATGACTGTTCTCGTCGGCGGCCTGCGCGTGCTCGGCACCAATGCCGGCGCCTCCAAGCACGGGGTCTTCACCTCAAAGCCGGAAACGTTGACCAATGACTTCTTCGTCAATCTCCTCGACATGCGCACGGAGTGGAAGCCGGTTTCCGACGCACACGACGTGTTCGAAGGGCGCGACCGCAAGTCGGGCAAGGTCAAATGGACCGGCACGCGCGTCGATCTCATCTTCGGCTCGAACTCCCAACTCCGGGCCCTGGCGGAAGTCTATGCCAGTGCCAACGCCCACGAGAAATTCGTGAAAGACTTCGTGGCGGCGTGGAATAAGGTGATGAACCTCGACCGCTTCGATCTTTCCTGATCACGCCGGAACACGCGATAACTCGTGCAAGCTGCACTTCTCTCGACGGATTAGCCGGCCTCGGTCCGGATGGCCGGCTAATCCGTGCAAAGCTGACGGCATTAATTTCCTAACGGAGCACGGTCCATTTACGAAGGCTCGGTAGGCGCGCGTTCCCACAGGTACTCTCCATTGAGCAGCTCTGATGGGTCTGACAAACTTCGCTGCTCCCCTTGACATACAAGGGGAGTTGGCTGACAATTATCCCTTGAGACTCTAGGGGAGCGCTTGGAATGGGAATCGAGAAAGATGAGCTGCTACAGGGTACTTTGGATCTGCTGATTCTGAAGACACTAGCGTCCGGCAAACGTCATGGCTACAGCATCGCGGAACGGATTCAGCAGACTTCGGGAGAACTCTTATCGGTGGAGGAGGGTTCGCTTTATCCGGCGCTTCATCGCTTGGAGAAGCGAGGCGTCATCCGGTCGGAATGGGGACTTTCGGAGAACAATCGCCGAGCGAAGTATTACGAGTTGACTCCTGATGGCGCCCAACGGCTGGAGAAAGAGTCCGCCAACTGGGCCCGCTTGGCCAAAGCGATCGCGCGAGTGATGCGCACCGCCTGAAAGGTAAAGACCGTGCTTCGCGATCGACGTGGCGACGAAATCGATCAGAACATCGATGACGAGATCCGTTTCCATCTGGAGATGCGTGCGGCGTCCTACGCACGTTTAGGTGTGGACCCGGAGCGTGCCAAAAAGGAGGCGCAGGATCGGTTTGGGAACGTGGATAGCATTCGAAAAGAATGCAGGGAAATCAGTATGAACTTTCTCGATAAATTGGTGCAGGACGTCCGCTATGCGGTACGGACACTTTCCAGCAGCCGCGGATTCACCGCCGTCGCGCTCGCTTCCATCATTCTCGGTATTGGCGCCACCACGACGGTGTTCAGTCTCGTGAATGGAGTCCTCCTCCGTCCCCTCCCTTTCGCTAGTCCGGATCGCCTGGTGATGGTGTGGGAGTCGTTCCGCAAGAATCCCGGCAATAACCGGACGTCGATCGCCAATTACATGGAGTGGAAGACTCAGCAGGATGTTTTCGAAGACCTGGGAGCGATGCAGTTCTACTTTCCCGTCACGCTAACCTCAATGGCGAACTCGGAACAATTGGAAGGGCAACGGCTAACGGCGAATTTCTTCCAAATCCTCGGTGTGCAACCGATCCTGGGGAGGGGCTTCACCGCAGAAGATCAGTCAAGGGACGCGCGTGTCATCCTCATCAGCTATGAATTTTGGCAGCGCCAGTTCGCGGCCGATCCCGATATCGTCGGCAAGACACTGGCATTGGACGGAAGTAACCATACGATTCTCGGCGTCATGCCTGTAGGAATGCGGTTCTTCCGGCAAGCCACGCTGATGTCCCGAGATCCGAGTATTTGGCTTCCGCTTGGACAGTTTAACGGCCAACACAAGGCGGGCGAGCCGCATTACCTCCACGTAATCGGTCGCCTGAAACCGGGTGTCAGCGTACAGCAGGCACAGACGGCGATGAAGATCCTGGGAGCGCGCTTCGAGTCGGAACACGCGCAGTTCGACAAAGACATGGAAGTGATCGTACAGCCCATGCAGGAGGCATTCGCCGGCGATGCACGTACCCCATTGTTGGTGCTGATGGGTGCCGTTTGCTTCGTTCTGCTCATTGCCAACGCCAATGTCGCCAGCCTCTTACTGGCACGAGCTAGCACGCGCCACCGGGAGATCGCGGTCCGTTCCGCCATGGGCGGATCGCGCGGCCGGCTGATTCAGCAACTACTTACCGAAAGCGCGCTGCTCTCGTTGACTGGAGGTGTAGCTGGATTTCTCGTCGCGATTGTAACTGTCCCGGCTCTCGTGCGGCTCGCACCGGCCGAGTCGATCCCGTCAACAACGGAGATCGGAGTGGATCTCACTGTTCTCTGTTTTGCGGTTGCGGTGTCAGTCGGGACTGGCCTGATATTCGGCCTCGCGCCAGCATGGCAAACCACCGGGCCTAATCTGAACGACTATTTCAAAAGGGGCGGTCGCACATCTTCCGCGACCACCGCCGCGCAGCACACACGCGAGGTGCTGGTTGCTGTCGAGATTGCCGTGGCTTCCGTGCTACTGGTAGGCGCTGGGCTGATGATCCGGACTTACAGTCGCTTGGCCGCGGTGGATCCGGGTTTTCGGCCCGACAACGTAATGGTCGTGCAAATTCACCTGCCCAGATTCAGCTACGCCAAACCGACCGGCAGAAAAGCGGGCGCCACGGAACTCAGCCTGATCGCCGTCAGCCCCGAGTTGCCCATTCGGGTCAGCAGCATCCTGAACAGAATCGGGAGCATCCCTGGCGTCGACGCGGCCGCTGTCAGCAGCTACCTTCCATTGATGGTGGGCTTCAGCTACCGAGGTTTTCAGATTGCGGGGGCTCCGCCAGACGCAAACCGGGGCGGAGCTGGCTTCACGGCCGTTAGTCCGGAGTATTTCCGAGCCATGGGAATACCACTGCTGAACGGGCGCTATTTCGCCGAGACCGATTCGCTTGAATCGGAGTGGGTGGCGCTTGTGAGTAAATCCACAGCCAGTAGATACTGGCCAAGCGATCATCCGGTCGGCCGGAAAATCGTCCTTCGCGACCGGTCGGGGATCGAGCGGCCGCGGCAGATCGTCGGCGTCGTCGGCGACGTGAGGGGGACAAAACTCGACGAGGAGCCGGGACGCATGCTCTATGTTCCCTACCAACAGCAACCTGAGTTCTATGCCCATACCGACTATCGCGACCGGCATTTTCCCAACTTCCTCCTTCGCAGTCGCTCGGATCCTGGCGCAGTGATCAGTCTGGCCCGGAAGGCGATCGTGGACACGGATCCTGGAATCCCCGTTACTGACGTCAGAACCTTGCGGACAATCGTCGACAGTCATACCGCACGGCCACGTTTTCTGATGGCGCTGCTGACGGCCTTCGCCGGCATCGCCCTGCTTCTGGCGATGGTAGGTATATACGGAGTAATCGCTTATTCCATTCGCCGCCGAACCCATGAAATCGGTATCCGTCGAGCTGTTGGTGCTACTACCAACAACATCCTGATGATGATCCTAAAACGCGGGGTGATGCTCGCGATCATCGGCCTCGCGGCAGGACTGGCAGCCTCGATCTACCTGACAAAATTCATCTCCACCTGGCTCTATGGCGTCGGTGCGACTGACACAACAACGATAGCCGCGGTTTCGTTATGCCTCCTGGCGATTGCAGGACTCGCTTGCTACCTGCCAGCCCGCCGCGCTGCGGAGCTCGATCCCTTGAGCGCTTTGCGACATGAGTAGCCGGTAACCTGTTGGGATCATTCTGAAGGTCACAAATAGAGAAATTGCACAGGCTGGAGCGCCCCCCCAGACTTGAAAGATCCCGAGCGGTGCTTCGTGTTTCCCTGAAGGCTTGCTCTCTAAACGCAGCAGCTTTCGTAGACGCCAAATAGTTCACAAAGTCTCAGTTCGAAACGTGGCTGGTTCTTTTGTGTTTGCTCTTAGACCCGGCAAAACTGCTTTCCCGTGCTTACCGCCAGCCAACGCCGAGAGATCGCGGCAGTCAAAAGAACCACCATTCCCTGCGTGCATACATATTCCGTTCAAGCCTCGTTGGTGGACCTGTTTTGGCTTGTCCGTTTGGTCGGCTACACGGAAAACAACGGTGGGTTGACGTGTTTGGATGGATGCTGCCAGTGGACGAACTCCTTGCCCAGGATGCTGCACGGTAGCAGAACGTTCCGCTGCGGTTGAGGTGAGACCCGTCGATCGATGTACCCATGCGGACGCAGCTTACACTCACGCCGGGACAGGAACACGCCCAGCGCGACCGAATGTCCGGCAAGCCGCTCGTGTGCGGCAGAGCATGTCTGGCCGTGATCAGATCCAGCCTCGGATCACCAGCCAGAAACTACGAGGTCAGTGGTCGATCCAATTGCAGCACCCCGCGCTCGTGCAGTTTCCTCACAGCATAGGCGAAGACCGGTTTGCTCATCGAAGCGGTTTCAATCGATACCCGAGAGACGCGTGGGCAGAGCATGTAGTAGCAGGGACCGATGCGTATCGATGGCTGGGCACATGCTCCTCGGCGAGACTTGATATGCTCTGTCCAAGGAGGTTAGGCAATGAATTCTAACAGACCGAAGGTGCCAGCAGAGGCGATACAGCTCTACAATCTGTTCATTCACGGGGAAATTAGCAGGCGTAAATTCATGGCGGGCTTGAAACAGTTCGCCGTGGGGGGCCTGACGGTGGCAACGCTCATGAATGCGTTGATGCCGAACTATGCATTGGGTCAGCAGGTATCGAAAACCGATGACCGGATCAATGCGTCCTATGAAACCGTGCCATCACCCGATGGAAATGGCACGATCAGGGGCTACCTCGTACGCCCCATGAGCGCGGACACGCGAAACGCGACTCCATCGAAGTTGCCGGGGGTTCTCGTCGTTCATGAAAATCGAGGCCTCAATCCGCATATCGAAGACATCGCGCGGCGCCTGGCTTTGGCGAACTTCATGGCGTTTGCGCCCGATGGGCTCACCAGCGTCGGTGGTTTTCCAGGCGACGACTTGAATGGCGGCCGCTTGTTTAATACTGTCAACTCCGCCAAGATGACCGAGGACTTTGTGGCCGCTGCCCTTTGGCTGAAATCGCACCCGCTATGCACGGGTAAGATCGGCGTGACGGGGTTCTGTTACGGGGGCAATATCTCGAACACCCTGGCGGTTCGACTGGGAGCGGATCTTGCGGCGGCGGTGCCGTTCTATGGCGCTGTGCCACCAGCAGCTGACCTTCCCAAGATTCGAGCGGCCATTCTGGCCCATCACGGGGCGCTTGATACCAGGCTCGCCGGAGGTTGGCCAGCCTTCGATGAGGCACTGACGGCGCTCAACGTTACCCACGAGGGCTACATCTACCCGAACTCGGTGCATGGGTTCAATTGCGATGCCACGCCGGAGCGGTACAACAAGGCCGCCGCGGATTTGGCCTGGCAGCGGACGACGGACTGGTTCGCCAAATACCTCGCCTGAGTTTTACACGCGCCGGATACCGAGGGTCGCGATCGACGCGATCACAACCGTGAGCGGGTTATGCCGCGACTCTTCGGTCACCCGGCGTCAGATGTTCTCACTCGGGGAGTCCCGCCACATCCTGCTGTGGCGCCCGGGAGACCAAAGGGGCGTGACTCTACTCCCGCACCGCATTCTCCCGCAAGAAATTCGCATAGCCCGCCTCATCCATGCTCCCGCTCGCCAGTTCCAGAACCGCCCGTGCCGCGGCCTCTTCGCTCGCCTGGAAGCGGTATCCATTCATCTCCAGAAACAGGATTCCCGCCACGAAGCCCGTTCGCTTATTGCCATCCACGAAAGGATGGTTGCGCACGATACCCGTTGTGTAGATAGCGGCCAAGTTTATGATATCCGGCTCGGCCCCATAGACATAGTGCTGCCGAGCCCGAGCCAGCGCGGACTCCCGCCCGGTGTCGTCTTCGCATTGCGCAATCGGAACCTTTCCTCAACAGCACGGCATCAACCTCAACCAACTCAACCGGCTACACCCTTACTACCTCGTCTAGGTAGGCAACAACGGCGAGGTCATCGTTCCTCACACCGAGATCAAGCGATTGCTCGACCTCGTTCGATCTGCCTGCAAACCCTTCAGCGAACCGGTGCCAGAGGCGTATCAGCCGTTCAACCTGAAAACGCAAGACGGGCGGGATATGAAGTTCTATTCCGACCTGCTGTCTCGCGCCATTCGTTCCATTGCGGACTCCAAAGAAGAAAAGGATCTTGACACCCTCTTTACGGGGCCGAAGACTACCGCTCTGGTGAATCCAATCGAGGGCCTCGACGATTTCGAACTCATCGCTTTCCTGATCGTTCAGGATGCCGGGCGCCCGCCTCTGCTCGCGGAGGACCGAAACCGATCCGCCAACAATGGGAAGGAGTAAAATGAGGTACGTATGAGCAAGGAGTACGTGGAGCATCGCGAAGGCGGTTATTACGTTTCCGGGACTCGCGTCTCGCTGGATTCCCTTATTCACGCGTTTCGCCGGGGCGAGTCGCCCGAAACCATCTGTCAAAACTTTGAGATCCTTCGCCTCGAAGAGGTCTATGGCGCGATTGCCTACTACCTTGCCAATCAAGCCGGCATGGATGCTTACCTCGTAAGCCAAGGGCACAAATGGGCGCAGGGAAAGCAGGCCGCCGCGCCGCTCCCGGCAAGTCTTCGAGAGAGGCTCACGCGCGCCCGCGACGAGATGCACACATCCAGTCCGTCATGAAGTTGCGCTTTCTGGCTGACGCCGATCTCAACAAGGCAATTGTGACAGGACTGTTGCGCCGCGAGCCCTCCGTCGATTTCCTGACCGCCCAAGCCGCCGGGTTGCGAGGCATGAAGGATCCCGAAGTCTTGGCGCTGGCCGCCAAACAACATCGAGTTCTCGTGTCCCACGATGCCGGAACAATGCCCGCCCACTTCAAGAAATTCACGGATGCGGGAAATCCCTCCAGCGGCGTGTTCCTCATTCCCCAAGATCTGGAGATCGGGGCGGCAATCGAAGAATTACTACTCATCTGGCTGGTGTCGGAAGCATCGGAATGGCACGGTCGGCTGGAGTGGCTGCCACTCTGAAATCGCACTGTTCCCAAGAACAAGATCTATGCCTACGCGAAGCCCGGCCGCGCGATTCGTGAGCGATTCGTTTCCCAAGTCAGCGAGATCACTTGGAGGTACAAGCTCGCGCCCGAAACCGTCAATCTGCCGGCCAATCTGTCAGTGCATGAGATTCAGATTCGCAGCAGCCTACAAGCGCCCAAACGAGGCCGATAGCCGGAAAAACGTGGTGGAAGCCTATTTTGAGACGCCGTGGCAGCCTGCAAGCCAGGCGCGGCCTACTCTCCCCATTGCGTTGGATCTCGCCGGTCTCTATGAACAGATGCTCCGTCAGCATATGCTGGCGAGCCCCATGGCGCTGGTGGGCCGACCTGGGGAAGGACGACTTCAGCCGCGGCCTCAAGGCCGATCGCCACATATACGACTACGTCTTCACCGACTCGGAAATCGAGCGGCGATTCGTCCGGGAGTTGGATACGGGAACCGACGTGGAGGTTTACGCCAAACTGCCCAAGGCCTTCTTCATCCCCACGCCTGTCGGCAACTACAATCCCGACTGGGCCATCGCCTTCAAGCAAGGAGCCGTGAAGCACGTCTATTTCATCGCCGAAACCAAAGGGAGTCTCTCGTCGATGGACCTGCGCAAGATCGAGGAAAGCAAAATCGAGTGCGCGCGGCGGTTCTTTGCCAAGATCACGTCAGATCAGGTGAAGTACGACGTCGTTGATAACTACGCGAAGCTCATGGAACTTGTGAAATAGGGGTTCACTTTCCGTCACTGAGCCAGCAGTCACCGGTTCAAGAAAAATATTTCTCCCAATAACCCTAAACATTTCACCACCGAAATCCATAAACCCCGCAAAAACACCCAAATCCCCAAACCCCATCCTCTACACTCAAAACCAGAGGAAACCATCATGCCCCTCACCCGATCCGAACAATCACGCCAAAACGGTAGCAAAAGTCACGGACCTACCAGCGAGCAGGGACGTGCCCGCTCCGCCCTCAACCGTACCTCTCATGGCATGTTTTCGTGCCGAGTTGTCCTCGAAACGGAATCCAAGGAAAACTTCCAAATCATCGCCGGTCTCTACCACGATCTCTTTGCCCCGCAGGACGTTTTCGAATCCGAACTCGTCGACAGCCTCGTCCACGCCCGCTGGAAGATCCGCCGTCTCGAATCGGCGCACTCCGCCGAAATCAATCTCACAATCACCGAACATCGCGCCGAAATCGACGACATATACGGCGAAAACGCCAGCTCCGATCAGCTTCACGCCCTGGCCTATCGCTACAGCGGCAAGCATCTCGAAACCCTCGACAAGCACCTCGAGCGCCAGGAACGCCTTTTCTCCCGTTCCTATCGCAATCTGGCCAAGCACCGCCGCAACCAGCCCATTCCCGCCATCGAAGAACTTCACGAAATCGAAGAAGAAATCCCCTCCAATACGCAAAATGAACGGTTCGAACCCGAGACTCCGGCCGAGCCCGCTCCGCCTGCGCCGGAGCAGCAACCGCAACCGCAAAAAACTCCTCAAAATCAGACCACGGGCCCCAATCCATTCCAGAAAATCGCCATCATCATCGTTTTATTGCTCACGTCCATTGCTTTTTCACTCTCATGGCATGCTTCACACATGCCGGAAAGGTCCGAATTCCCTTATGCATCCGTATAATTTCATCGAGAAACCAACTCACACAAGCGAACTGACATTGGCTCCAGCCACACGCGATCGCGCCATTCAGGATCTGCTCGCCCGGATCCGCGTAGCCATTCTCGAAGCCATCCAAAAGGAGGTTTCAGAGCCGCGGCCGCGTGACTGAGCGCCCTACGGAGTCACCTCCCCATGCGGCCCCGGCTTGTTCAAATGCCGGTAATACCCCAGATCCTCCTGTGTCAGGATCTTCGTGGCGAACAGAATCTGCCCGGTGTGCATCGAAAAATGCTCCACCACGTGAAACAGGGCTTCGAGCACCGAAACCTCGTAGCCCTGAATCACCCGCTTCTCCTCCAGTTGCTCCGCGCTCAAAGTGCCGATCACCCCGCACGCCTCGCGCACGGTGGCCTGCAGCCGTTCCAGCATCTCGGCCGCTATCACGCCACCCGCAGCCGCGAATTCCGAGTCGCGCTGGCGAATGTCCGGCTGCCCGCCCACTCCGCTCAGGATCCACTGCCGCACGTTGCCCGCCAGGTGCAGCATGAGGTTGCCGATCGCGTTCTCATGGGCCGACCCGCGCGCCCAAACCTGCTCCTCCGTCAGGCGCGACACGCAGTCCGCAATGCGCACGCAATTCTGCTCCAGCCGGCGAACCGCCGAATCCTGGAAAAGCACCGCAAGGGAAGAGGACATCTTCTTACCTTAGCGTGTTACCTTGGAACTTATGGGGTCCATTCTGAACGCAGCCCTCATGGGCTGCCTCCTGGTAGGTGTGTCCGTTCCCGCCTTCGCTGCCGGTGCTCTCTCCAATCGTCGTGCTCCTGGCTTCTCGCTGCCCGATTCCAATATGAAGCAGCACGATCCGGTCGATTACCGCGGCAAGGTTCTGCTGCTCGAATTCATGCAGACGCATTGCCCCACTTGCAAACAGCAGAGCGGCGTTCTCGAGCAGATCAAAGCCAAGTACGGCGCCAAAATCCAGGTGCTCAGCGTTGTCATTTTGCCCGACACCATCGACGCCGTCAAAGCCTATATCAAGGACAACAACATCAGCTCCCCCATCCTCTTTGACTGCGGCCAGATGACAGCGTCTTATCTCAACATCACCCCGCAGAATCCTAAGGTGCAGTTCCCTCACCTCTTTTTTATTGACGCCAACGGAACCATCCGGCAGGACTTCAACGCACAGGAAGCGGGCGGCGGAAAAGTCAACGCAAAGACCATCGCCGCCGAGATCGACAAGCTGCTCCAGGGCGCCCCCCAGAAACGATAGACTAATAAATCCGGCAGACACTCATGGCAGATCAGAACCTTACTATCACCGACAATCGGACTGGAAAGACGTACACCGTCGCCGTGGAGAACGGCGCGATCAAAGCAACCGATCTGAGGCAGATCAAGCTTGATGCGGACGATGCGGGGTTGTGCACCTACGACCCCGGCTTCATGAACACCGCGGCCTGTAAGAGCCGCATCACGTTCATCGACGGCGACAAGGGAATCCTCGAATACCGTGGGTATCCGATTGAGCAGTTGGCCGATAACTGCACCTTCCTCGAAGTGGCCTACCTTCTCTATTACGGCGAACTGCCGCAGAAGAAAGCCCTCGATGAATTCGTCTACAACATCACCCACCACACCATCCTGCATGAGAACGTGAAGCAGTTCATGCAAGGCTTCCGCTACGACGCCCATGCCATGGGGATGTTCGTATCGACCGTGGCGGCGCTCGCCACCTTCTATCCCGACGCCAAGAATTTTCACGACCCGCAAGTGCGCCTCAAACAGTTCTACCGCCTCGTGGCGAAGGTCCCCACCATCGGCGCCTTCATCTACCGCCACAACGCCGGGCTCCCTTACGCCTACCCCGACAACGACCTCTCCTACACCGGCAATTTCCTCAACATGCTGTACAAGACCACCGAGTCGAAGTACAAGTCGAACCCGGTGCTCGAACGCGCGCTCGACATCCTCTTTATCCTCCACGCCGATCACGAACAGAACTGTTCGACCACGGCCATGCGCAGCGTCGGCAGCGCCCAAACCGATCCCTATAGCTCGCTCGCGGCAGCCGCTGCCGCGCTCTATGGACCGCTCCATGGCGGCGCCAACGAAGCCGTGTTGCGCATGCTCCGCACCATCGGCAGCAAAGCGAATATCCCACAGTACATTGAGCGCGTGAAGGCCGGCGAAGTGCGCTTGATGGGCTTCGGCCACCGCGTCTACAAGAACTACGATCCGCGCGCCCGCATCATCAAGCAGACCGCCGACCAGGTGTTCGAAGTCACTGGCAAGAACCCCCTCATCGACATCGCCATCGAACTCGAACGCATCGCCCTCGAAGACGACTACTTCATCAAGCGCCGTCTCTATCCGAACGTCGACTTCTACTCCGGCATCATCTACGAAGCGATGGGCATTCCCACGGAGATGTTCACGGTGATGTTCGCCATTCCGCGTACCGCCGGATGGCTGACGCACTATGAGGAAATGCTGCTCGACACCGATCAGAAGATCGCCCGTCCCAAGCAGCTTTATTTGGGTTCGCCACGCCGCGAATTCGTGCCGATGGACAAGCGGTAGGCGGCATCACTGCCTACCCAAGGAGTCAGCATGGCGTTTACGACGGAGGCAGTGCGCAAGTCGAAGCCTGACCCGAAGATCGCCAAAACGCTGACCGAGCTCTCTTCGCAAGCCGCGGTCAAGCGGGCCGCGAAGTTCCTCCTCGCCCAGCGCAATTGGACCACCGAACAGCACCTCGCGCTCTGCCGCGTGGCCGCCCCCACGTTCTTCGAAGAGAAGCGTGCCGAGTGGATAGCCGCGCAGTTCCGCGCCCTCGGTTGGGACTCGAAGCTTGACCGTGCGGGCAATGTCGTGGCTTTCCCCGATTCGCGCCGCGAGGGCCCGTTCGTCGCGCTTACCGCGCACCTCGATACCGTGCTCGCGCCGAAGCGCCCCGAGGATGTGTCGCTCGCTCCCGATGGCCGCTTCCGTGGACCCGGCGTCTCGGACAACGGCGCCGGCCTCGCCGCTCTGCTCGCCTTCGCCGCGCTGTGGAAGTCGGAGCCGCCCTGCGGTGCTTCGCCCATCCTCATCGCCAACGTCGGCGAAGAAGGCGAAGGCAACTTGAGCGGGATGCGCTTCCTCTGCCGTCAATCGCCGCTTGCCGGCAAGATCCGCACCTACCTCGTGCTCGACGGCCCCGGCACCGATCATATTACCTGCCGCGCCCTCGCCAGCCGCCGCTTCGAAGTCACCGTCAGTGGCCCCGGCGGGCATAGCTGGAGCGATCACGGTACGGCCAACCCCGTGCATGCGCTCTCCCGCGGCATTCACTTCTTCACCGAAGGGCAGTTCGAAGATGGCTTCCCAGTCTCACCGCGCGTGTCCTTCAACTTCGGCATGATCGAAGGCGGCATCAGCGTCAATTCCATCCCTACTTCGGCGCGCACCAAACTCGATGTGCGCTCCGAGGAACAGGAGAAGATCGAAGAGCTGTCGCAGTACCTCACGTTCGCCACGGAGCGTGCCGTGATCCTTGAGAACGAGCGCGCCTCTGCCGGGCGCGTTCAGGCGAAGATCCGCGACATCGGCGCGCGCCCCGGCGGTGTCCTTCCCGACGAGTCGATGTTGCTGCCCTACCTCCGTGCGGTGGATGCCCATCTGCACATTCGCGCCCACCTCGATTGCGCTTCCACCGATGCCAACATCCCGCTCTCGATGGGCCTCGAAGCCGTCTCCATTGGCGCTGGCGGCCAGGGCGGCGGTGCGCATACCCCGGAAGAATGGTTCGATCCCGATGGCCGGGAACTCGGCCTGCAGCGCATCCTGTTGACGCTCTGCCTGCTGCTCCATCAGCCGTGAGCGACAAGACCCGCGGAGAACTGGCGCTCATCGCCGTGACGCTGGTGTGGGGCGCCAGTTTCGTTCTGGTGAAGAGCACGCTCGATCATATCTCCACCTGGTTGTTCCTCGCCGCGCGTTTCACCCTCGCCGCGCTCTGCCTGCTCGTGTTCTTCGGACGCCGCGCCCTCCAGCCGCAGCCGGGCCGATCGCTGGCCCTCGCCGCCGGCGCTTGGGCGGGCCTCTGCCTCGCCGCCGCCTACTGCTTCCAGACCTTCGGCCTGCGCCACACCACGCCGTCGAAATCGGCGTTCATCACCGGCCTCTCCAGCGTGCTGGTACCTTTTTTGGCCTTCCTCGTCTATAAGAAAGCACCGCATCCATCCGAAGCGATGGGCGTTGCGGTGGCAACCGTTGGACTGGGGCTGCTCACGATGCCGACAGGGGCTCTGGCCATCGGATATGGGGATGCAATTTCACTGTGTTGTACCGTAGCCTTCGCCGGACACATTCTGCTGCTGGGACGATACTCGCCGCGTGTGCCGTTCGAACTGTTGAGCGTCACACAATTGGGCGTAACCGCGGTGGTCTGCTGTCTCATGGCGGCTTTGGCCGAGGTTCCTTCCGCCGCCGCATCGCCGCGCGTGTGGGGAGCCATCCTGTTTACCGGCGTTCTCTGTACGGCCATTCCGTTCACGGTGCAGACTTGGGCCCAACGCCATACCACGCCGACGCGCGCGGCTCTCATCTTTACCTTCGAGCCGGTTTCCGCCGCCATCACGTCCTATCTGGTTCTCGGCGAGACGCTTACCGGACGGGCTGGGATCGGAGCTTTGCTCATTCTCGGCGGAGTCTTGGCAGTGGAATTGAAACCAGCGGGTGCATCCAAGCATCCATCTTAGTGTCAGCTAGAGTTCCTGCGGCTATAATGAAAATCAGCCATACCCTTGGGGAGGTATCCACAAAACAATATGTCGTTCCTGCATAAAGCGCGCCAGCAGAAGTTTCTATCGACGAGCCTGCTGCTGTTCACATTGTCGATTGGGATTTTGATCGGCACTCTGGTCAACACCGGGGTCCGCGCGGAGAGGGGCCAGACGGCCGCCCCCGACGCAACTCCTCTCGTGATCCCGAGCGCTAAACAGATGTCCAATGAGTTTACGAAGTTGGCCAAGGCGCTGGAGCCTTCAGTGGTTCACATCACCACCGACTATGCCCCCAAGCCGCAGGAAACGGCACGGCGGCGCCGTCCGGCCGATGAGGACGAGGACGAGGAAGGCGATCTGTTGCGGCGCTTCTTTGGCGCTCCACGGCAGGGCATGCCTACTCCCCGCTTCCGCCGCGAAGCCTCCGGCTCGGGTGTCATTGTGGATAAGAACGGCTACATCATCACCAACCATCACGTGATTGAGAATGCCGACCATATCCGCGTCAAGCTGCACGGCGATACGAAGGAGTACAAGGCCAAGCTCATCGGCTCCGACATCGAGACCGACATCGCCGTGATCAAGATCGATGCCGCGGGCAAGGCGCTTGCCGCCGCCAAGGTCGGGAACTCCGATGGCGTGCAGGTCGGCGACTGGGCGGTGGCCATTGGCTCTCCGTTCGGCTTTGAAGCCACGGTGACCGCCGGTATCGTTAGCGCCCTGGCGCGCGATGTCAGCGGAGCGCAGCAGTTCCAACGCTTCATCCAGACCGATGCCGCCATCAACCCCGGTAACTCGGGCGGGCCTCTCCTCAACATCAGTGGCGAAGTGATCGGCATCAACACGGCCATCGCCACGCAGAACGGTGGCTATCAGGGCATCGGCTTCGCTCTGCCCGTCAACCAGGCGGCCCGCGTCTACAACCAGATCATCAAGAACGGTAAGGTGACACGCGGTTCCATCGGTGTGGGCTGGCAGAAGTACGAAAAGCAGTCGGAAGTGCTCAAGGCGATGGGCGCCACCAGCGGCGTGCTGGTCGATTCGGTGGCCAAGGGCGGACCGGCGGAAAAGGCCGGCCTCAAGCCCGAGGACATCATCGTGGCCCTCAACGGCAAGCCGGTGAAGGATGGCGATGACCTTGTCTCCCGCGTCTCCGAAATGCCGGTAGGCACCGACGCCAACATCACCGTCGACCGCCAGGGCAAGAAGATGGACTTCAGCCTCAAGATCATGGATCGCGAAGAGGTCTTTGCCGACGATCCACGCTTCTCGCGCAATAAGCGGCAGGACGCTCCCGAGCGCACTCCCGACGGCGGCTCGCAACAGGCCAAGTTCGGCATCTCGATTCGCGCCTTGACCGAAGCCGAGCGCGAAGGACTGCCGACTGAAAGCAAAGCCGGTCTGCTGGTCACACAGGTGATTGCCGATTCGTTCGCCGATGAAATCGGACTGCTCGAAAAGGACGTCATCGTGTCGATCAACCGCCAGCCGGTGAACTCGCTCGACGACGTGAAGAAGGTACAGGCCAGCCTCAAACCCGGCGATCCTGTGGCCTTCCGCATCCTGCGTCCGCTGGGCGTCGGCGCTCGCGGCGCACGCGCCCAGTATCAGAGCCAGATCCTCGCCGGAACGCTTCCCAACGAATAAACACTGACCCCCGAAGAGAGAACCGCGGCGCGAGCGAACAGCTCTCGCCGCGGTCTTGTATTTGGTGCCGCGTGTTATCCTTAGCGCAGGTAGGGTCGCAACGAAACGATCACTGAAATGTGTTACCGAGCCGCGACCGTGAGGGAGCGGTCAAGCTAGACCCGGACTGCTAGCCTGGAAAACCGTAAAATTCCCCTGGGTTCACCTTCCTGTGATCACTCCAACCCGATGGTGCCGAGCGGCATCAGGCCGCTGGCGATCCCGCCCCGCGGCATCTGTTCGGCCGAGAGCGCTCCACTCACGGGCGTTTGGAATCGCAGCAGCAGAATCAAGTCATTGCCAATGACATGGGATTCGCCTTTCTCCAGTTCGCACCCTGTTGCTTCGAACTGTCCGGGGCCGCGATACTCCACCGAACAGGTCCCGATCACGACGCGGGCTCGGTCCACCGGCACGCGCGCGGGGAATCCCACCCGCAACAGGCCGTCCAGGAACAATGCGGTAGGCGGCTCGACAGAGGGAAGTACGGTGAACTCGCCGGAAAGGTACCGGCCGGGGCTCGGGTCAGTCGGCAGCGCGAACTGAGTGCCAGTAATATATTCACCCGTGGAAGTGGAGCGGAATTGAATCGCCAGTTCGAGAACATGCTTCGCTGAGCCCGGTGAGAGGCGAGACCTCTCCAGATCGATGACACACCGGTTGTTCTCGATGCGACCCTCCGATCCGATGCGCTTAGGCTGGCCTTCACTGTTCAGTTGAAGCGTACCCTTTGCGACGTCCAGGACGAAGTAGCAATTGCCGATGTTGGACTCCACCACCGGGTAGCGCGCGCTGAACACAAATCGGAACAGGCCGCCGGTCCCGGCCGTGCGGTTCAGTTGGTAATGCGCCGGTGGCAGCCAACCTATGTCTTCCGCCGGCTCGATCGGAACGGGTGGTTCGGGGAATGCATCGGCGGCCGTGAATACGCCAAGCAGGTGATCGCCGGCAACGATCGGCAGCGGGCCGCGCGAGTGGAAGTCTACGCCAGCCGTGAGGATGACAAACTCGCCCATGGTCCTGACTTCGGTGGAGGTCCAGGTGCAAGCGCCACCAGAGGGGGTGAAGGTGTTGGCCATGCGATCGTATTGGAGAAGGCAGTCTTCCCCGATCCGGATTTGAGTTCCCATGCCTTCTCCAGGGGAGAGGGTGAAACGAAAGACAGCGCTGGGACCGCTTCCGCTGTTCGGTTCCACGAGCTGCGGTGTGCCCGGCGAAGCCGCCGCCTGCGTGACCGTGATTCTCTTGCCGCCGACCGATATCTCGGCGCTTCGCGGCGAACCGGATGGGTTGGGGTCAAAACGAAAGATCGGGTCGAAGGAGAGCCCGCTCACATGAATCCAGGGAGCTTGGGAGTAGAGCGACCAGCGGCATGCGGGATGAGTGGACACAGTGACCAGCCCCGCGCCCGAACCAGCGCCGAAGGGCAACAGCGCGTCCACATCGTAGAAGCAGCGCCATCCTTCCACCTCAATGCTGCGAAGGATACCGGCGATGGAGTACCTTTTCACTTCGTCCGCGAATGCAGTGCTTGGTGCGACCGTGACCGTCACTTCTCCGGGACCGCTTCCGGACATCGGTTTGGCCGTGATGCCAGGACCCACGCCGATGGTCCATGCGCAGCCAGGCGCTGTTTGTACCGGGGCAGTAAACTCGGCACCCTCGACCGGAGCTTTGAACTGCCCGATAGGCGATGCATATTGGCACGATCCCTCCAGAGGAATCGGAATGTCCACACCGGCGGCGTATACGCGCGGCGCGGACCCTACATTGCCGGTTACCGGCACCGTCACGGATTCTGTTCCCCGATAGGTTTGCCAGGCATACCAATGGCAGTCGTCATCCGCGGAAACGTCGACGGGAACTGCGCCCGTATTGAGCGCGGTGAACATCGCCCGCGACCGCACGGCTACAGTGCAGGGAGTGGCCAAAAACCCGGCGCCGGCAAAGCGCGTACCGTCGAGGCTGGCCGCGATCAGGGAGATGCGATCAATGTTCTCGCTCTTCTCATTCCAGGGGGAGAAGTTGTCATTAGCGGAATAGAGCGTCCGGTCCGCGGCGTCGAGCAGGCGCGTTTCGCGGCCTTGCACGAACTTGACGGCGCTGTAGAAAAGGTCCCCATTATTGCTCAGGCCGGCGTGGGCCACGCCGTACTTGGACGTTCCGCCGCCACTGAATTGGCCATTTGCTGCTCGTCGATAGAAGGGGAAGCTGCCACCGGGAGCTTGGGTTTCGACGATCATTTCCCCGTTGTCGTTGATCGCCAGTGCGCGGTTGCGTCCGGTGTAACTCCCGGAACCGGGAAGCACGATCTTACGGCCTTTGCCGCTGGCATCCCACGCCACGGCATCGCGATCAGCGGCGCCAACGATCTCACCCCGGTTGTTGAGGCCATAGCCATACAACGATTTCGCCCCGTCGAGTGTCCGGGGCTCCATCGTGCCGTCAGGCTGTCTCAGGAATACCTGGTCGTCTCCGTTGATCAGCATCTGACCGCGGTCGTTCAAGCCGCTCACGCGGCCGTCGAATCCGAGCACCTGCAGGGCACCGCCGGATTTCACCAGCACGGCTCCGTAGAGCACATGATTCCCGGCGATATCGCCGTTGCCGTTAATCGCGGTAATGATGAGACCGGGGAGAGGATCGAAGGGTTGTAGACGCAACCCGCGGCCCGGAACAGGCTCTTGCGCCGGGCTGTATCCCATCGCGAGAAGGAATAGGAGGAACAGCACTGACGACTTCAGAATAGCGCAGCTACATCTCGCGGCGGTTTTCGAGAGATTTGGTCATGGTCACTTCGTCGGCGAATTCGAGGTCGCTGCCAACAGGGAGACCCATGGCGATGCGCGTGGTCTTTACGCCCAGCGGCTTCAGCAGCCGGGAAAGATAGACCGCCGTGGCTTCGCCTTCCACCGTAGGGTTGGTGGCAAGGATCACTTCGCTCACTTCGCCGGTCTGCAGCCGGACCAGCAGGCTCTTGATGCGGAGTTGCTCCGGGCCGACACCGCGCAAGGGGCTGATGGCCCCGTGCAGCACGTGGTAGACGCCGTTGAACTGCCGTGTCACTTCGATGGGCAGGATGTTGGGCGGCTCTTCGATCACACAGATCACGCTGTGATCGCGCGATTCATCGCGGCAGTAGAGGCATTGCTCGCTGTCGCTGATGTTGTTGCAGATGGAGCAAAGCTGCAGCTTGTCCTTCACGTCGAGGATGGCGTTCGCCAGACGCTCAGCGTCGTCGCGCGAGGCGCGCAACAGATGGAAGGCGATGCGCTGCGCTGACTTCTGGCCGACGCCAGGCAGACGGCGCACTTCCTGAATGAGACGAGCCAGCGGTTCCGCGAAGTCGGGCATAAGGCGCTCTTAGAAGAGGCCGGGAGGAAGGCCCATGCCGCCGAGCATGCCGCCCATTTTGCCCTGTACCTGCTGGTCCACCATGCGCACTGCTTCATTGCAGGCGGCCATCACCAGGTCCTGCAGCATCTCCACGTCGCCCGCCACTTCCTTGTCGATCTTCACGCTGACGACGTTCTTCTGGCCGTCCATGCCGACCGTAACCATGCCGCCGCCCGTGGTGGCTTCCACACGGATCTTGGCGATCTCTTCCTGCATCTTTGCCTGCATGGCCTGCGCCTGTTTCATCGCAGCCTGCATGTTCATTCCGCCGGGTAGTTTCATTGGGACTCCTTGAGATTGCGAACGGCGCGCACTTCGCTGCCGGGAAACAGCTCGCGGAAGCGCTGCACTTCGGGGTTGCTGAGCGCGCGGGTGGTGGCTTCGTCTTCCTGCGCGCGGCGATCGGCGCCGCCCGAAGGAGCCACTACCGGCGCCTGATCCGTGAGCGTGAGCTTGATCTTGGTGGGGCGTCCGAGCACCGCATCCACGGCCTTCTGCATGTCCTTGTTCTGGACGGATAGCTTGAAGTCCTTGGTGGTGATGAACTCCACTTCGCCCTTGCCTTCATTGACGATGGAGTGCTCCACTGCGTCGGCCGTGAAGTTCTGGCTGCGCTCATTGAGCCATTCCAGCAGACGCGAACGAAGATCGCCGGTTGAGGCGGATGCTGGAGCGGGAGGAGGAGGCGTCGCCGGTGGCGCGGCTTTGGGGGCAGCCGGCGCGGTGAAGCGCACAGGGGGCGGCGTCGAGCGCGGCGTGGACGCTGTGGGAACCGGAGTGGCCGGTGCCGCCGGTGCACCGCCGCTGCGCAGTTGCGCCAATAGTTCCTCGACGGATGTGAGCCTTCCGGCCTGTACGAGCTTCACTAAGCCGAGTTCCAGGTGCATGCGCGGTTGCAGCGAGGTTTGCAGGCCCTGAAACAGCTCCAGAATGAGGTGCAGATAGCGGGTGAGATCTTCTTCCGAGAACTTGCCGGCGAGCAGTTCCAGGCGCTCGCGTTCGTTGGCCGATGCGGCGATCAGCCGTGTGTCCGCGCCGCTGATGCGGGCCACCAGCAGGTTGCGGAAGAAGCGGCACAGTTCGCGGCAGAAGTGCTGCAGGTTCTGGCCGGAATGCTCCAGTTCCTGCACGATCTCGATCATCCGCTTGGCGTCGGAATCGAGCAGCGCGTTGGTCACCAGCTCCAGGGTCGCCATCGAGAAGCGCCCGAGCAGGCGGCGCACTTCGGCGGCTTGCAGGTTGTCGCCACAGCAGGCAATGGCTTGATCCAGAGCCGAGAGCGAATCGCGCACGCTGCCTTCTCCAGCCAGCGTGAGCACGGAAAGCGCTTCCTCTTCGGCGGTGATGTTTTCCTTCTCGCAGATGCGCCGGATGTGCTCGATCAACTGCGTGTAGTCCACGGAGCGGAAGCTGAACTGCTGGCAGCGCGAGGCGATGGTGTTGGGGATCTTGTGCGACTCGGTGGTGCAGAGAATGAAGACCACCCACTCGGGCGGCTCTTCCAAAGTCTTCAGCAGCGCGTTGAAGGCTTCGTTGGTGATCTGGTGCGCTTCGTCGATGATGAAGATCTTGTAGCGGTCGCGCGCCGGGCGGAAGCGGACGCTTTCCCTCAGTTCGCGCATTTCGTTGATGCCGCGGTTCGAGGCAGCGTCGATTTCGATGACGTCGATGGGGTTGCCGCCCGAGATGTCGCGGCAACTGGCGCAGGTGCCGCAGGGCGAAATAGTAGGGCCCTGTTCACAATTGAGGCAGCGGGCGACGATGCGGGCGACCGTGGTCTTGCCGGTTCCGCGCTGCCCGGAAAGGATGTAGCCGTGCGCGATGCGGTTCTGCGAAAGGGCGTTCTCTAAGGTGGTGCGGACGTGCTCCTGCCCGATCAACTCGGCAAAGGATTTTGGCCTGTATTTACGGGCGATGACCTGATACATGTGAGGGGGAGCGAATGCCAGACCCCGGGTAATCCGCGGCACACAAGCTAAGCCACTACCGTTGCTTCCTTCCGGACCTGGCGGGGTTTGCAGCCGCCCATTGCACGGAGCCCGGAGCCTGACAACTCACAATGATAGCAGGAGGGGAGAGGAGAGAGAAACTCCTCCGGCCGATCTTATCGCAGGCAGTTCTCGGCGGCGATGCGGCCGGTGCGGATGCAGTCGGAGATGCCGATGCCCGAATAGGCGTTGCCGGCGAGGTAGAGGCCGTTGAGGGCCTTGACCCGCTGTTCGGCTTGCGCGATGCGGTGGGTGTGGCCGATCGTGTATTGAGCCATCGAGCGGCGCCAGCGCGTGATGCGCTGGTGATCGGCCTTTACCCGGATGCCAAGCATGGTGTCGATGTCGCGGTAGACGGCGTCGAAAATGACGTCGTCGGGGAGATCGATCATCTCCTTGGCGGCGGCTCCTCCGATGAACCCGCGGAGGATGACATAGCCGTCCGGAGCGCGGTAAGGGAACTTGTTCTGGACCCAGGTGCCGGCCATCAGCGTGCGGCGCTCCTTCTTCGGAACGAGGAAGCCGAAGCCGGAAGGATCGGGCAGGCGGCCGGGGCGGAAGACCATCGCGATGGTCAACGAGGACGAGTAATCCACAGTATCGAGCAGCCGCGACAGCTCCGTGTCCAGAGGCGCCAGCAGGGCTGCGGCGGAATAGGCAGGCGTGGCGATGATGAGCTTATCGGCCGCGATCCATTCGCCATTCACGCGCAGGCGCCAGCCGGGCTCGATCGTCTCCACTTCGCCGCGGATGACCCGCGTGTGCGGGGCGATGGCGCGCTCGATGGCTCCAGTGAAACTGCCGAGGCCGTGTTTGTAGGTGCGGAACAGCGGCTCGCTCGAGGGCGGCATCTTCTTGCGCGCTTCGAGCGCAGCGCGAGTGAGGCTGCCGTACTTCGTTTCCATGTCGACGAAGCGGGTGAGCACCGCATTGACACTGAGGGCGCGCGGGTCGCCGCCATAGACGCCGGAGAGCAGCGGCTCGGCAAGGTAGTCGACGGTTTCCTGGCCGTAATGCTCGGAGATGAAGTCGCTCACGGAGCGCTCGGGCTGGGGGCCGCGCGGACGGCGGAAATACTCAAGACCCATGCGGATCTTGGTGGGCCAGGACAGCAGCGGTGTGGTCACCACCGGCGCGATCTTGGTTGGGATCATCATCATCATGCCGTCGGGCATGGTGATCATGCGCTTGTTCTTCCAGATGTAGGTGAGGCGGCGCTCATCGTTGGAGGCGATGAGGTCTTCGCCCATGCCGAGTTCGCGGCCGAGTTGTGCCGCTTCGGGCTTGATGGCGAGAAAGCTGTCGGGCCCGCCTTCGAGCACACAGCCTTCCCAGGAGGACGTCTGGATGACGCCGCCCAAGTGCGGGTTTTTCTCAATGAGGATGGACGGTGTGCCGGCTTTGGAGAGGTACCAGGCGGCGGCCAATCCGGAGATGCCGCCGCCGATAATGGCGATCACGGCTTATAGTCGCGCACGATCTGGACAACGGCTTTCACGTTGTCCACGGGCGTTTCGGGAAGAATCCCGTGCCCGAGATTGAAGATGTGGCCGGGGCGCGTGCCGGTGCGCTTCAACAGTTCATGCACGCGGGCTTTCAGTTCAGGCAGCGGAGCGAACAGCACCGCCGGGTCGAGGTTGCCCTGAACGGCGGAGCGGTAGCTGATGTCCATCCATGCCTGGTCGATATTGATGCGCCAATCGACGCCCATCACATCGCCGCCGGCCGCATGCAGTTCCTTGAAGAAGCCGGCCGCGCCGGTGCCGAAGTGGATGACGGGGACCGAGGCGGAACGGATGCGTTCGATGAGGGCGCGGGAGTAGGGGGCGACGTAGCGGACGTAGTCGTCGGGACCGAGCGCGCCCACCCAGCTATCGAAGACCTGGATGGCTCGTGCGCCTGCGCCCACCTGCATGAGGGCGAAGGGGCCGAGCACATCAACGATCTTGCCCATCAGCCGCCGCCATAGCACCTCATCTTTGTACATCAACTGCTTGGTGCGGAGGAAGGTTTTCGAGGGGCCGCCCTCGATCATGTAGCTGGCGAGGGTGAAGGGCGCGCCGACGAAGCCGATGACGGGCACTTTGCCACCGAGGGCGCGGACCACCATCTGGATGGATTCGCCGACATAGCCGAGTTCGTCGGTATTGGAGATGGAGAGCGTGTCGACATCGTGCGAGGTGCGCACGGGGTTGTCGATGACGGGGCCTTCCCCGGACACGAAATCGAGCTTGAGGCCCATGGGTTCGACGGGGAGCAGCAGGTCAGCGAAAATGATGGCCGCATCGACGTCGAGCACTTCAATAGGTTGGAGGGTGACCGCGGCGGCGAGATCCGGGCGTTTGCAGATTTCGAGGATCTTATGTTTGGCGCGGATTTCCCGGTACTGTTTCATGTACCGGCCTGCCTGCCGCATAAACCATACCGGCCGGACGTCCGTGGGACGCCGCCGGCAGGCATCGAGGAAACGACTGTTCATTGGAGCCACGCGCATGCCTGTTCCGATCCGCCTTTATTGTCTTCGCACAGAAAGAACCGGAAATCTTTCATCCGGGGATTGTTTCGCAAGTGTTTGGCCGTCCATTGACGGCCGTTAATGAAAACGGGTTTGGTCCACGCTTCGCTGTCGAGGGTGCGGGGAGCGATCACGGAGACCGAGAGCATCCCTTTGGCAGGGAAGCCGGTGCGAGGATCCATGATATGGCTGTAGAGCCGACCTTCGGCGCGGAAGAATTTTTCAGACGTGCCGGAAGTGGAAAGGGAAGCATCGCTGAGGGTGACTTCCTCCACCTGGCGGTTGAGGTCGCGGGGGTGGCGGATGGAGATTCGCCATCCTTTTTCTTTGGGGGGGGCGCCGAGTGCGTAGATGCTGCTGCTCCCCGCGGAGATGAGCGCGGAGCGGATGTTCGCGGCTTTCAAGATGGCGACCATGCGATCGACGGCGTACCCTTTGCCAATCCCACCCGGGTCAAGCTCCATGCCGTCGCGGGTAAAACGGACGGTACGTCCCGACCCATTGAGCGTTACTTTGTCAAAGCCGATTTTGCCCAATACGCCACGAACTTCGGCGCGGTGCGGCAAACGGCCGGAGCCTTTATAGAAGCCCCAGATCTTCATCAACGGACCAACTGAAATGTCGAATGCGCCTTCGCTTGCCTGGTTGTACTGGCGGCATGCATCGAGCAGCTCAAACAGTTCCTGGCTCACGGCGACGGGCTGGCGGCCAGCCTCCCGGTTGAGGCGGCTTAACTCGCTGTCCGCGCGGTAGTTCGACAACATCCGGTCAATGCGGCGAACTTCCTCGAAGGCTTGGTCGACCGCCGCAATCATCCCGCCTCGATCCTCCCCGTACGCGACGATACTGTAGACAGAACCCATCGCGTCCAGAGACTGTTCCAGCCGAAGAAGATCTCCGGCGGCGAGGTGGGCGGCAGTGGCCCCCAAGATCAAAAGTAGCACAATGCGATTCACGCTTCTGGTTTTTTTTCCATATTTTCGCCGGAAACCCCATCGCGAGGGCGGCCTTTGCGGATTTTCCGCATGAGGTAGTCCATTCGTGAATTAAGTCCGGGTGAAAGGTTCGATTCAAAGCGCAGCTCAGGCATCCGGAAGAGTTCCATTCTGGAGGCTAACTCTCTTTTGATGAAAGACTTGGCGTTCTGGATGGCCTCCAGGGCGCGGACCTGGGCATCGGCGTTGCCGGGGATGTCGAGGGCGACGGAGGCGACGCGCATGTCGGGGCTGAGATGGACTTCGACCACCTGGACCCCATCCAATCGAGGATCGGAAAGCTCGAAGCCGATGAGCTCGATGAGCTCCTCGCGGAGTGCTTCGGCGACCCGCTTTGTCCGGCGTTCATCCATAGGGTTGACCTTTCCTAGTTGGAGGATATCTTCTTTGCGTTAGGATAAGCAATGTGAAACGGCCGACGGCGGAAGAAATAGCGGGGGAGGAGTGGGCGGAATGGTACCGGCTGACACCGCAAGAGCGATTTCGGGAATCCATGAAGTTGTGGGAGACGTACCTGGCGCTGGGAGGTTCACTTGATCCGGAGCCCGATACTCAGAGTCCTTTCTTCGATGAAGAGGAATGGCGCGCGAACCTTACTGATGGGAGGTCAGGCGTGCGTGTTTTACGGCGCGGCGGAGTTTAGCCGTGATGTTGATCTTGTCCTCCTGGCGGATGGAGCGAATCTGGAACGGGTGCGCTTGGCGCTGCAGGAACTGGGCGCCGATCTGATTGCAGTGCCTGCCTTCCGCGCCGACTTTCTGGCGAAAGGGCATGCCGTTCATTTCCGCTGTCACGGGGGCGAGGTTGAGGACTTGCGTGTGGATGTGATGGCCGTCATGCGCGGGGTGGCGCCCTTCGAAGAACTCTGGGAGCGGCGAACTACCTTGCTGGTAGACGGCGAGGAAGTGGATTTGTTGTCGCTCCAGGATCTGGTTGCTGCGAAGAAGACGCAGCGAGATAAGGACTGGCCGATGATCCGCAGGTTGGTGGAACGGAGCTACTTCGGTTGCGTGGGAACCCCGTCGGAGAATCTAGTCTCTTTCTGGATGCTTGAATTGAGGACTCCGGATTTGCTGTGTACGATTGCGGCTGAGCACCATGCCGTTGCTGCCGCTATTGCAGATAGCCGGCCCGCAGTGCGCTCGGCACTGGCGGGAGATGTCGATGGGGTGAGGGCGCTGCTTGCCTTGGAAGAATCAGAAGAGCGGGAGCGAGACAGGGTGTATTGGGAGCCTCTTCGGAGGGAACTGGAAGAGTTGCGCCGGGCTAAGCGTCTTGCGGAAGATACCAAGGAATGAGCTGTGCACGGTTGAAGGATAAGGTGGCCATCATTACCGGGGCCGCGGGCGGGATTGGGAGCGAGATGGCCCGGGTGTTTGCCCGTGAGGGGGCCCGGGTGGTGGTGAATGACATCGCCGAAGAGGCCGGGGCGGCGGTGGCGGAATCGATACGGCGGCAGGGCGGGGAAGCGGTGTTCGTGCGCGGTAACCATGCCGATTCGGGTGACGTGCGGGGGCTGGTGGAACAGACGCTCCAGCGCTATGGCGGTATCGATGTGCTGGTGAACAATGCTATCTCCACAGAGGGCGACGGGACGATGGAGTCGTTGGATGAGGCGGTGTTTGACCGCGTTGTTACGGCGTGCCTGAAAGGGCCGTTTTTGTGCACCAAGGCGGTGATTCCGCACCTGAAGGCTCGCGGCGGCGGGAGCATTGTCACGCTTTCGAGCGTCAATGCGCTGTTCGGTTTCGGCGAGACGGCGTACACGGCGGCCAAAGGCGGCCTGATCTCAATGATGCGGCTGGTGGCGGCGGAGTATGGGGAGTGGAACATCCGCTCGAACCTGATTTGTCCCGGCACGATCGAGACGAAGACCTGCATGGATTACTGGCAACGCTTCCCGGAGGGGTTCGCGAAATTGAAAGCGATGTATCCGCTGGGACGCATTGGACAGCCGTCGGACGTTGCCAATCTGGCGGTGTTTCTGGCCTCGGATGAATCCGCGTTCCTGACGGGATCGATTCAAGTGATCGACGGCGGATTGCTGGCTGGACGGCGGTTCGAGTTGTAGGCGATTCTTTGTGTCATGATGTCAGTGATGCACGACGAATTGCCCAAACCGGTGAAAGCCGTTTTGCGCGAACTGGCGGGGAAGGCGCATCAGAAGGCACTGACCACGGCACTGGGTGAATTGGATGCGGATTTTGTGGCGTGGCGCAACGGGGAGATCACGTCGTTCGAACTGGCGCAGCGGATTCACCTGTTTCATCAGGGGCCGGACCGGCAGATTCACCTCCGTTATACGCGGAGCGTGGATATCGAGTTTCTGGTGGTGCAGAGCGTGCGGGAGGGTTTGATCGACCGGTCCGAGATTCCCGCCGATGTGATGCCGTATCTGGAAAGCGCATTTGCGCTGTTTCGCGACGCCGGCGAACCAACGGCCTGAAATTACTGCGGACCGTTGGCCCGGATGAGGACGGCGGTGCCGTAGGCCAGTCCCAGCGAGCTTCCGAGGTCGTGGGCCACCCAGGCCACTTCGAGCGAGTTAGCGGTGAGCAGCCGCAGGGTTACTTCGCCTTTTGCGCCACCGGCTCCCGTCCAGGGGATGCGCGTAGTGGGGCCAACCGATTTCCCACGAAACTGAAAGACGACTTCGGGCGAGATGGCGCGGTCAGAGACGAGGTAGCGCGCCCGGTAGCGGCCGGTGATGGCGCCGTTCTCCAAGTGAATGACAGTCTCAATGAACTCCGGCGGATAGAGTTCCGATGCGGAGTTTGACCGTGTTTTGGCGAAGTACCAGGTTCCGGCGACACCCGGCTCATCGGGCGTGGGGACGGGTGGAGCACGAGAAGAAGCGACATCCGGCGCGGGCGGGGGCGGCCTTCCGGTCTGGAACGTGGGATTAGGGACGGATTCCTGTCTGCGGGAAAGGTCTCGGATGCGGGACTCCAGTTGCGCCACACGCTGCAGGGCGGCGTCCCGTTCGGCAGTCACTTCCTCGATGCGATGACGCAACTGTGCGGCCTGCGGGTCCGGCAGGTCGGGCTTTTTCCGTTCGGGGGCTGTTTTGGGTTGCGGGCCGGGGCGTGCATCCTGGGCCAGCACGGGGGCGGGCGTGGAGGGCAGAAACGCATGTCCGGAATTGTCGATTACGGCATAGAGCAAGAGAGCCGCGCCGATTAAGCCCGCGCCGATCCAGGCTCCGTCCGGGCCGCGCAACTTGTAGAGCGCCCAGCGCCAGCCGGTGGGCTCTTCCACCGGATCGAGTGATTCCAGTTGTGCGGAAGGCTGCAGGGTCAGATCGTAGGTGCGGCGCTGCTCCAGGTGAGAGAGTGTCTCATAGACGGCATTGAGGCGCCGCATCTGGCACTCGGCCACCTTGCGCTGGTTTGGATCCTGTAGTTTATCGGGGTGCAGCAACCGGGCGAGTTGCTTGTACGCTTCGCGGATATCCTCCTGCGAAGCAGTCGTGGGAACCCCAAGTTCCTCGTAGTACGTCACAGGCGTACAGAGTGACCATCGGCGCAACGGGGGGAAGTATTTAGTGCGGCGCGCATAAATTGCGGACGTATTGCACTTGTTTTCATGGTTTCGGATGGAATGTGCGGATTTTGTACTTTGTGGTGTCACCGCAGGGGGCGGGACTGCATCGGCCATAGGCAGAGGTAGCTTCTCCTATGCCCTTATATGGATGGGTACTCGACTACAAGCGATGTATCGAGTGCCGGGCCTGCGAAGCGGCTTGCAAGCAATGGAATGGCCTGGAAACAGGCATTCGTTTTCGCCGGGTGAAGGTTTACGAATCCGGCCAGTATCCGAAAGTGCAATCGCAAGCGCTGTCGCTCGCCTGTAATCATTGTGATAATCCCCTGTGTTTGAAAGCCTGCCCGACGAAGTCGATTTACCGGCACGCGGCGACGGGCGCAATACTGGTCAAACAGGAAACCTGCATCGGTTGTGGATTGTGTAGCGACTTCTGTCCGTACGGCGCTCCGCAAATCAACACGAAGACCATGAAGATGTCGAAGTGCACGATGTGCACCGACCGGCTGGAACAGGGTCTGGATCCGGCCTGTGTGACACTTTGCCCCACCGGCGCCTTGCAGTTTGGGCGGTGGGAGGATGTGGAGAGCCAGGGCACGGATCGTGCTCCCAACTTCCCGAACCCGGCGACTACGCAGCCGAGTATCCGATTCCTCAATCCAGCATGGACTGAGACGAGCGGAAACGAGGAGGTGAAGGCATGAATACGAGCAGACGCAATTGGTTGAAGATGTCGGCCGGTGCGGCGGTAGCGACGCCGTTGGCTCGGGCGATGGAGACGTGGTTCCGGCCCGCGGAGACCGCAACGAATCTTCGGACGGTGACGCAGGCATGCGGCATTTGTTCGCCGGCATGCGGGATCAAGGCCACGATTCAGGACGGTGTGTTGCGCTTTGTGGAAGGGCTGCCGGGCGATTTTTCCGGTGGCGGGCACCTGTGTGGCAAGGGCGCGGCGGCGGCGGGATTCCTCTATGATCCGGACCGGCTGAAGTATCCGATGAAGCGCACCAATCCGAACAAGGGTTTTGACGAAGACCCGGGCTGGGTGAGGATTTCGTGGGAAGAGGCGTTGGACACGATCGCGGAGAAGATCGCCGAGGCGAAGCAGGTGAAGGGCAACGAATCGTTGCTGTTTGTGACGCTGGCGAGCCCGGATTTGTGGGCGCGGTTCATGAACGCGATCGGTGTGGTGAACCGTATCGACCATATCGACGAGTGTTTCCTCAGCGATCGCATCATCCAGCGTTACACGACGGGTGGTAAGAGTTGGGGCCTGGACCTGGCCAACTCGAAGTATGTTTTGCTGTTTGGCTGGGATCTGCTGGCGAAGACGAAGATTGTTTACGCCAACGGCCTGGTGCAGGCGAAAGCGAACGGAGCGAAGGTGGTTTGCTTCAATCCGCAGCATTCGGCCACGGCGCGATTTGCCGACGAATGGTATCCGATCCGGCCTGGCTCCGATCTTGCGGTCGCGCTGGCGATGATCAACGTGATCATTGCGGAGAATCTGTACAACAAGGAGTTTGTGCAGAACTTCACAAACTTCCCACAATTTGAGAAAGAGATCCGGGAGCACTTCAAGGAGTTCACGCCGCAATGGGCGCAAGGGTTGAGCGACGTGCCCGCGGCCGACATTACGCGGATCGCGCGGGAGTTTGCGGGGCAAGGTCCGGCGATTGTTCCGGCGCACAAGAAGACACTGGTGGCGAACTACGCCAACGGCACGCAGATGTCGTTTGCCATTTCGATTCTGAACATCCTGGCCGGCACGATTGACCGTCCGGGCGGGCGTTACTTTGCGCGCGCGGTGACGATTCCGGGTGTCGATGCGGTGTATCCGCCTCCGGCGTATCCGGCGAAAACGGGGCGGCGGGTGGATGGGAAAGAGAAGCTCCCGTTTGTGCTGGAAGACGGCAGCGGTATGTTCTCCACGCTTGCCGACGGTTTGCTGAATCAGTATCCGGGAATGACGCAGGTAGCGTTCTTCAACGCGTATACGGCGCTGGCGTTTCCTGAGCCGACGAAGATGGAAGCAGCGCTGCGCACGATTCCGTTTGTGGTGGCGATGGATTTTCTGCCCAACGACACGATCAGCATGGCGGATATCGCGCTGCCTTCGGCGATATACCTGGAGACGAACGACCTGGTGACGCGCGAGTACGAGGCGAAGACGCCGCAGGTGGTGGCGCGCACAGCGGTTTCGGCGCCGATTTTCGAAACTAAGGGAATTGGCTACGTGGCCATCGAGTTGGGCAAGCGCCTTGCGCCGGAGTACTTCAAGACGCCGGACGGGGATTGGATCAACGCCAACACCCTGCTGGATGAGAAGACGAAGCGCGCCGGGCTGGGGGCGAACTTCGGGGAGTTCGCGGCGAAGGGCATCTACACGGTGGAGCAACCGTTTGTGCCGCGCACGACGTTCGGCGTGACCGGCGGCAAGTGCCAGATCTATGTGCCGCAGTTTGCGGACAAGGGTGCGGAGGCACTGCCGAAGTGGCATCCGAAGCGGGAGCAGCCGAGCACGCAGTATCCGTATTACTACCTGACCTTTATTCCCGGCGTGCATAAGCGCAACACGACGCAGAACAACGCCATTCTGAACGAAATGTTCCCGACGAATTCGGCACTGATTCCAGCGCAACTGGCGACGAAGCTGGGGATCAGGAATGGGGACATGGTGCGCATCCGTTCGCGCGTAGGGGCGATTGAGCTGCCGGCGCAGGTGACGGAGCGGCTGCGTCCGGATTGCGTGATGGTGGCGCATGGATTCGGGCACCGGTCGAAGCGGCTGAGCCTGGCCGGTGGGCAAGGCGTGCGCGACGGGGATATTGTTCCGGCGCAGTCGATGGATGACCTGGTGAAAGCGGGCAATTTCGGCGGCGCCAGTTGCATTATGGACGCGGTGGTGAATGTGGAGAAGCTGTCATGACCGCCGCTGAGTATCTGTTTGCCGGTCAGTGCCTGCTTTCGACCGAGCCGCAGGAGTTGAGCGCCGCGGCGCGGGAGGTGTTTTCCGATCCTGCGCCATGGCTGGAGGCTCTGACGGTGGATCCGATGGATCTGGAACGGGAGTATGTACGGCTGTTTCTCAGTCCTGGGGGGGCGATTTGCCCCCCTTGGCAATCCGTGTGGACGAAGGAACAGGAGACCGGGTTGCTGATGGGGGATGCGCATTCTTCGGCGCTGTCGTTCTTCCGGGAGTATGGAATGGCTCCTTCGCGTGGCAGTGAACCGGCGGACCATGCCGGGTTGTTGCTGCTGTTTGCGGGGATGCTGCTCGATCGTGGTGTGCCGGAGGATGAATTCGAGCGCTACCGGATCCGGCATCTGGAGTGGGTCGGCGCGTTGGCTGAGCGCATTGCGGCGGAGACACGGCTGGCGTTCTACCGTTTGGTGGCGCGTGAGTTGCTGACGCCACAGCGAGCGGCTAGTTTCGCGTGAGATTCTCCAGGAACGCTACGATGCGGAACCCCGGGTATTCGTGCAGGCTCCACCGGGGATCAAGCCGGCGATAATAGCAGTCCCAATAGCTGATCATTCGCTGCTTTGTTTTGGCGAAGAACTGCGGATTCTCGTTCAAGAAGGATCGGTATGTGCGCGCATCCAGATGGGCCAGGTTCGCGAGGATGCGCTCCAGAATCTCGACGACGTACTCCCCGGCAAGCTGCACGACAAAAGGGGGCACCCACTCGTGGTTCAGGGGGAGAATACGCTCCAAGTGCCGCTGCCGGACGAAGCCGTCATGATGGCGGGTCAACAGGCAATCGAGCATTTCGCACTGCAGCGGCGAGAGGCGCGTTGTTTCGATGTGGCTGACGTCGTGATAGATGCGATAGGGGATCTGTAGGGCTTCCCCGCGGATCTGGACGGAGAACGGCTCGGCGGAATGGGACGGCGGCGGGAGGATAGACAGCACCGCCAGCGCATCATTGCGAAGATACGCCGGAAATGCTGAAGCCAGCACTCTTAGAACTCCGCGTGGCCGGGGGTGCGTGGGAAGGGGATTACGTCTCGGATGTTTTTCATTCCGGTGACGTACATCACCATGCGCTCAAAGCCGAGGCCGAAGCCGGCGTGCGGCACACTGCCATAGCGGCGCAGATCGAGATACCAGGTGTAGGCTTCCTCGGGGAGCCCGTGCGAGCGGATTTTGTCGACCAGCACGTCGAGGCGCTCTTCGCGCTGGCTGCCCCCGATGATTTCACCAATGCCGGGGGCGAGTACGTCCATGGCGCGCACCGTTTTGCCGTCGTCGTTGGCGCGCATGTAGAAGGCTTTGATCTCTTTGGGGTAATCGGTGACGATGACGGGCTTTTTGAAGGTCTCTTCGGTCAGGTAGCGCTCATGCTCGCTTTGCAGGTCGGAGCCCCAGTGGACGGGGAACTCCCAGGTCTTGCCGCTCGATTCAAGAATGCGAATGGCTTCGGTGTAAGGGATGCGGGCGAAATCGCTGCCTACGACGTTTTCGAGCGTGGCGATGAGATTCGGCTCATAGCGCTGGTTGAAGAATTCCAGGTCTGCGATGCAGTGATCCATCGTGTACGTGATGATGTACTTGAGGAACTCTTCGGCCAGTTGCTGATCGCCTTCAAGGTCGCAGAATGCCATCTCGGGTTCGATCATCCAGAATTCGGCCAGGTGACGCGGGGTGTTGGAGTTTTCGGCGCGGAAGGTGGGGCCGAAAGTATAGACGTTGGTGAAGGCGAGGGCGAAGATTTCGGCCTCGAGCTGGCCGCTCACGGTGAGGTAGGAGGGCTTGGCGAAGAAGTCCTGGGCGAAGTCGATTTGCGGGGTGCCGGGGACGCGCGGGAGGTTCATCAGGTCGAGCGTGGTGACCTGGAACATGGCGCCTGCGCCTTCGGCATCGGAGGTGGTGATGATGGGCGTGTGGACGTAGAGGAAGCCGTGTTCCTGGAAAAATTTGTGGATGGCGTAAGCGACGGCGTTGCGCACACGGAACACGGAGCCGAAGGTGTTGCTGCGAGTGCGGAAGTGCATGAACTCGCGCAGGGTTTCGAGGTTGTGACGCTTCTTCTGCAGCGGATAAGTTTCGGGCGGCGACGCGCCGAGCACTTCGAGTTTTTCGCCGCGCAGTTCGACGGCCTGGCCTTTGGCGGGCGATTCCACCATTGAGCCGGTGACGCGGATGCAAGCGCCGGTGGTGACTTTAGCGATGACATCTTCGGCCACTGAGCCGGCTTCAAGAACGATCTGCAGGTCAGCGAAGCAGGAGCCGTCGTTGATTTGAACGAAGTGCACGCCTTTGCTGTCGCGTCGTGTTTTCACCCAGCCCTGGGCGGTTGCCGGGCTACCGGGGGAAAGATGAAAGAGCTGCTTGATGGTTTGATTGGGGCGGATCATTTTGCGCGCGTAATTCTATGATGGCACGGCGCGCCGCTAGGGTTTCACTCCAAACAGATTGGGGCGGATATGTTTGTAGGTGAAACGGGCAGGGTTCATGCCGGTGACTCCGCCGGAATCGACGGTGATGATTTTGGCGGCGACGGGTTCATAGGCGGCGCGGGGGGCGACGGTGCCCTTGGCGACGAGGATTTTCATGCGCTCCGGCAGGATGCCGAGGCTGGTGAGCTGGCCGATGCTGAAGGGAATGACGCGCTTCGGGGTGAGGATGATGTAGTTAGGGCTATCGATGGTGGACCCTTCCACCTGGATGACGGAGGTGATGCCCATATCCCAGTAGCGGCCTCCGCCGTGGCGGACCGCGGGCTCAATGAACTGGCCGTCGTAGAGGCCACGGACGCGGCCTTTGACGCGCACCGAATCGCCATGGAGGTTGTCGGTCTTGCCGCCGACGGCCATATCGAACTGTCCTCCGACGCCTGCGCGAATCGCCGCCTGCACGGCGGCTGGATCAGAGATGGCGACTACCCAACCGTCGGCTTTCTGCTTCATTAACTGGGCGAGGATGTAGGTGGCGTCTCCGGCGGAACCACCGCCGATGTTGTCGCCGGCGTCCATGAGTGCGACGGGATATTTGCCGTTGTTCATCGCCATCTTCACCGCGGCGGCGGCATCGGGGGCGTTGAAGGTGAGCTGCGGGCGCAGGTTCCAGAGCATGTTGCCGAGGCGCTCTGCTTCGCGTTTGGCGAGAGCCGGATCATTGTCTGTGACGACGATGATGCTGGGGCCCATGGCGGGGATGTCGGCGTATTGATAGCCGCCGGGGACGCTGGCCACGAGCACCTTGGGATTTTTTTCGAGCTGCTTGCTTTCGTCCGTTATGGCTTTCAACGGGGCGGCGTAGGTGTTGTGGAAGAGGATGTTGAGCAGCATCGGCGGTTTGACGATGGCTTGGGTGGGTTTGACTTTGCCGCTGACGATATCGGCCATGATCCGTGCACCTTGCACGCCGCGATCCATGGCGTCGAGGTGGGGACATTCTTTATAAGTGATGAGGACGGTGGTCATCTTCACGATCTCTTCGGAGACGTTGGCGTGGAAGTCGTGGACGACGACGATGGGGATGGTATTGCCGAATGCCTGGCGGACGCGGCGCACGACTTCGGCGTCGGCATGCGGATGGCTTTCGGTGACCATGGTGCCGTGGAGGAAGAGGAGGATGCCGTCGAGCTTGGGGGCTTTTTTGAGCCGGTCGATCATTTCCTTGGTGAGGGCGTCGAAGACGGAATCGAGAACCAGGCCGATGGTTTGTGGTCCGGCGACCAGTGAAGGGTAAAGCTGTAAGCCGCGTTGTTCGGCGCCATTGATAAACCCGGTGATGGTGTTGTTCGCGTTGCGCGAGAGCTTGATGATGTCGTCGCCGCGGAGGATGCCAGGGCGTCCGCCGATGCCGGCCTCAAAATCGGCGAGGGTAGTCTTCTTTGGATTGAAGGTGTTGGTTTCGTGAACCACGCCACCGATGCCAATCACCGGGCGAGGCTGCGCACACAACAGACTCCCGACGAGAAACAGGAATGCGATCCGCATGAAGGGGATGATACAACACAGCCTGCCCGCGCTGGCGTAGCATCGAAGGATGGGGTCAATGCTTATTCCCTGCCTGCGCTACCGCAATGCACCGGCGGCCATTGCGTGGCTGTGCGCGGCATTCGGATTCGAACGGAGGCTGGTTGTCCCTGGGCCGGACGATACGGTGTTGCATGCGCAACTCGCGTTGGGGGACGGGATGATCATGCTGGGCTCGGCACGGGCGGATGATTACGGCGATCATTTCCGGCAGCCGGATGAAATCGGCGGGAATACCACGCAGATGGTGTGTGTGGTGGTGCCGGACGCGGATGTGGTTTACACGCGCGCCAAAGCTACGGGGGCGGGGATCACAACGGAGATCCACGATCAACCGTACGGAGGGCGCGGATTTGCCTGTGTGGATCCGGAAGGGCACCACTGGTATGTCGGGTCGTATGATCCGTGGGCAACGGTGGAAGGAGGGGAGTGCGCATGACTGCGCTTCGACTGTTGGTTATCGCTTCGCTGGCGGCGGTGATGCCCGCGCAGCAGCTTTCGCAATTGAGTGGCACGGTGACCGATCCCAGCGGCGCGATCGTGGTTGGGGCGAAGGTGCGCCTGGAGAGCCTCTCGAAAGGCGTGGTGGTTCGCGAGACGTTGACCGAGGAGTCCGGGCGTTATGTGTTTGCGCAGATTCTGCCCGACCGCTACAAGCTGGTGGCTTCCGCGCCGGGCTTGCAGGAGATCACGGTGGGGGGGATTGTGGTGCAGGTGGCGACGCCGGCGCGGTACGACATCGCGTTTGAGAAGGCGGGGAGCGTGGTGGAGTCCGTCACGGTGACCGATGAAGTGGCGCAGGTGAATACGGTGGATGCTTCGTTGGGGAACGCGTTGGGGACGAAGCCGATTCTGCAGCTTCCGTCTTTTGCGCGGAATGTGGCGGGACTGCTGGCGCTGCAACCTGGGGTGAACGAATTCGGCAATGTGAACGGTGGCAAGAGCGATCAGGCGAACGTGACGCTGGATGGCATCGACGTGAATGAGCAGATGGAGCGCACCTCGTTTACGAGCGTGCTGCGTGTGACGCTCGATTCGGTTGAGGAATTTCGCACGACGACGACTAACGCCGGCGCGGAGATGGGGCGCAGTTCGGGGGCGCAGGTTTCGCTGGTGACGAAATCGGGGAGCAATGACACCCATGGGTCAGTGTATTGGTATCACCGCAACACGGCCACCGCGGCCAATGGTTTCTTCAACAATCAATCTGGTGTCGCGCGCCCGAAGCTGTTGATCAATATTCCGGGCGCATCGGTTGGTGGGCCGATCAAGAAGAACCGGCTGTTCTACTTTTTCAATTGGGAAAATCGTACCGACCGCAGCGAGGTGAACGTGGAGCGGGTGGTTCCTTCGGCGTTGCTGCGGGAAGGATCGGTGGTATACCGCAACCGGGCCGGAGTGCGGACGACACTGACTCCTGAACGCGTGCGGATTCTCGATCCACGGGCGATTGGGGCAAACCGCGCGGTGTTGGATCTGTTCCGGTCGTATCCGATGCCCAATAGCGAGACGCCGGGAGACGGATTGAATTTCTTCGGGTATCGTTTTACGGCTCCGCTGCAGCTTCGGTATAACACTTATATTTCGCGTTTTGACTATCAGCTGAGTGCGAATCACAACCTGTTCTTCCGCGGGCAACTGCAGAATGACCGATCGTCGGATGAGCCGCAGTTTCCGGGCGATCCGCCGAACAGCCGCTTTCTGCGTAATGCCAAGGGCGTGGCGATTGGCTACAATGCCGTGCTCACGAATCACTTGGTGAGCAGCTTCCGGTACGGATTTACGCGGTTGTCGCGGGAGAGCACGGGGAATCAGAATGCTTCCTATGTGACGTTTCGCGGTTTGGATGACCGCAACGGTTTCACCACCGGATTGTGGCGGAAGATGCCGCTGCATCAATTCACGGAAGATCTGACATGGACGCATGGGAACCACTCAGTGCAGTTTGGCGGTGTTGGGCGCATGATTACGAACCAATCGCGGAGCTATCTGCGCAGCTTCCATTTCGCCTCCACGAACGTGAGCACGCTGCGTGGTACGGGCTCCGATATTCTGCCCACCGATGTGCTGACCGCGGATCGTACGGCGGCGGGCGATGCGCTGGCCGCGGTGATGGGCCTGGTGTCAGAAGTGACCGCGAACTGGAATTACAACGTCAAGGGCGACTTGCTAGCGGTGGGCGCGCCGAACCTGCGCGACTTTCGCAATAACGAACTCGAGATGTACGTGCAGGATTCGTGGCGGGTGCGAAAGGATCTGACATTGACGGTGGGGCTGCGGTGGTCATTGATGCCACCGGTGCACGAGGCGCACGGGCAGCAGATCTCGACAAACATTCCGCTGGGAACATGGTTTGATACGCGTGGCAACCTGGCGGATCTGGGACGGAGCCAGGAGGAGGCGGGGCGCATCGTGTTTCTGGCTTCCGACGATCCGAAGAGCCGGCCATTGTATCCGTACTACAAGACGAACTTCGCTCCGCGTGTTGCGGTGGCGTATGCGCCGACGGGGCAATCGGGATTGCGGAAGTGGCTGTTCGGCAATTCCGGGAAATCCTCGATCCGAGCGGGGTGGGGGATGTTCTACGACATCATCGGGCAGCCGCTGGCGCGGACGTATGACCTGAGCGCGTTTGGGTTCGCCACTTCGCTGACGAATCCGGCGGGGCGTTTGACGGCCACCACGGCGCCGCGCTTCACGGGGTTGTTCGACATTCCTTCGGCGCTGTTGCGGCCCGCGCCCAAAGGCGGGTTTCCCCAGCAGTATCCGGACGATCTGGAGAGCGGGTTCGCGATTACGAACTCCATCGACGACCGGCTGAAGATCCCGTACACGATGAACATGAACCTGACGTTGGGGCGCGAGTTTCAAGGGGGCTGGTTCATTCAAGGGAGCTATGTGGGGCGGATGTCGCGGCGGTCTCTGATGAATCGCGATCTGGCGATGCCTACCAATCTGCGCGATCCGGTGAGCGGGCAATCGTATTTCGAAGCGGCCAGCCAGATGGCGCTGCTGGTGAATGCACGCACGCCGCTGGCGTCGGTGCCGCGGGTTCCGTTTTTTGAGAACTTCTATTCGAACTTGCGCACGAGCGCGCGCTCGGCGTCGCAGATCGTGTATGGCGTGGCCAGCCAGTATCCCAACGATTTCATTTCGGCGCTGTCGCTGCTGGATGAGTATTGCGATCCGGAATGCGGGCGGCTGGGGCCGAACATGATGATGAATCCGCAGTTCTCTTCGCTGTCGGCGTGGAGTTCGATTGCAGGAGGCAACTACCACTCCATGCAGTGGACGCTGCGCAAGCGGTTTTCTTCGGGGTTGAGTCTCGATTTTAATTACACCTTCGCCAAGTCGCAGGATCTGGCATCGGTGGAAGAGAACGGCGGCGAGTTTGCGGGTTTCCTGGTGAATTCGTGGGATCCTTCGCAGCGGCGCGCGGTTTCCGATTTCGATCAGCGCCACGTGTGGAACATGTGGTGGGTGTACGAACTTCCGTTCGGCAAAGGGCGCAAGATGCTGGGCGCAGCGGGAAGGCCGCTGGACATGGTGGTGGGCGGATGGCAGGTGGCGGGGATTTGGACGCAATCCACCGAACTGCCGTGGAGTGTTGGCAACGGGCGCAATTGGCCCACCAACTGGCAGATCACGACTTTGGGTACGCCGGTGGGAGCCACTACTCCGTCGACCAAAACAAAAAATGCTCCCGCTGTTTCGGGCACGGGCGGGCCGAACATGTGGCCCGATCCAGCGCGCACGCTGGCCGAATGGCAGTACACACTGCCCGGGCAGAGCGGCAGCCGCAACACCGTGCGCGTGGACGGGCTTTCGAACTTCGACCTGAATGTGTCGAAGCGGTTCCAGATGCCGTACCGGGATAGCCATTCCATCCAGTTCCGCTGGGAAACGTTCAACCTTTGGAATCAGGTGCGGTTTACAGGTGCGGACTTGCGGCGCGTCTCCACGGCCAACTGGGGCAAGTACACTGAGCAATTGAACACTCCGCGGCAGATGCAGTTTGCACTGCGCTATGAGTTTTAACGAGGGAGAAGAGGATGCTGTCTATTCTGCTGCTTGCTGCAAGTGCGTTTGCCGCCGATCACAATTGGCCGCAGTTTCGTGGGATGGATGCTAACGGCGCGGGTAGTGGCACTCCGCCCACGGAATGGAATGGGGAGTCGGGGAAGAACGTGCTGTGGAAGACGGCGATTCCCGGGCTTGGCTATTCGAGTCCGGTGATTTGGGGCGATCGAATCTATGTCACCAGTGCGGTGTCCGCGGGTGGCAGCGGGGCAGCGGTGAAGCTTGGGCTGTACGGCGACATCACTTCGGTACCTGGGGAAGGGAAGCAGGACTTCAACGTTTATTGCATCGACCGCAAGAGCGGGAAGATTCTCTGGACCCGCACGGCCTTCAGCGGCGAGCCGAAATTCAAGCGCCATCCGAAGTCGAGCCATGCCAATCCGACGCCTGCCACGGACGGCAAGCATCTGGTGGTGTTTTTCGGATCGGAGGGCCTGTACACCTACGATTTGAATGGGAAGCTGCTGTGGAAGAAAGATCTGGGCAGCCTGGATGCGGGCTTCTTCCGCGTGCCGGAAGCGCAGTGGGGCTTCGCCAGTTCGCCGGTTTTGCATGACGGCATGGTGATCGTGCAGGCCGATGTGCAGAAGGATTCCTTTCTGGCGGCATTCGATGTGAAGACGGGCAAAGAGCTGTGGCGCACGGGGCGCAGTGATGTGCCGACGTTCGGCACTCCGGCGGTGGTGCCTGGGGCGAATGGTTCGAAGCAGGTGGTGGTGAATGGATGGAAGCAGATTGCGGGCTATGAGCTGAAGACCGGCAAGCAGATCTGGCACATGGCGGGCGCGGGCGATATCCCGGTGCCGACACCGCTCTACGACAATGGGTTGATCATCGTCACCAACGCGCATGGGCCGGGGCGCCCGATCTTCGCCATTCGCAACACTGCCGAAGGCGAGATTACGAACAAGCCGGAGGCGATGGCCTGGAAGCAGGATCGCGCCGGGAATTACATGCAGACTCCGCTGCTCAACGGCGGCATCGGGTATTTCTGTTTTGATAACGGCGTGTTGACGACGTTCCAGCTCAGCACTGGCGAGCGGCTGTATCAGCAGAGGCTGGGCGCGGGCTCTTCCGGGTTCACGAGTTCACCTGTGGCGGCGGCCGACCGGCTGTACATCACCAATGAAGAGGGCCACACGTATGTGGTGAAGCTGGGGAATCAATATCAGTTGCTTGGTGAGAACGATTTGGGCGAGCAGGTGATGGCTTCGGGCGCGATCTCCAATGGCGTGCTGTTCCTACGCGGGCGCGGCCACCTTTGGGCGCTTGGAGAGAAGAGATAGGCCCAGGCGCATGCCGAGCAGGATGACGACGGCCACGCCGTAGAGGATGGGATCCCACAATGCCGCTTTGCCCTGCCAGTAGAAGTGCACCACTCCGGCGACCGCGCTCAAGTATGCCAGGCGGTGCAGGCGTGCCCAATTTTTACCCAGCTTGCGAATGGCCGCGGTTGTGGATGTCAATGCCAGTGGCACCATCAAGAGGAACGCGGTCCAGCCCATGATGAAGAAGCGGCGGACGGTGAGATCGTCCCAGATTTCCGGCCAGAACCAGGCTTTGTCGATGGAGAGATAGTGGAAGAGGTGGAGCGAGCCGTAGAAGAACGCGAACAGGCCCAGCATGCGGCGGAAACGGATGAGGTCGTTCCATCCGGTGATGCGCCGTAGCGGCGTGATGGTGAGGCTGAAGAGCAGCATGCGCAGGGTCCAATCGCCGGTGAAGCGGGCTACGGTTTCGGCACGATTGAATCCGAGCTGATTGGTCTGCCAGCGGTAGGTCAATAGCGCCAGCGGAATCAGGCAGAGCAGGAACAGGAGAGGCTTCACCCATCGGCGCCGGAGCATTAAGGCAACACCTCAACTAGTTGGCGTGTGGGCAGCGGCGCGTGCCAGCAGGCGAGGCCGAGGACCATGGTGATGGCGGCCAAGCCAAAGAACATGCCATCGTAGGAGCCCGTGCGTTCGAGGGTGGTGGCTAGTAAGAGCGGGCCTATGGCTGAGGCAAACACGGTCATCATCTGGGCGCAGCCTTGGATGCGGCCCAGTTCGCGGCGTCCGTACGTCTGTCCCCAAACCGAGAAGAAGACCACGGTGACTACGCCTCCGGCGATTCCCATGGACGCGCCGTAAGCCATGACGTGCGCGTAGGTGCGCACCAGCGGCAGCCCGATGAGCGCCGCGGAGAGCACGGCCATGCCCAGGCCCATCAAGCGGCGGATGGACCAGCGCGATGCGAGCCAGCCACCAGCGAAGTTCGCCACCAGGCCGAGCAGTGTGCTGACCACCAACACTGTGTGATACACGGTCGCGTCAAATCCTCTCTGCTCTAGAATGCTTTGATTGAACAAAGATATTCCCGAGTAGACCAATCCGAACATGGCGCTGGAGAGGGCGAAGATCCAGAAGGCACTGCCGCGGAGGGCGTCTCGCAGCGCGATGTCCGTGAGTGTTGCTTCTACTTCCACGGCCGCGGCGTCCGCTTCGACTCCGGCTTCTTCGGGTTTGTTGCGCACGGTAAGCCAGACCAGCGGCGCGAGGGCGAGCACTCCCCAGCCGACCGTGCCCCAGGCGAAACGCCAGCCTTGGTTGAGCACGGCCTGGCCGACGAGGGGGAAGGCGGTGACGAAGCCCATGCCGACCAGAAGCGAGTAGACGCCCATGGCGATGTTCAAGCGCTTGGAGAACCATTTGCCCACGAGGGCCAGGCTCACTACGGACAATGCGCTTTGTCCGAGGGCGCGCGTGAGCAGGATGCCGCCGTAGAGAACGGCGAGTCCGGTGCCCGCGCTCATACCGAGCACCGTGGCGGCGAGCGCGATGAGGACGAGGGTGAGCACGATGCGCGAGCCGAAGCGATCGACCCATCCGCCGATGGGAAGGCAGAGCAGCGCGCCGATGAGAGTGGCCCAGAGGTTTATGGTGGCGTAGCCGACGCGGTCGAGCCCGAAATCCTGGAGCAGGGGTTCGGTGATGAGACCGAGGCCTTGCGTGCGGCCGGGCAGCGTCGCCACCATGGCGAGCGCCGCCATGCCGAGATTCCACCAACCGGGATAGTAGCTTCGCAAGCGCATGAGCCGCTATTCTAGCCAAAAGTGATTGGATGCCGCCCGTGTTAACAGCGCCGCAGGAATTCAGTTTGTGGATGGTACGGGTGAGCTTCGCGCTGTACGTGGTTGCGCTGGCCCGTTTTTCGCGAGGCATGTGGACAGCGGCGTGCGCGTTTTACCTGCTGCACATGATCACGGCGTTCGCGTTCTTCCACAACTTCAGTCACCGGGAAGCCTATGAGGCGACGGCGCGGCAGACACAGGCGCTGCTGGGTGTCTACTACGGCGGGGGGCTGTATTGGAACTACGTATTCACCGTGGTGTGGATGGGCGATGTGTTGTGGGCGTGGCTGGGGAACTACGCGCAGCGCGCGCGGTGGGTGTCGTGGAGCATTCACGGCTTCCTGGCGTTTATGTTTTTCAACGCTACGGTGGTGTTCGGTGGGACCTTCGTTCGAGGGTTCGGTGTGGGTGCATTCGCCACATTGGCTGGCCGGTGGATAGCGCGGAGGCGCTCCACTGTAGGAAGATAGATGGCTTATGCGATTAGCCGTTGTCGGATTGGGGCGCATCGGGCAGTATCATGCCAACCACGCCCAGCAGGTTGCCCAGGAAACGGGCGGTGTTCTCACCGCCGTGGTGGATACGAATGCGGAACGGGCGAAGGAAACCGCGGCGCGGCTTTCACGCACACAGGCGACGCCTGTGCAGCCGTTCTTCAGCGCGGAAGAGATGGCCGCGGCCGGAGTGGCGGATGGTTCGTTCGTCTGCTCGCCGACCGATTGCCATCGCTCGAACACCACGACGCTGATTCGAGCCGGGCAGCGAGTGCTGCTGGAAAAGCCGCTGACGGGCACGCTGGCCGATGATCGCGAGTTTGCGCAGCAACTGGACCGGGAGTTTCCGAACTCGGTGATGCTTGCTTTTCAGCGGCGCTACGACGCGCCGTTGCAGCATGCCAAGCAGTTGATGAAGGACGGCGCGATTGGCCGTGTGTTCAAAATCGTGTCGATTCTGGAGGATTCGAACCCGGCGCCGGACGGCTACAACAGCGGCGGCATTCTGCCCGATATGTCGGTGCACAACGTCGATGAGATTCTGTGGCTCTGCGATGGCAAGATGCCTGTGTCGGCGGCGGCCATCGGTTCGTGCCTGCACAGCCGCAAGCTGAGCACGGCGATTGAAGATTTTGACGACGCCTACATGCATCTGTGGTTTGAGGGCGAGCTTGGCGCGCAGGTGCAGGTGAGCCGCAATCACGTGTCGGGTTACCGCGTGGAATCGTGGCTGTTCGGCGAGACGGGGCAGATCCACATCGGGCGTTTCGAGCAGCGGTATCGGGATGTGGTGGTGGAGGTGTACGGCAAGCGGCCTGCAACCGAGCCTATTGAAGTGAAGACGTACAGCATGCCGGAGTACGGCGCGGGAGCTCCTGAATTCATGGATCGCTTCGGACCGGCGTACAAAGCGGAGTTGACGGAATTCGTGCGCAAGTGCGAATCGGGCGAGCCGTTCGCGGTGACGCATCGCGATGGCGTGCGGGCGATGGAAGTGATCGATGCGGCGATGCGGGGCCTGATCGACCCCGCGCAGTGCGCGAAGGTTACCAGCGTAATTCGCTAGGCAGGTATTTCGCTACCAGATCTTCGTAGAAGGGCCGCAGGGCGGCAGCGTCGGGCCTGGTGTCTGATTTCGAGTACAGATCGTACTGGTTGAATTCGTTGACCCAATAGAACATTTTGCGGTCGTGATCGTTCATGAGGTACTGATAGTCCTGCTCGCGGTGGCACGGGTAGAAGGAGTGGTAGCGGATCATGTACAGCGCCTCTTCCGGCAGGTAGGGCTTCATGACGTGGTAGAGATACTCGTCATGGCCCCACGACATATCCACCTGATCGAGGCCGCAGTTTTCCTGGTAGACGCCGAGGCGGGTCTGATACTCCGGCACGCGCGTGTCGGGGTTGGCGTCGAAGAATTTGTGGAAGACGATACGGTCGGACCAGCGGCAGCCGACGGGGAAGGTATCGCCGACGACGGCCCACTGCGGTTCGCCGTAGAGGCATAGAACCTTGCCGAGGTCGTGGATGAAGCCGGCGAGGATGAACCAATCGGGGCGGCCATCGCGGCGGCAGGCTTCACCGGTTTGGAAGTTGTGGTCGATCTGGGAGAGGTCGGTATCGGGATCGCTGTCATCGACGATTTTGTCGAGTTGATCCATGGCCTGCCAGACGCTCATACGCGTTTTGTTGAGCGGCGTGTATTCGCGCTTTTTGTTGAGCACGAAGTCGCGGGTCATGTTGGTGTGGTTGTCGCGGTAGAAATCGCGGACGCCGGGGGTGGCGTGCTCGTAGTCGCGGAATTCCTCCTTCTTACGGCTGGGATTGTAACGTCCACGGACGAAATCTTCCCATTGCTCCATTTGTTCGTGTGCAGGATTCATCAGATTGTAATAGGCCCTCTTATTTTAGTTACTGCATTTTTAGGGCGGGGTTGTCAAGGGGGCGGACGGTGACCGACGGTGACCGACTCGCTCACGCTCGCGGCTCGGAAACGGAAGGCGGATTGGAACGGGAAGGGTGGATTGGAGCGGAAGGTGGATCGGAACTGGTTAGCGCATGTGGACGGTGAGTGCTTCTTCGCGATCTCCGTGTTCGAAGCTGTGGAAGTAGCGAGTCAGCGCCAGGGCGATTGCGCCGAGCAGGGAGGAGTCGCGGGCATGGGCGGAGGGATAGATGCGAATGCCTTCCAGCCAGGCCGCGGGCACGCGTTCGCGCAGCACGGTCCAGACGCTTTTCTCCACCATGTCCCAGGCGTCGGCGGCCCAGCTATCGACGACGATGGCTTCGGGATTGAGGCCGATGATCAGGTTGGAGACGCCGAGGGCGAGGCTGCGCGCGCCTTCCTCGATCACCTCCATGGCTACGGCGTCGCGCTGGCGGGCGCGCTCCACCAGATCCTTGATGGAGAGGCGGATCCCTTCGGTGCGCTCGTGATAGCTGCGGAGCAGGGCGCGTTCGGAGGCGTATTCCTCCCAGCAGCCACGATTGCCGCAAAGGCAGTAACGTCCGCTGGGGTGCAGGGTCATGTGCCCGAATTCGCCGGCTCTGCCGAATGCGCCGTGGAGGACGTGGCCGGAGACGATGATGCCCGTGCCGATGCCTTCGCCGAGCGTGACGAAGACGAAATCTTCGAGCGGCTTTGCTCCGAGCGAGCGGAACCAACGCTCACCGAGCGCGGAGAGGTTGGCGTTGTTGTCGAAGTAGAGGGGGATGTCGAAGCCTTTTTCGAGCAGCGGCACGACGGCGACATCGGTCCAGCCGAGGTTCACGGCGGTGGTGATGGTCTGGGCGGTGGTGTCCCAGGTGCCAGGCACGGAGACGCCGACGCCGAGAATCCTTCTGCCGGATTTGGCGCTGACGAAATTGCGAATGGCTCCGTGGAGGGCGCGCAGCACCACTTCCGGATCGCGATTCCATTCCACTTCCTGCATTTCGTGGATCTGTCCGGTCCAATCGGCCAGCGCCACGCGCGAGCCATGCGGTGAAATATCCACGCCGATGGCGTAGCGGGAATTGCTGGCGAGTTGCAGAATCGTGGGGGGGCGTCCTACCTGCGTGGCGCCATCGACCTTCTCTTCGCGCACCAGTTTTTCTTTGGTGAGGCGCTTTACGATGAACGTGATGGAACTGGGCGAAAGTCCGGTAATACGGGAAATCTCCACGCGCGACAATTGGGGGTTCTCGCGAATGGCATTCAACACCAGCCGCTCATTGGCATGGCGGAGCGCGGATTTCCGCAGCGCGCCCTGGGTGGTAAAGGTAACCGATGATACGGACTTCTGCACCTCATCACGCTACCATGAATTGCTATGGCAGAGATTCCAATTGGCGCAAAACATGAGCAGAAGGTACTGGTGACTCCGGACATCGCCATCGACTTCCTGGGGCACGAAGGCGCGCGCGTGCTGGCGACTCCCAACATGATCATGTTGATGGAGATGACGTGCCGTAATTTGATCAAGTCGTTCGTTGAGGATGGCTTTGATTCAGTGGGCACGGAAGTGAATGTGAAGCATCTGGCGGCGACTCCGATCGGGATGAGCGTGACGTTTCAAGCGGAGGTGCTGGAGGTGAATGACCGGCGGGTGTTGTGCCGCGTGGAAGCCTTCGATGAGCGCGAGAAAATCGGTGAAGGAACGCACGAGCGGTTCGTGATCAACGTGGCGCGCTTCGCTTCCAGGCTGGCAGCGAAGCTCGCTGGGAAGTAAGCGATGCATCTTTCGCGGCGTGGCTTTTTGGCGCAGGGCTGCCTGCTCGCGCAGCCTGCGAAGCGGGCCTTTTACACGGTGCGGGAGCAGGGCGGGCGCTGGTGGCTGTTCACTCCTTCCGGCGAGAAGCAGATCACGCTGGGGTTGAATCACATTGATCCGGCGGGGCTGCGCTATGCGGAGAATGGCGGCATCTGGCGTGAGAAGTATGGCAACAGCATGCGCCGCTGGCTGGAGGAGAGCGTGCGTCCGAACCTGCTGGCGTGGGGCTTCAACTGTGTCGGCTGGTCGCAGGAGGTGGTGACGCGCGGGCTCACCAATCATCGCCACTCGCGGGCCTGGACCTATGAGGAATATCAATGGCTGAACATGCCGTATTGCCACTTGCTTCCCTTTGCCGACTTCCATCAATGGGAAGCCGAGACGCGCAATCCGAGCCTGTTCAGCAGCGAATTCGCCGACTGGTGCGATCATGTGGCGCGTGAGCACTGCGTGCCGCTGGCGGGCGATGCGAAACTGATCGGCTATTTCTTTATCGACTGTCCCACCTGGGTGCATACCAAACAGTGGAGTGCCTGGAAGGGGCCGATGTTTGATCCGAAGCAACTGGAGAGCGAAGCGGGGCGGAAGCAGCTTCGGGAGATGGCGACGCAGTATTACCGCGTCACTTCCGAAGCCATTCGCCGGTATGACCGCAATCATCTGATCTTCGGGGACCGGTATGAGGCCGCGGAGCCTATTCCGCGCGAAGTGGTGCAGGCTGCGCTTCCCTATGTGGACGCGCTCTGCTTTCAGCACTTCGCTGCACCGGAACGCATTGCTGCAAACCTGGCGCACTGGCACAAGGAGACGGGCAAGCCGGTGTTTGTTGCCGACAGCGCGGGGAACATGCGCGGGGAAAACGGCGCCGTGCTGCACAATCCGAAGCATTATCCGGGAGTGCTGGCGGCACTGCGCGGTGTGCCGGGAGCGATTGGATATCACCTGTGCGGCGCCTACACGACGAACCGCGCGCGGCGGCGCGGCTTGCTGGATGAGCAGGAAAAACCGAACGCGGAGGTAGTGGCGGAGATCACGCGAGCGAATCGTGAAATGGCGGCGTGGGTCCGGCAGCAGGGCTAAACCCGGTTATCATTGGCATGATGGATGCAGCCTTGTTTACCGCGCTCGATGAGCTATTGCCCAGCGCCACACCCGCCGAAGCGCTCGATTTTCTGATCGCTAAGTTTCGCGCCAATCGCCAGTACGCGCTTTTGTTCGAAGCGACGCTGATGAAGCGGCGCGCGGAGCTTGGTGTCCCTTTGATCCAGACGGAGGCGCTGCCCGAGGACAAACGCGCGGCGTATGACGAAACCGTGATCGCCACGGCGCGGGAGACGGGCGCGCTGTATCTGGCGGAGGGCAACATTGAGCGCGCGTGGCCGTATTACCGGGCGATTGGAGAGACGGCGCCTGTGCGGGAAGCGATAGCCGCGTATGAACCTGGTGAGGATGAGGACCCTGAGCCGGTGATCGACATTGCGTATCAACAAGGGCTGCATCCTTCGAAAGGGCTGGATCTGATTCTCACGCGGTTTGGGATGTGCCGCGCGATTACGGTGTTCGGTATGTATGGCGCATCGAGCGAACGCGAGGAGTGCGTGCAGTTGCTGGTGTCGAGCCTGTACCGCGAATTGCTGGAGAATTTGAAAGGCGCGGTGGAACGGAGGGAAGGCGCGCCGGTGGAGGCCACGACGATTCGCGAGCTATTGGAGGGCCGCGACTGGCTGTTCGGCGAGTATGACTACTACGTCGACACTTCGCACCTCAGCTCCGTGATTCAACATGCGTCTGATACCGGCAATGCGGAGACGCTGCGGCTGGTGCGCGAATTGTGCGACTACGGCCGGCGGCTTTCGGTGAACTTTCGCATCCATGGCAATCCGCCGTTTGAGAATATCTATGAGGATTACGATGCCTACGCCTCGGCGCTGCTGGGCGAAAACGTAGAGGAGTGTATCGAGCACTTCCGCCGCAAAGTGGAGGAGAGTGATCCCGAGGAGACCCTGGCGGCGCAAGCACTGGTGCAGTTGCTGCTGAAGCTGAACCGCACGCAGGAAGCGATGCGTGTGGCGCTGGAGCGGCTGGCGCACAAATCGCCCAATGAGATTTCGTGCCCGCCCGCGTTGCAGCTTTGCCGCATGGCCGGTGATTACGATGCATTGCGCGCACTGGCGCGGGAGAAGGGCGATATTCTCAGCTACACCGCGGCGGCGCTGGAATCGCGCGGGTAGTTATCCGCGGCCGACCAGCGGCATCTTGGTTGCCATGATGGTCATGAAGAGGACGTTCGATTCGAGCGGGAGATTGGCGATGAACACCACCGCATCGGCGACGTGCTGCACGTCCATGCGCGGCTCCACCATCATTGTCCCGTTGGCCTGAGGAACCCCGGCGGTCATGCGCTGGGTCATTTCCGTGGCGGCGTTGCCGATGTCGATCTGGCTGCAGGCGATATCGTACTTGCGCCCATCGAGCGCGATGCACTTGGTCAAGCCGCTGATGGCGTGTTTGGTTGTCGTATAGGGCGCGGAGTTCGGTCGCGGCGTCTGCGCTGAGATGGAACCATTGTTGATGATGCGGCCGCCGCGCGGATCCTGAGCTTTCATGATGCGGATGGCTTCCTGCGCGCAGAGGAATGCGCCGGTGAGATTCACGTTCACGACATTCGACCATTGGGTGAAGGTGAGATCTTCCATCGGCACGGCGGGCGCGCCCATACCTGCGTTGTTGAACAGCACGTCGAGGCGGCCGTAGGTTTCCTTTGCCTGAGCGAACAGCGCTCGCACGGCTTCCTCATTGGCGACGTCGGTGGGTACGGCGAGGATGCGCCCTCCGGTATCGCCGGACATCTCCACGGTGCGCCGCAGCTCTTCCGGGCGCCGTCCGGCGAGCACCACCGCGTACCCTGCTTTGTGCAGGGCCAGCGCCGATGCTCTTCCAATTCCACTGCCCGCGCCGGTGACCAGCGCCACTCTCATCGAATCCGCCATCCCCTTATTGTAGAGGGCGCACGGCGGCGAGTTTTTGCGAGGCCAGTACGAGGTAGATGCGGCGGATGCGGCCCTCGGCATCCAACTCGGTCTGCATCATCGACAGCGGCGCGAGGCCGGGCAGGGGCGGACGCCCCACCATGTATGACCACACACCGTTGATCAGACGCGCTTCCATTTGCGACGGTGGAAACTTCTTGGCCAGCGAGAGGAACAGCTTGGCCACATTAGCGCGGCTCTTCACGGGGACGGAAGCTGCGCGGAACTCGCCGGCGCTATCGCTGAGTGTGATGACGTCTGCGGCTAGCATCGACTCCACGCCTTCCACGTCGCCGGTGGTGAGGTATTCGAGGAACCGCTCGAACACTCCGCGGTTGCGTTCTACTTCGTGCGGCACGCGGGAAGCATCGTAAGCGGCCATGGCGCGCCGCGCGCGGAGGTGCGACGTCTTGATGTTTGCTTCCGAAACAGAAAGCGCCTCCGCTGTTTCGCGCACGGAATAGTCGAAAACATCGCGCAGCAGCAAGACCGCGCGCTGCAATGGGGTTAGTGCTTCCAAGGCGAGGAGGAAGGCGAAGGAGAGACTTTCCACCTGGTCATAACGGGAAGCGGGATTCCCCGATTCATCCACGGGCTCGTGCGAGGGCGGCTCGGCTTCGATGGGCGTGGGGAGCCACATCCCGGTGTACGGGCGACGACGGCGCTTGCGGAGGGCATCGCGTCCCAGGTTGAGCGCGACCTGCACGAGCCAGGGGCGCCAGGGCCGCGATGCATCGGCAGGTGGGCGATCGATGGCGCGCACGAAGGTTTCCTGGACGATGTCCTCCGCGTCGGCGGCGTTCCCGGTGAGGCGATAGACCAGCCGCCACAGGAATCCGCGATGTTCTTCGTATAGATCAGTAACTGTCACTCAAGCTGCCTCGCTCTGCTGCTCCCTCTGGTTCAGGATAGACTTCGCCGCGGCCTTTCCGCTGGCGAAGCTGGCATCGGCGATCATGCCTTCGGGGCCGACCCAATCGCCGGCGAGGAAGACGCCCGGCATTCCTGGCACTGCAACCTGGGGGCGTCCGGCAGTGCCGCCTTGTGCGGCGAGCACGGCGGCGTTGGTCACGGTGAGGTCGGGGAGGAAGCGCGTCTTCACGACATGCTGGCGCCAGCCGGGTTGCAATTGGTCGAGCAGGTTCTCCAATTGCGCGCGAACGGCTGCTGCTTGGTGCCCCTGCAAACCGCCATAGCGGGCGAGGTGGATGAGCGCTCCGCCTTCCGGCGCCAGTGTGGCAACCTCGGAATGCACGGAGGCATAGAGCGGCTCTTCCAAGCCGAAGGCCGCTTTGCGCGATGGCTGCGGCAGATGGCTGAGGGCAACATCAAGGCACGCGGCTTTGACGGGCACGCGCGTTGCCTCCCAATGGGTGATGCCTGTGAGATCGGCGACCATGCGCGGGCTGCCGGCGAGAATCACCGCATCGGCGGGGAGGGTCTCCCCGTTGTCGAGTGCAATGCCGCGCACCGCGGAGTCGCGTACCAGCGCGCGCACGGAAACACCATTGAGGATGTCGCCACCATGTGCTTCCACCTGCCGGCGCAAGGCATCCACCAGGGTTTGCCAACCTCCGTTGACATAGCGGACATTTTTCTGAAACGCCAGTTGCAGTTGGCGGATGGCCGCGCCCGCGCTCATTTCCGCGGTTGGGTGGGTGTAGGTGGAAATGCGGGTGAGCATGGTCACCAGTTCCCGCGCGCCGGTGGTGCGCATCTGTTCAGCCAGCCAGTCCGAGAAGCGAATGCGGGCGAGAGGCTCGATATCCACGCCTTGCAGGCTGGTGAAGAACGATGCAATCTCCATCTTTTCGCGAAGTCCGAACAGGCCGGTGGAAACCAGTGAAACCAAGCCTTCGGGCAGCGTGTGCAGCTTTCCCTGATGCTGAACGAAGCTGCCGCCTCCGGGTTGTCCCCCTTCATAGGGGATGCCCAATTCATCCAGGGCTGCTGCTCCCGCACCGGCCAGATACACCGCATGCGGCCCGAGGTTAAACGAAAAGCCATCCTCGACGCTAGTGCGGGCGCGGCCGCCCAATTCGCGAGACTGCTCCACCACCGCCACCCGCCTGCCTCCGCGCGCCAGATATGCGGCCGCCGTCAACCCGGCCAGCCCGCCTCCTACTACGATTACTCGATTCATAGCCTGTCTCCTTTCACCCCGCATCACGTTTGAGCAGGGCGAAAGGTGACAGGTGCGGCATTAAAATTCGAAACGAAGTCCCAACTGCAGGTTTCGATTGTTCTTCACGCGGCTGATGGTTCCACCGCTGATGATATCCACTCGATTCTCAGGCAGGTTGAAGTTCGGATGATTGGGAGTGTTGAAGGTCTCCAGGCGGAATTGGATGAGCCGTGTTTCATCGATGAGGAAACGCCGGGAGAGCGATGCATTGACGTTGAAGGTGCCAGGCCCATCGAGGATGTTGCGGCCGGAAGTGCCGAAGCGGAAGGACCCGACGGGCACGACGGGAAACGCCAGACGGTCAAACCATTGATCGACGCTACGATTGTCGAGCATGCCCTTCGACATGCGGTCCGGGCGGCTGGCCTCACCGTTGGCGTAGTTGAAATTGGCCACCTTCGGCGTGAAGGGCGGACCTGTGTAGATAGTGCTGGTGCCGGCGAGTTGCCAGTTGCGGGCCACCACGTTGCGGGTGATGCTCAGCTGCAGGATGAAGCTGGAAGCGAAGGTGTGTCCAATGTCGAAATCGGAACGGCCGCGCTCCAGTTTGAGGTTGCTGGAATCCTGAGCGGCGGGAAAGTTGTACTGGATGGTGCCGCCGGTGTTGGAGCTTTCGTCAATCGACTTGGCGAAGGTATAGGTGCCGCGCACGAAGAACTGTTTGTTGAAGCGGCGGCGTACGGTGACCGCGCCGGAATTGTAAATGGAATTGGAACCATCATTGACGACGTTGATTGCGCCAAAGACGGGGAACGGACGGGGGAACGTGCCGGTGGCGGCGCGCACGGCCAAGTCGCGAATTTGCTGGTTGTAGTCGAAGCGGCGGGGAAGGTGAGTGCCCTTGGAACCGGCGTAGGCGACTTCGAGCACGGTGCCGCGGCCGAATTCTTTTTCCACGGTGAGATTCCACGATTGCAGGTACTGGCTTTGCAGGGAAACATCCTGCCCGTTGGTGCTGGTTACGCCACCGACGCTGCGGCGCGCCACGGGATAAGGATCCGACATGGTGACGGCGAGTGGATTGTTCGTCACCGCGTTGTAGGTTTCATTGATGGAGAACGGATAGGTGTCGCTGTACTCATCGAGGCGGTAGAGGGAACTGCTGCCATAGAAGAGGCCGTAGCCGCCGCGGAGCACCGTGGTCTTGCGGCCGAACGGGCGCCAGGCAAAGCCGAAGCGCGGAGCAAAGTCAGTGTAATCGCTCTTGCGGATGGTGGGCGGCAAGCCCGCATCGGCGGCCATGGTGATGTATTGCGAGAGGCCTGTGGATTGGATGCGCTGATCAAAATCGGGCACGTTGCCGCGGCCCGCGATCACGATCTTGCCGAGCGATGGAACGAACATCGACCACTGCCCGAACTTCTCCTTGGGCGGCTTCATCAACTCGTAACGCAATCCGAGGTTGAGGGTGAGGCTGGAGGAGATTTTGTAGTCATCCTGAATGAAGCCGGAGTAGTTTGAGATGAGGTGGTAGGGACCCGCGGCGTCCAACTGGCGGCGTGTGGACTGGGGCCAACCGAGCACGAGATCAGCCATCGGATCGCCGGTGAAGCGGCCGAGGAAGGAGACGCGTCCGCGGGTGTCGCCGTATTGGCGGGAGAAATACTGCATGCGCAGGAAGTCGCCACCGAACTTGATGGTGTGCTTGCCGCGCAGCCAGGTGTTGGTGGCCGCGTACTGGTAGTTGTTGTAGGACCAGATTTTCGGATAATCGTACGCCGGGCCGATTGGGATGTAGCCACTGGCATCGACCTGCGGAAGCCCGCGGGCAATGGGATTCTGCGTACCGCCGTTGAAGCCGATCTCCGCGGCCCAGTCTTTCTCTTCGCTGTAAGGCCACAACTGGTTGTTGGTTTTACGTGAGAAGGAAGCGCTTACTTCGAGGAACATGGATGGCGTCAGGCTGTGGAGGTAGCGCGCGTAGGAAAGCAGATCGAGGGTGTTGTTCGCCAGTCCGAAGATGGGCAACGGAGAGCGGCTGTTGACCACGGGGTCGAAATTAGAATTCGGGCGCCAGAAGGTGCTGAAGGTCAAACGGTCGCGCTCGCTGATGTTGTGATCTACTTTGATGCCGGTGTTGTTGTAGCTCTGCGTGAGGTTGCCCTGAGAGATGAAATTGTTCGCTCCCACGAGGTTTGGGGCCGGATAGTAGGCAGCCATTTTGAGGGACACCGGGTTCAAGCGGCTGATGGGGATTTGATTGTTGGCGAAGGGGGCGCGCGCGGCGAGCGGATCAACGATGCGCAGCGGGCGTCCGAAGGCATCGGTGACGCGGGAAAAATCGCCGCGCAGCATTTCCGGAAGAGGAACAATGCCGCGCTGCGTTTTGCCGTCGGTGACGCGCAGGGATTCCCAGGTGACCATGAAGAAAGTCTTGTCACGGCCGTTGTAGAGCTTCGGAATGTAGACGGGGCCCATGATGGTGGCGCCGAACTGATTGCGGCGCAGCTTCGATTTCTGCACGTCGAAATAGCCGGTGGCATCCATGGCATCGTTGCGGAAGAATTCGTAGAGCGAGCCTCGGAAGCGGTTGCTGCCGCTCTTCGTCACCACGGTGAGCACGCCGCCGGCGTAGCGCCCATATTCGGCGGAAAAGCCGGAGGTGATCATTTTGAATTCCTGCACGCCTTCGAGCGGCGGATTGATGACTGCGCCGGTGTTACGGCGTTGCGTGTTGTTCATGCCGTCGATGAGGAAGCCGGTGTTGTCCGCACGGCCGCCATTCACGGCGTAGGATCCGTCGCCACCATCGCCTTTGGGAATGACACCTCCGGTGAGCAGAGCGAGATCACTGAAGCTGCGGCTGTCGAGGGGGATGTCGGCGATTTCTTCTTTCGTGATCACCTGGCCCCGCGTGCCGTTCTCAGTATTCAACACCGGCGGCGTATCGGTAACAGTGACGCTTTCGGTGGTGGAACCCAATTCCATGGGGATGTCGATGCGAAGGGCCTGATCGACGGCAAGCGAAAACTCGGCTTGTTTGAAGACGCGGAATCCGGCGTTGGTTGCTTCCAGCGTGTAGCGGCCGGGGTTCAAATAGGGAACCGTGTAGTCTCCCACTTCATTCGACGTGGCTTTGCTGACGATGTTCGTGTCGACGTTTTTGATGGTGATGGCGACGCCGGGGACGACTGCTCCGGAGCCGTCCGTGACACGGCCAGTGACACTGGCGGACGGGGTCTGCGAAAAGAGGGCAGACGTGAAAAATAGTAAGGCGAAGGCGCGCATGGCCAACCTCCCACTGAGCATGATTTCTGTTTTGAGCTTAGCTCATTCGGGCGCGTGAGGGAGGGGAATAAACACCGTCGTATCGGGTATAGTGCAAGTAGTGAGGCTGATTTTTCCCATTCTGCTGGCCGTTGCCGGGCTTGCGCTCGCGCAGCAGCCGGCGTTCGATCCTGGTCCTAAACCGGGGGAGGAATTTCCTGCGTTTTCGCTTCCCGATCAGAACGGAAAGGCGCAAACTCTCGAATCGTTGCGCGGGCCGAAGGGCCTGATGGTGGTGTTCCACCGCTCCGCCGACTGGTGACCGTTCTGCAAAACCCAACTGGTCGAGTTGGATCAGAACGCCGAGGCGTTGCGTAGCCAGGGCATGGGACTGGCGGCCATCAGCTATGATTCGGTGGCGATTCTGAAGCACTTCAGCGATCGCCGCAAGATCCGCTTTCCGTTGCTTTCCGACGCCGATTCGAAGCTGATCAAAGCGCTGGGAATCTTGAATCCGGCGGGGAAGGAAGGGACGCCGTTTTACGGAATTCCTCATCCCGTTACGTTCGTGCTGGAGCCTGATGGCACCATCCGGCACAAGTACTTTGAAGAAGATTTCCGGGAGCGCCCAACGCTTTCTTCGCTGCTTTCGAAGGAACTGGGGGTGAATCCGGCGGCTGCCGCGGGGGTTGCGAAGGCAAAGCATGTGGCCATTGCCACCAGCGCCAGCACGGCGGTAGTGAGTGGCGGCCAGCGCATTCTGCTCTCGGTGGAGATTGATATTCCGAAGGATTTCCATCTCTACGCGCCGGGTGTGGAAGGCTACTATGCGGTGGATTGGAAGATGGCCGCGTCGGAGGTGGCCAAGCCGCATGAGGTGGATCTGCCGAAGTCGCGGATCCTCTATTTACAGGCCATCGACGAGAAGGTGCCGGTTTACGAGGGGAAGATCCGTCTGCTGCGGGATGTGACGCTGGCGCAGAGTAAGATTTTGTCACACGCTGCGGGCGCGGCTAAGCAGGTCCGGTTGGAAGGATCGCTGCGTTACCAGGCTTGCAGTGACCGCATGTGCTTCCCGCCGGAAACGGTGCCGCTCCATTGGACACTGCAGTACGACCCGCACGACCTGCTTCGCGTTCCACAGGAATTACGCAGGAAATAGCTGCTACGCTTACCCCATGCAGAGCGTCCACCTCGAAAATGGGGTTGTTACTGTACGGGATGTTGCCGTTCCTTCGCGCCCATCGGGCTATGCCTTGATTCGCCTCCGCCACGCGGGCATTTGCAGCACCGATCTGCATTTGCAGCGCGGCTACTACGGCTTTGCGGGAACCCCCGGGCATGAATTCGTGGGCGAAGTGGTGGAATGCGACGATCCGGGTTGGAAAGGCGAGACGGTGGTGGGCGAAATCAACCTGGCTTGCGGAACCTGCGGTGTCTGCCGCCGGGCGCTGGGCAGGCATTGTCCGAACCGCACGGTGCTGGGCATTGTGCGGCATCCCGGCGCGTTTGCGGAATACCTGACGCTGCCGGAAGTGAATCTGCACCGGCTGCCGGCGGGAGTGCCGGCGCACCTGGGTGTATTCGTGGAGCCGATCGCCGCGGCCTGCGAGATTCTGGATCAGGTGTCTATCTGGCGCGGGGCGAAGGTAGCGGTACTGGGTGATGGGAAGTTGGGACTGCTGATCGCGCAGGTACTGCAACTGCACGGGGCGCAGGTGCATCTGTACGGCCGGCACCCTGAGAAAATGCGTCTATTGGAGCCGCTGGGAGTACTAAGTAAAGATAGCGGGAACACGCCACCGGGCGGTTCGTATCCATTCGTAGTGGATGCCACTGGTTCCTCTGCCGGACTGGAAAGGGCGGTCGCAATGACCCGGCCCCGAGGCACCCTGATCATGAAATCCACGGTCCATGATCGAATTTCCATCGACACCGCGCCTATCATTGTGAACGAACTCACCCTGGTGGGTTCGCGCTGCGGCCGGTTTGAGCCGGCGCTGGAATTACTGGCCGGCGGGAAACTGATCCTGGAGCCTCTCATTCAGCATCGCTTTGCATTGAGCGATGCTCCACAGGCGTTCGCCCGAGCCGCACAATCTGGAGTCTGCAAGGTACTGTTCGATCACTGAATTTATGGAATGGATTGCTCTCATCGCCGTATTGATCCTGTGGCGCGCTCACGCGTCCAAAACCAGAAACCTCAATCAGCGTATTGAAGAGCAGGATAAACTCCTTCAACAACTGACCCGGCGCGTGTTCGATCTGGAGCGCGGGGAGCCCATGGTGCCGCCGGTTCGGATGGCGCCCGACGCACGGCCGGAAGCCGTCGTCGTACCGGAAACGCTGCCGTCGTTGCCACCGCTACCTGAGCCTGTGGAGGAGCCGGTATACGAACCGGTCGCCGCATTGGAGCCGGAGCCGGAACTGGTCGCTGTCCCTGAAGGGCCTTCCATCGAAGATCGCATCCGCGAGCGGATGAAGGGCGTCGATTGGGAAGCGATGATCGGCGGAAGCTGGCTCAATGCCGTTGGCGTGCTGATTTTGGTGGTTGGTATCGCGCTGTTCCTGGGATACGCGCTGACGCAATTCGGCCCCGCAGGGAAAGTGTCGATGGGCATTGGCGTCAGTGTCGTGATGCTGGCCGCGGGCATGGTGGTGGAGCGCAAGCCGGTGTACGTGATCTTCGGGCGCGGATTGCTGGCTGGTGGATGGGCTGCCTTCTATTTCACGGCCTACGCGATGCATGCGCTGCCGGCTGCGCGGGTGATTGAATCGCCCATGGTTGGTGGCGCGTTGCTGCTGACCGTGGGGTGTGGCATGATCGCGCACTCGCTACGGTATCGCTCACAGAACCTCACGCTGCTGGCTTATTTTTCCGCCTTCTTCGCGCTGCAGATCGGCCCGATGACGTGGCTCTCCATTGTGGCCTGCATCCCGCTGTCGATCTCTCTGCTCACCATCAGCCGTTATCTGGGTTGGACGAATGTGCCGGTCTTCGGCCTCATCCTCACGTACTTCACCTTCGCGTTCCGCTATCGCCCCGAGGAGCTGACGCCTATCTATGGCACGGCCGCGCTGTTCACATTCTGGATTGCCTTCGAAGTGCACGACCTGTTGAAATTGCGCGCGGCGGCGCAGCGCTCGCTGACGGAGATGACGCTGTTCCCGTTGAACGCGTTCATGCTGATTGGCACGGCGATGCTGACGCTGCCCAAGTCGACGCCGGTGCAATCTTCTTACTTTTTGGCGACGGCTGGGGTGGTGTTCCTGATCAGCACGGTTCTACGCATGCGTTGGAAGGCTGTGACGCTGCCGCCCTCCAATCCCTTTGAACAGATACTTGCCGACAGCCACCGTATCGCCATCAGTTTCTCTTCGTCCTTATTCGCCGGCGCGCTGATTCGCCGCTTCCCCGCCGATCGCTCTGTGATCGGGCTGTTGATGGAAGCGCAACTGCTGGTGCTGGCCGGGCTGCGTTACGGGGACCGGTTCTTCTGCCATGTGGGCGCGATTGTGTTCGCGATCCCGGTGGGCGTGATTCTGGCCTACGATCATCAGTTTGGCCAACTGCAGATTGGGGCGCACAAATTCCCTGGATGGGTGCCTTACACGGCGTTCATCGCGCTGCAGTATTACTTCAACCGCTGGCTGGCGCGCGGCGGTGTCTATTACACCTGGGGTGCGCTGGCGCTGCTGCTGGCTTCGAGTGCCGAACTGTTGCATAACAACTGGACTGCCGCGGCGTGGATTGCAATCGGCGTGGCGCTGATCGAAGTGCATCGACGTACGGAACTGAACGAGTTCCTGCTGCAAGCGGCGGTGGCCTGTTCGTTCGGCTTCGTGGGCGCGGTTGGCGTGAATGATTGGCCGGTGGCCGCCTGTGGCGCCGCCCTGCTGTATGTGGGCTGCATGCGATTGAAGGGTTTGCACCAGGATGTGCTTTGCGCCCTGGCGAGCGTGCTTGCCGCGGTGGCGATGTGGCGTGGCTTGCCCGCGCCGATTGTGGCGATGGGCTGGGGTCTGCTGGCGCTGGTGCTGATGGAGACCGGCTACGCACGGGAGCGGCGGTGGATTGCCCTGCAAGCTCACGTGCTGTGCGCAGCAGCATTCCTGCGCGTGTTCGTCGCCAATTACCCGGTGTTCTCTGAGACTGCGGGAATCTCGCATCGGCTGTTGACCGTGCTACCCGTGATCGCGCTCGCCGTGCATGGGTACCGGCGATCGGAATCGCTGTACGCTCGCTTCTACAGTTGGGCGGGAGTGCTGATGCTGGGCTCGCTGATCCGATTTGAATTAGGTCGCGACTTCGCGGTGATCGGCTGGGCCTTGTTGATGCTGACGCTGATCCATGCCGGACGCGCCTTTGGCGATCGCGACTTCCTGTGGCAGGGCTACGCGCTGGCTGCGCTCACCTTCGGCCGCGGGTGGGCCACGAACTTCTCATCCAGTATCCCGATGGCGATCGCGGTCATCGCTTGCTTCCACCTGTCGCAATTCCGGCTGTCGCGCGATCACCGTTATGGGCGTCCGGCGATGGCGCTGATGGGCTCAGCGTTGTTGAGCATTCTGCTGTACTACGAGATTTCCGGCAGCCTGCTGACGATTGCGCTGGGGGCACAGGCGGTAGGCATGATCACCGCTGGGTTCGCCACGCAGGAACGCATCTTCCGTCTCTCCGGGCTGGCGATGTTCGGCATCTGTGTTCTGAAGCTGTTCTTCTACGACCTGCGCAACCTGGAAACGCTGAGCCGGATACTTTCCTTTATCGTGCTGGGCCTGGTGCTGATGGGCGCCTCATGGCTGTACATGCGATTCAAAGACAAGATTCAGAGGTACCTGTAAGATGAGCCCCCGCATCAGTGCCACGATTGTTGCTGCCCTGCTGACTGCCGGCAGCGCCGCTACCTGGGTTGGCAAGCCCGAGCATGAGGTGAGCATGACGAGCGTCGGCGAATTGTGGTCCGACGTGTTTCGCGATGCCGATCAATTCGGGCTGCAGTTGACGCGAGTTTCGGCGAAGGAAGAGATGGGCCTCGGCGATAAGATGTCGCGTGGCATTGTGCGCGCATCCACGACATCGCCGATGTGGGAAGTGTACGTGAACGCCGTCGGCCAATCGCTGGTGAAGCACGCCAAGCGCAGCGATATCCGCTATCAGTTCCACGTCATTGACGCGCCGATTCACAATGCGTTTGCGCTTCCGGGCGGGCAGATTTTCATCTACACGGGCTTGCTGGAAAGCATGCGCAGTGAAGCGGAACTTGCCGGCGTGCTAGGGCATGAGATCGCCCACGTGGATCTGCGCCACTGCATTGAGCGCTATCAGTATCAGATGCGTGTGCCGGGCGGGGAACTGCTGAAGATCGCGCAAGGCTTCATGCAGATCGGCTACGCGCAGTACCAGGAAATCGAGGCGGACAAAGCAGGATTGCGGATGGCGCTGGCCTCGGGCTACGATCCGCAGGGCACGCTGGATTTGTTTTCTCGCGTCTTCCGCGCGGCACTGCCGAACCAGGTTGCGCCGAACACACCGCTGGAAGAGCTGGCAGGGCTCACTGGGTCGATGCTGACGGATTACTTCCGCTCGCATCCGCCGACACCGGAGAGAATGCGCCGGCTCTCGGCGCAGATTGAAGAATACCGGAGCGAACATCGCGGGCAGCGCCACTATCGCGGCGTGGAAAACTTCCGCCGGAAGACGGCGCGCGCCCAGCAGGAATACGACGGCGAATTCGTTCGGTTGTAGCTATTGGCCGAGGCCGCGCGCTGCGACCTTCCACACGGCTTCTACCTGCTCGCCGCGCACCGCGTAGATACGATCGTGCAGGTTCACGGACGGATCGCAGTGCGGGATGATGAACTCCAGCCGGTCACCGATGCTCACCTGCTTGCCTGCATTCAACGTCAGGCGTCCGTGCTCATCGCCGGCGAAGGCGTAGGGCAGTTCATTGCCTCCGCGCCACTGCGGGGGGAACGGCTTGTCGGTGGAAAACGCTTTCAGACCGCCGTCGACGATTGCCGTATCGTCTTTCGGCTTGCTGACTACGGTGGTGAGGACGAAGAGCGAGTTTTTGAAATCGGTGTAGACTTCACTGCCCGATTCGCTGCCGATGCGGTTGTAGTCGACGTCCATGAACATGAAACTGCCGGGCTGCAACTCGGTGATGCCCTCAATGTGCGTGTCGATGTTGTAGGTGCCGGTGGAGCCGCCGGAGAGCCAGGGGCAGGCGATTCCTTTCTTCTCCAGCGCGAACCGCGTTTCGACGGCAGGCGTCATCGCTTCAATCGAAACCTTCTTCCGGTTTTCGAATCCCATGGCGTGCGAAGCATGTCCGGCGTAGGCTTGAATGCCTTGCAGTTTCAGGTTCGGGAGCTTGGAGATTGCCTCCCCTAAAGCCACCGCGGGATCGCCGGGGATGATACCCGTGCGACGGCCCACCCACAGATCGATGGCGACGTTGAGTTTTATCTTGGCGAGGGCGGCGGCATCGTTCATGTCGCGGGCGTTCTGCGCGTTATCCATGCTGTAGATGATGTCGGGGTGCTTTTTGGCGATGGCCACGGCGCGCTCGATCTTGTGCTTGCCGATGACGGCAGTGGTGACCAGCAGGCCGTTGACGCCGTTGTCGGCAAACGCCTCGGCCTCACTCAGCTTGGCCGAGCACGCACCCACGGCGCCTTGCGCGATGATGTATTTCGCGATGTCGGGGCACTTGTGCGTCTTGCCGTGCGGCCGGATGGCGCGGCCTTTGCTCTTCACATAGCCCACCATCTTCTTCACGTTGCCTTCGAAGGCATCGAGATCGACCATCAACGCGGGCGTGGGCAGATCGGCTTTGGTCAACTTGCCTTTCACGTCGCCACGGGCGATCATGCGGTCGATCTCGGCATATGTGTACGAAGATTTGGCTGCATAGAGCGCAGCCGCGGAGAGGCCAGAGGCAAGCACGGAACGTCGAGAGGTCATGCGGTTCAGTATACCGCTGTGCCGGCCACCTGATTGAGAATTGCCTCATAGCGCTCGCGCAGGCCGGTGGCTTTTGCCTCAGCTTCAAACAGCCGCTGCATTTCCGCAATCTGGGCATCGCTGGACAATTGCACCTTTGCCATCTCAAAGAGGATGTTGTCTTCCTTCCAGATGTGCCGGCGCAGCAGGCCCACATACTCCGCGAACGCGGTGCGGATGGTGGTGGAGGCCTCTTCTGATCCCTTTCGCGCGGCTTCCACACTGTTGCGCACAGCGGCCAGGCAGCGCCGTCCCAGATCATGTTCGTGCAGCATCACGGCGATTGGGCCGCCGTGCACCGGCATGCCTGCCGCCTCGAGCATGGGGAACAGAATACGCTCTTCCTTGTGATGATGGCTTCCGTCGGCAAAGCCGGCGAAGAAATCGAGCGCCGCTTCGACGAAATCCAGCGGCAACTTCCCCGCGGGACTCAAGACGCGCGTCTCCACTTCGTCGAGCATGCGCTCAATCAGGCGGTGCTCGTCCAACAAGATCTCAACCGGATGTTCCATTCCATTGCCTCCCAATGGAATTGTGCACCCGGTGGGTTTCGCGGCTTTGTGACCGAAGTCACCCCAGCGCTTTTCTGAGCAACGCGTAGCTCTTGGGGACGGCGGAATCGGGCGCCTCGTTACCTTCCATCTCGAGCGATACCCAGCCCTGGAATCCGGCTTTCTTGAGCAATCCGGCGATCCTGTCGTAGTCCAGATCGAGCGAATACCACACGCCGCCGCCGTAGTAGGTCTTTGCCTGCACGATGTTCGCCACCGGGGCCAGCTTGGCGATTCCTTCATAGGGATCGCCGGGGAAATTTCCCGTGTCCATGTTGATTCCGAGCCACGGGGAGTTCACCTGCCGGTGGATGGCGAGCAGCGTGTTGACATCGGTGGTCAGGCCCCAGTGATTTTCCAGGCAGAGCATCACACCTTCTTTTTCCGCCGCGCCGAGACAATCGTGAATGGAGTCGACACACCATTTCACCGCATCGTCGTTCTTGAAACCGGGCAGCGGCGGTTCGTTGCCTTTGACCTTCATCAGGTCGTCGAAGGAGCGAATTGTTTTCCAGCGCCCACTGTTCAGGCGGATGGCGGCGATGCCCAACTTCGACGCCAGTTCGATGCACTTCACCGTGTGCTCCACGTTGCGCTTGCGATCGGCTGGATCCGGCCACACGAAATCTTGGTGAATGGAAAGCATCGGCAACGCGAGCCCGCGCTGGAATGCCAGCCGCTTCAGCTTCATCACGTAGGCGTGATCTTCGCTCTTCATCTGACGGTGTAGAATCTCCACGCCGTCGAAGCCGAGTCGCGCTGCTTCTGTGATCACCGTCTCAATCGGGAACTGCTCGCCGCGAAGATGCCAGTACGAATACGTAGACACTGCAAGCCGCATACGGCCCTGTGACGAGCCCTGAGCCTGCATGGAATGTGCGAAGGCCAGCGCGGCCGAAGCGGCTATCATCTGCCTGCGTGTCAGCATGCATCGAATTGTAGCGGTTATCATAAAAAGACGCAGCATGCCCGCCACTCTTACCCTGCTTGGATATTTTCCCCGGCGATGTACCATGCCCGGCAATTGGAACGCCGCGCCTCAAGTCACCGCCATCTACAGCGTCAGCAGTTGTATCAACGACGCGCCGCAAGGCTGGCTGAAGCGCTGGCTGCACAATGATTGGGGCTTCTACAATAGCCATGTCGATGGCCGCTCCGTCATTCCACCCAACGAGAACGGCTTTGAAATGCTCGCCTACCGGCTGCTGCCCGTTCGTTTTCACAAAGGCCACACCGAGCCGCTCTCTATCGATGGCGTAGCGCCGGAGCCGCTTCCACCGACATATCGATCCGCTGGGTTCGATGTCGTGAACAAAACCTACAGTGCGTTTTTCGAATGCTCGCCGCTATCGTGCAATTCGCTGGCAAAGGACATCCCCGTGAATTCCTGCTGCCTGGTGAACACGCTGGATGAGGCGATCGCGGTTGCCAGAAAGTTCTCGGTGGAAGAGCCGGAGCCTGGCCCGTATTTCGTTATCGAAGTGCTCCGCGAATCCGTACCTGCTTGAGTTGTGACGTCTCCCCGGTAACGATCTCCACATCGCCGCGGCTCACGTTGTAATGTTTGGCGAGAAAGCCGATCAATTCCGCGTTGGCTTTCCCCTTCTCGGCCACAGCGGCGATTCGCACCTTCAATGTTCCGTCGGCCATCGCGCCCACAATCTCGTTTTTCGGGCTCTTCGGAATCACTTTGATCCGCACCACCAGATCGCTCATCGCATGGGCACCGTGCGCACCTGGCCGGAGGGAATGACCCACGGGCCGCGATCGAGCCCCGGCCTCCAAAAATTGGCATCGGGCGTTGCCTTTGCGTTGAGGAAGAACATTTTTGAAATTCCTTCCACGCGGCACTGCCCGCCATGTTCTGCTTTCACTTCCGGCATGCACTGAAAGCCGATCTCCACCACTTGCGCGGGCTGCGTGGCCGGCGGCAGTTCAATCGCCGTCCGCACCCATCCACTGCGCTCAATTCCCATGTCGTGAACGCCCAGGTTCGACATGCGGAAGAATTTCTCTTCGTTGAGCCGCACCAGCAGGGCTACGCGCGCATCCTTATTCAAGAGGCGCATTTCCACCACGAGGTAGTTTTCGGGAAGGCTGATCTTCGTCCCTTCGTGTTTGCCGAAGTCGCGCAACTTGCCTTCGCGTTCCAGTTCGCGGCTGCTGATCAGATAAGTGATGGGGTTCTCATCCATCACTTTCTCCCGCGAGGCCGCTCCCAGTTCCACCAGGATGGGCGCCATCTGGTAGCGCACCGCCGAGGAGCCCTGATCGCTCACCATGTTGTTGTCAGTGGAGACCGCCAGCAACGGATGCCGCCCTTCGTACTTGCCGTGGAACTCGACGTCGTTGTGGCCTTTGGTCTGGATCAATGTCTTCTTTGTTGTGGGCCAAACCTGGTAGACGTGCTCGATATCGGTGACGCGTCCCCAGCGGGCCATCAGCGCTCGCGTCGACGTGCCGCCATCCTCGTTGCTGAAGATCACGCTGTAACGCAGGGATCCATCGGGCAGCTTCTCGCAATAGGCCATCAGCGGGATATCGGTGAACTTCCCCACAGTGTTGGGCCGCGCGAACAACACCGGCGCGTTGGCGATCATGGCATATTCCGGGTCAGAGGTTTTGTATTGGCGGAACGTGACGCCGTGGGCCTGCATCTGCACGCCGCGCGAGGAATAATCGGGATGCCGCTCCAACTTCAAGACGTGCGCGCCGGGCGCCACCTCGCCGAGGAAGGCGCGGTAACGGTGCCTGGCATCGCCGGAAAAAATCATGACCTGCTGCTTTGCACCGTCGTCGAGGCTCACGTTCAGCATCACGCCTTCGCGCCCGGCGCGTCCCCAATCGGCGCCATTGGCGGAGAGTTCCATCTCCGCCACAACTTCCGCGGCTGCATCCATTTGAAAGGGAAACGTGGAGGTGCTCTGCGCGGACAATGCGGGCGCCAGACACATCAGCCACAGGGACAGCTTCGCCACCATCTGCAGCAGCAGACTCGATCGCACAGGTTTCAAAAGCACGTGATCCACCATCGCCGACTCCGGCATATTCTCCAAATCATGAGTCCATCCCGACAACACCAGCAGCCGCGCATCGTGGCTTGCGGCGCGCATTCTCCGTATCAACTGGAGTCCATCCTCTGTACGCGGTAGACGTAAGTCCAGAATCACCAGTTTCGGCTGATGTTCGGCAAAATGCGTCCAGGCTTCCTCAGCCGATGCGGAGGTCCAAACCATGTGACCGATCCGTTCCAGCAGCAGACGCCGGATTTCCAACTGTTCCGGATCGTCGTCCACCACCAGCACGCGCGCCATAACTCAGCCGAACACGATCTGCGCGATCACCAATTGCGGCATTCCCTGATTCCAACTCTGGGGCAGCGTATCGAAGGGGAGACGGAATGCCTTCGTCTCGCCCGGTTTGATTCCACCCGTCTTGGCCCGCACGATCTCCACGCGGTCTTTCAACACCACCTGCCCGTAGGGATCATAGAAGATGCAGTTCAGTAACACCGACTTCAACGGCCGGTCGCCATTATTCTTGATGTTGCCCACAATCTCCACGACGCGAATGTTCATGGCCGCATCCGTTGCTTTCATCTCCACACCGGAAAGCTGCAAATGCTTCACGTAACTTTTCGCGTCCGCCGTCAACACGGGGCCTTTGGCATCGGGGGCGGGCCCGCGCTCCAGGTACCACACCACTCCGCCGACAGCGATACCGATGGCGGCCACCAGCATCACCGGCACACTGAAGAGCGATTTTTTTTCCTTACTGGCCACTGATGGTCATCTCCGCGATTTGCAGGGTGGGGGCTGCCACCGACGAGCGAAATTCCAAGTCGCACCCTATCACGGTAACCGCCTGCAGCATCTCTTTGAGGTTACCCGCGATGGTCACTTCGGAAACAGGGTACGCCAATTCCCCATTCTCGATCCACATTCCCACCGCGCCCAGCGAGTAATCGCCGGTGACCGTATTCACCCCGCTGCCGATCAATTCAGTTACGTACAAGCCGTTTTTCACAGAGCCGATGATTGCCTCCGGTGTTTGGACACCGGGCAGCAGGTAGAGGTTCCCGTGACCGACACTGGCGTTGCCGGTAATTCCGCGCGACGCATTGCCGGTGGTCTTCATGCCGAGCTTCCGCGCGGTGTAGCTGTTGAGCAAATAGCTTTTGAGCACGCCATTCTCAATCACCACCGTGCGCCGCGAAGGAACGCCTTCATCGTCGAACGGCTGCGAACCGAACAGGCCGGGCATGGTGGCGTCGTCCACTACCGTGAACTGATCCGATGCCACTTTCTGTCCCAGTTTGTCGAGCAGAAAGGAGCTTTTCCGGTAGATGGAATCGCCGGCCACGGCATCGAAGATATCGCCGATCAGAGAGCGCGCGGTACGCGGGTCGAACACGATGGGCGCCTTTTGCGTCGGCACTTTTCGGGCATGCAAGCGGCGTAGGGCGCGTTCGGCGGCAATGCGTCCGATGACTTCTGGCTTCTCCAATTGTTTATAGCTGCGCTTGGCCGAATACCAGAAATCGCGTTCCATGGAATCGCCGTCCTTGGCCACGGGCACCGTGCTCAAGGAGCACATGCTGGCCCGGTACCAGCCGGAGAAGCCGTGGGAATTGGCGAAATAGCGCGCGCCTTCACTCGCTCCGAAGGAAGCGCCTTCGGAGTTGACGATGCGCGGGTCCACGGCGAAGGCTGCCTCTTCGGTCTCCTTGGCCAGGCGGATGCGAGCGGGTGTATCCAGTTGCCCGACATCGTCGGCATAAAGCCCCAGATCGGTGTCGATGGAGCCTAATTCCGCGGCATCGGGCAATCCGGCGAACGGATCTTCGGAAGTGATCTGCGCCAGTTCCAGGGCGCCGGCCACCATGCGTTCCAGGCCTTCTTTCGAAAGATCGGATGTATGGGACGAGCCGACACGCTTGCCGATGAGCACGCGCACTCCGGCCGCTTTCGACGCCGCTTCTTTCAGCGTTTCAATTTCCCGCATTCGGACCGAAACGGAAAACTCGGAACCTTCCGAGATTGTGCATTCGGCTTCCTGCGCACCTTTGCTAAGGGCAAGCGCAATCACTTGCCGGGCTGTTTCCAATAATTCAGGCACTCGCTCTCATTGTACCCGCTTAAACTCCAGCACCTGCCCATCGGCCAGCAAACGCTCCCGCAGCTTCTCATAGGGCACGTCCTGCACCGCGAGTCCGCCGTCCATGGCCATCACCGCCGCGGTGGCGGCCGACTGCCCGAGGATCATGAACACCGGTTCCATGCGGATGGACCCATAGGCGATGTGGGAGCTGGACAAACACACGGGCACCAGCAGATTCGCGGCCTGCCCTTTCTTCGGCACTAGCGATCCATACGAGATCTGATACGGGCCGTTCGTGCTGACACCGATATCGCCCTCATTCTGCACGTACCCTTCGGGCGTGATGTAGCGCTGGATGTTGTGCGAGTCGATGGTGTAGGAGCCCATGCCCACGGATTCCGGCGTCGGGCGCTTCTTGGTCAGTTCATGTTCCGTCATGACGTATTTGCCGATCATGCGCCGGGCCTCGCGAATATACATCTGGTGCGGCCAGTTGCCGTTGTCTTTGAATTCGTCCTTCGACAGGCCCCATTCGGCGACGGCCTTGCGCACGTCTTCCGGCATGCGCGGATCGTTGGCCATGAAGTAGAGCAGCCCTTGTTGATACTCGCGATGTTCGTCCCAGATCTGCTTGCGCCGTTCATAGGTGGCGTCGGGGTAGTCGTAGTTCATGCCGATGTTGTCGGTGCTGAACGGCCCGTGGTTGTTGGTGTCCGTCTTGCCATTCGGGATGGGATCGTATTTCTGGAACGTCTCACGCCAGCCGGCATCAAACACACGCAACAGCAGTTCATACTGCTTCGCATCGTATTTAGCGGGCTTGGGGAAGGGAACACGGTTCTCCGCCACCTTGGTCAAACACATGCGGTAGCAATAAGCCTGCACTTTCTTGTCGCCCGCGCCGTACTCGCCGGGATGCTCCGTGCTGATGCGGGCGAGGACGCCACTCTTCGGATCGCCCGGCACCACGTAGGGCGAAATGGGCGTTTTTACAGCTCCGAAATGGTGCCGGTGATGGAGGACTCCGGTCTGCACGCCGTTCCACTTCTCACCGTATGTCTTCTGCGACTCGCGCCCAACGTGATACTCCACGCCCGCCGCCGCCATCAGATCGCCTTCATAGGTAGCGTCGAGGAACATTTTGGCCGCATACTCCTTGCCGTCGAGCGTGCGAATCGAGGTGATGCGATCGCCCGTTTTCTTCACACCCTTGGCCCTGTCGAGCCATGCATTGCGCACGATCGGGATCTTCAATTCCTTCATCCAGTCTTCGTAGACGCGCTCGGCGACATGCGGCTCAAAGATCCACATGGTGCGCCCGCCTTGGTCGATGGCTTCCGTGCCCTGGCCCTTGTTGCCGTACTGCTCACGGGTCTGCCACTTCCACGTTTCCGGCTTCTCATACTCAAGCCAAACGCGATGGTAAAACTCGCGCGAGAGACCGCCAATCACGCCTTTGTTTCCGGAGTCTGTCCAACCTAAGCCGCCGGCAGTCAATCCGCCCAGGTGCTTTTCCGGGCACACCAACTGCACCGATTTGCCCATTTTCTTCACTTGCACAGCGGCGGTCATCGCGCCCGACGTGCATCCATAAATCACCACGTCCGATTGACGGGGCGCAGCATTCAGCAAGGCACCAGCGGCCAGGAAGGCAGACACTTTAAGAAAGCTCATAGCAGTCACCTTTAATGTAAGCGATGCGAAGCCTATAATGGGCATCGTTGCTCACTCTGCTTCTTGCGCTTATGGCCCCGTGCACCGCTCAGTCCTCGCACTATGCGGGTGCGAAAGCGTGTGCCGGTTGCCATCCCAAGGAGTCTGGTGCGCAAGCCACTACAGCGCACGCCAAGTCTCTCCATCGCGCGTCGCAGCACCCCTTGGCCCCGAAGTTTCCCAGCGCCTGGCAGACGGTGGCGCCTTCTTTCCAGTTACGTTACAGCAACGTCGATGGCCAACTGCGCGCGCAGGGTTACGACCGGAAGGACACCATCGACATACCGGTGGAATGGGCTTTCGGCGCGGGGGACCAGGCGGTTACGTTTGTCACGCGGATCAATGAAGACTGGTACCTGGAGCATCATCACACGTGGTATTCGGCTATCGCGAAGATGGCTGCCACCGCGGGTCACGAGGCGCTGGCTCCGAAGACACTCGCCGAAGCCATCGGACTACCCTATAAGACAACCGATCCCAACACGGGGATACTGGGATGTTTCGAATGCCACTCCACGGGGCCGGTGCGCATCAGCGGCGATCACGTGTTGGTGCCAACCGAACCAGGCGTCCACTGCGAAGCCTGTCATGGCGAGGGCGCCAGACACATCGCCGACCCGGCGAGGAAGACCATTCAGAATCCGAAGCGGCTCTCCGCGGCGGAACTCAATACCGCCTGTGGCCGGTGCCATCGGCCTCCCGCATCAAACGGTGCCCACATCGATTGGAACTTCGCCTGGAACGTGCGCCACCAACCCGTCTACCTGAGCCAAAGCGCATGCTTCCTGAAGAGCGAAGGCAAGCTGAGCTGTCTCACGTGCCACGACCCGCACACTCCGCTCAACCGCTATGCGGGTGCGTACAACGCGCGTTGCTCCGCCTGCCACGCCAAGCCGAAACATACGACGGCGGAAGCCCGCACCAACTGTGTGGATTGCCACATGCCGGCCGTCTCGCCGCAACCACCGCTACGGTTCACCAATCACTGGATTGGCATTTACGGCAACGGCGCGAAGCTTCGTCCCCGCTAAGCCGAGCCGGGCACTACGCGTGTCAGATCTTCGCCCAGGACGGAGGCGCACCAGGTGCGCTCAATGTGTTCGATCACCAGTTCCGTGCCGCGCGTGTGGCTGACGAACGGGCGCGTTCGGGGATCATACATGGCGTCGGTAAGATCGCGCGCCAGCACAACATCGAAGCCCAGCCGCGTCATCTGCCTTGCGCCAAAGCCTCGATTGAGGATGCAGATGTTCGTATGCACGCCCATCAGCACGATCTTGTCGATGCCTTCCTGCTTGCAGAAATTGTAGATCTCCTGGCCGCTCTCACTCACTCCATCAAACCCGATGACATCGATGGCCGGATGCTCGCGCGACCAGGGATAGGGCGGGCCGCTGAACGGAGTCACCACCGGGTCATCGCATCCGCCGGCTGCATCGTCGATGGGGAAATTGCGCTCCTCATCGGGCACACGCGGACAGCGGTTGATGATGGGGAACGGGGACTTCGCGGTGGGGGCGCTCTTCATGCGCTCGCGATGCGGAGTGCCCTCATAGAATTTCATCGTGTCGCTGGGCGAATGAATGATCATCACGCCATTGCTGCGGGCCGCGGTAATCACCTGGTTCATGCGCGGAGCCATCACCGCCACTCGCTGTGCCGACAACTGGCAATGGTGGCCGTTCCACATGTCGCAAATCACGATCGCCGTCTTCGCCACAGGCCACTGGAGCACTTCCTCAGTGGCAGCGCCCGCCTTCGTCCGGCGGCGTGCCCGCAGGCTCAATGTTCCCGGCACCTTCGGGCGGTTCTGCAGCGGATTGCTCTGCGCGCCCGACAATAGGGCGGCGGCGGGAAATGTGGAAAGCAGCGATCGACGGCTGATCAGTTTCATACGCTCACCTTTCAGTGCAGTATACATCGCCCTCAATGCTACACTGACGGCGCAAGGCCCACCACGATGCAAAAAACAGGATTGCTGCTGATTGTTCCGGCCCTGGCGCTCTACAGCCAAGCGCTGCCTGAGCCCTTCGATGGAGGCATCACTTACTCGCGCACGCTGCACGTCAGCCCGAGCGGCACCGGGGCGGGCAACGGGACCGCCGGCGCTCCCTTCGACACATTGCAGCGCGCCGTTCGCGAAGCGACGCCGGGCACGCGTATTCTGCTGCACGCGGGCACTTACAAAGGCGCCACCACGCTTACCGGCCTCAAGGGCGAACCCGGCAAACCGATCGCGATATCCGGGGATGGCAATGTCACGCTGGAGGCGGCAGGGGGCTCCATCATTCTGGCCGGCAGCGATCTGCGCTACGTCGTCATCGAAGGGCTCACGCTGCGGGGCTCCACCACACACGCCATCAACATCGATGATGGCGGCTCCTACGAAGTGCCGACGGAGCATCTCATCCTGCGCAATCTCACCATCGCCGGGTCTGGCTCGGGCGGAAACAATGACTGCATCAAGCTTTCGGGCGTGGACAAGTTCCTGGTCACGAAGACGAATGTTTCGGGCTGCAACCGGGGCGAGATCATCGACATGGTGGGCTGCCATGACGGCATCATCACGGGGAACTATTTTCACGACACCGTTGCCAGCGGCGTGCAGACCAAGGGCGGCAGTTCCGACATTCTGATTCACGGCAACGTGTTCTCCGATATTCCGGGCCGGGCCGTGAATGCCGGCGGTTCCACCGATCTGCCCTTCTTCCGGCCCATTGACGCGCCGCATGAGGCCGCGCGCATCAGCGTCATCGCCAATCTCTTTCTGCGCAATGGCGCGATGAGCGGGGCCAACATCGCCTATGTCGGCTGCGACGGCTGCCTGTTTGCCCACAACACGATCGTCGATCCGAAGAGCTGGGTGGTTCGCATTCTTCAGGAGACCAAAGCAGCGCGCTTTGCTCCCTCGCGCAACGGACAGTTCGTCAACAACATCATCCAGTTCCAGATGGGTGATATCCGTACGTTCGTCAACGTGGGCGCGGACACGGCTCCGGAGACTTTTCTCTTTGGCTCAAACCTTTGGTATGCCACGGATCAGGGCGCCACGTGGGCCGGCCCGAATCTGGGCAACAACATTCCACCGGAGACCGGGTCCATTCTGCAGCGCGATCCGATGCTGGCGAACCTTGCCGGCCACGATCCGCGCATTGCGGCGGACAGCCCTGCGCGCGGCGCGGGACGCCCCATCCCGTCGATCACCGCGCCCGATGTGGAAGGCAAGCCCTGGGCCCAGCCTCCCACCATCGGCGCATTTGAACCGGGCACGCAACGCCGCCGTCCGGGGGCACGCCCGCGCTAGCGGTACGTCTTGTCGTCCACCTTGTCCAGCGTTACGTTGTCTTCGAGAATTCCCAGCGTCACGATGGCGAAGGTGAACACCGGGTTGCCCGGCTCAATGTGGCCGCCAAACGCCTTCTCATCGTCTGCCAGCGTCATGTGCGCATGCACGCGGCCTTCGATCACATAGCCGTTGATACTGATGATGTCGGCGGGGTTTGAATCATCTTTGACAAACATGTTTTTGGAAGGAAAGGTGCGATTGCTGACGCCGTGGATGTGGGAGTTGCGCACGGAGCCGATGCCGGAAAGAAACACCGCGTTGCGGATTTTGTGCTTCTTCACCATCTCTTCAATGCCGGCCAGCAGGTCCGCCTTGTATTTGAATCGCAGGATCAGCACGTTTTTGATTTGCGCGGGGATGGCATAGACATCGGGCACCGCATCGCTGTTTTCCTTGGCATCCTGTTCGGGCGTGGTGGCCTTCACCAGTTCTTTCTTGTGCGCTCCGCGAGCACCGGCGCAGCCAGCATCCCCGCCATCGTCATCAAAAGCGTGAATTTCATAAGCCGATTCTACACGGCGAAACCTTTGCCTTGCTCCCCGCCTGCGTGAAAGAATACCGGCATGGTCTGCTGCACGGAACTTCAGGATCTGATTGACCGCGACATGGTGCGCGTCGGCCCCATGCATTCGCTCCGCGACGGGCGCATCATCACCGAGATCGACACCGAATACCACCTGGTGTTCGGCGACTCGCGCCCCAGTTACGTGGGGCTCAATTACTGCCCGTTCTGCGGCCGGGTGATTTCGCGCGGGCTGTGGAACCTCGAAAAGAAGAAACAGGGCAGGTAACATGAAGGTATGCGACCCGTAGCCATCGTAGGGGTCGGGAAAACGCCATTCGGTGCATTTCCCGATCGCGACCTTCGTTCCCTCACCACCGAAGCCATCGAGAAAGCGCTCAAGGACGCGCATTGCAATCCAACGCAAGTGGAAGCCTTCTATCTCGGCAATTTCGCCGGGCCCTCCTTCGTTGGGCAGAATCATCTGGCTCCGTTTGTGGCTTCCGGCGCCGGCATCAACGGCGTCCCCTGCACTCGATTTGAAGCCGCCTGTGCGTCCAGCGGATCGGCGTTCTTCCACGCCTGGTCAAGCGTGGCCGCGGGCATCTACGATGTTGTGCTGGCCGCAGGCGTGGAAAAGATGACTTCGCAGCCGACGCCGAAGGTGACGGAGATTCTCGCATCCGCCGGCGATCTGTGCGGCGAGATCCGTGCCGGTGCAACCTTTCCCGCCTTGTTCGCCATGATCGCGCGGCGCCACATGCATGTCTTCGGCACCACGCGTGAGCATCTGGCCTCAGTGGCCGTGAAGAATCATGCCAATGGGGCGAAGAATCCCGACGCGCATTTGAAGAAATTGATCACGCTGGAGCAGGCTCTCAAGGGAAAGCCCGTAGCCGACCCGCTGACGCTGTACGATTGCTCGCTGATCAGCGATGGCGCGGCCGCGGTGCTGATCGTCCCGCTGGAGCGCGCCGCGGAGTTCACGTCGCAACCCGTGCGCGTACTGGGCATCTCGCAAACTTCAGACCGCCTGGCGCTCGATGAGAAAGACGACATCACCACCTTTGCCGCGGTGGCGAAGGCAGGTGAAAAAGCCTACCGCATGGCCGGTGTGTCGGCCAAGGATATTCAATTCGCCGAGCTGCATGATTGCTTCACCATCGCGGAGATCATTGCCAGCGAGGATCTGGGCTTTTGTGCCAAAGGCGAAGGTGGGCCGTACTGCTTCGATGGCCACACTTCGCTGGGAGGTGAGCGGCCGCTCAACACCAGCGGTGGGCTCAAATCCAAAGGGCATCCGGTGGGGGCAACGGGCGTGGCGCAGCTTTGCGATGTGGCCCTGCAAATCCGCGGGCAAGCCGGTGAGCGCCAGCTCGCCCATCACTCGCTTGGACTGGCGCAGAACCTCGGCGGCTCAGGCGCCACCTGCGTCGTCACCATCCTGGGAGCAGCAGCATGAGCAACCCGAACCCCGGCCCTGGCGTAGTCTATACCGAGACCACTGTTTATTCGCCGCCCGAGCAGTACGTGAATGAAGCGCCCTATCAGATCGCCATCGTCACTCTCGACGCCGGCGGCCGGCTCACCGCGCGGATCGCGGGAGATCCGGTCTCCATCGGCGACCGCGTCAATTTTCTCGAACACCGCAATCAATTTCCCGTCTTTCAGAAATAACATGATCCAACTAGCCGACCGCATGAACCGCCTCTTGGTGGAAGGCGCATTCGAAGTTCTGCAGCGTGCCAAGGCGCTGGAAGCGCAAGGCCGCTCCATCATTCACCTGGAAATCGGTGAGCCTGACTTCCAGACCCCGCAACACGTCATCGACGCCGGCAAAAAGGCCCTCGATGAAGGCTGGACGCACTACGGTCCCACGCCCGGTTTTCCCGACTTCCGCCAAGCGATAGCGAATTATGTCAGCACCACGCGCGGCATCCCGGTCGCCGTGGAGAACGTGTGCATCGTACCCGGCGGCAAGCCCATCATCTTCTTTCCCATCCTTGCCTTGATCGAACCCGGCGACGAAGTGATCTATCCCAATCCGGGCTTCCCCATTTACGAGTCGATGATTCGCTTCGCGGGCGGGGTCCCTGTCCCCATTCCGTTGCTCGAAGACCGCAGCTTCTCGTTCGATCTCAATATTCTGCGCAAGAGCATCAGCGACAAGACGAAGATGCTGATCCTCAACTCGCCGCAGAATCCAACCGGCGGTGTGATTCCGCACGAAGACATTGTGGAGATTGCCAATCTCGTCCGCGACCGCAATCTGATGGTGCTGTCGGATGAAATCTACACCCGCATCTACTTCGGGCAGAAGCCGAGTTCCATTTCCTCCGAACCCGGCATGTTGGAGAAGACGATCATCCTTGATGGGTTTTCCAAGACCTACGCGATGACGGGCTGGCGTCTGGGCTATGGCGTGATGCCCGCGTGGCTGGCTGAAGCCGTGAACAAGCTGATGGTGAATTCCAACTCCTGCACCGCCAGTTTCACCCAGCGTGCTGGACTTGCCGCGCTCACCGGGCCGCAGAATGAAGTGGATCACATGGTGGCCGAATTCCGCCGCCGCCGCGACGCTTTCGTCGCCGGGCTAAATGCGCTGCCTGGCTTCAAATGCAATATCCCCGAAGGCGCGTTCTATGCGTTTCCCAACATCAAGGGTACGGGGAGGGAATCGAAGGAACTGGCTAACGCCCTGCTTCAGGAAGCGGGAGTCGCCTGTCTTTCCGGCACTGCCTTTGGGGAATATGGCCAGGGCTACCTGCGATTCTCCATCGCCAACAGCTATGAGAATCTGATGGAAGCCCTGGAACGCATGCGCAAGTATTTCCGCGCTTAGACGCCGCGCCAGTCAAACACGGCGGCCACCAGTTCTTTGGAGTGAGCCTTGGCCATCTCGTAGGCTTCCACCATGCGGGGCGCAGGAATTCTGTGCGAGATGACGGGCTCCAGATTCACGGCGCCGGTGCCCATCGACTCCAATACGAAATCCCAGTTGCGGCGCAAATTGAACCGGATTTCAGAGGGCTTGCAATCGACGCGCGGTGCGAAACCCGCGCCAATCAGCGTCAGTTGCTTGCCATAGAACCACTGCGGATCAAAGGGATTGAACGAAGGCGGCGCTTCCGCACGGCCAGGAAAGCCGAGGATGCTGATCCGCGCGCCATAGCGGCACATGTCGATGGAATCGCGATAAGCACGCCAAGGATTCGCCGTGAGCACCACCACGTCGATCTCCTTGGGCAGCGCGTTTTCACCGGCGATGTAGGTATGATGCGCACCCACACGGGCGGCGAGTTCGGCCCGGTTCCGCGCATTCGCCACGGCGTGGACCTGCGCTCCCATGGCCCGCGCAATGGCGCACGTGGCCAGGCCGATGACGCCCAATCCGACCACAGCAACGCTTTCGCCGGGCTCATAGCGGGCATGCCGCAGCGCGTTCACGCCGAGCGTTGTAAGGTAGGTCAACGATGCCTGCTCACTGCTGACGTTGTCTGGAATGCGCGCATAGGGATCGGCGCCCTTCATGATGAAGGCCGATTGATGCGGCTTGGGAGTGAAGATCCGCATGCCTTCGCTGAGGCCATGCACGGCGCTGCCCACGCGGCGAATGACACCGGCATTCGAGTATCCTACCCAGCGCGGATAATCCGGCGCACTCGGAATCTCCGTCGAGCGCCCGAGGTAATTGCCGAGGTCCGTTCCGGTCGACAGGGCGGAGACTTCGGTGTCCACATAGACTTCATCCGCCGCGATGGAATCCGGATCGAGCGGCAGTTGTTCCAGGCGCAGATCTCCCGCGCCGTAAAGTATGGCTTGCAGCATCGCCTCTATCATGCCAGGATCGCTGTGGCCATGGGTGGCTACGGCCATGAATGCTACTTCAAGTTGAACTTCGACATCTTGTACCGCAGCCGGTCTCGCGTGATGCGGAGCAATCGCGCCGCCTGTGTTTGGTTGCCACCGGACTGTTCCAACGCCGCCACGAGGATATCGCGTTCCCGGTCGTCGAAGGATTGCCCATTCATCTCGATTGGGCCCAGCGTTGGTGGCGGCATTCGAGAGCCTGCGGGCTGCAACTTCGGCGGAAAATCCTCGATGTCGATGGTGTCGCCCATTACCATCATGCATGCGTGCCCGACGACGTTCTCCAATTCCCGCACGTTCCCGGGCCAGGAGTGGTTCAACAGCACGATCTGTGCGCGCGGCGTCAAGCCTCGAATGTCCTTGCCGTAGAGCGCGGAGTATCGCTCCACAAAATGCCGCAGCAGCAATGGAATGTCTTCGCGGCGCTCGGCCAGGGAGGGCACGGCTACCTCCACCATCGCCAGGCGGTAGTAAAGGTCTTCCCGGAACAGCTTCTGTTCGATCAATGCCGGCAGGTCACGATGCGTAGCAGCGACAACGCGCACGTCCACCTTCCGTGCGCTGAGTGAGCCCACTCTCCGGACTTCCCGGTTTTGCAGGACATTGAGCAATTTCGCCTGTGTGGGGAGCGGCATGTCTCCTACCTCATCCAGGAAGAGCGTGCCGTTATGGGCATGCTCCACCAGACCCATCTTGTCTTGTGTCGCTCCGGTGAAGGCGCCACGCACGTAGCCGAAGAGTTCACTTTCAAAGAGGGTCTCCACCACAGCGGAGCAGTTGCAGATGACCAGGTTCCCGGCGGCCACCGGGCTCAAGCGATGCAGAGCGCGGGCGACCAGGTCTTTGCCGCTTCCAGTCGGGCCGGTGACGAGAATGGATCGATAATGGGTAGCTACTCGCCGAATTCTGGCAAATACCTCCCCCATGAGCGGACTTCGTCCGATAATTCCTTCAAATTGAGAGGCGTGAAGTAATTCCTCATCCAACCGGAGAGCGCGAAGCCGGCGCTTTGCATCTTCTACAGTCTTGGCTACACGCGATCGTAAGGTGGCCACGGAAACAGGTTTGTTGAGATAATCGCTAGCGCCTTTCCGGATAGCCTCGACTGCCGATTCCGTGGAGTAGTGCGCGGTCATCAATACCACATCAATGGAAGGATCAAATTCCACAATTCGAGCCAGCACTTCCATTCCGTTGAGTTTCGGCATGACGAGGTCCAGCAGGACGATCTGCGGATGCTCTCGAATGACCAGGTCCAGCCCATCTTCCGGATCGGTGGCGGTGAGAATCTCCACTTCCTCTTCGGCCAGCGCCTCCCGGATCAATTCCAGAATCTGAGGCGTATCGTCAATTGCCACCAGTTTCACTAGTGCAGGCATGTATTTGCATTATTCTACTAGACCCGCGCCGTATCCAAGCAAGCGCTGGATTTCCTGCCGCAAAGCGTCGATGCGGATGGGCTTCGTGATGTAAGCGTCGAAGCCCGCGGAGACCGCCCGCTGGCTGTCGCCTTCCATGGCGAAGGCGGTGATGGCGATCACCGGTAGTCCGCGTAAATCGGGATCGGCCCTCACCGCGCGGATCACCGCATACCCGTCCATTTCCGGCATTTGTATATCGAGCAGGGCGAGATCCGGCCGGCGGGTCTTGAGGAGGTGCAACGCTTCCCTGCCGTTCGACGCTTCCATGAGGGCGAACCCGCATCCGTCGAGACACTCGCGGGTCAATTCACGGCTGACCGCATTATCATCGGCAATGAGAATCGTTTTCACTTTTTTGGTAAATAGCGTTTCACCGCGGCGACAAGATCGTCTCTCGACACTGGCTTGACCAGGTACTCATCCGCGCCAAGGGTAAACGCCATCTGTTTTTCATCCATAACGGAAATGATAATGGCCGGGATTTCGGTTGTGCCGGGCGAAGTCTTCAGCTCATGCAGCGCCTCCCATCCGCTGCGGAGAGGCATGAGGACATCCAAGGTGATGACGTCAGGCCGGATCTCGCGCGCCTTGCGCACGGCTTCGATGCCGGAACTGGCAGTGGCAATGGAGTACCCTTCCGACTCAAGATAGCTGGCCAGCAACTCGCCGGAGGAAGGATCATCCTCGACGATGAGAATCACCGGCGCAGTGCGCGCCGGGCTCAGTGGCCGGCCGGCGTCGTAGTTCCGCTCCACTCCAATCAGGGGGAGAAAGCACTCAAAGCGCGACCCTTGGCCCAGGATGCTGGCGAGAGTGATTTTGCCTCCGTGCAATTCCACCAGACGCTTGGTGATGGCAAGCCCTAGCCCTGTTCCTTCCCGAACCCCTTTGGTGGTGGGGCCGAACTGTTGGAAGCTGTTGAATATTTCTCTCTGGTTCTCTTCGCTGATTCCGACGCCGGTGTCGGTAACGGCAATGACGACGAAGTTTGCTTCCAGCCGGACATCCACCCTAGCCATCCCTTTCTCTGGTGTGAACTTGATGGCATTGCTCAACAGGTTGAAGAGAATTTGCTTTACCCGGACTCGATCCGCGGTGAGGGCGATGGCGGGTAGCTCGGGCCGCTCCAACAGAATTTGCTTGGCCTCGGCGAGCGGCTTCACGGTGGCCAGAACTTCCTGGATCGCGGTGGCGACATCGAATTGTTCAGGCCGCAACTCCAGACGGTCCGCTTCGATCTTGGAGAGATCGAGAACATCGTTGATGAGGTGGAGGAGGTGCTGCGCGCCCTGCTGGATATGTCCGAGAAAGCGCCGCTGCTTTTCGTTGAGCGGGCCGGTTCTCTCTTCCATAAGCAAATCGGAGAACCCGATAATGGCGTTGAGCGGAGTACGGAGTTCGTGGCTCATGCTGGCGAGGAATTCGCTTTTGAGATTGCTGATCCGTTCTACCTCTTCATTGCGCGACGCCAGTTTCATGTTGGCATCGGAAAGTTCCTTCCCTCTGTTTTCGAGTTGCTGGTTCAGTGTGCGGATCTGTTCTTCGGCTTTCTTCCTCTCGCTCACGTCGCGCACGATGCAGATCACGTGAGTGCGGCCCTCTAATTCCACTGGACTGAGGTTAATGTCGACGGCGAACTCCGTTCCGTCCTTGCGGACGGCCCACAGATCGAGTCCCGTGCCCATCGGCCGAGTCGAGGGTTGGTGCGAATAGGCTTCGCGGTGCCCGTGATGGCTATGCCGAAGGCGCCCCGGAATGAGCACCTCGATTGGCTGGCCGAGCAGCGCTTCCCTTGGCCAGCGGAACAACTCCTCCACCTGTGCGTTAATGAGAACGATGCGGCCATTGGCGTCCACTTCCAAAATGGCGTCAGGAGCCGACTCCAGTACTTTGCGGAAGCGCTGGGAAACGGACTCGCCAGGCTGCTGCGGCGAGGCTTGGGGCACATTGGAAGGATGGCTGGAATCCATGCTGAGACTCCTGTCATTCTACACGTGTTGGTGAAGGAAAGTGTGTTGGTGGGCCCGTGCAGACTCGAACTGCAGACCTCTACCGTGTCAAGGTAGCGCACCAGACGGGCAACCCCTGTGTTTTCAGTGGTTCCTGAGTCGCGATTATCGTGTTGAGTCCGGGTCCCTTGTTTTCATGGGCATGATGGACGCCGGCTGGCGTCCAAATTTGTGTGGGATTTTTCAACAGTTTGGCAGGATGGGCACATTGGGCAGGGTATTTTCATTGTCTTGTCTATGGTGTTCAGCATGGTGCTTAGAGAAGATTTTCGATGCTCCCATACGAGCGGCGATCCTTCCCATCGTGCCCGATCGTCTGCGATTCGATTGATGCGAATGCATTGCGTTTATTGCGGATGAGTGGTATCTTTGGGTTGGAGGAATGGACATGCCGCACCAACCCGTCGTTCTGCCTGAGTCGGACGAAGGCCAGATTCGAGAACTGCATCGAATGCTTCAACTCGGTTCGCCCGCCTTGGTCGGGGCCGATGGGGAGCGGCTTGAGCTACCGAATGCGGTCTACCGCCTGCTTAAGGACATTGCGCGGAATATGCAGTTGGGCCGGGCGATTGTCCTGATCCCGGAGAATCAGCAATTGACGACTCAGCGCGCCGCTGACCTTCTGGGCGTTTCCCGGCCACATCTGATCAAGTTGCTGGAGGCCGGCGACTTGCCGTATCACAAGGCAGGCAGTCACCGACGCATCTACTTGAAGGATCTGATCGCTTACCAAAAGCGCCGCGATGCTGAGCGGAAGGAAGCACTCGACCGAATCGCGCGCGAGGCATTCGAGTCCGGCCTTTATGATCGAACTGGCATTCCCGAGGGTGGCGAAGACGAATGAGAGCCGACTACCGCGTCGTATTGGACGCGTGCGTTCTCATCCCGATGCCATTGGCGGATACGCTGCTGCGCATGGCGGAGGCACCCCGCCTCTATCTTCCAAGGTGGTCCCAAACCATCATGGAGGAGGTGACCCGGAACCTCATCTCAAAGTGGGAGATGCCGCCCGAGAAGGCGCTTCGCCGCGAGGAAGCATTGCGGCGGCACTTCCCGGAGGCGTGGGTGGAGGGCTTTGAGACACTCCTCGATGTTCTGACGAACGATCCCAAGGACCGTCATGTCCTCGCTACCGCAGTTCGCTCCCATTCCGAACTGATTGTCACCTACAACCGGCGGCACTTCCCGGCGGCCTCCTTACAGCCGTGGGGGATCCATGTTGAGGCGCCTTCCACATTCCTCCGAGGGTTGTATGACCTCGACGCCGGCCTGTTCGTGACCAAGATCCATGAACAAGCCGCAAGTATTCAAGTTTCGCTACCGCGCCTTCTGCGCTCCCTTGCGAAGAACGTCCCGGGATTCGTCGAGTACTTCTGCGAGGAACAAGGGCTCAGTCTGGCCGAAGAAGAGGGCGGCGCATCGCGGTGAGCTCTCGACTGGGTGTGTCGCTTCTCATTGGCAGGTTTTAGCGAAACACATCGCGTGCTTATGGGTATCGATCTCGTCTGTGAATCGCAAAGCGCAGGCTGCGCAGAATTTTTTCTCGGCGGTTGACCGCAAAGAGTTCCAGGGTAACCTCTCGCGTCACGCCCCTCGAAGTACTCCTGCAACCACTGTGGAATGCAGGTGCTCTGCCATTGGTGTTTGCAGAACAAACTTCTTTGTTGACGACTGAAGCCAAGCGATGATATCCAGGACTTGAACGCTCCGCACGGCGTTCCCAGAGGCGCGCGGCCTCTCGAATCCTTCCGCATCCCCTCCATCGCGCCGGGACGCCCGTGAATCTCCTTCCCGCAGACTCTGTACTCTAGGTGTGCCTTGCCGAATGAATACGACCATACCCGTCTACCGCGGAGCCAGGAGCCGAGGCTAGTCAGGGACGGCTGCCCCCATTAATGTCGTAGAGCCGAGCCGTCTGTAGTCGGTTGTCACCGTACGCGTTGAGGGACATCTGGATGGAAGGTGTGTTGGTGGGCCCGTGCAGACTCGAACTGCAGACCTCTACCGTGTCAAGGTAGCGCTCTAACCAACTGAGCTACGGGCCCTCGCGGGGCAAGACTTTCAGTGTAACATACAGTAGCTCTATGTTGATTGACTTCACAGGAAAAACCGCTATTGTTACCGGTGGCGCAAACGGCATCGGCCTCGCTACCGCCAAGCTCTTTGCCGCCTCGGGAGCGCAGGTCTACATCCTCGACCTGGCATCGGAAAATCCCCAGCAGGCAGCCTCCGATTTCGGGGCTACGGGGTTCCCCATTGATGTGCGCGATCGCGCCTCGGTCGAAGCTGCGTTCGAGAAAGTGCCCACTCCGGACGTTGTTGCCATCAACGCCGGCATTGCTCCGACGTCCCCCATCGAATCCACTAGCGAAGAGATGTGGCGGAGGATGATTGACGTCAACCTGACGGGTGCATTTTTCACGCTCCAGGCTGCTGCCAGGAAGATGAAGGCCCGCCGCGCCGGCTCCATCGTACTCACTGCTTCCACCAATTCCTACGATGGAGAGGCGACGCTGATCGCCTACAACGCCTCGAAATCGGGGATTCTGGGTATCGTGCACACCGCCGCAAACGAACTGGGCCCGTTCGGCGTCCGCGTCAACGCGGTTTGCCCGGGCCTGATCCACACCCGGCTCACGGCGATGTACTATGAGCAGCCCAACGCGCTGAAGGAATATTTCCGACACATTCCGATGGGCCGCGGCGGCACGCCGCAAGAGGTTGCCCAGGCGATCACGTTCCTCGCATCGGACGCCGCCAGTTTCATCAACGGCGCGACGCTGCTCGTCGACGGCGGGCAGATGGCCTGTAAATACAGCCTCTGGAACGACGAACTGGGCTCCTTCGAGAACGGCCGCTGGACGCTCTCCTAAAAGCGAAAGGCCTCCGGAGTGATCCGGAGGCCTGTTTCTGAGACGAACCAAACTTACTTCTTCTTGCCCACGCCCTTGCGCACGGGGGCGGCTTTCTTCGTGGGCGGCGGGGCGGTGGCGGTCCAGCCCTTCAACTTGTCCTTTTCCACTTCAAAGGTGAGCATGAACGGCTCGCGGGTGAACGCCGCCGCAGTGCCTTCGAATTCGAGTTCCGTACCGGGCTCAGCCTTGCCCTTCAGCCCGCCTTCCACCTTCAGCGTCACTTCGCCTTCGGTGCCGACGTGCTGCGAAGGATCCATGATGAGCACGACTTCCTTAGCGTTGTTATTGACCACGCGGCCCTTCAACGTTGTGAATTCCGTGCCTTCGATCTTGCCGGGCAGCGAAGCGCCCTTCACGCGCTCTTCAAAGAACGATGCGCCGTTTTCCCCGGCGAGTTCCTTCTTGATGCCCATCCAGAAGGCCAGCTGCGGATTCTTCGACTTGAATTCATTTTCCTTTTCCACGGCGATTTCGGTCGCGGTGCGGATCTTGAACCCGGCCGGCGGCTTGCTGCTGGCCAGCGCCTGCTCGCGCAGTTGCTTCATGCCGTCGTCATCCTGGCCATGGTAGTTGTTGTAGGCCTTGACGAAGAAATCATCCACCTGTTTGCGATTCGCATCCGGAAGCCCGCCTTTGTCGGCCGGCAGCGACGCCGCGCGCGCCAGGTAGAAGAGCGCTTCGGAATTGCGATTGGCGTCCTTCTTGGCTCGAATCACAGTGTACATCCAATAGGTGGCTTCGCCATCGTTGGGATTCTTATCGAGCAGGCGGCGAATCCCTTCTTCGGACTTGTCGTTGTCCTTGCGCGCCATGGCGATCCAGGCGAGCGACTTGAGGGCCATCACTTCCATGTCGGCCTTGGCCTTCGTCCATTGCTCTGCCGTGCTTCCGGCGGGCTTGCGCTCGGGGGCGAACACTTTGTCCCCGTTCATGGCCAGCGCGGTGGACGCCTTCTCGGCGGCATCGAGATAATCCGCCGACGTGTTGTTCAGCTTCGGGGCCAAGGATGAAATCCAGTACAACGAGGTCACGTCGAGGGGGTCGATCTTCAAAATGTCTTGCGCAGTCGCGATCAGTTCAGGAAACTTGCCCTGCTGGGCGAACGCCGTGGTCAACAGCGTCAAGCCTTCCTGTTTGAACTGCGACTCCGGGTATTTCTGGCGCCACGCGTTGATCAGCGCCACTTTCTTTGTCGGGTCCGGCTCTTTCGCCATTGCCTGGAAATCGTCGTATTCCTGGCGGTCTTTCCACTGCTTCTGCGCCTGCTGGCCGAACACGAGCGCGGCTAGCAAGTAGGTAGCCCCCAGCACTTTGCCTAGTCTCAATAACACCGTAACCTCCTACAGCCGTGATTGGCCTCTCGATTTAGCCGTTCGATTCGGCTCCCAAAATAGTCGCGCGACCGGACCGCATTTCGTTATCGCAAATGCGGAGTATACCGGAATCCTTCGAAAGTGTGCAACCGTCTAACGATTCCCCATCGGGACCGAAAGGTATACACCCTTCCCAATACACTAGCCCTCCGACATGTTAGATGCCACAGCATGCGAGCCGGTTCCCGGGCCGCCATGCCGATTCATGCATGCTATCACTGAAAGCACCCACGCCGCTGCACTAACCGCTAGTGTCAGGCGTTTTTCCCAACTCATCCCATACTCCAACACTATGTCCGGCTCACTCGCCACCGGCGGACGCAGATAGAGAAAGCCCATGGCATCCTTCTCCACTGGGATGGCATTCCCTTTGTGCGTAGCGCGCCAGCCGGGGTCGTAGGTCATGATTACGGAAATGCCGGAATCCTCCGGAATCATTCCCCCACGGATGCGCAGCTTCCCTGTTCCGTCCCAATCCGTAAGCAACCCGCCACCCGCTTCGACGGCGTGCGGAAGGTAGCTCTCCAGATAGGCCGGCTGCCATGAGGCCGGCGCTTCATTATGACGGCGGAAGAACGCCAGCCCGCGAAACGGCACTTGAAACACGCGATCGGGGCCATCGCCATACACTACGGGAAACAGAGCATCCAGGCGCTGGGGTTGTTTCACGTCGCGATAATATTCCTCCGACTTTTCACCATGCACTACGACATACTCCACACCCATCGCCTGCAGCATCAGCAGCGAATCCTTCTGCTCCATCCCTTTGCGGATTCCCGTTAAGGAGCGGAAGCGATAGTCGAGCTCCAATGGTGTCCTGGTCAACAATCCGGAATCGAACGTGCCATTCGTTTGCGTCACGTCAAACCAGGAGTTCAAGCGGAAGCGCAGCCCTCCCGATACGTAGACGCGCCCTGAGGGGGAACGCTTGCGCAGCCAATCCGCCAGCCGGTACTCCACCGTGTATTCTTTGGGGCGCAGCTTCCAGGAATCGTAGCCATCGCGCAGATACTTCGCTGCCTGCGGTGTGCCGCTCACGGCGAGCAGGCAGCCGGTCATGGCAACGCAGAAACGATTCACGCCGCCGCCGGCATTCCATCCCACGCGCATCCATTCGGCCAGCGCCAGGGCGAGGAACAGCTCCATTTCCACGGTGTAACGCCGCGCTTCCGGAATGGCGTCTACTTTGTGCGCGTAATGCGCCTCGGCCAGCGCCGCAAAGAGGAAGAAGCAGGCCGTGACGAAGGACAGGTAGCGATAGGCCGGATATTTGCGGAACAGCAGCAGGATGGCCAGCAAGCCCGCCGCAATCAGCGCCAGGGCGATATGCTCCTGCCGCGCCAACTGGTAGCCGAACGAGTCGCGCGGCCAGTTGAATCCCACGGTCTGGACAAAGGTGGGCGTCAACCAGAAACAAGCAAGTGCATAGCCGAGCAGGCCTGCCAGCACGACACGCATGTGGCGGAACTCCGCCCCCGCGCCCCACTGCGCGGCAAACAACAGCAGGCAGCAGAAGGCCAGGGCCAGGGCCGCAATCCAATGCGTCAAGGCCACTGCCGCCAGCGCCACGGCGGCGAGAAATACTTTGCGGAATCCGGTGCTCTTCGCCGCAGCCCACACCGCCAGCAGCGCCAGCGGCAGCAGCGTCAAGCCCATGTTGTGCGGCCCTTCGCCGTACTTCACCATCACATGCAAGCGCCAGGGCACGGGCAGCAACCCGCGATCGCTGTCGATGGTCTGGAACAGATCGTAGGCCGGTGAGCAGAGCGTATAGCCGAGCGCCGCCGCGAAGGCCCAGCCACGGCTGCCCGCCGCATAGGCCGCAAACAGGAACAACGTTACCGGCCCGAATGAGGCAAACAGCGCGGTCACGATGCGGTAGGCGTGCAATGCCTCCATTCCGGGATTCAGCCACAGAACCAATGCTGTTACGTAGGGCATGCCCGGCAGGTAGGTATGTTGTGTCGAAATGCCGCAATAGATGAAGGGATTCCATCCATAGGGATTGGGATGCGCCGCGAAGAAACGCGCGATTCCGGCGTAGCCGCTTTCAATCGAGCCGCGGTAGGGTTGCTCCCCGTTCTCAAACAGCGGCGCATTGAGCCACACATTGAAGGCGAACAGCGCCAATGCGAGCGCGGCCGTGATCCATGTTCGCCGCTTCACCATGCCGCGTCCTTCCTCCGGCACATCACCAGCAGGCACAACAGGGTGCCGGCAAACAGCGCCTGCCCGACGCGATTCTCCCAGGGCTTTTGAAACACCAGCCGCACTTCCTGATCGCCTTCCGGCACATCGATGCGCATGAAATTCATCTGCGTCTGCCGTACGGGCAACGGCTTCCCGTCATTCGACGCGGTCCATGGCGAATCATACGGCACCTGCACCAGCAGCGTGTGCCCGGCATACATCCGGGCCTTGATCCGCAGTTCCTCGGTGCTGATCCACTGCGTCTCCACTGGAGCCTCGGGTCCGCCTTCCAGCACGTCCACCAATTGCCGCAATTGCTCTTTCGAAGGCTCCTCCGGCAGCGGCCCGATCGCATCCAGGCGCTGCGAGTCCACCACCCGGGCAATCGCCCGGTAGCGCCGCGGCGTGCGGTAGATGAAGTTCCCTTTTCCGTCGTTATAAGCCAATTCCATGCGCCCTTCGAACTTCTTCGGATGGACGACGTCTTTGTACACTTCCTGGCTGGTCTGATCGTGGATGATGGCCGCATCCACGCCCAGTGCCTGCAGCCAGAGGATTCCCAACTCGGCGTCTTCGCTCCCACCCAGTTGCCACGTCGATGGCTGCACGGCAGGGTTGAGCAGGCCTTGCTCCGATCCGCCTCCCATCTCCGCCAGGTCGTACCAGGTGTTGTACCAGAAGCGTACGGAGCCGGTGGTGTAAGCGCGGGCCTGCGGCATGTTTTTCGCCATCCAATCGGTAATGCGGAATTCGACACGCGAGCGGTAGTCGCGGTCGGGCACGTAGATGCTCCATGAATTGCGCACATACTTACGCACGGAATAAAACAGCAGAAGCACGACGAGCGCCACGGCCACGCGGCGCGGAATGCGCCAGCGCGCCAACCGGCTCCAATCGCCGTCCCACACCCAGCGCAACAGTTCCACTCCGGCCAGAATGACGAGCAGATCCAATTCCGGCACCATGCGGCCCGGCTCGCCGATGACCCGGAACTGGAAGAAGTAGTTGCCGATGACGTTCACCAGCAGGATGCCCAGCGCCCCGGTAAGGAAGACGGGCCAGGCACGCTGCTGCTTGCCGCGGGCCCACTTTTCGGTCAGCTTCATGTAGAGAATGGCCAAGCCCACGATCAGCCAGAGTGACCAGCGATTGCCGCGCTCGGAAACATAGCGCATGTTGTGCAGCGTGACGGTGAGATACGACGGCACCAGCCAGAAGGCACACAGCCCGTAGCTCAGCGCCCCGATGGCCGCCGCGCGCCAGAAGATGCGATTGTCCAGGTGCGTCACCCACCAGCTCCACACCACGATGGGAAACAGCATGGCGAGCGCCGTGGCGCCGTAAAAATTGTGCGAAACCACCAATGCCGCCGCCGTGGCCGCTGCCGCAATCCACCGCAACCTTCCCGTGCGCAGGGCAACCATGGAGAAGGCCAGTGTGAAGCCAAGCAGCGCCACCGCCGACATGTGCGGCCCTTCGCCATAGCGGACCAGCGCGCCCAGCCGCTGCGGCTCAGAATAGGAACCACGCGCGTCCAGGCGCAATTCGGTCATCACCAGAAACGACGGCGACACGGTGGCCACGGCCAGGGCGGCGACAATGGCGAATTTTCGCGATCGCCCTCCCGTGCGCGACAACACATACACGCCGGCAATGCCCAACGCATAGAGCACGGCGACATAGAAGTGATAGGCGCGCGCCGTCGACCAATCCGGCATCCACTTCGCCAGGGCCGCCGTTCCGTAGCGCAAGGCAGGCGGATAGATATAGTCGAAGCGCGTCCCGGTGTACCACAGCGGTTGCCATAGGGGATGCGGCCAGTGGTCTTTGAGGAAACGGGCATCGGCGATGAATGTGCTTTCAATAGAAGCCCATTTATCGGAAAATTCCAGATGAAAGAGCGGCCACACCAGATAGGCGGCGAGCACAAACAGCAGCCCGGCTTCCCCCCACCAGGAAACGGCTCTACCCTCGCGCCACCCCCTCAGCATCACTTCTTTTCAGACCACGCCAGTTCGATTCGTGTCCCGTGTGCGGCGCGGCTCAACGAAATCAGCGCAAACCGCCCTTCCGGATGTGAGGCATTGAGAATGGCCGCCGAGACCTGCTCATCGTGGCGCATGAGATTTTTGGAAACCTGAAATCCCTTGCGTTGCCAGGTGCGCTCAAAGTATTCCGCGGTGTCTTCCAGCGGTTCGCCCGCCAACAGCACGGCATTGCCGGCGCCGTCGCCCAGGCGCGCTTCCTGCACGCGGTAATCGCCGCGCAGTTCCACCCACTCGGGCGCGGGAGGTGTGGCGCGCTTCGCCACAGTCTCCAGCGACTGCGCATATTCCTTCGCCTTCTGCTGCTGGAGCAAGCCCACCAGCACTCCGGGCAGCGCCAGAAACACGCCGCACCACAGTGCAATCCAGATCCATGTCCGCGGCTTTGCCGGACGTTCCTGCCCCTCGTCTCCTGCCTCGGGAGACAGAGGAGCCATCGCCTTGTTCATCGATAGTTAGAATAGCGGATCGCGCTCGGTGAGTCACATATCGTCGCGCTGGCCGGCGGTGAATCCGCCATCCACGGGGAGGGCAATGCCCGTGATCCAACTGGCGTCATCCGATAGCAGGAAGAGCGCCGCGCGGGCGATATCCTCGGGTTCGCCCATGCGCCCCAGCGGGTGCATCGCCTCAATGCGCGCCTTGCGCTGCGGGTCGGCGAAGATGCCGCGTGTGAGCCCTGTGCGGGTGAATCCCGGACAGATGCAGTTCACCCTTACCCCGCGATCGGCGTAATCGAGCGCCATGTTGCGGGTGAGCGAAAGGATGGCTCCCTTTGAAGCGGAATAAGCCGCCCGGTTGCGCACGCCCACCAGTCCCACCACCGACGATAGATGCACGATACTGGCCCCTGGCCCCATGCGCGGCAGCGCTTCCCGCGCGCAGAGAAACGAGCCTTTCACGTTTACATCGAAGACCGCGTCCCAGCCCGCCTCGTCCTGCTCTCCCACTCGGTGCCGAACGGCGATTCCAGCCGAGTTCACCAGCCCGTCGATCCTGTCGATTCCGGCAAACGCCTCTCGGACGGAATCGGCATCGGCCACGTCGCAAACACGGTCGGCGCCCTCCAGATCGAGCCCAAACCCCAGCGCCCCTTCGGCCCGGCACAAGGCGAGGGTGGCCGCGCCAATCCCTGAGGCGGCCCCCGTCACCACAATCGTCTTGCCGGTGAGCCGCATCTAGTAGAGCGCCCAACCCGCATCCACATTCAATGTCTGCCCGGTCATGCCATCGCTCCACGGCCCGGCGAGAAACGCGCACACGCGGGCAATGTCCACTGGCTGCAGCCGCCGCTTGATGCTTTGGTTATTGAGGAACTCCTGCTCCTGTTCCTTCGACACGAAGTGCTTCTCCGATTCGGTTTGAATGGCTCCGGGCGTGATGCAATTCACCATCACATTGCGCGGACCCAGCTCCTTTGCCAGCACGCGCGATAGCCCGATCACCCCGCCCTTCGAAGCCACGTAATGGCTCAACAGCGGCGGAGCCACGAAGAAGGTCACCGACGAGATGTTCACCACCTTGCCGCCGCCCTGGGCGATCATGTGCGGAACCACCAACTGCGTCATGCGGTAGACGCCCTTCAGATTCACATCCTGCATCGTGTCCCATTCCTCTTCGGTGATTTCGAGGAACGGCTTGCGCGGATAGATGCCCGCGTTGTTGATCAGGGAATCAATGCGCCCGAAGCGCGCCATCGCCGCATCCACGGCCTGTGCGAGCGAGGCCCGGTTGCGCATATCGCCGGTCAGCCCCAGCGCCTCGCCGCCTTTTTCGTTGATCAGCGCGGTGTTCTTTTCGACGCCATCCGCATCGCGATCGAGCAGCACCACCCGCGCTCCCTGCGAAGCAAAAAAATGCGCCGTCGCCTCGCCAATGCCCGCGCCCGCGCCCGTGATGAAGGTTACGTGATTCTGTAGCACGAAACTGAGATTACCATAGGCTTGCTCAGTATAAGGACGGTTCGCCGGCGGGCCGTGTTTTCCAGCGCCGGTGAATCCACAACCACTGTCCGGGATACTGCCGGATGACGCTTTCGAGGTGGGCGTGCAGGCGCCCTGTGTCTTCCGCTTCGTCGCCGGTCATCTCAAGCGGGGGAAAGAATCGGAGCACGTATCTCTGCTCTCGCTCCTCCCAGAGGGCATAGCCCGGAATCACGGTTGCCTGGGTATGCTTGGCCAGCCGCGCGAACCCCGTATGGGCGCAGGCCGCCTTCCCGAAGAACGTCACAAACACGCCTTCCTCGGGCGCCGCATTCTGATCGGCCAGAATTCCTACCGCGCGATTCGCCTTCAATAGCCGCAGCAGCGGACGCGCGTCCTTCTTCTCGATCACCTCGTTGCCACCCAGCGAGCGGTAGCGCCGCGCCAGCTCGTCGAGCAGTGGATTGTCGAGCGGGCGCACCACCACGCCCATCGGCTCCGTCATCACACCGTGCGAAAACGCGCTTAGCTCCCAATTGCCGAGATGCGCGGTGTAGAACAGCGCTCCCTTTCCGGCGCGCTTGGCTGCTTCGAAATGCTCCAGCCCGTCGTAGTGGATCCATTCGTTCACGTTGAGCCCAGGGAAGCGGGCAAACACCACGAGGATGCGTGCGATGGAGCGGAAGACTTCATCGAGAATGCGTTCGCGCTCGGCCGGGGATTTTTCCGGCATGGCGAAGCTGAGGTTGATTCGCCCGATCCGGCGCAGGCGCGGGACAAACTTGTCGAGCGCCCTGGTGCCCGTGGCGGCTACCGCCATCGCCAGAGGCTTCGGCGTCCACCGCAGCACGCCCAGCAACACGCGCACCGCCATCCATTCCATCCAGTTGCGCCAAGGCGATCGCTGCGAAGCTCCGGTCAAGTTTCCATTCTAAACGGGGCTTCGCCGCGGATGCCGGAACAAGACCCGCACGGGTGTCGACCACCCAGGGGCCAGCCCGATCTGCTCCACTTCGATATCGGCGCGCAGGTAGCCCAACACCCGTTCGTTCGACGGGTGATGACACAAGGCCGGCGCCGCCAGCAGCAAACGCGGGGCATCCCCCGAAAGGGCAATTCCGGGAAACAGCGGCGCCAGCGACCCGCGCGCCAGGTGGTGCTTCACATGGATCCAGTAGTCCAATGCCTGCAACGGAAGATGCACCGATTCACTGGCCTTCAACTCAATCACCGCCAGACGCCCGTGGTAATCCACCGCCAGCAGATCGAATACGCCGCGCTCGGACGCCGTGAAGGAGCATACCTGCCCATGCACGGGCCTCGGGCGCAGTGAGGCATCGAGAGCGGTGATATCGGCGCGCACCTGGGCTTCGACCACAGCTTCCGGCTCCAGCCGCGGTTTTCGCTCGGCGGGTTCCGGCAATGTGCTTTCGATGTTGCCGCAATCCCGTAGATCCACCTCGCTTGCTAACCCGGCCTCGTCGTAGCAAAAGGCGCGGTACCGCGCACGATCGAGATAAAGCATTCGGAGGCATGTCGGGCGATGACGCCCGGCGGGGAGAAACACCGCCAGTTCCTCGGCGTACGGCTCTCCATCCCGCCGCCGCACATAATCGAGCCAGATTAAGGCGAAGCTCAACACCCCATCGACATCGGAATGGGGCGGGGAAGCCATGGCCGCAATGCGGCGCTTGCCCCGCGCGAGCAACGCCCGCGCATAGGCCGGACTCAAGCTCTCTTCCAAATGCGCCTCGGTGCTCAACTCCGTCACCCGCCAGCCCGGATACTCGCGCTGCAGCATCTTGCGGAACTGCTCGCCAAAGACGAGGCGTTTGCCGCGGCGTGCGATGCCATCGTTCGAAGGACGGAAGGCGTCGTAAAGCAAAAGCTTTCCTGGCTTGCCCCCCAGCTTTTCCGTGACCAGTTCCATACGCGCCGCCGACACAGCCTTGACCTTTGTCACCCGCCGCGATAGCACGCTGCTCTCGCCCAACGCCTCTACTGACAACCATCGCCCCATGGGCGTCAGCGAGAGGTTACAGGCCTGATCGCCGGGTGTTCCCGTAACGGCGATGGCCGGTTCGCCAGGCTCCAATAATTCCGGTTGGCGGCATTGAGTGAGGAACGCGACAATCGCCGTCCGCAACTCGTCCACTTTCCGCCGCTCCGCAACGGGGCCGGAAAGTACCGCAATGGCTGCCGATGCCATGCTGCTTTTATTCTCTCACCGCTCTGTTCTTATCTTCTCACCGCTCTGTTCTTATCTTCTCACCACTCCCTCCTGTAAAATCGACCATAAGTGCCCTCTTCAATAGCCCAAAACCTAGCTCTCGTCGAAAATCGCCTCGCCGCGGTTCTGGAGCGCACGCATCGCCGCCGCGAAGAGATCACGCTGCTCGCCGTCAGCAAAGTCTTTCCCGCCTCCGCCATCGAAGAAGCGTACGCGCTCGGCCTGCGCGAGTTCGGCGAAAACTACGTCCAGGAGTTCGAAACCAAGCACCCTGCCGTGTGCGGGCTGGCTGGCGCGCGCTTCCACTTCATCGGCCACCTGCAATCGAACAAAGCCCGGCGCGCCGCGGAGATGTTCGACGTGATTGAAACCATCGACACGGCGAAACTGGCCCGCCGCCTGGATGAAACCGCCCGCGAGCGCGGGGTCAGGCTCGACGCCATGATCGAAGTGAAGCTCTCGGAGGAGCAATCGAAGGCGGGCGCCGACCCCGCCACTCTACCCGCCCTGATCGAAGCCATCCACAACTGCCCCAATCTCCGCCTGACGGGGCTGATGACCATGCCGCCCTGGTCGGAGGATCCGGAACAATCGCGGCCCTATTTCCGCCGCCTGCGCCAACTGGCCGACCAGTTCGGCCTCAAGCAGCTTTCGATGGGCATGTCGCACGATTTCGAAGCGGCTATCGAAGAGGGAAGCACCATCATCCGCATCGGCACCGCCCTATTCGGACGCCGCAAAAAGCCAACCCCCTAGATGCGCATTGGCTACCACGCCCCGTTGCCGCCCGCCTCCACCGGAGTCGCCGACTACGCGCAAGCCCTCCTCGACGCCCTGCGGACCATTGCCGAGACCGTCCCTGGCGCCGCGCAAGCGGATGCGCACCTGTATCAACTGGGCAACAATCCGCACCATGGCCCGATGCTGGAACGGTTCCTCCAACATCCCGGCGTGGCCCTGCTTCACGACGCCAATCTGCATCACTATTACCTGGGCTCGCTCTCGCGCGAAGCCTATGTGGACGAGTTCTGCCGCCAGTACGGGGCCTGGTATCGCTCCTTCGCCGAAAAGGCCTGGTGGGAACGCGCGGCCTCGGGCGCCGATCCCCGCTACTTCCGTTTTCCGATGCTTGGCCAGGTCACGGCCCGAGCCACGCGGATTATCGTCCACAACCGGGCCGCCGGGCAGATTGTCGAAGCCCACGGCGGGGCAGGGAAGACGATCGTCATTCCCCATCTGGCCACTTCGCCTCCCGCCATCGCGGAGCACGAAATGCTGCAGCTTCGCCATCAGCACGGGCTTACCGGCCGCGATTTCCTTTGCGGCGTGTTCGGCCATCTGCGCGAATCAAAGCGCCTCGGCGCTGTGTTACGAGCCTTTCGCCAGGCGCGCCGCCGCGAGCCTTCGCTGCGGTTACTGATTGCCGGCCAATTCGTCTCCCCCAACTACGCCGCCGCCCTCGATCTGACCCAGCCCGGCATTCTGCGCGCCCCGTTTCTTCCCGAGCCCGATTTCTGGCGCTGGGCCTCGGCCACGGACGCCTGCATCAACTTGCGCTATCCGACGTGCGGCGAAACCAGCGGCATCGCCATGCGCCTGATGAGCCTGGGCAAGCCCGTGCTGGTTACGGCCGGCGCCGAGTACGAAGCCCTTCCCCGATCCAGTCACGTCCCCATCGATGCCGGGCCCGCCGAGCAGGCGCAACTGGAAGAGTGGATGGTGGCACTGGCGCGCCATCGCGAATGGGGTTCGCACATCGGCCAAACTGCTGCTGCTCATCTCCGCCAACACCACGCGCCATCCGCCGTCGCCCGCCAGTTCCTGCAAGTGCTCAGCGCGCGCTGAACCTACTGGACCGAAGCCCACACCCCATACTGGCTGCGCACACCCTGGCTCCACACGGCCACCGGAACCTCTTCGCCCGCCGGGCACACGTCCGGCAGCCGCACCGTCACCTCGTACTCTCCCGCCGCCGCGCCTTCGCGCAGTTCGAGAATCTCCACAGCCACGCCGCCAATCGACACTTCCAGATCCCCTTCGTTGGCGATTCCGGTCAGCCGCAGCCCCAGCGTGCCGCCGCGCGCGGCCGGAGCCTCTCTGCGATTGCGCGAGCCGTCGCCGTTGCGCGCATCCACCTGCCCGATGCCGGCCCGCGACACCGTGTACAGGCCTGGAGCCGCATCCTGCACGCCCAGCGTGCGCCGCGTGGTGCCCTGCGGCCGAACCAGGTCGACCGTTACCGCAGCCACGTCCGCAATCGCCGGGGCGCGAAAGCGGATACTGTTCCGCCCCAGGGCGAGCAGTTCCGCATCGGCTCCGCCAACCCGTACCGCGTAACCAGCGCCGCCGGAGCCTTCCGGACCAATGGCGCTGCCGTAGATCGTGAACACGCCGCCGCTTGCCACCGGACCAGGTTGCCGGCTGGCGTCGTTGACCACGGCCTGCGCGCTGAATAACCCCGGCGACACAAAATTCGCGCCCACCACGGTCTGCTCACTGACGCGAATCCGCTGCGGATTCATTTCTGAGCCCAAGTCTCCATACCAGTGCGCGAACGGCACGCCATCCGGACCTTCCGCCGATACCGTCAACTCCGTGCCTTCATCGTAAAAACCATCCGCGGATTGTGGCTCCAATCCCAGATTCCGTGCTGCGTTCGGGCTTGAGGTGCCTACCAGCCGCGTGGATACTACGCGCGTCACCACCTGATGCTGCGCGCGCACCTTCGCCGTCAACACACCAGCCGCGCCCGCCACGATTTCCTGCGTCCGCTCGCCGCCATTCGACCACCCATCAAAGACCAGGCGCGAAGTGTTGCTTGGCAATAGGGTCCGCTCCAGCACAGATACCGTATGGCTGCTGCCAGCCGGCCACAAAAATGCCGTCGGAGCAAAGTACCCAATTCCATCCACCGTAATCTGCGCTCCCGGCACCGATGAGGCAATGGTGGTCAGGGCTTCCCGTGTGAACGACGCCACATAAGACGCCGTTGCCGTGCGGATGGTCAACTCCGCCGGATTCGAGGCATTTCCCTGGCGGTTGGCATTGAGGAACGTGGCGCCTCCCGCGCCTGCCGTCCAGCGGTAGAATTGCGCCTCGCCATCGGCCACGGCGCGCAGGAACACCGTTGTTCCCAAGGGGTAAAATCCGTCCTCTGACGGCGGCGACACTTCCACCTGCCCGCTTCCCGCCGGCGATGCTGCCGCGCGCAGACGGACCCACTCGGCGTAGTTGGCAATGACATGCATCCCGGGGCGCGCCACCACCTCATGGCCGCGCTCGCCGCCATCGCTCCACTTGGCGAACTCCAGCCGTGAGTTTTCGCCGCCATTGGGATGCCGCGGCAACGCCTCCACGTGGTGCACCTCCCCTTCGGCCCAATCGAATGTGCGTGGCGTCTCCACCACGTCTCCATCTACTACCAGCGGCAGCCCCGCCGGCACCGTGCTCAACGTGATCTTTGTTTCCGGTTCGCCATACATGCTGCGCACCGCGAGAATATCCTGCGCCGATAACGCCGTCCGCTGGCCAATGGGAATGCCGCGCGGGATCGTATCCATCGAATTGCGCGTGTTCCGCGTGAACCCCGTGGCCGGATAGAGCATGATGGACCCGTAATCAAACGGACCAATGTCCACTCCATTCAACAACTGCTGGTTGTATTGATCCCACTGCTCCTTGTCGATGTTTTCATACAACACGCGCAGGTGATGGTTGCGGTCAATGCGCGACTGCGTATGCCACAGCCCGATGGTGTGTCCCAACTCATGCACCGTGTTCCCCGTGCTGCAGCCATCGCCCAGGTTCACGGTCTGCCTGCCGCCGATGCGGCCGACGTTCGAATTGCAGGTCGTGCTGGTCGTAGAGCGGAGGATGGAAACATAGTCCGTTTCCCCTTCATGCACCTTGAACCGCACTGGTGTGGTCTTCTCCCAGGCCGCGATCGCCAGCCGGATGCGGTCCTGGTTCGGCAGATTCGGATCGAGTTCGTAGGGGATCAGGCTGGCCGGCCAGCGGAACCGTTCCGCGGCGATCGCCACCGCCTGGCGCGCCTCTATCAAGTCCTTCACTGGCCCCAGCAGAATGTCGCCTTCGACGAGAGCCTGGCCTTCCCAAATCCGGTAACGCACCGTCTGCCCGCGGTAGGCGCCTTCGCCCAATGGCAGCTCTCGCAACCCTTCGGTGGTTTCCTGACTGAAGGCCAGCGAGAGGCTAACGGTAAATAAGATACTTGTTGCGCGTTGCCAGAAACGCACCGAGCGGTTCCTCCATCTGCGTCAGGATCGTACGTGGCTCCGTACCGGCCTGCAGCGCGGCTACCACCGATTTCTTCCCGACAAGTTTATCGGATTTCGCCACGTCAATCTTGCCGGGATACAGCTTTTGCATGGCGACGACGAGTTCCACGCCAAAGCGCACGCTGTCGAATCGTTCTCTATCGGTAATGACGAAGCGCAACCCCTGGCAGAGTACACCCTTTAAGTTGGAATCATTCGGGGTGAAGGTGGTGGGATAGACGCGGATGCCGGGAATGCCCCGCCCGTTGATGTAATTGGCCAGATCGCGTCCGTTGATCCAATCGGCGCCGATTACTTCAAAGGGTGTTTCCGTGCCGCGCCCCACGGAGTAATTCCGCGAGTACTCAATCATCGCGACGCCGGGGTAGACCGTGGCCGCGCTCAGGCTGCGCATGTTCGGCGACAGATTCACCCAGTAGAGGCCGGTGGAATCAAACCAGTCGCCGCGCTGCCAGCCCTTCATCGCCACGACTTCGAGCTTGGCGGGGATTTTGAGTTCGCCCACAAACATGCGCGCCAACTCGCCAATGGTCATCCCGTGCCGCAGCGGCATCGGGTAACAGCCCACGAAGCTTTCCAGTTCCTTGTCCATCAGCGGGCCTTCGACGTAGGCGCCGGTGATGGGATTGGGCCGGTCCAGCACGACAATCGGCGTGCCGCTCTTCGCCACTGCTTCGAGTGCATTCATCAGGGAGCAGGTGTAGGTGTAAAAACGCGCGCCCACGTCCTGGATATCGAACACCACCACGTCCACTTTTTGGAGCATCTCCGGAGTCGGCGCCCGCTGTTTGCCGCGGTACAGGCTGTAAACCGGAACGCCGGTGGCTTTGTCCTTGGCGTCACCGACCTCCTCGTGATCCTCAGTGCCGGTGATGCCATGCTCCGGGGAAAAGATCGCCACCAGGTTCACTTTGCCCGCCACCATCGCATCGATGTTGCGCTTGCCCGTATTGGTCAAGCCGGTGTGATTCGTATAGAGCCCCACGCGCTTGCCCTTGAGCGAAGCGAAGCCATTGGCTGCGATCACATCGATTCCCGTCATCACCTTCGCCACACGCCCCACGGCGCGCCGCGCCCCGCTTCCGTTATACGTTTCGTTATACCCAGTGAGCGACACGCCCTGGACATCGATGCCCAGCGCCGCCGCCGCAATCGTCGCCACCTTGCCGCGCAGCGCGCTTACCGGGGGCCGCCGCTGCGGATGCACGCTGTTGGTCATCAGCACCACCGCGGTCTTCGTCACTGGGTCCATCCACAGCGAAGTGCCCGTGAATCCGGTGTGTCCGAACGATCCGATGGGAAACAACTCGCCGCGATTCGAGGAGAACTGCGAGTCCATATCGAATCCCAGCCCGCGCAGGATGGTCTGATCGGGCGGCGTCTGCGGCTCAGTGAATTTGCGCACGGTCAGCGGCGACAGGATTCGCTTTCCGCGGAACTCTCCGCCACCAAGCAGCATCTCGGCGAAGCGCGCCAGGTCGTCCGCGGTGGTGAACAATCCCGCATGGCCGGCAATGCCGCCCATGTAGCGCGTGGTCTCGTCATGCACCACGCCTCGCAGCGGGCCGTTCATTCCTTTGTAATGCTCGGTAGGCGCGATGCGCCCGCGCAGGCTGGCTGGAGGCTGGAACATCGTGTCCTTCATCCCCAGCGGCTCAAACACGGTTTCGCGCGCGAACTCGGGCAGCGGCTTTCCGCTTAACTTGCGCACAATCTCGCCGAGCAAAATGAAATTGATGTCGGAATAAATAAACCGCTCGCCGGGTTTCGCCACCGGCTTGTCCACCAGTGCTTTGCTGATGCCCAGTTCGTAGCCGCTCCACACGGGCATCAAGTCCAAATCCGGCCGGAGCCCGGAAAAATGCGTCAGCAAATGGCGGATCGTGATGTCGCTGTTGCCGTTCTGAAAGCCGGGTAAATGCAGGCTCACTTTATCCGTCAACCGCAGCTTGCCCTGCTCAAACAGCTTCATCACGGACGCCGTTGTCGCCACCACCTTGGTCAACGACGCGGCATCGAACACTGTGTCCACGGTCATGGGCTCCTTGGTGGGAACCAGCACCCGGTTCCCGTACGCCTTGCGATGCAGAACCTTTCCCTGGTGCCAGACTAGAGCCACCGCGCCCGGAGCGGCATCCTGCTCAATAGCCTCCTGAATCACACGGTCCAGGTCCGCCGAACCGGCAAACTCCTGCCCTTGCGCCAGCATGACGGCCGCCAACAACACGAAAGCCGGTCTCATGCCATCCTCCGCGCCAGCGCTTCCAGTTTCCGCGCCAGGTCCACATCCTTCTGTGTGATGCCGCCCGAATCATGCGTCCACAAATCCACGGTGACGCGATTCCACACATTGGACCAATCGGGATGATGATTCATGGCTTCAATCGCCACCGCCGAGGCCGCCATAAACCCAAATGCATGCACGAAATCCGGAAATCGGTATTCCCGATGCAGTTTGCCCGCCTGCTCCGCCCAGCCGTCCATTCCGGCCAGTGCGGCGCCGATCTCTTCTGCCGTTAGCTTCCGTGCTTTATCCATTGCTCTTACAATACCAACATGCCCGCAATTCTTCTCTGCCTGCTCGCCGCTCTCCCGCTCTCCGCGCAGCGAGCCCCCGGCAACGACTTCATCCACCGCGATCACCTCAAGGCCGACATGAATTTTCTCGCAGGCGACGGGCTCCGCGGGCGCCTCACCGGGACTCCCGAATACAACCTCTCCGCCGATTGGATTGAATCCCGCTTCGCGCGCATGGGCCTGGAGCCGGCAGCGGGGAAATCTTTCTTTCACCGCTATGACCTCATCCTGACGCGCCTGGCGAACGGAAACACGCTGGAGGTTGGCAACGGCGATACGAAGCGCCACGGCCGCCTGCGCGAGGATTTTTATCCGCTGATCTTCAGCCCTTCGGCGCGTGCCTCGGCGCCTGTGAAGTTCGTGGGCTACGGCATCGAAGCGCCGCAGCTCGATTGGAACGACTACTCGAAGCCACAAGATGTGCACGGAGCCATCGTGCTGATCCTCGATGGGGAACCAGGAGCCAACGATCCCAAGAGCCGCTTTGACGGCGTCGTCAGCAGTGAAAGCTCCAACCCGATTCGCAAGGTTCTGTGGGCGCAGGCGCACGGCGCGGACGGAGTGTTGATCGTCAACCCGTCGCATCAGGAAAACAGCCGCGACACGTTTCCATCGGCCGCCCGTTCCATCTGGCCCGATACGCCGCCGCATCTCGAACGCTTCACGTTGGCCACGTACGCCAATCGCATCCGCATCCCCGCCGCGCAGATCTCGCCTGCATTGGCCGAGATGCTGCTGGGCAAATCGCTTGCCCCGCTACGCCAGGAGGCCGAAGCCGCCGCGTGGAAAACGCCGCTCCAGGGAGCGCTGAGCGCCAGTTTTACGACTGCCCTGGAACGCAAGATTGTGGAAGACCGGAGTGTGGTTGGCATGATCCGCGGCACCGACCCTGCGTTGAAGGATGAGGCGATCATCGTCTCCGGGCACTACGATCACAACGGGGCAACGGCGGAACAGATCTTTGCCGGCGCCGACGATAATGCATCCGGCGCCATCGCCACTATCGAAATCGCCGAGGCCTATATGCAAGCCGCGGCCAAGGGTCAGCGCCCGAAGCGCACGGTGATTTTCGCCTCCTGGGGATCGGAGGAGCGCTGCTGCGGCCCGCTGCTTGGGGCGTGGGCTTGGGTGGAGGATCAGGTCTGGCCGCTGGCGAAGACGGTTGCCGTGCTGAATATGGATATGATCGGGCGCAGTGAAGAGGTTCCTGTAAACGGCGGCTCGCGCTTCAATGGGCTTGCGCCGCAGACGGCTGCGCAGAATGCCAATAACGTGAATTTGATCGGAACCAGTTACTCGCCGGACTTGAGCAAGATGGCCGGTGACGCGAATTTGTTCGACTTGGGGTTGCTGCGCCGGTATGACAATAGCCGGTCGAATCATTTGCGCCGCAGTGATCAGTGGCCCTTCTTGAACCGCGGAGTTCCGGCGCTCTGGTTTCATACCGGGCTGCATCCGGATTACCACACGCAGTACGATCGCCCGGACCGGATTGATTATCCGAAGATGGAGCGCATCACCAAACTCGTTCATCAATTGAGCTGGAACCTGGCGAATTCGGCCACGCGTCCGAAGATGGCTCAGCCTCGGGTTATCCCGCAGGAGTGAGTGGCGCGGGCGTCCACGCCGGCGCGTAAATCATTTCGCCTCGTCCCACGAGACCCGCCTTGCCCGGCAACCGCGCGATCGCATCATCGGCGTCAGTCCTGTTCCGGTAGACCCAACGAACCAAATATGGATTGCCCGTCCGCACGCGTGGCAAGCAACACCGTAAAAAGCATGCGCCACGTTGCGTGTTTCACCCATCTGCCTCAGGTCCTAACCTGCCCTCATCCTATCGCCTTGCACGCCCCACTTTTGTTCCCACGGTAACCATCCCCACCCCACCTACGCCATAATCCAAGTAATGCACTCCACCACTACTCGCCGCTTCTTCATGGGCGCAGCCGCCGCTGCTTCCGCCATGCGCGTCTTCGGAGCCAACGATCGCGTCAACGTCGCCATCGTCGGCCTCGGCGGACGCGGAGGCAATCACCTGAGCGTCTACTCGCGCCTCGCTGAAGCCCGCGTGGCTGGCTTGTGCGACGTCAACCAGGCCGCCCGTGAGCGTGCCCAGGCCACGCTCCTCAAAGCCACATCCGAAAAGGCCAAAGAATTCGAAAACATGCGCGACGCGTTCGCCGACCCTTCCGTCGACGCCGTCTCCATCGCCGTTCCCAACCACTGGCATGCACTCGCCGCCATCTGGGCGATGAAGGCCGGCAAGGACGTTTACGGCGAAAAGCCCGCCTGCCACAACGTGTACGAGGGCCAGCGCATGGTCGATGTCTCCCGTGAAACCAAGCGCATGCTGCAGATCGGCTCCCAACACCGCAGCACACCGTTCAAGATCAAAGCCATGGAAGCCCTCAACGGCGGCATCATCGGCAAGATCTACCAGGCCCGCGGCCTCTGCTACAAGCGCCGTGCCTCGATCGGCCACAAACCCGACAGCCCGACGCCTCCCGGCCTCAACTGGGACCTCTTCCTCGGCCCCGCCCCGCTGCGTCCCTTCAACGAACTCCGCTTCCGCTACAACTGGCACTGGTTCTGGGACACCGGCAACGGCGACATCGGCAACCAGGGAGTCCACCAGCTCGGCGTCGCGCGCTGGGGCATGGGCGATCCGCTCTGGCCCACTTCCGTCTACGCGCACGGCGGCAAATTCGTCTACGACGACGATCAGGAAACGCCCAACACACTCACCGCCGTGTTCGAATTCCCCGGCCGCGAACTCGTGTTTGAAACCCGCGGGCTGCTCACCGGAGCCGAAGGCGCCATCCCCCAAGCCACTCGCCGCCGCGCTCCTGCTCCCGAAGCGACAGCTCCCAAAACCGCCGCGCCGCTGAATGTGATGGTGGGCAATCTCTTCTACGGCGAGAACGGTTGGGCGGCGATGAACGACGACGCCTGGCAAGCCTTCAAGGGCGATTCGAACGAACTGATCGTCGAAGAACGCGGGGAGCGCGGACCCGGCGGCGACACCACCGGCGCGCACATGAAGAACTGGCTCGAAGCCGTGCGCACGCGCAATCCGAAAACACTCACCGATGGCATCGACATCGCCTACCCGTCCGCGGCGATGTGCCATTTTGCGAATATCAGCTACCGCGTCGGGCGCAAACTCACGCTCCGCCCCGGACCGAAGTTCGTCAACGATCCGGAAGCCGAAAAGCTTCTCACGCGCGTCTATCGCAAACCATACGCGGTGTAAACGCAGGTCAGGGCCTCACCGTCCACTGCCATATCGCAATTCGGCCATCCCCAATCCATGTTCGCCGGCTGTCGAATAGAGCAGCCAGGCGCGCGCGCCTTCGCGGAAAATCGCCGGATCGCGGATGCCGTTCTCCCAGGCTCGGGATCGCCCACCCTTGGAAAACTGAAGCTCCAGTTGAGCGCCTTCCCAGTCCTTCTCCGGACGCAGCACTTCCGTTGCCTCGGTCGCCCGCCATTTCTCCGGCGCACCCTTCAATTCGACAAAAGACACGAAGATCCGCTCCGGCCGGTGTCCAACGCAAGTGAAGTAGAACGCCAGGCGGTCCCCCACGAGATCCACTGCCGAGTGCCGCAGCGTGTAGCGGTCCGAGCCAGTAGCAGGACGGTCGCTTCGAGCACCTGGTTCACCCCGCCGCACCGGATCCAATGCCATGGGGATCTCATCGCCAATCATTTGCCCCATCGCAACGAACCTTTGTCCCAATGCAGGCGCACGCAGCAGCGCCCCGCGCCCGTTCACCGCGTACCAAGCCCCCGCGTGGCGGAACACGCGCAGATAAGCCGGCCCCACAACCGTGCCCAACGGCCGGAAATGCAATCCGTCCTCGGATACGGCAACCGACGAACTCTGCCCCGGCTCGTCTTCGTCTCCCCCAGTTGCGCCGCCTTTGCCGTGATAAAAGAGGTACACGCGCCGAGCCTGTTCATCCACCACCGCGTCGGGCGAAGCGATGTGCCCCTTCACGGCGGATTGATCCGCCACGTTCAGAACTCCGCCCTCATGGATCTTCCACGGCCCTTCCGGCCGGTCCGCGTAGGCCATGCGGATGTACTTTCCCGAGTGGTGGGAAAAATACAGGTAGTAGCGGCCCAAGCGCTTCCCGGCCCAATCCGGAACACGGATCATCGACGGCCCATTGATACTGCCACCGTCCGGGCCGGGCAGCATCGCTTCGGTGACGATCGGGTTCCCGAGCAGCCGCGTCGCCCGGACGCTTTCACCAGGACCCGCGCCGATCAGGACCACAGCCCACACGCCAATCGCCAACTTCATTCCACGCATGCATTCAAAAGCGTATGCGCCCGGATGGACCGATGCAAGTCAACCCTTCAATAAGCGGTTCACTTCCTCCATCACCGCAAACGCATCCGCCACGTACAAGACGTCTGACTTCCCCCGAGCCCATCCGCAATTCGCATCCAGATTCACTGCCCGGCGATCCTGTATGAAGCGCCACCCCACCACGTGCGGTTCTTCCCCGTGGCAACAGGTCGCCAATCCCTTCGGATGCCGTGGCGTCGAGCCCGTCTGTCCCACCTGATTCAAGTGCGACAAGAACGGCAACACCGCGTGTCCTTCGCCGCTGAGATCCACCAGCGACTTGCTGCTCCCCAAAGACGCATCACTCCCTCGCAGGAACCCTAGGATCAACTCGCCGGCCTGCTCCACGTGCACCGCGCCGTCCTTCTGCTTCTTCGTCCAACCGGCCCCGGCGACAAACAGCAACTCCGCCTCGGGCTTAATCGTCTGTTCGCCACTCTGCGGCGACACCACGCCCTTGATGACTGTGCGCGAAGACACGTCCACAGGCACCCGCTCGACAACGCACTCCCCGCCACCAGTCGCATACCCCGCACAGGAACCCGCTTCCAGCAACACAAACCATGGCCGCTCCACGCGGGCAAACGTGGCCTCAATCCGCTGCCGGTAATACCAGCGAGTCACGTTCCCACCAGTGAACCCGGTGACATGCGTATCCACCCGTCCACCCATCCTTCCAGCCACACCTGCCAAACATCGCGCCCATCGCGAAGTGGACGGAGCCAACACAATCCCCGCTCCTGATGCCTTCACCAAAGCTTCCGCCGCTGCCGCATCCGTCGCATAGCGCGCTTGCGCGAATTCGTCGCCCGCTACGCCCAACACGCGCCCAGCACCGGCCACCGGCTCAGCCGCGCCGTCCACATCGCCGCCCACCAGCCCGATCACCACCTCGCCACCGAACGCGCGAGCAGCGCTCACTGCTTCCAATCCCGCCTTCGAAATCCCGCCGTCCGTATGCAGCAAAACCAGAATCGTATCCATCACTCGCCTCCCCGGATCCATTCCACAATCTCGCGAGCCACATCGCCCACGGGCATGTCTTTCACCACACGCGTTGCGCGCACCTGCTTCGGCAACGCCACACTGGCGAACGTCTGCTTCACGGCCACGCCGCTCGCCTTCGCTTTCATCAACGCAGGCATCACGGTTCGCATGTTCTGCATGCCCACCTGCGGACTATTCGGAGGCTCCGGCAAACTCCCCGTCGCCCATCCAAGCACTGCCGGTGGCCCGCTGCACACCGACACCTGATGCTTGCCGCCTTCCACACGCTCGCGGATTTCGAGTGAGCCATCCGGCAACACCGCCAGCGCGTCCACGCCTTGGAACTGCTCCGTGATCCCTAGCCGTTCCCCCACCATGGCCAGCGTTGCGCCAGCCGCGCGTGCCGCCGATTCCCATCCCCCAAACAGCAACAAGCGCGCAGCATCGAAGCCTTCCAGCGATGAGATCGCAGAGGCCAGCGCCGCCGCCACATCGGAGCTATCCGTGAATCCGCTCGACGGCCCATCGAGCGCCACCAATTCGAAGCCCACCTTCTGCGCCACGGTCATCAGCACCTGCTGCAGCTTCGTCTTCGGAGCCAGGCTCACCAGATACACCTTGCTCCCCGGCACAGCCTTCGCCAGGTGATTCGCTTCATACAATGCGTGCGCCGCCCATGGATCCAGCACCGCCGGCAGCATCGCCTCATTCTTCAGCGTCGGACCCTGTGGCCCGCTCACCGGTTCCAGCGTCTGCAACGGATCGGGCACAATGCCCGCGCATACAACAATTTGATAGCTCATTGTTTTGGACTCAATTCTCCGCCGAGTGCAGTCCGCCCGCCCCGGCCGCAAACACCACGTTGTCCTGCTCGCAATTCCACGCGCAGGCGCCGCAATGGATGCACTTCTCGCGATCGAACGCCGGCTTCGTCTCGCCTTGCGTCAATGCCTGCCCCGAACAAATCGCGATGCACGTCTTGCCGCCGCAACTCGCGCACAACGCCTCGTCTTTAAACGTGACGTGATCCGCATACCCCGGCGCGGCCTGCACCTTCCCGCCCACCAGCAACGCGTCCTGCTGCGTCACCAGCAACTGCCCGTCATAGGGAATCGCCGGCCATCCCCACTGGTCCATCAAGACATCGTGGAACGGCTTTCCACTTGCTGCTGCCTCGGTGCGAATCGCCTCAATGCGCTCCACCGGTATATGTTCGCTGAAGAAATCGGAAACCGCCGGCAGATGCTCGTGCGGCACTCCCGGGATGTGCAGCCGCCCATGGGAGAACCCGGCCAGCGCCATTCCAATCAATCCCGTCACCACGCCGCGATGAAATCCATCGCGCGACTTCTCGGCGATACGCGACTCTTCCTCCAGCCAACTGGCTCGCCGCCGCCGCACATACGTCGCTTCCAAATTCTCTCGGGTGAACGCCTTTCCTTCGCGCAGCAGCTCCAGCACAGCTTCCCCTAGCTGCGTCCCTGTGGTCCACGCTTCATCCACACCCGATCCCGTGAGCACATTCGTGCTCCCCGAGCCTTCCCCAATCCGCGCCCACCCATCGCCAACGAGAAACGGTTCCCCGCGCCGTCCCGATTCGTTCAACGTCTTCGCGCCCCACGACCGCAGTCGCCCCCCTTCGACATAGCGCCACAGATAGGGATGCATCAAAAAGTGCTGCAAATAGCGGTACGACGTGCGCACCGGATTTTCCAGCCACGACGGCACGAAAATGCCCGCGCTCGCCACCCGGTCGGGATGCACATAGAAGAACCCGAATATCTCCGGCTCCGGAAATCCAAAGGTGTGCAGCACCGTGCCGGGCTCCAACGCGCAACCCTCCGGCAGATCAATCACCATCTTCATCCCCACTGCCCACTCGCGCTTCTCGTGCCCTACCGGCATGCCGAAGCGTTCATCCAACTCGCGTCCCACCGGCCCCACCGGACCATCCGCCACTACGGTCAGCGCGGCATGAATCTCCATCCCCGGTTGCAGTTCATGATCCAGCAACTGCACACCCACCACACGATCGTCTTCCACCAACGGACCCGCCACCGGCATGCCCGGCCAGATCTGCGCCGCCCCGGACATCATCACCTGCTGGCCGACCCATTGATTGAATTGTCCGATGGAGAGAATCAGCCCATCATGTTTTCCAAGGAAAGAAGGCACATGCGGCAACTCGAAGGCATCGCAATCGCACACGCCTGCACCGCGCAGTAAGTTGTCCGCCGTGCGCAACACCGCCGAACGCCGGCTCGCTCCCACCGGATCCAACAAATACAGCACCTTCTCGGCCTTTACAGGCGTAGCCATCGGAATCGAGGAAACATCCAGGTCCGGAAATGTTGCACGAATCCCGCGAGCTTTCGTCACCACGCCGGACACACCGAATCCGATGTCATCGGCCCGCTCATAGCACATCACCTGCGGCATGGAGCCGTCTTCCAGCGGCAGCCCGCGCACCAACGTGGTGAGGAATCCACCCGCCGCCGGACCAAAGCCGGTGCACACGATGTCCACATCCATCCGTGGGCGTTCCATGGCTTACATCGGATAATCAAGCGCCGCCGGGATCATTACCGCAATCAGCGATTCCGCCGCCCGGTCTTTAGCCAGTTGCGATCCGGTGATGCATCCGTCCATCTTCGCCCGCAATGCCTGAAACTCCGCGTATCCCGTGAAGCTCACACAGGGGCCCGCCTTCGAAGGATGCGATCCGTCTTCCTCCACCACATCCGTTGCCATGGCTTCAATGCCCGGAATCATTGCCTCCAGCGTGACCAGTTCTTCGCGATGGAAGCACGAATCGTCGTTCCACTGCGTGTGCCGGTTGTAGCCAAAAACCAGCTCCGCGCAGATACGCCCCACTTCGCCCGCCGTGCGCGCGCTTTGAATGGAGCACAGGTCCGTATAGAACTCCATCAAACCGGCATAGCCTTCCGCCAGCGATTCGTTCTCGCGTCCCTTGCTCTCCAACTCCATCACATCCAGAATCAACTGCCGTGCCGACACGATCCAGCACAGGGCATCCGCCATCGGGAACGTCACGCCCTGCCGCGCGCTCTGATAGAGCTTGTTGCCATCCGCGTCTTTCGCATGCTGCAGGTGCCGCAGCGTCCACAGCCACATCTGCATCGCCGTCGCCAGTGCGCAAGCCCCTGTCGATGGCCGCCGTGACGCAACTTCTCGCAAGTCGCGAATCCATTTTTCGAACTGCGCCAGGAACACATCGTTGGTCATCGTTGCCGAAAGCTGCCGCCGCTGCACCGCTTCGGGACCTTCATAGGTTGCCTCCAACTGTGCATCGGTCCACTTCTGCACCAGGAATCCCGGACAGTCTTCGGTAATTCCGTACCCGCCCATCAGGCTCACCGCTTCGCGCAGCTCATTGGCTCCATGCCCTGTATTCCACAGCTTCGTCGCGGGACACAACACATTCGCCACCGAATCGAGCAGCAAATACTGAATCAGCGGATTGTCGCTGGCCCCACCTGCCTTCACCACCGCCACGGCATCTGGCTCCAGTTTCCGCATGGCCCGCATCGCCGACATGCCCTTCGCCGTGCCCTGTTCCGTCAGGATGCGATTCTTGTCCTTCTCAATCGGATCCAATTCATCGAATATGCGAGCCGCCGCGAACCCCAGCGAGGCCGCAGCTTCGCCCGTGGCCCACACCTCCAGCATGCGGTGCAGCACGTCTTCCTTCTGCTGCAATCCCATCTCATACCGCGGAGTCCCTGGCGTAATGCTCTCTCCGCCGCGGAAGCGATCACGGTGATAGCGCAGCAACGGCTCAATGGAGGACAGCAGCTTCGCCGCCGTCATCAATCCCACGCCAACGCGCGTGCGCCGGAACACCGCCTCAATAACCTCGCCATGATCGTAATGCGGAACAATTACTCCATCGCGCACGTCATACCCGCCGACAATCCTGCTTGCAGGAACTCGCAGATGAAGCACCGGATCGTTCGTCGACGAAAGCTGATGCACCATCTTCTTCGTCGGCCCGCCGCGATCGAACGTTCCCGGATCGGACTCTTCGAGAATCACAATGCAACTACCCTTGATCCTCGGATCGCCGGAATCGACGGCCGCGGTCACAAAGTTCGCGAACCCCATGTTGGTGATGAACCGGCCGCGCTTGTCCACTTCGAGCACCGGTTCCTCGCCATCCTTCCACTCGGCAATCCGCACTTTGCCCGAAAGCAGCCCGGTCTCCACGCCGACATAAGGCAGCGGCTCAGTCAAGCAGAATGCGCCCCGCGCCGGCTCAGCGTTCAACGCCGGAGACGACCGTTTCATGTACTCTTCGCGCTGTGCTTCGGTGCCCCGTTCGTGAATCGGCGCCAGCGCCAGGCAGCCCGCCAGACTCGCGGTCGCCGCGCCGCCATCCACCCAAGCCAGCTCAAACGCGGTGAGCGACATCGCCAGATTCTTCGGCCCTTCCAAATACCCGCCGTAAGCCGAATCCATGAACGCCGCGGTGATCCCCGCCGCATCGTATTCCTTCAATAGCGTTGCTTTTTCCGGAGTCCACTCATGCGTATTGCGAGCCCCCGACGCCACCAACCGCGCCACCGGACCCCGCGCCACCGCCCGGGCAGAGCTCACCAGCATCTGCAAATCAAAGCGATCGGCGAAGCGCCACAGAATCTGCCGTACATCGTCCCCCGGCAACGTCTTCAGCGTCGCCGTCTTCGACCGCGTGGTGGTAGGCATGTCCCAGACTCCTTAAAGAGTCCAGTCCTTGCAATCCCCATGCCAAACCAAAACACATTCAACTACAGACTGTTACATCAGTTCACAAGCGCGCCCTGCGCCAAATCACCCTGTTGGTTCGTGGTCTACACGAAGTCAATCCGGAAAATCCACCCTGCCGTCGGGCTATCGTAGTTCTTCCAGCCCGGGTGGATGCCCGCATCGCACCCGTACAACTTCCCTTCGTGAATCGTGAGTCCATGCGGATCACACGAACCGGGCAGAAACTCCACCACCTCCACCACGCGCCCGTTCGTCATGTCGTGACGGGCCAGCGCCGGCCGGTACTCGGCGTACGTCTTGCAATCGTTCCCAATCACCTGCCACATGGACCCGCCGTCAATCGCGATGTCGTGATACCGGTTCCGCTCCGCCGACACATAGAACGGAATCATGCACTCCGGCTGCCACGTCTTCGGATCGACGCGTAAATTCCCCCGCAGCCGTAGCGAAGAAATCCACAGTTTTCCGTTATCCCACTTCGCCCCATGCGATCCGCCGCCATCTTGCCCCGGAAGTCCTAGCGGAATCTGCCGGTGGCTGATCAGCTTCGAATTCATGTCCACCTGGAACACGCCTTCCGGTTGCGCGTTCGCCACCATCCATACATAGCCGCCACCCACCGCCATTCCACTGGTATTCCGCGACGGCGTCTGCACGGTGCGCAGCACCTTGCCCTTCCAATCCACCAGCCAGGCGTTCTCCACCAGCGACTTCGGTTCCGGCAGTTTATACGATGCCGCCTGCGGGCCGGAGAGCTTCTGCTCCCCAATCCAGAGTCCTTCCGATGTCGCCTGCAGCGCATTCGGGAATCCATCCGGAGTCTTGAACAACTTCGTTGTCTTCGCCTTGCGCGTTGCCGGCTTCCCGCCTTGCATCGCGAAAGCTGCGCTTTGTCCAGCCAGCGCCAATCCCGCCTTCAGAAATTCCCGTTTCGTCATTGCCATTGCGCTCCTTCGTCGCCGTCGCGGATTATATAACACTCCATCAGCCGAGCGCGGGAATCACCCCCAGTTGCTGCAGAAAGCCGAGATCATCGGCCACATCGCGCTCTTCGGCGATCTTGTCGCCCGCCATGCGCGCCAGACTCACGCCGGCCAGCGACACGCGTTTCCCCGTGGCGGGGATGCCGCTCAATTCGCCGGTGTGCGTCCCGCGAAACACCCAACGCTTCGCCACGCGATCGCCCGCGCCAAACGAATCCTCCACGTCGAACTCAATATCGGAGAACGCATCCAGCAGAGCGCCGAAATAGGCCTTCGTCTCGGCAGGCCCGTTCAACATCATCGATGGCGTGCCATACGTATAGTCCGCGGTGAAGCACTCATCGAACAGCTCCAGTTTCCGCTCCATCACAATGCGATGCCAGATATCCAAATAGGTTTCCACAGCAGTGCTCATAAGGGAATGAGTATACCCGAACCTACCGGCCTTGCTCCATCTCCACGCGCTTGTACCATTCCAGGCTCTTTCCAAACAATCCCAAAACCTCAGCCCGCCGCTCCGGTGTGGCAAACCGCCCCTGTTTCTCCACGCGCGCAATCAGCTTCTCCACCCAGTTCCGGTAGAACCGCACATCGTCCAGCACGCGTACCGGCTTGCCCTTCACCGTGACATACACGGGACTGGTATGCGCGTACGCCTGCGTATCGTTCAACACCAACCTGTGCCGCGGACCCAGCGCCCGCAACGCAATCCACGACGATTCCTTCACCGGCAAAGAAAAGCTCCCGCCAGTTGCCGTTACTGCACGGGCCACCTTGCCATTCAAGATCACCTCCACCTTATCGAGCGGCACCAGGCTCGCCACTTCCGCTTTCACCTGCACCTCCACCGGCCCGTCGGCTTGAATCTCGTCTCCCGGGCCTTTGCCATTCACCGTCAATCCCACCACCGGCCCGTTCGAGGCATAGGACCGCCCACGCCGGAAGCCATCGAGCCACGCCGCATAATCGAACCGCGAGCCCACGTCCACATACACCCGGTTTGCCCCCGCCAGGTAATGGTCCACGACGTTGGTGAACGCATCCGTGCCCGCGGAAATCGCAACGCGGAAGCCGCAGTTCAGCAGCCGGTACCACATCTCCGTTGTCGCTACTTCATCGTTGTTGCTCAACACGTCCATCGCGGTTTTCTGCCCTAACGCCAGATCCACTGGTAACTCGCGAATGCTGGCGCCTTCAAACACCGGCTGCATGCCGGGGTGTGCGTAGCTCACCGCACCGCCTTGTTCAAACACCTGGCGCGCCAGTTCGTAATTGGCCGGGTAATCGTCCCAGTACGGAGTGTTGCGGAACCCGTTGTAGAAAGGCTCCACCAGTTTCTTCAATCCGAGGAAACACATGTGCCCGTAGGCGCTCGACCGGTTCTCTTCGTTCCAATAGATGAAGTGCTCCGGCGACGACAGGCGGTGTGGCTTCGCCTCAAAATACTCGCGGTCGTGAATAAACGCTCCGGAGGAATTCGCCACCATCATGTTGGCGTAGTTCAAACCTTCGCCTTCCACCTGCAGCCGCACATCGCGCGGCTCAATCACCTGATGATGTGGCGACGTGTAATTCGCATGGATGTGCACATCGCCGGACCACCACCCCTTCGATGCCGGATGCGTCCAGCGCGCCAATCGCAGCGTGATCTCTGACGGCGCGCCCGAGGCCGCCAGCGTCACTTTCTTCGATTCCAGCCGGTACTCCGGACCCTTCATCGCCTCCACCAGCGTCTCGCCCGCCGGCATCTGCAGCTCAAACTCGCCATCGGCGTGGAAGAAGTATTCGGCGCTCATCGCCGTGATGCGGGCTGATGAACCGCGTGGTGCATAGGACAGTCCGTCAGACCCCGTCAGATACACCCGAGCCACCGTCGGCCGCCCGCGTTCATCCAACACCTTCACTCGCACCGGCGCCAATGCACGCACATCAAACGCCACCTCGGTCTCCATTGTCTTCCCCGCCAACTCCGCCGTCAGTTTCCCCGCCGATGCACCCACCGTGGTCTCCACAGCGCGCAGCACCACTCCCACGGCCGCACCGCCCGCCACCGTCACCTGCGCCGCGCTATCCATCGAGGCATTGGCGAACTTCAAGTTCACCGTCTGTGCCATCGCATCGCGATTCAGCAAGACCACCGGAATCTGGAACGTGCGCGACGATGCGGCGACAAACCGGGTCCTCGGCGCCTGTTCCCACCGCAGCGTGCCGCCGCTGATCTCGGCACGGAACAGATCCGGAGTCTTTAACTCCGCTGCATCTTTCACGCGAAACGTAAACCGGTCGCGCAGCGGAGTAATCAGCTCCGCATTCGATCGCCGCCGCAGCAGAATCCGCGCGATATCGCCGAAGCCCACTTCCCCCTCGGCATCGAACTGCAGCAGCCCGTTGTGATTCACCCAGAAGGAAAGGTCCTCCTGCCCGGGGCGCGACATCGGCACTGCCGCCTGTCCCGCTGCCGTCTGCCGCGTCGCCATCCCGGCGACCAGCAACAAACCCACCGCCGAAGCAACCAACGCCCCGCGCACGAGCAAAGTATTCCGAAGTGTCACGATCCCACCACGCTACACGATTTTCCATAATAGATGCAGGGCTCCTATGACTTTCACCATCGATTTGCCTTCCGACCTGGCGAATGATCTCGAGCGCCAAGCCACAAGGTCGGGTTGCAGCATGAGCCTGCTTTGAACATCCCCCTGTTCGATCCTTACCTGGATAAGGCCGGTGAGCGCATCAAGGCCGCGGCCCAAGAGGCCCACTCCCTGGGTCTCGTAGACGACAAGGGAAACCTCCTCTCCTCGGAACTGCCGCCCGACATGCGGGAGGGTTCCGAACACGACTTCGGTGGATAGTCCAGCACCCCGGATGATCATCGTTGCGGGGCCACCGGGATCCGGCAAATCAACTGCGTTCGCGCAGACGACTTCGCTGCGAATCTGAACTCAGGCAGCTATCTCCGCATCCCGCCTTCTTGCAGAAAATCTGCCAATCGCGCCTTCGAGGCTTTTGTCGAGAGGCACATAGACGAAAGGTCCAGTTTCGCGATCGAAACCACCTTGCGCAGCCAAATTACGTTCCAACAAGTGACGGCAGCGCAAAGCGCGGGCTTCCGCGTTGAGATGCGCCACCTCTGTTTGGCCACGTTCCCCATGCACATAGAACGGGTTCGGCTCCGCGCGAAGCGGAACGGCCACAGCGCTCCCATCTCAAAACTGAAGAGCATCTATGATGCGAGCCTCGCCCACCTGCCACAAGCCATCCGCTCCATGCCCTTCCTCTCCGTTTATGACAATTCGCGCTGGGCAGAACCACCGCAAATCCTCCTGCAAGTGTCAAATGGAGAAATCCTATTTCAAGGTCACAACCTTCCTGACTGGCTGGCTAACGCTCTTCACCCCCTGTGATAGCATGGCCCCAACTATGCGACTCCTCCTCCTCGCTCTCACCCTCCCTCACCTCCTCAACGCACAAATCAGCAACGCCACACTCAGCGGTGTCATCACCGACCCCAGCAACGCCGCCGTGCCCGCCGTCTCCGTCACCGCCACACACACCGCCACCAGCCGCGAGTTCAAAACCGAGAGCAGTGAATCCGGCCGCTATGTCTTCCTCACCCTCCCCGTCGGCCGCTATGAAATCAGTGTCCAGGCAAGCGGCTTCAAATCGCTCAAACGCACCGCGGAGCTCACCGTCAACCAAGCCGGCAACCTCAACCTCACGCTCGAAATCGGCCAAGTCTCCGAAGTCGTCGACGTCACCGCGCAAGCTCCACTCGTCAACGCCACCAACGCCACCGTCGGCACCGTCATCGAACAGCGCGCCATCTTCGATCTCCCGCTCAACGGCCGCAACTTCACCCAATTGATCGCGCTCACGCCCGGCGTCTCCACCATCGACACCTCGCAGTCCGGAGCCGGCCCGTCCATCCAAGGCCAGCGCAATCGCGACAACTCCTACGTTGCCGACGGCGTCTCCATCTCCCGCCTCAGCTTCGGCAACGTCGTGCTCAATCCGCCCGTCGACGCCATTCAGGAATTCCGCGTCCAATCCGTCAACTCCGATGCCGAACTCGGCGGCGGCTCCGGCGGCTTCATCAATCTCGTCACCAAGTCCGGCACCGCCAAACTGCACGGCACGGCTTACGACTACCTGCGCAACAACAAGCTCGATGCCCGCAACACCTTTCAGCCTTCTATCCCCGCCTTCCGCCAGAATCAATTCGGCTTCAGCGTCGGAGGCCCTGTCTACATCCCCAAGCTCTACCCACAGAAAAATCGCACCTGGTTCTTCGTCAGCTACGAAGGGTTTCGCCGCCGCCAGGCCGCCAGTGGACTGGGCCGCGTCGCCACCGAAGCCCAGCGTAACGGCGACTTCACCGGCCAACCCGTGCTCTACGATCCCGTGTCCACCCGCGTCAATCCGGACACCCCTGGCCGCTTCCTCCGCGATGCATTCCCCGGCAATCGCATCCCCGCGAATCGCATCAACCCCACCGCGGCGCTTTACACCAAAGACCTGATGCCGCTGCCCAACTACTCACTGCCGGGCAACGTGAACAATTTCCTCAACACCGCGCCCAGCCGCAACGACACGGGCACTATTCTGGCGCGCATGGACCACACGCTGAACGCGAACAACCGGCTCAGCGCCCGCTGGCTGCAGGCCAATAACGACACGGGCAGCGCTCTTCCCGTGCTCAACAATCCGGTCAGCGGATCATTCTCCGAGCCGCGCAATCTTTCCACCGAATGGACCAGCACGATAACGCCTGCCTCGCTGCTTACGGTGCGCTACGGTTACGCCCGCACCTATCAGGTGAGCGCCTCGGCGCGCATGGCCGATTTCTATCGCGCCTCCGGTTGGGATAACGCCAACGGCTTCCCGCTGAACGATCCGGCGATTCCGCTCAGCCCCGCCATTTCCATCACCGCCTATTCCAACTACGTCGGCCAGAACTATCAGCCCGAAGAGGTGAAGTCGCACAACGTCACCGCTGACTTTCAGCACATCCGCGGACGCCACACGTTCAAAGCAGGCTACGCCTACAATTTCTTCAACAGCTTCACCGGCGGCATCAATCCCACACTCAGCTTCAATCCCGCGCAGACGCAGAATCTGGCCACACCCGCGGGCAGTGGCGACGGTTTCGCCAGCTTCCTGCTCGGTGTTCCCAATGCCGCAGGCCGCGCCATCGGCAATCCGTTGATCGATGTCGACGGCGCCTTCGACGGCATCTATCTGCAGGACACCATCCGCTTCAACGCCAAGCTCAGTGTCACGCTCGGCGTACGCTGGGACTTCGCCCGTGCCTTCCAAACCGATGGCGTGCTGGGCAGTTTCGATCCGCGCGGCGGCGGCTGGCTCCTCACTGCGCCGGTCAACATTCCCAACGTCGCCTTCCAGGGCCCCAACGTGCGCCAGGGCATCTTCGATCCCGATTGGAACAACTTCGGTCCGCGCCTCGGCATGGCCTACTCCGTGACCCGCCGCACCATTATGCGCGCCGGCTATACGATGTCCTACGATCTCGTCGCTGGACGCTGGCAGTGGGTGCAAGGCCCGCGCGTTTCCTGGCCTCGCTCAGAATTCCAGAGCACTCCGCCGCTCAACGTCGACATCGCCAATCGCACCTTGCAGAGCCCGTTTGTCGGCATGGCCACCACGCTCGCCCGGCCCAATCCATTGTTCGACAATGGCGCCCCTGTGTATCCCACCGGCTCCCACATCAATCCGCATTACCCCATCCCCTACGTGCATCAATGGAACTTCGCATTGGAGCAGCAATTCACCGACACGCTCGTTGTCTCCGGCACCTACGTCGGTTCCGCCGGACGCATCCTGGAATGTTGCGGCGTCATCAATCAATCCTTCCAAAACGTCGCCGGAGCTTATGCCACCAAGCCCCGCCCGTTCCCGTTGATGGGCGCATTCCGTACCAATCGCAACGACGGCCGTTCCGATTACCACTCGCTGCAACTCAAAGCCGAGCAGCGTTTCTCCAAAGGGCTCGCCTTCCTCTTCAGCTACACATGGTCGAAGGCCACTGACCTTGCCTGCTCCGGCTACATCGGCGCAGAAGGCTGCCACATCACGCAGCCCTACTTCCCCGAACCCTTCAAATACGGCATGGATGGCGGACTTGCCGATTTCGATCTCACGCACATCTTCAGTTCCAGCTTCATCTATGAGCTGCCCATCGGACGCGGCAAGCGTCTGAACATCGACAACTCCGTGCTGCAGCACATCGCCGGCGGGTGGCAGATCAGCGGAATCGTCAATACGCGCTCCGGCCAGGCGCTCACCCCCGCGCTTTCCAACGCCGCCCAAACCAACGTCGGTGGTGGTGTGCAGCCGCGCCCCGATCTCATCGGCAACATCGCCGCTGCAACGCCAAACCGCCAGCAATGGTTCAACACCGCGGCATTCGCGCTGCCGTCCGGCTTCAATTACGGAACCGCGGGAAAAAACATTCTCCGCGGACCCAGCAGCCACAACGAAGATCTCTCACTCTTCAAAAATTTCCAACTGGCAGGCGAAGCCCTCCGCCTGCAATTCCGCGCCGACATGTTCAACGCCTTCAACGCCACTCGCCTGGCCAACCCCAACACCACGCATGGCATCGCCCAATTCGGCCAGATCAGCGGCGCCGGCGCGGGACGGGTTGTCCAGATGGCTCTCAAACTAATCTTTTGACGATGATTTCCCGTAGACTCTTCCTCGGTTCTGCGCTCGCCGGGCCCACGCTCCCCAGGCCCACCAAAGCCCAGCTTGCCTGGCAGGATTTCGAATTGGGCATTGTCTTCCACTACGACATGCCTGTCTTCGCTCCCGAAGGTTGGAAGCCCTATCAACAGGCCTTCGATCCTAACCTCTACCAACCGGCGAAGCTCGACACCGATCAATGGATTGCCGCCGCCAAAGAGATGGGCGCGCGCTACGCCATCTTCACCGCCACGCACTTCAACGGTTTCCTCCACTGGCAGAGCGATCTCTACCCCTACGGCCTCAAACAAATTTCGTGGCGCAACGGCAAGGCCGACATCTTCGGCGACTTCGTGCGCTCCTGCCGAAAAGAAGGCATCGCGCCCGGCGTCTATCTCAGTTGCCATCGCAACGCCTTCCACAAGGTCTGGGGCTATCGCGTCAATTGGGGCAAAGGCGGCGACACGCAAACAGCCTTCGCCCAACTCGGCGCGCGCATGACCGAAGAGCTCGTCTCCCGCTACGGACCTCTCTGCGAGATCTGGTATGACGCCGGCATCCCGCACCCTGACAACGGCGGCCCCGACGTCGTTCCCATCATTGATCGCCACCAGAAAAACACGGTCTTCTATCACAGCCCGCAGCGCCGCGAACACCGCTGGATCGGCAATGAATCGGGCTTCGCCGGCGATCCCTGCTGGTCCACCATGCCCGACCTCGCCACCGCCGAGCGCGCTCATCAGCAATCCGGCAAGCAGAACCGCGATCTGCTTCTCCACGGCGATCCCAACGGCACACTGTGGAGCCCCGGCATGGTGGATGTGCCCATTCGCAATCACGAATGGTTCTGGCGTCCCAACGACGATCACAAAGTCTACTCACCCGAAGCCATGGTGGACATGTACTACAAATCCGTGGGCCTCAACAGCACTCTCATCTTCGGCGGAACACCGGATCGCGACGGGCTCATCCCCGATGCCGATTTCCGCGCCTACGCCGCCTTCGGCCGCGAAATCCGCCGGCGCTTCTCCGCGCCACTTGCCGAAACCAAGGGCCGCGGCAATTCCGTCACCTTGAAGCTCCGCAAGCCCGCCCGCATCGATCACGTCCACATCATGGAAGACATCGCGCAAGGCGAGCGCATCCGCTCTTACAAGATCGAAGCGCACACCAGCGCGTCGAGTTGGACCACGCTCGCCGAAGCCCAATCCATCGGTCACAAACGCATTCATCGTTTCGCGCCTGTGGAAGCAGCCGCCGTGCGCCTCACCGTAGCTCAATCCACGGCCGAGCCCATCATCCGCAGCCTCGCCGTATTTGCCACCTGAGCCGGGCTAGGTCTCAATCTGCACCGACGCAAGAATCAGTCCCAGCATCCGTCCATCTCCCGCTACCCGCAGTCCTGGACTCACCTCCACCTCCACATCCACCCATGCGCCCTCAACCGCCGGCAGATCCCGAACCAACACATGATCCCCGCTGAGAGCGATCGTGTCTGCCCCCAGTTCGCGCCCAGCACAGCGCAACGCCACCATTAGCTTCCCTTCATCCAACAGCGCATCCGGAACATACACCTTCAACGTGATCCGCCGCGGCGCGCGCCCCTTGACAGGAATCCGCAGTGTGAACCGCGGCTCTGTCCAACGCCACCCCTGTCCTTCGTCCGCATGGAAGCCTTCGAGCAACTCCACGTTCGATAGCCCATAGAGACTCTCCGCCACCACATACGCCCTCACATCATCCCCACCCGCTTCTTTCGTGATCAATCCCAGCACTTCCCAATGCGCCCGCCGCAGCACGCGCCGCAGCCCCGCTTCGGTGAAGATCCAGAAGTTGCTGTTGTCGGCATTCATCTCATCTTCCGCCACCAGATAGGCGGCGGGCACCGCTGTCATTTCCTGCCCAACGCCCGGGAACCGGCTCGCGATCCGGGTGCTCAACAGCAGGTAGCGCGAACGCTTCGCCAGCATCTCCAACGTGAAGAATGGATTCTTCAGGTGATACAGCACTCCCAGCAGCAGCGCCAGCGGATACTTTTCCCGGGGCAGCGACCACTGCTCATCCAGATCCGCCGCATGCACCTGCACCGGAGCCTGGCGTGCCGCCGCCAGCAACCGCACGCCGCGCATCCCGTTGTGATGCGTCACGGGATTGTCCACCGCATCCACCTCGCATCCCAACGAAGCGAGAAACAGTGCCAGGTCGCCATCCGCGCATCCGATGTCGGCCAGCGGCTCAGTGCCCGCCAACTCGCAGAACTGCAGCCCGGCGCCGTCCAACAACTCCGCCAGATGCGTGAAGTTCGACAGCGTGTCGTAGGGATACCACGCCCAGCGCTCATCCCGCAGCGCCTCTTTTTGCTTCTTCAAGGCTGCCCGGAACGCTGTTGCCAGCGGAATCAATTCCCTGTTCGAGACTCGCTTCATTGCGACAGAACACTCGCCTTGCGGATCGAATCGAGCCGCGGGTAATCCTTATCCAGATACACATTCCCTCGCAATTCAGCCTGTATCCCATCCGGCCCGGCCCCCTTCGGCGCCAGTTCCCCATAAAGGAAACTCAGCTTATCGGCCACTTCCATTCCTTCCACAATCTTTCCGAAGGCGGGAAACCCCTGCTTGTCCAGCATCGAGTTATCTTTCAAATTCAGGAACACCTGCACCGCCCGCGTATTCGGCCCATTGTGGGCGAAGGCAACCGTGCCTCGCTTGTTGCCCAACACCACCGGTTCATCGGGGAACTTCAAATCCCGATACAGCGCCCCTTGCCGCGGATCGCCCGCGATCCCGAATTGCGCGATGAACCCGCGAATCACCCGGTGAAACCGCGAGTCGTTGTAGTATCCCGCCGAAACCAGCTCATGAAACCGTTCCGCCGCTCGCGGAGCCCACTCCTTCTTCACTTCAATCACAATCTCGCCCTTCGTGGTTTCCAATTTCACGCGATACACATCCGGCAGCAAAATCTTCCTTGGCGCGGCTGCTTTCTTTTCCTCCGGCGCACCGCCGCACGAAGCCAGGAAGACAGCGAGCACGATCCACCATCTATTTCGCATCACGCCAATTCTCTCCGATTCCCGTTTCCACTACCAGCGGTACCGTCAACGGATACACGCCTTCCATCTCCCGCTTCACCATCGCCGATGCGCGCTCCGCCTCTTCCTCAGGAGCCTCCAACACCAACTCATCATGCACCTGCAGCAGCATACGCGTCTTCCATCCCTCTTCGGCCAGCAACCGGTCAATGCGGATCATCGCCATCTTGATCAAATCCGCGGCGCCGCCCTGCATCGGAGTATTGATCGCGATTCGCTCGGCAAAGCCGCGCGCATTCGGATTCCGGCTGTGCATATCGGGAATCGGCCGCTCGCGCCCGAACATGGTCTTCGACACCCCGCTCTGCCGCACTTCCAGGATCGTGCGGTCAATGTAATCCTTCACCCCG